>NZ_SLWN01000040.1 GCF_004342025.1 Kribbella steppae | reverse complement strand
CCAGAACGTTCTTTTGGAGCAGGGCGAAGAAGGATTCCATCGCGGCGTTGTCGCCGCAGGCTCCGACTCTGCCCATCGAACCGCGCAGTTCGTGGGCTTTGAGGACCCGGACGAACTTCTTGGACCGGAACTGGCTGCCGCGATCGCTGTGGACGATGAGCCCGGCTGCAGGCGTGCGCAGTGCGATCGCGTTCCGCAGTGCCGCCACCGCCAGGGACGCTTTCATGCGGGAGTCGATGGAGTAGCCGACGATCCGGTTGGAGTAGGCGTCCTTGATCGCGCACAGGTAGAGCTTGCCCTCGCTCGTGGCGTGTTCGGTGATGTCGGTCAGCCAGACCAGGTTCGGTGCCGGCGCGGTGAACACCCGCTTCACGAGATCGTCGTGCACGGGTGGGCCGGCTTTGCGGTTCAGGCCGCGTTTCTTGGCGTGGATCGACCAGATCCGCTCCTGGCTGCACAGCCTCGCGACCCGGTTCTCGCCCGCGCTGTGGCCCTGGTCGGCGAGTTCGTCGGCGATGAACCGATACCCGAACGCCGGGTCGTCGGCGTGGATGTCACGGGCCGCGTTGATCAGGTGCGCGTCATCCCAATCGCGTTGTGTGACAGGGTTTCTGCGCCATTTGTAGAATGCTTGCTTACTGAAGCCGAGCGCCCGGCAGGTCACCGCGACGGGGATGTTGTCAGCGGCGAGGTCGAGGACCAGCGGGTAGGTCATTTTGGGTTGATGTCGCGGGCGAAGTAGGCAGCAGCCCGGCGCAGGATCTCGTTCTCCTGTTCCAACTGCCGGACCCGCTTCTTCGCCTCCCGCAGTTCGACCGACTCTTCCCGAGTCGTTCCGGGGCTGTTGCCGTCCTCGACGTCGGCCAGCTCCAGCCAGCGCTGCAGACACGACACGGAGATCCCGAAGTCCTTCGCGATCTGCCCGATCGGCGCCTCGCCCTTGCGGGCGACCGCGACCACATCACGACGGAACTCCAACGGAAACGCTTTCGGCATGACAGGCATCCTTCCAGCGAGGACCTAGTCCTCACAGGTCAGGAGTCAACCGAACCGGGGGCAGTCCCG
>NZ_SLWN01000039.1 GCF_004342025.1 Kribbella steppae | reverse complement strand
TAGTACGACAGCCGGACTTCGTGATGGTCGGCGTGGTGACGCGACGCGAAGCGGCCACCGCGTGATCATGCCGGGCTTGTGTGGAGTCCAGATGATGTGGCGGTGGCCGCGGGTCACAGCATAGACCCGGGGCGATGGCGGGCGGAGTTCGACGCGTTGATGGCGCGGGTGGCGGGCCGGTTTGCACGGGTGGAGCCGCGCCGGCTGGCCGGTGACGCGGTGCGGGGGTTGATGTCGGATCTGGCGGTGAAGAACTGCTGGACGCTGGCCGAGCATGCTGGCCACGAGTCACCGGATGGGCTGCAACACCTGCTGGGCAAGGCGAAATGGGACACCGACGGGGTACGTGACGACCTCCGCGACTACGTCGTGGCCCGGCTCGGCAGGCAGGACGCGCTGCTGGTCGTGGACGAGACCGGAGACGTGAAGAAGGGCACGCACACCGTCGGTGTGCAGCGCCAGTACACCGGTACCGCGGGACGGATCGAGAACGCCCAGGTCGCGGTGTATCTCACCTATGCCACCGCTGCTGGTCACGCGTTGATCGACCGCGAGCTCTACGTGCCGCAAGTCTGGGCCGACGATGTGGAGCGTCGCGAGCAGGCAGGTGTTCCGGCTGAGGTCGAGTTCGACACGAAGCCAGCGCTCGCGGCTGCGATGGTCACCCGTGGCCTGGACGCCGGCGTGGCTGTGGACTGGGTGACCGGCGACGAGGTCTATGGCGGCGACCCGAAACTGCGCGTGATCTTGGAGGACCGCGGCGTCGGGTACGTGCTCGCGGTCGCGTGCAGCCATCATGTCCGCACCGAAGTCGGCAAGCAGCGCACGGACGAACTCGTCGCGAGTCTGCCGCGCAAGGCATGGCAACGACTCTCCGCCGGTAACGGCTCCAAAGGCCCGCGCTACTACGACTGGGCCTGGATCAGCATCCACCCCGACCGTGCCGAGATCGACGGGCAGTGGTGGCTGCTGATCCGCCGCAACACCACCAGCGGCGAGCTGGCCTACTACCGCTGCTGGGCACCCACACCCGTGCCGCTGCGGGACCTGGTCCGGGTGGCCGGTCGCCGCTGGACGATCGAAGAGTCCTTCCAGGCCGCCAAGACGCTCACCGGCCTGGACCAGCACCAGGTCCGCCGCTGGACCAGCTGGCACCGCTGGACGATCCTCGCCATGCTCGCCTACGCCTTCCTCGCCGTCGTCGCAGCCACCGAACGAGCCGAGAACCCAACACCACAAGGAAATTCACTGATCGCCTTGACCTGCAACGAGATCAAGCGTCTCTTCAACACCTACCTCGCCGCCCCGACACTTGACCTACGTCACCGGCTGCGCTGGTCGATCAGAAGACGCCGACACCAACACCGCGCCCGAACCAGCCACTACCAACGCCGACAAGCCCGCACACCATGAGGATCACGAAGTCCGGCTGTCGTA
>NZ_SLWN01000038.1 GCF_004342025.1 Kribbella steppae | reverse complement strand
TGGTGGTGAGCGTGTCGTTGGCGACGCGCGGTCAGACTGATATGCGCTGTGAGTCTTGGGGTAGCTGGTCTGGGACTGGCTGGCAGGGTTAGCGGCGGTCGCCTCGTCCTGGATCGTGACTCTTGATATGCATGGCTCCCTTCGGGATGCCTTGAACCCGACTTGTCCGTTCCAGGGCGGGTGGCCGGCGCTGACCCGGCTCCACCTCGGTGACTTGATCAGAAGACTGTCCGTCCCGCCGCACGGCGGGTCGTGACTCATCACAGTGCTGCCCCGAAGTGACTTCCATCCAGGCCTGCGCCGGCCGTTTTGGCGGCCGGATCCGTGTCCGTTGTATCTGGAAGGAAGCCCGCTCGCCGTGACCATCGTCGCGCATACCCATCCCTATGTCGTGGGGGTCGATACCCACGCCCGCACTCACACCTTCGCCATCTTGGTCGCTGCTACCGGCGAGCTGGTCGCCACCGAGCAGTTTCCCTCGACCCGGGCTGGCATGGACCGCGCGATCGCCTGGGCGGCGCGCCGCACCGGGGGCGACCTGGCCACCTTGTGGGTCATCGAAGGCGTCGCCACCTACGGCGCCCGGCTGGCAGCAACGGTCAGTCGCGCCGGCTATGACGTGGTCGAAGCCGCCCGGATGGACGCTCGCGCCCACCGTGGCACCGGCAAGTCCGACCCGCTCGACGCCCGCCGCATCGCGGCGGCGGTCTTGTCGCTCGAGCCAACCCAGCTTCGCCAGCCGCGAAGCGACGACGGCATCCGGGCCGCGCTGCGGATCCTCCTCGCTAGCCGCGAGCACATGACGACCGAACGCACCGCGACCATCAACGCGCTCACGGCGCTGCTGCGTGTGGTCGATCTCGGCATCGACGCCCGCACGGCCCCGACGTCTAAGCAAGTCAACGAGGTCGCCCGCTGGCGGGCCCGAGTCGAGGACCTCGCCACGATCACCGCTCGCGCCGAAGCAATCCGTCTGGCCAAGCGAGTCGTCGATCTGGACAGGGAGCTCGCGGCGAACCAGGCGCAAATGATCGACCTGATCCGTAGCAGCAAGGCGGCCGTGCTGCTGGACAAGACCGGCATCGGTCCCGTCACTGTCGCTGTCGTCCTCGCTACCTGGTCTCACGCTGGCCGGGTCCGGTCCGAAGCGGCCTTCGCCGCCCTGGCGGGAGTCAATCCGATCCCCGCCTCGTCGGGGAACACCACCCGCCACCGTCTCAACCGCGGCGGTGACCGACGGCTCAACCGTGCCCTACACATGGCCGTCGTCACCCGCATGACCCACCACCCACAAACCCGCGCCTACGTCGAACGACGGCGTGCCGAAGGGCGCACCACCAAGGAGATCCGACGCTGTCTCAAGCGCTACCTCGCCCGCCAGCTCTACCGGACCTTGAACGCACTCCACGACCAGCCCGAAACCGGCCCGCAGACCACTTGACCAGACATAGAAGAGTCGGGTTGGTTACCGCAGGACGGGGTGTTCGGCACAGGAGCGGGTCCGCGTGTCTAG
>NZ_SLWN01000037.1 GCF_004342025.1 Kribbella steppae | reverse complement strand
CTAATCCGAAAATGGACCGGGTCGGGCGTGCGGCAAGATGCCGGTGGAGCGCAGGGGAGCCGGTTGTGGTTCAGGCGGCGGGTTCGAGGGTGACGTTGTAGCCGAGGGCTTGGAGTTGGCGGACGTGGTTGCGTCTTTTCCGTTCGGGGCCGGTGCGGTTGTCGTAGAAGTCGGGGCCGAGGTCACTGAAGCGTGCATCGGGGTCCGATAGGAGGTGCCAGACGATGACCAGGATGGAGCGGCCGACCGCGACGACGGCCTTGTTGCGGCCCCGTCGTCGCGCGATCCGCCGGTAGCGTTCCCCGAGGAAGGTGTCGGTTCTGCCGGCGCAGACGGCGGCCTCACCGAGCACTCGGGCCAGGTAGGGGTTGCCGTGGCCGGTCGTGCCGGCGCCCTTCTTCTTCCCGGCCGACTCCTTGACGCCGGGGGCGAACCGGGCCCAGGACGCCAGATGGTTCGCGGTGGGGAACCGGGTCATGTCGATTCCGATCTCGGCGATGATCACGTGCGCGGCGACCCGCCCGACACCGGGGATCTCATCGAGTTGGTCCACCGCGTGGGCGAAAGGGGCGATCTGGTTGCCGATCTTGTCCTCGAGCTCGGCGATGTCGGCGCTGATCTGGTCGATCCGGGCCAGCATCTTGGTCAGCAGCCAGGCGTGGTGGTCGGTGAAGTACCCGGTGAAGGCCTCCTCCAGATCGGTGATCTTGCCCCGCATCCGGGCCCGGGCGAACTGGGCCAGCACCTTCGGGTCGCGTTCCCCGGCCGCCAACGCGGCCAGCATGTCGCGACCCGACACCCCGAAGATGTCGGAGGCGACCACGGACAGCTTGATGCAGGCGTCTTCCAGCAGCTTCTCGACCCGGTTCTTCTCCGCGGTGCAGGCATTCACCAGGTCGACCCGGTAGCGGGTCAGGTCCCGCAGTTGGCGGATCTGCAGCGGCGGCACGAAACTGGCCCGCAGCATCTGCCGCTCGGCGACCTTGCACAACCAGACCGCGTCCAGCCGGTCGGTCTTCGGCCGTCCGGGCAGGTGTTTGACGTCCTTGGCGTTGACCAGCCAGGTCTCCAGCCCGGCGGCCTCGAGCAGGTAGAACGGCGGCTTCCAGTAGTCCGAGGTCGCCTCCATCACCACCCTGGACACGCCCAGCTCACGCAGTCGGTCCGCCAGCTGCAGCAGCGATCGGGTCATCGTCGAGTACGTGTCCACCTCCTGCAGCCTCTTGCCCGGCCGGTTCGGGCTGGGCACCCGGACGCAACACACCAACTCCGCCTTGCCGATGTCCAGCGCCGCGACCCGGGCAATGATCTCCTCGGCGTCGTGCGTCTCCTCCAGCATCGCTGCCCACCTCCCCACTCGACACCAACCAGCAGCGGTCACCCGCAGGAGCGGCAAGGGTCTGGCGAATCTAATCCGCGTGCTCGAAGCAACACTGAAGGGCCCACGGCGCAGCTCCCAGCGCCCGACTACTGCACGGCCTCGCCCGAACCACAGAGAGACGGCGTCAGCGGGCAACCACCCCCATTTTCAGCCCGGAACGGGCCGCCCCGACAGGGAGGATCGGAGACTA
>NZ_SLWN01000036.1 GCF_004342025.1 Kribbella steppae | reverse complement strand
AGCTGATAGACCCTGAACGGCATTTCCCTCGATTGACGCGGTGACAGCGTGTGCGTGGGAGGTGTCAACGTGGAGCACGCGCAGCGCAGCGAGCATGTACGACGTTGACACCGACGAGCGCAGGCTGATGATGGGCCGTCGAGGGGATGGCTCTCCGCGCTGGCATGAGGGGCGTGGGTTTCACACCGTTGTGGTGGGGAGGCCGTTCGATGTCTTTGCTGCAGGTGGCTCTCGGGCCGTCAACGTTGGTGGTGGCCGTTGACCCGGGCAAGGTGATGAACCGGGTATGGGTCAGCGATGGTTCCGGCCTGCTGGCAGGCCCGGTGTCGCTGCCGGTTTCTCGTGTTGGGGTGGCGAGTCTGGAACAGATGATGGCCGGGTGCAGCGACGGGTGCCATGAGCCGGTGATCGCGATCGAGGCGACCGGGAGCCTGCATGAGGCCTGGGCGCGTGAGTTGGAGCGCCGGCATCCCGGCGCGGTGCGGTTGTTCGCGCCGTCGGAGACGAAGGCGGCGCGAACGCAACTCGGATCTGGCCGCTTCAAGACCGATGACCGCGACTGCGCCGCGCTGACCTATCTCGCCCGGCAAGGCGCGGGGCGGCTTGCGGTCGACGAGTTGGAGGTGGAGGTGCTGCGTGCGGTGGTGCGACATCGGCGCAGGCTGGTCGCCGACCGCAAGGTAGCCCAGCAGCGCCTCCACGACCAGCTCAACAACCTGGTCCCCGGACTATCCGCACCGGCTGGACACGGCCGTAGCCTGGCCGTCGAACGCCCCTCCGGGCAGGCAGTTCTGGCCTGCGCCACGGCGTTCGCCGGCCGCCCACCCTCGGCACGGTCACTGCTCATCCGGGCGCCGGGACGCCTGACCAAGGCCGACGCCCAGTACTGGGCGGATCGATGGCGGGGATGCCTGCCACCACCCCACGACGCCGAGCATCGGGCCCAGCGGCTGGGCCGGGACCTGGAACGCTACCGACTGCTGTGCACCGACATCGCCGCGCTCGAAGGCGAGATCACACAACTACTGGCCACCAGCGACGGGCAGATCCTAACCAGTCTGCCCGGCGTCGCCGCGGTGCGTGCGGCCGCGTTCGCCGCGCACAGCCTGCCGATCGACCGGTTCCCCGACGCCGACCACCTGTACTCCGCCACCGGCCTGGCACCCGCGCTCTACCAGTCCGCGACCCTGCACCGCCGCGGACGAATCTCGCGGCAAGGCCTGGCCGAACACCGCGACGCCCTGATGAGCATCGCCTGGGGACTATCGAGATTCTCGCCCGCCTTCACGCAACGCGACCACGAATACCGCGCCCGCGGCATGGCACCCATCCAAGCCCGGGTCGCGCTCGCCCGGCATGCCTGCCGCCTGGCCTACCGGCTCCTCAAGACCCAACAACCCTTCGACGAAGAGGCGTATCGTCGAGGAAGGCACAGCCGCGGACGGTGACGGCCACGTTAGCTATGCCGCACGACGGCGGAACCTAGCTTGCCGCCCGCCCGCGACTGGGCCGCCTCAGACACGGCGCACACGAAAGCCTGCGGCAACCGACCGCGACTGATCAGCCTGCCGGTCCGGCGGCCCAACCCGTGCCTTCCCCAACACACGCGTCCTTCGTCGCGAGCCACGCCGAACGTTCACAACAAACGCCCGGCGTCACTCACACCTGCCCAAACTCAACCTTGACTCGCGGCGCGAAAGCTAG
>NZ_SLWN01000035.1 GCF_004342025.1 Kribbella steppae | reverse complement strand
CGCGAATACCTGCCCAAAGGCACCGACCTGTCCACCCACACCGCCAACGACCTCAACGCCATCGCCGACGAACTCAACGACCGCCCCCGCAAACGCCTCGGCTACCACACCCCCCGCGAAATGTTCGCTAGCCTCCTCCTCCAAGACCTACACCGCGTTGCAACCACCCCCTGATTCCACCGGCACCTTTCTTCCGGACAACCCGTCGACGCCGCCCCCGAGCACTGCTGGGCGTCAGGCGAAGTCGGTGGTGAAGTGTTGGCGGAGGTGGGTGAGGGTCGCGTCGACGAAGGCTTGCGGCCAGGGGTTGCCGGTCTCCTCGGCCAGGGTGGTGCCGCGGCGGATGAACTCGCGGCACATGTACTGGTTCGCCGCGATGATGTCGGCCGGGTCGGCGCCGGCTGCCGGGATCGCCTCGAGGGCGGCGCGCTGTTCGTCCGACAGAAAGGCGTTCAGCCGTTTGGCTCCACCGGTACGACGTACGCCGCGTTCGGCGAGCATCAGCGCGATGAGTTGGTCGCGGACCGCGCCGACGCCTTGGTTGCCGACGATCCGCTCGTCCCGGCCGAGCACGACCACCAGGTTCCCCAGGAAGTAGAAGAACAGGTTCACGGCTCCCTGCGGCCAGTACGGCGTACCGGGTCGGCCGCCCTGTCGCGGCTGGTCGCCGTCGGGGAAGTGTGATCCGTCCCGGTCGAAGAGCACGCGGACTCCGTCGTACTGGAGACGGTCGAAACCGGCGAGCGGGTGGATGACCAGATCGACGTGCAGCCAGTCCGGGGTGATCCCGAGGCCGCCGATCAGTCCGGGAATCCGCTCGGCGAGGACGGTCGGGCCGGCGAGCTGTGCCATCAACTCGGTCCAGTGCTCCTCGAACCAGGCCGCGCTCTCGTCCGTGACGACGCAGTGCACGTCGACGTCACTGAAGCTGTCCGCCTCGCCGGAGCCGTAGCTCCCGGCCAGATAGACGGCGAGAATCCGCTCGTCCGCCGGTAAGACGGTGCGGGCGCGCTCGATGACGCGCTGCTGTCCGGCATCCCCAGTCACCTGCGACAGCCTAGGACGACGCTCGGTCCGAGCGATCGTCGCGCCGCGAGGACATGGCATCGCGCCTCAGCCGTAGAGCGAGCGCCGACCCCGGACGCGCCACCCGTCACCAGGACAGTTCGGCCGGCGAAGCGTAGGATTGACGTGCCGTCGACGATATTTGACACTCTGTCGACAACCAGAGGAGGGCCGATGATCGACTTCGGGCTGTCGGAGGAGCAGCGGGCGATCCGGGACGTCGCCCGCCGGTTCGTCCGCGAGCAGCTGATGCCGCTGGAGACCGAGGTACTCCGGCGCGAGCGGACCGGTGGTGCCGGGATCGAGCCCGCCGAGGTCGCGGAGCTGCGGCAGCGGGCCAAGGAGTTCGGCTTCTGGGGGCTCGGGACGCCGGACGAGTACGGCGGGATGGACCTGCCGGCCGTGGAACAGGCCCTGATCGCCGCCGAGCTCGGCCGGACCTTCATCCCGTTCAGCTTCGGCGGCGAGGCGGACAACATCCTGTACGAGTCCGACGAACGGCAGACCAAGGAGTACCTGCTGCCGACGATCGCCGGTCAGCGCCGATCCTGCTTCGCGATCACCGAGCCGGGGGCCGGGTCCGACACCCGGGCGATCCGCACCAGCGCCCGCCGCGACGGCGGCGAGTGGGTGATCCGCGGTGAGAAGACCTTCATCACCGGCGGCAACGAGGCCGACTTCGCCATCGTCATCGCGGTCACGGATGCGCTGCGCGGACCCAAGGGCGGGTTCACCGCCTTCCTGGTCGACCGGGACCGCGGCTGGACCTCGAGCCCGATCGTCACGATGGGTCCGGCCGGGCCGGCGACGTTGGTCTTCGACGACGTCCGGGTGCCCGACGACCACGTGCTCGGCGAGGTCGGGGACGGATACGAGCTGGCGATGCGCTGGATCATGAAGGGCCGCTACCTGATCCCGGCCCGCGGTTTGGGCGCGTGCGAACGGCTGCTGGAGATGGCGATCGAGCACGCGAACACCAGGCACACCTTCGGCCACCCGATCGGCGAGAACCAGGCGATCCAATGGATGATCGCCGATTCGGAGGTGGACCTGGAGGCCGCCCGCTGGCTGGTACTGCGGTCTGCCTGGGGCATCGATCAGGGACAGCCGCCGCAGCACGACTCGGCGATCGCCAAGCTGTACGGCACGAACGCCGTGAACCGGGTCGCGGACCGGGTGCTCCAGATCCACGGCGGCATGGGCTACACGAAGGAGTTGCCGATCGAGCGGTGGTTCCGCGAGGTGCGGTTGTGGCGGATCTTCGAAGGCACCGATGAGATGCAGCGCCTGATCATCTCCCGCGACCTCCTCCGCGGCTACCGCAAGCCCGGCGGCCACATCTAGGGCACGTCTCTCAATTCCCTGCGTGCTGCGCGGCGCTCGGCGGGCACATCGCGGCGTTGGAGGGCGAGGCACGGAGAACCCCACTCCGAGCCTCGCCCTCCGCCTTGCGCTGCACTCCGCCGAGCACCTGCTCGCTAATCCGAAAATGGACCGGGTCGGGCGTGCGGCAAGATGCCGGTGGAGCGCAGGGGAGCCGGTTGTGGTTCAGGCGGCGGGTTCGAG
>NZ_SLWN01000034.1 GCF_004342025.1 Kribbella steppae | reverse complement strand
ACGCGTGCCTCAGGCAACCAGGAACCTCGGTGCTGCTTCGCAGAGCGCTGTGACGTCGCGGCCGGCCCACAGCACCGTGAAGTCCGGTCGTACCAGTGCGGCCGCAGCCTTGCCATCTGCGAGCCACTTGTACAGGGCTGAGCCGGGTGCCACCTCGAGCACCTCGGTCCCGCGGTCGGCTAGCACCGCACGCTGCTCGAGCGAAAGCGGTACGCGGGTCACTAACACGAACCCGCCGCGGGTCACGTCGTCGTACCGGCTGTCGTTCGTCAAGGGCGCGTTCGGACACAGACGTCCGTTGAGGGATTTGCGGAGTCTGCGTGGCTGCACGAGATCGGACCGGGGCAACGGTGGTGTCACACTGTCGAGGAGGCGGTCGCGGAGGCCGGGCACCCAGTGCAGCCGTGGGGCGATAGCCCTGCGAAGCAGGCCACCAGCCCTACCGCCCTGCGTCATGGAGACGCCGACCAGCTTGGCGAGCCCGATGAGGGCCCGGGCGTGTGGTTTGCGCTCCACCTCGTAGGTGTCGAGCACCGACTCGGGCAGGTCTCGGGAGAGGACGCCGGCGATCTTCCAGCTGAGGTTCATCGAGTCGCGGAGTCCGGCGCCCAACCCCTGTCCGATGAAGGGGGGCGTCAGGTGGGCGGCGTCGCCGAGGAGGAACACATTGCGGTCTCGCCAGCGGTCCGCCAACTGGGCCCGGAAGGTGTACTCCGCGACGCGCACCAGCTCGAGCTGGTCGCTGGGGATGCCCTCGACCCACGGTCCGATGAGGGGGCGAAGGACTCCGATGGACTCGAAGTCAGCGGCGGTCTCGCCCGCCTGCAGCTGGAACTCCCAGCGATAGCGGGCATCACCGATGCGCATGTACGTCGCCGCGCGCTGGTGGTCGCAGACCTGGTGCACGCCTTCCCACTGGTCGAGCTCGACCGTGCTGGCGACGTCGATCACAAGCCAGCGCTGCTCGAACTTGAGATCCTCCATCGTCGAACCGATCGCCGTGCGCACCACGCTGTTGGCTCCGTCGCAGCCCAACACATAGGTCGCGAGCACGGACTCGTGCTCGCCGGTGAGCCCGTCGGTAAAGTCCACCCGGACCCGGCCCCGGCCGTCCTGGGCGACGTCTGTGACCTCGACGTCCCCGCGCAGGCTGACCGTGGTCTGGTCCTTGAGGTTGGTGCGCAGCAGGTGCTCGAGCTCGGGCTGGTCGAACATGTTGGCCCTGGGGTGCCCGTGCCGGCCGTAGTCGCCGGTCCGGTCGAACACCGCGAACACCCGGTGATTCCGGTCGATCAACTGCAGCCCGCGAGTGGGCCGGGATACGGCTGCGAACTGCTTGGCTATGCCGAGCCGCACGAGGACCCGGTAGATCTCGTCGTCGAGGTGGACGGCCCGAGGCTGGGGGTAGACGCCGTCCCAGCGGTCCAGGACGAGGCAGTCGACGCCGTACTGCCCGAGAAGGGTGGCGGCGGTGACGCCGACGGGGCCGGCCCCCACGATGACGACGGGAACGGGGTCGGCCCTGGTCCGCTGAGAGCGGTTCATCGCAGGTCTCCGACCACGAGAAGTAGGAAGCTCAGGGCTACCAGGCCGAGGACGACGGCCGGGACGATCTCGCGCAAGCCGTCGCCGTTGCGGAGGTGGGCCACGGCTGCCCCACCGAGGAGCATGAGGAGTCCCGCGGCGGCCAGGGCACCGATCACCGGGACGAACGCGCCGACGAGCAGGCCGACGACGGCGAGGACCTCGAGAAGACCGATCCGGCGGTACGCCGAGACGCTGAAGCCGACGTGTTGCGCCTTTGTGCGCATGGCGGGTACCGCGGCGAGCTTGGCGGAGCCGAGGGCCGCGAAGGCGACGACGAGGATGCCCGCAAGAATCGATGTGGCGGTCATGACAGTTCCAATCTCCAGGTGATGGCGAAACGCTCGAGTACTTCCCGGACCGACGTCTTGTCGGCGCCAGGGGACAAACCGACGATGGCGAGGACCGCACCGTCCTCGACGACTCCTCGGACTCCGGTGACCGAGGGGATGTCGCGGAGCGCGTCGGTGACGGCCGCTCGGGTGGCCTCGGCGCGCAGAGCGGGTTTGAACGGCTTGCCCACGAGGGTGACGGGAAGTGCGTCCAGCACTGTGACGGCCTTGGGCGCTGCCGCCTGCTCGGGCACGTGGTCCCGGGCCCAGGCACGCAGTTCCTCGGGGGTCGCGCGGACGCCCGGGGCGAGCGTGACGAACGCGACCGGCACCTCGCCGGCGTGCAGGTCCGGACGACCCACCGCCTGCGCGGCCGTGACCGCCGGGTGTGCCAGCAGCACGCGCTCGATGACCGCCGGGTCGATGTTGTGACCGCCGCGGATGATCAGGTCCTTGGCTCGGCCGGCGAGATGGATGAAGCCGTCCGGGTCGACCCGAGCCAGGTCCCCGGTGTCCAGCCAGCCGTCGCGCAGCTTGCCCATGCCGTCCAGCACAGGGCCGTCGGGAGTCCGGCCTGTGACGTAGCCGGGGAACACGGTCGGTCCGCTGATGGCGAGCACCCCGACCCGACCGGCAGGCAGGTCGATCCACTCACCGTCGGCGGTGATCTCGACGGCCCGAACGTGCTGGTACGGCAGGCGCTGGCCGACCGACCCGGGACGCGGATGGTGGGGAAAGCTCAGTGCGCTGACGCACGTGGCCTCGGTGAGGCCGTAGCCCTCGACCAGCCGGATGCCGGTTGCGGCCTCAAAGCCGTCCCGGACTGCCTGCGGAAGGGGCGAAGCGCCGACGACGGCGAAGCGGAGGCTGCTGATGTCGGCGTCGATGGGACAGCCGGCCAGGACGGAGTACACGGTGGGCACAGCGCTCATCGTGGTGACCCCGTAGCGCTCGACGAGCTTCCAGAAGTGCGTGTAGAGCGCCTGGTCGCGGTAGCCCTGGGGGCCCGCCCAGATGACCTGGAGGCCCCTGAACAGCGGGGTCAGAACGGTGACCAGGAGTGCGTTGACGTGGAAGAGCGGCAGCGCCGCGAACACCACCGAGCCGTCGTGCAGCAGACTGTTGGCAGCGATCATCCAGGCGTCGCTGACCTCGTTGGCGTGGGTGTGTGCGGCGAGTTTCGGCGTGCCGGTCGTGCCGCCGGTGTGGAAGAAAGCGGCGAGGTTGGTGGCCGATGGTGTTTCACCCACGAAGGCGTCGTGCGGCTGCTCCGCCGCGAGGGCGGACAGGTAACCGACGCGCACGCCGTCTAACGAGTCCAGCTCCGCCTCGGCGGGGCCGGGCAGCGTCGGGCCCAGGGCGAGGAGAGCTTCCATCCCGGCCTCGACGGCGAGTTCCCGGGCACTCGCCCACACCTCCGGCGCGAGTTCGGGACCGGCAGCCACGAGGACCCGGGCGCCCGACCTTCGCAGGAGCTCGGCAATGTGCGTGCCCGAGAGCCCGGTGTTGATCGGCGCCGCGATTCCGGCGAGCTGGGCGGCCAGGATTGCGGTGACGAGCTCGTCGCAGTTCGGCGCGAGGAGGGCGACCCCGTCGGTTCGACGTACCCCAAGCGTGTGGAGCAGGTTGGCGTAGCGATGCACGTCCATCAGCAGCTCGGTATACGTTCGCTCCGCCGGCTGCTCCCACCGTTCGCCGTCCGGGAGCACCGACAGGGCGACCCGGTCCGGCCAGAGGTCGGCGGCACGGACGAGAAGCTCGTACGTCGTGGCTGGAAGGCCGCGGTCGGCGAGCGGCACGGTCTCGATCGCAACGACATCGCCAGGCCCGTCGTACGTCGGCCAGAGCAGGTCGCCCATCAGGCGGTCCTCACGACCGTGCGCTGCCGGCCGAGGTCGATCGCACCGTCGTCGGTGCCGATGGCAACCTCGACGACGTCGCCGTGGCTGAGGTACTTGGGGTTCTGGGCCTGCCGCTGGAAGAAGAGCTTCCACTTCAGCGCTGGGGGCAGCAACGCCGCGATGATCTCGACCGGCTTCGGCGGTGCGCTGAGGGCGGTGCCCGCCGGGGTTCCGGTGAGGAGCAGGTCACCGGCGTCCAGCCGCTGGAACCGGCTCAGCGCCTGCAAGGCCTCGAGCGGTGAGTAGACCATGTCGCCGTCGACCACCGAGTCCTGGCGCAGCTCGCCGTTCACCCACAGGCGCAGGCGCAGGTCGCCGAACCGCTTGAGCTCGTCGTCGTCGAGCAGGACCAGCGACGGCCCGACCGGCGTGAAGGTCGGGTACGACTTCGACTCGAAGAACTGCGTCTTCGGCAGCTGCACGTCACGGGCCGAGACGTCGTTGGTCACCACCAGGCCGGCAACGAACGAGGTCCAGCTGTCGGCGGTGACCTGCGTGCCCACCGGCAGCTCCCGGCCGATCACCAGGCCGATCTCGACCTCGTAGTCCAGGTACCGCACGTGACCGGGTCGGACAACGTCGTCGAACGGACCACTGAGCGAGCCCGACGTCTTGCGGAAGAACGTCAGCGGGACGGTGCCAGGGTCGAGCCCTGAGTCCTTCACATGGCTGGCGAAGTTCGTCATCTGCGCCACCACCCGGCAGGGCGCCGTCACCGGGGACACCAGGTCGAGGGTGGCCGGGTCAACGGTCGTCCTGCTCCCCCGGGCGGCCTCGATCTGCTCGTGCTCGGCGAGCAGTCCGCTGGTGGTCGTGGCCTCGGTGTCGATGCGTGCGGCGCCGCCGGGAGTGCGGACCCACCAGGCGTCGGGCGTACGAAGGATCGTGATGCTCATGAACTCGTCACTTTCAGGAGGCCGCGAAGGCGGGTCAGGTCGAACTCGTTGTCTTCGCGCAGCGAGCGAGCCATCGACAGCAGCTCGTGCAACGCGTCGCGTCCTGGTGCGAGACCCAGGAAGTCTTTGGTGGCCTGCGGACCCCACTGGGCCAGCCCGGACGCCGTCATCGGCGACCAACCAGGCTCGAGGGTGCAGTCGAACAGGTCACCGTCCGCGAAGTGCTCGACCAGGAGCCCGTCCGGGTCGCGCCAGTAGTCGAAGATCTGGCTGCCCTCGAGGTGACGACCGATCCCCCAAGAGCGGTAGAAGCCGAGCTCGCGGAGGTACTCTCCACCGGCGGCCAGCGCGTCGAGGTCTCCGACCTGGTACGCCGAGTGCACGTACCGGCTACTGGGACCGAGCATCATCGCCAGCGTGTGGTGGTCGGTGGGAGTCATGCCGCGGTCACAGCGGATGAAGCTCATCGTGGGACCGCGCTCGCGCTGCCCCTCGTAGTACTTGAAGTCGCTGACGATGAGGCCGAGGTGCTCCAGGTACCAGTTCAGGGACTCGATGTACTTCGTTGTCTGGAGCACGACGTGACCCAGCCGCTGGATCTTCGCGGGTCCACGCGGCGGGCGTTGCGTCGCGTTGGC
>NZ_SLWN01000033.1 GCF_004342025.1 Kribbella steppae | reverse complement strand
GCCCTTGGTCTTCGATCTTGGGTGGTGGGTTGTTTGTTGTTTTGTGGCGGATTCCTTTGAAATTTTTTATTGATTCAAGTCAGTTTGATTGTTTCTGATTCAAAGGATCACTCAAGTTGTTGACTGTCCAGCCTTTCGGGGTTGGTTGTCTAATATTTTCAACGGAGAGTTTGATCCTGGCTCAGGACGAACGCTGGCGGCGTGCTTAACACATGCAAGTCGAGCGGTAAGGCCCCTTCGGGGGTACACGAGCGGCGAACGGGTGAGTAACACGTGAGCAACCTACCCTCAACTTCGGGATAAGCCTCGGAAACGGGGTCTAATACCGGATATCACCGCATTCTTCATGGTTTGTGGTTGAAAGTTCTGGCGGTTGGGGATGGGCTCGCGGCCTATCAGCTTGTTGGTGGGGTAATGGCCTACCAAGGCGTCGACGGGTAGCCGGCCTGAGAGGGCGACCGGCCACACTGGGACTGAGACACGGCCCAGACTCCTACGGGAGGCAGCAGTGGGGAATATTGCGCAATGGACGAAAGTCTGACGCAGCAACGCCGCGTGAGGGATGACGGCCTTCGGGTTGTAAACCTCTTTCAGCAGGGACGAAGCGAGAGTGACGGTACCTGCAGAAGAAGGACCGGCCAACTACGTGCCAGCAGCCGCGGTAATACGTAGGGTCCGAGCGTTGTCCGGAATTATTGGGCGTAAAGGGCTCGTAGGCGGTTCGTCACGTCGGGAGTGAAAACTCGGAGCTTAACTCCGAGCCTGCTTCCGATACGGGCAGACTAGAGGTAGGCAGGGGAGAGCGGAACTCCTGGTGTAGCGGTGGAATGCGCAGATATCAGGAAGAACACCGGTGGCGAAGGCGGCTCTCTGGGCCTTACCTGACGCTGAGGAGCGAAAGCGTGGGTAGCGAACAGGATTAGATACCCTGGTAGTCCACGCCGTAAACGTTGGGCGCTAGGTGTGGGGGACATTCCACGTCCTCCGTGCCGCAGCTAACGCATTAAGCGCCCCGCCTGGGGAGTACGGCCGCAAGGCTAAAACTCAAAGGAATTGACGGGGGCCCGCACAAGCGGCGGAGCATGCGGATTAATTCGATGCAACGCGAAGAACCTTACCTGGGTTTGACATATAGGGAAATCCTCCAGAGATGGGGGGTCCGTAAGGGTCCTATACAGGTGGTGCATGGCTGTCGTCAGCTCGTGTCGTGAGATGTTGGGTTAAGTCCCGCAACGAGCGCAACCCTCGTCCTATGTTGCCAGCACGTTATGGTGGGGACTCATAGGAGACTGCCGGGGTCAACTCGGAGGAAGGTGGGGATGACGTCAAGTCATCATGCCCCTTATGTCCAGGGCTTCACGCATGCTACAATGGCCGGTACAAAGGGCTGCGAAACCGCAAGGTGGAGCGAATCCCAAAAAGCCGGTCTCAGTTCGGATTGGGGTCTGCAACTCGACCCCATGAAGTCGGAGTCGCTAGTAATCGCAGATCAGCAACGCTGCGGTGAATACGTTCCCGGGCCTTGTACACACCGCCCGTCACGTCATGAAAGTCGGCAACACCCGAAGCCGGTGGCCTAACCCTTGTGGAGGGAGCCGTCGAAGGTGGGGCTGGCGATTAGGACGAAGTCGTAACAAGGTAGCCGTACCGGAAGGTGCGGCTGGATCACCTCCTTTCTAAGGAGCACGAAACATTCCACTACGGTGGGTGTTCATTCATCACTGCTCGAGCGTTCGTCTCGGGGTGATGGTGCTTCGGACTGTGGAACATTGACCATTAGGCCAGGATCCTTGTCGGGGTCGCTAGTACTGCAGAGGTTCTCTTCGGAGAGTCGCTGCGTGGAACGTGAGCAAGACGTAGGTGATGGGCCGAGGCGCGCTGTTGGGTCCTGAGGAATCGGGCCAGGTCTCTTCGGGGACATGGACTGTTTCTTCAAGGTCACTGCTCAACCTGTTGGTTGGGTGTGGTGGCTGGGGCCGGCTTCCATCAAACTGCTGGTGGTGGTGCATCGAGGGTGTGTTGTTTCCCTTCGGTGTATTGCTGTGGCTGGTAAGTGGTGGGTTGGGCTGGTGTTCCTGCCCGTATTTTGAGAACTGTATAGTGGACGCGAGCATCTCTTTGTAGCGATTTTGTTTTGTTTTGTTGTGACAAGCTACTAAGGGCAATCGGTGGATGTCTAGGCACCAAGAGCCGATGAAGGACGTTGGAGCCTGCGATAAGCCCCGGGGAGTTGGCAACCAAGCTGTGATCCGGGGGTGTCCGAATGGGGAAACCCAGCTGGCATTCTAAAGCCAGTTACCAGTGCCTGAACACATAGGGTTCTGGAGGGAACGCGGGGAAGTGAAACATCTCAGTACCCGCAGGAAGAGAAAACAATTGTGATTCCGTGAGTAGTGGCGAGCGAAAGCGGATGAGGCTAAACCATGTGCGTGTGATAGCCGGCGTGCGTTGCGTACATGGGGTTGTGGGAGCATTCAGACCTTGATGCCGTGAGGTCGGGGAGTTATAAATCACTGTTGAAGTCGAATCTTCTGGAATGTTGAGCCGTAGTGGGTTATGGCCCCGTAGGCGTAAGACAGTGACTTCCGAGTGTTTTCCCAAGTAGCACGGGACTCTTGAAATCCCGTGTGAATCTGGCGGGACCACCCGCTAAGCCTAAATACTTCTTGGTGACCGATAGCGGACTAGTACCGTGAGGGAAAGATGAAAAGTACCCCGGGAGGGGAGTGAAATAGTACCTGAAACCGATTGCCTACAATCCGTCGGAGCATTCCCTTGTGGGGTGTGACGGCGTGCCTTTTGAAGAATGAGCCTGCGAGTTAGTGGTGTGTGGCGAGGTTAACCCGTGTGGGGTAGCCGTAGCGAAAGCGAGTCTGAATAGGGCGTTTTAGTCGCATGCTCTAGACCCGAAGCGGAGTGATCTATCCATGGGCAGGTTGAAGCGTGGGTAAGACCGCGTGGAGGACCGAACCCACCAGGGTTGAAAACCTGGGGGATGACCTGTGGATAGGGGTGAAAGGCCAATCAAACTCCGTGATAGCTGGTTCTCCCCGAAATGCATATAGGTGCAGCGTCGTGTGTTTCTTACCGGAGGTAGAGCACTGGATGGTCTAGGGGGCTTACCGGCTTACCGAAATCAGCCAAACTCCGAATGCCGGTAAGTGAGAGCGCGGCAGTGAGACTGCGGGGGATAAGCTCCGTAGTCGAGAGGGAAACAGCCCAGATCACCAGCTAAGGCCCCTAAGCGATTGCTAAGTGGAAAAGGATGTGGAGTTGCCCAGACAACCAGGAGGTTGGCTTAGAAGCAGCCACCCTTGAAAGAGTGCGTAATAGCTCACTGGTCAAGTGATTCCGCGCCGACAATGTAGCGGGGCTCAAGCAATCCGCCGAAGCTGTGGCATTCACACTCGTACCAGGCTCTGACTTTTGGTCGGGGTCCAGGTGTGTGGATGGGTAGGGGAGCGTCGTGCAGCGTGTGAAGCAGCCTAGTGATGGAGTTGTGGATGCTGCACGAGTGAGAATGCAGGCATGAGTAGCGAATGACGGGTGAGAAACCCGTCCGCCGGATGATCAAGGGTTCCAGGGTCAAGCTAATCTGCCCTGGGTAAGTCGGGACCTAAGGCGAGGCCGACAGGCGTAGTCGATGGACAACGGGTTGATATTCCCGTACCGGCATTAACACGACCCGACCGAACCTGCTGATGCTAAGTCAACTAAGCCATGATGTCTTCGGATGGATTGGTGGCGTTGGTGACCCGAGGTGGTAGTAGGTGCATTGAGGAGTGACGCAGGAGGGTAGTCCAACCGCGGCGATGGTAGGCGCAAGCTGATCCGCGGGCAAGGTGGTAGGGCGAGGCATAGGCAAATCCGTGTCTCATTGAGCCTGAGAGCCGAGGCGGACCCGTTTAGGGGAAGTGGATGATCCCATGCTGCCGAGAAAAACTTCGCAGTGAGTGTTAGAGCCGCCCGTACCCCAAACCGACACAGGTGATCAGGTAGAGAATACCAAGGCGATCGAGTGAACCATGGTTAAGGAACTCGGCAAAATGCCCCCGTAACTTCGGGAGAAGGGGGGCCGGATCCGTTAGGTGACTTGCTCACCGAAGCGGTGATGGCCGCAGAGACCAGGCCCAAGCGACTGTTTACTAAAAACACAGGTCCGTGCGAAGAAGTAATTCGATGTATACGGACTGACGCCTGCCCGGTGCTGGAACGTTAAGGGGACAGGTTAGCTGGTTTCGGCCGGCGAAGCTTTGAACTTAAGCGCCAGTAAACGGCGGTGGTAACTATAACCATCCTAAGGTAGCGAAATTCCTTGTCGGGTAAGTTCCGACCTGCACGAATGGCGTAACGACTTGGGCGCTGTCTCAACCATGGACTCGGCGAAATTGCATTACGAGTAAAGATGCTCGTTACGCGCAGCAGGACGGAAAGACCCCGGGACCTTTACTACAACTTGGTATTGGTGGTCGGTACAACTTGTGTAGGATAGGTGGGAGACTGTGAAACTCGGACGCCAGTTCGGGTGGAGTCATCGTTGAAATACCACTCTGGTTGTTCTGGCTGTCTAACTTTGGTCCGTTATCCGGATCAGGGACAGTGCCTGGTGGGTAGTTTGACTGGGGCGGTCGCCTCCTAAAAGGTAACGGAGGCGCTCAAAGGTTCCCTCAGCCTGGTTGGCAATCAGGTGTCGAGTGTAAGTGCACAAGGGAGCTTGACTGTGAGACAGACATGTCGAGCAGGGACGAAAGTCGGAACTAGTGATCCGGCGGTGGCATGTGGGAGCACCGTCGCTCAACGGATAAAAGGTACCCCGGGGATAACAGGCTGATCTTCCCCAAGAGTCCATATCGACGGGATGGTTTGGCACCTCGATGTCGGCTCGTCGCATCCTGGGGCTGGAGTAGGTCCCAAGGGTTGGGCTGTTCGCCCATTAAAGCGGCACGCGAGCTGGGTTTAGAACGTCGTGAGACAGTTCGGTCCCTATCCGCTGCGCGCGCAGGAGACTTGAGAAGGGCTGCCCCTAGTACGAGAGGACCGGGGTGGACGAACCTCTGGTGTGCCAGTTGTTCCGCCAGGAGCACGGCTGGTTGGCTACGTTCGGGAGTGATAACCGCTGAAAGCATCTAAGCGGGAAGCACGCTTCAAGATGAGGTCTCCCACCGGGTTAACCGGGTAAGGCCCCCAGTAGACCACTGGGTTGATAGGCCAGAAGTGGAAGCACGGCAACGTGTGTAGCTGACTGGTACTAATAGGCCGAGGGCTTGTCACACACCACACATGGCGTGGGCAAGACCTGAACATGCGCTACGTAACGAAGAGAAGTTTCGCGTTCACTGTACGGTTCCCGAAATACGGTCAACCCCAGCAACCAACACCGAAGTGGGTGTTGTGACTGTGCGAGTGTGGTTGGTTGATATTTTGATAGAGTTTCGGTGGCCATAGCGTCGGGGAAACACCCAGTCTCCATTCCGAACCTGGAAGTTAAGCCCGCCAGCGCCGATGGTACTGCGACCGGGAGGTCGTGGGAGAGTAGGACGCCGCCGGACATTCACACTGTTAAAGCCCACCCCCC
>NZ_SLWN01000032.1 GCF_004342025.1 Kribbella steppae | reverse complement strand
TGCTCGCTGCGCTGCGCGTGCTCCACGTTGACACCTCCCACGCACACGCTGTCACCGCGTCAATCGAGGGAAATGCCGTTCAGGGTCTATCAGCTCAGGCTCGGTCGCGTAGGCGGTTGCTCAGTGGCCGGAGCGGTCGGAGTCGGCTGCGGTTCGGGCGGTGCCGTCGAGTGCTGACAGCGCGTCCAGCTCCGCATCGGTCAGGTCGAAGTCGAAGATCGCCAGGTTCTGCTCGAGTCTCGCGCGGTTGGCGGACTTCGGAATCGGTACGACCTCCTGCTGCGTCTCCCACCGGAGCACGACCTGAGCCGGCGTCCTGCCATGCGCTTCGGCAGCCTCCCGCACCGTCGGGTGGTCCAGCAGGTCAGTGCCCTTGCCCAACGGACTCCACGCTTCCGTCACGATCCCGTGCTTCGTGTGGAACTCCCGCTCGGCCTGCTTCGCCCACACCGGACTCAGCTGCACCTGGTTGACCTCCGGTGCCACACCGGTCTCGTCGATCAGCCGCTGCAGGTGCGCCGGCTTGAAGTTCGACGTACCGATCGCGCGGACCAGACCAGCTTCCCGCAACGCGATCAGCCCCTGCCAAGCGTCGACGTACCGGTCCTGATCCGGATTGGGCCAATGGATGAGCAACAGGTCGAGGTACTCCACGCCGAGCTTCTCCGCACTCGCCTCGAACGCGGTCCGCGCCCCGTCCACACTGTGCCACCGCTTGTTGAACTTCGACGTCACGAACACCTCGTCCCGAGGCACCCGACGCAACGCCCGCCCGACCCCGACCTCGTTGCGATAGTTCTCCGCGGTATCCACCAACCGATACCCGACCTCCAACGCCTCCACCACAACCCGCTCCGCATCCCCATCCCCCAACGGAGAAGTCCCCACCCCAACTCGAGGCATGACAACCCCACCCGTCAACCGAACCCCATCAACCACATCCACCACCCTCTCAGCGCCAACCTCCCGCCACCGTACGCCGCCCCGCTCCATCCACCGTCCACACCACCCGCCGCCACACACGCCGCACACCACCGTCGGCCCCAACCCCGATCCGACCTGCGCTCCCCACCCGCCCGACCCACGACCCGGCCACGCCGGCCACCGCCGCACCAGCCCCACGCAAGCGCACACCACCGGCCCCACCCAGATCCGACCTGCGCCATCCACCCCGCCCGACCACGCCACAGACCGTCGGCCCACCTGGCCGACCCGTGTACGCCTGCTCGACCCTCGCCGTACACCACTGACCCCAGCCATAGACCCGCGCAGCACCCACCGCCCGTCCCGCTCCATAGTCCGACACACGCAGCACCAGCCGCCTGCCTCACAGCCGGCCTCCGGCCACATCACCCACAGCAGGCGCCCGCCGTAGACCATCGGCCCACGGCCGACCTGACTGCACGTGCGCGACCCCGCAGCCCGCCCCACGCCCAGGGCTGGCGCCCAGGAGACACCGCACGCCGTCCGCGCCCCTCGGCAGCGCCTCACTCACCGGCCCGTGCCACCCGCCAGCCGTCTCCCACCCATCCGCCCGGCGTGCACGGGTTCACGCCGGCGGCCGCTCCACCCCGGCGGGCGCGTCTCGTGGACCCGGCGACTCTCCATCCGTGCGTCCCGCCGACGCCGACCCGGGGGAGCCTGCCTGCCGCCCACGGGCTGGTCCGGGCCGTACGCCGTACGGCGGCAGAAACCCTGTGTGACAAGGCACACCGCCCACCGTGCGGACCGTCTCAGCGCAGCAGAAGGGGGGCGCGAACTGTCGGCAGCGTGGTTCATCATGGGTGCGGCGGGGTCGGAATGTGCGGGAGGGGTGGGCGAATGAAGAACCGGCTGATCACTCTGGTGGACCTCGGTCTGGACAGCTCCTTCGACGCGTCGATGACCTTCGTCCAGGGCATCACCGGGAACATCAACGCCGGCTGGGACCAGCCGGTGATCGACGTCAACTTCGTCCGCACCCGCGACCACGAGACCGCGTTCTCCGCGCTCACGACCCCCTCGACCGTCCTGCACGTGATGGCACACGGTGACCACAGCGAGGAACCGTCGTTCCTCTCCACCGACGGCAAGACCCAGGTCTCGCTGAAGTCGCTGGCTGACTGGTTTCTCGACCGCCAGTGGGGCATCTCCAGCGGCGTCGTGATCGCCGACGGCTGCAAGACCGGCATCGGCAAGTGGCAACGCGCCATCCGCGACTGCCTTCAGGACGACATCACCTACATCGGCACCAGCACCGTCATCGGCTGGTACGAGGCAACCGTCTTCTGCTCCGCCTTCTACGGCGCCCTGGTCCGCAACCGCGGCCTCGGCCGCAGCCCCGCCGAACAAGGGTGGGACGCCGCCAACCGAGCCATCCGCGCCTACGAAACCCTCACCGACGCCCGCTGCCCCTACAAACCAGTCCTCCTAACCCCCTCCCGCCGAGCCCTCCGCTCCCTCACCGGCTGACCGGCCCGCCAATCCCGCCGACGGCCGATCACGACATCGCGCCGAAGTCCGCCCCTAACGGCACTACACAACCGTCGGGCGAGCAGCCCGAACGCAAGTACCGGGAGCAGTTCTATACGGAGTAGGTCGGTGAGGCGGGCCGGATGCAGGGGACGCCCGCCCCACCGAGTTCGGGGGCGCATCTCACCCATCCAGCCATTGGATGGTGGTCGCGCCGTTGTGACCGTGGATCGTGAGGAGCGCGTCGATGCCGTCCGGCCAGATCGTCGTGGTCGGGTAGCGCCCACCCCAGTGCAGGGCCACCGTCCCGTCGGTCCACTCGACGCCCTCGGCGACGACGCCCGTACCGCTGACACCGGAGACGTCGACATGACGGACCAGCTGGAAACAGCGTGGCCCGGACTTGTTCGCGACTTTCAGATGACGCCGCCGCGGGATCGTCCGCGGCAGCGTGGTGGTTCGACCGCTGATCTCGTCCATGCCCGAAGTCAACGCCCGCGGCGGTGTCCTCACCAGGAACCGAACCGGTATCCACAGGGCACAAATTAGGCACTCTTTCGATGACCCGATCGCCGTAATCTGATTGCAAGGAGTGATCGACGCGCAGGGAGTGATACCGATGACGATCATCGAGAAATGGACCGGCCGGCACGCGCATGCCTTGCGCGATGCGCTCCGGTTGACCAACGAGGCCTTCGCCGAGCATCTCGGCATCGCGCCACGGACGGTCACGAAGTGGGGAGAGCGCCCCGACATGCTGCCGAGCCCGCAACTTCAGCAAGCACTCGACACCACACTGAGACAGGCGCCTACTGACGCTCGGGTCCGATTCGCCGCGAAGCTGGGGCTGGACGAGCCCCAGATCCCTCTCGACCACACCGTCATCAGCCAGCTCAACGTCGCCCTAGGCGACCTTGCCCGGGCCCTGGCCCGTCTTGAGTCTGCCGAGCCTGAGCGATCACCGGCACACTGAGTCGGCGCACGTCGTACTGAAGGGAGCGCGGGTGAGGCGACGACTGGTGAACTCGTCGAGTGTGCGATCGGTCGGCTGGTCCGACGGCATGTTGGAGCTCGAGTACGTCAACGGCTCCATCTATCAGTACGACGACGTCCCGCAGACCACCTTTGCCGCTCTGCTCGCGGCGCCCAGCATCGGCGCGTACGTCAATACCCACATCAAGCCGTACTACGACTACCGCGAGATCTGACCTGCACCGTTTCTGTAGGCATGCGGGCGGGAACTGGAAGGACGATCAACACGGGGGTGCGCTCAGCCCAGGAGGTGGACATGCGCACTCGTAGAGCAACTACGACCGGTTCCCGCACCGTGGCGATCCTTGTTGTCGTCTGGCTGCTTATTGGCCTGGCGGCCGCCGCCCAACGGAACTACTTTGCGGGGTCGGACGCGACGTGCGCCAAGGTGGGCACAACTCTGGTCACCATCGTCGTCGGCCCACTGAACTACGTCGGCGCGAATCCGAAGATCGACTGCTCAGCGCCACAGCCGTCGAGGTAGCCGAAGCCACGAGCCTGCCGCGGACACGCCGCGGCAGGCTCGCGTCGGCACGGCCACGATGAACCCGGGCGCCCGACCCGTCACGTCCGTAGGCTCCGAGACAACGAAGCCGAGGAGGGGCGGGATGAGTGTTCTGTACGACGAGATCGCGACGAATCTCGAGAAGTTCCAGGTGCCGGGTGCCAGTTGGGCGGTGATCGACGGCGGCGAACTCGTGGATACCGGTTGTGCCGGCGTCGTTCAGGCTGACGAGCCGGCTGGCGTCGTACCCGAAACGTTGTTTCAGGCTTGCTCGATCAGCAAGCCCGTCGCTGTGTTCGCGATGCTCCGGTTGGTGGACCGCGGACTGCTGGACCTCGATGAGGACGTGAACCGCCGGCTCACCTCATGGCAGGTCCCGCCGACGGGCGACTGGCAGCCGGTGGTCACCTTGCGGCAGCTCGCGAGCCACAGTGCGGGGCTGACTGTGCACGGGTTTCCGGGCTACCGCCAGGGGACTGCTCTGCCAACCACTGTGCAGATCCTCGATGGAACTGCGCCGACGAACACCTTCGGCGTTCGTGTCGACATCGTGCCTGGTACCCAATTTCGGTACGCCGGTGGCGGCACCGTCGTACTGCAGCAACTACTGGAGGACGTGACCGGGACACCGTTCCAGCAACTCGCACGGGAGCTCGTGCTGGAACCACTCGGGATGTCTGACAGCGACTACGCGCAGCCGCTAGCGCCTGCCCTGCACGACAAGGCCGCGACTGCGCACGACGAGTTGGGCCGACCTGTGCCTGGTCGTTGGCACAGCTATCCGGAGCTGGCCGCTGCAGGGCTCTGGACGACGCCAACAGATCTTCTGAAGTTCGCCGTTGCTGTCCAGCAGACTTATGCGGGAGCAGACGGCGCCCTGTTATCGCCGGAGCTCTCCCGCGAACTCCTGACGCCACAGATCGCTGCAACCGACCGGATCGGTGGACTGAACCATCTGGGACTCGGTCTGTTCCTTGGCGATGGGGGAGTGCGGTTCGGACATAGCGGGGGCAACGAGGGGTTCCGCTGCCATCTGCTGGCCTACCGGGACACCGGACAGGGCGCGGCAGTCATGACGAACGGCGACAACGGCAGCTGGGTCGTTCAAAGAGCCTTCGCCGCGATTGCCAGGACCTACGAGTGGGACGACTACTCGCCGGAGGTCGATGAGCCAGACCTGCCCACCGACGAGGCGATAGCAAGCCTGATCGGTACCTACAGACTGGACGGTCGGCTGAAGTTGGACGTGGCGCGCTGGGGCCGCGGACTGGAAGTGACCTTCGCCGGTCAGCCTCCTCTGCTCTTCGGGCCAACGTCGGCGACGAGGTTCGCCGCGGTGAACGCCGACACTGAGTTCGAGGTCCGTGAAGACGGCAGTCGGCTCGTCTTCATCCAGGGCGGGGCCGAACTGGACTGCACCCGGGAATAGCCGCGGAGGGGCGCCGGTTACATCTGATGCCGTCCGGTTCGTGACCCCGGGCCTCAACCTCAGCCGCTACGAGCGGCCACTCGCCGAGAGGCGTCTGCTGGACGGTGCGGTACGTGACAGGTGGGAGTCGGCTGACCGGCTCCCACCTCGTCTTAGAGCTCCAGGACGTGTCCTCCAGTACTGCGAGGTCCCAGGTCCATCCCGTACGACGCCGTGCCGAGATATCCCGTGGAGCCACGCTTGTGTGGTGGGGCATCATGGGGGAGCAGTCGCTCGCGGAGACGCGAGTGAGTGGTGTGACCAGAGGGACGACCACTGCCTCGCGGCAGGTGCCGGCTGACCGGTGCCGAGGGCGCTTCGCAAGGGTTCGGACAAGGTCCGGGACCCCGATTTGCATCTGCACCGCGAATGTCAGTAATGTTCTTCTTGTTGGAGCGAGACGCGGGACGCGAAAGCGGCCGGTCCTCTGACAAACTCCCTGAAGGTCTCGGAAGCCGAAACAAGCCTCGGCGGGTTTCGGTCACTGGGTCGCGCAGGGGGACTGGGACGAAAGAGGCCGATTTGACCGGCCCCGGACGAAACAGTAAAGTTGGGCGAGTTGCCCCGGAGCTTCAAACGAAAGTCTGAAGCGCGGTGTGCGTCCGATTCTTGAGAACTCAACAGCGTGCCGAAAGTCAATGCCGAAATTTGTTTTATCCCCGTTCACAGGCATTGGATGACTCTCC
>NZ_SLWN01000031.1 GCF_004342025.1 Kribbella steppae | reverse complement strand
AAACTCACACCCATCGAATTTGAGACAATTCAACCGGTCGCACTCGCGGCCTGAACCACCCCACCCCGCGAGTCAACTGAACTCGGGGCAGTCCCCTGGTTACGTCTGGAGTGGCGTATGTCGGTGGGGTGCGTCGGTTTCCTAAACCGAGCGTCGGTCGCGTGCGGCCGCTCTGCGGTAGATGGGATCGCGCCGGCGACGAGGGCCGTCTGCCGATAGGACGCGGGTAGTGACCCGGCCGCCGCGATGACTGGCGGCGTTCGCCGACGCCTCGCGCAAATGAAAGCAATGCATCGATCGTTCCTTTCAATGCAACGACTGACCAACTGCACGGCAAATGCCCACGTCGGCTGCATTCCATGCCGGTCTGCCCTGAAGACCACAGCGCCTTGAATCTGAGGCACCATGGTGTTAGGCGCGCAAAACGACACTCCCGGGGGGCGTGGCATGCGCTCATCGCACAATCAGTCGTCGGACACCGGACCCAGGTCCCGTGTCGCGATGGTGGCGCGTGCCGCGACCCTGACGGATATCGTGATCGGACTCGCGGTCGTTGTGCTGCTCGGCTTTGCCCCGGCGGTCTGGGTGGCGACGGAACGGCAGCCAAGACCCCCAGACTCCGTGATGGAGCTTGCGGATGGCAAGCCGACATCACAGGGGGGAGTCGTTAAGGAACTGCCTGCGGGCGTACCGCGGGCTATCACCGCGCAGACTCCCGAGAGTCTCGGCAGGCTGGCCACGGCCGCCTTGGGAGCACGCGGCGCTCAGCGGCTACTCCGTCTGTTGAGTGCACGCGAACCGGGCGACAGCCTCGTGTGGACGACGGTTGCGGGCTCGCATGGTGTCACGTATCCCTATCGCTACCCAGCAATGGCCCGGATCCTCGACCAGGCGCCGGCTTCCGGATTTGCAAAGAACGGAGCGGCACTGGGTGCGGCAATGATCCGCCTAGCATCGCGTGTAGATGCCGAAGGCGAACGCAAGTACGTGAACGCCGGTCCTGCAGCCTTTGCCGTCCTGTACCGCGCCAGTTCGGCCAGAGATTGCGATGCCCGGCTCAACCTGCTGTTACTCCTTGCGGCAGAAGACCTTCCGCGAGACAAGATTGTGCGGGCAGAAGCTGAACGGGCGATGGAAGCCTGTCCCAATGATCCCACCCCTGGCTGGATACTCGGGCAGTTCCAGTCGCTTCGTGCACAGCAGATTGATGTACCAGACATTCCCGTTCCCGAGGTCGTACATGCCAAGGAGGCGTTGGCGACATTTGACACTCTCGTCGAGCAATACCCCGACTCACCCGATGCGCTAGCCGGCGCCGCAGACGCTCACGTCCGGGAAGGGGAGCGCATTGCGGCTAGGCAGCCGTTCGCCGCACGACATCAGTTCCGCCTCGCCTTCCAGCTCTACGGGCGGGCCAGCAGCGGCTCAGGATCAGCGGAGATCGAAGCCGGTCTCGCACGGGCCCTGCTAGGGCTCGGAGAGCCTAGCGCCGCAGCCCACCTGCTACGTCACGCCACCGCCACCGCAACCCCTGGCTTCCGCATGGAACTGCTGATCCACGCCGAGGAAGCGGCTCACGACTTCAAGTCTGCCCAACACACTGCTCGACACCTTTCAGACCTGGGCACAGTCGCCTATCCCCAGGGCCGAGGTCTGCTCGCGACGCCAGCAAGCGGAGTCAGCTTCGAGGGCGACGACCTGGCCATCCCCGCGGTCTCAGTCGGCCTCGAGAGGTTCGATCCATTCGAAGCCACGCTGCAACCCTTTGAAGGCGGTGGCGGCGCGGTCGTAGACGACGTGTCCTACATCCCGATCTACCGGGAGGACAGCGGCTACGTCGGAACAATGGCGAGCTGCCCTGAGTGGGAATGGCGACGCGACGCCATACTCGCCAAGAACGCCAAAGAGGCACTCGTGGGGTTGCCGAAGGATTTGAGGTTTAAGGACGTCCGCCGCGGGCGGCGGTGCTGGGCCACGTTTGCGTTCGAGGCTGGGTCGGTGGCGGCCGATGGCAGCACGCCGCGCGACCTGATCCTGCTCGAGGCCGGTCAGGATGTTGACGAGCTCCGCCCAGGCCTCGTCGACGATGTCTACGATCGCCGCCAGAATATGTGGCGCTGGGCTGGCGACCTGGACCGCGCCTCCAATGTCATCGAGGACTGGCTCGCCACAGCGCCCGCAAGCGCACAGCTCCCCATGCTCAGACTTGGAGAAGTCCGCTACCTACAGGGCAGGTATGACGCCTCAGCTGCGGCGTTCAGAGCGGCAGGTCGGCGAATACGCCAAGCTCAGTGGGACGATGACCTCGGTGTTTACCAAGCTGACCTGGCCGCGGCCGCTGCGCTCATCCGCGCCGGTCGGCGGGAAGAAGGACTTCTGCTTCTCGATCGTGTCGCAGGGAGCGCCGAGCGGGGCGCTGCCTATCAAAAGCAGGTAGTGGAGAAGGATAAGGGCTATAGCGTGTCCGACGAGTTTGCCGCCGTTGCCTACCACGCTCGGACGCTGCTGGCCGACACCGAGCGTGATACCGGTGGCCTTGCAACGGCGCTGGAGTCCTACCAAGCCGCCGGGGAGATGCTGAAGGTGATCGAGCAGGCGGACTTCCAGCTCATCGGTCATCGACCTGAACGGCTCTATGCCAACCAGGCGGTGGCCGAGCTCGCCGCCGGTCGTGTGTCCGAAGCAAACACCTCCATTGTCCGAGCCCTCCAAGTCGACCCGATGAACCCGGCATTTCTCATGACCGCCGGCTTCATAGCGGATCGGGCCGGACAACGAGACGCAGCAATCGACTACAACCGCCGAGCCCTCGAGAGCGACCCAGGCGCCTTCCCGGCAGCCAACGACCTAGGTGTACAACTCGCGCTCGAGGGCCGCGACGATGACGCCGTTGCCGCGCTGCGCCAAGCGGTGTACGCGAAGGCGGACTACGCGTTGGCCTGGTTTAACCTCGGCGTCGTATACGCGGACATGGGACCTCGCTACATCCTCCACTCGCAGGGCGCGTTCGCTCGCGCAATCGAGCTCGACCCAGAGCTCGCGGAGCGCAAGCACGAACTAACCATCGACTCGAACATCTACCGAACCGACCTCGACCTATCGAAACCCCTACCGCCCCGGTGGAGCTTCGCCGAGCTCGAACGCTTCGCGCCTGCCGCTTCTACCGGGCTACTGGCTCTCCTGCTGCTGGCCGTGGGGGTGGCTCGCTCAACAAGCAAGGAAACCCAAGACGTAGCCAGCCACTGGGTCGACACCATTACACAAGCCCTGCGGAGACTGCCTCTCGTGAATCGCCTCCGCGCCCCGAAATGGGCGCTCGGCCTCACCCTCGTCCTCTTCCTGACGACAATGGTCCGCCAAGGCTGGACCGGATTGTGGGGGCTCGCAGTCGCCGGCCTTGCGATTGCCGCGTTGGCCGCCGCCGCCATTCGTTCGCGCATCCTAGCCGCCAACCTCACCAGCAGCGCAGTAAGCCAGGAGAGCTGGCCGCCGGGCATGGTCCTCGGAATAGCGGCGACTGCAGCCGGTTCCCCATGGGCCCAGCTGCCTGTCATCAGCACCGACCGGAGCAATAACCAGATCCATGCTGCCGCGCCAGTCACCCTCGCCGCCGTCACCGGCGTCCTGCTGCTCGAGACTGTATGGTTCGCGGTCCCGCTCACGAAGTCGATGGCAATCACAGCGCTGATCATGTCGGCGTCGACTCTGCTCCCCATTCCGCCTCTGGACGGCGCCAAGTTGGGCAAGACAGGGCTCCTGGCCGGGGCGGGCGTCATTGGTGCCGGCACGCTAGTCATTCTCGGCCTCGGTTAGACCGGAGCGGCACAGCCACCCCTAGCTCTTCTTCGTCCCGCAATGCCGGTGACGTGCGTGCTCACGTCGAGATCCCGGGGCGGGTTGACTGCGCAGACGGAGATGCGTTCCCCTCTCGGGATCTCGAAGTCGGAGCCGCTGACACTGGGGACATTCGCCCCCAACCCAGCGATCAACCGGAGCGACTCCGACTCGCATATCGCCTCGGCCCTTTGATAGCTGCGAAACCCAGGCCCGCGTCATTACGCACAGCAGGCGCGTTTCAAGCTCTCCCGCCGATGACCCGCCTACTATCAGTTGTACTGACCAGGCACGTTGGTTGAGATCGTGTGACGACACGAGGTGAATGTTCTTGATGGGTGAAGACCTCCCGGCGTGGAGTGGAGCTGTCTAGGGAACCGCGCCACGACCAGGGAGGTCTTCGTGTCCCACGCTAACGCTGCATTGACCCCGCGCGCCCGCTTACGGCTCGCGCGTCTTGTCGTCGACGACGGCCTGCCGATCGCTCGCGCAGCTGAACGGTTCGAGTCATCGCATCGGGGGCTGTTCTGCCTGAACCACCTTGGACGTTCCGTTCCGCGTGGGACTACTCCTGGCGCGAACTCGTCGCGAGCAGATGCCCAGTGTCGGCTTTGCATCGGCTCGGTTGCGACCCACCACTGTCCAACTTGAGGTGGAGCTCTGTCCAGCGGGCGTCCGATCCGCCAACGCCGCCAAGAATGCTGCCATCCGGGGTCTCCCGCTCGGCCAGGGCACTGCTCCTGTCGGTGGCGACGTCGATGGAGGCTCCAGCACGCGGTTCCAGCGTCCCGGCGAACGATGGTGCGATGTGACTAGTGAAGTTGCCGGAGCGCGGTGCGGATCTCGGCGTCGGAGGCGTCGGGCGGCAGGAGGGTCGACGGTATGCCTTTGCTGTCGAGGAATCCGATCACTCCGGACTGGCTCGGATCGATGCCCGCGGCGTCGCTGAGCCATACAGCGGGCTCAGTGGCCGGGTAGCCGACCGGCACCGGCAGTTGGCCCGCCTTCCGTTGGATCTCGGCTGTCGGCGCGGGATGCTCCTTGTCGCCGACGGTGTCCCAGGTCAGGCCTATTACGGTTGGCGACTTGCCGCCGGAGGTGAGCTTGGCCAGGCGACGGACTGCGGCGGCGACGTCGGTGACGTCGCCGGCGGCCACGACGACCGGTTTGCCGTTGTAGTCGGCCCAGCGCAGTTGTCCGCCGCCGAGACGCGGCACGGTGAAGGCCGGCATACCTTCGGAGGGGTTCAGTGCCGGATCGTCGTACAGTCCCGGTCCGTGCTCGCCTGGGCGACGGCCGCATGCGGCGTCGATGAGCTTGAGTTTCGACGCCGGCGGAGGTGGCAACGTCCCTGCCGCGGCCGACTCACCAACCCGGCGCAGTTCTTTCGCGGCCTGCGCGGCCAGTTCGACGTCGCCGGGCGTCGTACCGATGCGGATCGCGAGCGGGCCCGTGAAGAGGACGACCGAGTCACCAGCGAGAGAGACGGTTGGTACGCCGTGAATCGGGGCCAGTCGCGAGCACCCGACAATATTCTGGGCAAGTGGGATTTCCTCGGCGCCGACCTCGATACGTGAGCTGCACGTGCCTTCGCTGCAATGGGATCCGTAGCCGACGCTCAATGACTGGCCGGGGTCGAGGGAGGTATCACCCTGCGCCTCAGTGCCCCCGGTGAAGATGATCGCGTCCTCCAGCGGCAATCCGTGGAATTCGGCGCCGAGGTAGTAGATCGGTGTCGACGTGGCGGTCGCGATCTGGCGGAGCCGGGCCTCGGTCTTTACCGGCCCCGGTCCGGACGGACCACCGTCGGCTGTCGAACTGTCGCCGCCAGGTGGCATCTTCGTCGAAAATGTGTCGGGCGCGATCACTGGGCCGAACGTCACCTCGGTCAGTTTGTCCGGACCACCACTCGCAAGGACCAGACCGGTCTGCTCATCCAGAGCAATCTCTCGCGCGTCCACCGGCTCCGCCGGCGAGTCCTCAGCCGGCACCACCTTGTCGCAGTGATAGCGCACCACTGTCCGGCCGAAAACTGTCGCGGTGCCCAGCCGCCTCGCTGCGGGACACAGCTCGGCGAACTCCTTCGTGCCGGGCCGATAGAAGAACGTGGCTCCGGGGAGTTCGTCCTTGCTCAAGTTCTCCTGCCGCTGGTACTTCGGATCGCTCTGCGGGTCGTAGGAGAGCAACACCTTGCCGTCCCACACGACGTATGCGCCGGCGTCTGGTCCAGTGAGTAACGTCTGCCGGAACCGCCTGTTTCCGTCCACGATCAACTCGTACGACCCGGCGTCGTCGGCAGCCGTTCCGCGCATCTTGACCAGATCAGGCGGCACCGTTGCCGAAGGCGACGCAGACCCGCCCCCGGGTCGTTGCCCGCCACAACCACCTGTTGCCGCGACGGCGAGTACGACCGCGACGACGAACATCTTTGCTTGCTTGGCCCGCACAGTCATGCCGACTGCGCTCCTCCCCTGTCGATGACGCTCCAGGGACCGGCGGTGGCGACCGGCCATGATCCCGTGGTGCACCCCAGACCTGCCCCCTTGGCGCACGCAGCACGGCTTCAGCTCAGTCTGCGCGCGCAGACGCCGGCGCGGGCTGAGTAGTAGTGCTCAATTCTCCGGGGGATCGTGCCTGATTCGGCCTGGTCCTCCAGCCGTGGTTCGTGATCTGGCGGCGTGGTGGTCCCGGGCACAGCGCGGCCACCGTTTGATGATCCGGAGTTGTGTGGACTACAGAAGATCTCGCGGTGACCGCGTGCCACAGCGTAGACCCTGATCGATCGCGGCGTCGCTTCGACGAACTGTTGGGGCGGGTCATGGACACCATCGTCGCTGCTTGTCCGGCGCCGTGGGATCAATCGTGGTGCGAAATCGCGTCAAGAGAGTCGACTGGCGGAGCCATAATCCCTTCGAACCCAGACTTCTCGGCCGGTGTCGCGGCCCTGACGTCGGCCGTGCCTGCGCTGTACGACCACCGGGTCTGGCTCGCGCTTCGGCGCACTGCTGCTCGTCACAGCGGTAAACCTGCGCGGAATCGCCCACAGCGCGGCTGTTCATCGTCCCCACCGCGATCTTCGTGATCGCCATCCTGACCGTGATCCTGGCCGGTCTGTTCCGCGATGAACCGGCGGCCGTCGCCGTCGGGAACGCGGAGCAGGCCGGTCAGGTTCACACCATCGGCGTCCCCTCCCCTGTCGCCATCGGCGTCTTCGTCGGCTTCACCCTGTCCCAGTCAGGCATGGTCCGGCACTGGTGGAAACCCCAGATCCCACTGGTCGCCCTGTACGACGAACGCCGCAATCTCACCGACCCGATCGTCAACTACGTCAACAACACCAAGAGCGACACCGTCTTCGTCCTGATCCCAGAGGTCGAACCAGACCATCTGTGGCAGCGCCTTCTCCAGAACCAGCGCGGAGCGATGCTCGCCCACGCCCTGCGCAAGAACATGCCGTCGCCTGCCGGCTCCGCTTCCGCATCCCCGACGACGAGCCCGACGCAGGCACCGAGGCCCTGCCAACCCTCGTGTCGATCAGCCAGGGCTGACTGTCGGACCAAGCCGCGGCGTCAACGGCTCATGCACGAGCCGCCAGTCTCAGTTCGCTTCGTCAGCCGGGATGTCGAGCAGTAGTGTCGAGTACGTCGCCGGCCTCCGCGAAGTCGGCGTCGGCGATTCGCTGCAGCTCCAGGAGGTCACGTTGGCCGCGGCCCGACTGGTCAGCAACTCCCCCGCACTCACAGCCTTCATCGAGCAACTCGCTCAGCTCCTCGAGATCCCCACGCTCGCCAGCCAGGTCCGCAAGCCGGTCTAGGGCCTTCTCATTCCCCTCGTCAGCCAACGCCCGGAGCGTCTCGCGGTCCGTCTCGACGTCATGCCGCCACGATGTCCCCTGTCGAACTCGCGCACGATCAGCCATTGGTACAACTACTCGTCGTCAGCGCCGGGCTCCGGGTCGTGGTGACTGGGCCACCAGAAGGGTGGACAGTTGTAGTACCCGTAGACGGCGGCGTAGTACGTACGGTCCAGTACGGCGCTCGGGTCGTATCCGTGGCCTCCGGCAACCATCATCCAGTCCGGCGAGATGTGCACAACGTCATCGTCGATTCGGGTGATCGTGTCAACGGGCACCAACTGCTTGATCCGCGACAGTCCCGGGTTGCCACCCGCATCGATCTCGAGAAACCGCGCCCGTCGTTCCGCTGCGTCGATGATCACATCGCCGACAACACCGACCTCGCTACCGTTGCGATCCGCAACTCTCCTGCCACGCAGGTCATCGGCCGGATCAGCCAAGGTCAGGTCGGCGTCTTGCAGCCGAACCATGCTGTGTGATGCGTCGTTCATGGGATGTCTCCTTCGCCACCGCGCTGCGGGACCTCGCGTCTCCGGCCAGTCGCGGCGCCTGACCTCGGCAGCCCGGCTGACCCGACGCCACCCAAGGTGACGCCATGCGAGCGGGCTGCAAACAGTCCGCGACAGCGGCAAGCGCGCCCGCGCCTGATTGTCTTACCGCCTCGGTCGTCGTTCGAAACCTGATCGCCCTGACCGCCGCCTGGGATCATGCGATGGACGCTGCGCGGTCAGATGGCTGCGCTGAGTCAGGTCCGGACGGTCGCGAGCCGCTGGCAGTGACGGTGGTGTCCACGATCTCATCGACCTCGTCCACGACGACTAGTCCCACCGCTGACAGCACGGCCGTGTCCTCGTAACAGGCCACGATCACATCCCCGACCACAGCATGGTTGACCGGGCCGATCACCGGCAGCGCGTTCGCGGTGAACATAATCCGGCGCACCGGGGGCATAGCGCTGCCGACCGCGGCGGCGCGGTGCGGAGTGCTGCGGCGGTATCGGGATGGATGTCGAATGCGCTGGTCAGACCGGTGAGTTCGAACAGTCGCAGGGTGCGCGGCCGGGCACGCACCACCCGCAGTGACCCGCCGGCGCGGCGAGCGCGGGCCTGGGTGCGGATCAGCACCCCGATGCCGCTGGAATCAATGAACTCCACGCCATTGAGGTCAATAACGAGGTCCACGTGGCCTGTGGCGATGAACTCGTTGGCGAGGTCCCGCAGTTGCCAGACGGTTCCCAAATCGGCATCCCCGGACAAGGCCAGCACCACCCGGCCGCCACTAGCCATGCTGGAGATCGTCAATCCCGCCCCTCCTCCTCACATCGGCGGCTGCACTGCCCGATCAAACTCAAGGACCGCGAGCCTGTGGACGGGGCTTGTCGGAGGCTGCGGCCATGAGGGGCTGTGGAGAGCGGTCGCTGGCTGTCCAGGACCCACGACGCAGGGCCGGACACGCTCAGTGGCGACTATCGGTGCTCGCACCGCGTAATCGATCTGCGTGCATGCATGGTGTGGACGCGATGTTGGGTACGGGCGGATTACAGAACGACCTCGGGTCCCAGGCAGTCAGGCTTCGATGTCGGCGCGGGGCAGGCGGACTTCGAAGGTCGCGCCACCGTCAATCCGAACGGTGCCGTGGTGGCGGTGGATGACTTCGGCCACGATCGACAGGCCGAGCCCGGATCCGCCGGTGCCGCGGGAGCGGGCCGGGTTCAGGCGGACGAACCGGTCGAAGACCCGGGCCCGGTCTTCCACCGCGATGCCGGGGCCATCATCAGAGACGGTGAGCACGACGGAGCCGTCCGACTCGCCAAGGCCGAAGGCTATCCAGCTGTGCGCATGACGGGCTGCGTTGTCAGCGAGGTTGTGAATCATCCGGGCCAGCGCGGTCGCATCTCCCCGCACCTGGCCGGCAGAGACCGCCGATGTGTCGATTCTGAGATCTGTTGCCGAGTGCAACCTCCCGGCCTCGGCAAAGACCAAGTCGTCGAGGTCGACCGGCGTACACGGGGGTTCGGTGCTTTCCTCATCAGAACGCGCCAGCACCAGCAGGTCATCAACGAGATGCTGCATGCGCAGGTCTTCGGCAAGAACCGTCGTGGCCAACTCGTCGACGGTCGTGCTGTCCGGGTGCACCTGCGCGACCTCGGCATGCTGGCGGATCGCCGCTATCGGGGACCGCAACTCGTGCGACGCGTCCGAGACGAACCGTTGCCTGATCTCCTGCGAACGCTGAAGGCGGTCGAGCATCCGATTCATCGTGTTCGCCAGCCGCCCGATCTCGTCCTTGCGTACGGCGGGCACGCGCCGATGCAGCGCGGTTGCGGAGATCTCGTCCACCTCACGTCGGATCGCGCTCACCGGCGCAAGCACCCGCCCGGTGACCAGCCACGTCACCACGCCGACGACCAGCATCATCACCGGTACACCGACCACCAGCACCCGGCTCACGAACCGCGTCGAGTCCAGTACGTCGACCAGCGGCCGGCCGACAATGACCTGACCACCCGACTGTACGGAGGCCGCCGCGAACACGAAGTCCTCGGTGTATCCAGGCGGTTCGACCTTGACGCAGTCGCTGCCGGGCGAAGCGAGCTTGCCACTATCTGAGGCGCCCACCACGCCACCGGACCGGTCGATCAGCTGCACGAGCTCACCACGGGTCGATGACACTCGCACAGCCGGGGTATCGGATAGCTGTGACGCACGCTCACGGGCTTCGGTGCAGACCTGGGCGGTGAGCACTGACCCGAGCAGAGCTACGAGGATGAAGGCGCCAGTCACCAGGGCGAATCCGACAACCAGTACTGCGGCCAACGTCACCCGGATTCGCATGCCGTCGCCAATCGATAACCTGCACCGCGAAGCGTGCTGATGTTCTGTTCGCCGACCTTCGTGCGGAGGCGGCGGATGTAGACCTCGACAATGTTCGGGTCTCCGTCGAAGTCGTAGTCCCAGACGTGATCGAGGATGGTTCGTTTCGACACCACCTGACCGCGCCGGCGGATCAGGAACTCCAGCAGCGACAGCTCCCGCGCCGTCAGCACAAGCTCGACCTCGCCACGCCAGGCGCGGTGCGTGGCCGGATCCAGCCGCAGTTCGCCGGCTTCCAACACGGCCGGCCGTTCCGCCCCACCCCGTCGTACCAACGCCCTCAGCCGTGCGATCAGGACGACGTACGAGAACGGCTTGGTGAGGTAGTCGTCCGCGCCGGTGTCGAGCGCCCGGACCTGGTCGGTGTCGGCCTCCCTTGCCGTGAGCATCAAAATCGGCGTCCACACCCGCTCCGCGCGCAGGGTCGCGCAGATCTCGAAGCCGTCGATCTCCGGCAGCATGAGATCGAGCAGGACGACGTCGTACTCGTGCTCGCGCGCGAACCACAACCCGTCCGTCCCGGTCAGTGCGACGTCGACGGCGTACCCCTCGGCCTCCAGACCGTTCCGCAGGCCGGTCGCAAGCCGCGGCTCGTCCTCCACCACCAATGCCCGCATCAGCCACCTCCAGCCGATCCTCCACCATTCTCGCTGAATCCGCGCTGAATGCACCGTTCAGCAAGCGTTCAGCACCACGGACCTAGCGTCAGCTGCATGGCAACCATCGAGGCGATCGGACTCAGCAAGCGGTACGGCGCGCGCAACGCCCTCGAGGAACTCACCTTCACCGCTGACGCCGGCGAGGTGATCGGCTTGCTCGGGCCCAACGGCGCCGGGAAGACGACCACGATCCGCATGCTCACCACGATCCTCGAACCGACCGGCGGAACCTTCTCCGTGGCCGGCGTCCCGGGCGACCAACCGCATCGGATCAGGCAACGCATCGGCGTCCTGCCCGAGAACGCAGGCTACCCGCCCAGGCAGACAGGCGGTGAGTACCTCCGTTACGCGGCACGCCTGTTCGGCCACGGTCGACAGGCTGCACGCGACGTGTCAGATCGGTTGCTCAACGACGTCGGTCTCGGCGGTCGCGCGGGTGAGCGGATCTCGACGTACAGCCGGGGGATGAAGCAACGGCTCGGCATCGCGCGAGCGTTGGTCAACGATCCCGTGGTCGTGTTCCTCGACGAGCCCACGCTCGGCCTGGACCCGGCCGGCCAGCGCGAGATCCTGGCCACCATCGGCGAGATCAGGCGAGATGCGACGGTGCTGCTGTCGACGCACACACTGACCGAGGTGGAGCAGGTCTGCAGCACCGTTCTCATCCTCGACCACGGCACGCTTCGCGCGGCCGGACCGATCCACGAGGTCGTGGCTGGAGCGCACAGTTTGAGTGACGCGTTCTTCCGCCTCACCGAGGAGGACAGACATGACTAGGAACCGCTGGGAGATTGTTGCCGGACAAGAGAGCCGGGACCTGTGGATTGGCGGGCGCGGGCCGGTGCTGGTGTTCGGATTCAGCGTTCTGCTCAGCGCGATGACCTACTTGGCAGCGACCAACCGCGCGATGAACTTCCTCGAGCAGCGCGAGGCCGTCAACCTCACGCTCAACGTCGGGCTGGCTGTGGGGGTCCTGCTCACGGTCGTCGTCAGCGCGGACGCGATCAGTGGTGAACGCGAACGCGGGACCCTCGAGGGCCTCCTGCTCACTCCGGTGTCACGGCGCGCCATCATCGTCGGCAAGCTCGCTGCCGCGTCTTCGATGTGGTTGGCCTGCCTTGTCGTCACGCTCCCCTACCTGTGGGTGCTCGGCCGCGGCGGAGCCGGCGCCATGCAGGCCGCACTCCTGGCCCTGACCGTCGGCACACTGGTTGCCACCGGCGTCGGCGGGCTCGGCCTACTCATCAGCGCCGTCACGAACTCGAACAAGGCCAGCCTTGCCAGCGGGCTACTGCTGCTTCTCGTGCTGTTCGCGCCGACCCAGCTACCGGCGCTACCGAAGACCGGAGTCGGCGACCTGATCACCCGGGCCAACCCGATCGGATCCGCGGTGCACTACATCTCTCAGATCCTCGTGAGCCGGCGCGGCTGGACCCACGATCTCAGCTACCTGGCCTCTCCGGTTGTTGTCGCACTGACCGTCGCGACAATCCTGATCGTGGCCGGCCCACGACTCGTCCGACTGACCGCGGGGTTGCGATGACCACCTTGAGCCTGCTGGCCGCCGTACTGCTCGCCGATCCGACAATCACCATGAACCAGGACGACCTCAGCGCCGTCATCGGGCAGACCCTGACGGTGGAGTCGGTCGTGTCCGGGCCGGCGATCGCACATCTGAACGTTGTCAGCCTCGACGGGGTGTACGTCGACCTCGAGGACTGGTCGCAGGACGTCACCCGACCAGTGCCGACCGGGGAAACCTCAGTGGACTGGGAATTCCAGGCGGTCAATCCCGGCCGCTTCGCCGTATACGTCGTACTGATCCCGAAGACCGGCGCGCTCGTCGCCGGACCGCCCGTCCACGTCACCGTGTCACGCCGCGAAACCCTCGACATGCACGGCGCACTCCCTGTCGCCATCACGATCCCGGCCCTCCTCGGCGCGCTCGCACTGATCGGCCGCCGCCACACCGCAGCCAACTGAGCCGCCAGGTGCCGGGTGTTGCGGGATTGAAGGGTGCGGGGCGCGGCTGATCTAGGCACCATCACAGCTACATTGCGCCAGCCGCCGCCCTCCGGCTGATCTGTCTACCTGGCTGATACGCAGCATTCACCGAACGGCGATGGATTCCCGCCCGCGACATCCCTAGCACTGCGGAGTTGCGGGCCCTCCACACCGCCTGAACCCGAACGCCCGAAGGCCTAGGCCCAGAACAAGACCGCGACGGCGCCGACCGTTGCCTCGGTTCACTATCGGGACTGGGATCAGTGCAGTGCGACTGTCAGGAGGAGGACGGACAGTTCCAGGGCTCGAATGTCGTGACGCTGCGGCGGAACCGCGAGCAGGTCACCTGGGCCGAGCTCGCGCTCGGCATCGCCCGCGCGGAGCACAACACGACCTCGCAGGCAGAGCACTGAGGCATCGCCGGGACTCTTGTACTCGCCCATCACCTGCCCCGCGGCGAGCGCGATGAGCGTCTGCCGGAGGCGCGCGCCTGGCCTGCTGTACACCGTGACCGAACTGCGCCCACTCTCGTTGGACGCCGCCTTGGCCAGCAGGCCATCGGCCAGTTCGTCGATTGACACAGCTCCATCAGTCGATAATCGCACCCGAGGCGTCGTGCCAGATCGTCAGCTCGTGCCATTCCTCGTGCGGCCGAGGCACCCTGGACGAACTATTCGCCGGCGCTCGCCCCGGCGTATTCGAGGCGGCCAGAGCGCACGTCGACATCCTCGCCAGCCCCGGCGACGTCCAGGTGATCCCGCAGATGTCACGGCTCGTGGCCGTCGCCCGGTCCGGTTCGCCGGGCTGTAACCACGCAAGACAGGTCCTGGCCGGCCTTCGCACTGCACAGATGGCTCGACAACCCGCGAATCGTGAAACGGCCGACTACGGTCCACGGTGGCGTGGCCACTTCGTCCGCGTCCGACACATCGCCGACCTCGACGACGAGCTCAAGAGCTGGCTTCAGGAGTCCCACGACACAGTCGGCCTCTCGCGGGGATGACCTCCCGAAAGCTATTGACGCTGGTGTTGACTTTTCGTCGGATCCGTCGAATCCTGGAAGGAGGCGAGAGGATCTGGATGAGTCACGTACGTGTCGGGCTTGTTGTGCCCAGTTCGAATGTCACTGTCGAGACGGAGCTGCCGGTGCTGCTCGGCCGGCATTCGGGGGCGACGTTCTCCTTCCATGCCAGCCGGATGCGGATGGCCAAGGTGTCGCCGGCGCAGCTGGCCGCGATGAACGCGCAGCGGGAGCGGTGCGTGCTGGAGCTCGGGGACGCCGATCCGGATGTGCTGCTCTACGCGTGCCTCGTCGCGTTGATGTCCGTTGGTCCTGGTGAGCACCAGCGCGTCGAAGGGTTGATTGCCGAGCAGCTCGCCACCGGAGGGTCCAGGACGAAGGTGAGGTCGAGTGCCGGTGCGTTGGTCGAGGCCCTTCGGGCTGTTCCGGCTCAGCGGATCGCGATCGTCACGCCGTACCTGAAGCCACTCGCCGAGCAGGTCGTGATGTACCTCGAGGCGGAGGGTTTCGAGGTCGTGGACTGGCGAGCGCTGGAGGTCGAGGACAACCGTCAGGTCGGCTGCATCCCGGGCGACCAGGTGATGGCCGCCGCCCGCTCGCTGGAGTTGGCTCGCGCGGACGCGCTGGTGATCTCGGCCTGTGTGCAGATGCCTTCGTTGCCGCTGGTCGAATCCGCCGAACAGGAGTTCGGGGTTCCGGTGCTCTCGGCCGCGACGGCGGGCGCCTACAGCGTCCTCAGGGCCGCCGGATCGCCGATCGACATTCCTGGAGCGGGTTCGCTGCTCCGCCGCGAAGGAGGACTATCCCGATGAACGATCTCGCCGGACGCCACCTCGCCCGCGGTGTCGACCACGCTGCCTTCCCTACCTTCGATCCGGTCGGGACCGTCCGGTTCTACCGCGACGTCCTCGGCTTCCCCGTCGTGCACTCGATCTGTGCGGCCGGCTGGGGTCCGGACGACCACCCGGACTTCATTCACTTCTTCTTCGACATCGGCAACGACGACCGGATCGCGTTCTTCTACTACTTCGGGCTGCCGCGGCGCTCGTCGGACGGAAAGGGTGATGTCTACGCGCGGTTCGACGACAGTACGCCGGACTGGTTCGTGAGATCGCGTCACCTGGCGATCCATGTGGACTCCGAGGACGCCTTGACGGAGTACCGTCGCCGGCTCGACCTGAGCGAATGGCCGGTCGAGATGCAGATCCAGCACGAGACGATCGAGTCGATCTACACCCACGACCCGAACGGCTACATGGTCGAAATCACCCGGGCACTGCGTCCGGTGACTCCGCAGGAGGACCTGGACGCCAACCTCACCATCGACGCGCTCGTCGACATCGCGCAGCGCGAAGGGCACACGATGGACGACCTGCTGACCCGCAAGGCCGAGCTGATCGTGGAACGTGCCCCCTCCTGGGAGGTGCGCGTGTGAGCCGGCTGTACGTTCTCGACGTACCTGAGAACACGTCCGTGGCAAGAGTCGCCGGCGAGTCCGACGGCGTCCAGGTGGACAAGCTCGGTCCGTACTTCGTCATCGAGTACGACGGCCCGATCGTCATCGACCGTCGTGCCACCGGCTGTCGTCACGCGGTCTGGTACAGCTGTGTCGCCGGGTTGGCCGGTGGCCGGATCGTCCAGTGGGACAAGGACGCGCTGCGAGTGGACCCGCGATGACGGCGACGCAACTGGGGTCCGGGCGCTACTCGTCCACCATCGAGGGCCCTGACGGTGTCGCGACCAGTGTGCACGAGCTCAGCACCAGCGACGATGCCAAGGTCACCGGCGTCCTGCGCGTGCCGCGAGGAGCGACGACAGTCGTCACGATCATGCATCCGCGGCAGGACGTCACGCACCACCCGCTGGTTCCGTACCTGCTGACCATGGGGTACGGCGTATGGACTCAGGGCTCCCGGTCGCCGAACAACGACCTCAACCTGCTGCACGAGCAGGCGATCATCGACTTCGCCGCCGGTCACGTTTTCCTGCGTGACAACGGCTTTGGCGTCTACTCGCTCGGTCACTCCGGCGGTGGAACCCTCGCCGCGTTCTACTGCCAGCAGGCCGCTCTACCTCCCGATCAACGTCTCGCGACAACGCCGTCCGGCCGACCGGTTCCGTTGGCCGACACCGCGATACCGCTTCCCGACGGGTGCATCTTCCTCGCTCCGCATCCCGGCCAAGGCGCCCTCCTGCAGCGACTGATCGACCCGTCCGTGGTCGACGAATCCGATCCGCTCTCCGTCGATCCGGATCTCGACCCGTTCAACCCCGGCAACGGATTCCGCCCCGCACCCCAGTCGAGCAGCTACGACGAAGCCTTCATCACTCGCTACCGGGCCGCTCAAGAGGACCGGGTACGACGCCTGGACGCGCAGGCTCGCGAGTACGTGTCGGACGCCCAGCAGGCGAATCGCGCCTTCAAGTCCGGCGGTGACGCGGTCGATCGTCGCCGCGCAATCGCCCCGCGGGTGATGACCGTCTTCCGCACCGACGCGGATCTGCGCAACGTCGATCTCTCGCTGGATCCCAACGATCGCCCGTACGGCTCACTGTTCGGTCGGCGTCCCGATCTGACCAACTACGGCCTGGTCGGCTTCGGCCGCCTGTCGACCGCCGAGGCCTGGCTCTCCACCTGGTCGGCCCTGTCCACCAACGCCACCTTCATCGACTGCGCTCCCGGCGTGACCGTCCCGACGCTGCTCCTGGAGTTCACGGGCGACCAAGCGTCGTACCCGGCTGACATCACCGCGATGAGCGCCGCACTGGCCGCCTCGGACCTGACCGTGCAGTCCGCCGCCGGCACCCACTTCGGCGGCCCGGTCACGAAGGGCGCCGCGACCGGCACGTCCTTGGCCGCCCAGCGGATCGAGAGCTGGCTGAAGGCTCACACCTGATCGTCGGTCAGGATCTTCTCGAGGTGCTGAACGTCCTGCTTGAGGCGTTCGATCGCCCGGGTCCGCGGGTCTACGCCCGGGTCGGCGTCATCGGAAGACAGGACGGAAGCGACAGCCAGGTCGGCGATGGTGGTGGCGACCCGGTTGTTCTCCTCAGGCGTGCCGGGGTGGTGCCACCAGGCGACCCAGTTGCATTGGCCGATGACCGCGAGCGCGGCGATCCGGGCGTCGACCGGGCGGAACTCGCCGGAGGCGACGCCGGCCTCGATCACGGCGACGATCTCGTTGAGGACGTCGCGGCGGCTCTGGTTGTACGGCCCGACGAGTTCCTCGGGGAGGTCCGCCTCGGAGCGGATCAGCAGCTGGAACTTGGCCGGTTCGCCAGCCTGTTGCAGTGCGATCGCGTGGGCGATCTCGCGCAGCTTCTGGGCGGCCCCGAGCTCGCTCTGTGCGCGGATGGCGCGCAGCGCACGCGCCGGTCCTTCGGCGAGCTCGCTGACCAGCTTGGCCAGAATTTCGTCCTTGTTCTTGACGTAGTGATAGAGCGCCGGCCGGGTCAGCCCGGTCGCGTCCGCGATGTCCTTCAGGCTCGTTCCGGAGAACCCCCGCTCGGCGAAGAGCCGGGTCGCCTCGGCAATGATCTGACCCTCGACGAGATCACGACGGGTACTGCTCCGCACCCGCTCGTCGGCATCGACCGCCTTCTTCCCTGACGTCATGGGCCGACTCTAACCGCCGGCCCCGGCGCTCAGAGCCGCGGCGACACGGTCGCGGAGGCGCGGCTTGTCGATCTTGCCGACGTTCGTCCGCGGCAGGTCGTCCAGCTGCTCGACCCGTTCGGGCCACTTGAACTTCGCGACGCCGAGTGAGTCCAGGTACCGCTGGACGGTGGGAAGGTCGACGGCCACGCGGGCGACGACATACGCGCACGACCGCTCACCCAGCCGGGCATCGGGCATCGCGACGACGGCCGCCTGCCGGATGTCGGGGTGCCTGAGCAGCAGCAATTCGATCTCCTCGGCATTGATCTTCTCGCCGCCACGGTTGATCACGTCCTTGATACGCCCCTCGATCAGCAGCTGCGCCCTGCCGTTGTACGTCCCCCAGCGAGCGAGATCGCCGGTGCGGTAGAACCCGTCCGGGGTGAAGGCGAGCGCGTTACGTTCCCCCGCCGCGTAGTACCCGGGGATCGTGTACGGACCGCGGCAGCACAGCTCGCCGACCTCGCCGTACGGCGCCTCGACCTCGGTGCCCGGGAGCAGGATGCGCACCTCGTCGTACTCGCTCAGCGGAGTGCCGACGGTCCGCAGCCGTGCCTCGCGCGGATCGTCGAGCCGGCTCATGACGAACAGGCCCTCGCCCATGCCGAACAGCTGTCCCGACCAGATCCCGCGCCCCTCGAGCTCGTCGAACAACGTCTCCGGGACCTTCGTGCCGGACAGGAGAACCTGCCGCAAGGCCGGCAGTTGATCGAGAAAGCCGGGCTGCAGGAGAGCGCCGAAATGGCCGTGTCCGATCAGCGCGGAGTCGACGCCGGCGCGGGCCAGCAGAGCTGCTGAGGCGGCAGCGTCCGGGGCGCCGAGGACGAGAGTGGCTCCGCAGCTGTGGGCGGCGTGGATCGCGCAGGTGATGCCGGCGTTGTGGATGACCGGGATCAGGTGACCGACCTTGGTCTCCTTCGTCCAGCCGAGCCGACGAGCGTAGGCCGCGGCGTTGTACCAGTACTCCGCATGCCGGCGCGGGATGAGCTTCGGTACGCCGGTCGTGCCGCCGGAAAGCTGGAGCGCCGCCAGATCATCCGGCCCGGTGCTGTTTTGCGCCTCGTCGATCCGGGCGCGAATCGCCGCTTCGCTCAGGTCGGCACCGAGCATCTCGAGCGATGAAGCCTCGGCGCCCAGGGTGATGATGTGGCGCAGCGTTGGGTGGTCCGTGGCGATGTCCTGGGCGAAGGCAACCAGGTCGAACGGCAGGCCGGCTTCGACGAGGTGAGCGGTCGCCGAACACTGCCGGCTGATCTCGGCGATCTCGTGCGCCCGGTGAGCGGCGAGCGTGGCAACAGGTAGGAGAGCGGCTTTGAGGCAGGCGTACCACGCGACCACGGTCTCCAACCGGTTGGTCACCTGGAAGATCACCCGGTCTCCCGGCTGAAGACCGAGATCGAGCAGACCTGCACCGATCCGATCGGTCCGCTCGTCGAGCTCGGCGTACGTCAAACTCCCCTGCTCGGCCACGACAGCAATCCCGTCCGAATGCCGCTGCGCGACCGCGGTGAACTCTCGAGCGATCGAACGATCCCCCCACAGCCCGGCTTCCCGGTAGCGCTCGGCCAACTCCGGCCGGAACGGCGGCACAAGCTCGTCCGTGATCATTAGGCAGCGCCCAGATCGACCAGGTCGACGCGCTCGGTGACGAGAGCGCCGACGGCGAGGTCGGTCGCACTCGCGTCGAGTCGGGCCACGACCAGCGTGCCCGCTTCGCGCCGGATCCGCTCCGCCAGGTCGAACATGGTCAGCACAGAACCAGTATCAGCAGCAGTGCTCAGCAGTACGCCGGACAGGGTCTCGTCGGCCCCGATCTCCTTCACGAGAGTATCGGCGGCGGACCCCCACGGATCGCTCAACGTCACGTGCACCGAACGCAGACCGGCGATGTCCGAAGCCCGCACGCGACGCGACCCGAAGGCCGTACCAAAGGGTTGCCGCAACACCCACTCACTGCGGTTGCCGTCATCGACCTCCGACACCTCGCACCGCCCGTACTGAGCCAGAGCCATCCGTACGACGCTCGCTGCCGACGTAGCGAATCGGTCGACAGAGACCTTCCCCGCCCGAGTCACGTACGAGACGAGAAGTTGCTCCACCGGCAGGTCGAGCCGCGTCGGGAACGAGTCCCACCAGCTCATACTCCGGGCCGCCGTCTCCTGGAGATGTTCGACGGCTGGCCGCCGCACTTGCTCGTACTCCGCCAGCGCCTCCTCGAGGTCGCTTGCGTCGGCGAGCGCGGCGGCCAGCGCGATGCCGCCTTCCATCGCGAGCTTGGTGCCGGACCCGATCGAGTAGTGCGCGGTGTGGGCCGCGTCGCCGAGCAGAACGACGTTACCGTCGTGCCAACGTTCGCAGCTGACCGTGCGGAACCGGAGCCACCGTGTCCGGTTCCCGATCAGCCGATGCCCGTGCAGATGCTCGGCAAAGGCCTCGCCGAGGTACTCGAGCGCATCCTCGTCGCTCGCATCGAACGGCAGCCGCTCGGTGGTCACGTCGAAGCCGGCCCGGCGCCACGTCTCCTCGTCGGTCTCGATCAGGAACGTGCTCCGATCACTCGCATAGGGGTAGGCGTGCGCGACAAAGGTCCCGTACTCGGTCCGCACCGGAGTGAACACCGCCCTCGGCAGCGCAACGTCTGCCCCGGCCCAAAGATAAAGGCCTTTGTGTACGTCGACCCGAGCGCCGAACACCTCAGCGCGTGCATCCCGAGTCCCGCTACTGACACCATCGGCGGCGATCACAAGATCGGCATCGAGCTCGTCCGCAGAAGCCCGCGAGTTGTAGCTGAATTCGACGCCGGCATCGGCCGCATGACCGCGCAATACGTCGAGCAACGTCGACCGGCCGATCGCGATCAGATTGTCCAGAGCCAGACTCACCTGCCGGCCGCCGACCGCCATCGACATCTCGTGCGACCACGAATTCGCGACGATCGCCGCGAAGGTGTCCGGGTCTGCCGCGTCCAGGTTCCGCTGCGTGCGAGTTGCAAGACCGACACCGAAACCGAAGGTACTGGCGGGCTCCGACTGCTCGAAGACCCGCACACGGCTGTCGGGATGTCGAAGCTTGAGCAGGCGGGCGACGTACAGACCGCCCGGCCCACCGCCCAGCACATCCACGGAACGGAGCTTCACTGCGGCCTGCCCGCGAGTGCGAACCGGCCGACGTCGGATACGTGGTCCGCGTGATCCTTCGGCACGACCGCGGAGTAGACAGCCGTCCAGCACCCCGGGCAGCAGAGCTGCCGGAACACGACTTCGTCGTCTACGTACGTCGACGGCTCGGAGGTGATCTGCGGACCAGCCTCGCTCGACGGTCCCTCGAAGACCGCGAGCTGAAGCTGCGTGCCGGTGCTGAGGTCGGCGAGCTGGTGACCGCAGTGCGCGCAGCCAACCTCGTTGCCCGCGACGACCAAGTTGTCGTCCAGCCGTCGCGCACTCTCCAGAGCGATCCGCGGAGCACCGTCCGTCTCAGGCGCAAGGGAACGCTGACGTCGCTGGTCCCGCAACCGATGGCGCAGTACGGCGGTCTCCTCGCCGTCGACCACACCATCCCGGAGGACAACGCCGTACACCTGAAGCGCGGCCTCTGGTGAGACCTTCTGCTCTCGTATGTCGTCAGCCACCGCAGCAGGGTCGCGATGCAACGGATCGCCGTACCCGCCACCGCCCTGCCAGCTCAGATACAGCACCTCACCCGGCGCGAGATAGGACTGTGCATAACAGTTGCCGAGTTCAACACCATCGCCGAAGTCGTCCAGCGACTGAGGGACCTTGCCCTGCTTGAGAAGCGCGTGTACGTCGGCACCCCGCGCAACTGCGTCGAGACCCGTGTTGCCGGGATAGCCACCGGCGAGCCCGTTGTTCTGCGAGACCGCCTTGCCGGCAGAGGCGAGCACCAGGCCGGCTGGATTGTTGGACCCGTAGAGCGTCACCGCGACCGATGCACTGACACCGCCACGCTGCCGCCCGGGTCCGCCTGAGTCGGGCTCCTCGCGCCGCCACAGCGTGAGCAGTGGATAGAGGAACTCCGTCATCTCGACGTCGGGGATGCGCCCCATCGGAATGCAGAACAGGCCGCCCGTATCCATGCCGTCCGCCTGCGGCCGGGCACCAAATCCGCCGGCCATCGGCTCCATCATCACATTGAGGAACGGCATCGGGAACTCGCCACGTTCGTCGAGCCCGGCCACGACCGCCGTGTCCCAGGTACCGCAGCAGGCAGCCTGGACGCTCTTGCCGAGGTCCACCGACTGATCGAGCAACTGTGACAGGCACTCCGCGACCAACGTCCCCGTGAGCCAGGCCGGGCCGATCGGACCACGACTGACGGCTGCAGGGAAGGTCGCGTTGTTGATGGTCCCTTCCTCCGCGACCAGGTCGAAGCAGCGCATCAGCCCGCCCGCCGACCAGGGGATGTCGTGCGCCAGGATCGGCAGCAACGCGAGCATCACGCCACCACGCATGCCGGCGAAGGTGCAATTGATGACGCCGCTTTGCGGATCGGTGCCGTGGAAGTCGAAGGTCAGGTGGTCCGCGGTCTTGGTCATCGCGACGGTGATCTTGTGGACGCCGCGGTCGCCCTCGTGCGACTGGTCCTGGTACCCGGTCGCGCGCCAGGTCCCGTCGGGCAATGCGGTCAGCTTGCGCCGCAGCCGGCTCTCGGCGTCGGCCATCATCCGCTTCATGACCGCCTTGACCGTGTCGGCGCCGTACTGCTCGATGACCTCGACCAGCCGCTTGCGGCCGACCGAGTTCGAGCCGACCTTCGCGCGGAGATCCAGGTTCACCAGCATCGGCACGCGCGACCGTCGTACCCAGGCATCGGCGACGTCGTTCTGGAGCGCGAAGTCGCGCACCACCTTGATCGGTGGCGTCGGCAGCGCCTCGGCGAAGACGTCCTCCGCGGCCGGGGAGAACGAGCCCAGCCCGACACCGCCGAGGTCCGGCTCGTGGCAGATCGCACTGGTCCAGGCGAACAGCTTGCCCTCGTGGAAGACCGGCTGGAACACGATAACGTCGCTCTGGTGCAGCCCGCCGCCGACCCACGGGTCGTTGCAGAGGAACATGTCGCCCTCGCGAATACCGGGGTTGTCTGCCCGGTGCTGCAGAGTCCAGTAGATCGCCAGGTCAACGGCACCGACGAGCATTGTGTTGTAGAGACCGACCTGCACCTCCTGGCCGAGCTCGTCGCAGATCGCGAAGTCGAAGTCGTTCGCATCCGTGACGATCGGCGAGCCGGACATCCGCTTCAGCGCCTCGCCCATCTCCTCGGTGACGGACCACAGACGGTGCCGGATCACCTCGTAGGTCAATGGATCGAGGTTGTCGATCTGCTCCTGCGTCACGCTGTGTACCGGCAGGGACGCGGACAACGTGGAGGCGAGCACCGCCGGGTCGACGGGACGGCTGGAGAAGTACTCCGAACCGGGAATCTGCATCGCCATGGTCAGGACCTCTTCTGGGTGTCGATCGTCAGGTTGCCGAGGTGGTCGACCACCCCGGTCATCTCCGGCGGTACGACGACAGTCGTGGTGGGCACTTCGATCACGGCGGGACCGGTGATGACGTGGCCCGCCTTCAGCGCGAGATAGTCGTAGATCGGTGTCTCGACGTACCCGACCCGGGCATCGAGACAGACCTTCCTGGTCGAGTGCGACGCCGCGGACGGATCGGATCCTTCGGCATCGGCGAGCTTCGGCAACGTGGGCGAGAACGGCAGGACGCCGGTCCCCCGGACGCGGAAGGTGATCGCCTGGATCCCGGCCGCGCTGAAGCCGGTGCCTTCGCCGTACAACTCGGCGTACCGCTTCTCGAACGCCGCGACTGTGTCGGCAATCGTGGTCGCGTCGAGCGGCCCGTTCGGGACCTCCACCGACACCTCGGCCAACTGCGCGGTGTAGCGCAGATCCAGCGACCGCACGCACTCGATCCGCTCGTAACTCAGCCCCTGACGATCCAGGGCGGACCGCACCTGCTCCTCGAGTACGGCGAAGTTGTCCGCGGCCCGGACCGGATCGAACGGCATCGGCCCGGGATCGGACAGCTCCGATGCCAGCACGATGTCCGACGACGCCAGGCCGTAAGCGGAGAACGCCGACGCGACCGGACCCAGTGGTACGACAACCTCCCGCACACCGACCTCGGCGGCGTACGACGCGCAGTACGCCGGACCAGCACCACCGAACGCGTACAGCACGAACGACCTCGGGTCATGACCCGCCTCGACGACTGTTTTGCGCAACAGGTCGCCGGTCTGGGCGTTCTGGATCGCGTAGATCGCCGCCGCGGCATCCTCGACGCTGAGGCCGAGCGGACCGGCGATCCGCTCGCGGATCGCCCGCCGGGCCGCTTTGACGTTGAGCGCCTTGCGACCACCCAGGAGCCCGGACTCCGGGAGGATGCCGAGCACCAGATTGGCGTCGGTGTTGGTGGGCTCGGTGCCTCCCGTGTCGTAGCAGGCCGGGCCTGGAACCGACTGAGCACTGCGTGGCCCGACCTGCAAGTTGCCACCGTCATCGATCCAGGCGATCGCGCCGCCGCCCGAGCCGATCGCGTGGACCTCCAGCGTCGGCACGTTGACGGGATGGTGATTGATGATGGTGGTGCTGGCCCGAACCGGTTCGCCGTCCACGACCAGCCCCACCAGGAACGTCGTACCGCCGACGTCGGTGGTGATGATGTTGCGGTGGGCAAGCTGCCGGCCCAGCGACACAGCACCGACGACACCACCGGTGAGTACCGAGCCGACCGTGCTGATCGCGGTCGACGGCGCCTCACTCGCGGCGATCGCACCGCCGTTGCTCTGCATCACCAGCAGCGGACCGACGAGCCCCTGCTCACGCAGCCGGCCCTCGAGAACACCCAGGTACTCGCCCAGACCCGGACCGATCTGGGAACTCATGATCGTCGTCGCGTTCCGGGCGAACTCGCGAATTCGCGGACTCACCTCCGAGCTCAAGGCGACGAACACGCCGGGATCGACCGCGTGGATCAGCTCCCGGATCCGCCGCTCGTGCACCGGATTCTTGAACGACCACAACAGCGACACCGCGATCGAGCGAATCCCGTCCGCGAGCAGGCTGTTCACCGCTGTCCGCACGGAGTCCTCGTCGAGCGGTACGACGACGTTGCCGTCCCGGTCGATCCGCTCGACCACCTCCAGCGCGTGCCGCTTCGGGATCAGACCGTGGTTCTTGCTCTGGCCGAGCACGTTCTGCAACTCGTCCGGTGACGACCCGAGGTAGCGGCCCTCGACGTTCATGATGAAGATCGAGTCGCGGTGCCCGACCGTCGTGAGGAAACCGACCGGCGGCACGTTGCGCGTCACCAGCGCGTTCAGCGACGACGTCGTACCGTGCGCGACGTGATGCGTCTTGCCGAGCATCTCCCCCACCGGTTCGGCCAACTGCTCGGCCAGTCCGGCCAGCGCCTCCATGACCCCGCGCGAGTAGTCATCCGGCGTCGACGGCGCCTTGGCCGCGACAACCGTCCCCGCATCGTCATCCAACACCGCATCCGTGAACGTCCCACCGACATCCACCCCGATGACATAAGCCATGGCGCCCTCGCTTCCTCTGAGAACACCAACGTAGACACAGCTGACATCTGCGTCAATACTTTGACACTTTTGTCAGCTGTCACTGCAACCCGGCGCCTGGCCCCCCCTTAAAGCGTTGAGCCATAGGCCTGTGGCCGCACCGACTGCAGCAACTCAAGCCCGCACATTCGCGCGACTCATCGCGAACCGCCATGAGTACCGACCACAAGTGAGAAGGGTCGTACCTTCGCGCGGCGCTGTCGCCTGTTGTGTTTGCCGGGAACGGGTGGAGCAAGTTGCTGTCGGCAAGCAGGTCGGAGTTGCGTCTCGTACTCGCCGGCGCGATCGGCATGACAAAGCTCGACTGGCTGAGCTGGTGGACCGGCCGGCTCTCTACCGCACCATGCCGCCTGCCATCAGCAAATGAGCCTTCCACGCGAGGGATCCGCGGCGCACGCTGGTGGGGTCAGCGGATGAGTACCGCACAGGAGGGACCCATGGCGTAGGCGAGACCGGCCGCCATCTGGCCACCCGGGCGCGTCCTTACCGCCCCCGAAGCCCACGACGATTACGGACTCATCACCCAACTCCTGTGACTCACCGCATGCAAGGCCCGCCACCCACCCCCACAAGCCTTGTCCAACATTTGACTAACTTTGACCGACTCTGAAACCACCGGCCGGACGAGGGGCCGGTCGGGGTCAGACTACGACGAGGCCAGCAGGCTGAAGGTCGACTCGATCCGGGCGGCGAGGACGGCGGCGTCCAAGGA
>NZ_SLWN01000030.1 GCF_004342025.1 Kribbella steppae | reverse complement strand
TGGTACGACCGGACTTCACGGTGCTGTGGGCCGGCCGCGACGTCACAGCGCTCTGCGAAGCAGCACCGAGGTTCCTGGTTGCCTGAGGCACGCGTCCGCCCGCAAGACACGTCCGGCCGCGGACGAGCTCACCTTCACCGGCTGACCATCACACCCGCATCTGCAGCCCAGCCCTCCGAGCGCGCTGCTCAAGTCGCCCGACTCAGACGTTGAGCTTCATGCGTGTGGTTAAGGTGCGTGTCCCTCCTCGGACACCAACGCTAACCACACGCGGGGCAGGCTTGATGGAAACATCAGCCACCTGCGCTTTGTAGTTGTAGGAGACTTCGAGTCCCAAGGCGCTGAACAGATCGGCCAGATCACCTCGATCCGGCACTGCCTTCATCGTGCCGCGTTCCTTCACCATCGCGCGGATGTCCGCAGCAATGAGGTGTTAGGCTGCGCGGAGGTCGCTGGGGGCGGCGCCTCCAACCGGCGAACAGCCTGGGAGAACCGGACTCGTACGTCCCGGGCTTGCTACTAGCGATCGATGGCTGGCCGTGAGCCTTGCCGTGGCAGCGCGTCTCCGATCACTCGCGGACACCCACCGCGTGGCAGAGGTCTCGAAGGACCTGCACGCCAACGGTGAGCATCGCCACGTCGACCTCGATGCTTCCGGCCAGTCCGGCGTAGGCAGATTGTGCTCGGGCCAGGGCGTCCTCGTGCAACCGCATCCACGCCTGCAGTCCACCGGCCGCCAGCACATCGAGGGCGATCGCGACGGTGAGGGCGGCAAGCTCGTCCCTGAGTGCCGCCTTGGCCAGCTGGACCCAGTGTGGATCCGCGACGTTGATCGGGATCGTGGCGTACAGCCAGGACAGCCCCAGTGTCTCCCCGATCCTGGCGTAGATCGCTTCGAGCTCCACCACGTCGAAGCCGCGATCGGTCGCGGCCGAGGCCAGTGCCAGCCCGGCCTGCATCCGGGTCACCGCGTGACACGCTGTCAGCAGGTTCGGCGAGGCACCGAGATCGGCGAGTCCCGCGAGGCTCCGGCCCAGTGCCGAGCCGGTGGCGACGGGCTGCGATGAGGCCATCGCATCGCGGAGGCGGGTCACGCCGGCACGGAACACCGCTGCCTCGGCGTCGATCGCCGCCAGCCTGCTGTTCCGGCGGACAAGCCAGGAGGCGTTGTACTCCAAGGCTCGTTCCAGCGCCTGCCGGACGGGCATCGTCGGTGAGACCGGGTACGGCGCCAGGCCGTCCCAGAGCTCATTCAGGGTCAGGAGATCCTTGACGATCAGGATCGCCCGGATCGCCTGGTCAGTGCTCGCACCGGTGCGGTCCTCGATCCGGTAGATGAAGCCGGGACCGACCCGGTCCATCAGCTCGTTGGCAAGCCGCGCCGCGACGATCTCGCGCCTCAGCTCATGGGCGAGGATCTGCTCGGTGTACGCGGTCCGCAGAGGCTCCGGGAAGTAGCCGAGCAGGACGCCGGCCACACCCGGATCCTCCGGAACGTCGCCCCGCAGGAGCAGTTCGTGCACGAGGTTCTTGGCATGCGCCAGGATCACCGCGATCTCCGGCCGGGTCAGCCCGTGGCCTGCCGCGCGACGCCGCTCGATCTCTTCGGCCTCCGGCAGGTTCTCTCGGGTGCGGTCGAGACCGTGCATTTCGAGGTTGTGCATCACCTGGTCGTGCCGGTCCAGAACGGTCACGCCGTACCCTTCGGCGACGCTGATGGCGAGGGCCTGCCGCTCGCTGTCGCTCAAGACGTCGCGCACGACCTCGGTGGTAGAGGCCTTCAGCAGCTCGTTGCGCTGTGCGCGATCGACGAGTCCCGAGTTCTCCACCGAGCGCAGCAGGATCTTGAGGTTGACTTCCCGGTCGGAGGTGTTCACCCCCGCCGCGTTGTCGATGAAGTCGGCGTTCAGGCGCCCGCCGGCCAAGGAGTACTCGATGCGCGCCGCCTGCGTCAGGCCCAGATTGCCGCCCTCGCCGATGACCCGGCAGCGAAGCTGGTCGGCCGTGATGCGTACCCGGTCGTTGCCCCGGTCCGCGACATCTGCGTCCGTCTCGTGCGAGGCCCGCACGTAGGTCCCGATCCCGCCGTTCCACAGGAGGTCGACGGGCGCCCGCAGGATCGCCTGGACCAGCTCGTCGGGAGACAGCGCCTCCGCGTCGATTCGCAGCGCCGCCCGTGCCTGGCTCGACACCGCGACCGACCTGCCCGACCGCGGGTAGACACCCCCGCCTGGAGAGAGCAATACCGGGTCGTAGTCGGCCCACGATGATCCCGGCAGCGCCGCCAGCCTGGCACGTTCCGCGATCGAGGAGCTCGGGTCGGGGTCTGGATCCAGGAAGATGTGCCGGTGGTCGAACGCGGCGACCAGGCGGAGCCGGTCCGACAGCAGCATCCCGTTGCCGAAGACGTCTCCGGACATGTCACCGATGCCTACGGCGGTGAATTCGTCGCGCTGCGGGTCGAGGCCGAGCTCGGTGAAATGCCGGCGTACGGCCATCCAGGTACCGCGTGCGGTGACCGCCAGTTGCTTGTGGTCGAAGCCGGTGGACCCGCCCGAGGCAAACGCGTCGCCCAGCCAGTAGCGGGCGTCGGCTGACTCTTCGTTCGCCAGGTCGGAGAAGGTCGCGGTGCCCTTGTCCGCGGCCACGACCAGATAGGGGTCTGGACCATCTGTGACCACCACGCCGGCGGGATGGGTCACGACCTGCTCGGTGACGTTGTCGGTAACGTCCAGCAGGCCGCGTACGAAGATCCGATAGCAGCGGCGGACCTCCACGGCTGCGGCGGCGGATGAGAGCCCGGCCAGGGGCGCCTTGACCACAAACGCACCCTTGGCGCCGCCAGGAACGATGAGCGAGTTCTTCACCTGCTGTGCCTTGGCGAGAGCTATCACCTCATCTCGGTAGTCCTCGATTCGATCCGACCAGCGCAGCCCGCCGCGGGCCACGGGCGCGTACCTCACATGCAGGCCTTCGACGTCCGGGTGGTAGACGAAGGTCTCCACTTTCACCGCCGGGTCGGTCGCGAACGGCAGCCTGCCCGGGTCGACCTTGAGCACGGTCGTGACAGGTGGCCGGGCGGCGCCGTCGCGCTTGAAGTAGTTGGTTCGGGTGACCGCTTCCAAGAGGCCCGCATACCAGTCGAGCACCCGGTACTCGTCCCTGGTCGTCGCAGCGTCGACGTACTTCGCCAGTCTGTTCTCGACTGATGCGGGAGCTTCCGGGGCGAACCGCTGCTCGAACATCTCCACCCAGTGCCGGACGAAATCCGGGTGGGCGGACAGGATCCCGCGAACGTACGACGGGCTGGCGCCGAGTCCGGCCTGGCGCAGGTAGTGACAGACAGCACGCACGAGCTGCACCTGCCTTGACTGCAGGTGCGCTTGGAGGACCAGAGAAGCGAACTCGTCCCGGTCCACCGAGCGCTCCCAGCCCGCCGTGAAGGCATCAGCAAGCAGTGGCAGCAGCTCGTCCAGGTCCGCGTCCTCGACCCTTGAGAACACGAAGCTGTCGGCGGCCTCCTCAGGCCGATGATCGATGAGTACGAGTCCGAGGTGCTCGAAGAGGGGGAGGACCTGCGCCAGCGGTGGTCTGCCGCCCGGCCAGCCGACCACGCACCTGAGGCAGGACTCGTCCGCTTCCCACGCAACGTCGGGCGGCGCAGATGTCTTGTACTCGTCGGCAGTGACCATGGCGCGCCTCCAGGGCCAGGCTAGGACCATCCATCGACCGCCGTCGATGGCGCAGGGCCCGGATGCGCTCGCCCACGTCCAGAGTTCCAGGCCGGATCATACGAGTTGCTTGCGAATAGCTTCGGCGACTTCGCGGGTGCCGTCCTGACCTCCGAGGTCAGGGGTTCTCGGTCCGTCACGCAGTACGTCGTCGACCGCCTGGTTGATGTCCGCGGCTGCCTTGGTCTCGCCGAGGAAGTCGAGCATCAACGCCGCCGTGCTGATCTGCCCGACCGGATTGGCGATCCCCCGGCCCGCGATGTCCGGGGCCGATCCGTGCACCGGTTCGAACATCGACGGGTAGGTCCGTTCGGGGTTGAGGTTGCCGCTCGCCGCGACGCCGATCGAGCCGACGCACGCCGCGGCCAGGTCGGACAGGATGTCACCGAAGAGGTTCGACGCAACAATGACGTCGAACTGCTGCGGCCGCGACACCATCGCGGCGGCGAGCGCGTCGATCAACACGCTGCGCAGTTCCACGCCGGGCTGCTGGGCGACTGCCTCGGCCACGACCTCGTCCCAGAACGGCATCGAGTGGATGATGCCGTTCGACTTCGTTGCCGAGGTCAACTTCCCGGACCGCCGGGCGGCCAGCTCCGCCGCGTACGCCGCGACGCGCGCCGTACCCTTCCTGGTGAACACCGCCTCCTGTACCGCGAGCTCGGCGTCCGTTCCCCGGCCGAACCGGCCGCCAACCTCGGAGTACTCGCCCTCGACGTTCTCGCGCACGATCATCAGATCGGTGCCATCGGGCTCGGCCAGCGGACTGCGCACACCCTTCACGTGCCGGGCCGGCCGCAGATTGACGTACTGCTGGAAACCGCGGCGAATCGGGATCAACAGGCCCCACAGAGTGATGTGGTCCGGAATGTCCGGGGCACCGACGGCCCCGAAGAACACCGCCTCGTGCTGCGCCAGCCGGTCGAGACCGTCCGTGGGCATCATCGTCCCGTGCGTGCGGTAGTGCTCGGATCCCCACGGATACGGCGTCCAGTCGATGGAGAATCCGTGCCGGGAGCCCGCCGCGTCGACAACGTCCATCGCGGCCGGCACGACCTCGTGGCCGATGCCGTCGCCTGCGATGACGGCTACCGAAAAGTGCGTGCTCACCGGACTCCTCCCGTGACGAGCTCGGGCCAGGCCGCCGCCACCCCGGCGTGGCGGATCTCGCCTGCGTCGACGTTGAGACCGGCGGCCAGGAGCGGATCGGCAGCCAGCGCCTCGTGGATGCCGCCGGCCAGTCGCCGGATGTAGGGCAACGTCGCGTTCGTCAGCGCGCGCGTGGAGGTTCGCGGTACGGCGCCCGGCATGTTCGCGACGCAGTAGTGGGCGATCCCGTCGACCCGGTACGTCGGTGCGTCGTACGTCGTCGGCCGGGACGTCTCGAAGCAACCACCCTGGTCGATCGAGACATCGACCAGTACGGCGTCCTGCTTGAGCTTCGCCAGGTGGTTGCGCCGTACGAGCTTGGGGGCGGCGGCCCCGGGCAGCAGGACGGCACCGATGACCACGTCCGCTCCGGAGAGTTCCTCCTCAAGTGCCAGCGGGTCCGACATGACGACGCGTGCGCGGCCGTCGAACAGCTCAGTGAGCTGGCGGATACGGCGAGCCGACGCATCCAGGATGGTCACCTCGGCCTGCATCCCGACTGCCACCAGGGCCGCCTGGGTGCCGACCACTCCCCCGCCGACGACAACGACCCGCGCCGGCGGCACGCCCGGCACTCCGCCCATGAGGATGCCCGGACCGCCACTGGGATGTTGCAGTTGGTTGGCCGCCGCCTGTGCTGCCAGCCGACCGGCGACCTCGCTCATCGGTGCCAGGAGAGGTAGCTGGCCATCGGCGTCACGGACGGTCTCGTAGGCGATGGCGGTGGTCTTCGCCGCCATCAGGGCCGCCGTCAACTCACGATCGGCCGCGAGGTGCAGGTAGGTGAAGACGGTCAGGTCGGGACGCAGGTACTCGTACTCGCGCGCGATCGGCTCCTTCACCTTGACGAGGAGTTCGGCCTCGCCCCACGCGCGTGCGGTGGACACGATCCGGGCTCCGGCCCGCGTGTAGTCCTCGTCGGCGAACCCTGCGCCGAGACCGGCGCTCTTCTCCACGATGACCTCGTGACCATCCGCCACCAGCGCGGCCGTCCCGGCCGGTGTCAGACCGACCCGCCGCTCGGCCGGCTTGATCTCCTTGACGACACTTACTCGCATGATTGACTCACTGCTCCGGACTTGTGGGGCGATCAGGACTTGTTGACGGCCAGGTACTTCGTCTCGAGGTACTCCTCGATGCCCTCGTGGCCGCCTTCTCGGCCCAGCCCGGAGTGCTTGACGCCGCCGAACGGCGCGGCGACGTTCGAGACGATCCCCTGATTGATGCCGACCATGCCGGTCTCGAGCGCGTCGGAGACCCGCAGCGCGCGGTCGAGATTCTCGGTGAAGACATAGGCAGCCAGTCCGAACGGAGTGGCGTTGGCGAGAGCCACGGCCTCCGCCTCAGGGCCGAATCGCACGATCGGGGCCACCGGGCCGAAGATCTCCTCGTCGAGGATCCGGGCACCAGCCGGGACGTGGTCCAGGACGGTCGGTGGGTAGAAGTGGCCGGGCATCGGAAGCGGGTCGCCGCCGGCGACGAGCTTCGCTCCGCGGACGACCGCGTCAGTGACCAGCTCGGAGCACTTCTTGACCGCGCGATCGTCGATGAGCGGGCCGACCGCGACGCCGGGCTGGGTGCCCGGGCCGACCTCGACGGCGGCCATCGCCTGCTGGAAACGGGCTACGAACTCGTCCGCGATCCCTTCCTGCACGAGGATTCGGTTGGCGGCCACGCACGACTGGCCACCGTTGCGCAGCTTCGCGATCACGGCACCCTTGACCGCGCGCTCGAGGTCAGCGTCGTCGAAGATGATCAGGGGCGCGTTGCCACCGAGTTCCATCGAGGTGCGCACAAGTTGGCTCGCGCTCTGCTCGACGAGCCGCTGGCCGACCGCGGTCGATCCCGTGAACGACACCTTGCGCAGCCGGGCGTCGGCCATCAGCGGAGCGCTGACCGTGCCGGGGTTGGTGGTCGTGATGACATTCAGCACCCCTTCCGGTACGCCGGCGTCCAGCAGGATCTGCGCCATCAGCAGACTGGTCAGCGGTGTCAGGGCGGCCGGCTTGAGTACGACGGTGCACCCGGCCGCCAGCGCCGGCGCGATCTTGCGAGTGCCCATGGCGAGCGGGAAGTTCCACGGGGTGATGAGCAGGCACGGGCCGACCGGCTGCGGTGACGTGATGATGCGTGATCCGCCGTCCGGGCTGGCGGTGTGCCGTCCGTCGAGCCGGACGGCTTCCTCGGCGTACCAGCGGACGAAGTCGGCTGCGTAGGACACCTCGGTGCGGGATTCGTCCAACGGCTTGCCCATCTCGAGCGTGATGAGCAGCGCGAGGTCGTCTGTCCGCGCCGTCAGTGCTTCGTAGGCACGGCGCAGTACCTCACTCCGTTCCCGGGGAGAGGTCGCCGCCCAGGCCGGGCCGGCGTCGGCGGCCGCGTCGAGCGCGGCCAGGGCGTCAGCAGTGGTGCCGTCGGCGATCTGCAGGAGCTCGGCTCCGGTGGCCGGGTCGTGGACCGGGAAGGTCTCCCCGTGCTCAGCGGGTCGCCAGGAGCCGATGAGGAGTCCGGTGGGAACCTGCCCGAGTACGTCGGCACGTCGTTGCGCCGGGATGTCGTGAATGTCGAGGATCGTCATCGAAGTCTTCCTTGGATCAGGCGGTGAAAGTGTCGAGGGCTACGCGGATGGTCTTGGCGATGAAGGAGACCTCGTCGTCGGTGACGACGAACGGCGGGCAGATGTGCAGGGTGTTGTTGTGGATCAGGCGGGTCAGGAGTCCGGCGTCGAGGCAGGCATCCACAACGGCCTCACCAAGGACGTCGGCCCGCAGTTGCACGCCGGCGAGGAAGCCTGTCCCGCTCCGCACTTCGGCGACGAGAGGATGGTCGGCCAGGGGCTGGATCGCGTTGTGCAGAACACCTTCGAGCTCGGCCGACCGCTCCAGCAGGTGCTCCTGCTCGAGGATGTCGAGGTTCGCGTGCGCGACGGCGCAGGCGGTCGCGTGGCCCGAGTAGGTGATGCCGTGCCGAAGCATCGGAGCGTCGTCGGAGCTGAAGAACCGGTCCCAGACTCGCCGGCCGACCAGGACGCCGCCTAGCGGCGCGTAGCCGGAGGTGAGGCCTTTTGCCATCAGCATCATGTCCGGCTCGAGTCCGAACCGCTCGCAGGCGAACATCGCGCCGGTCCGACCGAAGCCGGTGATCACCTCGTCGGCGATGAACAGAATGTCGTGCTGCCGGGCCAGGCGCTGCAAACCTTCAAGGTAGCCGGGCGCCGGTGCGATGACCCCACCGGTTCCGATCACCGGCTCGGCCACGACCGCCGCGATTCGTCCGGGACCGAGTTCGGCGATCATCGCCTCGGCCGCAGCCAGGTCGTTGGTGGGAATCCGCGCGGTCTCCGGGATCAGTGAATCGGAGCCGTAGCCCTCCCGGTTGTACTCCAGGCCGGCGATGCTGGTGCCGAAGCCGTGCAGCCCGTGGTAGGCGTTGTTCCGGCTCAGGATGATCCGCTTGTCCGGTCGTCCTTCCAACTGCCAGTGACGGCGGGCGAGCTTGCAGGCGAGATCGACGGAATCGGAGCCTCCGCTGGACCAGAACACCTTGGCGTCCGGGACCGGCCCGAGCGCGGTCACGCGGTCGGCGAGGCTGAGCGCCACGTCATTCACGAAGCGGCCGAACACGTGATAGGTCTCGAGCTTCAGCATCTGCTCGTAAGCCACCCGGGCGATGGCCTCACGGCCGTGGCCGACGTTGGCGTGCCACAGACCGGCCGGCGCATCGAGCAGCTCAGCTCCGTCCTCCGTGATCACCGTGGCGCCGCGTCCTTCGACGATCGTGACTCTCTTCCGCACAGCAGTCGGCATGTGGGCCTGTGCATGCCAGAGCGAGGCTCCGGTCGGCTGCGTCGGGCTGGTCATGGTCTCTCCATCCTGCGTGGTTGCAGACTTTAGGATTGTTGACAATCGGAGGATAAGGCTAGGTCTCGTCGCGGAATCCCGACGAGGTGCTACCTCAGCGGTAGCGGTCCTTGGCTTTGTAGTAAGCGCCGGCGAACGGCAGGAACCAGGCGGTTCCGTTGTAGTACGGCACCGGAACCTTGGGGAAGTCGAGGCCGCGGAGCGGGTTGGCCTCCGGGTGTCCGTCCATCACCTCGGCCATCCGCTGGCCCATGTAGGTGGCCATCTGTACGCCGTGGCCGCAGTACCCCATCGAGTAGTAGAGGCCGTCGGCCTCCCCGGCGTGCGGGATCCGGTCGTAGCTGAAGCCGACGTTCCCGCCCCAGACGTAGTCGATCCGTACGTCGGACACCCGGGGAAAGATCGTGGCCAGTTCGCGCTTGAGCACGTCGCCGGACTTCAGGTCCGAGGCCGGGTTCGAGGGAGCGAAGCGAGCCCGGCCGCCGAAGGCGAGGCGGTTGTCCGGGGTGAGCCGGATGTAGTGGCCGATGTTCTTGGAGTCGACCACCAGGCGGCGGTTGGGGATGAGCTCGCGTGCGACGTCGTCGGCAAGCGGCTCGGTGACGATGATAAAGCTTCCGACGTTGATGAGCCGCTTGCGGAACCAGGGCAACGACTTGTCGGTATAGGCGTCGGTGGCGGCCATCACCTGCCGGGCATGGATGGTGCCGTGCAGGGTCTCGACCAGGAAGCTGCCGTCGGCCTGGCGGGTGAGACCGGTCGCGGCATTGCGTTCGTGGATCTGGGCGCCGGCGCGCTCGGCGGCGTCGGCAAGACCGTGGACGTACTTGCCCACGTGCAGTCCGGCGCTGAGCGGGTCGAGCAGGGCCCCGTGGTAGTAGTCCGATCCGAGTTCGGCACGCAACTCGCTCTTGCTGAGCAGCGTCGTGGTGTGGCCGAAGTTCTCGGCCAGGTCGCGCTGCTTGGCACGCATTCCGTCGAAGTGCTGTGGCTTGTATGCGACCCCGAGCCGCCCGACGCGGTCGAAATCGCAGTCGATCCGCTCTTCCAGCGTCAATGCCTCGACCACGTCGACGGCCGTCCGGAAGGCGTCGTACAGCTCGCGGGCACGCTCCTGGCCGTAACGCCGCCGTGCCTCGTCGACGCCGATGGTGATGCCCTGCGTGCACATGCTGCCGTTGCGGCCCGAGGCGCCGGAGCCGATCTTGTCCTTCTCGACCAGGACGACGTGCGCACCTTTGCGGGCGGCGTGGTACGCGGTGGACAGGCCGGTGAGACCGCCGCCGATGACCACCACATCGGCGTGGTCCGGCAGTGGCTTCCCGCTTCGGTCCGGTAGCGGCGGTGCGGTGTCGAGCCAGTAAGGGATCTGCTTCATGACAAAGGCTCCTCGTCAGCAGCCGAGCAGGCCGGGCAAGCCGGATAGGTCGGGCAGCTCGTCGTACGGCTGGTAGTCGGTGCTGCCGGGACGGCCGTACCGGTTGATCCAGACCCGGCGCTTCAGGCCGAGGTCGCGGGTTGGGATGAGGTCGTATTCCCAGCCTTGGGCGGTGTGGATGACCTGGGCTGGCTCGACGCCCATGGTCTTGAAGGCGTGCTCGAAGGTCTGGCGGTCCGGCTTGTAGGCGCCGGCCTGCTGGGCGGTGATGACGTAGTCGAACTCGACACCGATGTTCTCGACGTTCCGCGCGATCATCTTGTCGTCGGTGTTGGAGATGATGGCGATCTCGTACTTGGTCTTCAGCGCGCGCAGCGCCTCCGGGACCTCAGGCCAGGGGCCGAAGGTGGGGACGGCCTCGACCAGGGCGTCGCCGTCAGACGTGCGGTACTCCAGGCCGTGCAGGCGCATAGCGTTGCGCAGGCTGGAGTGCAGGATCTCGTGGTACGGGCGGTAGGCCTCCAGGACTGCCTGGAACCGCATGACGCGGAAGTCGTCGAGGAACTCGTCGACGTCCAGGTTGTCCAGATCCAGCCGGCCCCCGATGACCTTCAGGGTCGTGGGGCCGAGCTCGAAGTTGATCAGGGTTGCATAGGCGTCGAAGGTGACGATCTCTCGCATGGTGTCCAACCTCATTTCAGACCACCCGTTCGCCGGGGGGCACGATCGCGTCGAGTGCGGCCAGGTCGGCCGCGGTGGGGATCCAGTCGGCCGCCGCCGCGTTGGCGGTGACCTGTTCGGGGGTCATGGCGCCGCAGATCACGGAGCCGACGGCGGGAAGTGCGGCGAGTCCGCCGACGGCGACCTCGAGGAGGCTCAGGCCTCTGTCCGCGCCGTACGCCGTGAGCGTTTCGACCCGGTCGAGAGCGTCTTCGGTGAGCCAGCCCTCCCGCCAGGAGAGCCGGCTGCCCGGCGGTGCTTGCTCGCCGCGCCGGTACTTGCCGGTGAGCAGGCCGTTGGCGAGTGGGTAGTACGGCAGCAGGCCGATACCCGCGCGCCGGCAAGCGGGGACGAGGCCGGTCTCCGCGCTGCGGTCGAGCATGTGGTAGCAGACCTGTGTGCTGACGAAGGCGTCGGTCAGCTGATCGGCGGGCACGTTGGAGCAGCCGACGGACCGGATCTTGCCTTCGGCAACCATCTCCTGCAGTACGGCGACGGTCTCGTCGAGCGGGGTGACACCATCGGGTTCGTGGTATTGGTAGAGGTCGATCCACTCGGTGCCGAGCCTGCGCAGCGACTGCTCCAGAGCGTGCCGGATGTACCGGCCCGAACCACGCGGGCCGTACGCATCGTCGTCGTACATCTCCATGCCGAACTTCGTGGCGAGGACAACGCGATCGCGATCCGCCTTGAGGGCGGCGCCGAGCAGTCGTTCGCCGTCGCCACGTGACCCATCCCGATCGCCGTACCCGCCGTAGATGTCGGCGGTGTCGAACAAGGTGATGCCGGCGTCCAAGGCGGCGTACACGACCGCCCGAGTGCCGTCCTCGTCGAGGCGGGAGCCGAAGTTGTTGCCGCCGAGGCCGACCACGGAGACGGCCGGCCCGCCGGCACCTAGACGCCGGTATCTCATGACCGGTTCCCGAAACCGATGCAGACGTTCTTGGTCTGGGTGTAGCTCGCCAGGGCGTCCAGGCCCTTCTCCCGGCCCCAACCGCTGTGTTTATAGCCACCGAACGGCAGCTCCACACCCGTACCGACGCCGGTGGCGTTGATGTAGACCTGTCCTGCCTTGATTCCTTCGGCGACACTCAGTGCCTTGTCGATGTCGCGGGTCCAGACGTACGACGACAGGCCGTACGGACTGTCGTTCGCGATGGCGACCGCATCCTCGAGATCGTCGAACTCCAGCACGGTCACGACCGGGCCGAAGATCTCCTCGCGGGCGGTGCGGGCCTCGTTGGTCAGACCCGTCAGCACGGTCGGCTGGATGAAGTAGCCGTCGGCAAGCTCTGGATCCGCAGGAGCGCCGCCGCCCGCTCGGACCACCGCGCCCTCCTCGCGCGCCAGCTCGAGATAGCCCCAGACCCGGTCTCGCTGCCGGGCCGACACCAGCGGACCCACATCCGGGTCCGACGAGCCCGGACCGAGTCGCAGCGACGCGGCGTGTGCCGCCAGCTTGTCGAGGAACTCCTCGGCACCACGCTGCACCAGCACCCGGGTACCGGCCGAGCAGGTCTGCCCGGCATTGCCGAAGGCCGAGCCCGCGACTGCGGCGAGGGCAAGGTCGAAGTCGGCGTCAGCGAAGACGACGACGGGCGACTTGCCGCCGAGTTCCACGACCGAGGGCACCACGTTGGCGGCAGCGGCCTGGGCGACCTTGATGCCGGTGGCCACAGATCCGGTGAAGGTGACCTGGTCGATGCCGGGGTGCCCGGCGAGCGCGGCACCGGTTTCGCCGTCTCCTGGTACGACGTTGAGCACGCCCGGCGGCAGCCCGCAGTCCAGCGCGATGGCGGCGATCTCCAGCGGTGTCATCGGCGCCTCGGGCGACGGCTTGAGCACGACCGTGCAGCCCGCGGCGAGTGCCGGGGCACTCCCCCGGGCGGTGTTCTGCAGGGGGTAGTTGAACGGGATGATCTGACCCGACACGCCGATCGGCTCGCGGACCGTGTAATCGAGCAGGCCGGGTCCGAGTGGAATCGTCGTACCACCGAGCTTGTCGGTGATTCCGGCGTAGAACTCGAAGTAACGCGCCGCGGCCTCGACATCGGCCTTCGCCTGCTGCAGCGGCTTGCCGACGTCCAGGCTCTCCAGCCGGGCCAGCCGGTCGCTCTGTTCGCGGATCGCCATCGCGATCCGGTACAGCAGCCGGCCGCGGTCCGCCGTCCGCATCCGTCCCCACTCCGGCGCGGTGAGCGCAGCCCGAGCGGCCGCGACCGCGTGATCGACATCCGCCGGCCCGGCCAAGGCGACCTCGGCGATCGGGGTGGCGTGGGCCGGGTCGACAACGATGAACGTGCGTCCGTCGGCGGCAGGCACCTGCTTGCCGTCGATGACGAGCAGCCGCGGTTCGCCGGTCATGGCCGGATCTCGCCTTCGACCGCGCCGAAGATGACGACCTCGTCGCCCGGGTGCACGGTCCGCATCCGCCGGACCCACAGCACGATGCCGTCCTGCGGCGCGCTGATCTCCTCCAGGGTGTTCCCGTAGTGGTCGACGACCTTGGCGATCGGGTCGCCGCCCTTGCAGGTCTCCCCCGGTTCGGCGTACGCGACGAAGAAGCCACCCGACGCCGAGCGGGCGAAGGTCCCGGTCACAGCCGTGTAGCTGTCGCGCAGCGCGGGCTCGCCGTCGACCATGCCGAGCTGGCGCATGATGTTGCGGACGGCAACGACGTGCAGCTCGACGTTCTGCTCGCGGTAGGTGGCGCCGCCGACCTCGATGGTGACGGCGGGCTTGCCCGCCGCGAGAGTCGGGTGGCGCACGGTCCCACCCCACTTACCGCCCTTCCAGATCAGCTCGTGCCCAGCGGCCAGGCCGATCCCGGAGGCGAGGTCCTCGTATCCGCCCTGGACGATGGTGAGCGGGGCGATCTCGCCGAACGTGCCGCCGGTGTGCAGGTCGACCAACGCGTCGATGACGGGAACCACCTGCTCGACGAACGTCGCCGCCAGGCGCAGGGAGTACGAACCTTCGGGGTCGCCCGGGAAGATCCGGTTCAGGTTGAGGTGGTCCAGGCCGCTGCTGCGAGCCGCGGCCTCGAACGCGGGGGTGTTCATGCAGGGAATCCCGACCAGCGTGCCGCGCAGGCTCGCGGGGTCGGTCTCGGCGACGACCCGGCGGACGGCTTCTTGTCCGTCGTACTCGTCGCCGTGCACGCCGGCGTCCACACAGAGCACAGGGCCGGGCTCGGTGCCGTTGACGACGATCAGCGGAATGCCCAGCTCCACGCCGTAAGTGCTGGTGCCGACCGGGATCAGCCCTTCAGCTCGTTCACCGGGAGCGCAAGTCAGCGGACCGATGGAATACATGTGTTCGTCCTTTCGATGGTGTGGTCAACGGGCGATTGCGTGCGAGGCTTCGTCGAGCGTCTCCGCGATGATGTCGGCGATCCGGTCGAGGAGCTCGCGATCGCTGACCAACGGGGGTGCGATCTGCAAGAGTGGTGCGGCTCGGTTGTAGACCCGGGCGAGCAGCCCGGCCTCGCGCAGCCGGCGCGGGATGAGGTCGCCGACCAGTGCGTTGCGGGCGGCGTCGCTGAAACCGCCGTCCTCGGCGTCGCCGACGAGCTCGAGTGCGTAGAAGAAGCCGGCACCACGAACGTCGCCGACGATCGGCAGCGGGCCGAGGTCCGCCATCCGTTTGCCCAGGTGGTCCTGCAGGTCGCGGACGTTGTCCAGGACCCGGTCGCGCTCGAAGATGTGCAGGCTGCGGAGGGCGAGCGCCGCGCTGAGTGGATGCCCGCTGAACGTGTAGCCGTGGTTGAGTACCGCGCCCGGCCGGTTGATCACCTCGGCAACCTGCGCGCCCACCAGGGTCGCGCCCATCGGGGCGTAGCCCGCGGTCAGGCCCTTGGCAACGGTCACGATATCTGGGCGGGCGTCGTAGCGGTCGCCACCGAACCACTCCCCCAGCCGGCCGAAGGCGGTGATCACCTCGTCCGCGACCAGCAGGAAGCCGTACCGATCGGCAAGCGCCCGCAGGCCCGGCCAGTAGCCGTCCGGCGGAGTGATGCAGCCGCCGCGATTCTGCACCGGCTCGACAATCAGCATCGCGATGGTTTCCGGGCCCTCGGCAACGATCGCCCCTTCGAGCTCTGCCAGCAGATGCCTGGTGAAGACCGCGTCATCGGCGAACTCGGACGGCTGTCCGACGCGACTGGTGTTCGACACGAACACCGTCTCGATCGCAGGCGGCCCGAACGGCTCCGTCAACGCGGGGTCGTCGGTCAGGGACAGCGCACCGATGGTCAGTCCGTGGTAGGCGCCACGCCGGGAGATCGCCTTGGTACGGCGTGGCTCGCCGCGCAGCGTGTGATACTTCCGGGCGATCTTCCACGCGGACTCGACCGCCTCGGCACCCCCGCTGGAGAAGAAGGTGTGCTCGACGTCCATCGGTGCGATCCCGGCCAGCCGCTCGGCCAGTTCGATCGCCGTCGGGTGCGCGGACGCGGACCACAACGGGCTGAAGCACAGCTCCCGCAATTGCTCGGCGGCCGCGGTTGCGAACTCTTCGGCGTACGAGTAGCCGAGCTGGCAGCAATACAAGCCGGACAGTCCGTCGATGTAGCGGCTGCCGTCCGCGTCCTCGACGTACGGACCCTCCCCGCGCGATACGACGAACAGGTTCTCGCCATCGCGGCCGAGTGAGCCGTTGGCGGTCATGTTGAGCAGCAGGTTCCGCGTCATGCCGCGTCGCCTTCGGTCTTGGCCAGACCGGTGGTCGTCTCGACCGACAACAGACCGCTTTGACGCCCGGACCCGAGCCACCGCATCAGCGCCACCAGCACGAGCGCCAGCACGGCGAAGGCAATGAGTACAGCGCTGATCGCGGTCACGGTCGGGTCGATGTCGAACGCGAGCGAGTTGAAGAGCTGGACGGGCAGGGTCACGGTCGTCCCCGACGACAGGAACTGCGCGATGAAGAACTCGTCGAAGCTGGTGATGAACGAGAAGACGGCCGCGGCGACCATGCCTGGCGCGGCGAGCGGGAAAGTGATCCGCCGCGCGATGGTGAACCGGCTGGCCCCCATACTCGCCGCCGCGTCCTCGAGGCGTTCGTCGATGCCGCGGAACGTCGCGATCAGGATCATCACGGCGATCGGCGAGGCCAGCACGGTGTGGCCGAGGGCGATCGCGATCGGGCTGCCCAGCATCGCGGCAGGTTCGAACAGCAGGAACAGTCCGAGCGCGATGACCACCTGCGGGATCAGCAGGGGCCCGAGCACGAGCGCGTAGACGGCCGAGCGAAGGGGCAGCTCACTGCGGGTCAGCGCAGTCGCCGCCGTGATCGCCAGAATCAGTGAGAACACGGTGGTCATAGATGCGACCAGCGCGCTGAGCGACAGCGCGGCGGGCCACTCACTGCCCTTGGCGAACACGGCCTCGTACCAGTTCAGGGTCCAGCCCGCCGGAGGGAACGCCCCGAAGGCATCCTTGCCGAAGGACGTGACGATGATGACGACGATCGGCAACACGAGGAATGCCACGATCAGGGCGGCGCTGATGCCGAGCACGATCCGTCCGGTCCAGGTACTGCGCAGGCCGATCACGATGTGCTCCTCTTCTTGGCATTGGCACCGAGTCGCCCGGCAAGCTTCAGTAACAACAGCCCGGCGAAGGTGACGAGCAGCAGGACGACGCCTTGCGCTGCCGCACTGTTCCACTGGTTGTTCTTCATGACCTGCTGGTTGATCATCGCGGCGACCATGGTCTGCTTCGGACCACCCATCAGGGCCGGCGTGATGTAGTAGCCGAGGGCAAGGATGAAGCTCAGCAGGGCCGCACTGGCCAGGCCAGGGGCGATCAGCGGCAGATAGACCCGGCGGAAGATCACCAGCCGTCCGGCGCCCATGCTGGCGGCCGCGGCGAGCAGACGCCGGTCGACCCCGCGCATCGCGCCGTACAGGACGAGCACGGTGTAGGGAAGCATCACCGAACTGGTGCCGATGATCACGCCGAGCTCGTTGTAGAGCAGCTGGAACGGTGCCCCCGGCACCCAGAGGTCGGTCATCACCTGGTTCACCACACCGTGCTCACCGAGCAGGATGATCCAGCCGTACGTCCGCACCAGAGCACTGATGAAATGCGGGACGACGACCACCAGCATGATCAGTCCCGCCCACAGCGGGCGCAACCGGCATACCGCGCTGGCCAGCACGAACCCGACCACGAGGCTGATCACCGCCGTCTCAGCCGAGACTCGCAACGTGGTGAGCAACACGGCCAGGTTCGAGCCCGTGAGCGCATCGACGTACCAGTGCAGGGTCAGCGAACCGTTCGCGGCCTTCAGGCTGAGGAACAGCGTGCTGAGAATCGGGAAGACGAACAACGCCAGCAGGTAGACCACGATCGGTGTCGCGTTCAGCAACCCGATGCGGGTCCGGCGGGTGCCCAAGAGGCGACGTTGCGGGGCCTGGGGCGCAGCGGCGATGGACGCAGTCATGGCTGACCTACCGCCCCTCGGTGCCGAAGAGGTTGACGTCCTGGGCATCCGCCTTGACACCGATTCTCTCGCCGGCGATCGGCGCCCACCCGGCCGGAGCCTCGATGCGCAGCAGCTTGTCGAGGCCGGCGAGACGCAGGCCGACGCGGACGAGCGTGCCGACATATGTGACCGTCTCGACAGTGCCCGTACAGAAACCCTCGTCGGGCGTGCAGGCGCGGAGCCGGCCGGGCTGGATGGCCGCATCCACCGCGGCGCCCCGGGCAAAGGCGTGTGGCCGCGCCCTCAGCACGCCGCCGTGCTCCAGCCTGACCAGGGTGTGCTCGTCGGCGGTCTCCTCCACCTGACCAGGCAGGAAGTTCGCCGCACCGAGGAAGTCGGCGACGAACGGTGTCTTCGGCCGCTCGAACAGCTCGCGTGGCGTATCGAACTGGTCGATCAGCCCGTCGCGCATCACGGCGATCCGATCGGACAGCACCAGCGCCTCCTCCTGGTCGTGCGTCACGTAGATCACGGTCAGACCCAGCTCACGCTGGATCGCCTTGATCTCGACCTGGAGCTGGTCGCGCAGCTTCTTGTCCAGCGCGCCCAGCGGCTCGTCCATCAGGACCACCGGCGGCCGGTACACCAGCGCGCGGCACAGCGCGACGCGCTGCTGCTGACCGCCGGACAATTCCCGCGGATAGCGGCCGCCGTACCCCGCCAGACCGACGATCTCCAGCGTCTCGCCGACCCGCCGGCGGACGTCGGCTTTCGACACCCCACGCAACTGCAGCGGGAAGGCGATGTTCTCGCCGACGGTCATGTGCGGGAACAGCAGATACTGCTGGAAGACGAAGCCCAGATTCCGCTTCTGCGGCGCGAGCCGGGTCACATCACGGTCGCCGACCGTGATGGTGCCGGAATCCGGCTCCGCGAAGCCGGCGATCATCATCAACGTCGTCGTCTTGCCCGACCCGGACGCGCCGAGGAAGGTGACGAACTCGCCGGCGGCGATCTCCATGGATGCCTCGTCGACGGCGACCACGTCCCCGTAGGTCTTGCGCAACGAGACGACGGACAGCGGCTTGCCGATCCCGGCCTGCGCCGGTGAGCCGGCGCCGGTGGCAGGCGACTCGAGAACAGTGCGGATGTCAGACACGAGCCCACTCCAGCCAGCGCTTGTTCACAGCGCCCTCGTTCTTCAGCCACCACTCGGTGTCCAGATCGAACCCCTGTTCGCGGTACTCCGGCGCGGACGCCAGGTTGGCGCGCACATCATCCGGCAGGCTGTCGAACGCCGCCGCGGAGACCGGGTTCGTGGGGTAGATCTTCGCCAGGTTGCCCTGCGTCTCAGGGCGCAGCGAGAAATCGATGAGCTGGTACGCGGCGTCGAGGTTGGCGGCACCCTTGGGGATGGCATACCCCTGGCCCTGCCGGCGTGCGCCGGCGAACTGGTACGCCAATGGAACGCCCTGCTTGATCAGGGCGCTGAGGCGGCCGTGCCAGCAGGTGCCCAGCACCACTTCCTTGCGGCTGAGCAGCACGCCGGGAAGGTTGCCCGTGTCCCAGTACTTGCGCACGGACCCCTTGATCCGGTCCAGCGACTTGAACGCCCGTTCCACGTCGATCGGGTACAGCTTGTCCATCGGTACGCCGTCAGCGAGCAACGCGAACTCCAACTCGGGCAGGTCCGCGTCCGGGTGTTGCAGCGACCGGCTGCCGGGGAACGCCTTCGTGTCCCAGAAGTCCGGCCAGGAACTCGGCTTCTTGCCGCCGAACTGGTCGGTGCGGTACGCCATGACACTGGCGTAGTACGCCTTACCGACGGCGTGCTCGGTGACCATGTTGGTCGGGATGTTCGCGGCCTTGAAGCTCTTCAGCCGGTCGAAGTCGAGCTTCTCGATCCCGTCGTCCCGGACGAACTTCAGGAAGTCCATCATCGAGTTGTCGATTACGTCGAACTGCGGCCGGCCCTGCTTGATCTGGGCCAGCATCTGGGCGTACTGGACATTCACCACCTGGACCTGGATGCCGGTCTCCTTGGTGAAAGGCTCGTAGACCCCCTTCTGCAGCGCTTCGCCGTACGCCCCACCGCTGTTGCGCACGGCCAGCGTCTTCGTCGAGGCGGCGGCGCCGTCGGCGCGGCTGGTGCCAGAGCCACAGGCTGTCAGGGCGGGTACGGCGGCCATCGCCGACAACCCTGCGACGCCCTGCAGGAACGACCGACGCCCGATCACGGAATCTTTCATGACAACACCTCAGGTTCTGATGGGGTTTGGAGGGATTCGGCGGTTCGGCCCGGCGCTGCGGCCGACGCGATCGCCGCGAGTTCGGTGCCTGGGACGACGGTGAGCCCGCGCATCCCGTAGAAGACCTTTCCGGACGCCGGAGCGTGGACGACTTGTTCTCGGCCGTCGGCGGGGTCGACGATGCGACCGATGATCTGGCCAACGGTCACGTCGTCGCCGGCGGTGAACTCCGGGTACCAGAGGCCGGTGACGTCGGAGGCGACATCGCCGGACCACACCCATTCACGGACGGCCGCAGGCTCAGACCCGTCCGATTCCAGGACACCGAGCCGTCGCAGGACCGCCTTCAGGCCGTCCACCAGCCCGCCGATCACGGCCGGGTCGCGCTCGCCGAGCTGGCTGGTCTCGACCAGGATGGCCGGGACGCCTTGGCGGACGGCGGCCGCGTGGCTGTTCCCACCCTCGGCGTTCTGGCCGAAGATGACGTCCTCGATACCGACAGCTCGCGCCATCGCGACAGTCGTCGCATCGACGTCCGCCTCGCCGGTGAGACGGACGCCGACGAAGTGCCGGAGGGTCTGGTCGATTCCGCCGGAGTGCAGGTCGAGGTAGGCGTCCGCGCCATCGATCAGCTTCGCGAAGATCCACGCGGCCATCCGTTCGGTGGGACTACCCTGTGGGTCGCCGGGGAACACGCGGTTGATGTTCACTCCGTCGATCGAGGAAACGTTGAGGCGTCCCCGGTAGGCGGCCAGCGGGTTCGCGACGATGCAGATGAGCACCTGTCCGCGGACCTCCTCGGCGTCCAGCAGTGCCGCGAGCCGATGGGCGGCATCCACTCCGGTGAACTCACCGCCGTGCACGCCTCCGGTGATCACCACTCGAGGCCCCGGTCGCGCCCCGGCCACCAGGGCAAGCGGTACGTCCACGGTCAGCGTGCCGAGATCCGCGGGCACGATGCCGCGCACCGTGGTGCCGGGCTCGGCCCGCAGCGGGCCGAGGGCCAGCGGCCGCACCTGGTCGGCGTCTTTCGTCGTCGTCATGTCGTCCTCGTTGGTTTCAGGCCGCGGCGCGGTTGACCGTGCAGATGAAGTCGATCGGTTGTGGGGTCGTGCCGGTCAGGGCGAGGTCGGCGGCGATGTCACCCATGGCTGGGGAGAGCTTGAAGCCGTGACCGGAGAATCCGGCGAGCAGTACGACGTTGTCGTCGCCCTGCAGCGGACCGACAAGTGGACGGCTGCTGTCGGTGTAGCCCTCCATGAAGACCGACAGGCGAATCGGGTCTGGGTGCAGGTCGGGGAGATAGCGCCCGAGGAGGTCGGTGAAGATGTCCAGCTCTGCGGGGTCGACGGTGCGTTTCAGCTGATTGGGATCACCCACCGGCTGGTGCAATGCGCTGGACAGGCCGAGCTTGACCGAGACGCCGTCCGGCGATGGAAGGCCATAGCAGTGCGTGGGTGCGGTCCGGATGAACGCCGGCCGCTCCTTACCGTGCCACGCATCGGTGGTGGGTACGTACCAGGCGCTGATCACCCGGCGGATGTCCACTTCCCATGGCAGATCGGGCAGCAGGTCGTTGATCCACGGGCCAACCGTGACCACAGCCGCGTCGAAGCGCTCGCTACCCTCGTCCGTGTGGATCGCGACGCCGTCTCCGAACGGGACGATCTCGCGAACCGGCGTGTAGCGCTCGATCCGCGCGCCGAGTTGTTCGGCCCGCAGCGCCGCCGACTGGACGGTCAGCTCAGGCCGGATGAATCCGGCGTGACGGTCGAGCACCGCCGCGTCGCCGTCCTCGATCCGGAACTGGGGGAAGCGCCGTGCCAACTGTTCCGCGGCGAGAACCTCATGATCGAGCCCGTGCTCGGCGATGGAGTCCAGGACGGTCCGCATCTGCTGGTGCTCCGTCGGCCCCATCAGCAGGCAGCCTGTCAGCCTGCGGAGCTCACGATCACTCTCCTCCTGGAGCCTGTCCCACAAGGCATCCGCGTGCCGCAGCAGCGGAACATAGCGCGAGTCCTCGAAGTGAGCGCTGCGGAAAATTCTGCTCTCCCCGCCGGCGGCACTGCGGTCATGCCCGGGGGCGAAACGGTCGTACCCGACGACCTCGGCTCCACGGGCCGCGAGCCGCCAGGCGGCCTGGCTGCCCATCGTTCCGACGCCGACGACGGCGACGCGCTTCTTCGCAGACACGGTTTTCCTCTCGTCGCGCCGGACGTACGACGGACTCCGGCGGGGATGCCTCGTTCGGGGGCGGGTCGCGTGATGACGACTCGCTGGACTCGCACCGCTGAGGGATGTTGGCGGTGGGTCTTGCGTCTTCCATGCCACATTGTGGTACGGTGTGCTGGAATCTGGCACAACCATTGCAGGGGCTCGGGAGCGAGTCAAGGGCGTTCGCAAAAGAAAACTTCTGACGTAACAGGGGAAATCTGATGGAAATGAAGAGCGTGACCCGGTCGCTGCGGATCCTCGAGGCGGTCGCTCAGCACCAACCGGTGACGGTCGGCGAACTGACCAAACTCTTCGGGCTGCCCAAATCCACCGTTCAGCGCACCCTGATCACCCTCAGCGAGGCCGGCTGGCTGCGGGCCAACCGCAAAGACACCACCCGCTGGGAGATCGGCGTGCGCGTGCTCGCCGTGCGACCCGCCGCCCTGCAGGGTTCGAGTCTGTTCGCGGCCGCACGGGAGCCGATGATCCGGCTCCGGGACAAGGTGAACGAGACCATCCACCTGTCGGTGCCGGACGCCCTTCAGTGCATGGTCGTGGTCGACCGGGTCGACTGCGACCACGCCGTACGGACGTATCACGAGATCGGCGACACCTCGCCGCTGCACGCCACAGCGACGGGACGGGCCGTCCTCGCCCACCTGCCCGCAGCCGATGTCGACGAGCTCATCGACCGAGGGCTGGACAGCTACAGCGAGTCGACGCTGACAGATCCGTCCGAGCTGCGCACAGAACTCAAGCGGGTGCGGACCAACGGGTACTCCGTGAACCGCAACCAGTACCGCCCGGACGTGTGCGCCATCGCCGCCCCCATCCTGGACACCGACGGCACCCCCCTGGCCGCTGTGGCCATCTCGATGCCCGACTCCCGCTACGACCCGGCCAAGGAGCCCCAACTCGGCCGCCTCGTCACCGACACGGCCGCCGAGGTCACCGCCCGCCGCCTGGGCGCGTAGATCATCACTGCCGAGACCACCTAACCATCACGATGTTGCTTGAGGCAATAATCTGACCCGGCGGGCAGCCCGCCGTTCGGCGACACTGTGGCCCACCATCGCCGTCCGCACCCCTACACGTCCGCCCCGCCATCGCCCAACCCAGCTGCCGGCCAGCCGGCACCCGTTGCTGAAGGTAGGGCTAGCACGCCTCCAGCCGCAGCCGTGTGGTTAGGGTGCGTGCTCCCCTCGGACACTGAGCCATCGTTCCACTCCAGGCAGGCGGCACTCTTGTGCCACCTGTTGTGTTTTTGGAGGAAGATGGCGCGACACCAGGTCCAGAGCGATGCCAGGACGAATCGACGACTACGACGACCCCAACGCGCCCGCCGGTAACAGCACGGTCCCGTCGATGAATGTGGTCTCGAAAACGATCACGGATACATCCGCATCATTCGCCGCTCCGACAACGGCAACTGGGCCGTACCCGGCGGCGCCGTTGAGTCCGGCGATGTGGTGAGGATGATGGGACGATGACTGCTTCGTCGAACGGTTGGCCTGTCGTGCTCCTTCACGGGTGGCCGGTCACCGAGATGCACTGGCAGGGCCTGCTTCCACTCCTGCGTCGCAGCGGTTTCGCGCCGATTTCGGTCGCCCTGCCAGGGCTCGGTAAACCGGTGGAGACCGCACCTAGTTTCAGGAAGAGCGACCTTGCCAACTGCCTCGGCGACGATCTCAGCGAACGCGGGCTCACGCGTTTCTCGCTGGTAGGCCATGACTGGGGTGGCACGGTCGCGCTACTCCTGGCCGCCGCAATGCCCCAGGCGGTGAACGCAGTCGTGATCGAAGAAGAGATCCTCCCCGGGATCGACATCGACATCCCCGCACCAGGCGCTGAGCACTACCCGTCCTGGCATGGACCGTTCAACCGTGCGCCCGGCCTCGCCGAGCAGCTCGTCCCGGGACGGGAAGACGCCTACTACGGGACCTTCCTCCGGCAGAGCGCCGGCCCGCCAGGGCTGGACCCGGATGCAGTCCGCTCCTACATCGACGCCTACACGACGGACGATGCTCTGGAGGCCGGGCTCGGCTACTACCGATCCCGAGCCGATGACATCGCCGACGTTCAACGACTCCGAGAGAATCCGATCCACACGCCCGTGCTCGCGATCGGAGGACGCTACGCGATGGGCTCCGCCGTCGCGGACGGCCTCCGCATGCTCTCGACAGACGTCACCGGCCTCATCCTGCAACGATCCGGCCACTACCCCGCCGAACAAGAGCCCGAATCCGCAGCCCAAGCCATCATCGAGTTCCTCCAGCGACACCGCGATCAGCCACCCCAATAGAGCCCGCCCCCAATCGCTATCCGCAGCTTCGTGACCGCATCCGTCGCCCCGAACTGCGCAAGACGGCGCTCAACGTCGCACTCCTCCTGATCACCGCCGTCATCACCTGAGGCCGCTTCGAGTGCGGAGGAGGATTCGACCAAGTCCTTGTTCAACGGCACGATCTGGTCCGCGGACAACTCGATGTGTCAGGGACTGCGTATTCCCCGGATGCCCCGCCGCGGTCCGAGGCTTGCATGATGCCAGTCGCCCGCAGTTGACCACGGCACCGTTGCCATCGAGCGGTCCAGCGCCGGCCTGAGCCGAGCAGCGAGTTCGTCGGCGTACGCCGTACCGCAGAGATGACCCGACTGAGCGTGCTATTCCCGTACCCGTTCGGCCCGGTCAGCAGGACCCACCTCGCCATCCCGCATGACCAGATCCGTGAAGCGCACGGCGTACGCCGACAAACCAGTCAACCGTGACCCCAAACCACAGCGTCGAACGTCATCGTTGGCGCACACTGACGGCATGTGGATCGCAGGTCTCGCCACCAGCGCCCTGACCGACAAAGAGCACCGTGCTCGGCCGTACGTTTGGGCGCTTGTCGGCGCGGTCCTCGTGCGCGATCGTTCAGGCTGTTGCCCAAAGCCAGTCGACGGATCGCGACAGCAGTCAAGACGGTACCTCCGATAAGCCCGACGCATCAGTCACTCCGGCTACCCCCGTCGGCACCGAGCCTCTTTCATCACCGCCACCCGCCTCATCACTGCCTCCGACCTCACCCTCCGACCCGATCCAAGCAGGCGCCGACTCAGCTGCCGGCCGCAACGGCGGAGGCCTACCCGGCGTCGGCCTCGGAGACCCTCTGCTGCTCCCATAAGCCGTCGACGGACTGCTCCCGGTTGCCGCGACCGTCTCTGGCTCGAGGTGACGGTCACGGCGTCCGACGTACCTCGTGAGAGTTCAGCTCGAAGCGTGTGGTTAAGGTGCGTGTTCCTCCTCGGACACGGTACCTAACCACACGGTCGGCCAACGGCTCGACCTCCACGTCGACAATCTGCTCGGCGTGGTGTTACGTCAGCGACAATGGCAGCGCGGCGTACAGGTCTGCGAGATCTGCAGCTTCGGCCCGGTCCAGGGCTCGCCCGATATCGGCGAGGCCGTCGACGGTTGTCTCGATCTCATGTCGGCTCAGGTCTTCGTCCCGTGGAGCCGCCGCAAGAGCCGCTTCCGCCGCACGCTTCTCCCCCACTGCCAGGTTGTCCTGCTCCCGCAGCTCGGCCGGATCCCATCCTGCGTCAAGTGCCCGACGCAACCGCTGCATCGCAGCCTCGGCTGCGGCGACACGGCCCTGTAACTCTCGCGCCCGACCAAGGTGCCTCTCGGAGGTTTCGTCGGCGGCGACCAGCGCGGTGATCGTCGCGTCACGGTTCAGCGGATCGAAGAGCTGGCCGATCCACCGATTGATTGCCGGTGTCACCAGATCCTCACGAAGGTAGATCTGAGGCGGGTGAGCAAGCGCGGTAGCGGAACCCGGCACGAGCGTTCGCGCGTTGCACCGGTAATTGATCACGACCTGCCGCCGAGCCGCGCCCTCCATCTTCCGCTCGCAGATGCTGCACTTGATGCGGCTGCGCAGCGTGTACACCCGCTTCTTCTCCTGACGCGTCCGCCCCATGGAGGACCAGCCTCGCTCGCCACCCCTACGACGCCGACGCTGCTCGAGCTGCGCGGCGGTGAAGGTGTCCACCGAAACGATCGCTGGATGTGCCGGCTCGCGTGACCGCACGATCTTCGCCTGCGGCGACCTCCGGAACCGTACGACGTGCCCGGCGGCAACGTCATCTGGGTCGAGCAACTCCTCGACCTTATGCCAACGGCCATAGATCGCGTAACCCGTATAGCTCGCGGCCTCGACCGCTTCGGCGCAGCGGCCCTCGACGATCAGGTGCCTACTCAGAGCCTCAAGGCCGTGCAGAAGTCGTTGCCGAACGCGTTCACGCTCGATGAGCGCCCACTCGTCGTACCACCCCGGCAGGAGTTCTACAGCGTCGACGCCACACGGCATCACCACGAGGTCCGCCGGTACCGGGTGTCCGCTGATAAGCCGGGCCGCCCATGCGTCGACCGCATCTATGTCGATCGCGATCTGATCCCGTATCGCGAGCGTGTACTCGTCGGCATTCAGCAGCGAGATGCCCACGCCATTGAGCCGCCATAGCGCCGAGCGGAGATTGCCCGAGGCGCGGGGCGCCTGCCAGCTGTCTGGGTTGCGGCAACAGCGCCGGTTGGTGTGGGCATGGGTCAAGCGTGCCCGACTGGCGGCGCAGGCGTCGAGGATACCGCCGCTCATGCCTGCCCGACGAGCGGGTGGCTAGCGTCGATCACGCGGTGGTCCGATCGAACGAGTACGAATTGACCGAAGGAGGAGTCGGGAACCTCAGGGACAAACGCATCGATGCAGGACCGCGTTCATCGTTCGAGGGCGAGTGACCGCTCAACACGGCTGAGTTGATCGCGCAGAGTCGGAGAGGGGACGGTTCCGGTCTGCCGCCTGAGGGCGCGGGCTTCGTCAAGGTGTAGGCCGGCTCGTTGGTGATCGCCTCGGTCGTGGTCGAGCACGGCCATCGCCTCCAGGACGGACGCCGTACCGCCGAGATGTCGCAGGCGCCGGGACACGTCGAGCGCCTGATCCAGCAGCGTCTCTGCCCGTTCGTGATTGCCAGCCAAGACAGCGAGTTGAGCCGCCAACGTGCCGGCCGAGGCGAGCCCCTCCTGATAGCCGATGCTCTGGTACGCCGCGAGGCTCCGCGCCGCCAAGGCGGCCGCATCCATGGTGCGACCCAACGCGAACTCCGCGTGCGCTCGGTAATCCAGGGCGCTTCCCAACACCATCGGTTCACCGATCTCCTCCGCAAGGGCTTCAGCATCCCGAAGCAACCCCTCGCCAGCCTCCCGGTCTCCGCTCGCGTGTGCGGTCCGCCCGGCCAGCGCCGTGACGAGGGCAAGTGCCCACGGCCGGCCGCAGTCGCGTGCGTTGCCGATCGCCGCGAGGTGGTGCTCACTAGCGGCGGGATAGTCGCCCCGTGCCCAGGCCGCCATCCCAAGCAGGTTCTGGGCCAGAGCCACAAGCTCCAGGTCCTGCAGGGCTGTCGCGGCGTCGAGCTGCCGGCGCGCATAGTCAACGGCTATGGCCGCATCTCCCTGGGCGAGAGCCGTTGAAGCGAGAATCCGCAGCAGGCGGGCTCGGATATGAGGATCAGTCTCGGCGCCGAGGACGGCACTCGCCCACGATCGGAGCTCTGAGAGTTGGCCGTCAAGGAACCAAGGCCAGTACATGTACGCAACGAGGTGACCCGCGGATGCCGAGTGTTCGGAGATAGCGGTCGTGGCGGTCCTTCGCAGATCTTCGGCGCAGGCGCGAGCGACTGCAGCCCACGCCGTCGCCTCCGCTGTCTGGATGCGGCCGTTGATTCGTGCCGCGAGACGCGCGTGGTACTCGAGGTGTCGCCGACGGGCGCTCTCGCGCATTGTCGGTGTCGCCGCTTCTCGGGCGAAGTGTCGCACCGGATCGAGGAAGCGGTAGCGAGCCTGGCCGACCAGGTCGATATCCCTCGTGAGCAGCGACCGCCCGAGCAGGTGGTCGACCGCGTCCGACGCGTCGTCTTCCACAACTGCGTTGGCGGCCTCACGGTCGAAGGATCCGGCGAACACCGACAGAGCGGCGAACGCTTCACGATCTGGTGGGTCAAGTAGGTCGTAGCTCCAGCCGATGACGACCCGCATTGTGCGATGCCTCGGGTCACCCGCGAGCGCGTCGCCCGCGAGCGCATCGAGCGGCTGGCCCAGGCTCGTGATGAGCTGCTGTAGCGATAGTGAGGCGATCCTGGCCGCAGCCAACTCGAGCGCCAGCGGAACACCCTCCAGCTTGGTGACGATGGCCCGTACACCGTCGGTGTCGAGCTCGGCCGCGGGGTTAGCCGCCCAGGCACGTGATGTGAACAATTCAGCGCCCGCGGCCTCGTCGAGCCCGCTCAGTTGAACGATCCGTTCCCCCGGAGCCCGCATCGGCTGGCGGGTGGTCGCGAGGATCCGCAGGTCCGGACAGCGTGACAGCAGGCGGGTCGCCAGCACCGCTACCGCCTCGATGACGTGTTCGCAGGTATCGAGGATAAGCAAGCTTCGTCGCCGGGACAGGTAGTCGCACATGAGATCGATCTCATGCCCGGGGGATTCGGCCAACTGGAGTGCCCGAGTCACACTCGTGGCGACACCGCTGGCCAGGACAGGGGCGAGCTCCACAAACCACACCGCCCCGTAGTGTGCGGGTGGCGCAGCCGCGACCTCGACCGCGAGTCTGGTTTGCCAACCCCGCCCGGTCCGGACAACGTCACGAGTCGAGCCATCGTCAGTGCTGTCCGCAGCGTGGCAAGGTCGCTGTCGCGGCCGACCAGCGGGGTCACCGGCACCGGTGGAGCCGCCGCGAAGCGGGTCGGCGCGGTCGACAGGGAGGAGTCCTGCGCCAGTACGGCGGCTTCCATCGCACGCAACTCGGGTCCCGGTTCCAGCCCTACCTCGTCAGCGAGATAACGGCGAGCTCGCGTATACGCCGCGAGCGCGTCAGCTTGCCGGCCGACGGCGTAGAGAGCCTTAACCAATAGGACGCGCAACCGCTCGCGTAAGGGGTAGCCTTCGACGAGCGCCGCGAGCTCAGCAAGCGCCGCGGATGCCAGACCCGCGTCGATCTCCTGGGCCAAGCGGGCCTCCACGACCGAAAGGCGCATCTCCTCCAGTCGCGCTGCGTTTGCCCGCGCCCAGGGCTGGTCGGCCCACTCCTCAAGGGCCGCTCCGTGCCAGAGCGCCAGCGCCTCTCATACCTACGGGCGTGGACCAGATCCTCGAAGCGCTCCGCATCAACAGACCCCCGCCCGACGTCGAGCCGGTATCCTCCCGGCACCGTCGTGACCTCCTGGGCGCCGAGACGCTGGCGCAGGTCCCGTATGTAGCCCTGTACCAGGTTGGGAGCGGAGTGGGGCGGTACCTCGCCCCACAGAATGTCAGCGATCCGGTCAACGCTGACGGGACGACCACGGTTCACCAGCAACAGAGCGAGCAAGGTCCGCAACTTGGGTGCCGACAGCTGTACTTCGGCGCCGTTCTTGTCGAGCACTCGCAGGTGGCCGAGCAGTTCGTACTCCACATTCGAAGCGTACGGCCGCCGGCTGATCCAGCGGGACTCCAGGCCGGGTCCAGGAGCGGCGGTCAGGCTGATGTCGCAACCACCAGGGAGGAAACCATGGTCATCCAGATCGTCCGCTTCCGGTCGGCGCTGCCGGACGAGCGCATCACAGAGCTCTTCCAGGTCCGTGCGCCCGAGTACCTTGCCATCCCCGGGCTACGGCAGAAGTACTATCTCCGCTTCCAGAGCGGTGAGTACGGCGGCGTCTACGTTTGGGACTCCGCCGCGTCGATGGAGCGGTTCATGGCCAGCGAGCTAGCCCGCTCGATCTGCCACGTCTACCGCGTGGAGGAGTCGGTGCGTGACGTCGCCGACGTCGTCCTCGCACTGCGAGGCGAGCACTCGACTACCTGGTCCACCTGATGCATGATCCGCCCAGCTTCCGGAGGTTCCGTCGTGACCGCAGCCGTCGCAACCGCACCGACGATCGAGTACCGGCACGTGGACCTGCTGCCGGTGCACTTCGATGACCTCGACCGGCTGGGGATGGTCCACAACGTCCGGTAGGCGTTGCTGATCGAGCGGGCGTTGGCCAACTTCTGGAGACACCACGGCCACACCTTTAGTGAAGGCAGGCCCACCACCGCAGACGCGTTCAACGTCGCGAAGGAGTTCCGGTCCGCCAAGGTGATTTCGACCCTGGGCGGTGTGGTCAGTGAGTTGTGCACGGTGCAGTGGTTGGCGACCGCGAGCAGAGCGTCGCGGCGAGTGGCGGGTAGGTCGGTCGGAACGTCGATGCTGATTTCGATCTGGTCGACCCGTGGTGGCTTGGCCGCGAGGTGGTACGACGCCCGGACGGACAGGCCGGTGGGGTCGATGTGATGGCGTGCGAGGTAGCGGCGTGCGTAGAACTCGACGCACGACGCCACGCTTGCCACGAACAGCTCGGTAGGCGTCGGGCCGTAGTCCTGGCCGCCGGCGTCCTGCGGCTGATCGACGGTGACCACGTGACCACGCATCTCGATGTCGAAGCGGTCTCTCGCGGTGGCGCACACAGATGGCCGGTGTCGGCGACGTCGTGGCGCTGAGGCGGCACGGCGACCGTCGTCAGCCAATTGCTGTGACCGACAGGAGCACAGCGGCGGACACAAACCAGAGCCCTTCTCGTGCTCCTCCCCGGAAGCGGAGGTAGAAGTAGCGTCGCCTCCGCTGCCCGGCTGTACGTCGTCCTCGAAGGTCACGTTCTCGAAGTCACGCCGTACCGTCGAACAATGTTCCGGTGACTCTTTGATTGCCTTGGGCGGACAAGGATGGCCGGCCGCAATTGATCCGGCTGTTCGAGCCGGGCAGCCGAGGAGGACGAATGACGACGTTGACCGAGGCCGCGTCGCTGGCCCGCGAAGAGAGCGGGCTCGCAGTGGTTTCCACCCTCAGAGCTGATGCCACTATCCAGGCTTCAGTCGTGAACGCCGGGGTCCTGCCACATCCCGCCACCGGTGAGCAGGTGCTCGCCTTCGTGACCTATGGGCGCGTCAAGCTCATGAACCTCAGGGCCCGGCCGCAGGTGTCCGCGACCTTCCGCAAGGGGTGGCACTGGGCCACGGTCGAAGGACGGGCGGAAATCGTCGGACTCGACGACCCACAGCCATGGCTCGCAGCGGACCGACTACCGCAACTCTTGCGGGACATCTTTCTCGCCGCCGGCGGTCAGCACGACGACTGGGACGAGTACGACCGGGTGATGGCGGAGCAGCGACGTGCCGCAGTGCTGGTAACGCCAGATCGGATCTACAGCAGCTAAGCCCCGCGAACCGACTGCCGTCAAATCATCAGGTGCAGTCGGACGGATCCACGAACGACCACGATCTCGGGCTGTTCGAGATCGCATCCCGGGCCGAGCCATCCGGCGCCGGATCGCGTCAGTGCGGGTCCGCGGCCAGTCGCGATCCGCAGACCCGGCACGTTACGGCCGGCCAGCAACCAGCAGCCCAACGCGGCCAGTATGAGGCCGAGGATCACGGTGAACCACGGCAGGCGCTGCTGGATCGTCCCGGCCACCGATGCCAGCGCCAATCCGAAGACGCCGAACACGAGCAAGATCCCTGCCGTCATCGCCGCAGCGAATCCCAGCGCGCCCGATCGCGACGCCGTTCGCCCAGAGCAAGGCATGCCGGGGGTCCACCGGTGGAGCCGGGACATGCTGGATCCCGGCACTTGCAGCAGGACTCACGCGTTGAGCTCTATGCGTGTGGTTAAGGTGCGTGTCCCTCCTCGGACACTGAAACAATTGTTTCATCCGAGAAGCAGCTAGTAGTTGTCGTTGGCAACCACCGACTCAGCTGGCTGCAGATGAATCCTCGTTCTCGCTGTGCCGATGCACCTCGTACAGCAGGCAGGCCCTCAGTTCGGTCGGCGCCGCCCGCGACGAGTCCCGCCATCACGAAGACCGACCTGGGCCAGTGCAATGCGACTGTGAGCCGCAGGACAGATGAATCCAGGGCTTCGACGTCATGACGCTGCGGCGGCACCGCGACCAGGTCACCCGGCCCCAGCTCGACATTCGCGTCACCGGCATGGACCACGGCGCGACCCTGCAGGCAGAGCAGCGAAGCATCGCCACGACTCTTGTGCTCACCCATCACCCTGCCCGCTGCGAGCGCCGTTAGCATCTGCCGAAGCCGGGGCACCGGGCCGGCTGCCCAGGTCGGCAGTACCGCGACGATCAGCGCGGAGCTGACCCCCAGCTGACCTGCCGTCATACCGTCACGCACTCGCTACAGGTTGCGGTTGCCCCGCCGGGTCCGGGCTACTCGGTCTCCCGATGGTCGGTCATCGGCTCGTCATGCCTGTCGAGCTGACTCAACCGCTCGTAACAGGAGTTCCCTGCGGCGCCGCCCAACACCGCCCCCACCAACGTGACGAGCAAAATCGCGACGAGTGCGACCAAAGCCGCCGCCGTACGATCGGCCTCGGCAATTGGCAAGGATGGCCAGTCGATCCTCGCCGCAAGGTCGTATTTACGGTCCGCCACGTAGCCCAGCCCGACGATGAGGCCGGCGGCGCCCCAGCTGAAGAACCACACGCCCACACCTTGCCGTTCGCCATGCGATGGCACCATCCGTCCGGCGGCATAGCCGCCTGAGAACCCACCGATTCCCATCGACAGAACGAGGACGATCCAAGCGCCGACATGTAGCCAGCCAGTGGCGTCACTCTCTGACCAGTCGGCAAGTTTCTCCCAGCCGATCAGGGCGCCAACAACACTGACCAACGCCAGCAGGAGTATGGCGGTGCCGCTGGCGACCAGCCAGCCGAAGAATGCGGCACCGAAGGACGCGCCCGCCCGGTCAGGCTGCTCCGCCCGCCACTCGTCAAAGGTGCCCGGATCAGCAGCGTCATCATCGGTGCCCGGGTCGCCGGCCTGGTTACGGCCGGACTGGCCTTCGTCAGGATCGTCCTCCGCGCCCTCGTAGCCGGTCCGCAACAACTCATCCAGTCCGACTTCGATGACTTCGGACTCTCTGTCCCCGTGGACCGCGCCTCGCCGACGCATCATGGTCACTCCCTGACAAGACCGCCCGTCCCCGACGGTGTGCTGTCAGCCGATTCAGCCGCGTAACGCGGCGCTTCCGCTGCACCTTCGCCGGTACCCGGAACGAACCAGTCCGAATTATCCTGGCCAGACGATCCGAACGATCACCCAAAGCTTCCAGCCAACTTGACAGGCAGGGGCTGATCAGCCATCCCACGCTGCGTCGGCGTCGCGTGCATGCTGCGTACGTGACGTGGCCCCACGTGTCGCGCTCACCAGCCATTGCCAACCGCGTCTACGCTGACTGAATGTGCAGGCTACGCGGGATCTCCGCGCTGCTTCTCTCAGCCGCGGCGCTGACCGCGGCGGGGTGCTCAGATACTGCCTCGGGCCCATCGTCGGCGCCAGGGTCCACCGTTCCCGCGAGCAGGGTCCCGACCTCCGCACCGCCGGCATCGGCCGGTACGACGGCACCGAGCGCCACGCAACCGCCAACGACTCGAAGGATTCCGCCCAATACGCGGTTCAAGGACCCGGCCGGCCAGGTGGTCCGGTCCGTCAACCGCTACGCCACCGGGCGGGCTCCCAAGCAGGTGGCCTTCACCCCTGACGGCAAGGAGCTCTGGGTGACGTTGCTCGGTGGCGATGGCGTTGCCGTCCACAACGCCGTATCCGGCGCCAAGCTGGCCGGCATCCGGCTCGGCCTCACGGCGGCGCAGTCGAGGTGATCTTCACCCGTGACGGCAAGACCGCATATGCGTCGCAGATGGAGACCGGCACTGTATGGCAGCTGGGCGTCGCCTCGCGCAGAGTACGGCGCAGCGTGGATGTCAAAGGTGTATGGACGAAGGTGCTGGCGCTGTCGCCGGACGAACGCACGTTGTATGCGGCGAACTGGACCAGCCATGACATCTCGGTGATCGACCTACCGTCGTGGCGGGTTCGCAAAGTCATCCCCACCGTGCACACCCCCCGCGGTCTCTACCCGGCGCCACACGGCCGGACCCTCTACGTGGCGGGCTACGAAAACGGGGAGCTCGCGAGCATCGACCTTCGCAGCGGGAAGCAGAAAATTCTGCTCCGCACGGGTGGTGCCATGCGGCACCTGGTCGGCGACGGACGACAGCTTTACGCCAGCGACATGGGCACCGCCTCGGTATACGTCGTGGACCTGGCGTCCGGCAAGGCGCGGCGACTGGCAATCGTCGACGATCATCCCAACACCATCGACCTCAGTCCGGACGGCAGTGTGCTGTTCGTGTCCTGCCGTGGGCGGAACAATCCGAAGAGCTACTACATCCCAGGCCCCGAATGGGGCTCGGTGGTCGTACTGGACGCCATGACCGGGCGCCCGCTGGACGCGATCGTGGCCGGCAACCAGACCACCGGCCTCGACGTCAGTGAGGACGGCGGCGTCTTGGCGATCTCCGACTTCCTGGACAACCGGATCCGGATCTACACCATCCCGCCGCACCAGCAGCTCGCCAGTGGGAACGGCGGCTTCTGGTCCGCGCATCACGCCAAGCTGCCCAAGTAGGTCCGGGGCCTGGCCAAGTCGCCCGCCGGCGACCACATGCTCTACCACGGCGTGACATGCAGTGGCATGGTTCGTTGCCGCCTCCGAGACCTCAGGCGTGCCAGAGATTGTCGATCGATGCCGAGGGCCCGAAGTTGTTGCTGAACTGGCCGGCCACCTGGTGATATCCGATCGCGTACGACCCGGCCGCCGGGCTCCATGCACTGAAGGCCTTCACCACCCGGTTCCGCAGCACTGAGTCGAATTCGGCCTTACGGGGACCGGCCTTGAACCACGCGAGTCCAGGCGCCGCGGCCACATCGGCCGGTCGCGGCGGAGTCGGACCCCAGTACAGCCGAGACACGAAGAACCGCGAGTTCACCAGGCTCGGATTCTCGAGCTTCAGATGCCTCAGGCCCTCACCGCAGGCAGCGTGGTCTGGGTGGTCGTCGGTATAGGACATCGTGTGGTGGAACGAGTTCGGGTGGCTGGCGGCGAAACCGGCGATGATGGCCTTGACCTCGTCCACCCCGGTCGGGCTGGTTCCAAACGCATCCAGCAGCCCGCCCTCGTGGTGATACAGGGCGCCGGCCGTGTACCCGGCCGTTGGGGTGACGGTGGCCATAGCCCCGATGGCGGAGCGGCACTCCAGCAGGCGGGCCGCACCGATCGCGGCCGGGGTCAACGCCGGGTAACCCTCCCGGCCGGGATTGTGCCGGTAGGCATGCTCGGCCCAGCTGCACACGTTGCTTCCGTTGAACGACCCCAGAGGGCCGCCGTTCCCACCACGGTTCATGGTTACGACGTGCACCTCGGACCCATGGGCCGGACGAGGGGCCGGTCGGGGTCAGACTACGACGAGGCCAGCAGGCTGAAGGTCGACTCGATCCGGGCGGCGAGGACGGCGGCGTCCAAGGA
>NZ_SLWN01000029.1 GCF_004342025.1 Kribbella steppae | reverse complement strand
CCGCTAACCCTGCCAGCCAGTCCCAGACCAGCTACCCCAAGACTCACAGCGCATATCAGTCTGACCGCGCGTCGCCAACGACACGCTCACCACCAACCAGCCGACGACGCCACGAGGCGCCCGCCCCGGAACAACCGCGACGGGCGCCTCACCCTGCCCCTTGACAGAAACTCAGTCCATATCAGCTGAAGTACTTCGAGAAGTAGTCGTGGGTCGGCCACGACGTCACGCCGTTGGCCGCGGTCCACAGCGCCGCGTCGATGTCGCCGTACGACTTGCCGCTGGCGTCGTCGCGCCGGTTGAACAGCGCGGCCCAGCTCATCCCGGAGTACGTCCGGACCAGGATCGAGTACGTCCCCGGCAAGCTGCCGGTGTGCCAGGTGTTGCGGCCGGTGCCGCCCGTGGTCGGTCGCACGCTCCAGCCGAGACCGTAGTACGAGCCGTTGCTGATGCCGGTCTCGGGCTTCGCCCAGACGGCGCTCAGCGAGGTGGTGTTCAGCACGCTGGATCCCGCGTCGAACATCTTCGCCCACTTGACCAGATCCGGCGCGCTGGCGATCCAGCCGCCGTTGGCGTCCTGGATGCGCATGCTGAACGATCCGTACGGCGCCTTGACGGTGGTGCCGGAGTTGTCCAGCACGGTGCGCCCGGTGTACTGCGACTCGTAGGGCATCTCACCGGTGTGCTTGGCGATACTCCAGCCGAGCGCCATCCGCGTGATCTTCAACGGGGTCAGCAACTTCTGCTGCACATAGGTCTGGTAGCTCAGGCCGCTGACCTTCTCGATCACCCGGCCGGCCAGCACGTACCCGAAGTTGGAGTAGGCGTACTTGCTGCCCGGAGCGAAGTCGAGCTTCTGCCCGGCCATGTACTTGATCTCGTCGGCGTGCTGGAGCTCCATCGGGACGCCGAGCGCCTTCGAGATGACGGCGTCCTTGAAGTTCGGGTCGCCCGAGACGTCGCGGTCGAAGCCACCGAGGTGCTGCAGCAGCCGCTTGATGGTGACGGCGGACCAGCGGGTGTCCCTGGTCTGACCGGCCGGCGGCGTGATGGCGATGATGTTGCCGACCGGCGTGGACAGGCTCAGCTTGCCGTCCTGCACGAGCTTCATGATCGCGGCCGCCGTGACCGTCTTCGACACACTCGCAACGCGGAACAGCGAGGTCGGCTGGACGTCCAGCGTGGTCGACGTACTGTAGCCCCGGGCAAGCACCAGCCGGCCCTTGTAGGTGACCGCGAGCTGCCCGCCGGTGATGCCGCGAGCCTGCATGAAGGTCTTCATCTGGTTGTCGAAACCAGCCAAGGCCGAGACTGTGGTGCCGGTGGTCTTCCAGGTCGCAGCGGCATCGGCGGAACGGCTCAGGCTCGTTCCTACTCCGGTGCCGACGGCGGCGACCGCCCCGGTTGCGACTGCAAGCTTGCCGAGGTTCCGGCGCGTCAGCTCCACGGACGTGTTCTCCTTCAGGTGTTCAGGGCAGGGGGTACCGCGGGAGGCAGTCTCTCACCGCAGAGGTCTAGTCGATCATCGACGCGTACGAGATGACACCGCGACGGATCTCGTCGACGACAGAGCGGGCGGTACGGCGCAGCGGCGTGTCACCGGCGGCGTCGGCGACCTGCTCGGTGAGGTCGATGAGCTGCTTGACCCAGCGGACGAAGTCACCGGCGGCCAGGTCGGACTCGTACAACACCTCAGCCAGCGAAGCGCCCGAAGACCAGCGGAACGCGGGCCAGCAGAACCCGAGATCCATCGAGCGCAGGAAGTCCACCCGCATGTCGCGTTCCAGCGCGGACAGATCCCGCCAGATCGCCCCCATCCGCTCCAGTGCCTGCCGTACGTCGCCCCGCGGCAACCGCGGTGACGTCGGCTCGTCCTTCGACCGCGACTCATAGACCAATGCGGCCAGGCACGCGGCCAGCTCCGGAACGGTCAGGTCGTCGAACACGCCCTGCCGCAGGCACTCCGCGGCCACCAGATCGAGCTCGGTGTAGATCCGCGACAGCCGGTCTCCGGCCTCGGTCGTCTTGTCGCCGTCCAGGTAGTGCAGCGCGTCCAGCACCTGGCAGACCCGGTCGAACTGGCGGGCGATGGTGTTCGTCCGCTGCTCGATCTTCCGCTGTACCTCGCGGTTCTCCCGGTCGAGCCGGAAGTACCGCTCCGCCCAGCGCGCGTGGTCCTCGCGATCCGAGCAACCGTGGCACGGGTGAGCGCGCAACTGCGCCCGCATCTCCTGCAGCTCCGGGTCGTCCGCGTGCGTGACGATATCGCGGCCGCGGGACCGTGACGGCGGGCCGTCCTCGCCGAGCATGTCGCTGCGATTCCGCAGTACCTGGGCCAGCTCACGCCGCTGCTGCGGGTTGCGCGGGTTGAACTTCTTCGGCACCCGCAGCGTCCCGATCGCCTCGACCGGGGTCGGGAAGTCGATCATCGACAGCTTGCGGACCTGGCGGTCCAGCGTCAGCACGGTCGGCCGCGGACCCTCGCGTTCCGAACGCATGCCCGGATCGAGTACCAGCGCCCAGCCCGCGCTCCGGCCGGCCGGGATCCGGATGATGTCGCCGATCCGCAGCTTCTCGATCGACTCCTGCGCCTCGACCCGGCGGTCCAGCTTGCGACGCTTGGAGCCGGACGCCTCGCGCTCACCGATCTTCCGGCGCAGGTCGGCGTACTCGAGGAAGTCGCCGAGGTGGCAGTCGATCGACTCCTTGTACCCCTCGAGCGCCTCGGTGTTGCGGTGCACCTGTCGCGCCAGCCCGACGACAGCCTGGTCGGACTGGAACTGCGCGAACGACAACTCCAGCATGTCGCGCGCCCGGCTCCTTCCGACCTGACGGACCAGGTTGACGGCCATGTTGTACGACGGGGAGAACGACGAACGCAGCGGATACGTACGGGTCGACGCGAGCCCGGCCACCGCACGTGGGTCGAATCCCGGCTGCCACAGCACGACCGCGTGACCCTCGACGTCGATGCCACGCCGCCCGGCCCGGCCGGTGAGCTGGGTGTACTCCCCCGGCGTGATGTCGACGTGCGCCTCGCCGTTCCACTTGCTCAACTTCTCCAGTACGACGGTGCGCGCCGGCATGTTGATGCCCAGGGCAAGCGTCTCGGTGGCGAACACGACCTTGATCAGGCCGCGGGCGAACAGCTCCTCGACGACCTCCTTGAAGGCCGACAGCAGGCCGGCGTGGTGGGCCGCGATCCCGCGGCTGAGCGCCTCGGCGAAGTCGTGGTACCCGAGCACGCCGAGGTCCTCGTCCGGCAGGTCGGCGGTCCGCTCCGCCAGCACTCGCTTGATCTCGTCCCGCTCGTGCGGCTTGGTGAGCTTCAGGCCGGAGCGCAGGCACTGCATCATCGCGTCTTCGCAGCCCTTGCGCGAGAAGATGAAGTAGATCGCCGGCAACAGCGCGCCGGCATCCAGCTCCTCGACCACGTCGGACCGGTACGGCGTGAAGTGGCTTCGGGACGGGCGGCTCTTCGGCAGGTCGCGACGCCGGCGTGGTTTGCGCGAGTCGTCGCGGAAGATCCGGCTGTCGTCGCGGGCGATCTTGACCAGCTGAGGATTGACCAGATCCTTCAGATCGGGCTGCCCTGCCTTGGCCGGGTTGCCGGACTTGTTCTTCGCGGGAGCGCCGACCCGGGCGGTCGGCGCTTCACCGGCGAACAGGTCGTGCAGCCGCTTGCCCACCATCACGTGCTGGAACAGCGGCACCGGCCGCTTCTCCTCCAGGACGACGACGGTGTTGCCACGGACCGTCTCCAGCCAATCGCCGAACTCCTCGGCGTTGCTGACGGTCGCCGACAACGACACCACCGAGACGGAGTCGGGTAGGTGGATGAGCACCTCTTCCCACACCGCGCCACGAGCCCGGTCGGCCAGGTAGTGCACTTCGTCCATCACGACGTACGACAGGCCGAGCAGTGTGTTCGACGCGGCGTACAGCATGTTCCGCAGCACCTCGGTCGTCATGACGATGATCGGGGCCTCGGAGTTGATCGAGTTGTCGCCGGTGAGCAGGCCGACCTTGTCGCTGCCGTAGCGGCTGACCAGGTCGGCGTACTTCTGGTTGCTCAGCGCCTTGATCGGGGTGGTGTAGAAGCACTTCTGCCCGCGCTGCAGGGCGAGGTGGACGGCGAACTCGCCGACCAGCGTCTTCCCGGAGCCGGTCGGCGCCGCCACCAGCACCTGATGCCCGTCCTCGAGGGCGGCACAGGCGCGCAGCTGGAACTCGTCCAGCTCGAAGTCGTAGAGCCCTCTGAACTCCTTCACCGCGGGATGCTCTTGGTCCGAGCGGAATACGGCATATTTCTCGGACGGGGTACTCATGGCCCCAATCTATGCGACGCCACCCCCAGCCACCTGCAGGGCCAGGAACCGGGCGGCGCGGTCGAGCGCCTCGTCAGCCTCATCCATCACGCCGACCATGAGCTGGTAGACATGCGGAGCGCCCGCTACGACGTCCAGGCTGACGTCGACCTCCTGCTCCGCGGCGCGGACTGCCAACTGGAGCGAATCGTCGAGCAGAACCTCGGCTGAGCCGACCTGGATGAGCAGCGGCGGCAGGCCGGTCAGGTCGGCCAGGAGCGGGCTGGTGAGCTCGTCACGCGGATCGTGGCCGGCGAGATAGTGCTCGGCGTACGCGGCGATGTGCTCGCGGCTGAACAGCGGGTCGAAATCGCCTCGATCGTTGAGGCTGGCGCCGGACAGGGTCAGGTCGGTCCAGGGCGAGAAGATCGCGGCGGCAGCCGGCAACGGCAGGCCGTCCCGCCGCGCGGCCAGCATGGTCGCGAGCGCCAGCCCACCACCCGCGGAGTCGCCCGCAATCACGATCTGACGGCCGCTGCCGAGCAGATCCTTGTACGCCGCCAACGCGTCATCGACCGCGGCCGGGAACGGGTTCTCGGGCGCCAGGCGGTAGTCCAGCGACACCGCCGGCAGGCCGGTACGACGCGACAGCGGGGCCGCGAGGTTGGCCCCGGTCCGCGCCGAGCCGATGACGTAGCCGCCGCCGTGCAGATAGAGGATCACCGCGTCGCCGTCCGCACCCTCGACCTGGACGTCCAGCGCCGGAACACCTCCCAGCGTGCGAGGGCTGAGGGTGACGTCGTCACCGAGCGGGAGATCTGCGAACAGCACGTTGAAGTCGTCACGCTGCTGGTCCGGTGTCCGGCCGAGGTCGCCTTTGGAGATCATGGATCGCGCCGCGGCGCGTTGTTCCTGGGTCATCGTCGCTCTCCTGTGGATGATAGATTCCGAGGAATACAGTTCCTGATAACTACATTCCGGGGAATCTAATTCCGGGGAATCCTGGAGTCGGCCTGTGACTGATCTCACATCATTGTTCACCGATCTGGTCCGGCTGGAGACGCGGCTCTACAACGTGCTCGACGCCAGGCTCAAGGCCGAGCACGATCTTCCACTGGGCCAGTTCGAGTTCATGCGCTACATCGCGACCCGCGATTCAGCGAGGGTCTACGACCTGGCTCACCAGATGGCCATCACCGTCGGCGCGACCAGCAAGGCCGTCGACCGACTCGAGGCGGCCGGCCGCTGCCGCCGTACGGCGAATCCGCACGACCGCCGCTCGTCGCTGGTCACGCTCACGCTGGAAGGCGAACGCATCCTGGCCGAAGCCGCGCCGACGGTCGAGGCCGAACTCCAGACCTGGGTCGGCTCGGTGCTCCCGGAACGCTCCCTGGAAGAGCTCGCCACGATGCTCTCGATGCTCCGCCAGCGGGCAGAGGTCGATCCCCGGACGGACCGGGTGGAGTCGCGCTGAGCCGCGGACACCCAGGCCATCACATTCGCGCTCCACACCCCTGGCTCGCGCTGAGACGGGGGCGCGTCGGGCGATTGTGATGGCCTGGCGAACCGCTCCTAGCCGATGTGGAAGCTGTCGCCGTAGACCTTCCAGTCCAGCGGCGTGTTCAGGTCGAGGTTGCCGTTGCGGAGGAAGACGCGCTGGGCGGTGTCGACCCGGCTGGTGTCGCTGTGCGCCTCCTCCTGCTTCATCGCCCACACCCGCGCGTCGAGGAAGGCGTTGAGGTAGGTCGTCTCGTTGCCACCCTGCGCCGGCGGCTTGGCCTTCTGCAGGGCGCGCTTGCGAATGTTGCGGAAGCTGGTGGAGTCGGTGCCGTCGCCGTGCATGACGATGGCGTCGTAGTAGCAGAACTGACCGAGGGTGCGGAGGCCGTCCGACTTCCCTTGGGTGACGGACGGGTTGAAGTAGACACGGTCGCGCTCGTCGTTCTGGCACGTCTTGAAGGCGCTGTCGTTCGCGGCGGACTTCCAGCCCCTGGTGTAGTTCGGGTCCAGGCCGTCGTGCGAGTCGCTGCCGTTCACGCGACGCAGGGCGGGCAGGTACTTCGCCAGCACGTTGCCCGGCTTGCGGTCGGCGTACAGCTCGACCAGTTCGAGCATGTCGCCGGTGCCCGAGCAGAACCCGATGATGCCGGCGGTGTAGCCGCGGCCGTCGTCGATGTCCTCGATGTACTTGTACTGCGCCTTCCAGTCCAGCGACGAGTTCTCCGCGCTGGAGACCAACTTCATCGCGATCTCTTTCTTCACCGGATCGTCGAGGCCGACCGCCTGCGGGCCGGCGGCGCGCGGCTCGTACGGCGCGGCGAGGGCAGTCGCCGGGGCGGCAGCCAGGGTCAGTCCGAGCAGGAGGGTGGTCCGGCGGGTGGGGCGGTTCGGCATGAGCTCCTCCGAGGGGCGTCCGAGGATGAACTGTTAGGAAGCTTTCCTATCAGATCGGACTCATGCTCGACAGACCTCGTTGCATGAAGGTTCTGTCTCAGCAGTAGACGGTCAGGGCGCCTGGCGCGATGGTGATGTCGACCGGGAGCTCGCCGAGGACCTCGCCGTCGGCGTACGCCGTGATGCCGGGCGACTCGATCCGGACCGAGCGGCCGCGCAGGGTGCGCAGCATCGGGTGGCCGACGTGGGTGCCCTTGGACAGCTTGGGGAACATCTGCAGCAGGGTGAACCGTGACACCGGCTGGATGATGGTGACGTCGAGCAGTCCGTCGTCGATCAGGGCGCCGGCGCAGATCTGCAGTCCCCCGCCGTACGTCGGCCCGGTGCCGACCGCGACCAGCATGGCCTTGGTCTCGATCACCTCACCGTCGACGGTCACGACGTACTCGAGCGGCTTGAAGGTGCGCAGCTCGGCCAGGGTGGCGACCGTGTAGCGGGAGTTGCCCCTGGGCCAGCTCATCGCGTTGGCGCGCTTGTTCACCAGGGAATCGAAGCCGCCGGCCACGACGGTGGTGATGTATTCGTCCTTCGCCACCGCGAGGTCGACGGTCCGGGTGTGGCCGGCCACGATCAGGTCGGCCGCCTTGGCCGGGTCCTTCAGCGGCAGGCCGACACCGCGGGCGAAGTCGTTGCCGGTGCCGGCCGGGATCACGCCGAACGGCATCCCCGACTTGGCCAGCACCTGGGCGCCGAGATGGACGGTGCCGTCGCCGCCGATCAGTGCGACCGCGTCGGCGCCGGAGGCGATCACGTCCGCGGAGATCCGGCCGACATCCTCGGCGCAGGTGGTCGTGTACTCGTCGACCGTGAGTCCGGCGGCCTCCAGCCGGCCGCGGACGACCGGAGCCACGCGGGCACCAAGGCCCTTGCCGGAGGTCGGATTCACCACCAGCGCGATGCGTCTGCTCATTAGTCGGCCAGTAGTTCTTCGGTGCGGCGTGCGCGCCGCCGGTCGTTCAGCCGGGCAACGGCCTCGGCGATGAAGAACAGCAGGCACATCGGGATCGCGAGCAGGCACATCGTGAACGGGTCACCGGACGGCGTCGCGACTGCGGCGAAGACGAAGATGACCAGGATGATGTACGGCCGGAACTTGCCCAGCGCGGCGCCGGGGACGATGCCGACGATGTTCAGCAGCACGACCACCAGCGGTATCAGGAACGCGACGCCGAAGACGAGCATCGTCCGGATCACGAAGTCCAGGTACAACGGGAGCGTGATCAGGTTGTCGACCTCGAGCGGGGTGAACCCGATCAGGATCTCGATGCCCTTCGGCAGGGTCCAGTAGGCGACCGCCATACCACCGAGGAACAGCGGGGTCGCGATCCCCGAGAACACCATCGCCCACTTGCGCTCGTTGCGGTGCAGGCCGGGCGCGATGAAGGCCCAGAGCTGGTACAGCCAGACCGGCGCGGACAGGACCAGTCCGCACAGGGCGGAGATCTTGATCCGGAAGGTCAGCGGGTCACCGACACCGGTGAAGGTGAGGCTCGCGTTGAGGTCCTTCTCCTTGGCCAGCTCCGCGACGCTGGTCTGGAACGGGTCCTTGAGGAACTCCAGGGCCTGGTTGTAGAAGATCCAGCCGAGGATCGCGCCGAGAACGATCGCGAGCACACTCTTCAGCAGCCGGTTGCGCAGCTCGATGATGTGCTCGCGCAGGGTCATCCGACCCTCGTCGTCCTGCGGGCGGCGTTCCTTCGGTTCCTTACGCCGTCCGATCTTCACCAATGACACCGGAGTGGTGTTCGGGTCAGTTGGCCGTGTGGGTCGGCGGCAGGCCGTCGCCCGGCGCCTGGCCGTTCACCTGGTTCGGCTGCTGCGCGGCCTGCGGCTGCGCCTGGGGCGCCGCCTGCTGCGTCGGTGCCTGGGCGGGCTCGTTGGTGCCCTCGGTCAGCTCCGCGTCCTTCTTCTTCGGGCCGACCTCTTCCTCCCAGATCTTCTTCGACTTGCCGAGCTGCTTCACCAGAGCCGGCAGCTTGGCCGATCCGAACAGCAACACGACGATGGCGAGAATGATGAGCCACTCCGCGCCCTGGGGCATGCCGATGAGCGGTGCCATGTCGATCTCCCTTTCACAAAACTTCTTACTCGTGGCTCAAGCGTGAGAACTGGGCCGAATACTACGCCGGAGCGCGCTCATCCTCGCGGGTCTGTCCAGACCCGGCCGTGGACATCGCGGCATCCAGCTTGGACTGGGCGGCGGCCAACTCACGCGTCAGCGCCTTGCCCTGGCCCCACACCCTCCTCGCGAGCAGGGCGAGGACGAGTAGCCACACCGCCATCACTCCGAGGAAGAGCAGGAACCAGTACATACCCAGGAGCCTAGCCGGTTCCCGGTGATCGCCCACGCCCCGCGTGGCGTCTCGGTCGACAACGGTGTCGGAACGTGATGGTAAAACCGGGTGTCGCCAGCGCGACGCGGGTCAGTCACGGCTTAAGAGCTGCCGGTCGGCCGCTCAACCGGCAGACTGCTTCCGCGAGCGCGGGAGAACGGAAACTTTCGGTACGGCGAGGGGGCGGCGGATGTTGCGGATCGGGGTCGAGGAGCGGCGGACACGGATCGGCCGACGACATCGGCTCGGGCCGGCCGTCCAGGCGGCGGACCCGGTCGAGGCGGCCGCGTCCGTGGTCGCCCTGCACGGCACCGACCCGGCCACCGTCCACCTGTCCGTCGCTGCCCGGGTGCCTGGCAGTGAGGTGGCCGGCACGGAGCGTGCTCTGTACGACGACCGCACGCTGATCCGGATGCTCGGCATGCGGCGGACCGTGTTCGTCGTACCGACTCAGTTCGCGCCGGTCATCCAGGCGGCGTGCACCGACGACATCGCCATCAAGCAGCGGAAACTGCTGGTCAAGCATCTGACCGAGGCTGGGATCGCTCCGGACGCGGACGCCTCCGGGACCTGGTTGCGGGCGGTCGAGGAGTCGACCGCTACGGCACTGACCCTGCGCGGGTCCGCGACGGCTCAGGAGCTGGCCGCGGATGAGCCGCGGCTGCGGAGCCGGCTCAGCATGGCGGAGGGGAAGGCCTACACCGCACAGCCGTACATCACGAGCCGGGTGCTGTTCCAGCTGTCGGCCGAGGGCCGGATCGTGCGCGGACGCCCGTTGGGGACGTGGCTGAGCAGCCAGCACCAGTGGTCACCGGCGGAGGACTGGCTGCCGGGAGGCCTGGGCGACAAGCTCGCGGCCGAGGAGGCACGGGTGACACTGGCTCGCGCCTGGCTGTCGTCCTTCGGGCCGGGTACGGCGGCCGACCTGCAGTGGTGGGCCGGGTGGACGGCCGGACAGACCAAGAAGGCTCTGACGGCGGTCGAGGCGGTCGCGGTGGACCTGGACGGTCAGGTGGGCTACGTGCTGCCGGCCGACGAGGCGCCTGAGGTTCCGGTGGAGCCATGGGTGGCGTTCCTGCCCGCGCTGGACCCGACGCCGATGGGCTGGAAGGAGCGGGACTGGTACCTCGGCGAGCACAAGGCGAAGCTCTTCGACAACACCGGGAACGTGGGACCGACCGTCTGGGCCGACGGCCGGATCATCGGCGGCTGGGGCCAGCCCGAGTCCGGTGAGGTCCGCTTCCAGCTCCTGGAGGACGTCGGCCGCGAGACCGTCGACCTGGTCGAAGCCGAAGCCGCCCGCTGGACCGCCTGGATGGCCGGCGTCCGCGTAACCCCCCGCTTCCGCGTCCCCTTGGAAAAACACCTCAGCCAGGCCTGACCCGCCCCACCCGCGGTGCCGCCGCGGCCACCGCAATTTCAGCGGATAACCCCTGAAGTTGCCCCTTCTCCGGTCGTAATCCGAACGGAGAAGGGGCCATTTGAGGGGTTATCCCCGCAAATGGCGCAGGGGGCGGGGTGGGGAGGGGGTTAGGCCTGGTCGTCGTATGCCGATAGGGCTTCGCGGGCTGTGGCTGCGATTTGGGTGGTGAGGTCGGGTGGGTCGAGGACTGTGGCCGCGCCGCCGAGGCGGAGGACGAGGCGCTGGAGCCAGCCGGTGTCGGCGACCCGGAGCTTGACGATGAGGGAGTTCTCCGGGCCTTCTTCGACCGACTCGTTCGGGTAGTACTCGGCGACCCAGCGGGCCGGCGGAGCCAGCCGGATGGTGGCGAGCAGGTCACGCTCGGACGGCTGAAACATGCCGTTCGACAGGTCGCGCGGAGTCGCCTCCGGCGGAGGCTCACTGGGCAGGTCGAGGAGCTTGACGGCGGCGATGCGGTCCAGGCGGAACAGGCGGACGTCCTCGGCCAGCCGGCACCAGGCTTCCAGGTAGGTGCGGCCTTCCGAGACGACCAGACGCATCGGGTCCACGTCGCGCTCGGTGGTCTCGTCGCGTGACGGGACGTCGTACGTGAGGTGCAGGCGTCGCTTCCCGGCCAGGGCCCGGTTGACTGTCTCGGCGATCTCCGGTGCGGCCGGCTCGACGTGGACGTGGGCCGCCGCGCCCTCGCTTGCGGCTGCGGCCTCCCCCGCGGCGCGCTCGAGCTTCCCGATCGCCCGGTCGACCGCGTCCCGGTCGGGCCCGGCGGTCACCTCGCGCAGGGTCCGGAGTGCGGTCAGCAGGGCCAGCGCCTCGTCCGCGGCCAGCCGCAGCGGGCGAGCCAGGTAGTCGGCGTTGTTGATGTGGATGACGCCTTCGCCCTCGGCAGCCTCGATGTCGATCTCGATCAGATCGCCCATCTGCGCACCGGGCAGCCCGCAGAACCACAGCACCTTCAGGTCGGCGATGATCTGCTTCGGCCGGACGCCGAACTCCGCCGCGACGTCGTCCACGCGGGCACCGTCGTTCTCCCGCAGATAAGGCACCAGGGCAAGCAGTCGCTGCACCTGATCACGAGCATTACTCATGCACGTCCTCGCTTCGCTGCGGGCGCGCATGAGCAAGACTCGCTGTGCTTGATGGTGAACTCGCTCCGCTCGTTCACGCTGGCAGCCCCGCCACCGTCCGCAGCCGCCAGAGAACGCCGTCCAGGACGTCGCCTGGGCCTTCGACCACCGCGTCCGGGCCGTAGGACGCGATCTCCTCCGCCAGGACACCTGAGTCGGCGTACGGGACGTGCAGGAGGTCCCAGCCCTCCTCGTACGGCTCGATCGCGTTGGCCCGGCGGCGGAGGCTGACACACGAGCCGGTGCGGGCCCGGACCTTCGCCTCGGACGTCGGCCGCGGCGGGCCCAGCTCGGAGACGAGTGAGCGCAGGTCGGTGCCCTCCGGGACGGTGAACGCGCCCGGCTCGCCGACCGTCTTCACGTCCCCGCCGATGCGGGACATCCGGAACATCCGGGTGGCCTGACGGTCCCGGTCACGGCCGACGACGTACCAGCGACCGTGCCAGGAGACGATTCCCCAGGGCTCGAGGGTCCGCGTGGTCGGCTCCGATGCGCCGCTGCGGAGGTGCTGGAACCGGACGGCGGTCCGGCTGACCACGGCCGACCACAGTGGGTCGAACGCCGGCTCGGACGCGCCGACGTGCGGCTCGATCGCGCTCAGTGCGGACTGGTCGGTCTGGATCCCGGCCGCCTTCAGCTTGAGCACGGCCGACGTGGTCGCCTCGGCCAGGCTGGCGTGCTGCCAGACCCGGGCGGCGACACCCAGTACGGCGGCCTCGTCCGGCTCCAGGTGGACCTCGGGGAGCTCGAACACGTCCCGGCGGATCCGGTAGCCGACCTCGTCGGAGAAGAACTTGTCGATGGTGCCCATCTCGATCGGGATGCCGAGATCGCGCAGCTCGTCCTTGTCCCGCTCGAACATCTTCTCGAAGGCATCGTCGGTCTGGCCCGCGTACCCGTCGACCACCTCGCGGATGCGTTCCTTGGTCACATAGGTGCGCGCGACCAGGAGGCAGATGACCACGTTGAGCAGTCGCTCACTCTTCCGCGCCGACACCCGACCACCTTACGGCCTCAGAGCGTCAAAACCCGCCCACACGCACCGAAATCTTCGAACACGGGTTCGACGCGCGCCGGTGGCACTAGAGTCACCGTGTGATTCGGTGGCGCGACGGTGTGGTGCGTGAGGTCGGGCGGAGCTGGACCGGCGCAATTGAACTGACTGTGATGGTTGGTGCGCAGACTGTGCGCGCTCTGGCCTACCCAGACCTGGTCGGTACGCCGGTCGCCGGCGACAGGGTGCTGCTGAACGTCGGGGCGCTCGACAAAGGCCTGGGGACGGGTGGGTACGCGCTGGTGGTCGCCGTACCGGATCGGCTGCCTGCAGACCCACCAGAGCACGGTCACCTGGTCAAGGCTCGCTACACGCCGTTGCAGACGATGGTGCTGGGTGCGGACGAGCAGGACTCACCGGACCACGACGTACTGCGTGATGCGGACGACCTCTTCGGTACGCCGGTCGTCGTGGCGGACCTGCACTCGGCGCTGCCCGCCGTGCTGGCTGGTGTGTACGAGGCTCGGCCGACCACTCGGGTCGTGTACGTGATGACTGATGGTGGGGCGCTCCCGCTGGCGTTCTCGCGGACTGTGGCTGCCCTGCGGGACAGTGGGTGGCTGAGCGGGTCTGTGACCGTTGGACAGGCGTACGGCGGCGATCGGGAGGCTGTCACGGTTCACACCGGGCTGCTGACTGCTGTGCACGTGCTGACGGCGGAGCTCGTCGTACTGACGCAGGGGCCGGGCAACCTCGGCACTGGGACTCGCTGGGGGTTCTCCGGGGTGCAGTCGGGTGAGGCGGTCAACGCGGTTGGCACGCTGGGTGGACGGGCTGTGGCGTCGCTGCGGATCTCAGAGGCCGACCCACGACCGCGGCACCGGGGTATCTCGCACCACAGCCTCACTGCGTACGGCCGCGTGGCACTCCAGCCTGCCGATGTCGTCGTACCGGACTTGCCGGGTGAGTTCGGCGATGCGGTCCGAGACGCCGCTGAACCGCTGAAGGGGCGGCATCGCGTCGTACGGGTCGGTGTCGACGGCCTGTACGACGCTATGCGGGCAGCACCCGTGAAGCTGTCGACGATGGGGCGTGACCTCGACGGCGACCGCGCCTACTTCGAAGCCGCCGCAGCCGCCGGTCGCCACGCCGCCGGCCTGGTGGACGTACCACCACCGAGGGTGGGGTCTCAGTACTCCTGATTCACCCGGCTTTCGCGGCGACGCTGGAAGCATGGCAATCGTTGCTCCTCCTCAGACACCGCTGACAGCTCCCTGGGCCACCTGGATGTGGTTGCTCGCCGTTGGTGCGGGTGTCGCGGAGTCCGTTGCCGGCGCGATCGTCGCGGTCGGCGACGGGATCTCCATGTCTGCTCTGGCGGCGCAGCTTGCCGTCCGCACGCTGGTGTACGGCGGCTTGTTCGTCACCATCGACCGGTACTTCCGCCGGGGCGTGCCGTGGTCCCGCTATCTGCTGGCCGGTTTGTTGGGCACAGTGGGGCTCGTGTCGCTTGTCTACGAGCCCGTCACGTGGCTGGCGCAGAACGACCTGACGCACCTCGACTGGTCCGCCTCGTTCCTCATGTCAGCCGCCCTCCGCACCATCCACCTGAGTGCCCTGCTCGCGGCGCTGATCCTGAGCTTCCACCCAGACACCAACCGCTGGTTCCGCCGGTGAACAGCCCGAGGGCCGGCCTCCGCTTGGGAGACCGGCCCTCGGGTTATGCGTTTGGGCTTACTGGCCCTGCTGCTTGGGGGCCGGGAAAGCGTTGAGGATGTCGATGACCGCGAAGGCGCTGATGGCCTTGCCCTTGGCGTCCTTCGACGGCGGGAGCTCGACCAGAACGCGGCTGCCGATCGGGATGCCTGCCAGCCCGTCCAGTGCGCCGGCCTGGCCGTTCGGGCCGGGGCCTACCTGGAGCTGGTCGGTCGGAGCACCCGGCTGCGCGGGCTGACCGTTGGCGGCCGGCTGGCCGTCCCAGGTGCTGGCCTGCTTCTTACCGGTGTAGTCGTACACGACGTACCGGCCGACCAACTGACTGCCTGCCTCGATCGGCTTGCCCTTGCCGAGGGCGAACACGATCGGCTTGCCCGGCTTCGCCGGCGCCTTGGTCCCGGCTGGTACCGCCACCTTCGGCTCGGCGTTCAGCTCGCCGGTGACCTTGATCTTGCTCGCCGCCGAGGTGGCCGGCGTCGCGTCCAGCGGGGTGTCGTTGGCGGCCGCGCCGACCAGGTCCACGACGAAGATCAGCGTGTCGTCACCCTTGATCCCGGCCTGCTCGTTGCCGCTCTCCTTGTAGCCCTTGTCGGACGGGATGGACAGCATCACCCGGCTGCCGATCTTCTTGCCCACCAGTGCCTCGTCCCAACCGGCGATGACCCCGCCGATCCCGATCGGGAACGACGACGGCGCGCCCCGGTCGTAGGAGTTGTCGAAGACCTTGCCGTCGCGCCAGATCTGGCCGAGGTAGTTCGCGGTGAGCAGCTCACCCTTCTTGACCTCCGGCCCGTCGCCCTCCTTGAGGACCTCGGTCACCAGCGTCTTCTCCGGTTCGCCCTCGCGATGGGTGACGGTCGGCTTCTGGCCGAACTCCGAGGTCACCTTGATCCCGCCGGCACCGAACTCCGGCTTCTCGGAGCCGCAGGCGACCAGCCCGGAACCGAGCGCCGCGACCGCGACCAGACTCAACAACTTGCGCACGAACGAGCACCTCAAAACATCCCGGCGCGGTCCGCGCCGATTGACTCAGGGGCAACAACGCCGCCCACCCTAGCCTGCGCGCACAACTACACCACCGTCCACCTGCGTCACCGTTGGGTCACACCACGTACGGTCACAGCGGACGGAGGGCAGGACGCGCAGCGCCTACATGCTGGCGATGAGCTTTTCTACTCGTTCGTCGTGGGATTTGAACGGGTCTTTGCACAGGACCGTGCGCTGGGCCTGGTCGTTCAGCTTCAGGTGGACCCAGTCGACGGTGAAGTCGCGGCGGCGCTCCTGCGCACGCTTGATGAACTCGCCACGCAGCCGCGCCCGGGTCGTCTGTGGCGGCACCGACTTGGCCTCGAAGATGCGCAGGTCGTCGACCACGCGGGTGACCGCGCCCTTGCGCTCGAGCAGGTAGTACAGGCCGCGCGGCCGGTGGATGTCGTGGTACGCCAGGTCGAGTTGCGCGACCCGCGGGCTGGCCAGACCGAGGTTGTTCTGCGACCGGTAGCGCTCGATCAGGCGGTACTTGATCACCCAGTCGATCTCGCGCTCGATCCCGCTCAGGTCGCCGGACTCGATCGCCTTCAGCGTCCGCTCCCACAACGACAGCGCCCGCTCGACGGCCGGCGTACCGAGCTCGCGGCGGTCGACGAAGTCGCGGGCCTTGCTCAGGTACTCACCCTGGATGTCGAGGGCACTGGCCTCGCGGCCGTTCGCCAGCCGGACCTCGCGGCGACCGGTCATGTCGTGGCTGATCTCGCGGATCGCCCGGATCGGGTTGTCCAGGGTCAGGTCGCGCATCACGATGCCGGCCTCGATCATCCGCAGCACCAGGTCGGTGCTGGCCACCTTGAGCAGCATCGTGGTCTCGGACATGTTCGAGTCGCCGACGATCACGTGCAGCCGGCGGAACCGCTCGGCGTCCGCGTGCGGCTCGTCCCGGGTGTTGATGATCGGCCGGGACCGCGTGGTCGCGCTCGACACGCCTTCCCAGATGTGCTCGGCACGCTGCGACACCGAGTACACCGCACCGCGCGGCGTCTGCAGCACCTTGCCGGCGCCGCAGATCAGCTGCCGGGTGACCAGGAACGGGATCAGTACGTCGGCCAGCTTGGCGAAGTCGCCGTGCCGGCTGACCAGGTAGTTCTCGTGGCAGCCGTAGCTGTTGCCGGCCGAGTCGGTGTTGTTCTTGAACAGGTAGACGTCACCGAAGATGCCTTCGTCGTGCAGCCGCTTCTGCGCGTCGACCAGCAGACCCTCGAGGATCCGCTCACCGGCCTTGTCGTGCGCGATCAGGTCGGTGACCGAGTCGCACTCACCGGTCGCGTACTCCGGGTGGGAGCCCACGTCGAGGTAGAGGCGTGCCCCATTGCGGAGGAAGACATTGCTGCTCCGCCCCCAGGACACGACTCGCCGAAACAGGTACCGCGCCACCTCGTCGGGGGTCAGTCGGCGCTGACCGCGAAAGGTACACGTGACGCCGTACTCGTTCTCCAGACCGAAGATTCGCCGGTTCACACACCCACAGTACGTGGCAGCTCCGACAACCGGGCCATGTCCCAGGCGCGCCGTTTCTCGGCGTTATCCCTTTGATGTCAACCGTCCCTGGATCTAGCACAGTGTTGGGGCCGGTCCAGACCGGTGGGTGGATCTTCGGGTGGAGGTCGGATCGACAGTAGTGACGGCGCTGGTTGCGACTGCCAGCGTCGACGTCATGAGGAGACGAACCTTCACCGCCGCTGTCGCATCGTCCGTCTTGACCGGCGCTCTGTCGGTACCGGCGCACGCCCGACGCGCTGACCTGACACTGAGGCTGCCCGCACCGACCGGACGATGGAGGGTTGGTACGACGACCCGCCATCTGGTGGACCGCGATCGGTCCGATCCGTGGAACGGCGCGACGACGCGTGAGCTGATGACCACGATGTTCTACCCGGCGGCCGCCGTACGCGGGTATCCGCTTGCTCACCAGCTCACGCCGGCCGCGGCCGAGGTGTTCAAGGGCCTCGACGCCGGCGTCCTGCATCCGGAACTGCCGACCAGTGGCGTCGACTGGGCGGCCACGATGACGCATTCGTCCGTCGATGCGCCCGCGATCCCGGTACGACGTCCCGTCCTGCTGTACAGCCCCGGTGGCGCGGACCCGCGAACGATCGGTACGTCGCTGGCCGAGGACCTGGCCAGCCATGGTTATGTGGTGATACTTATCGACCATCCGGGTGAGGCGAGCGAGGTCGAGTTCCCCGATGGACGACTGCGGACGATCGAGCTGCCGCCCGAGGTGCAGATCGATCCGGTGCTGTCCCGGAAGATGATGACGACGCGGTTCGCGGACGTGACGTTCGTCCTCGACCGGCTGGGATCGCTGGGCGGCCCACGCCTCGACCTTCGGCGGATCGGGATCTACGGGCACTCGGCCGGCGGAGCGACCGCGGCGGTGTCACTCGAAGACCACCGGATCCGGGCCGCCGCGAACCTCGAGGGATACCTGGACACGCTGGACGGCGAGCTCTATCCGATCGCCCAGCACGGCACCTCCCGACCGCTGCTGCTCGCCGGGACGGACGGCTTCCGCGACGCCCGCTTCGACCACACCTGGGCGGCGGTGATGTCCCACGGCGACCCGGTCCGGCGGGTCGAACTCCCCGACGCGAACCACTGGGTCTTCACCGACTACGCCGCCCTCGCCCCGCAACTGCAGTCCGCCGGCCTGGTCACGCCGGAGGCTCGGGCCGGTCTGATCGGCAGGACCGCATGTGGCATCCCCGACGTACGCACACTCGTGCGAACGTTCTTCGAGCGGTCCCTAACCTTCCGGCGGTAGCCCGCATCGAGCCCGACCTGACCGAACTAGAGGTCGACCAAGTCGAGGAGTTGGCCTAGCTCTTTGTGGTCGAGTTCGCGGAGGTCGCCGGTGTGGAGGTTGCCGCGGCGGACCGGACCGATGGCGGTGCGGGTCAGGCGTTTGACCGGGTGGCCGACGGCGTCGAACATGCGGCGAACGATGCGGTTGCGGCCCTCGTGCAGGCTGATCTGGATCAGCGTGCGGCCGCGGATGCTGGAGACCACCTTGACGGTGTCGGCCTGGGCCGGGCCGTCGTCGAGTTCGATACCGTCGAGCAGGGCGCGCAGGACCGACGGTTTCACGTTGCCCTCGACTTCGGCGACGTACGTCTTGGACACCTCGTACGACGGGTGCGTCAGGCGGTGCGCGAACTCGCCGTGGTTGGTGAGCAGCAGCAGGCCCTCGGTGTCGGTGTCGAGGCGGCCGATGTGGAACAGCCGCTCGGGGCGGTCCTGGACGTAGTCGGCGACGCACGGGCGGCCTTGCGGATCCGACATCGTGGTGACGACGCCGCGGGGCTTGTTGAGGACCAGGTACACGTGGGCGCTGGTCGGCGGGATGCGTTCGCCGTCGACCCGGATCACCGAGACGGCGGGATCCACCCGCATCCCGAACTCGGTCACCACCGCGCCGTCGACCTCGACCCGGCCTTCCTCGATCAGGATCTCGGCAGTCCGCCGGCTGGCCACGCCCGCCTGAGCCAGCGCCTTCTGCAGCCGGATACCCTCCTGGTCACCCATCGCGCCGACTATCCCCGAACGCCGTGAGTTCCGCACCCTCAGCCTCGTCGGAGGGCTCGACTTCTTCGGACGGTTCGAGGTCGCCCGGCTCGTGCTCGACGTCGAGCTCAACCGGCTCGTCAGTGCTCAGGTCGCCGTCGATGCCGGCCTCGTCCTCGGCGCTCTCGTCCTCCGCCTCGGCGCGTTCGACGTCCGGCTCGACCGGCTCGTCGGTGCTCAGGTCGCCATCGATGCCGGGCTCGTCCTCGGTGCTCTCGTCCTCGGTCTCGGCGGTCGGCTCGGAGGCGCTCACTTCGTCTGCGGGCTCCTCGGTGGGCGTACTTTCCTCAGGCGCTGCCGATGGGATGGTCTGGGCGGCGAGTTCGTCCTCGATGTCGTCCATGTCCGGGAGGTACGGCGCCAGTTCGGGGAGGTCGTCGAGGGACTGCATGCCCATGCGTTCGAGGAAGTACGACGTGGTGCGGTAGAGCGTCGCCTGCGATTCGGTGTCGGCGCCGGCCTCCTCGACCAGGCCGCGGGAGATGAGCGTACGCATCACGCCGTCGACGTTCACTCCACGGATCGCGGACACCCGGGCGCGGCTGACCGGCTGCTTGTACGCGACCACGGCGAGCGTCTCCAGCGCGGCCTGGGTGAGGCGCGCCTGCTGCCCGTCGAGCACGAACCTCTCCACGTACGGCGCCGCCTCCACGCGCGTGTAGTAGCGCCAGCCGCCACCCACCTCACGCAGGTCGAACCCACGCCCCTGCTCGGTGTACTCCTCGGCCAACGTCACCAAGGCCGCCGCCACATCCCCGGTCGGCCGCCCGACCGCCCGAGCCAGCGTCAGCACCGGCAACGGCTCGTCCGTCACCATCAGAATCGCCTCGAGCGCCCGCCGCATCGTGTCGTCATCGATGACAACTTCATCCCCGACCGGCACCTCCGTCTGCCCCGGCGCCAGGTGGTCCTCATTCGCCGGTACGCCGTCATCCTCGACTGCAAGGTCGTCGGCTGGCGCCTCGTCAGACGTGATGGCGTCGGCGGCCGGCTCTTCACCTGCAGGCGCTGCGGAGTCAGCCGGTGCTGCGTGGTCGGTGGGCTCTTCGTCAGCAGGTGTGGAGTCGGCGGACTCTGCGGTGTCCGGTTCGTCGTCTTCGTCGACTCCTGAGTCGACGCCTGAGTCGACGAAGCTTGCGACCTCGGTCTCCGCCGTGTCGACCGCGTCCTCGGCGGATTCGGCGGATTCGGCGGATTCGGCGGTGTCGGTGGTGGTGACGGGCTCGGCCTGCTCGGGCGTGGTGTCCGGGGCGGTCGGGCTGTGTTGTTCGGTCACTGGTTCACCGTCTCGTCGGGTCCTTCGGAGGGCTGGGCGGTGTCCTCGGGGCTGTCGTCTTCAGTCAGGTTGTCACCGGGTTCGAGGAAGTCCACCTCGTCGGAGACCTCCGGGGCCTCGCCGTCCTCGGACTCGGGTTTGGCGACCTCGTCGAATTCGTCGCTGACGTCGATCTCGCCCTCGTCCGAGCCGGTCCAGCGGATGGTGAGCTCCCCCAGCGGTGTCACCTGGTCGAACGTGACCGCTGCCTCCCGGAACAGCTCCAGCAACGCCAGGAACCGGCACACCGTCGTCACCGTGTCCGGCGAATCCGCCACCAGCGCGCGGAACGTCGTACTGCGCTGACGCCGCAGTCGATCCACGATCACCAGAGCCTGCTCGCGCACCGTCACCGCCGGCGCGTGCAGGTGCGCCAGCGACACACCTTCCGGTACGTCGGTCTTCGGCGCCAGCGCACGAGCCGCCAGCGCCGCGAGTCCGGCCGGGTCGATCCCCAGCAACACCTCGGGCAGCAGCTCCGCGAACCCCGCTTCCATCGCCACGGCCCGGGGGAATCGCTTGGACTCGGCCGCCATCCGCTCCTGCATCAGCGCGGCGATCTGCTTGAACGCGCGGTACTGCAGCAGCCGAGCGAACAGCAGGTCCCGCGCCTCCAGCAGCGCCAGATCCTCGGAGTCCTCGACCTCGCCCTTCGGCAGCAACCGGGCCGCCTTCAGGTCGAGCAGCGTCGCCGCGATCAGCAGGAACTCCGACGTCTGGTCCAGGTCCCACTCCGACCCGAGCGCCTTGATGTGCGCGATGAAGTCGTCGGTGATCACCGACAGCGCGATCTCGGTGATGTCCAGCTTGTGCTTGCTGATCAGCTGCAGCAGCAGGTCGAACGGGCCCTCGAAGTTCACCAGGTGAACACTGAACCCCTTGCCCTCAGCAACAGTCGGTACGGCGGCATCGTCCGCCGTACCCGCAGCCGGCAGGTCCAGCGGCAGTGACGCGGAGTCCGACGAACTCATTCCGAGGCCTTGAGCCGCCGTACCAGGACCGAGTCCGGCCCGTGGTCGACGAAGTCGGCCAGCAGGACGTCGATCGCCTCGCGGACGATCCGGCCGCGGTCCGCGGACAGACCGTGTTCCTTGCGCAGCGCGAGGCGCGCTTGTTCCAGGCCGATCAGCTCCTCCTCCGTCACGTACACGGTGATCTTCGTGTCGTGCCGGATCCGACCGCTGGACTTGCGGTCCTCGACGACGGCCGTGCCGGACCGCCCGTTCGGTGACGGGCGGTCGGCCAGTGCCGATCCGTCTGGAGTGGTGCGCTTCTCGGGTCTGGTCTGCTTCGGTGCCGCACCCCCGAAGAGTTCACTGGCACCTGGCAGGCTCACCCGGCGGGACAACGCGCCAGCACCTCCTTGGCAAGATCGCGGTACTGGGTCGCCGCGGACGAGGACGGGGCGTACGTCGTGATCGGTTCGCCGACGACCGTGGTCTCGGGGAACTTGACGGTACGCCGGATGACGGTGTGGAAGACGCGTTCGTCGAACGCCTGGACGACCCGGTCGAGCACCTCGCGGGCATGCGTGGTGCGGCCGTCGAACATGGTGCCGAGGATGCCGACGATCTCGAGCTTCGGGTTCAGCCGGTCCTGCACCTTGCCGATCGTGTCGGTCAGCATCGCCAGCCCACGGAGCGCGAAGAACTCACACTCCAGCGGTACGACGATGCCGTTGGACGCGGTCAGCGCGTTCACGGTGAGCAGACCGAGGGACGGCGCGCAGTCGATCAGGATGACGTCGTAGTTCGGGATGATCGGCTCGAGCACGCGCTGCAGGGTGTACTCGCGGGCGACCTCCTGGACCAGCTGCACCTCGGCCGCGGACAGGTCGATGTTGGCCGGCAGCAGGTCGAGGTTCTCCACCCGGGTCGGCCGGATCACCTCGTCCGGAGTGATGTCGCGCTGCATCAGCAGGTTGTAGACCGAGATGTCCAGGTCGTGCGGCTGCACGCCGAGGCCGATCGAGGCCGAGCCCTGCGGGTCGAAGTCGATCAGCAGCACCTTGCGGCCGGTCTCGGCGATCGCCGCGCCGAGGTTGATCGTGGTGGTGGTCTTGCCGACGCCACCCTTCTGGTTGCACATCGCGATCACCTGCGCCGGACCCGTCTTCGTCGGCGGCTGCGGCACCGGCAGGTGCGGCAGCGGACGGCCGGTCGGCCCGATCTTGTTCCTCGGGCCGTGCGCATCATTCACAGGTGACAGATCCTCCGCGGTGAGCTTGGCCGTCGGCCGGGGCATCTCCGCATAGTTGTCGGGTGGGGTCAGGTTGCGCTGCGGCTGGGGCGGGGCAGCAGGCTGGGTGACCGTCGGCGCGATCGGTTGTGCCGGCGATGGGAACTGCTCGGTGCCCGGGAATGTCGACTCGTTCATGACTCGTCAAACCTTTCAACCGATACGGGCGATCCCAGCGACTGTAAGCGTGCATTCAAGCACTCTCAACCAGCCACTCCGCACCGGGGTGGGGTGGTTTGTCGACAAAGCTCCGGACCCGGCCGATCACTGCCTCAGCGTGACCAACCGTAATCAGATGATCGCATACCGTCCCCGAATTCCCCGCATCGGGTCCTACCGTTTCACGAGCCGGTCAGACGACGCGAACCAGGCCGGCAGGTAGAGCCGAAACTCGGGAGCGGAACATCGGTCACCTCACTAGTCTCCGCTCCATGCAGCCACACGACGACGACTTCCTGGATCTGGTCACCGACCGGTTGGCAGGCCTGCCAACCGTGGACGCCGTCGCCTTGGGCGGTTCCCGGGCCAGCGGAACGCACCGGCCGGACAGCGATTGGGATTTCGCGATCTACTACCGCGGACCGTTCGCGCCGGACAGTCTGCGCGCGCTCGGCTGGCCGGGCGAGGTCTCCGAGCTCGGCGGCTGGGGCGGAGGTGTCTTCAACGGCGGCGGCTGGCTGGAGGTCGACGACCGGCGGGTCGACGTGCACTACCGCGACCTGGACGATGTCGAGCACCACCTGGCCGAGGCACAGGAAGGGCGCTTCCACATCGAGCGACTGCTGTTCCACCTGGCCGGGATCCCCAGCTACATCGTGGTGGCGGAGCTGGCGGGCAACCGGGTCCTGCACGGGACTCTGCCCCGTCCTGACTATCCCGAGAAGCTGAAGGAGGCTGCTCGCGGACGCTGGTGGAGTGAGGCGGAGCTGACGCTCGGCTATGCGCGTTCGGCGTACGCCGAGCGCGGGCTACTCACCGAGACCGTCGGAGCGGTCGGCACCGCGACCTGCATGGCAGCTCATGCGGTGCTGGCTGGGCGTGGTGAGTGGGTGACCAACGAGAAGCGGCTGGTCGACCGGGCCGGGCTGCGCGATATCGACGGGGTCCTGTCTGGCCGGGAGCCTCTGGCGATGGTGGAGCAGGCTTCGGCGTTGCTGCAGAGCGCCGTTGCGTCAGGAGGAGAGGGCGCGGGGGTGTGAGGTCGCGTAGACCTCGCGGAGCTTGTCGACGGTGACGAGGGTGTAGACCTGCGTCGTGGTCACCGACGCGTGCCCCAGTAGCTCTTGCACGACACGTACGTCGGCGCCGCCGTCCAGGAGGTGGGTGGCGAACGAGTGGCGAAGGGTGTGGGGCGAGATCTCCTTCAAGATGCCGGCACGTTGCGCAGCGCGGCGGAGGACAGTCCAGGCGCTTTGCCGGGACAGACGGCCGCCGCGGGCGTTGAGGAACAGCGCCGGCGTGCCGCGTCCACGTCGTACGAGGTCTGGACGGCCGCGGACCTGGTACGCCGACAACGCATCGCGGGCGTACGACCCCATCGGAACCACGCGCTCCTTGCTGCCCTTGCCCCGGAGCAGCACCGCACCGGCGTCGAGATCGATGTCGTCCACATCGAGCCCAACGGCCTCCGAGATGCGCGCACCCGTGCCGTACAGGAACTCGAGCAGTGCCGCGTCCCGCGTCGCGAGTACGGCCGGCTCCGCCTCGGCACCCGCGGCCGCGGTAAGGATCCGCGACACCTCGTCGACGGAGAGGGCCTTGGGCAACCGTTGCGGAGGCGCCGGCGGCTTCACCGCCGCGGCAGGATCCACCGCGGTCAGACCTTCACGCAGACAGAAGCGATGGAATCCCCGGACGGCGACCACGGTCCGCCCGGCCGAGGACGCGGTCAGCGGCGGATGGTCCGCATCGCCTTCGCGCAACCGCATCAGGAAGTCGCTCACCACGGCCTCCGAGATCCGCCCGAGCGCGTCGATCCCGGATGCCGCGAGATAGGCGTCGTACCGGCGAAGATCCCGCCGGTACGACGCCAAGGTGTTGGCGGCCAGCCCGCGCTCGACCGTCAGATGGTCGAGGTACGAGCCGATCGCACGACTGCTCTCCCTCATGGCAGGGTGGCGCGGCTCAGACCAGCACCTCGTCGAGCTTCAGCTGGGACAGGTCGTGGGCCTCGGCGACGGGCCCGTAGGTGACGTGACCGTCGAAGGTGTTCAGGCCGAGCGCGAGGCTGTGGTCCTGCTTCATCGCCTCCCGCCAGCCGAGGTTCGCCAGCTCGATCGCGTACGGGAGCGTCACGTTGGTGAGCGCGTACGTCGACGTGTTCGGAACCGCACCGGGCATGTTCGCGACGCAGTAGAACAGTGAGTTGTGGACCTGGTAGACCGGGTCGGCATGCGTCGTCGGGCGCGAGTCCTCGAAGCAGCCACCCTGGTCGATGGCGATGTCGCAGAGCACGCTGCCCGGCTTCATCCGCCGCACCATGTCGTTGGTGACGATCTTCGGGGCCTTTGCCCCAGGCACCAGTACCGCACCGATCACCAGGTCGGCCTCGAGTACCGCGCGCTCGATCTCGTACGAGTTCGCGGCGATCGTCAGCAGGTGACCCTGGTAGATCTGGTCGGCCTCGCGCAGCCGGGCGATCTTGCGATCGAACAGCTGCACCTGCGCCTGCATGCCGAGCGCGATCGCGGCCGCGTTCATCCCGGCGACACCCGCGCCGATGATCACGACCCGCGCCGGGTGCACGCCGGAGACGCCGCCCATCAGGACGCCGCGGCCACCACCGCTGCGCATCAGGTGGTAGGCACCCGCCTGCGGTGCGAGCCGGCCGGCCACCTCGCTCATCGGCGCCAGCAGCGGCAGCGAACCGTCCGGAAGCTGAACCGTCTCGTACGCGATCGCGGTGGTGCCGGACTTCAGCAGCGCCTCGGTGCAGTCGGTGCTCGCGGCCAGGTGCAGGTAGGTGAACAGGACCTGGTCCCGCCGCATCCGGTGGTACTCCTCCGCCACCGGCTCCTTCACCTTCAGCACCAGCTCCGCGTCCAGCCAGACGTCGTCCGCGGTCGGCACGATGCGTGCGCCGGCCGCGACGAATTCGTCATCGGGGATCAGTGAACCGGCCCCCGCGCCCTGCTCGATCAGAACCTCGTGCCCGCTGCGCACGAACTCGTGCACGCCGGAGGGGGTGATGGCCACCCGGTACTCGTGGTTCTTGACTTCCTTCGGAACTCCGACCTTCACAACTCGCCCTTCTTTCCCATTCCAGGTGTGCGGCCCACGTCGTTGTGTCCGCGGCCCGGCGGTGAGGGGTGTGCTGCCAGGTCGCTGCCGAGTGTAAGCCCGCAAGGTTCATACCACCTGATTGCATGGTCCTATCGGGTGGAGACTCGCGGAACCGTTGCCCAGCGGTTCGGTTACACTCCTATGAGACGCCGTGGCGCGCTGTGATTTTGCTAGCCCGCCCCACCGCCCCGGTCAGGCCGTTCACACCGGATCCCCTTGCCCGGCAGGCTTTGCGCAATCTTGACGCAATCTCCACCTCCCCCTTTACGCCAGTTTTGCACTGCCCCCAAAGGGCCGACTCCTGTGCCCTTCGGTACCCGTCATTGAAACGCTTACTGGAAGGTTCTGACATGGACGACGAGATCGCCTTGCCGGGCGGCAACGTCGGCGGTGCGGTCCGCGTCGGCGACACCGTCCGCCGCGCCACCGGCCCGTGGACGCCGGCGGTTCATGGATTGCTCAACTACCTCGCCGACGCCGGACTGACCGGCATCCCCAGGGTGCTCGGCTACGACGACCGCGGCCGGGAGATCCTGGATTACCTGCCGGGTACGTCGTACGGCGAGGACGTGCCCGACGACGTGCTGGCGGACGCGATGCGCTGGCTGGCCCGGTACCACCGGGTCGTCTCGTCGTACCGGCCCGAGGGCGAGATCGTCTGGCGGACGAGTCGTGGTGAACTCGCGGCCGATCAGATCATCTGCATGCACGACTACGGTTGGTACAACTGGATCGGCACCGAGGCCGGGTTCAGCGGCGTGATCGACTGGGACATGGCCGGACCGGGTGTCCCGCTCGACGACATCGCCTTCACCGCCTGGAACACCGCGCCGCTCGCGCTGCCGGGTGACCCGTCGTACCAGGCCGCTCGCCTGCGGTTGATGGCTTCCGCGTACGGCGACACCTTCACCCCACTGCAGATCCTCGAAGGCGCACCGATCCGCGCTCAGCGGTCGGTACGCGTCATCCGCGCCGGGCAGGAAGCCGGCGACGCGGGCATGCTCAACCTCGCCAAGGTCGGCGAACCGGAGCGCACCGAGCACCGGCTGAAAGACCTCCAGCGCCGTATCCCGGAGATCGCCGCACAGCTGTAGCTACCGCTGGTAGGTGCGGACCGCTGTGCCGCCGGCGTGGTCCACATGATGGTTGCGTGGGCAATCATCATTGAGCCCCGGCTCAGTCGTCAGGGACACTGGCGCTGGTGTCGAAACGGCCGCTCTCCGCCCGGAGCTGCACCACGGGAAGTGACGAGAGGAGTACGCGTGGCGGTAGAACTTGGACGCTTCGGGGTCTGGCACGGGCCCCAGCACTGGGGTCCGGAACTGGCGGCGGGACTGGAGCAGGCCGGATACGGTGCGCTCTGGCTAGGCGCCTCGCCGGGCGCCGGCCTGCGGGATGCCGAAGTGTTGCTGGCGTCAACGAACTCGGTTGCCGTCGGCACCAGCATCGTGAACATGTGGAAATCGCCCGCGGCCGACGTGGCCGCCTCGTATCACCGACTGGAGGACGAGCACCCGGGCCGGTTCCTGCTGGGTGTCGGCATCGGCCACCCGGAACGCACCGGCGAGTACAAGTCGCCGTACGAGACGATCGTGAACTACCTGGACGATCTCGACGACGCCAAGGTGCCGGTCGACCGGCGGGCACTGGCCGCACTCGGTCCGAAGGTGCTGCACGTCGCCGGGACGCGGACCGCCGGAGCCCTGCCGTACCTGACCACGCCGGAGCACACCCGCGAAGCCCGTCGTACCCTCGGCGGCGGTGTTCTGCTCGCGCCCGAGCAGAAGGTCGTCCTCGAGACCGACGACGAGATTGCGCGTACGACGGCCCGCGACTACCTGGCGTCGTACCTGCAACTGCGCAACTACCGGTCGAGCCTGAAGCGGCTCGGCTTCACCGACGGGGACCTCGACGACGGCGGCAGCGACCGGCTGGTCGACGCCCTCGTCCTGCACGGCTCGGCGGTCGAGATCGCCGAGGGTCTGAACGCCCATCTGCAGGCCGGCGCCGACCATGTCGCGGTCCAGCAGCTCGGGCGGGAGGGGATCGATCTGCTGCCCGGGTACGAGGCGTTGGCAACCGTTCTCCCGTAGGTCGTGCCGGGACCGTCCGGCGAGGCGCCTGTTCGCCGGACGGATCCTCTTGACGGCCGCCCGGAGCGGAGGAATATCAGCAGTAGACGCACCGTATTTCGCGGTGCGCGCACTGGAGGTGTTTCCCCATGACTGAGCGACACGAGTTGCGTTGGGGCGGCTTCGCCGGACTGGCCTTCGTCGTCCTGGCACTCCTGGGCAGGTTCCTGCCCGGCAACCTACCCACGGTCGACGAGTCCGAAGGAACGATCACGGGATTCCTCAACGACGCGCGGACCTCGATGCTGGTCGGTGCGCTGATGTGGAGCGCCGCGGCCGGATTGATCATCTGGTTCGCCGCCGCCTTCGCCGAGGCGATCAGGGAGCGTGACGAGCGCAGTGACGTCCACCTGGCGCTGCTCGCGGGATCGGTGCTGGTCGGCAGTGCGATCTTCGTGACCGCGGGCCTGACTGCCGCAACCGCCTTCAGCATCGACGGCCGGGGCGCCGCGATCACCATCATGCTGTACGAACTGACCGCGGTGATGACGACGATGATCGGCTTCGCCGCCGCGCTGCCGCTGGCCGCGGCCGGGATCGGCGTACTGCGCACCCATCTGATGCCGAACTGGCTCGGGTACCTGGCCCTGCTGGCCGCCGTGGTGTCGTTCGCCGGCGCCTTCGGGGTGTTCGCCTCCGACGGCGCGTTCGTTGCCGGCGGCACCTTGATGACCACGATCCCGTTGCTGCTGTCGGCGGTCTGGATCGCCTGCGCCGGCACCTACATGGTGCGCGAGCACCTGCCGGAGGTGACAGCGGGCGAGGGCATCGTGCCGCAGACCTGAGTTCGGGCGTCCTCCGGGACGGTGTGCCCCTGACCCGTCCCGGAGGGCCCTCCCTAGCGCATGCTGAAGTCCGCGAAATCGAACCCCGGCGAGACGATGCAGGACACCAGCACCGGCTGATCACCAGCCGGCCGCGCCGCCTGCCAAGCCCCCGCCGGTACGACGACCTGCGGCCGCTCCCCCGCTCGCACATCCGGCCCGAGCGTCACCGTCGTCACCGGCTCCTCGCCGTACTCCAGAATCAACGGCCCACCCGAGTGCCACAACCACACCTCGGCCGACCGGACCCGATGCCACCGCGACTCCTCCCCCGGCGCCAGCAGAAAGTAGATCGCCGTCGCACTGGCACGCTCGCCGTCGTAGCCCTCAGGTGTGAAGTCGACCTCCGATCGCCAGGTCTCGCGATACCAGCCACCTTCAGGATGCGGGCTCAGATCAAGTAGTTCGGCCAACTCGGGCTTGTCCATGAAATGCATTGTCGAACGGGCAGGGGTTCGGAAGAGTGCGGGGCATGACTGAGCTGCCTTCTGAGTACCACCGCAGGTTGCCTTATGGGGAACGGGTTTCGGCTGAGCCGTTGATCGGGCAGCCGTTCTTTCCGTTCGAGGGGGATGTTCGGGTCGTGCCGTTGGCCGAGCCGGTGTTGCCGGAGCCGCCGCGGCGCGGAGAGGCCGGTGGGGAGCAGTGCATCACCTGTGCTGAGCCGGATCGCAACGTCATCTGGCGGGATGCCGAGTGGCAGTTGAAGGCTGGGTTCGAGCCGAGTGGGTTGCCGATGGTCGCCCTCCTCGAGCCGCGGGAGCACTACCGCCTCGACAACCTGCCGCCGGCCTTGACCGCCACCCTCGGCCCGATGATCCAGCGGGTGGCGAACGCGATCCGGTTGATCGACGGTGTCGGGCGGACGCACTTCAACCGCTGGGGTGACGGCTCCGAGCACTTCCATCTGTGGTTCCTCGCGCGGCCGCTCGGGATGATGCAGCTTCGCGGTGCGATGATCGCCGCCTGGGACGACATGCTCCCCAAGGTTCCGCAGGACGAGTTCGAGGCCAACGCCCGTACCGTCGCCACCGCCCTCAGCGAAGCCGGTGGCGAGGCGATGGAGGCCGGACTGCCCTGAGATCGTTGGTGGCCGTGCACACCGGGTGCAGATCGACAGGACGTATACGCCCACTACCGGCCACTGCCCGCCTGAGCCCACCGGGTATCCGGCTCGATCGCCGGACATCTCCTGTCGAACTGCACCAAATCACACCTTCAGCGGTCTTTGGCCGGCCAGGGGGAGTCGGCGGGGCGGAGGGTGTCGAAGCCGGGGCCGTTGAGGGCGGTCCAGGTGGCCAGGGCGCCCATCACGAGGATGGGGTTGTGGAGGTGGCCGGCCAGGACGGCGCCGACGACGTCGATCAAGGGGGCCCAGACGGTTTCCATGTCGGCCTCCTCGTGGAGGCGGTCGTAGGCCTCGTCGGCCGATGAGAGGTCACGGGCGAGGAAGATCCGGACCGCCTCGTCGGTGAGGCCCGGGGAGGTGAAGGCGTCGACGAGGACGCGCCAGTCGGCCGCCTTCGTGCCGGTCTCCTCCCAGAGCTCACGTTCGCCGCCCAGGCGGTACTGCTCCCCCTGGACGTCGAGCAGCCCGGCCGGCGGCTCGAGCAGCCGGTAGCCGACCGGGTGCCGGTACTGCCGGACCAGCAGCATCCGGTTGTTCTCGTCCAGCGCGACCACCCCGACCGCGCCGGGGTGCACGACCACGTCGCGGACGAACGGATCGCGACCAGGTGGGTCGATGTGATCCCGCCGTACCGAGATCACTCGGCCGGTCTCGTGCACCACCTCGGACGAGGAGACCGGCCACTGCTCCGGTACGTCGGCCAGGCCGGCACCGAACCGCAGTTCGGGGTGATCCTTCATCGAGCCTTGACCGCTTCGGCCTTGGGCTTGCCCGACGCCGTCTTCTTGGCAACCGCCGGCTCCTCAACGGGCAGCCGGGACTCGCGCTGGCGGACCAGGGCGGCGCCGATCAGGCCGGAGAACAGCGGGTGCGGCTTGGTCGGCCGGGACCGCAGCTCCGGGTGCGCCTGGGTGGCGACGAAGTACGGGTGCTGCGCCTTGTCGAGCTCGATGAACTCGACCAGCTCGTTATCCGGCGACAGGCCGCTGAACACCAGGCCGGCCGTCTCCAGCTTGTCCCGGTACGCGTTGTTCACCTCGTAGCGGTGCCGGTGCCGCTCCTGCACCGACGGAGCGCCGTACAGGTCGCGCACGATCGAGCCGTCGGCCAGGTTGGCCGGGTAGAGACCGAGCCGCATGGTGCCGCCGAGGTCACCGGAGCCGGAGACGATGTGCTTCTGCTCCTCCATCGTCGCGATCACCGGCTGCTCGGCATCCGGGTCGAACTCGCTGGAGTTCGCCTCGACCAGACCGGCCAGGTCGCGGGCGACCTCGATCACCATGCACTGCAGGCCGAGGCACAGGCCGAGGATCGGGATGCCCTGCTCGCGGGCGTACCGGATCGCGCCGATCTTCCCCTCGATCCCGCGGACACCGAACCCACCCGGGATGCAGACCGCGTCGACGTCACCGAGCAGCCGCGCGGCCGCCTCAGGGGTGGCGCACTCGTCGGACGCGATCCAGCGCAGGTCGACCTTCGCGTCGTTGTCGAAACCGCCGGCCCGCAGCGCCTCGGCCACGGACAGGTACGCGTCCGGCAGGTCGATGTACTTGCCGACCAGCGCGACCGTGACGTGGTCCTTCGGCTGGTGCACGACCCGCAGCAGCTCGTCCCAGCGGGTCCAGTCGACGTCGCGGAACGGCAGGTTCAGCCGCCGGACGACGTACGCGTCGAGACCCTCGGCGTGCAGCACCTTCGGGATGTCGTAGATGCTCGGCGCGTCGGCGGCCGCGACCACGGCCTCGGTGTCGACGTCGCACATCAGCGAGATCTTCCGCTTCACGCCGTCCGGGATCGGCCGGTCGGCGCGGCAGACCACGGCGTCCGGGGCGATACCGATCGAGCGCAGCGCGGCGACCGAGTGCTGGGTCGGCTTGGTCTTCAGCTCGCCGCTCGGGGCGAGGTACGGGACCAGCGAGATGTGCAGGAAGAAGACGTTCTCCCGGCCGACGTCGTGCCGGACCTGGCGGGCGGCCTCCAGGAACGGCAGTGACTCGATGTCACCGACCGTGCCGCCGATCTCGTGCAGGACGACGTCGACGTCGGGGCCGGCCATCGCCAGCATCCGTTCCTTGATCTCGTTGGTGATGTGCGGGATCACCTGGACGGTGTCGCCCAGGTACTCGCCGCGGCGCTCCTTGGCGATCACGCTCGAGTAGATCTGTCCGGTGGTCACGTTGGCCACGGCGGACAGATCACGGTCGAGGAAGCGCTCGTAGTGACCGATGTCCAGGTCGGTCTCGGCGCCGTCGTTGGTGACGAACACCTCGCCGTGCTGGAACGGGTTCATGGTGCCGGGATCCACATTCAGATACGGATCCAGCTTCTGCATGGTGACCCGGATGCCCCGTGCCGTCAGCAGACTGCCGAGGCTTGACGCTGTCAGCCCCTTGCCGAGACTGGATGCCACGCCACCGGTGACGAATACGTGCTTGGTCTGCTGGAAGTTCGAAGCCCTGTCCACGGGCCTTCAGCCTACCTGTTGTCAAGCAGTGGTCGCGACGAGACCCGCATAGATGTCGAGCAGATTCTTCGCCACCGCGTCCTCGTCCGGCCATCTTGAGGCCAACTCCCGGCCGCGCGTCCGCATAGCGTTCGCCGTCTCCGGCTCGGCGAGCACCGCCCGGACTCCGTCGGCCAGCCCGTCGGCATCCCCTGGGAACGCCAGTACGGCGCTGTCGTCCACCAACTCCGGTACGCCGCCGACCGCCGTCGCCACCACGGGTACGCCGACCTGCAGCGCCTCCTGGATGACGAGGGCCCGGGCCTCCCAGTGGGAGGTCAGTAGGAACACGTCAGCCGCGCCCAGGAGGTCAGCGACGTCGTTCCGGTGACCGAGGAGCCGCACAGGGAGGTTCTCCGCGTCGATCCGCGCCTGGAGGTTGTCACGCAACGGGCCGTCTCCGACGACCGCGAAGACCACGTCCGGGTTCGACTCCCGCACGGAGGCCGCCACGGACAGTAGCGTCGGGTAGTCCTTCTGCGGCGCCAGCCGGCCCACTGTCAGGATCAAGGGCTGGTCGCTCAGGCCGAGCGACGCGCGCACATCAGCGGTAGGTGTACGGACCTGTGGGATGGCTGGAGCCGCTACCGGGGCCAGACGGGCCTGCCGGGCGCCAAGGCTTTTCGCCAGGTCCACTAGGTCGCTGGAAGCTCCTAGTGTCAGGTCCGCTCCCCTGGCCACCAGCCGCTGGCCCAGCCGCATGACGAGCCCACGCGGCCCGGGAGCGATCACTGCGTTGTGCCAGGTGACGACCAGAGGCCGAAGGCGCGACCTGTCCCGCAGAGCGGTCATGCCGGCGCGGTAGCCGTGAGCGTGAACCACGTCGACTCCGCGCAACGCCGGCGCCTGTGCCACGACGGTCGCGCCGCCGAAGTCGAAGTGCTCGGCGGTACCGGGTGGTGCGCACACGACGACCTCGTGACCAGCGTTCAAGAACCGCGGCACCAGGGAGGCGACGTGCTGCCCGATCCCGCCCCTCGACTCCGCGAGCAGCAGGCCGATCCTCATTGCGTCTCCTCCACGAGTCCCCGACGTCTTAGCGCGCGAACGTCCGCGCGATCCAGTGCCACCGCCACCGCGGCGTACACGACGACAACGGCCAGACCGGACAGCACCGAGAACACGAGTGCACTCCCCAGTCCGGCGTCGTCAGCAGGCAAGGCCACCGCCCAGCCCGCAGCACCGGCCAACACCGCGCCGACCAGGGCAGCAAGCGTGGCACGAGCCAGTCCGGCCAGCACACCGGGCCCGGCCTCCCGACGCAGCACCATCACGAGGGCGACAGCGCCCAGGACCATGCCGACAGACATAGCAGCAGCCAACGCCGGCACCGCATCCCATTCAGCAGTCAGCACCACACCGGCAACCGCCACCACGACCCAGGCCGCAGACGTCACCATAGCGACCTGACGGCCCGCATGCCGCGCGTAGAGGACTCGGCCGACGTGCATCAACACAGCAAAGCCGATCGCAGCCGGAGCAAACGCGATGAGGGCGTTGCCCAGTGATGTCGCATTGGCCTCCTGCACCGCGCCGTCGTCGTACGCGAAGACCCTCGCGACCGGGACGGCTGTGCCAGCCAGCAACGCGGCTCCAGCACCACCGGCGAGCATCACTGCTCTCGTCGACGCGGCCGCGTAGAAGTCGAAACGCTCTCGTGCCTCGTACGCCGCTGCGAGCCGTGGGAACACGGCTGTGGTGATCGGCACGGCGAGTACGGCGTACGGCAGCAAGTAGACCGCGTTGGCCCACGAGTAGACGGCAATGCTTCCCGCAGGCCCCCGGTGGTTAGCCAGGTAGGTGGTGACGACGAAGGTCAACTGTTGCGCGATCAGTATGGCGAGACCGGCCAGGGCGAGCCTTCGGAGTACTGGACTGACGGCTGGGTCGAGTCGCAGCGTCGGTTTGATCGGGAGTCGCAGGAACAGCATGGGCACCAGCACAGTGAGCGCCAGCGCTGCGACGCCGGCCGTCGTACCCCAGGCAAGCAGATCGGCCGCGCTACGCGACGCTGCGTCGGCGTCAGGGGCTTCGGCCGCGAAGGCCAGATAGGTGGCCACGACAACGAGGCTGGAGATCAGCGGAGCCAGTGCACCGGCCGCGAACCGCTTGTGTGACTGCAGTACGGCGGTCGCGATGACGGCGATCGCGTAGCCGAACACCTGGGGCACGAAGATCGCCAGCATCCGGGTCGCCGTCGCAACCGAGCCGGTGCACTCAGCACCCGGATCGAGCATCGCATCGGAATACGCGGACGCCAGAACCCAAGCCAGTAAGGCGAAGGGCGCCAACAGCACGAAGGACCAGCTCAGCAGCGCGCCGATGATGCGTCCTTGGGCGGCGCGGTCGCCACGAGCCACCGGGCCGGCGAGCACCGGAATGACCGCGCCCGCCAGCGCCCCACCGGCGACCACCTCGAAGAGGATGTTCGGCAGTTGGTTCGCGGTTGCGTAGGCCTCCGCGAGACAGCCCGCACCGACAGTCTTCGAGAAGACCAGCCACCGGCCGAATCCGGCCACCCGGGCCAGAACAGTGATCGCGGCGATCAGAACTGCGGCTCGGGCGATCCGACCGCCCGTGCTCACCTGGGCCTACGGCCCCACTGATCGATCCTGTCCAGGACCGGGTTCTCGGCGATGACCTTGGTGAAGCTGACCTTCTCGCTGGCCAGGTTCAACGCGACGACCGCACCGAGCGCCAGGGCCTTGAGCGGACGCGGCAGCGAGGCGGCCAGCGCCGTGCCGGTGATCGCACCCAGACCGTTCGCACCACAGTCGCCCAGCATCGACCGCTCGCCCAGGTCGGACGGAGCCGCGGCCGCGGCCGCACCGACGACCGCACCGGCCGGACCGTTCACGGCCGCCAGCGGAGCATTGACCGCCGTGACCGCCTTCAGCGCACGGCCGGGGCGCAGATCGAGCAGGTTGGTGAGATTCGCCGTACCGGCGATCAAGGCGCCGTCGGCAACGATCCCGGCCACCGCCTTCACCCCGGACGACTTTCGCGGCAACAGCGCGGCGGCAGCGAGACCGGCGGCGCCGACGCCGAGGATCTTCACCGCTCCGCTGGTCACCTCACCCCGCTTCAGCGCGCTGAGGTGGCCCCGGAATCCCTTCGCCTGCGTGGTTCCACGCAGATCGTCGTACGCGCCGACCGCACCCGACACCGAGCCGGCGAGCAGCGCGGCGGCCTTGACCTTGCCCGGCGTCGACGGCGAGGCCGCGACACCGGCAAGAGCGCCGAGCACCGCGACCGGGCCTTCGAGCAGAGTCACCGGCTCACCGCGGTGGTTGGTCCGCTCGAACGGCTCGCGGTTCTCCTTGGGCAGTTTCGCCGCGGCCCGTTCGAGCGCGGCGGTGGCAGCTGCCGCGACGGCAGCGCTCAGAATTCCCACGTCAGTTGTCCTTCGTCTGTACGTCCGACGGCGCTACGCCGTTCTTCGCGTCGAACGCGCCGTACTGCCCCGCCTTGCCGCTCGCCTGCTCGGCCAGCGAGAAGACGACCGTCGCCTGCCCGGCGGGGATGTCGGCCACGTCCACCGAGGAAACGATCTTGGTCGCGTCGGAGTCACTCCGCAATGCCTTGACCAGACCGCCGGTCTTCGCCGTCAGCGGCGTACCGGCCACCACCACACCGGCGCTGCCCTCGTCCAGGCCCTCGATGAAGTCCACCGAGTCGTTGTACGACGAGTTGTCCGGCAGCGGCGTCGGCGGCTTGGCGGCCACCACGACGAACAGGCTGGCCCGGTCCTTGATCTGCGACGGCTTCAGCGACAGCAGCTTGGATCCGGTCAGGCCGCTGATGATCTTGGTCGACTCGGAGTCGGCGGCCTTGCCCTCTTCGTTGGCCGCGAGCCCGCGCGCCATGATCAGTCCGGCCCGCTGGTACGTCGTACTGTCCGCGGGGATCTCGATGTCGGCGGTGACGAGCTCGGTGACGAGCTGCTCGACCAGCTGGCGCTGACCGGCGTCGAACAGCTTGCTGTCCAGCGCGACCCGCGTGGTGACCTGACCGCCGGCCGTCTCCAGCTCCTCGGTCAGGGTGTTGGCCAAGTCGCCGTCGGCGTTCGGCATGGTGACGACGACGATCTTCTTGCCGGTCAGCTTGCCGTTGGTCAGCCCGGCGGTGACCTTGGCGACGTAGTCGTCGCGGTACTTGTCCAGCGACTTCACGTCGGTCAGCTCCTGCCGCGCGTCGGCGAGCTGCTGCCGATCCTTCTCGGCCTGACTCGCGACGAGCTCGCTGCCGGTGCCCTTCAGCGGGCCGGCACCCAGCACCACACCGGCGCCCAGGGCGAAGAAGATCGCCACGATCGAGACGATGTGGTAGCGAAAGTCGATCACGTGAACAGCTCCCGGATCCAGTAGACGAAGTCGCTCCAGCGCGCCCGCAGGATCGACCAGAGCACGTCGTCGCCGCCGATCGCGACCAACGCCATGCCGAGTGCGAACAGGCCGGCCCCGGCCAGCGCAACCACCTGAAGGGTAGATACCCGGCTGCGGTACAGCCGGCCGACACCCTTGGCGTCCACCAGCTTGGCACCGACGCGCAAGCGGGTGATGAAGGTGCTCGCCATCCCGGCGCGCCCCTTGTCGAGAAACTCCACCAGGGAGTTGTGGGTGCCGACCGCGACGATCAGCGAGGCACCCTTGGAGTCGGCCAGCAACATCGCGACGTCCTCGCTGGTGCCGGCGGCCGGGAACTCGATCGAGTCCACACCGAGCCGCTCCAGCCGTTCCGAGCCGGGCGCGCGGCCGTCGCGGTACGCGTGCACGACCACCTCGGCGCCGCTCTTCAGCGTCTCGTCCTTGACCGAGTCCATGTCGCCGACGATCAGGTCCGGGACATAGCCGTTCTCCACCAGCGCGTCGGCGCCGCCGTCGACCCCGATCAGCACCGGCCGGTACTCGCGGATGTACGGGCGCAGCGCGACCAGGTCCTCGCGGTAGTCGTACCCGCGGACCACGATCAGCACGTGCTTGCCGTCCATCGGCGTGTGGACGTCCGGTACGCCGACACCGTCGAGGAGCAGGTCGCGTTCGCGACGCAGGTACTCCAGCGTGTTGGCGGTGAACGCCTCCAGTTGGGTGGACAGACCGGACCGGGCGTCGTCCATCGACTCCGCGACGGTCTTGCTGTCCTGCCACACACCCTTGGCGACAACCTCCTCGCCGCGGTACAGGCAGCCCTCGTTCAGCCGGACCCGCTCGCCCTCGTGCAGGATCGAGAACACCTCGCGGCCGACCCCGTCGACCAGCGGGATCCCCGCCTCGACGAGGATCTCCGGACCGAGGTTCGGGTAGCGGCCGCTGATCGAGTCGGCCACGTTCACCACCGCGGCGACCCGGCAGTCGACCAGCGCCTCGGCGCTGACCCGGTCCAGGTCGACATGGTCGATGACCGCGATCTCGCCCGGCTTCAGCCGCTTGGTGAGATTCTTGGTACGGCGATCGAGCCGGACCACTCCGGCGATACCGGGCAGTTCAGTGGGTCGTGCTCTCCGCAGGCTGGGCAGTTTCATCGCGCTCTCATCCTGCCATGTCAAGAGCCCCTTCCCGGGTCATTTACCCGGGAGGGCGCTTGTTCACGCACAGAAACCAGGATCACTGTGCGTCAAATCATCCTTTCGAACGACTCTTCCTGCGTGGTTTGTGCCGCTCAGCCGCAAGCGCGAGCAATTCCTCGGCATGGGCCTGGGCGGCATCGGAGTTCTCCAGGCCGGCCATCATCCGGGACAGCTCCTTCAGTCGCGCGTCGTCGTCGAGCGCGACCAGGCCACTGGTGGTGACGGAACCGTCGTCACTCTTCAGCACGACCGCGTGACGATCCGCGAACGCTGCAACCTGCGGCAGGTGCGTCACCACGATCACCTGCGCCTTCTCCGCCAGCCGGGCCAGCCGTTTGCCCACCTCGACCGCCGCCCGGCCGCCGATCCCGGCGTCGATCTCGTCGAACACCAGCGTCGGCACCGGATGCGTGTCCGACAGGATCACCTCGAGCGCGAGCATCACCCGGGAGAGCTCACCACCGGACGCCGCCTTCTGCAGCGGACGTGACGGGCTGCCCGGGTTCGCCGCGAAGCAGAACTCGACCTCGTCGATGCCGAACGGACCCTGCGCACTCTCGTGCACCTCGATCGACAACTTCGCGTGCGGCATCGCCAGGCCGGTCAGCTCCTCGGACACGGCGACGCTCAGCCGCTCGGCCGCTTCGATCCGGGCCGCGCGGACCTGCTGACCGAGATCCGCGAGCTTCGCGTCCAGCTCGGCGAGCTCCGCGGTCAGGAGCTCGACCCGCTCGTCACTCCCGTCCAGCTCGGCCAGCCGATTCGTGGACCGCTTCGCCCAGTCGAGCACCTCGTCCACGGTGCCCTGCTCAGCGCCGTACTTGCGGACAAGGCCGGTCAGCAGCGATCGCCGTTCGCTCACGACCGCAAGCCGTGCCGGGTCGGTGTCGACATCGGCGGCGTACGACGAAAGCTCGCCGGCCAGGTCGGCGGCGAGGTACCCGAGCTCGCCGGCTCGGTCCGCGAGCTCGGCCAGCTTGGGGTCGTGCTCGCGCTCCGCGTCGAGGACCTGCTTGGTGAGAGCAAGCAGCCCGAGTACGTCGCCGGGCCTGGTGGAATCGAGATCCTCCGAGGCCAACGCGTCGGCTGCCGTGGTGGCCGCAGTACGAAGGCCGTCGGCGTACGCGAGGCGATCCTCCTCGGCTGCCAGCTCAGCGTCCTCGCCCGGCAGCGGCTCCGCCTTCGCGACCTCGTCGAGCCCGAAGCGCAGCAGGTCCGCCTCGGCGAGGCGATCGCGCTGGCGCGTGGTCAGCTCGGTCAGCTCGGCCTCGACCTCACGGTGACGCTTGTAGGCGGCGGCGTACTCCTGCAGCGGCACGAGCACGGGCTTGCCGGCGAACGTGTCGAGGGTTTCGCGCTGGCGCGACGGCTGGAGGAGACGCCACTGCTCGGCCTGGCCGTGGATCGCGACCAGGTCGCCGGACACCTCGGCCAGCACGGACACCGGGACGGACGCGCCGCCGAGGAAAGCGCGGGAGCGGCCTTCGGAGGACAGTTCGCGCGCGATCAGCAACTCGTCGTCGTCCAGCTCGCCGCCACGGTCCTCGGCCTGCTGCACGATCGCCTTCGGCACCGCACTGGCGCGGCCCTCGACTCGCGCGCGACGCGTGCCGTGTCGCACCAGGCCGCTGTCCGCGCGGCCACCGAGCAGCATGTTCACACCGGTCACGACCATCGTCTTACCGGCACCGGTCTCGCCGGTGACCGCGGTGAACCCCGGATCGAGGTCCAGCGTCGCGTCCTCGATCACGCCCAATCCGGTGATGCGGATCTCCGAGAGCATGTCTAGGTCTCCTGTTGTCCGTTGGCGTCGGGTGTGCTTCTTGCGTCCCCGTTGCGCTTGCGCTCGGCGGCGCCGCGCCAGCCGAGCACCGGGAGGTCGAACTTCGCCACGAGCCGGTCGGTGAACGGCGCCTCGTGCGCCCGCGCCAGCCGGACCGGCCGACTGCCGCGCCGGAGCTGGATCTCGGCGCCCGGCGGCACCTCGACCATCCGGCGACCGTCGCACCACAGCACGCCGCGACCGTGCCACGACGGCACCAGCTCGATCGACAGCTGCGACGTCGGCGCCACCACGATCGGCCGGGAGAACAACGCATGGGCGCTCAGCGGCACCATCAGGATCGCCTCGACCTCCGGCCAGACGATCGGTCCACCCGCGGAGAAGGCGTACGCCGTACTGCCCGTCGGCGTGGCCACCACGACCCCGTCACAACCCCACCGCGACAGCGGCCGGTCGTCCACCTCGACCATCACCTCGAGCATCCGCTCGCGGGCGGCCTTCTCCACACTCGCCTCGTTCAGCGCCCAGGTGTCGAAGATCAGCTCCCCGTCCAGCCGTACGTCGACCGCCAGCGTCATCCGCTCCTCGACCGTGTAGCTGCGGTCGACCACCACTTGGACGATCCGCTCCAGGTCGTCCACCTCGGCCTCGGCCAGGAACCCGACGTGGCCGAGATTCACCCCGAGCACCGGCGTACCGTGCGGGCGGGCCAGCTCGGCACCGCGCAGGATCGAACCGTCGCCACCGAGCACCATGATCAGCTCGACGTCGAGCGCCGCCTTCTCGTGGTCGTCGACGAGCTCTGCGGGGTTGAGCTTCAGCGCCTCGGCCTCGTCGGCGAGCAGCCGGACCTGCAGGCCGGCGTCGGTCAGCAGCCGGTGCGCGTCCCGCGCCACCTCGACCGCCTGCTCCCGCCCGGTGTGCGTCACCAGCAGCACGCGCCGCGGCTCGTGCTCAGCCACTCTGATCCCGCCTTCTGCTCACTGTGGACCGCTCTCGATGGCGGTCTGGAGCATCGTCTCATCGAGAGGCGGTGCTGATCGGCGTATCCACAGGAAGTATTCGACATTTCCTGACGGACCAGGCAACGGGCTGGCGGCGACACCCTCCACTCCCCAGCCCAGTTCGGTCGCCTTGGCGGCCACTCCCCGCACCGCGTCGGCGCGCAGCTCGGGATCGCGGACGACACCGCCCTTGCCGAGGCGCTCCTTGCCGACCTCGAACTGCGGTTTCACCATCAGCACCAGATCGCCGTCCGGCGTCACCACCCCGATCAGCGCGGGCAGGACGAGCGTGAGCGAGATGAAGCTGAGGTCGCTGACGACGAGATCAACCGGTTCACCACCGATGTCCTCGAGGGTGAGCGAACGGACATTGGTCCGGTCCATCACCGTGACGCGTTCGTCGGTCTGCAACGACCACACCAGCTGGCCGTACCCGACGTCGACCGCGATCACATGGGCCGCTTCGTTGCGCAGCAGTACGTCGGTGAAGCCGCCGGTCGACGCGCCCGCGTCCAACGTCTTGCGTCCCTTGACCTGCACGCCGGGGAAGGCTTCGAGAGCCCCGATCAGCTTGTGCGCACCGCGACTCGCGTACCCGGGGTCGTCGGTCTCGGAGGTGTCGACGACGATCGGCGCATCGGTGCCGACGCCGGTCGCCGGCTTGGTGGCGACGGTGCCCGAGACCTTGACCTTGCCGGCGGCGATCAGATCGCTCGCGTGCTCACGGGACCTGGCCAGGCCCCGTCGTACCAGCTCGGCATCGAGCCGCGACCGCTTGACTCCCTTGGCCACTCAGACCTTCCGTCTAGCCCCGGTCACCGGTCTCGGCGTCCGCCTCCACCAAAGCACTCTGCAACCGCTCGTGCAGGTCGGCGTACACCTCCGCATGTTCCCCCACCGGGCGGTCCCGCAACTCGTCCAACCGCCCCATGGTCTCCTCCACCAACGGATGCGCCCCCTCCTCCTCGACGACCGAATCCCCAGCCACAACCTCCTCAGCCGAGTCCTCGGGCAGGGCCGGCTCCTGCTCGCCCACCGCGTGCTCAGCTACAGCCGACTCCGCCGCGAAGGAATGCTCGTGCTCCTGCCCAGGCGCCCGGGCAAACTCCGGCCCGAACTCCACCTCAGCCGGATCCACATGCCCAGCCGGCGCCTCGTGGCTGTCAGCCTCGACCGACTCATCCAGCGACGCCTCAAACGCCGCCTCCGAATCCACCTCAGCCTCAGCCTCAGTCGACTCGTCAACAGAGGCCGCTTCCACGTCCATCACCGACTCCGCGGCACCCCCGCCATACGAGTCGCCCACAGCCTCCTCGCCAAACGACTCCGCAGCAGGTCCGCCGAACGACTGCCCGGCAGCCTCCGCGCCGAACGATTCTTCAGCAGGTCCGACGTACGACTGCTCCGCGCCTGCTTCGCCGTGCGTCAGCTCGACCGCGGGCTCGTCGTACGACCGCTCGCCCTGCTCCTGCTCGTGCGAGGAGTTCTGGGGCCCCGGCTCGGTGTCGTAGTCGGGGGTTGCAGGGGGTTCCTCGGACGGGTAGGGATCCAAGCCCGGCTCGACGTCGGGGTCGACGTCCGGTGGGAACTGCTCGCCAGGATGCTCGGTCACGTCAAGCCTTCTTCGCCGTCTTGCATCGCAGCAGCCTGCTTGGCCGGAGCCTTCTTGGCCGGAGCCTTCTTCGCCGCCTTCTTGGCAGCCTTCTTCGCGGCAGCCTTCTTCGCCGGCACGGCCTCCGCGAACACATCACCAGCCGGCCGGGACGCGCGTGCCTCCGCCAGTTCGCCCTCCAGCGTCTGGACCCGGCGGGTCAACGCCGCGACCTCCTCGGAGCGCACGAACCCGAGCCGCGCGACCGCGCCCTCGACCTCGTTCGTCACGATCGCCTGCAGCAGGTGACGGTTGCTCTTGCTGGTGGCAACGATCTCGTCGGCCAGGTCACTCACCTTGGTGCTCAGCCCGGACGTCAACTTGTCGGCACCGGTCTGCTGGAGCAGCGCCTTCGCCGCCGCCTCGGCCCGCTGTCTCGTGACCTCGGTCAGCCCGCTCGCCAGTTGTACGTAGCCGCGCAGTGCGTCCATCACCATGACTGCCTCCTCGCTTCGTTCCAGCAACGGTATCGCCTCGCCCCGGCAATACCACCCACCCCCACCACCCACCCCCGCCGAGCCCCCGATTTTGGTGGGCTGACCCACGAGCTTGTGGGTTCGCCACCCAAACTCAGGGTGGCAAACCCACCATTTGGTGGGTCAACCAGCCAAATGGGGCGTCAGCAGGGGGCTACTGGTCGAGGCCGATGCGGTGGAGGGCGGCGTCTATGGCGATCGAGCCGGGGGTGTGGGCCGGTTTGGGGAGGGGGCGGCGGCTTCGGGTGGCGCTCTTGGCTGTTTTGCCGGTCGGCTTGACCGGGGCGTCCACAGCGGCCCACACCGCGGACAGGATCGCGCGCAGACCGTCGTACGGCTCGCCTTCGCCCTTCACGCTCACCGCGTTGTTCACGACCTCCGCGGTCCACCCCTCACAGATGTGCCGCCCGCCCTCGACCGTCACGCCCGGCTGCTTCTCTGCCAGCGCTCCCAGCCCTGCCGCGATGTACGTCGGCCGCTGGTTCTTCGGCGCCCGCGCGAGATCGTGCGCGTCATGGACGCCGGTCGCCACCCACAGACTCGCGATCCCGACCGCGTTCGCGCCCTCGATATCCGAGTCCAGCCGATCGCCGATCATCAACGGACGTTCGGCATTGAGCCGCTCGATGCTCGTTTCCAGCAACGGCCGCTCCGGCTTCCCGGCCACGATCGGATCCACCTCGACGGCGGCGCGAATCGCCTGCACCAGCGTCCCGTTCCCCGGCGCCATGCCCGCGGCCGTGGGGATCGTCAGGTCGAGGTTGGTCGCGTACCACTTCGCGCCCTCGTTGATCGCATGCGCGCCGTCCGCGAGCATCACCCAGTTCACGTCCGGGTGAAACCCTTGTACGACGGCCACCGGGTGCGCGTCGCTGCTCCGGACCGGGTTCAGCCCGTACTCCTCCAGCGCCGTCGTCAGCCCCTCACCGCCGACCACGAGCACCGGCGAGCCCTTGGGGAACTCGGTCGCGATCAGCTTCGCGGCTGCCTGCGCGGACGTCACCACGTCGTCGGCGATCACATCGAGCCCGAACGACGCGAGGTGCTCGGCAACGACCTGTGCCGGCCGGCTCGCGTTGTTGGTGATGTAGCCGAGCCGCATGCCTTCCTTGGCCGCCTTGCGCAGGTTCTCCGGCGCGTCCGGTACCGGGTCCGGCCCGACGTACACGACCCCGTCCAGGTCGAGCAGCGCGACGTCGTACCGGCCGGCGAGCGGTTCGTCACACGCCGACAGCGGCGCGGGCGCCGTTCGTTCCTTGCTCATGCTTCCCCCCGTACGATGCCGCCCATGCCAGCAAGCGGGCCGGAACCGAACGGGAGCGTGTTGCGGCTCGAACCGTTGCGCGCCTGGCGGTTCGTGGCCGGCAAGGTGAGCGCGCTCGGCGCCGTCACGTCCCCGCCGTACGACGTACTGGAACCCGCCATCGTCCGGCGGCTGACTGACTCTGATCTGCACAACATGGTGAGGCTCATCCTTCCACGCGATCCGGAGCTCGGTCCCAGCCGGTACGACGAACCCGCCCGTCGACTGGCCGAGTGGCAACGGGCCGGTGTGGTGATCCAGGACCCGCGTCCCGCGCTGTACGTCTACGAGCAGCAACTGGGCAGCGCCGTACTGTGCGGACTGGTCGGTCTGCTCGGCCTGGACCCGGCCCGGCAGGTGGTGCTGCCGCACGAGGACGTGATGCCGCACTGGGTCGACGACCGGCTCGAACTGATGCAGGCGACCGACGCCGACCTGGAGCCCATCCTGCTCGCGTACGGCGACGGTGGCGCGGCCAGCGATGTCGTCGACGACGCCCGCGCGGGCGAACCGTGGGTCGTGGCTGACACCGACAATGGCGCGCACCACCGGATCTGGCGGGTCGACGACCCTTCGACGCTGGCGATGATCGCGGCCGAGCTGGCCAACCACCAAGCCCTGATCGCGGACGGGCACCACCGGTACGCCGCCTACCTGGAGCGACGACGGCGCGAATCCGGTCGAGCGGGCAGCAGCGTCGGTCTGGCGATGCTGGTCGACTACAACCGCCACCCACTGACGCTGGACCCGATCCACCGCGTCATACCGGGTCTGGACCTGGCCACCGTCACCTCTCGTACGCCGGAAGGCTGGCAGGTGCTGCCAGGTCGGGTAGACCGCGTGCCGGACCGGATCGCCGTGACAGACGGGTCCGACTGGGTGACACTGCGCTCGACGCGTGGCCAGGAGTCTCCAACGGTCGCACTGCTGCACGACGTACTACTGCCGGCTTGGGGCGTTGTTGAGGTCGAGATCAGCTTCCACCACGCACTATCCGACGCACTGGCGCTGGCTGGACCACAGCAGGCCGTTGTGGAGCTCGCCGCGCCACGGATGGACCAGGTCCTGCGCTCAGCCGTGCAAGGCGTCGTACTGCCGCAGAAGGCCACGTCGTTCGGGCCTAAGCCGCGGGTGGGGCTGCTGTTCCGGACTCTCTGAGCGGCTAGGGCCGGTGGTACAGGCTGAGGAACTCCTCGCGCAGAGGCTTGCGAGCCGCGCGATGGCGCTCTGTGAGCCGTCCGAGGGTGAACGACAGCTCAGGGTCGTCCTGCGCGGCTGCTTCCCTAGCCATCGCGGTCAGGGCGTCCGCAGCGGCGCATTGGTCCTGGTGCTGGCCGAGTAGCTCCTGGTACTTGGCGGCGTGGCTGGCTGTCTCCTTGGCCTCGTCACCCAGTACGGCGGCACTGGTGTCGGCGGCGTACCGGACTCGCTTGGCCAGCAGACGTACCTCGTGCCAGTCGTCGTCCACGGTCCACGGCTTGAGCTTGTCAGCCTGCTGGGTGAACGTGCGGTTGGCCGCGTCGAGCAGCTGAGGCAGCACCTCGCTGCACGGATCCTTGGCCTTCGGCTTGAGGAGCGGGGACGCGGCCACTGCATCCAAGGCCTGCAAGAGCGCCGCCGTACTCTCACCGGTCACTACCTCTGCCGATCGGGCGGCCGCACGGTCCAGTCCGACGTTGAGCGTCGTCAGGATCGTCTCAACGTGCTCCTGGTCGTCCTCGCTGTTGGCGGTCTCCCGCACGAGCGCGGCGATCACCTCGAGGTCGCGAGCCTCTCCGCACGCATTCGCCAGCGCAGCAAGGTCAGTTCGAAGCTCCTGCGCCCAATCCCCCGCCAGGAGCTTCCGGAACAGCTTCAGGTCACTCCGCAACCGCCGGCACGACACCCGCACCTGGTGGATCGCGTCATCCTCATTCTTCTCGACCATGAGAATGGCCCCCTGCAGCCGGCTGGTCCCCTTCGTCAGCGCGTTGACCACCAACACCCCGACAGGAGCCTCCGCCGACAAAGCCCCACTCCAACCACCCAGACTCTCCACCATCGCCCCATTCTCCCCGCTCCAGACGAACACACCCACACCCCAGCGGGCCGCCCTCCCCTCGAACCCGCACAATCGGGCAAGGGTTCGCCCCGCAGGGCGGGGGCCGCCTCGGCCCGCCACCTCTCCGGGGCGCTGTCCCCAGCCCACGCGCCCGAGCGCAGCCCGGGGGCGGGGTCAGTCTTCGGGCTTCTTGGCGGGCGGCTCGACCTCACCGTCCAGAGCGTCGTCGACAACCAAGTCGTCGACGTCACCCTCGATATCCGCGGTCTTCTCGTCGTCCGCGAGTTCCGCAGCCTCGTCCTCAAGCTCGACGGCCTCGTCCTCGAGTTCCGCAGCCTCGTTCTCAAGCTCGACGGCCTCGTCCTCGAGTTCCGCGACCTCGTCCTCGAGCTCCGCGATCCCGTCCTCAAGCTCTGCGATCCCGTCTTCGAGCTCCACGGCCTCGTCCTTGAGTTCCGCGACCTCGGCCTTGAGCTCCGCGACCTCGTCCTCGAGCTCGACGTCCTCGTCTTCGAGCTCCGCAGCTTCGTCCTCGAGCTCCGCGACCACGTCTTCGAGCTCCGCAGCTTCGTCCTCGAGCTCCAGGTCCTCGTCCTCGAGTTCCACGTCGGCCGAGTCGTCGAGCTGCTCGGCGTACGTGTCGTCGCTCTGCTTGTCGTCCGAGTCTTCGTAGTCTTCGTCGAGGTCGGTGAACTCTAGGCCTTCTAGTTGGGCGGCGCGTTCGGCAGCTCCGGTGGAGCCGTCGGCGTCGGCACCCGCAGCGCGGTGGAACCAGATCAGCGCGTCGTCCGTGCGACCGGCTTCCTCGAGGGCGTCGGCGTACGCGTACCGCAGCCGCGGCAGCCAGTCGGCCCGGGTGCGCTTGGTCAGCTCCGGCACCTCGAGCGTCTGGATTGCCGCCGCCGTCTGACCCATGTCGCGCCGCGCGCCGGCCGCCACGATCAGCAGCTCGACCTGCGTCGCTTCCGACAAGTCACGGGCGTGCTTGTCCCGCGTCAGCGTCAGGGCCTTCTCCGGCCGCCCGAGCGCGCGCTCGCAGTCGGCCATCATCGCGAGCACCTCGTGGTTCCCGGTCATCCGCCGTACCGCACGGAACTCGGTGAGCGCCTCGTCGTAATGCTCAGCCAGGTACGCCGTGATCGCCACAGCCTCCCGTACGCCGCCAAGCCGCGCAGCCAACCGTCGCGCCGTCCGAGCATGCAGATATGCCCGCTCCGGGTCGTCATCAAGGAAACGTCCCGAAGCGACCAGATGCTGCGCGACCAGGTCCGCCAGGCCCCGCGGCAACGACCGCAGCTCGGCCTTCACCGACCGGTCCAGCTCAGCCCCGGTGATCCCTTCCGGAATCGCCGGATCGTCCCGCCTCGGACCGGCCTTCTCCTCGCCGTCGCGCTCTACCCGGCGAGCTCCGCCGCGATCATCCCGACGGGGTCCACCGCGCCCACCACGCTCGTCCCGTCCGCCCCGGTCGTCTCGCCGGAACCCGGACCGACCACCGCCACGCGAGTCACTACCGCGCTCATCCCGCCGGGATGCTCCGCGCTCTCCACGGGCCGGCGCCGAACCCCGGTCTGCCCGAATCCCATCCCGCCGCTCGCCACGTCCGCCTGCGCGATCATCACGCGACCGCTCATCACGCCCGTACCCACCGCGGTCGTCACGCCCCGCCCGCTCATCGCGCCGGACCCCATCGCGGCCACCACGGTCATCACGTCCGCCACGGTCGTCGCGACCGCCGCGGTCGTCACGCCGGTAACCACCGCTCGAGCCCGCGCGGTCATCGCGACCACCACGGTCGTCACGCCGGAACCCATCGCGGCCACCACGATCGTCACGACCACCTCGGTCATCACGTCCGCCGCGGTCGTCACGCCGGTAACCGCCGCCTGAACCTGCCCTGTCGTCACGTCCAGCGCGCTCATCACGACCACCACGGTCGTCACGCCGGTAACCGCCGCCCGAGCTTCCGCGGTCGTCGCGCCTGTAGCCACCGCCGGAACCAGTGCGGTCGTCGCGTCCACCACGGTCGTCACGGTCATCGCGTCGGTACCCACCGCCCGACCCAGCGCGGTCGTCGCGTCCACCACGCTCGCCGCGGTCATCCCGCCGGTAACCACCAGCCGAACCGGGGCGGTCGTCCCGCCGGAAGTCTCCACGGCCGCCTGAGCGGTCGTCGCGGCTGTCGGGACGGCGATAGCCGCCGGAACGGTCGTCACGGCCGGCTCCACCGCGGTCGTCCCGCTCACCGCGGCCGGCCATCTGACCGCCGAACGGATCCCGCTCGGACTTGTCGTCCCGCCCGGACCCTGCAAACCCACGCTTGTTCTCGTCGCGGTACGACCCAGAGCGCGAACCACCACTACGCGGCGCACCCGTCCGCGGGCTGTCGCCTCGGCTGGAGGCTCCACGAGGTCCGCCAGACGACCGACCGCCGCCAGAACCCGCGCGTCCACCGGCACCGCCAGAGCGTCCGCCGCCGGAGCCGCCAGCACTCGAGCCGGACCGTCCGCCGCCGAACCCTGAACGCCCGCCGCCGGAGCCCGAGCGTCCACCTGCGTCACGACCGGAACGGCCGCCACCTCCGGAGGAACCGCGACGGTCCCCAGAACCGGAGGGAGGATTGCGAGGTGGCGTCGCCACGTTGACTCCTAAGATGCTGTAGCTCGATCGAGCAGCTGCGCTGCAGCCAGCTGCAACACACGGACAAAGGACTAAGGTACCGCCGCAAGCCCCACCTCAAGACATCCAGGTGGTACGCCGGTCACGAGGGAGCCGACCGCTCCCGAGACGAGCGGACCACTCCCGGGGTCAGCTGGGTCCCAAAGAGCTCATGCAACGCGCCACCGACCGCACCAGACCCGCCACTGCGGTTGGCTCGGGAATCAACCTGCCGACCAGATAGTCGGTGTCCTTGGGTGGTTGAAGGTCGACTCGACTCGCCGTTCCCGCATGCGCCACCACAGGCTCGTCCCCGCATGCAGTACGCCGGCCACAGGCCTGCGCTGCTGCGGGTAGCGCTGGTGCAGACCGGGTCTAGCCGCCCACACCCAACTGTGCAGACCAACTGCCGACCGCAGGACCAGGACGCGCGCAGCAGAAACCCACGCAAGCTCGTGCTTGTAAGGCCACGAGCCGGCTCTGGGGCGGGGTCCCCGTGGGGGAGGTTTGGTGGGTACAAATGTTAAAGCCCACCCCCGGGGGGGTGGGCTTTAACAGTGTGAATGTCCGGCGGCGTCCTACTCTCCCACGACCTCCCGGTCGCAGTACCATCGGCGCTGGCGGGCTTAACTTC
>NZ_SLWN01000028.1 GCF_004342025.1 Kribbella steppae | reverse complement strand
GCCCGAACCACAGAGAGACGGCGTCAGCGGGCAACCACCCCCATTTTCAGCCCGGAACGGGCCGCCCCGACAGGGAGGATCGGAGACTACTGCGGCAACTCGGGCAGCCGCACTTCGTCGTACCCGGTGACCAATGACCGGTGGCAAAGGGCGGTTCACCGGCGGCATTCGGGGTACCTGGGGCCATGAAAGCTTTGACGTGGCAGGGAAAGCGGAAGATCGAGTATTCAGACGTACCGGATCCGGTGATCCAGGAGCCGACGGACGCCATCATCGAGGTCACATCGACCGGGATCTGCGGATCGGATCTCCACCTGTACGAGGTGATGGGCCCGTACCTGGAGCCAGGTGACGTGCTGGGGCATGAGCCGATGGGCATCGTGGTCGAGACCGGCGCGGAGGTGACGAACCTGACGGCGGGCGACCGGGTGGTGATTCCCTTCGGCATCGCCTGCGGCCACTGCTACATGTGCGACCGTGGCTTGCAGTCGCAGTGCGAGACCACACAGGTGCGTGAGGAGGGGATGGGCGCGGCGCTCTTCGGCTACACGAGACTCTATGGACAGGTGCCGGGCGGTCAAGCCGAGTACCTGCGGGTGCCGCAGGCACAGTACGGGCCGATCGTGGTGCCTGCCGGGCCGGCTGACGATCGCTTTGTCTTCCTGTCCGACGTACTGCCGACCGCCTGGCAGGCAGTCGAGTACGCGGGCGTGCCGGATGGTGGAACGTTGGCGGTCATCGGTCTCGGACCGATCGGAGACATGGCGGCCAGGATCGGGCTGCATCGCGGGTATCGGGTCATCGGGATCGATCTGGTGCCTGAGCGACTCAAGCGCGCCCAGGACCGCGGCGTGAAGATCCTCGAGTACTCCGGCGAGGTGGCTGAGCAAGTGCGTCAGCTCACCGATGGTCGGGGTGCGGACTCCGTGATAGATGCCGTCGGCATGGAAGCGCACGGATCGCCGAAGGCACAGGCCGCGCACACGCTTGTCGGACTCCTCCCGGACGGGATCGCCGAGAAGTTGATGGAGACGGTGGGCGTTGACCGGCTTGCGGCGTTCTACCTCGCGATCGAGCTGGTCCGCCGCGGCGGCACGATTTCTTTGAGCGGCGTGTACGGCGGAGCGGCCGATCCGCTGCCGATGATGACGATGTTCGACAAGCAGATCCAGCTCCGGATGGGGCAGGGCAACGTGCGTCGGTGGGTCGACGACATCCTGCCGCTGTTGAGTGACGAGGACCCGCTAGGCGTCGACGGATTCGCGACGCATCGGCTTCCGCTCTCGGAGGGCCCGGCAGCCTACGAGATGTTCCAGAAGAAACAGGACGGTGCTGTGAAGGTGCTGTTGACGCCGTGACGCGAGTTATCGGTCGCCGCCGGGGACGATCTGTTCGGCGGCCATCCATGCGGTGACCTCGTTGTCGTGCTCGTCCTGGTACTGGACGAGGCCGTGCCAGCCGGACACCTGGTTGTCACAGGCAAGAAGCCATCCCGGCCGCCAGCCACCGTGCACCCACACACTCACGTGGGCCGGCAGCTGAAGGTGATCCAGTCGGTGGAGGTCGCGGTGCGCGCTCATGAGGCTTGCGTCGTTGCTGCCGAGACGGCGGTCGGGTGGCGTAGTTGCCGGCCGACTTCGTGCATGTGGCGCAGTCCCTGGGCGTAGGAGTCGATGATGCCTGTCGACAGGTAAGGAACTCCGACGTGCTGGCAATGGGCGCGGACGGCGCCTTGGGCATGCCGCAGGTTGGCGCGGGGCATGTTCGGAAACAGGTGATGCTCGATCTGGTAGTTCAGGCCGCCCATCATCCAGTCGGTGACTGGGTTGCCGTTGACGTTGCGGGAGGTGCGGACCTGCTTCTCGAGGTGTCCCCACCTGGTGTCACCGTCGGGCATCTCCATGCCCTTGTGGTTCGGGGCGAAGACGCTGCCGAGATGGAGCCCGAACAGGGCATGGTGGAGTACGGCGAAGACGATGGCTTTCTGGGGCGACATGATGAGCAGGAGCCCGCCGAAGTACACGGTCAGGTGTACGGCGATCAGGCCGAGCTCGAGGGCGGCTTCGCGACGGGGACGGCGCCCGAGCAGGTAGGTGATGCTGGAGATCTTCAGGCTGATCCCTTCGAGGGTGAGCAGCGGGAAGAAGATCCGGGCCTGGTTGCGGCTCAGCCAGCCGTGCAGGCCGGTGCGTCCCTCGGCCTGGTCGAGTGTCCAGACCAGTACTCCGGCGGCGACGTCGGGGTCCTTGTCAGTGTGGTTCGGGTTGGCGTGGTGGCGGTTGTGCTTGTCGTTCCACCAGCCGTAGCTCATTCCGAGCAACAGGTTTGCGTGCAGTTGCCCGACAGCGTCATGGAGGCGGCGGGACCGGCCGATCTGCTGGTGACCGGCGTCGTGGCCGAAGAACGCGGCCCGGGTCGTGAAGATCGCGGCCGGCACTGCGAGTAGTAGCACGAGCCATGAGTTGCCGAGCAGGATCAGGCCTGCCACGACAGCGGCCAGACAGAGCAGGTTGACGGCGATGGAGACCAAATACTGGCGGGTACGACGCTCCAGCAGGCCGGAGGTCTTGATCTCGCGCAGCAGCGGTGCGAAGTCGCTGCCCTTCGTGCGCTGGGGTTGGCGGTTCAAAACGGCGCCGGTGGATCCCATGGATATCCTCGAATCGTGACGGCTTGGTAGCCGAAAGTGGCTGGCACAGCGGCTGGGGGTGCGCTGGTTACCGGGAAGAGCAGCCCTGCAGGCCTGCTCTGGGTTACGCAGTTCCACCGCCGGAGATCCCTGCGCGGGTCTAGGCGCCGGTCACGACAACGAGAAACGTTGACTCAACAGGTACAACGCTGCGGCAGGGAAGGAAATTCCGGAGCGGCGCTCAGGCGCCCGTCTCAACGACGTACCTCCCGCCGCAACTGAGCGGAGTTCGCAATCCGTTTGATGGCGTTAGGGGACTAGTGCGGTACGGCGGCCGATGGCAAACTGCGGGGTGCCGGCTTGTTGAGCAGTCAGCAGCCGCAGGGGTGGTTCGGGCTGGCTGGAGGATCGATGACAGTCGGTGGCGTTGATACGTACTACGACTACGACGAGAAGCAGTGGAAGAGCCGGAAACTCGGTGGGGGACCGGTGCGTCGTGGGCCCGTCTGTCCGGCGCCGAGGACGGCGTCGCAGGAAAACCACGGCGCCGACACGGCCACCCGTGGTGGACCCGGCCGCACGACGAAGCCGGCAGCGCGCTCGACGGCTTAGCCGGCGCGCACTGCGATTTCGGTCTCCATCCGCCAGGTCAGTCGTCCGCTCTCGGCTATCGGCGTCGCCTTGCCATCACCGGTGCGTCACGGCCGGCGCCAGTCATCTTCTTTGACCTGGGTGGAGAACCACTAGGCCTGCGGTGTGTCGCCGGGCGTCGTGGGTGGCTGCTCGACGGTGGCTTTGATGGTTTCGAGGGCGTGGTGCAGGTAGTCGTCGATGTCCTGGTCGGGGGTGTGGGTGGTGTGGAGGCGGACGGTGAGTCGTGACGTGCCGTCCGCAACGAAGTCGATGTCGAGTTCGCCGTGGTAGTCCTGCTCGCCGGGCGCGCCCCAGCGCAGGCTGCGGTTCTCCTCGACGATGTCGATCCACGCCTCGCTGTGCACCGTCTGATCCGGCTCTCCACCGGCGGGCACGTGAGCGGTCACCTCGACCTCTTCGTGCACCGGCTGCTGGGGTCGACGGGCTTCCATGCCCTGGGCTTCCGCGGGCCGCGGCGCCGCCCGATGTACGTCGGTCAGCCAGGGCAGGTAATCGGGCAGGTGCTCGATGTCGGACAGATAGTCGAACAGGACGTTCGCCGCGACGTCTACCGTCGTCGATGCCTCATGATCTGCCATCCCAGTCGTCCTCCTTCGAACTGTTCGGACACAGCCGCAGTCAGTCGGGCGGTTCGACCGGTCGGCCCTCGGCCCCGGTGGTGACGTCTTGCTCTCGCGGCGGACGTCGTACGGCGTTGGGCTCAGGACCAGACGATCGTTCGCCTTCGTGGTGCTCGACCTCGTCGAAGTCCAGGCCGCCCGTCTCGAGTTCGTCGTTCTCCAACGCCTCGTTCACCTCGGTATCGCTGACGGTCTTGTGCTTGTCGTCCAGACCAGGTCGATCGAAACTCATCATCGCCTCCAGGTTCGGTGGGCATCCCGGTAACCCGCCTGCCGCCTGTCCAATCGGACTCCATCGACGCAGGGCGGGACGGTCGGCGGGTGACAGCGGCATGTGAGCGAATGCGGCGTGGGTGGTGGGGCACCGGGCATCCGATCCACACGGGTCCAGGCAGATGAGGAGTCCGAACATGACGACAGCGCGTGAGTTGATGACGGCCGGCGCCGAGTGCGTCGGTGAGCACGAGACCCTGGTCGACGCCGCCCGCAAGATGAGGGACCTGGACGTTGGAGCATTGCCGATCTGCGGCGAGGACAACCGGCTCAAGGGGATGCTGACCGACCGCGACATCGTGGTGAAGTGCATCGCCGAAGCCGGCGACCCGGCCTCGGCGACGGCGGGACAGTTCGGGGAGGGCAAGCTGGTCACGATCGGTGCCGACGACAGCGCCGAAGAAGCGCTCAAGACGATGAGCGAACACCAGGTCCGCCGGTTGCCGGTGATCGACGGCCACGACCTCGTCGGCATGCTGGCCTTGGCCGACGTCGCGCGCAACATGGGCACGTCCGACACCGGTGACGTCGTACAGGACATCTCGCAACCCTGACAACCAACGAATGGCACTGGTTCCTCGGACTGCTCATCGGCTCGTGGCGCGGCGGCGTCGCGGGCTGGATGCTGACGTTGGTCGTCGCGTTCACCGTGTCGCGGGCGGCTGTTACCTCTGGAAGCCTTCGCTCTGGGTTTCCTCGGTGGCGACCCTTCGAGCCATCCGGTCGTGCCAATTACGCCAGTACCCGTTGGCGATAGAAACGAACCTGCCGACCAAGCGGCGCTGGGGGCATTATTGGTGCATGGAAGAGGCTGCACAGGTGACGCCGGTGGGTGGCGATGCTGGTGTGGACCCGGCTGGGGTCAGGCCAGACGACGCTGCGGGTGCGATGGCTGAAGTGTTCGCGCGGCTCGCGCTCGAGCTGCACGATTCCGGTGGTGTCGGTGAGACCGTGGAGGCAGTGGTGCAGTTCGCGCTGCACGCGCTGAACTGCTCCCATGCGGGCATCGCGTTGGCTGCGCGGGGTCGGCCCGAGGTGCCGGCGGCGACTGATCCCATGGTGGCTGAGATCTACCGGTGGCAGATGGTCGGCGGCTGCGGACCGCTGGTAGAGGCCATGCGCGGCCACGAAACGGTGCGAGTCCGCGACACCGCGGCTGAAGAGCGTTGGCCGGACTGGGCGGCGAAGGTGCTGTCCCTTGGGGTCCGCAGTGTGCTCGACGTTCCACTCACGACGGCAGCTGGAAGCGTCGGTGTCCTCGGGCTCTACAGTGTCGTCCCCAACGCGTTCAGTGCCGACGACGAGGCGATCGCGGCCATCCTCGCCCGGCATGCCTCCGTCGCCGTCGCGACCGCGCGCAACGAACAGAACATGGCCCAGGCGGTCGATGCGCGCAAGCTGGTCGGACAGGCGATGGGCATCCTGATGGAGCGGTACGACGTCGACTCCGACCAGGCGTTCGCCATCCTGAGGCGGTACTCCCAGGACACCAACACCAAGTTGCGCGACGTCGCCGAGCGGTTGATCAACACCCGCCGGCTACCGCACTGAACCAGCCGGCGCGCTACTGCACGGCCTGCCCCGAGGAGTCGCGGGGGATTCAACACAGCGAACGGTCGGTCGACCAGCAGTGACCTGAACCGGCGACCTGCCGGTGGAGTGCGGCGGGGTCGATCACGCTCCGCTTCGGGCATGGATCGGCCGGGTTAGCATCGGACCTGTCACAGCGGGATGTGCTGTCTCGTCTCAGGCTCGTCAGTGAAGCCTCAGAAGTACGGAGATAGTGAGATGCGAGTTTTCGTGGCAGGGGCCGCCGGTGCGATCGGTCGCCGGCTGATCCCGCAGTTGGTTGCGCGTGGCCACCAGGTGACGGCGTCGACACGTGGTTCGGCCAGGCTGGAGCAGTTGCGTCGACTGGGGGCCGAGCCGGTGGTCGTTGACGGGTTGGACGCGGCGGCCGTCGGCGAGGCGATCGCGCGTTCGGAGCCGGACGTGATCGTGCATCAGATGACCGCGCTGGCGGGCAAGGCGAACCTGCGGAACTTCGACAAGTGGTTCGCGACGACGAACAAGCTGCGGACTGCCGGTACCGAGCACCTGCTCGCGGCCGCCGAGGCCGCCGGTGTCAGCAAGTTCGTCGCCCAGAGTTACACCGGGTGGTCGAACATCCGTGAGGGTGGCGCGGTCAAGACCGAGGACGACCCGTACGACCCGGATCCGGCCAGGTTCCAGACCGAGTCGATCAACGGACTGCAGTTCCTGGACAAGGTCGTCCCTGCCGCGCCGCTCGAGGGCATGGTGCTGCGCTACGGCAACTTCTATGGTCCCGGCGGGTCGGAGTCCCTGGTCGAGCTGGTCCGCAAGCGGCAGATGCCGATCATCGGTGACGGTGCCGGGGTCTGGTCGTGGATCCATCTCGACGATGCCGCCGCGGCGACGGTCGCAGCCATCGAGCGAGGCCGGCGTGGGATCTACAACATCACCGACGACGAACCGGCCGCGGTCGCCGAATGGTTGCCGTATCTGGCCGAGGTGGTCGGCGCCAAGAAGCCGCTGCGGGTGCCGGTCTGGCTAGGTCGGCTGGCCGCGGGTGACGTCACGGTGCGCTGGATGACCGAGGGCCGTGGCGCGTCCAACGCCAAGGCCAAGCGCGAGCTCGACTGGCAACCCAGGTGGAGCACCTGGCGGGATGGGTTCCGCCATGGTCTGACCGACTCCGGTTCGGCCCAGGCCGGCGAGCGGCAGGAGACGGCGTGACGCGAAAGGTCGACGGGCGCGGTGACTCAGAGACGTTCGAGGAGCTGCGCCCGTTGATGTTCTCGATCGCCTACCGGATGCTCGCGAGCGTGACGGAGGCGGAGGACGTCGTACAGGAGGCCTTCGTCCGTCATCAGCAGGCACTCGATCAGGGCGTCGACATCGCTTCACCGAAGGCATACCTGTCCACAGTGGTCACCAGGCTGTCCATCGACCTGCTGCGGTCGGCGGTGAAGCGACGGGAGTCGTACGTCGGCCAGTGGCTGCCCGAGCCGCTGTTGACCGACGACGACGCGGACCCGCAAGCGCATGCTGAGCAGGCCGACTCGCTGTCGATGGCCTTCCTGCTCGTGCTCGAGCGGCTGAACCCGGTCGAGCGTGCGGTGTTCCTGCTCCACGACGTCTTCGGCTACGGGTACGACGAGATCGCGGCGGTCGTCGGTAAGAGTGAGACGAACTGCCGGCAGCTCGCCGCCCGGGCTCGCAGGCACGTCAAGGCGGAGAAGCCGCGCTTCCAAGCTTCCGCCGAACAGGGTGACGCCCTGGCCGCCCGGTTCTTTGCCGCCTTCACCCAGGGCGATCTCGACGGCCTGGTCGGGATGCTCGCCAAGGACGCCGTCGCGTACGGCGATGGTGGCGGGAAGGCGCCGCAGTGGAGCTTGCCGGTCGTCGGTGCGGATCGCGTCGCGCGGCTGTTCGCCGGCATGAGCCGAGAGGTCAGGACGCACCGGATCACGGTCGAGCTGCATCAGGTGAACGGTCAGCCTGGCGCCGTTCTGCGCACTCCGGACGGCCAGTTGGTGAACGTCTTCGTCCTCGACATCGTTGACGGAGTGGTGCAGACGGTCCGCTCCGTCATCAACCCGGACAAGCTGCGCCACCTCGGTCCGGTGGCCGATGTCCGTGCCATCCGCGATGAGCACCGAGTGCGCCGCGACTGACCTTCATCAGGAATCCAAGGAGCTTCCTGGCCGGCCCCGACGCCCGGTGGGTCACCGGCCAGAACATCGCCGCCGGCGGCGGCGTCTTCTGATCCCGGCTACTGTCGTCAGCGCCTGCCACGACGTCGGTCGCCCGGTGGCTGCTGGTCAGTATCTCGTCCGCACCGACGGACGGCCGGTACGAGATCCACGTACGGGACCGCGGCGGCGCACTGCGCACCGTCGGCACCTGCCAGTTGAAGGACCGCTCCGCCACAACCGGGTACCGGCTCGACATCGCGGTGGCACACGTCGCTGAGATACAGCTCACCCAGGACAACCAGGTCCGCCTCACAGCAACGATCCCGAACTGAGCGAGCCGGCATCGACCTCGAGTGTGGTGGAGCCGTGACGATGAAAATGGCCAAACGAGCGGTGGCGCCGACGATACCGTTGACGACATGCCTGTCTCTCTCCACCACATTGTCATCGATACCCATGACTTGCCGACACTCGCTCGGTTCTGGGCAGAAGTGTTGGACTGGCGCATCCTGTCCGAACGCCCACGTGAGGTCGTCATCGGCCCGGAGGAGTCAGCGCCGGTCGGCATCTGCTTCATGCCGGTCGGGGATGCCAAGATGGTCAAGAACCGCCTCCACCTCGATCTGACTTGTGGTCCCGAGGATCGAGAGGCGGAGATCGACCGCATCCTGAGCCTCGGCGGCCGTCGCGTCGACATCGGCCAGTCCGGGACGGAGTCGTGGACTGTGCTCGCAGACCCCGAGGGAAACGAGTTCTGCGTAGTCCGGCCGAAGCAGACACTCGTGTCCTGACCACGCCGCCCTACCCCCCGTTGGCTCTATCGCAGCAGCTTCCTCGGGGACGTCGATCACGGATTTGTCGTTCCGAAAGTGTTTTGCCCTCCACCAGTGGATTCCGAAGGCAGCAGTCCTCCGTTTGCTCCGGTTCGGCATGGCGGAGGTTGGACCTGCATTCCTAGGGTGAATCCATGACTTCGCCGGTGAGGCGATCGGCGCTGGACGCCGTGCCGGCGCATGCCTTTTTCGTCGTCAGTGCTGTGTTCCACTATCTCGGCCCGGCGCTCGCGGTGTTGCTGTTCGCCGCAGTGGAACCGCTTGGTGTGGCTTGGTTGCGGATCGCGTTGGCGGCTCTGGTGTTCTGGCTGTGGCGGAGGCCGCTGAGGGTCTGGCGCGCCTTGGACAATGGCGCCCGATGGTTGTTGGCCGGGTGGGCGGCTGTGCTGGCCGCGATGAACTGCTGCTTCTATCTCGCGATCGATCGGCTGCCACTCGGCACCGTGGCGGCGATCGAGTTCGCCCCCGTCATCTTGCTCGCGGCAGTCGCCGTGAGGACCCTGCGCAACCTGGCGGCGCTCCTACTGGCCGTCGGCGGGGTGTACATCCTCACCGATGTGCGACTGTCTGGCGACTGGCTCGGCCTGCTCTTCACCGCGCTCAACGCGACGCTGTTTGCCGGCTACGTGATTCTTGGCCACAGGGTCTCGCAGCGACCGGGTCAGAGCCGTATCGACGGCCTCGCCCTCGCGATGGGTATGGCCGCGCTGCTGTCGCTCCCTGTCGGGATCGGGGCGGCTTGGCGCGCCCTGACCGATCCTGTCCTGTTGGCCGCCGCGGCGGCGGTCGCAATCTGCTCATCGGTCATTCCGTACGTGTGTGACCAGTTGGCGATGGCTCGGCTGACCCGCGGCGCGTTCGCCCTGTTGCTGTCGTTGCTTCCGGCAACTGCCTCCGTGATCGGGGCGATCGTGCTCGACCAGCGGCCAACTGCCGCAGAGGTGCTGGCCGTTGCACTGGTTGTTGTTGCCACTGGCCTCCACCGCGAAGAGGGCAGATCGTAAGGGAGGAGGAGACGACCTGGAGCATGTTCGCTTGGGCTCAGCTGGTCTGATGGTGTCCCGGATTCGCCCGGGCATGATGAGTTACGCGCTTGTGAGTACTGACGAACCCCAACCGATCACTGCGATTAGGAGATGACCGTGCTGCTGGAGAACAAGGTTGCTGTGATCTATGGCGGTGGGGGAGCGGTGGGCGGTGCGGTGGCACGCGCGTTTGCTCGGGAGGGCGCGCGGCTCTTTCTCGCGGGACGTACGCCGGGCCCGCTGGAGGCCGTGGCCAATGACGTGTCCATCGCCGGCGGCTCTGTCGAGGTAGGCAGGGTTGACGTGCTGGACGCCGATGCCGTCGAGCGGCATGCTGCGCGCATCGTCGAGGAGGCGGGGCGACTCGACGTCTCGTTCAACCTGATCGGTTACGGCGATCCCGCCGCGCCATGACGGCATTGGTTGCCGACCGATGGCGACGTCGAAGGCCGCGATGGCCAGCTGCCTTCCGCGGTATGAGCAAGCATGCCCGCGTGGAGAAGTTCGCCGGATCCCTCCGAGACCCTCGCTGCCTGACTCGTCGACCCCGGCGATGTCAGCTCTTCAATTCCCATGGCCACAGATCCTTCCTAAGGGCCGGCTTGCAGATCGCACGGAGATGAATGAATTGCTCACGGCCCCGTTCCGTAAGACGCCCGTACTTGTTGATGTCGCTGCCGGGACGACGCCGGCACCCTCCCGATCAGCCCAACGCGACGACTGCACCTTCACGGCCGCGCCCGCCACCTGTCCAGTTCAAACTCTGAACTACACGTCCCCTGCTCAGAGGTCGAAACTTGCGGGCATGGACACGTCAGCTCCCGCGCCCCGTACTGTTCTGGATCGGATCGGAAATACCGCGTTGCTGCCCCTGCGCCGGCTCGGACCGCGCAACGGATCTCGGATCCTGCTCAAGCTGGAGGACGGCAATCCGACCGGAAGTATCAAGGATCGGATGGCGCTGGCGATGATCGAGGCTGCGGAAGCCGATGGCCGGCTGCAGCCGGGTGGCAGAGTGGTCGAGTACACCGGCGGCAGCACAGGTGTCTCGCTGGCCCTGATCTGCGCTGTCAAGGGATACCACCTCGACATCGTCAGCTCGGACGCGTTCGCGGCCGAGAAGCTCGCCCACATGCGGGCGCTCGGCGCCGAGGTGCATGTGATCGCCAGCGATCAGGGCCGCATGACGGAGAAGCTCACACGCGACATGATCGAAGCGGCCCGGGTCATCACGGCGGACAACGGCGGCGTGTGGACCGACCAACTCAACAACACCGACCAGTTGCAGGCTTACCACACGATGGCCGACGAGATCTGGGCTCAGACCGACGGTGAGCTGGATGCGTTCGTGCAGATCGTCGGTACAGCGGCCTCGCTACGGGGCACCGCCGAGAGGTTGCGGATGTACGACGACTCGATCGCCGTGGTCGCGATCGAACCGGCCGAGTCCGCTGTCCTGTCCGGTCGCCCGACCGGTGCCCACAAGATCGACGGCGTCGGTGCCGGCTTCGTCGTACCTCTGTGGCACGACAAGGTGGCCGACGCGATCGAGCTGGTGTCCACAGAGGAGGCGACGGCGATGGCGGTCCGGCTCGCTCAGCAGGAAGGGCTGTTCGCGGGTACGTCGACCGGAGCCAACGTCCTCGTCGCCCTGCGCATGGCCGAACGGCTTCCCCCGAACTCGACGATCGTCACGGTGATGTGTGACACGGGCATGAAATACCTGAGCAAATGAGCGCCCATGCCTTCCCTCTTCTAAGCAGAAGAGGGCTTCTGAGCAGAAGACGTCTGCGCGAGAGCGCTGCGGGTGAACGCGTACCGAAGGAACCAATGCTGCATCTGACGTTGCAGGGCGCGGTCGCCGTGGAGGGTGACTCCGGGGTGCTGCTGCAGCTGTGACCAGGTGAGGTCGCCGAGCCACCAATGGATGACCTCGGCGGTCGGCGCCCAGAGCCAGAGATCCACCGGCGCACCGGTGTCCTCCCGGCAGAGGTTGACGTTCGCTTTGGACAGATGCAGCCAGAAGTACCGATCGCGCGGCGGTCGGTCGGTGAACTCGAGAGCGAGAACCACGGTGTCCCCGGGGAGAGCATTGACATCGACTCTGCGTTGCATGTCCCACGTGAGCGCCGCGGTGTCGAGGTCTTCCTCGGACAAGGCGGCGCTCTCGGTTGTCATCGCCCACCGGGCCAGTTCGCGGACGATCGGAGCGAGGGACAGCCCGGATTCGGTGAGCTGGTAGAGGCGGTCGGACACCTCGACGATGCCGGCGGCGCGAAGAGAGCGCAATCTGCTGGTCAGCGTGGCCGGTGGGATGCGGGGGATGCCGCGACGGATGGAGCCGAATGTGACCGGACCGGAGAGCATTTCGCGCACAATCAGCAGGGTCCACCGCTCGCCGACCACATCCAGTGCTCGTGCGACCGCGCAGAACTGCCCATACCCGTTCATCGATCCAGGTTAGCTACACGGGGATCTGCTTCAAATCCTGACGTTACACGCACGTCGACTGTGCGGGCGCCTGGCGAGTTCGCCCGTCTCGTCAACCACCTTGAAGCTCTGGTACGCCCGCGTGCCCGTCATGATTGCCTTCGGCAAATTTGGCGCCGGGCTCGGACCGGCCTGTCGCGCCGCCGACGTCGAGAACGGCCCACCTTCAGGGCCGACCCCACGGCCATCCTGGCTATGACGGTCTCATTTGGCGCCGGCTTGCGCGGGTCGGTGAAGGTCTTGGTCCATCCGGAGAAGGATTCGTTGGAGGCGATCGCGACGCTGTTGCGTTCTTCGCGCTCGGTCAGGACCTGGAAAGAGGCCAAATCAAGCCGGGTGGCCGGCTTGTCGGTGCTCGGCCCTAGTATGCGGAGCATGACGCGGTATGTGGACGAGGATCTGCACGGTGCGGAGTTCCGCGAGTGCGATCTGACCGGGGCACGCCTGATCGGCGTCGTCATGCAGGATGCCGTGATCGACGGGCTCGTCACCAACCTCGTGGTGAACGGTGTCGAGGTCACCGAGTACGTCGAGGCAGAGCTCGACCGGCGTCATCCGGTGCGGGTGCTGATCCGCTCCGAGGACCCTGCCGATCTGCGCGAGGCATCGCGTCAGCTCCATGCCGGCTGGGCCGCCACGATCGAGCGAATCCGCCGTACGCCCGGTATCGGGCGCCGCAGCGTGAACGACGAGTGGTCGGCGGTGCAGACGATGCGCCACCTGGTCTTCGTCCACGACTCGTGGTTCCGCCGCTGCTGCCTGGGCTCGACGGAGCTGTTCACGCCGATGGGCATCGGGACGACCGTCGAGCCCTACCGTGGAGCGCACGGGCTTGACCTCTCGCTCGATCCGGCCCTCGACGAGATCGTGAGCGTGCGTGACGCACAGGCCGCCGAGCTCGAGGCCTGGCTCGACGAGGTCACCGCTGTGCAGCTCGCAGCGCGCGCGCCGGTGCCCGACGATGATGTCTGGCCGCCGTACGCCCGGGGCCGCTCGGTGCGGCAATGCCTCGGCACGGTGCTCAACGAGACCTTCGAGCACCACGGCTTCTGCGTCCGCGACCTCGACCTGATCGAGGCACAGGACGCTGAGTAGGGCCGGCCACGGGCTCAGCATCTTGCGGATGCGGGCATCGCTGACCGTCTGCGCGGTGCCGAGCTGCTGGGCCCAGAGCTGGACGCGGTACTTCTCGAGCATCCGGCGGGCCTGACCTAGGTGCTGGCCGGGCGGGCGGCCGTCGGGAGCGCGGCGAGCTGGTGGAGGTGCGCCGCCTGAAGGTCGGCGATGCGGTCCATCAGTGCGCGATCGGCGGTGATGGTCGTGTCCAGCTCGCGGCGCCGCTCGACGACGCCCTGAGGTAGACCGGGTAGCGCTCCTGTCAAGCCTCTTCAGGCTCAGTTGGAGTGTTCAGGTGAGGCAATTGATGGGGGCGCCTGAGCGAGCAAAGTTGGCATCTGCTCGACGGCAAGCTCGACAACCTCATTACAGTTCGTCTGTGCGCACTCGCAATCGAATACGCGAACCGCGTGGTGTCGATTCTCCTTGTTGCGCCCCAACCGCAGTCTTTCGGTCGCCTGGTCAGCGAGTTGGCGATTACTGATACGAATCAGAGATTGCCGCTCATAGGTGGTGCGCGCTGCGGGGCACGATCCCAAGATTGCGCCGAACCTCTGCTCGACCGCCATGAGCGTTTGCTCGACAGTCTGACCGTCGACTACGACGACGCTTGCGCTGGTTCCCTCGAGTTGGCTCCGCACCAGATCCCAGCCCCAGACATGATCTTTGTGCACACCGCCTGGATGCCTGCGTTCCAGTCGTGCGAGTTGTTCCTCTCTTGAGGGCATCAGCCACACTGCGTTCTCGGCAACCCCAGCCATCCTGGGAGTGACGAATGCACCTTCGACAACAACCGATGTATCCACGGACAGTGAGCGGATATCTTCCATAATCATCGGCCGGCGATCAAAGTCTCCCGGACCGGTACCCATCACATGAAGCCCGGCCGCAGCTGCGCGCTTCTCGTGAGCGAATGCGTAGGCATCTACGCTGTACCAGAGAAATCCGTGCTTTCGCGCGAGTAGACGGCTCACCGTGGTCTTGCCCGCCGCCGCCGGACCACCCACCCAGAATATACCCGCGCGCTCGTAGTTCGGTTCTTCACTCATATGACGAAAGTCTAACCTCAGCCCTTCATCGGTCACCGTTGTGGACTACCGGCCGCCGTTGAGGATTGACGTGAATGCGTCCTCGAATCGTGCGCCGTCGGCGGTGTATCCGACCAGTTGCGGTGTGCCGTCCGGTGCGTCGATCGTGCGTCCGGACGAAGCGCCGTCGAGGACGACGGAGACAGTCCGCAGCCGGTAGCTGACGAGGTCGTCGCGCGGCCCCAGGACGAGCGAGGTGGCGGCGAGCGCGTCCCACCAGAACATGATGTCGAGCTCGATGAGCGGAGGCAGGTCCGGCTGCGTCAGGATCGCGTGCACAAGCCGCGCCTCGACTGTACGGGCGGAGGCGCCGAGCCGGTCGACGTACGCCTGGGTGATCATGACGTGGTTCGTAGCGTCCAGCGGGACGATCCGGACCCGGCCGGCGGGCATCGCACGGAACACGTGATCGGCGGCGTTCGGGTCGATCCAGAGGTTGACCTCCTGGGTGTTGTCGAACCCGCCGGTGGTCGAACCGAAGAGATTGCCCGGTACGTCGAACGCTCCACCCATCACGTAGAGCGACTCGATCCTCTGCGCCACGTCTCGGTGTTCGCGCAACGCCGCGGCTACGTTGCTGAGCGGGCCGGTAGCCAGCACCGTCACGGGCTCACGCGAACTCAGGACCGACTGGGCGATCAGCTGTGCCGCTGTCACCGACGACGGCTGGTCAGGTCGGTCGGCGTCGTCGAGTGCTCCGGTCAGGACGCGCTCGAAGGTCTCCCTCGCCTCTGGTGGTGCCAGGTGCACACCGGTCGGTGAACCATCGGCCACTGGAACGCGCGGCAGGCCACACTTTTCGAGAATCGTCCGTGCATGCGTCAACGACCGGCCCGCCGTACCGATGCCGTTGTTCACCACCGTGACGGCGCGCAGCTCGATACGGCCTTGCTTGTGCGCCTGACAGAGCAACGCCAACGTCGACGCGTCATCGAAGTCCAGATCACTGTCGTAAACAACCGGAACAGGCCGGTGCCCCACCGGCCCGGCCGCGGTGGCCGGCGCCACTCCGACGGAGGCGATGCTCAGTGCCGCCCCGGCGACCAGCGCGGCAACAGTCTTCAGGAACCGCGACGTCTGTACGCCGACACTGATTCGCGTGGCTCGTGTCATCCCCAACTCCAAGGTCGAACCGATCGTGGCGCGAGTCTCCCCGACGCCACTTTCAAACCCCTTTCAGGACGGCCGAAGCCTCGACTCCCGGATCACGCTGGCGCTCTCGAGCCGCTGGCTGGCCGAGCCGGGTGAGTCGCTGACGGCCGAAAAGCTCGCCGCGAGCCAGCTCAGATCACCCGTCAGCCTCTGGAGTGAGCGAGTTCGATGACGCGGGCGGAGGGCTCTGGTGTGTTGGCCGTGATGGTCAGGGTGTTGCCGTTCCAGTCGTAGGTCCAGCCGTCGGGCCGAGCCGGGAAGAGGCTCTTGACCTCGCAACGAGTCAGTGACAAGTCGACCTGGGACGGTTCGGCAGAGCGGTGCCACAGCGTGAGGTACGACGTCGATGGTCCCTGGAGCCCGAGTGCCACCCATTCGTCGGTCCAGGCGGGCAGGCCCAGCGGCCAGAAGGGAACCAGTTGCGGCAGGTGGGGCAGCACGGCCCGGTGGGCGGCCAGAGCTGAGCGGACCAGGTCGAGCTCGGGTGGTGTCATGCAGTCCAGGTGGCCGGACAGGTACATCCGGCCGAGAATGCCGTTGACCAGGCAGAGAGTCAACTCCTCGGGCGACATCCCGCTCTGGGGATAGGCCCAGTTACCCGCTTGTTCGGGCAGTACGGACGCCGGCGCCGCGGCCGCGATTGTTGCGTAGAGCAAGGGATCCTGCTGGTCGGAGGTCGACTGCAGGTGCAGCCGGGACAGCATCGCGTAGTCCATCCGCAACGCGCCGGACCCACAGTTTTCGAGCAGCAGCCGGGGATGTCGCGCCTGGACGCCGTCCAGCCAGTCGAGCAGTGCTCGCTGGTGCTCCAGCAGACCCTGGCCGAGCGACTTTCCGTCGGAGTCGGTGCCCGGTCCGGTCATCGTGTTGTAGTCCAGTTTGAAGAACCCGATCCCGTACTCGGCCACCAGTCGGTCGACCGTGTCGTCGAGGTGCCGCCGGGCCGCGGGGGAGCGTAGGTCCAGGAGGTGCCGGCCGTTCTCTGTGACCCGGATACCGCGTCGGCTGAGGAAGGCGTCGTCCGGCAGGTCATGTGCCAGCGGCGAGTCGACGCCGACCACCTCGGGTTCGAGCCAGAGTCCGGGCACCATGCCGTGGTGGTGGATGCGGTCGGTGACCTCACCGAGCCCGCCAGGGAAACGCGTGGTTGACGCCTGCCAGGCGCCCACCGTGCTCCACCAATTGCCCTCGGCGTACCATCCCGCATCGATACAGAAGTACTCCGCCCCGACCGCGGCCGCAGCGTCGATCAACGGCAGCAACCGGTCGGTGGTCGGATCCCCCATCAGGGTGTTCATGTAGTCGTTGAAGATGACTGGAAGCTTGTCGTCGGCGGGGCGGTGCCGCCGGATGGCACGGCGTTGCCGGGTCAGCGCGGCGAAGGCGCTGTCGCGGTCAGTTGCCGCGACGAGCGACACCGGCACGGTCGTGAACGGGCGGTCCGCGGTGATGGTCGCCGTCCACTGGTGCTCCTGATCGGTTGGTCCGGTGAGGAGCAGGTAGCCGCCGCGCAGGGTTTCACCGATCTCGTAGTACCAAGGCCCGTTGTGCTCGATCTGCCAGCCGAGTGCGTACCCGTCTCGCATCAGAACACCGGTGGGAAGGTGCTCGCCGGTCGACCATGAGCCCCGACTCGTCACCGCGTGCACGGTGCGCGGTGGCGGGTGGTGCGGCGGGCGCTGAATGTCGGGCAGTCCGATCTCGCGCAGTGGCCGGGCGGACCACCTGCTCTCGGCCATCCAGTCGTTGTCGCCGGAGATCAGGTCGAAGTCGACCGAGTCGATCGCGACGACGACCGATGACAGGCTGGTCAACTCGAGGCTGCCGGGGCCGGTCAGCCGGGCCTCTGTCCAGACGCGTACTCCGTCCATCGCTTCGAAGAAGCTGGTGATCTGAAGCCCTGTCACCGCGTCCTGCTGAACGATGCGGAGGCTGGTGTCGGTGGCTTCGTGGCTGGTGTATCGCAGCCGGTTGCCGAGGACCGTGCCGACGTGGCGATGGGTGCTGACCGAGCGGCCATGACCGAGCGCGGACACCTCCACGAGTGGCTGGTCGACCGGACCGGCGGAGGCCTCGGGATCCCAGTGGACGGATTCCAACCGGACGGGGCCGTCGTCGAGGCAGAACGTCAGCGTCAGGTTCGCAGTGCGCCACAGGAAGGGCATCGAGCGGTCCTCAGAGATCGGGGATGGGGTCGTCGCCGGGTGGTCGTTGGCGGAGGTAGTCCTCGACGCCGAACAGGTGGACGGCCATGCGGATGCGAGCCCGGTCGGGGTCGCGACCGGCCAGGGCGTCGAGGATCGCCCGGTGCTCGCCGTGCGTTGCTTCGTCGGCGCCTTCCTGACTGATCGAGCGCCACAGCCGGTCCCGGGTGGTCCGTCCGCCGAGGGCCTCGATCAGGGCCGCGAGCACCGGGTTGCCGGCCGCTTGGGCGATGACGCGGTGGAACGCGATGTCGTTGTCGATCAGGGCCTCGTGGTCCGGCACGCCGTCAGTCAGTTCGGCCTCGGTTCGGCGCAGCAGCTCGTCCGCCGCCGCGAGCGCTTCGTCGCTGATCAGGGTCGCCGCCAGTCCGGCAGCCTGAGTCTCCAGCATTCGTCGTACGGCGTGCAGGTGGCGCGCACCGCTGTGGTCCTGCAGGTCCACCACGAACCCCATCGGGGCCAGCAGCAACGAAGGGTCGAGGGCCGTGACGTAGGTGCCGTCGCCCTGCCGGGTCTCCAGCACGCCCATCATGGACAGCGCGCGGACGCCCTCGCGCAGCGGACCGCGGGAGACTCCCAGTGCCTCGGCGAGGTCCTTCTCGACCGGCAGGCGGTCACCCGGCCGGAGCGCACGGTCGATGATCATCTTCTTGATGCCTTGTACGACGACGTCGGTCTGCGAAACACCGATTCGAGCCGAGCGACCGTTGTCCGCCAGGGTGCTCGGTTCCCGGCCAGGCCCGACGCCGGCCGTCATGCCACCGACTCCGCGCTGCCTCGCGATGCCCAGTAGGACCCGGTCGGGAAGGTGTACGTCGCGAGTGACGGTCTGCGCAGCTCGGCGCTGTAGCCGGGGAGGGACGGAAGCCGGTAGGCCCCGTTCTTGACGATGCAGGGGTCGGTGAAGTGCTCGTGCAGATGGTCGACGTACTCGGTGACACGACCGTCCAATGAGCCGGAGACCGCCACATAGTCGAAGATCGCGAGATGCTGGACCAGCTCGCACAGGCCGACTCCGCCGGCGTGCGGACACACCGGGACGTCGAACGAGGCGGCCAGGAGGTACACGGCGAGGACTTCGTTGACGCTGCCCAGCCGAGCGGCATCGAGCTGGCAGTAGTCGATCGCGCCGGCCTGGAACAACTGCTTGAACAGCACCCGGTTCATGCCGTGCTCGCCGGTGGCGACGCCGATCGGCGCGACCGCACGCCGGATCGCAGCGTGTCCGAGAACGTCGTCGGGATGTGTCGGCTCCTCGATCCACAACGGATTGAACGGCGCCAGCGCCCGGACCCAGGCGATCGCTTCCGGCACGTCCCAGACCTGGTTCGCGTCGATCATCAGGTGCCCGTCCGGGCCGAGCACGTCGCGGGCGATACCGCACCTGCGAATGTCGTCGGTCAGGTCGGCGCCAACCTTGAGCTTGACGTGTTTGTAGCCGGCGGCAACGGCCTCTTCGCAGAGCCGACGCAACTTGTCGTCGGAGTACCCGAGCCAGCCGGCGGACGTGGTGTAGCACGGGTACCCGCCGGCCTCGAGCTCCTTGATCCGCTGCGCCCGGCCCGGCTCGCGGTCGGCGAGGAGCGCGACCGCCTGCTCGGGGGTGAGCACGTCCGACAGGTACCGCAGGTCGGCGGCCGCGACGAGCTCCTCAGGTGACATGTCGGCCAGGAGTCGCCACAGCGGCTTGCCGGCTCGCCGGGCGGCCAGGTCCCAGACGGCGTTCATGACGGCCGCCAGCGCCAGATGTACGACGCCTTTGTCCGGCCCGAGCCAGCGCAGTTGCGTGTCCGACTGCAGCTCCCGGTAGATCCCACCCAGGTCGGCGCAGAGATCGTCGACCTCGCGCCCGACCAGGGGCCGGCCGCGTTGGGCCGCCGCCGCGGCGCACAGGTCGTTGCCGCGCCCGATCGTGAAGGTGAAGCCGTGCCCCGTCAGCGCCGGGTCGTCGGTGTGCAGGACGACGTACGCCGCCGAGTAGTCGCCGTCCTTGTTCATCGCGTCGGAGCCGTCGCTGGTGAGCGAGGTCGGGAAACGAACGTCGATGACCTCCACCGACGTGATGCGTGGCATGAGACCCCCTGTTGCTCCGATAGATAAGACGATTTTACGTTCACACCCGCCCAAGTATGGACCACTTGCCGCCGTGGCGCTACGATCCACAGAATTCATATGATGATTCTCCTCACCATCACACTCGATGGAGGTGCCTGGGAATGAGCGACCTGGTGGGCTCGGACCGGACGGATGAAACGTGTCTGAGCTACGACCGGCCCGCCGGAACCTGGCTGGAGGCACTGCCGCTGGGCAACGGCCGGATCGGGGCGATGTGCTTCGGAGGTGTCGGAGCCGACCGGATCGGTTTGAACGACGAGACCTGCTGGTCGGGCGGTCCGGAGACGGCGCGGATGCTGTCGGAGCCGCTCGGTGCCGTCGGAGCCGAGGCCGTGCGAGCAGTCCGCACGGCTCTGGCCGACGGTGACATCCGGCGCGCACATGAGCTGGCCGGTGGATTCCATTCCGGCTACTCCCAGGCCTATCTGCCGCTCGGCGATCTGCTGCTGGACGTCACGGTCGACGGCTCCACGCCGGCTGCCGGGGATGCAGCGAAGTACCGCAGGAGGCTCGATCTCGACACCGCGACGGCGTCGGCGGAGTACGAGATCGGGGGAGTGGCCGTCCGGCAGGAAGTGTTCGTGAGCGCGCCGGCCGGGGTGCTCGTCCTGCGCATGACCGCGTCGAAGCCGGGTGCACTCGGCGTCACCGCGCGGCTGACCTCGCAATTACGTTCGCGGCCGCACGTGGTCGGCGAGGGCGTTGGGCTGCTGCTGCAGGCCCCGGCAGATGTGGCACCACCGCATCGCCACGTACCGGAGCCGATCCGGTACTCCGACGGCCCGGATCGCGGGATGGCGGCGGCGATCGCACTCCGGGCGCGGACCGACGGTGAGGTGACCGCCGACGAGACCGGTCTCACCGTCCGGGGAGCCGGCGAGCTGACTCTGATCCTCTCCACAGCGACCGGGTACGACGGTCCGTCAGCCGTGCCGACCCGGACGGCGGAGGAATGCTGGACGGCCGCCGACGAGAAGGTGCGCGCCGCGCTCGGCCGTGAGTACGGCGAACTCCTCACCGAGCACACCGAGGATCACCAGGGATTGTTCCGCCGCGCGTCGCTCGAGCTGGCCGGTTCTCCGGACGTGGCGGATCTGCCCACCGACGTGCGGTTGACCCAGCACGGCGACGACCCAGCGCTGGCGGCGCTGGTGTTCAACTACGGGCGCTACCTGATGATCGCGAGTTCGCGCCCTGGAGGGCTGCCGACCAACCTGCAGGGGATCTGGAACGACATCCTCCGGCCGCCCTGGAGCTCGAACTTCACGGTCAACATCAACACCGAGATGAACTACTGGCCGGCCGAGACCACGAGTCTTCCCGAGTGCCACGAACCGCTGCTCGACTTCCTCGGCCACCTCGCCGAGGCAGGTCGCCGTACCGCGGAGGAGCGCTACGGCTGCGGTGGCTGGACGGCTCATCACAACGCGGACGCGTGGTGCTGGACGCTTCCCGTCGAGGGAGACCCGCGGTGGTCCAACTGGCCGATGGCCGGTGCCTGGCTGGTCCGCCACCTGTGGGATCACTACGCGTTCACTGGCGACCTGGAGTTCCTCGGCCGTGCGTGGCCGGTGCTGCGAGGCGCCGCGGAATTCTGCCTCGACTGGCTGGTCGAGCTGCCGGACGGGAGTCTGGGTACGTCGCCATCGACCTCGCCGGAGAACGACTACCTGACCGATGACGGCAAGCCCGCGTCGGTGACAGTCTCGGCGACGATGGACCTGGCTCTGATCGCGGATCTGTTCGACCGGTGTGCGCAGACCGCCGGACTCCTGGGGTTGATCGATCCACTGGTCGAGCGCCTCGTCCTGGCCCGCAAGCGGATCCCGGATCCGCCGATCGGTAGCCGTGGGCAACTTCAGGAGTGGGCCGCGGATCTGCCCGAGGAGGACCCGCACCACCGGCACATGTCGCATCTGGTCGGCCTTCACCCCGGCGATGCGATCACTCCGGACGGCACTCCGGCCCTCGCGGCGGCGGCCGCACGCACGCTTGACCTGCGTGGCGATCAGGCCACCGGCTGGTCCCTGGCGTGGAAGATCAACCTGCGGGCCCGGCTGCGCGACGCGGCCGCGGCGCATCGGCTGGTGCGCGCCTTCCTGAGCCCGGCCGACGACACCTCGACGGACTACGTGGGCAGTGGCGCGGGTGTCTACCCGAACCTGTTCTGCGCCCATCCGCCGTTCCAGATCGACGGCAACTTCGGAGCGACCGCGGGAATCGCGGAGATGCTGCTGCAGAGCCACACCGGCGAGATCGAGGCGCTGCCGGCCCGCCCGGACGACTGGCCGACCGGCCGGGTGACGGGTCTCCGCGCCCGGGGCGGCGTCACCGTGGACATCGCGTGGCGCGCGGACGGCATCGACGTGGTGCTCACCGCGGATCGGGACCAGGAACGCGTCGTCCGCCACGGTGACGAGCGGATCGCCGTCCAGCTGACAGCCCACACAGCCCACCGTCTGAGCTTGAGCTGACCCGGCCCGAGGAAGGAGGAGACCCTGATGGCAGTCCTGACAAGCATCCCGCCGCCCGTCGGCGAAGCACCGGCCCCACAGCGACGTCGGCGGCGGCGTGAACGCGTCACCATCACCCGTCTGCGGCGGAGTCTTGAGCGGCATTGGACGCTGTATTTGTTGATGACCGTGCCGCTGGTGTGGTTCGTGGTGTTCAAGTACATCCCGATGGCCAACGCCGTGCTCGCGTTCAAGAACTACAACGTGGTCAGGGGCATCTGGGGCAGTCCGTGGATCGGCTGGCAGAACTTCGAGCTGTTCTTCGCCAACCCGGTGTTCTGGACGCTGGTCAAGAACACGTTCCTGCTGTCGGTGTACACGGTCGCGGCGAGTTTCCCGCTGGCGATCATCCTGGCGCTGGCGCTGAACGAGGTCCGCCTGGGTCTGTTCAAGAAGACGGTCCAGCTGGTGACGTACGCGCCGTACTTCATCTCGACGGTGGTCGTGGTGTCGATGACGATCCTGATGCTGTCGCCGCGGCTGGGCCTCGTCAACGATGCCATCGGATTCTTCGGCGTGCCGGCGATCGACTTCCTCGGCAACCCGGACTACTTCCGGCACATCTATGTCTGGTCGGACGTCTGGCAGACCACCGGGTACTCGGCGGTGATCTACCTCGCGGCGCTGGCCGGCGTCGACCCGGCGTTGCACGAGTCGGCCAGGATCGACGGCGCGACCCGGCTGCAGCGGATCCGGCACGTGGATCTGCCAGGCATCATGCCGACCGCGGTGATCATCCTGGTCCTTGCTGTCGGCAACATCATGGCGATCGGCTTCGAGAAGGCGTTCCTGCTGCAGAACCCGCTGAATCTCAGCGAATCCGAGATCATCGCCACCTATGTGTACAAGACCGGCCTGCTGAACGCCGACTTCAGCCTGGCCACCGCTGTCGGTCTGTTCAACTCCGTCATCAACCTGGTCCTGCTGCTGGCGGTCAACACGATCGCCAAGCGGATCACCGGAAACGGACTGTGGTCATGAGCGTCCAAAGCGAAGTACGAACGATGCCGAGCAAGCAGTCCGAGCGCCGGGCGGCGCGGGCGCGGCGGATCCGGGATTCGCGCACGGACCGATGGTTCATGTTCTGCGTCTACCTGCTGCTGTCGGTGTTTCTGGCGGTCGTTCTGCTGCCGCTGATCTACATCGTGGCGAGTTCGTTCAGCAGCCCCGAGGCGGTGTCGTCCGGGCGGGTGCTTTTCTGGCCGGTGGAGTTCTCGCTGCGTGGATACAAGGCGGTGTTCGAGAACCCGCAGATCATCCAGGGCTACGCCAACTCGTTGTTCTACACGGTGGTCGGCACGGTCGTCAGTGTCGTGATGACGATCGCGATCGCCTATCCGATGTCGCGCCGTACGCTCGTCGGGCGGAACCTGGTGATGAGCGTGATCCTGTTCACCATGCTGTTCACCGGCGGGCTGATCCCGACGTACCTGGTGGTCCAGCAGGTCGGATTGCTGGACACCCGGTGGGCACTGATCGTCCCGCAGGCGATCGGGGTCTGGCAGGTGATCATCGCGCGGACGTATTTCCGCACCGTGATCCCCGATGAACTGGCCGAGGCCGCGCAGCTCGACGGTTGCGGCGACCTGCGGTTCCTCTGGTCGGTGGTGATCCCGCTGGCCAAGCCGATGATCGCCGTCATCGCGCTGATGTACGCGATCTACCAGTGGAACTCCTACTTCGACGCGCTGATCTACCTGAAGAACCCCGACCTGTTCCCGCTGCAGATCGTGCTGCGCAACATCCTGATCCTCAACACCTACAGCGGCGGCGCGATCGACGCTTCCGTCGTCCTCCAACGCCAGCAACTGGCCGATCTGCTCAAGTACTCGCTGATCGTCGTGGCCAGTGTGCCGGTGCTGCTCATCTACCCGTTCGTGGCGCGCTATTTCACCAAGGGAATCATGATCGGCGCCGTCAAGGGCTGATCCTTCGCACCATCTCTACCCCTGTGAGGGACAACATGACAACTCAGCTCAGGAGAACCAAGTCCGCGGCGGTCGCCGGGCTCTGCGCGCTGGCACTCGGTTTGGCCGCGTGCAGCGGGTCTGACACGACCGCGGACGAGAGCAAGCCGCTGCCCACCGTGACCGGCAACCCGGCCGTCACACTGGACGTCTTCGCACCCCAGGCCGCTGACTGGAACCTGTCCACGAACGACTTCACCAAGAAGGTGAAGCAGCAATTCAACATGAGTTTCAAGTGGCAGACCACCACGTTCGACGGCGGGCCGGCCAAGGAGAAGCGGCAGATCTCGCTAGCCAGCGGTGACTACCCGGACCTGTATCTGCTCATCCCGTGGGTCGACCAGTTCACCCCGGCCGAGCTGCTCAAGCTGGGCAACCAGGGTGTCCTCGTACCGCTGAACCAGCTGATCGACCAGTACGGGCCGAACATCAAGAAGGCCCTCGACGCGGAGCCGGAGTGGAAGGCGATGGCGACCGCGCCGGACGGCAAGATCTACGGCATGCCGCAGTGGGTCGACTGCTACCACTGCACGTACCAGGGCAAGCTGTGGATGAACAGCACCTGGCTGAAGAAACTCGGGCTCGAGCAGCCGAAGACCACCGAAGACATGCGCAACGTGCTGCGGGCCTTCAAGACCCAGGACCCGAACGGGAACGGGAAGGCTGACGAGATCCCGCTCAGCGCGAGCGTGCGAGACGCACTGATCCCGTACTTCATGAACGCCTTCATCTACGACCCGCAGGGCACCAGCGGCAACAACAACTCGACCCTGGTCCTGAAGGACGGCAAGGTCGACCTGCAGGCCAACAAGGACGGCTGGCGTGAGGGTCTGGCGTACCTGAACTCGCTCTACAAGGAGGGCCTGATCGACAAGGGCGCCTTCACCCAGAACCCGGACGCGCTGCAGCAACAGGGTGACAGTGGCAAGGTGCCTCTCCTCGGCTCGGCCGCCGTGCTGCACTTCGGCATCGCGATGAGCGACTTGCCTGACGGTCGGCAGAAGCAGTACGACGCCGTTCCGCCGCTCACCGGACCGAAGGGAGTGAACCACACCGGGTACAACTTCCCGAGCGCGCCGGGTGCGACGTTCGTGCTGACGAACAAGGCCACCCAGGAGGAGCAGATCCAGGCGATCAAGCTGCTCGACTACATCTTCACCGACGAAGGGCAGATGAACGCCTTCTGGGGCACCGAGGGCAAGACCTGGAAGAGGGCAGAGCCCGGAGACGTCGCGCTCGACAAGTCACTGAAGCCGACGTACAAGACGATCCCGCAGCCGGAGGGTGGTACTCCGCCGAACTCCGGGTGGCAGGCGCTGGCGCAGTACAACAACACCGAGAAGTACCGCAACTCCGAGGCGATCGGGACCGACATCTACAGCCCGGCCGGGTACGAGCGGCGGTTGTTCGAGGCAACCAAGCTGTACGAGGGCAAGGAGGACAAGTCGCTGATCTACCCGTACTGGAAGGTATGGATCGACCCGTCCCTGGCCGGTGAGGTCGCCACCTTGCAGACCAACATCGAGAACTACGTGCAGCAGAACGCGCTGCAGTTCATCACCGGCTCGAAGAACATCGACAGTGAGTGGGACGCCTATGTCAAGGGCCTGGAGGGTCTCGGCCTGAAGCGCTACCTCGAGATCCAGCAAACCGCTTACGACAAGATGCCCAACAAGTAGGTCAACCCTGGACCGGCCGGAGGACGCCGGCCGGTCCACACCCAGATCACCGATGAGGAGCCATCAGTGCCGTTCGATGCAACCTTCGAGTCCCTGGCCACGTTCGAATGCCCTGACTGGTTCCGCGACGCGAAGCTCGGCATCTGGTCGCACTGGGGACCACAGTCGGTGCCAAGGTACGGCGACTGGTACGCACGCAACATGTACCGGGAGGGCAGCGATCAGTACCGCTACCACCTGCGCACGTACGGACACCCGTCGGAGTTCGGATACAAGGACGTCGTCCGGCAGTGGAAGGCGGAGCGGTTCGATCCGGACGCCTTGATCGACCAGTTCGTGGCGGCCGGTGCACGGTACTTCGTGGCGCAGGCCGTCCATCACGACAACTTCTTCAACTACGAGTCGTCAGTGAATCGCTGGAACTCCGTGAAGATCGGGCCGGGTCAGGACATCCTGGCCTCCTGGAAGGGCGCCGCGGACGAGCGCGGACTGCCGTTCGGGATCACCGAGCATCTCGGTGCCGCGTTGGGCTGGATGGCGGTCAACAAGGGCAGCGACACGGTCGGGCCGCTCGCCGGCGTGCCGTACGACGGAGCCGATCCCGTCAACCGGGACCTGTACCTCGACAACAGCCGGTTCCTGCCCACACAGGACGTGGAGGTTCCGGACCCGTGGTACGTCAAGGATCCCGAGTGGCACAGGTACTGGCTCGAGGCGGTGACCGAGATGATCGACCGGTACCAGCCCGACTTGCTGTATTCCGACGGGCCGCTGCCGTTCGGTGACGTCGGCTACGCACCGGGGCTCAGCGCGGTCGCCCATCTCTACAACACCAGTGCGCGGATTCACGGGGCGAACCGTGCTGTCTACCAGCAGAAGGATCGTCGACCTGAGGTGAGCGCGGTCGGTGTGCTGGACATCGAGCGCAGCCAGACTCCCGGCATCCACCCTGCGCCATGGCAGACCGACACCTCGGTCGGCGACTGGTTCTACAACGTCCGCGACAGCTACAAGACCGCACCACATGTGATCGAGATGCTCGTCGACATCGTGTCGAAGAACGGCAACCTCCTGCTCAACGTTCCGCAGTTGCCGGACGGCACGCTCGACCTCGAATGTTCGCAAGTGCTCGACGACCTCGGTGCCTGGATCCACGTTTGCGGCGAAGGCATCTACGGCACGAGACCGTTCCGGGTATTCGGTGAGGGACCTTCGAGCGTGATCATCGACGGCTTCACCGAAGACCGCGTGAACTGGACGAGTTCCGACTTCCGGTTCACCCGCCGGGACAACACTGTGTACGTATTCCAGTTGGCCTGGCCTGCCGACGGTCGCGCCGTGATTCGCAGCCTCGCAGACCATGAGGTGGCGAGCGGCGTCCGGCTGCTCGGCCACGGCCCCGTTCCCTTCGAGCAGGCGCACGGAATTCTGGTCGTCCGGCTCCCCGAGGCCCCTCCGGTTGACGTCGCGAACTGCCTTGCTGTCGACCTCCGCGCCGGCTGACATGCTGCGCACGGTCCGCGCGTCGGGCGGTCGAACGACGCTGTCGGACGGTCCGGCCAGGCATCGATGGTTGCTCAACGCTCGCTACCTTCGAAGCCTCAGCGCCGACAACCTGCTGCGGCCCTACCGGGCCGAGGCTGGTCTGTGGAGCTACTCCGGCTCGTGGGGCACGACGGTGGGCGTCGTGTCGCCGGACGGCCCGGAGACCTGGCACTGGGGATGGGAGTCGCCGACCTGCGATCTGCGGGGCCACATCCTCGGGCATTGGCTGTCGGCCGCGGCGCGGGTCGGCGAGGACGACGGCGAGGTGGCGGCACGAGCCGGGCGGATCGTCGCCGAGCTCGCCGCATGTCAGCAGGCCAACGGAGGGGAGTGGGCCGGGTCGATCCCGCCGGTGTACTTCGACCGGCTGGCCACGGGGCGGCCGGTGTGGGCGCCTCAGTACGTGGTTCACAAAACGCTGATGGGGCTGGTCGACCAGTACCGGATCGCCCGCAACGGACAGGCGCTCGAGGTCGCCTCGGCGTTCGCCCGGTGGTTCCATCGGTGGTCCGGCCGGCTGTCTCGCGACGAGTTCGACGACGTACTCGACCACGAGACCGGAGGACTGCTCGAGGTCTTCGCGGACCTCTACGACATCACCGGCGATCAGGCAGTTGCTGAGCTGATCGAACGGTACGACCGCCGCCGGTTCTTCGAGCCACTACTCGCCGGTGCCGATGTGCTGACCAACAAGCACGCCAACACGCAGATCGCGGAGATCCTGGGCGCGGCCAGGGCATGGGAGGTCACCGGAGAACAGCGGTGGCGCGACATCGTCGAAGCCTTCTGGGACTCCGCTGTGGACTCACGCGGAACCTACTGCACCGGTGGTAGTAGCTGCGGTGAGGTGTGGCAGCCGGCCGGCGAGCAGTCCGCACGTCTGCACGCGGTCCAGGAGCATTGCCTCGTCTACAACCTGATGCGCCTTGCCGCCGTGCTGTTCCGGTGGACGGGAGATCACCGCTACGGGGACTACTGGGAACGCAATCTGGTCAACGGGATCTGGGCCCAGCAACATCCGGACACCGGCATGCCGGCGTACTTCTTGCCTTTAGCAACTGCAAGCCGCAAACGGTGGGGGCGGCCGACCGAGGACTTCTGGTGCTGTCACGGCACTCTGCTCCAAGCACACGCCTCGATCGACGAGGCCGCGGTGTACGTCGACGACACCGGGATCTCGATCTGCCAGTACCTGGATTCGGTCGTGTCCTGGACCGACCTGTTCGGTGGTCGCGTCGAACTCGCGATCGCCGCGGACACCGACCATGGGGTCGCTCTCGGACAACGGCAGACCTTCCACGGCGCCGCCGGAATCCAGGAGCTGTCGTCACGGCCGCTGCCGGACCGACGGCCGAACGACCGGGTCTACGTCGTCGACGTACGGTGTGAGCGACCGTCCGCCTTCGAGGTCCGGCTTCGGGTCCCGCTCTGGGCTGCCGGTTCGCCGGTGCTCGAGGTTGACGGGAAGCCATGTCCGGTCGAGGTCCGGAACGGCTGGATTGTGTTGTCGCGGACGTGGAGCTCACAACGCATCCGGCTGACGGTGCCGTCAGGACTGACCACAGTACCGTTGCCCGACCGACCGGACATGGTGGCTGTGCTCGACGGCCCGATCGTCCTGGCCGGGCTGACCGAGCAGGAGACCATGCTGTACGGCGATCCGGCGAATCCGACGTCGTTCCTGACACCTGACCAGGAGCGACACCACAGCTGGTGGCGGACCGGGACATACCGAACCGTTGGCCAGACCAGCGGTCTGCGCTTCATGCCACTCGCCGAGATCCGCGACGAGCCGTACACCGTGTACTTCCCGGTGCGGCGTTCGCACCAACCCGCGACCCAGAAGGATGATTCAGTCCGATGACAGCCGACGGAAAGCAGCCTGAATATGTGGGCTACCTCTACGCCCACTTCAAGCGCGAATCAGCCGACGGTGAACAGATCTACTTCGCCTTGAGCGACGGCAACGACCCGCTGCATTTCGACGACCTCAACGGTGGCACGCCGGTCCTGCACTCCACCTTGGGCGAATGCGGTGTCCGCGACCCGCACATCGTCCGTTCCCCGCAAGGCGATCGGTTCTACCTGGTCGCGACCGACCTGCGCCTGTACGCCAACCGCGATTGGGACCGGCACCAGCGCCGGGGCAGCCGCTCGATCATGGTGTGGGAGTCCGCGGATCTGGTGAACTGGGGTGAGGGCCGACTCGTCGAGGTCGCACCGCCAGAGGCCGGCAACACCTGGGCCCCCGAGGCGCTCTGGGACCCCGAGCAGGATGCCTACCTCGTCCACTGGTCCTCGACGCTCTACGACAACGCCGGACACGAGGGGGAGAGCTACAACCGGATCATGTACGCGACGACCCGCGACTTCCGGGAGTTCTCCGAGCCGCGGGTGTGGATCGACCGAGGATGGCACACGATCGATACCACCGTGATCGACCACGAGGGCGTCTACTACCGCTTCCTGAAGGATGAACGCAGCCGCAGCGGCGATGTGCCGTTCGGCAAGTCGGTGTTCTGCGAAACCTCGACCTCGCTGACGGCCGCCGAGTGGAAGCCGGTAGCCGAAGGCATCGGCCTGGACACGATCATCCAGGGGGAGGGCCCGCTGGTGTACAAGTCGAACACCGAGGACAAGTGGTATCTCTGGATCGACGAGTTCACGTCCGACCGCCGGTACGTCCCCTTCGAGACGACCGACCTCGCCGGCGGTGAGTGGATCCCCGCCAAGGAACACCGCCTGCCGGAAGACCCCTGTCACGGCGTCGTGCTGCCGGTGACGGCCGAAGAATACGAGCGACTCAAGGACGCTTGGAGACCCCGAACCCGCTGATTTGAGTGGCGCTTGCCGCTGACTCGCCATGTACCCGTCACCTGAGGATCCTCCCGTCGGCGAGAACCGGGTCACTCCCCGAACAGCATCTGGGCGTCGCCCTGCCTGAGCTGGCGCCGGAAGTACACCGGATCGGCGAATGTGGCCGGCACCTTGCCGAGCCCCTGGATCACGGTGGCCGTGCCGTTCGCGTGGCCGACGGCGTACGCGTACGCGGACTTGGTGTCCTTGTCGATGCCGACCAGCATCGTGCCGTACTGACCGCACTTCTCGGCCACGAGCGCGTCGAACGCCTGCCAGGTCGAGGCGCGCACCTTCTTGACGATCGGCTTCATCGGTGAGGTGCGGGGGACGCGGATCGTGTAGAGCGCGCCGCCGCGGGTGTTGGCCAGGAAGGTGTCGTAGGTCAGGGTCTGGCTGATCAGCGCCATCGTCTTCACCGCGGCGAACCCGCTCGCGGACTGCTTGTTCGCCCACTTCACCGTGCTGTTGGCGTTGTTGTATTGCATGTCCCAACGGCTCAGGGTCCCGTCGGCCCGCAGTTGGTACTGCCTGATCAGGTTCGGCAGTTTGGGGTAGTCCCAGAAGCGGGTGGTCTCGAAGAAGGTCGTGTCACCCCAGCCGCCACCGACCAGGTAGGTGGTCGGCCTGGTCCGGTCGACGTCCCCCTCCAGGGTGATGTAGTAGGAGGTGGAGTACATGGACGAGCCCAGCACGGTGTACCCGCCGATCCACGCGCCGTACCCGATGATGTCCGGATCCGCTTCCAGCGACCCGCTGACCCGGACCGCGCCGTCCGGGTAGACACCGGTGTCCAACCGGTCGGACGGCGCTGCGCCGACGGTGACCATCTTGCCCGAGTGATCACCCCCGGCGGTCACGGATCCGACATGGACGTAACAACCAGCCGACGCCTGCGCTGTCGCAGACGTCCCCGCACCCACCGCTTGCGCGGCCCCAGGGGTGACTCCCACTACCAGGAGCGCGGCAACCGCCGCCTTGCTCAGTCGACCGGACATGACCAACCTCTCGGGTCGCAGTACGAAGTACTAATCCTGCCTACTTCGATACCCGGCGGACCCGAAAAGTTACGCCGGCTTCTCGCTCGGTGGCTCCCACCCGCACTCAGTACCGCTGGCGGACGACCTGCTGAACGATCCGAGGATCATCTCCAGCCCTGAGAGCTCCGGTACGACGTTCGCCGTACCCACGGTCAGCTTGTCAACCATTTTCGTTGCTCAGGCGATATCAGTTGGCAACTGCTGTTTGAAATCCTCGAGGGTGGGCGCTTTCGCGCGATCGTCGCTGACTCCCGCGACGGGGACTACGACGCGATAGACCCCTTCGCCGAAGGGCCCGAGACTGAAAGTCTTGTTGGTCTCGCGGGCTTCGGTCACCTTGGCGGCGATCTCCTCCTGCGGCGCACCACTTCCATCTCGCCCATCAGCGTCTCGGTCCGCGAGGGCTCGCCGGGGAAGCCGACGCCGAGCAGTTTGCGCACCGTACTGCGCCCGCCGTCACAGCCGACGAGATAGCGCGAACGCAGCTGTTCTCCGTCGGCCAGCTCGACGGTCACACCCTCGTCGTCCTGCTCGAAATCGGCCACCGAACAACCGCGCCGTACCTGCGCACCCAGTTCGATCGCATGTTCTTCGAGCAGGTCAACGATGACCGGCTGCGGGATGTCCAGCAAATAGGCGTGCGCGGAATCCAGGCCCTCGGGCGCGGGTTTGGTGATGGCGGCAAAGAATCCGCCGGCCGGACGCTGCCTCCCGCGTGCGAGAAGGCGATCGAGCAGTCCGCGCATCGCCATCAGCTCGATACTGCGAATGTGCAGACCGACGATGCGGACGAACGACACGGGCTCGGTTTCCTTCTCCAGAACGAGGACCCGCACATCGTGCAGCCGTAGTTCGGCGGCCAGCATCGCGCCAGTCGGCCCGCACCCGGCAATGATCACGTCGAACATGAGGGGCGGCTCGGCGGTGAACTGCGGCGAGTGCATAGGTGTTGCCTTTCGGGAGTGCCCTTGTTGGCGAGGCGCTCCCGGCGACACCTACCTCAATCGCCCGACCATGACGGGAAGGGGGAGCACCCACATCGATACAGCGCTCATGGGTCTCACCTCCTCGGGCGGTGTCACGGTCCACTGCAAGCTACAAGCCCGAGCATCACCCGCCCAACCCTCCCGCCACGGCGTTCGGGGCCGTCATGGCGCGGCGGTAGGCCGGAGGGCGTGGCGAGCCCGTCGCGGCTGGGGCCGGCCGGCCTGCTCCGGGCGCTCCCGGCGGCGCGCGAACCAGAACGCACGCTTGGTCCGCTCCAGCCGGTAGGCCGTCTCCGCCTTGATCGAGTCTGGTGTCAACGGTGCTCCGAACATGGTTCGTCTCCTGTGGTTCGTGGCGCCCCGCGTGGGCGGCCGCTCACCCCTTCTACGAACACCTCTGACCGGATCCGACACCGCCTCCGGAATTTTCGAGGACTTCCGGGTACGGACTCGGCAGACGTCAAAAAGCGGAGGCGGTACGACGTCGGCGGCGTAGGCCCAGCATGTGCGGCAGGCCGGAGCCGGCGACGGCCAAGGTCCGCCCGACGCGTCCGAGCAAGGATGGTTCCGGCAGGGGAGGAAGCGAACCCGGGACGCCCGCCAAGTCCACGAAGTACGCCCGGACCGGGCCGATCCCTTCGAGGTCCTGAGACACCTCGTGCGCGGGATCAGGCATCGGGGTGCTTGTGGTGTGGTAGAGCTCGTCGGAGAGGAGCAGGTACTCGGGGACCTTGACAGGGTTCTTCAGCAGCCGATGGACGAGGATGACGTCGATCCCAACGAGCTTGCGCCGCTGCCTGATGGTCTGGGTGGCGACCTCGCCGATGTGCGCGACGAACTTGAGCTTCAGGTTGTTCGCCTGGGTGCAACTGCTGCACGGGCACAGGTTGGTCGCGACATAGTGCCGCTCGAGGTGGAACGCCTGGTGCATGGCCATTGCGGCCTGGAGGGTCAGGGCGACCGTTGCGTCACTGTCCAACGTGTCGGCCTGACGAGCGAGAAAGGCTGCGTCACCTTCGATTTCGATCAGGTCGAAGTCGGGCGCGGCATCGATCACCTTCTCCAGAAGCCGCGCGGTGTTGACCTCGGCATGAGCAAGGCTCATTCGATGGGATCGCATGTACTCGGTGTAGCCGCCGATGTCGGCGATAAGGAGAAGCGAACGCCCAGACGTCATACAAGACCGTACCAATACCCCGGACTGTCGACGTGGAGTCGAACGCATCGGGAACCGCTCTTAGACCGGCCCGCGGGACTCTGAGCTCCGGCTATTGAGGCGGTTGCTCAGGGTCGTCACGGGGCGTGAAGCGGTCGAGCATCGAGTCAACCACCACCCCCGCCTCGCGGGCACTCGGTGTGTAGCCGAGCACGACTGGGAGGAAGTGGTCGGAGCGCAGCGCCTTCAGTCGGAGCTCGCTGGTGGCTCGCACGGTGGCGGTCCGGCGGATCCGCCGGAGCAGGGCGATCTCTCCGAACCCCATCCCCGGACCGAGCGTTGCAACGACCTGTCCGTCCCCGATCACATCGGCCTCGCCCGACTCGATCACGAAGTAGCGGTCCCCGACGTCGCCCTGAAGGAAGACGACGTGACCAGCGGGCACGACCACCGGTTCCAGGCCGCGAGCGAGCTGCTCGATGGCGGGCAAGGGCAGGACGTTCAACATGGCCACCCTGTGCAACAAGTCGATGTCGTCGTCTCGCACGCCGATGGACCGGTCCATTCCTCGCAGCCGCCGCCATGACGCCACGGCAAGGACCGGACAGAGCAGACCGACAGTCACGAGCGCAGGACGTACGCCGGCCCCGTCGACCACCAGCGAGGCGACGAGCGCTCCAACCCCGATGGACAGGGCGACCAAGCTCTCCAACACTCCGAAGACCCGCGCCAGCACTTCGTCTGCGGCCAGTCTGGCCAGGAGCGTGAAACCTCCGAGATCGATCAGCGAGTTTCCTACGCCGACACAGGCCAGCAGGCCCAAGGCCGCGACCTGCTGTGGGAAGACGCCGATCAGCGTGACCGGCAGACCCCAGAGGGCCACCCCAACGGCGAACCACGCGCCGAGGCGCCGAGTGCCGACCAGCAACGACGCGGCGAGTGAACCTAGGACTGCACCCGCCCCGATGGCAGCGGTGAGGATGCCCACGCCGGGTTCGCCGGTCCCCAGCAGTTCGATGGCGACCACCACGGTGAGTACGGTCAGCGCCCCTCGGGTAAATGACTGCGCCGCTGCAAGGCCCATGATGAGTGCAAGGTCGCGGTTCCGGCTGACGACTCGTATGCCTTCGACGGCTGACCTCGTCCAGTTGGTCTCTCTCGGAGCAGATGGCCGCGGAGGTGCGTCGTAGTTCAGCCGCAACAGTAAGGCTGCAGCCCACAACGAGGCGCCCGCAGCCACAGCGAATACCACGGTCACGCTGGTGAACTGCAGCAGCAACGCTGCCAGCAGCGGACCCATCAACGTCGCGGCGGCATCCAGCAGCCCACGGACCACATTGGCGCTGGCGAGCTCGTATCCGTTGTGGCAGAGCGACGGGAGCAATGCGGAGTGCGCGGGTCGGTAGAGCGTGGCAGCGATGGTCGACAACACCGCCAGCACATACACGATCTGCAGCGGTCCGCCCACGCCCACGACGACCGCGGCCGCACCGGTGGCGACACCACGCAGCACGGAGACCAGGATCAGTACGCGCTCCCTGCGGCCCTTGTCGGCCAGCGGCGACAACAAGGGGGTCAGCATCGCGGACGGGGCCATGCGAAGGAGTCCCACCAGCCCGACGGCTGTCGCACCACCGTCTCGGTAAGCCACGATCCCGAGCCCCACGGTGAACGCCCACTCCGCCGTCCAGGCTCCGAGGAAGCTGAGCTGGGCGCGCCGTAGGTTCGGGTTTCGGGCGTTGCTGGTGAACGCGCCCGCGGCATTGCCCAGCCTGCCCCGGAATCCCTTACCCGCCATCCGGCGACGATACCGTTCTGTGCCTGGCATCGCGCGACGCAAACGCACTCACATACCGCTATCCGCGCGCTCTGCCGATGACAGCGTGTTCGGGTCCTCCGCTCCGCGCCTGCAGCTTGGCGCCGCGGCTACGTCTAGGCTGGCGGTTGTGTTGACCAATCGCTCGGCGCCACCGGCCACCGTGACACCAGTGCTTGTCTACCCCGATGTCCGCGCCGCGGTTGCCTGGCTGGCAACGGCGTTCGGCTTCGAGGAGAGAGTCCGCATCGGCGAGGCGCACCGGGCTCAACTGCGGGTTGGCGGGGACGGTGCCGTCGTCGTCGCGGACGCCGGCGGCCAGCAGGTCCCACCCAGCGCGGTAAGTGTCACCCACGTGATCAAGATCCGTGTGCCCGACGTGGACGCCGCCTTTGCTCGAGCCCGCCAGGCTGGGGCGCTGGTGATTGAAGAACCGACGAGCCATGCGTACGGCGAGCGCTCCTGCATGCTGGAGGACCTTGCCGGTCACCGCTGGGAGCTGACCCAGACCGTGCGCGATGTCGAGCCGGAGGCTTGGGGTGGCGTCACCGTCGCTCCCTGGTGACACCCGCAAGAACCCTCACCCGCAATGCGTGCTACCTGCCGTCGGACGCGGGCGACTCAGCTGGCGGATGTGACGTCCACATGCCGAAGGAAACGCCGGCCGGATCGATGGCCGTGGCGAACCACCGGTCATCGCCGCCCAATGCGGTACGGGTCCGCTCCACCTGACCGCCGCGGGCCTCGACCTCCCTGAGAACCTCCTCAAGATCGCCTACCTCCACGTACAGTCGAGTACCCGCATGGGGACGGGCGTTGCTAGCGGAGCGTTGGAGCCCACCGATGCTCTTGTCACCGACCTTGATGATCCAGTAGTCGGCGTCAAGCTCGCTGTTCAGAAAGGCCGGCTCGAAGGCCCAGCCCCACATCGCGCCGTGGAAACGCTGGAAGAGATCGATCTCAGGTGTCTCGATCTCCCACCAAACGATCTGCGACATACGGCGAGCATCCCACTTTCCGATCTCGCCTGTTCTCCGCCCGCGGCAATCGGTCAGCTCGCGCTCGGTAGACCGACCTTAAGACCCGGCCCGACAGCCTCTGGATGTGCGACGCTTGCGCGCATGACGCAGGTAGAGGTGAACGAGGTCGGGGACATGGTGCTCACCGAGGCGGCCGCGATGCGCGCGCTGGCCGATCCAGTGCGGCTCGCGCTGATGGATCGATTGACTCGGCACGGTACGGCGACCACCGCAGAGTTGGCGGCACATGCCGGGATCGAGGCTGAGGCAGCCAGCGGCCACGTCGAGAAGCTCGTCGAGGTGGGGCTGGTCCTGTCCGATGGCGACGGCTGGCGGGCATTGGGCCGTGGGATCTACTTCGAGGTGCCGGAGTCCGGCACCAAAGAGGTCCAGGTCGCCGCCCGGGAACTGGCCAACGCGATGTTGCTGAGCAACGAGCGGTTGCCGCGCGACTGGGTCGAAGGTACCGAGCCGCGACTGGAGCTGGAGTGGGCTCGCGCGGCCGGCCTGTTCAATGCCGGACTTTCGGTGACGGCGGACGAGCTGAACACCATCCAGGCGGATCTGGAGACCCTGCTGACGCCGTACCTGAACCGCACCGATCCGCCGGCCGATAGCAGGCGGGTCCGGATCCTGGCCTACTTCCTGCCGTCGGACGGCCAGCATCCCGCGAAGCACCGATGACGCTTGCTGGGAACTCCTTGTCCTCGCACGAGCCCGGTCCTTCTAGCCCAGCGGGCAACTCACTTGACGTAGAGCGGACTCCAGGTTCTAACGTCAAAACCTCGTGATCTCATCAGAGAGGTTGGTTGTGATGGAATACCGCAATCTGGGGAAGACCGGACTGAAGGTCAGTGAGTTGTGCCTGGGGGCGATGCACTTCGGTGGTCCGGCCGATGAGCAGACCAGCGTTCGGATTCTCGACGAATTCGTCGAGGCCGGCGGTACGTTCATCGACACGGCCGACGTGTACAACGCGGGCGAGTCGGAGTCTGTCGTCGGCCGGTGGCTGAAGGGGCGCGACCGCGACGCGATGGTGATCGCCACCAAGGTGTACGGCGCCATGGGGGACGGGCCGAATGACGGCGGGTTGAGCCGCAAGCACATCCTCGCTGCTGTGGAGGCGAGTTTGCGCCGCCTCGGCACCGACTACATCGACCTGTACTACACGCACGTGTGGGACACGGCCACGCCGATCGAGGAGACGCTGTCCACGCTGGACACCCTGGTGACGTCAGGCAAGGTTCGCTACCTGGGAGCCAGCAACGTCACAGGTTGGCAGCTGCAGAAGTCCGTCGATGTGGCGCAGCGGGCCGGAATCAACGGGTACAGCGCGCTGCAGCCGCTGTACAACCTGCTCGACCGTGAGGCCGAGTGGGAACTGCTGGCTGTCTGCCGCAACGAGGGCCTCGGCGTGATGCCGTGGAGCCCGTTGCGCGCAGGATGGCTGGCGGGCCGGTTCCACCGGGGTATGGACGCGCCGCCGGAGGGCACGCGGGTGGCAGCGGCGGCCGGGCTTGGGCTTTTGGAGTCGTGGGAGTACTACGACAACGAGCGTACCTGGGCGGTTCTCGACGCGCTGCACGCCATTGCGGGCGACGTCGGGCACAGTGTCGCGCAGGTGGCGCTGCGATGGCTGATCCAGACCGATCCCGTCACCGCCCCGATCATCGGTCCGCGCACCCTCGAGCACTACACCGACAACATCGGCGCAGCTGGCTGGTCGCTCAGTGATGACCAGCTCGCCCAGCTGACGACCGTCAGCGAGAAGCCGTCCGTCTACCCCTACGACCTCCTCCGCGGCTTCAACCGCTGACCACCTCCGGTGCCAGGTCGGTCCCGGCATCAAGCCGGACACCTCGGGCGACACCCCGGACGGCGGCCGCACGGTTGTCCTGACCGGATGTCACGGAGTGATCGCTTCGCAGATTTCCCGGCAACCAAGTGGGGCAGAACGCGGTCCCACGGTTGCAGAGAGCGAAGCAAACACAATGGAGGAATCGAGACGATGAAGAATCTGCGCAAGGGCTGGAAGGCCGCCGCGGCGGGACTCACCACCATCGGACTGGCGGCAGTTGCCTACGGCAATCTTCCGGCCGCGAACGCCGAGCAGACCTCAAGGCAGGCGGCCACGGCGGCGAGCGGAACAGTTCTCAGCCGGGCGAAGCACATGGTCACCGTTGCCGAGGTCAGGAAGGCCGACCCGAAGACGCCGTGGTCAGTGCAGATCGACATGGGCCTACTGTCGCGCACGTACTGCGGCGTCTACTCGACCGAGGGCAAGAACGTAGCGTCCCGGCTGGCCCGTGCGTACACCGACGACATGGCGAACTACGGCCGCCAGCACGTGACGGCGTACCGGACCCCTGCCGCGGCCAAGGCGGCGTACTACTCGATCGTGAAGACCGTGCTGACCTGCACCGCGAGCAAGCCGGCGCCGACGCACGCCCGGAAGATCACCGAGAACCGCGTGGTCAAGGGCGCGGCCGGCCCGACCCGGGTGATCCGCTGGTACGACTACCCGCTGCCGAACGACCCGGGCAGCGAGGCCGGTGGTTTCCCGTATGCGATCACGCTCCGGGGGACCACCGTTTCGGTCCTGGCCTTCAGAGGCTACGGTCCGGGCATGTCGGCGCCAAGTTTCGACAGGCTGGCCCGCATGGCAGCGGCGAAGTTGCCGCGCTGAATTGGCGCAAGGGACCGTCGCCTCGCTTTTGCTAACGCGATTGCTAACAGGAGGGCTGGACGACCATGGACACGGGACGACGATCCGGGCCGATCGAGCCGACCCCACCCCTGTCCCGGGCCAGCCCCACCCCTGTCCCGGGACACTATGGCTGCACAGGTCAGGGCCTCGTCGTACGAGGCGGGGACGTGCATGGACAGCAGGTCCTGCGTCGACGTCGTCAGTTCGATCAGACGCCGGCTGGGCCGCGGAACTTGCGGACATCTTGCGCACAGCGGCAGGCGACCGCGACCTTTGCGGCCCACTCCAGCGCCGCCTCCCGGGTGGGTACGTCGACGACGAAGATGCCGCCGATGAGCTCCTTGCTCTCCGGGTACGGGCCGTCAGTGACCATCCCGTCAACTGCCACCACGGCGTGCTCCACGTCGCCGTCGTCGTAACTCAGACCATCGGAGAAGACGAACACGCCGGCATCCTCGGCCTCCTGGCACACCGCGCTGGCGGCCTTGGTCACCTCAGGGAAGTCCTCCTCGCGGATATGGTCCATCGCGTCCTTCTCGAACGAGATCAGGTATCGCGGCATCTCATCACTCCTTGTTCTGGCGGCCCGTCTCCGGCCGCCTCTCACCCCTGCTACGAACGCCGCACTCTGGATCCGACAGGCCACCGGCAGGAATTCTCACGCGACCTCCGCCCTCAGCGGCCGCGGGTCACTGTCACACGAGCAGCGTCTCGAGCTCTGGAAGTCGGCCGAACATGTCGGGTAGGCCGCGCACGCCGTTGCGCACGGACTCGTGCGACAGCGCGAGGTCAGGGCCTGTGCTCGCCTCGACACCGGCCAGGCAACGGAGGATGTTCCACCTTGTGTGCCCCAGCCAGCCGCCGATCATGAACACGAACCAGCTTGGACCGGACGGCGGCAGCGCTCCGCCCCCTGCGACGTAGCCGTCGAGGACCGAGCGGAAGATGGCGGGCTCGATGTTGTCGAAGCCAGGTCCCTTCGCGAGGCTCAGCGCGGTCGAGCCGAGCTCACCGGCCAGGTCGAGCATCCCCGAGAGCTCCCAGTCGAGCACTACCGGCCGCCCGTCTCGAGCGAGCAGGTTCCACGGTTGGATGTCCTTGTGGGTCAGTACAACGGGGCCTGGCCGTTCGCAGGTGTCGACGAAGTGGGCAATCGCGAGGAGCGTCTCGACCTGGGAGGCGAGTTCGTCGGCCCACGGCTGTCCGGTCGACGCCGCCCGCTCGGCGAGCTCGGGCCAGTCCCGTGACGCCGGGTCCTCGATCGACACGTGGGTCCACTCGACGTCGAGCGCGTGGATGCGCGCGAGGATCTCACCGATCTCGAACGCGTACGCCTCCGACACTGGTGCTTCGGGCATCTTCTTTCCCTCGACCCACCGGTGGACGATCGTGTGGTCGCTCGCCGAGATCGGCTCCGGCATCGGAACGCCGGCGGCGAAGGCCGCCCGCTCGAACCTGAACACCTCCTCGATGCGGTAGGTCCAGCGGCGGTCGACGAGGTTCAACTCCTTCACCGCGAACGACCCCTGGTCGGTGTCGAGCCGGTACGTCCGGTTGGCGAACCCACCGTGGACGCGGATCATCGGCCTGATCGGCGCACCGAGATGCGAAAGATTCACCCTACGCACTCTAGGACTCGGAGTTCATCGATGCACCGGAATTGCCCGGAGTCCATGCAGCCTGCGCGGTCAGCACGACCAGCCCGCCTGCAATACCGCCTGATCGACTTCGGCGACGCTGCCTGGATGACCCCTTCCTTTCGCTGATCATGGTGATCATCGAGTGTCGCCACCGATGGTCGGTGCCAGATGTCCCCAACGTGCTGAACCTCGATCATCCGGTACTTCATCAGGCCCCCACCCTGGCTGCCGCACTCAACCAGCGACAGCCGCTCGGAGCTCCGATTGGTCCGCTTTGCGGTCTCCCGATTGGTCCTTCAGACAAGACCGATCGTCGTCGAGGATCGAGGAACCGACAAACGAGACCAGCAGGAGACCCCCGATGACCACCGCACTTCCGGACACCGAACCGCGGACCGCCTCAGGCAAGGTCCTCTGGCACTTCACGATGTCGCTCGACGGATTCATCGCCGGCCCGAACCACGCCATGGGCTGGATGAACGGCATCACCAATTCGCGTCCCAACATCATCCAGGAGTACATCGAAACAACCGGCGCCGTCCTCGGCGGCCGAGACGGTTTCGACGCCTTCCCCGACGCCGACTCCACCTACGACGGCACCTGGCACGGAACCGTGTTCATACTCACCCACCATCCCGAAGACGCCCCACCCACACCCAGTACGACGTTCCTGAACTGCGACGTGGCCGAAGCGGTCCGGATCGGCCTCGAAGCTGCCGGTGGCAAGAACCTGGAGGTCCTCTCCGCCTCGATCGGCAGGCAACTCCTCGAACTCGGCCTGATCGATGAGATCGACCTACACATCGCGCCCGTCCTCCTCGGCGACGGAATCCGCCTGTTCGACAATCCCGGCGGCTCTCCCGTCCGTCTGGAGCTGCTCAACGGTGACAATCCCTCGACCGAGATCAACGTCCGCTACCGCCCGATCCCAACCGACCGACACTCATAAGAAGGAGCCCAGGTGGCCGCGCCCGAAGACGCAGCCGATTCCGCCCGGGAAATCGCGCCCGCCATGTGTGTCGCTTGGGCGCGTGCTGGACGACGCTGGGGCTGTAGGCAACTTTCCGCCCCATCTCACCGGACCGGTCGCGCTCGAACTCGCCAAGGCGGTCGACCACCTGCCCGGCGAGCACGGCATGCCCGGCGGATCCCGCTTCGAGTGGAAGTGGGACGGGTTCATTCACTGAAGGCTGTCAACTCGTCGTCTCACGAGGGGTCCGTCTCCGAGTCGCGCAAGCCTCTGTCGACGCGCTATCTGCAGCGGCGGGGCCGCTGAGCGGGAGGACGAACTGCGGACGGGGACGGCTGCGAGGCTGCGGGCCGGGGTGCGTGGAGCACGCGAGTGGGTGATCAGTCGCGGGTGGCATCGCCTGCCAGTTGCGGGGCGGCTGCTGCAGTGGATCGATCGGCACCTGCCCCAGCCGCGACCCGGTCAGTCTGCGAGTAGCGGCTGGAACAGGCGGGTTCCGAGGTCCTCAGCTTCGGTCTGGTTGAGGATCTGCCCGGGAACTCCTGGGCGGCTGTCGGACCAGGCTTCGGCGGCGGTCTGGCCGGCGCGCCTTACGGCTGGGTGGGTGCGTGCTTGGAGCGGTTCGGTGAGGTGGAGCGATCGACCGGCATCAGCATGCCCGCCCACTTCATCGGCCTCCTATGGGCTGATGAAGTGGGCGGGGAAGTCGATTAGGGCTGTTCGGTTTGCAGCTTGTACTTCGGCGGCGCTACGCGGGCCCGTGCGACCGTGGTGTCGGCCGGGACCTGGATCGTGCCGTTGCTGACCCATTCGGCGATGTTGGCGACCATCGTCCCGACCGCCTGCTGGGACGCGGCCGACGGTGCGGGCACGGTCCAGTTGGACGGGCAGCGCCCGACCAGGAAGCAGCCGTAGGCGAACGTCGACCCGTTGAGCACTCGCGCACCCGACGGTGCGGTGTATGCCGTGGTGTGCATCGGTACGGCGTTGCCGTTCGAGCGGCAGTTCCCGGTTCCGCTCGCGACCGTGGTCAGGCCCGGGTGCTTGTACAGCCCCGGCCAGACGTAGTCGATCTCGCCGGCGATGAACCCTGGTACGGCGGTGCCGGCAGGAATGCCGTCGAACATCCAGCTCGTCCCGGTGGTCAAGGTGTTCCCCAAGACCGGGCAGATGTACTCCGCGCCGAGCAGCGGCTGCGATGCGTAGGCGTCGCCGAGATAGCGCCAGGTCGTGGAGTTGTAGCCGTCGGTGTAGCGGTCGATGTCCCAGGACCGCCGGCCGTCGTCGGTGAATGTGATCTTCCGGTATGCGGTGTTGGCGCCGAGGTTCGCCACGTTCACACCCTGGCTGATCGCCTGGCTCAAGGCCGCGCGCATCCGCAGCGAGTAGTACTCGTCGTGCCCCGGCAGGAAGATCGTCCTTGCTCGCGCGGCCAGCTGACCACCGAACTCGTCCAGGTCGTTGTTGGTCCAGTAGGTGACGTCGAGCCCCTTCGACTCCGCCCAGAACACCAGCCCCTGCTCGAGTGAGAGGAACTGCCCGGAGCCCTGGCCCTCGTTGTACGGGCGGTCGAACGTCAACCGGCCGGAGCCTCCGGTCACACCACCGGAGTAGAAGCCCACGCCGCCGTAGGTGTTGTAGGCCTGCCAGGTCGTGGTCGCCTGCTGGATCATCAGGTCGTGTTTGGTCCCGGTGTCGTCGCGGACCGTGAGCGGCGCGTAGGAGGCGTAGGTGCCGTCGCTGACCTTGATCAGATACGTGCCCGGGATCCAGTCCTTGTCGACCGGAATGCTCAGTGTCTTGGTCCAGTGCGCCGCGGACGTCATCCGCAGGTCCTTGCCGTCGGCGGTGCCGCCCGTGACCGGAGCCTGCTGCACGACGGTCGGTACGCCGTCCTGCCGCCAGACCTCACGGGCGCCGAGTCCGGCGTAGTACCCCATCCGATAGGCGACCACGTTGACCGGGTTGCCCGAGGTGACCTTGAGGTCGACGGTGTCTCCACAGGTCGCCGAGACCTCGGTGAGGTACGCCGCGAGCGGCCCGTTCATCGAGGTCGGGATCACCCAGTCGCCGGTGCCGGGCTTCGCGTTCTCCGTGGACGTGGACGGCCAGTTCGAGGGGCAGCCGGTCGGGATGGTCGCGAAGCCGGTGGCCGAGATCGCCGGCATCGGAGCCGGCGGCGCGATCAGCGAAAGGGTTCCGGTGCCGGACGTCAGCAGGACGCCGGTCGATGTGCTGGCGGACATCGCCAGCGTCAGAACGCCGCCGTACTTGGACAGTTGGACGCCGTTGATCGGGATCCCCAGCCGGGCGCCGGCCGCGACGCTGATCGGGGCGTAGGGCTTCCAGGTCGCGTAGCCCTGCGAGGTCGTCAGGGTTCCGTTGATGGTCGTCACCGCGCCGGTCGCTCCGGCGGGCAGTTGCATCCGTACGGCGGACAACACGCCGGCCTTGGTCACCGTGGCGGCGTACACCACGTTCGTCTTCTGACCCGGGATCGGATTGCTCGCCGTGATCGCCACGTTGGGGGTGTAGGTCTTCAAGGGCTGCAGGACTCCGGTGCCGGACGTCAGGATCGCGCCGGTCGTGCCGGTGGCTTTGAAGCTGAGCGTCCACGGCCCGCCGGCCGGCAACCGCAGCCCGTACAGGGGGATGGAGAACCGGGCGCCGACGGCGACGATCACGGTCTTGGCCGGCCGCCACCGCAGGACGCCGGGTGACACCGTGCTCACCGTGCCGTTGACCGAGGTGATGGCACCGGTCGATCCGGACGGGATCGAGAAGACGATGTCGCGCACCGTCCCGGCCCGCAGCACGGTCGCCCGGTACGTCAAGGTCGTCGTACCGTTCGAGGCGGCCGTGGCCGTGATCGTCACCTCGGCGCCGGCTGCATCCGCGGACCGTACGACGAACAGCGTGGTAGCGACCGCCACCACGACGACAGCAGCTACCGCGATCAGCTTGCGGATCATGTATGCCCTTCCGACTTACTCAGCAGTCCCCGGGCTCAGTGATTCCGCGCACGCCGACACCCGGGCCGCAGCCCGACGTCGACAGGTCGATTCCCCACCCGATTCCGCGAGCCTTATCGGTCCAGACCACGCCGGCGTTACAGCTGAAGCGAAATCTTTTCCCGATGCAGAGGTGGGAGCGCGGAACCAGGCACCGGAGGCGATGCCACTCACACCTCACCGCGTACCGTTTCGCCTTGTAGGTAAGGGCTTCCTTAGTTTGCAACTTGCTGCAACCGGGTTGCGCCGGAGAGTGTTGGAAGGATAAAACTCTTCCTGACTTCGCCGGTGTTGCTCGGGGCGCGCCGGATTCCGCCCAGTTTTGGAGTGTCGATGCGCCGCGCCCGCATGCTGCTGACGTCTGCCCTCGTGCTGTCCCTTCCCGCCTCAGTTGCGGTGCCTGCTGGCGCGCTGGCGCATCCACAGCGGGCTGTTGCACAGGCTGCCGTACCGCAAGCGCGGCAGGCGGCGGCCGGACCGCTTGCGCCGCCGGCGCCTGCTCGGCTGGCGAAGACCTCGGCGTCAGCGGCCGCGGTCGGTGGAAAGCCGACGCGCGTACGCGAGCTCGACTCGAAGCGGACGGCGTCGTCCAAGAGCTACCGGATGTCCGACGGCACGACGCAGGTCGAGCTGTCGACGGACCCGGTGCACTTCAAGGACTCCAAGGGCAAGTGGCAGGACATCGACACCAAGGTCACGGCCGGCGCCGGTGAGGACTCGTTCGAGAACGCGAAGAACGCCTTCCGCACGCGGTTCGGCAAGTCGAGCGATCGGTTGCTGACGTTCGAGGCTGATGGGGAGTCGATCAGTCTCGGTGCGGCGGGGGAGAAGCGGCAGTTGACGCCGCTGGTGAAGGACTCGTCGGTGGCGTTCCCGGATGTGTTCGGTACGGCGGACGTGCGCTACTACGTGTCCCGCACCGGCGTGAAGGAGACCGTCGTACTGACGGCTGCCGCAGACGCGGCGAGCGAGTACACGTTCGAGCTGCGCGCCAGCGGTCTCACCGCGAAGGCGCAGCCGGACGGGTCGATCGGGTTCTTCAAGAAGAGCGACGACAAGCTGCCGAAGTACGTGATCCCGGCGCCGAACATGTACGACTCGTCGGCGCAGAACCGGCTCGGGCAGCCGGGCTACTCGGACAAGATCACCCAGACGATCAGCCAGCAAGGCGGCAAGACGCTGCTGACGTTGAAGCCGGATCAATCGTGGCTGGCGGCGAAGGAGCGCGTGTTCCCGATCGTCCTGGACCCGACGATCGTGGTGGTGCCGGACCCGGACGCCGCCCAGGATGCGTCGATCTCCGAGCAGAACTCGGGCACCAATTACGGGGCGATCCCGACGATGCTGGCCGGTGATGATGCGTCGCGGAACACGTGGCGTGGTCTGTTGAAGTTCGACACGTCGATGATCCCGACGACTACGACGATCCGGTCGGCGGATTTGAACCTGCATTACGGTGCGACGTTCGGTGCTGATGTGAAGGTGCCGTTCTCCGCGGTGAGGGTGACGAAGGCGTGGTCGGAGCTGACGGCGACGTGGGCGTCGATGAGCACGTCGTTCGACGGGACGTATGCGGCCAACACGGTGTTGGTGGACGATCAGGACACGTTGTCGGCGTCGTACGAGGGGTCGTGGAAGTACCAGAGCAACGACAGCGCCATCAACAAGTCGTTCTCGTATGCGCCGACGGGGACGACGCCGGACAAGTTCACGTGGAACGCGCGGGTGCCGAGCGAGGGTGACTACCAGGTGCAGGGGCACTACTACCCGTCGAGTGTGCGGGGCATCCTGCCGACGACGCTCGTCGGGGCGACCCCTGGAGGTGTGCCGACCTCACAGACCGTCCCGTGGAACCAGACCGCCGGTACGCCGGGACCCGGAGGCGACCTGTGGTACACGCTGGGGACGATTCATGCGCGCCCCGGCAACACGACCCAGGTGACGGCGCAGCGTCAGGCGGGGCCGACGCTGACGATCCCGATCGCGGATGCGATGAAGTGGACGAAGTACTCCACCGCGACGAAGCAGGCCGGTGACCGTGACGGGTGGCATTCGTTCGGTCTGGGCAGCTATGTGCAGTCGTGGGTGAACAACCCTACGCAGAACTTCGGGGTGATGCTGAAGGGTGTCGACGAGACCGCCTCCAGCCCGGCCGGGGGCCTGTACTACAGCGCAAGTGAGGCGACGTACGGCGGGGAGACCGCGGCCCGCCCGAACCTGGTGGTCACCTATGACGAGCCCGGTGTGACGCTGAACCCGCCGTCGACGATCCACGCTTCGGGTGCGGAGCTGTCGTGGGGCAAGTACGTCGATCCGACGCCGGCCGACGACGACGACCTGATCGAGTACCAGATCTTCCGTGGCTGCCGCGCGCTGCCGGTCGACCCTTGCGCGACGCCGGTGGGTGACTACTTCTCGACGACCACGCCGGCCGCGCTCACGTTGGTCGGGACCGTCCCGCCCGAGGTGACGTCGTTCACCGACACGACTGCGAAGCCGTCGAGTGCAACTGAGCCGGCGACGTACAGCTACTGGGTTGTGGCGCGGACAGTGGGTGACGGTACCTTCAACGGCAAGGCCGCGTCGAACGTGCAGACGGTGACGATGCCGCGCGAGGGCCGCATCATGCGGTCGTTCGGCGGCGACATCTCCGACACCACGCTGGGTGCGGATCCGGACTACCAGAGCGTGAACCTGTCGCGCCCCGATGGCCCTGCGGGTACCACGCGGTACTGGGTGCAGGTCGGCAACAACCACCCGACGTACGGCGTCGAGCGTGGGGTGTTCAAGTTCGACACTGCGGCGATCAAGCAGGGGACGAAGGTCACCGACGCGCGGGTGGAGCTGTTCTCGAACTACGGTTCCGGCAGCGGCCGGGCGGACTTCGACCTGTACGGGCTGACCAAGGACTTCATCGAGGACCAGGCGACGTGGAAGCAGGCGCAGTCCACGATCAACTGGACGGCTCCGGGTGGGGACTACGACCCGACGATGCTGGCATCGGTCCGGCCCGACGGCAACGCGCAGCGGCTGACGTTCGTCGATGTGCCCGAGACGCAGCAGACGCCCCTGAAGCTGATCCCGAAGGTGCAGTCGTGGGTCGACAACCCGGGGGACAATCATGGCCTGTTGCTGCGGACACGTGATGAGGCCCCTGCCGCGGCGGGTCAGCAGTTGGTGAGCATCACGAACGGCGAGTCTCCGGACAAGTTGTTCCGGCCCAGGTTGTGGATCGAGCATCTGGCCAAGAACGAGGCCGAGACCTATCAGGCCGACCAGATCCCGGAGCGGTTCCAGCCGAACACCACGGTCACGACACCTGTCACGGTGACCAACACCACGAAGGCCGGCTGGCCTGGCGATTTGGTGGTGTCGTACCGGTGGACTGATCCGGGCAGCCTGGTCGACCTGACGACCGAGGGCGAGCGTCTCAGCGTCCCGCTCGAGCGGGCTTTGGCGCCTGGGGAGTCGACGACGGTGAAGCTGCCGATGAAGGCGCCGATCAACGCCGATTCGGGGTCGAAACGGAAGTCGTACGATCTGCATCTGGACCTGCGGAGGCCGGACAAGACCTGGTTCGACGGGGACAACGCAGTATCCCCGCCGCCCAGACCGAGCCAGGGCTGCGTGATGGAGACGGCCGGCCTGTTGTGTGTGGACCGGTATGTGGAGGACGCGACGTCGGACCAGTTGGGTCTGGAGAAGTTCTTGTCGTATGCCGGTGAGGAGACCGGTGGCGGCGCGCAGCTGCTGACGAACCTGTCCAACGGCAACGTCGTGTGGTCCTACGACGCGCTGTCGAACCCGTCGATCGGCCCGTCCGCGTTCGTCCGGTTGGCGTACAACAGCCAGGACGACACGGCGACGACGTCGTCGTCGACGGGGTACGGGTTCTCCGTGCAGCCGGCGACGCTGGCACGGCTCGGCGAGGGGCTGACGATCGTCAACGCCAACGTCATGGCGTTCGTGGACGGCGATGGCACGACGCATTACTACAGGATGGGCACGCAGGACCCGGAGAAACCGCAGGAGATCGTGTATACGCGGCCGGCGGGTGTGGCGCTTGATCTGAAGCGCGATAAGGCCGCTGTCGCGGACCGTGAGTGGGAGCTCAGCCGCCCGGACGGGACCCGGTTCTTCTTCAACTCCACCACGCGCCTGCAGACGTCGGTCGTTGACCGCAACGGCAACACGATGTCGTTCAGCTATGACGCGAATGACCGCCTGGTGTCTGTCCGGGACGCGAGCCATACCGATCCCGTGCTGACGCTGGAATATGTCACCCCCACCGACAAGCACGTCGCCTGGATCCGGGACATCTCGGGGCGCGCGTTGAAGTTCACCTACAACAGCTCGTTCCAGCTGACCAGGCTCGAGGACGGCGGCCCGTTCAACGCGGGCACGTTCGACCCAGGTGCGGCGGTGAAGTCGTTCCAGTTCGCCTACACCGACACCTCGAACAACAGCAACACGAAGCTGATCTCGGTCAAGGATCCGCGCAACCCCCAGACCGGCGCGGAGACCAGGATCGAGTACTACACGCCGAACGAGACCTCGACGTACGCGCTGTGGCCCAAGAGCTACACCGACCGCCGGGGCAACAACACCACGTTCTCGTACGCCCAGCCGAACCCGTCCGCGCAGGACAGGCTGGCCACGGTGACCGATGTCAACGGCTCCACGCCGTCGGTCACGACCTACCGGATGGATGCGTTCGGCCGTACGACGAGCATCGTGGATGCGAACCAGAACGCCGTCGGCGGTGACAAGTCGACGCTGCTTGCCTGGGACCGGGACCACAACGTCATCCGTCTCCAAGAGCCGAACGACGCCGTCTCGACCTGGGAGTACGACTCCAAGACGGGCTATCCGCTGGTCGTGAAGGATGCGATGGCGGTCAAGAACGGATCGCCGGGGGTCGTGCTGACGTACCAGACGCTGACCACCGGAGCGAAGCCGACGGTGTTGTTGTCGAAGAAGAGCGCTGCCGGTCGCATGAACACGTTCACCTATGACGCGAACGGCAACGTGAAGACGGTGAAGAACGGTCGCGGGTTCGGGCCGACGTACACCTACAACTCGAACGGCACACTCGTGACGGCCACCGACGCCCGGGGTAACGCGACCCAGTACCCGACGTACGACCCGAGCGGCTACCCGACCAAGATCACCGATCCGCTGCTGACACCGACGGAGTTCACCTACGACGCCCGCGGCAACGTGACCCGCGTCGCCGAGGACTTGGTGGGCACCGAGTACCAGCGGTTAACGATCGCGGAGTACGACGCGTTCGGCCGGCCGACCAAGATCACCGAGCCGTACGACGCGACCCAGACCCCCGCGGTGACCCGGACGACGGCGACCGAGTACGACCTGAACGACAACGTGACCAAGGAGACCGCGCCGAACGGTGCACAGTCGGTGTCGACGTACGACGCGGGCGACAACTTGCTGACCAAGACGTTGCCGGACAACAACACGACCGGCCGGCAGCTCGCCTACACCTACGACGTGCTCGGCCGCAAGGTCACCGAGACCGCGCCGAAGGGCGTCGCGACCACAACCGACCCGAACGACTACGTCACCAAGTACAGCTACGACCGGATCGGTCAGGTCCTGAAGGCGGAGACGCCGTTCGTAGAGAACGGGGTCGCGAAGACGCCGACCACGACCTTTGAGTACGACCTGGTCGGCAACCAGACCACCGTGATCGACCCGCTCCGGAACGCGTCCCCGGCCACGGACTACACGTCGAAGACGGTCTACGACCTGAACCACCGCCCGACCGCGGTCACGGATGCGGCGGGTTACACGTCCAAGACGGTGTACGACGCCGACGGTCTGGTCACCGCGGAGATCAACCAGACCGGGCACACCAAGACGACCAAGTACGACGAGGCCGGTCAGCCGATCGAGATCCACGTCCCGCACACGCCGATCGGGGGGCACCAGGAGGACCGGGTCACCAAACTGACCTACGACGAGGCCGGCAACGTGACCCGGCAGACGCGCCCGACCAACGACGACCGGCCGACTCCGCTGTACTCCGAGACCGTCTATGACAAGAACAACCGTCCGGTGCAGAAGAAGTCCGCGTTCGACACGGCGACCACTCTCTACAAGACGCCGTCGAGCACGTTCATCCAGTACTACCCGACCGGCGAGATCAAGGCCCAGTCCGAACCCACCTTCACCGCCACGGCACCACCGGCGTCGCAGTGGACCAACTTCACCTACTACGACTCCGGTGACATCAAGACGTCCACCGATCCGTGGGAGATCGCGACAACCTACGCGTACAACGAGATCGGTCAGCAGAAGTTGCGCACGATGACGGTGCCTGGCGACGACGCCAAGCGCACGCAGTCGTGGGGCTACTACCCCGACGGCGCTCTGCAGGCCCGCTCCGACACCGCCGCGCAGCAACCGGTCGACATCGTCGACAACGCCGACACCTGGCAAACCACCTCAACCGGCACCTGGGCCACAGTCCCGGGCGGCACCAACACCCAAGGCGCCGACTACCGCTTCCACGCTGCAGCTGCGGTCGGTACGCCGGCGGCGAGCGATACGTTCAACTGGCGGGTGCTGCCGGACGTCGCGGGTTCGTTCGACGTGTACGCCTCCTGCCCGGTGCGCACCGACGCCAGTACTGCGGCGACGTACACGATCAACCACTCCGGTGGTGCTGCGTCGAAGACGGTCGATCAGAAGGCCTGCACCGCGGCGACCCCATGGGTCAGTCTCGGGAACTATTCGTTCCCGAACGGTGTCGCCAAGACCATCACCTTGAAGCCGTCGGCGACCGGTGTGGTGGTCGCGGACGCGATCAAGCTGGTCTCGACCAGCCCGGTCGAGACCCGCTCGTTCACCTACACCTACGACCTGAACGGGCAACAGACCGAGGTCAAGGACACCAACCCGAACGCCGCGATCGACACGTTCAAGGTCACCACCGACGGCCTGGCCCGCACGACCCAGGTCGAGGAGTTGAAGGCTGGCATCAGGAAGTCGACGACCGACTACACCTACGACCTCGACTCCAACGTGCTGTCCACCAACGCCCAGCGCGCGGCGGACGCCGGCACCGGCAGTCCCGCGGTCGGCCGTTACACCGGCTACACGTGGGATGTCCGCAACCTGGTCGACACCGTCAAGGCCGGCTCCTCGCCAACAGGCACGTTGGACACGTGGAGCTACACCTACGACGGGCGTGGCCTGCGTTCCACGATCACGAAACCGAACGGGAACCTGGCGACGTTCACGTATCACGAGGACGGCCTGCCTCGGATCCAGACCGAGAAGCATGGGCAGCAGCTGATCTCGTCGCATTCGCTGCGGTACAACCCTGATGGTGACCGGTCGCAGGACGTCGAGAAGGTCCTGAAGGCGAACTCGTCGGTCTATCTGGACCAGGCCTCGAACTACACCTACACCCCCGCCCGGCAGCTCGCGGCAGTCGGCAAGACCGGTGTCGAGAAGGGCGACAACGAGTCCTACGAGTACGACGCCGCGGGCAACACGAAAAAGCAGACCATCGGCGCCACGGTGTCGACGATGACCTACGACCGCAACCGGCTCATCAAAACGGTCACCGGTGCGACGACACTGAACCAGCGCTACGACCCATTCGGTCGCGCCACCACGTCGGATGTCGGGTCGCAGGTGGTGGAGCAGAACGCCTACGACGGCTACGACCGGCTGATCCGCCAACAGAAGTTCGACTCGGCCGGAACCCCGACGTTCACCCGGAACCAGACCTACGACCCGTTCGACCGGGTCACGAACCAGTCCGAAAAGGTCGGCACCGCCCAGTCAATCTCCACGCGGTACACGTTCATCGGTCTCGCGGACCAGGTGGCGACCGAGGAGGAGAAAGACACCTCCGGTGCCTGGAAGGTGTCCAAGTCCTACGCCTACGGCGCGAGCGGCGAGAACCTGTCCTTGGTCGACACCCCGGTCAACGGCACGACCTCGAAGAAGTCGTTCTACGGCGTCAACCCGCACGGCGACGTCGAAACGCTGACCGACGCGTCGACGGGCACGACCACGTCGACGTACCGCTACACCGCCTACGGCCAGCCGGACAAGGTCGGCACGACCGGTGACGACGAGTTCAAGGACATCGCGGCCGACGACGCCGACATCGTCAACCCCTACCGCTTCAACAGCAAACGCTTCAACGGCGCCACCAACACCTACGACATGGGCTTCCGCGAATACGACCCAGGGTTGAACCGGTTCCTGAGCCGTGACTACTACGCCGGCGCCCTGAGCGACATGGCCCTGGGCACCGACCTGTGGAACACCAACCGCTACATGTTCGCCGGCGGCAACCCCGTCAGCCGCATCGAACTCGACGGCCACTACGCCATCGACGAGCAAGGCCAGATCCCCGAAGAGCCGGAAAAGTGGTGGAAGGTCTGGAATGACCGGCATGACACCGCGGTCGACGCGACAGCGGACGCCATCCGTAACATGCCGACCTACCAAGGTGGGAATGTGACGACCTCGCGCAAGGACAATCTGATCGCTGGGGGATCGTCGGTCAGTCCCGGTGACGAGAACGGGTACGCGGATGTCATCGCGTATGGGGTCCTTCCGTCCAAGGAGCAGCGTCGCAGCGGTGCCAAGCAAATGGTCTGGATCTGGGAGATCAAGCATGGTGGCGGCGAGGCAGAAAAGACAGCGAAGGATCAGGTCGACAACTATGTCGAACATCTCCAAATGCAGCTTGGTGCCGACTATGACGTACAGGCTGGTTATCCCATGCCGTTGAGATCCAAACCGAATAGAGCGAAACCGAGCGAATTGATTACCGTCGCATCGAAACTGAGTGAACGCGGTGTCGAGCTATACGATTACGGGGATGAAGACCCGTTCCAGGTGAGGATTCGAACTTCGCCGGATGAGGAGTCGGAACGTCGGGAATTCCGGTTTGACATTGACGGCAGGCTGGTCGGAACTACGGTAGGCGCTGCAGTTGTCGGTGGGGTTCTAGCGAGCATGTTCAACCCGTGTAACCTATTGACGGCCGGCAGTTGCTCGTGAGAGGAGACGTACTCATTGTGACCCAGGGTGATCTGCATGCGTTGGCGCTGAGTTCGCCTCGTGGGCTTGAGTTGGAGCTCAACTATCACCTACCGCCTGGGGTGTCCGATGCCGGTGAGCGCGTGGCCGGATGGTTCACTGCGGCAGTGGATTCGCTCGCTGGTGAATTTATCCTCGAGTTTCCAGCTGATGGTCTGCCTGCTGCCGGTCTGCGGGATCCCGCCGGTGGCCCGTTCGGGCCGCCGGACTCGCGATGGTGCTCGCTGTTTGTCCTGGCCGGCAGTGCTGGTAAGCGGCAGTCGAAGTCCCTGCGGCAGTGGACACCTCGGAATTGGCAGCAGTTCTTGGGTAAGGCGTCGGATCTGTCGATCGAGATGTCCGCCAAATTCTCGACCCTGAACTCGTTCGGTCACAGTGGCGAGCCAAGCCTCACGATCTCGGCCCATCGTCATCGAAAGTTGAAGGATTGGGTCAGTCTCTCGGCGGTGTACGTGGTTGGTGACATGCGGTCCCCGGCGCTGCCTGGGGATGTCCCGGCTTTGTGGCGAGATTTCTTGTACAGCTATGTCGAGCAGTGGCCGCCAGCGTTTGGGTACCTAGCCGATGATTCGATCGCGGCAGGCGCTACGCGGACGCCATTGGAGGCGCGGACGCAGACTTTCCCGACGGACACTCTGCCCCAGACCGATTCCTTCTTGCGCGGCTACTCGTGGATCACCGTGACATCTGCACAGGTCGCCGAGCGTGCTGGAGGGATTGGTGCGCTTCAGCGTACCGGGGCGTTCGCTCGAATTGCCGAACTTCCGACCGGTGGGCTGGTTTTGCAAGCGACGCCGTTGATGTCGGAGTATGGGGGCAGCGCTGTGCGCAGAGTCTTCGAAGCGCTCCGTGCCGTGTTGCCGGATCAGACGCCGATCCCCGATCCGATGATCCCCTTCTTCAAGCTGATTTATGAATCACCGCGGAGATAGCCGGCCGGAAGGGCGCGCAGCGCAAATTGGATGTGTTGTTGTAGACGATGAAGTGGCTCGGTTGGGATCCGCGCCTAGGTTTGTGTCGGGCTGGACGATCTGCTGTCGAGTGGTTCTGTCGGGGTAGGGCGGACGGCATTACTTCTCCCGACTGCGCGAAACTCGTTCGCGCGACCGTTCTACGGCACCGAACGTCTGGTCCGGCAGCAGAAGATCGACTCTGCCGGTACGCCGACGTTCACGCGTAACCAGACCTATGATCCGTTCGATCGGGTGTCGTTCCAGTCCGAAAAGGTCGGCACCGCCCAGTCAATCTCCACGCGGTACACGTTCATCGGTCTCGCGGACCAGGTAGCGGCCGAGGAGGAGAAAGACACCTCCGGTGCCTGGAAGGTGTCCAAGTCCTACGCCTACGGCGCGAGCGGCGAGAACCTGTCCTTGGTCGACACCCCGGTCAACGGCACGACCTCGAAGAAGTCGTTCTACGGCGTCAACCCGCACGGCGACGTCGAAACGCTGACCGACGCGTCGACGGGCACGACCACGTCGACGTACCGCTACACCGCCTACGGCCAGCCGGACAAGGTCGGCACGACCGGTGACGACGAGTTCAAGGACATCGCGGCCGACGACGCCGACATCGTCAACCCTTACCGCTTCAACAGCAAACGCTTCAACGGCGCCACCAACACCTACGACATGGGCTTCCGCGAATACAACCCCGGCCTCAACAGGTTCCTGTCCCGTGACTACTACGACGGCGCCCTCAAAGACATGGCCCTGGGGTTCGACCCCTGGAACACCAACCGCTACATGTTCGCCGGCGGCAACCCCATCACCGGCATCGAACTCGACGGCCACTACGCCATCCTCGAGAACGGGGATCGGGCCCGCTACTTGGATATCTGGAACGAACGCCATGACACCGCCGTTGACGCGACGGCCGACCAAATCCGGTTGGAGCGTCCCGAGCGGGGAGTGGTTACGACCTCTCGGCAGGACAACTCGATCCCGGGTGGCTCGTTCAGGAATCCCGGTGATAAGAACGGATACGCAGATGTGATGCAGGTAGGCCCGGCGAGGACGGGACTGCCCCCGGTTCGGTTGACTCCTGACCTGTGAGGACTAGGTCCTCGCTGGAAGGATGCCTGTCATGCCGAAAGCGTTTCCGTTGGAGTT
>NZ_SLWN01000027.1 GCF_004342025.1 Kribbella steppae | reverse complement strand
AGATGGCACGGCACGCCCAAATCACCCAACAAACCGGCATCCAGGTCTACTTCGCCGACCCACGCCAACCCCAGCAACGCGGCACCAACGAAAACACCAACGGCCTCATCCGCGAATACCTGCCCAAAGGCACCGACCTGTCCACCCACACCGCCAACGACCTCAACGCCATCGCCGACGAACTCAACGACCGCCCCCGCAAACGTCTCGGCTACCACACCCCCCGCGAAATGTTCGCTAGCCTCCTCCTCCAAGACCTACACCGCGTTGCAACCACCCCCTGATTCCACCGACCCCTTTCTTCCGAAGAGGTCAGCGCAGGCGTACGTCGAAGGCTTGGACCTTGTTCTGTGGGGTTTCGTAGGAGACGAGTAGGCGGCCGTCGGCGGCCAGCTTGGCGCGTTGGGCCGGCGTGAGCGGGATGGACCAGCGGTCGGTGCCGCTGGTGACTTGCTGGGTGGACTCCTTGACCAGGTGGCCGCTCATGTCCGGGGACCACGGCGGGGTCGCGCCGTCAGTGACCGCGCACGGGGTCAGGCCGTAGTCGGGTGGCGGGTCCGCGGCTGGTGAGCAGCTTGTCGTCCAGACCGGGATGGCGTCGATGCTCCCGGTCGTCAGGAAGGCCCTGGCGGTGCCGGTGCCGGCTGAGCGCGTGTGGATGTCCACGCTCGATCGGCCGAGAGCGGCGGACAGGATCTTCAGGTCGGTCGTCGGGACGCGGCCGGAGATCGGTACGCCGTTGCGCGCGGACTGGGCGATCGTCTGCGGGGAGAGCGCACCGTTGAGGTTCGGGTTGGAGACGTTCGGCGGTGCCGGCGTGGTCGGACGGTCCGCAGGTGGTGTGTAGCCGGGCAGAGTGGCCAGACCCCAGCGGTACGGGTCGGATTGCACCGAGCCGAGGGCGGACCAGCCGAGTCGCGTGCTCTGATCGATGTGCCGCAACGTCGTCGTACCGGCCGCGGACGTGTCGTCGTTGTCGTACGGCGTGATGTTCAGACCGAGCCTCGTCGGGTCGACAGCCGCGGGCAAGGTGGCGAGCGGGATCTTCACCTCGAGGTCGTAGCCACCACCGGCGTACGCGTGCGGCACCGTCGTCTCGTTGCTCCCGACCCACTGTGCCGTCGACGCGACCTGCACGCCGGGCGCGTTGCCGGTGTCGAGCTCGCCGCTCGAGTACCCCTGGTGGTTGTCGGCGTCCCTCGACCAGCAAGGTCCTCCGCTCTGGCTGAACGGGAAGATGCCGAGCTTGAACGTGTTGGCTGTGTCCATCAGTGCCTGCGACGCGGTCCCGCGCGGGTCGAGCAGGATCTCCACCGAGTCGGCCTGCCAGTGACCGACACATTCGGCCGGTGTCACAGCGTACGACTGGTAGTCGTCTCGCACGTGGATGAAGAAGTACAGCGCGTCATCGGACCAGCTCACCTTGGCCGTATTGCCTTCACCCGTTGACGAAACGCCGCAGTCGTCCACGCCGGTGCAGGTCGTCGCGCCCTGCCAGATCCGGCCGAGGTCGAGCGTCGGGCCGGGGTACTCACCCGGCCCCGCCGTCCCGTCGACGACCGGTTGGGCCTGCGAGATGGTTGTCGTCGGCACCAAAGTCAGCGTGAGCGTTTCGCCGCCGGCACCTCCGTCGTACGTCGTGCGGATCGGGATCGACACGTTCTGGGTCGCGGGCAGTGCAGTGTCGGTGTTGGTGACCTTGAACGTGACTGTGGTGTCCGCGCCCGGCTGCAGGCCGGAGTACGGCTTCGAGGTCGCGTCGGCGGTGAAGTTCGGCGGCAACTCGAGTGACACAGCACCGCTCCGCGGCTCGGCCGACCAGTTGTGGACGGTGACAGGTACGTCGATCGTGCTGCCGACGCCCATCGACTGGATCGCCGGGGAGCGACCGAGGCGGTTGGCCTGCGGCGCGGTCGTCGCGAGCCACTCGTCGTACTCCTGCCAGTTGCCCCACCGCTGGAACCTGCCTTCGGCGGCCGCCACGATCCGGACGACGTTGTCGGTGTAGCCGGAGGCTTTCGCGGTGGTGTAGGTCGCGGCGATCTTCGCGTTCTGGTCCACCGGGGCGTCGGCGGCCGGGGTGATGGTGAAGGTGATGTCGGCTTTGGCCTGAGCAGGAACCGACTTCGGGCCGTCGACGGACCAGCCGGGCGGGACGTTGAGCTGCACGTTGCCTCGGGCAAGCTTCCCACCCGGTGCCGCGAGGTGCACGGTCCCCTGGAACGGCTCGCCCGCGACGTTGTAGAACCGGCTGAACGTCAGAGACTGCAGCGTCCCCAACGGCAGTCCGCCGGGATCAGGCTTGGTGGCACCGAACAGGATCGCCTCGTCGAGTCCGGCCTGCGGACTGGAGTTCGGCTGGAACGGGACGAACGACTGCGTCATCGCGAACCGCGAGCACGCAGGAGTTGAGGTTCCCTTGAACATCACCCTGCTCTGGGTCGGGTACGCCGCCCGGCCCTCGTCGGCGACCTGCTGCCAGATCTTCGCCGAACCGGCCGGTTGGCCCTGCAGGTTCCCGGCCGGCCACTTGTACGGCGACTCGTACCCGGTCCACACACCCGCGACGGTGTCGAGACCGTTGGGTGTGAAGCCGGTGGTGCAGTTCGGGGCGGACGTCGTACCGCCGGTGCCCGTCGTACTGCCGCCGGAGAAGACCTTCTTGACCTGCCACGTGCTGAGGGCGTGCTTACCCGTGAGCTGCTCGGGGAACCTGGTCGGGTCGGCGGCCGCGAGTACGCCTTCCCAGATCAGCCGGCCGGCCTGCTGGTGGTTGCCGTGCCCGGCCGCGAGGGTCGGTGTGAACCCGATGTAGATCTCCGGCTGCGTCTCCCGAATCACCCGCGTGACCCGTCGCAGCGTCTCTTCCTCGTCCCAGAAGTACTGCGTCAGCGGCGCACTCTGGTTGTAGAAGAAGTCGATCCGGTCCAGGTTGAAGATGTCGACGGTCCCGGACCGGTAGTGCGCTACCCGGTCCTCGTTCTCCCGGCGCAGGCCAAGCTCCGGCCCAAGCTCGGTCCCGGTCGCGTTCCCGCCACCCTCACCCCGCGTCACCATGATCACGCCGCACTTCACGCCGTACCGCTGATGCCACACCCCGCACGGACCGATGATGCTCGTGTCGTCATCCGGATGGGCCCACTCCCCCATCACATGAATCTTCGTCTCCGGATCAGCCACGTAACTCTTCACCGCGGCTTGCGCAGCAGGCAACGGCAGCGCGGCAACGAGAGCAAGGGCAAGCAATACGACGAAACGCTTCACGTGCACACTCCAAGGGCGGCGGAGGCAGGCACCAGCACTTCCCAGTCCTATCCGCCGTCACCGCCCCGCGCAACCGATTACCGCGCGCCTCAGCCCAGGATCTGGCGGGTGGCTTCTGGGAGGGCGGCGGCTACGGAGAGGGCGGTGATGGGGCCGGAGGCGGAGGCTAGGTTGGCTGCGGCGGCGTGGAGGTAGGCGCCCACGCTGGCCGCGTCCAGGGCGGTGAGGCCTGCTGCCAGGAGAGCGCCGCAGAGCCCGGCCAGGACATCGCCGGCGCCGGCGGTCGCCAGCCAGGGGGTCGCGTTGGTGTTGACGCGGACCTGCCCGTCGGGCGCCACGATGACCGTGGTGGAGCCCTTCAGGAGGACCGTAGCGTCGAAGCGTTCGGCGGCCAGGCGGGCGTGCTCGAGGCGTGCGGCCTCGACGGTGGCACGGTCGACGCCGAGCAGGCGGGCCAGCTCTCCCGCGTGCGGTGTCGCCAGTACGCCGGTGTGGTCGCCCGAATCCTCGAGCGCCCGGAGACCATCCGCGTCGAGGACGATCGGCTCCTCGGCGTCGAGCAGGTCGCGGACCCGGCTGACATCGAGCTCGTCGCCCAGGCCGGATCCCACGGCCCACGCCTGCACGCGTCCCTCTCCCGCAACGACTTCCGGATGGGCCGCCCGAACTTCGGCCGCCACCGCGTCCGGACCGACGTACCGGATCATGCCCAACGGACCACCGAGCGCGCCGGCCGTGGCGATGACGGCAGCGCCTGGGTACTGCGCTGAGCCGGCCATCAGCCCGAGTACGCCGCGGGAGTACTTGTCGGACTTGCCATCCGGGACGGGGTACAGCTCGCGTACGTCGGATGCCTGCAGCGACTCGACCGCGGCGGGCGGAAGGTCGAGGCCGATCTCGACCAGGTGGACCGGGCCGCACGCGGTGGCGGCGGGGTCGATGAGATGGCAGATCTTGTGGGTACCGAAGGTGACCGTGAGAGCCGCCTGGACGTGCGGCTCCGGGGTCTCGCCGGTGTCGACGTCGACGCCGGATGGGGTGTCGACGGCAACGATCGGTACGCCGTACTGGCCGGCCAACTCGACGGCGGCCAGAGCATCCTCACGCAGACCGGGGCGGCCACCGATACCGACGATGCCGTCCACGACCACGTCGGCGCCCGCGATGTCGTCAGTCGACCCGACGCGTCCGCCAACGGTCAGCAAGGCCTCGAGCCCAGCGGCGTGCGCCTTGTCCGACAGCAGTACGGCGGTCACGCGGGCACCGCGACGGGCCAGACGGACCCCGGCGTACAGGGCGTCGCCACCGTTGTCGCCGGAGCCGATCAGCAGGACGACGCGGGCGCCGTACGTGTGACCGAGAAAGTTGCTGATGGCAACCGCGAGACCGGTGGCGGCGCGTTGCATCAACGTGCCCTCGGGGAGCCGCGCCATCAGGTCGACCTCGGCTGCGCGGACCTGCTCGACGGTGTGGGCGCGGCGCATGTCAGCCCTCCAGGATGACGACGGCGGATGCGATACCGGCGTCGTGACTCAGGGACAGATGCAGGCTCTGGACGCCCAGCCGGGCAGCCTGGTCGGCGACCGTGCCGGTGATCTCCAGCCAGGGTCGGCCGGTCTCGTCGGTCTGCACCTCGGCGTCGTGCCAGTGCATTCCGGCCGGTGCGCCGAGCGCCTTGGCCAGCGCTTCCTTCGCGGCGAACCGGGCCGCCAGGGACGCCGGCGGTTTGATCGCTTCGGAGTCCGTGAAGACGCGATCCCGCAGACCAGGCGTGCGCTCGAGGGTCTTCATGAACCGCTCCACGTCGACCACATCGATACCCACGCCGACGATCATGTCCTTCACCCTAGCTTGCAGGCTCCGCGGTCGATTGGCGGATGCGCATGTCTACGGCGAGGTCCATGCGCAAGGCAGCTGGAGTGTTACCGCGGGCCAGGTCGAGCACCATCCGGGTCGCCAGTTCGGCCATCTGGCGCAGCGGTTGGTGGACCGTGGTCAGGGTCGGCGAAACCCACTGCGCCACCGGCAGGTCGTCGTACCCGACCACCGACAAGTCCCGAGGGATCTCCAGTCCGAGCTCACGCGCCGCCTGGTAGACGCCGAGCGCCTGCAGGTCGCTGCCGGCGAAGATCGCCGTCGGCCGGTCCGGCATGCTCAGCAGCGCCAACGCCTCCCGATGCCCACTGCTCACCTCGAACTCGGCCGCGCGGATCAGCGTGGAATCGATCGCGACCCCGGTCGAGCGCAGCGCGTCCGTGTACCCGTCGACGCGCATCCGCGAGCACAGCGTCTCCACCGGCCCGCCGATCATGCCGATCCGGGTGTGCCCGAGTTTGCGCAGATGCAGCGTGGCCATCCGGCCGCCGTTCCAGTTCGCCGAGCCGATGGAGGGTACGTCGTCACCCTCGTCACCGACCGGGTCGACCACCACGAACGGGATCCGCCGTGCCTCCAGCTGCGCCCGCTGGTCGGCATCCAGGTCGGAGAAGACCATGATCACGCCGAGCGGACGGCGGAGCAGGACGGACTCGATCCACTCCTGTCGCGGCCGCCGGGCGCCGCCGCACTCTGACAGCACCAGCTCGACACCCTCGGCGCGGACCACTTCCTCGACGCCGCGGATCAGCTCGACCGCCCAGGCTCCGCCGATCTCGTGGAACACCAGGTCGATCATCGGGCTGCTCGCCGTACTGGTGGTGCGGCGCCGGTAGCCGTGCTCCTGGATGATGCTCTCGACCTTCGCCCGGGTCTCCTCGGCGACGTCGGCGCGGCCGTTCAGGACCTTGGACACGGTGGGCACCGAGACCCCGGCCTGCTCCGCAATTTTCGAAATGGTCACCCGCTGACCCACGACGTACCTCCACCGTCATCGAGGCTGTGCAAGCAGCACAATACAAGCTAACCTCTTCGCAGTTATCGAAACTTGCCCCGAAATTTTCGAGGAGATCGATGGGTGCCTGGCACGACACCACCGCAAGCCCGGAGGATCGGGTCGAGGCCCTGGTGGCCGAGCTGACCCTGCGGGAGAAGGTCGCCCAGCTCGCCGGTCTGTGGGTCGGTGCCGGCGACAGCGGCGAGGACGTCGCGCCGTACCAGCACGACATGAGCAGCGACCCACCGGTCTGGGACGAGGTGATCCAGGACGGTCTCGGCCAGCTCACCCGCCCGTTCGGCACCCGGCCGGTCGATCCGGCCACCGGCGCCCGGTCGCTGGCCGCGGCCCAGCGCAAGATCATGGCCGCCAACCGCTTCGGCATCCCGGCGGTCGCGCACGACGAATGCCTGACCGGATTCGCGGCGTACGGCGCCACCATTTACCCGACCCCGCTGGCCTGGGGCGCCACGTTCGACCCCCAGCTCGTCGAGACCATGGCCCGCCATATCGGCACGGACATGCGGTCGGCCGGCACGCACCTCGGCCTCGCCCCGGTTCTCGACGTCACCCGCGACTACCGTTGGGGCCGGACCGAGGAGACGATCGGCGAGGACCCGTACCTGGTCGGCACGATCGGTACGGCGTACGTCCGCGGACTGCAGGACGGCGGCGTCCACGCCACGCTGAAGCACTTCGCCGGGTACTCCGCCTCCCGGGCCGGCCGCAACCTCGCGCCGGTGTCGATGGGCCGGCACGAGCTCGCGGACGTCATCCTGCCGCCGTTCGAGATGGCTGTGGTCGAGGGCGGCGTACGGACGGTGATGAACTCGTACGCCGAGATCGACGGCGTACCGGTCGCCGCCGACCCCGAGCTGCTGACCACGCTGCTGCGGGACGAGTGGGGCTTCGACGGGACCGTCGTGGCGGACTACTTCGCCATCGCGTTCCTGCGCACGCTGCACCAGGTCGCCGGCACCGACGGCGAGGCGGCCGCGCTGGCGCTGACGGCCGGCATCGATGTCGAGCTGCCGACCGTGCACACCTACGCCGACGCTCTGATCGCCGAGGTCGAGGAGGGCCGGCTCGATGTCTCATACGTCGATCGCGCCGTCCGCCGGGTGTTGCGGCAGAAGTGTGATCTCGGCCTGCTCGATCCTGAGGTCAAGGTCGAGCCGGAGGGACCGATCGAGCTGGACAGCCCGGCCAATCGGGAGATCGCGGCGAGGCTGGCCGAGGAGTCGATCGTGCTGGTCGCGAACGACGGCGTCCTGCCGGTCGTCCCCGGCAAGAAGGTCGCGCTGGTCGGTCCGCGCGGTATGGATGCCCACGCGATGCTCGGCTGCTACACGTTCCCGATGCACATCGCGCCCCGCTACCCCGGCACCGACGACGGCGTACCGATCCGCACCCTCGCCGAGGCGCTGGTTGCGCAGGGCATCGATCTGAAGACGGCCGAGGGCTGCGGTGTCGACGACGACTCCGACGACGGTTTCGAGGAGGCGATCACCGCGGCCGCCGAGGCGGACGTGGCGATCGTTGCCCTCGGCGACCGCGCCGGCCTCTTCGGCCGCGGCACCTCCGGCGAAGGCTGCGATGTCGAAACCCTGGTCCTGCCCGGGCGCCAGGCAGATCTGCTCGACGCGGTTCTCGACACCGGTACGCCGGTAGTCGTCGTGGTGCTGTCCGGACGCCCGTACGCGCTCGGCCGATTCGCCGAACGCACCGCGGCCATCGTGCAGGCGTTCTTCCCCGGTCAGGAGGGTGGGCCGGCGCTGGCCCGCGTCCTCACCGGTGCCGTCAACCCATCCGGCCGACTGCCCGTCAGCCTCCCGCGGAGCGAGGGCGCGCAGCCTGGAACGTACCTCCACCAACCGCTTGCCGGCCGCAACAAGGTCTCCTCTGTCGACCCGACCGCACTCTTCCCGTTCGGCCACGGAACGTCGTACACGACCTTCGACTGGACCGACGCCACCGCGGACCGCGACACCATGCCCACCGACGGGACCGTCACCCTCCAGGTCACCGTCCACAACACCGGCGCGACCGACGGCACCGAGATCGTCCAGCTCTACCTGAACGACCCAGTGGCCCGGGTGACTCGTCCGGTCAACCGCCTGATCGGCTACCACCGCGTCGACATCCCCACCGGCGAGTCCCGCACCGTCGAGTTCACCGTCCACGCCGACCTGACCTCGTTCGCCGACCGCCACGGCACCCGCATCGTCGAACCCGGCGCCCTCAACCTCCGCCTGGCCAAGTCCAGCGCAGACCTCCAAGCCACCCTCCCGCTAACCCTCACCGGCGACCCCCGCACCGTCAACCACACCCGAACCCACCGCTGCGGCAGCCGCGTCGTCAACTAGCAGCAGGTTGTCCGGGCCTCCGCCGGCTCGAGGTTTTGCCGAGGCTGAGACAGGAACCGGTCGGCTGACACAGGGCATTTCCTGTCTCAGCCCACCGGAAGGTGTCTAACCCCATCAGAAGGCTGCCCCCTCCTCCCCCGCCCTACAGTCAGCGGCACACCTCGCCGGCCGCGACTACCGGTAGATGGTTCGGCCGGAGGCGTCGGGGACGCCGCTGAGGCGGTAGAAGTAGGTGTTCACCTGGTCTCGCCATTCGCGGGCGTTCTTCAGCTGGCCTTCCAACCTCGCGGTGATGTTGTCGCGCGTGCCGGGGTCGAAGCGGTCGGCGATCGCCTTCCAGCGGGTGAGCATGGACTCGACTTCTTCGTAGCCCTGGAAGTGGGTGTCGTAGATGTGTTGGAGGACAGTGCGGCCGTTCTGGAGGACGTGGTCGTAGGGGACGTGGTGGAAGAACAGCAGCAGTTCGTCCGGGCAGCTGTAGACGTTCTCGTAGCGGCTCGCCAGAGGTTCCGGGTACTGGCCGGTGAAGCCTGAGCCAGTCGCGACCGTCCGGTCGACGCCGACGCCGTTCCGGTCGGCGAAGTGGTACGTCCCCCACGCGGAGTACTCGTACCCGTTGACGCTCGGCCCGTAGTGCGTACCCGGCGTGACCATGAAGCCGACACCGAGCGGTGCGGTGTAGCGCTCGTACGTCCGCCACGAATCAGCCATGATCGACACCAGTTCGGCGCGGGTCCGGTCGTCCATCGCGAACGTCGCCGCGGCCCACTCGTGCAGCAGGCTGACCGGGTCCGCGGCCGGATCCCACGCCAGCCGGCCGTACGCATAGAGGTTGCTCTGCGCAAGCTTGTGGCCGGTCCAGTTCGGATCGTCGCCGACGTTGGAGACGGCAACGATCGCCTTGGTGCGTTCGGCAACGGTCGGCCCGCCGCCACCGCTGGTGTCGAACTGCAGGATCTCCCGCCACCACGGGCCCAGGTAGCACAGGTCCTTCTGCTGACCGGTGTACTCCTGCGTCACCTGCAACTCCAGCGCGAAGCGCGTCTCCTGCAACTCCCCCAGCAACGGCGACATCGCCTCGCGCACCTGGAAGTCCAGCGGCCCGTGCTTGACCTGCAGTACGACGTTGTCGTCGAACAACCCGTCCAGCGGGATGAAGTGGTCGTACGCCGCCCGGGCCCGATCCGTACTCCGATCACGCCAGTCCTGAGCACAGTCGTAGACGAAACACCGCCAGTACACCGTCCCCTTGTACGGCGCCAGCGCCCGCGCAAGCATGTTCGCCCCGTCCGCATGGTGCCGCCCGTAGGCAGCGGGACCCGGCCGGTTCTCCGAGTCCGCCTTCACCACGAACCCGCCCAGATCCGGTACGGCGTCGTACACCCGGCCGACCGCGGCCGACCACCAGCGGGCCACCCGTTCGTCCAGCGGATCGGCCGTGTCGAGGTCGCTGAGCTCGATCGGGGCCGCGAAGTTCACCGACAGGTAGATCGCGATCCCGTACTCGCGGAACACCGCGGCCATCCGGGACACGTCGGCCAGATGATCAGTGATCAACCGAGTCTCGGCCGCATGCACGTTGCCGTTGTTGATCACCACCGCGTTGATACCGATGGACGCCAGCAACCGGGCGTACGCACGGACCCGGGTCAGGTCCTGAACCACCCGGCCGCCGCGGAAGAAGATCGATCCACCGGAGTACCCGCGCTCGACCGCACCCATCACCGGATGCGGAACCAGGTTGTCCCAGTGCGCCAGCATCCGGACCGGGACCGCCGGCCGCTCGACCACAGTGAAGTCGCCGGTCATCCACTCGAAGTACCTGAGCAGGTAGAAGTACCCGTACAGCAGCCCGCGACCGGCTTCGGCGGCGACGACCAACTGGTTGCCTCGTCGCACCACCACGAAGCCTTCGTCACCCAGCCCATCGGTCGGCAACGCCTGCTCGACCCAGGCGGCCAAGGGCGTCTCCTCGAGCCGCCCAAGGGTGCACAGGGCAACCTCTACGTCGTGCCGGACCCGGCGCGTCTGCCGGAGCTCTGCCCGGATCGTCTGCGCCAGCGCACCCGAGGCGTGGATGGTGACCTCCGGCAACCGTTGGCCACCGAGCCAGCAGGCGTCAAACGTCATCCGACCGCAGCACCACCACACCGGTTGCCGGGAGCACCAGCTTCGCCCCGGCCTCGACCTGCGAGCCGGTGATCAGATCGGTTCCTGTCATGTCGGCCGGCACCCGCACCTCCCGGTCCCCGTGGTTCAGCAGGAAGAGATACCGCTGACCGTCCTTGTACCGCCGCGTCGCTTCGACGCCGTCGATCCTCGCATACGACCCGGTCAATCCGGCCTCTTCGACCACCGAACCCAGGACGGCGTCCAGACCGGCAGCGTCCAGCATTGTCCCGATGTACCACGCGTGCCCCTGGCCGAACCGATGCCGTGTCACGGCCGCCGTCCCCGCATAGAAGTCCGCCGTGTACGTCCCCACCACGTCGGCACCCTCGGGAATGATCAGGTCGAAGACGAGCGATCCCTCGGCCGTCACGCCGTTCAGCTGCACCGGGTTCACCAATGACGGCTCCTGCGCATCGGTCTCGTCCACCCGTACTCCGAGGACCCGGGCCAGCGGCCCCGGAACGTCCGTCAGGAAGGCGTTGTCATCCACATCCACCCGTCCGGACAGGACGCCGGTCACGAGCGTTCCGCCCTGCAGAACGAACGATTCCAGCCGCTCCCCCAGCCCGTCCGGGACCATGTGCAGCAACGGCGCCAGCACCACGTCGTACGACGAAAGGTCGGCATCCACCGGTACGACGTCGACGTCCACATCCAGCCGTTGGACGGCGGCGTACCAAGCGATCGCCGTACGCACAGGTCCAGACACTGCGGTGGTGGCGCACCTCTACGCGACGTTTGTGCACGCTGCTACCTCCCCAGCTGGCCTCGAAAGTTTCGTGAACATCTTCGACACTTAAAGGTGGGACACACCGTACGCACGGCCCCACAGACCGTCAATAGGTCAAGCAAGCGGTTTCCACGGCGCCCCATCCAGGTAGTTGAGACGTAAGCCACGCCCGCCCGGGGTGGGTCGGCGTGGGCTCGCGTGGGAAGAATGGGCTCATGCTGCAGCCGACACGGGAGGTGACTCCCTACACCGAGCTGGACCGGGCCGCCTGGGCGCAACTCGCCGAGACGACCGTGTCCCCGCTGACCGCCGAGGAGATCGAACGGCTGCGCGGTCTCGGCGACGAGATCGACATGGACGAGGTGCGCGAGGTCTACCTGCCGCTGTCGAGGATCCTGTCGCTGTACGTCCGGCACGCCCGGGCCCTGCACGCCGACACCGAGAGTTTCCTCGGCAAGCCGGCCGCGACCCGGACGCCGTTCGTGATCGGCATCGGCGGGTCCGTTGCCGTCGGCAAGTCCACCACCGCCCGGTTGCTGCGCGAACTGCTGGCCCGCTGGCCCGAGCACCCGCGGGTCGCGCTCGTCACCACCGACGGGTTCCTCTGGCCGAACGCCGAGCTGGAACGCCGGGACCTGATGATGCGCAAGGGTTTCCCGGAGTCGTACGACCGCAAGGCGCTGCTGCGCTTCGTGGTCGAGGTGAAGTCCGGCATGGACACGGTCGAGGCGCCGGTCTACTCACACTTGCATTACGACCGGATGCCCGGTGTCCGGACCACCGTCGAGCAGCCGGACATCCTGCTGCTCGAGGGCCTGAACGTGCTCCAGCCCGCACCCCGGCACGCGGACGGCAAGAGCGGCCTGGCGGTCAGCGACTTCTTCGACTTCTCCGTGTACGTCGACGCCGGCGCCGACGACATCCGGTCCTGGTACGTGCACCGCTTCCTCAAGCTGTGGGAGACCGCGTTCCGCAACCCGGAGTCGTACTTCGTCCGGTACGGCGAACTGAGCCGGGACGAGGCGGTCAAGAAGGCGGAGTCGCTCTGGGACGGCATCAACGGCCCGAACCTGCGGGAGAACATCCTCCCCACCCGCTCCCGGGCCACCCTCGTGCTTCGCAAAGGTGCCGACCACACCGTCCGCTACGTCCGGTTGCGCAAGCTCTGAACCGCCGGGACGATTGCTGCGGCGACGACCACTGCGGTCAGACCGAAGGCAAGTGAGTAGCCGGTGCCGGCGACGACAAAACCGAAGACGATGGCGCCGACGCCCCAGCCACCGTCGTACGCCAGGTTCCACAGGGCGCTGACCTGGCCGTAGCGGGACTTCGGGACGCGGTTGTACATCAGCGACAGCGTGAGGTTCTGCGCGGCGCCGAAGCCGATACCGAACAGCGTCGAGCCGACCACGATGGCGACGGCGCTGCCGACCAGGATCAGTGCCCCGGCACCGAGTGCGGCCAGGATCAACGCCGCCGGCAGCAGCTTCGCCGGGCCGACGCGGTCGCCGAAGCGGCCGGCCAGCCAGCGAGCGCCGGGGGCCGTGATCGCTTGCATCAACAGGGCTGCGGCGACCAGCGACTGCTTGTCCTCGGCAACGGCCAGGGGCAGGAAGGTGATGCTGATACCGGCGGCCACAGTGACGGCCGCGAAGACGAAGGTCGGCATCAGCAGGCCGCTCCCCCGCAGACCGCCGAGCACCTTGACGTGCTGCTCTTCGACGCTGGGCTGCCTGGGCATTCCGCCGAGGGCGATGAGACCCACCAGTGAAGCCACGGCCGCGAAGACGAACAGAGCGTCGAACCCGATCACGGAGGTCAGGTAGACACCGAGCGGCAGGCTGATCGCGGCCGGCAGACCGACGACCACCCCGTAGATCCCGAACGCCTCACCGCGCCGGCGCGCCGGAGTCACCTCGGCGATCAGCGCAACCGCGCCGACGACCAGGATCGCCAGGCCGGCACCACGGACGATGCAGACGGCGAGCACCAGCGGAAGCGACGCGGTGACCAGCAGGACCAGGGACGGCGCACCCAGCAGGATCAGCCCGAGGCCGAGGACGACCTGGTATCCCCAGCGGGCGATCATCCTGGGCACGAGCAGCTCGACACCCACCGCGGACAGCATCATCGCGCCGGTGGACAGCCCGGCGCCGATGCCGCCGGAGCCGCTGGCGGCCAGGTACAGCGGGACCACCGAGGTGAGCAGGTACATGCTGAGCGCGGAGCCGAAGACCGTGAACAGCAGGCGGCCGAACTGGCCGGTCAGCAGGCGGGGAGCCGTGGGTGCGGTCAGGGTGGGAACTTCGCAGGCGGTGGTCATATCTCGAAGGTAGGAGCAGACCGGTCTGCCCTACAGATCCAGTTTCGCCCCGGCCCAGAGGACCAGTTACGGGGGTCAGTTACGGGGACCAGTTACGGGAGTTGGTCGGCGATCAGGGCGGCCAGGCGGTTGAGGGCGGCGTCGATCTGGGCCGTGGTGACCGAACTGCAGGACAGGCGGAGGGCGTGGATCGGCGGACAGGCCTCGTAGAAGTGGCTCATCGGGGTCCAGAGCACGCCGTACTCGTGGGCGGACTTCTCCAGCAGGACGTCGTCGACCGGGAACGGCACGGTGACGACCACGAAGAACCCGCCCGACGGGACCGTCCAGCTGATCTCACCGCCTGGGAAACGAGCGGCCAAGCCGTCGGTGATCGCCTTCAGGTTGGCGGCGTAGAGGTCGCGCTCGCGGCGGTTGGCCGCGACCAGGCTGAAGTCGTTCGCGAGCAACTTGCCGCCGATCACCGCCTGGGCGACCGGCGAGGTGTTCACGGTGACCATGCTCTTGATCTTCGACAGTTCGTCGGCGAGGAGTCCGATACTTCCGTCCGGAGCCTCGACAGTCTGGTCGGCGACGACGTACCCGACCCGCGCTCCGGGCAGCCCGGTCTTGGCGAACGAGCCGAGGTAGACGACCCGCCGATCGGTGTCGAGGGCCTTGAGGGTCGGCACGCGATCGACACCCTCGGCCGGGAACAGGCCGTACGGGTTGTCCTCGAGCAGCAGCAGATCCTGCTCGGCCGCGACCTCCAGCAGCCGTCGCCTGGACTCCAGATCCAGGCTGAGCCCGGACGGATTGGCGAAGTCCGGCATCACGTAGCAAGCCCGCGGCCGTAGCCCGTCGGCCCGGGCCGCCTTCACTACCGCGGCCAGATCGTCGTCCTCGGCAACCGGTATGACGGGCAAGTCGAGCAGCCGGGCAGCACCAGTGATTCCTACGTACGTCGGGGAGATCGCGAGCAGCACGTCGTACGGATCGGAACGGAGCGCGCGCAGGGTCAGGAGCATCGCTTCCTGGCAGCCGACGGTGACGACGATCGCCTCGGGATCGACGTGGATGTCCTCGTCGACGGCGAGGTTGCGTGCGACCAGGTCGTGCACGATGCCCTTGGTCCGGCCGTACTGAAAGATGGTCCGTCGTACCGCCGCTTCGTCGTACCCCCGTGCACGCAGGTGATCGGCGAACAGGTCCAGGTAGGTGTGCAGGTCCTCGAGGTCGAAGAACTCCTCGGTCGGGCGGCCGGCGGCGAGCGAGATCGCGTCCGGGTAGTGGTGTGAGACCTCGTTGAGGAAGTTCATCGAGTTCAGCGCCCGGTTCGTCAGCGAACCGTGCAACTCGGTCAGTTTCAGCTCAGCCATCGCACTCTCCCCGTCGTCAGCCCGGCCACCGCGGCCAGGTCGGCACAGCCGGACAGCAGCATCGCGTCCCGCACCTCTCGCCGGAGCAATCCGAGTGCTTCGTCCACAGCTTCCACAGCCAACGCCCACAGCAACGGCCGCCCCACCAGTACGGCGGACGCCCCCAACGCAAGGGCCTTCACGACATCGGTGCCGCTGCGGACGCCACTGTCCAGCAGTACGGCGCAATCGTTGCCGACCGCATCGACAACCGGGCCGAGGGCATCGATCGACGCGATCGCACCGTCCAACTGGCGGCCACCGTGGTTCGACACCACGACGGCCTCTGCTCCCGCATCCACCGCGCGGCGGGCGTCGCGCGGGTCGAGAATCCCCTTCACCACCAGGGGAAGTTCAGTCGAGGCTCGGAGCCTCTCCAGGTCGTGCCAGGAGACGGCGGGCTCGAAGGCGGACGCCGTGTGAGCGGCGACCGCGGAGACGCCCGGGATGGCGGCGTGGGCCGCTGTCGTTATGTCGACAAGATTCGCGGCGACCACATCAGCCGGAAGGGCGAAGGCGTTCCGCACGTCGCGCAGCCGCCGGCCCATCACGGGGACGTCGACGGTCACCATCAGTGCGGTGCATCCGGCCTCGGCGGCGCGGTCGACCAGCGAAGTCAGGAGGGCTCGATCTCGCAGCCAGTACAGCTGGAACCAGGAGGGTGCCAACGCCGCGATCTTCTCCAGTGGATAACTGCTCAGAGTGCTGATGACAAAAGGGACTCCGGCGGCGGCTGCGGCGTGGGCCAGGAGTAGCTCACCCTCTGGGTGCAGCAGGCGTTGATACGCCATCGGCGCGACCGCGACCGGCATGGCGAACTCGGTGCCGAGGATCGAACAGGTGGTGTCCGGTTCGTCGACGCCGGCCAGCACGCGAGGTGTCAGGGTGACCGAGTCGAGGGCGGCGCGGTTGAGCCGCAGGGTCGTCTCCGTGCCGCTGCCACCGGCAACGAAATCCCCGACCGGGGTGGGTAGAACGGCCGCGGCCTGGGACTCGTAGTCGGCGAGAGCCTCAGCCATCGGCCTCGCCGCGCAACACCTCAGTCATCACCGAAGATCCCGCTCAGCCAGGTGGACGCCTCGGCCATCGCCTTCTTGCCGCCGTCGAGGATGCCCGACATCGCGAAGAAGCCGTGCACCATCCCGTCGTACCGGCTGAGGGTGGTCGGTACGTCGGCGGCGTGCAACTTCTCCGCGTAGTACTCACCCTCGTCGCGCAGCGGGTCGTACTCCGCAGTGATCACCAGCACGGGCGGGAGATTCGCGTGCGACTCGGCGAGGAGCGGGGAGGCGAGCGGGTTCAGGCCGTCGGCGGAGTCGGTCAGGTAGTGGTCCCAGTACCAGCCGACCGAGGTCTTGTTGAAGAGGTACGGGTCGTCACCGGCCCGCATCGAGATGGTGTCCGAGCCGTAGAGCGTGTTCGGGTACACCAGCAGTTGGCCGACCAACTCCGGACCGTTGTCCCGGGCAAGCAAAGTGGTCGCGGCCGCCAGGTTGCCGCCGGCACTGTCGCCGCCGACGGCCAGCCGGGTCGGGTCCACCTCCAGCTCCTCGGCATGCGCCGCGATCCAATGGGTGGCGTTGTGGCAGTCGTGCACCGCGGCCGGGAACGGGTGTTCCGGCGCGAGCCGGTAGCCGACCGTGATCACCTGACAGGGAACGGCATTGGCCAGTGTGCGGCTGATGCCGTCCGCGGTCTCGATGCTCCCCAGTGTCCAGCCGCCGCCGAAGAAGTAGATCAGCGTCGGCAGCGGGCCGTCCTGGTCCGGCCGGTAGACGCGCAAGGGCACACCGTCGTCGGTCGCGATGTCCTCGACGTGGTGAACCGCTTCGACCTCACCGCCCGCTGCCTGGATGGACTCGAGGTCGGCGGCACGGGCCTCGGCCAGCGTTTGGGTGTAGAGCTGCGGAACCTGGTTGGCCTCGCGTTCGGCACGCATGGCCTCGACCTGCGGGTCCAGCGGCATCGGATCACCCCAATCGGATCGGCATGGACTGGTGCCCACGCAGCAGCAAGCTACGACTCCGCACCGGCTCGCTCTCGAGTCGCAGTCCGGGGAACCGGCGGAACAGCTGCCCGAACGCGGCCCGCCCTTCCATCCGGGCCAGCGCAGCCCCGACACAGTAGAACGGTCCGGCGCCGAAGGACAGGTGCTGAAGGTCGTCACGGCCCGGATCGAAAGTGTCGGCGTCGGGATGTCGGGCCGGATCCCGGTTCGCCGCGCCGGGCAGGATCAGCACCAGACTGCCCTCGGCGATCGGTACGCCGGCCAGCTCGAGATCGATCGACGCCTTCCGGCTGATCAGCTGCACCGAGCTCTGGTGCCGCAGGATCTCCTCGACATAGTCCGCCGCCAGCCCCGGATCGTCGCGCACCGCGTCGACGAGTGGTGGCTCGGCGAGCAGCAACTCGAGTCCGTTGGTGAGCAGGTTCATCGTGGTCACGAAGCTCGCGTTGACCAGCACCAGCAGGTTGTCGATCAACTCCTGCTCGTCGATCCCCGACGTCCCCGAATCAAGCGCATGTACAAGAGATCCGACCAGGTCGTCGCGCGGCCGGAGCCGGCGGTCGCCGATCATCCGTGCGTAGTAGGCGTTGAGCTCGTCGGCGGCCTGGTTCGCGGCCGCCAGCTTCTCCGGCGCCTTGCCACCCAGGTCGAGGTACTCGTCGATCCGCTGGGTCCGGTCGCGGAACCAGCCGAGGTCGGAGCGCGGGATCCCGAGGAATGTCCCGATCACCGTGATCGGGAGCCGATAGGCGAAGTCGACGAAGTCCACCACTAGCCGATCGGCGCCCGCCTTCCCGAGGTCGTCGAGCAGCTCGGTGACCAAGCCGTCGACGACGGATTCGAAGCCGGCCAGCCGGCGCGGTGTCAGCACCGCCTGGAAGACCTTGCGCATCCGCAGATGGTCCGGCTCGTTGCGGAACATCATCGACCCGCCGAGCCGGCGCAGGACCGAGTCCTGCGGGTCCGGGTCCGCGGTCAGCAACCGGTGGAACCTGGTGTCCTTGAGTGCTTCCTGGGCAGCGTCGTACCCGTTCACCACCACGGCGTACGGCGAGCTTCCGGGCTCGAGGCGGCAGACCGGGCCGATCCGATGCAGCTCGGCGAAGAGCGGCATCGGATCGCGTCGACCTTGCTCGGAACCGAGGGCGGCGAGAACTTCGTTCGCGGTCCGGGCAGGCATGACGATCAGCGCACCAGATCGAGCGGCACCGACGCCGCCATCGCCTGGTAGCCCGCGTCGTTCGGGTGGATGTGGTCACCCGAGTCGTAGGCCGGGTTCAGCTTGCTCGGCGCGGCCGGGTCACGCAGCACCTTGTCGAAGTCCAGCACGCCGCCGAACTCCTTGCTCGATCGCAGGTAGCTGTTCACCGCCTGCCGGGTGGCCTCCTTCGCCGGGGTCCAGCTGTCCGTGCCGCCGATGCCCTCGAACGGCGTGATCGTGGTGACCAGGCTGCGCAGTCCGCGTTCCTTGACCTGCGCGTTCACCTGGCGCAGCGCGCCGATGATCTCGGCCGCGGAGTCGTCGGACATCCAGATGTCGTTGACTCCCAGTTCGGTGATGACGGTGCGTACGCCGGTCTGCGCGAACACGTCCTCGTTCAGCCGGGCCAGCGAGTTCACACCGACCTCGTTGAAACCGGGGAAGGCACCGTTGTCGGACGGCTCGCTGCCCTCGTGGTTGAGCCGGCTGCCGGCCAGGCCCGCGTTCAGCACACTCGGCACCTTGTCCCGCTTGTCGGCCGACGCGATCAGACGCTCGGCGAGCTGGTCGGGCCAGCGGTTGTTGGCGTTGAACGTGCTCGCGGTGCCGTCGGTGATCGAGTCGCCGAGAACGACGATCGATCCGTCGGCCTTGTCGGTCTCCACGTCGACGCCGGACAGGAAGAACCAGCAGCAGCGCCGGGTCAGTGTGTACGCCGCGCCACCGGGCTGGGTGACCAGGTTCGACGGGCCGACGAAGTTGTCCTGGATCGACGAGCCGTGGAACGTCGTCGGGCCGGTGTTCTCCGGGAAGTACAGGCTGACGACGAGGTCGTCGAGGTTGCCGAGCCGCAGGTTGACCGGGTCGCTGAGCAGTTCGCTGCCCTTGACCATCGACGCGGTCCCGGCACCGTTGAACGTCAACGTCCGCAGGGTTGTGGGGTCGATGTCCGACAGCTCCGGGGTCGCCTTGTTGGACTTGGCAACGGTCGCGGCGCCGACGGTGACGGTCTTCTCGCCGTAGATGTTCGACAGCCGGATCCGGATCCGGTCGCCACCGACGGTCGGCCGCACCACGAGCCGGACACTCTGGTCGGTCAGCCCGAGGTTGGTCGATCCGGATGCGTTGCCGTGGGTGACCGCGGTCGCCCAGGTGCCCACCCACTCGGAGTCGCGGTGACCTGAGCTGTAGCCCGCACCGGCCAGGCTGGAGCCGGCCAGGGTGAGCGCCGCGGTCACCGCGACCGCGCGCCAACTGCTGGAAATATGCATGGACGGACCTCCTGGCGGAATCGGATGGCGGACGGAACGTAATACGCAGCGAGTAATCCGGTCAATGAAACGGAAATGCATTTCTGGAAATGCTTTCGCAGCGGTTAGCCAAGCGGTTGTCCGGCCGGATCGCAGGGGTATTCCTTCACCCGCGAGGTCGAGTGACCGACCGACTCCGCAGAGCGACGGTCACGCCTGTCCAGCAGGGATTCCGGACTCTTTCCAGCCGCCCGTGCATCCAGTAGAGTCGCGCCGACGGCTGGGGGTGGCCGGAGTCGAGGGAGCCATTACCGAAATGCCGCCTGAATTCGTCCTGCCCGAGCACGGCAGCAATTATGCGCTGCGGGCGCTAACTCTGTTCCAGCGCTTTGCCGAGCGTCCCGCGCTGGTCCGCGGTGACCGGCGGGCGACGTACGGCGAACTGATCGGCGACGTGCTGCGGATCGCGGCCGCGGCCAGGGACGCCGGGATCCGGCCGGGCAGCAAGGTGCTGGTGATGGCGGCGAACTGCTTCGACGCGCCGGCACTCCAGCTCGCCCTGCATCTGCACGGTTGCCGGGTGCTGTGGTGCGCACCGATCACGTCCCGCCGGGAGATCGACCGGTTCGCCGTACTGGCTGATGCGGACGCCCTCGTGTACGACGGCCACCTGGGTCGCGAGCTGGCCGAGTCGCTCGCGCCGATGCCGGCATTCGAGCTGACTGATATCACCCAACGCTCGGCGTCCTCGCCGTACGAGATCGATCCGGCGGTGCCGGCGCCGGACTCGGTGTTGCAGACGAGCGGGACGACCGGTGATCCGAAGCTCGTGCACCACACGCAGAGCTTCTACGAGCAGATCCTCGATCTCGCCGAGGCCTTCGTCGCCAACGGATTCCCGCTGTTGCGGCACTACTCAGGTTCGCCGTTGTGGCTGGCGAGCGGCCAGATCACCAGCTTCTTCAACCTGTTCGCCGGTGGGGTGCTGTTCCTGACCGACACCTGGTCACCGGACGAGTTCTACCGGATCGTCTCGACGGAGAGGATCACGTCGACCTATGTCACGCCGCCGATGCTCTACGAACTGCTCGACCATCCCGGTGGGGAGGACATCGACTGCAGCAGCCTGTTCATGCTCAACGTCGGTGCCGGGCCGGCCACGCCGGCGCGACTGCGTCAGGGCATCGCGCGGTTCGGTCCGGTGCTGCGGATCGTCTACGGACTGAGCGAGGCCGTCGTCGTCACCGCGTTGCCAGGGCTGACCGAAGATCCCTTGCACCCCGAGCGGTTGGCTTCAGCCGGTACGCCGTACGGCGATGTGCGCATCGAGATCCGGGATGACGACCGGAAGGTGCTGCCGCCGGGACAGACCGGGGAGGTGTGGGTGCAGAGCAAGCTCACGTTCGCGGGGTATCTCGGGAAGCCGGAGCTGACCGCGGAGACGTTGGTCGACGGGTGGTTGCGGACCCGCGATCTCGGCTACGTCGACGAGGACGGGTTCCTGTTCCTGGTCGATCGCGTGCACGACATGATCATCACCACCCGCCGCAACTGGGCGATCTTCTGCCGCCCGATCGAAGACGTGCTGGCTACCCATCCCGCCGTCCGCACCACCGCCGTGATCGGCGTACCGGATCCCGTGGTCGGCGAAGCAGTACACGCCTTCGTCGTCACCCGCACACCTGTTCGTGTTGCTGACCTCCAGCAGTTGGTCACTGACACCTTGAACGAGATGTGGAGTCCTACCTCCATCGACTTCGTGGATGAGTTGCCGCTGACCCGCATCGCCAAGGTGGACAAGGTTGCGCTGCGCAAGCTTTATGCGGAGCTCCATGGAGATCTGGTGGGTGGCTCATGACACCACGCCGCGGGTTGGTGGTGCTGTTCACCGCCGACGTCCTGTCCGCGGTGGGCAGCCGGATTTCGATGGTGGCGATTCCGTGGCTGGTGCTGGTGACCACCGGCAGTCCGGCCCGGATGGGGCTGGTCGCGGCGGCCGAGATGGTGCCGTACATCGTGGCCAGCATCATGGGCGGTCCGGTCATCGATCGGCTCGGTGCGCGGCTGTCCTCGATCATCGCGAACCTGGCGAGTGCGGTCGCGGTCGCTGCGATCGCCGCGACCACCGAGCTCGGGTTCGCGGCACTGTTGTTGCTGGTGGCTGTGGCGGGTGCGTTGCGCGGCGTCGCGGATCGGTCCAAGGAGTTGCTGCTGCGGCCGATGGCGGAGGCAGCCGAGGTCGCACTCATCCGGGTGACCTCGCTGCATGAGGCGTTCGCTCGGGGAGCGACTCTGCTGGCCGCGCCGCTGGCCGGGTTGCTCATCTACTGGACTGACGCGGCCTCGGTGTTGTGGATCGACGTGGGGACCTTCGTGGTGTGCGGCCTGCTGGTCGCCGCGTTCGTGTACCCGCCGGACACCACGGTGGAAGCGCGGCGGGACAAGTACTTCCGGTCCCTCGCGGTCGGATTCTCCTTCGTACGACGCGACGCCCTGCTCGCCACGATGCTGATCACCACGTTCACCATCAACATCTTCGCCAGTGCGAGTACGGCGGTGTTCATCCCGCTCTGGGTCGCGGAGGTACTCGGCTCACCGGCGGGCCTCGGTCTGACCCTCGGCGCGTTCTCGGCCGGCGCATTGCTCGGCAGTATCGGGTTCGCCGTACTCGCCACCAAGGTGCCGCGCTACCTGACCTTTGCCGTCGGCGCCTTCATCGGCGGCAGTCCACGCCTGCTCGTTCTCGGGCTCAGCGACGACCTGGTCCTGGTGATGGCGGTGACGTTCCTGTCCGGGATCGGGATTGCTGCCATCAACCCGGTCTTCGGCGCGGTGCTCTACGAACACGTCCCGAAGGATCTGCAGGCCCGGGTGATCGGCCTCGTCGCGGCGACCTCGTTCGCCGGACTCCCCCTCGGCGCCTTACTGGCCGGCGAACTGGTGACCGCCTTCGGCCTGATCCCGGCACTCATCGGGTCCGGCATCGCCTGCCTGATCGTCAGCGTCTACCCACTGCTCCACCGAGGCCCCGGCAAAGTCCTCGACGCCCCAGCCCCCGCCGAGGCAGTATGAACGAGTCAACCGCCCCCACTGCCTCACCCCGCGGAGGCGACATGAACGAAGCGACCGACCCGTACTGCCTTGCTCCCGGTGAGAGCGAGGAACTGCTCGGCGGCCATCCCTGGCGGCGCTTCGTCGTCCTCGGTGACAGCGTCGTCCAGGGTCTGTGTGAACCGGTCGACGGCTACAGCGACCTGCAGTGGGCCGACCGGATCGCGGCCGAGCTCCGGGCGGTCCGACCCGAGCTCGCCTACCGCAACCTCGGCATCAGCGGCCTGCGCAGCCGCGAGATCCTCGCCACCCAACTCGACCCGGCGCTGGCCTTCGGCCCCGATCTCGCCCTGGTCGTCGGCGGCGGCAACGACGCCTTCCCGGCCACCTACGACCCCGACCGGGTCGATCGCGCCCTGACCCTGATGATCACCGCGTTGCAGGACGCCGGCGCCGAGGTGATGACGCTGGGTATGTTCGACATCTCCTACAGCCCGGCTGTCGCCGACTGGCTCCGACCAGGCCTCAGGCAACGCATGCGAACCCTCTCGACCCGGACCGCCGCCCTCGCCGACAAGCTCGGCACCATCCACATCAACCTGACCGACCACCCACTGTCCACCGACCCCGGCATCTACAGCTCCGACGGCCGCCACGGCAACGCTCGCAGTGACGCGGTCGCCGCGGCCGAGACAGTGCGAGCGCTCGGACAGCGGATCTGAGGGTCATCGGACGCGCTTCACCGGCAGGATGGCGACGGCTCCGACGATGGCACTGAGCCCTGCGACGGTGTAGAGCACGGCGTAACTGCCGCTGCCGATCGCCAGGATGGCCGGCGCGATCGCGGGCGCGACGAAGAACGGGAGCGCGCTGGCGATGTTGAACACGCCGAGATCCTTCGCCGCACTGGCTCGGTCCGGCAGTACGTCGGCCACGAGCGCGAGGTCGACCGCGATGTACAGGCCGAAACCGAGTCCGCTGATGGCCATGCCGACGAGAAAGCCGTTGAAGTCGTCGGCGAGGGCGATCACGAACAGCGCCACGCCGTACACGATCGACGCGGTGACGACGAGGATCTTCCGTCGTCCCGTCCGGTCGGAGATCCGGCCACCGATCAGGGACGCGGCGACGAGGACGACGGACTGGACGAGGGTGCCGAGGAAGACCTGATGCGGTACGTCGTCCTCGCTGCTGCCGAGCTGGTCGAGCAGGTAGTAGGCCTGGTAGGTGGTGAGGAGGGCGTAGGCCAGCAGAAGCATGAATCGGCTGGCGAAAGCCCAGGCGAAGTCCGGGCTCTTGCGGGGGTTGACGTAGAACGTGCTAGGCAGTTCCCGCAATGACCAGGCCGGCTTGTCCGCCGGGTCGAGCCGGCGATCCTTCAGCGTGCTCACGAACAGCAGGACGAAGAACCCGCCGATCGCGCACGGAACCAGGAACATGGCGAGTCGGTTGCCGGTGAACAGTTGGACCAGGAAGGTGGCGCTCACCGACGCGATGGGCAGACCGATGCCCAGCACACCAGCAACCGAACCGCGCTGAACGACAGGGACCTGGTCCGGCAACACCGCCACCTGAGCCGCGAGCAGAGCGTTGAGGGAAAGCTGGGCGAAACACCATCCGACCAGGACCACGAGGACGTTGGGTGCCAGCGCGACGATGAGGATGCCCAAAGTCCCACCGCCCAGGCCGGCAACCATCCAGGGCCGCCGCATACCCAATCGTGACGACGTACGGTCGCTCAACTTGCCGAAGAACGGGTTTCCGACCATCGCCACGATGGAGCCGACGCCGGCGACGAGCGCCAGGCTGTTCGGTGCTTGCTCGATGCCCACGAGCGAGTTGACCTTCAAGGCCAGAGAGACCAGCAGTGGGGCGAGAAACACCAGCGAGATGCCCATGGTGGCCAACGCGTAGAGCGAGATGAAGCCCCAGCCAACCCGGTTCTGTGGCATCTGGCTCTCCTCACGGCGGTCAAGATGACTGGCGGGAGGTGCTTCGCGCGTTCCTCACGATAGCCGTCTGGCCTGTCGGCGCGGCCCACCGCCAACTGGCTGTGGGCCGCGCCGTTCGATGGTCCTGGCGACGTATGGTCAGTCGACCTTGACGATGCCGGCGGTGACCGGCGAGGGCTTGAACCCCTTGACGAGCATCCAGGTGCCGACCGACACCTCCCAGAAGGCGACGGGGACCGTCGCGAGCATCGTGATGCCGGAGTCCTGCTCGTTGTGGCCGAACAGGGTCGCGATGTTGGCGGCGAAGAGCAGCGGGGCCCCGATGAGACCGACGGTGGGAATGATCCGCGGAACCAGACGCGACTGGTACATCAGCGTGCCGAGCAGGACGGCGTTGATGCTTGCCATGAAGCCCGGACCGAAGAGGAACGTCCACTCGCGGACGGCCACGAGGGCCTGGCTGCTCTCGACCGAGCCGGCGCCGTGCTGGTTGAGGGTGACGACGGCGAGAAGGCTGGCCACGCCGGTCATGATGATCGCCGCCTCGAGCAGCCGGGAGGTGACGATGCCGAGTGCGAGGGCCTGGTTCTGGCGCTTGAGGATCGGGAACAGGGCCACGGCGCTGCCGATACCGGCGAGGGCGTTGACGAAGTCCAGGAGGCCGGCCCCCAGGAGTTCGGTGTTGTGCCCGGCAGCGACGGTGAGGTCTGGGTTCACCGCCGATCCGATGAAGAAGAAGGCGGGCAGGGACGCTGCGAAGGTGAGCAGGTAGAAGAAGCCTGCGACGCGGGCGTGATTGCGGGTGGGGTCGCCGGAGGTGCGGCTGGCTGTCGTCGGTCGAGCTGTGGTGGTCATGGCTTGTCTCCAGTGGTCGAGTTGCGCGGATCTTCGGTGTTGGGCTGCGACGCCGGGTCGGGCTCCACCTGGGCGACCGAGATGAGAGGGAGACCGAGGTCGCGGAGTCGTTGCAGCAGCCCGTGCAGGGCGGCCTGGTCCACGACGGGGCCTTTGAGGGTGGTGGTGCCGTCGGCTCCGGCGGTGAGGGTGAGCCCGTCGAACCAGGCCGACCACCGCGAGTCGAGGCGCCCTTTGAGGCGGATCTCGTACCAGCTGCGATCGTGCGGCCGGCCGGTGGCTGTGCTGCTCACGGGGTGCTCCTCTTGTCGATCCCGACTGCCTGCCCTGCGTGGCGGGCTGTGCGGTTATCTGCAAGCTAGGAGCCGATGTGATGAGTCGGCCTCACATCATGTGATGAACTCGATGATGATCTTCCGGCCTGGCCGCTGTGGGTTGCGCTGGTCAGCGGGCGCTGCGGTGCGACAGCAGGTTGAGCTGATGCGCCCGGCGCACCGCGGCGCGGCGGTTGTTGACGCCGAACTTGGCGTAGATGTTCCTGGTGTGAGTTCGAATGGTGTTGAGCGACACGACGAGCTCCCGGGCGATGGAGGGGCCGTCGAGGTCGCTGGCGAGCAGCCGCATGACGTCCAGTTCGCGTTCGGTCAGTGGCTCGATGAGGTCGTCCCGGGCGGCCCGGTTGTGCTCGGGCCTGCCCGCCTCGTACGCCTCACTCAGTTGACCCTGTGACTCGGAGGCTGCGTCCAGGAGTTGGCGTACGTATGCCCGGCCGGGGCGGTGTCGGTCCAGGGTGGTGAGCAGCGTGGTCATCGGCTGCCCTTCGCTGGAGAAGACCCGGATGTAGCCCTCGGGCTCAGCCAGCGCCAGCGCGCGCTCCAGCATCGCCTGTGCCTCGTCGTCGTCACCGTCTGCGTGCTGCGCGAGCGCCAGGAGCACCAGGAGCTCGATGACGGTGCCGTTCCGGTCGCCGTCCTCGGCCGCAGCGAGAAGCCGCTCGAGCAGCCCGATGGCATCGCGCAGCACCTGCTGCGAGCCCTCGGCGTCGTGCTTGGCGAACAGGACCCGGGCCAGAGTCACGTGTTCGTACTCGCGCAGGTACGACACCTCGTCGTGCACGGTCACGCCGTACCGATGCGCCCACTCCAGCGCCGCGGCCACGTCCCCGTGCGCCGCGAGCATTCGCGCGCGCAGTGCCGGGATCGGTCGCACGTTCGGCGCGAAGTCGCCCACGTACACGCGTTCCGCCTCCGCGAGCAGCCCGAGCGCCGCGCCGCGATCGCCCTCGGCCTCCCGGAGCAGCGCCATCGCCACGCGCCACCGGTACGGGTTCTGCGGCAGGCCGGCCTGCTCGCCGAGCTCGTCGCTGCGCCGCAGGTACTCCGTGGCAGCGGCAAGGTCGTTGCGCTCCAACGCGACCTGGCTCAGACCGACGTACATATCCCGGGTGCCCCGTAGGGCTGGTTCGTGGCCGGCGGCGAGCTCGAGGGCGTGCTCGTAGGTGCGTTGTGCCTGCCGCAGCCTGCCCTGCGTGGACTCGAGGTCGGCGAGCGTGATGCAGCAGCCCAGTACGTCGGAGACGTAGCCGACCTGATGCAACCCGTCCGCGGCGTCGGCGTAGCTGCGATGTGCGGCCTCGAGGTCGCCGGTCGTCCAGGAGGCGATCCCGGCCAGCGCATCAGCCGAGGCCCGGGTCAGATGGTCGTGCTCGGGAGCACGGTCGACCGCAAGGCGGGCATGCTCCAAAGTGCCGGCCGGGTCGCCCCCGATGAGCGCCAGCGCGGCCCGGTACTGCTCGATGCAGCCCGGCAGACGGGCGAACTCATGCTCATCGACGACCACGATCTCCGGCAACCTGGCCCCGGGTTGGGTGTCGGAACCCAGGCCGGTCAGCAGTCGCTCGATATCGCGCAACCGGTGCTCGATGCCGCCGAACTCGTTGCTAGCCATGAGGGCGCCGACGAACCCCATGGCGAGCACCGGCCGGCGCTCGACCACGTCGTCGGGAAGATCGTCGATCCACCTGCGCAGGGTTGCTTCCTGCCGGTTCCGGCGCAGCTCCGGAACGGCCAGCTCGACGAGATCGGCCGCGCGGTCGATGTCGCCGGCGGCCAGTGCGTGCCGGACTGCGGGCACCGGTTCGCCGGCTTCGCCGTACCAGTTGCCGGCTCGTCGGTGCAGTTCCGCCACATCACCGCGCTCGTCGAGCAGATGGGAGCGGAGGACGTCCCCGAAGAGGTGGTGATAGCGGTACCAACGCCGCTGGTCGTCGAGCGGGACGAGGAAGAGGTTTGCCCGGTCGAGCCTCTCCAGCATCGCCTTGCCGTCGTGCTCGCCGGTCACGGCGTCGCAGAGAGGGCCGGTGAGACGGTCCAGGACGGAGGTCTCCAGCAGGAACCGTCGCACCGCGTCGGGCTGCCGATCCAGAACCTCTTCCACCAGGTAGTCGACAACGAACCGGTCGTCACCGGCGAAGCCCGCGATGAAGCCGGCGGCATCGCCACGGCCCTGGAGCGACAGCGCGGCGAGCTGCAGGGCCGCGACCCATCCTTCAGTGCGCTCCTCGAGCGATGCGACGTCCTCGGCGGTGAGACGGAGCCCGGTCACGTCGTTGAGGTAGGCGGCCGCCTCAGCGCGGGTGAAGCGAAGATCGGCGGCGCGGACCTCGATCAGCTCACCGCGGGCGCGCAGGCGGGCCAGCGGCAGGCCGGGGTCCGCTCGGGTGCTGATGACCAGCCGCACCTGCGGAGGCAGCCGGTCGACGAAGAAGCTCATCCCGGACCGGATGCCGGGGCCGTCGGCGAGGTGGTAGTCGTCCAGGACCAGGGTGACCTCACCCGGGAGCACGCTCAGCTCGTTGAGGACCACGACCAGCACCGCCTCGGTCGAGCTTTGCCCTGCGGACAGCAACGGAAGCGCGCCGGCACCGACGCCGGGAACGGCACGATCCAGCGCGGTGATCACATAGGTCCAGAACGACGAGGCCTCCTGGTCTCCCTCGTCGAGGGAGACCCACGCGACCGCGGTGTCGGCGGCGGCCCGGCTATTGGTGCTCGTCAGCCAGCCGCCCAGGAGCGTGGTCTTGCCGAACCCGGCCGGTGCCGAAACCAGCACCAGGCGGCCGCCGCGGGAGAGGCGGTCGTCCAGCCGCGGCCGCGCCACCAGGCCGGCCCGTGGTGCAGGGGAGAACAGCTTGGTCTCGACGAGAGTTCCCGTCATCGCACCCCCCTGGCGGTCTTGACGCTCTGCGCACGAGCGTAGGCCACCCGCCGGGGTGAGGCCGTTGTTCCTTGACAGGTGCATATCGATTGTCGTTATTATCGACTAACGATGTTATCGAGGAACGATAAGGGGCGCGTGACCATGCGAGTGCCGCAGTCGATCGTCAACCTTGGCCGGTGGAGTCGCACCGATGCCCTGGTGCTGCAGGGCCTCCTCGGGATTGTGTTCGTCGTACAGGCCATCCTTGGCATGGTGATCCCGTTGCTCGGTGTGGTCGGTGTGCTCGACCTGGCAAGCAGTCGGGAGGTTCCGGTGACCGGCGTGGCAGCGCCTGAGTTCCCTGACGCGGACGGAGTACAACTGTCCGCGTCCGGATCGGCGGCGCTGACCGTCGACGACCCGAGTTTCAGCCAGCGGGTGCTGCTCGAACTGCCGACCATTGTCGGTGCCGTGCTGATTCTGCTGGGGATCTACTTGCTGTTCCGGATTGCCCGCACGCTGTGCCTGGGTGACCCGTTCCAGCCGCGCAACCCGCTCCGCCTCTTCGGGATCGCCATCCTGATCGCCGTTGGCAGCGTCGCCGCCAGCCTGCTGCAGGCAGTGACCACCGACCAACTCGTTGCCGGTACGCCGTTGGCGGACCACGTGCCGTTCTCGGTCGAGTTCTCTTTGCTCCCGCTGCTGGTCGCCCTTCTCGTCGCCGCGCTGGCCGAGGCGTTCCGGATCGGCGTTCGGCTCCGCGAGGACACCGAGGGGCTGGTCTAGTTGCCGCCTGGCGATCCCCACCGCATCCAGGTCAATCTCAGTCGACTGCTCGCCGAGCGCAACATGACGCTGACCGAACTGGCCGACCGCGTCGGCATCACCATCGTGAACCTGTCGATCCTCAAGAACGGCCGGGCCAAGTCCATCCGCTTCTCCACCCTGACCGCCCTCTGCGAAGCCCTCGACTGCGCCCCCGGCGATCTCCTGGACCTCACCGACAACGTCTGACGACGCTGGCACCGGCTCAGGGAGCCAGCAGCAGACCGCTCGTCAGTGCGCCCTGACCGACGTTGACGACCGGTCCGGCACCGGGCACCGCGAATCGCAGATAGGCCCCTGCAGGCGTGCCGCCGAAGAGGTACGGCGCTATGCAGAAGGGGACGGCGGCTTCGTGGACCTCGCCCGTTGTCACCTCGACGAACTGCATGGTCAGGCGGTCGACGGCGACGTGGGCCTGCAGGATGTAGCCGCCTTCGGTGATCGCGGCGTCCAAGGCTGCTTGCCACGCGTGCGCCGAAACCTCAGGTCCGACGACGACGCCGACGCCGCCGTACGAGCCGGAGGGCTTGAGGACGAAGTCGTTCTGCTTGGCGACGGCATGGGGGCGTAGGTCCGCGGACAGCACAGACGTTCGAGGGACGTGGTGCCGGACCACCGCGGCGTCCTCGGGGGACAACGTGGGCAGGTCTTCCCAGAGCCAGGCGAGGATTGACTTGCTGGCCAGGAGCCAACTGGCGGTGGGGGTGAACATGCGAACCGAGCCGGTGCGAACGGCGGTTGCCAACGCGTCGAGGCCGGGGCTTGGCTTGGTGCCTTGCGGGACGAACATCCGGAGTACTGCGTCGATCGGCCCGTCGTCGACGCACAGCCGGCCGGCGTCGTCGAGGGTCAGCCACTCGACCGGGAACACCCGCATGTCCAGGCCGAGTTGACGACCGCGTTCGCTGAACGGCTCGAGCAGCTTGATCATCGCCTGCCCGTCCTGCGAACCCGGGTACGTGCCACCGGTGGTGAAGATCATCGCGAGGCGGTCCTGTCCGCTCAGCTCCAGAGCCGTCCGCACCGCCTCGTAGCGAGCGTCGACGGCCGACGGCGGCGCGGTCAGCCCGATCGCATCCAGCACCGGATCACCGTCGTACGCCGAGAGGAACCGCCGCACGATCCCGTCGGAGTCGTGCGCGCCACCGAGTGCGCTGTCGATGTTGGCCTCGACCACGTACGGCGTACCGCCCGCCAGCAGGATGTCCGCCCGCACACCCCCGATCAGCTCCTCGCTCAGCGGAAAGTCCTCGGAGAGCAGGTCGATCGCGCCGTCGGGCATCCCGAGTGCCCGCCGCAACTCCCCCGCGGTCGTTGCCCGTCGCAAACATGCGTCCAGGATCAGTCGGGCGACCGTCGCCGAGATGTCGGTGAGCTGACAGTAGGAGGCCCTGGACATGATCGGCGGCCGCAGCGGTCGCCAGTCCTTGTTGTGCGTCGCGACTCCGTCGTACACCTGCTGCCACGACTCGACTCCCCGCGCCACGAGCGCCGTACGAACATCCTCGGTCAAGCGAGGCCACAGGTCAGTCATGCTTCCTCCAGTACGGCGTGGATCGCGGCGACGAGGTGGTCGCGGCCGGGTTGGACCGCTCGGTCCAAGGCCAGGGCGAACGGTAGGACTGCGCCGTCTGGTCTGGTGACGCGGCGTGGTGGGCGATCCAGGTCGCATCGTTCGGCCGCGACCGCGAGGACTTCGGCGGCGAAACCGCTGGTCCGGTTGGAGTCGTCGATCACCACCAGCCGTCGAGTCTTGGCCAGAGACGCGGTCAGGCCGTCCACGTCGAGCGGGTACACGGTCCGCGGATCGAAGACCTCGACCGAGATCCCGAGCCCGGACAGCTCATCGGCAACGGCCAGTGCGTCGTGGACAAGATGGCCGAGGGCAACGACGGTGATGTCGGTCCCGGGTCGGGCGATCCGGCCGACGCCGAGCGGGACCGGTGCCAACGTGCTGAAGTCGAGGTCGTCCCGGACACCGAGCGCAGCCGATGGCGCGAACACCACGACCGGATCGTCGTCCCGGATCGCCGAGACCAGCAGACCGTACGCATCCGAAGGCGTCGCCGGGACCACGGTCTTGACTCCGACGTGCGCGAACAGACTGTACGGATGGTCGGAGTGCTGCCCGGCCCACCCGGTCCGCGAGCCGGAGCCTGGTACGACGTACGTCACCGGGACCTTGCACTGGCCGCCGGTCATCAACGAGAACTTGTGCGCCTGGTTGGCGATCTGTTCGAAGACGAGGAACAGCAACGACGGGATCTGGAACTCGATCACCGGCCGCATCCCGGCCAGCGCCGCGCCGGTGGCGAAGTTGGTGAACGCCTGCTCCGACAACGGCGTGTCCAGGACCCGATCCGGACCGAAGCGGTTCAACAACCCGGCCGTCAGGTTGGAGGCCGCGACCCGGATGTCCTCACCGAGCAGGAACACCGACGGGTCGGCATCCATCGCGTCGCCGAGGGCCCGGTTGAGGGCCTTCAGGTAGGAGAGCTTCATCGCATCGCCTCCGGTGAGGCGTAGAGGTACTCGAGTGCGGCGGCCGGGTCGGGATGGGCGCTGCCCAGCGCGATCCCGGCCGCCGCGTCGAGCAGGGCCTCGACCTCGGCATCGACCTGGTCCCGCTCGGAAGCGGTCAGTCGTGCGCCCTGGATCTCCACTGGATCCCGCGACCACCCAGCGGAGACTTCCTCGGTCGAGCGATAGGTGAGCCGCGTCCGGTGCTCGAAGGTGTGATGAGCGTCGAAACGGTACGTCGTACATTCCAGGAACGTCGGCCCCTGACCGGCCCGGGCCCGGTCAACCGCCGAGGACGTTGCCGCCAGCACCTTTTCCGGATCCTGCCCGTCGACGGTGAAGGCCGGGATGCCGAAGGCGCGGGCGCGACCGGTGATGCTGCCGGCGACCGCCGACGCGACCGGCATCGTCGTGGCATAGCCGTTGTTCTCGCAGACGAAGATCACCGGCACCTGCCAGAGCGCTGCCAGGTTGAAGGCCTCGAGCAACATGCCCTCGTTCATCGCACCGTCGCCGAAGAAGGTGGCCGCGACGGTGTCCCGGCCCTGCCGGCGATGGGCCCAGGCGGCACCGGTCGCGATCGATCCGGCCGCGCCGACGATCGCGTTGGCGCCGAGGATGCCGAGGCTGAAGTCGGCCGCGTGCATCGAGCCGCCGCGGCCCTTGTTCAGCCCGGACTCCCGGCCCATCAGTTCGGCGAGCAGCCGGGCCGGGTTCACGCCCCGGGCGAGGACGTGTCCGTGACCGCGATGCGTGCTGGTGATCACGTCTGACGCCTTGAGTGCGGCACAGACGCCGGTCGCGATCGCCTCCTGACCGACGTACGGATGAATGCCGCCGACGATCTCACCGGTCCGGACGAACTCGATCGCACGCTCCTCGAAGCGGCGGATCAGCCGCACGGTCCGGTAGAGATCGACACTGGTCATGGTTCAGTCCTTCACCGCGGTCAGAATGGCGTCCCAGAGCCTGGCGCGGGCGGCGAGGGCGGTGTTGATGGTGTCCGCGCAGGCCCCCCACTTGGCGGGGTCGTCACCGCAGAGGTCGGTGACCATCTGCATCGCCATCGGGGTGTGCTGTTCGCCGTCGACCTCGATGTGGCGTTCGAGGTAGTCGACGAAAGTGTTGAGCTTGTTGGACCGCTCGTTCACCGCGACCACCTGGGTGAACATGTCCGGGATCAGGTCCTCCCGGCCGAACGCGAACGCGGCTGCCTGGCAGTGGATCGGCGCGTTCTCGATGATGTCCCAGGTGGTGCCGGCGAAGTCGATCGACGGCTGCGGTACGCCGGCCGCCCGCAACGACTCGGCGACCGAGCCACCGTTGCGCAGCAGCTCGATCAGCTGCGAGATCGCGGTGGTGTCGGCGCCGGCTTCGGCCATCCCGTTGACGTAGAGCTCGAAGTGACTGATGAAGCCCTCGCCGAGCTCGTCACTCTCTTCCACCATCACGATGTCGTTGATCAGCCGCCGGCTGCCGGTGTGCGCGGTCGGGATCCACGGCACCGTGACACAGGTGAGTTCACGCTGCAGCGACTTGAGCAGGGACATGAAGTCCCAGACCGCGAACACGTGGTGCTCCATGAAGGTGACCAGTGCCTCGTGCGTGTCCAGGTTGGCGTACAGCGGGTGCTGGACGACCTTGTCGCGGGCCTCCGTGACCGCCTTCTCCAACTGCTCGATACCGGGATGGGTCTGACCCCAGTCGTAACGGGACATGTGCTGGTCTCCTCTAGCGGTCGGCCCAGAGTGTTGGGCAGTAGTCGGGGTCGGCGTAGTCGGGGTGGTCGACGGCAGTACGCCGTACCAGGACGTCGTGGTTGTAGGCGGCAAGGGCTCCGTCGGACAGCGGGAACTCGCGGTAGTGGTTGTCCCCGTCCTGCAGATGCAGCGAGATGGCCCGGCGGGGGCGGTCGCTGACGTTCGCGCCGCTGCCGTGGTATGTCCGGCAGTGGTGGAAGTTCATGTGGCCCCGCGGGATGGTGATCGGGACCTTGACCACCTCGGCGTTGTTGTACGTCGCGTTCTCGGTCAGCATCTGGTCGAGCTGCGACCGGTCCCGTTCGGCGAAGTGGCGTACGACGGTGTCGTCGGAACCGATCTCCTGCCACCGATGGCTGCCGTCGACCATGGTGATCGTGCCCATCTCCGGCGGGCAGTCGTGGAACGGGATGAACGCGGTCAGCATCCGGTCCGACGACGAGGACGACCAGTAGTGCTTGTCGAAGTGCCAGGGCACGATGTTCGACGGCTCGCCCTCGATCGGCGGCTTGTAGATCAGGGTGGACTGGAAGATCCGGATCTCGTCGGTCTGCGCCAGCCGGGCCGCGACCGCGCCGATCAGCGGTTTGCGCAGGATCTTGGCCAGGCCGTCGTGCTCGTAGTGCACGTAGTCGTTGTGCCGCTGGACATCACCCTTCGACGGGTCCCAGTAGGCCAGCTTCGGCGGCGCCGACGGCAGGGTCCGGTCGCGTTCGCCGGCGTAGTAGCGCTCGCTGGCGTTGACCAGTTCGTCGGTCTCGTCGTCGGCGAGCAGCTTCTTGGACAGGTACCAGCCGTGCTCGTTGTAGAAGGCAACGTCTTCGTCGGTCGGCAGCAGCTCGATCTCTTCCTCCGACAACGTGAATTCCAACGTCGTCATGCGTCAACCCCCGCCAGCTCGCGTTCCTTCGCCTCGTAGAGGGCCTTGATGTTGCCGCTGCCGAACGTCATCGCGCCGCGCCGCTCGATGATCTCGAGGAACAACGTGCGCCGGACGTGCATCGACTCGGTGAAGATCTGCAGCAGCTGACCCCAGTGGTCACGGTCGACCAGGATGCCGAGCTCCTGCAGGTCCTCGATCGGTGTCTCCACCTCGCCGACCCGGTCGGGCAGGGCGTCGTAGTACGTCGACGGCGTACCGAGGAAGTTGACTCCGCGACCGGCCAAGGTGCTGACCGCTTCGACGATGTCGCTGGTCCGCAACGCGATGTGCTGCACACCGGCGCCCGCGTGCCAGCTGAGGAAGTCGTTGATCTGGCCGGGACGACGGCTCGGGTCCGGCTCGATCAGGGTGAAGGTGACGTGTTTCGACGGGCTCTGGACGACCTTCGAGTCCATCCCCTGGCCGGCCACCTCGATGTACTCCTCGAAGATCCGCGGGAAGCCGAACACGTCCTCGTAGAACTTCGCGGTCGGCTCGAGGTCGCCCGACGGTACGCAGATCGCCAGATGGTCGATCTCGCTGAACAGCTTCTCGTCCGGTCCACCGCTGGGCTCGGTGATGTGGATCCGGCCGGGCAGGAACTCGTGCCGCGGCCCGTGCCGCTCGACCAGCCGGTGGATCACGTCGCCGAAGCCGGCCACCTCCGCGATCACCACGGTCGTCTCGCCATCGTCGTACCGGACCGGCTCCTGGAGCCCTTGGGCGCCTCGGGCAACCAGTTCGCCGTACGCCGCTGTCGCGTCGTCGACCTCCAGTCCGACGATCGCGACCCCGTCGCCGTGGCGTTGCACGTACGCCGCGGCCGGATGGTCCGCCGCCAGGCCGGACGTCAGCACGATCTGGACGGCGTCCTCCCGCAACAGCAGCGATCGCTGATCCGGCAGCCCTGACTCCGGTCCGCCCTGACCATGGATCTGCAGGCCGAACGCGTGTCCCAGATAGAACGCGGCCTGCCGAGCGTCGCCCACGTACATCTCCACGTGGTCGATCCCGAAGATCTCCATCACACCCTCACCTCACTGTTGATCTGTCGCTTCTCCGGCGTACTGGCGGCGCCGAGGAGCAGGCTCACGTTCTGACCGCCGAACCCGAACGAGTTCGACAGCGCGTACTCCGGGCGGATGTCGCGTGGTTCCTTACGGACGTGGTCCACCGGGCACGCGGGGTCCGGATCGTCCAAGTGGTACGTCGGCGGCACCAGGCCGGTGTTGACGGCCAGCGCGGTCGCGGCAGCCTCCACCACACCCGAGGTCCCGAGCATGTGACCGGTCAGTGCCTTCGTCGAACTCACGGCCGGCGTGTGATCGCCGAACGCGAGTCCGATGGCGATCGACTCGGCGACGTCGCCCAGCTTGGTACTGGTGCCGTGCGCATTCACGTAGCCGAGGCGGCTCGGATCTATTGTTTTGAACGCCTTTCGCATGCAGTCCGCAGCTCCGACCCCGTCCGGACGTGGCGCCGTCGGGTGGTGCGCATCGGAGTTGACGCCGTAGCCGACGACATCCGCGTACCCGGGCGCGTTGCGTGCGGCGGCATGCTCGGCGCCCTCCAGCACCAGCAATGCAGCACCCTCGCTCAACACGAATCCGTTGCGACGGAGGTCGAACGGACGGCTGGCCTCGGCCGGGTCGTCCCAACCACGCGCCAGCGCCCGCGCATTGGCGAACGTCTCCGCGAAGGTCGGGAACAGCGGTGCCTCGCTGGCTCCGCAGAGTACGACGTCCGCCTCGCCGGACCGGATCAGGCGGACCGCGTCAGCGATCGCCTGTGCTCCGGACGCGCACGCCGTACCGACTGACGAGGTGTAGCCGCGCAGGCCGAAGCGGATCGCGACTCGGGCGGCCGGCATGTTCGGGAGGATGCCGGTCAGCAGGTACGGGCTGACCGCAGCGCGACCGCGTTCGGCTCGGGCGAGGACTTGTCGCTCGAGGGTCGCCATCCCGCCGACGCCACCGATGATCACGCCGATGCGGTCGGGGTCCACGTTGTCGCCGACGGTCAGGCCCGCGTCCGCGAGCGCGTCCTCGGCGGCGAGTTGGGCCAGGATGACGGTACGGTCCATCACCTTGCCGTCCGGGCCGCTGGCGATCTTGCCCGGGTCGATCGGCGGCAGGATGCCGGCGAGTTCGATGGAGTTGGCGACCGGGTGGTCGGCCGGAGGTTTCACGATCCCGGATCGGCCCTGCAGCAGGGCGTCGTACACGTTCTCGACACCGCGTCCGACCGGCGTCAGCAGGCCCATGCCGGTGATCGTCACGCCAGGCGCGCTCATGCGTCCGCCCCCGTCAGGCGTTCCTCGCGCAACGCGACCTTGCGCACCTTCCCGGTCACTGTCACCGGGACCTCTTCCGCACCGACCGCGCCGACCTTGCGGATGATCGCCGCCACGTCCTCACCGACGGCCGCCTTCACCGCGGCCGTGCGGTCGACGTTCTCCGCGTCCGGCGTGAGTTCGAGAAGGACGTCGGCGACGTACCGACCGTCCTGGTTGAGGATGACGACGGTGCAGTCCACGACCTCGGGGATCGCGGCCAGGATGCGTTCCTCGGACATCGAGGTGAACAGCTGCGGCCCTTCGAAGCCGGCGACCGCGTCCGGGATCCGGTCGAGGTGGAAGTAGTGGCCGGAGTCGTCGCGGTAGGCCAGGTCGCCGGTGAGGAACCAGCCGTTCAGCCGGAAGCGGTACGTGTTGACCGAGTCGTTCCAGTAGCCGGGTGAGACCGACGGCGAGCGGAAGCCGAGCAGGCCGACCTTGCCCGCCGGCAGTTCGTCGCCGGTCGAGCTCAGGACCGCGGCCGTCGCGAACTGGTACGGCTTGCCGATGCAGCGGCCGTAGTGGTCGCTGTCGATCGTGTGCGTGATGTGGAAGCCGTTGTGGCCCATCTCGCTGGAGCCGAGACCGTCCACGAAGTGTGAGCCCTTGACCGTCGTACGCCCTGCCCTGGTGACGGTCTCACGGGTGCCGACGGCAACGAGTTTGCGGATGTGCGGCTCGTGCGCGCAGTCGCCGGTGTTGAACCACATCCGCACCGAGTCCAGGTCGTGCTTGCTCAGATCCTCACGAGCCAGGCCGGCCCACGTGACCGCGAATCCATAGACGGCACGCGGCTTCCAGCGTTCGATCTGCCGCAGCACGTCGGGAGCGTCCTGACTGGACAGCAGGAGCATCTGGGCCCGGTTGCCGAGGACCTGGTTGACCATCAGGACCGTCGCGGTGTGCGGGATCGGCAGGGCGTTGAGAATCCTGTCGGTGCCCTGCGCCTGCGGCATCGTGAGGAGGTGCTTCAGAGCGGCGTACAAGGTGGTGTGGCTGTGCAGAACAGCCTTGGGTACGCCGGTCGTGCCGCTGGTGTGCGTGATGACGACGGGATCGTCCGCGTGGTGGCGGTAGTGCTCGGGCGCCTTGGCCGGATCACCGGTGCCGAGCTCATGTGGTTCGGCGAGGACTTCTGTTTGCAGGAGCGGCCGATGGGCGGCGTCAGCAAGTACGGCGGTGACGCGCAGGCGGCGGATGTACTCGTCGGCGATGGGCGGAGCCATCTTGCCGTTCATCAGCGCAGGGATCGCGCCTCTGCGGGTCAGCGCAAGGAAGCTGAGCACAATGTCGGCAGCGTCCGTGGCCCAGATCGCGACCACGTCCCGGCGGCCGATGCCGTGCTCGTGCAGCCAGGCTGTCCGGGCTTGAACTCGTTCGTCGAGTTCACCCAGGGTCAGCGGGTGCTCGGCCGGGTAGTGGTCGACGGGTGTGTCGAAGGTCAGCCCCGGTCCGTCGAGGTCGGCGCCGTGGGCAATCACCCGGTGGAGGACGTTGCCGGTGCCGATCTCCGGGTCGGCGGCCAGTCGGGCTCTCAGACTCTTCATGTTCGCACTCCCCAACTCACGATCCGGGCGGTCGCCTGCTCGGCCTCGATGTCCACGATCAGCACTTGGTCGGCGTCCCCGTCACCGATCAGCAGGGCGGCCTCGTCGAGTCCGCCGTCCGTCACACACACCACCGGTCCGCGCAGATCCCACTTCGCGGCGATCAGCCCCGCGACGCTGTTCGGCACCGACTGGAAGAAGAACAGCGGGCCGATTCGCTTGCCGTCAGCAACGGCCCGGCGAACCTGCTCGGCGCTGACCCGGTCGCCGTCACTCACCAGCACGATCCCGATGTTCTTGGACCGTGGTTCGGGTAGCGCTTTCAAACAACGGTCGGCAACTGTTGCCGCCAACGGGTTGAACGTCGACAACACGAACCCGGGAAGGCTTGGCGGCCCTGCCTCGATGTCGTCACCCGGCTCCGGCCAGTAACCCTCCGCGAGCACGACAAGGTCATGAACTTCAAGCGCCGGCCTCATCCCGCACGCACCACCAACGCGGTATTGGCGCCCCCGAACGCCGAGTTGAGCGTCATCCCGTACGGCGACAGAGCCGGCCGCGGCGCATCCAGAATCAGATCAAGATCACAGTCGGGATCGGGGTCCAAGAACCCCGCATTCACAGGCAACTTGCCTTCCCGCAGAGACTGAATCGTCACCACCAGCTCAACCAGCCCCGAAGCCTCCAACGCATGCCCATGCACCCCCTTCGTCGAGCTGACCGGCGGCCCGCCACGGATCGCGCCCATTTGGCTGGCTGGCGTCCGAGCTTGTGGGTTTGCCACCCGTATTCCGGGTGGATAACCCGCCATATTGGTGGTCAACCACTCAGATTGGGCCGGGTCGGCTTGGGCGAAGACCTGGCTGATCGCGGCTGCCTCGGCGGCGTCGCTGACGGTTGTGCCGGTTGCGTTCGCGTTGATGTAGCCGACCTCGTCGGGCGACAGGTTGGCCTTCTGGAGCGCCGCTCGGATGGCTGCGGCCAGGCCTCGACCGTCCGGGGACGGCTGGCAGGGATGGTAAGCGTCTCCGGCTCGGCCCCAACCAGCGATCTGCGCTAAACCTTCGCCTGCTTCCAGGACCACAGCGGCAACCCCATCGCCTAGCAACAGTCCTCGGCGGTTGAGGCTGAAGGGCCGGACTGTGTGGTCGTCGGAGAGGGCTCGGCCGGCGTCGAAGAGGGCGTATTGGTCCGGCTCGACCAGATAGCCGGCTGCTACGACGATGCGGTCGGCCCGGCCGGTGAGGATCAACGTTGCGCCGTCGGCGACCGCCGTACTGGCTGAGACGCAGGCGCTGGTGTAGATGCGTTGCTGGCCGAAGTCGCAGGACGGGGCGGTGTGCAGTGCGAGCAGGAGAGGTGTCGTACTGCGGTCGACGCCTGCCTGACTGCATGCGGTGGCTATCGCCAGGTCCAGCTCTTCTTCCAGGGTTCCGACGTCGGCAGCTGTGGCGGCGTGGTTCACGCGGCGGTTGCTGGTGTCGAAGCGCTGGACCTCGGTGAAGGCCGCCGTACCGACCAACTGGGCCTCTGGACCGCGACCGAGTGCGGTCAGGATCGAGAGGCCGGTGACGGAGACCGGTCTGGGTTCAGACATGGCTGGTCAGCACCTCTGCCAGTACGGCGACCGCGTCGTCGACCGTGGTCATGCGCTCGAGCTGGTCGTCAGACAGCTCCACGCCGTACCGCTGCTCGACCTGATGGACCAGCCAGGCCAGCTCCATCGAGTCGATCCGTTCGGCGCCGGGTGGTCGCTCGCCGAGGCCTGTCAGCCAGGTGATGATTTCGTCCCGCCCGGGCGGTGGTGGGGTCGAGTTCATCAGACTTGCTGGGCTACCCGGCCGGCCACCTCGGTGGTGAACTCGCCGACCGTCATCAACGCCAACTGCTCGGACTCGTCGTCGGAGAACCGTACGCCGAACCGGTCCTCGACCCGCACCGACAGGTCCGCCAGCGCGAGCGACTCCAGGTCCACTCCCGCCGGGCCGAGGGTGGTGTCGTCGTCGACGCCCTCGGTGTCGTAGTTCATGTCCTGCAGTTGCGCGATGACGAATGCGCGAACCTCGTCCTTCATCGGGATACCTTCTTTCGGTGGGAGACGGTCGGGTGCATGTGTGGACGGCGCCGGCCGGTGACGACCAGCGCTCGGCTGCCAAGGAGCTGCTGCTGGAACTCGCCGGCTCGCTCCTCGAGCGCACCGCCGTACTGCGGCACGAGCCGAGCGGACGTCCGTACGTCGACGGCCTCGCAGTGAGCCTCAGCCACAGCCGCAGCCTCGTGGCGGTCGCCGCCTCTGCGACCGGCCCGGTCGGCGTGGACGTCGAAGACGTGTACCCGCGCGATGTCAGTGGGCTGGCTCGTCGCTGGTTCGATCCGTCCGAGCTGGAGTGGATGGCGGGAGAAGCCGATGAGTTGACCGCGTTCCTGCAGCTGTGGACGGCGAAAGAAGCTGTTGGCAAGGCGCTCGGATTGGGTCTCCGCAACACCGGCCTCCGCCGCCGCATGCCACTGCCCGCCCCCGTCCAGCCGGAACACGCACGGCGGGGCCTGGCGCTCCCCGCCGGTTTGGTTTCGTCGGAGCCGAGCCTCACAGTCCTGCACCTGCCTGTTGATCAGCAGGCGGTGTTGGCTGTGGCTTTGCCGGCGGCAGCTACCGAGGTCCTTCTGACCGAGCATCACGGGGCTGCCTTGCGGAGGACGGTGAGGTCCCGGACGAGCTTTCCGGTAGTGGTTCGGGGCATCTGATCGAGGATGCGGAGCGTTCGGGGGCGTTTGTAGGGCGCCAGGCGTCGCGCGAGTTCGGACTCCAGATCCGTGACGTCGCGGCGCTCCTTCAGCTGCAGATAGGCGGTGATGGAGCCGTCGAAGACGACGACCGCTGCCTCGACGCCGCGGAGCGTGCCCAAGGTGTACTCGACCTCGGTCAGGTCGACCTTCATCCCGCCGACGGAGACCTGCGAGTCGAGCCGGCCCTTGATGCTGACCAGCCCGGTCTCATCGTCGACAACCCCGGCGTCGCGTGTCCGCAGCCAGCCGTCCGCCCATCGCGCCGGGTCGGAGAGGCCGAGGTACGGCGATTCCGGCCGGCGGATGTGGATCTCGCCGTCGACGGCGCGCACCTCGATCCCCGGCGCCGGGCGGATCGCCGGCCGATGTTCGCCGTACAGATCGGTGCCGATCACACCGACCTCGGTCATCCCGTACATGTTGCCGAGCGGTACGCCGTACTTGGACTCGAACGACTGTGACACCGCGGCCGGCACCAACTCGCCGCCGGTCGTCATCCGCTTGAACTGCGGAAGCTTCGGCGGTTCCTGCACCGAAGCGAGCAGACCGATGTGGAACGGCACACCGAGTACGGTCGCCGGCGTTGTGCCCGACGCGATTGCCTGGACGATCGCGTCCCCCGTGAGCCGCGCCGGCGGGACCAACTCGATTCCGGCATGCAGTCCGTACAGCAGACCGCCGACCAGCCCGAGTACGTGCACCATCGAGGGCAGCAGGATCACCCGCTCACCCCGCAACGGAACCCCGTCGATCTCGGTGTACCGCAGTACCTCTTCGACCAGGTCCTCCGCAGTCCGTCCGATCACCTTCGACGGCCCGGTCGAACCCGAACTGAGTTGTACGACGACATGCGCCGTACCCGCCGGATGACCGGAGTAGCTGGCCACGTCGGTGTCGACCTCGACGAACGTGCGCAGGCCGGACGGGACCGGCCGACCGGGTGACACGACCACCTGCGGGACCAGCCGCTCGATCGCGCGCCGGACCTCGTAATCGGTCAGCCGGTGGTCGAGCAGGATCGCCTGCCCGCCGCTACGCCAGACCGCCAGTAAATGGGTCACGAAAGCCATTGACGGTGGTAACCGCAATGCCGCCGCACCACCCGGCCGTAAACCGGACTGGGCCAACTCGGATTGCCGATCCCGCACCAACCGGCGTAGCGTCGCACGGTCAATAGGTTCGGGCAAGCGAAAGCAAACATCATCCGCCGGGCCGGCCAGCAACACATCATCGACCCACTGAGCGCCCTGGGTGGTTCCGGGCACCACGACAGCACCGTCCATGGTCATCCGAGCTCCGAAGTTCGTTGCACACAAAGGATTCGAAGACCAGAACCCCCACCAAGGCCTGGCGATGACGCGACGATACGACACGATCACACAAACGCGCTATGCACCAAAAGTGATGGTCCCACTACCGTTCGCAACCCCCCTGACCCGCCATTCCCCACCCCTCAAAACAAACCAGCCTGGCTCCGATCAGCGGTTAGAAATTCACTGTCAGATAAACTCACCGAAGGTAAACCCGCAAATGTGCGTAATTGGAACCCCAGCAGGAAATACAGGTTTCGGGGAGAAAGATCGGTCCGCGAACTCCGAGCGTTCGCCGCCGCTACCTGACCTCAGATCGGCCGTCGGCTCGCGGCCGGAGAACTGCCCCACCGCGTCCACGAAGTGCATGCGGGAGGGGTGACGCCACGCGTACAGTAATGGTGACGCGGCGTTGAATCTGTGGCGCACCGTGACCGTCGGCCGGTTGCCGGGCGATCGCGTCCATCGCGCGGGCTAGTGCGGAGGGGCCGATGTCAGTAGGTACGGAGGAGACACCACGGGACTGGGTGCCGGTCGAGGACCGATGGTTCGGACTCGACCGACGTACCTTCCCGGCAGGGCTGATCAGCCTCGCCATCGCTCTGGTGCTGATCTACGGCTTGCCCGCGCTCAATGCGGCGATTCCATGGCACAACGAGATCAAGGCCGGTCAAGTGCTCGAGCTGGGCAACGGTGCGACCGCCGTACCCCCAGTCGGCTGGCAGTTGGAGAGCGGAACCCTGAGTGGCGCGAACGCGACGAGCCTGCAGGTGAAGCTGGCCAGCGGAGGCGCCACGATCGAGCTGACCGGTACGTCGTACGACGGCACCGCGGCCGCGTTCCTCGATCAGGTGGAGCGGTCGGACGGCGACAGCCCGGGCGTGAGCGGCCGGCGCGGAACTCTGACGACCGGGGCCGGCCTGGTCGGAGTCGTGGAGAGCAGGACCTCTACCGGTGGTGACGGCATCGACGCCGCATTCAAGATGGCCACCGGCACATCGGAGGCGGTTGAGGCCGCGCCCGCACTGCTCGTCCGCGTCCGCACTGCGCCCGGTCAGTTCGAGCAGTCCCAAGACGAGGTGGCAGCCCTGCTGCGCAGCATCACGCCGGGGGCGGACCGATGACCGACATCACTGTGCCCGAAGGCAGGGCGGCACAGCTCAGCGCGATCGAGGAATCGGGCTGGGGGCAACCGTTCCGGTTCCTGCAGCCGCACAACCTCGCGTTCTGGGTCTACCTCCTGGGCGTCGGCGGCGGAGCATTGACGATGCTTCGGTACTTCGGACCGCGGGCCGCGTTCTACACGCCGGCCCTGGCCGGAGGCATCCTGCTGTTCGGGCTGTACCTGGTGCCATGGCTGCTGCTCTTGCGCCATCACAACCGTTTCACCGCTCAACCTGCCGGACTTCTGGCGACCGGATTCGTGTGGGGTGGCGTCGCCGCGACGTTCTGGATCGCTCTGCCGGCCAACAGTGCGTTGCTGGAGATCTGGGCGAAAGTCGGCGGCACCTCCTTCGCCGCGGACTGGGCCGCCGGACTCACCGCACCGATCAACGAAGAGTGGGGCAAGGCACTCGGGCTGGTGCTGCTCATCGGCCTCGCGCCGCGCCTGGTCCGCAGCGCCTACGACGGTTTCATCATCGGCGCCTACATCGGTCTCGGCTTCCAGGTCTTCGAGGACGTGCTCTACGTCTACAACGGCGCGACGCAGCTGTACGGCGTGGACCAGCTCGGCTCGTCACTGCAGGTGTTCCTGACCCGGGGTGCGGCCGGGATCGTGTCACACGCCCTGTTCAGTGCGATCTTCTGCGCCGGCCTGATGTGGGTCCTCGGCCGGACCCCTGGCGAGCGCAATGTGGTCAGAGGCGTACTCACCATGCTGATGGCCATGGTGTTCCACTTCAGCTGGGACGACATGGCTGGTCTCAGCGGCGGTGGGATCGCGGCGGCCTTCCTGCCGTTCGTGATCGCGGCCATCGAACTGACGGCCCTGTTCTACGTCCTGCGGCACGCTGCCCAACAGGAACGCGCCTGGACCCGCTCCCTACTCGCACCCGAACTCGAGACAGGCGCCATCGACCCGGCTCTACTAGATGCGGTCAGCGGCCTCAGGAAAGACCGCAAGGCCTACCGCAAACACCTCCACAGCCGCAGCAAAGCGAGACACCTGCTGGAAGCCGCCACCGACCTCTCCCGAGAACTAGCCCGCGCCCACGGCGCCGAAACCCCCGCCGTAACCCACGCCCGCTCCGAACTCCACCGCCTCCACAACACCACCTGACCCCGCTTCTCAGCCCCTCGCTGTGCTTGCCGGAGCGGTGGGTTTAGGCGGAGGCGGTGTGTTTGGGTGGGGCGCCGAGGGTGGTCAGGGCGTCGGCTACTCGGCCGTGGGCGGCTTCGAGGGCGTCTCTGGCTTCGGGGATCGGGGAGCCGGTGAGGAGGTGGACCAACGCGGGTTTGAGTTCGCCGTCGGCGTCGGCCAACGCGGATTCGCAGGCGTCGGGGTCGGCGCCGGTGGCTTCGCCGAGGATGCGGAGCATGCGGCCGCGGAGCTTCTGGTTGGTGGCGACCAGGTCGACCATCAGGTTCGACCAGGTGCGGCCGAGTTTGATCATCAGCGTGGTCGAGAACGAGTTCAGGATCATCTTCTGGGCGGTGCCGGCCTTCAGCCGGGTGGAGCCGGCGATGACCTCGGGCCCGGTGTCCGCGGCAATCACGATGTCGGCCAGCGGCGCCAGCGGGGCGGACGGGTTGGACGTCACCAGCACGGTGGTCGCCCCGGCCGCGCGGGCGGCCTTCAACGCTCCGGCGACGTACGGCGTACTCCCGGAAGCTGCGAGGCCGATGGCGATGTCCTGGGCGGTCACGGCAGCCGCGTCGGCGGCGCCGCCATCCTCGGAGTCCTCGACGTTCTCGACCGCGCGGAGCAGCGCCTCCATACCGCCGGCGTGGTGGGCGACCACCAGGCCCTCCGGCACATGGAAGGTCGGCAGCAACTCGGCCGCATCCAGTACGGCGAGGCGCCCCGACGTACCGGCGCCGAAGTAGTGGACCCGGCCGCCGCCGCGGACCGCCTCGACGGCGGCATCCACGGCGCGGGCCAGTTCGGGGATGACAACGCCGACAGCACCGGCAACCCGGGCGTCCTCGGCGTTGACCATCCGGAGGATCTCGGTCGTGCCCACGGCATCGATAGCGAGCGTCCTGGGGTTGCGCTGCTCAGTCGGCGTGGTCACAGCACCGATGTTAGTTTCCTACTGAAGGATTTTCAATTCTGTTGATCGTTGACGGAAACACGAGCATCCCTCCCCACGGGAAAGACGAGGGGAGGTAGGTCGGCTACTCGGAGCCCTTGAGGCGGTGGCCGCGGACCGCGGTGGCCGTCTCCTCGAGCGCCTTGCGCGCGTCCGGCAGGACCTGTTGGGCCACCCCGATGAAGAGGCAGTCGATCACGGTCAGCTGGGCGATCCGGCTGGACATGGCGCCGGAGCGGTACGTCGTCTCCCGGGCGGCCGTGGTGAGCACCAGGTCGGCCGTCCGGGCCAGCGGGGAGCGGGGGAAGTTCGTCACCGCGACCGTGGTCGCGCCATGCTTGGCCGCCTCCTCGAGTGCCTCGACGACCTCGACCGTCGTACCGGTGTGCGAGATGCCGATCGCCACGTCGCCGTCGCCGAGCAGCGCCGCACTGGGCAGGGCCACGTGGACGTCGGACCAGGCGAACGAGACCCGGCGGATCCGGTGCAGCTTCTGCTGCAGGTCGAGCGCCACGAACGCACTCGCACCGAAGCCGTAGAGATCCACCCGCGGCGCGTTGACGACCGCGGTGACCACCTTGGCCAGGGCGTCGACGTCGAGCTGCTGAGCGGTCTCGCGGACCGCCCGCTCGTCGGCGAACGAGACCTTGCCGACCACGTCCGCCAGCGAGTCACCGGGCTCGATGTCGCCGCCGACCTCGGGCCGGATGCTCTCCTGCGCCGACTGGGCCGCCAGCTGCAGGCGGAGCTGTGGATAGCCGGGGACGCCGATCTGCTTGCAGAACCGGATGACCGTGGTCTCCGAGGTGGATGCCACCTCGGCCAGTTCGGAGATCGTCATCGCCGCCACTCCGCCCGGGTCCGCGAGGACCGCGTTCGCCACCCGCTGCTCGGCCGGCGCCAGCGCGGGCATCACCGCGCGGACCCGGACCAGCAGCGGCCCCGTGGGTTCTGGAGAGGAAACTGAGTTCATGACAGCACGGTACGGCGACTATGCACCAAGTGGGGTCACCGACGCGAAAGTCTCCAACCTGTGGCGACAAATGATTCAGGCGTTCGTTCTCCGTCGAGAAGAACACCACTCTTGCTCGTGATCTTCACACCGTCGACATACACACCGCGGCCCTGGTACAGCGCGTCGGAGGTGTAGCGCCACCTGATCGTCTGATCGCCGGCCGCGAGATCGGCGAAGACCTGATGCCAGTGCCGGTCGCCGGAGCCGCTGATCGTCCCGTCGGTGTCGATCACGGATCCCCGGTCCAGCACGGAGAACGGCACCTTCGTCCAGGTCGTCCCGTCGGCCGAGGTCTCCAGGGTCAGCAGGTCGGTCTCCTCGGTGTCCACGAACATGTCGAACGTCAGCTTCGCGCCCTCGGCCGGTACGGCGACCTGCGTGGCCAGGGTCGTTGTCGCGGCGTCCGTCGTACCGGAGAACCAGGCGTCCTTGCCGTGTCGCGGCCCGACGCCGAGCGCGAGCGCCAGCCCTTGGGCCACCGCACGCCGCGCCGGGTTGTTGCTGCCCCAGTTGCGGCTCGGGTGGACCCGGTTGGTCAGCAGGATCGCGAACGAACGGGAGTCGAAGTCGATCACGACCGACGTACCGGTGTAGCCGGTGTGGCCGGCCGTGCGCGGTCCGGACAGGCCGCTCATGTACCAGCGCTGGTTCAGTTCGAAGCCGAGCCCGTGGTCGTTGCCCGGGAAGGCCCCGTTGAAGTTGGTGATCATCGCGGTGACCGAGGATTCCTTGAGGATCCGGGCCCCGCGGTAGCTACCACCGTTCAAGAAGGTCTGGGCCAGAATCGCCATGTCGTCCGCGGTGCTGAACACACCCGCATGCCCGGCGACACCGTCGAGCGACCAGGCGTTCTCGTCGTGCACCGAACCCCAGACCATCCCGCGCGGCGGTGCGGACTGGAACTCGGTGGCCGCGATCCGGGGCTTCTTGCGGGGATCCGGGTTGTAGCCGGTGTCCCGCATCTGCAGCGGTTTGGTGATGCCGTCGGCAACCAGCTTGTCGAGCGTCTTGCCGGTCACCCGGTGGGCCAGCTCGCCCAGGGCGATCAGGTTCAGGTCGCTGTAGAGGTACTTCGTCCCGGCCGGGCTGGTCGGGGTCGCGGTCAGCGCCATGTGCATCCGCGAGGCCGGGTCCGGCTGCGCACTCCACAACGGCAACCAGGACGGCAGCCCGGTCGTGTGCGTGAGCGCCTGCCGGACCGTGATCGCCTGCTTCCCGTTCTCGGCGAACTCCGGCACGTAGGTCGCGATCGGGGTGTCCAGCCCGACCTTGCCCTTCTCCACCAGCTGCAGCACCACGATCGACGTGAACAGCTTGGACACCGACGCCATGTCGAAGATCGTGTCGGTGCGCATCGGGATCTGCTGGTCCGCCGGCAGCTCGGTGCCATTGCCGTCGGCGTACTTCAGCGCCATCCCGGTGGCCGTCTTGGTGACCACCTTCCCGTCGTGACCGAGCAGCGTGACCGCGCCGGCGTACAGGGGTTTCACCGTACCGTTGGGCCTGGTCCAGGCGTCCACCTGGGCCAGCGCCGCGTCGATCGGCGCCGGGTCGAGACCGGCCTTCGCCGGGGTGGAGTCGCGCAAGAGAGTCGTCCTCGGGGCATAGCCGTCGTACGGGTGGTCGAACCGGCCGGATCTGTTGCCATTGGCAACTGCGGGGGTGGTCATCGCGAGCATCAGGGTGGAGACTACCGCGATTCCGACGACTCGTCTCACCGGTGAGCTCCCTTGTACAGCAGGTACTTCGCCCGGCGGGCGGTCCACGCATCGGTCTCGGACTTCCAGGCCGCGACGATCTCCTCGGCAGTCGCACCAGCCTCCAGCATGGTGCGGAACCGGTCGGATCCGGTCAGCAGGTCGATCCACCGGCCGGGCGGGTTCTCGGCCCGCCACGCGAAGCCCGGGTACAGCCGGCGCGCCTCCACGATCATGTGGGTCGCGGCGGTGATCGCCTCCACCTTGTGCGGGTCGGTGATCTGCACCTGGACGCCGCCGCAGAGCACGTTCGCGTTCTTGCTGATGAACGGCGTGAAGTACGCCTCCCGGAAGTCGACACCCGGGATGTTCTTGGCCTGCAGCGCCTCGGCCCACTTGTAGTCGATGTACGGCGCCCCGATCAGCTCGAACGGCCGCGTCGTACCACGCCCCTCGGAGAAGTTGGTCGCCTCGAACAGGCACATGCCCGGGTAGAGCAGGGCCGTGTCCGGGGTCGGCATGTTCGGGCTCGGCATCACCCAGGTCAGGCCGGTGTCGTCGTACAGCTCATCGCGCTTCCAGTTCTTCACCGGGATGACCTGGAGGTCCGTCAGCCGCGCGCCGTTCGCGTCGAGCGGCAGGTACTCCGCGTTGAACAGCCGGGCCAGTTCGCCCACGGTCATGCCGTGCTGCTGGATGATCTCCTCCTTGCCCACACCCGAGGTGTAACCGGGCTTGAGCATCGGGCCGCGCGCATACCCGCCGACCGGGTTCGGGCGATCCAGTACGACGAACCGCGCGCCGGTGCGGACGGCCGCGATCATCGCCTCGTACATCGTCCAGATGTAGGTGTAGAACCGCGCGCCGACGTCCTGGATGTCGAAGACGACGGTCTCCACACCGGACTTGGTGTAGAGGCTGACCAGCTTGTCCGCGTTGGCGCCATAGGCGTCGTACACCATGATCCCGGTGCGCGGGTCGATGTGGTCCTGCTCGGATCCGCCGGCTTGCGCCGTACCGCGGAACCCGTGCTCGGGGCCGAAGACCGCGACGATGTTGACCTTCCCGGACGCGTGCATCGTGTCAACGATGTGGCTGAGGTCGGGCAGGATGCCGGTCGGGTTGCTGATCACGCCGACCTTCTGGCCGGCCAGCGCCTGCCAGTCGTCGGCGGCCAGCACCTCGGCGCCGACCATCGTCCTGCCCTTGCTGGGGGTCTGGCCGGCATGGGCCGCCGGTACGTCGATCAGGGGGGCGGCGGCCAGGGCACCGGCGCCCGCGAGCAAACTGCGGCGCTTCATCAGACTTCTCCTTCGGCAGGGCGTTACGGGCGGAACAACAGGTCGGCCACCACGGGGCGATGGTCACTGGCCACTTGCTCATCGGGAACGGAGGCGCGCCGGACGCGGAACCCCGCGCCGACGGTGACGAAGTCGATCCGCTTGACCGGGCCGACCGCCGGATAGGTGTGCGGGCCGCCGGCCGTGCTGGCAGCCGCCGTCCAGGCGTCGGTGAGGCGGCTCCACAGCCCGGCCAGCTCGGGTGCTTCCGCCTCGGCGTTGAAGTCGCCGGTGAGGATCTGCAGATCCTCCCGGCGGTTCTGCGCCAGGATCTTCATCGTGTCGGCCACCTGGGCCTGCCGGACCGATGGGTCGGCCCGGTAGTCCAGGTGCGTGGAGTACACGTGCACCCGACGGCCGCGGACGTCGATCTCGGCCTCCAGGAAACCGGGCGCCGGAGCCGGCACCGGGTTCGGGTCCTGGGTGGAGAGCCGGGTGATCGGATGGTTCTCCGTCCGGACCAGCGGGAACCGCGAGAGTACGCCGACGCCGTACTGCCGGCGCGGTTGGCCGGCCGCGGGCGGATCGAGGTCGTAGATCGGCGCGAAGCCGGCGTACATCCCCAGCTTGACGGCGAGTTCGGCGAGGGTGTCGCGCCACTCGCTGCGCGCATCCCAGTGGACGTCGACCTCCTGCAGCCCGATCACGTCGGCGTCGAGTGCCTTCAGGGCCTGGGCGGTCCGCTCCAGATCGAACACGTTGTCCGACCCGGCACCGGCGTGAATGTTGTACGAGGCAACGGTCAGCCGGGTGTCGCGCGGGTCGAAGGTGAGCCCGTGGCCGAACGGGTGCAGTGTCCGGGCCGGATCGGGCTGCGCCGGGATCGCGACCGGCAGCTTTCCGGCCGGTGCGAGCTCGCCGTAGAGGACCTTGGCCAGCGCCTCCATCGACACCGCCGCGTAGCCGTAGGTGGCCAGCGTGGTCTGCGCCGAGGGGAAATACGCGACGTCATACGGGTCCCGGACGGCGACCACGACGACCGGCCGGCCGGTGGCGAGCAGGGCGTTGACGAGCTTCTGCTGCTTCGCCAGCTTGTCGGTGACCTTGGTATCCCAGGCCTTCATCGTGAGGACGACGGTGAGGTCGGCGTCGGCGGACGCCGCGACGGCCTCGTCGATCCGGGCGTCGGTCGGTGTCGCGCCGGTGTCCTTGACGATCGCGGTCGCACCCCGGCCCTGCAGGGCGGTCCCGAGGGCGGCCGGGCTGTACCCGGCGATCAGGATCTTCCGCGGCGCCGGGGACAGCGGCAGCAGGCCGGCGTCGTTCTTCAGCAGCGTCGTACTGCGGTCGGCGATCCGCTGGGCGGCGGCGTAATTGGCCGGTGTGCCGACCACCGTCGCCACCCGGCTCAGGTCGACGTACGGGTGATCGACGACGCCCGTCCTGACCTTGAGCTTCAGGATTCGTTCGACACTCTGGTCGATGCGCGCCTCGCTGATCCGCCCGCCGCGGACGGCGCCGAGCACCGAGTTGAACGCCAGCTCCGGATTGACCGGCATCAGCAACTGGTCGACGCCCGCCTCGAGAGCCCGCAGCGGGATCTCCGCGTCGCCGTACTTGTCCCGGACGCCCTGCATCCCGAGGGAGTCGGTGATCACCACCCCGTCGAAGCGCAGCTGCTCGCGCAGGATGCCGGTCAGGATCGGCTTGCTCAACGTGGCCGGGTCGCCGGACGGATCGAGTGACGGCACCACGATGTGTGCGGTCATGATCGAGTCGATCCCCGCCCTGATCGCCGCCCGGAACGGCGGCGCGTCGATCGTGTTCCACTCCTCGACGGTGTGGTTGATCGTGGGCAACGAGGTGTGGCTGTCGTCCCGGGTGTCACCGTGACCGGGGAAGTGCTTCGCGGTCGACACGATCCGGCCGTCCCGCTGGTAGCCCTGGACCTGCGCCGCGGCGAGGTCGGCGACCAGCTCGGGATCGGACGAGAACGAGCGGACACCGATCACCGGGTTCAGCGGGTTCACGTTGACGTCGACGACCGGTGCGAAGTCGGTCGTGACGCCGACCGCCCGCAACTCCCGGCCGCCGATCCCGCCCGCGAGCCGCGCGAACTGCGCGGACCGCGTCGCCCCGAGCGCCATCGCGCCCGGGAACTGGGTCGCCGGGGGCCCGACGCGGAACACGACGCCGTACTCCTGGTCGGTGCTGATCTGCAGCGGGATCCCGGTGCCGCCGATCGACGCGCTCTGCAGTCCGTTGGAGAGCCGGGCGATCTGCTGCGGGTCCTTGGTCGAGTCGGTCCAGGCGAAATAGATCACGCCGCCGAGGTGGTACTTGCGGACCACCTCGGCCGGAGTCGCCACGCCGTACAGGTTGGTGTTGCGCTGGTCGGCCGTGTCCGCCGTCGCCCCGTAGGCGTAGCAGACGAACAGCTGACCGACCTTCTGCTCCAGCGTCATCCGCCGCAGCGTGTCGCGGACCCAGCGGTCGGTGCCCGCCTGTGCGGTCGTGGTGCCGGCGATCGTCGTACCGGCGACCGCTGCTGCGGCGAGACCCAGGGTTTGGCGTCGGGTGAAGGTTGGGCGTCGGGTGGGTTCCATCGTCACCAGGTCAATCCGTGGCCGAAGGGATAGAGGGCGGTGTCCGGCTGCCCGGCGACCGGGATATCGACGGGCAGCTTTCCGGTCGGCTTGGTCTCACCGTAGATGACCTTCGCCAGTGACTCCATCGATACCGCGGCGTAACCGTAGGTAGCCAGGTACGTCGGTGCGGCGTCGAAGTACGCGATGTCGTACGGGTCCCGCACGGCGACCACGATCACGGTCTTCCCGGTCGCGAGCAGGTCCTTCACCAGCTTCTGCTGTTTGGCCAGCTTGTCGGTGACGGTGGTGTCCCAGGCCTTCTGCGTGATTACGACGGTGACGTCGTTCAGCTGTGCTTTCGCCACCGCGTCGGCGATGGCCGCGTCCGAAGGAGCCGCGCCGGTCTGCGCGACCGTGGTGGTGGCACCGCGCTTGGTCAGGCTGGCGGCGAGCGCCTGCGTCGTACTCACGCCCCACCCGGTGACCAGGATCTTCCGCGGGTCGGCGTTCAGCGGCACGACGTTCGCGTTGTTCTTGACCAGCGTGACGCTCTTGTCGACGATCGTCTGCGCGGTCGCCAGGCTGGCGGGCGTACCGACCGTGGTGGCCACCTTCGCCGGGTCGACGAACGGGGTGAACAGGACGCCGTTCTTCAGCTTCATCAGCAGGATGCGCAGCAGGCTCTCGTTGATCCGCTGCTCGCTGATCCGGCCCGAACGGACGGCGTCCAGGACGGCGTTGAACTGCACATCCGGGGCCGGCGGCAGCAGCAACTGGTCCACCCCGGCCTCGATCGCCCGGACCGCCACCTCGGCGTCGCCGTACTGCTGGCGGACCGCGGCCATCTCCAGTCCGTCGGTGATGATGAGGCCCTTGAAGCCGAGCTGCTGACGCAGGACGCCGGTCAGGATCGGCTTGCTCAGCGTCGCCGGGTCGCCGGACGGATCGAGCGACGGGACCACGATGTGCGCGGTCATGATCGAGTCGATGCCGGCCTTGATCGCGGCCTTGAACGGCGGTGCGTCGATCGTGTTCCACTGCTCGAGCGTGTGGTTGATCGTCGGCAGCGCGGTGTGGCTGTCGTCCCGGGTGTCACCGTGGCCCGGGAAGTGCTTGGCGGTCGCCATGATGCCGGCGTCACGCTGGTAGCCCTGCACCTGTGCGACCGTCATGTCCGAGACCAGCTGCGGGTCGCTGGAGAACGAGCGAACGCCGATGACCGGGTTGAGGGCGTTCACGTTCACGTCGGCGACCGGGGCGTAGTCCTGCCGAATGCCCATCGCCTTCAGTTCGCGGCCGGTGATGGCGGCGGCGGTCCGGGCGTCCGCCGTGTTCCGGGTCGCGCCGTGCGCCATGTTGCCGCCGAACTGCGTGGCCGGCGGACCGATCCGGACCACGACGCCCTGCTCCTGGTCGGTCGCGATCATCATGGGGACGTGCAGGCCGGTGTTGATGGCCGCGGTCTGGAGCTGGTTCGAGTACGTCGCCAGCTGGGTCGGGCTCTCCACGTTGCCGCGGCCGTTGAAGTAGATCCAGCCGCCCGGCTTGTACTTCGCCACCACCTCGGCCGGCGTGGGGACGCCGTACAGGGTGGTGTTGCGGGTGTCGGGCTTGTGCGCGTCCGGCCCGTAGGCGAACAGCACGAACAACTGCCCGACCTTCTCCTCCAGGGTCATCCCCTGAATGGCGCGGGCGGCCTGCTGTACATCGCTGATCCTCGCCGGCTCCGGCGGTGGCGCGCTTTCCGCTGTGGACACTCCCACCCCCGCGATGGCTGTTGCGGTGGCGAGTCCGGAGAGACTCAATCGACGTAAGGCGGACATGACAGACCCCCTATGAAGTAATTGAATTACAGGCGCACCCCCGCACGCGAAAGTTACCCACACGACCAGAGCCGGTCAAGGGCAAACTACGAACTGACGTTGTGTAGTCAGGGACAGCTACGCGCGGAGAAGCCGCAACCCATGGGGCTTCTCCGCGCGTAGCACTTTCCGGGTCCCGGATGACCCGGAGCTTCAGGACTCCAGGCCGACGACCTTCAGTACATTCGGCCACGCCTTGAGCGCGGCGTGCAGGGTCGGGTCCTGGACGGTGGCGAGGGCTTCTTCGTAGGCGGCCTCCAGTACGTCGGCCACGCGGACCACCTCACCGGTCGATGCGGACCGTACGGCGGCCTCGACCATGGCGACGCTCACGACGTTGGAGTGCACCTCCGACTGCGGGATCGTGGACTCCCGGACCGCGTCGACGAACTCGACCAGCGAGCCCGCGATCTGCTCCGGATCCTCCAGCAAGGTGGCCGGCAATGCCTCGCCCGAGGCCAGTTCGGCGACCGGCGCGTTATCTCCGTCCCAGGTCGCCGTACCGCCGGATGCACTTGCCCGCCAGCGGCCGTTCCACGACGTCTCCAGGCCGGGTGCACACCAGCTGCCGGTGAAGGAGAAGCGGGTGCCGTCGGCGAACCGGAAGATCGCGGACGCGCCCGCATTGCCGTCGAACCAGCTCCAGTCCGGGTTGTACGACTCGCAGTACACCGAGACCGGTTCGGAGCCGATCAGCTTGCGGGACAGGTCGAACTGATGGATCGCCATGTCGACGAGCAACGGTTCGGCCATCCGCTCGCGGAAGCCGCTGAAGTGCGGAGCCTTGAAGAATTCGCACGACAGCGACCCGATCCTGCCGAGCTCGGCGAGCTGCCGGCCGAAGGCATTCCCGGCCCGGAAGTAGCGCCGGGACTGCGACACCATCAGCAACTTGCCGCTCACCTCCGAGGCGGCAACCATCGCCAGGCACTCGCGAACCGTCGCGGCCAACGGCTTCTCGCAGAGCACCGGAAGCCCACGCAGCAAGGCATCCACGCTCACCGTGGGATGCGCGACCGGCACGGTCACGTCGATGACCGCGTCGGCGTCGACGCCCAACTCCTCGATCGACGCCGCCACCGGGACCTCGCCGTACCCGTGCTCGTCGGCAGCAGCACGAGCCAGGGGTACATCGAGGTCGATCAACCCGACGAGGTCGACATCAGGATTGTCGGCAATCGTCCGCAGCCAGGCGCGGCCCATGCCGCCCGCGCCGACCTGGAGTAGGCGCAAGAGGTCAGGCATCGGCAGGCTCTTCGATCGGACCCGTGTAGCCGTGACCGTTGAAGAAGTCCTCGGTCTCGTACCGCAGCAACGTCGGCACCGCCCGCTCCGGCCGGTCGCTGTTGACCCAGGCGACGCCGTTCGCTATCACCTTGCGGATGTCCTTGTGGTGGTAGACCGGGTAGTCCTGGTCGCCCGGCGAGAAGTAGAAGATCTTGCCGTGGCCGCGGCGGAACGTGCAGCCGGAGCGGAACACCTCGCCGCCGCTGAACGACGAGACGAAGACCAGATCGTCCGGCACCGGGATGTCGAAGAACTCGCCGTACATCTCCTGCTGCTCGATGATGATCGGGTGCGGTACACCCTGGGCGATCGGGTGCGTCGGGTTCACCGTCCAGACCAGCTCGCGGTCCCGCTCACTGCGCCAGCGCAGGGTGCACGACGTACCCATCAGCTTGCCGAAGATCTTCGACCAGTGGCCGGAGTGCAGGACAACCAGTCCCATCCCGGACAGCACGTGCTGGTACACCCGCTCGACCACCGCGTCGTCGACCTCGCCGTGCGCCGCGTGACCCCACCACACCAGGACGTCGGTCCGTGCCAGCACCTCCTCGGTCAGGCCGTGCTCGGGTTCGTCGAGGGTCGTCGTACCGACCGTCGCCTCGGCGCCGAGGTTGTCGCTGATCCCGGCGGCGATGGTCGAGTGCATGCCGTCGGGGTAGATCTCGGCGACATGCGGCTCGACCTGCTCGTGCCGGTTCTCGCCCCAGACGAGTACGCGAATCGTCATAGTTATCCAGTCCTTAGAGTCATTTGACGGCTCCGCCGATGGCGCCGGCGGCGATGTACTTCTGCGCGGCGACCAGCAGCACGATGGCCGGGATCGCCGAGAGGACCGCGGTCGCCATCACCGCGTTCCAGTTCTGCACCTGGGTGCCGAGGTACTGGTAGATCCCGAGCGTCACCGGCCGCACGCCACCCTTGGTGGTCAGCGTGAGCGCGAACAGGAAATCGCTCCAGGAGAAGAGGAAACTGAACAGTCCCGCGGTGATGAGCGAGTTCTTGCTGATCGGCAGCACGATCGAGACGAACGCCCGGAACAGTCCGGCGCCGTCCACCCGCGCAGCCTCCACCAGCGACGGCGGCAGCGAGAGCATGAACGAGCGCAGGATCAGGATCGCGAACGGGATGCCACTGCTGCAGTTGGCCACGATGAGGCCCGGGATCGAGTTCAGCAGCCCGAGCCGTTCGTACGCCGTGTAGAGCGCGTTGGCGATCACGATGCCCGGAATCATCTGCGAGATCAGGATCGCCAGCAGCCCGACCGACACCCAGCGGGACCGGAACTGCGAGAGCGCGTACGCGCACGGGGTGGCGACGGCCAGGCTGAGCACCACGGTGCCGACCGCGATGATCAGGCTGGTGACCAGGTTGCCGCCCTGTTCACTGAGCGCCCGCCGGTAGCCGGCGAACGTCGGGTCGAGGGGCAGGAAGCCGGCCGTCAACGTGTTGCCGGACGGCTGCAGCGACGCGTTCACCATCCAGTAGACGGGGAAGAGCATCATGCACAGGATCAGTACGCCGATCACGGTGTAGACCCCGCGACGCACAGTCGAGTCGGTCATGGGGCCTCCCGGCCTGGACTGAGGAGCGGAGGGAGCGAAGCGACTGGAGTGACGAGGGAAGGCCGGGAGCCAAGGCCCCATGACCCTGCCGGCGCCGAAGGCCCGGCCAAAAGCACAGTCATTGTCGTACGCCTCCTACTCGTCGACGGCACGACGGGTGCCGCGCAGGTAGAGGACCGCGAACAGCAGCGAGATCGCGATCAGGATGTTGCTCAGCGCGGCGCCTTCGCCGAACTTGAAGTCGATGAACGACCGCTCGTACGACTGGGTGGCCAGCGTCTGGGTCGCGTTGGCCGGACCGCCGCCGGTGAGGCCGAGGATGATGTCCAGCACCTTGATCGTGTAGACCACGCCGAGCATCAGCACCACACTCGCCACCGCCCGCAGGTTCGGCCAGGTGATGTACCAGAACGCGCGCCAGCCGGTGGCGCCGTCCAACTGGCCGGCCTCGTACAACTCGTCCGGGATCTCGGACAGCCCCGAGTACAGCAGCGTCACGTTGAACGGGATGCCGATCCAGATGTTCACCCCGATCACCGCGATCAGCGCGACCGACGGCGAGTTCAGCCACGGCACCGGATCGTTGATGAGGCCGAGCCAGGCCAGCGTGCGGTTCAGGATGCCGCTGTCCTGCTCGAGAATCGACCGCCAGGTCGCACTGGACACGATCAGCGGCAGCAGCCACGGAAGCAGGAGCAGCGATCGCAGTACGCCGTTGAGCGGGAAGCGCCGGCGGAAGAACAGCGCCAGCCCGAGACCGATGACGAACTGGAAACTGATCGAGCCGAGGGTGAACAGCGCCGTGTTCACCATCGCCTGCGAGAACAGTTGGTCCGTCACCACCGCCGTGTAGTTCTTCAACCCGACCCAGGGAGCCTCGCCGGTGAAGAACGTCCGCAGGCCGTAGTCCTGCAGGCTCATCATCAGGTTCTTGACCACCGGATACCCGAACAGGGCAACCATCGCCAGCGCGGCCGGCAGCACGAACAGAACCTTGGTCAGATCTTCACCCCGGTGGCGCCGGCCCCGGAACCTGCGAGCAGGTTCCGGGCCGGACGCCGCGGCGTCATCGCGGGTCAACGTCGCATGGGCCATTGCGATCAGCCGCCGGAGGCCTGCTTGAAGGCATCCTGGGCCGAGGCCTTACCGGTCAGCGCGAGAGCGATCGCCTGGTAGATCACCTTGGCGGCCTCCGGCCACTTCTCGCCCAGCTTGCCGGTCCGGGACCGGGCGCTCTTGACCTGCTCGGTGAAGGCCTTCATCGACGGCACGTCCTTGACGTACTGGTCGAGCAGCGCGGTCCTGGTCGGAATGGTGAACCGGGCCTTCGCCCAGGCCAGCTCGTTCTCGTCCGAGTTCAGGCATTTCACGAAGTCGGCGGCCTTCTGCTGCTTGGCCTGGTCCTTGTTCAGCGGGACCGTCCAGGCCTCACCACCGAGCGGTGCGACCGGCGTCTGGTCCGGCTTGTTCAGCGGGAACGTGACCACGTCCCACTTGACGTTCGGGGTCTTCTGCAGCGAAGGGATCTGCCACGGGCCGTTCACCATCATCGCGGCCTTGCCGGCCACGAACTGGTCCTTCGCGTCGCCCTGGGTCCAGTTGATGACGCTCTTCGACGCCGAGCCCGACTGCACCAGATCCACCCACAGCTGCAGCGCTTCCGCGACCTGCGGGCTGTTCAGGTCCGTCTCGTCACCACCGTTGGTCCACATCGGCGGCAGGAACTGCCAGGAACCTTCGTACGTCGCGTTCGCGTTGAAGGCGATGCCGTACCGGCCCGGCTTGGTGAGCGCCTTGGCCGCGGCCTTCAGCTCGTCCCAGGTCTTCGGCGGCTGGATACCTGCTTCCTGCAGCATCTGCGTGTTGTAGAACAGCGCGATCGTGTTCGTCACCGGCGCCAGTCCGTAGAGCTTGCCCTCGTACGACGTCGCGTCGACCATGCCCTGAATGACTCCGTCCGCATTCAGACCGAGGTCGTTCAAGGGCGCCAGCGCACCGGTCGCCGCGATCTGCTGCACGTCCGGGTTGTCCAGCATCAGCACGTCGGGCAGCGTCTTCGACGAAGCCTGCTGCAGCACCTTCTGGATCAAGGTGTCACCAGGCACCGTCTCCCGTTGGATGGTGATGCCCAGCTGGCTCGCGCAGGAGTCGAGTCCCTTCTGGACGAGCGACTTGTCCGGGTCGTTGTTGTAGTAGTCCAGAATCGTGAGGCTCTTGACGGTGTCGCCGGACGAGGACGACGCCGAGTCACCGCCACTGTCTCCACAGGCTGCCAGCACGAGCGACAGGGCCGTCGCACCCGCCAGCACAGCGGTGATCCGCTTGCTGATCATGACTTGCGCTCCTTCGGAGGGGATGGTCGGGGCCGCAGCGGGCGTGCTGATCAAAGCGTTTAACCGCTGGCCGCCGAAGAGTGCCGTTCACTTGTCTGGTGGTCGGTAAACCGCTTAACTGAGGTGTCCAAGGACTATGTTCCTCAGGTCACACTGCTGTCAAGAGGTCAGAGGAGGTTCGCTGCGATGGTGAACATGCGGGACGTCGCCCACCGCGCGGGCGTGTCGATCGCGACCGTCTCCTTCGTGCTGAACGGCACCAAGCCGGTCACCGCGGCGACCCGGGCGAGGGTCGAGCAGTCGATGGCCGACCTCGGATATCGCCGCAACGTGGTGGCCCGCGCGCTGGCCAGCCGGCGTACGCACATCATCGCGATGGCCTATCCGGCGCTGGACCACAAGTTCGGCTTCTCGGCTGCCGAGTTCTTCACCAGCGCCGCGGACGCGGCGCGCAAACAGGACTATCACCTGGTCCTCTGGCCGGTCGGCAACGACGGCAGCGAACTGACCGAACTGGTGGGCCAGGGCCTCGTCGACGGCGTCGTGCTGATGGAGGTCCAACTGGACGACCCGCGCGTCGCGGTCCTGCAGAAGACCGCTACGCCGTTCGCCTTGATCGGGCGAACGAGCGCGCTGGAGGGCCTGTCCCATGTCGACATCGACTTCGACCGAACCGTCGAGGATGCGATCGGCTACCTGCACGGCCTCGGGCACCGGCAGCTGGCGCTGATCTCGGGCAACCTCAACGATCCTCTCTTCAGCACCTACGGCCCCTACGTCCGCTCCGAAGCCGCCTATCGCCGGGTCGCCCCGGAGTACGGCCTCGAAACCGTCGTACTGGAATGCTCCGGCTCGTCCCTGGCCGGCCAGGACGCCATGGCCCGCCTCGTCCGCGATCACCCGGACACGACCGCCGTCCTGATCGTCAACGAGTTCGCCGCTCTCGGCGCCGTGGCCGGCCTGAACCGCCTCGGCCTCCGGGTCCCCGACGACATCTCGGTCCTGCCCCTGCTGATGGCCCCGGAGATGGCAGCCCTCACCAACCCCGCGCTCACCATCATGCGAACCCCAGGCCCCGAGCTCGGCCAGCTGGGCACCGAGGCCCTCATCCGGCAAGTGGAAGGCGCTGACCCCCTCCCGCCCCAACTCGTCCCCGCCAAGCTCTACCCCGGCGCGACCACCGGCCCACCCCGCTGAACGAGTCCCCAGAGGGCGGCGATCAGTGGGCGGCGGAGATCGGCGCGACGGGCGCAGAGGCCGATGGTGAGCGGCTCGAGGTCGGCGGGTAGTTCGGTCAGGCGATTGGCCGATGGCGCGGACTCGAGGACGAGACGCGGCACGATGCCGGTGCCGCAGCCGAGTGCCACCAGGGCGAGAAGTGCTTCGTGGCCGTCGGGCTCGGCCGCGATGACCGGCTTGATGCCTTTCCGACGGAACCATCGGAAGGCCGCTTCACGCACCAGACCACGGGCTGGTACGACGAATGGCCCGTCAACTGTGGATTGGTCAGCCGCAACCAGCACGAGGTCGGTGACGGCCACTGTGCGAGTCACCAGAGTCTGAGGCAGGCGCTTCGGGATGCCTGCGACGGCGGCGTCCACTTCACCCTCGTCGAGCCTGGCCAAAGCCGCCGCCGCATCGCCGGTCCGAACGTCGAGCCGGATCTGCGGATGCGCTGGCCGCAGCGGCGCGAGCAGGTCGGGCAGCAACGCCTGACAGGCCGTCACTGTGGCGAAGATGCGCAGCTCACCGACCAGATCGGCCGCCTCGCCGGCACCCGCGTGGTAGTCCTCCCAGAGCGCCAGGGCCCGTTCGGCGTACGACGTGAAGCGCTGACCGTCCTCGGTGAGGACAACGCCGCGCGGACCGCGATCGAGCAGCCGCGCACCCGCTCGCACTTCCAGCCGCTGGATCGTCCTGGTCAGCGTCGCTGCGCTGACATGACACTCCAGGCTGGTGCGTCCGTAGTTCAGGGTGCGCGCCAGGTGCAGGAACAGCTCCAGCTCTCGATGCTCCATATTCCATTCTCCGCAACGGCCCGGTGCAGATGTTGCGCTTGCTGCAACACTCGCCGTCGACCTTAACTGAAGGGCATGACCACCTTCACCTCGTCGGTCTTCCGTACCGAGACCATGACCGTTCCGGGCGGAACGGAGACCATCCTGCGCGGCGGCCGGGACCTGTTCCCGTTGCTACCCCAGTCGTTGCACGGCGTACGGCGGATCGGCGTCCTCGGCTGGGGTCCGCAGGGACGCGCCCAGGCGCAGAACCTGCGCGACTCGCTAGCCGGCACCGACGTGACCGTGTCCGTCGGGCTGCGTCCGGGCTCAGCCTCGGCGGACGACGCGCGCAAGCTCGGATTCACCGAGGACGACGGCACCCTCGGCGACTGGTTGGCGGTGGCTGCGGCCTCCGACCTGGTGATCCTGCTGATCGCCGACGCCGCGCTCGCAGCCGAGCACGAGCGGATCTTCGCCGTACTCAAGCCCGGCGCCACGATTGGACTCTCGCACGGCTTCCTGCTCGGTCATCTGAAGGCCAGCGGCGGTGACTTCCCCGCCGGCCACCCGGTGATCGCGGTCTGCCCCAAGGGCATGGGCGATTCGGTACGACGCCTCTACGAGCAGGGCGCGACGGTGAACGGGGCCGGGATCAACGCCAGTATCGCCGTACACGCCGATCCGGACGGTCACGCGACGGACCGTGCGCTGGCCTGGTCGGTCGGACTGGGATCGCCGTACACCTTCGCCACCACGTTGGAGAACGAGTACAAGTCCGACATCGTCGGGGAACGCGCGATCCTGCTCGGCGCGGTCCATGGTCTGGTCGAGGCGCTGTACCGCCACTTCCGCCTCGACGGCGCGGATCCGGTCACGGCGTACGAGCGCTCCACCGAATCGATCACCGGACCGATCGCGCGCACCATCTCCGCGGCCGGGCTCCCCGCCGTCCGCGCCGCCCTGACCGACGACGACCGGGACCTGTTCGACCGCGCCTACACCGCCGCCTACGGGCCGGCCCGCGAGATCGTCGCCGAGATCTACGACGAAGTTGCCGACGGCACCGAACTGCGCAGCGTGATCCTGGCCGAGGACCGCCTCGCCTCCCGGCCGATGTCCCGGATCGGCGGCAGCCCGATGTGGTCGTACGGCGCCGAGGTGCACGCCCGCCGCGGTACGACGCCGGCCGCCATCGACCCACTGACCGCGGGGCTTTTCGTGGCCACCATGGTCGCCCAGGTCGACGAGTTCGCCGACCGCGGTCACCCCTGGTCCGAGATCGTCAACGAGTCGATCATCGAGGCGGTCGACTCGCTGCTGCCCTACATGCACGCCCGCGACGTGGCCTACATGGTCGACAACTGCTCCCGGACCGCCCGCCTCGGCACCCGCCGCTGGGGTCCCCGCTTCCAGGCGTCGTACGAGCAGATCGCCCTGCCCAGCCTGGACACCCCCGCTGACCAGACCCTCATCGCCAGCTTCCTCAGCAACCCAACCCACGATGCCCTCACCGAGGCCGCCAAACTCCGCCCGTCGGTCGATATCTCGGTGAGTTAGAAGTCGTGCATTCCGGGTGCGGCCCGTGGTGTCATCGCTCAGTACGCATCGGCCTGCTGGGAGGACGAGAACGTGAGCATCGCGGAGTTGGGGCTTTCGGAGAGGGCGACTGCCTGGTTGGGAGGACTGGAGACCGCGGCTGACGTGAGTCTTCCCGACGATCGCCAGGCGGCGGAGATGCTGGAGTTCTGTGGGGTCTCAGAGCAGGACCGCGATGACATGCTCGCGGCCCGGCCGGATCCGTCCCGGCACGAGGACTGGTGGGCGGTGCTGGGCGCGATGGTGACCGATCTCGACCGTGGAATGGATCAGCCGATCGAGGCGAACGGTTTCACCTCGTGGCCCGTCCTGACGGCATCGCCGATCGGATTGTTCGTGGCGGCCTGGGCGTTGCTGTCCAGGCTGCCGCGGCTGCTCGACGTACATGCTCAGCGCGGTGTGCCCGAGTCGATCACCAAAGCGAGTGTGTCCGCGCTGGGTGGAGTGATGGGGACGCATCGGGATGTGACTGGCCAGGCGGGAGTCGGGCTGTTTCCGCTGTGGGGTCCGCCGTTGCGGTTCCGGAGCGCCGACATTCAGATCGGCCGTCATTCGTTCACTCGCGCCCAGCTCGCGCTCGGCGACGGGCCCGCGGGGTACGGGCTGATGATCCACGTGCCACCGATCGGGCCACTCGACGCCACCGCGTCGGAGGAGTCGATCGCCGCCGCCGAACGGTACTTCGCGCATTGGTATCCCGAGGAGCCGGTGACGGTCTTCTCATGTACGTCGTGGTTGCTCGATCCGCAGCTCGCCGAGTACCTGCATCCCGAGTCGAACATCCTGCAGTTCCAGCGCCGATTCACCGTGCTCCCGCAGCTGCCGCCCGACGACCCGCACGAGGGTGATCGCGAGATGATGCGCCTCGGCCTGCACGTCGCACCCCCGGAGACGTCGCTCGAGGCCGAGGATCTCGCCCGGATACCGCAGCAGACCACGTTGCAACGGGCATTCGTGTCGCACCTGCGCTCCGGCCGGCACTGGGCCACGCGCACCGGAATCAGGCTGCCGGCCGGGAGCCAACTCGTCGGCGCGCTCTGAGGCTGGGACAAGAAACAGGGGCCTCGGACAAGGAATTCCTTGTCCGAGGCCCCTGGAAGGTGTTCAGAGCTTCAGTGAGTTGGCGACCACGTCGGCCAGGGAGTGGGCGATCTCGTCGGCGATGTCCGAGGACTCCGCTTCGACCATGACCCGGACCAGAGGCTCCGTACCCGATGGGCGGAGGAGGACTCGGCCGGTGTCACCCAGGCGGGTGGTGGCTTCGGCAACAGCAGTCTGGACGGCCGGGTCGGTGCCGGCGCGGGACTTGTCCACGTCCTTGACGTTGACCAGCACCTGCGGGAGCCGGGACATCGCGCCGGCCAGGTCGCTCAGCGTCTTGCCGGTCTGGGCGATCCGGGCGAGCAGCATGACCGCGGTCAGCGTGCCGTCGCCGGTGGTGGCGTGGTCGGACAGGATCACGTGCCCGGACTGCTCACCGCCGAGCTTGTGACCGCCGGCCTTCATGGCCTCCAGCACGTACCGGTCGCCGACCTTGGTCTGCTCGACCGCGATCCGCTCCCGGACCATCGCCTGGACGAAGCCGAGGTTGCTCATCACTGTGGCGACCACGGTGTCGTTGGACAACCGGCCGCTGTCACGCATCGCCAGCGCCAGGATGGCGAGAATCTGGTCACCGTCCACGAGTTCGCCGTTGGCGTCGACGGCCAGGCAGCGGTCCGCGTCGCCGTCCAGGGCGATGCCGAGGTCGGCACGGTGGCCGATCACCTCGCGCTGCAGGCCCTCCAGGTGGGTGGAACCGCAGTCAAGGTTGATGTTCAGTCCGTCGGGCGCGGCGGCGTGCGTGATCACCTCGGCACCGAGCCGGCGCAGGGCCTCCGGAGCGGTCTGCGAGGCAGCGCCGTTGGCGCAGTCGATCACGACTTTGACCCCGTCGAACCGGTTCGGCGCGGACCGGACCAGGTGCGAGACATATGTCTCGAAGCCCTGGCCGTCGTCGAAGACGCGACCGACGGCGGCACCGGTCGGACGCTGCCACTCCTCGCCCATCCGGGCCTCGATCGCGTCCTCGATCGCGTCGTCCAGCTTGATCCCGCCACGTGCCAGGAACTTGATGCCGTTGTCCGGCATCGGGTTGTGGCTGGCGGACAACATCACGCCGAGATCGGCGCCGGTCGAACCGGTCAGGTAGGCCACGGCCGGGGTCGGCAGCACACCGAGCCTGACCACATCGACGCCGGCGCTGGCCAGACCGGCCACCACGGCAGCTTCCAGGAACTCACCACTGGCCCGTGGATCCCGCCCCACAACGGCGCGTGGCCGGTGCCCTTCGAAGGCACCGGCCTCGCCGAGTACGTGAGCTGCCGCGACCGAGAGGTCGAGCGCCAGCTCCGCGGTCAGGTCCACGTTCGCCAGGCCACGGACTCCGTCCGTGCCGAACAAACGACCCATCAGGTGATCAGCGCTTGCTGTACTGCGGCGCCTTGCGGGCCTTCTTGAGACCGGCCTTCTTCCGCTCCTTGATCCGCGCGTCGCGGCTGAGCAGACCGGCCTTCTTCAGACCCGGCCGGTTCGCCTCCTCGTCGGCGGCGTTCAGGCAGCGGGCCACACCGAGCTGCAGCGCACCGGCCTGGCCGGTGATGCCACCGCCGTTGATCCGGGCGATCACGTCGTACGAGCCCTCCAGGCCCGCGACGACGAACGGCTCGTTCACGTGCTGCTGGTGGACCTTGTTCGGGAAGTAGACGTCCAGCGGCTTGCCGTTGACGGTCCACTGACCGGTGCCGGGCACCAGGCGGACGCGGGCGACGGCCTCCTTGCGGCGACCGGTGGCGCCGGCCGGGTTGATCACCGCGACCCGACCCGTCTCGGCGCGCTGCTCCGGAGTCGGGTTCGTCTCGGAGGTGTAGGCGACCGGGCCCTCGTTGTCGATGGGGACCTCGGGGTCGATCGTTTCGGTCTCGGTGGTGATGTCGCTCACGCTGGGAATCCTCGTTTACCTGGCTCGTCGATCGCTTACTGGGCGATCTGGGTGATCTCGAACGGCTTCGGCTGCTGGGCGGTGTGCGGGTGCTCCGGACCGGCGTACACCTTCAGCTTGGTGAGCAGCTTCCGGCTCAGGCGGTTCTTCGGCAGCATGCCCCAGACAGCTTTCTCGACGGCCTTGCGAGGGTCCTTGTCGAGGATCTCGCCGATCGGCGTGGCCGTCAGACCACCCGGGTGACCCGAGTGGCGGTAGGCCAGCTTGTCCGTCCGCTTGGTGCCGGACAGCGCGACCTTGGACGCGTTGACGACAACGACGAAGTCACCGCCGTCCACGTGCGGCGCGAACGTCGGCTTGTGCTTGCCACGCAGCAGGGTGGCGATCTGGACGGCGAGCCGACCGAGCGTGACGTCGGTGGCGTCGATCACGTGCCACTCGCGGGTGACGTCAGCAGGCTTCGGGCTGTACGTGCGCACGGTCGTTGACCTTCGTTTCTCAGAGGTTGACAAAACTGGTACGTCGGCGAATGGTCCGCCGACGGGGCTGGGACCTGGAACGCACAACAGCAGCCCAGAATACCGGCGGTGTCCGCCCTGGGTCAAAGCGAGCAGATCCCCACCGGGGACCCCGGCTTGGAAGCAGACCCCGACAGCACTAGTTTAGCGGTGAAGATTGCAGTCCGATCCGCGTCCCGCCGGCTGACGATAACCCTCACTCACCAGGCGATGGCGCCAGCTTCCGAAGAGGGCATTGTGACCGATCAGTCGCTCACCGTCCGGGACAACCGGACCGGCAAGGACTTCGACCTTGCCATCACCGATGGCACGATCCGTGCCGCCGATCTCAAGCAGATCAGCGCATCCGACGGCGACGGTGGCCTGGCCACCTACGACCCCGGGTTCGTGAACACCGCCTCCTGTCGATCGTCCGTCACCTTCATCGACGGCGACAAGGGCATCCTCGAGTACCGCGGGTACCCGATCGAGCAGCTCGCCGAGCAGTCGAACTACCTCGAGGTGGCTTACCTGCTGGTGAACGGCAAGCTGCCGAACAAGGCGGAGTACGAGGCCTGGGCGCACGACGTGACGTATCACACGTTCGTGCACGAGAACCTGAAGACCTTCATGCAGGGCTTCCGGTACGACGCGCATCCGATGGGCATGCTGGCTGCCTCGGTCGGCGCGCTGTCCACTTTCTACCCGGAGTCCCGCAACATCTTCGACGAGGAGTCCCGGGCGCTGCAGATCCGGCGGCTGATCGCGAAGATGCCGACGCTGGGTGCGTTCGCGTTCCGGCACGCCCAGGGCAAGCCGTACGTGTACCCGGACAACGAGCTCAGCTACACGGCGAACTTCCTGTCCATGCTGTTCAAGATGAGCGAGCCCAAGTACGCCGCCGACGACCGGCTGGTGCGGGCGCTGGAGATCCTGTTCATCCTGCACGCCGACCACGAGCAGAACGCCTCCACCAACGCGGTTCGGGCGATCGGCTCCACCCAGGTCGACCCGTACACGGCGGTCGCCGGCGGCATCGGCGCCCTCTACGGCCCGCTGCACGGCGGCGCCAACGAGGCGGTCCTGAAGATGCTCCGCCGGATCGGCTCGGTCGACAACGTGCCGTCGTTCATCGAGGGCGTGAAGAACGGCGACGAGCGGCTGATGGGCTTCGGCCACCGGGTCTACAAGAACTACGACCCGCGGGCCAAGATCATCAAGAAGGCCGCCGACGACGTGTTCGAGGTGACCGGGATCAACCCGCTGCTGAAGATCGCCGTCGAGCTGGAGAAGATCGCGCTGGAGGACGAGTACTTCGTCTCCCGCAAGCTCTACCCGAACGTCGACTTCTACTCCGGCCTGATCTACGAGGCGCTGGAGTTCCCGCCGGAGATGTTCACCGTGCTGTTCGCCATCCCGCGGACGTCGGGCTGGCTGGCGCAGTGGCTGGAGATGCTGGGCGACACCGACCAGAAGATCGCCCGGCCCAAGCAGATCTACACCGGCGAGCGCGGCGTCCAGTACGTCCCGATGGGCGACCGCTGACCCACCACCCAAACGGCCCCTCCCTTGGCGGGTTCACGTGGTCGTCGCAACACCTCGATTTGAGGAGTTGCGACGGCCATGTCGTTTTTGGAGGATTCCGAGCGTCACGGTGATGCGTTGG
>NZ_SLWN01000026.1 GCF_004342025.1 Kribbella steppae | reverse complement strand
ACCTTCCCATCTGATGGAACTACGGCACCCGCCCGGCGAAGTACTGGCACTGGCGGGCGATCCGACGGTGTAATCCCTTCCCTTCTCTCTCGAACAACAACTACCTACTGCTACAGCAACTACAAACAGCAACTACGACTACGACCTGCAACAGCTACTTCCATCCGACAAGCCTGGAACCCTTTCCAACCATTGGCTCCAGCGACTCTGACCGGATCCTGGCGTGAAACCCGAGCCCCTTCACTGATCGGCCCGGCGGAGTCCGCCGTCCTACCTACTTCACAATCACACTCTTGGACAGAACGTTAGCTGTCCACGTCAGCTTCGCTGTTCTTCTCTGTCAACACGAGGAACACTACACACTCCACCTCGCAATGTCTAATCCCGCCACCACAGATATTCAGCGAGTCGCGGCAGAGCTTCGAGCTGCTGCCAGCCGGTCGGCGGACCGGGCTATGCGTGCTCTCCGACTTCGGCCAGGCAAGCAACTTGCCCCACACCGAGTAGCAGGGAACTCGCCTGCACGAGCTCCGGATAGCTGTCCGCGAGCCGGGAACACTCCAGCGCGGTCCGGAGCGGATCCGGCTCCTGCAGGCTGTCCGGCAGCGGCCGGCCGTTGTAGTGGGCATCGATCATCACGGTCAGCCAGCCACCCGGACCGGTCAGGCCGTGGATCGTCACACTCCGCAGCCCTACGTTGGTCAGCTCGGACCGCAACTGCGCGACGGTGTGGTACGTCGTGTGCGCCATCCGGTCGTTCCGCGGACTGAAGCCGTCGCGCAGGATGTCCGTCACCACCCCTTGGCGCTCGATCAGGGTGTTGGCCAACGTCGAGCCGATCAGGTTGGCGGCGCGGTTGATCGCGATCACCGCGACGAACCCGCCGAGCTTGGTCACCCGGACCGCCTCGCGTAGTGCGAGCCGTCGCTCGGACGCCTCCGTCAGGTGGTACATCGGCCCGGCGAGAAAGGCAGCGTCGAACTCCTCGTTGTCCCACGGCAGTCTCCGCGCATCCCCCAGTACGGCGCTGATCCCTGCGGCCGCCGCCTGGTGGACGTGCCGTTCGACCGGGTCGAGCAGCTCGACGTCATACCCACGACCCTGCAGCCAGCTCGCGTGAATCCCAGGGCCGCCGCCGATGTCCGCGACCGTCGCGGGTGGTGGTGGCAGGTATCGGCCGAGCAGGTCCTGGACCCGCGCGAGCTCCAGTCGCCCTTTGATCGTCGAGCCCAGCCGGCTCGCTTCGTCATAGCGCTCGGTGTAGTGCTTCTCGAGCTCCACGTGCGTCGTCATGGCAAGCGAGTCTGGACACGATTCACCACTTGGAGCAGGGCAGATCGCGGGGCAACCCGGGGCAGATTGAAAGGCCCGGCGTCCGGAGCCTGTTGGCTGCTGGACGCCGGGCCGTTGGGCAGGCCTGCCTGGTGAACGGGCCTGACCGGTCTGGTTAGTCGAGGGGGCGGAGTTCGTCGGCGTAGGAGACGGAGACTCGGCGGAGTACGCCGTCCTTGACTGAGTACTGGCCCATCCGCCACAACGGCGGGCTGTAGGCGTGGACGGTGACGCTGCCCTTGTCCAGGCCGGTCAGGCGGTGGATGTGGTCGGGGCCGAAGCCGTACACATCGCCGGCCTCCACCTCGGTCTCGATCGACTCGGTGCCGATGGCCAGGTTGTGTTCGACGAGTTTGCCGCGCGCCACCGCGACCGCGCCCGACGAGACGTCGTGGTCGTGCCAGCCGGTGTCGTTGACCGGCGTCCAGCAGATCAGCCAAACGTCGACGTTGGCGTCGCGGTGCAGCGAGGCGAAGACGCGCTCCTCGTCGCTGTAGGCGACCTGGTCCTCCCACAGATGCGGCTGGGCGGCGATCGATGCGGCCAGTTCGGACAACTCGGTGGGATCCAGGTCCCGGCCCGGAAGGTTGTCCAGCGACAGACAGTCGTTGAGCTCCACGAGCCGGCTGGCCTGGCGCGCTGGTACGACTGGAACGTCGGTGATGGGCTGAGCAGTCACTGCACTCCCCTCTCAGGAGATGGTGTGCCGGCCCCGTACAGGAGCCGGTGTGGATTGTCGTGGCGGATCACCGCGGTCGCGGCGGCGCCTTGGCGGTGGTCGGTGATCCCGGCGTACGGCCGGTCGGTGCCGTGCACGACCTGGTCGATGCCGAGGATCCGCGCGACCGCGTCGATGCCCTGCGGGCCGTAGCTCGAGGTGTCGACGTACAGGTTGGGGTCGATGGTGCCGAGCCGGCCGCCGCGGGCAGCCAGGCGTTCGTGGTGCACGGGCGCGAGTCCGGCCGCGGCGGCGAAGCACAGTCGCAACCGCGGGAACTCGCGGCGTCCGCCGTACGCATGCCAGGCCCACCACGCGGCCTGCAACTGGTTCGCGTAATCGACGACCGGGGCCCACCAACCGGGAGCCGCCTCGACCGGCTGGGCGATGCCGGGGTGGACGAGGATCGGCTTGTTCAAGCGCTCCAAGGTTGCGAGGAGTTCACTCTGCGCGGCCCATCCGCCCGGCGTACCGAGGACGTGTGCGGGCAACTGCAGACCGAGAAACCCGTTGCGCAGCAGGGATTCCACGCCTTCGAGGTCGGACTCGAGGAGATCGACGGATGCCCAGGCCTTGAAGGGCTCCGGCAGTGCGGCCGCGCCGATGTGCCACGCGTCGAGGAGCGCGTGATCACCCAGGTGCTCGATGCCGAGCGGACTCGACAGCGACACCACGGCAAGCGTCGTACCGGTGTCCTGCTCCAGGGCGACCCGCTTGTCGATCGCATGCGCCGCCGGGTCGATCTCGTACGGCGCCTCGGTCGCGGTGTGCAACGTCCAACCGTCGAGGTACGGCGCGGTGTCGCGAGCCCGGAGGCGGTCGACGAACTCGGCCGGCCACAGGTGCTGGTGAACGTCGATCACGACTCACCCCCAGATTGAAGCGCTTCAGGATGTCTAGAGTGAAGCGCTTCAAAGCCACCGTTGTCAAGCTTCTGTCCGCGCAACGGGCTAGGGTTCGACCCATGTCCGGAAACGGCCGGAGGCCAACCCTCAAGGACATCGCTGCGGAGACCGGTCTCTCGATGGCGGCCGTGTCCTATGCGCTGCGCGGCCTGCACGGGACGCCGGAGACCAGGCAGCGAGTCCAGGACGCCGCGGATCGGCTGGGCTACCAGGCCGACCCGGTCGCCCGGGCGCTCGCCTCCGGTCGCAGCGGCTCGGTCGGCGTACTCTGCGCGTCCCTGGAAGACCTGTGGCAGCAGCGTCTCGCGGCCGCGCTCGGCCGGGAGCTGCTGGCGCCGGACCGGAACGCCTGGATCATCGACTCGGCCGGCGACGCCGGCCGCCAGCTCGAGCTCGCCCAGCACCTGGTCGACCACCGCGCCGACGCGATCGTGGTGATCCCGATCAACCCGGCCGAGAAGGGCTGGGCCAAGATCGCCCAGCAGGCCCCGGTGATCGCGATCGGCGACGCGCTGCCGGGCGCCAAGGCGAAGTCCGAGGTGGTGTTCGACAACGAGACCGGTGTCAGTACGGCGCTGGGCCGGCTGGCCGAGGCGGGTCATCGGACGGTGGCGATGCTCAGCCCGTCGAGCCGGTTCGAGACCGAGCGACCGGCCGAGGAGATCGCCCAACGGGTCGCGTCCGGGCTGAAGCTGAAGCTCCGCATCGTCTCGAGCCCGCACGATCTGGCCGGCGCCACCAAGGTCGCCCGCGATCTGCTCAGTGACAGCCCTCGGCCGACCGGCATCCTGGCGCTCGCCGACTCGCTGGCCTACGGCGTGTACGCCGCCAGCCGCGAGCTCGGCCTCCGCATCCCGGACGACCTCTCCCTGCTCGGGTACGACGACCAGCCGCTGTCCCAGCTGCTCACGCCGCCGTTGTCCACCTTCCACTGGCCGCTCAACGACCTGGTCGCCGACGTCGTGGCCCGCGTGACCTCTGCCGTCGACACCAACCGTCGCGTCCGTCGTACCACCGTCGTGCCGACCCTGATCGAGCGTGGCTCGGTCGCCGCCCCGCCCACGAACTGAGCGCGACGACGACCTCTGAGCCACAACATCCACACCGCGAAACTAGACTAATTCACTGCACTTACTTCCCGCTGTCCATCATGTGGAAAGCCGGAAGGCCGGTCGAGCGGGTGCTCGACCGGCCTTCGCGGGGGTGGTGCGGGTTACTTCGTACCGAAGACCTGCAGTTCGGTCATGTCGGTGAACTGGCAGCCGCTGAACGCGCCGGCGGGGCAGTTCGTGGCGAAGTCGGGCACCTGCGGGCTGAGCATCCAGAACCGCACGTACTGGACCCCGGTCGCGTTGCCGGTCGGGGTGACCAGGTTGTACTTGCCCCGGTTCGCCGCGGTGAACTCACCCTCCTGAGCGACCGCCCAGGTGGTGCCGTCGGCCGACGTCTCGATCTTGTACTTGCCGGTCGAGGCGCTGCCCGGGTCACCACAGGTGTTCGACGGGTCGACGTTGAACGCGCTGATGTTCACCGCCGACGGCAGCTTGATGTCGACGTGCTTCGGGACCATGACGTTGGTCGGCGTACCGGCGTCGTCACCGGTCGTGCTGCCCCAGCCGGTGCCCTGTGCGTTGTCGATCGCAGCGCCCGGACCACAGCCGTAGGGGGTGAAGTCCGGACCGTTGAAGTCGACCACCGAACCACCGCCGGATGCGGCAGCCCAGTTGCGGCGCGGCGCGAAGTCGGCCGTGGCGCCCGGCTTGACGGTCACCGGCTGAACGATCAGCTCGTAGCCCGGAGCGGACACGACGACCTTCGGGTAGGTGCCCGGGGCAACACCGCTGATGCTGAACTTGCCGGTCGCGTCGGTGGCGTCGGAATAGTCACCCGCGTAGCCGGAGGAGTGCCCGCCGACGTAGACCAGCGCACCGGCCACCGGAGCACCGGTGTCCTTGTCCGTCACGGTGCCGCTCAGGGTCGTGGTCGCACCCGTCGGCGGCTTGTGGAAGTCCTCCGCCGGGAACGCGTCGCCGCTGTCGACGACACCGGCGTACCAGCCCATGCCGCGGTTGGCGAAGACGGTCCAGATGATGCCGGCATTCTTGCCGCCGCTGGCGACCAGGTCGGCCTGCACGATCGCGTTGCGCATGTCGAGCATGGTCGGGTCGTTCGGCGACAGCTCCATCGCACGGGTGATCAGGCTCAGCGCGTAGCTGCGGCCGAACCGCTCCCGCAGATCCCACAGCGTCTGCGCCCAGACCTCACCGGACGAGTGCACCTCGGGCGCACCGCCGATGGTCGGGAAGTCGCCGTAGGTGTAGCCGCCCTTCGAGCCGTCCGGCTGGATGCAGTTCGGGCTGACCGCCTTGACCCGGCAGTCGATCGCCTGGGTCCGGAACAGCTGGCCGTGGCTGACGTACTTGCCCTCGAGGACCTCGCCCGGAGCCGTGGTGTCCTTCTCCAGGTTGTGCGCGACCAGGTAGTCCATCGCGTAGAAGTCGCTCCACGCCTCGCCCATCGAGCCGGCCTGGATGCTGTTCAGCGTCGAGTTGCCGGTGGGGTCGATGACCAGGCGGTTGGACAGACCGTGGGTGTACTCGTGGTACAGGATGCTCGCGTCGTTGCCCGAGCTGCTCGGCACGTAGCCGTCCTGCTCGTCGCTGGCACCCGGCGCGTGGAACAGGTACATCTGCATGGTCGGCGGGGTGCCGTCCGGCGGGGTGTTCATGTTCGCGTTGTTGACGTGGTTGGCGTCCGGACCGCCGTTGGCGGCGGTGGCCGCGCCGTCCAGCGCGTTCAGCAGCACCGGGTCGTCGCCCGCGGCGTCGAACGAACCGGCCGCCGGGGTGAAGCTGATCGGCGGCTTGGCCAGCCAGTCGTGGAAGTTGCTGGCCAGGTAGAACGCGTTCGTGACGTCCTGGTTCATGTTCGCCTTCCAGGAGTCCGGCTTGGCCGGGTCCCAGGTGCAGATGAACGAGGTCGAGCAGAACGACGAGGCGCTCGGGAACGACACCAGCTTGTACTCGGCGGTGGTCTTGGTGCCCGGCACCTTGACCGTCTCACCGGCGTCCGGCTGGTTGTTGTCGTTGACATCCGCCCAGGCGGCGACCGACGTACCTTCGAGCAGCGTCTTGGCGTTCTTCGGCAGCCACTTGTTGTAGATCAGGTTCTCGACCCGCTGCGTGCCGCCCTTGGCCGCACCCGGGTAGTTGTCCTGCACCAGCGCGTCGCCGTTGCCCTCGCTGGACAAGTTCCGGCGGTAGAGCACGCTGCCGGTCTGGGCGTCGATGACGTGGGTGTAGATCTTGGTGCCGCCGGTGTTGACGTAGGTCATCCAGCCCTTGCGCAGCCCGTCGGCGGTGTGGAACCACACCTGCTTCGAGGTGTCGCCGTTGCTCCACTTGGTGGTCACACCGGTCGCCTTGGCCGTCGCGGACTTCGCCGTACCGCCGATGTCCTCGGCCGCGGCGGTGCGAGCCTCCGCCGCGGTGACGTTCGGCGCGGCCGCGGCGGACCGGGCCTGAGCCTGCGAGGTGAGGCCGGCCACCGGTGCGCCCATGACCGAGATCAGCTGGCCGTTCTTGGTGACGTTGGCCTTCAGGCCGTTGCCGAACACCTCGACGCCGTCCACCACCTGGGTCCAGAACACGTGGTGGGTGCCGAGGTCGTCGACGTAGTCCTTGCGCAGCTTCAGTGTGGCCAGGTCGGCCTCGGCGAGCTTGAAGACCTCGGGGTGCGCCTTCACGTAGTTCAGCGCGACGTCCTGGGCCTTCTTGGCGCTCTTACCGGTCAGGAAGCCGTCCAGCTTGGTCACCTGGGCCGGGGTGCCGGTGTTCGGGTCCACCTCGACGACGCCCTGGGTGCCGAGCGAGTTGCGGAACTTCTCCGACGCGGCGGTCTCCTTGCCGGCCACCTTGGCGGCGCGGGCATAGGTGGTCCTGGCACTCGGGGTGCGGGCGTCGTAGTTGCCCTTTTGTTCCTTGCCCCCGACCTTCTCGGCCGGGGCTGACTTGCCCTGGTCCGGTCCGGCCGTCTGCGAGGCCGTGGCGCCGCCGGCGGCGCTCACGACCAGCACAGTGGCGGCGGAGACGGCGGTGGCTGCCAGGAGCCCCCGCCCTCTGCGTGATGAGATCACTGCAACGCTCCATGGAGTTTGTCTGCGCGGATCGCCCTCCACGACCCGTCCGGGGGTGACCTTAAGCCGGACCGAGGCCCCGGGGAAGGGAAATCACCGGAATGGCGTGGAGACGAGGGATGTCCTTCGTCTGCGGAAGAGTACTAGGAGCGTCAGCAGAACGGTTGCACCCAGCCACGAACCGGCGGACACGAGTGTCGTACCGCTCGGATGGATGAGCGACTCGCCCCGCTGCGCCTGCTAGGTGACCAGCCAGATCAGACCGGCGTACGACGCCGCACCGACGAAGACCAAGGCGGTCCGGGCACCCTCGGGACGCAGCGCCGGGAACCGGCGGGCGAGCAGAACGAGGCCCAAGGCAAGCAATGGGATCGCTTGCAGTGCGTGGACGCCGAGAAAGTGACCGATCCTCAGGTCGCCGCCCTCGGTGCTCCGGCCGGATCAGGAGCGTCAGCCCTACTGAGGGGGTGGAGCTTTGCCGACCCCCTCAGAATGGGCGGACCCCTATCGCGGCGGGGTCCGCCCGTTCGCTCAGAAGGCGCCGGCGCCGTTCGGGGTGCCGAGGCCGGTCGGGCCGTCCCAGCCGGTGCGGGCGTTGCACCACTGGGTCGTCGGGCAGGATCCGTTGCTGCCGCTCGTCACGTCGAACAGCGACCCCGGGTGGGCGTACGGCAGCGCATTCGCGTAGCCGCTGGTGTTGCCGGACAGCGCGTAGACCGCGGCGATGATCGGCGCGGCCTCACTGGTGCCGCCGAACTGCGCCCAGGTCGACGCCGTCTTGCTGGTCGGGTAGTAGATCGCCATCCCACCCTTGGCCGGGTCGGCGGCAGCGGACACGTCCGCCATCGCCCGCTTCGAGCAACCGGTGTTGAAGGACGCGGCCGCACTCAGCGCGGTGTTGTACGTCGAACAGCCCGAACCGGCACCGTCCCACACCGTCTCGCTCCAGCCGCGGCTGTTGCTCGCAGCAACAAGCGACGTACCGCCGACAGCGGTCGTGTACGACGACGACGCCGGATAGCTACCGCCCTGGTAGCCGTCGTCACCGGTCGACGCGGTGACCGCGATCCCCGGGTGGTTGTAGTAGCTGCCGTAGGTCGCGTCGGACGCGTCGCCACCGCCGTAGCTGTTCGAGATCGCTACCACGCCCGCCTGCTTGGACGCCGTCACGACCGCGGTGCCGAGGTCGGCGAAGCTGGCGGAGTTGGCCTGGACGACCACGATCTTCGCGTCCGGCGCAGCGGCCGAGACCGCGTCGACGTCGAGCGCCTGCTCACCGGCCCAACCCGCGTTGAACCGTGGCAGCGAGGTACCGCCGGTCTGGTTGATGATGCGCAGGCAGCCGTTGGCCGTCGTACAGGAGGACAGGCCGAACTGGGACCGGTAGACACCGAGGTCCCGTTCGAGATTCGGGTAGCCGTAGGCGTCGACGATGGCGACCGTGCGGCCGCCGGCGCCCAGGCCGTTCAGTTTGTACGCGTCCCGCAGGCCGGCCGGGGTGAGCCCGGTCGACGGCGGTGTGGTCGAGGCCGGTGAGACGTTCTTGTCGTTCACCAACTTCTCCGCACTGCAGGTCGCGGTGTGCGCGGCCTTCGTGGCCGAGCAGACCTTGGCGGCATGCTTCCCGGCGGTGTACGGGGTGGGGGCACCTTGTGCTGTCAGTCCTTGTGCTGTCAGTCCCGCGACGGCTAGTGCGCCGACGCCCAGGGCGGACACGAGAATCCGTTGCCTCAACAGAACTCCTCGAGCTGGGCAGGTCTCCGCCCACGGACCGTCTTCGGGCCGAGGGCGGAGACCGGCATGGGTGGGGTGCTCGAAATCGTCCGCCTGCGCAGGACCCCGAATCCAGCGATCGGATCCACGACAAATGTCATGGGTTTGAACCGCCGGCCGGCCGGTTTTTCCCGTCCTGACGGGGATTCCGGCCCGGCGCCGGCCGCGAAGGTTTCCCCCCGACTTTTCCGCGGCCCGCCCTTGACACGGTTTCGGCGCCCGGGCCTATGCTGTCGAGAAATCGATTTCCCGCCTTCGGAGGTTCTTCTGATGGACCAGTCGCTGCTCAGCCGTCGAGGTTTCCTGCAGGCAGCGGGTGGTACGGCGCTAGCGGCCGCGCTGACCGGATGCGGAGGGGGTGACGACGCCGGCGGCGGGTCGTCGACGAAGGAGCTGTCCTTCGTCTACATGGGTACGGCGGAACAGCAGGCCACCTGGAACAAGCTGTTCGCCAAGTTCGGCGAGCAGCACCCGGACATCAAGCTCAAGGCCGAGGGCATCCCGCTGTCGAACTGGGGTGACTTCTTCAACAAGCTGTCCACCCGGCTGGCCGGCGGTCAGGTGCCGGACGTGATCCAGGTCGCGACCGAGGGCCAGCGGCTGTTCGCGTCCAAGGGCCTGCTCGCGCCGCTCGACGACTACATCGCCAAGGACAAGGCGGCGATCGACGAGTACTACGCCGACATGGACCCGAACCTGATCGAGTGGAACAAGAAGTATAGCTCCACCGACGGCAAGACCTATTACCTGCCGGGCGAGTTCAACACCATGTGCATGTGGTACTCCAAGGAGGTGTTCGCGAAGGCCGGCGTACCGGAGCCGACCGCGAAGTGGACCTGGGACGACTTCCGGTCCGCCTGTGAGCAGATCAAGGCGAAGACCGGCGCGTTCGGGTACGCCGCAGGCCCGGAGTACTTCGCGGCGATCATGCCGTGGCTGCTCACCAACGGGACGAGTAGCTTCAGCGACGACTGGTCGAAGCCGACCTTCAACGACGCGGCGGTCATCGAGGCGGCCGAGTTCAACCGGGCCTTGGTGGCCGACAAGCTCTCGCCGCCACCGGGCGGCACGTTCGACGCGGCGACCGCGGCGGCGCAGGGCAAGCTGGCGATGTTCGGCGGCGGCCGGTGGCCGATCATCGGCATCCGCAACCTGAAGGCAACGGCGAAGATGGGCATCGTGCCGTGGCCGACCAAGGTGGAGCAGGGCTCGCCGGTCGGCTGGAATGGCTACCCGATCATGAAGGCGTCGAAGAAGAAGGACGACGCCTGGACCTTCATCAAGTTCCTGATCTCCAAGGAAGGGTCGTCGTTCTTCGCCCAACTCGGGGGCACCATCGTCCCGGCCCGCAAGTCGATCGCGAACAGCCAGTCGTTCCTGACCGACGCGCCGAAGGGGACGGAGTACCTCTACCAGGCGCTGAGCTATGCGACACCGATCCCGTCGCCGGACAAGGGCGCCGCCGTACAGAAGGCGGTGGAGGACGGCTGGAAGCAGGTGCTGACCGGCAACGCCGCACCGGCCGACGCACTCGGCAAGGCCCAGACCGCTCTGGAAGGCCTGGTCTGAGCCGATGGCGGTCGCCATAGCAGCTGGTCAACGGGCTCAGGAGAAGACGTCGGCGCAGCGGCGGGACTGGCTGCCCGGCTATCTGTTCATCAGTCCCGCGGTCCTGCTCTTCCTCGTCTTCGTCGCTGCCCCACTGGTCGCCGCGTTCGGCTTGAGCCTGTTCCACTGGGACCTGCTCAGTACGCCGGAGTTCGCCGGGCTGGACAACTTCCGCCAGCTGGTCACCGACGGGGACACGATCCAGGCGGTGGTGAACACGTTGGTCTTCGCGACGGCGTCGGTGATCACGCACATCGGCTTCGGCATGCTGCTTGCGCTCGGTGTGCATCGAACGATGACGCGTGGCACGAAGTACTTCGTCCGGACGGCGTACTTCTTTCCGTTTCTTGTCTCCTGGGCGGCGGTCGCGCTGATCTGGAAGTACGTGCTGGACCCGACGTTCGGGCTGGCCACGCACTACCTGTCGTCCATCGGCCTGCCGACGACGAACTGGCTGGCCTCGCCGACCTGGGCGTTGCCGACGCTGATCGTGGTCGACTGGTGGCACACGATCGGCTACACCTTCATCATCCTGCTGGCCGGATTGCAGACGGTGCCGGCGCAGCTGCACGAGGCGGCCCGGGTGGACGGCGCGAACGCGTGGTGGCGCTTCTGGAGCGTCACACTGCCGGTGATGTCGCCGACGATCTTCTTCGCCACGGTGATCACTTTCATCGGCGCGTTCCAGATCTTCGACCCGATGCTGATCATGACCAACGGCGGCCCGGACGGCGCCACCCGGAGCATCGTGATGTACACCTACGAGAAGGGCTTCCAGTCGTTCGAGGTCGGGTACGCCGCCGCACTCTCGCTGGTGCTGTTCGTGGTGATCATCATCGCCACCGGAGTGCAGTTCCGCCTCAGCCGCCGGTGGGTGCACCAGTGAAGGGCGGGGTGGACCGGCTCACGGGCCGGCTGATCGACCTCGTCCTCGTGGTCGGCGGGCTGCTGATGATCGCCCCGCTGGTCTGGCTGATCGTGAACGCACTGTCCGAGCCGATCGACGCGTTCCAGCTGCCACCGCGATGGATCCCCCGGCCGCCGTCGCTGCAGAGCTTCCAGCAGGTGCCGGACCTGATCCCGTTTGCGCAGATGGCGTGGAACAGCTTGCAGATCGCTGTCATCACCACGGCAGGATCCTTGCTGACCAGCGCGTTGGCCGCGTACGCGTTTTCACGGCTGCGGTTCCCGGGACGCGACCAGATCTTCTCGCTGTTGCTGGCGGCACTCGTCGTACCGGTGCAACTGACCGTCGTACCGGTGTTCATCCTGATGCGGTGGCTGCACCTGGTCGACACGACGGCGGCGATCTGGTTGCCGGCGCTGGTCAACGTGTTCGGCATCTTCTTCCTGCGGCAGTACATCGCGTCGATCCCGCGGGAACTGGACGAGGCGGCGATCATGGACGGCGCCGGACACGGCTGGATCCTGTTCCGGGTGATCCTGCCGCTGGCCCGGCCGGGGCTGACCGCGCTCGGGATCTTCGTCTTCGAGGCGTCCTGGAACAACTTCTTCTGGCCGTACATCTTCTTGTCGTCACCGGAGAAGATGACGCTGCCGGTCGGCCTGGTGTCGTTGCAAGGGGCAATGGGCGGCGGGCCCGCGGTGGTGCTGTTCGCGGCGATCACCCTGGTGGTGCTGCCGATCCTCGTCCTGTTCCTGATCTTCCAGCGGTCCTTCATCGCCTCGATCGCATCCACGGGTCTGCGCGCATGACCGATCACCTGCCTGCCGCCTTGCGTGCCTTGTGGCACGAGCTGCCACTCCTTGCCGCCGCCGGAGTCTTGGTCTGTACGGCGTCCGGCCTCGTCGTGCTGTTGATGCCCGGGGTATCACCGGGCAGCGTATTACTCAGTGCACTGCTGGTCGGGCCGGTGTGGGCTGCACTGGTGGCGACGACTGACTCTGTGGTGCGTGACGGCCGTGGTGGGGTGCTGGTGATGCTGCGCAACGTTCGACGGTGCGGACTGGCCGGGCTGGAAGTGTCCGCCGTTCCCGCAGTCGTTGGCGCGCTTGCACTGCTCAACTGGACTCTCTACAGCAGTCCGCTCTTCCTAGTGCCGCTGGCGGTCAGCGGTTGTGCGACCGTGCTGACCAGCTTGGCCGCCTGCTATGCGTTCAGCTTGCGCGTGACGACTGGGCTGAGGGGTCGGCAGCTGTGGTTCACGTCGTTGGCGCTGGTGGCTCGTGCACCCGCCGTACCACTCGGGATCGTTGCTCTGGCGTTTGTGGCGCTGATGCTCGGCACCTCGCTCACTGCGTCGTTGTTGTTGCTCGCACCCGGCCCGGTGGCGTTGTTCGCCTCGGCCGGCACCTGGACTGTCTATCGGACGGAGAACCATGCACTACACCGGTGACAAGCTGACGCACTTCGCGCTACCGCTGGGCGGTCTGGGCACTGGCACCGTCGCCCTGGCCGGCAATGGTGCGTTGCGGCAGTGGCAGCTGCACAACATCGGCAATCACGAGGGCCACGTGCCAGACAGCTTCTTCGCCCTGCGCCTGTCCCAGGTCGAGCCGCCGCTGGACGAGATCCGTTTACTCCAAGGGCCTTTGCGTGAACCGTCGAACACGCCGCTGGTGACGGATGACGCCGTACCGGCCGGTGAGAGGCGGCTGCACGAGCTGCTGCGACCTGTCGGCGAGGCGACGGTGTCGGCCGTCTATCCGCGAGCACGGGTCGACTACGCGACCGATCTGCCGCTGGACATCAGCATGGAGGTGTTCAACCCGCTGGTGCCTGCTGACGCGGTCGCAAGCTCTCAGCCGGTCGCAGCGTTCACCTTCACGCTGCACAACACCGGGGAGTTCGCGCTGCACGGTGTGCTCGCCGGTGCCTTGCAGAACTCGGTGGGCTGGGACGGGGTCACCCCGATCGACGGTGTCTCCTGCACTCTGTACGGCGGCAACACGAACCGAGTGCGGCAGTCCGGGAAGTGGGCATCGCTCATCATGGAGAACACTGCTCTCGCCGCAGATCACCCGGGCGCAGGGCAACTGGTGCTCTCGACCGAGAGCTCTGCTCCGTTGAGTTATCCCCAGTGGTCGACGCCCGAGCAGTTCATTACCTACCTGGCCGGACGTCCGACCCGACGGCCATTCCCGGCCGATGGCCCCAGCGCGCCGGGGACGACGTGGAACGGTGGACTCGGCGCGCCCTTCCGGCTGGAGCCGGGCGAGACGGCGCAGGTGCGGTTCCTGATCGCGTGGCACTTCCCGAACCGATTTGTCGACTTTCAGCAGTTCGGTCCAAGGCGCGACTACGGTCACAGCCGTTTCTGGCTCGGCAACGCGTACACCCGTCGTACGCCTGATGCCGTCGCGGTGACCGAGTCGTTCATCGCCCGGTGGCCCGAGCTGGATACACACACCACTGCCTGGGCCGACGCGTTCGAGTCGAGCAGTCTGCCCGGTGAGGCCGGATCACGGCTCGCTGCACTGGTTGCCGACGTACGCAGCCCTACTGTCTTCCAGACCGCCGACGACACCGTGCTTGGCTTCGAGGGCGTACTCGGTGCGTCCACAGGGATGTGGGGTGGCCGGTACGGCGGTTCATGCCCGCTCAACTGCACTCACGTGTGGAACTACGAGCAGACGTTGTCCCGGCTGTTCCCGTCGCTCGAGCGGAACATGCGGGACACGGAGTACGACGTGATGCAGGCACCCGACGGGTACATCCCGCACCGGGTGATCGCACCGACGTACCACCGGCAACTCTGGGACATGATGATCGGCGGCCCGGAGGAGCCAGCACTCGACGGCATGCTCGGCAACGTGCTCAAGACGTACCGAGAGGTCCGGCAGGGCGCAGGACTCGAGTGGCTCAACCAACGGTGGCCCAACGTCCAGCGACTCCTCACCCACATCCGCACCAAGTGGGACAGCGACAACACCGGCGTACTGCGTGGCATCCAGCCGAGCACGCATGACATCGACCTGTGCGGCGTGAACACCTTCATGGGCACGCTATGGCTGGCTGCACTGCGCGCTGCCGAGGAGATGGCGCTGCTACTGGGTGAGGACGCCAAGGACTACCGCGTGCTCTTCGAAGCAGGCAGCAAGGCGTACGACGAGCTCCTGTTCACCGGTGAGTACTACCTGCAGGTGCTGTCCCCAGACGAGAAGCCGGACTTCCAGTGGGGCGACGGTTGCCTCGCGGACCAACTGATCGGGCAGTGGTGGGCGCATCAACTCGATCTCGGCTACGTACTGCCCGAGGACCACGTGAAGACCGCCCTGCGCAACGTGGTGCGGCACAACCTCCGCAAGGGCTTCGAAGGTTTCGACCACCCCTACCGCGTCTTCGCCGACGGCAACGACACCGGCCTTCTCATGTGCACCTGGCCGCACGGCGGCCGCCCGGACATCCCCACCCGGTACTGCGACGAGGTGTGGACCGGTTCCGAGTACCAGGTCGCCGCCCACTGCCTCTACGAAGGACTGGTCGACGAGGGCTTCCAGATCCTGCAAGGACTCTGGGACCGGTACGACGGCAGCCGCCGCAACCCGTTCAACCCGATCGAGTGCGGTGACCACTACATCCGCAACGCCGCCGGCTGGACCGTCCTCGAGGCCCTCGCCGGCTTCCGGTACGACGCCCTGTCCGGCACCCTCACCTTCGCCCCACTCGACGTGGCCCGCTCGGCCGACGCCTGGCAACTCCCCTTCGTCGCCGGCACCGGCTGGGGCGTAGCAACCAGCACCCCCGACTCCATCACCCTCACCTGCCAGGCCGGCCACCTCGACGTCAAGGCCCTCCACGTCGACGGCAGCGTCGTACCGGTGGACGCGGCAGTGGTCGTACCCGGAAAACCCTTGGTGATCGACAGGACCTGACCCCTACCGTCGAATGCATGTCGTTGCTCGAACAAGCACAGGCTCTCCAGGACGAGGCCCGGCAGCTGGCTGACCGGCTCCAGTTGGACTCTGCCTTTCCCTGGCAGCCACAGCTGATCGGCAGCGCACTGTCGGGCCTGATGGTCGTCCGCGACCTCGACATCATGTTCGACGCCCCGGACGCCACCCCGGCGCGAGTTCTCGAGGGCCTGACCACCCTCGCCCAACGCGTCGACCTCCGCACGGTCGACTTCCGAGACGAGCGCGGCGATCGTCGCCCGACCCCGGCGATCACCGACGAACGCTTCTACGCCGTCCTGCACACCCCAACCTGGAAGATCGACCTCACCTTCTGGCTGCACGTCGTCGACCGCCCCCACGTCGCCGACGCCATGCGCCTGCGCGTGCTTCCCGAGCTCCAACGCCTCACGATCCTCCGCCTGAAACACGATTGCCCCGACTACCCAGACAGGATCGGCGCCTCCGACATCTACACCGCCGTCCTGGATCACGACGTCCGCACGCTGGCCGAATTTCAGGCCCACTTCAACTAGCGCGGGCCGCTCTCGAAGGACGCGCGCGTCGGCACTCCCAAGCGTCAAGGGATTGTCAGAACAAGTAGCGACACACGCCGGGTAGTCAAGACATTGCTCGACACGCTAATTTCATCGCCTTCGGTTCCACCCGCGCAGCACGCGTGGGGGAGTAACTTGTTGAGGAAGTTGTAGCGGGACGGAGGGCGGGGGTGCGGGCGGTCGTCATAGTGCACGAGCGAGACATCTTTCAAGTCAACGAACGGGTGTTTGAAGACGGCACCACCGTCCTCTCCCAGCGTCTGTTTCCCTTAGAGGCACACACATTCGATGTCATCGTGTTCAAGCCGACCAGCAGCCAGCCTGCGTTTGTCGACGCTGAAGGCGAGCGGATCCCCGTGACGCAACTGGCTCAGCGCACAAGCACATGGATTCTGATCGCCGGAGATCACGCGTCCACCAGCAGACCACTGATCGAAGAGATCAGGAACTTCCTCCGCGGTGCACATCGATCAGCCTCGTCCTGGAACAACGAGGCCCTCGTTGTCCTGAGCTTTTCTGACCGTGCACGAGAGGCTCTCGCATCACTGCCCGTGTCTCGGGTCTTTCACCTACCGGACCACGCCGACGTGTCGACACGCGGCACCTTGCCGATCGAAGATTCGACGAATGCCGGCGACGTCAAGTCCATCCTCGATGCCATCGCGGAGAACCAGACGCAGAACCCAAACCTCGGCTTCGGGCTCCTGCTGGTCAATGCTGACGGCAAGTTCTTCCTGATGGAGCGCCTGCGGCAGCCCGGGCACCATAAGCTGGGAACTATCGGCGGGAATTTCCTCCGCGGACGATCGGTCCAAGAGCAACTGGACGAGACCCTCAAGCGGCGATTCCGAAGCGGCTCCACCCCACACTTGCAACTGGGACCGCTGCTCGCCTGCACCAGTATGCAGAACGAGTTCTACCACTATGTAGATCTGACGTTCCTCGCCATGACGGACCAGCGCCTGGCTCTGAACGGCGTATCGGACCCCGAGCTCCGGCCGGTGTCCGTACCGACCCTCGTGCGGTTGAACGCCGCGCTCGAAGACGACTCTGGGAAGACTGCTCCGCGTTACATGTTCACACTCGACGAGATGGCTTGGTTCCATCGCAGCGGACTACTTTTCCAGCCGGTCGCCAACGCCTTCGAGTCCTTCTGCCGGAAAGTCGTCGCCGTCGAGGTCATCGACGGGCCGCAGGCAAGTGTCCGCTTGCCGGCCCTATTCTCCCGGGACGGACCCCTTGAGGTGCCACTCGCTGTCCGCGGTGGCGAGGTCCGCTCAGTGCTCGATTCGTTTTCCAAGTCCAGCCGCACCGCCCTGCCATTTTACGAAGGGCCACTGTAATGAAGCTGCTTGCCGACTCCCCGCAGGATGTCGACATTCGGGCACTGATGTCTAGCGACACGCAAGGCGACTACATCTACATGTATCCGCCGCGCCAGGCCTACTCCACGATCGACGGCAGGACCGCGACCAGCGTGATCGACAAGTCGCTGGAGCACACCCAGCATGACCCGGTGAATCTGTATCTCCACTTCCCGTTCTGCAAGCAAATCTGCAAGTTCTGCAACCTGTACGCGGTACCGCTCGGCGACGACAGCCTGTTCGACGCGTATGTGACCATGCTCGAACGAGAGATGCAATCCTGGTCAGCTCGCATTGGCGGACGGCCCATCGACACCGTCTATCTCGGTGGCGGCACCCCCTCGCTGCTGCCGGTCGATGCATTGGATCGTGTATTGCGAGGCATCGAGAAGACGTTCTCAGTCGACATGGACTCGGTCGCAGAAGTCGCACTCGAGGTCGCGCCTGACACCGTCGACGCGCGCAAACTTCACGACCTCCAGGGCATCGGCATCAACCGCGTCAACCTCGGACTCCAGTCCGCGACCGACGAAGAGATTCGGTCAATCGGACGTCGGCACGGGTTCGACCGAGCTCAGCGCTCGATCGTCGACGCCCTGGAAGCGGGATTCGGCAACGTCTGCATCGACTTGATCTATGGACTGCCCGGGCAGTCTGTGGAGAGCTGGATCGCCACACTCGAGAAGGTAGTCGCACTGTCCGCGCCCACAGTCTGCGCCTACCCCCTGACTCTCAGACCAGGAACGGGTTTCGGACGGCGCGGAGTCAGCATCGAGGGGCACGACCAGTATCGCAAGTACGAACTTGCGCGAGATGTACTGCGCTCCGTTGGCTACGAGCAGGAGACACACGTTCGCTACGTGGTCGCAGGAGTCGGCGGTTATCGGCAGAAGGTCAACCACTGGGCCGGCCAGGACATCGTGGGGCTGGGCGCCGGAGCCCGTGGCTACCTGCATCGCTTGGACTACCGAAACGGCTACAGCCTTCGTCGACGAAAGTCTGCTCTCGTCACCTACATGGAAGACATGACAGATGGTCGCTGCCCGATTCGTAGCGGCTTTGAGTTGGACCCCGACGAACGCCTGCGAAAAGCACTCATCCTCGGTCTGCTGAACTTGGACCGGCGCAGGGTGGTGACGCACCACGGGGTCGATCCGGTCGACGCGTTTCCCGGCATCTTCGACGAACTCACGTCACTCGACCTGGCGCAGGTCGACGATGACCGAATCGCGTTGACCGAGGCAGGCCGCAAGTTCCGCGATCTCGTCGTACAACTGTTCTTCTCGTCCGATGTCTGGAAACGGATTAAGGAGTTCGACTACTCGGAATGAGGACTAGGTTCGGTGCGTCGCCTCTATGACAGTCAGCGGTAGCACGCCAGCATCGGACTCGAACTGAGCGACGAACCGAATCAATCCCGATCCGCGCGTCACACAGGGAAGTTCAAACGACTGACCACCAGATAATCGGCGCGGCGCCAGCGTCCAATTCGGTGATGTGGAGAATCCGCCATCACCTGGCACGGATCCCAACTGGAGATTGTCGACGGCCAAGTCTCCGACGTTCCTCAAAACCAGCACCTGTTCAGGAAGACTCGCGACCATACGCTGCTCCACAGTGGCAACGAGTTCAGCCCGCCGCTCCTGCTTCGCACCTGTGACGGTCTGCACGATTGCGCCCCGCTTTGTCGTCGCCATCAGTGCAGGTCCGTCCGACAACTGGTTGCCAGAGCCAGAGATGGCCCTTCCCTGGCTATTGGCCACCGCAGTCTGATACCGACGAATATAGAACCTGGCGGCCAATGTACCCCCAACGGCTCCACTGACCAGACCGCCGATTATCGCGCCGATGAGCTCAGTGACCATTGCTGGAGAATACATTGCACAGTCAGGTGATTGTAGGGCTCGCCGCCATCCGCCGGAACTGAAAGAGTGCCGGCCGTCCGGCAACGCCACCGGACGGTCGGCACTCGCTCTAGTGGAGTCCCAGTTGAGCGGACTCTTGGTCGGTGAAGAGGCGGGAGCGGATCAGGAAGCGGACGCCTTCGGGGGCTTCCACCGAGAAGCCGCTGCCACGGCCTTTCACCACGTCGACGGTGAGCTGGGTGTGCTTCCAGTACTCGTACTGGTTCGCGGACATCCAGAACGCGATCGGCCGGTCCAGGCCGTCCACGACCAGATCGCCGAGATGCACGTCCGCCGACCCCGTCTTGAATTCCCCGTCCGGGTAGCACATCGGCGAACTGCCGTCGCAGCACCCACCGGACTGGTGGAACATCAGCGGACCGTGCATCGCGGTGAGACGGCGCAGCAACTCCGCCGCCGCGTCCGTGAGCCCGACCTTCTCAACCACCATGGCTAGAAGAACCCGAGCTTCTGCGGGCTGTAGCTGACCAGCAGGTTCTTGGTCTGCTGGTAGTGGTCGAGCATCATCTTGTGGTTCTCCCGGCCGATGCCGGAGCTCTTGTATCCGCCGAACGCCGCGTGCGCTGGGTAGGCGTGGTAGCAGTTCGTCCAGACCCGGCCGGCCTGGATCTCACGACCGGCCCGGTACGCCGTGTTGATGTCCCGCGACCAGACTCCAGCGCCGAGCCCGTAGAGGGTGTCGTTGGCGATCTTCATCGCGTCGGCGTAGTCGTCGAACTTCGTCACCGCGACCACCGGACCGAAGATCTCCTCCTGGAAGATCCGCATCTTGTTGTCGCCCTCGAAGATCGTCGGCTGGATGTAGTACCCGCCGGCCAGGTCACCGTCGAGCTCAGCGCGAGCGCCGCCGGTGACGACGCGGGCGCCTTCTTCCTTGCCGATGTCGATGTAGGCAAGGATCTTCTCGTACTGGTCGTTACTCGCCTGCGCGCCCATCATCGTGTCGGTGTCGAGTGGGTTGCCCTGTTTGATCGCCCGGGTCCGGCCGGTCGCGTCGGCCAGGAAGTCGTCGTAGATCGACGACTGGATCAGCGCCCGGGACGGGCAGGTGCAGACCTCGCCCTGGTTCAGCGCGAACAGCGTGAACCCTTCGAGCGCCTTGTCGTAGAACTCGTCGTGGGACGACGCGACGTCGGCGAAGAAGATGTTCGGACTCTTGCCGCCGAGCTCGAGCGTGACCGGGATGATGTTCTCCGACGCGTACTGCATGATCAGGCGCCCGGTCGTGGTCTCACCAGTGAACGCGACCTTGGCAACTCTGTTGCTAGAGGCAAGCGGTTTGCCCGCCTCGACACCGAACCCGTTGACCACGTTGAGCACACCGGGCGGCAGCAGGTCGTGGATCAGCTCGAGCAGCACGTGGATCGACGCCGGCGTCTGCTCGGCGGGCTTCAGGACGACGGCATTGCCGGCCGCCAGTGCGGGAGCCAGCTTCCAGGTCGCCATCAGGATCGGGAAGTTCCACGGGATGATCTGCCCGACCACGCCGAGCGGCTCGTGGAAGTGGTACGCGATGGTGTCGTCGTCGATGACCGAGACCGACCCCTCCTGGGCCCGCAACGCACCGGCGAAGTAGCGGAAGTGGTCGATCGCCAGCGGCAGGTCGGCGGCCAGCGTCTCCCGCACCGCCTTGCCGTTGTCCCAGGTCTCGGCGACCGCGAGCGCCTCGAGGTTGGCCTCGATCCGGTCCGCGATCTTGTTCAGGATGTTGGCGCGATCGGCCGGCGAGGTGCGGCCCCAGCCCGGCGCGGCACCGTGGGCGGCATCGAGAGCACGCTCGACGTCCTCCGCCGTACCGCGGGCGATCTCGGTGAAGACCTCACCGGTGACCGGGGTGGGATTCTCGAAGTATCCGCCCTTGACCGGCGGCACCCACTCGCCGCCGATGTAGTGCTCGTACCGCGATTTGTACGCGACCGGGCTGCCATCGCTGCCGGGAACTGCGAAGATCGTCATAGGTCCTCCTACGGAACTCGACGGTGGACCGAACCTAGGTGGCGCGACGTTGCAAGGACGTTGCAACCCGGAGTGAGGCTGGATGGACGCACCGGAGCAGGCCCGCCGGTTGAGCGAGTTGTACGACGAGGTGCTCGGTGGCGGCCGGGAACCCAGCGGCCCGCGCCCGCTGGTCGCTGCGTCATGGGAGCGATCACTCGCCGCCGACGTCGATCCCGAACTGGACGCGCCGCCGGTGATCGTCAATCCCGACGTCGTCGAGGGCATTCGCGAGAACCACCCGCTCCGCGCCGTCCTGCCGGTGCTGCGCCAGACGCTGACCTCGATCGCCGACGAGGCCTCGCACATCATGATCATCACCGACGCCCAGGGGATGATCCTCTGGCGCGAAGGTGCGGCCGACGTACGGCGCCGGGCCGACCGGATCGCCCTGTCCGAAGGCGCGATCTGGTCGGAGGACAAGATCGGCACCAACGGCATGGGTACGTCGCTCGCCGTCGGGAAACCGGTGCAGATCCACTCGGCCGAGCATCTGGTCCGCCGGATCCACGAGTGGACCTGTGCCGCCGCGCCGGTCCACGATCCCGACACCGGCAAGCTGCTCGGCGCGGTCGACGTCTCCGGGCCGTTGCGGACCGTTCATCCCGCGATGGTCGCGCTGGTGACTGCCGCGGCACAGCTCGCCGAGGGGCAGCTGAAGGTCCGGATGGCCGCGGCCGACGAGATGCTGCGCGCCCGGAACATGCGGCACCTGATGGCCTTGGGCGACGCACCCGGCGCACTGCTCACGCCGACGGGCCGAGTGCTCGCCGTCCAACCGCTCGAGTGGTTGCCCGATCGCCTCGTCGTACCGGATGGCGCCGACCGCATCGACCTCGGCGACGGCCGTGAGGGCTTGATCGAGCGGCTCGACGAGGGCTACCTGCTGCGCATGCCCGGTGCGCCGGTCCGCCGCAGCAGGCCGTCACTCCGGCTGAGGTTGCTCGGGACCGGCCAGCCGATCGCGGTCGTCGGCGGTCGTGAGATCGCCTTGACGCTGCGACGGGCCGAAGTACTCGCACTGCTCCTGCTGCACCCGGCCGGGCTCACCGCCGAGCAGCTGATGCTCCAGTTGTACGGCGACGAAGGTAACCCGACCACCGTTCGGGCCGAGATGCACCGGCTGCGGAACCTGCTCGGCGGCGGAGTCCTCGACACCAAGCCGTACCGGATCATCGCCGATGTCACCGGCGACGTCACCGACCTACAAGCCGCCCTGCGCGACGGTGACCTGAGCACGGCTCTCGACCTCTACAACGGTCCGTTGCTTGCCCGCTCCGACGCCCCGGCCCTCCGAGCCGAACGCGACGAGCTCGACGCCACCCTGCGCCGCGCGATCCTCGACACCGGCGATGCCGACCTGCTGTGGCGGTTCGCCCAGACATCAACCGGTGCCGAGGACCTGGAGATCTTCGAGACCCTGCATGCGGTGCTGCCACCCACGGACCGCCGGTTGCCGGCCGTCGCGGCCCGGCTCGACCGGCTGACCGGTTAGTTTCACTCGCGACCGACGAGGATCCACATGTAGTCGCGGTTCTTGACCGGGAAGGTCGCGGTCTTGCTGCTGAGTTCCTTCGTCTTCTTGCAGTCGCTGGTGGTGTAGCGCCAGCGGACCACCTGGACGCGCCAGGACTGCTTGAGTTGGTGCAGCCGGCGGATCTTTCCGGCCGGGACCTCGGCCGTGTACGACCAGGTCTGCGAGACAGCGTGCGACTTGCCAACGGTCTTGGAGTACTTGTTCTGGATCTCCGCGATCACCAGCGGGATGCTCACCCCGAGGTCGCCGGACCAGGACGAGTTCGACTCCGAGGTCGCCGTCTTCTGGTAGGTGATCCGGCCCGGGCCCTCCAGCCACTCGCTGTAGAGGTTCGTGCCGACGTACACCTCCTTGCCACCGCGGGTGTACCAGTTGACCTCTTTGGTGTTGCACTTCTTCGCGGCCCGGACTTCCGGCTCCACCGGCGCCGCACTCGCCGTACCCGCGCCGTGCACCAGCAACCCACTCGCCAGCACCGCACCTGCGACCGCTGCCCTCTGAAGACGCATCCCACTCTCCCGTGAAATCATTTCCATCACTGCATTCGCAGTTGTTGGAAACTTACGGATTGGTCTACTTCTCCGGCAACGTCTTCCCTGTAACGCTCTGTGTCGGTTTGCTCACGGTCACATCTCGGGCGTGACGAGCCCTACACCGACATGACTCACGGGTAACCAACCAATAACATCGCTGGTATGCAGATCCTCGCCATCGTCGTCTCGCTCGCGATCGCCGCCGTCGGTGTCGCGTTGTTCGGCAAGACGATCGGGCACATCGTGTCCGTCATCAAGCTCGGCCAGCCGGTCAGCCGGACCGACAAGCCCGGGCAGCGCAGCGTCACGCTGGCCAAGGAGACACTCGGCCACACCCGGATGCTGCAGTGGAGTCACATCGGCGTATTGCACTGGTTCGTCGCGTTCGGCTTCATCGGGCTGTTCCTCAGCCTGGTGACGGCGTTCGGGCAGCTCTTCGACGCGCACTATGCGCTGCCGATCATCGGGCACTGGTTCGTGTTCGAGTGGGTCACCGAGTTCCTCACCTGGACCGGGCTGATCTCGATCATCGGGCTGATGGCGATCCGGCTGCTCAACCTGCCGAAGGGTCACCTGGCCCGGTACAGCCGGTTCTTCGGCTCGCGGGCCTGGCAGGCGTACTACGTCGAGTACACGATCCTCGGCGTACTGCTCTGCATCCTGCTGCTGCGCGGCCTGGAGTACGAGCTGGGGGCCGGCTCGAAGTTCCACTTCCCGACCACGTTCTTCATCGGCGAGGCGCTGTTCGGCGGGCTGAGCGAGTCGGCCCTGGAGAACACGGTCTACCTGGTCGCGATGATCAAGATCCTGATCTCGTTCGCGTGGATGATCACGATCTCGCTGAACGCGACGATGGGTGTCGCCTGGCACCGGTTCACCGCCTGGCCGAACATCTGGTTCAAGCGCGAGGCCGACGGCGGCACGGCGCTCGGCGCGTTGCAGCCGATCATGGTCAAGGGCGAACCGATCGACTTCGAGAACATCGAGGAGCTGGACGAGGACGCCGCCCTCGGTGTCGGCAAGGTCGAGGACTTCACCTGGAAGGGCCTGCTCGACTTCACCACCTGCACCGAGTGCGGCCGCTGCCAGTCCCAGTGCCCGGCCTGGAACACCGACAAGCCGCTGTCGCCCAAGCTGGTGGTGATGAACCTCCGCGAGCACGCGTACGCCAAGGCGCCGTACCTGCTGGCCAGTGACGACGACACCCGCAAGTCGCTGCCCGAGCTGGTGCTCGCCGAGCAGGACAAGCCGCTGGTCGGTGCCGCCGACGTCGCGGTGATCGACGAGGAAGCGTTGTGGGCGTGTACGTCGTGCGGCGCGTGCGTGCAGCAGTGCCCGGTCGACATCGAGCACGTCGACGCGATCATGGACATGCGCCGCTACCAGGTGCTGATCGAGTCCTCGTTCCCGTCCGAGCTGAACGGATTGTTCAAGGGTCTGGAGAACAAGGGCAACCCGTGGAACATGAACCCGTCAGGCCGGATGGACTGGGCCAAGGACCTCCCGTTCGAGGTCAAGCAGGTCGGGACCGACGTGGAGACGCTGGCCGAGGTCGAGTACCTGTTCTGGGTCGGTTGCGCCGGCGCCTTCGAGGACCGCGCGAAGAAGACCACCCAGGCCGTCGCCGAACTGCTCAACATCGCCGGCGTCAGCTTCGCCGTCCTGGGTGACGGCGAGACCTGCACCGGTGACCCGGCTCGGCGGTCCGGCAACGAGTTCGTCTTCCAGCAGCTGGCGATGCAGAACGCGGAGGTCTTCGAGGAGACCGGCGCCAAGAAGGTCGTCTCCACCTGCGCACACTGCTTCAACACGCTGAAGAACGAGTACTCACAGCTCGGTGTCGAGCTCGACGTCATCCACCACACCCAGCTGCTGAACCGCCTGGTCCGCGAGGGCAAGCTCACCCCGGTCGCCCCGGCCGACAGCTCACTCAACGGCCAGAAGATCACCTACCACGACCCTTGCTACCTCGGCCGCCACAACCAGGTGTACGACGCCCCGCGCGAGCTGCTCGACATCATCCCCGGTGCCGAGTACGCCGAGATGCCGCGGAACCAGACCAAGTCGTTCTGCTGTGGCGCGGGCGGTGCGCGGATGTGGATGGAGGAGAAGATCGGCAGCCGGATCAACCTGAACCGGACCACCGAGGCGGTCGAGACCGGCGCCGACAAGATCGCCACCGGCTGCCCGTTCTGCCGGGTGATGCTGTCCGACGGCCTGACCGCGAAACAGGCCGACGGCTCGGCCCGCGAGTCCGTCGAGGTCGCCGACGTCGCCCAACTCCTGCTCGCCTCCGTAAAACGCAGCGAAAGTTAGGTTGCAGCTAGCTGCAAAAGGCTTCCTCTCCAGGCGGTCCAGACCATAAGATCCTGCGTCTGCATCACCTGGGGAGGAAACCGCACCATGAAGCTCCGCTTCGCCATGTCCACTGCCGCCGTACTGCCGCTGGCGCTCGGACTGGCCGCCTGTGGCTCCGGAGAGCCCGAAGCCACCGGCTACAAACCATCCATGCCGACCGCCACGCCGGTCGTCACCACCACCGCCGCACCGCAGAAGGTCGCGCCGGCCGTCCACCTCAACCGGGTCACCTTCGTCCCGGCGATGAACACCGCGCTGACCAAGCAGAAGTCCTGGCGGATCGCCGGCACGATGACGGCCGGCGGCGCCACCATGATGACGATCGACGGCATCCAGACCGCCAAGCCGCTCGCCATGTCGGTGACGATGTCCGGCGCGGCGTTCGACGGGAAGACCGCGAAGGTCGTCCTGGTCAAGGGCACCGGGTACGCCTCGATCCCGGGAGCCACACCGGCCGGGAAGTACATCACGTTCGAGGCCGGTGACTCCGCCGAGCTCGACCAGCTGCTCGAGGGCGGCGACCCGACCAAGATCTTCAAGTCGTTCGGCGGCGCCCTGAAGGGCGTGAAGTTCGTCCGCACGGAGACCGTCGGCGGCCAGAAGCTCGACCGGTACGACATCACCGTGAACACCGCGAAGGCCCTTGCCGCGCAGGGCAAGAAGGTCCCGGCCGGCGTACCGGCGACGCTGACCTACTCGCTCTGGATGGACAAGTCCCACCTGGTCCGCAAGATCTCCTTCGACCTGGCCGGCGTCGCCATGGTGATCACCATGTCCGACTACAACAAGCCCGTCACCATCACCGCGCCGCCGGCGAGCAAGATCGTTCGGTGAGGCTCTCGACGCGAGTTGCGGCCGCGGCCGCGATCCTGCCACTGCTCCTCGGCACCGCTGCTTGTGGAGGCGAGAAGCCGGTCTCCACGGCGATCAAGCCGGCGCCCGTCACCACCACTGCTGCACCGCAGCAGGCGGCCCCGGTCGTCTATCTCAATCGGAAGACCTTCGTCCCGGCGATGACCGCGGCGCAGGCCAAGCTGAAGTCGTGGCGGCTCCTCGGCAGGATGATGATCAACGGGTCACCGGTGCTGACGATGAGCGGGCTGCAGACCACGAGACCGGCGGCGATGGCATTGGTCATGAAGGGCTCGGCGATCGACGGCAAGACGGCCCGGGTCGTGATGATCAAGAACACCGTCTACCTGTCGGTGCCGGGGGTGTCACCGGCAGGCAAGTTCGTGAAGCTGGCGGCCGGCCAGACCAGCGAGCTCCGCGACCTGGTCGACACCAACGATCCGACGAAGAACTTCGAGGCGCTCGGCCCCGCCCTGCGCGGCGTCACGCACACCGGTTCGCAGCAGTTCAGCGGTGAGAAGCTGCAGGTGTACGAGGTCACCGTCGACGTTGCCAAGTTGCTCAAGGCACAGGGTAAGAAGGTCCCCGCCGGCGCGCCGCGGACGGCGACGTACGTCTTGTGGATGGACTCGGCCCACCGGGTCCGCGAGCTGACCTTCGAGTTCGCCCAGGTGTCGGTGTCGATGAGCCTGTCCGACTTCGACAAGCCGGTCTCGATCAAGGCGCCGCCGGCGAGCAAGATCGTCCGTCGCTGAGGCCGGATCCGGTCACTTCACATCCATGCGTGAGAACTTCTCGTAATGTGACGTTAGTCAGGTAGAAACCTACCTGTTGCGGAAGTAATCACCTGCGGATGATCGGGTGGGCTGGTGCCGATGAGCGTGCGTGTTGGTAGTACTCGACGAAGCTTTCTGACAGTCACCGGAGCGGCGGCCGCGCTGGCGCTGTCCGGCAACCTGCCCGAGGTGGGGCAGGCGTTGGCCGGGGCGACCGGTCGCGGCGACCGCCGGGATCCGTTCACCCTCGGCATCGCGTCCGGCGATCCACTACCGGACGCGGTGGTGATCTGGACCCGGCTCGCCCCGGACCCGTTGGCGCCGTTCGGCGGCATGGACCGCCGGCCGGTCGAAGTCCAGTGGCAGGTCGCCGAGGACGAGCAGTTCCGCCGGATCGTCCGCCAGGGCACGACCCAGGCCCGGCCTGAGTCGAGTCATTCGGTGCACGTCGACGTACGCGGGCTGCGTCCGTGGCGGCACTACTGGTACCGCTTCCGTGTGGACGGGAAGCTCAGCCCGGTCGGACGGACCCGCACCGCGCCGCCGGCCGACGCGATCGTGCCCGAGATGTCGCTGGCGTTCGCGTCCTGCCAGGCGTGGTGGGAGGGCTGGTACACGGCGTACGCCGACATGGCCAAGCGCGACCACGACGTGGTGTTCTTCCTCGGCGACTACATCTACGAGTTCGGTATCGACCGTGGCATCCGGCCGAACTCGAACGAGCCTTGGATGACCCAGCAGACGGTCACGCTGGACGAGTACCGCGTCCGCTACGCGTCGTACAAGATGGACCCCGACCTCCAGGCGGCGCACGCGGCCGCGCCCTGGGTGGTCACCCTCGACGACCACGAGGTGGTCGACAACTGGGCCGACGAGGCGCATCCGAGTGCACCGCCCGCGCAGTTCCTGGTACGCCGAGCCAACGCCTTCCGCGCGTACTGGGAACACATGCCACTGCGGCTCGCGCAGATGCCGAAGGGCCCGGACATGCAGCTCTACCGGCGGATCCGGTACGGCCAGCTGGCCGAGTTCAGCGTGCTCGACACCCGGCAATACCGCTCCGACCAGGCGTACGGCGACGGCACGAAGGCACCCGGCCCGGAGACCAAGGACCCGGCCCGTACGATCACTGGCGCCGCCCAGGAGAAGTGGTTGCTCGACGGCTGGTCGGCGTCACGCTCGCGCTGGAACGTGCTCGCCCATCAGACGGCGATCGCCCGGCTCGACACGAAGGACGGCCCGGACGTGCTGGTCCCGATGGACACCTGGGACGGGTACGAGGCGTCCCGCGACCGCGTCCTCGGCGGCGCCGTCCAGCGCAATGTCAGCAACCTGGTCTCGATCGCCGGCGACCTGCACCGCAGCGTCGCTTCGGACCTCAAGCTGGACTTCACCAACCCGGACTCGCCGACTGTCGGCACCGAGTTCGTCGGTACGTCGATCACGTCCGGGATCGACGGGATGGACCTGGATCCCGGCGGCCTGACCCTGCTCAAGGAGAACCCGCACATCAAGTTCGGCAACTTCCAGCGTGGCTACGTCAGCTGCAGCATCACCCCGCAGCGCTGGATCTCCGACTACCGCGTGGTCGACAAGGTCAGCGTCCAGAACGGCACCGTCAGCACTCGCGCCAAGCTCCTCGTCGAGGACGGGCGCCCGGGCATCCAGACCCTCTGAGGAGAGACCGATGACGATTCGATGGCAGTCGGCGGTCGCGCTCGGAACCGCGGTGGCGGCGACCGTGATCGCGTTGCCCCAGGCAACTACCAACCCACCGCGGACCGACGTACAGGTCTCCGTCCAGCCCGAGCAGCTGAGCGTCGTCGGCCTGCCCTGCTTGCCGGGCAACCTGACGCTCACCATGACCAACACCGGCACCGAGGACCGGTACGCCGACCTGACCCTGGACCCGAGTGGTCCGCTGCAGCTGTCCCGCGAACTGTTCTCGTCCTGGCTCCCGGCGGTCGACCCCGACCAACCGGTGTCGGCACCGGTCGACGTCCGCGTCCCGCGCGACACCCAGCCCGGCAACTACTCCATGGAACTCGAGGTCGACAAGTCCAAGCTGACCGTTCCGGTGACGGTGAATCCCCTGCCATCCAAGGGCCCTGGCAGCAACGTCGCACTCGGAGAACAGGCCTCTGCCTCGTCGACGCACGGCAACTTCGCGCTCTGCGGCGCGGTCGACGGTGACAACGACACCGAGCACTGGGACACCCTGACCGGCTGGAACGACGGGACCCGCGCGGTCTTCCCGGACAACTACGACGTCGCGCTCGCGGCGCCGACCACGATCAACCGCGTCGAGCTCTACACCCTCGATTCGAAGCAGTACCCGGCCCCGACCAACGGCCTGCGCGACTGGGACGTCCAGGTCCGCAAGGGCACCGGCGACTGGCAGACCGTGTCCCAGGTCCGCGGCAACACCCTGGGCCACGTCACGTCGACGTTCGATCCGGTCGAGGCGGACGCCGTACGCATCCTCTGCCTGGCCGGCAACGGCAACACCTACTCCCGGATCGTGGAGCTGGAGGTCTACGGGAGTTAGTGCAGGTAGGAGGCGCCGTTGAAGTCGAGGACGGCGCCGCTGGACCAGCCGGCCGCCGGGGAGGCGAGCCAGTAGATCGCTTCGGCGACCTCCTCGGCGGTGGCGGCCCGGTTGAACGGGCTCTGCGCCCGGATCGAGTCACCGTCCGGCCCTGCCAGCCACGCCTCGGTCATGTCGGTGGCGATGAATCCGGGCGCGATTGACGTCACCGTGATGTCATGTGGCGCCAGCGATACCGCCAACGACTGCCCCAGCGAGTGCAGTCCCGCCTTCGAGGCTCCGTAGGCGGGCACATCCGGCTCACCCCTGTACGCCCCGCGCGATCCGACGTTGACGATCGCGCCCCGCCGGCCGCCGTCAGCTGGGTCCATGTCCAGCATCTGCCGGGCCACGCACCAGGTCAGGTGCGCCGCCCCTTCCAGATTCACCGCGAGCGTACGACGCCACGCCGACACCCACTCGTCGTACGACGTCTCGGCGAGCGGATGCCCGATCCGGCGGGAACCGGAGACCGGCTCGTCCACGAACAGCGCCGCGTTGTTCACCAGTACGTCGATCCGGCCGAGGACTCCGGCCGATTCCTCAACCAGGGCAGGGATCGCGGCCGGATCACCGAGGTCGGCCGCGACCACCCCATGCCCGTCCCCGGGCAGCTCGGCCCGGACCTGTTCGGCCCGGTCGACCGCGCCGCGGCAGTGCAGCATGACCCGGTCACCGGCCCGCGCGAACACCTTCGCGACCTCCGCTCCGACACCCCTGGACGCACCTGTGACGAGAACACCTCTGGACACCGCAGCTCCTTGTCGTCGACTGAGCCCTCATTCTGCCGTGGCGGCACTCTGGCGACACGATGACATCAGAAGGGTTGACAGTGACGTCACGGTGACGTCATAGTTGCAGTCATGGAACTTGATCACTATCTCGAGTCGGTCCGGCGGAGCGTGGAGAACGCCACCGCCCTGGCCGACGACCAAACTCGCTCCGTGGCCCAGCGCCTCGGAGCCACGCTGGATGACGCGGGCCGGCTGGCCCTCATCTCAGCCCTGTCCGACGCCGCCGGGGAGATCAGCCGCGAGCTGTCCCCCGGTTCGGTCGAGCTCCGGATGGCCGGCGGCCGTCCCGAGTTCGTGGTCACGCCGGCCCCGAGCCAGCTGACAGGCCACGACGACGCGGACGACGACGAAATCGACGAGGACGAGACCGACGACCAGCCTGACGAAGCCGTCACGCCGGAGGCCGACGAGCCGACCGCGCGGATCACGCTGCGGCTGCCGATGTCGGTGAAGAACAAGGTGGACGAGGCCGCCGCGGCCGATGGCATCTCCTCGAACGCGTGGCTGATGCGCACCGTGATGACCGAGCTGCGCGACCGGGGCCGAGGCCGCGGACCGCGCCCGCCCCGTCCCCCGCGCCCGCCGCGCGGCGGCGGCATCTTCGGCCCCGAAGGACCGCTCGGCCCGAACGGCCCGCTCGGACCTGAGGGTGTCTTCGGCCCGGACGGCGTGTTCGGCCCCGACGGCCCCTTCGGCGAGGAGGGCGTCTTCGGACCCGAGCGCGGCGGCAAGCGCAACCGGGACCGCGATCGCGATCGTGGCCGGCGTGACCGGGACCGGGACCACCGCGGGCGCCGCGGCCCGGGCCAGCGGATGACGGGGTGGGTCGAATGAGCGGCTTCAGCAGTCAATTGGTCGAGGACGCGAGCCTGATCGACCGGGTCCGGATCGAGATCGGCTCCGGCCGGGTCGAGATCGTCCCGAACGACGGCACCGAGACCGCCGTCACCCTCGAGGTCGACCGCGGCAGCGAGGAGGACGTCGTCTTCAAGGTGAACGACGGCGAGCTGATCGTCGAGGGTCCCCGCAACGTCCGCAACGGACCGGAGATCCACGTCCGGATCGTCACACCGTCGACACTGGACGCCCGGATCAAGACCGGTTCCGGTGACATCAGCTCGCGGATGCCGCTGGGCACCGCGCGACTGTCGACGGGCTCCGGCGACGTCCGGATCGAGCGGGTCGAGGGCGACCTCGGCATCAGCACCGGCAGCGGTGACGTCCGGGTCGAGTACGCCGCGGGCACGGTCCGCGCCAGCACCGGCTCGGGCGGGATCGACATCAACGAGGCCGCCGACGCGCTCGGGCTGAGCACCGGTTCCGGTGACGTCCGGGTCGGCGACGCGGCCGGCCCGACGACCGTCAAGGTCGGCTCGGGTGACATCACCATCGAGCGGATCCGGGACCACTCGGTCGCCACCTCCGGGTCCGGCGACGTCCGGGTCGAGCTCGCCGACGGGCCGAGTGTCCGCGCGGAGACGGCCCGCGGCGACGTCCAGATCGGGGTACCCGACGGCGTCCCGACGTACCTGGACCTGAAGACCGTCACCGGGCGGATCCGGTGCGACCTGGAGCCCGGCGAGAAGCCGGCCGAGGGCGAGCGCGCGCTGATGCTGCGGGCCCGCACGGTCTCCGGCGACATCAGCGTCGTCAAGGTCTGATCCACACCACCCAGGAGGTTCCGCCGGCGACGGTCCGGCGGGACCTGGGCGAAGCACTGCCGAAAACAGCACGGGGACAACAGTGAGGGGAGCACGACCATGATCACCGAACACCAAGAGGTAGCGCGCTACCGCGTCGCCGAGAGAGTCCGCGTTGCCGAGGCCCGGGCCCGACGCCAGGAAGTCCGGGAGGCCCTCAAGGTCGACCGCGTCAGCGCCCCACGCCACGGACTGGCCGCCGCCCTCCGCCGGCTGGCCGACCGCCTCGAGCCCCAGCCGATGAACCGGCGCCCAGGGCTGTCCGTCGTCCGATCGCAGGCTCGCTGATGGGGTCTGTGAACAGCGCGGCGGCCTCCGTTTGCAGCATCCTGCAACGGCTGGGGCTGGTGACGGTGAGGACCCGGAGTGACTGCTAGCGTTCAGGCGATCATTCCGGGTCTGACTTCGGGAGAGTAACCAACGATGCTGCGTCCGACGGCCGCCAAAGCAGTCGCCACCGCCGCCACCGCCCTCGTTCTGCTGACCGCCTGTGGCGGCAGCGACGACAAGAGCGCCGACACCGGAGCCCAGGGCGGCGGCGACACACCCGCCGGCACCCCGTCGGCACCGGCGGTCGCCTCGTTCGACCCACCCAAGACCTTCGTCACCAGCTCCGCCTTCGGCGTCGAGCCGACGAAGAAGGACAACCAGTTCACGTTCACGGCCGGGATGGTCGGGCAGACCACTCTGATCGCGGGCCTGGAAGGCATCAGCGGGCGCAACATCGCCGCGCAGGGCAAGGCCTGGTTCTACCCCGCCACCGAGTTGGACACCACCGAGACGCTGGACCTGAGTGCGCCGATGGGCGTCCAGGTGGACGGCAAGGACGTCGTCGCCATCGCCTACACCCAGACCGACAAGGGCAACGGCACGCAGAAGGCCAAGGGCCAGGTCGTGTTCCAGTGGATCGACGCCGCCGAGGGCAAGAAGGTTGCCGAGGTGGTCGCGGACCTCACGCCGGCCCTCGGGCCCGGCGCCGGCGCAGACGACGTGGTGAGCCAGGCCTATGACCCCGCCACCGGACAGATCGCGTTGGGTGTCTCGCCGTACAACGGCCCCAAGAACTCCGAGGCTCTGACCGTCTACGCCGACCCGAAGACCCAGAAGTCGAGCGTCGTCGCCGATGTCACGCCGGCCGGTGTGCTGAACGGCGTCATCGTCGGCGCCAAGGGCGGCAACCAGGAGGGTGCCAACGACGGCACGATCGTGGTCGCCGACGGCGCCACCGGCAAGGTCACCAAGCAAACCCCGACCAAGCAGGACTACCTGTTCCCGGCGAGCAACGGCGGCACCAAGCGCGCCTACCTGTCAGGTCACTCCTACGTGAAGGCGAAGCCGGGGTCGTACGACGGCACGTACACCAACACCCTGTACTCCGTCGACATCGCGACCGGGGCCGTCGTACCGACCAAGTCGCCGTTCGCCGCTGACTCGATGAACTACACCTGTCTGGGCGACCGGGCCAACGCGGTGGTGTGCACGGGCAAGGACAACATGTCGAAGGAAGAGATCCTCGGCCTGGACGACTCGACCGGTAAGAAGACCTGGGGCTACACCAAGGAATCGGCGAGCCGGATCATCCCGGAGGTCACCGCGGCCTTCCACGGCATGATCTATGCGCAGGCCGAGGTCCAGCCGGTCCTGATGGACGCCGCCACCGGCAACGACGTGAAGGGCCCGTCGGACAGCGCCACCCCCACCGAGGGCTCGACGCCGTCCGACGGCTCGACTCCGACCGAGGGTTCGTCCCCATCTGAAGGTTCGTCCCCGTCCGCAGGCTCGACGCCGCAGGGTGCTGACCCGGGCAGCGCGAACGGTTCGGACATGTCGCTGTTCAACGGCAAGATGAAATCGCCGGTCGCGGTGACCCAGTACGGCGGCACCTACCTGCAGAGCACCATGGGCAGCAGCTTCTACACGATCCTGATCGCCCTGACCCCGACCGCCTGATCACACCAACGCTAGACGTCGGTGCGGTGGAAGTTCTTGTACGAGCGGGACGGCGTCGGGCCGCGCTGACCCTGGTAGCGGGAACCGTACTTCGCTGAGCCGTACGGGTGCTCGGCCGGCGAGGACAGCCGGAAGAAGCACAGTTGGCCGATCTTCATCCCGGGCCAGAGCTTGATCGGCAACGTGGCGACGTTGGACAGCTCCAGCGTCACGTGCCCGGAGAACCCGGGGTCGATGAACCCCGCGGTGGAGTGGGTGAGCAACCCGAGCCGGCCCAGCGAGGACTTGCCCTCCAGCCGCGCGGCCACGTCGTCGGGCAGCGTCACCATCTCGTACGTCGACCCGAGCACGAACTCACCCGGGTGCAGGATGAACGGCTCGTCACCCTCCGGTTCGACCATCCGGGTCAGGTCGGGCTGTTCCTCGGCCGGGTCGATGTGCGGGTATTTGTGGTTCTCGAACACCCGGAAGAACCGATCCAGCCGTACGTCGACACTCGACGGCTGCACCATCGCAGCATCGAACGGATCCAGCTGGACCCGCTTCGCGTCGAGCTCGGCCAAGATGTCACGGTCGGAGAGCAGCACGAACGCACGTTAGCAGCGTGCCGCGTCTCCGCCCAGTTTCGGGGCCGGATCGGGATCCCGGTGCCCGGCGACCGATCGTCCGGAGCCCTCAGCTCTCCGGCGAGACCACGTCCCCGGGCTTCCCCGAGTTGCGTCCAGCTGTTTTCGGCCGTCGTACCCCGATGATCGTCCGGCGCCGTTGCGGCGCACCGGCCAACTCGGGGCCTGAGGCAACGAACGTCAGTCGGACAGCTTGTTGAAGCGCGACACCTGGGTGGCGAAGGTCTTCACCTGCGCCGGCGACCAGTCCTTGAGCAGGTCCTCGATCACCTTGTGCCGCTTCTTCCGGGCTGCCGCAAGCTTGCGCTTGCCCGCCGCGGTCAGCGTCAGCAGGGTCGCCCGGGCGTCCGACTTGTCGGCCGCACGCTTCAGCAGACCCTCTTCCTCCAGCCGCGCGCAGGCCCGGCTGACCGGACCCTTGTCCACCTCGAGAGCTGCCACCAGGTCGGCCATCCGCACCGGCGCCAGTTCCTCGACGTGGTTCAGCAACGCGTACTGCGCCGGCTCCAGATCCGGATGTGCCTCGTCGGACAGCGTCCGCTGCAGACCGCGCAGCCGGCGCGCCAACGTGACGAGCTCCTTCTCCAGGTTGTCCAACGCGTCACTCGTGTCTGTTGCCACCATTCACCCCTTCATCCAGTTGCCCCGCAACCATCTTGTCCGGTCCCGGCGAGGACCGCATCCTCACGTTGCGTTCAAATGTTGCCCCCGGCAACGCGTTCTAATCTGCCAGAAGATGCCGGACCACTCCAGTCCTCAGCGTGCCCTTTGTGGAAAACTGCCCAAGAACCCCCCTCGCAAACCGCCCCACACCCCCTTTTCGATGCATCCGGCATCAGTCCACTGGGTGCACTGTCGTCCGTCCGGCGGGCGCCGGCGTACTCAATTGGTGCACAAGGTCGAGAGATCGGCGCGATCGGCCGCGGCGCGCCGAACCCGCCGTGGCTCGGGCCCCACCCATCGGCTATGCTCTTCTCCGCCTGCTGGTCCCACCGCCAGGCACTGCGGGTGTAGTTCAATGGCAGAACATCAGCTTCCCAAGCTGACAGTGCGGGTTCGATTCCCGTCACCCGCTCCATATGTCAGGACATGACTGAGCCCAGGCCGGACGGCCTGGGCTTTCGATTTGGTTGCCTAGACACCCTTCTTCCGACAAGCCGGGTTTTCGGCTCGATCAAACGGTTGACCCAGGCAAGGTTCAGACGGCTGTGACCGTGCGGTCGTTCACACCCTCAGCCATTGCCGACTGCTTCATCTCATCGATCCTGCGACGTCTGACCAGGAAGTCAACCGCTCTCGTCAGGAGCGGGTTGGCGATCAGCAGCATCGCGGCGACAAGGGTCGCGCCGAGAGCAGCACCGGCGACGACGTCATGCGGGTAGTGAACGCCGGCCGCTATCCGCGCCAACGCCACCGCGGCCGCCAGCGGCAACGCAACCACGGCCAGCCGAGGGCGCATCAACGCGATGCCGACAGCGAGACCGGCCGCGAGCGTGGCGTGGTTACTGGGGAAGGACCAGTCGCCTATCGCCGGACAGTGCGCGATCACCTCGGCCCCGGACACCACGCGGCAGGGACGGTCCTCGTCGACCACTAACTTCAGCGCCTCACTCATGCCATAGGCGACCACAGTCCCGACACCAGTCAGCAGTACGCCGGCCAGAGTCCGGGCATCGCGATAACGCAGAGCCGTCCAGACCAGCAGCAGACCCAACACAAGCAGCAGCCCGTCCCCCGCGAGGTCGACCAACGACTCCACCCAGGACGGCGCATCAGCCACCGCCTCGTTCAGCACCCGGAACACCGACGCCGACTCACCGCTCGTCACGCGCACCGGCACGGTCGTGCCCAGTCCACCCGGGTAAAGCAGCAGAACGACGACCGCTCCCGCGACCAGTACGCCGATCGACCCCAGTACCCGACGGACTCCGTCGTACCTCGATGTCATTTCCCCAACACTAGGAGCGACCACAAGCACGGCACACTGACCCAAAGTCCAGCCCCACCCCTGACGATCGTCAGGTAGTTGCCTCAAGCACCTTGGAACACCGTCACTCCTGAGCCAGGTAGGGCGCGATCACCAGGTCGAGCTGCTCGGTCAGGAACTCGGTGAGGGAGCCCCAGCCGTTCACGGCCCAGACTTGGAGGGCGCCGTTGAAACAGACCAGGGTGTGCCGGGCGAGCGCCGGTACGTCGGCGTGCGGCCGCAGCTCGCCCGCTTCCTGGGCCGCCCGGTAGAGCCGGGCGCAGCTGTCGACGATGGCGGCGGAGTGCGCCAGCGCATGCTGGCGGAACTCGGCATCGGCCACGTCGAGCTGGACGAAGCCGAGACCGTTGCCGAGCTCCTGGCGGTGCTTGATGTGGGCAACCGCCGACAACGCGAAGTCCCGCAAGGTCGCCAGCGGCGAGGTATTCCGCGCCTCGGCCTCCTCGACCGCCCGGAGCACCATCAGCGGCGATCTGGCCGCCGACGCCAGCAGCAGACCGCGCTTGTTGCCGAAGCGCTGCATCAGCGTCGGCGGAGCCAGCCCGACCCGCGCGCCGACCGCGGCCAGGGTCAGTTTCGTGGGCCCCAACTCGGCCAGAACCTGCCTGGTCGCGTCCAGGATCGCGTCGTCGCTGACCAGTCGCGGCCGGGCCACCGAGGCCACCTCCGAGTTTATGAACGGCCATTCGTTAACTCGCAGACAGTAACAGATCCTTGTTCGCTCAGTTATTCACGGCAACGGGTGAACTACGGGGCGCAACATTGGCCCGCTGCGGGGAGCCCGTTGCCCGGTCCACCCGCCGCGGCCCGGGCTCGTCGTACAACGGGAGCTCTTCATGCGTTTCGCCCGCACCGCCCTGGGCCTGTTGCTGACTCTGGCCGGCCTGGTGGTCACGCTCGCCGGAGCAGTCGCCGCCTTCTGGCTGGTCGGCCCGGACAACACCATCACTACCGGCAGCCGCCAGTTCACCAGCCAGGGCCTGGCCATCATCACCGCGCCCGACCTGCTCGACCGGCACGGACCGACCCTGCACGTGACCGCGTCCGGCGACAGACCGGTCTTCGTCGGCGTCGGGCAGGACCTGGACGTCGCGAACTACCTGTCCGGCACGGCGCACACCCGGCTGATCCGGTTCGACCCGCCGGCGACGTACGGCACGCAGGAGATGCGTGGTCGCAGCGCCAACCTGACGCCGCCCGGCGAGCTCGACTGGTGGGTCGCGCAGGCCGGCGGGTCCGGCCGACAGTCGGTCGCCTGGCCGATCCAGGACGGCCGGTACGACGTGGTCGTGATGAACGCGGACGGGACGCCGGCCGTCGGCGCCGACGTACGGTTCGGCGTCGAGGTCGACCGCGCGTTCGGGATCTGCCTGCTGGTGCTGGGCGCCGGCATCCTGGCGCTCACCTTCGGCCTGATGCTGACCTTCCGCCGCCGCTCCGCCACAGCTCCGGCCGCCGCACCCACCCGCATCACCCCAGTCCCCGCCATTCAGGCTGCGATTACTCCTGGTTTCGCCGGCCCGAGTCCGTTCGCTCCGGCTGCGGCGGAGGCTGCCCCTGCCTACCGGGCGCCGGCGATCAAGCCCACCGAGCAGCGGGAATCGATCACCACGGCGCCGATGCTGATGTCACCCGTCGCGGTGGCGAAGGCGAAGTCCCCGGCCTTCCTGATCGCGGTCGGCGCGGTCGCCGACGACGAGGAGCCCGGCTACGACGAGACGACGTACGCCGAGGACGCGGTGGACCCGGAGCCCGTGCGGCTGCGCGTGGTCGAGCCGGAGACTGTGAGCCTCGAGGAGTCGCCGGAGTTCGAGCGGAGCGACGAAGCCGTGCGGAAGACCGCGGCCCTCCTGGCCAGCGGCGCTTTGTTGCTCACGACAACGAGTTGCGGACTGCTGCCGGCCAAGAACAGCGAGGCCGCGCCGGAGACCCGGCCGGCCGTCACCCTCGCCGACGCACAGGCCGTGGTCCAGCGGTACAACCAGCTCAACAACCAGGCGAACCAGGCCCGCGACGCCAAGGTGGCCGAGACCATCGAGGCGAACCCGACGCTGACCCAGACCCGGGCCGGCTACCTGATCGGCCGCAAACTCGACGCGGCCGGCAAGGACAAGAGCAAGCCGTTCACCTTCACCGAGCCGCAGATCGGCGCTCCGGAGTTCGGGTCGTACCCGATGCGGTTCGTGGTCAGCTCCGGCCTCTCGACCGATCCCGGCAGCCGCCAGCTCGGCGTCTGGCAGCGGCAGAGCGCCGGTACGCCGTGGCTGCTGACGAACACGGTCTACCCACTGAAGTCGGTCAAGCTCCCGTCGATGGAGGGTCTGCGAACGCCGGACCAGGCGGACCTGGACTCGCTCTACAGCCTGCCGTCGTCGGCCGCAACCAACCTGGCGGCGTACCTGACGGAGGGCGCGACATCGGCCAATGCCAAGCTGTTCGTCCCATCCCCGGGTACGACGACTCTGCTCGAGCGGCGGGCCAAGGCGAAGGTCGCGGACACCAAGGAGACGTACATCGCGAGCGTCTCCGACAAGTTCGCGCCGTCCGGCGAGCCGCTCACGTTCATCACCTCCACCGGCGAGGCGCTGGTCTTCGTCACCCTCACCGAGCAGTACCTGCAGCGGGTCGAGCCGGGCTCGAACGCCTACTGGACCAGCGGCGAGGCGACCGCGTTCAGCAGCATGGTCAAGTACACCCAGACCCTGCACCAGGACTACCTGTACCAGGCCGCCCTGGTCATCCCGACCAAGGCCACCGGCGGCACCATCCGCGTCCTGTCGATCGACGGCCAGCTAGTGGGAGCCGGCGGCTCCTAACAACCAGCGCCCACGGGGTCGCGATCCCGGCAATCTTCCTGATTGGTCAGCGGCAAACGGTTGCTGAAGGATAGTTCCGGCTGATTGACTCTCGGGGTGAGGTTTTTCCCATCCGCCTGGGAGTATCAGTGCACATCACCCGCCGCCGCCTGCTGTCGTTCGTGCCCGCCACCGCATTGTTGACCGCGGTCAACCCGGCCCCGGCCGCCCGCGCCACGCGCGGGACGATTGCTTCCGTGACCGCCGACGCGAGCCAGTTGCTCGCCAACGCGGTCGCGATCTACGCCGGTACGCCGGAGTCCAACGCCCGGCCCGACGTCGCCGCCAAGATCGCCGCCCTCGACGCGACCGCCCGGACCTGGCTCACCGCGATGGACCGAGCCGGAGCGGGTGAGCTCTTCGCCGGGCTCCCCCTCGGCACCAGCGATCCGAACCTCAACGCGTCGTACCAGCACCTCTACGAGATCGCGCTGGCGACCAAGCGTCCCGGCCCGGCCTCCGACCTGCAGGGCAACGAGCAGGTCCGCGCCCGGGTCGCCGAGAAGCTCGTCTGGCTGCACGAGAACTACTACGGCGACCAGTCGAAGGGGTACTACGGCAACTGGTTCAACTGGGAGATCGGTATCTCGACCCACGTGTCGAAGACGCTCGCTCTACTCGACGCGCCCGCCGCGCTCGTGGCGCAGTACGTCCCCTCGATGGACGCTTACCTGCGCAACGGCAAGGACGGCGACGTCGACCTGGACTCGCGCTTCCACACCGGCGCCAACCTCGTCGACATCACCGCCAACCGGGTCCTGCAGGGTGCGTTGATGGGTGACGACGCGCGGATCCGCAAGGCGCTGCAGGACCAGTTCACCGTGTTCGCGACGATCGACCCGTACAACCTCCAGCACGGGGTCACCGACGGGTACTACGCCGACGGCTCGTTCATCCAGCACTCGTCCGTCGCGTACACGGGCTCCTACGGAAAGGGCCTGCTCAGCCGGGTCGTCCAGACCATCAAGGTGCTCGCCGGGACGGAGTACGCGCAGAGCGACGACCTCGTCGGCGTGGTCCAGGGCTGGGTCGAGCACGGGTTCGCGCCGCTGATCTTCGAGGGCTGGATGATGGAGATCGTCAAGGGCCGGGCAGTCTCCCGGACCGCCACCGGGTACGCCGACGTGGCGGTCGTGGTGGAGGCGATCGTCGACCTGGCCGACTACGCGACCGGCGACGACGCGGCGCGGCTCAAGTCGTTCGCGAAGTTCACCGCCCAACCGACGATCAACCCGAACAGCTTCGTCTCCCCGGTCAGCATCGCCCGGTTCGCCGATATCAAGGCCGATCCCACGATCGTGCCGGCCGACCTCAACCCGGCCGCGAGCACGACCGCGTTCAACGCGATGGACCGCACCGTGCACCGGCGGCCGGGGTTCGCGTTCGCGCTGGCCCGCAACTCGGACCGGATCAGCAAGTACGAGTACATGAGCGGCGAGAACCTGCTCCCCTGGTTCCAGGGCGACGGCGCGCACTACCTCTACCTGGCCGGCCAGGACCAGACCCTGTCGTACGGCGTCGACTACTTCACGACCGTGTCGCCGTACGCGCTGGGCGGCGTCACCGCGCCGGTGGAGGTCCGCAAGACGATCCCGGAGCTGTACGGGACGCCGTACTACGACAACCCGGATCACCCGCTGAACTTCACGTCCTCGAGTGAGTCGCAGAACACCTACGTCTACTTCCCGACCGGGACCAACACGCATTCCGGCGGCGCCACGCTCGGTGCGTACGGCGCGGTCGGTTGGGTCCAGTCGAGTGACTTCGCCTACGCGTCGCGCGACATCCTGCCCGACGATTTCGTCGTCTACCGCAACGCGGAGGCGACCAAATCGTGGTTCCTGCTCGACGACGAGATCGTCGTCCTGGCTGCCGGCGTCGGTGACGACACTCGCGCGGTGACGACGACGATCGACACCCGGATCGCAGCGCCGGGTGATGCCATTTCGATCACCGGCGTACGACGGGATGGCGGCGCCTGGAGCGGCACGGGTACGACGGACCCGCGGTGGCTGCGGTACGCGAACGGCGGAGTGTCACTCGGGTACTACTTCCTGCAGCCGAATCAGGTGTCGGTGGATCTGCAGCAGGTGACGCGGAGCCGCCGGGTGGTGCGGACGGCGAACCCGGACACCGCGGTGACCAAGCAGGTCTTCGGGTTGACCGTCGCACAGCCGGCCGGGTCCAAGCAGTCTCTCGCCTACGCATTGGTGCCTAATGCAACAGAATCCGGGCTCAGGTCGTATGAGCACGGGCGGGTCGCGGTGCTCTCGAACACTCCGCGGTTGCAGGCGATCCACCACCTCGGACTCGGGTTGACCGGTGCCAACAGCTTCGGGCCCGGTAAGCACAACCTGCCCGGTTTGACCATCGATGGGCCGGCGTCGGTGCTGCTGCAACGGCACAAGGACCGCACGATCACGGTCTCCGCGGCCGACCCGACCACGACACGCGACACGATCACGGTCAACCTGTGGGCGCAGTACCTGCGGCCGGTTTCGGCGGATCCCGGCGTACAGGTGGTGCGGACCGTGACCGGGACGCGGCTGACGTTCACCACTCACCACACTTATGGGCGGAGCCTGACGGTCAAGCTTCTTCCAGCCTGGTGATCAGGGTCTGCATGGTGGCGAGCGTCGTCCGCAGCTCGTCGAGGTCGATGTTCGCGCTCAGCTTGTCGGCGAACGGGTGCTGAGCGACGGAGATCTGCCGGATCGCCCAGTAGCCGGCCTCGGTACAGGCGAGCAGTTTGGCGCGGCGGTGGGCCGGGTTCGGCCGGTACTCGGCCAGGCCGCGCTCGACCAGCAGGTCGGCGATCCGCTGCACGCCCTGCCGGCTGACACCCATGATCCGGCCGACGTCGGCGACCGACCGCGGCTCGTCCAGGACGCCGCCGAGGACCTGCCACCACGCGGCGGTCAGCCCGCCGTGAGCGGCGAGATCCTGGGCGGCCTCCATCAGCCTGGCGTTCAGCCGGAACGTGGCGAGGATGACATCGGTCACCAGCACACCACCTTCCGGCAGCGGGTCCGGCCTCGGCCAGTCCTTGCGCGGTGGAACAGTCATCAGCCGACGAGCGCCGGGTAGGCGGACGGGTCGGCGCGGTGGAACACCGCCTCGTACGCGTCCAACTTCTCGTCCGACGCGAGGCCGAGCCGCTCGAGCGTCGCCCGCGCGAACTGCACCGGTGAATCCGGGCCGGCCGTGATCAGGTCGCCGTCGATCACCGCACGCTCGTCCACGTAGTTGTCGCCGCCCTGGTAGCCGGTGGCCAGCAGGTACTCCTTCACCGCACTGGTGTGCTTGCGGTCGTCGAGCAGACCAGCCCTCGCAAGCCCCGCTGTCGCGCCGCAGATGGCGGCGACCGGCTTTCCTGCCTCGAGGAACCGCTGCGCCACCTTGGTGAACGCTTCGCCTTGAGCTTCGTCCCACAGCGCCGACCCGGCCAGCACCAGCAGGTCGCCGTTCTCCGGCTCGACGTCGGCCAGCACCATGTCCGGAACGACCCGCAACCCACCCATCGTCGTCACCGGCTCGGCCGACTCGGCGACCGTCACGATGTTCCACTGCTCACCGGTGAACCGCCCGGTCCGCAGCTCGACCAGCAGATGCCCGATCTCCCAGTCCGCCCACGTCTCGTACACACCCACATAAGCTGTCTTGGTCATAGACAACATGCTGTCATCTCGACAACATGTTGTCAATAGCCGAAATTGGGCTGCCCTCAGCTGTCCAGGCGAACGGGCATGACCAGGGTGGTGAAGGTGCCTTGGTCGGCGGACCGTACGACGACCGGGCGGTCGGACGCGCAGATCTCGAGGAGGACGTCTGGGCCGACGCTGGCGTCCAAGGCGGCGGCCAGGAGCGATGCAGTGAACCCGATCTTGGTCGAACCCGAACCGATCGCTTCCAGCTTCACGTCGCCGTCGATGCGCAACTCCCCCGAGTCGATGTCAAAGGCAACGACCTCACGGCCCTCCAGCGCCGCCCGCAGCGCCGCCCGGTCCACCACCACCCGGCACCCCGGCGGTGTCAGCCCTTCCAGAATCACCTGGTACGCCGGATAGTCCCCCGAAACCAGGGGGAGATCGCGCTCTTCCCCGTCCCGCACGATCACCGCCGTACCCGGTCCGGCCTCGATCCGCACCGCGTCACCCGCGGCAACCCACCGGCTCAACCCGCTCAGCTCGGACGCCGGCACCAGCAACCGCGCCGCCGCCCCGCTGAACTCGACCGGCTGCACCGTGCGCATCGACAACCGGTAGCGGTCGGTCGCCACAAACGTCACCTCGTCCGAGCCGAGCTCGATCAGCACGCACTCCAGCACCGGAAGCTCTCCGGACTCCGCGGCAGCGGCCGGGGTGACCTGGCGGATGGCGCTGGCGAACTCTGGACCGCCCAGAACGACCACGGTCCGATCGGCCGACAGTTGCGTGAGGAGGTGGTCGGCGGCTGCTCGGGCAGCGGCGGTCTTCGCCTCGACTGTGCGCAGGTGAGCACGTACGACGGCCGCGAGGTCGGCCGGCTCCGCGTCGAGAGCGACGCGCACCTCCGCGAGTGGGAGGTCGATCTCGCGGAGGTCCCTCAGCAACCGTGCTCGGCGTTCCTGCGACGGGACGTAGTACCGGTAGCCGTTGGTCTCGTCGACCGAGGCCGGCGGGAGTACGCCGCAGTCGTCGTAGAAGCGCAACGCACTCGGCGCCAGGCCCACCAGCCGGGCGAACTCGCTGATCGTCAGCCGTGAAGAAGTCATGCCCCGACCCTCAGCCCTGAACCAACTCGAAGGTCAACTCCGCAACCGGCCCCACAGGCTGAGGGTCTTGCCCAGCCGCTCGCCGCGGATCCAGTCCAGGATGCTCTTGGCAGAGCGCTCCGGCGAGACGTCGCCGCGCACCGAGCGGGGTACGAGCTTGCGGATCTCGGCGGCATCCGCGAGCGCCTCCTCGATCTGCGATTCCGGCCACCCCCGCCTGGCCAGCCGCTTCCGCCGGACCGCGTCCGGGCAGTCCAGATGCAGCCACCGTCCCTCGGGCAACTCCGTCGGCAGCAGCGGCGAGAGCAGCAGGACCGGGATCCCGGACCGCCGGATCAGCTCGGTGATCCGTAACCACAGCGCGTTGTACGCCGGCCAGATCGGCGCCGCGGTCGGACTCGCGATGCTGATCCCGAGCAACCGTCCGTGATCGTCCAGCAACTCGTCCATGTCCATCACGACCATGTTCCCCGGATTGAGCCGCACCAGTTCCGGTACGACCGTCGACTTCCCGGAACCGGGCGCACCCGTCACCACGAAGAGCCTCGTCACAGAGAACAGTGTCGGTCACTCGATCGAGAGACTCACAGGAGGTCGCGCGTCGCCCCCGACAACCGGCAACCCGGCAGCCCCGGGGGTGATCGACCCGAGCACACTCGCGTGCCGCGCACCCGTGCAACTCGGCACCGTCCCGCCGAGCCCGTTCACGGTCAGAAACCCGAGTACGGCGAACGCGTACGCCTCCTTGGCCGCCGACGGCAACCCCAGTTCGTCAGTACTGCGCAACGGCACCGTGCCGAGCTCCGACGCCAACTGATGCATCAGCACCGGATTGCGAATGCCCCCACCGGACGCGATCACCTCGGTCCCGCCATACCGCCGTACCGCATCGGCAACGGTCCGGGCGGTCAGGGCCGTCACCGTCGCCACCAGGTCGTCGGCGGGGATCTCCGACAGGCCCTCGAGCGCCCGGGCGAGGTAGGCGAGGTTGAACAGCTCCTTGCCCGTGCTCTTCGGCGCCGACCGGCCGTAGTACGGCTCCGCCAGCAACCGCTCGAGCAACTCCCCGTGCACCTGTCCGCGCCCGGCCATCGCTCCGTCCGCGTCGAACGCCCGGCCGGTCAGCTCGCTCACCACCGCGTCGATCAGCGCGTTCGCCGGCCCGGTGTCGAACGCGACCGGCTCGCCGTGCACGACGGTGATGTTCGCGATCCCACCGAGGTTCAGCGCGATCGGTACGCCGGGCCGCCCGCGCAACCAGAGCACGTCGATGATGCTCACCAGTGGCGCACCCTGCCCACCGGCCGCGACGTCGCGAGCCCGCAGGTCCGACACCACGGTCGTCCCGGTCGCCTCCGCGATCCACGCCGGCTGCCCGAGCTGCAATGTCCCCCGGACGGCACCGCCGTCGACCCAGTGGAACACCGTCTGACCGTGCGACACGATCAGGTCGGCGTACCCACCGCACAGCTGCTCGACCGCCTGCCGCGCCACCTCGGCGAACGCCTGCCCGATCCCGGTGTCCAGCCGGCACACCTGCTCCATCGACGTACTTGCTGGCGGCAACGACCCGGCAATCGAGGAGCGCAGCTCAGCCGGATACGGCTGGCTCAGCATCCCCAGCGGTGTCAGCACCAGTTTGTCGCCGTGGAGCCGCAGGTCCGCCGCGGCGGCGTCGATGGCGTCGTACGACGTCCCGGACATCAGGCCGATGACTCGCATATCAGTCCCGCAACTCCCGTCGATAGTCGTCACCACGCAACGTCAGCAATGCGATCACACCTGCCGCGACCCAGGGATGCAACCTTCCGGACACCGCCGGTGTCTACCTGCTACCAGACCAACTGACCGAGGAGGGGTGGATGGTCACCCGCGGTGACGATTTCGACGACTTCGTCCGTGGCAGCTCGACCCGGCTGCTGCGGACCGCCGTACTGCTCACCGGCGACCGGGCCGCGGCCGAGGACCTCGTCCAGGAGATGTACGAGCGGGTGTACGTGCGCTGGCGGCGGATCCACAGCGCGCCCGAGGCCTACGCCCGCAAGACCCTTGCCAACCTGGCCGCCAACCGCTGGCGCAGCAAGGGACGCAAACCCGAGGTCGCCCTGGCCGACCGCCACGACCCGGCCACTCCGGACGGCACCGAGGGTTACGCCGTCCGCGATGAACTGCTGACCGCGCTCCAGGAGCTCCCACCGCGGCAGCGCGCGGTCGTCGTCCTCCGGTACTACGAGGACCTCACCGAAGCCCAGACCGCCGAGGCCCTCGGCTGCTCGCTCGGCACGGTGAAGAGTCAGACCTCCCGCGCCCTTGACCGGCTCCGCCTGATCACCGAACCCGCCTTTCTGGAAGGACTGCGATGACCGAGACCGACCTCAAGAACCGGCTGAGCGCCAGCGTCGACGACATCGAAGCGCCGTCGGATCTGCTCGACCGCGCCCGCCTCGGAGGTGCCCGCCGGCTCAGCCGGCGCCGCTTCCTCTCCCTGTCCGCCGGCACGCTCGCAGTGGCCGCCGTCAGCGGAGCAGCGGTCGCAGCGCCGACCCTGCTCGACCGCTTCAACGACAACCCGGCCGCGGCGACTCCGATCGACAACGACCCGTACGGCTTCCTGATGGCGGGCGGGACCCGGGGAGACCTGGCTGGCGACTCCACCTACCTCGCCCAGGTCCTGACCGCCTGGCGGACCACGCACCGCAAGTCCGCGAACCACGACCGTGGCATCTTCGACCACCTGCGCGGCGAACCGAAGGTCTACTGGGCCGGCCGCACCCCCGGCGGCCGGGTCGCGCTTGTCGGGCAGTACTCCGACCTGCGGCACCACGACAACATCCAGCTCGACCGTGAAGGGGTGCACACCCTCATCGGCTTCGTTGTCGATGGCAAGGACGGCAAGCCCGGCGTACTGGCCGACAGCTATCCGGCGCCCGGTGTCGGCCTGGTCACCGGAATCGTCGCCTCGAAGGGCGAGACCAAAGCGCTCGTCGTCCTGGACATCGGCAAGAAGACCGGCTGGTCAGTGGGCCGGACCTACGACGAGCAGGGCGGCAGCGGCCGCGTCTACACCCCACTGCAGTTCAAGGACGGCGTCGCCGTGGTGGAGCTTCCGCGGGACATCGACCTTCCGGACCTCAGCATCAGCCCGCTCCCGGCCAAGGCGTTCTCCGACCAGTGGATCGCGAACGGAGGCATCGAGGCCTCGCCACCCGAACAGGCCGGCGACCGGCGGCTGTGGACCGACTTCCCCGACCGGGCGCTCTGGCCGATGACCGAAAACGCGCAGAGGCTGCGCGACACCGCGCCCGACGTGTTCGACACCGCCCTCGACGCGGTGACCGACAAGAACACCTATTCCCGCGGATTCTCGATCTGGAGCGGGTACGGCGTGACGTCGAACGGGACCGCGGTGTACCTCGGCGAGCAGCAACTCGACAACGACCCGACCCGGGTCTACGCCGTGCTCAAACCGAAGTCCGGCAAGGCCACCATCGTCCCCGGTGGCATCCCCGATCGGAACGCCGTACTGCCGGTATTGATCAAGCTCACGGCCGGCCAGGGCTGGGCGGTGGCCCGCCGGGACGCCAAGCTCTCCTACCGGTACGACGGCGGCGCGTGGAGCCCGGCGCGACCGGACGCACTCCTGGTCCCGGCCGGCCCGAAGGCGGAGGTGAAGGTCGAGGCCGGCGGCAAGGAGGAGATCGTCACCCTGCGCTGACAGCTTCTTGACACAGGGTCCCAGGCCGTCGAAGATCAGGGCTGCTATACCGGTTTAGTTCCGGTGTGTTTGCCCCGCCCAGCAGACCTGGAGTTGATCGATGAGCCCTGAACCCATTCGCAGAAGAACCCTGCTGTCGGCCATCACGGCGACGACCGTGGTGGCCGGCACCGGTGCCGCGCTGCCCGCCACAGCAGCCGCGAAACGCCGCCCGCGCGCGAAGATCGGACCGATCTCGGTGGTCTACGTCGAGGTCAACAACGAGAGCATGACGAACGCGGCCAAGTACACGCTGGCCAATGGCGGCGCGCAGGTGTTCGACATCGCGGTCATCTTCGCGGCCAACATCAACTACGACGGCACGAACGCCTACCTGCACTTCAACGAGAACGTCCAGAACGTGCTCGACAACGTGGCCACCGAGGTCCGGCCGCTGCAGCAGAAGGGCATCAAGGTCCTGCTGTCGATCCTCGGCAACCACCAGGGCGCCGGTTTCGCGAACTTCCCGTCCCAGCAGGCCGCCGACGCGTTCGCCCAGCAGTTGGCCGACGCAGTGACGACGTACGGACTCGACGGCATCGACTTCGACGACGAGTACGCCGAGTACGGCAACAACGGCACCGGCCAGCCGAACGACAGTTCGTTCGTCTACCTCGTCTCGGCGCTGCGCGAGAAGCTGCCGAACAAGCTCATCACGCTGTACGACATCGGCCCGGCCTCGGATCGCCTGACCTACAACGGTGTGAGCATCGCGAACACCTTCGACTACGCCTGGAACCCGTACTACGGCACCTGGGCCGTACCGAGCGGCCCGAGCGACAAGGCCCGCCTCTCGCCGGCCGCCGTGTCGTACACCGCGACCAGTTCGTCCACCGCCGCGACCCTCGCCCAGCGCACGGTCACCGAGGGGTACGGCGTCTTCCTCACCTACAACCTGACCGCGGCGGACACGGCCACCTACATCTCCGCCTTCACCAACAAGCTGTACGGCAGCGTCGCCGTCTACACCCCCTAGACCTCGTACACCCAGCCTGGTCGCCACTCGAACGGGGCGGCGACCAGGTCCTCGAGGGACGCGCGGCTGTCCAGGAGGTGGTCGAGGGACCAGCGGTTCGCGGAGTGCGCGACCACGAGCACCACTTTGCCGTTGTGCCAGCGCTTGAGGTCCTCGAGGAACGAGCGGGTCAGTTCCATCACCTCCCAGTAGCTCTGCCCGCCGGGGAACGGTGTGTGCACCCGTTGCGGCCGCGGCTCGAGAGCTTCCCGGGGCGCCCCGTTCAGTGAGCCGTAGTTGCACTCCCGCAGGCGCCAGTCCTGGAAGTGCGGCACCGTCAGGCCGGCGGCCTCGACGGTCTGCACCGCTCGACGCAGGTCGGAGCTGAACACGAGGTCGACCTCCCCTCGCCGCGCACCCAGCTCCGCCGCCTGCCGACGCCCAGCCTCGGAGAGTTCGCCGGGCAGCCACCCGGTCGCGATTCCCTGCTCGTTGTCGAGCGTGGTCGAGTGCGTTTCGTAGATCAGCTTGACCGTCACCCGGACAGTCTCCTGGATCACGTCACGGACAACTCCCTTTGTCTTCGTTACCCGTGGGTATATACTCAAGTTACTCGTGAGTACGACGCTGCGAAGAGGTAGGGGAACCCTGTGAGCCACTACAAGTCGAATCTGCGGGACATCGAGTTCAACCTGCTCGAGGTCCTGGGCCGGGACGAGGTGCTCGGGCAGGGCCCGTACGCCGACATGGACGTCGACACCGCCCGTGAGGTCCTGGCCGAGATCGACCGCCTGGCCAAGCACGAGCTGGCCGAGTCGTTCGCCGAGGCCGACCGCAACCCGCCGGTCTTCGACGCCGAGGCCCACGAGGTGCGGATGCCGGAGGCGTTCAAGAAGAGCTACCACGCCTACATGGACGCCGAGTGGTTCAAGCTCGAGCTGCCGGCCGAGCTCGGCGGTCAGCCGACGCCGCCGTCGCTGCGCTGGGCCGCCGCCGAGCTGGTGCTGGGCGCCAACCCGCCGGTGCACATGTACGCCGCCGGCCCCAACTTCGCGCACGTGCTCTGGCGCAACGGCACCGAGCGGGACCAGAAGATCGCGCACCACGTCATCGAGCGCGGCTGGGGCGCCACCATGGTGCTGACCGAGCCGGACGCCGGTTCCGACGTGGGCGCCGGCCGGACCAAGGCCACACTGCAGGAGGACGGCAGCTGGCACATCGAGGGCGTCAAGCGGTTCATCACCTCGGGCGAGCACGACATGACCGAGAACATCGTCCACCTGGTGCTGGCCCGGCCGCAGGGCATCGAGGGTGTCGGCGGTCCCGGTACGAAGGGCCTGAGCCTGTTCGTCGTACCGAAGTACGACTTCGATCTGGAGACCGGCGAGCTGACCGGTGAGCGCAACGGCGCCTTCGTCACGAACGTCGAGAAGAAGATGGGCATCAAGGTGTCCACCACCTGCGAGATCACCTTCGGCGACGGGACGCCGGCCAAGGGCTGGCTGCTCGGCGAGGTGCACGACGGGATCGCGCAGATGTTCCAGGTGATCGAGTACGCGCGGATGATGGTCGGGACGAAGGCGATCGCGACCCTGTCCACCGGCTACCTGAACGCGCTCGAGTACGCCAAGGAGCGGGTCCAGGGTGCAGACCTGACCCAGCCGGCCAAGGACGCGCCGCGCGTCACGATCACCCACCACCCCGACGTCCGCCGGTCGCTGCTGACTCAGAAGGCGTACGCCGAGGCGCTGCGGGCGCTGGTCCTGTTCACCGCGACGTACCAGGACCGGGCCGAGCAGGCGCGGTACGCCGGTGAGCACGACGTACTGGCCGAGGGTGTGAACGACCTGCTGCTCCCGCTGGTCAAGGGCTACGGCTCGGAGAAGTCGTGGACGCTGCTCGGCACCGAGTCGCTGCAGACCTTCGGCGGCTCCGGCTTCCTGCAGGACTACCCGATCGAGCAGTACGTCCGGGACGCCAAGATCGACACCCTGTACGAGGGCACCACCGCGATCCAGGGCCAGGACCTGTTCTTCCGCAAGATCATCAAGGACCAGGGCAAGGCGCTGGGCCATCTGGCCGAGCAGATCCAGGGCTTCGTCGCCTCCGAGGCGGGCAACGGCCGGCTGAAGGAGGAGCGGGGGCTGCTGGCGAAGGGCCTCGAGGACACCCAGAAGATCCTGGCGGTCATGGGCCAGGCGCTGATGGCGAGCAACCCGCAGGCGGAGAACGGCGACCCGCGCAACATCTACAAGGTCGGCCTGAACACCTCTCGGCTGCTGTTCGTGCTGGGTGACGTGGTCTGCTCCTGGCTGATGCTGCGGCAGGCCGAGGTCGCGCTCAACAAGCTCGGCGGCGAGCTGTCCCCGGCCGAGCAGGACTTCTACACCGGCAAGGTCGCCGCGGCCCAGTGGTTCGTCCGGTCCACGATGCCGTCGGTCCGGGCCGAGCGGGTCAAGGCCGAGCTCACCGACCTGGACGTGATGGACCTGCCGGAGTCCGCGTTCTGATTCCCGACTCCTCCGGCTCGACATAAGAGGGGCAGATGATCTGCCCCACGATCTGCCCTGGTGAGGAACCACCGCCCTGGAGGAACGTTTCTGCCCGTGGCAACCACAAGACCCTGGCTCGGCTTCCCCTGTCCGAGCCAGGGCCTTGCCATCTCGTACGCTGTGCGCGATGTTTGCCCGCCTGCTCCGCCTCGCCGCTCCGCTTGCCGTCCTGGCGCTCCTCCCGGTCCTCCCCGCGCGGGCGGCGACGCCGGAGCTCCCGGACCGGATCGCTGCTGCCTGGCGGACCGACAAGATCTACGTCGACGAGCGCCTGCGGCCGATCCCTGACCTGGATCGGATCCGCACCGAGGCCGGCACCGTCGACTTCGCCGTGTACGTCGCGCTGGTGCCGCGGACGCCGTACACGCGGGAGAAGCTGAGCGATCTGATCACGCTGTTGCAGGCTCGGGTCGGGCAGCCGGGGCTGTACGTGGTGGCCGTGGTCTCCGACGAGTACTGGACCGGGATGGCGGAGCTGTACCGGCCGGGCGGGCTGAAGGGCCGGGATCTCACCAGCGTCCAGAGCGACGACGAGCGGCGCAGAGACATCGTCGACGACCGGCCGGAGCCACAGATCGTGCGAACGATCCAGCAGGCTGCGACGGCGTACGACGGTCGTCCGCTGCCCGCGATCCCGGCCGCCGATCTGGAGCCGGAGGACGAACCGAGGGGTCCGTCGGTCACGGATCTGGAAGACCGGTCCGTGTTCATCGGCATGGCGATCGGCGCGTTGGCCGGTTTCGCGCTGACGCTCTGGCTTTCACTGCGGCGACGGAGTGGAGGTTCCCGGCGGGCGGAAGTACCTGCGGGTGAGCTTCCGATCCCGGAGTCGGACATGCGGGGTCGCGCGGACGAGTGGATCGAGCGGGCGCAGTCGGCTTTGGACCGCTTGGAAAAGCGGCGTGGGAAGTCGGTGGAGCTCCTCGATCGGCGGGACGACGCCAACCGCCGGCTGGACGCGGCCCGCAAGCTTCGGGACGGCCAGCCGGACGACCTGCTGGCATTGACGGGCGCCTTCGTCCTTGCCCGTCAGGCCGAGGGTGGCGCGAGTCGGGCAGAGGTTCTGCGACCGTGCTTCTTCGACCCGACCCACCGGTCCGGGACGACGCCGGTGACCTGGGCGGACGACATCCAGGTGCCCGCCTGCCGGCAGTGTGCGCGGACCCTCGGCAAGGGCACGACGCCGTACGGGCTGCAGGTGTGGAAGCGGTCCGGCCTGATCGGTCGCGAGCATGTCGCCTACTGGACCCTCGATCCCGAGGACAGCGTGATGGTGGAGACCGGATTCGGCGCGCTCTCCGACGACCTGCCTGACCGGGTGGCGCGACTCCAGGACGGTGTCCGATGAGGCGGGTCCTGCTGTTGCTCCTAGCAACCATCTGCTTCGTGCCTGGGACGGCGTTGGCCGCGGTTCCGTCGGATCCACGGGTGACCGCCGCGACCGCGGCCTGGGCGACGCAGCCGTTGTACGTCGACCCGGACTACACGTCGCTGGTCGACGCGACCCAGTCCGCCGAGCTGTTGCGCGAGATCGAGGCCGCGCCGGTCCCGGTGTTCGTCGCCGTCGTACCGGCCGGGGAGTGGTTCCAGGAGGAGGGCGACACGGCGCTGCTGGCCGGCTGGCTCGCTGCGGCCCACGAAACGCCCGGCCTGTACGTCGTGATGGACGGCAACACGACGTACGGCGTGGAGCACGAGATCGCAGCCTGGGCGCCGTCCAGCTCGTATGCGAAGGCGAGGCAGTCGATGTCCGGCCAGCTCAGCGACTACCTCGAGGACCTCAAGGTGGACGATCGGTACGACCCCAAACCGGCGCGGACCGAGCCTACCCAGCCGTATCCGGAATCGCCGTCCGAACCCGAGCGGTTCACCGTCGGCAAGGCGATCGGCAACGGTGTCGGCGGGGGCGTCCTCGGACTGCTCGGCGGCGCCCTGCTCGCCGGAATCGTGCTCGGAGTCGCGGGAGCGGTCGGACGACGACGTGGAGGAACGCAGTGAAAGCCCGGTTCGCCCTGACGGCCCTGTTGACGCTGCTGGTGTCGCTGACCGCCGTACCCGCTCAGGCGCAGACTCCGGCCGAGCGCGCCCGGGAGATCGCGACAGCGCTGGCCAAGGATCCGTTGTACGTCGATCCGTCGTACAAGTCGGCCTTGCCGGAGAACCTGCGGGCCGATGTCCGGGCCAAGGCGACGGCACTCGGGTACCCGGTCTACTCGATCGTGCTGCCGCTGGCGCCGAGCGACGCGTTCCAGGGCAAGGAGCGGAACGTGCTCACCCTGGTCATCGATGCCCTCGGCAAGCCCGGCCTGTACGTCGTGGTCGACGGCGGCGGGCAGTTCCCCTGGTACGAGGCACACGGCCTACCGCAACTGGCCGAGGACAAACTGCGCGCGGTCCGGGCGCGGGCGCTCGACGACACCGGGTACGACGCCGGGCCGACCGAGGTGCTGGCCCGGATGTACGAACTGCTGGCGGCGCCTGGGCTGCCCGCGACCAGACCCACCACGTCCCGGCCGGCCAGGTCTTCCTCCTCCGATGAATCAGAAGAGGACGAGTCCTCGGCAGGAACGATCGCGCTGATGATCGGGCTGGGGATCGCCGCGCTGGTGGGGCTCGGGTTGGTGATCGGTCTGCGTCGGCCTGGCTCGCGACACCAGGACCGGCCGCGGCGGGAGAAGCCGTTCAGCATCCCGCCACATGTGGCCGCGAGCGTTGCGGCCGAGCGACGCCGTCGCCTGACCCATGAGACGAGTGCGGAGCTGACCACGCTCGGCTCGGAGTTGGCCGCGTTGCCTGATGCCAAGGGTGAGGCCCTGAGACATCAACAGGCCGCACTCGACGCACATCACGCCGCCGGCAAGGTGCTCGACGCGTCGGAGGACCTGGTCGACGTGGTCGGCGCGATGGTGCTGCTGGACAAGGCGCGGCGCGAGTACGACGCTGCCGTCGCGGTGGCGGCTGATCGCAAGCTGCCCGTCGTACCGAGGTTGTGTGCCTTCAATCCCTTGCACGGAAGGTCTTCCGGGCGACCGACGCAGGTGAAGGCCGACGGGGCGACGGTGACGCTGCCGTTGTGTGCCGAGTGCCGGCAGGCGCTCAAGCGCGGCAAGGCGCCGGCGTCGCTGCCGGGCGACGACGGCCCCTACTGGCACGGCGACGATCTCTGGGCCCGGACCTTCTTCGGCACCCTCGACGACGATCTCGCCGCCGCGGTGTCCCGGGGCGACCACCGGTCCTGACTCAGGCGTCTCTGGGGTGGGGTTCAGGGGCGCCTCGGGGGTTCTGCCGGATCCTGCGCTACCGCTGCCCGGCCTACTGTCGAGCGACAAGGTGGGCCGAGAAGGGGCGGATGATGGCGGAGAGCAAGCAGCTCGGGGCAATTCTTCTGGTGGTGGGGGCGGGGCTGGCGTTCTGGCAGTTCGGGGACCGCGACGCCACCGACGACCACGAGATCACCGAGAAGATCACCACGGTCCAGCTGGCCGCCAAGAGTGCCGACGTCACCATCCAGGTCTCCGGCGACGACAAGACCACGGTCCAGGAGAAGCGCACGTTCTGGCTGTGGAAGAAGGGCGACGCCTACTCGGTCGACGACGGTGTGCTGAAGCTCGACGGCGACTGCGGCTGGCAGTGCAGTGCCGACTTCGTGGTCACCGTTCCGCGCGGAACCAAGGTGACCGGCGAGAACGGCAGCGGCGACATCTCGATCGCCGGGGTCAGTGGAGTCGACGCGTCGTCGCGGTCCGGAACGATCGAGATCAGTGACGTCACCGGCGACGTGAAGGTCGACCTCACCTCGGGCGACGTGGTCGTCAAGGACCTGACCGGGAAGCTCGACGTGACGGCGACCTCGGGCGACATCGAGGCCTCCGGGCTGAAGGGCGGAGCGGTCAACGTCGAGACCACCTCCGGCGACCTCGAACTCGAGTTGGCCGAGGCGAACGACGTACGGGCCAAAGGCACCAGCAGCGATATCGAGGTGACGGCGCCGGCCGGCAGCTGGAACGTCAGCACCGAGACCCGCAGCGGCGACGTCGACAACCGGCTCGGCGACGACCCGAACGGCACCCACACCATCAATGCCACCACGACCAGCGGAGACGTCGAGCTGCAGGCGCGCTAGCACCCGGGTTTACCACTGGGTACACATGGCGTAACAGACAGGCGCTGTTGATGGATAACGTCGCCCAAGCGGAGTAGCGTCGAACCGTCAGGCGACTTCACGAGGAGGCTCGGATGAGCATCGGTGTGGGCATCTTTCTGATGGTCGTGGGGGCCATCCTGGCGTTCGCGATCCGGGACTCGTGGGAGGCCGTCGACCTGACCGTCGTCGGCTACATCCTGATCCTCGCCGGACTGGCCGGGATCGTGCTCTCCTTCTACATCACCAACCGGCGCCGTCGGGTCGAGACCGATGCGATCGACCCGGCGATCGAAGAGGAGTACCGGGTGGTCGAGGAGCACAACCGCGACATCAAGGAGTAGACGCTCCGGACAGCACCAACTCGAGCCGCGTGGCGCCTTCCGGCGTCACGCGGATTGGTACGCCCCAGTCCTGCCGGTGCATGTGGCACGCAGGGAACTCGACTTCGTCGGAGTCATCACACGAAGCAGCCTGTACGGCGACGTGCAGCACGCCGTCTCCGACCCGTTCGTCGATCACCAGCTTCCGGCTGAGATCCGTCGAGTCGCCCGCACCGTCGCGCAGCAGTGACTCGGGCGTCGACGACACCAGCAGCCGCGTCGACGGGCCGTAGCGATCGTCCAGCTTCTGTCCCGGCGGAGGCGTGAACACGACCTCGAGCGTGATCTCGCCGGCCGCGATGTCCATCGGCGGCCGCTGCGTCCTGGTACTGAACTCGTCCGCGGTCGCCGACTCGCCCAGCGGGATGCGGGTCAGCCGGTGGGCGGCCGACTCGACCACCAGCAGTTCGTTGCCTACGACAACAGCACCGCTGGGTTCGGCGAGTCCGGTCGCCATCGTGTCGACCACGTCGGTGCTCGGGTCGTAGCGTCGTACGGCGCCGTTGTAGGTGTCGGCAATTGCCATCGAACCGTCGGGGAGGACCGTCACACCGAGCGGGTGCTGCAGCAAGGCCTCGCTCGCCTTGCCGTCCCGCAGGCCGAAGTCGAACAGGCCGGTGCCTACAGCGGTGTGCACCTCGGTGTCGATCCAGCGCAGCGCGGAGATCTCGGAGTCGGCCAGCCAGAGACGATCCCCGTCGACCGCCAGGCCACTGGTCTGTGCGAACCAGGCCTCCTTCAGCGCGCCGTCCTTCAGACCTTCGTTCGTGGTGCCTGCGGCAACTTCCGTGGTCCGGGTGAACGGGTCGTACGTCCACAGTTGATGGACGCCGGCCATCGCGATCCAGACCTTGTCCTGCCACCAGGCGACATCCCAGGGCGAGCTCAGGACGTCGGTGCCGTCACCGTCCATCCATTGCTTGCCGGTGCCGACCAAGGTGGTGACCTGGCCGCTCTCCAGGTTGATCCCGCGCAGGGCGTGGTTCACCGTGTCGGCGACGACGACGTCGTACCCGAGCTTGGTTGCGACATCTGCGGGAAGGACGGTGAGGCCGTTCGGCTCGGAGAAGGCAGCCTGGTCCCCGTCGGTGAATCCACGGGTGCCGGTGCCGAAGCGTCGTACCACGGTGGTCGCGTCCTCGGCGAGCTGGACGATGCTGTGGTTCCCGGCGTCGGCGACCAGGAACCCGTTGTCGAGAGCAACCACCTTCGCCGGGAAGCGGAGGTCGCTTGGCGCCGGCTCCGGCGCGACGTACGGCGACTTGCCACGCGTCAACGTGCCGGCCTGCTCGTGCTCGGCGATCAGCTCCGCCAGCTGAGCATCCAGCGCGTGCGCGTGCCCTTCACCCGAGTACTGCGCGACGATGTAGCCGTTCGGGTCCACCAGCACGAGCGTCGGCCAGGCCCGCGCGGTGTAGTTCTGCCAGGTCACCAGTTCGGGGTCATCCAGCACCGGATGCCCCACCTCGTACCGCTCCACCGCAGCCCGAACCGCCGCCTCTTCCCCCTCATGCGCGAACTTCGGCGAATGCACCCCCACAATCACCAGCGCATCCCCGTACTTCTCCTCCAACGGCCGCAACTCGTCCAGCACATGCAGGCAGTTGATGCAGCAGAAGGTCCAGAAATCGAGGAGTAGGAACCGTCCCCGGAAGTCCGAGAGCGACAACTCCCGCCCACCCGTGTTCAACCACCCACGACCCCTGAGCTCCGGCGCACGCACATGCATACCCCCATTCTCCGCCGCCCCACAACTGCGCAGTCAGCGGGGGAGGATGAGGGTGTCGGTGAGGAGTTTGGCGGTTTTGCGGAGGGTGGCCGGGGAGGAGGAGAGGTCGGCGGCCAGGGCGTAGGGGGTCAGGGGTTCGCCGGGGCCGACCAGGCGGTGACGGTGGGCGAGGAGCCAGACAATGGCTCGGGGCCAGGTGGAGAGGCGGGCTTTGGCGAGGAGGTCGGGGGCGTCACGGACCAGGCGTTCGGCGATGTCGAAGGCGTCGGGGGCGTACGTCGTACCGAGGGTCTCGCCGGCCATCAGCCAGGCGTGCGGGGCCAGGACCGACAACGTCGCCGCTTGCGACTTGTCCAGGCCCTGGAGGTCCGGTTGTGGCGGTGAGCCCAGGCCGGACAAGGCTCGGTAGGCGTCCTCGAGGTCGTTGGTGGTGTCGTCGAGGAAGACGCGTTCACCCGGTTTGGAGCCGATCGGGTCGATCATCGCCGCGGCCTCGAGCGCCGGGGTCCACACGTCCACCGCATCGACCGCTTCGTCGATCGCGTCCAGCGCCAGCGCGGTCCGCTCCCCCGCGAACTCCAGCCACGCCTTGACCACCAGGGGTACGGCCTCGAAGTAGGTGCTGTCAGCAAGGACCTTCCGCGGCAGCCAGTGCGCGAGGAACAGCTCCACCAGTACGGCGCTCACCCGCAACGGACCGCCGACGGTGTGGTCCACCGCGTGGTCGATCCACAACCGGACGATGTCGGCCGCGTCGTCGGGCAGGCCCACGGCGTACTGCGACTCGAGGAACTCGTCGACCAGCTGCTCACGCTGCTTCGGTGACAGCAATGGCCGGATCGGTGGGCGAATGGGGCGCTCGGGCAACTGGGTCAGCCGGTTCACCAGCAGCCCGGAGAAGAACTCGAAGTCCTCGGTCACCGGTGGATCGTCGAAGTCGTTGGTCTCGCCGAGCGCCTGCAGGATGATGCCGGCCGCGGTCGGCGGCCGGACCGTCCGGATGGTCACCCGGCCACCGCGCTGATACGCCTCCAGCACCCGGTCCACCGGTGGGCCGACGAACACGTCCTTGACGATCGCGCCGAGGTTGTTGTCGATGAAGACGACCACGGTGTGCGGATGCTGCTCGTCGTCGTAGTCCAGGACGACGCTCAGCCCGTCACCGGTGATGTCCTCCGACACGATCGCGCTGGTCAGCCGGAACCCGGCGATCCGGGTCACCCACTCGGGCACCTCGGCCTCGGTCCGCAACCGGGACAGATGGGCGCGCTGCAGCGGCAACCGCCCGGCCGGACCGACCGTGCGGGCCAGACTCGTCAACAGAACAAAGGATTGCGGGTCACGGCGCTCGCCCAGCACCCGGGCGGCGTCGGCCCAGAAGAACCGCTCCACCTCGCCGATCTCGTCCGGCCGCCCGGCCGGCCACAGCTGGTCGGCGAGCATCGCGGCGGACCGCGCGACCGAGGCCTCCGCGATCACCGGATGCAGGGCCCGGGGAGCGGCGGCGAGGTCGAGGGACAGCGTTTCCAGCAGGGTTTCCAGCACGGCGACACTCGGCGTGGTGTCGACGTCGACACCCGCCGTGGTCCGGTGGGTCGGGCCCGGCGTGGAGCCGACCAGCCGCAAGTGGCTTGGTCGTCCGTCCCGGCCTCGTGGTGACTTGGTCACGTCCGCGACATTACCGTCCAGCCCCAGTCCGCCGCAGGCCCCTGCGCGCGTCCTGTGGATAAGTACATCGACACGCCGTCACCACCCGACTGCGGCCCGTGCATCGAGTAGCACGGGCCGCAGACGACGTACATCAGTGCTTGATCAGCCCTTCAGGGCGCCTGCCATCAGGCCGCCGATGAACCAGCGGCCGAGCAGGATGTACACCAGCAGGGTCGGGAACGAGGCGATCAGCGCACCCGCCATGCTGGCCGCGTAGTCGACCTTCTGCCCGCCTGCCAGCGCCGCCAGGCCCAGCGTGACCGGGCCGTTCTGCTGCTGGGTGAGGAACAGCGCGAACAGGAAGTCGTTCCAGACCGAGGTGAACTGCCAGATCAGCGTCACCACGAACCCGGAGATCGAGATCGGCAGGATGATCCGCGCGTAGGTCTGGATCAGCCCGGCACCGTCGACCCGGGCCGACTCGATGATCTCGTTCGGCACGATGGTGGCGTAGTAGTTCCGGAAGATCAGCGTGCAGATCGGGATGCCGTAGATGACGTGGGCGATGATGAGTGTCGGTACGCCGCGGGTCACGTCCAGCTCGGTGAACGTCGTCCGCAGCGGCAGCATCACCGCCTGGTAGGGGATGAACATCCCGAACAGGATGAACGCGAACACCAGGTTCGCGCCCGGGAACCGCCAGCGGGCCAGCACGAACCCGTTCGCGGAACCGATCATCGACGAGATGATCGCGGCCGGGATCGCCAGCGAGAGCGACCGGACCATGTACGGCTGCAGCGTGTCCCACGCCTTGCGCCACGGCTCCAGCGTCCACGTCTCCGGCAGCGACCACTGCGCGGCGGCGGTGGTGTCACTGGACGTTTTGAAGCTGCCGATCACCACGACGTACACCGGGGTCAGGACGAACAGCAGGAAGAGCAGCAGCAGGAGGTAGCGGATCGTCCGGCTTCGCCGGGTCGAACCGTCGGCGATCGCGCTCCGCCGCGGCTTCTGGCGAATCGCCGCGGCGGCCTGTCCGGTCGCGGCCTCTGCGGCGGTCATTTTTCACTCTCCTGCCGGATGGTGTACGCGACATACGGGATGACGAGGACAGCGACAACAGCCAGTAGGACGATGGCGATCGCGGCCGCCTTGGCCATGTCACCGCGGAGCAAGGTGTTCCACATGTAGATCGAGGGCACCTCGGTCCGGAACTGGTTCGGCCCGGTGATCGCGTAGATCAGGTCGAACAGCTTCAGCGACATGTGGCCGAGGATGATCAGGGCCGACAGCGCGATCGGCGACAGCTGCGGGAACAGCACGTGCCGGTACAGCTTGAACTCACTCGCGCCGTCGACCCGGGCCGCCTCCCGTAGCTCTGGCGGGATGCCCCGGAACCCGGCCAGGAACAGCGCCATGATGTAGCCGGACAGCTGCCAGACCGCGGGGAGCGCGATGGCCATCATGGTCGTCCATCTACTGCCCGCGGTCCACCAGGGATTCTCCAGGAAATTGAGCTGGAGGATCGAGAACAGCCGGTTCAGGCCGCGCGCGTCGTCGCCCTGGGACGGGTTCAGCAACCAGCCCCAGACCACTCCGGAAGCGATCATCGAGATCGCCATCGGGAACAGGAAGATCGACCGGAACACGCCCTCGCCGGTGACCCCCTTCTCCAGCAGCAACGCCCAGATCACGCCGAAGATCAGCGTGCCCACGATGAACGCCACCGTGAGCACGCCGAGGTTCTTCAGGGAGTTGATGAACCGGTCCTCGCTGAACAGGTTCGCGTAGTTCTCGAACCCGACATAGTCGACCGGGCCGCCCCTGCGGGCCGTGTGCCGGTCGGTCAGCGAGGTGTTGAACGTCCATGCGATCAGCACGTAGACGAAATACCCGAGCAGCAGCACCGTCGGCAGCAGCACCAGGGCGCCCGGGCCCCAGGTGCGGATTCTTCCGTGCATGCTCAGTCCTCCGACCCGACGTCGGTCCGCAACTCGTTCGGCATCAGCTCGACTTCATCGCAGTGCCGAGTGCGGCCTGCAGTTTGGCGACGTCCTGGCTACCGCTGAACTGGCTGATCGCGGACAGGATGTCGTTGTTCTGGCCGAGCGTGCAGGCGGCGCCGTGCGCGCAGGACGGAACGATCTTGTCCTTCTTCCAGTCGGCCATCGCCGACTGCTGGTACTTCGGGTAGTCCGCCGGGACCGCGTCCGAGCGGGCCGGGATCGAGCCCTTCTTGGTGTTGAACGCCTTCTGGCCCTCGGCCGAGCCGGTGACCTTCAGCCAGCACTTCGCACCCTCCGGGTCCTGCCCGTTGGTCGGCAGCGTGAAGGAGTCCGCCAGGTACTGGAAGTTGCCCGCCGTACCCGGAGCCGGCCAGTAGGTGTAGGCCGTGTCCGGAATCTTGTCGGACAGCTGCTGCGCGGCGACCCAGTCACCCATCAGCGTGTAGCCGGCCTGGCCCTTGTTGACGTACTGCAGCGCGTCCGGCCAGTCGATCGCCTCGCGGTCGGCGTTGGTGTAGGACAGCAGCGTCTTGTACTTGTTCAGCGCGGCGGTCACGTTCGCGCCGGCCCAGTCCGTCTTGCCGTTCCACAGGCCGGTGAAGTCGTCCGCCCCCAGTTCGGCCAGCAGCACGGCCTCGACCAGCATCTCCTGGGCGAAGCCCTTGGAGATGGCCAGCGGCGCCTTCACGCCGGCCGCCTTCAGCTTCTCCAGGTCCGCGATCCACGCGTCCACGTTGGCCGGCGCGGTGGCGCCGTCGAGGTTCGCCTTCTTCAGTACGGTCGGGTTGGCCCAGACCACGTTCGCGCGGTGCACGTTGGCCGGGATCGAGTAGATCTTGCCGTCGACGGTCAGGTTGTCGATCAGGCTCTGCGGGAAGGCCTTGTCGAGACCGAACTCCTGGTAGAGACCGCTGACGTCGTCGACCTGACCAGCGTTGATGTAGTCGCCCAACTCGGCGCCGGCGTGCGCCTGGAACGTCGACGGCGGCTTGCCCGCGGCGAGGTCGTTCGCCAGCACCTGCTTGGCGTTCGACCCGGCACCACCGGCGACCGCGGAGTTGACGAACTTGTAGTCCTTGCACTCGGTGTTGAACACCGAGACCAGCCCGTCCAGACCGGCCTTCTCACCACCGTCGGCCCACCAGGTGAAGACGGTGACGTCCTTGCTGGCCGCCGAGTCCCCACCCCCGCCGCCGTCGTCGCTGTTTCCGCAGGCACTGACCGCGAGAAGACCCGCCGCACCCAGCACCGCGACAGTCTTGCTCAGACCACCACGCATGATTTCACTCTCCGATCACCTCATGGAAGCCGCCTGTGACAACGATGCCCCCTTGACGGGCCAACTCTGGGCACGCGGCGCACCGGGTGTCAACGATCCGCGCAAGCGCGTTGCGCAGCCGTGACCCCAGCGGGCCGTGCGTGTGAGAGCGCGCACATTCAGCGCCCGATCGGGCACCTCGCGCAATGTGCTTGCGCGTTTGTGACCGTGTTAAGCGGCGTCCCACGCAGCGTCACCGCGTTCGGCAATGATCTCCGTGGCACCGAATTCCTGCGCAAGCTTCTTCCACTACGGAACCACGCGGAAAACAACGCACCGCGGTGCGATGGCTTCGAACTCGTCCGGCGAACCACTGGTGACCACGCCGACCCGGATGAAAAACGACACCCCGCCAGGCACCTCAGTCGGGAACGCACGCAGCACCGCCGCCTTCTCAGCCGCGTCGGCCACCTCCTCCAATCGGACCGGCGTGGACTTCCGGCCCGCTGCGAGCAGGCCCCGACCAGCAGCCTGAGCGTTGAGCACCCAGTCCGAGCTCGGCAGCGGACTCAGGATGTACCGCTTGCCGTCGACAGTCAGCGGTGAGACAGGCGTCGTACGCATCGCACCGCTGACGCGGCCGGGAACCGACAGGACGTGGATGGTCCCGAGCGGGACGCCGGTGCGGGACAGGAGCTTGACCAGTCGATTCACCGGCTTCAGCCAGCCCGGCAGCGGTGTGGTGACAGCCATCGGAAGCCTCCAAATTATTTCGAGCATCGAAAGATTTCTGTCGATGGTAGATTATTTCGAGTGTCGAAACAAACGCTGATCGCGGAGATCACCGAGGCCGTGGTGCGGTTCCAGAACGCGACCGACCGGGTGGACGCGGCGGCGGCCGGCGTACTGGGCGTGAACCGGACCGACCTGCTCTGCATCGGTCTGCTACTGCGCAACGGCGGCATGACCGCCGGCCGGCTCGCGGTCGAGGCAGGCCTGAGCCCGGCCGCGACGACGGCCGCGATCGAGCGGCTCGAGAACTTCGGGTACGCCGCTCGCACCAAGGACGAGGCCGACCGACGCCGGGTGCTGGTGACCGCGACCCCGCTGGCGGAGGAACGCGTCGAGAAGGTCTATGGCCCGGTCAGGCCGGCGGGCACTGCTGTGCTGTCCCGCTACACCCGGACGGAGTTGGAGACGATCCACCGCTTCCTGGTCCAGGGTGAAGAGCTCCAGGACCACCAGGCGGAACGGATTCGGGATCAGAGGGTGAAGTAGCGGCCGCGTCGGTGAACCAGGGTGGGGGTCTCGTCGGGCGTCAGCTCGACGTGAACGATCTCCAGCTGGACCTGGAGCGCCCAGCCGGCCTCCGGCGGATCGGTGGAGACGAGCGTGCAGCCGGCCCAGGCGCTGACACCGACCGGCGCCGGACCCCAGGCAGTGTCGGTCCAGTCGATCATCCGGAACGGGCCGCCGGGGGCCGGTGCGACGTAGCCGAATGCGTCGGCGAGCTGCTGGTGACCCTCGCCGAGCAGGGACACCACCGCGGTCCTTGCCTGACGCAACGTCTCCCAGAGGTCCGAGTCCGGATCGATCAGGCCGATCACCGATCCCGGCTCACCGTCGGCCACCAGCATCGACGACACCGTGAGGCCCGCCCGCTTCCCGTCGTACACGGTGGTCCACAACCCGACCGGTGACGGCAGTCGCCCACGCAGCCGCCGTACCGGACTCCGCTCGGACTCGGGCGGCAAGAACGGGTGATCGCCGTGGATCGTCATACCCGCACGGTACTTACTCCGCGGTCAGCCGGGACGGCAGGGTGAAGCGGTCGATCGGGTCGGTCAGGAGGCCGGTGGCATTGCGGACCGTGTCGGGCCGACCGTCCGCGTCGAAGGTGAAGTGGTACCTCTGCCCGTAGGCACCGGTGCCGGAGTCCTCGGTCACCAGGAGCGTGTCTCCGTCGGCTTCGAGCGCGGTCGGCCTGTCGGCCGGATCGCCCTGGGCAGGGTCGAGCGCGTAGAGCCGGCCGCCGAGCTGGACGATGTCGCTGACGCCCCAGAGGTTGGCGTAGCGGCCGGTGAAGCGGCTCAGGTCGGCCACGGTGCCGGGGCGATCCTTCGACTGGGCCAGATCGAGCAGCTTGAAGAATCCCTCGGCCAACTGCTGCGCGGGGCCGTCGATCGCGTTCGTCAACACGCTGACCGCGATGCCGGCGGACCCGTCGACCAGGGACCTGGTGATGTGCCCCGGATAGCCACCCCCATGCCCGAACAGGCGCCGTTCGCCGATCTTCGCGATCTGCACGCCCAGCCCGTAGCGCGGCCAGTCGTCGCCGGCCGCGGTCTGCCAGAGCGGGTGCTGCATCTCACGCTTGGACTTGTCCGTCAGCAGCCGGTCGTCGCCGGGCAGGTGAGCAGAGAAGTAGGTCGCCAGGTCACGAGCATTGCCGAAGAACCCGGTCGCCGCGGCGAGTGCCCGGGTGTCGACGTGATCGATCGGGATCCGCTCGGCGGCGTACGACAGGGCGCTGTACCCGGCGGCGTACTCACTGCTGCGCGCCGGATCCAGCTCCGGACCGAGCCCGGACAGCCCGAGCTTGTCCACGATCGCGGTCTGGACATAGGAGTTGTACGACGTCCCGGCCGCCGCCTCGACCACGAGGCCGAGCAGCCCGTAGCCGATGTTCGAGTACTTGAAGCGGTCGTTCTCCGGCAGTACGGCGGACGACTCGTCCCGCAGTACCTCCAGCAACTCATCCCGGTCCGGGAAGGCCTTCGCGAGCTGCCACCAGTCCGCGTCCAGACTGTCCCGGGTGATGCCGCCGGCGTGCGCCAGCAGGTCCCGCACGGTCCGCTCCCCCAGCGGCGTACCGACGATCTCGGTGACGTGCTGCCCCGCCTTGTCGTCCAGCCGGAGCCGGCCTTGTTCGACCAACTGGAACACGGCTGTCGCGGTGAACGTCTTCGAATGCGACGCGATCCGGAACAGGTGCTGCTCGGTCAGCGGTACGGCGTTCTCGACGTCCGCCAGCCCGTACGCCGCGGAGAAGGCGATCCCGTCCGCGGCGAACACGGCGGCCTGAACCCCGGGCACACGTTGATAGCGCTGGTTGAACGCCAGCCAGCTGTCGTAGTAGGTGAGAACTTCGCGTAAGTGATCCGGATCCAGAGCGTCAGACATGACGCCTAGATTGAATGACGCGGAAGCGACTCGCAACGTAAGCGCCGTCGGTGTATGTCGCGTTGGCGGCCGGATTCGCGCCGGTGCCGTGGAAATCGCTGAAAGCAGCCGATTGATTCACGAACACCTGACCGGTCAGGTTCTCCGACAGCGCGACACCCGCATCGAGGGCCGCGTCCCGGGCCTGCTCCAGGGTCTTCGGGTCGGTGGAGTAGATCCCGGCCGTCATCGCGCCGCCCTCGGTGACCGTGGTCCGGAACAGGTCGATCGACTCCGCGGTGTCGGCGGTCTTGACCAGGAAGGACACCGGCCCGAAGCACTCACGCCCGTACACCTCCTCGTCCTTCGCGTCGATCGCGACCAGCAGCGGCGTCCGCACCAGCGCGTCCGGGAAGGCCGGGTGCTGGATCGCCCGGGACTCCAGCACGACGTCGCCGTACTCCGGGGCGAGCTCGAGCCGGCTGATCACGGCCTGGTTCACGATGCCACCGAGGATCTCGACCGCGCGGGCGTCGTCGCCGAGCAACTTGCCCATCGCGCCGGCGATCCCCGCGCCGACCTCCTCGAAGGACTTGTGGCCCTCGTCGGTCTCGATCCCGCCGGCCGGGACGAAGAGGTTCTGGGTGGTCGTGCACATCTGGCCGGAGTACAGCGACAGCGTGAACGCGAGGTTCCCGCACAGTGCCTTGAACGCGTCGGTCGAGTCGACGATGACGGCGTTCACCCCGGCCTTCTCGGTGAACACGGTCGCCTGGGTCGCGTTCTGCTCCAGCCACTCGCCGAACTCGCTGCCGCCGGTGAAGTCGATCAACTTCACCTCGGGCCGGGTCGCCAGCGGCTTCGCCAGGCCGTCACCGGCCCGCTCGGCGGCCAGGGTCACCAGGTTCGGGTCGAAGCCGGCCTCGGCGAGCACCTCGCGGCACACCTCGACGGTGATGGCGAGCGGCAGGACAGCGAGCGGGTGCGGCTTCACCACCACGGCGTTCCCCGTGACGAGTGACGCGAACAGGCCGGGCCAGGAGTTCCAGGTCGGGAAGGTGTTGCAGCCGATCACCAGCGCGACCCCGCGGCCGGTGACGGTGAACGTCTTCTCCATCCGGATCGGGTTGCCCTTGGCCGGCTTTTCCCAGGTCGCCGCGGCCGGGTAGCGGTTCATCTCCTCGTACGCATACGCGACCGCCTCCAGCGCCCGGTCCAGCGCATGCGCGCCACCGGCCTGGAACGCCATCACGAACGCTTGACCGCTGGTGTGCTGGACCGCGTTCGCCAGCTCGAAGACCCGCTTGTGCAACCGGGCCAGGATCTCCAGCGTGACTCCGGTCCGAGCGTCGATCCCGGCCTTGCGCCAGTCGGCCATGCCGCTGCGGGCCGCCTCGAGCAGCTCGTCCAGCCCGTCCTCGACCGTGCGCGGGTAGGCGATGTCCAGCGGGATCCCGAACGGCGAGTGCTCAGTGATCACCGTGCCGCGTGAACCCGGGGTCTCGAGCGGGAACGTCGTACCGAGGTAGCGCTCGAAGGCGGCCTTGCCGTCGGCTGCCGCGGTCTCGCCGTACACCCTCGGACTGGGCGACTCCGGGAAGGCGGAGTGGTAGCCGCGGCCACGGATCGCCTTCGAAGCGTCGTCAAGACGCTCGCGGTGGGTGGCGAGCAAGTCGGTGCCGGTCGTGGTCATGGGGTGTGCTCCAAGCCTCGGGGTCTCGCAGGTGATGTTACAGTCGATGGCGCGACCGGGGATAGAGTGTCACAAGGTCCTTCTTGATTGGGCAAAGTATGGGTGACGACCTGGCGGCCCGGGTGGCCGCCGCGATGTGGGCGGAGGACACCGCCAGCGCCGGCCTGGGTATGCGGCTGGTCGAGGTCGACGAGGGCCGGGCCCGGGTCGAGATGCCGGTGCGCGAGGACATGGTGAACGGGCACGGTATCGCGCATGGTGGTTTCGTGTTCAGTCTGGCTGACTCCGCGTTCGCGTTCGCGTGCAACTCCCGTAACCGGGTCACCGTCGCGCAGACCTGCGACATCGTCTTCGTCGCCCCGGCCAAGCGCGGTGACGTGCTCGTCGCGGAGGCGCGGGAGCGGACGTCGTACGGCCGGAACGCGATCTACGACGTGACGGTCCGGCGCGGTGACGAGGTGATCGCCGAGTTCCGCGGCCGCAGCCGCCAGTTGTCCGGCACGATCATTCCTTCGGAGGACGAGTCATGACGCGCGAAGCCTTTCTGGTGGATGGAGTTCGTACACCGATCGGCCGGTACGGCGGTGCGCTCGCCGCGGTACGCCCCGACGACCTGGCCGCGCATGCCGTCTCGTCACTGCTGGCCCGGCACTCGTTTGATTTCGGGTTGATCGATGACGTGATTCTGGGTTGCGCGAACCAGGCCGGCGAGGACAACCGGAACGTGGCCCGGATGGCGGTGCTGCTGGCCGGACTGCCGGCCGAGGTCCCGGGTACGACGATCAACCGGCTGTGCGGATCGGGATTGGACGCGGTCGCCTCCGCCGCCCGCTCGATCATCGCCGGGGACAACGAGATCGTCGTCGCCGGCGGGGTCGAGTCGATGTCGCGGGCCCCCTTTGTGATGCCCAAGGCAACGACCGCCTTCTCGCGGCAGGCCGAGATCTACGACACCACGATCGGGTGGCGGTTCGTGAATCCGGTGCTGCAGAAGCAGTACGGGATCGACTCGATGCCGGAGACGGCCGAGAACGTCGCCGCCGACTTCGGCATCAGCCGTGAGCACCAGGACCTGTTCGCGCTGCGCAGCCAGCAGCGCGCGGCCAAGGCTCAGGCGAACGGTCGGCTGGCCGAGGAGATCGTGCCCGTGGAGGTTCCGGGCAAGCGAGGTGCCGTGACGGTCGTCGACACCGACGAGCACCCGCGGGAGACCTCGCTGGAGGCGCTCGCCGGCCTGAAGACACCGTTCCGCACCCCTGGAACCGTCACCGCGGGCAACGCGTCCGGTGTCAATGACGGCGCGGCCGCACTGCTGGTGATGAGCGGTGCAGCGGTCGAGCGACTCGGCGTCACGCCGCTGGCCCGGATCGTGGGTACGGCGGCCGCCGGTGTGCCACCGCGGATCATGGGGATCGGCCCGGCACCGGCTACCCGCAAGCTTCTCGACCGCACCGGCGTCGCGCTGGCCGACGTCGGCGTGATCGAGCTGAACGAGGCGTTCGCCTCACAGTCTCTGGCAGTACTGCGTGAACTCGGCCTCCCCGACGACGCCGAACACGTGAACCCGAACGGCGGCGCCATCGCCCTCGGCCACCCCCTGGGGATGTCCGGCGCCCGCCTCGCTCTCACCGCCGCCCTGGAGCTTCGCCACCGCGACGCCGGGTATGCGCTGGCCACCATGTGCATCGGAGTGGGTCAGGGCATCGCGACCCTGCTCGCCCGTCCGTAGGAGAGGCCCATGCTCGGTGATCCGTGTCCCGAGGAGCTGCGTGACGCCGGTGAACGGCTGTCCGTCGACGAGCTCCGGTCCCGTCAGTTGTCGTTGCTGCAGTCAACGATCAGGGCGGCGTACGAGAACGTCCCGCACTATCGCGCGGCCCTGGACGGTGTGGGTTTCGCGCCCGGAGACTTTCAGGAACTGTCGGATCTGAGCCGCCTACCGTTCACGGCGAAGCAGGACCTGCGGGAGAACTATCCGTTCGGGATGTTCGCCGTACCGCGGTCGGAAGTCGTGCGGGTGCACGCGTCCTCGGGTACGACGGGACGACCGACGGTGGTCGGGTACACGCGCCGGGACCTCGACAACTGGGCCGATCTGATGGCCCGATCGATCCGGGCAGCCGGCGGCCGTGCGGGCGATGTCTGTCATGTTGCCTACGGCTACGGGTTGTTCACCGGTGGGCTGGGCGCGCACTACGGCGCCGAGCGGCTCGGGTGCACCGTCGTACCCGTGTCCGGCGGGATGACCGAGCGGCAGGTCGACCTGATCCGCGACTTCGGCGCCCGGATCATCATGGTCACACCGTCGTACTTCCTCGCCATCGTGGACGAGATGGAGGCGCGCGGGCTGGACCCGCGCGACACCTCACTACGGATCGGCATCTTCGGCGCCGAACCGTGGACCGAGCAGATGCGCGCCGAGGTGGAGCAGCGGACCGGGATGCACGCGGTCGACATCTACGGCCTGTCCGAGGTGATGGGGCCTGGCGTCGCGCAGGAGTGCGTCGAGTCCAAGGACGGACTGCACATCTGGGAGGACCACTTCTACCCGGAGATCATCGACCCGGTCACCGGCGAGGTCCTGCCGGACGGTTCGGTCGGCGAACTGGTCTTCACCACCCTGACCAAGGAAGCCTTTCCGGTACTGCGTTATCGCACCCGGGACCTGACCCGGCTGCTACCAGGCACCGCGCGGCCCGGGATGCGCCGGATGGAGAAGATCACCGGGCGTACCGACGACATGATGATCGTCCGTGGCGTCAACGTCTTCCCGACCCAGATCGAGGAACAGATCCTGCTGGTCGAGGGCCTGACCCCGCACTACCTCTGCGTCCTCACCCGCCCCGGCCGCCTGGACGAACTAACCGTCCAGGTCGAAGCCGCCCCCGACCTCACCGACCGCGCCGCCGCCGCAGCCCGTCTGTCCCGCCGCATCAAAGACAGGGTCGGCGTCACCGCAACCGTCGAGGTCGTCGACCCCCACGGCCTCGAACGCTCCCTAGGCAAAGCCAAGCGCATCAAGGACAACCGCTAGCAGTCCCGCGACCTGGCGGGTCACCTGTTCTGGTGTTCGAGCCACTCCTCCGAACTCACCTGCTTGCCGTCCACAGCTGGCAACAGGTCCCGCCGTGTGGCCTGGTAGTCGATCAGGGACATAGCACTGGCCACCCGTAGTCCAATCGCTTGGCCGCTATCTCGTCTACGTCATCGGCTGCGAGGAACGTGTCGAGGGCTTCAAAGCTCGGCTGGAAACAGCAGGTCGACGTCATGGTGCGGGCCGGGCAGCCTCAGGCCGAGCAACTCCGCAGCCCAACCGCCAAACAGCGATGGCTAGGCGCAGGCGGGGAGGGTGTTGCGGGAGAAGTTGCGCACGCTGGTGGTGGTGTGGTCGTTGTCGTAGTTCCCGATCCAGACCGTGAGCTTCGTGCTGTCGTACGCCCCGGCGGCGATCCGTCCCTGGGCAGCGATCCGGTCATCCGAGATGGCGTCTCCGGAGAAGTGACCGCCCGACACGTAGAACGTCCAGTCGGCGGCTTTGCCGGAGTTGTTCCACACCGAGAAGCGGAAGTCCGTCGAACTCGCCTTGCACATGTACACGGTGACCCCGGACTTCCATCCCAGCGCCTTGCCGTAGGTCCGCAGCTTCCGCCAGGTCTGGGGTCCGACCTTGCCATCGACAGTGAGGCCGGCGTCATCCTGGAACGACCGGACGCGGCTCCGCGACCCCGCGCCATACACGCCGTCCACGCTGAGCCCACCCATTCTTCTGGAGTAGCTTCACGCAGGTACCACGGCTGCCGTAGCTCAGGTAGGTGCTGAAACAGCTCGCAGCCGTCGCGGCCTCCGCGGAGGCAGGGGACGCGGCGATGGGCGGGACCGTCGCTTGGCGCGGGCTGTTGAAGTCCGCGTCAGCTACCGGGGCCATGCCCAACACCAGAGCGCCTGCCAGTGCTGTGGCGACGACGATGCCGCGGGTGCGAGGTCGACGCAGGACGTTCCTCATCTAGTTCCATTCCCTCTTGGACGTCCCGGTTTGGGCCGTACTTCGTTGTCTGCTTCGTTTCGCCGCTCTGGGTGCAGTGCTGATCGACGCGGCCACTCGAGGTGTTCCTACAGAAACCGCACAATAGGATCAGCAGAAACAGCCCGCTGCCCGTACTCCCCCCATACCGAAGAGAACCGCCTCCTCGAGTCCGCAGACTCAGCCAGGCAGGGGTGGTGTATTCAGCACAAGGCCGGACCGTGGCGACCCGTCCGCACCGGTGTCAGGAAGTTCAAGAACGTCTTCTCGCTGCAGATCTGCTCGTACCACAACGAATCCACACTGTTTGCCTCCCAAGCCACATCGGACGTCTGGTAGCTGGCAAACCCACGCCTGCGCGGCGCACGTCGAGAGTCGGTCGGCCGATCCGTGAAAACGCCACGGGCGACCGCGCAGACAGGCCGGGTCTGGCGATCCGGTCGTCTGGGGCGCCTCTGGCGCTCTTGATATGGGTCGTGGTGGCCACACGATCGAGTGGCCGGGGACGGGATGACCGGCGAGCGGACGCCAGGCACGTCGGTCATTGGCAGTTGGGATCGCCTGGACGGGAAGCGTCCGGCTGATAGGACCCGGCGAGGACGGATGGTGGAAAGGACCCATCGATGGCGGCGTCCGGCAGCCCCATGTTGTCGGTGCTGTCCGCGCCGGCGACCTGCGCAGCACCATCAGCCCCTGACTTCGCACCTTGCGTGGACGCTCCTTGGGGCGCATCGGCTAGCTCAGCAAAGGGAGAGGGCTTCGGCGCCTCGCCTGATCGGCGGTTGGATCAGGGTGGGCTGTCGGGGTGTTGGGGGTGGTTTGTTGTTCTGGTGGTGCCGGTGGGGGTGACGTGGAAGGTGAAGCCGTGGGGTGTGGTCCATTCCACGGTCTTGCGGTCGACGCGGCGGACGTTCCAGCCGCGGCCGTGCGTCTTCACCCGGTGGCTGAAGCGGCCCAGGGGTGCGAGATTCGCTGTGCTGGTTTGGCCTGGTGGGCCGAGGGGGTCGTAGGGCTGGATGTGGTCCAGGTCGATGGTGGGACTGGTTTCGCGGTTGCCGTAGGGAAAGAGCTCTACGGGGTGGGCGAGCTTGATGCGTTCGCGGATGCGGTCGGGGATCTCGTAGGCGTCGACGCTGATGGCGTCGTTGAGGTCGATGACGGGCTTGACGGTGTAGGGACCGTGGCCGACGAGCTCGGTCAGTTGGTC
>NZ_SLWN01000025.1 GCF_004342025.1 Kribbella steppae | reverse complement strand
TCCTTCGTCGCGAGCCACGCCGAACGTTCACAACAAACGCCCGGCGTCACTCACACCTGCCCAAACTCAACCTTGACTCGCGGCGCGAAAGCTAGGCAGACTCCAGCGGGCTCAGGTAGCCGACCAGGGCTCGGTTGAGTTCGGTGATCCAGCGTTCGCGGTCGGCGGGTGGGGCGGTGACGATCGTGCCGAGGAGGGCGGCGAAGATCTGGGTGGCGACGGCTGCGGCGGTGTCGCGTTGCTCGGCGGGCAGGTCGGGGATGCGGGCCGCGATGACCTCGGCGACGCGACCGGTGACGGCCTGCTGGAGTGCCCGGGTCGGCGCGGTCAGGCGGTCGGGGAGGTCGCCGCTGCTGAACAGTGCCTTGAAGCCCGGGTTGGCGAGGTTGACCTCGACCATCGGGCGGATCATCCGGTCGACCAACTCCGGCAGCGGAAGTTTCGCCATGTTCAGGTCGAACGCCTTCTCGTGGGCGGCCTTCAGCTCGGCCCGGTAGCGGTCGGCCAGCGCCTCGGCGAGCGCCTCCTTGTTGGCGAAGAACTGGTACAGCGTGCCGGGTGAGACGCCGGCCTGTTTGGCGATCGCATTGGTGGTCGCCTTCGCGTACCCGGCCTCGGCGAACACCACCGCGGCCGCGTCGGTCAGCTGCTCCATCCGCCGCTGCCCACGCGCCTGCCGACGCGGTTCCTCGGGCATGCAGCACCCCTTCGTTGACAAATACGAGCAAATGCTCGTATTTTTCCGTATGCGAGCAACTGCTCGTGTTTCGTCATCTTACCGCCGCCGGCTCCGGAGGTCCGCCCGTGTCCGATCGCCGCACCCCGACCCATCCGCCTGTGCCTGACGACCTCACCCCGACAAGCCTGCCGGTGCCTGACCACCTCACGCCGACAAGCCCGCCGGTGCCTGACCACCTCACGCCGACAAGCCCGCCGGTGCCTGACCACCTCACGCCGACCAGCCCGCCGGTGCCTGACGACTTCACCCCGACCAGCCCGCCGGTGCCTGACGACTTCACCCCGACCAGCCCGCCCGTGCCTGACGACTTCACCCCGACCCCATCGCCGTTGCTTGATCGGCTCGGTCGGCTCCTGGTTCGGCGTCGCCGGCTCATCGCCGTTCTCTCGGTCGTGCTGACCGGCCTGATCCTGGCGGTCGCGGCCGGCGCCCTGAATGCGTTGTCGCTCTCCCGGATCGCGGATCCGGCCTCGGAGTCGGACCGCGCGCGTCGGATCCTCGCGAGTCAGTTCGAGACCGGCCCGCCCAACCTCGCGTTTCTCGTCACCGCTGACCGCGGCACCGTCGACGATCCCGCCGTACGCGCGGCCGGTCTCGAGCTCACCGCGGAGATCGCCGACCGCGCCGGCGTCGCCGAAGCGGCGTCGTACTGGTCGCGCGGCGACAGCCCGGCCCTGCGCAGCAAGGACTCTCGCCAAGCACTCGTCCTGGTCCGGGTGCCCGGAGAGGTCAACGAGGCCCGCGCTCGTGTTGGCGAACTGGCGAAGGAGTTCGCCGGTCAACGGGGCGGCGTGATTGTGGAGTCCGGCGGTCAGGATGAGGTGTTCCGCGAGATCGGCGCGCAGGCCCGTGCGGACTTCCTGCGTGCGGAGCTGATCGTTCTGCCGATGGTCCTGGTGCTGCTGATCCTGATCTATCGCAAGATCGCATTGGCCCTAGTGACCTTGGGGGTTGGTGTCTTCGCGGTCGGCGGTGCGCTCGCCGGGCTGAGGGTAATCGCCGCGTTCACCGAGGTCTCCACCTTCGCCGCGAACCTCGCGCTCGTCATGGGTCTCGCTCTCGGAGTCGACTACTGCCTGTTCGTCATCGCGCGCTACCGCGAGGAGTTGGCCGCCGGTGCGGACGTGGCCGACGCTGTGGTTGGGGCTGTCCGCACGGCCGGCCGGACGGTCTTCTTCAGTGGTCTGACCGTGGCCATGTCGTTGCTCGCTCTGCTCCTGTTCCCGTTGTCCTTCCTGCGTTCCTTCGGGTACGCCGGTGTGCTCGTCGTCGCCTCAGCGCTAGTCGGTGCACTCGTGATCCTCCCCGCCGTACTCGCCCTCCTCGGCCATCGCGCGGCCGGAAGGGTTGCCCAACGGAGCGAGGGTCGATGGTTCCGCCTGGCCCAGCAGGTGATGCGGCGTCCGGTGCTCACCGGCGGGGCGATGCTCGCGCTGATCTTGTTGCTCTCGGCACCGGCTCTCGGGCTGCGGCTCGGGCTGCCCGACGCACGGATCCTGCCGGCCGACGCGAGCAGCCGGATCATGGCCGACCAGGTCAGGGCAAACTTCGGTCAGGAGGAGTCCGATGCGTTGTACGTCGTGATGCCGACGACACCTGAGGTCACCGCACTTCCGCCGTACGCCGAGACGCTGTCGAAGCTGGACGGTGTCGCCCAGGTGGACACCTACACCCGGAGCGGCGGCTCCTACCTGACCGTCACGCCGACCCAGACTGCGCTCGAAGGTGACACCGCCGGATGGGTGGAGCGGGTACGCGCGGTCGAGGCGCCGTACGACGCGATCATCGGCGGGACTCCGGCTGAGATGGTGGACTGGCGGTCGGCGTTGACCGAGCGGATCCCGTTGGTGCTGGGGCTGATCCTGCTGCTGAGCTTCGGGGTGCTCTATCTCGCGACGGGCAGTGTGCTGTTGCCGTTGAAGGCGACTGTGCTGAATCTGCTGAGTCTGTCCGTGATGTTCGGCGTGATGGTGTGGGTGTTCCAGCGCGGGAACCTGTCCGGGCCGCTCGGGTTCACCGCCACCGGGGTGCTGGAGGCGAGTATGCCGATGCTGATGTTCTGCATCGTCTACGGGCTGTCGATGGATTACGAGGTGTTCATCGTGTCGCGGATCCGGGAGGAGTACCTGCGGACGGGTGACACGGTGACGGCGGTGGCGACCGGGTTGCAGCAGTCAGCTCCATTGGTGACGACTGCGGCCGCCGTACTGGCGTTGTCGTTCGCGGTCTATGCGACCGGCGGAGTCGTTTATCTGAAGATGATCGGGATCGGTATGGCGGTGGCGGTGCTCGTGGATGCGACCGCGATCCGGGGTGTGCTGCTGCCTGCGTTCATGAAGCTCGCCGGGCGTGCGAACTGGTGGAGGCCGAGTCGGCGGGCGCTGCGTGGCGTTGCCGGTAGGTAGTGGCAGTTGGCAACTAATTGAGGCGCGTGCTTATCCACAGGCCGGCTGCCTGTGGATAAGCATCGGATGCTGAATTCCCTTGAAAATAAGGGGGTCTGGCTTGGGAATTGTCGGTGGGCATGTCTACGCTTGTCGGTATGGAGATCCTCGGTGAGCGGCCCGTATGGTCGATGAGTGACAGTGAGAAGCTGTCGACTCTCGACGCGGTCTTCGCCGAGCAGGCACGGTTGAAGACGATCGAGCTGCAACTGATCGCCGACTTCGAACAGTCTGGCTACGCCAAGGAGATCGGTGCCGGTGACACGGCGCGGCTGCTGTCACAGCGCTACCGCATCGACTCGACCGCGGCCCGCCGCGACGTCCACCTCGCCGACGCGCTGGTCAAACACCCGGCGACCGCCGCGGCGCTGCCCGATCCGTCGACCCCGTTTCCCAACCCAGCGAGCGCTCACCCCGACACCGACGATCCTGCTGCTTCCGATGGCTGGCGGGTGCATCCTGCGCAGGCGGAGGCCATCGTCTCGGTGCTGGCCAAGGTCCCTACCACCGTGCCGGTCGAGAACGTCGAGTTCGCCGAGCGGAAACTGATCGATCTGGCCGCCACCCATACCCCGGCCGAGCTTCGCCTGGCGGGGAAGAAGATCCGTGACATCCTCGACCCCGACGGCCCCGAGCCGGACGAGAAGAACGCCTACGCCCGCGAGTCCCTGACCCTGAAGAACGTCGACCAAGGCGTGAACTTTCGCGGCTTCCTGGCCAACGAGAACGCCGAGTTGTTCCGCGTCCTGATCCACACCCACGCCAGGCCGCACAAGACCTTCGACGGCGAACTCGACCCCCGCCCCCGCGACAAGCGCCAGGCCGACGCCCTCACCACCATCCTCAACTCAGCCGCCGACGCTACCCCTGCCAACTCGCTGGCCGCAGCCAGCAGGGCCAGTGGTTCGGCCGCCGACGATGCTCCTGCCAGTTCCCCGGCCGCGGCCGGCAAGGTCAGTGGTTCGGCCGCCGACGTTGCTCCTGCCAGTTCCCCGGCCGCGGCCGGCAAGGTCAGTGGTTCGGCCGCCGACGTTGCTCCTGCCAGTTCCCCCGCCGCGGCCGGCAAGGCCAGCGGTTCGGCCGCCGACGTTGCTCCTGCCAATTCCCCGGCCGGGGCCAAGGCCAATGGTTCAGCCGCTGGTGCAGTGAGTGCAGGTGCCGGGACCATTGCCGCGAATGCCGGTGCTGGGCAGCCTCCGCTGCCGGGTATCACCGGCCCAGAGCAGCTTGCCAACACGGGTCCGGTGCAGGTCGGTAGGGCGGGTCCAGGGTCCGTGGCGGGGCATGGGCCGAAGACACATATCAGCGTGACGATCGACTTCGACGCACTCAAGGCTGCCGCCGCGACCTCGACCGGTGAGCTGGTGTTCGGTGGCACCCTGTCCGCTGCCGCGATCCGCCGCCTGGCCTGCGATGCCGAAGTGCTGCCGATCGTGCTGGGGTCGAAGTCGCAGCCGCTGGATGTCGGTACCAGCGAACGCTTCGTCACCCGCGCGATGCGTCGCGCCCTGAACGCCCGCGACAAGGGCTGCGTCGTCTGCGGTGCCCCACCGATCCAGTGCGAGGCCCATCACCTGATCCACTGGATCGACGGCGGCGTGACCGCAGTCTCAAACCTCGTCCTCCTCTGCAAGCGCCACCACATCGACCTTCACGCCGGCCACTGGCGCATCCAGATCATCGACGGCGTAGTCCACGTCGCCCGCCCCACTTGGGCCAGCCCCGATCCCATCCCCCGCACCAGATACCGCCCACTCTCTGCTGTGCCCTCTCCTGCCCCGACCAGCACCACACCTGGTCCGCCGTCCCACGCCCACGCGCGCCCCACCGACTCGCGCCCCGCCCACGCACGCCCCACCGATCTACCCCCGCCCGCGGTCGCCGACCCATCCCAGACCGCGGTCACGGACTCGGCGGCCTGCAGTTCGCGGCAAGACGACTCTGACGGTCTGTCAGTCGCCGGTGTGCGACGCATCATCACTGCACGCGCGGCGACGGTGGACCCGTGGGGCGACGCCGCGGACCTCAACACCGCCGCAAGCTGACCATCAGTGCTCACGGTCGCGGCCGCTGACCTCCGCCTCGGTCAGAACGTGGCGTCGACACTGCGCTGCAGGGTCGCGGGCGTTGACCTTCGGCGTCGGTCGACGTGGCGGTTGAGAGCCGCTGGCGGGTCGCGGGCGTTGACCTCCGGCCTCGGTCAACGTAGCGGTTGAGAGCCGCTGCAGGGTTGCGGGGGTGACCTCCGGCGTCGGCGAATGTAGCGGTCGAGAGCATGCACTCCACACTGCAGGCCCGACGCGGGCTGCAGCGTGGCTCCCGGGTCGCCCGTGCCAACGGTTGCACCGCCGGGCGTCATGGGACCGAGGTTCATCACCTCACCATTGCAGGCGTCGCGATGCTTGGACCGGAGGGCCGACGCCGTGCCTCAACACCGCTGCAAGTTGACCGTCAGCGCTGCATGGTCGCGGGCGCTGACCGGCCTCGGTCGAACGTGGCGGTCGACAGCGCGCTGGCGGGTCGCGGGCGTTGACCTCCGCGTCGGTCAGAACGTGGCGCTCGCATTGCGCCGTAGGCTCGCCGGCGCTGACCTCCCGCGTCGGTCAACGTGGTGGTTGGGAGCGCGCTGCAGGGTCGCGGGCGTTGACCTTCGGCGTCGGTCAACGCGGTGGTTGAGAGAGCGTTGCCAGGGTCGGTGACGCTGACCTCGGGCCTCCGCCAAACGTGGCGGCCGAGAGCATGCACTCCGCACCGCGGGCCTGACGCAGGCTGCAATATGCCTCCCGGGTTGCCCGTGAGCTGCAGTTTGGCTGCCGGGGCGCCCGTGAGTTGCAGTGTGGTTGCCGGGTTGCCCGGGCGGCGCGCGTTCTTGCCGCCGGGCGTCGTGGGGCGGGGGTCATCGCATGACTTCGGCGATGGTGGCTATCGCTTCGGTGAGTTCTGTGGGCGTGCGGGCGGCGTACCCGAGGACGAGGCCGGGGGTGTGCGGGAGTTGGCAGTGCCAGGAGAGTGGGTGGGTCTTGATGCCCTTCTGCAAGGCGGCGGCGGCCAGGTCGACGTCGTTCAACTGGGAGTCGAAGGTGATGGTGAGGTGCAGGCCGGCAGCGGCGCCATGGACGGTTGCTGAGGGCAAGTAGTTGGTGACGGCGCGGACCATCGCGTCGCGGCGGGTTCGGTGCCGGCGGCGGAGGAAGCGGAGTTGGCGTTCGAGTTCGCCGGACTCCATCAGGTGGGCCAGGGTGAGCTGCGGGAGTGCCGCGTTGCCGAGGTCGGCCAGGCGCTTCATCGCGATCAGGTCGTCCTTGTACGCCGGCGGTGGCAACATCCACCCGATTCGCAACGACGGCGCGAGCAGCTTCGACACGCTGCCTGCGTAGATCACCTGATCGGCCAGCATCGCCCGCAACGCGGGAACCGGCGGCCGGTCGTACCGATGCTCGGCGTCGTAGTCGTCCTCCATGATCAGCCCGCCCTCGGCAGCCCACTGGATCAACTCCCGCCGCCGCTCTCCATCCAGTACGACGCCAGTCGGGAAATGGTGCGCCGGAGTCGCCATCACCACGCGGGCACCGGATTCGCGGAGGAGATCGACCCGGAGACCGCCTTCGTCGACCGGGATCGGGGGTGTGTGGAGACCCCAGTTCTGCAGGTGCTGGCGGGAGCCGAGTGAGCCGGGATCCTCGACGGCCATCTCGGTGACACCGCGGGTTTTGAGGACCTGGGCGACGAGGCCGATCGCCTGGGAGACCCCGGCCACGATGATGAGGTCTTCGGGGTGAGCCGTGACGCCGCGGTTGCGGGCCAGCCAGTTGGCGACCGCGCGACGCAACGCCGGTGTGCCGGATGGGTCGCCGTACCCAAACTCCGCCGACTCGAGATCGTTCAGCACCGCTCGCTCGGCCCGCAGCCAGGCTGTGCGCGGGAAGGCCGCGAGGTCCGGCACCCCAGGCGTCAGGTCGATCCGTGCCGGCGCCGCCCGGAGCAAGTCGAAGACGTCGAGCCCCGGCTCGAACACCACCGGCTCCGCCGGGGTGTTGGCGGGTTGAGGTGAGGTGGGCTGGCCGAGGCCGGCGGTTGCTGAGTCGGTCTGAGGTTGAGTTCCGAGGCGGGGGCGGTCGGGGCGGGGTGAGCCCGGCGCGGGCACCCCTGGCGTCGCCGGGGTCTTGGCGGGTTGAGGTGAGGTGGGCTGGCCGAGGCCGGGGGCTGCCGGGTCGGTCTGAGGTTGAGTTCCGAAGCGGGCGCGGTCGGGGCGGGGCGAGTCCGGCGCGGGCACCCCTGGCGTCGCGGGGGTGTTGGCGGGTTGAGGTGAGGTGGGCTGGCCGAGGCCGGCGGCTGCTGAGTCGGCCTGAGGTCGAGTTCCGGGGCGGGCGCGGTCGGGGCGGGGGGAGTCCGGCGCGGGCACTCCTGGCGTCGCCGGGGTGTTGGCGGGTTGAGGTGAGCTGGGCTGGCCGAGACCGGTGGTTGCTGAGTCGGTCTGAGGTTGAGTTCCGGGGCGGGCGCGGTCAGCGCGGGATGAGCCTGGCGCCAGGTTCGCGGCGGTGGGCTGGGCGGCTGTGGTGGCTCGGGCGGCCGTGGTGGGGCGAGGTGTGGGGGAGATGGGCGCGGCCACGACGATTGTGCCGGCGCGGCCGCGGCCGGCTACTTGGCCGTCTTCGGTGAGGCGTTGGTAGGCCTCGGTGACGACGCCGCGCGAGATCTGCAGTTCGGCCGCGAGAACGCGGGTGGCCGGCAGCCGGCTGCCGATCGGGAGCCGGCCGTCCGAGATCGCGGCCCGGAGCCGCTCGGTCAGCCAGTCCGACAACCCGCCGGCCGGAGCGTCCGCCGGATCCAGCTGAAGGAAGTCGGCTCCCGCTTTGGACCGGCCAATTTCGCCCTGATTGGACCTGTTCACTAGTCCATAGTGGCGGCAGCGTAGAGATATGGGAACTGACTACGTGCACGGCTACACCCCCGCCGAGACCCGCCGGCTGACCGACCAGGCGCAGACTCTCGCCGACCTGCTGCATGCCGGGACCAGTTACCCGGCCGGGAGCCGCGTGCTCGAGGCGGGTTGCGGCGTCGGCGCGCAGACGGTCCAGCTGGTGACCCGCAGCCCAGGTATCGACCTCGTCTCGGTCGACATCTCCGAGGAATCACTCGCCCAGGCCAAGGCCCGGGTCGCGGCGATCGGTGCGGAGGTCGACTGGCATCACGGTGATCTGTTCGACCTGCCCTTCCCCGACGCATCCTTCGACCACGTCTTCCTCTGCTTCGTCCTCGAGCACCTGCCGAACCCGCACGAGGCGCTGGTCCGGCTGCGTCAGCTCCTGAAGCCCGGCGGCACGATCACCGTGATCGAAGGCGATCACGAGTCGGCCTTCTTCCACCCTCGGAGTACGGCGGCGCAAGCCGTCATCGACTGCCTCATCGACCTGCAGGCCTCGTCAGGCGGCGATGCCCTGATCGGTCGCCGCTTGCAGCCGTTGCTCAAGGACGCCGGGTACGACGACGTGCGGGCCTGGCCTTGCACCGTGTACGCCGACGAGACGCTGCCCCACCTGGTCGACGGGTTCACCCGGAAGACGTTCATCGCGATGGTCGAGTCGGTCCGGGAGCGAGCCATCGCAGCCGGGATGCGAACGCCGGCCGAATGGGCGCAGGGCATCCGCGACCTGGACAAAGCCGCCGAGTCGGGCGGCACCTTCCACTACACCTTCTTCAAATCGGTAGGCCTCAGATGATCACACTCCTAGTCCTCGCCGGACTCATCGGCTGGGCCCTCGAACGCAACCACCGTCGGCAGCGCTGGCCGTCCACACGGGGCATCGGGCACAACGCCGTACCCGATCGAGATCTGGAGCGAGCGGTCGCCGACGTGCGTGCGGCTGACCAGTTCATGAACTCCTGGTAAACAGGGAGGTATGGCGGCGACCGAGCAAGTGGAGATCGAGACCAAGTACGACGTCGACGAGCAGGCGAGCCTGCCCGCATTGCATGAGCTTCCCGGTGTCGTACGGGTTTCCCGGCCGGTCAAGTTGGAGCTGGAGGCGGTGTACTACGACACCGAAGCGCTGGATCTCGCGGCCAACAAGGTGACCTTGCGCCGGCGGTCCGGTGGTGAGGACGACGGCTGGCACGTGAAGTTCCCGAAGTCCTCGGGCGAACGGCTGGAGGTCCATCACCCACTCGGCCGTGTGGTCCGCAAGGTGCCGATCGCGGTGGTGCGGACGGTGCGGGTCCATGTTCGCGACTACGAGCTCGTCCCGGTCGTGACGCTGAGCACCACGCGCGTCGTCCGTCGACTGTTCGACGAGAGTGGCAACGTCCTCGCGGAGCTCGCCGACGACCGCGTCACCGCGACCGTCGCACCCGAGCTCGACGGAGCCGAGTCCGAGGGAGCCGAGTCCGAGGGAGCCGATCCCGAGGGAGCCGACCCCGAGACCTGGCGGGAGTGGGAGTTCGAGCTCGTCACCGGCGACAAGGAGCTGCTGGCGGCGGCCGACAAGTTGCTGAGCTCTGCGGGCGCGACACCCGCGGCGGGGCCGAGCAAGCTGGCCCGCGCCCTGGGCGACCGGGTGTCGATGCGTGATGAGTGGGAGCTGCCTTCGAAGCCGCGTACGTCGGACCTGTTCCGGGCGTACGCCGGCGCCCAGGTGCAGGCGATCCGGGAGCGGGATCCAGAGGTACGGCGTGACGTCCCGGACTCGATCCACAAGTTCAGGGTGGCGACGCGCCGGCTGCGTTCGGCCTTGGCGACGTACCGGCCGGTGCTGGACCGCGAGGCGGGCGACGAGATCCGGGATGAGCTGAAGTGGCTGGCCGGTGAGCTCGGGGTCGCGCGGGATGCTGAGGTCCAGCGTGAACACTTCGCCGCCGAGGTCGCCGAACAGCCGGTCGAGCTGGTGATGGGCCGGGTCGCGGGCCGAATCGACGACCACCTGCGGGCTGTGTACAAGGAAGGCCGAGCCGGCGCGCTGGCAGCGTTGGAGAGCGAACGCTACTTCCGGCTGCTGGACACTCTCGACGAGCTGATCGCTCAACCGCCGCTGGCCGGCGACGATCGCAAGGCGGCCAAGCAGATCCCCGATCTCCTCGATCACGATTGGAAGCGGATGCGGAAGGCGGTCCGCCGCTCCGAGGCCGCCGAGACCACGGCCGAGCAGGACCACGAACTCCACGAGGTCCGCAAGGCCGCCAAGCGACTCCGGTACGCCGCGGAGTCCGCCGAACCAGCCCTCGGCGACGAAGCCACCGACCTCGCCGCCCGCGCCGAAGAAGTCCAGGAAACCCTCGGCGCCCACCAAGACTCCGTCGTCTCCCGGGACCTCCTGCGCCAACTGGCCGTCCAGGTCCACCTCGACGGCGGCAACGCCTTCACCTTCGGCCGCCTCCACGCCGCCGAAGAACAACGAGGCATCGACTCCCGAGACGCCTTCTACGCCCTCTGGCCGTCCCTCAAACTCGGCTGAACGGAGAAGACGGACCCGGGCAGGGGGAGCCGGGTCCGTCTTCAGGGGCGGAGGTGGGGCTGCCAGGCAGGTTCGCGTTGGAAATCAGCAGGGCCTGCCTGACAGGTCTCTAGTGCCGCACCGCCTTCTCGGCGCCCGCGCCGGTCAGGGAGCGGACCTCCATCTCGGCGAACTTGTCGACGTTGGTCTGTTCCTTGCTGGTGACCGTGCCGAGCCAGCCGAGCGCGAAGGCCAGCGGGATCGAGACGATGCCGGGGTTGTCCAGCGGGAACCAATGGAAGTCGATGCTGGTGTCGGTGATCATCGACAGGCTCGCGCCAGTCTTGGCGTCCACCTTGCCGGAGACGACCGGGCTGAACGCGATCAGGATGATCGCCGAGCCCAGACCGCCGTAGATGCTCCACAGCGCGCCGCGGGTGTTGAACCGCCGCCAGAACAGCGAGTACAGGATGGTCGGCAGGTTCGCACTGGCCGCGACCGCGAACGCGAGTGCCACCAGGAACGCGATGTTCTGCCCGTTGGCGAAGATGCCGCCGATGATCGCGACCGCACCGATCACCAGCGCGGTGATCCGGGCGACCCGGACCTCGCCGTCCGCGTTGACCTGGCCCTTCTTGATCACCTGGCCGTAGACGTCGTGGGCGAACGACGTACTCGCGGTGATGGTCAGGCCGGCCACGACGGCCAGGATGGTGGCGAAGGCGACCGCGGAGATGACGCCCAGCAGCAGCTCACCGCCGAGCTCGAAGGCCAGCAGTGGTGCCGCCGAGTTCGCCTTACCGGGAGCGGCCCTGATCGCGTCCGGTCCGACGAGAGCGGCGGCGCCGTACCCGAGGACCAGGGTGAACAGGTAGAAGATGCCGATGATCCAGATCGCCCAGCTGACGCTGCGGCGGGCTTCCTTGGAGTTCGGCACGGTGTAGAAGCGCATCAGGACGTGCGGCAGACCCGCCGTACCGAGCACGAGGGCCAGCGCCAGCGAGATGAAGTCCAGCTTGCTGATGCCGGTCGCGCCGTACTGCAGACCCGGGTTGAGCAGCTTCTCGCCGGCCGCCGGGCTGTTGTCGACAGCAGCGCCGAGCAGGCTGGACAGGTTGAAGGTGTACTTCGCCAGCACCCACAGCGTCATGATGCCGGCGCCGATCACCAGCAGGACGGCCTTGATGATCTGCACCCAGGTGGTGCCCTTCATCCCGCCGACCAGCACGTAGGTGATCATGATGAGGCCGACCACGGCGATCACCAGGCTCTGCCCGGCCCGGCTGTCGATACCCAGCAGCAGGGCGACCAGACCCCCGGCGCCTGCCATCTGCGCCAGCAGGTAGAAGAAGCAGACGCCGAGGGTCGAGATCGCGGCCGCCATCCGGACCGGCCGCTGCTTGAGCCGGAACGACAGTACGTCGGCCATCGTGAAGCGGCCGGTGTTCCGGAGCAGCTCGGCGACCAGCAGCAAGGCCACCAGCCACGCCACCAGGAAGCCGATCGAGTAGAGGAAGCCGTCGTACCCGTTCAGGGCGATCGCACCCGCGATGCCGAGGAAGGACGCGGCGGACAGGTAGTCACCAGCGATCGCGACACCGTTCTGCGGGCCGGTGAAGGACCGGCCGCCGGCGTAGAAGTCGGCTGCGGTCCGGTTGTTCCGGGATGCCTTGATCACGATCGCCAGCGTCGCGATCACGAACAGCGCGAAGATCGCGATGTTGACCGTCGGGTTGCCGATGTCGGTTGCCAGCGGCAACAGCAGGGGGGCGCTCACTGGTCAACTCCCTCGATCTGGTGGCGAAGCGTCTCGGCGTCGGGATCGAGCCGCTTGTCGGCCCAGCGGACGTAGAACATCGTGATGGCGAAGGTCGACACGAACTGGCCGAGCCCGAACAGCAGCGCGACGTTGATGTTGCCGGCGACCTTCGTCGACATGAAGTCGGGTGCGTAGGCGGCGAGTAGGACGTAGAGGAAGTACCAGACCAGGAACACGCCGGTCATCGGGAACACGAAGCGCCGGAATCGGCGACGCAACTCGGAGAAGTCCGGGGACAGCTGGACGTCTCGGTACGTCGACACTTCCGGATCGCCCGCGGATCGCGTTGCGTCGCTCATCCGCGTCCTCGCTTCGCTCGGGGCGCGGATGTGCGCCATGGCGCACTGTGCCCGATGATGAACTCGCTTCGCTCGTTCATTCGCGGGACCTCCAGACGGATCAGGCCGGGCGGAAGACCGGCAGGGGTTGCTGGTCGTACTGTGGTCCGGCTCACGCCGCACAAACAGCATCCACACGCACTGAGCGCTCAGCGGACCACACCAGTCGACCGGTGGATCACCGTTCTGCGACGAGCGGTCGAATCCTCACGACGAGCGGTACGGCGACTGTGCTTGATCGGACCGCTCACGCAGCGGCAGTCCTCGGTCGACGTCGACGGCCTCGGGGGTGTGCAGGCGGACCATGCTGCGGGCGGTGCCGGCGGGGATCTTGTCCGGGGTCAGCTTGGACACCACGATCACGGTGATGAAGGCGAGCGGCATTGTCCACGCCGCCGGCTGCCCGACGAGTGCTTGCGGCCAACCGCTCTGCGGGCCGCCGATCACGTTGACCAGCGCCGCCGCGCTGGCCGCGACTCCACCGACGACGAGGCCGGCGGCGGCACCGGTCGTGGACATCCGCCGCCACCAGATCCCCAGCACCAGCAGGGGACAGAACGTCGACGCGGCCACGGCGAACGCCAGCCCGACGGTGTCCGCGAGGCTCAGCGACCCGGTCAGGCGGAACGCCAGATAGGGTATGCACATCGACAGCAACGCCGCGATCCGGAAGCTGTTCACCGCGACGTAGTCACCACCGGTCCACCGGTGCAACCTGCTTCGCAAGAGGTCCTGGTCGATCACCCCAGCGATCGCGACGGTCAACCCGGACGACGTCGACAGGAACGCCGCGAACGCTCCCGCAGCGACCAGCGCCCCGAGCAGATCCCCTGCTGTACCAGGGAAAATCCGTCCCGGCAGCTCCAGTACGACGGTATCCGCGCCACTCCCGACCAGGTCCGGAGCGAACGTCCTTCCGAGGATGGCGTACATCGGCGGGAACAGGTAGAACGTCCCCAGCAGCGCCAGTACGACGACCGTCGTACGACGTGCCGCCCGTCCGTCCGGGTTCGTGTAGAAGCGGACGAGCACGTGCGGCAGGCCCATCGTTCCGAAACAAAGGGCCAAGAGCAACGAATAGGTCGCGTACAGCGGATGGTCCCGGCCGTCCGCGGTGGACAACGGCTCGGCCCATACCGCTCCGGCGCCCTGTAGCGACTCCAGTACGCCGACCGGATGCTCGGAGGATCGCCAGGCGATCAGAATGACGAAGACCGGCAGGGCCAGGGCCGTGAGTTTCAGCCAGTACTGGAACGCCTGGACGAAGGTGATCGAACGCATCCCGCCCGCCGCGACGTTGATCACCACGATCACCGCGACGACCGCGGCGCCGACATCGGGTGGTGCGCCGGTGACCGTTTGCACGGTGAGGCCGGCGCCGTGGAGCTGAGGCAGCAGGTAGAGCGTGCCGATGCCGACTACCAGACCGGCGCAGATCCGTCGTACGACGGCCGACTCGAACCGGGTCTCGGCGAAGTCGGGCAAGGTGTACGCACCCGATCGGCGTAGCGGTGCGGCGACGAGCACGAGCAGCATCAGGTAGCCGACCGTGTATCCGATGGAGAACCAGAGCATGTCGGCGCCGTTGACCAGCACCAGTCCGGCGACGCCGAGGAACGATGCCGCCGACAAGTATTCGCCGCTGATCGCGGATGCGTTCCAGCGCGGCGTGACCACCCGGCTGGCGACGTAGAAGTCACTGGTGGTGCGCGAGATCCGCAGCCCGAACAGGCCGATCCCGATCGTCGCCACGATCACCAGGCCGATCCCGATCAGACTCGTTGCCGGTGACATCTACTCTTGCCGCCCCACGAACTCGGTGAAGTCGGCCTCGATCCGCTCGGCGTTGCGGACGTACAGCCGGGCGGAGACGTACACGACCGGGTAGACCACGATGCCGAGGATCACCCAGGGCAGCGGCAGGCCGAAGATGTCGAGTGTGCGGGTGGCCGGGACGAGTGCGAACAGCAGCGGGATGCCGCCCAGTACGACGGCCGCACCGCCGATGACGGCGAGGGCGAGGCGGAGCTGGGACTGGATCAGCGAGTGCATGTAGATCTCGCCGAGCCTGGTCTGCTCGTCGATCTCGCGGGTACCGGTCGGGATGATCGGCCGGCGCGCGGCACTCGTCCGCGGACTGGTCACCCGCACGCGCCGAGGTACGCGTTGCCCGGCGGTGTCCTCGGGGCCCTCCGGCGTACTCATCTCATCCGCGCAGTGACGTCGACCGGACCAGGAGGTCGCGGAGCTCACGGGTGTGGCGACGGCTGACCGGGAGCCAGTCGCCGCCGACGCGGACCGCGCACCGGCCGCCGTCGACGCGCATCTCGTCCACGTGCGCGAGGGCAACGAGCGTACTGCGGTGGATCCGGGTGAACCCGGCGTCGCGCCAGCGTTCCTCTAACGTGCTGAGCGGGATACGGACCAGGTGCGAGTTCTGCCCGGTGTGCAGGCGGGCGTAGTCACCCTGCGCCTCGACGTAGCGGACCGTCGAGCGCTGGACGAACCGGGTGACGCCGGCCAGCTCGACCGGGATCACCTCGTCGTCGGACTCGTCGGCGCTCTGCAGTGCGGCCGGCGCGCCCGCCGTCACTACCCGGCGGACCGCCTCCGACAGCCGCTCCGCCCGGACCGGCTTCATCACGTAGTCGGTCGCCTCGAGTTCGAACGCCGCCACCGCGTGTTCGTCGTACGCGGTGACGAAGACGATCTGCGGGCGCGGGTGGCGGAACTTGGACAGCACCGTGGCCAGGTCGATCCCGGTCAGGCCGGGCATCTTGATGTCGCAGAACACCACGTCCAGCTCGGCGGCCTGCAGGATCTTCAGCGCGTCCGGCCCGTTCGACGCGGTCTTGATCTCGCCGATCCGGTCGTCCTGGGAGAGCAGGTACACCAGCTCGGCCAGGGCGGGCTCCTCGTCGTCCGCGACCAGCGTGCGCAGGGGAGTGTCGGCCATGCCCACACACTAATGCCAAGGAATCGGGCCGCCGAGATGAAGAACGGCAAATCGGAGCTACTGTCTATACAGGGTGCTGGTGGGATGATCGAGCCGGGTTCGCTGTCGATGACGCTGGGGCAGACGGACGTGCGTGTGTCCCGGCTCGGCATCGGGGCGATGGTCTGGGGCGACATGTCGACCGCGCCACGATGGAATCCCGCGCGTAACGCCTACGGACCGACCAGCACTGCCGACGACCAGCGAGCGGCGCTCGACGTGAGCCTGTCCGCCGGGATCAACCTCGTGGACACCGCGGCGATGTACGGGAAGGGCGCTTCCGAGCGCAGGGTTGGCGAGCTGACGGCTGGTAGGGACGTCGTGGTGGCGACCAAGTTCCCGTTCGGCCCCTTCTCCCGTGCGAGCAGTCTGCCGGCAACGTTGGACGGCAGCCTTGCCCGCTTGCGACGGACGACGATCGACCTGTACCAGGTCCACTACCCGGTCCGATGGATGTCGATCCCAACGCTGATGAACCTGATGGCGGACGCCGTCGAGGCGGGAAAGATCCGCGCGGTGGGGGTGAGCAACTACAGCGCCGAACAGATGCGCACCGCCCATGCTGAACTCGCCCGCCGCGGCCAGGTGCTCGCCTCCAATCAGGTCCAGTACTCGCTGCTGCACCGCGACCCCGAGACGGATGGCGTGCTCGATGCCTGCCGCGAGCTCGGGGTGACCCTCATCGCCTACATGCCGCTGGCCTCTGGGGCACTCACCGGCAAGTACTCCGCTGCCACCAGACCAGCAGGATGGCGGCGCTACAGCCGCCCGTTCCGCAGCGAGAACCTGGCGAACCTGGTCGATCTCCTGGGCGAAGTCGGTGACCGCCACGACAGGAGCCCCAGTCAGGTCGCCTTGCGATGGTTGATCCAGCAGGACGGGGTGCTGCCCATCCCCGGCGCCAAGAACACGGCTCAGGCCGCCCAGAACGCCGGAGCACTCAGCTTCACGCTGGATGACGCGGACGTCGAGGCGCTCAGCTGGGCCACCGAGGCCGATAGGTGAGCTCGAGCAGCAGCTCAGGACAGCATGTGCGGAGGGTGGTCGGGCTGGTGCTCCCAGCGGAGGCGGCTCGAGCCGAAGCCCGCAGCGTGGACGCCGTCGTGGCCGCGCGGGCGCCGACAGTAGTAGTGCGGCGAGTAGAGGTCTCGGCAGGAGTCCTGGTACGTCGTGTAGGCGAACTCGAGGTCGAGCCGGCTGTCACTGCTCATGCTGTGCTGCTCATGGAGGGGGTCGCTCTCGTGACGGATTGCCCTCCCTGCAGTATGACCAGCGAGTTGTTACCGGCACGTTTCGCCGCGGTCACGACTCTGCGCCCGCGGACGGCGACGGGAGCCTGGCCGTGACCCAGCTCCCGTCGGTCTGCCCGGGCTACTTGATCAGTCCGTGCGGGTCGAGCACATACTTGCGCGCCGCCCCCTGGTCGAACTGGCTGTACCCCTGCGGCGCCTCGTCCAGTGGAATGACCGTGGCGTTCACGTTCTTCGCGATCTGCGTCCGGTCGTGCAGGATCGCCTGCATCAACTGGCGGTTGTACCGCATGACCGGGCACTGTCCGGTCGTGAACGACAGCGACTTGGCCCAGCCGAGTCCCAGCCGGATCGACAGCGAGCCGGACTTCGCGGCATCGTCGGCCGCACCGGGATCGCCGGTGACGTAGAGGCCGGGGATACCGACCGCGCCGCCGGCGCGGGTGACGTCCATGACCGTGTTCAGCACGGTCGCGGGACGCTCGGTCTGGGCGTCGGTGCCGTGGCCGTGTGCCTCGAACCCGACCGCGTCGATCGCGCTGTCGACCTCCGGCACCCCGAGGATCCGCTCGATCTGGTCCTTCGGATCACCCTCCGACACATCGACCGTCTCGCAGCCGAAACTGCGGGCCTGCTCCAGCCGTTCCTTCTGCAGATCGGCCACGATCACAACTGCCGCGCCGAGCAGGAAGGCCGACGTGGCCGCGGCCAGGCCGACCGGCCCGGCGCCCGCGATGTAGACGGTCGAACCGGTCCCGACGCCGGCCGTGACAGCACCGTGGTACCCGGTCGGGAAGATGTCCGACAGCATCGCCAGGTCGCGGATCTTCTCCAGCGCCTGGTCCTTGTCGGGGAACTTCAGCAGGTTCCAATCGGCGTACGGCACGAGCGCGTACTCCGCCTGGCCACCGACCCAGCCGCCCATGTCGACGTACCCGTACGCCGACCCCGGCCGGTCCGGGTTCACGTTCAGGCAGACGCCGGTCTTGCCGTCCTTGCAGTTGACACACCGCCCGCAGGCGATGTTGAACGGGACGGACACCAGATCGCCGACCTTGATGAACTCGACGTCCGGGCCGATCTCCGCCACCTCGCCGGTGATCTCATGACCGAGCGCGAGCCCGGACGGTGCCGTCGTCCGGCCGCGGACCATGTGCTGGTCGCTGCCACAGATGTTGCTGGCCACCACCTTGAGGATCGCCCCGTGAGGAATCTGCCGACCCACGTTCGCGGGGTTGACCCCCGGGCCGTCCTTGAGCTCCAGACTCGGGTAGTCGATCGTCTCGACCGCCACGTCGCCCGGGCCTTTGTAAATCACTGCCCTGTTACCTGGCACGAGTAAACTGCTCCTCTCCAGGAGGCTCCACCGCGGAACGCCATGGAGCCGTGTGAAATCGCTGTCGTGGGCTGCGATCGCCCCCTGAGAAGGCGATCCAGTCGTCGCCTGCCCCGCCCAGGTGAATCCCGTTCCAACGGCGATGCTCCCGCGGATACACAAGGCCAACGCCCTCGGGGGATTGCTGTTGACGCTAGTCCGCCCCACCACCACGGTCAACGCGAGACAGCGTGTACACCTGAGGAGTATTTGGGAACGCGGAAGGTGACCTTCGTGCCGGCGTCGACGGCGGTCTCCACGACCAGGCCGTAGGCGTCGCCGTACACCTGCCGGAGCCGGGCGTCCACGTTGCCGAGGCCGACCGAGTCGCTGCCCGACTCACCGGACAGCGCGGCCCGGATCACCTCGGGGTCGCTGCCGGCGCCGTCGTCCTCCACGCTGATCTCGGCCTCGTTGATCCGGTCCCGGGCGCGGATGGTGATCCGGCCGACACCGGTGGTGCCTTCCAGCCCATGGCGTACGGCGTTCTCCACCAGCGGCTGGACGACGAGGAACGGGATGACCACCGGCAGCACCTCGGGTGCGATCAGTAGCGAGACCTTCAACCGGTCCCCGAACCGGGCCTGCTCGAGCACCAGGTACCGCTCGACGTTGCGCAACTCGTCGGCCAGCGTGGTGAACTCGCCACCACGTCGGAGTGCGTACCGGGAGAAGTCGGCGAACTCCAGCAGCAGTTCACGCGCCCGCTCCGGGTCGGTCCGCACGAACGACGCGATCGCGGCGAGCGCGTTGTAGATGAAGTGCGGGCTGATCTGCGCCCGCAGCGCCCGCAGTTCGGCCTCCATCGCCCGGGTGCGCTCCCTGTTGAGCTCCGCCAGCTCCACCTGGCCCGACACCCAGCGGGCGACCTCCTCGGTCGCTCTGACCAATGCCGCGGACGACTTGATGCTGTAGGCGAGCAGTACGGCGACCACCCGCTCCTCGGTCACGATCGGAGCGACGACCGCCGTACGGATCGGACACTGCGGATCGCCACAGGCCACGTCGTGCGCTCCCAACACCGCCGTACGCCCGGTGCGGAGGGTGGGAGCGGCGAGCGCCTTCGCATCGCCCCGGTGGTTGCTCTCGTAGGGTCCACCGACCCCGTCCCAGGCCAGTACGCCGGACGAGTCGCAGATGGCGATGGCCGCCGTACCAAGGAGGTCCCTGAGGTGGCGGCTCGCTTTGCCGGCCGCGGCGGGGGTCAGGCCCTCGCGCAGGTGAGGTGTGGCCAGCGAGGCGGTATGCAGAGTCGCGTACGTCGCCTTGTCAGCCAGAGTCCCGAAATGCTTCCGCCGTCGTGCGAACACGTGTCGACGGTAGCCGCTCAGCCCTCCGCGCGGGGCCTGAACGCCTCCAGCGCCTCTGTGTCGGAGTAGTTGGAGAGGAGGTATTCGGCTACCCAGGCCTCGCGGCCGGGGTACGACGACTCCGCGACGATCCGGTCCGCTGCCTTCGTACTGTCCAGGGCTGACCGCCGGAGCTGGACCCCCTCGGGCGTCACCAGAGCCCAGCTGGGGCCAGGAGCGCCGTACGGCATCCCGACGCTGCCGGCATTGACCACCAACCGCCGATCGACCTGCCGCGCGAACGGCATGTGCGTGTGCCCGCAGACCACCGTCCTGACCTCGTCCGGCAGCCCACTGAACACCTGAGCCCAGCGCGAGATCGGACTGTCCACCAACACCATCTCTTCGTCATCCCTCGGCGTCGCGTGGCAGTACAACGCCTCGCCGATCGTCGCAGTCGTCGGCAGCCCCGCCAGCAACTCCACCTGATCCGCCCGCAACTCCCGCGCCGCCCACGGACTCACAGCATCAGGCGGCTCCTGGGTGAACTCCCCCCGAGCCATCTCCACCAGCTCCCGGTCCGCATTCCCCCGGACCCAGACCACCCGCTCCCCAAGCGACTGGAGCAGATCCAGCGTCTCCACCGGCAACGGCCCACTGGCAATATCCCCAGCCAGCACGATCCTGTCGGCCTGCTGGACGTCCCCCTCCGCCAACACGGCCTCCAACGCAGGCAAAACCCCATGAACATCCGCCAACACAGCAACTCGCGTCATGCCGCCAGTCTGGCCCCGCGCGACCTCAGACGGAGTGCAGTTAGCTGTCGGCAGACGGCGCCGAGGATCGGGCCTGGCACCTCACGTGTAAAGCACGCGGGCGAGAGTCAGGTGCCGATCTCTGTCGCCTTGTCGACGGCGATCGGGGTGGCGAGTTCACAGTCGGGCGTGGCGAGGTTGCAGCGGATGATGGCGCGCTCGACTCCGGTCTCCTCGCCCTGGCCCTTGCCGACGGCAACGATCAGGACGTGCTGGTCGTCCTCGGCAACGATCTGGTGGAAGCAGCCGTTCCACTCGCGGATCAGCTTGCCGGTCCGGGTGTCCACGGCGGCCTGGACCCCGTTGCAGTAGCCGTCGCCGTACGCCGGCCCGCCGACCGCAGTTACCGTGTCCGGGGTGAATCCGGTGACCCAGTAGTCGCAGGTTCGTGAGAACTGCTTGCCGGAGGCGACCTCGACCATCGAGGAGCAACTGCCGCCGTCGTTGATCAGGTTGACCGAGGCGGCCACACGGCCGTCTCTCGACACCGCCGACGGTGAGGTGACCGTCTTGACCAGTGTCGGCTTCGCTTCACCGGGCACCCAGCTATAGAGCTTCCAAGCGCCCGTGTCATCGGTGTCCGCGCGGTAGTAGACCTTGCCATCGACGTACTCGAGCACCTGGACGCTCCAGGCGTCCGGCACCTTCAGTGATCTCACCGAGCCGCTCTCGCCCACAGTCTCGGCGTAGACAGTGCCCCCCTGCTTCTTGGTGCCACCGAGGTTGCTGATCCAACTGGACCCGTACGCCGCCGCGGATTGGTCAGCCGTCGTCGCCAGCGACGTCACGTCGGGAGTACGCCGGACTTCGCCGGTGCCGTCGACTTTCAGCAGTTCGGTGTCGTCCTCGCCGGTCATGACGACAGCCAGAGCCGCGATGTCCAGGCGACCGATCGCGATGATGCCTCCGGTGCCGGGGATCTTGAGTGGGCTGCCGGCGCCGCCGCGGACCTCGCGGCCGACCAGGTGCGGGATCTGGGGAGCACGGCCCTGGGAGAGCTTGTTGATGTCCACCGTGACCTTGACCGGGCCGGTGGATTTCGGTGGGGCGGTGGTCGGCTTTGTGGTAGGAGTCGGCTTGACGGGCGTGGGGGTCTTGGACGGTGTCTGTGGCGACGGGGAGCCGGTCAACGGGGCGGCCTCGGCTTGGGCGGCCTCGGGGCCCTGGCGGTAGGCGAAGGCGGCGCCGATGGCTACTGCGGCTACTGCTACTGATGCGACCAGGATGACCAGGCGCCTGTTGTTGTTCCGCATCAGCGGACTCCTCACTCACGATCCGAGCAGTAGGGACTCGGGGGACAGCAGCGACCGCAACCGCGGCCAACGGTTGTTTGCTGGTCGTCACCCGTCCCTCGTCCGTCGCCGTTTGAGACGCTCCGAAGACCCGGTTTGTTCGCTCCGAAACGCCGTACTGCTCGCTCCGGCGAACGTGTCGCAGGAGGTATCGAGCATAATTGCGCCATGGACCAGCCAGAGCGGATCGGCCGGTACGCCCTGGTCCGCCGGGTCGGTGCCGGGGGTTTCGCGACGGTGTGGCTGGCCCGGGACGAGCAACTCGACGCCGAGGTCGCGGTCAAGATCCTGTCCGACAACTGGATCGAGGACGACGACGTCCGGCGCCGGTTCCTGGCCGAGGGACGGTTCCTCCGCAAGGTCGACTCGCTGTACGTCGTGGGTGTCCACGACATCGGGGAGACCGAGGACGGGCGCCCGTACATGGTCCTCACCTATGCCGACGGCGGCACGCTGGCGGAGCGGATCAAGGCCGGTCCGCTGGAGCTCGCCGACGCGGTCCGCATCATCACCGAGGTCGGCAGGGGCCTCAAGCACCTGCACGCCCGCGGTGTCCTGCACCGCGACGTGAAGCCGGCCAATGTGCTGTTCCGGACCGAGGAGCAGGGCAACGACCGCGCGATGCTGTCCGACCTCGGGCTGGGCAAGTCCCTGGCCGAGGTCTCGCGGATCACCATGCCCGGCGGCACCCCGTCGTACGTCGCGCCGGAGCAGGTACGAGGTGAACGCCTGGACCACCGGGCGGACCTCTACTCGCTTGGGGCGGTCGCGTACGCCGCCTTCACCGGCCAGGCACCGCACGGCGTGGCCAGCCTCGGTGCGGTGATGCAGATCGAGTCACCACCGCCGTCCATGACGACTCACCGCGCGGACGTCCCGGACGCGATCGATGTCGTCGTACGACGTGCACTCGAGCCGGACCGGGACAAGCGCTGGCCGGACCTGGACAGCTTCCTCAACGCGCTGCGAGAGGCTCACACGACCGGCAAGATCCCGCCGGGCCTGGTGCCTGCCGCCGAAATGCCCACCCCCGCCACCACGACGGGTCGCGTCGACCAAGCCACCGCCCTTGCCAGCGACAACCAGTTGACAGTCACCACACCACCGCGGCGGCGTGCGCGCTCCCGGGTGATCGCCACCCTCGCCGCCATCCTCCTGGCAGCCGCCGGCGGCTACGGCGGCTACCAATTCGTGCTTACCCGGCCGGTGAAGGTGGAGTACGAGCAGCTGTCCGTCGAGGTGCCACGGGACTGGTCGCAGAAGGCCGAGCGGGCTGACGGACCTGCGCTGCTGGTGACTGAGGACACGGCAAACTGGGGCAAGTCCACGGAGGTCGATGGCGTGTACACGGGCCTCGTGAACGGAACCAACCTTCCGACCACCAGCACACCCCCGCCCGGCTGTGACACAGTCCCAGGCGAGACGCAGGATGTCGATGGCCGGAAGGCTGTCCTCTTCCGATACAGCTGCAATACGGCCCACAGCGTCTACGAGCGGTTCATCCAGTACCCCGGCGGCAAGCTGCTGCAGGTCCAGGTGCGGGACGACAACGCCGGCCAGCGACAGGACGTGCTGGACTCGGCGTCGTACCTCCCGCCAGGTGGTTAAGGCACCAGCGACGTCAGGCTGGAGATGGACGCCTTGTGGAGGCGGGGGATGACGTTGAGGGTGGCGGGGTCGGAGCCGTAGAGGTGTGAGGCGGACTCGTAGACCAGGTACGCGGTGCCGTTGTACTCCGTGATTCCCTCTGTCATGCTCGGTGCCCGGAAGCAGCTCAGCGCCGCCGCGTCCAGGTCCTTCTGACCGCGTTTGACCACGTAGAGGTTGCTGCGGTTGGTGCGCCCGTAGGACGTGCTGTAGATGAAGTGGTTGGCCGTCACCGTCAGACCCTGCGTCTTGGTCGGCACCTCCCACGCACCCGCGACAGTGGTCAACGTTCCGTCGGCCGCGATCTTGTACTCGTACATGACCCCGCGACCCGTCTCATTGAACGACCCGGAGAACAGCGAGGCGCCATAGCTACCGATGAACGACGAGGCGGCCACGTCCCTGGCTGTCCCGACCTGCGTGAGGTACGGCGTACCAGCAGCCTTCATCGCATCCCGCAACGCAGTCAGGCTGTACTTACGAATGCTGCTGCCCTGACCGGACACGAATGCCCAGCCCTGGCTGACGGTGATGCCGCCGACGTGGGACTCGGCGATGGCGACCACACCGACGGTGGAGCCGGTGGACGGGTCGATGCCGTAGATCTGTGAGTCGGCGCCGGTGCGGTACGACGCGACCAGGAGCAGGTTCTTGCCGGAGCCGTCCCAGTTGTACCAAGTGCCGGCCCCCTGCGGGGTGTGGGTGCTCAGGTTGGGGATGCTCGCGCTGTTGCTGAAGCGGGCGTCGTACTTGTAGGAGGCGGACGGGCCGTCGTAGAAGGTCGAGCCACCGCTGGTGGCGGTGTCACAAGTGATCGCAGCCCTGGCGGGCAGTGCGGCGGTAAGGGCGGCGACGGAGGTGATCAGGACGGTGAGAATGGCGAGTGGGCGTCTGGCCATGATGAGGGATCCTCTGAGGTTGGGCGGAAACCTACGAGAATTCCAGAGTAGATCGCCAATGAGTAACGCGCGAGGGTGAACTGGGCGTCGGCTCCGCGAACGGACGCCGTACGGTAGGCGCATGACCGATCTGTCCGCGGCGATCGACCGCGTTCTGCCCAGCGTCCGTGCCGACCTCGAGGACCTCATCCGGATCCCTTCGGTCAGCTACGAACCGGCCCGCGCGGCCGACGTCCAGCGCTCCGCCGACGCGACCGCGGCGCTGTTCGAGGCCGAGGGATTCACAGTGAAGATCGTCCGGGCCGGCGAGGGTGCGCCGGCAGTGATCGCGAAGAAGTCCGCGCCTCCCGGGAAGCCGACTGTGCTGCTGTACGCGCATCACGACGTCCAGCCGACCGGTCCGGTCGAGCAGTGGACGTCGGACCCGTTCGTGCCGACCGAGCGCGGCGACCGGCTGTACGGCCGGGGCGCGGCCGACGACAAGGCCGGGATCGCCGCCCACCTGGCCGCCGTACGGGCCTTCGGCAACGATCTGCCGGTGGGTGTGACGGTGTTCGTCGAGGGTGAGGAGGAGATCGGTTCGCCGACCCTGCTGCAACTGCTGGACGAGTACTCCGACGAGCTGGCCGCCGACGCGATCGTGATCGCGGACTCCGGCAACTGGGACATCGGCCAGCCGGCGCTGACCGTGTCGCTGCGCGGTCTGGTCGAGGCGTACGTCGAGGTGCGCACGCTGGACCACGCGGTCCACTCCGGTCTGTTCGGCGGACCGGTCCCGGACGCCCTGACGACGTTGTGCCGGCTGCTCGCCACCCTGCACGACGAGAAGGGTGATGTCGCGGTGGACGGGCTGCACGCTTCGCGGGCGGCGGATGTGGATTACCCGGAGGACCGGCTGCGGGCCGAGTCGAGTGTGTTGGACTCGGTCCGGCTGACCGGCTCGGGTTCGCTCGTCGACCGCCTGTGGACTCGCCCGTCGATCGCCGTACTGGGTATCGACGCGCCGTCGGTGGCGGAGGCCAGCAACACGCTGGTCCCGGTCGCGCGGGCCAAGATCAGCCTGCGGGTCGCGCCCGGCGACGATGCGATCAAGGCCAGCGCGGCGCTGCGCGAGCACCTGGAGCAGAACGCTCCGTGGGGTGCGCAGGTGACCGTGACCGAGGGCCAGACCGGCCAGCCGTGCAGCGTGAACGCGCGGGGCGCCGGGTACGAAGCGGCCCGGTCGGCCTTCCAGACCGCGTGGGGTGTCGCGCCGATCGACATGGGCATGGGCGGCTCGATCCCGTTCATCGCCGAGTTCCAGCAGACCTTCCCGCAAGCCTCGATCCTGGTCACCGGGGTGGAGGATCCGGACACCCGCGCCCACGGCATCGACGAGGGCCTGCACCTGGCCGAGTTCACCAAGGTCTGCCTCGCCGAGGCACTCCTGCTCCAGAACCTGGCCAAGTCCTCTTGACCGGGCTTTCCGGCGACCCAGTGTTTGGCATAGGTTTCGGCGAGTGAAGATCGCAGTCGTACGGGAGACCAGACCGGCCGAGCGCCGGGTCGCGCTGGTGCCGGAACAAGTCGCGAAACTCATCGAGCTCGGCTACGAGGTGGCGGTCGAGCCGGCCGCCGGCGAGCGGGCGCTGTATTCCGACGACCAGTACCGCGACGCCGGCGCCGAGGTCGCCTGGGGTGCGGACCACGCGGCCACCATCGTGGCATCGGTGCAGCCCTTGGAGCGCGAGCGTCTGCAACGGCTGCACGCCGGTACGGCGCTGATGTCGTTCCTGCCGACGAACCCGCCGGATGTGGTCCGGTCCGCTTCCCGGGCCAAGCTGACGCTGTTCGCGATGGAGCTGGTTCCGCGGATCTCCCGGGCCCAGTCGATGGACGCGCTGTCCTCCCAGGCCCTGGTCGCCGGATATCGCGCGGCGATCGTCGCGGCCGAGCGGCTGCCGCGGTTCTTCCCGCTGAACATGACCGCGGCCGGTACGGTCCCGCCGGCCCAGGTCCTCGTCCTCGGCGCCGGAGTGGCCGGCCTGCAGGCGATCGCGACGTGCAAGCGCCTCGGCGCCGTGGTCAAGGCGTACGACGTCCGGACCGCCGCCGCCGAGGAGATCGCGTCGATGGGCGCCGTACCGATCGAACTGGAACTCGGCACCCTCGACGGACCCGGTGGATACGCCCGCGAGATGACGGCGGAACGGGCCCAGTTGCAGCGTGAACTGCTCACCCCGTACGTCGCCGCCGCGGACGCCCTGATCACCACAGCCGCCGTACCCGGCCGAACCGCACCGATGCTGGTGTCGCGGTCGATGGTCGAGCAGATGAAGCCCGGCTCGGTCGTCGTCGACCTGGCCTCCGAGCAGGGCGGCAACGTCGAGGGCTCGGTCGCCGGTACCGAGTTGACCATCGGTGATGCACTGGTCTGGGGCGGTGCGAACGTCCCGAGCCAGATGGCCGGACCGGCCAGCCGGCTCTACGGTCAGAACATCACCAACCTGATCCGGTTGATGACCCGCAACGCGGCGTTCGATCCGGACTTCGACGACGAGATCGTCCGCGGCTGCTGCGTCACCCACGACGGCAGCGTGCTGCACGAGCCCACCCGCGAGCTCCTGGAAGGACAGGCCCCGTGACGGTATTGATGCCACGCCTCCGGCGTGGCGGGTCATGGGGCTTTGCCTCCCGGCCTTCCCTCGTCACTCCAGTCGCTTCGCTCCCTCCGCTCCTCAGTCCAGGCCGGGAGGCCCCATGACCGAGTCCATTGCGCTGCTGACGATCTTCGTGCTGGCCGCGTTCGTCGGCGTCGAGGTGATCAGCAAGGTCTCCTCGACCCTGCACACCCCGCTGATGTCCGGGGCGAACGCGATCCACGGCGTCATCCTGGTCGGCGCCATCATCGTCACCGGTCAGGCAGAGTCCGCGATCGTGGTGGTCGTCGGGCTGCTGGCCGTCGTACTCGCGACCGTCAACATGGTCGGCGGGTTCGTGGTCACCGACCGGATGCTGGAGATGTTCAAAGGCCCGGGGGCGCGCAAGAAGGAGCTGCACAAGTGATCCCCACCTGGGCCCAGATCGGGTATCTGGTCGCCGCGGTCTGTTTCATCGTCGCGCTGAAGGCGCTGTCGTCGCCGAAGTCCGCCCGGGCCGGTAATGCGCTCGGCGCGGCCGGCGCGGTGCTCGCGGTGGTGATCACCTTCGTCGCCTACAAGCCGGACCACCTGGCGCCGATCCTGATCGCACTGGGCGTCGGCACCGTCGGCGGTGTGGTCGGGTCGCGCCGGGTGCAGATGACCCACATGCCGCAGCTCGTTGCCCTGTTCAACGGTGTCGGCGGTGGCGCGGCCGCCCTCGTCGCGCTGATCGAGCTCGGCGAGGTGCACGACGGTCAGACCATCGCCGCGATCGCCACCGCGTTCACCGTCCTGGTCGGCGCGATCAGCTTCTCCGGTTCGATCGTGACGTTCGCCAAGCTGCAGGAGCTGATGACGACCCGGCCGGTGACCTTCCCCGGTCTGCCGGTGCTGTTCATCGCTTCGGTCCTCGGCGGGATCGCCCTGGCCGGCTGGCTGGTCTCCGAACCGCGGGTGTGGGTCGGCGTACTGCTCTGCCTGGTGGGTCTCGCGGTCGGCGTGATGCTGGTGCTGCCGGTGGGTGGCGCCGACGTACCGATCGTGATCTCGCTGCTGAACGCCTTCACCGGTCTGACCGTCGCGGCCGGCGGTTACGTGCTCGGCAACACGCTGCTGCTGGTGGCCGGCACACTGGTCGGCGCGGCCGGTACGTTGCTGACCAAGCTGATGGCCGACGCGATGGGCCGCTCGGTCTTCAACATCCTCTTCGGTGCGGTCCGGGGCGGTTCGACCCTGGGCGGCGGTACGGCGTCCGAGCGGCCGGTCATCTCCGGTGGCGCGGAGGACGTGGCCATCCTGCTCGGGTACGCGAACAAGGTCATCATCGTGCCCGGCTACGGCCTCGCGGTCGCCCAGGCGCAGCACACCCTGCGGGACCTGGTCGAGGAGCTGCAGGGCCGCGGTGTGAAGGTCGACTACGCGATCCACCCGGTCGCCGGCCGGATGCCGGGCCACATGAACGTGTTGCTGGCCGAGGCGCAGGTCCCGTACGACCAGCTGCGCGAGATGGACGACATCAACGGCGACTTCAAGTCCACCGATGTCGTCCTCGTCGTCGGCGCCAACGACGTCGTGAACCCGGCCGCCCGCACGACGCCGAGCGCCCCGATCTACGGCATGCCGATCCTGAACGCCGACGAGGCGCACCGGGTCATCTTCCTCAAACGTTCGATGCGCCCCGGATTCGCCGGTATCGAGAACGAACTCCTCTACGACCCGCGAACCACCCTGCTGTTCGGCGACGCAAGAGACTCCCTGACCAAACTCCTCGCCGCCCTCAAGACGGTCTGACCACTGATTACGATGTCATTGGCGCAGTGTCATTGGTAATGGGCGCGAACTAAAGCACGTCCAGGACCTGATGGCAAGCTGTTGGCATCTTCCTGCCGGGTACGACGGTCAGCGGTCCATACCGGATGTGGCCGGAAACCCCTGCCGGGGCAGGCTTTCCGGCCCTGGCGGCGGACCGGAGAATTCCTCGGGATTTCCGCGCCGGAAAAGGTTGTGATCAGACCCAGCCGCGTTTGGCTGCGGCCACGCCCAATTCGAATCGGCTGGCCGCGTCGAGTCGTTCGGAAAGATTCGCGGTAATTCGGCGGGCGGTGCGCAACGAAATACCGAGTAAACGGGCGACCTGTTCGTCTTTCGCGCCGCCGGCGAGCAAACGCAGAACCTCGGCCTCGTGCGGGGTGAGCGGGGCATTCTCGTCGCGGTCCTCGGGGGCGAACATCTCGGTGGCGCGCGACCAGTAGGCGTCGAACAGGGCGAGGGTGACCGAGACGACGGCCGGGGTGCGGTGGATCACCGCGCCGGCGGTCGGGTTCTCCGGGTCCATCGGCATGATCGCGATCTCCTGGTCGAAGATCAGCAGCCGCATCGGCAGGGTCGGGGTCGCGCGCACCTCGCCGCCGAGGCGGTGCATGGTCGCCGCGTACTCCAGGGCCTGTTTCGACGAGGTCATGCTCTGCAGGTAGACGGTCCGCATCTTCAGGCCGCGTTCCAGCAACGTGAAGTCCGGTGACCGGTCCACCTGGTGGATCGTGTCGTCGATATGGGCCGGCACCAGGCCCCAGAACGTGTCCCGGGCCTTCAGTGCGAGTTCCTCGATCCGGCGGGAGGCGTTCGCCCGGCCCTTCAGCAACTCCACGTCACCACTGCTGCGGGCGGTGAGGAGCTCGTTGTACTGCTCGGCGACGACCTCGGCGGACGCCTCGGCCTCCTTGAGCTCGCCGAGCATCTTGTTCAGCTCGGTCCGGCGCCGCTCGGCCAGGCCGGTCAGCCCGACCCGCGGGTGGACCGCGTGCTCCGACTCCGGGTTGGTCCAGGTGGGGACCAGCAGCTCGAGCTTGCGGAGCTGGTCCAGCAGTTCGCGGACTTCCGGCACCGGACGTTTTACTAGCGCGGCAATCTGCTCCGGCGTACTGTCTGGGTGGCTGAGAAGGGCGTGATAGACCGCAAAGGTGGCTTCGTCCACCCCCAGCGGTTCGAGCACGATCCTTCTCCTCCAGAAACTTGTCGGAACCGACCATATACAGAGTGCGTCGACAAAGAGCACTCAATAGGTGGTTTCGGATTATTTCTGAAGGGACTAGTTGTGATCAAGAAGGTGCTGACTGTAGTTGCGGTCGTCCTGCTTCTCGCGTCGGCCTCGCCGCTGACCGCATCCGCCGCCGGTGGCAGCGACGCTTGCCACCTGATCGCGGCCTGCTGGTAGTCCCACCGGGATCGGTGGTGGCCGGAAGGCCGGTCCGCGTCCCGTAGACTGCTGGTGTGGCTCGTGGCGATGGTCGGCTCACCCATGATCTTGACCCGCAGGATCTCGGACCGCAGGACGCCTGTGGCGTCTTCGGGGTCTGGGCACCGGGGGAAGAGGTCGCCAAACTCACCTATTTCGGGCTCTACGCTCTGCAACACCGCGGGCAGGAGTCGGCTGGCATAGCGGTCAGCAACGGCAGCCAGATCCTCGTCTACAAGGACATGGGGCTGGTCAGCCAGGCGTTCGACGAGGCGACCCTGGCGTCGCTGCGCGGACATATCGCGATCGGACACTGCCGGTACTCGACCACCGGGTCGAGCGTGTGGGCGAACGCCCAGCCGACCTTCCGGTCCACCGCGACCGGGTCGATCGCGCTCGGTCACAACGGCAACCTGACCAACACCGGTGAGTTGGCCGCCAGCCTGAACGGCGGCGGCGACCTCGACCTCGGGCTGGACGTCGAGGTCGAGCACGCGAAGGCGAACGCCAAGCACAGCGCCTCCTCCGACACCGACATCCTCACCTCGATGCTGGCCGGGTATCCGGACCTCACCATCGACGAGGCGGCGGCGAAGATCCTGCCGAAGGTCAAGGGCGCCTACAGCCTGATCTTCATGGACGAGAACACCCTGTACGCCGCCCGCGACCCGCAGGGCATCCGCCCGCTGGTGCTTGGCCGGCTCGAGCGCGGCTGGGTGGTCGCCAGCGAGACCGCCGCGCTCGACATCGTCGGCGCCTCGTTCATCCGGGAGATCGAGCCCGGCGAGATCGTCGCGATCGACGCCGAGGGGCTGCGCTCGACCCGGTTCGCCGAGCCGGACCCCAAGGGCTGCCTGTTCGAGTTCGTCTACCTGGCCCGCCCGGACACCCAGATCTCCGGCCAGCGGATCCATTCCACCCGGGTGGAGATCGGCCGCCGGCTGGCCCGGGAGCACCCGGCCGACGCCGACCTCGTCATCGCCACCCCGGAGTCCGGCGTACCGGGCGCGATCGGGTACGCCGAGGAATCCGGCATCCCGTACGGATCAGGCCTGGTCAAGAACGCCTACGTCGGCCGGACCTTCATCCAGCCCAGCCAGACCATCCGCCAGCTCGGTATCCGGCTCAAGCTGAACCCGCTGCGCGAGGTGATCGAGGGCAAGCGGCTGGTGGTGGTCGACGACACGATCGTCCGCGGCAACACCCAGCGTGCGGTGATCCGGATGCTCCGCGAGGCCGGCGCGAAGGAGATCCACGTACGGATCACCGCGCCGCCGGTGAAGTGGCCGTGCTTCTACGGCATCGACTTCGCCAGTCGCGCGGAGCTGATCGCGAACGGCCTGAACACCGAGGAGATCTGCCGCTCGCTCGGCGCCGACTCGCTCGGCTACATCAGCCTGGACGCCCTGGTCGAGTCCACCACGGTGCCGAAGGAACGACTCTGCCGTGCCTGCTTCGACGGGGTCTACCCGGTCGCGCTGCCGGACCCGGAGCAGCTCGGCAAGCACCTGCTGGAGCTGCCAGTGGCCACCGACATCGACGGCCTGGCGACGGTCTCCGGCGGTGCCGGTGCGGCCGACGCTCTGAGCCGTCCGTAGGCATTCGATCTGACCGGCGGACGCCGTACCGAGGAGAAGAACGTGAGTGAAGGGGCGAGCTACGCCGCCGCCGGAGTCGACATCGAGGCCGGTGACCGGGCCGTCGAGCTGATGAAGGAGTGGGTGGCGAAGGCGACCCGCCCCGAGGTGGTCGGCGGTCTCGGCGGGTTCGCCGGCCTGTTCGACGCGACCGCGCTGACGTCGTACCGGCGGCCGCTGCTGGCGACCTCGACCGACGGCATCGGGACCAAGGTCGCGATCGCGCAGAAGCTCGGCAAGCACGACACGATCGGGTTCGACCTGGTCGGGATGGTCGTCGACGACCTGGTCGTGTGCGGTGCCGAACCGCTGTTCATGACCGACTACATCTGCACCGGCAAGGTGGTCCCGGAGACGATCGCGCAGATCGTGAAGGGGATCGCCGAGGCCTGCGTGGAGGCCGGTACGGCGCTCGTCGGCGGCGAGACCGCCGAGCACCCGGGCCTGCTGGAGCCGGACGAGTACGACGTGGCCGGCGCCTCGACCGGTGTGGTCGAGGCCGACGAGGTGCTCGGCGCGGAGCGTGTGCGCGCGGGTGACGTGGTCGTCGCGATGGGCTCGTCGGGCCTGCACTCGAACGGGTACTCACTGGTCCGGCACGTGTTCTTCGAGCGGGCGAAGTGGTCGCTGGACCGCGAGGTGCCGGAGCTGGGCGCCACGCTCGGCGAGGTGCTGCTGACGCCGACCCGGGTCTACGCCAAGCACTGCCTCGAGCTGATCCAGGAGCTGAACGGCGAGTTCGACGGCGACGCGAAGCCGCTGCACGCGATGTCGCACATCACCGGCGGTGGGTTCGCGGCCAACCTGGCCCGCGTCATCCCCGCCGAGCTGTCGGTCCGGATCGACCGCTCCACCTGGACGCCGGCGCCGATCTTCGGTCTGGTCGGGCTGCTCGGCGACGTCGCGCTCCCCGAGCTGGAGAAGACGCTGAACATGGGTGCCGGCATGGTCGCCGTACTGGATCCGTCGGCTGCCGACCGGGCCGTCGCGGCGCTGGCCTCCCGGGACATCCCGGCCTGGATCTGCGGTGAGGTCAGCCAGACCCCCGGCGGCACGGTCACCCTCGAGGGCACGTACGCCAAGTAGCTCCTGGCTGTAGCTGGGTTGCGTGTACCGCCGACGCTACAGCTGAGCCAGACGACCGCGGGTGCCGCCTGATTTCGGGTAGGCGGCACCGCTACGGCTACTGCTGGTGTGGTGGACCTCGTCGGGCGCACGACTACCGCTCAGGCACCCGTGAGGGTGCTTGAGCAGTTCAGCCGGGCTGGTGTTGCCTACCGACGGGGGTGGTAGTCGTCGGCGTCGCTGTCGTCGCCGTCGTTCTCGCCGTTTGCAGAACGGTCGCCACCTTGGTCACCGGACAGCTCACGCTTGAGCTGATCCAAATCGGTGTCCCAGGTGCGGTACTTCAGGTCGCGAGCGACCTTCGTCTGCTTGGCCTTTGCACGGCCGCGCCCCATAGCGTCGACCCCCTCGCACAAGTCAACCGGGTACGCAGCGTGGCGCCCACGGATCAGTCGTCAGTAATCGTGTTTCTAGGATACCCGGAGCGCGGGATCGACACACGCACCGGCCCCCTGGCTGGACCCCGAGAGGTCCGATCACACCGCCGGTGGGGTGGGTCCGGTCCCCTCAAACCGGCCCACCCCACCGCGTCGGACCCCCGTTACTTGACCTCGCGACGTGAGCTTGCCCACAGTCCAACGATGGTCGGCAGAACGATCCAGACCCCGATCGCGGTGAGCGTCTCGGGCAGCATCCCGTGCAGGTCGCGCTCCGCGATCCGGCCGAAGGCGCCGAACACGTCCAGCCAGTTCGCGTTGTCCTTGAACAGCGCCGGCCCGGCCAGCGACCAGGCGGTCGGGGCGATGAAGTACACCAGGATCGCGACCGCGGTCTGGGCGATCACCGCACCGAAGGCGGCACCCATCACCACGTTGAGCGCGACGGTCAGGTAGGCCCCGGCCAACTGCCCGCCCACTCCGGCGTACGACGTCGTGTGGTCGGTGACCGCACCGGCGAGAGCGGTTCCGGCGAACGCGAGCACGACGACCGCGGTCATCGCCACGACGCTCAGCACGATCGCGGAGACGAACTTGGCCAGCTGGACCCGGACCCGGCGTGGCGACAGCGTGAACGTGGTCAGCGCGGTCCGCTGGGTCCACTCACTCGTCATCGCCATCACGCCGATCACCGGCAGCAACAGCATGACGCTGGTCGAGGCGGCGCCGAGGAAGCCGTCGAAGCCGGCCGGCCCCTGCGGCAGGTGGGTGAGCTGCCAGCCGATCGCGATCGCTGCGAGGAGCAGGATCGCGGCGAGCAGGACGCGGCCGCTGCGGGTGTTCACGGACTTGCGGAGTTCGAGTGTGACGAGTTTGAGGAAGGACTGGCCGCGTGCGGGCGGCAGCGCGGTCGCTACCTCGGCCCGGTGCTTGGCCGGGGCCGAGGGCGCGATGTCGGTAACGGTGGTCATAGTGATGAGCTCCAAGCGAGTAGATGTGATCAGGCGGCTTCGGCGAGCGGGGTGGTGAGCTGGAAGAACAGCTCCTCCAGGCCGGCGCCGTCGCTCTGGCGGAGTTCGAGCAGGATCTGGCCGGCGGCCGCGGCGACCCGGCCGACCTGCTCGGCGGTGGCGTCGACGCGCAGCGCGCCGTCCTGCAGCGGCTCGAGCCGCAGGCCGGCGGCGGTCAGCGCCTGGTTCAGTCCGATCGGGTCGAGACCGCGGACGAGCGTTCCGCTCCCGGCCAGCAGTTCCGCCAGGGAACCGTTGGCAACGATCCGGCCGCCGCCGATGACGACCAGCCGGTCCACGGTCGCCTGCACCTCGCCCAGCAGGTGGCTGGACAGGATCACCGTGCCGCCACGGGAGGCGAAGTCCTGCAGCAGGCCACGCATCCACCGGATGCCCTCGGGGTCCATCCCGTTGGCCGGCTCGTCCAGGATCAGTACGGCGGGATCGCCCAGCAGCGCGCTGGCGATACCGAGCCGCTGCCGCATCCCCAGCGAGTACTGCCCGACCCGGCGCTTCGCCGCGTGGCTGAGGCCGACGGCCTCGAGCATCTCGTCCACCCGGCCCTTGGGGACGCCGAGCAGGCTCGCGTTGAGCAGCAGCGTCTCCCGTCCGGTCCGGCCCGGGTGCTGGGCCGCGGCGTCGAGCATGACCCCGACCACTCGGCCCGGATTGAGCAGGTCGACGTACCGCTTGCCGGTGATGGTCGAGGTGCCGGACGTCGGCGGGGTGAGCCCGGTGAGCATCCGCAGCGTGGTGGACTTGCCGGCCCCGTTCGGGCCGAGGAAGCCGGTGATGCTGCCCGGCTGGACGGTGAAGGAGACGTCGTGGACAGCCGTGGTGCTGCCGTACCGCTTGGTCAGGTTCTCGACGGTGATCATGACATCGAGTCAACCGTTCGCGACCCCACTCCCACATCGGACGAGCGGCTGCGATCACCCCCTACGAAAGTCGTCGGGGACGACCCCTGAACCCACCCGAACGGGTGACGAGAACACCGAGGCCGCCCAACTACGCTGACAGAATGCGACGGTTGCGCCGGTGGTACGCCTGGTGGGTCAGGCATGCCGCGCGCCTGCGCGACGTCCTGTACGCCGGGTTCAGCCTGCTCACGGTCGTCCTCCAGGCTGCCTCCGACGGCGCGGGCTGGGGGATCAAGGACTGGTTCGTCCTGGGTGCGGGAGTGGTGGCGTCGGTCGCGCTGTTCTGGCGCCGGCGGTTCCCGGCGACCGTCACCATGATCACCATCGCCGCGATGCTGACGGCAGGCATCTTCGTCCCGATGGGCCTCGCCCTGCTGACCCTGGCGATCCGCCGCCGCGACCTGGTCCTGCACACCCTCGGCTTCAGCGCGTACGTCGCCTACGTCCTCAACTCCTGGTACGGCGACGGTGACTTCTGGGTCTCGGTCTTCACCGCACCGTTCCTGATCGGGACGTGGATCGCGGTCGGTGCGTACATCGGCGCGCGCCGGGACCTGATGGTGTCGCTCCGGGACCGCGCCGAGCGGGCCGAGGCGGAGCGCGAGTTGCGCGGCGAGCAGGCCCGGCTGGGCGAACGGGCCCGGATCGCCCAGGAGATGCACGACGTACTCGCGCACAAGGTGTCGCTGATCGCCCTGCACGCCGGCGGCCTCGAGGTGAACCCGGCGGTCGGCCCGGAGAAGGTAGAGGGCTCGGCCCGGCTGATCCGCGAGACCGCACGCCAGGCGATGGAGGATCTGCGCGAGGTTCTCGGCGTACTACGTTCCGACGTCAGCGTCGACGGGGCCGACTTGGCACCGGTGCCGCGAGCGGCGGATCTGGAACGGCTGGTGGAGGATTCCCGGGAAGCCGGGGTGAGTGTGACGGGCGAGTTCGCGCTGCCGGACGACGTACCGGCCTCTGTCGGGCGCACTGTCTATCGGGTGGTGCAGGAGTCGCTGACCAATGTGCACAAGCACGCCCGAGGAGCCTCGACCGACGTGGTCGTCCAGGGGGCCAGGGGAGCAGGCGTGACGGTCAGGGTGACGAACGTACGGCCGGTTGCTGCTGGTTCACTGCTGCCAGGCTCCGGTGCGGGCCTGGTCGGACTGCGTGAGCGGGTCGAGTTGGCGGGTGGCAAGCTGACGACCGGCACGACGACCGAAGGCGGCTGGCGGGTCGAGGCCTGGCTGCCCTGGTCGGATGGCCGCGAGGGCGCTGAGCCGGCTGTGATTGTGGACGAAGGGGAACGATGACGCGGCTGCTGATCGTGGACGACGAGGCGCTGGTCCGGGCCGGGCTGAAGATGATCCTCGAGTCCGACGACGACCTCGAGGTGGTCGCCGAGGCCGACGACGGCGCCGACGCGGCGGCGATGGTGGTGAAGCACCGGCCGGACGTCGTACTGATGGATATCCGGATGCCGCGGCTGGACGGGCTGGCGGCGACGCGTGAGGTGCAGGCCCTGCCGGATCCACCGAAGGTCGTCGTCCTGACGACGTTCGACCTGGACGACTATGTCTTCCGGGCGCTGCAGGCCGGGGCCAGTGGGTTCCTGCTGAAGGACACTCCGCCGCGGGAGCTGGTCCAGGCAGTGAAGGTGGTCGCGGCCGGGGACGCGATGTTGTCGCCGGCGGTGACGCGGCGGCTGATCGGGCACTTCGCGGCGGACTCACGCTCGGACCGGCAGCGGCAGGCGCGGGAGCGGCTCACGGCGCTCACCGATCGGGAGCGCGAGGTGCTGGCCGCGGTCGGGCGCGGCCTGTCGAACGCCGACATCGGCAAGACGTTGTTCATGAGCGAGGCGACGGTGAAGGCGCACGTCTCGCGGGTACTGGTGAAGCTGGACGCCACCAACCGGGTCCAGGTCGCGATCCTGGCGCACGACGCCGGGCTGCTGGACGGCTAGCTGGAAGAATAGGCAACCGGTCGGGCTGGAGAGATAGGAAACCGGTCGGGCTGAAGAGAATAGGTAACCGGTCGGGCTCAAGAAGGAAACGGTCGGGCCGGAGAGCTAGATAACCGGTCGGGCTGGAGAGATAGGAAACCGGTCGGGGGCCGTCGGAGGGGTGGGGGGACGACGGCCCCGACCGGTTTCAGCGTCAGCGATCCCTGGGGGGAGAGGATGCTGACAGGTCGGAGTCAGACGCGGCCGAAGGCCACGCTCTTGCTCCAGATCTTTGCCTTCCGCACCGGGACACCCGGCTTGGAGGAGTGCCACAGCATGTTGCCGCCGGCAAAGATGCCGACGTGGTACACGCCGCCGCCACCGCTCTTGAAGAAGACGAGATCACCCGGCTTCGCGGTCCTGCGGCTGATGTGCTTGGTCGCGCTGTACTGCGCACGCGACGTACGGGGCAGCTTCTTGCCGGCCTTCTTGTACACGTAGCCGGTGTAGCCGGAGCAGTCGAAGCCACGCGGGGTCGTGCCGCCGTAGCGGTACGGGGTGCCCTTCAGCTTCGCCGCCTCGCGCAGCACCTTGGCGCGGAAGGTCGTGGTGCCGCTGGACTTGCCGTAGGGACCGTAGAGCAGTCCGCGCTTGGCGGTCCAGGTCAGTCGGCCCCAGGTCGCCCGGGTCGTCGTACCGGTGGCCTTGAGACCCCAGGATGCCTGGTACTTCTTCAGGACCCGGATGGTGCTGGCGCCGTAGTAGCCGTCCGGGCCGAGGTGCAGGGCCTTCTGCACGTACTTGACGGTCGGGCCCTTGTCGCGGAACCGCAGCAGCGGCCGACTCGGGATGCTCCAGTAGCCACGCGGCGTGGTGGTGGCGGTGGCGGAAGTCGTCGCCGCCGAGGCGCTCGCCGGAGGGGTGGCGAGCGTGATGGCTGCTCCACCGCCGACCGTGAGGCCCACCGTGAGGACGGCGGCTGCGGCCCGGGGGGTTGCGGGCTTGGTCGGCTTGCGGTGCTTCGCGAGGGTCCGGCCGGTGGGCCGGGTACTGACCTCGCTGGTCTGGCTGACGGCGCGCGAAAGCGACGTCCGTCGGGCAGTGACGGGCATGGTGGTCTCCCGACGCCTGCGGAGTTAGCTGTCGGGTTCGGGCTGGGATTCATAGCCCGGTCCGCTCCCGCGGACTTCACCCCAGGGTTCCGACCACTCACGGTCGAGACCCAACCTCCTGGGTCCCCCACCCCTGCCTTGGTTTTCGAGGGGAGCACAGGTGTCTGGCAGGGCTCGGCGTTGACACCTGTGCGGTTCGTCGTATTTACCGAACCGCCGACGACTGTATAACAGAACGATCACGACGCAAACCCTCAGATCCACAGAGAGGCTCCGGAATGGCCCTGGAGGGCTCTCTGACGGATCAGGAACCGGTGGTGAACATCAGGTGTCCTGAGCGCATCTGAGCGGGGCGCAGACAGCAAATCAGCCGCCCATTGTGACCCCGGTCACATTTCATGGTCGCTGTCTGTGACAACGGGCACAGTGCGTACTCAGGGCATCCTCAGTTCCTTGCGAATTCAGCTATTTCCCGAGCAGTTCGAGGAACCGATCCAGGCCGACGTTCCCGCCGGACAGCACGACTCCGACGCGCTCCGGCAGCGACTGGATCCGCCCCGCCAGCAACGCCGCCAGCGCACTGGCGCCACTCGGCTCGAGGACGATCTTCAGCCGCTCGAACGCGAACGCCATCGCGGCCACGATCTCGTCGTCCGCGACCAGCTCGAAGGAATCCACCAGGCGCCGGTTCACCGCGAAGGTCAGCTCGCCCGGCGTCGAGATCGCCTGCCCGTCGGCGATCGTCCGCGGTACGTCGATCTCGACCCGCTCACCCGCCGCCAGCGATCGGGCGTGGTCGTCGCCGGCGGTCGGCTCGACCCCGATCATCCGGATCCCCGGCGCCAGCGCGGTCGCCGCCGTCGCACAGCCGGCCATCAACCCGCCGCCTCCGACCGGGACGAGCAGCGCGTCCAGCGGTCCGGTCTCCTCGATCAGCTCCAGCGCGACCGTCCCCTGCCCGGCCATCACGTCGTAGTGGTCGTACGGCGGAATGAGGGTGAGTCCACGCTCGGTCGCCAGTTCCTTGGCCAGCGCGGCCCGGTCCTGGGCATAGCGGTCGTACGTGACGACCTCAGCGCCGTACCCACGAGTGGCGGCGAGCTTCGTCGGCGGTGCGTCGGTCGGCATCAGGATGACCGCCTTCGTCCCGGCGATCCGGGCTGCCAGGGCGACGGCCTGCGCGTGATTCCCCGACGAGTACGCCGCGACGCCGTACCGGAGTTGGTCGGGGGACAACCGGCTGACCGCGTTGTACGCGCCGCGGAACTTGAACGCGCCGATCCGCTGCAGGTTCTCCGCCTTCAGGAACACCTGCGCACCGACCCGCTCGTCCAGGGTCCGTGAGGTCAGGACCGGCGTACGGTGGGCGACCCCGGCGATCCGGTCGGCGGCGGACCGGACATCTGTGAGACTCAGCTCGGCCATGGGGCGACGCTATCTGCTCAGACCCGATGTCAAACTGGCGGCGTCGGCTCCGTACTGATGGCGAGAGGCTCCCGGCCCGGGAGCCACGCGCGAAGGAGATACCGTGAAGTACCTAGTGATCATGAACATCAATCCCGACGTGCTCGCCGCTCTGACCGAGGAGGAGCAGCAGGCGATCGGCGCCGGGCACCAGAAGTTGCTGGCGACCATCAAGGAGACGGGCGAGTTCCACAGCACGGTCGCGCTCGCCGAGCCGGACAAGTCCGTGGTGGTCAAGGTCCGCGACGGCGTGCCGGCGGTGACGGACGGGCCGTTCGTGGAGGCGAAGGAGTTCCTGGGCGGCTACTACCTGATCGACGTGGCGTCGGCGGAGCGGGCGCAGGAGCTGGCCGCGATGGTCCCGGACGCAGCGATCGAGGGTCTCGGAGTCGAGATCCGGGCGGTGGTTTTCGAAGAGGGTCTGTGAGCTCAGGGGGTCTCGCCGGCTGCGGCGAGACCCCCTTGTTCTCTTGGGCTTTCAGTCCGTCTGGTCGTCGACGTTCGCCTCGGCGGCGTTCTTCTTGATCGACTCGATCCCGTTCAGCGCGCCGGCCTTGGTCCCGTAGCTCTCGCTGCTGGTCGCGATCACCTCGCCGTTGCCGGCCTTCAAGCGGAACCGGAACTCGCCCGACTTGTCCTTGTACAGCTCGAACTTCCCCGCCATCGCCATACCTCCAGCTGAATTGGTATCCACTCCGTTTCGGAGCGTAGTCGTATCAGCCTGCCGGGACCTCGCGCACCACGCCGGGCGGGCCGGACCAGCCCGGCCACGGACCGGGCGCCGCGCCGTCGGCGTCGGGGCGCTCCTCTTCCACTGTCTTGTACGGCTTCAGACCGCGCGCCTGGTAGTTCACCAGCGCGGCCGGGCCGTCGAGGGTGTTCGTGTTCACCCACACCCGGGTGATCGGGTCGACGCCGTCGTGGCGCTCGTCCAGGGTCCACGCGTTCTGCAGACCCACCGTCAGCAGGTGGCCGCCGATTCCGCGGCCGATGAAACCTTTGAGCAGACCGAAGTTCTCGATCTCGACTTCACTGCCGACGCCGCGCAGGGCGACGTACCCGGCCGGAACGCCCCCGACCCACGGGACGAATGTCTCGAACCCGGGCCGGCTCAGCCAGTCGACCCATTGGTCCCAGTTCCACCCGAGCTTCCCGATCCAGTGCCAGTGACGGCCGACTGCGGTGTAGAGGTAGCGGGCGAACTCCGGTGAGACCTCCTCGACCCGTCTGATGTCCACCGGCTGCTCCCGGGCCGGCAGGATCTCGTCCGGGCTGTGCTGCTCCAGGTAGGTCAGGACGCTGAGTGCCAAGCTATTTCTCCTCTTCCAGTACGCCGCGGATGCCGGCAACGACCAGGTCGACGCCTAATGAGTAGTAGCGGTCGGTGGACGCCGGGCAGACCAGCGTGTCCGCGGCAGCCGTGACCAGCGGGTACTTCCGCGGCGACAGGGCGGCCAGGGACGCGCGCTTCATCCGTAGTGAATCCTCGCGCGCGATCGGGTCGCTCGCCTCCCGGGCGATCGGGTCGTTGGTCACCAGGGTGATCAGGGAGCAGATCGACTGCCGTCCGACTTCGGCCGCGTCGTCGACCGAGAACCCACCCTGGGTGAGCAGCTCCATCGTCCGCTCAGCCATCGCCAAACCCGGCTCGGCCACCAGGATGCGGGTCAGCGTGAGATCCGCCAGCCGCGGGTGCCCCCGGAGTGCGGTCACGAACGCCGTCAGCACCTTGTCCAGCTGACGGTCCCACGGCTCATCGGTCGGCTCCGGCAGTACGACGTCCGCCAGTAGCCGGTCGCCGAGAGCGGCGAGCAGGTCGTCCTTGTCCTTGAAGTGCCGGTACAGCGCCATCGGCGTGACCTCGTGCTGACCGGCCAGCCGGCGGAGGGTGACGGCGGCCGGTCCCTCGTCGTCCGCGATCGCGAGCGCGCTGTCGACGACCTTGTCCGGATCCAGCCGGCGGGCAGGTTCTTTGCTGATCACGTTGACAAGTTTACACCGTAGACTTAGCGTGTACTGCGTACGCATACAGCGTATACATACAGCGTAGACTCTCTTCGTAGTGAGGTAGGCATGCGACGTAGTCCCTGGGCCACCCTGGCGGTGCTGGCTCTCGCGCAATTCATCGTGGTGCTCGACGTGACGATCGTGAACGTCGCGCTGCCGCACATCCAGGCGGACCTGAACTTCTCCGCAGACTCCCTGCAGTGGGTGATCAACGCCTACACCCTGCTCTTCGGCGGTTTCCTGCTCCTCGGTGGCCGGATGTCCGACCTGCTCGGCCCGCGCCGGGTTTTCGTGGCCGGGCTGCTCCTGTTCGGCGTCACGTCGCTATTGGCGGGGCTGTCCAGCTCACCCGAGTTCCTCATCGCTGCGCGCGCCGTACAGGGTCTAGGTGGGGCACTGCTCTCGCCGGCGGCTCTTGCGATTCTCACGATGACGTTCGCACACGGGCGGGAGCGCAACATCGCCATGGGTGTCTGGGGTGGTCTTGCGGGTCTCGGCGGCACCCTCGGTGTGGTGGCGGGCGGCGTACTGGTCGACTCGCTCAGCTGGCAGTGGATCTTCTTCGTCAACGTGCCGATCGTGATCGCTCTGGTCGCGGTGATCCCGGTGTTCGTTCCCGACGTACGGCACGCGTCCGGTCGTCGTACCTTCGACACTCTGGGCGCTGTGTTGGGTACGGCTGGGCTGATGGCCATCGTGTACGGCGTGGTGCGGTCGGAGCCGTCCGGGTGGGGTTCGTTCGAGGTGTCCGGCGTACTGACGGCCGGAGTGGTCTTGCTGGCCGCGTTCGTGGTCGTGGAGCGGCGGTCTGCTGCCCCACTGGTGCCGCTGCGGCTGTTCCGGTCGCGGGCGTTGAGTGTGTCGGGCGGGGCGCTCGCTCTGAACGGTGCTGCGTTCCTGTCCATGTTCTTCCTGACCGCTATCTACTTGCAGCAGGTGCGGGGGGACAGTGCGCTCGAGGCAGGCGTGCACTTCCTGCCTATGGGCGGTGCGGCGATTGTGGGTGCGGCCCTGGCTTCGCAGCTCGTGCAGCGGGTTGGCACTCGTACAGTGCAGCTCGCGGGTGCTGTGTTGAGTGTGATCGGCCTACTGCTTCTCTCACAGGCTGACGCGACTGGCAGCTATTCGTCTGAGTTGCTGCCTGGGTTGATCGTGTTCGGGTTCGGCATCCTCGGTGTCGGCGTACCTGGTCAGATCACTGCCGTCTCCGAGGTCCGGCCGCAGGAGGCCGGTGCTGCGTCCGGCGTGGTCAACGCGATGTACCAGGTGGGTGGCGCACTCGGTCTGGCGATCGTCACCACGCTTTCCATCACTCACACAACGCATGAGCTGACTCGTGGCGCCACGCAGCAGCACGCGTTGGAGTCGGGCTTCGAACGCGGCCTCCTGGTTGCATCGCTGTTCGCCGTAGTCAACGTCCTCCTCACCCTCGCCGCACCCCAACTCCAGCCCACCACCGAACAACTCACCGAAGCCACCGCTGCAGCGTAGGTTTCATCGTGTGCACGAAGAGATCCTGACCGGTGGGAACGTGGCAGCGGAGGTTGTCCGGATCGGATCGACGGTCCGAAAACCTGCGCTGCCACAGACCCCTGGCGTCGAGGCTGTCCTCAAACACCTTGCAGACAAGGGTTTCAAGGGTGCTCCTGGGACGATGGGCATCGACTCTCAGCGACGGCACGTTGTCGAGTACATCCCCGGCGCCCTGGCCGACACCCTGCCGTTGATGACGCTGGACGAACTCCACCGAGTCGGCCGGCTGATCCGCGCGCTCCACGACGCGATGGTGGATTTCGACGTACCGGCTGATGTCGTCTGGGATGTGGCGATCCCCGACCCGGCCGGCGGCAACCTGGTCTGCCACAACGACCTGGCCCCTTGGAACCTCGTCCGCGACGGCGACCGCTGGGTCTTCATCGACTGGGACAACGCCGGCCCGTCCTCCCGCCTCTGGGACCTCGCCTACGCCGCCCACGGCTTCGTCCAATTCCTCCCCAATGGCGACCCTTCGATGGATGCGGTGCGATTGCGCGCCCTCGTCGATGGCTATGGCCTCGGCCCGGATGACCGCCGAGCCCTGCCCGCCCAGATCGCCGCCCACACCCAAGGCATGTACGACCTCTTGGTCCGCGGCCACCAGACCGGCGAACAACCCTGGGCCCGCCTCTACGCGGAAGGCCACGCCGACCACTGGGGCCCAACCGCCACCTACCTAACCCAACACCACAACCACTGGGTCACCACCCTGCTCTCTCCTTAGCTTGATGCCGTTGACATAATGACGTTCTCTGAATAACGTCATTATCATGAAGGCACGTCTCACCCGGGCGGAGAGCAAGGCTCGGACGCGCGCCGACCTGGTCGACGCGGCCCGGCGGGTGTTCCTCGAGCGTGGCTATCACGCGGCCTCGGTCGCCGATGTCGCCGCGGAGGCCGGCTTCTCCACCGGCGCTGTCTACTCGGCGTTTCGAGGCAAGGCCGACCTCTTCCTCGCCGTGCTCGACGCACACCTGGCCGAGCGGATACGCCGGATGGAGGCCGTGGCTGCCTCGGCGACGACCGCGGCCGAGCATGCCGAACAACTCGCCCGGCAGTTCGCGACGGTCAGTGGCAACGACCGCGGCTGGTCGCCGCTGGTCATCGAGTTCTGGGCGCATGCAGCCCGCGACCCGGAACTCCGTCAGCAGTTCGCCGAGCGCCACGATTCGCTGAAGCAGGCTATCGCCCGGATGCTCGACGAGATGCTCGCGCGCACCGGGGAGCGTCTGGTGCTAGGGACCGATCAGGTCGCCATGGCCGCCGCCGCGCTCGCCAACGGCTTGACGCTCGAGCGTCTCGCGCATCCCGACGGGGTGCCCGACGAACGGTTCGCCGAGCTGGCCGCATTCATCATGAAGGGTCTGTCCCGATGAGCACACTGAGGCAGTTGGCCGACGTGGCCGTCGCGTTTCCCCGCTCCCGCAAGCTGCTCAGCCACGACGGCTGGAGCCGTGAGCAACTACGGGAGCATCAGCGCGCCCGGCTGGCCGAGCTCGTTCGTCATGCGAAGGCGCACTCGCCCTTCTACCGCAAGCTGTACGCCGACCTCGACGGCGAGGTCACGCTGGACCAGTTGCCGGTGATCGACAAGGCAACGCTGATGGATCACTTCGATGAGATCGTCACCGACCAGCGCTTGCGGCTGGCCGACCTCGAGACCCACCTGGCCGGACTCACCACAGACGCCTTGTACCTCGGGGTCTACCGGGTCGTCGCGACCGCCGGCAGCACCGGTCGCAGGGGTGTCTTCGTCGCCGATCGCGAGGAGTGGCGGACGTTCCTCGCCGGGCTGCTGCGCGTCAACGAGTACATGGGGTTGCGCCCGCACCTCCCGCGAAGGCGGGTGGCCACGGTCGCCGCGGCGAGCTCGGTGCACGTGACCTACCGCATGTCGCGCAGTCTCGACTTCGGTGCACACCGCGTCCTCCGACTCGACGCGACAGCACCGATCGAAGATCTGGTCGGGCGACTCAACGCGTTTCGGCCTGAGTTCCTCTACAGCTACCCGTCGGTGCTCGGGTTGCTGGCGACGGAACGTGCCGCCGGTCGCCTGCGGATCGATCCGACCACGATCGTCTCCTCGGGTGAGACACACACCGACGAGACGGTCCGCGCGGTCCGCGCCGTGTGGGACGTGCCGTGGTACCAGATCTACGGCACGACGGAGGTGCCGATGCTCGGTGCGCACTGCTCCGAGCACACGGGGGTGCACCTGTTCGAGGATCTGGCGATCGTGGAGGTTGTCGACGGCAACAACCGCCCGGTGCCGGCCGGACAGCGCGGCCAACGAGTGCTCGTCACCAACCTCGTCAACCGGACGCAGCCGCTGATCCGGTACGTCGTCACCGACCTCGCGACTGCGGCTGCGCAGCCCTGCCCCTGCGGGCGGCCGTTCGCCGTGCTGAGTTCGCTCGACGGGCGCAGCGATGACGTTCTCCACCTCCCAACCGCCGGCGGTGGCGATGTGGCTGTCCACCCACTCGCGCTGCGCAGCGCGATGGCCACGGTCGCCGACCTGTCGCAGTACCGGATCCTCCACGAGCGGACGAGGCTGACCGTCTCGGCGACACTGCGCGCGGATGCCGCGCCCGAGCTCGCCGTCGCGGCCATCACCGACCGGCTCAGCGCGAAGCTCGCCGCGCTCGGTGTCGAGGGCATCAAGCTCGATGTCCGGTTGGTGCCCCGAATCGAGGACGGCCGCGACGCCGCCGGCAAGTTCCGCATCATCGAGTCGAGGCCGTGACGGTGGACGGCAATCGCGATGCGGGCCTTCTGCGGCGGGTGGTCCGGCAGGTGGCCGCAACCCGCGCGGGAGCCTGGGTCTGTGCACGATTGCTGCATCGCATCGACCATGTCGTGTTCCGCGCCAGTGGCGGTCGGACGACGTTCTCCGCCATCGTCTCCGGGTTTCCAGTGGTGATGCTGACGACGACCGGAGCGCGGACCGGCCGGCCACGCACCATACCGGTGCTCGCCCTCCCCGACGGCGAGCGGTTGGTGGTGATCGCATCCAACTACGGTCAGCGGCACAACCCGGCCTGGTACTACAACCTGCGCGCGCACGAACGCACCGACGTACGAATCGGCCCCCGGAGGCTCGCGATGACTGCACGCGAATTGGCGGGTGCCGAGCGGGAGCACTACTTCCAGTACGCCATTGACGTCTATCCGGGCTGGGCGCGATACCGCAGCCGCGCGTCCCACCGCGTCATCCCGGTGATCATGCTCGAGCCAAGCAGTTGCGAGAAGGACGAAGCGAAATGACGACGACCTGGCAACTATCTACCGACGGTCCTGCCGCGTCGGCCCGAAAGCCGAGCTGACCGACCACCTCCACCAGACGACACCGCCTGGTGACAACCTCCTGATCGTCGCCGCCCAGGACGTCCTGGATGGCACACCGCACCGCTTTGCATCCGGACCTGGCTCGATGCCCCGATGTCTGTGTTGTCATTGCAGAGACGTCGGGAGGAGGACCCGGGTATTGATTGTTGAGGCGCTCGCGGTCGACGACTGGGAGATCCTGAGGGACGTCCGCCTCCGAGCCCTCAAGGATTCGCCGGCCGCGTACATCTCCACCTACGAGGAGGTTGCGTCCTGGACCGAGTCGCAGTGGCGAGACTGCTTTGCGACGGCCGTCTGGGTCGTGCCGCGGATCGGGCGTCGGATCATCGGCGTGGCTTGCTCGTTGCGGGATGACGAGCGACCGGTGAATGAGCGGTATCTCGAGTCGGTGTGGGTCGAGCGCGGGCATCGCCGGACCGGTGTTCTGCGGGCGATCCTGCGGTACCTGGCCGAACTGGAACCCGACGTCGAGGACTGGTTTCTGTGGGTTCTGGACGGCAACGCCGAGGCGCGCGCGGTCTACGAGCGATTAGGTTTCGAGCCCACCGGCGAGAGCCAGCCCCTCGCGGACGCCTCAGGTCGGGCAGAGGTCCGGTTCAGACTCAAGACCTTGTACCCCGGGGAGTCCGACTGAGGGCCGGCGCTGCCGTAACCGCACGAGATCCACGTCTTCAGCCCGAGTTCGGCGAGGGCGTCACGCTCGCCGAGGGTCGTAGGGAGGTCCGACATCATCTTCTGCCAACAGCGTTCGTCCTCCCGCCAGCCATCAATGAATTCGACGCATACGTCGGGGTCAATGGCCGACAAGTGCTTCTCGGCGAACCGTAGCGACTCGAGCGCTCGCAACATCGTCGGGTAGTCGACTGAGCCAGTGGCGGTCTGGGCGTGCTCGAGTGCCTTCTTGGTCGCGTCGATCATGCGCAGGCGGTCTTCCTTGAAGTCCCGCCAATGGCCCGTGCCGGCTGCCGCCAATTGCTCGCTGAACTTCCATCCGGGCGTGCTCTCGAACATCGCGTAGAGGCCCTCGGCAAGGAGGTCACCCAACTCCTCGCGCCCGGCGCGCTCCGGGTCGGCGAACGGTTCGTACGCGTCTTGTCGGACCTCGCCGATCTTGGGCAGCGAGCGTCCGGCCGCGTGCCGCGCGAAGAAGAACCAGTCCTCGTTGTAGATGTCAGGAAAGAAGGACAGCGCCGGGTGCTGCGTGTTGACTCCCAGCACAGCACCGCTGACAAAGACGTCTTGGCGGTACCCCGCGAGACGGCGCGCGTGACAAACCACCGAGTTGTCGGGGAAGTACCGGCTGGTCATCGCCGCGACGGGATGACGATCGAGGTGGCCGGTGAGCCGTGCGATGTCCTGCCCGCGGATCTGCGAGATGTCGTCGTCGATGAAAAGAATCTTGGTCCACCCGCGGAGGCGGGCGAGGAGGAGGCCGATGTTGCGCTTGACGCTGAGGTCGCTCGAACGATCTGCGCTCAGGGAGCGGAATTTCCGATCGGAGGTTCGTTGGGCGTCGTACGGCTGTGGATAGTCATCTGGTACCTCGACGATCAGCGCGCGGGCTCCGAAGGTTGCTCCCACGCGCTCGGCAACCTTGTCGATCCTTGCTTGCCGGCTGCACAGCAGAACCAGCGGTACGGACAGCTCCGCAGAAAGCGAAATGACGCGCTGCAGCGAGGCTCGTGCGGCCGGAACCACGATCGCGTCGAGGCGACTGCGAGTCGGCGGAACGGACGCGGCCGACACGTCTCGCAGAAGCGATGCATGCGACTGTGTGTGCCTGATGTGACGACTCACCCGGCGGCCGCCTGCTGACTGGGCGACCACTGGTACAGCCGATTCTCGGGAATCGCCAGCTCGGGCGAGATCGCTTCACCGTGCACCACCGGCACACGTAGGAGCAACGCGAACGATCCGTCGGGGAACTGGTTGGCGAGATATGCCTCGTTGCGCTCGCGGACGTTGACATCGGTGAGAGTCCGCACAGCTCCCAGCACTCCACGGCTGTGGACACCGTTGCAAAAGGTGAGCGTGCGGCTGTGATTGAAGGGGTTACGCAGCCGCGTCAGGAGGGCGACGTCCTCGACCAGTACGGGACCGTCTTCGGTCTCCTCGAACTGCGGGCGGAACTCCTGGCCGCCCGGCCCGCTGGCCTTGAAGATCTCCCCGGTCGTCAGGTCGGAGACCTCGACCTGGGAGATGGGCAGCTGGCGCAGAGTCTTCAGCAGGCGAGTGGTCACATCGTTCCAGCCGACACCACCGAGCACGATCAGATGGCCGGACAGGTGGTCCGCGGTGACCTCCGACGGCAGCACGTGCACGACGTGCAGGTCTGGGTTGGAGGCGCGGATGTGACCCCACAACTCGATCAGCGCGTCCAGGTCGGCGTACCGATACATCCGGGTGTAGTTGGGGTCTCGTTCGCTGGCCAGCGCGGGACGCTCGTCCAGGGGGGCCTCCGGGCAGACGATCGTGATGGGATCACTCTCGAAGACCCAGGTCTGCGAATCGCCGGCCGGCGAGCCGAGCGCGGCGCCGTGGCTACGGACGGCGTCGCGGAGCTCCACCAGTTCCTGGTGGAGTGCCTCGAAGCGTTCTCGTTCCTCCGTCGACAGGTCCTGCTCGGGCACGAGATGGGGGTCCCCGTCGGTCGCTCGGTCCGTGCAGAAGAACTGTGCGTAGGAACGCAACCGTGGCGCCGGGGGCAGCTTGGGGTTGGTCAGGGATTCCCACGAACTGATCGTCGCGACCGCCACCCGGGAATCTTGGCTCAGCGCTTGCGCCAGCCCAGCCTGAGTCAGCGCAGGCTCACGGGATTCGCGCAGAGTCCGAAGCCTCTGGGCGAGTCGTACGGCCGCTTGTGAAGAGGCCAATCTCACTCCCGAATGTCGGCGCCTGCGTACGTCGCTGGCGCAGCCAGGGCGATGCTACACCCATCTCCACCCGAAAATACCCATACTACTCCCGACCACTTAAAGCGCGTGTTGGACGCCTCTGGGATTCCTCGTTCTCAGCAGGCCGGCCGCTGTGGATCAGGCTCCCCGGCTGGCAGCGCGCCGCGAGCGCCCTTGTCAGCGACACGCATTTACCGCGACAGGCGAGTTCTACTGCTCTACCGTAGGTATTGGTAGTTCTGCGTGTAGCCAACCGAAGCCACCCTGTAGGCACTTTAAAGGGATGGCGTGGGGGTGCTGAATCGCCTGCTCAAGGCGCGTGGCGGCCCCTCCCAGGGTTCGTTTGACGAGAGCAGGTCACAAATGAAGAGGTCAGCCGCCGGCAGGCACATGACCGAGATCCAGCGGCACGAACCGCTGGCCGGCCAACTCGCTCACACAAAGATGCTGCCGCCGCATGCGCCCGCATCGCCGTCGTCCGAGGGCCATCGGCTCAAGGACGCCCTGTCCGACTTCGTCTCGTCCAGCCGATCGTGGCGACAAGGCCGCCTCGCCTTTGCCCGGCGTACGACGGTCGCCCTGTGGATCCTCGTGGCCATAGGTGCCGGCAGTTGCGTCGGGCTCGTCCTGGTCCTCCGCGATCCGGAGGCGTGCCGTGGTCTCCCGTGCTCGGTGGCCACATTCGGCGGGCAGCCGCAGCTGACACTCGCGCTCGTCGCGGCAGGCACCGCAGCCCTGCTCACGACGGCCGTGTTCACGCGCGGCCTCACCCGCGCGGGCGCGAACGGCCTGTGGCTGGTGATACCAGCGGCCGGCCTGACCCTCGCATCGGTGAGCGGCATCCTCCTCGTCGTCCTCGCGGCGGTCGTCATCATGTTCGCCGCGATGCTCGTGCTTGTCCTGGTCTTTGCCTTCTTTGCCGATCACACCTGATCGACCCGACCTCAGGAGGTAACCATGCCCACGACCTTCGAGTTGTTCCCGGTCCGGCGCGTCTCCGATCGGGACGACGTACCTCAGCTCCCCGTCCTGCGAGCCGTCTGGCACGACGACCCCCTGATTGTGTTGGACGGCACCGTGCCATACCTCGTCACGCCGGCTGCTCGCGATCCACACCGCGGCGCGGATGGCCGTCATCTTGTTCCCACTGCGCAGCTCGCGCAGCTCCGGCGATTGGTCGATGCCGGCCTGCAGTTCGACGAGATTGCCATTGCCCACGAACTCGACCCTGACGGCCCGGTCTCCACCCTTCTGCCCGTACTTCGCAGCGGTCCGATGACCTGCTCGGACGAGGTCGCTCGGACGGTAGTGGGTCCCGTACCGGAGCACCCAGGCGTGGCCAAAGTCGTCCGCGCGTTGGACCGGGTCGCCGGCGGCTTCTCGGCTGCCGGCTCACTCGTTCGCGCCGGTGCGGAAGCTGTCCTCGACCCGATCGTCTTCGGCGTGATCGGTCTGGATCCAGCCCTGCGCGACGGCACCCCGGCGCTCTGGTATCCATTGGCGGCCTGGAGATGGTGACGACGGTGCACCGCTCGGGTCGAGTGGATGCGGCGATGCGCACCAGGTCTCGTTCCGTCCTGGGCCTGTGGGTCCTGATGGGGGCGGACCTGGCGGCTGTGGTCTGGATGTACACCTTCGGTTCATGGCTCGACCACTCGTCGAGGCTCACTGCCACGGCGACGCTCGGTGGGCATCACCTCGTGGTGCTGGCGCTCGCTGCCACTGGGTTCGCGCTGTTGGCAACGATCGCTCTGGTGTCGGAAGGCTTCACCAGATGGAGCCCACGACTGGTGCTGGCCAAGAACGCGGCCTGTGTTGTCTCCGTCATGGCCCTCGCAGGTCTGTTCGCCTTCATCCTCACAGCGCTGCTGAGCCGCGTGCTCTTCGGGCGACTACGCCCCTAGGAGGCTGATCGGGGTTGAAACGGCTCACCAGGCGACGCCGCCTGGTGAGCCGGCTTGTTCGTCCCCCAGGTGGCTTTCGGGGAGAAGGGAGGGCGTTCCCGGATCTGTTGTCGGGCTGATTTCGCGAGGCTTGCTCTGGACGAAGTTCTGACAGAGAGGGCTGGGGATGAAGCGAGTGCTACAGGTGCTGGTGGCTGCGACGACTGTGTCGGCGGTGATTGCGGCGCCGGCCGCGGCTGCTGCCGGACCGGATCGCTCCGGCCTGCAGCGAGAGTTGGACAACGTCGTGTCCGCCAGTGCGGTGGGTGCGCTCGCGGAGGTGCGCGACGGGCATCGCCTGTGGCGCGGCACGAGTGGTGTCGCTGAATTCGGTACGACGCGAGATGTCCCGGTCAACGGGCGGTTCCGGGCCGGCAGTGTCACGAAGACGTTTGTCGCGACCGTCGTACTGCAACTCGTCGACGAGGGCGAGCTGCGACTGGACGACACAGTGGAGAAATGGCTGCCCGGAGTCGTTCCGAACGGTGACAACATCACTGTGCGCCATCTGCTCAACCACACCAGCGGCTTGTACGACTTCAAGGACACGTTGACGCCGCCGGAGATCCTGGCCGGCCGCTGGAAAACCTGGACCGCGACGGAAGTGATTCAACGCGCCCTGGCCGAACCTCCGACGTTCGAACCGCCGGGCAAGGCCTTCGACTATTCGAACACCAACTACACCCTCCTCGGCGAGATCATCGAGAAGGCGACAGGCGAGTCGTACGGCGACGAGGTCAAGCGCCGGCTGATCGAACCGCTGCACTTGAAGGGCACCGAGATGCCCGGGACCTCGACCCGGATCCCCGGTCCGCACCCGCACGGCTACGTGCCGACGGATGACGGTCTGCTCGACTTCACCGAGATGAACCCTTCGATCTTCGGCGCCGGCGGCGAACTGATCTCCACAACGGCGGACCTCAACCGCTTCTTCACCGCACTCCTCGATGGCGAGCTCCTACCGGCCCATCTCCTCGACGAGATGAAGAAGCCGGCCGTCGAGGGTCGTGCGTACGGGCTGGGCCTGGCTTGGCGAGACACCCCTTGCGGAATCGTCTACGGCAACGACGGCGATTCGCTCACCTACCAGACCTGGTCCTTCTCCACCCCGGATGGCGACCACCAGGTCACTGTCGCCCTGACCCCCGACTTCACCGGCGACTCCGACGACGTCATCGACGCCTTCCTCAACAAGGCCATCTGCGGCTGAGGTTGTCTCAGGCAACCAGATGAGCGAGGGCTCAGTGTTGGATCAGGCCGCCGACCGGAACGGGAGGGACGTGGCCGGTCGGGGGAGCGGTCTGGGCAAGGGCGAGGCCGATGTCGACCAACGATGACCGGCGCAAGTGGGCGACCTCGGGAATCGGGGTCCAGACCGACTCGGCGATTTCGCCGTTCGGCTCGGGCCGGAGCTCGCCGCTGGTGATGCGGACCGCATAGAAGATGCCGACGTTCTGGTGATCGGGTCCGCCGGCCGCGCGTTCGGCCGCGGGGATCAGCCTCGAGTCCACGCCCAGCAGCCGCTCGACCACCGCGTCACATCCGGTCTCCTCACTGACCTCCCGAATCACCGCATCAAACGGATCCTCCCCATGCTCAACCCGACCACCCGGCAGAGTCCAAGTACTCTCGCCCCGCGCCGACACATGACGCGCCACCAACACCCGCCCACCCTCAACACACACCGCATAAGCAGCCAACCGAAAACTCATCCCCGCACCCTAATTCCACCGCCGCCACCCCGCGATCCGGCCAGCCGGCGGCGGCCGTCGTACGCGCGAAGCTCTCGCCGATCGTTCACCCGAACGCCTCGTCACCCACGACGTGGTTACGCTTTGCAACAAACATTTGATCGTGGTCAGTGTGAGGTGTTCCAGCAATGTGGCCGAATGTCGCCACCCAAACGCGCACCGCAAAGTCGCGCTTATCTCTCTCGAGACATTCTGTGAAGTATTACTTGGTGAGGTGAGCGTGAATCGACTGTCCGTAGCTTGCGGGCTGGTGGAAACGAAGTGGCGGTGCAAGACTTGTAGTAACGAATGAGCCTCATCGCCGGCTCTGCGACTGTTGCACGACCTGGCACCCATACGCCGGCCGCCTTGATCGCGGACCTGGTAGGTCGGGGTAGGCAGGGGGACAGGATGCCTGATGATCCTAAGGTCCGTGCGGAGTTACGCGCGCAGATCGAAACTCGGCGGGCGGGTATCGCTGCCTTTCTGCACGAAGCCCGGCCGCGCCGCAATCGGCTGACCAATATCAGCATCATCAGTAGCGCGATGGCGGCCGTTTTCGTGGCTGGTCCAGCCCTGGCGGGCCAGCCATTCACCGACAGCGTCAAGCGAGAATTGTCACTCGGCAGCGGTGCGGATGTTTGGCGGCCGCTCTGTCTGGCCGCGTTGATCGTCTCCTTGGTGTCGGTCATTTCCAGCAACCTGAGCAAATCTCAGGACCTCGCCGCCCGCGTCACCGCCGCGGAGGTTTGCACCACGGAACTCGAAGGTGTGTTGACGTCCCTCCAGTTCGGACGCCTCTCCGTGAAGGATGCCGTCGAGCAATATCACCAAAGCGTCAGCAAGGTCCCGTTCGTCGAGGAGTTGCCGGACACGTCGCGTGCGCTCGGAGAGTCTTGGCGTCGATCTCTCAGCTAACCCCCTCCAGAACCCGTTGACCCGTGGGCGCACGGGCCGAGGCCTGCCTGTGGTCGTTGGAGAGCCACCACTGGTGTGAGCTTGGCCCCTCGCACAGCATCCCGCCGGTAGCGGGACGGTGCTACGGCCGATTGAGATTTGCGAGGCGGTCGGCCAGGAATGCTCGCTCGGCCTCGTTGCTGGTCAGCTCAAGAGCGTGACGGTAGGCGATCGCGGCCTCGTCGTTGCGACCCAGTCGCTGGAGAAGGTCTGCCTTGATCGAGGGAAGGTACTGGTACCTCGCGAGCCGGCCGTCCTTCTCCAACTCGTCGATCTCCGCCAACGATCGGGCCGGCCCGGAGACCATCGCGACCGCCACGGCGCGGTTCAACGCCACCACCGGAGACGGCCACACCAACAACAGTTCGTCGTACAGGGTCACGATCTGCGGCCAGTCCGTTTCGTCGTACGTCGATGCCTCGGCGTACAGGGATGCGATCGCCGCCTGCAGGACGTAGCGTCCGGGTCGCCCGCCACGCAGGCCGTCCACGATCAAGTCGTGCGCCTCGGCGATCGCTGCTCGGTCCCACAGCGATCGATCCTGGTCCTCCAGCCGCAGCAGCCGGCCGTCGGAGTCGACGCGGCCGGCACGCCGGGCGTCTGTGACCAGCAGCAAGGCGAGGAGCCCCCACACCTCCCGCTCGTCGGGCATCAGATCCCGTAGCATCCGGGCCAGATGCAGCGACTGGTCCACCAGGTCCGTGCGCACCAGCGACGTGCCCGATGGCGCGGTGTGCCCGGCGGTGAACAGCAGATGGATCACGGCGAGCACCGCGCGCAGTCGATCCGGCAATTCGGCCGCGCCCGGCATCCGGTAGGGAATCCTGGCGGTCGAGATCTTCTTCTTGGCCCGCGTGATCCGGGCGGCCATCGTCGGCTCCGACACCAGCAACGCCTTGGCGGTGTCACCGGTCGACACTCCGCACACCAGCCTCAGTGTGAGAGCCAGCTGCGCATCCTGCGCCAACGCCGGGTGGCAGCACAGGAAGATCAGCCGCAGCCGTTCATCCGGTACGACGTCCTCCAGCTCAACCTGCTCGACGGGTTCGTCCATGGCGATCTCGTCCACCACTTCCTCGGGCTCCACCAGTAACGGCAGCTTCGAGCGGAACACCTGCTCGCGCCGTACCGCGTCCATCGCGCGGCGCTTGGACGTGGTGGTCAGCCACGCTGCTGGGTTGTCCGGGATCCCGTCGCGGGCCCAGCTCACCAGCGCCGCGGCGTACGCCTCCTGCACGCACTCCTCGGCCAGGTCCAGGTCCCGGACGACACGCGCCGTCGCGGCGAGCACCAAGGCCCACGCGCGACGGTGCGCATCGACGACCGCAGTTTCGACGTCTGCGGGGTCCGTCATCACTCGACGGGCGGGGCCGTGACTCCGCCGCTGTGCACAGGTCGCACCTCCACACCGCCACCCTCCTGGGTGGCAGGGTTGCGCCGAGCGATCTCCACGGCGGCATCCAGGTCGGGCGCCTCGATCACATAGAAGCCCGCCACCACTTCCTTGGCCTCCAGGAACGGGCCGTCCGTGACGACGTCACCACGAATCGAGGTCGCCATGTCCCTGGGCGTCAACGCGAACGCGGCGACCATGGCGCCCTCCTGCTCAACCTCGTCGGCGTGCCCGTCGCACGTCTCGAGCTCTTCCGGGGTGGCGTCCAGCGCGTGGGCAGAGTCTTCCGCGTAGATCAAGATCGCGTACTGAGCCATCGTGTCTCTCCTCCGGTGATTGATTGTCGCCCTACACCCCTACGTCGCACGCCCGGCCCGGAATCGACAACACTCGACAAATCCCGTGCCGATCAGATCCTGCCGCACGGACGACGTAGCCGTCCCACGTGGCTCAGACCGGGATCCGCCCGGCAGCGCGCGCTTGCCACGCAGCACCTCCTCCGACAGGGCCAGCGCGAGGTTCCCCGTTCCCGAGGCGCCGGTGAATCACCCGCGCAAGCGCGAGTAAATGCTCATGCATCGGGGAACCTGATGGATACGCCTCGGTCCGCCGGGGCCTATCGGGACGTCGGGGCTTGTGCGTTCAGAAGCGCGCCGGAGTCCGCCCACGAGGCTGCTCACCATGCCCAGCCGTGCTCAAGTGTCGGTCTACGGGGACCAGCATCCTAGGAGTGGACAGTGAGTTCAGCAGCAGGTTCTGATGACGCGCCTCCGGGCGAGTTCCAAGCCGTTGGCGGCAAGCTCGAACGTGGGCTCATCTGGGTTTTCATCGTCGTGCCTACTCTCGCGCTACTGCCAGGGATCTTCTTCGCCTGGGGCGGCTGGATCGGCTGGCGCGACATCGTGCTGCTGGTCGTGTTCTACGTGATCACCACCACGGGCATCGGCGTCGGCTACCACCGAGGCTTCACCCACGGCTCGTTCAAGAGCAAGCGCGGCCTCAAGATCGCCCTTGCCATCGCCGGCAGTATGGCTCTCGAAGGTCCCGTCATCCGCTGGGTCGCCGACCACCGTAAACACCACAAGTTCTCCGACAGAGACGGCGACCCACATTCGCCGTGGCGCTACGGCACCACCGCTTGGGCGGTGACCAAGGGATTCATCTTCGCCCATGTCGGGTGGGTGCTGTGGGGTGAGGATCGCGCTGACCCGAAGCACTATGCACCAGACCTCCTGAACGACCCTGACCTGGCGTCGATTTCGCGGCATTTCCGTGGGTTGGCGGTGATCTCTCTGCTGGCACCTGCATTCATCGGTGGTCTTTGGGACAGGTCATGGCACGGGGCCGCTACCGGGTTCTTCTGGGGCACACTGGTCCGTATCGCCCTGATGCACCACGTCACGTTCTCGATCAACTCGATCTGTCATGTCACCGGCGACAAACCCTTCGCCTCCCGCGACCGGTCAGGAAATGTGTGGTGGCTCGCGATCCTGAGTCAGGGCGAGTCATGGCACAACCTCCACCACGCCGACCCCACCTGCGCACGCCACGGTGTACTCATTGGACAGGTCGACATCAACGCCCTGCTCATCAAACGCTTCGAGCGGCTTGGCTGGGCATACGACGTCAAATGGCCAAACCAGGAACGCCTCGAGAAGAAGCGCGCGCCCGCTTGACCTGATGAGCTCCAGCCACCCGCGACCCGACCGCCGGGCTCCACAGGCTAGATACACCGGACCATGGCTCTGGCGAATGTGCCGCCCGCGCTGGCCGGCTATTCCTGATGGGCGACCTAGTCGAACTTCAGGTGCATGTCGTAGTTGGGTAGGTTCTCGCCGCGGATCCAGTTGTGAGCGTTGGCCCGCTCCACTTCGAAGCCGAAACGCTCGAACGCGGGCCGGGCCGTTCGACTCGCGTGAGTGTGAAGCTCGGACAGACCCAACTCGCGGGCCTTGACAATGACGGCCTCGACGAGGGCCCGTGCAGCGCCGCGGCCGCTGGCATCCGGGTGCACGAAGAGCATGTCGAGCAGGCCGTCATCGGTGACGTCGCTGAATCCCACGACTCGTTCGTCGATCACCGCAACGAAGGTATGAGCGGCCGACCGGCGTTCATTCCACTCCACAAGATCGACCGATTCCGGCGCCCATGCGGCGACCTGCTCCGACGAGTAGTCCTTCGACGCTGTGTCGCGAATCGCCCGGAAGTACGCCTCCCAGGTCGGCTCAGCATCTTCAGGTTCGTAGGTACGCACCGTCACACTCACAGGTGAGCACGATACCCATGACGTCGGCCAAGTCCTGTCCCAGTTCCAGACGGGTAGAGGTTTGCGGCGGGACCCTCCAACCGTCGGGAGACGATGCCGCGCGCAACCGTTCCGCGGCGCGTGCGGAGGCCAGGTGTGGACGCCGGCCGGGCTGTGTACAACCGTCGGCTGGGGCGTCAGCCGCTGGCGTCGGTCGGGGGCGTGCGGGCCGCCTCCGGAGCCGGTGCGCCCTGTGCCGGGTCGGCCGGCGCCGGCGGTGTCCTCCGCGCCGCGCGCAGCACCCCGATGACGGCGCCGATGAGCCACAACGCGAAGGCCACGGACGCCATGCCCCCGCTCCAGAAGCCGGACAGGCACAGCATGGCGACGGCGTAGGACACCCAGACGGCCCACGTCGGCAGGGCGCGCGCCTGCTGGGCGATCCGCGTCGTGACGGCGACCAGCACACCGCAGCCGATCAGCCCGGTGAGTGCGAGGACCTGCCCTGCCATGCCGAGCGCACGGACGGTGTCCGGGTCGGCGGTGAACTCGTCCGACCATGCCGCGAACGCGCTCGCCACATCGAGTGAGACACCGGTGATCATCAGCCCGCCGAACAGCGCCGCGGCCGGCACGATCGCGTGCGCGAGCGGGTCGCCGCCGGACAGTCGGTCCAGCACTCGCCGCAGACCGGTGGCGAACCAGAGCAGCAGCGCGACCCCCGCAGCGAGCACGGGCAGCCCGATGCCGGCGGCGGTCTGCCGCGCGTCGTCGTTGAGCCTCTCGAGGATGTCCGAGTCCGACATACCTGGGTCGTCGACGCCGACCAGGTAGCCCAGCGCCACCCCGACGACGAGCAGCACGACCGAAGCGGCGCCCGCCCATCCCGCGCGCTGAAGAGCTCGTGACTCGTCCATGCCGCCTCCCACGGTCGCGGCCACGGGTGGGTCGGACGTGGTGCAGGCACCAGGATCCGGCCCGCGGCGCGAAGTACCGCCAGTCCGAGTGTGCACGCGTACCAGGCCGCCAGCAAGGAGCCGCGACAGACCTCAACGCCCGGCCTCGGCGTGCTCGGCCGGCGCCACCGCACATCGTGCAGGCGATCGTCGAGCACGCGGACACACAGGTGACGATAGCGATCTACGCGCGCGCATCGCTGGAGGATCCAGCGGAAGGCGCTGAACCAGCTCGCCGAGGCGGCCGCCGGGTAGACGTTGCTGGACTAGCGGGAGGATCGGCGGTTCTCAGATTGAGAATCCGAAGGTGAGAGAGGTGGTCAGGGGCGGTCTCGAACCGCCGACCTTCCGCTTTTCAGGCGGACGCTCTACCAGCTGAGCTACCTGACCGGAGGAGAAAATATGGCGGCGGTGTTTGACACCGCCGCCTTCTCCTGGCGACCCAGACGGGACTCGAACCCGCGACCTCCGCCGTGACAGGGCGGCACGCTAACCAACTGCGCCACTGGGCCAGATTTCTCGATGATCCTACAGCATCTCCGAGGTGGTTCTGACACCGGTCTTTCGACCGTATCCCCAACGGGATTCGAACCCGCGTTACCGCCTTGAAAGGGCAGCGTCCTAGGCCACTAGACGATGGGGACTCGGACCCGCGGGAGCCGAAGCTCCAGGGACAGCCGTAAGCATAGAGGAGTTGGGCGCCGGCGCCAAAACGAGTTCCTGAACGACTGATGAGACGGGCGCCGTACGCCGGGGGGACGGTCGGCGTACGGCGCCCTGGGGGAGGGCTAGCTGGTGGCGTCGGGGGCGATCAGCTGCGGGTACTGCGCCGCGAACAGGTCGAAGAAGGTGAGCGCCGGCAGGATGGTGCCCTGCGGGCGGGCACTGTTCGCGACGCCGTAGGCCCACAGCGCGGACCGCATCCGCTGGTTCGGCGTGCCGTGGTGACCCGCGGCGGTGAAGCCGCAGTCGCCTGGTAGAACATCTGGCCGAACGACGCGACCCGGTTCCACTGCATCGACGCGCCGCGGGCGTGGGTGAGGAAGTACGAGCTGTACGCGTCGGCCATCAGTTCGGCCCAGCGCGACGCCTCGGGCGCGGGCAGGTCGTCGCGCATCAGGCCGTCGGCGTACTGCACCTGGTGACCGAACTCATGCGCCAGGATCGCCTGCGGCGCCACGTCGCCGAGTCCGACTCGGGCGAAGCCCTCGAGCACACCGTCGCCGAACGCGATCCGCTTCGGCGAGACGCCGTACCCCGGAATGACCTCGCCACCCGGTGCGGCATAGGCGTTGAAGGTGAAGAGCGGCAGGTCGCCGTACCCGAGTACCGGGCTGTTGAGCTCGCGTGCGACAAGGTCGGCGGACACCCGCGACGCTGCCGGGTCGAGGCCGTAGACGGCGGTGAAGACGCGGTAGTTCACCTCCGGGTCGAGCATCGACCGGCCGTGGGCGGGGACGAGTTCGATGTCGCCGGACGGGATGTCCCAGAACCCCCGCAGGTCGCGGATCGTGCGATTGACCACATTCGTGAATTCGCCCTGTGCGCCGTACGTGTACGGACCGGGCTGCGGCAGGTACGCCGCGTCGACCAGCGCCATCTGGAACAGCAGCACATGGAGGACGGCCAACTGCTGCTCGAACGTCCAGCTGGACGCATCCGGTATGACCGCGGCCACCACCGGCGGTGTGGCGGCGGAGCACTCGTACTGCGTCGGGTCGATGGCAGCCAGTACGGCGTCCTGCACCGGAGTGTCGGGCAGCCCGAGCTCGGCCTTGACCGCGGCCGCGCGCTCCCGCATGGCCGGCAGATTGTCGACGATCTGCTGGATCTCGGGTGACAGTTGCTGCGGTACGGCGCTCTGACTCGGAGCAAGCGGAGCAGTCGGAGCAAGCGGAGCCGCAGTAGCCGCAGGTGGTGCTGCGAGACCGAAGACCAGGGCGACGGCGGCGACAGCCGGCCAGGCCAGACGCATTCTCATCAGGAACTCCTAGGGGACGGGGGATTCGGCATCAGTATCTGCAGTTGGTAGCGCCCGCTACGAGGGTCTGTGCTGTCAGAAACCGGCATGTCACGAACCTGTCGCCGCCAGGGCCGCCGGTGGTACACAAAGGCATGGAACCGCTCCGGGCACTGGGTCTCTCGGCGCCGGCCGAAGCCCTCCTGCTCGACCTGCTGCAGCACCCCGATGCCACGCCGGCGGAGCTGGCCGCGCAGCACGACGACGTGGACGCGAGCCTCGAGGAGCTGGCCGGCCTCGGTCTGGTCGAGCGCACCGGTGACGCTCTGACGGTCCGCCCACCGCGGCTGGCGATGGAGGCACTGGCGGAGCGCCACACCCAGCAGGCCGCGCTCGCTCGCGACAGTGCGGAGACGCTCAGCGAGCTCTGGAAGGCGGCCGCCGGCAAGCAGGACTATCTGGAGGTCCTGCCCACGTACGCCGCCTCACAGGCCGTCCTGAACTCGGTCCAGACCGACGCCCACGAGCAGGTCCGGGCCATGACGACGGGCAACCTCGCGGCCCGGGAGTTGCGGATCGTCGACGGGATGTTCGAGGCGCTCGAGCGAGGCGCCAGGTACGACGTGATCTACGGAGCGCACGTCCTCCAGGACGCCAACGCGCTGCACCTCGTGCAGGCCTGCATCGATGCCGGCGAGACGGCCCGGGTCTTCCCGCACGTACCGCTCAACATCACCATTGTCGACAATCGCTGGGCGTTGGTGGGTGCGCGGTCCGAGGTACGACGTGGGCCGGAGTTCACGGCGGTCGTCGTCCATGACTCCCCGCTGCTCGCCGGACTGGCCAGGATCTTCGAGGCGCTGTGGCGGATCGCCGTACCGATCACCGGCGGCACCGAGCTGAACGACGTGACCGCCGGGCCGAGCCTGGATGCGAAACGGCTGCTGACGTACCTGAGTGCCGGCCTGACGGACGAGTCGATCGCCCGGGAGTTCGGTGTCAGCGAACGCACCATTGCTCGCCGGATCGGCCGCCTGCAGGAGGCCCTCGGAGCGCAGACCAGATTCCAGCTCGGCGTGCAGGCGTCGCGGCAGGGTTGGCTCTGAGTGCCTAGGCTGGCGGGGTGATCGAGATGAGCCGGGCGGACTTCGAGGTGCTGGTGTCCGAGGCGCTGGACGAGGTGCCGCCGGAGCTGGCGGCGCTGATCGACAACGTCGCGATCTTCGTCGAGGACGAGCCGCCGGCCGGCGATCCGCAGCTGCTCGGGATCTACGAGGGCATCCCGCTGACCGAGCGCGGGCACTACTACGGCGGTGTCCTGCCGGACCGGATCACGATCTATCGCAATCCGACGCTGGCGATCTGCGACACCGTCGAGGACGTCGTCGATGAGGTGAACATCACGGTCGTGCACGAGATCGCCCACCACTTCGGCATCGACGACGCCCGGCTGCACGAACTCGGGTACGGCTAACCCGCAAGAAGCCTCAGGAGCGCCGGAACAGCAGCTTCCAAGGCATCAGCGCGGACTCGAGCTGGACCTTGAGGCTCATCTTCGAGGCGCCCGCCGTACGCTCCTCGAACCGGATCGGGACCTCCGCGATCCGCAGCCCGCGGCGGACCGTGCGGTAGTTCATCTCGACCTGGAACGAGTACCCGTTGCTCTCGATCGTGGTGACGTCGATCCACCGCAGCGTGTCGGCCTTCCAGGCCTTGAACCCGGCGGTGGCGTCCTTCACGTGCAGGCGCAGGATCGCGTTCACGTAGAAGTTGGCCCAGGCGGACAGCGCCCGGCGGTGCCAGCCCCATTCCGCGGCCGCAGAACCGCCCTCGACGTACCGTGAGCCGATCACGACGCCGGCGTCCGTGGTCCGCAGGGTCTCGACCATGATCGGGACCACCGAGGCGGGGTGGGACAGGTCCGCGTCCATCTGGATGACGATGTCCGCGCCCTCGTCCAGCGCGCGGCTGATCCCGGCGATGTATGCGCGGCCGAGGCCGTTCTTCTCGGTCCGGTGCAGTACGCCGACCTGCTCGGGCGACGCCTTCGCCAGTTCGTCGGCCACGTCGCCGGTGCCGTCGGGGGAGTTGTCGTCGACCACGAGCATCTGCAGGCCCGGCAGGTTCAGGTCGGACAGCAGCCCGGCCAGCACGGGAAGGTTCTCCCGCTCGTTGTAGGTCGGTACGACGACGACGATCTTGCTCAGCTCACCCATGACTTTCCTTCTTCGGGGACCCCCGGACGCTATCGCATGCACCGGCCGAGAACCGAAAGGTGTACGCCGAACGGGCGCGCAGAGCCGGCCGGGAAGAGTCCGGCGAGCAAGGTGAAAAGGTCAGAGCGAGGAGAGCGCCTCGGCGACGGTGGAGAAGATCCGGAACTGGCCGCCCAGCCCGGTGACGGCCAGCGGCCGGTCCACGGGCCGGCCGACGCCGACCAGAGCCAGCGTGATGTTGTGCTGGCCGGCCAGGTTGCGGGCCTCGACCAGATTGCCGAGACCGGCGGAGCTACAGAAGGTGACGGCAGAGACGTCGATCAGGACCAGCCGGGCCGGCGGTGCCACCGCCGCACGGATCGACTCGGCGGCGAACTCGGTCGTCGCGATATCGATTTCACCGGACAGCCGGACCAGCAGTACGCCAGCTTCCAGCTCTTCGGTCACTGCGTCGAATGTTGTTTTGATCATCTCGCCGTCCCGCGGCTCAGGCTGGCTTCTCACGCCGGTCTCTCCCCCGGGTGGTTCCGCGAACGCCGGTCGGTCCTGGCGAAGTGGAACTGCCCTGCTCTCACCGTATGCCCCAACGCGCAAGCGTCACAACGGGTCTGAGCGGGATGACCTCGGAGCGTGATCTAACCAGGGATGTAAGCGCTACCAGCTATTGCATCTGCCTGTGCAGATGCCTCGATCACCTGCCTGTGCAATCGCCTCGAACCAACGCATCACCCCCAGAAGGCCGGTTGAGTCTGGACGTTGAGCTCGGACAGTTTGACCCGGCCGGCCGAGTCGGTCCGTTTGTCGGAGATCTTGAAGGTGTCGAACGCGGTCACCGACTCGGTGCCGTAGATCGTGCCGTTGTAGTAATAGACGGACCAGTAGCCGCCGAACGAGGACGGCTGGCGCGGCGGCCGGTCGAAGTACCCGATCTCGTAGGGGTGCGCCGAGTCGGTGAAGTCCCAGACCGAGAAGCCGCCCTGGTACCACGCCTGCACCATGATGTCGCGGCCGCGGACGGGGATCAGCGAACCGTTGTGCGAGACGCAGTTCTCCCCCTCGGCCTGGTGCCGCGGGATCTTGTAGTAGCTGCGGAAGTTCAGCTTCTGGTGCTTGATGTCGAAGACCGCGGTCGCGCCCTTGTCCGGCCCGACCACCTCGTTGCACTCGGCTCCGCCACCGCCACCGAGCTCGTCCATGAAGACGACCTTGGTGCCGTCGCCGTTGAACGTCGCGCCGTGCCAGAAGGAGAAGTTCGTCGCGTCCTGGACCCGGTCGATCACTCGCGGTGCGGCCGGCCGGGAGATGTCCAGCAGTACGCCGTCACCCATGCAGGCAGCGGCCGCGATCTTGCGGGCCGGGAAGGCGGTGATGTCGTGGCAACCGCTCGTCTCGTAACCCGTCTCGCTGCCCGGGAACCCGCCGTCCGGGAACAGCACCGGCGACGCCACCACGGCGGCCTTGGCCGGGTCCCGCAGCGGCACCTTGATGATGTCGATCCGGTCGTTCGGCGGCAGGCAGTCCGGGTAGGTGGCGTCCGGGAAGTACGACGAGTTGTAGATGTAGACCGAACGCTTCGTCGGCTCCGGGATCAGGGTGTGGGTGTGCGACCCGCACTTCGTCTCGACGGCGGCGACGTACCGGGGGTTCGCCGGGTCGCGGACGTCGAAGATCTTGATGCCCTCCCACGACTCCTTGATCTTCGGCGACTGCGGCACGCTCTGGCACGAGCTGTCGCTGCGGGACTGGTCGGTGCTCAGGAACAGCAGGCCGCCGTACACGCTGATGTCGTTCTGGCTGCCCGGGCAGGACACCTGGCTGATCATCCGCGGATTCGCGGGATCGCCGACGTCGTAGATCGCGAAGCCGGCGTAGTTGCCGACGTACGCCTTCTTGCCGGCGAACGCGATGTCGGTGTTCACACCACCGGTCAGCGGACCGGTCATCGGCACACTGGCCAGATGCGTGATGTTGTCGCTCTTCGACGCACCCGTGTCGGGTGGGGCGGCCGAGGCCGTACCGGCGAGACCGGTGAGCAGAGCAACAGTCAGGGCAAGACGGACGAGCGTGCGGGGGCGGCGCATGCCTGGGTCCCTTCTTCGGTTTTTCTTCGGTCCCCAGACTAGGCGTGATACACACGTTATGGAAGCGATCTGACACAAGGAGTGAGGCCGTGGGGATCTGCCGCTCAGGCGTGACCGTTGTGCTTGTCGCCGTACTCGCCGGATGCAGTACGACGAAACCCGCGGCCGAACCGCCCGCCTCCCAGCCGCCGGTGATCGTCCCCGGTACGCCGGGCGGCCCGAACCAGACCTTGTCCGCGCTGCCCAGCCCAACGAACGGGGTCGACCCCGACGACGTCGCGTTCCTGGCCGACATGATGGTCCACCACACCCAGGCGCTCCGAATGGCCGGCTACGCCGCGACGTCGGCAGAGAATGCGAAGGTCAAGGCGCTCGCCGAGCGGATCCGGGTCGGCCAGCAGCCGGAGATCGAGGCGATGCGGCAGATGCTCGTTGCCCGCGGTCAGACCCCACCTGACCTGACCCACGTCGACCACACGGACCACAGCGACATGCCCGGCATGGCGAGCCAGGACGAGCTGATCACCTTGGAGAAGGCGCGCGGCAAGGCGTTCGACCAGCTCTTCCTGAGTCTGATGATCAAGCACCACCAAGGTGCGGTCACGATGAGCGGCACGGTGGTAGACAAGGGAACGGACCCTCAGATAGGGGAGCTGGCCCAGGAGGTCGGCGTCACCCAGACGAAGGAGATCGCGACGATGCGGCAACTGCAGAAGGGGCTGTGATGGGCGTACTCGACGGCGAGCCGGCCGACGTCGCCGACGTGGTGGCCTTCCTGGCCGGGCCCGACAGCTGCTGGCTGACCGGCCAGAACCTGCGCGCCACCGGAGGGCTGCTGATCTGAGCACGGCCGACCTCCTCGCCGACATCGACGCCGCCGCGGACCCCGCGGTGGCGGAGTTCCTCGCGGGCTACTTCAAGCTGGGGCCGGGTGATTACGGTCACGGCGACCAGATGATCGGCGTGAAACTGTCGACCATCCGCGGCCTGATCAAGCCCTACCAGCGTGCGGATCTGCCGCTGGCCGAGCTCGAGCAGGCGCTGAAGAGCCCGATCCACGAGCACCGGTTGGCCGTCCTCTGTCTGCTCGCCGATCGCGCGGCTCGCAGTCTCAAGCCGCGTACGGCGAATCCGGCCGAGGTCACCGCGATCTACGAGCTGTATCTGCGCAGTACGGCGTACATCAACAACTGGGACCTGGTCGACTGCAGCACCTCGGAGATCGTCGGCGGGTACCTGCTCGACAAGCCGCGGGACGTTCTCTACACGCTGGTCCGATCGTCGTCGCTGTGGGAACGGCGGATCGCGCTGGTCGCGACCCATCTGTTCATCATGCGTGGAGAGAGCGCGGACACGTATGCGCTGGCCGCCCTGGTGCTCGATGATCGGGAGGACCTGATCCACAAGGCGTCCGGGTGGATGCTGCGCGAGGCCGGTAAGCGGGTCTCGGAGGACGAACTGCTGGCGTTCCTCGACCAGCACGCGACGGTGATGCCGCGGACGATGCTCCGGTACGCGATCGAGCGGCTCGCGCCGGATGTGCGAAAGCACTATCTCAAGGCACGGTGAGTTTTCGCCCAGGTCGAAAGGCTTGTTGATCGCCTGGCGGAGCGTCACCCTGAGCCGCAACTGATCGCGCTGTGCCCTCTTGATAGGGAGCCGCCCCCATGAACCTGAAGCGCATCGTCCACCTGTTGCTGCTCGCAACACTCGTCTCCGCCGGCCTGATCGGCGGACAAACCTCGGCCCTGGCCGCGCCCGGCTTCCAGATGCCGATCCCGTGCGGTCTTCGCTGGACCACCGCGACCCACAGCGGCCACGCCAGCCAGTGGATGCTCGACATGGTCTCGCCGAGCGGAGCCACCCGCGGTACGCCGGTCCTCGCATCGGCCGGTGGCACCGTCAGTGCCTCGCTGCTGTCGTCCAGCGGCGGTCACATGGTGGTCATCGACCACGGTGGCGGCTGGCAGACCCGGTACCTGCACATGGATCGCCGTGATGTTGCCGTCGGCAACACAGTGAGCCAGGGAAGACAGATCGGCATCGTCGGCAACACCGGCGACAGCACCGGTCCGCACCTGCACTACGAGCAGAAGCTCAACGGCAGCGTCCAACAGTCGTGGTTCAACGGGCACGCGGTGCCGCTCACCTGGTCGTACAACCAGCACTTCGAAACCAGCGCCAACTGCGGCGCCGGCGACGGCAAGTTCTGGGTCGACACCTTCGCGAACGCACCCGGTCACAGCACGCCCGGCGGAACGCAGACCGGCACGCTCTACGCGGGCACCAACTACGTCTACTGCAAGGTCTGGGGACCCGAGGTCAGGGTCGGTACGGCGTACAACCACTGGTGGATGAAGACGGACCTCGACGTAGGCCCGGCGAACCAGTGGGTGTCGGCGTACTACCTCTCCCGCTGGGGCAACGACGAGGCCAAGGACAACACCGGCCGAGACCTCCCGAACTGCACCTGACAGCTCAGTTCCGCCAGCGGATTTGTCGACATGTCGCTGCCGTACGCGCTCAGGACTCGCGACTGTGCGCGTACGGCGGTGCTTCCAGAGCGCAGTGCGGGTGGTGATGGACGTCCACCGGCGTCGCGTCGCGGTCGCCCACGGTGACCCAGGCCACCACCGCGCCCGCCGCGGTCAGTGCGGCCGAGATCCACAGTGCGTTGCCAAATCCATTGCTGAAGGCAACTGGATCGCGATAGCTGTCACCGGTGATGCCGGCCGCGATCGGGATCGCGGCGACCGCCATCAGCTGCGCCGACCGGGCGACCGCGTTGTTCACGCCCGACGCGATCCCGGCGTGGTGATCCTCGACCGACGACAGGACGGTCGCTGTCAGCGGCGCGACCGTCGCGACGAGGCCGAGTCCGAGTACGACGACCGCCGGCAGAACCGCGTTGACGTAGCTGACGCCCGGCTCGATCCGGAGCATCAGCAGGAAGCCCGCGGCCATCAGCAGCGGTCCGACCGTCATCGGGATCCGAGCGCCGATCGTGTCCGCGAGTCCACCGGCGTACCCGGACAGAGCGAGCATCAGCACGGTCATCGGCAGCAGGGCGGCGCCGGCCCAGAGGGCGGAGTACCCGAGCACCGTCTGGAGGTACACGACCAGCAGGAAGGTCGCCGTACCGAGACCGCCGTACACGACGACCGTGACCAGGTTCGCCCCGGTGAAGCGGCGGTTGGCGAAGATGCCTGGCGGCAGCATCGGGTGCGAGCTGCGCCGCTCGACCTCCACGAACACCGCGAGCGCGATCACCCCGATGGCCAGCGAGACCAGCACCACGGGATCGTCGAAGCCCCGGTCGCCGGCCCTGATCAGGCCGAAGGTGAGGCCGCCCAGTCCGGTGGTCACGACCACGGCGCCGGTGATGTCGAGCTTGCCGGCCGCGGTCTCGTCGCGGGACTCCGGCACGTGTCGCAGAGTGATGAGGACGGTCACCAGCGCGATCGGGAGGTTGAGCAGGAAGATCAGCCGCCAGGAACCGCTGTCGACCAGGCCGCCGCCGACGAACGGCCCGACCGCCGCGGCGACCGAGGTGAGACCGGACCATGCGCCGACCGCCTTGCCGCGATCCGACTGCGCGAACGACGTCTGCAGGATGGCCAGGCTGCCCGGGGTGAGTAGCGCACCGCCGATGCCCTGCAGGACCCGCCCCGCGATCATCACCTCGATGCTCGGGGCCACCATGCAGATCACCGACGCGATCGCGAACCAGACCACCCCGACCACGAACACCTTCCGCCGGCCGAGCCGGTCGCCGAGCGAACCGCTGAGCAGGATCAGGGCCGCGAGCGGCAACATGTACGCGTTGATGATCCACTGCAGGCCGGCCACCTCGGCGTCGAATTCCTCGCCCATCGCCGGTAACGCGACATTGACCACCGTGCCGTCGAGGAACGCCATCCCCGATCCGAGGGCCGTGGCCGCGAGGACCCACCTGGCCCGGCTGGTCCCGAACGCGATCCGCTCGTCCGTCATGGACTCACAGTAGGCGGTTACTGCGGCTGCGGAAGGTCCAATTGAAGGACGACGAGTGCCTTGTCGGCAGGGATCCCTTGCAGGACCGAGAGGTTGGGCGGATCGCCGACCGCACAGCGGGTCTCGGTCAGCAGAGGGCAGACCGCGTTGAGCAGTTCGCCGCCGGTGATGGTGAAGGTGGTCGGCAGCCCGCCCTCGGAGATCGCGGTGAGCGGCCGGAGGGCCGACGAGGCCCGCTCCGGTTTCGACTCCGTACGCCGGACCGTCGAACCGGACAGGCGGTAGGTCAGGCGCAGGTTCGTGGCGGCGGTGGTCAGCGGCACGTCCGTTGTATTGGTGACACTGGAGCTGGCCAACGGGATGGTCACTCCGTTCGCCTGTATGCGGAGGTTGGTCGCTATCGGCAACGTCTTGGTCATCATCCCGGGTAGCTCTGCACCGGACGCGGGGAGCTGTACCTGCAGAATGTTCGTCGCTCTCGGCAGCATCACCTCCTCGGTGATGTCGAACGATCCGTCCTTGAGCGCGACGACATTCATCCGGATCCCGGGCACGGTCGCGCCGGGACCGGGGCTGGTGGAGGCCGTCTGGCCCGGCTGCGAGACCTGCGTGGTGGGGCTCCGGCCCGGCGCCGGACTGGGTGCGACCGGACCGGCGGTATCGGGTGAGCAGGCCGCGGCCGCGCTGAGCCCCAGAGTCAGCGCGGCCGTAGCCAGCCACCGCACCCCCGAAGTCCGCCGCGGCCTGAGTTCCTCCACCCCCGATAGCTCGATCGGGAGGAACTCCGGGCTCGCCGCATGAGCTCTGGTCGGAGAACCGCGTTCCGACATGAGTCATCGCCCCCCAACGGATCCGGCCGCTCCTCTGGCGGTCGGATCGGACTTGCGCATACGATACGCCGCAATTAGTGGGGTACGGCAATTACTGCCGTTTTAATTCATGGGGACATCGAGGGGGCACAAAATGGTGAGACGCAGCGTGTCCGGATCATTCCGGGCAGTATTGGATGGAATTTCGAGAATTCCCGGTCCGGCAATTCGAAGAGTAGTTCCGCTGACCCTGGCGGTGACGGTAGCGGCGGCGCCGGTGATGCTCGCGGTGCCGGCCGACGGGGCCGCGGGCGCGAACCTGTACGTCGTCCAGGGCCTGCCCGGGCGGACGCTCGACATCACTATCGACGGCCGCACGGTGGCCACCGGGCTCGCGACGACGAAGATCGCCGGGCCGTTCGGGGTTGCCGCGGGCAAGCGAATGCTCACCGCCAAACAGGGCGGAACAGTAGTGATCCAGCGGGAAGTCTCGGTCGGATCCGGAGCCAGCGTCGACGCCGTCATCCATCTGCCGGTCTCGCCCACGGGTGCGCCCGTGCTGACGTCGTACGTGAACAAGCTGAGCGCCATCCCGACGGACAAGGCAGCCCTGCGGGTCGCGCACGACGCGGCCGTCGGGCCGGCCGACATCCGGGTGAACGGAAAGGTCGCGTTCGCGAATGTGGCGAACGGAGAATCGCTCGAGGCGGTTGTGCCTGCGGCCACCTACAAGGTGGACATCGTGCCGGCCGGCGCGAGTTCACCTGTTGTTCTCGGTCCGTTGGACCTGCCGGCCCAGGCCGGATATCTGACCCGGGTGTTCGCGGTCGGAAATCCGAATGCGAAGACGATGAATGTCGCGCTCGGGACGATCAAGCTGCCGGCGACGGGTTCGGGGACGCCGGGGCTGGTGGACACCGGGTCCGGTGGTCAGGCGGCGGAGCTGAACCAGGCGCACAGCTCCACCTCCGGCCTCTGGGTCGTGGTGGTCCTGGCCGGCTTGATGGCAGCAGTGGTGACGGTCCGGAAGGTGGTCCGTCGCTGAGGAACCTCCTGCTCGTACTGGTGCTGTGCTGCGCGGGCCTGGAGGGGTGCGCTGCGCAGACGGCTTCGTCCATGCCGGACCCCGGGACGGACGGTGGCACCCCAACGCCGTCGTCCGTTCCGGCTACTCGTGGTGGTGTCCCTGGGTTCGTTCCACTGATCGAGCCCAGGGCCACGCCGTCTCCGGTGGAGACTGATCCGACGTCCGCACCGCCGGCCCGGATCGGTACGCCGGCGCCGAGTCAGCGGATCTGGTTCGTGCCTGCCCAGGTGGTGCTTCCGGGTGGCGCGAAGGCCCCGGTGGAGCGAGCCAGCACGGTCGACGCCGAACTGAAGGTCCCAGAGCAAGGCGATCGCGTCGGTTGGTGGGACGGTGGCGCTCAGGCCGGCGACCCGTTCGGGTCGGTGGTTCTGGCCGGCCATGTCGATACCAAGACCGATGGGATCGGGTACTTCGCCCGCCTGCTCCGCATCAAGCCGGGCGAGCTCGTCGTACTGCACGGCTCCGGCCACACTGCGACCTACCGGGTCAGCTCGGTCGTCTCGGTGCCGAAGAACGCTCTCGCTACCCGCAGTGGCGCCTTTGATCAGAAAGTCGACCATCGTCTGGTCCTCATCACCTGCACCGGCGCATACGACGCATCGGGCGGCGGATACGAGGACAACCTGGTCGTGACGGCGACGGCGGTCGGCCCGGCGCGTTGAGTCGGCGCGGTGAGTCGGACGCCGGGCACTAGGCTCGGCGGTTATGGCGAGGTATTTCGACGTACATCCGGAGAATCCGCAGCGGCGCGCGGTCGGCCAGGTGGTGGAGCTGGTGCGCGAGGGCGGCCTGATCGCGTACCCGACCGACTCCTGCTTCGCGCTCGGCTGTCAGCTCGGGAACCGGGAGGGCATCGACCGGATCCGCGCCATTCGGCAGCTGGATGATCGGCACCACTTCACGCTGGTGTGTCAGGACTTCGCCCAGTTGGGGCAGTTCGTGCACATCAGTAACGCGGTCTTCCGGTCGATCAAGGCGGCCACGCCGGGGAGCTACACCTTCATCCTGCCGGCCACGAAGGAAGTCCCACGCCGCCTGCTCCACCCGAAGAAGAAGACCGTCGGTGTCCGTATCCCCGACCACATCGTCACCCAGGCCCTCCTCGAGGAACTCGGCGAACCCTTGCTCTCCAGCACCCTCCTCCTCCCCGAGGAGGAAGAACCGATGACCCAGGGCTGGGAGATCAAAGAACTCCTCGACCACCAGCTCGACGCCGTCGTCGACTCCGGCGACTGCGGCACCGAGCCCACGACCGTCATCGACTTCTCCGACGACGTCCCCGAGGTCGTCCGAGTCGGCGCCGGGGACCCCACGCCTTTCCAGTAGGGATTACCACTGGTTCCAGTGCAGGACCTGGTCGCGAGGGATGCGCTTGGCCGGCTGGAAAGTGGTGCCGATGGTGAAGGCGAGCGAGATGAAGGCCGCCACTCGCCAACTGGTACAGGCGATCCGGGCCGCTGCGCCGGGTCATGTCCGGATCATCTTCTTCAACGACCCGGTGCTGATCAGCGAGGGCCTGACCTCCCAATGGGACGCGCACGACAACCACCTGCACGTCCGCTTCTGTGAGAAGGTGCACCCCAATTCGCTCTACACCTGCTGAGATAGTGGAGCGGTGACCACACTCGATCTCTCGCCTGACGAACTGCTCACCACCACTCGCACCGTCCGCAAGCGGCTGGACCTGGACAAGCCGATCCCGCTCGAGCTGATCCGCGAGTGCATCGAGATCGCCTTGCAGGCTCCCTCCGGGAGTAACCGGCAGTCGTGGCACTGGCTGGTGATCACGGACGCGGAGAAGCGGGCGGCGATCGGGGAGTACTACCGGCTCGCGGTGGAGAAGTACCTGGCCGGGTCCGGCGCGGCCGGGAAGCTGTTCTCCGACGACCCGGTGCGCGGGCCGGTGCAGCGCCGGATCGGTGACAGCGTGGCCTACCTGGGCGAGCGGATGGGCCAGGTCCCGGTGCTCGTGATCCCGTGCCTCGAGGCGCGGTCGCTGCCGGCCGGGAACCAGGCCGGGTTGTGGGGCTCGATCTTGCCGTCCGCCTGGAGCTACATGCTGGCCGCGCGCGCCCGTGGCCTCGGTACGGCGTGGACCACGCTGCACATGAGGTACGAGCAGGAGGTCGGCGAGCTGCTCGACCTGCCCGAGGAAATGCGGCAGACGGTGCTGATCCCGACCGCGTACACGATCGGGACCGACTTCAAGCCGGCTCCTCGTCAGCCGTTGGACGAGGTCCTTCACCTCAACTCTTGGTAGCCATGTCCTCGATGGTCAGGCCACTGAGCACTGACCGCGGCTCTGTGACGGTCAGGTCGAGGTCTGGATCGGCGGCGGCGTCGCGGACCTTCACCAGCAACCAGTCCTCACCGGTCCTGGTGAAGGCCCACGCGCCGTTCAGCTTCACGCCGTGCAATTGCACCTTGAAATGCCCGCGCTCGATCGCCTCGGCCGGATCCACCAACTGGTGGCGATCGTCGCGGGTGAGGTTGGTGTAGATGCCGGCATCCCACACGATCACGGCACCGCTGCCGTACTGACTGTCCGCGATCACGCCCTCGTAGGAGGCGTACTCCAGGTCGTGATCGGTGGTGAAGACCGCAAGTCGCTTCACGATCGGGTCCAGGGACGGTCCACGCGGGACCGCCCAGGATTTCAGGACCCCGTCCACCTCCAGCCGAACGTCGTAGTGCAGCCGCCGGGCATCATGCAGCTGCACCACGAAGATCGGCTTGGACGTCAAGCGGCAGCTGCCGCGGGCGGTTCGATGCGATCGCGCAGCCGGTCGAGGATGCCGCGGAGCAGCCGCGAGACCTGCATCTGGCTCACTCCGATCTCGGCGCCGATATCGGCCTGGGTGTGTCCTTCGATGAAGCGTAGTTCCAGAATCCTACGCTCGCGCGGCGCCAGCTCACTGAGCACCGGTTCGAGGACGGCGACCGCCTCGGTCCGCTCGAAGGCGGAGTCGTCGGAGTCCGCGATCGTGTCGGCCAGATTGGCGCCTGAGTCGTCGTCGACCGGGCGGTCCAGCGACAGCACGGAGAAGCAGCCGTCGGCGGCCAGCGCGGCCTCCACTTCGTTGACTTCGGCCCCTATTTCGGCGGCGAGCTCCTCCAGGGTGGGCTCGCGGCGCAGGTCCTGGACCAGCTGGGGACGGACCGACGCGATCGATCCCTGCAGCTCCTGCAGGCGACGGGGGATCCGGACGGTCCACGAGCAGTCGCGGAAGTACCGTTTCACCTCGCCCCTGATCGTCGGTACGGCGTACGCCAGGAACGGGGTGTCCGTGTCCGGGTCGTAGCTGCGGGCGGCCTTGACCAGACCGAGGTACGCGACCTGGTCCAGGTCGTCGGCTTCGACGCCTCGGCCGCGGAACCGGGTGGCGATGCTGTGAGCGATGCTCAGGTTGAGCTCGATCGCCTCGTCCAGGAGGGACTGCCGGAGATTTTCGTCCGTCGTGGCGGCCCGCCGGCTCAGAAGGGTCCGGGTCGTCTTGTCTCTGCGCTGCTTCGGATCGGTGCTGCGCGGTTCGTCGACGGCACTACGAGTAACTACGGTGACCATTTTTGCTGACCTCGCGACGTTGAGTCACGGCGCGGCACATGTCTGGACCGCGGTCAGAGCTTCTGCTCACATTTCTACCCCACGATGCGCGGCTTAAGCATCCGGGTCGGCCCAGGCAGTAGGTTGCTGCCATGGACTGGAAGCTGGAGCTGGTGTCGGTACCGGTGTCGGATGTGGACCGGGCGAAGGCGTTCTACACCGAGAAGGTCGGCTTCAACGCCGACCATGATCACCGGGTCACCGAAGAACTGAGATTCGTTCAGCTGACGCCGCCCGGATCGGCGTGCTCGATCGCGATCGGCAGCGGGATGGACCAGGCCGAACCCGGGTCGGTCCGAGGGCTGCAGGTCGTCGTCCCCGACGTCGCCGCAGCCCGCGCCGAACTGGCCGGCCGCGGGGTCGAGGTGTCGGACCTGCAGGAGTTCCCGTGGGGAACTTTCGCCTTCTTCAGCGACCCCGACGGGAACTCCTGGGCCCTCCAGCAGTTGCCCCCGCGGGACTAGACGGTATGACGTGACGCCGTCGTGGTGGCGGGGTTGCGGGCCGGGGCCTCACTCACACAGATTCGTGGGTTGCCGAGTAGGGGCTGCCTGCTCGGCCTATCCGACATGTGTGGGAGGCCCCGGTGTTTATCGAGCGTACGAGTGTTGGGCTGGATGTGCACGCCCGTTCGGTGGTCGCGGCGGCGATCGATGGTGTGACGGGTGAGCTGGTGCAGGCGAGGCTGGCGCCTTCTCACGAGCACATTAGGTCGTGGTTGAGGGATCTGCCGGCGCCGGTCGCGGTGGCCTATGAGGCTGGTCCGACCGGGTTCGGGCTGTCGCGTGCGTTGACCACGGCCGGGATCAGGTGTGAGGTCGTCGCGCCAAGCAAGTTGCAGCGGCCGTCGGGTGATCGGGTCAAGACCGACGCCAAGGACGCGATCCACCTGGCCCGGCTGCTGAGACTGGACGAGTTCGTCTCGGTGTCGGTCCCGGGCGTCGAGCAGGAGGCAGCCCGTGACCTGGTTCGCGCGCGGGAAGACTGCCGTGGCGATCTGATGCGGGCCCGGCACCGGTTGTCCAAGCTGTTGTTGCGCCAGGGAATCGTCTATTCCGGTGGCCAGGCCTGGACCGGTGCTCACGACGCGTGGCTGCGCCGGCAGCGGTTCGACTCCCCGGCGGTGCAGCTGACCTTCGAGTCTGACTACGACGCCGTGCTGACCGTCCAGGCCCGCCGCGACCGCCTCGATCAGGCGATCACCATGATGGCCGCCGACTCGGAGTTCACCCCGTCGGTGCGCCGGCTTGGCTGCCTGCGCGGTGTCTCCACGCTGACCGGGTTCGCGCTCGCGGTCGAGATCGGCGACTGGCACCGGTTCACCGGCAACACGATCGGCTCGTTCGTCGGGCTGGTCCCCACCGAGTACTCCTCGGGCCAGTCACGGGTGCAGGGCTCGATCACCAAGACCGGCAACACCCACGTCCGCCGGCTCTTGATCGAGGCCGCCTGGCACCACCGGGCCCGCTACCGGCCCGGCAAAACGATGCGTGACCGCTGGGATCTCGCATCACCCGCGGCACGGGCCAGGGGCGACGCCGGCAACCGGCGGCTGCACGCCCGCTGGGCCCGGTTCATCGAGCGCCGCAAACGGCCCGTGATCGCCAACGTCGCCATCGCCCGCGAGCTGGCCGGCTGGTGCTGGTCCCTGGCCGTCATGGACGACTAACACCCCTCGAGTTGGCCTCGTCGACCAACGTGGTGGCAGCAGCGCGTGGAGCGACCCGCGATTCAACTATGAGCAGCCCCGGCCCCAGGCCCGGGCGACGCTCGACGCTAGACACGCGGACCCGCTCCTGTGCCGAACACCCCGTCCTGCGGTAACCAACCCGACTCTTCTATGTCTGGTCAAGTGGTCTGCGGGCCGGTTT
>NZ_SLWN01000024.1 GCF_004342025.1 Kribbella steppae | reverse complement strand
TCGCCCGAACCACAGAGAGACGGCGTCAGCGGGCAACCACCCCCATTTTCAGCCCGGAACGGGCCGCCCCGACAGGGAGGATCGGAGACTACTGCAGGGAATTGAGAGACGCACCCTAGCCGGTGAGCGGGCGGAGCTGCCGCCGGGACGTGATGCCGAGTTTGGCGAAGACTTTGCGCAGATGCCACTCGACCGTGTGCTGGCTGAGGAACATCTGGGCTCCGATCTGGGCATTGGTCAGCCCGGAACCGGCGAGCGCGGCGATGTGCGCCTCCTGGGCGGTGAGCGTGTCACTGGCGCGGCTCGCCCGCTCGTCGACGGCCTCGCCGGTGGCCGCGAGCTCGCGGCGGGCGCGCTCGGCGAAGGCGTCGGCGCCGGCCGTGGTGAGCAGGTCGTACGCCGTCCGCAGTTGGGTCCGGGCGTCTTGCCGTCGACCCGCGCGCCGGAGCCACTCGCCGTACACGAGATGCGACCGGGCGAGATCCATCCGGACGCGGGTCCGGCCGAGTCGCTCGACCGCCTCCTGGTAGCCGGACTCCGCCGCCGGGCCGGTCGTCAGCAGGGCCGTCGATCGGGCCAGCAGGCCGAGGGCCCAGTCGGTACCGCTGGCCTGCGTCAGCTCGGTGAGGCGGTCGAGGCCCTCGGTCGCCAGTTCGCGCTGCCCGGACCGTACCGCCGCCTCGACGAGCTCCGGCAAGGACCAGCTGGCGACACCGAGGTCCATCGGGTCCGCGCTGGCCGCCTGCGCCGACGCGAGCGCCTCCGGGTACCTGGCCAGGCTGTTCATGAGTACGGCGTTCGCCCAGCGGGTGAACGACAGTCCGCCGCCCTCGCCCCGGGCCTTGACATCGTCCATGGTGGTCGCGATCAGGGGAACGGCCTCGTCCAGGCGTCCGCGCATCACCGCCAGGCCGATCGCGCCGTACGGCGCCAAGGCGATTCCGGTCGCGTCGACGATCGTCCGGATCTCCGCGAGCAGCGACGCGGCCGCCGCGAAGTCACCGCCGAACAGATGCATGGTGAGCCGGGAGTTGAGGACGAGCGGAAGCTCGGTCAGGTCGCCCAGCTCACGAGCCAGACGCACGTGCCGATCGGTGAGGACGTCCCAATGGTCGTAGTCCCAGAGGTCGACCGAGGTGCGCGACGCCAGCCACAACCAGCGCAGATCGCTCGGATCGGCCAGCGTCTGGTCCGCGAACGCTTCGATCGCCTGCCTGGCCAGCGGCACCGCAGCCGGGTACCCGTCGGTGAACGAGACGGCCAAGGTCTCGAGCAGCAGATCGTGCTTTCGGGGTGTCGTGGGCTGCGGCGCCGCGCGGGCGACTCGGGCTACCTCGGCCTGGGGGGAACCGGGGGCGAGGACCCCGGCGAACATCGCCGCCACGAACGCGTCGAGGTAGGTGTCGCGGGCGAGGTCGAGGTGGAGTGGCTCGAGCCGGCGGGCGGCGTCCAGGAGCAGTTGGGCGGCCGCTGTGCCGTGACCGGAGGCAAACGTGATCTGCGCCCGGAAGAGATTCACCGTGGCCTGGTGCAGCTCGTTCGCAGACCACTCGTCGGCGGTGACCAGCAGTTTCTGGGCTGTCTCGAAAGCACCGGCCCGGAGCGTGGCCTGGGCTGCGGCGAGGGCGCGGCTCGCGCGCGTCGCCGGGTCCGGGGTCAGCTCGGTCGCGCGCTGCAGGAATGCGGCCATGGCGGCGACACCGCCGCGGCGCTGCGCCCGGTCGGCGGAGGCGATCAGCTCGGCAGCCACCTCCTCATCGGGCTCGTCGGCCGCTTGGGCGCGGTGCCAGGCGCGGCGGTCGGGATCGAGGTCCGGGTCGATCGCTTCGGCGATGGCCTGGTGCGCCGCACGGCGGTCGGCCGAGACGGCGGCCCGGTACGTCGCCGACCGCACCAGCGGATGCCGAAACCGAACGCGTGCACCGAGTTCGACCAGACCGGAGGCCTCGGCGGGTCCGGCCGCAGTCACCGGGAGATCCAGGATCCGCAGCGCGCGCAGCAGCAGCGGTACGTCGCCGACGGGCTCGGCCGCCGCGGTCAGCAGCAACCGCTGTGTCTGCGGCGGCAGCAACTGCACCCGTTGGACGAAGTTCTGCTCGATCTGGCTCGCCATCGGGCGCACATCCGGCCGCTCGAAGCCACCTGCGAGCTCGGCTGCGGTCAACCCCCGCGGTAGCTCGAGCAGCGCTAGCGGATTGCCCCGGGTCTCGGCCACGATCCGATCCCGGACGTGTTCGTCGAGCCGCCCGGGCACCACGGCATCGAGCAGGGCCTCGGCGTCCTCGTCGGCCAGGCCGCCGACCAGCAACTCCGGGAAGCCTCGCCACTCGGGCGCGGTGACGGGATCCCGGACGCCGAACACCACCGCGATCTGGTCGGCGAACAGCCGCCGCCCGACGAAGGTCAGCGCCTGTGCCGAGGCCCGATCCAGCCATTGCGCGTCGTCGACGACGCACAGCAGCGGCTGGCGATCGGCGACCTCCGCGAGCAGGCTCAGCACGGCGGCGCCGACCAGGAACCGGTCCGGCGGCCCGCCGAACTCCAGGCCGAACGCCACCCGGAGCGCCGCGCTTTGCGGCGGCGGCAGGTTCTCCGCGAGATCCAGCATCGGAGCGCACAACTGGTGCAGACCGGCGAACGGGAGCTCCATCTCGGACTCGACCCCGGCCGCCCGGGCGACCCGGCACCCGTCGGCGTTCGCGGCCAGGTAGTCGAGCAGGGCGGACTTCCCGATCCCTGCCTCACCGCGCACGATCAGGACCCTGCCCTGACGAGAACGCACGTCGGCCACCAGCCGATCCAAGTGTGCACACTCCGAGCGCCGGCCGCGAAGCCCATCCGTCGCACTCGTCATGGCTCCATATCCTCTCATCAGAGGCTGGAGCCGGACGGCGATCTCAAACAGAAGTGCGGCCGGTACGGCGTGATCAGAAGTACGGCCGGTACGGCGTGATACGTCAGGCGGCCTGTTCGGCGAGACCCGCGGTGAGGAACTGCTCGAGGTCGGACAGTTCGCCGGTCCGTGAGGCCGCGACCAAGGCGCTGACGAACTGGCTGTGGGCGGTGGGGCTGTACGGACGAGAGCGATCCGAGGACAGCCGGTCACGGGCTCGCTTCACGAGTTGCCTGGCGTTGGGCGCGCCGATCCGCAGCGTCTCCGCGATCTGCCGATACGGGTACTCGAAGCCTTCCCGCAGTACATAGGTGGCGCGTTCGGCGGGGGACAGCCGTTCCAGCAGCATCCGGGCGGCGAGGTCGATGGCCTCGTCCCGCTCCGCCTGGGTCTGCGGATCGACATCATCGGCGGCGCTCACTTGAGGCAACCAGGAGGCGACGTACAGCTCGTGTCGGCGCCGGGCGCTGCGGACGAGGTTGATGGACAGCCGGGTGGTTGCGGTCGCGAGGAAGGCGGCGGGATCGATGACAGCGGTCCGGTCGGTGCGCTGCCAGCGAAGCCAGACGTCCTGGACGATGTCTTCGGCCTCGGGCGCGTTGCCGACGATCCGGTAGGCGATCCCGAACAGGCGGGGCCGGACGACGACGAAGACCGAGGCAGCTTGATCCAAGGTGTGCACGCTCATGTTCGGGCTCCTCTGATCAGTCCCCGAGGTGGCACCTCCCACCGTCGCCGCCGGACCGTGGTCGTCGCGCCCTGGAAGTCCGTGGTCGAGTCCGTGGTCTCACCCCGGGGTCGTGGTCCTCGGGGGTGTCACAGGAGCCGCGGCTATTCGGTCATAGGCACTGCCAGTCCCCAGCCGCGGAGGATGAGATGAAGCCGACTATCGAGACCGAACGATTGGTGATCAGGCCCTGGCGAGACAGCGATGCATCGGACGCGTTGGTGATCTACGGCGACGAGCAGGTGACCCGGTGGCTGACGCCGACCATGAGCTGGGTGCCGAACGTACTGACCATGCGCGACGTATTGCACCGCTGGAAGGCACAGGACGTGGCGCCGGCGAGTCATTGGGCGGTCGAGCTTCGTGACACCCGCCGCGTGGTCGGTGGCGTGGCCCTGCTCCGGTTGGCGCCGTGGGAAGACCTGGAGATCGGGTGGCAGTTGGCCCGCACGGCGTGGGGCCACGGCTACGCGGTGGAGGCAGGAGCCGCGCTCGCCGACTGGTCGATGCACCACGCCGGCGTCGAAGAACTGTTCGCCCTGGTCGGCTCGACGAATGCGCGCGCGGCCGGCACGGCCAAGCGGATCGGGATGGAGCTGATCGGCGAGACGGACAAGTACCACGACCAGCACCTGAACCTGTACCGGCTCCGCCACTACGACCTGTCGTACCACGCCGACTTCCCGCAACGGGCGAGTGAGACGTGACAGACAGGCGGGTTGTGACGGGGGTGACAGTCACAGACCGGTCTGCTGCGTTGTCCTAATTGTGAGACCACGTGACGAGTCAAAGGAGACCCGATGAAGACCACCGAACAGCAGATCGCCACCTCCGTCCTGGTGATCGGAACCGGTGGTGCCGGCCTGCGCGCCGCGATCGAGCTGGCCGAGCAGGGGGTCGAGGTGCTTGCCCTGGGCAAACGTCCGCGCTCGGACGCGCACACCTCGCTGGCCGCCGGTGGGATCAACGCCGCACTCGCCACGATGGACCCGGAAGACAGCTGGCAGCAGCACGCCGCCGACACCCTGCAGGAGAGCTACCTGCTGGCGAACCCGACCACGGTCCGCATCGTCACCGAGGGCGCTGCCCGGGGCATCGCCGATCTGGAGCGCTACGGTATGCCGTTCGCCCGTGAGGCGGACGGGCGGATCTCGCAGCGATTCTTCGGCGCTCACAGCTACCGCCGGACGGCGTTCGCGGGTGACTACACCGGTCTGGAGATTCAGCGGACGCTGATCAACCGCGCGGTCCAGTTGGGTGTCCCGATCCTGGACACGGTCTACGTGACCCGCATCCTGGTCCGGGACAACACCGTGTTCGGCGCGTACGGGTTCGACCTCACCACCGGCCGGCGCTACGTCATCCACGCCGACGCGGTCATCCTGGCCGCGGGCGGTCACACCCGGATCTGGCGCCGTACGTCGTCTCGCCGGGACGAGAACACCGGTGACTCGTTCCGGCTGGCGGTCATGGCCGGCGGCAAGATCCGTGACCCCGAGCTGGTCCAGTTCCACCCGTCCGGCCTGATCGAACCCGAGAACGCCGCCGGCACCCTGGTCTCCGAAGCGGCCCGCGGCGAAGGCGGTCAGCTGCGGAACGCGCTGGGGGAGCGGTTCATGACCCGGTACGACGCGGAGCGGATGGAGCTGTCGACCAGGGACCGGATCGCGTTGGCGGCGTACACGGAGATCAAGGAAGGTCGCGGTACGCCGAACGGCGGGGTCTGGCTGGATGTGTCGCACCTCCCGCGAGAGACGATCATGCGCCGGCTGCCGCGGGTGTACCAGACGCTGCTCGAGCTCCAGATGCTCGACATCACCAAGCAGCCGATCGAGATCGCACCGACGGCGCACTACTCGATGGGCGGAGTGTGGGTCCGCCCCGAGGACCACGGGACCGGTGTGGACGGCCTGTACGCGGTCGGTGAGGCGGCCAGTGGTTTGCATGGTGCGAACCGCCTGGGCGGCAACTCGCTGATCGAGTTGCTGGTGTTCGGCCGGATCGTGGCCGAGGAGGCGGCGAAGTACTCGGTCGGCCGGCAGTCGCAGGAGCGATCGGCCGAGGCGGTCGCCGAAGCGCGGGCCGAGGTGGACGCGCTGCTGGCGAGCGACGGTGAGGAGAACGTCCGGGCCCTGCAGCGGGCGCTGCGCGACACGATGACGAATCGGGCCGGCGTCGTTCGCGACGTGGCCGGACTGCTGGCCGGAATCTCCGAGCTCGTGGAGATCGAGGAACGGATGACGAAGATGGGCGTCCACCCGGACATCGCCGGGTTCCAGGATCTGGCTCACGCGTTCGATCTGAAGTCCTCGGCGCTGGCCGCTCGGGCCACCCTGGACGCAGCCCTCGAACGCCGCGAGACCCGCGGCTGCCACAACCGCTCCGACTTCCCCGACCTCGACGAGTCCCTGCAGGTCAACCTGGTGTGGTCCGGCCCGGGCTCGGTGGAGCACGAGTCGATCCCACCGATCCCGGACGAGTTCCGCAAGCTCATGCGCGACGACATCTCCACCGAAGGAAAACTGGTCGAGTGACGCCGAGGCGGTCGCTAGCATCGGCCGGATGACGCCTGCTCTCGTGCTGTCCGGCCCGCCCGGGGTCGGCAAGACCTCCGTCGGCTGGCGAGTCTTCACCCGCTGCACCGACCTCGGGCAGGACCCCGCGTTCGTCGATCTCGACCTCCTCGGCGCCGCCTGGCCGGCCCCCGACGACGACCCACACCAGTCCCGGTTGAAGGCGGCCAACCTGGCGGTGGTGTGGGCGAACTACCGCGCTGTCGGCAGCCGTCGGCTCATCATCGCGGGAGTCGTGGAGACCTCGGGTGAGCGGCTCCACTTGGAGGAGGCGACGGGCGGGCCGGTCGTGATCTGCCGGCTGGACGCCTCGGACGACGTACTCGCGCAGCGGATTCGTGATCGTGGGCGGGAAGGTGGCGACGACCTGAAGCAGCTCGTGGCCCGAGCGGCCGAGCTGTCTGCTCAGCTCGTGGCTCAGGACGTGAGTGACTTCTCGGTCCGTACGACCGGGCGCGATGTCGATGAGATTGCCGACGAGGTCCTTGCTCGCTGGTGACCGGTAGTGGTCATGGGCGTTGACGTGGGGCTCGGGATCGGGTTGGGGTGATTGGACCGAGACTTGCGGAGGTCGAGCCCTGTGGCGACGGTGGACGACGTACGACGGCAGTTCCGGACACCGCCTGTGGAGGGGCGGCCAATGATGCGGTGGTGGTGGTTCGGGCCGTCTTTGGATCGGCGTGAACTCGAACGCCAGCTGAAGGCGATGGCCGCGGCCGGACTGGGTGGGGTCGAGGTCGCGTTCGTCTACCCGATGAGCTCGGTCGACGCGCCGTTCGGTTCGGACAAGTTCCTGCAGGACGTCGGGTTCGCGGCCCGGACGGCACGTGAGCTCGGGCTGCGGTTCGATCTCACGTTGGGAAGCGGCTGGTCCTTCGGCGGCGGGCATATCGGACCGGAGCTGGCGGCCCGCCGGCTGAGCTGGGATCGACGCGAGATCGGCGCCGAGGCGTACGACGTACCAGTGGTCGAGGCCTGGCCGGGCGACGAGGTGATCGCCGCGTTCGTGGGTGAGGGATCGACTGGCGTGCCTACGTCGTACGCCGAAGTTGCCGTGAGCAACGGGATGATCCGGGTGCCGCCGGGTAACGGGCCGCGGGAGGTGCTGATCGCGTCCTCGCGGTTGACCGGGCAGAACGTCAAGCGCGCTGCTGCGGGTGCCGAAGGGCCGGTGCTCGATCACTACTCGGTGGCGGCGGCGGAAGAGCACATCAGGCGCGTTGCGGAGCCGCTGCTGATGGCGGCCACGCCCGACCTGGTCGGATCGGTGTTCTGCGACAGTCTGGAGGTGTACCAGGCCGACTGGACGCCAGCCCTGCTCGCGGAGTTCGCCCGCCGGCGAGGGTACGAGTTGCGGCCGCGGCTGTGGGAGTTGCTCAAGGGATCGCCTCAGGTCCGCATCGACTTCTACCGGACGTTGTCGGAGTTGTACGAGGAGAACTTCGTCGCCGTCTTCCAGCGATGGGCGGCGGCGCACGACGTGCCGTTCCGGATCCAGTCGTACGGCGAGCCGCCGGCGACGATGAGCAGTTACCGTTCCGCGGACCTGTTCGAGGGCGAGGGCTGGGGGTGGACGCGGCTGCCGGAGACTCGGTGGGCGTCGTCGGCCGCGAGTATCTACGGCCGGTCGGTCGTGTCGGCCGAGGTGTGGACCTGGGTGCATTCGCCGTCGTTCCGCGCGACGCCGCTCGACCTCAAGGGGGAGGCGCACGAGCACTTCCTGTCCGGTGTGAATCAGTTGATCGGTCACGGCTGGCCGTACTCGCCATCCGGCGAACCGGGGCTCGGATGGATCTTCTACGCCGCGGGAGCACTCGACGACCGGAACCCGTGGTGGCCTGTCGCGCCAGACCTCTTTGCCTATCTCCACCGACTCTCCTGGCTGCTCCAGCAGGGGACGCCGGTTCGCCCGGTGAAGGTCTATGTGCCGGCTTCCGACGCCTACGCAACCGGATCGCTGAACCTCTATCGCACCGTACGGCGGCTGATCGGTGAAGACATCCCACGGACGATCCGCGAGGCCGGGCTCGACTTCGACCTGATCGACGACGACGCTCTGAGCGTGGTCGATCCGGCCACGGTGCCGCTGGTCGTCGTACCCGCTGATTCTCTGCCGGTGGAGACCGCCCGGTGGCTGGATGAGGTGGTCGCGGCTGGGGGAGTGGTGGTCAAGGACGTCTCCGCCTTGGCGGATCACATGCCCGAGCGTCTGCAGGAGGACATCGGCGTGGTGCATCGGCGGCTCGACGACGGAGACGTGTACTTCGTCGCGAACACGGGCAATCAGACACGGACCTTCAGCTTGGACGTGCGTACGGCGTACCTCGAACAGTGGGATCCGGGCACCGGGGTGACGACGGCGGTTCCCTCGTCAGGCCAGTTGACGCTGCATCCGTACGAGGCGGTTGTGCTCGTGCCGGTGTCATCAGGTGCTGACAGTTCGGTAGTGGATGTTCCGCTGGGCACGGTGGATGGTTCTTGGTTGGTCGACGGCGGCGGCTCGGTCACCTTGCCGCATCGCTGGGAGGACGAGCGGGCGTCGTACTCGGGCTCGGCGTCGTACCAGATCGAGATCGACCTGCCGGAAGTCGACGCGACGACTCGGGTGGTGCTGGACTTCGGGTCCGGCTCGCCTGATGACGCGGAGACTTACCTACCTGAGCACTCCTATCGGGCGAAGCTTGTGCCGCCGATCGGTGTCGCCGCTGAGGTATGGCTCAACGACCCCCGGTGCGGCACGCTGTGGGCGCCGCCGTACCGCATCGACATCACAGACGCCGCGAGGCCCGGCGCCAACGCTTTGCGCATCGTCGTACACAACACCGCCGCCAACGCTTTGGCCGCTGACGAGCACCTCAAGCCCCTGGTCGAATCCGTCACCGCGCGGTACGGCCACCGCTTCGACCTCCAGGACATCGACCGCGCCGCCGACACCGTCAACTCCGGACTCTTCAACCCACCGACCGTCGTCCTTCGTCAACTGGGGAAACGTGCCTTGTAGACGCGGGTGACCTCGCGGACCTTTCGATAGCCGAGGAAACCGAGTCCGATCGCGGTCGCCACGGCAGTAGCGGACGCGATGATGGTGCGCAGCGTGTCCCCGGCGCCGGCGGCCTCGCAGATCACCGCGGCCAGTACGCCGGTGACGACGGCGTTGATGATGCCGACGACGACCGGTGATCCGGACAGCCAGTGGGTGATGCCGACGCGGGTGCGGAAGCTGTAGGTCTTCAACAGCCCTGGTGCGTCGTCGTGGTGACTTGCGACGAAGTACGGCTCGAGTTCCGGTGCGAGCTCGATATAGGCGTGCCGCAGCCGATTCATGCCGATGACCAGCCAGGCATCCTCGATATCCGCTTCGATCAGCCGGAAATACGTCCCGAACCCGACGAGTAGCGCAACGGGCAGCACCAGCAGCGCAAAGGTCTGAAAGCCCGCCCCGAACCCGGTCGCATTGGCCACCAGCGACAGCGCGACAACCGCAGCCGAGAGCACCGTCAAGTACGTCCCGGTCCGGCTGAAGATCTCCTGCCACGTCATGCTCCGCGTAGCCAGCAAACTCCAATGCTCAGTCGCCAAGAACTGCGCGTGCACTTTTCCAGCATCAACACCCTCAAGCTCACCCATCCCCAGAGTGTGACCGCCCTCACATCGCAGAAGCCAGCCGACTCACGTGGTGTGCTCGGTGCAGAGACAGGCGACGCCGCGGTGCACGGTCGGGATGAGCCCGCTCGGGCATCACCCGCCGGATGAGTTGGCCGTCGTACCGGTGGTCGACATGCCGCCGAGCCGGGTGGTGGCGGCGTGGAAGGAAGGAGACGCCAATCCCCTCACTCGTTCCTTCGTGCAGCTTGCGCGGGCGGCGTACCGCGATTGAAAGTCATTGGTTGCGTGTTGACAGTCGATAGGTGATCATCGATTATCGATAGGTGATCAGTGTGCGGGGACTCAGCAAGCAGTACGGCGCCGTGCGGGCCGTGGATGACTTGAGCTTTGACGTGCCGGCCGGGACGGTGACCGGGTTTCTCGGACCCAACGGGGCTGGGAAGTCGACGACCATGCGGATCGTGATGGGCCTGGATCGGCCGACGGCGGGCACGGCGCTGGTCAACGGCCAGCGGTACGTCGAGCTCGCGGAGCCGCTGTATCAAGTCGGGGCGCTGCTCGACGCGGGCGCGATGCACCCGGGTCGTACGGGGCGCGCGCACCTCCGGATCGGCGCTCGTACCAACGGCATTCCCCTCAAGCGGGTCGAGGAAGTCATCGAGCAGGTGGGCCTTGGTACTGCTGCGCGCCGACGGATCAAGGGGTACTCGCTGGGCATGCGGCAACGGCTCGGGATCGCGGCTGCGTTGCTGGGTGATCCGCAGGTGCTGCTGTTCGACGAGCCGGTGAACGGTCTCGACCTCGACGGGGTCCGGTGGATCCGGGCTTTGCTGCGGGGCTTCGCCGACGAAGGCCGGACGGTCCTGGTCTCCAGTCACCTGATGAGCGAGATGCAGTTGATTGCCGACCGCATCGTCATCATCGGCCGCGGGCGGCTGATCGCGGACGCCCCGGTCGACGAGATTCTGCGCGGCCTGGGCGGTCAGCGGGTGCGCATCCGGACCCCGCAGGTCGACGACCTCCAGCGCGCTCTGGCCGACCGAGCCGCTGTGCAGCGCACCGCGCCCGAAGAGCTCGAAATCACCGGCCTGTCCGCCACCGAGATCGGCGATCTCGCCCACACGCTGGGCATTCCGGTGCACCACCTGGCCGAGATCGAGCAGTCGCTCGAGCATGCCTACCTCGCCCTGACCGAGGAGAGCGTCGACTATCACGGACACACCCCGGCGTACGCGAACGGAGCGGACCAATGAGCACCACGACCGTCCTGGCGCGAACCAGCAGCGCCGAGTGGAGCAGGCTCTGGAGCGTCCGCTCGACCTGGATCTTCGCCCTGGTGACCGCGGTCGTGGTGCTCGGCTTCGGCACGATCTTCGGGTACGACGTCTCGGACGATCCGACCGGTCCAGGTCCGGACGCGACCGCGTGGGACGGCGGCCGGTTCACCGCGATGTTCGCGCTGTTCGGCGTACTCGCGATGTCGGTGGTGACGAGCACCGCGGACCATGGCACCGGCGGCATCGTGCCGACCTTGCAATGGACACCGCGGCGGGGTGTGCTGCTCGCTGCCCGGGCAGGTGTCATCGTCGCCACGTTGACTGCGCTCGGCGTGGTGTTGGTCGCAGGGGCGAGTGTCATCGTGTGGGCGTTCCGGCCTTCACTCGGGCTGCCGTTCGGCGAAGGTGTCGAATCGCTCGCCGAGCTCGGTTTCGTGTACGCCGCGGGCGCGCTGCTCGGGGTCGGCCTAGGTCTCGTCACCCGCAGTACGGCGGCCGCGTTGGTGAGCGTGATCGCGCTCATGCTCGTTCTGCCCCCGTTGCTCGCGAATCTGCCGTATGAGTGGTCCTCCGGATTGTCGGCTCGGATGCCCGGCTCGGGCGCGCTCTTCCTGATCTTCGGTGAGGGTCCGCGCGACGACATGACCACGGCATCGGCTCGACTCACCCTCGGGCTCTGGGCGGTCGCCGCACTGGTGGCCGGCGGCTTACGGCTGATGCGCACCGATGCCGACCGATGAACGACGTGCTGGTGGTCGGGGCCGGGCTGGCTGGGCTTCACACCGCGACGCTGCTTGCTGAGCAAGGGCATGATGTGTTGCTGGTCGAACGGCGTACCAACCTGACCAGCGCGATTCGCACGACGGGCATCTTCGTTCGGAAGACACTCGACGACTTTCCCTTGCCTGCTGAGTGTCTCGGACCGCCGATTCGCCGCGTGGTGCTCTACCCGCCTGATCTGCGCAGGCCAGTGACGCTGGTCAGCGGTCGCGACGAGTACCGCGTGGGGGATATGGCGCCGCTCTATGTGGCCGCGGCGAAGCGGGCGACCTCGGCAGGCGTTCGGATCGCGCTGGGCACGCGCTATGCCGGTCGCGTCGGAAACGCCTTTGGGTTGGTGGGTCGCCACGGGCCGACGCAGGTGCGGGCGCGGTACGTCGTCGGCGCGGACGGAGCCCGGTCGCGGGTGGCGCGCGACCTCGCGCTGGATCGCAACCTCCACTTGCTGATCGGGGCCGAGGAGGTCTTCGCTGTTCCCGGTAGCGACGAGCCACCGACGTTCCACTGCGTGCTCGACCCCTCCCTCGCGCCGGGGTATCTGGCCTGGGTGGTCAACGACGGACAGCATGCGCACGTGGGGGTCGCCGGGTATGCCGCTCGCTTCCCGGACGGGATGCGCAAAGCGTTGGAGCGATTCGGCAAGGAAGCGCCCGGTCTGTCCCGCGCGGAGCGTCCGGTCGAGGTGGAGCGGCGCGGCGGTCCGATTCCAGTCGGCGGTCTGCTGCGTCGGATCAGCTGTGCGGACGGGCTGCTCGTGGGCGATGCGGCCGGTGCGGTCTCTCCGCTCACCGCGGGCGGCCTCGATCCGTGTCTGCGGTTGTCTACGCTCGCGGCCGACGTACTGGATGAGGCGCTGCGAGGTAGGCCGGATGCGTTGACGCATTACGACGGAGCCGCTCTGCGTGCGCATTTCCGTGGCCGGCTGATGCTGCGCAGGGGACTGGCCCAGGTGCGCACACCCGCTGCGGCCTCGGCGGCGTTCAAGCTTCTCCGCACCCCACTCGGCCAGGCTGCGGCTCGCCGGATCCTCTTCGGCGACAGGTCTTTTCCGACCAGCTAACGCAACTGGTGGCAGTTCGACAGGACGTATGCGGCCACTGCGGGGGGACGCACGCCTGAGCAGACCGGTAGTGCGGCTCGATCGCCGGACACCTCCTGTCGAACTGCACACGTCAGCCGTGATCAAGGCGCTCGGCAAAGACCCGAGCTACTTCGCCTGGAGCCCGGTCGCCTGGTCCGGTCCACCGATCTTCGGCGAGTAAACAAGCCATCGGGTGGCGTCTTTCCTCCCTATGGTCGGTCCCCATGAGGGTTGTCACTCGCGAGCAGGCCGTGTCGTACCGACTTCACGTGAATCATCTGACCGAGCGGCTATCCGCCGGCTCGCACGAGGAAGCGGCGTACGTCGGCTTGCAGGACACAGCGCCCCGGGACGCTCTGCTGGGGCTGCACGCTCGAGTCGCCGACTGCAAGCCTTCTGACTGGGCAGACCCCTGCCTGATCCAGACCTACAGTCCACGCGCAGCCGTGTATGTCCTGCCCCGCAAGGACTTCGGCGTTTTCACGCTCGGCAGACTTCCGCTCGCCACGGAAGCCATTCGACGCGTCGACAGGCTCGCGGACACTGTGTGCCGAACACTGGATGGACGCGAGCTGCGCGGTGGGCTTCCCGATCTGCGCGAGGCCTGTTCGAGCGGCCGGATCGCCTTGCGGTGGACCACCAGCTCCCTGTGGGTGCGTGAAGTCCCACGACCAGAGATCGACCTCGACGAGGCCCGCAAGGAGCTGTGCCGACGTCATGTTCACCGGTTCGCGCCGACCAACCCGCGAACCTTTGCCTGGTGGGCCGGTCTGGCGGCCGGCGACGCCCGGGAGATCTGGAACTCGTTGGCGGACGAACTGCTCGAGGTGGACTTCGACGGCACGCCCGGCTGGATCCTGCGGGCCGACGAGCAGCGCATCCGGGAGGCGCCGCCGGCCCGCGGCGTACGGTTGCTCGTCGAGCCGGATCTCCGGCTCCTCGGCCGAGACCTGGACGGCCGCTTCATTGCCCCGGGCAAGCGAACCCTGACGCCGGCGGCGGACACGTTTCATCCCAACGGGGTCCTCGTCGACGGCAGGATCGTGGGCGCCTGGGGCCGGAAGGGCGCCAAGGTCGACGTCGTCCTGACCGAGCAGCTCACACCACTCCAGGACGACGCGCTCGCCGCGGAGGTAGCGGCGTTCCCGATCAGCGGCGCACGACTGGTCGCACCGGTCGGTGGTGAGTTCGCCGCCCAACGGCCGCGTGGTTGACGTGATCTAGGGTGGGAGCGTGGACAGTGAGCCGAGTTGGCGCGAGAAGCGGCGGGAGGCGTCGGCTGCGCACGCGGCCGCCCTCGAACAGCGCAAAGCCTCCGAGACCGCGCAGGCCCGCGCGCTCCTGGCCGACTTCGTCCAGACGATGAAGGCACGAGGCGTCGCTCCTGAGCCGCTGCGAGCAACCGTCACGGGATCAAGCGCCAGCTACCGAACCAACATCACCGGCTGGTACCTGCGCCGCAACCGCTCACTCGCGGTCGACCCCGACGGCAACTTCTACATCCTCGGCACCCAGACCAGCGTGAAATCCCGTCTCGTGGGTGTTCGGCTGCTGCCATCCGACCCACCCCTGACCGTCGGTCTCGGTGCCCGCGACGGCGAGTCCATGCCACTGCGGCAGCTGCTGTCCCTCCGCCTCGAGGACGTCGACAACCCGACCTGACCCGAGCCAGTCAGATCCCGGTGCGGGTTGAGATGGCGATCAGGTTGCGTAGGGCCGGTCGACGTACGTCGTCGAGGCTGGTGAGCTTCAGGCTGCGCATGCTCAGGGTCCCGCTGACCTGGCTGCCGCCTGAGGTGGGGAGGAGACCTTCGGGGTCGGGGAGTTCGCCGCCGCGGTAGAAGCCGAGGGTGACGTGGTTCTTGTACGGCATCAGGTAGGCGAACTGCTCGGTGAACTTCTTCGGGCCGATTCCCCAGCCGACCGAGCCCTGCTTCTTCCAGACCACCTCGACGGTTTCGGGCAGGACGTCGTACACAAGATCGCGTATGGCGCGCGCCAACGCCTGCACCGGCTCGCTCGACCCGGCGATCACGTCCTCGAAGTCCGTGTCGTGCTCGCGCCCGGACCGATTCACCACCCCTGCCGCATCCGCCATACCGGCAGTCTCCCAGACCGCGTCGGACGCCGACGGTCCTGTCGGGGAGAGCCAGGACCGGCTCAGGGCCAGCGCTGCCTCGAGGAATGACGGCCGCTTCATCTGACGAGCGTCACGCTTCGCACTTTCAATGTGCTTTCAACGCGCGATTCTCAGCGGATTCGGGTGAGGCGGCCGGATTGAGTGATGCGGATGGTTGTTTTCTGGGTGCCGACAGTGAGGTCGACGAAGAACATGTCGGCCTGGGTTCGGGTGGTGAAGCGGACGGTTTCGGTGGGGGCGGTCGGAACGATGGCGGAGAGGATTGTGGCAGTGGGGGCGGTGCGGTTGAACTTGACGACCGGGGCCGGTTGGCGGTCGAAGATGGTGGGGAAGTACCAGCCTTGGACCGGGTCTGACTTGCCTTGTTCAAGGGTGGTGGCGTCGGCGGGCAGTGGTTGCCCGTAGGGAATCTGCAGCAGGTGGGTCTTGCTGCTGTCGCCGGGTTTGGCGGCGATCGCGTGGGTGGGCGACTGCATGGTCACCTTTTGGTCGGGCGGTAGGTGCCACAGCGTCTCGTACCGTTGCTCGGTGGCCGACTGGCCGCGGTCCAAGGTGATGATGAGGTCGGGATCCTTGAGGACCAGGACGTCCCGGGTCCGTTCCACTCCTTCGACCGGTGTGTCGGCGAGAGCGTAGTACTCCGAGGTCGGTGCGATGGCCGCGCTGACCAGTCGTGTCTCCGCCCCGGTGGCTTTGCCTGCCGGGATGGTCATCACGTTGTGCGCCGCCTGGCTCTTGGTCCAGTCCTGCCACTTGTCCAACTGGTACCCGGAGTGGCCCGGGTCGATCAGGATGTCCCGGCCGTGGGAGGTGTAGGTGATCGAGGTGTGGTCCTCGTGGCCGTGGTACCGGCGTCCTGGACCGAAGCGGATGGTGTACGACGATTCGCGGGTGAACGGCCGGTCCTCGCCCCAGCCGGTCCGGCCGAAGATGTAGCCGGCGTCGAACACTGCGGTTCGCCGGCTCGGCAGTGTCCCCTTCTTGCCGAGTGAGGCGGCGTACTCCAGGGAGGTGCCGGCGACGGCGTCGGGTTTCTGGCGGATCGCGTCGCCGACCTGGGGGAGTTGACCGGTGGACGTGGTGGCGAGGGCGAGCCACTCCGCCAGCGCGCGGCGTCGCTGCTCGATGACGGGACCTGGATCCGCTCCGCAGCGCTGCAGTGCGGTGCTCGCGCGGCCCCACAGTTGGTAGTTGAACATCGCGTACCCGACCGACTGCTCGTTCGTCGAGCCTTGTGGATCGATCGCGGTGGTGATGGCCTCGGTCAGCCGCTGGACGGCGAGAGTCTTCAGCTCGGGGCGGCCGAGCGTGCACCCGACGCCGAACATCGCGATGCTCTCGTCCGTGCCGTGGTTCGACGGTCCGCCCCAATTCTCTTCCATGAACTTGGCGTGATCGAGCAGCGCCTGGTCGAGCCAGGTGTACTGCGGTGGGAGTTGGCGGACCCGCAGACCCGCCAGCACGGCTTGACGTGCACAGATCAGGACGTTGGTGCGGTGCATCGTCGATTCCCAGGCGCCGACGTCGCCTCTCCACGAGTACGGGTTGTCGCGCACCCAGTCCTGGATGATGGCCATCACGTGCGTCAACGCCGGGCGGTTGCCCTTCTTAGCGGCTTCGATGCCCTGCCCGAGCCAGCGCAGCGAGTGCAGCCACATGTACCAGCTCGGCTTGTTGTAGGGGTCGGACCGCCACCGGATGTCGCCCGAGCCGTCGCCGACCCGGTACGGCGGATCGTCGCCCCAGGCAAACGTGTCCTGCAGAAGCATGGGCAACGGCACCTTCGCGTCGATCCCGCTGAACCCGGAACATTGATAGGTCCCGGTCCGCGCCACCGGTTTCGACGGCGGCCGAGTTGGACTGGGGCTCGCGACCGATGGCGGGGTGACCCCGCTCGGGCTCGGCGATCCAGGCACGGTCGCGGCGACACTCCGCTCCCGCTCGCCCGGCATCAGCACCGTGACCGCGCCGGCGAACGCGACGGCACACACCACCAGGCACACCACAGTCAGCCCGATCGTGTTCCGCACGCGCGTCTTAGGCCGCGACAACACCCCACCCCCACCCCACCATGCAAGCTCAACGGTGTATACCAGAACCACCTCGGCCGATCCAGCACGAGAAAGACGCGATGAGTCCCTGGATCCGTTGCATGCGCAGCTACAGCGGCACACCCCAGGCGGCGAAGGCGGCGGTCGGCGCGCTGTCGTAGTACTGGCCGGGGTTCTGGTAGAGCCACTCGACGTTGGCCGCGCTGATCGGTGTGTCGAACAGGCGCAGGTCGTCGACATCGGCCACCGACGAGTCCGGGTTGTCGCCGCCGACGTTCAGCTCGGTCGGCTGCAGCAGTGGACCCATCGCGTAGGGCTCGATCGTGAACCTCTTCCCGTCCAGGAAGAGCTGGACCGCCTTCTGATCGCATGATGCCGCCACGTGCGTCCAGGTCTCGGCGGCGATCGGCCCTCTGGACGAACTGAGGATGCCGGTCGTCCCGCTCGCGCCGAACAGCCGGACCCAGAACACTCCGTCCAGCCAGCCCGCGTGGGCCACCTCGTCACTGGCATTACGCAGGACCAGGAACCGGGCGCCGCTACTGCTGGCGCGACACTTGACCCATGCCGAGAACGCCCACCCGGGCGGCGACGCCGGCCACGTGAACGCGGTCCTCGACGCGCCCGGACCCGTGCCGTTCGCCCCGAGCGCTGATCCCTGGACACCGGTCACCCACGAGCCGGCCGCCGTGAGACTGAGGTCGTTGCCGGACGGCGACTTGTCGTCGACCACCGTCCCGGTGTTCTCGTTGAAGTGGTACACGCCGCGCGCCACATTCGCCGGCCGGTACGGCGTGACGACCGGCGCACCGCTCCAGTACCCGGACGTCACCTCGGCGAGGAAGTTCTTGGTGAAGGTCACGTAGTCGTACGACACCTGACCGCCGACGCTGGCGTCGCCACCGACGTACAACCGGTCGAGCCCGTCGATGGCCGGAGTCACGTGCGGGACACCGTCACCGATGTTCTCCGTCGTCTGGCTGCTGTCGAGCCGGACTTGCACGTACGTCGGGTTGATCGCGAACTGGAACCGAGTCCACTCGCCGACGGTCAAGGCCGCCGTACTGGTCACCGAGACAGTCCCGTCGTCGATCGTGGTCCAGGTGGCGGTGACGGTTCGATCGGTGTTCACCACGACGCGGACCCGCGTGCTGCCCGCGGTCTCGTTGATGGCCAGGATCGGCGCGGGTGTGCCGACAGGCGCGGTGTCGAGCCGGAGCCAACCGCAGATCGCGAGCCGGTCACAGTCGGGGAAGTCGACCACACCGCTCGCGCCGGCGGCCGCTGTGCCGGAGACGAGCGCCCGACCGTAGAGACCGGTGGTGAAGCTGGCGGACGGAGCGACTGCGAGGTCGTGCCCGTAGCTGCCGAAGTCCTCCGCGGTGTCGTGGTCGAACGGATAGATCGCCAGCTGGAAGTCGATCTGCTCGGCCGCGACGAGGGTCGGCCAGTACGCCGCCTCGACCGGGTCGTTCCACCAGCGCAGGTCGTCGATGATCCCGTTGAGTGCCTCGGTGCCGGTGAGTGTGTTCCGTCCGGCCTCCATGGTGACCTCGGTACCGGAGTAGGTCATCGTGGCCGTGGAGTTGACCGACAGCACCTGGACACCGTCGACGGCGATCTTCACGGTGTCGATGGACGTCGTCGCGTCGTACGTGACGAGGACGTGATGCTGCAGGCCGTCCCGGATGCTCGTACTGGTGCTGTACGTCGCCCCGGCGAGCCTCGCCTCCACGTTGCCGCTGGCATTGGACGCGTATACGGCCCAGTTGAGGGTGCTGCCACTGGCCGCGGACGCGATGCAGCGTGCCGCGGACGTGTTGTCGTTCAGCTTGACCCAGGCCGCGACCGACAGCCCGCCGTCGGTGCTGAGTGGGTAGAAGGAGTCGCCTGCCTTCGGTGGGCGTACGACGACGTGCATCGCGCCACCGGTGCAGTTCAGGCCGTTGCCGTACTTGCCCGCAACGAGCGCTGCCGATCCGACGATCGTGCCGTGCAGGAAATACCCCGCGACGTCCCGAACCGTCGTACCGTCGACCGTGTCCGCGTTGAACGTGTATCCCGCTGACTGCGCCACGGCCGTCCCCTAACTGGCCCGGCGAACCCGGACGGTCACGGTCAGATCGGCACCTGCGGCCGACGATCCGACCTGATCGACATCGACCGTGAGGTAGTCACCAGCAGCCAGTGCGGTGACGGCCGGATCGTTGCCGGTGGCACTGTTCGTCCCGGCCGCGATACTCGGCCGCTTCGACTGGTCGGTGTAGATCGTCGTGCCGTTCCTGTTCACATCGACCACGAGCGCTGCCCCGGTCGGCGCCGTGTTCACCGCGGCTCGCACGGTCTCGACGACGTAGTCGCCTTCGAGATAGATCCGCGACTTCCCGGTCGCCACTGCGACGGCTCCGGTGATCGAGAACGTGTAAGCCTCGACCGGCACAACCAACACACCATCGATCGACAAACTGACCTGCATCAGCGCGTACCTCCCCCTGTACCGCGACGAACCCCCGGCGCCCCCACGACGCCGTAGCGGTCGAGCGTACGTCGTACACCCGACCGGGCGGAAGTCGCGGTGACCAGCGGTTCCCCACGGGCTACTTCCGGGTAAGACTGGTGAGTAGTGCGCGCGCCCCAGCCAGAAGGGAAGTGCCATGACCACGGATCGGGTAGCGACGGAGCAGCCGGGTACGGCGCGGAACGCCAGCGAGCGTGAGGCGCGAGAGGTCGCCGAAGCGGCACGCCAGACCGAGTGGACCCGGCCGAGTTTCGCCAAGAAGTTGTACCTCGGCGACTTCGACCTGTCGCTCATCTATCCGCAACCACGGCCCGCCGCGGACGACACCGCGCGCGGCGAGGAGTTCCTCGCCCGGCTCAAGGCGTACTGCGAGACGCTCGACGGCCTACGGATCGAGCGGGAGGACAGGATCCCGGACGAGTACCTCCGGGGATTCGCCGAGTTAGGCGTGTTCGGGATCAAGATCCCGACCAAGTACGGCGGCCTGGGCCTGCCGATGTTGTACTACGGCCAGGCGTTGATGCTGGTCGCCTCGGTCCATCCCAGCGTCAGCGCGCTGGTGTCCGCGCATCAGTCGATCGGCGTACCGGAACCGGTGAAGATGTTCGGCACCGACGACCAGAAGGAGCGGTTCCTGCCGCGCTGCGCGGCCGGTGCGGTGACGGCGTTCCTGCTCACCGAGCCCGATGTCGGTTCCGATCCGGCGCGGATGGCGTCGACCGCGACCCTGACCGAGGACGGCACGGCGTACCTGCTCGACGGGGTGAAGCTGTGGACCACCAACGGGGTGATCGCCGAACTGGTCGTGGTGATGGCGCGAGTGCCGGAGCACGACGGCGAGCCCGGCGGCATCAGCGCGTTCGTGGTGGAGGCCGACACGCCGGGCATCACGGTGGAGAACCGCAACTCCTTCATGGGGCTGCGAGGGATCGAGAACGGCGTCACCCGTTTCCACCAGGTCCGGGTGCCGGTCGAGAATCGCCTGGGACGTGAGGGCCACGGCCTGCGGATCGCGCTCACCACGCTGAACACCGGCCGGCTGTCCCTCCCGGCGATCTGTACCGCGGCCGCCAAGTGGTGCCTGAAGATTGCCCGGGAGTGGTCCGCGGAACGTGTTCAGTGGGGGCGGCCGGTCGGCCGGCACGCGGCCGTGGCCGAGAAGATCTCGTTCATCGCGGCGACCACGTTCGCGCTCGAGGCGGTGTTCGACCTGTCGGCCCGGCTGGCCGACGCGGGCAGCAAGGACATCCGGATCGAGGCAGCGCTCGCCAAGCTGTGGGCCAGTGAGATGGCCTGGCAGATCGCCGACGAGTTGGTGCAGATCCGCGGCGGACGCGGGTACGAGACCGCCGACTCGGCGGCCGCCCGGGGTGAACGTGCGGTACCGGCGGAGCAGATTCTGCGCGATCTGCGGATCAACCGGATCTTCGAGGGCTCGACGGAGATCATGCATCTGCTGATCGCCCGGGAGGCGGTCGACGCGCACCTGTCCGCGGCCGGTGACCTTGCCTCGGCGGACGCGGGACTGCAGGCCAAGGCGAGAGCTGCCGTGAATGCGAGCGGCTTCTACGCGAAATGGTTGCCCCAACTGGCCGTCGGCAAAGGAACGGTACCCAGGTCGTACGGCGAGTTCGGACCGCTCGCCAAGCACCTGCGGTACGTCGAGCGATCGTCGCGCAAGCTCGCGCGGCAGACGTTCTACGGCATGGGCCGGTGGCAGGCGAAGCTGGAGTACCGGCAGGGCTTCCTGGCCAGGATCGTGGACATCGGCGCGGAGCTGTTCGCGATGGCGGCCTCCTGCTCCCGGGCCGCGATGCTGCGCGCGGACGATCCGGTTCGCGGCGAGTCGGCGTACGAGTTGGCGGAGGTGTTCTGCGAGCAGGCCCGGCTGCGAGTGGATCACCTGTTCGAGCAGCTGTGGAGCAATACCGACGACAGCGACCGTCAGCTGGCGCAGCAAGTCCTCGACGGCAGCCACACCTGGCTCGAGGCCGGCATCGTCGACCCCTCCGAGGGAACCGGCCCCTGGATCGCCCAGTGGCAGCCCGGCGAATCGGCAGCCGACGACGTCTCCCGCCGCTACCGCTGAAAGCGGCCAGACCGGGCTAGCTGTGGATGGCGTAGTCGCGGATCTTGCGGTAGATCGTGGCGCGGGACATGCCGAGGGCCTCGGCCGCGGCCGTCTTATCGCCGTTGTGCGCGGCCAAGGCGTCGACGATGGCGTCGCGTTCGAGGGCTTCCATCCGGGTCAGGTGCCGGCGGGTGGTCGCGTGGCATTCGGCAGGGAGGTCCTCGAGTTCCACGACGCCGGACCGGCGCCGCCGAGCGACGTCGGTCAGGATCGTGCGCAGATGGGTGACGTTGCCTGACCAGGGGAGTCGCATCAGCTGATTGAGCGCCGCGGTGGACAGCGTCACTCCGGTGACACCGGCCCGGCCCAGCAGATGCCGGACGAGGGCCGGCACGTCCTCGAGGTGATGCCGCAGTGGCGGTACGGCGACCGTCCGCGGGAAGAAGCTGAGCAGTTGGGTCCCGAGCGCGTCGTCGTCGGGCTGTCCCGGAACCATCGTGAGCGCGACCCACGCATCCTGGCCGATCGAGCCGTCCCGGGCTGCCTGCAGAAGGTCCGCCAAGCCGTGGATGACGTCGCCGGACAGCAGGTGCGCATGGCGGATGATCAGGTCCGCATCGGATTCCAGTTCACTGGCGGCGGTGGTCAGGAGATCGTGGTCGTCAGCATCGATGATCGCCAGCCGACGCGTCGGCGAGCTGTAGTCGTGGACGGCGCGGAGCATGGTCAGCTTGCCGACACCCGGCTCACCTTCGGCGACGAGCCACTCCGCCCGGCCGCAGGCATCCAGGACCTCGTGCGTCGTGTGCCGCCACAGCGCACTGGTCCCGGCCATTCCCGGCACGGCGGGCACGCGCGTCCCACTCCGCGGCGCTGATCGCTGCTCCCTGATCTGGACGATGCCGCCGGCCAGGGTGTCGCCGAGGAACGTCGGCTGGTAGGCCAGCCGGGCGCTGATCCCGCTGGGCAGATCGGCGAGGAACGTGAGCGGTTTGGTACCGCCGCGGGCGTCCCGGGTCCGGTCGATGAGCGCGGCCTGGTCGGCGGAGTCGAAATGCTGCTGGGCGTACGCGTTGATCATGAACACCTCGTCGCCGAGGGCGATCACCGAGCCGCCGGTGTGCCGGCAGACCGCGTAGTACTCACTCAGCAAGGCCTGGTCCAGCGCGTTCGCCTCCTCGATGACGCGCTCCTGGATCCGCCGCGCCGCGAGTTTGGCGACGGAGAGCAGTACGGCGTTCGAGTTCCGGGCCTGGGTGGTGATGTCCAGGACGCCGAGCAGACCGCCGGTGACCGGATGGGTGATCGGCGCGCCGGCGCACGCGAAGCTGCGCAGGACACCGGTGTAGTGCTCGTTGCCGAGCACAAGGATGGGTCCGCCGACCTCGAGCGCCGTACCGATGCCGTTGGTTCCGACCTCGGACTCGGCGTACCGGAAACCCGGCGCGAGATCGACCCGGTCGAGGCGCCGGATCAGGGACCGGTCGCCGCCTCGGCGGTCCAGCACGATGCCTTTGGCGTCGGTCAGGATGATGCACACCGGCTCGTCGGTGAGCTCCGACGACAACGCGTCGATGACCGGCCGGGCAGCCCTGGTCAGGGTGGTGTCGAAATCGATCCCGGGAAAGTACGCCGGGGCCGGCTGGTCGGTGTCGACAGACGACTCCTGAGAGCGTTGCCACGACATCCGGATCGAGTTCCGGACCGGCAGGTCGGTGGCCATGGTCGGCTCCCTCCGCTCGGCATTGTGGTCGACAGCGGAACACGATCAAAGGTACTTCGCAAGGTTGTGACCGCCGTCTCACATTGAGACAGCAGCCTCCCACCGGTACGGCTTTCATCTCTCCAACGCAGCCCCGCCGTACCGCTGGAGCCGGCAGTCACCGGCTCCCGACCCTGGAGGCAGACATTGAGCAGGCAGAGTCTCACCAAGGCGCATGCCAAGATCACCGAGCTCTCGTGGGAGCCCACGTTCGCGACACCGGCGACCCGGTTCGGCACCGATTACACCTTTGAGAAGGCGCCGAAGAAGGACCCGCTGAAGCAGATCATGCGGTCGTACTTCCCGATGGAGGAGGAGAAGGACAACCGGGTGTACGGCGCCATGGACGGCGCCATCCGGGGGAACATGTTCCGCCAGGTCCAGCAGCGCTGGCTGGAGTGGCAGAAGCTGTTCCTGTCGATCATCCCGTTCCCGGAGATCTCGGCCGCCCGGGCGATGCCGATGGCGATCGACGCCGTACCGAACCCGGAGATCCACAACGGGCTCGCGGTGCAGATGATCGACGAGGTCCGGCACTCGACGATCCAGATGAACCTCAAGCGGCTGTACATGAACAACTACATCGACCCGGCCGGTTTCGACATGACCGAGAAGGCGTTCGCGAACAACTACGCGGGCACCATCGGCCGGCAGTTCGGCGAGGGGTTCATCACCGGTGACGCGATCACCGCGGCGAACATCTACCTGACCGTAGTGGCCGAGACAGCCTTCACCAACACGCTGTTCGTGGCGATGCCGGACGAGGCCGCGGCCAACGGCGACTACCTGCTGCCGACGGTCTTCCACTCGGTGCAGTCCGACGAGTCGCGGCACATCAGCAACGGCTACTCGATCCTGCTGATGGCGCTGGCCGACGAACGCAACCGGCCGCTGCTCGAGCGCGACCTGCGCTACGCGTGGTGGAACAACCACTGTGTCGTGGACGCGGCGATCGGCACGTTCATCGAGTACGGCACCAAGGACCGTCGCAAGGACCGTGAGAGCTATGCGGAGATGTGGCGCCGCTGGATCTACGACGACTACTACCGCAGCTACCTGCTGCCGCTGGAGAAGTACGGCCTCACCATCCCGCACGACCTGGTCGAGGAAGCCTGGAAGCGGATCGTGGACAAGGGCTACGTGCACGAGGTCGCGCGGTTCTTCGCCACCGGATGGCCGGTCAACTACTGGCGGATCGACGCCATGACCGACAAGGACTTCGAGTGGTTCGAGGACAAGTACCCCGGCTGGTACTCGAAGTATGGCAAGTGGTGGGAGAACTACAACCGGCTGGCCTACCCCGGCCGGAACAAGCCGATCGCCTTCGAGGACGTCGGCTACCAGTACCCGCACCGCTGCTGGACCTGCATGGTGCCGGCCCTGATCCGCGAGGACATGGTGGTCGAGAAGGTCGATGACCAGTGGCGGACGTACTGCTCCGAGACCTGCTACTGGACCGACGCCGTCGCGTTCCGTGGTGAGTACGACGGACGCCCGACCCCGAACATGGGCCGGCTGACCGGGTTCCGCGAGTGGGAGACCCTGCACCACGGCAAGGACCTGGCCGACATCGTCCAGGACCTCGGGTACGTCCGGGACGACGGCAAGACCCTGATCGGTCAGCCGCACCTCGACCTCGACGACCCGAAGAAGATGTGGACCCTCGACGACGTCCGCGGCAACACCTTCAACAGCCCGAACGTGCTGCTGAACGAGATGTCCGACGCCGAGCGCGAGGACCACGTCGCGGCGTACCGGGCGAACGGTACTGCGGCCGGTCATTCGGCCGCCTGACCAGACCGGCTGGTGGCGCCGCGGGGATGAGCGTCGCCACCAGCCGCCACCACCGATCGCAGCCTGAGGAGGGCCTGGTGGCCGACATTCACCGCATTCAGTTCGAGCCGGTCGGCATCGAGATGGAGGTCGGCGAGGACGAGAAGATCCTCGACGCGGCCTTCCGGCAGGGCATCCACCTGATGCACGGCTGCCGGGAAGGGCAGTGCTCGGCGTGCAAGTCGTACGTACTCGACGGCGAGATCCAGATGGAGCGCTACTCGACGTTCGCCTGCAACGACGCCGAGGTCGCCGAGGGGTACGTCCTGCTCTGTAAGTCGCACGCATACAGCGACTGCACCATCGAGTTGCTGAACTTCGACGAGGACGAACTGCTCGGCGGCGTGCCGATCCGCACCGTCACCACCCGGGTGGCGGCGGTCGACCCGGTCACCCGGGACATCGTGTCGCTGCGGCTGACGCCTGCCGAGCCGTTCGAGTTCAAGCCGGGACAGTACGCCGATCTCACCATCCCCGGGACCGACGAGCACCGGTCGTTCTCGATGGCAACGACCCCGGCGACGCCGGACGAGATCGAGTTCCTGATCAAGAAGTACCCGGGCGGCCGGTTCTCCGGTCTGCTCGACGACGGTCTGTCCGTCGGCGACGAGTTGGCGCTCACCGGTCCGTACGGGTCCTTCACGATCAAGGACGGACACGTGCTCCCGGTGGTGTGCATCGGCGGGGGAGCGGGGATGGCGCCCATCCTCTCGCTCCTGCGGCAGCTCAGCGAGACCGGCAGCACCCGGCCGGTCCGGTTCTACTACGGCGCCCGGACGGCGGCCGACCTCTTCTACCTCGACACCATCCGGGAACTCGGCGCGGCCCTCACCGACTTCGAGTTCATCGCCTGCCTGTCGGAGTCGCTGGAAGGTGCCGACGGCATCGAGGTGGAGGCGGGCAACGTCACCGAGGTGGTCGACCGCCGGGAGGCGCAGCTCGGCAGATGCGAGGCGTACCTGTGCGGACCACCCCCGATGGTCGACGCCGCACTGGCCTTGCTCGAGGCGCACGCCGTACCGAAGGACCAGGTCTTCTACGACAAGTTCACCAGCCCCGCGGCCGGGTGACATCACAATGAACGGGAGTTGACCGACATGGCGGAGACGAAGCAACGCAGTTTCCCGAGGATCGAGTTCACCGACTCGGAGGCCGGGGCGCTGGAGTTCCCCAGCTCGAAGAGCCGGACCTACAACTACTACCGGCCGGCCAGGCTGCGGGCGACGATGTACGAGGACGTCACCGTCGACGTACAGCCGGATCCGGAGCGGCATCTGAGCCAGGGCTGGATCTACGGCTTCGGCGACGGACCCGGCGGCTATCCGAAGGAGTGGACGGCGGCGAAGTCGTCCAACTGGCACGCGTTCCTCGACCCGAACGAGGAATGGGACCAGACCATCTACCGGAACAACTCTGCGGTCGTCCGCCAGGTGGATCTGTGCCTGCAGAACGCCAAGCGAGCCCGGGCGTACGACGGCTGGAACGCCGCCTGGCTGAAGTTCATCGAGCGCAACCTCGGTGCCTGGATGCACGCCGAGAACGGCCTCGGCCTGCACGTGTTCACCGCGGTCCAGCGGTCCGGCCCGACGAACATGATCAACACCGCGGTCGCGGTGAACGCGGCGCACAAGATGCGGTTCGCCCAGGACCTCGCGCTGTTCAACCTCGATCTGTCCGAGGCCGACGTACAGTTCGACGGCTCGGCGCACAAGGAGGTCTGGAAGGACGCGCCCGAGTGGCAGCCGACCCGCGAGGTGGTCGAGCGGCTGACCGCGGTCGGTGACTGGTGCGAGCTGCTGTTCGCCACCAACGTCGTCTTCGAGCAGCTCGTCGGTTCGCTGTTCCGCAGCGAGCTGGTGATGCAGATCGCCGCCCGCAACGGCGACTACATCACGCCGACCATCGTCGGCACCGGCGAGCACGACTACGACCGCGATCTCGCCTACACCCGCAACCTGTTCCGGCTGCTGACCCGGGACGAGCAGTACGGCGAGATCAACAAGGTGCTGTTCGGCGAGTGGCTCACGACCTGGGTACCGCGCTGCCTCGCCGCCGCGCAGGCGCTGCAGCCGATCTGGTCGCAGCCGGCCGACAAGGCCGTCACGTTCGCGGACAGCTTCGACGCGGCCAAGCAGAAGTTCCGTTCGCTGCTCGAGGAGCTCGGGCTCGACACCCCGAAGGAGCTGGACCAGTGACGATGCAGTTCGGATCCGAGACCGCGTTCTCGAACAAGTGCGGCGTGACCCTGATGAACACGCCGATCGGCCGGGTGGTCGCGGACGTGATGGGCGCCAAGGACGGCGTCGAGCTGACCGAGTACCCGTCGATGATCCGGGTCGACGGCGTCGGCCTGCTCGACTTCGACTACGCCGAACTGACCGACGCGCTCGGCTCGGAGTTCGACGGGTCGGTGTTCGAGGAGATCAGCTCCACCCACTACGGCCGGATGGTCCACCTCGACGACAAGACGATCCTGTTCGCCAGCCCTGAAGATGCCGCCGAGTACATCGGCTTCGACCTGACCGCGCATTGATCACGCACTAGTTCCACCCACGCCGCTCCGGTCCGGGGGCACGGCGGCACCCGGACCGGAGCTCATCCCGATCAGCCCGAACCCAAGCGAGGACGTCATGTACGAGAAGAACGGTGAGAAGTACTACGTGGTCGACGCACACGTGCACATCTGGGACGGCCGTGCGTCGAACCTGAAGAACGTGCACGGCAAGCAGTTCATCGACTGCTTCTACGACTACCACAAGAACCTCAGCCCGGAAGAGGTCGTCTGGGACTACGACACCTACACGTACTACGGCGGCCAGCGGCTGATGAAGGACCTCTTCGAGGAGGGGTACGTCGACCACGCGATCTTCCAGGCGACGCTGCTGAGCGACTTCTACAAGAACGGGTTCGGCCAGACCGAGGAGGCGTTCGGGCTGGCGTCCGAGCATCCGGACAAGCTGACTTACAACCACGCCTACGACCCGCGCCACGGCGAGGCCGGCCTGGAACAGCTGCGCCGGGACGCCGAGCGGATGCACCTCAAGGGCGTGAAGCTCTACACCGCCGAGTGGCACGGCGACTCGCGCGGCTACAAGCTCGACGACCCGTGGTCGCGTCGCTATCTGGAAGAGTGCCTGGAGCTCGGTATCAAGAACATCCATGTGCACAAGGGCCCCACGATCCGGCCGCTCGACCGCGACGCCTTCGACGTCGCCGACATCGACAAGGTCGCCACCGACTACCTCGACCTGAACTTCATCGTCGAACACGTCGGACTGCCCAGGCTCGAGGACTTCTGCTGGATCGCGACCCAGGAGTCCAACGTGTACGGCGGTCTCGCGGTGGCGATGCCGTTCATCCACACCCGGCCGAAGTACTTCGCCCAGATCATCGGCGAGCTGCTGTACTGGCTCGGCGAGGACAAGATCTTCTTCGCCAGCGACTACGCGCTCTGGACGCCGAAGTGGCTGATCGAACAGTTCGTCGACTTCCAGATCCCGGCGGATCTGACCGAGTACGCGCCGATCACGACCGAGCAGAAGAAGAAGATCCTCGGTCTCAACGCGGCCGCCATGTACGACCTCGACGTACCGAGCGAACTGCGGCTGCCAACCGAAGCCGGCGACACCTCCGTCGAGGTCGCGGCCGGCGCCCGCTCATGACCACCACAGTCACGTCATTAGTGGACGAGGTGCTGGCCGCCCTGGCGACGGTCATGGACCCCGAACTGGACGAATCGATCACCGAGCTCGGCTTCGTCCGGTCGGTGCGGATCGACGACATCGGGGTGACCGTGCATCTCAGGTTGCCGACGTCGTTCTGCTCGCCCAACTTCGCGTATCTGATGGCGTCCGACGCCCAGGACGCGTTGCGACGGGTGGAAGGCCTCGGGCAGATCGTGGTTCAGCTCGACGACCACCACGACTCGGCGAAGATCAACGCCGGTCTGGCCGCGGACGCCGGTTACGTGGGCACGTTCGGCTCCGAGGCTGAGGACAGCTTGGAGGAGCTCCGCCGTACTTTCCTGCGGAAGGCACACACCGCCGCGATGGAACGTTGTGCTGCGGCACTTGTCAGGCAAACCGACATGCCTGTCGAGGATCTCTGTCTGATCACGCTCGCTGACATACCGGAAGGACCGCAGAAGGAGGCGTTGCTGCGCCGACGGGTCGCCATCGGTCTGGGGGTCCGGCCGGGTGACCCGGTGATGGTCGACGAGGACGGCGGGCCGCTCGCCGCCGAGGCGGTCCCGCTCCGGTTGCGCTTCGCGAAATCCGTGCGGATCTCGATCGAGGGGAACTCGCACTTCTGCCGCGGCCTGCTCGCGACCCGGTACGCCGACGCCGATGGCATGTCCACCCACGTCACGAATCTGAGGAGTACGCGATGAGAGCGGTCCAAGTCGTCGGGTATCACACCAAGTTGCAGCTGACCGACGTACCAGAGCCCGCTGTTCAGGGCCCGCTCGACGTGATCGTCAGGATCGGTGGAGCCGGAGTCTGCCGGACCGACCTGCACATCCTCGAAGGACAGTGGGCGGAGAAGACCGGCGTCGCGCTGCCGTACACGATCGGCCACGAGAACGCCGGCTGGGTCCACGCGATCGGCGACGCGGTCACCAACGTGAAGGTGGGCGACAAGGTCATCCTGCATCCGCTGATCACCTGTGGCCTGTGCCGGGCCTGTCGCTTCGGCGATGACGTGCACTGCGAGAACAGCCAGTTCCCGGGCATCGACACCGATGGCGGGTACGCCGAGTACCTGCGGACCACCGCCCGCAGCGTGGTCCGGATCGACGACAACCTCGAACCCGCTGATGTCGCCGCCCTGGCCGATGCGGGACTCACGGCGTACCACGCGGCCGCCAAGGCAGCCCGCACCACCCGGCCGGGGGACATCTGCGTGATGATCGGGGCCGGCGGCCTCGGTCACATCGGGATCCAGGTGCTGAAGGCGATCTCGGCCGCGACCGTCGTCGTGGTCGACCGCAACCCGGCCGCCGTCCGGCTCGCTGTCGAGATCGGCGCCGACCACGGCATCGTTGCTGATGGCACCCAAGTCGAGGACGTCCTGGAGCTGACCGACGGCAAGGGCGCCGAGGCCGTGATCGACTTCGTCGGCGAGGGCGGTGCCACCGCCGAGGGCGTCGCGATGCTGCGCCGGGCCGGCAACTACTACGTGGTCGGGTACGGCGAGAACATCGACGTCCCGACCATCGACATCATCTCGACCGAGATCAACTTCATCGGCAATCTCGTCGGCTCCTACAACGATCTGCAGGAGCTGATGGTGCTCGCCGCGCAGGGCAAGGTCTCCCTGCACACCTCCAAGTACCCGCTCGCTGACTTCCAGCAGGCGATCGATGACCTCGACGCGGGCAGGGTCCGCGGCCGGGCGATTCTCATCCCGTGACCCGAAAGGCAGTCTGATCATGGCCAAGGAACTGAGGTTCAACGAAGAAGCACGACGGTTGCTCGAGTCCGGGGTGAACGCCCTGGCGGACGCGATCAAGGTGACACTAGGGCCGAAGGGGCGTAACGCCGTCCTGGAGAAGCTGACCGGCCCGCCGACCATCACCAACGACGGGGTCACGATCGCCCGGGAGATCCAGCTGCGCGAGCCGTTCGCCAACATGGGCGCCCAGCTGGTCAAGGAAGTCGCGATGAAGACCAACGGCGTCGTCGGCGACGGGACCACGACGGCTACGGTGCTCGCCCAGGCGATGGTGCGCGAAGGATTGCGCGCGGTCGACGCCGGCGCCAATCCGATGCGGGTCCGGCGCGGGATCGAGCAGACCGTCCCGGTAGTGGTCGAAACCCTGCGCTCGTGGACGGCCGAAGTCGGCGGGCGGCAGGACCTGCGGCATATCGCGACCCTGGCGGCGAGTGACGACGAGACGATCGGCGACGTGATCGCCGAGGCGGTCGAACGCGTTGGCCGCAACGGTATCGTCACTACCGAGGAGTGCGATGCGATCGGATTGTCGGTCGAGGTGGTCGACGGGATCGAGTTCGACCACGGCTACATCTCGATGTACATGGTCACCGACAAGGAGCGGATGGAGGCCGTCTACGAGAACCCGGTCATCCTGCTCACCAACAAGAAGATCTCGCAGGTGCAGGACATCATGCCGACCGTCGAGGTGGCCAAGCGTGCGGACCGGCCGCTGGTCGTGCTGGCCGAGGACGTGGACGGGCCCGCTCTGCAGTTGCTTGTCGGCGGCAACATGCACAACACGATGCAGTCGGTCGTCGTACGCGCGCCTGGCTTCGGTCACCGCCGGGTGGCCGAGCTCGAGGATCTCGCGGTGGCTCTGGGCGGCCACGTGATCGCCAAGGACACCGGGCTCGAGCTGAACGAGGTTGCGCTGGAACACCTGGGCTCGTGTGACCGGATCACCATCAGCGAGAACGCCACGACGATCGTCGGCGGTCATGGTGATCCTCGGTTGGTCGAGACCCGGCTGGCCCAGCTGGAGACGCAGTTCGAGCGGGCCAAGATCGACGCCGACCAGGACAACCTGCAGCTTCGGATGGCACGACTGTCCGGTCGGGTAGCCGTGATCCGGGTCGGCGGCGCGACGAGTGTCGAGCTCAAGGAGCGCATGCTGCGGGTCGAGGACTCATTGGCCGCGACCCGAGCTGCTGTCGAGGAAGGCGTTGTGGCAGGCGGAGGTACGGCGCTCGTCCAGGCGCAGGAGGCGGTGTCGCGGGTCGAGCTGACCGGTGACGACGCGGTCGGCCGCGAGGTGGTCCGCAGGGCTCTGCCCGAGCCGCTGCGGTGGATCGCGATCAACGCCGGGTACGACGGCGACGAGGTGGTCGCCAACGTTGCGAGCCTGCCGCTCGGACACGGCTTCAACGCGCTGACCGGGCACTACGCGGACATGTTCGACGAAGGTGTCATGGACCCACTCAAGGTCACCCGCGCGGCACTCGAGAGCGCGGCGTCCATCGCGGCCCTGGTGATCACCACCGAGACCGCCGTGGTGGAGGAAGTGATCGGCCACCCCGGCGCGATCATGGCCCCCGGCTTCGGCGACCTGGCCGAAGGCATGGTTCGTCCCTCCAACATCTACTGAGCCATGACACTCGACCAGCTCCCTCGCGGGTCCGGCGCGGTCATCACCGCGCTGGACAGTCGCGGCGCCGAACGCGGTCGGCTGATGGACCTAGGGTTGCTGCCTGGCAGCGAGGTCCAGGCCGACATGACCAGTCCGCTGGGCGATCCCACGGCGTACCTGGTCTGCGGCAGTCTGATCGTGCTGCGGCGCTCCCAGGCCCGCGGCGTGCATGTCGAACTGGTGAAGACATGACTCACGACTGTGGGAGCTGTGCACTGAACACGCACCGGCTCGAGGTGGTTGCCGGCGGCCACGACTTCGTCGTCGCGATCGCCGGCAACCCGAACACCGGCAAGAGCACGGTGTTCAACGCCCTCACCGGGCTGCGCCAGCGGTCCGGCAACTGGCCCGGTACGACGGTCACGAGGGCGGAAGGTCTATACGCCTACCAGGACCACAGGTACAAGGTGGTCGACCTACCTGGTGTGTACTCACTTCGGTCAGTCGGCGGTGAGGAAGAGGTTGCCCGTGACTACCTCATCCACGGCACGCCGGATGTGACCGTCGTAGTGGTGGATGCCACGCGGCTGGAGCGCAATCTCACTTTGGTGCTCCAGATCCTCCAGGTGACCAATCGGGTGGTGGTCGCGGTCAACCTGATCGACGAGGCGGAGCGGCATGGGATCACGGTGGACACCCGCCACCTCGCGCGGGAGCTCGGCGTCCCGGTGACCGCGATGGCGGCGCGGCGGAGGCGTGGGGTTGCGGAGCTTCAGGAGTCCATCGACCTGGTGGCGCGGGGGAGAGTGGCGCTTCGGGGACGTCGTCTCCGGCTGGACGGCCTGGCCGACGACGACGCCATCGCGGCGTTGTACGCCGAGGCCGGCCGGATCGCCCGAGTCACCGTCGACGGACGGGCGCGGTTGACCTTCGACCGGCTGCTCGACCGGGCGCTGACACACCGGGTCTGGGGATTCGCGGTGATGGGCCTGTTGTTCTTCGGGGTCTTCTGGTTCACCATCACCGGTGCCGCCGTACCCTCTGATCTGCTCTATCGGCTGCTGGTGCAGGACGGGACCGCACTGGTGCGTGAACTGCTCGGCGGTGCGCCGTGGTGGGTCACCGGACTTGTTGCGGACGGCATCTACCTTGGTACGGCGTGGGTGATCGCGGTGATGCTGCCACCGATGGCGATCTTCTTCCCGCTGTTCACGCTGCTGGAGGACTTCGGCTACCTGCCGCGGGTGGCGTTCAACCTGGACCGGTTGTTCGCCGCGGCCGGTGCCCATGGCAAGCAGTCGTTGTCGATGATGATGGGCTACGGCTGCAACGCGGCCGGCGTGACCGCGACCAGAATCATCGACAGCCCGCGGGAACGCATGATCGCGATCGTCACGAACAACTTCAGCATCTGCAACGGACGCTGGCCGACACTGATCCTGATGGGCACGGTCTTCATCGGCACGCTCGTACCACCGGCAGCCGCGGGCCTCGTCGCGGCCGGCAGCGTCGTACTGGTCGCCGTCCTGGGCATCGTCACCACCTTGGTCGTCTCGTGGGGTCTGTCGAAGACCGTCCTGCGCGGTGCGACGTCGGTGTACTCGCTCGAGCTTCCGCCGTACCGGCCGCCGCAGGTACTGCGGACGATCTACACCAGCGTCATTGACCGGACCCTCAAGGTCCTCTGGCGCGCGATCGTGATGGCGGCACCGGCCGGCGCGGTGATCTGGCTGATCGGCAACGTCACCATCGGCGATGCGTCCATCGCCGGGCACCTCGCCCACGGCCTCGACCCGTTGGGCCTCGCCCTCGGCCTGAACGGCATCATCCTGCTCGCGTACGTCGTCGCGATCCCCGCCAACGAGATCATCATCCCCACCATCCTGATGCTGACGATGACGCTAGGCCCGCTCGAGTACGGCGTCTCGAACGGCGTGATGCTGGAACTCACCGACGCCGAGGCCGGATCCGTCCTGGTTCAGGCCGGCGGATGGACCGTGCTGACGGCCGTCAACCTGATGCTGTTCAGCATGCTGCACAACCCTTGCAGTACGACGATCCTGACGATCTGGAGGGAGACCAGAAGCTTCAGGTGGACCACGACCGCGACGCTGCTGCCGTTGGCGTTGGCCTTCCTGGTCACGTTCTCGACCACTCGCTTGGCCGGTTGGTTGCCGTGATCGAGCCGACCAGGCTGCAGCTCGACGGCGCGGCCCGGACCTTTGCACTGCTGGTTGCCCCTGTGCGGCTGCACTTGCTCTGGCTGGCATCGAACGGCGAGTACGACGTCGGCACGCTGGCGGACCGGGTGGGCGTCAGCATCACCACCGCAAGCCAGCACCTGGCCAAGTTGCGCCTCGCCGGCCTGATCACGGCCCACCGCGACGGCCGCCGCCAGATCTACACGGTCGACGACCCGCACGTCCTGACCCTGATCGACCAGATCCTCGACCACATCGCCCCCGACGGCTCCCTGGCTCCCGACCCGCCACCGAGCCCGACAGACCCCCGCGCGCGGATATTGTCCGTCGTGGAGACGGCCGCGAGGCAGGGAGATGGATCGTGGACGGAGTGGCGATCGTCGTCGTGATCGTCCTGCTGCTGGGCGCGGCCGGGATCGTCTGGGGAATCGTCGCGCTGGTACGGCGGCAGCAGTACATCAAGTCACTGCGGGAGCGCGGCTGGACGTTCGTGAACAGCCCGACGTTCGATGCCGTGGCCCGGCTCGGCAATCCGCCGTTCGGGATCGGGTTCCGCCGCCGGCCCGACGATCAGATCATCGGCCGGACCAGCCTCGGCAGGCCGTTCCAGGTGATCGAGTACAAGTCCGAACACTGGTCAGGCTGGGTCGGGATGGTCACTGTCTCCCGCCGGCTTCCTGAGCTGTGGATCACCGGCGGCGAGACGCAGCCGCGGTTCGGTGTCGCGGCGACTGTGGTGCCGTCCCCGCCGCAACTCGGCCCGGGCTGGCAGATCGGTGCGCTGGACCCGGCGTTCGCCGCGGCAGCGTTGACTCCGCAGGTGTGTGAGCGGCTGAACGCGATGGCCGCGGGGCAGCCTGGTGTGAACGTGAGCACCGACGCAGACCAGCTGGTGATGCTCGACCCGCCACGCAAGGATGCCGAGCTCCTCGGCCCGTGGCTGGAGCAGTTCGCCACCGTCGCCGCGGCGATCGACGCCGCGCCGCTGGATCCGTGGATCCAGCCCGAGCAGCCGCCGCGGCTGAGCTTCTACCACCACCCGGACTGGTACTGGATCGGTGTCGACGACAGCCTGCTGCACGTCACCCCGGTGACTCGGTCCGGACACGCTCACAGCACCAGTGAGGTGATCCGTGGCCGTGACGGCGACGGCCCGCCGTTCGTCGCCTTCACGCACCACTGGAAGACGACCCGGACCGAGACCTACACCGACAGCGAAGGCCGGACGCAGACCCGGACGGTGACCGAGAACCACAGCGAGGCGATCCTCGGGTTCCAGTTGCCGGCCCGGATGCCGTGGCTCCAGGTCGGCCGGCGGGGATTCGGTCGCGGGATCAGTTTCGAGAGCGAGGCGTTCAACGACCAGTTCGCCGTCAGTGCGCGGGACACCAAGTTCGCGTACGACGTGATCCATCCACGGCAGATGGAGTACCTGATGGCGAACCCACCGGCGTCGTTCCAGTTCGTCGACGACTGGGCCTGGTTCTCGGCAGGCGTGCACAACCAGCCGACGATCGCGCACTGCTCGCTGTTCCTGCGCGGCTTCCTGGCCCGCATCCCTCGCTTCGTCTGGCGCAACCTCGGTCTGGCGGACACGCCGTACCCAGCGCTCGATCCAGCTCAGCTGGGACGGGCGGCGCTCCAGAGGTAGGTGTCATAGCCCGAGGTGAAGGCCACATGACGGCCGTCGGCGGAGATCTCCGGATGGTGCGCGCCGTTGTCCGCCAGACCGTTGCGGCTGACCGAGACCAGCGTCGTACGCCTGGTGCTGAGATCGCGGACGAAGACGTCGGGGCTGTTGTTCGTGTCGCCGGGGAACAGATTCGAGGCGTTCGAGTTGAAGGCGAGGTTCCGGCCCCTACAGCTGCCGAGCCACGTTAGGTCAGCGGATCTGGGTGTGGAGTTCGTCGGCGAGGAGGGCGACGTGGAGGGAGACGCGGATGTCGGGGTCGTCGAGGTTGACGCCGAGGAGGCGCCCGGCTTTGGCGAGGCGGTCGTAGAAGACGGGGCGGGAGATGTGGAGGCTCGCAGCGGCTTCGGACTTGCTTGCCGGGTGCTGGAGGAGTGCGCGGACCGCGTCGAGAAGTCCGCCGCCGTGTTCCTTCAAAGGATCCAGTTCGCGGGCGACGAACAGGCGGAGGCGGTCGTCGTCGCCGAGCAGGGTGAGCAGGCCGCGCAGGTGAACATCCTCCAGGCGGTGTACGACGCGGTCCGCGGCGTCGGCACGGACCGACTCCACCACCTGCTGCGCTTCTTTGAGGGTGCGGTCGGTGTCGGCCGATGTGGTAGCTGGACGGCCGGCGCCGATCGCGACCGGGTGCCGCCGGGCGACGCGTTCAGCCAGGTTGTCGACAATCCGGTCCGTGCTGGCAGCGCGTGCACAGGAGAGCAGTACGCGGACATCGCGGTCGATCTCGCAGACGATCGCCGGAACCTTCAGGTCGTACGCCGCATGCACCACGGACGCAAGCACTTCCTCCACCTGTGCAACCTGCGCGCGGGGCCGCACCGTCATCCCGACGAGTTGACGCTTGACGAGCGGAACACCGGCGAGGTCGCATCGGCGCAGTACGTCGGGATCCGTGGGGTCGGCGAGTAGGCCCAGGAGTAGTTCGTGGTGGACGCGCCGGACCAGACTGTCGCGGTGCCTGTCGTGCAGCCGGTGCATGGCCAGCGCTGCGGCTGCGCGTTCGGTCAGCGCGATCAGGCGCTGCGACGGCCGCGTGGGTGCTTGGACCACGAGGCGTCCCCAGCCTCGGTCGCGCTTGCCCAGTCGGGTCACCAGCCACCCGGCTCGTTCGTTCCACCCGGTCCGGCCGTCGACCTGGACGCTGCGCGAGCGGGCGCTCCAATCGGCGAGGAACTCGGCGATGTCCGCCGGGCCGGACCGATAGTCGAGGACCTGATGCTGCTCACTCTCCAGTACGACGGCGGCCCCGGCCAACCGTTGGACGGCTTCGAGGATCTCGCGTGGGCCGGCCTCGGCGATGCTCAGCTCGGTGAAGGTGTCATGCACCCGGTGGGTCTCGCGGAGTTCTTCCAGTTGCTCGTCGACGATGCGTTCGCCGACCGCCTGGATGATCGCGGCGAACCGCACCTCGTGGTGCAGTGCGACGAGTGGGAGGGCTACGGCTTCACACGCGTCGACGAGGGCGTCCGGTACGCGATGCCATCGGCGCCCGAGCTCGATCACCAGGCCGGCGACCTCGCTGCTGCCGAGACTGGTGGCGAAGTCGCGGAGTTCGTCCGCGGTCTCGGGTAACGCGACGCCGGTGGTCAGGAGCAGGTCGCCACCGCGCAGCAGCGGTGCGATATCGGCGAGCTCGGCGGCGTGAACCCATCGGACCTCGCGGCCGAGGCCTGCCGCGCCGGCGAGCACCTCGGGGCCTGCCTCGCGCAGAGGCGGCATCTCGAGGACCCGCGCGACGGTCAGGAACGCCATCAATCTCCCCCGGAGTGCCCGACACAGTGTCGGACTTCGAGTCACAATCCTACATTCTGCAGGTCCGAGCCGGAGTCGGTCACAGGGACGATGGAGCCTGATCCCGAAGGAGCGCTCTATGACCACCACGATCACGCACTGGGCCGACGGCGCCGGGTACGACGGCACGTCGCAGCTGTGGGCCGATGTCACCAACCCGGCCACCGGAACCGTCTCCGGTCGCGTCGCCCTCGCGAGCGAGCGCGATGCCCGCCATGTCATCGGCGCCGCCAAGCAGGCTTCCGCGACCTGGGCCGGCACCTCGCTGGCTCGTCGTACCCAGATCCTGTTCGCGTTCCGTGAGTTGCTCAACGCCCGCAAGGACGAGCTCGCGCAACTCATCACCGCCGAGCACGGCAAGGTGCACTCCGATGCGGTCGGCGAGATCTCTCGCGGACAGGAGGTCGTGGAGTTCGCGTGCGGGATCGCGCATCTGCTCAAGGGCGGGCAGTCCGGCAACGCCTCGACCGGCGTCGACGTGCACTCCAGGCGGGATCCGCTCGGTGTGGTGGGCATCATCAGCCCGTTCAACTTCCCGGCGATGGTGCCGATGTGGTTCTTCCCGATCGCGATCGCGGCCGGCAACACCGTCGTACTGAAGCCGAGTGAGAAGGACCCGTCGGCCGCCCTGTGGATCGCGAAGCTGTGGAAGGAGGCCGGTCTGCCGGACGGTGTGTTCAACGTGCTGCAGGGCGACAAGGTCGCCGTCGACGCGTTGCTGCAGAGCCCGGATGTCGCCGCGATCAGCTTCGTCGGCTCGACGCCGATCGCGCAGTACGTGTACGAGGAGGCGAGCCGGTACGGCAAGCGGGTGCAGGCCCTCGGCGGCGCGAAGAACCACATGGTCGTGCTGCCGGATGCCGACCTGGAGCTGGCCGCGGATGCAGCGGTGAACGCCGGATACGGGAGCGCGGGGGAGCGGTGTATGGCGATCAGCGTGCTGGTCGCGGTCGAGCCGATCGCCGACGACCTGGTCGCCCGGATCGCCGAGCGCACCCGAACCTTGCGCACCGGCGACGGCCGCCGCGGCGCCGAGGTCGAGGCGGACATGGGTCCGCTGGTGACCAAGGCCCACCGCGACAAGGTGGCCGGCTTCGTCGACTCGGGTGAGGCGGCCGGCGCGAAACTCGTCATCGACGGGCGCGACGTCGAAGCTGTTGGCGACCAGGACGGCTTCTGGCTCGGGCCGACGCTGTTCGACCACGTGACACCGGAGATGGAGATCTACCGCGAGGAGATCTTCGGGCCGGTGCTGTCGGTCGTCCGGGTCCCGTCGTACGACGAAGCCGTTGCCCTCATCAACGACAATCCCTACGGCAACGGGACGGCGATCTTCACCAACGACGGGGGAGCGGCCCGCCGGTTCGAGAACGACGTCCAGGTCGGGATGATCGGCGTCAACATCCCGATCCCGGTGCCGGTCGCGTACTACTCCTTCGGCGGTTGGAAGCGCTCGCTGTTCGGCGACACCCACGCGCACGGCACCGAGGGCGTCCACTTCTTCACCCGCGCGAAGGTGGTCACCACGCGCTGGATCAACCCGGCCGCCCGCCCCGAGGGTGGCCTCGAGTTGGGGTTCCCGCAGAATGTCTGACCTCAGCGCCGACCGCGCCTACGAGCTGGACCGCAAGCACGTCTTCCACTCCTGGTCCGCCCAGGCGCAGCTGGATCCGATGGTCATCACCAAGGCCGAGGGCTCCTACGTCTGGGATCGGTACGGGAACCGCCTGCTGGACTTCACCTCCCAGCTCGTCTTCACCAACCTCGGCCACCAACATCCCCGGATCGTCAAGGCGATCCAGGAACAGGCTGCCACCTTGTGTACGGTGGCGCCGTCGTACGTCAATGCGGCCCGCTCCGAGGCGGCGCGGCTGATCGCGTCGCACACCCCGGGCGACCTGAACCGGATCTTCTTCACCAACGGCGGCGCGGACGCCAACGAGCATGCGATCCGGATGGCCCGGCTGCACACCGGTCGGCAGAAGGTGCTGTCGACGTACCGCTCCTATCACGGCGGCACCCAACTCGCCGTCAACGTCACCGGCGACCCGCGACGCTGGCCGAACGACAACGGCTCAACCGGCACGGTCCACTTCTTCGGGCCGTTCCTCTACCGCAGCGCGTTCTCGGCCACCACCGAGGCGGAGGAGTGTGACCGCGCGCTCGCGCATCTCGAACAGGTCATCGCACTCGAGGGACCGCCGACGATCGCGGCGATCATCATGGAATCCATCCCCGGTACGGCGGGCATCATGCTGCCGCCACCTGGTTATCTCCAAGGCGTCCGGGAACTGTGCGATCGCCATGGGATCGTCCTGATCGCCGACGAGGTAATGGCCGGGTTCGGCCGGGCCGGCAGGTGGTTCGCCATCGAGCACGCCGACATCGTCCCGGACCTGCTGACCTTCGCGAAGGGCGTGAACTCCGGCTACGCGCCCTTGGGTGGCGTCGCGATCAGCGAGCCGATCTATCGGACCTTCGCCGACCGGCCCTATCCCGGCGGCCTGACCTACTCCGGGCATCCGCTCGCGTGCGCGGCCGCCGTCGCCACCATCGAGACCATGCAGGACGAGCGGATCGTCGAGCACGCAGCAGAACTAGGCGCCGAAGTCTTCGGGCCGGCATTGCGCAAGCTGGCCGCCAAGCACGAATGGATCGGTGAGGTCCGGGGGACGGGCGTGTTCTGGGCACTCGAACTGGTCAGCGACCGCGCGACGCGCGAGCCTCTCGCGCCGTACGGCGGTTCCAGTCCGCAGCTGGCGGCCATCGTCGCGGCGAGCAACCGACGCGGCCTCCTACCCTTCACGAACTTCAACCGCATCCACCTCGTCCCCCCGCTGACCATCACCGCAGACGAGGCGCACGAAGGTCTCGACATCCTCGACCAAGCCCTCACAGAGGCCGCAAGCTAGTCCTCACCGGTGATGGCATTGTCGAGTCCCCAGAAGTGGGCGATGTGGTCGGCGGCGCAGATGTTCACGTCGAGGATGTACGGCGCGGGGGTGCCGCAGTTCTGGGGACCGGTACCGGGGTCGATCGGCTGGCCGTGGTTCATCCCGGTGATCGAGTAGGTCGCCACGACGAGTCGGCCTGCGCTGTCCCGATAGCCCTGGTGTGGATAGCCGTTGACGGTGTCCGACACCTCGGCGGTCTGGTCGGTGCCATGGACGTCTGTCCATTGTTCCATCAGCTCGGTGAGGTTGCTGTAGGCAACAGTCGAGTCGGCGGTGCCGTGCCAGAGTGAGATTGTCGGCCACGGACCCGGGTGGCTCGAGGCGGCGCGGACCTTGTCGCCCCATTGCCGCGGGGTGAGGTTCGTACCGGGCGACATACACGAGAGCGCCTGAATCAGGGTGTCGGCGCATCGGTACGGCAAACCCGCGACGACGGCTCCGGCGGCGAACACCTCCGGGTACGTCGCCAGCATCACCGCCGACATCGCGCCCCCGGCGGACAGGCCGGTCACGAAGATCCTCGCGGCGTCCGATGCGTAGTCGGATCGCATCCGGTCGACCATCTGCTTGATGGACAACGCCTCACCCGAGCCGCGGGCCGTGTCGGTCGGCTGGAACCAGTTGAAGCAGGAGTTCAGATTGTTCGCGCTCTGCTGCTGAGGCAGGAGCAGCGCGAACCCCATCCGCTCGGCCACGTCGATCCAGCCCGGCTCGGCGTCGTACGCGGCTGCCGATTGTGTGCACCCGTGCAGCGCCACCACGAGCGGTCGACCGGCGGCCAGACCCGACGGGACGTAGCGGAACTTTCTCAGGTTGCCAGGATTCGTGCCGAATCCGGTGACCTCCTCCAGCCCGGCGGCGGCCTGGGCGACGGGCGCGGGGACGGCGACCAGGCCGGCGACCACCGCGGCGATCGCGGCCCACCGGCGGATCATGTGCAGACGCATAAGGCACCTCACCTCGTGTTGTCGGACTGTCACTGATAGTTGAGGTCAGCGCCTGCCCGCGCCATGTCCTGGCCGCACACATCCGGGTCCGCCGAGATGCGGGGTCGGCCCAGGTTGGTCGCCGTTCGGTCTTGTCTCCACCGAGCGGGTGATCAATACTGCTCGCTAAAACAAGCAACGAGACAAGTTCAGTCACACCTAACCGCCCAAGGGAAGTGATCACTGTGTCGTCTCCGAGCCGCTACAACCCCTCGCGCCGGGGCCTGCTCAAGACCGGGGCCGTGCTCGGCGCCTCCGCCGGCGTCGGTGCCGTTACCGCCGCACCGGCCGAAGCCGCGACCTCGTCGGAGCCGTCCCGCGACCCGTCCGAGAAGGCGATGGTCGACGTACCGTTCGAAGGATTCGAGAACGTCCGGGTCGGCCTGATCGGCCTGGGCAACCGCGGTGGTGGTCAGGACGTGCGCTTCGGCGCCGTCTCCACGGTCACCGCCGTGTGCGACATCCGGCCGGGTCAGGTGACCCGCACGATCAGCCGGATCATGGCGCAGGGTTTCCAGGACACTCCACCGGTCGGGTACTCGAACGGCGAGGAGGACTACCTCAACCTGGTCAAGCGCGACGACATCGACCTGGTGTACATCGCGACACCATGGGAGTGGCACTACCCGCAGGCCAAGGCCGCGATGGAGCACGGCAAGCACGTCGCGATCGAGCTGCCGATCTCGCCGCATCTGGACGAGATCTGGGATCTGGTGCGTACGTCGGAACGCACCCGCAAGCACTGCATGCTGCTGGAGAACGTCAATTACTTCCGGCCTGAACTGCAAATGTTCAACATGGTGACAGCCGGCCTGTTCGGCGATGTGCAGCACGCATCCGGTGGTTACGTCCACGACTTGCGCTGGCCGTACCTGTTCGGCGGTGCGTACTACCCGGAGTACTGGCGCCGCCGCTGGCAGACCCGGATGAACGCGTTGCACTACCCGATGCACGGCCTCGGTCCGGTCTCGGCCGCTATGGGGATCAATCGGGGGGACCGCTTCGACGAATTGGTCGCGGTGTCCAGTCCGCCGAAAGCCCTTGCGTTGTTCAGGTCCGAGGACTCGCGGGTCGGTCCTGACCACTCCTCGTGGGACGACGCGCCGTACATCTCCGGCGACCGGCACACCGCATTCGTGACCACGGCGTCAGGACGGTTCATCCGGGTCGAGCACGACGTGAACTCGCCGCATCCCTACACCCGCGAGACGACGCTGACCGGGACCAGGGGTTCCATCGAGCTCGACAACGCCCGCCTCTACCTGGAGTCGCTCGGACACGACAACCACACCTGGCGAACCGGGAGCAGCTACAACAGCGTCCTGGCCCAGCACGACCACTGGTTGTGGCCGGCCCTGGAACGCCTGGCCGAGCAGTACGGCGGCCATGGTGGCGGCGACTTCATTGCGATCTTCCGGCTGATCCAGCTGATGCGGCTCGGGATGACTCCGGACATCGACGTGTACGACTCGGCGGCCTGGTGCTCGGTGATCCCGCTCAGCCACGAGTCGATGAAGACGCCACACCTGCGCCCCGTCAAGATCCCGGACTTCACCCGCGGCCACTGGCAGTCAGCCCGCCCCACCTTCGATCGCCCCCGCCCCGACGACCCCTGGCTCGAAGAACGCTGACGTTGCGGTCAGGGAGCGGCGACCAGCGTGGACACCAGGTGTGCCGCGATGGGCAGTGCTGACGTCGCTGCGGGAGACGGCGCGTTGATGACGTGCAGGGTGCGGTCGGTACGGCGGAGGAGGAAGTCATGCACGAAGCTTCCGTCCCGCATCACCGCCTGCGCGCGGATGCCTGCCTCTCGCGGCGTCAGGTCGGACAGCGTCAGCTCCGGGCAGTACTTGCGGCATTCACGCAGGTAGCCGCGTTTCCACCATGAGTTCTTGAGTTCCCGGGATCCGACGCGGACGTTGGCGCGCGCGACCCGCCACATACCGGAGTAGGTGGCGAGGTCGCGCACGTCGCGCCAGTTGACCGAGCCCTTGCGGTAGCCCTCGCGCGCCAGACCGAGCACCGCGTTGGGACCGACGTTGAGGCCGCCGGTCACCGTCGGCGTGAGGTGCACACCGAGGAAGGGCAGCGAAGGATCGGGGATCGGGTAGATCAGCGTCTTGACGAGATCAACCTTGTCCGGAACGACGTCGTAGTACTCGCCACGGAAGGGCACGATGCGTACGTCGGGGGCAAGGCCTGCCAGCCTGGCCAGTCGGTCGGCCTGGAGACCGGCGCAGAACACGACTCGGCGGGCCTGGATGAGGCCTTGGTTGGTCTGCAGTGTCACAGCGTCCGTTGTCTCGCGGACGTCGGTCACGGTGACACCGGTCCGGAGCTCGCCGCCGGCCTCGGTCACCAGGTCCAGCAGTTTCGCGGCGATGGCGGGGAAATCGGTGATCGCGGTCTCGCGAACGAACAGCGCGCCGAGGCCGACGATATGCGGCTCGCGTCGGCGGAGCTCGGCGGCGTCGACGGTCTCGGCGTCGATGGAGTTGACCTCGGCGCGTTTCTGGAGTGCCGCGAGGCGTTCCAACTCGAGAGGGTTCGTTGCGACGAGCAACTTCCCGCAGGTCCGGACCGGGATGCCGTACTGGGCCGCGAAGGCCTTCGTGGCGGCGGCGCCCTCTCGGCACAGTACTGCCTTCAGGCTGCCCGGTTCGTAGTAGATGCCGGCGTGGATGACGCCGCTGTTGTGACCGGTCTGATGGCCGGCGACGGTCTGTTCCTTCTCGATCACCACGACCGGGCCGTAGCCCTTGGACGTCAGCTCCCAGGCTGTCGCGGCGCCGACGATGCCGCTACCGACCACCGCTACCTCGTACATCACGTCACATCCTCGTCGAGAAAGCCGGCCACGACCCGGTCGAACTCCGCGGCATGTTCGATCTCACCTAGTCTCCACATCGGTCCACCAGAAGCAAGCCGGATCGCCTGAGCGGGATCAGCTACCGGCGGCGAGGGCCGCGACAGCTTCGGCCAGGTCGGCCACCGAGCGTTTCCGGGCGGCGCGGCTGACGTCCAGGGGAGCGTCCAACTGGAAACCGACGAACGCCGCGTCGATGACTGTCGCGGCCCGCTTGGCCAGCGGCCGGGTGACTCCTGATCGGACCAGGTGGTTGACGAGGGCATGCATCCAGCGCGCGTTGGCCTCGCGTACGACGGAGGCGTAGGGCTCGCGGCCGAGGAGTCCGAGGGCAGCTGCTTCGACGTACAACCGGGCGCAGGGCTCGATGTCGGGTGAGTTCACCGCCGACCACAGGTCGTGGACGGCCGCTCTCAGGTCGCGCGAGGCGGCTAGTGCCTGGAGGCCGGCGACGCCGCGGTCGTTGGACTCGCGCAACAGGGCCGCGATCAGGTGGTCCTTGGTCTCGAAGTGGTACAGCAGCATCCGGTCGCTGGTGCCGAGTGCGGCTGCCAGGGGACGGAGGCTGAGTCCGATCAACCCGTGCTCGTGCACGTAGTCGGTTGCCGTCCGGGTCCACTCGTCCCGGCGCTGGAGATCCTTGGCCACCGGTCAAATGTAGCACGTGCTACGCTAGTCGTGTAGCGACTGCTACAGCACGAAGGGATGTTGTTCATGTACACCGCGTTCGGCCTGCTCCTGGCCGCGATCGCCGCCGAAGTGGCGGCCACCTCGGCGCTCTCCCGCGCCGATGGGTTCCGCAATCCGTTGTGGAGCGGGCTGGTGGTCTTCGGCTACGCGATCTCGATCTGGCTGCTGGCCATCGTGGTCAAGTGGCTGCCGGTCTCCACGGCGTACGCCGTCTGGTCCGGCCTCGGCACCGCAGCCGTCGCCGTCATCGGCGCCCTGTGGCTCGGCGAGTCCTGGGACCCGATCAAGATCGGCGCCCTCGGGCTGATCGTGGCCGGCGTCGTCCTGCTGAACCTCCAGGGCGCCCACTGAGGGCGCAAAGTTGATCAAATGTTGGAGGAGCCTTGTCTGAGTGGTGAAAGCGGATCATCGTGGGGGTATGGACAGGTCAGATGAGGACCGGGCGATCCATGAGGTCGTCGAGCGATTGACCAAGCAGTTTCCGCAGGTGCCCACCGGTGAGGTGGAGCAGGTCGTGAGTCAGTCCCGCCCAGAGTTCGACGATGTTCCGATCCGGGACTTCGTGCCGTTGTTCGTCGAGCGCGGCGCCAAGCAACGATTGCGAGAGCGCGTCTAGTCACGTGCACGGGTGGACGTCGCACCGGCTTCGGTGCGACGGGCGGTGAGGTGGCGAGCGACGCGTTGTGCGTCTCTGCCGACGCCACCGATGAGTGATGAGGTCCCGGCGGATTGGAAGAACAGGCCGATGAAGTAGAGGCCTGGTTCGGACCGGACGAGGCCGCGGTCGTGTCTTGGCCGGCCGTCCGGGTCGAAGGCGGGGACTTGGATCCAGCTGTAGTCAGGCACGAATCCGGTGCACCAGATCACGGTGGCGACGTCGAGGGATTGGCCGTCTGCCTGCAGCGGCAGACCATCGCGTACGCCGGTGATGCGCGGGACCCGCTCGACTCCCGCACGGGCGAGATCCTTCCGTCGGACTCGAGCGAGCGGGAGCCCCTGGTTGGACAGTTGATGCTCAACCTTTCGGCCTAGTGGCGTCCGCATGGTGAGGACGTGCGAGAGCATGAACCAGAACGGCGGCGTGAGCAGTCGATCCAGGGCTGCACCGGCGCGGATCGGCTCTTGCCCTGTGTCCCGACCGGACAGCCAGGTCTGGTGATCCGATGCGGTTTCGAGGGCGATCTCGGCACCCGAGTTGCCGGCGCCCACCACCAGCACCGCGCCGTCCTTGAGCTGCGATGGGTTGCGGTACTGGCTCGAGTGGAGTTGCACGATGGTCGGATCGAGTTCGGAGGCGAACTCTGGGATCCGAGGTGCCTGGTAGCCGCCCGTCGCCACCACCACGTTGTCCGCGAAGTACTGGCTGAGCCCGGACGTGACGACGTACCCGCCGTTCTCCCGGGACAGACCGTCGACGCGAACGCCGGTGCGGACCGGGAGCCGGAACCGGGCGGCGTACGACTCGAGGTAGTCGGCGACGTCGTCCTTGGTGGGGTACGACCAGCCGGGTGCAGGGAAGGACCAACCGGGCAGCCCGTCATAGCGCGCGGGTGTGAAGACCCGGAGCGAGTCCCAACGGTTGCGCCACGAGTCGCCGACGCGCTCAGCGGCGTCCAGGATCACAAACGATCGCTGTTGGGTCGAAAGGTGGTATCCGACGGCAAGACCGGCCTGACCGGCGCCGATGATCATGGTCTCGAAGTGCTTGGAGGCGGTGCTCGTCATGGCTATCCCTCCACCCCCGGCCCGGGCCGCGGACTGGTTTGTCGCCGAGTGGACTCCTTTCGCATCAGGCTCTTGCACGCCGCGGCCAGCCCGCATCGGAAGAATCACCCATTCACCCCTCCGACAGCTCTGTGTGGTTTTACCCACGACAGAACTGCCCCTGCTGCTGAGCTGGAACCAGAACTTTGACCGACCCTGGTGCATCTAATAGCTGTCCTAAGGGGGACCGTGAACTTCTTTCCCACCGTTCGTGCTGTCCATCTCCGGCTACCGATTCGAAGTGTTCGCAGTTCTGTGAAGGTCTGGTGCCGGTCTTGACGGCCGGCGTCGTACTGCCGGACCACTACACCGTCCGGCCACCTGAGCCAACGGATGCCAAGGCACTGTTCGAGTTGCTGTCGGACTACAACACCTCGGTGATCGGGTTCGCCGACTGCAGGCTGGACGAGGTCGCCGACTGCCTCGTCGAGCCCGGCTTCGATCGCGCGGCCGACGGCTGGCTCGTGCTCGACGCCGGGAACGGCGGACCGGCCGGGTATGGGACAGCGTTCGCCAAGGGCGACTGGCAGGTGATCGAGCTCGAGGTGACAGCGCAGGACCCGGCGGTGGCGGACTGGCTGATCAAGAGGACGCTGCGCCGCGCCGGTGAGATGGGGCGCGAGCGCGGCCATGCCGAGGTCACCGTCGACTGCTGCATCTTCGGCGCCGACGAGCCGATGCGTGCCTTGTTGTCAGACCATGATTTCACTGTTGGTACGACGTACCACCGGATGCGCATCGACCACGCCGGAGACGTCGCCGCTCCGGACGTACCCGAGGGCGTCGTGGTCCGCCGCGGCACCTTCGATGACGCCAGTCGCTGGGCTGCGCATGAGGCCATCATCGACAGTTTCCAGGGCCAGTTCGGTTTCGTCGCCCGTCCGCATGACGAGTGGGTCGAGGCGCTCGATGCCAGGGTGGGCTTCGACTGGTCCGACATCACCGTGCTCGAGGTGGACGGTCGAGCGGTCGCGGTTCGCGTGTGCAGCGACATGTTCGTCGAGGGCGAGGACTGCGGCTACATCGGCACGCTCGGTGTGGTCGAGGAGTTCCGGGGCCGGGGACTGGCGAGGTTCCTGCTGCGCGATGCCTTCGCCCGTGATGCGGCCGCGGGACTGGCCGGCACGATCCTGAACGTGGACACGAACAACCCGACCCCGGCCCTCGGCCTCTACCTGTCGGTCGGGATGAAGCCCACGCTCGTCTTCGAGGGGTGGCGCCGCATCCTCCCGATCGCTTAGGACAGGTTCTGCTGGGGGAAGTGCGGACGGCGCTTGGCGAGGAAGGCTGCGATGCCTACTGGGCGTCAGGCACAGCAGCACGGTCGCGCCGGAGTCTTTGAGCAGGTACGACAACTCGCTCTGCTTGCTCATCGGATTGACCGGTACGACGATTCCGCCTCAGGCCGGGGCGGACGCCAGCGCGACAGCTACCTTGGCCGCGAGGGCGGCGTTGTTGCGCGCCAGGGCGAGGTTGGCCGAGATGCTCTGGCCGTCTGTTTCCTTCTCGATCCGCTCAAGGACGTACGGCGTGACGGCGGGGCCGGTCACTCCTGCGCGAGTACTCGATTCCAAGGCGGCGGTGAGTACGGCGTCGATGCGCGACGCCGGGATCTCGTCGTCGACAGGGATCGGGACGGTCAGTAGAACACCGGTAGTCGGCCGAGTCCGGAAGCGGAGAACGTCACAGACCACTCGCTCGTCCTCGACGCGGTGCGGAACCGGCAGACCACTCGACCGCGTGTAGAACGCCGGGAACCAGTCGTGCTGCCAACCCAGCACCGGGACGCCGACGGTTTCGAGGTACTCGAGGGTGCGCGGCAGGTCGAGGAACGCCTTGGCGCCGGCGCAGACGGTGATGACCGGGTGATTGGCGATGGCGTCGAGGTCGGCCGAGATGTCCCCGCTGAGTTCGGATCCGCGGTGGACCCCACCGATGCCGCCGGTGGCGAAGACCGAGATACCCGCCGCATGAGCCAGAGCGACCGTCGCCGAGACCGTGGTGACGCCGACATCCCATCCCTGTGCCTGCGCCACGGACAGATCCCGCTCGGCGACCTTCCGCGTGCCCTGCAGCACTCGCTTCTCCTCGTCCGCCGACAGACCGACATGTGGCCGGCCATCGAGGATCGCGGTCACCGCCGGAGTGGCACCCTGGTCGAGGACTGCTTGTTTGCAGAGTTCGAGTGCCTCGGCGTTCGCAGGGGCAGGCAGCCCGAGATTCGAGAAGATCGTCGACTCCAGCGCGACGACCGCATGGCCTTCGGCCAGGGCTTGCGCCACATCGTCGGACAAGATGGCTCGGTCAGTCACGAACAGCTCCCGTTTCGTCTGCGGTCATGGTCAGAGCGGCGCCAGGTTCGGTGAGAACCCTCCTGGCCAGGTCGTGGCCGGCCTCGACCGCTGCGACGACCTCGGCGTTGTCGAGGACGGCGGACAGAAAGCCCGCAGCGAACGCATCGCCGGCGCCAGTCGTATCACGCACTTCGTCGACGGCAGGCACCCGGACGGTTGCTGACCGGTTGCCGGCGAAATGCACCTCAGTGGGCTCCATACCGTTCTTGACCACGACCGTCGTACAAGGACCGGCGAGCTCTCGCAGGGAACCGCGGTCGGCCTCGGTTCCGTTCGCGAAGAGGTACGTCGGTTGCAGTGCTCTGATCAGATCAGCGAAGGTCGCGGGTCCGATCGCATCGATGAGAGCGATCGAGGACGCGTCGATGGTGAGGATGGTGCCCTCGGCATGAGCGATGGCCGAAGCCTGGTGGAGGACCGGCCGTGATGGGCCGTCGAGTGAGTACGCCGAGAGATGGACCGCTGCTGCACCGGAGATCCAGGAGTCCGGTACATCAGCCAGTTCGGCCGCGGCCGCTCGATCGGGGTACATCGTTCGTTCGCCAGAGCCGTCCACCAGGAGAACGATGGTGCCGGTCCGTCCTTGTCTCTGGACTCTGGCGTCAACGCCCGCCATGGTCAGCTCCCGCACGAGTGCCTCGCCGATGGGGTCGTCCCCGACCCGGCCGATGAACCGAACCGGCGTACCTAGGCTGCTCGCGAAAGCCGCAACGTTGGACGCCGAGCCGCCGCGTGTACGGCGGATCCGCGCCGGGTTGTCCGTCCCGGCCCGCGGCACACCATCCATCCAGACGACAACGTCTTCAACGAGATCGCCGATACACACAAGAGCACCACTCACAGGGGCCACGCTATGGGACCTGGTTCAACGAGAGTCCCGCGGACTACCGTTGACAGGTGGGGACCGGGTCGGGTGGGCCGGTAGTGGGGCTGGAGTTGCAGGCTCGGGCCGAGCTCCGGGCTGTTCCCGGCCTGTTGCAGTCGCTCCGGTTGTTGCCGCTCGGGTACGACGCCCTGATCGGCACCGTGGAGCAGGCACTCACCGACAACCCGATGCTGGAGAGATCGGCGGGCTCGGTCTGCCCGGGATGCGGCCGTCACTGCACGTCGAGCAAGTGCCCCCGGTGCTCAAGTGTGCTCCGGTACGCCGGACGTGATCCAGCCGTCATGCCCTTCGACACCTTGGAAGCGGCGGCCGCCTGTGAGATCAGGTCCGACTGCCGAGCGGCGCTGCCGGTCGTGATCGCCCACCTCAGCGGGCGCGGGTTGCTCGATGCCGAGCCGGGCGAGATCGCGGCGGCACACGGTCTCGCGCCGGACGTGATCGCCGAAACGGTACGAGCGATCAAGGCGGCCGGGCCGGTCGGCGTCGCGGAGACCTCCGTCGTCGACCTGTTGCTCGCCCAGGCACGTGGGCTCGTCACGGCTGGGGACGCCGCACCGTGGATCGTCGATCTGGTCCGCGATCACCTGGAGGCTGTCGCAGCAGGGGACACGGCGACCGTCGCCCGAGCGTTCGGGATCTCGCCGCAGGCGGTCGAAGCAGCCTTCCGGCTCGTCCGTGCGCGACTGCGGCCCGTCGCCGTCGTCGAGGTGCCGGAGCGGCCGGAATCGGCAGGGATTCCGGATGTGTTCGTCTATCGCACCCGGTCGGGAGTCTTCGAGGTCGAGGTGCCCGACAGTGACTGGTTCGGTCTGGGCCTGGCCGACGTACAGCCGGCCGTGCGGGCGAACGCGGACGCGTCGGCCTGGCTTGCTGGACACGAACGGGCTGCGCGGGAGTTGCTCCGCCAGCTGGATACGCGGGCCAGCGTGCTGCGCCGGGTGGCGGCGTACATGGTCGATCGTCAGGCGGGCTACTTCGAGCGTGGCGCGGCGGCGCATGTGCCGCTCACCCGGACCGACGTCGCGGTCGAGCTCGGGCTGCACGCGTCCACGGTCAGTCGCTGCGTCGCCGGCAAGACGCTGCGCCACCCGGACGGGGAGATCGTCCCGCTCGCTGACCTTCTGGGTGGGGCAGTGGCGATCAAGGCGCGGATCGCGGAGCTGGCGGCGACGGGCCGGGTCAGCGATGCCCGGCTGTGCCGCGCGCTTGCGGACAGCGGACACATCGTGGCCCGCCGGACGGTGGCGAAGTACCGCGCCGAACTGGGGATCGCGGCGGGTGGACTGCGCCGAACCTGACTTCGGCCCGCGGTCCGGTCCGGGTCCTCCGGGCGAAGGACGCTTCGTGCGCTCGCCCGCTGTCTGCGCTCCACCGAGTTGGCACGAATTGTGCAGTAGGTGGGGTGAGACCACGCGGAGAGGGAGATTTCTATGCACGACATCGACCGGGCGCTGTTCGAGTCCGAAGCCTTCGGCGAGGGCGAGCAGAACGAGTACCAGGAGTACGGCGAGACGTCGGAAAGCGAACTGGCGCTGGCGTCGGAGCTGCTGGAGATCACGACAGAGGCCGCACTCGACCGGTTCCTCGGGAAGCTGGTCAGCGGTGCCATCTCCGCTGTCCGCAGCTTCGCCGGATCCGATGCCGGCCGGGCGGTCGGCGGCGTCCTCAAGTCGGCGGCGAAACAGGCGTTGCCGCAACTGGGGCGGGTCGTCGGGGACGCCGTTGCCCCCGGCCGCGGTGGCGCGCTCGGTCAGCGCGCCGGCCAATGGGCCGGCAGCCGGCTGGAGCTCGGCTTACAGACCGAGGGGCTGTCGGCGGAGGACGAGGAGTACGAGGTCGCACGCGCCTTCGTCCGGTTCGCGAACGAGACCGCCCGCCGAGCGGCGCAAGCGCCTCCGACCGTGCCGCCCCAAGTGGCGGCCCAGCGGGCTGCCGTCGCCGCGGCGCAACGGCATCTTCCCGGACTGGTGGGAGCCCAAGGGGCAGCAGGCGGTGGCCGCGGTATGGAAGGCCGCTGGATCCGCCGTGGCAACCGAATCATCGTGCTCGACGCATGACACAGCCAACTGAGAAGGGACACCGGCATGTACGAGGCATTTGAGATCCCGCGGGACAGCTACGAGTTTCCTGGTGAGGCCGAGTCCGAGTGGGAGTCGGGGGAGGCGTACGAGAGCGAAGCGGAGGCGATGGAGGCCGAGCTCGTCCAGGAACTGCTGGAGATCACCACCGAGGCCGAGCTGGACCAGTTCCTCGGCAAGCTCGCCAGCAGTGTGATGAAGGGCGCGTCCAAGTTCGTCAAGTCGCCGATCGGCAAGGCGCTGGGCGGCGTACTCAAGAACGTCGCCAAGACGGCGCTGCCGGCTGTCGGCGGAGCGCTCGGCTCGCTGGTGTTGCCGGGTGCGGGGACCGCGATCGGCGCCAAGCTGGGATCGATGGCAGGTGGCCTGCTCGAGGCGCAGGAAGCCGAGTCGATGGGTGAGGTCGAGGCCGAGTGGGAGGCAGCGAGCCGCTATGTCCGGTTCGCTCGCGGGGCCTACTCCAACGCCGCGCGAGCGCCGCGCAATGTACCGACGCGGGCAGCCGTCCGTGCGGCCGGCATCAGCGCTGCCCGGCGTTATGCGCCCAGCTTGCTCACATCGGACCAGCGGCAGTCGCCGTGGCGTTCGCGCCGCAGGTCGTACGGCGGTGGCCGGTCGCGCCGGTCCTGGCAGTACGCCGAGCCGGTGCCGTGGTTCGGCGGTGGCGACGACTACGCCGGTGGCGGCGACGAGCCCGACCAGTGGTGGCAGGGCGACGACTACTACGAGACCGGCGAGGGCGAAGGCGAGGGCGCGGCCCAGGGCCGTCCGTCCGGCGGCAGCGGGTCGCGGGCGCAGTCCGGACGCTGGATCCGCCGGGGCGGTCGCATCGTCCTGCTGGGTGCCTGAGGGGTAACGATGGTCGATCCCGGAGGCTTGGCGACCCGCCTGCTCGAGCACGAGGCGCGCGGGCTGCTGGCCCGGCTGGACCAGGTGCGGCCCTTCGCGCTGCACGAGACGATGGTGCTCGCCGCGGCCGTGCCGTACGACGCGCAGCTGATCATCGAGCGCTTCCTGCACGCGAGCCGCGGCCGCCTTCGGGAGAAGGTCCATGGCTATCTCGACTGGCTGCACGGTCAGGGCCGCGGGGTCGGTGCTGCCGAGCAGCAGCGACGCTTCGTCCTGATCCGACTGGGGTTCAACGACGTGCTGTCGCAGTTCGATCTGTTCACCGAGGTGATCACCCAGCGCAGCGAGCACGAGACCGGTGTCTGGCTGTCCGGCCTCGACGTACTGGCCCGGGACGCGCTCCGGCTCGGGCTCGACGGCTACGAGCAGGTCCCCGCTGTCTGCTACCTCTCGAGAGGTCCAGGCGCCGCGATTCGCCGGGCCCGGACGCGACTGCCCGGCGGCGTGCCGAACCCGGTCGCGATCATCCGGGTCCCCAGGGAGCGCATGGTCGGCAGTGGTATCGCCAGCTCACTGGTCCACGAGGTGGGGCATCAGGGCGCCGCACAGCTGCGGCTGGTGGAGTCGTTGCGGCTCGACCTCGCCCGGGCGGCGAAGGATGACCCACAGGGATGCTGGCCGACCTGGGACACCTGGATCAGCGAGATCGTCGCGGACTGCTGGTCGGTCGGGAAGCTCGGGATCGCGTCCACCGTCGGTCTGCTCGCGGTCGTCAGCCTGCCGTCCTTCTTCGTCTTCCGGCCGTCCGGCAGCGACCCGCATCCGGTTCCGTACCTGCGCGTCCTGGTCAGCGCGACCATCGGCGAGGCCCTCTATCCCCATCCACAGTGGGCCGCGATGCGGCACACCTGGAAGCAGCTCTATCCGACCCACGATCTGCCCGCCGTCCGTCGTACCGACCTCGAGCGGCTCGAGGCCTCGATCCCGGCGTTCGTCCGGCTGCTGCTCGCGCATCGCTCACCCGCCCTGCACGGTCAGCGGCTCGGCGACATCTGGCCGGGACGGGAACGCCATCCGACCCGGCTGATCCGCCTGCATCGGGAATGGGCCGGCGACATCGCGGTGATGGCACGCCAGCCGTCGTCGCTGGTGTTCGCAGTCATCGGCCAGGCCAAGGCGGCCGGCCTGATCAGCCCGGAGGCGGAGAGCCGCCTGCTGTCGGCACTGCTCCGAGCCTGGGCGGTCCGCAGCAGCCTCGACGTTGTCCAACGGCCACCCAGCAACCACGTGCCGTCCGCGAGCCGGGCGTCATAAGACCTATCGAAAGGACACGACAGTGGAGATTTCGTGGATCCCGGACCCGATCCGGGCAGGCCAACTGGCCGTTCTGAAGATCCTGCTCAACGCCGGTGAGCCGACCGGCAGGTACCGGTTCACCTTCTCCAACCTCGCGACCGGCGAGCACCCGTTCGGTGGTGTCAGCGCCGAGATCATGCACACGATGGAGCTGGGCGACGACTTCGAACCCGAGGTCCTCTTCACGACGGAAGGACTCAAGAAGCTCAAGGCCGTCAAGACGGCCACACCCAAAGTGCATGAGAACGACACCGAGGTCGCGGACATCGACATCCAGGTGCTCCCCGCGATCGTGCCGCAGGTGCCGACGCAGACGGTGGCGCTCGTGTCGGGCGATCCACCGCAGAGCGAGGACGAGGTGCTCTGGAGCTTCATCCGCCAACTCACCGACCAACTGCGGTTCGAGGAGTTCCACGAGTTCGTCCGGCCCAGGCTGACCGGGCTGTCGGGTCCTGAGTGGTTCGGCACCGACGCCTACCGCCGGCTCTTCCGGGCCGCCGAGACATTCGTCGAGGCCGCCGCCGACCCGCTACGTGCGGTCGAGCGGAAGCGGCTGCTCAAACACGAGATCTCCCGAGACACGGTGATCGACAGCCTTCAGCGGTCGTACGTGAGCAGCGAGCGCGACGATCTCGCCCAGCCGTTCCTGCGCTTCGATCCCGCCGTCGGCGGAACCACCGGCCCGGGCCCGTCGATCCGGGGTGCGGCCGTCGACCCGGCCGACTTCCCGTTGCCGAATGTGCCGTTCGTCGAGCTGATCTGGAACTACTGGCACGAGGAGGGCGGTCTGGTCCAGACGATGAACCATATCCTCGCCCGGTTCCAGAACCGCCGGATCGGGCCGAAGTACGACGCCTTGGCCCGGTTCGACCTCAATCCGCTGCTACCACTGCGCAATCTGCTGTGGGGGTTCACCGAGGACGAGCAGAGTCGTCTGACCGTGCGCCGGCGTGCGGCGGAGTACATGGTCCAGTACGGCCTGCCGTTGGTCGGCCGGGCCGTGCCACCGCCGTACACGATGGTGGATCGGCGGACGCAGTTCCTCGAGGGCTTCCACGCGCTGCTGCACGCGGCGCACGAGTTCTACAAGGAACGGGACGACAAGACCGTCGACGCGGACGCGTTCCCGTTGCTCAGCAGCCTGCGCGAGGTCCATCTCGTGCTCGCGCACGGGGCGCACAACCAGTTCGCCGACCTGCCACTGGTCGCACGCGCGGAGATGCTGACCATGCAGTGGATCCTCGCCCAGCCGGAGATGCGGGAGTTCCTCGGCGGGCCGACCATGGTCCCGTACGAGGAGGACTGGATGGACCGGGTCGACACGATGAAGAGCATCCAGGGATGGCCCGAGGCCAGCATCACGCACTTCTTCGAGTTGGCTGTCCACGGTGAGCAGATCCTGCTCTCGATCCGGCACGGACGCTGGAACGAGTCGAGCCGGACCCGCGAGGACGCGGCGAACTGGGCGCTGACGTGGCGCAACGAGATCCAGCGCTACATGCACGCCTACCGGACCGTCACCGGAGTCGATCTGGCCACCACGGTCGACGCCACCATGCCCTCGGTCCTGCTGGCTCGCCGCGGCGGTCGGCAGATCCGCCGAGCGTGACCGGTCATGTCGCACCGGACCCGGGGCTCGACTTCACGTCGTCGTTGTTCCTCGGCCTGCACCACGGCAGCGCGTCGCTGCCGCCGTGGGCTTCGCTCACGACCGGCGTACCCGCGGTGCTTCATGAGGCGCCCGCTGCGCACCGGGTCGCTGCCGCCGTGGCCGCAGCGCACGGTGCGCAGGCGGGCGTCGTCGGCCGCTCGACACTGCATGCGCTGATGGATGTGATGGGGATGCTCCCGCAACGTGGCGACATCGTCGCGATCGACGCGGCCGCCTACTCGCTCGCCGGGTGGGCGGCGTTGCGGGCGGCGGCCAACGGCGCTCTGGTACGCCGATATGCGCACCACCGCCCGGAGTCGATCGTCCTCGAGCCCGGTCGGCGGCTGTTCGTGCTGACCGACGGGTGGTGCCCGGGTTGCAACCGGCCGACGCCACTGCCGGAGTTGCAGAGTCTCGTGCGCGATGCGGGCGGCGCCCTCATCGTCGACGACTCACTCGCCTTCGGTGTCCTCGGCAGCAGACGGCAAGGGGATGTGTTCGGTGACGGCAGCGGTACGCCGAACTGGTGCGGGCTGGATCACGAGGCCGTCGTCTGGGTCGCCTCGTTGGCCAAGGCCTGCGGGGCGCCGCTGGCAGTGACGACCGGCGACCGCTCGACGATCCGGCGACTGGCGGGGGAGGGCGGCAACCGGGTGCACAGCAGCCCGCCCTCGGCTGCCGACCTGGCTGCCGCGAGCAGGGCTCTGCGCGACTCGAACGAGAACCGCACTCGCCGTACCCGGTTGCAAGGGCATGTGCTGCGCCTTCGCAACCGCCTGCGTGACATCGGCCTGACGGTCAACGGCAGGCCGTTCCCTGTCGTGAGCATCTGGTTGCCGGCTTCAGATGCCCACCGGTGGTGGTCCGAGCTTCAGTCAGCCGGCATCCGCGCCGTACTGCAGCAGTCACGGTGCCGGCGCGGCGTCATGCTCACCTTTCTGGTGCGGGCTGATCACACGCCCGCCGATCTCGACCGGCTCACGGTTGCTTTGCGGTCGCTCGCTGTACGACGGGGTGCGGCATGAGACGTCCTCCGGTCATCGACTCGCACTGCCACGCCGGCCTCGGCGACGGGTTCACGGGTCCGTGGGACACCGATGCATCGCTGGACAACTATCGTGTGCGCGCTCGCGAGGCGGGCATCGACGTGACGGTGCTGCTGGCTCCGCTGACCTCGGACTACCGCTGCGCCAACCGGGCGGTCGGCGCGATGGTGACAGCCGAGCCGCGGTGCTACCTCGGCTTCGCCTTCGTCAATCCGGTGACCGATCGCGGGCGGATCGCCGTCCTGGTGGACGAGGCACGAGCCTGGGGTGCGTGCGGCATCAAGGTCCACTGGCGGGACGGCCGGATCACCCGTGAGATCGCCGAGGTGGCCCGGCGCCGCAACCTGCCGATCCTCTACGACCCGGCCGGCGACACCGCGACGGTGGAGATGGCGGCGACGGCGTACCCGGATGTCGCGTGGATCATCCCGCACCTGTCGTCGTTCTCCGACGACTGGAAAGCCCAGATCGCCTTCGTCGACCAACTCGTGCGACTGCCGAACCTCTTCACCGACACCGCCGGCGTGCGCTACTTCGACGTACTGGTGGATGCGGTACGACGGGCCGGGCCGGGCAAGGTGCTGTTCGGCTCCGACGGCCCGTTCCTCCATCCCGCGGTGGAGATCAGCAAGATCCACGCCCTGCACCTCGAACCCGCGGACGCCGCCCAGGTACTCGGCGGCAACCTGCTGCGACTGACCCGGACCGCCCGCCGCTCGGCCCGCACGTCGACTGACCGAGCGGCCACCCAGAACCGGAGGTACAGCCCATGACCATCACACCGCAGGAGTCCGAGGTCCGGAACTGGGCGACCAGCTTCCTTCCGCCCGCATCCTCGCCGGGGCAGAGCCTGACTCTGCGCACGCCGGGGTACGTGGAGATCAAGCCACACACGCTCTCCGGGATCCGCTCCGGCCTGGCACAGCTCGGCGCCCGCCTGGAGAAGGCGAACCTTCAGAGCGGGGTGCTCGCGACCTACGTGGGGACCGACTCCCGCGGCAATCCGCTCAGCAAGGGCGTGGCGAAGTACCTGCGGGTCTACGCGGTGGTGGTGAACGCCAAGCCGAAACCCACATTGGCGGCGTACAACCAGCCCGGGAGGTGGCACTACCTGGGATTCACCAAACTGGAACCGACGATGAGTCACCCGCCGGTGGACCATGCGCCCGCATTCGGCTGGGCGGTCGAGCCCGTAGTCCAGCAGCGGGTGAAACTGGCGGTCGCGCTGGCGACTCCGCAGCGGAAGTGGACGACCGCGGGCGGCCCCGCACCGGGCCCGGACATGACCTACTCCGAGCTCGCCGACTTCTACCGCGAGCTGGCGCGCGAACTGCGTGACCCGTTGTACGCCGAGTTGGCGTCGGAGCTGGAGGCGATGGCCGACCGAGAGGTTGCCTAGGTACGGCGTTTCGCGCGTCGGAGCTGCAATGCCCGGTCGGTGACACCCAGCCGGGCCGCCGCCGCGCGGATGCTGCCACCGGATTCTTCGATCGCCGCCGTGACCGCGAGGTCGGCGACGTAGTCACGCAGTTCGCGAAGGGTCATGCCTTGCCGCAGTTGCTGGCGGATCGAGTCCATCAGGGTCGGCGCGTGGTTGTCCGTCGTACTGTCATGGCCCAACGGCCGATCCGAGGGCGGCAGATCTCCTGGTGTGACCGGTCCCGGACCGACATGTCGTGAGGCGACCCGATGAGCGAGCTGGCGGAGATCGCGGAGATTGCCGGGATATTCGCGTCGCCGCAACGCGACCTCCACCTCGGGAGTCACCTCGGCCGGCTCGGCCTGTCCCTGGGCCTCGGACACGAAGCTGCGGAACAGTGGGATCAGATCGCCGGGCCGGTCCCGCAGCGGCGGGAGCTGCACCGAGTACGCCGCGATGCGGTAGTAGAAGTCGGCCCGGAACCGGCCGGCCGTGACGTCGTCCTCCAGGACGCGGTTGGTGGCACAGATCAGCCGGAAGCTCGTGTGCTGCCAGGTGTCGGCGCCGACCCGCTTGTACATCCCCTCCTGGACCACGCGCAGCAGCTCCGGCTGCAACTCGAGCGGGAGTTCGCCCACTTCGTCGAGCATCAGCGTGCCGCCGTTCGCCGCGGCGCACGCGCCGGTCCGCACACTCACCGCACCCGTGAACGCACCCCGTTCGTGGCCGAAGAGCTCGGAGCCCGACAGGTTGGGGACGATAGTGGTGCAGTCCACCACGACGAGATGCCCGGACCGGCCGGCGGCGCTGACCGCATGCGCGACCTTCGCGGCCAGTTCCTTCCCGGTCCCGGTCTCACCCGTGATCAGGATCGGTCCACCGCCGAACTTGGCGGCCGTGACCAGGTCTCGCAGAGCCTGTCTCAGGGCCGGGCTGGTACCCCGGATCACGTCGGCGACGGGCGGGGACTCGACGACGTTCTCCACCTCGATCAGTCGCTCCAGGCGAGCCTGGATCGGTCTGGGATCGTCCTGCCAGATCATCAGATCCGTCGCGCCACAGGCCAGCAGCGACCAGGGTTCGAGGCGATGCCCGGCTTCCGACACGACGATCACATGGGCGTTGGACGACGCCGCCATCGCCAGCGTCTGCTCGAGATCGCGGGAGAAGGTCGAGCACACGACGACGCCGGTGAGCTCACCTGGTTCGGGGGAGGTGACCAACCGCAGGTCCGGGTGCGCGCCGCTGATCGCGCGCGCGATGGCCTTGGTACGTGAACCAACGCCAAGGTTGAGCACCCACGTCATCGAATCCCCCGGGAGAACCCCGTTAGAGCATGGGTCCACGCCCTCCACCGCCGACTGCCGCCGACCACCCAGCCCTGTCATCAAGCCTAATTGGCAACCCCCCGCTTCGACCAGACCTCAGTCATCCAACTGAATCATCAACCCGCTTCAAGCACCCGCTTCCCACACAGTTGCCACTGGCAACCGTCAGCGAGACCTGCCGGCCCGCTGTGCGGCTCCGCGCGAGCGGGTTGCCCCGCGTCTCGGCCACGAACCTGTCCCGGACGGCTCGCGGATCGCGAACACGATCGCGACCCGGCGGAGCCGCTGGGCTCTAAATCTTGACAGAGTTAAGTAAAGGCTCCAATATCCTATCGGATCCGTGTTCCTGGGAAACGTGTGTCGAAGACCGCGAGTCCCAGGGGTCTCGGCTGTCAGATCAGAGAGGTCACCGCTCATGACCAGATCCCTTCGAACCAGGGCGACGCGCGGCGTACTCGCAACGCTCGCCGTCGTCGCCGTCGGGCCGGTCGGCTTGTCCGCCGCCGTACCTGGCCCGGGTGGGCCGCCGCAGGGGCCACGCGGAGTCACCACGACGGCGAGCGCGGACAGCGCGGCGAGCATCAGCACTCCGGCGGGCGTCACCGCCGGGGCGAGCCCTACGCTCGGGCCGGCCGGGGAGGCGGCGCGGAAGCCCTACATGGGCTGGAGCAGTTACAGCATGCAGGTGTACTCGAACGACGGCGGCAACTGGATCTCAGCGGACCAGATCATCGCCCAGTCGGATGCGATGCACAAGAAACTCCAGCCGTACGGATTTGAGTACATCAACATCGACGCGGCGTGGAACGGCGGCACCGACGAGTACGGCCGGCCCGTGCCGAGTAAGAAGCTGTACCCGAACGGACTGCAGGCGGTGATCGACCACATCCACGCGAACGGCCAGAAGGTCGGGCTCTACAGCATCCCGGGCATCTCGAAGGCGATGCTGGACGCCAACCTCCCCGTGTACGGACACCCGGGGTGTACGACGGGAGATCTGGCCAAGCAACCGTTGCAGCAAGGGGACTACTGGGGCTTCGGCTACCGCATCGACATGACGAAGCCGTGTGCCCAGGCGTACATCGACTCGATCGCCGATCTCTTCGCCTCCTGGGGCGTCGACTTCCTGAAATTCGACAGCGTGACCCCGGGCTCCGGCAAGAACGATCTGTCTCTCGATGCCCGCGACGAGGTCAAGGGATGGTCACAGGCTCTCGCCCGTCACAACATCTGGCTCGAACTCTCCTGGGCTCTCGACATCAACTACGCGGACTACTGGAAGCAGTGGGCGAACGGATGGCGGCTCGACTGGGACGTCGAGTGCTACTGCCCGGGTGAGGCGCTCACGGCCTGGCCGAACATCTCGCGGCTCTTTCCCAGGGTGGCGGACTGGTGGCGCCATGGTGGACCGGGTGGGTGGAACGACCTCGACTCGCTGAATGTCGGCAACGGCACGATGGACGGGCTGACCAAGGACGAGCGTCGTACGGCGGCCACGCTGTGGGCGATCTCCGCCGCTCCGTTCTACGTCGGTAACGACCTGACCAAGCTCGATGCGTACGGGCTGGAACTGCTCACGAACCCCGAGGTGATCGCGGTCAACCAGGCCGGGCGCCCCGCGCAACCGGTGTCGACCAAGACCAACCGGCAGGTGTGGTACTCGCTCAACGCGGACAGCTCGTACACCGTTGCCCTGTTCAATCTCGGGACGACGGAGGCCAACATGACGGCGAACTGGGCGGACCTCGGTCTGGACGGTTCGGCGACGGTGCGCGATCTGTGGGCGAAGAAGAATCTGGGCGAGTTCGCGTCCGGCTACACCGCCGCGACGGTGCCGCCGCATGGTGTCCGCCTGTTCAAGGTCACGCCGCAGAGGAACTCGGCGATCCGGGTCAACGACGATGATCTGCGGGTCTCCTACGAGGGCGCCTGGCAGCGCAACGGCAACCGCGAGGTTCCGGCGGTGTCGGAGCCGCTGACCGTCACGGTGACGGACTCGGGGACCCCCGCGGCCGGGACGGCGGCCACCTCCAGCGTACGGACGGTGGAGCTGAACAACGACGACCCACAGATCGTCTACACGGGTTCGTGGAGCCGGAGCACGGGCCGTGGGTTCGGTGACTATCAGGACGACGTCCAGTACACGGAGACCAACGGCGACGCCTTCACGTACAGCTTCGTCGGCAACGGCGTCGACTACGTGACGGAGAAGGACTCCTCACAGGGTGAGGTCGACATCTATATCGACGGCGCCTTCAAGGAGACTGTCGACACCCATCGCGATCCCGCCGAAGGGCGCGCCGTCCAGCAGGTGGTGTACAGCATCTCGGACCTGCCGAACGGAAGTCACACGATCCGCGGGGTGAAGAAGTCGGGATCGTTCATGCTGGTGGACAAGCTGGTGGTGCGGCAGGAGAGCCTGCTGAACCCGGGTACGGCGGGCTTCGACAAGGAGCCGTCCGCCCAGGCCGATGTCAGCGTCGAGATCGGGCGCGATCCCGGCGAGCTGGTCGCGATCGCGAACGGCGGCGCGGACCTCGTCAAGGGCACTGACTACACCGTCGAGGGCAGGGTCGTGACGATCAAGAAGGCGTACCTCGCGGCTCAGCCGACCGGTACCACGAAGCTGGACTTCAGCTTCCGTGGTGACTACCGCAACGACGTTCACGCCGCGACAGCGGATGGTGCGGCGATCGAGTTCGCCTTCAAGGGAACGGGCGTCGACTGGATCACGGCGCTGGGTCCGGATCAGGGCGAAGCTGACGTCTACCTCGACAACAAGCTCGTCGGTCGGGTGAACCTCTTCAACGAGGCGCGTGTCACGATGCGGCAGGTTTTCACCCGCGCCGGCCTGAAGGATGGGCAGCACACCCTGCGCATCGTGAAGGTCTCGGGCGAGGTACTACGAAGCGACATGTTCCGGTACACGATCGCTCGGTAGCCCTGACACCGGTCGTGGAGAGGTAACCGAAGGCGGGAGGGCCGCGGGAGATGGAGTTTCCCGCGGCCCTCGCGTTGGTCAGAGGCGTTCGCGCGGCGTGAAACCTCTCAGCTTCTGCCGGCGGCAACCACTGTTGCCGCTGTCATCGAATCCGGTGCTGCCGGCGTTCTCTTCGTCGTACCCGTTGCCCTCCACAACCAACGCCCGCCGGCACCAGTGCGACAGAACGTTTCGGCTGGCCTGCACAGGGTGATCGGTAGCGGATCGCATGCGTTTGGTTGCGGTGGGCACCGTTTGCCGTGCGCTGGCGTTCGGCGGTCGCGAGTGTCGGGTGTCGCGTCGTACATTCGGATTCACACCTGCTGCCGGGGGGACTTGCGACAGGTGCTGAGGGGAGGTATGACGTTGCCAGATCATGAATGGGCGGGGGAGCGGCCGGCGTTGCCGGACGGATCGATGCCGGCCTATGGCAGTTATCCGCTGCCGGGGATGCCCGGTGGCGATCCACCGCCGGCGGCGTTCGGTTGGGGACCCGAGCTCGGCGGTGATGAGCAGTACCCGCTCGGCCACCGCAAGCCGGCGCCCAGAGGTCTGGTCGTCGCCCTGATCGTCATCTGCGGGTTGGTGCTCGCGGGCCTGATAACCGTGGTGGCAATCCGCGCGAGCGATTCGTCGAGTTCCGCGCCCGGCCCCACTAGGAGCCACGCGGCCCGCAGGTAGCTCCCGATCAGGCCCAGGTCTGAGTTTCGGCTGCGTGGGTCAGGTGTTGGCGGCGGTGGTGATGTTGCGTTGCATGCCACCGAAGACGAGGCCGTGGAAGGGCTTGATGGCCCACCAGTACAGGTGGCCGGGCAGGCCGTGCGGATGGAACAGCGCACGTTGACGGAAGACGGTGTGGCCGGCGTCGTCGTGGTCGACGATGAGTTCGAGCCAGGCCAGGCCGGGGAGCCGCATCTCGGCGCGAAGACGGAGGAGCTTGAGGTCTTCGATCTCTTCGACGCGCCACCAATCGAGCGGATCGCCCACGGACAGGTCGCGTGGATTGCGCCGGCCGCGGCGCAGACCTGGTCCGCCGAACAACCGGTCCAGCAGCCCGCGCGCCCACCAACCGAGGCGCCAGGAGTACCAGCCGTTGCCGCCGCCGATGCCCTCGATCACCCGCCACAGCTGTTCAGGGCTCGCAGGTACGACGCTCTCGCGCTCGTCGACGTACAAGGATCCGCCGGACCAGTCCGGGTCGCCCGGCAGCGGATCGCTCGGGGCGCCGCGCGTTGCCGCGGACGCCCAGCTGGTCGTCACGTCCAGGTCGCCGACCCGCTTGAGCGCGAGCTCCACCGCACGATCGAAGCCGATCAGGCCCGCCTCTGGATCGGGGACGTACTTGGCGATGTCGTGTTCCTTGCAGACGACCTCGTGCACCAGGCTGTCGACCAGTGGTCTGGCGATGCTGCTCGGCACGGGGGTGACGAGACCGACCCAATGACTTGACAGCGACGGCGTCAGCAGCGGCAGCAGGAGGATGCGCCGTTGGTTGAGGTGGGCAACCTTCGCGTAGCGCTGCATCATGTCGCGGTAGGTGAGGACGTCGGGTCCGCCGATGTCGAAACCGCGGCTGACGTCGGCCGGCATGGACGCGCTGCCGACCAGATAGTGCAGGACGTCGCGCACTGCGATCGGCTGGATCCGGGTGCTGAGCCAGCGTGGGGTGACCATCACCGGGAGGCGGTCGGTCAGGTGCCTCAGCATCTCGAACGACGCCGAGCCGGAGCCGAGAATCACGGCCGCGCGCAGCGCCGTGACCGGTACGCCGGACGCCAGCAGGATCTCGCCGACCTCGCGCCGGGAATCCAGGTGCGGCGAGAGCTCCTCGCCTTCGGGGTAGAGGCCGCCGAGATACACGATCCGCCGTACGCCGGCTTCCCTCGCAGCCGTCCCGAACGTCAACGCGTTGTGCCGGTCGCGTGCCTCGAACCGCCGGCCAGTTCCGAGGGAGTGGATCAGGTAGTAGGCGACGTCAACGCCGTCGATCGCGGCCCGCAGTTGCCGCGCGTTCCCGGCATCTGCCTCGACGACCTCGACGTCGTCGTACCAGGTCCGATCGCGGAGCCGGCGTGGGTTCCGTGCCATCGCGCGGACCCGGAAGCCCGCCTCGAGCAGTTCTGGCACGAGGCGGCCACCGATGTAGCCCGTGACTCCGGTGACGAGGGCAAGGTGCTGATTCATGGCTCCCAGTGCCCGGATAACGCTGAGCGATGCTTCGCGACGCGGCGGGCCGGGCGTGCGATGATCGATTGATGGACGTTGCCTCGATCGACGAGCTTGCTGCTGACCTGCTGGCCAAGGCGGTATCTGCCGAGAGTGGGCGCAGTTCGGTCACGGTCTACAGCAGAGCCGGTGCCCGGCTCCGGCAGACGCTCACGGCGCTCGCCGCGGGGCGGGTGATGGGTGAGCACAAGAGTCCGGGGGATGCCTCGGTGCATTGCCTGCGGGGTCGTGTCTTGGTCCGTGCCGGTGACACGCAGGTCGAGCTCGGTCCAGGTGACCTGGTCGCGGTGCCGCCCCAGCGTCACGACGTCGAAGCCCTGGAAGCATCTGTCCTCCTTCTGACCGTCGCCCTGCACTGAGCCCGGGCAGTTGCCGACGGCAACTGCATCGCTCCGGTCGGCCCCGCGAGAGACGGCGGTCAGAAGTTGGCAAAGCGGGCGTTTGAGGCGATGTTCTGTACCGTGTGAGGTGTGGCGCACAGCGCGTCACGTCGTTGGGTGGGGGGCTGCCGTGACGAAGTCGGGCGAGCACGTGCGGGACGATGTCGGTGGGGTGGAGCGGGCCCTTCAGTTGGTGATCGACTCCCGGCACGCCGACCAGGCCCCGAAGGCGGCGTTCAACCTCGGGGTGCTGTGCGAGGATCGGGAGGACTTCGCCGGGGCGGAGCGGGCCTATCAGCTGGCGATCGACTCCGGGCATGCTGACCAGGGCCCCAAGGCGGCGGTCAACCTCGGGGTACTCCGTGAGGGCCGGGGCGACTTCGCCGGGGCGGAGCAGGCCCTTCAGTTGGCGATCGACTCCGGGCACGCCGATATGGCCCCGATGGCGGCGGTCAATCTCGGGGTACTTCGTGACGATCAGGATGGGGCGGATCGGGCCTACCAGTCGGCGATCGACTCCGGGCACATCGACCAGGCCCCGAAGGCGGCGGTCAACCTCGGCGTTCTCCGCGAGAGCCGGGGCGACTTCGCGGGGGCGGAGCGGGCCTATCAGCTGGCGATCGACTCGGGGCACGCCGATATGGCCCCGATGGCGGCGATCAACCTCGCGGTGCTCCGCGAGGTGCGGGGCGATTTCGCCGGGGCGGAGCGGGCCTACCAGTTGGCGATCGACTCCGGGCACGCCGACCTGGCCCCGAAGGCGGCGGTCAACCTCGGAGTGCTCCGTGAGGATCAGGGCGATTTCGCTGGGGCAGAGCGCGCGTACCAGGTGGTGCTCGACTCCGGGCACGCTGACCAGGCCCCGCAGGCAGCGGTCAACCTCGGCGTCCTCTGTCACGGTCGGGAGGACTTCGTCGGAGCGGAGTCGGCCTTCCAGTTGGCAATCGACTCCGGGCACGCCGATATGGCCCCGAAGGCCGCATTCAACCTCGGGGTCCTGTGTGAGGATCAGGGCGACCTCGCCGGGGCGGAGCGGGCCTATCAACTCGCCATCGATTCCGGGCATCCAACGGCTGCTTCATCTGCCCGAGAGGTCATGACGGAGCTCCGCAGCCGAAAATCGCTCGACCCCGCACGGCGCAACTGATGCGGCGTGCGGCCGCACGCCCTAGCCTCGACAGGGACATGTCCCACCAGCCCGTACGACACTCGGACCTGCGCGCCGACTGCACGCAGTGTGCCGGGCTGTGCTGCGTGGCGCTGGCACTGACCGCGTCCACCGACTTCGCCATCGACAAGCCGGCCGGTGCACCGTGCCCGAACCTGAAGCACGACTTCCGCTGCGGCATCCACGCGCGGCTGCGGGACGGCGGCTTCCCAGGCTGCACCGTGTACGACTGCTTCGGCGCCGGCCAGAAGGTCACGCAGGTGACCTTCGGCGGCCGAAACTGGCGGCAGGAAGCGGACTCGGGCGCGCAGATGTTCGAGGTGTTCTCGGTGGTGCGGCTGCTCCACGAGCTGCTCTGGTACCTGATCGAGGCGCTGGAGCTGGCACCTCCCCTCCGCGACGACCTCACGCGTGCGCGTGTCGATACCGAACGCCTGGCCCTCGGTAGCCCGGATTCGCTCGCGGAGCTCGACGTGATCGCCCACCGATCCCGGATCAACGAACTGCTGCTACGGACCAGCGAGCTCGTCCGGGCCGGCGTACCGGGCACACCAATGAACCACCGCGGTGCGGACCTCACGGGTGCGACGCTGCGCGGCGCCGACCTCCGCGGGGCGGACCTGCGCAGCGCTTACCTGATCGCCGCCGACCTCCGCGAGGCCGATCTCACGGCCGCCGACCTCATCGGTGCCGATCTCCGGGACACCGACCTGCGGGGCGCCGACCTCGCGCGGAGCATCTTCCTGACCCAGATGCAGATCAACGCGGCCCGCGGCGACGCCGGTACGACGCTCCCGACCCGGCTGACCCGCCCGCCGCACTGGTCCTAACGCCGCATCCAGAAACGTTGGGGTTGTCATCGGTCCGGTCAGATTGGTGCAGTTCGACAGGAGGTGTCCGGCGATCGAGCCGCTTACCGGGTGGGCTCAGGCGGGGAATGGCTGGCAGCAGGCGCGTACGTCCTGTCGAACTGCACGAGGCGGACCCGTCAGAGGTGACAACCGAACCACACCGCCGCACTGAACGGCATCGTGGTCGACCCACCACAGTGGGTGCTCCAGGCCGGTCGGTGGGAGGTGGGTGACGGCCCCAACGTTCGTTGACGCCGCACTAGCCTCGAGTCCGCGGCTCGATCGAACACCATGACGCCACTGACCAGTGGTCCATGCAGAATTTTCTTTGCATAGATTGTTCTGTAAGCGTATGGTCGGCTCATGAGTCAGGACGACAAGCTGGTGCGTCAGGGTGAGGAGCTCAAGGGCCTCACCCATCCGCTGCGAGTGCGGATGCTGGGCGCGTTGCGGGAGCACGGGCCGGCGACGGCGACAGAACTGGCTCGGCGGTTCGAGACCGACACCGGTGCGACGAGCTACCACCTGCGGAAGCTCGCGCAGTACGGATTCGTCGAAGAGGTCGCCTCGGGCGGTCATCCGCGGTCGCGGCGCTGGCGTGCCATGCACAAGACGACGAGCTGGAACAACTCCGAGATGGCTGCGTCGAGTGCAGGTCGTAGTGCGGCCGGGTGGATGCGCAGGCAGCAGGCGGAGATCCTGGTGTCCAACGTCGAGTCGTTCGAGCAGGACCAGACCACGTTGCCCGCGGACTGGGTGGATGCGTCCGGGATCGGTGACCTGCTGGTGAAGCTGACGCCGGCCTCCGTCGACGAGCTGTGGGAGCGGTTCTACGCACACGTCGACGAGTTGAAGGCCCGAGACGCCGGGAATCCCGACGCGTCCAAGGTCTCCATCGTGGTCAGCGCCTTCCCGCGGTCCGGCGAGCGATCGTGACCGCGTCGGGGGCAGCTCGACGCTTTGCGCTGATCAGCTTCCTGAGTTGGCTCCCGACCGGCCTCTTCATTCCAGTGCTGGTTCTCCTGCTGCTGGACAAAGGGGTGAGCCTGACCGCCGTTGCGGCGCTGGGCGTCGCGTACTCCGTCGCCATCATGGTGCTCGAGTTGCCGACCGGCGGGCTCGCCGATGTCGTCGGCCGTCGTCCGATGATCGTCGCGTCAGCGGCGGCAAGTCTGATCGCTCTGCTGTTGCTCGGCCTGGCCGAGTCCATCCTGCTACTCGTTGCCTCGAGCATCCTCCGCGGTATCGGGCGAGCGCTGGGAAGCGGACCCGTCGAGGCCTGGTACGTCGACACCGTGCAAGCGCGATCCGAGGTGTCCGATGCCGAGCTGAGCCGTGGATTGTCGTTCGGGCTGATGGCTTCGTCCGTGGCGCTGGCGGTGGGAACGGTAGCTGGTGCGCTGATCCCGTTCGCCTTGCATACCAGCCTTGCCGTGCCGGTTCTGATCGCCGCCGCGTGTGATGCGGTGCGGCTGGTCGTGACGATCTTCGCGATGCCCGAGCCGAAGTACGCGCCGGCAACTTTGCGCAGCGTGCTGAGAGGGGTTCCTGCTGCAATCGCGACCGGACTGAGCCTCGGCGTACGCAATGCGTTACTGATCCGGATCTTGTCGACCGGAGCCGGCATGGTGGCCGCGCTGGCCGTCATCGAACTGCTGACCCCGGCTTGGATGGGTGAGCTGGCGGGGTCACCTGATCGGGGAGTTCTTGCCTACGGCATCGTCGCGGCCGTCGGGTTCGCGGCCGACGCGGTGGGTAGCGGATTGAGTATGAGGCTGACGCGCAGACTCGACTCGGCCAGGGCGGTCTGCCTCGTGGGGTTCGCGGTGAGCGTGTTCTCACTGGCTTGTCTGGCCGGGGCGACTGCGGTGGATGGTCTCGGCGGAATCCTCGCCGCGGGCGGGGCCTACCTGCTGATGTTCGTCGGTCTCGGAATCGTCGGAGGCCCGATGGGGCAACTCCTGCACAGCCAGGTGGCCTCGGCCGAGCGGGCGACTGTCCTCTCCGTTCAGTCGCTGATCGGCTATCTCGGGGGAGCGGTGGGCGCGGTGGCGCTGGGGCAACTCGCGGTCGCGACCAGCATGGCGGCGGCGTTCGGAGTCGCCGCCGTCCTGCTGGCAATACCCGGCTGGCTGCTGGTCACCGCGGCTACACCTGCCCGGGCCGAGTCCCGCCAAGTCGAGGTCTGATCACCAGGTCGTTGTCTCAGCCAACCGAAGGGCCCAGGCCAAGGGACTGCGGCGTGCTGGAGTCCGGCGACGGCTGGTGGAGGCCTTCGTCGAGGGCGCCGAACTCGGTCATCAGCGCGGCGCTTCCGCCCCACGGGGTCTGCTCCTCGGCGACCAGCGTGTTGGTGGTGAGCAGCAGGCCGGCCACCGACGCGCCGTTCTGCAGGGCCGATCTGGCCACCCTGAGGGGATCGACGATGCCCATCTCGAGCATGTTTCCGTAGCGGCCTTCGAGTGCGTCGAACCCGTCGTCCGGGCCGAGGTGTCCGATCCGCTCCAGCACCTCCTCGCCGGAGTAGCCCGCATTCGTCGCGATCAGGTACGCCGGCTCGCGGAGGGCGCGCCGGACGATGTCCACGCCGGTCGCATAGTCGTCCTTGACCTCGAGATCGTCGAGTGCCGACGCGGCGTGCAGGATCGCCACCCCGCCACCGGCCACGATGCCCTCGGCCATCGCCGCCCGGGTGGCCGACAGCGCGTCCTCGACGCGGTGCTGGAGCTCCTTCAACTCGGCGGGGGTCGGTGCTCCGACCTGGATGACCGCGACCCGGCCGGACAGCGCACCGATCCGCTCGGTCAGCACGTCCTCGTCGATCCCGAACGTGGCCCGCTCGAGCTCGGCGCGGAGTTGGGTGATCCGGAAGGCGACATCCTGCTCGTGGCCGGCGGAGGCGATGATCGCGGTGCGGTCGGCAGTGACCCGGACCTGGTCGGCCCGGCCGAGCTGGGAGAGCTCCATCGTCTCCAGCGTGAAGCCCGAATGCCGGCTGAGCACCGCGCCACCGGTGATCGCGGCGATGTCCTCCAGCTTGTGCAGCCGCCGGTCGCCGAACCCCGGTGCCTTGACGCCGACGCACTGGATGTGGCCGTTGACGTGGTTGTGCACCAGCATGCTGAGCGCGGTGCCTTCAAGGTTCTCGGCGATGATCACCAGCGGCTTCGGATCCCGCATCATCTTGTCCAGCAGCGGCATCAGTTCCTGCACCTTGGTGATCTTCTCGCTGCACAGCAGGATGTAGGGGTTGTCGAGCACCGCCTGCAAACTGCCTGGATCGGTCACCATGTACGGCGACAGGTAGCCGTTGTCGAACTCGAAACCCTCGACGAAGTCCACCCTCATCCCGTGTGCGGTCGACTCCTCGATGGTGACGATGCCGCCGTCGCCGATCGAGTGCAGGGCCTTGGCGATCACCGTGCCGACCATGTCGTCGTCGTTGGCCGAGATCGCCGCCACCCGGGCGAGGTCGCGCTCGGTGACAACGGGGTGGGCGACCTCGCGCAGCCGGTCGACAAGACGCGCAACGGCGACGTCGATACCCCGCTTCACCAGCACCGGGTTGCCGCCGGAGCCGATCGCCCGCATCCCCTCGCGGACGATGGCGTGCGCCAGCACCGTCGCGGTGGTGGTGCCGTCGCCGACGATGTCGTTGGTCTTGATCGCCGCTTCCTTGACCAGTTGAGCGCCCATGTTCTCGAACTGGTTCTTCAGGTGGATCTCCCGGGCGATGGTGACGCCGTCGTTGGTGACCACCGGTGAGCCGGTGATCTTCTCCAGGATCACGTTGCGGCCCTTCGGCCCGAGCGTCGACTTCACCGCTTCCGCCAGTTGGTCCACTCCGGACAGCATCAGCTCGCGCGCCTGCTCACCGAATCGCAGTTCCTTGGCCATCGGTCTCCTCCTTTGACTGCCCGGTCAGGGCGAACGGTGTGATGGGACGGTGCGCTAGGGAACGAGGATCGCGCGGCCCCGCACCCGGCCGGCGTCGAGATCCGCGACCGCCTCGGCGGCGGCCTCCAGCGGGTAGGTCCGGGTGTGCAACGTGACCTTCCCGGCCTGCGCGAGCGCCATCAGCTCGTCCAGTTCGTTGTACGTGCCGACGATGTTGCCGACGATGTTGCGCTCGGTGGAGATGATGTCCAGGGTCGGCACCTGCAGTTGGCCGCCGTACCCGATCACGAAGTAGGAACCGGCCGGCGCGGTCATCGCGAAGCCGTCCGCTTCGGCGCCCTGCTCGGCGACGAAGTCGAGTACGACGTGCGCACCCGTGCCACCGGTCAGGTCCTGGACCGCCGTCACCTGGTTGCCGTCAGCAACGACCGTGTGGTCGGCGCCGAGCTGCTCGGCGAGCTTCAGCGCGTCCGGGTTGCGATCGACCACGATGATCGTGGTGGCGGTCAGCGCGGCCAGGCACTGGATGCCGATGTGGCCGAGCCCGCCGGCGCCGATCAGCACGCAGGTCGTGCCGGGGTACAGCAGGGGGATCGCCTTGCGGACCGCGTGGTAGGCGGTGATGCCGGCGTCGGCCAGGGCCGCGACGTCCTTCGGCTGCGTCGACGGGTCGAGCTTCACGCACGCCCGCGCGGAGGTGAGCAGGTACTCGGCCATCCCGCCGTCGCTGTCCAGGCCGGGGAAGGTGCTGATCGCGCAGTGCATGTCGGCGCCGGCCCGGCAGGCGTGGCACAGCCCGCAGGTGGGAGTCGGGTGCAGGATCACCGTGTCGCCGACCTGCACGTTGGTGACGGCAGAGCCGACCTCGTGCACCCAGCCGGCGTTCTCGTGGCCGATCGTGTAGGGCAGTGTCGGGTGCATCGCCTCTGCCCACTGACCCTCGATGATGTGCAGGTCGGTGCGGCACACTCCGGCGCCGCCGATCTTGACGACGACGTCCAGCGGGCCCTTGACGCTCGGCTCCGGGACCTCCTCGACCATTGGTTGCTGGTGGTATCCGTGCAGTCGAACGGCCTTCATCCCTCGTCCTCCTCCTCACCCGCACCGGTCGTTCCGTATCGGTGGCGGAGCATGCCCCGGCAGATGCCCGTGTTGGCCTCGATACCGACCCTGGAGAGCCGCGCCCTGCCCAGGTGCAGCGACACCGCGGCACCGGTGATCGGGTCACCGGTGCCAGGGTCGACGAGCAGGGGAGCGGCCGGGTCGGTCCGCAGGCCGAGCTCAGCCCGCCGTCGGCACAGCCTCTCCAGCTGTGCCGACGGTGGCATGTCGCCGAGCGTCATCGTCGCCAGCGTCGCCGGGTCGAGCCCGGCAGCCATCAGTGGGCGACAGACCTGGTCGGTGCCGGCCAACACCGCCTTGGTCAGGAACGTCCGCCGAAGCTCGTCCAACTCGCCGATCGCCTCGCCGGCGAACGACACGGCGAAACCCGCCCGCGCCGCCACGCCGGCGTTGATCTCCGCCGACGCGAAGTGGTCCTCCAGCGCGACATCGGCGCTGCGCACCTCCGGCAGCGCCGAGACCGCGTCGTACGCGTCGGCGACCATCAGGAAGGCGAAGTTGGGCGCGCAGAAGTACGTCGGCAGCCGGAGCCGGACCCGAACGTCACTGGCCGCCGACACGATGCACTCCGACACGAAGCCGAGCTTGGTGATCGGCTCGTCGAGTTCCGGGTCGCGCACCGCGTCGAGCGCGGCCAGAACCCGGGACCGTTCCGCGACCGCCGTCGTCATTACTGCGTGACCAGCTTCGCGTCGTCCTGCGCAGCCGGCTTGCCGTAGTCCAGTCGCAGTTCCTCCGGTACCTCGATGTCGTAGAGCTTCGCCGCGTTCAGCCCGAGGATCTTCTTCTTGCCCGCGACGCCGAGCCGCGGGTAGTCCGAGTACGCCTCGTCGTCCGGGAAGTCCCAGTCCACGAAGCCCTCGACCTGCCACTTGGGTTCCCAGATGGCGTAGTCGCTGCCGAACGTCATCTTGTCCTCGCCGACCCAGAACAACAGCTCGCCCATGCAGCGGGCGAAGAACCGCGGCCGGGCGTGCATCAGTGCGCCGACGACCACGGACAGGCCGGCGTACACGTTCGGCTCCTGCGTCGCCATGTAGCAGAAGTCGTCGATGCGCGGGATCCCGGAGTGCTCGACGATGAAGTTCAGAGCCGGGAAGTCGGTCGCCGCGTGGTCGACGTCACTCATGTCGAACGCGTCCTTGTCCAGCGGCCAGATCGTCGGTCCCTTGTGCGCGTGGATGTTCGTGATGCCGAGCTCCTGGCAGGCCTCCAGGTACTTGTACGCCTCCGGGTCGGTGAGCTTCCAGCCCCGCGAGCCCTGCCGCCACTCCGCGGTGTAGAGCTTGACACCCTTGCAACCCCAGCGTTCGACGTTGTGGCGCAGGGTCTTGAGGCCGTCCTCACCCTCGCGGGGATCCCACCGGGTGTTGAGGACGAACTTGCCCGGGTGCTTCTCGTGCAGGATCGAGTCGCGCTCGGTGGTGTTGAAGCCCTCCTTGTACCACTCGGCCAGATCCGTCGGCTGGAAGATCGCCACGTCCACGTGGCCCTCGTCGAAGACGTCCTTCATGAGGTCTTCCTCGGTGTACTTCTGGTACTTCTCCAGCGGCCACCGGGTGTCCTCCGGTCCCAGGCCGTGGTAGCCGTAGAAGCACTCGATCCAGCCCTTGGCGTACTGCTCGGCTCCTTCGACCCAGTTGTCCGGCGCAGCGTTCCAGTAGTGCATGTGCGTGTCGACCACGAAGTACTTCTCGCCATCATTCTCGTACACGGTCGCCTCCTGGTGTCAGACCGCAGTGAGGTCGAAGCCGAGGTATTCGGCGGCGTCCTCGGGATTGGCGACCAGGATCGTCCGGTCGTCGGTGTGGATCATCCGGCCGTAGTGCGTCGACATGTTCTCCTCGAACTCGGCCTGGTCGAAGTACCCGGGCTCCTCGCCCAGTGCTTCGGAGATCTCGTCGTAGACGACCTCCATCTTGCCGACCGCGTCGACCCTGATCATCGACGGCAGCGGCGTCAGGGTGACGTTGTCCTTCTGACCCATCACCTCGGCGACGACCTCGCCGACCTGGTTGTTCATCAGGGTGAAGCCGCACCGGTTGGACGCGGTGTTGTCGGACTTGAACGGACTCTCTGCGGTCGTGAACGTGGTGGTCACAGTCCCAGCTCCTTGGGCTCCTCGAGGCCGAGTCCGGTGACGATGCCGCTGAAACGGCTCTTCGCCCGGTCCAGGCCGTCTTCGAATCGGGGCGGCTTGCTGTCCGGCTGCGACCAGAGCGGCTGCATCGTCCGGGCCGCCTCGATCGAGCGCGTCGTCCAGTCGGACAGCCAGTCCTGCAGGATCGCCTTGTTGTGGTCGGCGAACTCCTTGTCGGCGGTGAGCAGCTCGAACATCGCCTTGGTGTAGCGCAGGTCGCGCTCGGCGAAGTCGTACTCGGCGGCGCCGATCACGGTCGGCGTCACGAAGTCGCCGTTGCCGGGGGAGGCCTGCTGGACCAGGTGGCTGCGGAACAGCTCGCCGACGAGCGGCTCGAACACGACGTTGGCGGCGAAGATCGCCTCGCACCAGTCGTCGATCGCGGTCAGCTGCTCGGCTACGTTACGCACGCCCTGCCAGGCCGGGTCGGAGTTCCACGTCTCCAGGTGCGCACTGCCGTCGAACCCGTCGAGCTCCTCGCTCAGGGTCAGGTTGTACAGCGCGAGGTCCTGCGCCGCGCGGATCCGGTGCATGCTGTTCACCGAGATCGCGTTGTTGTGCATGTTGGTCGGAGCCCGCCGGTTCGCGTTCGCGAACAGGTAGAGACCCAGGCCGTGGTCGACATGCATCCAGGCACCGACATGTTGCTCGATGAACCGGATCCAGTTGCGGTTCCACTGCTCGAAGGCCTTCGACTGCTTGGCCGCCTCGATGTTCTGGGTGACCTGCCGGACGACGTTGGAGTTGTACCGGTAGAGCGTCAGCTCCCATTCCTCGTTCGGATCCCGGAACTCGTGCCATCCGGTCGCCGGCCAGTCATAGCCCTTGCCGCCCGTACCGGGACCGCGCTCCGGCTCCGGCCGGTCCGAGCCCCAGGCCTTCAGCGCCGTCCAGTCCAGTGGGTAGCCGCCGCGGCCGTCGGAGAACCCGTACAGCCAGCCCTGGCTGAGGTAGTGCCGTGGATCCGGCTGCACCTCGACGGTGACGTCCTCGTAGTGGCTCTGCTTGCGCTTCTGTGGCGTGTAGTAGTTGTACCGGCGAGCCGTCGAGTCCGGGAACACCTTGGCACCGGCCTCGGCATCGGTGAAGACCGGCTTCGGCACGCTCCGTTCCTGGGTGGAGTCCTGTGTGGTCGTCATCTGATCTCTGCCTCCAGCACCTTCGGGTCACCGGCGTCACCGGTGGTGGTGAACTTGTCGTAGAAGATTCGCTTCTGCGCGACTCCCAGCCGTTCCAGCAGGGGTAGCGCGGCCTCGACCATCGGCGGCGGGCCGCACACGTACGCGTCGGCACCGGCGAGGTCGTCTTCGTACCGGCCGACGACGTCGGTGATCAGACCGACCTCGCCGTCCCACTCGTCATCGTCGGCCGGCTCGGACAGGGCCGGCACGTAGCGGAAGTTCGGCAAGGTGGCGGCCAGCGCCCGGAGTTCCTCGTCGAAGCACAGGTCCCGCTTGGCCCGAGCCCCGTAGTAGTACGTCGTCGGCCGGTCGATGGCGCGCTCGGCCATCGACCGGAGCAGGGCCAGGATCGGCGCCATCCCGGCCCCGCCGCCGAGGAAGACCAGCCGCGCGTCGGGGTTGTCCCGCAACGTGAAGACACCGAACGGGCCGGTCAGGTTGAGCCGGTCACCGGCCGACAGTCGCTCGTCCAGGTACGACGAGAACAACCCGCCCGGGTAGATCTTGATCACGAACTCGAGCAGCCCGCCGTCGCGGCTGGACGTGTTCGCCATCGAGAACGACCGAGTGGCCTCGGACCCCGGTACGGCGATGTCGACGTACTGGCCCGGGAAGTACTTCAGTTCGCCCGGCTCGAGCAGCCGCAGGACCAGGTGCCGCATATCGTGCGTGACCGCGTCGTTCGCGACCACCTCGGCGACGGCCTCCTGGATCGGCAGCCCCGAACGGATCATGTCCTCGTCGTAGTTGAGCAGCTCGATCGTCAGATCCTCGTACGGATGCGCCCGGCAGAGCAGGGTGTAGCCCTCGTCCAGCTCGTAGTCCGGCAGCGCGAACGTCGAGTACCGATCGAGCTCGATGTCGTCACCGTCGAGCACGAACGACTTGCAGGACGAGCACTGGCCCTCCTTGCAGCCGTGCATCAGCATGACGCCCTGCTCGGCCGCGGCGCGCAGGATCGTCTGCTCCTCGTCGACCTCGATCTCGATACCGACGGGTTCGAACCGTACGACGTGCTTGTCGCCCATGGTTCCTCACAGCTGCGCGGACAGGAGACGGAGGCGGGAGGGCAAGGGGCGTGCGCCCTCCCGCGTGGCGTTGCGCCGGTCAGGCGTCGACCGGAGCTCGACCGGCAGGTCCGCCGCGGACGTAGCGGGCCGCGAAGGCCGTCCGCTCGTCGTCGGTCATCTCGTTCAGCAGCACGTTCGGGCTCTGCAGAGGCGGGCAGCGCCGCAGGTGGTCCAGGGTCCACATCTTGTCCGGGTTCAGATCGAGATGCGGCTGCGCGACCATCGTCTTGCCGTCGTCGCGAACGAATCCCATGTCGGACACCACGTCGGCCCAGTTCCAGCCGTGGTACAGCGTCTCCCACTCGCGGTGGCCGATCAGCTGGCCCATGTTCGGGGTCTGCCGGCCCTGGTACGTCGGGCGGAACGCCGTCTCGTCGGTCCACTTGCACATCTCATGGCAGTACGTACGCCACTGACCGTCGACCTTCGCCATCACCATGTCCTCGCGAACCAGGCACGGCACCATGCAGGTCCAGCAGCGGTGCGGGTACTCGTAGTCCACGTCCTCGAACACGATCGGGTTGTGGCCGTTCGGCCTCGACAGCCGGTTGTAGTTCTCCCACCACTTGCCGTACTTGTCGTACCAGCCGGGGTACTTGAACTCGAACCACTCGAAGTCCTTGTCGGTCATCGGGTCGATCCGCCAGTAGTTCGCCAGCCAGCCGGTGGCGAAGAACTGCGCCACCTCGTGCACGTACCCCTTGTTCCAGATCTGGTTCCAGGCCTCCTCGATCAGGTCGTGCGGGATCTCCAGGCCGTACTTCTCCAGCGGCACCAGATAACTGCGGTAGTAGTCGTCGTAGATCCACCGGCGCCACATCTCGGCGTAGCTCTCCCGGTCCTTGCGGCGGTCCTTCGTGCCGTACTCGATGAAGGTGCCGATGGCCGCATCCACGACCCTGTGGTTGTTCCACCAGGCGTACCGCAGATCGCGGGCGAGCAGCTGGTGGTTTCCCTCGTCGGACAGAGCCATCAGGAGGGTGGCGTACCCGTTGCTGATGTGCCGCGACTCGTCGGACTGCACCGAGTGGAACACGGTCGGTAGCAGGTAGTCGCCGTTCGCAGCCGCCTCGGCGGGCATCGCGACGAACAGCGTGTTGGTGAAGGCTGTCTCGGCCACGATGGTGAGGTAGATACTCGCCGCCGTGATCGCGTCACCGGTGATGAAGCCTTCGGCGAACTGCCGGCCGATGGTCCCGCAGTAGTCTCCGATCCTCCCTGTCGGGGCGGCCCGTTCCGGGCTGAAAATGGGGGTGGTTGCCCGCTGACGCCGTCTCTCTGTGGTTCGGGCGA
>NZ_SLWN01000023.1 GCF_004342025.1 Kribbella steppae | reverse complement strand
AAACGCTCGACTGGGACACCCCAGCCGAGCGCTTGCGTGATCTACTCACCACCTAGAAACCAAGGCGGTGTTGCAACGACCCCTTGAAACCGCCCTTCCGGAGGGGCCGTTTTCGTGTCCTCAGGCCGGTGAGGTGCTAATCGCGCCGAGCTGTCGGGGGAGGAACTCGGTGTCGAGGCCTAGCCAGTGGATGGCGCGGTGGTCGCCTGGGTTGGCGTGCAGTGTCTTCTCCTTGGTGGCGAAGGCGTCGAAGAGCGCGAGTGAGGATTGACGGTCGACGTGTTCGTCGTCCCACGGGAGCAGGAACTGGATCGGGACCGTGATCCGTCGGGCCGCCTCGATCAGGGCCTCGTGCGCGAAGAACCCGCCACCGAAGATGGCAGCGGTGATCCTGGGTTCGATCGCCGTCAGCGGTATCCCGATCGCCGTGCCCAAGGTGATGCCGCCGCCGTAGCCGATCGGCGCTTCGGTGCCGATCGCCGGCAGTGTCTGCAGGGCATCCAGGGTCGCCTGCCATTCCGGTACCGCACGTTCCGCCAGCGATGCGCCGTACCGGATGCTGATCGACTTGAAGCGCACGGCGTCTCCGGTCGCGTGGGCCTCGCGGAAGTCGGCGCGGGTCCGCTCGTCCTCCGCCGACCGCGGGCGATCGCCGTGCCCGGGTGCATCGATGGCGACCACGGTGAAACCCCAGGTGGTCACCAGGTCGTGGGCGCGGTCCATCAGGGCCGGCGTCTTCTTGTGCAGGCCGCCACCATGGCCCATCAGCACCAGGGGCGCGTGATCGGAGCCGGCTACGGGCGACCAGAGCACGCCGGGGATCTCGCCCACCAGGAAGTCGCGTTCAACGACACCGTTCGACGATGTCTCCGCGGTAAAACGCACAGAATGCATAGGTGTTGCCTTTCGGGAGTGCCTTGTGGTTGAGGCGCTCCCGGCGACCCCTACGTCAATCGCCCAGCCATGACAACGAGGGGAGCACCCACGTACGTACAGCCTTCATGGGTCTCACCTCCTCGCGCACCGTCACGACACCCAGCAAGCTACCAACCCGACCACGCCCCCGGCCAACCATTTCTGTGCCATCGAACGTCGGGTCGATCACGAACCTGATGGGGCGTCGATGTCGGTGAAGCCGTACTCCTGGCCGAGTTCGGACGTCCGCACCACCTGACCGGTGTGGCGCATGACTTCGGGGTCGGCCGCCAGCGCCGCGATCGCGCGACCGACGTACTGCGGTGACTCCGAGTCGGACAGATCGAAGTACTCAGCGGCGCGGAGAACTGACTCGGTCCGCACCAGGCCGGGGTACAACGACACGGCGGTCACGCCGTGTTCGCGCAGCTCGTGCGCCATGCAGGCGACCATCCGGTCGGTCGCCGCCTTCGCTACGCCGTAGCTCACGCCGGCATCGTCCTTGCCCGCGGCATCCGACGAAACGTTGACGATCAGCCCCGAACCCTGGGCGACCATCGTCGACGCCGCGACCACGCTGGTGACGTAGTGAGCCCGCACGCCGGCCTGGAACATCGAGTCCCACCGGTCGATCGGCGCGGTCCAGAAACCGGCCTCGAGCCAGAACTCCGTACCGTCCCAGAAGTACTCGTAGCCGCCCCAGACGTTGTTCACCAGTACGTCGAGACGCCGGGTCTCAGCCACCACCCGCGCGACGGCCTGGCGCGTCTGCTCGTCATCGCGGTGGTCGCACGCGATCGCCACCCCGCGCCCACCGAGGGCCGTCACTTCCTCGGCCGTCTCCTGAACAGCGCCGTCCAACGGCGTCGTCGGTGAACCACCGACCTCGGTCCGGCCGGTGACATAGACGGTCGCTCCCTGCTCACCGAGCCCGAGAGCGATCCCCTTCCCCACGCCGCGACTCGCCCCGGTGACGAGCGCGACCCTCCCCACAAGTCTCCCCATCACCCGAAGCTAACACCGCCCACCGACACACTCGGCCGCTCCGCTTCAACGGCACCGCCGCCCCCCACCCCGCTCATCCTCTGCGGAAGATCGTTGCCACCTGGCGGCGCCGATCGTCCGCAAACCCCGCGCTGCGCCACCCCGATTGGTTAATGTGTAGTGAATTAACCAAGTTAGGAGTATTGACCGGGTCTTGGGGTCAGGTTAATGCTTTCACCATGATCAGGGAAGGCCGGACGACGCTGAGCGATGTGGCGGCGGCTGCCGGGGTTTCCGTGGCGACCTGTTCGTACGTTTTGAGCGGACGGGCGGACCGGACCAAGCCGCTGCCCGAGCCGACCCGGCGCCGGGTCGAGGAGGCTGCCCGTCAGCTCGGATACAAGGGCAACACCGCCGCCCGGAGCCTGCGCCGCCAGCGGTCCGAGCTGATCGCACTGGTCTACGCCCCACCGGTCGGCCCCTGGCTGGACCGGCTGACCATGGAGTGCGAGGACATCGCCGCCGCGCACGGCTACTCCGTGATCGGAGTCCCGGTACGACGCCTGGACCGCGCAGCCCAGTCGTTACGCGTCATCACCCGCGGCCATGTGGACGCTGCCATCTTCACGCCCGGCCTCAGCGACGACCTGGATCTGACCGCGGCCCGGCGATCCACCCGGGCACTGCTGGCGTTCAGCGACCACCTCGAGCTGCCGGGCGTGGACGTCGTACGCAACAACGTCCGGCAAGCCGTCGCGGAGGCGACCGCCTACCTGCTGGACGCAGGGCGGGAGCGGATCGCGTTCCTGTCCCACGCCGCCCGGAACGACGACCGGTACCTCGGGTACGTCGACGCCCTGCAAGCGCGCGGGCTCGACGTCGATCCGGAGCTGGTCCGCATCGGGGCGGCCTCGCGGGAGGAGGCGGTCGTCGTGGTCCGCGACCTGCTCGACTCCCCGAAACCACCGGACGCGCTCGTGTCGGAGTCGGACCGGGGTGCGTTCGCCGCACTGCAGGCGGCGGTCGACCGTGGTTTCAAGGTGCCGGACGACCTCGCCGTGATCGGCACCGGCAACACCCTGGAAGCGACCTACTCGTCACCGCCGCTGACCAGCGTCGGCATGTACCAGCTGGACTTCACCGAGATGGTCGAGGCGCTGTTCGCACGGATCGACGACCCCACGCTGCCGGCCCGGGAGCTGTCCATGCCCTGGGTCCTGAACCGCCGCGTCTCCGCCTAGCCCTCCCGCCGTACCCCCACGCCATTGGAAAGGTTCGTCATGCCCTCTCTCGACCGCCGCTCGTTCCTCCAGCTCGGGCTCGGTGTCACCGTCCTCGGCGCGGTCGGCACCGCCTGCTCGCCGGCCACCCCGGCGGCGAAGAAGCAGGACGCCCGGACGTTCACCATCTACTGGAACGCCGGGCACGGCTATCAGGCCTACAAGGAAGTGATCGACCAGTTCGGCAAGGATCACGACCTGCAGATGAACTGGCAGAAGTTCCAGTGGCCGGATCTCACCACCAAGCTGACCGCGGACTTCCGGTCCGGCAACGTGCCGGATCTGGTCGAGGAGGTGTCCGCCGGGACCGGGACGCAGTACGGGCTGGCCGGCAACGTGCTGGCGCTGGACGAGTTCGCCGCCGCGGACCAGGCGTTCGGCTTCCCCGGCGACTTCATCGACCAGGCCGTGGTCGCCCGGCAGTACGAGGGCAAGACGTACTCGATCCCGCTGCACCTGACCGCGAACGGGCTGGTCTTCTACAACAAGGAGCTGGTCGACAAGCCGCCGACCACGTGGGAGGAGTTCCTCGAGACCGCCAAGGCCACGACCAAGGACAAGGTCTCCGGTACGGCGCTCAACGCCGACGCGAGCTACAGCGCCCCGTTCTACAGCCAGCAGAAGGTGGACTTCAGCCAGGTTGCCGGCAAGCAGTTCATGATGCCGGCCGACGGAGCGCGGACCGCGTTGCAGTACATGCAGGACCTGATCTTCACCCACAAGGTCTCCCCCGCGCCGGTGGCGACGACGGACTACTCCGGTCCGCAGAAGCTGTTCTCGGCCAAGCGGGCGGCGATGTTCGTGTCCGGGCCGTGGGACATCGGCCCGATCCGGCAGGGCAGCCCCGACATCGACCTCGGTCTCGCCGTACCGCTGACCGGCTCGGTTCAGGCCTCGTCGATGGCCGGCGCCGGCCTGATGATCCCGGCCAAGGCCAGGGACCCCAAGTTGTCCTGGGAGCTGCTGACCAAGCTGACCGCGGTGAAGACCGAACTGGCCGCCACCAAGGAGGCCGGGATGTCGATGCCGCGGAAGAGCTGGGCCGCCGATCCGGCCGTCGCCGCCGACCCCGACCTGGGCACGATCGCCAAGGCCCTCGCGGTGGTGGCCAAGCAGGACGTCGCGTTGTCCGCCAGCGGTAAGGCCGCCCAGATCGCTGAGCTGTGGAAGAAGGCCTACCAGCAGATGATCATCCAGCACGCGCCGGTCGAGCAGACGCTGGCCGATTTCCGCAAGCAGGCCGGGGCGGCTCTGTGACCCGCCGGCGTCAGGCGGCGACCGCGTGGCTCTTCCTGACTCCGGCGGTGCTGTTCTTCGTACTGTTGTTCTTCCTCCCGATCGGCAACCAGCTGCTGACCGGCCTGTACGACGCCGACGGGGTCTCGTTCGTCGGCCTGGGCAACTTCAGCCGCGCCCTGAGCGATCCCGAAGTCCTCCACTCGTTCCTGATCACCCTGTTGTACGCCGCAGGGACCTTGATCGTCGGTACGGCGATGGGCCTCGGACTGGCCGTGATCCTCAACCAGACGATGCCGGGCCGCACACTGTTCCGCTCGGTGCTCCTGATCCCGTATCTGACGTCGGTCTCGATCGTCGGGCTGCTGTGGCGGAACATCCTCGATCCGCAGGTCGGCATCCTCAACCGGCTGCTCGAGTCCCTCGGCCTGCCCGGTCAGACCTGGCTGAGTACGCACCCGCTGGCGACGATCGTCGGCATCGCGGTCTGGTCCGGCGCGGGCTACACGATGGTCCTGTTCCTGGCCGGTCTGCAGGGCATCCCGGGCCTGTACTACGAGGCCGCGCGGATCGACGGCGCCGGCCCGTGGCGGCGGTTCTTCGCGATCACGCTGCCGTTGCTCGCACCGACGACGCTCTTCGTGTCGATCATCGGATTGATCGGCACGCTGCAGCAGTTCGCGCTGCCGTACATCGTGACCGGCGGTGGCCCCGGGAACGCGACCTCGCTCTATGCCCATCGGCTGTTCATCGTCGCGTTCAACGACAACGACTTCGGGTACGCGTCGGCACTGTCGGTGCTGCTGCTTCTCGTCGTCCTGGTGCTTTCACTGCTGCAGCTGAGGATCGGAGACCGGGCCAATGCGTGAACGGCTGTTCCCCGGTGACCGACTGGCGGCGTACGTCGTACTGGTGGCACTCGGGCTCGTCACCGTGCTGCCGCTGTTGTACATGATCGTGCTGGCGTTGCAGAGCGATGCCGAAGTGCAGTCGGGTGATCCGGTGCTGTGGCCGGCTGACTTGCAGTGGGGGAACTTCACCCGGTTGTTCGAGGCGGCGCCGTTCGGGCGGTTCTTCGTGAACAGCTTCGTGATGGCCGGGGCGATCACGGTCGCGCACCTGGTCTTCGACCCGCTGGTCGGGTACGTGTTCGCGAAGATGGAGTTCCCGGGCAAGCGGATCGCGTTCGTCGCGGTGCTGTCCACGCTGATGGTGCCGTTCTTCGTCCGGATGCTGCCGATCTACGCGATCTTCGCCAACCTCGGCTGGATCGACACCTATCAAGGGCTGATCGTCCCGTTCCTGATGGATGCCTACGGCATCTTCCTGATGCGGCAGTTCATCCGGCCGCTGCCGGACGAGCTGATCGAGGCGGCCCGGGTGGACGGCGCCGGCGAGTTCCGCATCTACCTGCGGGTGATCCTGCCGCAGTGCAAACCCGCACTGGCGGTGCTCGGGCTGTTCACCTTCGTCTTCCAGTGGAACGAGTTCCTCTGGCCGTTGATCGCCACCAGCCGGACCGAGATGCGCACCCTGCCGATCGGGCTGACGCTGTTCAACCAGGAGTACTTCACCCAGTGGAACCTGACCGCGGCCGGCGCGCTGCTGCTGTTCGTCCCGACCGCGTTGTTCTTCGTGATCACGCAGAAGTTCCTGGTCGAGGGCATCGCGCTGTCCGGAATCAAATAACCGTGGAGTCAATTGATGCGCCCTAACGTGATCGTCTTCTTCACCGACCAGCAGCGCTGGGACACCGTCGGCGCCGCCGGCTGTCCCCTCGGCCTGACTCCCAACCTCGACCTGATGGCCCGGCACGGCACCATGTTCGAGGCCGCGTGCACCACCAATCCGGTCTGCGCACCGGCCCGCGCGGCGATGCAGACGGGCATGTACCCGACGAACACCGGCGTGTATCGCAACAACGTGCCGCTGCCCACGGATGCGCCGACGCTCGGCCGGCTGTTCGGTACGGCGGGCTACCAGACCGGCTACATCGGCAAATGGCATCTCGGCACCCAGGAACCCGTTCCCGTTGCCGAGCAAGGCGGCTACGACTTCTGGCTGGGGTCGAACCTGCTCGAGTTCACCTCCGACGCGTACCGGACCGTCGTCTACGACCGGGACGGCGAACCCGTGCGCCTGCCCGGCTACCGACCGGACGCGTTGACCGACGCGGCGATCCGCTTCGTCGCCAGGGCCTCGGAGGGCGACCGCCCGTTCATGCTCTTCCTCTCGTTGATCGAGCCGCACCACCAGAACGAGCACGACGACTACCCGGCCCCCGAGGTCTATCGGGACACCTACAACGGCGCGTGGTTGCCGCCGGACCTCGCCACCCTTCCAGGTACGGCGCACCAGCACGCCGCTGGGTACTACGGCCAGATCAAGCGAGTCGACGAGTGCCTCGGTCGGCTCCGTGACGCACTGGTCAGTCTGGATCTGCTGGACGAGACTCTGGTCGTCTACACGTCGGACCACGGCTCCCACTTCAAGACGCGCAACAGCGAGTACAAGCGCTCACCGCACGACGGGTCGGTCAGAGTCCCGCTGGTCGTGGAGGGGCCCGGCTACCGCGGTGGTACGCGCGTCGGCGTACCGGTCAGCACCGTGGACGTCGTACCCACTGTGCTCGACGCGGCCGGGATCGAGTTGCCTGAGCATCTGGACGGCGTACCCCTGCGTGAACGGACGTCCAGCGACGGTGTGCTGATCCAAGTCAGCGAGTCGGAGGTTGGCCGGGCGCTGCGGACGGACCGGTGGAAGTACTACGTCCATGCACCGGAGGTGGGTGACGAGCCCGCGTCCGAGCAGTATGTCGAGCGGGCCTTGTACGACCTGACCGCCGACCCTTACGAGCTGAACAACCTGATCGACAGCACCGGCCACCAGGAGCTCGCCACCGAACTGCGGGCCGCCTTGATCGCTCAGGTCGCGCGGATCGAACGACGGGACGTGACGATCGAGCCCTATCCGGATGTGCGCGACCGCGGGCGGTTCCCGGAGACCACGGTCCGGCGGTTGAAGCTCGACGGCCGGTTGCTGGAGTGATCCGTACGGCCTAGGGGTCACCCTGAGGAGTACGCCGTACGGGGACTGCGGGAGTACGGCGTACTACCTCGGCCGGGGTAGGAGGAGTGCCGTCGTCGGGCCGACGCGGTAGAGGGGTGGTGTTCGCGAGGCTGATGGCACATCGAATCGCGACAGGAGAAACCGCCATGAATGCCTTGATCCACAAGGGAGACCGCATCGCCGGAGTGCTCGGCCGGCACAGTGTCGACATCCTCCGGGTCAGCCTCGGCCTGATCTTCCTGGGCTTCGGCGTCCTCAAGTTCTTCCCCAGCGCGAGCCCGGCTGAGGCGCTGGTCATGCGCACCATCGACACGCTCACCCTCGGCATCATCGACGGGCGGAACGCTGTCCTGCTGACCGCGCTGATGGAGTGCTTCATCGGACTGACCCTGGTCACCGGGAAGTTCCTGCGGACCGGGCTGCTGGTCCTCGGGCTCTCGCTGGTCGGGATCATGTCGCCGCTGGTGCTGTTCTTCGGCGACCTGTTCCCCGGCACGCCGACGCTGGAAGCGCAGTACGTGCTGAAGGACATCGTGCTGGCGGCCGCCGGTCTGGTGATCGCCGCCAAGGCTCTGGCCGCATCGCCGCTGCGGCTGCGGGCTTGACGTTGAGAGAATTGGAGATGGCCCCGGGCGGGCTCCGTTGCCTCGGTCCGGGGCCATCCGGCGCCTCTGCGGACTAGGACGCAGCAGACGCTCCGGCCGGTTCCGTGAGCTGCGCCACGAGTTGGCCGACCTGGCCGCGGGCCCGGCTCATCGCCACGTGGTCGATGTAGTCGCGGGACTCGACGATCAGTCCGTCCCGGACGCGGAGGACGAACACGCACGGCGCGGTGAACGGCTCCCCCGTCGCGATCACCGTCCCGGCGTAGTCGCACTCGGCCACGATCACCTCCGGGTCGGCGGTGTGGTGGATCCGGATGTTCTCCGGCTGGAACCGGATCGTCCCGGCCACCCGCGGCGCGTTCAGGCCGAAGTGCTCGCGCAGGGCGTCCCGGCTGAGCAGCGGGAGGTCGCCGTACGGGTTCATCGGATGGCGCACGTCGGTCTGCTCGGCGTACAGCGCCGGGAGCGCGTCGAAATCGCCATCGGCGACACCGTGGACGAGCTTCAGGAAGACCTCTTCGGGAGTCATCGGGTTCCTCTCGGATAAACGGAGTAGCGACTCCGAATATACGGAGTACTGACTTCGTTTACAACCCATCGCCGAGTGGCGGCGTCTCCTAGGCTGAGGGGCGACGAAGGGGAGCAGGGTGCGAGCAGACGCGCGGGACAACCGGGCCCGGATCATGACCGCGGCGGACGAGGTGTTCGGCCAGTCGCCGAGTGCGTCCACCGACGACGTGGCGAAACTGGCCGGTGTCGGCATCGCGACGGTCTTCCGGCACTTCCCCACCAAGACCGATCTGCTCGAGGCGGTGCTCACCCTGCGACTCGAGCGGCTCCGCGACCGGGCCATCGAACTGGCCGACAGCAACTTCCCGGGAGAGGCGTTCTTCGGGTTCTTCACCCAGGTGGTGTCGGAGTCGGCGTCGAAGCTGGCGATCGCCGAGGCCCTCACCGCGGCGGGTTCGGCCGCCGGCGCGGACGCGAAGAAGGCGGGTGGCGGCTTGCGGGACGCCTTCGACACCCTCCTCAAGCGCGCTCAGGAGGACGGCGTCGTACGACGTGACGCCGGGCTGGCCGCGGTGTACGCGCTGCTGATCGGCGCATCCCGCGGCGCGACCGCGGTCGGGCTCGAGCCGGAGGTCCGCGACCGGATGCTCGGCCTGATCTTCGACGGTCTGCGGCCTCGTCCGTGAGGCGGCGCTGGAACAACTGGTCTCGTAAGCGCCGAGTGTTCATGGTCTTGGTGCTCGCCTTCGTACTGCTCGTGCCGGTCCCGCTCGGGGCTTACGCGGTGTCGCTGCGGGTGCGGTACGTCGGTGAGCCGACAGCCGAGGCGTGGACGCGCAACAACGACGCACTGTGGCTCGGTCACGCCTGGGTGGACGGGCGGAAGACCAAGGCCGACGTGACCGCGTTGGCCCGTCAGCTCGACGGCACGGGTATCCGGGATCTCTATGTCCACGCCGGTCCGTTGGAACACGACGGCACGCTGCCGCTGTCGAAGGTGTCACCACGGGCGCGGTGGTTCACGTCGGCGATGCGGGCCGCGGCTCCCGACGTACGTGTGCAGGCGTGGCTGGGCGACATCGTGCAGCCGGGGAAGAACCCGGGGATGGACCTGGCTGACCCGGCCGTACGGACTCGGGTCGTGGCGTCGTCGGCCGCCGTACTCGACCAGGGGTTTCAGGGCATCCACTTCGACTTCGAGCCGGTGCAGTCCGGGTCGGCCGGCTTCCTCGCCGTACTGGACGAAACGCATGTGCTGACGGCCAAGCGCGGCGTACCGCTGTCCGTTGCGGCAGCACAGCTCGAGCCGCTCTGGCGCGTCAACGCCCTCCCGCTGGCCCTGACCGACGAGGGCAAGTGGTGGTCACAGGACTACTTCGCCGAGGTGGCTCGCCGGGTCGAACAGATCGCTGTCATGTCCTACGACACCGCCATGCCGTTGGAGTCCTTGTACGGCGGGTATGTCGCCCAGCAGACCAAGCTCGCTCTGGAGGCAACGCCTGCAGCGACGGCCCTCCTGATGGGGCTGCCCGCCTACTGGGAGAGCAACCCGTCCCACTGGGGCCATGCGGAGACCGTCACCGCAGCGGTCCGAGGCGCCCGGCTCGCCCTAGGCACCTCGAACCGCCAGAACTTCGGCCTGGCCATGTACGTCGACTTCACCGCGACCCCGGACCACTGGGCCGCCTACCGCGATGGCTGGTGCGTCAGCCCTTAACGAGCGCGTTCGACGCGGCCCTCGTCCCAGACCGGTTCGTTGGACTCGTAGACCGAGCCGTCGGCACCGAAGACCAGGTAGCGGTCGAAGCCCCGGGCGAACCACCTGTCGTGGGTCACTGCGAGCACCGTGCCGTCGAAGGAGTCGAGGCCTTCCTCCAGAGCCTCGGCTGACTCGACGTCGAGGTTGTCGGTGGGCTCGTCGAGCAGGAGGAGCGTGGCACCGGACAACTCGAGCAGGAGGATCTGGAACCGGGCCTGCTGACCACCGGAGAGACTGTCGAACGTCTGCTCCGCCGCATAGGCCAGCTCGTACCGGTCCAACTTCCGCGAGGCCAGCTCGCGGCCCATGCCCTCCCGGTGCTCGTCACCCCGGTGCAGGATCTCCAGCAGCGTGCGGCCGACCAGCTCCGGGTGCTCATGCGTCTGCGCGAACCAGCCCGGTCGCACCCGTGCACCCAGCTTGGCGTTGCCGGTGTGCAGCACCGGAGCGACCTGTACGTCGCCGACCGGCCGGTGCTCGACATCGGGGTCGGAACCACCGTTGGCGAGCAGCCGAAGGAAGTGCGACTTGCCGGACCCGTTGGACCCCAGTACGGCGACGCGTTCGCCGTACCAGACCTCCAGGTCGAAGGGCTTCATCAGACCGGTCAGCTCCAGGCCGGTGCACACCACCGCACGTTTGCCGGTGCGTCCGCCGGTGAGCCGCATGCTGACCTTCTGCTCACGCGGGAGCGCCTGCGGCGGCCCGGCCTCCTCGAACTTGCGCAGCCGGGTCTGCGCCGCCCGGTAGCGCGACGCCATGTCGGAGTTGTACGCCGCCTTCTGCTTGTACATCAGCATCTGCGCACGGAGCTTGGCGTGCTCCTCGTCCCAGCGTTTGCGCAACTCCTCGAAGCGCTCGAACCGGTGCTGCCTGGCCTCGTGGTACGTCTTGAAGCCGCCACCGTGCGTCCACACCGAGTTGCCGGCGGCACCGAGCTCCACCGTGACGATCCGGGTCGCGGTGTTGGCCAGCAGCTCACGGTCGTGGCTGATGTAGAGCACCGTCTTGTCGGTGGTGCGGAGCTGCTCCTCCAGCCAGCGCTTCCCGGGCACGTCGAGATAGTTGTCCGGCTCGTCGAGCATCAGGACCTCGTCGGGACCGCGGAGCAGGGCCTCAAGCACCAGGCGTTTCTGCTCACCGCCTGACAGGGTCTTCACGTCGCGCCAGCGACAGCGGTCGAACGGTATGCCGAGTGCGGCCGTCGTACAGACGTCCCAGAGGACCTCAGCGTCGTACCCGCCGACCTCACCCCAGTCCGACACGGCCTGCGCGTACTTGAGCTGGGTCTTCTCGTCCTCGGCCTCCATCATCGCCAACTCGGCCTTGTCCAGCTTGGCCGCGGCCGTCTGGATCGCCTCCGGTGCAACCGACAGCAGCAGGTCGCGCACGGTCGACGAATCCCGGACCGAGCCGACGAACTGCCGCATCACCCCGAGCCCACCGGACCGCGCGATGCTGCCGCTGTGGGGCTTCAGGTCACCAGCGATGATCCTGGTCAACGTGGTCTTGCCGGACCCGTTCGCCCCGACCAGAGCGACCTTGGCCCCGTCCCCGACCCGGAACGTGATGTCGTCCAGCAACACCCGCCCGTCCGGCAACTCGAACCCGACCCCACCCACATCCACGTGACCCATCCCAACAGTCTGACAACCCAGCCCCACCCAGGCGAACGGATATCGTCAACCACTAGTGCGACCGGCGCCAGCAACAGGGACTGAGACCCTCCCGAACGGCAGGATCACCCCGTGAAACCTTGGGCTTGCGTTGGCGCGGAGATCCTGCCGGGGACGCAGGAATACGAGTGGGTGTCGAGTGTCGTGGCGGCGGTGGAACGCCGTACCGGCAGGACGTCGCGCTGGAACCGCCAGCTCTTCGAAGAGGGGAGCGGCTTCAAAGGGGGCAAGGCGGTGGCCGACGGGCCGCTGCTCCTCAGCCGGGCGGATGTCCTGGACCCGGTGATGCGGGCCTACGACACGACGGCCCCGCTCACCCCCGATCAGATCGTGGCGGCTCGAGCCGCGGCGTACGTCGTCGTGCACGAGGCAGTGCACCACCTCTCCGACCCGGGAGACGACAGCGCGGCGGAGGCGGTCTGGCACGGGTCGCCCGAGGAGACAGCCCTGGAGGAGGCGCTCGCCGACACCGAGACCATGCGGATCGAGACGGACGTCATTCGAGACATCGGGATGGACCGGGACGTGCCGCGGATCCTCGACCTGCACATCACCGGCGACGGGCCGTACTCCGCCTACAACGAGGGTTTGGACGGCGTGGTGCACGGTCTCGCCGAACTCACCGACCGGGATCCTGACGACATCCGGTCGACGATTCATCAGACCCCGATGCCGCAGCGCTACAACGCGATGGCCGACCTGATCATCGACAAGCGCCTGAGTGACCTGGCCGAGCACCGCACCGAGTTCCGGGCCTGGCTCGCAGCGCCGCTCCGATCCGAGCTCGGGGCGTTGGCGAAGTACCAGGACCTGGATCGGCCGGCCGTGGTCACGCCCCAACGGGCGGCCGACCTCGGCGCAGAGCACGCGCGGCGGGCCGTTCGCGAGGTCGGCAAGCGGCTGACCTCGCTCAGGACGCAGTACGACGCACGTGCCGATATGCGGCGATTCCTGGGCGAGCACACAGGAGCGGGTAGGTCTGCGACCGGCGGGGGCACGGCAGCAGGTGGTGGTGCAGCGTCAGGAACGGCGGCGGCTGTGCGTGGTCCAGCCTCAGGAGCCGCGGCGGCAGCGGCGGCGGTCGCCAGCGTGCTGCCGTTCAGGCGGGACCGCGGTCAGGCTGTCGAGTGACCCTCACCAGTCCTTGAGGGCGTCCAGGTAGGTGCCGCCAGGTGGACGGACCTGTCCGGTCATGAAGAGCTTGAGTGGGGCGGCGTACAGGCCGAAGGTGCGTGAGCCGGTGAAGAAGCCGGCGGAGTCGCAGCCGTCGTACTGGACCCAGACTTCCCGGATACCGGCAGACGTGTCGAACCGCAGCACGATCGCCTCCGACGGCTGCGCGGTCTGTGGTGTGCACTTGAACACCGGCAGGTCCGGGTTCCGCTCCGGCAGCACCTTGATCGCGTCGACCACCTGCTGTGCGATGCCGGCGTTGAAGGGCTGCTGGCCGAGCAGCATCGTGGCACCCGGTGTGAGCCGGTAGCGGCACGCCTGCATGCCGAACACCGGCATCTCGACGTCCAGTCCGGTCGCCCGCGGTACGGCGTTGCCGCCGGCCGCTCGCAGGATCGGGTGGTCGGCCGGGCAGGCCGCATCCGCCGCTGGGGGTACGAACTTCGGTGAGCGCGACCCGGACTCCGACTCCGTCCCGGACCCCGCCGCACTCTCACTGCTGCTGTCCCTGGAGCTCGATGCGATCGGCGACGGCTCTCCGATCGCGTTCCAGACACCTCCGATCGACGCAGCCACCACTACGGCCGCCGCGGCCATCACCATTCCCTGCCGGCGCTTGCGGACCCGCCGACGTGCCTCTGCCGCCAGCACACTGCCGCGCGGACCACTGGCCGCGCCGGCCTGCTGCTGGAACGCGTCAGCGATCTTGGGGCCGAGCTCCTGCTCAGGCTCGTGCTCAGGCATCCTCGGCTCCTTCCTTGCTCAGCGTGGTCTTCAGTGCTGCCAGTGCTCGGTGTACATGCGACCGGGCGGTCGCCTCTGCGCAGTGCAGCAGTGCGCCGATCTCGGCGTACGAGAGCTCCTCGTAGAAGCGCAGTACGACGGCTGCCCGCTGCTTGTCCGGCAGCGTCGAGCACAGCTCCCAGACGGCATCGGACTCGGCTCTGTCCGCGGCACCGTCCGGAGCCGGTGGCCCCGTCCGCACAGGGTCGGCGGCGGGTGCCTCCCGGCGGCGGAAGCGACGCCACCAGGAGATGTGTGCGTTCACCACCATGCGTTTCACGTACGCCTCGGGGTCGTCGGCACGGCTCACCCGGCCCCAGCGGGCACAGGCGGTCGTCAGGGCGTCCTGCACCGCGTCCTCAGCCAGGGATTTGTCCCCGGTCAGGACGTAGGCGAAGCGCAGCAGCGCGTCCGCCTTCTCGGTCACCCAGAGCTCGAAGTCGATCGGGCCCGATCGTGCCTCTGCTGCCGCCAAGGCTGCCTCCATACCCTCAGGACGGCGATGGACCCGCGTTCGTTGCACGCAGTACCCGGAAACCCTTCGCGCTGCCGACCCGCACGCAGGGGTAGCCCTGGTCGGTCAGCCAACGTTGCAGTGAGTCGCCGCCCAGGTTCTTGCCGACGACGAACCATGCCACGCCGTCGGGGGCAAGGCGAGCCAGCCAGTGCAGCAGCATCCTGTGCAGCTCGGGCTTGCCGATGTGGATCGCCGGGTTCGACCAGATCTGGTCGAACCGCACGTCCTCCGGTACGTCGTCCGGCAGCACCGGATGCACCCGGTCGGCGACTCCGGCCTTACCGGCGTTCTCCGCGGTCAGCTCCAGCGCCCGCGTGTTCACATCGACCGCCCACACCTGGGCCTCCGGCGCCTCCACGGCCAGTGCACACGCGATCGGGCCGTAGCCGGTCCCCAGGTCCAGGAACGTGCCGGGCTCGGCCGGTGGATCCACCTCGCGCAGCAATACTGCCGTACCGATGTCCAAGCGGTCCCTGGAGAACACTCCGGTCGCGGTGGTGAACGTGTACTCGCGTCCCCAGATCCGGGCTTCGACAGTACGGCGTACGTCGGCCGAGCCAGGCTCCGCCGAGAAGTAGTGGTCAGCCACGCTGGTGCACCTCTCCCCTGACCTGCCGGGCCTGCAGTGCCCGTGCGGCCAGCTCGTCGTCGGCCGGGTAGCGCACTTCCTCCAGTGTGAGGCCGTGCGCGGGCAGGACCGACACAGCCGAGTCCCGCACCTTCCCAGCCAGTACGGCGGCCGGCCAGCTCACATCACGTCGTCCGTCCCCCACCGGGATCAGCGCACCCACCAGAGCCCGGACCATCGAGTGGCAGAAGGCATCAGCGATCACAGTGCCCTCCAGCTGTCCCACACCGGTCCGCTGCCAGGAGTACTCCAGCAGGGCCCGCACTGTGCTGGCGCCCTCCCGCTTCTTGCAGAAGGCCGCGAAGTCGTGTTCGCCGAGCAGTCCGGCTGCGGCGGCGTTCATCCGGTCCACGTCCAGTGGGCGGCCCACACGCAGTACATGACCCCGTGTGAGCGGGTCCCAGCCTGCGGGGTCGTCACACAAGCGGTACACGTATCGGCGCGCCAGCGCGGAGAAACGGGCGTCAAAGCCCTCTGGAGCCTGTCTAACGGCTGTGACAGCTACATCCTCGGGTAGTACGCCGTTCAGGCTTCTGAGCAGCCTCAGCGGCTCTACAGCGCCTTCGATGTCCACATGGGTGACCTGACCACGGGCATGTACGCCGGTGTCCGTCCGGCCGGCGCAGGTGACCGTCAGAGGCTCAGGCAGCCGCAGTACGACGCGGAGCGTCTCCTCCAGCACACCTTGCACGGTCCGGAGACCTTCCTGACGGGCCCAGCCATGGAAGGCTGTTCCGTCGTACCTCAGGTCGATCCGCCAGCGCCCAGTACCGTCAAACACAGTGCAATCTAACGCAACAGCGCCCCCTCACCGTGAAGTGAGGGGGCGCTGTCGGACAGCTCAGGTGTTACTTGTCGTCCTCGGTCTCGCCGGCCTTGGTGAAGCCCGCGGCCTCGGCGTCCGCCTCTTCCTTGAACCAGACCTCGGCCTCGGTCTGGTCGTACCACGGCGACTCGGCGGTGTGGTACTTCATCGAGTTCTCGTTGCCCTTGATGACGAAGCCGGCCGGCGCGGAGCCGTCGGCGTTCGGGGCGGCCGAGCCCTCGTACTTGCCCGCGACAACATCCTGGACCTTCTCGTCCTGAACGTCCTCGACCTCGGGCTCGGCGTCGGCCTTCTTCGCAGCGGCCTTCTTCGCCGGCGCCTTCTTGGCGGCCTTCTTCGCCTTCGGCGATTCGGCCAGCGCCTCGACCAGCTCGATCTTCACCATCGGCGCGTTGTCACCCTTGCGCGGGCCGAGCTTGGTGATCCGGGTGTAGCCGCCCGGACGGTCGGCGTACCGCTCGCCGATCTCGGTGAAGAGCACGTGCACAACGCTCTTGTCCTTGATCCGCTTCATCACCTGACGGCGCGAGTTCAGGTCACCACGCTTCGCCTTGGTGATCATCGACTCGGCCAGCGGCTGCAGGCGCTTGGCCTTGGCCGCGGTGGTGGTGATGGCGCCGTGCTCGAACAGCGACGTCGCGAGGTTGCTGAGGATCAGCTTCTCGTGCGCCGGGCTGCCGCCCAGCCGGGCACCCTTGGTGGGGGTTGGCATCTCTTGACTCCAGGAATCTCAGGCCGCTCGGACCCGGGGGTGGTTGACTCAGTACTGCTCGGTCTCGGCGAAGCTCTCGTCCTCGTCGTCCGCCTCGGTGCCGTAGGCCTCGGCGGCCGCACGCAGGTCGAAGCCAGGAGGCGAGTCCTTCAGCGACAGGCCCATCTCGGCCAGCTTCAGCTTGACCTCGTCGATCGACTTGGAGCCGAAGTTGCGGATGTCCAGCAGGTCCTGCTCGCTGCGCGAGATCAGCTCACCCACGGTGTGGATGCCCTCACGCTTGAGGCAGTTGTAGGAGCGGACGGTCAGCTGCAGGTCCTCGACCGGCAGGGCCAGGTCGGCCGCCATCTGCTCGTCCACCGGCGACGGGCCGATGTCGATGCCCTCGGCCTCGACGTTCAGCTCGCGGGCCAGACCGAACAGCTCGACCAGCGTCTTACCGGCCGACGCGACGGCGTCGCGGGGCAGCATCGACGGCTTGGTCTCGACGTCGACCACGAGGCGGTCGAAGTCGGTGCGCTGCTCGACACGGGTCGCCTCGACCTTGTAGGTGACCTTGAGCACCGGCGAGTAGATCGAGTCGACCGGCATCCGGCCGATCTCGGCGTCGGCGGACTTGTTCTGGATCGCCGAGACGTAGCCCCGGCCCCGCTCGACGACCAGCTCCATCTCGAGCCGGCCCTTCTCGTTCAGGGTGGCGATCTTCAGGTCCGGGTTGTGCACCTCGACACCGGCCGGCGGCGCGATGTCCGCGGCGGTGACGTCACCGGGGCCCTGCTTGCGCAGGTACATGGTGACCGGCTCGTCGTGCTCGGAGGAGACGACCAGGTCCTTCAGGTTGAGGATCAGCTGGGTGGCGTCCTCCTTCACCCCGGCCACGGTGGAGAACTCGTGCAGGACGCCGTCGACCTTGATGCTGGTCACGGCGGCACCCGGGATGGAGGACAGCAGGGTCCGGCGGATCGAGTTGCCGAGGGTGTAGCCGAAGCCCGGCTCGAGCGGCTCGATCACGAACCGCGAACGGTGCTCTTCGACGACCTCTTCGGTCAGGGTGGGGCGCTGTGCAATAAGCATTTTCTGTGTCCTTTTTCCGCGACGACCACTATTTGAGGCCGCGAAGGTGAAGAACAGACCGTGTCCGGCCGGCGGCGCGGAGGCCACCGGCCGGATCAGGATCAGTTCTTCGAGTAGAGCTCGACGATCAGGTGCTCGGCGACCTGGGTGTCGATCTGCTGCCGGGTCGGCAGCTGGTGCACGAGGATGCGAAGCCGCTCGGGCATCACCTCGAGCCAAGCCGGGACGACGCGCTCGGAGTGCGTCTCCCGGGCGATGATGAACGGCGTCGTCTCGACCGACTTCGCCTTGACATCGATGATGTCGTGGGCAGCCACCCGGTACGACGGGATGTTCACCTTGATGCCGTTCACGGTGAAGTGACCGTGCACGACGAGCTGACGGGCCTGCCGCCGGGTCCGGGCCAGGCCGGAGCGGTAAACCACGTTGTCCAGCCGGGACTCCAGGATGATCAGCAGGTTGTCACCGGTCTTGCCGGAGCGCCGCGAGGCCTCCTCGTAGTACCGGCGGAACTGCTTCTCCAGGACGCCGTACGAGAAGCGGGCCTTCTGCTTCTCGCGCAACTGGAGCAGGTACTCGCTCTCCTTGGGACGGCCGCGGCCGTGCATACCCGGCGGGTACGGACGACGCTCGAACGCCTTGTCGCCACCGACGAGGTCGACCCCGAGACGGCGCGACTTCTTGGTCATAGGTCCGGTGTAACGGGCCATAGTTCAGTGCTCCTCTCGGAAGATCAGACCCGGCGCCGCTTGGGCGGGCGGCAGCCGTTGTGGGCGGTCGGGGTGACGTCCTGGATGGTGCCGACCTCGAGGCCGACGGCACCCAGCGAACGGATCGCGGTCTCACGGCCGGAGCCGGGACCCTTCACGAACACGTCGATCTTGCGCATGCCGTGCTCCATCGCCCGGCGCCCGGCGGCCTCGGCGGCCATCTGCGCGGCGAACGGGGTCGACTTGCGCGAACCCTTGAAGCCGACGGTGCCCGCGGAAGCCCACGAGATGACCGCGCCGGTCGGGTCGGTGATCGTCACGATCGTGTTGTTGAACGTGCTCTTGATGTGCGCGTGGCCGGCGGCCACGTTCTTCTTCTCCTTGCGGCGCACCTTCTTCGCGCCGGCCGCGGTGCGGCTCTTGGGAGGCATAGGTCAGATACTCCTGGAAAGTTCGGGGCTCATCGGGTCACTTCTTCTTCTTGCCGGCGATCGCCTTGCGACGACCCTTACGGCTGCGGGCGTTGGTCCGCGTGCGCTGACCTCGCACCGGCAGGCCGCTGCGGTGCCGGCGACCCTGGTACGACCCGATCTCGATCTTGCGGCGAATGTCCGCGGTCACCTCACGACGGAGGTCACCTTCGATCTTGTAGTTGCCCTCGATAAAGTCCCTGAGCTTCACCAGCTCCTCGTCGCCCAGTTCGTGGACGCGCTTGTCACCGGAGATCCCGGTGGCTTCGAGCGTCTTCAGGGCGCGAGTACGACCTACACCGAAAATGTAGGTGAGAGCGACCTCGATGCGCTTGTCGCGCGGCAGGTCGACCCCTACGAGGCGTGCCATGTGGCGGTGTTCCTTTCGTCGGCAGAGGTGTGGTGGCGCGCCGCGTCCTTGCCCGCCTCGGTGAGTTTGCCAACTGATTGACACTTCACCGGCAAGGCCCCGGCCTCTGTTCCGGGGGCAGCATCCAACGGGACAGCTTGTGTGCTGGATGAGCGTGCGCGCTGTGGTGCGAAAGTGCTGTGTGCTGCTCGAGTGGGGCTGGTCAGCCCTGCCGCTGCTTGTGCCGCGGGTTCTCGCAGATCACCATGACCCGGCCGTGACGGCGGATCACCTTGCACTTGTCGCAGATCTTCTTGACGCTCGGATTGACCTTCATCGAGCTTCTTTCTTCGACAGGTGTTGGTGGTGGTCTTACTTGTACCGGTAGACGATGCGACCCCGGGTGAGGTCGTACGGCGACAGCTCCACGACGACCCGGTCCTCGGGGAGGATCCGGATGTAGTGCTGCCTCATCTTGCCGCTGATGTGCGCGAGCACCTTGTGCCCGTTGGACAGCTCAACACGGAACATCGCGTTCGGCAGGGCCTCGACGATGGTGCCCTCGAGTTCGATAACTCCCTCTTTTTTGGGCATGTCCTCGCACTTCTGTAGACGACTACTGAATGATGGTTTACTGCTGGCCCAGCCCGGCTCAGGCGCCCTCCCGACGTACGTCAGGCAGCCGCGGGCAGCACGAGACAGAGGCTACAAAGAGCCAAGGAAAGAGTGTACGCCACCCACCCAGGCGAAACCCAATCGAGACCGCTCAGCCGGCTCGGGACGCTTCCAGGACCCCGATGTGCTCGGTTCCCCAAGCATCCAGCGGCGCCAGCGCCTCGTTGAGTGACTCGCCGAGCGCGGTGAGTGAGTACTCGACCTTCGGCGGCACCTGGTGGAAGACCTCCCGGTGGACGATGTGCCGGCTCTCCAGTTCGCGCAACTGCTGGATGAGCATCTTCTCGGTCACCCCGGAGACCTCCTTGCGCAGTTCCCCGAACCGGCGCGGTCCGTGGTGCAGCGCCCAGAGGATCCGCGGCTTCCACTTCCCGCCGATCACGTCGGCGGCGGCATCCAGCCCGCAGGTGTACGGCACCACGGCAGCCATTACTTACCTTTCCGTCTGTACCTGACTAATTAGTGGGTACTTGTCCATCTTAAAGGGCCACACCAGTCTGGCCCGCATGAAGACTCCTGTCACCGTCCTCGGTCTCGGCGCGATGGGTACCGCCCTCGCCCGGGCCTTTCTGGCCGCCGATCACCCGACCACCGTCTGGAACCGCACCCCCGGCCGCTCCCCCGAACTCGACACCCTCGGTGCCACCCGCGCCACCACCGCCGCCGAGGCGATCGCCGCCAGTCCGCTCGTGGTCGTCTGCCTGCTCGTCGACGCCACCGTCCGCAGCACCCTCGACGGTCTCGATCTGACCGGCAAGACCGTCGCCAACCTGACCAACGGCACCCCGGCACAGGCCCGGGACACCGCGACCTGGGCCGCCAAGGCCGGAGCTGCGTACCTGGACGGCGGAATCATGGCCGTCCCCGCGATGATCGGCGGACCCGCCGCCTTCATCTTCTACAGCGGCGCCCCGGACGCCTTCGAGCGGCACCAGGCCGACCTCGCCGCGATGGCCCGGCCCGAGTACGTCGGCAGCGACCCGGGGCTGGCCGCATTGCATGACATCGCCCTGCTCAGCGCGATGTACGGCATGTTCGGCGGCGCCCAGCACGCGCTGGCCCTGGCCGGCAGCGAGAAGGTCTCCGCGGTGCGGTTCACCGAGGATTTCCTGCTGCCCTGGCTGACGGCGATGCTCGGCAGCCTGCCACGGATCGCCAAGGATCTCGACGAGGGTCCCGAGCCGGGTGCCGCGGGTTCGAACCTCGGGATGCAGGCTGCTGCCTACGACAACCTGATCGACACCTCGGTCGGCCAGGGCGTCGATCCCGCACTGCTCGCCCCGATGGGTGAGCTGCTGCGGAAGGCGGTGGCAGCCGGGCACAGCGACGAGGACCTGGCCGCTCTCATCCCGCTGCTCCGGGCTGGTGGGTAGCCGCCCACTGTTCGCCTTCGCGCCAGATCTGCTCGGGCATCAGATCGAGCAGATCGCACGCGGCGTCCAGTTGCGCGAGGGCGGTGGCGGAGTCGCGGTACGCCGGCAGGATCGCGACGAATCGCCGGCCCTCGCTGCTGAACCCGAACGGCGGCACCGCGGCCAGGGCCTCGACCGAGCGCGGATGCAGCACCGCGTCGGCGTGATCCTCCCGGCCGTTGAACAGGCAGTACCGCCCCTGCAGGCCGTCGAACGTCATCTTGATCGGCAGCAGACTCGCGGCCGCCACCGGAGCCAGTGCGGCCGGCAGCACCTGCAGCGGCGGCAGCGGCCGATCGACCTGCAGCTCAAGGAAGTCGAAGCCGAGGTCGCGCCGTCCGACCTTGTGCCGGAACCGTCCGGTCGAGAACTCCCGGCCCCGGTGCCGGCCCATGGTCACGTCGAAGACCTCGGCCTTCGGGTCCAGCGAGAACGGCGGGAACGGCCAGCGCTCCAGCAACTCCGGCCGGTCCGCACTGGTCCGCCAGCCCATCTGCTGGACGACATCACCCCAGGCCTTGCGCCGTCGGCTGTCAGCGACCCGCAGAGCGACTGTGAACCCCACCAGGACCAGGAACCAGGCCAGCACCATCCAGCCGACCCAGCGCGGCTCCAGGAGCAGTCCGGCGATCCCCAGCGGTACGGCGACCGCGAACCAGATCACGTAGACGAGGGCAGACCCCTGGCGCAGCTGCCAGCCCCAGTCCGGCCGCAACCGCGGGCCGGTGACGCGACGGGTGACCTGGTCCGCAGTCAACGGCGCTTTCCGAGGTTACTCAGGGCGAACAGGGTCCAGGGGATCAGCAGCCAGACCGGCCAGAAATGCGGCCAGTGCCCACCGTTCGCGAGGCCGATGACGAACCAGATCACCACGTTGATCACGACGACGCCGGTGAAGCCGCCGCCGAGTGCCGCCAGCCCGTGCCGCTGCGGTTGCGCGTCCCGCTTCCGGTCCGGGAACTCACCGGGTGCCGGAGCCGGCTTGCTGTCCTGCACCACCGCCGGAGTCTGGTAGGTCCGCACCGGTGGCAGGTCACGCACCAGCGGTTCCAGCTCGCCGTACGTCTGCACGGTGTAGAGCTGGTCGAGGCGGGAGGAGAACTCGGGCTGGTCCAGCCGGCCGTCCGCGAACGCGTCCCGCAACCGGCCGGCGATCTTGTCCCGGTCAGCTTCGGTGAAACGCTGGTACGGCTGGTACTGAGGCATGGCTCAAGTGTGCCTCAGCAGCAGGCCCTTGGCGTCCCCCGACGGGTGGACGCGGGTGTCCATCGGTACGGCGAGTCAGCGGACTCCGCCGTACCGTAATGGCCGTACCGTAATGGCTTCAGTCGGCCAGGGCGCCGTACTGGATGCCGAGCTCACCCAGCTTGGCCTCGCCGCCGTCCAGGGCGGTCAGCACCCACGGACCCTGCGGGGTCACCGTGAACGTGTGCTCGGTGTGCGCGGCGGCCTTGCCGTCGTTGGTGACGACGGTCCAGTCGTCCTCGAGCGTGTGGTTGTCCTGCTTGCCGAGAGTGAGCATCGGCTCGACCGCCAGCGCCAGCCCCTCGACCAGCTTCGGGCCGCGGCCCGGCTTGCCGAAGTTCGGCACGTTCGGCGGCTGGTGCATCGCCGAACCGATCCCGTGCCCGACGAAGTCCTCGACGATCCCGTACGACGAGTTGGCCCGGACGTGGGACTCGACGGCTGCCGAGATGTCGGTCAGCCGGCCGCCGAGCTTCGCCGCGGCGAACCCGCGCCACATCGATTCCTCGCAGATCCGGGCCAGCTCGAGCAGCTCCGGCTCCACCTCGCCGACCGCGACGGTGATCGCCGCGTCGCCGTGCCAGCCGTCCACGATCGCGCCACAGTCGATCGAGATCAGGTCGCCGTCGGCCAGCACCCGGCCACCGGGGATGCCGTGCACGATCTCGTCGTTCACCGACGCACAGATCGAGCCGGTGAAGCCGTGGTAGCCCTTGAACGACGGGGTGGCGCCGGAGGAACGGATGTTGTCCTCGGCGATCGCGTCCAGCTCACCGGTGGTGATACCGGCCCGGACCTCGCCGCGGAGCAGTTCCAGCGTGCGGCCGACCACCAGGCCCGCCGCACGCATGGAAAGGATCTGCTCGCGGGTCTTGATCTCGATCCCGCGGTCCCTGAACATCATCTGTTCCTCTACTGATCCACAACGTCCGAAGATCCGAGGGCCGAAACCCACAGTTCTTCGGACGTCAGGGGAAAATCGGCTACTAATCGGTGACGGTTTTCAGGGCGGCGAGCACGCGCTCGCTCACCTCGTCGATCTCGCCCACGCCGTCCACCTCGACCAGCAGGCCGCGCTGGGCGTACACCCGCAGCAGCGGCTTGGTCTCGGCGGCGTAGACGTCCTGGCGGTGCCGGACGACCTCTTCGGAGTCGTCCGCCCGGCCCTCGACATGGGCCCGGCGCAGCATCCGGTCGACCAGGACGTCGATGTCGGCGACCAGCGCCACCACCGCGTCCAGCCTGTGTCCGTGCTCGGCCAGGATGTCGTCCAGCGTGCCGACCTGGGCCAGCGTGCGCGGGTACCCGTCCAGCAGGAAGCCGTCGCCGGCGTCCGCCTCGGACAGCCGGTCACGCACCATCGCGTTGGTGACCTCGTCCGGCACGTAGTCACCGGCGTCCATGTAACGCTTCGCCTCGAGGCCGAGCGGCGTCTCGTCCTTGACGTTCGCACGGAAGATGTCGCCGGTGGACACGGCCGGGATATTCAGGCGTTCCGCAAGCACCTTTGCCTGCGTGCCCTTGCCCGCCCCGGGCGGACCCATCAGCAACATTCTCATCAGCGCAAGAACCCTTCGTAGTTACGCTGCTGCAACTGAGACTCGATCTGCTTCACCGTGTCGAGACCGACGCCGACCATGATCAGGATCGACGTACCACCGAACGGGAAGTTCTGGTTCGCGTTCAGGAGCACCAGCGCGATCAGCGGGATCATCGAGATCACCGCCAGATAGAGCGCGCCGGGCAGCGTGATGCGGGACAGCACGTAGCCCAGGTACTCCTCGGTCGGCCGTCCAGCCCGGATTCCGGGGATGAAGCCGCCGTACTTCTTCATGTTGTCCGCGACTTCCTTCGGGTTGAAGGTGATCGAGACGTAGAAGTACGTGAAGAAGATGATCAGGGCGACGTAGGAGATCATGTAGATCGGGTGGTCGCCTTTGACCAGATTGCCCTGGATCCACTGCGCCCAGGGCTTGTCCTGCTGGAACTGGCTGACCAGCACCGGCAGGTAGATCAGGCTGGAGGCGAAGATGACCGGGATGACGCCGGCCTGGTTCACCTTCAGCGGGATGTACGTCGAGGTGCCGCCGAACATCTTGCGGCCGACCATGCGCTTGGCGTACTGGACCGGGATCCGGCGCTGCGCCTGCTCGATGAAGATGACCGCGGCCATGATCACGAGACCGATCGCCAGCACCACCACGAAGGTGGGCAGGCCCTTCTCCTTGCGGATGCTCCACAGCTGGGAGGGGAAGGTGGCGACGATCTGGGTGAAGATCAGGATCGACATACCGTTACCGACACCGCGGTCGGTGATCAGCTCGCCGAGCCACATCACGACGCCCGTACCGGCCGTCATGGTCAGCACCATCACGACCACCGGGAACCAGCTGTCGTTGTGCAGCAGCGGCTCCTGGCAGCCCTGGAACAGCCGGCCCGGGGTCCGCGCCAGCGCGACGAACGCGGTGGCCTGCAGGACCGCCAGCCCGACGGTCAGGAACCGGGTGTACTGGGTGATCTTGGCCTGTCCTGCCTGGCCCTCCTTCTTCAGCGACTCCAACCGCGGGATGACCACGGTGAGCAGCTGCAGAATGATGCTGGCGGTGATGTAGGGCATGATGCCGAGCGCGAAGATCGCGAGCTGCAGCAGCGCACCGCCGGAGAACAGGTTGATCAGGTTGTAGAGGTTCGCGTTGGCGCCGCCCTGTGCGAGCTTGAGACAGGTGTCCAGCGACTTGACGTTGACACCTGGCGCCGGAACGACCGAACCGATCCGGAAGATCACGACGATGAAGAGCACGAACAAGATCTTCCGGCGCAGGTCCGGAGTCTTGAACGCGTTGGCAAAGGCGCCTAACACCCTGTCCTCCCACATGTTTCCTCTGCCCGGTCAGGGCAGGGGCCTAGCAAAGCAGCTTGGCAAGAGACGAACCAGGGCTCGTCCGAACTCCAGCGCACGATATCAAGCGCCGGCTCGCACGAGCCCTGGACATCACACCTCGGTGGTGGTCCCCCCGGCCGCCTGGATCTTCTCCTGGGCGGACTTGGAGAACTTGTGCACCGAAACCTGCAGTGCCACGGTCAGCTCGCCGTCACCCAGCACCTTCACCGGCTGACCGCTGCGTACCGCGCCCTTGGCGACCAGGTCGGTCACGCCGACCTCGCCACCTTCGGGGAACAGTTGTCCGAGCTTGTCCAGGTTAACGACCTGGAACTCCACCCGGTTCCTGCTCTTGAAGCCCTTCAGCTTCGGAAGCCGCATGTGCAGCGGCATCTGGCCACCCTCGAACCACTCGGGGATGTTGTTGCGGGCCTTGCTGCCCTTGGTACCGCGACCGGCGGTCTTGCCCTTGCTGCCCTCACCACGACCCACGCGGGTCTTGGCGGTCTTGGCGCCGGGCGCCGGACGCAGGTGGTGAACCTTGAGCGCCATGTCAGTCAACCTCTTCGACGGTGATGAGGTGGCGAACCGTGCGCACCATCCCGCGGATCTCCGGACGGTCGTCGTGAACGGCGACATCGCCGATCCGCTTCACGCCGAGGGTCCGCAGGGTGTCGCGCTGGTTCTGCTTGCCACCGATGCCGGAACGGGTCTGCGTCACCTTCAGGCGAGCCATCAGGACGACACCTCCGCCCGCGCCTTCAGCAGCGCCGCCGGGGCGACGTGCTCCACCGGCAGACCACGGCGCGCGGCCACGGCCTCCGGGGTCTCCAGGCTGCGCAGCGCCTCGACGGTGGCGTGAACCACGTTGATGGCGTTGGACGAACCCAGCGACTTGCTGAGGATGTCGTGGATCCCCGCGCACTCCAGTACGGCGCGCGCCGAGCCACCCGCGATCACACCGGTACCAGGAGCAGCCGGACGCAGCATCACAACGCCTGCGGCCTTCTCACCCTGGACCGGGTGCGGGATGGTGCCCTGGATCCTCGGCACCTTGAAGAATGCCTTCTTGGCCTCCTCGACACCCTTGGCGATCGCCGCGGGCACCTCCTTGGCCTTGCCGTAACCCACACCGACGGTGCCTTCACCGTCGCCGACGACCACGAGGGCGGTGAAGCTGAAGCGACGACCACCCTTCACGACCTTGGCGACACGGTTGATGGCTACCACGCGCTCGATGTAGGCGGTCTTGTCAGCTGCCTGACCGCGACCACCGTCGCGACCACGGCGCTCACCACCGGCGCCGCCTCCGCGACGCTGCTGGCCTCCGCTCATTTCGAACTACCTCTTCCTGTGTTTTGTGTCGCCATGTCAGAACCCGAGGCCGCCCTCGCGGGCGGCGTCGGCCAGGGCCGCGATACGGCCGTGGTACTTGTTCCCGGCCCGGTCGAAGACGACCGAGTCGATGCCGGCAGCCTTCGCGCGGTCGGCGATCAGGCCGCCGACCGTCTTGGCCTTGTCCGTCTTGTTCGCCTCCGCGCCACGCAGGTCGGCCTCCATGGTGGAGGCGGACGCCAGCGTCTTGCCGGCCACGTCGTCGATGACCTGTACGAACAGGTGCTTCGACGACTTGGTGACCACCAGCCGCGGCCGGTCGGCCGTGCCGTTGATCTTCTTCCGGACCCGGATCTGGCGACGCAGTCGCGACGCCGTCTTCTTGGCGGAGTGCTTGTGCGGACGCAGTCCGATCGCCATGGTTACTTACCAGCCTTTCCGACCTTGCGGCGCACCTGCTCGCCGGCGTACCGCACACCCTTGCCCTTGTACGGCTCGGGCTTGCGCAGCTTGCGGATGTTGGCGGCAACCTCGCCGACGGACTGCTTGTCGATTCCCTGCACCGAGAACTTGGTCGGCGTCTCCACCGCGAAGGTGATGCCGTCCGGCGCCTCCACCGTGATGGTGTGGCTGTAGCCGAGCGAGAACTCCAGCGTGCCCGGGCCCTTGGACAGGACGCGGTAGCCGACGCCGACGATCTCGAGCTTCTTCTCGTAGCCGTCCGTCACGCCGGTCACCAGGTTGGCGATCAGGGTGCGGGACAGGCCGTGCAGTTCCTTGCTCTTGCGCTGGTCGTCCGGGCGGACGACGGCGATCGTGCCGTCCTCGTCCCGGTTGACCACGATGGGCTCAGCCACGACGTGGGAGAGCTGACCCTTGGGACCCTTCACGGTGACCGTCTGGCCGTCGATCGTGACGTCGACGCCGGACGGGACCGTGATCGGGAGCTTACCGATGCGAGACATTAGTGGTCCTCCTTCCGGTTCTTCGTCACCAGACGTAGGCGAGGACTTCCCCGCCGACGCCCTTGTTCTTGGCCTGCCGGTCGGTCAGGAGCCCCTGGGACGTCGAGATGATCGCGACGCCCAGGCCACCGAGAACCTTGGGCAGATTGGTCGACTTCGCGTAGACCCGCAGGCCCGGCTTGCTGATCCGCCGGACGCCCGCGATGGAGCGCTCCCGGCTGGGGCCGAACTTGAGGTCGACGATCAGGGTCTTGCCGACGGCCCCCTCCTTGGGGTCCTCCACCTTGTAGGAGGAGATGTAGCCCTCCTGCTGGAGGATGTCGGCGATGCCCTGCTTGATCTTGCTGTACGGCATCGAGGTCGACTCGTGGTACGCCTGGTTGGCGTTGCGCAGACGCGTCAGCATGTCTGCGATCGGGTCGGTCATCGTCATGGCCTGGGGCCTCTTTCCCGCCGTGGTTTCGCCGGCCGGCGACCTACGGTGACTAGATGGTGAGTGGAGAAAAGATCGGAGGTGGAGACGGTCACCAGCTGGACTTGGTCACACCGGGCAGCTCGCCCCGGTGCGCCATCTCCCGCAGGCAGATCCGGCACAGGCCGAACTTGCGGAAGACCGCCTTCGGCCGGCCGCAACGCTGGCAGCGGGTGTAACCGCGCACCGCGAACTTCGGCTTCCGGGCCTGCTTGACCTTGAGTGCTGTCTTCGCCACGTCAGTTCTCCTTGAACGGGAAACCGAGCTGCCGCAGCAGGGCCCGGCCCTCGTCGTCGTTCTTCGCGGTGGTCACCACGGTGATGTCCATGCCCCGGACGCGATCGATCCGGTCCTGGTTGATCTCGTGGAACATGACCTGCTCGGTCAGACCGAAGGTGTAGTTCCCGGTGCCGTCGAACTGCTTCGGCGACAGACCGCGGAAGTCGCGGATCCGGGGCAGCGCGAGCGCCAGCAGCCGGTCCAGGAACTCCCACATCCGGTCGCCGCGCAGCGTCACGTGCGCGCCGATCGGCATACCCTCGCGCAGCTTGAACTGCGCGATCGACTTACGGGCCTTGGTCACCTGCGGCTTCTGGCCGGTGATCGCGGCCAGGTCCTTCACCGCGCCGTCGATCAGCTTCGAGTCGCGAGCCGCCTCGCCGACACCCATGTTCACCACGATCTTGGTGAGGCCGGGCACCTGCATGACGTTCTCGAACTGGAACTGCTCCTGCAGCTTGCCGACGATCTCCTCGCGGTACTTCGTCTTCAGCCGCGGCTGGACCTTGGTGGTCTCGGTCGCTGTCGCACTCATCAGATCTCCTCGCCGGTACGCCGCGCGATCCGGACGCTCCGGAAACCGGTGTACGTCGAGCCGTCGGGGCGCCGCTTCTGCACCTCGACGCGGTTGTAGCCGACGCGGGTGGTCACCTTCTGCTTCTTGCCGTCCTGCTCGACCTCGACCAGAAGCATCACGTTGGAGACGTGGATCGGGGCTTCCTGGGTGACGATGCCACCGGTGGTGCCGCCGCGCTGGGCCTGCTGCACCTTGGTGTGCTTCTTCACCCGGTTGACGCCCTCGACGATGATCTTCTCGTCGTCGGGGAAGACCTGGATGATCTTGCCCTCGAGGCCCTTGGACTTGCCGGCGACCACGCGGACGAGGTCACCCTTCTTCACGTGCAGCTTGTTCTGTGCCATCTCAGAGCACCTCCGGGGCGAGCGAGATGATCTTCATGAAGCGCTTCTCGCGCAGCTCCCGGCCGACCGGCCCGAAGATGCGGGTACCACGCGGCTCGCCGTCGGCCTTCAGGATCACCGCGGCGTTCTCGTCGAACCGGATGTAGGAGCCGTCCGGACGCCGGCGCTCCTTCACGGTCCGCACGACGACCGCCTTGACGACGTCACCCTTCTTCACACCACCGCCGGGGATCGCGTCCTTGACGGTGGCGACGATCGTGTCACCGACACCGGCGTAGCGCCGACCGGAGCCACCGAGCACGCGGATGCAAAGGATCTCCTTCGCACCCGTGTTGTCGGCGACCTTCAGTCGCGACTCCTGCTGGATCATCTGTTGATCTCCTGGTTGTCTCGCTGGTTCTCACTCACGTGAGCCTTGCGGAACGAATAATTTCGATTGGTTGCCGGTCAGTGCCGAAGCCCTGGGCCCGGAACTACTTGGCCTTCTCGAGGATCTCGACGACGCGCCAGCGCTTGGTCGCCGACAGCGGCCGGGTCTCCATCAGGAGGACGCGGTCGCCGATACCGGCGGCGTTCTGCTCGTCGTGCGCCTTGAGCTTGCTGGTGCGCCGGATGACCTTGCCGTACAGAGCGTGCTTGACCCTGTCCTCGACCTCGACGGTGACGGTCTTGTCCATCTTGTCGCTCAGCACCAGGCCCTCACGGGTCTTCCGGCGGCCTCGCGCCTGCGGGGTCGTGCTCACGGTGTCGTCCTTCGCTGCGTTCTCGGTCATGCCTTGCTCCCGGCCTTCTCGCTGTCGTCCGCGGTCTCGGCGTCGTCAGCCTCGACGGCGTCCTCGGCCGCGGCGGGCGCGGCGTCGACCTCTTCGGTGATGCCGAGCGCGCGCTCGGTCAGCACCGTGTAGATGCGGGCGATGTCCTTGCGGACGGCGCGCAGCCGGCCGTGGGACTCCAGCTGACCCGTGGCAGCCTGGAACCGGAGGTTGAACAGCTCCTCCTTGGCTTCACTGAGCTTCGCCAGCAGCTCGTCCCGACCCAGGTTCCGCAGCTCTGCGGCGGTTACGGTCGTAGCCATCAGTTCTCACCTGCCTCTCGGGTGATGAAGCGGCACTTCATCGGCAACTTGTGGATCGCGCGGCGCATGGCCTCGCGAGCGATGTCCTCCGGTACGCCGGACAGCTCGAACATCACGCGACCGGCCTTGACGTTGGCGATCCACCACTCCGGCGAACCCTTACCGGAACCCATCCGGGTCTCGGCCGGCTTCTTGGTCAGCGGGCGGTCGGGGTAGATGTTGATCCACACCTTGCCGCCACGCTTGATGTGCCGGGTCATCGCGATACGCGCGGACTCGATCTGCCGGTTGGTGACGTAGTGGCTCTCCAGCGCCTGGATGCCGAAGTCACCGAAGGCCAGCGTGGTACCACCCTTGGCAGCGCCGGAGCGCTTCGGGTGGTGCTGCTTGCGGTGCTTGACCTTGCGGGGGATGAGCATTGTTCAGCTCTCCGTTCCGGTCGTCTCGGCGGGCTTGTCGGCCGCAGCGGGCGCCTCGGCAGCCGGGGCCGCGTTGCGCTGCTCCCGACGGTCGTCCCGGCGGTCGCCACCACGGCCACCCCGGTCGCCGCGGTCACTGCGGCCACCGCGGTCGTCGCGGCGAGCCGGACGGCGCTGCTGGGTCGCGGCCCGGGCGGCGGCCTGCGCCTCCCGCTCGGCGCGCGAGCCGGCCACGTCACCCTTGTAGATCCAGACCTTCACGCCGATCCGGCCGAAGGTCGTGCGGGCCTCGTAGAAGCCGTAGTCGATGTCCGCGCGGAGCGTGTGCAGCGGCACCCGGCCCTCACGGTAGAACTCCGACCGCGACATCTCCGCGCCACCGAGCCGGCCGGAGCACTGGATCCGGATGCCCAGGGCGCCGCCACGCATGGTGGTCTGCATCGCCTTGCGCATCGCGCGGCGGAACGCCACGCGGCCGGACAGCTGCTCGGCCACGCCCTGCGCGACCAGCTGGGCGTCGACCTCGGCGTTCTTCACCTCGAGGATGTTCAGCTGCACCTGCTTGCCGGTGAGCTCCTCCAGGCTGCCCCGGATCCGGTCCGCCTCGGCGCCGCGGCGACCGATGACGATGCCCGGACGGGCGGTGTGGATGTCGACGCGGACGCGGTCACGGGTGCGCTCGATCTCCACGCGGGAGATACCGGCGCGCTCCATGCCCTTGCTCAGCAGGCGGCGGATCTTGACGTCCTCGCCCACGTAGTCCTTGTACAGCTTGTCGGCGTACCAGCGGCTCTTGTGATCGGTGCTGATGCCGAGACGGAACCCGTGCGGGTTTACCTTCTGTCCCACAGTCAGGACTCCTTCTTCTCAGCGGTGGCCTTCTTGGCAGCCGACTTCTTGGCGGTGGCCTTCTTGGCCGGCGCCTTGTCGGCGGTGGCCTTCTCAGCCGCGGCCTTCTTGGCCGGAGCCTTCTTGGCAGCCTTCTTGGTGTCCGCCTTCTTGGCCTCGGCCGGCGGCTCTTCCTCGACCCGCGGCGCGACCACGACGGTGATGTGGCTGGTCCGCTTGTCGATCCGGGTGGCCCGGCCCTGTGCACGCGGGCGGTGACGCTTCAGCGTCGGACCCTCGTCCACGAAGGCCTTCGCCACGACCAGGTCGGCCCGGCTCAGGTGCTCGGTGCCCTCGGCGTTCGCCGCAGCGCTGTCGACGACCTTGTACACGGTCGCGGCAGCGGCCTGCGGGGCGAACTTCAGAGTGGCGAGTGCGTCGTCGACGCCCAGACCGCGCACCAGGTCGACCACGCGGCGCGCCTTCATCGGCGTCACGCGGACGAAGCGCGCGACCGCGAAGGCCCCGGGCTCGTCGCCCAGCAGGCTCTCGCGACGGGCGCTGATCGCCCTACGCTCTTGAACGCTCATGATGTTCGAATCTCTCCGTAGGTTGCTTTCGCTTCGTCACTGACCAGGGGTCAGCGACGCCGTGACTTCCGGTCGTCCTTCTCGTGACCCTTGAACGTCCGGGTCGGAGCGAACTCGCCGAGCTTGTGCCCGACCATCGCATCCGTCACGAACACGGGCACGTGCTTGCGGCCGTCGTGCACCGCCAGCGTGTGACCGATCATGTCCGGCACGATCATCGATCGGCGGGACCAGGTCTTGATGACGTTCTTGGTGCCCTTCTCGTTCTGCACCTCCACCTTCTTCATCAGGTGGTGGTCGACGAACGGGCCCTTCTTCAGACTGCGTGGCATCTGGCCGGCTCCTATCAGCGCTTCTTGCCGGCCTTGCGGCGCCGGACGATCATGCGGTCGCTTTCCTTGCGGGTGCGGGTACGCCCCTCAGGCTTGCCCCACGGGGACACCGGGTGGCGTCCACCCGAGGTCTTGCCCTCACCACCACCGTGCGGGTGGTCGACCGGGTTCATCGCGACACCGCGAACGGTCGGGCGCTTGCCCTTCCAGCGCATCCGGCCCGCCTTGCCCCAGTTGATGTTCGACTGCTCGCCGTTGCCGACCTCACCGAGGGTGGCGCGGCAGCGCACGTCGACCATCCGGACCTCGCCGGACGGCATCCGCAGGGTGGCCATCCGGCCCTCCTTCGCGACCAGCTGAATGCTGGCACCGGCCGAGCGGCCCATCTTGGCGCCGCCACCCGGGCGCAGCTCGACGGCGTGCACCGTGGAGCCGACCGGGATGTTGCGCAGCGGCAGGTTGTTGCCGACCTTGATGTCGGCGGCCGGGCCGTTCTCGACGATCGTGCCCTGCTTCAGGTTCGCCGGCGCGAGGATGTAGCGCTTCTCGCCGTCGACGTAGTGCAGCAGCGCGATCCGCGCGGTGCGGTTCGGGTCGTACTCGATCTCGGCCACCTTCGCCGGGACGCCGTCCTTGTCGTACCGCTTGAAGTCGATCAGCCGGTACGCCCGCTTGTGACCGCCGCCCTGGTGCCGGGTGGTGATCTTGCCGGAGTTGTTCCGGCCGCCCTTCTTCGGGAGCGGACGCAGCAGCGACTTCTCCGGGGTCGAACGGGTGAGCTCGACGAAGTCGGCCACGCTCGAGCCACGGCGGCCCGGCGTCGTCGGCTTGTATTTGCGGATACCCATTACGACTGGCCTCCGAAGATGTCGATGCGGTCGTCACCCTTGAGGGTCACGATCGCCCGCTTGGTGTCCGGGCGCTTGCCCCAGCCGGACCGGGTCCGGCGGCGCTTGCCCTTGCGGTTGATGGTGTTGACGTCGCTGACCTTGACCTTGAACACCTTCTCGACCGCGAGCTTGATCTCGGTCTTGTTGGCGCTCGGCTCGACCTCGAACGTGTACTTCTGCTCGTCCAGCAGGCCGTAGCTCTTCTCGCTCACGACCGGCCGCAGCAGCACGTCGCGCGGATCCTTGTTGACTCCGTGGCTCATGCTTCTACCTCCTCGGCTTCGGTCGACGTCGCGACAGCCTTCACGGACTTGCCCTTCGGCGCGCCGGCGACGAACGCCTCGAGCGCACTCTGGGTGAACACGACCGCGTCGCTGACCAGTACGTCGTACGCGTTCAACTGGTCGGCGGCGATCAGATGCACGTGCTGCACGTTGCGCAGGCTCAGCCAGCTGAGCTCGTCGGCGCGCTCGACGACGACCAGGGCCTTACCCGGGTCGGTCACCTCGGACAGCACCTTGAGCGCGGTCTTGGTCGACGGCTTGTCACCGTCGATGAACTTCTCGACCACGAACACCTGGCCGTCGCGGGCCCGGTCCGAGAGCGCACCGCGGAGCGCGGCGGCGATCATCTTCTTCGGGGTCCGCTGGCTGTAGTCGCGCGGCGTCGGGCCGTGGACCACGCCACCGCCGGTGAACTGCGGCGCGCGGATCGAACCCTGCCGGGCGCGACCGGTGCCCTTCTGGCGGTACGGCTTGGCGCCACCACCGGACACCTCGCCCCGGCGCTTGACCTTGTGCGTGCCCTGACGGGCCGCGGCCAGCTGGGCCACCACGACCTGGTGGATCAACGGAATGTTGACCTGGACGTCGAACAGCTCGGCCGGAAGCTCGGCGGAGCCCTTCTTGCTGACCTTGTCGCCCTTCACGACGACGACGTCGACGGTGCTCACTTGGCAGCTCCCTTCGCGGCGTTGCGGATCAGCACGAGGCCGCCCTTCGGACCGGGGACGGCGCCCTTGAGCAGGATCAGGCCGCGCTCGGTGTCGATCGCGTGGACCGACACGTTCTGCGTGGTGACGTTCTCGTTGCCCATCCGGCCGGCCATCCGCAGGCCCTTGAAGACCCGGCCCGGGGTGGCGCAGCCGCCGATCGAACCCGGCGAGCGGTGCTTCTTGTGCACACCGTGGGTGGCGCGGAGGCCGTGGAAGCCGTGCCGCTTCATCACACCGGCGAAGCCCTTGCCCTTGCTGGTGGCGGAGACGTCGACCAGCTCACCAGCGGCGAACGCCTCGGCCTTGATCTCCTGGCCCAGCGTGTACTCGCTCGCGTCGGCGGTACGCAGCTCCAGCAGGTGGCGCCGCGGCGTCACCCCGGCCTTGTCGAAGTGGCCGCGCATGGGGCTGTTCACCTTGCGGGGGTCGATGTCGCCGAACGCGATCTGGACGCCGTCGTACCCGTGGCTGTCCGAGGTGCGAACCTCGGTCACGACGCACGGGCCGGCCTGGATCACGGTCACGGGGACGACGCGGTTGTTCTCGTCCCAGGTCTGGGTCATGCCGAGCTTGGTGCCCAGCAGACCGCGCGTGTTCTTTAGCTTGCTCATTGGTTGTTCGCGTCCCTCAGAGCTTGATCTCGATGTCGACACCGGCCGGCAGGTCGAGCCGCATCAGCGAGTCGACGGTCTTCGGCGTGGGGTCGATGATGTCGATGAGCCGCTTGTGGGTGCGCATCTCGAAGTGCTCGCGGCTGTCCTTGTACTTGTGCGGCGAGCGGATGACGCAGAACACGTTCTTTTCCGTCGGCAACGGCACCGGGCCAGCAACCTTCGCACCAGTACGCGTCACCGTGTCGACAATCTTGCGCGCCGAACTGTCGATGACCTCGTGGTCGTAGGCCTTCAGCCGGATGCGGATCTTTTGTCCCGCCATCGCTTCGCTTCGTCCTTCTCTATCGTCTTCGTTGCGTTGCTCCGACCCCCGAGGTCGGGTGTGTCGCGGACGCGGAACGCGCGCGACTCACCGCTTCATCGACCTGGAATGGTGATCGGGGCCCGGTCTCGGACCGGAACCTCGGCATGGTCTCCGGTCCGGCGCACCAGCCAGACCAGATGGTCTGGGGCGCGCCCCGGCGGCCTCGCCTGAGCAACCTGAATATTGTGCCCTAGATCGGCATCGAAACGCCAATCGGGTGGCCTCACGCCTGATCCGGCCCACCTGAGCGCCGGATCAGGCGCAAAGCAGAGGTCCGCGGGGGCTCAGGGTTGCGAGCCCTCGCGGACCTCGTGTGATCACTTGATGATCTTGGTGACCCGGCCGGCGCCGACGGTGCGGCCACCTTCGCGGATCGCGAACTTCAGACCCTCTTCCATGGCGATCGGCTGGATCAGCTCGACCGACATGTCGGTGTTGTCGCCCGGCATGACCATCTCGGTGCCCTCGGGCAGCGTGACGACGCCGGTGACGTCCGTGGTGCGGAAGTAGAACTGAGGCCGGTAGTTCTGGAAGAACGGCGTGTGACGGCCGCCCTCCTCCTTCGACAGGATGTAGACCGACGCGTCGAAGTTGGTGTGCGGGGTCGTGGTGCCCGGCTTGATGACGACCATGCCGCGCTCGACGTCCTCGCGCTTGGTGCCACGAAGCAGCAGACCGACGTTCTCACCGGCCTGGCCCTCGTCCAGCAGCTTGCGGAACATCTCGATACCGGTGACCGTGGTGGTCTGCTTCTCCGGACGGATGCCGACGATGTCGACGGTCTCGTTGATCTTGACGACACCGCGCTCGATCCGGCCGGTGATGACCGTGCCACGACCGGTGATGGTGAAGACGTCCTCCACCGGCATCAGGAACGGCTTGTCGACCTCGCGCTCCGGCTGCGGGATGTAGGAGTCGACCGCGTCCATCAGCTCGATGATCGACTCGCCCCACTTGGCGTCGCCCTGCAGCGCCGGGTGAGCGGCGACCCGGACGATCGGCGCGTTGTCGCCGTCGAACTCCTGCTCCGAGAGCAGTTCGCGGACCTCGAGCTCGACGAGCTCCAGGATCTCCTCGTCGTCGACCATGTCGCACTTGTTCAGCGCGACGACCATCGCCGGCACGCCGACCTGACGGGCGAGCAGCACGTGCTCACGCGTCTGCGGCATCGGGCCGTCGGTGGCGGCGACGACCAGGATCGCACCGTCCATCTGGGCCGCACCGGTGATCATGTTCTTGATGTAGTCCGCGTGACCCGGGCAGTCAACGTGGGCGTAGTGCCGGGCCTCGGTCTGGTACTCGACGTGCGCGATGGAGATGGTGATACCGCGCTGACGCTCTTCGGGCGCCTTGTCGATCTGATCGAAGGCCGACGCCTCGTTGAGGTTCGGGTACTTGTCGTGCAGCACCTTGGTGATCGCCGCGGTAAGAGTGGTCTTACCGTGGTCGATGTGACCGATGGTGCCGATGTTGACGTGCGGCTTAGTCCGCTCGAACTTCGCCTTCGCCACTGGGGCCCTCCTAGATAAATGTTGACTACGCCGTACGCCGACGCGCTTTGGGGGTGTTGGTCAGGAGCGAGAGACTACTCGCCCCGGGCCTTCTTGATGATCTCTTCCGCCACGTTCTTCGGAACCTCGGCGTAGGAATCGAACTGCATCGAGTAGGACGCGCGTCCCTGCGTCTTGGAACGCAGGTCACCGACATACCCGAACATCTCCGACAGCGGCACCAGGGCCTTCACGACCCGGCTGCCACCAGGACCCTCGTCCATCGACTGGATCTGGCCACGGCGGGAGTTGAGGTCGCCGATCACTTCACCCATGTAGTCCTCAGGGGTGGTGACCTCGACCGCGAACATCGGCTCCAGGATGACCGGAGTCGCCCGGCGGGCGGCATCCTTGAAGGCCATCGAACCGGCGATCTTGAACGCGAGCTCGGAGGAGTCGACGTCGTGGTAGGCGCCGTCTGTCAGCGTCACCTTGACGTCCACCATCGGGTAGCCGGCCAGGACGCCGAACTCCATCGCTTCCTGGGCACCCTCGTCGACCGACGGGATGTACTCCCGCGGGATCCGGCCACCGGTGACGGCGTTGACGAACTCGTAGCCGCCCTCGCCACCCGCCTCGACCGAAGTCGGCTCGATGTTGATGATCACACGCGCGAACTGACCCGAACCACCGGTCTGCTTCTTGTGCGTGTAGTCGACCTTCTCGACCTTCTTCTTGATCGTCTCGCGGTAGGCGACCTGCGGCTTGCCGACGTTCGCCTCGACCCGGAACTCACGCTTCATCCGGTCGACCAGCACCTCGAGGTGCAGCTCGCCCATGCCGGCGATGATGGTCTGGCCGGTGTCCTCGTCGGTCCGGACCTGGAAGGTCGGGTCCTCCTCGGCCAGCCGCTGGATCGCGACACCCAGCTTCTCCTGGTCGCTCTTCGACTTGGGCTCGATGGCGACCGAGATGACCGGGGCCGGGAACTGCATCGACTCCAGCACGACCGGGTGCGCCGCGTCGGCCAGCGTCTCACCGGTGGTGGTGTCCTTCAGACCCATCACGGCGACGATGTGGCCGGCGCCGATCGACGCGATCTCCTCACGCTTGTTCGCGTGCATCCGGTAGATCTTGCCGATCCGCTCCTTGCGGCCCTTGGTCGGGTTCAGCACCTGCGTACCGGTCTCGAGCTTGCCCGAGTAGACCCGGATGAAGGTCAGCTTGCCCAGGTGCGGGTCGGCCGCGATCTTGAACGCCAGCGCCGAGAACGGCTCGCTGTCGTCCGGCTTGCGCAGGACGACCTTCTCCGCGTCCTTGACGTCGTGGCCCTCGATGGCCGGGACGTCGATCGGGCTCGGCAGGTAGGCGTTGACCGCGTCGAGCAGCGGCTGGACGCCCTTGTTCTTGAACGCCGTACCGGTCAGCACCGGGGTCAGCTTGCTGGCCAGGGTGGCCCGGCGGACGGCGGCGACCAGCTGCTCCTGGGTCGGCTCCTCGCCCTCCAGGTACAGCTCCATGATCTCGTCGTCGGCCTCGGCCACGGTCTCGATCAGCTTGTCGCGCCACTCGGCGGCCAGGTCGGTGTGGCTGGCCGGGATCTCCTCGATCGTGTAGTCCTCACCGATCTTGGTCTCGCCGCGCCAGGTCAGCGCGCGCATCCCGATCAGGTCGACGACGCCGATGAAGTCGGCCTCGGCCCCGATCGGCAGCTGCATGACCAGCGGCACCGCGGCGAGGCGGTCCTTGATCATGTCGACGCAGCGCATGAACTCCGCACCGGTCCGGTCCAACTTGTTGACGAAGCAGATCCGCGGTACGCCGTACCGGTCCGCCTGACGCCAGACGGTCTCCGACTGCGGCTCCACGCCGGCGACACCGTCGAACACCGCGACGGCACCGTCGAGCACGCGCAGCGAGCGCTCCACCTCGACGGTGAAGTCGACGTGGCCCGGGGTGTCGATGATGTTGATGGTGTGGTCTTTCCAGATGCAGGTCGTCGCGGCGGACGTGATGGTGATGCCGCGCTCCTGCTCCTGCTCCATCCAGTCCATCGTGGCGGCGCCCTCGTGGACCTCACCGATCTTGTAAGTGATACCGGTGTAGAAGAGGATCCGCTCGGTCGTCGTCGTCTTGCCGGCGTCGATGTGAGCCATGATCCCGATGTTGCGGACCTTGGCCAGGTCGGTGGTGATTTGTACGGCCACCTCGGTGGTCTACCTCTCGATTCTGTACTGCGTCAAAGGGGTGAACGCTGGGGTCCGGATCGGACCCCGGATCACCAGCGGTAGTGGGCGAAAGCCTTGTTGGCTTCGGCCATCTTGTGCGTGTCCTCGCGGCGCTTGACCGAGGCACCCAGACCGTTCGACGCGTCCAGGATCTCGTTCATCAGGCGCTCGGACATGGTCTTCTCGCGACGGGCGCGGGAGTACGTCGTCAGCCAGCGCAGCGCCAGGGTGGTGGAGCGGCCCGGCTTGACCTCGATCGGCACCTGGTAGGTGGCGCCACCGACCCGGCGGCTCTTCACCTCGATGCTCGGCTTCACGTTGTCCAGCGCACGCTTGAGGGTGATGACCGGGTCGGTGCCGGTCTTGGTGCGGGTGCCCTCGAGCGCGGTGTAGACGATGCTCTGCGCGATCTGCTTCTTGCCGTCGACCAGGATCTTGGAGATCAACTGGGTGACGAGCGGCGAACTGTAGACCGGGTCGATGATGACCGGGCGCTTCGGGGCCGGGCCCTTGCGCGGCATTAGCTCTTCTCCTTCTTCGCGCCGTAACGGCTGCGGGCCTGCTTGCGGTTCTTCACACCCTGGGTGTCGAGCGACCCGCGGATGATCTTGTACCGGACACCCGGAAGGTCCTTCACACGACCGCCACGCACGAGCACGATCGAGTGCTCCTGCAGGTTGTGGCCGACGCCGGGAATGTACGCGGTGACCTCGATGCCGCTGGTCAGGCGGACACGCGCAACCTTGCGAAGAGCCGAGTTCGGCTTCTTCGGCGTGGTGGTGTAAACGCGCGTGCACACACCGCGACGCTGAGGGGAACCCTTCAGGGCGGGCGTCTTGTTCTTGGACACCTTGTCCTGGCGGCCCTTGCGGACCAGCTGCTGAATGGTGGGCACCGCGTAGGTCTCTTTCTGTCGTCCGGCTTTCTTCTGCTGCTGCTGTTGCCTGACCCCCGCGGTCGGGTGTGTCGCGTGCGCACGGGCGTACCGAAGCCGTAATCTTCCAGCTTGTCGGCAGGTGTCCCGTGCCACGCGCGCAGACCCGAACGACCGAGGGGCACGCATGACGGCCCAGGATGACCCGGGCACGATCGTTAAGACTAGCGGCTGCCTCAAGCACGGTCAAAATGAGTAACCGCTCGCCGCTGAGGTGCTTCCGCAGAGTCAGTCTACAGGGTCTACGGCGTGACTGTGCCGGCCAGGAAAGCGGCTGCCACCGCAGGGTCTCCCTCGACCGTCAGAACGCTGCCGGGCAAGCGTTTCCAGAGACAGAGATCGAGCTCGGCCGCCGTCCCCGAGACGACGGCTTCACCGGTCGCTTTGCCGCGCTCGACCTGCGGTCGATCCCCTTCTGCCACAGGCGTGAGCGTCCATTCGTCACCGGTGTCGGTGGCCCGTACGCCGACCTGCCGGGTGACCGCCGGCGCGAACCCGCGGGCCAGCATCCGGGGCAGGAACACCCCGAACACCTCGTCGACCCCGTCGGCCGCGACCTCCGCAGGTACGACGGTAAGACCACTGGCCGACCGTTGATCCGGACCGGCCTCGGCCTGGACGGCGTCCACGAGGTGGATCACCGTCTCATGCAGGCGCCGACGGGACCAGAATCCGGCGCGCTGTTCCACCGGTGCGAAGTTCCAGCACGGCTCGTCCGGGTCGACGGCCCGGATCGCGGCTGCCAGTGCAGCGGTCGTGCCGCCATACCAGTCGGCCCACGAGATCGTCGTACGCAGGACTTCGGGGACCCGCTGGCCGGTGCCGCTGAGCAGGATGGAAGCGGCCCAGCGCTGGCCGGAACCGATGTGCAGGGCCAGGTCGGCCACGGTCCAGCCGGGGCAGCCGGGCACCGCCGTGGATGGGTCGACGCGATCGAGAACGGCCGCGAACTCCGCGGCCGTCCGCTCGAACTCGGCCAGGTGATCGATGGGGTCTTCCTCAGACACGGAACTGGACTTCGGCGATCAATCCGTCGGTGACGCGGTAGACGGCGATCATCGGGGTCGGCTCGCCGGTGTCGAAGGCCTGGATGTGCTCGACCACCCACTCGCCGAGCATCAACTTCTGCACGACCTCGGTCTTGCACCGGCCGGCGTCGAAGCGTGGCCGGTAGTACTCACGCAGGAACCGGCGGCCCTTCAGCTCCGTGCCGTCGGCCAGCACGATCCGGGCGGTCGGCGAGTACATCGCCAGGAACCCCTCCAGATCGTGCGCGGCGTACGCCGAGTGCTCCCGGGCGACCGCACGGGAGGCCGGGGTGTCTGTGGTGGCAGCCGCGACCGTGGCGGCCGCGACGGTGGCGAGCGGCGTCGCCGCCGGAGCGACGGCAGGAGTGGGAGTGGGGTCGGCAGGAGCTGTAGGAGCCGTAGGAGTTGGGCGAGCCGTAGGAGCTGCAGGAGTGGCGGGCACCGGCCGGCTGGCGGGCTCGGCGGGTGCCTTGGTCTGCTTCACCGCCACAGCGGGCTTGGCTGCGGACGTCGTACGCCGGGTGGAGGATTTGGCCGGTGGAGGGGGAACGAGGAGTTTGTCCTGGCCGTCCGGCTCCTCGCCCAGGTGGGCGATCGCCCAGTCCAGAGCCTTGGTGACGGCGGCGCGTGATTCTTCGGTGTGGTCGAGCATGTCGAACCCGTGGTGCCCTTTCGGTACGTCGATGATGTCCAGCGCGGTGCCACCGGCGGAGACGAACTCCGCGACCGGACCGGCGAGCTCCTCGTGCTCGAGTCCGGCTCGGGTCAGCAGTACCGGCAGATCCTTGTGTTTGCCGATCACTTCGGCGGCATTAACCAGTTCTTCGACACCGGGCGGGGTGGCGAGCAGGGGGTAGGTCAGGGCGACACAACGCAGCCAGTCGGGGCGGCTGTCCAGCCACTCCCCCGCCAGCAGGCCGGCGCCGGAGAAGAACCACAGGGCGACCCGATCGGGGTCGACACGTGGATCGGATCGCAGCAGGCCGACCGCAGCCTCCACCTCGTCCGCGGCGGTGACCAACTGGTCGAAGCCGCGAATCAGGCTGTGGTCGACGACAGCAGCCACTGCGCCACGCCGGGCAGCAGCGGTTGCATACCCCTTGAACACCGGCCAGTCCCGCGGCGTCGCCGCGAGCTCGGCAGGTACGGGACCCCCGTGCACAAAAAGAATCGCGCCGGTCCGGGCCGTTCCGGCCGGGCGGTAGAAGTCGATCTCGCCGAGCCGGTCGACCCGCACGTCTGGTCCGTCCAAGACTCCCAGGACGAAAGGCCGCAGGTAGGCCGGGAGATCCGTCATGGACCAATCTTGGCGCATCACGCGGACACTTTCAGCCGCCACCCCGCGCGCCGTCCACACTCCGCTGTGCAAGCTCGGTCAGGACGGCGGAATCCACGTCGGACAAGCGTTTGACGTACAGGCATCCGACGCCGGTCGTGTGCGGACCGAGTCGCTCGAGCAGTTCGTCGTACCCCTCGAATCCCTCGGTCAGGTAGAGCGTCAGAGCCTGTTTGCGGGCAGCGAAGCCGAGCTGGAACCAGTCCAGCTCACGGCCACTCTCGTAGACCAGGTGACGGTCGCCGTAGCCGACGATGGCCGGGCCCCACAGGGCCGGCTCGAGGCCGGTCGCCGCGGTCAGCAGGTCGTTCAGTGCGCGGGCATCCTCGCCGCGTGGTCCGGCGAGGCCGGCCAGGTAGTCGTCGACGGACGCATCGGTCTTGACGGTCTTGTTTGCGGCCATAGCCCATCCTGCCTCGCGCAGGTGCCGGCTCCGGAATGCCGCGAGGGCGGCACCCCCTGAATGGGAGTGCCGCCCTCGGCGGAGTGACTCGAATCAGTTCTGGTACGAACCGAGGTCGAAGTCGTCGAGCGGGACCGACTGCCCGGTGGACGGGCCGAAGTCGTAGTCGTACGACTCGTAGCCGACCATCGAGTACATCGCGGCCTTCGCCTCCTCGGTGGGCTCCACCCGGATGTTGCGGTACCGGTCCATACCCGTACCGGCCGGGATCAGCTTGCCGATGATGACGTTCTCCTTCAGACCGACCAGCGAGTCGGACTTGCCGTGGATCGCGGCCTCGGTGAGGACGCGGGTCGTCTCCTGGAAGGAGGCGGCCGACAGCCACGACTCGGTGGCCAGCGAGGCCTTGGTGATACCCATCAGCACCGGACGACCCGAGGCCGGCGTACCGCCCTCGGCGACCACTCGGCGGTTCTCCGCCTCGAACATGATCCGGTCCGCGAGCTCACCCGGCAGCAGCTGGGCGTCGCCCGACTCGATCACCGTGACCCGGCGCAGCATCTGCCGGACGATGATCTCGATGTGCTTGTCGTGGATGGCCACACCCTGCGACCGGTACACCTCCTGGACCTCGTCCACCAGGTGCTCCTGCGCCTTGCGCACACCGAGGATCCGCAGTACCTCCTGCGGGTCCGGCGTACCCTGCGTCAGCTGCTGACCGACCTCGACGTGCTGACCTTCCTCGATCAGCAGGCGGCCACGCTTCGACACCGGGTAGGCGACCTCCTCGGCCCCGTCGTCCGGGGTGAGCACCAGCTTCCGGGTCTTGTCGGTGTCCTCGATCGAGATCCGGCCCGCGGCCTCCGAGATCGGCGCCTTGCCCTTGGGCTGGCGGGCCTCGAAGAGCTCGACCACACGCGGCAGACCGTGGGTGATGTCATCACCCGCGACACCACCGGTGTGGAAGGTACGCATGGTCAGCTGCGTACCCGGCTCACCGATGGACTGGGCCGCGATGATGCCGACCGCCTCGCCGATGTCGACCGGCTTGCCGGTCGCCAGCGACCGCCCGTAGCACTTCGCGCAGGTACCGGTCTTGGCGTCACAGGTCAGCACGGAGCGGACCTTGACCTCCTCGAGCCCGGCCTCGACCAGCTTGGCGATCGAGACGTCGCCCAGGTCGCTGCCGGCCGCCAGGACGACGTTGCCCTCCGGACCGATGGCGTCGGTGGCCAGCGTCCGTGCGTAGGCGCTGGTCTCGACGTTCTCCGCATGCACGACCTTGCCGTCCGGACCGGGCTCGCCGATCTTCTTCGGCAGGCCCCGCTCGGTACCGCAGTCCTCCTCGCGGATGATCACGTCCTGCGAGACGTCCACCAGACGACGGGTCAGGTACCCCGAGTCGGCGGTCCGCAGCGCGGTGTCGGCCAGACCCTTCCGGGCACCGTGGGTGGCGATGAAGTACTCGACCACCGACAGACCCTCGCGGAAGTTGGACTTGATCGGCCGGGCGATGATCTCACCCTTCGGGTTGGCCACCAGACCACGCATACCGGCGATCTGCCGGATCTGCATCATGTTGCCTCGGGCGCCCGAGTGGACCATCATCCAGATCGGGTTGGCCTTCTCGAAGTTCTCCTCCATCGCCTTGCCGACCTCGGCGTTGGCGCCGGTCCAGATCTCGATCAGCTCCTGCCGCCGCTCGGACGAGGTGATCAGACCTCGCTCGAACTGCTTCTGGACCTTCTCGGCCTGCGACTCGTACCGGGCCATGATCTCCGGCTTGGACGGCGGCGTGCTGAAGTCGTCGATCGACACGGTCACACCGGACCGGGTGGCCCAGCGGAAACCGAGGTCCTTCAGCGCGTCCAGGCAGTTGGCCACCTGGACCTTGGAGTACCGCTCGGCCAGGTCGTTGACGATCCCGCCCAGCTGCTTCTTGCCGACCTCGACGTCGACGAACGGGTAGTCCGCCGGCAGCGCCTCGTTGAACAGCGCCCGGCCCAGCGTGGTCTCCAGCGAGAATCCGCCGTCCTCCCGCTCGACCGCACCATCCGGTACGCCGGCCTCGTCGAGACGCAGCGTGATCTTCGCCTGCAGCGACAGCTCGTTGCGGTCGAAGGCCATCAGCGCCTCGGCCACCGAGCTGAACGCCCGGCCCTCGCCGAGCGCGCCTTCCTTCAGCATGGTCAGGAAGTAGATGCCGATGATCATGTCCTGGGTCGGCATCGTGACCGGACGGCCGTCGGCCGGCTTCAGGATGTTGTTCGTCGACAGCATCAGGATCCGGGCCTCGGCCTGCGCCTCGGCCGACAGCGGCAGGTGCACCGCCATCTGGTCACCGTCGAAGTCCGCGTTGAACGCGGAGCAGACGAGCGGGTGGATCTGGATCGCCTTGCCCTCGATGAGCTGCGGCTCGAACGCCTGGATACCCAGTCGGTGCAGGGTAGGCGCACGGTTCAGCAGCACCGGATGCTCGGTGATGACCTCTTCCAGCACGTCCCAGACCTGGGCGCGCTGGCGCTCGACCATCCGCTTGGCGGACTTGATGTTCTGCGCGTGGTTGAGGTCGACCAGCCGCTTCATCACGAACGGCTTGAACAGCTCCAGCGCCATCGCCTTCGGCAGACCGCACTGGTGCAGCTTCAGCTGCGGACCGACGACGATCACCGAACGACCGGAGTAGTCGACGCGCTTACCCAGCAGGTTCTGCCGGAAGCGGCCCTGCTTGCCCTTGAGCATGTCGGACAGCGACTTCAGCGGCCGGTTGCCCGGGCCGGTGACCGGACGGCCACGGCGGCCGTTGTCGAACAGCGCGTCGACGGCCTCCTGCAGCATCCGCTTCTCGTTGTTGACGATGATCTCCGGCGCGCCCAGGTCGAGCAGTCGCTTGAGCCGGTTGTTCCGGTTGATCACCCGGCGGTACAGGTCGTTCAGGTCCGAGGTGGCGAACCGGCCACCGTCGAGCTGAACCATCGGCCGCAGGTCCGGCGGGATGACCGGAACGCAGTCCAGCACCATGCCCATCGGGCTGTTGTTGGTGGCCAGGAACGCGGTGACGACCTTGAGCCGCTTCAGGGCGCGGGTCTTGCGCTGGCCCTTGCCGGTCTTGATCGTCTCGCGCAGGTTGTCCGCCTCGGCCTTCAGGTCGAAGGTCTCCAGCCGGCGCTGGATCGCGGCGGCACCCATGGCGCCCTCGAAGTACTTGCCGAACCGCTCCTTCATGGCGCGGTAGAGGATCTCGTCGCCTTCGAGGTCCTGGACCTTGAGGTTCTTGAACCGGGTCCAGACCTCGTCGAGGCGGTCGATCTCACGCTGCGCACGGTCGCGCAGCTGCTTGACCTCACGCTCGGCGCCTTCCTTGACCTTGCGCCGTACGTCGGCCTTGGCGCCCTCGGCCTCGAGCTGCGCCAGGTCCTCCTCGAGCTTCTTCAGCCGCGTCTCGATGTCGTTGTCGCGCCGGTTCTCGAGCTGCTTGCGCTCGACATCGGTGCGACCCTCCAGCGAGGAGAGGTCGCGGTGCCGCGACTCCTCGTCGACGTCGGTGATCATGTACGCCGCGAAGTAGATGACCTTCTCGAGGTCCTTCGGGGCGAGGTCGAGCAGGTAGCCGAGTCGCGACGGGACACCCTTGAAGTACCAGATGTGGGTGACCGGCGCGGCCAGCTCGATGTGGCCCATCCGCTCGCGGCGCACCTTGGAGCGGGTGACCTCGACGCCACACCGCTCGCAGATGATGCCCTTGAAGCGAACACGCTTGTACTTACCGCAGTAGCACTCCCAGTCCCGGGTGGGACCGAAGATCTTCTCGCAGAACAGTCCGTCACGCTCGGGCTTGAGCGTCCGGTAGTTGATCGTCTCGGGCTTCTTGACCTCGCCGTGCGACCACTGGCGGATCTCATCCGCGGTCGCCAGGCCGATCCGAAGCTCGTCGAAGAAGTTCACGTCGAGCACGATGTGTTATCTCCCGTTGCTAAATATGGTCTGAGTGAGTTGGTTGTTGATCTCAAGCGGCAACCCGCTCAGACCTCCTCGACACTGTTCGGCTCGCGCCGGGACAGGTCGATGCCCAGTTCCTCCGCGGCACGGAAGACGTCCTCCTCGCTGTCGCGCATCTCGACCCGGCTTCCGTCGGACGAGAGCACCTCCACGTTCAGACACAGGGACTGCATTTCCTTGACCAGAACCTTGAAGGACTCCGGGATACCCGGCTCCGGGATGTTCTCGCCCTTGACGATCGCCTCGTACACCTTGACCCGGCCGACCACGTCGTCGGACTTGATCGTCAGCAGTTCCTGCAGCGCGAAGGCGGCACCGTAGGCCTCCAGGGCCCACACCTCCATCTCGCCGAACCGCTGACCGCCGAACTGGGCCTTACCGCCCAGCGGCTGCTGGGTGATCATCGAGTACGGACCGGTCGACCGTGCGTGGATCTTGTCGTCGACCAGGTGGTGCAGCTTCAGCATGTACATGTAGCCGACACCGACCGGCTCCGGGAACGGCTCACCCGAACGACCGTCGAAGAGCCGGGCCTTGCCGGTCCCGTCGACCATCCGGACGCCGTCACGGTTCGGCAGCGTGGAGCTGAGGAGGCCGGTGACCTCCTCCTCCTTGGCGCCGTCGAAGACCGGGGTGGCGACGTTCGTGAACGGCTCGGCTTCGCCGGCGCCGATCTTGATCAGTCGCTGCGCCCACTCTTCCTTGTTGCTCGGGTCCACCTTCCAGCCGCGGCTGGCAACCCAGCCGAGGTGGGTCTCGAGCACCTGACCGACGTTCATCCGGCCGGGCACGCCCAGCGGGTTCAGGATGATGTCGACCTGGGTGCCGTCCTCGAGGAACGGCATGTCCTCGACCGGCAGGATCTTCGAGATGACGCCCTTGTTGCCGTGCCGGCCGGCCAGCTTGTCGCCGACCGAGATCTTCCGCTTCTGGGCGACGTACACGCGGACCAGCTGGTTCACGCCCGGCGGCAGTTCGTCGCCGTTGTCGCGGTCGAAGACGCGGACACCGATGACGGTGCCGTTCTCGCCGTGCGGCACTTTCAGCGAGGTGTCGCGGACCTCACGGGCCTTCTCACCGAAGATCGCGCGCAGCAGCCGCTCTTCCGGCGTCAGCTCGGTCTCACCCTTGGGGGTGACCTTGCCGACCAGGATGTCGCCGGTGGTGACCTCGGCGCCGATCCGGATGATGCCCCGCTCGTCCAGGTCGGCCAGCATCTCGTCGGAGACGTTCGGGATGTCCCGGGTGATCTCCTCCGGACCCAGCTTGGTGTCGCGAGCGTCGACCTCGTGCTCCTCGATGTGGATCGAGGTCAGCAGGTCCTGCTGGACCACGCGCTGGCTGAGGATGATCGCGTCCTCGTAGTTGTGGCCCTCCCACGGCATGAACGCGACCAGCAGGTTGCGGCCGAGTGCCATCTCGCCCTCGTCGGTGCACGGACCGTCGGCGAGCGGGCTGTTCACCTCGACCCGCTGCCCCGCGTCGACCAGCGGGCGCTGGTTGATGCAGGTGCCCTGGTTCGACCGGCGGAACTTCGCCAGCCGGTAGGTCTGGTACGTGCCGTCGTCGGCGGCGACCTCGATCAGATCGGCCGAGACCTCCTTGACCACACCGGCCTTGTCGGCCACCAGCACGTCACCGGCGTCGACCGCACCGCGGTACTCCATCCCGGTGCCGACCAGCGGCGCGTCGGCGGTGATCAGCGGAACCGCCTGCCGCTGCATGTTCGAGCCCATCAACGCGCGGTTGGCGTCGTCGTGCTCGAGGAACGGGATCATCGCGGTCGCCACCGACACCATCTGGCGCGGCGAGACATCCATGTAGTCGACGTCGTCGACCAGCACGAGCTCGACCTCACCGTGGCGCCGGCGAACCAGCACGCGGTCCTCGGCGAACCGGTTGTCGTCGGTCAGCGCCGCGTTGGCCTGGGCGATGACGAACCGGTCCTCCTCGTCCGCGGTCAGGTAGTCCACCTGGTCGGTGACCTGGCCGTCGACGACCTTGCGGTACGGCGTCTCGACGAAGCCGAACGGGTTCACCCGGCCGTACGTCGCGAGCGAGCCGATCAGGCCGATGTTCGGGCCTTCCGGGGTCTCGATCGGGCACATCCGGCCGTAGTGGGACGGGTGCACGTCGCGGACCTCGAAGCCGGCCCGCTCCCGGCTCAGACCACCCGGGCCAAGGGCCGACAGGCGGCGCTTGTGGGTCAGACCCGCGATCGGGTTGGTCTGGTCCATGAACTGCGACAGCTGGGAGGTGCCGAAGAACTCCTTCAGCGCCGCCACCACCGGACGGATGTTGATCAGGGTCTGCGGCGTGATCGCCTCGACGTCCTGGGTCGTCATCCGCTCCCGGACCACCCGCTCCATCCGGGCCAGGCCGGTGCGCAGCTGGTTCTGGATCAGCTCACCGACGGTCCGCAGACGGCGGTTGCCGAAGTGGTCGATGTCGTCCTCTTCGACCACGATCTCGCCCTGCGGCGCGTCCAGCTCGGTCTTGCCCTCGTGCAGCGCGACCAGGTACTTGATCGTCGCGACGATGTCGTTGATCGTCAGGACGGCCGTGTCGTGGGCCTCGTCGCGGCCCAGCTTCTTGTTGATCTTGTACCGGCCGACCTTGGCCAGGTCGTAGCGCTTGCCGTTGAAGTAGTAGTTGTCCAGCAGCGCCTGCGCGGCCTCCCGCGTCGGCGGCTCACCCGGCCGCAGCTTGCGGTAGATGTCCAGCAGCGCGTCGTCCTGCCCGGAGGTGTGGTCCTTCTCCAGGGTGAGCCGGATCGACTCGTAGTCGCCGAACTCCTCCAGGATCTGCGCGTCGGTCCAGCCGAGCGCCTTCAGCAGCACGGTGACGTTCTGCTTGCGCTTGCGGTCCAACCGGACGCCGACCATGTCGCGCTTGTCGACCTCGAACTCCAGCCACGCACCGCGCGACGGGATGATCTTGGCGGTGAAGATGTCCTTGTCCGACGTCTTGTCCGGCGTGCGCTCGAAGTACACACCGGGTGAACGGACCAGCTGGGACACGACGACCCGCTCGGTCCCGTTGATCACGAAGGTGCCCTTGCGCGTCATCAACGGGAAGTCGCCCATGAAGACGGTCTGGCTCTTGATCTCACCGGTTTCGTTGTTCATGAACTCGGCCGTGACGAACAGCGGCGCGGAGTAGGTGACATCCCGCTCCTTGCACTCGTCGACCGTGTTCTTCGGAGGCTCGAAGCGATGGTCGCGGAACGACAGCGACATGGTGCCGCTGAAGTCCTCGATCGGGGAGATCTCCTCGAAAATCTCTTCCAGGCCGCTGGGGCCGGACAGGTCCGACCGTCCCTCGGCCTCGGCGGCGGCCACACGGGCCTGCCACGTTTCGTTACCGACCAACCAGTCGAAACTGTCCACCTGCAGCGCAAGCAGATCCGGAACCTCGAGAGGCTCGGAGATCTTTGCGAAGGAGATGCGGCGGGAGCCGGAAACGTCGGAAATGCTGTCGGACTGGGGGTTGCGCGAGGCGACCAAGGGGCGTCCTTCCACGGGCTCGCAGAAATCACTTCGGTGCTGGGAGCGCACGCCGAACCGCCCTAGTCAAGTCAAGACCAGAACCAGGGTGGTGGGAAAAGGCAGCGCAAAGCAATAGGCTACCCGATCAGGGCAAGCCTGTCCAATGGGGTCCGATACTATGCCTTCGGACCACCCACTCAGTCAAGGATCAACCCGGGTTCTCGAGCGGGAAGACTACCCGCGAGCCACCCAGGACATCCCGTCCGGAGTCACAAGAAGACTACAGTCCGGCGATCTCCTGGACCAGCCATTGATCGCCGTTTCGGACCATCGTGAACCGGGTCCGGTTCAGATCGACCCGGGGCTTACCCTCTGTGATCGTGCTGGTGGTGGTCTGGTTGACGAAGATGATCAGCGTGACCCGGTCGGCGTCGCCGTCGCGCACCCCGACCTCGCGCACCTCGGCCCGGACCGTCGCCTTGGTCTTGGTGGCCAGCTCGCCGGCCACCTTCGCGGTCTCGTCGAACTTGGCCGCGAACTCCGGGGTCATCGTCGCGCGGGCGGCGGTGAAGCTTTTGTCCAGGTCACGGTAGTCGTAGCTGAGCGTGGTCTCGGCCGCCTTCCGCCCGGCCGCCGCGGCCTGGTCGCGGGCGTCCTCGGCCTGCTTGCCCTGCCACGCCTTCACGCCGAGTACGACGGCGAAGGTCAGCACCAGGACGACCAGGACACCGAGCAGTGCGGACAACACACGGCCCAGCGAACCGCTCTTTCTGTCACTTTCCGTAGCTACTTGAGTCTTGGCGGGGGCCTGCTCGGGGGCCTTCGAGGGCTCTGATGTGGCCGGGGTCACGTCCTCGGCCGACTCGGCAGAGGCCTTCGTTGTCACTTCGGCCGGGGTTTCGCCGGCCTCGATCTCGGCCGGGTTCTCGTCGATCTCGGCCGGGCTGTCGTCGATCTCAGTCGCGGTCTCGTCGATCCCGGGCGGCGGCGGGGCGGCCGTCGTACCGGTGGAGGTACGGCGCTGGCCGGCGATGCGGGGGCGGTTGCGGGAACGGTCCGGCATCAGCCCACCGCCTGCAGGTCGGCGGTCAGCCAGCGGTCCTTCTCGCGAACCAGGTCCAGCTTGATCCGGTAGCGGCGCTGCACCCCCTCGGTCGAGGCGGTGTTCGTCACCACCGCGTCCACGATCACCAGGACCTGGGCGGAGTCCTTGTCGTTCGAGACCACCGCGGCCTCCTTCACATCGCCCTTGGAGGTCGCCTTGTTGGTCTGCACCTCGGCCTTCACCACGTTCAGACCGGCCTGGAACTCCTCCTTGAACTGTCCGGTGGAGTCGTCCAGCACCCGCCTGGTGTCGGCGTCCCAGGTCTTGTAGTCGTACGTCGTGAAGTCGAGGGCCAACTGCCTTCCCGCCTTCATCGCGCCCTCCCGCTCGGCCTTGTCCTCGCTCTGCCGGTGCAGTGCGACGACCGAAAGGGTGGCGCCGGCCAGCGCGACCACGAGCAGGACGCTCAGCGCCCACGCCAGGATCACTGGGCCCCGCAGGGAATTACGAGAAGTCACTTGCCGGTCACCGGTCCGAGGATGAGGGCTTTCCAGGAGTCGCTGCCGAGCAGGTCGGCCTGGCCGCCGGTCGAGCCGAGAACCATCTCCGGCATCCCGCCGGATCCGCCCGCGGTGCCGGTGGCCGGGTCGTACCCGATGCCGTACCCGGTCCGGTTCAGGTCCTCACGGGACGACGGGCTCGGCTTGTTCTGTGCGCCGCGGACGGTGACACCGGTCGACGGGTTCGCGGTACAGCCCGCCTTGGAATTGGCCGCCTTGTCGGTGGTGTCCTGCGGGATCCGCTTGTCGGTCCCGCCGTACCCGGGCCGGCAGGCGGGCGGGTCGAGCCCGAGCACGAGGCCGAAGTGCGCGTCGTAGTGCCCGGAGCTCTTGTCCTTGGCCGGTACGACGTACCCGCCCATCGACACCGCCGGATACACGACCAGCAGTTGCTCGACGGCGTCCAGGCGGACCGCGGTCAACTCGCTCACCGTCAGCAGGTTACCGAGCAGCACCGCGATGTCCGCACGGTTCTCCGAGATCAGGGCGGTCACCTGCTCGGAGGCGCCGGATCCCTGGTCGATCACCTGGCGGATCTCCGCGTCCGAGCTGACCAGGGTGTCGGACAGCAGGGCGAGGTTCTTCGCCCAGGTCTTGATCGCGTCGCCGCTGGCGACCTGGGTGGCCAGCACGGTGTCGCCGTCGTTGATCAGCTTGATCGTCTGCAGGATGTTCGCGTCCGCGTCGTCGATCAGCTTGCCGGAGCTGTCGATGATCCGCTGCAGGTCGGTCCCCCGGCCCTTCAGCGCCGTCCCGAGCTCGCGGACCGTGGTCCGCAGGCTTTCCTTGTCGACCGAGTTCACCAACTGGTCGAGGTTCAGCAGCAGCTCGGTGGTGTCGATCGGGATCGCGGTGTCCTCGCGAGCGATCCGCGAGTTGTCCTGCAGGTACGGGCCGTCGTCGCGGCGCGGCTGCAGGTCGACGTACTGCTCGCCGATCGCGGACCGGTTCGCGACCACCGCGATCAGATCGTTGGGGATCTTCACGCCCTTGTCGATGTCGAGGTTCACGTCGACGCCGTCGGACAGCAGCTTGAGCTCGCCGACCCGGCCGACCGGCTGGCCGCGGTACGTGACCTCGGCACCGGAGAAGATGCCGCCGGACTCGGCGAAGCTGGCGCTGACCGTGTAGTCGTCGTCGAACAGCAGCTTGTCGATCTGGGCGTACTTGCCGCCCACATAGGCGACACCGACCACGGTGATCAGCAGGAACACCATCAACTGGATCCGGACCGTTCTGGTGATCACTTCGCCACCCCCGGCATCAGGACCTTGGCCAGTTCGGGGTCGAAGCCCGAGCGGTTCAGCTTCGGCGTACAGACCGGCAGTCCGAGGATCGTCGTGCAGGTGGTCGCCGTACCGGTTGGAACCGGCAGCGACGGCAGGCCGGTCGGGTTGTGCACCGGGACGCTCAGCCGCGGCACCGTGATGGAGGTCGGGCCGGCGGTCGGCAGGGTGATTCCCAGCAGGCCCTGCAGGGCTTTCTGGGTGTTCACGTCCAGGGTGATGCCGAGGTTGGTGAAATCGCCCTGGACGGCCTTGGCGGCCGCGTCCGGGAACGGATAGGTGAACAGCAGCTCGAGCGACTTCGGCAGGTTCTCCCCCGCCTCGGCCAGCTTGGTCAGGATCGGGTACAGCGACTGCAGGTTCGCCACCAGGTCCTTCTGCGACGCGGTGATCACCCGGGTGGCCGTGTTGCCCAGGGTCGCCAGCGCCTGCAGCGTCTTCACCAGGGCCGCGCGCTGCTTGTCCAGGGTCGCGATCGACTTCGGCAGCGAGTCGATCGCGGTCGCCAGGGTCGCCTTCTGCGCGTTCAGCTTCTTGGCCAGCGCGTCGACCGCGGCGATCGCGGTGATGATCCGTTCCTTGTTCTGGTCCAGGGTGCCGACGAAGGTGTTCAGCTGGGTGAGCACGCTGCGGATGGCCGGCTCGTTACCGGTCATCGCCTTGTTCAGCTCCTGCGTGATGATCTGCAGCTGGGCCACGCCGCCACCGTTCAGCAGCAGCGACAACGCGGACAGGACTTCCTCGACCTCGACGTTGCTGGTGGTCCGCGACAACGGGATGATCTCGCCGTTGTCCAGCTTCCCGCGCGGCTGCTCCGACCCGCTCGGCGCCGCCAGCGACACGAACTTCTCACCCAGCAGGCTGGTCTGCCGGATCGTCGCCCGCTCGTTGTCCGGCAGCTCCAGGCTCTTCGGCAACTTGATCCGGACCTTGGCGACGTACCCGTCCAGCCAGACCTTCTCGACCGTGCCGACGGTGACGTCGTCCACCTTCACCGACGACTTCGGCACCAGGTCCAGTACGTCGGCGAACTCGACGGTGACCGTGTACGACGGCCCCTTGATCTTGGCACCACCCGGCAACGGCAGCGAGTACACGCTGAAGTCGCACCCGGTCAGCAACATGGCCAGGCCGAGCACTCCGGCCATGATCGTCGTACGGCGCCTCATCGGACCAGCCCTCCGAGTGTCGGGTCGACCGGGTCCGGGCTGTTCAACGGCGCCTTGGGCTGCGGGGCCCAGGGCGTGCCGGCGGGACCGCCGCTGGCCGGAGCGCCACCGGTGAGCTGGCTCAGCAGCGGCAGCTTCGCCAAGGCGTCGAAGACGGGCTTGAGCGCCGTACAGGTCGTCATCGGCTGGTTCGCCTGCCGCAGGAGTGAGCAGATGAACGTCGCCGGGTCGTCCAGCTGGGCTACGTTGAGCCGCTGGTCCAGCGTCCCGAACTGCGGGTTGTACACGCGGGCCAGGTTGCCCAGGCCGAGCGGCGCGGTGTCGAGAACCTCGGCCAGCGCGGCCTTCTCCTTGACCAGGATCTGCGACAGGTCGGTGGCACTGGAGATCGTCGTCTTCAACAGCGCCCGGTTGTCCTTGACGAACGTGGCGACCTCGCCGAGCGCCGTCGCCAGCAGGGACAGCGCCTTGGCCAGATCCTGGCGCTCACCGGCCAAGGTGGTCGAGGTGGCGGCGAAGTTCGTGTTGAACTGGCGGACCAACTGGTCGTTCGCGGCCAGCGCCGACACGAACGTCTGCAGCTGCCGGATCGTCGCGAACAGGCTCTGCGAGTTCCCGGCCAGCGTCCCGGTCAGCTTGGACACGTCGGTGATGGTCTGGTTCAGCTTGGCGCCCTGGCCGTTGAGGTTCTTCGCCGAGACGTCGAGCAGCCGCGACAGCGCGCCCTGGTCGTTCGCACCCTTCGGTCCGAGCGCGACGGACAGGTCGTTCAGGCTCTGGTAGATCTGGTCCAGCTCCAGCGGTACGGCGGTCCGGTCGATCGGGATCTCCGCCCCGTCGGCCATCACGTCGCCCTTGGAGTACACCGGGGTGAGCTGGACGTACCGGTCGGCCACGATCGACGGCGCCGCGATCACCGCCTTCGCGGTAGCCGGCACCTTGTGCTTGGCCTCCCACCAGAACGTCACCCGCACGGTCCGGCCGGCCGGGGTGACACTTTCCACCTCACCGACCTTGATGCCGAGGATCCGGACGTCGGAGCCGGGGTAGACCGACACCGCCCGCGGGAAGTACGCCGTGGCGCTCACCCGGTCGGGCTTCGGCCAGAGCGAGATCACGCTGACCGCGAGGATCACCAGGACCACCGCGATCGCGATCAGCCGGGACAAGGACGCGACCTTCATCAGCCGCCACCTCCCAGGATCGGCGCCAACCCAGGTATCGGGACCGCCGGCGCGGGGATCTCCGGGACGGGCACGAGGTTCTGCAGGTAGACGTCGAACCACGGGCCGGTGCCCAGGGTGTTGGTGAAGACACGGACGAACGGCGCCAGTCCCTTGATGCTGGCGTCCAGGTCGTTCTGGTTCTTCAGCAGCACCGCCAGGACGGCGTTCACCTTCTGCAGCGTCGGCGCCAGGTCCTTACGGTTCTCCCGGACCAGCGCGGTGATCTGGGCGGACAGCTTCTGCGTCGACACCAGCAACTGGTGGATCAGCGCCCGCCGGGCTTGCACGGCCTGGAAGACGGTGTTGCCGTCCTTCATCAGCTTGATCAGCTGCTGGTTGCGGTCGGCAAGGACCTTGGTGACCACGTTCGAGTGCTGCAGCAGCAGTTTCAGCTGCTCGTCGCGCTTGGCCACGTTGCGGGACAGCCGGGACAACCCCGTCAGCGAGGCCTGCACCTCTTCGGGCGTGTTCTGGAACGTCGTCGAGAGTGTGTCCAGGGCCTTCGCCAGCTGGCCGGTGTCGATCCGCTCGGTGGTGTTCGCGAGATCGCTGAAGGCATCCACGACGTCGTACGCCGAGATGGTCCGGGCCAGCGGGATCTCGGAACCGGCCTTGAGCTGACCGGAGCCGGCCGGGTTCAGCTTGAGGTACTTCTGCCCGAGCAGGGTCTTGATCTTCATCTCGGCGCCGGTCTGGTCGCCGAGCTTCACGCCCTTGTCCACCACGAAGTCGACCCGCACATGGGTGCCCTCGAGCTCGACCTCGCGGACCTGTCCGACCCGGACGCCGGCCACCCGGATCTCGTCGTTCGGCTTCAGCCCGCCGGCCTCGGAGAACTGCGCGGAGTACTTCGTCCCGCCACCGATCAGCGGCAGGTCCTGCGCCTTGAACGCGGCCAGCATGATCAGCCCGAGCACCGTCAGCCCGACGACACCGACGGTCACCTGGTTCTGCTCCCGGAACGGCTTCACGGAGTGACCCCCCTTGGATGTTGGTGCGTAGCTCCGGTGTCCAGGTGGGTGCATCGCAAGGCGGAGGAGGGGCTCGATGCGGGTTTCATCGTGCCCCGACGACAACGCAGGGAGGTGCCCGCCTGGGCGCCGGAGATGCGTGCCGAACATCCAAGGGGGGTCACTTTACGCACCTCGCCGAGTTGTTGTCGTAGGCAACTGAGACGCGGGTTCCGGTCGGCAGGGTGACGTTGCCGTCGAAGTTGCACAGGAAGAAGTTGAACCAGGAGCCGTACGACGCCGTCCGGGTCATCGTGTTCAGCTTCTCCGGCATGGTCTGCAGCGTCTTCACCCAGATCGCCTGGGTGTCGTCGAGGGTGGACGCGACGGTGCGGAGCCGGGCCAGGTCGGACTTGAGTGGCACCCGGGTCTGCTGCAGCAGGCCGGCCGTCTTGTTGTTCAGCGAGTTGATCGAGCCAACCGAGTTCAGGATCGGGTTGATGTCCTGACTGAGCCCGGTGATGAACTGCTGCAGGTTCACCAGCAGCTGGGAGAAGTTCTGCTGCCGCTGGGAGACGATCTGCAGCGTCGAGGTCAGGTTGGTGATCAGGTCGCCGATCACCTGGTCCGCATCGGCCAGGGTCGTGGTCAGCGATGCGGTCTTGGCCAGCAGCGACTCGATCGTGCCGCCCTCGCCCTGCAGCACCTTGATCACCTCGAAGGCGAACTGATTCACGTCCGCCGGGGTGAGCGCGGTGAACAGCGGCTTGAACCCGTTGAACAGCACCGACAGGTCCAGCGCGGGCGCGGTCCGCTCCTTCGGGATCACGCCGTTCGCCTTCAGCCGCTCGCCGCCGCCGACGCCGTCGGTCAGCGCGATGTAGCGGTTGCCGACCAGGTTCCGGTACCGCAGCGTCGCCTTCGTGGACTCGTCGAGGACCTGGTCGGAGTCGACGCTGAACGTCACCATCGCCAGCCCGCCCTGACCGGCATCGGTCTGGGAGAGCGCGATCTTGTCGACCTGGCCGACCTTCACTCCGGCGATCCGGATGTCGTCGCCCTTGTTCAGCCCGACCGCGTCGGTGAACACCGCCTTGTACTTCGTCGTCGCGTTGAAGCTGATGTTCCCGATCGTCACCGCCAGCAGCGCGGTCGCGACCGTGGTCACCACCACGAAGATCGCGAGCCGCACGGTGTCGAGCGAGGTCTTCTTGTCGAGGAGCTTCACAAGGTGACCCCCCTCGGATGTTGGTGCGTAGCTCCGGTGTCCAGGTGGGTGCATCGCAAGGCGGAGGAGGGGCTCGATGCGGGTTTCATCGTGCCCCGACGACAACGCAGCGAGGTGCCCGCCTGGGCGCCGGAGATGCGTGCCAAATATTCGAGGGGGGTCACCTCAGGTTCACCTGCCCTCCGCGGAGCAGCGGGCCGACCATCAGGGTGGTCAGGTCCGGTACGTCGGACGGCGCGACACCCATCTCGGGGCCGACGACCGAGTCGATCACCTTCTGCTCGGCCGGCGTACCGACGCCCTGGGTGTCCATGGCGAAGCCCGGCATGGCCCGGTTCAACTGGAGGTTCAGGGGGAATCGCTCGTTCTTGTTGTGGTCGCCGATCACGCCGTCCTCACCGGTGATGTACGGCGCCGGGTTCTCCTGGGTGTACGGACCCGGCTTGGCCCCCGGGTGACTGTAGTTCTTCCCGACACAGGTCGGCCCACGGTGGTCCTTGTAGGCGGGCAGTTCGTTCGGCTCGTACGGCGTCGGCTGGTTGGTGATCAACTCGAGGTTGATGTTCAGCCGGCCGTCCCGGAACGTGTCGTTCAGGATCGGCGCGGTATCCGTCATCACCTTGAGGAAGCACGGGTACTCCGGGGAGTACCGCTCCAGCAGGTCCAGCACCGGCCGGCTCACCTCGCCGAGCCGGATGACCCGGTCGTCGTTCTCCTTGAGGAAGGTGTTCGTCGTACTGGACAGGTTCTGGACGTCGACGAAGAACTTCTGCAGCTGGACCTGCTTCTCCACCACGGTGTTGCCGGTGATGGTCAGGTTGCGCAGCGCCCGGACCAGGTCGGGCGTCGCGTCGCCGTACAGCTGGGAGACCTGGGTGAGCTTGGTCAGCGCGGCCATCAGCTTCGGGACGTTCGGGTTCAGCTTCTTCAGGTACGCGTCCAGCTGGGTCAGCGTGCCGGCGATCTCGGTGCCGCGGCCCTCGAGGGCGGTGGCCAGCGTGTTCAGGGTGGCGTTCAGGTCGGCCGGGTCGACCGCCTGCAGCAGCGGCAGCGCGTCGTTCAGCACCTTCTCGATCTCGATGCCGACCGCGGTCTTGTCCCGCGAGATCACGTCACCAGCCTTGATGTGCGGGCCCTGTTGACCGGTCGGCGGGACCAGGGCGACGTACTTCTCGCCGAACAGCGTCTTCGGCAGGATCCGGGCGCTGACCGCGCTGGAGATCTCGGCCACCTGCTCCGGCTTCAGCGACAGCTCGACGGTCGCCTCGTCGCCGTCGGTGGAGACGTCGCGGACCTCGCCGACGATGATGCCGCGCAGCTTCACATCCGCGTGCTTGTTCAACTGCAGGCCGATATGGCTGGTCTTCAGCTCCACCTCGACCGTCTTGGTGAAGACCTTGGCGTAGAAGGCGTAGGTCAGCCAGAGCAGGAAGCAGAGCACGCCGATGAACGCGACGCCGAGGATCTTGTGAGGTACACGTCTGGTCATGCGCTACCCCGCCAGCCTGACTGTGGTCGTCGTACCCCAGATCGCCATCGACAGCAGTAGGTCGACGACGTTGATGACGACGATGGAGGTCCGGACCGCGCGACCCACCGCGACGCCCACACCGGCCGGGCCGCCGGTCGCGTGGTAGCCGTGGTAGCAGTGCACCAGGATGACCAGGACGGAGAAGACGAGCACCTTCCCGAACGACCACAGCACGTCCCCGGGTGGCAGGAAGAGATGGAAGTAGTGGTCGTACGTCCCCGTACTCTGCCCGTAGAACATGGTCACGGTGAGCCGGGTGGCGAAGTACGACGCGAGCAGGCCGACGACGTACAGCGGGATGACCGCGACCAGGCCGGCGATGATCCGGGTGGTGACCAGGAACGGCAGCGACGGGATCGCCATCACCTCGAGGGCGTCGATCTCCTCGCTGATCCGCATCGCGCCGAGTTGGGCGGTGAACCCGCAGCCGACCGTCGCGGCCAGCGCGATCCCGGCGATCAGCGGCCCGATCTCGCGGGTGTTGATGTACGCCGAGACGAAGCCGGCGAAGGCCGACGTACCGATCTGGTTCAGCGCCGAGTAGCCCTGCAGGCCCACCTCGGTGCCGGTGAAGAAGGCGAGGAAGGTGATCACGCCGACGGTGCCGCCGATCACCGCGAGCGCGCCGGTGCCGAGCGTCACCTCGGCCAGCAGCCGCAGGATCTCCTTGCGGTACCGGGTGATCGACTTGCCGGACCAGGCCAGCGCCTTGATGTAGAAGGACAGCTGCTCACCCAAACGATCGAGTGAGTGCAGCGGCTTCTTGACCAGAACGTCGAGGGCCGACACGTCAGGCCCCCTTCGGCGGAACGAGCTGGAAGTAGATCGCCGTCATCGAGAAGTTCGCGACGAACAGCAGCATGAAGGTGATGACGACGGACTGGTTCACCGCGTCGCCAACCCCCTTCGGCCCGCCGCCCGCGTTCATCCCCTTGTACGACGCCACCACCGCGGCGATGAATCCGAACACCAGCGCCTTCGCCTGTCCCTGCCACAGGTCGGGCAGATGGGCGAGCGCGGTGAACGAGGCTATATAACTGCCTGGTGTCCCGTCCTGCAGGACGACGTTGAAGACATAGCCGCCCATCACGCCGACCACGCTGACGAACCCGTTCAGGAAGAACGCGACCAGCATCGTGGCCAGCACCCGCGGCACCACCAGCCGCTGGATCGGGTCGATGCCGAGCACCATCATCGCGTCCAGTTCCTCGCGGATCTTGCGCGCGCCAAGGTCGGCACAGATCGCCGAACCACCGGCGCCGGCGATCAGCAGCGCGGTCGCGATCGGCGACGCCTCCCGGACCACGGCCAGCACGGCGGCCGAGCCGGTGAAGGCCTGGGCGCCGAACTGCTTGATCAGGCCGCCGACCTGCAGCGCGATCACCGCGCCGAACGGGATGGCGACCAGCGCGGTCGGGATGATCGTCACGCTGGCGACGAACCAGGCCTGCTGGAGGAACTCCCTCAGCTGGAACGGTCGCCGGACCGAGGCCCGGGCGGTGTCGAGGGCGAAGGAGAACAGTGAGCCCGCGTGCTTCAGTGGGGCGGTCGCGGAAACTGTCACGTAACCCCCACCACGTCAGCGGCGAAGGACCCCGGCGGCGGGGTGACGCCGTTCTCCCGGCACCACTCGCCGGGCGGCCGCTGGGTCGGCCGGATCACGCCGCTGCTCGGCAACTGCTGCACCGGGATCGGCGGCAGCGGCGGAAGCTCCTGGTCCGCCTCACGGGCCAGTTCGTCGGCGTCCTTCTCCTCGGACATGCCGATCGGGCCGACCCGCTGCGCGTTCAGGAACTGGCGGACCACCGGTTCCTCGCTGGACAGCAGCATCTCCCGCGGGCCGAACATCGCCAGGTGCCGGTGATAGAGCAGCCCGATGTTGTCCGGCACCGTCCGCGCGGTGTTGATGTCGTGGGTGACGATCAGGCAGGTGGCCTGGGTCATCTCGTTCAGGTCGATGATCAGCTGGTTCAGGAACGCCGTACGCACCGGGTCCAGCCCCGAGTCGGGCTCGTCGAACAGCAGGATCTCGGGCTCCAGCACGAGCGCGCGGGCCAGGCCGGCCCGCTTGCGCATCCCGCCGGAGATCTCGCCGGGCAGCTTCCGCTCCGCGCCGACCAGGCCGACCATCTCCATCTTCTCCATCACGATGGAGCGGATCTCGGACTCGGACTTCTTGGTGTGCTCGCGCAGCGGGAAGGCGACGTTGTCGTAGAGGTTCATCGAGCCGAACATCGCGCCGTCCTGGAACAGCACCCCGAACAGCTTGCGGATCTCGTACAGCGACCGCTCGCTGCAGGTGGCGATATCGGTGCCCTCGATGTGGACGTGACCCTTGTCCGGCTTGAGCAGGCCGATCAGCGTCTTCAGGAATACGGACTTCCCGGTGCCGGAAGGGCCGAGCATCACGCAGATCTCGCCGGCGGGCAGCGTCAGGGACACGTCGCCCCAGATCAGCTGGCTTCCGAAGGACTTGGTGAGACCTTCGACGCGGACTTCTACGCCCACCTGGCCCTCCTGATCGGTCTTCCTCACGGGATGTCTGACGGACCCCGACCGACGACGTTCTGCCGTTCCAACGACGGGGCGGTTGCCTAGGTTACGCACGAGTACGGTTTTGTGTAACCCCCGCATGTCAAGTGACGGTGACCAATGCGTCACGCTCCGGTCACGCCGGTCACGCTGTGCTGACGCCGATCACGGTGTGCTGATCGGCACGCGGCTCCGGGTGATCCTAGCGGCTGCCCAGGTCCGGGAACGGCGCCCCCACCGCCGACCACCGCCGAACTGGTATCGCAGCGCAAACGACTCGACACACACCGCGACCCTTCGGCCGAGATCTGTCCGGAAACCGGGCCGAAAGCTAGCGTCGATCAAGGGTTTCCGCAGGCCGAGGAGGGGACGAATGAGCATCGAACGACGAACATTCCTCAGAGGAAGCGCGGCGGTCGCGGGCGGCATGCTCGCCGGCGGGCCGTTCCAGGGTTTCGTGGCCCGCGAGGCGGTGGCGGCTCCGCAGGGCAGCGCGCCGTTCCGGGCGCTGCGGGCGATCCCGGACCAGCGTGACGGCAAGGTCCGGCTGCACCTGCCGGAAGGCTTCAAGTACCGGTCCTTCCACGACACGGAGTTCCCGGTCGTCCTGGACGACGGCACCAACCTGCCCGGGCGGCACGACGGCATGGGCGCGTTCCAGCGGCGCAACGGCAACATCGTGCTCGTCCGCAACCACGAGGTGAACAACCCGGGCGCGCCCTTCGGACCAGGTACGCCGTACGACGCGATGGCGCAGAGCGGGACGACGACGGTCGAGGTGACCCGGTTCGGCCAGGTGGTCAACGCCTACACCAGCCTGAACGGCACGATGATGAACTGCAGCGGCGGAGTCATGCCGTGGGGCAGCTGGATCACCTGCGAGGAAACGGTGAACGGGCCCGACGTCGGCCCCGACTTCACCGGGGCGCCGAACATCGCGCTGACCAAACCGCACGGTTTCATCTTCGAGGTCCCGGCCCGCGGCCAGTCCGACCGCGAGCCGATCACCCACGCCGGCCGGTTCGCGCACGAGGCCGTCTCGTTCGACCCGCACGACGGGTACCTCTACCTGACCGAGGACAACTTCGCGTTCCCGTCCGGCTTCTTCCGCTACCGCCCGCCCCGGAACCCGATGAAGCGCGGGCGGATCGAGGACGGCGGCCGGCTGCAGATGCTCGCGGTCAAAGGCCGTCCGAACCTGAACCTCGCGGCCGAGCAGCCACGACGGGCGACGTACGACGTGACGTGGGTCGACATCGACGACCCGGCGCCGAAGTTCCCCTACATCCCGGGGCAGACCGCGCCGACGACGAACGACCAGGCGCTCGTGTACGTCGGTGACCAGGGTCGCGCGCAAGGTGCGGCGTACTTCTCCCGGCTGGAAGGCCAGGTGTACGACGACAACGTCGTGTACTTCTGCTCGACGCAGGGCGGCGGCGCGGCGGAGACCGGGCCGGACTCGGTCGGTGGTTACGGCAACGGCTTCGGCCAGGTCTGGGCGTATCACACCCGGGCCCGGAAGCTGCAGCTGATCTATCAGTCGCCGAACCGGGCGACGCTGGACTTCCCGGACAACGTGACGACCAGCAAGCGCGGAACCCTGGTGCTCTGCGAGGACAACACCCAGGACAACTACCTGCGCGGCCTGTCCCGGGGTGGTCAACTGTGGGACATCGCGCTGAACCGGCTCACCAGCAGCACCGGGGTGGACAGGTCAGGCGACGAGTTCGCCGGTTCCACGTTCAGCCCGGACGGGCACACGCTGTTCGTCAACATCCAGGCCAGTCGCGGGATGTCGTTCGCCATCTGGGGACCGTGGCACCGCATCGGCGTCTGACGGGTGAGCGGGACATCCTGATCTGGCTGCACGTCGAGGACGCAACGGCTGCCCAGCTCATCAGCGACCTCACCGAACTGGGGCCGCTCGGCGCCGTTGCGCTCGTCGTGCTGGCGGCGCTGCTCTTACTGCGCCGGTGGGCAGACGCGGCGTTCTTCGTGGCCGGAGCCGGTGTCGTCTGGGCGGTGAATCCGCTGCTCAAGGAGCTCGTCGGCCGATCGCGGCCGGACGTCTGGCCGTTGCCGCCGGACGTGTCCGAGTACAGCTTTCCGAGTGGTCATGCGGCGAACACGGCGGCCCTGGTCGGTGCGCTGGTGCTGATCCTGCATCGGCGGCTGCCGGCTGTGCTGCTCGGCGCGGCGGTACTGCTGGTGGTGGGATGGTCGCAACTGGCACTCGGACGGCACTACCCGACCGACGTGCTGGCCGGGTGGCTGTGGGCGCTGGCCTGGGTCGGCGTGCTCCGGAACGTGACGAAGGGCGGCCCTGGATAGGACCGCCCTTCGGCGAACTGCTTGTTGTGCGGCTAGGCCGCACGGGTCACTTCAGGGTGACGGTGGCGCCGGCGCCCTCGAGGGCCTCCTTGGCCTTCTCCGCGGCAGCCTTGTCGACCTTCTCCAGGATCGGCTTCGGGGCCGCCTCGACCAGGTCCTTGGCCTCCTTCAGACCAAGGCTGGTGAGACCGCGCACCTCCTTGATGACCTGGATCTTCTTCTCGCCGGCCGACTCGAGGACGACGTCGAACTCGTCCTGCTCGACGGCCTCTTCGGCGGCAGCGGCCGGGGCGCCCGCGGCAGCGGCAACGGCAACCGGGGCGGCGGCGGTGACGCCGAACTCCTCCTCGAATGCCTTAACGAACTCCGACAGCTCCAGCAGGGTCAGTTCCTTGAACTGGCCGAGGAGCTCTTCGGTGCTGAGCTTCGCCATGGTGGCGGTCCTTCCGTAAATGTGTTGCTGGGTGATCACTGAATGGGTGTTGCGTGGGTGACTGCGTCAGCTCTCGGCCGGCGCGGTCTCCTCGGTGCTCGCCTCGGCAGGTGCCTCGACCGTGTCCTGCACGGCCGGCGCCTCGTCCGCCCCTTGATCCTGCGCTGGGGCGGCCTCGGCCGGCAGCTTGTCCTGCAGCGCCGCGAACAGGCGCGCGGCCTGCGACAGCGGAGCAGCGAACAGCGACACCGCTTGCTGCGGAGCCGCCTTCATCGCACCTGCGAGCTTCGCGAGGAGGACCTCACGCGACTCCAGGTCAGCGAGCTTGTTGATCTCGTCAGAGCCGAGTGCCTTGCCTTCCAGCACTCCACCCTTGATGACGAGAAGGGGATTCGCCTTGGCGAAGTCACGCAGGCCCTTGGCCGCAACCACCGGGTCGCCCTTGATGAACGCGATGGCCGACGGACCCTGCAGCAGCGAGTCGAACGACTCGACGCCGGCGTCCTTGGCCGCGATCTTGGTCAGCGTGTTCTTCACCACGGCGTAGTTCACGTCGTCACCGAGCGCAGTGCGCAGTTCCCGCAGTTGCGCCACGGTGAGTCCGCGGTACTCGGTCAGCACGGCGCCGTTCGAGCTCCGGAAGTTCTCCGTGAGCTCTGCGACGTCGGCGGCCTTGTCCGGCCTCGCCATGGGGTCTCCTTCCGCCCTGCGTACACAGGGTTTGGCTTGATCACCGGAGACTGGCGGCCGACCCCACTCAAAAGAAAGCGCCCCTGCGCAGGCGCAAGGGCGTGAACATACTTCTGTCACACTATCCAAGTCACCTGCGCGGGCCGCCCACTCAAATGTGGGACCTTCAGCTACTCAGGGAGCAGCGACCAGCGGTCTTCGGCAGAGTTCATTGTGCCTGACCGTGACGCGGGAACCAAATCGGTTCCGATCAGCCTGGCCGATCCGGGGTCGGATGCGGCGGGATCCACCGGTGCATCGCGGCCGCGGCGGCCCAGCCGGTCGCGGCCATGATCACGATCGCCGGCGCCAGCCCGAGTACGGCGGTCGCCCCCGCCAGCAACAACGGCCCAGCACCGTTCCCGGTGTCGGCGAACAACCTGAATGCCCCCAGGAACTGAGCCCGGCCGACCGGTGGAGACGCATCGGCCCCCAAAGTCATGATCACCCCGGCCCCGAGCCCGTTCCCGACGCCCATCAGCATCGCGACCGCCGTCAACGTGACGGTCGAGTGGGTCAGAGGCAGCAGCAGGTGCGCCAGCCCGAGGACGAACATCGACGGTACGGCGACCCACTTGCGACCAAGGCGGTCCATCACCGACCCGGCCGGATAGAACAGCAGCATGTCGACCGCGCCGGACAACCCGAAGATGATGCTGGTGGTCTGCGGATCGAGCCCGATGTGCAGCGCCCACAGCGGAATCACCACCTGCCGCGACGCCCTGACCGCTCCGACCAGCAGCGCGCCCACACCGAGGGTCCGCAAGACCGGCATGTGTTCCCGGATCACGGTCCACGTCGACTGTGCGGCAACCGGCCGGCTTCCGCGCGTACGTCGTACCGACTCGATGTCAGGCAGGCTCACCAGCACGCCGCAGGCCAGGACCGCGGCGACCAGGTGGACCCAGTAGGCGCCGTCGGTGCCGAGGAACCTCATTGCGAACGCGCCGAGGAACGGGCCGATGAAGGAGCCGATCCGCTGCACGCCGCCGAGCGTGGACAGCGCGCGAGCCCGCATCTCGACCGGCACGGCCTCGCTCAGGTAGGCCTGCCGGGCAAGGCCCCACACCGCTCCGGCCACTCCGGTGGCGGCGATCGCGATCGCGAGACCCCAGGCCGTCGGGACGAGCAGGCAGGCGACCAGGGCCAGCGCGACCAGCCCGGTCGCGAGGATCATCGCGCTGCGTTCACCGATCTTGCTGGTGAGCGCGCCGGCCGGGATGTCGCCGATGACCTGACCGAGTCCGGCCGCCGCGACGACGAGTCCGGCTGCGGCGACCGAGGCACCGAGGTGGGTGGCGGACACGGCCACGACCGGCGCGATCGCGCCCTGGCCGATGCCGTAGAGGAGGGCCGGGAGATATACGGACGGGGCGATCCGCCAGAGGTTCATCGGGTCGACCCGGCCGGCGCGGCGGCTCGCGCCGTACAGCGGTCTCGTTCGGCGGGGGTCGCGCCCAGCAACTCGGACACCGACCACGCGGCCGGGACGATCCGCTCGCCGAACTCCTCCAGCCGTTCCTCCGGCATCCGCATCTCCGGCCCGGAGATCGACAAACAGCCGATGGCCTGTCCGGAGAAGTCGAAGACCGGTGCCGCGACAGACCTGATCCCCGGCGTGCGTTCCGCCATCGACTTGGCGAAGCCCTTCGTCCGGATCTCGGCAAGCTGAGCGGCCAGTACGACGGGATCCGTGATGGTCTGCGGAAGCACCTGCCTGAGTGGAGCGGACAGCACCTCGGCCTGCCGTTCCCACGGCGAGAACGCGAGCAACACCTTGCCCGGAGCACCGAGCGGCAACGGCACCGGAATGCCGAACTCCGTGTAGGTACGACGCAATTGATGGCGACTCTCGATCTGGTCCAGTACGACGCGTTGCCCGCTGGGCAGCAACTCGTGCACGGCCGCGGTCTCCTCGGTATCGTCGCGGAGCGCGCGCAACACCGGCATCGCGGCGTCGCGCAGGCCGGCCGGGATCCCGCCGCTGTGAGCCAGCTGGGCGACCAATGGACCGATCGCGTAGCGGCGGTGCGCCGTCTGGCGGATCAACCCGTTCTCCTGCATCGCCAGCAGGAGCCGATGCACGGTGCTGGTGGACAGACCGGTGGCGCGGGCCAGATCGCTGATGCCGAGGTCGGGAGTGCGGGCGTCGAAACACCGCAGGATCGCCACTGCCCGGTCGATCGACTGCACCGCCCCTCGAGGGGGAGCCTCAGCCGGCACCGGGTCTTCCTGCATACCGAAAGAATATCCCACGATACGGGAAATGGACGCCCGCTCTCACTTGCTGGACACCGCGGCACCTAGGCTGACCGCAGGTCTTGCCGATCACGTTGGGAGCACCATGTCCGGTTCGGTCCAGCTGGGTTCCGTGAAGGTTGCTGGCAGCAACGAAGAGCCGGTGGTGCTCGACCCGGACCGGGGCGTGGTGCCGGTCCGCGAGCTCGTGCCGGGCTTCGACGGCGACCTCCTGTCACTCCTCGGTCGGACCTCGCTGAGCGAGCTGGCTCTTGCTGCGAGTTCCGCGCCGGTGGACGTGTTCCGCGACCCGGCCGACGTCGCGTTCACGGCGCCGTACCGGCATCCGCGGAAGCTTTGGGGGATCGGGCTCAACTACCTCGAGCACGCCGGCGACCTGTCCGAGAACGTGCCGACCGAGCCGGCCTCGTTCATGAAGGGCGATCACACGATCATCGGGCCGGGCGATCCGATCCCGGTGCCGTCGCAGAGCACCCGGACGACGGCCGAGGCCGAGCTCGGGCTGGTGATCGGGCGGGAGTGCTACCAGGTCGAGGAGGACGAGGCGCTCGACTACGTGTACGGCGTGGTGCCGGTGCTGGACCAGACGGCCGAGGACATCCTGGAACGCAACCCGCGGTTCCTGACCCGGTCGAAGAACTTTCCCGGGTTCTTCTCGTTCGGACCGACGATCACCGGGCTGGACGCCGTACTCGCGCACTGGGGTTCGCTCGACGCCGTTGAGGTGTCGACGGTGCTCAACGGCTCCGTGCACCGGAGCAACACGGTGTCGAACATGGCCTTCAGCCCGGCGTTCCTGGTCAGCTTCCACAGCAAGGTGATGCCGCTCTTCCCTGGCGACATCATCTCCACCGGTACGCCGGGAGCCGTCCACATCAACCCCGGCGACGTGGCGGAGTGCCGCATCCCCGGCGTCGGCGTACTGACCAACCCGGTGACCGCCGGCCAATGACCATCACCGAGTCCTGGCGGCAGATCGATCGCTGGCAGGCTCAGTACGCTCCGGCCACTCACGACGTACTCGCGCCACCCGCTAGTCCACGCCCTCCACACCAGCACCGGCCTCAACGGGTGGTACCCCTACCTCACCACCCACAACGAACTCTGGTGGGACCAAGGCCCGGACAAGAGATCACTCAACAACGAACCCCTCGCCCGGGCACCCGGCGCCTGACCATCTAACGGTTGGCCGGCCGGGTGACCGGAACGACGGCGAGGAGGTCCTCCAGGCCCTTGAAGTCGTCCGGGCTGGTGGTGAACAGGGGCAATTCCTCGGCCACCGCGATGCTGGCGATCATCAGGTCGGCGATGCGGCGCCGCGGTGTCCGGCCCGCGGCGACGACGGCGGCACAGATCCTGCCGTAGATCCGGGCGGCGTCGGCATCGAACGGGATCGGGTCGAACTCGTTCTCGACTCGCTGAAGGATGTCCATCCTCCGTGCCCGCTCAGCATGCTCGTCGTACGTCTCGTCGGTGCGCACCTGGTGTGGCCCCGCCGAGAGCTCGGCCAGGGTGATGGCAGTGATGGCCATCTCGGCCGGCAGCTCCGCGGGGTCGATCGACCTCCGCAGGATCACGATGTTCGTGTCGAGCAGGCCCCGCTCGTACTCACCGGGCATAAGGGTCGTCCGGCTCCTGGTCGACGAGAGCGTCCTGATCGGCAGGGTAATCGTCCAGCGAGACCTCCGGCGCAGTCCTGGACATGGCGGCGAACTCGGCCCGCGGGACGAACCGGCGCCGCCTGCGCAGCGGAACCAGCTCGCCGATGCGGTGACCGTCCCGCGTGACGATGAAGATCTGGCCGCCCTGGACGGCGTCCATGATCTCCCTGGATCGCATGCGCAGATCGCGCTGGGTGATCTCCGGCAGTCCGCTCATAGAGCCATGGTAACCCCGCCGTGGCACCCGGTGCTACCGGGTAGCACAGCAGGTCGGGAGGGTCAGCTCAGGACGGCGAGGGCGTCGATTTCTACCAGCATGTCTTCGCGGGGGAGGCCGGTGAAGACGGTGGTGCGGGAGGGCAGGACGCCGCTCGGCGTGCGGGTGGAGACGAACTCGGCGTACGCCTCGTTCATGGCGGCGAAGTGGTCGCGGGTGGTGAGGTAGACGCGCATCATCACCACGTCGTCGAAGCTGCCGCCGCCGGCCGTCAGGATCGCCTCGACGTTCTGCAGGACGCGGGTGGTCTGGCCCTTCACGTCATCGGTGAAGACGAACTCGCCGGTGGCCGGGTCGACGGACCCCTGGCCGGACACCTGCAGGATGTTGCCCTTGCGGACACCCTGCGAGTACACCGGCAGCGGCGCGGGGGCGTCGGTGGTGGAGACGGCGGTCTTGTCGGACATCAGGGTCATACCTCTCAGTTGTAGTCAGTACTGATCGCTTTGGTGCTGGCGAGCAGGTCGGGCAGGAGCTCGAGCACCTGCTCGTAGTTCAGCAGTACGTCGGGCACCGAGACGGACACGGCCCCGACGATCCGGCCGTCGTGGTCGGTGACCGGTGCGCCGATGCAGTTGATGAAGGACTCGTGCTCCGCCCGGTCCTGCGCCCACCCCTGAGCCCGGACTTCGTCCAGTTCGTCGCGCAAGGCATCGGACTCGGTGATCGTCTGCGGTGTGAACGCGCGGTAGTCGATCGACGCCAGCAACGCCTCCCGCTCCCGCGTCGGCTGAGCCGCCAGCAACACCTTGCCCACCGCGGTGCAGTGCAGGGCAGCCGGTACGCCGACCTGCGAGTACATCCGCACCGACCGCACACTGTCGAGCTTGTCGATGTAGATCACCTCACCGTTCTCCCACGCCGCGAGATGCACGGTCTGCCCGGTCTTCTGGTTCAGCTGTCGCAGGTGCGGTGCAGCAACCGCTCGTACGACGTGCTGTTCGCGAGCCGCATCCGCCAGCGAGAACAGCCGCGACCCCAACCGGTAGCGATGCGACTCGTCACGCCGTACGAACCTATCTGCCTCCATGGTCCGCAGCAGCCGCAGCACAGTTGTCTTGTGTACGTCGAGCTCCGTCGCAAGTTGATCCAGCGACCTGTCCCCCTCACCCAAGCTGGCAAGGATCTGCAACGCCCTGGCAAGGCTCTGACTCATGGCAGCTTCACACCGGCCGGACCGACCTGTGTGGCGGCCCACTCCTCGTCAGAGCAGTTCAACAGGGTCTGACGGACAGCAGGGTCCAGCGGGGCCGCGTGATCCTCCGGCACGGCCAGCACCGCAGCAGCACCCAGGTGCCCCAGCCGCAACCTCTGCTCCATCGGCAACCCCTGCAACGTCCCAGCAAGGAACCCGGCCGCGAAGGCGTCACCAGCGCCTACCGGCTCGACCACCTCGACAGTGAGCGCCGGGACCTCGGTACGACGACCATCCGGCTCGAGCACGAGGGCAGTATGCGCGTCGTTCTTCATCACCAGCGTGGAGCGGGGACCAAGCCGTTCACGCAGCTCAGCGGGGTCACTGGTCCCCGCGAAGACCTGAGCCTCGTCAGCCCCGATCAGTACGACGTCAGCCGCCCGCAGCAACCGCCAGAGTGGCTCCGGGTCCTTGTCGCGCCACAGCGCCGGGCGCCAGTTGAGGTCGACACTCAGCTTGAAGCCGTAGGTGTCGCGCAGAGCAGCCAGCCGCTCGAGCATCTCGGCAGCCGTGGCGGAAATGGCGGCGGTGATACCGGTCGTGTGCACGACCTCTGCACTCTGTAGGCGTGTGCGGACCGCAGGCTGCTCCAGGAAAGCCGGGTCCATGGCCGAGGCGGCTGAGCCGGAGCGGTAGTAGTGCATCCGCGAGCGGCCATCCATCGAGTGCTTCACATACAGGCCGGTCGGCCGATCCGGGTCGTCCTCGACACCCCCGACCTCGACGCCACGTTCCTGCAGGTCACGCAGTACGTGCCGACCGAACCCGTCGTCACCGAGCCGCGAGATCCAACTGGTCGCGATCCCCAAGGCAGCCAGCCCACCGGCCACGTTGCACTCGGCGCCGCCCACCGACCGCCGGAACGACTCCACATCCTCCAGCGGACCACCCGCGTCCCCGGCGAACATGATCATCGCCTCACCGAGGCAGACCGCGGTCGGGCCCGTCTCACCAACGGGGTCGGACATCGGCACTCCTCGGCGGGCAAGTGATGGGATGGGGGTGGAACACGTCTCGTTGACGCGGGTTCCGGCGCGATGCTACAACCGTGGAGTCAGAATACGCAATCACCATTGCGTATTCTGCAATCTCAGCCAACAGCAGAGGATCCGATGCCAGCCTCCTACGATGCAGACGCCCTCACCGCTCTTGCCGACCAGCAGGTGAGCTGGCAGGACAAGGCACTACCGCCGGCGTTCTGGGGCCGGACCGTCGCCGAGGTGCTGGCGGACAAGCCCCGGCTCTCCCAGCTGCCCACTCCCCTGCTGACCCTGTCCGCACCCGGCCTGCGGCACAACGTGGACACCCTGGCCCGCTGGTGCGCCAAGCACGGCGTCGAGCTGGCACCACACGGCAAGACCACGATGGCCCCTGCCCTCTGGGCCATGCAGCTCGAGGCCGGCTCCTGGGCGATCACCCTCGCGAACGGCTTCCAGCTCGGCGTCGCCCGCGCATACGGCGTCAGCCGAGTGCTGATCGCCAACGCGGTCGTCTCCCCGCTGCAACTGCGCTGGATCGCCGATGAGCTCGCGTCCGACCCTTCGTTCGAGGTCCTGGTCTGGGCCGACTCGGTCCGAACCGTCGAGATCATGGAGGCGGCCCGGTCGGCGTACGTCGGACCGGACGCCCGGCCCCTCGACGTACTGGTGGAGGTCGGCGGACTCGACGGCCGGACCGGTGCCCGTGACGCCGAGACCGCACTGGCCGTCGGCCAGGCGATCGCCGACGCATCCACACTGCGGCTCGCAGGGGTCGCCGGGTACGAAGGTGCCATCGGCCACGGCGTCGACGAGTCCGACCTGGAGACTGTCCGGGCGTACCTCCGCGAGCTGGGCGGGATCCACACTCGTCTGCGGGAGAAGGGCTTGTACGACGCGGACGTCGTACCGGTGGTGAGCGCTGGAGGCAGTCAGTACTTCGATGATGTCGCCCGAGTGCTGGCTCCACTCGGTGAGGACGGCGCGCGCGTGGTGCTCCGATCGGGTGCGTACATCACGCATGACGACGGCATGTATCGCCGGCTCTCGCCGCTCGGTGAGACGCCGCGGACGGACGGGGACCGACTGGTTTCCGCGATGCACGGGTGGGTCCGGATCACCTCGCAACCCGAGCCGGGACTGGCGATCTTCGACGCGGGCCGACGCGATCTGCCGTTCGACCAGGATCTGCCCGAGCCGCAGCTGATCCGTCCGCGCACGGAAGGCGAGCCGGTGCTGAAGGCGGACGGGATGACCGTCGCCAAGCTGAACGACCAGCACGGGTACCTGCAGTTCGACGGCGACCCGGTTGTCATCGGCGACGAGCTCAGAGTCGGTCTTTCGCACCCGTGTACGGCGTTCGACAAGTGGGGACTGATCCCGGTCGTCGACGACCCGGACGCTGCCGACCCTGTCGTCGTCGACCTGGTCAGGACCTTCTTCTGACATGGCCGACCTGCTGATCAAGGGCGCGACCGTACTGGACGGCTCCGGCGCTCCCGGCGTTCTCGCCGACGTGGCCGTCGACGGTGCGCGCATTGTGGCTATCGGCAACAACCTGCCGGCCGGCCGCCGTACGATCGATGCCGATGGCCTGGCGCTGTCGCCCGGCTTCATCGACATGCACGCGCATTCCGACCTGCAGATCCTGGCGAATCCGGACCACGCGGCCAAGGTCAGCCAGGGCGTCACCCTGGAGGTGCTCGGCCAGGACGGCCTGTCGTTCGCACCGATCGACGACCCGACCCGATCCGTGGTCCGGCGCCAGATCGCGGGCTGGAACGGCGAACCGGACGACTTCGACTTCTCCTGGTCCACGGTCGGCGGGTACCTCGACCGACTTGACCAGGGCATCGCGTGCAACGCGGCGTACCTGGTCCCGCAGGGCACACTGCGGATGATGGTCGTCGGCACCGAGAACCGCCCGGCCACCCGCGCCGAACTGGATGAGATGAAACGGCTGCTCGCCGACGGCCTGCAGCAGGGCGCCGTCGGCATGAGCAGTGGCCTCACCTACACCCCCGGCATGTTCGCGACCACCGACGAACTGGTCGAGTTGTGCACGGTGCTGGCCTCCTACGGCGGTTACTACAGCCCTCACCAACGGTCGTACGGCGAAGGCGCCTTGGACGCGTACGGCGAGATGGTCGAGGTCGCCCGTCGATCCGGCTGCGCCCTGCACCTCACCCACGCGGTGATGAACTTCGAGCCGAACCGCGGCCGCGGCACCGACCTGGTGGCGATGATCGACAAGGCCGTTGCGAACGGGGTCGACGTCACCACCGACACGTATCCGTATTTGCCTGGGGCAACGACACTGGCGGCGATCCTGCCGAGCTGGACGGCCGAGGGTGGGCCGGACGCGCAACTGGAGCGACTCCAGGACCCCGCGTCACGTGAGCGCATCGCTCACGAGATGGAGTACGTCGGCTCGGACGGCTGCCACGGTTGCGTGACGGACTGGAACACCATCGAGATCGGCGGCGTGAAGAACGCGCAGCTCAACAGTGCTGTGGGCAGGACGGTGGCCGCGATCGCCGGTGAGACCGGCGCGGCTCCGGCCAACGTGTTCTTCGACCTGCTGATCCGCGACAACCTGGCGACGTCGATCCTGCAGCACGTCGGGCACGAGGAGAACGTCCGGACGATCATGCGGCACTCGAGCCACACCGGCGGCTCGGACGCGATCCTGGTCGGGGCGAAACCGCATCCGCGCTCGTGGGGGACGTTCCCGCGCTATCTCGGCCAGTACGTCCGTGAGCTCGGCGTACTCGAACTCGCCGACTGCATCCATCACCTCACCGGCCGCCCGGCCCGGCGACTGCGGCTGACGGATCGCGGGCTGATCCGAAAGGGGTACTACGCCGACCTCGTCCTGTTCGACCCGGCCGGCGTGCGCGACACTGCGACGTTCGACGAGCCGCGGCAACAGGCCGAGGGCATCCCCTACGTCTTCGTCAACGGCGAACCGGTGATCGACGAAGGCCACCGTACCGACACTCTCCCCGGCCGCGCCGTCCGTCGTACCGATGCAGTCCCTGGCGGTGCCGTCCGTCGCACCGATGCAGTCCCTGGCGGCGCTGACCGTCGTACCGAATCCTGAGAGGACTCCCGATGAGCACCACCCTGGATCTGCTCCGCACCGACCGCGTCCTGACCGTGGTCCGGGCGCCGGAGATCTCCGACGCTCGCGACCTGTGTGCGGCCTTGGTTGCCGGCGGCATCCATGTCGTGGAGCTGACCTACACCACGCCCAACCTCCCCAAGCACCTCGAACGCGCCGCATCCACCGCTGCCGAGACCGGCGCGGTGGTGGGAGCCGGCACCGTGCAGACCGGTGCCCACGCGAAGCAGGCGATCGACGCGGGGGCACAGTTCCTCGTCACGCCGGGCCAAGGTCCCGAGGCGGCCGCGATCGCCGAAGCCGCTCGCGCCGCCGGGATCCCCGTCGTACTCGGCGCGTTCACCCCGTCCGAGGTCATGACCGCCCTCGCCCTGGGCTCCGACGCGGTGAAGATCTTCCCGGCGCACCAACTCGGCCCGAAGTACTTCAAGGACCTCAACGGCCCGTTCCCCGGCGTACCCCTGATCCCGTCCGGTGGCGTCAACGCCGGCAACGCCCGCGACTTCCTCGCCGCCGGCGCCCTCGCCGTCAGCGCCGGCACCGACGTCGTCTCCCCGGCCGATGTGGCGGCGGGGAACTGGCAGGACATCACCGCCAAGGCGGCCACCTTCTGCAAGGCCCTGCAGTGAGGATCACCGCGGTCGAGACAGTTCGCCCGCGGATCCAGTCGAACCTGTGCTTCGTCCGGCTGCACACCGACACCGGGCTGACCGGTCTCGGTGAGTCCTTCTTCGGCGCACCCGCCGTGGAAACTCACATCCACGAGACGGTCGCACCTCTCCTGCTCGGCTTGGAGGATCCCGCACCACAACGGGTGGCGACACTGCTCACGCCGTACGTCGGTTTTCAGGGCGGTGGCGCCGAACTCCGCGGCAACGGCGCAATCGACATCGCCTTGTGGGACCTGATCGGCAAGGCCACCGGCCTGCCGTTGGCGCGGCTGCTGGGTGGACCGGTCCGGGATCGCATCCGGACCTACAACACCTGCGCGGGTGGGCGCTACGTCAGCACCACGACCCGGCAGAACTCCTCGAACTGGGGCCTGCCCGCCGATGGTGGCGAGTACGAGGACCTGTACGCCTTCCTGCACCACCCCGCCCGGCTCGCCCGCGAACTGTGGGACGAGGGCACGCGCGGAATGAAGATCTGGCCGTTCGACCAGGCCGCCGAGGAGAGCAACGGGACCGACATCTCGCCCCGGGCGCTCGCCGCCGGCCTGGACATCGTCGCGGCGATCCGCGCCGAGGTCGGGTTCGAGATGGACCTGATGATCGAGTTGCACGGTCTGTGGACCCGGACCGCGGCCGCCAAGATCGCCCGGGCGCTGACGGAGTTCCGCCCGTACTGGATCGAGGACCCACTCCGCCCCGACGCCGCCGACGCACTCGGCTTCCTGCGCGCGGAGATCGACGTACCGATCGCCACCGGCGAGACCTGTATCGGTCGCCGCGGCTTCCTTCCGCTCTTCCAACGCGGCGCGGTCGACGTCGCCACCCTGGACATCGGCTGGACCGGTGGCATCACCGAAGCCGCCAAGATCGCCTCCCTGGCCGACACCTACTCAGTCCCGATCGCCCCGCACGACTGCACCGGCCCGGTCTCCCTGGCCGTCGCCACCCACGTGGTCTGCAGCCAACCCAACGGCCTCATCCAGGAGACCGCCCGCTCGTTCATCCGGACCTGGTACGCCGACCTGGTCGAAGGCCTCCCAGAGCTGGTCCCGGGCGAGGTCGTCCTCCCCACCACTCCAGGCCACGGAGTCCGCCTCCGCGACAACCTGGTGCCGGACGACCTCGCCACCTCCCGGCTATCCGATCAGCTCTAGCATCGGGCCTTCGTGGAGGGCTCGGTAGACCTTGTCGCGTAGAGCGTTCGCCTCTGCGTCGGTGAGGGTTCGGTCCACCGGTCTGAGGACCAGTCTGACCAGTACGTTCCGCTGACCTGGGGTCAGTTGGAGGCGTTCACGAGCAGCCGGCGGCAGGTCGTCGTACGGCGTCTCGCCGAGGACCTCAAGGGACTCCGCGGCGTCAGCGTCGGCGCCGAGTGCGTTGCGGACCTTGTCGCCGAGCACCTCGGGTGACACGTCGGCGGACGCGTCAACGACGACGGAGAGGTCGCGGCGGACCGGTGGCATGGAGGAGACGGGCTTGTACGGCGCCAGGTCGAGCATCTGATCCGCTACCCGGGGATCGGTTGATCTGAGCAAGCGGATATCGCGGATGCCCTTGCGCAGCATGAGGAGGCGGTCCAGCCCCGGTCCCATGGCCAGACCGGTCCAGCTGGCGTCCAGACCGGCTCGTTGGAGGACGTGTGGCGCCGCAACACCGCACTCACCGATCTCGATCCACTGGTCATCGAGTAGTACGTCGATCTGGCGGCCGTGGATCGTGTAGGGGTGGACTGCGGGCACGGTCCGGTACGTCTGGCCCGGCAGCACGGTGTCGACGAGCCGGGCGATCATGTCTTCCAGCTCGGGCTCTCCGAGTGTGACGTTGCGGCTGATACGCCACAGGTCGAGCTGATGCGGCGTACCGGTGTGCTGCCAGTCGACGGAGTCACGGCGGTAGCAGATGCCTGCACAGATCATCAGTACGTCGGACGCCGAGGAGCCGGCCAGCTCACGCAATGCCGGTGGGATCATCGCGGACGTGTGACTGCGCAGTACTTCGCCTTCTGACGCGTAGCGGGTGTAGCGGGCCTCCCGGGTCACCGCGTCACCGGCGTACCCGAGGTTGTCGTAGTTGTCGGCGAGTGTGACCACGGGATGGTCGCGCCTGGTCCAGATCTCGGTGTACGGCCAGGTATGGCCCAGCGCCGTACGGATGGAGTCGACGATCAGCTGGATGGCATGAGGTCCCTGGGCCGGATCGGTGAGGTCGCGCAAGGACAGGGCGTCGTGCAGTTCAACACGGGTGAGGACAGACATGGGTTTCGCTCCAAGGTGACGGTCTCGACGGGGGTCCACCCCGGTCGGCCACGGTCACCTCAGGAGAGAGCGCAGCAGCAGCTCACCCCGTCGGCACCGTCGTGCCGGCCGGGGCGCAGAAATCGCCGCCCGTACTGCGTCATGCCATCCACTCTACCTGCCACGTCCGGCACTGCCCGACGGAATTTCCTCGGCACTCGGTCGGCATTCTTCCGGCATTCCTCCGGAATTCCTTGTCCCGAGCGCCGAATCGGGTGCAACGATGGGCCGCATGCGATGGATCGACACACTTGAAGCCGCAGCCGCCGAGAAGCTGCCCGAAGCCGTGCACCGGTATTACCGGCAGGGCGCGGCCGGCGGGGTCAGTGTGGGCGAGGCCGTCGCGGCCTGGTCCTCGTACCGCTTCCGGCCGCGTGTGCTGAACGACGTGTCCACGGTCGAGTTGGGTACGACGGTGCTCGGTACGCCGGTCGACGTACCGGTGCTGGTGGCGCCGTCGACCCTGCACCGGATGGCGGATCCGGACGGCGAGCTCGCGATGGCGACCGGTGTGGCCGCGGCGAACTCGCTGATCGGCCTGTCCAGCAACGCCGGTACGACGTTCGCCGACGTCGGGGCGAGCGGTGTGCCGTGGTGGTTGCAGATCTACGTCGTGCGGAATCGCGAGATCACCGAGCGCATGCTGGACGCGGCCGTCGAGGGCGGCGCGCGGGCTGTCGTCCTGACCGTCGATACACCAGTGGTCGGCCGCAAGGAGGACACCGGGGAGACCGTGTGGGATCTCGTCCAACCCAGCCAGTTCCTGGCGAATCTGCCCGACGGTGATTGGACCGACGAGGACTTGGCAAAGGCGGATGACCTGAGTCCGGACGTGATCGGCTGGCTCGCCGAGCGCACCGGGCTGCCGGTGGTGGTGAAGGGTGTGCTGCGCGGCGACGACGCAAAACGCTGCGCGGACGCGGGCGCCGCCGGCGTGATCGTGTCTAACCATGGCGGCCGCCAACTCGACGCGTCCATCCCGACCGCACAGGCGCTGCCGGAGGTCGCGGAGGCGCTCGCGGGCACGAGTACCGAGATCTACGTCGACGGCGGCATCCGCCGCGGCGAACACATCCTGGCCGCCCTGGCCCTAGGCGCCCGAGCCGTCTTCGTCGGCCGCCCAGCCCTCTGGGCCCTCACCGTCGACGGCTCCGCCGGAGTCACCCGCCTGCTCACCGACCTGGGCACCGAGCTCGACCACTGCCTCCGCCTCGTCGGCTGCCCTCGCACCACCGACCTGACCCCCGACCTGGTAACCCAGCACCACCCCCACTAGCTCCGACCACACGCACTCGCAGGATCGCGTGGTGGGTAAGGGAGCCGAGACGACTTGGTGCCGTGGGTGGGGTGGAGTGACCGGGGTGGCTCGTACGGTGGGGTGGCGGAGAGCGGGTTGGAGGGTGTGAGAGGGGCGTGGGTGTGGAGCCGTTGCGGATTGTTTCGTTGAATGCCTATCCGGCTGGCTACCAGCTGGTTCATGACTTTGCGGAGCGGAACGGGCACGAGATCGTGCTGGTGGTGACGCTGCCGCACTCCACTCGGTACGGCTAGTCGGTCCGGCCGATGGTTCTGGATCTGCCGGAGCGAACCACTGCACTGATCACCAGCAAGTTGCGGACCGTCGCGGCCCCGGTGATCGAGACGCTGCGACCGGACGTGATCATCTCGGCGGCGTTCCCACGACTGATCCCGGCGGAGATCCTCGAGATGCCGAAGTACGGCGCGATCAACTGTCACCCGTCCCCGTTGCCGGCCGGGCGCGGGCCGACGCCCCAACGGCTGATCTACGAGGGTGACGAGCGGGTCGGCGCGAGCGTGCACCGGACCGCCGCCGAGTTCGACACCGGTGCGCTCCTCGCGCAACGGATCGCGCCGCTGCCGGACGATCTCAACGGCACGGGCATCATGCACACCTGGCGCGCCCTGCTCACCGAATGCCTCGACGAGGCCGTCCCCCGTCTCCTCGCCGGCGACCCCGGCGAGGCACAAGACCCGGCCGAGGCGACCGAGGCACCGTTCTTCACCGAGGCGGAGTACGTGCTCGACCTCACCGAACCGTCCTCAGTGGTACGGCGGAAGGCCGCGGCGCTGAACGTGACGTCGCCCGGAGCCAGGGTGCAGCTGGGCGGTACGACGTACGTGATCAGCCGGACGGACGTCGTACCGACGGAAACGACCGCGGCGCCGGGCAGCGTGCTGGAAGAACACGAGGACGGTTGGACCGTGCAGACCGGCGACCTCCCCCTCCGCCTGACCCGGCACTCCCCTTAACTCCACCCCGTCACCAAGGCGGGGCCCGTATGCATGCGAAAGGGCCCCGGTCCGGGCGGGTTCACGTGGTCGTCGCAACACCTCGATTTGAGGAGTTGCGACGGCCATGTCGTTTTTGGAGGATTCCGAGCGTCACGGTGATGCGTTGG
>NZ_SLWN01000022.1 GCF_004342025.1 Kribbella steppae | reverse complement strand
TGACCAACGCCCGCATCGAAGCCGTCAACACCAAGATCCGCCTCATCACCCGCATCGCCTACGGCTTCCACGACCCGCACGCCCTCATCGCCCTCGCCATGCTCACCCTCGGCGGCTACCGACCACCCCTCCCCGGCCGAAACTGACCCACACATCAGACAGGAGAGCCGGTTATCCGCTCAAGCGTCCTGGGTACGCCGACGTCGCTGACGAGGACTGGGTGTGCGTCGACGCGGCGGTGGTCGGGACAGCGTCGACGCAGCCGGCCACGGGTGTCAGCGGTCGCTGGGACGGCAGATGCCGCTGGCGGCGGCGCTGGCGGCCAAGGCCTGAGCAGCCAGGCTGTCCGAAGCCGCACCGACGCTAGCTCCCGAACCAGCACCACGCGAGCCCGCAGCAGCCTCAGCGGAGGCCGGCCAGGCGTTCCCCGAGCCCGACTCGCGCGCGGCCGACGCGGCGTCGGTGGGGGGTGGGGTGTCTTGGGGGCGGTCGGTGCGGGTGGTGTGGCGGCCTAGGGGGACGACCATGGGGGTGCCGGCGACCGGGTCGGGGATGACCTTGACGGCTAGGCCGAAGATGTCCTGGACGACTTCTTCGGTGATGACCTCGCTCGGGTTGCCCTCGCAGACGATCGCGCCGTCCTTCATCGCGATCAGATGGTCGCCGAACCGGCAGGCCTGGTTGAGGTCGTGCAGCACCAGCACGATCGTCCGCTCGTGCTGCTTGTTCAGGTCGACCAGCAGGTCGAGCACTTCGAACTGATGCGTCAGGTCGAGGAACGTCGTCGGCTCGTCCAGCAGCAGGATGTCGGTCTCCTGCGCGAGCGCCATCGCGATCCAGACCCGCTGCCGCTGCCCACCGGACAGCTCGTCGATCGGCCGGTCCGCGATCGAAAGGACGTCGGTCGACGTCATCGCAGCCGCAACCGCTTCGTCGTCGGTCTTGGTCCACTGCCGGATCCACCGGGTCCGCGGGTAGCGCCCGCGCCCGACCAGGTCGGCGACCGTGATCCCCTCCGGCGCGGTCGGTGACTGCGGCAACAGGCCGAGCTTGGTGGCGACCTCGCGGGTCGGGATCGACTGGATGCTCTTGCCGTCCAGCAGCACCGATCCGCGCGAGGGCTTGAGCAGGCGGGCCAGCGTCTTCAGCAGGGTCGACTTGCCGCAAGCGTTGGCGCCGACGATGACGGTGATCCTCCCGGTCGGGATCCGCACCGACAGGTCGTGGATGATCTCCCGCTGGTCGTAGCCAACCGCGAGGCCGTCAGCAGCCAAGCTGTGCACGATCTCAGGACCCACAGAGTTCTCCATCTCTCAGCCACCACTCCCGACCCGGTTGGCCCTGGCCAGCAGGAATATCAGGTACGGCGCTCCGACCACGCCGGTCACCACACCGACCGGCAGCTGTGTGTCGCCGAACGCGTGCTGCGCGATCAGGTCCGACAACGCCACCACCAGCGCACCGATCAGCGCGGACGCGATCATCGCCGGCCCCGGCGACCGGGTCACCCGGCGCGCGATCGGCGCCGCGACGAATGCGACGAACCCGATCGGCCCGGCCGCGGCCGTCGCGACCGCCGCGAGCAGTACGGCGATCACGATCAGCCCGAGCCGCGAGCTCTCCACCCGCAACCCCAGCCCGTACGCCGTCTCGTCGCCGAGCTGCAGGATCCGCAGCCGGTGGACAAGGAACACCATCAGCGGAGTCAGCACCGCCAGGGTGATCGCCATCGACCGGACGTTCGACCAGTCCCGGCCGTTCAGGCTGCCGGTCAGCCAGATCAGCGCCTGCTGGGCGATCTCGACCCTTGCCTTGGTCAGCAGGTACGACGTGATGCTCGTGGCGATCGCACCGATCCCGATCCCGATCAGGATCAGCCGGTAACTCGACACCCCTTGCCGCCAGGCCAGCACGTACATGAGGAACGCGGTCAGCACGGCCCCGGCGATCGCGAACACCGACACCGCAACCCCGGTCAGGCCCAGCGTGATGATGGCGAACACCGCGAAGGCACTGGCGCCGTACGTGACACCGATGATGTCGGGGCTGGCCAGCGGGTTGCGGGCGATGCTCTGGAAGATCGCGCCGGACATGCCGAGCGCGGCACCGACCATCAAGCCGGTGAGTGCCCTGGGCAACCGAAGCCGGTTGACGATGAACTCGGTCGCCCGGTCACCTCCGCCGAACAGCGTCTTGACCACATCGATGACAGGGATCTTGAAGTCGCCGAGTGAGAGCGACACGCAGAAGGCCGCGAAGACGAGTACGGCAAGGACCGTGATCACCGCGAGCGAGCGGGCCTGCCGGACCGCCCGCGCCCGGGCGATGACCTGAACTGCCTCAGCCGTCGTCGTCATCAGAGGTCCGCCAGCTTCCGCCGCCGTACCAGCGCGATGAAGAACGGCGCGCCGATCACCGCGGTGACGATCCCGACCTGCAGCTCACCGGGCTGGGCGACGACCCGGCCGACGACGTCGGAGCCGAGCAACAGGATCGGCGCCAGCAGCATCGAGTACGGCAGGATCCAGCGATAGTCCGGCCCGGTCACGAGCCGCGCCACGTGCGGAATCGTCAGCCCGACGAATGCGATCGGTCCCGCGGCCGCGGTGGCAGCTCCACAGAGGAGTACGACGACGACCGCGACGAACAACCGGGCCAGTCCGACCCGCTGACCGAGTGACTTGGCCACGTCGTCGCCGAGTGAGAGAGCGTTGAGTACGCGCCCGGAGACCATCGCCAGCACGATCCCGATCAGGATGAACGGCGCGACCTGCGTCGCGATATCCGAACCGCGGCCGGCCAGCGATCCGACCGCCCAGAACCGGAACTGGTCGAAGGTGTCGACATCACCGATCAGCAGAGCCGTCGTGAGCGATCCGAGCATCGCCGTCATCGCCGCACCGGCCAGCGCCAGCTTCACCGGGGTCGCACCCTCACGGCCGAGCGACCCGAGCAGGTAGACGGCGATCGACGCGGCGGCCGCGCCGGCGAACGCGAGCCAGACGTACGACGTCAGGCTGGACATACTGAACCAGTAGATGCCTGCGACAACGAAAAGCGCGGCACCGGCGTTGACGCCGAGGATGCCGGGGTCGGCCAACGGGTTCCGGGTGACGCCCTGCATCAAAGCCCCGGACAGTCCCAGCGCGGCACCGACCAGCAGGCCGATCACGGTCCGCGGTACGCGCAGTGAGCGGATGATCACGTGATCGGTATCCGCGTCGTTGTAGTGGCGCAAGGCATCGAACACCGTCGACAGCGGGATCTGCTTCGAGCCCACCGCGATGCTGAGCAACGTCACCAGCACCAGGAGGGCGATACACCCGAAGAGCCCGAGGAACAGCGTGGCCCGCCGGTTCCGCCGCGGGCGCGACGGGGCGGCAGCGTCTGGACCTGTGGCTTCGGCCACAGCGGTGGGCGGGGGCATTGGACTTTGGGATCCTCTTAGGTAAGGCTAACCTCTAGACGCCTCAGAATAACCCGGCCGTCCGCGGGTCCGCATCTGAGTCCTCCCCGGCAAGATTTACGGAGAAACCAGCATGACGACTGTGCTCGAGCGGCCGATCGTGTTCGATTCGGTCCTCACCACTGTGGCGGCGGTCGACGACCTCAGCCCACACCTGCGCCGCGTGACCTTCGTCGCACCGCGGATCGCGGAAGCGGTGACGGCCGGACCGGACCAGCGGATCAAGGTGCTGCTCTCGCCGCCGGACGGCAGCGAGCTCAAGCTCCCGACCGGTCCCGAGTGGTACACCGAGTGGTGCGCGCAGCCGGTCGACGAGCGTTTCATCATGCGGACCTACACAGTGCGCGCGCTCCGTCCCGAGGTCGCCGAGCTCGACATCGAGTTCGTCCTGCACGGCATCAACGGACCCGCGTCCGCCTGGGTGAGCGCGGCCGAGATCGGTGACCAGGTCGGCCTGATCCTGCCGTTCGCGGTCGACACGACCAGCACCAAGGGCCTGCTGCACTCCGGCGTCGACTACGTCCCGCCGGTCACCAGCATCCGCCGTGTGCTAGTCGCCGACGAGACCGCTCTCCCCGCGCTCGCCGGAATCCTCGAGCAGTTGCCGGCCACCGTCCACACGACCGTGTTCGTCGAGGTCCCGGACATCCGCGACATCCGTCCCCTGCCGACACCGGGCACCGCCGACATCACCTGGATCGCGCCGGCCTCTGACGACGGACCGAAGTCGTTGCTCGAGGCACTCAAAGCCGCCGATCTCCCGTACGACGTCGACTACGCCTGGGTGGCCGGAGAGTCGTCGATGATCAAGTCGGTACGACGCCACCTGGTCAACGCAGTCGGGATGCCGAAGGCCGCGATCTCCTTCCAGGGCTACTGGAAGCGCGGCGAAGCGCAGATCTGACCAGTACCGACGTACTGCGGCCGGAGAGCTCCCCGGCCGCAGTACTCAGCTGGTCAGGACGGGTTCTCGGCGTGGGTGAGGGTCTCCCAAGCCACGAAGAGGTTGTTGGAGCCGGCCGGGCGGCGAGACTCCGTCAGGGCCTGGGTGTTCGTCATCGCGATCCCGAGCCGGGTGTGCAGGGCGTTGTAGCCGACCTCGGTGATCGGGCCGAGCCCGCGATGGACCGAGCCGTCGCACAGCCAGGACGGGACCGGCTCGAGGTTGCGTTCCCAGCGGGACTGGAACCCGAGCGCGTGCCGCAGCCGCTCACCGAACTCCGGGTAGAGGTCGATGCCCTGGATCCGCGACGTCTCCAGCACGTGCGAGATCGACGAGATGCCGTACCCGGTGTGGGTGAAGTCGCGGTAGGTCTCCTGCGCCAGCCCGTTGACGAAGGTGTCCTGGCCCTGCCAGTACGCGATGATCTTCTCGCGGGTGTTGAGGTTCTGGCTCGGCTTCGTCTTCGGCAGCGGGCCGTCCGATTCGAGGTAGACGAACGCCGGGACCCGGACCCGGTAGAGCGAGATCGCCTTGTCGTACACGGTCTTGTCGTCAAGGAACACGCCGATGCCCTGGATCGCCTCAGTCATGCTCAACTCCCAGTTCCCGTTGGAGTTCGAGCCGTTGATGATCTCGGGCAGGTAGACGTTACGCAGCATGGTGGCGAACCGGCCGGCGTTCGGCCAGTTGCCGTACGCGTGCTTGATGATCTCGGCCGCCTTCGGCCACGACGACGCCGACCACGCGGTCTGCAGCGGCGCGTTGCTGTTGGTGTGGTCGCGGATCGTCGCCGACCAGGCGTCCATCAGCTGGATCGCCTTCTGTGCATAGCGATCGTCACGGGTGATGTACCACAGCAGCGCGTCGGTGTACGCCGCGATAGCGTCCTCGCGCTCGTCCGTGCAGCCGTAGTTCGGGTTCGAGTACGAGCCGCATTCGACCACCGCGCGCGGCTTCGGCGTCCGGGACAGTGATGCGTACGCACTGTTCTTGGCCTGGTTGAACGCGTTCGTCCACGGCTGCGCACCGGCCTGCACCTTGGCCCGGACGAAGTCCAGCTGCGCCCGGCTCACCCCCACACCAGGATGGGTGAACACGGCCGGCGCATCAGCCGGTGCCGGTACGGCGGATTGCTGCGGCTCGGCGCTGGACGCGGCGACCGCTTGGTTGCTGAGGGCACCGGCCGCCAGTAGCGCGCAGGCGGCGACCAGGACCAGAGGCTTCTTTCGCATGGCGGATGTCCTGTTCTTCGGGGCGGTAGGACACTGCGATCCCCCGGGTGCCCAAAGGCACTACCGCAGGGTCTTTGCGAAAGTTTGACGACGGACGGTGAGCACGTCAATATCCCAGCATGGACGAAATTCACGATGGAACAACCGGTGGATCCGTCCCACTCCGATGGAACAAAAACCGCCCCATTCCCGTGGAACAAAGTGAGGTCTCGTCCCATGAAACGACGCCAGATCCTGACCGTCGGAACCGCGTCATGGCCGCCCAGGTATTACCCTCTGTAGCCAATGCCGCGGCGTGAAAGCAGCCTGACCCAGCTTGTGTCCGCACTACGACCGATCCAGCGCACGGACGGCTTCCTCGGCTATGTGCAGAAGGTCGGCGACCGGCCGGAGTCGAGCCAGTCCGTCAACTACGAGTCCACCGCCGATTTCGGCGTCGGCGCCTTCCTGTTGGCCGGCGCCGAGCTGACGACCACGGCGGCCCCGGCGGCGTTCAGCGCGCCTGGGTCGCCAGCTCGCCGGAGCGGACGCCCGCTGCGTCCAGCAGGGCGGCCGCAGTGGTGACGCCGATACCGCCGAGGGCCTGGGCGCGCACGACGGCCCGGGCGCTGGCACCATCGAAGATCATCGTCAGCTGGATCGCGAGCGTGCCTGGATCCTCCGCACCCGCCATCACCAGCTCTCGATGGAAGAAGTCGGTCAGCTGCTGCTTGAAGTGCCGCGCGACCACCGAGCCCGGGTGCTCCGGGTTCTTCAGCTCGACCGCCGTACTCACATAGGGACAGCCGAGGTAATTGCCCTCCGCAACCATCCGGTCCTGCCGCTCGAACACCGCGAGGATCCGGTCCCGGCCCGGCCGGTCGTCGTCCGACCCCGGGTACAGCAGCGTCTGGTACGACGGGCCGCGGCTGGCCAGACTCTCCGCGATCAACTCGTCCTTGGAGCGGAACAGTTGGTACATCGACTTCTTCGACACCCCGGCCGCCTTGCAGAGCGCGTCCACACCGATGTTGACGCCGTCGCGGTAGAAGAGTTCGCCCGCGGCGTCCAGGAGCCGCTCGCGGGGTGTCGACGAGGTGGTCATGCATCGAGAGTACCGGCTGGATTTGCATAAGGAAACCGATCGGTTTACGCTCGTGGAAACAGATCGGTTTACTACAGCACAGGAGTTCAGATGACCACACTCGAAGGCGCCGTCGTCCTCGTCACCGGCGGGCAGCGCGGGATCGGCAAAGCGATCGTCGCGGACCTGCTCGACCGGGGTGTCGCGAAGGTCTATGCCACCGCCCGCGATCCCAAGCCGAGCAGCGATCCCCGCGTCGTACCGCTGCCGCTCGAGATCACCGACCAGGCCTCGATCGACGCCCTGGTCGCGGCGGTGCCGGACATCACCGTCCTGGTCAACAACGCCGGCGCGAGTTCGCCGGACACTTACCTGGACACTCCGATCGAGGACGTCCGCGCCGTCTTCGAGGCGAACTTCTTCGGCCCGCTCAACCTGACCCGCGCGCTGGTCCCGGTGATCGAGCGCAACGGCGGCGGCCACATCCTGAACGCGCACTCGGCGCTGTCCTGGGTCGCCCTGCACGGCGCCTACGCCGCGACGAAGGCCGCGTTCTGGCTGCAGACCAACGCCATCCGGCTCGAGCTCCTCAATCGCGGCATCGGCGTCACCGGCCTGCACATGGGGTACGTCGACACCGACATGGTCACCGCGGTCACCGCACCCAAGTCCCGTCCCGAGGACATCGCCAAGCAGGCCCTGGACGGTATCGAGGCCGGAGCCCACGAGGTGCTCGCCGACGACACCGCCCGTGGCGCCAAGGCCGGCCTCTCCCAGGACCTGACCGCCACCTATCCGCAACTCGTCAACTGATCGACACGCAGCCGGCCACTTTCGGCAAGGACTTTGCGTAAGCTGGAGTCGATGATCGACGTCCTCGCCGTTCTCCGTCCCGAAGATGCCGTCACCGATTTCCTGTCCGTCCTGGACCCGGCCCACGGCCGGGAGGTCCACCTGGTCGCCGCCGAGCGCGGCGTCTATCTGAAGCTGCCCGCCGGCATACCGCTCGAGGGTCGTCTCGCGGCGATCGCGGCCCTGCACGCCAGTTCCGGCGAAAGCGACAAGGCGTTCTCACCGGCGACCGCGGCCGCCGCGATCGCCCTCGAAGCCGGCGCCATCCCGTTCACGGTCTGGACCCACCACCCGTGGGACACTCGCACCACCCACGGCCGTTGGGCCCTCGACATCACGGCTGCTGTCGGGGGCCCGGTCCGGCACACGCTGCCGGCCGGCGCTCCCGTTGTGCTCGATCCGGTCGAGGTCGCGGCGTCGCCGTACGAGCAGGAACGCTTGCGCGCGACGGTCGAGTGGGTACGGCGTCATCTGGATCCGATCGCGGGTCGGATGATCGAGGTGGGAGCGCACGAAGGGGCGTTGACGCAACGTCTGCTGGCCGACGGGTACTCCGTCGACGCGACCGAGCCGAACGAACTCTTACTCGAGCGACTGCGATCGAACGTCGCCGGCGACGTACGCATCCATCCGCACAGCTTCGAGGATCTCGCCACCACGGCGCGGCTGACGGGGTCGGCGTACCTGCTGATCGAGGTCCTGTACTACGGCCAGGACCTCAGCCTGCTCGATCGGTTCCCGACCGACCACCTGTTCGTCGCGATGGAGGCCGGCGAGCTGGCCCGGCAGGTCTGGCCGGCCGCGTGGTCGGTCGAGGAAGAGATCGAACTGGTCGCGTCACGGCTCGAGGAGCTCGCCGGCGCGCTTCTGCGCAAGCGCGGCAGCCGCGGGGTCCTCCTCCGACGCCGCTAATTCAGTTGCCTGTAGCAACCTTTGGGCTGACGTAGAGGTCGCGGTCGCGGGTGTACTCGATGGTGGCGGCGATCCCGTCGGCGACCTCGGCGGAGAACTCGCGCTCGACGACGTGCAGCGCCAGGTCGATGCCGGCGGTGATGCCGCCGGCGGTGACCAGATCGCCGTCATCGACGACGCGGTTCTTCTTCAGGTCGGCGCCGAATGCCTCCAGATCGGCCCAGGCGTTGCGGTTCGTGGTCACTGCCTGCCCCTTCACCAGACCGGCTTCGGCCAGCAGCATCGACCCGGTGCAGACGGAGCTGATGAAGCGGAGCTGCGGTGCGAGCTCGGCGATCCGTGCCGTCATCACACCGCGCCGCGCCTCAGCCCAGGAACCCCTCTCGGCCCGGTTCAGCCAGCCGCCACCCGGTACGAACAGCGCGTCCGGCGTACCGAGTCCTTCCGGCGCCTTGAACTGCAGGCCGTTCAGCCCGGTCACCTCGACCGGCCCGTCCAGCCCGACCAACGCCAACTCCAGCTCCGTCCGCTTGGCCGCGTGACTCCAAACCTCGAACGGGCCCATCAGGTCCATCTCGTCCAGCCCGTCGAACACCAGCATCTCGATTCGCATCCTTCAACCCAACCGGCCCGTGTGCTGGACCACCAGTGACCGACCGGACGCCGTTCGCAAGGATCTGGCCATCGGAATCAGCCCAGTACGTCAGTGGCCTTGTGCCTCCGGTCGACACCTTCGACCAGCATCGCGACACCATCGGAGTTGCTCTTCAATTGCGACAAGACTCCGGTACACGGTGAGTCCGGACGATTACCTCAGACGTCATCACGGCGTATTGGTCTGCTGCCGACGTACCGTAGATGGCATGTCAGCGACAGGGGGCACTCCTTCCACACCGGTGGAGGAGGTGGAGGAGCGGGTCGGGCCGTACCGGTTGATCCGGCGGCTCGGTCAGGGCGGCATGGGTGTCGTCTACCTGGCCGAAGGATCCGAGCACCAAGAGGTCGCGCTCAAGGTCCTGCGGCCGCATGTCGCACATGACCCGATCGCACGCGCCCGGTTGCAGCGCGAAGCGACCACACTGCAGAAAGTGAGCCACCCCGGTGTGGCCGGCATCCTCGACCACGACCTCGAAGGCGACCAGCCGTACCTGGTGACCCGGTTCGTACCGGGCCGGCCGCTGGACGAGCAAGTCGACGAGCGCGGACCGCTGACGCCGCGCAAGTGGTTACCGGTGGCAGGGTGCCTGGCGGAGTCACTGCAGGCGATCCACCTGGCTGGAGTGATCCACCGCGACCTCAAGCCGGGCAACGTGATGATGTGCAACGGCAGGCCGGTGATGATCGACTTCGGCATCGCCCAGGCCGCCGACGACCTGCGACTCACCCAGACTGGTCTGGTGATCGGTACGCCGGGCTACCTGGCACCCGAGCTCATCGAGGGCGAGACGGTGTCGGAGTCGGCGGACTGGTGGGGCTGGGCGGCCACTGTGGCGTTCGCGGCCACTGGACGGCGCCCGTTCGGCAAGGGGCCGTTCGAGGCCGTGCTGCACCGGGTGCACAGCGGTCAGGCCGACCTGGAAGGACTGGACCCGCGGCTGAAGTCACTGCTCGCTGCGGCGCTCGCTCCGGACCGGCGCGACCGCCCGACCCAGGACGAGATCATGACCGGCCTCAACCGGTACGCCGAGGGACGGGATGCATTGCCACCGCGTGAGAAGCCCACGGTGGTAGTCGCTCCCCCGACCATTCAGCTCAACCCGCCGACTGCTCAGATGACCCGGGTCATACCGGAGGAGAACGGCGGCTCAGGCTCAGGGGATCCGTCGCCGACAGAGGTGGCGCAGCTCGTTCCGCACGTGATCCCGCCGCTGTCTGCCTTCGCACCGATCCGGGACAAGCTCCGGGACGCCGCAGCGGCTCGCAAGGCTGCGGCCGCCGCTGGGGCTGGCGCTGGTGTGGCAGGAGCCGGCGCAGCGGTTGGTGGTGCCGGTTTTGGTGGTGCCGGCTTGGGTGGCGCCGCGGTGGGTGGTGCGGGGGCTGGTGGGGCTCTTGGTGGGCCGGCCGGTTATGCCGCCGGCAGTCACCCTGCGACCTACAGTCCGGCGCCGAATGCGGCTGCGCCTGCTGCGATGCCGCTGCCATACCAGGGCTCTCCCGGCTACGGTGCTCCGCCGACTTCGCCGTACCACAGTCAACTGCCTGCGCCGTACCAGAGCCCGACTCCGGCGCCGTACCAGAGTCAGCCTCCCGCGCCGTACCGGCAGGCCGGTCCTCCGCAGCAGCAGGAGCGTGGGGACGGTTCGCCGTACCAGGTGAATCCGTACCAGGGGAAGCCGCAGCGGGCTCCTGCCACTGGCAAGCGCACTGCTGTGGTGGTCGGCCTGATGGTGGCGCTGACCGGGCTCGTCGCGCTTTACCCGGGACTCGGCTCGCTCGTGGTGGTCGTGCTGTTCGTGATCGCGCGTACTGTCGACCGCTCCAGCACCGCACTGATGCGACGTCGTCAGATGCGCGGCCGGTCCGGTCGCTCCGACGGTGTGGTCGCCGCGGCCTCCACGCCGCTGCAACTCGTCACCGCGACTCTGATCACCCTCCCGTGCCTGATCCTGCCGCTCCTGACCGGAGTAGTCGTCGGAGGCATCGTCACCGGGGTAGTCGCCACCGCCCGCGGCCTCGAATGGCAGCCGCTCTCCGCCATCGGCTTCGGCAGCGCGGCACTCACCGCGCTCTTCTTCGCCTGGTGGGGTCCCGGCGGTTCCTCGCTCCGCCGAGGGGCCCACATCGCCGCCCGCAACGCGTTCCGTCCCCACTGGCTGTCGGCGACGGTCGCCGCCGTACTCCTGGCCCTAGGCGTCGCAGCCTTCTACAGCGCCACCCAGGGCGACGGCTCCACCTGGGCCCGCACCCCCATCCAGACCCCCGACCTCAACAACCGCCCCACCCTCGACGACCTCCGAGACGCCCCCTTCATCCGAGACCTCCCCTTCATCGGCCGCTGAAGCGAGCCTGATCAGAGCGAGATGATCGGCACCTTCCAACGGGTGTTGCCGCGCCACGCACCAGTGCGCGCAGCCTCCGCCAGGTGCGCGATGTCTCCTCGATCCGAGGTCACACAGGTTGCCGCCGACTCGAAGCAGCAGGCCACGACCTGCGCATTGACCACATCGGCGCGATCGGCGACGGCCAGCAACTCACCGACCCTGGTGGCAAGTTCCTGAGTGAGCGGGACGACCTCACACCCGTCGATGAGCCGCCGAAGACCGCGCTGCTTGTGACCTCGCCAGACTTGGGCCAGCACCGCAGCGGGAACGCTCGGCTCGACGCCGCGCATCAGCGCTCGGAGGTGAATCGCCCACAGCCGAGGGTCGTCTCGCTCGGCGGCGACGAGCGCACCGGCGTCATAGACCAACCGCGTCACGCGTTCGAACTCCCACCCGAGTCCGCCGGCTCGTCGTCAGCCGCCTCGCGCTGAGCGTCCGCCAGTGCTCGGTCCGCCCAATCGAGTTGGTCCGCGGTCAGTGCGCCGTGTTCGGACTCCCAGTCCGACACTGCCTGCAAACCTCGGTACAGCCGCTCGCTCCTGGCCACCAACTCGTTCACGTAGGCCGACGGAGTCGTCTCCGCCTCGCGCGCCCGCCGTTCGACGGCTGCCCACAGGTCCTCGTCGAAGGACAGGGTCTTCTTCTTGACCGCCATACCGTCATGGTATGACCGCGGTATGACCAACGCAAACCACCCGAGTGCAACACCCGGGTGGTCGGCGTGGCGTGCTGTCAGAGCTGGACGATTTGGGAGCGTTCGGGGCCTACGCCGATGGCGGAGATGCGGGCGCCGCTGAGGGACTCGACGGCACGGACGTAGCTCTGGGCTTCCTTCGGCAGGTCGTCGAAGCTGCGGCAGCCGGTGATGTCGTCGGACCAGCCGTCGAACTCCTCGTAGACCGGGACCGCGTGGTGGAAGTCGGTCTGGGTCATCGGCATCTCGTCGTGCCGGACGCCGCCGACGTCGTACGCGACACAGACCGGGATCGTCGAGCGCCCAGTCAGCGTGTCCAGCTTGGTGAGGACGAAGTCGGAGACGCCGTTGACACGGGCGGCGTACCGGGCGATGACCGAGTCGTACCAGCCACACCGGCGCGGCCGGCCGGTCGTCGTACCGAACTCCGCGCCCTGCTGCCGCAGCCACTCACCGTCCGCGTCCAGCAGCTCGGTCGGGAACGGGCCCTCGCCGACGCGGGTCGTGTACGCCTTGACGACCGCCATCACGCGATCGATCCGGGTCGGCGGGATGCCGGAGCCCGTGCACGCGCCAGCGGATATCGCGTTGGAGGAGGTGACGAACGGGTAGGTGCCGTGGTCGACGTCCAGCAGGGTCGCCTGGCCGGCCTCCATCAGCACGGTCTTGCCGTCGTCCAGTGCCTTGTTCAGCAGCAGGCTGGTGTCGGCCACCATCGGCCGGAGGCGTTCGGCGTACCCGAGCAACTCGTCCATCACCTCGGCGATCTCGACCGCGCGGCGGTTGTAGACCTTCACCAGCAGCTGGTTCTTCTGCTCCAGCGCGCCGGTCACCTTCTGCTCGAGAATCTTCTCGTCGTACAGATCCTGGACCCGGATGCCGATCCGGTTCATCTTGTCCGCGTACGTCGGCCCGATCCCGCGACCCGTGGTCCCGATCCGGCGACTGCCGAGGAACCGCTCGGTCACCTTGTCGAGCGTCCGGTTGTACGGCGGAATCAGATGAGCGCTCGCGCTGACCAGGAGCCGGGATGTGTCGACGCCACGGGCCTGCAGCGCGTCGAGCTCCTCGAACAGCACATTCAGGTCGACCACGACCCCGTTGCCGATCACCGGGGTGACACCCGGGGTGAGGATCCCGCTCGGCAGCAGGTGCAGTGCGTACTTCTCGGTCCCGATCACTACCGTGTGGCCGGCGTTGTTGCCGCCGTTGAACTTCACCACGTAGTCGATGACCTCGCCCGTGTTGCCGAGCAGATCGGTCGCCTTGCCTTTGCCCTCATCGCCCCACTGGGCGCCGACGAGCACGATTGCGGGCATCTCAGCCCTCCTCTTCACGCGCCGGCCGAGCGCCTCACGACTCCGCGACGGCCCGACGCTGGAAACGGTGAAGCCCGGAGACGTTCACCGGACATTCATCCGGCAACGCATCCAGGCTCTTGCGACCAAAGCTTACCGGAACCGGGTCCACCGGCCGTTCACTGTCCACAGCATAGAAACGATCACTTGAAGTACTCGTTTCATCAAGTAACGGGTTGCCAATCTCCGTGATCGCGTGCACACTCTTAGTCAGCGGCCCGCCGAAACTGCCGCAGGGGACGGTTCCGGCGGGCCGCTGTCTCGTTCTCTGACGAGAACAGTCTCGTTCTCTGACGAGAACAGTCTCGTCTCTGACGAGAACAGTCTCGTTTTCCGAGGCGCAGCTGATTTTTCTGCTCTCCATCTCGCGGGCGACGACTGTCCCTTTCCCCGTTCGGTAGTTCGTCGTGCCGTCAGGCGCTGTCTCGTCCGACGCGTACCACGAGGCAGGCCGGCTGCACTGCGAAGCGCAGCAGGCCTGCCTCGGTAAGCACGTCACCGTCGACCTCGCACAGCTGTGGCGGGTCGACTCGCACCGTGAGGTCACGACCCCGATCACGCTGGAGCGACGGTCCGTCGCCCCGGTCGCCCAGCACCCGCGAGGCCACCCCGATCCACTCGGTCAGGCTCTCGGGGCTGACCGTCGCCACGTCCAGCCAGGCATCATCGACCTCGGCATCGGGCAGCAGCACCATGCCGCCGGTGAGCTCGCCGCAGTTGCCGACCACGACTGTGCGGGCCTGGCCGGTGGCCGCGGTGCGCCCATCCACCACCAGGTCGAGCGTGAACGGGTCGTCGTTCAGGTGTGTGCCGCCGCTGGCGACGTACGCCGCCCAGCCGGCCTTGTCCTTCACGCCCTCGGGCGCGTCATTCATGATCTGGGCGTCGAAACCGACCCCAGCCATGACGGTGAAGCAGTGGACGTTGCCCGCGCCGGTGCGCAGGTCACCAGCGCGCTGGCTCTCGTCGGGGTCGACGACCAACCATCCGACATCGATCGTGCGGTCCTGACCGGAGAAGGCCGCGGCGGCCGCGGCGGCCAGGGAGTCGATCGGGAGGCCGAGGTTGCGGGCCAACAGGTTCCCGGTACCGCCTGGAAGGAGACCCAGCGGGACGCCGGTGCCGACGAGCTCCTGCGCCACCGCCCGGACGGTCCCGTCGCCCCCGAGGGCGCACACCAGACCGGCGCCGTCGCGAACGGCCTCGCGCGTCTGGCCGAAGCCCGGATCGTCCTCGGTCGTCTCGACCAGCGTCGGCGCCTCGACGCCCGCCGCTGTGGCCGCGTCCTGGAGAACCTCGCGCACCTCGGCGAGGTCGACCTTCGTCGGGTTGACGACGACGACGACCTGAGGACCCCTAGCGTTCACCCGCGTACTGTTGCACGCCGCCTACGAGGCTTACCAGCGGCGGTGGCTGGGTACACGTAGGCGAGGGGAGAAATCATGAACAGCAGCGGCGATCGGGCCGGCGAGGTGAGCGGCGAGGCGAAGAGGGCCGCAGCCAAGGCCGGTGACCATCCCGTGGTCGAGTGGGGGGCTCGCCTCGGCTACGGCGCCAGCGGGGTCCTGCACCTGCTGCTCGCCTACCTGACCGCACGGATCGCTCTCGGCGGCGGCGGACAGGAGGCGAGTCAGTCGGGTGCGCTGGCGACACTCGCCGAGGAGCCGTTGGGCCAGGTCCTGCTCTGGGTGATCGCGGCTGGGTTCACCCTGCTCGCCCTCTGGCAGCTCACCGAGCTCGTCACCCGGCACGAGGCGTCCGACAAGGCGAAGGCCGGCGGCAAGCTCGTGGTGTACAGCGCGCTCGCCTGGATGTCCTTCACGTTCGCCTCGGGCGGTAGTACGTCGAGCAACCAGCAGACCACGGAATTCACGGTAACCCTGATGGAGGCACCGGGTGGCCGGGTGCTCGTCGGTCTGGTCGGCGTCGCCATCATCGGCATCGCCGCCTACCACGTGCACAAGGGTTGGCGGAAACGGTTCCTCGGGGACCTGCAGGAGCACCCGGGTCGGTCTGTGGTCATCGCCGCCAGGGTCGGCTACATCGGCAAGGGCATCGCACTGGCGGCCGTGGGCATCCTCTTCATCACGGCAGCGATCCAGCAGCGCGCGGGCAAGGCTACCGGCCTGGACGGGGGGCTCCGCTCGATGCTGGACCTGCCCGCCGGCACGGTCATCCTGCTCGGCATCGCGCTCGGCCTGGCGGCGTACGGCGTGTACTCCTTCGCGCGTGCCCGCTACGCGCGCGTCTGATCCTCCACATCGTCGCGACGCAGCCAGCACCAGGCGAGCAGGGCCGCCACCGAGCCGTTGACGATGGCCACCACCACGTCGCTGACGAGGTGCATACCCCGGTAGAGCCGTGCCGTCGCGACGAGCAACGGGATCGCCAGGCACACGCTGACCACCACGCTGCGGAGCACCGGGTTCGTGATCCGCAGGGCCATCAGCCCCAGCGTGAAGTACAGCGCGGTCGCGGCACCGGTGTGCCCGCTCGGGAAGCTGGAGGTCGGCGCCGACTCGTCCAGCTTCCCGACGTCCGGGCGCTCGCGGGGGATGAGGAGCTGGGTGAAGAAGAAGACGATCCCCTGCAGGCTGATAGCGATGAGCGGCACGACCGCGTACCACCACTGCTTGGTCCGCCGCCAGACCAGCACGACCACGACCAGGCACACGCCGATGATGCTGACCGTCGCGCCCGTCCACGAGAAGAAGAGTGTGACCGCGTCACCGAACGCCGTGCGTGACGACTCCAAGCTCTTGCTGACGCTGCCCTCGGAGACGCCCAGGTCCTTCGCCGGACCGTCGGTGAGGAGCCAGCCCATCCCGACCACGACCAACCACCACACCACGAGAGGGGCGAGTGCGCGGACGACCAGGTCACGGCCCGCCTCCCTGGCGGTGGGTCGGGACGTGTCTTCCTGCCAGCGGGTGAGGAACGCCATCAGTCGGAACCTTTCGTCGTGCTGTCGGTGGGGGTTGGCGGCCTCCAGCCCAGATAGCCCGCGTACGACGCGGCCGTCAGCCCGCACCCGAGCAACACACCGGCCGTGACGTCGGACAGGAAATGGGCGCCCGCATAGAGCCTGTCGGCACACGTCACGATCACCCAGACCGCACCGAGGCCGACCAGCAGCCTCCGGACCCCGGTACCCACGAGTGGCCATATCAACAGCACGACCACGGTGACGACGATGGCGTTGTTGGTGGCGTGACCGGACGGGAAGGAGAACCCGGCGTGCTGGGCGATCGGGTCGTCGATCTCGGGACGGGCACGGCGTACGAGAAGCTTGAGCACACCCGCGATGCCCCAGCCGGCGGCCATCGTCGCCAGCGCCCACCAGGCCCGCGTCCGCAGGTGCTTGCCGAACCAGACGTAGAGGCTCACCGGCAGGCCCAGGAACAGGAACATCACCCAGGGCTGGCTGATCGCCTCCCACGTCTCGACGAACGACCGGAACCGTGGGTGGCCGCGGGTGTAGTCGGTTGCGGCGAAGATGAGGTCCTGGTCGAGGGTCACCAGCGGGTCGTACTTGGTGCGGACGAGGAACGCCAGCATCGCCAGCGGGATCGCGACGACAACCGCGTAGACGACAGCCCGCGTCAGTCGGCGCCAGGCGAAGACGGCGGTGGGGTCCATGACGGCATCCTTGCACTGCAAGGAGACCTGAGCTCGCAGGTCAGCGCGCCCTTCAGCGCGGCGTCGACGTGCGAGGGTTGTGTCGGTCCCACTGGCACCGCCTCGGCTTCAGCGCCGCCCAGACCGCCTACTGCAGCTCCTCCGGGTCGGAGGCCAGCCATTCCTTCACCCGTCGATCCGCTTCCTCCCGCGACACGTCCTCGACCTTCGTCAGGATCGCCCAGCGATGACCGAACGGGTCGATCACAGTGCCGTAGCGGTCGCCGGTCATGAAGGTCTGTACCTCTTCCACCGGCTTCGCCCCGGCCGCGACCGCCTTCGCGTACGTCGCGTCCACGTCCGGCACGTAGTGCACCAGCGACGAGTGCACCCACTCGCCGTTCGGCGCCCGCAGCCCGATCTGTGGCATCTGGTCGCTCAGCTGCAGCATCGAGTTCCCGAACTTCAGCTCCGCCTGACCGACCCGCCCGTCCGGCAGGTCCTGCCGGCTGATCACCTCGGCCCCGAACACCGATTGGTAGAACTCGATCGCCTTCGGACCGTCCGGTACGGCGAGGTACGGGGTCAGCGAGTGATAACCGTCGGGGATGGGGTTTACCGTGTTCGTCGTCATGACTCTTAGTCAACGCGGCGAGCGCCGTACCGGTCTTGTAAGAAAGCGACAGCCAGTGTGAGCACATCGCCGTCCGAGAGCGAGAAGGGCATCCTGCATCCGCGGGAGCAGGCCCGGCACCGGACGCTGAGCCGGCTCGCCGCCGGGCCCGAGGTCGGCCGGTTCGTCGAGTGGTACTGGATCGTCGAGTGGGACCTGGACGAGCCGTACACGGCCGAGGTGCTGCCGTTCCCGAGTGTCAACGTCACGTTCGAGCAGCCGGGCGGCGCATTCGTGAACGGGGTCTGCACGCGCAAGTTCGAGCGCGAGCTGGCCGGTCGCGGCCGCGCGTTCGGGGTCAAGTTCTGGGCCGGTGGGTTCGGTGCGGTGACCGGTCTGGACGTGGCGTCGTTCCGCGACCAGGTGCTGCCGTTGACCGCGGTGTTCCCGGACGGCGATCGGCTGGCGGACCTGATGTTCGCGGCGGATTCCGACGTACGGCGTCGTGCCGTGTTCGAGGCGTTCTTGCGCGATCACCTCGCGCCGCCCGACCCGTCGTACGAGCTGGTCCGGGAGATCGTCTCGGCGATGGCGTCGGATCGTTCGGTGGCGCGGGTGGACCAGATCACCGAACGGTTCGGCATCCCGATCCGCACGCTGCAACGACTCTTCCGGCGGTACGTCGGAGTCGGCCCGAAATGGGTCCTTCGACGCTACCGCCTCCACGACGGCGCCGAACTGCTGGCGCAGGGCCAGGTCGCCGAGCTGGCCGACCTGTCGGCATCACTCGGGTACTTCGACCAGGCCCATTTCTCCAAGGAGTTCAAGCAGCAGATCGGCCTCACCCCGGCCGAGTACGCCGCCCGCGCCGCCGCTGAACGCCAGATCACCTACCGCTGACCTTGACCACCACCGCCATCGCGGTTGCGGTCAGGGCGGCAAGTAGGGCGACCGCGAAGCCGTAGTGGGCGGTATAGGCGTCTACGGCGCGGCCTGCGAACGCCGCACCTAGTGCGATGCCGGCTGCACTGCCTGAGTTCAGCCAGGTGAAGCCTTGGACGAGTACGGCGGAGTCAAGCTCCGACTCGGCGAGCACTGACGACAGCGTCTGGAACGGAGCGATGGCAAGACCGGGTAGTGCTAGCGCAAAGCCAACAGCCCACGGGTTCTCGACCATCAGCAACGGCAATGTGCTGATGCTGAGTCCGGCGAGGACCAGTACGAACTGGCTCCGGGCGGGCATGCGCCAGCGCCGCGCACCGTAGGCGAGTCCGGCGAAGAGGCCGACCAGACTGGTGATGCTGTAGAGGGGACCGGCGAGCGACGCTGTGCCGCGATCGACGGCGTACGCGGTCACGGAGACCTGCATGCTTCCGAAGAACAGTCCGATACCGACATTGGTGCCGGCCAATGCGAGAAAACCCTTGTGCAGCAGGCGATCCGGGCTCTTGACGCGATCACGCCTGGCCTGCGGTGGCGCCGTACTGCGTTGTGCGGCCAGTGCGAGACAGCCGGACAGAACCAGGCTGGTTGCCAGCACCGAACCGGCCACAGGGCCGCCGAGCGAGCTGACCGTTCCGATCAGCGCCGGGCCGACCAGGAAGGCGATCCCGACACTCAGGGACTCCAAGGCGAAGGCAGACGAGAGCAGCGGAGTGCCACGGAGTGCATGCGACCAGCGGGCCGCGGTCTGCGCACCTATTTGTGGCAGTGACGCGCCTGCCAAGACTCCAGCAGCAATGAGCGACCACAGTGATGCCCGCGAGACAGTCAGGCCGATCAGAATAGCGACTGCTGCCGCATGGACCAGGACCGTGATCGGGAGCATGCGGGTCTGACCGAAGCGGTCGATCAGGCGTGCCACCTGTGGGCCCGCCAACGCCTCGGCGACTGCATAGCCACCTGTCACGCTGCCGGCTGCGGCGTACGACCCTGTGAATCCGTGGACCAGCCAGACGATGCCCAGACTGGTCATGGCGATCCCGATGCGAGCCGGTACCGCCGCTAGGTAGAACTTCCACGCCCCGGGAGTACGCAGTACCGCTGCGTAGTTGGTAGTGGGCGTGCTGATCCGTCCGGTGAGTGCCGGCACGGTGAGACCTTCCGCTGCCCGAAGGGGCGGGGACCGACCGTGGGCGTCCAGCTTCACCGGTCTGTCGAATCCGCCTACAACCATCCATGTTCGGCAGGAAGCGGGGACGCACGCCGCCTGCCGGCTCTGTCAACGGGCAGAACCTCGAGGTTCAGTTTGACGCGCTCAGCTTACCGTCTCGCAGGACGGGCACGGACCGGCTGCTGTCCACCTCTGCCGCGATCGCCACATCTTGGGGAAAGCCGTACTGCGTGAGTTCGCGACCGCCGGCGCATTCGTGCAGCAGTTCTGGGAGCTCGTTTTCGGCGTCTTGGTAGGCGGCCGCGGCCGCCCGGGCCTCCGGGGAGAAGCCGTCGACGTCGAGCGCGGCGAGGAACCCACCCGCACCCCAGAGGTCCTCGACAGCGGGCCGGAGCGCCCCGACCTTCCAGCGCTCCCCCGCTGCGATCGCCACCACGGTGAGCTGCGGGTCTTCGGCCAGCCGCTTGCTGACCCACTCTGCGGCCGCGGCTCTGTTACGCAGTGAGACGGCGATGACCGTGGACCCGGTATCACTGAGCTGCTGGCAGATGGTCGAGCCGTTGGGCGACGGCAGTACCAACCGCTCGATCCCCTGGGCCTGACGGATCGTGACCGGCGACAGGCTCACCTCGCCCGGGCCTGCTTCGGACCTTCCTACTGCCAGCACTGCGTCGTACTGCTTCGCGTAGGCGACGGCACTCTCGTCGCGCCATCGGTAGGGGTAAACGTCGATGCCGAGATCCGCTGCCACCGTCACGGTCGTCGTGAAGGACAGGACGTCGACGACAGCCGTGATGCTGCCGGGCACTGCAGCCGCTCCGGTGGTTGCCCAGTCGAAGCCGACCCGGAATCCGTCTTGCGCGTAGGGGCTCGTCACCCGACGGATCATGCCGCCGGGCGACCAGCCCCACAACCACGTTTCAGCTCAACGCATCCGCAGCCGTCGGAGAGGAGTCCCGCAGGAAGGTCGCGCAGCGTTCGGCCTCATCCTTCTCCTCGATGATCGCGGCCGCCTTGCCCAGCACGGCCAGGCAGCGCAGGAACCCGCGGTTGGGCTCGTGCTCCCAAGGGACCGGCCCGTGACCCTTCCAGCCGTTGCGGCGGAGCAGGTCCAGACCGCGGTGGTAGCCGGTCCGGGCGAACGCGTACGCCTCGATCGTCCGGCCGTCCGCCAGCGCCGCCTCGGCCAGCTCACTCCAGGCCAGCGACGACGTCGGGAACTTGGCCGCGACGTCCACCGCAGCGGCCCCGGCGGCGAGTTCCGCCGCGGCCGGGTCTACGGGGAGTAGTGTCTCGGGTGGACCTGAGAGCAGATTGTTCAATTCCATAGGCACATCTTCGCCGATGACGCAGCCGAACCGGTACGTGACCGTCTGGCGAAATCCGTTGACCGTTCACCGATCGGCCACGGATGCTTGAGACCCTGCGTGATAGCCGCCGTGGTTCCCAGCTACGGCCGGAAGGAGGCACCGGATGAGCGTCATAGTCCTGAACGCGTCATACGAGCCGCTGCACACCGTGTCGATCCAGCACGCCATCCGGATGCTGGTCCGCGAGGTCGCAGTGGTGGAAGAGGCGCACGGTGAACGGACCATCGGCCCTTTTCCGGTTCCACGCGTGCTGCGCCTGGTCCGGTACGTCGTGACGCACTGGCGTTACGCGGCCGGCCGGATGAAGTACAGCAAGCACGGAGTGTTGCGGCGGGACAAGTTCCGGTGTGCGTACTGCGGTCTGGACAACGCCGACACCATGGACCACGTCCAACCCAGATCCAGGGGCGGCCGCACCGAGTGGCTGAATGCCGTGGCCGCCCATGCTGCCTGTAACGAGCGGAAGGGCAACCGCACTCCCCTCGAGGCCGGCATGCCGCTCCTCTGGCAACCTTGGGTTCCAACCCGCGCAGAGCTCGTCATACAAACATGACGGGCTTTTTTCATGCCCTCACACGCGTCTCGGTGGCCCGTCGAGATCACCACGGTCGCTGAACGACCGTCCGGCTGTCCACAGATTTGAAGACGTCGTGAGATCGCGGGGCTGATCACGGCACTTTCTAGGCATGAACCCTCAACTCGCCGTGATGGCCACCATCCGCGGCGGGGTGTTCACCCGTGCCGACGCGCGCGCCTGTGGCTACCCCGACCCGGACATCGACTCCTTGCTGGACACCGGCTGCTGGCGCCGGATCCGGCCGGGCACCTATGCCGCGCACCGGGCGCTCACACTCGTCACCAATGAGGTCCTGCACCTGCGGAAGGTGTACCGCGTGCTCCGCTCCGGCGGCCCTGCCGTCTTCGCGAGCCACCAGTCGGCGGCGGCACTCCATGCCCTGCCGCTCTGGGGTCTCGACCTGTCCCGTGTACATGTGACCGCACCGCACGGCCGGGGCGGCTGCGTGGGCGGAGTCCACCGCCACATCCGAGATCCAGTCGGCCCCGGCATCCAGGTGTGGAACAAGCTGCGGATGGTCTCACCGGCCCGCGCCGTCGTCGAGGTGGCCGCGACCTCACCAGCCGCGCCTGCGGTCGTCCTGACCGAGGCCGCCCTGTACGCCGGTCTGGTCACCAGCCGCTCGCTGAAACGCGCGGCCGCCGATCACGGCAACGAGCGCGCGATCACGACGATCTCCCGGGCCGGCGCGGAGTCAGCCTCGGTCGCCGAGTCCCGCCTCCGCCTCATCCTCGCCAACGAGGGCCTGCCTGTGCCGTCCCCGACCCCACCTCCGGACGTGGATCCTTTGGAGCCGACCGGGCCCGAGATCGCGTCCTTGTGGTTCCCCGACGAGCGAACCGTGCTGGAGTTCGAGCCACGTTTTCCCTTCTGGTGCGAGGAAAACGAGCCCGACGAAGCGGAGCTGCCCGCGGTTTCGCCGGTCCCCGATCCGGCTGCACCCGATCCGCTCGAATGCTGCCGGATCTCCTGGGCCGACCTCAACGACCCAGCCCTGGTCGTCGACCGGGTCCGCGCCAGCTTCACTCGAGCGTCACGCCGTACCGGCATCAGGCACTTCGATCTCGCCCGTGCCCGGATGTGAGTGAGGGGCCCACCGCGAACAGCGGTGAGCCCCTCGAAAACCCCAGCTCTGTCAGGAGAAGCAGATGTCAGGCGTTCAGCGACGTACCCGTGGAGCGGAGGCTCTCGCAGGCCTCGGCGACGCGCTCGGCCATGCCTGCCTCGGCCAGCTTGCCCCAGGCGCGCGGGTCGTAGGCCTTCTTGTTGCCGACCTCGCCGTCCACCTTCAGCACACCGTCGTAGTTGCTGAACATGTGGCCCGCGGCCGGCCGGGTGAACGCGTACTGCGTGTCGGTGTCGACGTTCATCTTGATCACACCGTTGTCGACCGCGGCGCGGATCTCCTCCAGCGTCGAGCCGGAGCCGCCGTGGAAGACGAGGTCGAACGGACGGTCCTTGCCGACCTTGGCGCCGACCTGGTCCTGGATCTCCTTCAGGATCTCCGGCCGCAGCTTGACCGCACCCGGCTTGTAGACGCCGTGCACGTTGCCGAAGGTCAGCGCGGTGATGTAGCGGCCGTTCTCACCGGTGCCGAGCGCCTCGACCGTGGCCAGGCCGTCCTCGACGGTGGTGTAGAGCTTCTCGTTGATCTCGTTGGCGACACCGTCCTCCTCACCGCCGACGACGCCCACCTCGATCTCGAGCACGATCTTCGCCGCGGCCGTCTTGGCCAGCAGGTCCTTGGCGATCTCGAGGTTCTCCAGCAGCGGCACGGCCGAGCCGTCCCACATGTGCGACTGGAACAGCGGGTTCTCGCCGCGGGCGACCCGCTCGGCGGAGATCTCCAGCAGCGGCCGGACGAAGCCGTCCAGCTTGTCCTTCGGGCAGTGGTCGGTGTGCAGCGCGATGTTCACCGGGAAGTTCTTGGCGACCTCGTGCGCGTACGCCGCCAACGCGACCGAGCCGGTCACCATGTTTTTCACTGTCGACCCGGACAGGTACTCGGCGCCGCCGGTGGAGACCTGGACGATGCCGTCCGAGCCCGCCTCGGCGAAACCGCGGATCGCGGCGATCAGCGTCTGCGAGGAGCTGACGTTGATGGCTGGGTAGGCGAAGCGGTTCTGCTTGGCCTTGTCCAGCATCTCGGCGTAGACCTCAGGGGTGGCAATAGGCATGTCTCGCGGTACTCCTCACAACACAGTTCTTGTGGGTTGAGCTCCAGTATCACCGGCGGGTACTTCGTCGTACCCGGCGGCCCGCCTGCCGGACCGGCCAGGCGGCCGGGGAGCATTCGGCAGGGATGCAGACCAGTTGATGAACAGGACCGGTCCAGTTCGTTGCGACCCGATGACGTCGGCTCAGGCCGAGCCGGACCTCGGGCCGCGCGGGGTCAGGGCCATGTGCAGCCGGTAGCGATCGGCCCGGTAGGCCGACCAGGACAGCTCGACGACCTTGCGGCCGGCGAAGGTGGTGCGCTCGAGGACCAGCAGGGGTGCCCGCCTGGCCACGCCGAGAACCCGGGCGACATGACCGTCGGCGTTGTCCGCCCGGACGGTCTGCTCACCGGAGGTGACGACGACGTCGTACTCGCTGGCGAAGACGTCGTACAGGGTGCCGAGCTCACGGCCGAGCAGGCCGGGGAAGAGCGCGGACGGGTAGTAGCCGACCTCGTACGCCATCGGCGAGGCGTCGGCGGTGCGCAGCCGTTCGACCCGGATCACCTTGGTGCCCTTGGGGACCCGGAGTCCCTTCGCGGTCTCGTCGGACGCCTCGATCTCGGTGGCCGACAGCACCACCGTGCCGGGCTCCAGGCCGCGCGCCCGCATCTCCCGGGAGAACGAGGTGAGGTGCAACTGGGAGTCGACCTGTGGACCGGTGACGAACGTCCCCTTACCGTGCACGCGTTCCAGCGCGCCGGACTCGACCAGGTCGCTGATCGCCTGCCGGACGGTCACCCGGGAGACGTTCAGCTTGTCCACCAGGGCGCGTTCGGAAGGGATCGGGTCCCCGGGGTGCAGTTCGACATCGATCAGCCGTTCCAGTACCGATCGGACCTGGGCCCGCTTGGTCGCCACCATCGAATCTCGATCCTCCAGACCTGGGCGAGTCTCGGGGGTGCCCCGAAACGCCGCTCACTGCTATCGTGCGCAGCATACCTGTTAAGACCAGATAGGACCAGTGATCGTAGTGGTGTCTGTCCCCGCCCAGGAAACCCAGATGGCGCGCGAGATCGCCGAGCAGCCGGCCGCGCTGGCGGCGACGTTCGAGCACGTTCTGCCACTGCGGCACGACATCACGCGACTGGCCGCGGGGCGCCGGCACGTGATCTTCGTGGCCCGGGGATCGTCCGACAACGCGTGTGTCTACGGCCGCTACCTCACCGAGATCCACGCCGGCCGGCAGGCATCCCTGGCCGCCCCCTCGGTCGCCACCCTGTACGGCGCGAACCTCGACCTGTCGAACTCGCTGGTGGTCGCGGTCAGCCAGTCGGGTGCGACCCAGGAGATCGTCGACACCGCGGAGTGGGCCAAGCGCAACGGCGCCGCGATCGTCGGCATCACCAACGACGGCAACAGCCCGCTGGCTTCGACAGCCGACGTCGCGCTGATCACGCAGGCCGGCCAGGAACTCGCCGTACCGGCGACCAAGACCTACACCACGCAGCTCGCGGCGATCACCGTCGCCGTCGACGCGCTGGCGCAGAGGCCCGGCACCCTGGACGCCGACATCGCCCGCGTTCCGGACGCGGCCTCCAAGATGCTCGAAGGCTCGGTCGAGGAGGCCGCGGGTCTCCTCGCGGGTGCGCACGACGTACTGGCCAGCGGTCGCGGGCTGACCTTCGGTACGACGCTCGAGGTCGCGCTCAAGCTGGAGGAGACCTGCCTCCAGCCGGTCCGCGGTCTGTCGTACGCCGACCTGAAGCACGGACCGATCGCGGTCGTCGACGCGGACCTCGTCACCATCCTGGTCGCCGCCGGCGAAGGGCCCGCCCTGCCCGGCATGACCGAACTGGCCGGCATCGTCCGCGAGAAGGGCAGCAAGATCCTCGGCATCGGCGGCGACCCCACCTTCGCCTCCCGCTGCGACGTCAACCTGGCCGGCCCCGACCTGCCCGAAACCCTGGCCCCCCTCGCCCTCGTCATCCCCGCGCAACGAGCCATCGAGTCCCTGGCCCGCAAACTGGGCCTGAACCCCGACGCCCCCCGAGGCCTCCGCAAGGTGACCCAAACCGACTGACACCGCTCCCCGCCCGCTGGGGCAGGTCTCGAAAGTCGCTGGGAAAAGTGCTCATTTGGTGAGCAGTTTGGGTGGAAGTGTGGTGGTTGTTAACCGGGAACAGCGAGGAAGGACCACCGAGATGTTGCGAGGATTCGCCACCGTCAGCTTCTACGCCGCCGACATGCACGCCGCGCGGGAGTGGTACACGGAGTTGCTCGGCATCGAGCCGTACTTCGCCGTGCCGGACTTCGAGAACCCGGGCTACCTCGAGTACCGCTTCGGCGACCTCGAGTGCGAACTGGGCATCATCGACGTGAAGTACGCCCAGCACCAGGTCACCAACGGTCCCGCCGGCGCCGTCATCCACTGGCACGTCGACGACCTCGAAGCCACCTTCGAGCGCCTCCTCTCCCTGGGCGCAACGGTCGTCGAGCCCATCACCGAGCGAGGCAACAACACCGGCTTCCGCACCGCCTCGGTCACCGACCCGTTCGGCAACATCATCGGCATCATGACCAACCCGCACTACCTCGAGATCCTGGCCGGCCTGAAGGGCTGACCGCACAAGCGCCTTGACCTGGAGTGCACTCCAGGAGGAAGTCTGTAGGGCGTGAACGATCAATCGCCGGGCGAGGAAACCTGCGGGGTCGACGAACTCATTCCGGACGTCGACGAACCGCTCGCCGTCGGGCAAGTCGCCGCATTGACCGGCTTGTCCGCCGACACGCTGCGCTGGTACGAGCGGGTGGGCCTGCTGGAGGGCGTCGCCCGCGACCCTTCTGGCCGTCGGCAGTACACGCAGAAGGACCTACGTCGGCTGGCGCTGCTGATGCGATTGCGCGCGACCAGCATGCCGGTCAGCGAGATGCTGCGTTACGCCGAACTCGCGAAGGTCGGCGCGCCCACCGAACTGCAGCGCAGACAGTTGCTGGAGGCGCACCGCGATCGGGTCCTGAACCACATCGCCGACCTTCACCGCGATCTGGACGTGATCAACCGCAAGATCGCGGGCTACCGGGGATCGCAGGCACCCGCAGTCTCGGCGTAGTCCAGGTGTGCTGGTCGCGGACGACCAGCACGTTGGTCGCGTCACGCATTCGCACGCCCTGATGTCGGGCGCTTCAGAGCCTGACGTTCGACAACTCACCATCTGAGGGAGCACTGCATGCTGTACCGAACCATTGGCAATCGCCGGACCGTCAGCGCCTTGTGCCTGGGCACGATGAACTTCGGCGGTACGACGGACCACGAGACAGCGACCGCGATCCTCGACCGTTTCGTCGCCGCCGGCGGGACGTTCATCGACACCGCCAACAACTACGGCCAATGGACCGGCGACGCCGGCGAGAGCGAGGAACTCCTCGGCCGCTGGATGCATTCTCGAGGCAACCGCGACCAACTGGTCATCGCCACGAAATGCGGCGCCAAGACGACCATGCCCGGCAACCCGGACGACGAATACTGGGAAGGACTCGGCGCAGCAGTCATCGAGTCCGCCGTCAAAGACAGTCTCACCCGGCTGGGCATCGACCGCATTGACCTGTACTACGCGCATATCGACAACCGGTCCACCCCACTGGAAGAGACCGTCGGCGCGTTCGGACGACTCGCCGCCGAGGGCGTCGTCGACCTGATCGGCTGCAGCAACATCACCAGCTGGCGGTTGGAACGCGCGCGACAGCTGGCCGCCGACCAGGGCGTCGCACAGTACTCGGTCCTTCAGCAGCGTTACACCTACCTGTGGCCCAGCCCGTTGGCGCAGGACGGACTCCAACGCCTCGGCAGCCCGCATTTCCCGCACGCCGGGGTAGAGCATTTCGACTACCTCGACGAGCATCGCGACATGACGCTGGTGGCCTACAGTCCGCTGCTGGCCGGCTCGTACAGCCACCCCGAGCGTCCATTCCCGGCTGAGCGCGGGTATGCGCATCCGACCGCCTACGTGCGTTTCGAGGTGCTGCGCCAGGTTGCGCAGGAGTTGGGCGCGACCCCCAACCAGGTCGTGCTGGCGTGGATGCTGCATCAGGATCCGGTCGTCATCCCGCTGTTCGGAGCCTCGTCCGTCAGTCAGCTCGATGAGGCATTGGACGCCGTCGAGATCCGTCTGGACGCCGAGCAGATGGACCGGCTAAACAACGCCTGACTGCGGTGGAGACGCGGCCACCTGGGTGGGGGTTAGAGGTGGCCGCGGTGGGTTAGGGCTGTGGTTATTTGGGTGGCGGTTGCGTGAAGGTGGGGGAGGGTTTCCGTGCGCAGCGAGGCTGGGGTGGAGCGGGAGGCGTGGGCGGAGACGTTGAGGGCGGCGATGGTTCGGCCTCGGGAGTTGCGGATGGGGGCGGCGATGGAGCGGAGGCCCAGCTCTAGTTCCTGGTCGACGAGGGCGTAGCCGTCGGTACGGGCGGCGTCGATGACCTCACGGAGTTTGTCCGGTGACGTGACTGTGCGGTCGGTCAGTGGTTCGGCTTCGACTGACGACAGGTAGGCGGTGAGCTCGTCGTCGGGGAGGTCGGCGAGGAGGACGCGGCCCATGGAGGTTGCGTACGCCGGTAGCCGGGCGCCCACCCCGAGGGCGACGGTCATGATCCGGCTGGTCGGGACGCGGGCGACGTACACGATGTCTGGTAGGTCGAGGGTGGCGATGGAGCAGGACTCGCGGGTCTTCGCGCTGAGCTCCTCCATGAACGGTCCGGCGAGTTCGCCGAAGTCCAGCGACGACAGGTAGGCCCAGCCGAGCGCGAGCACGCGTGGCGTGAGTGAGAACCGCCGCCCGTCGCTCCGGACGTACCCGAGCTCCGAGAGCGTCAGCAGGATCCGCCGCGCCGTCGCGGGGGTGATCCCGACGTCGCGGGCCACCTCGCTGAGCGTCAGTGAGGGCGCGTCCGCCGAGAACGCACGGATCACCGCGAGCCCACGGTCGAGCCCTTGCAGGAACGTACCTGTGGACGCCTCACCGGCCATCGGCTAGCCTTTTCGTTGAAAGAAGAACTTTTCGCTCAGCGAAATCCTAGCGGAGCAGCGCATGCCAAGTCCAGTTCCACTCGGCGAAGCGATCGCGGCGCACGTGCACGACGGCGAGACCGTGGCGCTCGAAGGTTTCACCCACCTGATCCCGTTCGCCGCCGCCCACGAGATCGCCCGGCAGGGCCGCCGGCACCTGACGCTCGTCCGGATGACGCCCGACCTCGTCTACGACCAACTGATCGGGTTGGGTGTCGCGGACGAGTTGGTCTTCTCGTACGGCGGCAATCCGGGCGTCGGCTCACTCCACCGGCTCCGGGACGCGGTGGAGAAGCACTGGCCACACCGCCTCACAGTCCACGAGCACAGCCACGCCGGACTCGCCAACGCGTACGTCGCCGGTGCTGCTCGACTGCCGTTCGCCGTACTGCGGGGATACCGCGGAACGGACCTCGAGGAGCAGCGCGACATCATCAGCCGGGTCACGTGCCCGTTCACGGGTGAGGAACTGGCCGCGGTGAAGGCGGTGAACCCGGACGTGGCCGTGATCCACGCCCAGGTGGCGGACCGCGACGGCAACGTCATGCTCTGGGGGATCACCGGCGTACAGCGTGAGGCGGTGCTGGCGGCGAAGCGGGCGATCGTCACGGTGGAAGAGGTGGTGGACGAGTTCCCGGAGCGGACCGGCGCGGTAGTGCTGCCGAACTGGGTGCTGTCGGCGGTGTGCGTCGTACCGGGTGGGGCGTGGCCGTCGTACGCCGCTGGGTACTCCGTGCGCGACAACGACTTCTACAAGCAGTGGGACTCGGTGTCGCGGGACCGCATTGCCTTCCTCGCATGGGCACAGGAGAACGGCCTGCCGGCAGAGCAGGAGGTGAGCGCACATGCCTGAGAGCTGGGACAGCGCGGACATGATGAACGTCGCGGCGGCACGCGAGCTGCATGACGGCGACGTGTGCCTGGTCGGCGTCGGGCCGCCGAACCTGGCGGCCAATCTGGCGCGGCGGACGCATGCGCCGGACTGTCGCCTGGTGTACGAATCGGGCGCGATCGACGCCAAGCCGCGCAGGCTACCGCTCTCGATCGGGGACGACGACCTCGCCGCCACGGCGACCGCGGTGGTGTCGGTGCCGGAGATGTTCAACTACTGGGTCGGCACCGGGCGGATCGACGTCGGATTCCTCGGAGCCGCGCAGATCGATCGGTACGGCAACATCAACACAACCGTGATCGGTGATCACAGCGATCCCAAGACCCGACTGCCTGGCGCGGGCGGTGCACCGGAGATCGCGGCCGCGGCCGGGCGGGTGATCGTCATCGTCAAACAGTCGCCGCGGACCTTCGTCGAGCAGATCGACTTCGTCACCTCCGTCGGCTACGGCCCGACCGGACGCGAGCGCGAGGCCCGCGGCGCCGGTCCGACCCTCGTCATCACCGACCACGGCATACTCGAGCCGGACCCGCAAACCAACGAGCTGACCCTGACCAGACTGCATCCGGGCGTGACCGTCGAGCAGGCCCGGCGGGCCACCGGTTGGCAGCTGAAGGTTGCCGACAGCATCAAACAGGTCGACCCACCGAGCGAGGTCGAACTCACCGCCCTGCACCGACTGCGCAACCGGGAGCCGGCCGATGCCTGAGTTCATCCACACGTTCCTGCCGGGCCGGGTGGTGTTCGGCGCGGGCACGCTCGACCAGGTCGCCGCGGAAGCCGAGCTGCTCGGGGTACGCCGGGTGTTGCTGATAGCAACCAACTCGGCCCGGGACGCGGCTGATGTGGTCGAGGTCGAGCTGGGGGATCGTTTCGCCGGCCGGATCGACGGAGTGACGCAGCATGTGCCGACCGAGGTCGCGACCGCGGCGCGCGCCAAGGCTCAGGAGACCAACGCCGACGGACTGGTGGCGATCGGCGGCGGGTCGGCGATCGGTCTGGCGAAGGCGGTTGCGTTGACGAGTGGGCTGCCGATCGTCGCCGTACCGACGACGTACGCGGGATCGGAGATGACGCCGGTCTGGGGTGAGACGGCGGGGGGCAGCAAGGCGACGGGGACGGACCCGCAGGTGCTGCCGAGGACGGTGGTCTACGACCCCGTGCTGAGCCAGCACCTCCCGAAGAAGGTCACGGCGGCCAGCGTCGCCAACGCGATGGCGCATTGCGTGGAGGCCGTCTGGACACCCAAGGCCGATCCGATCACCGAGACGACCGCAGTTGAAGGCGTACGAGCGCTCGCCGCCGGACTGCGCCAAGTCCTCCAGGCGCCCACCGACTTGGATGCCCGGAGCAACCTTCTGTACGGCGCCTGCCTCGGCGGATCGGCTCTGGCCACCGCCGGAACCGGCCTGCACCACAAGATCTGTCACCTGCTCGGTGGCACCTACAACCTCCCCCACGCGGAGACCCACGCCGCGGTACTCCCCCAGGTCACCCGGATCAAGGCACCCACCGTCCCGCAGGCCAAAGCCCGCCTGGAGGACGCGCTCCAGACGGACGATCTGGCGGCCGGCTTGTACGACTTGTTCACCGAGGCCGGCATCTCGACCAATCTGAAGGACCTCGGCCTCACCCAGGAGCAGGCACAGGAAGCCGCCCGCGCGTTCGATGCCGATGAGATCCTCACCCGCGCCTGGGCAGGGACCAGGCCCGAAGGAGTGACCCGATGAGACCCGCCTACATCCTGGACGCGGTCCGCACCCCGGTCGGCAAACTGGGTGGCGCACTCGCCGCCGCCCGTCCCGACGACCTCGCCGCCGCAACGCTCAAAGAACTCACAAGACGCACACAGACCGACCCTGCCGAGCTCGACGACGTCTTCCTCGGCAACGCGAACGGCGCCGGCGAGGAGAACCGCGATGTCGCGCGAATGGCCGCGTTGCTGGCCGGTTTCCCGACCAGCGTTCCCGGTACGACGGTCAATCGCCTCTGCGGATCCGGACTCGAAGCCGCGATCCAGGCCGCCCGGGCGATCGAGACGGACGACGCCGACCTGGTCATCGCCGGCGGTGTGGAGTCGATGAGCCGCGCACCCTGGGTGCTGCCGAAACCGGATCGCGCCTTCCCACACGGCAGCATGACCGCGGAGTCGACCTCACTCGGCTGGCGACTGGTCAATCCGAAGATGCCGAAGGAGTGGACGATCTCCCTCGGCGAGGCGACCGAGCTGCTCGCCGACCGCTACCGCATCACTCGCGAAGAACAGGACCTGTTCGCCCTGGAGAGCCACGAGAAGGCAGCCAAAGCCTGGGCAGCCGGCACCTTCGATGCCGAACTCGTGCCGTGGGAGAGCCTCGGCCTCGCCAGTCCACCTCTCGCGAGGGACGAGTCCATCCGCGACGGCGGCACGCCCGCAACCATGGCACGACTCAAACCGGCCTTCAGACCGGACGGCACCGTCACCGCCGGCAACGCATCCACGCTGAACGACGGCGCGTCCGCCGTACTGATCGCGTCAGAAGAGACCGCCGACCGGATGAACATCTCCCCGATGGCGCGGATCGTCAGCAGGGCGGTCCATGCGGTCGATCCGCAGTACTTCGGGATCGGGCCAGTGGAGGCATCACGCAAGGCGCTGCGCAAAGCAGGCATCGGCTGGGACGACCTGACCCTGGTCGAGCTCAACGAGGCATACGCCGCCCAGAGTCTGGCGTGCCTCGGCCAATGGCCGGAGCTCGACCGCGACAAGGTGAACGTGAACGGCGGAGCGATCGCCCTCGGCCATCCGCTCGGCAGTTCCGGTACCCGCATTCTCACCACCCTCGCCCACGAACTCAGGAGGCGCGGCGGTGGCTACGGGCTGGCAACGCTCTGCATCGGCGTGGGCCAAGGCCTGGCGATGGTGATCGAGGCATGAGGAGCAACCAGATGGACCTGCAAGGCGACGACCTGACCGGGGCGGTAGTGGCCAGCTTCGACCACAGCACCGACCCGCGCACCAAGACCGTCATGAGCGCTCTGGTGCGGCATCTGCACGCCTTCGCGCGTGAGGTGAATCTGACCGAGGACGAGTACTTCACCGCGATCGACTTCCTCACCCGGACCGGGCAGATCTCGACCGATACCCGACAGGAGTTCGTGCTGCTGGCCGACGTACTCGGGCTGTCGATGCTCACCGTTGGCCTCGGCAACCCGAAACCACCGGGTGCCACCGAGTCGACCGTGTTCGGCCCGTTCTTCGTCGAAGGATCGCCAGAGGTGCCCCAGGGTGGCGACATCGCGAACGGTGCGCCGGGACAACCCTGTCTGGTGTCGGGGCGAGTCCTGAACACCAACGGCGAGCCGATCCCAGCGGCTCTCGTCGAGACCTGGCAGGCCGACGAGGAAGGCTTCTACGACGTCCAGAAGGAGCTCGACGGCCCACAGAACCGCGGTCACCTGACGACCGATGCTGACGGCAACTATGCGTTCTGGGCGGTGAAGCCGGTCGCCTACCCGATCCCGGACGACGGCCCGGTGGGCGAGCTGCTCCGCGCCGGCGGCCGCGGCCCGATGCGCCCGGCCCACATCCACTTCATGGTCACCGCACCCGGGTACGCCCGCCTGATCACCCACGTGTTCGCCGCCGGTGACGAGTACCTCGCGAACGACGCGGTCTTCGGCGTCAAGGACTCCCTGATCGCCGACTTCACCGAAAAGCCGGCCGGCACCCCTGCCCCGGATGGCAAGACACCTGACCAGCCGTACTACACCGTCCACTACGACCTGGTGCTCGCCACCACCGAGGAGACGCAGTGATCACCACAGACGTGCTCATCGTAGGCAGTGGCCCCGCCGGCGGAGCCGCCTCGCTGTTCCTGTCCACGTACGGCGTCGACAACGTCGTACTGACCAGGTACGGCTGGACCGCGAACACGCCGCGAGCCCACATCACCAACCAGCGCACGATCGAGCTGATGCGTGACATGGGTATCGAGGACCAGGTCCTGGACAAGGGCACAGAGCACGCGCTGATGGGTGAAACCGCGTTCTGCACCAGCCTGGCCGGTGAGGAGATCGGCCGGATCCGAACCTGGGGTACGCACCCGCGCCGGCTGGCCGACTACACCGAGGCGAGCCCCACTCTCCCCTGCGACCTGCCACAGACGCTGTTCGAGCCGATTCTGCTCAGTACGGCGGCCAGTCGCGGCGCGCGGCTCCGGTTCAACACCGAGTACCTCTCCCTGGAGCAGGACGACGACGGTGTCACTGCGACGGTCCGGGATCGGCTGAGTGACACGACGTACCAGATCCGGGCCAAGTACCTGATCGGCGCGGACGGCGGCCGCAGCAAGGTGGCCCAGGACATCGGGCTGCCGATGGCCGGCGCGATGGACATCGAGGGCTCGATGAACATCGTCTTCGAGGCCGATCTCTCGCGGTACGTCGCTCATCGCCCGAGCGTCCTGTACTGGGTGCTGCAGCCCGGTGCGCAGATCGGCGGCATCGGCGCCGGCCTGATCCGGATGGTCCGGCCGTGGAACGAGTGGCTGATCGTCTGGGGCTACGACATCAATCAGCCGGCGCCGGAGGTCGACGAGGCGATGGCGACCGCCATCGTGCACAACCTGGTCGGCGACGACACCGTCGACGTGAAGCTGAAGGGTACGTCGGTTTGGAGCGTCAACCATATGTATGCGGAACAGGCGTCCAAAGGTCGGGTGTTCTGCATGGGTGACGCGATCCACCGGCACCCGCCGAGCAACGGCCTCGGCTCGAACACGTCGATCCAGGACGCGTACAACCTGGCCTGGAAGCTCGCCCTGGTCCTTCGCAATGACGCCTCCCCGAAGCTGCTCGAGACCTACGACGAGGAGCGGGTGCCGATCGCGCGGCAGATCGTGGAGCGGGCGAACAAGAGCCGGACGCAGTTCGGCCAGATCTTCCACGCACTCGGGATGACGCCGGACGCCCCGCCCGGCCGGACGATCGAGTCACGCAAGGACGACACTCCCGAGGGCGTCGCGCAACGCGAGGAGCTGCGGACCGCGATCGAGCTGAAGGACTACGAGTTCAACGCCCACGGTGTCGAACTCGGCCAGCGGTACCGGTCGGCCGCGGTGATCGCTGACGGTACGGCGGAACCGTCGTACGACCGGGATCCGGAGCTGTACTACCACCCGACGACCTGGCCGGGGGCGCGGATCCCGCACTGCTGGCTGACCCGCGGCTCGGAGACCGTCAGCACGCTCGACGTCGTCGGCAAGGGTCGCTTCACCCTGCTCACCGGCATCGGTGGTGAGGCGTGGGTGAAGGCGGCACAGACGGTCTCCGAGCACCTCGGCGTACCGATCGAACCGTTCGTGATCGGGCCGGGCCGGGAGCTCGACGACCTGTACGGCGACTGGTCGCGGGCGCGGGAGATCCCCGATGACGGGTGTCTCCTGGTCCGCCCGGACGCGCACATCGCCTACCGGTCATTCGAGCTCCCCGACGATGCCACCGAGGTGCTCCAGCAAGTACTCACCACGCTGCTAGGCCGCTGAGGATTCGTGTGCCTCCCGCAGGATCCGGTCGAGGATCGCCGAGATCTCGGCGGTCTCGGCGTCCAGCAGGGTGATCAGCGCGACCCGGGACGTTTCGGTGCGCGCCTCCAGGGCCGCCGCGCTCAAGGCGCGCACCGTCCCCAGCTCGTAGATCAACTCGTCCCACAGAGAACTCATCAACTACCCCCTTTCCCGTCACAAACCCAGTACGACATGCACGATGCACGCCGCCCCGCCCGAGTTGGGGCTGGACTTTGGTCGAGAAGCCTCACTTACGTCTCAACAACGCTGGAGCCGCCCCCGAGGTTACGGACTTGTCAGCAATCTCCAGCTGTGCGCCGGCACGACCAGCGGGTCGTCCGCGGTGTCCTCGGCCGTCAGGCCGGCCGCATCGATGGGGAAGCGCTCAGCGTCGTCAGAGATGTTGAGCAGCAGAAGCACGACACCGTCGCCGGTCGACCGCAGCGCGATCGTCTGATTGGTGAGGTGCTCGACCGTCGTCCGTCCCCGGGTCAGCCAGGCGTTGCGCCGCCGTACGCTGATCAGCCGCTGATGCAACCGGTACGTCGGCCAACCGGAAGCAGCCAGCTCCGCCGGAGTGTCCGGGAACTCCGGCCGGATCGCGTCATCGCCGCCGATCCGGTCCTCCTTCAGGCCCTGGAACGCCTGCTCGTCACCGGAGTAGATGCTCGGTATGCCGCCGACCGCGAACAGGATCGCCAGCGCATGACCGAGATGCCGCTCGTCGTCGAGGCGGGTGGCGATCCGGGTCACGTCGTGGTTGCCGACGAACGTCTGCGGCACGAACGTGTCCAGCAGTTCGTCGTGCCGGCCGAGGGCGTAGGCGAGCTCGAAGAAGTTGCCGTCGTTCAGTGAGCTCCAGATCGCCTTCCACAACTCGTACTGCGTGACCGAGTCGAGCCCGCTCTTCGCGACGTACCCGGCGTAGTCACCGTGAATGACCTCGCCGAAGAACCACGCGTCTGGGTACCGCTCCCGCGGCAGCACCGCCCGCCAGAACTCCGCCGGCACGGCGTACGCCACATCGAGCCGCCACGCGTCGACACCACGATCCAGCCAATGACACAGAACATCCCGGACGTACTGCGCCACCGCAGGATGACTGTGATCGAGCCCGACCAGCTGCTCGTGTCCTTCGAACGTGTCGAGCGAACCGTCTGCGTGGCGGCGGAACCACTCCGGCGGCGCGTCGAAGGACCGGGCGACATGGTTGAACACCCCGTCGAGCGCGATCCGCAGCCCGCGCTGATGAGCCTGATCGACAAGCCGGTCGAAGTCGGCATCGTCACCGAGCCGCGGATCGATGCGGAAGTGGTCCACGGTGTCGTAGCCGTGCGTCTCGGACGCGAACACCGGGCCAAGTAGTAGCCCTGAGCAGCCAAGTTCGATCGCGTAGTCCAGCCAGTTCTCCAGCCGGCCGAGTCGATGCGCGACAGACGGACCGGACGCCGCACCCGTGAAACCGAGCGGATAGACCTGCCACCAGATCACGTGATCAGCCCACATGGACAGCCAACTCCTCGATAGTCAGGGCTTCTGGCCGAAGGTGTGCCGGCGGATCCAGGCGTGCAGCGCGATCGCGGCGGCGGCGCTGGCGTTGATGGAACGGGTTGAGCCGAACTGGGCGATCGACAGCACATCAGTGCAGATCGCGTGGGCGTCGGCGGTCAGGCCAGGTCCCTCCTGACCGAAGAGCAGGACGCAAGCCGCGGGCAGTTCATATGTCTCCAGTGGGACCGAGCCGGGCAGGTTGTCGATCCCGATCACGGGCAGTTGGCGCTCGGCGGCGTACGACGCCAGATCCTCGAGGCGCGGGTGGTGGCGGACGTGCTGGTAACGGTCGGTGACCATTGCGCCACGGCGGTTCCACTTCCGGTTGCCGACGATGTGGACCTCGGCGGCGAGGAAGGCGTTCGCAGTCCGGACGACCGAACCGATGTTCAGGTCGTGCTGCCAGTTCTCGATCGCGACGTGGAACGGGTTCCGCTGCAGGTCCAGGTCCGCGACGATCGCCTCGAGCGTCCAGTATCGGTACTTGTCGACCACGTTCCGTCGATCACCGGACACGAGCAGTTCCGGATCCAGCCGCGGATCGTCCGGCAGTTCGCCCTGCCAGGGGCCCACGCCGACCTCACTCGGCCCGACCATGTCTGCACCGATCAGGTCCCGGTTCTCCTCGCCACCAAGCTCACGCACAGGTTGGGACGCTACCCTGTCCGCGTGCTTCCTCTTGTCGCGATGCTGATGCCGAACTGGATGGACCCGGAATACCTGCTGACCTGGCTGGGTGACTGGGCCCTCTGGGGCACGGCCGCGGTCGTGTTCATCGAGTGCGGGCTGCTGTTCCCGATCCTGCCCGGTGACTCACTGTTGTTCGCCGTCGGCCTGTTCATCGCGCACGGCACGATCGACGTGCCGCTGTGGCTGGCCTGCGTGATCCTGACCGTCGCGGCGTTCCTCGGCAACGTGTCCGGTTACTACATCGGCCGAGTGCTCGGGACCACGCTGTTCACCAACCCGAACGCCCGGTTCCTGAAACCGAAGTACATCGAAGAGACGCATGCGTTCTTCGAGAAGTACGGCCCGCGCGCGCTGGTGATGGCCCGGTTCGTCCCGATCGTCCGTACCTTCATCACGATCGTGGCCGGTGCGGGCAAGATGGACCCGAAGAAGTTCTTCGTCTGGACCGGTGTCGGCGCCGTCCTCTGGGCCACCGGACTGACCCTGCTCGGCCACGCCCTCGGCCAGGTCAAGTTCATCCACGAGCACCTCGAGTCGGCCATCCTGCTGATCGTCCTGATCTCCGTGGTGCCGATGGTCGTCGAGTGGTTCCTGGCCAGGCGCCGCCGCGCCGCGGCCCTGGTCACGCCGGTCCATGCCGCGGACCTCGCCGACGCCGTGAGCGCCCCGGACGCCGAGGACACCGCCGACGCCCCGGCCGCCCCGAAGCACACGGCCGGCACGCATCACAGCAACGACTGAACCTCGCGCAGCCGGGCCTACTGACCGAAGGGAAAGTGGGGTTCGGACCAGACCCAGTCGGTGCTGAGGTCGGCGAGCGTGGCTACTTCGACCGGGCCGCTGAGCAGCGGGCCGACCACCTGATCGGATCCGAGTGAACATGCCACCCGGATCCGGTCTGCCGCCTGGTACCAGACCAGCGCCCCCCGTGGCGCCGCCCCCTCCTGGAGCAGGGCGTGATGGTCGAGCCACCGCACTGCGTCGGACGCGTCGTGCCAGCCGCTGTCCTGGGCATAGCCGAAGGCCATCCGCTGGAACTTCAACGGCCAGTCCTGCCAGGCCGCCGACCCCACCCGTTCCAGTTGCCAGTTCAGCGCCGCCTCGGTGTCTCGCGGGTTCGCCACCCGCGCCACGATCCGGCGCTCCACAACAACCTCCCCCCAGGCCATAGCTGTCTCTCCCCGTTTCCCCCGAAACCACCAGGCCTGTTGCCGTGGCAGGACAAATCCTGTCCGACCGGAATACACCCGCCGTACATTCGCAACAGGCGCGAATCAGCCCGCAGCGGTGGTGGTGTCGAAGGTGGCGAGCTCACGGCGGCACTCGGCGGCGCGGACGTCGTTCCCGGCCTGCTGCCAGACCCGTGCCGCGCGGTCGAGGGTACGGCGGGCCGAGTCGAGATTCCCGGTCGACAGGTAGAGCTGGCCGAGGTGCTGCGCGGCCTGCCCCTCGACGCTCCGGTCGCCGAGCCGGTGACCGATGTCGATCGAGTCGAGCAGCATCTTCCGCGCGGCCGCCACCTCGCCGCGCTCCATCAGCGTCTGCCCGAGATCGGCCCGCGTGTACGCCGCGCAGTGGTCGTCACCCATGCCGTTGAAGATCGCCAGCGCCGTCCGCAACTGCCGGACCGCCAGGTCGTACCGCCCCTGGTGGGACCGCAGCGCCGCGATCCGCCGCCGTACCTTCGCCTCCCGGTGGCTGTCGTCGACCCGCCGTACGGCGAGCAGGAACGCCTCGGCCAGGTAGCGCCCCGAGGTCGCCGTGTCGCCGCGGGCCAGCCAGATGTTCGCGATCGCGGTCCGGGCCAGTGCCTCTGCGTTCGCGTTGCCGACCTCGACGAACGCCTCGACCGCCTGCTCGTACTGCTTCAGTCCTTCGTCTCGCCGGCCGCGCTCGCGCAGCCAGGTGCCGAGTCCGACCGCGGCGATGCCTTGCCCGAGCCGGTCCCCGATGTCGGCCGACAGTTGCGCCGCCGCGTCGAGATGCTGCCACGCCGTGTCCCAGTCGTCCTGGTAGAGCGCGAGCTGGCCGAGGTTGCGGTGCATGATCGCCTCGCCGCGCCGGTCGCCGCAGGCCATCGCACTGAGCAGACCCTGCTGGTGCGAGCTGTTCCAGTCGTCGAAACCGGCCCGCATGTCCAGGTACGGCGCCCAGGCGGAGGCGATCCGCCAGGCCTGATCGTGCAACCCGTTCTGCGCCGCGGCCCGGATCGCCGGCACGAACGTACTGCGCTCACTGTCGAACCACGCGATGGCGTCGGTCTCGGTGAACGGTGACGGATCCGGCGCGGTCAGCGGCCCGGTGTGCTCCATGACGCCGAAGTACTCGAAGGCGAGCGCCGCGTTGGCCCGGCGCATCTTGTTCAGGATCGCGTCCAGCACAGTGGTCACATCCCGGACCGCCTGCGCCTTCTGCTCCTCGTCGCCGACCCCGATCGCGTGCAGCCGGAGCAGGTCGTGGACCCGGTAGCGCGCCGTACCGCGGTGGTCGACCGAGCTGATCCGGACCAGATTGGCCTCGATCAGGCTGTCCAGACTGCGTCGTACGGCGGCCGGCGAGGCGACCGCCTCGAGCGCACGGGCCGAGAACACCCCGACAGCGAAGTGGCCGATCAACCGGTAGAGCCGGGCCTCCTCCGGGCTGAGCGCGTCGTAGCTGAGATCCGCACTCGTGCGTACGGCGAGCTCGCCGATACTCAACTCGTCCAGCCGCGAGGTCTCGTCGCGCAGCCGCCGGGCCAGCTCGCGCGGGCTCAGGTCCGGCCGCTGGGCCAACCGGCTGCCGGCGATCCTGATGGCCAGCGGCAGGTTCCCGCAGGCGGCCAGGATCTCCTCGGCCGCGGGCGAGGAGCGGTCGACGCGACCGGCGCCGGCCACCAGCTCGAGCAGGTCAGCCGCCTCGCCATCGCCGAACGTGTCCAGCGCCAAGCTGTCCGCACCGGCCAGGTCCATCAGCCGGTTGCGGCTGGTGACGACCACCGCGGAAGCGCCAGTCCCCGGCATCAGCGGCGTCACCTGGCTCGCCGTCGCGACGTCGTCGAGGAGGATCAGCACCCGCCGGCTGGCCAGCTCGGACCGCAGCATCGCCGACCGCCGCTCGGGGTCGGTGGGGATCGCGTAGTCCGGCAGGTTGAGGCTGAGCAGCAGATCTGTGAGCGCGGCCGCCGGATCCCGCGGCTGCGTCGCGCCGTGCATGTCCAGATAGATCTGTCCGTCCGGGAAGTAGTCCCGGACCAGATGCCCGAGCCGGACCGCGAGCGACGTCTTCCCGGTGCCGGGCGCACCCGAGATGACCGCGATCGGCGGACGGACCGGGTCGCGGCCACAGACGAGGTCGCGCAACCGGTCCACGAGGTGCTGCCGGCCGCTGAAGTCGGGTAGATCGAGCGGCAGTTGACTCGGCGGCCGCTGCGGATCCGTCAGCTCCGGCGCCGCCATCGGTCCCGGCGGTACGACGGCCGGCCCTTCGCGTTCCGTCGTACGCGCGGCTGGGATGCCTGGGTTCGGCCAGTTGGCCGACCGGCCGTTCTCGGCCCGGGCACCGGCCGCCTCGAGCTCGGGGCTGGGCTTGATGTCGAGCTCTTCGGCGAGCGTCTGCACCGCCTTGGCGTACGCGGCCCGGGCCTCACCGACCCGGCCGGCCGCCAGGAGCGCGTCGACGAGTCGCCGCCACATCTGCTCGTCGTACGGGTCCTCGGTGAGCCGCGCGCTGAGCAGAACCGCCGCACCGCTCGCGTCGCCGTGCTCCAACCGCAGGTCCAGAAGTACGTCGACCAGGCCGCGGTGCTGCGCCTCCAGGCGGGCCAGTGAGCCCTCCCACGCGGCCGGGATCGACAGGTCCTCGAGCGGGCGGCCGCGCCAGAGTGAGTGGGCCCGGGACAGCACCTGCATCGCTTGGCGGCTGTCACCGGCGTCGCGGAGGTGACCGCCTTCCGCGAGCAACGACTCGAACAGACTGGCGTCGAGCTCGTCGACACCGACCTCGATGCTGTAACCGGCCGCCGAGGTGTCGATCGGAGCGGGCAACCCGGCATCCTGCAGGACGCCGCGGAGGGCCCGGACGTAGGTGCGGATGTTCGCCGTCGCGGAGCGGGGCGGGCTGTTCTCCCAGAGGGCGTCGGCGATCAGATCGGTCGAGACGAACCGGTTGGGGTGCAGCAGCAGCGTTGCCAGCAGCTGACGCGGCTTGGCGGCCCGGAGCGGCTGACCCTGGACATGGATGAGGCGCAGAGGTCCGAGGATTCCGTACCTCAGACTGTCCACTCGCCTGCCCTCCACTCTCGAACCGACCTATCGTGGCATCCCTGCGTACCCGCCCGGAAGCCCGATGTACGCCGGATGTATCTCAGTGCGGCACTGTTGACACAGGTACCGGGGGGAGGGCAGGCCCGGGCGTGGCGACTGACCGCCGTCGCACCCGGGTCTGGCACTGGTTGGGAGTTTGGGGTCGGGGGGCCTGGACCACGGGAAAACCGGTGCCTATTGGCCACCGGTGAACGGCGGCTGTCCGTCCTGCGGGCTGGGGGAACTCGCAGGCGGGCCGCCGACCGGTGGCTGGCCCTGGTACGGCGGCTGGCCTTGGTACTGACCCGGCTGGCCTGGGTTCTGGCCCTGTTGCTGCTGGTAGGCCGGGAACTGCGGCTGGCCCTGATAGTTGCCCTGGTCACCCGGAATCTGCGGGTGGATCTGCCCCGACGACTGCGGCCCGGCCTGCATCTGCGGCGGCGCCTGCTCGCCGGCGACCGAGCCGATGGTGCCGAACGAGACCTGCGGTACCGAGCGCACCTGCTCGTCGTTGACCTCGAAGTAGCCGGCCTTCTCGAACTTGAAGCCGTTCGCGATCAGGTTCGACGGGAACGCCTCGACCCGGGTGTTGTAGTCACCCACGTTGGCGTTGAAGAACCGCCGGCCCGCCGCGATCCGGTCCTCGGTGTCGGTCAGCTCGCGCTGCAGGTTGAGGAAGTTCTGGTTCGACTGCAACTGCGGGTACGCCTCGACCGAGATCATCATCTGACGCAACGCACCGGACAGCTCGCTCTCCGCTGCCGCGCGCTGCTCCGGCGGGGCGCCCTGCACGTTGACCGCCTGGGTCCGCAGCCGGGCGACCTCCTCGAACACGTGCCGCTCGTGCGCGGCGAACGCCCGGACGGTCTCGACCAGGTTCGGGATCAGGTCGTAGCGACGGTGCAGCTCGACGTCGATCTGGCGCCAGGATTCCTGGATCAGGTTCCGCTGCTTGACGAACCGGTTGTACGACACGATCAGCGCGATTCCCAGAATCACGACGACCGCGACGATCGCGATGATGACGAAGGTCAGCATTCCCCTGCTCCCGAGTGTTGGCGATGCTCAGGTGCGACTCTACGGGTCGTCGGGTCCGCGGCCTGCCCAGCGCGGGCCGCAGGCGGCTCAGTAGCCCTGCTGCTGGCGGGGGTCGACGCCGGCGTAGTCGCGCCAGACGTACGGCGGGACCTGCTCGACCACCTGTTGCAGCAGGGACAGGCGGTTCATCACCTCGGTCGGGTTGTGCGCACCCTTGTCCCAGCCGACCAGCGAGTTGCCCTCGACCCGCCAGCCGATCTCGCCGCGGGCCAGCAGCAGCTCCATCATCCGCGGCGTCACCACCGCGTGCCCGAACCGCTCGTTGTCCGCCTTCACCCGGAACGCCCGGTTGAACTGGTCGCTCTCGAACTGGATGTCGCGGAACCCGAACGCGTTCGCCACCGCCCCGCCGAAGATCCCCTCGTGGGTGACCTCCAGATGCGGCAGCGCACCGGGCAGTTGCACGACGACGACGCCGAACTTGTGCGTGGTCGTCGTACGACGGCCCTTCGAGTCGGTCGAGTGCGTCTGGTAGCTGTAGTCGAAGGCAACCATCTGGTGGCCGTTGAACGCGCCGGACAGCACGTTCTTCACCTGCCAGTGGTCACCGGTCTGGAACGGCGTACCCGCCCACTGATGGGCCAGCGCGTTGTTGTGCGGCAGGTACGACCAGCCCTGCTGCGCGGCGAAAGCCGCGAACAACTCGCGGCGCTTCTTCGCCGCCAGGTAGTTGAAGTAGAAGATCCCACCGCCGACGACCAGGGCGATCAGGATCAGCAGGACCGGGCTGATCTCCATCAGCCGAGACCCAGATCCTCGAGACCGAACACGGACCGGTACTCCAGCCCTTCCGACTCGACCTTCTCCCGTGCCCCGGTGGCGCGGTCCACGATCACCGCGACGGCGACCACCTCGGCACCGGCCTCACGCAGCGCCTCGACCGCGGTCAGCACCGAGCCGCCGGTGGTGGACGTGTCCTCGACCGCGAGCACCCGGCGGCCCTTCACGTCCGGGCCCTCGATCCGCCGCTGCAGACCGTGCGTCTTCTCGGCCTTGCGGACGACGAACGCATCGAGCGTCCGGCCTTGTTGCGCGGCCGCGTGCAGCATCGACATCGCCACCGGGTCCGCGCCCAGGGTCAGTCCGCCGACCGCGTCGTACTCGAGATCCTTGGTCAGCTCGAGCATCGCGGGGCCGATCAGCGGGGCCGCGGCCGCGTCCAGCGTGATCCGGCGCAGATCGACGTAGTAGTCGGCTTCCTTCCCCGACGCCAGCGTCACCCGGCCGTGCACGATGGCCTTGGTTTTCACCTGCTCCAGCAGACCGTCCCGATCGAAGCTCATGGGTCTTGAGCTTAGATCAGGTACCGGTCAGCTCTGGGAAGTGATCGCATCCGGCCTACTCGTCGAGTGGTGCACTGGGCAACGTGACAGCAGTTACTGCTCGTGGCTGCGAAGCGCCCTGCAACAGCAGACCCAATACCAGAGGGTTGAGCTGCAGCCGAGCAGTCTGGGACTGAAACAGCTCGCGTGCATAGGGGTATGCAGCGAAGAAGCCAGTCGAATTCGCGATCGCCTCCGCGGCCTGCTCGTCAGGCTCGAACCCGTCGAGCACCTCATAGTCGACCACGAAGACCGCAGCGAGCTCCGCTACTGCTACCTCTTCCTTATCTGCGAGTTCCACTCGCCAGTGGAGACGGTTGGCCATGAATGAGCGGCTCACAGCGAATGCGACCTCGGAGGAGACCTTCGCCGCCACCGGCTCTCCGCCGACCTCCAGCCGCTTCCCACTGAACTCAACCGGGCGAATGTTGGCTAGCTCGCAGTGAGCGAGCATCGTCTGCATCCGCGCTTGTAGCCGCTCATCATCCACAGCGGCTAAAGATGCTGATACGGCACGCTCAGCCTCAGAGGCCGGCTGCATCTTGCGCACCATGAGTCACTGGAACGGTAATTTCCTCATGCCTAGCCTTAGTCCACTCAGGGACCGCGCACAAAGCCGGCTGATCCAACCAACGCTTCCGCAACCGCTGCAGCGCCTTCGTTGCATCGGTGACCTCCACCATCGATAGCGGTCGAATGTCGGGACAGGGAACCGAGTTTTCAGTCAACCATTGGTACACATCGCTGGCAGCCCAGACCCTGACCCGATCGCCGACAGAATCAACAGCGGCCGGGAAATTACCTGGACCGCGCTTGCCAATACTCCAGAGACGAACCGTCTCGCGATTGAGACCCAGAAGTTCAGCAATATCTGAAATAGCCATGAGTGAAAACTCGACACGAATGGGCTCTGACGTACTGTCGACCGATCTAATTGTCTCGGCCAAGCGTTCTACCGCCTCGACCGCGGAGTTGGCAGACACCACGTCACTCACCTTGGTTCGACCTTCACTGGCGACGAACACGGCGCCTGGCGCCACAGACGCAATAAGTTCCATTCGATCCAAGTCTTCGATGTCCAGCTGGACGTAAGCCACCGACACTTCGTAGTTAGGCATACTCTCCCCCTGTTGCGCAGGGCGCTCTTCCTGCGGCATCCACCGTAGCATTCGATGTTGGCATCTGCCAACATCGACTTAGAGCCCGGCCAGCAGCGTCCGAGCTTCGGCACGAATGACCTCGCATCGACCGCGCAGGAGCCGCGCACTTCGTTCGGTCTCGTCAGCAATCAACTTCAGCGCTGAAACGGCTCGCCGCTCGGCGAAGCGCGCGAGATCCACAGGTTGCGCATCCGCGGAAACACCTGCTTCTGACTTCGCCTGTGCGCCCAACGCCTCGGATGCCTCGGCCGCTCCCTCTTCCCATCGCCTGACTGAGGAGTTGCTCCGCCTCGGCGGAGGCCTGGAGAGCCTGGGTCAGGAAGTCCTCCATCAGATCTCGGTGACCGCTCGCGGCAATCAGCGCGTGTGCGGCGTCCAAGCACTTGACTGCCGACCTGATCAGACCGTCTGCCTGCTCGATCACGCCCGCGTTGACATACACCCTCCCGTGAGGGCACTTCCGGATCACGTCGTCGACAGCGCGCGCTGTCGCGCTTCCATCTGCGGGCCCGGAGGTCGACATGATGATTGTCGAACATCGCTGCTCACCTGGAAGATCTGGATCGCCGCAAGTGATAACTCCCCAGACCTTCGCCTTGCCTGTACTCTTTTTGAGCCACCAGCCTGCCCGCCGCGCGCGACTCAAAGCATTCTGCGCTTCCGGGCGCGAATGCGCTTGCCACTGGTTGTCAGGAGAAGTCCAGCCGGCTTGATTCATCCGTCCCCCATCAACGTTCCCTGCCCCAAGAGGACAGGGTACCGGACGCTTGCCTATGTTGCTGCAGCGAGAATCCGCCAGGTAAACAAACCAGCTCCGCCGGAAACTGTTAGGACGACATAGCAAGGGATCGAACGATTGCTGTTTTCGTCAGAAGCCGTCAAGTTCCACCACAGACTGATCAGCCTTTGCGCGCGGCCTTCACCAGGTGGCCGAAGGCGACCGAGCGGTCCGGGGAGTAGAACAGGTCCTGGCAGGTGGTCAGGGTGATGATCGACTTCGTCGGGGTCTCCTGGGGCTTGCCGGGGACAGGCTCCAGCACCCAGTTGTCGGCCGGCTTCACGGTCAGATCGCGTGGCGACCCGTCCAGCTCGTAGGTATAGACGGCGTCCGCGGTCTCGACGATCACCTCGTCACCCTTGCGCAGCTCGAGCAGCTTGCGGAACGGCGAACCGTGCGTGACCCGGTGCCCGGCGATCGCGAAGTTGCCCGGCCGGCCCGGCAACTGGGTCTGCGGATAGTGCCCGATGCCGTGAGCAAGGTCGTCCGTTCCGACCCCTTCTAGGACAGGTTTCTCCCAGTCCGTGCCGAACTTCGGGATCCGCAGCAGCACGATCGGCACACCGGTCGTGGACGCCGCGCTCGTGGCCGGCACCGGCTTCTGCCAGTGCTCGCGCAGGGAGTTCTCCGCCTCGCCCATCTTCTGGTTGGAGGTGATCCCGGTCCCGACGTACTGCCAGCCGACCCAGCCGAGCAACCCGAGCCCTGCCACCAGCAGGACGATCCCCAGCCCCCGCACAACACCCCGCGTCATGGCGATAAGTATGCAGATGAACTGCAAAGGCTGTGTACGACGTGTCGATGGACGCCGGTGGTTGCCCGGGACGACGATGTGGACGATCGTCGAAGGTGGAGGTGTGCCGTGAAGGCACTGGTGAAGGCTGAGGCGAAGCCCGGTCTGTGGTTGCAGGACGTCCCGGAGCCGAAGATCGAGGCCGACGAGGTGCTGATCAAGGTGCTCCGGACGGGGTTGTGCGGCACCGACCTGCACATCCAGAGCTGGGACCACTGGGCGCAGAAGAACGTGCCGGTGCCGATGGTGACCGGGCACGAGTTCTGCGGTGAGGTGGTAGAGATCGGCGTCGGTGTCCGCGACATCGCTGTCGGTGACCTGGTCAGCGGCGAGGGTCACCTGGTCTGCGGCCGCTGCCGCAACTGCCGGGCCGGCCGCCGCCACCTGTGCATCAAGACCCGCGGGCTCGGAGTCCACGTACCGGGCGCCTTCGCCGAGTACGTCGCGCTGCCCTCGAGCAACGCCTGGGTCCACAAGGATCCGGTCGACCTGGATGTCGCCGCGATCCTCGATCCGTTCGGCAACGCCGTACACACCGCATTGTCGTTCCCGCTGGTCGGCGAGGACGTGCTGATCACCGGCGCCGGGCCGATCGGCGTGATGGCCGCGGCGGTCGCACTGCACGCCGGTGCGCGCAACGTGGTGATCACCGATCTGTCGGAGTACCGGCTGGATCTGGCCCGCAAGATCGGCGTCACTCGCGCGGTCAACGTGGGCGAGGAGTCGATCGCCGACGCACAGCAGAGCCTCGGCATGCGGGAGGGGTTCGACGTCGGGATGGAGATGTCCGGGCAGCCGGCCGCGCTGCGGGACATGCTCGCGAACATGACCCACGGCGGCCGGATCGCGATGCTCGGGTTGCCGTCGGACGAGATCGCGATCGACTGGAGCATCGTGGTGCTCAACATGCTGACGATCAAGGGCATCTACGGCCGGGAGATGTTCGAGACCTGGTACTCGATGTCGGTCATGCTGGAACGCGGCCTCGACCTGACCCCGGTGATCACCCACCGCTTCGGGTACGGCGACTTCGAGCAAGCCTTCGACGTCGCGCGGCAGGGGCACTGCGGCAAGGTGATCATGGACTGGACGGCTGAATCTCTGGAGGAGAAGCACTGATGTTCGGGCGGATGCGGGACGACCTGACGGCGACCATCGGCGAGATCCGGGACGCCGGGCTGTACAAGTCCGAGCGGGTGATCACCTCACCCCAGCAGTCACTGATTTCCGTTGCTTCAGGCAAAGAGGTCCTGAACTTCTGCGCGAACAACTACCTCGGTCTGGCCGATCACCCCGAGGTGATCGCAGCCGCCCGTACGGCCCTGGACCAGTGGGGCTTCGGGATGGCGTCGGTGCGCTTCATCTGCGGCACCCAGCAGATCCACAAGGACCTGGAAGGTGCACTGAGCAACTTCCTCGGTGCCGAGGACACCATCCTCTACAGCTCCTGCTTCGACGCGAACGGCGGTCTGTTCGAGACCCTGCTCGGCGCCGAGGACGCGATCATCTCCGACGAGCTCAACCACGCCAGCATCATCGACGGCATCCGGCTGTCGAAGGCCAAGCGCTATCGCTACAAGAACCGCGACATGGCCGACCTCGAGGCCCAACTGAAGGACGCCGCCGACGCCCGCTACCGACTGATCGCCACCGACGGTGTCTTCTCCATGGACGGGTACGTCGCTCCCCTCGACGAGATCTGCGACCTGGCCGACCGGTACGACGCCCTCGTCATGGTCGACGACTCGCACGCGGTCGGTTTCGTCGGCCCCGACGGCGCCGGCAGCCCGTCCCTGTTCGGGGTGAAGGACCGGGTCGACGTTCTCACCGGCACTCTCGGCAAGGCTCTCGGTGGCGCGTCGGGCGGCTACGTCTCCGGCCGCCGCGAAATCGTCGAGCTGCTCCGCCAGCGCTCCCGCCCCTACCTCTTCTCCAACTCCCTGGCCCCGTCGGTGACCGCAGCCTCCCTGAAGGCTCTCGAACTCATCGGCGGCACCACCGCCCTCCGCGACAAGCTCAAGGCCAACACCGCCCTCTTCCGCACCAAGATGACCGAGGCCGGTTTCGACGTCCTCCCCGGCGACCACCCGATCTCCCCCGTCATGATCGGCGACGCCGCCGAGGCCGGCCGCCTGGCCGACAAACTCCTCGAGCTGGGCGTCTACGTCATCGGCTTCTCCTACCCCGTCGTCCCCCACGGCAAGGCAAGAATCCGAGTCCAGCTCTCCGCCGCCCACTCCACCGAAGACGTAGAGCACGCCATCGCCGCCTTCATCGAGGCCCGCGCCGCCCTCGCGGTTAGCTGACTCGCGGGGTCGCAGCCGTCAGTCGAGCGGGACCGGTGCTCTCAGGACCTGCTCGAGCTGGGCGGCGACCGCGTCCAGGTCCTGGGTCATCGTCTCCTGTCGGCCGGCGGCCAGCAGGGCCTCGATCTGACCCCGTGCTGCTCGTACGGCGTCTCGCAGGTCGAGCGCCCGAGCTTGAGCGACATCGTCCGGTGCCGATGGCTCGAGAGCGGTCAGCCGGTCCTCCACCGCGGCAACCCGGCTCTCGGCGAGATTCCAGCCGCCGGCGACTTCCGCGAGCGAGCCCAACTGGCGGAGTCGGGGGATGAGCCCGCGGGCGAACCAGGCCACCTCGTCCTCGGCTGCCGCGAGTTCATCCCGCCACTCCCGCCGATGGCTGGCTCTCACCAGCAGCGGAACGGCCACTGCAAGCGCGACCAGCAGCGCCACGAGCAGCCACGACAACCAGGCGGGTGCGCCGTCCGACTCGGCCGAGGTGGGCTGGACCGACGGCGAGGTGGTCTGTAACGGGTCAGCTGTGGGTGCCGTCTCGGTCGGCGACGTGGTCTCCTCGGGTGCGGATGACTCGGTGCGGGTTGGCTCCGGCGCCGACTGAGTCGGCGACGGGGCCGCCACGGCTTCAGATGACCGGGTTGGTTCCGGCGCCGTCTCCGTGGGAGACGTGTTCCCCTCGCGTCCCGGTGACCGGGTGGGCTCGGAGCTGGACGACGTCTGCTCGGGTTCCGGTGACCGGGTGGGCTCGGAGGTGGACGAAGTCTGCTCGCGTTCCGGCGTGCGGGTGACTTCCGGGATCGTCGCCGTCGCGGACGGCAGCGAGGACGGCGTGCGTGTTGACGCAGTGGACGGCCGCTCAACGCCGCCGGTCTCTCCGCAGGAGGCGAGGAGCAGGGCGACCACCGCCAGACCAGCGGCTCGCATCATCAGCGGCAACGAGCCCGCCCTCGCTTCCTTGGTCATCCTTTGACCCTCTCGTCGACGTGCTGCGGCTCTGCCCACTCAGACGAACATCGCACCCTCTGCCTCACCTCGGACTCATCCACCTGGGGCGATATTCGCTAGGGTGAGCCGGTTCGGTCTGGGTGAGGGAGCATCGTGCGTCGAGTGCTGGCAGTTGTGGGTGTCGTCGGGCTGTTGAGTGTCGCCGGGTGCGGTGGGGGTGAAGAGCCGCCAGTTGATGTTGCGAACTCGAGTGCGGCGCCGTCGCCGAGCACTACGCCGGCCCCGGTGCGGAGTGTTCCGCTGGTGACTGCGAAGCCGGCGCAGCTGAGTGTGGTTGCGGCAGGGAAGCGGTACCTGGAGGTGACTCGGCCGTACAACGTGGCGCTGGAGCGCTTCGAGAAAGCGGCCAACAGCGGTGCGTCCGTGGCGACGCTGCAGGCCCGTGCCCGAGCTGTGGCCGCGGCGAACCTGACCGAGTCGCGGCAGCTCCGGGCGATTGCCTGGCCGACCAAGGTGGCCACGCAGATCCGGGCGCTGGCGACCGCAGATGCAGCGGCCCGCCCGCATTGGTTGCGGGTCGCCGCCGCCGACAGCGTGTCGGCGATGGCGAAGCACGTCCGGCTCGCCTCGGCGGAGGGTGGCAAGGCGCCGGCCGCCGAGATCCGGCGCCTGCTCGGTCTCCCGAAGTACGACGAGAAGGACTACAGCTGACGTTGTCGGTGCTCGCGGGCAGGATGTGGGCATGGCAGTTCTGAGTGCGAAGGCGGTCAATCGGGCGACGCTGGCTCGGCAGCTGTTGCTGGAGCGGGCGGATGTGTCGGCGGCGGAGGCCGTTGGGCGGTTGGTGGGGATGCAGGGGCAGGAGCCGAAGCATCCGTACGTCGGCTTGTGGTCTCGGCTGGACGGGTTCGCGGAAGAGCAGCTGGATCAGGCCGTCGAAGCGCGGGAGGTCGTTCGGGCGACGTTGTTCCGGGGGACGTTGCACTTGGTGACCGCCGAGGATTATCTGCGGTTCCGCACGACCTTGGCGCCGGTGCTCGAGGCGGGGTTGCGGATGCTCAAGGAGCGGGGTGAGGGGCTCGAGCCGGAGAAGGTGGTCAAGGCAGCGCAGAAGTTGCTGGCCAAGGAGCCGTTGACATTCACCGAGGTGCGGGACGCGTTGCAGAAGGAGTTCCCGGCGGTCAACGAGCGAGCGCTCGGGTTCTGCACCCGGATGATGGTGCCGCTGGTGATGTACCCGACCGGCACCCGCTGGGGCTGGCCGGCGAACGCACGCTTCACGCCGGCCGAGGCCTGGTTGAGCGGAAAGCTCAACCCGAAGGCGGTGCCCGAGGAGCTCGTCGTTCGCTATCTGGAGGCGTTCGGTCCGGCCACCCCGGCCGACTTCCAGACCTGGTCCGGGCTCCCGAAGGCGAAGCCGGTGTTCGACGGCCTCGAGCTCGAGCAGTTCACCGACGAGGCCGGCAAGACGCTGTACGACGTACCCGATGCGCCGCGGCCGGATCCGGACACCCCGGCGCCGGTGCGGTTCCTGCCGGAGTTCGACAACCTGCTGCTCGCCCACGCGAAACGCGAGCGGATCATCGCCGACGAGCACAAGCCGGCCGTGTTCACCAAGAACCTGCGGGTCAAGGCGACGTACACCGTGGACGGCCTGGTCGCGGGCCTGTGGACGGCGGAGAAGAAGCGTGGTGTGGCGACTCTCACGCTGACCCCGTTCGGGCGTACGACGAAGAAGACCGCGACCGAGCTGGAGCGTGCGGGAGCCGGGCTGGTGCGGTTCCTGGAACCGGATGCGAAGACCCACGAAGTGGTTACGGCCAGTTGATGAGGTTGTTGTCACACGTCGGATGACTGGGCCGAACCCCCTCGGCCCGGTGGAATAGACGAATGAGCACAGTCCCCACCATCACTCTGGACAACGGCGTCGAGATCCCGCAGCTGGGCCTGGGGGTCTGGCAGATCGAGGACGACATCGTCACCGACGTCGTGACGACCGCGTTCGAGGCCGGCTACCGGCATGTCGACACCGCGGCGATCTACGGCAACGAGGCCGGCGTCGGGCGGGCGATCGCCGCATCCGGCCTCCCCCGCGACGACCTCTTCATCACCACCAAGCTGTGGAACAGCGACCAGGGGTACGACACCACCCTGGCGGCGTTCGACGCGAGCCTGGAGCGGCTCGGGCTCGAGTACCTCGACCTGTACCTGATCCACTGGCAGTCGCTGCAGAAGGACAAGTACGTCGAGACCTGGAAGGCGTTCGAGCAGCTGTACGCCGACAAGCGGATCCGCGCGATCGGGGTGTCGAATTTCCACGAGCCGGCGCTGCGGCGGCTGTTCGACGAGACCACGATCCGGCCGGCGGTGAACCAGATCGAGCTGCACCCGGCACTGCCGCAGGACGAGCTGCGCGCGTTCAACGCGGAGAACGACATCATCACCCAGGCGTGGAGCCCGCTGGCCCAGGGCGAGCTGCTCGGTCAGCCCGCGCTGAAGACGCTGGCCGACAAGCACGGCAAGACGCCGGCCCAGGTGGTCATCCGCTGGCACCTGCAGCTCGGCAACGTGGTGATCCCGAAGTCGCAGACCCCGAGCCGGATCCAGGAGAACTTCGCCGTCTTCGACTTCCAGCTCGACAACGACGACATGGCCGCCATCGCCGACCTCGAAACCGGCGTCCGCACCGGCGGCGACCCCGACGTCTTCGGCTGAGTCAGACCAGCTCGAGGAAACGGGCGAGGACGGGCGAACGGTTGTCCGGCGACCAGGCGACGGAGAGTTGCCACGATGGCAGGTCGTCGGACAACTCGCGGTAGACGACCGCGTCCGGGTTCGACGGCGGGGTCGGGCCGATCAGCACCGAGACCCCGAGCCCGGCCGCCACCAGCGACACGATCGTCTGTACGTCGGCCGCCTGTTGGTCGATCCGCGGCGTGAATCCGGCCGCGCGGCAGTAGCCGACGATCGTGTCGTGGACGGCAGGGCCACTCAAGCGCGTGTAGAAGACGAACGGGTCCTCCGCGAGCTCCTCCAGCCGGATGCGCTTCCGCCGTGCCAGCCGGTGCCGCGCCGGAAGCACGGCCACCAGCGGATCGTTCGACACCACCCTGGTCAGCAATCCGTTCGTGCGGCCCGCCGTGGTCCGCGCGCCCTCCGGGGTCGTCGGGCGGATCAGCCCGACGTCGATCCGGCCGTCGCGCAACGCCTCCGTCTGCCGGATCGTCGTCAGGCTCTCCAGATCGAGCACCACCTCCGGGTACGCCTGCCGGAAGGGACCCAGCAGCCGCGGCAGCGCCTCGAACGTCGCGGACTGGACGAAGCGCAGCCGCAACGTCCCGAGCTCGCCGCGCTGGGTCCGCTGCGCCGCGCGGACCGCCTCGTCGGATCGTCGCAACAGGTCCTGCGCCTCGGCCAGGAACGTCTCCCCGGCCGCGGTCAGCACGAAGCGGCGTCGTACCCGGGCGAACAACTCGACACCGAGATCGCGCTCGAGGGCGGCGATCTGGCGGCTCAGTGAGGGCTGGGTCAGATGCATCCGGGTCGCGGCCCGACCGACGTTCAGCTCCTCGGCCACCACCACGAACGATCTGAGCTGGCGCAGTTCCATGGCCTCGATCATGCACCAAACACATCAACTTCGCGAGAAGATTTCATTGGACGCATGAAGGGGTGAGTCCTTACCGTCGAAGGGACGAAAGGAACCCCCGTGAACTACATCCCGTTCTCGATGATCAAGGCGATCCACGAGCAGACCCACTCAGCACACCCGAACGCACCGGTCATCCCGCACAGACCGGCGCGGCCACGCCGCCACCCGGTGCGCGCCGTCCGCCGCCTGTTGCAGGCCCGAGGTGCGTTGCCGCAGCCGGCCCAGTCCGCGCCGGTGCAGTCCGCGCCGGTGCAGCCCGCACCGATGCTGACGCTGGTGCCCGGTACCGATCACGAGCTGTGCGAAGCTGAGGTTCGTGATCGAGGTACGACGACTGCGAGTGCTGCGCGCGCTTGCTGATCACGGCACCGTGACCGCGGCCGCCGAGGTGCTGCACCTGACGCCCTCGGCGGTCTCGCAGCAACTGGCCGCCCTGGAGTCCGAGGTCGGCCAGGAACTGCTCGAACGCCGCGGCCGCCGGGTCGCCATCACCTCGGCCGGCCGCCTGCTACTCGCCCACACCGACACCATCCTCACCGAGGTCGAGCGGGCCGAAGACGCCATGCGGCTGCACGCGAACGGCGCGAACGGCGAGGTCCGCGTCACCGCGTTCGCGACCGCGATCAGCCTGCTCGTCGCTCCCGCCCTCGCCCGGCTCCGCGAAACCAACCCCGGCCTCGACCTCGTCATCCGCGATGCCGAAGGCCACCAAGGCATCACCCAACTGCTCGACGGCGACGCCGACATCGCGATCGCCGTCGAGCATCGCGGGTCGCCTCGCCCGGACGATCAGCGCCTGGTCCGGATCCCCTTGTACGCCGAGCCGTTCGTCGCCGTCCTCCCGCCGTCGCACCCGGCCGCCTCGGCCGACACGATCGAGCTGCCGATGCTCGCCGCCGACGACTGGGTGATGCCGTCGCCCGGCAACCCGATCCGCGACGTCGTCCTGCTGGCCTGCGAACAGGCCGGTTTCCAGCCCCGAGTCGTCCATCAGTCCGACGACTTCCGCGCCGTCGCCGCCCTGGTCGCGGCCGGCGGCGGTGTCTCGCTCGTACCGCGCCTCGCCGTACCGACGCTCGCGGTGATCCGTCCGCTGACGGAGCCGGTTCCCACCCGGCGCGTGTACGCCGCCGTCCGCCAGAGCCGGGCCGATCACCCGCTCGTCACCGCGACTCTCGCCGTACTGACCGAGGTCGCCGAGAAGCTCTGACTCAGCCCAGCCGAGCGGCCGCGGCGCGGGTGAGTTTCTCGAAGTTGGCCGGCGCCACGCCGTCGCCCATCTCGCGGAAGGCCAGGACGGAGACGACGTTGCCCTTGCGAGTGACGGCGTACGGGAAGCCACCGGGCTCGCTGCCGGGGTCCGACGGGAGCGGGTAGTCGTACCAGCGCAGGATCGCGGTCGCGTCGCCGAGCGGCAGCGTCCGGTTCTCGGTCATCTTGCGCGCGTGCGTGGGCGCGGGATCGAGTGCCTTGCAGGACTTGATGGTCGCGATGATCTTGTCGTACGCCGCCTTGGCCGCCCGCACGTCGTCGTACCGGGTCAGCCACTGGCCGCCGGACGCGTCCAGCTCGGTGGTGAAGTTCCGGTTCAGGCTCCCGCGGACGCCATTGCTTCGGATCGACGACGGACCGCAGATCGGGTCGGCCGAGCCGGTCGTCGTGATCCAGCCGCGGTTCGGATCCGCCTTCGCGACGTCGGGTCCGGTCAGCAGCATCGACGTCCGCAACTGCACCGCCGCCGGCTTGGTGGTCGGAGTCGGCACCATCGTCGGCGTCTTCACCGGCTCCGGAACCGACCGCTCCGGCGTCGTACTGGGTGTCATGCTCGGCGTCGCACCCGCGTTCCCCGCCGGCGTCCCCCCGGTGGCTTCATTGCCGCAGGCCACCAAACCCAAGGCCAGCCCGATCAGCCCTGCGGTAGCGGTCACCCGCCGCACTCCCCGTCCGTACATGTCTCCAGCCTTTCCCCCTAGATGTGCACCCTTGGACGCAGGCAACACCGAGTTGGTTGGGCCGTGATGAGGTCTTAACCGCGGCGGCGACCGTCCAGGCCGATGGTGGAGACGCGGGCGATCAGGGTTCGGGGGATGTAGCGGGCGGCGGCGGTGAGGAGCTTGTAGCGGAAGGTCGGGATCGAGATCGCCTTGCCGCGCATCAGGTCCTTCCAGGCAGCCGCGACCATGTCGTCGGCATCCAGCCACATGAAGGACGGGATGACCGACTTGTCCATCCCCATCCGGTCGTGGAACTCGGTGTGCACCAGCCCCGGGCACAACGCCATCACCGCGACACCCTTCGCGTGCAGCCCGGTCGCCAGCCCGGCGGAGAACGTCGTCACCCAGGACTTGTGCGCGCTGTAGCTGCCGCGCTGCAGGAATCCGGCGACCGACGACACGTTGATCACCGCACCCGACCCGCGCTCGATCATCGGCAGTACGGCGGCATGCGTCAGCCGCATCACGACGCGCACCAGCAGGTCGAACTGCTTCTCCTCGACCTCGACCGGGTTCGCCCAGAACGGCTTCTTCAGCCCGAAGCCGGCGTTGTTCACCAGGACCTCGATCGGCCCGGTCCGGAACCGCTCCTCCACCCGGGCAAGGTCTCCCGGGTCGGTCAGGTCGGCCGCGAGTACCTCACAGGCGATCCCGTGCACGCGGGTGAGCTCGGCGGCGGTGTCCTTCAGCCGCGCCTCGTCCCGCGACACCAGCACCAGGTCGTAGCCCTCCAGCGCCAGCCTGTCCGCGAACGCCCGTCCGATCCCGGTCACCGGCCCGGTGATGAGCGCAATCGCCACGTTCTCCCATCCTCCCGTAGGTGCCAGGGCCCAGTCTGTCACTACTCTGGTGGGGTGCTGACGGATATCGACACCTGGGTGCTGGATCTCGACAACACGCTCTACCCCGCCGACTCGGCCCTGGCCGCGCAGGTAACGCACGGCATCTTGTCGTCGGTGGCCGAGTTCTACGGCACCGATGTGGTCGGCGCCCGGCAGATCCAGGCCGACCTGGTCGCGGAGTACGGCACCTCACTGCGCGGTGCGATGACGACGCGGAACATCGATCCGCACGAGTTCCTCAGCTTCGAGCGGCGGATCGACTATTCCGTGCTCAGCCCGGACCCGGCCCTCGCCGCCGCCCTCACTGCCCTCCCAGGTCGTTGCTTCGTCTACACGAACGGGTCGGCGTACCACGCCGAACAGGCGCTCCGGCAGCTCGGCCTGACCGCCTGCTTCGACGGCATCTTCGACATCCTCGCCGGCGACCTGATCCCGAAGCCGTACGAGGAGAGCCTCGACGCCTTCCTGACCCGCTTCACCGTCGACCCCGGCCGCGCCGTCATGTTCGACGACCTCCCGGTCAATCTGGAGGTGCCGAGGGCTCGAGGCATGGCCACCGTCCTGGTCGGCGGACCACCGGCGGCCGGCAACGGAGCGTCGTACCGGGAGGTCGGGGTGCGGCAGTGGCAGGTCTGGGATCTGCCGTCCTTCCTTCACTCCTTGACGGCGCCGGCGGTCAATCCCTCCACGATGTAGCGGCTGGCGACGGCGAACAGGATCATCGTGGGCACGATGCTCAGCACCGCCGCGGCCGACATCGAACCCCAGTCGATGTTGTAGCTGCTGATGAACCCGTTCAGCGCAGCCGGGATGGTCTTGTTGCTGTCGCTGTTCAGCAGCGTCACGGACAGGAACAGCTCGTTCCAGCAGTTGACGAAGTTGAAGATGTACGACGCCGCGATCCCCGGCGTCATCACCGGCACCAGCACCCGGAACAACGCGGACAGCCGCGAGCACCCGTCCACCATCGCGGCCTCCTCGAGCGAGGCCGGCACGTTCTCGAAGAACCCGCGCAGCATCACCGTGCACAGTGGGATCGACATCGCGACGTACACCAGGACCAGGCCCCAGCGGTTGTCGACGAGGTACAGCCGCGTCATCAGGATGTAGAGCGAGCCGAGCGCGATGAACCCGGGGATCATCTGCGTGACCAGGAACGCGCCCATCACCGCGCCCTTGGAGACGAACTCGAACCGGGCCAGCACGTACGCCGACAGCAGTGAGACCACCGTGGCGAGTGCGGCCGCGACCGTCGACACGATCAGGCTGTTGCCGACGAAGACGCCGAAGTTCGACTGGTCGAACAGACCGCGGTAGTTCTCCAGGGACCAGGTCCCCGGCCAGTACTTCAACGGGTACGCGAAGATCGTGCCGGGATCCTTGAACGACGTGATCAGGATCCAGTACAGCGGGAACACCGTGATGATCAGGCAGATCCCGAGGCCGCCGAACTTCACGATCCGGCCGGCCAGGGTTTCGGAGCGGATCATGCGAGCCCCTTCCTGCCCGGACGGGATGGTCGCGGCCGGATCGCCATCAGGTAGAAGACCGCGAACAGCATCAGCACGAAGACCACCATCACGCCCATGGCCGAAGCGCGTCCGTAGTCGCCCTCCTGGGTCACCTGAATCATGTACGACGTGACGATGTGCGTCTCGTTCGCCGGGCCGCCGCCGGTCATGCCGAAGATCAGTTCGGGCGAGTTGAAGATCCAGATCACCCGCAGCAGCACGGTCAGCGCCAGCGTGGTCCGGATCGACGGGATCGTGATGCTGAACAGGGTTCGGACCTTGCCGGCACCGTCGATCGCGGCCGCCTCGTACAACTCCTCCGGCACGCCCTGCAGTGCGGCGAGGATCATGATCGCGAAGAACGTCACGCCGTACCAGACGTTGGCGATGATGACGGAGACCATCGCGTAGCGGGCATCGGCCAGCCACGGTACCGGGGTGTCGATCAGGTGTGACTTCATCAGCAGGTCGTTGACCACGCCGAACTCACCGTTGAACATCCAGCGGAACAGGATGCCGATCAGGAACCCCGACACCGCCCACGGGAAGAACACCAGCGCCTGGTAGGCGCCGCGGAAGCGGAACCGCCGGCGCAGCCACATCGCCATCGCGAAGCCGATCAGGAACTGCGGCACCAGCGAACCGACCACCCAGACGATCGAGTTCGCCACCGTGCCGCGGAACATCTGGTCGTCCAGCAGGGTGCGGAAGTTGTCCAGCCCGACCCACGAGGTGTCCGACAGGTCGTTCAGGTTGTAGTTCCGGAACGCCATCTGGATCCCGCTCAGCAGCGGGTAGTAGGTGAACACCCCGACGAACACGATCGCCGGCAACATGAACGCCAGCAGCACCAACGCCGTCCGCCCGGACCACCGCCGTCTACCGGAGACCGGCCGCCTCGTGGCGGGTGGCTGCAGAGCCGGCCGGTCCGTTTCAGTCAGGGACATCGCAAGCCTCGATCCGTGGGTCCTGGCAGCCGCGAGCAGGTGCTCGGCGGAGTGCAGCGCAAGGCGGAGGGCGAGGCTCGGAGTGGGGTTCTCCGTGCCTCGTGCTCCAACGCCGCGATGTGCCCGCCGAGTGCCGCGCAGCGCGGCAGGACCCACGGATCGAGGCTTAGTTCCCGGCCCATTTCTTCGTCCAGTAGTCGTCCCAGCTCTTCAGGATCTCGGCGGGCTGGGCCTTGCCGGTGATCATCTTCTGTACGTCGGCATCGGACTTGTTGCCCCACTCCGTCGACCACGGAACACCGCGCGGCTGGGTCACCACGATGTAGGTGTCGGGCGACTCGTTCATCGCCACGTACGACGCCCACGGGCCGTCCTTGAAGAACGGGTCCTCGGCCGCCGACTTCAGGATCGGGACCAGGCTGTTCTCCTTCGAGAACGTCATCGCGGCGTCGCCGGAGGTCAGGAACTTGATCAGCTTCACGGCCTCGGGCTTGTGCTCACTGCCCTGCGCGACACCCCAGCCCGCGTTCGCCAGCGGCTGTGCGGCCTTGCCGGTCGGTCCGACCGGCAGCGGCGCCGTACCCCACTGGTCTTCCTTGATCGTCTTGGACTGCTTGACGGTCGCGATCACCTCGGGGTCCTGGAGCAGGAAGCCCGTCGTACCGGAGGTGAAGCCCTGCACCATCTCCGGGTAGCCCCAACTGACCGACGACGGCGGGGAGGCGCTCTTGAACAGGTCGACGTACAGGTTGAGCGCGTCGACCGCCTTCGGCGACGAGAAGATCGTCTTGCCGCTGGTCAGTTTGAACGCGTTGTCGCGGTTGATCTCGTCGATCACGTACCCGGAGATGATCGCGATCGCGTTGCCGCCGGCCCCGAGCCCGCCGCGGAACGAGTAGCCGTAGACGTTCTTCGACGGGTTGTTGATCTTCTTCGCCTGCTCGACCATCTCGGCCCAGCTCTTCGGTGGGCCGCTGAACCCGGCCTGCTGCACCAGGTCCTTGCGGTAGAACAGCGACAGTCCGTAGAAGCCGTACGGGACCATGTACGACTTGCCGCCCTCCTGGGCGACCTTGAGCGCGTTCGGCGTCAGCGCCTGCAGTCCGTCCCAGCCCTTCAGGTCGGGCGTCATGTCGTAGATCCACTTGTTGGTCGAGAACGGACCGACGGTGGTGTCCCGCACTTCCAGTACGTCGACGCCCTTGCCGGACTGCAGCATCTGCTGGATCTTCTGGTCCGCCTGGTTGGTCGGCGGCGAGATCAACTGCACCTTGATGCCGGAGTTCTTCGACTCGAAGTCGGCGATCAGCTTCTTCAGCAGCGTGGTCCGGGTCGGGTTCGTCAGGCTCTCGACCATCTGCAGCGTGACCTGGCCTTCGGCCTTCTCGGCCGGGCCGGGGCCACAGGCGGACAGCAGCAGCGCGGCGGCGGTCGCCGCGGCGGCGAGAGATGCGAACATCGTGCGTGGTCGGTGGGACATGGCGCTTCTCCTAGCGGATGTAGGCCCAGGGGAGGGCATCAGAGGTCGGCGCGGACATCTGATGAATTGGTCGACCGCTCCTCGCACCCTAGTGACCGTCGCGCGGGAATGACAAGGTTTCGGCGAAGATGTGACCACAAGTGGTCTGAGGACTTACTCTTCAGATGAGTCGTCAGCGACTCTTCGGGTGAGGTGTCCGCGACGAGGAGGTACGAATGGCTGCCACCGACAAGGCGCTGGCCGGCCTGCGCCAGATGATCGCGTCCGGCGAGCTCGGACCGGGAGCGAAGTTCCCGCCCGAGCCCGAGCTGTGCGACCACCTCGGCGTGTCCCGCAGCTCGCTGCGCGAGGCGGCCCGGTCGCTGGCGGCGCTCGGCGTGATCGAGTCGCGGCACGGCTCCGGCACGTACGTCTCGGCGCTGGACCCGGCCGAGATCATCAGCCGGTTCTCGTTGTCGGTCGAGCTGATCCCGCTCGAGGGCGTGCTCCAATTGATGGAGGTACGCCGGGTGCTCGAGGCGCACGCGACGGCCGCAGCCGCCGCCCGGCAGGATCCGGACCTGGAGAAACTCCTGGGTGAGATCCTCGACCGGCTCGAGGCTACCTCCGACGCGACGGAGATCCAGCAGTTGGACGCCGAGTTCCACGGCGCGATCTGCACGGCCGGCGGGAACCCGACCGTCACCGCACTCACCGGCGTGATCCGCGGCCGCGGCGGCCACTACCGCATCTTCGAGCCGGGCGCGGAGTTCGACGCGATCAAGCAGACCAGCGACCGCGGCCACCGCGCCATCCTCTCCGCCATCGCCCGCCGCGACCCGGCCGCGGCCGCTACCGCCGCCTCCGCCCACATCGCCCAGACTGAGCTCTGGCTCCGCGCCCTCCGCCCCGAGCCGCAGGTCGATCCACCCACGGACTGAGGGGTGATCGATTCTTTCTATTTTTCGTCGAGATCTTGCAGACCGTTGTTCGTCTGCGTAACCTCCAGGCGCCGGCTGTTCGTCTGGAGGGGATCCGCCAATGTCCCGATCACACCTGCGTGCCGTGGCAGTCGCACTGGCGACCGCCCTGCTCGGTGCAGTGCTCACCACCCCGGCCGCCGCCACGCGTCCGGCCCCGCGGATCACCCGCGCCGGACTCGACCCGGCGCTCGTCGCAGGACGCGGCGCGGAGGTCGCCTTCGTCGAGCAAGAAGCCGAAAACGCCTACCACACAGGCGAAAGGATCGGACCGAGCCGTGAGGCGTACACACTCCCGGCTGAGGCTTCCGGACGAACCGCCGTACGCCTCACGTCAACGCAGTACGTCGAATTCACCCTGACCGAGCCCGCGAACGCGTTGACCCTGCGCTACAGCATTCCGGACGCACCGGCGGGTGGCGGCATCCGGGCGCCGCTCGACGTAGCCGTGAACGGCAAGCACAAGCAGACGATGACGCTGACGTCGGAGTACGCCTGGCTGTACGGCATGTACCCGTTCTCCAACGACCCGAATGTCGACCCGATCCCCGGTTGGTGGAAGCCCGAGCCGGATCCGGTCGCCAAGCCGTTCCGGCCGAACCACTTCTACGACGAGCAGCGGCTCCTGCTCGGCCGGACGTACAAGGCCGGCGACCGGGTCCGGTTCGCCGTACCGCGGAACACACCCGCTGCCTGGTACGTGCTGGACCTGGCCGACTTCGAGCTGGTCGGCGCACCACTGCAGCAACCACGGAAGTCGTTGTCGGTGCAGTGGTTCGGCGCCGACCCCACCGGACGACGCGACGCGGCACCTGCGATCGAGCGGGCGATCGCGGCGGCCAAACGGATCGGCTGGTCGGTGTTCATCCCGCCAGGCACCTACCAGGTCAACCGGCACATCGTCGTCGACCAGGTGACCATCCGCGGCGCCGGCAACTGGTGGACGATCATCAAGGGCAAGGTCCTGCCGCTGCCCGAGCCCGCGCCGGACAAGTCGGTGCACAGCGCGCCCGGTTTCTACGGCCGGTACGCCGCGGACGGCGGCAGCACCGGCGTCCAGCTGGCCGACTTCGCGATCGAGAGCGACGTCCGGGAACGGATCGACACCGACCAGGTGAACGGGATCGGCGGCGCGATCGGCGGCGGCTCGACGATCGAGAACCTCTACCTGCACCACACCAAGGTCGGCATCTGGCTGGACGGCCCGATGGACGGGCTGCTGATCCGGAACACCATCATCACCGACGCGATCGCCGACGGGATGAACCTGCATCTCGGCGTCTCGAACGTCCGGGCGACGAACAACTTCATCCGCAACAGCGGTGACGACGGGCTCGCGATGTGGTCGGAATCGAACCCGGACGGGCTGGTCAACCACGACAACGTCTACGACCACAACACCGTGCAAACGCCAGTGCTGGCCAACAACATCGCCATCTACGGCGGCAAGGACAACGCGATCACCGACAATCTGGTCGCCGACCCGATCCGCGAGGGCAGCACGCTGCACGCGGGATCGCGGTTCAACTCCACGCCGTTCGAGGGCACGCTGACGTTCGCCCGCAACACCACCGTCCGCGGCGGTCCGCGCGATCTGAACTGGGACCTCGGCCTCGGCGCGATCTGGTTGTACGCACTGCAGTCGACGATGGCCGGCCGGATCGAGATCACCGACAGCTCGTTCCTCGACTCGACGTACAACGCGATGCTGTTCGTCGTCGACTGGCCGGTGAAGGACGACTACGCGATCACGAACGTTGCCGTGAGCAACATCAAGGTCGACGGCACCGGGACCAACGTGGTCAACGCCCGGGTCGGCGGCTGGGCGACGTTCGAGAACGTCGACGCGCGCAACGTCGGCGCGCCGTTCGTGAACAACTGCGGCACGTTCCAGTTCGACGGTACGCCGGAGTTCGACGTGCGCCTGTTGTCCGGGAACGACGGCGGCTGGACCGGCGCGACCTGGTGCGAAGACCGGCCGGCCGTCGTACCGCCGCCACCGCCGTCCCCTTGGAACTGATCGTGCCGCTGCGGTGACCCGCCGTAGCCCGCTGTCGGTCCTGCCTGACTTCGCTGGTCAGGCGAGGACCGCCCGGCGGGATCCTGGCGTGGGCGTTAGGGTCGGGGCATGCGCGAACACGCACAGCGGCTGAACGGGCTCGGGACCACGATCTTCGCCGAGATGTCCGCCCTCGCGGTGGCGACCAACTCGGTCAACCTCGGCCAGGGGTTCCCGGACCGCGACGGGCCCGACTCGCTGCTCGAGGACGCGATCACCGCGATCCGCGCCGGCGCCAACCAGTACCCGCCGGCCCGCGGTGTCCCCGCGCTGCGCCAGGCGATCGCCGACCACCAGAAACGCTTCTACGATCTGTCGTACGACCCTGACACCCAGGTCCTCGTCACCACCGGCGCGACCGAGGCGGTCGCGGCCGCCCTCCTCGCGTACGTCGAGCCCGGCGACGAAGTGATCGCGCTGGAGCCGTACTACGACTCGTACTCGGCCGGCATCGCCTTCGCCGGCGGCCGCCGCGTCCCGGTCACCCTCCGCGCCCCGGACTTCCGCCTCGACCTCGACGAACTCCGCGCCGCCGTCACCCCGCGCACGAAGGTCCTGCTGATCAATTCCCCACACAACCCGACCGGCACCGTCCTCACGGACGACGAACTCCGCGGCGTCAGCGAGGTTGCAGTCGAGCACGACCTGATCGTCATCACCGACGAGGTCTACGAACACCTCGTCTTCGACGGCCGGCCGCACAAGCCACTGGCGTCGTACGACGGAATGGCCGAACGCACCGTGTCGATCAGCAGCGCCGGCAAGACCTTCTCCGTCACCGGCTGGAAGATCGGCTGGGTCACCGGCAGCCCTGCGATCGTCACCGCGGTGACCACGGCCAAGCAGTTCCTCACCTTCACCTCCGGCGCCCCGTTCCAGCCGGCCGTCGCCGGGGCGCTTGCCCTAGGCAACGACTACTTCGACGCCCTCCGCGCCGACCTGCAGGCCCGCCGCGACCTCCTCTGCGACGGCCTCGCGGACCTCGGCTTCGGCGTCCACCGCCCGCAGGGCACCTACTTCGTCACCACCGACATCCGCCCCCTCGGCCACACCGACGGCATCGACTTCTGCCGCATGCTCCCCGAACGCACCGGCGTCGTCGCCATCCCCCACCAAGTCTTCTACGACAACACCGAGGCCGGCCGCCCCCTGGTCCGCTGGGCCTTCTGCAAACAACCCCAAATCCTCCAAGAAGCCCTAACCCGCCTCCAAAAACTCTGACCCCACCGACGTGTGGATGTCGCACGACAGCCGTCGGCTACTTGTGGCATAGTGGGGGTAGCTCGCCACGCGCTGCTTGGTGAGAAGTGAAGCTGGGATTCCCACCGGATGATGGGGCCCAGCTTTCGCGCTTTCTAGCGGACCGCGACCTGATGGACGGCAACCAGCTCGGACAGCGCCAGCAGCCACCTCTGCTCCCCGAGGTTGGCCGCCGTCACGGCGCGAGCCGACCACGACGATCGCCACAACCCCGAGCGCAGCAACGGTCTCGACGATCAGATCCCTGCGTTTGGTGGACTCGGCGACCCAGTGGAGGCGGACGATCTTTCGCTCCGTCAACGCGCGGAGGTCGTCGCGGAGGCCCTCGATCGCGTCATCGTCGGCAATCACCGCCGCGAGCGTGTAGGCGCCTGGCCGGTCATCGCCGCCGACAACGACGGACTCGTCGACCCATGCGATCAGCGGCGAGTCCGGCGCGGATGAGTTGTGCACCAACGGATTCTGCAGCAGTTGGTGATCGCGTGCGCGGCGCCATCCACAGGACCCACGGGGCAGCGTGGGGCATTGCGGGGCAGATTGCCTGCGTGCGATTAGTTGGGGAGGAAGCGGGCGAGGGTTTCTGGGTCTCGGGCGACGGCTGTGGTGTTGTCGTCGGCGGTGAGGATGGGGCGTTGGATGAGGATGGGGGTTTCGGACATCGCCTGGATCCAGTCGGCGCGGTGGGCCTCGTCGCGGGGGAGGTCGCGGAGGGGTTTGGCGGCTGGTTCGTTGTGGCGGACGAGGTCCCAGGGTTCGAGGTTGAGGCGCTCCAGGACGGCGGTGAGCTCCTCGGGGGTGGGTGGGTCGTCCAGGTAGCGGCGGACGGTGTAGGTGATGCCGGCTTCGTCGAGGGCCTTGGTGGCTGTGCGGCATTTGGAGCAGGCGGGGTTGATCCAGATCTCCACGGGGTGAGGCCCTTCGGTCAGCGGTGGCGGAACCAGAGCCTGGTCGGCTGCTGGAGCATCAGGAACAGCAGCGTGCTGTGGATGGCGAGGCCGAGGATGCTGTTCGGCAATGCCATCAGGCCACCGGCGATGCCCACCGCGGCAACGCCGATCAGCAGGTAGCGTGACCAGGCGTAGCGCTTGCGCAGGTAGATCGCCGGGACGATGTAGGCGACGGCGCACGCGAGGATGACGGCGACGACCATCCCTTGGGCGTCCTTGGAGCCGGTGACGATCTCGGCGATCTGTTCACCAGCCGAGGTGAACACGAGGCCGGCGAGCAGGATGCACATGGCGCCGAGGCCGAACGAGATCACCGCGGCGATGGTGACCTGTTTGGGTGGGGTCGCGTCCTGATGCGGCTGGGTGCCGAACGCACCGCCGTACGCCCCGGGAAGGTCGCCGTACGGGCTCTGTCGATCACCGTACGGCGGCGTGCCGGGCGGCTGTGGACCCGGCGGGGGTGAGCCGGAGGGTCCGCCGCCCGAGCCGAAGACGCCCTGGTACGGGCCAGGACGCTCCTCGCCGGAGTTGTTGCCGTGCTGCTCGGTCATGCCTTGACGTGTTCCTTCCACCGCTCCCCCCCCGATCCTCCCAGATCCCCCAAACGCGCCGTGTCCTGACGCTCAGGAGCCCGTGATGATGCGGATGTCGAGGTGGGGGAAGGTCAGAAAGGGGTGGAGGTCGTCGGCGGTGAGGTTCTTGCCAGGGAAGTAGGCGGCGTTGGGGTGGAAGTGGACGGTGGTGCCGGTGGTTGGCGTGGTGGGGATGGGGTCGAGGTCGGTCACCGGGAGGCCGAGTTCGTAGCGTTGGGTCCAGGAACCGTTCAGGCGGCGGTTGGTGTGGACGAGCCAGTCGCTGAGAGCGGCGACGACGGACATGCCTCGGCGGGGGTTGGTGCCGGGGAGGAGCGGGCTCTCTGGGTTCGCGAAGAAGCGGAGGTCCTGGGTGGCCATGATCGGCTTCTTGATCAGCTGACCGTGTTCGTCGACGCGGGTGTCGGTGCCGCGACCGTTGTCCTCGATCGCGATGGAGCCGTCGGTGTGCAGGGTGACTGTGCAGGTGCCGCGTCGGCTTGCTGATTCGGCCTCGTCTTCGGGGTACGCGATGACTTCCAGCACTAGGTGGATCAGGCCGCCTGGGGCGTACCGAGCTGGGTCGGAGCGGATCTGTTCCAGGTGATCCTGGTCGACCGCGCCGGCCCAGTCATGCGTCGTGTTCACCCATTCGGCGCGCGGATTCGTCACGCACCCATTCTCCCGTCACCACCTCCCCGGACAGGCAGCCGGGCCCGCACGATGCGGGCCCGGCCGGGTGGTCAGGCGGGGGCGACTTCCAGGGCGTCCTTGGCCTCGCTGAGAGTCACCTTGACGGTGTCGCCGTCTCGGATGTCGCCGGCGAGGATGCCTCGGGCGAGTTCGTCGCCGATGGCGGACTGGACCAGGCGGCGGAGGGGGCGGGCGCCGTAGACCGGGTCGTAGCCGGTCATGGCGAGCCATTCCATCGCGTCGTCGCCAACGTCCAGGGTGATCCGGCGGTCGGCCAGGCGGCGCTGCAGGGCGGTGATCTGGAGGGCGACGATCTGGGTCAGTTCCTCACTGCCCAGGGCGTCGAACAGCACGATCTCGTCCAGCCGGTTGATGAACTCCGGCTTGAACGACTGCCGCACCACGGCCATCACCTGGTCGCGCTTCGCCTGGTCGTCCAGCCTGAGGTCGGCCAGGTACGCCGAGCCGAGGTTGCTGGTCAGGATCAGGATCACGTTGCGGAAGTCGACCGTACGGCCTTGGCCGTCGGTCAGGCGGCCGTCGTCCAGCACCTGCAGCAGGATGTCGAAGACCTCGGGGTGCGCCTTCTCCACCTCGTCGAGCAGGATCACCGAGTACGGGCGCCGACGCACAGCCTCGGTGAGCTGGCCGCCTTCCTCGTACCCGACGTAGCCGGGTGGGGCACCGACCAGCCGCGCGACGCTGTGCTTCTCGCCGTACTCCGACATGTCGATCCGGACCATGGCGCGTTCGTCGTCGAACAGGAAGTCCGCGAGCGCCTTCGCCAGCTCGGTCTTGCCGACACCGGTCGGGCCGAGGAACAGGAAGCTACCGGTCGGACGGTCCGGGTCGGAGATGCCCGCGCGGGCCCGGCGGACGGCGTCACTGACGGCCTTGACCGCCTTGCGCTGGCCGATCAGCCGGCGACCCAGCTCGTCCTCCATCCGGAGCAGCTTGCCGGTCTCGCCCTCGAGCAGCCGGCCGGTCGGGATGCCGGTCCACATCGCGATCACCTCGGCGATCTCGGTCGGGCCGACCTCCTCGTTGACCATCGCGTCCGGTCCGTCGGTGACCTCGGGCTCGGCGTCAGCCGCCTCCAGCTCCTTGGTGAGCTCGGGAATCTCGCCGTACAGGATCCGGGCGGCGGTCTCCAGGTCGCCGTCGCGCTGGGCGCGCTCGGCCTGGCCGCGAAGCTCGTCGATCCGCTCCTTGACCTCGCCGACCCGGTTCAGGCCGGACTTCTCTTTCTCCCAGCGGGACTCGAGTGCGCGCAGCTCCTCCTCGCGGTCGGCGAGGTCGGTGCGCAACCGCTCGAGCCGCTCCTGGCTCGATGGGTCCTCCTCGCGGGACAGCGCGAGCTCCTCCATCTTCAGCCGGTCGACGGTACGGCGCAGCGAGTCGATCTCGACCGGGGACGAGTCGATCTCCATGCGCAGTCGGGACGCCGCCTCGTCGACCAGGTCGATCGCCTTGTCCGGCAGCTGGCGGCCGGTGATGTAGCGGTGGGACAGCGACGCGGCGGCGACCAGCGCACTGTCGGAGATGGCGACCTTGTGGTGCGCCTCGTAGCGCTCCTTCAGACCGCGCAGGATGGCGATCGAGTCTTCGACCGAAGGCTCGCCGACGAACACTTGCTGGAACCGACGCTCCAGCGCCGGGTCCTTCTCGATGCGGGTCCGGTACTCGTCCAGAGTGGTGGCGCCGATCATCCGCAGCTCGCCGCGGGCCAGCATCGGCTTCAGCATGTTGCCGGCGTCCATCGCGCCCTCGCCGGTCGCACCAGCGCCGACGACCGTGTGCAGCTCGTCGATGAACGTGATGATCTGGCCGTCGGACTCCTTGATCTCGGTCAGCACCGCCTTGAGCCGCTCCTCGAACTCACCGCGGTACTTCGCGCCGGCGACCATCGCGCCCAGGTCGAGGCTGATCAGCCGCCGGCCGCGCAGCGACTCGGGCACGTCACCGGCAACGATCCGCTGGGCCAGCCCCTCGACGACGGCGGTCTTGCCGACACCGGGCTCACCGATCAGGACCGGGTTGTTCTTGGTACGACGAGACAGCACCTGGACCACCCGGCGGATCTCGGAGTCGCGCCCGATCACCGGGTCGAGCTTGCCGTCCTTGGCCCGCTCGGTCAGGTCGACGCCGTACTTCTCCAGTGTCTTGGTGGTGCCCTCCGCCTCCGGCGAGGTGATCCGGCGGTTGCCGCGCATCCGGTCGAACGCCTGCAGCAGCGCGTCGGCGGTCACGCCGAGCGCAGTCTTCGCGTTGCCTTCGACGGTGGCGAGCGAGATCAGCAGGTGCTCGGTGGAGACGTACTCGTCCCCGAGCCCGAGGGCCCGCTGCTCCGCCTGGTTCAGCACATCGCTGGTCTTGGGCGACAGGCTCGGCGCCTGCACGCTGCCGCCGCTCGCCTTCGGCAGGCGGCTCAAGAATTCCGCGGTCCGGCGGCGTACGGCGTTGACGTCGGCGCCGGCGGCCTCGAGCAGGCCGACGGTGGTCCCCTCCGGCTGCGCGAGCAGCGCGGACAGCAGGTGAATCGGCTCCACGGTCGGGTTGCCCGCCGCGGAGGTCTGACGGATCGCGACCGACAGGGTTTCCCGGGCCAGCGTCGTCAGCCGCTGAACGTCCATCTGGTTCCAGCCTTTCAAGCTCAACTAACAGCAAACAGTGGATACAAACCTATCCAAACTTGAGTCCATTCCACTCAACTCTGAGAAATCCTGGGGTCAAGTCAGGGTCCCCAGGGGCGAGCGGTGGTTCTACTACTAGTTGTATCCGTTTGGTGGCTGGTGGTTGAGCATGAGTTGGCGGGCTGTGGACAACCGGCTCGGTGTGCGGAGAGGCCTCGGGCCCCACCTGCATCCGCGGGCCGCGATCGACGTGCGCTTCCAGGCCGAGGTGAAGGCGGCGCGCGCCGTACCGCTGCTGGTGGAGTCCCTCCGGGCCGATCCGGAGCTGGCCGCCCGGACGATGATCACGTCGTCCCACGCCGACATCCTCCTCGCCGTGCGGCGTGCCATGCCGTCCGCCAACACCGGCCTGATCTTCGGCCGGACACCCGCGATCGCCGACGTACTCGCCCTCACCCGTGCCGCCGAAGCAGGCACAGCCCTCTGCGGCATCGCCGGCCTGACCGCCGAGGGCGTCCGAGAACTCCACGCAGCCGGCCTGGACGTCACAGCGTGGCCAGTCCCCGACCCGGCCACCCTGGATCGGGCTCTGGCCCTGGACGTAGACGGCATCACCACAGACAACCCGCACCTCCTCCAGCCAGTGAGGTAGCGGACCTCCAGGCCATCACAAATGCCCCGCCCGCCGCCTGCCCCGCGGGCCGCCCGCCGCCCACCCCATCCGTGATGGCCTGGCGGTCCGGGGATCACAGCTGTCACATCCGTTTCGGACTCGAGGCGGGACAGCTTCTGGGGCGGCGTCGGCCGGGTTGCCGGTGTCGAAGGAGTCGTCGTACCCGACCTTGACGATGTTGTTGCGCAGCTTGAGGATGTCCGGTCCGCAGCCGACGTCACAGCTCCAGCGTGCTCGGTTTGGTGCAGCTCGGCCGCGATCTCCGGATCCGAGTTGCCCTTGGCAACCACTCCCGCTCCCGCATCACCGAGGACTCGGTGTCGCTCACTCGGTGAACTCGGAGGCGCGGATGCGGTAGACCTGCAGGTTCAGGTCGTAGTACTTGTCGGTCTCACCGACCCACTCCATCCCGAGCCGGCCGGCGGTGGCGATGGCGCGCTTGTTGTTCGGGCGGGCGACGGCGAACAGCTCGTCGGTATCGGCATCCTTGAACGCCCACCGCATCAGCGCATGGCTGGCCTCGGTCGCATAGCCGTGACCCCACGCGCTCGGCCGCAACTGCCAGCCGATCTCCAGATCCTCCTCGTACGGCGGGAGCAATCGGATCAGCAGGGCGCCGAGCACCTCGCCGTCCTCCCGGCGGACGATGGCCCAACGGCCTGCCGGTACGACGAAGTTCGGTTGCGCCTCGATCCAGGCACGCAGGACGGCACGCATGGTGTCCACGTCGGCGACTTGGTCGATCGCCGGTGAGAGCCACGGCGCCACCTCGGGCGAGCCGTAGATCTCGAGTGCGGCGTCGGCGTCGTCTTCTTCCCAATCCCGGATCAGTAACCGGTCCGTCTGCAGACTGAGCGTCACTCAGCCAGAGTAGGTCGCGTTGTCAGGTCTGACGAGAGAGCCGCAGGGCGGTCCTGGAACGGACCACCCTGCGGGGGCCGAAGGGCGCCCGGGGGGTGGGGCGCGCCTTCGGCGGTGGAGACATCGGGGGGACGACATCTCCACTGGCCGGAGGGTCCGAGGGGGGATCGGACGCCTCCGGATCGGTGGGCTCGGCAACGATCGGCCTGAGCCCAGCTCGTGGTGTCAGCGGGGGCCCAGCTCCAACGGCTGGGTCCGGATCCAGCGGGTCGTGGTCTGCTGCCGGCCCATGGCGATCACATCGCCGGCCGGGCCGGCCGAGAAGACCCGGCTGCCGGTGCTCCGCTTGGAGGCACCGACACCGCGCTGGACTTCTGCCAGTAGCTGGTTGACCCGCTTGCGCAGGTCCTCCACTTCGGACTGTAGCGCGAGGACGTGCCGAATTCCCGCCAGGTTCACACCCTCCTCCTGGGACAGGTGCTGCACGTACCTCAGCTTCGCCACGTCGTACGCCGAGTACCGCCGGCCGCGACCGGACGCCCGGCTCGGCGTGACCAATCCGAGCCGGTCGTACTGGCGCAGAGTCTGCGGATGCATGCCGGCCAGCTGGGCCGCCACCGAGATCACGTAGATCGGGGTGCGGTCGTCCCAGGTCGGCACCTGGCTGAACGGGATGCCCATCACGTACTCCCGAACAACCCGGACCGCAGGTCAGGCTGGTCCGTGGCCGAACTGAACTCCTGCAGCTTGGCGCGCTGCTCTTCGCTCAACTCGTGCGGGACCTGCACCTCGATGGTGAGCAGGATGTCGCCCTTGCTGCCGTCCCGCCGGACCGATCCCTTGCCACGGACGCGCAGCTTGCTGCCGTTCGCCGTACCGGCGGGGATCCGGACCGTGACGGGCAGACCGTCCAGGGTCGGCACCTTGATCTCGGCACCCAGCGCCGCCTCGGTGAAGCTCACCGGGACGTTCAGCGTCAGGTGCTCGCCCTGACGACCGAAGATCCGGTGCGGCTTCACGTGCACGGTGACGTAGAGGTCGCCCGCGGGGCCACCCCGTTCGCCGGCCGCGCCCTTGCCCTTGAGCCGGATCCGCTGGTTGTCCTGCACGCCCGCCGGGATGCGGACCTGCATGGTCTTGCTCGACTGACCGCGGCCGGAGCCGTGGCAGGTCTCGCACGGCTGGTCGACGACCAGGCCGCGGCCCCTGCACTCGGTGCACGGCTCGGTCATGGCGAACACGCCGCCCTGGACCGAGGTCTGCATCCCCGTGCCCTCGCACTTCAGGCAGACCTTGGGCACCGTGCCGTACTTCGCGCCGGTACCACGACACGTCTTGCACGGCTCGTCACTGGTCATCCGGAGCGCCACGGTGACACCGTTGACGGCCTCGGCGAACTCGATCGTCGCCTCGGTCTCGATGTCCGCACCGCGCCGCGGCCGGGCCGTCGACGTGGTGGTCGTGGTCCGGCCGCCACCGCCGAACATGCCGCCCAGGATGTCGCCGAGGCCACCGCCGGCACCGCCGCCGGTCCCGCCCCGGTTGAACAGGTCGCCGACGTCGAAGTTGAAGCCGCCCTGTCCGGTGCTACCGCCCGGCATCCGGAAGCCGCCGCTACCGAACAGCCGGCGTGCCTCGTCGTACTCCTTGCGCTTCTTCGGGTCGCCGACGACGTCGTACGCCTCGGAGACCTCCTTGAACTTCGCCTCCGCGCTGGCGTCCCCGGCGTTGGAGTCCGGGTGGTACTTGCGCGCCAGCTTGCGGTAGGCCTTCTTGATCTCGTCGGCCTCGGCGGTCTTGGAGACGCCGAGAACCTTGTAGAAGTCCTTCTCGAGCCAGTCCTTCGTGCTCATCCGACGCCTCCCCTCCCGCCGTCTCGGCTACTCCGCAGGCTTGTCTGCGGGCTGGTCGTCATCTGTGCTCTCCGCCGGTACGTCGCCCTTGACGGCCTCGGCCGGCAGTTGCTCGGTCGGTTCCGAGACGGCCACCCGAGCCGGTCGCAGGACCCGCTCGCCGAGGCGGTACCCCGGCTGCATCACCATCGTCGCGGTCGGGCCGTCCACCTCGTCGGAGTAGTTGTGCAGCAAGGCCTCGTGGATCCGCGGGTCGAAGGAGTCGCCCTTCTCGCCGTACCTCACCAGGCCGAGCTTCTCGGTGACCCGCTCGAGCGACTCGGAGACCGCCTTGAACGCGCCCTCCAGCTCACCCGCCTCACGGGCCCGGCCGATGTCGTCCAGGATCCCGAGCAGCTCGGTCAGCACCGAGCCGACCACCAGCTCCCGGGAAGCCTCGCGGTCCCGGTCCACCCGGCGCTTGTAGTTGACGTACTCGGCCTGCAGTCGCTGCAGGTCCGCCGTACGCTCGGCCAGCGCCTCGGTCAACAGAGCCTCCTGGGCGGACGGGCCGATCAGGTCGGACGGGTCCCGCGGCGGTTGCGCGCCCGGGGTGCCCGGCATACCCGGCGCGGCGCCGGGCGCGGGAGCGTCCGAAGTGGGCTGCTCCCGCACCGCGCCGGTGTCCGGGTCGAGCCGGCGCTTGTCCCGGACGACGGGGTCACCGTCGCCGAACTCGCTGCCAGTCGGTCGATCCGTCACTTGTCCTCCGTCTTGTCCTGCGGCCGGTCCTCGTCCACGATCTCGGCGTCGACGACGTCGTCGTCGCTGCTCGAGCTCGAGGTGTCGTCGGACGACGCGCTCTCCTCGGATCCGCCGGCGGCCTGGGCGTTCGCGTACATCGCGGCACCCATCTTCTGGCTGGACTGGGCGAGCTTCTCCGACGCGGCCTTGATCGCGTCGGCGTCGTCACCCTCGAGCGCCTTCTTCAGCTCGGCGACGCCGTCCTTGACCTCGGTCTTGACGTCGTCGGGGACCTTGTCCTCGTTCTCGGACAGGAACTTCTCGGTCTGGTAGACGAGGCCCTCGGCCTGGTTGCGGCTCTCCACCGCCTCGCGGCGCTGGCGGTCCTCCTCGGCATACTGCTCGGCGTCGCGGACCATCTTGTCGATGTCGTCCTTCGGCAGCGCCGAACCGCCGGTCACCGTCATCCGCTGCTCCTTGCCGGTGGCAAGGTCCTTGGCGTTGACGTGCACGATGCCGTTCGCGTCGATGTCGAAGGTGACCTCGATCTGCGGCACGTTCCGCGGCGCCGGCGGCAGGCCGGTCAGCTCGAAGTTGCCCAGCGACTTGTTGTCCCGGGCCATCTCGCGCTCGCCCTGGTAGACCTGGATCATCACCGACGGCTGGTTGTCCTCGGCCGTGGTGAAGATCTCCGAGCCCTTGGTCGGGATCGTGGTGTTGCGCTCGATGATCTTGGTGAACACGCCGCCCTTGGTCTCGATACCGAGGCTCAGCGGGGTCACGTCGAGCAGCAGGACGTCCTTGACCTCACCCTTCAGCACACCGGCCTGCAGGGAGGCGCCGACGGCGACGACCTCGTCCGGGTTCACACCCTTGTTCGGGTCCTTGCCACCGGTCAGCTCCTTGACCAGCTCGGCCACCGCGGGCATCCGGGTCGAACCGCCGACCAGGATCACGTGATCGATCTTGGCCACGTCGATGCCGGCGTCCTTGATGACGGCCTTGAACGGGGCGCGGGCGCGCTCCAGCAGGTCGTTGGTCATCTTCTGGAACTCGGCCCGGGAGAGCTTCTCCTCCAGGTGCAGCGGGCCGGACTCGGTCAGGCTCAGGTACGGCAGGTGGATGGTGGTCTCGGCCGCGGCGGACAGCTCGATCTTGGCCTTCTCGGCGGCCTCGCTGAGCCGCTGCATGGCCATCTTGTCGCCGGACAGGTCGGTGCCGTTCTTGTTCTTGAACTGGGTCACCAGCCACGAGACGATCCGGTTGTCCCAGTCGTCACCACCGAGGTGGTTGTCACCGCTGGTCGCCTTCACCTCGAAGACGCCGTCGCCGATCTCCAGCAGCGACACGTCGAACGTGCCACCACCGAGGTCGAAGACCAGGATGGTCTGCTCGGTGCCCTTGTCCAGGCCGTAGGCGAGCGCGGCCGCGGTCGGCTCGTTGACGATCCGGTGCACCTTCATGCCGGCGATCTCACCGGCCTCCTTGGTCGCCTGGCGCTGCGCGTCGGAGAAGTAGGCCGGCACGGTGATGACCGCGTCGGTGACCTGCTCCCCGAGGTACGCCTCGGCGTCCCGCTTCAGCTTCTGCAGCACGAAGGCGCTGATCTGCTGCGGGGTGAACTTCTTGCCGTCGATGTCCACGCTCCAGGCCTCGCCCATGTGGCGCTTGACCGAGCGGATGGTGCGGTCGACGTTCGTGGTGGCCTGGCGCTTCGCCACCTCGCCGACCAGGACCTCGCCGTTCTTGGCGAAGGCCACCACCGAGGGCGTCGTCCGCGCTCCCTCGGCGTTGGGGATGACGGTGGGCTCGCCACCTTCCAGTACGGCGATGACGGAGTTCGTCGTACCGAGATCGATACCGACCGCGCGGGCCATGTGCTTACCTCCACGAAGTTGAGTGATGCGGACTCAATGTTGCCTTTCGGCCGCCCCGGTTTCAAATCCGTGACTGAACAAACTTGAGTACACCTGACTCAACATGGCATATGGCCGGCTCATTCCCAACCCGACCCCCGGATTCCCAGGGCCCGCCCAGGGTCCTCCCCCGCCACATCCCGGGTGATCGACCCGCATTTTCACCGTACGGCGACCACCTCGGCGGACCGGAATCCGGACGCCCGTACCCCTGCCGCTGCAAAGGCTTTCCGTGGGATGGTGTCACCGTGAAGCTCCGCCCCATGACCTCCGCTGACGACGCCGCGGTTCTTGCCCTGAACACCGCCGCGGAAGGTCTGGTCGAGCCGCTCGGACCGGACCGGCTGGACTGGCTCCGACTGATCGCCGCGCACGCCGCCGTGGTCGACCTGGACGACGAGGTGGCGGGCTTCGTCCTCACCTTCGCGCCCGGCTCGGCCCATGACAGCCTCGACTTCCAATGGTTCGCCGGAACCTACGTCGACCGCTTCCTCCACCTGGACCGCATCGTGGTCGCCGAGCGGCACCGCCGCAAGGGCATCGCGACCGCGGTCTACCGCGCCGTCGAACGCTCCGCGAAACCCTTCGACCGTCTCGTCTGCGGCATCCGCTCCGATCCGCCCGACGTCGCCGGCCTCGCCTTCCACGCCGGCCGCGACTTCGTCGAGGTCGGCAAACTCCGCCGCCCCGACGGCACCACGACAGCCCTGTGCGCCAAGGAGCTCACCGACTAAATCGGGTGCGGGGCCGACGACTTCCCGTCACCCTTGAGCCATGACCAGACAGCTGCAGGAGCGACTGCGCAACGCCTTCGCCTGGCGGACGGACCGCGGAGCCTGAAGCAACTACGCCGACGTCACCGGATGGTGGCGCGACGCCGAGTTGCTGCGTGACCTGGGACCTGCGCTGGGCCGTCTGTACGACGTGACGCCGACAGTGGTGGTCGGTCCGGTGTCTCGCGGATCGATGCTCGGTGCATTGACGGCAGCGGCACTGGGAGTCGGGTTCGTCGAGATCCGGAAGAACAACGGTCAGGCGACCGACAGCGATCGGTGGGTACTGCGGACGACCGGGCCGGACTACCAGGATCGGCACGTCGTCTTCGGGTTTCGCCGTGACCTGATCAAGGCCGGTGATCGGGTCCTGATGGTCGACGACTGGGCGGATACCGGAGCGACCGCGTCGGTCGCCCGTGCCTTGGTGGAGGACTGTGGCGCCGAGTGGATCGGCGCGGCCTGCATCGTCGACGGCCTCGGCAACGCCCGGCTGCGCCACGACCTTCCGCTCCGCAGCCTCATCCACGTACGACGGCTCTAGAGTTGCGGACCGCCAGGCCATCACAATCGCCTCTCGTTCCCACCCGTCCCGGGGGACCTCAGGGCTGGACGCCGAATGTGATGGGCTGGCGGTCCGCCTGTGGGTAACCACGTCCCGCTTCGTCGCAAGTGAGCGACCATCGTGAGATGTCCGAGGTCATCGAGGTACTCCAACCGCGCGGAGGAACGGCAACCTTCGCCGAGCTGAGGTCCGCCGTCTCCGGCCGCGCCCTTCGCAAGGCGTTGACCGACGGCGCGATCCGCCGGATCGCGAAGGGCGTCTATGCGATGCCTCCGGCCGCCGATCCACTCGCTGCAGCCAGGGCCCAGGGAGGGATCGTGTCGCATCTGAGTGCCGCCGTCCTGCACGGATTCTCGGTGCTCGACCTGCCGGACAAGCCGCACATCACCGTGCCGCGCGGGCAGCACCGTCGGCTGAGTTCGGTGGATTGCGAACTGCACTGGGCCGACGACGTCCCCTCCGACGGGCGCCTGACAGGCAAGCTCCGAACTGTGCTGGACTGCGCGCGTACCTTGCCGTTCGCCGCGGGCCTCACCGTCGCGGACTCGGCGCTCCGGCTCGCCGCGTTCGATCGATCGCAACTGTTGATCGCGGCCGCCGAACTCGGCGGTCCCGGCTGCCGTCGAGCCCGCCGGGTGGCGGCGGCCGCGGACGCCCGGGCCGAGTCCGCGCTGGAATCTGCCCTGCGCGCCCTTCTGATCGAAGCCGGCATCGACGGTTTCGAAGCTCAGGTCGTGGTTCGGGACGGCGGCTTCTCAGCTCGGATCGACCTGGGGCACCCGGAATTGCTGATTGCCCTCGAGGCCGACAGCTTCGCTCATCACGGCACGCGCAGGGCGCTCACCCGAGACTGCCGCCGACACGTCAACCTCACGATTCGCGGCTGGCGACTGCTCCGGTTCTCCTGGGAGGACGTGATGTTCGACCCCGGCTGGGTGGTGGATGCGATCCGGCAGGCGATGGCCGGATCTCCAGGCCATCACAATCCACGCGAGACCGCCGTCGCGAGCCGTGGTCGGCGAGTGCTGCGGCAATTGTGATGGCCTGGGGGTCCGCCACCTCTAGACCGGCCGTCCACCCACGAAGGTTTGGGTGACGAGGGGTACGCCGGGGCGGTAGGCGAGGTGGATGTACGACGGTGCGTCGAGAACGGCCAGGTCGGCGCGTGCCCCAGGCACCAACCGGCCGATGTCGGTACGGCGAAGTGACGCGGCACCGCCTGCGGTCGCGGACCAGAGGGCCTCGGCCGGGGTCATGTGCATCTCGCGGACGGCCAGGGCGATGCACAGCGGCATGGACGAGGAGTAGCCGGAGCCTGGGTTGCAGTCGGTGGCGAGGGCAACGGTCACGCCGGCGTCGAGCAGGCGACGAGCATCCGGGTACGGCGAACGCGTCGAGAACTCGACCGCGGGAAGGAGGCCCGCGACCACGCCGGTCGAAGCGAGAGCGTCGACGTCGACGTCGGTGAGATAGGTGCAGTGATCGGCCGCCGCCGCGCCGACCGAGCAAGCCAACTGCACGCCCGGGCCTTCGCCGAGTTGATTGGCGTGCACCCTGGCCTGCAGGCCCTTGCCTTGACCGGCTGTCAGGATCGCCCTGGCCTGGTCCTCGTCGAAGGCGCCGCGTTCGACGAAGACGTCGACCCACTTGGCGTGCCGCGAGCTCGCCTCGAGCATCGGACCGGTCACGAGCGCCACGTAGCCGGCCGGGTCGTCGGCGAACTCCGCCGGTACGACGTGCGCCCCCAGATAAGTGGTCTCCTCGGTGAATTGACCCGCGATCTGCAGCGCCCGCGCCTCGTCCGCGACCGTCAGCCCGTACCCGGACTTGATCTCGACCGTCGTAGTGCCCTGACGGCGCATCTCGGTCACCAGCCGGGCCACGTTCGCGGTCAGCACCTCGTCCGTGGCCTGCCGGGTCGCCGCCACCGTGGTCCGGATCCCGCCCGCGGAGTACGGCGTACCGCTCATCCGGGCGGCGAACTCCTCGGCCCGGTCACCGGCGAACACCAGATGCGCATGCGAGTCGACGAACCCCGGGATCACCGCCCGTCCACCGAGATCCAGCGCGGAGTCCGCCGCCGGGGCGTCGCGACGGGAACCCACCCACGCGACCTTGCTGCCCTCGATCACCAGCGCCGCGTCCCGGATCTCGCCGAGCAGCTCGCTACGCGCCGGGTCGTTGGTCACCAGCGAACCGATGCCAGTCAGCAACAGCGAGGTCATTCGGTCACCGCCGCGATCGAGGCCGCCAGCTCAGCGGCCACGTCCAGCTTCATATGCTTGCCATCAGCAACCACTTGTCGCCCACCGGCGATCACATCGCTGACATCGGCGGCCGACGCCGCGAAGGCGATGGTTTCCACAGTTCCTCCGGTCCCCGCCGTACGCACGCTGTCCAGTCGGACGGCGACCAGATCCGCGCGGGCACCCACCGCGATCGCCCCGGCGTCGTCGAACCCGAGCGACCGGTGCCCGTCGATTGTCGCGGCCTTCAGCAGCTCGGCCGCGGACCAGTGGCCGCGTTCCTGGGAGGCGAGCCGCTCGTCCAGTTCCACCGCGCGCATCTCCTCGAAGAGGTCGATCACCGCGTGACTGTCCGACCCGAGCGTCAACGGCGATCCGGCATTGCGCAGCGCCGCCGATGGACCGATGCCGTCGGCCAGGTCCCGCTCGGTGGTCGGGCAGAAGCATGAGTACGTCGCCGAGCTTCCGAGCAGCCCCACATCGACGTTGGTCAGATGGGTCGCGTGGACGGCGCTCGTCCGCCCGCTGAGGAAGCCGGTCTCGTCGAGGACCTGGGCCGGCGTACGACCGTAGGCGTCCAGGCAAGCGGCGTTCTCGCCGACCTGCTCGGACAGATGGATGTGCAATGGTGCGTTCGGCAACGCCGATGCGACTGCGCCCAGCTGATCCTGGGGCACACCGCGAACAGAATGCGCCGCCGCACCGATCACGACATCGTCGGAGCCGGTCAGCAACGAGACCCTGGAGGCCCAGGTCGCGGCGTCGCCGTCGCTGAACCGTTCCTGCACCGAGTTCAGCGGCTGGTCGATCCCGCCGGCGACGTAACACGTGTCCAGCAAGGCGATCCGGATCCCCGCGTCCCGGGCCGCCGCGATCAACGCCGTACCCATCGCGTTCGGATCGTCGTAGCGGCGCCCGCCCGGTGCGTGATGCAGGTAGTGGAACTCGCCGACCGCGGTGATCCCGGCCAGCACCATCTCGCCGTACACGGCCCGCGCGAGCTGGTAATACGTCTCCGGGGTCAGCATCGAGGCGACGGCGTACATCTGCTCGCGCCAGGTCCAGAACGTGCCGCGCTCGGTCTGCGTACGGCCGCGCAAGGCTCGGTGGAAGGCGTGGCTGTGGCAGTTCGCCAGCCCGGGGAGCACGAGACCGTTCAGCCGGATCGCGTCACCCGGGTCCGCGTCGGCCTCGACCGCGGCGAACCGTCCGTCGGCGATCGTCACCAGCACCCGCTCGGCGATCCCGGTCGGCAGGAGCGCGCTCGAGCACCAGTACGACGTCACTTCGCAAGGTCCTTCAGTACGGCGGCCAACGCGTCCACGCCGGCCAGGCAGTCGTCCATCTCGGCGTACTCGGCCGGCGAGTGCGAGATACCGGTCGGGTTCCGGACGAACAGCATCGCGGTCGGGATGCCGGCCGCCGAGAACACGCCGGCGTCGTGCCCGGCTCCGGTCGGCAGCACCGGCGCACCATCCAGTACGTCGACCAACCGGTCCCGCAACCCGGCCGGGAAGTCGACCACCGGCGACACCGACTCTGGCACCACTTCGAGCGTCGTACCGTCACGTTCGGCGCGTTCCGTCGCTTGCTTGGTAATTGCTGCCAGCAACGACTCCAGCGTCGCGTCGTCGGCGGCGCGTGCGTCCAGCCAGGCGGTCACCTGTGACGGTACTGCGTTCGTGCCGTTGGGCTCGACCGACAGGCGGCCGAAGGTCGCGCGGGCGCCGGCCAGACGGGCCTGCTTGTTGGCGGCCAGTGCGGTCATCGCGTAGGTGAGCATCGGGTCGTGCCGGTCTTCCATCAACGTCGTGCCGGCGTGGTTGGCCTCGCCCCCGAACGTGAACCGGTACCGCCCGTGTGGCCAGATCGAGCTGGCCACACCGACCGGCGCGGTCAGCCCGCGGCCTTGCTCGACGTGCAACTCGACGAACGTCCCCATCCGCTCCAGCAACGGCGACGGCCCGACGCCCGCCGGATCCGTCCCCGCCGTCTCCAACGCCGCGGCGAGCGAAACTCCTGATCTGTCCTTCAACGCAAGGGCCCGCGAGGCCGGCAGCACCCCGGCCGCAACCCGAGACCCAAGACAAGGCATCCCGAACCGCGACCCTTCCTCCTCCACGAACGCCCCGACCCCGATCGGCACCGAAGGCTCAAACCCCTCAGCCCGCAACAGATCCACAGCCGCCAAAGCAGAAACCACGCCCAACGGCCCGTCAAACGCACCACCGTCAATGACCGAGTCCAGGTGGCTTCCAGTCACCACACCAGCTGCGTCTGACGGACCCCACCAAGCGACGAGGTTGCCGATGCCGTCTGATTCGACAGTGAGGTTGCGGGTGGCGCACTGGTCGAGGAACCAGTGCGTCGCCTCGCGCTCGGTCGGCGTCCAGCCGCCGCGGCGGTAACCCCCGGTGTCGGGGTCACGGCCGACGGCGGCCAGCGCCGCCCACATGTTCTCGAAGCTCAAGACAGCGGGTTCTTCGACAGCCAGTCCTTGGCGACCGCGTTCGCCGACTCCTTGCCGACGTCGATCCGCTTGACCATCTCGGTCAGCCCTTCCGTGGTCAGCTTGGCCGAGACCGCGTTCAGCGTCGACTCGACGTCAGCCGACTTGTGGTCGGTCCGGATCAACGGAACGATGGCGTTCGGCGGCAGGATGTTCTCCGGGTCCTCCAGCATGACCAGGTTGTTGTCCTTGATCAGCGCCTGGGTGGTGAAGAAGTTCGACACCTGGACCTGGTTGTCCAGCAGCGCCTTCAGGCTCAACGGGCCACCGGCGTCCAGAGTCTTGTACTCCTTGCCGAACTCGACGCCGTACTTCTCCTTCAGCCCCTTCAGGCCGGCATCCCGCACCTTGAACTCGGAGCTGCCGCCTGCAGCCATGTCCTTGGCGACCGGCTTCAGGTCGGCCAGCGACTTCAGGTTGTACTTGTCCGCGGTCGCCTTGGTCACCACGATGGTGTCCTCGTCGGCCGCCGGCGACTTCTCCAGCACCTCGAGCCCGGACGGCAGCGAGGCCTTCAACGCGTCGTACGTCGCCTGGTCCTCGGTCTCGGTGGCGTCGGTCTTGAAGTAGTGCAGCGCAGCGCCGGTGTACTCCGGCAGCAGGTGCACCGAGCCGTCCTTGATCGCGGCCATGTAGGTCTCGCGGTTGCCGATGTTCGGCTTCTGCGTGACCTCGACGCCCTTGGCGGCCAGCGCCTGACCGTAGATCTCCGCCAGCAGCTGGCTCTCGGAGAAGTCCGCCGAACCGACGGTGATGCTGGTGACCTTGTCCGGCGCGGGCGAGGAGCCCGCGTCGTTGTCGCCCAACTGATCGTCTCCACCCCCACAGCCGGCCAGGCCGAGCACCGCCACCCCGGCGATCGCAGTACGGATGAGTGTGGATCTCAACACGAGAGCCTCCAGTGTCTCGTCAGCCACCGGCCGTTGCCGGTGGATGTTTCGGTGGGGCGGTTCATCAGGTTCGTCTGATCCGGCAAGTTCATCAGGCCGGTCCGACAGTTCCGGTAGGTCAGTCGGCCCTGAGTCCGTCGGAGACGACGGCCCGGCCGATCACGGCGAATATCACGTCGAGCAGGATGGCGAGCAGGGCCACCAGCAGGGCGCCGGTGAACATCTGCGGGAAGTCGCGGAGTTTCAGTCCGTCGACCACGTAGCGGCCGAGGCCGCCGAGCGAGACGAGGGCGGCGATCGTCGCGGTCGAGACGATCTGCAGGGTCGCGCCGCGCAGACCGGAGATGATCAGCGGCATCGCGATCGGGATCTCCACCTTGGTCAGGATCTCCTGCCCAGTCATCCCCATCCCCCGGGCGGCGTCGATCGTGGCCGGATCGACACCGGACAGACCGGCGTACGTCGAGGCCAGGATCGGCGGGATACCGAGCGCGACCAGCGCGATCAGGACCGGCAGGAACCCGATCTGGTCGGTCAGCAGCACCGCGATCATCAGCAGACCGAGGCTCGGCAGCGCCCGGGCCGCGTTGCCCAGGTTGATCGCCAGGAACGCCCCGCGCCGGGTGTGGCCGATCCGCAACCCCACCGGCAGCGCGATCGCCGCGGAGAGCCCGAGTGCGGCGAACGTGTACCAGATGTGCTGGATGATCCTGGCCCAGATCCCTTCCGGGCCGGACCAGTTGAAGGGGTCGCTCAGGTATTCCCACATATCAGGTCACCTCCACCGGAGGAGCGGCGATCACGCGGGCCCACGGAGTGAGCACGCGCTGGAGACCGACCAGGGCCAGGTCGGCCAGCAGCGCCAGCAGCAGGGAGAGCACCACGCCCACCACGACCGGGGTGAGGAAGTCCTTCTGGAAGCCCAGGGTGAACAACTCGCCCAGGCCGCCGATCCCGATCACCGCGCCGACGCTCACCATCGAGATGTTCGCCACAGTGACGACGCGGAGACCGGCGAAGATCACCGGTACGGCGATCGGCAGGTCGATCGCGATCAGCCGGTGCATGGAGCCGTACCCGACCGCGACCGCCGACTGCCGGACCTCGACCGGCACGGAGCGCAGCCCGTCGATCACATTGCGGATCAGCAGCGAGACCGTATAGATGGTCAGCGCCACGATGATGTTGACCGGGGACAGCACCTTGGTGCCGAGGATCGCCGGCAGCACGATGAACAGCGCGATCGAGGGCAGTGAGTACAGCACACCGCCGAGGGCGATCAGCGGGTTCGCCAGCAACCCGAACCGGGTCGCCACGTAGCCCAGCGGCACCGCGATCAGCAGTCCGAGAATGACCGGGATGATCGCCAGGTAGATATGCTCGCGCAGCTGTTCCCAGATCAGGTCCAGGTTGTCGACTACCCAGGTCATGAGCGGAGCGCCTCCGCGACGATCGCCTGGTCGACCACCCCGACGGCCTTACCGTTGTCGTCGACGCAGATGCCCCAGCCGGTCGGAGAGGTCAGTACGGCGTCCAGCGCGGCACGCAGCGAATCACCCTGCTTGAAGACCGCGCCGAGGGGCAGCATCTCGTGGTCTGCGCGCCAGCCGACCGGCACACCGTCGTCGTCCAGCACAAGGTCCGGCGGCACCGGCTTGATCGGCAACTCGTCAGGGTGCACGAAGGTGAGCGCCCGATAGCCGCGGTCCTGTCCGACGAAACCGCGGACGAAGTCGTCGACCGGATTCGCCAGCAGCTCGGCCGGCGGTGCGAACTGGGCCAGCTTGCCGCCGACCCGCAGTACCGCGACGTTGTCGCCGAGTTTGATCGCTTCGTCGATGTCGTGGGTGACGAAGACGATGGTCTTGCCGATGTCGCGTTGCAGCCGGAGCAGCTCCTCCTGCAACTGGTGGCGGACGATCGGGTCGACGGCGCTGAACGGCTCGTCCATCAGCATGATCGCCGGGTCGGCCGCCAGGGCTCGCGCGACACCGACTCGTTGCTGCTGGCCACCGGACAGCTGGGCCGGATACCGCTCGGCCAGCTTGAGGTCGAGGCCGACCCGCTCGAGCAGCTCCATCGCGGTGGCGCGGGTCTTGCGCTTGTCCCAGCCGAGCAGCTTCGGCACCGTGGCGACGTTGTCCACCACCGTCTTGTGCGGGAACAGCCCGGCGTGCTGGATCACGTACCCGATCCCGCGCCGCAGTGCGACCGGATCCTTGCTGGTGACATCGTCACCGTCGATCGAGATCGTCCCACTGGTCCGCTCGATGGTGCGGTTGATCATCCGCAGCGAGGTGGTCTTACCGCAGCCCGACGGCCCGACGAACACGGTGATCTGACCACTCGGGATCTGCAGCGACAGCTTGTCGACGGCGACGGTGCCGTCCGGATACCGCTTGGTGACGTCCTCGAACTCGATCATGGCGCCCCTTCGCGCTCGTCGTCGATCGCCCGATCGACCCTAGCGGAACGAGAGACCGAAGCCACGTGATCCTGCGGTTTCCCATTCCCCGGAAAGTGGACCATAGCGGTACAGAATGCCACGGTCGCACTGCGTTATCACGGTGCCCGGCCCATCGCCCCGCACGGGTCAGGCTTCCTGCATCGGAACCCTGACCCCTCGTTCGGCGGCAACCTCTGCTGCCGTGTCGTAACCGGCGTCGACGTGCCGGATGACACCCATCGCCGGGTCGTTGCTGAGTACCCGTTCCAGCTTCTGCCGGGCCAACTCGGTGCCGTCGGCAACCGAAACCTGACCGGCGTGGATGGACCGGCCGATACCGACGCCGCCGCCGTGGTGGATCGACACCCAGGACGCGCCGCTGGCCACGTTCACCATGGCGTTCAGCAACGGCCAGTCCGCGATCGCGTCCGAGCCGTCCAGCATTCCTTCGGTCTCCCGGTACGGCGACGCGACGCTACCGGTGTCCAGGTGATCCCGCCCGATCACGATCGGAGCCTCGAGCTCGCCGGAGGCAACCATCTCGTTGAACCGGACGCCGGCCTTGTCCCGCTCGCCCTGACCGAGCCAGCAGATCCGGGCCGGCAGACCCTGGAACGCGACCCGCTCGCCGGCCAGCTTGATCCACCGGGTCAGGTGCTCGTTGTCCGGGAACAGGTCGAGAATGGCCTGGTCGGTCTTGGCGATATCGGCCGGGTTGCCGGACAGCGCCGCCCACCGGAACGGGCCCTTTCCCTCACAGAACAAGGGCCGGATGTACGCCGGCACGAACCCGGGGAACTCGAACGCCCGCCCGTAACCGGCCTTCCGGGCTTCGTCGCGGATCGAGTTGCCGTAGTCGAACACCTCGGCCCCCGCGTCCTGGAAGCCCACCATCGCGGCGACATGCCGGGCCATCGACGCCTGCGCGCGCTCGGTGAAGCCGGCCGGGTCCTTCTCGCGGGCTGTGGTCCAGTCGTCGAAGTCGATCCCCACCGGCAGGTACATCAGCGGGTCGTGCGCCGAGGTCTGGTCGGTGACAATGTCGATCGGAGCGCCGAGTTCCAGCACCTCCGGCACGATCACCGCGGCGTTGCCCAGGACGCCGATCGACAGCGGCCGACGGGCCTTCTTGGCCTCCTCGGCCAGCCGCAGCGCCTCGTCCAGCGAACCGGCGCGGACGTCGAGGTACCGGTGCTCGATCCGCCGGTCGATCCGGGAGGAGTCGACGTCGATGCAGATCGCCACGCCGTCGTTCATCGTCACGGCCAGCGGCTGCGCACCGCCCATGCCGCCGAGCCCGGCGGTCAGCGTGATGGTGCCTGCCAACGAGCCACCGAACTTCTTCTCCGCCACCGCACCGAACGTCTCGTACGTGCCCTGCAGGATCCCCTGGGTGCCGATATAGATCCACGAGCCGGCCGTCATCTGGCCGTACATCGTCAGCCCCATCGCTTCCAGCTTGCGGAACTCCTCCCAGGTGGCCCAGTCACCGACCAGGTTCGAGTTCGCGATCAGCACCCGCGGCGCCCACTCGTGCGTCTGCATCACACCGACCGGACGGCCGGACTGCACCAGCATCGTCTCGTCGTCCTTCAACGTGGTCAGCGTCCGAACCATCGCGTCGAACGAGTTCCAGTCCCGGGCGGCCTTACCGGACCCGCCGTACACGACCAGCTCGTCGGGGTGCTCGGCGACCTCGGGGTCGAGGTTGTTCTGCAGCATCCGCAGTGCGGCCTCCTGCTGCCAGCCGCGGGCGGTCAGGGTGGTACCGCGGGGTGCGCGCACGGGACGGGGTCCGGACATGGGTGATCCAGCCTTTCTACTCAGGACAGTGGGCCGGTGACTGCTTCGGCCACCGTCAAATAAGTGCCGTCGGCAACGAGCCGGACGGAGTGCTCGATCTCGGGGGCGAGGTGCCGGTCGGTGCCCGGCCCCTCGACGTGCTCCCGGAGGGCGTCCCGGACGGCGGCGGTGGCCGGCGCCGGGGCGAGCGGTGCGCGCAGGTCGAGCGCCCGCGCGGCGGTCAGGATCTCGACGGCGAGGACGCGCTGCAGCCCGTCGATCGCCTTGCGCAGCTTGCGTGCGGCCGACCAGCCCATCGAGACGTGGTCCTCCTGCATCGCACTGCTCGGGATGGAGTCCACACTGGCCGGTACGGCGAGCCGCTTCAGCTCGGACACGATCGCGGCCTGCGTGTACTGCGCGATCATGTGGCCGCTGTCCACCCCTGGATCGTCGGCCAGGAACGCGTTCAGCCCGTGGTTGCGGGCGACGTCCAGGAATCGGTCGGTACGACGTTCGCTGATGCTGGCCAGGTCGGCCACGGCGATCGCGAGGAAGTCGAGCACGTAACCCACCGGGGCACCGTGGAAGTTGCCGTTCGACTCGACCCGGCCATCGGGGAGCACGACCGGGTTGTCGATCGCGGCGGCGAGCTCGCGGTCCGCAACCGTGGCAGCGTGCGCCGCGGTGTCCCGGACGGCACCGTGCACCTGCGGCGAACAGCGCAGGGAGTAGGCGTCCTGGACCCGGTTGCACTCGGGACCGCGGTGGCTCGCGACGATCGCACTGTCGGCGAGGATCGCGCGCAGGTTGGCGGCGGCGGATCGCTGACCCGGATGCGGCCGCAGGGCCTGCAGGTCGTCGGCGAACACCCGATCGGTGCCGAGTTGACCCTCTACGCTCATCGCGGCGGCGAGGTCGGCGGTCTTCACCAGCCGATCGAGGTCGGCGAGGGCCAGCACCAGCATGCCGAGCATGCCGTCGGTGCCGTTGATCAGCGCGAGACCCTCCTTCTCCGCCAGCACGATCGGCGTCAGGCCGTGTGCCCGCAGCGCCTCGCCGGCGTCGAGAAGGTTGCCTTCGGCATCTCGAACCGGTCCTTCGCCCATCACCGCGAGAGCGACGTGGGACAGCGGCGCGAGATCACCGGAACAGCCGAGGCTGCCGTACTCGTGCACGACCGGAGCCAGACCGGCGTTGAGGAGACCGGCGTACGCCTGGGCCGTGTCGACCTTCACCCCGGTGCGGCCGGTCGCGAGCGTCGACAACCGGAGTAAGGCGAGGGCTCGGACGACCTCGGTCTCGACCTCGGGACCGGAGCCGGCCGCGTGCGATCGGACCAGACTGCGCTGCAACTGGGCGCGCAGTTCCGGTGCGATGTGCCGGGTCGCGAGCGCGCCGAAGCCGGTCGAGACGCCGTAGTGCGGGGTCTCCGCGTGGGCGAGTGCCTCGATCGCGGCCCGCGACTTCCCGATCTCCTCGAGCGCCTGGTCGTCGATCCGGACCCGGGCCCCGTGCCGTGCCACCGCGACGACCTCGGCCGCGCTCAGCGGCCCGACGCCGACGATCACCTCGTTCTCATCCACGCGTTCATTCCACCGCGCGGCACCGGGAACCGACAGCAGCGCCATGCACTTTCTGTCTCGCATCTGAGACATGTGATGGACCGCCCGGCGCATAGAGTTCAGGAATGGTGTTCGAGATCCGGACGGCGGGGCCGGAGGATGCGGTGGGGATCGCCGGGGTCTGGGCCGCCGCGATGCCGCACCTGGTGAAGACGGCACGCGGAATCGAGGGCGAACTCCGCAACAGTAGGCGCCGGGTGGTGCTGATCGCGGTCGACGGTTCCGACGTGGTCGGCTACGGGAACGTGTTCCTGCCCGACCCCGGTGCTGAAGCCCCACGGGTGCGGATCTCCGTGCAGGTGCCGCCCGAGTTCCGCAACCGCGGTATCGGCAGCCGGCTGGCCGACGCGATCTGCACGGAAGCCGAGAAGGCGGGTGCGGCCGGCCTGCTGGTGGTGGTCGAGGACACCGAGGCGGCCAAGGAGTTCGCGATCCGGCGCGGGTTCACGATCGGTCGCCGGATGAGCCACTCGCGCGCTGACCTGAGCGCCGTACCCGAGCCTGTGCCCGCACCCGACGGGTTGCGGGTGACCGACCTCGACCACGTGGAACCGGAGCAGCTGTGGCGTGCGGTCGTGGCCGTCGCCGAGGGCGATCCGAGTGGTCTGTCGTTCGCACCGCCGTACGACGAATGGCTGGCCACCGACTGGGGTCACCCGGACCTGCGCCGCGACCTCAGTATCGCGGTGCTCGACGGTGACACGGTGGTCTCGTTCGTCATCACCACGGCCGATCCGGAGCGGCGGGTGATCTGGTCCAACCTGACGGGCACGATCCCGGCGCAGCGCGGCCGCGGGCTGGCGAAGGTGGTGAAGTCGGCGGCTCTCGCACGCGCCCGGGACGCGGGATTCGCCCAGGCATATACCGGCAACGACGCGGAAAACGCGCCGATGCTGGCAGTGAATACGTGGCTCGGCTACACGGTGTCGTCGGCTGCCTGGACCGCGGAGAAGGCCCTCTGATGCGTTTGTTTCTCGTGCTCACGTTCTTCGGCGTGCTCTCCCTCGGGGTCGGCATCCTGACGGCGGGTGACGACCAGGACGTCGACTGGCTGATCGCCGGTGGGCTGTTCGGGCTGGCGCTGGCCGGCGAGGGTGCCCGCCAGTGGTTGCGCCGCGACCGCGCCAAGTCCCGCGAATCGACCGGATTCTGAACCTTCGCGGTTACGCTGCCGTTGTGAGCGGCAACGTTCCCGCCTCGACCCGCACTCTGCGGGTGCTGACGTTCCTGGCCACCCAGCCCGGGCCGGTCCCGATGGAGCGCATCGCCTCCGCGGTCGGCCTGCCGCGCTCGTCGACGTACCACTTGCTGCGGGCAATGATGGACGAGGGCTTCGTGGTCCACCTGCCGGAGGAGAAGCGGTACGGGCTCGGGGTGGCCGCGTTCGAGATCGGCTCGGCGTACCTGCGCCACGATCCGCTCGAGCGGCTGGCCCGGCCGCTGCTCGTCCAGCTGGTCGCGGAAGTCGGCCAGACCGCGCATCTCGGCGTACTGCACGGGCGTGAGCTCGTCTACCTACTGAAAGAGCAGCCGCCCCGCCCGGTCACGCTCGTCACCGACGTCGGCGTACGCCTGCCCGCCACCCTGACCGCCTCCGGCCGCGCCCTGCTCGCCGAGCTGCCGCCGGCCCAGGTGCGTGCGCTGTTCCCGAGCCCGGAGAGCTTCGTACGGCGCACCGACCACGGACCGCAGTCGCTGAGTCAGCTGCGTCGCCTGCTCGCCGACGAGAAACGCCAAGGCTTCGCGGTCGAGGACGCCTTCATCAGTCCGGGCCTCTCGTCGGTGGCCAGTGCAGCCGTCGACCACGCCGGCCATCCGGTCGCCGCGATCAGCGTCACCTTCCGCACCGACGCCGTACCTCCCACCGACCGTCACCTCCTGGCCCACCGCATCCGCCAAGCCGCCACCGCCCTAACCCGCCGCCTCCACGGCTAGGTAGACCTTCTGGCGGCTATTGGGATGGTCGTTCGGCTCTGAAGACCGACCGTTGGGCGATGACCGGTTGCGAGGAAGCGGCGACTCTGGGTGAGGTAGAGGGGAACACCCCGTTTCCGCCCAGACGAAGGTGGTCCCATGCGTCGTCTCACACAGCTCGCTGCCGCTCTGGCTCTGCTTGTCATCCCCCTCGCCCCGACGGCCTCGGCCGCCCCGCCTGCCGACTGGATCGGGAGCTGGGCGGTCGCCGTCACCCCACCGGATACGTCGGGACTGTCGGCGACCGGCGTCACGGACACGACCCTCCGCCAGGTCGCCCACCTCTCGACCGGTGGCTCCGAGCTCAGGCTGCGATTGTCGAATGTCTACGGCACGACCCCGCTCGTCGTCGGCAAGGTGACCGTGACACCGCGGGAGGACAACCTCGCCGGTACGCCGACAGTCCAGCCCGCGAAGCTGGTCCCGGTGCTGTTCGGCGGCAAACCGTCGGTCACGATCCCGGTAGGTGCTGAATGGGTGTCCGACCCGTTGCGGATCGCCGTACCGGAGGACACCGACCTGGTGATCAGCACGTACTTCCCCGGTCCGACCGGTCCGCTCACCCAACACCCGGCCGGGTACGCGACCGGTTTCCTGGCCACCGGCGACCAGACCGGCGGCGACGGATCGCAGTACCAGGCGATCCCCGGCATGGCGCGCTACATCATCGAAGGCGTCGACGTGAAGAGCCGGGTGCGCGGCTCGGTCGTACTGTTCGGCGATTCGATCACCGACGGTGTGGTGTCTCCGATCGACCAGAACCTGCGCTACCCGGACCAACTGGCCGACCGATTGCTGGCCGAGCCGCCGGACCGCGAACTCGGCGTACTGAACGCAGGGATCAGCGGTAACCGTCTGCTCAACAACGCCGGTACGGCGGGTGACTCGACGCTGGCCCGGTTCGACCGGGACGTGATCGGGCAGGCCGGCGTACGGACCGTCGTACTGCTGGAAGGCATCAACGACATCGGCGGTAGCCGTGGTGCGACCGATCCAGCCGACCTGATCGCGGTGCATCGCCAGTTCATCCAGCGCGCACACCAGGCTGGGCTGAAGGTGATCGGCGCGACGCTGACGCCGTACGAAGGCGCCGGTTACTACACGCCCGAGGGTGAGGCTGACCGGCAGGCGCTCAACACCTGGATCCGGACGTCCGGTGAGTACGACGCGGTCGTCGATTTCGACAAGGCGGTCCGCGATCCGGCCAGCCCGTCGAAGATGCTCCCGGCGTACGACGTGGGCGACCACCTGCACCCGAACGCCGTGGGCTTCAAGGCGATGGCTCAGGCCTTCAACCTCAAGGAGCTCTAACCCGATTCGGCGGGATGCTCGACCTGGCGGTCGCCCCACTGCGTCATCAGACCGCGGGCGATCTCCAGGTCCTCCCGCAACGACCGGTCGGCGAGGTCACCCGGCAGGGCGGCCAGCGCGTCGGCCAACCACGGCCCGACCGCTGCCGGAGCGAGATCCTCAGGCGTAAACCCCGCAAGGCGAATCGCCCGGACCGCAGTGACCAGCTCACTCGCCAACACCTCACGCAATGCGTCGAGGAGTTGAGCCGTCAGTACGGCGGCTTGTGGCGCAAAGCTGGCGTGGTGTTCGGCGCCGCGCGAAAGGGTCGCCGTACCGAGTGTCGCGGGCTGCGCGGACGAACGGACCGATGCCAGCGCGTCGTGAGCGACGTACTCGATCATCATCACGCCCGAGCTCGCCTCCGCACCGCTGGCGAGGAACCGGCTCAACCCGGAGAACTCCGGATCGACCAGATTCGCGACGCGTGACGTCGACAGAGTCGCCACGCTGTGCAGACTCAGCCGGAGCGAGTCGAGCGCGAGCGCGATCGGCATCGCGTGCCAGTTGCCGTTGTGCAGCACGGTGTCGCCGGCCACCAACGGGTTTTCCGCGGACGCGTTGATGTCGATCCGCAAACTGTTGCCCAGCGCATCAATATGGTCGACGGCCGGCCCGAGAACCTGCGCGAAAGCTCTGAGTCCGAAGGGATCCTGGACGCGCGCCGGCCGGATCGGCAGGTCTTCGAGCAGTCCGCGCATCCGCCTCGCCACCCGGACCTGACCCGGCTGCGGGCGGGCCTCGTGCACGCGGACGTCGTACACCTCGGCGTTGCCGCGGAGTGCGACATGTGACAGAGCGCCGACCAGCGGTACGACGTTGATCAGCGTGGCGGCCTCGACGTACGCCAGGCAACACTCGGCCAACGTGATCGCGTTGCTGGACAGGAGTGGCAGCGCGCTGGTCCCGTCGACGACAGCGCCGAGAGCGAGCCCGAGCTCGGCCAGCGGGCCGAGATCGCCGGTCCCGATCGCGCCGCCCCGGTGCAGGTCGGGCAGGTCGTCATCGTTGAGCAGAGCAACGATCGCGTCGGCGACGTCCGGGTCCAGGCCCGATCCACCGACCGCGAGCTGGTTGACCCGGATCAGCAGCCCGAGCCGGACCACATCCTTCGGGTACGACGTCGTACCGGTGGTCGAATGCGATCCGAGCAACCGCGCCCCGTGCTCCGGGTCCGACGTGAGGACATCCCGATTGGCGCCGACGCCGGTCGTCCGCCCGTAGACCGGCCGATGGCGCGCCACCTCGGCGACGGCCACGGCCGACTCGCTCATCCGTTTCCTGGCGTCGTCGCCTAGCCGCACCGCAGTCCGCCGCTGCCCGAGCGCGACCGCCTCCAGCGGGGTCAGCCCAACCCCGGAAATCTCCACCGGCTCCACCCCCACAGTGTGAGCCGCACCACCCGCCGCGACACAGCACCCTTGCCAAGTCTGTGTCTCGGATCCGAGATAGGTACCGAAGGACAGGAGGTAGTCCCGGCTGCGCCGGCCCCGCCACCACGCACCCACGCCGGAGCGGCGGTTTCCAGGGACTACCTCCTGTCCTTCGGTACCTGGAATCAACAAAACAGCCCGCCGCCATCAGGCGACGGGCTGCGGGGAGGCTGGGGCTACTTGCCGTAGCGCTTCTTGAACTTCTCGACCCGGCCCTGGGTGTCCATCACGCGCTGCTGGCCCGTGTAGAACGGGTGGGTGGCGGACGAGATCTCGACGTCGACGACCGGGTAGGTGTTCCCGTCGTGCCACTCGATGGTCTCGTTGCTCTCGCGCGTCGAACCGGTGAGGAAGCTGAAGTCGCCGGACTTGTCCCGGAAGACGACCCGGCGGTAGTCGGGGTGGATGGCCTTCTTCATGCTGCGGTACTTCCTTCCAGATAAGGGGCGAACGGATCGGTCAGTGGGTGGACCGCTTCATCCGCACGCAGGACACAACCATCGAGCCGCTCCCGTAATTCCCGGATGTCCAGACCGATCCCGGTGATGGACAGGTACGACGCCCGGTCGCCGTACTCGGGATGCCACTCGAGGGCCGAGCGGGCCTGGTGCTGCTGACCGACCCCGGACCACCGGTCGGCCGGGAGGTCGGCCAGCCACGGTCCGAGCACGCCGATCGAGATGTTGGTGCCGAAGCTGTCCCAGCTGAGCCGGTTGCGGTGCTGGGTTGCGAGCCACACGGTCCCCCGGCCCCGCGCCGTACCGGCGACCAGATCCTCGAGCGCGTCGTAAAGCCGTTCGGGGTGGAACGGCCGGTCCGACTGCCAGACCAGCGTCCGCACCGGGCCGCCTTCCACCGGCGCACTGATCGATCCCGGCTCGGTCCAGGTCTCGGCCGCGTCCGGATCATGCAGACGTACGCCGAGCAGCCCGGCCGGCGTGGTCCTGATGAGCAGCTGCGGATTGATCGCCTGGACCAGCGCCCGGACCGTCTCGTCGTCGCTGCTCAGCACGGCCACGTTCGCGTACTCGAGCTGATGGGTGATCACCTCGGCGATCGCGCGGCCATCCTCCGCGGCGGTCGGGATGCCGCGGTCCTGGATCAACTGGTCGCCGGTGAGGTCGTCGATCATGGTGCCGGCGTCGACCGTGGTCACGACCGCATCCACACGCAGCTCGTCGGCGGCGTCGCGGGCGATCTCCTCGGCCAGCGCCTGGGTGTCCCCGGCGCCTGGCATCGACACGATCGCGACGTCGTACCGCTCGACCGCCGCGATACTGACCAGCAGCGCGACCAGCGAGCCGCGCATAGCGCAGGAGACGCACGGGTGACCCATCCGGATCACCTCGCGGTTGATCACCCCGCCGGCGGTCCGGGCGATCCGTACGACGGACCCGTCGGCCAGACCGCTGACGTCGTAGTCGACGAGCACTCCGGACGGTCCGGCCGCGGCGAGCAGATTCCCCGCGACGGCGGCGCGGAACGGCTCGTCGACACCCGTCAGCACGGTCACCGGTAGCATCAGCACTCCCGCCTTATTGAAAACGATAACCAGTACAACGTACACTCCGGATCGGAATAGCGGCTACCCGGCCGGTGTTGTCACCGGCGAGGGTCACCCGCCAGGTGATCCAGGAAAGGACAGTATGGCCAAGCGCAACGACCTCCGCCCGATCGTCAAGCTGCGGAGCACGGCGGGAACCGGCTTCACCTACGTGACCCGGAAGAACCGGCGGAACGACCCCGACCGGTTGGTGATGCGCAAGTACGACCCGGCGATCCGGGAGCACGTCGACTTCCGCGAAGAGCGGTAGGACGTGGCGAAGACCAGCAAGATCGCCAAGAACGAGCAGCGCAAGCGGACCGTCGCGCTCTACGCCGAGCGCCGGTCCGAGCTGAAGCGGATCATCGCCGACCCGCAGTCGACCTTCGAGGAACGCGGCACGGCGCAGCACAAGCTGCAGAAGCTCCCGCGGGATGCGAGCCCGATCCGGGTGCGCAACCGCGACGTCGCCGACGGCCGCCCACGCGGCTACCTGCGCAAGGCCGGCATCTCCCGCGTCCGCTTCCGCACCATGGCCCACCGCGGCGAACTCCCCGGCATCACCAAGTCCTCCTGGTAGTGCGGGTCAGAGGCGGTTGTAGGCCTTGAGGGTTCGGAGGGCGTGGACGGTGAGGATGCCGCGGTACTCGAGGGTGGCTGCCTGGCTCGGGGGTTCCCAGGTGATGGCCCAGCCGCCGTCGTCCTGCTGATCCGCGACCAGGCGGTCGAGGTGGCCGTTGATCTGAGCGTCGTCGAAGAGGGGGCGCCAGAAGCTGTCCGGAGTCGGGGCGAGGTGCAGCGGAGTCACGCCGTACGACGGGTCTGTGGCGTCGGCCCGGTACCACTTCAGCTTCGGCAGCCAGTCGCGGACCTGGTCGAGGTCGACCTCGGTGTGTTCCAGGAACTCCATCGCCTCGTGCATGCCGTGGGCGTCCTCCGGGAATCCCTCGGCCAGCTTCGCGGCACACCAGGCGGCGGCTCGCTCACGCCACGGGTGCTCGACTCCGAGCTTGTACAGCCGGCCGACCAGACCGGCCGTCGGGTTGATGTCGGGCTGGTAGGTCCACTCACTCATGTGCTCGGCCCGGGGGTATCCCTCGATCACCGGGGCGGCTAGCGAGACCGCACCTTCTGGGGTTGCCGTCTTGTCCAGCCAGTCGACGGCGCGCCGTACCATCTCCTCTTCCCGGGCGCCGGACGCCAGCAGGGTGTCGAACGCGACCTCCACGTCGAGCGAGAGACTGTCCGGGCAGCGCTTGTCCGGCTCCAGGCCGTGCCCGAAACCGCCATCCGCGTTCTGGTAACCGCGCAACGCGTCCACGACCCCGGCCGGGTCGGCGCCCTCGAAGATCGTGGCGAACAGGCGGCTCTCGACCAGCCGTGCCTCCCGCCGTACAAAGTCCCGACCTGCGCTGAAGATGTCCATGCCCTCACCATGGCGCAGACCACCGACAAAGTCTTGAACGAAACAGACATCAGCAGTGTGCTCAGCAAAGGCAGCCGGCTCCTGAAAGGGCATTCGTCGGCAGGTAGGTTCACGCGGTTGACAGCTCTGGCAAACGGCTGAACTCTAGGTCTAGAAGGCAGACGTTCGGAGTTCGTCGTGATCGTCATCCTGGGGCTCATCATCTTGCTCGCCGCGGTGATCATCGGCGTGGCCGGTGTTCTCGGCAACGGTGGCGGCGCGCACACGCTCACCGACGACGGGTTCGCGGTGTTCGGCTACCACGTGACAGGCTCCACCGGCACACTGTTCCTCTACGGCATCGTGGTCGGGGCGGTTGCCCTGTTCGGGTTGACCCTGCTGCTAGCCGGCGCGCGCCGCACGTCCCGCCGCGGCAGCGCGGCGCGCCGCGGGCTCAAGCAATCCCGCCGCGAGACCGCCGCTGCCAGCCAGGCTCGCGACGACCTCATCGACGAGCGCGACGCCGCCCGCGCCTACACAGCGAGCGCGCTGGGGAACGGCACGCCCCGCGGCGACAGCAAGCTCAACCCAGATGACGATCGCCGGAGCAGGCTGCACCTCTTCGGGCGCCGATCTGCTCCCCGGGAGGCCCCTGCCACACCCCAAGAGCCGCCGACCGGCCAGCCGCCCCCCGATGACCCTGGCGATCGGCCCGCCGGCGCTCAGGGTTCGAAGCGGTAGCCCATGCCTGGCTCGGTGAGCAGGTGTTTTGGCCGGGCCGGATCTGCCTCGAGTTTGCGGCGGAGCTGGCCCATGTAGAACCGAAGGTTGCCACTGGCGGTTTCGTAGCCGGGACCCCAGACCTCGGTGAGGAGCTGGCGTTGAGACATGAGCTTGCCCGGGTGCCGGACCAGCACCTCGAGCAGGTGCCACTCGGTCGGCGTGAGCCGGATGTCCTCCCCCGTCCCGAGGGTGACACGCTTGGCCGCGAGATCGACGGACGCGCCACCGACGGTCACCACCGGCTGGTCCTGGAGCATGTTGCTGCGGCGCAGTACGGCGCGCATCCGAGCCAGCAACTCGTCGATCCCGAACGGCTTGGTCACGTAGTCGTCCGCGCCGGCGTCCAGCGCCTCGACCTTGTCCGTCTGATCGGTCCGGCCGGACAGCACCAGGATCGGCGCATCGGTCCAGCCGCGCAGGCCACGGATCACCTCGACCCCGTCGAAGTCCGGCAACCCGAGGTCGAGGATCACCAGCTCCGGCGGATGCTGCCCGGCCACCTTGAGCGCGGCGGCGCCGCTGCCGGCCAGGAACACCTCGTAGCCACGCGCCTTCAGATTGATCTGCAAGGCCCGGACGATCTGCGGCTCGTCGTCGACCACCAGAACCCTGGTCATGGGGCCTCCCGGCCTGGACTGAGGAGCGGAGGGAGCGAAGCGACTGGAGTGACGAGGGAAGGCCGGGAGCCAGGGCCCCATGACCCGCCGCGCCGGAGGCGTGGCATCAATACAGTCATGGGGCCTCCCGTTCCCGGGTGCCCGGCACCGGCGCGTCGGCGGGTCGCACGGTCGCCGTCGGGATCGCGACCACCATGGTCAGCCCGCCACCGGGAGTGTCCTCCGGCTGCAAGGTGCCGTGCATCGCCTCGGCGAGACCACGGGCCAGGGCGAGACCGAGCCCGACGCCGACCGTGTTGTCCGTGTCGCCGAGCCGCTGGAACGGCGCGAAGACCCGGTCCCGGTCCTCCCGCGGGATCCCCGGACCGCGATCGACCACCCGGATCTCCACGGTGTCACCCAGGGAGCTCCCCGTCAGCAGCGGCGGCCGCCCCGGCGGCGAGTAGCGGATCGCATTCGCCACCAGGTTCGCTAGCACCCGCTCCAGCAGCGCGGGATCGGCGTCGACCAGCGGCAACGTGTGCGGTATGTCCACGATGACCTTGTCGCCGGCGTCGCCGAGTTCGGCCAGTACGCCGGGCATCACCTCGTCCAACGCCATCGGCCGAGTGAACACAGGCAGTACGCCGGCTTGCAGCCGACTGAGGTCGAGCAGGTTGTCCACGAGGCGCGACAGTCGGTCGAGCGACTCGTCAGCAGTCTCCAGGAGCTCTGCCCGCTCGGACTCGCTCCAGTCGACGTCGTCGCTGCGGAGGCTGGTCACGGACGCCTTCGCCGAGGCCAGCGGCGACCGAAGATCGTGGCCGACCGCCCGAAGGAGCGCCGTACGCAGCTTGTCCGCTTCGGCCAGCGGCTTCGCCTCCGCGGCGGCCTCACTCAGCCGGGCCTTGTCGACCAGAGCGGCCGCGTGGGCCGCGAACGCCCCGACCAGCCGGCGTTCGTCCGCGGCCAGTCGGCGGCCCTGCAGAACCAGAACCAGGTTGTCCCGACCGGGGATCTCCGCATCGCCGTCCTCGGGCCGGCGGCAGGTCGGCGTACCGGCAGAGGCAATCGGTCGCCAGATCTCGGTCAGCTCGTCGTCGTCCACCCGCTCCATCAGCACCGCGCCGGTCATCCCGAAGGCTTCCCGGACCCGTTCGAGCAGGGCGGGTAGGGCCGTCTCACCACGGAGAACGGACCCGGCCAGCGTGGCCAGAGTCTCGGACTCGGCGACCGCCCGGGCCGCCTGTCTGGTCCGTCTGGCCGCCCGGTCGACGACCGAGCTCACCATCGCCGCGACCAGCACGAAGATCGCCAGAGCCAACGCATTGTTGATCTCGGCGATGGTGAACGTCCGGGTCGGCGGGGTGAAGAAGTAGTTCAGTACGACGGTGCCACCGACCGCGGTCAGCAGCGCGGGCCACAGACCGCCGACGAGGGCGACCACGACGACCGCCAGCAGGAAGGCGAGCACGTTGCTGGTCAGGTTGAGGTGGTCCCCGCCGAGCCCGAGCAGTAGCGCGAGCAGCGGCGGTAGTACGACGGCCAGCACGAAGCCCTCGATCTTGCGGCGCCGAGACAGGCTGCCGCGCAACCGGGGTAGCCGGCCGCGGCCCATCTGGGAGTGGGTGACGATGTGGACGTCGATGTCGCCGGAGTCGCGGATCGTGCTTGCGCCGATCCCCGGACCGGTCAGCAGCGACCCGAACCGGGACCGGCGGCTACCGCCCAGCACCAGTTGGGTGGCGTTCTCGGCCCGGGCGAAGGACAGCAGCGCGGCCGGGACGTCGTCACCGACCACTTGGTGATAGGTGCCGCCGATGCTCTCGACCAGGTTGCGCTGCTCGGCGAGGCGTTTCGGGTTCGCGCCGGTCAGGCCGTCGGAGCGGGCGACGTGCAGTGCGAGCAGGTCCCCACCGGAGGACCTGGCGGCGATGCGGGCGGCACGCCGGATCAGTGTCTCGCCCTCGGGACCGCCGGTGAGGGCGACCACCACCCGTTCCCTGGCTTCCCAGGTCGAGTCGATGTCATGTTGAGCACGGTACTGCTGCAGGCCGGCGTCTACCCGGTCGGCGAGCCAGAGCAGCGCGAGTTCACGCAAGGCGGACAGGTTGCCGACCCGGAAATAGTTGCCCAAGGCAGCATCGATCTTGTCCGCCGCGTAGACGTTGCCGTGGGCCATCCGGCGGCGCAGTGCCTCCGGCGTCATGTCGACCAGCTCGATCTGGTCCGCGGCCCGGACCACCCGGTCCGGCACGGTCTCCTGCTGCGGTACGCCGGTGATCTTCTCGACCACGTCGTTGATCGACTCGAGGTGCTGGATGTTGACCGCCGAGATCACATCGATGCCGGCGGCCAGCAACTCGTCGATGTCCTGCCAGCGCTTCTCGTTCCGGCTGCCCGGCACGTTGGTGTGCGCCAACTCGTCGACCAGGGCGACCTCCGGCCGGCGGGCCAGGACTGCGTCGACGTCCATCTCGGTGAAGCTGGCGCCGCGGTAGTCGATGATCCGCCGCGGCACCAACTCCAGGTCTTCGAGCATCTCGGCGGTGTGCTGCCGGCCGTGGGTCTCGACGAACCCGACCACCACGTCGGTGCCCCGGGACAGCCGCCGCTGCCCCTCGCCCAGCATCTTGTAGGTCTTCCCGACGCCGGGCGCGGCACCCAGGTAGACCCGCAGATGCCCGCGGCCGCCACTGCTCATGCCTCCATGCTCTCAGCTAGCCGCTAACGCGTTGTTGAGCGTGACCACGTTGACTCGTGGTTCACCGAGAAAGCCCAGCGTGCGACCCTCGGTGTTCTCCTTCACCAACTCCTGGACCTCCGCCACCGGCAGCCCGCGTTCCCGCGCGACCCGGTCGACCTGCAGAGCGGCGTACGCCGGACTGATGTGCGGGTCGAGGCCACTGCCGCTGGCGGTCACCGCGTCCGGCGGGACCTGGGACGGATCCACACCCTCGAGTTCCGCGACCGCCTGCTTCCGCTCCTCGATCGCCGCGAGCAGGTCGGCGTTGTTCGGGCCGTAGTTCGACCCCGCACTGCCCATCGCGTCGTAGTCGACCGCGGACGGCCGGGTCTGGAACCACTTCGGGTCGGCGACCATGATCGCGTTGCCGTCGGCATCCTTCTTTCCGCTGTCTTGGGTGTACGCCTGGCCGATCAGGTCGGAGGCGACGTCCTTGCCGTCGACCTGGACGATCGAGCCGTTCGCGTTGTCGTGGAACACCGCCTGGGCCACGCCGGTCATCACCAGCGGGTAGCCGAGACCGAGAACGACGGTGAAGAACAGCAGGGCCCTGAGCGCGACCCCGAACTGCCGGGCCGAGCCGGGGAGATTGCTTGCCATGAACACTTACCTTTCAGCGGATGCCGGGGATCAGTGAGATCACCAGGTCCAGGAGTTTGATCCCGATGAACGGGCTGATCAGGCCACCGACGCCGTACACGAGCAGATTGCGTCGCAGCATTGCCGACGCCGAGGACGGCCTGTACCGCACACCGCGCAGGGCGAGCGGCACCAGCGCCACGATCACCAGCGCGTTGAACACGATCGCGGACACGATCGCCGACTCCGGCGAGTGCAGCTGCATGATGTTCAGCGTGTCCAGCCCCGGGTACGCCGCCGCGAACAGCGCGGGCAGGATCGCGAAGTACTTGGCCACGTCGTTCGCGATCGAGAACGTGGTCAGCGATCCGCGGGTGATCAGCAACTGCTTGCCGATCTCGACGATCTCGATCAGCTTGGTCGGGTTGGAGTCGAGGTCGACCATGTTGCCGGCCTCCTTCGCGGCCGACGTACCGGAGTTCATCGCCACGCCGACATCTGCCTGTGCGAGCGCCGGCGCGTCGTTGGTGCCGTCACCGGTCATCGCGACCAGCCGGCCACCCTCCTGCTCCTTCTTGATCAGCGCCATCTTGTCCTCGGGCGTCGCCTCGGCCAGGAAGTCGTCGACCCCGGCCTCCTCGGCGATCGCCTTCGCGGTCAGCTGGTTGTCACCGGTGATCATCACGGTCCGGATGCCCATCGCGCGCATCTGGTCGAACCGCTCCCGCATCCCTTCCTTGACCACGTCCTTGAGGTGGATGACACCGAGTGCGCGCGCCGTCCCGTCGATGCTCTCGGCAACGACCAGCGGCGTACCACCGGAGGCCGAGATGCCGTCGACGACGGCACCGAGCCGCGGGGTGGTGGTCCCGCCCTGGCTGCTGATCCAGGCGTTGACCGCGCCGGCCGCACCCTTGCGGACCTGCCGGCCGTCCACGTCCACGCCACTCATCCGGGTCTGCGCGGTGAACTCGACGAACGTTGCGTGCGGCAACTCTCCGGTGTGCCGCTCGCGCAAGCCGTAACCGGTCTTCGCCAGGACGACGATCGATCGGCCTTCCGGCGTCTCGTCGGCGAGGCTGCTCAACTGCGCCGCATCCGCCAGCGCGGTATCCGTCACCCCCTCGATCGGGATGAACTCCGCCGCCTGCCGGTTCCCCAGCGTGATCGTGCCGGTCTTGTCCAGCAGCAGCGTGTTCACGTCACCCGCGGCCTCGACCGCCCGACCCGACATGGCCAGCACGTTGCGCTGGACCAGCCGGTCCATCCCGGCGATCCCGATCGCGGACAGCAGCGCACCGATGGTGGTCGGGATCAGGCAGACCAGTAGAGCCACCAGGATCACGATGCTCAGGTTGGTCTTCGCGTACGTCGCGAAGGTCGGAAGCGTCACCGTCGCGACCATGAACACGATCGTCAGGCTGGCCAGCAGGATGTTCAGCGCGATCTCGTTCGGCGTCTTCTGCCGCGACGCGCCTTCGACCAGCGCGATCATCCGGTCGATGAAGCTCTCACCGGGTTTGGTGGTGATCTTCACGACGATCCGGTCCGACAGCACCTTGGTGCCGCCGGTGACCGCACTGCGGTCGCCACCGGACTCCCGGATGACCGGAGCCGACTCGCCGGTGATGGCCGACTCGTCGACGCTGGCGACACCTTCGACGACGTCACCGTCGCCGGGGATGATCTGGCCGGCCTCGACCACGACGAGGTCGCCGAGCTGCAACTGCGTCGCCGGCACCTCCTCCTCGCGGTCGCCGACCAGCCGCCGGGCAGTGGTCTCGGTCTTGGCCCGCCGCAGCGTCTCGGCCTGGGCCTTGCCCCGGCCCTCCGCGACCGCCTCCGCCAGATTGGCGAAGATCACGGTCAGCCAGAGCCAGACCACGATCCACCAGACGAACACGCTGGAGTCGGTGACGGCGAAGATCGTCGATGCGACCGCGCCCACCTCGACCACGAACATGACCGGATTCTTGACCATCACCCGCGGGTCGAGCTTGCGCAGCGCGTCCGGCAGGGAGGTCGGCAGCATCTTCGGGTCGAACAGACCCGACGGTGCCTTCTTCGCCACCTTCTCCGCTGTGTCCTTCTTCGGGACAGGAGCAGGGGTCTTCACGAGCGCGGTCACAGTCCCTCCGCGAGGGGTCCGAGGGTGAGAGCGGGGAAGTAGGTCAGCCCGGTGACGATGAGCACGACACCGACCAGCATCGTCACGAACAGCGCCTTGTGCGTGGGCAGCGTGCCCTGGGTCACCGGCACCGGCTGCTGTCGCGCGAAGGAGCCGGCCAGCGCGAGCACCAAGACGATCGGCACGAACCGGCCGAGCAGCATCACGATCCCGAGGGCGGTGTTGTAGAACGGGATGTTCGCGCTGATCCCGGCGAACGCGCTGCCGTTGTTGTTACCGGCCGAGGTGAACGCGTACAGCACCTCGGAGAAGCCGTGCGGACTGTCGGTGTTCCAGATCGAGGCCCGCGCCACCGCCAGGCCCATCGCAATCGAGGCACCGGCCAGGACCAGCGTCGGCGTGGTCAGGATGTACAGCGAGACGAGTTTCATCTCCCGCGCGGTGATCTTCTTCTTCAGGTACTCCGGTGTCCGGCCGACCATCAGGCCGGCCACGAAGACCGTCAGGATCGCGAGCACCAGCATCCCGTACAGCCCGGTGCCCGTGCCGCCTGGCGACACCTCGCCGAGCATCATGTGGAAGAGCGCCGTACCGCCGCCGAGTGGGGTGAACGAGTCGTGCATCGAGTTGACCGCACCGGTCGACGTACCGGTTGTCGATGATGCGAAGAGTGCGGACGCCCATTCGCCGAAGCGGGTTTCCTTGCCCTCCGTCGCGGCGCCCGCGGCCTGCGTCGCCGTACCGGCGCCCTGGTTCTCGAAGAAGGTGGTCGCGAAGGTGAAGGCCGCCCACAGGATGCCCATCACCCCGAGGATCGCGTAGCCCTGCCGCTTGTCCTTGACCATCAGGCCGAAGGTGCGCGTGATGCACACCGGGATCAGCAGCAGCAGGAAGATCTCGAACAGATCGGACAGCGGGTTCGGGTTCTCGAACGGGTGCGCCGAGTTCGCGTTGTAGAAGCCGCCGCCGTTGGTGCCGAGTTCCTTGATCACTTCCTGGCTCGCAACCGGGCCGCCGGGAATGGTCTGCGTCTGGCCGACCACGGAGGTGACCTCGTGCCCACCGGATAAGTTCTGTACGACGCCCGTCGCGACCAGCACCAGGGTGCCGACGATCGCGATCGGGAGCAGGACACGCAGCACGGTCCGGGTCAGGTCGACCCAGAAGTTGCCGAGCCGGTCGGTCCTGCTCCGGGCGAAGCCGCGGATCACCGCGATCGCGACGCAGATGCCGACGGCCGCGGAGAGGAAGTTCTGTACGGCGAGGCCGGCGAACTGGACCAGGTGGCCCATCGTGACCTCGGGGACGTACGACTGCCAGTTGGTGTTCGCGACGAACGACGCGGCCGTGTTGAACGCCAGTCCGGACTCGACCCCGGGCAGATCATTCGACAGCGGCAGCTGAGCCTGGAGCCGCTGGAGCAGATAGAGCAGGACGAGGCTGAGGGCTGAGAAGGCGATCACGGACCGGGCGTAGACGGCCCAGGTCTGATCGGCCCTCGCGTCGACGCCGAGCAACTTGTAGGCGCCGCGCTCGATCCGCAGGTCCTTGTCGGACGTGAAGACCCGGGCCAGGTAGCCCCCCAGCGGCCGGTACACGGCGGCCAGGAGCGCGACGAGGAGGCCGACCTGCAACAGGCCGGCTGCGGTGTCGGACATCAGAACCTCTCGGGGAAGATCAGGGCGGCGACGAGGTAGAGGACCAGGGCCGCGGCGACCACCAGGCCGGCGATGTTCTCGGCGCTCACAACTTCTCCACTCCACGCAGCGCGAACCAGACGGCCGAGAAGACGACGACGGTGACAGCGAGGTAGACCACGTCAGACATGGCTGCACCACCTGACGCAGGACAGTGCTTGATGATGAGCTCGCTTCGCTCGTTCATTGCTCATGAGCCCACTGCACACCGCTCGCTGCCTGCTCAGGAGCGTTCTCACAGGCCTCTCACACCGGCTCTCGCAGCTCTCACAGACCTCTCACGGGTACTGATTCCGGACACGACTTCGTCTGGGCCCGCCGAGTCCGCATACTTACGCCTGGCAATCACGCCCCCACAGACAGACAAGGGAAGAACAGCTAGTGACTTCAGTGGACGAACAGCCGATCACGGCACCTGCAGAGCAGTTCTTCTCCGCGGAGACCCGGGAGTCGCTCGCGGAGGCGAGCCGCCGGCTGGCGGAGCGTCTCCAGGCCCACACCGAGGCCCTGCTGGCGATGACCGGCGACGAGGAGCAGGCCGCGCTCTACGAGCAGAACGCCGCGCTCGAGGAGCTCGTCGAGGGCTGGAACGACGCCGTCTTCGAGCACACCGGTACGGCGCCGCTGCTGCTGGAGGACAGCGCCGACGACGAGGACGAGGACGCGGTCGAGCAGGACCACGTGATCAGCGTGGTGTCCCGGTTCGACCTGCGCGTGGTCGACCTGGACGTGCTGATCGAGGCCGGCCGGGCCGCACAGGAACGGCACCCGGCCGAGCTGGACGAGGGCGGCGAGCAGGAGCCGGTGGACTCGGCCGAGCAGGCGATCTACGAGATCAGCCGTGAGGTCGGCGAGGCGTGGTTCGAGCTGCCCGGGACCGAGATGGTGGCCGGCGCGCGGGCGTACGTCGTACCGGAGCACCCGTTCGAGCCGCTGGACGCGGACGCCGAGGACGTCGTCACCGAACTCATCGCCCCGAACGGCGTCGCCACCCACGCCGAAACCTGGGCCTAGATCAGCAGCTCACCGTCCAGGGTGGTGACCGCGTTGCCGCTCAGGTAGACGCGATCGCCGGCCGCGGTGACTCGCAGAACCCCGCCTCGGGCGGACGCCTGGTAGCCGACCAGTTCGTTCCGTCCGAGGCGCCCGGCCCAGTACGACGCCAGCGCGGTGTGCGCGCTGCCGCAGACCGGGTCCTCGGCGATCCCGGCGACAGGCGCGAAGAACCGCGACACAAAGTCGAAATCGTGAGCCGGCGCCGTCACGATGGTGCCGCGATTGTGGTCGCGCCGGTTGACCACCTCGAGCCCGCCGATGTCCGGCGTGAGCTCCCGGAGGGCGGCCTCATCCGGCAGGACAACGAGTACGTCGGTCAGCGCGCCGGTGCTGTGGACACTCTCCGGCTTCGCGCCGAGCGCCTCGGCCAACCCAGCCGGTGCGTCGATCTCCGTCGTACGCGAGATCGGGAAGTCGAGGGTGATCCTCTCGCCCAGTGCGGCCGTCAGGATCCCGCTCCGCGTGCTGAACCGGACCTTCCCGCTGACCAGACCGTCGCCGGCCAGCACATGCGCGGTCGCGAGCGTCGCGTGTCCGCACATGTCCACCTCGATCGCCGGCGTGAACCAGCGCAGATCCCAGTCAGCGTCGGCCTGGCCCGACGGTCGCACGAACGCGGTCTCGGACAGCTTCATCTCCGCCGCCACCGCCTGCATCCAGTCCGCCTCGGGCCACTCACCGGCCGCCAGCACGCACACCGCCGCCGGGTTCCCGCTGAAGGCACGCTCGGCGAACGCGTCGACCACTCTGATCCTCATACGCCGAGACGGTAGGTCGGCCGCAGCACCGACTCCATAGCCACCCATGATCGAGTGGACATCGAACCGAACGACAGGAGGTACTCGGGGGTGAGGCGCCGCCAGGCCCTCGACTCCCGCCTGAGCACCCCCATCAGGCCTGTCCCAGTCCGGATACCTCCTGTCGTTCGGTACCGTCAGGCCATCGCGACGGCTTCGATCTCCAGCAGCCAGTTCTCGGCGTAGATGTCGCAGATGATGATCGTGAGGGCCGGCGCGTGGTCACCGAGGACCTCCTCGCGGATCTTCGAGTTGAGCGTGCGGAACTGCCGGTCCGACAGGTACGTCGTCACCTTGACCAGGTTCCGCACTCCCATGCCCGCCTCGGCGAGCACCGCGAGCACGTTCCGCCAGACCATCCGGCACTGCGCCTCGAAGCTCTCCGGCACCCGCCCGTGCTCGTTGCCCCACGGCACCTGACCGCTGACGAACACCATCCGCTGGGCACCGTCCACCTGCACGCCGTGCGTGTAGTTGCCCGCGGCCGCCGGCAGGATCGCCGGGTTCAACGGCTCGATCGCAAGCTTCGCCATCCGTGAATCCCCCTCCACTCCATTTGTTCCCGCCCCCGGGTGTCAGTCCTGCACCATGTTTACCCTGCCTACCCACAACCGCCCACCCACTACCCCCGATCGATGACCAACCGACAAACAAGTGACATGTCGGCGGATAGGGTCGCCAGGTGGAACACACGGTCGAGCGACTGCTGGGAGTCCGGGTCGTCGAGCGAGTGGACCTCGGTAGCAGCGAACTGGCGCCGGTGGCGAGGCTGATCCTCGATCGTTCGTACGACGGGATCGGGCCCTGGGCGAAGGCGGTTCGGTCCGCAGAGCCTCGCCTCCGAGGGCGGTGAAGCCCGCGGACCCTCGTGCGTCGGTTGCTAGCCCTGATCCCGCCGCTGCTCGTTGATACGCAGCGCTTCGGCGAGCTGGTCTTCCAGGATGATGATCCGGCAGGCCGCCTCGAGCGCGGTGCCCTGGTCGACGAGCTCCCGAGCGCGGGCAGCCAAGCGCAACTGGTAGCGGGAGTATCGGCGGTGGCCGCCCTCGGAGCGTTGTGGGGTGATCAGTTTCGCCTCGTCCAGGCTCCGCAGGAATCCCGGTGTGGTGCCGAGCATGTCCGCGGCGCGGCCCATCGTGAAGGCGGGGTAGTCGTCGTCGTCGAAGTTGGCCGGCCCGGCCGGCGGGGTTGAACTCATCGGGGTCTCCGTGTGCAGGTCTGGGGTCATCGAACCTCCATGCCGAAGGGCCCCGGTGCCGAAGCACCGGGGCCCAGGGG
>NZ_SLWN01000021.1 GCF_004342025.1 Kribbella steppae | reverse complement strand
TTGCGATCAGCTACGCCGTCAGCGATGAGAGCCGCGTCGCCATCCTCGACGCATTGGGAGATACCTCGTACGTCGTCTTCCTGCAGGACCAACGGAGCGAATGGAGACTCTTCGCCGGGCCGAAGCGCTGATCGGTTGGCGGCTGAACCGCGAAACGCAAGTACTCCCTGTCGTTCCGTACGCCGCCCCGCCATCGCCACCAATTGCGGCTCCTCCTCGGCCGGTGATGCGAGGTGCAAGCGGGCGCGGTTGGTCTGATCTGCATCCGTTTACGTCTGGCTCTTTCGCCGCATCATGGGCTCCGCCGCCGTCCTGAATGTGCTTCCGGCGGTCAGCGCGGCGACCGATCGGGATGCTCGACCAGCTGATCTCCACACCTCCCGCGGATCGAATCGTGGCGCCACGGCCGAGTCAGCCGAAGCGCAGCGCTACCTGACCACCGGTCCGGGCGCCCGGGACCGACTGGCGTTGCCTCGACTTCTCAGTTCAGCCGAACGCCCCGGTCGAAGATCCCGGACTCGAGATGTGGGTCACGCGGATTCACGGCCGATCCGCCAACAGTTAGAAACCTCCAAGGGACGCCCCGCCGGAAGCAGTTCCGGCGGGGCGGAGGGGTTACCTCGCGCCTAGGGGGCGGGGTAGTGGGCGGTCGCCGGGTTCGCCCCAGCGGAATGCGGGGGTGCCGTTGATCCACCAGACGCCGGTCGATGGGCGCCAGACGGCGAGGTCGGTTCGGGCGTCGCCGTTGAAGTCGCCGGTGAGGGGGATGTCGCCGTTGACTCCCCAGTTCTGGCTCGGGCGGCCGTTGATCCACCAGCCGCCGGTCGAGGGGCGCCAGACGGCCAGGTCGGTTCGGCCGTCACCGTTGTAGTCGGCCTGGACCGGGATGTCGCCGGCCTGACCCCAATGGATGGCTGCTCGTCCACGAATCCACCACATGCCGGTCGATGGGCGCCAGATCGCGAGTTCCATCTTGCCGTCACCGTTGTAGTCGCCCGGTACCGGCACGTCGCTCGGCCCGCCCCATTCGATCTGCAGGACGTTACGCACGTACCAGATACCTGTACTGGGTCGCCAGATCGCGAGGTCGGTACGACCGTTGACGCTGTAGTCACCCGGGACCGGGACGTCCCCGTTCCCGCCCCAACGGATGTCGAAGAGTCCGCGCGCCTGCCACATCCCGTCCGACGGACGCCAGCTCACCACGTCGGTCCGCCCGTCGGAGTTGACGTCCGCGGGGACCGGCAGGTCGGTGGCACCGCCGTACTGGGTGCTGAACAACCCATGGTCGAACCAGGTCGCCGTGGACGGCCGGAAGACCGTCCGGTCGGTGCGCCCGTCACCGTTGTAGTCGCCATACCGACCGGGTACGAAATTGGCGTAGTGCGCCGTCAGGGTCCGGTCGGCCGCGGGCATGATCAGTGTGTGCGTCTGCAGCCCGCTGTCGGACCAACTCGTGAACACGGTGCTGCCGGCCACGCCGGGAGCGGACACCTCGTTGCTCGAGTTCACCGCCACCTTGACACTGACCCGCTGGGCACCGTTGATGAGGACCGGTGCCGGGGCCAGCACAGTCAGCGTGCGCAGATCCGGCTCGGCGGAGTACACCTTCTCGGTCCGCACGCCGGCTTGGTCCACCACCGAAGCTGTGATCTGCATGCGTGTCTCGTCGCCGTGGTCGTCGAACAGATCCGTGTAGGTCGGCCCCGTGCTGGTCTGGCCGGGATGGAGATGGCACCCGCCGCCGGTGTCGCAATGGATCAGGTCGGTCCGCCAGGACACCGGGAGTGCGCCATCCTCGATGTCATTCGCGGAGGCGCTCAAGGAGACGGTGTCCCCGACGGCGTACTTCTTGTCGGGAGCAGACAGCGTGAGCACCGGCGAGTGGTTGTCCGGCACCACGGTGACGGTAGTGGCTGCCGCGGCACCGAGAGGATCCTCGACAGTGAGCTTCGCGCTCACCTTCCCCGGGGCCGAGTACTTGTGAGTTGCTACTGCACCCGCTCCCTGGCTGCCGTCGCCGAAGTCCCAGGTGTACGTGAGATCGTCGCCGTCCAGGTCGTACGAGGCCGAGCCGTCGAAGGTGACCGTCAAGGTGTCCGGGTTCACGGTGGTGCCGGCGCGCGGAACAGGCGCCCGGTTCCCGGCCGAGTAGCGCAGCCGGACCAGGTCGGACGAGAGGATGTCCGCGTAGTACACGTCTCCGTTCGGACCGGTCTTCAGCGCGACCGGCCCGCCGATACCGGTGGCGAAGCCCGCGGCCTCGGGGGCCCTGGTGATCTTGCCCTGCGCGTCGATCATCATGGTCCAGATCTTCTGCTGCGCGTAGTCCGCGAAGAAGTACGCGTCCCGGTACGCAGCCGGGTAGGACGTGCCCGTGTACCAAGTACCGCCGGTGACCGCCGCCTGGACGTTGGGCGACGCGTAGTTCCACAGCGGTCCCTGCACCGACTGCGTGTAGACCTGCTGGCACTGCGCGGTGTTGGCGTATCCCGGCTGCCGGCCCGGTCCCTCGTAGCAGGGCCAGCCGTAGTTCTTACCAGCGGCCAGCAGATTGATCTCCTCGTACGCAGTCCAGCCGACGTCGCCGATGAGTACCTGCCCGTTCCGCGGATCCACCGACATCCGGAACGGGTTGCGCAGGCCATACGCGTAGACCCTGCTTCGCCACGACGACGCAGATGCCGCGTTGTAGTAGGGGTTGCCAGGTACTCCGGCGCCGGTGACCGGATCGATCCTGAAGATCTTGCCGTAGGGGCCGTCCAGGTTCTGCGCCCGCAAGGCATCGGGGTTCGGGGAGGCGAGCGGCGCGGCGCTATCACCGATGCTGATCAGCAGCTTGCCGTCCGGCGCGACCAGAACCGTCCCACCGCCGTGGTAGACGCTGGTGAGCGGCGCCTCCAGCAGGACCTGTTCGCCGCCGAGCGTGGTCGGGTTGTCGACCGGCGCAGCCGTCCAGCGCGAGACGCGCATCACGCGGCTCCCGGTCGCGGTGGTCTGGGCGTACTGCAGGTAGAGCTGCCCCGTCCTGGCGTAATTCGGAGCCAGCGTGAGACCGAGCGCACCGAGATCACCCGTGTGCGAGACATCCGGAATCATCAGGAGCGTCCGCGGCGGCGCATCGTCCGACACCACGGTCAGGCGGCCGTCCCGCCCGAGCGTCAGCACCCGCTCGCCCGGCAGGAACTCGAAGTTCGTCAGATTCGCGGCCGACTGCCCGGTTGCGATCGGCACCGGCGTGAAGCCCGCCGGAATCACCACCGCGGTCTCGGCAGCGTCCGCCGGGGGAAGGGTCACCACAGCGCCGGCGATCAGTAGCGGCACAACCAGAAGAGCCGTCACCACCTTCCGCCCCCCGCTGACCATCGGCGCGCCAAAACGCCGCAACTCAAGCTTCATAACCGTTCCCCACCCACCATCGCCGGAAAGGCACCTACTGAGATGATGCGCGCTCAACGCCACATGTTGCGAATGGACTGCCCGGTCGAGCGTCTTGCTTGGCCAACTGCTCCACCCCGCGCGGTCCTCTCAGTCCGTCCAGTCCAGTTGAGGTTCGGGAATGCCCAGCTCACGGCCGTGGGCCTGCGCTTCCGCGCGGCCGTGCTCATACGAAGGCCAAACAGCACCCTGAGCAGTCCAAGAAGTCCGTCACCGTCGAGTGCGGGCCACTCACCTACACCGTCAAGTACCACGACATCCGGGCCCGCCGCCGCGCCGGAGACGCCGCGACCGAGACCGAGACCGAGCCCGACCCGAAGGACACCTGACAGCCCGGGCGGTTCCCTGTCCGCCTTACCCTAGGCAGGGAACCGCCCCGTGGGCCGATCAGCGCGCGAAGAGTTCCCGGACAGTGTTGTCGGTCTGTTCTATGCCGACATCCAGAGCGTGGCCGGCGAGCAGGTCATCGTGCTCGAGAACATCGGCCCACCGCACGGGCTGGGTCCGCTCGGTGTCGACATCTCATTCACGAAAGCCCGGGCGCACGGCCGATACAGTTCTTCCCGCCATCGAACTCGTAGTGGCTCCGGGCAACGCACGCAGCTCGTCACGCCAGCCAGATCAGCATGCAGAATCACCAATGCCGGGCGAGCCGTCGGTGATGTCTTGTTGTCGACGACCACCGGACTGGTCACCGCCCAGAGATGTCCGATGGACCGGCAGTCTCGAATCATCAGCAACGAACCGCCCACATACCCGCTCTGGGAGGATTGGCGACGCACCTCTTTACGCACCTGAATCAGCGCGAGAGGATGGTGAGCGATGAGAATCGATGTGCACGAGACACCCCCAAATCCCTTGCCAGTAAGAGCTTTCGCTCATCATCGACAACCGGTGATCAACCTCAGGTGGAAATCCGCGGGTTGTGGGTTCGAGTCCCACGGGGCCTACAAATCACGGCGCACAAAAGCCCAGGTCACATCGGTGTCCTGGGTTTCTTCATGCCCTCAGCGCACTCAAAACGCACTCGTTTGCCGACCGTCCGCTCCGAGCTGATCCGCCAAGACCCGGCACATCTGGGCTGCTGGACCGATCGGGCCGGCTTCATCTGATCGTGACTGTGCATCACATCACATCGCTTCGCATCCTTCTCGATTTCCCGGATTCTGCGGCCGAGCGGGCGTTAAGCAGCCAACCATCACACAGGTTGGAGGCTTGATATGCCGAGGCCACCACTGCCCATCGGAACCTGGGGACAGATCTCCACCTGGGCAGCGAAGACCGACCACAACGGCAGGCCCATCAGCCACAAGTCGCAGGCCGAGTTCCGCGACCACGACGGCCACGTGCGCCTCGTGTCCGCGTTCGGCAAGAACAAGACGGCAGCCGAGCGCGCCCTCCTCAAGAAGCTCCAGGACCGCGCCAAGACCAACCAGTCCGGCGAGCTCACCGCGATGCACAAGATCTCCCACCTCATCGACCTGTGGGAAACGAAGTTCGAGCAATGGGTCGCCGACGGGAAACGCTCGCCCACCTCACTGGACAACTACCGAGGCGCGATCAAGAACCACATCCGCCCTGCCCTCGGCGAACTCCGCATCGGCGAAGCCACCACTCAACGCATCGACACCGTAATCTCCAAGATCACCGAACGAGCCGGCGCCCCACGAGCCAAGACCTGCCGCGCCGTCCTGTCCGGCATGATGAAACTCGCCGTCCGCTACGGAGCCATCTCCGTCAACCCGGTCCGCGAGATCGAAGCCATCGAAGCCGAGGCCAAGAACCCACCCCGCTCCCTGACCAGCGAAGAAGTCACGCTCCTCAAAACACACCTCGCCACCGACGAGCGCGCCGTCCAAGCCGACCTCCCTGACCTAGTCACCTTCATGCTCGGCACCGGCGTCCGAATCGGCGAAGCCCTCGCCGTCCTCTGGCCCCAAGTCGACCTCGAAGCCGGCACCGTCGAGATCACCAGCACCATCGTCAGAGTCAAAGGCCAAGGACTCCTCCGCAGACGCACCAAATCCCGAGCCGGCCAACGCCGCCTCCACCTCCCCAACTGGGTCCTCGCGGCCCTCCGCAGCCGACACGCCGCCGGCATCCGCCTCGACGACCCGATCTTCACCGACACCATCGGCTGCTTCCGCGACCCCACCAACGTCCGCCTCTCCCTCCGCACCGCCCTCTCCCCCGTCGGCAGCACCGCCCGCCGCGACCTAGGCCTCTCCCTCCGAGCTCTCCGCCGCGAAACCGGCCTGTCCCGCAAGCAGGTCGCCGATCACCTCAACTGGGCCCAAACAAGGATCGAGCTCATCGAAACCGGCCGCGTCAAAGTCGACCACCAGCAGATGGCCACCCTCGTCGCGACCTACGGCATCCGCCTCGAGAACCATCACCCCCTGCTCGCCCAACTCCACGACGCCATGCAGCCCGCCGAGTCCGACAAGCTCGCCTGGATCCGGTCCCACGCCCTCCGCAAACCACCGCCACCGCCCTCGACGAACAAGGCCACACCGCCCGCCAGATCGCCGACCAGCTAGGTCAAGCCAAGGTCTCCATCACCCAGGACATCTACCTAGGCCGCCGAGCCGCCAACCCGGCCCCGCTGAGGCACTGGAGCGAGCCTTCGAAGACCCCGACCTTCCATGAGCTCAACTTGTCATGTCGCAGGACATCGGTGACGGTTCTGTACCAGGACATCGGTGACATTGCGACGGGTCTTGGTGGTGACACTTCGGTGAGTCGGCGGTGTCGGTGGTGCCTGGGGCCGGTCGACTGCGCGGGTGTCGAAGAACGAGCCTGTTGATCCTCGTGTCCGTCTCGCGATCACGCAGTGGCCGCCTGATGCGCCCCGCGGGGCGGTGACGACGTTCTGTGCCGAGCACGGTATCTCGCGTAAGACGTTCTACGAGATCCGGCGACGCAGTCTCGCCGACGGGCCCGCGGCGGCGTTGGAGCCGAGGTCTCGGCGTCCGAAGTCGAGCCCGTCGAAGCTGGCCGATGAGGTCAGGCGGCAGGCGATCGGGGTCCGTGCTGCACTCGAGCAGTCCGGGCTGGACTGTGGCCCGGTCAGCGTGCACGACAAGATGCGCGCGATGGGCTTGGAGGTTGTACCTTCGGTCGCGTCGCTGGCCAGGATCTTCCGCGAGGCCGGCGTGGCGCGGCTGGAGCCGAGGAAGAAGCCGAGGGCGGCATGGCGCCGGTTCGTGTATGCGGCCCCGAATGCCTGCTGGCAGCTCGATGCCACCGAGTACGTGCTCACCCGTGGGCGTAAGTGCGTGATCTTCCAGCTCATCGACGACCACTCCCGCTGCGCGGTCGCCTCCCACGTCGCGTGGGGCGAGACCGCCGAGGCGGCGATCGTCGTCTTCGACAAGGCCCAGCCGCCCATGGCGTGCCCCAACGGCTGCTGTCGGACAACGGGTCCGCGCTCAACCCGTCGCGCCGTGGACTCCTGGGTCAGCTCGTCGTCCACGTGATGGCCCTGGGCGTCGAGCCGATCACCGGCAAGCCCTACAAGCCAACCACCCAGGGCAAGAACGAACGCTTCCACCAGACCCTGTTCCGCTACCTCGACAAGCGGCCGCTGGCCGCCGATCTGACCGAGTTGCAGACCCAGATCGACGCCTTCGACCACATCTACAACACCCACGGCCCCATCAGGGCCTACCAGGCCGCGTCACACCCCTGACCGCCTGGGCGGCCACCGCGAAGGCCGAGGCTCCCCGCCCCACCCGTGAGCAGATCGCCCGCCCCCGCACTCATCACCCCCGCACCCACCGGCCCCGACCCGCACCCGTGCCGGCTGATCTGCCCCCCGACACCGTCGTCAAGAAGCTGACCAGCGCCGGCATGTTCTACCTGGACAAGGTCCAGTACCTGGTCGGCGCCCAATGCGGCTTCCAGCAGGTCCTCGTCATCACCGACGGCGACAACATCACCGTCACCGACCTCGAAGGCGAGATCCTCATCGAGCACACCCGACCCGCCCCCGGCACCACCTACGTCGGCAACGGCTGGCCACCCGGACCGCACACCGACAAATCGCGAACGTCACCGAAGTCCTGAGACACCAACCGTTACCGATGTCCTGACACAGAACCGTCACCGATGTCCTGAGACATCACATCCGTGAGCTCAACTACCCGGCCCCCGACTAGAACATATGTTCCCTTAAGCCTGCATAACGATGTCGTCCATGTAGCCGAAGCGGACTCGCTCTGCGTAGGCGCGGTGACAGCTGGTCGTTATCTGGGGTGTTGTCGACGCTTCGCGGGCGGTCCAGCGCATGGGGTTCACCTGATGCCGCGCGGGACCCTGGCCGCTGAAGTCGGGCACGTCAGGCCTACGGTGTACCGACGCCCGGTCGCGTTGAGTGTCGCCGCTCTGAGTCAGCTTCGGTCGACCAATTGGTTCCTCCGGGTCGGTACTGCGAATCGCACAGGGCGCTGTCGCCGGGTTGCCAGGTGCACAGGTAGAGGTGGTTGCCGTCGGGGTCGGACAGCACCCAGGCCGCCGGTGCGCCCTGGTCGCTAACGAGCGTGCCGCCGGCGGCCAATGCCGCGTCGATCCGGGGCCGCACCTGAGCTGGGTCGACCCACAGATGCGGATGCCAGACTCGCTGTGTCGATCGAGCATCTGCGGTCTGGAACCAGATCATGGGCAGTCCTGTGCGGGGGTCGCCGACGTCGCCCCAGTCCTCGGTGCCGATGACGTGGTGGGAGTCCAGCACTGCTGCCCAGAACGGTGCGATTTTGTCGTAGGCCGGTGTGTCCAGGCCGAGTTCGATTCGGGTGAGGCTGCTGCATTCGAGGTCCGCGCCGGCGGCGGCGACGATGTCGGTGATCTGACGAGCCAGGGTCACGTCGGTTTCGGTCACGCCGCCGCCATCACGGCTGGACAGCCGGACATCGACCTGGAAGGGCCGCAGGTCAAGGTCTGCGTGATGGCCAAGGGCTTCGGCAGCCTGCCCGATCGATTCCACGATCCGCAGCCCTTGGGTGAAGCTCTCGGTGTGGATTCGTGTTTCCAGGCCGCCTTGCCCAAACGACAGCAGCAAGGTCCAGCCATCGAGGTCGGCTGCAGCGATCTGCTGTCCGGTCAGCACCTGTGTGGTCATGGGTAATCCCGTCTCTCCGCGGTGATGTCCAGGCCGGATCGCTCGGACATGGTGAGACCGTACGAAACAAAACCGGCCAACCGTGTGTCCTGTTTCCCTGCTAATTTTGCGTTCATGCGCGCCGAGCGTCTGGTGGCCATTGCGCTGCTGCTGCAAGCGCATCGAAGAATGACCGCGCCCGAGCTGGCGCGGCGCCTCGACGTATCCGAGCGAACGATCCGCCGCGATCTGGACGCGTTGCTGCTCTCCGGTCTACCGCTGTATTCCGAACGCGGCCGCCGGGGTGGGTGGGCGTTGCTCGACGGTCCTGCGATCAACCTTTCGGCGCTGACCCCGCAGGAGGCGCAGGCGCTGTTCCTGGTGACCGGACCGGAACTGCTGACCGGCCTCGGGCTGGAACAAGGGGTCACCTCAGCGGTCCGCAAGCTGATCGAGGCCCTCCCAGCGACCACCCGCGAGCAGGCCGACCGTACTCGGCAGGCCATCCACATCGACCCCACTCGGTGGGGCCGTACCGCGCAACCCGCGCCCGCCACGCTCGTGCCGTTGCGGGACGCCGTGATCGCCGGAGTCCAGGTAGACCTCACCTACGCTCCACCAGGAGCCGAAACGGCCGTGCATCGCGTCCATCCGTACGGTCTGGTGTCCAAGAGCGCTATTTGGTACCTCGTTGCCGGTGCAGACGCGGGCCTGCGAACCTTTCGCGTTTCCTGGACCACGAACGCCGACGTCACCACCGAAGCCGTCGAGCGGCCCGACGACTTCGATCTCATCCGGGCCTGGGAGGACGTCACCCGGCGCCGAGTGCCCTGCTCCAGCAATCGCGTCGAAGTAGAGTTCCAGGTTCGTCCAGAGGATCTCAGCCGAGTCGCCTTGGCGCTGTCGGAAGACACCCAACTCCGCCCGATCGACAGCAAAACTGGACCGGCACGCCGGTTCACAGCGACCTTCAGCTCGGTCCATGAGGCGGCCTGTGAGTTGATCTACCTCGGTGAAGGCGTGCAAGTGCTCGAACCGGCGTCCGTACGCGCCGAGCTGGTGCGAATTGGGCACCGGTTGATCGCGGCACACACCCCGAAGTGGTGATGGCTTGTCACCAGCTGCGCGTCGCCCGGGTCGGCGCCCCATCCGAGCCGCGGCCGGCGTCGCGAACACTGTCCAGGACGCAGAACCCCAGGTCACACACTGAAGTTCGGGATTTGAGCTTAAGGGAACCTATGTTCGACTATCGCTGGTCTGAGGTCATGCTTGGGCGGTTCACGGTGCGACCGGCCGACGACGGATCGAACAGATTCGGCGTCTGGGACGGCGCGGTCAACGGGTGGCGGGCAACAGACATCGACGACGAGACGGAGGCACACCGGATAGCCAGCGATCTCGACGTCCAGTACGACGCGCACGGCCCGCGACCGGCCGACGCCATCCGCAAAGTGGACCCGGCCCAGCCGGTCCAGCGCGCCCAGTGGCAGAACGGCGAACTCGACGTCTGGATCCGCGACAACGGCGAATGGCTCGGCCGCGTCCGCGACAAGGACGGCCGCGTCACCTGGATCCCCGGCACCGACCTCCGCCCGCTCTAGCTCAAGCGACCTGCCTATTGGGGCAGGCCTCGCCGAAGGCCCGGCGACGGAACCGATGACGGCTTCCAAGCCGACGCGGACGCGGGCTAGGCGGAGGTGTCCTGACCGTGGTGCAGTGCGAACGCGAACCAACAACCTGCTCGCACCACAAACATCGGCGTCGTCATCCTCATCGGTGTCGTGTTCGGTGTCGCGATCGCGTGGGGTTCGCTGAAGCTCGGCATAGCCTGGGCCGGTACGACGGCCACCGTGCCGAACAACCCGCTCAACCTGCTCCTGCAGCTGGCCGCCGGCAGGATCCCGTGGCCGCGGGAAGCGACGTATTCCGCCGGAATCATCGCCGCGGCCGTCGTACTGCTCGCCGTAGCAGTCGCGGTGCTGGCGACCCGGGTACGGCGCCGCCGGACCCGAGTCGACCCCGCCGCGAAGCACCTCGGCCGCGGCCGCGACATCGAACCCACCTCGAGGACCGCAGTAACCGCGACCGCGGCACGGCTCGGCGTGATCGCCGACGCCCCGGGAGTGTTCCTCGGCCGCACCGTCGCCTCCGGCGCCGACGTGGCCGGAGTTCAACCCGCACCAGTTCGTACGCCGCGGCGGCACCCTCTACAGCCTGTCCCGCGAAGGCGCTGGCAACGCCGACCGCTCGTCACCGCGCTCACCTTCGCCGTCGTCAAAAGCCGCCGAGGACTACGCCACCACCTGCCCCGGTGGCCGCCTCCCCGTCCCGATGATCGGCGTCCTCGACGAGGCGCGAACGTGTGCCGCTGGAAAGACCTCCCCGACCTCTAGAGCCACTACGGTTCCCGCGGCATCGTCCTGATGACGATCCTCCAGTCATGGGCGCAAGACGTGGACTGCTGGGGCGAGCGCGGCATGGAGAAACTCTGGTCCGCCGCCAACCGCCGCATCTACGGCGGCGGTGTCTCCGACGCCGCCTTCCTCGACCGGCTCAGCAAACTCATCGGCGACCGCGAGTTCCTCCGCTCGTCGCTGTCGACCAGCAAGCAAGGCACGTCAGTGAACCGGCAGCTGCAGCGCGAGCAGATCCTCGACTTGCGGCCCGCTGGCCCGAAGGCAGGCTCTGCAACATCTGCTACTTCGACGCCGTCCACACCCGGGGCATCTGCCCAGAGTGCCTCCAGGACCGCCTGCTGCCGGGACCGCCGAACGCCGACGGCCATCCCATCTGCTCGACCTGCGCTGACATCCCCTACGACTTCCACTGCGAACGCTGCGACGTCGAAGCCGGCCACCACCGCGGACAGCTTTGCGCCCGCTGCGCCTTGCGGGATGACCTCCACGGGCTACTGGGGCGGGGCACCGAGCAACCCCGCAATGGTCGGACTCATCGAGGCGCTCTGTGCATCGGATCGGCCCGAGTCGATCTTCGTCTGGAAGCGCTCGCCCAAGGTCCAAGCGCTCCTTCGTGACCTGGGTGACGGGACCATTCCGGTGACTCACGAGGGGCTCGACACGGTCCCCGGCAAGCCCACCGAACATCTCCGGGCCCTGCTCCAGCACCATGACCTACTCCCCCAGCGCGACCCCTACCTTCCCCGCTTCGAGCAGTGGGTCGACGCGAAACTCGACGGACTTCCTGACGAGGTGCGGCAACCAGTGCTGCACTTCGCCACCTGGCACCACCTACGCCGTATCCGCGCCAAAGCGGCAGCCGGCGCCGCAACGCGTGGCCCGGTCCACTCCGCGAAGCAGGAGATCACCGAAACGGTGAAGTTCCTCGTGTGGCTTCACGAGACCTACCAGCGCACAGCCGCCACGTGTACCCAGCAGGATGTCGACGAATGGCTGGCCACCGGACCGACGACGCGCAGCGCGATCCGGACCTTCTTCGTGCTCGCGAAGAAGTCCCGCCTCAACACCGAGGTCACCATCCAGCATCGAGCGGCGAGGACGAGTCGTTCGCTGAGCCAGGACCAGCGGCTCGCCTGGATCCACGAACTCCTCACCGGCACAAGTGAGTCGCTCCCCTACCGCGTGGCCGGCATGCTCCTGCTGCTCTACGCCCAGCCGCTGGTCAAGGTCGTCACCTTCCAGACCCGCATCGTCGACGACAGCGAGACAGGCATGAGCATCAAGCTCGGGGCGCACCCGACTGACGTTCCCGAACCGTTCGCGTCGCTCATTAGGGAGTATCTCGCCACGCGTCCCAATCTTCGTACCGGCGCCGGAACCGACAGCCCTTGGATGTTCCCGAGCACCCTCGCCGGCCGCCACCTGCATCCGAACACCGTCATGGACCGGCTCCGCGACCTCGGCGTGAACCTCCTCGGCGCCCGCAACCGAGCCATCGGCGAACTCGTCCTCGAGTGCCCTCCGTCGCTGGTTGCCGACGCCCTCGGGTACAGCCACCAAGTCGCGTTCCTCCATGCTGAGAAGGCCGCAGAACCCTGGGCGCGCTACGCGGGCCGCCGTGTCCGCTCGCCGTAATGCACGCAGCAGGACTCCTCGTCCGAGGCGTTGCGTTGACCGCCTGAACCCGCACCGATGAGAGGGCGCAAGCGTCCTGCGAGCAACCGCGCGGTCCGGCCAGGGGCTGAGAGCCCGGTGTCTATACCTTGCTCGCGACCACCATGTAGTTCTCGGCCTCAAGATCGAACGTGCTCACTTCCGTCCGGAGTCCGACCCGGTGCAGCTCGACTTCGAGTTCCTCGTACCGGTAGGGCCAGCAGGACAGCAGTTCTGAGCGGACAAGAACCAATCCAGTCGCATCAACTTGCGCGATCGCAATCTCGATGTGGTGCTCCTCCTCCCAATGCGGCGCAATCTCCCAGCGGTAGACCACGACGGCATCGCGACCGTTCCGGCGGACGAGTCGGTCACTGATGTCGAGCCGGGAACCTCTGGCCCTCACGAGTTCCCAAGTGCGGGATGTGAGTACCAAGCGCCCGCCAGGGCGCAGAAGGCGTGACATCGACTCCAGAGCAGCACCCCTGCCTGTCGCGCCCGCGGCATGGTGAAGCGAGTTGCCAACGCAGAACACCATGTCGAACATGTCGTCCTCGAATTGGTCGGGCAACTCTTCCCAGTTCGCCCGCACGGCCCGGACGGATGCCCCGAACTCCTCAGACAACTCTGCAGTCCGACGAACCATCGCTTCGCTGGCGTCAGTTGCGACAACCTGCATGCCACGACCGGCGAGGCCAACCGCCAACTGTCCGGTTCCGCACGAACAGTCGAGGACGTGAGCGTTCGACGGCAGGAGACTGAGGAGGTCATCGAACGACGCAGCGAACTCGGCTGGAGGCAACTTTGCATCTGAGATGAGCCATTCGTACACCTCGGCAAGCACGTCATAATTCGTCACAACCACTACCTCCGTCACGCGGCAGACTCACGGTGGGACGTCAGTCCATCAGCGGAGCGAGCCGGGCACCAATGGTTTTCGCAAGGACAACCCGTCCGCGCATGCGCGCGGATAGCGCGAGCTGATCCGCTCGGTCATTCGCCGTGTTCGGCGCTTCGGAACTATCAATACGTCCGAAACTTGATACGCAGCGTGTCCAGTACTAAATGCTATCTAGCTCCTTACGTTCGGGCCCCACTCCTACGGGTAGTCCTCAACGGTGAACTTGTAGGAACCGCTTCCTTTGAGTCCAGAGTCAGTCGCAACGCTCATCTGGATGACGTAGCGTCCTCGCGGCACTGACAGATTCCCACCGACGTAGATGCCGTCACACCCGACCACCTTGCCTGTCTCGAAGACCTGCTTAACGCCACTCCGATACAACTTCCAGGTGAGATAGCAGCCCTCGGTCAGCCGGCCCTCGTCCGTCATGACCGTGGTATTCAGGAGGAAGCAGAACAGGTGAGCGTGATCTGGGCAACCGCCCGCCGCGTTCGGCCCCACCTTGTAAGTGGAGTCGATCTCCACCGCCACTCTGATCACGCCTCCACTCGTTGTCGACGGGGCATCCGGTGTAGCGCTTGAACCTGGAGCACTCGGCTCCGATGTCGACGAATCTGGGGTGGCTGGAGCCGACATTGACGCGGATGGATTCGGTGCAGGGTTTCCGGCGCCTGAACGTGCATCGGCATGGGCTATCCAAATAGAGATCAGTGTGACGGCCACAGCGGCGATCGCGGCCCAAGCCGCCACGTAGTAGACGTTCCATCGCCCGCTCGGCTGACCCGAGCCTTGCGCATCCATGACAGACGGAACCAGCAGCGCTGCGGGGAAGTACATCGTGTTGAGAATCGATCGTTATCTAGAGCTGCGGCTGCGGGCGTTGCCGTGACCTTGGCGTTCTCGTCGCGGACGGTGTCCTGAACGGGGCATTCGGGGTCTCATGTCCGCGGCGCCGGTAGGCGGATCGTTATCGAAGAGCGACGCCTGGACGGGGCTTCGCTGCTAGATGGCCGGTGGGCGTTCCACTTACGGGACGTCCGAACGTGCCGAGATCCGAGCAGATCTATTCAGGGGCGGCACAAGCGGCAGCCCTGGCAGACTGCGTTGTGTGTCTACCGTCGATGCCTTGCCGTTCTACTCCCTGGTGCGCACCCGTGGACCGGGCACCTGGGTCGTTCCCAACAAGCCCCTTGGACTCGGCGCTGTCCTCGGACGAGCGCAAGGTCCGAGCGGCTGGGAGTATGCGGTCATCATCGGCGAAACGACCTATAGCTTCGCGCATGACGAACTGGAGCCGCTCGGCGTGGTCCTCGACCGGTCGGTCTTCTTCGATGACGAGTAGTACGCACCCGCGGGCTCAAGGCGCACTCAACTGCCGCCGAGGGTAAAGCGCGCTCATGCCGAATTGAGGACGTTGCTGCGTGCGGCGATTCGCCACTGACGGTGCCGCCCCATAGACGTGGCCCAGGTCCCTTCGGGCCTTTAGGATGCACGACGCCGGCGACCGGACCCCTGTCAGCTGGCAAGAGCGGGTGCCTTCGGGTCATCATGTTGGGTGCCCACCAACGCCACTGCCTACGACACCGCGCTCGTCGTTGAGCCGTTCCCACCCACCGACTCTGATGGATTCCGGACAGCGTGGACGTGGCTTGAACAGCGCCAACTGGAGGTTGGTGGCCAAATCTTGGTCTACGCATTGTTGTTCGATCACCCGGGCCTGGCCGGCTATCGCCACGACCGGGGTGTTCGTCTGGCCAGCCACAAGTACGCTCGTGGAGTACTGGGCTGGGACGGCGGACCTGTCCTCGCTCTCAACCCCAGCCGGGACAGCGTCGGCACGATCGCTGAGGATCCGCGGACGCGGGCCTTGTGCGTTCTGGCAAGTCAACACATCTCCACGCTCAAGTCTGTCGATGGTTGGCGGCTCGCTGCACGACCGCGCCCCCTAGGTGCAGTACCACCGGTCACGGCACACCCCGATGCCGTCGACGCGGTCGCAGTCGCCGGTCTGCGCGCGATTCAGGGTGTGATCGAGGCAGACCCCGACGGGCTGCCAAGGCGACGAGCAGAGCGCGCCAGAATCGTCGCTCAGCTCAGGGCTACTGGACGGTGTCCAGGCGCCAACGACGCCTACGCGTGGGCTCTGGTCAACGGCTGGTCGGCCCGAGCAGCGGAGGTTCTCCGTTCGATCGCCGGCAACGTTCACGCGACGCAGAGCCCCGATCAGCCGGGTCACTCCAACCCAGTCGGCCTAACCACCCAACAGCGCCCCGATCGTGCCGATTCCTCTGACCACTAGGCACCGTCACCAGCCGCGCCAGACCCGCGAAATCTCGGAACTCGATGCGTCCGGATTTGCCGCATTCCGCGCGCTCATGCCGACGAGCGATCACGGCTCGACGTATGCTCCGCAGGTGCTTCATGAGTTGTGGGAGGACCCTGATGACGATGCCGGATACTCGCTGACGTTATGCCTCGCCGGCCCGAGAGGGGAAGCAGCCCGCTCATTGCTTTCGCCATCCGCTCGCCTGACGTGGAGCCTGGAGGCCGAAAGCCACTTCCAGGCGATGACTTTGTACTACGAGCACATGGGCTGGGGACTGTACACCAGCCGAGACGAGCGGGATTTACCGACCTACGCCGAGCTTGGGTGGGAGGACGAAGGCGAAGGTTGAGATGCACACGCCGTCGCGGTCGCGGAAGCCGAGGGTCGCTCATGCCGCCGTCGGGGGCGGAGCGCCCGTATAGCCGCGGTCAGAGTTAATCGCTGCGCCATCCCGCAAGGGCCACACGGAAACGATCTAGTGGGTACTTGCTGTCGATCCTGGGTTCTGGCGGGGTCGTCGCCCGCGTGGAAGTCTGGAGTGTGGAGCGCGCAGCGCCGGTGCCGCCGGTCGGTGAAGCTCCAGGAGGTCACCCAATGAAGGTGCGACTACGCGGGTTCGGCTCCATCGAGGTTGAGGGGCGAGAGTACGACCACGACATCGTCATCGAGGGTGGCCGGATCCGGAAACGGAAGAAGGGGCCTTCGAAGCCGTACCGAGGCGAGTTCGGGCACACACCACTGTCTGCCGAGGAGGAACTCCCCTGGGGTGGAAGCCGGCTGATCATCGGCACCGGGGTCTACGGCTCGCTGCCGATCATGCCCGAGGTCACCAAGGAGGCCGGGCGGCGGCACGTGGACCTCACCGCCATCCCCACAGAAGACGCATGCCACCTGATCGCAGACCTCAACAAGCGTGAGGTCCACGCAGTACTTCACGTCACGTGCTGACTGTGAGTCCAGCGCACTCTGATGCCGCAGACACGGAACGTCCTGAACTGCAGAGTTGAGGACGTTGAGCAGGTGCTGGTCAGGGCCGGCCAACGATCGGGAAGACTCCTTCGATCTCCGTTAGCTGAGAAAGCCAAGCTGGTAGGTACGTCTGATCGAGGTCGTGCAGTTCGAACGCCAACCGATTCCCTACGCCGAGCCGGTCCACGACTTCGCCGGACACCGTCAGGCTTCCATTCGGCCTGCATTCGATCGTCAGATCAATCCAGTTCTCCATGCTCTGGAGGACCGCGGTGCCCGAGCAAGTTGTCGTTGATGAACCTCAATCCCTCAGCGAGCCTGTGTAGCAACGAGGCGCCGACTGGGAACCCAAACCCAGCGGCGCCTCGCCATGCCCTTGACACCCAAGCACTCCATATCAGAACCGTAGAAGGCGTCTCAAGCCCAGGTTCACGCGAGCCTTCCGAGGGAGCATGGTAGAGGTGTGGCGTCACATGCGCGTGCACAGTCCGGCGCGGCGGCAAAGGCCTCCATCATCCGGTCGTTGGCGGAGAGCGGTCTGAGCCTCGGTATCGCGGCATGGACGGAGCCGTCGCTGGTTGAGAGTGGCGAGCTGTATCCGCCGGACGTGGTCACCGCGGAGCAGCGGTTGCGGTATTACGCCGAGTGCTACCCCCTGACCGAGGTTGACTCCACGTTCTACCACCCGCTCGCACAACGCACGGCCGCTCTCTGGGCGGCGCGGACCCCGCCCGGATTCGTGTTTGACGTGAAGGCGTTCCGCCTGCTGACACACCACCCGACGCCACCATCAACGCTATGGCGCGACCTGCGGGAGGCGCTTCCGCCCGAGCAGGCCGGCAAGCCACGGGTGTATGCCCGCGACCTGCCGCGTGAGCTCGTGGCGCAGGCATTGCGTCGCTTCGCCGCGTCAGTCGAACCGCTGCGGACCGGGGGGCACCTCGGAATCGTGCTGTTCCAGTTGCCGCGGTACGTGTACCCGTCCCGGGCGTCCTACGGCTACCTCGAGTGGGTGTCGGAGCAGTTGCCGGACGTGCAGGTCGGCGTCGAGTTCCGGCAAAGCCGCTGGATGGATGACGACCACTGCCAGGGCACGCTTGACTTCCTCACCCGACACGGCCTGACCTACGTGTGTGTCGATGAACCACAGGGTTTCCCCAGCTCAGTCCCCCCGGTCGCAGCCGCCACGTCCGACGTCGCAGTGGTGCGCTTCCACGGGCGCAATACCGAGCGGTGGGAAGCGCGCGGCGTGAGGCCGGTGCAGCGCCACACGTATGAGTACCGGCCCGAGGAACTCGCCGAATGGGTGCCGCGGATCAGGGCGCTGCATGAGCACGGCAGACCCGTACACCTGATTTTCACCAACGTCCACCGCGGCTACGCGGCTCACAGCGCGCGGATACTTGCGCGACTCTTGTCCGACAGAGACGGCTGAACCACAAGGCGAACACCCTGCTAGACATCGCTCCGCAGCCCCGCTGGGTGCCGCCGCTGGTCGCGGGCGGAAAGCCGATGAGCCGGGGCTGTTGCCAGGCAAGGTCGCGAGGTCCGCGACAGTCGGCAGCGATAAACAGGGGGTGAGCCACACCTAAAGCTGCACCCGGCCGTCGAGCAACCCGACCGATTGGGCCCGACCCAGCGCGTCGACGGCCGTACCCTGTGCTGCCGGCCACGGCCAGTCCTCCCCATAGAAGGAGTCGCGCCGGGCCAGACCACCAGCAGCGGTCCCCGCCCACTGCGCCGCACCTCGAACAGGAACAGGCTGGGCCGGGTGGGCAGCTCGATAGGGGTCGGCCAGCAGCACGAACGTCTCGGCGGCTGGGCACCGGTGGCGCAGCTCGGTGCCTCGAAGTCCATCATGGCTGACATAGGCGACTACGAGTCGCCCCGTACGCCCAGCGGGAAACACTGACCTCCTAACGACATTGTCGCCACAAATGAGACGGCACTACCAGCTGCCTTGTCGGGCTCCGAGGCCTGGTCGCGGAACTGCCGGGCGTGAGGAGCAGCGGGCGGACGGGACTCAGCGGTGAGCCAGAAAAACCGCCCATCGTGAAGCTGTGCGAGGTTGCTGCTTGGATTGGCAACGGAGAGCGCGGCCAGGCTTTGAGATTTGTCTTCGACCGCCCGCGGCCAGAGAGGCGAAGGCGCGAAATCCTAGCGCCTGAGATCTACGGCTGCGGCAAGTCCAAGGGGCCCGTTGGTCTACCGCCCGGCGGTCACTGGCCTGGCTCGGATCCGCCCTCGGCGAACTCCCACCATGCCAACGGCAGCCAGTCACTGCCGACGAACGCATCCACACTCGCCCCACGGCCCGTAATCAGGACACTGGTCCCCGGGGGGTACACGACACCTGACAGGCCTGGGACGGAAACGAGCAAGGTCCCGATCCGCCGCGACATCCGCTGCTCCTCACCTGTTTGGGGGGATGACACTAGCCACATGAGGGATGACACTCGAGGCTTCCCGCCAGTCTACTTTGTGCAGCGCATGCTGGCTGCGAGCGATTCCGCCGCTCCTACACGCTGCGGAGTCGGACTTTCGCTCGGGACCGGTCCCGGAGCAGACAGCCGCGCGTCGAATCAGAGGTCTGCATCGAGGATGGGAGTTGACTGACATGAAGGCTGTTGTCTACAAAGCACCGTTCCAGGTAGCGGTCGAAGAGGTGGAGGATCCGCGGATTGAGCACCCGAGTGACGTGATCGTACGGATCACGACGAGCGCGATCTGCGGTTCGGATCTGCACATGTACGAGGGGCGGACCGCGGCCGAGCCCGGCATCGTCTTCGGGCACGAGAACCTGGGCATCGTCGAGCAGGTCGGGTCCGGGGTCACCTCGCTCACGCACGGCGATCGTGTCGTGATGCCGTTCAACGTCGCCTGCGGCTTCTGCAAGAACTGTATCGACGGCTATACCGGATACTGCCTGACCGTGAACCCCGGATTCGCCGGCGGAGCATACGGCTACGTGGCCATGGGCCCATACAAGGGTGGCCAGGCGGAGTACCTGCGTGTCCCCTACGCCGACTTCAACTGCCTGAAGCTGCCCGCGGGCACCGAGCACGAGGCCGACTTCGTACTGCTCGCCGACATCTTCCCGACCGGCTACCACGGTTGCGAGCTGGCCGCGGTCTCCCCGGGCGAGAGCGTCGCCGTCTACGGCGGCGGACCGGTCGGCCTGATGGCCGCCTACTCCGCGCTGCTCCGGGGCGCCTCCATGGTCCTGGTCGTCGACCGGGTACCCGAACGGCTGCAGAAGGCTCAAGACATCGGAGCCATCCCGATCAATTTCCAGCAGGCCGACGCGGTCGAACAGATCAAGCAGCACACGAACGGCGAGGGCACCGACAAGGGGGTCGACGCCGTCGGCTACCAGGCCCAGACCTCCACCGGGGACCGCGAGGAGCCCGCCGTGGTCCTCAACTCGCTCATCCGGTCCGTTCGAGCGACCGGAAGGATCGGAGTGCCGGGGCTCTACGTACCGGCCGACCCCGGCGCGCCGGACGAAGCCGCGAAGCAAGGGATGCTCCTGGTGGCCGTCGGCAAGCTCTTCGAGAAGGGCCTGCGCATCGGCACCGGGCAATGCAACGTGAAGCGCTACAACCGGCAACTCCGCGATCTCATCATCACCGGCCGCGCAACGCCGAGCTTCGTCGTCTCCCACGAGCTGCCCCTCGATCAGGCACCCACCGCTTACGAGAAGTTCGACAAACGCGTCGAGGGCTACACCAAAGTGCTTCTGCACCCATAGCGGTAAAGCACAGCGATGCTCCTGACCGCTAATACCAGCAGCTGGTGCAGGGCGAGTGGTGTCGCGCGGGCCGGACTCGAACCGCGACCCAGGGATAGCCCCTGTCATAGCAGCAGATTGCGGCCCTCAGGACTTCGCGCCTTCGCCTCTCCGGCCAAGTTGAACCAGTCTGCCCTGTCCAAGCCAAGCCACGTCCAATGCTCTCCACTGGGTACAGACACAGCCTGGTGTCCGCGCTCATTGGCTGGGTGCCATTCCATACGTCCGGTCGGATGATCACTTGCTGAAATCGTCCCTGCCTCTTGGTCGAATCGCTGGCGTGCGGGTTCAGGTCGACGTCAGTGCGATCTTGATCGTCGCGATCCTGGTTCTCAGCCTCGCGTCCGGCCGCCTCCCCGCCGTCCTGCCCGGCAGAAGCACCGTCGCCTACCTGGCCGCCGCGGTGGCCGCGGCCATCCTGTTCCTGGCGTCGGTGCTCGCCCACGAGGTGGCACACGCGGTCCTCGCTCGCCGCAACGGTATCCAGGTCGAGAGCATCAGGCTCTGGCTGCTCGGTGGCGTCGCCCAACTCAAGGGAAATCCCCGCTCGCCCGACGCCGATCTGCGCATCGCGGCGGTGGGACCATTGACAAGCCTGCTCCTGGGCCTCATCTACGGCGCCCTGGCGGTCGGCCTCTCGCTCGCCGGCGGGGGCGGCCTGCCCGTCGCCGTCCTCGGCTACCTCGGTCAACGTCGTGCTGGCCATCTTCAACCTCATCCCCGCGGCACCCCTCGACGGAGGAAGAGTGCTGCGCGCCGTACTGTGGATGATCTGGCGAGACCAGCAGCGCGCGGCCTTCGCCGCAGGTCGCGCCGGACGCATCTTCGGCTACGTCCTGGTCGGCCTCGGATTCTTTCAGGTCGCCTACGGTTCTGGCTTCTCCGGGCTGTGGCTCGTACTGATCGGGCTGTTCGTCGTCAACGCCGCGGCAGCCGAAGAGCAGCATGCCCGGCTCGGTTCCCTGCTCCGCGGCATCGTGGTCGGCCATGTCATGACGCCGAATCCGGTCGTCTCCGATCCGGAACAGACCGTGGACGAGTTCATCCGCCGCATCGCCTTCGCACACCCGTTCTCCAGCTACCCGCTGACCGATCCGGCCGGCCGGCTCATCGGTCTCGTCACCCCCAACCGGGTCCGCGCCGTCCCAGTGGACCGCCGGGCCAGCACCAAACTCCGCGACATCGCCTGCCGACCGGACGAGGTACCGACCGCCCGACCCGATGAACCATTGGCGGACTTGCTGCCGAGGATGGCCGGATGCGCCGACGGGCGCGCCATCGTCACAGACGAGAACGATGCCGTAGTCGGCATCGTCTCCCCCAGCGATGTGAGCAGAACCATGCAACTGGCCAGCCTCACCAGTCCCAACACCCCAGCACGCGGCGCCGATCGGTGGCCGGCCCGCCCAGGAACCTGATGCGTGCCCATCGCAGCGGCCTGATCGCCCAAGTCGTCCGCTCCCTCCGGACGATCGAGGACCTCGTTCACGTGGTGGTCGCGGTGTTGTTGTCCGTCCTGGCACTGGTGTTGCTGATCGACGTGATCGACAGCGTTGTGGTGGCCCTGAGAGGCCCGTACAGCGCGCTGGATCTGGTCTTGTCGATCCTCGACAAGACACTCGTCCTGTTCATCGTGGCCGAGCTACTGCATACCGTGCGGATCACGATCACCGAACGACATCTTCAGGCCGAGCCCTTCCTCGTCGTCGGACTGATCGCAGGAGTCCGCCGCCTCCTACTCGTGACGGCCGAGGCCGAGCGGTCGTTCCGGTGGAACCCGCAAGGCATCGAGCTGCTCATCCTGATCGGGCTCATCCTCGCGATGGCAGTAGCAATCCTCGTGCTGCGCCGCTCGCCGCCCGTGGAGGAAGCGACGGGCCCGGTCGGCCCACCTGCTCCATGACCTCGTCGGAGACGTCGAAGTTGGCATAAACGTTCTGTACGTCGCAGTCCTCGAGCGCCTCGATCAGGCGGAAGATCTTGCTCGCGCCATCCGCGTCCAGCTCGCTCACCGTGACGTCGAGCGGCGGCCACGTCGCGAGCTGCGCCAGCACCGGCTGCAGCTCGATGTCCTCGTCCAGCGCCCGGAAGGCATGGACGCTCTCCTGCAGGCCCTTGGTCACAGGCAGATCCTGCGGCTCGATGATATCGCGCCCGTTCGCCTTCGCCGTCGCCTTGCCCATCACTAGCAGGTCATAGACCTTCTCGGTGATGAAGTAGCTGTGACGCTTCAGGTCATCCTTGTCGACGTCGAGTGCCCCGGTGGCGCGGAAGAAGCGCTCGAACCGGGACACTGCCCTGACTGTCATACCCTCTCCTCACTGCGGTCTCGTAGGTCCTCGTCCTGCGGGCTGGACGCCGGCGCTATGCCCGCGGCCGCGTAGGCCTCCTCGGCGTCGAGGGTCTCCTTGTCCAGCAGCGCCTGGGCCAGCCGGTCGAGGTTGGTCCGGTGTTCGCCCAGGGTGTTGCGGGCTCGTTCGTCGCACTCGTCGAGGATCCGGCGTACCTCCCGGTCGACCAGCGACCGGGTGTCGGGTGCGGGACCGTTGCCGTCGAGGCCGGGGAACTGCTCCTGGTCCGGACGCGCCAGCACGGTCACCGGTCCGATCGCCTTGGACATGCCCCAGCGGCCGACCATCTGGCGGGCGATCGCGGTGGCCTGTTCGAGGTCGGACTCGGCGCCGGTGCTCACGTCGCCGAAGACCAGCTCCTCGGCCGCCCGGCCGCCGAGCGCCCCGGTGATGCGCCCGCGCAGGTACGTCGACATGTACCCGTACCGGTCCTCGCTCGGCGACTGGAACGTGACGCCGAGCGCTTTCCCACGCGGGATGATCGAGACCTTGCGGACCGGGTCGGCACCGGTGGTGAGCATGCCGAGCAGCGCGTGCCCGCCCTCGTGATAGGCGGTACGCCGCCGGTCGTCCGGCGACATCGTGATCTTGCGGGCGGTGCCGAGGACCATCTTCTCGAGCGCGTCGTTGAAGTCCGCGCGGGTGACGCGGTCGTGGTTGCGCCGAGCGGCCAGCAGGGCCGCCTCGTTGACGAGGTTTCGCAGGTCGGCGCCGACCATGCCCGGCGTCGCCGCGGCCAGCTCGGCGAGGTCCACGTTGTCGGCGAGTGCGACTGACCGGGTGTGCACCTTGAGGATCTGCTCGCGGCCGGCGTGGTCCGGCGGGTTGACCATGATCCGCCGGTCGAACCGGCCCGGCCGTAGCAGCGCCGGGTCCAGGACCTCGGGCCGGTTGGTGGCGGCCAGCACGACGACTCCTTCGGCACCGGTGAAGCCGTCCATCTCGGTGAGGATCTGGTTCAGCGTCTGCTCGCGCTCGTCGTGGCCGCTCATCGCGACCGCGCCGCCGCGCGCCCGTCCGACTGCGTCCAGCTCGTCGATGAACACGATCGCGGGTGCCGACTTCTTCGCATGGTCGAACAGGTCGCGGACGCGACCGGCCCCGACGCCGACGATCATCTCGATGAACTCCGACGCGGACACGAAGAAGAACGGCACGCCCGCCTCGCCGGCCACGGCCCGGGCCAGCAGGGTCTTGCCGGTGCCGGGCGGCCCGCTCAGTAGGACGCCCTTGGGGATGGCGGCGCCCAGCCGGCGGTAGCGATCCGGATTCTTGAGGAAGTCGACGATCTCCTGGACCTCCGCCTTGACCTCGTCGATCCCGGCCACGTCCGCGAAGGTCGTGCGCGGACCCTGATCGGGCCGGTACAGCTTGGCCCGCGAGCGAAGCATGCCGCCGAACGCGCCGGCGCCACCTCGGCGGTAGAGCCACGCCAGCAGCGCGACGAACAGGATGGTCGGCCCGAAGCCGTAGACGAGCTGCTGCCACAACGGCACGTGGTCCGGCGGACGCGCGTTGACGTTGACTCCGTTGCGGAGCAGCAGCTGCATCAGCCCGTCGTCGGCGAAGGCCGGCCGCTCGGTCGTGAACCACTGCACCGGCCTGGCGTTCTGGTCCGAGGGCGGGTACCGCACGGCGGTGCGGAAACGGCCGTCGATCGAGTCACCGGTCGAGGTGATCTCGACGACGTTGTGCGCCTGTACCTGATCGCGGAAGAAGGTGTAGGACACCGTGGTCCGAGTCGGACCGCCCTGCAGCGCGGCGGCGATGATCCAGTTCAGCGTCAGCAGTCCCACGAACAACAGCCAGAACAACTTGGTGGTCCGTGGCCGGTCCGTCCCGGGGTCGGTGTAACCGGGCCGCCCGCCGAACTGCGGCGGACGCGGTGTCCGTACGGCGCGACGCAGCCAGGTGCTCATGGTCGTGATAGTGCGCCGGCTACAACGCGGCGTCATCACGCAGACGTGTAGCCGCGGTCAACCACGCCCGGCCCGGCCCGAGCGCGACACCTGCTCGAGCATCCCGTGCAGGTGTGCGGCCGCGAGCTCGATGTCGGTGTGCTTGAACTGGCCCGCACGGGACTCGGCCGACAGCACTCCGCACCGGTGGACCTTCGTGAAGTCGCCGTACGGGAACTTGTACCTCGCCTTGGTGTCCTCGTCCTGCTCGTCATCCACGCCGAGGTACCACTTCGCGTACTCGGAGAACCCGTGCTGCTCGATGAACGCGTTCTCCGCGGCGGCGGTCGGGCGGTGCTCGCTCCAGTCGTCCCGCTCGTCGTACACGGCCATGCCGGCCTCGACGAGTTCGCGCGCATGTCGGCCGTTCCGCCGGACCGAGGTCCTGCACGACCGCGACCCGTCCGTCCAGAACGACCAGGAAATCGGAAGTGACGTCGCCGGCCCGCTGCAGTACCTCCCCGGCCTCCGTCGTACGCCGCAGCGAGCGCGGCGATCTAGGCATCGTCGAGCCGGGGATAGGCGCCGTACAGGTCGGTGGTCTCCAGAGGCTCGGGCTGCTCGGGCGCGGACATCACACGTACGCCTCGTGGGCGTAGCTCCAACGCCAGTTCTCGCCCGGCTCGAACGACTGCACGATCGGATGCCTGTGCGACGCCGCATGGGCACGGGCGTGCCGCATCGGCGGGGAGTCGCAGCAACCGACGTGCCCGCACGTCAGGCGCAGCCGCAGGTGCACCCAGGCGCTGTGCGACCGAAGGCACTCCTCACATCCCCGCGGTGTCCGCGGTACGACAGGACGGACCATGGCCAGGTGCGGATCGAGCACGGTGGTCATGACGCCTCCTGCTTGGCCACTGCTTCGTCCAGCCAGGGGCGCAGCAGGCTGGCCGGAGCGGCGCCGATCTGGCGCCCGACGACCTGGCCGTCGCGCAGCACCACTAGGGTCGGGATCGCCTGTGCCTCGCAGCGCCGCGCCACCGCGGGGGCGTCGTCGGCGTTGACCTTGACCAGCTTCAGCTCGCCGGCCTTCTCGGCCACCAGTTGCTCCAGCACCGGGCTGACCATCCGGCACGGCCCGCACCACGGCGCCCACAGGTCGACCAGCACCGTCACCGAGGACCTGTCGGCGATCTCGGCGAAGTCGTCGTCGCCGGCATCGACCACCCAGGGCAGCGGCTGCTTGCAGTTCCCGCGGCGCGGCTTACCCTGCGCGGCCGGTGCGACCCGGTTGCGCCGGCCGCACCGCGGACACGTGACGACTTTCGGTTCGGCGGTCATGCCGCGTCCTTCCCACTGGGACGGCGCCCACCGTCGCCCGACTGGCGTGATGGGCGCATCACCAGAACAAGTAGTGCAACCGGTTCGAGGTGCGCGCCGGGATCTGTGCCACCAGCTCGGTGGCCTGCGTGGCGTACTCCGGCGCGGTGTACAGGTCGTACGTCGTGGCCACCGTCGCGCCGCACGACGAGAAGTCCCGGTCACCGCCGGTCAGCGGGTGCGCGACGAGGCCCCACACGGCACCGAACACTGCGCCGAAGACCACACCCCAGACGATCAGGCGTCCGTGGCTCAGAACGGAACTCGGTCACGCCGCCGAACGCCATAGCGTGATCCGGTTCACCTCGACGCCGTTGCGCCGAGCAACGATCTCGTGCGCCGACTCGTGCGCAGGACGGACGCGTAGAACAGCACGGCGGCGACGATCGCGGCAATCAGGTACGCCGTGGCGCTGCGGCCGGGGAAGACCGCGGGCAGACGGCCAGTGGCCAGCCCGGCCACCAGGATGACGAGGATGGCGAACACGCTGAGATCGAGGCAGACGGGGATGCCGGCGATCCGGCCGAGCCGGATGGACGCGTGCATGGCTAGGGCCGTTCGGCGGCGAACATCCACTTGTGCTTCTCGAGCCGGGCGGTGATTCCGACGACGAGGTCCTGGCTGACCAGGTCCTCCGCGCCGAGGCGTCCGATCCGGGCCTGGTTGCTCTCGACGACCCCGGTAAGCCGCTCGACCATCAGCGGCGCCACCTGCGTGCGCTCTCGACGAAGCCGCTGGGAAAGCTGCCGACGGGTGTCGTCTTCGCCACGGTCTCCACACGGGCGTCCGCGGCGACGCCGATCGTCGTCAGCCGTTCGGCGACGTCGTCAGACCATCCGCGGACATCGTCGGCGAGCTCGTCGAGCTGCGCATGAAGTGGCCGGAACCACAGACCACTGACATTCCAATGAGCCTGCTTCGCGGTGAGCGCGAGATCGACCAGCAGCGGCGCCAGTTCCTGTTCGACAGTGTGCCGGTCCATGACTCCACTCCTAGCTCGGGATCGCTCGGGATTGCCCGGGTGACTTCATCGTCGCGAGCACATCCGGCTGCGTCATCCCGCGACCGCGTAGGCACTGGATCAGTTCTCTCGACGACCAGTACGACGTCCGTCGGCCGCGCCACCATGCTCAGCCCGCGCGCGGCAACGGCGGCAGTGGGAAGCGCAGCGACGCGGCGACCATGTGCTGCTTCAATGTCGTGTCCGCCAGAACATGCTCGATCGAACCGCCGGCCGCCATGACCGCCTCCACCAGCTCGTCGATCACGTCGGGTGTCCGTCGCGTCCGCATGCCGCACAGCGGGCAGGCCTCCCCCGCAGTCGCCAGCCACCCTGACTCGTCGCAGACCACTCCCGGCGCGGTGGCGCCGTCCTGCACCAGCAGGAGCTGGACGGCGGCCGCGGAGCCGGCCCACAGGCATTGGTCCAGACCGGCCGCGGCCGCGTCCCCGACCGCCACCCGCTCCATCACTTCGGCGACCAACCGCCGCTCCTCCTCACGTTCGTAGCGATCGACGATGCCCTCGGCGGTCCGCCGGATCTCAGCCTCCCTCCCGGTCGCCTCGTCGATGTCGAACGTCCCGGCGACCTTCGGCCGGATGGCCTTCGGGAGGAACTCGAGGAAACCGGGCACGTCCTCCCGATGCCCCCCGACGATCAGGAGTTCGTACCCCTCCGCACGGAACAGGTCGTCCAGCACGGTTGCGACCTGGTGGAAATGACGTCGGGTCAACGTGTCCGCCTTGTTCCGCACCCGATGCTCGACCAGCCCGTGCCAGCCCGCGAAGTCCGGTTTGCGCAACGTTCGCGCACGAACGTTCCCGACCGGATGCATCTCGTCGAGGTAGAGCTCCCAGAGTCGTGCCGTCGCCCGGTCGACGGCGGCGACGCAGGCCCTGTGGTACTCGTCGAGCACGGCCACCATCGGCCGCACCCACGGCGTCAGGTCGACGACGACACGATCCCTGACCGTCCGGGGCAACCGGAGCTCCTCGAACATTCCCGCGGCGCCGCAGGCGAACGTCACCAGGGTGCCTGGAACCACGAGGTCCGCCCGTACCGTGTCTTCGATCCGGTTGATGTCGTTCCGCAACGACAGCCGCGCCTCGTGTCCGAGCGAACGGTCCTGGGTGAGCGGGCGGATGTCGTGCATCAGTGAGGACAGACGCGTCCGGACGGCACTACGGGACCCAGGGCCCTCGTCCACGCCGACGTAGACCGACACAACCGGTATGCCGCCTGAGTCGAAGCGCAGAAGACGGTCGACCGTCTCGGCTGTGATCATCGCCTCCACCCCAAGGCCGAGCCTGCCGCGGTTTCGGCAGTGCGTCAATCCTCGCTCGCGACCGCACGACCGAGGATCCCCGAAACACGTAGTTCGCGGCTCGATCATTCGCCGGTCGATGGTTCATAGGTGAGGACGACGCAGGTCAGCTCCACCCAGGATCGGATGTCGAGCCCGCGAAAGGCATGCCGCAGGTGCGACTCGACCGTGTGCGGAGACAGCGAGAGCTCACGGGCGATGGCGCGGTTGGTGAGTCCGTCCGCGGCCCGTCGCGCGACGCGAAGCTCGGCTCCGTGCCGGACGCATGATCACCGTACGGGCCACGCTCGCTGAGCCACCGCTACCGCCGGCTGGCGATCAAGCTCGGGCTGCGAGCACCCGCGCCTGCACTCGCTGCGCCACTATCAGCATCAGTTGCTCCGATCCGATGCGCGTGCCCGTCGAGGTGACCATGTCTCCGGTCACCTCGACGTGGACCGGCATGGTCAAGTAGACGGAACAGAAGGTCGCGGCGGTGCCGACAGCGGTCCAGTCCAGCGCTGCTCCGGCGGGAGCGCGCCTGCCGGGAGGGACGGCTACCGCCGGAGGTTGCCGACAAGGTCGTATCTCGGCCTCGATCTGGCGCTTGGTCCGGCGGCGAAATCCCGGTTCTGCGCGCTCCCACTCCCCCATGATCTGTTGTGCACGTTCGAGTTCGGCGGCCTGTTCCTCTAACCGCCACGGATTCCAGAACTCATCCCGATGAAGGTCCATGAACAGCCTTCTAGCCGCGACGTGCTCTTCGAAGGTCGACGTCGCACCCTTCTTCGCGCGCCACAGCCGTTCGCCGTCGCCGTGGACACCGTCTGGCAGCGTCTGGATTCGCGAGCCTGTCTCCGTCATGCATTCATGCTGGTCGACCGCGCTCGACAACTACAGCAGGCGCCCGGTGAACATTCCGTGTCGGGGACGCCGTGGGGTTTGTGTCAGTAACTGGCGGAGTGCGACGGTGTGGTCGACTACTGCATGTGGTTCGGATGCCGAAGCTGACTGATCGTCAGGTGGAAGTACTCAAGTGGATTGGCCAGGGCTGCCCACCGCGCGACTGGCCCGATCAGACCCACAAGAACACCGCCCGCGCGCTGGCCAGCCGCGGCCTCGCCCGTGTCGGCCGTAAGAACAAGGTCTGGACGGCAGGAATCACGGAAGCGGGCGAGTTCTACCTCAGCCACGGTCACCCGATGCCTAGGCCAGAGCCACCCGAGACGGGCACAGCAGCGCTCCCGGCGCAACCTCCTGCGCTTGCCCGGCGAGAGGAACCTGCCCCGGAATCAACAGCTCGTCAGATGCGGCGGGTTGCAGCGCGCAAGAAATCGACGGCTGTCAAGCAGGTGCAGCGGACGATCAAGGAGACGTATTTGCGCTACAAGGTTGTCGTCACTCGAGTGCAGGTCACCGAGCGCTTCGTACGCGCCACCAGCGAAGAAGACGCCGCTGAGAAGATTCAGGCGGAGCTTGAGCGACCGTACGGGTATCTCGGCTCATGGAAGACCACCATGTCAGAGGTCGATGTCGTCGAAGCCGAGCAGACAACCGTCATCGGACCAACGCACCTCTCCGCTGACGGACCGCTGCTGCTCAGCATCAGGGACGCCGCGAAGGCGCTCGGTATCAGCTACTCCACGCTCTACCAGATGACTAACCAAGGCGACATCGAGTGGGTCGCGATCGGCAACCGCAAGTTCATCTCGCGCGAGATCCTCATGGACTTCATCAAGGCCAACACCCACAAGGGCTACTACGTCGCCCGGTGATGCCCGGTGGCCAAAGTTAAGCCAGTTCGCCCTTCGCCTCTCCCATGACTCACCGCGAAGGATCTGCCGAGTAGCAGGTGGTTAAAGTTCCGACCCTTGACTATCACTTGCGAAACTTTCATCAATGAAAGTATCATCCATGCAAGTATTCGACGGAGGTGCTCACAGTGGACGGTTTCGTCGGACGGCACACCGAGCTCCGCCTCCTCGACGAGTTGCTCGGGTCCGTCAGCACCCGCGGCCGCGGGACGCGGCGGGGGGGCGCTGTCCTCATCCGGGGTCGCCGGCGAGTCGGAAAATCCCGGCTCGTGGAAGAGTTCCTCGAACGCGCCGGACTCCCGCATGTCTTCTTCACCGCGGTCGGCGGATCCCGGGACGGAGATCTGGCCGCCTTCAGCGCCGAGGTCGCCACATCGTCGCTACCCGAAGCATCCCGCTACGCGGACTTCACCGTTCCGCAGACGTGGGACGCGGCCCTGAGCCTGCTCACCACCGCGCTCCCGACCGACAGACCCAGCATCGTCGTCATCGACGAAATGCCCTACCTCGTGCAAGAAGACCCCACCTTCGAAGGCGCACTGCAGAAGGCCTACGACCGGACCCTGTCCAAGCTTCCGGTTCTGTTGATCCTGATCGGCTCCGACCTCGCGATGATGGAGCAGCTGAACACCTATGGCCGGCCCTTCTACCAACGCGGCACCGAATTGGTCGTCCCTCCGCTCAATCCGGCCGAAGTCGGCGGCATGCTCGACCTACCACCAGCCGATGCACTCGACGCCTACCTCATCAGCGGCGGCCTCCCGCTGATCCTCGAGGAATGGCCCTCAGGCGCAGGCCCGATGGACTACCTCGAGCAAGCAGTACACCGACCGACCTCGGCCCTACTCGTCAGCGGAGAACGCACACTCGCGGCCGAATTCCCCACCGAAGCCCAGGCACGCCGCGTACTGACCACCATCGGCCACGGCGAGCGCACATTCACGTTGATCGGACGCACGTCCGGCGACCTCAATCCAGGCGCGGTCAAACGCTCACTGGACCTGCTCACAGCACGCCGGATCGTCGCCGCCGATACACCCCTGTCCACCCGGCCGAGCCGCGAGACCCGCTACCGGATCGATGATCCGTACCTGCGCTTCTGGCTGTCCTTCGTAAGCCCGGCAATCCCGCTGATCGAACGCGGCCGAGGCGACCGGGTCCTGGAGACGATTCGTGCGAACTGGACGACGTGGCGCGGCCGAGCTATCGAGCCCGTGATCCGCGACGCCCTATGGCGCCTGACCGACGGATCCGTCCCCGAGGAGACAAACGCGATCGGTGGCTACTGGACCCGCACCAACGACCCCGAGATCGACATCGTCGGCGCCGACCGGGCACCGATCGCCATGAAGATCACGGCCGTCGGATCGATCAAGTGGCTCGAGAACAAGCCATTCGACTCCCGCGACCTCGCACGCCTCATCCACCACAGATCACAACTACCAGGCGCCTCCGACAACACACCTCTCATCGCGGTCACTCGCAGTGGCTGCACCGCACCAGACATCACCCACCTCACCCCCGATCACATCCTCGCCGCGTGGAGCTGAAGCGTTACCGCGACAACACCGCCACGTTCGGCTACAACAACACGATCGGACGAGATCCGGTCAGCAGGCACCGCGTGGCAGCGATGGAGCTGGATGCGCCTGCAAATCTGCAGACCCACCTAACTGCAGATCTGCCGCCCATGTGCTTCCGTCAACAGCTGTTCCCGCCCCGTCTCGAGCAGACCCATGGCCGTGCGTCGTAACCGGCCACCAACGGCGACCCTGCGGAACCCACGCTCAGCTTCGGCCAGACAAGCCGACCGCACGTTCCGGCGGAGGTCTTCCGCACCTCTTTACGCACCTCAATCAGCGCGAGAGGATGGTTGCCGATGAGAACTTACGCGCAACAAGAGCCGCGGAATCCGTTACCTGTAAGGGATTCCGAGCATCACTGACAACGATGATCGTCCTTCAGTTGGAATTCAGCGGGTTCGGGGTTCGAGTCCCTGGCGGCGCACATCAGCCCAGGTCACAGCGGTGTCCTGGGCTTCGTTGTGTCTGCAGCGTCCCTTTTACGTCCCTCTTTGACGCTGTGGCGCCCGAGCGTGAGCAGGCGCCATCCCTCCTCGGCTATCGATCAGGTCGCCTCTTCAGCGTTCGTTTGATCGTGACTGTGCGTCACATCACACCGTCTCTCATCGTTGCCGAAATCTCGGATTATCCGCCCCGGCCAGCGTTGAGCATCCAACCACTCCACTGGTTGGAGGCATGACATGTCGAGGTCACCACTACCCGTTGGCACCTGGGGAAGCATCTCTACTCGAGTCGCGAAGACCGACGAAAGGGCAAGCCCGTCAGCTACCTCTCGAAGGCCAACTTCCGCGACCACGACGGTCGCGTCCGCGACGTGACCGCGTTCGGCAAAACCAAGACCGCGGCCGAACGAGCCCTGCTCGCGAAGCTCCAGGACCGCGCCAGGACCAACCAGTCCGGCGAGCTCACAGCAATGCACAAGATCTCCCACCTCGTCGACTTGTGGGAGAAGAAGTTCGAGGAGCGGATCGCTGGCGGGCAACGATCCCCCACTTCACTCGACACATACCGACGCGCGATCAAGAACCACATCCGCCCCGCTCTCGCAGAACTCCGCATCGGCGAAGCCACCACCCAACGCATAGACACGGCGATCACCAAGATCAAAGAACGCGCCGGCGCACCAACCGCCAAGACCTGCCGCGCCATCCTCTCCGGCATGATGAAGATCGCCGTCCGCTACGGAGCCATCTCCGTCAACCCAGTCCGCGAGATCGAAGCCATCGAAGCCGAGGCCAAGAACCCTCCCCGCACTCTGACCGTCGACGAAGTCACCCTCCTCCGCAAGAGCCTCGCCGCCGACGACCGCGCTGTCCAAGCAGACCTCCCCGACCTGGTCACCTTCATGCTCGGCACGGGCGTTCGCATCGGCGAATCCCTCGCCGTCCTCTGGTCCCAAATCGACCTCGAAGCCGGCACCGTAGTGATCACCGACACCATCGCCCGCGTCACGGTTGAGGGCCTGATCCGCAAGCGCACCAAGCCGGCCGACGCCTCCTCCACCTTCCCAACTGGGCCGCCTCCATGCTGCGGACCCGCCACGCCGCCGGCATCCGCCTCGACGACCCCGTCTTCGCCGACGTCCTCGGCGGCTTCCGCGACCCCTCCAACACCCGTCGCGCCCTCCGAGCCGCCCTTTCCCCCGTCGGCAGCACCGCCTGCCGCGACCTAGGCCTCTCACTCCGAGACCTCCGCCGCGAAACCGGCCTCACTCGCAAGCAAGTCGCCGACAACCTCAACTGGCCCCAAACCAGGATCGAACTCATCGAAACCGGATAGGCCAGCGGATGTCCGTGCGGCCGGCCCCACAGGTTGACGAAGACATAGTCGGAATCGAGGTCGCCGTACTCGCCGTGCAGGTAATCGGCGTAGAGCCGGACCAGCTCGGCGCCGACCGGGATCGACCGCGCCACGCGAGACTTCGTGCGAGCGCCGTTGTCGTTGGCCCGCGGGACGATGGTCACCTCCCGTTCGGCGGCGGCGATGTCGGCGTGCCGCAGGCCCAACGCCTCGCCGACCCGGACGCCGCTGTCCCACAGCAGCGCGAACAAGAACCGATCCCGCAGCCGCTCGCAGGCGTCGAGGATCGCCTGAGTCTCCGCGACCGTGAGGACACGCGGGAGCTTGCGGGGCGCCGTCAGCTCGATCGTGCGCCGCGGTTGCCGCTGCCCCTTGCTGACGTGATGCAGGAACGGCTTCCATCCCGAACCCCGCCGGCCGGCAGGCTGCCAGGAGGTCAGCAGTTCGCCGAGGTCCACCCCTTGCGGGCCGCGTGCTGGTAGAACGCACTCAGCGCCGACAACTTCCGATTCACCGTCGACGCCGAGCAATGATGCTCCACCGACGGCAGCACCGCCACAACCGCGGCTCCGGCCGCCGGCGGACGCCGAAGCCACGCGATGAACTCGGCCAGATCCTCCAGACGGACCTCGCGCCAGTCCAGCCGTTGCGTGGCCAGGAAGACGAACCAGGCCTTCAGATCATGTGCGTAGGCCTTCACCGTGTTTGGGGGATCGCCCGATGTCGGTCAGATAGGCCAGAAACCGCTCGACCGGCACCACCGGGCCGTCATCGCCCAGAACCGTCCATGACTCCAACCGCGTGGCGGGCGAGGGCCGTCCATCGGCTCCCGATAACGATCGTTTCTCAACACCGATGAACAGATGCAGTTCCACCAGTCGTCATAGCTCGATCCGCACTGCAAGATGGACCATCGGGTGTGCGCGAGCTTGGAAGACGAATGGCTCAGCCGATCGATGTCTACTGGAGGACTTGCGAGCAGGCCGGCTGCATCGGCATCCGGCTGGCTAAACGACGGACGTGCCTCGCCCACGCCAGTCCTGAGGAGCGGGCCGCCGCGCTCCGGCGTGTCGGTAAGACAGGCGAGATTGACGGCTCCGGACCACCCATGACGACCGAACTCCTGAGAGACGGCTCGATGAATGGAACGCGGAACGAGCCGGCCCGCGAGGGTGGCACAGGAACGATGTGGACTGTGGTCACTATCGTCGAGGTCCTCATTTTCGGCGGACTGTTGGCAGTGCTCCAACTCGAGCTCGACGCCAGACCCCTACACAGATTCGTCCTCACCATGTTCTACGTCGCATTCACCTTCCAGTTGGCCTGGGCGACCTTGCGGGGAACCGTATTCGTCAGATATTCGAAAGAGCCGAATCAGCGCGGACAGCTGTCCGAGTGGACCGCGCCTGGCGGTCGTGCCACCGCCGTGGGCCTGGCACTGATGCTCCTCGGACTGGCATCCTTGGCGTTCACCTCGACTGCGGCCGGAGGTACGTCTCGATCGGTGATCCTCTGGTACGCGTCCTCCAAGGCAGACATCGAAACCTGGATCGGAAATGTTGTCGTCGTGCTCATCTTCATATCTGCCGCGTGCTCGCTGGTCGCTGCGCTCGTGCGACACAACCGTGAGGACGCCGAAAGCGCCGCCCGGGCCGCCGGCCTGACAGGCTCACTGCTCCTAGTGGGCGGCCTCATTCTGTTCGTTCGCTGGCTGGTGTGAGTCAGAGCGCCGCGCCGAGGGCGTCACTGCGATGCTGTTACCTCCGCGCTCTGTTAGAACGATGTCACCGAGCTCGCAGGAAAGAGGCTGGTTCCGGCCATTGCCCGCCGTAGACCCCGCGCGACGGCGACCGTCAGCGAGAACGTGGTCCTCTCGGGGTCGGAACTGGATGCTCGATCACGCCGGGCGAGCTTTCCCGGTCTAGCCAAGGAATGCCATCAACGAGCAGCTCTCCGTGATTGCTGGCTTGCCGTTGTGGCTCAAAGCCAGCGGGGCAACGAAGGTCCAATCGTACGGCTCTGGGCGGTGTTCTGTTCGGGAGCAGCCGAGGCGGGAGGTCCATTCTCGGAGGCGGCGGAGGGCTAGGTCGAGGTCGCGGTGGAAGGCGAGAGGGCCCGCGCACAGGTTCGCGATCTCGTCCAGCACCAGAGCCAGTGGCGGTTCGAGTCGACCGCCCGAGTTTGCCGCCGCGAGTTGGCGCGCCGTCTCCGTGATGTCCTCGAGGAGCGCCGCGATGAACGCTGATGTGGCGCTGGCGCCCACTCCTGTGCCGAGGAGATAGATGGCTTCCTCGGTACCCGTCATGACTACGAAGGTCGGTTCAGCCCAGGCTCCAAAGAACCCGGATCGCGATCTCAAGGACCACCGGAACCGGTTGGCCTACAGCGCCGGGCCTGCTGCCGGCGGAATCCGTTCCAGCGAAGGGATCGACACGGCGATCCGGCAAGGCACGGCGCGACGAGCGACCAAGAGCCTCTACGAACTCCCGCGAAACGATCTCCTGATCCAGCTCCAGAACGTTGGCCAGTTCGCCGAGCTGACGCGCGACTCGGTCGTGCGGCAGGGAGTCAGGTTGAGACACGCTCTCGTTCGCCTGTCGCCTCGTGACGCTGTGCCGTCTTGACCGCGTATGCACCATCGAAGAGAGAGAATTTCGCCGGGGCTGTTAGGGCTACCTCGATCAGACGGTCCTGATTCGGCCCATACAGGTAGAAGCAGACTTCGTCGCCCTCGCCCTCCTGGTCGTCACAGAACTCCGTCTCGCCGTCCAACCGAACGGCGAACTCATCGAGCATCGGCTCGATGTACGACGGATATGACGAGTCCAGCGGGATCCGGATCTGCATCTCTCGCTCTGTCATTGGTGCGGCGTAGAGGACTTTGTTCGCTCCGATGGCACGGCAGAACCCTGATGTGGCACGCTCACACCATGGGCGGGATTCCTTCGCCGCTGCGACACCCGATCGCGTTCGTTCGCGAGAAGTGGGCCAGTCACCAGACCGGCGAGATGAACACGTTCGATGACGGCCATCTGAGCGACGGTCCGGATTGACGGACTGACGATGGTCCTGATCCGGAGCAAATCGCACTCGTTGACAGGCTCCACGAGGAGCCGAGCGTCCGTGGGATCGCCTTCGCGTCCACCGCGCCGAATGAGGTTGAAGTCTTTCTTGAACCCTGGTCGGAGGCAAAGGCGCAGTGGGTCGGTGACTCCCGATGGGATGACTGGCCGGAGTGATGAAGTACAGCTCATCCGGGCCGTCCTCAGACTGAAAGGGGCTCTTCGCAGTTGAGGGTGTAGTGCGGGTGGGCGCGTCGGTGGCCGGGTAGAGGTCGAGGTCTTCCGATGATGGGAGTTCTCACACCGCCCATCTGGAAGACCTCGACGTGTCTGGCGTTACCTTCGCCTGCCCTGACCTGACCACTTTCGCCCGCTTGGACGAGCTCGGCCTCGAAGCCGTCGGTCAGCGACTCGAGCCCGACCGTGCGGTGCTGGCGTGCCGGGTTGTCGGCGCCGACGATGCCGATGGCTGGTGCCGGCGGTGTGGCTGTGCAGGGACAGTGCGCGGCTGCGTGGTCCGGCGGTTGGCACACGAGCCGCTGGGCTGGCGTCCCACGACCCTGCACGTGACGGTGCGCCGCTACCGGTGCGGTGGTTGTGGGCACGTGTGGCGCCAACACCAGCCGCGCGGCCGAGCCGTAGGCGAAGCTATCGCGGCGTGGGTTGCGGTGGGCGCTGGAAGGCATCGTCGTCCAGCACCTCACCGTCGCGCGTGTCGCCGAGGGTCTCGGGGTCGCGTGGAACACCGCCAACGACGCGGTTCTTGCCGAGGGCAAGCGCGTGCTGATCGATGATCCCGGCCGGTTCGACGGCGTGGCTGTGATCAGGGTCGACGAGCATGTCTGGCGTCATACCCGTCGCGGCGACAAGTACGTCACGGTGATCATCGATCTCACCCCGATCCGCGATGGGACCGGGCCGGCACGGTTGCTGGACATGGTCGAGGGCCGCTCGAGACAGGTCTTCAAGACCTGGCTCGCCGCACGCGAACAGTCCTGGCGCGAGCGCGTCGAGGTGGTCGCGATGGACGGCTTCACCGGCTTCAAGACCCCTGCTGCCGAAGAGTTCCCGGACGCGGTCGCGGTCATGGATCCCATTCACGTGGTGCGGCTGGCCGGCGATGCCCTCGACGAGTGCCGACGACGAGTCCAGCAAGCCACCCACGGCCACCGCGGCCGCAAGAACGATCCGCTCTACTCCGCTCGGCGGACCCTGCACACCGGCGCCGACCTACTCACCCCCAAGCAGGCCCAGCGGCTGGCCGACCTGTTCGCGGCCGATGAACACGTCGAGGTCGAAGCGAGCTGGAGGATCTACCACCGCATGATCGCCGCCTACCGCGAACCCGACCGCAGCCATGGCCGGGCGCTGATGAAGCAGCTCATCGACTCGCTCAGCCACAGCGTGCCCACCGCACTCGTCGAGCTCATCACGCTCGGGCGGACCCTGACCAAGCGCGCCGCCGACGTACTCGCCTACTTCGACCGACCCGGCACCAGCAACGGACCCACCGAAGCCATCAACGGCCGACTCAAACACCTCCGCGGCGCGGCTCAGCACTCGGCTTCCGCAACCTCATCAACTACATCGCCAGATCACTACTCGAACCGGCGGCTTCAGACCACAACTACACCCTCGATCGTGAAGAGCCCTCAAAGGCGGCCCGTGGACGATTCGCCGGCGTGAGGTCGGCAAGCATGAGGACGAAGCCAGTTCCTGGTGTCCGGAAACACGATGCACGGTCGGGCATCACGAATGCCGCGTGCTGAGCGATGGGGTATCGCAGGCATGGTTCAACGAGTGGGCGCACCGGGTTTGTCCTCCAGGCCGCACCGGTGGTGCGTTCCGACACACCAACCGCTCCGGATCATCGGTCTGCGATCGTAGGACCACGCCCATGGCGCGGTTGCAATTCAGACCATCCGTAGGTCGTCAGATCCTGTGGGCGATCAATCGCGGCCCACCAAGCGGGTGCTCTCACCGAGGGCGTCCAGGTCTGCCAGGACTTCGACGCGGCTAGCCTCAGCGAACGTGCCCGAATAGGATATGCACGCCACGAGGCTGTTCAGCCAGGACATCAAAGTGCAGGCGCTCAAGGGCGCCCTCTTCGTCGGCCTCTCCAGCAAGGAGTTGGTCCAGTTGGCGCGAGTCTGCGAAGACCGGAGGTCCAGCCGGGCAAGGTTCTGCGCGAGGAAGGCCAGATAGGCCGCGAGTTCTGCCTGATCGTCAAGGGGAAGGTGCGGTCACCCGGAAGGGTAGGCTTCTCGCGACGCTGAATGGCCGCGACTTCATGCGTGAGATCGCTGCGGTCGGCGAGATGCCGCGCACGGCAACCGTGACGGCCGAGACACCTGTGCGCGTGTTCGTGCTGACTGGCAGGGATTCCGCGTTGTGCTCGATGAGAACTCGACCGTCGAGTGCAAGATGCTGCGAGCCCCTCGCCTGCCGACCACGACTTCGCCGATGCCCTGCAGCCAGGCAGCGCCTGCCCGTGTAGCTGGCGAACACTATGGCGAATCGGCTGACCCCAGCATTTACAAATGTCTAGATTCCGCTACCGTGAAGAGGAGACATAGGGAGGCGGGGGTAAATGTACAGTGATGTCCCGATCGGAGCCGCTCCCAAGTTCGTCGGTCCGAACGAGTCGGCTCCAGGCGCGGAACTCTTTGATCCGCCACCGTTCCGGCCAGGAGAGATTGTCTCTCATATCGTCGGCGGTCTGCTAAATGCCGCCGTTTGCGCCATTGGCCTGATCCACGCCTTGCGTTACGCCGATTTGTCCTGGACACACACGGCATGGGCATTGTGCGCCCTCGTCACCGCCACCTATTTGGCTGACCTGGCGAGCGGAATTCTACACTGGATGTTCGACACGTGGTTCGACGAGACGCGTGGTGCGGTGCGACGGATGGTGCTACTGGTGCGCGAACACCACATTTACCCGCAACGCATCTTTAGGTACGGGTTAAAGCAGGAATTTGGCCTGATGTCGTGGTTCGGCCTGCTGGGAGCAAGCCCAGCGATCGCTGCATCAATTCTAGGTGCCGGCCTACCATCCGACGTCCGATTTGCATTGGCGATTGCAGGCGCATCCTATTCGATCGAATTGGCGTTCTCCTTGGAGTTACATAAGATCGGGCACATATTTAAACCTGGACGCACGATAAAAGCGCTTCAGTTCGCACACTTAATCCTGTCTCCTGAGCATCACATGAAGCATCATTCAAGAGAACACGATAACAACTATTGCTTGGTCAACGGCTGGGCCGACGCAACGCTGGGTAGAATCGGCCTGTTCCGCACGCTTGAGCAAATCGTCTCAACCGCTACGCAGGCGCGTCCTAGGGAGAACGATCGCCGCTGGCGCCTGAGGTTTGGGCGATGGGTGGAACCCGACTCATTGTCCGGTCACCATCAGCTGAGGCGAGAACGGTGACGCGACCTTGGCAGTACTTTGCCTTCTACACACTCGACGGTGATTTCTTGCGCCCGAGCCCCCTAACCGCCGGCCCCTGGGACGCCAGGCTGCAGCACGGCGGACCGCCCGCCGGACTGCTCGCACGCGCGATTGAATCGACCCCAGGAGGTGAGGATAAGCACCTCAGCAGGATAACCTGCGAAATTCTTCGACCGATCCCTGTGGCGCCCGTCCGCTCGACGGCGACCTTGATACGGCCGGGGGCCAGGGTCGATCTTGTAGACGCCCGCCTTGAAACTGAAGACGGCGCACCGGTAATGATCGCGAGAGGCTGGCGCTTATTAAAGGGAGAGATTGCTTCCCTCGATCAGGCGAATCCGGTCCACAGGCCGCTGCCGGGTCCAGAGAGCGGCATTGAGGAACCCTTCTTTACCGTCTCCCACAGCATCGGATATCAGACGGCAATCCACTGGCGTTTCTTGGAAGGTGGCTGGCGCCAACCAGGACCGGCCACAGTCTGGTTGCGCATGAAAGTCCCTCTTGTCCACGGGGAAATCCCGTCGTCCATGCAGCGGGTTCTGGTCGCGGCTGACTCCGTAAGTGGCGCCTCATCCGTGCTTGATCCCATCAAGTTCAACTTTCGAAATGTCGACCTATCGGTTCAACTCATTCGAGAGCTCAGTGATGAGTGGGTAGCCCTCCAGGCGTGCTCCTACTTCAGCCGCAGCAGGCGGGCCGCGGCGTTAGCTACGATATTCGACCGGAAGGGCGTCGTCGGCAGTTCGGCACAGACTCTCTTCGTTTCTGACACGGGCTAAGACGGATCCTTTGGATCGGAATCCTATTACAGCAGTACAACTGCACAGCGTCTGCTTTGTACCTTGATCGAACCGCGTAGAGGCACCGAGTTGGCCATCTCGCTGGTAAGCCCTCGACCGAATCATCGGAGGTGTCATTGAGCCCGACTGTCGTCGCTAGCGACCGGAATTGCCAGGGTTTGGATGCAACTGAATATCAACCTCGAGCCAAGGAGGACCCCATGGTGACGCGCGCAACGCGACCGCGAGTGGCCGCATCTGGGCCGGATCGACAGCATCGGAATCTCCCTGTGATCGAAATGCTTAAGCAGGTGGACGCAGACTTTTGCATTGTCCTGCCAAACGGAGAGCGCATGAGCGTCGGTAGCAAGGATCCGACCTTCACGGTCACCTTCAGGACTGAACGCGCACTCAAACTCCCATGCACGGAGTTGGCGCTCGGGAACGCATACATCCACGGCGAGATCGATCTCGACGGAGATATGAGCTCCGTCCTTAGCCTGCGTGATTCGATGCGATTCGGAACGCGACCGTCCCAGATGCTGCGTTTCGCCTACGAATTGTTGGTCCGCTCGCCTACGCGTGCAAACAAGCGGGCCATCGACGCCCACTACCTCCTGGGTGATGACTTCTACCTCACCTTCGTGGATAAGCGATACCGATTCTACTCACACTGCCTTTTTGAATCCGACGGAGACTCACTCGAGGAAGCCGCGGAACACAAGCTCGAAAGCATGTGGAACTTCTTGGGATTGCAATCCGGAATGCGCCTCCTCGACATCGGCGGAGGCTGGGGTGGGGTCGCAGACTATTGCGGGGCGCGCGGGGTCCATGTGACGTCCGTGACTCTTGCCGAAGATTCGCGGTCATACATCGAATCCCTGATCCGGGAAAGGAATCTGCCCGCGGAGGTGGTGGTAGGAGATTTTTTGGACTTTAAGACCAACTCCCCCTTTGACCATGCTGTGATCTACGGCGTCATCGAACACATCCCTAATTACACCCGCTTTTGCTCAACACTGTGGGACGCTCTTAAACCTGGCGGCAGGTTGTATCTTGATGCCTCTGCGACAAAGGAGAAATTTGCAATCAGCCCCATCACGCGGAAATTTACCTGGACGGGACATCATTCATTCCTTTCGTTGCCGGACATGGTCCGAGAACAACTCTTTCATGGATTCGAAATCATTGACGTGGCCCGCGAGACCCACGACTACGAGTTGACGATTACTCGCTGGGCGGAGCGTTTTGAAGCGGCGAGGACCCAGATTGTCGACCGTTGGGGCGAGGAGACCTACCGGACATTTCAGATCTTCCTCTGGGGGGGCGCACACGCCTTTAGAACGAACCGCTTGCAGGCTTATCACCTTGTCACCGAGCGCCGCGAAGATCCCGGCCCGCGGCCGGGCTTGGTTCGACGATTTGGGGGATTCGTGGGGTCTCTGGTCTGACCTCTCCGCAGACAGGTTATAGCCAGCTATCTCGTCGACACGTCTCCCTCGGGAAGAGGCCGCCGCTGACGGCCACAGGCCCGATGCTCGCAGCAAACCTGGCCGACGCTACCCGCACGAGGCCGAGGCCGACGACTGTGCACAGTTCTCTGACGGCCAACCGGTCGTTCGCACATAACCGAGCGTGCATCAAACCTACGACGATTCACCTGCTTTTGGGCAGATCTTGGGCTAGTCGTGGTATACGTTTGACGCTGAAGGTCTCTGCCTGTTCGACAGCACCCAGAGTGTTCGTGCGACCAGCCAATGGAAGAACGCATTCGCGAGCGATCGCTCGGCTTGGTGCTGTCCCGACGCTCGTGACCCTGGCTCGTGGCGATCGATACCCAAGTGGTCGCCGAAGGCGGCGTGCCTATCCGAGCCTAGGGTCTCCAGCAGCGCATCCAGGCGTGCCAGGCTGGTGCTGCGAGGCTTGAACAGGGTCGAGTCGAGCGGCGCCGCCGCTTTGGCCGTGCCGCAAGGTGCTGCTCGCGCTTCAGCCGATATGTGGTGCTGGTTTGTCAAGTGGCAGCGTGGGGGCGCCGGTCCCGGCGGTGTTGGGGCGGCCGCGTTGGGGCTTGGTCGGCGGGTGTGGTCGGCCTTGGGTGCCGCAGGACGGTGGCTCGGCAGAGCCGTCCGCAACATCTCATGGGCTCGGCGCAACTTCTTGCTCTCGCGCTCGACCTCGGCGATGCGCTGCGCCTCCGCGCTCGTGACGCCGGGACGGTTACCCTCGTCGACCTCGGCCTGGGCGACCCACGTGCGCAGCGTCTCGGGATGGATACCCAATTGCTCACCGACTCGCCTGACAGCGCCGACCTTCGTAGCCAGGTCACGCGCAAATCGACCGCCAGCCGGATTGCCTGCTCCCGAAGCTCGCCCGGGTATTTCCTCGGTGCCTCCATAACTCTCATCCTTCCGTGGACTGAGAGCCTCCATCAGACCCAGCACACGACACATACCGTCTACGCCACCGTGTTCCCGCCCACCCCGCGAGGTCCGCGGTGATCCGCAGCACCCACTGCCATGCCCGGCCCGCAGGGCGAGATTCAGGATGATCAACAACGATGGCTAGTTGTGTTCTTGCACCGGTAGTCGATGATGGTGTGATGAGTAAATCGGGTCCGAGGGCTGGTGGTCCGAGACCTCGACGGACGTTCACCCCGGCGGAGAAGCTTCGGCATCTGGCGGCGTATGAGGTGGCCTGCCAAGACGGGGCGGGGTGGCGGGTATCTGCGGCGTGAGGGCCTGTACTCGTCGCAGATCACCGAGTGGCGCAAGCTGCGCGACGGTGGCGTGCTGGAAGAGCGCGAGCCCGGCGCGAAGGGCGGGCGGCTCAGCGTCGAGCAGGCCGAGATCGCTCGGTTGCGGGCCCAGCTGTCCAAGGCCGAGCGGCGGCTGGCTCGGACCGAGGTGGCGTTGGAGATCATGGGAAAAGCACACGCGCTCTTGGAGGACATCTCCGAGAGCGCGCCGGACGAGCAGTCGTACAGGCGGCGCTGATGGGTGGTTCCGGGAGCTGACCGCGGCCGGCGTCACGACCCGGGACGCCGCGAGCCTGACGGGCATCTCCCGGGCCACCGCCGGGCGACCCACGCCGCCGGTAGGGCTGGTGACAGCCCGGGTGGCGCGCCGGCCAACCAGCTCACCCCGGGCGAACAGGCCCACGTTCTGGCCGTTTTGAACGGCGCCGAGTTCATCGACCGGACCCCGGTGCAGGTATATGCCGTGCTGCTCGAGCGGGGGCAGTATCTGTGCTCGGTGTCCACGATGTACCGGATCCTCGCCGCGAACGCGCAGGTGAAAGACCGCCGGCGCCTGGCGCGTCATCCGGCCCGGGCCCGTCCCGAGCGGATCGCGACCGGCCCGGGGCAGGTGTTCACCTGGGACAACACCTTGTGCTGCCCGGTCCGGCCAAGGGCATCTACTACGACGCCTACGTCATGATCGACATCTACTCCCGCTACATCGTCGGCGCGCACGTCCATGTCACCGAAACCGCCGTCCTGGCGGAAGAAGTGATGCGCGAGGCGTTCACGATCCACGGGATCCAGCCGGTCGTGCACGCCGACCGGGGCACCTCAATGACCTCCAAAACCGTCGCGGCCCTGCTCGCCGACCTCGGCGTCACCGCTCCCACTCACGACCCCGCGTGTCCAACGACAACCCGTTCTCCGAGGCGTGGTTCAAGACCCTCAAATACGCGCCGGTGTTCCCCGACCGGTTCGGATCGCTGCAACACGCCAGGACCTTCATCGACGAGTTCACCCAGTTCTACAACCATGACCACCACCACCCCGGCATCGGGCTGCACACCCCCGCCAACGTCCACTACGGCCTCGCCGCGGCAACCACCAACGCCGCCACCACGCCCTGGCCGCAGCCCGGACCGCGAACCCGAACGGTTCACCACCACCGCGACACCGGCCATTCTCAGCCTGCCCGACGCAGCCTGGATCAACCCACCACCCAAGAAACCCAACAAAACAAGACGGTTCAACAAACCGCCGCGTAACTCCCACTGGCCTCAACCACCTTGACAAGTTCCGGGCCGGCGACCTCGCACACGGCGGCGTACGCAACCGCCGGGACTGTCACTGACGGAACCAGGCCGGCTACCCACCCCCGACGACCGGGCGGTGCCGAGGCATGCGGCGTGCACGAGCTGGTCCGCGTGCGAATCCCTGGTGCTTGGCACCCCGGTGGACCCACCGGAGTCAATTCATACGCCGCGGCTACCCCGTGCGGGTCCGTAGGCGGGAGGGCGCTCAGGTCGGGTAGCCGCGCACCGAGACCTGAGAGATGTCGTTGTGGCGACCAATCAAAAGCAGACGGGAAGAGACTCGAGCCCGCGCAGAAACGGGTTGGGCCGCCATTGCAGGTCCCCGTCGGTCAGCCGCAACCCCGGGGCATAATGCAGCAGGGCGTGAAGTGCCTCGCTCGCCTCCAAGCGAGCCAAGTGCCCGCCGAGGCAGTAGTGAGGACCTCCGCCGAGCGCTAGGTGGTGATTCTCGCGTCGGGTTATGTCGAGCTCATCGGGGTCGTCGAAGCGGTCCGGGTCGCGGTTGGCTGCCGCCAGTACGAGAAGAATCTCGCTGTCACCCGGCAAGTGGTGGCCTCCCACGTCGAGTGGGTCACGCACGACCCTGGGTACGACCTGGATCGGTGTGTCGTATCGAAGCAGTTCCTCTACGGCGTTGCCAACGAGAGAGCGGTCATCCTTGAGTCGCTCGTACGCCCTGGGGTGACGCATCAATGCCAGGACTCCGTTGCCGATGAGGTTGATGGTGGTCTCCTGGCCCGCAATGAGCAAGAGCATCGCCGTGCCGACGAGCTCAGCAGTGCTCATCTTGTCCTTCCCCGGCTCAGAGCGCGACGCGATGTCGAGCAACTCGGTCAGTACGTCTTCACCAGGGGTGTGCTGACGGACGCGGATAAGGTGCTCGAGATAGTCGCGGAGTTCTGCGGCGGTGCGCTCCATGATTTGAACGGACCCGCCGGGTGGCGAGACCGTCGCCTGCGTATCCTTGCCGAGGTCTGAGGACCGTCGAGTCTTTTCCAGGACGAGTGCGAGACGAGCTTCACGGTGGCGTCTGATCAGGCGTGCCAGTGCGGGACGGTCGGGAAACGGGATTCCGAACCGCTCAAAGATGATCGTGACCGGTAGGGGATACGCGAAGTCGGTGATGAGGTCCATCTCGCGCGCGTCGGACGCCTCCTCGATCAGGTAATGTGCCAGTTGGCGCACGAGAGGCCGCATCCGCTCGATCCGCCGCGGATTGAAGGACCCGCTGACGACCCTACGAAGTCGGGTATGTTCGGGCGGGTCCAGGTGCAGCATGGAGCGGCCGAAGACGCGCTCCATTGACTCGGCACTGAGTTGTCCGAGGACGCGCAAGCGCGTAGGAAAGCGGGCCTGGCTACTGGAGAATCGTGGGTCTCGAAGCGCTGATTCGACATCGCCAAATCGCGTAACGAGCCATAACCCCGTCCGTGCTTGACAAACAGGGCGGCGCGCGCGCAGCTGCGCCCAGAACGGGTAAGGATCGTTCCGGAACGCCGGATCGGTCATGACGTCGTCGACGTCAAGCATCGGCTGCGACGCAAGCCCTCCCGGAGGTCCTCGTTTGGTCCTTCGTGCTAGGCGACGGTTGCCGCCTACCAGCATTCAACTGAGACAGCCAGCGCCGTCGAGTTGATCTTGCCACTCCGCAGGATCTCATCCCTAAGAGTTCGGTTCTCGGCTTTCAGGTCACGGATCTGCTGCACGACGGCGAGTTTGCGCGCGACGACGTCCTGTAGCTCTTCAGGAACCTGCTTCACGATCTGCTCGATCGATTCGGACGAGTGTGTCATGGAACACCTCCAACTTTGAGAGTACTCCGGCACGGGCCGGTCAGTGAAGGGATGCGGCGGTAATGCTCATGCGAGAGCCATCCCCGTGGTCAGGGCTTCTAGCCGACTTCCGGGGGAGCCCGCCGCTAGCCGCAGGAAGTCGACGTAATGTCCCAGAATGCGTGCCGCCGTAGGAGGCTCGAAACGCTCCTGCGAGTACCGCATCACCAGTCGTAAACGGCCGCCTAGGTCCCACGCTTGCAGGTGTAAGTCTCTCGTAGTGGCGGCACCTGAGTGCACGCGGATGGAGTCAGCGTCAATCCACGGGGACATTGCCCGGGTCAACTGCAGCGACCCGCGGTCCTGCAGGGCGAACTTGAAACGGTCGGCACCGTCAATGCCAATGGCGGCTGCGACTTGGCTGATGTGGGTGTGCTGGTGCGCCAAGGCCGCAAGAGTCGACTCTCGCACCCGCCCGAGCAGTTGGATGAACGAAGGCTCCCCAGACAGATTTGTGCGCAGGAAAACGCTGTTGTAGAAGCAGCCGATCACGTCATCGAATTCTGGCCGCGTGCGTCCACTCACCGGCGCGGAGATGAGTAGATCCTCGCGGCCGGAGTATGCCCGGAGGACGGCTAGATACGCCGCAGCCATGACAACGAACAGCGTGGTGCCTGAGCGGGCGGCGAGGTGACGCAGGGCCGCCGCCGTGCCCGGCGGTGACATGGCGACGACCATCGCCCCGTCGCGTGGCGAACGAGGGTCGTACACCAGATCTGGACCAAACCGGACTTGCCTAAAGCCGGCGAGGTGTTGCTGCCAGAAAGTGAGCTCCTCGTCGACGATCGTCTGTGTCGGCCAAGCCTGTCGCCAGCGGACGTAGTCACGGTACCGGAACGGTGGAGGGCCGTCGGGGGTCGTCATGGGTCGCGTTATCGCCGACTCGGCCCTGGCAAGCTCGCTAAGCAAGAGGCCAACGGACCAGCCGTCGAACACTACGTGGTGCGCGTCGATCCGCAGAACGGGGCGTTGGTCAGGGCGATTGAACAGCGATGCGCGGAATAGGGGTCTCTCGTCTAGTCCGATGGGCAACGGATCCGGAATGTGGACTCCGTTGTCCGTCGATGCGGCAGGTGCTGCCGAGGGGGCAGATGCGGGCCAGATGTCGGGGAGATTGACCACGTCGATGGGGACCGGTCTGCTGAGCGACGGCAATACACGGGCGCGCCAGCCAGAGCGGCCACGTTCCATAACCGTCCGCAGAGCCTCCTGTCGGTTCTGGACAACTCTGAATGCCTGGTCTAGTACGCCGGGATCAATCGCCTCTCTCAGCTCGACTTCCGTGCTAATCGTGAATGCCGTCGCAGATTCTGGGTGGGCCACGATGGCACCTAGGATGGACTGCTGAGCGGGGGACAAACGATGCGATTCAAGACCTCCGCCGCTGCGCCTCGGCACGGGAGCGTTCCGACGCGATGGTTCACCGCCAGCCGCCAAGGCCGCAAGTCCTCGTGCCGTTGGATGGTCGAAGATCGCACGCGCGTCAAGGTCGATGCCTCCGCGCGACAGTCTCGCCAGCAATGCGGCAGCCATCAAGGAGTCACCGCCGAGTTCGAAGAAGTCGTCCATCACACCGATGCTGTCGATCCCGAGCGTCGCCACCATCTCCGCGATCACAAGCCGCTCTGTAGGGGTACCCGGCTGCTCAAATTCCGCCGACACCGAGGGGCGCTCCCGGCCGGGGTGGGGCAGCGCAGAGCGATCAAGTTTTCCGCTAAGGGTCAGCGGAAGTGCCTCGACCTTGATGAGGGTGGCGGGGATCAAGGCATCCGGGAGCCAATCTCTCACGGCGGACCGAACGTCGTCCGCCGCGACACGTCGCCCCTTCTCGACCACGACATAAGCCACCAGTCGTGGACCCATGGGTCGATCGTGCACCGCGAGAACGGCGGCATCGCGGACCCCCGCGACCTGTCGGAGGGCTACCTCGATGTCAGCTGGTTCGGCGCGGTGGCCGCGGATCTTTACCTGGGAGTCGCGCCGACCAAGGAACTCTAGTAGACCTTCCGGCAACCACCTCGCCAAGTCGCCGGACGCGTACATAACTCCGTCACGGCGCTCGGCACGCGGATCAGAAACAAAGCTACGTGCCGTAAGTTCGGGGTGACCACGATAGCCTCTGGCCACGCCATCACCACCGATGAATAGCTCGCCCGGCTCGCCAACGTCCGCCAGGCTTCCGTCGGCGCGCAGGACATAAGCCGTGGTATTTGAAATCGGCCGCCCAATGGGGACACTTCTCGAGGGATCCACCCGTTGTGTCAACGTGTGGCAGCAGGCGAAAGTCGTTGTCTCCGTTGGCCCATACCCGTTGACGATCCTTGTGTGCGGCAGCATGGACTGGGCGAGATAGACGTGTCGTGGCGACACCACCTCGCCTCCGATGAGCAGTTGGCGGAGGCCTTGAAGCATGTGAGGCTGTTCGTCAATGACAACGTTGAAGAGTGACGAGGTCAACCACAAAGTGTCCACCGCTTGACCTATGATCGCGGCGGCCAGGCTTTGCAAGTCTGCCGCCCGACCGCGGTGGACGACGCACGTGCCGCCGCGCACCAGTGCCCCCCACACTTCGAACGTCGACGCGTCGAACTGCGGCGCTGCTGCGTGGAGCAGCACACGATCGGGTCCGAGCTCAACGTATTCGACGCCGAAGAGCAGCCTCAGGACGCTGCGGTGCTCTACCATTACTGCCTTTGGTTCCCCCTGTGACCCGGAGGTCAGGCTGACGTACGCCAGCTGCCGGGCATCCAGCTGTGGAAGAGCTCGACCGGTCGGGCTGCTGGCTGGCGACGACCACGCGTCCTTAACGAATACCGTGGTGGATCTCAGCGCGCGGAATATGGGCCTGTGCAGCGTGGTCACCACGACCGTCGCCCCGGCGGATGTCATCTGGCGCCGTATCCGCGCTGCGGAATCTGCTGGATCCAGCACGAGGTAGGCGCCGCCGGCCTTGAGCACAGCCAACTCGCAGAGCACGAGCGTATCGGAGCGAGGCATGCAGACGGCTACGACATCCTCCTTGTGCACTCCCTCATCCCGCAGACGCTGGGCGAGCTCGTCGCTGTGTGAGTCGAGGTCGGCGTACGTTGTCCGGCGTGTACCGTCCACGAGCGCGAGGGCATTGGGTCTCTCGCGCGTGCGGGCCTGGAACTGAGCAGGAATGCTGCTGTTGCTCGGGTACGTGCGCGCCGTCCGGTTCCACAAGAGCTGGTGGCTGGCGCTCCCATAGATAACTGGAATGTCTTCCTGACTCATCTAACCCAAATCAACTTATGTGCGAATGCCAGTCCAGTATCGTCGGCCGCTAGCGCCTTCAGCGAGTACTCGTGCGGCGGGAGCGCTTGTGACACTGGAATACTGAAGGCGGTTGTGGTGGTTGTTGTGTCGGCCAGTACCGCCAGTTCGGGAGTGGGCGGCAGGTCCGTAAGCCCGTGCGTCGACAGCCGGACGCCGACCAGCCCGTCGCCAACATGACCCCCAGCCGTGCAGACCTCTGCGTCGATCGTGTCTCCGCGAGCCACAAGCTCAGGGGCTTCGATGCTGATCGCTAAGGCTGGATCATGCGGGCGGTCTGTGACGATTCCACACCTGGGGCAGATTTCGACGAAGCGGACCTCGTGGCGCAGTGGATGGGTGAAACGCTTCCGGGAGGCGAGTCGTCCGCAGTACAGGCAAGCGCAGCCGGTCGCGCCAGCGTAAGCGTACTCACCAATCAAGACGTTGGTGAGATAGAAACTGCCAGCCAGCTGTGGCAGCAGATCGTCCATGAGTGCTCGCCGAATGGTGGATCCGGCGTCGTGAATGCGGCTGACTAGCGTGTCGATTATGGGCCAGGCGTCTATGTCGTAACGCAGGCTCGGCAGCATACGCAGAGCCTCGGCGCGAGACTCGGCGACGATGTCGTCAACAGCGCCGATCAGGTCGGGGACAGCGCTGGCGCCCTCCTGGCATTGGGCCCATAGATCGCGCCACCGAGTTGATCTGGTCAGTGCTCCGTCGAGTGCATAAACCGCTTCGTCGACATCGCGTCCATGCAGGGTCAGTTCGCCGAGCGGATGCGGGAAGGAGTAGGCAAAGCCCCTGGCGCTTCGTCGGCCGTCATTCTGGGAACCCTCGGCTCTGGCGAACCAGAACCGCGAGGGATTCGGCGCAGGCACCGCGGGGTCGACGGCAAGGCCGAGGCGGCCGTTCTCAAGCATGTCGAGCATTGCAGGGTTGTCGATCCGAAACTCCACAAAGTGGCGGTCGTTGCCGAAAATGGTGATGTCTCGGCCCGTCTCCTCGACGCCCGGGCTTAGCCAGCAAGGTAGATCCCCGTCGCTAGTGTGCGGGGCAGACACGCAATGATCGGGGTGGCCTACGGCAATGTACGTCGGTTGGTCGACGCCGGCGCATGTAATGAACGCGTTGAGGATCATCGTGGCCTCGGCCAGTGTTCGCCCGCTTGCGAGTGCCGCGAGGAAGGCGGCCGTCGTCGCATCGGTGCCCATTCCTGAAGTGACGCTAGCCACGTATGCCCGACCACTGCCCTCCAGGAAGGCAAGTCCGAGGTTGAAGTCCGGTTGAGTGTTGCTGTCAAGGAGCCGCAGCCCGTTGCATGACGTGACCATCAACAAGTCGGCCTGGCTCTGGGACAGCGGCGTGGGCCGGGGCCCACGAGGGCAGGGCAGGCCTTGCCCGCATGCGAGTGCCCCTGGCCTGTCGAGGCGACTGGCGGCGCCGTGTCCGTGGAGCCCGCACAGAACTGCTCCATCGCCGCCTCGGGCGCACGCGTCCGACCCGTGCGTCTGCACCGCGACGGCTTGTGCGTACTGCAGGAGAGTGCTGGGGACGGCCACGCCGTCGACTGTGCGCTGCGCAACGACCGGCCCAGTCGACACGCTGAGCTCGAGCTCCCTACTCGCACAGTGGTGCTTGTCCGGCAACAGATGCACGAGTCGCTTGCGTTCCGCGGGTTCCAAGGACAGGCAAGCCTTGGCCGCTACCCAACTGAGCGCGGGAAGATCCCGGGCGGTGAGGAGTGTGAACTGGGGCACCTTGTCCCAAGGTAATGAACCAGCCAGTGCCTGCTCGAGGTCCGTGAGCAGGCCCAAGAGCAGTGAGTCGCCAGCGTCTTGCCGCAGAAGAACCACTAGGACAGGGCCTTCGGCATCTAGAACAGCCTGACGGGTCGCCTTGACGCCAGAATCGCCATGGGCGACCACGGTAAGGGGGATATCTAGCTGTGTGGCGAGCATCCGTGCCGCGAGCGTGCTCGGACCATCGACGGCGACAACCAGTGCGCAGCGGGTCGGATGAGGCTCGGCGTCAAACGGGCCTGACCGGGTCGATGAGAGGTGGTCGCGCTTCCCGAGTGGCGGTCCAGCACCGGGGCGCAGTAGCACTGGCAGGGGCTCCACCGACGCTGGGGCTCGTGCCGCGCACGCACGGGCGTAATCGGCTTCGGTTCGACACCACCTGAAACGGGGCATCGGGCTCAACGGCCTCCCGCGAGCCTCCACAGGCTCCGACGCCGACCGCCCGTCTCGATCAATCACTTCGCGCCTCACCTCCTTCACGAAACTCGCCCCGTAGCTTTGCCGGTGCATACCGGCGCTTTGGGCGATCCCGAGACGTACACGGCGGGCGTGTTCTGCGGCTCATGTCTGCTCCGCAGACGTGCACGGTGTGGTCTGATCGCCAGTTGGCTGGCGCCCGATGAGCTGAACGTAGCCGTCACCGAAGAGCAGTCGGGCCAACGGATGCGTGTACTCGAGGTACAGCGGGGCAAGGAATCGGCGCACGTTCTCCAGGCCGTAGACATATCTGGTGAGACGGCGCACGTCCTGATATCCAACTGCCGTGAACCACGAACGGGCGAGGGATTCGACGATCGCGAACCCGTGGTAGGTGGGTGCCTGGAGCCTGTCCTTAATAGTGAGTACGAGATCTTCGTCGACGAGACTGAGGAGGACGTCCCGTTCCGCTTGAGTGGAAGGCTCGTGGCGTTCCTTCGAATCGAGAAGCCAACTGATCGCCGTGCGCAGATGATCAATGGTGAGCCCGTCCACCGCCGTCCGGAACGACGGATCGGCCTCATACCGATCGCGAAGGCCGTTAATGACCCGATAGATGACGCCATCGCAGGTACCCATGACGCTGATGTAGGTGTAGCCGCCTGGTCGGGTGACCCGAGCCAACTCGCCGAATCCTGTCGTCGGATCTCGCACGTGATGAAGGACGCCAGCACAGTGCACGAAGTCAAAGGAACCGGTAGCCATGGTGAGCCGGTGGACGTCCTCCGTGCCTAGGGTGGATCGAGATCCGAACGGCGCCAGCCGCTCCGTGGCGCAGTCCATCCACTCCACGCCGAGGTCGACCGAGTGGACGTGCGCAGCACCCAGCTGCAGGAACGCCACACTGGCGTTCGCGTTCGAACCGCATCCAACGTCGGCGACCGATCGCCCCTCGAAGTATCCGGCGTCGACACCGAAATACTCCTCGGACACCAGCGAGACCAGCCGCCTGAAGATCCTCTCGTTGGCAGCTTGCGCGCGATGATGAGCGTCGAAGACCTCCCGGGTGCGGTCCTCAAGGTTGAAGGGTCGATACTCAGCCATCGGTACTGCTCCCCGTGGCGGCCGGGCGTGCCCGGCAGGCTCGATCGTCTGTGATCTCTCGGGCAGCGCTCAGGACATCCAGGACGCCCAACCCAGATGCCTCGTACAGTCGGGAGGGCGGTCCGCCGCAGTACCCATACCCTGAGAGGCCAAACGTCGGCGACCCCCTCGGGACGAATGAGCCGAGGATGTGCGGCGGAGCGTTGTGAAGGCTCATGGCGGGAACCCCGGGGGGCAATAGGGTGGAGATTGTGGATTGCGACGCGGCCGCGAGGCGCGTGACTGAGAACACGTTGAGGACTCGGGCGGACAGCCCGTCGCGATCTTTTAATTCGCTCGCCGCTATCAGTGCCGTTGGGACCATTGAGCCAGCTGTGAGGAGGACCAGGTCAGGTTTGTCGTGGTCGACCATCACCCACGCCCCGATGGCGGTGTCGCGCGCTAGAACGTCATCCAAGTCCGCGTGCACCGGCATCGGCTCGGTGGGCAGGCGAAGGTACGTGGGACCTGTCGCGGCCAAGGCCTCGTTGAACAGAACCTTGGCCTCGTTGATGTCATACGCCTCGAAGATGGTCCATCCATGCATCGACGACAAGGCGGCGAAGCAACTATCGGACTGCGCCATGGGGCCGAGATCCTCACCCACGCCGGCCGACGTCCCTACGACGATCACCGGCAGGGCGGGGAAGCAGATCGATTGGCGCAATGAGTCGAGCATCCGCCAGACGAATCCCTCCATGAGGAAGACAACCGCCCGCAACCCGATCGAGGTCGCACCCGCCGCGAGCGAGGCGAGGTCCTGTTCAGCGATCGCATGCTCGAGCACCACGCTCGAAGGGTTGTCCCATGTCCAGGTGCCGTCCCGCTCAAGGAGCGGGAGCAAGCCAGAGTTCCGTATTGCATCTGGCGAGGCGACGAGGAGGTCACTGTCGGGCTTCACGAGTCGAACCAACTCCTGCGCGAATGACTTGGTATTGACAACGTCGCCCCGGCGGTGCAAGGCCGGATCCCACACCAAGGTCGGCGACCGACGACTAGGAGTTGGCGTTAGGTGGGGAACGCTCATTCGAGCTGATCGAGCACTTGGAAAACGCCGCCCCACGACAGTCAGGGCCGACGCGACTTCGTCGGTGAGCGAGAATGTCGGCCGGAACTGCGGTGCGACCGCTCCGCCGGCGTTCGGGGTCCCTGCGAAGGGCGGGTGGAGTCCATGCCCCTTCTCTGTCCGCAGGACTAGGGCGTTGGGTCCAGCGGATGTCCTGACCGCCGCTAGGGCGGCACAGACCGCCTCCAGGTCGTGGCCGTCGACCTCCTTCGCCGCCCATCCAAAGCCCTCCCACATCGACGTCAAGAGATCCCGGTCGGTAGTCATGTGGCTGCCAAAGCCGTTACCGTCGATCACGACAGTCACGTTGGCCAGCCCCAGTCGGACAGCCGTCTGGGCCGCTTCCCAGACCTGGCCCTCGTTGCACTCGGCATCCCCCAGCAGCACGAACGTGTGGCTCGGGCGGTGCGCCCGGCGGTCGGCAAGCGCGAGCCCGAGACCAAACGACAGTCCTTGTCCGAGCGACCCAGTGGTCATCTCGATACCGGCCGCGATGTCTCGCTGCGGGATTCGCGGTAAGCGATGACCGAAGCTGCCAAACCGAGAGAGGTCGGTGAGGCTCAGGTCTCCGAGGTAGCCGTGTAGCCACAGGGAGAACCATAGGGCGGCAGCGGTGTGGCCCTTGGAATGGATGTACTTATCGCGATCAGCTCGGCCGCGCCACGTGACATCAAGGTGGTGATCCCCACTGAAGTAGAGCGCGGTGAGGAATTCAACGGGTGAAAGACTGCCCCCCACATGGAAGTTGCGCGCCATGGCGAAGTGTGCCGTCGCGGTAGCCACGGTCTTGAGCTCATTCATCTGGGTCACGGCATTGGCTCCATCTCAGAGGTCTTCGACCTACTCTGCACCCAGCTCCTGTTCTCCTCAGACCGGCGGCGGTGCGTGCGGTCATGCGCTGTGACGGCATCAGAGCCCATCAGATTCAGCACCGCCGACACCGGCTCCAGCCGCCGCTCGAGGTGTCCGGCATCGTCGGATCCAGCGAGTTCCTCGAGTAGTCTGTCTGCGGTTGACACGAAGCCACGGAGCAGGTGGTTGGCGTAGATGACGGCCCGGTACCCGGATTCGTGGAGTAACTGCTGGCGAACGTGGGGATAAGTAGTGGGCACCGCCACGAGCGGCGTGCGGCGGTCCGCACGGCGAAAGCGTCTTCCAAACGCCAGTACCTCATCGGGTTCGCTCGCTCGCGAGTGCACGAGCACCGCATCCGCCCCGGCGCGCACGTACAGCGTGGCGCGGTCGAGGGCGTCGTCGAGACCGGCACCTGCGACAAGCGATTCGACCCTAGCAATCAGCAGGGGCGACCGTGGGCCGCGGCAAGCGGAGGCGGCTTGGAGCGTGGCAGCGAACTGCGCCGGATCGGCCAGTTCCTGGCCGTCGGTGAAGCTGTTGCGCTTAGGAAAGGCCTTGTCCTCGATGCATACGGCTGCCACCCGGGCCCGCTCGTACTCGGCCATGACGTGCAAAACGGTGTTCACGTCTCCGAACCCAGTGTCGGCGTCAACGACGACCGGTAGGTGCGTGGCGCGGCATACAGTGCGCGCGGCGGCGAGAAAGTCGGAAGAGGACGCGATGCTGGCGTCGGGGAGGCCGAGGGCGGCGGACACGCCGAGCCCGCTGAGCCACAGGGCATCAAAGGGATAGCGGGACGCGACGAGCGCGGTCAGCCCGTCGTAAACGCCCACGACCTTGGCGACGGTGGGACCATCAAGGATCTTTGTGAGCACCGTAGCGGGACATGGTGCTTCGCGCCATGCACTATGCACGACACTCACCTCCTTGGGGAAGGGCGGGAGTGAGTTGCGCTCGACAACTCGTGGTGAGCGCGCGCAGGAATTCTTCGAACGCGTCCGGATCAACCCCACCGATGTGTGCCAAGACGAAGTAGCCTCGGGCCTGGGCGTCCTCCGAGTAGTAGACCTCCATGTCGCGCTCCACGAGTTCCGCTTGGACCTGCGCGAAGTCGACCCCCAGAGGAAGGACGACGGGGATGACAACGTTGGAGCGGGCCTCCTCGTGCAACGGAACAATCTCGAAACCGTGCTCTTGAAGCCCCTTCCGCAGGGCTGTCGCAGTCCTCGTGTACCGCCGCTCGCGAGCCGCGGGTGTCTCCGACTCCCAGCGCCGCAGGGCCTCGTTGAGGGCGACAACCAGCGGGATCGGCAGGGTGTGCGCTGCCGCGCCAGCCTCCTGGGCTTTCCAGTTTCTGCCGACATCTAGAAGGTACCCGGCGCGTCCCGGTTCCGCGTCGGCGAGAAGACTCCTTCGGGCCACGACGAATGACAGCCCCGGAATCGCCTCGGTGCCCTTTCCACTGCCCGCTGCCAGCCAGTCGGGACCAGTCTGCCCAAGGCCGGGACTATGCGCACCGACGCTGCCCACGGCGTCCACCATGGTGTTGACACCCAGCCCCGCCGCGAGGCCGCAGATGCCTTGGAGCGGTGCGAGCACCCCGGTCGTGGTCTCGCAATGCACCAGAGCCAGCGTCCTGGGCCGAGGCGACGCCGCCAGTGCCCGACCGACCGTCGCTTCGTCGATCAAATCGAAGTCCTCCACATGCAGGCTCCGAACCTCGTGTCCTTGGGCGGCCGCGATCGCAGTAAGCCGTCTGGAGTAGCGCCCGTTCTCGATGATGAGAACGGGGTCACGAGCCGCGCCCATCATTGCCTCGACCGCGCCGGTACCCGAAGTCCCCAGCAGCACCGAGCCGTACCGCTCGTCGCCGCCGAGGCAGCGTACAACTCGGTTGCGCACGTCCTTGAGGATCGGGACGAACCGCGGCGACCGATGAGACATCCCAGGCGAGGCCAGACCATCGGTGGCCGGTCGGTTGACGCCGCTGGGCGTCATGAAGATCGACTTCACGACACACCACCAAAGGGCAGCGCCGACGCAATGCCATCGGAGGATTCGCGCGCTGCAGAAGGAATGAACGCCCGCAGCCACGCCTCAAGGGCGATGATGAGCCACGCCTGACGACCGAACGAGCCTGTGGGGCGGGAGCTGCCCTCTAGCCACCAGGCCCGCAAGGCGGGCGCGTCGAAGATCTGCAGTACCCGTGCTCCGTCACCGAGCACATACTCGCGCAGCTCGTGGCCCAGCTCGGAGGCAAGCTCATCATCGAGCGGTGCAGGGAACGGCATCTTCGGCCGGCGGAGCACGGCCGGCGGAAGCCTATCTGCAAAGGCCGCCCGGAGGATCACCTTTGTGACGTCTCGCCGCCCGCTGTACTGCGCAGGGGTCTCGCGCCACGCGCCAACGGCGTCTGCGAGGCTCCTCCAGCGAAGCGTGGCCCGCGACGGGAGCGCCATCGACCATTCGACAAGCCGATGGTCCAGGTAAGGGAACCGGGTCTCCACCCCCAACGACATGCCTGTGGTGTCGAGCGCGCGCAGCAAGCCGGGGAGATGAACCCGGACCAGGAAGTAGCGCAGTCGGCGGTGCAGGGGTGCGCCAGCCGCCTCGACCCAGACGCGCGAGAGTCTGGCGACCAACTCCCGATCGTCGTCGAGCGCCTCACGCACCTCCGGCCGGAAGAGGCGGAGCTTGTCGTCGAACGGGATGTACGGGTACTGCTCCAACAAGGCGCGCAGGCTATGGCAGGTCGCGTGCCGACGCCAAGAGTTCCGATCATGCTTTGGCAGGCGGATTCGTCGCCCCAGTGCGCGCGGTTTCAGGCGCTCAAACGGCAAGCGACTGAGCCGCCCGTACCCCGACAGCAGCTCATCAGCCCCCTCTCCTGAGAGCACCACGCGCCCGCCGCTATCGTGAACTGCCCGCGCCAGCGCGATGAGAGCAAGCTCGTTGTGCAGTGACGGGGGATGGTCATTGACTTCAGTCAAGTTCGCCAACTCTTGCGGCGTTGTAAGCGCGTCGGCGCGGACGACGTCGACCGTCAGACCTAGGCTCTCGGCAACGGCGCGCGCGTCTGCTTCCTCGGTGTACTTCGGATGCTCGTAGGCCGCCGTAAGTAGCCGCACGGGAAACCCGCCTCGGACTAGCTCACTCGCGACGACTGAGGAGTCGAGTCCTCCGGACAGGTAGCAGGCCAGTCGGCTATGCCGGCCCGCGCACTCGACCACGGCATCATGCACTAGCGCCTGCAATTCGGCGGCGGGGGGGAGGGAGCGCGGCCGAGCGCCGGGAGTCGGTGGTGACCACCATCGCGCGAGCGCAACTCGCCCGGCATGCCACGACAGGGTGGACCCTGGCTCGAGCTGGTGAACGTCCTTGACTAGTGTCTGAGGCGCTGGAACGTATCTGAGTGCGAGGAATGCCGAGACACCTTGCAGATTGAGCGCCGGCCCTGCTTCCAATAGCGGCAAGAGACCCCTGACCTCAGAGCAGAAGCCAATCCGATGGCCGTCGATGGTGTAGTACAGGGGCTTAATACCAAGTCGGTCCCTGGCGAGCCACACGGCATTTGTGCGGGTGTCCACAATTGCGATGGCGAACATGCCGCGGAGACGGGAAAGGCAGTTCTTGCCCCATTCTTGGTAGGCGGCCAGCAGAACCTCCGTGTCCCCCATACCGGAGAAACTGTGTCCCCGTGCCACGAGTATCTGCCGCAGTTCGTCGTGGTTATAGATCTCACCGTTAAAAAGGAGTACGTGCCTCCCGTCCGCCGTGCGCATCGGCTGCTTTCCAGATGTGGTCGGGTCGACGATGGCAAGTCGTGTGTGGCCGAGCGCGATCGGAGGCTGCCACAGCAGTTCCCCTCCGTCCGGGCCACGGTGCCTCATCCGCTGGACGCACGAGAGCGCAGTCTCGCGCCGGAACGTCAAGTATTCCGGCTGATCTGCGACGCATCCCCAGATGCCACACATGGTCACGTCTCACCGTGGAGCGGTGCTTCGCAGACGCCGTCTGCGACGTGGCCAGTGGCGAAGAGTCGTCGGGCGATGCCGAGGTCATGGGCGTCGTCGATCTCCCACCAACGCAGGTCGCCCACCTCAACCGCCGACAGGCATCCTCCCGCGCCGATCCAGTTCCCAATAAGAGCCTCGATGTGAGCGCCCGGTGCCCGGTCCAGTAGCCGATGAAGCTGCGGCCGCACCTGGGTCCGGAGGTCCTCCGCGCTTATCAGATGCAGGTTGACCGCTTTCGTGAGTACGTCCCCGAACCCCCGCCTCCCCGCGATGCCTGGGTGGACCGTCACGACACGGTCGCTGTTCGCGACCCCGAAGAAGGTTCCATTGCAGCCGGGAACGTCTGACGCGACCGCAGTGACGGAGGGCGGGGCTGCGAACAGCCGCTGAAGAACGACTGCTTCGAAGACCACGTCTCCCTCCATGACCAGTACGTCTACGCCGTCGGGGATCACCGCAAGCCCGCGGGCCAGGCTCGCCGCCGTGCCTGTTCGCCGGAACTCGGGCGCGTCCACCACGGTGACGCGCTGGCTGGAACAGCTTTGCTCGAGCGCGAGACGGACTTGAGCCCCGCGGTACCCGACCACACATATGCAACGTTCGATCCCAAGAGACCCGAGAAGCCGCAGGGCTCGCAGCAGGATTGGTTGTCCGGACACCTCGACCAGGCACTTAGGAAGGTCGTCCGTCCACGGCCGAAGCCGTGACCCGAGGCCCGCGGCTAGGATTACGGCTGCCGGCCCCGGCGTCTCATCATGGGCGATTTTCGAAAGTCCGCGGCCGCGGTCGGTACCCGTCGCCATGGTCAACGTTGCCTAACGGTCACGTTCTGAGTCGGCCGAGACCGACATCACGCACGCTTGGTCCTGTGGCTTGTAGAATTCGAGCGGGTGCGGATCGTCACCTAGGTCGCCGAACATCCTGCGCAACCGCGGCGAGAAGCGTTCAAGGAGATGAGCGGGCTGCCGTGTGTAGTCATTCGGACGGTGCCATAGTTGTCCGTACCGGAATATCAGTGTAATCCGCGGTTGTAGCCGGTTGGGGCCGACGGCGTGCCACAACGAGTAGGGGAATAGCAGGGCGTCTCCCGGAGCCGCGTGAATGGTGGTGACGTCATCAGGCAATTCGCCTCGGTGTAGTCCCTCATTAAGGCCGTCGAGGTAGCAGGTTTCGTGGGGCTCCGGCATGCGTCGGTGGCTTCGCGGGATTAGGAGGAAGTTGCCACTTTCGTCCTGGGACGTGTCGGTCAAGAAGATCTGGCACTTGATCTGCAGGCACTGGCTTCCCGGTGCGAGCATGATGCGCTGTAGGTACTCGCCCCCGTCCGTGTGCCATCCTTCCAGCGGTCGGTTCTCACAAGACCGCACGAATATCTCCGTCCCCAGGATCTGCACACTGTCGCTGAGGAGTGCGATCAGGGTTGAGACGAGCCGCGGATGGTCGAGAAAGGTGGCGAGTTCCGGACACTGGGAGATGGCATCGCGGATCCGGAGAGTGTGCTCGCGGTCCGTGAAACTGGGGTGCCAAGCGATGGTTGTGGCTCCGCTACCCAGGGCGTGTCTTACCATCTCCAACCCACGGTCCACCTCGTCGTGGTTGAACATGCCCTTGACCAGCAGATAACCGCAGTCATCGAACAGGCTCAACTGCTCGGTAGTCAGAGCGCTGCGGGTCGGACTCTGATTCGCCAGAACGGTGGTCTCGCTGCCCATAACCGTCCCCCTTCATCTGATATCGATAGTCGCACCGGCTATCGAGAGCGTCAATAAGACCCCCCGCTGGACGGCCCGGCGAGGCGGCCGTCGAAGGCGATCTCGAAGGCATTCAGCGCTGTTTTCCAGCGCATTGTCCAGCGTCTGCGGCCGGTGCCGGTGGGGTCCAAGCTCATGACCCCTAGGTAGATGCAATTGAGCGCGGTTTGTTCGTTGGGGAAGTCCCCGCGGGCCTGCCCTGACATGGCTCATGGCTCGGAGATGATCCGTATGGCGACGCGCTGACCTGCGGAAATGTGTCGGGCTTCGTGCGTTTTCACGCACTAACCCGGATTTTTCGTGGCTCCGGCGTTCGCCGTGGCGACTGCCTCGGGTCGGCGTTTCGGGTTGATTCTTGCAGTCGGGTAGGAACCTTGACCTGAGTGTCGTCTCGGGTGGACGCCGGTTCCACGGGCCTGGTCTGTTGCGGGGTCGCAGTGACGGTACGGGCGCCGGGTTAGCCGGGCGCGGTGAGGGTGCGGATTCGGGCGAGGCCGGCGTGCAGCAGGGTGGTCCAGGCGCCATTACGGGCGTGGTGCACGATGACTTGTCGACTGGTTCGGGCGAGTCTTGCGGCGGTCGAGAAGAGCCGTAGTCGTCGGCGTTTGGGTTCCCATCGGCGCGCTTGGTGGGTGGTGCCGTCAGTGTCGGTGAAGGCGAGTAGTTGCATCCAGGTGGTCAGTTCGCAAGCCAGGGCGACGATGGCGCACCAGATCTGGTTTTGGCCGAGGTCGTGCAGCGGCAGGTTTCTGAGTCCGGTGTCCTTTGCGCAGCGGATCCGGTCTTCGGCGCGGGCCCGGCGCCGGTGCCCCAACTCGAGGTCGGCCAACTGGCCGCGGGCGGTGTTGGTGGCGAACGCAGTGGCACGGTGCCCGTCCACGTCGGTGATCCACAGCTGGGCACCGGGATGTGGGCGTTCCTTGCGCACGATCACCCGCATGCCGCTCGGCCACCTCGACAAGTTGAGCAGGCCGGTCACGTCGGCGACCCAGGCGCTGTCGCGGACCCGGCCGACGGCGTCGTAGGCCGGTGCCCATACGGTGTCGGGATCAACTCGAGCTTGTCGGCGAAGTCGTCGGGCAGGGTGAACCCGACCGAGTACGACAATCGCTGGCCGCCGATCCAGTCGAGGAACTCGTGGGTGCAGCCGGCCGCGTCGGTACGGATCAGCACCCGGCGCCCGGGCCTGGTCCCCGGCGATGTGAGGGGAGTTGTTGAGGGCGTCGCGGCCACGGATGCGGTCGGCGGCCGTGTTCGATCCGCCGTTCCCGGGCCGCAACATGACCGCAGTGGCTCGCCGGACCGTCGGGTCCGTGGTCGACGAACGCGCACAGGGCGTGGAATCCGTAGCCCCGCTTAAGGTTGGCGCCGCGCCCTGCTTGTCGCCGTGCGCACCCACCAAGCTGGCGTCGAGGTCGATAATCGACGGGTCGTCGGCATCGCGACCGGCGTCCGGTGCGTGCCGGACCGACCAGTCCCCCACCCGAGCCCGGGCAACATTGATCGCCCTTCAGCGCCACCTCGACGTCGCCTGCGAGCGCGTCGATCGTGCATGACACCGTCGGATCTGAGGCAACCGAACCCAACACACCCACCTCTGCACGCACCGCCGCAATATCAGCCGGGCAGTCCCCACCCAGCCCGAGCGCGATCGCCAGACCGGTAACGATCTTGGCCGGGTCATGCCGAGCCAACGGCTTGCGCCACGGCGACAACACCCGTCGACGGTTCCGCGTCCACGCCACTGGCCCAAACCGCGCCGTCAGTAACAGGCCACCGGCCTGCGACGCCACCCCCGACCCGGCCGCGTCAAACCGGACACACGGATACAACCCCGTAGTCTTCACCTCGAAGGGTGCTCGTCGGCTCCGCACGACATGGTCCTAGACAAACCACATCGTTGCTGATCAGGAGCACCTTTCACTTCACCAACACAGCCTGAGCGTCATTAGCCATGAAAGGGGCTCCGGCGGAATAGGCGTGGGTAGGTGTTCGTCGGTAGGGGCGGATTCCGTCGGCGGCGAGCAGGATGCGTAGGCGGTAGTTGGTGAAGTTGCGGAGGCCGTGTGCGAGTCGTCTGGTTTTCTCGATGACCTCGTTGATGGCTTCGGTGCCGCCGTTGTTGACGCCGCCGGTGGTGAAGTAGGCCAGGATCTGCTCGCGCCACTGGCGTAGGGTCCGGCCGAGCCGGGCGATCTCGGGGATGGGGCAGGTGTGGAGGACCTTGAGGAGCTGTTCGGCGAGCCGGCGTCCGGCCTGCGCGGAGGTGGCGTGGTAGATCGCGCGGAGTCGTTGGTAGACTTGCCAGGCGAGGTGGACCTCGCCGTTCGGGTCGCCGGCCGGGAGGAACTTGTCGAGCCGGGCCTTCTGCTGGTTGGTGAGGTGTTCGAGGCCGGTCATCAGGGTGCGGCGGATCCGGTACAACGGGTCGTTCTTCAGTCCGCGCCGCCCGAGGGTGTCCTGCTGGACCCGGCGCCGTACCTCGTCGAGGACGGCGGTGCCGAGCTTGACCACGTGGAACGCGTCCAGCACCGCGACCGCTCGGGCAGTTCGTCGCGGATCGCGTTGGCGTAGCCGCGGAACGGGTCGAGGGCGGCGTGCTCCACGGTCACTTTCAGATCCAGCCTTCGCCGGTGAGCCAGTCGGCGTAGACGGTGCCGGAGCGGCCCTCCACCGCGTCCAGCAGGCGAGCGTGCAGGCAGCCGTTCTCGTCGCGGGTCAGTCGACCATGATCGTGATCGCCTTGTTGGTGGCGCGCATCGAGGGACGCCAGATGTGCTCGTCCACCCCCAGGGTCTTCACCCCTTGAGCCGCTCAGGGGTGTTCACCCGACGGGTCGCCTCGGTCTTGATCGCGGCCCAGGCGGTGTGCCAGTCCACCCCAGATGACGCGCGATCGCCGAAACGGTGGTGTCGTCGTGGCGCACCGCCTCGGTGGCCCAGGAGATTGCCCGGGTCGTGAGCTTGGCTCGGCTGGCTGCGTACGTGTGGTCCTCGGTCGAGACCGGGCAGGACTGCTCGGCGCACCGCCAGACCCGCTTGAGCCACCGCACCAGCACCGGCCGCCCGAAACACGGCGCATCATGCAGCCGCACGACCCGACGGCCGTGCCCGACCGCCACCACCGCACACGAGGCGCAGCCGGCCAGGGCCTGGAATCGGGCCGGTACTTTGCTCTACTCTGTGCGCGGCGCCAATGGGTGGGGCAATCGGGTGCGGGGGGACGAGGCGATGGTGGCGCGGGGGACGCGGCCGACCGAGCCGTTCCCGGGGACAGGGAAGCCGTGGCGCTGCCGGTGTCTGACGTGTCGCTTGGTGAGTCGCCCGCGCTACAACGACGTGGTCAAGAATGGCACCGGTGCCTGCAACAGGCGCTGTCGATCACGAAAGATCGCCGAGGCGCGTCGCCTCGACGCGGCCGAGGCCGTCGCCACAATGGTGCACTGGGGCTGGGAGCCACTCGAAGACTACCGCGGCGCAGGGAAGCCTTGGACCTGCATGTGTGGCGAGTGCGGCGCGATCAAGAAGAAGAAGCTCGCACATCTCAAGCGGGGCTACGGCGGCTGCACCAGCTGCAGTGGGCGCGATATCACGCCGGACGCTGCGCGGAGCTTGATGATCGCTGAGGACTTCGTCCCGCAGGTTGCTTACCCAGGCTCTCTGCAGCCATGGCTCAGCCGCTGCAAACGATGCGACCACCTTGGAAGCCCGACGTACGCCAAGGTCCGCCGCCGGGGCCACCAGTGCTGGCTGTGCCGCTCCGACAAGATCTCGCAGGCTCTGCAACTCGATCCGATCGAGGCCGTGGCCCGCATGCGGGAGTGCTGTCTCATCCCGGTGGTTCCGTACCCGGGCAACATTGACTTCTCCCGGAAATCCCGCTGCGCCGCCTGCGAAACCGTCCTGGATCCGGGACTCAGACTGCACAACCTCAGGGGCGGACAGGGCGGATGCGCCGTATGCGCGAAGCGCGGCATCAATCCGACCTTGCCGGGATATCTGTACGTCGTCATCCACGAGCAGCACCAAGCGCTCAAGTGGGGCATCGCGAACCTCGAGTATCGAGTCGCACAGCACCGCTCTGAGGGTTGGCTCCTGCTCGCACGCTGGAACTTTCACCTCGCCGGTGACGCGTGGGAAGCCGAGCGGCAGATCAAGGCGTGGGTGCGCCGGAAAGGTATCCCCCAGAGCCCTCGACGCAGCCGACATGAAGGACGGCGGCCACACGGAGACCGCACGCACCACCGACATCAGCGAACTGAACCTACTCCGGTACGTCGAAGACCTGATCCGCCGCGCTCCGGACCAACTCACCAGCCTGGCGCCCGAACACGCTCCTCACCAGGCAGAGGTCCGGAGGTCGTCCGCCCAGCATGGGTGAAGCCTCGGGACGAGGCTCCCACGCGAGCATCCGCCGGTGCTCGACCTCGTCATGGCCGGCGCAACGGCGCTGGCCATGCGCGGCGATAGCTGACTCCCAGCGCAAAGGCACGCCGAGGGCTGCCGCGACTCCAAGGCGACCTTGACCAAATGACCAGACTCGCGACCGGTGCTACGTCCGCTGAGTAGCCGACAGCCATCCCGGCGAGTGCCCCGACGAAAAGCGCGGCTTCCTTAACGATCTCCACCGCGCTCATGGGCCAGGTGCCTGTACAGCGACGGTTGACCAGAGCACAAGTCGGACCGGGGCGGGAATAGGTCGAGATCAGCGCCACGGGCACAGCCGTAAAGGGCTGAGAGACAGTCCTGCCCAAGAACAAGCAGCACGACCTTCCCAAGCCCCATTGAATCGGCCGCGCTGATCGGGCCAGAAACGTCCCGAAATCCGATGGGTCCCGTCAAGATGCACGGTCACTCGGTCGTCGTACACAACAACAACCACGTACCACCATCGGTAGCGACGGCGCCGGGTCTCAGCCTGGCGTGCTCTCAGCCAGCGTGAGTTCTCAGCGCACCTCATTACGCACCTCAATCAGCGCGAGAGAATGGGCAGCGATGAGAACCAGCGAGCGCTCCGTCACTAGCAAACCCCTTATCAGTAAGAGTTTTCGCGCATCACCGAGAAACAACGATCAACCCCAGCTGGAAATCAGCGGGTTCGGGGTTCGAGTCCCTGGCGGCGCACAAAAGCCCAGGTCACAGCGGTGGCCTGGGTTTCTCCATGCTCACAGGACTCCTCTTATTCGACGCTTTCAGCCGCACGTCTCGCTCGCCGACCGGATGTGCTGACCTCATCTCGCCGTGACTGTGCGTCACATCACATGCGCGCGCAACATGTCCGGACTCGCCGATCCTCCGCACCGGCCACGCGTTGAACAGGCAACGCTCACATCGGTTGGAGGCAAGACACGCCGAGGACACCGCTGCCCATCGGAACCTGGGGCGAGATCTCCACCAGGCCCCTGAAGACCACCAAGAACGGCAAAGCATCTGGCCCACGCCAGGTTCCGCGACCACGACGGCAAGGTCCGCGCCGTCACCGCGACCGGCGCAACCAAGACCGCCGCCCGAACCGCGCTGCTCACCAAGTTCAGAACCGCGCCAAGACCAACCACTCCGGCGACCTCAGTACGAAGCACAAGGTCAACCACCTCCTCGACCTGTGGGAGCGAAGGTTCGAAGGCCTCGTGGCCGACGGCACGCGATCGCCCAGCTCTCTCGACACCTACCGGCGCGTCCTCACCAACCACGTCCGTCCCGCTATTGCTCGACCAGATGGACGCCGACCACCGCAGCATCGCCGAGCCGATGCAGGACATCGAGAACGTTGGCGGACCGTTCGGCGCGGGGACCGTGCCGGCCTCCGATCTGCTCGACCGCCTGGCCCGTTTGCATGCCGTGCTACTCCCCCACCTGGCGCGCGAGGAGCAGGAAATGATGCCGGTCGTCGCGCAACTGCTGTCGTACGACGAGTGGCGCGCGACCTCGGGCATCGCGCGTTCGTCCGAGGCAAACCCCTGATGCACCCGGCAATGGAGGGCCACTGGGTCCTCGACAACGCAACCGCCGACGACCGCACACGGGTCGTCACCGTGCTAGCCACCGCACCGCGATTCGTGCTGCTCCACCTGCTGGGCGGGCCGTACTCCAAGCGGCGCGAGGCCCTCTGGTCCGGCACACCGGCCGCCGCACTGCCACCCCGCGCACTCGAAAATTCCCGATGAAGCGGATCCGGCTCGAGGCAACGGTGGAGGAGTTGCTGCCGGCCACCCACCCCGGAGGCGATCTGGTCGGTCCTCACCGATCCCACCCGGATCGCCGAGTGGCGCAGCGAATGCCGATCCGGCAACTGGCTGAACGGTGTCACGGAGCCGGCCGTCGGCGCCCGATTCATCGGGCGCAGCCGCGTCCGCTGGGTCCGCTGGTCGCGGCCGTGCCGCGTGCTCGAGCTCGATGCACAGCATCGCTACCGGTACGAAACGATCAGCCCGACCGACTACACCCGCTGGGCCTTCAGCTCGAACCGGAAGGATCCGCGACCAGAGTCCGGCAATCCTTCGAGATGACCCGTATCTGGAAGATCCTCGAACTGATGATCACCGTCCTCCTCCCCCGAACAACCACGACCGCACCGAGTCTCTCCGCAGCGACCTCGTCCGCCTCGGCCAAGCCGCAGCGCGAACCAGCACTCCCAGCATCCCAGTCGATGACTGGGCTGAAAGCACGACGGCCGCTCGGCGCGTGGTGCGCCGAGAGGCCGTTTCCGGCTACTCGCCGTTGAGTGGCGGGGTCAGGTCCGGGCGGCCGGTCATCCGGAAGTAGGCCGGGTCAGCGAACTCGGCGTCGACCCAGTGGAGTTCGTTGATGACGGTCGCCGTGCCGTTCACATGGCCGATCGCGAACATCTCGGCGTTCTGGCCGTTGCGGTCGATGCCGACCAGCAAGGTGCCGTACTGGCCGCAGCGCTCCGCGACCAGGTTGATGGGCTTCTCCCACCGGCTCCCCGCCGCCCGCACCAGCTTCACCCCCGGCTTGAACCCACCGGCCGTCGGCACATGAACGGAATACAGAGCGCCACCGCGAGTCGTGGCCAGGACCGTGTCGTACGTCGAGGTCTGACTGATCAGGGCCATCGCCCGGACCGACGAGAAGCCAGCGGCGCTGACCTTCGCGGCCCACGTGCTGCCACTCATCGTCCACCGGGCAACCCGCTACGCGTCGAAGTGGAACGGGTACGTCTCATACGCCGGAGCCACAGGCAGCCTTGAATTCCGACCACTCGATCACAGCTCAATCACAAGGCTGGAATCCTTCACCTTCGACTCCGCGGGTCGGGCCGGCGCGACCGTCAACACAAACGGAGTCACCGGCGAGTATCGGGTCTGGGTGAACAATGTCTACGCACTCACCTGCGATGCGAGCAGCTCATGGAAAGCCATCGCCGACCCCAGCTGCTAGGACCGTCCCTACCATCAACGCGGGCCTGAGCTAGCGCGGCACGACCACGGCCAGGCTCGGACGTCAAGGGGCACCTTCAGCATGCCGAGTCTGATCTGGATCCGTCGCGCTACTTACTCAGAGGCAGGACAAGCGTTCCGACGAACGATTCGACCCCAGCCCTGCCGAGGGTCACGGCGAGGCTTTCCTGATCGGGGCCACGCCGACAACAGATCTTATGTCAGCTGCAAATAATGATTACACTAATTACACCGCCGGTCGGTGAGGAGGTTCAACCAACTCGCCGTACAAAGTGCAAGCTGACGTCTTGTCATGCGTCAGGCGCATGGTTATGGTCCTGCAATGCGTGACACGAGTGGTCGACAGCTTTCTGGCCCTGAGGCGTCAACGGTCACCTCGAACCGACGGAGACTGCTCGTCGCCCCGGCCGAGGATCGGCGTTCTTTCCGGAGCGAACGCCGCGACGCCGACCTGGTGATCGTCGGCGGCGGCCTGGCGGGCACCTGCGCCGCGATCACCGCGGCTCGTGCGGGTGTCCGAGTGGTTCTTGTCCACGATCGGCCGGTGCTCGGCGGCAACTCGTCGTCCGAGGTGCGGCTGTGGGTCCTCGGAGCCACGGCGCACATGAGCAACAACAACCGCTGGGCCCGCGAGGGCGGTGTCGTGGACGAGATCCTGGTCGAGAACACCTACCGCAACCCGGACGGCAACCCGCTCATCTTCGACACCGTCCTGCTGGAGAAGTCGGTCGCCGAGCCGAACCTCACGCTGCTGCTGAACACGGCTCTGACCGATGTGGAGATGGCCGACGGCCGCCGGATCCATCGTGTCTCGGCGTTCTGCAGCCAGAACTCGACCACGTACGACATCGGCGGAAGCCTGTTCCTGGACTCCAGTGGTGACGGCGCGCTGGCCTTCCTGGCCGGTGCGGCGTTCCGGATGGGCGCCGAGTCGAGCTCGGAGTTCGGCGAGAAATTCGCGCCGTCCGACGACTACGGCCATCTCCTCGGCCACTCGATCTACTTCTACAGCAAGGATGTCGGTCACCCGGTGCGGTTCACCCCGCCGGCGTTCGCGCTGTCCGACCTCACATCGATCCCGCGGGCGCGCAACTTCAACACCAGTGAGGACGGCTGCCGGCTCTGGTGGATCGAGTGGGGCGGACGCCTCGATACCGTCCACGAGACCGAGACGATCAAGTGGCGTCTGTGGCAGGTGGTGTACGGCGTCTGGAACCACCTGAAGAACTCCGGAGAGTTCCCCGAGGCCGAGAACCTGACGCTGGAGTGGGTCGGGACCATCCCCGGCAAGCGGGAGAGCCGACGGTTCGAGGGCCTCTACATGCTCCGTCAGGACGACGTGTTCGACCAGACCCAGCATCCCGACGCCGTTGCCTACGGCGGCTGGTCGATCGACCTGCATCCAGCCGACGGGGTCTTCAGCGAGAAGCCCGGCTGCAACCAGCTGCACAGCCGCGGGACCTACCAGATCCCGTATCGCTGCCTGGCCAGCCGGGACGTGGACAACTTGTTCCTGGCCGGCAGGGTAATGAGCGCCAGCCACGTCGCCTTCGGATCCACCCGCGTGATGGGCACCTCGGCGTACTGCGCACAAGCTGTTGCCGTCGCCGCCGCCCTGTGCGTGCGTGACAGCCGCCGACCGGCCGACCTCCTCGAACCGGCAGCGATGGCCGAGCTGCAGCGTGAGCTCCTGCGCCTGGGGCAACACATCCCCCAGCACGCGCTCAGCGACAGCGACGACTTGGTACGGCGTGGGCACGTGTCGGCGAGTTCGGCACTCGCACTCGGATCGTTGCCGGTCGACGGATCCGCCGTACCGCTGGCAGAGGACCGCGGTCAGCTGCTCCCACTGCCCGCCGGCCCGGTGCCCCAGTTCGGCCTGCGCCTCGACGTGTCCGAGCCGACCACCTTGCAGGTGGAGCTCCGCCAGGGCAGGCGCCCAGACGACTTCACGCCGGATCGCGTGCTCTCCCGGAGGAAGATCAGCCTGAACCAGGGAGACGACCAGCTGATCAAGGTCGACTTCGACGCCCACCAGGCAGAGGCGGGATACGTCATCCTCTGCCTGCTCGCCAACGATCAGGTGCGGGTACGCGTCTCCGACCAGGTTGTCACCGGCCTCGTACCGCTGCGCCACCGCGGCGACCAGCCCGAGAACCCCGACACCGGATGCCCCGGTTTCGAGTTCTGGGCCCCGGTCCGGCGCCCCGAGGGGCGAAACCTCGCGCTGACTCTCGATCCACCGGTCCTGCTCGGCGACCCGGCGGCCGTCTCGAACGGCGTCGACCGCCCGACGTCCGCGACCAACGCCTGGATCGCCGAGTTCGACGACCGACGCCCGAGCCTGTCCGTGCGCTGGGACGAGGCAGTCCGCATCGGCCGGATCGAGCTCGCGTTCGACACCGACTTCGACCACGCGATGGAATCGGTCCTCTACGGCCAGCCGGAGGACGCGATGCCGCACTGCGTCCGGGACTTCCGGGTCCGGTGGGGTGAACAGGTCCTGGCCGAGGTACGCGACCATCACCAGAGCCGCTGGACCCTGGTGCTCGACGACGTGGTCAGCACCGATGAGCTCACCGTCGAGGTGGATGCGATGAACGGCGCCGCGCCGGCCGCGATCTTCTCCGTCCGCTGCTATTCGGACCCGGACACCCGGATTCTTCGTCACGAAGGGGGTGCTCGGCCGTGACCGATTTCAGGAGCGACGCGGCAGCGGTGCCGATCGAAGCGGGTTCTGAGCGCAATCCTCCGGGGAGCGCCAGCAATCAGGCTCTGGCCCGGGGTCTGCACATCCTGCGGATGCTCGTCGACGAGGGCGAGCCGATGACGGCCACGGAGATCGCCCGCCGGATCGGGATCCATCAGAGCTCGGCCTCCCGGATCCTCGCGACCCTCGGCGAGGTGGGCTACGTCCGCAAGCATCAGGGCCGGTTCGCGCCGGACTACGGTGTGCTCGCACTGGGGTCGGCGACCACGCGTCTGCCGTTGATCAAGCGGCCTCGTGCCGCGTTCGAGCAGCTCACCGCCGAGCACGGCAACATCACCATGACGATGTGCATGTTGTGGCGGGACGAGTTGCTCTATCTGCTGCGACAGACCAGCGGGTCGGAGCCGCTCGCTTTCTGGAGCGGTGCCTTCCCGATCAACGTTTCCGCGCCCGGTCTTCGGCTTCTGGTCGACCTGCCCGACGAGGAGGCGCTGCACATTCTGCGGGTGGCGCGGCAACGGAACGGCTGGGGCGGTCGTCCCGAGATCGTTCCGCCGACCGAGGAAGGCCTGCTCGCGAAGGCGCGCGCCACGGTCGCCGACGACGTACTCATCATGGCGGACTGGGTCGTGGAGGGGCGCACGAGTGGGGCGATTCCGCTGATCACTCCCGAGCCGCATCCGGTGGCGCTGGCGATCGTGGACGACGTGGGTGCCCTCGGACCTGACCGGCTGGCGCTGCTGCTGCACAAGGCGCGGCGGCTGGTCGAGCAATCCTTTCTGACCTGACCGCCCGGGGCGGACGCCTCGCTCGGCAAGATCCACCTCCCCCTGTAACTCTCACCGAGAGGACGCGAGCATGACCGGATCGCGCACCATCACCCGACGTTCCCTGTTAGGCATCGCGGCCTCCGCGGGCGCCGCCTCGCTGGCCGGATGCAATCTCGGCGCCGGCGGCGGTCAGTCCGGCGGAAAGGCGAGTGCCACCCTGAACGTGTGGGGCGGCGTCCCGAACGAGTCCGGGCCGGACGACATGTGCAAGGCCTTCATGGACGAGCATCCCGGTGTCACCGTCACCTACACCCGCTACGTCAACGACGACCAGGGCAACCTCAAGCTGGACACGTCGCTCAGCGGCGGCGTACCGATCGACCTGTACTTCTCGTACGGCCCGGTTCCGATGTTCAAGCGCAGTGCGGCGGGCCTCGCGCTGGACCTGACCGACAAGATCAAGGCCGAGAGCGACTTCGCCGCGCTGACCCCCGATGCCGACCCGCTGTCCAACTACGTCCTCGACGGCAAGCTGTACGGGCTGCCGGCCGCGCGGGCGCCGCAACAGGTCTACATCAACAAGTCGATGCTGGACGCTGCCGGGATCACCCTGGGCAAGACCTGGACCGTCGACGAGTTCAACGAGGTGGCGCGCAAGCTGACCAAGCCGGGAGTCTTCGGCACCTTGACCGCACCGCCGCTGGCCCGGCCGACCCTCGGCCCGAACTACCTGTACGCCGGCGGCGGCAAGCGGTCGAACTTCGGGAACAAGGTGTTCGCCGAGGAGCTCGAGCTCGCGCTCCGGCTGCAGAAGGCCAAGATCGCGATGGACCGCCAGACGATCATCGCCGAGAAGCTGCAGACGTTCAGCCAGAACCCGTTCATCGCCGGGCGGGTCGCGATGCTGATCCAGTCCGGGCAGATCATCAGGTCGATCAACGACACCAAGGGGTACCCGCACAAGTTCGCCACCTACTGCATGCCGGTCCCGGTTCCGGCCGGGTCGAAGGGCTGGAACACCGGGCAGATCGGTGACCAGATCTCGATCAGCCCGAAGTCGACGTTCCAAGACCAGGCCTGGGAGCTGGCCAAGTTCTGGGCCCGCAACGCGGGCAAGTACATGACCCGGGGCGGCCGGCTGCCGTTGCTCGCCGGCGATTCGACGCCCGACCAGATTCTCGAGCGGCTGCTCGGACCGCAGCGCGAGACGCTCTACGACGTGGCGTCCTGGAAGTCCACGCTGTTCGAGACCGATCTCAAGCTGCCGGTCGACACGATCTTCACCGCCGGCACCGAGATCTCGACGATCACCGGCAAGCTGACCGACGAGACCCTGCTCGGCGATCGCACCGTCTCGTCGTGGGTCACCGAGGCGACCCGGCAGAGCGACGCCGCGATCGCGAAGGCAGGAAAGTGAGCGCCGCGGTCCTCCCCGCACCCACCGGCCGCCGCCGACGGCGTGGTCCTGGTGGCGCCTCCGTCACGGCGGGCTGGTTGTTCATCCTTCCCAATCTGCTCGGCTTCCTGGCCTTCACCCTGGTACCGCTGGTGTCCGGGATCGGCATCTCGTTCACCGACTGGAACGTGGTCTCGGGGCTGAGCGGGATCCGGTTCGTCGGACTGGACAACTTCGCCGGGCTCGTCAAGGACGCGGAGTTCTGGCAGGCGGTCGGTCGCACCGCGCTGTACGCCGGCGTCGGCGTACCGCTGACGATGCTCGGCGGGTTGATCATCGCGCTGTGCTTGAACGGCCCGGTCTTCGGACGCTCGGCGCTGCGGGTGATCTTCTTCATCCCGCACATCGTGAGCTCGATCGCGATCGGGTTCGTGTGGTTGCTGCTGCTCCACCCCAGCAGCGGACTGGTCAATCTGGCCCTGAAGGAGATCGGTGCCGCCCAGCCGCCGACGTGGCTGGTCTCCCAGGACTGGAGTCTCGCCTCGTTGATCCTGATCACGTCGTGGGCCGGGATGGGCTTCCACGCCGTGATCTACCTGTCCGCGCTCCAAGCGCTGCCGACCGACCTCTACGAGGCGGCCGAACTGGACGGCGCCGGACCCTGGCACCGCTTCACCACCATCACGTGGCCGTCGTTGATGCCGACCACGACCTTTCTGGCCATCATGTCGATGATCGGGCACTCGCAGGGCTTCGGCCTGATCGCCTTCCTCACCCAAGGCGGTCCGGGTGACTCCTCCACCACGTTGTCGTACCTGATGTACCAGAACGGCTTCCAGTACTACCGATTCGGCTACGCGGCGGCGATGGGCATCATGAGCTTCCTCGGCGTGCTCCTGCTGAGTGCGTTCTTCTGGCGCTTCCAGCGCGGACGAGGGCTGTACTCATGAGCGGGGCTTCGATGGACTCCGGCCCGGTGACCGTCACCGCACCGCGGGACGTTGCGTCACCAGTGCCCGCGAGACCGGTGCCGGTCAACCGGTCGCGACGGGCGCCGCATACCCGGCGCCCTGGGTCCCGCGTCGGCTATGTGGTCAAGTCCGTTCTGTTGTGGGCCTTCGCGATGTTGTTCCTGCTGCCGTTCGTCTGGATGCTCTCGTCGTCGCTGAAGCGCAACCTCGACGTGTTCGCGATCCCGGTGCGTTGGATCCCCAGTCCGGTGGAGTGGAAGAACTACGTCGAGGTGTGGACGGGCGGCGCCGTGACGATGGCGGTGTTCTTCGCCAACTCACTGACCGTCTCGCTGATCGGTGTGGTCGGTGACCTCACCACGTCGGCGATGGCCGGCTACGCCTTCGCCCGGCTGACCTTCCGGGGTCGCGACAAGGTCTTCCTGTTGTACGTGGCGACGGCCATCGTGCCGATGCAACTGCTGCTCATTCCCCGGTTCATGTTCTTCCAGCAACTCGGGCTCTACAACACGCTGTGGGCGTTGATCCTGCCGGGCATCTTCACGGTCTTCGGCACGTTTCTGGTCCGGCAGGCGTTCCTGGCGGTGCCGGCCGAGCTCGGAGAGGCGGCACGGATCGACGGAGCAGGGGAGTGGCGGGTCTTCTCCCGGGTGTACCTGCCGCAGATCCGCTCGACCCTGGCCGCGCTCGCGATCATCAGCTTCGTCGGTTCCTGGAACGACTACGAGGGTCCGCTGATCATGCTCTCCAACCAGAATCTCTACACCGTCCCACTCGGACTGACGAGGTTCGTCGATGCGGACGGAGGTCTGTCGGCCGGATTGGCGATGGCCGGCTCGGTCTCCTCGGTCATCCCGATCCTGATCATCTTCCTGGTGTTCCAGCGCCAGTTCGTTGCCGCGCTGGCCAGCAGCGGCTTGAAATGAGGTGCTGTGGCAAGTTCTGTCCGCCCCGATCACGAAGCTCTGGTCTGGGAGGGAGCCGTGGAGGTGGTCCATGGGCCCGACGGCTCCCGCCCGTGGCGGCTGCCGTACTCCCGGATCGGACTGTTCCCCACCGAGGCGCTGCGCGGGCCTGCGGCGATGTGCGCCGGGGTGCGGATCGTGTTCGGCACCGACAGTACGACGGTCGCCGGCCAGGTGCCGACGCCTGTCGACGTGGCCCTGAGTCCTGTCGACCTGGTGGTTGATGGTGAGCCCATCATGTCGACACCCGTCGGGAGCGATGGGTGGTTCCGGTTCTCAGGGCTGCCGGCAGGACGGAAGACGGTCGAGGTCTGGCTGCCGCAGTACGGCTAGGGTCATCCGCGACCGGCCCGCTGACGTGATCGTCACCTGCCTGGGAATCAATGTCCACGGCAACGGTTCGTACAACAGCAGGTCCTTCCTGCCGACCGTGCTGGGCTTCCTCAGCACGCTGCGCGACGGACACGCCGGCGTACCGATCGTCGTGCTGTCGCCGATCGTGTCGCCGCCCCGCGAGAGCGTGATCGGTGGCGCCGACCTCGCCCTCGCGGACATTCGGACCGACGTGCACCGGGCAGTACGCATCCTTCAAGACCATGGCGACGCCGCTCTGCAGGTGATCGACGGACGCGATATTCTCGGCCCCCAGCACGTGCACTTCCTCTACGACAGCATTCATCCCGACGCCGAGGGCTACCAGCACATGGCTCGCAGGCTGGTTACGACCCTCCGCGAACTCGAGGTCTTCAACGGTCCGGCCGCTCTGCGGACCGCTGAAGACTGAAGCGGCCGGCCGTCAGGTGGTGCGGTGGATGCCGGGGACGGCGTTGTAGACCTCGAAGGAGGCCGCGGTGAAGACCGGGTCTTCGTGGCGGGAGACCTTGTCGACGGCGCGGATGTCGGCGTGCAGGCGGTGCGCGTCGAGGTCGCAGAGCACGTAGCCGCAGTGCAGGTCGGCCCACTTCAGCGACGGGTTCACGCGGCGCCGGACCTGGCGGGCCTCGTTCGCCACCGGGTTGAAGTCCTGCGCGCTGGTGATCGACGTGCTGGTGATCTCGGCGCCGATGACGCGTGACGTCGGGTCGGTCGTGTCGGCCGCGATGTCCGAGACGTAGCTGCAGTGCACGTCGCCGGAGAGTACGACGAAGTTCGACGACGTACCGCTGGCCTGCGACCTTGCGACGGTGTCGAACAGCCGCTGCTGGCCGGCCTGGTAGCCGTCCCACGTGCCGGGGGAGAAGGTGGCAGGTGTTTCCGGGTCGGCGGCGGTGTTCAGCCGTGCCATCAGGATCTGCTGCGCTACCAGGTTCCAGCGGACCGGCTCGGCGCCGAAGCCGGCCGTGAACCAGCGCTCCTGCTCAGCCCCGAGGATCTCCCGGGCCGGGTCGCGGCGTGGTCCGTTGTCAGCGGCGGCTCCTCCGGCGAGCTGGGGATCGCGGTACTGCCGTGTGTCGAGGACGTCGATCTGGGCCAGGCTGCCGTGCCGGAACCGCCGGTACAGGCGGGCGTCGGCGCCGCGCGGCGGCTGGGGCCAGCGGAGCGGGAGGAACTCCCAGTAGGCCCGGTAGGCCGCGGCCCGGCGGTCGAGGTCGGGCGTACTCCACGACTCGTAGTCGTTGGCGACCTCGTGGTCGTCCCAGGACACGATCCAGGGCATGCTGCTGTGGGCGGCGAGGAGGTCGGGATCCGTGCGGTACAAGGCGTAGCGCAGCCGGTACTGGTCGAGGGACATCGTGGTGGGGACGACCTCGGAGGGCAGGTTCGGATCGATGTGGCGCCCGACGGCGAGCTGCTGGACCGGGTACTCGTACAGGTAGTCGCCGACGAACAGCATCAGCTCGGCGTCCCGAGCGACGACATCGGCCATCGTCTGGAAATATCCTGCCCGCCAGTTCTGGCAGGAGGCGACGGCGAAGCGCAGTGGACGCATCGACTGTCGCGGCGGCATCGTTCGCGTCCGGCCGACCTCGCTGAGGTGACCGCCGGCGCGGAAGCGGTACCAGTACTCCCGTCCCGGGAGCAGACCGCGGACGTCGACGTGCACCGTGTGGGAGGTGTCCGGGCTGGTCGTCGTCGTACCGGACCGGACGACGCGGTGGAAGCGTTCGTCCTCGGCGACCTGCCAGTCGACGCCGACCCGGGCGCCCACGTCCAGCCCGCCGTTCGGCAGCAGCGGCGCCGGCGCGATCCGCGTCCAGATCACCACCGCGTCCTCCACCGGATCGCCGGAGGCGACGCCCTGGGTGAACGGGTACGGCACGCCGTCACTGCTCGCGGCGGCAGGCCGTGGCATCGCGAGAGTGAACGCGAGCCCGATGGCGCTGCCACCGGCGAGGCTGAGGAACCGACGGCGATCCGTCGCGGGCAACGTCCGGAACGAAGTCCTGGCAGTCATGACGCAGGACGCTAACAGCCCAACGACCACAGGAGAATGGCTCGTACCGCAAGACGACGTTAAAATCTCAAGATCTGGTGGTTAATATGGGACTATCTATCGCCCGGCAGCCGCACGCGATCGGCATCTTCGAAGGCAGTGCCGGGCCGGCGTCGCGATCCGGGACCGATCGGTGTCGGCGCGGATGACCTAGGTCGAGCGCGATCAAGGCGGCGAACGATTCCACCGGGAACGGCCGGCGCGGCGGCGCCGTGTGCTGGGACGGGCACCACGCCACCTCGATCTATACGCCCCGTACAGGCATGTTCCGTCTCCCGCGCTGACGCCACGGAACTCATCCAGGAACGTGTGCAGTGGTGTCCTCCGAAATGGGTATCTCCCCACCGCCGCACGGCGCTACCTCACCGACGACGCGCTGGCCGACCTCGCCCGCACCATGGTGGTCGGGTTCGCGGACGAGACGCCGGGCGCCGACGTCATCGAGCACGTTCGCACCATCGTTGCCCACCTGCCCCAGACCCTGTCCGCCGTCGGCCAGGTCATCGCCGACCGCACACCCGCCCCGCCTGTCGGTGCCTCGGTGGTCATGATGCCGCCGGGACTGGTCAACCGCGCCGGCCGCTACCTCGAGGCCGCCGCCAGTCTCGTCAGCCACGGCGTGCTCCCGGAGGGCTTCAACGGCGCTCACGCAGACCAACTCGCAGCGACGTTCGTGCAGGATGCCGTGTCCCTGCGCTACTGCACCGGCGAGCTACCCGACGTGTGACGTCACGACGCCAGCCGCCTCGACGGCTAGGCCGACAACCCACCCGGATGCCGGTGGCGGAGGTAGGTGGTTGGGCTCATTCCGGTGATCGACCAGGTGATTCGGTGAAACTGTGGATAGCTTCCGAAGCCGGCCCGGAGGGCGGCGTCCAGGACGGTGGTGCCGTGACCGGTGCCGTAGGCATCCAGGAACCGGCGGAACCGGTGCTCGTTGCGGAACCGCGTGATGCTCGTGCCCATCTGCCGCGCGAACAGACGGCTCAGGTGGTTCGGGCTCAACCCGACCGCCCGCGCCAACACCGGAATGGTCGGCGCCACCAGCGAGTCACGCAGCAGACCGGCGGCTTCAGCCACGGCCGGATGTACGACGCTCGCCGGCGCGGCATCCGGCGCCGCGTGGAACGCCTCCCAGGCAGCGAGAATCGCATGCCGCCGCCCGGCGAGGCCGACCTCGGCGTGCACAGCGGACTCGACCTGACGGAAGAGAGTGTCCAGCCATCCAATCTGATCGATACCAAGCCGTCGCGCGAACACGCCCGGCGGGTCAGCGGCGTACAACGGCCAGATCCACTCGCTGACGGTATCCAGTCCCATCACCTGGGGATCGAACACACAGAGCCAGTCCGCGTACGTCGGCGACGCGTCGACGAACAGGTGCTCCTGCCCCGGGAACAACCAGACCAAGGCGCCTGGTCCCAAGTGATAGCGATGCAGATCGAGCAGGTACGTCGCTGTGCCGTCGACCACCAGGTTGAGTTCCACACCACGGTGCCGGTGCGCGACGCTCATCACCTCGACCCGGTCCCGGCGCGCGAACAACAACCCGTCGGCCGGCAGCACCTCGTCGATCATCGACCACATCCCAGCGCACGAAATGAGAACCCATCGGACGCGGAACGAGAAGAGCCACAACCACGCGCCGACCTACGGTGTTCGGCATCACACCAGATGAAAGGACACCCGGTCAATGGCTGCCCTGACCGAATTGGACGACTACCTGTTCGACCTGCGCGGATTCCTGGTCCTCGAGCGTGCCCTGGAACCCTCGCTCGTCGACGACCTCAACACCGCCCTGGACGCGTTCCCCTCACTCGAACCGCAGGCATGGGCTGGCAATGTGCAGCGCGTCGACAACAACCCGGACAACGCCGGACTCGAACTCCAGAACATCATCGAGGGCGGTCCAGCCTTCGAACGACTCGTCGATCACCCGTCCTGGCTGGCGCACGTACGACGCTACTGCGGTGAGCAAGAGAGCTATGTGGAGGGCCTGTTCATCGACGAGAGCTTTGCCACGATCCGTCAGTACGGCGGGTTCTTCCCCGTCCACTCCGGTGGCTATCGGGGCGCGATCCGTGGCCAGTACCGCTATTCCAACGGCGTCTTCCGCTGCGGGCAGGTCAACATCTTAATGGCGCTGACCGACATCGGCCCCGGCGACGGCGGGACCCTCGTCATCCCCGGCAGCCACAAGGCCAACCTGCGGCACCCCGAGTTCGACCGGTACACGACCTGGGACACCACGATGGACGACATGCCCGGAGTCGTCGAGATGCACCTGCGCAAGGGAGACGCCCTGCTGTTCTGCGACGGCCTGTCCCACGGCGCGTCCACCCGAACCAACCCGGGCGAACGCCGAGCCATCATCTACCGCTATGGCCCAACCTGGGCCTCCACCCGCTACGGCTATACCTACTCCGAAGAACTCCTCGCCCGCGTCACCCCCGAGCAACGAGCCATCCTCCAACCCGTCCCACCCCGAGTCCCACCCGGCTGAAGATTAGACCTGTACGGCGAGGGCACCGAAGGCGAAGGCGGCTGCGGGGAGGGCGAGCATCCTGGTCGCGAGTACGACGAGGCGGCGCTGTAGCACGGGGAGCGGCGGCCGCCGCGACCAATGGGGCAGAGCGGGGAAACGTCCTGTCCGGCTGGCCGCTCCTCCACCGCGGCCGGATTCACGTCACGGGCGAGGTGCCGTCGCTACTTCTCACGGCAGGCGAACTCGACCTGCTCGACAGGATCGCGAAGGCACTCACCACCGACGCGAACGAGGTGACGGTAGACATCGTTGACGGTGTACTGCGCTTCAATCCACTGAGGATTTCGCGCGAGCAGGCGCGGTTCCTCATCAGGGTGTGGGCGAGGTTAGTCCTCGGATGCGCATCCGCGAGGGAGATGACGGTCTCGAGTGTGTGCTCCCGGCCGGGAGCGCCATGGAGCCGGGAGCAGAGCTTGCAGCTCTGGAGCGTGCTCTCGAACCTGTCGCGGCTCCGTTCAGCGCTGCGGTCGCCAACATCTTGCATGATCTGAAGAACGAGCTCATCGCTGCGAGACAAGCGGCGCGGACGACCGGAGGTAGCCGATCGGCGGAACTCCGCCAGCTCGCCGACGCGAGCGCTCATCTCGACGAGTCGAAGGCGATGGCTATCCGGGTCCGCCGTCGAGGCCACGTCCGAGGGAGGCACGATCACTTTCGATTGGGCAGCGGACGGTGAGTACGTCGTCCTCGAAGTCGCCGATGACAGTCCCGGCCTACCCGCCGGAATCGTCGAGGCACTTGCGAGCGCGCGCAGCATCAACGCTGGAAAGCCGGTGGCATGGGCGCGGTCTGGTCGGCGCACATGCACTCCTCCGAAAGATCGGTGGGAGTCTGGAGGCCGCATCGCCCAGGAGGGCACCCGATGGCTTCTGACAATCCCACCGGCCGAAGGAGAAGCGCATGGTCACGGTCTTGAATAGGGCGCGAATTCTCGTCGCCGATGACCAGGTCGATGTATCGAAGACCCTGTGCGAGCCGTTGCGCGCAGGAGGCTGGTGCTGCGAAATGAAGATGGCCAGCCTCAAACTTCCGGTCGTCGTACTCTCCGGTGAAGGAGGTCAGCGGCAGACGATCGAGGCAATGCGGATGGGCGCAGAGGACTGGATCAACAAGGACGAAGCCTTCACAGATCTACAGTTGCATTGCGCCGCCGTGCTTCAGCAAGGCAGGCGTCGCGATGTCGATGACCTACGACGGAGCGTTCGGCGTCGAGACCTCACTCTTCACCGGCCTTGCAGAACCGAGGTCAGGCTTCTGCCGCTCAAGTACTCCCCCGCGAACCGGAACTGTGCTACTGCTCGGCATGGACGGCGACACGGCGATCCCGCTGAGTCCGTGGTTCTACTGCGAGGAATCGACACTGCAGGTGTTCGACGGCATCGATATCCAACGCCGGCGCTCACCTGACCCGTACCCGGATGCGGTTCACGAACCCGGCTGACGGCAAGAGTCACATCGAGGCCCCGCCAGAAGCCAACGCGACGTGGAACCGCGCCGTCGCTTCGAGGGCGTCGCCGTAGATTCTCTCCAGCCGAGTATGTTGCCTTGTCTCGCGGTGCGCCGAACGAGCCCCATAGAAGGTGCCCGCGATACCGCCCAGCCCCACCACTGCCGTGGCGATTGTCGGAGCAGCGTCATTGTGCGCGCACTGATCAGGCGCCTGGAAGACCACGTCGACGACCTCACCGAAGCCGAACGCGACCAGATCACCGAGGCGGTCGACGTGCTGCGCAGCACCCGGCGAACCGTCACCACGATCGTCCACCTCGGGATGCCAACAGCGCCGCCGTCCGTCAGTGATCCGCGCGACATCAAAGCGGCAGGGCGATGACCCCAACGACCAGCAACACCGAGCCCGGCATCGGTGACGGGAACCACCTGGTGCTGGCCCGACGGCGAGATACCGCGAGGCGACCCCTGCAGGTCCACCACGCGATCGCTCAGCTTCGCTCCGACGGAGCGGTGATCACCGTGTCTTCGATCGCGCGAGTCGCCAGAGTGCACCGCAGCTTCATCCATCGACATCCCGACCTGCACGCTGCCGTTCTGGCCGCCGCCGCCGTGCCAGCCGAGTCGGCACCATCCACCAGCGCGGCGAGCGTCGCATCGCTTCGAGCCGACCTGCTCAACGTCCGCGCGCACAATGCGCGGCTCCATCAGCACATCCGCGCTCTGGAGAGCCGGTTGTCCGAAAGCCTCGGCGAGGCCGCGTTCCGCGACAGCGGACTTGGTGCTCCCGACGCCATCGGCAGCCTGCAAAAGACACTCGTCGATAGCCAGCAACAGCTCCTCGAGCTACGCCGCCAACTAGAGGAACGCACCGACGAGCTCGTCGCCGCTCGAGCGGCGAACCGCGAACTGATGACCCAGCTCAACACCCGGGCGCCAGCGACGTGACGGTCGCAGCGGTCTCCGCGGCGTCAGGGCATCTGGTCCGCGTCGCCTGGGTCTATGCCCGCGCCGACCGGTGGGAGCGAGGGTTATCAGAACTGCACTATTCGAAGCCGGCACGCCCCGGCCAGAACTCGCCGCCGCCGTGGCAGTGAACGCTGTGGTATGCGGCAACCGCCAGATCGAACCTAGGCTCCGGCGCGGTCTCGAAAGGTCAGTCCATCGCGCAACTCCCACTATGCGTTGTAGGCCAGCGGTCCGGGTCTGGCTGTGGGGCGGGCGCCTGGGGTGCCCTCCTGATCAGATGACGTTGACGGCGTCCAGGAAGCGGGCGGCGAGCTGGGCGTCGCCGGTGACTGTGACGTCGCTGTCGCGCCAGGACGACCGCTGCGTGCCCCAGTCGGGGAAGGTCAGCGCAGGGGCGGAGATGTGTGCGGCCACCTTGCCGTCGGATGGGATGAGGACGCCGGCTTCGTCGATCCACCACGTTCCACCGCCGGGTCCGGTGAGAGTCAGGGCGATGCGGGCGTCGAGTCCGTCGACCGGCGCTTGGGCGACTTGATTGCTCAGCACCACCGTCATCCAGGTCAGCACAGCCCGCATCCGGTCGGCGTCGGTGGCTGGCACCGGCCGCCCCAGTGCCGGGGCTATGTCGTGGCGCAGGTGCGTGTGGTGGTCGAACACCAGCGCTCCACCAATCATGAGGCCGATGGGATATCGTCCCAGTTCCGCGAGGGAGAAGCGCAGTCGCGCCGCAGGTGATCGTCTGATCGCATTGACGAGCGAGATCGCTCGTCGACTCGACTTCTCGTAGTCCGTCATCACCCGCTCACGGGTCCAGCTGCGGCGTCGTTCAACGGGGCCCTCGTTCGAGGCCTCGAGATCCTTGGTTCGCAAGCTCTCCAGAGAGGGTGCATAGAAGTTGTGAGCTGTCGCAGCGATATGGCCGACTACGTCGGCGATGCTCCATCCGGCCGCGGCGCTGGGTGCCCTCCATTCGTTGTCGGTGAGGGTGCGCGTGAAGTCGAGCATCTCGGTGCGTTCGGTGCGGAGTGCGGCGACCATGTTCGGCAGGTCGACGGCGGGGAGGCGATCGGTCATGTCATCTTCTTCTCTGGTTGTGCGGCGGGACCGCGGATCGCCCGTACAGCGGTGTCGTAGAGGTCGAACTGGTCGGCCTTTCCGCCCAGGCGCATCCACTCTTCTGTTGCTGCCTGCAGGCACGTGATCGCAGCGGCCGCGATCGCGCGCGCCTCGAGGGCGCGGCGGTCGGAGTCGGGCAGTCGCGGCTCGATCAGTGGTGAGAGCAGGTCTTGCCACCGAGCCTGTTTCTCGGCGTGGCCGGCGCGCAGGCTCTCATTGCCGAACAGCAGCGTGACCATCTCGAGCTGGCGCTCGGCACTCATGTCGATCTCCCCGAGCACCTGGAAAGCCGCGCGCAGCGACGTCCACGGGTCCTCGTCGGCCGGGCGCTCGGCGAAGCGGGCGGCAATCAGTTCGCCCTGTTCGGCCAGGCCACTGAGTGCGAGGTCTTCCTTGTTGCGGAAGTAGTTGAACAAGGTCCGCCGGGACACACCCGCTGCCGCGGCGACCTCGTCGAGCGTCGTGTCGTCGTACCCCTTGGCAGCGAACAGGTCGACCGCGGTCCGGGCGAGGAGAGAGCGGACCACGGAGCGGGTCTGCTCACGAAGAGGGGTCTGTTTCTGCGTCATGCACCGATGGTACGTCGGTTCATTCGATGTATCAACTTGCACTCAGTGCATCACTATGCCTAGAGTGTATGGCATGACCAAGATTGACTACCGCAAACAGACCACCATCGTCACCGGAGCGAGCGCCGGCCTCGGCGCCGAGTTCGCACGCCAGCTCGCCGCTCGTGGTTCCAACCTCGTTCTCGTCGCTCGCCGAGCGGACCGGCTCGAGAGCCTGGCCGACGAACTCACCCGCGCCCACGGCATCACGGTGACCGTCATTGCCCGCGACCTCGGTCAGCCCGACGCCGGCCGGGACCTCCGAGCCGAACTCGAATCCCGCGGCATCCATGCGACGAGCCTGGTGAACAACGCCGGCTTCGGCACCCACGATGCCTTTAAAGACGAGGACGCAGAGCGCCTGCAGAGCATGATCGCGCTCAACGTCGGCGCACTGGTCGACCTGAGCCGGGCCTACATCGATCCGTTGACAGCGGCCGGCAACGGCGTACTGATCAACGTCGCGAGCCTGCTGGGTTTTCAGCCGACGCCCTACATGAGCGTGTACGGCGCCACCAAGGCATTCGTGCTCAGCTTCACCGAAGGCCTGTGGGAGGAGTCGCGCGGCACCGGGCTGCGCGTCCTCGCCGTCTGCCCCGGTGCGATCGACACCGATTTCTTCGACGCCGCCGGCAGCCAGACAGCCGACTACGGCGCCAAACGGGCCACCCCTGAGGCCGTCGTCAAGACAGCCCTCGCAACCTTGGACCGCCGCTCCGCACCGCCTTCGGTGGTCACCAACGGCCGCCCGCTCGCCTTCGCCAGCAGGCTGCTCCCGCGGCGACAGGTCGTCCAGATCATGGGCCGGATGGCGCGCCACTAACGGGTCCTCCCAGTCAGCACCCCACCTACAACAGCAAAGGAACAACATCGTGACCCTCACAGCAGTCACCCCGCAGCGCACCGACGTGGAGCGCTTCAGCGACATCCTCGCTGCACAACGCGCCGCCTATCTCCGCGACGGGGCACCGCCATTGGCGACGCGACGGAGCGACCTGAAGAAGTTCAAGGCGGCACTGCTCGCACGGCGGAGCGCCATCGAGGAGGCGATCAACACCGATTTCGGCAATCGGTCGCGACACGAGACAGCGATGATGGAGGTCCTCGGAGTCATCCAGGGCATCGACTACCTGGACCGGAATCTCCGTCGATTCATGCGGCCGACCCGCCGCCACATCGCCCCGACCTTGCGTTTCGGCAGCAACCACATCGAATACCAACCACTCGGAGTGGTCGGCGTCATCTCACCGTGGAACTACCCCGTCAACCTGTCGCTGATGCCGGTCGTCACCGCGATCGCCGCCGGCAACCGCGTCATGCTCAAACCGTCGAAGTTCGCCCCCGCGACCAACGCCGTGCTCGCGTCGATGATCAGCGAGCTCTTCCCCGAAGAGCAGGTCACGATCGTCAACGGCGATGGTTCCGCGTTCTCCTCCCTGCCGTTCGATCATCTCGTCTTCACCGGAAGCACCGCCGTCGGACGAGCCGTCATGAAGGCGGCCAGCGAGAACCTCGTCCCCGTCACACTCGAACTCGGCGGCAAGTCTCCGGCAATCGTCGCCAAGGGACACGTGCAGGACCAGGCCGTGGCCGACATCGTCTTCGGGAAGCTTCTCAGCGGCGGGCAGACCTGCATCGCCCCCGACTACGCCCTGGTACACCAAACCGAGATCGACACCTTCATCGACAGCTACGACAGGCTGGTGAAGGCCGCCTATCCCGACGGCCCGACGAGCAAGGACTACACCTCGATCGTCAACGACCAGCAGCACGCGATCCTCACCGACCTGATCGACGACGCCCGTGCCCACGGGGCACGGATCATCGAGGTCGGACACCGGCCAGGCGAAGCCTCCCATCGTCCTCACACCCTCGCACCGACCGTCGTGCTCGGCGTCACCGACGACATGCGGATCGCCCACGAGGAGATCTTCGGCCCCATCCTGCCGATCTTCCCGTACCGCGATCTCGACGACGCCATCGACTACGTGAATGCACGACCGCGACCGCTCGCGCTCTACTACTTCGGCGACGACGACACAGACCTGCGCCGGGTGCTCGACCGGACGACGTCCGGCAACGTCACCATCAACGGCACGATCATGCATGTCGGGCAGGACGATCTCCCGTTCGGCGGCGTCGGCGCCAGTGGGATGGGCAAGTACCACGGGATCGAGGGCTTCCGGACACTCAGCCACCCCAAGGGCATCTTCGTGCAGGGTCGCTGGAACAGCACACGCCTCGTGCGTGCCCCCTTCGGCAAGACTGCCGATGCCCTCCTCAACTTCCTCCTTCGATGACCGGGCGGGCGGCCACCGTCGACGGCGACGCTTGCCGCCCTGCGCCTTTGCCTGGATTGTCCGATGGGGCCAGCGAAGCCCCCGGCCAAGTCAGGCAGGTCCCTTTCCGAGCCTCGCCATCATCGAGCGCCACTCGTCCACGACACCTGTCGCGCACTAGGGCCGCGGTCCCGACCGCTACCCGAGCTGCCAGCTTGCGCCTGTGGCGATGAGCCGGACACGATTCACCCCAACAGAATTGACCTTGACCCAGGCGTCTCTGCGGCCGGGGGTGTAGCGGGTCGCGGCGCCTTTGACGACGAGCCCTTCCACTCCCATCGCGGCGTGCAGCACCTCAAACCACTCCCTCGCCTCGTCGACATCACTGGTCACCGGGGTCAGTTGCAGCGGCGGCGCCCAACCGGCGGCCAGTTGATCGAGTCGCTGGCGGCGCGCTGTCCACCGCTGCGTGCGTAGATCGACGCCGCCGATCGCCAGCAGGTCGAAGGCAGCATAGGCGGCAGGTAGCTGGGCTGCCTTGGCGCGAGCCTTGGCCGGGCTGGTGACAAGTCGTTGCTGGAGAGCGTCGAAGCTGAGCTGGCCGTCGGCGCCGAGGATGACCAGTTCACCGTCCAGGACCGCTCCATCGCGGAGCTGCTTCTCGGCGGCGGCGACGATGTCGGGGAACCGGTCACTGATGTCGTTGCGGTTGCGGGTCCACAACCGCGCCGTGTCACCGCGTCGCACCACCGCGACCCGACTAGTTGACTGAACTCTTCTGAGCATGGATTGGTGCTACCTCAGGTGTCAGCCAGAGGGTGCGCGTGCCACTTGCGGAGTCGTTCTTCGCCTCCCACAACACCTGCGAGTTCTAGCAGATGTGCGAGAGCCGTAAGATCCTGGCCAAGGCCGGTGCCGCGCAGGCCGAGTATGCGGTTGCGGCGCCTTGGTCGTCGCAGCTGACGTGCCGGCCGACGATCCGATCGGCGAGCCCTTCGGGCGGTTCAGATGGCACAGGGGCGTTTCACCTGGACGGACAAGCGGCGCTTGTTGCACCGTGTCGGCGCGGCGGCATGGCAAGCCTCGCTGGTGATGTGTTTCGGTGCCTTGGGCCTGATCTGGGCACTACCGGCTATGCGCCGTCGCGCAGTACGGTCGGCGACATTTTCGTGGCCTGGATGCCCACCGACTACGAGTCATCAAGCCTGCTCCAGGGCGCTCGTGGCTTCGGGCTGGCGGCCGAAGGGCGCGGGCTGCTAGTTCAAGAAGGGCAGGGGTACGTCCGGTACGGTCCGAACATCTCCTCCACCCGGGGCAACGAGATGCAGCTCGCTCGGCACGAGTCCCGGCACACCGACCAGTGGGCCGTGCTCACCCTTATCGGCGGCCCTCTGGCGTTTCCCGCGGCGTACTACGCCGACGGCGCGTTCTTCCCGTTTTCCCGCAACCACTTCGAACGCGCCGCCAGCCTCTCCGACGGCGGCTACCCAACGCCGCCCGATAACAAACCAGCACCGCTACCCGCCGCGGCGGCCGCGATCAGTGTCGTCCTCCTGCTCGTGCTGCGCCGACGGATCCGCTGGCTGTCCCGGATCCTCGTCGCCGGCCGGGTCGGCGCCACTGCCCATCTGACGGGCCGCTGCCCCCTGCACACCACTGGCTGGTTTCACCACCCCCCACGCGACACTCCCGCGGCGTCGTTCCGGCGGGACACCTGCCCGTGACGTGCGTCCGCCGACGTACGGAGAGAGGCCCCGCGGGTGATCGGGGCCTCTCCGATCAGATCCGCTCGTAGGTGACTCGCCAGCCTTCTGCCGGATCTGGCGGCGTGAGGACCAGCGTGTTGCCCGACACCTCGAACACGCGCGTAAGACGCTGCCCGATGAGGTCGCGTACCAAGGACGACTCGACGGTCACGTCGAACGTCCCGCCGGCCGGGTCGACCGTGACGGTCCCGTAGAAGGCTTCGTACCCGTTCCTCGTGTACGGCGTGTCCGGAGCGTTGGGGTCGGGGTTCATGGCCTGCACCGACATGGTGCCGGACTTGGTGAACACGATCTGGCCGGAGTACGGCACGGGTTGGAGGTTCCCTTCGGTGCCGACCTCCAAAGAGGTCATGCGCCAGGTACCAATGAGGGGACCCGCGCCGCGATCAGCCATGCTTTGCTGGGGCGCGGAAACCAAGAACCCAAGCGCGAGCACAAACGCAAGTGCAAGCGCAAGCGGGGCGATCTTCAGCTTCTTCGTCATGTTCGTTAGTTCCTCTTTTTCAGGGGACGTAGCAGGACCTCGATGGCCTGCCGGGCGTCCAGGGGCCTGGTAGCCGGCCGCGGCATCCCCGAGCGGTACTCGAGGTCGAAGACCCGGCCCGGCCGGGATGCCGCGGGTCGGTGACTCCAGGGAACACGCCCGCGGAGCGCGGGGGGAGTCTCTCTCGTGACGTGCACTGGGAGGGCATCCCAGCCGGACCAAGCCGCGTCGTGTCTCACGGCCCTGCCCGGTGGCGTGTGCCGCGACGTCGGAGTTCGGAGTCTCGGCGGGGCCTGGCTTTCGTGCCGATGGTCAGTCTGCGGGCGAGGAAAGAACGGTCTCGGCTCCGATCATCTTCACGTCGTGGCGTGCGGCGCTGTCCTGCCCCGGCTGCTGGCCGTCTCCGCGGACTTCGGCTTGGCCAGGACCAGGAGTCCGACCATGGAGACGGCGGCGCCGACGGTCATGAGGGTGGCCATCGGCACGGCGGTGTGTTCGCCGCCGAGTCCGGCGAGCGGGGCGATCGTTCCGGCGGCGACCCATTGGACGAACCCCTGCACGGCCGATCCAGTGCCGGGATGGTCCGGTACGGCGGCGGAGGCGAGGGCGCCGCCGTTGGGGATCATGAGCCCCTGGGCGGTCATCAGGACGAAGAAGCACACGATCGCCAAACTCAGTGGTGTGCCGAGCCACAGGGCGCCGGCCAGCATGGCGATGCCGGCGGCCAGAGCGGCGATCTGCCCAGTCAGGATGAGCTTGCGGGTGGAGACCCGCCCAGCGAGCCGGGCCGCTATCAGCGCGGCCGCGGTCATCCCGACGGCGTTGGCCGCGAAGTCGATCGAGTACGCGATCGGCGAGAGCCCGTTCATGCTCTGCAGGACGAACGCGGACGTGGCGACGTAGGCGAACAGCGCACCCATCGCGGCCCCGGCGACCACCAGGTAGCCGACGTACTCCCGGTTGCCCACCACGATGCGCCCGGCGGCGAGAAAGTTGCCTAGCCCGCCGGCATGACGGCGCTCGCGAGGGAGCGATTCGGGCACGGCGACCAGGACGGCAACGGTCATCGCAAGACCGAGCACTGCGACGAGCCAGAACGAGACCCGCCAGTGGGACAGTTGCAGGATCAACCCGCCGAGGAGCGGGCCGACGATGGGAGCGATGCCGCCGACCGCGGCAATGACGTTCAGGACCCGGACCAACTGGGCGCCGGTGGCCAGGTCGACGATAATCGCCCGCCCGATCACCATCGCCCACCCTCCGGCGAAGCCCTGGACGAGCCGGGCCACCGTCATCACCCCGATGGTCGGCGCGAGTGCGCACACGATCGAGGCCGCGTTCATGGCCAGCAGTGCCCCGAGCAATGGAATCCGCCGGCCGCGTTGGTCCGAAACCGGGCCGCCGATCAACTGGCCGAGCGCCATGCCGACGAAGAACGTCGTCAGCGTCAGCTGGACCTGCGTCGCGGTCGTGGACAGCTCCCCGGCGACCTGCGGGAACGCCGGGACATACATGTCGGTGGCCAGCGGCGCGATCGCGGTCAAGAACACCACGGTCGCGACCAGCCCAGCGGTCAGCCGGGCCTGGCGACCTTCCTTCCGCAGGGGTGGTGTCGACCGGGCGGCGTCCGGGGGCGACGGAACCTGTTGCATCAAGCCTCTTCAGGGAGGGGTGGTGTCAGCGCTGGAGCTGGACTGTGATGGAGCCGTCCATGTTCGCGATGCGCTCAGCGGCGTCATCGTGCATGCGGCCCAGGACGACGATGCCGTCGTAGTAGGACTGGTCGCCGTAGTAGAGGACGAGATCGTTGCCGGGGGCGTAATAGCCGACGTCGCCGACGTCGGGGTCCGCGCCGGCCGGCTGACCGTCCAGGGACAGGGGGGAGGGAAGGGGACCCGTCTTCTCCACGCCACCGTGGTCGCTCATCTCGACGGTGAGCGGAAGTTGCGCGGCCAGATCGCGCGTGGCGGCGCTGACGTCGAGGGTGGCTTGGAAGTGCTGATCACCGATCGTGATTTGAATTCTCATCCCGTTCTCCTCGGCACTGCGTGTGTGCTGTGAGCTGGGCCGGCTGGATTGCTGACCCTCGGATGGCGACCCGGTCGGCTGGTCGACCGGAGCGCTGCTGGTCGTTGTCGCGGGTCGACCGGCGTCGCCGGTGGCTGCGTCGGGTCCGCAGGCAGCCAGTACCAACGCGACGCTTGAGGTCAGTACGCCGGTGGCGGTGCGGCCGACGGCTTTCATGAGTCCTCTCGTGGCAAGATGAGGTCGGCTGGATCAGACGGTGAGAAGGACCTTGGTAGCGGTCCGTTGGTCCATGGCTCGGTAGCCCTCGGCAGCGCGGTCTAGGGGCAGGACGAGATCGAAGACCTTGCCGGGGTCGATCTTGCGGTCCCAGATGAGCTGGACGAGTTCGGGCAGGTACTGCCGGACCGGGGCCGGCCCGCCGTGAATGTGGACGCCGGCCATGAACAGCTCGTCACCGGGAATGGCGACGTCGTGGGAGACGCCGACGAACCCGACGTGGCCACCCGGCCTGGTGGAACGGATGGCCTGCATCATGGCTTCCTGGGTGCCGACGGCCTCGATGACCGAGTGCGCACCCAGCCCGCCGGTGAGGTCCTTGACCCGGGCCACACCGTGGTCCCCACGCTCTTCGACGATGTCGGTGGCGCCGAACTCCTTGGCCAGCGCCTGGCGATCGGCGTGGCGGCTGAAGGCGATGATCCGCTCGGCGCCGAGTTGCTTGGCGGCCAGGATGCCCAGCAGCCCGACGGCGCCGTCGCCGACGACTGCGACCGTCTTGCCCGGGCCGGCCTGCGCGGCGACCGCGGCGAACCAGCCGGTACCGAGTACGTCGGAGGCCGCCATCAGCGACGGGATCAGGTCAGGGTCGGGCATCCCAGGGGTGGCGACGAGGGTGCCGTCTGCCAGCGGGACCCGGGCCCGCTCCGACTGGGTGCCGATCGTGCCCATCAAGACGCGGTGCACGCAGTAGGCCTGGTAGCCGGCTCGGCAGATCTCGCAGGTGTTGTCGGAGGCCCAGAACGAGCCGACGACGAAGTCACCGACCTTGATGTTGCGCACCTGCGGCCCCACCTCTTCGACGACGCCGACGTACTCGTGGCCCATGACCTGATGGTCGACGGGCTCGGCGCCTCGGTAGGGCCACAGGTCGCTGCCGCAGATACAGGTCGCCGACAAGCGGATGATCGCGTCGGTCGGTTCAAGGATGGCCGGCTCCGGCCGGTCGTCGACCCGGACGTCGCCCGGGGCGTACATGACAACACCACGCATCGGTGGAACATCTCCTCGCATCGATTGGTAGCCGAAAGGACCCGGCCAATTCCAGACAACCCGCTCCAGAGCCGTCGAAGAAGTCTCTGGCGAGACGTGTACTCACAGAGCACCCCAACCGGCCCGAACACCTCGTACCGTCGGGGCTGTGGACAACCGTGCCGAAGTCCGCGAGTTCCTGATCTCGCGGCGCGCCAAGATCACCCCGCAGCAGGCTGGCCTACCCGACGTCGGACCCCGCCGGGTGCCAGGACTACGTCGTGGTGAAGTCGCAGCGCTCGCCGGAGTCAGCGTCGAGTACTACTCCAAGCTCGAACGTGGCGCGCTCGGTGGCGTTTCCGCCTCCGTGCTCGACGCGATCGCCCGCGCGCTGCAACTCGACGACGCCGAACGCGGCCACCTGTTCCACCTGGCCCACGCCGCCGACGGCACCAGCGCCCGGATGCGTACTCGCCGTCGGCCCGGCAAACGTTGGACACCGCGACCCAGCCTGGAGTGGGTGCTCGACAAGTTCACCGCCCCGGCGATCGTCCGCAACGGCCGCATGGATCTGCTCGCCTGCAACCACCTCGGCCGAGCCATGCACGCCTCCCTGTACGACGCCACGGCTGGCGCACAGCCGAACTTCGTCCGGTTCACTTTCCTCAGCCTCGACGCCGCACGCGACTTCTACCCCGACTGGGACCTCGCCGCCGACACCTGCGTCGCCATCCTGCGCACCGAAGCCGGCCGCGACCCCCACGACAAGGAACTTCACGACCTGGTCGGCGAAGTTGCCACCCGCAGCGAGGACTTCCGCCGACGTTGGAGCTCCCACAACGTCCGCTACCACGGCGCCGGCGTCAAACACTTCCACCACCACATCGTCGGCGACCTCGAACTCGCCTACGAAAGCGTCGACATGATCTCCGACCCCGGCCTCACCCTCACCCTCTACGCCGCCGAACCCGCCTCACCAACAGCACATGCCCTCGACCTCCTCGCCTCCTGGACCGTCCCTACCGTGGACACCGATCGACGCGCTCGCCACCAGCCGTAGCGACGCCGGGTTCAGGCGCGAGGCGCCGCGCGGCGATGATGGCCGCGACTAGGCGAGCCCGCGAATCGCAGGTCGGTGGGTAGCTCGGTGTCGTGCAGGCACTTGGTCAAGCAACCGCCAGCGGTCCTCCTCGCCGAGGATGATGCCAGCTGGGACCACGACCACCGACAACCCCGAGAAGCGTGCGACGCGACCCGATTAGGCCACCTGGTCGGCGGCAGTGATTTCGACAGGCTTGACTTGTTCAGTGAAGGAATCCGTCCCGGTTCAACTCGAACCGGGAACCGCCAGGCATCGCGTGCTGACCGGGCAGCTGTTCGACCGCCCGGGCCAGCTCCAGTCCGACCGGCCCGAGCAAGCCGGGCGCCAGGCTGCCCACTCTGTCAATGTTGCCCCAGGCAAGCGCTACGCGCCATCAGAGCCCTACGCCGTGGTGGAGGAGCCACCTAGATGAACCGATCACGGAGGGCAGCGTTGGTGACCTGGGTGTACGCCGCCATGTTCGGCGTCCCGGCTGTGCCTGTCGCGATCTTCCTCGCCGAGGAGGGCAGACTCCCCTCACTGTGGAGCCTGTTCGACATGTACGCCGGCCCCTGGTCCTCCCAGTTGACTGATGATCGTGTGATCGCCCTCGAGCAATCATCCAGCGGCACAGTTCAGCCCCCGGCTGAACCAGGAGGTCCGATTTGATCATCAAGTCGGCGCAGGTCCGGTTGTGTCGCTCCATCGAAGACCCTGGACTACTCGAACTCGGCCCAGTCACCGTCCTCATCGGGCGCAACAACTCAGGCAAGTCTGAGCTCGGCGATGCATAGCTGCTGGTATCTCGCCTGCTTCACCGGTGCGGCCGGCCGGCGGCGTGGGCTCGGAGGTCGGTGAGGAGGTCCTCGAGGAGCGTTTCCTCGTGGATCGTTGTTCCCAGGTGGGTCAGGGCTGTCCGGAGATCGGTGACGTCAGTTGTGGCTGAGGGGAAATGGCTCAGGTACGTCGGGGTGTCGAAGCGCCATGGTTTTGCGTCGGGTGCCGCCGCTAGGAGCTGGTTGACGATCACCAGGCCAGCGGCGTCGAAATCTGCGCGAATGTGCAGGTCGCATCCGATTGCGGCCAGACCACCGACCAGGTCTACGGCGGCTGTTGTCGCCGTGCCATCTGTGCAGATCAGCGGTGGACAGTCGGCGCCGAGCGTGTCGGCAGCGGCTTCCGCGACTGTGGGGTTCTCGCAGACGAAGACGGTCCCAGGTTCGGCGGTCCAGTCGCCGCGGAGCGATCGGAGCGTGAGCCACATCGGCTCGCCGATGGATTCCCGACAGAGTCGCGCGACGTGCGAATCGCCGGTCAGGTGGAGATTCAGCGCGAGGACCCGCGAGGACACCTCGTCGCAGAGGATGCCGATCGCGGCCCAGGCGAGTCGCCAGGCCTTGCCGCCGCGCGTCGGCCGTTCGAGACCATGGACCGTTGCCGCGAGCCGGGCGACCAGCTTGCCCAGCGTCTGATCGGCGTCGAGTGCATGCGCGTCACCTAGATGCACGCTCGCGAGCTGCGCCAACCTGACCGGCTTGGCTCCGCGCCCCGGTGCCGCGCACCACACGGCCGCGACTTCCCAGATCGTCCCCAACCGGCGGCCGCTTCCCAACACCGGCAATGAGCGATCCTCATCCAGCCAGGTCCGAGCTTCGGCCACCGGCACCCCCGCAGCCACGAGTTCCGCGAGTGCGGCCGCATCCTCGGTATCGGCCGTCTCCACCGCAGTACGGCGTACGTCGGCCTCCAGCTCAATCGGCCCACGAACCCTCTCGACAAGCTCCAGAACCGTCAGCCCGTGCTCCCGAAGACGGGCGGCGACGTCGCGCAACTGTAGCGGTCGATCGGAGAGCGCCCACGTCGTACCCAGCAGACGCCCCACCTCCCGACGCTGCGCGACCGTCAACCGCACGGCCCCAAGCCGTCCCGTCTCGGTCGACTGCCCTAGTTCAGCCCGCCGCCGTACGACATCCAGTACGGCGGACGGCCCGTCGAGCGCGCACCAATCCAGCAATCCTTTCGGCACGCTACTCGTCATCGTCTCCACCGAACAGGGAATCGGGATCCGCCGGAATCTCGTGGCTGACGGCAACAGGCGGTTCCACCTGCTCGAGCTTCCCTCCGAACCACAGGTAGGTGTCCACATCGACACCTGGCAGATGCGGATCCCGCGCCAGGTCATGGATCGCGACGGCCGGCACCGTGCGATACGTGCACCACTCGTCGTGTGCGGTGAGCATGACATCGAGATCGAAGTCGACGGTCAGGCCCATGAACGACTCCTTCACGGTCACGTCGACGCCGGTCATCGCCTCGTCCAGCCAGATCCACCGTGGCGCGTGCGGACCCGCTGCGTTGTAGGCGACCACCGCCGCCGCGAACAGCGGCTGCGACAGCAGGACGACCTTCTCCCCACCGGACTTCGTGGCATGCCGCGCCGTGTCGAACTTCCGCCATCTGTCACCGCGCCCAGCCTGGAACTGCAGCTCGATCCGGAGCCAGCGACGGTAGTCGAGAGCGGTGGTCAGTTGGCCCTTCCAATCACTTGCGCCCTCGGCCGCCGCGTCCGCCCGCGCCGCGTCGATCCTTCGGGACAGGAAGCCCCGCACCTGTTCCTGCCGATCCATTCCGAGCTCGGCGTAACCCTGCTCGAGAGCGTTGACCACGGCAACGGCTTCCGGGTCGGCCGGGTCCGCGGTCCGTTCCAGCCGGACGATGTGTCCTTGTCTGGTCGAGTGTTCCGCGAGCTGGCGGTTGATGTGGATGAAGGTGCCCCTGGCATAGTCGAGCCGGTCCTTCAGATGCTCGATGAAGTTGGACTCGAGTAGCCGAGCGAGTACGTCGCGCTGCTCGGCATCGTACTTCTCCTCCAGCTGATGAACGCTCTCGGCCAGCGCGTCGGTCGCCTCGAGCGGCGGTTGCCAACCGGCCGCGCCGTCGACAAGCACGAGCACAATCGGCAATGGGCCTTCGTCAACGATGCGAATGTCACGGGTCGGCAGCAGGGACGGGCGGAGCGTCTGCAGATCACCGATGCATTTGCGCCAGGCCCGGTCTACGGCTGCCGCGTCGTCGACGTCCCGCAGTACCCGTCGTGCAGCCCGAGCTCCTTCTCGTCCGGTCTCCACTACCCTCCGGTCCGGAACCTCTAGGCCCAGCGGCTCCATGAGCCCGGCGTCGGCGATCTCCCACCATTCGGCCAGCGCCGCGTCGCGCTCACTCTCGTCCGCGGCACGCCTGGTTTCATGCTGCTCGAGGATGCCTTCGGCTTCCTTGGCCGCGACCCGTGCGTCCCCTACCCGGTCGGACAGGGTCTCGATCGACCGCGCCAGCTCCTCCAGCTCCCCGGTCAGCACTTCGGTCTGCCGCAGTAGCTCGCGATGATCGGCGTTGATCGACTGCTCAGCGGTCTGAAGCTTGATCGTCGCCTTCCGGAGCCCGTCAGCCAGTCCCTCGACCTCCCCGGCTACCTCTTCGAGAGTCTCCTGTCTCCCGGCCAGGTCGTCCTCCGCCCTGACCAGCAGCGAACGACGCTCGCGGACGACCTCGAGCAGCGCGTCCAGCCGGTCGATCTCCGAGCGGCATTCCCGCAGCCCGGACGCATAGGCGTCAAGGTTCTCGAGCGGGAAGTCGAACCGCGCGGCCTGATCGGCGTACTCCGCCCACGCCGCGTTCTGCTCGCTCTCCTTCGCCCGGTGCCGCTCCTCCGCCTGCCGCAAGCTCTCCTCGCGATCGGCGCGATGCTTGGAGCTGGCCACAAGTCCCGCGACCGCCTGCAGGACCCCGCGCTCGCCGGGCCGCAGTGTGGCCTCGATCCACTCGGTTCCTTCAGCTTCGACAGCCGCCATCCGGCGGCGGACCTCACCAAGCTCCACCTCCAGGAGCTCGAGGTCAGCCTGAATCTCCGCGAGCCGGGCCTCGTGCTGCGCGATCGCCCGCAGCCGGGCGGCTTCGCGTGCCGTCGATCCCAGGTACGACGCTTCATGGGCCGGTGACGCGCGTCCAGTGAGAATGCCGATCTGCCAGCCCCCGTCCGCCGAGACCCAGTTCCCCGTGGCGGGCGCATCCGAGCGCCGTTCGAACCAGCCGATACCGGACAGCACTTGCACGATCGTCTTCTCGGAGACCCCGCCCGCCTCGGTGGGTGACAGCACAGCACGGAGTCCGTCCCCCGAGCTCGGTACCGCCTGCAGCAGTACCTCTCCGTCGGTATCGAACAGCTCGCCTTCCGGCGTGATCCAGGCGTCCAGTAGACCGGCCGCCGCGAGCGAAGCTTCCAGCAGATCCAGGCGGCTCGATCCCAGTTCAGGCCGCGGGTCGACGCACTGCCACAACGGTGCGCCCTGCTCGTCCGCAGCGGCAGGCCGCAGCCGCCTGTGCCACAGCACCGGCGCCGCAGGCGGATCGTCAGTGGTTGACCTCAGCCGCGCGAGCTCCGCCTCGACCTGCGAGAGCTCGGCCGCCAGCGGACGCTTCCGATCGTGGATCGCCGCTTCGCCTCGCCGCAGTACGGCGCGCTGAGCCTCGATGAACTCGCCCACAGCGGTGCTCGGCGTCCCGGACGGTTCAGTATCCGTGAGCGCCGCCACCAGGTCGCACCAGTCTTCAACCTCCTCGGTCGATGCCTGAGCAACCGTCAGGCGCAACGCCCAGTCCCTGATCGCGAATCGAAGACGCTCGACCACCCCCTCGACCGCCTCCTGAGCTTGCTCCTCAGCCTCGATCGATCTGTCGATCTGCTCCTGACGATCGATGACCTGAACGGCGATCCGCTCGACCTCCGCGGTGATCCGCGAGTACGCCGACAGCAACTGGCCGTGATGTTCGAAGCGCTGCACCCGCTGATCAAGCGCGGAGCGCAGCGAGGCCATGTCCCGCTGGGGCAACGAATTCCGAATCGCGTCAGCCAGCCCGGCTGTCTGCGCACGGTCGATCAGCGCAGCGATCCTGATCTGTTCTCGCGCGGCAACCTCGTCCATCGCATCCCGCGCATCCTTGACGGTCTGCTGCATGCGCTCTACTTCCTCGGTTGCCTTCGTCTGCCTGCGTCGAGCTTTCGTCAGCTGGTCGTTCAGCGATGCAACGGAGGTTTTAAGACTGTCGACCCGGCCGGATGCCGCCACCGCATCGGCGTACGCCGATGACATCGTCAGCTCCTGCTGCTGGGCCTCACGATCGGCCCTCGTCGTCCGCGCCGCCAGAAGCTCACCGTTCGCGCGCTCGACAGCGGCGGTCGCCTTCTCCAGGGCTTGCTCGGCCTGCCTGCGCAGCCTGGTGGTCCGGTCGAGTTGATCGGTCGCCGTCGCCAGACGATCGGCACGACGCCACGTGACCGCCGAGGCCCAGGGGCGCCAGGAGTACCGGGCGAACTGGGCCAGGGATTTCGCCGCTTCCTTGGTGGCTTCCACCTTGGCCCGCAGTCGATCCAGCCGGTCCCATCCCTCCGCCAGACGGTCGATCTCCGTGCCCGCGATCGGCGGCAGCGCGTCCCGCAGGATCTGCTCCAGCAGGGTCGGAGCGAGTCGCTCACCCAGCTTGGGTTTGCGCAGTTGCTTCAGGAGCTCGGTCAGGTTGTCATAGGCCTCGATCTCCATCCCGTACAGCTCACTTGCGAGCACGGCGCGGTACTGGCCGGCATGCCGCAGTACGCGTACTCCGGCTTCGCGCTTGAGCTCCGTCTCGTCCAGTGGCCGGCCGGCACGTGACAGCTGCAGATCCGCACCGATGCGTCTGTGAGTCACCAGCTGCCAGGTCTGCGGGGACGACGTCCCCGCACCTCGTTTCGCGCTCGCACCGAGTCCACAGGTGTAGTACTGCGGTTCACCGTACTCGTCGATGCAGCCGAACTCGGCCCACGCGTACCCGAGCCCCGAATCGGACGGTTCGCGCGGATCGTCGGCCTCACCGGTCGGCAGCAGGTTGAACCGCATACTCCGATGCTGCGATCCGAACGGGTCCAGGACCGACGGGCTGATCTCGCCGCGCAGCAACATCAACGTGGTCAGCTCGAGCACCTTCGTCTTGCCCGCACCATTACCACCGCGCAGTACCAATCGCCCGTCGGCCGACCAGAACTCCACATCGTCGTACTCCCAGAGGTTGACGAGGCCCACCCGCAGCGGTTGCCAGCGCCGATGCACAGGCAACGGCAAGCCGCCGCCTTCTGCCGCGCTCAACCATTGCGCTCCTTCGAAATCATTCATCGTCGGCCCCCTCGTCGAGCAGCGCGGTGGTCTCTACCACGGCCGGATCACGCAAACGCGCCGCGACCGGGGTCAGCCGATAGGCCCCAGGACCGTCGGAGCGCAGGAGATCAAGCGCGGACAACGTCTCCACCGCCGCAGCCGCCGTCGCGCCCTCGGCTTCCAGCTGCAGAGTCTTGGCCCGGGGGTATCTGATGGCGACCTCGTCGGCTGCGCGTTCGAGCTGATCCGCGTCGAACAGCACTGCCGTGCCGACCTCGCGGAGCAGCACGTCCAGCACCATCAGTGTGGTGAAGTCGACAATGCGCAACCGTGGAAACGGCAGGTCGCTGTCGTCCGGCTCCGTGGCCACCAACGCGATCCCTTCCGCGCGTTCCTCCGCCGTCCAACCGGTCATCTCCTCGCACCACGACAGCAGCCGTCGCCGCTGGCTCACCAGGTAGGTACGTTCCGCCTCGGTCAGATCGTCGTACAGGCACACCGGCAACTCGAGCAGCCGACGCAGTACGCCGTAGCGCGCGGTCGGCACCTGCCCGTCGTCGAACGCCTTGTCCACGGCTGTCCGCAGACTGACGGGGTCGATGAGCTGCAGGAGAAGCTCCCGCTGAACGTCGAACACATCTCCTACGCTCTCCTGCTGCTGTGCCCATCCATCACCCGAGTCGGTGGACGACATCCGGCGCAACGCCCCCATGTCACCCAAGAGGTGCAGCGCCTTGACGAAGAGCAGCCGCTCGGCATAGCGGTCCGGCTGGTACGGCGCCAACCCGGCGTCCTCCTGGCGGCTCAGCACCCGGACCCGGTCGGACAGCTCCTGCGTACTCGTGATGTCCTCGGTATCCTCCGCGGCCGCGGCTGCAAGGATCGCCAGCACGAGGACGCGACGTGAGGGCCGTTCGATCGGCGCCGGGGCGAGCACCTCGCCACCCGCGGGGAGCCGATAGAGCCGGGCGGCCGAATCCGTTATCACCATCCGGTACCCGAGCCGGTTCACGAACCAATCGGACAGCACGGCGCGATGCCGGTAGACGAGCGGCCACAGGTCTGCGTGCGCCCACCGCGTCACTACCGGATGTCGCAGCAGACCGATGAACGCACGCTGTCGCCCCAGGCTCTCCAGCGTCACTGTGCCGCCACCTCGAATGTCCAGTTCGACAGCACCAGAGTCCCATCGGGTGTCTGCAGGACCGCGGTGTCTCCAGCTCGCGGCGCCGTCAGCGTCACCCGCCACCGGCCGTCAGCAGTCACCGCCGCCCGGATCCCGTCCTGCCCAGTGCCGGCTCGTCGTACCGCACCGAGGAACTCGAGCAGCAGATCCAACTCTGGCCGGCTCAGCGCATCCCACGTCGCCATCGCCGTACCGGAACGTCGCCGCAACGAAGCCTCTGCCTCCCGACGGGCTGCCAACGCCTCCAAGCGGCCTCTCCGCGCCGCCGTCTTGCCGAGCGAATAGTCCGGCGTCTTGGCACGACGACCGACCGCGGCCCGGGGGCCTTGATGCCGAAACCGGGCCGTCACCGGAGCCGGCGGCGCGTCGGACCAGCTCAGCGACGAGTCATCGGCGTACTCGGCGGGCAACAGCAGATGCCGTGTCGAGAACATCCCCGCCGCAGTGTCCCAGATGCGCCATGCGTCGTCGTCCGACTCGGCCTGCTCGATCGCGGCCGCCAGCTTGAGGAGCTCCGGGCGACGGGTGATCACGCCGGCGCTGTCCATCAGGATGTACATGTTCCGGGCCCAAGGCGCCACCAGATCCCGCAACTGCCGTCGCAACCGGCGCGCCTGGGCGTACGGCCCGACGAACCACGACCCCAGCGCATCCCAGGTGTGCGCCCATCGCTCGCCGTGCTCCGCTACCAACTCGTCCGGAGCATCATCAGCGAGGGACGCGCGGACGCATGCCCGCCAGATCGGTACCTCGAGCCGCGGGGTCAGGTCCTCGATCAGCGCCGCGATCCGGGGGCTATTCACGTCGACCTGCTCGCCCCACATCGCGACGTACGCTTGCAGAGTCCGCCACAGCAGGTCCTGCTTCGCCTCGTCCGGACCGCCGGACAACGCGTGCGCCAGGCCCCGTTGCCAGCGACGTGCGGAGTTCGCCATCGCGTGGTGGAGTGTCGTGACCTGCTGGAACTCCCCGGCCGCATCGACGTACCGCTGCTCGCGAATCGCGTCCGCGAACCCCACCAACCGATCGTGGATCGCCCGCGGAGCGAGGGTGAGATCACCGTCGCTCGCATCGTCAAGCAACTCCGGGTCGGTCCAGAAGCTGTGGAGGCGAGCCGCGGCCGGCGTCAGCTGGTATCGATCCCGGCGCCGGAGAAAATCCTCACCTGTGCGCGCCGCCTCCTGCCAGCGGGTCACGACCTCCCACTGCTCAAGCCGCTTCAACCGTTCCTCAAGGCTCCAGTCCGTCGTCAGCCCGTCGGCGGCTTCCGGCGTGAGAACGCGGGCCAGGTACGACGAGACGGCCGCCTCGATCTCGTCGTACGACAACCCCGTCAGGCTGTTGTCCTGCTCGGCCAGCAGGATGTCGACGATCACCCGGTACTGCGCGGCGTACGCCGACACCAGATACGCCGGAACCGTCGCTCGTCCAGGCAACCCAGCCAGCGCCCAGCTGTCCACGGCACCGTCAACACTGCCGAACTCGTCCCCACCTTCGGCCATGGCCGAATACTACGGCTACAGCGCGTCACTGACACGCGGAGTTGTGTGGAAGAAGGCCCGGATGTCCTCGGCGAGCAGGTCGGGGACCTCCATTGCGGCGAAGTGGCCGTCCTGCGCCCGTAGCGCCCTCACCCGTGCCGACGTATGAGTTCCGCCCACGCCCAGCGGGAGCACGTCGGGCCTCGGCGATCGCACGTTGGCGAAGTGGATGTTCTGATCTCGATCTCGGTGGTGACCTACCAACGTTGCTTGATGGCATTAGGTCGCCTGCACGGGCGCCTCGAACGGACGAGCGCTAGGTCGCCCGATGGTCAACCTCGTCACGTGGCCACGCCGAACGCAGCGTCGGGAGGCCGCTGCTGGTGCTCCTTGGAAAGTATGTGGCACGGCTCAGGGCTCCAACTCCCAGAGTGCGCTGATCGGCATGGCGCGTAGTTTGGGGCCGAACGGGAGTGTGTGCTGGCCTGTGTGTAGGACCAGGCCGGCGATGAAGTCGTCGCCGAGTCGATCTTGGAGATGTCGTAGGCCGCGGAAGTCGTCGGAGCGTGGGGTCGACGACGCTTTGACCTCGATACCCACCACCTCACCGCGGCGGTTCTCCAGCACGGCGTCGACCTCGACCTGGTCGCGGGTGCGGTAGTGGTACAGATCGACGCGTGTGTCGTTCCAGCTCTGCTGCCTGGCGAGTTCCATCAATACAAAGCCTTCGAGCAGCGGCCCGAACGAGCTCCCCGGTCGCTTGAACTGAGCTGTATCGGCTCCCACTAGGTTCGCCGCGATCCCCGAGTCGGTCACGGCGACCTTCGGAGTTCCGGTGACTCTGGTGCTGAGGTTGCGCGACCAGGCGGGAATCTGCTTGATCAAGAAGATCTCCTGCAGCAGGCTTACGTACCGCGCGACGGTGTGGTTCGCCAGCCCTGCTTTGCCGGCCAGCTCGTTGATCACCAACTGTCCGCCTGAACGTGCGGCGATCAATCGGACCAGCTTCTCCATCTCGCCGACCTTCTCGATCTCGCCGACCTGGCTCACGTCACGGGTGATGAGATTGCTGACATAAGAGTCGAAGAATCGTTGCCGACGGCGCGGCTGGTCACGCGCAACCGCCTCTGGGAATCCGCCCCGCACTACACGGTCGGCGTAGTCGGCGCGCTCGAGACTCGACGCGTGGCGCACATCGGGGCCATGGGTGAAGATCGCGTCGATGAAACGATCGGGTCTTCCGTCGATCTCACCTTGCGCGAACGGCCACAACTCGATCGTCTCCATCCGCCCCGGAAGCGCATCCGGCAACGTACGCAGACCCAGCACCCGCGCCGACCCCGTCAGCAGGAACTGGCCAGGCAGCGGTCGCGCGTCGACCCGGGCCTTGATCGAAAGGAGAAGCTCCGGGAGCCGCTGGATCTCGTCGATAATCATCGGCTTCGTCCCAGCCACGAACTCCCTGGGATCCTCGCGGGCCGACTCACGAATGTCGGTGTCGTCGAGGGTGTACCACTGCGCGTCCACGGCTGCCCCGACCAGCCGCACGAGGGTGCTCTTGCCGCTCTGCCGCGCACCGTTCACGAGAACAACCCGGGTATCGGCCATTGCCTCGTCAACGAGCTCACGGGCGTGCCGTGGCAGTACGCGTCCCAACGGGGACTCGGGCTCAGCGCGGAGTTCCGGATCATCGCTCACTCCGCAAGTATGCACCAGACTGCAAATCTGCCGCCACACAGATTGCAAATCTGCCGTGAGCTCGCTGCAGATATGCCGACAGAACGGCTGCAGATCTGCCGCTCCTGGCCTGCGGCGTGCCGGCTACAGCCGGGTCGATGCCATTCGCGCCACTTGTGGGGGAGCTCGTCGCCCCGGGTCCGACCAACGGTGTGAGACTCTCGGCAGCGGATGCTGGGGACTGAACGCGGTGCCTCCGCGATCAACGCCGTCGGCACCCCGGTCCGACCGAAGCCCTCGATCGACACCGTCGCACCGGACGAGACTCCGTCGAGGGCCTCGGCGTGGCCGCAACGAGCTTGTGCTGCCTCATGGCGCGGCGCCCAGGCCAGCCGCTCGGAAGCCTGCCACCATCGCCGCCGATGCGCGCTGGACGAGCGCCGCGTCGCTGGTGGCGATCACCGAAGCTCACCCCCTGCGCGCGCTCCGGGCGTCCGCCTCCTCGACATCGCTGGTCATGACACCCACCGGGATCTTCGCGGACAGACAGCGTTGTACGACGTCGTCGACCACCGTGCGCACTCGGGCCGACCCCAACGGCTCCCCCAGCTCAAGTGCAAGGTCACCGGCGCCGACAAACACGCCGTCCACCCCGGGCTTCGGGCAACCCGTCGACTGTTGGTTGCCCTACCAGCTGGGTAGTTGATCCAGACGATCCCCGCAGTGCCGACGTGATCGACCCTGGCCCGACCCGGCCGAGCGGCGGCGGGCGCACGAGCTCGACGAGCACGGCGCCGCGATCCGCGCCGAGCTCGGGTTCTAGCCGGCCTACTCGGTGAACTTCTCGTGCGCGGCCATCGCCGCGCCCACGATGCCGGCGTTGTTGAGCAGCTGAGCCGGCTTGACCGGGGTGGAGATCTCGAGCAGCGGCACCCACTTGTCGGCGTGCTTGCTGACCCCGCCGCCGACCACGAACAGGTCGGGGGTGAACAGGTTCTCCACGTGCCGAAGGTATCGCTGCACCCGCTTGGCCCACTGTTTGTACGACAGACCCTCGTTGTCCTTCGCCGCCGAGGAGGCCTTCGTCTCCGCGTCGTACCCGTCCAGCTCGAGGTGACCGAGCTCGGTGTTGGGCACGAGCTGGCCGTCGAGCAGCAGCGCGCTGCCGATACCGGTGCCGAAGGTGAGCATGATGACCACGCCGTCGACGCCCTTGGCCGCGCCGAACCGGGCCTCGGCGATGCCGGCCGCGTCGGCATCGTTGAGCACGGTCACGTCGCAGTGGGTGATGTCGGTGAGGACCTTGTCGACGTCGGTCCCGATCCAGCTCTTGTCGACGTTCGCGGCGCTCCTGGCCACCCCGTTCTTGATCACGGCCGGGAACGTCGCACCCAGGTCACCGGTCCACTCGGCCTCCTTGACCAGCCGGGCCACGACCGCGGCGACGGGCTCCGGGGTGGACGGGTTGGGCGTCAGGTACTTCACCCGCTCCGCGGCCAGGTCGCCCTTCTCCAGGTCGACGATGGCGCCCTTGATCCCGCTGCCGCCGATGTCGACCCCGAAAGCTGTCGACGTCCTCATCCTGGGCACCTGATCTCTCCCCTCGCCCGCAGTTGCCGCACCGGGTCAGCGTCCTCGCCAGGCGTCGAGCAGATCGGCACGGCTGGCCACCGACGCGTATCGACCACACATGCTCGCCAGCCTGCCACGAACCTCGGACGCCGTCAGCGATGCTGGCGGAATCACTGGCCGCGCCACCTCGATGTAGGCGGCCAGCGCCCTTCGGAGCGCCGCGGCGTTCCTGGTGCCGAGGTCGATCTCGTACGAGATGCCGTCGAGTGCGAAGGTCACGTCTCCCCCTTGCCGACAGGGAGATCGCGGCCGTCGAGGTCGTCGGTGAGCAGGATCTCCACTCTGTGAGCCACTGGTCGCCTCTCCTCGTGAGCTGTGCACGTAGTGCGCAGCATCGTTCACCCACGCGCCGCGCGTCCGGACCGACACCACACGGGCGTCGAGCAGATCCTTGACCGGGTAATCGCTGCCATGGCGCACCGCGGATTGGCCAGAGAGGGTTCGACAGCCCTACTGGCGCCACCGCGAAGTTGCCCACCGCGCGATCGCGCCAGAGGAGAGCGACTACGTGCAGTTCGTTGGCGCTACGACAAGCTCTCCGCTGAGGCTGTCGATCGACTAGGCGAGATCGAGCTGCGCAACGGAGCGACACGGTTATTCGGCGGAGCGAGCTACGACTCTGAGGGTGACGTAGCCACTGCACCCGGCCGGAGGAATCACGCCGTCCAGCCGTTTGCATCCGAGCATCGCTCCTGAGGTGAGCAGATCCTTGTCAGGTAGCGGGGCACCATTGAGAGAGAGTGTGTAGATCCGCGCAGATCCCTTGACGTAGGTGATCGAGAACTTGCTGTCGCCCGCCACGTGCGAACCGTCCCAGACGTCCTCCGCGTTAGCGGAAGTCACCATAGCTCCGACTCCGACCTCTGTAGCCGGTTTCCCGAGGAGCAGTTTCAGCCGCACGTCGCGGGCGATCAACGACGGATCCTTGGTCTCCATAGCGTCGTTGGAAAACAAGGCGTACACCTCGTACTGTTTGCCGGCCTCGAAGGCAACATCCTCTCCGTAGGTCTTGTTACCGGCGGTCGCTCGTTTGATCTGCACGAAGTTGCGCTCGTCGCCGTGGCGCGGATTGTCAGTGATGCTGTTGAAGGCAGGGTATGGCGCCGGCATATTCATCGTGAAGGTGTCGCGCTCAGGTCCCCAGCCCCCCTGGTATCCGGCGGCTCCCCAAGGACCCTGGTAGTCATCTGTTGAGGGTCCAGATGCTGATGGCTTCGTATTTGGTGTGCTCTCTGGACTGCCCGAAGATGGGGTCTTGCCCGCAATGAGCACCACGCACGTTGCGATGGCCACCAGGACCACCACCCCGCCAGTCAGCATGTCGCCGCTCTTGCGATTGCGGCGCAGCCAGTAGACCAAGAAGAACGCCAGCGCTCCCACAGCGATCAGAAGGCAGGCAGTGATCTGGGCCCAGCGCGCATCCGCAGTATCGATCGCTGCCACCATTAGAGCGGCGGAGGCGCCGAAGATGGACGCAGCGACAAACCAAGGAGCTGCACTCGAGGGTTCGCCTTCGGACGGAGAGCTGTTCCCGCGTCGCTCTTGTTGTCCCATCACGCCCACTACGCCTCCACCCCATTGACCCGACGTCGGGCACCTCAGTTGCACAATCGCGACAGGACATCGGCCGATGCCCTCCCTTGCGGCGGCGGTTCGTCGTACCGCTTTCCCGAGCTCCATCCCGATCCTCAAGGAATCGTTACGTCAGTGCTCACTCTGCGAAGCCATTGAGAATCGATCGTTATCTCGGCACTCCCTCGGTGGTCCTGCCGGCCGGCGACACACCGATCAGTGAGTGTCTCATTTCTCGGTCGTTGCCGATGCCGACGGCACCGAAGTCACCGGCCTGCCCGACGTGTGGGAACCGGCCCGCCGATGCGCGCGAGCTCCAGTTGCACCGCGAAGGCCTGGAGACCGTGTGGCCGGTCCACGATCCCGACCAGCCGGGCCGGCTCGTCGAACGCTGGCACTGCAAGCGCTGCCGGCCGCTCCGCACGAGGCCTGCGCGGTGGGATCAATGGCTCTGATCCGGTAGGTCACACTCTCACCCGCACCGTGGGTTCCGGAGCGAGCTGGCCTCGAACTACATCGATCATCGTGGGTGTCCTGCTGGCCTTCGCGATCTTCTGGGACACCGAACGCATCGCACGGGCCACCGGGGAGGCATTCGCCCAAGACATCCTCGTCTACCCCTGGCAACTCGTTGCCGTCACGGTGTACAGCGAGAAACGACTCGAGCTCGCCGTACCGGGCGTCACCGAATCGGAGCTCCGGCCGGACTCGGCGTACCACTTCCGCTACACCGGACTCCGCCTGCTCGAGGGGACTCACGACCGCTATGTGCTACTGGGCGAGAACGGCGGCAACATCGTCGTCCTGAAAGACGAACAGGGCCTGCGCTTCGAGTTCTCGAGGTAGCTGCGGGCAACTACTGATCGCGGTACTCCTGCGCCAACTGCAGAACGTCGATCAGCACCGAGTTGTTCGCCTCCGTCCGCAGACCGTCTCATGCCAGCTCTGCCCGGAGTTGCAGGTGTGACCGGTGCGCCGAAGCTTGCCGATCGTGCCTACTACTGCACCGGCACCGCCGAGGCAGAGGCCGCGCTCCGCGCGTGCGTACATCTACGAGTCAGCGGACGAGGCGCCGCGAGCCCGGGAACTGACGTCCGCCCATCCTGACTCCCGGCCACGTCCGCGGGACGGCGTACGGCCGCCACCACGTTGTTGCCCGCAGCAAGCGCCGCTTCCGCGAGCCCGAAGCCACGCGACGCGCCGGTGATGAGCCAGGTCTTCGTCGTCATGGCCGCGACGGTAGAGCTTCGAGCGCGCTCAAACGCAAGCCTCGGTGGCGCTGGTTTCGGGTTTGCGTTTGAGCGCGCTCGAAGCTCTACCGTCTCGATCATGACTACGACAAACGACAGCAGGACCTGGATCATCACCGGCGCGAGCTCAGGTCTTGGATTGGCGCTGGCCGAAGCTGCGCTGAAGGCCGGGGAGCGGGTCGTCGGGACGGCACGTCGCGCCGACCGCTTCGACGCACTCAAGGCTGAGTACGGCGATCAACTTCTGGCGATCGAGCACGACGTACGTAACACGCCCGCGGCCACTGAGGTCGTACAGCGCGCCTTGGACGTGTTCGGGCGGGTCGACGTGCTGGTCAACAACGCCGGTGCCGGGCAGGTCGGCGCCGCAGAGGAAGTCACGGACGACGAGCTGCGGGACATGCTCGACCAGCACCTGTTCGGCCCCGCCGCCTACGTCCGAGCGGTGCTCCCGCATATGAGGCAGCGCCGTTCGGGGGCGATCGTGCAGATGAGCAGCCAGGGAGGACGGATGTCGTTCCCCGCGGTCGGCAGCTACTCGGCCGGCAAGTTCGCCCTGGAAGGCTGGTCCGAAGCCCTCTCGGGCGAGGTCGAACCGTTCGGCATCCGCGTGCTGATCGTCGAACCCAGCCGCTTCCGCACCGGATTCAACGCATCCGACGTACTCAACACCGCAGCGCAGGACGCAACGTACGACGAGGTCATCGGCGCAGTGCGCACCAACATGGCCGAAGCCGACGGCATCCAGGAAGGTGACCCGGACCAGGCTGCACTCGCGATCCGCGACATGCTCGGCACCCCCGATGCGCCACTGCGGTTGCCGCTCGGGGCCGAAGCCGTCCGCAACCTCACCCGCGTCTACCAACGCGACCTCGACGACGTCCGCAAGTGGGCCGCCGTCAGCGAAGCAGCCGACTTCCCCGGCCTGCCCCCGGCCGCGCGCGCCTTCTGACCATCCAACGCATCCTGGCGCAGTTCCCCGAATACGGCTCAGCCGCGACTCAGTCAACACCGAAAGGGCATCCCATGGTCTCGAGATCCTCGCCATCACCTGGCCACTCTTCGACGGACTGTACGAGTTCTACCGCCGCTTGCGATACTCCGCGATTAACGCGCAGTGGATTGGTTGAGCCTGCGCAGCTTGGCGATATAGGCGGCGAGGCGCCTCCACCGTAGGGCTTTGCGCGGTGGTCGGAGCCGTTGCCCGACTGACAGCAAAGCTTGGGCTACAGACATCAGGATCGGGGTTCGAGTCGCTGCGTGCCGATTCGGGCGGCGCGAGCGCTGGAGGAGGAGGTGGCAGTGCAAGACAGCGAGCTTGTCAGCCGTCGTGGAGCCCGTCGCTGAGCAGCGGCCACGCCTTGTGGAGTTCCTGCTGCCAGTAGACCCAGTTGTGGGTGCCGGGCGAATACAGGTCAATTTGGGCGTCGAGGTGGAGCGCACGCACGCGCTTGACGAACACCTCGTTCTCGGCCCGGATAGCGATTTCGATCTGGTCGGCGGTCGCGTCAGCCGAGTCGAGGGGGCCAGGGTGGCCCGATCCGGCGGAGATGTACAGCCGGGTGCCTGCCAGCCCCGCCGCGAGGTCGTAGGGGTTGTGCGCCCGCCAGACGTCCACATCGGGACCCGGGTCTCCCCACAGCCCGTACGGGTCCTCGCCTTGTGACTGCAGCAGCCCCAGATACGCCTGCGACTCCTGCGGGGCGAGGCGGGTGTTGACGATGCCGCTGAAAGAGGCCGCCACGGTGAACATTCCCGGGTGGCGAGCAGCGTAACCCAGCGCCCCGAGCCCGCCCATCGAAACCCCCGCAACCGCGCGCCGGTCACTCGCCCGAAAACGCTCCTTGAGCAAACCTGGCAGCTCTCGAAGGTGGAAGGTCTCCCAATGCGGTCCGGATATCCAGTCGGAGTAGAACCCTGCCTTCCCGCCATCCGGCATCACGACCAGCGCATCTAGGTCTCTCGAGAGACGCTCGATATCGGTCGACCTGGTCCAACTGAGGTAACTGTCACAACATCCGTGAAGCAGGTACAGCGCCGGCCATCGTCGGGCCGGGGCGCTGGTGAACCGGCCGGGCAGCAGCAGCCGCACATGTACGTCCGCTCCGATCGCCGGCGACCGCACCGTGATATCCCAGACGCGGCCCCTCACCAAGTGGGTACTGACGATCCGCGCGGTGCCTGTTGCCGGTAGTGGCACGCTCGGCCGCGGCAGAGACACGGAGGCGGTTGACGCGGGCTCAGCGGCAGAACCTCCCCCGGACGGTGCCGTGCCTCGGCATCCGACGGCGGACAACGTCATCACAACGATCAGCCCAGCGACCAACCCATCGCGGTACCCAACCGCGGCCGCAAGGTGCCTCCTGGTCTGGAGTGGTGGCGTGCTACCCGTGCCGGCCCCCATGAGTACGACGCTCGCACGCACGTGCGGCCGTGGACAAGAGCCGATGACTAGCGCCTCGTCCAGGCCTCGAACACTCGTGAACTCAGCCCCGGCCCCACAACTTGATCAATTCGTCGGCGAACTGGTGTCGAGCGACACGGTGCGGAGGCGCCAAATGGCTGCACCCTTCGAAGAGCACAGACTCTGCGTGCGGCAGCACATCGACCAATCGTTCGGCGAGCCGGGCGAACCTCGGGTTGCTCAGGGCACCGGACGAGATCAGCGCCGGTTGGGTCACGCCGGCGAGGTCCGCGCTGAGAAACCCGACATCGGCCAGCACGTCCTCCAGCCTGTCCGTGCGCGCGTCCCAGATTGGGGGCGCAGGCAGGTTGGACGGCACCGCCTGACCTGGTGCCATGAGCAGGCGCCGGAAGGCTTGCTGCCGCTGCCGCGGCACCAACTGGCGGACGCGAGCCAGGTCGCGGCGCCACCGCGTCTCCACCGGGCTCCAGCCATCGTCGCCGATCGTGGCCGGTTCGAAGCCGGCAACGGTGCGGACAGCGCGAGGGTTGGCACGGGCCGAAACAAATGCCACGGTGGCCCCGGCTGAGAACCCGACCAGGTGATAGCGGCTCCAGCCCAGGTCGGCAGCTGCCTGCTCGACCGCGGCGACCTCGGTCGTCAGGTCATACGGGTCGGACAGGCCCAGCCCCCACACCCGCAACCCGATGACCTCAACCTGGCAGCGGTCCGCAATCGACCGCGCGAACCGCTGGGCCGACGTCTCAGCCAGCCGCGGACTCACCTCACTTGGGGAGACCCACAGACACTGATCCACAACGCCGGTCACACCGACAGCCTCTCAATACCGATACCGCCAGGAATGCTCGCCTGCCGCACTGTTCACTATCGAAGCAAAGACCGGAATGTGGGGGCGCGCCCTCTTCCTCGAGTTGTCGAGCGCGCCGGGTCAGGCTCCGGGCTGTTTGGGATACCTCCTCCTCGTCCGCCTCGCTGGAGTCTTCCTCAGCACGAGGCGATGAGCTGCCTCGAATCCCGGCAGCGATTCGCACCACGTTTGATCCCATGCCGCCGCTCTGGGTGTCTCCAGCGGAACTTACCATCGCCCACGAATCGCCTTATTTTAAGGGCGATTCGAGCTTCGTAGGCCCCCGTGGGACTCGAACCCAAACCCGCGAATTGTGACTCCGCACCTCTCGACGTCGTCGAGATGCCAGTTGAACGGGACCGACTTCCCGGAGTGAACCTCAGCTGACCTGCGCTGGGCGCGTCGCTCAGGGCTCGTCATGGCTCGTTTATCAGGATGAGGGCTTTGATGAAGCCGTCGGGTTTGGTGCGTAGGTCGGTGTAGGCCTGGTCGAGGTCGATCAGCGGGTAGCGGTGGGTGAAGAGCGACGCATAGTCGATGCGGCCGCTGGCGGCGATGTCGAGGCCGCGCCGGATGCTGTCGGTGAGTTGCCGCTGGTTCCGGACGTGTCCGTTGACGACGTCGAGGGCCTTCCAGTTCCAGGTCTGCATGTCGACCGTGCGTGTGCCCTGGTGGTAGCCGACGATGTCGAGCATGCCGCCCGGTCGTGTCAGCGAGGTAGCCAGGTCGAGCCCGTTCTGAGTGCCGCTCACCTCGAAGACAACGTCGAAAGCGTCGTTCATCTGATCCATGTCCTCGGGGTTGCCCGCGGTGGAGGCGCCGTACGCCAGCGAGGCCTGCTTCGCGTCGTCTCGTACGTCGATCGCGACGAGCTCGCCGATGGGGCTGGTGGCGAGGAGTTGGATCAGGCACAGGCCCATGAAACCGGCTCCGATCACGGCGACGCGATCGCCGGTGTCCAGCCGGGCGCGGCGCAATGCCTCGACGACGCAACCGAGTGGCTCGCCGATGCCGGCCTCGTAGCTGAGTCCGGGCGGTACGACGACGGCGTACTCGGCCGGTACGACGATCAGTTCGGCGAACGACTCGTCCCAGCGGCCGGTGACGATGTCGCCGATCGCGATCGTGTGGACGCCGCCGCCGACCTCGACGACGCGGCCGACCGGCTCATGGCCGAGGGCTGTCGGGGTGTCATCGGGCGGCCCGTGCAACCAGGTCGGCAGCTCACTGGCGCACAGGCCGTTCGCGATCACCTGGATCAGCAATTCGCCTTGCCCGGGCGGGCGAACCTCGATCTCCTCGAGCTGTGAGGTCGCAGGCGCGACGACGATGCTGCGGTGGGGTACGGGATGCATCTGATCCTTTCGGTGTAGCGCGGTTGTCGTCACTTCACGGCTCCCTGCATCAGCGCCTTGACGAAGTTGCGCTGGAAGATCAGGAAGATCACCAGCGAGGGCAGGATGATCAGCAGCGATCCGGCGGACAGCAGCACGATGTCGGTGCCGTACTGGCCCTGGAAGGCGCCCAGTCCCCCGGCCACGGTTCGCTTCGTCGGGTCGTCGACGAGGACGAGGGGCAGCAGGTACTGGTTCCAGCTGGCGAGGAAGAAGAGGACGGCCAGCGCGGACCACGCGGAGGTGGCGAGTGGCAGGTGGACCCGGCGGAACGTCTGCCAGGCATTGGCGCCGTCGACCTTCGCGGCTTCGGTGAGCGCCGGCTCGGCGCCGAGGAAGTGCGCGCGCATCCAGAAGACGCCGAACGGCATGAGTAGTCCGATCAGCGGCAGTACGATCGCCAGCCGCGTTCCGAGCAGGCCCATGCTCTGGAGGTCGTAGTACAGCGGGGTGATGAGAGCCTCGAACGGCAGGGTGAGTCCAATGAGCAGAAGTCCGTAGATCGCCTTGCCGAACGGAACGTTCAGCTGGGCGAGGGCGTAGCCCGCGGCGGTGGCCATAGCGACCGTGGCCGGGACGACACCCAGCACGATCAGCGTGCTCGAGCGGAGCAGGGCGAGGAAGTTCGCCGCGCTCCACGCGTCCACGAAATTCTGCCAGTGCGGGTCGCCCGGCCAGCTGAGCCCTTGGGGCGTGCTGCCCGGAGCTGCGAGCGCCGTGGTGAGCATGCTCAGCAGCGGCACGATCGCGAACAGCATCAGAGCGAGCAGGATGGCGGTGCGCGTGACCCGATCGGCAACCCCGGATGTCGTCATTTCTCCCTCCCGAGACGCTGGATCGGCCAGATGACCACCAGCACGAGGACGGCCAGGAAGACCGCGAGTGCCGAGGCCTGACCGACGTGCTGCTGGAGGAACGTCAGCCGGTAGATCTGCACGCCGGGCACCATCGTCTGGTAGCCAGGGCCGCCCTGCGTCGCGATCTGGATGACATCGAAGCTCGCCAGTGCCGCGATGATGGTGAACGTCGTACACACGACGATTTCCCGCCGCAGCCCGGGGAGTGTCACGGCGAAGAACTCGCTGATCCGCCCTGCGCCGTCCAGCCGGGCGGCTTCGTACAGAGCCGGATCGATCTTGCCGATGCCTGCGAGCAGCAGCACCGTGCAGAAGCCGAGCATGACCCAGACTCCGATGACGCCGACCGCGGGCAGGGCGAACGTGAAGTCACCGAGCCATGCCCGCGTGAGCTGATCGAGCCCTACCGCCCGCAGGACCTGGTTGACCAGACCGTTCGAGGAGTACATCCAGGTCCATGCGATGCCGGCTGCGACCAGCGGCAGCACCTGCGGGATGAACAGTACGACCCGGGCGGTCGTACTGAACGCGCCGGGCCGGAGCTCGCGGATGAGCGCGGCCGCGACCAGGCCGAGCCCGACCGGTAGCACCGTGTAGAAGAGGATGAGGACGAACGCGTGCAGCACGGAGTTCAGCAGCTCCGGGCGGGTGAAGATGGCCTTCCAGTTGTCCAGCCCGGCCGGCGTCGCCGGGCCGATGCCGTCCCAGTCGTAGAACGAGTACTGCACGGACTGAGCCATCGGGAACAGCACGAACACGGCGTACATGCCGAACGCCGGCGCAACCCACAGCAGAGCGCTCCAGCTCCGGCGCCTGCGCTGGCGTGCGGTTCGGCGCCGTACGACGGGTTGCGTTGCAGCCGATGCACTCGACCGGTCCGCGGTCGGCGAATCCTGGTGCACCACCGGCGGGACCACGATGCTCGCCACAGCGTGATCCTTGGGACGATTCGCCGGGATCATTGCCCGAGGTCGCGTTCGTAATCGGACTGCACCTTCGCCGCGTACGCTTCTGGCGTCGTCTTGCCTGCCACCAGCAGCTGCGTCTGCGGGACCAGGCTGTTGACGTGGATCGAAGCCGTCGCATCAGCCATGAAGCCGACCAGCCCGTTGCGGTTCAGTAGCTCCTGAAACGCACCGACGGTGGCGGCGACCGCCGATCCCTTGGCGGCGGTCGGAGCCGAGGCGTCCGACGGCCCCGCAGGCACGAGACCGCCGAGGGCCACCGTGTCCTGCCGCGCCTGCGAGTTGGTCTGCACGAAGTCCAGGAACGCGGCCGCGACGTCGGCATTCGGCGACTTCGCGGGGATTCCCAGGTTGGCGGCGGCGGTCATCGCGTACGTCGGTCCACCGGCATCGCCGGGCGGGAAGAGGAAGAAGCCGAACTGACCGGCACCGGTCTTGTCCAGTCCTGGCGCCTGCCAGTTGCCGCTCGGGAAGAACACGCCGTTGCCCTTGAGGAACTCGGCCGGCGCCCGGGTCTGGTCGATGTCGTTCACGTCGGCCGGCAGGTATCCGGATTGTCCCCAGTGCTGCAGGGTCGTCGCGCCTTTCACCGTCGCGGCATTGTCGATGCTCGCGCCGGGCTTGGCGTAGTTCCAGTCCTGAACGGCTTGCGCGCCACCCGCCGACATCACCAGGTTCTGCAGTGGATAGACGCTGCCGCCGTCCTTGCCGTTGATCATGAGCGGCTGCAGCCCCGCGCCCTTCGCCTTGCCGAGCAGCTGCTCGAACTCGGCGACGGTCGCCGGTGGCTGTGTCATGCCGATTCGCTGCGCGAGCGACTTGTTGTAGTACACCCCGGTCAGGCCGAACCCGGGCCCGGCCGCGTACAACGAGCCCGTCCCGCGCTGCTTGCCGTCCGGCCCGACGCGGGTGGAGGCGAACTGCGACTGCGGCCACTTGTCCCAGCCGTACGCCTCGGCGTACGGGTCGAGGTTGGTCAACAGATGGTCCTTGATCAGGTTGCCGAGCTGCGAGACGCGGACCAGGTCGGGCACGTTGCTCCCGGCAAGGATGTGCGCGATGTTCGTGGTCAGGGTGGCGTAGTCCTGGTTCTCCACTTTGACGGTGACGTTGTCGTACTTGGCGTGGAACAACTTGCCGAGGGCGGTATAGAACGGAACGTCGACGCCGCTGTTGACGAGCAGCCTCAGGGTGACCGGCTCGCTGCCGACGCCGGTCGACACCGGCTTGGACGGCTCCGGGCCGGCTGAGGAGTTCCCGCCGGGTGCGCAGGCGGTGAGGAGCAGGGCAGATACCGCGGTGACCGCGGCCGCCTGGACGATTCTGCGGTACGGCGTCAGCGATCGCACGACATCTCCTTCGAAGACTGGTTGGGCTGGTTGGACTGGAAGGCGCGGCGGAGGGCGTCACCGGCCACGCCGACGGCATGATGCGAGTCAGTCATGACGGTGAACATCTCGAAGAACCCGTGGATCTGGCCGGCGTACTCGTGCACCTCGACCGGTACGCCGGCCGACGTCAGGCGCCGGGCGTAGTCCTCGGCCTCGCCGCGGAGGAAATCGTGTTCGGCGGTGATGATCGTCGCGGGCGCGACGCCGTACACGGACTCGGCATGCAGCGGCGACGCGTACGACGCCTTGCGGACAGCCGGGTCGGGGACGTAGGTCTCCCAGATGTGGACGAGCCGCCGCAAGGTGTTGGAACCGAAGCCCGACCGGCCCGCGAACTGCGCATACCGCTGCTGGAACGCGACCTTGTAGTCGGTGTCCTGGAGGCTGTCGAGCGCCGGGTAGACGAGCAGTTGCGCCGCTAGGTCGAAGCGTTCATCGCGCGCCTTGAGTGCCGCCGCCGCGGCGAGGTTGCCACCTGAACTGTCGCCACCTACAGCCACACGGTCGAAGGTGCGCCGTGCCCAGGTGATGGCGGTCCAAGCGTCGTCGAAGCCGGCCGGGAAGGGATGTTCGGGTGCGAGCCGGTAGTCGATCGACAAGACCGCGCAGCCAGCCCGCGTCGCCAGCGCGCGGGCGACACCGTCGGCGGTGTCGAGGTCGCCGTGAATCCAGCCGCCGCCGTGCGCCCAGACCAGCACTTCTCTTTCCGCGCCGGTAGGCCGGTAGAGCCGACCGGGTACGCCGTCCGCGTCGATCGACTCGACGGACGCCACCGGCGAGGGCTCGCCGGTCACCCCTAGGACCTTCGCTCGCGCATCTGCTCGCACGGTCGCGATGTCAGCACTCCACGGGTCGGGCGACGATCCGAAGCTGTCCAGGAAGAGCTGGACCTGCTCGTGTGGCCGCGGCGGGGTCTCCTCGCCGCGGACGACCGGGGACTCCCGCCGGAACGGTGCGCTCATCGGATCCGCCCTTCTCACTTGGCCAACATTCCAGACTGAGTACTCGGTCTGTTTTGCAAAAGCTACCGAGTACTCAGTCAGTTGTCTATGCTTGGCGGCGACCGCCCCGACCATCGCGAGGAGATCGACCGTGCCCGCTGCACAGAAGCCCAAGACCTCAGCCAAGGGCCTCGAGACACGCGAGCGCATCGTCGACGTCGCCGTACGATTCATCGCCCGCAACGGGGCACGCGGCACAAGCCTCGCCGACATCGCAGCCGAGGCCGGCGTCTCGCAAACCGGCTTGCTGTACCACTTCCGCAGCAAAGAGGCGCTACTCAACGCCGTCATGGACCGCCACCTGACCTTCACCGAGGAATGGCTGTGGGGAGACGGACCCGACCCCGGAATCAAGATCGTCGACATCATCGCCAGACACATGACCAGCTGGCCCAGCCAGCACGACGACAAGGTCTACAGCCTGCTCGGCATGAACACCGTCGTACTCGGAGAGAACGTCAGCCCCGACACCGACCTCCACCCACGCCTGGTCGACGGCTACCGCACCACGATCGATCGCGTGACTGCGACCCTGCGCTCAGCACAACAGCGCGGCGAGATGCGCGACGACATCGACCCTCAACTCAAGGCCATGGAGATCATCGCCTTCTGCTACGGCCTCGAGGCCGCATGGCTGGTCGACCCAACCATCCCGGTCGCCGACGCAGCCACCCGATGGGCAACACAACAAACCACCCAAATGGCGAAGCCCTGACGGCAGGGCGCCTACCCGGGCACGCATCCAATTTCATGACCCACACTGCCGGCGGGGAGATGCGCGCGTAGCGGACGCTTCTATTCGCCACCTAGTTTCTTGACGAGAGATCGTGGTGGCCGGCGGTGCAGGGCTGGCGGTCTGACCGGCCGGCTGAGAGCCTCGCGGCCCGGCTCCGGGACGGGGCCGGGCCGTGGCATTCCTGGTCAGGTGCCCGGAGCGATCGCACAAGCTGACACGCAGACCCAGGTGCTCTCGCGCTTCTGATACGCCTCCGTGTACAGCGATTCCTGTTCCGTGCCGTCGGCAAGCATCGTGTACGTGCTGCGACCGTGGATCAACGCGACATCGCTGAGGATGCGGACCTTGACGTCATGGACGGCGAGATCCTTGAAGGGCCGCGGCATGGCGATGTACTCGAGGAACTCCTCGCGGTTGCGGGTGACGCCCGGAGTTCACCAACCCCCCGACATCTCGCTGACCGTCGTCGCCTACTCCGCCGCGACTCTCAGCACACTGTTGGTCGTGGGACGACTGTCCAATCACGTGGGCCGACGGCCGCTCGCGATCGCCGGCCTCGGACTGGTGCGACCTGGCCGCGGTCAGCAAGACGTCAGCCTCGTTCGGTATAGGTCGTCCGCCCGTCGATCGCGAAGACCTGAGTCGCACCGTCGGCGTAAACCAACCGCCCCGCCGTCACCGCCTTCGGGATATCGGCAGCCGCAACCGCTGCACCGTCATCGGCTTGGATTCCCTGCAACATCTCACTCATCGCGCCCGGGCCTCTCCCGCTCGACTGTGTTCAGCTCATTGGTGACCGCCGATCCACCCCTGCTTACCGGCTCGCGAGGATCTCCGCGACACCACGGAACCAGCGAGCGTGTGCCCGTCGCGACGGCGATGGGCACACCCTCGGGGACGGATCAGGCGGTGGTGGCGCGCCGCGGCAGCACCCAGTCCGGGCGTACGAAGTGGCACGTGTAACCAGCGGGGTACTTGATCAGGTAGTCCTGGTGCTCCGGCTCGGCCTCCCAGAACGGACCCGCAGGCTCGATCGTCGTCACGGCCTTGCCCGGCCACAGGCCCGAGGCGTCGACGTCGGCGATCGTGTCGCGAGCGACTTTCTCCTGCTCCGGCGTGAGCGGAAAGATCGCCGAGCGATAGCTGGTGCCGGTGTCGTTGCCCTGACGGTTCACCGTCGACGGGTCGTGGATCTGGAAGAAGAACGCCAGGATGTCGCGGTACGTCGTCTGCGCCGGGTCGAAGACGATCTCGACGGCTTCGGCGTGCCCGGGATGATTGCGGTACGTCGCATGGTCGTTCTGCCCGCCGGTGTACCCGACACGCGTCTCGAGTACGCCGGGCTGCCGGCGAATGAGGTCCTCCATACCCCAGAAGCACCCGCCGGCGAGGACGGCTGTCTCGGTGCCGGGCTTGCGGGTGACCTGCCCGGTGTCGTCGATTCCACTGGTCATGATGCATGCTCCTCTGTGCGCGTGATGTCGCTGGACGTGTCGGCCGTCTCGAACAGCGACCGATACTCGCGGTACCCCTGACTCTCCAGTTCGGAGACCGGGATGAAGCGCAGTGCGGCGGAGTTCATGCAGTACCGCTGGCCTCCCGCCGCGGCGGGGCCATCATCGAAAACATGACCGAGGTGGCTGTCGGCTCCAGTGGACCGCACCTCCGTGCGCGACATCCAGAGCGACCTGTCCGTAACTGTGCGAACTGCCTCCGCCGCGATCGGCCTGGTGAAGCTCGGCCACCCGGTGCCGCTGTCGTACTTGTCGGTCGACGAGAACAGAGGCTGGCCGGAGACCACATCCACATAGATCCCGGGCTCGTGGTTGTCCCAGTACTCGTTCCGGAATGCGGGCTCCGTCCCGTCCTTCTGCGTCACGCGGAACTGGCTGTCGGTGAGGCGACTGACCGCCTCCGGAGTCTTCCTGTAGTCGTGTGACACGGTTTCTCCTTTTCTGACGTCGCTGGCTGCGCCGTCACTGGGAACAACATCGCAGGCAGTTGATTTGGTCCCGGGTTCCGCAGAACTCGCTGTGACCCCGATCTCAGTTCAGCCGGGTCAGATGATCGGGTCACTGCTCGGTGTCATCGCGGCCGCCGCTGTCCAGGTCGTGGTCCTGCACAGCGGTCAGCAGCCCGTCAGCATCTTCCGCGCATGCTTCACAGGCGGCAAGGTGCGCCGCCAGTCCGGGATAGTGCTCGGCAGCGTCGACTCCGGACGCGAGTAGGTCGGCATAGAGGTGCAGAGCAGCCATCGCCTCGTCACACCCGACGTCACTTGGGTCGGCGGCGAGGAATCGCTCGAGCCCCTCCCTCCACCCGCTCAATGAATTTCACCTCTACCTGTTGATCAGAATCCGTCGGCGCTGCAGATATCCGTTGGTGGTTGGACAGGCACGGATCTTACGGCCCGCATCGAGACAATTTCGCGATGTGCCCAACTCCCATCCCTCGCGTGGTAAGACGTCGAGGGTGTCGTGCCGCGAAATGCTTACGAGCCGAAAGTGCCGCGTAGGCGACACACCGGATACAAGGAGGTGCCTGATGAGGGCGATCGTGGTGACGGACCAGGCAGCGGGGACGGCAGGGATGACGCTGGCGGAGCGTCCCGAGCCGCCGGCAGCGATCAACGACGTCGTCGTCGAGGTTCATGCCTCGGGCTACGTCCCGACCGAGTTGGAGTGGCCCTCGACCTGGACCGACCGTGCCGACCGGGACCGATCACCGTCGATCCCCGGGCACGAACTGGCCGGAGTGGTCACCGCGCTCGGCTATGGCACGACTGGGCTGTCAGTGGGACAGCGCGTGTTCGGCCTCGCCGACTGGCATCGCGACGGAACCCTGGCGGAGTACGTGGCGATCGAGGCACGCAACCTCGCACCACTCCCGGGCGACGTCGACTTCACCGTCGGCGCGAGCCTGCCGATCTCCGGACTGACCGCCTGGCAGGGACTGTTCCAGCACGGCCGCCTTCAATCCGGGCAGACCGTCCTCGCGCACGGTGCAGCCGGCGCGGTCGGCACCATGGTGACGCAACTCGCCCGCGAGGCCGGTGCGTACGTCCTCGGCACCGGACGCGCCACCGACCGGGAGAAGGCGCTCGACTACGGCGCGAACGAGTTCGTCGACCTCGCCAACGACTCGCTCGAGGACATCGGGCAGGTCGATCTGGTGTTCGATGTCATCGGCGGCGACATCCAGAAAAGGTCCGCAGCCCTGATCAAGACCGGAGGAACGCTGGTCACCGTCGTCGGGCCGCCGGAGTCACGGCCCGCGGACGGCCTCGCGATCGACTTCGTCGTCGAGGCCGATCGCGCCCAGTTGACCGAGGTCGTCCAGCGGGTGCGGGACGGGCGACTGCGGACGAACATCGGTACCGTCGCATCTCTCGACGACGCCGTTACCACCGTCAACTCGACCGAGCGGCTCAAGGGGAAGATCATCATCAGCGTTCGTCCGTAGTACATCTCTCGTCGGTACTGCGATGACGTCGGGCAGGGTGATGCGGAACGGCTGAGGCTGTTCTGCAGCACCTCGATGCCTGACGCGAGCGACGGAGTCAGGGAGCGATCTCAAGCTTGGTGATCAGACCGTCGGCGAGGGTGAACCGGTAGATGATGTCGACGACACCGCCGGGGAAGTCGCCCTCCAGGTGATTGGTGACGACGTAATGGGAGTCGTCGAACTTCTCGACGTGGCTGACCTCGACCGTATAGGTGTACTCGCTGGTCTCGGTCTCCCGCCAGCGGTGGATCTCGTCGTGACCGGTGTAGGTGGTGCCGTCGTCGTCGATCACCGTGGCGTCGGTGGCGAAGGCGGCCAGCAGGTCGTGAGCGTTCGCCTTGTGCTGGGGATCGGCCTCGCGCAGGTACTTCGTGATCGCCGGCGGTAATTGCTTAGCCATCTCGGCGGCGGTCGGGTCGGGCGGGTGCTGGATAGTCATCAGGCGCCTTTCAAGGTGAAGGTGGTGCGGCCATGCGCTGTCTGTGGCATTCCGGGCAAGTCGACGCAGTACACCCCATGGCGTTCGGTGAGCATCAGCAGAATCGTGTCGCAGTCCCTGCATCGCGCCACCGTGCCGGGTCCTGACATGTACACCACCATCTCCGCCATGACCCCGGTACGGCCACAACCCGAGCACTTGTAACCCATGGTCGTCATGTCTCGTGCGAAGAGGTCATGCATGACGCCCGCCATGGCATTGCCGTCGAGAGGTCCCATCTTCGTCACACTCCTGTCCTGCCGAAGCGTTCGGTCCGGATCCGCGCCGCGTCGTATCCCAAAGCCACCAAGCCGGCCGCTGCCGCCTCGACAAACGCGGTCGGTCCGCAGATATACGTGAGCGGCATTTGATCGGTTGCCCATCCGGCCATACCCAAGAGCATCGGGTCGATGCGTCCGCGATGGCCACGCCAGCTACTCGGGACCTCACGAGTCAACGTGATCGAGACATCGATGAGGTCGTACGCCGCCATCTCCATCAGCTCGTCACGATAGATCAGCAACTCGAGCGAGCGCGCCGAGCACAGTACCCGGACAGGCACCCGGCTGCCGATCGCACGGTGATACCGAAGCATCGCCCGCAGGGGCACCATGCCGGATCCCCCGCCGACCAGGAACAACGGACCACCGAAGTCGTCGTCCCAGACGAAGTACCCGCCGATCGGACCACGGAAGTCGAGCTCGTCGCCTGCTCGCAACTCGTCCACCAGATAAGGCGAAACCTCGCCGTCGTCGAGTCGCTCGACGGTGACCGACAGGTACTCGTCCTCCGGCGCCGACGCGATCGAATAGCTCCGTTCCGTCTGATACCCGTCGGGCGCCGTCAGCCGCACATCCACGTGCTGACCTGCACGATGCCCGGGCCAATCAGGCACGGCGAGCGTGATGGTCTTCACCCGCGGAGTCTCGAAGGTCGTAGAGATCACCGTGCCTGTCTGCCACGTCAGTCGCCGTAGTAGCGCTGCTCTTTCCACGGGTCTCCATAGTTGTGATAGCCGAACATCTCCCAGAAGCCGGGTTGATCGGTGGTGCGCAGCTCCAGACCACGGATCCACTTCGCGCTCTTCCAGAAGTACAGGTGCGGTACCAGCAGTCGCGCCGGCCCGCCATGCTCCGGATCAAGCGGGCGCCCGTCGTACTCGTCGACGATCCATGCCTTCCGACCGCTCAGATCCGCCACCGGAATGTTCGTCGTGTAACCGCCGTCGGAGAACGCCAGTGCATAGGCCGCCTGGGCCGGCACCGCGTCCAGGAAGGTGTCGAGAGACACTCCCGACCAGACCATGTCCAACCTCGTCCACTTCGTTACGCAGTGGATGTCGACGGTGAACGTCTCGCGCGGCAATGCCTGGAACTCGGTCCACGACCACGAGACCGGCTTGTCGACGGCTCCACGGATCGTGAAGTCCCACGCGTCCAACGGCGTGTACGGGGTCGGGCCGGCCGACAACACAGGGAACTCCCGCGTGACGTACTGCCCGGGCGGTACTCGCGAAGAATCCGCAGTACGCCGGCCGACGAACCCTCTGGTGACAGCCATCAGGCCTTCTCACCAAGCTGCATCCGCAACAGCCACTGCTGCTTCTCCAACGCCCCGACCACCCTGACCAGTACGTCCTGCGTCACCAGATCCGCGGCCCCGATCGACTCGAGTCGCGCCCGGATCCGCTCAGCCACCGCCGCCACCCTCCGGCCCAGCTCCCAGACCACCGCATGATCGGCCAGCGACCGCACCGCCACAGGTTCAACCCGCGACCCGGCCGCCACCGCCGAGCTCTGTCCATCGGGTACGAAACCCAACGTCACCGCACGCTCAGCGACAATATCTGCCAGCTCACGCGGGACTGCCCCGAGTTCAGTTGACTCGCGGGGTGGGGTGGTTCAGGCCGCGAGTGCGACCGGTTGAATTGTCTCAAATTCGATGGGTGTGAGTTTGCCGAGGCTGCGTTGGCGGCGTCGGCGGTGGTAGGTGGTTTCGATCCAGGACACGATCGCGAGCCTGAGTTCGTGGCGGCTGGTCCAGCGTTGCCGGTCCAGAACGTTCTTTTGGAGCAGGGCGAAGAAGGATTCCATCGCGGCGTTGTCGCCGCAGGCTCCGACTCTGCCCATCGAACCGCGCAGTTCGTGG
>NZ_SLWN01000020.1 GCF_004342025.1 Kribbella steppae | reverse complement strand
TCAGAAGACGCCGACACCAACACCGCGCCCGAACCAGCCACTACCAACGCCGACAAGCCCGCACACCATGAGGATCACGAAGTCCGGCTGTCGTACTAGGATTGGAGTACACATCAGTCCCCGCAGGGGGCCACAGTCCCGGCGGCCGCGGTGCCGCCACTGTGTGGTCCGGACCGGTCCCGCACCGTCGTTCCAAGTCCGGCGACGGAATCCGTGGATTGGGTGTAGCCCGCCGCGACCATATCCGCTCCTCGCTCAGACGGCGTGTCCAGTCGACCAGATTCACTGGAACGTGTGCTCGAGTGGGCGAGTTGGCTGGTCTGCTTGATGGACAGCCATTACGAGGTCATCGTGCGGCCGTGGGACAGGCTCGAACCTTACGTGGATCATCGCGAGGCGGAGTTCGGGGCGGTTCGCGCCCTACTAGCGTGACCTTGCCCGGCGAGCACGCCAAGCCAGAAGACCAACGGCAGCTCCAGTGGTAGGCCCGGCCCGAGTCGCGTTAGCGCCCGGACAGGCCACACCCGATCCGGACGCCAGCGCCAAACCGTCGCAGGCAGCCAAGTAGTGCCGCGAACATCGGTTGACCCTGATCGGTGATGGATGAGGTGAGGACCGCGCGGGCGCCTGTCAAAGCTCGGCTCGCCTCCCTCGCTCAGCATGCGCTCGGCCTCCGCAGACTGTGTGCGATCGCGGACCGTTCATGTAGCGTCGCAGCACGCCTCAGCTCTCAATCGACGAGATCGCGCAGCTCAGACGACTGCGGGCCGTGTACGTACGACGGCCAGGTCGTGAGCGTGTCCTCTCAGAGGGTGAGGGCTCAGGGAAGTAGCAGGCGGTCGTCGGTCGGGAGGCCGATCAGCTCCCGTCCGTCCAGGCTCACCGGGACGCGGAGGTCGGCGAGCAGATCAGTTCAGCCTGGGAACATCGTGGGAACCAACGAGCGTCGATTCGAGTCATCTGGAGTCGAGATCGGCAGAAGTGGTGATAGCTGCTTAGGCTTGGAGAGGCAGGTGTCGGCGGGGTCCCGCGGTTTCCTAAACCGCGCTTCGCCGGCTGAGTCGCCTGCAGTTATCTGGTGGCCACAAAGGTCGTCCTGAGATCCCCGGACCCTGCCAGGCTGACAGCGAGCTCGTAGTCGCCAATGTCCGCGAGGTCGCCGCCGCTTCGTCGAATCGCGCCGACGAGCAGCTGGCGAAGGTCTTTGGAGCTGTCTGGATCGGCATTGGCTCTGAACTTGGCGATCGGCTTGCCGAGTTGGCGAACCTCCAAGTCGAGGAGTCGTTCCTCTCCGACCGAGACCTGAGCTTGATCGTTGAGGGCGTTGGTCGCTCTTGCAGCGGTCGAGGACGCAGCAAGTGCGACGTACTTGACCAGCGTGCGGCGACCGGAATTGATCTCTACGAGGCCCCACTCGTCGAGGAGCTTGACTGCACGTTGGGCGGTTGAGACTGATGTGCCGTGCTCGGTCGCGATCGCCTTCACCGGTGGGATGGGGAGGCCAGGCTGGAGTATGCCTTCCATGATCTGGGTGCGGAGATGTACGGCGATCCGCTCGTACGGGCTCGTCGGGTCCAACCCAGTGAGAGTGATGGCGGGTGCGGGTGCGGCTCCTGGGCGGATGGGCATGCGGGAGGCAAGGCTGCCGGCAGCGCGTTGATCGGATTCGGATACCCAGGCGGTGTAGGCGCGGAGGGTGGTGGTCCCGCCGCCGCCATGGCCGAGCCGGCCAGCGACGGTTCGGATGTCGACGCCGGCGGCGATCAGTTCGGTGGCGGAGTAATGGCGGAGCTTGTGGAGAGTGGTCTTGATTCCCAGGCGGTTGGCCAGCTTGCCGTATCGCTGGGTGACGGAGTCCGGGATCAGGTGCGTGGATCCGTCTGGAGCTAGCGAGAAGATGAAAGAGTCATCGGCGAGGTCAAGCTGGAGGGCCGCGGCTCGGGCGCGGGCGCGGGCCTTGTGTTCACGTAGTAGTTCGATGGTCTCGGGGTCGAGGGTGATACGGCGGTCCTGGTGGGCCTTGGTGTCCTTCTCCCACTTCTTCTTGCTGCGTTGGCCGATGGCCTTCTCGAGGTGGAGGACTCCGCTGTCGAGGTCGACGTGCGACCAGCGGATAGCACACAGCTCGCCGCGGCGTTGGCCGGTGATCATGGTGAGCCAGATTAGGGCTCCCCAGTCGGGATCCTTGAAGGCCTCGTTGATGATGCGCGCGGCTTGTTCTGGCGTCGGTGGGCGCGGGTTGCCCTTAGGTGCTGCGGGTGGTTCGGCGTCGGCGATGGGATTGGTCGTGACCCACTTCCACCGGACGGCGCGTCTGAGAGCGCCGTACAGGATGAAGTGGATCTGGCGGATCGTTGAGGCGGCGAGTGGCTTGCAAGTGTGCGGCCGGCAGCGCGCGTCGCACTCGTGCTTGCGAGTGGTTCGGTGGTCGACTTGGCCTTTGGTGTTCTTGCAGTGGTCGCGGCACCGTCGGAGTTCGGCGTACAGGGAGTCCATGATGCCGGCGTCGAGAGAGCCAACCTTCACGCCGCCGAGGAGTGGGCGGATGTGCTTGTCGGCGTAGCCCTTGTAGACATCGAGGGTGTTGAACTCCAGGTCGGCTTCTGACAGGTACTTGTCGAGGAGTTGATTGACTGTGGCCTTGGTGCGCGGGTTGCGGCGCTCGTACACCTGGTTGAGCAGCCGGACGCGCATTTCCTCCGCCAGCTTCTCGGCATCCGGCCCGGCCGGGATGACCTGCGTCAGGTCATGCCGGCGCTTCGAGACGGGATCGATTCCGGCGTACACACGCACCCTGACGGCGCCGCTCGGCAGTACGTCGATGCCGCCGCGGTCCCGCTTCTTGCGACCGTTCGCCTTGGCCATACGACCAATTTTAGGCCATCTTGCGTCACGAACCGTGTCATGACGGCAGATCGAAGGCCGATCCCCGCTCATCCGAACACTTCGCTCCGACGTGTTTCTGCAGGTCAGAGGCTACATTCTAGCGGTAGGCCCCGTGGGACTCGAACCCACAACCCGCGGATTAAAAGTCCGCTGCTCTGCCAGTTGAGCTAGAGGCCCTCTCACGAGGGGTGAGGGGAATAGTGTGTCAGGTTTGTCCAGGGGTTTGGTGGTGGGGTGGGGGTTGGGCGTGGGTGGTGTGGAGGTGGCGGGAGTGGGATACGAGGTTCGTTGGGGTTGATGGGGGGAGTTCGGTCTGGAGGAAGGTGGCGGTGATCTTGTCCTGGTCGGAGTCTGGGGCGGACCAGCGGGAGAGGTAGTAGGGGGTGACCAGGCCGGAGTAGTGGCGGGCGGCGTAGTCGTTCAGGTGGGGGGTCGGGCCCCAGATGGTGAGGATCTGGCGGGCGTTGGTCAAGAACAGCGCGCGGTCCTCGGGGGTTTGGCCCCAGCGGGTGGCTTTGGCTTCCCAGGCGGCGAGGGTGAATGAAGGGTGGGCTGCCAGGAGGGCGTCCAGGTCGGGGAAGAGGGCTAGGAAGGCGTCGCGGTCCTCGAGGTAGTAGCGGTCGGCCAGGCGGGTGAGGTAGGCGATGGCTACTGAGATCAGGTCGTGGGCCAGTGGGCCGTCGGCCAAAGAGGGTTCGTTCTCGGCCGCGGTGATCAAGGCGTCCCAGGCGTCGGCCAAATCTCCCAGGTCGTACCAGAGGGCAGCATCGATCTCCGCAGGTGAGTGGTACGACGGACGCGTCGTGAGCACGCCGTGGAAATGCTCAGGGAAGATCGGGATGTCGCAGGAGTAGATGGTCGCCAGCAATCCCCGCCAGGCCTTCTGCAGCAAGGGCACCTGGCTCCCGTAGCGGCAGGCGACCCACGAGTCGAGCCAATCTTCGAGGTCCACCGGGTTCCAGGCGAGGTCGGTGATCAGTTCGAAGAAGACCGGGTTGTTGTGGATCGCCTCCATCGACAACCCCAGGCCCACAGGTGGGTTAGCAGAAGCCAGCGCGGCCTCGACACCGGGAGCGACTGTGCGGAGGTCAGCACAAGGGTCGGTGCGGCCGCCGAAGTTGAGAAGGCCGCACCATAGCCAGGGCTTGTCCCCGAAGCCGTCGAAGCGTTGCCACACAGGATCCCGCTCCGCCCACAGGTCGGCCACGATCATCCGGTCTGAGGCGGACAGAAACTCCCGCACTCGCGCGTCGGTCCAGAAGTCGCGCTGGTAGGAGAACGGCCAGGCCTGCATCAACCAGACCGCGGAAGGGTCAGCACTAAGCAGGCCGGCGAGCGTCGCGGCAGCGACGGTTCCCGGGTACGACGGATCCGCATCGACCGGGATCATCTCGATGAACGGGTCGGCGGCGTACAGATGATCCGTGCCGAGCAACTCGAGCTGGACGCGGGTGATCTCGGCACCGATCGACGCGTACAGCGGGTCGGCGGCGTCCAGGACCCACGTCTCGAACCCCTGCCACTCACGCCGCTTGACCCGATCGGGCGCCAGTGCCCGCGGGATGTGCCCGGTGAACGCCGGCAGCACCGGCGTCATCCCGAACGCGCGCTCACGCTCGAGAATCCGTCGGCCCAACGAGAGATGAGAGGAGATCCAGTACGACGGAAGCGGTCCGGCGAAGCTGTCGAGGCAGCCCATGTACTGGAACGGCAGATACCCAGCGCCACCCAGAAAGGTCCGCACCGCATCAGAGGACAGGCCAAGACGCAGATACGCTTCATGGAGCACAGCCTCGTGGCCGGTCAGAGCGAGCGGCATGGTGACGCCGTGCAGCGCCATCCAGTCGATCTCGCGTTCCCACTCCGCCCAGTCCCAGTAGGCCATCGTGTAGCTGAAGGTGCAGAAGTTCAGGTAGTAGAACTCGCTCACCCGCGCCTCACCGCGAGCCAGCGGACAGTCTGCAAATGGCCCCAGCGACAGCGGAAACGGGGTGTCCCACCCGACCGAGCGACCGCACACCTTCCGCAGGTAGTCGTGCAGCCCGACGGCCGCGCTCACCCCGTCCGTCGCGGCCACGATCAGCTCGCCGTCGCGAGCGACGTACTCGAATCGACGTCCGTCGCCCGGCAGCCCACGAAACGTGACGGACGCCCCGAGGACGCGCCGGGCTAACCCCTCGAGTGTCGAAATCCAGGGGTGCTGATCGCTTGACGGAGTTAGTTTCGTGCGATCCATAATAAATACCCTCGCACATCGGACAGCGCAGCGGGAAGGGTGATGATGGACGAACTGGTCGCCGTGGGCACCGAGCTCATGCGCGGGATCAACGCGGACGCCGTCCTGCGGCAACTCCGCGCCGAGTCCACCATGACCGTGTCCGCACTGGCCAAGAAAGTCGGCCTCAGCAGGCAGGCGGTCACCCGCTCCCTCGTCGCGCTCGAGGCCGAGGGCCTGGTCGAGTTCAGCGCGCCCGAGCGCAACGCGACGAAGGTTGGCCGGCCGGCGCAGCGGGTGCGATTCCGGGCCGAGGCCGGTTGCGTACTCGGCCTGTCGATCAGCCCGCAGGACGTCCGCGTGGCTGTGTCCGATCTGGCCGGCGCGATCCTGACGACCGAGACCGTCCAGCTCGACGCGGGGACAAGTGGCGCGGAGGGCGTCGAAACGCTCGTTACCACCGTGCAGAGGGCAACCGCGAACGCCGACATCTGGTTCGCGACCGTCGGAGCGCCCGGCATCGTCGATCTGCACGCCCAGGTCATCAAGCTCATCCCGAGTATGCCGGGGCTGGCCGGCGACATCGTCGTACGGCGGCTGAGCGACGTACTGACGTGTCCGGTCTATCTCGACAACGACGTGAAGCTGGCGACCCAGGGCGAGAGGTGGCGCGGTGCGCAGCGGCGTGAGGACTCGGTGGTGATGATCCACTGGGGTGAGCGTGTCGGCGCCGGGATCGTCATGCAGGGTGAGCTGTACCGCGGTGCATCCAACGACTCCGGTGACATCGGCTTCCTCGATCTGCTCGCCGGCGAGACCCGCACGAATCCGGACGGCCTCGGCCCGTTCGAGGACTGGGTCGGCGCCGACGAGATCGTCCGGCTGGCCGGGCTCGAAGGCACGTTCGAGGAAGTACTCAAGGCGTACGGCGAAGGACACCCGGCCGCGGTCAGCGCGATCGAGACCGTCGCCGGCCGCTTCGCCAAAGGTGTCGCCGCGATCCGGTCGATCCTCGACCCGCAGCTCGTCGTCATCGGCGGCCCGATGGCCCGATGCGGCGAACCGTTGCTCGAGGCAATCCGCGCCCACCTGGAACACCAACCCCTCAACCAGCCCCCGCTGGCCGTCTCCTCCCTGGGCGACGACGCCGTCGTGTACGGCGCTCTGCACCACTGCCTGGCCGAGATCGAGCGGACCCGGTTCGAACGCGTCAGAAGCAGCATTCGCCGAGCCGCAGCGCGCGGCCCGCTACCGGCCGAAGCTCCACCGGCCGCAATCCCCGAAGGAGAAGCTCATGGGTAGGACCGCAGCAAAGCTGATAGCACTCGGGGCCGCCGCCGTACTCACCACCACGGCCTGCGCGGGCACCGGCGGACCACAGGCCGCACCGGCGACACAGGCGAGCGTGGCCACGACGATCCCCAGCGATCCGGTCACCCTCACGCTGGCCTACACCGACGATCCGCCCACCAAGGCGCTGATCGAGGGCTTCCGGAAGAAGTACCCGAACGTCACCATCAAGCCCCAGCAGACGCCGTTCAACGACTACATCAAGTCGATCAAGCTCGCGATGTCGTCGAACCAGCCACCGGACATCGCCGAGTACAACCCCGGCGCGATGAACACCCTCGTCCCGGCCAAGCTGATCCTCGATCTGAACCCGTACGCCGAGGCGTACGGCTGGGACACCAAGTTCCCGCCGGCCAGTCTCGAGGTGCTGAAGTCGGACCAGACGGCCAAGCAGTTCGGCACCGGCAACCTGTACGCCGTACCGGGTGGACTGTCCATCCTCGGGGTCTTCTACAACAAGTCGATGGTTTCCAAAGTGCCGACTTCGTTACCGGAGTTCGAAGCGGAGCTCGAACTCCAGAAAAACGAGGGCCGGACTCCGCTGAGTGTCGGCGGACTCCAGGTCGGCGGCTTCCATCTCTGGAACGCGTTGCTGAACGTGATCGGCTCGGTCGACGACTACCGCGCCTGGGTCTACGGCAAGCCGGGCGCGACGATCGTGAACGACAAGGCGAAGGAAGCCACCGACACGCTGAAGCGGTGGGTCGACAAGGGGTACGTCGCCAAGTCAGCCAACGCGACCGCGGATCCGGACGCGCAGGCGAACTTTGCCCAGGGCAAGAGTGCCTTCCTTGTCACCGGCAACTGGGCGGCCGCCGCGCTGGAGACGCAGATGAAGGACAAGGTCGGCTTCTTCCCGTTGCCGAACCCGGCCGGCGGTGAGGTGAAGGTTGCCTCCGGTGCCAGTGTCGCGTACGCCATTTCGTCCAAGACGAAGTACCCGAACGTCGCTGCCGCCTTCCTCGACTACATGAGCTCTCCCGAGGCCGCGCAGATCCAGTTCACCGGCGGTTTCATGCCGGTCGACACCAAGGCACAGCTCAGCACGACCGGTCTGCGCGGTGATATCGCCCAGCAGTTCGCACCGATTGCCCAGAGCAACGGCATCGTACCGTTCCCGGACTTCGCCTCCCCCGGCATGATCGACAAGCTGACTCCGGGCATCCAGGGCATCATCAACGGGACGACCACGACCGACCAGTTCCTCGCCTCACTGCAGGAGTCGTGGACCGCCCACCATGGTGGGTAGACGCCGGGCGCGCGGGTGGGTCTACATCCTGCCCGCGCTGCTCATCTACTTCGGGTTCGCGATCTGGCCGGCCCTGAACACGGTGCGACTGTCGTTCCTGAACTGGGACGGCATCCTCGCCCCGACCTGGGCCGGTTTCTCCAACTACACCAGGATTTTTCAGGACCCGACGCTGTACGAGGCGATCCTGCACAGCCTGGTGCTGATTGTCTTCTTCTCCTTCATCCCGGTGGTCGTCGGTCTGCTGATGACCGGTCTGCTGCTCGGCAAGGTGCGGCGCGGGATGACATTCTTCCGGGTCGTCTTCTTCCTGCCGCAGGTGCTGCCGTTGGTTGCCGTCGGCATCACCTGGCGCTGGCTGTACAGCGAGGACGGCGTCATCAACCAGATCCTCACAGCGGTAGGGCTTCGCGGCATCACCCGCGCCTGGCTGGGCGACTACGACCTCGCCCTCATCGCCCTCGGTCTGATCGGCACCTGGGTGATGAGCGGGCTGTGCATGATGCTGTTCCTCTCCGGTGCCCAGAAGATCGACACCGCGCTGTACGAGGCCGCCACCCTCGACGGCGCCGGGCCGTTCCGCACGTTCCGCCACGTCACCCTTCCCGGCCTACGCGAGGAGGTCACCATCGCCGGTGTCATCACCACGATCGCCGCGCTGGCCAGCTTCGACCTGGTCTTCGTGACGACGAACGGCGGCCCGGCCGGGCAGACGAACGTCCCCGGTCTGCTCGTCTACCGGTTGGCCTTCAACGAAAGCCGAATCGGCGACGCCAGCGCGTTGGCCGTCGTACTGACCGTGCTGGTCGTCGTGATCGTGACCGCGATCCGCCGCGTTGCGAGGGTGGGCCGATGACCGCGCGCCTCGGGGTGGGTTTCCGGTACGGCGTTCTGGTCGTGATGGCGACCATGGTGCTGCTGCCGCTCGCCGGGATCGTGCTGACGGCCCTGCATTCGCCGAGTGAGCAGGTCAGCGGGCTGAGCCTCCCGGAGCACTGGTCGTGGGAGAACTTCAAGCTCGCTTGGGCGCAGGGCAACTTCACGAACCTGATGCGCTCGAGCGTGCTGATCGCCGTGTGCGTCGTACCGCTGGCGGTCGTGCTCGCGACGTTGGCGGCGTACGGGCTGGAAGTCCTGAAGGTGTGGGGCAACCGGGCGATGTCGGCCGGCTTCGTGCTGGGGCTGACGCTGCCGGTCGAGCTCGTGGTCGTTGCCCTGTACTACAACCTGCAGCAGGTCGGTCTGACCAACTCCTACCTCGGCATCATCCTGGCCGAGGTCGCCCTTTTCATGCCGTTCGGCGTGTACTGGATGCAGTCACACTTCTCCGGTCTGCCCGGTGAACTCGTCGAGGCGGCTCGGGTCGACGGTGCGCGTGATCTCGCCGTACTGGTGCGGGTGCTCCTGCCGATCTCCTGGCCGGCGGTGACGACGCTGTCGGTGCTCTACTTCATGTGGTCGTGGAACCAGTTCCTGCTGGTGCTGGTGATGATGCAGGATCCGGACCGCCGTACGGCGCCCGCCGGGCTCGGACTGTTCGTCGGGCAGTACTCGACGAACATCCCGCTGCTGTCGGCCGCGAGCCTGATCGTGATCGCCCCGATCGTGCTCGTCTACCTCACATTCCAGCGGAACTTCGTCAACGGGATCACACAGGGTGCGGTCAAGAGCTGACTGCCGGTGACTGTTCGTGGCGGGTGGGTCGGCGTACTCTCATGCCCAGGGGAGGCGATCGCACCGGGGGTGGCGCGTTCGGCGTAAGGGGGCAGGGCATGAGTGTCGTGGACCGGGCGGCGATTGCGCCGTCGCATGACGAAGTGGTGACCGCCTGGCGAGAGATCTTGGACCAGGCGAGCACCTTGGACCTCGCCGATCGGATCGTGATCGCGGTCAAGCTGAGAGCCCGGGCTGACGTGTTGGCGACGTACGAAGGACTGGCTCGGGACGCAGGGGATCTGGCCAGAGACGCACGGGCGTTCGCGGCGGTGGTGCGGATCCAGAATCCGTTGACGGCACTGTTCCTGGCCGGCGGGCTCGCCTCGGGTGTGCTCGGATTCTTCGGTCTGTGGTCGTTCTCGGCGTTGAAGGACACGCTGTTCTCCGACGCGGGGATGGCACAGACGACCGCGGCGCTGATCGGCGTCCTGACCGTGGCGTCGGCAGCCGTGGTCGTCGGGGTGGTCCGGGGTGCCGTCGTCGCCGCTCAGACCGCGGTCGAGGCGGTTCAGATCTTCAAGCACCCGTCGACGGTCCTGCTGCAGGAGGTTCGGCCGGCCGAGGAGCGGTTGTTCGCGATCTTCGGGCAGCGGGTCCCGGAGCCGACGATCAGTACCTCGCCACTGGTCGTGCTGAGCGTGGCCGGCTTCGTCGCCGGTCTCGTCGTCGCCGCCCTGATGGGGGTTGGCGCCTCCGGGTGACCTAGGCCCCGCCGTCCGCCACACCATCAGCCCCATAGGCACCCACATCCTCACCGGCACCCCCACCTGACCACCGAGCGTTTGCTGGTGGCAACGACCCGTTGACAAGGGTGGTTACGAAGAGTGACTCTGCGGTAGGGGCCGTCGTACGGCGGCGTGGGGGGAACATGACCGTCGACTATCGGGCGCAGACTGCTGCGCTCGCGGACGCGTACCGGAAGACCATGCTCGAGGGGGACACCCAGCTGCATGGACGAGGCGAACGCGCGATCTTGCAAGCGTTAGTGGCCAGTTCGGCCGAGTCCGCCGCGCACTGGGTTCGCACGCGAGTTGGGGATGGCGGCGATGTCGCCAAACCGCTGGACGACCTGGTACCTGACCTGCAGAAGGGGAACCGCGTCGGTCAGGGCCTGAAGGCGGTCCGATCGGCCTTGCTCAAGCAGGCGAAGGACTTGGTTTTCTGGACTTTCCTGGGTGGCACCAAGCCGATTCTGATCGGTGCGGCAGTCAGCTTCGTCGTCGGTGCGTTCGGCTTCGCTCTGGACGCGGGCGCCTCTGTCGGGGCGGTTCTCATCCCCGCGCTTGTTGGAGGCGGGGCTGTCATTGGTGCCCTTGTCCGCGGGCTGCAGCAGGCGCCTGCTGTCGTGAACTCGATCGGCACTGCCGCGGGATCGCTGTACAACAGCGCGGAGTCCGTCGGCGCGAGTGCCGAGCGGATCTTCCGCGAACACTCGCTGCCGGCCGTCACAGCACTGTACGGCGACGCCGGCCCGGCCGGCCGGACTCCGGTCGTCGGCCAACTGCGTGGACTGGCGAAGACAGTCGTCGGAATTGCCTACGGTCTCCTGACGGGCTGTGCCCTGGTCTTCGTGTTCGGACTGGCGAGCGCCTGGGACGCGTACTCCACCCCCGAACAGCTGCCATCCACCTGCATTCCCGCGCCACCCGTGATTACCTGCCCAGGTCGCTGAACGCTTACCTGGGAGGACGGATGACGTTGTCGGCGCGGCTTGTTGCCGCTGTGGATGCGCTGCCACTTCGGCAGGGGATGCGGGTCTTGGAGGTTGGGTGCGGGCCGGGCGCTGCTGCTCGAGAGGTTGCCAGGCGGATCGGGCCGGAGGGGCATGTACTGGCGATTGATCGGTCGGCGAAGGCGGTTGCTCAGGCGTTGGCAGGGGCTCCGGATGAGGTTGCGGCGGGGACGCTCTCGGTTCGGCAGGCGCCGGTTGAGCGGTTCGAACTCGAGGAAGGCGAGGACCTCTACGATCTCGCGTTTGCTGTTCGGGTTGGTGCGCTCGACGGGAGGCACCCTGAGCTCGAACGTGAAGCACTGCAACGGATTGCGGCTGCATTGGTGCCGGCTGGGCAGCTGTTCATCGACGGCCGGGAGACCGAGCTGCCTCGGTGAGGAGCCACGCCGTCGGATGGGCTGCTGCTTCAAGAGATGTGGGTGGTGCCGCGGAAGTGGTGGCGGTGGTCGCCTGGGGTGGTGTCTAGGCGTCTGCGGAACGTGCGGTTCATGGTCTCGGGGGTTCCGAAGCCACAGGTCTTGGCGATCTGTTCGACGGTTCTGTTGGTGGTCTCCAGGAGTCGGCACGCGGACTCGAGCCGGACGGCTTCGACGTGGTCTGCGGCGGTGGAGCCGACCTCGGCCTTGAAGACGCGGGTGAACTGTCGTTCGGAGAGGTTGATCTGCCGGGCGAGCGCCGCCACGGACAGATCGTCGGTGAGGTGGTCGCGCAACCAGGACAGGAGGTCGCGAACCGGTTCGGTGTCGGCTGCCTGCCCGGCCAGGAGCGCGGAGAACTGCGCCTGGCCGCCGGAGCGCTGCAGGTAGACGACCAACTGACGCGCGACGGTGGCGGCGGCCTGGTGTCCGTGATCGTCGGCGACGAGAGCGAGCGTGAGGTCGATGCCGGCGGTGACGCCTGCGGAGGTCCACACGTTGCCGTCGTGGACGTAGATGGCGTCGGGGTCGACGGTGATCTGGGCGTAGGTATCGTCAAGGAGTCCACACTCTGCCCAGTGGGTGGTTGCACGTCGTCCCTCCAGCAGGCCGGCTGCCGCGAGCACGAACGCACCGGAACAGACCGAGGTCACGCGGCGCGCATCAGCGGCTAGCCGTCGGACCTGGGCGAGCAGCTCGGTGTCCTCGACGGCTGCGTCCATGTCGGCGCCACCGGCCACCATCAACGTGTCGACAGGGCCGGTGACTTCGGTGATCGGGGAGGACGCGAACTCCAGCCCGCAACTCGCATGCACCGGGCCACCTCGCGTGGTCACGATCTGCGTGCGGTACTGGGCTGCGGTCAGGAACCGGGAGGCGCTGGAGAAGACCTCGAGGGGACCGGTGACGTCGAGGATCTGGGCCGAGTCGAAGGTCACGATGACCACACCCCGCTCGCCGGGCAGCTCGAGAGTCATCGGGAGTCCATGTTTTGACAGTACGCCGCGGACGCGGTGGCCGACATCGTCAACAAGGTGTCCTTGTGGGCGGCTCACCCCGGCCACACGCTGAGGTATGTCCCAAACCCAGGACCTTCTCCCCGACACGCCCACACCGCTCTCAACCAACCCGCGACCCCCGCCCGGTCGTCCCGCCCCAGGCAGCCGCATCCTGGCGGTAGTAAGACGGCTGCTGGTCCGCGACACGGCCTCGTTCGCCCACGGCTGGGCGGGGAAGGTCTTGGTCGCGGCAGTCCTGATCGGTATCCCCGCCACCATGGTGCTGCTCACGGTGATCGGCGGCCGGTACGGGCGGTACGCCGAGGACAGCTGGAAAGCGCTGCTCATGCTCGTCGTCCTGGCCGGGAGCTACCTCGCCTCGCGCCGCCTTCTCCTGACCGTACTGATAGGAGCGCTGACCGTCGCGGTCGTGTCCTGGGTGTTGTCCCCGAACCTGGCAGACACCCGCGACGGCGACCCCACAGTCCTGGCGCACCTGGACCACCAAGCGGGCAGGGGCATGTTGGCCGGCTACCACGACGTCGCGGTCGCCGAGATCGACCTGAACGCGGCCCAGCCGGTGCGGCTGGCTGGAATCGGCGCCGACGACACCACTCCGATGGAGATCGGGTCGATGACCAAGGCGATGACAGGGCTGGTCATCGCAGACGCCGTACGCCGCGGCGAGATTCGCATGGATGCGGCAGTCTCCACCTACCTTCCCCAGCTAGCGGGCTCATCGGCCGGCACCGCCACGATGCACGAGCTCGTCACCCACACCTCCGGGTACGCCGAGTTCGGCGCCGCAACCCTGCGCCGCGGCGCCTGGAAAGCACCGCTGGGCCACAACTTCCTGACCGCCGACAGCGCGCAGCTGACCAAGGAAGCCAAGAGCCAGACGGTGAGTGGCCGCGGCCGCTACGCGTACTCCACCCTGGGTTCGGCCATTGCCGGCCAGGCGGTCGCCGCCGCAGCCCAGATGAGCTACGCCGACCTGATGCGCACCCGTCTGTTTGAGCCGCTCGGGATGACCCGCACCGCCATCGAAGACGGCCACGCACTCGTCACCGGCGGACGGTCGCCGACCGGTCTCCCGGTCCAGCCATGGGTCATGAGCGCCTACGCGCCCGGCGCTGCCGCGGTTTCCACCGCCGGTGACCTCGCCAAGCTTGCGACTGCTCTCCTCGACGGGACCGCACCAGGTATGGCCGCCCTGGAGCCCACGACCGCCACTGACCAGTCGAACAGCCGCATCGGTGACTTCTGGCAGATCTCCACCTGGCAGACCGGGCAGTCGATCACCTGGCACGGCGGGCAGACCGGCGGCTACGCGTCGTACCTCGGCCTCGACCGCCCCCGGCACAAGGCCGTCATCGTCCTGTCCGACGTCGCCAACGACGCCAGCGACCTCGGCAGCCAACTCCTTGCCCACCGCAAGTAGAACGCGGCGAGCCCCGCCGCGGGACGCGGCGGGGCTCGGTACCTGGACGATCTACATGGCAGTCGGCGCCGGCTCGCGATGGCCGGTGTCGATGGCGAGGTCACCGACGTAGTTGTCGCGCAGGGTGAAACGGTTCCGACTGTTGGCCTTCACCCAGTCAGCGGCCTTTGCGGCGGCTGCGTCAGCCTGCTCCCGGGTCTCCCAGGTGCTGATGGAGACGAAAGCGTCCTTCTCGATCTGGGCAACTCCGTAGGACACGAAGCCGTTGCTGTCCTTGAACAAGGGCACCATCCCGGACTTCGCCTCGCTGACTACCTCGTCGAAGGTGCCGGTGGTGATGTCGTAGAGGGCGACGCGCGTGCAGCGCATGATGTGCCTTTCCGGTGGCGGAGCGGCTTGCGTAGACCCACAAACCAGTTCCACCAACGAACCTATCTTAGAATTTCAATACTGGCAAAGAAGTTCCTAGATCTGAACATCCAGTATCCTCTGTGTCATGGCTTGGGGCTTTCTGACGAACCACGCGCAGGCACTGCTGTGTATCGCGCACGACCCGGGTGTGCGGCTGCGGGAGATCGCGACCACGCTCGGCATCACGGAGCGCGCGGCATTCGGTATCGTCACCGATCTGGTCGACGCCGGCTACGTGGTCAAGGACAAGAACGGCCGCCGCAACCGCTACGGTGTGCAGGTCGACAAACCCCTGCCAGAGGTTCTGCTGCGACAGCGAACAGTCGGCCAACTGGTGGAGCTCCTCGCCCACACCGAACTGGAACCGCACGACGACGCCTCAGCACCCGCATCCCGACTCAGCTGACGTGACCCGCATCCCGACTCAGCTGACGTGCCAGGGGGTTAGCTTCTTGGGGTTGAGGACTATGTAGACGGTGGCTATGTGCGTGGGGGTCGTGGTCAGTGTGATGACCGCGATGGCTTGGGTCCTGTTGCGGAGGACCAGGCCAGGGTGGCCGTTGACTGGTTCGGTGGTGAGGTTGGCGCCGGGGCGGCGGGTCAGGAGGGTGGAGACGTAGGCCGCTACCTGGTCGGCACCTCGGAGGGGGTGGGGGGAGGTTCTGAGGTTGCCGCCGGCGTCGGTGATGACGGTCGCGTCTTCGGCAAGCGTGGCTCGGAGAGCTCGTACGTCGCCCGTCGTACAGGCGAGGGCGAAGCGGTGGACGAGCGGGTCCACTTCGTCGGGTTCGAGTCCGTCGAGGCTGATGGTGCCGGCGACTTGGGCGAGCCAGGCTCGGGGTTCGGCGATCTGAGCTCGTTCGAGCGGGTCCAGGGCGTACCAGCGGCGGTAGGTTTCCTGGACGGCGCGGTCGGCCGTGGCCGGGGATCCGAATCTCCACCGGGCGATCTCGAGCAGGTGCTCGCGCTCGTCGAGCAGTTCGGCCAATGATTCAACGGCTTCCATGTCAGTTCCCGAAAGCCGTGATCTTGGCCGGGTTCATCATCCACATCACTTGTTCGATTCCGTCCGCAGAGGCTTCCACGGCGAGAACCGCGAAGGCAGCGCCGTCCCGACGCAGGATCGCGACAGCCTGCCCGTTCGCCGTAGCCAGTTCGACTTCGGCCCTTTCCCAGAAGCGATCCGCGAAGGCCTTGTGGTATTTCGCCACCCGCTCCATCCCCACCACCGGGAAGCGAGAGGCGCGGACGACGCCGCCACCGTCGGAGTAGCTGATGGCGTCCTCGGCGAGCAGTTGCTCCAGCGCCTCCAGGTCACCGGACCGGGCCGCGGTGACGAACGCACTCAAGAGTTCCCGCTGCTCTTTGTCGGTGACGGGATTGTGCCGTTCCGCGACGATGCGTTTGCGGGCCCGGCTGACCAGCTGACGCGTCGCCGTCTCGGTGGACCCGATGATCTCGGCGATCTGGCTGTACGGATAGTCGAAGGCCTCGCGCAGGATGTACGCCGCCCGCTCGGTGGGCGAGAGCCGTTCCAGAATCAGCAGTACGGCGAACTCCAGCGCCTCGTTGCGTTCGGCACCGAGAAGTGGATCCGCACTGGTGTCGACCGGCTCGGGCAACCACGGCCCGATGTAGGTCTCCCGCCGTACCCGCGCCGACTGCATCACGTTGATCGCGAGCCGGGTGATCGCCGTCGCCAGGTACGCCGCTGGATTCGTGACCGTACTGCGGTCAGTCGTCTGCCAGCGCAACCACACGTCCTGAACAAGGTCCTCGGCCTCAGATGCACTGCCGAGCATCCGGTACGCGATACCGAACAACCGCGGCCGCACTTCTGCGAATACGGCCGCCGCCTGCTCCAAGTCCATCGCGGTCATTGCTCGCTGAACTTGATCTCGCGATGAGTGCCGTCACACAACGGCTTGTTCGCCGAGTGACCGCACCTGCACAAGGTCACCCGGTTGCGAGTCTCCAGCGACTGCCCATCGGCCCGGTGGACCGGCAGACCGCCGGTGATCCACAGCGCGCTGGCCTGACCGTCCTCCTCCTCGAGGACCGAGATCGCCCGCGGCAGATCCGGCTCGATCGACTCCCCACCGCGGCTGAGCGCGTAGCTGTACGACCCCGAAGGGCAGTGGTCGATCCGTCCCATGACGTCGGAGCGTACGTCGCTGTCACCGGTGTCGGCGAGCATCTTGGCGATCGGCCGGGTCCGCCCGATGCAGAAGGCCGCGTGGATGCACAGTTCGCCGACGCGCTGCGCCGAGATGTCGACCGCGTCGTGCACGTGCTGCAGTTCGCGGTACGGCGGCATCAACGACGCCTCCTTCCCGTCGAATCCGACCACCGCATGGGTTCCGTCGCAGAACGGTTTGGAGCCGGACTGTCCGCACCGGCAGAGTGCGTAGGTGTCCTCGGTCTCGATCTCGAGCCCGCTCTGCCAGGTGAGCGAGTCGTTGTTCTCGGACACGATCTTGAGCTTGCGTCGCAGCGGCACCCGGCCGTAGACGACGTACGGACCATTCGGCAGTACGGCGACCCGCTGCGTCTCACCGACAGCCCATCGACGCGACGAAGGGGCGACATAGTCGAAGGTAGGACCCGCCGTACGACCGTCGTCCTCAGGCATCTGCATCAGCGCGGTAGCCTGAGCCTTGAGCGCATACATGGTGCCGGTGGCAACGGCTAGCATTCGCGGACTGCCATTGAAAGCCTGCTCGAGCAGGTGCAGCACAGCGCAGTACGTGTGGTTGAACTCCTCCTGCGCAACGCGGATCGGGTGTCCCTCAGGATGGTCGGTCAGGCGCGGGTTCGGCCGCATCGGGTGTACGCCGTCCGCGTCGTAGCCGATCGCCTCGCCGGTCGGGCCGGAGGCCGGGGTGTCGCCGCGCTGGTACCGGCGGCCGAGCTTGAGTTCCTGGAAACGGTAGTAGTGGGCGACCTCGTCGCGGTCCGGGTGGAACATGTCCGCGTCCCCGTCCCAGACCTCGCCGCGCGCTCGTACCCTCGCCCTGTTCGACGATCTCCTCCAGGGCTTCCAGCGCGGACTTCAGGCTGTCGACCACGACCAGCCGCCCGCCGCTGAGCCGGAAGTGGGCGTTGCTCACCTGCCGGGCCGGGTCGCCACAGAAGACCGCCTCCTCACCCAACGAGGAGCAGAGCGACCGCAGCGCGTGTTCGATCGCGTCATAGAACTGCCCGATCGTCTCGTAGTTGTCGCCTTCGGCCGCGCCGCCAGGTGGTGCCGGCCGCTCGATCCGGAGGAACATCTCCAGCGCTTCGGGGCCGAACGGCGCGAGTGACAGTTCCAGCGAGCGGTCGCCGTGCGGCATCCGACGCGGATGTGGTGGCAGCATCTCCGGCTTGTCCAGGTGCGGCCGCCCGCCGACGGCGTTCAGGATGTTCGCGGCCAGCGCGAGGTGCAGCATCTCTTCGGAGAAGACACTGCCGACGACCTGGACGGCCTCCGGGTTCCGCTGCGGGTCCAGCGAGTAGAGCGCGCAGAGGTACGGCGGAAGCGTCGCGTGCTCCAGCTCGACCGCCCACTGCAAGTGCTCCCGGAGACTCTCCAACGTCCACGTCATCCTCTTCTCCCCTGCCTGGTCGCATGAATCAGTTGCATCGAGAGGTGTCCGCCGTCGAAGAGGCCGGCCAGCCGCCTGCCCTGACGAGCGGCAAGTGCGTAGGCGCGGTGCGCGCGATGACGGGCCTCGACCATCGCGGCGACCTCCTCGGCACGCCGGGACCACGATCGCGGCACCTCGGCGGGCCGATCGATCTGTTCCACCACGTCGAAGCCGACGTTGCCGAGCAAGGCGTCGAGTTCGTCCTGACCCGGGAAGTGGTTGCCATCCGGCGGCCGGAGCAGCTGTTTGCCCTGAGCAACAACAACAAGTAGTCCAAGTGACCCGCCTGGCACGAGCACACGGTGGATCTCACTGAGCAGACCGGCCTTGTCCTCGACTGTGCAGAGCACTCCGAGACACCATGCGACGTCGATCGACGCCGTACGGAGTGGAATCCTCCGGCCGTCAGCCAGTACGACGGGCAGCCCGAACAACCTGGCTGCGGCACGGCAAGCGGCTGGCATCGGCTCCAGCAGGATCGGGCTGACACCGAACCGTTCGGCCGCCCAGGCCGCAGGCCCGCCGACACCCGCACCGACGTCGAGCAGGCGCATCCCGGCCGACAGCTCGCAGGCTTCGGCCAGCCAGGCCAGCGCCGTGGGGCTGGCGCTGCCACGACAAGCGGCCGGTATCGCGTACCGGTCGCCGAGCTGTCGTACGGCGTCAGCCGTCCACCCAGCCACGTCGTCGAACTCGGCAACCATCGCCGCAGCGGTCATTCGCCACCTCTCCAAACACGCGGTCGATAGCTAAGACAGGTCAGGGTGCCGTCGTGTGACAGCGGCGACATCGAGCCCTGGTCACAAACTCGCAAGCTGCCATGTCTGAGCTGGTGCCATCACTTCACGAAGGAGTTCCCCATGAATGACCAACGTCCTGTCGTCGTCCTCGTGCACGGCGCGTTCGCCGACGCCAGCAGTTGGAACGGTGTTGTCGAACGACTACTGGAGCGCTCGATCGACGTCGTCGCCGTCGCCAACCCGCTGCGCAGCCTCACCACCGATGCCGCCTATGTCCGTGACGTCATCGCGGGGATCGGCCGGCCCGTCCTGCTGGTCGCGCACTCGTACGGCGGCATGGTCATCACCGAGGCGGCCGCGCAGAACGGCAACGTGGTCGGCCTGGTGTACGTCGACGCGTTCGCACCCGACCACGGCGAGAACGCGTTCCAGCTCTCGGTCAAGTTCCCCGGCAGCACCCTCGGCGACGCGCTCAACGCCTACCCCGTCGCCGGCGGCAACGAGCTCGCCATCAGGCAGGACCTGTTCCACCAGCAGTTCGCGGCGGACGTCCCGGCGGCTGAGGCGGCCCTGATGGCCGCGACCCAGCGCCCGGCCACCGAGGCCGCCCTGACCGAGGGACTCCCGACCGAGATCCCGGCCTGGAAGTCGCTGCCGTCCTGGTTCGTCTTCAGCGACGGCGACCGCAACATTCCTGTCGAGCTGCACCGCTTCCTGTCCGAGCGGGCCGGCGCCAAGGGCAGCAAGGAGATCGCCGGCGCCTCCCACGCCCTCAGCGTCTCCGAGCCCTCGGCGGTCACCGCGACCATCCTCGAAGCCCTCGGCAACTGAACCCACCAGGCCCCTGCCGGCGCACCCAAGGCAGGCGCACCCGGCAGGGGTTTGGTGACCAGGGGCGGCGGAATACTTGCGGGATGGATGCGGAGGAGATGTTCTCGGCCGGACGGGAGTTGGAGGACCGCGGGCGGGTGGAGGATCTGCCGGCCATCGAGGAGTGGTACCGGAAGGCCGCGGCGGCCGGGTCTGCGGAGGCCATGGGGCGGCTGGGGTTGCTGCTGGAGGGGCGGACCCGGGCGCGGATGGAGGACCGGCTCGTCTACAGCGGGGACTTCATGGAGGCGGCCCGTTGGTATCGGCAGGCCGTCAGCGCGGGAGATTCCTGGGCGGCCTTCGCGCTGGGCCGGTTGTACTCGGACAAGCTGGACGACTGGGCCACTGCGGAGGTCTGGTACCGCCGGGCCGCGGCTGACGGCCGATGGCAGGCCGAGGAGCGGCTGAAGGAGGGCCCGCCCGGAGCGGTACGGCGGCAGCGCGAGGACGCGATGTTCGACCAGTCCGCGAGCGACCAGCCCAGACCCAATGCCGGTACGGCGGCCGCCGGGAGCAGTTGCCTGATGATCGTCGTACTCGTCAGTGTTCTGCCGATGCTCGCGCTGCTGCTCTCGTTCAATCCCTTGTGAGGTCCGACCAGAGCTCCTCGGGGATCTCCGCGCGGTAAGCGGCGAGGTTCTGGTGGACCTCCGCAGGCGTCCGCATCCCCAGGACGACGGAGGTGACCGCCGGGTGGCGGAGCGGGAAAGCGATGGCAGCCTCGGGCACCGTCACGCCATGCGACTCGCAGATGTCAGCGATGCGATGCGCCCGCTGCAGCACGTCGGGTGTCGCGGTCTGGTAGTCGAACTTGGCGTCCGGATCAGGGCGAGAGGTCGCAAGGATGCCAGAGTTGAAGACACCGGCGGCAACCACTGAGACGTCGCGCTCCACGCACGCCGGCAGGAACGTGGCCAGGGCAGGCTGCTGGAGGACGGTGTAACCGCCGGCGAGCATGACCACATCGACGTCGGTTTCGCGGACCAGGGTGGTCAACTGGTCGACGTCGTACATGCCGGCGCCGATCGCTTCGACCACGCCCTCGGCACGGAGTTCGGCCAGGGCCGGGTAGCCGAGGCGTAGCGCGTCGTCGAAGCGTCGCTCGGCGTCGTGCAGATAGAGGATGTCGATCCGGTCCAGACCCATCCGCTCCAGGGAATCCTCGACACTGCGGCGTACGCCGTCGCGGGAGAAGTCCCACACCCGGCGGTGCGTGGCCGGCACCTGGAAGTCCTCGTCGCTGCGGCCCTGCGGATCCTGGGGAACCAACAGCCGGCCGACCTTCGTCGACAAGATGAACTCGTCCCGCGGCTTGGTCCGCAGGAACTCGCCCATTCGTCGCTCGGAATGACCGATCCCGTAGTGCGGCGCCGTGTCGTAGTACCGGATCCCGCCGTCCCAGGCGGCCGCCAGGGCAGCGGCCGCGGTGGCATCGTCCAGCGGCTCGAACAGACCGCCTAGCGGCCCGCCGCCGAAGCCGAGTTCAGGGATTCTCACTGCTCGTTCTCCTTTGTACGACGAGTGTGGACCATTGCGGCCGCACCTGCGAGTGTGGCCACGAACAGCGGGACAGCCCACCATCCCAACGCCTGGTAGAGCCGTACGGCAGCCCACGACCCGAGACTGCCGGCACCGTACGCACACACCATGTACGCAGTGTTCATCGCACTCCGCGAACGTGGCGCGAGCCGGTACATCCTGGTGACGTTGGCAACCATGCCCGACTGCATCGACACGTCGAGCACCAGCACCCCGGCCACCAGGAGGACGAGCCCGACCGGCCCGCCAAGAAGAGCACCCAGCATGAGTACGGCGGCAACGCAGGTGCCGGCCAGGATCCAGGACGTCACCACATCCGGGCTCCGCCGATCGACCAACCGACCGATCAGCGGTACGACGGCCATCGTGGCGATCGCCACCAGGCTCACCCAGCCGAGTGCACCGGCACCGAGCCCGAACTCGTCCCGCAGGACCAGGACCAACGTTGCCCACGTCCCGGTGAACCCCGCGAACGAGCAGGCCTGGTAGAACGCCGATCGACGCAGACCGGGCCGCAGCCGCAACTGATCGAGCGGTCGCCGCAAGTACCGCGGAAAGTCCACCGGCTCGACGCTCACCGGCGTCGGCAGCCGCGTCCACGCGACCACAGCACACAACGCCGCCAGCACGGCTGCTCCGAAGTACGCGTACCGCCAGGAGTACTCCTGACCCAGATACCCGGCCACTGCGCGCGATGCGATCATCCCGGGGATGCCGACGCTGAGCAGGATGCTGTTCATGCTGCCCAGCCGTCGGGATCCGGTCATGCCCGCGACGTACGGTCCGATCACCGGGGATGCCACGGTCGCGCAGCCCATCAGGAACGAGGCCAGCACGAGCACCGGCAGCGACGGCGCCACGGCCGCGGTCAAGGCGCAGATCGTGACGCTGCTGAAGAGGATGGTGAGCAGCCGGCGCTGCGCCCCGGTGTCACCAAGTGGTACGACGGTCAGGATGCCGGTGGCGTACCCGGCTTGCGGCGCGGTCACGACCAGCGCCGCATCCGCAGGCGATACCTGCAGCGACGCGGCCACGTACGGCAGCAGCGCCTGCGGGAAGTAGACCATGCCGACACCGACGGCGGAGCACACAGCGAGTACGCCGAGCAGAGCCGTCCGTGGTCGCGCGTCGGGAAGAGCCTCGGTGAGCATGGCCCCGACTGTCCCCCGGCGTTCCGTCCGCCCGGGAACGATTTAGGATCTGGCTACATCGACGGAGGTGACGGTTGTGCTCACCTATGAGCTGACGTCGCGAGATCTGGAGGACGTCCGGTTCGCGATCTCGCCGGCAGCCGAAACCGTGCTTTCACTGCGAGCGCTGCGGGACCCCGGCCGCTTCCCGCTCCAACTGCCGTGGGTCCGCGCCGTGCAGCCACAGCTCGCCGGGCTGGACTGGAGCCTGCTGAGCCTGCTGGTCAACGACACGATGGGCAGCCCGGATTTCCTCACCCCGCGTCCCACCTCGCCGCTGACCCAGTTCCAGGACGAGCTCGAGATCATCGCGGCGGTGGACCGGACCACCTTCGATCGGCAGCTTGTCGCGGTGAACCGGGAGCTGCCGGGCGAGCTTGCCGGCTCCGATGGCGTCTCCAGAGTGGTCGACGCGCTGCGCGAGTACTGGCAGACGGTGATGGCGCCGTACTGGCCGCGGATGCGCACGGTCCTGTCCGCTGACATCAGTTTCCGCGGTCATGCGATCACCCAGCACGGCACCGGCGTGATGCTCAACGAACTCGGGCCTGCGATCAGCTATCAGGACGGCCTGCTCCGCGTCGACCGGGTCAGCAACCCCAGCCGCACCGAGCGGATCGACGGCCGCGGCCTGGTCCTGCAGCCGACCCTCTTCGGGCCGCACGCGGTCATTCCGTTCGACATCGGTGCAGAGCCTCTGCTTGGCTATCCACCGCGCGGTCAGGGAAACCTCTGGACTGTCGCCGAGCCACCGTCGCGGCGAGATCTCGGCCGGCTCGTCGGTACGGCGCGCGCCCGCATCCTGGAGCTGCTCACGCATCCTCGGACGACGAGCGACATCGCCGCGGAACTGAAGGTCACCCCGTCCGCGGTGAGTCAGCACCTCCAACTGCTTCGTCGTACGGGCCTCGTCGACCCACAACGCACCGGAAAGCAGGTGCTGTACCGCCCAACGGAACTCGCCGCGCTGCTCACCGGCACCGATCTGTTAATGTCGAAAGTGCCGCGGGAGCTCACACCGGAGTGGGCTGAGAGGGCGACTGACCAAGGTGTCGCCGACCGCTGAACCTGAATCGGGTAATTCCGGCGTAGGGAGGAAGCGATGGCGTACGAGGTATGGGTCAACGGCACGGCGACGAGCGTTCCGCCGAACCGATCCGTGGCCGATCTGGTCCGGGAGTACTCGGACCGACAGACCGGGATCGCGGTCGCGCTCAACCAGACCGTGCTGACCCGGGACGAGTGGGCCGGCACCACGCTCACGGACGGCGATCGGGTCGAGATCGTCAGTGCGGTCCAGGGTGGTTGAGATGGACGATCCACTGGAGCTCGGCGGCCGCACCTACACGTCCCGGCTGATCATGGGCACCGGCGGTGCCGCGAACCTCGAGGTGATGGAAGAGGCGTTGGTTGCCTCTGGCACCCAACTGACCACGGTCGCGATGCGCCGGCTAGGCACCGGCCACGAGGGCTCGATCCTCGACGTACTCAAGCAGCACGGCATCGAGGTGTTGCCCAACACGGCCGGTTGCCACACCGCGGCGGAGGCTGTGCTCACCGCGAAGCTCGCCCGGGAGGCGTTGGAGACGGACCTGATCAAGGTCGAGGTCGTCGCCGACGACCACCTGCTGATGCCGGATCCTGTCGAGTTGCTGGATGCCGTGGACGCGTTGGTGGCGGACGGTTTCACCGTGCTGCCTTACACCAACGATGATCCGATCCTGGCGCGTCGGCTGGAGCAGGCCGGGTGCGCCGCGGTGATGCCGTTGGCAGCCCCGATCGGGTCCGCCCTCGGCATCCGCAATCCGCACAACCTCGCTCTCATCGCCGAGGCGGCGAACGTCCCGGTGATCGTCGACGCCGGCATCGGTACGGCGAGTGACGCAGCGCTGGCCATGGAGCTCGGCTGCGCCGCCGTCATGCTCGCCACCCCGGTCACCCGAGCCGAAAAGCCCGCCCTGATGGCAGCCGCAATGCGCGACGCAGTCAACGCCGGCCGAGCCGCCCGCCTGGCCGGCCGAGTCCCCCGCCGCTGGCACTCAGCCCTCGCCTCCTCCCCGGTGACCGGCCTACCTACCTTCTGAGAGCTATGTCAGCTGGTCCAGAACGACGTTGCAGAAGGTGGATTCGTCGGCGTGCGGGCCGTGGAGCGCCAGCAGTTCTTCAGAGATCAGGATGCCGCCGGGTTGACTGTCACCGAGGGTGTCGAAGAGCTGACGGATCTTGATCACGCCACGGTCGCGGAGGAGGCGGTTGCCGTCCAGGTCGGTGATCGTGAACGTACCGGCGTCCAGGAAGTCGAAGGACCAGACGGTTCCAGAGACGTGGCTGGCGCGCTGTTCGTGGAAGACGCCGTTGGCGGTGAAGACGATCTTGTTGCCGGTGGCGGCATACGTGATCGTCTCGACGGTCTCGTAGTTGTTGTGCGCAAGGAACGCTTGCCCGTCCGAGCCCTTCACGGTGCGGACCGTCGTCACGCCACTGAACTCGACGGTGCCGGTGATCGCGAGGCCACACAGGGTATCGGTGAACGAGTCGGTACCGGAATAGTGCATGTGTTCGTACGGCGGAGCAGCCTGGGCCACTGTGGGTGTGAACAGGCCGACGACCACGATGATCGGCACCAGAAGACGACGTAACACGATGAATCCCCCTTCGCTCATGCTCCCCCAGAGCGATTCCACTCACCGTAGGACGACGAGCTCCGGGTTACAACGGGTCCGCCAGGCGAGCAGCCAGCTCGGCACCTTCGGGCAAATCGATGGAGCGGTCCAGCAGCAGGGCTGTGAGGGAGAGCGAGAGGTCTTGGTCGGGCTGTAGGGCCAAGGCGCTTTGCCAGGCTAGGGCTGGGCCGGCGCCTACGTAGTCGGTGGAGCGGAGGAACCAGGGACGGACGCCCTCGGATTGCACGAGTAGCAAGGTGGTGACGGTGTCGCCGCGTTGTTGGACGAAGGCCAGCCAGGGGCTGAGGGAGCCGTAGGCGGCGTCGACACCTTCGCCGGCTTCGCTCAGCACCACAGTGGTTTCGGCCGAGGGCAGTCGCCAGAAGATGCCCCCGTACCCGGCGCCGGGACGCCCTGCGGTCGCCGGGCTGTCGATGCGGATCGGGCCGTAGCGACCGGTGAGGACGCTGTTCCAGTCGAGGCGCCAGCCGCCTTCGGACAGCGAGCCGCTCAGGCGTCGGCGTTCCACCAGTTGCGGTCGGCCTTGTTCGTCGTACCAGGTGATGTCGTCGGTCAGCGAGTTGCCCGGGCCGTCCTCGACGGTGACGCCGCGGCTGCGCTGCTGGCCGTGGTTCGTCAGCAATGTCGGACCGCGGCCGGGGAGGAACGTGCGACCACCCCAGTGCGACGTTCCGTTGACTCCGGCAACAGCCAGCGAGACGCCGTAGTGATGCCGGTGGTCGACCGGGCTCACCTCGGTCAACGGATTACCGCCGAGGGTCCGAACCGGATGCAGATAGGGCCGCGGCGAATGCACCTGCGGCATCCGGCGCCCGAACTCGTAATGCGCCAGCAACCCCGACGAGGAACCCAGAACGAAGATGTCCCCCTGCTGCTGCCACCGAATCGGCCCCAACCGCCCGCGCGGCGCATCCCCTTGCAACCGGGTCGCCTGCGGGACCGGCCCAGTGCTCGCGCGCAACGCCAACCGCAGATCCGGTACCCCGGCCACCTCGCCCTCCGAGCCCGCGATCTGCGCGTACAAGACCTGCCAGGCCAACTCCCCCAACCCCTGCTGCGGAACTCGCACAGTCGTCAGCGACGGTACGGCGAACCGCGACAACCCGATGTCGTCCATCCCGGCCACCGACAGATCAGCCGGTACGGCGACGCCGACCTCGTTGAGCCTGGCCAGCAGACCGAAGGCGACCAGATCGTTGAACGCGACAACGGCCGTGACATGGGACTCCAGCACCCGCTCGACCGCGGCGTACCCGTCCTCGATCGACGAACCGCACTCCAGCCGAGCGATCTCCAACTCAGGGATCTCTCGCTCGGCGATCTCCAGCGACCGCAGGCGGTCCGTGTTCGACGCGCTCCCCACCGGACCGGCCAGATAGGCGAGGCGCCGATGACCGAGACCGACGAGATGGTCGACCACGATCCGCACCGCCTTGCCGAAATCGACCCCCACCGTGGCGACATCGGACGGCCCCTGGCGATTGACCAGGATGACCGGCTTCACCTCCGGTAGCAGCTCGAGCAGGCTGTCCTCGGCCAGCCGCGGCGACACCATGATGAGCGCGTCGCACCGGCTCCGGGCCTCCACCGCGATATCCGCCTCGGCCATCGGGTCCTCGTCGGTCTCGGCGACCAGGACGCGGTAGCCGGGCGCGGCCGAGGCGTTCGTGATCCCACGCATGATCTGCTGGAACAACGGGTTGCCGAGATCCGGGACCACCAGCGCGACCATGTTCGTGCGGCCGAGGGACAGGTTGCGGGCCAGATCGCTGGGCCGGTAGTTCAGCCGGTCGGCGGCGGCCCGGACGCGTTCGGCGATATTCGGCGCGACCGTGAGACGCCCGTTCATCACCCGCGACACGGTCGCCCGCGACACCTCCGCCGCCCGCGCGACGTCGGCGATGGTGATCGAGTCCTTCGGTGTCCTGCCCATCAAGCCGTCTCTCGCTCGGTTACCCGGACCGGGCCGAACACGGCCCCGCCATCGTCCATCGTGCCTTGTGGCGCCGCGGCGAACAGCCCCACCTCGGCGCCGATCCACCGTCCCTCCACAGCCTGGAAGGCCTTGGCGATCTCCACCCATTCACCGCCCGCCCGATACGAGAACCGCACAACTGCATTCTCATCCACGTCAGCGGCCAATTCGACGTACGGCGTCTCCAGTGGAGCCTGATGCAGGACGTCCTCATCCGGTGTACCGCGTTCCCGCAGTACGACGTCCGTCCCGGTCGGCGTCCGATGGAGCCCGATCCACGCATACGTCTGGCCCAGTACGACGAGACCCGCGCGAGCACCCGGCCCGCCGCCGTCGAGCTGAACCGACGTCTCGAACCGGCGGGGATGTCCAGGTAGCTGCTGCCCGAGCACCTGCGGGAGATTCCGCAGATCGCCGTCGTCGTCCGGGAGCACGGCCAACCGCAGTGAGCCGTCCTTCGGGGCGTCGTACCAGTCAGGTCGCGGGTTCGCCTGCCAGTGCCAGATCGGCGACAACTCCGGCCCCTCGAACGCATCACTCCGCTCGGGCTCTCGCTGCTCACCGGCCGGCAGCGGATGCCGCAGTACCGGCTCTCCGCCGTTACCGATGACGGGCCAGCCGTCCTCCCATTTCATCGGCTGCAGATGGACGACGCGACCCGCCGGACCGCGATCGGAGAAGTGCAGGAACCAGTCCTCACCATCCGGCGTGTCCACCCACGCGCCCTGATGTGGCCCGTTGACCGGCGTCGACCCCTGCGCCAGTACGACGCGATCCTCGTACGGCCCGTACGGCGACCGGGCCCGGAACGCGGACTGCCAGCCAGTCGTCACTCCACCGGCCGGCGCGAAGATCCAGTAGTACCCGTCCCGCTTGTAGAACTTCGGCCCCTCGAGGGTCGTGTACCCGGGCAGCTCGTCCCCGTCGATGACGGTCCGAGCCGGCCCCACGACTCGATCGAGTGCCGGCGACACCTCGCGGACGGTGAGCCGGTTCTTGATCCCGGCCCGGCTCTTCGCCCACCCATGCACGAGATAGCAGCGCCCGTCGTCGTCCCACAGCGGGCACGGATCGATCAGACCGCGGCCGGCCAGCAGCAGTCGCGGCTCCGACCAGGCGCCCGTCGGATCGGTGGCGCTGAGCACGAAGATCCCGTGATCCGGGTCGGGATAGACGATCCAGAACCGGCCGTCGTGGTGCCGGATGCTCGGCGCCCAGACACCGCCGCCATGCCGAGGAATCCGGTAGTGCTCGACCGGCGGCACCTCGCGCAGCGCATGGTTGACGAGCGTCCACGAGACCAGGTCGCGCGAGTGCAGCACCGGCAGTCCGGGCGCCCGGTTGAAGCTGGACGCGATCATCCAGAAGTCGTCGCCGACCCGGATCGCGTCCGGATCCGGCCAATCTGCATCCAGCACCGGGTTGGCATACACAGGTCTCGCCCTCCATCGGGAAACCGCCTTCCGAACCCTATTGCGAGCCCGGTGCGCTGTGTTACTTTCTCACGAAGAAACCGGTTTCTCAAACTGTTCCGGCGTGGAGAGAAGGACGAGATGACAGGCAGAGGGTGGTTCCGGGCCACAGCGGCGGCCGCGGCACTGACGCTGGCGATCGGCGGTTGTGCCGGCCCGACCAGCGGCGGCGGTTCGGAGGCCGCGAGCAACCCCGACGACTGGGGTGAGGCGAAGGGAACGGTCCAGTTCTGGGACACCAACGCCAATCCGGCGCTGACCAAGAAGTGGGAGAAGTTGATCGGCGACTTCAACGCCGCCAACCCCGACATCAAGGTCGAGTACGTCGGCCTGCCCAACTCGTCGTACCTGCAGAAGGTCGACAACGCGCTCGCCTCCGGCGAGATCCCGGACGTGATGCTGATCGGCAATGACGTCGCCCACCTGATCGCGCAGAACGCGCTGGTCAAGCTGGACGACGCGTACGAGACGTCGGCGCTGACCAGCAAGGTCGACGCGACCATGATCGCGAACGAGCGCCGAAACTCCGCCGACGCCAAGCTCTACAAGGCGCCGCTGAGCGCGCTGTCGGACGTGATCTGGTACCGGACCGACTGGCTGAAGCAGAAGAGCCTGGCCGAGCCCAAGTCGTACGACGAATTCTTCTCCATCGCCCAGCAGCTGACCGAGAAGGACAAGAACAGGTTCGGCTTCGCGTTCCGCGGTGGGCCGGGCTCGATGCCGCCGATGTTCGCGATGACGTACGGCCAGGCAGGGATCGGCAAGTTCTTCACCGACGACGGCAAGGCGACGTTCAACGACCCGGAGGCGGTCAAGGCGCTCGAGCGGTACGCCGGTCTGTACGGCACCGTCAGCGCACCGGCCGACCTGTCCAACGACTACGCCAAGATCGTCGCCGCGTTCGACGGCGGCTCGGCCTGGGCGACACACCACAACCTCGGCTCGACCCAGGACCACTTCAAGGCCCTCGGCCCGGCGAACGTGGCCGGCGTCCAGCCGTTCCCGAACGCCGACGGCGTCATCACCGCGACCGCGCCGGCCATCTCCGGGCTCGGCATCCTCGCGAAGAGCGAGAAGAAGGCGGCGGCGTGGAAGTTCGTCGAGTTCATGAGCACGACGGCCAACTCCGAGTGGTGCGAGGCGGTCGGCCAGGTGCCGGCGAACACCGAGGCCGCGAAGGCGTCGTGGGTGCAGCAGTCGCAGCCGCTGAAGGCGATCGTGGAGACGTCGAAGAACCCGAAGACGCAGTACCTGCAGCTGCCGACGTACCTGCCGGACTGGAGCAAGATCCTCAAGACCGAGATGGAAGCCGACTTCCAGCAGTTGCTCCAGAAGAAGCTCACTGCGCAGGCGTTCGCGGACAAGTACGCCGCCCGGTTCGAGGCCGCGAAGAAGGAGTACGACGAGTCGCTCAAGGCAGGCAAGTGACCCTGCTCTGACCACGGTCTGTAGTTCGTCCTAAGAAACCGGTTTCTCTCTGTGAGGAGACCCCGTCATGCCGCCCTCCCTCCGCGCCACCACAACCTTCCTACTCGCGACCGCACTGCTCGGCCTCGTGCCGGTGCAGGCTGCGGTCGCACACCAAGCCACACCGACAACCACTCACAGTTCGGATCCGGCTCGGCAGGTCCTCTCGCCTGGTGACGGGTGGGCCTCCGACGGATCCGGTACGACGGGTGGGGCTTCGGCCGAGCGCGTCGTACAGGTTCGGACGGCGGCTGAGCTCAAGGCTGCTGTGGCCGGGGACGAGCCGAAGATCGTGCAGGTGGTCGGGAAGCTCGATGCCAACACCACCGATGACGGCCGGCCGATCGCCTGTCCGGAGTACAACGTCGCGCCGTACACGTTGGAGAACTACCTCCAGACCTACGACCCGGCGCACTGGACCGGTCCGGCGACCGGCCCGGTGGAGGACGCCCGCAAGGCCTCGTCGGCGAAACAGGCCGAGCGGGTCCGGATGGATATCGGCGCCAACACGACTCTGATCGGTCTCAGCGACGCGCACCTGGTCGGGTTCGTCGTCAACATCGAGTCGGTCGACAACGTGATTGTCCGCAATCTGCGGATCTCCGACGCGTACGACTGTTTCCCCGGCTGGAACGGCGACACCTGGAAGACCGAGTGGGACAACGTCGTCGTCAGCCGGTCGACTCACGTCTGGCTGGACCACCTGACCCTCGACGACGGCGACACCGTCGACACCGAGCAGCCGAAGTACTTCGGCGAACCGTTCCTCCGCCACGACGGCCTGCTCGACGTGGTCCGCCAGGCCGACCTGGTCACGATCTCCTGGAACAAGCTCAGCGGTCACGACAAGTCGTTGCTGTGGGGCAACGGCGACGGCGTCATCGCCGACCGCGGCAAGATCCGCGTGACCATGCACCACAACGAGCTCACCGACCTGGTCCAGCGCGGTCCGCGGGTCCGGTTCGGCCAGGCGCATGTCTACAACAACCTCTACCGGGTCACGAATCCCGACCGGTACGAGTACTCCTGGGGCGTCGGCGTCGAGTCCTCGATCATTGCCCGCAGCAACTGGTTCCAAGGCGTCACCCCGGACCGCATCATCTACGACTGGGGTGGCACCGGCATCACCGAGTCCGGCAACTGGGTGAACGGCCGGCCGACAGCGGTACTGGCCGCCTACAACGCCGTACATCCTGATGACCAACTGCTGCCGACGGTGTCCGGAAGCTCCGGCCCGCACCTGCTGATCAACCCCGCGCCAAGCGTCCCCTCGCTGGTCGGCGCGTGGGCGGGTGCGGGCAGGCTGGACCAGAACAAGCAACTCCTCCAACTGATGAACGCCCCATCCAGTACCACGGCCGACGGCCCGGTGTGGTCGGGCAAGGCGACCGGCATGGCGTCGATCCCGACCGCCGACCTCCCCACCGGCACCACCGGCGGACTCGGCGGCCAGATCGTGGTCGCGGACACGGCCGAGAAGCTGACCCAGTACGCCGGTAGCGCCGAACCGCTGGTGATCGTCGTCCGGGGCAGTCTGCGGATTCCCTTCGGCACCCAGGTTTCGGTCGCGTCGAACAAGACCATCATCGGCGCCGGCACCGTGGCCGAACTCGTCGGCGGCGGCCTGTTCCTCAACGGCACGCACAACGTGATCGTCCGCAACCTGCGGATCCGCGACTCCTACATCCCCGGCGACTGGGACGGGAAGTCAGCCGAGAACGACAACGACGGAATCCGGCTCGACACCGCACACCACGTGTGGATCGACCACGTCACGTTCGAGCGGCTCGGTGACGGCCTGGTCGACGTACGCAAGGACTCCGACTACGTGACGCTGTCGTGGAACGTCTTCAGCGCACACAACAAGACGGTCGGCGTCGGCTGGACCACGAACGTGCTGACCAAGATCACGATGCACCACAACTGGTTCTCGAACACCTACCAGCGCAACGCGAGTATCGACAACACCGAGGCCGCGCACGTCTACAACAACTGGTTCCGCGGTTTCGGCCAGTACGGCACGATGTCCCGCGGCGCCGCCAAGGTAGTAGCCGACAGCAACTACTACTCCGACGGCGAGGATCCGATCGTCGCCAAGGACCCGGCCTCGCAGATTGTCAACAAGAACAATGTCTTCAACAGCATCCGCGGCCGGCGCGACAACGTCGGTACGGCGTTCGACCCGGCGGCGTACTACGCCTCGACTCCGGACGCCGCGAGCAAGGTGCCCGAGCTCGTCGGCGAGTACGCCGGACCGACCACAAAGGCCCGTAGCTACGGCCGCACGGTCACCGTGGCACTCGACGGGACCGGCGACTTCGGCAGCCTCGGTGCGGCCGTGGCAACCGTGGGCGGAAAAGGGCCGGTCACGATCGTCGTGAAGCCCGGCGTCTACCGGGAGGTCGTCCGAATCTGGGCGTTCCAGGACAACCTGACCATTCGTAGCGCGACCGGCAACCCGGCGGACGTCGTACTGACCTATGACCTCGCCGCCGGCCAGGAGAAGTTCTACGGCGGAACGTTCGGCGCGACCGGATCGGCGACGCTCGGCATCCTCGGCGACGACGTGACCGTGGAGGACATCACCGTCGAGAACGGCTGGGACGAGCAGGCGAACTTCCCCAGCCAGGCGATCGCGCTCCGCACCGCCGGCGACCGAATCCGGCTGGACAATGTGCGCCTGCTCGGCAACCAGGACACGCTGCTCCTGGACACGCCGAACCGCGAGGCGATCGTCCGCACCTGGATCACCGACTCGCTCATCCAGGGTGACGTCGACTTCATCTACGGCCGCGGTACGGCGGTGATCACCGACAGCACGATCAAGTCGGTGAACCGCGGCCAACCGGTCAACGGGTACGTCACCGCGGCCGCGACCGTCGACACGAACCCGCACGGCTACCTGATCGAACACAGCCGCTTCGAGTCCGATGCCGCCGCCGGCACGGTCTTCCTCGGTCGTCCGTGGCATCCCAGCGGCGACCCCGGTGCCGATCCCCGCGTGGTGGTGCGGGACTCCTGGCTCGGCGCCCAGATCGGTACGCCGGCTTGGACGGACATGAGCGGGTGGTCGTGGCGCGACGCGCGATTCGCCGAGTACCGCAACACCGGCCCAGGCGCCGCGACCGGCGACGGACGCCCGCAACTGACCGACACAGAGGCCGCCGCGGCCAACCGATCCGCCTGGCTGGCCGGGGCCGACGGGTGGAACCCGGTCGACCGCGACTGACCCGCAGCAACAACAAGGAGATTCCACGATGGCAGTTCTGCAGGCCGATCCGGCGCCGCCGGACACACAGGTCCGTCGGCGACCGCGGGAGCGGTGGACGCCGTACGCGCTGCTGGCGCCCACGCTGGTGCTCGTCGCGATCTTCCTGCTCTACCCCATCGGCAGTGTCGTGTACTACTCGCTGTTCAAGTACAACGTCACCAAGCCGCGCAGCAACGGCTTCATCGGCCTCGAGAACTACCAGAACATGCTGGGCGACCAGATGTTCTGGGACTCGCTGCGCTTCACAACGCAATGGGTCGTCGTCGAGGTCGGGCTCCAGTTGGTCCTGGGGCTCGGCCTGGCCCTGGTCATCAACGAGACGTTCGTGGGGAGGAGCCTGGCCAGGTCGCTGGTCTTCTCCCCGTGGGCGGTCGCCGGTGTTCTCACCACGACGATCTGGCTGCTCATCTACAGCCCGACCACCGGGTTCTCCCGCTACCTCGCCGACATCGGTATCGGTAGTTACGGCGAGAGCCCGTTGATCGACGGCACGTCTGCCTTCTGGGCGGCGGTGCTCGCGGAGTTGTGGCGCGGTGTGCCGTTCTTCGCGATCCTGCTGCTGGCCGATCTGCAGACCATCTCGCAGGATCTCTACGAGGCCGCGGAGGTCGACGGTGCCGGGCGGCTGCAGCGGTTCTGGTCGGTAACGCTGCCGCACCTCAAGAACGCGATCATCCTGTCGACGCTGCTGCGGGCGGTGTGGGAGTTCAACAACGTCGACCTGCTCTACACACTGACAGGCGGCGGCCCCGGCAACGCGACCATGACGCTGCCGCTGTACGTCGCCCGGATGGCGGTCGACGCGAAGGAGTTCGGCTACGGCTCCGCGCTGACCGTGTCCGCATTCCTGATCCTGGCGATCTTCTCGATCGCGTATCTCAAGCTCTCCAGAGTCGGCCGAGAGGACAAAGCATGACAGTGCCTTTGGCCGGGCCTTCGGCGCCGGCGGGGTCATGGGGCCTTGGCTCCCGGCCTTCCCTCGTCACTCCAGTCGCTGCGCTCCCTCCACTCCTCAGTCCAGGCCGGGAGGCCCCATGACCACGGTTCTTGAGGCGCCGGCAGAGCGTCGTACGACTGTCGATCGTCGACAATCCCGCCAAGAGATTCCCAACAACCGGCGAGCGCCGCGGTGGATGATCTACGCGCCGCTCGCGCTGTATCTGTTGTTCACGCTGGTGCCGTTCTACTGGATCCTGCTGTTCAGCCTGCGCCCGGCCGGGTCCACGTCCGTGGTGCCGTGGCCGATCACGTTCGAGCACTACGCGACCGTGTGGAACGGTGCCGGGTTCGCGGTGTTCTTCAAGAACTCGGTCATCATCGCGTTGTTCACCTTGTTCGGTACGACGGTGTTGTCGTTGCTCGGCGGCTACGCGCTGGCCCGGTTCCGGTTCCGCGGCCGGGGTGCGTTCCTGGTGATGACGTTGTGCACGCAGTTCATCCCGGGCGCGATGATGCTCATCCCGCTGTTCGACATCTTCCGCACCATCGGGCTGATCAACACCCCGTGGAGCATCGTCATCGCGGACACCGTGTTCGGGTTGCCGCTGTCGCTGATCATGATGGCCGGGTTCATCCGCAACGTCCCGATCGAGCTGGAGGAGGCGTCCTGGGTGGATGGATGCGGCCGGCTCCGCGGCTTCCTGACCATCGTGCTGCCGCTGCTGCGGCCCGGGATGGTGGCGATCAGCTCGTTCGCCTTCATCGGATCGTGGAACAACTTCCTCTTCGCGCTGATGTTCCTCAACGACCAGGACCAGTTCACCATCCCGGTCGGGCTGAGCTACATGCTCGGTGAGTACAGCGTCGACTTCGGCGCATTGGCGGCGGGTGGCGTGGTGGCCGTCGTACCGGTTGTGCTTGTCTTCGCCTATGTGCAGAAGTTCCTGGTCCAGGGCCTGTCGGCGGGGGCGGTGAAGGGTTGAGCGATCGCCCGAGCTCCCTGGGTGGCTACGAGGACTGGCCCGATTTCGTCCGCGATGCCTCGGCGCTCACCGGGGACGAACTCACCACGACGGTCGCCGGGCTGCTCGGCGTACCCGAACCTCCTCAGCCGCCGGCCGTGCGGATTGTCGACGATTGGCAATCCGACGGTGTCCACGGTCAGGTGCTCGAGTGGACGACCGGGTTCGGACCGCCGACGCGGGCGTGGCTGCTGCGTCCCGCCGATGGACCGTCAGGGCCCGGGTTGCTCGGGCTGCATTGCCATGCGGGTGTGAAGTCGGTCGGTGCGGAGCGGCTGGTCGAGTTGCCTGGGTCCAGTGCCGGTGCGGTCAAGCTTCGCCAGGAGCTCTACGAGGACCGGGCCGTCGCGAACGAGTTGGCTCGCGCCGGTTTCGTCGTGCTGTGTCATGACACGTTCGCGTGGGGCTCGCGCCGGTTTGGGCTCGATCCGTTGCCGTGGCGGCTGCGCGACGTGATGGCGACGTACGAGGCGGCCTGGCTGGCGGCGGATCACTCACCTGGCGACGACGAGTGGTACGACGTCGCCGCCGGCCACCACGAGAATTCGATCGCGAAGGCCGCCGGGCTGCTCGGTACGTCGTTCGCCGGCATGGTCGCGTACGACGACCTCGTCGCACTCAGCGTGTTGCGCGGGCTCGACGAGGTGGACGCGGACCGGATCGGCGTCTTCGGCTTCTCCGGCGGAGGTGCCCGCTCGGCGGCCCTCACCGCGCTCGATCCCGCGATCAAGGCGTCGGCGATCGTCTGCATGATGACCACGTACGACTCGCTCCTCCCGGCGTACTTCGACGCCCACACCTGGATGTTCACCACCCCAGGCCTGGCCCGTCATCTCGACCACCCGTCCCTCACCGCCGGCCGGGCCAGCCACCACCAACTCGTCGTCTACGCCGAGGACGACGAGCTCTTCCCACCCCAAGGCATGCTCACCGCCGACCGCGAACTCACCGAACACTTCCACTACGGCCCCGCCACCTACCAAGGCCTCTTCCTCCCCGGCCCTCACCGCTTCGACCGCGAAATGCAGGACGCGGTCAAGGACTTTCTGTTGTCGTCGCTGTAATGCGGTCCAACCGTCAAGAAATGAAGAAGCCTTGGAGATGCGTTCTCCGGCTGCACGACTGGCGAAAAAGTGGAGCGAGGACGTAGCGGCCGGGTTCGAGGTGATCAACCCGGTCCAGGTCACCGCCACGAGGTCTGCTACCGCTGCGACGCATACCGTGACCCCACCTGCTCGACCACCCCGGGCAATATCACCGCCCCTGACCTACCGACCGGCAATCCACCACCGGCTGGGCATTGCACCTCGGTCTGACGGTCGGGGGCCCAGGTTGCGAGGTACCGACGGACAGGAGGTACGCGGCTTCTGTCCGAAGCTTCCCGTCTGGATGCCCTGCTCTGTCTCCGTTCTAGCCGACTACCTCCTGTCCTTCGGTACCTCGCAACCTGCGGCGGTGGCTGAGGGGGTTGGAATGCGGTGGTGCCACCCGGTGTTGGGGGTGAGGATGGGGTGGACTACGACTTGTGGAGGACGTTTTGAGCAAGCTCTCGCATCCCAGGCCTGAAGGTGTTGCTCCGGGCAATGGGTACAGCCATGTGGTGACCGGGCCAGGGCAGTGGGTCGCGATCGCAGGGCAGGTGGCGTTGGATGCTGATGGCAACTTCGTCGGAGTCGGCGATCCGGCGGTGCAGGCGCAGCAGGTGTTCGCGAACCTGGATGCCTGCCTGAAGGCGGCCGGCGCGACCTTCGCCGACGTGGTGAAGCTGAACTTCTTCGTCACCGACATCGCCTACCTGCCGCCCATCCGCACCGCCCGCGACGCGTACGTCGACACCACCAACCCACCCGCCAGCACAGCAGTCCAGGTCAGCGCCCTCTTCAGCCCCGACGCCCTCCTCGAAGTAGAGGCCTACGCAGTCATCTAACCCCGGGGGACCGGGCGGTGAGCGGTTAGCGGAGGAGGTCTACGGCTGCGCGGGCGGCTTCGCCGATGGCGGTGTCTACGCGGGGTTGGCGGAAGTCGCCGCGGGCGGCGAGGGTGAAGACGGCGATCGCGAAGGCGGCGCCGCCCGGGAGAGTGACCACGCCGACCTCGTGGCGGAGGGCTCCGAAGGTCCCGGTCTTTCCGGCGACGCGTACGCCGTCGTGCGGGAAGCCGGCGGCCATCCGGTGCTGGAACACCTGCCGATGCATCGTCGCCTTCACGAACTCCGTCTGCCCGGCCGACAACAGCTCCCCCGCCCACAACCGCTGGAGCAACAACGTCATGTCACGCGGACTGCTCGCCGACGCGTTCGCCGCCTCATAGACACCCACCGGATCAGTCCGGTCGTTGTCAGCCAGTACGGCGAGCGCCGCATCCGGATCGTCCAGCCCCGTACGCCGCTGCAGATCACGCAGGTTCGCAGCAGTCCCCCGCCGTACCCAGGTCCGCTGCAAACCGAACGACTGCAGCAACTCCGCCAACCGCCGCAGCCCGACCAGATCCAGCAACGCGTCGGCCGAGGCGTTGTCCGACACCGTCATCATCGACACGGCCAGGTCCCGCAGCGACATCGTCACCGGATCCGCCAGCACCGACAGCCCGGTCGGCCCGGCCGTTCGTTCAGCCGGATCCAACGTCAACCTCGACAGCGGATCGATCTCCCCGAGATCCACCAGCCGGCAGAACGCGGCAAGCAACGGAAGCTTGTAGACCGACGCCATCGGTACGACGCCATCCGCGTCCACCCCAACCGTCGCCTCAGGCGAAGGCGAAGGCGAAGACGAAGACGAAGACGAATCCAGCGCGACCGCGTGCAGCCAACCACGCACGCCCGCATCCTCGAAGACCGCTCGAATCCGCGCGTTCACGACGTCACCAGCGCATTCGTCAGCTGCGCCATCACGTCGGCCGGCCGCAAGAACGGCGTACGCGTCCTGGACCACACCAACCGCAACCGCACCGGCAGCGGATCGTCGACCAGTCGATGCCGCCCGATCCCCGGCGCCGTCAGCGACGGATCGGCCGTCACCACGAGCGCCTGCCCCGCGGCCGTCATCGCCAGCCCGGCCCGCTCGTCCGTCACCACAACAGTCCCACCGTCGGGCCGATGCAACGCCAACGTGTCCAGGAACAGATCGCGAGCCGCCGGCGCCTCCGCCCGCGGCCGTACGGCGATCGGCAGCCCACCCAACTGCCGCAGCTTCACCTCGTCACCGTCATCCGGCACGACCGACGTCGGCACCAGCGCCCACGTCGGCAACAACGTGACCGGACCAGCCTCGAGTCCGTCCAGTACGGCGGGATGCAGTACGACGGCCAACGTCAGCCGACCCGCGGACACCTGACCGACAAGCGAACTGGTCGGCGCGGACACCACCGTCACCCGACTCCCCGGGATCGCCGCTCCACACGCAGCCGCCACCGCAGCACCAGCCGACGGCGGAACCTCCGGCGCCAGCCCCAACCGGATCTCCGGTCCCTCCGGATCACGCGCGACCGCGGCCTGATGCAGGTCCTCGATCGAGGTCAACGCACGCCGCGCATACGGAAGCAACGCCGCACCGGCTGCCGTCAGCTCGACCCGACCCTGCCCACGCTCGAACAGCTTGGCCCCGACCAACGCCTCCAGCCGGCGGAGCCCTTGGGACAACGGCGGCTGGGTGATGCCGACCACTCGGGCGGCATCGCCGAAGTGCTGCTCCTCGGCCAGCGCGATGAAGATCTGCAGATGCCGCTCAGTCAGCATGACCCAGCTGACCTGCGGCGATATGTCCCGGCAATCGGATCATGCGCAAGAGCATATTCGACATCCCCAACCGCGCTCGCCTTGACTGAAGGCCCAGGTACGGCGAGAGGGAGACAGCGTGAAGGTGAGTCGCAGGGGAATCATCACGGGCGCGGCGGCGGTCGGCGCCACCGGAGTCATCGGCGTCGCGGTCCGAGGCGAAGCCGCAACGGCGGACATTGCAACGACGGACGCAACGGCGGACGCGGCAACAGCGGGCACCGCGACCAGTGAGGCAGCAACAGCCAAGGCGACCCAGGAACGCCAGCCGGTGGAGCTCACCTGGTTCGGGACGCACGCGTGGCAGATCCGGTCGGGGAAGAGCGTCGTCCTGACCGATCCCTGGATCACCCGGTTCAAGACCGGCACGTTCACGCCCGAGGGCGCGGACCCCAAGACCAAGCTGGTGATCAAGCCGGACGTGATCGACCGCCACATCTCCACGGCCGACGCGATCCTCGTGCACCACGGGCACTACGACCACATGGCCGACGTACCGTACGTCGCGAAGAAGACGAAGGCGACCGTTCTCGGCACCGAGTCCCACGTCAACATGCTCCGCGCGATGCGGACGCCGGCGGACCTGCTGTCACCGGTGCGCGGCGGTGAGTACCTGCCGTTCGAGGGCTTCACCATCGAGGTGTTCCCGTCGTTGCACTCGTGCAGCGGACGGCACCACACCTACGCCTACCCGGGCTACCGACTCAACGGCGTCCCACCGCGGCCGCGCATGATCGAGGACCTCCTCGAGGGCGGCACGCTCGCCTACGTGATCACGATCGGCGGCACGCGGATCCTCAGCCTGAGTACGGCGAACTTCGACCCGAACGCCCTGCGCGACCTGCAGGTGGACGTCGTCTTCGCCGCACCCGGCGGCGAGCCCGGGATCACCGACCGACTGTTGCAGACGATCAAGCCCGTAAAGAAGGTCATCGCCACCCACTGGGACGACTTCGACCTGCCGTTGGACAAGCCCGGCGTGCCGTGGACCGACCTGACGAAGCTCCGCACGTCGGTCGAGACCGCCGGCGCGGAGTTCGTCGTCCTGGATCACCTGGAGAAGATCACGCTTTGACTCGGTAGTGGTACTGCGAGACGGTCCGGAACCCGAGCCGGTCGTACAGGGCCTGGGCCGGCTCGTTCTCCGCGACGACCTGCAGGAAGACCCGCCGGACTCCCAAGGTCGTTGCCTTCTGCAACAGAGCGCGGATGACGGCGAGGGCGAGCCCCTGCCGGCGGAACTGCTCGTCGACGGCCAGGCAGTACAAGCCGGCCCAGTCGTCGACCAGGGCGAGCCGCCCGATCGCCTTGACCGGACCAACCGAGGGAATCGTCGCGTAAAGCGCCCGGCCGCGGTTGAGGATCTGCCGGGCGGCCGCCTGGTCGTCCTCCCCGCCGTGCCCGTCGATGCGCCACCAGGCGTCCATCCAGGCATCGTCGGGCACCGAGGAAATATTCACGTCGACCGGCGAGTCGGGCAACCGGTCGAGAAGGTCGGCCACCTCGGCACACTGCACCAGTGTCGGCGCCTGCACGACGTAGCCGCGAGCTTCGAGCCGGTCGTCCAGATCGGTCGGCTGGGCCGCCGGGCTGACATGGAAGCACGGCGTGATGCCGTGTGCCTGGTACAGGTTTTCCACGTAGTCCAAGGCTCGTTCGAGGTCGAACGGCGCGCTCGCGGGCAGCACGGAGTTGGCTCGCTTGGTGACGCCGCGGTTGCGGCGGACGACCCAGCCGTCCAGTTCGGTCTTGGCCTCCGCGGGCCAGCCCTGATTCATCAGACTGTCGATGCCAGCTGCACTGATCACTCCACCCAGCGTAGAACCAAGCGAATCAACTTGCAACCGAATGGATGATTATTCACTCAGAGTGGATACCGCGTCCGCGAGAACGTCGATGCCCTCAGCAACAGCCTTCACGGTCAAACCGCCGTATCCGAACACCAGCCCGGCCGGTCCGTGCCCGGCCATCCAGTACGGCGCCAAGCCGTAGACCCCCAGCTCACGCTCCAGCGCGGCCGCCGACACCGCGCTCTCGGACATCCCCGCCGGCAACCAGGTCATCACGTGCAGACCGGCCGACACTCCCACCGGCACGAGCTCAGGCAGCCGCTCACCCAACCGCTCGACCAGTGTGTCCCGAAGCAGCCGGTACTTCGGCCGCATCCGGCGCAGATGCCGGTCGAACTCCCCGCGCGCCACGAAGTCCGCGAACGCCAACTGCTCCAGCACCGGCGACCCGCGATCGTCCGTCAACTTCGCCTCGGACATCTCCTCGACCAGCCAGCCCGGCAGGATCAGCCACCCGAGCCGCAACCCCGGCGCCAACGTCTTGCTCGCGGTCCCGGCGTACGCGACCCGGTCCGGCGCCAGCCCCTGCACCGCCCCGATCGGCTCCCGGTCGTACCGGTACTCCGCGTCGTAGTCGTCCTCGATGATCAAGGCATCCCGCCGTACCGCCCAGGCGACCAACGCCGCCCGTGTCTCCGCCGACGTCACCGCTCCGGTCGGGAACTGATGCGCGGCGGTCACCAGTACGACGTCCGCCCCGGACTGCTCGAGTACGTCGACATCGATCCCGGTCTCCAGCACCGGTACGCCGACCACCTCGAGCCCGGCCGTGGTCGCCACCTCGCGCAACTCGTTGTCGGACGGGTCCTCGACCGCGAGACGCCGGTAGCCCTGTTTCGCCAGGACCTGCAGCAGCAACCGCGATCCCTGGGCGAAACCGTTGCAGATCAGCATGTTCTCGGGCCTGGCCGCCGTACCGCGGACCCGGTTCAGGTAGTCGGCGAGCGCGTGCCGGAGTTCGAGCGCGCCGCGGCCGTCGAGGTAGGCGAAGCTCCGATGCGGTGTCTCGTTCAGCACCTTCTTGAGCGACCGCAGCCAGGCGGCGCGGGGGAACTCGGAGACGTCGGGCTTGCTGTACTTGAAGTCGATCCGCGGCGGCCCGATCACCGGCGACGCGACCGTGGACGCCTCGACCACGGCGATGTCCGCGACCTGGGTGTAGCCGCCGGCCCGGCTGACCAGGTACCCCTCGGCGACGAGCTGCTGATACGCCTCGACCACGACGCCGCGGGAGAGTGCGAGGTCCTGGGCGAGCGCCCGGGTCGACGGCATCACCGTGTCGGCCCGCATCAGGCCCTGCCGGATCCGGTCCCGGATCGCCTTCTCCAGCTGCTGGTGCAGCGGCACGCCGCCGTCCCGCCGGAGCTCGACCAGCAGCTCGGCGGCGCCGGAACTGGTCCTGTTTCGGCTCACGCAACTGGACCTTATCGGAGTACCGCTGCGCTGTCAGGGTGATGGAGAGCCCAAAGACCAAGGAGCGGAACGATGAACAAGCTGCTGCAGGCCGGCGACACCGGCTACGACGAGGCCCGGAGCGTGTGGAACGCGATGGTCGACCGCTACCCGGCCGCGATCGCGCGCTGCCACGACACCGCCGACGTCGTCGCCGCGGTCCGGTTCGCCCGGGAGGCCGGCCTGGAGATCGGCGTCCGCTGCGGCGGCCACAGCATCGCCGGCCACGCGGTCCCCGACGGCGGCCTGATGATCGACCTGACCCCGATGAACGCGGTCCGGGTCGATCCGGACCGGCAGCTGGCCTGGGTCCAGGGCGGCGCGTTGCTGGGTGAGCTGGACAAGGCCGCGCAGCAGTACGGCCTGGCGACGACCGCGGGCAACGTCTCGCACACCGGCGTCGGCGGCCTGACTCTCGGCGGCGGGATGGGCTGGCTGGCCCGGCAGTTCGGGCTGGCCTGCGACAACGTGGCGTCGTACGAGCTGGTCACCGCGGACGGCGAGGTGGTCCGCGCGAGTGCCGACGAGAACGCCGAGCTGTTCTGGGGGCTGCGCGGCGGTGGCGGCAACTTCGGGATCGTCACGTCGTTCGAGTTCCGGCTGCACCACATCGGCACCCGGGCGTTGGTTGCCGAGTTCACCTATCCGTCCTCGGCGGGTTTCGACGTACTGCGGGCGTGGAGGGAGCTCAACACCACCGCGCCCCGGCAGGCGACGTTCACCGCGAGCATCACGGCCGACGCCGTCACCGTCGGGTACGTGTGGGTCGGCAACGGCGGCTTCGAGTTGCTGGACGCCTTCCGTGCCATGGGTCCCACCGACGAGCACGTCGAGGAGACGTCGTACCTGACGCTGCAGAGCCGCGACGACAACGTGCAGGGTCACCGCTACCGCCGCTACTGGAAGGGCCACTACTTCAAGGCACTGCCGGACGACGCGATCCGCGCGCTGCTGCGCACCCCGGGTGTGTCCGCGAGTCTGCAGGCGTACGGCGGTGCGATCGCCGACGTACCGGACGACGACGCGGCCTTCAGCCACCGGGACACGCAGTTCGAGTTCGTCACCGCGACCCGCTGGGAGGACCCGGCCGAGGACGAATCGCGGATCGCCCAGCTGCGCGAGTACGCCGCGACGCTGGCGCCGTACGCGAGCGGTGCCTACCTCAACGTCCTCAACGGCGACTCGATCAGCCGCGCCTTCCCGCCGGCCAAGCTGACCCGGCTGACCGCGCTCAAGACGGCGTACGACCCGGCGAACGTCTTCCACCTGAACCAGAACATCCGGCCCGGCGGGGCATCTACCACCAACGCCGCCTGACTGGTACTTGTGGACGGTGGACTTCGAGGCTGTGTTCGCCGATGTGGCCCAGGTGATCGAGGGCACCGGCGTGTTCATCATGGCGATCGGCCTCGGCATCCTCCTGGTCCGCTACGTGTACGACGTACTGCGCAGACGCACCGGCAGCTATCAGCGAGTGCGGGTCAACCTCGGCCGGGTGATCCTGCTCGGCCTGGAGATCCTGATCGTCGGCGACATCATTCGCTCGATCATCGTCGACACCTCCGTCGAGAGTGTGCTGGTGCTCGGCCTGATCGTGGTGATCCGGACCGTGCTCAGCTTCGCCCTCGAGGTCGAGATCTCCGGGTCCTGGCCGTGGCAGACACGACCTGCTGCGGACGAAGCAGCCGGCAAATCGCCGTCCTGACTCCGCCCGAGTTGGCATGATGGACCTGTGACGACCGATTTGACTCCTGAACTGGCGGCGACGATCGAGGAGGCGTTCGCCCGGCGGGACCGGTCGAACATGCAGCCTACGATCGACTTCTTCGAGAAGCTGCTCACCGAGCACCCGGACAATCCTTATGTGCTGTACGAGGTCGGCGGTTCGTACGACACCGACGGCCAGGAGGAGAAGGCGATCGAGTACTACGAGCGCGCCCTGCCCGGCCTGACCGGCGAGACGCGGCGCAAGTGCCTCCTCCAGTACGGCAGCACCTTGCGCAACCTGGACCGGTTCGACGAGTCGCTGGACGTCTTCAAGGCGGCGTGCGCCGAGTTCCCCGAGTCCGACTCGCTGCGGGTGTTCAAGTCGCTCACCCTGCATGCGGCCGGCCAGAAAGACAAGGCGCTCGCCAGCCTGCTCCTGGTGATCGCGGACCGCCTCGGGACGCCCGAGATCAAGCGCTACGAGGCCGCTATCCGCGGCAACGCCGACTACCTCGCCAACCTCTGACCGTCAGCACGCACAGGCGATCCCGCGAGGTGCAGTGAGCGGGTCGGCCTCGCGGCGTTCGATGCCGTCGGCGGTCTCCACCGGCAGGCCTTCGCGGGCCCAGTACTCGAAGCCACCGATCATCTCCTTGACCGGATAGCCGAGCTTGGCGAACTCGAGTGCGGCCTTCGTCGCACCGTTGCAGCCCGGCCCCCAGCAGTACGTCACCACCATCACACCCGCCGGTACGACGGACGCCGCGCGGGCCGCGATCTCGCGGGTCGGCAGGTGGATCGCACCGGGGACGTGACCCTGGTCCCAGCTCTCCTGGCTCCGGCTGTCGACCAGCACCCAACCGGTCACGCCGGCGCCGATGTCCGCGGCCACGTCCGAGACATCGGCCTCGAACGACAGGCGGCCGGCGAAGTGCGCGACGGCCACGTCCCGCTCGGCGGCGGGCGTCTGCAGAACAGCCGAAGTGTGCAGGTCAACGGGCATCTCGGGGCTCCTTGTCGATCAGCGGAGCCACCAGCGTCGGGCATCTCTTCGCCGCGCGACAGTGGCAGAAATGCCCTAGTGCCACAAGATCCAGTCAGCGACTGATCTTGGCCCGCGCCCTGGCGACCTTGATCGCGGCCTTCAGCGTCTCGACGTCGTACGCGCCGTAGTGCCGCTGCCCGTTGATGAAGAACGTCGGCGTACCGGACACGCCGCTCAGATCGGCCGACTCGATATCCTGCGCGACCCGCGCCGCCGCCACGTGCCGCTTCACCTCTTCGTGCAACCGCTCCTGGTCCAGCCCGAGCTCCTCGGCGTACCGGAGCAGATCCTTGGGCTGCAGGTTCTCCTGGTTCGCGAGCAGCCGATCGTGCATCTCCCAGAACGCACCCTGCGCGGCCGCCGCCTCGGACACCTCGGCCGCGATCTGCGCCCGCGGATGGACGTCGCTCAGCGGCAGGTGACGCCAGACGTACCGGAGGTCGTCGTCCCGGAGCAGATCCCGCACGACGGTTTCGGCCATCCCGCAGTACGGGCACTCGAAGTCGCCGTACTCCACCAAGGTCACCGACGCCGTCTCCGGACCGCGGATGTGATCCCGCTCGGGATCGACCGGATCGATCAGGTCCACCAACATCTCCGCGTCGCCGAGCAGGGCCAGCGCCTTCTTCGGTGGGGAGAGCAGCTTGGCCGCGCGGAACACCAGCCAGGTCAGCACCGACGCCACCACGACCGCCGACAGCAGCCCGAGCTTGGCCTCCGCGAGCAACGGTCCTTCGAACGCGATCGTTGCTATCAGCAAGGAGACTGTGAACCCGATGCCGGCGATCGTGCCGCTGCCGAGAACCGCCGCCCAGCCGACCTGCGGCCGGTAACGCCCACCGGAGAAGCGGGTCAGCAGCCAGGACACCACCGTCACCGCGACCGGCTTGCCGACCACGTACCCGACCAGGATGCCGAGCGTGATCGGCGACGTGTACGCCTGCCCGAGGAAGTCCAGATCGATCGGGATGCCGGCGTTCGCAAGGCCGAACAGCGGGACGATGAGATAGCTGGTCCACGGGTGATAGAGGTACTGCAGACGCTCGTTCGGCGAGATCGTCGCGGTCAGCCCGACCGTCGCGGAGCGGGCCAGCTCAGGCGTCGGCTGCTCACGGAACAGCCGGAACAGCCCGGTCGCCTGCTCGAGCTCCTCACGTCCAGGTGAGTACGCCGACGCCGTCAGACCGATCGCGAGTCCGGCCACCACGGGGTCGACACCACTGGTCAGCAAGGCCGCCCACGTGAGGACGCCCAGTACGACGTACGCCCAGGCCTTGCGCACCCGTAGTACCGCCAGAACCACCACTGCAGCGAAGGAGAGCAGGGCGAGCGCGAGGGGTTTGAGGGCGATGTTCTCGCTGTAGACGACGGCGATGACCAGCAGCGCGAGCAGGTCGTCGACGACGAACACGGTCAGCAGGAACACCCGGACGCGATCGGGGACGCCGCGGCCGACCAGCGCGAGCAGGCCGAGCGCCAGCGCGGTGTCGGTCGACATCGCGACACCCCACCCATGGGCGCCCTCGCCACCCGCGTTGAAGGCCAGGTAGATGAGGACCGGGAGGATCATCCCGGTGACGCCGGCCGCCAGCGGCAGCACGAACCGGCTGCGGTCGCGCAGGTCGCCGAGGTCGAACTCGCGCCGTGCCTCCAGCCCGACGACCAAGAAGAACAGCGTCATCAGGCCGCTGTTGATCCACTCCCGCAGGTCCAGCCTGAGCACGTCGTTGCCGAGCCCGATCGACAGCTCGGTCCGCCAGAAATCGTCGTACATCCCCGGTGCGAGATTGGCCCAGAGCAGCGCGATCAGGATCGCCGCGGCCAGCACTCCGGAGCTGCCCGCTTCGGTCCGCAGGAAGGCACGAACCGGTGCCGCGATCTCCCGCCGCCAGCTCGTCCGGCCGCTCAGCAGCGCGGAGAAGTCCGTCATGGATTCACTGTATCGTTCTGGGTTCAAGGACCCAGAAAAATCTAGGGCCGGACCGGCTAACAGTTTGGGGGGTGCGGGCTGCATTATGTCTCCTGAGGATCACTCCAGCCAAGGGGTGCCTGATGGCTCGAGCACGACTGGAGTCCCCTTGACCGAGCAAGACCTCGCCTCGACGTCGGCTGACGCGTTCGCCCACCTGGCGATCGAGCTGCACGACGCCCCGGGGGTGGACGAGACGATCGATGCAGTCGTCCAGTTCGCCCTGCAGGCGCTCAGTTGCACCTACGCCGGCGTCGCCCTGTACGCCCGCGGTTCTCAGCCCGAGGTCGCGGCGGTGACCGACCCCGTGGTCGCCGACGTGTACACCCTGCAGATCAGCAGCCAGCAGGGCCCGCTCGTCACCGCTTTACGGGATCGGCAAACGATCCTGATCCGCGACACCCTCACCGACGACCGCTGGCCCGAATGGGCCGAGAAGGTCGCCGCTCTCGGTGTCCGCAGCGTCCTCGACGTACCGCTGACCACCGGTCACGGTGCCCGCGCGACGGTCGGCGTGCTCGGCCTCTACAGCGCCATCCCCGACGCGTTCAGCCAGGACGACGAGGCGATCGCCCACATCCTCGCCCGGCACGCCTCCGTCGCGGTCGCCTCCGCCCGCCACGAGGAGACCATGGCCCAAGCCGTCGACGCCCGGAAACTCGTCGGCCAGGCCATGGGCATCCTGATGGAACGCTTCGACGTCGACGGCGACCGAGCCTTCGCCATCCTCAAGCGCTACTCCCAGGACACCAACACCAAACTCCGCGACGTCGCCCAGCAACTCATCGACACCCGCAAACTCCCCCATTAGTAATCCAGCAATCGTTTGAAACGTTAAGAAAATATAGGAAACCGGCGAACGCCTTCCCGGCGCATCGGGTGCATAATTCAAGAAGAATTGGGTACTCCGCCCGCGAGTGGTCCGCATCGCCTTGTTGTGTCGACACCTGCGGACCGTTGGGTTGAGCTTGACGCCGGGGCTTGTGCGGCCAGAACCGCGGACCGGGTCACGTCCCGGCGTCCAACCCAGCCTTCCCTGACACCGTTACGCTGGGCGCGTGGGTGAATGGCGACCATTGACCGGTCCGTCGCGGCAGGTGGCGCTGGAAATCCTGCTGGACGGGCCGTTGTCGCGCGCCGAACTGTCCCGCCGGGTGGGTTTGTCGCCTGGCAGTCTGACCCGTTTGACCAAGCCGATGGTGGAATCCGGTCTGCTTGTCGAGGTGACCGCCGGACCGACGGACGCCCGCGTCGGCCGCCCGTCGCAACCGCTCGACCTCGATCCGGCCACCCATCACTTCGTCGGCATCAAACTCACCGGTGACACCGCGATCGGCGTCCTGACGACGCTGCGTGCCGAGGTGATCGCGAGCGCGGAGCGTCCGCTCATCGACCACACTCCGTCCGCCGTGTCCCGGCTCGTCCTCGAACTGGCCGACGACCTCGCCGTCCAGGTGCCCGGGCAGCGCCCGATCACCGGCCTCGGCGTGACCGTGGGCGGTCGGGTGACGGACAGGTCCGAGGTCCGCTGGGGACCGTATCTGAACTGGGTCGACGTACCGCTCGGCGAGATTCTCGCGGCCGGCACCGACACCCCCGTCGTCGTGGCGAACGATCTCAACGCGCTGACCGAGGCGACGCACTGGTTCGGCGCCGGCCGCGGCTCCGACCGCTTCGTGTTGCTGACCATCGGGGTCGGGGTCGGGTACGGACTGGTCCTCCACAACCGGACTGTCGACAGCCCCGACACGAGCATCGGCCTGATCGGCCATCACCCCCTCGTTCCGGACGGGCCGCGCTGCGACCGCGGTCACCACGGGTGCGCACTGAGCCTGCTGACCGTCGGCGCCATCACCGGACAGGTCGGCAGTGTGCTCGGACGGCCCGTCGACTACGAGGAATGCCTCGACCTCGCCGCCAAGGGCGACGTTGCGGCGCACCCGGTGGTCAGCAGGGCCGGCCGTGCACTGGGCCGACTCATCGCAGCCGCCGCGAACTTCACCATGCCCGAGCTGGTGGTGCTCGGCGGTGAGGGCGTCCGGCTCGCCGAGGTCGCCCACGACGAACTGCTCGCCGGGCTGCACGCCGACCGCCACCCGTCCGCCGCGGAACTGCGGATGGTCCTGCAGCCCGCCGACTTCACCGAATGGGCCCGCGGCGCCGCGGTCGTCGCCATCCAGACCTTCGTCCTCGGACGCGGTAACTGACTATTCTCGATTAAACAGTTACACTCGACGGCATGAGCGAGCTGTTGAGGCGATGGGTCGAGGGCTGGCGGCTGTGCCGGGGGCTGGAACCGGCGATCGAGTACGACGACGCATTGGCCGTCGTCCTGCGATTGCCGGGGCGCGAGCGGGAGCTGTTCGCGCTGACGGACGAACCCGCGGTCGTGGACCGACTGGCGGCCGGGACGATCGAGGATGTCTGGCTGACCGTGACCACGCAGCACGGTGACGAGGTGGCCCGACGGTTGACCGACACGGGGCTCGAGCCGTTCGCGGAGCAGAAGATGCTGATGTCGATCGAGCTGCGCGATCACCCTCAGCCGGGGACTTCGTCGTACGAGCTGGAGATCACCTCGGAAGGACCGCTGGAGTCCGTGCGGATCCTCGCGGCGGACGGCACGATCGCGGCACGGGGCATGGCGTCGATTGTCGACAATGATGCGGTGATGCACGACATCCAGACCGATCCGGCGCATCGGCGGCGCGGGCTGGGCAGTGTGGTGATGGGCGCGCTGAACCGGCGCGCGATCGAGCGGGGCGCCGAGTCGGGCTTGTTGATGGCAACGGTGGAAGGCGTGCACCTCTACCGCAAGCTCGGCTGGTTGCCGGAAGCAACCATGGTGACCGCGAAGGGATCAGGCGGTGCGGGCGCGGTGGGCGGCCACCTTGGTGCGGTTCTGGCAGGCCGCTGAGCAGAACCGCTGGGTGCGGCTCCGGGTCGAGTCCAGGAAAAGGTCCTCGCATCGGGTCGCCTCGCACCGGCGCAGCCGATGGACGTCATCACTGCCGAGCAACATGGCGGTCGCGGTCGCGAACTCCGCGATCCAGCCGGTCGCTTCGTCCGGATCCCCGAAGTGCAGGTGCCAGGGCGAGTTCTCTTGCCGGGTCAGCTGTGGCGCCGCCTTCGTCGCCTTCAGCAGCTCGTTCACCACCTGAACCGCCGCATCGACCTCGCCTTCGGGTAGGTGGCCCAGAGCGTCGTACAAGCGCCGACCACCCGAAGCGAAAGCGGCGGCGTCCACCTCGACCGGTAGGTTGGTCGTCAGCCGCAGTACGTCGTGCACAGCGGCCGCATCCGGCTCCGCGGCCGGACGGCCCTGTCGCCAGGCGGATCCGAAGGTGTTGCCCAACGCGATCGCCGCGACCAGCGACGCCTTCAGATGATCCGTGGCCTCCACCCATCCAGTATGACGCGAGAAGTTCGGCGCGCCGGACGATTTCATTCCTCTGGAGGAGGTGGTCATACCAGGGTCGTAGGGACACATCCGTCCTCGAACCGATGAAGTCGATGATTGCCGGAAACAACAATGACGGCTATGACCCTGGTCCAGAGCCCGACCCGCCACCGCCCGGCAGTCCGTGGGACTGCAGTCCGTGGGCCGGCAGTCCGTGAGATGGCCGGCCTGTCCGAGGCGGTCGTCGACCTCTCGGCGGTTCGCGACAACGTCCGCACCTTCCGCCGCCTCGTCCCACAGGGCGTCATGGCCGTGGTCAAGGCGGACGCCTTCGGCCACGGCGCCGTACCCGTTGCCCGTGCGGCCGTCGAGGCCGGCGCGATCTGGCTCGGCGTCGCCCGCGCCGAGGAAGCGCTGCAACTGCGGGCCGCCGGGTTGATCGTGCCGATCCTGACTTGGCTGTACGACGCCGCCGAGCTCATGCTGCTCGGCGATGTCGACGTCGACGTGAGCGTCTCGACGGTCGCCGAACTGCAGCGCGTGGTCTCGAACCCGTCGGTCCACCACGTCCAGCTCAAACTCGACACCGGCCTGCATCGATCCGGCAGCGCACCCGACCAGTGGATCGAACTCACCCGAGCCGCTGCACACTACGAAGCACTCGGCGCCCTCACGGTCCGCGGCATCTGGTCGCACCTCTCACACGGTGACTCGCAAGATGCCGTCCAGAGCCGCAGGCAGTTGCAACTGCTCCGCACCGGCGTGGTCCTGGCTCGACGGGCCGGTCTGCGGCCCAGCGTCGTACACCTGGCCAACTCTGCCGGGGCCATCACGCTGGATGCACCCGACTGCGATCTGGCCCGGATCGGGGCCGGGTTGTACGGCATCGACGAGCTGAACATCGGGCTGCGGCCGACGATGCGGCTGATGAGCAAGCTAATCCAGGTACGGCGGGTCCGCATAGGTGAAGGGGTTTCGTACGGACATGACTTCATCGCGGATCGCGACACGACGGTGGCACTGGTTCCGCTCGGGTACGCCGACGGCATTCCGCGAATCTCCACCGGACAAGCGAGCGTGCTGTGCAGGGGCGTCCGGATGCCTGTGATCGGGCGGATCGCGATGGACCAGTTCGTTGTGGATGCCGGCGAGCTGCCGGTCGAAGCAGGTGAGCCGGTGACGATCTTCGGCGACGGGTCGCGAGGAGAGCCGACCGCCCAGGACTGGGCCGATTGGGCCGGCACCATCCCGCACGAGATCTACTGCGGCATCGGATCCCGAGTGGCCCGCCGGTACGAGGAGGCTGCCCGATGAAGGTGGCAGTCGTGATGGGCGGCGCGAGCCCTGAACACCAGGTGTCCTTGGCCAGCGGCCGAGGCATCGCCAAGGCTGTCAGCCTTCTTGGCCACACCGCGATCCCGTTGGTGATCGATGTCGAGGGCGATTGGGTGGACGGTCAGCACGAGGCGATCGAGATCCTGCAGGCCTGTGACGTCACCGTCCCGGCCCTGCACGGCGAAGGCGGCGAGGACGGCACGCTCCAGGGATTCCTGCAACAGTTGAGGATTCCGTACGTCGGCAGCGGCGTGGCAGCCAGTGCGGTCGGGCTGGACAAGCACCTCACCAAGGCCGTGCTGAAGGCACATGGCATCGCGGTCACGCCGGGTGTCACGCTAGCCGGTCCCGACCTCACCGATATCGAGCCCGCAATGCAGAAGCTCAAGGCGGCCGGTCTCGACTTTCCCCTCTTCGTGAAGCCTGGCAACGGTGGTTCCAGCTTCGGTGTGGCCCGGGCGACCAACCTTCCGACGTTGTTGCAGGCGATCGCAGCGGCGGCCGTACTCGATCCGCATGTGCTGGTCGAGCGGGAGATGGTCGGCCGGGAGATCGATCTTGCCGTGCTGGAGTTCCCGGACGGGCGGATCGAGACCGCACCGGCGCTGGAGATCCACAGTGATCCGGGCCAGCCGTTCTTCAACGCGACCGCGAAGTACGACAGCAGTGCCACCCGGTTCGTCGTACCGGCACCGCTGGATCCGGCGCTGGCCGAGCGACTCCGCCGGACGGCGATCGAGGTCTTCGAGGTCCTCGGCTGCGAAGGGCTCGCGCGGGTGGACTTCTTCGTCCCAGCGGACGGTGAGCCGGTGGTCAACGAGATCAACACCTTCCCCGGCTTCACGCCGGCATCGCAGTTCCCGCGGATGTGGGCGGCGGCTGGGATGAGCTATGCCGAAGTGGTCGACACCTTGCTCCGTACGGCGGCAGCGCGCGGATGACCGTTCTGCTGAGCGACGACCGGATCACCCGGATCCCGGCGATCGAGAGTGGCGAACCGCTGATCGATCTCTTCACGCGAGGCATCTCGACACCGGATCGGCAGTTCGTCCGGGAGAGCGTCGCGGACCGGCTCGCGATGGCCGACGCCTTCCTGCCGGCCGGCGTACGGCTGCATGTCGTGGAAGGGCTGCGACCGGTCGAGAGTCAGCAGGAGATCTACGACGACTACCGGTTCGAGCTCGAGCGGCTGCACCCAGGCATCTCCGATCACGATGCCCACGTCCTCGCGAGCCGGTTCGTCTCTCCGGTCGAGATCGCGCCGCATGTCGCCGGGGCTGCGGTCGATCTGACGCTGATCGGCGCACACGGCCCGCTCGACCTCGGTACGCCGATCGACGCGACACCCGAGGAGAGCGATGGCGCGTGCTTCTTCGAGGCGGCCAACATCAGCCGGGAAGCACGGACGAATCGATCGCTGCTGGCCGACGTACTGACTGCCGCGGGGCTGGTGAACTACCCGACCGAGTGGTGGCACTGGTCCTTCGGCGACCGCTACTGGGCCTATCTGGAGGACCGACCAAACGCGATCTACGATCGCGCTGATACCCGGTCGGCAGACCTCAACTGCTCGGGGCTGGGACCGCCTTCTCGGCGGCGCGGCTGACGTCTTCCCAGGCCGACCAGGTGGTCATGCGTTGGCGGGAGATGTCGAAGGCCAGGTCGTAGACCATGCTGCCCAGCAACAAGCGCAGTGGTGGATTGTCGCTGGCTACCAGTTTCAGGAGGGCCTCGGCGGCGAGTTTGGGTTCGCTGTCGATGGAGCCCTCGGCCCATTGCTTCTCGAGCTCTTCGCGGAGGGGGTTGTAGATCGGGTCCGGGGTGGTTGCGGTGCTGCTGGAGTACAGGTCGGTCCAGTAGCCGCCAGGTTGGACGATGGTGAGCTTGACGCCGAAGGCGGCGGCCTCGGCGGCTAGTGCTTCGCTCATGCCCTCGAGGGCGAACTTGCTGGCGCTCCCCGCTACGACCAGCCGATGCGCGCGCTGCACACCGAGATCGTGCACGACCCCGTCCTCGCCGCCGACTACGTGAAGCGGCTGGACGAGCCGATGCGGGAGCTGAAGAAGAACCGCCTCCGCGCCGCCCAGAGCGCAGGCCAACTGTCCGACGACCTGGACCTCGACGTCGCCGTCGACCTGCTCTTCGGCCCGGTCCTCAACCGCTGGCTCCAACGCACCGGCCCACTCACCGACGAGTACGTCGACCACCTCGTCGACACCGTCCTCCAAGGCCTCCAGCCCCGCCACACCTGATCAGAGGCCGGCCGACATCGGAGTAACTCCGTAGTCACTCAGGTCAGCCGGGTCGGAGCCCGGCAGCTCGCATCGACGTTTTGATAGACGGTGACTATCAGGTCATAGGCAGCATTGCTTTGACCCCGCGGTGAGCGTCACGGAATGTTGTATACATGACGAGTGAGGTCGTGGCCGCTGCCTCCGTCCCGGTTCCCGGGCGTGCCCAACGAGTGCGAGAGATAGCCACCGAGCTAAAAGGACTCCGGGGTGCGTTGATCCCGATTCTGCATGCGATCCAGGAGGAGCTGGAGTACGTCGACCAGGGCGACATCCCGGTCGTCGCCGACGTACTGAACATCGCCGTGGCCGAGGTCCACGGCGTCGTCACGTTCTACAAGGACTTCCGCCGTACGACGATCGGCCGCACCACCGTGGCGATCTGCCAGGCGGAGGCGTGCCGGTCGGTCGGCGCGGTCGCGTTGGCCGAGCACGCCAAGCGCCGTACCGGCTGCGGTTTCGGTGAGACGACCGCGGACGGCCGGCTGACGCTGGACGAGGTGTTCTGCTTCGGCAACTGTGCGCTCGGCCCGGCGGTCCAGGTCGGCGACAAGCTGCACGGACGGGTCACTCCGGCCCGGCTCGACGCGATCCTCGGGGAGGCACGATGACCAGGGTCTACGTTCCGAGGGACGCCGCCGCGCGATCGGTCGGCGCCGACGAGGTCGCCGAACGGATCACCGCAATCGGTGGCGTGGAGGTCATCCGGACAGGCTCGCGCGGCATGCTCTGGCTGGAGCCGATGGTCGAGGTCGAGACACCCGAGGGTCGCGTCGGATACGGACCGGTCGCACCCGAGGACGTCGACGGACTCGTTGCAGCCGGGATGCTCCAGGGAGCAGACATCGGGGCGTACCTCGGCCTGGTCGAGGAGTTGCCGTGGATGAAGCGGCAGCAGCGACTCACGTTCGCGCGGGTCGGGGTGATCGATCCACTCTCCGCCGAGGACTACACGTCGTCCGGCGGAAATGCGGGCCTGAGGCAAGCACTCTCGATGACGCCGGCCGAGGTGGTCGAGACCGTGGTCGACTCCGGCCTACGGGGTCGCGGCGGCGCCGGGTTCCCGACCGGGATCAAGTGGCGCACCGTGCTCGGCGCGACGGCCGATCTCAAGTTCGTCTGCTGCAACGCGGACGAAGGCGACTCGGGGACGTTCGCGGACCGGATGCTGATCGAGGGCGATCCGTTCACACTGATCGAGGGCATGACGATCGCGGCGTACGCGGTCGGCGCGACCGAAGGCTATGTCTATCTGCGATCGGAGTACCCGGACGCGGTCGCGACGCTGAAGTCGGCTATCGAGATTGCTCGCGAGCAAGGCTGGCTGGGTGAGAACATCCTCGGCTCAGGCCTGACGTTCGACCTGCACGTGAGGGTCGGCGCCGGCGCGTACATCTGCGGTGAAGAGACGTCGATGCTGGAGAGTCTCGAGGGTAAGCGCGGAGAGGTTCGGGCCAAGCCTCCGATCCCTGCGTTGGAAGGGCTTTTCGGCCGACCGACGGTCGTGAACAACGTGTTGTCGCTGGCAACGGTTCCGACGATTCTCGCCAACGGCGCGGAGGCCTACGCGTCGTACGGAACCGGCCGCTCGCTGGGGACCAGCGTCTTCCAGCTCGGCGGGAACGTCGCCCGCGGCGGGATCGTGGAGACGGCCTTCGGGATCACGCTCGGCGAACTGGTGAACGACTTCGGCGGCGGTACGTCGTCCGGCCGGCCGGTCCGCGCGGTCCAGGTCGGCGGACCGCTCGGTGCCTATCTCCCGGTCGAGCAGTTCGACCTGCCGATGGACTACGAGGCGTTCGCGGCCGCCGGTGCGATGGTCGGTCACGGCGGGATCGTGGTGTTCGACGAGACCGTGGACATGGCTGCGATGGCTCGGTTCGCGTTCGAGTTCTGCGCAGCCGAGTCGTGCGGCAAGTGCACGCCGTGCCGGGTCGGCGCGGTCCGCGGTGTGGAGACGATCGACCGGATCGTGGCCGGTGACGACCGGCAGAAGAACCTCGTGCTGCTCGACGACCTGTGCGAGTTGATGACCGACGGCTCGCTCTGCGCGATGGGTGGGCTGACGCCCATGCCGGTGCGCAGTGCCGTCCGCCACTTCGGAAAGGACTTCGAGGAATGAACGAGCGAAGCGAGTTCATCATCAAATACAGCCCCCTTCGTGCCTCATCCGCGCCCGGAGCGAAGCGAGGACGCGGATGAGCATGCTCAAGGAACCCGACTTCGGGACCCCGGCCCGCCCGGGCGAGGCCACGGTCGAGCTGACCGTCGACGGCGTGAACATCGCCGTCCCACCTGGTACGTCGGTGATGCGCGCGGCCAAGGAGGCCGGGCTGGACATCCCCAAGCTCTGCGCGACCGACAGTCTCGAGGCCTTCGGTTCCTGCCGGTTGTGCATCGTCGAGATCGACGGCGTCCGCGGTACGCCGGCCTCCTGTACGACGCCGGTCGCGGACGGCATGGTGGTCCGGACCCAGAACGAGCGACTCGGCAAGCTCCGTCGCGGCGTGATGGAGCTGTACATCTCCGACCACCCGCTCGACTGCCTGACCTGCTCGGCCAACGGCGACTGCGAACTGCAGGACATGGCCGGCGTCACGGGTCTCCGCGAGGTCCGGTACGGCTCCGGTGTCGAGGCCGGCGCGAACCATATGGACGCGCCGACGGACACCTCCAACCCGTACTTCGACTTCGAGGCCTCGAAGTGCATCGCGTGTTCACGGTGCGTTCGGGCCTGTGACGAAGTACAGGGAACCCTCGCGCTGACGATCGAAGGGCGTGGCTTCGACTCCAAGGTCGCCGCAGGTGCGGGTGTCTCGTTCATGGAGTCGGACTGTGTGTCGTGTGGCGCGTGTGTGCAGGCGTGCCCGACCGCGACCCTGCAGGAGAAGTCCGTCATCGAGCTCGGCATGCCGACACGGTCGGTCATCACGACCTGCGCGTACTGCGGTGTCGGCTGCTCGTTCAAGGCCGAGTTGCGTGGTGACGAACTGGTCCGGATGGTGCCGTACAAGAACGGCGGCGCCAACGAGGGCCACTCGTGTGTGAAGGGCCGGTTCGCCTTCGGGTACGCCAGCCACCCGGACCGGGTGCTCGAGCCGATGGTGCGGGACACGATCGCGGACGAGTGGCGCAAGGTCTCCTGGGACGAGGCGATCGGCTTCACCGCTCGCCGGCTGCGCGAGATCCAGGCCGAGCACGGCCAGGGCTCCATCGGCGCGATCACCTCGTCGCGGACCACCAACGAAGAGGTGTACGCGGTCCAGAAGATGGTCCGCGCCGTCTTCGGCAACAACAACGTCGACACCTGCGCCCGGGTCTGCCACTCGCCGACCGGGTACGGGTTGAAGCAGACCTTCGGCGAGTCGGCCGGAACCCAGGACTTTAAGTCGGTCGAGGAGGCCGACGTGATCCTGGTGATCGGTGCCAACCCGACCGACGGGCACCCGGTGTTCGCGTCCCGGATGAAGAAGCGGCTCCGCCAGGGCGCCAAGCTGATCGTCGCCGACCCGCGCCGGATCGACCTGGTCCGCTCGCCGCACATCGAGGCCGAGCACCATCTGCAGCTAGCCCCGGGCACGAATGTCGCGGTGATCAACGCGTTCGCGCATGTCGTCGTCACCGAGGGTCTGGTGGACCGTTCCTTCGTCGCTGAGCGGTGTGAGGACTTCGAGCAGTGGGAGGAGTTCATCTCCCAGCCGGAGCACAGCCCGGAGGCGGCGGCCGAGGTCACCGGCGTACCGGCCGAGGAGTTGCGGGCCGCGGCCCGGCTCTACGCGACCGGCGGCAACGCGGCGATCTACTACGGTCTCGGCGTCACCGAGCACAGCCAGGGCTCGACCATGGTGATGGGGATGGCGAACCTCGCGATGGCGACCGGCAACATCGGCCGGCGTGGTGTCGGCGTCAACCCGCTGCGCGGTCAGAACAACGTCCAGGGCTCCTGCGACATGGGCTCGTTCCCGCACGAGCTGCCCGGGTACCGGCACGTCTCCGACGACGGCGTCCGCGAGGTGTACGAGCAGCTCTGGGGTACGCCGTTGCTGAACGAGCCCGGCCTGCGGATCCCGAACATGTTCGACGCCGCGATCGACGGCTCCTTCCGGGCGTTGTTCGTCCAGGGCGAGGACATCGCCCAGTCCGACCCGAACACCCAGCACGTGTTCGCGGCACTCGGCGCGCTGGACCTGCTCGTCGTACAGGACCTGTTCGTCAACGAGACGGCGAAGTTCGCGCACGTGCTGCTCCCCGGTACGTCGTTCCTGGAGAAGGACGGCACCTTCACCAACGCGGAGCGCCGGATCAACCGGGTTCGCCCGATCATGGCGCCGACGACCGGGAAGCAGGAGTGGGAGATCGTCTGTGAGATCGCCCAGCAGATGGGCTATCCGATGCATTACGATTCAGCCAGCCAGATCATGGACGAGATCGCCCTCACCACCCCGACGTTCATGGGGGTGTCGTTCGACAAACTGGACAAGATGGGCTCGATCCAGTGGCCGTGCAACCTCGAGCACCCGGACGGGACGCCGATCATGCACGAGGACGAGTTCACCCGGGGCAAAGGCAGGTTCATGGAGACCGTGTACGTGCCGACCAGCGAGCGGTCGACCCGGAAGTTCCCGTTGATCCTGACCACCGGGCGGATCCTGTCGCAGTACAACGTCGGCGCCCAGACCCGGCGGACGGCGAACGTCGCCTGGCACCCCGAGGACATCCTCGAACTGCATCCGCACGACGCCGAGGTCCGGGGTATCGAGGACGGCGACACGGTCGCCCTGTCGAGCCGGGTCGGCCGGACCACCCTGCGGGCCAAGCTGTCCGACCGGATGCCGGTCGGCGTGTGCTACACCACGTTCCACCACCCGGTGACCGGGGCGAACGTGATCACCACGGACAACTCGGACTGGGCGACGAACTGCCCGGAGTACAAGGTGACCGCCGTACAGGTCGATCTGCTGACCCAGACGACGTCCACCCTCTCCCAGCCCGAGCCGGTCATCGCTGGCGGTGGGAGGTGAGCGGCACGACGCTGCCGTCGTACGTGCGACTGGCCAACGAGATTGCCGCCCAGTTCGCCCACCGTGCACCGGCGGACGCCGCCACCGCGATCGCCAACCACATGAAGATTGTCTGGGACCCTCGGATGAAGAAGGCCCTGATCGCTCACGTCGAAGCCGGTGCCGAGGACCTCGACCCGGTAGCAGCACTGGCCGCCCAGCAGTTGCAGGCGGCCTACAAGTGACCCAACCGAGCGACGCCCCACGGCATGCCGAAGCCGTGCTGCCGTGGGATGTTGCTCGGGAGTTGGCGCATGCGGCCGCGACACCACTGAAGCCCGTCTCTAGGCCACTGGCCGAAGCTGCAGGGGGTGTGCTTGCGACTCCGCTTGTCTCGCCCGTTGCTGTGCCACCCGTGGACCGGTCAGCCATGGACGGGTACGCCGTGCGTGGTGCCGGGCCTTGGCGGCTTGGTGGTCACGTAGCAGCGAGCTCTCCCACCCCGCCAGAATTGGCTGAGGGTGCGGCCTGGAGCATCACGACCGGGGCAGCCGTGCCTGTCGGCACTACCTCGGTCGTGCGCGACGAAGACGCCGTACTCGTTGGCGATCTGGTGCAGGGCCCGGCCGAGGTTGGGCGGCACATCAGGCGAGCCGGTGAGGAATGCGCTGCCAACGAGATGCTGCTACCTGCTGGTGTGGAGGTGGATCCACCAGTGCTGGGCGTGGCTGCGTCTGTCGGTCTCAACCGGCTCACCGTCATACCGCAACCACGAGTGGCAGCCGTTGTGACCGGTGACGAGTTGGTCCACCAAGGCCCGTCCGGACCAGGACGCGTGCGTGACGCGATCGGTCCGATGCTGCCCGGCCTGATCACCCGCGCCGGTGCTCTCACGACTCCGGTCACGCATCTAGCCGACGACCGTACGGCGTTGATCGACACGCTGCGGTCGGCCGACGCGGAGCTGATCTTCGTGTCCGGCTCGTCGGCGTCCGGGCCGGCGGATCATCTCCGCCCGGCGTTGTCCGCCCTCGGCGCCGAGCTGATCATCGACGGTGTGGCGTGCCGGCCCGGTCATCCACAGGCGTTGGCGCGTCTCGCCGATGGCCGGCTGGTCGTTGGTCTGCCCGGCAACCCGTTCGCCGCGTTGACCGCGTTCCTCACCTTGGGTGTCGCGGCCATCCTGCGCATGCGCGGTCTCCCCCTTCCCTCGTTGATGGTTGCGCCGGTACCAGGTGGGCTGGCGTGCCATCCGCGGAGTACCCGGCTCGTACCGGTTCGGGTCACCGGACAAGGCGTCGTACCAGTGGGACACGGCGGTTCAGCGATGCTGCGCGGGGTGGCCGCGGCGGACGCACTCGCCGTGGTCGATCCCGGTCCGGCGTCCGCGATCGCTGCTCGCCTGCTGCCACTCGATCCGGGAGCGCGACCATGGGGCGTCTGATCGCACGTCGTCCGGTACTGCGACTTGGCCCGACGGGCGACCGAACGAGGCCGGACTCGATCGCCGTCGAGGAACCGCTCGAGCTTCGCGTCGACGGCAAGCCGCTCGCGGTCACCATGCGTACGCCGGGGCACGATGTCGAGCTGGCACACGGGTTCCTGCACACCGAGGGTGTGATCGGCAGCGTCGACGACATCCGCGACGCCAGGTACTGCGACTCGCGCGACGACGAGGGTCGCAACACCTACAACGTCCTCGACGTCGGACTCTCACCCGGTGTGCCACCGCCGGTGACCGGCGTCGAGCGCAACTTCTACACGACGTCGTCCTGCGGCGTCTGCGGTAAGGCCTCGCTGGACGCCGTACGCCTGAAGACGCGCTACTCGCCGGCTGACGACCAGGTCCGCATTCCGTACGACGTTCTGGTCGGCCTCCCAGACGCGCTGCGCGCCCGGCAGCAAGTCTTCGACCGCACCGGCGGACTGCACGCCGCCGGTCTGTTCACGGCCACCGGTGAGCTCCTCGTCGTCCGCGAGGACGTCGGGCGGCACAACGCCGTCGACAAGGTCATCGGCTGGGCAGTCCTCAACAACCAGATCCCGGCCCGCTCCCGCATCCTCATCGTCTCCGGCCGCACCTCCTTCGAGCTCGCCCAGAAGGCAGTCATGGCCGGCATCCCCGTCCTCGGCGCCGTGTCCGCCCCCAGCTCCCTGGCCGTTGACCTCGCCGACGAATCCGGCCTGACGCTGGCCGGCTTCATCCGCAACGGCTCGATGAACGTCTACGCCCATCCGGATCGCATCGACGTCAGCGCCGCCCGCTCAGCCGGGTAGTCAGGAGGCTGCGGAGGTGTTCTCGGCGGTGGTCGAGGGCGCGACCCAGAGGCAGTCGGCGGTGCCTTCCGCGAGACGTTGCTGGTAGACGTCGACCTTGTGGGTGATGACGTTCAGGCACTCGTTGAGGTCCTGAATCTGGGCGGTGACATGGTCCTGGTGGCTGCGGAGGAGCGCCAGCCGGTCCTGTTCGTTGCCGGGGCCCTGGCGGACCAGGTCGGTGTACTTGCGGATGGTGTCCAGCGGCATCCCGGACGATCTGAACTTGATGCACATACCGAGCCAGTCGACGTCGTCCTCGCTGTAGACGCGTCGGCCGTTCGACTCACGCCGTACCGGATCCGCGAGCAAGCCCTCGCGCTCGTAGAACCGCAGGGCGTGCACACTCAGCCCGGTCCGCTCCGCCACCTGTCCGATGCTCAGTCCCGTGCTCATAGGCGGCACCTTAGCCCGGACCTAGACCACCCTCTAGATGGTTTACTGCAAAGGTTTGAGCGCTGCGAGGGCCTGATGGACGTCGGCCGGCGTCGTGTAGAGGTGGAACGACGCCCGCAACTTCCCGTCCCGGACGGCCGCGCGGATGCCCGCGGACGCGAAGGCCTCCTGCGCTCCGGCCAGTGAGGTGCTGACGATGGCGGAGTTGGACGGCGGCAGGCCGAGTCCGTCGCGGAACTCGTTGGCCAGTGCGAGGTTGTGCTGCTGGATCGTCTCGACACCGATCTGCTCGACCAACTCCAGCGCGGGCGCGGCGCCGACGTAGCAGAACCAGCTCGGCGACTGGTCGAACTTCCGGGCGCCGGGTGCAAGGTCCATCCGGGTGCCGTAGTACGACGTGTGCACGTCCGCGCCGGCGTACCACCCGGCGGCCGACGGTCGGCAGAGCTCCTGCAAGCGCGGCGAGAGGTAACCCAGCGTCGCGCCGCGAGGCGACATCAGCCACTTGTAGGTGTGGACGACGAGAGCGTCGATCCCGTCCACGGTGAGCGGCAGCCAGCCGACGGCCTGGCTCCCGTCGATCACCACCAACGCGCCGATTTCCTTGCTGGCAGCAATCACCGTGGGCAGGTCGAGGACCACGCCGGTCGACGACTGCACCGCACTGACCGCGACCAGGTCGATCCCGGGCCGGATCGCCGCGACCAGTTCCTCCCCCGGTACGCCGACCACCTCGACGCCCCGGTCCTCCTGCACCTTCCACGGGAAGACGTTGGAGGTGAACTCGACGTCGTCGGTCAGCACCTTCGCACCGTCCGGCAACGCGGTCGCGATCGGCGCCAGGGCCGCGGAGACCGTGCTGCCCACGAACACATCGGCCGCATCGGCACCGACCAACCGCGCGAACGACTCGCGGCTGCGGGTGGTCGACTCGTCCCACGGCTCCCAGCTCGTCGCGCCGACCCGCCAGTCGGACAGCGCGGCCTGCAGCGCCTCCCACGCGGGCCGCGGCGGCAACCCGTACGACGCGGTGTTCAGCCAGCCCGGCTCTGGATCCCACAGTCCTGAGAACTCCACGCGCTCCACCCTACGCATGGCTTGACCTAGACAGCGCTCTAGCTTCTAGCGTTCGGGACAGCAGATCCGGGAGCTAGGAGCTTGTACATGCGTTATCGCACGCTGGGTGGGACCGGGATCGAGGTCAGTGCACACTGCCTCGGGACCATGATGTTCGGTGCGGTCGGCAACCCCGACCACGAGGACAGTGTCCGCATCATCCACGCCGCCCTGGACCAGGGCATCAACTTCGTCGACACCGCGGACATGTACTCCCGCGGCGAGTCCGAGGAGATCGTCGGCAAGGCGCTCAAGGGCCGCCGCGACGATGTCGTCCTCGCGACCAAGGTGCATTTCCCGCTGGACGACGGGACCCGCAACCGCAGCGGCAACTCGCGCCGGTGGATCGTCCAGGAGGTGGAGAACAGCCTGCGCCGGCTCGACACGGACTGGATCGATCTGTACCAGATCCATCGGCCGGACTACAGCACGGATATCGAGGAAACGCTGTGGGTGCTGACCGATCTGGTCAGCCAGGGGAAGATCCGCGCGTTCGGGTGCTCGACGTTCCCGGCCGAGGACATCGTGACCGCGTACTACGTCGCCGAGCGGCGCGGGTACGGGAAGTTCCGGACCGAGCAACCGCCGTACTCGCTGATCAGCCGGGGGATCGAGCGGTCGTTGCTGCCGACGACCCAGCGGCTGGGCATGGGTGTGCTGACGTGGAGTCCGCTCGCGTCGGGGTTCCTGTCCGGCAAGGTGCGCAAGGACCAGCCGGTCGATCTGACCACGGGGCGGGCCGCGCTCACGCCGTTCCGGTTCGATCCGTCGATCCCGGGGAACGCGGCGAAGTTCGACGCGGTCGAGCAGCTGATCGAGGTTGCCGAGGGCATCGGTTGCACGCTGCCCGAACTGGCGCTGGCGTTCGCCACCACACACCCGGCGGTGACGTCGGTGATCAGCGGCCCGCGCACGATGGAGCAGTTGGACGGCCTGCTGAAGGCCGTCGACCTGACCCTGGACGACGCGACCCTCGATCGCATCGACGAGATCGTCCCGCCAGGCACAGACCTCTACCAGCCGGATGGTGCCTGGCGGCCGCCGTCACTCACCATCCCGACCCTCCGCCGCCGCCCGGCAGCCGAACGCTGATCCACCGGACCGCCAGGCCATCACATGTGACGCTCACACCCCCCCGGCCCGCGGGCGGGAGCCCGCCGAGCTGGATTGTGATGGCCTGGCGGTCCGCGCCGTCGTCAACGAGTGTTGGAGGCGACGGCCAGCTGTCCCACACATGGCGGTCAGTCCTTCACGGAGCGTGTGCGAATCTTCGTCACCAGGGCGTGCAGCGTCGCCCGTTCGGCTGCCGACAGCGGCTGCAGCGTGGTCCGCTCCACCTCCCGGATCACCTTCGCGGCGGTGGTCAGCGCGGTCCGGCCCTTCACGGTCAGCGTGATCCGGTACCGGCGCCGATCCGCCGGGTCGCGCTCCCGGCCGACCAGCCGCTTGGTGATCAACTCGTCCATCAGCCGGACCATGTCACTCGGATCCATCCCCAGCGCCGCGGCCAGGCTGTTCTGTGCCGCCGGTCCGTGATCGCCGAGCTCCGCGAGCGCGGCGTACTGCCACAGCGTGAGGCCCGGCCGCTCGGCGAGCCGGTCCGCGATCGCCCGCCGGCTCGCCACCGCCACTTTGTGCAGCACGAAGGTGGTCGTCCCCGCGAGAGTCTCCATCGGCCTATTGTAGGTTGATACCAATCGTTGGTTATCACCAACTAACTGAGGAGCTGACGATGGACGCGCTCTACCCACGGCTGCTGGTCCGCGATTTCCCTGCTGCCGTTGACTTCTACCGGACCGCACTGTCCTAGTTGTACGACGTCCAGCCGGTGAAGGTGATCCCCGAGGCGCAGTACGCGAACTGGGATCTGGACGGCCAGACCGGCCTGGTGCTGTTCGGCCGCACGATGATGGCGAACACGATCGGCACCGGCGATCTGCCACCAGACGCTTCCACCCAGGACGCGGCCATGCTCGTCTTCAAGGTTGACGAGGTCGACTCGGCGGTCGAGCTGCTGGAGAAACTCGGCGCGACCGTTGTGTCACCACCCCAGGACCGTCCGCAATGGGGGCCGAACCTCCGCACCGCCCACCTCCGCGCCCCCGACGGCACCCTGCTCGAGCTCCAGTCGTACTGACTTTTCAAACGTTGCAGATCGGGCACCGGGGACGGAGATCGGAACGAAAGAAGTGAGGACGATGGGATTGCCGCAGTCCATCCGCAATGCCGCGGAACCCTGGACAGCAAAGGAACTGAGCAAGTTGAAAGAACTGGCCGCCGACAACCTGCCGCCCGCGGTGATCGGAATGCGCCTCGGCCGCCCAGAACCGGCGATCCTGAGCAAAGCCGTCCAAGTCGGCATCACGCTCACGCCACTGAACCGCCCGCCGTACGGCGCTTAACCGCGCCGAAACGGCACCACAGCCACCGCATTGTCGGCCGTCGAGGCAAGGGTCCAGGCGGTCGATCAGGCGGACGGTGCCGGACTGAAGGAGCCCGATCCGGGTCCACAACCAGTCGGCAGAGCAGCCGGGGCCGCCGGGTGCATTACGGTGTGGGGGAAACCAAGGACCGGTGGGTTGGGGGTGATGCCGTGGCAGTGACGATGCGGGACGTGGCCCGGCATGCCGGGGTGTCGCCGAAGACGGTGTCCAACGTGATGAACGGGTACCCGTACATCCGTGAGGAGACCCGGATCAAGGTGCTCGCCTCGATCGATGCCCTCGGCTACCAGATGAACATCTCGGCCCGGAACCTCAAGTCCGGCCGGACTGGCATCATCGGCCTGGCCGTCCCCGAGCTGAGCAATCCGTACTTCGCCGAGCTCGCCGACGCGGCGATCGCGGCCGCCGGTGAGCACGGCCTGACGGTGATGATCGAGACCACGAACGCCGACCGTGAGCGCGAACTGACCGCGCTCGCCCGGCCGCGCGGCCATCTCGTCGACGGCCTGCTCTACAGTCCGCTCGGGCTCGGCCCCGAGGACGTCGAGCAGCTCCGCACGCCGACCCCGATGGTGCTGCTCGGCGAGCGGATCTTCCACGGACCGGTCGACCACGTGATGATCGACAACGTCGAGGGCACCAAGGCCGTCATCCGGCACCTGCTCGACCAGGGCCGCCGCAGGATCGCGGTCATCGGCATCCGCCCCGGCGAGAAGGTGGGAACCGCCGCCATCCGGTACGGCGCGTACGCCGAGACCCTCACCGAGTACGGCGTACCCGTGCCGGAGCAGCTGGCCGTGTCGGGCGGGAAGTGGCACCGGTCGAGCGGTGCGGACGCGATGGAGGAGCTGCTCGCCACCGGGCAGAAGTTCGACGCCGTCTTCGCCCTCAACGACACGCTTGCCCTCGGCGCGGTCCGCGCGCTGACCGCACACGGGATCCGGATCCCGGACGACGTCGCAGTCGCAGGCTTCGACAACATCGACGAGGCGAGCTACAGCAGCCCGACCCTGACGACGGTCGATCCGAACCGCACCCAGATCGCCCGGAAGGCGGTCGAACTGCTGGTGCAGCGGATGGCCGGCGACGACTCCGAGCACCAGGAGATCGTGGCGTCGTACGAGCTGCACGTGCGCGAATCCACCGCCGGCTGACCGGTCACACAAAGGCACCGGACCCGAGGGGTTGACGGTCCAAAGACCACCCGGGCATCATCTCTACACCGATGTAGTACACCGATGTAAAAGCATGCGCCGGTGATCCGCACCCCGAGCCGGCGCGGCGGTCATGCACGCCCGAAACCGTGCTCCACCCCCGCCTGGAGGACACGCAGATGCTTGACGAATCTCCCCCGCACCCCTCCCGCCGAGCCGTTCTCGGAGGTCTGCTCGGCGCTGCCGGAGCCCTCGCCCTGAGCGGCTGCGGCAGCCTCGGATCCACGCCCCGGGTCCGCGAATGGAACCTGTTCGGCGGCGGTGACGGTGCCCGCCTGCTGCAGATCCACGACCAGTACGTCGCCGAGCACCCGGACGTGCACTTCGAGGCGCACACGCTGGCCTGGGGCCCGCCGTTCTACACCAAGCTGGCGATGTCCGCGGCCGGCGGCCGGGCGCCCGAGGTGGCAACCCTTCACTTGTCCCGGCTGAAGGGTTTCAGCCCGAGCACCATGCTCGATCCGATCCCGGTCGACCTGCTGAACGAGGCCGGTATCCGCGAGGAGGACTTCCTGCCCGCGACCTGGAGCCGCTGTGTCGTGGAAGGCAAGCTGTACGCCGTACCGCTGGACCAGCACCCGTTCGTCCTCTACTACAACACCGAGATCTGCAAGAAGGCCGGGCTGCTCGGCCCCGACGGCAAGATCAAGCCGGTCAAGGGTGTGGACGCCTTCGTGGAGATGATCCGGGCGGCCAAGGAGACCACCGGCAAGTACGGCGCCTCGATCGAGACGACCAACCCGTGGCGAATGTGGTGGACGCTCTACGGGCAGCTCGAGGGGAAGTTCTTCAACGAGGACGGCACCGAGCTGATCATCGACGACGCGAAGGCGCTCGAAGCGCTGGAGCTGATGGCGAAACTCGCCGCCGACGGCCTCGTCCCCCGGTCGGCCAACTACCCGGCCCTGGTCGCCCAGTTCACCAGCGGCGACGTGGGCCTGAGTTTCAACGGCGAGTGGGAGGTGACGACGTACCAGACCGCGAAGATGCCGTTCAGCATGGCGCCGTTCCCGGTCGTGTACGACGTACCGGCGTACGCCGGTGATGCGCACACGTTCGTGATGCCGCATCAGGCGAACCGGAGCAACGCCGACACGAAGGCAACGATCGAGTACATCGCCTGGATGCTCAAGCACAGTGCGGACTGGGCCGCCGGCGGCCACATTCCGTCGTACCAGCCGGTGGCGAACAGCGAGGACTACCTGAAGCTCAAGCCACAGGCGGAGTACCGCAGTGTCGCGCCGGACGTGCTGTTCGACCCGGACGCGTGGTTCAGCGGCTCGGGCGCGCAGTTGCAGAACGAGGCCGGTGCCGCCTTCAGCGGTGTCTTCTCCGGTCAGGCGACACCGAAGGCCGCGCTCGCGCAGTTCAAGGCGGCCACCCAGACGCTGCTCGACACCCCGTCCCCGGTCTGACAGGAGGTCACCCCATGGCCGTGCAGACACCACCCCGAGTCACACCTGGTTCGCCCTCCAAGGCGGCGAAACCTGAGACCGGGCAGCCGTGGAAGGAACGCTGGGCGGGACTGTTCTTCGTCGCACCGTTCCTGCTGCTGTTCGCCGCCTTCCTGCTCTGGCCGACGCTTTCCGGCCTCTGGAACAGCTTCTTCAACACCAGTCTCGCCGGGGTCCAGCAGGAGTTCCTCGGACTGCAGAACTGGCGGGAGATGTTCGGCGACCCGGCCGTCTGGTCGTCGTTGAAGAACACCTTCGTCTTCACCGCGATGAGTACGCCGCCGTTGGTGATCATCGCGCTCGTGATGGCCCTGCTGGCGAACCGCAGCGGCTTGCTCGGCTGGCTGCTGCGATTCTCGTACTTCGCTCCGTTCGTCCTGCCCGCGACCGTCGTGACGCTGATCTGGGTCTGGATCTACCAGCCCGGGTTCGGCCTGGTGAACGGTCTGCTGACGGCCGGCGGTTTCGCCGAGATCGACTGGCTGAACACCGAGAACCGGGCCATGCTGGCCGTGGTGATCACGACCGTCTGGTGGACGGTCGGGTTCAACTTCCTGCTGTATCTGGCCGCCCTGCAGGGGATTCCGGCCCAGGTCTACGAGGCGGCCGCGATCGACGGCGCGAACGGCCGGCAGAAGCTGTTCCGGATCACGCTGCCGCTGCTCAGCCGGACCACCGGTCTGATCATCGTCCTGCAACTGGTGGCGTCGCTGAAGATCTTCGACCAGATCTACCTGATGACGAACGGCGGCCCGAACTTCGCGACCCGGCCGATCATCCAGTACATCTACCAGAACGGCTTCACCAACTACCGGATCGGTTACGCGTCGGCGATCTCGTACATGTTCTTCGCGATCATCGTGATCGTCTCGGTGCTGCAGTTCAAACTCTTCTCCGGCCGGAAGGAGGGCGCAGAATGACCACCGCCACCGCCACCCCCACCAACACCACGACCCGGCCGGCCGCGACCAGGTCCGGACCGGTCGAGCCTCGCTGGAGCTTCCCGAAGGTGGCGAGCATCGTCGGTGCGGTCATCCTGGCTGTGATCTGGCTGGTGCCGCTGCTCTGGGCCCTGGACACCTCGCTGAAGCCCGAGCCGGAGACCACCCTGATCCCGATCACCTGGTTGCCCGAGGCACCGACCACGGCCGCCTACCAGGGCGTGATCGAGCAGGGCGACCTGATCCGCTGGTTCTTCAACAGCACGATCGTGGCGGTCCTGGTGACAGCGCTGACCCTGCTGGTCTCGGTGCTGGCGGCGTACGGCTTCTCCCGGACCGAGTTCCCGGGCCGGCGGGCGCTGTTCGCGCTGATGATCGCGGGCATCCTGGTGCCGCCGCAGGTGCTGATCGTGCCGTTGTTCCAGGAGATGACCGGGCTCGGCCTGGTCGACACCTACTGGGGCATCGTGCTGCCGCAGGTGGTCGCGCCGGTGATGGTGTTCGTGCTGAAGAAGTTCTTCGACGGCATCTCCCGCGACTACGAGGACGCCGCCCGGGTGGACGGCGCGACCCGGTGGCGGATCGTCTGGAGTGTGATGGTGCCGATGTCCCGGCCGATCCTCGTTGCCGTCGGCATCTTCACCTTCATCGGCGCCTGGAACAACTTCCTCTGGCCGTTCATCGTCACCACCGACCCGTCGATGATGACGATCCCGGTCGGGCTCGCGAACGTGCAGGGCTCGTACGGTCTGCGGTACGCCCAGATCATGGCGTCGGCAGTGCTCGGCGGGCTCCCGCTGCTGATCGTGTACGCCTTGTTCCAGCGGCACGTCGTCCGTGGTGTCGGCGACGCGGGAATCAAGGGATGAGGCGTTTCGCCCTGCAAGGAGGCGGCACGGTGATCCTGTCCGGATCCGGCTCGATGGCCGGACCGGGCGGCCAGTCCGTGTACGACGGCTGGCTGGCCCATCACTACTACGACGTCCAGGCCGGTGGCGATTTCCGGCTCGGTCTGCGGCGGATCCATTGGGGGCCGGACGGCTGGCCCCGCGTCACCTGAAGCACATCCGTACCCACGACAGGAGCCACCTGGTGCCCTCTGCCAACTTCACCATCGACCCCGCGTTCACGATCGCGCCCGTGAACCGCCGTACCTTCGGCACCTTCGTCGAGCACATGGGCCGGTGCGTCTACACCGGCATCTACGAGCCCGGCCACGCCACCGCAGACGAGGACGGCTTCCGCAAGGACGTCCTCGAACTGACCCGCGAGCTCGGGGTGTCCGTGGTCCGCTACCCCGGCGGCAACTTCGTCTCCGGCTACCGCTGGGAGGACGGCGTCGGCCCGCGCGAGGGCCGGCCGCGCCGGCTCGACCTGGCCTGGCACAGCGTCGAGACGAACGAGTTCGGCCTGGACGAGTTCATCCGCTGGTGCGCCAAGGCCGGGGTCGAGCCGATGATGGCGATCAACCTCGGCACCCGCGGGGTGCAAGAGGCGCTTGACCTGCAGGAGTACGCCAACCACCCGGGCGGCACGGCCCTGTCCGACCTGCGCGAGCAGCACGGCGCATCGCCGTACGGGATCAAACTGTGGTGCCTGGGCAACGAGATGGACGGCCCCTGGCAGATCGGGCACAAGACGGCTGAAGAGTACGGCCGGGTGGCGGCCGAGACCGCGCGGGCGATGCGGATGATCGAGCCCGGCCTGCAGCTGGTCGCGTGCGGATCGTCCTCGTCGGCGATGCCGACCTTCGGCACCTGGGAGCAGACGGTCCTGCGGGAGACCTACGATTTCGTCGAGTACATCTCCTGCCACGCGTACTACGGCAACGACGACGGTGACACCGCGTCGTTCCTGGGGTCGGCGGTCAACATGGACCGCTTCATCGACGCGGTGGTCGCGACCGCGGACGCCGTCGGCGCGGAGCTGAAGAGCACGAAGAAGATCGACATCTCCTTCGACGAATGGAACGTCTGGTACGGCGCCCGCTCGCGCCGGACCGATGAGGACCCGGACGGATGGGCGGTGGCGCCGCGGCGGATCGAGGACGAGTACAACGTCACCGATGCCGTTGTCGTCGGCAACCTGCTGATCTCGCTGCTGCGGCACAGCGATCGGGTCGGCGTCGCCTGCATCGCGCAGCTGGCGAACGTGATCGCCCCGATCATGACCGAGCGCGGCGGCCCGGCCTGGCGGCAGCCCACGTTCCACCCGTTCGCGATCACCTCCCGGCTCGCGGCCGGCCAGGTGCTGCACGTGGAGACCAACTCGCCGACCGTCAGCACGGCCAAGTACGGCGACATCACGGCGGTCGACGCGGTGGCGACGTACGACGAGGGCAAGCTGTCGGTGTTCCTGGTCAACCGGTCCACCGAGGGCCCGATCGAGGTCACCGTCGACGTCAGCCGGGCAGGCGTGACATCGGTCCTGGAGTCTCAGCTGATCCACGACGAGGACGGCCTCGCCACCAACTCCGCCGACCAACCCGACCGCGTCACCCCACAACCCGCCGAGGCCCAGCTGGAGGACGGCAAGCTCACCATCACCCTCCCCGCCGTCAGCTGGGCGGCCCTCAGCCTCGGCTGAACTGCGTCACGGTGACCCCCGGCGCGATCTCGACGCGAGCAGTCTCGTGATAGCCACGGGACGCGTAGAGAGTGACCGCCGGGGTGTTCGCCGTGCCCGTCGAGACGACGCTGGTGTGACGCGGCTCCAGTTGGTCGAGGTGGTCGAGCAGGGCGCGGCCGTGGCCGCGGCGGGCGTGGGCCGGGTCGACGATCAGGCGGGTGATGTCGACCGTGTCGTCGTCCGGGAACTCGTAGGCGACCGCGCCGACCAGGAGATCGCCGTCGTACCGGCCCAGCCAGTGTTCCGTGGACGACATCAGGCCCTCGAGGTCCTCCTGGAGTGGCGGGATGCCGTCGAAGCCGATCAGCTCGGCCTCGACGGCGTACGCGCGATGCTGGATCTCCAGCAGCCGTTCGGCGAGGGCCCGGTCGCTGAGGTCGAGGGGTCTGATCACGCGCGCCAGGCTACTGCCGGACCGCTCAGGCCGCGCGCCAATAACCCAGCGCCTTGACCCGGTGCTTCGGGACCGAGAGGTCCTTCAGGAGGTACGACGTGAGCGTCCGGGTGGTGACGGTGTCGCAGGCGATCCACACGAAGGCGTCGGCCGGGTCACTGATGAACTTCGGCAGATCCGCCTTGACGCCCTCGACCATTTCTTGCCGTGGCACGGTCCGCAGCTCGTGATGGTCCGGATTGATCCGGAACGGCAGCTCGTGATCGACGTCATCCGTGGTCTCGAACCAGATCGTCGCGGGCAGCTTCGGCGCGACCGCGAGCAGCGAGTCGATGGCCGGCAGCGACGCCGGATCGCCGATCACCAGCATCCGCTCCGGCAGCGGGTCCGGCACCTCGAACCCGCTCCCCTGCACGGTCGCCTCGATCGTGTCTCCCGGCTCGGCCTTGCGGGACCAGTCGCTCGCACACCCGTCGTGCAGGGCGAACTCCAGACTGAAGGTGCCCGCCTCAGCGTCCGGGTCGACCAGCGTGTACGCACGCTGATGCGACTTGCCCGCGTTGTCGAACCACAGCCGCACCCACATCGTCGGGTGTACGCCGATCGCCTCGAGCAGCCCGCCGTCGGTGAAGTGCACCCGGCGGTACCGCTCGGTGACCTGTTCGGCACCCGTCACGGTGAAGGTGAAGTCCTTCCCGCGGAACAGCTTGAGCACCACGTGTTCCCAGCCATGCCCCACTGTGTCCTCCACTGAACGACAATGGCCGTTGCGGCCACTTTTGTTGCCTTGTAAGTTAGCTCAGCCTAACCTAACTGAAACGAGGACTGCAGTGAATGCTCGGGTCTTCCGGGACGCGTACGGCGTACCCCATCTGCACGCCGGAGACCCGTTGGCGCTGGTCTATCTGCAAGGCCTCAACGCGGCGCAGGACCGCGCCTGGCAGCTCGAGTTGGAGCGCCGCCGGTTCCTCGGGACGAGCGCCGCCTTCCTCGGTGCGGAGGCCGCGCCGTGGGACGTCTTCGCCCGGCAGGCACGGCTCGCCGACACCGCGCAACGCTGCTTCGAGGCACTCGACGACGAGCTGCGCGAGTGGATCACGGCGTACGTCGAGGGCGTCAACCATGCAATGCCGGTCGGGGCGGCACGTGCGCCCGAGTTCGCCCAGACCGGGCTGACAACCGAGGAATGGGAGCCCTGGGCTCCGCTCGGGATCTGGCTCGCGGTCCACATCATGTTCGCCGGCTTCCCTTCGAAGTTGTGGCGAACGCATGTCGCGCGACACCTGGGCGACGAGGCCATCGAGCTCTTCTCCTCGGAGGGTCCGCGGACCGCGGGCAGCAATGGCTGGATGATTCCCGGCTCGCTGACCACCTCGGGCCAGGCGATCATCGCGGGTGACCCACACCGGTTCATCGAGAGCCCGGGCATCTACCAGCAGATCCGGTTGTCCTGCCCCGAGTACGACGTCCTCGGCCTCGCCGTACCTGGAATCCCGGGCATCGCCCACTTCGGCCACACCGGCAAGGTCGCCTGGGCGATCACCAACGCGATGTCGGACTACCAGGACCTGTACGCCGAACAACTCCGGCGGACCGGGTCGTCGGTGGAAGCGCTCGGCCCGGATGGCTGGAAGCCGGCCGCGGTACAGCACGAGATCGTCGAGGTGGCTGGCGCGGAACCGATCGAGATCGAGGTGATCGAGACCGAGCGCGGACCGGTGATCATCGACAACGCTGAGCAGACCGTCAGTCTGCGGTACCCACCACGGGTGACGGGACGGCTTGGCTTCGAGGTGCTGCCGAAGTTGCTGCGGGCAACCACAGTCGGCGATATCGACGCTGCGCTGGAGACCTGGGTGGAGCCGGTCAACGTGGTGCTGGCGGCTGACACGTCCGGTGGCCTGTTGCACCGGACTGCCGGTCTGGTCCCGACGCGTCACGAGTCCAATCGGTTGCGCGTCGTACCGGCCTGGGAATCCGACCACCAGTGGCAGGGCTGGTACGAGCCGATGCCGCGGGCAACTGTCGACGGCCCCGCGGTGATGGCGAACGCGCGTGAGCTGGCCGCGCCACTGGGCGTCGAGTTCGCCGCACCTCATCGATCCCGGCGAATCTCTGAGCTGCTGAACGCACGTGCAGGCTGGTCGGTCGACGAGATGCCGTCGATCCACAGCGATACCTATCTGGGCTCGGCCGGGAGTCTGCTGGATGTCCTGGCCGGCTTGATGGATCTCTCGACGGACGCTGTTGCCCTGCGCACCGAACTGCTCGGGTGGGACCGGCGGATGGACGCCACCAGCACCACCGCATCCTCGTTCGCGGCAGTCCGCAAGGCGCTCGCCTCACGGTTGGCCGACCATTTCGCCGTACTGGAAGGTGATGCCGGCTGCCCGGAGGTCTTCCAGCCCTGGATCGACCCGCTCGCGCATGTGTCGTATGCGCTGGAGAACCTGCTCAGCACCGACCTGCTTCCCGAGGTCAACGTGAGTTGGCTGGCGCGTGAAGCACTCGAGGAAGTTGCCGCGCGCAAGCCTCGGCCGCCGTGGGGTGAGACGCATCAGCTGTCGCCGCTGCACATGTTGCGGGGTCCGGTGTTCGCACCGGGCGAGGAGCCGATCGATCTCGGGCTGTCCGGCGATCACCACTGCGTGATGTCGACGTCGAGCGTGCCCGGTCTCACTGACATCTGCATCCGCGGCTCAGCAGCTCGTTATGCGTTCGACCTTGCGGACCGCTCGGCCAGTGGGTGGGTCGTTCCGCTGGGCGCGTCCGGCGTACTCGGGGATGCGCATCACCACGACCAGCTTCCGCTGTGGCTCCGTGGCAAGCTGGCCACGGTCCAAGGCGAGCTAGAGCGCGAGGACTGGAGCTTCTCGGCGGAGCTGGCCGGGTTCGGCGCGGTGCGGATCGTCGAGGCCGATCCCGACCGCGACCTCGACCTGATCCACGGCTGGGTGACGGCCGAGCGGGCCGGCTTCTGGGGGATGGGGCATCTGTCCCGGGACGAGATCGCGGGGATCTACACGTTCCTCGACTCGGTGCCGACGCATCACGTGTACCTGGTGTATCTGGACGACGTACCGCTGGCGCTGTTGCAGACCTACGATCCGCAGGCGGATCCGGTCGGAGCGGCGTACGACGTCCAGGCCGGTGACATCGGCCTGCACTTCCTGATCGCCCCCGGCGACCCACGCCCCAACTTCACCGGCAACCTGCTCACGATCATCGGCCAGTTCATGTTTGTCCACCTCGGCCACTCCCGCGTCGTCGTCGACCCCGACACCCGCAACGACAAAGCCATCGACCGCTTCCACCGCACCGGCTTCGTCCTCGGCCCCGAAGCCAAGATCACCCACCCCGACGGCACCACCAAAACCGCCCAACTCGCCTTCCTCACCAAGGACCGCTTCCTGGGCTTCAGGGCGAGTTGACGGCTACTTCTTGACCGCGAGGACGGCGGCGATCAGGCGCTGCCAGTCGGTGAGGTCGTCGACGGGCTCCGGATTGCGCCACTCGACCGCCGGAACCAGGCCGGGCTCGAGGACGGTGAAGTCGTCGCCGAAGAGTGCGAGGATCTGCTCATCGGTGCGCCAGCGGCCGCGGCCGAGCGACCCCTGCAGCACCTGCTCCAACTCCTGGCTGCGCGGGTCGTTCTCACTGCGGAAATGACTGATGAAGACGTGACTGCCGGACGCGACACGGTCGGCCCAGAACTTGACCAGCGCGGCCGGGTCCTCGTCGTCGTTCACGTGGTGCAGGGTCGCGCTGAAGATGACCGCGACCGGCTTTTCGAAGTCGATCAGCCGACGAGTGTCCGGGTGGTCGTAGATCGCCTTCGGCGTGCGCAGATCGGACTGGATGACGGTGGTATTGCTGTTCTCGGACAGCAGCGCGCGGCCGTGCGCGAGCACGATCGGGTCGTTGTCGACGTACACGACCTTCGCGTCCGGGTCGTACCGCTGGGCGACCTGGTGCACGTTGTCCGCCGTCGGCAGCCCGCTGCCCAGATCGATGAACTGCCGGATCCTGCTGTTCGACACCAGTTCGCGGATCGCCCGGATCAGCGCGCCGCGATTGTCGTGCGCGATCTGCTGGGAGCCGGGCAGGTCGTGGATGAACTTGTCGCCGAACGCACGGTCGACGGCGAAGTTGTCCTTGCCACCGAGCAGGTAGTCGTATGTCCGGGCGATACTCGGCTTGCTCATGTCGAACCCGGGGTACGGCGCCTTCTCGTCTCCGTCGGCCATCGCGGCAACTCCTCCGATCCGGTAGTGACCCCAATCACTCTAGGCGATCCGGGGACTACACGGTCGCCAACCCCGGCCTGTCAGCCGGCCCACTCCAGCAGCCAGCCGCGGTCGGGGGGACGGGTCAGTCAGCAGGCATGCCGCAGCGGCCGTCGGGTTCCGGCACGACGGCCGCTGTGGTGACTGTCGGCGAGTGTGCGGTGACCTGGTCTGGCGGGCCCTGCCACCGGTTCGTCAGCCGATAGCGGTCTTCTTCTCGTCTCTGCCGAGGTGCTCACGCCCGGCCGGATGCCGTTCACGCGGCTGTGCGTGGTCGGTCGTCCGTGGCGCCGGACACACCGGGCCACGGCGGATCGGACCGCCACCCAGCCTCCGGCTCTTCCACTGCTTCTCTTCGTAGTCGTAGTAAGTGTCGACGCCTCCGACTGTCATATATGTCCTCCCGTCAACCCCGCGACCCCTGCTGGCGGTTTCCACAGTCCGGCACGAGTGGCCTATGACACAAGCAATTCCGGAAATCCCCATCGACAAACGGATTCGAACAGCCGGATGCGTTCGATTCGCCCACAAACCTGCATCAACCCGTTTAATGCTTGATGGTCTCAGATCACGAAGATGGCCACGCCATGACCGGACTGCCGGACACCGTCCGTGACGGGATCCGCCGTACCGAAGGCCATCACCTGGTACGTCGGGACGCCGTCGAGCGGCACCACGGCCTCGCCGGCGGCCAGGTTCACCACGATCCGGAAGCGGCCGCGGGTGACCACGAGCCAGTCGCCGTCGGCGTCGTACGCGATGCCGACCGAGTCCAGCCGGTCGTCGTGGAGGTCCGGCGTCCGGGCGCGAAGTGCGAGTAGGTCGCGGTACCAGGCGAACAGTTCGTTGTGGGGTGGCTCGTCGTGCTCGGACCAGTCGAGGACGGAACTGCGCCAGGTCTCCGGGTCCTGCGGGTCCGGGATCTCCTCGGCGTCCCAGCCGTGCGCCGCGAACTCCCGCCGACGACCGGTCCGGACTGCCTCGGCCAGCTCGGGTTCGTCGTGGTCGGTGAAGTAGCGCCAGGGCGTCGAGGCGCCCCACTCCTCACCCATGAACAGCATCGGCGTGTACGGCGAGGTGAGCACGAGCGCAGCGCCGATCGCGAGCTGGCCGGTCGTCAGCGCGGGCCGGTCGCCGAGCGCGCGGTTGCCGACCTGGTCGTGGTTCGAGGTGTACGCGAGGAACTCGCCACCGCGGTGCCGGGCCGGGTCGACGGGACGTCCCCAGTCCTTGCCGCGGAAGGTGGAATACGACCCGTCGTGCAGGAACACCTGGGTCAGCGTCTTGGCGAACACCCCGGGCTCACCGAAGTCCACGTAGTACCCGGCGCGCTCACCGGTCAGGAGCGTGTGCAGCGCATGGTGGAAGTCGTCACTCCACTGCGCGGTCATGCCCAGCCCGCCCTCGTCCACGGGCTCGACCATGCGCGGGTCATTGAGGTCCGACTCGGCCACCAGCCCGAGCGGCCGGCCGAGCTGCTTCGACAGCTCCGCGGTCTCGGACGACAGCTGAGCCAGCAGATGCGTCGGACTGTCGTCAGCCAGCGCATGTACGGCGTCGAGCCGCAGAGCGTCGAGGTGGAACGACCGGAACCACCGCAGTGCGTTGTCACAGATCCACCGGCGTACCTCAGTGCTGCCCGTGTCGTCGAGGTTGACCGCCGGACCCCACGGTGTGGTGTGCCGGTCGGTGAAGTACGGCCCGAACTCGCCTAGCCGATTCCCACTCGGTCCGAGATGGTTGTAGACGACGTCGAGGCAGACAGCCAGGCCGACCTCGTGGCAGCGATTCACGAACCGCTGCAGCGCTTCCGGCCCGCCGTACGGCTCATGGACGGTGTAGAGATGCACACCGTCGTACCCCCAGCCGTGCCGCCCCGGGAAGGCAGCGACCGGCATCAGCGAGACGACCTCGACGCCGAGCGCCACCAGGTAGTCCAGATGCCCGGCGGCCGCCTCGAGCGTTCCTTCCGGCGTGAACGTGCCGATGTGCAACTCGTAGAACACAGAGCCCCGCACATCCCGCCCAGCCCACTCGCTGTCCGTCCAACGGAAGCGGTCCTCGTCGAACACCCGGCTGAACCCATGTACGCCGTCCGGCTGCCAAGCACTGCGCGGATCCGGCAGCGGCCCGGTCCCGTCGACCGTGTACGCGTAGTCCGAGCCGTGTCGGGCCTCGACCACGTCCCGCTGCCACCAGCCGTCGTCCGCCCAGCGCATGGGCAGAGTGCCGTCCCGGAGCACCAGGTCGACGGACGAGGCGGCAGGCGCCCAGACGCGGAAGGTGTGCATTCAGCTCCCTACGAGCAGGGCCACCGGGAGGTCTTCCAGCAGCTCCTGGATGCGGGCTGATCCACTACCCACGACGCGGCCGGTCAACACGTTCTTCCACTCACCACTCGGCAGGACGACCGTGCTCTCGCCCCAGCCGCCCAGCCGATGCAGTGCGGCGGGAAGGCGGGTTGCCACCGTGATGACCGCGTCGCCGCGGGCGAAGGCGACCGCATGTCCGTTGGAGGTCGGCAGTGGGGTGTACGTGCCGGTGAAGGCGTCCGGGTACTGCCGGCGGATGCGGAGCGCTCTCGACGTGACCAGTAGCTTCTCGTCGGAGAGGTTGGCCGGTTTGGCGCCGTCGTCGAGACGTCGCAGGCGGTCGATCCGGTGCTGGTAGTCGACGGGCCGCCGGTTGTCCGGGTCCACGAGCGACAGGTCGACCAACTCGGTGCCCTGGTAGACATCCGGTACGCCGGGCATCGTCAGCTGGACCAGCTTCTGGCCGAGCGTGGCCGCCCTGACGAACTCGGTCTGCCGTGCGGCAAAGCGTCGTACCGACTCCAGAACGGCTGTGTCGGCGAGGACCGCGGTGGTGAAGGTGGAGACTGCCTCTTCGTACTCCTCGTCCTGAGACGTCCAGGTGGTGTGGCGTTTGGCTTCGCGGATCGCCTTGAGGAGATAGGCCTGCATGCGTTCCTCTGGGATCGGGCCGTCGTCCCAGGTGCCGAAGAGCGTCTGCCAGAACAGGTACTCCGTGCTGCCGTCGAGCAACGGACTCCGGTGGTCCTCCGACAGCCGCCGCCACTCCCGGACTGCCTCCGACCAGGCAGCAGGCTGTTCGGACAGCACACCGAGCCGGGCCCGCACGTCCTCGGATCGCTTCGTGTCATGTGTGGAGAGCGTGGTCATCGTCTTCGGCCAGTGCTGGTTCAGCCGGGATGCGAAGGCGTGGAACTCCTCCGGAGTCACGCCGAAGTGCTCCGGATCCCCACCGACCTCGTTGAGCGACGAGAGCCGGAACCACCGGTAGAACGCGGTGTCCTCGACCCCCTTGGCCATCACCGGACCACACGTCTGCTGGAACCGGATGATCAGCTCGTGCCGCGCGTGCTCGTCGATCCTGCTCGCCGTACCGGTCTCCCGGCCGAGCAGCAGGTGCAGTACGACGTCCAGCGTCTCCTGCCGGTCCTCGTCCAGCTTCTCCCGCGCCTTCTCGGCCGCACGCTCCAGTGCACGAATCGCTGCCGGTCCAGGCTGCTCCCCCGGTACGACGTACGCCCGGTAGATCTCGAAGTGGACGAGTAGCTCCACGACCACCTCGTGGAACGCACGACGAGTGTGGTCACGCAGACGCACGTCGTCCTGGCAGATGCGGGCCAGCAACTCCACCAGCCGGTGCACCTCGGCGTACTGCCCGTGCTTCACGACCTCCCGTTTGGCCTCCTCTACGACCGGGCTGAAGTCGGCCGGCTCACCGGTCAGCTCGGAGTGGAAGGCTGCCAGCGGTGCAGCACCGGCCGGGTCGACGAAGAGACCTCCGACTCGCAGTAGAGCGTCGTACCCGGTGGTGCCGGCGCAGGGCCAGTCGCGTGGGAGCTCCTCGTCGCCTTCGAGGATCTTCTCCACCACGACCCACGCACCACCGGTGCGCTCGGCCAGCCGGCGCAGGTACCCACGTGGGTCGGCGAGACCGTCCGGGTGGTCGATGCGGAAGCCGTTGAGCTTGCCCTCATGCAACAACGAGAGCAGTAGCTCGTGAGTGGCCTCGAAGACCTCCTGCGTCTCAACTCGGACGGCGGCGAGTGTGTCGACGTCGAAGAAGCGTCGGTAGTTCAGTTCCTCGTCAGCGACCCGCCAGTGCGCCAGGCGGTACCACTGCTCGGTCACGAGCTCTGCGATCGGCAGATCCTCTGTCCCCGGCCGCAACGGGTACTCGTGCTCGTAGTACCGCAGTACGTCGCCGTCGACCGACAACTCGTCATCCGCCAGCACCTTGCCGATGCGCTGACCGAGCACCGCCATCAGCAACGGCTGGTTCCCCGAACCCCAGTCGACGTCGAACCACTCCGCGTACGGCGACCCAGGCCCATCCCGCAGCACCGACCACAGTGCCTTGTTGAGCCGAGCCGGCGTCGGCACTGCGACGTGGTTCGGTACGACGTCCGCCACGGCGCCCATGCGGTGATCTGCCAGCCGTGTCGCGAGCCGGTCGAACGCGGCGCGGCCACCGGCCGGTTCGGACAGGCGGCTGTGGTCCACCACGTCGTACCCGTGGGTGGAGCCGGGCGCCGCTTGGAGGATCGGGGACAGGTAGGCGTGGGAGATCCCGAGGCCGTGCAGGTACGGCACCACCGTGGCGGCGTCGTCGAACCCGAACTCGGCGCGCAACTGCAACCGATAGGTGGCCTGCGGGACCCTTGTCATCCGGCGGCCCGCCGGGGCCGGGTCAGGACCAGCATGCCGTGGGCCTCGATCCGGATGGTGCTGCCCGCGGCGTGCTCGCCCCCCTCGGCACGACCGGTCGGCCTGATGGTGTCCACCACCACGGACCACACTTCGCCGTACTCCTTCACGGGCAGCAGGAAGTCCTGCGCCTCGTCGTTACTGTTCAGCAGGATCAGGAACGAGTCGTCCACCACCGGCTCGCCGCGCGGATCCGGCTCCGAGATGGCGTCACCGTTGAGGAAAACGGCCACCGCGCGGGCGTCGTCGCGGCTCCAGTCGCCGTTCTGCATCTCCTGACCGTCGGGGGTGAACCAGACCAGGTCGCCGAGCCCGTCGACCCCCGTGTCGCCGTGGAAGAACCGGCGGCGCCGGAACACCGGGTGCTCGTTGCGCAACCGGACCAGCGCACCGGTGAACTCCAGCAGGTCCTGCTGCTCCTCGGTGAGGTCCCAGTTCACCCAGGCGAGTTCGTTGTCCTGGCAGTAGACGTTGTTGTTACCCGACTGGGTCCGGCCGAGCTCGTCGCCGTGGGCGAGCATCGGAACCCCCTGCGAGATCAGCAACGTGGCCAGGAAGTTGCGCTGCTGCTTGGTCCGCAACGCGAGCACGGCGGCATCGTCGGTCTCGCCCTCGGCGCCGCAGTTCCAGGACCGGTTGTGACTCTCCCCGTCCTTGCCGCCTTCGCCATTCGCCTCGTTGTGCTTCTCGTTGTAGGAGACGAGGTCGCGCAGCGTGAAGCCGTCGTGGGCGGTGACGAAGTTGATGCTCGCCAGCGGGCGGCGGCTGTCGTCGCGGTACAGGTCCGACGAGCCGGTCAGCCGCGAGCCGAACTCGGCCAGCGTGTACTTCTCACCGCGCCAGAAGTCGCGGACGGTGTCGCGGTACTTGCCGTTCCACTCGGTCCACAGCGGCGGGAAGTTGCCCACCTGATAGCCGCCGTCGCCGACGTCCCACGGCTCGGCGATCAGCTTGACCTGGCTCACCACCGGGTCCTGCTGGACCAGGTCGAAGAACGCCGACAGCCGGTCCACCTCATGGAACTGGCGGGCCAGCGTCGACGCGAGATCGAACCGGAATCCGTCCACGTGCATCTCGGTGACCCAGTAACGCAGCGAGTCCATGATCAGCTGCAGCACGTGCGGGTGCCGCATCAGCAGGCTGTTCCCGGTGCCGGTGGTGTCGTAGTAGTGCCGCTTGTCGGCGTCCACCAGCCGGTAGTACGCCGCGTTGTCGATGCCCTTGAACGACAGCGTCGGGCCGAACTCGTTCCCCTCGGCGGTGTGGTTGTAGACGACGTCGAGGATGACCTCGATGTCGGCCTCGTGCAGCGCCTGCACCATCGTCTTGAACTCGGTCACCTGCTGGCCGCGCCCGCCCAGCGAGGAGTAGGCGTTGTGCGGGGCGAAGAAGCCGATCGTGTTGTAGCCCCAGTAGTTGGACAGGCCCCGCTCCTGCAGGTGCCCGTCCTGGGCGAACTGGTGGACCGGCATCAGCTCGATCGCGGTCACCCCGAGCTCCTTCAGGTGCTCGATGATCGCCGGGTGCCCGATCCCGGCGTACGTGCCGCGGATCTCCTCCGGCAGCGCCGGGTGGGTCTTGGTCAGACCCTTCACGTGCGCCTCGTAGATGACCGTCTCGTGGTACGCGTGCCCCGGCGGGCGGTCGTTGCCCCAGTCGAAGAACGGGTTCGTCACCACCGACAGCATGGTGTGCTCGCGGTTGTCCATCGTGTTCAGCTCGTCCGGTTTCGCGAACCGGTAGCTGAACAGCGACTCGTCGCCGTCGACCTGCCCGTCGATGGCCTTCGCATACGGGTCCAGCAGCAGCTTGGACGGGTTGCACCGATGCCCCTCGGCCGGGTTGTACGGCCCGTGCACCCGGAACCCGTACCGCTGGCCCGGCTGCACCGCCGGCAGGTACCCGTGCCAGACGAAACCGTCCACCTCGGTCAGCTGCACCAACTGCTCGGACCCGTCGTCGCCGATCAGGGCCAGATCTACTCGCTCAGCTACCTCCGAGAACACCGCGAAGTTCGTCCCGGAGCCGTCGTAGGTGGCTCCGAGGGGGTAAGGACGGCCAGGCCATTTCTGCACCAGACGACAGTAGCCACCCAAGGTCCTGAAGGAGGCATCCCGGTCTGTTTTGCTCCCGAGTGTTCATTGCGGTGCGCTGGACCGCGTACTGCGGCGGCCCGGCGCACCCGATCGATCAGTCGGACCAGGCGACCGGTTCGTCGAAGGGCCGTCGTCCGCGGCTATAGGGTGCTGCGATGGGCTACTGGGGCTAGCTCGTCGCGGCCAAGAGCGACGGACAACTGGACGAACTGGACGAACTGGCCACCTTCGGCGACGAATACCTCCGGGTCGAGCCACTTCACGACGGCTGGCAACAGGCCTGGGTCGCCGGAGCGAACGAGAACCCACTGATCGGCGCACAACTCCTCGCCAAGACCACCGGCCATCCCGCCCTTGCGGCCTTCATCCTCGACAGCGACTGCGGCCCCGTCGCCGCCGCCGACCCGCAGGGCTCCACCTGGTCGGGCACTCTCGCCAAGTCCATGGCGATCGACTCCTACGAAATGCCCGACGACGGGATCCCGCTCGCAACAACTGTGCAGTCGTTCCTCGCCTGGACCACCCAGGCCGGCCTCCCAGCCGACGAGCACCTCGTCACCAAGGCCCTCGACCCCGACGCCAGAGGCCCCGAGCGCCTCTTCACCCTGCTCCTCGAGGCGACGCGTATCGCGCCCGCCCGCGCGTGATCACCTGCCCCCTCATCCGCCCCCGACAGATCCGCACGCCTGAGGTGTTGTTCGCGATCGCGCGACGAAAGTCTTGTGATGCAAGCGTTTGACGCACCGGGGTGGGTTTTGGAGTACCGGTGAGGCTAGTAAGATCTCGCGCTTGTGAAGTCGCCCTCCGTCCGGCGGCCGGTTTTCTTGGACTCGACCGGGCGTCGCCATCGAGCCATCCGTCGGGGCGGTGCGTTTCTCGCCGTACCTGTTGTGGGTTACCTGATCCTGCTGGTCAGCAGTCTGCTCGGTGGACCGAGTCTGGACACTCCGCTGGTTCCGTTGCCGGAGGCCGGCAAGCCGGCGGTCGAGAAACCGCTGGTGACGCCCGGGTCGGCCGCCGTGCAGTCCGAGCGTCCGAACGAGCCGGCCGTGACGCCGGAAGGCGCAACCGAGCCGACGAGCACACCGGCTTCGAGTAGTACGCCGGTCCCGAGCAGCACGCCCACCGTCGTACCCACCCCGACGATCGCACCGACCACCCCGGTGACCGGATCACCCACCACCCCACCGGGTAAACCCACCACCGCACACGCCAGCAACAAGCCGACCGTGCCGCCTGGTCGGACGAAGTCACCGCCCAGGCCGTGAGTCGTCCGGTCGCGCGACGCGCGAAACCCGTCCCACTGCGCACCCACTGGGTCGTGCTGACCATGCTGCTCGTCTGTCTGTCGAGCATGCTGGTTCTGCACGGCTACACGCATCACATGTTCGGCACCGAGCCCGACGGCGCAGCCGTGGCCGGCGGTCCGGACGGCGCCGTACCGCGGAAGGTCGTCGACGGCGGCCCGGTGATCGACGCGCGACCTGCCGACGTCCGCACGGTCCGTCCCGCGGCTCGCACCATCGCGCTGACCTTCGACGACGGCCCGGATCCGGTCTGGACCCCGAAGGTGCTCGACCTGCTCAAGGCGCAGAAGGTCAAGGCGACGTTCTTCGTCGTCGGCACCGAGGTCGCCGCCCACCCGGAGATCGCCCGCCGGATTGTTGCTGAAGGCCACCAAATCGGCGTGCACACGTTCACGCACGCGAACCTGAGTACGGCGGCCGGCTGGCGCCGATCGCTCGAGCTGCGGCAGAGCCAGCTGATCCTGGCCGGTGCGACCGGGATGAGTACGCCGCTGCTGCGACCGCCGTACTCGTCCGAGGCGAACGCGCTGACCAACGCCGATTGGACCTCGATCGAGGCGGCTCGCCAGGCCGGCTACCTGACCGTGCTGAGCACACAGGACAGCAAGGACTGGCGGCGACCGGGAACCACGAAGGTGATCGCCAACTCGATGCCGCGCGGGACCGCGGGGCAGGTGCTCCTGATGCACGACGCGGGTGGCGACCGGAGCGAGACCGTGGCCGCGCTGGCCAAGTTGATCCCGACGCTGAAGGCGCGTGGGTTCAAGTTCGCGACCGTGAGCGACTCCGTGGGGCTGCCGCAGCCCGTGCACAAGGCCAGTCTGGTCGAGCGTGGGCGTGGCCTGGCGGCCATCTGGGCGCTGCGGATCAGTGACGGCGTACTGACCCTGCTGACGTGGTTCCTGTACGCCGCGGGCGCGCTGAGCGTGCTTCGCGCTATCACCACCGTGGTCGCGGCACGGCGGCACGCCCGGCAACGGGACTGGACGTGGGGTGACCCGGTGACGGAGCCGGTCAGCGTGATCGTCCCGGCGTACAACGAGAGCGCGGGGATCGAAGCGGCGATCCGGTCGCTGGTCGCGTCCGACCATCCGATCGAGGTGATCGTCGTCGACGACGGTTCGACCGACGGTACGGCGGAGATCGTCGAGGCGATGCGCATTCCCGGCGTCCGGGTGATCCGGCAGCGGAACGCGGGGAAGCCGGTCGCCCTCAACACCGGGTTGCAGGCCGCACACTTCGACCTGATCGTGATGGTCGACGGCGACACCGTGTTCGAACCCGACGCCGTCCGCATGCTGATCCAGCCCTTCGCCGACCCGTCCGTCGGTGCCGTGTCGGGTAATGCGAAGGTTGGCAACCGGCGCGGCCTGCTGGGTCGCTGGCAGCACATCGAATACGTGGTCGGCTTCAACCTGGACCGGCGGTTGTTCGACCTGGCCGAGTGCATGCCGACCGTGCCCGGCGCGGTCGGCGGCTTCCGTCGTACGGCTCTGGACCGGATCGGCGGGCTCAGTGACGTGACACTGGCGGAGGACACCGACCTGACGATGGCCCTGTGCCGGGACGGGTGGCGGGTGGTCTACGAGGAGCGTGCGGTTGCGTGGACCGAGGCGCCGGCGTCGCTGGGTGCACTGTGGCGGCAGCGGTACCGCTGGTGCTACGGGACGTTGCAGGCGATGTGGAAGCACCGTGGTGCGTTGGTGCAGCGCGGTCAGGCCGGTAAGCTCGGCCGACGCGGTCTGAGCTACCTCCTGATGTTCCAGGTGCTACTGCCGCTCCTGGCGCCGGTGGTCGACGTGTTCGCCCTCTACGGCCTGCTCTTCCTCGATCCGCTCCGGGTGGGGCTGGTCTGGCTGGGCTTCCTGGCGTTGCAGTTCGCTATGGGTCGCTACGCGTTCCACCTGGATGGTGAGCGGGCTGGACCACTGTGGACACTGCCGCTGCAGCAGTTCGTCTACCGGCAGCTCATGTACCTGGTCGTCATCCAGTCCGTCTTCACCGCGCTGGCCGGCTCTCGCCTGCGCTGGCAAAGGATGGAACGCTACGGAAGTCTCCGCTCACCCGCGAGCAACTCCACTCTCCTCTCTTGAACGTCTCCAGCACCCCAGCCCCACCTCCACGACCGAAGGTTTTCCCTAGACCACGCGAAATTCGTCGGTGATCGCTTCCGCAGCAGGGAAGTTCTTGCGCAGTATTCCGGCAACCGGCCGCCCGCCCAGCGGCCCGACCCGGAGGAGCGCAATCCATGCGATCTCTGATCACCCGTCCCCGCGTCGCGGCAGCCCTACTGGCCGGCTCGGCGCTCATGTTCAGTCCTCTCAGCGGCCAGGCCACGGCCCGGCTTCCCGTAGGGTCTGCGGACTGCTTCGTGCCGCCGGCCAGTGCTTCGGCCAAGGGTGGCCACGGTCCGGACACCCGGGAGGTGTCGGCCGCCGAGCAGAAGGCGATCGAGGCCCGGACCGCACAGTTGTTGAAGGCAAAGGCCGCCCGCGGCATCGCCGTACCGAAGGGTGCACTGGCGGCCGCGACCGTGCCGGTGTACGTCCACGTGATGCGCGACGCGGCCGGCAACGGCGATGTCACCAACAAGCAGATCGCCGACCAGATCACCGTGCTGAACAAGACGTTCGCCGGTGGGGAGTCCTCGGCCGCGGCGGAAACCGGCTTCAGCTTCACGCTGGCCGGGACCTTCCGCTACAACAACAACCAGTGGCACAAGGACAAGCAGAGCAGCTCGTACCGCAAGCAGACCCGCAAGGGCGGTGCGAACGCACTGAACATCTGGCTGGTCGACTTCGCCTACCTCGGCATCGCCACCTTCCCGTGGGACTACGACCGTAGCCCGGGGACCGACGGCATCCGGGTGCATTTCGACTCGCTGCCGGGCGGCAGTATCGCCAACTACAACCTGGGCGAGACCGCGACCCACGAGGCCGGCCACTGGTTCGGGCTGTACCACACGTTCCAGGGCGGCTGCACGGAGACGAACGACGAGGTCGCGGACACGCCGGCGCAGAGCAGCCCCACCAACGGCTGCCCCGTGGGCCGTGACTCCTGCTCGTTGCCGGGCCTCGACCCGATCCACAACTACATGGATTACTCGTACGACTCCTGCTACAACCAGTTCACCGCAGACCAGAGCACCCGCATCAGCCAGATGTGGACCGCCTACAGGGCTTAAGGTCGTAGACGTGGCCACCCCGGCATGCGTGGCCGGGTGGCCACCCATCACACGATGTAGCGGTCGCCGGGCCGGATGATGCGCAGCCAGCGGGAGCCGTAGGGCTCCAGGTCGAGGTCGACCACGCCGTCCTCGCGGACATTCGTCGTCCGTTCCTCGAGCAGATCGACCGCTCGTACGCCGACTCCTGTGCCGGCCACCGCGAGCGTCACCCGGGCGGATTCGGCGGCGAAGTTGTGGACGGCGATGATGCGGCCGTCCTCGCAGTCGGAGCGGTGGGCGAACACGGACGGCGACTGGTGCTCGAGGATGGTGCAGTCGCCCCAGGAGAGCTCGGGGCACTCGCGGTACCGCTGGGTGAGGAGCTTGATCCAGTTGAGGAGTGACTCGGGGTCACGACGCTGAGCCGCGACGTTGACATGCTCAGGGCTGAAGTCGCCGTCGGGAACGGCGGCGGCGAGATCGTTCGGGTCCGCGGTCGAGAAGCCGCCGTTCGCTTCGGCCGTCCACTGCATCGGCGTACGGACCGCGTTCCGCCCTTCGATGGCGAGGTTCTCACCCATGCCGATCTCCTCGCCGTAGAACAGCACCGGCGTACCGGGAAGTGAGAAGAGCAGGCTGTAGACCATCTTCAGCCGGGCCGGGTCGTTGTCGAGCATCGGCGGCAGCCGCCGGCGCAGACCGCGCCCGTAGAGCTGCATGGACTTCTCGGGGCCGAAGGCGTCGAAGACCTCCTGCCGTTCGTCGTCGGACAGCTTGTCCAGCGTGAGTTCGTCGTGGTTGCGCACGAACGTGCCCCACTGCGCCTCCTCCGGCGGATCCGGACGCTCCCGCAGCGCCTTCGCCAGCTCGGCCGGGTCGCTGCGCGCCAACGAGAGGTAGAGCCGCTGCATGCCGATGAAGTCGAAGCTCATGGTCAACTCGTCGCCGTCCTCGTCACCGAAGAAGGTCCGGGTGTCCTTGTACGGCAGATTGACCTCGCCGAGCAGCATCGCCTGACCGCTCCGCCGGGACAGGAAGGCCCTCAGGTCACGCAGGTAGTCGTGCGGGTCCGGCAGGTCGGCCGCGTCGAGCGAACCCGCCGGGTCGATCAGGAACGGTACGGCGTCCACCCGGAACCCGGACAGCCCCAGCTGCAACCAGAAGCCGATCACACGCATGATCTCCTCGCGCACCGAAGGGTTGGTGATGTCGAGATCCGGCTGGTGCTTGTAGAACCTGTGCAGGTAGTACTGGCCGGCCTCCTCGTCGTACTGCCAGAGACTGTCCTCCTGGTCCGGGAACACGACGCCCTTGTCCGCATCCGCCGGCGGCTCGTCCCGCCAGACGTACCAGTCCCGGTACGGCGACTCTCGCGAAGCCCGCGCGCTCTGGAACCACGGGTGCTGGTCGGACGTGTGGTTGACGACCAGGTCGGCGATCACCCGCATGCCCCGGTCCTGCGCGAGCGTGATCAGCTCGACCAGATCGCCATGGGTGCCCAGCCGCGAGTCGACACCGTAGAAGTCGGTGATGTCGTAGCCGTCGTCGCGGTCCGGCGTCGGGTAGAACGGCATCAGCCACAGGCAGGTGACGCCCAACTCAGCCAAGTGGTCAATCCGCTGGCTCACCCCGCGCAGATCACCCCGTCCATCGCCATCGGTGTCGAAGAACGTCTCGACATCAAGGCAATACACCACTGCGTTCTTCCACCAGACATCCGCGGTCTCTGTCAGTCTCATGTCTCCCGGTCCCCACCGCGCGATGAACTACACCGACGTTCGTGTAATCAATCGCTCACGTGGAGTAAGTTCGTCGGCATGCTGAAAAGGGCCGTTGTGCTTGCCGGGATCCTGATGCTCGTGTCTGCCGGGGCTGTCTCGGCGGCTGACAAGCGACTGATCGTTGGCGGGACGTTGGCGAGTGTCAGGGAGGCGCCGTGGGCGGTGGCGTTGACGAACTCGCAGTCGTCGCGGCCCACTGGGCGGTGGTGTGGTGCCGTCCTGGTGGCACCGGACAAGGTGCTGACGGCTGCGCACTGCATGCTCAAACCGGTGTCGACATACACGGCGGTCCAGGGACGGGCCGAGTTGAGTGACGACTCGACCGGGCGGGTGTCCGGGATCAGCAAGGTGTGGATCCATCCGGGCTACAACACGAAGAACAACCGCAACGACTTCGCGATCCTCACCCTGGCCCAGCCGTTCACGCAGGTCCCGGTGATCACGCTCGAGACCAACCCGAAGGCCGACCGGAAGGGCGCCGTTCCAACCGTCTACGGCTGGGGCGACACCGCGGACACCGGTCCGGACGACACGCTGCAGAAGGTCGCCGTACCCGATCTCGGCGACGACGCCTGCCTGGCGAACAAGGAGTACGTCGCCAACGGGTACGCCGCCGCGTCGAACGTCTGCGCCGGCAACGGCACCGGCGACGCCTGCCAGGGCGACTCCGGCGGCCCCCTTGTCCTCAACGGCCGCCTGCTCGCCACCGTCTCCTGGGGCAAGGGCTGCGCCGACCCCGCTTTCCCCGGTGTTTACGCGGAAATCGCGTCCGCGGCCAAGGCACTCAGAGCCCAGATCTGAACAGGTTCGTTAACCCGAAACATACCTGTCAGTACCTGTCTCAGGTCCTCATCGGACGGACACGGGACAGAAACACCAAGTCCTTACCTTTCTGGTCAGCTACCCAGTTGCCCAGTGAGGAGAAGGCATGGCGCAAACCAGACGTCAGTTCCTGCAACAGGTCGGTATCACCGGTGGAGCCGGTGTCATGTATTCCACGATGTCGGCGCTCGGCCTCACGGGCGTCGCCGAGACTCCCGCGTACGCCGCCCCGTCGCGCGTCGAGCTCAACGGCCGCGGCAAGCACATCGTCATCCTCGGCGCCGGGATCGCCGGCCTGACCTCGGCGTACGAACTGCTGAAGGCCGGCTACAAGGTCACCCTGCTGGAGGCCCGCAACCGCCCCGGCGGCCGGAACTGGACGGTCCGCGGCGGCACCGTGGAGACCGACCTGGCCGGTAACACCCAGCGGGCGACGTTCTCTCCCGGCCAGTACATGAACGCAGGCCCGGCCCGTCTGCCGCAGCACCACGTGACGCTCGACTACTGCCGCGAGCTCGGCGTCGCGATCGAACCGTTCGTCAACCAGAACGCGGACGCGTACCTCTACCGCGAGGGCACCACAGCCCTGTCCAACAAGCCGATCCGGCACCGCACCGCCAAGGCGGACGTCTACGGCTACGTCGCCGAGATGCTCGCCAAGGCGACGGATCAGGGCGCGCTCGACGGGCAGCTGACCGGGACCGACAAGCAGGCGCTGATCGGGTTCCTGAGCAGCTTCGGCTCGATCGGGAACAAGGCGGCCGGGTTCGCCTACACCGGCGCCGACGGCCGCCGCGGTTACGAGATCGAACCCGGTGCGGGGATGGAGGGCGGTACGACGGCCGCGCCGTACGCACTGAGCGACGTGTTCGCCAGTGGGGTCGGCAACTACTTCTCGTTCGAGTTCGGCTGGGACCAGGCGATGATGATGTTCCAGCCGTCCGGCGGGATGGACCGGATCCCGTACGCGTTCGAGAAGGCGATCGGCCAGGAGAAGATCCAGTACGGCGCCGAGGTGACCGGCCTGCGCAACACCACGGCCGGCGTCGAGGTCACCTACCGGAGCGGGACGCGGACCCGGATCATCAGCGCGGACTACGCCATCTGCACGCTGCCGCCACACCTGGCCGCGAAGGTTCCGTCCAACCTGCCCACGCCGATCATCGAGGCGCTGAAGTACGCCCGTCCGACGAACGCGGGCAAGATCGGCATCGAGTACGGCCGGCGCTGGTGGGAGGAGGACCACCGGATCTACGGCGGTATCACCAACAGCAACCTCGACACGGTCAACACCTGGTACCCGTCGACCGGCTTCCACGGCAAACGCGGCACCGTCATCGGCTACTACAACACCGGCGCCAACGCCAATGTGTACGGCGCCCTGACACCGGCCGCGCGGCTGGAGCGAGCCCTGATGCAGGGCACCAAGATCCACGGTGACGTCTACGGCAAGGACGTCAAGGCCTCCTTCTCGGTGAACTGGCTCGGGACCAAGTACTCCGAGGGCGCCTGGGTCGGCTGGCCGTCCCAGACCGACGGGATCTACGCCCGGCTGCTCGATGCCACCGGCAACATCTACTTCGCCGGCGACCACCTGTCCCACGCCATCGCCTGGCAGCACGGCGCGATGGTGTCCGCCCGGGCGGCCGTGACCGCCCTGCACAGTCGGGTGACCAGCAGATGAAGCGCAAACTCCTGATCGGGTTCGTCGTCGTGGTGATCGCGTCGTGCTCGTTCACCGCCGGAGCCGCCGGGTGGTGGAACAAGCCGAAACCGCCGAGCCCCGGCACCGTCGTCCCGGCGCTGCCCGCCGGCCAGTCCAACCCGATGATCGCCAGCGGTGTCGGCATCGGGGCCAACACTCCGATCTACAAGTCCAGCGGGCTCGGCCCGTCGGCCCTCAACACGGGCGCTCCCGCGGGGTCGGAAGCGTCGTACATCGACACCGTGGTCTTCCCGGGTGGGACGCTGCCGGAGGGCGTCACCATCACCGAGGCGCAGGGCATCAACGTGCTGCGGCGGATCGGCGAGAACCTGCAAGCCCAGGGCCTCTCGTACGCCGATGTCTACACGATGCGCGTGTTCCTGCAGAACCCGGCCGGCGCCACCACCGCCGACTTCGCCGGCTGGAACCGTGCCTACCGCCAGTACTTCGCCAACACCGACCTCACCACAGGTCAGTACGTCCCTGTCCCCCTCGGTACGGCGCCACCCGCCAAACCGTTCGTGGTCAACAAGTCCCGCCCCTCCCGCTTCGCTCTGGAGATCGAGAACCTGCCCGTCACCGGCTGGCTCGTCGAAGTCGAGGTCGACGCCGCCTACCCCAAGCGCTGAACACCTCCGGATGCCCCGGCGAACCGCCGGGGCATCCGGCCGCGTGGGTTACAGAACAGCACCTCGCGGCGCGATCTCGATGGCCGCGACTCCCCGCGCGTACAGCACGAGGAGCCGGTCGCCATGCCTGCACTGGAGCATGCCGGCCTCGCCCGCGAGCACTGCGACAGCGTGCGCGACAACTTCGTCCTCATCGGCCGCGTCAGGCTCCTCGTAGCTGACATCCAGGTGGTCACCGCTCGTGAGCCGGATCCGCAACACAATGCTCGCCATGATCGCAGCCTAGGCGCGCCGCCCCGTCGTTGACAGTGCGCCCGGCGGGCCACAGGCTGCAGTCAACGGCGTCGGCCGCGGGAGGAGGGCCCATGCAGCACGGGATCTACTTGCCGAACCAAGGTGCTTTCGCTGACGTGGGTGTGCTGGTGGAGCTGGCGCAGTCGGCTGAAGCGGCCGGATGGGACGGACTCTTCATCTGGGACGAACTGCTGCCACTGCACCCGCACACGGACGCGGTCCGAGAAGCGCTCGGTGAGTCCGACGACGTGGCCGACGCGATGGTGGCGCTGACGGCGGTGGCCGGGGCGACTGAGCGGATCCGCTTCGGGACTCTGGTCACGGCGGTAGCCCGGCTGCGGCCGGAGGCGTTCGCCCGCCAGGCGGTGACGCTGGATCGGCTGTCAGCGGGCCGCCTGGTGCTCGGGGTCGGCCTCGGTCACCCGGATGACCAGTTCACCGCGTTCGGGATGGACGTGGATCTGCGAACCAGGGCGGCGATGGTCGACGAGTTCCTCGAACTGGTGAACCGCCTGTGGACCGGCGAACGGGTCGACTTCGAAGGCGAGCACTACACCTGCCGCGGCGTCTCCCTCCAACCCACGCCGCTCCAGCACCCCAGAATCCCGATCTGGATCGGCGCCGGCGGCTCCTTCCGCCCACCCCGCCGCCGAGCCGCCCGATGGGACGGGTTCGCCCCAGCCAGCGAGCAGTGGCCGACGGTGGTGATCCCGCCCGAAACCTATGCGGAGATCGCCGAGGATCTCCGCGCCGCCCGGACCTCCGGTACGCCGTACGATGTCGTCCTCATCGGCAACGCCGACGCGACCGAACCCACCCCAGCCACAATCCCGCAGTACGAACGCTCCGGCGTCACCTGGCTTCTCACCCAGGCCCTCACCGTCCCCGATGCCCGCGCCCGCATCCGCACCGGTCCACCCGCTGGCGGGAGCACTCGGGCGGAGGCAGACTGCTGGCATGAGTGAGCCTGTTCGGGTGATCAAGGCAGGGGACCTGGTGGCCGCCGATCCGACGTCCGGGATGCTGCGGATGCGGGCGTTCGAGCTGCCGATCCTGTGGTCCGGGCAGGTGATCACCGAGCCCGGCGCAGTCTCGGGGTGGCATCACCACGACAAGAACGAGAGCAGTCTCTACATCGTGTCCGGCGTACTGCGGCTGGAGTTCGAGGGGAGTGACGAGTACCTCGACGCCGTTGCCGGCGACTTCGTGCACGTGCCGGCGTTCACTGTGCACCGGGAGAGCAATCCTTCCGGTGCACCGTCGCTGGCGATCATCGCCCGGGCGGGCGGCGGTATCCCCACCGTAAACGTCGACCCACCCGAGCGATTCCTCTAGCTAGCAGCCCAAGGCCGCACTATCTCGGTTGTCAGAGCTGTTCGTCTGCTGGCAGGCTCCCATCCGGCTGCCGACTGAGGCAGCCACCTGGAGGGGGAGCCTTGTACGAGGTCGAGGGACAACCGGCACGGCGGGTCCGACCGCACGTCGCCCATGCCGTAGCTCAAGCCCAGCATGTCCTGCTGGACTTCGATGGCGTGATGTTCGACGTGGAGACGGCTCTGGGCCGCTGGGGTCGCGAGAATGCCGTCCGCGAGTACTTGGACAGCCGCCCGTACTTTCCACGGCCGATCGTGCTCGGAGCCTTCGGGGTCGACCACATGCTCGGGTACATCGCGGAGAACAAACCCGACTACGCCGACGAGTCGGAGAAAGCGCTGTCGAGACGGGAGCTGGACTCCGCCCTCACCGCCGTCCCCGCTCCCGGTCTGCGACAGTTGCTGGCGGCGTGCGCCGACACCAAGCGCAAGGTCGGCGTGATCAGCGACCTCTCGGAAGACGCCGTGGCGGCAACAGTGCGAGCGCACTCGCTCGAGTTGCACGTCGGCACGATCTCCGCGCGGCGAGGGCTCGACCTCGCCGTGTTCGACACGGGGCATGCCGCCGAGCGGGCGGCAGACCAGCTCGGCGCCCCGGTCAGCTCCTGCTTGTTCGTTGGTGGTCGTTGGGCCAGGATCCGCGCCGCTCAGGAGGCCGGCGCAGTCGGACTGGGTTGTGAGTGTGGGCGTGAACCTCGCAAGTACCTTGCCACGCCACAGGTTCCGGTGGTGCAGAACCACGCGACGCTGATCCAAGCGCTTCTGGCCGCTTAGGAGAAGCGTTCGTAGGCGGGCAGTGTCAGGAAGTCGACGTAGTCGTCGGCCAGGGCTACCTCGAGGAAGAGGGCCCGGGCGGACTGGTAGCGCAGGTACTGGTCGAGTTTGGTGATCTCCTCGTCGGCGATCCGTTCGACGAGTTCGGTGGTGACGGTTTCGCCGGTGTCCAGCACGACGCCGTTCTGGCGCCATTGCCAGATCTGGGAGCGAGAGATCTCGGCGGTGGCGGCGTCCTCCATCAGGTTGAAGATGCCGACCGCGCCGAGACCGTCGAGCCAGGCGGCGAGGTACTGGATGGCGACGCTCACGTTGTTGCGCAGGCCGGCCTCAGTGACCTCGCCCGGCGTGGCGGCGACGTCCAGGAGCTGCTCCGCGGTGACGTGGACGTCTTCACGGAGCTTGCCCAGCTGGTTCGGCTCCGACCCGAGCACCGAGTCGAAGACAGTGCGGCAGGTCTCGACCATGCCGGGGTGCGCGACCCACGAGCCGTCGAAGCCGTCACCGGCCTCGCGCCGCTTGTCCGCCTCGACCTTGGCGAACGCCTGCTCGTTCACCGCCGGGTCCTTGCTCGGGATGAACGCCGCCATCCCGCCGATCGCGTGCGCGCCGCGCTTGTGGCAGGTGCGGACCAGCAGCTCGGTGTACGCGCGCATGAACGGGACCGTCATGGTGACGCTGTTGCGGTCCGGCAGCTGGAAGTCGGCGCCGCGGGTCCGGTGCGTCTTGATCACGCTGAACATGTAGTCCCAACGGCCCGCGTTCAGCCCGGCCGAGTGCTCCCGCAGCTCGTAGAGGATCTCCTCCATCTCGAACGCGGCCGGGTACGTCTCGATCAGCACCGTCGCCCGGATCGTGCCGCGCGGGATGCCAAGGTACTCCTGCGCGGTGACGAACACGTCGTTCCACAGCCGCGCCTCGAGATGCGACTCCATCTTCGGCAGGTAGAAGTACGGCCCTTGGCCGCGGTCGATCTGCAGCTGACCAGAGGCGGTGAGGTACAGCGCGAAATCGACCAGCGAACCGGACACCGGCGAGCCGTCCACCTGGATGTGCTTCTCCGGCAGATGCCACCCGCGCGGCCGGACGACGATCGTCGCCAGCTCCTCGTCGGGCTTCAGCGCGTACGACTTGGCGTCGGTGCTGAAGTCGATCCGCCGGGTGATCGCGTCGAGCAGGTTGAGCTGGCCGCCGATCACGTTCTCCCACAGCGGCGTGTTCGCGTCCTCGTGGTCGGCCAGCCACACCTTGGCGCCCGAGTTGAGCGCGTTGATCGTCATCTTCCGGTCGGTCGGCCCGGTGATCTCCACCCGCCGGTCCACCAGCCCGGGCGCCGCCGGCGCGACCCGCCAGTCCGGGTCGTCCCGGACATCCTTCGTCTCTGGCAGGAAGCCCAGCGACGCTCCGGCCTCGATCTCGGCCACCCGCTCCCGGCGACGCTCGAGCAGCTCCTGCCGCCGCCCGTCGTACTCCCGGTGCAACTTCTCGATCAGCCCGAGGGCGCGCTCGGTGAGGATCTCGTCGTACCGCTCGTTCATCGGCCCGGTGACGTCTGGCACAAGAGACTCCTTAGCTGAGAACCACGACTTCGTGATCGGTGATGCGGTCTACCCCGACCGTAATCCAGCCGTCCTGTTCGTTCACCTCCGCGTCCACACCGGCGACCAGGAAACGAGCCCTGCTGCCGGTCCCGCGGACCCGGACGGTGAACGGCCCGGACGGCGTGAGCTCCTCCAGCCGGCCGCGCCACGCGCCGCCCTGATCGAGGTTGACCAGGTGCAGGACGAGCGTGTCGCCCTGCCGGTAGAGCTGGCAGTCGAGTACGCCGGCACCCTCGACCTGCAGCGGGATGTCGTCCCGGGCCGCCCACCGGACCAGGTTCGCCAGCAGCCGACCGTGATCGGGATGGTGGTACTGCGCGTACAGCCGGTCGAGATCGGCCGCCAGGTACGCCGTCCGCTCGCCGAGGACCAGCGCGGGTACGTCGGTCCGCGGCTCGGCCATCCACGACTTCTCCGGCGGATAGATCGGGAACGGCGGCACATAGGTCACTGCCGGCGCCTTGGAGTGCACCACCTCGAGCTGCCCACCGAACGGCAGCACATCCGTGTCGTCGAAGCCGTCGGCGATCGCCCGGTCCTCGATCCGCAGATAGGTATGCGCGTCGTACGTCTCCCAGTCGACCTTCCCCGCCTCGAACCGTTTGCCCTCGTGATGTACGCCGAGCAGCTCAGCCAACGCGAAGTCGTCGCGCCGATCGCCCCACTCGTCGTACAGGCTCGACTCCCCGGTCACCACGAGCCGCCCGCCGCCCTCGACGTACGCCGTCAGCGCCTCGCACTGTGCATCGGTGAGAACGCCGATGTTCGGGATGATCAGAACAGCAAACGACGCGTCGACCTCGTGCGTCGGCAGATACGGGATCCGGGCCCGGATCAGCGCGTCCACCCAACCCCGGTAGGGCAACTGACTCGTCGTCTCCGGATCGTCCTTGCCGTGGAAGTCCACACTGCGCTGACTCCACAGCAACCCGACCGTGGCGACCGGCTCGCGGTTGACCAGAAACGCCTCATGCTGCGAATGCCAGTCGAACAGCGGCCCGGCCGTCGCGTACTGCCGCCGGTCCTCGTGCACCGAACCGATGTGATGCCACCACGGCTGGATCCCGCCCGCGAACCCTTCGAGCGCCCACATCCGGGCCTCCGGCTCGGGTTTGCTCCCGAGCCGGAAGGTCGGCGTGCCCGCGTCGTACATGGCCGTGCTCTCCGGAATCAGCGTCTCCCAGCCGAGCAGGCCGTGCAGCCGCTTTCCGCTGTCGGCGTTGGCCTGGAAGCCGCTCTCGTCGTGCCGCCACTGCGAGTCGAGCAGGAAGATCGAGGCCCGCTTGCAGATCTCCACGTCGTCGCGCAACCGCTTGCTCTGCGCAACGACCTCGCCGCCGTTCATACCGATCCACAGGCAGTCCGGACCGCCGGCCCGCCGCGTCACCTCGTTGTTCAGGTCCCACACCGCAAGCCGTTGGTCGTAACTCCAGCGGATCCATTGCCGGTACGCCGGATCCGCCCAGTCAACCCGAGTCGGCAACTCTTGGCCGAAGCTGTGCCGGCAGTTCGGGCAGTAGCAGATCTGGTCCCGGCCGAGACCGCTCCAGCTGTTGTCGGTGAGGCCGTCCGGCGCCGTCCGCTCGATGACTTCTTCGAGGATTCCGGTCAGGAACTCCTGGTAGTACGGACCGGTCACACACGCGACGTAGAGCTTGCCGGCTCGATAGGGGTTGCCCTCGGCATCGATCGCGAACCAGTCCGGGTGAGCGTCGTACAAGGGTTGGTGAGCCCGGTTCGAATCCATTCTGGCCAGCACCGTCAGGCCCTCGGAGCGGGCCGCCGCGACGATCTCGCCGTACAGATCGCGATCGCCGAGGAACTCGGCCCGGTGCTGCAGTTCGAACCGGCTCGGGTAGTACGCGACGATCCCGCCGGCGTTCACGATCACGCCTTGTACCTTCGTACGACGCCAATGCGCCCGCCACCACTCGGCGTCGTACCGGGCCGGGTCCTTCTCCGTCAGGTTCGTCTGTCCCCAGCGGAGGGTGCGCTTGTACCAAGGCAGGGTCACTTGAGGCTCCGGATCGCGTCGCCCGCGCCGGACAGGTTCTCCAGCAGCATCTCGGAGTACTTCCGGCTCAGGACGACGCCCTCCGCGCCGCCCTCGAAAGCAGCCAGCGTCGCGTCCCGCACGGACTCGCGGGTGCACTGGGTCAGCTCGCCCTCGTTGTCGTCCCAGTTGATCTTGGTGCCGAGGTCGCGAGGCTTCTCCAGCCGCTGCTTCGGGACGCCGACCGGGATGTCGATGTCGATGCCCGGGTAGATCTTGCTCTGCCCGCCGACGCCGGCGACGGCCCGCGCGGTCTCCCGGCGGACGTAGTCGGCGGTGAAGCCGGACCGCGGCAGCTTCTCGTAGTCACCCTCGTCGAGCTGCAGCAGCTTCATCATCAACGGGTACACGTCCTCCGGCTCCGCGTCGGCGAACAGCGAGCCGCAGATGCTCTTCACCCAGGTGAAGAACCGCGGTCCGGCACAGTTGTTGTAGATGACCACCTTGATGAAGTCGGAGAACTTCGCCATCTCGGTGTAGTCCTGGTCGGCCCGGTAGAACGGGCTGAACGAGATGTTGTGGTAGACGTGCCAGCCGACCTGTACGTCGGGCGACATCGCCTTGGCGACACCGTAGATGTCGCGGTACAGCTGCCGCTGGCTCTCTGTCCACAGCGTCTGCCAGCTCAGGACCTCGGGGAAGTTCAGCAGGATCCGCCAGAAGGTGACGAACGCGCCGTCGACCGGACGCTCGCCCGCGCCGACCCGCTGGTTCCACTCGACCAGCTCGCGGTAGCCACGCATCGCGCGTTCGACGTCGATCCCGCGATCGCGACCGATCTGCCGGCAATGCGGGCAGAAGCAGCCGACCTCGGCCACGTCGACCGTGCCTTGCATCAGCATGTTCAGCGGACCCGGTCGCTCCGAGCACCAGGCGAGTCCGTCGAGCTGGTAGCTCTGCAGGTAGTCCTCGACGAACCCCAGATGCCAGTTGCGGTAGTCCGGGTTGTTGAAGCACGGCCGGCGACCGGGCCGCCCCCACGCGTCCACCTCGAGCACCTTGACGAAGTTCGGGTAGGTCCGCAGCTGCCGGGCACCACCGCTCTCCTCCATCCAGGCGAACGACTGCATCCCGCGTTCGCGCGCCTTCGGCACCACCTCGGCGAGCAGGTCGAGCTCCGGGTGTTCCGGCGCTCGTCCGACCGCGCCGAGCGCCGTGTTGCCGTAGTACTGCGGATGCGGTGTCGCGTAGTTGCCGCCGACCCAGCCGAGGTCGTACTCCGCTCCGCCGTGGTCCGGCATCGGGTACCCGGGGATCTGCCGCCCACCGGTCCCCCGGGTCCAGGTCGGTGTGGCCAGGAACAGCGCGTTCACCGCGCCGCGCTCGGCCAGGATGTCCAGTGTCTGGTCGACCCCTTCGTCGACGAACGAAACCGCTCCGATCTGCATGGCAACGAGCCTGTCCGGCACGGTGCTCACCCCTTCATTCCTGTCATCGTGATGCCCTGGATGAAATAGCGCTGTGCAAAGAGGAAGACGGCGATGACGGGGACCACCGAGACGGTCGCCCCGCACATCAGCAGACTGATCTGGGTGAAGTACTCGCCCTGGAACTGGGCCAGCGCCACCGGCAACGTCTGCAGGTTCTCGGAATTGATGTAGATCAACGGACCGAACAGGTCGTTCCACGACTCGAGGAAGGTGAACACCCCGATCGCGGCCAGCGCCGGCTTGGTCTGCGGCAGCATGATCCGCCAGTAGATGCCGAACGTGGACGCCCCGTCGATCTTGCCCGCGTCCTCGAGCTCCTGCGGGATGGTCAGGAAGGACTGCCGCATCAGGAACGTCGCGAACACCGGCGTGAGCACCTTCGGCACCCACAGCGGGTACTGCGTGTCCACCCAGCCGATGTGCCGGAACACGATGTACTGCGGGATCAGGTAGGCGATACCGGGGATGATCGAGGTGGCCAGCAGCACCATGAACGCGAGGTCCCGGCCGGCGAACCGCAGCCGCGCGAACGCGTACCCCGCCATCGACGCGACGATCAGGATGCCGATCACGTTCAGCCCGGCCAGTTTCACGCTGTTCCACAGGAATATCGGGATCAGCTCGAAGATCTGCCGGTAGTTGTCCCACTGCGCGTCGCTGGGCAGGAACTGCGGCGGCACCGACAGCACCTTCGCCTCCGGCCGCAGCGACGCACTGACCATCCAGACCAGTGGCGCCAGGAAGGCCACCGCGAACAGCGACATCACCATGTACTGCGCGGTCTTGCTCGCCAGCCTCACGAGTAGAACACCCACCTCTTCTGGAGCTTCCACTGCAGGAAGGTGACGGCCGCGATCACCACGAAGAGGATCCACGCCATCGCCGAGGCGTAGCCGATCTTCCCGAAGCTGAACGCGTTCTGATAGATGTTGAAGATGTAGACGCTGGTGGCGTGGCCGGGCCCGCCCTTGGTCATCACGTAGATCAGGCCGAACACCTGGAACGACGTGATGAACTGCGTGATCAGCAGGAACAGGAAATGCGGTGTCAGCAACGGCAGCGTGATGAACCGCAGCCGCTGGAACGCTCCGGCACCGTCGATCTTCGCCGACTCGTAGTACTCCACCGGCAGGCCCTGCAGCCCGGCCAGCAGGATGATCATCGGATAGCCGATGCCCTGCCAGACGCTGACCACGATCACCGCCGGCATCGCCCAGGTCGAACTCGACAACCACTGCGGCCCGGTCACGCCGACCTGGCTCAGCAGCCCGTTGACCACCCCGTTGTCCGGCTGGAAGAACCAGAACCATACGAACCCGATCGCGACCACGTTCGTCACGTACGGCGCGAAGTACGCCGTCCGGAAGAACGCGACACCGCGGATCGGCCGGGCACACAGCAGTGCCAGCACCAGGCCGATCCCGATCGTGAGCGGGATGCTCGCCAGCGTGAAGTAGATGGTGTTCTTGAACGTCTGCAGGAACAGCGGGTCGTCGCCGAACAGATCGGTGAAGTTCTTGATGCCGACGAACTTCGGCGCCGAGATGCCGTTCCAGTCGGTGAGTGACGCGCCCATCGAGACCAGGATCGGGAAGAACTGGAAGGCCACCACACCGACCACGATCGGGCTGATGAACAGCCAGCCGACCAGGTTCTGCTTGCGGCGCGCCCGCCGTACCTCGGCCCGGTGGTTCGGCACCTCGGTCTCGACCGCCGGCGGCCTGGTTGGTGTTGTCGTTGCCATCGACATCAACCCTTCAAGGCGTTCTCCACCTGTGGCTTGATCTGGTTCAGGACGTCGCCGACCGGCTTCTCGCAGTTGTAGGCCTGGTCCAGCGCGGGCCGGTACAGCTCACGGGCGCCGAGCGTGTTCTTGGTCTGGTTGGTCGCGGTCAGGTGCTCCGCGGCCTCGCCGAACAGCCCGATGTGCTCGGGCATCTTCCCGTCCGGCGCGAGTTGCGCGGCGACCTTCTTGTTGATCGGGGTGAACGCGCCACCCTGCAAGAGGATCTTGCCGCCCTCCTCACCGGCCAGGAACTTGAGCAATGCCCACGCCTGGTCGGGATTCTTGGCCGACTTCGGGATGCAGAACACGATCACGCTGGCCTCGGTCTTCTGCCCCACGTCGGCCGGTGGCGGCGCGACGTCCCAGGTGAAGTCCTTCACCGTGGTCCGCATGTACGGCACGGTGCCGAAGGTCGCGAACATCATTGCGATCTTGCCCTGGGCGAACAGCTGGTTCTGCACGTTGTCCTGCTGCAGCGCGGACCACGGCGGCTGCACCTTGTCCTTGCAGGTCAGGTCGGTCGCCCATTGCAGGGCTTCGACCTCCTTGGCACCGGGCAGCGTGAACTGCGTTCCGTCGGTGGAGTAGATGCCGGTCTGGCTGCCGTGGTTGACCGTGAACGTCTGCTCGTACCCGGTGTCCAGGTACACCAGAGCGCCGTACTGCTTCTTCGCCGGATCGGTCAGCTTCTTGGCCCGGTCGGCGAAGTCGGCCCAGGTCCAGCCGTCCGGCGACCAGGTCGTCGGCGGCAGCGGTACGCCGGCCTGTTTGAACAGATCGACGTTGTAGAACATCAGCCGCGGCTCGTAGCCGAGCACCCAGGCGGTGTGCGAGCCGTCCGGCTGCTTGGGGAACTCGTACGCCTCCTTGGCGAACGCAGCGGTGTCCAGACCGTCCTTCTCGATGTAGGGCTTCAGGTCGAGCAGGGCCCCCTGCTCGGAGAAGCCGCGGACGAAGTCGTCGTTGATCCGCATCACGTCCGGCGGACTACCGCCCGCGAGCAGTGTGCGCATCTTGGTGTCGTACTCCTGGGTGACCGCGGGCTGCACGGTGACCGACGTACCGGATGACTTCTCGTACGCCTGGATCGCCTGCTCGAGCGGCGTGCCCTTGACCTGTTGCCAGTTGAGGAAGGTCATGCTCTTCCCGTCACCGCTTGCGTTGCCGTTGCCGCCGCAGCCGGCCAGTACACCGCCGGCCGCGAGTCCCGTCAGTCCGGCGAGAAACCTGCGGCGGCTCAGGTTGGAGTGGGTTGTCTGCACCGGAATCTCCCATCCGCGAGGGATGAATACGTATACAATGAATACGTATACACAGGTCCTGGCGGGTGGTCAACGGCGAGACGTGACACTCTTCAGTAGGTTCAGGACCGGGATGACGAGGGGAGGGGGCTGATGGTGCGACCACCCACCAGCAAGGACCTGGCCCGGCTGGCCGGGGTGTCCCAGGCGACGGTCTCGCGGGTGCTGACCAACAACCCGAAGGTCAACGCGGAGACCAGGGCCCGGGTGCTGCAGGTGCTGAAAGACGCGAACTACACGCCCAACGCGCTGGCGCGGGCGATGAAGACCGGCCGGACCGACACGATCGGTGTGTTCATGACCCGGGTGACCAGCCCGTTCCACGCCGAACTGCTGGACGAGATCGGCCGGGTGCTGAGTGCGCTCGGGCTGCACATGATCCTGTGGAACATCGAGCACGACCCGGAGGAGTCGGTCGGCAAGGTGCTCCAGCAGCGGCTGGTCGACGGGTTCCTGCTGACGTCGGCGACGTACGACTCGACCCTGCACACGATGGCGCTCGAATCCGGGACACCCACCGTCCTGCTGCACCGTGGGATCGACGGTCTCGACTGCGACCAGGTGGTCGGCGACAACTGGCAGGGTGCGTACGACGCCGGCCGCTACCTCGCCGAGGCCGGGCACACCGAGATCGGCCTGGTCACGCTGGAACACACCGGGAACACCTCCCGCGATCGCGATCTCGGCTTCCGCGCCGCGCTCGCCGACGCCGGTATCCAGATCAAGGCCCGGAACGTCGTCACCGTCGGGGTTCCGCACGCGGACGGTCACGCGGCGGCGCAGAAATTGTTGTCGTTGAAGAAGCCGCCGACCGCGATCTACACCGTCACCGACCTCCTCGCGTTCGGCATCCTCGACGGCGCCCGCGCACTGAACGTCCGGGTGCCCGACGACGTCTGGGTGATCGGCTTCGACAACACCGACCTGGCGGCCTGGGAGTCCTTCGACCTGACCTCGGTCGAACAACCGGTCCACGCCATTGTCGAAACCGGCGTGGATCTCCTCCGCCGCCGCATCGAAACCCCCGACCGCCCCACCGAGATCATCACCCTGCCCTGCCCCTTGGAAATCCGAGGCTCAACCGCCAACACCCCCTGGCAGAGCATCAAAAGCTGAAAGACAGCGCCGTCGCCGGCTGCGTTCCGTCAGGCGCGACGCAGTACAGGCAGCACGTCGCGCAGTACGGCGGCGTGGTCCTCCGGGCGCTTGAGGCCCAGCTTCATGGTGTTGACGGCCAGATGGGTGGCGCCGATGTTGCGCCAGCCCTCGATGTAGGCGGGCCAGTCCTGCTCGGGGACCTGACCGAGGGTGAGGCGGGGCTCGATACCGATGGTGGCGGGGTCGCGGCCGGCTTCGGCGGCGTACGCGCGCAGGCGGTCGACGCGGGCCTTGGCCTCGGCGTTCGGCGCGGTCTGCGGCATCCAGCCGTCACCGATCCGACCGGTCCGACGAAGCACAGCCTCGGCACCACCGCCGAACCAGATCGGGATCGTTCTCCTGGGTAGCGGGTTCAGCCCTGCTTCCTCGATCTGGTGGAATCGGCCGTCGTACGAGATGACCGGCTCTGCCCACAACCGCCGCAGTACGTCGACCTGCTCCTCCAGCAAGGCACCGCGCTGCCTGAACGGCACGCCGAGCGCCTGATACTCAACCTGGTTCCACCCGATCCCTACGCCGAGCCGCAGCCGGCCGCCACTCAGCACGTCGACCTCGGCGGCTTGTTTCGCGACCAGAGCGGTCTGACGTTGCGGGAGAACCAGTACGCCGGTCACCAACTCGACCGACGTCGTGATCGCCGCGAGGTACCCGAACAGCACGAAAACCTCGTGGAACAAGGACTTGTCGGTGTAGCCGGTCCAGCCGGGCCGGTTGGCCGGATCCGCGCCGAGCACGTGATCGTACGCGTGCACATGGGTGTAACCGGCCTCTTCAACCGTCGTCGCCCAATCGCGCACGACGGCCGGATCCACACCGATCTCCAACTGCGGGAACACGGCACCGATCTTCACGCTGAGGCCTCCTGAAGCAGGGTGATCAAGCCTTGGACGGCGAGTTCGAACGGCTCGTCGGAGTTCGCGGCGCGCGCCAGCACGTACCCACCCTGGAGTACGGCGGCGATGGTCGCGGCGGTCTGATCCGGGTCGATCGTGGCCGGATACTCGCCCGTACGTTTGCCTTCAGCAACGACCTCGGCGAGCCGGCCGCGCAACCAGCGGAACGTCTCGTCCACCGGCGCCCGGAGCGTGGGGTCCGCCATCACATCCGGGTCGGCGGTGAGCCGCCCGATCCGGCACCCGCGCAACACTTCACGGTCACGCTCGAGGTAGTGGGTGATCCGCTCGGTCGCCGTCCCCGGACTCGCGAACTGCTCCTCGGCGGCCTCCCGCAACTCCTCCCCCGACCGCTCGATGGCTGCCCTGGCGAGCTGGGCCTTTCCGCTGAAGTGGTGATACATGCTGCCCTGACCGGCGTCCGCGGCCCGCTGAATCGCCTTCGGACTGGTCCCGACGTACCCACGCTCCCACAACAATTCCTGAGTACTGCGAATCAGCCGCTCCACCGTCTCCACCCCACAACTGTACCTCCAGGTACACGAGTTGCCGCGGTGACTCAGGGCTTCGAGTCGGTGCGGCGCTCCAGGGCTTCGATGATGGTCGGGCAGACGTCGATCTCGTAGAGCCTTTCGACGCTCTGCATCCCGCCAGGGCTCTCCGCGTTGATCTCCACCACCTTGCCGCCGATCACATCGATGCCGACGAAGTACATGCCGTCGGCCACGAGTTTCTTGCTCATCGCTTCGATGATGCCGCGTTCCAGGTCACCGATCTCGAGAGGGATCGAGCGTCCGCCCTTACTGATGTTGGCTCGCGGGTCGTTCCCCGTGGGCACTCGCCGGAAGGCGGCCTGTTTCCCGTCGCGCTCGAGGAGCTGACCCTCGAGCAGGAAGATCCGGGCATCGCCGTCCTCGCCACCGTCGACGAACTCCTGGATGATCGCGTAGCCGTCCTCCAGCACCGCCTCGGTCATCTGGGCGAGGTTCGCTTCGCCTTCGTCCTCGATCATGAACACGTTCCGCCCCTTGGCTCCGTACAGCGGCTTGACGACGCAGTGGCCGACCTGGCCGGCGAACCGTTCGATCGCTTCCGGGTCGCGCGTCACCAGCGATCGGGGCCGGATCTTCTCGGGGAACTCCTCCAGGTAGAGCTTGCTCGTCGCGCGGGCGAGGAACATCGGGTCATTCACCACCGTGACGCCTCGTGCCTGGAGCATCTGGCCGAAAATCACACCCAAGGGACTTGCCCACGGCCGCTCCTGCAGATCGTCGATCGACTCGTTGCGCAGGAACAAGGCGTCGAGGTCGTCCATCACGATCCGTTCGGCGTCGCGCTCCTTGATGCCCTTCATGAAGGTCTCGAGCGTGTCGTTCTTCCCGAACTCCGCGGCATGCGCCCGGGCCACCAGTTGCCCGTCGCTTTCCCCGAGCTCGACGTCTGCGACCCCGACGTACCAGACCTCGTGCCCACGCTGGGCCGCGGCCCTCGCCAGCCGCGTCGTCGTGTACTCGTCGACCTCGGTGGCGACGTCGTTGACGAAGAAGGCAAGCCTCATGCGATCACATCTCCTTCGTACAGGTCCGTGACCGAGGCGCCCTTACGCAGTCGGTCGAGGCGCTCCTGAGCGCCGGGTACGTCCAGCCAGCGCGGACGGACCCATGGTGCTTCCAGCACCTCGCGGTCGAGCAGGTCCTGGATCAACGGGATGTGGTCCAACGCGAACTTGCCGACGAAGAGGACATCAAGGCTGCTGCCCTCCGCGAGGGATTCGAGGATGCGCGTGATCCCGCGCAGATAGATCGCGTCCTTCACCGAACCGCCCCCGACGACGACCCGGATGGCGATCGACCACGCCGTCCTCGTCGGTATCCGATGGTCTGCCCGTAACGATTCGAAGATCTCCAAGAACTCGGCGCCGTCGAGCATCTTGCCCACGGCGACCACCCTCGCCGCGAGCACGCGAAGACGCCGCGGGTCCAATCCGCCGGTCAGGTACTCGGCGAGCACGGCAAGGCCCTCTTGGGTCTCGTCGTAGCCGGGCAGTCCGATCGTCAGCAGCGTCAGGGGCTGCCGCGCGCCGTTCTGATAGGTGACGACATGGGTGCCGACCTCGTGGTGCAGCAAGGGCTCGACGCGGTCCGCCCTGATCGTGGCGGATTCGGGGATGAGCAGCCGCCCGAACGACACCATCAGCTCGGAGATGTCGTCGCGCACCTCGATGTGCGCCGGGAAGTCCGGATACACGGCGCGATATCGCTCGAACTCCTCCCGAGCCGCCTCCGCGAACGCACCGGCCGTGACGCTGCGGTTGTTGGGGGCCTGGGCCGGGATGGTCTCGAGCAGCTCCTCCGCGGCGGACGCGAGCGGCGGGGCGACCCCTCCGTACAGTTGCAGCGACCCGTACACGAACCGTGAGGTGTCGCGATCCTCCAAGGCGGTGATCTGTCGTGCGATCTCGTCGCGCTTCGCCCGGAAGAGGGTGTGCAGCGCAGGGTCGGCGACGTTCTCGATCTCGAGGCCGTAGAGCTCACGGCGGACCAGGTCCGGCTCGAATTCCAGCGGCCTGAGCCGGAGCGTGGGGGCCGCCCCGAAGTCACCCCGTTCGAAGTCTGTCCAGGCCTCTGCCGCATTGACCGGCGTGTTGTTGAGCAGCAGGTTCAAGCTGCGCTCGATCTCGGTCAGCCGGGCGTCGATTTCGAGGGCAGGCGCAAGTTGCTGGGTCGCGGACGTCATCCCACCGACGTACCCAGCAGCATTCATGCACAACCTGAGCACAGTCTCGTCACCACGGTGCGCGCCCGCGCGACGACTCGGCGTGTGGGATCGTCGGATGAACGGCTGGTCCGTCAACGCACTCGGTCCGCGCATCAGACTCGACTGTTTGACTACGAATGGTGTTTCCGGGGTGTGAATTTGTTCGTATCCGCAGGTGGACCGGATGGCCCTGGGTTGCAGTCGACCGATAGTCTCGGGCGCCATGAGCACCAGCGTCGCCATTGCGGTAATCACCTTCAGGCGACCTGCTCTGTTGCGCGCTCTGCTGACCAGCCTTCAGGCCCAGGAAATCCCCGAGGACGGGGATTACGCGATCCGGATCGTGGTGGTCGACAACGACGCGGACGGTTCGGCGGCGACAGTGGTCGAGGAATTCGGGAAAGGTACGCCGTACCCGATCGAATCCGTGGTCGAACCGGAGCCGGGAATCCCTTTCGCGCGGGAGAAGTCGGTCGAACTGTGCTGGAACGACGACGCGCTGGTATTCGTGGACGACGACGAGGTGGCGCCGCCGAACTGGCTGGCGACGCTGCTGCAGGCGTGGGAGACGACGGGCGCCGACGTTGTCACCGGGCCGGTCAAGGGCAACCTGCCGCCGGGCGCCCCGCCCTGGAACCACTACAGCGACGTGCACGACTCGACCGGCAGGCACACCACCGGCGAGGAACTGCGTAAGGCGTACACGAACAACACCCTGGTCAGCCGGCGGGTGTACCACGCGGTCACGCCCGGGTTCCATCCGGCGTTCCGCTACACCGGCTCCAGCGACCTGCACTTCTTCCTCCGGGTACACCGGGCCGGGTTCCGGATCGTCTGGTGCGAGGAGGCGTGCATCGTCGCGGAGGTGCCTGCCGGGCGGACCACTCTGCGCTGGCTGGTCCGGCGAGCGTTCCGGTCCGGTAGCGGCGACACCATCAGCCGGCTGCTGATCCGGCCCGGTGCGGTGAGTTATGTGCTCGTGCTGGCCTATGCTTCGGCCCGGGTGGTCTCGGCGTTCGGGTTCGCCCTCGCCGGGCTGCTGCTCGGCCGGAAGACGCACCTGCTGAAGGCAGTCCGCCGGTTCTTCTCGGGTGTGGGCAGTCTCGCGGGGATAGTAGGGATCAACTATGACGAGTACCGGGAGCGGCACGGCGCCGACGGTGGCGAGCCTGTGCCGGGCGATCTGGCAGGTGGAGCGGGAGCTGAATCTGCTCGATTGGCGGATCGGCGACGCTCGCCCATGGCCGGTCATCCGGATGAGGATCTTCCATGAGCTGACCCGGCGCAGCGGCATCCACGGCGCCTCCCATCCGGTCCGACGTACGCCGTACGACAAAGCGCGACTCGTCGCCAGACACCTGACCGGCCTGGTCACCCGCAACCCGTTCCTCGGCTCGTACGACGCTCTGGTCGTCCCGCACCCGCGGAAACCGGGCGGTGTCGAGATCTACACCGACGAACTCCGGACAATCCTTGGCGACAGGGCGCTGATCCTGGACTCAGGCATCAACGGAACACCGCTCCCAGGCAGCCGGAACCTCGACTTCTTCACCTCAGCCGCCGGGGCAGTGCACAGGCGGCAGGTGGGCGACCGCGGCATCAGCACAGCGTTGCGGGAACTGACCGGTGTCTCGGTGCCGGTCGGCTCGTTGCTGGCGCGGGAGGTGGCCAAACACCAAAGGTTGCGGGCGCTCTATCGCAGGTTGCTGCGGAAGCACCGGATCGAGACGGTCTACGTGGTGGTCGCGTACTTCCACCAGCACATCGTCGGCGCGGCCCGCGACCTGGGCATCCGCGTGGTCGAGCTCCAGCACGGCGCCATCAGCCAGTTCCACCTCGGCTACAGCTACCCGGGTCGTCCGGCAGTGGCCGACCAGCCGGACGAGCTGTGGTGCTTCGGGTCGTACTGGACGGACGTCGCTGACCTTCCGGCCGGCATGACTACGTCGGTGATCGGCACGTCGCACCTGCCTCGTGCTGCTCAGAAGGACCCGCGGCTCGCAGTCTTCCTGTCTCAGGGCACCATCGGCGCCGAGCTACTGCACGTCGCGGAGTCGGTCGCCAAGGTGGACCCGTCGCTGGACGTTGTCTTCCGGCTGCATCCGAGCGAGCGGGCGTCCGACTACACCATCCCGGCGGGCGTCCGGCTGTCCACCGACGGCAGCACTCTCGACCTCCTGGCCTCGGCCACCTACCAGGTCGGTGTGTCCACCACCGCGCTCTTCGAGGGAATGGCGCTCGGCTGCCGCACTGCCGTGGCCAACCTCCCCGGCCACGAGTACCTCGCGCGGCCGATCACCAGGGGCCACGCCCTGCTGATGACCAGCCCGAACCAGCTGACGAGCGCACCGCTGTGCTCGACTCCGGAGGCGTACTACGCTCCGAGCACCCTGCGCTCAGGGCTGGCGGCCGATCAGGCCGAGTAGGCGGTCCTGGAGAGGTGCGTCCGGGGGAACCTTGACCTCGGCGCCGAAGACCTCGACACCTTCGCCGAAGGCGCCCGGCGTACGGAACTTCTCCATCACGTCCGCGGGAATGGCCGTCGTACTGGCCCAGAGGGCCTCCAGGTCGACCGGGTCCATCGTCTCGTCCTGACCGGTCGCACGGGCCAGGTCCCAGCCGTGCAGGACGAGGTCGTCGGAGACCACCTGGTCGATGTGCTGCTCGGTCGTCAGCCGGCCCGACGGGGTGTCGGTCTCGGTGAGGGCGAGCACCGGGTCGTCGAGCACGTCCTCGACCGCCGCCCGGGCCTCCTGGAACGCGGTCAGCGGGTCGTTGGCCGGCTCCAGCTTCCGGGCGACCGGCATCAGCATGAACCCGTGCATCATCACGATGTGGTCGACCACGTCCTTGGCCGTCCACTTCTCGCATGGTGACTGGTTGTCCCACTGCTCCGGCCGTACCGCGGCGACCTTCCGCTCGAACGCCTCGGCCCGCCGGCGGTACCGCTCCGCGATCTCACCCATCTCCGCATACTGCCGCTTCCGCCCGTCGCGCGGAAGTGGCGGAAGTGTCGGAGGCGACTTCTAGGGTCGGCCGCATGCGGAGTGTGGAGCTGGGCCGGACGGGGTTGCGGGTGAGCAGGCTGGGACTCGGGCTCGCCTCGGTCGGGGGCATGTTCGCCGCCGTCCCGGAGTCGCAGGCGGTCGCGACCATCGACCGGGCCTGGGATCTCGGCATCCGGCTGTTCGACACCGCGCCGGTCTACGGCTACGGCCGCTCGGAGCAGCGGGCCGGGCTCGCGCTGCGCGGGCGGCCGCGGAACCGGTTCGTCCTCTGCAGCAAGGTCGGCCGGCTGATCGAGCCGGGCGGTCCGGACATCCAGCCGATCTGGGCCGAGCCGCCGGCCGGCCTGGGTCCTCGGCTCGACTATTCGTACGGCGCGGTGATGCGATCGTTCGAAGAGAGCCTGGAGCGGATGGGCATCGACCGGATCGACGTCCTGCACATCCACGACCCCGAGCTCGACTACTCGACCGCCTCGACCGAGGCTCTGCGGGCCCTGGCCGAGTTGCGCGGGCGTGGAACCATCCAGGCGATCTCGCTCGGGGTGAACCACGCGGACGTCGCGGCCCGCTTCCTCCGCGACACAGGGTCGGCCGGCCCGGACTGCATCCTCCTCGGCGGTCGCTACACCTTGCTCGACCAGTCCGGCGCTGACGAGCTCCTACCGCTCTGCGAGAAGCTGGGGGTCGCGGTGCTCGCGGCCGGCGTGTTCCAGGGCGGCGTACTGGCCCAGAGCGCCCCACAGGGACCACCTGAGCTGGTAGGGCGTATCGATCGGTTGCGCGAGGTGTGTCGCCGGTACGACGTGCCGTTGCTGGCCGCCGCGGTCCAGTTCCCGCTCGCGCATCCCGCCGTACCGGCGGTGGTGGTCGGGGCGCGCAGCCCGCAGGAGATCACCGAGGTCGCGGCGTGGCTCGACCACGAGATCCCGCCGGAGTTCTGGGCAGCACTAGGGTCTGCCCTATGAGGTACATGCTGCTTCACAAGACCAACGACAGCCTCGAGGCGGGTAACCCGCCGGACCCGGACATGCTGGCCCGGGCGGACGCCGTCCTCGAGGAGATGCGGCAGGCCGGCGTACTGCTCGCCGCCGAAGGCCTGATGCCGAGCTCGCGCGGCGCCCAGGTCACCTTCCCGACGCCCGGTGAGGAGCCTCGCGTCGTCGACGGCCCGTTCGCCGAGACCAAAGAACTGATCGCCGGCGTCTCGATCATCCGCGTCGAGACCAAGGCCGAGGCCGTCCACTGGGCCCTCCGCTTCGCCGAAGCCGACCCCAACACCCCCATCGACATCCTCGAGCTGGCCGACTGACTCTGGTGGCGCCGGTCAGTCGGTGAGGGTGCCTTCTTCGGCGGTGACGAGGTAGTCGATGGCGGCGAAGAAGCGGGCGATGCCGGGGAGGTTGGGGCCCTTCTCGCGGGAGATGGCGTAGGCCTCCGGGGTTGCCCACTCGACGATGTCGAGGAACTCGTAGTTCGGCAGCTGGACCAGGCGGGCACTGACGAAGCCCGCTCGGTCGGCGGCGAAGTCCTTCAACATGTCCGGGCGTGCGGCCAGTAGTTCCTCAACCTGCTCAGGTCGCACCCGGAACCGCGTCAGCTCAACCGTTGTCATGTCCAACAGCAACCGCTCAGGAGCTCAGTTGCTTCCCGTGAGGTTGGTGGCGGCCCAGCCGGTGATGTCTTCGTGGCGGATGGCGGCGGCCATGAGGTCGGGGAAGAGATCAGGAGTGCAGGCGAAGGTGGGTACGCCGAGATCGGCGAGGGCGGCGGCGTTCTCGGCGTCGTACGACGGGGTGCCGGAGTCGGCCAGGGCGAGCAGGGCGATGAGCTGGACGCCGGACTCGACCAGCGAGCGGGCTCGACGCAGCATGTCCTCGCGGACGCCGCCTTCGTAGAGGTCGGAGATCAGCACCATGACGGTATCGGCGGGCTTGGTGACGAGCTCCTCGCAGTACGCGAGCGCACGGTTGATGTCCGTGCCGCCGCCCAATTGCGTCCCGAACAGTACGTCGACCGGATCCTCCAGCTGATCGGTCAGGTCGACCACCGCGGTGTCGAACACGACCAGGCTGGTCCGCAGCGTGCGGATCGACCCGAGCACCGCGCCGAACAGCGACGCGTACACCACCGACTCCGCCATCGAACCGGACTGGTCGATGGCCAGCACGATGTCCCGCTGGACGCTGTGATTCCGCCGCGCGTACCCGACCAGCCGATCCGGAACGATGGTGCCGAGGGCCGGCGAGAAGTGTTTGAGGTTCGCCCGGATAGTCCGGTCCCAGTCGATGTCCGAGTGCCGCGGGCGACCGGTCCGGCCAGCCCGGTCGAGGGCGCCGGTGACCGCAGCCCGGGTGCGTTCGGTCAGGCGGGCCTCGAGTTCGGCCACGACCCGGCCAACTACGTCACGCGCGGTCTGCTTGGTCTCCTCCGGCATCACCTCGTTGAGCGCGAGCAGCGTGCTGACCAGGTGCACGTCCGGCTCGACCGCGCCCAGCAGCTCCGGCTCCATCAGCATCCGGGTGATGCCGAGCCGCTCGACCGCGTCCCGTTGCATCACCTGGACAACCGTGCTCGGGAAGTACTGCCGGATGTCGCCCAGCCACCGCGCCACCCGTGGCGCCGACGACCCCAGCCCGGCCGCCCGTTGCGTTCCATCTCCGGGAGCTGCGTCGTACAGCGCGGCCAACGCCGCGTCGACCGACCGGTCCTCAGCAGACAGCGTCGTACCGGTCTCCGGATCGGCTTCGCTCCCGAGGACGAGTCGCCAGCGGCGCATCCGTTCGCCATCCAGCGAAGACTCAGTCATGACACCCCCAGCAGTTGCGCGACGACAGGCAGCACGGACGCGGCCAGCTCGGCATCAAGGTCGCTGTCATCAGCAACAATCACCGACGCCGGATCGCCGAGCGCCCGGGCGCGCGTGCCGATCGACCGTCGCTCCGGCGAGGCGAAGGTTCCGAACGTACGGCGAAGCAGTGGCAGCACCTCGACGAACGCGTCGTCCGGGACCGCCGCCAGCCAGGCATCCACCAACGCCAGCAACCGTTCGTCGTGGACGAGCAGCAACCCACCACCGGCCAGGAAGCCCTCGACATACCCGGCCGCATCGGCGGTCGTTGTACCCGGCGACAACGCGCGTCCGAGGCGCAGCGCGACCTCATGATCCGGCAGCCGCGACGTGTCGAGCATCAACCGGGTCAACCGCCCACGGATCAACGGCGGCACGGACGACCGGTCGCTCAACCCCTCCAACGTCGCCAGCCACTCCGCCCGCACATCCTCGTCCAGCAAGGCGGTCGCGTCCTGCACCCCGTCGATCAATTCCAGTACGGCGGCCGCCGCATCCGGATCGAGTCCGTGCACCGTCCGGCCGAGACCGGCGCACACCCGGGACACCATCCGACCCGCGACCGAGGCCAGCCCGGCCGTGTCGGTGCCACGCACATCGCCGTACCGCGAGGATCGCGCCAGCGCCGGCAACGCCGCCATCAGGTGACCGACGTCCGCATCCTTCGCCGCCCGGGTGTCGACACCGCGCAGCAATTCGGGCAACGCGTCCGCGAGGTCGGCCAACAGCGACTTCTCCAACGCCGCGGTCACATCGGCCAAAGTCGACGACTCGTCCGCGACGCGCAGCATCACGGTCGTCGCAGCGCCGAGGACCGTCGTACCGTGGGCGCCGGCGGCGACCAGTTCGACCTCGAGCCCTGGATCCCAGGCGAGCCGCCACATCTCGCGGAACGTGCCCTGCGCCCGCCGCTCGTCGGCGGCCGCCACACCCCAATGCACACCGAGGATCCGCAACCGGTGCAGCAGCCGCGACTTCTCGAGGTCGTTCGGCTTCCGCAGGTCGAGCTCGATCACCCGCTCGGTCGCGTCCCGCCTCATCCTGAGCCGCCGCGCCTGCGCCGCCAGGTCCGCCGCGACCGGAGCCTGCGGCGTCTCACCCGGCACCGACCCCAACAGCTCCCCGACCACCGCTTCGCGAGTGACGAGATCAAGCAGTACGTCGTTCCCGCCGCAGAGCACTGCCCGCGTCGCTTCGGTGACCTCGCTCAGCCCGGCCAGCGGACGTTCCCGCAACGCGGCCAGGGTGTCCGCGAGTCGGACCGCTTCGATCACGTGAGCGCTGGAGACGGGCAGATCTTCCTCCCGCAGGACCCGCGCGACCTTCGACAACCACCGCGTGGTGATCTGGTCCGGCGCGGTGAACAGGTGGTGATACCAGCCAGGTGAGGTGATGCCGGCGCCGTACCCGCTCGTCGCCGCCAGCCGACCGTGCGTCCACGGGACCCACGTGCAGGCGACCTTGCGCTTCGGCAAGCCCTTCAGGATGCGTTGATCGTGGGTTGCTGGGGGCAACGGTGCTTCCAGCGCCGGTACGTGCCAAGCACCACAGATCACTGCGATCCGCTCGAAACCTTCGCGGATCGCCTTCCGCAGTACCGTCCGCATGTACGCCTCACGCTGCGCCTCGCGCCCGGTCGCCTCCTCGCCGTGGCGGAGCTCGCGCATCGCATCGGCGATCACGGTGAACGGCTCGGCCCCCTCGCGCCGGGACTCGATCACGTCGTCCCACCAGCGCTCAGGATCGTCGTACCCGCCCGCGTTCGCCAACGTGGCCAACGGATCGATCGACAATCCGCGTCGGCCATCACCACCGGAGGAAGCGAACTGATGGGCAGCCGGCAGATCACAGAACCGCACCGGTACGTCGGCCGCCAAGGCGTACTCGACCGCCTGCCACTCTGGGCTGAACACCGCGAACGGCCAGAACGCAGCCCGGGTCGAGTCGTCCACCGCATACGCGAGCAACGCGACCGGCGGCACCATCTCCTCCGACCCGGCCAGCTCGACCACCTTGTCGGCCTCCGGAGGTCCCTCGATCAGCACCACATCCGGCTGGAGCTCAGCAAGCGCAGTCGCCACCGCCCGCGCCGACCCCGGCCCATGATGCCGAATCCCCAGCAGGTGAACAGTCATCGGAATTGTCGCGGGGATACCCGGTCGTTCGGGGCAGGGTGGAACCGCGACTGCCTCCTCTCGGAGATCGAGGATTGTCGGTCCCGGTTGATTGGGTAGGTTCCATGTCCCGGTTCCGGATGTATCCGACTCCCGCGCAGCAGGCCGCGCTGCTGGAGCAGTGCCGGCATGCCCGGTACGTGTGGAACCTGGCACTCGAGCAGTGGTCGATGTGGACCCGCGACAGAGGCCTGACGCCTGGGTACGTCGAGCAAGCACGGCAACTCACCGAAGCGCGAGCCGCGTTCGGCTGGCTGCGGGCCGGGTCGCAGACCGTCCAACAGCAAGCGCTGCGGGACTTCGACCAGGCCATCAAGAACTTCTACGCAGGCACCCACCGGCGACCGACTTGGCGCAAGGCCGGGCTGCACGAGGGGTTCCGCATCGTCGGTCCCCAGGCGTCCCGGATCGTGAAGCTGAACCGGGGATGGGCTGCGGTCAACGTGCCCAAGGTCGGCAGGGTACGGTTCCGGCTGTCCCGTGCCGTTCCCGAAGCCAAGTCCTACCGCATCACCCGCGACCGAGCGGGCCGCTGGCACCTCGCCTTCGCCGCCATCCCACCGCCGATCCCCGCACCCGGTACAGGTGAGGTCGTCGGCGTGGACCGCGGCGTCATTGTCTCGGCGGCCCTGTCCACCGGAGAACTGGTGACCTGTCCTGGCCTGTCGGCACGGGAGCAGGAGCGGCTGAAGCAGTTGCAGCGTCGGCTTGCCCGGTGCCGCCGCGGCTCCAGCCGGAGCCACCGGGTAAAGGCTGCGATCGCCAAGCTGCACGCTCGTGCCGGTGACCGCCGCAAGGATTGGGTCGAGAAGACCAGCACCGACCTCGCCCGACGCTTCGACGTCATCCGTGTCGAGGACCTTCGGGTCGCCCAGATGACCAGACGAACGAAGGTCAAGTTCGATCCGGGGCGGCCGGGTGCGTATCTGCCGAACCGGCGCCGTGCCAAAGCCGGGCTGAACCGGGGCATCCTGGCCAACGGCTGGGGACTGCTCGTGCAGCGTCTGGAGCACAAGGCGGCAGGGCGAGTCGAGAAAGTCAATCCGGCATACACGTCGCAGACCTGCAGCGTCTGCGGGCACTGCGCACCGGACAACCGTGAGAGCCAAGCGGTGTTCCGGTGCGTAGCCTGCGGACATGAGGCAAACGCGGATGTGAACGCGGCAGTCAACATCGCGGCCGGACGGGCCGTCAGTGCACGCCGAGCGACGCCACCACGGGTCTCGCCGAAGCGTGAACCTCAACACGCTACCTCCGCGTAGTAGTTGGAATCCCCTTCCCTTCGGAACGGGGAGGACGTCAACCGCTGATCTCGCGACAGGCTCGGTAGAACGGTGCCCAGTCGTCGCGCTCGCGGACGACCGTCTCCAGGTACTCCGACCACACCACCCGGTCGGCAGACGGGTCCTTGACGACGGCACCGAGGATGCCGCCGGCCACATCGGTGGGTCGCAAGACGCCGTCACCGAAGTGGGCGGCCAGCGCGATGCCTCCGGTGACCACGCTGATCGCCTCGGCAGTGGAGAGAGTGGCGGACGGCGACTTCACCGCAGTACGACCGTCCTCGGTCCGGCCGGAGCGCAGCTCGCGGAAGATCGTCACGACCCGGCGGATCTCGTTCAGCGCGTCGTCCGGTTGCGGCAACTCGAGGGCGGACCCGAGCTGCGCGACACGGCGGGACACGATCTCCACCTCGTCATCGGCCGAGTCGGGCAGCGGCAGGACGACGGTGTTGAACCGTCGCCGGAGCGCGCTGGACAGTTCGTTGACTCCCTTGTCGCGGTCGTTGGCCGTGGCGATGACGTTGAAACCCTTGCGTGCTTGGACTTCCGTGCCCAGCTCGGAGATCGGCAGCGTCTTCTCGGACAGAATCGTGATGAGCGCGTCCTGGACGTCGGACGGCATCCGGGTCAGCTCCTCGATCCGGGCGATCTTCGCCTCCGTCATCGCCCGCTGCACCGGACTCGGCACCAGCGCCGCCTCACTGGGGCCCTGGGCAATCAACTGCGCGTAGTTCCAGCCGTACCGGATCGACTCCTCGGCCGTGCCCGCCGTACCTTGCACCAGCAGGGTCGAGTCGCCGCTGATCGCGGCCGCGAGGTGCTCGCTGACCCACGTCTTCGCCGTACCCGGTACGCCGAGGAGCAGCAACGCGCGGTCCGTCGCCAGCGTGGCGACCGCGACCTCGACCAGCCGGCGCGGACCGACGTACTTGGGTGAAATCTCCATGTCACCGGCCCGTCCGCCAAGGAGGTACGTGACGACCGCGGCCGGCGACAACCGCCATGCAGGCGGCCGCGGCCGGTCGTCGGTCGCGGCCAGCGTTTCGAGTTCGCCGGCGTACTCGGTCTCGGCGTGCGGCCGCAGTACCTCAGTGGTCATGAGAGCTCCTCGTACATTTCACGGCGGAAGATCAAGGTCTCCACCAGCCGGCGGCGCCAGGTGTCTTCCTCGCCGGTCGGCTCGCGGGTGATCGGATGATTCAGTACGTCGGCCGGCACCGCGCGAGCCGCGATACTCGCCAGCCGGGCCCAGCCCCGCGCGGTCCCGACCTTCGCGAGTTGATCCAGGATCATGGTTCCCAGCGACGCCGGCCACGGCACCGGCAACCCACCGACCAACTCGGTCAGATCGATACTTTCCTTCAACGCGGTCACTGCCCGGACCCATTCATCAGCAGGCAGCACCCGCAGCAGTTCGGCCGCACTCCGGCTGCCGGTCGAAGCGTTCGCCTTCAGCAACTCTCGCGCCCAGGGCTCCGCGTTCTCTCGTACGGCGGCCTCCGCCCAAGCGGACTGAAGGATCTCGGGCGCGCAACCCTCCACCGGCAGGTCCAGCCAGGTCGGATCCATCACCTCGAGCGGGGTGTTCGCGACGATCTGGAGGAACCACCAGGCGCGCTTGCCGATCCCCTCGGGGTTCTGCGAATCGATGCCGTCCCGTTCCATCGACGCGCTGAGACGTTTCGGCAGGTCGACCGCGAGCACGCCTTGGCTGACGACCAGATACGACGACATCCGCTCAGCCATCCGGTCGCCGTACCGCGATCCCGGGATCCGCGCCAGCAGCCGGGCCGCACCCCGGCGGACGTCCTTGGCGCGGTCGTCGAGAGCCGCCTCGAGGAACTCTTCGTCATCCAGGGACAATCCGTCGGCCAGCAAGCTGAGGAACTCGGCCCGGGTCGCGGCCGACTCGGTCGGCCAGACCTCACACAGCGCCTCGAGTGCGGCGGCGGGATCCTGCTGGCGCGTCGCATGCAACCAGGTGCGTCGCTGGAGCGAGTTGCCGTGGGTCCACAGCTCCGGGTCATTGCGCTCGGCAACCGCCGCGTGGAGGAACTTCCACTCGGGATTGAGATCGGCCAGCCAGGTCGCGCGCCGACCGGCCGCAGCGATGACGAGCGGTCGGTAATCCGCGCGATTGCGCGCGTAATCGGCCAACGCCGGCAGATGCTCCGGCGGCACTCCCCAACCCTTGGCGTCCGCTGCCCGCAGCCACTCCCCGAGTGCCGACGTCTGGAATCCGCCGAGCATCGCGGCCAGTCGGCGGATGGCGACCGGCCGGGGCAACGGACGATCCTCGCCAGGGGCCGCAGGCAACGGTTCGATATCACGCAACGGAGTGCGGCCGGCGCGTTTGTAGACGGTCGCCAACGCGGCCGCGTCCAGCAGACCGCCCTCACCGAGCCGCTCCTGGACATGTTCAGGCAGCTCCTCGAAATGCACCGGCCGTCGCTCGGTCCCGAGTAGCGCCGAACTGACCAGCCCGTCCCAGCCCTTCACACGATCACCGGCCTGTCCCGGTGCCAGCACGTCATCGGGCGGAACCCGGCCCGGTTCCACTCGCCGGCGACTGTGACCGGATCACCTGCCGACACCGCGAGCAACTTCAACGGATCCACGCCGGGCAGGATCTCGAGCCCGTCGTCCGCCTGATCCACCAGCGCCCAGCCCTCGCCGTACCGGGCCGGGCGGACGTCCTGCAGGACCAGCGGCCAGCGTTCGTTCCACGGGTCCGCGGCGACGGATTCGACGTACGACGCCAAGGCCTGTTGCGCCGTGAATCCGGTGGGCCGAGGTGCGGGCAGGCGTGGCGCGGTCTGGGTGAGGAGGGCGCGCATCGGGAGAGCGCCGGGGTAGAAGGAGAGCGCGCCAGGGACGTACTCGCCGGGCCGGGCCGGCAGCGGATCGAGTGGGCGTCCGGCAGCGGCGAAGTTGAGGATCAGGCCGAGTCGTCCGGTTGTTGCCCCGCGCAACCACACGCGGCGGACAGTCAGCCGGTCGTCGGGTTCGATCACCCGACCGAGCACCAGCCAGTCGTCCTCCACCTTCTCGCCCTCGGCCAGGACCCGCGCAGTCTCGACGGTCCAGCCGATCCTCGACTGCACAGTGTCGGCAAGTGACGGCGGGAGGTCGGCCAGCCGGGAGTGAGCGGACACGATCAGGTGGATGAGCGACAATTCCTCCAGCAGTTCGCCCGGCCAGCCGTGTCCACGTCCGACGACACCCGCTGCGCGCCGTACCGCTCCTGCAACGCCTGGCGCCTGAGCGTCCACCATGCGCGCGGCCAGCCGACTCAGCTCGCTGTAGGCCCGCTGATCGAATCCACCGAGGCCTTGCCTAACCTGGTCGTCGAGCCAACTGGCCAACTCGGCCATCCCGGCGGACACCCGATCGGCCCGCCTGGACGCACGCTGCTGAGCCGCCAACGGGTCGACGACCTCACCCGGCTTCCGCTCCGGGCGTTCGGCGCGGGCCGCGCGCTGATCCACCCAGGACCTCGCCCACTCCGGCTCATCAGCCGGCCGGACCTCGCCGGTGGCCCAGAGCAGCAGCAACCCGACCGCGTGCTTGCACGGGAACTTCCGGCTCGGGCAGGAGCACTTGTACGCCGGACCACTCAGATCGACCGTGGTCTGGTACGGCTGCTTGCCGCTCCCCTGACACAGCCCCCAGACCGCCCGCTCCGAGCTACCGGTCTCCGGCCACTTCGTCGTGCGGGCCTGGGCCTGGGCTGCCTTGGCGGACGCAGGATCCGGCGCCAACCCCAGCACCTGATCGACATCCCACGGCCCCACAGCACTCCCTGCTCCACTCGACACCCCGACCCGAGCAGCATGCCATCCACCCCCGACATGCGCATCGAGGGACCGAGCGACAGGAGGTGTCGCGGCGCTCGGCCCACCTGCCCGCCTGAGTGGCGCCCCGTGGCCACGACGAGCCCGGACACCTCCTGTCCTTCGGTCCTCCCCAGGTCAGCCGAAGGGTTGGAACATGATGATCGCGAGCTGGACGAGCAACTTCTTGCTGACCAGGTCGGACAGCTTGCCCCAGACCGGCGTCGACACGGTCATCGCGAGCAGGCTGGCGGTGATCACCCAGGTGTACTGCGTCTGGGTGCCTTCGAGGTCGGCGATGATCGTCGGCAGCGCGTTGCTCACGATCGTCGAACTCAGCACCGCGGTGAACAGCGCGGCCAGTAGCCCGGCGAGGATCTCCAGGATCTCCGGTGCGTCAGCCCTGGATCCTCCGGCCGGACGTCGCGCGGCAGGGTGGCGGGGTGCGTCGCCGGGCCGGTGGGCTCGGTCAGAGTGGCAGACATCGGGTTCCGTTCGTGCGCGGGGTCGCTGCGGCCGGGGCAGCCGATCAGCTGCCCCGGGGCGGAAACGGCCGGCGCGTCCTCACCCAGCCCTATTTGGTTGCAAGAACCAACAATAATCCCGCACCGTCATCAACCGATCACCACCCGCAGTTCTTTTCCTGACACGAGCCCTCCTCAGGACAGGGCTTACCGCGTACGATCCGGTGGCTGTTGAGAGATCAACAGCCACCCCGGCGGTGCTGTCAGGGCCCGCCGGGGTCTCTCTCGTCAGCCGAAGGCCGACACCAACAGGTCCAAGCACGCAGGCGGTTGACCAGCGGAAACGACCAGGTTGCCCGGAGCGCTCAGCGCAGGGGCGAACGGGCCCATCCACAGGGCGCCGTCGGTTGTCTCGCAGGAGGTGCCGTAGACGACGGTCCAGGCTGGGGCGCCGGTGGACATTTCGACGACGGTGTCCTCGAGGTTGTCGACTGGGCGGCCGAGCACCGGCTCGAAGCCGGCCTCCCGGCAGGCACCGACGATGTGGTCGTGCAGCCACGGATCGGCCGGCAGACGCAACGGCAGTGCGGCGAGGTCCACCAGCTTCACGCCATCGTCGGCCCGATACTCCGACGGCACGAGAACCGACAGCGGATCCCGCCACAGCTCGACTACACGAAGGTCAGCAGCCGCAACCTCACCCCGCACGAAGGCGACATCCAACTCGCCCGCCCGAACAGCCTCGAGCTGCTCAGCAGCCGGCCGCGAACTCAGCTTGATCTCGATCCCGGGCGTCTGCGAGCGCAGCACCGCCAACCCGCTGGCGCTGGCTGCTCAGGCGCTCAGCGTGCAGGCGGTGACCGGGAACCGGTTGACGCTCGGGATCGGGACGAGCCATCCGCACATGGTCGAGGGGATGCTCGGGCTGTCGATGGAGCAGCCGGCGAAGTACATGCGGGAGTACGTCGAAGCGCTCCTCCCGCTACTCGCCGGAGAAGCGGTGAACTACAAGGGCGAGAAGCTCAGCGCCGCCGGGAAGATCGAGATCATGGGAGCCGAAGCGCCGGAGCTGATCCTGGCTGCCCTCGGACCGCGCATGCTCAAGATCGCCGGCGAGCTCGCGGCCGGGACCACCACGACCTGGGTAGGTCCGGAGCTGATCGCGAGCTACATCCGGCCGACCATCGACCGGGCGGCATTCGGGAGGCCGCAACCGCAGGTGATCGGCGCGATCTGCGTGGCACTGACCGACGACCCCGACAAGACCCGCGACTGGATCCGCGAGAGGTTCGGCGCAGCAGGCACCATGCCCGCCTATCGGGCCGTATTGGACCGCGGCGGCGTGGCCGGGCCCGAGGACACGGCAGTCCTGGGTGACGAGACCGCGGTGGCCAAGGAGGTCCAGCGCTTCGCGGACGCCGGAGCCACGGAGCTCCTGTTCTGCCCGGTCGGTACGCCGGAGGAGCAAGCGCGCACGATCGCCTTCGTGCACGACTACGCCCGCCGCTAGTCAGGCAGCGTGCGGGTGTCGATCAGCCGGTGGGCCACATCGCGGAGCTTGATGTTGTGGTCCTGGGAGTAGCGGCGGAGTACGGCGAACGCCTGGTCGCTGTTGATGTCGAAGCGTTCCATCAGAATGCCCTGGGCCTGGCCGACCAGCTTGCGGGCGTCGATCGCCTGCCAGAGCGAGGCCTCCTGGCGGGCGTTGGCCAACGCGACGGAGGCGTGCCGGGAGAGGATGTGGGCGACCTCGTCGTCGTCCGACTCGAAGGCGTAGGGCTCGGTGTTGAAGAGTTGCAGGACGCCGAGCATCCCGCTGGCGGCCAGCCGGACGCTGAGCACACTGCGCAACCCGAGGGTGGCGACCTTCGCCGACCAGTCCGGGTACCGCGGCTCGTCCATCGTGTCCGGCACGAGGACGGTGTCCCGTTCCGCGATCACATCCAGCGACGGGCCCTCGTTGCACTCCAGCTGCAGCTGATCCGACAGCTCGACCACTGGATCCGTGACGGCGACGGTCTCCAGTTTCGCGCGGCGGTGGGACAGCGCCACACCGGCATGCGTGCAGCTAACCGCCTGCAGGGCGAACTGCAGGACGGCCTCGACCGTCTCCTCGACGCTGGACTCCTCGTGCAACTCGAGCGCGAGTTTCGCGAAGACGTCAGCGACTCCCGCGCCGTCATCGTTCACACAACAACCTTATTACGCGACCCGCGCCGCGACGAGACGTTCCGCGTTTGCCCGAACACGCTCCCGCCAGTCGCCGGACCGGGCGTCCAGGGCCGCGAACTGCCGCTCGACCGCGTCAGCCGGCGTGAAGCAGTAGTCACTCCCGTACAGCACCCGATCCCCCAGGACCGCGTCCGGCGTACCGGCGACGTCGTACCAGAGGTTGTCCAGCTGCGGCGTGACGCTGGGCAGGCTGTCGGGGGCGAAGGTACGGCGGAAGTGGTCGAGCCGATCGCCGAGTAGCGGCAGTACGCCGCCATGTGCGACGACGAACTGGATGTCCGGGTAGCGCGTGAAGATCCCCGTCAGCGCGAGATCGGTGACCGCCCGAGCGCTGTCGAACAGGAACTCGACCATCGGCCGCGGCCGGTCCAGCGCCACCTGACGCCACTGCGGCGGCGACGTCGGATGCAACAGCACCACGGCCGACCGGTCGTTCAGCGCCCGCCACAGTGGCTCCCACGACGGCTCACCCGGATACAGCCCACCCGCATTGCTCATCAGTACGACGCCATCCGCGTGCAACACGTCGTATGCGTACTCCAGCTCGACCAGTGCTCCCTCGACATCCGGCAGCGGCAGACTGGCGAAGAACCCGAACCGCCCGGGGTGGTCGCGGCCCAGCTCGGCAGCACTCTCGTTGACCCGCCGCGCGAGCACCTGCGCCCGGAAGTCGTCACCGAAGTGGACGCCGGGTGACGAGACGGACAGCAGCGCGGTGGCGATCTCGTTCCGGTCCATCAGGTCCAGCTGCTTCTGGACGGTCCACACGGGCCAGCCGGGCATCCCGTCTGGACGGAGATGCCCGGCCCGTTCCGCTGCGGCGACGTACTCCGGCAGCAGGAAGTGCGAGTGGACGTCGATCAGACCCCTCATGCCGCCGGGTGGAGCAGGTCCTCGAGGCCGATCCGGCGGAGGAGTTCGGTGCGGACCCGGTCGGCGACCGCGTTCACCACGGCCGCGCCGTCGTCGGACGGATCGATGTGCACCCGGAACGGCCGCCGGCCCTTCTCGGTGTCGACCACGGTCACGATCGCCTTCGCCACCTCGGCGACGTCGGCCCACTCCGGCTCGAGCTCGGCGAGCTTCTGGCTGACCTGTTCCATCAGTCCGGCGTACTTCGTCTCGTACGCCGCGACCACGTCCGCGTCGGCCGGCGAGCCACTGTGCGCGAAGTGATTGGTCCCGTGGGTGAACGCACCCGGTACGACGATCGCGCTCTCGATCCCGAACCGCGCCACCTCCAGCGCGTAGCTCTGCGCGAGCGCGTCCATCGCCGCCTTCGCCGCGAAGTACGGAGCCAGGTACGGCGGGGTGCCGCCGCGGGTGCTCGAGCTACCGACCCACAGCAGCAAGCCGTCCTGCTGCTCGCGAAGCTTCGGCAACGCGGCCCGGTTCAGCCGCTGCGTGCCGAGCACGTTGGTGTCGTACAGCTCGGCGAGCTGCTCGGGCGTGAAGGCCTCGGCCGGCCCGGTGACCATGTGCCCGGCGTTGTGAATCAGTACGTCGAGGTGCCCCTGCTCGCTGATCACAGTGTCGACGGCCTGCTGCGCGGAGGCGTCCGAGCTGATGTCGAGCTCGACCGGGCGGAGGTCGACCTTGTGCTCGCTCGCGTACTGCTTGGCGTCGGCCGCGGCCGTCGCGTTCCGGCCGGCCAGGTCGCGCATTCCGGCGTACACGATGTGCCCGGCGTCGGCGAGGGCGCGGGCGGTGAGAGCGCCGAAACCGCTGGACGCACCGCTGATCAGAACTGTCTTGCTCATGATGGTTTCCCTTCAGCTCAAGCGGTTGTCAGGCGGCCGAGCCGCCGTTGGCGTAGATGACCTGACCGTTGATCCAGCGGGCCGGACCGGCCAGGAAGGCGATGATCTCGGCGATGTCGGACGGCTGCCCGAGGCGCTCCAGCGGCGGCTCGGCGGCGATCCGGTCGATCAGCTCCTGCGACTTGCCCTCGAAGAACAAGGCGGTCGCGGTCGGGCCGGGGGCGACGGTGTTGACGGTGATGTCGCGGCCGCGCAGCTCGCGGGCCAGGATCAGCGTGATCGCCTCGACGCCGCCCTTGGTAGCGGAGTAGGCGGAGTACATCGGCCGGGCCAGCTTGGTCAGGGAGCTGGACACGTTTACGATCGCGCCGCCTTCGCGCACCCGCCGTACTGCCTGCTGGTCGACCACGAACGTGCCGCGCAGGTTGGTCCGTACGACGCGGTCGAACACCTCGAGGTCGAGGTCGGCCAGCGGCGCCAGCGGCATGATCCCGGCCGCGTTCACGACCACGTCGATACCGCCGAACTCCTGCTCGGCCCGGTCGAACAGGGCGGCCACCGCGGTCTCGTCGGCGACGTCGGCCTGGACCGCGATCGCCTTGCCGCCGGCCTGCTCGACCTCCTTGACGGCTTCCTCGGCCGCGGCCTGGTTCCCGGCGTACCCGATCACCACCGCGTAGCCGTCCTGGCCCAGCCGGGTCGCGGCCTGGCGGCCGATTCCGCTCGAACCGCCGGTGACGATCGCGACCCGGTCGGTGGTGTTGTTCTCGGTCATCGCCCTGCTCCTTCAGATCGTGGTGTTTCGTGCTGACACCAAGATCTTGCGGCGGGTGATGGATCAAGTCCAACGACTCAAGTCGATGGGTGGATCAAGTCTGTTGATCCAAGTCCCCACCGAGTTCGGTCCCTGGCGGCTGCCGGAGATGGGTGCTGACCAGGCCGAGCAGGGCGCGGAGCGCAGCGGTCGGTTTCCGCTTCTTCAGCGTGGCCATGTAGAGCGACCACTGGAACGACTCGTCGGCGATCCGGACCACGCGGATCGCGTCGATGCCCTGGACGGCGTACCCGGGCAGGATGCCGAGGCCGACGCCGTGGGTGACGAACTGGACGCCGTTCTCGATGCCGAGCGCCTCGACCACGACCTGCCGTTCGAGCCCGGCCGCCTCGAACTTCTGGTCGATCATCGACCGGGTGCCGAAGCCGGGCGGGAAGTCCACGAACGCTTCGTCGGCCAGATCCCCGAGAGTCACCGACCGCCGACGGGCCAGCCGATGCCCGACCGGAACCGCCAGCACCTGCGGGACTCTGAGCAACTCCCACGTAGTCAGTTCGCGGGGTGCACTACCGGCCGCGATGCCGAGGAAGCCGATATCGATGTCGCCGTTGCGCAGGCCGACGATGACACCGGCCGAGCCTTCGGGTTCGACCCGCAGTTGCAGCTCGACGTTCGGGTACCGCCGCCGGAACTCACCGGCCGCCGCCGGCAGGTCGACCAGCCCGAGGCCCGGCAGCAGCCCGACCCGGACGGAACCGCGAATCCCCGCGCCGAGTTCGTCGACGACGTCACGAGCACCCTGGACGGCGTCCATCACCGCCAGCGCTTCCGGCAGAAGCGCCGTACCGGCCTCTGTCAGCACCACCCGCTGCGCGCTGCGCTCGAACAGCGTGACCTTGAGATCCCGTTCCAGTGCGGCGATCGCGGCACTCACCGCACTCTGCACCACGTGCAGCCGTCGAGCCGCCAGCGTGAAGCTGCGCTCGTGCGCCACCGCCACGAAGTACTCCAACTGCCGCAGTTCCACGGGATGAGCGTACGGAACGAAGCCGTGTCAAAACCGCAGGCTCGGCTCCGACCCGTTCGTGAAGGTCCCCCGACAGAGACAGGAAGACCAACGTGACGAACCTCCAGGACCAGGTGCAGGACCGACTCGACGAACTGGCCGGCAGCGAGCTCGGCCTCCAAGTCGCCGTCTATCAGCACGGCGAAGTGGTCGTCGACGCCGTCGCCGGCACCAGGATCACCTCGGACACCCTCTTCTACAGCGCTTCCACCGGCAAAGGCGCGACGGCGACGGTGGCGAACACCTTGGTCGACCGCGGCATCCTCGAGTACGACGCTCCGATCGCGGGCATCTGGCCCGAGTTCGCCGCGCACGGCAAGGACAAGGCGACCTTGCGCCACGTCCTGACCCACTCGATCGGCCTGCCGGCACTCGCGCCCGACACCACGGTCGAGGACCTGCACGACTGGGCGAAGATCACGTCGTACCTGGCATCGGCCGAGCCGTGGTGGGAGCCCGGCAAGAAGACGACGTACCACGCCGAGACCTTCGGCTACCTGGTCGGCGAGATCGTCCGACGCGCGACCGGCCGAACGATCTCCGACGTACTGCGGGAGATCGCGGAACCACTCGGAATCGCGGACGAGGTCTACTTCAGCGTGCCGCCGGACCAGCAGCACCGGGTGGCCACCCTGGTCGAGCCGGAAGGGATCGAGGACACGATCGCGATGCTGGCCGGGATGTTCGCCAAGGTCACGCCGGCCGCGATCATGCCTCGGGCCGCGATGTGCAACAGCCCTGAACACCTCGCCGCCGAGACTCCGTCCGCCGGCGTCCTGACCGCACGCGGCATCGCCAAGCTGTACGCCGCTTTGATCGGTGAGGTGGACGGTGTCCGGCTGATCCGGCCGGAGCGGGTCGCGGAGATCACCGGCCCTGTCTTCACCGGGCAGGACGAACTGCTGGGCAACCACGCCACATGGGCGATGGGCTATGGGATCGGGCGGCTCGGGTCGACGGACAAGGAGAGTCCGACCACGATCGGCATGCCGGGCATGGGCGGGAGCGCCGCCTGGGCCGATACGCGGTCAGGCGTCACATTCGCCCTCACCAGGACGTTGTTCGACCCGGCTCAGTCCGACTCCGCGACTGAGATCGGCAGCCTGGTTGCGAAAACACTTTGCTGAAAGCCCTTGTGTGTAAGGGCTTTCCGTAGCTCAGGAGCTGCGGACGGACTGGTGGTCGACCCAGACCAGGTGGCCGTGGTGGCTGACGAGAACCTCGTCGGCACCGGCGGCGCCGGTACGGCGACCGACTTCCTGACCCGCGATCCAGCGACCGCCGATGCGGACCTGGACGGCGACGGGCCGGGCCGGAGAAGTGGCTACAGACATGGCATCTGACTTCTGGACAGGGGCGGTCACGGGATGGCGGCGTACTGCGCTGGGGTGGTGCTGGAGCTCGGTCATCGTCGCCCTCGCAGGGACACGGCAACCAGCGTCGGGGGGCTGGCTACTCAACCAAGGGCCACCATACAACCGCCGAATGACAGAGCGTTAGCGATAACTCGAATTGACCAGGAACCTCGCACCGCGTGCGGTTGTCGGCCCCTGGGTACCGGAAAGAATCTCATCATCCAGGAGGTGCCATGAGCACGAATCCGATCCCACCGGTGCCGGTCGGACCGGGTGAATCCCGGAACCCGGACAACCCGGATCCGGAGATGCCGGACCTGGTCGACCCGACCATCGAAGAGGAAACCACCGTCGGCACCCGCCCCGATGACGATTCACCGCTGTCGCAGCCGGCCTCCAACCCGGACCAGCCGGACGAGGACCCGGACGACCAACTCCCCCGGTGGGACAACTGATATGGAGTGGCTTCCTGTCAAGGGGCAGGGTGAGGCGCCCGTCCCGGTTGTTCCGGGGCGGGCGCCTCGTGGCTTCGTCGGCGGGGTGTGGTGGTGAGCGTGTCGTTGGCGACGCGCGGTCAGACTGATATGCGCTGTGAGTCTTGGGGTAGCTGGTCTGGGACTGGCTGGCAGGGTTAGCGG
>NZ_SLWN01000019.1 GCF_004342025.1 Kribbella steppae | reverse complement strand
CTGGCCAGTGATCTTCTGGTCCGCATGGGCCGTGTTCCAGGCCGCGACCATCTGCTTGGCCCAGGTCACTTCCTCGGCATTGTTCGAGTACCAGATGGTGATCGGTCCGGTGGCCTTGGCCGCGGCGTCGGCGCCACCAGAGCTGTCGCCACTGTCACCACACGCGGCGAGTGAGCCGGCCAGCACCAGGGCCAGCAGTCCAGCTTGCAGTTTCATGATTCCTCCAAGTGCGCCAGGGGAAGCGCTAGACACGGGGTACGGCGGCGGTGGAGTTGCGGACGACGAGCTGCGCGGGTGGCAGTTCGACATCGGGTACGTCGGCCGCACCGTCGACGACCTGGTTGAGGGTCTGGGCGGCCGCCTCGCCGAAGCGGAACGGGTCGGCGCGCACGGTGGTCAGGCCGGGGTGGACGTACTCGGCAAGTTCGCTGTCGTCGAAGCCGGCGATGCTCAGGTCGTCCGGAACGGTCAGTCCGGTCGCCTGGGCGGCGCCGAGGCCGGCGATCGCCATCCGGTCGTTCGCATAGACGATCGCAGTCGGCGGCTGCGGCAGCGCCAGCAGTCGTTTGGTCGCCTCGATCCCGCCCGCGGCGGTGAAGTCGCTGGTCTCGACCGCCGCCGGCGCGATCCCGGCGGCGGCCAGCGTCGCCATGAAGGCATCTGACCGGGCCGTCGCGTGCACGAACGCGGGTGGGCCCGCGACGTGCGCGATCCGGCGATGACCGAGTGACAGCAGGTGCTCGACGACCGCGATCGTCCCGGGCCGGTCGTCCAGGATGACGGCCGGGAACGGCGACGTGCCGTCGGGCCGGTTCAGGGTGACGGCGGGCAGACCGAGCTCGACCAGCAGGTCGATCCGGGGATCGTCGTGCCGGAGGTCGGACAGGAAGACGCCGTCGACGCGGGTGTCCTGCGCCAGTCGCCGATAGCCCGCCTCCTCGTCCTCGCCGGCGGTGACGACCTGGAGGACCAGAGCCTGCCCGCGGGCGGACAGGACGCTCTCGACCCCCGCGATGAAGGCCGGGAAGAACGGGTCCGACGACAGCACGGCCGGGTCGCGGGTGATCACCAGACCGAGGGCGAATGCTTTCGAGACCGACAAGGACCGGGCCCGGTTGCTCGGCCGCCAGCCCAGTTCGTCGGCCGCGGCGAGGATCTTGTCCACGGTCGCACTCGCCAGGCCGGGCCGTCCGTTCAGCGCGAACGACACCGCGCCCTTGGACACCCCGGCCCGCGTCGCCACATCGGCGATCGTCGGCCGCTGTTTGCTCATCAGACCTCGCTTGACGGTGGTTTAAACCGGTTTAAACAGTCACTAAACCGGTTAAAACGTCGCACGTCAAGATCTGGCGCAGTGCGCAGTACCGCAATCTCCGGGCGTTTGCGCGCACTCGTTTGCAGCTGATCGCTTGACGCCGCACCGGCCCGAGGGCTTGACTGGGCCGGCAGTGACGCACCCAGCCGGTAGCGGATCAGCGCATCCGGAGTCCGGTTTCCAGGCGCCAGGGCGTGGTGTGAGCCCGAGGCGGGGTCGCGTCCCCGGGACCGATGGAGCAATCGTGTCCGACACTCGCCCGCTCACCCGTCGTGCTCTCAGTCGCGATCGGACGGCGGCACCCGCCGCCGGGCTCTACAACATCTGCTACGTGAACGCCTTCCAGGGCCAGCACCACACCCAGTGGGCCGCAGTGATGGCCGGCAACGTCATCACCGTCTTACCGGTCCTGCTGGGATTCCTACTGGCCCAAAAGGCCTTCATCCGCTCACTCGCCTCCACCGGACTCAAAGGCTGATACATGAATTTCGACCTGCTAGTGATCGGTGACGTCAATCCTGATGTCGTCATCGGACCCGTCGACCAGCCGGTCGCCTTCGGGCAACGTGAGCGCCTGGTCCAGCACGGATCGCTCGTGCTCGGCGGCTCGGCCGCGATCATGGCGTGCGGTGCGGCCCGGCTCGGGCTGAGCGTCGCCTTCGCGGGCCGCGTCGGCGACGACCCGGCCGGTGCTTTCGTGCGTACGGCGCTTTCGGACCGCGGAGTGAACGTGGACGCGATCACCGTCGACCGCGACTCGTCGACTCCGCTGACCACGATTCTCACCTCCGGCGACGATCGCGCGATCCTGACGTCGCCTGGCTGTATGCCCTTGATCAGCGCAGACGACGTACCGCGGTCGCTGCTCAGGTCAGTGCGGCATGTCCACGCGGCATCCTTCTATCTGCTCCCTCAGTTGGCGGCCTCGCTGGCCGCGCTGTTCAAGGAGGCGAAGGGCGCGAAGGCGACCACGTCCCTCGATCCGAACGACGATCCGGCCGACCGCTGGGACCGGATGGTGCTCGACCCGGTCCTGCGGGTCACCGACTTCTTCTTCCCGAACGCGGCCGAGGCCAGCGCACTCACCGGTCATCCGTCAGTCCCCGACGCCGCCGGGATCCTGGCGCGCCGAGGTCCGCTGGTCGTGGTGAAGAACGGCGCTCAAGGAGCCCTTGCCCACAACGGATCCTCGGTGACGACCGCCAAAGCTTTGAAGGTCGAGACGGTTGACGCGGTGGGCGCCGGCGACAGCTTCGACGCCGGCTACGTGGCCGCCGTATTGAACGGGTGCGGTCGTGAACGGGCGCTGGCGGTCGCGACCGCGTGCGGCTCGCTGTCCACCCGGGCCGCAGGCGGGACCACCGCGCAGGCGGACTGGGACCTCGCAGTGGAGAGTGCGTCCCGATGAGCAAGATCGTCTTCGTCGGGGCGGCGGTGTCGTCTTCACGCAGGGGTTGCTGGCGGATCTCTTCGGTCTCGACCTAGGCCCAGTGCACATCGCGCTGCACGATATCGATCCGGAGCGACTCGATACGGCGGCGGCCGCGGCGTCGTACATCGCGACCGAACGTGGCGTGACGCCCCGGATCACCGCGCACCTCGACCGGCGGGGCGCTGGAGCCACCGCGGTGGCCCTTCCGGTCGAGCGAATCTGGGACCTGTGCGACGAGCTGGTCATTGCTCACGGCAATTACTTGGAGCTGGCGCTCCGGTCGAGCTCCTGATGACCAACTCGGTCGCCAGCTCGACATGGCGCAGGCCGGGGGTGACACCGTCCCCCAGGCTCAACAAGGTCTTGAGCGCGTAGGCGCCCAGGTCCTGGAGGGATTGCCGCACGGTCGTCAGCGGTGGGGTCGACGACTCGGCCAGGACGGTGTCGTCGAAACCGACGACACTGAGATCGGCGGGTACGGCGAGTCCGCGCAGCCGAGCGGCTTCGATCACGCCGACGGCGATCGCGTCGTTGGCGGCGAAGACGGCGGTCGGCGGCTGCTCCAACGCGAGCAGCCGCCGGCCCTCGCTGACACCGGTGGCGGTGACGAAAGTGCCGTGTGAGACGAGCTCGGGGGCGACGCGGAGTCCTGCCTGGCTCATCGCCGCGAGGTATCCGTGCATGCGGGCTTGTCCACAGGACGAGGTCTCCGGCCCGCCGACGAACCCGATGCGCTCGTGTCCCAGCCGGAGGAGGTACTCGGTCGCTTCGATCGCTCCGGTCGCGTTGGTCGAGCCGACGGTGACCACCTCGGCCGACGGGAGTTTCAGGGCGTCGATCGCCACCACCGGCTGTCCCGCTCGGTCCAGCGCCTTCGCCTGCTTCTCGCTGACCTCACAGGCAGCGACGAGGATCCCGGCACCTCCAGAACCCCTTCTGCGCCAAGACTCCAAGGCCGCGACCACTACGTCCACCTCCGCCTCGGTCGCGGCGGAGACGATTCCCCGCATGAGCTCCGACGTGTACGGCGAGAGCAGGTCGTCGCAGACGAGGCTGACCGTCCGGACCCGCTTTCGCTTCGGCGCCCGCCGTACCGGGACATAGCCGTGGTTGGCGAGCGCTCGCTCGACTCGGACGCGCGTGTCCGCGCCGACGTCGGGGCGTCCGTTCAAGACCTTCGAGACCGTGGCCTTGGACACTCCGACCTCGGCGGCAACCATGGCCAGTGTGGTTCGCATCTTGATTCCACCGTTAGGGGCTTATGGTGGTAGCGTCCCATGCACGGCTCTGAAGAGCAAGCCCGTCTACAGGGCCGCCTGGAGGTAGGTGCGGTAGGTGGCGAAGGAGTCGACGACCTCGGCGGCGGTGGGTTGGTTGGTCAGGGCGCCGACGCCCTGGCCTGCGTAGATCGAGATGCGGGCCGGGTCGGCGGCACGGACACCTTCAACGTAATCGGCGTGCGCGCCGTCCTTGGTCTTGAGCTCTTCCTCGCGGCCTTCCCAGGTGTCGAAGAAGGCGTTCCGGAGCGCACGGCCGCCGAACTCGTCCGGCCAGCCGGCCCGCGAGGCGGCGTCGAAGACCGTGCCGTACACGGTGTCGGTCTCGTCGGCCTCGATCACCCGCTGCCGGACCGGCTCGGGCGTCAATGCCTCGGTGCAGGTGAGGAACGCCGTACCGATCCAGGCACCCGCTGCTCCCGCAGCCAGTACGGCGGCCAGCCCGCGCGGACCCGAGATACCACCGGCCGCGAAGACCGGGATCTCGGTGAGATCGAGGATCGCCTGCAGCAACGGGAGGGTGGCGACCGCGTTGCGGCCATGTCCACCGGCTTCGGCGCCACGCGCGACGATCACGTCCACACCGACGTCGATCGCCTCCCGCGCATCGGCGACCGTGCCGGCCTGCATGGCGACGACGATGCCTTCCTTCTGCAGCGTCGCGACGTACGGCGCATAGTCGCCGAAGCTGAGCGAGACGAGGGCCGGCTTCAGCTCGAGGACGGCCTCGAGGTGCTCGGGGCGGTCCTTGACCGACCAGGCCATCAGGCCGACGCCGTACGGCTTGCCGCTCTCCGCGGCGACCGCACCCTCGGTGCGGATCCAGTCAGCGCTGACGCCGGAGCCGGCGCCGAGCATCCCCAGTCCGCCGGCCGCCGAGATCGCGGCGGTCAGCCTGCCTCCGCTCACATTCGCCATCGGTGCACCCACCACCGGAACGGACAACCCGAACTTCTCCGTCAGCCACATGGATCAAGGGCATCACAGGCGGGCAGACACACACAACGGCCGGCCCCGCGAGCGGGCCGGCCGTTGGTGGAGTGGCTCAGAACTTGTAGACGTCCGACTGCGGGTCGCCGTGGCAGCGCTTGTACTTCTTGCCGGAGCCACACGGGCAGGCCACGTTGCGCGGCGTACCGGCGTACTGCAGGCCGTCGTCGGTCCCCCCGTCCTGGCGGACCGCGACCTCGTCGTCGCCGTCGATCGTCGGCGCCGAGTACGACAGCCGCTGCGGGCGACTGTCACCGGTCAGGCCCTTGGCGCGCAGCCGCGGGGTGTCCCGCGGACGCGGCGTGTCCTGCGGCCGACCCTCGTCCTGGAGCCGGCCCGGGAACTCCGCCACCGGCGCACCCGGCGTGAGGATGTCCTCGACCCGGCGGCCCACGACGCCCTCGTCGGAGTCGGCCGCCTCGGCCTCGGCGGCGAGCTCCATCTCGGCCCGCATCGCCTCGACGTCGACCTCGACGTTGAAGATGAACGCGACCGACTCCTCCTTGATCGACTCCATCATCGCGGCGAACATGTCGTAGCCCTCGCGCTGGTACTCGACCAGCGGGTCGCGCTGTGCCATCGCGCGCAGGCCGATGCCCTCGCGCAGGTAGTCCATCTCGTACAGGTGCTCGCGCCACTTGCGGTCCAGCACGCTGAGCACCACCCGGCGCTCCAGCTCACGCATCGCCTCGGTGCCGAGGTGCTCCTCGCGCCGGGCGTACGCCGCCTTGGCGTCGGCGTTGAACGCCTCGACCAGGAAGTCCTGGGTCAGGCCGGCCTTGTCGCCGCCGGCCTCCTCGATCAGCTGCTCCTCGGTCAGCTCGGTCGAGTACAGCGTCTTCGTCGCGGTGAACAGGGCGTCCAGGTCCCAGTCCTCGGCAAACCCGTCCGCGGTCGCACCCTGCACGTAGCCGGTGACGGTCTCCTCGAGCATGTCCTCGACCTGGTCGCGCAGATCGGCGCCCTCGAGGACGCGGCGGCGCTCGTCGTACACGACGTGCCGCTGCCGGTTCATCACGTCGTCGTACTTGAGGATGTTCTTCCGGGTCTCGAAGTTCTGCGCCTCGACCTGGGACTGTGCCGACGCGATCGCCTTGGTGACGACCTTGTTCTCCAGCGGCTGGCTGTCGTCGTTGTTCCGCGACATCGCCCAGTCGACCATCTCGCGCTTGAACAGCCGCATCAGGTCGTCCTCCAGAGACAGGTAGAACCGGGACTTACCCGGGTCGCCCTGCCGGCCCGACCGGCCGCGCAACTGGTTGTCGATCCGGCGGGACTCGTGCCGCTCGGTGCCGAGCACGTACAGGCCACCGGCCTCGGTGACCTCCTCCTGCTCGTCCTTCACCTGCTTCTCGAACTGCTCCAGGACCGACGGGTACTGCGCCTCGTACTCCTCCGGCGACTCGGCCGGGTCGATACCGCGGGCGCGCAGGTCCTTGTCGGCCAGGTGCTCGGGGTTACCACCGAGGATGATGTCGGTACCGCGGCCGGCCATGTTGGTGGCCACCGTGACCGCGCCCTTGCGGCCGGCCTCGGCCACGATCGCCGCCTCCCGCGCGTGCTGCTTCGCGTTCAGCACCTCGTGCGCGATGTTCTCCTTGCGCAGCTGGGCGGACAGCCGCTCGGACTTTTCCACGCTGGTGGTGCCGACCAGGATCGGCTGACCGGTGCTGTGCACCTCGACGATGTCCTTGACCACCGCGTCGAACTTGGCGTCCTCGGTGCGGAAGATCAGGTCGCGCTCGTCGGCGCGGATCATCGGCTTGTTGGTCGGGATCGGGACGACGCCCAGACCGTAGATCTTCTGGAACTCGGCCGCCTCCGTCATCGCCGTACCGGTCATGCCGGCCAGCTTCTCGTAGAGGCGGAAGTAGTTCTGCAGCGTGATGGTCGCCAGGGTCTGGTACTCCTCCTTGATCTCGACGCCTTCCTTGGCCTCGATCGCCTGGTGGAGTCCCTCGTTGTAGCGGCGGCCGTGCAGCGTCCGGCCGGTGTGCTCGTCGACGATCAGCACCTCGTTGTCGACGACCACGTAGTCCTTGTCCTTGCGGAACAGGTCCTTGGCCTTCAGCGCGTTGTTCAGGTAGCTGATCAGCGGGGTGTTGGCCGACTCGTACAGGTTGTCGATCCCGAGCCGGTCCTCGACCTTCTCGATCCCGCGCTCGAGGATGGCGACGGTGCGCTTCTTCTCGTCCACCTCGTAGTCGGCCACCGGACGCTGCTCCTCCGGCACCTTGTCGTCGGCGACCCGCGGCTTCAGCGAGTTCGCGATCTTCGCCATCTCGACGTACCAGCGCTGCGAGTCCTCGGCCGGGCCGGAGATGATCAGCGGGGTCCGGGCCTCGTCGACCAGGATCGAGTCCACCTCGTCCACGATCGCGTAGTTGTGCTCGCGCTGGACGCAGTCCTCGATGCTCTGCGCCATGTTGTCGCGCAGGTAGTCGAAGCCGAACTCGTTGTTCGTGCCGTAGGTGATGTCCTTGCTGTACGCGACCCGGCGCTCGGCCGGCGACATCTCCGGCAGGATCACGCCGTAGTCGAGGCCGAGGAAGTGGTACACCCGGCCCATCCACTCGGCCTGGAACTTGGCCAGGTAGTCGTTCACCGTGACCACGTGCACGCCCTTGCCGGACAGCGCGTTCAGGTACGTCGGCAGCGTCCCGACCAGGGTCTTGCCCTCACCGGTCTTCATCTCGGCGATGTTGCCCAGGTGCAGCGCGGCGCCGCCCATGATCTGGACGTCGTAGTGCCGCTGGTGCAGGGTCCGCTTGGCCGCCTCCCGGACGACCGCGAACGCCTCCGGCAGCAGCGCGTCGAGCGACTCCCCGTTCTCGTACCGCTGCTTGAACTCCGCGGTCTGACCGCGCAACTCCTCGTCGGACATGCCGACGAAGTCGTCCTCGATCGAGTTGACCATCTTCGCGATGCCCTGGAGCTGGCGCAGGATCTTGCCCTCGCCGATCCGCAGGACCTTGTCGATCACCTTCATGGTGGGGAGTTCTCTCCTTGCTGCTGAAGCCTTTGATGCGGCCGACGCCGACAGGGCACGATCCACCCCTGGGCGGGCGCGCGTCACCCATGGTACGGGGCAAGGTGTGCCAAGCCACGCCCCTATGCGTGCCGCGGGGCCTATCCGACCCACGATCCAGCGCTGAGAAAAGTTCCGTCTGACCGGTCAGGAACCGCGCAGGGCGTCACTCAGCGCAGGTGAGAGATCACCGCCGCCGACTACCCGGACCTGGTCCAGCCCCAGGAACCCGGCCAGCTGGACCAGCTCGGCGGCCAGCTCGTCCGCGGCCTCGACCGGCGCCTTCGGCTCGGCGTGGGCCGACTGGACCAGCAGGACCCCGGCGGCCCGGTCCGACTTCAGGTCCACCCGGGCGACCAGGCGGTCCCCGAGCAGGAAGGGCAGCACGTAGTACCCGTGGATGCGTTTCTCCGCCGGGACGTAGATCTCGATCCGGTACCGGAAGTCGAACAGCACCTCGGTCCGGGTCCGCTCGAAGACCAGCGAGTCGAACGGGCTGACCAGCGCCCGCGTGTTCACCCGCCGCGGCAGCCGCGCGTCCCGGTGCAGATAGGCCGGCCGCTTCCACCCGTCGATCCCGACCGGGATCAGCTCGCCGTCCTCGACCAGCTCCTGGATCGCCTGCACGGTCTGCGCCGGCTCGGTCCGGAAGTAGTCCCTCAGGCACTGCGCGGTCGCCACCCCGTGCGCCTTCGCCGCGATCGACACCAGCCCCCGATGCGCCTCCGCCACGGACGGCGTCGGAGTCTCCAGTACGGCGCTGGGCAGCACCCGCTCCGGTACGTCGTACATCCGCTCGAACTGCTGGTTGCGGCGGGCCACCGTGATTTCACCGGCGAAGAAGAGGAACTCGAGAGCTCGTTTCACATCCGACCAGTTCCAGCCCCAGTTCTCCTTCGACCGCTCAACGTCGTCGTCGATCTGGCGAGCGGTCAGCGGGCCGTGGTTGCGGACGTCGGCGAGCACCTGCTTGAGCAGATCCGGACGCTCCTTGGCGATCGAGCGCGGGCCGCCCCACGCCTCGGTGGTCGCGCGGGCCATCCGCCAGCGCATCAGCGCGTGCGTCTCGACCGGGATCAGGGAGGCCTCGTGGGCCCAGTACTCGACCAGGCGGCGTGGTGCCTTCCCGGCGGCGCGGTCGAGCAGGTCGCGCGGGTACGGACCCAGGCGGGAGTAGAGCGGCAGATACTGGGCCCGGCTCAGCACGTTCACCGAGTCGATCTGGATCAGGCCGATGCGGCCGAGCACACGCGACAGTGCCCGGGCGTCGGGCACACCCTTCGGTCGCGGGTCCATGAAGCCTTGCGCCGCCAGCGCGACGCGCCGCGCCTGAGCCGTCGACAACACCTGTGTGGTCACGTCACGAATTCTGCCGGGCGCCTCCGACATTATTCAGCGCCGATCCTGCACGGCGGTCACCACGAGCCGTTCGAGCAGCTCCGGACCCGGCGGGACAGGCAGGAGCCCACGGGACCACAACTCCTCGACGGACCGGAAGCGGCCGGCCTGGACCCGGCTCGCCACGATGGCAGCCGCGATCCGGAAGTTCAGTCCGGGCAGAGCCGACAGCACCCCGGCCGGTGCCTCGTTGAGGTTGACCACGCGCGGGATCACCGCGCCACCCAGCTTCTGGAACACCGTCTTCCAGTCGGTTCGGGCCTGCGCCGAGGGCTGAGGGTGCACGGCCGCACTGTAATGCGCGCCGAGGCCATAACTCGGGAGTTACCGCAAGTGGGAGGTGCGCTACACACGGTGTTCGGGAGACCCTCCAAAGAGGCCACGCCGCCCGTGTGGCCCCTATCAACCTGGAGTGAGGCATGACAGGAAGATTGCAGTTGATCCGTGCCGCCCTGGCGGCCGGTGTGCTCATCGTGGCGTCCCTCGGTGCGGTGGCTTTGGCGGGCTCCGCAACGGCCGCGCAGACACCCGACGGACCCAAGACCCGGATCGTCGGCGGCGACATCGCCCACACCGCCGACACGCCCTGGGCGATCCAGCTGTCGAACACCGGCTCGCCCGACCCGACCGGTGAGTGGTGCGGCGCGACGCTGGTCGCGGCGAACAAGATCGTCACCGCGGCGCACTGCTCGCAGGAGGCGGCGTCCACCTACACCGCGATCCAGGGCCGGGACGTGCTGAGTGACACGTCCACCGGCAAGGAGTCGAAGATCAGCAGCATCTGGGTCGACCCGCAGTACGGGCAGGCAGCTGGACACGACGTCGCGGTGATGACGCTGACCACGCCGTTCGACGGCGTACCGACGCTGGCGCTGGAGACCGACAAGGCGGCGGACGCGGCCGGAGCGGCATCGGTCGTTTACGGCTGGGGTGAGACCGAGGGCACCGGTCCGGCGAACACCTTCCAGAAAGTCGACGTCCCGGTCCTGGGTGACGCGTACTGCGAGCAGGCGTACGCGAGCGAGGGGTACACCGCCGACGGCGAGATCTGCGCCGGGTACGAGGAAGGCGGCAAGGACTCCTGCCAGGGCGACTCCGGCGGACCGCTCGTCCTCAACGGCCGCCTGTTCGGTGTCGTCTCCTGGGGCGTGGGCTGCGCCGACGCCGGCAACCCGGGTGTCTACGCCGAGGTAGCGACGTACGCGAGTGCACTCCAGGCCCAGATCGACGGTTAGCCGCATCCTCAGCGCAGGCTCGCAGCGCTGAGGGACGAACCTTCGCAGGGACAGAGAAGGGGCCGGGCTCACAGCCCGGCCCCTGTTCTTTGTGCTCCTCCCGAGATTCGGCGGTCGGCCTCACACGACCAAAGAAAACGTCAGACGGCCAGACGGATCACGCCGTAGTCGTAACCGCGACGGCGGTACACGACACTGGGCTGGTTCTCGTCGGCGTCGACGAACAGGTAGAAGTCGTGTCCGACCAGTTCGAGCTCGTAGAGCGCCTGGTCCAGGGACATCGGCTTGGCGGTGTGGGTCTTCTCGCGCATCACCAGAGGACCGTCGCCGGTGACCGTGAGGGATCCGAACTTGTACGTCGCCACCTCGTCCTCGGCGACTGTTTCCTCCACTACTGGTGTGGTGCCGTTGAGCGGCTGCTTCGCGTTCACGTGCCGTAGGCCCTCCGGCGTCCGCTCACCGCGGTGCACCCGGCGGCGATCCGCCGCCTTGCGGACCTGCGCCCGCAGCCGGTCCAGGCAGACGTCGAACGCCGCCTGCTTGGTCTCGCCGGTTGCTTCGGCGCGGACCACCGGTCCCTTGGTGTACATGGTGAGCTCGACACGCATCGCCCGATCGTGCTGTCGCGGGTTCTTCTCCTGGCTGACTTCTACTTCGCATCGCAGTACCCGGTGATCGACCTTCTCGATCCGTTCGAGTTTTTCCTCGACGTACTGCCGGAAGCGGTCACTGACCTCGCAGTGATGACCCTTGACAACGACGTCCACGGAAACCTCCATCGATCGGCGACTTCTTGTTACGTCTCCGGACCCCCGTCACTCGCTGTATCGGTTGCGGTTGGGGCGCCCGAAACGAGAACACCCGCCTTCGAGCCGGTCGGACTCCGTGGTGAGGATTCCGGCTGATCCGGACCTGCACCACATCCCTGCCCGACAAGCCCTAGCGGGTGTCATAGGCCAACGCTAGTCGGCTTCGGCGAAAACCGGTAGGGAAGTTCTCATGAACCAGACGGCTTGTGCCGGCGGGTCGCGGCCAGCACCGCACAGCCGAGCACCGGAATCCCCCCGGATTCCAAGGCCCGGCACGCTTCGGCGAGCGTGGAACCGGTGGTGATCACGTCGTCGACCACCAGGACCGGCTGATCCGTCAGTCTTTCAGCCCAGCGCGAACGAGCCGCGAAAGCCCCTACCAGGTTGGCGGTACGGCGCTCAGCGGACAACCCGGCCTGGTCGTCAGGACGCCGTACGACTCGCAACGCAGCAGCCGTCCGGGCGTCGATCCCCTGCCGCTGCAGGGTGCGTGCGGCGGCGCGCGTGATCCGGCGCAACGGGTCGTGCCCGCGCTGCCTGACGGTCGATCGTGCGGACGGAACGGGACACAACCAGACGGCTCGGCGCTCGCCGAGAGCGGTGCGGACAGCGGCGGCCAGGACTGCTCCGAGTGGACGCGCCAGCGCGTACCGGGCTTCCTCCTTGTGCGCGACGATCAGCTTCCGAAGCTCATCCGCGTACGGCGCACTCGCGGTGGGCGGGGGTAGTCCGGCCGGCCGTGGCTCCGGCCAGGCACGGAACGGAGTCACCGAGGTGAGTAGCTCTCGGCAACCATCACAGAGAGTGACACCCGGCCGCTCGCACCCGGCACATCGTCCACCCAGCACGAGATCCACGAACGCGTCCCGGACCGGCACCGCTCAACGATCCGCGACATTCCCGCCGCCCGCAACCAGACTTCACCCGCCCTGTGGACAACTCATCCCGGGTAGGTCGGGTCGATGGGTGCCCCGTCGTCGTCCATGTTCACCCAGGTGAGGTCGCGGGTCTGCCAGTGCAGGTGGCCCTGGACGTCCCTGATCACCGGAAGGGTGTCCTTGTTCAGGTTCGAGGCCAGCAGTCCGGTCGCGAACCCGGACGGAGCGCCGGGAAGCAGTTGCAGCCGGGAGCCGTCGGTGTTGACCAGCCAGGGCGCGTTGGCGACGGAGGGCGCGTTGGCGACGGAGGTCGACGTACCGGCGATCAGGAGGCCTTGTTTGTTCCAGGCTGCGTCGGTGATGTCGCGGAGCGGCAACTGGAGCTGGCGGAGCTGCCCGAGCACCAACCGGCCGCCGGTGACGGACTGGATCGTCCCGGTCTGCACGTAGTTGTCGCCGGTGGTCTTCGACCGCATCACCAGCAGCGCGCGGACACCGTCCGGTGCCATCCGCAGCACCAGCGGTGCGTCACCGTGGAAGCTGGTCGCCACCTCGGCGGCCTTGCCGTCGCGGTCGCGGACCCGCAGTCGCGGTTTGGCGCTGTCCGCCCGGTCCAGGATCCAGAGATTGTCGTGGTTGTCGTAACTCGGCCGCAGCACCCGGCCCTGGGTCGGGATGGTCCTGAGCGGGTCGGACTTGTCGGTGGAGTCCAGCCAGGAGGTGGCCACCACGTCCTCACCCTCGTAGGTGGTGACGATCGCACCGGAGTCCCCGCGCAGGTTCACCGCGAACGACTTGGCCGGGTAGTCGGTCAGCATGCTGTTCTTCAGCGGTCGCGCCGCGATGTCGGACGCCCCGTCCAGCCCTTCGATCCGCTGCACCTTGCCGTCGCGGACGCCGTACAGGTCGGTCATGGCGCCGTTGGGGACGGACGGGTCGTACTGGGTGAAGTTGGAGAACGGCAGCACGTCCGGATCGTCGGGCAGCAGCGGCGCACCGCGGACGGTGATCTTGACCCGCAGGTTGATCTGGTTGAGGGTCCAGACGATCTGGGCTGCGAGCAACCGGCGTTCGGTGTCCTGCAGCGGGGAGACCGCGTCGTTCAGCGCGACTGTCGCCACGCCGAACTCGACCGGTACGGACACTTGGACCCCGGTCCCCGGTGGCGCCAGCGAGTACACGCCGTTGCCGAGCCGGCTGGTCGGGCCCTTGAGCAGCTCCTGGACCAGCTGGGTGGCGGCCTGCCCGGCCGAGAGGTTGACCGGCAGGTAGACCGGGTCGGGGACCAGCATGTCCCGGCCCGGCGTGAAGAAGTAGAGATTGCGCGGGGCAAGCTTCGGGTCCAGCTGGTTGCTGCCCAGGTACACGCCCGGCGGCACCGACGCGACCCGCCACTGGCCTTCGAGCTTGATCAGCTTGAACACGAACGAGACCGGCTCGTCGACCTTCGCGGGGTTCCACGACCCCCGTTCGTCGATGGTCGCGATCTTGCGCGCCTTCAGCTGGACCTGGTCGGTGCCGAGGCTGGTGACGGCGTCACGCTTCTGCTCGTACACCACCGTCTGCGTCTCCGGCTTCCAGGCCGCCGCCGCCTCCGGGGTCATGTACTCCCGGGCCACGTCGAAGGCCCGCGAGTCCGACATCGCCTCGAGGAACCCGTTCACCAGCGCCAGCGGCGGGGTGTTGTCCCGTGGCGGCTTCGCCTCCACGCCGACACCGCCGAAGTCCGGTGCCAGGCCCTCCCGGCTGCCGCTGCGGATCGTGCCCTTGGTCGGCACCGTCGCACAGCCGGTGACCAGCAGCAGGACCACCAGGACCGCCGCGAACAGCTTCCGCCTCACCGTTCCTCACCACCGGTCAGTTTCTGGTACGGCGCTCCGACGTCGACCAGGGACTTCTCCGTCACCACGCGGCTGGCGTCCGCCGGACGGGCCGGCAGCGGCGAGCCGGACAGCGTGACGTCCGGCCGTCGCGGCAGCGTGAGCCGGAAGTAGGCGCCGTCGCCGGGCGAGCCCCAGGCATCCAGCCGGCCGCCGTGCAGCCGGGCGTCCTCCAGCGCGATGGACAGGCCGAGTCCGGTGCCGCCGGTGGTCCTGGCCCGGGCCGGATCGGCTCGCCAGAACCGGCTGAACACCATCTCGGCCTCCTCGGCCCGGAAGCCGATGCCGTGGTCGCGGACCGCGACGGCCGCCGCGTCGTCGTCGTACGCCGTACTGATCCGGATCGGTAGGCCCTCGCTGTGCTCGATCGCGTTGCCGATCAGGTTGCGCAGGATCCGCTCGATCCGGCGCGCGTCCACCTGGGCCCGGCACGGCTCCGGCATGTTGAGCTGGACCTCACAGCCCTTGCGCTGCAGCAGGGTCTCGTGGTTCTCCAGCACCCGGTTGACGATGTCGCGCAGATCGACGTCCTCCAGGTCGAGGGCGGCCGCGCCCGCGTCGAACCTGCTGATCTCGAGCAGGTCGGCGAGCAGTTCCTCGAACCGGTTGAGCTCGTTCTGCAGCAGCTCGACCGAGCGCCGGCTGATCGGGTCGAACTGGTCCCGGCTCTCGTGCAGCAGGTCGGCGGCCATCCGGACCGTGGTCAGCGGCGTGCGCAGCTCGTGCGAGACGTCGGAGACGAATCGGCGTTGCAGCCGGGACAGCTCCTCCAGCCGACGGATCTGCCGTTGCAGGTTGCCGGCCATCTTGTTGAAGGAGACCGCCAGCCGGGCCAGGTCGTCGGTGCCGCGGACCTGCATCCGCTCCTCGAGCTTGCCGGCCGCCAGCCGCTCAGCGATCCGCCGCGCCATCCGGACCGGGGTGACCACCTGACGGGTGACCAGCCAGGCGACCGCACCGAGCAGGACGACCAGCAGTAGACCCGCGGTGACCAGCGCGCGCTGGACGACGTCGAGCGTCTCCTGCTGCGGGGTGAGCGGGAAGAGGAAGTAGACCGCGTACCGCTCGGTGGGTGCGGTCGGGACCCGCAGCTGGGATCCGACCACCAGACCGGGGACGCTGGGACCGTCGCGGTAGTGGATCACCGTGTAGGTGTCCCAGAGCTTGGTGTCGTCGCTCATCACCGAGGACGCCAGCTCGGTCGGGATCGAGTCGCTGTCGACCAGACCGGTGTAGCGGATCGCGTTGGTGGTGGACGTGTCGGCCGGCACCAGCAGGACGTCGTACAGGCCGGGGCGATTGGAGCCGAGGACGAGCTCGGACAGCTGCTGGTTGATGATGTTCGGGTCGGCGGCGTCGATGGTGTTGGACAGCGAGGCCAGCTGGGCGACGGCCTCCGACTGTGCGCTGCTCCGGCGGGACTCGAGCACGCCGTCGGTGACCTGGCTCATCATCACCCAGCCGACCAGGAGCAGGACGACGGTCGACATCAGCAGGGTGCCGGTGACGATCCGGGCCTGGATGGACCGGCGCCAGATGTCCGGCCAGTGCTTCGGGTGCGTCCGCCACAGCGGCTGCGGGTAGGCAGGCCAGTCCGCCACGGCGGCGGTGAGCTCCAGCTCCGTCCCGCGGGTCTCCGCCGTCTCCTGCTCGGGCGGGGCCGGCTGCTGCTCCGGCCCGACCGGCGCGGCCGGGGCGTCGGCGGCCGCCTGCGACTCTTGGTCGCGTCCGTACTCGATCAGTCCGCACCCGCCTTGTAGCCGACACCGCGGACCGTGACCACGATCTCCGGGTGCTCGGGATCCTTCTCGATCTTGGAGCGCAGTCGCTGGACGTGCACGTTGACCAGCCGGGTGTCGGCCGCGTGCCGGTAGCCCCAGACCTGCTCCAGCAGCACCTCGCGGGTGAACACCTGCCAGGGCTTGGAGGCCAGGCAGACCAGCAGGTCGAACTCCAGCGGGGTCAGCTGGATCGTCTCACCGGCCCGCTTCACCGAGTGCCCGGCCACATCGATGGTCAGGTCGCCGATGGTCAGCGACTCCGGCCCGGGCTCGTCCATCCGGCGCAGCCGGGCCCGGATCCGGGCCACCAGCTCCTTCGGCTTGAACGGCTTCACCACGTAGTCGTCCGCGCCGGACTCCAGGCCCAGCACCACGTCGACGGTGTCGCTCTTGGCCGTCAGCATCACGATCGGTACGCCGGACTCGGCCCGGATCGCCCGGCAGACGTCGATCCCGTCCATCCCGGGCAGCATCAGGTCGAGCAGCAGGAGATCCGGCTTGAACTCCCGGAACGCCGGCACCGCTTTGTCACCGGTTGCGCACAGATAGGTGTCGTAGCCCTCGTTGCGCAGCACGATGCTGAGCATCTCCGACAACGCTGTGTCGTCGTCGACGATGAGAACGCGACCCCTCATCGTCCGGTTACCGTCTGCCACGCCCTGCTCCTTGCCGTCCGATCGTTGTGCGCCCAGCGGATGCTGACCGTACGCACTACGGATAGTGTCCCATTCCCCGGGTAGTGCACACGCCGGATCGCCGTGTGACCCCGAGTTGGGCTGTGATCATGGTGCACAGCCCGTGCCGGACACAACTTATGGACTACACGGCTCAGACTGGCCGGCGGTTCAACGAGGGGAGGTGCCAGTGGACGACATCGGTCTGCACGAGGACCCGGCGGCGGAGCCGCTGCGCCCCTGGCTGCCTGCCGACCTGCTCGACAACGCGGCCCGGACCATCTCCGAGAACAAGACGATCATGCTGGGCCTTCCGGTGCTCGCCGCCATCGCCCTGCTCGCCGTCCAGGCCGTGCTGACGGAGGTCGCCGTACCAGGTGGGATCGGTGGGTTCTTCGGGGCCGACGACCCGTTCCAGCAGGCCGGTGCGGCGCTCCTGCTCACGTACGGCGTCCAACTGGTGCTGTTCAGCGTGGTGTCGAGCATGCTGGCCGGGATCATCGCGCTGGCCGCCGTTCGGAGTCAGCTGGCGCGTCGGGTCGGGCCGCGGGAGCTGCTGCGGCTGATCCGGCCGGCTTTGCCCGCGCTGTGCGCGGTCGGGCTGGTGCAGTCGCTGTCGTTCATCATCCTCATCGGTGGCTGGGGGCTGGCAGTGGTCGGCATCGACTCGGGGGCCGAGTCGGCGGTCTCGTCCGACGTGGCCGGTGCGGTGGCCATCGTGATGATGCTGGTCGGTGCGGTGCTGGTGCTGATCTTCGGCATCCGCCTGTTGCTGGCCGGGACCGTTGTCCTGATGGAGGGCAGGCACGCGCCGGACATCGGCCTCCACATCCCTGTCAGGGTGGGGATCTGGGGTGCGCTGAAGCGGTCCTGGCAGCTGGTGAAGGGCAAGTTCTGGCGCGTGTTCGGCATCCTGCTGTTCGCGGGACTGGTGGTGAACATCGTCAGCTACGCCCTGCAGTACGGGGTCACCACACTGGTGATGACGGTCGGCACGTGGGCCGACAGCAGCCACAGCAGCAGTGCGACGGTGGCCGCGATCGTGCTTGGTGTGGCCGCTGGGCTGGCGACCGCGATCACCCTGATCGCCAGTCTGGCCTTCATGTCCGCCGTCCAGGCCCTGATCTACCTGGATCTCCGGGTACGACGTGAAGGCCTCGACCTGTGGATGCGGCCCGTACTGCGCCCCGGAGGCACCGCATGATCATCCTGGAGCCGCCGGTCGACATCGGCCGGGACGAAGCGGCTGCCGAGGCGGCCAAGGAGCTGTCCAAGACGGCGTACCGGCAGTCCGGCGACTCGCTCATCGAGCGGGCGATCGGCAAGGTGCTGGAGTGGGTCGCCGACCTGCTGGACAGCCTGACCGGGTCGTCACCGAGCGGCCACGCCGGTCTGTTCATGCTGATCGGACTGATCGTGCTCATCGTCGTCGTGGTGCTCTGGCGAGCCGGTGTGCTCCGCACGAGCCACCGGGAGAAGCAGGTCGTCTTCGACACCGCGAGACCGCGTAGTGCGGCCGAGTACCGCGCCCAGGCGGAGCAGGAGGCCGCGGCCGGTGACTACGCGCACGCTATTCGCAGCCGGTTCCGCGCCTGTGTCGCCGAGTTGACCGAGCGGACGATCCTGGACGAGCGGGCCGGCCGGACGGCGTACGAGGTAGTGGCGGACGCTGGACGGGCGGTGCCGGAGCTCCGGGGTCCGCTACAGCCGGCTGCACTGGCGTTCACTGAGGTTGTCTACGGCAACCGTCCCGGGACACCAGAGCGGTACGCCGCGGTGGTCACAGCTGATGGCGCAGCCCGGACTGCGCGGGTGCTGGTGCGCGCGTGAAGGAACGGAGCGAGTTCACCATCAGGCACAGCGCATCTCGTACCTCATCCGCGCCCGGAGCGAAGCGAGGACGCGGATGAGCACTTCGGTCGGGCGGAGTGCCGGCGAGAGTTGGCGTGTGCTGAGGACACCGATGCTCGTCACCGGGGTCATCGTGCTGGTGGCGATCGTCATCATGATCGCCACCGCGGCACGGACCTCTGGACCGTTCAGCCCGGACTCCACCGAGCAGGGTGGTGCACGGGCGCTGGCGGCGCTGCTGGAGAACCACGGCGTCACCGTGCACGGCACTGAACTGCTGGACGACGCAGTCGAACCAGGAGACGGCAAGACTTTGCTGATCGGTCCGATGGGCCAGCTGGATCGCTCTGACTGGCAGCGGATCGCTGACGCGGGCTGGAGCCACATCATCCTCATCCGCCCTGGTTCCCGCGCGCTCGAAGCTCTCGCGCCCGGTGTCGATGACACCGGCCAGATCCTGTCCTCCAGCAGCCGTGATCCCGACTGCGACCTGCCGGCCGCGGTAAAGGCCGGCACTGTGACTGTCAGCGGCTCTACCTACTCGGCGCCCTCCACGGCCCAGGCCTGCTATGGAGACGGCATTACGAACACGGTGATCCGGTTGGAGACCGACGGCCGGATCGTCGACGTCGTGGGCTCGCAGCGCTCGTTCACCAACGACCAGATCGCCGACGACGGCAACGCCGCCCTGGCACTCAATCTGATCGGCACCCACCAGGACCTGACCTGGTACCTGCCGCAGTGGGAGTCCACCGGCTACGACGAGCCAGACGAGGACGCTCCGCCGCTGATTCCTCCGGATGTCCGCTACATCGCCTGGGCACTGGCGTTCGCCGTACTCGTAGTAGCGCTCTGGCGAGGTCGTCGGCTCGGTCCGGTGGTTGCCGAGCGGCTGCCGGTCATCGTGCGCGCTGCGGAGACCACAGAGGGCAGAGCGCGCCTCTACCGCCGCTCACGCGCCCGGGACCGTGCCGCGGCCGCTCTACGTGAGTCCGCTCTCGGCAAGCTCCACAAAGCGCACGGCATCCCGCGGCGGGCCGAGCCGTCCGCGGTGGTCGCGACTGTTGCCGCACACACCGGTCGGGACCCGGCCATGCTGTACGAACTCCTCTACGGCCTTCCACCCCTCAGCGACGCCGCCCTGATGTCCTTGTCCCATGAACTCGACGTACTGACGCAGGAGGTACGACACCCGTGACGACTACCGAGGTCACCGCCGACCAGGCCAGGCAGGCGCTGGTCGCGCTGCGGACCGAGATCGGCAAGGCGGTGGTCGGTCAGGACACTGCGGTGACGGCGCTGGTACTCGCCCTGCTCTGCCGCGGCCACGTGCTGCTCGAAGGCGTCCCCGGTACGGCGAAGACGCTGATGGTGCGGGCGTTGTCGATGGCGATGCGGCTGGACACCAAGCGGGTCCAGTTCACCCCGGACCTGATGCCCGGTGACGTCACCGGCTCGCTGGTGTACGACGCCAAGAGCAGCGAGTTCGAGTTCCGGCCGGGCCCTGTCTTCACCAACATCCTGCTGGCCGACGAGATCAACCGGACACCGCCGAAGACCCAGGCGGCGCTGCTGGAGGCGATGGAGGAGCGGCAGGTCACCGTGGACGGCGAGCCGCGCATGCTGCCGGCGCCGTTCGTAGTCGCCGCGACGCAGAACCCGATCGAGTACGAGGGCACGTACCCGTTGCCGGAGGCCCAGCTCGACCGGTTCCTGCTCAAGGTCACTCTCGACATCCCGCCGCGCGATGCGGAGATCGCCGTACTGGCTCGGCATGCGCAGGGCTTCGACCCGCGGGATCTCGCCGCGGCGGGTCTGCGGCCGGTGGCTGGGCCGGAGGACCTGCTGGCCGGGCAGGCCGCCGTACGACGGGTTGCCGTCCGCGAGGACGTGTTGGCCTATGTCGTGGACCTCTGCCGGGCGACGCGGCAGTCGCCGTCGTTGCAGCTCGGTGTGTCGCCGCGAGGGGCTACTGCGCTGCTGGCCGTGGCCAGAGCCTGGGCGTGGCTGTCCGGGCGTGACTACGTCATTCCGGACGATGTGAAGGCGATGGCGCGTCCTTGCCTTCGGCACCGAGTGCAGGTGCGTCCGGAGGCCGAGCTCGAGGGTGTGAGTGCGGACGCCGTCCTCGAGAGCGTGCTGGCCACGGTGCCGGTACCACGCTGATGGTGCTCACTGGCCGGGCCGGTCTGCTGGCCGCCGCCGGCGTCGTCTTCGTTGCTCTGCTCATGCCGAGCTGGAGCGGAGTCGGCGTGGTCGTTGCGGTCGTGTTGGTGGTGTGCCTGGTCGACATACTGCTGGCCGGCTCGCCACGGCGGCTCCAGCTCAGTCGTGAGGGCGACAACGCCGTACGACTCGGTGAACCGGCTGTAGTTCATTTGCTGGTTGCGAATCCGGGTCGACGGGTCAAGGGGTTGCTGCGTGACGCGTGGCCGCCGTCGGCCGGCGTACAGGATCCGCCGCACAAGCTGGACCTGCCACAGGGTGAGCGACGACGGCTGACGACACATCTGCTGCCTACGCGGCGGGGTGACCGGCAGGCGGATCGCGTGACGATCAGGTCGATCGGTCCGCTCGGCTTCGCCGGCCGCCAGGGGTCACATCAGGTGCCGTGGACTGTGCGGGCGTTGCCGCCGTTCAAGAGCCGTAAGCACCTGCCGTCGCGGCTGGCCCGGTTGCGGGAGCTGGACGGCCGGACCGCCTTGATGGTCAGGGGTCAGGGCACCGAGTTCGACTCACTGCGCGACTACGTGCCGGGTGACGACGTACGGAGCATCGACTGGCGTGCCACGGCCCGGCGCGGCAACGTCGTACTGCGGACCTGGCGGCCCGAGCGCGATCGCCAGGTCGCCATCGTGATCGACTCCGGCCGGATGTCCGCGGGCCGGGTCGGCGACGCTCCGCGCCTCGACCACGCGATGGACGCGGCCCTGCTGCTGGCCGCGCTGGCAACCCGCGCCGGTGACCGGGTCTCCTTGCTGGCTTGCGATTCCGCGGTACGTGCCGACGTACGACGTCCCGCGCCGGAGGACGTGCTGCCGTCGTTCGTGAACGCGCTGGCGAACGTCGAGGCCGAACTGGTGCAGACGGACTTCCGCGTGGTCGTGTCGCAGGTGCTCGAACGTCTCGGCCAGCGATCCCTCGTCGTCCTGCTGACCGGCCTGGACCCGGCAGTGATCGAGGAGTCCCTGCTCCCGGTGATCGGCCCGCTGCTGCGCCGCCACGTGATTGTGCTGGCCTCCGTCGCCGACCCACGCCTCACCGAACTCGAGTCCACCCGCTCTGACCTGATCGAGGTGTACGGCGCCGCCTCCGCCGCCCGCACCCGCCTCGACCGCGAACGCGTCACCGCCATCCTCACCCGAGCCGGCGTCACCGTCGTCGACGAAGACCCCGACCACATAGCCCCCGCTCTGGCCGACACCTACCTAACCCTCAAGAAGGCCGGCCGCCTCTAAGCACCCGTTCGAAGGCGTCGCGGTTTGTGGAGGTAAAGGCGTGCTCGCGGCGGGACCAGGCGATGCGTTCGGCTCGTTGTTGGTCGGTCACCTCGACGGTCGCTTCGGTCCAGAAGCGGACGTTGCGGAGCTGGCGTTCGAGGATGGCGTCTACGACGGCGTGGCGTTGCGCGCCGGTGAGGCCGTAGGCGTCGACGAGGACTTTCACCTGTGTTGGTTGGGTTTCGAGTGGCACCTTCGACGCGACGCACCAGGTCCAGGAGGCGTACCCGAGATCCTCCAGCACATCGCCCGGCTCGGCGAAGTCGAAGTCGATCAGGGCGGCGGGCACGCCGTCGCGGAAGATGACATTGGTTGGGCCGGGATCGTGGTGGCAGACCACGTCGTGATGGCCGGCGAGCCGGCTGCCGCGGGTCGCGTCGTGGAACGCGCGCAGCAGCCGGCCGACCGCGGCGACCTGCTCATCGGTCCAACGCCCGTACCTGGCCGGAACCCAGCCGTCCAGGTAGGTGAGGATGTCCCGGCCCTCGTCGTCCTGACCGAGGTAGCGAGGGACACTGTCGAACCCTCGCTCCTCGAACAGTCGCAGAAGCTCTGCGGTGAAAGGAGATTTCGGCGAGACCGGCCGCCTGACCGTGTCGCCGATGCGGACGACACCCTTCGTGATCCGGCCGCCGGTCAATGAGGTGGCGTGATCCACCGGCTCACATCATCGTCGGGCGGGCCTGGGCGAAGGTCCATCGGTGGCCTTCGAGGTCCTCGGCGTCGTAGCTCCGGTAGCCGTACTGGTGGATCTCCGAGAGGATCTTGGCGCCGTTGGCCCGGGCATCGGCGAAGTGGGCGTCGAGGTCGTCGACGTACACCCAGACGCCGTGGTCCACCGCGGCCGTTCCCTTCTCGGTCCGCTTGAAGAGCAGGATCGCCGCCGAGCCGACGTGCAACTCGATCCAGGACGGGGACTCGCCCTCGACCGGGATCTTGTCCCAGGAGTCGAGGCCGAAGACGGTGTGCAGCCAGCGGGCCGCGGCGGCCGGATCCTCGTAGTACAAGGCGATCGCGAGCCGGTCGAGCTCACGCGGGGTGCGCGGCGCGGTCTCGCGGCGGCCGATCCAGGCGGGGAACCAGCGCAGGACGTTCTGCCAAGAGTAGTCGGCCCTGGTGCCACCGTCGACCAGAGATTCAACGACGGTCACGCGAGTGCCGTCGCCGACCGGGTCGAACGTGATCCGGGTCTCGGTGTCGTCGACCGAGCTGCGGTACTCGAGCAGTTCGCCGGGTTCCCAGGCGGTGATCACCCCGCGCTCGAGGGCGTCCTCGGGGACCTTCCGGTAGACCTCCAGAATGCGGCCGCCGACACCCGGCTCGATCCGCACCTCGATCGCCCGGGCGGAGTCCCAGAAGTTGATCGGGCTGCGCACCCACCACAGGTCGATCTCGTCGGTGAAGATGCGGAACGCGGTCGGTGGATCGACGGCGACCTCGACGGACACGGTGGCCGATCGCGGTAAGGGCTCCTTGGTCACGATGACTCCTTCTGCTCGACGTGTCGTTTGAACGAGCCCAACTGGTCTCGCCAGTGGGCCTGCACCTGATCCAGCCAGGCCTGGACGGCGACCACGGGCTCGGGGTTCAGCCGGAAGATCCGCACCCGCGCGTCGTCGGGCCCGCGCTCGTCGGCGACCAGCCCGGCCGACAGTAGGATCCGCAGGTGCCGGCTCATCGCGGGTGACGACGAACCGGTCGCGGCGGCCAACTGACCGGCGCGCTGCGGGCCTTCGCCGAGCAGTCGCACGACCTGACGCCGGGTCGGATCAGCCAGGACTTCGAAGAACCGATCGACCTGATCTTCCACCATGCCGCAATAGTTCTACTTCTCGTTAACTATTGTCAACAGGTAGAAGGACCTTTCGCCTGATTGCATGGGCCGCATGAGTGAAAGAGATGTCGAGAAGGACTACTCGGTCGCCGACTTCGCGGCCAAGCTGCGGCGACTGGCGGACGCGCTGGAGGCCGGCAAGCCGTTCCGGATCCAGATCGCCGGCGAGCGGTTCACCGTCCCCAAGAACGCCCGGATCAGCGTCGAGCACGAGCGCGGCGACAGCGAGGAAGAGGTCGAGTTCCAGCTGAAATGGGCCATCGCCGACGCCGACGAGGACCCCGAAGACGACGACCCCGAGGTCTAGCTCCCGCACCAATTTCAGGGGTTATCCGCTCGAGTTGCCGGTTCTCCCCGCGTATTCGCGAGGGAGAACCGGCAAGTTCAGGGGTTATCCGCTCAAATGGCCGTCGGGGGACGGGGCGGGCGGGTAGGTACGGCGGATGGGCGCGGGGCTCAGGTGGATGTGCGGACTGGGGCTAGGTGGCAGGCGACTTGGGAGTCGGCTTGCGCGGGGAGGATCGAGAGGGGACCGGAGAAGCAGGCGTCGGTGCCTTGGCCGGCGGCTACCAGCTGACAGCGGGGGTGGAAGCGACAGCCGGTGGGGATGCGGGTCGGGTCAGGCGGCTCACCGCTCAACACGATTCGCTGCGGGGACTCCGGCAGGACCGACAGCAACGCCTGCGTATACGGGTGCTGCGGATTCGTCAGCACCTCCTCCGTCGGCCCGGACTCGACGATCCGGCCGAGGTACATGACCGCGACCCGGTCCGCGATGTTCCAGGCCAGCCCGAGATCGTGCGTCACCACCAGCGCGGCCAGACCGAGTTCGTCGCGCAACCGCAGCAGCAACGCGAGGATCTCGCCACGCACCGACGCGTCCAGCGAGGCGACCGGTTCGTCGGCGATCAGCACCTTCGGGTTCAACGCCAACGCGCCGGCGATCACGACGCGCTGCCGCTGACCGCCCGACAGCTCATGCGGATACCGCAGGAAGAACCGCTCTGGTGGCCTCAATCCCGCACGGGACAAGGCGGACGTGACCACCGCCTCCTCATCCGGCAGACCGTGGATCCGCGGGCCCTCGGCAACCGCCTCGTAGACGGTCTGCCGTGGATTCAGCGAGCCCATCGGGTCCTGCAACACCAGCTGGACCTGCCGGCGGAACGCACGCAGGCCACGTCCGGTGTAGCTCAGCGGCGTCCCGTCGTACGAGACCTGACCGGACGTCGGGCGTTCGAGGCCGAGCAAGGTCCGGGCGAGGGTGGTCTTGCCGCAGCCGGATTCGCCGACCAGTGCGACGATCTCGCCCGCACCGACGGACAGGTTGACGCCGTCCACCGCCCGCGCCCGCCGACCGCGCGACGCGAACTCGACCGCAACATCAATTGCCTCTAGCAAGTTCCCGCCCCCACCAGAACGCAGGCCGCAGTACGACCCTGACCCGCCGGGCGCAGCTCGACGGCAGCTGTCGAACACGACTCCAGCGCGACCGGACACCGCGGATGGAACGAGCACCCACCAGGCAACTGCTGAGGATCCGGTGGATCACCTGCCAGCCCGCGCGGCGCCAACCGCGACCTCGGATCGCCCACGGTCGGGAACGCCGCCGCGAGCGCCTTACTGTACGGATGCTGGAAGTCCCCGGCCGAAGGACCGGCCTCGACCAACCGACCGGCGTACATCACGGCCAGCCGGTCGCACACATCGGCGAGCACGGACAGATCGTGCGAGATCATCAGCAGCGAGATGTCGTTCTCGGCGATCAACTGCCGGATCAGCGTCAGCACCTGCGCCTGCACCATCAGGTCCAGCGCGGTGGTCGGCTCGTCCGCGATGATCAACCGGGGCGAGCAGGCCAGCGCCATCGCGATCATGACTCGTTGCCGTTGGCCACCACTGAGCTCGTGCGGATAGCTCCGCGCCCGCCAGGTCGGCAACCCGACCTGCTCCAGCAACTCCCGCACTCGCACCGAAGTCTCCGCAGGCGAAGCCAACCGGTGCACGAGCAACGGCTCGGCGATCTGGTCCCCGATCCGCTGCACGGGGTTGAGCCCGTGCTGCGCACCCTGGAACACGATCGACGCCTCGGACCACCGGACCGCGCGCAACCGTCCCCAGTTCATGGTCAGGACATCCTCGCCGTTCAGCAAAGCGCGCCCCTCGAGACGAGCTGACCGCGGCAGCAGCCGCAGCAACGCCATCGCGATGGACGATTTCCCCGACCCCGACTCCCCCGCCAGCCCGACGGCCTCACCGGCTTCAATCGACAGCGATACACCCCGTACGGCGGGAACGTCGCCGGCCGCGATCCGGTAGGTGACGGACAGGTCGTCCAACTCGAGCAGAGCCATCACGCCGTCCTCGTCCGCAACCGGGGATTGAGCACACTCTCCAGCGCCCGTCCGCACAACGTGAACGCCATCACCACGATCACGATGCACAGACCCGGCACGAGGATGTACCACCACGCACCCGCGGTGGCCGCACCCCAGTCGTACGACCCGCGCAACATCGTCCCCCAGGAGGTCTTGTTCGCACTCACCCCGAGGAACGCGAGCGTCGACTCGGTGACGATCGCACTCGCCACCTCGAGCGTCGTACTTGCCAATAGCAGCGGTGCGACATTGGGCAGCACGTGCCGGGTGGTGATGTGCCAGTGCCCGGCGCCGAGGGCGAGGGACCGTTCGATGTACGGGCGTGCTTCCACAGCCAACGTCTGGGCACGGATCAACCGGGCCGTCGACGGCCAGGACGTCACCCCGATCGCGACGATGATGGTCGCCGTACTGCCGCCGAGAATCGCGGCCAGCACCAGCGCGGTGACCAGCGACGGCAGCACCAGGAACCAGTCGGTGATCCGCAGGATGATCGCACCGAGCCAGCCCCGGAAGTGCCCGGCCGCGATCCCGAGCACGGTCCCGATCACCATGCTCAGGAGGGCCGCGAGGAACCCGATCAGTAGCGAGGTCCGCGAACCCCACCAGATCATCTCCAGCACCGAGCGGCCGGACTCGTCGGTCCCGAGCGGATTGTCGAGACTCGGCGGTGCCATCTTCTCGCTGGTCCCGCTGACGACGTTCGTCACCCCCGCATCGATGAACAGCGGCGCGAGCAGCGCCAGCACCACCGCCATGACCAGGATGGTGAGCCCCACCATCCCGGCCCGGTGCGTCCGGAACTCGGCCCAGAACCTCTTGAAGGCCCGCTGCCTGCGGGTCCACGTGACACTGCTCATGCCGACCTCACCCGTGGATCGAGCACGTGGTAGACCACGTCCGCCAGCGTGTTCATCGCGATCACCGACACCGTGATCAGCAGGAACGTGCCCTGCATCAAGGTGAAGTCCGGCACCCGGATCGCCTCGTAGAACAACTGCCCGAGCCCCGGCCAGCTGAAGATCGCCTCGACCGTCACCGCACCCCCGACCACGAATCCGATCCGCATGAACACCAACGTCACCGTCGGCAGCAGTGCATTCGGTACGGCGTGCTTGCGGCGGATGTCGTCGTCACGCAAACCCTTGGCCCGCGCCGTGGTGATGTAGTCCTGCCCGACCTCGTCCAGCACCGACGACCGCATCACCAGCAGGTACTGCGCGTAGACGACGGCAACCATCGTCAGACAGGGCAACACCATGTGCTTCGCGACATCCAGCACATACGCGATCCCGTCGGGCGCGTCCACACTCGAGATCCCCCGCGTCGGGAAGACCCCGGGGATCGGCCCGACCCCGGCGGCGAACGCCATCAGCAGCAGCAGCCCGAGCCAGAACGTCGGCACCGACCACAGCACCAGCGAGATCGCGGTCGAGAACTTGTCGAAGCGGCTGCCCGGCTTCCAGCCCGCCCGCGCACCTTGCCAGACGCCGAGGCTGACCGCGATCACCAGGGCGGTCCCGGTGAGCAGTAGCGTCGCCCCGATCCGCTCCCCGATCAGATCCAGCACCGGCCGCTTGTACTCGTATGAGGTCCCGAGGTCGAACCGCAGTGTCTGCTGGACGAACTGCAGGAACTGCTCCAGCAACGACTTGTCCAGCCCGAGCCGGGCCCGTTCGAGATCGAGTTGTTCAGGGGTCATGTTCCGGCCCTGCGCGAGCGCCCGGACCGGGTCACCCGGCAGCAGCCGGAACAGGAAGAACGTCGCGACGATCACCATCGCGATGCTGAACAGGGCCCCGCCCACCTTGGTCGCCGCGTAGCGCAGCAGACCATGGCGGGCCGGGCTCTCCTCCAGGACCTCGACGGCAGGCCGGCTGACCGGCGGTGTTGCCGTCATTCGCGCTCGTCGGCGGCACCCTGGCGGCGCCGCAGCAGCACGAACCCGGCGATCGCCAGTACGGCGACGCCACCCGCGACTCCACCGATCACGCCCGCGCTCGAACCGCCGTCGTCCGTGCTCGCGGCATCGTCGGTCACCGCCTCGAGCGTGTAGAACGGCCAGTAGCCGCTACCGCCGTACAGGATGCCCTTGTCCTCCGGGATCGGGGTGACCTTGGCGATCCGGTCCTTGCGGTAGCCCTCGAGGTTGTTCGGGTAGTACAGCGCGATCACCGGTGCGTCGGTGTAGAGCCGCTCCTCCATCTTCTTGATGATCTCGGCCCGCTTCGGCCGGTCGAGCTCCTTCTGCTGCTGCTTGTAGAGGTCCTCGTACTGCGGGTCGCAGTAGAACGACTCGGTGCCGCCACCCTCGCCGGACGCGGTCGGTCGCCGGCTGCACAGGTGCGTGGCCAGCACCTCCTCCGGGTCCGGGTTCACCGACCAGCCGCTGACCGCGACGTCGAACAACGCCGTCGTCCCGGTCTCCTCGCTGAACTTGCTCGAGTCGAGCCGCTTGGTGGACAGCTGGATGCCGATCTCCTTGAACCAGCCGGTCAGGTACTCGGCCAGCTTGTCCTCGATCGGGGTGTCGGTGTGGATGCTGAACCGGAACTGCAGCTTCCGCGATCCGTCCGGCATCGTCCGGATGCCGTCGGCACCCTTCTTATAGCCGGCGTCGTCCAGGATCTTGTTGGCCTTGGCAACGTCGTACGTGACCTTCTTGTCGCCGTCGGCCTGCCAGAAGAAGTCCTTGTACATCGGCGGGATGATCGATCCGTCGGCCGGCTGGGCCAGGCCGTTCTGCACCTCGTCGACCAGCTTCTGCTTGTCGATCGAGTAGTGCAGCGCCTGCCGGACCAGCGGGTCCTTCAGCGCCGGGTGGCCGTCGCCGATCGGCTTGTTGTCGCTGGTGGTGGCACCGTGGTTGATCTGCAGGTACGACGCCCGCCGGCCGGCCGTGTTCCACTGGACGATGTTCTCGTCGCCCTTGAGCGATTCGAAGTCCGGCGGCGCGAGCCGGCCGATCAGGTCGATGTCGCCCTTCTTCAGCCCGACGATCGCGGCGGCCGGGTTGTCGTAGAAGATCATCTGCAGTTCGTCGATCTTCGGCGCGCCCCGCCAGTAGTTCGGGTTGGCCTGCAGCTTCACGTATTGGTCCTTCTTGGCCTCCACCGCGATGTACGGACCGCTGCCCACCGTCGGGTAGACGTCGGCCTCGTACTTGCCGATGTCCGGGACCTTCTCCCAGACGTGCTTCGGCATGATCGGCACCGGGTTGTCCAGCATCGACGCCTGCGGGCTCTTCAGCTTGATGGTCAGGTCCTGGCCGCTCGCGGTGACACTGGCGAAGTTCTCCACCGCCGGGCCGTTGCCGGTCTTGGCGGCGTCGTCGGTGATCATCTTGTTGAACGTCGAGGCCGCGTCGGCCGCGGTCACCGGCTGACCGTCCGACCACTTGGTCTCGCGGATCTTGAAGGTCCAGGTCAGACCGTCGGGTGACGTCGTCCAGGACTCGGCCAGGTCCGGGCTCGGCTGCAGGGTCTTGGAGTCGGGCACGGTCAGGAAGCCGTACATCCAGCGCTGCAGCGATCCGGACACCAGCCGGACGGCCAGGAACGGGTTCATCGAGTCCACCGCCTGGGTGACGCCGACCCGGATGACTTTCTTCGATGGCTCAGCGGCGTTCGCCGCCGTACCGGGTAATGCCAACAGTCCGATGGCAGCCAGAGCCGCCAAGACCTTCCTCATCCGCCCCACGCACCTTCCGCCCAGCCGTGTGTGTTTGGGGAAGAAACCACACCAGCAAGCGCTCTCCTGTCAACGAGATACGGAAATTTGTCACAGGAACGTTTCCGGGGACGTAATCATTTTCCTCTTGACTACACGATCGTGTAGTAGTTTGCTCTTGTGTGTAGCGAGAGGAAGTGACATGGACCGATCGGCCGACGATCTGACCGCCCGGGCCCGGATCCGGGACGCGGCGATGAAGCTGTTCACCGAGCGCGGGATCGAGGCCGCCTCGATCCGCGACATCGCGGCCCAGGCGGGCGTCTCGTCCGGCCTGGTCCGGCACCACTTCGGCTCGAAGCAGGCCTTGCGCGAGGCCTGCGACCAGTACGCGAAGGACCGGATGCTGCAGATCGGCGAGGAGCTCGTCTTCCAGGGCGGCGCGGCCCACACCGACGTGGCGGCGGTGCACCCGATCACGATGCCGCTGCAGACGTACCTGGTCCGCTCGATGATGGACGGCTCGGAGACCGCGACCGCCCTGTTCCTGGAGATGGTCGACGCGGGCGAGGAGTTCACCAAGACCCTCGGCACCGAGCCCAGTGACCGGCGGGCGTACGCCGCGGTGCTGGCGGCGATGAAGATGGCCGTCTTCGTGCTCCGCGACCAGGTCTCGACGGCGATCGGCGAGGACATCGCCAGTCCCAGCGGCTACGCCCGGCTGACCAAGGCCATGCTCGAGGTCTTCACCATCCCGGTGGTCACGCCCGAGCAACTCGACCAACTACAGAAGTACTCAGAGGAGCGTTGACCATGGCTGACTCGACGTCGGCGATCAGTACCGAAGGCTTGGTGAAGACGTTCGGGCCCACCCGTGCCCTGGACGGTCTCGACCTCACGATCCGGACCGGTGAGGTGCACGGCTTCCTCGGCCCGAACGGCGCCGGGAAGACCACCACCATCCGGATCCTGCTCGGCCTCACCCGGGCGACCTCGGGGACCGCGCGCCTGCTCGACGGCGACCCGTGGTCGGACGCGACCGAGCTGCACAAATGGCTGGCCTACGTCCCCGGTGACGTGACGCTGTGGCCGAACCTGTCCGGCGGCGAGGCGATCGATCTGCTCGGCCGGATGCGCGGCGGCATCGACAAGAAGCGCAAGGCCGAGCTGCTCGAGCGCTTCGACCTCGACCCGCGGAAGAAGGCGCGGACGTACTCGAAGGGCAACCGCCAGAAGGTCGCACTGGTCGCCGCGCTCGCCTCCGACGTCGAGCTGCTGCTGCTCGACGAGCCGACCTCCGGCCTCGACCCGTTGATGGAAGAGGTGTTCCGCGAGGTCGTCCAGGAAGTGAGCGACCGGGACGGCCGGACCGTCCTGCTGTCCAGCCACATCCTGTCCGAGGTCGAAGCTCTCTGCGATCGGGTCACCATCATCCGCGCCGGCCGCGCGGTCGAGAGCGGCACCTTGTCCGACCTCCGGCACCTGACCCGTACGTCGATCAAGGCCGAGCTGGTCGGGCCGATGAACGGGCTGGCCGAGCTCGCAGGCATCCACGAGCTGCGGGTCGAGGACGGCCAGGTGCGCTTCGACGTCGACACCGACGAGATCAATCCGGTGCTGAAGCGGCTGACGGAGATCGGCGTACGGAGTCTGGTCAGCCAGCCGCCGACGCTGGAGGAGCTGTTCCTGCGGCTGTACGAGCCGGAGGGATCACGATGAAGACACTCGCCGGCACCGGGGGTCTGGTCCGGCTGATCCTGCGCCGCGACCGGATCCTGCTGCCGCTGTGGATCCTGCCGCTGGTCCTGATCCCGATCAGCTACGTGCAGTCGTTCGGCGACCTGTTCCCGACGGCGGAGTCGCGGGAGAAGTACGCGAGTAACGCCGGTTTCATCACCCTGTACGGCGAACTGTCCGGCACCAGCCTTGGTGAGTTCATCACCTGGCGGGCCGGATTCGTACCGGTGATGATCGGGCTGTTCAGCCTGCTCACGGTGATCCGGCACACCCGCGTCGAGGAGGAGACCGGCCGCGCCGAGTTGCTCGGGTCGAGTGTCGTCGGCCGGCACGCCGGGCTTGCGGCCGCGTTGCTGGTGACGTTCACGGCCAATCTGGTGCTCGCCGTACTGCTTGCCCTGGGCATGCAAAGCCAGGATCTGCCGGCCGCCGGATCCGTTGCTCTCGGCGTCGAATTCCTCTGTGCGGGCTGGGTTTTCGCGGCCGTCGGCGCGGTCGCCGCGCAGCTGACCGCGAGCGCCTCGACAGCTCGCGGCATCGCGATCAGCGTTCTCGGTGCGGCGTACGTACTGCGGGCGGCCGGTGACACGAGTGCGCACACCGACGGTCCGCTCGCGTGGTTGTCGTGGCTCTCCCCGATCGCCTGGGCGCAACGCATCCACCCGTACGGCGCCAACCAGTGGGGGCTCGCCGTATTGGTGCTCGCGGCAACCGTCGTACTCGTTGCCGCAGCCCTCTATCTCTCGGTACGACGGGATGTCGGTGCCGGACTCTTGCCGGCCAAGCTCGGACCGGCTGACGGCGATCTGGCCTCGCCACTGGGGTTGGCGTGGCGGTTGCATCGCGGACTGCTGGTGTCGTGGCTGGCCGGATTCGCCTTGCTGGGCTTGCTGTTCGGCGGTGTGGCCGAGGGGGTCGGCGACCTGATGCGCGACGATCCGGCGGTGCAGGAGATGTTCGCGCGACTCGGTGGTGCGACCGGGCTGATCGACTCGTTCTTCGCCGGCGTGATGACGATCATCGGCCTGATCGCGTCCGCGTACGCCGTCCAGGCGACGCTGCGGCTGCGGGCCGAGGAGACGAGTGGGCGGGCCGAGCCGGTGTTGTCGACGGCCGTCAGCCGACTGCGGTGGGCTGCGAGTCACCTGGCCTTCGGGCTGCTCGGTCCGGCGCTGGCTCTGCTGGCATCCGGCGTCACGGCGGGGTTGGCGTACGGTGCGGCGATCGGCGATGTGGGCGGGCAGGTGCCTCGACTGATCGGTGCGGCGATGGTGCAACTGCCGGCGGTGTGGTTGCTGGCCGGGCTGACGATCGCGATCTTCGGCTTGTTCCCGCGACTGTCCCCGGTCGCCTGGGCCGGACCGGCGATCTGCATGCTGATCGGGTTCACCAGCGCCGGTGTGCAGTTGGACGAGTGGGTCAAGGACATCTCGCCGTTCAGCCATCTGCCCCAGTTGCCGGGCGGCTCGACCTCGGCCGCACCGGTGATCACATTGGTCGCGATCGCCGTCGTACTGGGTGCTGTCGGTCTGGTCGGCCTGCGGCGACGGGACCTGCCGGTGGGCTGATCAATGCTTGGCGTTGCGGGACCACACGAACGCGTACACGCCGAAGACGGCGATACCGAGGGCCAGCACGGTGAGCAGCACCGAGCCGAACGGCTGGTCCTTGATGGTGCGCAGCGCGGTGTCCAGACCGCCCGCCTTCTCCGGGTCGTAGCCGATAGCCGCCCAGCCGAACAGGGCTCCGACGACGATGAACGCGACACCCTTGGCGGCGTAGCCGATCCGGCCGAGCAGGATGGTCATCTCGGAGACGCCGCCGACCAGGTCCTCGGTGAACTTCTTCGTGATCGACTTGTAGATCTGGCGGACGCCGATCCCGATGATCACCAGACCGATCACGACGATCAGGGCCCGGCCGGCGCCGTTCTCCATCAGCCGGGCGCTCATCGTGCGCTGCTCGCCGCTGCTGGAACCACCGGAGCCGATGGCGACCCTCACCGCGCTGACGCCCAGGAACAGGTTCAAGACGGCACGGCCGACCGCGGAGACCTTCTTCTCCGTGTCCAGGTTTCCGTAGGCCAACTCGAGCGCCCGCCAGATCACCAGCGCGAACAGGCCGATCGCCACGATCCACAGCAGTACGCCGCCGAGCGGTTTGCTGGCCAATTCCTGCAGCGCGCCCTGCTGCGACGCCTCCTGGGACGACCCGCCCCAGGCGAGTTGCAGGGCGATCCAAGCGATCAGCAGGTACACGACGCCGTAGGCAATCAGCCCCACGGTGATCGCGACGTCGTACGCACGAGTCGTTCTTGCTTCCTGGGCGGTCTTCATTTCACTCCTGTGCCCAGGAGCAAACTGTGCTCAGGCGGAAACGGGTGCGGTCGCCTCGCGGTCGGCCTCTTCGACGTCGCCGTACTCACCGGCGCGGGCGGCACGGCGGCCGAGGATCCACACGTAGAGGATGAAGCCGATCTCAGCCAGTACGCCGATGCCGACCCGAACGGCCGTCGGCAGTGAGGACGGCGTGACGAACCCTTCGATGATGCCCGTGACCAGGAGGATCGCGGCCAGGCCGATCGCCATTCCCACAGTGGCGCGGCCGGTCTGGGCGAGCGCTTGCATGCGGGTGCGTGGGCCGGGTGCGATCCAGGACCACCCGAGCCTCAAACCGGCCGCGGACGCGACGAAGACCGCGGTCAGCTCGAGCAGGCCGTGCGGGGTGATCAGGCCGAAGAAGACGTCCGCCCGGTCGTGGCCGATCATCAGGCCGGCGTTGACGCCCAGGTTGAGTGCGTTGTCCCAGAGGATGAAGATCGTCGGGATCAGCAGGATGCCGAGAGCGAGCACGACGGCACTGATGGTGGCGTTGTTGATCCACACCTGGAACGCGAAGTCTTGCGCCGGGTTCTCCGAGTAGTAGGCGGCGAACTCCTTGTCGACCAACTCCTGGACCTGCGCCGACGTGAGGATGGAGTCCACCACCTCGGGGTGCGCGATGATGCGCCAGGCGGCCCAGGCCGCGACCAGGTAGAACAGCAGGCCGATGGTGAGCCACCAGCGTCTGGACACGTAGAGCGCGGCAGGGAAGCTCACCAGGAAGTACTTGGAGATGTCACGCCAGACAGGGGCCTGTGCACCGGTCACGGCACCACGTGCGTCGGCGATGAGGCCGGAGAGCCGTCCGATGGACACTGGGTCCGCGCCGGCGGCTCGGAGCGCGGCCAGGTGCGTGCCGACGCGCTGGTAGAGGGTGACGAGCTCCTCTGCCTCTGCACCGGTCAGACGCCGCTGTCGGCGGGTCAGGTACGCCAGCCGATCCCACTGCGGTTGGTGCACCGATACGAACGCCTCGACATCCACAGTGGCCCTCCTCCCGGCTCTGGCTCTGCGCGCTGGCAGACTAGCCGGACCTAGTGTCTCGGCAGGAGGGGGGCGACGGAGTGTCTCAGCTGGTCACGGGCGAAGCGGTCGTCCTCCAGGTGCGGATCGCACGGATGCCGACCCGGGCGCTGGCGTGTGCGATCGACGTGATCCTGCAGCTCGTCGTACTCGGAGTGCTCATCTCGCTGCTGGCCGGATTCCTGATCGGCGGTGAGGCGAGTGAGGCGCTCGCGGTGGCGCTGATCTTCGTCGTCGTCCTGGTCGTCATGGTCGGGTACCGACTGGTGATGGAGACGCTGACCCGCGGCCGCACGCTCGGCAAGATGGTGCTCGGGCTCAAGGTCGTCCGCGACGACGGCAGCTCGATCCGGTTCCGGCACGCGCTGGTGCGGACGCTGATGTGGTTCTTCGTCGACTTCGCCCCCTGGTTCGCGGCCTGCCCCGGGATCGTGGCGAGCCTGATGAACAAGCAGGGCAAGCGGATCGGCGACATGGTCTCCGGCACCGTGGTGATCCGCGAGCGGCACCAGCCGATGGCGTCACCGCCGCTGTTCGTCCCCGGTCACCTCGTGCAATGGGCGCAGTCGCTGGAGCTGTCCCGGCTGTCCGACGAGCTCGCCAACGCGTCCCGCGAGTACCTCGCCCGCTACACCGAACTGCTCCCCGACGCCAGGAATGCACTGGGCGACGCACTGGCCTATCGGGTCGGTCAGGTCACCGCACCCGCCCCGCCGGTGCCGATCGTGGCGCCGGCCTACCTGTCCGCCGTACTGGCAGAACGCCGCCGCCGCGAACTCACCCGCCTGGCAACGGCCCGCCCAGCCCTCAACACCGGGCCCTTCGGCCCACCCAACCCCTACGCCGTCGCAGTCGCTCCAGCCGGCCCGTATGGCGTCCCGGCCGGCCCGTTCGTTCCGCCCAGCCCGTACGGCGTCCTGCCGCCTACTCCCGCCATGCCTGGTGCGCCTGGGCCATTCCCAGCACCCGCCCCGGCTGCGCCGTACCGCCCCGTCGCCGTGAACCCCCAGGGCTGGGCCGCCCCAGGCAGCAACGAGTCTGGACAGTGGTTCTAGTCTTGCGACCATGTCGCAGATAGTGGATTGGCGCGGATGGCTGAAGCGCTGGGACACCTTTTCACCGCCATCCGCTGAAAACCAAACGCCCCACCGGACGAACCGGTGGGGCGCTGGTTGTGGGGGGATCAGTAGCGGTAGTGGTCCGACTTGTACGGGCCTTCTACCGGGACGCCGAGGTAGGCGGACTGCTCCTTGGTGAGCTCGGTGAGCTTGACGCCGAGGGCGTCGAGGTGGAGGCGGGCGACCATCTCGTCGAGGTGCTTGGGAAGCACATACACCTCGGTCGGGTAGTCGGCCGTCTTCACGAACAGCTCGATCTGGGCCAGCACCTGGTTGGTGAAGGAGTTGGACATCACGAACGACGGGTGGCCGGTCGCGTTGCCCAGGTTCAGCAGGCGGCCCTCGGACAGGATGATCACCGTGTGGCCGTCGGGGAAGCGGAACTCGTCCACCTGCGGCTTGATGGTGACCCGCTCGACACCGGCCAGCTTGTACAGACCGGCCATGTCGATCTCGTTGTCGAAGTGGCCGATGTTGCCGACGATCGCCTGGTGCTTCATCGCCGCCATGTGGTCCGCGGTGATGACGTCCTTGTTGCCGGTGGTGGTGACGAAGATGTCGGCGATCCCGACCACGTCGTCCAGAGTGGTCACCTGGTAGCCGTCCATCGCCGCCTGCAGCGCGCAGATCGGGTCGATCTCGGTGACGATCACCCGGGCGCCCTGACCGCGCAGCGACTCCGCACAGCCCTTGCCGACGTCGCCGTACCCGCAGACGACCGCGACCTTGCCGCCGATCAGTACGTCGGTGGCCCGGTTGATGCCGTCGATCAGCGAGTGCCGGCAGCCGTACTTGTTGTCGAACTTCGACTTGGTCACCGAGTCGTTCACGTTGATCGCCGGGAACAGCAGTGCCCCGGCCTTGTGCATCTCGTACAGCCGGTGCACGCCGGTGGTGGTCTCCTCGGTCACGCCCTTGATGCCCTGACCGATGGTCGTCCACAGCTGCGGGTCCTCGCCCAGCGTGCGGGTCAGCAGCTTCAGGACGACGGCGTACTCCTCGGAGTCCGCGGTCGACGGGTCCGGTACGACGCCGGCCTTCTCGAACTCGGTGCCCTTGTGGACGAGCATGGTGGCGTCGCCACCGTCGTCGAGGATCATGTTCGGGCCCTCACCGCCGGGCCACTTCAGCGCCTGCTCGGTGCACCACCAGTACTCCTCCAGCGTCTCCCCCTTCCAGGCGAAGACGGGGACACCGGCGGGGGCGTCGGCCGTGCCGTTCGGCCCGACGACGACCGCGGCAGCGGCGTGGTCCTGGGTGGAGAAGATGTTGCACGAGACCCAGCGCACCTCGGCACCGAGCGCGGTCAGCGTCTCGATCAGCACCGCGGTCTGGATCGTCATGTGTAGCGAGCCCATGATCCGGGCGCCGGCCAGCGGCTTGCTGTCGCCGTACTGGTTGCGCATCGCCATCAGGCCGGGCATCTCGTGCTCGGCCAGCCGGATCTCCTTGCGCCCGAACTCGGCCAGGCCGAGGTCCGCCACCTTGTAGTCGAACGTCATGCGGTTCCGCTCCCCTGAAGACTGTGATTGCTTCCTGCCTGCCAGAGCCTAGAGCGCCGAACCCCTGGGTTTGATCGCTTGATAGGTGTTTCTGACACTGAAATGTCAAGATTAGCGGTATGCGCATCACCGAGGCCGCTCGCCACCTGGGGACCACCCCGCGCATGTTGCGCTACCGGGAGGCCCTCGGCCTGCTGCCGCGCTCACGCCCCGGGCACAACACCCAACGCCAGTACGACGAACGCGACCTGGCCGCGGTCAAACTCGCCCTCGACCTCGAGCACCGGTACGACGTGACGCCGGCCGCGCTGGCCTTCGCACTCCGGGCCCTGGCCGAACCGTCCGTGGCGGCCGACATCCGCAACCTCGGATACCGCACCGGCCGCCTCACCACGCCACCCACCCAGTCCGAGATCGACCGCGAACGCGCCCTCCGCTGGCTCGGCCGCTCCGGCGTACTCCCACCCCGCCCCCGCTAACCGCCATTTGGCTGGCGGTCGATCAGTGGGAGGGGGCCTCGGGGACCGCGGGGCGCTCATCGGGGGTGTAGTTCTCGAGGTAGATGTCGGGCTCGAGGTAGACGTGGATCGACATCGGCTCGGCTTCGCGGATGGCGCGTTCGGCCGCGTTGATGGTCTCGGCGACCACGGCGGCGTCGGCGGTCGGCTCGACGCCGACCTTCGCGGCCACCAGGACCTCCTCCGGGCCGAGGTGCAGGGTCTTGATGTGGATCAGCCGCTGCACACCGGGGGTGTTCTCGATCGCGTCGACGATCTTCTGCTGCGACTCCCGGGTCGCGGACTCGCCGAGCAGCAGCGACTTCATCTCGATCGCCAGGAAGATCGCCACGCAGACCAGCAGCGCACCGATCGCCATCGAGCCCAGGCCGTCGTAGATACCGTTGCCGGTGGCAAGGGTCAGGACGACGCCGATCAGCGCCAGGACCAGACCGGTGAGGGCGGCGAAGTCCTCCAGCAGGATGACCGGGAGCTCCGGCGACCGGGCGTTGCGGATGAACTTGGCCCAGCCGACCGGGCCGCGGACCTTGTTCGCCTCGACGATCGCGGTACGGAACGAGAACGACTCCATGATGATCGCGGCCACCAGGACGGCGACCGGGACCCACTTCCAGTTGTCGATGCCGTGCGGGTCGTGGATCTTGTGCCAGCCCTCGTAGAGCGCGAACAGACCACCGACGCTGAACAGCACGATCGCCACGATGAACGAGTACACGTACCGCTCCCGGCCGAAGCCGAACTGGTGCAGTTCGTCGGCCTCCCGCCGGGCCCGCTTGCCGCCGACCAGCAGCAGTACCTGGTTGCCGGCGTCGGCGACCGAGTGGATCGCCTCGGCGAGCATGGACGCCGACTGGGTCAGGCCCCAGGCGGCGAACTTGGTGATCGCGATCCCGGTGTTCGCCAGCAATGCCGCGACGACCGCCTTGGTTCCGCCACCAGCCATCTCTCCAGGTCCTCCGTCAACAGTTGGGGGTGATCAGCGCGCGGACACGACGAACGCCGTGCCGGAACCACGCAGGTTACAGGGTCCTTCGGGTCCTGCCGCGAACGCGGACTGACCGGCGGACAACATCACAGCGGATTCGGTGCCCCCAGCATCCAATCCGGCATCGACCTCGACAGTTCCGGCCACACAGCAGACGATCCGCGGGCCCTCACCGGCCACCGTCCGCTCGTCGTCGTCCAGGTCCACCCGGTGGACGGCGTAGTACTCACAACCGGTCTCGTACGACGAGATGCCGTCGCCCAGCGGGGATGCCGTCAGCACCGGAGCGGTCAGCGGTTCGAAGTCGACCACCGAGACCAGTTCGGGTACGTCGACGTGCTTGCTGGTGAGGCCGCCGCGCAACACGTTGTCGGAGTTCGCCATCACCTCGAACCCGAGTCCGTGCAGATAGGCGTGCACGTTCCCGGCCGGCAGATAGACGGCCTCGAACCGCTCCAGCCGGACCCGGTTCAGCAGCAGCGCGGCCAGTACGCCGGGGTCGTCGGGGAAGTCCGTGCACAGCCGCAGCAGCGACTCCCGCTCCAGTGCGAAGGCCTCACCGGCGTACCGGTCGATGGCGTCGGCCAGAGCGGCGACCAGCGGGCGGATCGAGTCCCGGTCGCTGCTCATGATCTGCGTGAACGCGTCCCGGAGCTTGCCGTCGCGGAGCAGGTCGGTGAGCTCCTCGAACCCGACCGGGGCCAGCGCGTCCAGCAACGCGACCGTGGCCTCGAGCGGCCGGAATCCGACCAGCGCGTCGAACGGGCCGAGTGCGATCAGGATCTCCGGCTTCGGCCAGGCGTCCTTGTAGTTGCGCTCGCCGGCGTCCCGCGGAATCCCGGCGGCCTCGTCCCGCGCGTACCCGTCGATCGCCTGCTCCCGAGACGGGTGCGCCTGGATCGACAACGGTTGTCCGGCCGCCAGCAGCTTGGCCAGGAACGGGAACCGGCCGTCGAAACGCTCAGCGGTCTCCGAGCCCAGTACGTCGGCCGGCCCGGCGGACACCACGTCGTACAGGGAGGCACCCGACGGCAGCACGGACGGCGCGCCCTCATGCGCACCCATCCACATCTCGGCCTGCGGCCGGCCGTCCGGCTCCACCCCGGTCAGCTCGGGGATCGCGGTCCTCGAGCCCCAGGCGTAGTCCCGGATGGTGTTCTGCAGCCGCACTACCACGCTGGGTCCTCCGAGGGGTTCCCTGGCTCGTCGGGCTCGGTGTCGGTCGCCCCACCGTAGCGGCCCAGGCCGATGCCCAGGTACGCCGCGGCGTAGCGGCCGTGTTGCGTGAGAGCGGCGTACCGAGCGATGTCGGTGCCGTCAGCCTGCGTCACCACGTGCACGCGGACGTCGTTGCGCTCTGCCTTCGCCTCCAGCTTGCGGCGATGCTCAGCGACACCAGGGTCGTCCACACCGTCGTCGAGGATGACCAGACCAGGCCGCAACTCCTCCGCCTTGTCGAAGGGGTCGGCGAACAGGTCACGCGGCGGCTGGTTGAGCACAGGCAGCAGGTGCCCGGCGTCAGCCGCCAGAGCGGGTCGACCACTCGCCAGCCGCAGAGCCTCCACCACACGCCGTGCAGCCCGGGCGGCCAGGACAGAGCCACCCCACACCAGCGGCACCGCGTCCGCCAGCATCAGGGCCAGGTCCTTCGCCGGGTTGGACGCCACGTCATTGTTGGGCGAGCACTCGATCGCCACGTCGTCCAGCAGTGCGGCGACCGCCTTGTGGTCCACCTCCGGACCGAGCTCCATCTGGTGCAGCGCCTGCAGTACGGCGACAGCCGAGGCCAACTGGTCGTCGGACTGGGACGGCAGCCGGATGGCGTGCCGCGAACCGGCCGAGGCCCGCGCGACCGGGGAGTCCGGCGGGGAAGCCACCATCAGGCCGCAGCCACGACGCTCTGCCTCCGAAGCGGCGGACACCGAGTCGGAGTCCTCTGTGGACCCGCTGAGAATGATCACCAGGTCCAGCGGGCCGGCCCACCCCGGTAGTCCAGGGCCCGGCCAGGCGACGAACGGGACGGGACAGACCGGCTCCAGGATGGCGCGGACCAGCCGGGCGTCCCGCCCGGCGGCCAGCACCGCACGCGGCCGGAAGCCGTCGGTCTCGACCTTGCCCAGGGCCTCCTCGGCCGCTTCCAGTTCGGCCCGGACCCGGGCACCGGCCATCGCCAGGCGCCGGAGCAGGTGGTCCGCCGCCTGTAGTGCGGCCGGGTCGTCCAGCCGCGAGTCGTCGAAGACGCTCATCAGTCGACCGCGGCCTCTTTCGTGTCCCGTGCCTCGTCGATCAGCAGGACCGGGATCTCGTCGCGGACCGGGTAGGCCAGCGCACAGGCGCTGTTCGTGCAGATCAGCTCATTCGCCTCGTCGTCCACCCGGAACTCCGACCGGCACTTGGGGCAGACCAGGATGCTGAGCAGGTCCGGGTCCAGATTGACTGCCATTCAGTTCTCCTCCACCGATGCGCCGGTGATCAGGGCCAGTACTTCGTCACGGACGCGTTCCATCGTGGTCCGGTCCTCCGCCTCGACGTTCAGCCGCAGCAGCGGTTCGGTGTTCGACGCGCGAACGTTGAACCACCACTGTCCCGCCGACACGGTCAGACCGTCCAGATGGTCAACGGTAATCCCGTCCCGGCCGCCGTAGGTGTCTTCGATCGCCGCGACCGTGGCCGCGGCGTCGTCGACCTTGTTGTTCAGCTCGCCGGACGCGACGTACCGCTCGTAGTCGGCGAACCGCTCACTGGCGGGCTTGTCCTGCTCACCGAGCGCGGCCAGCACGTGCAGTGCGGCCAGCATGCCGGTGTCGGCCCGCCAGAAGTCCCGGAAGTAGTAGTGGGCGGAGTGCTCGCCGCCGAACACCGCGTCGGTCTCGGCCATCTTCTGCTTGATGTACGAGTGCCCGACCCGGGCCCGGACCGGCGTCCCGCCGTGCTCGGTGATCAGCTCGGGTACGGCCTTGGAGGTGATCAGGTTGTGGATGACGGCCGAGCCGGGGTGCTTGGCCAGCTCCCGGACCGCGACCGCACCGGTGATCGCACTCGGCGAGATCGCGTCGCCCTTCTCGTCCACCACGAAGCAGCGGTCCGCGTCCCCGTCGAAGGCCAGGCCGAGATCGGCGCCGACCTCACGGACCTTGGCCTGCAGGTCGACCAGGTTCTTCGGGTCCAGCGGGTTGGCCTCGTGGTTGGGGAAGCTGCCGTCCAGCTCGAAGTACAGCGGGATGATCTCGACCGGTCCGGAGGCGAACACGGCCGGGACGGTGTGACCGCCCATCCCGTTGCCGGCGTCCACGACGACCTTGAGTGGGCGGATGCCGCTCAGGTCGACCAGGTCGTGCAGGTGGTCGGCGTACGCGGTGAGCAGGTTCTTGTGCGTCACCTTGCCCGGTACGGCGCTGTCCGCCAGGCCCTCGGTGAGCGCCTTCGCGACCAGGTCGGCGATCTCGCGCAGACCGGAGTCCGAGCCGACCGGTGCGGCACCCACGCGGCACAGCTTGATGCCGTTGTACTGCGCCGGGTTGTGGCTCGCGGTGAACATCGCGCCGGGCAGCTGCAGCCGCCCGGACGCGAAGTACAGCTGGTCGGTGGAGGCCAGGCCGATGTCGATCACATCCGCACCGGTGCTGGTCACCCCCTCGGCGAACGCGGCCGCCAGTCCCGGGCTGGACGGCCGCATGTCGTAACCGACCACGACCGCCCCCGGAGACGCGAGGACGTCCAGGACCTCGACGAAGGCCGCCCCGGTCGCCCGGGCCACCGACTCGTCCAGCTGGTCCGGGACGACCCCACGTACGTCGTAGGCCTTGAAGATCGCAGCAACGTCAACCATGCGTGGACCCTATCCGGCCCGGCGCGATTGCTGTATTTCAGCCCTGATCGAACCAGCCAGGGATCTTGCGGTGGTGAACCTCCGGGAGCTGCCGCGGGCTGGTCGGCGCCGCCCAGCGGGCCGCGTTGGCGATGATCTGCTGCACGGCCGGCTGGTGGTAGGTCGGGTACTCCTGGTCGCCGGGGCGGAAGTAGAAGACCCGGCCCTGGCCGCGGCGGTAGCAGCAGCCGGAGCGGAACACCTCGCCGCCGGAGAACGAGCTGACGAAGACCAGCTCGTCCGGCTGCGGGATGTCGAACAGCTCGCCGTACATCTCCTCGCGCTCGATCACCAGCGGGTGCGGGATGCCCTGGGCGATCGGGTGGCCGGCGGCCACGGTCCAGAGCAGCTCGCGGTCGTTCTCGGACCGCCAGTCGAGTGAGCAGGTGGTGCCCATCAGCCGGATGAAGATCTTGCTGAAGTGCGCCGAGTGCAGCGCGATCAGGCCCATCCCGGACAGCACGTGCCGCTGCACCCGCTCGACGATCGCGTCGTCCACGTCACCGTGCGCGGCGTGCCCCCACCAGGTGAGTACGTCGGTCTCGGCCAGGACCTCCTCGGTCAGACCGTGCTCGGGCTGCTGCAGCCACGCCGTCCGGACGACCACGTCCTGACCGAGCTTGGCCCGCAGCGCGGCCGCGATCGTCTCGTGCATGGTGTCGGGGTAGACCTTCTGCACCGAGGCGTCGCGCTGGTCGTGCACGTTCTCGCCCCAGACGGTGACGCGAATCGGATCAGTCATGGAGTACAACCTCTCGTCCCGCCTTCGCCGAGGCGTAGCAGGCGTCGATGACCTCGGTCCGGAGCAGCGCTTCGGACCCGTTGTGTGCGGCCCAGTCGCCGCTCTGGACGATCCGGACGAACTCCTGCACCACCGCGCGGTGGCCGAGCCCGGCGCCGGTGGCCGGCTTCACCTCGGCCGGTACGCCGCCGACATCGGTGAAGATCCGCAGCGTGTCGACGGTGGTGTAGTTCTGGACCTCGATCTTGGCGCCGCCGTCGGTACCGAACAGCTCGATGCCGAAGTTGTCGCCGGGGGCTCGGTAGGTGGCCCAGCTGGTCTCCAGCTGCAGCGCACCGCCGCCCTCGAGCCGCAGGTACGCCGTGGCGAGGTCCTCCACCTCGAACGCGGACCCGAGCGTGTTCGCGTTCGGGTCGCGGCTGCCCTTGCCGCGCGGGCCGAGCTCGGCGAAGGTACTCGCGCTGACCGTGCTGACCTGCGGCTCGCCCAGCAGATGCAGGGCCAGATCGAGGATGTGGACGCCGAGGTCGATCAGCGGACCGCCGCCGGACAGCTCGCGGTTGGTGAACCAGCCGCCCATCCCGGGGATGCCGTTGCGGCGCATCCAGTGCGCCTTCGCGTAGTAGAGCCGGCCCAGCTGGCCCTCGTCGATCTGGTGCTTCAGGGCGGCGACGTCGCCGCGCTCCCGGTGGTTGAAGATGACCTTCAGCACCTTGCCGGCCTTCTTCGAGGCCTCGACCATCGCGGTGCCCTCGGCGACCGTGCGGGCCAGCGGCTTCTCGCAGAGGACGTGCAGGCCCTTGTCCAGTGCCTTCAGGGCGATCGGGGCGTGCAGCTGGGTCGGCGTACCGATGCTGACCGCTTCCAGGCCCTCCGTCTCGAGCAGGTCCTCCCACTTCTCGTACAGGTGCGGGACCCCGTGCTTCTCGCCGAGGCTGGTCAGCGTGTCCTTCTCCAGGCCGGCCAGAGCCACCACCTCGACGTCCGGCAACTCGGAGAACGCCTCCAGCGCCGTACGCCCGGCGAAGCCCAGTCCGACCACTCCGACGCGCAGTTTTTGATCGTTCACACTCGCGATCCTCTCGCAATGACAACGAAGGTCACAAACTGCTTCCCACACTACGGAACACGATCCAACACCAGTTGCTCGACTGGTTTCATAGGCGTGTCATGACCACACCGGCGCCGAAGGCCCGGCAATTCAACACAGCTCAATCGTCGTCGGACTCGAACTCGGGGTCGATCTGCTCCGGCGACAGTGCCAGTACGTCGGCCAGCTCGAGCACCAGCGCGGACCGGACCAGCCAGGCCAGGCTGGTGCCGGACCGCTCGGCCCGCAGTTCGATCGGGCGGCGGAAGACCACGATCCGGTAGGGCTCGTGCGACGTACCGCCGGTGGAGTGGGTGAGTGGGATCTCGACCGCGTCGAGGTCGAGGTTCGGCACGTCCTCGATGGCGAACTCGACCCGGGCGACCACCTGCGGCAGCCGCTTCTCCAGCCGGGTCACCTCGATCGCGACCACCTCGTCGAACTGGGCCGCGGCGGATCGCTGCAGCGGCAGTCCGCGCGGCGCGAACTTGCTCGGCCGGCTGATCGGGCCGAGCATGCCGCGGCCGTGGCGGTCTATGTGCGTGCGATGACGGCGAGCCTCGGTCACGCGCTCAGCCTAGTGGGGGTAACGTCTGGTCGTGAGCATCGCCAGGATCTGTTCGCGCGCCGCCTGTCATAAGCCGGCTGTGTCGACGCTCACGTATGTGTACGCCGATTCCACCTGTGTGCTCGGCCCGTTGGCGACGTACGCCGAACCGCACTGCTACGACCTCTGTGCCGACCACGCCGACCGGCTGACGGCTCCGAACGGCTGGGAAGTGATCCGGCTGGCTCCGGACCCGGCCGCGGCCGGACCGTCGTCGGACGACCTGGAAGCGCTGGCGAACGCGGTCCGCGAAGCGGCCCGGCCGCTGCCACGGCAGGAGCCGGGCGCCGGCACTCCGGGCGCGCCGGTCGAGGTGGCCCGCCGACGACATCTGCGAATGTTGCAGGACCCCGGCGCGAACTCCTCCGAAGGCTGACTACCTCAGCGCAGCGCGCACATCCGGCTCGGCCCCGAGCTGCGCCCGGAACACCAGCGAGGTGTTCAGCGGCCAGGCAGCCACCTGAGCAACGTCGTCCTCATCCGGCTTCGCCGCAGGCATCAACGTGACACCGGCCACCACCGTGCCGCGAGTCTGCTCAACCATCAGGTACGTCGGACGCGGCTGAGCCTTGAGCGGGATCTGAGTGGTCGCACCGGCGATCACGTCGAGCGCCCGCGTGTCCAGCACCCGCCCGGCCACGTCACGCAGCTCGACCTTCACACTCCCGGTCTTGCCGGGCGCGGTCACCTGCAGCATCGCGGGCTGCTGATGCGCCGGCAGAACCAGGTACGCCGGCCCGGTCAGCGCCTCGGCCGATCCGATCGACGCGAAGTCGCTCCCGGTAGCGTCCACCATCCGCATGGAGGCCGTCACCGGCTGGTCCGACGTCACCGTGACGGCGCTGGGATCGCCGTGCAGCACAGGGTCGAGCCGGAAGGTCTTCACCGACCCGGCCGGGATCTGCACGGTCTCCAGACCGGCCGGCTTGAACGGACCGTTCGGCCCGTGCACGGTCAGGCTGGCGCTCGCCTGAAGGTCGGTCGGGTTCGCCACCGACAGGATGCGCAGTCCGGCGCCGGGGGCGGCGGCGGGCACGAACACCTTGTTCGCCGGCGGTGCCGACGGGTTCAGCCAGTCCACGCCGGCCGGCTCGCTGCCTGCCTCGGTCGCGTTGGACCGCAGGGCCGGCGCCACCCGGCCACCGGTGGACTCCACGTGCAGCGCGATGTCACGCAGGTTGCGCGCGATCAGGTTGAGGTACAGGTCCGCCGTCCCCCGCGCCGGTACGACGATGCCCCGGGCCTGCGGCAGATCCTGCGGACCGGTGCGCGCGTAGACGGTGACGTTGACCTCGGCGTTGATGCTGTCGAGGTTCGTCAGCACCAGCACGTCCCGGCGGTCACTCGCCCCGGACGCACCGACGAACCAGAAGTCCGAGCCGGGCACCTGGCACGGCGTACTCGCCATGCCCTGGTTCACGCCTTCGACCGAGGTCGTCGTACTGGTGCCGACGGTGCCGGCCGCGAGCGGGCCGACGCCGCGGATCATCAGCGGCGCGGGTTTGGTGGCCGGAGCGCTCGACGCGATCTTGCCGCGCACGAGCAGCGACCCGGTCGGGTCGGCCGTCTCCGGCAGGGGCGCGATGGTCAGCGGTGTCGCGTTTCCCGCGGCGGTCGGCGTACCTTCGGGCAGCGCGGGCGCCACCGCGTTGACCACACTCGACAGCTTGCCACCACCGGCCAGGGCCGGGCAGGACAGCGCCGTACGGTTCACCACTGCGCGGGCGGGCTCTTCCACGCCCTCGGCCCTCGTCACCGGCTCCTTGGCCTGCGTGACGATGCCCAGCCCAGCAGCGGCAGCCATCGCCAGCACACAGGCACCGAGCCGGATCCGCGCGTCCGCGAGCAGTCGCCTCATCGGTCCCTCCTCGCGTGGGTGCCGTGCGGGACCGCGACGGTACGTCGGACGGTCGGCAGGCAGAAGATCAGCGCGATGATCCAGCCGATCAGGCCGAGCACGCGCCACAGGGTGTGGGTCACGTCGGTGAGCGGCGAAGTGCCCTTGGCGTCCGACCTGTCGACCAACCAGGCCGCGTCACCGTCGGTCGCACTGGCCCGGGTCAGCCCCGGCAGCGAGTCGAGAGTCGCCTGGAGCGTCGGGTCGACCGGTGCGGGCAGGTAGACGTAGTCGATCGCCAAGCCGGCCAACTGCCGACCTTCCTCACCTGTACCGCCACCGCCGAGCGTCGACAACACATCGGTGATCGGCTTGGTCTGCTCCGGCTTCGGCGCAGCCTCCAGCGAGCCCATCCGCGGACCGCCGTCCTTCACCAGCGAGTACCGCATCGGAGTACTGGGGTCCTTACGCACCACCAGGATCGATGCGTCCTCCGGCGGATCCTGCGCGGAGATCAGGTACGCCGGGAGGTCCTGCGCGGTGCCACGCCACAGCGGCCCGTCGGCACCACGCACCATCCAGAACCCGGCGGTCACGATCGTCGTCACCAGCACGAGCCCGAGCAGACCCTGCACGATGACCTCGGTCGACTTCCCGACCGAGTCCCAGGCGACAGCTACCGCGATGATCCAGCCCGCGGTCATCAGGAACATCAGCGGCCCACTGCCACCACCCAGCCGGCTGGCAACCAGTGTTGCGGCCAGACCGGCGAGTGCGGCGAACCACCCAAGCAGTTCGTAGCGCTGCCGCGACTCACGCAGCAGAGCGACCAACGCCACCAGGATCAGCGGTACGACGAACCACCAAGGCGTCGGCGCACCGATCGGCGTACCGGTCAGCAAGTGCGGAAGGCTGTCACCCGGACCAACGGCCGCAGTCGGCGGTCCGCCCGCTTCCTGACCGATTCGCGACGGGTGCAGTACCAACTGAATCGTCCACGGCAGCACGAGCAGCAGACCCAGTACGACGGAGAAGACGAGCTGGCGACCCTGTCGGCGCCACCCCAGTCCGAGCACTCCGCCGATGACCAGCGTGACGCTGACCAGCAGACCCAGTGCCGGCGTGAACGCGAACAGCACGGCCTGGCAGATCCCTGCGAACCATGCGGCCCGCCAACTGCCCTGGATGATCACGCGACGCCGTCGAGCGATCGTGTGCACGGCAGCACCGAGCAACGGCAGCACGATCGCCGCCACACACGTCCCGATCCGCCCCTGCGTGACGGCGCCGTTCGCAAAGACAGCAAGCCCGTACGCCGTCGCGCCCCACGCCCGGGCCACCCGGTCGGTGACGAACGAACGCAGCAACGCCCACGCGGACAGACCGGCCAACGGAACAGCACCGAGTAGCAGCAGGTTCGTCGCACCGGACGGACCGAACATCACTGTGGAGAAGGCCCAGAACTGCCCAAGCCAAGCAGGAGGTGTCACACCCGGCGGTGCAGCAGCCGCTGCATGCCAGAGCGCGCCAAGGGTCTCGTGCGGCGGCAGCAGCAGGTTGGATCGCAGGACACCGCCACCGATCAGGCTGCGGGCCGCGACGAACGCACCGATCGCGAGGAGGACCCAGGCAACCAGGAACGGCCGGCGAATCAGTTGCCGGCGCCAACGAGGCTGATCGACGGCAACGCGGGCCGTGGACTTCGCCCGGCGTGCGGTGGTGACGACCTGCTCTTCCGGCTCGTCCGCCCACGCTTCGCGGATCCGCTCGGAGATCGTGCTGGTCGTCTCCTCCAAGTTTTGCCGCAAGGCGTGCACGGACCGGGAGAACAGTCCCTTGATGTCGTCGTACGGGACTCGATCGATGTTGCGGCGGTCCTTGCGAGCCTGGGTCCAGCCGCCGGCGAGCAACGTGCCGAGCAGTGCGGTCCACTCGTCGACAGCACCGGACGGCGTCTTGCCGATGAGGAACCAGATCGAGCGCATGATCGTGCCGAGCAGGAAGCGCAGGATCAGCAGTGGCAGCAGCTTGCCGGGTGCGTTGGCCAGGACGGTGTAGTACGCGTGCGAGCGGTCGAGCTGGTACGCGTGCCGCCGGGTGCCGGCCAGCGCGCGCTCACCGGTCGCGGCGGCCTGCGCGTGGTAGACGACCGCGTCGGGTGCGACGCCGACCTTGTAGCCCGCGCGGCTGGCGCGCCAGCCGAAGTCGAGGTCGTCGCGGAACATCGGCAGCCGCGGGTCGAAACCGTGCAGCGCCTCCCAGACGTCGCGGCGGACCAGCATGCCGGCCGAGCTGACCGAGAGCACGTTCCGCAGTTGGTCGTGCTGGCCCTGGTCGAGCTCGCCGTTCTCGATCCCGGTGTCGCGACGACCGCCGAGTGAGGTGGTGACGCCGACCTCGAGCAGCTCACGGTCCCGCGGCCACAGCCGCAGCTTCGGGCCCCAGACCCCGGTGTCCGGCGACATAGTGGCCTGGAGCAACAACTTCTCCAGGGCCTTCGGAGCGGGCGCGCAGTCGTCGTGCAGCAGCCACAGCCACTCGACCACCGGCATGTGACCGTCATCGCCGTACGGGCCGACGGACGACGGGATCGGTGCGAAGCCGACCGCCTCGATCCCGCGGGCGACCGCCGTACCGAAACCGGTGCGGGCGGACACGCTGACCACGGGCTCGACCCCGGGCATCGCGCCGAGCAACTCGGCCGTCTCGTCGGTGGAGCCGGTGTCGATCGCGATCAGCCGGTCGGGGCGTGGGTTCAGCGCCCACAGCGCCTCGGACAGCCGGGGCAGCCAGGCGGCGCCCTCGTGCCCGACCACCACCGCAGTGACGACGTGCCGGACCCGCGGCCGACCCATCGGGTCGTCGGTGTGGTCGGTCGGGAAGTCGACGGAGTCGAAGAACTCCCAGCCGGCCGGAGCTTCTTGTTCCATGCGGAGCAGTGACACCTTTGAGGGGGAAGGGACGGCCTTCAACCACGACCAAGGTCGCGGCGAGGACTCACCATACAGCCGCGACCCTGAGCTACGCCTCGCTCACCCCGGTAGCCCCTCCCCGCCATACCCCGCTCAGCTCCGGCCCCGGACAGCCGCGGGCCCCGGCGACGAATGTCGAGCCGGGGCCTCCGCGGGTGATTCTTCTCAAGTTGTCCCTCTACTTGCCGATCGCGGCGGGGTGGCAGGGCACCACACCGAACGATCAGCCGGGCCTCAGACGGCCTTTTTCTTCAGCTTGCGGCGCTCCCGCTCCGACAGACCGCCCCAGATCCCGAAGCGCTCGTCGTTTTGCAGCGCGTACTCGAGGCACTCGCCCCGCACGTCACAGCCGAGGCAGACCTTCTTCGCCTCGCGGGTGGATCCGCCCTTCTCCGGGAAGAAAGCCTCTGGGTCGGTCTGGGCGCACAGCGCCCTTTCCTGCCAGTTCGGCTCCTCCTCGATCGCCTCACCGTCGACAATCGCCATCAGCTCTGTCACGGTACGACCTCCTCGACCCTGTTCGTTCCCCTGTACATGTGGGTTTGCGGTCCACATGCCTGACCTCGTCCGTCCTGCGCTCTGCAACGGTCCCCGATACCGAGTGTCCAACGAACGACACGGTTGAAATTACATTCCTGCAATCCACGAAAGTCAAGCCGTGGTCTGCTATTGGCATCATCCGCAACACGGCTGCAAAAGAACGAGAGGCCTGCGTACACAGGCCTCTCGCTTCCATGTGGTGCCCCGCGAACCGGTGGAAAAATGTTCACCACGCAGGTTCGGTAAGGGCTTGCTGCCTTGTCAGGCAGGCGAATCGGACCGTCCGCCGCGCCGGGCGGCGTGATCAGGCAGGTGCCGGATCAGGACGGCTGCGACCACCAGCCCTGCTGACCCTGGCCCTGCTGCTGCTCCTCCTCGTCCTTGTCGGACTCGGAAACTCGCGGATCCACGCGGGTTTCGTCGGCCGCCTCGGATGCCTGGGGCTGCGCCTCCGGCTCGGCGGCCGGGGTCTCCTCGGCGGCCGGCCAGGCCTGCTCGCTCTGCTGCCAGGCCGGCTGGGCTTCCGGCTGCGCCTGCTCCGGCTGGGCGGACCAGGCCTGCGGGGCCTCTGGCTGCTGCTCCGGCTGGGCCTGCTCCGGCTGCTGCACCGGCCATTCCTGCTGCGGGTAGTCCTGACCGGTCCACTGCTGCTGGCCGGCGTCGCCGCCGCCCCACTGCTGCTGCTCCTGCGGCCACTGCTGGGCCTGCTCCTGACCGGACCACTGCTGCTGGCCTTCGGCGCTCCACGCCTGGGTCGGCTCTGCGTGCTGGCCCTCAGGGGACCACGCCTGCTCACCGCCGGCCGGCTGCTGCTGGGCCTCGGCCTCACCGGCCGACCAGTTCTGCTGCTCGCCCTGGTTCCAGCCCTGCTCCTGCGGCCACTGCTGCTCGCCCTGCCCCGCGACGTAACCACCGGCAGCGCCAGCGGCGGCTCCACCAGCTGCAGCTGCGCCATAAGCGCCGTACTGGCCCTGGCCCTGCTCCTGGCCGTACTGCCCGTACTGGCCCTGCTGCTGGCCATAGCCGCCCTGCTGCTGCCCGTACGGCGCCTGCTGGCCGTACTGCTGCTGGCCGCCGTACTGACCCTGCGGGGCGAACTGACCCTGCTTCGGCGCGCGAACCGGCGCAGGCAGGGCCTGGAAGGTCTTGAAGATGTAGAGCCCGGCAGCGCCGTACAGCGCGAGGCCGCCGAGGGAATAGATGAAGCTGACGATCTTGAGACCGGCGGTGCTGGTCTCGGCGAACCCGGCGAACGCCGTGATCAGGCCGAGCAGCAGGACCACGCCGGTGATGACCAGCGAGGCGAGGGTGACGATCCGCGCGTTGGGCGTGCGTTCGCCGAGTTCGTTCACGAGCCAGACCGAGCCGGTCAGCGAGACAAGGATCACCAGCGCGGTGAGTCCGGGCGGAGTGAGCGTGCCCTGCACGCCTCCGGCGGCCGCGGTGAAACCGGCACCGCCGACGAACAGGCGAATCAGCGACGCCAGCGCGATCAGGCCGGCGTAAGCGAGCAGGATATACGCGACCGGCTCTCTGAGCTTCTTGGTTGCGTCGGTGACCACGAGGGCTCCTCGGGATGTTGGGGGCCGTACAAACAGCTGTGCGGTTGGTTATGACCCACCGCAGCATAGTCGTGCGGTGGTCCGACGCATTGACGACTCGTGCAGACTCTTCCCATGCGATTGACAGTGCTCGCCGGTGGCATCGGCGGTTCCACCTTCCTCCGCGGGCTGCTCAAGGCCAAGCCGGACGCCGAGATCACCGTGGTGGGGAACACCGCGGACGACATCACCCTGTTCGGACTGCGGGTGTGTCCGGATCTCGACACGGTGATGTACACCCTGGGCGGCGGCATCTCGGCCGAGCGCGGCTGGGGCCGGGAGGACGAGACCTGGGTGATCAAGGAGGAGCTCGCCGCGTACGGCGTGGAGCCGACCTGGTTCGGTCTCGGCGACCGGGACGTGGCTACCCACCTGGTCCGTACCCAGATGCTCGACGCCGGCTACGGGCTGACCGCGGTCACCGAGGCGCTGTGCGCGCGCTGGAAGCTGCCGGTGCGGCTGCTCCCGATGAGCGACGACCGGGTCGAGACGCACGTGGTGGTCGACGACCCGGACAAGCCCGGCCGGCGCAAGGCGATCCACTTCCAGGAGTACTGGGTCCGCTGGCACGCCGAGATTCAGGCGCACCAGATCGTCGCGGTCGGCCAGGACAAGGCCAAGCCCGCGCCCGGCGTACTGGAAGCGATCGCGGACTGTGACGCGCTGATCCTGCCGCCGTCGAACCCGGTGGTCTCGATCAACACCATCCTCGGCGTACCCGGGATCCGCGAGGCGGTCCGGGAGACGTCCGCGCCGGTCATCGGGCTGTCGCCGATCATCGGCTCCGCTCCGGTCCGCGGGATGGCCGACAAGGTGCTGGCCACCGTCGGTGTCGCCTCCACCGCCTCGGCCGTGGCCCGGTACTACGGCTCGCGCGCGTCCGGCGGCGTACTGGACGGCTGGCTGATCGACACCTCGGACTACGCCCAGCAGGATTCGATCGCCGGAGCCGGAATTCACGTCCAGGCCGTGCCGTTGTGGATGACGGACGAGACCAAGACCGCCGCCATGGCCGATGCGGCGCTGAACCTCGCGGAGGCAGTCCGGCGATGAGGAAGCACCTGGAGATCTACCCGGTCACGGGCCTGCCCGAGGTCGCGGCCGGCGCCGACCTGGCGGCTCTGATCGGCGACGAGGCCGACCTGCGCGACGGCGACGTCGTCTCGGTCACGTCGAAGATCGTCAGCAAGGCCGAGGGCCGGCTGACCACCGGGACCCGCGACGAGGCCATCGACGCCGAGCTCGTCCGGGTCGTCGCCCAGCGCGGCGAGACCCGCATCGTGCAGACCCGGCACGGCCTGGTGATGGCAGCCGCCGGCACCGACACGTCCAACACCGCGCCCGGCACGGTCCTGCTGCTCCCGGTCGATCCCGATCTCTCCGCACGAGGTTTGCGGACCGCGTTGAAGGAGCGTTACGACGTCAACGTCGGCGTCGTCATCACCGACACCCTCGGCCGCCCGTGGCGAAACGGCCAGACCGACCTGGCCATCGGCGCCGCCGGGGTCCGCGTGGTGGACGACCTCCGCGGTACGACGGACAGCCACGGCAACGTCCTCGCAGTGACCGAGCCCGCACTGGCCGACGAGATCGCGAGCGCGAGCGAGTTGGTCAAGGGCAAGGCGGATGGCGTGCCGGTCGCCGTACTGCGGGGGCTGCAGGACGTCGTACTCCCCGTCGGGGAACACGGTCCGGGCGCGCGGGCGCTGGTACGGGACGCCGAGTTCGACATGTTCAGCCTCGGGACGCGTGAGGCCGCGCGGGCCGCCGTACTGGAGCGCAAGGCTCCGGACGGGCCGCGCGAGGTGGATCCGTCGCTGTGGGACGGACTGCTGGACGAGGTAGAGGACATTCACGTCGAGCTGCTTGACAACGCTGTCACGGTCTTCGGGGACGAACCCGTCGCGGTAGGCGTGATCGCCGAGCGGCTCGCCGTACTGCTCCATGCGGAGGGGTACGGCGTCGATGTCCGGAGCGGACCTGGCAGTGAGGCCACGGTCACGTTCGGCTCACGGTCGAAGTAGTTTTCTAGGCAACCTCTCAGGCTCGATGCGTACACTGCATCCGCACGGCGGCGCCTTGGCCGCCCCGATCCGGGAAGACCAACACTGTGGGTAAAGCGTCGTCGCAGAAGCAGTCGCGCCGCCAGATGATCGAGAAGATGCAGCGGGACCAGGCGAAGGCCGACCGCAACCGGACGCTGCTCATCGTGGTCGCGTCGATCGTGGTCGGGTTGGCCATCATCGCCTACCCGGCGATCCGGCTGATCCAGGACTCCCGGACGAGGAACCAGGCGATCACCGAACTCGGCGTGGCCGTCGGATCCGCCTCCTGCGACAAGGTCATCGACGACCCCGCCTCCGGCACCCAGGACCACAAGCCCGAGGGTGAGGTCATCGCCTACCCGGTCTCGCCGCCGTCGTCCGGCCCGCACTACCCCGTCTGGGCGCCGTTCGGGAAGAAGTTCTACACCGTCGACGACCGGCCCGCGGTGCCGAACCTGGTGCACAACCTCGAGCACGGCTACACGATCCTGTGGTACCGCGACACCCTGGCCAAGGACCAGATCGACCTGATCGAGAAGATCTCCAAGGCGAAACTCCCGGACAGCTCGACCGGCAAGTTCATCGCGGCACCCTTCAAGGAGTCCGAGGGCAAGCCCTGGCCGGACGGCAAGAACGTCGCCTTCTCCCACTGGAGCGGCAACGCCGCCGGCGCCACCACCGCCTTCGGCCACCGCCAGTTCTGCGGCTCCGTCAGCGGCGAAGCCCTCCAGCAGTTCATGGACAAATACCCCGCCGCCGACGCCCAAGAACCCAACGGCGGCTAACCCCCCGGCCCACCATCCACCCAGTTCGCCCCCAGCGCCCCAGGCGCCGGGGGCGTTCGCCATTCCATGACTCTGCTGGGGCACACCGCCCCCCGCCGACGGTCCGCCCGCCCATGACACAACCTCCTGTGACGGTCGAACAAACTGCACCCTCGAGCCGGCCGATCAATCGCCCGGGCTTGAACAACAACCGGGGCACTCGCACAGGCAATTCCCTGTGCCATCCCCCCACAACCTGTTCAACCCTCCGCGTTCTCCCTCGCCTACATATCCCCCAACCCAATCACCACCGAACCACCACCGCGACAGCCGAACACCACACCCGGCGGCCCCGCTCGGTCTCACGCGACGCCGCCACATCCGCTTGCACGACCGACCGGTGGTCGGGGGTCGACCGCGCCCCCACCCCGAGCAAGCCGCCAGTCACCGCGCCCCCACCCGCCCCCGCCCTGCCCGGCTCACCCGCCCCCGCCTCACCCGCCCCCGCCCCGCCCGGCTCACCCGCCTCCGCCCTGCCCCGGCCCGCCCGGCCCCGCCGAAATTTCGGTGGTTAACCCCCGAGGTTGTGGGTTGCCCCCCGAGATTCTCAGTAGGCAACCCACAACCCGAGGGGTTAACCCCTCAAATGGTCGGCCGCGACTGCTTGCGTTGAGCACCAGGCGGGACCGCCGCCGCGGCGGGGAACAAGCCGCACCCGCGAGTGATGTCCGTCCAGGGTCGCGAGCTCGAGCGCCGACGACGCACGCCGCTCGACGAACGCGCGATCGACGAGCCCGCCCCGAACAACCAACCGACCGCCAAGCCGCCGCAGCCGCGCTGAGCAACCGGCCGATCGCCGAGCCGCCCCCGCTCCCGCTCCGCCGCCCGCTCTGGCCCGCCGCTCCCGCCGAGATTTCGGGGGTTAACCACCGAGGTTGTGGGTTGCCCACTCAGAATCTCGGTGGGCAACCCCCAACCTGAGGGGTTAACCCCTGAAATGGTCGGCCGTGGGTGTGGATCGCGGGTTCCGGGCGAAGGTCGTGGGCTGGCCGTTCGGCGCTGCGCGTTTGGCTTGCGTTGGCCGGGCGGACTACACCGGGCAACCGCGTCCACTCTGGGCACGCGACCACTTGGGTGAGCTGCTCCGGGATAGCTGCGCCCTTCCTGGTCGTGGTGGTGTGGGTCAAGTGTCGAAGATCCGCGAAGCGGACGCCGAAGGCGCACTTGACGCACACCACCACGACCAGCACACTCACGCAGCCCGGAGCCGCGCCACCACAGTCGCCTTCCCGGGCCGCACGCCACGACAGTCCCCGCCCAACGCGCGCCACCACAGTCGCCTTCCCGGGCCGCACGCCACGACAGTCCCCGCCCAACGCGCGCCACCACAGTCGTCCTACTCGAGCACGCGACCCTGCACTGGCCCTCCAGGAGCGCGACAGACGCACAACATCCACAGCTCGCTCGCCGATCACCCGCACGCGGTCGCCGGCTGGGCGACCCGCCGAAGGCGGCGATGGAGCAGTCGCCGCCGGCGACGGTGTCGTTCGGCAGACGCGGTGTCGTTTGGCGGACGCCGCCTCGGGCGGTGTCGTTAGGCGGACGCCGCCTCGGGCGGTGTCGTTAGGCGGAGGCCGCCTCGGGCGGTGTCGTTAGGCGGAGGCCGCCTCGGGCGGTGTCGTTAGGCGGACGCCGCCTCGGGCGGTGTCGTTAGGCGGACGCCGCCTCGGGCGGTGTCGTTAGGCGGACGCCGCCTCGGGCGGTCTCGTTAGGCGGACGCCGCCTCGGGCGGTCTCGTTAGGCGGACGCCGCCTCGGGCGGTCTCGTTTGGCGGACGCCGCCTCGGGCGGTGTCGTTAGGCGGATGCCGCCTCGGGTGGGGGGCGTTAGATGTAGCGCTCGGCGTGGTCTTCCTGGACTTGGGCTACTAGGTCCTTCACTCGTTCGCCGTCGGATAGGGGGCAGACCATGGTGACGTCTTGGGTGTGGACGATGATGTGGCTGCGGAGTCCTACGGTGGCGATCAGGTGGTCGGGGTCGTCGGTGACGATGATGTTGTCGTGGGAGTCGAGCAGGCAGCTCAGGGTGGTGCCGTCGGTACGGTTGCCGCGGGCATCGACGTGGTACGTGCCGGCCAGGGCGGCCCAGGATCCGACGTCGAGCCAGTGCACCGGCATGGGTACGACGACCACGTCGGCGTCGACCTTGCCCTGTGAGGCCGGCTCCATGACCGCGTAGTCGACGCTGATCTTGCGCAGGTTCGGATAGATCTCCGCCAGCGTCGCATCACGCGAAGGGGTGTCCCAGACGGACGCGACCTGGCGCAGTTGTGAGGCGGACTCGGGCAGCAGTTCGTCGAGGACGCTGAGCACGGTTTCGGCGCGCCAGACGAACATCCCGGAGTTCCACCAGAACCGCCCGGTGGCCAGGTACTCCTCGGCGGTGGCGCGGTCCGGCTTCTCGCGGAAGCGGTCGACGACGAACGCCCTGGTCCCTTCGATGGCCTCGCCGCGTTCGATGTACCCGAGGCCGGTGTGCGGATGCGTCGGCTCGATCCCGAACGTCACCAGCGACCGGGCCCGCTGCTCGACCACGTCGAAACCGCTCTCGATCGCGGCCCGGAACTCGTCCTCCGGGCTGATCAGGTGATCCGACCCGACAAAGGCCACCACGGCGTCGGGGTCGTTGCGGGCCACCACTGCGGAGGCCAGGCCGACCGCATTCGCGGTGTCGCGGCGGGCGGGCTCACCGATGATGTTGTGCTCGCCGAGCTCCGGCAGCTCCTTGCGGACCACCTCGGTGTACGCACCGACCGTGCACACGTAGATGTTCTCGGGCTCGACCAGGCCGCGCAGCCGGTTGTACGCCACCCGCAGCAGCGACTGCCCGGCTGCCAGCGGTAGCACCTGCTTCGGCCTGTCGTCCCTCGACATCGGCCACAGCCGCGTCCCCGAACCTCCGGCCAGGATCACCACGTTTCGCATGAGGAGAGACCTTACCGGGCCTCGTCAGGCGGTGGGGCAGGCCGGACGTCGTCAGGTAGCCGGGGAAGCGGTGCCTCGTCAGGCGGTGTGGAAGGCTGGACGTCGTCAGGTAGCCGCGGAAGCGGGGCGTCGGGTGGTGGAGGTAGGCGGAGGTGGGCCAGGTCCGGCGGGACCGGGGTGGTGGGCCGCCAGAAGGCGTCGGATTCGCCGTCCTGGGCGGTTGCGGGCGCGTCGGTCAGGCGGAAGCGATCGCGCACCCGGCCGTAGAAATCGGCGGGCCGCAATCGAACCAGGCGCAGCCGGCGGGGCGCTCCGTAGACGCCGATCCAGTCGCCGGGGTCGAGGACGCCGCGCAACTGCCCGTCGATGCTGACCGCGGCCTGTCCCGAGTGCGGTAGCACGCGCAGCCCGATCGACTCGTCCGGCGCCGCGACGACGGAGCGGTTGAAGGTCATATGCGGTGCGACCGGGGTGAACACGATCGCCTCGGCGTTCGGCGACAGGATCGGGCCGCCGGCCGCGAAGCTGTACGCCGTCGAGCCGGTCGGCGTCGCCACGATCACAGCGTCAGCCGAGTACGACGCCAATAGCCGCCCGGACAGGTACACACCAAGCGCCACCTGGTGATCCCGGGCCAGCTTCTCCAGTACGACGTCGTTCAACGCCGTCACGTCCAGCGCGACACCCCAGCCGTCGCCCTCGGTGCTCTCCGGGCGGACCGCCGGCGGCGGCAGCGCGGGCCCGTGCCCGTACCGCAGCAGCGACTCGATCCCGGCCGGAATCTCCAGCGGACGGGACGCGCGCATGGTCAGCGTCATCCGCTCCTCGAAGCTGGCCCCGCCGTGGTGCACCGCCTCGAGCGCAGCCTCCACGTCCCGGCACGCCACCTCGGTCAGGAAGCCGACCTTGCCGAGGTCCACCCCGAGTACGGCGGCGTTGTTCTTGGCCGCGATCCGGGCACCGCGCAGGAACGTCCCGTCACCGCCCAGTGTCACGACCAGATCCGGGTCGCCGGCGTGGTGCAACTCGTCCCTGCCGCCGCGGCGGTCCTCGTGCGCCTTCCAGACGTCGATATCGGTGCACCCGATCCCGTGCCGGTCCGCCCACTCCCGCACGGTCCCGGCCGTCTGCACGGCCAGCGGACGCCCCTCGTGAACAACTAGCCCAAGCCGGCGTACAGGCACGACAGTCCTCCTCCGGACGATTACTGCCTCAAAGGTAGCCAACCGCCCGAAGGACTGACACTCACCTGTGGCCGCTCGGTGATCTGTTCCGATCACGGCATCTGCACGTCCACTTGATTGCCCTCGGCAACCGGTCGCGTCCGGAGACTACTGCTCCGGTGATTCTCCCCGCGCGGCGCTGATGATCGGGTCCGTCTCGTCGTCGAACTCCCCGATCACCTCCTCCAGCAGATCCTCCAGCGCGACCACCCCGAGCGGTTGATCATCCGCCTGTACGACGGCCAACTGGGAACGGTGATCGCGCATCGTCCGGATCGCCGTCGCGACCGGGGTGTCGGCGGGCAGCTGCAGCGGAGCGGTCATCAGGTCGGAGGCGCGGAGCGTCGTACCGCCGCCCGTGGTCGCGCGGGCCGCGTCACGGACGTGGACGATGCCGCAGATCGTCGTACCGGTGCTGACGACTGCCAGGCGGGAGCGGCCTTCGCGGCGGCTGGTGAGCTCGACCTCGCGGGCCGAGGCTGTGGCCGGGACCGTGCTGAGTTGCGAGATCGGCGTCATCACCTGGACGACGGTGGTGTTCTGCAGGGCGAGCATCGCGGTGAGCAGATCGTGTTCGGCCGCTTCGAGGGTGCCGTGCCGGCGGGACGACTCGATCAGCAGACGGAGTTCGTCGGGACCGTGGGCGCTGGCCAGCTCGTTCTGCGGGGTGACCTTCAGCGCGCGGACGCAGAGGTTGGCGAGCCAGTTGAGGACGAGGAGCAGCGGGCGGAAGACGAAGGTGAAACCGCGGAACGGTAGGGCGAGCAGCTGGGCGGACCGCTCGGGGTTGCTGATCGCCCAGGACTTCGGGGCCATCTCGCCGAGCAGGACGTGCAGCAGGCCGATACCGGCGACGGCGATGATCAGCGCGATCACATGGCCGAGGCCTTCCGGCAGGCCGATCAGCGCGAAGAGCGGATGCAGGAGGTGGGCGACCGCTGGTTCGGCCAGCGATCCGAGGCCGAGGGTGCACAGGGTGATGCCGAGCTGGGCGCCGGCGAGCATCAGTGACAACTCGCTCACTCCGGCGATCGCGGCCCGCGCGGATCGGCTGCCGGACGCGGCGGCCTCCTCGAGCCGGTGCCGCTTCGACGCCACCAGGGCGAACTCCGCGGCGACGAAGAACCCGTTCAGGATCAGCAGCAGCACGGAGATGAGCAGGGCGAGCGCCGTACTCATGTCACCCGCTCCATCACGACGATCCCCGGCACATGCCGCTCGATGGTCTGGACCGTCAACTGGACGACCTCGGGCGGGATCGGCCGGCCGTCGTGATCGAACCGCCGGGGCAGTTCCACCATGACATCGTCACCGACCACCGGGATCCGGCCGAGCTCAGCCATGATCAGGCCGGACACCGTCTCGTAGTCGTCACCCTCCGGCAGGTTGATGCCGGTGGCCTCCGCGACCTCGTCGAGCCGCCACCGCGCCGGCACCACCCACGACCCGTCCGTGCCCTGGACCAGCCCCGTCTCCGGCAGATCGTCCTCGTCGCGGATCTCGCCGACCAGTTCTTCGGCGATGTCCTCCAGCGTCACGATCCCGGCGAACCCGCCGTACTCGTCCACCACGATCGCGAGCTGACGATGCGCCGACCGCAGCCGTTCCAGTACGACGGGCAGCGGCAGCGTGAACGGTACGACGACCGGCGGCGAGGCGAGCGAACCCGCGGTGACGTGGCTCCGGTCGGCCGGTTCGACCTCGACCACATCGCCGATCGCGACCACCCCGACCACCTCGTCGACCGAGTCGGCGATGACCGGGAACCGGCTGTGCCCGGTGTCCTGCAGTTCGACCACCCGGGTCAGTGGGTCGTCCTGGTGCACGGTGACCACCTCCGGGCGCGGGCGCATCGCCTCGCCGGCGATCCGGCCGCGGAAGTCGAGACCGCGGTCGAGCAGCCGCATGGTGTCCTCGTCCAGCAGCCCCTGCTCGTACGAGCTGAGGATGATGCGGTCCAGCTCCTGTGCGGTGGCACCCTGCGGAAGCTCCTCGACCGGCTCGATGCCGACCCGGCGCAGAATCCGGTTCGAGGCCGTGTCGAAGACCCGGATCAGCGGTCCCGCGACAGCCAGGTACATCAGCGTGGACCGGGACAGGCCCAGCGCGATCGCCTCGGCCTTCGCGATCGCCAGGTTCTTCGGTGCCAGCTCGCCCAGTACCATCTGGATGATCGTTGCCGCGAGCAACGCCAGGACGACGGCGATCGACAGGCTGACCGCGTCCGGTACGCCGGCCGAGCCGAGGACGCGGGCCAGGCCCTCACCGAGGTAGGGCTCGGCGACGTACCCGGCCAGGAGTGCGGTGATGGTGATCCCGAGTTGCGCGCCGGACAGCACGAACGAGAGCCGCGCCGTCACCTTCAGGGCTCGCGCGGCCGCTGCGTTACCACCGTCGGCCAGCTTGTGCAGCCGGTGGCGGTCGACCGCGACGTACGAGAACTCCTGCGCGACGAAGTAGCCGGTGGCGATGGTCAGCACCAGGATGAGGCCCAGGCCGGCCAGAATCAGCATGCACCGACTCTAGGAGAACTCCAGGGATTGGAGTACTGCGGGGAGGGACCGGCTACTTCCAGGGGAGGACCTTGCCGTCCCGGATCAACTCGCCGTACATCGCCGGATCGACGCGGTCGGCCAGGATCACGTCCACCACCGGGGTGACCGCCTCGGCCGGCGACTTCGCCTGGCTGAAGTCCTCGAACCACGGTCGCGACGCGCGCGTGTCGACCAGCCCCGGGCAGACCGCCGCGACCAACGTGCCGTTGGCCAGATCCGCGGTACGGCGGACTGCGGCGACGGCCCGTACTGCCGCGACCTGAGCGACCTTCGACGGCAGGTTGATCCACTCCGGCCAACCCTGCTCCCCCGCCGTACCGTCGTGAACCGAGCGGAGCCAGTCCTCGACGGCCTGCTCGACCTCCGCCAACGTCACGCCGTCGAACCGGGACCACAACTGCTCGGGCAGGTGATCGAGCGTCCCCAGCGAACTCGCCACCACGATCAGCCGGCCGCCGGGCTCGACGATCGGCCCGAACGACCGCAGCACGTACTGCGCGCCGCGATTGGCGACATCCACGAACACGTCCACCTGCTCGCTCTGGGGACGCTCCGGCACCAACGGCCCGATCGCATTGGAGATCACGATGTCGACCGCCCCCAGTTCGTCGGCGAGTCCAGCGACCGCTTCCTGGTCGGTCACGTCGAGCACCCGCCCCTCGACCCGGGCAACGCCGTCGATCCGGGTGACGGCGTCCGACACCCGCCGGGGATCTCTGCCGGTGAGGAGTACCAGGTCGCCGGCGTCCATCCGGGCGGCGAGCTCCTGGCCGAAGGCGAAGCCGATGCCTTGGTTGGCGCCGGTGACGAGAGCGATGCGAGGTGCTGTCATGCGGCCACTGTAGGTTTCGCAACACCCATGACTCCAACGAGACTTTCGCACACGTAGTATGCGTAAACGTCATGGACTTCACCGATGTCTCCCTGGTCGCGTTGCGGGTGTTCCGCGAGGTCGCGGAGCGCGGGACGTTCACGTCGGCGGCGACGGCACTCGGGTACACGCAGTCGGCGGTCTCCCGGCAGATCGCCTCACTCGAGCGGGCGGCGGGTGCGCCGTTGCTCGAACGCCGACGGGAAGGCGTGCGGCTGACGGCTGCAGGCCAGGTGGTACTGCGGAACGCCGCCGGTGTCTTGGATCAGATCGACGCGACCGCACGTGAGCTGGCCGGGCTGCCCGTGACGGGCGGGACCGTGCGGCTCGGTTGGTTCCCGAGCGCGGGTGCAGTGGTGTTGCCGCAGGCAATCAGCGCGCTGCGGCGGACGCACCCGGCGGTCGCTGTGACGACGCGGGAGGGTTCGACGCCGGCCTTGGTGCGGGCGCTGCGGGCGGGAACCGTGGACCTGGCGTTGCTGGCCTCGGCGCCGCCGTTCCGGCCGCCGGATGCCGAGACGCCCGCGCTGAACCTGGAGACGCTGTCGGAGCGGAGCCTGCGGCTGGCGATACCGGCCGGTCATCCGCTCGCCGCGCACGACTCGGTGGACGTGTCCGAGCTGCGCGGCCGGCGATGGATCGCCGGGCCGCTATCCGGCGAGGAGTTCCTGATGGGTGTGTGGCCGGGGCTCGACGAACGCCCGGAGATCGCCCACACCGTCCGCGACTGGCTGGCGAAACTTCACTTGGTCGCTGCCGGTGCGGGATTGACCACGATCTCCGCGTCGATGGCCTCGGCCGCACCACCCGGCGTCCGCGTACTCGCTGTCCGCGGCGGACCGGCAGAACTACGCCGGACCATCCTGGCCCGGCTGCCCGGCCGGCAGTCAGACGCCGCGGCGCTCCTCGCCGACGCCCTGCGCGCCGCCACTCTCGAGGTCGGCGGGCCCGATTGAGCCCTGGGCCGCGGGAGCCGGTCCGGTCGCCGCGACCGCCGGCGCCTCGGTCTCGCTGGTGGCCTTCTTGAACTCGACCATGGCCCGGGCGGCGTTCCGGCTGAGCTCGGGCAGCTTCTTCGCCCCGAACAGCAACACCACGATGACCAGGATGACGATCCATTCGCCGCCTTGCGGCAACTCGAGCAGTGGCACCATGACAGTCCTCTTTCCAGGGAAATCCCCCGCCACGGTATGTCGGCCGGCGAACCGTAGGGTGGGCCATATGTCACGAGTTCTGCCGGAACTTTTCGCCGCCGCGGTCCGCCGGGACGGTGGCGCTCCCTTCCTGACCTACTACGACGACGCGACCGGTGAGCGGATCGAGTTGAGCGCCGTCACCACCGCGAACTGGGTCGCCAAGACGGCCAACCTGCTGGTCGACGAGTACGACCTGGAGTCCGGCGAGACGGTCGCGATCGGCCTCCCGCCGCACTGGCTCGGCGTCGTCTGGGCGCTTTCGGCCTGGTCGGCCGGCGCCTCGCTCACCAGCGGCACCGGCGCGCTCGCGATCACCGGGCCGGATTTCGCGATCCGCGGCGAGCGGGAGACCGTCGCATCGGCGCTGCTGCCGCTCGGCGGCCGATTCCGCGAGCCGCTCCCGGACGGCATCCACGACTACGGCGCCGAGGTCTACAACCACCCGGACGTGTTCGTCCCGTTCGATCCGCCCTCGCCGACGTCACCGGCGTACGACGACCGGACGCACGACGACCTGATCAGTACGGCGGAACCGGTCGCGGACCGGATCCTGGTCACGCGTGACCTGGTCAGCCCCGAAGGCGTCGGCCTGCTGGTCGGGGTGATCGCCGGAGGTGGTTCGATCGTGCTCTGCCGCAACCTGGACGCGTCGAAGCTGGAGCGGCGGTTGTCGGACGAAAAGGTCGATCGAGTGGTGGAGGACTGACGTGAAGCGGTTCGAGGGGCGAGTTGCACTGATCACGGCGGCGGCGCAAGGGATCGGTGCCGCGGTGGCGCGGCGGATCGCGGCCGAGGGCGGCTCGGTGGTGCTGACGGATCTCCAGGAGGAGAAGGTCGCCGAGGTCGCCAAGGAACTCGGCGAGCAGGCGATCGGCCTCCGGGTCGACGTGACGAACCGCGACGACGTGGACGCGGCGGTCGCGGCCGCGGTCGAGCGATTCGGCCGGCTGGATGTGGTGGTGAACAACGCCGGCGGCTGCATCGTGACGTCGGTGCCCGAGGACACGACCACCGAGGACTGGCACAAGCAACTGGATCTCACCCTGGTCGGTGCGGCGCGCTGCATCCAGGCGGCGCTCCCCCACCTGGTGAAGACCCGCGGCAACGTGGTCACGATCAGCTCGGTGAACGGCATCGCTGCTTTCGGCAACATCGAGTACGCCGCGGCGAAGGCCGGCCAGATCGCGATGACAGTGAACTACGCGGCCCGGTACGGCGGGCTGGGCGTCCGCTTCAATGTGGTCGCGCCGGGCACCATCCGGACCCCCAACTGGGACAACCAGCCGGACACCCTCGAGACGTTCAGCAAGATGTATCCACTCGGCCGCGTGGGCGAACCCGAGGACATCGCGGCCGCGGTCGCGTTCCTCGCCTCGGACGACGCCTCCTGGATCACCGGCCACACCCTCCCGGTCGAAGGCGGCGTCCTCACCGGCCCGGGCATGTTCGACCTGTCGCCGTCAGGCCACTTCCGTAAGGAGTACTAGAAGCTGAACCAGAAGGTCACGCGGAGCGGCAACCCGGGAACAGCAAGGCCGAACCAGCCCGCGCGACCGAGCAGGCATCCGCCGCGATGACGGCGGATCGCCTGCAGCACAAGAGATCCCAGGGTCAGCGCCGCCAGGACTCCGAGCAGGATCAGGCCGAAGGTCGTCCAGCCACCGATGACCGAGCCGACTCCGAGCGCGAGCCAGATCAGCCCGCCGAGGAATGACGCCGGACTCCAGAGCGCGTCCCGCGTCCGCCACGGCTGGCGAACGGGCAGCCCACACGGGCACGCCACCGGAGCGTCGGGCGCTCCCGGGGGAGCCCATCCGCCCGGGTTGCCAGGCTCGGCAGTCATAGGCCAGATGGTAGGCCGGGTCAGCCCTTCGGCCAGGCCTCCCACGCGGTGGCGAACATATCGTCGACCGTGTAGCTGTTCTTCCAGTCCAGGTCGCGGGTTGCCAGTTCGCCGGTGGCCACGACCCGGGAGGGGTCGCCAGGACGGCGGGGTCCTTCACCCGGGGTGAAGTCGATGCCGGTCACCCGGCGGGCGGCGTCCATGATCTCGCGGACCGACGTACCCGTGCCGCTGCCGAGGTTGTAGACGGGTTCCAGCGTCTTCCCGGCCTCGAGCGCCCGGGCCGCGGCGACGTGTGCACGGGCCAGGTCGGCGACGTGGACGTAATCCTTGACCGACGTGCCGTCCGGGGTCGGGTGATCGGTGCCGTAGATCTGCGGGACCTTTCCCTGCGTCAACAGGTCGCACACGATCGGGAACAGGTTGTACGGGCTGGCGTCGTACACCGACGGATCGCCGGAGCCGACCACGTTGAAGTACCGCAGGGAGGTGTGGTTCAGGTCGACCGCGCGTGACTGGTCCCGGAGCAACCACTCCCCGATCAGCTTCGACTCGCCGTACGGGCTCTGCGGGTCCGGCGGCGTCTGCTCGGTGACCACCTCGTCCTTGGGCGTCCCGTAGACGCCGGCGCTGGACGAGAAGACGATGTTGCGGATCTCCTTGTCCGCCATCGCTTCCAGCAGTGACACCATGGCGGTCACGTTCTGCGTGTAGGTGTGCAACGGCCGGTCCACCGACACTCCTGCGTACTTGAACCCGGCCAGGTGGACGACCCCGCTGACCCCGTCGAGCGCGTCGCGGACCGCCGTACCGTCGAGCAGGTTCGACTGCACGAACGGGACGCCGTCCGGGACGAATTCGGCCTTCCCGCTGGAGAGGTCGTCGATCACCACCACGTCGATACCGTCCGCGAGGAAGGCGCGCACCACATGCGCCCCGATGTATCCGGCACCACCAGTCACGAGCCACGTCATGTCTTCGATCCTGCCACCACACCGCAACCAAGGGCGCGCGGACGGGCCGAACCCGTACCATCAGGCAATGATCGGACTTGTGCTCGCCGCCGGAGCCGGCCGCCGCCTCCGCCCGTACACGGACACGTTGCCCAAGGCACTGGTCCCGATCGACGCCGAAACCACCGTTCTCGACCTCACCCTGGCCAATTACGCGGAGGTCGGCATCACCGAGGTCGCCATCGTCGTCGGGTACGCCGCCGAGACGGTCGCATCCCGGGTCAAGGGCTTCGAGGAGCGGTACGGCGTACACCTCGAACTCGTCCACAACGACAAGGCCGAGACCTGGAACAACGCCTACTCGCTGTGGTGTGCGCGCGACCTGCTGACGAACGGCGTGATGCTCGCCAACGGTGACACCGTGCATCCGGCCTCGGTCCAGCACACGCTGCTCGACGCGCGGGGTGACGGCCGGCAGATCGTCCTCGCGCTGGACACCGTGAAGAAGCTGGCCGACGAGGAGATGAAGGTGATCTGGTCCGAGTCCGCCGGTATCGAGCGGATCACCAAGCTGATGGACCCGGCCTCCGCCACCGGCGAGTACATCGGCGTCACCCTGATCGAGCCCACCGCCGCGGCCGACCTCACCGACGCACTTCGCGTGACCTGGGAACGCGATCCGCACCTGTACTACGAGGATGGGTACCAGGTCCTCGTGGACAAGGGTTTCCGGATCGACGTCGCACCGATCGGCACCGTCGACTGGGTCGAGATCGACAACCACGACGATCTGGACCGGGCCAGGGAGATCGTATGCCCGTCCTAGCCCGGATGATCCCCGCGCCGTTGGTGGTCGACGTACGGCGTGGGGCCCTGGGCGAGTTGGCGAAGATCCTTGCGGACCAGCGGATCTCGCCGTCCGGACGGGTCGCGATCGCGGTCGGCGCCACCCACGGGCCGGTGATCCGGGAGACCTTCCAGGACGGCCTGGCCGGCGCGGACTGGTTCACCGTGGGCGGCTGCACGATCAACGCCGCGATCAAGCTGATGGAGAAGATCCGGCCGCAGCAGTACGACGCGATCGTCGGGATCGGCGGCGGAACCGTCCTGGACGTGACCAAGTACGCCGCCGCCCGGATCGGGCTGCCGATGGTCGCAGTCGCCACCAATCTCGCGCACGACGGGATCGCCTCGCCGATCAGCACGCTGGACAACGACGCCGGCCGCGGCTCGTACAGCGTGCCGGCACCGATCGCGGTCCTGGTCGACCTGGACCTGATCGGCCAGGCACCGGCCGGATCGGTCCGCAGCGGGATCGGCGACATCGTCTCGAACCTGTCCGCGACTGCCGACTGGGAGGCCGCGCACAGCCTGCGCGGTGAGACGATCGACGGGCTGGCGATGTCCTTGTCGCGGACCGCGGCGCAGGCAGTGATGAACCATCCCGGCACACTCGCCGACGACGGGTTCCTGACCACGCTCGCCGAAAGCCTGGTGCTGTCCGGGGTGGCGATGCTGGTCGCCGGTACGTCGCGACCGTCGTCCGGGGCGTGTCACGAGATCTCGCACGCGATCGACCTGCTGTACCCGGAGCGGCGCGGATTCCACGGTGAGCAGGTGGGGCTGGGCGCGGCGTTCGCCTGGTTCCTGCGCGGTGACCTCGACCGCTTCCACGCCACCGTCGACTGCCTGTATCGCCACGGCCTGCCGGTGACGCCGCTGCAGCTCGGGTTCAGCCTGGACGAGTTCGCCGACATCGTCGGCTTCGCCCCACAGACCCGCCCGGGCCGCTTCACCGTCCTGGAGGAAGCCGCCCTCACCCCCGAACGCATCACCGCCAAAGTCGCCGACTTCAACGACCACGCCTACGCCCGCACCCAGTCCCCAGTCACCCCCGAGGGCCGGAACCTCGACTCCTCCGTCTGATTGGATAAGTGGTGTGGATCTCGAGTGGCCGGGGTGCCGGAACGTAAGGGATGTCGGTGGATTGCCGACTGCTGACGGTGGCCGGGTTCGGGAGGGGGTGCTGATTCGGTCCGAGAGCCTGCACTTCCTGACGCCTGAGGGAGTGGAGGCGGTACGGCGGGCCGGCGTCGGGCGGATCCTGGATCTGCGGGGCGACGGCGAGGTGGCCAAGGCGCCGACGCCGTTCACCGACGACCCGTTGGGGGTTCGGCAGGCGCTGCAGGATCCGGCGGATCCGGAGCACGGGCAGGCGACCATCGTGGCCGCGTGCACGTGGATGCTCGATCGCCGGCCGGAGCTGTTCGCGGCCGCGCTGAAGGCGATCGCGGACGCACCCGACGGTGCGGTGGTGGTGCACTGCCACGGCGGCAAGGACCGCACCGGCATGATCGTCGCGCTGGCGCTCAGCATCGCCGGCGTACCCGAGGAAGAGATCGTCGCCGACTACTTCCTCACCCAGGAACGGCTTGCCCCCTGGCTGGAGGAGCAACTCGCCGACGAGCCGGACACGTCGCTGCACCCGGAGATGATCGAGTTCCGCGACACCCGGGCCGAGTCGATGATCGCGATCCTGCGCCACCTCGACGACACGTACGGCGGCCCGGAGGCCTACCTGCGCCACGGTGGCCTCACCACCGACGACCTCGATCGATTGCGTAAGCGCCTGACCTGAGTCGTAGCGGCATCACCCAGCGCAGTACATTGGCGCACATGCCGACCGCCGCTGTGCTGCATGCCGCACCTCCGGCGCGGCGGTCACGGGGCCCAAGCACCCGGCCTTCCCTCGTCGCTGCGGTCGCTTCGCTCCCTTCGCTCCTCAGTCCATGCCGGGAGGCCCCGTGACGGCGACCGGAGCGACAGACCCGGCGGCACTGGCCGAACGATACGGGCTGACCAAGAGCTCACTCCGCCCGCCGCTCGGCGCCTACCTGCGGGAGCTCTGGAGCCGCCGCAAGTTCGTCGTCAGCTATGGACGGGCGCGCACCTACGCCATGTACGCCGGTGCCCGCCTCGGCTCGCTGTGGCAGGTGCTGACCCCGCTGCTCAACGCGAGCGTCTACTACCTGGCGTTCGGGGTCCTGCTCGGCACCAAGAACGGGATCGACAACTACGTTGCGTTCCTGCTCAGCGGGATCTTCGTTTTCACCTACACGCAGCGTTGCATGACCGAGGGCTCGCGATCCCTCGCCCTCAACCTGTCGCTGATCCGCACCCTGCACTTCCCGCGGGCGACACTCCCGCTGGCCTACGTGCTCAACGAGTTGAACCAGATGCTCGTCTCGATGGGCCTCCTGCTGGTGATCGTCGGCGCGACCGACGGGTTCACCTGGCGCTGGCTGCTCGTCGTCCCCGCGTTGCTGCTGCAGACCATGTTCAACATCGGGATGACGCTGATCTTCGCGCGGATCGGCACGTTCATCTCCGACATCAGTCAACTCCTGCCGTTCATCACCCGTACCTGGCTGTACGCGTCCGGGATCTTCTTCTCGCTGCCGGCCAAGCTGGCCCAGGCGAACGCGCCGGAGTGGGTGATCGTCGTCCTCGCGTTCAACCCGATCTCGGCGTACATCGACATCGTCCGGCGTTCGCTCCTCGACGAGCACGAGGTGAACCAACTGCCGTACGCCTGGCCGATCGCGATCGGCTGGTCGGTCGTCGTCCTCGTCGGCGGACTCGTCTACTTCTGGCGCGCGGAGGACCGTTATGGCCGTGGCTGATTCCGGGGCTGAACCAACGGTCATCGCCGACCGGGTGAACATCGTCTACAAGGTGATCGCCGGACAGGGCGGCAAGGGTACGGCGGCCACCGCGTTCCGGCGCATCCTCAAGCGTCAGGACCGGCCGACGATCCGCGAGGTGCACGCGGTCAAGGACGTCAACTTCACCGCCTACAAGGGCGACGCGATCGGCGTGATCGGCCGCAACGGCTCCGGCAAGTCGACCCTGCTGCGCGCGATCGCCGGCCTGCTGCCACCCGAGTCCGGCGCCATCTACACCGGCGGCCGGCCGTCGCTGCTCGGCGTCAACGCGGCGATGATGAACGACCTCACCGGCGACCGCAACGTCGTCCTCGGCTGTCTCGCGATGGGGATGTCGGCGGCCGAGATCGAGCGGCGGTACGACGAGATCGTCGAGTTCTCCGGGATCGGCGAGTTCATCGACCTGCCGATGTCGACGTACTCGTCCGGAATGGCGGCCCGGCTGAAGTTCGCGATCGCGTCGGCGAAGACCCACGACATCCTGCTCGTCGACGAGGCACTCTCGACCGGGGACGCCGAGTTCCGGGTCCGGTCCGAACGCAAGATCCGCGACCTGCGCGATCAGGCCGGCACGGTCTTCCTGGTCAGCCACAGCCTCGACGTCGTCCTGGACACCTGCAACCGGGCAATCTGGCTGGACAAGGGCACGCTCCGCCTCGACGGCCCCGCCGACGAGGTCGTGGCCGCCTACGCCAGGTCAGCTACGCACTAGGGGTGGACTTCTCCCGCAGACCGACCAGGAAGCCCAGACCCCACGAGACGTGCATGGTGGCGCACACCAGCGGCATCCAGAACAGGGCCTTCCAGGGCAGGTAGCGGCCCTCGAAGGCCGAGCCGGCCAGCAGCAGCAACGCGTAGCCCAGTGGGGCCAGGAAGCCGAGGTCGAGCCAGCTGTTCCCAGTGGCCAGGCCGATGATGCCGAGGATGGTCCCGACCGCCAGCGCGATGACCGCGACCGGAGGCGCGAGGTAGCGCTTGTTCGCGGTCTCCGGGTGCCGGCGGATCACCTCACGGCGCCACTGACCGGTGTGGAAGAACTGCTTCGCCACCGCCGCCAGCGACGACCGCGGCCGGTAGGTGACGGACAGGTCCGGGCTGAACCAGATCAGGCCGCCGGTCTTGCGGATCCGGTAGTTCAGCTCCCAGTCCTGGGCCCGGTGCATGGTCTCGTCGAACCCGCCGACCCGCTCCAGCGCGGCCCGCCGGAACACGCCGAGGTAGACCGTGTCGGCCGGACCCGCCTGACCGCCCTGGTGGAACGTGGACGCGCCGAGCCCCAGCCGGGACCGGTACGCGCAGGCGACCGCCATCTCGGTCGGCGTCCGGCCCTCGGCCGCCATCACGCCGCCGACGTTGTCCGCACCGCTCTCGTCGAGGACCTCGACCGCGCGGGTGATGTAGCCGTCGGTGAGCGCACCGTGGCCGTCGACGCGGACCAGGATGTCGTGCTTGGCGTGCGCGATGCCGACGTTCAGCGCGGCCGGTGTCTTGCCGGTCGGGTTCGGCACGATCGCGATACGCGGGTCGCGATCGGCGAGCTTCTCCGCGATCTCCTGGGTCCGGTCCTTGCTGGGGCCGATGGCGAGCACGACCTCCAGCTCACCGGGATAGTCCTGGTCGAGGACGCGGCCGACCGCTTCCTCGAGGTGGCGTTCCTCGTTCAGCACGGGCATCACGACGGACACGGGCGGCCAGTGGGACAACGGCATATCAGGTCAGGCCTTACAGATCGAAGCGACGTCGTCGACGTCGTTGGTGGGTTTGGACGGTGAGCTGCTGGGTTTCGGGGTCTTCTTGGTGGTGCTGGTGGTGGGCTTGCTGGTAGGACTACGCGGAGTGCTCGAGGTCTTACCGTCTCCTTCTGAGGCCGCCTTGTCCAGCGCTTCGGACTTCCCGACCGCCTCGCCGACCTTGGTCCTGACCAGCGCGAAGTCGGGATCGCCGGTGCGGATCAACGGCGGGACCGCGGAGAAGCTTGACACCGGGAGCTTCTTCGCGTCCAGCGCGAGATCGGTGAAGGTGCCCAGCTCGCCGGCCGGAATGTCGGTCTGGACCACTTGTTTGCTGGCCTTGGCGATGCCCTGGAACTTGGTCAGCACGGTCTGCGGTGACAACTGGTTCAGCATCGCCGACATCACGCATTTCTGCCGGGTCATCCGCTCGTAGTCGGTCGATCCCTCCCGGGACCGGGCGAACCAGAGCGCGTGGTAGCCGTCCAGATGCTGGTTCTTGCCGGCCTCGATATAGCCCTTGATCGGCGAAGTGCCGCCGCCGATCGGGACCCGCTTGCCGACGTCCAGGGTGATGCCGCCGACCGCGTTCAGCAGGTCCCGGAACCCGGCCAGGTCGATCAGCACGTAGTAGTTCACCTTCAGCCCGGTGATCGCCTCGACCGCCTGCCGGGTCGCGGTCACGCCGGGGTTCGGGTCGCCGGGGAACAGGCTCTTGTGCTCGGAGGCGTACATGTAGACGCCGTTGAGCAGGCAGTTCGACGCACAGTCCTTCCACGTGAAGCCCTCGGGGAACTGTTTGCCCATCGCCGTACCGACACCGAACGGCACCTTGGCCATGTTCCGCGGCAGGCCGATCAGGACGGTCCGGCCGGTGTCGGCGTCGATACTGGCCAGCGTGATGCTGTCCGGCCGGGTGCCGATCCGGTCGGCGCCGGAGTCGCCGCCGAGCAGCAGGACGTTGTAGCGGCCCTTCTCGGCCTTCGACTTCTGGCCGCTGCCGAACACACTGGCGACGAAGTCCCGCTGCGTGTTCACGATGACGCTGCCGTAGATCAGTGCGCCGACCACCGCGAACACCAGCACCGCGTCCAGGATGCTGGTGGCGAGCCGGTGGTTGCGCTCCAGCGTCAGCGGCTGGCCGAGGCGGTACGCGTCCACGAACAGCGCGGCCCAGCCGATCGCGAGCACGATCAGCAGGATCTGGACGATCCGCAGGGTGCCCGGCCGGGCCATCAGGTTGATCGTGCCGGACCGCCAGATCAGCGAGAGCACGACCAGGAAGACGACGATCGCGATCAGCCCGGCGATCACTCGCCAGGCCCATCGGCCGGCCCGCTTGCTGCCGGCCACGATCTGCGCCGACCCCGGCAGCACCAGGGTCATCAGCACCAGCGTCAACGCCCGCTTGAATCGGACCGGCTCGCTGAGACTGCGCAGGTCAGGCTTCTCCTGCGGCATGACGTCCTTCCGTTCTCTGATCTCACACAGCACGGCGGACCGAAGCTGTAGTCGACCGTACCTTGTCGTCCCTCCACCACTGATGAGACGTGCCGAGCGGTGTGATGGTTCGAGCGGAGGCGGAACCGGAGACGAAGAGTAGCAGCCTTCTCACTCAGCGCAGGAAAACCCGTGCAGACACCCTGTGGACCGCCGGTTTCAGGAAGTTGTGATGGTAGGCGGCCGGTGAATGCGTTACGAAGTGCTGCAAACACAATCAGTGAGGACAGGACAACCGCCCATGAAACTGTTCCGTACGCTTCTGGCCGCCACCGCGGCTGTTACCACCACCTTGGTCGGCGTGAGTTCGGCTCAGGCAGTCGAGTCCGCCCCGAAGCCGGCCGTCCAGGCACCGGGTGCCGACTTCGCCGGGATCGCGGCGCTCAGCAACTGCTCCGCCTCCCTCGTCCGCTACGCCGAGTCGGTCGACTCCGATCGCGCGCTGGTGCTCACGAACGGGCACTGCTACGAAGGCGGGTTCCTGAACCCGGGCGTCGTCCTGGTGAACCGCGCTTCGAGCCGCTCGATCACGCTGCTCCGGCCGGACTCGAGCAGCGCCGGCACGGTCCGGGCCAGCCGGATCATCTTCGGCACCATGACCAAGACCGACATGCTCGTCTACGAGGTGAACGAGTCGTACGCGTCGATCAAGTCCCGGCTCAACGTCGCCCCGCTGACCCTGGCCAAGCAAGGCCCGGCGGACGGCGCCGGCATGGCGGTCGTGTCCGGCTACTGGAAGCGCATCTACACCTGCTCGGTGCAGGCGACGATCCCGCAACTGCGCGAGGGCAACTGGACCTGGCAGAGCTCGATCAAGTACCAGCAGCCCGGTTGCGAGACGATCGGCGGTACGTCGGGATCCCCGGTGGTGAGCACGTCGTCGGGTGAGGTCATCGGCGTCAACAACACCGGCAACGAGGACGGCGAGCGCTGCACGGTGAACAACCCGTGCGAGGTCGACGCCGACGGCAACATCACCGTCGAGCAAGGCGCGGCCTACGGCCAGCAGACCTGGTGGATCTACACGTGCCTGACCGCGACCCGGGCGATCGACCTGAACAAGTCCGGTTGCCAACTCCCCAAACCGGCCCGCCGCCACTGACCAACCCGCCCCATTTCGCCGGCTGACCACCGAGGTTGTGGGTTGTGCACCACACTCACGGTACGCAACCCACAATCAGAGTGGTTAGCCGGCAAAATGGGGTTCGAGTGACGTGTAACACTCAACATCCGGTAACGTCGCGGCGCATGGCAGTCGATACCTCCACTGACCAAGTCAGCGATGCACGATGGCCGAGCCCGTTCGGGGTCCGGACCAGGTTGGTCGCGTCCAGTGCGCTGATGCTCTTCCTCGAGCTCGCGCTGATCCGCTGGACCGGCTCCAACGTGGTCCATCTGAGCTATTTCTCGAACTTCGTGCTCCTCGGCTCGTTCCTCGGCATCGGCATCGGCATCCTCCGGTCCAGCCGGGCGAAACGACTGCCGTACTACTCACCGTTGATGCTCGGCCTGCTCGTCCTGGTCGTCGCCTGGAAGCCGGTCACCGTCAACCGCGGCAGCTCCGAGAGCGTCATCTACTTCACCAGCCTGAACACCACCGGCCCGCCGGTCTGGGTGATCCTGCCGATCATCTTCATCGCGGCCGCGGTGATCCTGGCCGGCCCGGCCGAGCTGGTCGGCCGCTGCTTCGCCGAGCTGCCGCGACTGACGGCGTACCGGTACGACCTGATCGGCAGCCTGATCGGGATCGGGGCGTTCACCGGGCTGTCGTTCCTGGGCGCGCCGCCGATCTGGTGGGGCGCGATCGTCACCTGGATGTTCGGCGCCCTGATGATCCCGCGGACGGGGATCGGTGCGCCGTCCCGCCGTAGGGTCGTCGCCACCGGGTTGAGTGCGGTGCTCGTCCTGTCACCGCTGCTGGTGATGGTCGGGGTGCTGTTCCACGAGTCGAGGCAGCCGAACAACAGCTGGTCGCCGTACTACAAGGTGCAGACCAAGAGCTACACCTGGCAGGGCGTTCCGCTGCTGACGATCACGGTGAACGGCGTGCCGCACCAGCAGGCGATCCCGGCCGACTCGCGGCTGCAGTGGGAGCCGCAGTACGGGCTGCCGTACGAGCGGGCGAACGCCGGCAAGGCCCCGAAGAACGTGCTGATCATCGGCGCCGGCTCGGGTTCGGATGTCGCGATCGCGCTGAAGAAGGGCGCCGAGCACGTCGACGCGGTCGAGATCGACCCGCGGATCCGCGACCTCGGCAAGGAACTGCACCCGGACCGTCCGTACCAGGACCCGCGGGTGTCGTCGCACATCGACGACGGCCGGGCGTTCCTGTCCCGGACGGACAAGAAGTACGACCTGATCCTGCTGGCCCTGCCGGACTCGCTGACGCTGGTGAACGGCGCGAGCTCGCTGCGGCTGGAGAGCTACCTGTTCACCCAGGAAGCGTTCGAGAGCGCCAAGGAGCACCTGAACCCCGGTGGCGCGTTCGCGATGTACAACTACTACCGCGAGACCTGGCTGATCGACCGGCTCGCGTCGACCGCGGAGACGGCGTTCGGGCACAAGCCGTGTGTCGACCAGGTCGGTGACGACCTGCAGCAGGCTGTGGTGACGGTCGGGCTGACCGAGGCCGACCAGACCTGTGGCGACAAGGCGTGGGCCGGTGCGACGGCGATCACGCCGCCGCCGGCGACCGACAACCGGCCGTTCCTGTACCTGTTCACCGACCGGATTCCGTCGCTCTACCTGGTCACCCTCGGCCTGATCATGGTCGCCGGTCTGATCGGCGTCGGGATCGCCGGCGGCGGGTCGTCGTACCGGCGGATGCGTCCGTACGCAGACCTGTTCCTGCTCGGCGCCGGCTTCATGTTGCTGGAGACGAAGAGCATCACCGGGTTCGCCCTGTTGTTCGGTACGACGTGGGTGGTGAACGCGATCGTGTTCGCCGGCGTCCTGATCGCCGTCCTGGCCGCGGTCGAAGTGACCAGACGGTTCAAGACACCACCGATGAAGGTGATGTACGCCGTCCTGTTCGGCGGGCTGGCGTTGTCGTGGATCTTCCCCGACGAGTGGCTGCTCTCGATGCCCGTCGGCCCGCGCGCGGCGGTCGCCGTACTGATCGCGTTCCTGCCGATCTTCGCCGCGAACGTGATCTTCGCCAAACGGTTCACCGACACCGCGGACGGGACCGCCTCCTTCGGGGCCAACCTGCTCGGGGCGATGCTCGGCGGCTGCCTCGAGTACGCCGCGCTGCTGATCGGCTTCGACGGGCTGCTGATCGTCGCCGCACTGCTCTACGCGGGAGCCTTCCTGCTGACGCCGAAGGTCCGTGCGGTCGTCCGAAGTTAGCGGTCCTGCGGGCGATCCGGGTTCGGCCCGGGGTTGTAGGGCGGGAACGTGGTCCCCGGCGGCTGGGTCGGGAAGGTGCTTCCAGGTGGCGGGTAGTTGCCTGGAGCACCTTGCCCCGGCCCGCTGCCGGGGAAGGTGTCGCCGGGGCGGTTGCGGCGGCGGTTCTTGACCGCGCCGACGACCAGGAAGACGACGCCGAGGCCGAAGAAGATCAGCAACGAGCCGATCGCGCCGAAGATCGAGACGACGAACGCGCCGACCGACATGTGCTGGCCGGCGGCGTACGTCGCTCCGCTCTCCTCGTCGGTGCAGGAGATGGTGTAGTCACCCGCCGGCACCCGGTCCACCGACCGGGCGACGACATACCAGGTCTCGGAGTTGACCGTGATCTGCTCGGAGCCGGTCGGCGCTTTGAGCGGAACGTCGGCACCGCTGGAGTCCTTCGCCTGGCACGGCGGCGTGAGCACCGGCACCGATGCGTAGACCGTCAGGCCTTCCGCGTCCAGGTGGACGACACCCGCCTCGATCGGCTCCGGCGTCCGCGGCGCCGTCGCGACGATCCGGTAGGTGAAGAAGCCGGTCAGACCGAGCCCGACCACGAAGCACGCGATCGCGAGCCAGGTCAGGGTCTTATTCTTCCGCGGCGACGCCTGTCCGGGATAAGTGCTCATGGCTGAACGGTAGCGCCACCGCGGCCTAAGGTACGCCGAGCAACCTGAGACCGGCCGCGGTCGCGGCGGCGGCGACCACGACCAGCACGAACGGCGCCTTCCGCCAGGCCAGGATGCCACCGACCAGCACACCGGCCGGTCGGGCGATCCCGGCGGGTCCGTCGCCGTCCATCAGCGCGGCGGTCGCGACCAGTGCGGCCAGCAGGACGATCGCCGCAGCGCCGACGAACTGCTGGGTCCGCTCCGGTACCTCGAACCGGCTGCGCATCAGCGGCCCGGCGAACCGGAGCGAAAAGGTGCCGACAGCAAGGATCCCGATGGCGGCCAGCAGCAGCGACGAATTTTTCATCGAGCGACCTCCAGCGCGGGCTTGTCCGCGCGGTAGAACACCAACCCCACCAGGGCGAGCAGCACCGGCAGGCCGGCCGGCAGGAACGGCGTCGCCGCCAACGCGACCACGCTCCCGGCCAAGGCCGCCGTACGCGTCGATCTGTCCCGCAAGGCCGGGAGCACCAGCGCCAGCAGGACCGCCGGGAACGCCGCGTCCAGCCCGAAGACGTCGGTGTCGGTGATCACGGTCCCGGCCAGCCCGCCAACCAGGACGCCGACGTTCCAGCAGACGAAGATCCCGATCCCGGCGGCCCAGTACGCGGCCCGCTTCTGCCGCACCTCGTCCTGGCCGAGGGCGAAGGCGACGTTCTCGTCCGTCATCAGGTGGCTGCCCGGCACGCGCCGCCAGCCGCCGCCGATCACGTCGCTGAGCGCGAGCCCGAACGCGACGTGCCGGGTGTTCACCAGCAGGCCGGCGATCATCGCCGCGATCGGGCTCCCGCCGGCCGCCACGATCCCGACGAACAGGAACTGCGACGCACCCGCGAACACCACGATCGACAACACCACCGGCACCCACAGCGGCAGGCCGTTGCCGACGCTGATCGCGCCGTACGAGAGCCCGACGACGCCGTCGGCCAGACAGACCAGCCCGATGTCGCGGGCCAGTCCTCGGTCGAGTGTTCGCCAGATCGAACGCATGGCCTTTATGATGAACAGCAGGCCGTCCGTTCGTCAAGCCGAACGACCAGACCGATGGAGCGAACACTGATGGACACCAAGGCCCCGCTCGACGTGATCGCGGCCTCGCTGCGCCGCCACCGGGCCCGCGCGGGACTGTCGTTGACCGAGGTGGCGAAACGCGCCGGCGTCGCGAAGTCGACGCTGTCCCAGCTGGAGTCCGGCACCGGCAACCCGAGCGTGGAGACCCTGTGGGCGCTGGCCGTCGCCCTCGACACGCCGTTCGCCGCGTTGCTCGATCCACCCCGCCCGAAGGTCCAGGTGATCCGGGCCGGCGACGGCCCGGTGATCTACTCCGACCAGGCCGAGTACAGCGCCACCCTGGTCGCGTCCAGCCCGCCGAACGCCCGCCGCGACATCTACCGCATCGTCGCCGCCCCGGGCCCCGGCCGGAAGTCCGAACCTCATATGCCCGGCGTCGTCGAACACGTCGTACTCAGCTCGGGCCTGGCCCTGGTCGGCCCCGCCGACGACCCCATCGAACTCAAGCCCGGCGACTACCTCGCCTACCCCGGCGACCTCCCGCACATCTTCCAAGCCCTCGAAGAAGGCACCACCGCAGTCCTGGTCTCCGAGCACACCTGACTTTTTCTGCTCACCTCTCTGCCCGGTGACGGCACCGTCCGCAACCGCTCGACCGGACTCTGCCTCACCGCACCCGTTGCTTGGGGCAATCAGATCACCGTTGCTACCTGCAACAACTCTGCAGCACAGCGCTGGACCGTGCCGGCCTGACACGGCGAGGCGCCCGGGACCAGCAGTCCCGGGCGCCTCGTCGTTCCTCGAGGGTCAGAGTTTGCGGCCGACCCCGCCGGCGATGCATTCCTCGACCTGGTTGAGCGGCTTGACCCGCGGGCCGTCCGGCCACCAGTCGTCGCACAGCACCAGGCCCGGCGGGACGAGCTCCTGGCCCGGGAACAGCGCGAGAAGCTGATCGCGGGTGCGGAACTTCCCGCTGCCCATCGGGCTGTGGACGAACTTCTCCTCCATCTTCCGCGCGACCTCGGAATGCTCCGGGGTCTGCGGGTCGTAGAAGTGGGCGACCACGGTGTACGACCCCGGCACGACGGCGTCGACGTACTTCTGCATGATCGCGGGGCCGTCGTCGCCGATGTAGTGATGCAGCGTGCCGTTCTGGATCACCGCGATCGGCTGGTCGAAGTCGAGGAAGTCCTGCTCCTTCACCAGCGCGAGCGCCTCGTCGGGCTCGAAGATGTCGGCGCTGACGAACAGGGTGTTGTCGTTCTCCTCCAGCAGCGCGCGGCCGTGCGCGAGCACCACCGGGTCGTTGTCGATGTAGAGCACCTTGGCCTCGGGCTTCAGCCGCTGCACCACCTGGTGGGTGTTCTCCGCGGTCGGCAGACCGGAGCCGCAGTCGAGGTACTGCGTGATACCCGCCTGGCCGGCCAGGAAGCGGCAGGCCCGGATCAGGAAGTTCCGGTTGGACCAGGCGAGATCGTTGACCTGTGGCGCCACGGTGGCGACCTGGCGGAGCACTTCACGATCGATCTCGTAGTTGTCCTTGCCGTTCAGCGCGGCGTCGTACACCCGGGCGATGCTGGCCCGGGTGGTGTCCACGCCCACCGGAATCGAACTGGGTGCCTTGGTGGCATCGGGCATCAGCGAACCTCGCAGGAGTCGGGATGTCTGTGGGGCAGACTCTACTGACCGTAAGGCTCGGCGAACACGTCGTGTACGCGCGTCGGGTTGGACTGGGCCAGAATCTGTTGTGAAATGATCGGTCGGCTGCATGATGTCGAGCTGCACCGCGACTTCTGGGGAGGCGAGGGTGACTGAGCCGGGCGCGTACGGCGGGCCGACCGCCCTGCGCATCATGCTCGGAGCGCACCTGCGCCGGCTCCGCGAGGAAGCCAACATCAGCCGGACCGATGCCGGCTGGGCGATCCGCGGCTCGGAGTCGAAGATCAGCCGGCTGGAACTCGGCCGGGTCGGCTTCAAAGTCCGCGACGTCGACGACCTGCTGACGCTCTACAAACTCGACGACCAGGACGAACGCGAACGCCTGCTCGACCTGGCCCGCGATGCGAACAACCCCGGCTGGTGGCAGCGGTACGACGATGTCACGCCGACCTGGTTCCACTCCTACCTCGGCCTGGAGATGGCGGCCGACCTGGTCCGTACGTTCGAGCTCCAGTTCGTCCCCGGCCTGCTGCAGACCCCGGAGTACGCGCGGGCCGTGTTCCAGCTCGGCCGGGACAAGCCGTTGCCGTCCGACGAGCGGGAACGCCTCGTCTCGTTGCGGATGTCGCGTCAGCAGGTGCTCACCCGGCAGGGCCCGGCCCGGCTGTGGGCCGTCATCGACGAGGCCGTCCTGCGCCGGCCGATCGGCAACAAGCAGATCCTCAAGGCGCAGCTCGAGCATCTGATCGTCGCGTCCAAGCGGCACAACGTCACCCTGCAGATCATCCCGTTCGACAAGGGCGGGTACTGCGCGACCGGTGGCGCGTTCACGTTGCTCCGGTTCAACGACGCCGACCTGCCGGACATCGTCTACATCGAGCACCTGACCAGTGCCGTGTACGTCGACAAGCGCGACGAGGTGGACGGCTACACCGTCACCATGGACACCCTGTCGATCTCCGCCGCCCAGCCGCGCGAGACCGAACGCCTGATCCGCAACGCCATCGACCTCCTCTGACCCCGGCCGTCTGGTTGGCGCGGGAGAGGCGGCGCTAGCTGGCTAGGGCTCGGGGTTCGGCGCCGGGGCCGGGGCGGATCGCGATCTCTCGGGCAACAGGTTCATGGCCGGACTCACAGCGCAGTACGACGCTCACCTGCTCGCCGCAGTCGCGATGTTGCGGAACGATCGGCGGTCCGCCGTCGAGCGGCAGGTATTGATCGCCCCACTGGATCATGGCCACCAGCACCGGGTAGAGGTCGAGCCCGGCCTGGGTCAGGCGGTACTCATAGCGCTCCCGCTGACCCGGCAGGCGGTACGGATGCCGCCGCAGTAGGCCGCGCTCGATCAGCGCCGCGAGGCGCTCGGTCAGCACCTGCCGCGGGATCCCGGACCGGGCCCGGATGTCCTCGAACCGCCGGACGCCGACGAACAGCTCCCGCAGCACATGGAACGTCCACTTGTCGCCGAGGATCTGCATCGTCCGCGAGATCGTGCAGTTCTCCGTCGACCAGCGCATCGCCTCGGGCGCCTGCTCACTCATAGCTCCAGGATAAGTCCACTTGACAGACTCAGCCAAGCCAGGCCAGGCTGAATCCGTGAACCAGACTCAGCCGCTGCAGATCCGCCCGGCCGGTGAACCCGACGCGGAGGACCTGACCACGATGCTTTCCGGGCTGACCGATCTCAGCCTCTACTTCCGGTTCCAGACCGCGATCGGACGACCGCCGCGGCCCGCGCTGGTGCTGCGCATGCTCTGCCCGACCGGGCGCGCCTGGGTCGCCACCCGCGGCGACACGATCGTCGGCCACGCGATGTGGGCCTGTGCCTACGGTGACGACAGTAGGACGACCGCCGAGCTTGCCGCGGTGATCAGCGAACCCGAGCAGCGGCGTGGCCTCGGCGTACGGATGCTTTCGGTCGCCGCCGCGGATGCCGTCGCGGCCGGGATGACGCGGTTCCTGTTCGTGGTCAGCCCGGCGAACGTGCTGACCATCCGGATGATCCGCCGGCGCTGGCCGGACGCCACCGCCGAACGTGACGGCGCGCTGATCAACTTCCTGGTGTCAGCGCAGAGTTCGGAAGAAGGCGCGGATGTCGTCGACCAGCAGGTCCGGAGCCTCGAGGGCGGCGAAGTGGCCGCCGCGGCTGAACTCCGACCAGTGGACGATGCGGTGCCGGCGTTCTAGCACCCGACGGATCGCGGGATCGGTCGGAAACACGGCGATCCCGGTCGGTACACCGGACGGCTCGGCCGGATCATCGGCTGCCACGCGATTCTCGTAGTACAGGTTGGCCGACGACGCGCTCGTGTTGGTGAACCAGTAGATGGACGCGTCCGTCAGCAGGTGGTCGAGCTCGACCGCGTCCTCGGGCAACGCGCGCGCCGGATCGGTCCACTCCCAGAACTTCTCGAGGATCCAGGCCAACTGGCCTACCGGCGAATCACTCAACCCGAACGACACCGTCTGCGGCCGCGTCCCTTGCAGTTCGGCGTACCCCGTCCCCACTTCACGCAACTGCTCGGCCGCCGCCAGCCGGGCCCGCTCGACCTCGTTCAGCTGCTCGACATCGCCGGGCTCGATCGCCGGAAACGCCAGCCCACCGTTGATATGTACGCCGATGACATGCGAGCCGTCGACGTGGCCGAGCAGCGGTGACACGACGGACCCGGTGTCCCCGCCTTGAGCGCCGTACCGCTGGTAGCCCAAGCGCGCCATCAGTTCGGCCCACGCGTGGGCGATCCGCCGGTGGTTCCATCCTGACGACTCGAGCGGCACCGAGAACCCGTGCCCCGGCACCGACGGCGCGACGACGTGGAAGGCGTCCTGCGGATCTCCGCCGTACGACGCCGGATCGGTGAGCGGGCCGAGGACCGGCAGAAACTCGGCCACCGATCCCGGCCAGCCGTGAGTGAGGATGAGCGGCAAGGCGCTGGGCTCGGGCGATCGAACGTGCAGGAAGTGGATCGTCTGCTCATCGATCCGGGTCGTGAACTGCGGATACTCGTTGAGCCGCGCCTCCCACGCACGCCAGTCGTACGCCTTCCACTGGTCCACGACGTGGCGCAGATACTCGACCGGCACCCCGCGCTCCCACTCGGTACCAGGCAACTGCTCCGGCCACCGAATCCGTCGAAGCCGCTCGGCCAGATCGTCCAGCGCCTCGTCCGGCACATGGATCCTGAACTCTCGCATACCCCGAAACCTACGCGGGCCCGGAATACGCCTGCGCCGCACGAGGGTTGTGCCAGAGATGATCCTCGTGACAGGTGCCACCGGGAACGTCGGGTGCCTTCAGTCCTCGATGACGATGGCCAGGGCGGGGCAGACGGCCGCGGCCTGCTGGACGTCGGCGGCCAGATTGTCCGGCAGGTTGTCGTTGAGCAGGACGACGATGCCGTCCTCGTCACGCTGGTCGAAGACGTCGATGGCGGCCGTGACGCACTGGCCGGAGGCGACGCACTTGTCCTGATCGATGATGACCTTCATGGGGATGCCTCGATTCCGAAGAGGGAGTTACCAAGTCACGGGCAGCGAGTGGACGCCGTACACGGATCCGTCGTGTTTGAACGGGATCTCGGCCAGCTCGGCCGCCCTGCGCAGTGTCGGAATGCGGCGGTAGAGGGTGCTGTAGACAACCTGCAGTTCATGGCCGCCGTACCGGTCTCGGAGACCGCGGCCGCGAACAGCCTGACCACGCTGATGCGCTCGATCGGCACCTCGGTGTCCAGCGCCGCCGCCGGCGTCATCCTGGCCCAGCTGACGATCAACCTGGGCGGTTACGCTCTGCCATCGCAGAACGGCTTCCGGGTCGTGCTGATCATCGGCGCTGCCGCCGCCCTGGCCGCCCTGGCGATCGCCTCGTTGATCCCCATCCGCCGCCCGGCTCACGCCGCCGCTCCGGCACCGGTGGAGGCCGCGCGCGCCACGGTTTCCTGACCGAGCAGGTTCTCACCGGCTGGGTTTGGCGCATACTGGAACCCTGATGGATTCCTTCCGCGCGACGACGCGTCGTCACCTCAGCACGAGCCCCTTCAAACCCCGCGTGCCGGACCCGGTCAAGGTCTTCGAGGTCGGACAGCGGGTGTCCCATGACAAGGAAGGCCTGGGCCGGGTCAGCTCGGTCGATGGCGGCCACGCGGTCGTCGTCGACTTCGGCGACGGGAAGCTCATGCGCATCCTGGCCCCGTTCCCCAAGCTCCACGCCCTCTGACGTCTGCCCCCACAATCCCTCCCCTACCCCTCCTCCCCTTCGACTTCCGGCCCGGTCACTGCGACCGGGCCGGGCTTCGTCCGGACCGCGTTCACGCGGTTGTCGCCCGGATCCCGGATGAGATCAATCGGCCAACTTCTCCAGGAAGGTCAGGGTCCGGCTGGTCAGCAGGGCTGCGGCTTCCGCGTTGTAACCCGGGAGTGACGAGTCGGCGAAGAGGTGGTCCTTGCCGGGGTAGAGGAACAGCTCGGCCTGGTCGGTGGAGGCGACCAGAGCGCGGGCGGCGTCGAGGTCACCACCTTCCTCGGTGAAGAACGGGTCCTCGTCCATGCCGTGGATCTGGACCGGTACGCCGTCGGGCCAGGTGCCGAACTCCTCGGCCGGCAGGCAGGAGTCGAAGAACAACCCACCCTTGGCACCCGGGCGGGTCTGGGTCAGCTCCTGCGCCGGCATCACGCCGAGCGAGAAGCCCGCGTAGACAAGCGCCTCCGGAAGCCTGTCAGCGGCGGCGACACCGCGGTCCTTGACGACACCGAAGCCGGTCTTCCGCGCGTACTCCAGCCCTTCCTCGAGGGTGCCGAAGGTGTTCCCGTCGTACAGGTCGGGCAGGTGGACGGTGTGGCCCGCCCGCCGCAGCTCATCGGCGAAGGCCTTCACTCCCTCGGTGAGTCCCTGCGCGTGGTGGTACAGCACAACCTCGGCCATGATCCGCTCCAATGATCCAATTATCTCGAACAATCCGCGATGCTAGTCTAATCCGATCATGTCGATCAATACTCCGGTGCCGGATTACGAGCTCGAGGACACGATCGAGCTCACCACCGCCGATCAGGTCCGCGCGATCAGCGACCCGCTGCGGACGACGATCCTCGGCCTGCTGCACGAGCGGGCCGCGACCGTGACCGAGCTGGCGACCGCGGTGAAGCGGCCGAAGAGCACGGTCGCGCACCATGTGAAGGTGCTCGCGGACGCCGGCATCCTGCGGGTGGTCCGGACCCGGCGGGTGCGGGCGATCGAGGAACGCTTCTACGGCCGCGCCGCTCGGATGTTCTACGTCGGCCTCGGCCGTTCCGGCCCGGACGGCGTACCGCTACCGCCGGACTTCAACGACTTCGAGGTCGCCGCGAAGGAGTCGACCCCCGCGTACGACGCCGGCCAGCTCCGGTCCTTCATCCGGCACGCCCGGATCCCGGAGGAGCGCGCCGCCGAGTTCTGGCAGCAGGTCGACCGGCTGATCCACTCGTTCGATCAGCTCCCCCGCACCGGCGACACCACGTACGGCTTCACCGTCGGCCTCTACCCGATCCTCGACTACCCGACGCTCCCACCACCTCAGGACGACTGAACCACCGGCCGGTGCGGGATCGCGCAGGCGATCATGAGGAGGGCCATGAAGGAGTAGTAGTACAACGCGACCCACAGGCCGGCCGGGGTGTCGAGCGTGAGGTGCGGCGCGAAGGACCCGACAGTCAGCGCCCAGATCGGCACGGTCGTCATCGCCACAGCGCCGGCGATCACGCGTGGCAGCAGGCGGCCACGGCCGGAGATGGCGTACCCGCCGAGCATGCCGTACACCGGCACACCGATGGCGCCGCCGCCAACGCCGCTCTCCAGCACACCGAGCGGATCAGGTGTGAGCACCGCCGCGAAGAGCAACGGCGAGAGAGCCAGCCACCGCCAGTGCGGACGTCCGCCAGTACGACGAAGGAACTCGGCCCACCCCAACAGGACGCCGACAAGCACACCAGGCAACAAGATCCAGGCGAAGGTCCCGACCCATTCGACCCCCGCCTCCTCACCCGCGACCTGCGCCATGAACCCCCGCAACCCAGCCGCCCAGGCCAACCCGCACAGGCCACCAAAGGCAACCAACCTGCCCGCGCCGACCCTCACCCCCTGGGCCGACCGGCTCACCTCTCGCGTCACCATCAGACCCTCCCCAACCCCAGACCCAATTCGACGATAGCCCCGCCCGACCGCCCCGTAGCCCACCGTGCCCAAAGGCCCCACCCCCAGTCCCAGCCGCATTACCCCGCTTCACCGTCAAGGGCTGACACAGCGTCATCCTCCGCTGCGGACCAGCGGTCGAGGAGGTCGGCGATTCGGGAGAGGACCTTGCGGGCGGTGTCGTAGTCCTCCTCGCCGAACTCCTCGGCGAAACGAGCCTCGAGGTCTTTGAGGTGGGTGTAGCCGTCGAAGGCGACCTCGAGGCCGTGGTCGGAGTAGGTGACCAGCTTGGCGCGGCCGTCCTCGGGGTCGGGGCGCATCTCGAGGATGTCGAGGGCGACCATCTCACGGATCACCTCACCCATCGACTGCCGGGTGATCCCGGCCCGCACGGCCATGTCCGCGGCGCGCGAACCGTCGCGGCTGAGCGTCCCGAAGACCGCGTTGTGGGCCGGTTTCAGCTCCGGATGACCGTCGCGGTGCCCGGTCCGGACCATGTCCGCCTGGAGTGCCCGGTTGGCCCGGTCGACCAGTGCGATGAACGGCTTGCGGTCGAGCCGGGGTAAATCGACTCTTGACATCCGTAAGGATTCCTTTCAATATTTTGACAGGCATCCTTACGGTATCAGGAGGATCGATGGATCCCAAGGAGCTACACCCGATCGTCGCCGGCCTGTTCGCCCAGAGCCGCCGCCGCACCGTCCGGGTCGCCGTGGAGCAGGAGCTCCTCGTCGCCGACAGCACGACGGGTGCTGCCGTACCGATCGAGCGGGTACGGCGGGCAGCCGCAGCCGCGCTCGCCTCGCCGTACGTTGGGTTCGAACCGGGTGGCCAACTCGAGCTGAGCCTGCCGTGCACCCTCGACCCGGTCGCCCAGGTCCGGACGCTCACGGACGACCTGCAGCGCCACCTCGGCGCCGCGCGCATCAGCACCTACGCACTTCCGGTGGACCCGCGCCCCGAGCACGAGGTGCCGCTGCAGTTGACCAGCCCGAGGTACGTCGCGATGCACCGGCACTTCGACTCGATCGGTCCGGCCGGTCGCCGGATGATGCGTCGTACCGCCTCCACCCAGGTATGCCTCGACTGGTGGCCCGGCCGCGCCGGCGCCGAGCAGTGGCGCGTCCTCAACCTCGCCGGCCCGTTCCTGGCCGCGGCGTTCGCTCGCAGCGTCGGGCGTGAAGGGCGGCTCACCACGTGGCTCGAGGCCGACCCGGCGCGGACCGGATTCGACGACCGCTTACTGCACGGCGACGACCCCGTCGCTGCGTACACCGCGTTCGCCGCCGGAGCCACGGTCTTCACGACCGGCGGCCCGGTCGAGCACCTCACCACGATGTTCCCGCCGGTTCGGCCGCGGACGACGTACCTCGAGGTCCGCTTCCTCGACGTACAGGAGCCGAATGCGCTCGACCGGGTGATCAGCGCGCTGACGAGTTTGGTGTACGACGACGATCGCCGGCGCACCGCATTGCGCGCACTGGAGCCTGAACGTGCCCACTTGGCTGAGCACTGGCGCTCAGCGGCTGACGGAGATCCGGTTACCGCGGCTCGTGGCTACGAGCTCATTCCTGACTTGGAGCTTGTCGCATGAACAACGTCCTCTTCATCACCGACCCGCTCGCCGGCCTGCACGCCGAGATCGACGCCACGATCGGCCTGATGAACGCGAGCCAGGAGCTCGGCCTCGACGTGTGGTGCTGTGCGCCGGAGGAGCTCGCCGTTGTCGACGGCCGGGTTCTGGCGCACGCCCACAAGATCCGGCTGCGGCCGCGGCGGCCCGGTGTGGACCACCGCTGGGTGGTCGACTCGACCTGGTGGGACGAGCTCGAGGTCGCCGTCGTCGATGCGGCCGACTTCGAGGTGGTGCACCTGCGCATCGATCCGCCGGTCGACGATCGGTATCTGCATACGACGTACCTGCTCGATCTCGCCGGCACCCGCGTGGTCAACCGGCCCGACGGAATTCGGGCGGTGCACGAGAAGCTGGTCGCGCTGCGGTTCCCGGAGCTGTGCCCACCGACGTACGTCGGTACGTCGCTCAGCGGACTGCGCGAGTTCGTCGCGCGGGTCGGGACGGCTGTGGTCAAGCCGGTCGACGGGTTCGCCGGGATCGATGTGTGGCTGGTTCAGAACGACCATTCGGCGGTCGCGCTGCTGGAGTCGGCCACTCACGGCGGGCGCCGGCAGGTGATCGCGCAGCAGTACCTGCCGGCCGTTGAGCACGGCAACAAACGGCTGTTCCTGCTCGACGGCGAGATCGTCGGCGCGGTCCTGCGGCGGCCGTGCGCCGACGACTTCCGGATCGGGCCGCCGGTCGCACCAGCCGCGATCGAGGACGCCGACGCTGCGATCGCCGCCGCGCTTCGTCCAGTGCTGATCCGATACGGACTGACCATTGCCGGTGCCGATGTCATCGGCGGCCGGCTGATCGAGGTCAACGTCACCTGCCCCGGCGGGATGCACAAGACCGATGCCCTCCTCGGCACCCGGCTCAGCGAAGCCATGGTGCGCCGACTCACGCCTGATCGCGAAGGAGTATTCGCATGAGCACCGTGACCATCGTTTCCATGGCCCTGATGGGCATCCTGCTGTTCCTGCTGGGCGCCAACGTCACCCGTCATCGCGCGATGCGCGGCGGCGGTAACCAGGCACCGACCGATCCGGCCGACCCGCTGCTGATCGCGGTCCGCGCCCACGGCAACGCCGCCGAGTACATCCCGACCATGATCGTCCTGCTGCTCGTCTGCTCCACTCTGTCCGACAGCTGGCTCGTCGGCGCACTGGCGGTTGCAGCCCTCGTCGTACGCACGCTGCATGCCCTCGGCATGCTCACCTCGAAGTCCCTCGCCTCGCACGGCCCTCTCCGCGACATAGGGGCCCTAGGCACCTATGCGGTCGGCATCACGATCGGCGTCACCGCGATCGCAACCATCTGAAGCGACCGCCCCACCACTGTTTCCACTGGTGGGGCGGTGCGGTCAGAAGATTTCGATGCTGACCGGGAGGATGGGCCAGCCGAAGGCCGCGGTGGCGGTGGCCAGGGCGCCCGGGGTGTGCTCGGTGACCCGGCCGGTGGCGGCGAACTCGGCCAGCGGCCGGCCGCCGAGGTACGCCGCGCCGAGCTCGGTCACGGTCAGGCTCAGGTCGGCCGCGTCCTCGGTCCGTTCGCACCGCGCCTCCGCCAGCGGACCGTCAGCCGTCAGCCGGTACCGGCCGGCGTTGGCCGGGATCAGGTCGTCGGCAACCTCGATCACCAGGTCGACGGGAACGGCGTACCGCCGCTCGCCGAGGGCGCGAACGACGTCGGTCACCCGAACCCACAGCGACTCGCTCACTCGTCGGTTCAGAGCGGTCGGGGTGGTGACGAGCTGCTGCACCGGCTCATCGATCGCGGCGTGCCCGAACTCGAGCTTGGCGGCCAGATCCATCGTCAGCAGGTGCTGCCACAGGGCCTGGTACGCGGACGGCTCGATCGCGACCAGCTCCTGCAGTGACACCTCGCTGGCTGGTCCGCTCGCGTCCCAGTTCATCTTTCCCCGGTACAGCGCGTATCCGTCCACCTCGCCGGTCTCGTCACGATGCACCAGGATCCGGCGGGCCGTCTTTCCGCCGCGATCGTCCGGCTTGTCCCGCAGATGCCTCTGCCAGCCGAGCTCGGTCCGGCCGGAAACGCCCGGCCGATGCTCCTGCAGGCTTCTCAGCAGCGGCGCCAACTGCTTCGCGGCGTCCTCCACAGCCAGCTCACTGAGCTCACCCGGCCGGGTCCGCACGGCGGGCGGTCCGACCCGGTTCAGGTCGACCTCGTACGACGTTCCCCAGGCGGCCGCGCCGTACCCGAAGCGCCCGTAGATCCCGGGCTCGCTGGCCCAGAGCACCGCGATCGCCTCCGGCACCTCGCGCAACTGCCGGCGGATCAGCTCCGACATGACACCGCGCCGCCGATGCGTCGGCTTGACGCCGACCGCGGTCACGTGTGCGGCCGGCACCACAGCACCAGGCACGGACAGATCGCGGGTCAGCGCTCTGGTCGTGCCGATGATCTCGTCGCTGTCGACTGCGACCAGCGCCCGGTCCGGCTCGAACATCTGCCGGCCCAGGTCGTCCGCCTGCATATCGAACATCATGGCCCCGCCGAACAGGGCGAAAAACTCTTCGTAGTCCTCAGTCGTCGCCGTGCGTACGTCGAATCCCGTCATCTCCGCATCCTCACACGCCGCACCGACAACCGGGCACCGAATTACGACCGTTAGGCGCTGGTCGAAGAGGTCGTCGGTAGGCAAACCTCGGGACTCGGCCCGTGGAACACCGTCCTGATCGGCCGACCGTTACTGGAGAACGGCGCGCAGCTGCCGGGCGGCGTCGTCGCCGAGCTTGCTGAACTGCCTTCGCAGCAGCGGAGCCAGCCAGCGGGCGACGCCTTTGAAGACGAACTCCGCCCGGTAGGTCAGCTCGGTGCCGCCCGACGCGATCGGCTCGAGCCTGATCGTGTCGTGCGCCGTGACCGTCTTGTTCTCGCCGCGGAACCGGAGCAGCCCGGGCTCACGCAACTCGACCGCGGTGTACTCCAACTCAGTCTCCCGCCCCGCGAATCTCGACACGTTCCGGTACGTCGTCCCCACCCCGCCAGACCCGGCGATCCGCGTGGTCCGCACCGTCCCCGGATCCCATTCGTTCGTCGTCTCGAAGTCGGCGAGGTACGAAAACACCGCACCCACAGGCTGCCCGACCGTGATCACCCGCTGAATCTTGATCATGTTCCTCCAGTCCTCACTGCTGTCTTCCGTCGTCACCCACACGTCGGATGCAGCGATAGGCGGTCGGAGTGGTTCGGGTCAGTTGGCGGAAGGCTCGGGCGAAGTGCTGGCTGGAGCTGAAGCCGAGGGTGTGGGCGATGGCGGTGATGGTCAGGTCGGTGGAGTCGAGGAGTTGGCGGGCCCGGTCGATGCGGCGTTCGTTGAGGTAGCGGTGTGGGGGTTGGCCGAGGTGGTTCGCGAACAGTTCGGCCAGGTACGACGGGGCGAGACCGACCCGGTCGGCGAGTTGGCGGAGGGTCCAGCGCTCATGGAACTCCTGGTCCAGCAGGCGTTTCACGGTCCGCACTGCCGGGTGCATCGCGAGTTGCGGCGCGGCGGTCGGTGCCATCGCGCGAGCGACTGCCAGCACCAGGTGATCGACCGCGAGGCTCAACCCGACGTCGGCGTACTCGTGCCGCGTGGTCAGCTCCCGGACGAGTTGGGCGAAGGCGTAGGCCAGCTCTCCAGCATCCCGATGCACCACTGTCGACGGCCATCCAGTTGCTAGCACCGGTTGGCGCCGTACGACGGGTTCGAGATCGACCGCGGCGAAGTAGAAGTGATGATTGCCCGACCGCCCGGCCAGGTGGTGCACCAGATTCGGCGGTACGGCGAACAAGTGGCCAGGCTGGAGGAGATAGCTCTGGCCGCCGGCGACCCAGCGAGTGACACCGTGCAACTGAAGGTAGATCTCCCAGACCGGATGCTCGTGCGGTTCGATCAGGAACTGTTCGGGCACCCACTGCTCACCCGCATGCATGAGGCCACTGACCGGGTCGTGCACGTCGGCATGGAAGCCCGCACGTAGCCCGTCGGGTCGACTCAGAGACACCTGAAGATTGTGTCCAGTCTGCTGAACATCGGCAACGCGTCAGCCGTCGCCGGCTTCCTACCGTGTGAGCATGCAGCCAGGACCTGATGACATCGCCTTCTATCGTGAGCACGGCTACTGGATCTCGCCGGTGATCCTGGCGCCCGACGTACTCGACGCGGCCGAGCGCGGCATGGAGCGCTTCTACGCGGACGACCACGATCACGCGCTCCCTGACCTGCCCTCGACGCGGGGCTGGCAGCCGTCCGATGGCGACGTACTCCGGAAGAACGACTACGCCTCGCTCCGGGTCGACGAACTGGCGGCCCTGGTGCGGCATCCGGTGATCGGTGCTACCGCCGCCGCGCTGTCCGGCGCGGACGGGATCCGGCTGTGGCACGACCAACTCCTCAGGAAGCCGGTCGACCGGCCGGGCGGCACGGCCCGGGTGGGCTGGCACACCGACCGGCAGTACTGGCAGTCCTGTACGTCGGACAGCATGCTCACCGCCTGGGTCGGCTTCCACGACGTCGACGAGGTCAACGGCGCGGTCTCGTTCCTGCCCGGCAGTCACCAGTGGGACGTCACTGGTCTGGACTTCTTCTCCCAGGACAGTGCGGCCCTCGATGCCGCGCTCATCGCCCAGGGCTTCGATCCGACCCCGTTCACGCCCCGGATGCGCAGAGGGCAGGTCAGCTTCCACCACTGCCGAACCGTCCACGGCAGCTCAGCCAACCGCGGCACCGCGCCACGCCGGTCCCTCGCGATCCACCTCCAGCCCACCGACAACCGCTGGCGCCCCGGCGCAAACCACCCCAACGACACCCTTGTCCGCACCGACCCGGCAACTAACGGCCCCGACTACACCGACCCCGCCGTCCAACCCCTCCTCTGGCCCCACTGATCCGCCACAACAGAAAGCGGCGCCACCCGACAAGGGTGGCGCCGCTTCGTAAGTCTGTGTCAGCGGACGACGGGTAGGTCGCCGGTGGATTCGCCGTCTAGTTCGGCGGGGGAATCGGGGGCTGAGGTGTGTTCGGCTTCGTCGAGCTCGATCTCCTCGCGGAAGACGAACTTTCGATAGGACCAGAAGCGGAACAGCGTGCCGAGGCCGAGGCCGATCACGTTCGCCGAGATGTTGTCGGCCAGCCAGCTGTGCAGGTCCAGCACGTAGCGGGAGAAGCCGAGGCAGCCGGCCGCGATCAGCAGGCCGACGCCGTTCAGCACGAAGAACAGCACGTACTCGCGGTGCAGCCCGGTGCGCTCGCGGTGCCGCCAGGTCCAGTGCCGGTTACCCAGGTACGTCGCGATGGTCGCGGCCGTGACCGAGATGAACTTCGCGGTCAGCGGCTTGTGGTGCAGCATGCCGACGCCCGAGTCGGCGATGACCAGCGGGTTGTTGAAGACCAGCCAGTTGTAGATCGGCAGATCGACGACCATGCCGAGCAGACCGACCAGACCGAACTTGGCCACTTCGTGTACTAGGTGCTCGACCTGGCGATACAGCGTGGTGACGAGCTTCAACGGTCTCCGGAACCTTCTGTGATCACACCGCAACGGGAGGGCAGCTTCCCACGGTACCCGGCGACCGGGCCGAGTCCGAAATCCCCCGCGTGCCCCAGCGCGTCACTGCGGCCGGCTGCGCGGCGGTGATGTATGGACATTAGGCTCCAGGCTGTGAAGTTCGAACGGAAGGACCTCCCCGTCGGTACGCCGGTGGTCGGAATGGTCGGCGGCGGGCAGCTGGCCCGGATGACGCAGGAAACCGCGGTCGCGCTCGGCATCCAGCTCCGGGTGCTGGCCGAGGGCCCGGCGGTGTCCGCGGCCCAGGCGGTGGCCGACGCGCCCGTCGGCGACTACCGCGATCCCGAGACGGTACGGCGGTTCGCCGCTGAGTGTGACGTGGTCACCTTCGACCACGAGCACGTACCCACCGACCTGCTGCACACCCTGGAGTCGGACGGTGTGAAGGTTCACCCTGGCCCGGACGCCCTGGTCCATGCGCAGGACAAGGCGGTCATGCGCCGCCGCCTGGACAGTTTCGACGCGCCGTCCCCGGCCCACCAGGTGGTCGAGTCACCCGCCGACGTCGAGGACTTCGCCAAGCGGGTCGGCGGTTTCCCGATCATCCTGAAGACCACCCGCGGCGGGTACGACGGCAAGGGTGTCTGGTTCGTGGACGGTCCGGACGACGAGGCAGTCACAGCCGCCTTCGGCTCCGGCGTACCGATCCTGGCCGAGGAGAAGGTCGACTTCGTCCGCGAGCTGTCCGCGATCGTGGCCCGGTCGCCGCACGGCCAGGCGGTCGCCTACCCGATCGTCGAATCGGTGCAGCGGGACGGCATCTGCGTCGAGGTCACCGCGCCCGCGCCCGGTCTCGCCCCGGACCGGGCAGCCCAGGCCCAGCAGACCGCGCTCAAGATCGCCGGCGAGCTCGGTGTGATCGGCATCCTCGCGGTGGAGATGTTCGAGGCCCGTGACGGCCGCCTGCTGGTCAACGAGCTGGCGATGCGCCCGCACAACACCGGCCACTGGTCGATCGACGGCGCAGTCACCTCCCAGTTCGAGAACCACCTCCGCGCGGTGCTCGACCTGCCCCTCGGATCGCCGGCCGCGCGAGCGCCGTACACGGTGATGGTCAACGTGCTCGGCGGGGATGTCGAGGACATGCACCGCGGGCTGCTGCACTGCATGGCCCGCGATCCCGGGCTGAAGGTCCACTTCTACGGCAAGTCCGTGAAACCGGGGCGCAAGGTCGGCCATGTCACGGCGTACGGCGATGACCTCGAGGACGTCCGTGAACGCGCCCGGCACGCGGCCGCGTACCTGACCGGCACCATCGACGAGTAAGGGCTGGCTGCTGCATGAGTGTGGGAATCGTGATGGGGTCGGACTCCGACTGGCCGACGATGAAGGCCGCGGCCGAGGTGTGCGTCGAGTTCGACGTGCCCTTTGAGGCAGATGTGGTGTCGGCGCACCGGATGCCGACCGAGATGATCGACTACGGGCGGTCAGCGCACGAGCGGGGTCTCAAGGTGCTGATCGCGGGCGCCGGCGGTGCCGCGCACCTGCCGGGCATGCTGGCGTCGGTGACTCCGCTGCCGGTGATCGGCGTACCGGTGCCGCTGAAGTACCTGGACGGGATGGACTCGCTGCTCTCGATCGTGCAGATGCCGGCCGGGGTGCCGGTGGCCACGGTCTCGATCGGCAACGCCCGAAACGCGGGCCTGCTCGCGGTCCGGATTCTGGCCGCCTCGGACGAGAAACTGCGGGACCGGATGGTCGCGTTCCAGGAGTCGCTGGCCGACCTCGCCCGGGCCAAGGGCAGTACGGTGCGTGACGGCGCGGCAGAGCTCCGTAAAGACTGAGCTAGACCGGTTTTCCACAGGGCGTGTCCGGGTAGCCGTGAGATCCCAACCGATGTCGTCTAAGGTCATCGATCGTGACTCCGCCCGCTGAATCGGATACGCAGCGCATCCCGGTCCGCTACTGGATCTGGCTGTTCGGCGCCGCCGTGTCCCTGCTCGGCGACCTGACGATGACGTTTGCCATCGGATGGTCCGCCAGCCAACACGGCGGCCGAGTCGCCGGGTTGATCCTGCTCCTCGCCGCCGCGCCGCGCGCCGCCCTGCTGCTGGTCGGCGGCGCGGTCGGCGACCGGTTCGGCGCACCACGCGTCCTGATGGTCAGTTGTGCGGCGATGTTCGTCGTGACGACCGCACTGGTCCCGGCCACTCTGGCAGCGGGCGAGCCGGTCTGGCTCCTGGTCGCCCTGGCACTCGTGGTCGGCGTGATCGACGCGTTCTTCCTGCCGTCGTCGCGCTCGATGCCGCGGCTGCTCGTCCCGCCGGAGCAGGTGCCGCGGGCACTGGCCAGTTTCCAGGTCACCGGCGTCGTCTTCGCCGTCAGCGGCACCGCGGTCGGCGGCGTCCTGGTCAGCTGGCAGGGCCTCGCCGCCGCGGCCGCGTTCGATGCCATCACCTTCGGCGTGATGATCGTCGTACTGATCCTGCTGCGGAACACGATCAGCCCGCCCGGCGAGATGCCGACCGGCATGCTCCGGTCGATCGTGGCCGGGATCAAGGTCGCCTTCGGCCGGCCGCTCACCCGCGCGCTGCTGATCACGATGACGGTCGCCGCCGGGCTGCTGATGCCGCTGGACGCGCTGCTGTTTCCCCTGCTGGCCAGGGCCCACGGGTGGGACGCTGCGAATGCAGGCCTGCTGGTGGCGAGCCGAAGTCTGGGCGTGGGCGTGATCGCGCTGCGCATCCTCATGCGTGGGGCGTTCCCGCGGCCCGGTGTGTTCGCCGCGCTCGGCCTGCTGGTCGCTGCTGTGGGGCTGTTCGGTCTGTCGGTTCTCGAACCGCTGCCGCTGGCGTTCGCGGCCGGTGTGCTCAGCGGAATCGGCGTAGGGACCTTCACCGGGCACGTGCTGCCGCTGCTGATGAACTCGGTCGAGCGTGAGTACCAGTCGCGGCTGCAGTCGGTCGTGGTGCTGTGTCAGAGCCTGGCGCTCGTCGTGATGAACCCGATCCTCGGCAGCCTCACGGAACTGGAGGGCGTCGGCATCACCGGTGTGTGTCTCGGCATCTCGATCGCCGCGGCGCTGACGGGTCTCGTCGTCCTGAGTCGACCCGTCCTGCGCTCGGCGACCGTGACTTAGGGCCTTCCAGGCGCCCGGTAGGTCCAGCCGGCCGCACGCCAGACGGCCGCGTCCAGCAGCAGCCGGGCGTCGATGAGGGCGGGTGTGGCGACGACCTGCTTCAGTGCCACCGGGTCGAGCTGGCGGAACTCAGGCCACTCGGTCAGATGCAGTACGACGTGCGCACCCTCGCAGGCCTCGATGGCCGAGCCGGCGTACCGCAGTGTCGGCCGGACCTTACGAGCGTTCTCCATCGCCTCCGGGTCGTAGACGGTGACGTTGGCGCCGTGCAGCTGGATCCGGCCGGCCACGTCGAGGGCAGGCGAGTCGCGGACATCGTCCGTACCGGCCTTGAACGCGGCACCGAGGACGGTCACGTTCCGGCCGACCCACTCCGCGCCGAGCACCTCGTGAGCGAGGTCGACGATCCGGGCCCGGCGGTGCTGGTTGATGTCGTCCACCTCACGCAGCAGCGTGATCACCTCTTCGACACCGAGCTCACCGGCCCGGTGCATGAAGGCACGCAGGTCCTTCGGCAGGCAGCCGCCGCCGTACCCGGGACCCGCGTTCAGCATGCCGCGGCCGATCCGCTTGTCGAACCCCAGTGCGTCCGCCAGCTGGGTGACGTCGGCACCGGACGCGTCGGCCATCTCGGCGAGCGCGTTGATGAACGAGATCTTCGTGGCCAGGAAGGCGTTCGCGCCGCCCTTGACCAGCTCGGCGGTAGGCCGGTTGCACACGACCACCGGCGTACCCTCGGCGATCGGGGTGGCGAACACCTCGCGCATCCGGGCCTCCGCGGTCTCCGACTCGACGCCGAACACGAGCCGGTCCGGGTGCAGCGTGTCCTCCACGCCGTGCGCCTCGCGGAGGAACTCGGGCTGCCAGGCGATCTCGACCGCCGTACCGGCCGGGGCCTCGGCGTGGAACCGGGCCTCGACGAGCTTCGACGTACCGACCGGGACCGTGGACCGGCCGACCACCAGCGTCGGCTGGGTCAGCAGCGGCGCGAGCATGTCGACGACCGAGTTGACCTGGGACAGGTCGGCCGCTTCGCTGCCCTCGAGCTGCGGGGTGCCGACCGCGATGAAGTGCACGTCGGCCCAGTCCGCGATCTCGCGGTAGTCCTTGGTGAACCGCAGCCGGCCGGAGTCGACGTGCTTCTTCAGCAGTGGGTCCAGGCCTGGCTCGTACAGCGGCGCCTTGCCGTCGTTCAGCAGCTTCAGCCGGTGCTCGTCGATCTCGACTCCGATCACGTCGAACCCGAACTCGGCCATCCCCGCGGCGGTGTTCGCGCCCAGGTAGCTGGTACCGATCACGGCGATCCGCAGGGGGCGGGAGGTCGCTTCACTCATGCCCGGGACTCTACCCACCGCGGTTATCAGCCGGTGACCGGCTCATGTCCACCGGTCCTCCACCGCGTGCGCTGTTGGTCACTTTCGGCGTCCGACGGGTGCCGTTGCGCGGGCGTCGCGTCGTACAGTGCAACTCGTGAGTAACTCTTTCGACCTGTACGCGCTGTCCGAGGAGCACCAGGCGATCCGGGAGGCGGTCCGCGACGTCTGCGACGCCAAGGTCGCCCCGCACGCCGGTGACGTGGACGAGCTGGCCGAGTTCCCGAAGGCGTCGTACGACGCGCTGAAGGCGTCCGACTTCCACGCCCCGCACATCCCGGAGCAGTACGACGGCGCCGGGGCGGACGCGCTCGCGACGGTGATCGTGATCGAGGAGGTCGCCCGGGCCTGCGCCTCGACCTCGCTGATCCCGGCCGTGAACAAGCTCGGCTCGCTGCCGCTGCTGCTGTCCGCGTCGGAGGAGGTCAAGCAGCGGTACCTGCCGCCGGTGGCCGCGGGCGACGCGATGTTCTCGTACTGCCTGTCGGAGCCCGAGGCCGGCTCGGACGCCGTCTCGATGAAGACGCGGGCGGTGCTCGACGGAGACAGCTACGTGCTGAACGGCGTGAAGCGGTGGATCACCAACGCCGGTGTCAGCGACTACTACACCGTGTTCGCGGTGACCGACCCGGACGCCCGCTCGAAGGGGATCAGCGCCTTCGTGGTGGAGAAGTCCGACGAGGGCGTCTCGTTCGGCGCGCCGGAGAAGAAGCTCGGCATCAAGGGCTCGCCGACCCGCGAGGTGTACTTCGACAACGTACGGATCCCGGCGTCCCGGCTGATCGGCGACCCCGGCACCGGCTTCGGCACCGCGATGGCAACGCTGGACCACACCCGGGTGACGATCGCCGCGCAGGCCCTCGGGATCGCCCAGGGCGCCCTCGACTACGCGCTCGGGTACGTCAAGGAACGCAAGCAGTTCGGCAAGGCGATCGCCGAGTTCCAGGGCCTGCAGTTCATGCTCGCCGACATGGGCATGAAGATCGAGGCGGCCCGGCAGCTCACGTACGCCGCCGCCGCGCGGTCGGAACGTGGTGACGCCGACCTGACCTACTTCGGCGCCGCCGCCAAGTGCTTCGCCTCCGATGTCGCGATGGCCGTCACCACCGACGCCGTCCAACTCCTCGGTGGCTACGGCTACACCCACGACTACCCGGTCGAGCGGATGATGCGCGACGCCAAGATCACCCAGATCTACGAAGGCACCAACCAGGTGCAGCGCATCGTCATGGCCCGCCAGCTCCTGAAGGGCCTCAGCTAGGGACAGTCCCACAGGTCAGTGGCACCCTCGAGTTCCCGTCGGCTGATCGGCCGACGGGAGTCACGCCGCCGCTGAATCGTCCCTGCTCCATCAGCCGCAGCCGGAGTCGCGCCATCCGACGGTCGATGGCCTGCCGTGCTCTGTTGTATGACCACGGCAGATGATGTGTGTAGAGGCGGAGGGCGAACCCGGGGTCGTGGCGGCCACGGTACTCGGCGAGCTCCCTGATATTGACTCCGTCGTGAAGCGTCACGCTGGCGTAGTGGCGCTTCGCAAGGCGGGCATGCCTTGCCCAGCCGCGGGATTCGTACGTGCGGCACAGTGTTTAGGAAGCACTGCTTTACCCCGAGCTATGGGACGAGCCGGCGCGATACCGCCGGCGACGACGATGCCTGTCCGCATGTGCAGGCAGCATCGATGTTCGGATCCCTGGACTCCGAGTCGCGAAGGATCGACACATCGGCACGCCATCGAGGATGATTGTCGCCGATGCCGGGGAGGGATCGATGCCTGGTTTCAAAGGATTCTCGCCGAAGATCGCTGAGATCGTACGCAACGCGGACCGAACGATACGGTACGTGGCTCCCGGCGAGCACCGCAGACTTTACAATCAATGGCGCGTCACGATGGGCACGATTGGTCCCGTCGATAGCTTTTATATTGGCTTCTTTCGAGACGAACAGTATCTTGTGATTCCATACATGTTTGATGAACTAGAGGAGTATGAGCCTCCCGGTTTCCAGATGTATGGCCAGGAAGGGCTAGCAACTTGGATAAAGAACCACGCCAAGCCATACATTTACAGCATGGATAGCGGGAAGCTCCTCAACAAGGGCCATTCGTTCGGGGACGAGGAGCGCCTTTCTGGCGACGCGATCGCAATTCCACTCCTACAGAGCCCACCCGATCGATCCGTCGTTATCGGGATTGCTTCTATGCAGACATATCGATCCAATGTCTACACCGAGGAGACTGTGCAAGCCTTCCAGGTCCTGGCACGAAGCGTGGTAACAGCGCTACAACGCGAACGCGAAGACCTTGCCCGGCAGAGCACACTATTCACCGATGGCCCCCTAGGTGCCAAATCTATGATTTCAGTCGTCGACATTATCGAGGACTTTGGACACAAACTGGAACGTCTTCGCAATAAGATCGACCACCTCCTCAAAGGTGAGCTATCGAATCCAGAGCTCATACGACATGAACTAACTGCTCTGCGGGACCTTTGCGAGAGGGCGCAGGGCGAGACGACAGAACTCTTCATGGTGCCATCGCTCGATTCCCAGACGCTGCTGGATAAGCTCACGCCGCGCGAGCGAGAGATCGCGGAACTAATTAGAAACGACCTCACCAACGAAGAGATCGCGCTCCGCCTGGCCATCTCGGAGCCGACCGTTAAGACCCACGTGACCCGCATCCTGAGGAAGTTTTCTGTACGGCAACGCTCCGCAGTCGCGGCGAAGCTTCGTCCGTTCGGCTAGTGACCCCCGGCCCTCTAACCTCCGGTCCACCATTCGATGGACCACAGGGGAACATGCCAGCGTGCGTGTACGACTTTGTCGTACGGCAACCGTGACGCAAGTTCCGACTTTGTCTACTGGCGGCCGGGTGGACTCATGGCGCACGCTGTCTAAACAGTGAGGCACCGTTCAGAAGACCGACCCCGGGGAGTATGCCATGCGACGTCTTTCTGCACTCATAGCTCTTCCCATGACTGTTAGCACCCTTTTGGTTGCTCCCGCCTCGACTGCGGCGGCGGCCTGCGCATACGGGTGCGATGGAAGGGATCCGATTGCCACGGGTTGCGCCGCCGATGCCCGCACGGTCGCTTCCGCTCCGGTAATGTCTTCACAATATCCGTACGGCATCCGCTATGGCACGATCAATCTGCGCTGGTCCCCGAGCTGCCAGGCAAACTGGGGTCAATTGGTACTGACCAACCCGAACAACCCTGGGCATTGGTTCCGCACGATATGGATCGAACGTTGGTACGGTACATCGGGGGTGGGATGGACGCGGAACGAGTTCACTTTCAGCGGCACCGGATCCCCGATTTGGGGAAATATGCTGTACGCGCCGCAATGCGCGCGGGCAGGCGTATATATGCAAGTCTCTGGCGCCAGCCCGTGGGATCAGGCTGACGGAACCACAGTGGCTGCCTGTTGAGTGATCTCATTCGCGCTAGGACTGATCCGACTTGCGCGAGCTCAACGGTGTCGGCCCGACATCGCCGGCCAGTTCCTGGTCACCGCCATCCGGGCGTTGGCCATGATCGGGTCGACGATGCTGGCAGTACATGCGGCCGAAGCGGTTCCGGCCGCTGAACAGCGTCAATTGTGTCCGGCTCCGCAACGGTCCGTTCGACAAGCTCTCGACCTCCTTTCTGATCGCGAGACCGGGCATCGTGGCGGCGGCGCCCGCAGCGACGAGCGCCACGGTCGGGACCGTCGTCCCCGTCAACGGCTGATCGCCGGTGCACGTGCACCCCGCAGGTTGCCTGTGATCCTGCAACGACTCCTCGGGGCCACCCAGTGGCGGCGGTGAGCCAGGCGCTGGTCCGCCACAGCGGTCGTTTCACCGTGCTCCACCAGCCGCTGTCCGCCGGAAACGTGGTCTTCCGGGTGTTCTTCCCAGCCTGCACCCGCTTCCGGCAGGCACTCACCAACCGCTTTAGCATTCGCGGCTACTGAGGGCCGCTGAAGGCTTCGTGCTGCGTGATGGTTGCGGGCATGCCGAAGGCGGCGACGTGGTGGGCTCCGACGAACGCGTTGCTCTCCACGATCCGGCCGTTCTCGATCGTGAGGACGTCGACGACCATTGCGTCGTACTGATCGCTGCCAGGGCGACGGAGATAGCAGATCAGGGCAGGCCGGCCGTTGGCAGCGGACGGGAATGTGCGCCAGTCCAGGGGCCTCCCCAGGAACTCGGCCGCTGCCTCGCGCCCGACGACCGGTGGGTCCGGCGGCATGGTGATGCGCACGTCCTCGGCCAGCAACTCCAGGAAGCTCGTGGGGTCGGTAGCTGCGGCATAGCGACGCAGGATCTCCTCGTCCTCGCTGGTCAGCGCAGGTCTGCGCCAGGCTCGGGAATCACCTGGCGCATAGTGACGGAGGGTCTTCCGGGCACGCTGGATCAGACTGTTCACCGCAGGCACCGCTAGGCCGAGACCGTCGGCGATCTCGGCCGGTGTCCAGCCAGAGACGTCACGCAGGACGAACGCCGCCCGTTGCCGTGGCGGCAGGTACATCAGCGCGGCGATCAGCGCGAGTTCGACGGTCTCCCGTGCGACCAGATCCGACGGCGGGTCCTCACCCAGCAGCGAGTCGGGATAGGGGCCGATCTCGGTGCACCACTCCATCGGGTCGCCGACCGGTACGGTCCGTCGCGCCGCCGCCTTGCGGTGATCGAGGTAGACGTTGGTGGCGATCCGGTAGAGCCAGGTCCGGATCGATGCCCTGCCTTCGTACTGCGTACGGGAGCGCCAGCCGCGCAGGAAGGTCTCCTGGACCAGGTCGTCCGCGTCGGCGACGTTCCCGGCGAGCCGGTAGCAGTGCGCATGCAACGGGCGCCGGTGCTCCTCGAACGCGTCCTGGAACCACGCCTCGTCCGCGGTGCTCGTCATGCGCTCAGGTCCTCCCGGATCACCTGGTCGTCACCGTATCTTGGCCGTTCTGGGCGCCGTCGCCAAGAAGGTGCGATGACGATGCGCCGGGTCGCTCGTCGGTATTTCTGACACCACGAGCCTGCATGGGCTCAGACCGACAAGGAGAACCCCATGACTGGAGCGACCGCATCGCCGCCGATCGTCGACCGAGAGACCTGGAACCGTGAACGCCGGGCCCTCCTCGGCCGGGAGAAGGCCCACACCCGCGAGGGAGACGCGATCGCGGCGGCCCGGCGCCGGCTGCCGATGACCGAGGTCGACGCCTCGGCCACACTGGTCGGCCCGAACGGGCCGGTGCCCTTCCTGGACGTCTTCGACGGCCGCGGCCAACTCATTGCCTACAAGCACATGTGGCACCTCGGTGCGGGGATCGAAGGCCAGTGCGAGGGGTGCACGGCGAGCATCTTCGACGTGCACGACGCCAGCTACCTGAACCATCGCGGGGTGTCCTTCGCGGTCTTCTGCGAGGGACCGTGGGAGGAGATCGCGCCGTTCCGCGCATTCATGGGCTACACGCTGCCGTGGTACTCGATGGTCGGGGTCGAGGATGACGGCGTCGGTGCCGGGCTCATCGACGAACCGGGCAACATCGCCTGCTACCTGCGCGACGGCGACCGTGTGTTCCTCACCAATGAGACGATCGGGCGCGGCGTCGAAGCGACCATGGTGCAGGCCCACCTGCTCGATCTCACGGTCTACGGCCGTCAGGAAGCCTGGGAAGACTCGCCGGAGGGCTGGCCGCAGGATCGGACGTACACCTGGTGGAAGAAGGACGGACGCCCCGTCCCGCAGTGGACCAGGCCGGGCGCCGCACCGCTCGACGAATCCGCCGACGCACCGCGCGGACACTGCTGCGGATGAGCCATGGCCGCGCGTGCTCCGGTGGTGGATGAGCCATGGCCGCGCCTGCTTCCGACGGGCGGAATGGTGTGCGCGGCTGGGTCAGTAGTTGCGGACATAGCGCTTCTGCCAAGGGGTTTCCACGGCATGCCGGTCGTAGTTCGCGCGGACGAACGCCACCGCTTCGTCCGCCGGTACGCCGTCCAGGATCGCCAGACAAGCCAGGGCGGTACCGGTCCGTCCCTTGCCACCCCCGCACGCGAACTCGACCCGGTCGCGGTCCAGTCGGTCCAGCGCCTCGGCCAAGATCTTCCGTGTGCCTTCCCGGTCGGAGGGCACACGGAAGTCCGGCCAGTGGATCCACCGGGCGTCCCAGCTGACCGGCTCCGGTTTCTTGCCCAGCAGGTAGACGCCGAAGGTAGGGGTCTGGCCAGGCGGGAGTCCGTTGCGCAGACCACGGCCGCGAACCAGCCGGCCAGACGGCAGCCGCAACACCCCAGGTGCGTTCGAATCCCATTGCTCCACAGCATTTCTCCGTCCAGTGCTCAGCAGTAGATGCTGCTGAACGCGACGGCGAGCAACTCTGCGAGATGACCTGAGTTGGTTATTTGTCGTCGGAGCTGAAGAGCGTCTCGGTGTCCGGTTCCGGCTCGGCGCGGCGGCGCATGTGGGTCGGGGGTTGCTCGTCGTCGAGGATGCCGTCGCCGGGTTTGCCTTCGGGGCCGCCGAAGAGCAGGTCGGACATCTGCAGGTGGACGTGTTCCACGTGCGGGACGTCGGGCAGGATGACCTGGCCGCGTTCGCCGGCGGACTCGATGTGCAGGGTGCCGCAGCGGAGGATCCGGTCCATCAGGCCGTGCTCGTAGGAGACGTCGTTGATCCGCATCAGCGGGATGTCCCGGCCGGTCCGGGTGAGGATGCCGTGCCGGGTGATCAGGCGCCGGTTGGTCAGCGTGTAGGTGGAGAAGAACCAGTTCAGGAACGGCTTGGCCGCGAACGTCACCAGCACCACCACACCGACGGCCAGGATCGCGATCCGGGCCGGGGTCTGCATGCTGCCGGTCGGCACGATCGCGGCCAGGAAACCACCTGCCCCCGCCACCACGAGCAGCACGAACACCGGGAAGATCAGCGCCTTCCAGTGCGTCCGGGTGCTGACGACGACGTACTCGTCCTCACCCAACAACTTCGCCGAGATCGCCATGCCACCAGTGTCACAGTTCCCGGGTTCCCTTGTCCCGTCCCGACACGGCGGCTCCGGAACGACGTACGTCGTACGCCGATTGCCCGCGCGGACACGATGTCTTCCGCAGAGTGGTTTAACTCTTCACAAAATGCATACAGTGCGCCAGTATGCGCGAGGGGTAACAGCTGGGGGGCAAGAGAAGGAGCCGTGATGGCCATCTTGTCGGTACTCGATCGGGAGCACACCGTCGCGCCGCCGGGGTACAGCCGTTGGCTGATCCCGCCGGCCGCGCTCGCCGTCCACCTGTGCATCGGCCAGGCGTACGCGACGAGCGTCTACAAGACCTCGCTGGTGAAGCATTTCGACACCAGTCAGACCGCGATCGGGGTGATCTTCAGCATCGCGATCGTGATGCTGGGCCTGTCCGCCGCGATCGGCGGCACCTGGGTGGAACGCAACGGGCCGCGCAAGGCGATGTTCGTGTCGGCCTGTTTCTGGGCGACCGGGTTCCTCGTCGGCGCCCTCGGCATCGGCACCGGCCAGCTGTGGATCGTCTACCTGGGCTACGGCTTCATCGGCGGGATCGGCCTCGGCATCGGCTACATCTCCCCGGTCTCCACGCTGATCAAGTGGTTCCCGGACCGGCCCGGTCTCGCCACCGGCCTGGCGATCATGGGCTTCGGCGGCGGCGCACTCGTCGCCAGTCCGCTGTCACGTCAACTGCTCAGCCTGTACGACGACAACTACGACCCCGGCAACAGCGCGTCGGTGGCCGGCGGCGGGGCGCTGGTGGCGTTGTTCCTCACTCTCGGCCTCGGCTACTTCGTGATCATGATGTTCGGGGTGTTCAACATCCGGGTGCCCGCCGACAGCTGGCGGCCGGCCGGCTTCGACCCGGCGACGGTCAAGCAGAAGGCACTCGTCACCACGAACACCGTCTCGGCCGCGAACGCGATCAAGACCCCGCAGTTCTGGTGCCTGTGGGTGGTCCTGTTCTGCAACGTCACCGCGGGCATCGGCATCCTCGAGCAGGCCAGCCCGATGATCCAGGACTTCTTCCGCGGCGATGACGGCAAGTCGACGGTCGCGGTCGCCGCGGCGGCCGGGTTCGTCGGCCTGCTGTCGATCTTCAACATGGCCGGCCGGTTCGGGTGGTCCAGTACCTCGGACGTGATCGGCCGCAAACCCATCTACGCGATGTACCTCGGCGTCGGCATCATCGCCTACTTCCTGCTCGCCACCGTCGGCCACAACAGCACGGTGATCTTCGTCCTGCTGGCCGCGGTGATCCTGTCCTTCTACGGCGGCGGGTTCGCGACCGTACCGGCGTACCTGCGGGATCTCTTCGGGACCTACCAGGTGGGCGCGATCCACGGGCGGCTGCTGACCGCGTGGTCGGCGGCCGGGATCGCCGGGCCGCTCATCATCAACGGATTCCTCGACCGGGAAGGGAAACCGGGCACGCTGACGGCGGAGGCGTACCGGCCGGCCCTGTTCACGATGGTCGGCGTCCTGGCCGTCGGTTTCGTCGCCAACCTGCTGATCCGTCCGGTCGCCGCCCGCTTCCACGAGCGGTCCGAGTCGACGATGGAGGCGGCGAAATGAACCAGACCCCACGCCTGGTGATCTCCTGGCTGCTGGTCGCCGTACTGCTCGGCTACGGCATCATCCAGACGCTCATCACGGCCGCGAAGATCTTCACCAGTTAGCTGGTGCGCAGATGCGTGACATCCCCGGCGGCCAACGGTCGAGGGCCGTCGGGGGTGTCCACGATCAACCGCCCGTCATCGTCCAGATCGCGCGCCCTGCCCTCGAGGAAGGTGCCGTTGGGTAGCTCCACCCGGACCAGGCGGCCGAGTGTCGCGGAGTGCTCCCGGTACTCCGGCAGGATCGTCGACGGATCTCCATCGGCATCGACCCACGCCTGGTAGCGAGTGGCAAGCTCGCGCAGTACGGCGGCCAGCACCGTGGCCCGGTCGGTCGTCGCCGCCTCCTCGAGCGCCAGCGACGTCGCAGCCGGGTGCGGCTTCTCCGACTCCCGCAGCGTCACGTTGAGCCCGATCCCCACCACAGCAGCCGGTCCGTCCACCCGCTCGAGCAGGATGCCGGCCAGCTTGCGGCCCTCGACCAGTACGTCGTTCGGCCACTTCACCTGGGCCGGGATCTCCCCCACCCGTCGTACGGCGGCCGCAACGGCCAATGGCACCAGTAGACCCAGCCAAGGCCACCGGGCTGCCGGCACAGCTGTCGGACGCAGCAGTACGGACATCAGCAAGGCAGACCGGGCCGGAGTGGTCCACGTGCGCCCCAGCCGCCCACGACCCGACGACTGGTGCTCTGCAGTGACGATCAGTCCTTCAGCGGCGCCGGAACTCGCTGCAGCTGCTACGACCGCGTTGGTCGACTCGGTCTCGGCCAGTACGTCGATCTGCGTCCACAGCGAGCCAGGTCGAACCAGTCGTCCCTGCAGGAAGCGTGCGTCGAGTGGGGGCCGCTCCAGGTCGTTGAACATCAGCCGGTGTTCTGCAGGCCGGCCGCAACACCCGACACGGTCAGCAACAGCAGCCGCCTGGTCCGGACGATCTGCTCCTCGTCCACCGAGTCATCCGTCCGCAGGGTCCGCAACGCCCGCAACTGCAGGTAGCTGAGTGCGTCGACGTACGGGTTGCGCAGCTCGACCGCACGGCCCAGCACCCGCCGTCCGGCCAGCAGCCGGTCCTGGTCGAGCACCTTGAGCACCCACGCGGTCGTCAGCGCGTGCTCGTCCAGCATCAGCTGGGTCAGGTCCGGCCGGTCGCCCAGCTCCAGGTAGCGGCTGAGGATGCGCCGGTCGGTCTTCGCCAGCGACATCTCCGCGTTCTCCAGCATCACCTGGAACAGCGGCCAGTTCTGGTTCGCATCACGCAGTACGGCAACGTCACCGACCGCGGACAGCGCCGAGCCCAGGCCGTACCAGCCGGGTGCGTTCACCCGAGCCTGCGACCACGCGAACACCCACGGGATCGCCCGCAGGTCCTCCAGCGACGACACCGCCACACCACGACGAGCAGGACGCGAACCGAGCGGCAGCTGCCCGAGCTCCTCCAGCGGAGTCACCCGGCCGAACCACTCCGCGAAGCCGTCCGCCTTCACCAGCCGGTGGTAGGTCGTACGCGCGGCCTCGTCGAGTGTCTTCTCCACCACCGCGAACCGCTCGGCCGCCGCAGCCGCCCGCTCCTCCACAGCCGGAGTGGACGCCAGCAACGTCGCCGCAGTCACCTGCTCGATGTGCCGCTGCGCGATCGCCGCATTGCCATAGCGAGCAGGGATCGCCTCACCCTGCTCAGTGAGCTTGAAGCGCCCTGCCACCGAACCCGGAGCCTGTGCCAGTACGGCGCGGTTCGCAGGACCACCGCCACGACCCAGAGCACCACCACGGCCATGGAACAGCGTCAGCCGGATCGCGTTGCGCTGCGCCCAGGAGGTGATCCGCGCCTGCGCGTCGTACAGGGCGAGAGTCGCCGACACGGGTCCGACGTCCTTGGCGGAGTCGGAGTACCCGAGCATGACCTCGAAGCGCCTGTCGTTGGCGGTGAGCCGGTGCCGGACCCGGGTGAGCTGGATCGCGTTGTCCAGCACCTCCACCGAGTTCTGCAGGTCTTCGCCGGTCTCGAACAGCGGTACGACGTCCAGCTCGATCGGACGACCGTCCATCGCGGCGTCCGCCAGCTCGTAGACCGCTGCGAGGTCCCCGGCGTTGCGGGTGAACGAAACGACGTACCGGCGGCATGCCTCGGGGCCGAAGCGCTGCTGGATCTGACCGATCACCCGGAGAGTCGCGAGCACCTCTTCGGTCTGGTCGGAGAGCTCACCACCGCTCAGCACCTCTTCCAGCGCCTTGGTGTGGACCGACGAGTGCTGACGGACCTCCAGCTCGGCCAGGTGGAAGCCGAACGAGTTCACCTGCCAGATGAGCTGTTGCAGCTCGCCGTACGCCTGCCGCGGAGCTCCTGCGGTCACCAGCGAGTCCTGCAGCACCTTGAGCTCGTGCTGGAAGTCAGAGGCCCTCGGGTAGCCGAAGTCGGCGTCGCGGGAGCGCGTCGCGGCCAACCGGCGCGCTGCGAGGAGCAGGAGCTGGCGGTGTGGTTCGGCCGGCGAGCGGGTCTCGATGTCGGCGATCAGGTCCGGGTTGACCGCGCGGGCGTCCTCCAGGATGCGGCGGACCGGCGCGGACGGCGGAGTGGTCGCCGCGTCCAGGGTCAGCGCACGGCCGAGTGCGTCGGTGGCCTGCTCGAGCGCACGCAGTACGTGGTCGGCCTGAATCTGCATGGCCTCGCGGGTGATCGCGGCGGTGACGTTCGGGTTGCCGTCGCGGTCGCCGCCGATCCACGAGCCGAGCCGGACGAACGGCGCCACCACCGGCAGCTTCGTGCCGGCCGCGTCACCGGCCAGCGCGTCGTCGAGCCGCCGGTAGACGTTGCCGACGACATCGAACAGCGTCTCCTCGAACACGGCCATCGCGGACCGCACCTCGTCCAGCGGAGACGGCCGGCTGGTGCGCAGTTGCGACGTACGCCAGAGGATGTCGACCTGCTCGATCAGGCGGCGCCGGTTCTCGGCCAGCTCGCTGTCGCCGGCCCGCGGGTCGGTCCGCTCCTCCAGCAGCGACGAGATGCGGCGGATGGTGGCGAGGACGGCGCGACGCCGGGCCTCGGTCGGGTGCGCGGTCAGCACCGGGCGGAACTCGAGCCCGTTCAGCAGCGCACGGGCCTGCTGCTCGCCGCTCTCCTGGGCGATCTGCTCGACGGCCTGGGCCAGCTCGGACACCACTGGCGCCCCAGAGCTGTCGCCGGCGACCCGATCGCGCTCGCGCAGCACCCGGGCCCGGTGCAGTTCCTCGCTGAGGTTCGTCAGGTGGAAGTAGCAGGTGAACGCCCGCGCGACGTCCTCGGCCCGCTCGTGCGGCCAGGACGCGACCAGCTGCTCGGCCGCCGCGCCGTCACCGGCGATGGTGAGCTCACGGAGTTTCTCGACATCGTCGAGCAGCGACTGACCGGCGTACTCGACGAGCACCTTGCCGAGGATCTCGCCGAGCAGGCGCACGTCGGCCCGAAGTTCTTCGGGCACCTCGAACCGCGCGCGGGTACGGGTCTCACTACCGGTGTCGGTCACGTTCGCCCACCCTATCGGCGGCCGCACGCCCGCGCCGCATAGTCCGCCTGCTGGAAGCCCGATCGTGACCCCAAGGAAAGAGACCGAATCAGCTACTTCTCAGTACGGCGCTCAGACGTTGCCGAACCCGCCGCCGACGACCTGCGACACGACCTTCGCCAACTCGGCCGGGCTGCGGTCGGTGCCGTCGACGACGAGCATCCGGGCACAGGCCTCGGTCATCGACGCGAGCAACTCGGCCAGGACCGGCAGGTTCGCGTCCGGGTCCGTGACACCGGGCAACGACTTCAGCAGGGTCAGCCGCAGGCCCTCGACCAGGAACGCGCGGGCGGCCCGGACGCGCTCGGCCACCACCGGCGCGGCGCCGTACTGGGCCCCGAAGACGATCCGCCAGGACTGCGGATGCTTCGCGGCGGAGGTGAGGAAAGCGGTCAGGCCGTCGAGGACGTGCTCCTCGGGAGTGCCGACGCTCGGATCGGCCGGCAGCGCGGCGACGATCGAGATGATCAGATGCTGCTCCTCGCGGGCGAGCAGGGCCAGCAGCAGCTCGTCGCGATTGGCGAAGCAGTCGTAGACGACCGGCTTGGTCACTCCGGCGGCATCCGCGACCGACTGCATCGTCGTACCGGCGTAGCCGTTGGCGGAGAAGACCTCCAGGGCGGCGTCCAGGATCATCGGGCGCCGGCGCTCCGGTCCCAGATGGGCCGCGCGGCGCCGCGGTTCTCCGTCGTCCACCACTTGACAAACCTACCTCATCGTAGGAAATTCCTACGGTCTGGTAGGAAGCTGCCCGGGGGTGGTCGAGTGACCGAGCGAGGCACCGCCGGGTGGCTGGAGTCGGACAGCTTGACGTCCCTGGACGCGAGCGAGTTGGCCCGGCTGGTCGACCGGACGTCGGAGCGGGAGCTTCGGCATCGGCTCATCGGGGGCGTGCGGGAGATCGCGTTGCGCGAGATCTTTCGCCGGATGCCGGAGTACCTCCGACCGGCCCGGGCTGCCGGGTTCGACGCAGTCGTCGCCTGGCAGATCACGGGGGCGGGGCCGGGTGGAGGACGTACTGGTGGTCCGGCCGACGTGGACGAGTTCTGGATCCGGGTCTGCGACGGCCGCTGCATCCTGCTCGACGATCAGCCCGAGCACGCCGACATCTCCATCCGCACCGATCCGGCCACCCTGCTCCGCGTCGTCACCGGCAACGAGGACCCGGTCACGGCCGTCCTCAAACAACGCCTCTCGGTCCGCGGCGACCTCGCCCTGGCCGCCCGCCTGACCAAGATCTTCGCCGTCGGCCCGGCCTGACAAGCCGTTCGGCCGACCAGTTCAGCACCCGTTTATCCGGCCCGTTCGGCGCCCGTTCGGCGGCCTTCGGCCGGCCTGTTCAGCGCCCTTCGAGGCCGCGTGGCTTGGGCTGCTCGGTGGTGGCCGCCTGGCTCGTCGAGGGCGAGTTGGCCGGCGCCTTGACCCCACCGAAGCCGGCGGCAGCCGGGTCGTGGCCGGGAGCAAACCTGGCCGAAGAGTTCTGCTGCGCGGCCGCCCGGTCGGCCGCGACCGACTCCCGCTGGGCCAGTCCCGGGTCCTCCCCGTAGATCTCGGCCATCCGGTGGGCAAGCCGCCCGACCTGCTGCCCGTACAGGTGCGGATCATCGACGTCCCGGTCCCACATCCCCGTCTGCTCGCCTGCGCTCCAGGACTCCAGTTGCGCCGGCAGTTCGTCGAACCTCTTGTCGATCTCATCGGCGATCATCCGTACGGCGAACGGCCGCTCGACCGGCTCGACGGCGGAGTCGGCCACGACCACCTCGGCCGCCGCCATCGCCATCCCGGCCCGGCCCTCGCCGGCCATCCGGCGCAACGTCTCACCGGCCGGCCGCTCTGTGGCCACATCGATGGCGTTCGCGAGCCCCCGCGCGGCCGGCGCGAACTTCTCGTCCAGCCGCGGCGCCTCCGGCAGCCGTACCTGCTCCGCGAGCCCGGCCGGCAGGTTCCGGTCGACGATCTCGTTGAAGTGGTCCTCGGCGAACGCCGTACTGACCGCCTGCTCGATCGTGGTGAACCGCGGCGCGACGGACCGGGCCGCCTGCTCGGCCCGCAAGGAGTAGCTGTCCGGCACGGCCCACCGCGTGTGGGACGAGGTGGCCACCAGGATCCCCTCCCGCGCGGCAGTCACATCCTCCGGTGCCAGCGGACCGTCCTGGCCGTTCTCGGTCAGCTCCCGCAGAGCCAGGGCCTGGTTCTCGGTCAGGCGGAGTGTCAGGTCGGGCGACTGACCGTTTTGAGGCTGGATGTCGGTGTTCCACATCGAGTGGCGCGTCCCTGTCAGTTCACCGACCGTCCGCTCGATCCGCCGTACCAGCTGGTCGACCGACTCCGGCCGATCGACCTGTGCTCCGGCGACTTTCTCAGCCCGGGCCTGGTTGGCCGGATGCGACTCCGGCAAGCGATCGAAGAAGTCGTGCAGCTCCTGGACCTGCTCAGCGGCCAGCCTGCTCGCCACGTCGATCGCGCCCGCGCCGCCGGTGACGTCCTCACGCCGGTTCTCCAGCTCCTCGGTCAGCTCGCGCGCCGCGGCCCGCTGCTGGTCGCGGGAGGCGAAGGTGGTCTCGAGCTGCTGAGCGACCAGCCCCACGACCGCCTCCTGCTCGGGATCGGGCAGCGTGGCGAAGCCTGGCTTCGTGTCCAGCAACATCCGGGCGGCGGCCGGAGCCGCAGCACCGCGGCCGGCGCCCACGAGAGCGGTCAGCACCTTCTCGTGGCGCTGCGCGGTCCGCGCGCCAATCGCCACTGCGAGCGCCCGCGCGGCGGCCGTGTCCCCCTCCAGCACCGGCTGCGAGAAGACTCCGAGGTCGTCCCGCCCTCCGTTCGGGAAGAGCCGCGGCGTCGCGGACGCGGCATACGCCCTGCTGACGGCTATGCCGAGACGGCTACGGTCGTTCGGGTCGGCCGCTTCGGGCGGCGGGCTCTGAGGCTCCAGCGTGTTGGCGCAGCTCGCCACCACCTCCGTCAAGGCAGCCCGGATCGCCGGCCGCTGGTCGTACGCCTCTCCGGAGCCTCGATTGACCACTGCCACCGGGCTCGGCGCGAGTCTCGCCGGGATGTCGAGGCTCTCGGCGAGCGCCTTGAGCGTCCTCTGGTTGCTGTTCGTCACCCCGGGCAACTGGTTGCCTGAGGCCATCGACCGGCCGTTGGTGTCCGCCACGACGAGCTGGTTGATCGTGCGGATGAGGTCATCGACATGCGGGTCAGCCACGCACGGCAACCTACCCGTGACGCGGGTTCAGCCGCGGAGCTGCGGCGGACGTCACAGCACGTAGGGGCGCGTACCCGGTTAGGCTGCCCGATTATGGGAGAGACCGTGAACATCCACACCACCGCCGGGAAGATCGCGGACCTCGAGCACCGACTCGACGAGGCCGTGCACGCCGGGTCGGAGCGCGCGGTGGAGAAGCAGCACGCCCGCGGGAAGAAGACCGCCCGCGAGCGGATCGCGCTGCTGCTGGACGAGGGCTCCTTCTCCGAGCTGGACGAGTTCGCCCGGCACCGGTCGACCGCCTTCGGCCTGGACGGCAACCGCCCGTACGGCGACGGCGTGGTGACCGGGTTCGGCACCATCGACGGCCGGCAGGTGTGCGTGTTCGCCCAGGACTTCACCGTCTTCGGCGGCAGCCTCGGTGAGGTGTTCGGCGAGAAGATCGTCAAGGTGATGGACCTGGCGATGAAGATCGGCTGCCCGTTGATCGGCATCAACGACTCCGGTGGCGCCCGGATCCAGGAGGGCGTGGTCAGTCTCGGCCTGTACGGCGAGATCTTCCGCCGCAACGTCCGGGCCTCCGGGGTGATCCCGCAGATCTCGCTGATCATGGGCCCGTGTGCCGGCGGCGCGGTCTACTCCCCCGCGGTCACCGACTTCACCGTGATGGTGGACGAGTCGTCGTACATGTTCATCACCGGGCCGGACGTGATCAAGACCGTCACCGGCGAGGACGTCACCCAGGAAGAGCTCGGCGGCGCCCGGACGCACAACACCAAGTCCGGTAACGCGCACTACCTCGGCAGCGACGAGGAGGACGCGATCGAGTGGGTGAAGGCGCTGGTCGGTCACCTGCCGCAGAACAACCTGGAGGACCCGCCGGTCTACGACTTCGACGCCGACCTGGAACCGAACGAGACCGATCTGGCCCTGGACACGCTGATCCCGGACTCGCCGAACCAGCCGTACGACATGCACACCGCGATCGAGGCGGTGCTGGACGAGGGCGACTTCCTCGAGGTGCAGACGCTGTTCGCACCGAACATGATCGTCGGCTTCGGCCGGGTCGAGGGTCGCCCGGTCGGTGTGGTGGCGAACCAGCCGATGCAGTTCGCCGGCACCCTGGACATCGACGCCTCCGAGAAGGCGGCCCGGTTCGTCCGCACCTGCGACGCGTTCAACCTGCCGATCCTGACCTTCGTCGACGTCCCCGGGTTCCTGCCCGGCACCGACCAGGAGTGGAACGGCATCATCCGCCGCGGCGCCAAGCTGATCTACGCGTACGCCGAGGCGACCGTGCCGATGATCACCGTGATCACCCGCAAGGCCTACGGCGGCGCGTACGACGTGATGGGCTCGAAGCACCTGGGCGCGGACATGAACATCGCCTGGCCGACCGCCCAGATCGCAGTGATGGGCGCGCAGGGTGCGGTCAACATCCTGTACCGCCGGGAGCTGGGCTCGGCCGATGACGCCGAGAGCCGCCGGCAGCAGCTCATCACCGAGTACGAGGACCACCTGGCCAACCCGTACATCGCGGCCGAGCGCGGCTACATCGACGCCGTCATCAAGCCGAGCGAGACCCGCGCCGAGATCATCCGCGCGCTCCGCCTGCTCCGCACCAAGCGCGACACCCTGCCACCCAAGAAGCATGGGAACATCCCACTGTGACTACTGAGCCGATTCTGCAGGTCGTCAAAGGAGACCCGACTCCGGAGGAGCTCGCCGCCCTGGTCGCCGTCGTCGCGGCCCGCTCGGCGGCAGGCGCCGTACCGGCCGAACCCGACCGGGCCAGCAACTGGGCGACGTACTGGCGCAACGCACGTCAACCCTTCCACCCCGGCCCGGGTCGTTGGCGCGCGTCCGCTCATCCGTGACACTGAGGCTATGGCCAAGTACGAGGTCAATGCGGAGGCTGTCGAGCAGGCGAAGCGGCTGATCGAGGGGCGGCAGTACGTGCTGGACAGCGACTGGGGTGAGGTGCAGCCCCGGGCGGACGACCAGAACGCGTACCTGGAGAACCACAGCTGGGAGGAGTACGCCGCCTGGCACCTGGGCCTCACGGTCGGTCCGTCGGACGAGACCAAGGCCCGGTACGGGTTCGTCATCGGCGACTTCCGGCGGATCCATCGGACCGCCTTGATCGCGTCCGTCTACCGCGCCTCGGAGTGGCGCCACAAGGCCGTCGAACTAGCCGCCCACGACCTGCTGCAGCTACTCGACGAGAAGTCGGGCCTGAAGGCCTAGGCGTCGACCTTCGTCTCGTCGAACCAGAGGTCTTGCGGGACCCGCTCGGTGAGTTCGGTGAGCAGGGTGCCGGCGCCGCGGAACATGTCGGCGTCGACCGGGATCGCACACCCGTTCAAGCCGAGGACCACCGTCGTGCCGTCGTTGGTTCGCATCACGCCGGCGATCTCGTCCCAGCGGATCTCGTGCACTCCGTCGACGTCACGCAGTACCAGGGCTGCATCGGTTCGCACCCAGAGCATCGACCGGGCGTCCTTGACGAAGGCCCGCGCCGTCAAGGGCGGCTTGAACGTCTTACCGGCCGGCACCTCGGAGATCACCGGGCAGAGCGTTTCCCGGCGGAAACCGGCCTGCTCCCAGCTCTCGAGGTTGTCCTCGTAGGCGTAGCCGATTGCTGTCGGAAGAGCGGACTTCAGTACGGCGGCAATGTCGGCCGGCTGCAGTCCGGCCAGGCCGTCGCGGTCGATCGGCTCGAGTTCGGGCTCGCCGAACATCCGGCCCATCGTGTTGCTGAATGCGCGACGGAGCTCGGGCTCGTCGGCGTCGAGTCGTTCCTGACAGCGAGCGACCTGGTACGCGAGCTCCGCCTCGGTCGGACCGTTCTCAGCAAGGTCGGTCAGCGCCTCGACGAACGCGCGCGACACCGCCTCCTCGCTGCCTTCCCTGGCGTCGGCGTACACCACCCAGTCGCTGCTTCCACCCGGACCGGCGAGCAGATCAGCGCCGATGTCGTAGCTGTGCCCGCCGACGTGGCGGCACTCCTCCTCGATCCGCTTCCGCAGTACGTCGATCGTCAAAGTGGAGCGCCGTACGGCATCGTCCGGCGGCAACGTGAGCAGGACACCGGCCGCCGGTATGCCGTACCCGACCACGGTCGGACCGTCGAAGGACCGGCCGGCGGGATGAACACGGCTCGGCACGGTACCGCTGGGCAGCTCCAGCCGCAGGCCGTCCGGCACGGGACCGGTCACCTGCAGTACGGCGTTCGACGGGACGAACCACGTCCGGGCGAACGCGGTGACATGCTCCGGCGTCAGCCCGTCGTACCCAGGCCCCTCCAGCCAGGACAGTCCGGCCCCCTTGGCGCCGTACCGCACGTTCAGCAGTTGTGCGACGACCGGATGCGCGACCTGACCATCCTCGGCCGCGAGCACACCGACCTCCACCGCCAGCCGCTCGACCGGCGGCTCGGCGAGAGCACGACACAACCCGGTCAGGAACTCCCCCACCCGCGCGGCCGACCCGGACGCGACGAAGGTCGTGGTCATCAGGTCGACCTCGGCGTTCATCTCGATCGGCAGCCCGCGGACGGCGTGCATCACCAGGTGCTCGAGCACGTGCGCGACCCCGACGGTGCGCAGCGTCTCGTCCCGAGAACCGACAGCGAAGGTCAACGTGACGTCGGTGTGGCTCTGCGTACCGCTGTGCCGCAACACCCGGACGCCGTCGATGTACTCACTCACAGGCGAACGCTAGCTGGTCAGGTACGGCGGAAGCGCACCAGCGGGTAGAGCGGGGACTGATCGGTGTTGCGGGGTGGGCCGGGGAAGGTGGTGGCGGCGTCCAGGATGAGGCCGTGGTGCGCTGCTCTGGCGACGAGTAGCGAGAGGGCGTCCTGGGAGCGGGTGTCGTTCGGGGGGCGGCCGTCGGCGTAGCGGCCGGCGTCGGATTTCTCGGTGGTGGTGATGAACACGCCGTCGGGACGGAGGACGCGGGCGACCTCGGCGATGATCGATTCGCTGTCGTCGAGCAGGTGCAGCAACCAGATGGCGACGACCGCGTCGCAGCGGCGGTCGGCGATCGGCAGCGTGGCCGCGTCGGCGGCCGCGACGTGTCCGGGCAGCCGGACCCGGGCGTGCCGGAGCATCGCGGTGGACAGGTCGAACCCGTGCACGAGATTGCCGCGGGCAACGAGTTCGGCGCCGACGATGCCGGTGCCGACGGCGAGCTCGAGGACCCGGCCGCCCTTCGTCAGCAGCGAGTCGACCGCTTCCGCGGCGGCCTGGGCGCGTTCGGGTCCGCCGCGCGTGTCGTCGTACCTCGCGGCCTCGTCCTCGTCGTACTCGATCCGTGGCGACGACTTCCAGAGCTCCGGCCAGGAGATCCCGACCTGAGCGAGCATCCGGCGGAGCAGCGGCAGGGAAAGCCCGACCACGTTGTGGTAGTCGCCTTCGATCACAGACACGAACGGACCGCCCAGACCGTCGACGGTGAACGATCCGGCCACGACGAGCGGTTCGCCGGTGGCGACGTACGCGTCGATCTCCTCGTCGGTCAGGTCGGCGAAGTGAACTGTGGTCGACGCGAGCTCGCGGAGTTCCTGCTTCGCGTTGGTGTCGATCAGGCAGTGGCCGGTGTGCAGTACGCCGGATCGGCCGCGCATCGACCGGAGTCGGTCTCGTGCGGCTTCCGGCGTACCTGGTTTGCCATAGGCGACACCGTCGAATTCGAGGACCGAGTCGCAGCCGAGCACGGTTGCATGCTCGGTCAGGCTGGCGACCACGGCCCGGGCCTTCAGCGTCGCGAGCAGGCGGGCCAGTTCGCCCGGGCTGTCCGCGGTGATGTTGTCCTCGTCGACACCGGAGACGATCACCTCCGGCTCGACCCCGGCGCCGCGCAACGTCTTCAGCCGCGCCGGCGACGCCGACGCGAGCACGAACCGGACAGCTTCGCCAGTCACAGTTTGGCCAGTCACAGTTTGGCGAGGGCGCGACGGAGCGGGTCGAGCCCGATCGAGCCCAGGTTCAGGGCGTCGGAGTGGAACGCGCGCAGGTCGAACGCGGATCCCTTGCGCTGCTTGGCTTCCTCCCGCGCCTGCAGCCAGATCCGCTCGCCGACCTTGTACGACGGCGCCTGCCCGGGCCAGCCGAGATAGCGGTTGAGCTCGGCGCGCAGGAACTCGGTCTCCATCCGGCAGTGCGCCCGGAGGAACTCGAACCCGAGCTCGGCGTTCCACCGCTCACCCGGCCGCCAGCCGAACGGGTTGTCCCGCGGGATCTCCAGCTCCAGGTGCATGCCGATGTCGATGATCACCCGGGCCGCCCGGAACCCCTGCGCGTCCAGCATCCCGAACCGCGCTCCGGGGTCCTCGAGGTAACCCAGCTCCTCCATCAGGCGCTCGGCGTACAGGGCCCAGCCCTCGCCATGGCCGGAGACCCAGCAGGCGATGCGCTGCCACCGGTTCAGCAGGTCGGTGCGGAGCATCGTCTGCGCGCACTGGAGGTGATGGCCGGGGACGCCCTCGTGGTAGACGGTGGTGACCTCGCGCCAGGTGGCGAAGTCCTCGACGCCGGTCGGCACCGCCCACCACATCCGGCCCGGCCGGGTGGTCAGGTCCTCGCTCGGCGGCGTGTAGTAGATCGAGCCGTCCGAGGTCGGCGCGATCATGCATTGGATGGTGCGGATCTCGTCCGGGATGTCGAAGTGGGTGCCGCCCAGCTCGGCCACGGCGGAGTCGGCGAGCTGCTGCATCCAGTCCCGGAACGCGTCCTTGCCGTGGATCTTGCGGGCCGGATCGTTGTCGAGGATCGCGGCGGCGGCCTCAATCCCGCGGTCGCCGCCGTTCAGGCCGGCCGCGATCGACTGCATGTCCGCCTCGATCCGGGCCAGCTCCTCCCAGCCCCAGGCGTAGGTCTCCTCCAGGTCGATCGTCGCACCGAGGAAGTTGCGGGAGGCAAGCTCGTACACCTCGCGACCGCAGGCGTCCTTCTCCGGCGCCCGCGGCGCGAGCTCGGCGGTCAGCCAGCCGCCGAACTGCTCGTACGCCTTCCGCGCCGATGCGGCCGCGGCGTCCACGGTCGCCTTCACCGGGCTGTCCGGCGCCTGTGCGGCGAGCCCGGCGAAGAAGTCGTCACCGTCGGCGCCGGTCCAGCTACCGATCCGGTTGGCCAGGTCGTTCACCTGCCGCAGCGCCGACACCCGGCCTTGCGCGGCCTGCTCGAGCAGCGTCTCGCGGTAGCCGTCCAGCGTCGTACCGACCTGGTTGAGCCGGATCGCGATGGTCTCCCAGTCCTGCTCGGTCGCGGTCGGCATCAGGTCGAACACCTGCCGGATCTCGGCCGGGACAGAGGCGATCGCGTTCAGCTGGTGCTGCGGAACGCCCGCCTCGTACGTCTCCAGCTCCAGCCCGAGCCGCTCCAGGAACGCGTCCTTGGCGACCTCCTCGCGGGGGCTGCCGGTCGCGGTGGCCTGGGCCTCGGCGACGGACCGCCGGGTCAGGTCGATCAGCGCCTCGAAACCGGACGGGGTGTAGTCCGGCAGCTCGTGGTCGTGGCCTTCGATTCCCATGAACGTCGCCGCGGTCGGCGACAGCGCGACGTACTCCTCGAGGTACCGCTCGGAGAGCTGGTCGATCGGGCTGGTCGGTGTGATGGCATCAGTCACCTGGCCGACCCTACCTCCCGGGCCCCCGCCCGGCTGACCTGTTTCTGCCGATACTGTGGCCGTCGCTGTCCAGCGCAGCTCATCGATTTGAGGGAAGGAACGGGGTTGAGCCAGACACCGTTCGGCGGTCCGCAGGGACAGAACCCGCCGTACCCGCCGTACCAGCAGCCCGGCCCCCCGCAGGGTCCTCCCCCGCAGGGTCCCCCGCCGCAGGGTCCCCCGCCGCAGGGCGGTCATTACGGTCCGCCACCCGGTCCGTACGGCGGGCAGCCGCAGTACGGACCGCCATCGATGGCGCCGCAACAAGGACAGGGGTTCGGCTGGGGACCCAGCTTCGGGCCGCCCGGACCAGGTGGACCCGGCGGGCCTGGCTTCCAGCCCGGCTGGCAACCGCAGCGGCCGAAGAAGAAGTCCAAGGCGCCCGCCGTCCTGGTACTCGGTGTCCTCGCGGTGGCCGTCGCCGGCCTGTTCGTCTGGAACACGATCAACAAGAACGCCGACGACGACTACACCCCGCCGGTCAGCTCGGGCCGCTACACGCCGTCCCCGACCACGACCTCGGAGCCGACGGAGGAACCCACGTCGGAGCCGACCGAGGAGCCGACCAGCACGACCACGGAGTCGCCGGAGCCGCAGGCCATCGACGTCGTCGCCAAGAACCAGCTCTACAAGGCCGGCCAGATGGCGGCGACGAACTGCCGTGAGCCGCGGGTCCGCCCGACCAACAATCGGAATGCGGCCGCATACTGGGCCGCGATCAAGCCTTGCCTGGACCGCGGCTGGGCTCCGCTGGTCGCGAAGGCGGGCTACAAGTTCGTGCCACCCCGGATGACCTACTGGGCCGGCAGCAGCACCAGCACGCCCTGCGGCAACGGACCGGTCTCGGTGCCGTTCTACTGCCCGTCGAACCAGATGATGTACATGAAGGTCGACGTCTTCGTGAAGACCTACATGGAGTACCCGGACGCGGAGTCCAAGGCGTACTCGCGGATGTGGTACAGCCGCTCGATCGCCCACGAGTACGGCCACCACGTCCAGGAGGTCACCGGCATCCTGGAGGCCGCGCACGATCTGGAGTACGACGCCAACTCGTACGCCGACCGGTTGCGGATGAACCGTCGTACCGAGCTCCAGGCGAACTGCTTCGCCGGTGTCTTCCTCGCCGTGAACAAACGCAGCTACCCGATCAACGGGCTGATGCTGCAGGTGTGGAACAAGTGGGTCGTCACCGCCGGCGACAAGCCGAACGAGGGCACCCACGGCAGCAAGGCGAGCCAGGCGCGGTTCATGGGCCAGTCCTTCAAGACCGGCAACCCAGCCACCTGCAACACCTTCACCGCCTCAGCCAACAACGTCAGCTAGCGGGGGTCTTCCCGGGAACGGGGGCCGGGTGCAGAGTGGTGGCCACGCACCAACTGAGGACCGGAACCCCCAGGAGAGCCCGATGAGTGTCGAGCTGAATCACACGATCGTGCACGTGAAGGACCGATGGGCTGCTGCTCGCGATGTCAGCGAGGTACTCGGTCTGCCGGAGGCGACGGCGTACGGCCCGTTCGCCGAGCTGAAGCTGGACAACGCGGCGAGCCTGGACTTCATGGACACCGAGGGCGAGATCCGCGGCCAGCACTATGCCTTCCTGGTCAGTGAGGAGGAGTTCGACTCCATCCTCGGTCGCTTGCGGGACGACGGCCGCCAGTGGTGGGCCGACCCCTTCAAGCGCAAACCACAAGAGATCAACAACGGGGACGGTGGCCGCGGCCTGTACTGGGAAGGCCCTGACGGACACTGGCTGGAGATCATCACCCGCCCGTACGGCAGCGGCAGCTGAGCCTGTTGCCGGTAGGTTTGCCCCGGTCAGCAGTGCCCCCGAGTCGTCGGATGGCATCGTCGAGATTCAGGGCGGGCCTCGTTCGGGCCTGCGAATAACCGCTTGCGTGGTCGTAGGCACTCGCCCACAGTTCGGTCGCGTGGATGATGCCGAGCTTGACGTGCTGCTGAGGAACGAACGCTACCCGCGGTCTGCCGGGTACTCGGCTCGGTGGATGGTCGACGGCGGGATGGGGCCGAACCCTGTGTGGCAGGCGGAGGCCTTGACCGATCTCATGCCGCTTGAGCCCGGCATGCGGATACTCGACATGGGCTGTGGCACCGCTCTGAGCTCGATCTTCCTGGCCAAGGAGTTCGGTGTTGAGGTGTGGGCGACTGACCTGTGGATCAAGCCCGACGAGAACTTGCGCCGCGCGGCCGAGGCACGCGTAGAGGACCAGGTTCACCCGATCTCCGCGGAAGCCCATGCCCTGCCCTTCGCCGAGGACTTCTTCGACGCGCTCATCAGCATCGGCGCCTACCACTACTTCGGCACTGACGACCTCTATCTCGGCTACTACTCACGCTTCGTGAAACGCGGCGGCCAGATCGGCATCGTTCAGCCCGGTCTTGCCGAGGAGTACGAGACGCTTCCCCCGCCACACCTCGAGCCCTACTGGAAATGGGACTTCTGCGCCTGGCACAGCCCTGCCTGGTGGCGGCGGCACTGGGAGAAGACCGGCCTGGTCACCGTCGAGGTCGCAGATCGACTGCCCGACGGGTGGCGAGACTGGTTGCAGTGGAATGACGCATGCGATCACGACAGTGGTACGCCGGGACAGGAAGAAGCTCAGATGCTTCGCACCGACGGTGGCCGAACGCTCGGCCTCTCCCGAGTCATTGCCCGCCGCAACAGCTAGGCCCACACCAAGCAATCGCACGGGCAGCCGGCCTCGTGCGCTTGCTGGACACTGATCATCATGAGTCTTTCCCTGATGAACGTTACGGTCGATTGTGACGTGTCCCCTGGCGCGGTCGCCCGCTGGTGGGCCACCGCGCTCGCTGCGAAACTCGACGGCGACTGGGGCACTGCGGCCCGGGTGAACCTGCCTGCCGACGGAGCACCACGTCTGCTGTTCATCCAAGTCCCCGAACCGAAGCACGGAAAGAACCGTGTCCATCTCGATCTGCTTGCCGACGACCGCGACACGGAGGTGGAGCGCCTCACGGGTTTGGGCGCGACCGTCGTCGCTCGCCACGACGAGGCAGGCGAGTCCTGGACGGTCATGCAAGACCCGTACGGCAACGAGTTCTGCGTGAACTGACAAAGCGGCTGGGATCGTCTGATCCGCCAACAGATGCGCGTCTTGTGAAGGTGCAATGCAGGCTGGCACCTTCTTCACATGACCGAGACGACGCCACGCCTTCTACGGCGCATCCGGGTCGACTTTCCAGATCCAGGAAGCGCTGAGGAAATCGCCCGGCTGGTCGCTGATGCCCACGAGTCCGAACGCGTCCAGGCGGCGATCGTGCTGTGGGGCCGGGGTAACCTCGCGCGCATTCGTGACGCTCGAGCGCTCGCCACACAGGATTGGCGTGATCTCCTGGTGCGCGCTGACCTGGCCGATGCCGATTGGCACGACAAGCTGGACGCGCAACTCGGTCAGAGTGAGGGGTCTTAGCGGTCGAGTAGTTCGGTTGGGGCGACCTGGCGCCAGGAATCGGCGAGGATGTCGTGGAGTTCGCCGGCGTCCTCGAGCGCGTCGAGGCGGGCCCGAACCCAGTTCGAACCCGCCTCGTGCCGCGGAACCCAGAACTTCTCGGGTTCCGCCGCGATCAACTCGTCCCGCTCCAGCCGGGGACACCGCACCGCGAACGACGTCTGGTCGTCCGGGATGGTGATGAACATCCGCCCGGCCACATCGAAGGTCGGATGACCCCAGCGCTCCTTCTCCACCGCCTCCGGGAAGGAGAGCGCGATCCGTCGTACGTCGTCAGCAGCCAGCACCCTGACACCCTAAGGTCAGCGCTTGCGACCCGGCAGCAGTAGGGCGACGACGGCTCCGGCGGCGACGATGGCGGCGCCGGTCCAGACTGCGGGGACGAGGCCGTCGGCGTAGCTGGCCGGGGACTCGTAGGAGCCGGCTGAGGCAAAGACCGAGGCGAGGACGGCGACGCCCATCGCGACACCGACCTCGCGGATGGTGTTGTTGGTCCCGGACGCCACACCACGGTCGGCGTCGGACGCGCTCGCCATCACGACACTCGCCGCCGGGGCGAAGGTCAGGCCCATCCCGACACCGGCGAGGACGAACGGCACGACCAGTTCGCCGTACTGCGTCGAGGCCGTGGTGATCAGCGCGATCCAGCCGAGCGCTGCCGCGAGGAGCACCTGTCCGGACGCGATCAACACGCGAGGCCCGACCCGGTCGACGATCATCCCGGCGATCGGGGCGACCACCATCGGCGCCATCGTCCACGGCATCGTCCGGACGCCGGACTCCAGCGGGCTGTAGCCCTGCACCACCTGGAAGAACTGGGCCAGCAGGAACACCGCCCCGAACACCCCGACCGAGAACGTGAACGAGGTGATGTTCACGACGCTGAACGCCCGTACCGAGAACAACCGCAGCGGCAGCATCGGAGCCGGAGTACGACGCTCCCACGCCACGAACGCGACCAGCAGCACCACACCGGCGATCAACGACCCGAGCACGCTGCCGGACGTCCAGCCGTCGTCGGCACCGTGCACGACACCCCAGACGATCGCCAGTACGCCGGCGGCCGCCAGGACCAACCCGGGCAGGTCCAGCCGCTTCGGCGTACCCCGGGACTCACTCAGGACCCGAGCGGCGAGCAGTACGGCGACCACACCGATCGGCACGTTCAGCCAGAAGATCCACTGCCAGTTGATGCCGTCGACGACGGCTCCGCCGACCAACGGGCCGACGGCGACACCCAGACCGGAGATGCCGCCCCAAGCACCGATCGCGGCACTGCGAAGCTTCTCGGGTACGGCGCCGGCCAGCAGAGTCAGCGACAACGGCATGACGGCCGCCGCGCCAACGCCCTGGATCGCCCGGGCGCTGATCAGCATCCACGGCTCGGTCGCCAGCGCACAGGCGGCCGAGGCGAGCGTGAACAGCGCGATCCCAGCCAGGAAGATCCGCCGTCGGCCGAGCCGGTCGCCGATCGCCGCCGCGGTCAGCAGCAGCGCCGCGAAGGAGAGCGTGTAAGCGTTCACGAACCACTGCAGGTCGGACAGGGAGGCGCCGAGCTCGGCCTTGATCACCGGCAGCGCGTTCGTCACGACCAGGTTGTCCAGCGTGACCATGAAGGTGGGGATGCCCACCGCGGTCAGTACGGCGCCCAGACCCCAGCGGCGGCGGGTCGTCGGAGGCTCGAACCTCTCATCGAGAGCGGTCGACGTCATCTCAACTCCTAGTTGTAATTCACTGATAACAAGCTTGGTGACCAAAGTATGCATCGACTGATAACATGTCAAGTGATTGGCGACGGATGGGAAGGACAGGCATGGGTGCGAGGGTGCGGTTGACCGCGGCGGAGCGCGGTGAGGAGGTGCTGCAGGCGGCAGTCCAGGCGTTCGGCGCGTCCGGGTACGCAGGCACGAAGACGGACGAGATCGCCCGGCTGGCCGGAGTCTCCCAGCCGTACGTGATCCGTCTCTTCGGCACCAAGCAGCAGCTCTTCCTGGCCGCCGTGCAGACCGTCTGCGACACCATCGAGCAGACCTTCCGCAACGCCGCGGAGCGCGAGCCGACACTGGCCAGCCTCGGCCACGGCTACAACGAACTGATGGCCGAGCGCGAACTCCTGCTCGTCCTCCTGCACGGCTTCTCGGCCAGTGGCGAGCCTGCGATCGGCGATGTCGTCCGCGAGCGCTTCGGCGGGATCTATCGGCTCGTCCGCGAGGTCACCGGGGCGTCACCCGCGGAGACCCGGGCGTTCCTCTCCACCGGCATGCTGCTGACCGTGATGTCGGCCATGCAGGTTCTGGGGCCGGACGCGATCAGCCTCCCGTGGGCCGACGAGATCAACGCAACCCTGGGCGAGGACCCGGCCGACTAGTCCCTGCCGACTTTCTGACCGGCGGCGAACCAGATCGTCGCGGTGGCGAGGACGAGCGCGGCAGCGGTGACGAGCAGGGACCCCGGGACCTCGGCCCCCTGGATCAGCGCGGCGGCGACCGCAACGACCGGGCCGATCAGCAAGGCGATTGCCCCCGGCACCAACCAGCGGCGCAGCGACTGCTGATGCACCAGCGCGTAGGACGGGAGTTGTGCGGTGAACGCGGTCGCCAGATGCACCACCAGCAAGGCGATCCCGGTCAGCACCAGACTCCAGGTCACCTCACCCGGCGCCCGGCTCAACCACCCGAGGGCGACCACCACGATGAAGAACACCCCGGCCAGCGAGTCCGGCAGCACGATCGTTGCCACCAGCATCGGAATCGCGATCAGCGGGATCAGATCCAGCTGATCCCACGACTGCACAGCCGACACCAGCAACGCCACCGCGCCCGCCGCCGCAACGGTCAGCCGCGCCAGCACCGCAGCCCGCCCCGAGGCCCGCATCTGCGCAAGCCACAAGTTGATCCTCTCCGCGATGCTCATCGACGTTCTCGCTTCGCTCCGGGCGCCGATGAGACACGAGAGAGACTGTGCTTGATGATGAACTCGCTTCGCTCGCTCATGACCGAATCCTCGGCGCAGAGGCCAGCCGCGACGTATTCCGCAGGACCTCGTCGAGGGTGCCGGCACCGCGCCAGGGCACGGTTGGGACGCCCAGGTCGCTGAGCCGGTCGAGCTCACCACGGCGCTCGAGCATCCGCAGCCGCCAGGCGAGCGGCCAGGCGCGGACGTCGTGCTCGTCGAGATCGATTACCGAGGCAATGTCCGGGGGCAGGGTGTCCACGGCGATGACTGTGCATCCCGAGTGCACGAGCGTCACGATGTACCCGAGAATCACCTGTCTCAGCAGGGGGCTGAGCACCACGACGAGGCTGTCGGACTTGATCCGGTTCCGGCGGACGAGTTGCAGCTCGTCCTGCTGGCGGCCGCGGCGATCCGCGTGGACCAAGGCATCCAGGATCCGGCGCAGATGCCCGCGACCGCTGCCGGACCGTACGCCGCGCACCAGGTTCCCGGTGTCGATCAGGCGGACCCGGTCGCCGTGGCGGAGGTAGTGCTCGGCGATCGACGCGGCCGCGCGGACCCCGGTGTCCAGACTGCTCGACCGTCCGTCGATCCCTTCGCTGACACCGATTTCGCCACCAGTGTCGAGCAGGATCACCACCTCGGTGTCGCGGTCCGACCACGTGGAGGTGACATGCAGCTCGCGGGTGCGCGCCGAGACGGACCAGTTGATCCGCCGCAGCCGGTCACCCGTCCGGAACGGCCGTACGCCGGCCAACTCGGTCCCCTCGCCCGGACGCCGTGACCGGTGCAGCCCGACCAGGCCGGCCGGACGCGGTACAGAGTCAACCGCCTCGAAGCCCTCGCGCAACGGCAGCGTGGTCACGGAGAGCTCCTGCGCCGACGTCACAGGGAGCCGGTACGCACCGAGCATCGAGGTGGCGACAACGGTCGGCCGCTCCAACGCACGTATACCCCACCGCTTCGACCGCAGCCCCACCTCGAGCGTCACCACGCCATCGGTCACCGGCTCGGCGATCGCGGCCTGCGGCGGGTCGTACTGGAACCACTGGGCCCGCGGCAACGCCGCCACGATCAGGTCGATATCCGGGTCGACCGTCCCGGCCACCCGCAGCCGGTACGTCGTTGCCTGCCCCTCGAACAACGCATCCGTATCCAGCTCGGTGTGCACCTCGGGCTGCTCACGCGGCCGGAAGTACCGCCCCCAGACCGCGACGAACGCCAACGGCAACCCGAGTACGGCGGCATCCGGCCGCCGGGCTACCACCGCAATGAACAGCAGCAGCCCAGCCGCGCAGACCGCCCGGATGTGCGCATGCGTCGGCCGCCATTTCATCACTCACACCCCTGCAAAGTCACCGGGATGCGCCGACGACGGTGGGTGGGGTCGGCACCGAACCAAGGACCGCGCGCACGACGGTTGCCCCGGTCACCTCGTGCAGCCAGAGCTCGGGCCGGACCGTGATGCGATGCGCGAGCGCAGGTACGGCGACCGCCTTCACGTCCTCCGGTACGACGTAGTCCCGGCCCTGGATCACGGCGTACGCACGTGCCGTCAGCAACAACGCCAGCGAGCCGCGCGGCGACGCACCGACGAGGACCTGCGAGTCGCGACGGGTCGCCGCTGCGAGCTCGACGCAGTACTGACCGACGGTGTCGTCGACTGTGACGGTCTCGACCGCATGCTGTGCGGCAAGCAGCCCGGCCGCGTCGGTGACGGCCTCGACGGTCTGATCCTCCATCCGGCGGCTCATCCGGCGGCGCAGGACCTCCCATTCCTCTTCGGCGCTCGGGTAGCCGAAGCCGATCCGCAGCATGAAGCGGTCGAGCTGGGCCTCGGGGAGCGGGTAGGTGCCTTCGTACTCGACCGGGTTCGCGGTCGCGAGCACGTGGAACGGGGTGGGCAGCGGGAACGTCTGACCTTCGACAGTGACCTGGTGCTCCTGCATCGACTCGAGCAGCGCAGCCTGCGTCTTCGGTGGGGTCCGGTTGATCTCGTCGGCCAGCAGCAGACCGGTGAAGATCGGGCCCGGCCGGAACACGAACTCGGAATCCTTCTGGTCGTACACGAAGGCGCCGGTCACATCCGACGGCAACAGGTCCGGCGTGAACTGCACCCGCCGGAACTCCAGCCCCAGCGCCTGCGCGAACGACCGCGCCGCCAGCGTCTTCGCCAGCCCCGGATAGTCCTCCAGCAGCACATGCCCGCCGGCGAGGATCCCGGCCAGCACCAACTCCAGCGCCCCGGTCTTCCCCACCACCGCCTCGCTCACCCGGTCCAGCACCTCTCGGCTGACCGCAGAAACCTCCGCGATCCCCAACTCCCGCCCAACCTCCGCCTCGGGCACGACCTGGCTCGGCGGCGCGCTGGGGTGCAGTTCTGGGTCAGTCACGGTTCCTCACAACTTCTCGATGGTCTGAATGGCGTATTCGATCTCGTCGAAGGACGCGGTGCGCTTCTCGTCCCCGGTGATCAGGTTCCACAACTGCTCACCGGTGATCTCGCGAGCCCGCTCCGGCTCGCGCACCGGGTCGACGCCGTGACGGTGCACCAGCCGGTCGGTCGTCAGCTCCAGCAACAGCGGCTGGAGCCGGCGAGCAAACGTCCGCGATCCCTCACCCACGCGGCGCTCACGGCCAGCCTCCTGCAGCCAGGTGGCGATGAACTGGGTCCGGTTATCGTTGCTCCGGGTCCGCAGGACGGCCAGTCTCTCGTCCTGCCGCGCCGGCCAGTTGGTCTCCAGCACCTGCGGCACGATCAGCCGGACCGCCAGCGACCCGAACCCGATCGCGAGCGCCGCCGCGACGAACCACAACGGCCGCGGCGCCATCCCCGCGGCCCCGAACGCTCCCACCAGCAGCAGACTCACCAGCACGGTGAGTCCGACATGCTGCACGAACAGCTTGTTCAGCAGCATCTCTCGAACCCGCGGCTGCCTCTCGGCCGGCCGTGCGGCCCGTCGAGCGGACTCCTCCAACGGCGTCCACTTGTACGACGTCATCGACCCACCCCCCTGGATGCCTCGGTTTGAGCGGCGGCCAGGTCGTCGCGGAGGCGGAGCAGAGCAGCGCGGGCCTCGGCGCGGGCCTGCTCACTCGAGCCGTGGGTGGAGTAGCGGGCCTCGCGATACAGCTCGCCGAGGCGGACGAGCTCTGGCTCGGAGATCCCTCCCACGCCGAGAACGCGAACGGTGAACTCGGCCGGGGTCTCCGACGGATCACGGGCCGCACCGGCCGATGCGGCCGCCTCCTCGAGCGCGACCCAGCACGCGATCACCGCATCGGTCGCCGTACCGGTGTCGATCCTGGACAGGCCGGTGTCGACCGCCTCCGCGAGCCGGTCGGCCTTCATCCGCTCCCAGTCGGTGTCCTCGGTCTCGGCCTGGGGCAACTCGACCTTGCGGAGGATCCGGTAGATCACCCATCCCAGGAACGCGGCGACAACCGCGGCCGCCAGCCAGAACAGCGCCTGCCAGAGCGCCTGCAACCACTCCGGGAACGGCCGGGACTTGATCTGCGACCCAGGCGGTGGCGGCAACGGTGTCGGCTCCAGCACGCCGGGAAACCGTGTCGAGGTCGGCTCCGGCCGTGGCGAGGACCGCAGCGTGCTCTCGCTGACCGGCCGGACCGGCCCGCCGGCCGACGCGAGCACCACGAAACCGGCCGCCGTGACGCCCAGCATCAGTACGACGACCAGCGTCAGCGCTCCCCGACGGCTCCGCTGCATCTCGGAAGGCTAACCGATCAGAAGCCCGTGTCGAGCCACGGAAGCCGAGTTGCGGAAAACGCTTGCGAGGCGGCCGCGAGCGCTCCGGCCGTGTGCTCATGCACCAGCCCCGCCGCCCCGAGCCGGACCAACGACGGCTTGCCGAGGTAGACCGCCCCCAGTTCCCGTACGTCGATGGTCAGGTCAGCCGGCCGCGATGTCGCCGCACAGGTCGCGCCGGCCGGCCCGCCGGCGAGATGCCAGCTGCCCTCGTTCCACGGCAGGAAGCCGTCGGTCACCGCGATCACGACGTCGATCTCCCGCGCGTACGTCCGAGCGGCGAGCGCTCGGCCGACGTCGACCGGACGGATCCAGAGCCCGTCCCGCGTGATCGGCTCCGGAGCCCGGGGATCGAGCAAAAGATCCAGCAGCGGATCGTCCGACGGGAGCTTGCCGTAGTGCGTCTCGCTCAGCAGGTCCGGCTCCAGCAGGAACCGCCAGAGAGCGACATGCGACGCGAGGTCCTCCGCATGGACCCGGCTGACGTCGATGAACCCCTTGTCCGTGCGTTTGCTCCGGTAGTAGGCGAACCCGGTCACCTCGCCGTTCCGCTCGGCCACGACGCAGCGCCGCGGCGAGGCGTTCGCCGGATTGCTCGTCACGTTCTCACTGACGATGTGGTCCTGCCACCGCTCGTCGTGGTGGAACATCCCCGGCTGGTCGGCTGCCAGCCGGTTGCGCAGCGCCGCACACGTGGCGAGGGCCTCGCGTACGGCGACGGTCCTGATCCGTACGTCGTCGACGCCGGCCACCGGCCGCAACTCGCGGGACCACTTCCTGATGACGATCTCCTGGTGATCCGAGCCCAGGCCGTACCCGAACCGGCCGTAGATGACCGGCTCGCTCGCGGTCAGTCCGGCGATCGGCTCGACGCCCGCCTCATGGATCTCGGTCAGCTGAGCGCGCATCAGATCCCGCAGGATGCCGCGACGCCGGTGCGTCGGCCGGACCGCGACCAGGGTCACCCCGGCCACCGGGATCTGTGCACCCGGCACCGTCATCCGCAGCGAGAACGCCCCGGTATGACCGACCAACTGTTTCTCGTCGGTCGCGACCGTGCTCCGCTCCGGCTCCCACACCCGTCGCTCGGACTCCAGTTGAGCCTCGCTCCACGGCGCAGCGAACGCCAGGTCCACGAGCTCGACCAGCTCGTCCCAGTCACCCTCGAACCGCCCGATCTCGATCGCCATACCCCTTGCCTACCAGACGATCGAGACAAACCACGCACGGATTTCAGTGAAGTGCCGGAAGAATGCGCACCCAGTGCGCGATGGGTTCCCTGTGAGTACCGCGTGGGCTCTGGGGCACCGGCCGGCAGTGCCCCGAGCCGACCGGTGCCTGTGCAGGGGTCAGAGCGTGATCGACCAGTTGGTGAGGGTTCCAGTGTCGGCGTAGCCGTTGTCGCCGATCCGCAGCGTCCACGTCCCGGCCGCGGTCTCGTCGGCGGGTACGTCGTACGCCTTGGTGGCCGGCATCGGGTGGCACGTCGTACCGCCGTACCGCTGCAGGTAGTACCAGCGCCCGCTCGGTGAAACGACGCTGATGTTGAGATCCTCCAGGCAGGTGTGGTTGCCCTCGACCGTCACCTTGACCGGGCTCGCCGTCCGGCCGCTCGCGGTCGAGCGGACCTGACTGACCGCGACCTGGAAGTCCCGGATCGGGTAGTCGGTCCCATTCCCAAAGGTGCGACCAGTGCTACCCGTCTGAGTCCGCGCGGTCACCGCCGCACTCGGAGCAGACTTGTTGCCCGCAGCATCTTTCGCGACCACGGTGAAGCTGTACGACGTATCGGCCGTCAGCCCGGTGACCGTCGCCGCCGTACCGGCAACACTCGCAACCACCCTTGATCCGTCGAGTACGTCGTACCCGGTCACACCGACGTTGTCGGTCGCGGCGTCCCAGGTGAGCGAGATGCTGTCGGACGTCGCACCGGTCGAGCGCGGGGAGCCGGGGGTGGTCGGCGCCTCGTCGTCGTCAACCGGCGGCTTGTCGGTCAGCAGAGTGAGGTTCCACTTGGCGAGGGCCTCGCCGACGGGCTGGAAGATTGAGTTGTCCTCGTTGGGGCTGCAGGTGGAGTTGCCGCCGGAGTGCAGGCCGACGGCCTTGTCAGCACGCAGCCAGGCGCCGCCGGAGTCACCACCCTGGGAACACGCGGTGCTCGTGGTCAGTCCGTCGATCACCACGTTGCCGTAGTCGATGGTCTGGTTGATCGCGGTGACCTTGCCGCACTCCCAGTTCGGCGCGGTGTTGCCGCTGTGGCAGACGGTCTCGCCGACGATCGCCTCAGCCGAGCCGGTGACTGTGACGGCCGGCTGACCCCAGGTGTTGACGTTCGGAGAGGTCGTCCAGCCCGCCTCGGTGATCGCGACCACGCCCATGTCACCTTCGCGGGTGTTGACGCTGCGGCTACCGCCGACATTCGACGTACCGAGCCGGCTGGATTGACCGCTCGCGCCGTACGCCGCCTGGTTCGCGTCGTTCGTGCAGTGGCCTGCCGTCAGGAAGTGCTTGTTCCCTTGGGCATCCGTCGCCGGGAAGCCGACCGAGCAGTTGCTCTCGCCGCCCGGCCACCACGGGTCACCCGGGTTCACCTCGCCGGCCTGCTGGCGGAAGTCGGTGTTCACCCGCACGACCTGGACGCCGTCGCCCAGCCCGGCGAATGCGCCGTAGCCGCCGCGAGCCTTGACGACGACCTTGTTGGCAATCGGGTCGATCCCCCAGCTCTGCAGACCGCGCTGCGTCCGCGCGATCTTGTCCACCTGCACGAACAGGCGGTCCAGCTCACCCTGACTGCGGGCGACCTGCTGCGGTACGCCGCCTGCCGTACGGACCTGATCGGCGGTGGCTTCGTTGACCACAGCAACCATCAGCTTGCCGTCGGCGATCCAGCGGCCGGCTTGACCGGGCGACGACGGGAGGTTTGCGGAGATCTGTTGCGGACTGGGTGGCTCCGCGTCGGCGGCGATCGCCTGACAGGGCATGACGACGAGCGCGCCACTGAGCAGGACCGCCGCTTTCACATGCCGTTTCATGGTTGGACTCCTTGCGTTCGGGCGGGGACGGTGGACCCGAACGTAGGAGGTCGCACGACGGCGTGGAATCGCCGGAAGCCCTTTCACAGTTAACAGAACCAGCGCTTAGCCGAAGGCGAGGCTGTTTAACAGTTCACTCGTCCCAGCCCCACCGGAAGCCGTAGCGACCCGGTCCGAAGTTCAGCACGACGCCATGCACCTCGGACGTGACGTCGACCGGCCGGACGATCTCGTCGGCGTCGTCCAGCTGCGAGAAGCCACTGCACACCACCGGGAGACGCGTCGGGTCGAAGCAGATCTCGAGCACGAACTCGCGTACCGGCAGGCGGAACTTGCGCTCGTAGTTCGTCGCCGGTGGGTACGGCGCGACGTTGACCAGCTCGTGTTCGGTGATCACCGTCTCGCCCTTGCGGAGCGGGCGGTCGAAGAGCAGTTCGGCGACGAGCAGTCCGTCGGCGGGACGTCGTACCGTCCGGCCCAGGTGACAGTGCCGGAGCGGCCAGATCGCCGGCAGCGGGCGGTCGTGCTCGTCGAGGTGCATGATCACCACCCAGCGGTCCGGACCGTCCGCCTCGGCGCGCAGAACCTGACGGGAGTGGTACGAGCGTTCGCCGCCGTCCGGACCGATGTAGACCCGGTCGTGCTGACTGATCCGCGTCAGTCGCTCGTCCCACCGGAGGTCCACTCCACTGACCGCATCCTCGACCGCATCGGGTCGTGGCCAGTACGCCGCCACGTCAGGCCGGTCAGGCACGGTGGTCAACCAGCGTCCACGTCGCCGTGGCGGACCCAGCGAGGCCGACAAGGTCCCGGCGGGAACCTCGAGCACCGACTCCAGCAACTCGACAGCAGCGAGCGAGTCCCGCCGCTCAGGACGTGAGCGTCCGGACTGCCAGTAACTCAACGTGGCCAGGCTGACAGACACGCCTTGAGCCAGCAGCCGCTCCCGGATTCGCTCCAGTCCCAGCCCCCGAGCGCGTATGGCGTCGCGCAACACGTCGGCGAACTCCCGCTCACCCATCCCACACCTCCGGCCGATCCCCACTTCGGACCCTAAGCAGGTCGTCGGTCCCCGGCCAGACCTCGGCGCCTTAACTGTTAACAGCACCCGGCTACTGTCCGCCGCACCCGCCGAGCCCGATTCCGCGCGAGGTCGGGAAATTTCCCGGTCTGACGGGAAAGTCGGCCAGCCCCGGCCCTGGACTGATGAAAACCGTTTTCATATACTGCCCTCATGACCGCCCATTCGAAAACCTCGTTGTCCCTGCTGGTCGGCCTGTCGACGACACTGCGCGAACCCGTGCTGCACGCGATGGTGGACGCCACCACCGTGGCCGTCGTGGTGGACCAGGACGAGCTGCCCGGGCGGGGCGTGCTGTCCTGGCGGGTGCTTGACGCGTCCGGTCCGATCGACTCCGGAGAGTTCACCGTGGACGACGACTGCGGTGCGTGTCAGCTGATCGAGTCGCTGCTGCCGCTGCTCGAGGCCCTGGTCGCGCGTCAGCGCTGGGACCACGTCGTACTGGCTGCTCCGCCGGCGATGGAGGCGCGCCCGCTGGCGAGCACGCTGGTGGCGACGATGCCCGAGATCGCGGTCGACACGGTGACCTGCGTGGTCGACGCCGTACTGCTGGTCGAGCAACTCTCAGGCGACGAACTCCTCGACGAGCGTGGACTGGCTCTCGGGCCGCCCGATCGCCGTAACGTCGCCGAGCTGACCGCGCGGCAGATCGAGTACGCCGACGTGTGCGTACTCGCCAACGCTCACCGCAACGCCGCCCCGGAGCGACTGCACAACCTGCTGGCGCATCTGAACCCACGTACGACGGTCGTCGCGGCCGATCCGGCCGGCGTACCGACCGGTCCGGTCGCGCGGACCGCGTTGTTCGACTTCAAGGCGGCCGAGGCGTGGGCCGGTGAGCTCGCCGCCTCGGACCGGGTGCAGCCGAGTGGTGACGGCGTGACGACGGTCCTGTGGCGGTCCACCCGGCCACTGCACCCGTCCCGGCTGAACGACGCACTCGAGGACATCGTGGACGGCGTCGTACGCAGCCGTGGCGTGGTCTGGCTGGCCAACCGGCCGACCCAGCGGGTGCGATGGGAGTCCGCGGGGTACAGCGCGTCGCTCGGGATGCTCGGCGAGTGGTCCGACACCGAGCACCTCGCCGAGTGCACAGTGGTCGCTACCGGCATGGGGCTCGATCCGGCCCGGCTGCAGGCGGTCCTGGACGCCTGTCTGCTGACCGAGTCCGAGCTCGCCAGCCTCAACTGGCAGGACCTGGACGATCCGTTCGCCGGCGTGCTCTAGCTCCCAAGGAATCCAACGGATCCCTTCTGGCACCTCCGGAGGTGTCTTGTGAAGGACTCTCGACCTATATCAGCCAAGCAACGGGAGGCGGTCCGCGTGCGGGCCGAGCATGTCCCGGTCGTCCTCGTCGAGCGGGAGCCGACCGGTCGCCTTGAGGACGTACGTCGTTGTGTCCCAGCCGATCACGTCCCACGCTTCCGGACCGAACAGGCCGTCCAGCGTCCGTGCCGCGACCTGCAGCCCTTCGGGATCCGGCTCCAGCGCGTTCGGTAGCTCGACGATCAGGTCGAGGTGGTGCACCGTTGCCTCCAGCACCAACGTCGCAACGAAGTCGGTCGCTCGCAGCACGTGTCCCTGGGTCTCGACCCGCCGGCCCTTGTCCACCAGTCCGGCCGTTGCGGCGCGGACGGCGGCCTCGGACAGCTCACGCCAGTGCTGCACCAGAGCCGCCGGTTTCCGGTACGCCGACGCGACGGTCCGGACGAACTGGTCGTCTCCTTCTGTGCCCGGTGGGGAGTCCAACCAGTAGGTGACGAAGTCCCGGTCCGGTACGGCGGTGGCCGGGCTGGCGAACGCCATCAGCGCGCGCTCGGCGTCGTACAGGAGATGGACCAGGAGCGGGCCGACCGGCATCCCCTCGCAGCGGGTCGGGCGGTCGAAGTCGGCATCGCTCAGGCCTTGCACGGTCTCGGTCACGCGCCCGTACGTCCGGCCCAGTGTCGCCGCCAGCTGCAGCGGCAGTGCTCCTCGCTCAGGCGCCCTCATCCCAGGCCTCCTCGGTGTGCGGTCCTCTCCGAACCTAACCCGAGAAGGCTCCGGTGTGTTCCTACGAGCGGGCGGTGTCGAGGTGGGACGCGGCGACGGCCTCCAGGTGGGTGAGGTCGGAGGCGACAGTCGCGAACGTATAGCCCTGACTCAGCCGCCGCTGCGCCGTCTGGCCGTCCGGCGTGTGGATACCGGCCGCGATGCCGGCCTCCTCCGCCGTCTGAGCGATCAACTTGACCGCCTCCTCGAACGGCCCGGCGACCTCCGGATCACCCGGGAACCGCGCCCCGACCGACAGTCCGAGGTCCGACGGGCCGACGTACACCCCGTCCAGACCGCGCGTCGCACAGATCTCCGCGACGTGCTTCAGCCCGAGCGGTGTCTCGATCATCGCCAGTACGACGGTCGCCGCGTCCGCGTCGGCCGGGACCGGACCGACCCGCAGCGCCGACCGCATCGGGCCGTACGACCGCACACCGGCCGGCGGGTACTTCGCTGCCTGCACCGCTCGCGTGACGTCCTCGGAACTGTCCACCAGCGGCACGATCACCCCGGCCGCCCCGGCGTCCAGCGCGCGTCCGATCGGCGTCGGGTGGTTCGCCTCGACCCGCACCAGGCCGACCGACCCGCTCCCGAGCGAGGCACCCGCGTCCACAGCCAGCAACCCGGTCAGCAGACCCTGATACCCGAGCAGCCCATGCTGTCCATCCAGCACGACGTAGTCGTACCCGACGCGCGCGATCCGCTCAGTCGCGACCGGCGCATCCAGCACCACCCAATAGCCGATCAGCTTCTGCCGATCCCGAAGACGCTCAGCGAAGTCCTTCGAACTCACGTGTTCTCCTCCGACGGTTGCCCCCACCGTATCGGGACCGGTCGTTGCTCAACCGCTCGCGTGACCGCCCTGTGGACGAAAGGATCCCTCCCAGGAACGCCTTCTCCGCGAACTGATCGCCGCGGCCGGTCTCCCCGCCGTGCGCCTCGGATGAACCTCCTGCACGAAGTCGTCGCGGCAGACCGGCGCTGTGCGAGGATCGCCAACCATGGAGCTGCCGTTCACCGTCCTGTCCGGCCCAGCGGACCAGCCGGTCGCGATCGACTGGCAGGCCGTCGAGTCCTGGCTCGGTATGGGTCTCCCCAGCGACTACAAAACGCTCGCGGGCGCCTGCGGGCCGCTGGACATCGGTGAGTTCATCTGGCTGCACGTTCCCTGTGTTCAGGAAGGCCGGTTCGACTACGGCGATTGGCTGAAGGAGAGGCATCGGCTCTGCCGGAGCTGGTCCCGTTCGGTACCGCCGTACACGCCCCCGCCGTTTCATCCCGAGCCCGGTGGACTGCTCGCCTGGGGCACCACACGCCAGGCGGGCTATCTGTTCTGGGACACGTCGGCGTCGTCGGATCCTGACCAGTGGCCGGTCGTGGCCTACGACAGCGATGCCGCCAACGCCGGGATGAACCCCTGGCAGTCCGAAGGTCTGCCACTGGTCGAGATGCTCGATGCAACCATCAGGACCAGCCAGTTGCCACCGACGGCGCGACGCACCGCCTTCCTGCCGGACGTCGGCCCCTGGACGCCGCCACCTCCGCCCGAACCGGTCGCCCCCTCGCGGCAGGCCGCTCTGACCGAAGGCGAAGGCCTCGATGCACTGCGGCGACTCGTGCCGCCACCGACGACGCCGTACCTCGGTGACGACAGCTGGGAACGGCTCTTCGACCGACTCGGCACGCGCCTCCCCGCGGAGTACGTCACGCTCCTGGAGACCTACGGATCCGGCAGTTGGCGGTCGTGGTTGAACTTCGTCACACCGCTGCGCGATTCCGACGCATCACGATCGAAGGGCTACCGCGGTCTCGCCGACTTCGTCGAGCAGATGCTCGACATCTATCGCGAACTGCGCGCCGAGTACCCGGAGTTCCAGCCGCTGGCGGTCTGGCCCGAGCCGGGCGGCTTCCTGCCGTTCGCCGACTCGATCGACGGCGATGTCTTCGGCTGGCTGACGCTCGGCGATCCCGACGACTGGCCGGTCATCATCTATCCCCGGCAAGAGGACCAAGGACCACCGCTGCCCGAGGGTCTGGTCGACACCCTGCTGGCCTGGCTTCGCGGCCGGCCGGTGTCCACCGTGTTCGAGCGACTCGACGAAGCCGACGATCCGCTCGAGTACGCGACCTTCGAACCGTGGAACGCCGACTCGTACCTGTGACTCAGACCGGCGGGACGCCGTGGCGGCGGGTGCTGAAGTGGCGGTCCTTGGACTGGGCGGCGGCCAGGCGGGCGATCAGGTCGGCGCGGAGATCCTCCGGTTCGACGATGGCGTCGATGACCAGGTCGGCGGCCAGCCGGAGGATGTCGATATCGGTCTCGTACTCCTCGCGCAGACGGGAGACGTACTCGACCCGCTCGGTCTCGTCGGCGATCTCCTGGATCTTGTTGTAGTACACGGCGTTGATCGCCGCCTCCGGACCCATCACCGCGATCTTCGCGGTCGGCAGGGCGACACACGCATCCGGTGCGAAGCCGGGTCCACACATCGCGTAGAGCCCAGCGCCGTACGCCTTGCGCACGATCACCGACACCGTCGGCACGGTCGCCTCCGACACCGCGGTGATCATCTTCGCGCCGTGCCGGATGATCCCGGCCCGCTCGACCTCGCTGCCGATCATGAACCCCGGTACGTCGCACAGGTACACCAGCGGCACGTTGAACGCGTCGCACAGCCAGATGAACCGCGCGGCCTTGTCCGCCGAGTCGACGAACAGCACACCGCCCTTGACGGCCGGCTGGTTCGCCACGATCCCGACCACCTGCCCGGCGAGCAGCCCGAACCCGGTGACGAGTTCCGGCGCGTACGACGGCTTGAGCTCGAAGAACGTGTCAGCGTCGACGACGGCGTCGATCACGTCGTGGATGTCGAACCCGACACTCTCCTCGGCCGGCACCAGATCACGGGTGAAATCGCGGGCCGGCGGCGAGGCGTCGTACGACGGTGGCCTCGACTGCCACGAACCGGGCAGGTAGGAGAAGTACTGCTTCGCCAGCTCGATCGCCTCGGCGTCGTCGGCCGCGAGCAGGTCACCGCAGCCGGACACGCTCGTGTGCATCCGGGCGCCGCCCATCTCCTCCAGCGTCACCTTCTCGCCGACCACCATCTCGGCCATCCTCGGCGAGCCCAGGTACATCGAGGCGTTGCCGTCGACCATGATCACCAGGTCGCAGAACGCCGGGATGTAGGCACCACCGGCAGCCGACGGGCCGAACAGGCAGCAGATCTGCGGCACCTTGCCGGACAGCGCGACCTGGTTGTGGAAGATCCGCCCGGCACCGCGACGGCCGGGGAACAACTGCACCTGGTCGGTGATCCGCGCACCGGCGGAGTCGATCAGCCAGAACACCGGCAGCTCGTCGCGGATCGCCACCTCGGTGATCCGGACGATCTTCTCCACCGTCCGGGCACCCCACGACCCCGCCTTCACGGTCGGGTCGTTGGCGACGATCAGCGCCGGCCGGCCGTCGACCAGCGCGCGGCCGGTGACCACACCGTCGGCGGGCAGGCCCGCGTTCAGCGCGTTCGCCAACTGCGCGTCCTCGATGAAACTGCCCTCGTCGACCAGCAGCGCGATCCGGTCGCGGACGTAGAGCTTGTGCTGCGACGCGAGCTTGGCCGCGGCCTTCTCCGGCGGCGCCAGAGTCGCCTCACGGGCAACCTTGACCTCGGTCCAGTGATCGTGGGTCATACCGTCATCCTGACACTCCCGGTCGCGAGGCCATCATTCCACCGGGAGCCCGAGGCTCCGGGCGATCAGCATCCGCTGGACCTCCGAAGTACCCTCGCCGATCTCGAGGATCTTGGCGTCCCGGTAGAACCGGGTCACCGGGTACTCCTCCATGAAGCCGTAGCCGCCGAACACCTGGGTCGCGATCCGGGTCGCGGTCACCGCGGACTCCGTCGCGTACAGCTTCGCCACCGACGCCGCCTGCTTGAACTCCTGCATCGGCGCGCCCGCGTCCTTCAGCGACGCCGCCCGGTAGACCAGCAGCTCGGCGGCGTCGGCCATCACCAACAGATCGGCGATCTGGAACGCGACGCCCTGCTTGCGCCCGATCGGCACCCCGAAGGTCTTGCGCTCACCGGCGTACTGGACCGACAGCTCCAGGCACGCCCGGATGCAGCCGAGCGCGACGGCCGCGATCGCGACCCGCCCGTCGTCCAGGGTGGCGAGGAACTGCCCGAAACCCTTGCCCCGCTCGCCGAGCAGGTTCGACGCGGGCACCCGGCAGCCGCTGAAGGACAGCGGGTGCGTGTCGGAGGCGTGCCAGCCGAGCTTGTCGTACGCCGCTTCGGCCACGAAGCCCGCCGTACCACTCGGAACGATGATCGTGGAGATCTCCGCCTTCCCGTCCGGCTTCTCGCCGGTCCGCGCGGTGACCGTCACACAGGAGGTGATGCTGGACCCGGAGTTGGTGATGAACTGCTTCGAACCGTCGATCACCCACTCGTCCCCGTCGAGCACGGCCCGGGTCTTCGTCGCGCCGGCGTCCGAGCCCGACTCAGGCTCGGTCAGCCCGAACCCGGCCAGCGTCCGCCCGGCTACCAGGTCCGGCAGCCACTGCTGCTTCTGCTCGTCCGTGCCGAAGGTGAGGATCGGGTTGATCCCGAGCCCGACCGCGGCCTCCAGGGTGATCCCCATCGACTGGTCGACGCGGGAGATCTCCTCGATCGCCACGCACAGACTGGTGAAGTCGCCGCCGGAGCCGCCGTACTCCTCCGGGGCGGTCAGCCCGAACAGCCCCAGCCGGCCCATCTTCTGCACGACCTCCACCGGGAAGTAGTGCTTGCGGTCCCACTCCGCGGCGTGCGGGGCGATCTCCGCCTCGGCGAAGTCGCGCACGCTGTGGCGGAACTCGCGGTGCTCTTCGGACAGTTCGAACATGACGCACTCCCTGTGCTTGACGCTTACGTAAACGTAAAGCACGCTGGGGTGTGTGCACAATATCCGGGTGCCCACGCAAACTTGGTCGATCGCCGAACTGGCCGCCGAGTACGACGTCACCCTGCGCACCATCCGGTTCTACGAGGACCGCGGCCTGCTCACCCCCGAGCGCCGCGGCACCGTGCGCGTGTACCACCCCCGCGACAAGGTTCGCCTCGGCCTGATCCTGCGCGGCAAACGCCTCGGCTTCTCCCTGGACGAGATCGCCACCATCGTCGACATGTACGACGCCGAGCCCGGCGAAGAGGGCCAACTCGCCTACCTCCTCGACCAGATCACCACCCGCCGAGCCGACCTCGAACAACGCCGCCGCGACATCGAAGAGACCCTCCTCGAGCTGGCTGAGGTCGAAGCCCGCTGCCACGCCGACCTCGAGGCCTTGCGCTCCCGCTGAGCTTCACCGAGTCGTGGATTTCGGTGCTCGACAGGCGATCGAGAGAGAGCAGAAATCCACGACTCGATCTCAGAGAGCGTCCTCGTAGGCCTTCAGGGTGTTGACGAAGAGGGCTCGTTCTTTGTCGGTGAGGGGTTCTAGGGCTTGGCGCCAGGCTTGGGCACTTCGGGCCAGCCAGGTGTCGATCGACGGGCGGTGGGCGTCGGACAGCGTGACGATGGCGCGGCGGCGATCGGTGGGGTCTTCGCGGCGGTCGAGGATGCCTTTGCGGGTGAGTTCGCCGACCATGAGGCTGACGGTGGCGGGGGTCACCTCGAGACGTTCGGCCAGGTCGTTGACGCCGAGCGGGCCGTCGAACAGCAGGTAGGCGAAGAGACTCAGGTGCCGCGGCGCGAGATTCAGGCCGGCCAACTCGTCCGGCACCTTCATCCGCTTCGTCCGCCCCACCATCCGCGGCATGAGCAGCAACAACGTGCGGATGCTGTCATCGACACTTGACATACCTTTGTCCTCAAAACTATTTTGCTTGCAAAGCTAAATCATCTAGGCAGAGTGAAGGGTAACCGCGTGGATCCCAATCGTGAGGTCATCGACGAGTTCCGGGCCAACACCGGTCGCGTCACGGTCGCGCTCGGCGGCATGTTCAAGGACGCGAAGCTACTGCTGCTGACCACCACGGGCGCCCGCTCGGGCCGTCCGAGCACCACCCCGACCGTGTACGCCGAGGACGCCGGCCGCTTGATCATCTTCGCCTCGAACGCGGGCCGGCCGCGGTCACCTGCCTGGCTGCACAACCTCCGCGCCAACCCGACCGTCACCGTCGAGATCGGCGACACCAGGTACGACGCCATCGCCACCGAAATCATCGGCGCCGAACGCGACCGCCTGTACGACGAACAGGCCACCCGCGATCCCGCCTTCGCCGCCTACCAACAGAACACGTCACGCGTGATCCAGGTCGTCGCCCTCACCCCGGCGCGCGTCGGCGCCGCAACCGCGCAACTGAAGGAGATCCACGCCGGCCTCCGCAAGCAACTGGCCGACACACTGGCAGCAGTCGACGCCTACCTCGCCGGCGACGGCGAACTCCCCGAGTCAACCAGCGAACTCCAACGCCACTGCCTCACCTTCTGCGGCGCCCTCCACGCCCACCACACCCGCGAGGACGGCGTGTTCCCCCAGCTAGCAGCGGACTTCCCTGAACTGAAGCCCGCCCTCGACCGCCTGACTCGCGAACACGAAGCCGTGGCCGCCCTCAACACCCGGCTCACCGAGACGCTGGACCAGCTGACCACAGCACCTTCGCGCGAGGTCGCCGTACACCTGCGGGGCGACCTCCACCACCTGGCCGCCGAACTGGAGGCCCACTACACCTACGAAGAAGCCCATCTCGGCCCAGCCCTCGACGCCGCCTGACTGTCGATCTGCCGTCGCCGCGTTCGTGTAGGGGGTGAGAAGACACCTACTGAAGGAGGCAGTCATGGGTCAGATCACCGTTGTGTGCAACCTGACGCTGGACGGAGTGATGCAGGCGCCTGGGTTGCCGGATGAGGACCTGCGCGGCGACTTCCCGTACGGCGGCTGGGCTGCGCCGTACCGCCATGACGCGATGGGCCGGGTCCTCGGCGGTCTCGCCCGGCCCACGGACGGCATGCTGCTGGGCCGCCGTACCTACGAACAGTTCGCCGACTTCTGGCCGAAGCAACCCGACAACCCCTACACCGAGGCACTCAACAACCAGCAGAAGTACGTCGTCTCGTCCACGGTGCACGACCCCGACTGGGTCAACTCCCACGTCATCACCATCGACGACGTCCCGACGCTCAAGCGCGATCAGGACCTGGTCGTCCTCGGCAGCGGCGAACTCGTCCGCTCCATCCCCCACCTGATCGACGAGTACATCCTGCTGATCCACCCCCTCGTCCTCGGCAGCGGACACCGCCTGTTCGAAGACCGTCACCAGCCCTTCGAACTCGACCACACCGAGGCGACCACTACCGGCGTCGTGATCTGCACCTACCGGCCGACAGCGGGCAGTTAGGGGGCGCGGTAGTCGAGCACCTGCTCGGGTGGCGGGAAGCCGTCCTCGACGTTGATGCCGTGGACCTCCCGCACGTGGTCGCGGAACCAGCGGTCGAACGGGTCCTCCGACGTCGCCATGCCTTTGAGGGCGGCCTCGACATCGTGTGCTTCCCAGTAGACGACCGCGACGTCGCCGTTCGGCGTGTTCTGGATGAAGATCGCTTCTCTGGTGATTCCGAGACGGCGGCGCGAGAGTTCGTAATCGTCCTTCCGCTCCCCGCGCCGGCACGAAATCATGGCCGAGCGATCCGTCTCGGTCTTGCCTGGCAGCAGCGGGGCGATGAATCCGATCGTGTGCATGGGTCCGACCCTTCTGGTGAAAGTGTTGGTCAGTGCCCAGCCTCGACGTCCGGCCCGGGAGAGACATCGCTCGAATGCGTGATCTCGTTGCCCCCGGCCGAACTGCGGGCGACCTTGCCCGCCAACTCCGCCCGCGTTGACACCGAGAGCTTCTGGAACACGTGCCGCAGATGGGTGTTCACGGTGTGGGGCGAGATGTGCAGTCGTCGGCCGACCTCGCGGTTTGTCAGTCCTTCCGCCACCAACCGCGATACGGCCAACTCGCTCGGCGTGAGGCTGTCCCAACCGGCGTCAGGCCTACGGCGCGGTCCCCGTGCGCCTTGCCTGACACCGAGGTGACGTAGGCCGGCGCCCACCCGGGCGAGCCACGCTGTGGCGTCCACGGTGTCATACCGCGATTGGGCCTCCGAGAGGAGATCCTTCGCGTCACTTTCGTGGCCCGACCTGGCCACCACGGACGCCGCGTCCTCACACGCACCGGCGTGATCGAGCAGACGATCGCTACGGCGCGCCAGCTCGACCGCTTGGAGCAACGGCGCGGGATCGTCGTCGAGGAGGCCCCGGCACCGCTGCGCCGCAGCCTGCACGCTCGCGACGTCCGGTGCGAGGATGGCTCCCGCCTCGACCGCTTCGACGACCCGGCGGGCCAGGTCACCGTGATCGAGCGCCAGGCTGAGCCGCACGAGCGGCGGGGCCAGGTAGCGGTGGTAGTAGCGGACCTCCCGCTCGACGTCGCGGTTCCAGCATCGGAGCAGCATGTCGTGCGCCCGAGCCGGCTCGCCCTCAGCCTCGGCGACCATCGACGCCGCAAAACCAACCAGCTCGACGCCGTACGACGGTTGGTCGGCCGTCAACTGTTCTTCGACGTCGGCCAACGCGGACCTCGCCCCGGCAACGTCGCCCCGGGCCATGGCCATCACCGCCTGATAAGCCTTCGACTGGTTGATCGAGATCCGCTGGCCGTGCTGCTGGGCCAGCCGAACGCCCGACTCGAGCTCGGCGGCGGCGTCGTCCCACTCGCCGACCAGGAAGCGCTCCTCGGCAGCCAGCAGGAACATGTCGGTGAGGAGCCATGCCGAGCCGAACTCCTCGGACTCCTCGATGGCGCGCAGGTACGCCGACCGCGCTTCACCCAAGCGGTCGGAGTCGGCGAGAGCCATACCGTGGAAGAAGTGCGGGTGCCGGAGCCGGGCCCCGTGGTCGACAGGATCGAAGGTCAGGGCGAGGGCCCGCTGGGTCGACTCGAGCGCTTCGGAGTAGCGACCTTGCGCCTTGACCGCGACCGACAGCGCCGCGAGGCTCCAGACGATCATTTCCACGCTGCCGGCACTCTCGGCGATTCCGAACGCCCGCCGAGCGGTCTGCTCAGCTCCGACGAAGTCGCCCGAGAACGTGCGGCCGTAGCTGGCCTGGGTCAGCACGAGTGCCTGGTCCGAAGGCCGCAGTACCGAGGACTGCAGCGCCGACTCTGCCCGGTCGATCAGCTCTGGCGCACGGTTCTGCAGGGAGAGGGACGAGACGAGCGTCAGCCGCAGCGGTACGTCGACCTCCGGCCGATGCGGGCGATCGAGCACCGCCTCGGCGACCGCGGACGCCTCGTCGACCAGCCCCGCCCGCTGCAACGCCTCGGCCAGCTCGGCCGTCACGAGATCGGCGTCTGGGTGGCCGAGTGGCAGCAACTCCACCGCTCGGCGCAAGAGATCCACGGTCACGGACGGACCTCGAGCCGCGGCGTCCGCTGCTGCCTGACGCAGCCATCGAACCGCCTCCAGATCGCCTCGATCAGCTCCCCGCATGAGGTGACTCGCCACTGTGGAGAGGTCGGCGCCGGCCTCGGCGAAGGCACCGGCCGCATCCCGGTGCAGCGCCCGTCGCGCCGGCACCGGCAGATCTTCGTAGATGGCCTGCTGGACAAGCTGATGGCGGAACACGACCGCATCGCGGTGCTCGTCCAGCAGCCGCGACCTGAACGCTTCCTCGAGGTCGGCGACCACCTCGGTGGCAGGTCGGCGACGTACGACGGCCAGATCGTGGATCGAGACCGCATCGCCGAGCACCGAGGCGGCCTGGAGCAGTTCGAGCGTCCCCGTCGGGAGATACCCGAGGCGACGAAGCACGAGGTCTCGCAGCGAGCCCGGGAGCTCGTCGGCCGTCGCCTCGGCGAACCCGGAGCTCCGCCGCAACCATCCCTCGATCGACAGCGAACGGAGGATCTCAACCAGCCACAGCGGGTTGCCGCCCGCCTTGACGAGCATCGAGGTCAGCAACGGACCCGGGGGAAGCCCGAGCTGAGCCTGCACCAGCGCCTCGACGTCGTGGGCCGGCAACGACCGCAGGGAAACCATCCGAGCCCCCGCCGACACACAATCGTCGAGTAGCTCGTCGAGCTCCCGACTCCGGGGCGCCGGGCGCAGGGTCCCCACCAGTATCAGCGGTACATGGCTCAGGACGTGGGCGATCGAGCGGAAGGCAAGCAGACTGGAGTCGTCGGCCCAGTGCAGGTCCTCGAGGATGAGTACGACGGGTGTCTCGGCGCACGCCGTCTCGACCAGATCGACTACCTCCTCCACGACACGGAAGCGAAGGTCGGCAGTACCGTCCACGCCGGTCTGCCCCTCGGCGCCGCCGACCAGCAGACCGGCGATGGCCGAACGCAGCGGGTCGGAGGAACGCCGGCGAAGCTCGAGAGCGTCGGCCACTGCGCCGAACGGCCTCGTGCGCTCGAACGGGTGCGCATTCCCGCGAAGGACGGTCAGACCCTCGGCATGCGCCAGGTCGGCAAGGGCCTGGACCAGACGGGTCTTGCCGACCCCGGCCTCACCTTCGACCAGTAGCGTTGCCGCGGCGCCGCGCTGCAGCGCCCGCAGTAGCTCGCCGATGACATCGAGCTCACGGTCTCGACCAACCAGCCCCGCAGCCGGCCGCAGTGCCATGAGCTGACTGTACTGGAGGACGGCCGACGCACTATACGGCGACGGCGACAGCCCTTCGGGCGCTCTGGTAGCGGCGGAGGGCGAGACTGGCTATCCGGGGGTCAGCGCCTAAGGGTGGGCTGACGTGGCGGCCTGCAGCCAGGCGGTGGGCCTTGTCGGCGAAGTAGCCGGGGGCAAGGAGGTAGGTGGCTACGGCTACTCGGCCTGGGGTGCGAGCCAGGACTGAGGACAGGTGTTCGCCGGCGCCGGAGATGTAGCCGACCTGGACCGGGCGGTTGATGTGGGCCTCGAGCAATCCGGCCGTCTCGGTGCAGTCAGACAGGGCTCGGGGGTCGGAGGAGCCGGCGGCGGCCATGACGACATGGTCGATCCCGCTGAGGTCGCCCAGGCGGTCGGCCATGACTTCGGCGAGGACCGGGTCGGGGCCGAGGGCGGGGGCGGCGTCGACGCGGCCGGGGCGGCGATGGACCTCGGCGGCGATGTCGACGTACACGTGGTAGCCGCTCGAGAGCAGCAGTGGCACCACGACGGCCTGGTTGCTGTCGGCAATTACTCGGCTGACCAGGCCGGGCAGAGCTGGTACGTCGACGTCCACGAAGCCGAGCGACATCGGTACGTCGGGGCACTGCCGAGCCATCAAGCGGACCAACTCGTGGACCTCACGGATGCCCCGAGGATCCGCTGTTCCATGGGCCGCAGCGATCAGGTCGACCGTCATGATGCGACCCCGGCTGGTTCGACCGCCAGGCGGTAGCCGCGTCGCACCACCGTTCGGACCAGTTCCGGCCGACCGACCGCCGTACGGAGTCTGTTCACCGTGACCTCCACCGCGTGTACGTCCTCAGCTCCAGGAAGTACCGCGAGCAGCTCCGGTCGCGACACCACATCACCACCGGCCGCGACCAGAGCGGCCAGTACGGCGCGCGGCCCCGGACCGAGTGGCAGCACCACTCCGTCCAGGACCGCCGCACCACCACGAATCACCAGTTGCCCGAACTCCGTCTCGATCGACCGCGCGTTGTCGTCCGTCAGTCGATCAGTCACGATCCGGATCAACGCGCCGAGCCGGAATCGGTCCGGCACCAACGGCTCCAATCCCAAGGTGTGAAAGGGCACAGCCGTCACCGGACCCACACACGCGTTCAGCACCCGCCCTGTCCGCAGGGACGTGACCAGAGCGTCGTACTGCCCGGACAGCGCCGCAGCGTCGAGCATGGCCTGCGCGCCAGGCGCCGACGTATGCACCACTGCATCCACTGCACCAGAGGAGATCTGCCCGATCATCCGCTCGACCACGACCGGGTCAGGTGCCGGACCCCAGCGATACACCTCGAGTCCACGTACGGACGCCCCAGCTGTCCGCAGCGAATCCTGAAGACCGGGGTCCGACAATCCATGAAGTTGTACGACGATCTTCCGCCCGTCGACCCCTTGATCGCGGAGCCACTCCACCACCTCGGCGGTCGTCTCCGACCGGGCCGACCAGTGCTCGACCAGTCCGGCGGCCCGGATCGCGCCCCGGGCCTTCGGACCGCGGGCGAGGATGCGCGACTGCTCCAGTGTGACCAGCAGGTCCGCGGCGAGCCCGGCCGTGTCGGCCGCCTCGATCCAGCCACGGAAACCGACCGCGGTGGTGACGACGACGTCGTCCGGCGGGTTGGCGATCACCCGACGGGTCGCCTCGATCAGAGCGTGGTCGTCAGCGACCGGCACGATCTGCAGCGTCGGCGCGTGCAGCACCTTCGCGCCGCGACGCTCGAACGAGGCGATCAGATCCTCCGCGCGGCGGTGCGCGGTGATCGCGATCGTGCAGCCACTGAGTGGGCCCGGCTTACTGTTCACGGTGTTGGATTCCTTCCCCGCCCGACCGCCCCGGTCAGGTCCACCAGCACCTGTCCGTCGACGACTTCCACGGGATAGACCGGCAGCGACACCGCCGGGTCGTCCAGGCACTGCCCGGTGCGCAGATCGAAGACCTGCTTGAACATCGGCGACGCCACCGTCTGCACGTCGCCCCGGCTGCCGACGATGCCGCGCGACATCACGTTCGCACCGCTGAACGGGTCCTGGTTGCCGATGGCGAACACCGACCCGTCGTGGGTGCGGAACAGCGCGATCTGGACGTCTCCGATCAACGCGGCGACCCCTCGCTCCGGCAGCAGTACGTCGTACCGGCAGACCACCGTCTGGCTCATCGCAGTGACACTCATCCACGTCCTCGCTTCGCTCCGGGCGCGGATGAGGCACGAAGCACGCTGTGTTTGATGGTGAACTCGCTTCGCTCCTTCACTGACGTACCTCCAATCGGGGTCCGGCCAGCAGCACCGGCTCCAGCTGTCCGCGCTCTGCCGGGGTGGCCGGCCGCGGCTGATTGCGCTCGACCACGTACCGCAGGTCGGCGTCGGGCTGGTCCGGGGCGTTCACGAAGGAGACGAACCGGGCCAGCTTGTCGGGGTCGTTCAGGGTGGCGCGCCACTCGTCGACGTAGGCGTCGACGTGCTTGGCCATCGCGGCGTCCAGGTCGGCGGCGATGCCGAGGCTGTCGTTCAGGACGACGTCGCGGACGTGGTCCAGCCCACCCTCGATGTCGTTGATCCAGACCGAGGTCCGCTGCAGCCGGTCGCCGGTGCGGACGTAGTACATCAGGAACCGGTCGATCGCCTGGAACAGCTCCTCGTCGCTGAGGTCCGAGGCGAGCAGTTCGGCGTGCCGCGGCGTCATTCCGCCGTTGCCGCCGACATACAGGTTCCAGCCCTTCTCGGTCGCGATCACGCCGACGTCCTTGCCGCGCGCCTCCGCGCACTCCCGGGCGCAGCCGGAGACACCGAGCTTGAGCTTGTGCGGCGAGCGCAGCCCGCGGTACCGCAGCTCCAGCGCGATCGCCATCCCGACCGAGTCCTGTACGCCGTACCGGCACCAGGTGGAGCCGACACACGACTTCACCGTCCGCAGCGCCTTCCCGTACGCGTGCCCGGACTCGAAGCCGGCCTCGACCAGCCGCTTCCAGATCGCCGGCAGTTGCTCGATCCTTGCGCCGAACAGGTCGACCCGCTGACCGCCGGTGATCTTGGTGTAGAGGCCGAAGTCGCGGGCCACCTCGCCGATGGTGATCAGGCCCTCCGGGGTGATCTCGCCACCGGGGATCCGCGGGACGACGGAGTACGTGCCGTCCTTCTGCATGTTGGCCATCACGTGGTCGTTGGTGTCCTGCAGTGTGGCCCGCTCGCCTTCGAGCACGTGACCGGCCGGGTCCAGGCTGGCCAGGATCGAGGCGACCACCGGCTTGCAGATGTCGCAGCCGCGACCGGTGCCGTGCCGCTCGACGATCTCGCTGAACGTGCGCAGCTCGGTCACCCGGACGACGTCGAACAGCTCTGCCCGGGACAGCGCGAAGTGTTCGCACAACGCCTTGCTGACCTCGACACCGGCCTTGGTCAGCTCGCTGTTGAGCAGGTTCTTCACGATCGGCAGGCAGGACCCGCAGCTGGTGCCGGCCTTGGTCTTGCCGCACACCGACTTGATGTCGCTGCAGCCCTCGTCCCGTACGGCGCATCGGATAGTCCCGGCCGAGACGTTGTTACAGGAGCAGACGGCCGCGTCGTCGGGGAGCTCGAGCTTGACCGGCCCGGCGCCCTCGGGCAGCAGGAACGCCGCCGGGTCCGCACCGAGCTCGCGACCGACCATCGGGCGGAGGCCCGAGTACGCCGACGCGTCGCCGACCAGGATGCCGCCGAGCAAGGTGCGCGCGTCATCGGACAGCACGAGCTTCTTGTAGACACCCGCGATCGGGTCGGCGTACACGATGTCGAGCGCGCCCTCCGACGTACCGAAGGCATCGCCGAAGCTGGCCACGTCGACACCGAGCAGCTTCAGCTTCGTCGAGGTGTCCGCACCCGGGAACGTCGCCTCGCCGCCGAGCAGCCGGTCGGCGACGATCTCGGCCATCGTGTAGCCGGGGGCAACCAATCCCCAGACCCGGCCTTCGATACAGGCGACCTCACCGATCGCCCAGACCCCGGGCACCGAGGTACGGCAGGCCTCGTCGACCACGACGCCGCCGCGCTCGCCGACGGCCAGGCCGGCCGCCCGGGCGAGCTCGTCCCGCGGCCGGACACCGGTCGCGAAGACGACCACGTCGGCCGGCAGGTCGGAGCCTTCGGCAACGGCCATCGCCCGCGCCGCACCCTGTGAGGTGAGCTTGACCCGGGTCACCTGGGTCGCCGTCATCACGTCGACGTCCAGGCCGCGGATCAGCCGGGCCAGCGCACTGCCGCCGCCCTCGTCGACCTGCAGCGGCATCAGCCGCGGCGCGAACTCGACCACCTTGGTCGCCGCACCGAGGGCTCGGAGCGCACCAGCTGCCTCGAGACCGAGCAGACCTCCACCGACCACGACACCGTGGACGTCCTTGCCCTCGCTCTTCAGCCGCTCGACGTACACCCGGAGCGCGGCCACGTCGTCGACCGTGCGGTAGACGAAGCAGCCCTGCGCGTCGCTGTTCTTCACCGGCGGTACGAACGCCGACGAGCCTGTCGCCAGGACCAGTTCGTCGTACTCGATCCGCTCACCACGAGTGGTCGTCACGACCTTGGCCGAACTGTCGAACGACGTGACCTGCACGCCCTTGCGCAGCGTCACGGCGGGGTCGTCCCAGAGCTCCGGGTCGCCCAACGCGAGGTCGTGCGGGTCGCGGCCGGAGAAGTAGCTGGTCAATGCCACCCGGTCGTACGGCAGCCGCGGCTCCTCGGCCAGCACGGTGATCCGCCACTGGATCTCGGTGTCGCGGGAACGCAGTGCCTCGACCAACCGGTGAGCGACCATCCCTCCGCCCACCACCACTACGTGCCGGGCCTTGTTCAGCTCTGTCATCGTCGCCCTCCTGGTCGGAACTGGTTCGGTCTCGCCGCGGCGGAAGCGGTCGAGCAGATCGCCGACGGCGCCGGTGCAACTGCCGCACCCGGTCGTCGCCCGCGTCTTCGCGGCGATGCCGGCGACGCTGTCGGCACCTCCACGCCAGGCCGCCTCGAGCGCGGCCCTGGTAACCCCGTTGCACCTGCAGACGGTGGCCACCTTCTTCGTCGGTACGTCGGGAGTCGCCAGCAACCCGACGGCGGTGACCGGCGTACCCCGGTCCGCCAGTAGCACGAGCTCCGCGGCCACGTCGGGCGCACCGACCGCGACAGCGGATCGCACGATCCCGTCCCGCAGTACGGCGCGGACGTACCGCTCACCGTCCTCGAGTCGCACCACCTCGCCCTCGTCCTCTTTGTTGCCGAGGACAAGCACATCGAGCCCGCCCGCGGTCAGCCGGACGACGTCGTAGTCCGGCAGCGGCGGGGCCGGTTCGACCGGCCCGTCGCCCCGACCGTCCAGCCTGGCCGCGAGCGATTCCGCCTGTGCCCAGGCCGACGCCACCGTGCCGGTGACGAGGCCGTCGATCTCGGCGCAGTCGCCGATCGCGTGCACCCGCGCGTCGCCGGGACTCGTCAGCGTCTGGTCGACGACGATGCCGCCGGCCGGTCCGATCGGCAGGCCGGCGGCGAGATTCGTCCGCGGCTGCACTCCGCAGGCAACGACCAGCAGCTCGCCGAAGACCTGCCGGCCGCCGCGCAACCGCAGCGCCCGGAACCGCTCGTTGCGCAGGTCGGTGCCCTCGACGGTCGTGTTGAGCAGGACCTCGACCCCGAGCTCACGCACCGCGCGAGTGATCCGTCGGCCGGCGGTGAGCCGGATCGTCTTGTCCAGCAGGGTTTCGCCGTCGTGGACCAGGGTCACCGCAACACCGCGCTCGCGCAGTGCGCACGCCGTCTCGACTCCGAGAACACCGCCGCCGAGCACGACAGCGCGACGTACTTGCGAAACCTCTGCAACGATCGTCGCGGCGTCGGCCGCGGACCGCAGGGTGTGGATTCCCGGCGCGTCGGGGACACCCTTCGGAACGACCGGGGTCGCGCCCGTCGCGAGCACCAGCCGGTCGTACGCCCACTCGCGACCCTCGACATCGGTGACCACGCGCCGCGCTCGGTCTACCCGAGCCGCGATCGACTGCACTTCATCGCCGATCACCGGCTCGGCCGCGCGACCGGCGACGTACTCGGTCAGCCTGCCGCGGTTGTACGACCCCTCGTCGCCGAGGACGGTCACGTCGTACGACGGAAGCAGCCCGGCCAGCCGTCGGCCGGCCATGCCACCTCCGATGATCATCAACTGGTCGGTCATGGGGCCTCCCGGCCTGGACTGAGGAGCGCAGGGAGCGAAGCGACTGGAGCGACGAGGGAAGGCCGGGAGTCAAAGCCCCATGACCCTGCCGGCGCCGAAGGCCCGGCCAAAAGCACAGCTGTGACTTCGACGGCACAGGCCTTGAACTCGGGCATCCGGGACACCGGGTCGAGAGCGTCGTTGGTGAGCTCGTTGACCGCGCCGGCGCCGCCGTAGTGGAACGGCACGAAGACCGTGTCCGGACGTACGTCGGCCGTCACCCGGGCCGGAAGGACCATCGAACCGCGCGCGGTGCGCAGCCGGAGCGGGCGCCCGTCGGAGATCCCCAGCTGCGCGGCCACCCGCGGGTGGATCTCGGCGAACACCTCGGGCTCGGCCTCCTCCAGCTCCACCACCCGGCGCGTCTGGGCCCCGCTCTGGTAGTGCTGCAACAACCGACCGGTGATCAGGTAGATCGGCGCCGCCGCGTTCAGGTCGTCCGCGACCGGCCGGTGGTCGACCGGGACTACGTGCGCGCGGCCGTCCGGCGTACCGAAGGAGTCCGCGAACAGCCGCGGCGTACCCGGGTGGCCTTCGGCCGGCACTGGCCAGAAGAGCGCCTCGCCGGCGTCGATCCGGTCCCAGGTGATGCCCGAGTAGTCGGCCTTGCCGCCCTTGCTGGCAAGCCGCAACTCCTCGAACACCTCGGCCGGGTCGGTCGGAAAGCCTTGAGCACTGCCAAGCCGTTCAGCAAGACCCGCGAAGACTGCCAGGTCACTGCGGACATCACCTGGCGGCGCGATAGCAGCCCGGCGGCGGATGACCCGGCCCTCGAGCGAGGTCATCGTGCCCTCCTCCTCGGCCCACTGCGTGACCGGGAAGACGACATCCGCCAGCAGAGCGGTCTCGGACGGTACGACGTCCGCCACCACCAGCAGGTCCAAAGCGGCCAGCCGCTCCCGCACCGAGGCCAGTCGCGGTGCCGACACGAGCAGGTTGCTGCCGTGGACCAGCAGTGCTTTAGGGCCGTCCGTCGTACCAAGGGCGTTGATGAGCTCGACTGCACTCTTACCGGGCCCCGGCAGGTCGGAGGGGTCCACGCCCCAAACGCCAGCCACATAGGCCCGTGCTGCCGGGTCGGCGATGCTGCGGTAGCCGGGAAGCTGGTCAGCCTTCTGACCGTGTTCCCGGCCGCCTTGTCCGTTGCCCTGACCAGTGATGCAGCCGTAGCCGCTACCGAGGCGACCGGGCAGTCCCAGCGCCAGAGCCAGGTTGATGCAGGCCGTCACGGTGTCGGTGCCCTTGCTGTGCTGCTCTGCGCCGCGACCGGTCAGGATGAACGCTCCGGCGCCACCGTGCACGGGTGCCGCGGCAGCCAGCGCCCGCGCTGCACGCCGGATCGTCGTGGCCGGTACGCCGGTCACGCGTTCCGCCCGCTCGGGCCACCACGAGGCGGTCGAGCGGAACAGGGTGTCCGGGTCGTCGGTGCGCTCGGTCAGGTACGCCGTATCGGCAAGACCTTCCTGCAGTACGACGTGAGTCAGCGCGAGCACCAGGGCCAGGTCGGTCCCGGGCGTCGCCTGGAGGTGGATGCCGGCGCCGTCCTCGGTCAGCGTGGCGGTCGCCGTACGGCGCGGGTCGACGACCAGAAGCCCACCCGAGTCCCGTACGCCTTCCAGATGCGACACCGCCGGCGGCATCGTCTCGGCGATGTTGCTGCCGACCAGCAGGACGGCACCGGCTCCGGCCACGTCGGCCAGCGGGAACGGCAGCCCTCGGTCGATCCCGAAGGCGCGGTTCGTCGCGGCCGCCGCGGAGGACATGCAGAACCGGCCGTTGTAGTCCACGTTCGCGGTCTTCAGCGCCACCCGGGCGAACTTGCCCAGCGCGTACGCCTTCTCGTTGGTCAGTCCACCGCCACCGAAGACGGCGATCGCGTCGTTGCCGTGCGCGGCCTGCAGGGACCGGATGCGGTCGGCAACGAAGTCGAGCGCCTCGTCCCAGCTCGTCTCCACCAGGTTGCCGGCCGCGTCCCGGACCAGCGGCGTGGTGAGCCGGTCCGGCACGGTCAGCACCTCGGGAGCAGTCCAGCCCTTGCGGCACAGGCCACCCTTGCTGGTCGGAAAGTCCCGGGGCCGCACCTCCACTGCACCCGGCCGGTCGACCGGGTGCAGGGTGGTGGCGCACTGCAGGGCGCAGTACGGGCAGTGGGTGGGGACTCCGGTCATGGGGCCTCCCGGCCTGGACTGAGGAGCGCAGGGAGCGAAACGACTGGAGTGACGAGGGAAGGCCGGGAGTCAAAGCCCCATGACCGGCCGCGCGGCAGCGCGGCATTCAACACCGTCACACGCGCTCCCGGCTGAGCGGGCCACCCTTGCGGAGGTAGCAGAAGTAGGTCACGGCCAGGCAGACCACGTAGAAGCCACAGAACACGTAGAGCGCCGGGATCAGCGAGCCGAAGTTGCTGGTGGACATCGCGAACCCACGCGGGACCAGGAAGCCGCCGTACGCACCGATCGCGGAGGCGATCCCGATGCAGGCCGCCGCCTCGCGCTTCGCCCGGCCCGGGTCGTCCAGGGTGGTCAGCCGGAACACCGCGGGGATCATCCGGTACGTCGACCCGTTGCCGGCGCCGCTGGCGACGAACAGGACCAGGAAGCTGAGCAGGAACGCGGTGAAGCTGCCCGCGTTCAGCGACACGATCGCCGACAGGATGCCCACGCCCATCACCACGAAGGCGCAGACCGTCACCCAGGCGCCGCCGAGCTTGTCGGACAGTTTCCCGCCGAACGGGCGGGCGACCGAGCCGACCAGGGCACCGAGGAAGGCGACGTGGGACACCGTGATCTCGGGGAAGCTGGTCTTGATCAGCAGCGGGAACGCCGCCCCGAAGCCGATGAACGAGCCGAAGGTGCCGATGTAGAGGAACGAGATGATCCAGGTGTGCGGCCGCTTCGCCGCCGCGATCGAGGTGCGGAACGAGGAGCTCGCGACGGACAGGTTGGCCATCACCTTCCAGGCCAGGAAGGCGGCCAGCAGGATCAGCGGGATCCAGAGCAGGCCGGCCCGGTTCAGCGACAGCCCGGCGCCGAGCACGATCACCACCGGCACCACCAGCTGGACCACGGCGACGCCGAGGTTGCCACCGGCCGCGTTGATTCCGAGCGCGAAGCCCTTCTCCTTCTCGGGGTAGAAGAAGGAGATGTTCGTCATACTGCTGGCGAAGTTGCCGCCGCCGACACCCGCGGTGGCCGCGACCAGCGCCATCAGCACGAACGGCGTGTCGGGCTGGGTGATGAAGTAGGACAGCCCGATGGTCGGGATCAGCAGCAGCAGCGCGGACACGATGGTCCAGTTCCGGCCGCCGAACCGCGGTACCGCGAACGTGTAGGGCAGCCGCAGCGTCGCACCGACCAGGCTCGGCAGCGCGACCAGCCAGAACAGCTGGTTCGTGCTGTAGGTGAAGCCGGCCTTCGGCATCGAGACGACCACGATGCTCCACAGCTGCCAGACGGAGAAGCCGAGGAACTCGGCGAAGATCGACGGCCACAGGTTGCGCCGCGCGACCGCACGGCCCTTCTCGGCCCAGAACGTCGCGTCCTCTGGATCCCAGACATCGATCCAGCGTCCGCGTCGCGGCGCCTCGACAGTCCCCACCGCGCCGCTTCCGTCGCGGGTGGTGACGTCCGGTCGTGCCTCGAGCGTCATCGTTAGTCTCCGATCATCCGGCCTCACTGATTAGGCCAGGACGCTATGACCGGGGTGTTTCCGAGTAGTCATCTTGTTGTTACGCCGCCGAAACGGCTCCCGCACACCCACCGCCGGGCAGTGAGAGAAGAAGCCCGGCGGCTGGGTACTGTGCGGGTACCGATGGCGAGGGGACAACGTTGAAACAGACTGGGCAGACCACCGACCAGGCAGGTCTGGAGACCGGGACCAGCCGGGGCGGGCGGTCCGGTGGGCGCTGGGCCTGGCGGGCGGGGATCGCCGCCGTACTGATCGCCTGGTTGGTGCTGGGGTCGCTGGGCGGCCCGACGGTCGGGAAGTTGAGTGAGGTCCAGGAAAACGACAACGCCAATTTCCTTCCGAAACAAGCCGAATCCACGCTGGTCAGTAACGAGTCCGCCAAGTTCGTCGACTCCACCGCGCTGCCGTACTTCGTCCTGATCGAACGCGACGAAGGCATCACGCCGGCCGACCTGGCCAACGCCAACGAGTTCCTCGCCAAGGTGCCGACGCTGGACCTCGGCAACGGCAAGACGATCGGTGACTACCTCGCCGCACCCGCCAAGACGGTGATCCCGTCGGAGGACAAGAAGGCCCTGTTACTCACGGTCGAACTGGACGGCGACCGCGCCGACGAGGTGGTCACCGAAGGCGAGACAGTGCTGTTCGCCGTCGCCGACACCATGAGGACCGAGATCAAGCAAGACCTCACACCCACTGGTCTCAAGGTCTACGTGACCGGTCCAGGCGGGGTGTTCGCGGACTTCGTCGTCGCCTTCGGCGGGATCGACGGAATCCTGCTCGGCGTCGCGCTTTCGGTGGTGTTCGTCATCTTGCTGATCGTGTACCGCAGCCCGATCCTGCCGATCGCGGTGCTGCTGACCGCCGTCTTCGGTCTCGCCCTGGCCGCGCTGGTCGTCTATCCGCTGGCCAAGAACGGCGTCCTGGAACTGAACGGTCAGAGTCAGGGCATCCTGTTCATCCTGGTCGTCGGGGCCGCGACCGACTACTCGCTGCTACTCGTCTCCCGTTACAAAGAGGAGTTGCACGACTACACCAGCAAGTACGAGGCGATGCGGATCGCGTGGCGGGCGTCGATCGAGCCGATCGCGGCCAGCGCGGCGACCGTCATCCTCGGTCTGCTCTGCCTGCTGCTCTCCCAACTCGGCAGCACCAAGGGCCTCGGTCCGGTCGGCGCGATCGGTATCGCCGGCGCGCTGGTCTCCTCGATGAGCTTCCTGCCCGCGATCCTGCTCGCCTTCGGCCGGCGGATCTTCTGGCCGTCGATCCCGCGGGTCGACCACGTGCACGCCCGCGACCAGGTCGGCGGCCGGCGGCTGTGGGGACGGGTGTCCGGGCTGGTCGGCCGCAGTCCGCGCAAGGTCTGGGCGATCAGCGCGCTCGCGCTGCTCGGCTGCGCCGCGTTCCTGCCGACCTTCAAGGCTGACGGCATCTCGCAGGAAGACCTGTTCCTCGACAAGGTCGAGTCCGTCACCGGACAGGAGGAGCTCGCCAAGCACTTCGACGCCGGCGCCGGTACGCCGGTCCAGATCCTCACCCCGGTCGCCCAGGCCGACCAGGTGGTCCAGACCGCGGCACAGGTCGACGGTGTCGGTACTGCGTCCGCCTCGGTGGCACCCGGCGTACCGCCGAAGGTTGTCGACGGCAAGGTGCTGGTCCAGGCCACGCTGGAGGTGGCGGCCGACTCGCCCGAGGCCACCAAGGTGGTCGAACACCTGCGGACGGAGCTGGACACGGTCAACCCGGAGATCCTGGTCGGCGGCACCACCGCCATCAACCTGGACGTGCTGAACGCCAGCGAGCGCGACCTGCTGGTGATCATTCCGGCCATCCTGGCGGTGATCTTCGTCGTTCTGATGCTGTTGCTGCGCTCGATCGTGGCGGCTGTCCTACTGGTGGTCGCGAACGTCGTCTCGTTCGCCGCCACCGTCGGGGTGAGCGCGCTGATGTTCAACCACGTGTTCGACTTCCCCGGCGCGGACCCGAGCATCCCGCTCTACGCGTTCGTCTTCCTCGTTGCCCTGGGCATCGATTACTCGATCTTCCTGATGACCCGGGTCCGGGAGGAATCGCAGGAACAGGGCACCAGACCGGGCATCCTGATCGGCCTGGCGGTCACCGGTGGCGTAATCACCTCGGCCGGCGTGGTCCTCGCGGCCACCTTCTCGGCACTCGCCGTACTGCCGATCCTGTTCCTGGTCCAGATCGCCTTCATGGTCGCCTTCGGCGTCCTCCTCGACACCACCGTGGTCCGCTCCCTCCTGGTCCCCGCCCTGGCCTACGACATCGGCAAGAAGGTCTGGTGGCCCAGCAAGCTGTCGTCCTAGGGTGCGCGTATGGAGACGTTCGAGGGGATCGTCGTGGTCAATGACGGCGGTGGGGCGTGGGTGGAGGTGCCGGGTGAGGTAATCGCGGCGCTCGGTGGGGGTGGGCGGATCCCGGTGCAGGCCTCGTTCGACGGCATCGCGTATCGCGGCTCGATCGCGTCCATGGGCGGGTGTATGGCGCTGGGGTTGCTGAAGAGCATCCGGACCGAACTGGGCAAGGGTGACGGCGATCCGGTCACGGTGACGGTCGAGCGGGACACGGCCGAGCGGACGGTGGAGGTGCCGGCGGATCTCGCCGCGGCGCTCGAGGAGGCGGGACTGCGGAAGGCGTTCGACGCACTGAGCTACAGCCACCGGCGCGAGCACGTGAACGCGATCAACGACGCCAAGAAGCCGGAAACCCGGGCCCGCCGGATCACGAAAGCCCTGGAGATGCTTTCCTGAGTGACGCCAGCTCGGTGCGGTTGGCGACACCGAGCTTGGCGTAGACGTGAGCGAGATGCGTCTTCACCGTGCCGCGACTCATGTACAGCCGGGCACCGATCTCCGGATTGCTCAACCCTTCCACTGCCAGCGCGACGACCTCGCGCTCGGTCGGCGTCAGGCTGGCCCACCCGGACGACGGACGTCCCCGTGCTCCTCGGGTACGACGTACGTGCGCGACGGCCTCGTCCAGCGTCAGCGGTGGCTCATCGGTGCTCGGCAACGTCGGTAGGTCCGGTGGAGCGGCGTACCTCATCTCGGAGCGCATGGCAGTCGCCGCGGTGTCCAGGCGGGCCGCGTCGGCGGTGCGGTTGGTGTGATTCGCCAGCAGGGCAAGGGATTCCAGGCTGTCGACGATGTAGGTCCGTAGCCCGTGGTCGACCCTGATGGTCAGCGCCTCGTGCAGGAGATCCGCCGCCCGGTCCGGCTGCTCGGCGGTCAGCGACCGGCCCTGCTGGTCGAGCGCATCGGCAAGGATTCTGGGCAGGTTGTAGCGACGGGCGAGCGCCACCGCGCGTTCGAGAACGTCAACAGGGTTGTGCAGTGCGGCGGCGTACGTCGGCAGCAGCATCGCGGGAACGTACGTCTGGGCCAGCGGACCGTCCGGGTCCACCTCGGGCCGCATCCACTCGACGGCGGCGTTGTGGTCTCCACTCCGATACGAGAGCAGACCCATCACGTGGCCGAGGTTCGGCACGACCGCGTCATTCACAAGGTCGAGGAGCGGGCGCATCAGTTCGTAGGCCTCGTCGAGACGACCGGATCGTGCCAGCAAGGTCGCCAACTGTCCGCGGGCCGTCCCGACGCGGTGGAAGTCGGCCAGCGGTTCGGCGGTCGCGATGGCGTGCTTGGCAACCTCGATGGCCTGCTGCAGCTCTCCGGTCGCCGCGAGGCTTTCGGACTGCACCAGGAGCACGGTTGTCGCAATGCCCCGCTCACCGCGCGCCAGTAGGCCTGGGATCACGATCTCGAGCAGTGGGGACAGCTCGTCGTGCCGGTCCCACAAGGCGAGCAGCACGCACTGCAATGCGAGATTGGCGTCCCGGGCGACCTCGTCGCCGGTACCCTCGGCCAGCCGCCGGCCTTCCTCGGTCAGCTCCCAGGCTTCCTGGAAGCCGGTGAAGAACTTGCCGACAGCCACAAGTGCGAGGAAGAGCGAGCGCAGCCGGTCGTCACCGAGCTCGGTCGCCAGGTCCAGGCCGCGGCCGGCCGCGTCGTACCCGAACGGATCGACGGTGTCGGCGACGGTCGCGTACCCGTACAGCAAACGGGCCTGCAGCAACGACCGCTCGTCCGGCGCGCAGTCGATCGCCCGGCGCAGATAGCCGATCCCCTCCGGACCGGTCGCGCGCAGGTTCCACATCCACGGCAGCGCAGCCGCCAACCGCCGGCCACGCTCGGGATCCGTGGTCAGCCCGTAGTCCAGCGCTGCGCGATAGTTCTCCCGATCCGGCTCGATCATCCCGCGCCAAGCGTCCCGATCCCCGTCCAGCAAGGGCTCCGCCGCTTCCGCAGCTGCCAGGAAGTGGTCGAGGTGCAGATCCTTCACCTGCTCACCCGAGTCGCCCAGCCGCAGTCCGGCGTACTCGCGAATCGTCTCGAGCAGCCGATACCGCCCGCCCTCCGCGACAACGAGCGATTTGTCGACAAGCCGCGCAAGAACCTCCAGTACGGCGGACGTGCCGCAGACCGACTGTGCCGCATCCAGGGTGAAGCCGCCGGCGAAGACAGCGAGCCGGCGGAAGACCTGCCGTTCGTCCGGATCGAGCAGGTCATGGCTCCAGTCGATCGACGCGGCCAGGGTCTGCTGTCGCGCTGACACTCCCCTGGTGTTCCGCGTGAGCAGACCGAAGCGGTCGTCCAGACCGGCCTCGATCTGCTCCGGGGTGAGCGTGCGAACCCAGGCCGCTGCCAGTTCGAGAGCCAACGGCATCCCGTCGAGGCGGACACAGATCGATCGGATCGCCTGCTCCGATTCGGGAAACTCCGATCCGGCCCGCTCGGTGAAGAGCGTCATCGCCTCATCCGGAGCCAGCGCCGGCACCCGCCAGACCGCCTCGCCCGGAACGTTCAGCGGCTCCCGGCTCGTCGCCAGCACCGAGACCTCCGGGCAGGACGTCTGCAAGGCGAGCACGAACTCGGCGACGCCGTCGATCACCTGCTCGCAGTTGTCCAGGCAGAGCAACGTCCGCATGGCCCTCAGTTGCCCGATCAGCAGTCGCGTGCTGTCACCCGTCTCGACCAGTACGCCGACCGCCGCCGCGACAGCCTCGGGAATCTGCGCACTCTCGGTGACGACGGCGAGATCGACCCACCAGACACCGTCTGGCCAGCGTTCCGCCAACTGGGCCGCGACCTGTGCGGCCAGGCGCGTCTTCCCGCTTCCGCCCGGACCGGTCAGCGTCACCAACCGACTTCCGGACAGTTGCGTTCTGACCGCCGCCAGTTGGGTCTGCCGCCCGACGAAGCTGGTGAACATCACCGGCAGGTTGTTCGGCACCAGATCCAGTGAACGCAACTGGGCGGTGGGGCTGCCTGTAGTTGAAGTGAGCTCGAAGATGCGTTCGGACGATCCCAGGTCCCGTAACCGGTGCATCCCGAGGTCGGCCACCTCGTCCGGCGGCACCGGCACCGATGCCGTCAGCAACGTTTGCCCAGGGTTCGCGATCTCCAGCAATTGCTCGGCATGCCGCACCGTTGGGCCCGTCGCAGTGCCTGTGTGTACGGCGATCCGCACCAGCTCCCCAGCCGGTACGTCGACCGTCGCAACCCGCAACGCCCGCGTCGCCGTGATCGCCTCAGCCGGATCGCCGAACACCGCGACCGGCCCCGCCGCGTCACGCCGTACCAGCTTCTCTCCCGGCAGCGTGCCGACCAGGCCCTCCAGCCGGACATGCGCGGGAGCGCTCGCGGCCCCGGCGTACGACGCCACCAGCACGGTCACCCCACTCATGAGCCGCAGTCTGCCAGCCCGGCTGTGTCGGGTCGCCCGTGTCGACAGTATTCGCTATGGTCCGGAGATAGTGCGGGGGCCTTAGGAAGTGAGGAGCCCATGGCAGACATCACTACCCGTGAACCCGGCAGATTCGCACTGCCGACCAAGAACCTGCCGGAACCGCAGGTTCGCGACCTCCCCGAACCACCCAACAAGGCCTGGAAGATCATCGGTCCCGGCATGGTCGGCGCCGGTGTCGGCCTGGCCTCGGGCGAGTTCATCCTCTGGCCGTACATCGCCAGCCAGGTCGGCCTGGTGTTCCTCTGGGGCGCCGTGGTCGGCGTGATCATCCAGTGGTTCCTGAACATGGAGATCGAGCGGTACACGCTGGCCACTGGTGAGACAGCGTTGACCGGCTTCAACCGCTACTGGAAGCACTGGGGCCTGTTCTTCGCGATCATGACGTACTTCGCGAACATGTGGCCCGGCTGGGCGACCAGTTCGGCGGCGATGCTCACCTACCTGTTCGGGGCCGGCGATCCGCGCTGGATCGCGATCGGCATCCTGCTCGTGATCGGCCTGATCCTGACCTTCGCGCCGGTCGTGTACGTGATGCTGGAGCGGTTGATCTTCGTCAAGATCCTCGCCGTCACGCTGCTCGTCGTCCTGGCGCTGGCGTTCGCGATCCGGAGCAAGACCTACGGCGCGCTCGGCGACGCGGTCACCGACCCGCAGTTCCCGGTCGACCAGCTCGGGTTCGCGCTCATCATGGGTGCGATCGCGTACGCCGGTGCCGGCGGTGGGCAGAACCTGGTGCAGAGCAACTGGATCCGGGACAAGGGATTCGGGATGGGTGTGCACGTGCCGCGGTTGACCTCGCCGATCACCGGCGAGAAAGAGGCGGACCCGACCGCCAACGGCTACGTCTTCACCACCGACGAACCGAACATGGCCCGCTGGAAGCGCTGGTGGAAGTTCGCCAACGTCGAGCAGGCCTCGACCTTCGGGGCGATCACGATCCTCACCATCGTGTTCACCTCGATGCTCGCGCACGCGACGCTGTACGGGAACCCGGACGTCAAGAACAACATCAGCTTCCTGAAGATCGAGGGCACCACGCTGCAGACCCTGGTCGGCGACTGGTTCGGCTACCTGTTCTGGGCGGTCGGCGCGTTCTCGCTGTTCGCGGCCGCGGCCGGCATCGTCGACTACACGTCCCGGCTGTCCGCGGACATGATCAAGGCCCGCTACCTGCGCACCTCGACGGTGAGCGAGTCCAAGCTGTACTTCGGCCTGGTCTGGGGACTGGTTGCCTTCGGCATCATCGTGCTCCTGGCCGGCCTGGACCAGCCGCTGGTCCTGCTGGTGATCTCCGCCTGTACGGCGGGCACGATGATGTTCTTCTACTCGTTCCTGCTGTGGTGGATGAACTCCCGCGCCCTGCCCAAGGCGATCCGCATCACCCCGGTCCGCGCCGCGGTCATGCTGTTCTCCTTCCTGGCGTTCGGCTTCCTCGCCGTCTTCACCATCATCGACCAGATCCAGAAGAACTTCTGACCGATCCCGGGTACGACGCCGGCCGGCGTCGTACCCGGGTCCTCTTCCTACGGCTGGACGACGAGGCCGCCCCACTGTGGGGCGTAGAACGGGACGGTCGACATGCAGTCGGCGATCGAGGGCTGGGCGGCCGACCAGCTGAAGAGCCAGCCGAGGCGGTCGACCTTGCCGTCCTTGAGCGAGAACGACACCGGCTTGCCGATCTGCGCCGGATCGCTGGATTTCGTCACCACGCCGGTGGTGATCGCGACGGGTCCGCCTGCGACCAGGCAGGTGAGCCGACCCTCGACGTCAGCCTCGGACGCGCCACTGTCGCGGAAGTGGAAGCTGCCCTGGACCTGCGTCGCGTCGCCGCCGGCCGGTACGTGCGCGGCGAGTTCGAACCGCATCGATCCGCGCGACGACGGGCTCGGACCACCGAGCACCGCGGCAACCGTCGTACCGTCGCCGGCCGCCTTCACCGCGACCGTCGGAGCATCGCCCGCGGCCTTCATCGCGTCCGTCGGACCGTTGCCCTGAGCACCGCGTGGGAGCGGGCCGCCCTCGACCCGGAAGCCTCCGTCGGTCAGGGCGAACACCGGTGCGGTGCCCTGGAGCAGGCTCACCGGGGCGCCGAAGAAGCCCCACATCCAGCCGATCCGGTCCTGTTCGCCGCCGTCGTACACGGTGAAGGCGACCGGCTTGCCGACAAACTCCAACGGCACGTCCGGGTGTTCGGCGGCATCGATCACGCCGGTGACTACGGCGACCTCGTCGACCGCGGTCAGGCTGGTGATCCGGCCGCTGAACTCAGCGAGCAGCCGGCCGTCGGGCTTGCGGTGGACGACGTGGAACGAGCCGGACGGGTGCAGCGGGTCGGTGGCGCGGCCGTCGATCTCGAACCGCACCGGGTCGCCTTCCATCCCCGGCCACTCCGGGCCCAGGTAGCCGCCACCGGCCCCGGACACCCGCATCACCGGGCTCGTACTCGCGGAACCATTGGCGGCCGACGACGACGGGGCGGCGCCGGCCGCTACCAGCAATGCCAGCGCTCCGGCGACCACCGATCGACGGATGAACTTCGGGCTTCGCACGCAAACTCCTTCGGGTCCGGCCCGCCTCGCGCGGGCCACCCGAAGAACGCTGTCATCCACACCACCCCCGCGTGATCCATCTCCAGGACCAACCGTCTCCCTCGTCCGAGGGAGACGGTCAGCGGCGTGGGCCGTAGGGGCCGGGGGCGCCGTTGACGGTGGTGAAGAGGGAGTAGACCGACGTGGTCGCGGTGAGGAAGAGCCGGTTGCGCTTGGGCCCGCCCCAGGTGAGATTGGAGACGGTCTCAGGGACGAGGAGTTTGCCGAGCAGGGTGCCGTCCGGGTGGTAGACGTGCACACCGTCGGCCGCCGAGGCCCAGATGCGGCCTTCGGTGTCGAGCCGGAAACCGTCGAAGATCCCGTTACCGCACTCGGCGAACAGGTCGCCGCCGGACAGCTTGTCGCCGTCCACGGTGAAGACCCGGATCGTCCCTTCCTCGGAATCGGCGATGTAGAGCAACGATTCGTCCAGCGAGAAGGCGAGCCCGTTCGGCCGGTTGAAGTCGTCGGCGACCCGGGTCAGCACGCCGTCCGGCGAGACCCGGTAGACGTGGCAACCACCCGTCTCGATCTCGCCCTTGTAGCCCTCGTAGTCGGAGTCGATCCCGTACGCCGGGTCGGTGAACCAGACCGAGCCGTCGCGCTTCACCACCACGTCGTTCGGGCTGTTCAGCCGCTTCCCGTCGTACTCGGAGGCGAGCACAGTCACGGCACCGTGGTGCTCGGTCCGGGTGACGCGGCGATTCCCGTGCTCACAGCTGACCAGACGGCCCTCGGTGTCGAGGGTGTGCCCGTTCGTGTTCCCGGCCGGGTGCCGGAAGATCGAGACCTGGTACGACGTCTCGTCCCAGCGCAGGATGCGGTCGTTCGGAATGTCGCTCCAGAGCAGATAGCGGCCGGCCGGCGAGTACACAGGCCCCTCCACCCACCGCCCACCGGTCCACAGCCGCTCGAGCAGCCTGTCCCCGCGGATGCCTTCGAACCGGTCGTCCAGCTTCTGCCAGACAGCCGGCGCCGTACCAGCCAGCGGCTCGAGAATGCCCGTCATCACCACTCCTCACGAAGTCGACTGCCCCGTCTGCCGGAAAGCCTATTCCTTCACCACCGCGGCGCGCCGGTTGTGGTCAGCAGCCAAGACCAGACCGACGTGGTCGCGGTGATGAACAGGCGGTTGCCTTTGGGGCCGCCGAAGCAGAGGTTGGAGACGACGTCGGGCAGCAGGAGCTTGCCGATCAGGGTGCCATCCGGGTCGAAACAGTGGACGCCTTCGTGCGTTGCCGCCCAGACTCGGCCGGCGCTGTCCAGCCTGACGCCGTCGAACATACCTGCCTCGCATGGTGCGAACACCGCACCGCCGAGCAGTTTGTCGCCGTCCACGTCGAAGCGGCGGATGTGCTTGGCCGGAGTGTCCACGACGTACAACTGGGACTCGTCGAGGGAGAACGCGAGTCCGTTCGGGCGGGTGAAGTCGTCCGCGACGACGGTCAGCGCCCCGTCGGGCCCGACCCGGTAGACGTGGCAGCCGTCGATCTCCTGCTCGGCCGCGTGCCCTTCGTAGTTCGAGGTGATCCCGTACGGCGGGTCGGTGAACCAGACCGAGCCGTCGCTCTTCACCACGACATCGTTCGGGCTGTTCAGCCGGCGGCCGTCCAGGTGTGACGCGAGCACCGTGCGCGAGCCGTCGTACTCGGTCCGGACGACCTGACGGTCACCCTGCGAGCAGCTGATCAGGCGGCCCTCGCGGTCAAGGGTGTTGCCGTTGACATAGCCGGACGGCTGCCGGAAGACGGACACGTGGCCGGAGACCTCGTCCCAGCGGAGCAGCCGGTCGCTCGGGATGTCGCTGAAGATCAGACAGCGCCAGGCGGGTGCGTACGCCGGCCCTTCCAGCCAGCGACCGCCGTCGTACAGGCACTCGACGTACTCGTCCCCCGCGATCTTCCGGAACCGCTCGTCGAGGACGACGAGCTCGGCCCGGATCCGTGGCGGCGGAGGTGACAGCGTGATGGTCATGGTGCTCCCCTGTCGAATCTCATCCTGTTATCGTTGTACTTCATAGGATGAGGTTTGGTAAAGGGTGATCATGACCATAGACGATGTGGATCGGCAACTGCTGGCTCGGCTGCAGGATGACGCCACCCAGTCGTACGCCGCCCTCGGTCAAGCCGTCGGGTTGTCCGCGGGGGCGGCGCACGAGCGAGTCAAGAAACTGAAGGCGTCCGGAGTGATCCGGCGGACCACGGTCGAAGTCGATCCAGCCGCACTGGGGAACGGCGTACTCGCCTATGTCCTGCTCGACACGGATGCCTGGATGGGCGACGAGCCGACACTGCGCGCGCTGCAGGACATCTCCGCAGTCCAGGAGGCGCACATCATCGCCGGGCCCGCATCAGTCCTGGTCAAGGTGCGAACGACGACGACCGAGGACCTCCAGGCGACCTTGCGCGCACTGCATCAAGTGAACGGCGTGACCAGCACTCAGACGATCGTCGTACTCGAGTCCTTCTTCGAGCGCCCACTCGCCGTACGGGCGTAAAGCGGGATCAGCACCGCGCCGACGACCACGTGCATCAGCAGCAAGGACACCTTGGCGTCGGTGGCGATCTCGCCTGAGTTGAACGGCATCACCAACGAGAGCAGCAGCACAACGGACGCCGTGATCACCCACACCCGGCGAGCCTGCGTGGTGAACCGTTCGAGCAGCGCCAAGAACACCCAGCCGACCAGGCCGGCGCCGAGCGCCATGAAGATCACCATGCCCGGGCCGACGACTGTCGTCGTACCGGATCTGGTGACGTCGAAGTCGACGCCCAGCAACGGATCGGCGACCAGCCAGACGAGGAACGCGCCGACCGCGGCCAATCCGGTTGCGGCTGCTCTGGAGGTACGACGGGTGCGGACAGACGCGACTACTAGTGCGGACATCAGGAGTCCTCATTTTCTGGAGATCATCAATGATGGAGAATCTCCACTAATCTTGTGGCCAGATGCTGGAGAAAGTCAACTATCGAGATCCATGGCTAAACTCGACCTATGGCTTCGGAACGGGATCAGCTGGCAGGGCTCGCCCAGCAGGTGATGGACGTCTCGCTGTGGATGGCGCGGCACTACAACCAGCGCTTCGCTGCCGACCTCGGCCTGACCGACACCCTCGCCAGATCCCTGCTGCAACTGGATCCCGACCGTCCGGTGCCGACCCGCGCGCTCGCCTCGATGCTCGGGTGCGACCCGTCGAACGTGACGCCGTTCGTCGACCGGCTGGAGAAGGCCGGCCTGGTCGAGCGGCAGGTCGACCCGCAGGACCGCCGGGTCAAGACGCTGGTGGTGACGACGGAGGGCCGGGCCATGCTCGAGCGGATGAACGACATCCGCGGCACCGACTCTCCGCCCCTGCAGGCGCTCACCCCGTCCGAGCGCGAGACGCTGGAGAAACTGCTCGACAAGGCCCGGACCGCGGCCAAGGCGTACGAGGCCGAGCAGTGCGCCCGGATCCAGGGCAAGGCCATTTAGTGCACGGCCAACCCGGGCACGGCGATTCAGGGCACGATGTGAGAAACGCCCTGTCTCGCTGAGGGGCGGCTTGACCCTAGACTCAGGCTGGCCGAAGGGAGTCAGCTGTGTCCGACAGCAAGCAGATCACCAAGGTGCTGGTGGCCAACCGGGGCGAGATCGCCGTCCGGGTCATCCGCGCCGCCGCCGATTCGGGACTGGGCAGTGTCGCCGTGTACGCCGAGCAGGACCGCGACGCCCTGTTCGTCCGGCTCGCCGACGAGGCGTACTCGCTGGACGGCGCGACACCGGCCGACTCCTACCTGAACATCGCCAAGATCCTCGACGTCGCGGCCCGCTCGGGTGCGGACGCCGTACATCCGGGGTATGGCTTCCTGGCCGAGAACGCCGAGTTCGCCCAGGCGGTGATCGACGCCGGGCTGATCTGGATCGGCCCGCCGCCGTCGGCGATCGACTCCCTCGGCGACAAGGTCAAGGCGCGGCACATCGCCGACAAGGTCGGTGCGCCGCAGGTCCCCGGTACGCCGGACCCGGTCGCGGACGCTTCCGAGGTGGTCGCATTCGCCGAGGAGTACGGCCTGCCGATCGCGATCAAGGCGGCGTACGGCGGTGGCGGCCGCGGCATGAAGGTCGCCCGCACGCTGGACGAGGTGCCGGAGCTGTTCGAGTCGGCCACCCGTGAGGCGGTCAGCGCGTTCGGCCGCGGCGAGTGCTTCGTCGAGCGGTACTTGGACAAGCCGCGGCACGTCGAGACCCAGTGCCTGGCCGATGCCCATGGCAACGTCGTGGTCGTCTCCACCCGGGACTGCTCGCTGCAGCGCCGCTACCAGAAGCTGGTCGAAGAGGCGCCGGCGCCGTTCCTTTCCGATGAGCAGATGGAGACTTTGTACTCGGCGTCGAAGGCGATCCTGCGTGAGGCCGGGTACGTCGGGGCCGGCACCTGCGAGTTCCTGGTCGGGCAGGACGGGCTGATCTCGTTCCTCGAGGTGAACACCCGGCTGCAGGTCGAGCACCCGGTCAGCGAAGAGGTCACCGGGATCGACCTGGTCCGGGAGATGTTCCGGATCGCCAACGGCGAGGAGCTCGGGTACGACGATCCCGTCGTGTCAGGTCACTCGATCGAGTTCCGGATCAACGCCGAGGACGCGGGTCGTGGATTCCTGCCCGCACCGGGCACGTTGACCCGCTGGCACGCGCCGTCCGGTCCGGGCGTGCGGCTCGACGGCGGCTACGACCAAGGCGAGACGGTGCCGGGTGCGTTCGACTCGCTGGTCGCGAAGCTGATCGTGTCCGGACGCGACCGGACCCAAGCACTGGAGCGGTCCCGGCGAGCGCTGCGCGAGTTCGTCGTCGAGGGGATGCCGACGGTCATCCCGTTCCACGCAGCCGTGGTGTCGGACCCGGCCTTCATCGGCGACGACGGTCTCAAGGTGCACACCCGCTGGATCGAGACCGAGTACGACAACCAGATCCCGCCGTACGACGGACCGACTGCGGAGCCCGTCGAGACCGCCGAACGCGAGAAGGTGACGGTCGAGGTCGGCGGTAAGCGACTCGAGGTCGTGCTGCCGGCCGGTCTCGGCGCATCCGCGGTCGCGGCCGGCGGTGCGGCAGGTGGGAAGAAGAAGCCGACTCGCCGCGCGGGCGCTTCCGGCAAGGGTTCGGCCGCATCCGGCGACTCACTCACGTCACCGATGCAGGGCACCATCGTCAAGATCGCCGTCGAGGAAGGCGCGACCGTTGCCGAAGGCGACCTGATCGTCGTCCTCGAGGCAATGAAGATGGAACAACCCCTCAACGCCCACAAGTCCGGCACCATCACCGCCCTCACCGCCGAAGTAGGCACCACCGTCACCGCCGGCGCCATCCTCTGCGAAATCAAAGACTGACCCAACCCCCACCTCCGCCACCACCTGCAAGCCCTCCCCCGGCTTGCCCCCTTTGCCGGCGACAACTGCTATTTCGTCCCCTCCACCAGCCGACCGGCGCGAGCTGTCCGCGTTCCTCAGCCGGCCATTGGTGCGCATTTGAGGGGTTAACCCCTCAAATGGTGGGTTGCCCCCTCGCATACAGAGTGGACAACCCCCAACCTCGGGGGTTAACCCCTGAAATTGCGGGCCCGCCGGTCAGTCAGTGGATGCGGCGATGCTCAGCCGCTTCGGCGGCGGGTGTTTAGCTGCGCTCGGTGGCGGGTGTTCGCCGCTGCCGGTGGCGGCTGAACTGCTGCCTTCGGGCTGCGGGCGTTGGTCGCCTTCAGCGGCCGGCTGTTGGTGTGCAGTTGAGGGGTTAACCGGCTCTCCTGTCTGATGTGTGGGTCAGTTTCGGCCGGGGAGGGGTGGTCGGTAGCCGCCGAGGGTGAGCATGGCGAGGGCGATGAGGGCG
>NZ_SLWN01000018.1 GCF_004342025.1 Kribbella steppae | reverse complement strand
CGTCACCCTCGAACCCGCCGCCTGAACCACAACCGGCTCCCCTGCGCTCCACCGGCATCTTGCCGCACGCCCGACCCGGTCCATTTTCGGATTAGTCGTTCTGGAAGTTGCGCAGGCTGGAGTTGAAGCCCGCCGGGTCGATGTAGTTGTTCATGTACAGGCGCTTGAGGTTCTGCTGGATCGTCGAGTGCCTGACCTCGTCGATCATCTGGATCGCCTGGCCGTTGTGCAACTCGGGGTTCGGCACCGTCCGGAACAGCAGCGGCATCGCCCGGGCCGCCGAGATCTCCGGCAGCGGGATGATGCTCAGGAACAACTTCTGCCACTCCAACCAGCGCTCCTGGACCTGGCGGAACATGTTGCCGCGGATCGCGCCGTCCGAGGCGCCGTACACCCGGTGATCCTTCTCCTCCTGCATCGGGAAGTACGACCGCAGGACCTGCTTGAGCGGGTCCTTCTTCTGAGCCTTCTGGAACGAATAGTCGGTCCCGTACTGAGAGACCGGCTCGTGGTACGCGGGCTCCCAGGACAGTTCCTGGATCTTCTGGTGGGCCTTCGCCACACTCTGGCGACTCATGGCACTCCTCACCCTCGCTGTGGCCGCTGGCCTGGCCCCATCGCCGGTCCGGCATGTCGATGCCGTCCCCGACCGCGAGGCCGCGTGGGCGTGGGCTCTCGACGCGAGCCCACGTCTTGCTTGCGTTTGCAGTACATCGCCACCGTGGTCGCCGGGAGGTCTCAAATTGAGACCCCTCGCCTCAGGGGTCGCCGAACACGGCCTCCCGGAGCTGGGCGAGCTCTGCCTCCGCGTCCTGCAGACTCCGGGCGTCGCCGGGAGTGGACGGTCGGATGCCGAGCGCGAGCAGAAGAGCGGCGGCCGCGTCGCCGGGATCGCCTGCCGTGCCCAGCACGGGGTGCAGCCCCGCATCGGCGAGGTGGTGGAAGACCGCGTTCACGATCGTCCACGGGTTGTACGTCTCATCGGCCGGCAGGTCGTCGTCCATCCGGTACCTCCTCCGCTCTTCACATCCCACTCCTCGGCGAGCGGCCTGACTGTCTCAATCTGAGACAACCGAACGCTCGCGAAGTACTAGGCTGAAGAGGGCGATGCCATCGGCGGGGGAGACCCCTACATCCGCCAGGTCTCCCGGGCGTCGCCAGGAGGTCCCGTGGACGAATCGGCACCTGTGTCAGGCGACAGCCGCCAGCTTGCCCAGGCCCGGCTGAGTTTTCTGACGTACGACCCGTTCCCGGTCGGCGACGTACGCCGTCCGGTCCTGGCCTCCTGGGTGCGTTCCCGGCGGTGGAACCTCCCGGCCGACCGGATCGACCTGCCGTATGTCGCGGACCCCGACCTCGACCTGCCGCTGGCCCGCAGCGCGACCCCGGTGCTGCGCCGGCTCCACGAGCACCTCGCCGGACAGCCGATCAGCGTCATTCTCACCGAACGCAACGGGCTGGTGCTCCGCCGGCTGACCGCCGACGCCGAGCTGAGCAGGCACCTGGACCGGGTCCACCTCGCGCCGGGCTTCAGCTACTCCGAACAGTTCGCGGGCACCAACGGCATCGGTACGGCGCTCGAGCGCGGTGGCCCGATGCATGTCTTCGGGCACGAGCACTACGCGGAGGATCTGGAGGACCTCGCCTGTGCCGGGGTACCGATCAAACACCCGATCACCGGCAAGACCGTGGGGGCCATCGACCTCACCTGCTGGCGCAAGGACGCCGGATCGCTGCTGATCACGCTGGCCAAGACCACCGCGGACCAGATCCGTGCGGCTTTGCTGAGGGACAGCTCGGCCCGGGAGCAGGAACTGCTCCAGGAGTACCTGCTGGCCGGGCGCCGGTCCAGTGACATGGTGCTCGCGGTCAACGACGACCTGCTGCTCATGAACGCCATCGCACAGCAGTCCCTCGACGGCAGCGATCAGGCGGCTGTCCTCGCCCACGCCGCCGATCTGGTGGCTCAGGTCGGCACCGACGCCCTGGTGGTCGAGCTCCCGAGCGGGCGACGAGTGCGCATCACCTGCCGGTCGGTGCCCGAAGGTGGACGGGGAGCAGGTGCCGTCATCCAGGTCACCGAGCGGGCGTCCGGCCAGGGTTTGACCAGTGTCAGGGCGCACCGGCCGCCACCACGCCCGGAGCTGCCGGGCATCGTGGGCCGGAGCGCGCCGTGGCTCGCGACCAGCCGGGCCGTGGACAACGCCTATCGCGCCGGGCACTGGATCGTGCTCAGTGGCGAGTCAGGCGCCGGCAAGGTGGCGCTCACCCGGGCGGCCCACCGGCAGAACAACCCGGCCGGATCGTTCCATCTGGTCGATGCCGGCAGAGCATCGGATCACTTCGCGGACGAGCTCGAGGCGGAGCTGACCGACGACACCGTCCAGGCGTTGGTGATCCGCCACGCCGAACGGCTCGGAGCGGGGCGGCTCGACGAGCTGGTCGGCGCCTTGCACAGTGGCCGTGAGCGCCGGCTGTCAGATCCGCCGTGGGTCGCGTTGACGCTGACGACCGGAGGTTCGAACGAGCCCGATCTGGGCGAGTTGCTGACGTTGTTCCCGATCACTGTCGACGTGCCGCCGCTGCGGCAACACATCGACGACGTTCGTGAGCTGGTCCCGTTCTTCCTGAGCCAGTTGAGCCACGGCGACCTGAGCTGTTCGCCGGAAGCGCTGCACCAGCTGCTGCGATCGGCCTGGCCGGGCAACACCGCTGAGCTGCACCAGGTCCTGAAGCAGGTGGTCCATCACCGGCGCCGGACCGGCGTCATCATGCTGGCCGACTTGCCGGCTGACCTGCAGGCGATCAGCCGCCGCAGCCTCAGCCAGCTGGAGGCCCTGGAGCGCGACGCGATCATCCGCAGCCTGCTCGACAACAACGGCAACCGACGCGACGCCGCACGCTCGCTGGGAATGTCCCGAGCCACCATCTACCGCAAGATCCACGACTACGGGATCCGCTGACCCGACCTCAGCTGTCGAGGAGGTGGAGGGCTTCCTGGATGGAGTTGGTGACTGGTAGGCCGGTGGCTTCGAGGGCGATGTGGGCCATGGCGCCGGTGTTGACGAGGATGCAGTGGGTGCCGGCCGCCTGGGCGGCGAGTGCGTCATCGACGACGTCGCCGATGAGTACGACGTCCGCCGGGTCCAGGGACTGTGCCTCGAGGTGTTGCCGCAGGCTGTCGGTCTTGGAGCCGCCACCGACGTCCCCGGGCAGTCCGTCGATGCGGCTGAAGTAGCCGGTGAGTCCGAACTGGTCGATCGTGGGGACGAGTCGGGCGTGGAACCACATCGACAACAGGGACTGGGTCCGCCCGCTCTCGGCCCAGCGCTGTAGTTCCGCCGGTACTCCTGTCGCCAGACCGCAAGTGTGCAGGAGGGCGTCGTACCGCTCGTGGTAGAGCTTGTCGACGCGGGCCCATTCCTCGTCGTCGAGCGGGCGCTGCAGGATCTGTTCGTAGGAGACCCGCATCGGTCGCGCGTAGAGCGCCTGCCACTCGGCCCACGTGAGACTCGCGCAGCCGAAGTCGACGCAGACCGCGTTGACTGCGGCCAGTACAGCGTCGTTGTCGTTCAGCAGAGTCCCGTTCCAGTCCCACACGACATGCGAAATCACCCCGCAACTCTAGACGCCGGTGGGCGACAGGTTGCTCCGTGGTCGCGTTGGGTACCTTGGTCAGAATGCTGGTGGCGAATCGATACAGACTGGGGCCTTCGATCGGGCGGGGCGGCATGGGAGAGGTCTTCCGTGCCACCGATGAACAATTGGGACGTCCGGTCGCGGTCAAGTTGCTGTTACCGTCCGATCACGCTGCGCGAGCGGCCGAGCGATTCCATCGCGAGGCGCGTGCCGCGGCGAGGCTGAGCGACCCCCACGTCGTGTCCGTGTACGACTTCGGCCAGCACGGCGACGGCTTCTTCCTGGTGATGGAGCTGGTCGAAGGCCGGAGTCTCGCCGAGGAGGTCGCCCAGCACGGCTCACTGCCGAAGGACCGCGCGATCGACCTGATCGAGCAGGCCGCCGCGGGCCTGGCCGCGGCGCATCGGGAGGATGTCGTCCATCGGGACGTCAAACCGAGCAACCTGCTGCTGACGCCGGACGGGACCGTCAAGGTCGCGGACTTCGGTATCGCTCACCTTCCAGGGGAAGGGACGACCACGCTGACGGTGACCGGCCAGATCATCGGCAGCACGCACTACCTCTCGCCCGAGCGAGCGAGAGGCGCCCAGGCCGGCAAGGCATCGGATGTCTACGCGCTGGGTTGCGTGCTCTACCACCTGGTCACCGGTGAACCGCCGTTCACAGCGGAACACCCGGCCGCGATTCTCTACCAGCACGTCGACGCAACTCCGGAATCTCCGAGTCTGCTCCGCCCGGAACTCGCCGGCCCGTTCGAGCACGTCCTGCTCCAGATGCTCGCCAAGGATCCCGCCGACCGTCCATCGGCGGCCGCGATCGCGGCCGGTTCCCTGCGCGCCGAGCAAGACCCCGCCCTGACCATCGCGACCGTCCCGGTCGGCGCGCCGGAGCCGCCTGACACCGAGGCGACGGAGTCGACCAATACCGTGGCGAGGGGGTCGGCCGACCAGTCGCGGAACATGGCGCTGCTGGCCGGAGTGCTCGCCCTCCTCGCGACCACAGGAGCTGTGCTGGCTGTGGTCCTGCTCAACGGCGACGCGCCGAGAGTGCCCCCGACGACCGATGTCGTTCCCCAACCGGGGGCGAGCTCGAGTACCGCGGAGCCGAGCCCTTCCGCGACCCGAACTTCATCCACGACTGGCTCGACCCAGCCCCGCACCACGAACCCGACCACGTCGGCGCCGCCGTCGCAAAGCGCCTCTCAGCCAACCACGCTCCCGACCTCGCCTACTGCGACAACCAGTACGACGAGCGCGCCCACCCAGAGCAGTACGACGCCGAGCGTGCCCACGCAGGGAACGACATCGACGAGCACCTCCCCGTCAAGTACTCCGCCCTCCGAGACCCCCACAACGGGCACCCCGGCGACAGATACCCCATCACCGAATGCGCAGGGGAACGACTAGGGTGCGTCTCTTAATTCCCCGCAGCACGCAGGGAATTAGGAGACGTGCCCTAGCCCTTACCAGGCGGCTTCCCGAGGTTGGGTGCGGTCCTCGGTGGCGACGAGAACATCGAGCAGGAACTCCTGCAGCTCGGTGCGGACGCTGCGATGCGCGGGGTCGTCCCACAGATTGCGGAGCTCGTCCGGGTCGGCGTCCAGGTCGTACAGCTCGCCGGTCCGATCGCCGGCCGTGGCGGGAGCCCCATGCTGTACGACGAGCTTCCACTGGTGCCGCCGGAGCATGGTGAGGTGGACCGGGGGATCGTACGGTTGGCCGCTGTTGCGGTACTCACTGAGTGCCCAGCCGCGGCCACTCGCGCGGCCGGTTGCCAATGGCAACAGATCCTGACCTTGACCTCGCCCTTCCGAGGGGGCACCGGTGGCGGTGAGGATCGTGGCTGCGATGTCGATCCACTGCACCAGCTCCCGGCAACGAGTCCCGGCAGGTAGCTCACCCGGCCATCGGAGCAGCAGCGGGACGCGCACGGCCTGTTCGTACATCATCGGGCCCTTGAGCATGAGTTGGTGGTCGCCGAGCATCTCCCCGTGGTCGCTGGTGAAAACGACCAGCGTGTTCTCGGCGAGTCCGTCTCGGTCCAGCGCGTCGAGGATGCGCCCGACTTCGTCGTCGACCAGCGTCACCATCGCGTAGTACGCCGCCTTGACCTCCTGCAGCTCGTCGGCCGAGTACGACGTGTAGCCGCGAGCCTTCCCGGCGTACGAGGCGTGCGAGGCCTCGGTCTGGATCGGCGGCTTCCCGGTGAGCTCGTCCTCGACTGTGACCGGGCGGCTCAACGACTTGTCCCGGTAGCGCTTCAAGTACTCCTCGGGAGCGTCGAAGCCGTGATGGGGATCGAAGAAGTTGGCGATGAACAGGAACGGCTTGTCGCGCTGACGCGAGCGGGTCAGGAACTCGATCGTCTGGTCGCCGATCCAGCGGCTGTAGTGCACCTCGGTCGGCAGCGAGTCGTAGTCGACCTCCGCCCCGATCAGATCGGGCCGGACTGTGTGCAACCAGCGGTGGTACTCGTTCTCCGACGAGCCCGGGTAGGGGTCGTGCGCCCAGCGGTAGACCCGGAATCCGTCGTCCTGACGCTTCTCGAGCCGGCCACCGAAACAGGCGCTGAGATGGAACTTGCCGACCAGGCCGCAGTCGTACCCGGCATCGGCCAGATCCTTGCTGAACAGTCGCTCGGCGTCCGGGAGCCCGACACCGTTGGCCCAGAGTCCGTGTGAGTGCACGTACCGCCCGGTCATCAAACTGGCCCGCGACGGTCCGCACACCGGGTTCTGGACATAGCAGTTCTCGAACAGCACACCCTGCGCCGCGAGCCGGTCGAGGTTCGGGGTCTCGATCTCGTCGTTGCCGTAGGCGCCCAAGGCGGAGAACCGCTGCTGATCGGTACAGATGAGCAGCACGTTGGGACGGGGCATGAACGTCAGTCTCGATCGCCCGTTCGTTAACGTCAAGAGTCCAGAATAAATCGACGGTGATTAAATCCGGGCTCTTGACAGAAATAATCAGGACGGCCAGAGTCGTCTGCCGTGACCAAGGAATCCGCCGGACCTCTCCGTCTGCTTCGTGAGACCCACGAGGAGCGGGTGCTCGCCGCGCTGCGCGCGCAGGGAGCGCTGACGCGTGCACAGCTGGCCGACCAGGCCAACCTGTCGAGAGCGACGCTGTCGTCCATCGTGCAGGACCTGCTGGCCAAGCAGGCGATCACCGAGACCACGGCCAACGGGGAAGCAGTCCGGGGGCGCGGTCGTCCGGTCTCCGTGCTCACCCTGAACGCCGCCGGCGGGCTGGCCCTGGGCATGGATCTCGGTCATCGCCGGATCCAGGTCACCGTCGCGAACGTCGCGCACGAGGTGGTCGCCTCCGAAGGGATCGCCTGCTCGGAACGCACACCCTGGGGACGGCGACTCGATCTCGCACTCGCACTCGTCGACGAGCTGACCGCACGCCAGGAGATCTCACTCAGCGCGCTGGCCGGTGTCGGAGTGGGTGTCGTCGGCCCCGTCTCCGAGACCGGGGATCACCCACACCCGAGCCGTGTCTCGCGGACCGCACTGGTCCGCGACGGTCTTGCCGAGCGGTTCGGAGTGCCGGTGTACGTCGACAACAACACCCGGCTGGCCGCGCTCGCCGAGGCGATCTGGGGCGCGGGCGCCGGCGTGCAGGACGTCCTCTACCTCCGATTGTCGTACGGCGTCGGCGGAGGTCTCGTCCTGGGCGGTCACCTCTTCTCAGGAGCGGGCGGCGCGGCAGGCGAGCTCGGCCACATCAGCGTCGACAGGAGCGGGCCGCGTTGCGCGTGTGGTGGCCGTGGATGCCTCGAGCGGTACGTGTCGCTGGCGGCGGTTCTCGAGCAGAGCGGCGTACGGCGCTTCGACGAGTTCCTGCGGCGGCTCGACGCGGGGGATGAGACCGCTCGGCGGGTGATCGACGACGCCGGCACCCGCATCGGGGAGGTTTTGGCGGCGGCCTGCAACACGGTGAACCCGGACACGGTCGTCATCGGTGGCGAGCTGGCGGACGCGGGCGATCAGCTGTTGCGTCCGCTCCGGGCGGCTCTCCGGCAGTACACACACTCACAGGTCCGCCGGCACTTGCGCATCGCACCGGCGGTCCTCGGGCACGACGACGCGGCCCGCGGCGGGATCGCCCTGGTGCTTCGTCGTTCGGCCCTGCTGGCCGGCTACCCGGCCACCGCCCCTGGTCCCTCGCCGGAGGACCAGGCCCACGACATCGGTTGAGGAGGCAGCTCACCATGAGCACACCGACCACGAATCGCCCGTCCCGCCGCCAGCTTCTCCGCACTGTCGGCGGCCTTGCCCTCGGGGTACCGATCCTCAACGCCTGCACCGGAGGCGGTCAGTCGGCCGAGCAGGCGAACGCGCCGGCGGCGGAGCCTTCGGGTCCTGTCACGGTCCAGTGGTGGGATCAGTTCCGGCCGCTGACCGAGCTCTTCGAGAAGGGCCTCTTCGCCGACTACACCAAGGAACACCCGAACGTGACCGTGCGGCGGCGGCAGCTGGATGCGCCCGACCTCGGTCAGGCGCTGCAACTCGCCCGGCGCAGCAACCAGCTGCCCGACGTGCACTCGACAGCCGGCCTGACCGGCAGCTCGGCCGCGCTGGTCGCGAACGGCTGGTTCCAGCCGATCGGCGACTTCTTCGACATCGACAGCACGCCGCTGAAGGACTACGTGTACGACGGGATCCACCGCTTCGACGGGAAGCTGTACACGTTCCCGATCTTCAGCGGTCAGTGGCACGACTCGACCTCCTGGGTGAACACCGCCCTGGTGAAGCAGGCCGGCCTCGATCCCGAGCAGTCGCCGGCGACCTGGGACGACTACCGCACCGCCGTACGGACGATCGACCAGAAGACCCCGGACTCGGTCCACGGTCTGCTGCTGCCGATGAAGGACACCGACTATCTGGCCGGCAAGTTGATCGCGCTGGCTCAGATCGGTGGCGCGCCCGGCCTGACCGACTGGAAGACGGGCGAGATCGCCATCGCCTCCGAGCCGTTCTACCAGGCGATGGAGTTCCTGCTGGCGCTGAAGAGCGACGGGGTGCTGCATCCCGCCTCGTCCTCGCTCGGACCGCGGGACGCGCGGGCACGCTGGGCGGCGGGTGAGGCGGCGCTGTTCCCCTGGGGACCGTGGTTCATCGGTGGCCTGATGGTCGAGGAATCACCTGCCGTCGAACGAGGAATCGCCGCCTGGCAACTGCCGGCGCCGTCGGCGCAGCGGGGGAGTGTGTACGTCGGTCCGCCGTCCGGCTCGTTCTGGGTGTCGGACCAGGCGAAGAACCCGAAGACCGCAGCCGGCGTGCTCGGCGCGATGGCGACCCCGGAGTTCGCCACGCTGCTGGCGGCCCGGATGGACCAGCCGCCGATCCTCGTCGACATGGTCGAGAAGGCCGACGTGCATCCGGCGTACAAGAAGAACATCGAGTACTTCAAGCAGGACGTCCGGACGGCACCGGTGCCCGAGGTGCGCAACGGTGCGGTGGCCAAGGTGCTGGCCGAGACGCGCGACGTCCACCCCGATCCGGGCGAGATCGTCCAGGCGGTGCTGACCGGCTCGATCAAGGATTACAAGGCAGCCTTCAAGCAGTACGCCGACAAGGCCAAGGCCGAGCGCGAACGGGCGATCGGCGCGGCCAAGAAGAAGGGGGCTGAGGTCAGCGAGGCCGACTGGGTCTTCGACAACTGGGAGCCTGGCAAGGACTACACGCAGGCGCAGTACAAATGACCACGACGACGGCCCCGCCGGTACGGCGTGAGACGCCGCCGTCCCGGCCGCCACGTCGTACCGTCTGGCGGCGGATGCGGGACGACTGGTGGATCTACCTGTTCCTGCTTCCGACGGTGCTCGGGTACGGCGCGTACACGGTCTACCCGCTGGTCGCCAGCTGGTGGTACGCGTTCCTGGACTGGCCCGGGTTCGCGGACGCCGGCACCTTCATCGGGTTCGCGAACTTCGAGCTGCTCTGGGCCGACGACCTGTTCTGGAACGCGTTCGGCAACTCGCTGGTCTTCCTGGCGATCGCCGTACCGCTGCGGGTCGGTCTGGCCCTGCTGCTGGCGATCGTGCTGAACAAGCCGACGACGCCGTTGCGCGGCTTGTTCCGGACGTTGCTGTTCCTGCCGGTGGTGACCACCGGGGCGATCGTCGGAGTCGTGTTCACCCTCATCCTCGACGCCGGCGGGCCGGTCAACCTGGCCTTGGTGAAGTCCGCGCTGGTGGACAGCCCGGTCGACTTCCTCGGCTCGTCCGGCCTCTCGCTCTACAGCGTCATCGGGGTGTGGGTGTGGAAGTGGCTCGGTATCACGCTGATCTACTGGCTGGCCGCCCTGCAGACGATTCCGTCCGAGCTGTACGAAGCGGCGCGGGTCGACGGTGCGGGCCCGTGGAAGGAGTTCCGCCATGTCACGCTGCCGCTGCTGGTTCCGTTCCTGGTGGTGATCACCCTGATCGACATGGTCGGCGCGCTGAACGTCTTCGACCTGGTCATGACGCTGACCGGCGGCGGACCGGCGTTCTCCTCCGAAGTCGTCGAGGTCTACATCTACCGAACCGCGTTCGGTGCGACGGTGCCGCAGCTCGGCTACGCCTCCGCGGCAGCGGTGCTGTTCGGCCTGCTCACCATGGTGCTGGCGGTCGGCCAGGCGCTCGGCATCCGCGCCGCGAGAAAGGCGATGACATGATCGCGACGAGAAGTTCACGCTGGTTGACCGGGACCGGGTTGGCGCTGCTGTGCGCGGTCTGGATCTATCCGTTCCTGTGGTTGGTGTCGGCCTCGCTGAAGAGCGGGCCGGAGATCTTCTCGAAGGGTCTCAATCTGTTGCCCGAGGCGCCCGTCTGGGAGAACTACAGCCGCGCCTGGTCGGAGGTCGGCTTCTCGTCGTACATGCTGAACACGGTCCTGATCACGCTGGGCACGGTCGTGCTGGTGATCCTGCGCAGCGCGCTGGCCGGCTACGTGCTCGGCCGGTACGACTTCGTCGGCAAGAAGGTCCTGATCGGTGTGTTCCTGGTGACGTTCTTCCTGCCCGAGGGCTACACGATCATCCCGGTGACCCAGCTGACCGACCAGCTGCATCTGCTGAACTCACATGTCGGTGTCATCCTCGGGCTCGGCGCGGGCGGGCACGCGGCGGCGACCCTGCTGTACGCCGGGTTCTTCCGCACCATCCCGAAGGACCTGGAGGACTCCGCCCGGATGGACGGCGCCGGACCGCTGACCATCTTCTTCCGGATCATGCTTCCGCTGGCGAAGCCGATCACGGTGAGCGTCTTCATCCTGCAGTTCCTGGCCGCCTGGAACGCCTACCTGCTGCCGCTCGTCTTCACCCTCAGCCACCCCGAGCTGCGCACGCTGGCCGTCGGCATGTCCGCGTTCGTCGGCGAGCACGACACCGACTGGGCCGGCATGGCCGCCGCGGCGGTGCTGTCGCTCGCTCCGGTCGTCGCCGTCTTCGTACTGCTGCAGCGGCAGTTCGTGGAGAGCCTGGCCGGCGCGGTGAAGCAGTGAGCGCGCCCACGAACATCCTGCTGCTCATGACCGACCAGCACAGGTTGGACACCCTGGGCTGCTACGGCAACCAAGTGTGCGAGACACCCGCGCTGGACGCTCTCGCCGCCGGCGGGAGCCGGTTCACGAACGGGTTCACCCCGACCGCGATCTGCACACCCGCCCGGGCCACGCTGCAAACTGGTGTCCTCCCTTACCGGCACACCCTGCTGGCGAACTACGAGCGGAACGTCGGATATCGAGAGGAACTCGACGACGACGCGTTCCCGCCGTTCTCGCAGTACCTGCACAAGGCCGGCTATCAGCTCGGCCACATCGGCAAGTGGCATGTCGGCAAGGTCAAGGGACCGGCCGACTTCGGGTACGACGGTGAGCACTATCCGGGTTGGGGCAACGCGGTGCAGCACCCGGACTATCGCCAGTACCTGGCCGAGCACGGTTACCCGGAGTTCGCCGTACGATCGCCGGTGCGGGGGACGTTCGCCAACGGTGAGCCGGGGAATCTCCTGGCCGGGATCCTCGAGCAACCGGTGGAGGCCACGTTCGAGTACTTCCTGGCCGAGCGGACGATCGAGCAGCTTCGCCGGTACGCCGAGGACGGGCGCCCGTTCTACCTGACGTGCAACTGGTTCGGCCCGCACCTGCCGTACTTGCTTCCCGAGGAGTACTACTACCGGTACGACGTCGATCGGGTCGAGCTACCGGTCTCGATCGCGGAGACGTTCGCGAACAAGCCGCGGGTCCAACAGCACTATTCGTCGCACTGGACGTTCGACAGCGTCGGACCGGACCGATGGCGCGAGCTGATCGCGGCGTACTGGGGTTACGTCACGCTGATCGACGAGCAGGTCGGCCGGATCCTGGCAGTGGTCGACGAACTCGGGCTCGCCGACGACACCGCCGTACTGTTCACCGCCGACCATGGTGAGTTCACCGGCGCGCATCGCCTGCATGACAAGGGCCCTGCGATGTACGACGACATCTACCGGGTGCCGTTGATCGCCCGCGTACCCGGCTCTCCGGCCGGGCAGGTCCAGGACGCGTTCGCCACTTTGACCGACCTGACGCCGACCTTCGTGGAGCTGGCCGGCGTCGAGGTGCCCGCGCACTACCAGGGCCGGTCGCTGCTGCCGCTCATCGCCGGGTCGCGGCCGGACGACTGGCCGGCAGAAGTGGTCGCCGAGTTCCACGGCCACCATTTTCCGTACCCGCAGCGGATGATCCGCACCGAGGACTACAAGCTGGTCGTCAACCCGGCTGACGTGAACGAGTTGTACGACCTGCGCGCCGATCCGGACGAGCTGCAGAACCGCTACGACCACCCCGAGCTGGCCGCCGTACGTCGCGCGTTGATGGGCCGCCTGTACGACGTACTCCGCGAGCGCGGGGACAACTTCTACCACTGGATGACGTCGATGTTCGAGGTCGGCGCGAAGACCTATGACACGGCCCTGAGCGACCTGGACGAGGAGACGACCCGACCGTGACTTCCGACCTCCCCACTGCCACGATCGACATCCGCCGGGACCGGCGGCACGCCATCGACCCGTTGATCTACGGGCACTTCCTGGAGTCCGCCTTCTTCGGCAACATCGACGGCGGCGTGTTCGACGAGGGCTCGCCGCTGGCGTACGACGGCGACGGTGCCCGCAACGGTCTGCGCACCGACGTGATCAAGCTCTGCCAGGAGCTCGGCCTGCCGATCGTGCGCTGGCCCGGTGGCAACTTCACGTCGCCGTACCGCTGGGAGGACGGCATCGGGCCGCGGGACTCGCGGCCGCGCCGGCTGGAACTGGCGTGGGGCGAGGAGGAGAGCAACCACTTCGGCACCGACGAGTTCCTCGCCTGGTGCGCCGAGGTCGGAACCGAGCCGTACCTCGCGCACAGCTGCCGAAGCGTGGACGATGCGGTCCGCTGGGTCGAGTACACCAACTACGGCGGCGACACCGACTACACGCGGCAGCGCGCTCGCAACGGCCACGCCGAGCCGTACGGCGTGAAGTACTGGGGACTCGGCAACGAAGTCTACGGGCGCTGGCAGATGGGACACCGCAGCGCGGAGGCGTACGCCGCGGACGCCGTCGAGCACGCACGCTTCATGCGAGCCGTGGACCCGTCGCTGAAGTTCGTCGCCGTCGGCCTGACCGACGACCGGCAGGGCTGGACCGACACAGTGATCGGGGCCGTCGGCAACATGGTCGACTACCTCTCCTTCCATCTGTACGGCGCGACCACACAACTCGTGGACGGCGTCGCCGAGTACGACGCGATCGTTGCCCAACCGCTCTACTTCGAGCAGCAGATCGTCGAGTACGCCGACCTGGTCGGCGAACTGGCCGCCCGCCACGGCCGCGAGCGCCCACTCGGTCTGGCCTTGGACGAGTGGAACATCCGCCACGTCGAACCAGCTGAGTGGCCCGATCCCTTGCCGTCGGACGATGGCGGAACGGCCGATCGCGACGTCGCCGGTCTGTCCACCGGCCCGTCGCGCCGCGTCAACCGCTGGAGCCCGAGAACGCTGGCCGACGCACTGTTCTACGCCGGTGTCTTCCATGCCCTGCACCGAGCCGGGGGACTCGAGACGCCGGTCACGATGGCCAACACCGTCAACCTGCTGAACGCGAACGGTGTGATCGTTGCCCGTCCAGGCGGTGCCGTCCGCGCGGCGACGTACCACGTCTGGGACCTCTATCAGAACCACCTCGGCCCGATCGCGCTGGCGGCCGACGTTCGGTCGTCCGGTCGACTGGCCGACGTACGGCAAGGTGACGATCGCGACCATCGCGGCGACTTCCGCACTCGTCCGGCCACGGTGCCGGATCTCGACGTCTCCGCGGCACAGACCGAGGACGGCAGCTCACTCCGACTCGCAGTGATCAATCGCCATCGGTCCGCGGCGATCCGCGCCGACCTGTCCCTGAACGGCAGTCATGGCGCGCTGCCGACGCGGGTGGCGGTCAAGGAGTTGGGCGCGGATGTCGACGACGTCCTCGCCTCGAACACCCTCAGCGCCCCGGACAACGTCGCCCTGCGGGACCGTGGCGTGATCGAGTGGTCCGCGCCGACCTACACCTTCCCCCCGCACAGCATCACCCTCCTGTCCTTCACCCTCACGGACTGATCGCGCTGGCACTCACGGTTTACAGCGCTGTAGACATTGGATTTACAGCGCTGTAAGGTCGCGGCCATGTCGACGAGCCGCCCCAACATCCTGTTGCTGATGACCGACCAGCATCGGGCCGGTTTCACTGCTGGATCCGGGTTCGGGCTGGACACGATGCCCTGTCTGGACCGGATCGCGGCTGCGGGCGCGACCTTCGACCGGGCGTACACGAGCTATCCCGCCTGCGTGCCGGCCCGGACCAGCCTGCTGACCGGCCGCTTCCCAACCGCTCACCGGGTGCGGCAGAACAGTACGGCGCAGCACGCGTACTACGCCGACGATCTGCTGGACGTGCTCCGAGGTTGCGGTTACTCACTGCACTTCGCGGGGAAGCCGCACATGCATCGCGACGCCGCTGACTTCGACACGTTCCACGGGCCGTTCATGCACGACCACGGCCCGGCCGCATCCGCGACCGAGGCCGCCTTCGACCGCTGGCTGCACGATCTCAACCACGGTGTGTCGTCCGAGCCGACGCCGTACCCGGTCGAGGCGCAGTTGCCGTACCGGATCGTGTCCGGCGCACTCGACGCGCTGGCCACGACGTCCGAGGAGGATCCGTTCTTCCTGTGGGTGTCGTTGCCCGAGCCGCACAACCCGTACCAGGTACCGGAGCCGTACTTCAGCCTGTTCGCCGAAGCCGACGTACCCGATCGCCTGGCCGGGCCGGAGGCGATCCCGGATCTCGGCTGGCGCTATCGCTGGCTGCACGAACTGACCACCGCGAAGAGACCGGGGTACGACGACGTCTGGCGAAGATACCGGGCCAACTACCTCGGCATGCTGCGGCTGATCGACGACCAGATCGCCCGCCTGTTGGCCGGCATCGGAGATCGGCTCGACGACACGCTGGTGGTGTTCGTCAGCGATCACGGCGACTACGTGGGGGAGTACGGCCTGCAGCGCAAGGGCGCCGGCATGTCCGATGCGCTGATGCGGATCCCGTTCGTGATCAGCGGACCCGGCGTGGAGGCGGGGCACCGCGAGGAGCTGGTGTCTCTTGTCGATCTACTGCCGACGGTCTGCGAGGTGGTCGGCGCCGACGTCCCGAACGGTGTACAGGGAAGGAGCCTCGCGCCCTTGCTCGCCGGCGAGATCGGACCCGAGGCCGAGTTCGGCAGCATGTACGCCGAGCTCGGATACGGCGGTATGTCGTACGACGAGCACGACCGCCCGGAACTGCATTTCGCGTACGACGGTTCGACGTACGACGAACTGAACAGCGTCACCCAGAGCGGTGGCGAACGCATGGTGGTCAGCGGCCACCACAAGCTGATCGTGGACGACTGCGGCCAGCGAAGGCTGTTCGACCTCCGTGCCGATCCGGCCGAGCTGGTCGACCTGTCCGACGACCCCGCCCACCATGACGTGCTGGACGCGCTCCAAGCCACCTTGCTGCGCTGGCTGATCCGCGTCGCCGACGACCTGCCGGCCGGGGCCTACGTACCGAAGACGACGAAGCACAACTGGCGCTGGGCCTGACCCGCGCACCCTGGAGGCGCACGATGGCTGGAATCACTCGAAGGACCCTGTTCGGCTTCGGAGCAGCGGCCCTGCGGATCGTGTTGCCGCTGCTGCGGCCGGCCCTGGTGACGACGGCGATCTTCTCGTTCATCTGGAGCTACAACGACTTCTTCACCGCACTCATCTATGTGTCCGATCCGGCCAAGCTGACGGTGCCGTTGGCGCTGCGGAGCTTCCTGGACGCGTCCGGTCAGTCCGAGTGGGGGCAGATGTTCGCGATGAGCATCGTCACGATGGTGCCGGTGCTGGCGGCGTTCGTGTTCTTCCAGCGCCGGATCGTCGAAGGGCTCGCCACCTCCGGGCTGAAGTAATCTGTTCGGCGTGAACGGCGGAGGACGGCGACTGTGACCACCAGACCGCGGCTGGCTGACGTCGCCGCTCGCGCCGGTGTCTCGATGAAGACCGTCTCGAACGTGATCAACGACTTCGAGCACGTGTCACCGCAGATGCGGGCCCGGGTCCAGGCCGCGATCGAGGAGATCGGCTACCGTCCGAACCTGTCGGCCCGCAACCTCGCGCTCGGCCGGGCCGGCATGATCGCGCTGGTCGTTCCGCAGTTGGACATGCCGTACTTCGCCGCCCTCGCCGGGCAGGTCCTGGAGGCCGCGGCGCGCAGCAACTGGGTTGTGCTGATCCAGCAGAGCGCCGGTGATCCGACCGTCGAGCGGGACGCCCTGGCCGGGCACTTCCCGCAGCGGATGGATGGACTGATCCTGAGCTCGCAGCGGATCGGTCCGGCGGAGCTGCGCGAGCGCACCGACCGGACGCCGCTCGTGATGCTGGGGGAGCGGAACTACCAGGGCCTGGTCCAGCATGTCGCGATCGACAACGTGGCTGCCGCGCAGACCGCCGTCCAACATCTGATCGACACTGGTCGTCAGCGGATCGCGCTGATCGGCTCGAGTCCCACCGATCGTCGGCACCCGAGGCTCCGCGGCTACCGTCAGGCGTTGCGGGCGGCCGGGCTGCCCGAGCGGGCCGACTGGATCAAGCCGATCCGGAGCAACCTCGGCGAGGAGGGGGAGCGGCAGATGGCCGAGCTCCTCGCAGAGAATCCCGGGAGCCCACCGGACGCCGTCTTCTGCGTGACCGACTGGGTCGCACTCGGCGTCATCCGTGCCCTGCAGACCCACGGCCTCCGCGTCCCCGACGACGTAGCCGTAGTCGGCTTCGACGACATCCCCTACGGCCGCGCAGCCACTCCAACCCTGACCACGATCTCCCCGGACCGCTCCGCCATCGCCAGAATGGCAGTCGCGTCCCTCGACGCCCAGCTCACCGCCCTCACCACAGGAACCTCTTACCAGGTCTCCGATCAGCAGGCCTCCTACCAGCTGATAATCCGCGAAAGCACCACCGGCAGTCACACCAAGTCGATCCAGTGACGGGCTCGCCCCGCAGCTTGGAGCCTGGGAAGGACGCAGGATGAAGGAACACGTCGGGCGCGTTGCACTCGGGGTTGCCGGCTTCTCGTTCGCACCGCGGAACCGGTCGGCTGATCTGGCAACGATCCGAGCCGGCATCGCCGCCGGTACGGCGATCCTCGACACCGCGCGTGCGTACGCCAAGGTCGATGCGCCTCTGTACGGGGAAGAGCTGGCCGCGGAGGCCGCCCAGGGGACGAGCGCGATCGTCGGCACGAAGGGAGGTCACTCGCGCACCGGCGCGACCACGTGGGATGCGGACATCAGCGCGCACCGGATTCGATCCGACGTCGAGACGAGCCTTCAGGTGTTCGGTCGCGAGCGGCTCGATCTCTACTACCTGCACCGGGTCGATCTCGCCGAACAGCCTGTCGAGGAGGGCGTTTCAGCTCTCGCGGCCCTTCGTGACGAGGGAAAGCTGGCCCGGATCGGTGTGTCGAATGTCAGCGTGGCTGCGCTCGAGCGGGCGGCCGCAGTCGCTCGCATCGACGCCGTACAGAATCACCACAGCGCCATGGGACGTGAGTCGCTCGACGTGCTGGCGTGGTGCGAAGCCAACGAGGTGCCGTTCTTCGCCTACTCACCCCTGCGACCCTCCGCCGCGGTTCCGTCGCCACGGCTGGCGGCCATGGCGAGCGCGCGCGGCGTCTCACTGCAACGCCTGCAACTACGCGCCCTGCTGGCTTCGTCGCCCGTGTTGTCGGTGGTCTCAGGCGCGACCCGACCCGAAACAGTCCTCGACTCCCTCGCCGCAGAATCCGAGCCCTGGGACGAAGCCCTCGAAGAGGCCTACGCAGCGGACCTCAAGGTTTGACGTCCGCCGGTTCGGACTGACCGGGATCTGGTTGGGCGACGTGGCAGGCGGCGTTGTGGTTGTCGCCGAGGAGGCGGAGGGTGGGGGTGGTGCGGTGGCACTCGTCGACGACAAGGGGACAGCGCCAGCGGAACCGGCATCCGGGGGTGGGGTCGATGACCTTCGGCGGCTCACCGGTGTCGCCTTCGATGCCGACGGTGAGTGGCGCGCGGGGGTCGGGCACCGCTCCGAGCAGCAGGTCGGTGTAGGGGTGCTTGGGGTTGGCCAGTACCGACTCGGTCGGGCCGGACTCTACGATGTGACCGGCGTACATGATGACGAGGCGGTCGGCGACGTAGCGGGCGCTCGCGATGTCGTGGGTGATGTAGAGGAACGACACTCCGGCCGATCTGCGCAGTTCCGCCATCAGGTTGAGCAGGCCGATGCGGATCGACACGTCGAGCATCGAGACCGGCTCGTCGGCCAGGATCAGCTTGGGCTTGTGCGCCAAGGCCTGGGCGAAGCCGATGCGCTGTCGTTGACCGCCACTGAGCTCGTACGGGTAGCGGTGCATGATGTCGCCGGCCGGGGACAGCCCGACCTCCTCGACGACTCGTTCGGCTTCGTCGTACCGCTGTGAACGCGTCAGGTCGCCACGGTGCAGCTTGAGGCTGCGCAGGATGCCGTGGGAGACGCGGAAGGCGGGATTGAGGGAGCTGAACGGATCCTGGAACACCATCGGTACGTCGCTGCGGTAGGCCAACTGCTCTCGGCGCGATCGCATACTCGACAGCGCCGCGCCCTGGTAGTAGATCTCGCCGCTGGTCGGGGTGTAGACGCCCGCGAGCAGCCGGGCGATGGTGCTCTTGCCGCTGCCGCTCTCTCCGGCGAGCGCGACGATCTCCTGCCGGCCGATGGTGAGGTCGACGTCGTCGACGGCGTGCAGCATCTTGCGGGAGAGACCGCGGCCGACCCGGAAGTGACGGGTCAGCTTCCTGGTCTCGATGAGCGGCGCGGCCTCGGGGTCGGTCGATGAGATCGGTTCGATGCTCAGATCGGTCATGATGTCGCCTCCCGCACGGGTTCCGCCGGTTGCTTCTGGCCCGGAGCGTGCAGCAGACAGCGGGCCTGCACAGCACCGACCTGGTACAGCTCAGGCTCGACCTTCGGACAGTCGGCGAATGCCTCCGGGCAGCGGGGATGGAAGCGGCAGCCGGTCGGCGGGTCGGCGAGGTTGGGCGGGCTCCCGGGGATGCCGGTCAGCGGAACCTTCGGTCCGCGAATCGACGGGAACGCGTCGAGCAGTCCTTTGCTGTACGGATGCGCCGGATGATCGAAGACCGCACGAGTGGCTCCGAGCTCGACCGTCTGACCGGCGTACATCACCACGAGCTGGTCGGAGAAGTGGCTGATCAGGGACATGTCGTGGGTGACGAAGACGACCGCGAAGCCGAGCTGCTGCTGCAGCTCCTTGATCTGCACCATCAGCGACCGTTGGGCCACGACGTCGAGGGCTGACGTCGGCTCGTCCATGATGATCAGGTCGGGCGTGAACAGCAGGGCCATCGCGATCATGGCCCGTTGCCGCATCCCGCCGCTGAGCTGGTGTGGGTAGCTCTTGAGATGGATCGGGTCGATGCCGACCAGCCGCAGCACCTCGGCCGGGCGCTCGTCGGTCACCGGTTCGTCGTGCGCCCTGATCGCGTCGCTGAACTGACTGCCGATGCTCGTCACCGGGTTGAGCGCGTTCATCGCGCTCTGCATCACCACGGAGAAGTCCCGCCAGCGCAAGGCGGCCAGCTTCTTCTCGCTCATGGCGACGAGGTTCTGGCCCTGGAACCGCACGGTTCCGCTGGTGATGGCGGCCGGTGGACTCAGCAGCTGCGCGATCGCGAACAACAGCGTCGACTTGCCGCAGCCCGACTCGCCGACCACACCGACGAACTCACCGGGATGGACGTCGAGATCCACCGCGTCGACCGCGACGACCGGACGATCGCCGGTGTCGTACTCGACGGTGAGATCACGCACCTCAAGAATGGGCTTGCCCTCAATGTGACCGTGCACGTCGCCTCCGAACCGGCCGCAGCGCGGGGTTGCTGATCTCGTCGAACGCGTAGTTGAGCAGGGCGAAGGAAACCCCGAGCAGGGCGACCGCCAGACCTGGCGAGAGTGCCCACGCGGGGAGTCCGTTCACCAGGGCACCTTGGTTCTGTGCCCAGTAGAGCATCGTGCCCCAGCTCAGCGAGTTGGGGTCGCCGAGCCCGAGAAACTGCAGTCCGGCTGCGGTCAGTACGGCGTACAGCGCGGCGCCGAGGAAGTTCGCGACGATGAGGGAGATCATCGTCGGCAGCACCTCGACCACGATGATGTACGACCGGCGTTCACCCCGGACCCGGGCCGACTCGAGGAAATCACGGTTGCGCAGGGACAGCGCCTGCGCGCGCATCTGCCGGGCGCCGTACGACCAGCCGGTCAGGATCAGCACGAAGATGATCACGGTCAGGTTGCCCTTACCGGCGTACGTCGCCAGCACGATGATCAGCGGGAACGTCGGCAGCACCAGGAACACATCCGTCATCATCGACAGCCCGTCGTCGGCGATACCGCCGAGATAGGCGGCCGAGACGCCGATGATGACCGACAGGAAGGTGGCGCCGAGACCCACGACCACCGCGATGATCAGCGACTCCCGGGTGCTGTAGATCAGTTCGGCGTACACGTCCTGGCCGAGGCCGGTGGTGCCGAGCCAGTGGTCGGCCGAGGGATGCGCCAATGGCGTGTCGCCGATCGCCCGGGGATCACCGTGCAGCCCCGGGACGAAGAGCTGCGGGAACGCGGCGAGCAGAACGAACAGGAGGAGCAGGGCCGCGCCGAGCATGGCCTTGCGGTTGTGCAGGATGGCACGCAACAGGCCGCCCCGCGGGCGGCGGGCCGCACTCGGTGCCGGCGCGGCGGTACCTGCGACGATCGCACTCATTGGTTACCCCTTCGTCCGGGCTCGCGGGTCGAGCAGGAACACCGCGAAGTCGCAGAGCAGGACACAGATCAGCACGGCCAGCGTCACCAGCAGGAACAGGGCCTGCAGCAGTGGATAGTCCGTGCTCACCGTGGCGTTGTAGAACATGTAGCCCAGGCCGGGGTAGTTGAAGACGTACTCGACCAGGATCGTGCCGGAGATGACGAAACCGAGTGACATCGCGAATCCGGACAGGTTGGGCAGGAAGGCGTTGCGGCCCGCGTAGCCGAACATGATGCGCCGGTTCGGGATGCCCTTGGCCCGGGCCATCCGGACGTAGTCCTCGGCCAGCGTGGTCACCATGTTGTTGCGCATGGTCAGGATCCAGCCGCCGACGGCGGTGATCAGGATCGTGCCGGCCGGCAGGATGCCGTGCTCGATCACGCTGCCGATGAACTCCGCGTTGAACCCCGGCGTCAGGTTGTGGTCGTAGTTGAAGTCGTTGGGCAGGACCGGATTGTTGCCGATCGCAAACAATGAGATCAGCAGCAGCGCCACCCAGAAGTAGGGCAGTGCCGAGGTGACGATGAAGAGCGGCGGCACGATGCCGTCGATCACCCCGCCGCGCCGCCAGCCGGAGATCGTGCCGATCAAGCTGCCGACGACGAACGCCAGGACGGTCGCGATGCCGACCAGGCCCACCGTCCACGGCAATGCGTCCCCGATCAACGTGGTCACCGGGACCCCGAGGCTGCTCCCGATCGACACGCCCCAGTGCCCGGTGACCATCGCTTTGAGGTACTCGCCGTACTGCAGGGCGATGTTCTTGTCCGGATCGAAGCCGAACTCGGCCAGCACGGTGCGCAGTTGCTCCGGTGAGACGACCGAGCCGCTCTTGCTGAACCGTTCCCGCAGCGCCTGCTCGGGGCTGCCGGGCATCATCCGCGGGATGAAGAAGTTCAGCGTCATGGCCGCCCAGAGGGTGAGCACGAAGAAACCCAGGCGACGGATCAGGAACCTCACGGACACCAGCTCCTCGTGCTCACCATCACGGACAGGTCTCCCTTACTTCTGCGCCGACTTCGAGTACAGGTTCGCGACGACCTGGCCGACGTCGGGGATGTTGTACGGCGCCGGCTGGGCGTAGGGGTCCTCCTGCGTCGGCCAGCCGCCGATGTCCTTGGTGTTGTACTGGTACCAGTTGACCGACTCGGTGGTCGGGATGACCGGCACGTCCTTGATCATGAACCCCGAGATCTGCTTGATCAGCTTGACCTGGGTGTCCGGGTCGGCACTCGCGTACTGGTCGAACAGCTTGTCCACCTCGGGGTTGAGGTAGCGCTCGTAGTTGCTGCTGGCCTGCTGGCCGATCGGGGCGCTGTTCTTCGAGTACAGCAGTTGCCGCAGCTCGTAGTACGGCGTGGGGCCGCCGGACTGGCTGGAGTAGGCCAGGTCGTAGTCACCGGTGAAGAGCTTCTGGTTGTACGACTGCTGCTGCAGGTCCGAGATGGTCAGCTCGATGCCGACAGCCGCGAGTTGCTCCTTGACGACCGCCAGCGAGGCGTCCCAGTCGGTGTAGCCGGTGACCGTGATGACGGTGAGCTTGAGCGGGTTGGACGCTGAGTAGCCCGCGCTCTCCAGCAGTTGCTTGGCCTTGTCCGGGTTCGGCTTGTCGTACCCGGCGGCCGTCAGCGCGTCCTTGTCGAAGTACTTGTCGAAGGTCGGCGTGACCACACCGGTCTGGTTCGCGGCCGGCTGGTAGCCGCTCTCACCGATCTTGGAGATCTGCTCGCGGTCGATCGCGTAGGCGATCGCCTGCCGGACCGCCAGGTTGCTGGTCGCCTTGTGCGACGGGTCGAGGTTCGGGACGATCGCCACGTTCGCGGTCGGCGGGAACCAGTAGTTGTTGTCCGGCGACTTCGCCTTGTAGAACTGCTCGATGTTCGGGATGTACTGGCCGCCCCACTGCGCCTTGCCGCTCTGCAGGTCGAGGTTGGCCGGGTTGTTGTCCAGGTACGCCGGGTACTGGATCTTCTCCAGATACGGCTTGCCCGGCTGCCAGTAGGAGCCGTTGGCAGCGTAGGAGATGACGTTGCTGGTGCAGGACGCGACCGTGAACGGCCCGGTGCCGACCGGCTTCGGGTTCGCCCAGGTGGCCGGCTTGGACGCTGCCTCACCGGCGGACCAGATGTGCTTGGGCACGATGCCGACCTGGTTCGCGAAGTTGAAGAAGTACGGCTCGGCGGGCGCCTTGAACTTCAGCGTGACCTTGTCACCGGCCGCGGTGACGCTGGTCAGGCCGGCGCCGGTCCACAGTGAGTACAGGTCGAGGGCCGGCTGCTGCTTCATCAGGTTGAAGGTGTAGACCACGTCCTCGGCGCTGAACGGCTGCCCGTCGCTCCACTTCACCCCCGGGCGGATGGTGAAGACGATCGAGTCCTTCTTCGGCGACCAACTGAAGCCGCTGGCCAGCATCGGCGTGGTGCCACCGTCCTTCAGCACGTTGACGAAGGTCAGCGGCTCGTAGACGAAGCCGAGTGCCACCTGGTTGACCGACGGGTTGAACGGGTTGAACTGGCACGGCCAGGTCTGCCCGCCCACGTTGGCGATCGTGACGGTGCCACCCTTCTTGAAGGCACCCGACCCCTGACCGCTGCTGCCGGGCGAGGCCGGCGGATTACTCGACGCGGCGTCCCCGACCGGCTTGCTGCCGCCACCACATCCGGCGGCCAGTACGCCGATCGCCACCGCGGTGACGGCGATACGCTTGATGCCCCTCATCGTCTCTGCCTTTCACTCCTCGAACTCCGGGTCTTCGCCGTACGGCGGCTGGCCCGGACGACTGGTTGGCGGGCTCGTCAGCGGCACGAGCCGGTCATGCGAACGCCTCCTCACCGAGGACGACGCCGGCGGCCTCGACGGCCAGGGCCAGTGCCCCGACCAGCGGCGCCTCCGGAAATCGGGCCACCGTCAACTCCGGTGGGAAGGGGACCGCCGCGTCGAGTGCCTGGCGCAGCCCGGGGGCGATCCGATCCCAGGAGCCGACCAGTCCACCGCCGACGACGATCCGGACCGGGTCGACGGCGATGGACAGGTTGACGACATGCATCGCCAGTTCGCGGTTGAACTCGTCGGTCAGCACCGCGGCGTCCGGCTGGGTCTGCGCCAGCGCGAAAACCTCGGCGGCCGTCACCGGCCGCCCCAGCCGGGCGCGGCCGGTGGCCTCGAGCGCCTGACCACTGACGAGGTCCTCCAGGATCGTGCGCTCCGGTTGAGCGATCCATACGTCCGCGGCGGCGCGCAGGTTGTAGCCGATCTCCCCGGATGCGCCGTGCGCCCCGGAGATCACGGTGCCGCCGGCCACGATCGCCGCGGCCAGACCGGTGCCGAGATTGAGGTAGATCCCCGGATCGCAGCCGGCCAGCGCACCCCACCGCAGTTCCGCGGCGGCGGCGGCCTTCACGTCGGTACCGAGCCGGACGGGGACGCCGGGGAACGCGTCGCGCACCAGTTGTCCGAAGGCGATCTCGCCCCAGCCGGGAAAGGTCGGCGCGAGCTCGACGCGATCGTCGTACGGAATGCCGAGGGTGGCCGCGCCCACCGCCGCGAGCTCGTCCTCAGGGGCGACCTCCGCCAGCAGATCGCGGGCAGCTGCCAGGCCGCGAGCCATGGCGGCCTCGGCTCCTGCCTCGGCCATACTGTCGATGGTTGTGGCGCCGAGACGCCGGCCGGACAGATCGCCCACCGCGACGGCGATCTTCGTCCCGCCGAAGTCGAGCCCGAGTACGACCGGCGAACGAGTCATGGACTGGCACCTCCACGTGCCGACCAATAGAATCGTTAGGAAACTAACTTAACAATCTCGTCGGCACAAGGCCCAATTGTGACGGCTGTTTTAAGAATTCGCGACGCAAGGGGGAGATCGACGTGACAGTCGTTGCCGGGGGTGCCTCCGGGGCCCGACCGCAGCTGATCAGGGCGATCAACGAGCAGGTCCTGCTGGATCACATCCGGCGGTCCGGGCCGGTGTCGAGGACCGAGCTGGCCAGTCTCACCGGTCTGTCGAAGCCGACAGTCTCCGCGGCGCTGGGCACCATCGAGCGCGCCGGGCTCGTGCACGCCACAGGGCAGCGGACCGGCGTCCCTGGTCCAGCCGCGTTTCTCTACGGCGTTCGGCCGGAAGCAGGGTTCGTCCTCGCGTTGGACGTCGGGCACGAGTTCCTGCGCGGCGCGATCGCGGATCTGACCGGCACCACGCGCAGCCGGCTGAGTGTGCGGACGAAGGCGGTGGACGCGACCGGCCGGATCCAGGAACTCGCGGACCTCGCGGCGACCCTCCTGGGTGAGGCCGGTATCGACGCATCGCAGCTCACGCAGACCGTGATCGGAAGCCCCGGCGTCTACGACCGGAAGCGCGACACGCTGACGTTGACGGGACGCCTGTCCGGCTGGGACTCGCCGGCTGTGCTGCCGGCGCTGCGTGAGCGGTTCGGGGCCACGCTGCTGATCGAGAACGACGTGGATGCGGCCGCCCTGGCTGAACGGGTGCACGGTCATGGTCGCGACGTGGACAGCTTCGCGTTCGTGTCCGTCGGCACCGGTATCGGCATGGGCCTGGTGCTCGATGGCAAGCTCCGGCACGGTTCTCACGGTGTGGCCGGCGAGATCAGCTACCTACCGTTCACCGAAGGCAGCGGCAGCGACGCGCGGGACGCCCGCAAACGAGGGAGCTTCGACGCGTCGGCGTCGGCCGCGGCCGTGGTCCGAGCCGCCAGGCGTGCCGGCGTACGGGGTGCATCGTCGGCCGAGAAGGTGTTCGCGGCCGCTGCGCGCGGCGATTCGGTCGCAGCGGAGGTCGTGGCCGAAGAGGCGCTGCTCGTGGCCAAGGCAGTCTGCACCGTCATTACCGTCGTCGACCCCGAGCTGATCGTGCTGGGCGGTGGCATCGGGCAGGCGCCGGGCTTCCTCGACGCCGTTGTCGACCAGTTGCGGGTGCTGGCACCGGTGCTGCCGGACGTGAAGGCGACCGTGCTCGGCACCGAGACTGTCGTGGCCGGATGCATCGCCGCCGGCCTCGACCAAGCCTGGCAACACCTCATCGGCCGGATATCTCCGCCCTCGACCACGCCCGTAGGCCTGGCCTGAGACCGCGGCGTGGCTCGGTCCGAGTTGGTCAGACCGAGCCACGTGCGGTGAGGTCAGGCCCAGGGGTCGAACGGGATTCCGGCGGGCTTGGAGTTGTTGAGCAGGGACCGGAAGCGATCCCCGTTGTCGGTCACCTTGATCGTGGCGGAGCCGAAGTCGGCGTTCATCAATTGGTCCCGCAGTGACGTGCTCGGCCAGCCGTTCCAGTCGACCAGCGGTGGATACCGCCAGTTGTGGTAGTGGTTCTCCGGCGGCTCGTCGTTGCTGTTGGCGAGCCGGAAGAAGTGCGTACTCGCGCCGTCCTTGTGGTAGACGACCTTGGGATGCGATCCGTCGAAACGCACCTGGGACCGCGGGTACGTCACCTGGCTCGCATGCTGGGTGGTGGTCACGTACTCGACCTGGTTGGTCGACTGGTTGATCCAGGAGATGACGTGTTCGAAGTCGTGCCGGTGACCACCGAGGCTGCTGCCGGGCAGGGCCTGGTCCTTCTCGAAGTAGCTGGCGTACACGATCGCGCACCAGCCGTTGTTGCACCTCGAGCGGGCATACGTCTGGGAGTTGTCGAGGTCGGACTGGTCCCGGCAGTTGCCGTTCAGAGCGCCGGTCGGGTTGAGGCCGGGATTGAGCGTGCCGTTCGAGCCGATGGCGGGCGTCGCGTAACACCCGTCGGTGTCGTAGTCGTAGGCCGGTGAGAACGACTGCTCGTACCCGCCGGCGTTCTGCGGGAGATGCGGCGGCGGGACGGCGTACGCGGCTGCGGCCGAGGTGATCATCAGCGCAGTGGTGCCGAGCACGACGCCGAGCAGGCGCTTCGCTCGACGTCGACGTGGGGGATGAGGGGCGGAGTCGGGCATGCGTCGCTCCTTCAGGAACGTCAGGTCCAGCCGGCGTACGGCGGGACCTCGGGGCGGAAACAACGAGTTGACGATGACAGGTCACTCCCACCACCGCACATACGTTACGTGCCTACAGGTTGACGTTCCGTGAACAGACAGGCCCGGCTCGAGGACCCGGCGTCCGCGGTCGGGCGGACGCCGGGTTGGTGCTCAGAGGATGCTGAGGTTGATGGTGTTGGGGGCGAGCCTGCCCGTGGAAACCCGGTCGCGGGTGGCCAGGGTGTCGATGGTCAGGGTGTCTGTCGGTTCCGCGTCCTTCAGCCGGACGTCGGCGCTCAGTCCAGAGACCCGCACGTTCCCGTCGGAACCGGAGACCTTGATGCGGTCCTTGCCGTTGGTGCCGGTCACGGTGACGGAGTCGACCGCCGAGTCGCCGCCGCGCGTGTTGAGCTGCGCGCCGAGGTCGATGTCTACCCTCCGGACATCGGTACGGCGCAGATCGCCGACGGTGGCCGTGTCGGCGCCGCCGAGCGCGTTCAGCTTGACCCGCTCGAGCTCGTCGGTGTCCATCACGATGTTGCCCACGTCCCGGGTGAACCGCAGTTGCGGACCGTTGGCGGAGGCAACGAACCGCTCGGCGACGGCGGAACCGTTGAACACCATGGTGTCCTGGCCGCGACCGCCCTTGATCACGTCGCTGCCGTCGCCCGGATCCCAGGTGAACGAATCGGTGCCGTTGCCGAGCAGCGCCGTGTCGGTGCCCCGGTTCCCGTCGACGGAGTCGTTGCCGTTGCCGGTGCGGAACAGTTCGTTGCCGCTGCCACCGGAGACGGTGTCGTTGCCGTTGCCGGTGTCGACGATCGTGGCCGGCTGTACCTCGGCGCCGTAGTCGATCCGGACGACATCGTTGCCGTTCCGGCTGTTGACCTGGATCTGGCTGAAGTCGCTCCGCTTCACCGTGCGCGTCGTACCGTCGCCGAACTCGACCTCGAGAACCGTCGTGTCGGCAGCCGGCACGCGCAGGTCGATCTCGTCTGCGCGGTTCGTGCCGGTGACGATCAGCTGGCCGGTGTCGATCACGACGCGGCGGTCAGGTGCCGCGGATGCCGTGCCGGTCAGACTCAGGGCGATACCGGCGGCGACGGCCGCGACAGCTGCCGCGCTGAGACCCCGCCGGAAACGTCGTGTTCCTCTACTCATGATGTGATCCCTCCCTGTTGGTCACGGCCGATCGGATCGATACGCCGCGCTGTAGATGTCTACGGGGCCTACACGGGCGCCACCGCCGGTCGGTTCAAACCAATCTCTGCCGAGTTTCACAAGATGTTGCCTAGGGCAAATAAGAGAATCGGACCCCGGCCGTCGTCCGCGCTTCCCTCAGGGGTGCGGCGGGTGGCGACCGGGGTTCGACCCGGGGACATCCACAATGTGCTGCGCAGCGGTGGCGAGGACGATCGGGATTGTCAGCAATCGGACGTCGAACCGGATCGGCCCGGGGTCCGTGTAGAGAGCACGAAAGGCGTATCCGGACCCGCAGAGGCAGGCGATCATGGGAACCATCGCGGTGGAGTCAGCACCGACGGTCGTCGGCTCAGGGCGTCTGGTGACCGGCCGCTACCGCTTGACGACGTTGCTCGGCCGCGGCGGCATGGGCCGTGTCTGGCTCGCCGAGGACGAGCTGCTGCGGCGGCGAGTCGCGCTCAAGGAGGTAGTGCTTCCTGGCCACGCGTCCGAGCACGTCCGTGCCAGCGCGCTGGCCGAGGCACGCGCGGCGGCGCGATTGAATCACCACAACGTGGTCAAGGTGCTGGACGTGATCGAGGACTCCGGCGACCACTGGATCGTCATGGAACTGCTGTCAGGGCGCACCTTGGCCGATGCGCTCACCTCGGATGGACCGCTCCCGGCGACGGAGGTACGGCGGATCGCGCTGCACCTGGTCGACGCGCTGCGGGCCGTCCACCGGGCGGGTCTGGTGCACTCCGACGTCAAGCCGGCGAACGTCCAACTGTGCGACGACGGGCGGGTTGTTCTGATGGACTTCGGCATCGCCACCGCCCTCGACGACGAGCAGACCCTGTCGAGCGAGGCCATGGCCGGCAGCCCGGCGTACATGTCACCGGAGCGGGCCCGTGGTGACGCGGTCGGTCCGGCCTCCGACCTGTTCTCACTGGGCGCGACCCTCTTCGCTGCTGTCGAAGGGAAGTCACCCTTCGGCGCCGGCGACCCGTTCAGCACACTGGTCGCCGTGGTCGAGGCCCGGCCCGCCGCGTTCGTGAACGCCGGCCACCTGCGCCCGATCATCGAAGGCCTGCTCGCCAAACACCCGGCCGACCGCCTGACCGTCGACCAAGCCACCACCGCCCTCCGGCCATCGGCCTGAGGTACGGTCGCCTTCCGGTTCGTTCGCTATCACAGGAGTGCTCGTGGCTGGTGAGATCAGGCTGATCGTTCAAGGTGACGACTTCGGGATGTGTCATGCCGTCAATGTCGGCACCATGCAGGCGTTTCGGGAGGGGATCCTGACGCAGGCCTCCACCATGGCCGCGTGCCCGTGGTTCACCGAGGCCGCGGCGCTGGCGCGTGAGTCCGGGATTCCGCTCGGGGTTCATCAGACCCTGACCTGCGAATGGGACTTTCTGCGGTGGCGGCCGCTGACCGATGGACCCTCGCTCGTGAGTGATGATGGAACGTTCTTCCGGACGGTGGCCGACGCCCGGGCTTCGATCACGCGGACCGACGCCGTACGTGAGCTGTCAGCTCAAGCAGCGAAATTCGCTGCGGAAGGGCTCGACATTCACTACCTGGACGTCCATATGGGCGAGAGCGCGCCGGATGCGTACGCCGAGATCTCGAACGCCGTCGGCAAGCCGTACATCTATGGCCCCGTGGAGTCGCGGCGGTTCGCCTCGATCGAGATTCTGAGCGACCGGGAAGCGGCCACCAAGAAGCCCTGGATGCTCGAGCACATCGCCGGCCTGACGCCAGGCGTGCACCTGTTGGTCACGCACTGCGCCGTCGCGGAACCGGAACTCGCCGCAATCCACGCACCCGGCACGGAGACCTACCGATGGGCCGAGGAATACCGGCTCTCCGACCAGGCCATCGTGACCGACCCCGAGATCCGCAAGGCGATCGAGGAGCGGGGCATCGAGCTGGTGTCGATGCGCAACGCATTCACCGACTGACAGCCGGTCGTAAGTCCGCAAGAGGAGTCAGCTGTGAAGATCTTCCTGTCGACCCGTGTGGTACAGCACCGACGACGTGGAGTTCGCCGACCCGTGGTACGAGACGCGTCGAGCGACGAGACGAGAAGGTCGTTGCCATGCGCAATGACGACCCACTCCACCTGTTCCATACGTTCATCGCTGCCGTGATGCTGAGCCGAGGGGTGAGCGAATGATCCAGCCCCCGCTGGGTTGCCTTACTCGCGCCAGCCGGTGAGTTCGACGGACTTTCCGGTGTCGACCCGGAAGCCGAGCTTGATCCCGATCTCCTGGCCGGGAGCGAGATCGAGTTTCCAGGTGACGACGCCGAGGTCGGTGGTCTCGGTCGGCTCCGGCACGGCGGTGCTCGGTTTGACGGTGATCTCGTGGTCGCGTGACACCGGCAGCTGGTCGAGTACCGTGACGCGGGCTGGGCGTGGGGTGTGGTTCTCGATCTTGGTTTCGTACTCGACCTCACGTCGGCGGGTGGATCCGAGGGTCGCCTTGCTCGCGTTCCGGCGTACCAGCTTCCGCTCGACGCGGATCCGGTCGTCCAGGCCGAGGGCGAGTTCGACGTCCTCGCCGGGGGCCCACATCGGCAGCGCGGCCGAGCCGACGAAGTCCGCCTCGTGGAAGACGGCGGCCTTCCCGGGAGGCAAGGTGTGGGTGGACGAGTTGACGACCGTGGCGCGCAGGTGGACGTCGGTCGACCGGACCGGCGCGGTGATGTAGTCCAGTTCGGTGTCGAGGTCGATCGAGGCGATCGTCGCGCGGTGCGAGGCGCCGTCGGCGGGTACGGCCACCGGCCGGGGTGGGGTGTAGGTCGCGGCTGTCACGCCCTGCTCGACGGTCGCGGCGAGGTCGGCCAGGGCGGGCGCTGCGGCCGACTGGAGCTGGACCGCGCCGGCGCCGTAGGCCTGCATACCTTCGCGACCTCGTGAGGCTGCGGCCGGCGCGGCCGGTACCGGCGGGTGGAAGCGGTCGAGGTACCAGGGGTCGAGTTCGGGGACTTTCGCGGTCACCGTGGGCCGGGCTGTCGACAGCGTGAGGTCACACTCGGGCCAGTCCTCGCCGGTGCGTTGGGTGACCAGGCCGTACCAGTTCAGGCTCAGCTGGTCGCCGGTGAGGCGGATGTCGTACGAGCTGGTCCAGCCTGCGCCGGGCACGACGTAGGAGAGTTCGATCTCCACTTCAGCCTCGGCGTCCAGGGCCAGCGCGACGGCGGCGGTACGGCGATCGGGCGTGCGTTGCTGCGCGATCGCGGCAAGCCGGCGGTCGGCGGCGGCGAGGCGTTCCTCGGCCTCGTGCCGCAGCTGGGTGAGCTCGCGTCGCTTCGACCGTACGGCGGACAGCCGGGTGGCGAGCGATTCGGTGAATCCGCTCAGGTCGGCGCCTGACTCGCCGGAGGCCAGCGTGCGCGCGAAGCTGCCGCCTGCTCGCCGGGCCAGCTGTGCCAGGAACGAGTCGAGCTGGGCCTGGACATCGTCGGCGTCGGTCAGTTCCGCAACCTCGGCCTGGGCCTCGCGACGTTGCCGCTCCAATTGGGCCACGGTCTCGTCCGGCGCCTGTGGGTGGTGCTGTGTCGCCACGTCCACACCGAGCACTGTGGCCGGTCCGCGGCCGGCGACCCGGACCGAGTCCTCCTGCAATGCGAGCGGCAGTGGCTCGACGTACACCGTCTGGTCGCCGGCAGGCACGGTGATCTTGCCCCGCCGGGTGACCCGGGCGCGGTCCGGATAGACAGTGACAGCGGCGATCGGCGCGTCCACCACGAGTTCGCTCATACTCCGACCCTAGCCGCCTGAGGGAGCTCGGCCGACCGCTCGACCTGCGCTAGATTTGTGTACTAATGATTCGTGCAGACAATGAAGCACATCGTGTGGAGGTGCTCTTGAGTGACTTGGGCGGCGACGCCAACCCGTTGGACCTGGAGAATCAGGTGTGCTTCGCGCTCGCGGTTGCATCGCGCAGCGTGATCGCGGTCTACCGCCCACTGCTGGAGCCACTCGGGCTGACCCATCCGCAGTACCTGGTGATGCTGGCTCTGTGGCAGTACGCGCCGCTGTCGGTGAAGGAGTTGAGCCGGCTGCTGCAGTTGGAGCCCGCCACCTTGTCGCCGCTGCTGAAACGCCTCGAGGCCAGCGGGTACGTCGAACGTCCACGCGCGAGAGGAGACGAGCGCTCGCTTGCGGTCACGCTCACTCCGGCGGGATGGCGGTTGCGCAGTGAAGCCGAGAAGATCCCTGGGGTGATCGTCAGTCGCCTAGGGCTGGAACTCTCCGAGCTCCAGCACCTCCATCAGGTGCTGACCCGGGTCATCGGCGCTGCCAACGAGGCCAACGGCTTCCGTCGGCCCGTGCCGGGCGAGCTGTCGACCTGAGGTGGCCAGCATCACGCTCGGAGGACAGTTAGTGCACTAAGCATTCGCGTACAATCGGAGGTATGAGGAGCAGGTCTACCAGAAGTCGAAGAGCCCCCATGAGGATCGAAACCGTCCAGCGATGGGTTGTCTCGGCCATCTTGTTCCACGTCGGCAGCGTCCCCGCCGTCACCCTGGCCGTGTACAGCATCGGCGTCGCGGCCACCGACTACGGCAAAGGCGTCGGCTTGTGGTTCATGTCCGGCGTCATCGGCCTGCTCACCGTCGCCGGCATCCTGCTCATCTTCCAGCGCTCGCTGTTGTCCTTCTGGCTCATCGCCGGCGTCCTGCCTACCGCTGTCACCGGCTTCTACGTCCTCTGACTCGGGCCGCCCGCCAAGCGCTCGAGATCGGTTGCCCGTGGTCGCGAACGACGTACGGTCGTAATGTCGAGGAGGGGCGGCCGATGTCGTCCCGGGTCTGCCGACTGGGAGGGGACGAGCGATGGTCGACTCGGTCGCACCACACGGGCTGCATCACGTCACCGCGATCGCGGAGGATCCGCAGCGCAACGTCGACTTCTACACCACGGTGCTCGGGCTGCGCCTGGTGAAACGGACCGTCAACTTCGACGCCCCGGACACCTATCACCTGTACTACGGTGACGCCTCGGGCCGGCCATCGACACTGTTGACGTTCTTCCCGTGGCCGGGAGCCCCGAACGGCAGACAGGGCACCGGCCTCACGACAGCCACCGCGTTCAGCATCCCGCCGGAGTCGCTCGGCTGGTGGCAGCAGCGGCTGCAGAGCCTCGGGGTCGACGCGGACGCGCCGGTCGCCAGCTCCGACGAGGAGGTCCTGCGGCTACGCGATCCCGACGGCCTGGTGATCGAGCTCGTCGCGTCTGACGGTGACACCCGATCCGGCTGGGACGGCGTCGCCGCCATACCGTTCGACAACGCGATCCGCGGCCTCTTCTCGGTCACCATGACGGAGCAGTTGCTCGACCCGACGGCCGAGATGCTCGCCGGCATGCTGGGGATGCAGCACGGCCAGGACACCTCCGATGGGACGCGGTTCGTGATGTCCGGAGGCGCTGAGGGTACGGCGGTGGACGTCCGACCCAGCCGGGCGTCTCGCGGAGTCCAGGCGGCCGGAACGGTCCACCACATCGCCTTCCGTGCACCCGACGGCGAGACCCAGGCGAAGTGGCGGCTCGAGCTGATCGAGGCCGGCGTACAGGTCACCGAGATCCTCGACCGGCAGTACTTCACCTCCATCTACTTCCGCGAACCGGGCGGGGTGCTGCTGGAGATCGCGACCGACCAGCCGGGCTTCACCATTGACGAACCTCTGCTGGAACTCGGCCAGCACCTGAAGCTTCCACCCTGGCTCGAACCGAACCGCGAGCAGATCCAGAACTCGTTGCCAGCGCTGCGCGTGCCACCGGAAGCGCTGCCGGACGAAGCCGACTGATGGGCGAGGACCCGCTCCGGCGGCCGCATGTCTGGCAACCGGGCTCGTCCGCGCCGCCGCTCCTGTTGCTGCATGGCACAGGTGGTGACGAGCACGACCTCCTCGTTCTGCGGCAGCACCTGGCGCCCGATGCACCCGTTCTGTCGCCTCGAGGGACCGTGTCGGAGCAGGGGATGGCTCGGTTCTTTCGCAGACTCCGGGAGGGGGTGTTCGACGAGGATGACCTTCGGCTGCGCACCGACGAGCTTGCCGCGTTCCTCAGCGCCGCCGAGCAGAAGTACGACGTGACCCCTGGTTCCTGGATGGCGGTCGGCTTCTCCAATGGCGCCAACATGGCTTCCGCGCTGCTCCTGCGTCATCCCGAGTCCCTCGTCGGCGCGGTGCTGCTGGCTGCGATGGTGCCCTTTGCGGAGGACGAGCCCGAAGACAACGCTCTCGCCGGCAAGCGGGTGCTCATCGTCAACGGCGACAGCGACCCGATGGCCACGCCCGAGCAGACCAGCAGACTGACCGAGCAACTCCGCCGTCGAGCCGCCGACGTCGAGCTCCTGCCGTTCTCCGGCGGCCACACCATCGACCCCGGGCAACTTCCCCGCATCAAGCAGTTCATCGACACGAGCAAGCCGAGCTGACGAAACGACACTGGGTCAGCGGAGGTGGGCGTTGATCAGGTGCAGGGATTCGGAGGCCAGGGCGATGGACAGGAGGATGCGGGCTTTCGAGGAGGGAAGGGCACCTGCCATCACGGCGCCTGCCCTGATCAGATCGGCGCCGCCGCCGGCGCCGTAGATCGGTGTGGTCGGACCGGCGGCGCAGCGGCTGGTGACGAGCACCGGAAGTCCGGCGTCGATGCAGGTGCGGACCTCGGCCAGGACGGCGGGTGTCGGGTTGCCTGCCCCGAGCGCCTCCAGCACGATGCCTTGAGCGCCGCCGGCCCGGCACGCAGCCAGTTGGTTGCCGCCGGCACCGACGTACGACGCGACGATATCGACCCGGGGCAGCTGCAGTGGAAGCGGGAAGCCGGCCGGCCGCACCGGCGTCGACCAGATCCGGACCTGGCCCTGACGGACCTCGCCGATCGGGCCGCCGTCGAAGGAGCGGAAGGCGTCCGGAGCAAGCGTGTGCGCCTTGATCGCCGGTCGCGCGGCGTGGATCCGGCCGCCCATCACGACCAACGGTCCGAGGCCGCGGGCCTGCGGAGACCCGGCGACCAGGAGGGCGTCGGCGATGTTGCGTGGACCGTCGCAATCCGGCTCACCGGCGTGCCGCTGTGCTCCGGTCAGTACGACGGGAGCGGCGGGGCCGACCAGGTCGAGCAAGTACGCCGTTTCCTCGAGCGTGTCGGTGCCGTGGGTCACCACGACCCCGTCACCACCAGCGGTCGCCGACATCACCTCCCGGGCGATGGTCAGCAGATCGGCGAGGGTGAACGCGAAGCTGTGCTTTCGCAGGATCTCCCGAACCGGCGCGGCCGCGGCGATGAGTTCCGCACCGGATAGCGCCACGCTGACCGACCCGTTCGGCGCGGGCCTGGAAGCGATGGTGCCCCCGGTCGTCAGGACCTGAACTGTCACCGGCCCCCCAAGCTCAGCTCGGGTGACGTGACGACGACCCGACGGGCCGCGAGGTAGTACAGCCCACCTGCCACGAGCGAGCCGGAGAGCCAGGAGAAGTCGGTGTTGTTCATCGCGATCGCGATCGGCCCCTGCATGGCCGGCACCAGTCCGTACTGCCAGCTCCAGCCGGCAACGAGGCCGAGTGCGAGGCTGACAAGCGCCCGGACGTTCCACCGTCCGTACGGCGAATTGGCGGCGTACAGACCGGCAACGTCCAGGCGACCGCGGCGGATGATGAGGTAGTCGACCGCGACGATCGCACTCCAGGGGCTGATCCAGACCAGGATGGACACCATCCAGCTGTCGAAGGCGTGCCCGAAGCTGTCGGCGCGCACGAAGACGACCAGGACCGCGGACGCGACCACGCCGGCCAGGAGAGTCAGCTTCCAGCGCGCGATGTCGATTCCGATCGACAGTGCGGCGAGCGAGCAGGAGTACAGGTTCAGGATGTTCGTCGCGACCGGGCCGTGCATGATCAGCAGCAGGACGGGCACGGCCATGACACCGAAGGCGTTGATCACCAGGGCCGAAGGGTCGCTCCCGGTTCCGGCACTGGCCAGGCAGGCTCCGAGGGCTGCCAGCCAGACCGTCGGGACGTACATGCCGAGGGCGGCGGCCCAGAAGACCGAGCGGCTGGACGCTTCGGGCCGGACGAAGCGGCTGTAGTCGGCGGAGTACGGCAGCCAGCTGATGCCCCAACCGACACCGATCGCGGTCATCAATTGCGTCATGGCCGTGAACTTGTCGGCCGGTGTGTCCGCGCTGGCCGCCGTCCAGTGCAGGTCGGCGCTGCTCAGCGCCAGCACGGTCATGGCCGCCATCACCACGACTGTGAGCGGCACGGTGTACTTCTCGAACGTGCGGATCGCGTAGAACCCGTACAGCGCCAGTCCGAGCTGAGCGAGCATGATCACCGCGGCGACCAGGTACTCCAGGCCGATCCCGCCCTCGATCCCGAGTTTGCCCAGGACGGCGAGCACGAGGTCGAGCACCACCCAGGTGTTGACCCCGACCCACGCCATCGTCAGCAGGCACTGGACCAGACCGGGGATGACGGCGCCGCGGCGGCCGAACGGCGCGCGGCCGAGAACCATCTGGTTGACCGCCGTCCGGTGCCCGATCACGTTGAACAGACCGAACAGCGCACAGCCGAGAACGTTGCCGATGGCCACGACGAGGAGGGTCTCCAGCAGGCTGAGGCCCAAGGTGATGCCGAGGGCGCCGAGCACCCAGTTGATCGGGGCAAGGTTGGCGCCGGCCCAGATCCAGAACTGTTCGCGCGGGCTGCAGTCCCGGTCCGCGGCCGGGATCGGGGCGACGCCGTGGGCGTCGAACGGGACTGCCTCGGATACTGCGGGTGTGGTCATGACGGCCTCCCAGGGGAACGAGTTGGCTCAGAAAACCAGCAGTCACCTCGTGGAAGCAGTGGGTAGACGTCTAGCGAAATGCAGGTGTGAGTGGATATTTTCACAGCATGCTCACGCTGGCCGCGCTGATTGGCAACCCCGCGCTGGAACTGCGACTGCTGGTCCCCGGTCCGGCCGGTGCGCTCGACCGCGAGGCGTTGTGGGTGCACAACACCGAGCTGCCGGACCCGTCGCCGTACGTGCGCGCGGGCGAGATCGTGCTGACCAACGGGCTGTGGCAGGACGAGACGACCGCATCCGCGTTCGCGGCGAATGTCCGGCGCGCGGGTGCCGCCGGGATCGTCTTCGGTTTGCGCACCGAGACGCCGGCTACGCCCGAGGAGTTGATCGAGGCCTGCCGGCGGGAGGAGCTGCCGCTGGCCGAGATCTCGATCGAGGTTCCGTTCACCGCGGTGACGGAGGCCGCGTCGGTGATCCACACCGATCAGCGTCGCGATGCCCTGGTCGGCATGGTGCGGCGGGGCGACGCACTCGCCGCGGCGATCTCTCACGGTGCCGGCGCGTCCGGGGTACTGGCCGTACTGCGGCGTGAGCACGACTTGCCGCTGGCGGTCGTCGACCGGATGGCGAGGCCGCTGGCGGCCGCGGGGGTGGAGCTGACGCCCGAGCAGCGCCGGATCGTGGCCGAAGGCCTGGCCCGGCACCCACCACCGCTCGAAGTGGACCTCGGCGGTCAGGAAGGGCGGGCGACGGTGTTCCTGGTCGGGGCGGTGGGTGACACCGATGCCGCCCTGCTGTGTCTGCGGCCGGTGAGCGGGTTGAAGAAGGCGGAGCAGGACGCGCTGGACCAGGCGGCACGGTTCCTCAGCCTGGAGGTGGCCAAGCAGCAGGCGATCCAGGCGATCGAGTTGCGGTTCGCCAGCGAACTGCTCGACATGATCCTGTCCGGTGGGCACCGGGCAGCCGAGGTTCCCGACCGGCTCCGGGCGTTCGGGGTCGATCCGTCGGGTGAGCTGGTGGTGCTCACCATCGCCTTCGCCGACGGAGCGGAGTCGACCTTGCCGGGGCTGTCGGAGACAGTCGGCGAGTTCTTCCTGGCGCAGAGCCTCGCGGTCGTCGTCGCCGGTGGCAGTCAGGACGTGGTCGCCGTACTGCAGCGTCCGCGGCTGGATCTCAGCGAGTTGGCCGAAGCGCTGTGTTCGGTGGTGCGGAAGCGGTTCCCCGAGCGACGGCCGGTGGTGGGGCTCGGTGACACGGCCGCCTCGGCGGGGGAGTTGCGGCAGCCGTTGGTGCAGTCGCGCGAGGCCTGTCAGGTGCTGCGGCGCCGACGGGGTGCGCAGGCGGTGGCCTCGTTCCGGGAGCTGGGCACGCACCGGTTGCTGCTCGGTCTCCAGGATGCGGGGACCCTGCAGGGTTTCGCGGACGGCGTGGTCGGGCCGATCCGCGAGCACGACGGTTCGCGGGCCGGCGAGCTGGAGGTGACGCTGCGGGCCTTCCTGTCCAACGACGGGCACTTCGGCGCGACAGCAGCCGCGCTCTACGTGCACGTGAACACCTTGCGGAACCGGCTGGCGAAGATCACCGAGCTGACCGGCCGCGATGTCGCCCGCACCGAGGACCGGGTGGATCTCTACCTGGCCCTCGAAGCGGACGACATGTCCCGGTCGCGCTAGCGCAGGATCTCGATCGCCAGGTCGGTCGGCCGGGCGCCGTTGATGACGGTCAGGTCCTGTGGGCAGGCGGACACCACGACGACGCAGTCGAGCTCGGCGCGGAAGGTGATCGAGTCGCCCGGTGCTGTTGCTGCAGGCAACCAGTCCAGCGTGTCGTCGGCGGCGACCGGCACGCGCATGAAGACGTTCACCGGCTGCGGTACGACGTCGACGTCGAGCGCTGCCCGGAGGTTCCGCGCGCACGACGGATGATCCGGTACGCCGAGCGCGGCGTACCGGGCGTCGTCGCAGGCGGCGATCAGCAAGTCGTGCCGGCCCGGCGAACTGTCGTCGACCAGCGTCAGGATCGGCCGGCGTCGGTCCGTCACGAACGCCTCACCGATCGCCGGGAACAGCCGGCTGGTGGCCGCCCGGGTGTGCGACGCGCTCAGGTGCTCGTCGGTGATCCCCGACGGCGAAGCGACGTACGCGAAGAGGTCGCCGACCTGCTGCCCGGCAACGTCGACGACCCGAACCTGACTGCCCTGTGCAACCCGAACGGCTCGCCCGGTGCGCGCGGGCACGAGAGTACGGACAACTGTCTGCGTCATGGGATGACCCAACCAGGATGAGCTGGGGAACTCAGTGGAGGAATCTCTAGTGTCGGGAGCGATTGCTGTACCTCACTCCATCGATCGCTGAGGACCTGGGGTGCTGAAGTGGGCGGCATGGATCAGACAACGACTCGTGTTCACCCTGCCCTGGCGCCGACCCGACTCGGCCGTATCGACCTGTCCAACCGCTTCGCCGTGGCGCCGATGACCCGGGTGTCCGCGACCCCGGACGGCGTACCGACGGCCGAGATGGCTGACTACTACGCCAGGTTCGCCGAGGGCGGTTTCGGCCTGGTGATCACCGAAGGCACTTACCCGGACTCGTCGTACAGCCAGGGCTACCTGAACCAGCCGGGACTCAGTACCGCGGCGCAGGTGGAGGGCTGGCGGGAGGTGACCGGGCGGGTCCATGCGGCGGGCCGGCCGATCATCGCTCAACTGATGCACGCGGGTGCCATCTCGCAGGGCAACCCCCATCGCTCGGAACTGGTCGGGCCATCGGCCGTGCAGCCGGTCGGCGAGATGATGCCCGAGTACGGCGGACGCGGCCCTTGGCCCACGCCGCGAGAGCTTTCGGCCGGTGAGATCGACGACATCATCGCCGGCTTCGCGGCCGCGGCGGTGCGGGCCCAGGAGGCCGGTTTCGACGGCGTGGAGATCCACGCGGCGAACGGGTACCTGCTCGACCAGTTCCTCACCGTCTACACCAACGAGCGCACCGACACGTACGGCGGACCGGTGGCGAACCGGATCCGGCTGACCGCCGAGGTCGCGGAGGCCATCGTGGCGGCGACGCCGGCGGAGTTGGTCGTCGGCGTACGGCTGTCGCAGACCAAGGTGAACGACTTCGAGTACCGCTGGCCAGGAGGCGCGTACGACGCCGAGGTGATCTTCTCCGGATTGGCAGCGACCGGCATCGACTACCTGCATATCGCGAGCGAGGGCCGCGACTGGCTGGAGACAGCCCGGCTGCAGGGTGGGCACACGCTCACCGGACTCGCCAGGCGGATCAGCGGCCTGCCGGTGATCGCCAACGGCGGGATGCACGATCCCGCTCAGGCCGACCTCGTCCTGACCGACGGACATGCCGATCTACTGGCCGTCGCCCGCGGCGCACTGGCGAACCCGGACCTGCCGCGACGCCTGGCCGAGAACCTGGAACTGACCAGGTTCGACCGGACGATGCTGGAGCCGACGGTGACGCTGGCGAACGTGAGGCAGTGGCAGACTGGTCGGTTATGACGGTCACGACGTGGCACGGCGGGGCGGCAGCCGTTGTCACGCTGACCTTCGACGTCGATGCCGAGACGCCGATCCTCGCAGCCGGGCGGCGGTACGCCGACCACCTGATGACCATGTCGCACCAGGCCTACGGACCGGATGTCGGCGTACCCCGGATCCTCGAGCTGCTGGCGGATCTCGGCGTACCGGCGACCTTCTTCGTCCCGGGCTGGGTGGCCGAGCAGCGACCGGGGCTGGCGGCAACGATCGTCGAGCGAGGGCACGAGGTCGCGCACCACTCGTACAGTCATCGCGCGCCGACGTCGCTGACCGCGGCGGAGGAACGCGCGGACTTCGAGCGGGCGATCGAGGTCTTCGATGCCCAGGGCATCGAGATCAGCGGGCACCGGGCCGCGCTGTGGGAAGCCACCCGGGTCACCCTCGACCTGATCGCCTCGCACGGCTTGTCGTATGACTCGTCCTTGATGGGCGACGACCGGCCCTATGTCCTGGCCGTCGACGACCGCTCGGTCGTGGAGCTTCCGGTGCACTGGTCGCTGGACGACTGGGAGCAGTACGCGTACCTCCCGTCCCCCCAGATCGGGTCCGTCATCGAGTCCCCACGCAAGGTCCTCGAGCTGTGGCGGGCCGAACTGGACGCGATGCGGCACTACCGTTGCCTGTTCAACCTCTGCCTGCACCCGTTCCTGTCCGGCCGCCCGAGCCGGCTGCTCGCCGTGCGCGATCTGATCGAGTACGCCCAGTCGTGCGGTGACGTCCACTTCACCCGCTGCCGCGACCTGGCCGCCGCCGCGAGCTCCGACCGCGCCCTGCTGCCTCGAACACCGCCAACTGTCAGTGCGGATTCAACCATCTACCCCGACTGAGAAGTCGTCACAACTTTTGGTGACTTGGGTGCATCATGCCAAGTGTGGGGGATTGCGGTAGGGGGTGGTGGTTCTTGGTGACGGAGCTTCAGCGGTCACGCTCGGCCTGATTTTCAGGCCGAGATCTTCTTCGACGAGTGGTCCGCCCCCGCGGAAGTCCGCGTGCTCGCCGACGGCAAGTCGCACGGGGCAGGCCCGCGGCCATGCCCGAGCACGTGCGTCGGCACAGTCGACCTCTGGGTGGGGGCGAGGGGCTCCTGCCCAGGTCGCGACATTCGGCTCTGGTGAGCAATCGCGACCCGAGCCTTCGATGGCGTCGCCGCGGTCGGCGACGGTGGGGGGAAGGACCATTCATGCGATTCACGAGTGCGGCCGGTGCGGCCGTCGGGATCGCCGCTCTGGTGCTGGGCGCCGGAACGGCAACAGGAGATACTCGAACACCGGCGGCCACGCCGGGCATGCAGATCGTGCCCGCGCCGGAGGGGCCGGGCGAGGCACAGTTCGCGCCCGGCGGCAGCAACGTCGTACCCCCGACTGCGCCGCCGGCCACCGACATCGGGACGAACAAGGTCCAGACGCTGGCGGCACCCTTCTATGCGTGTCCGGGCTACAGCGGGATCGAGCGGACGAACCCGTTGACGAACCTGTACGGCGATGTGTTCGCCTGGGGGCCCTATGCGCCGTACAAGGTCGGCAACGGCGGCGGAAACATCAACTGGCTGGCGAATCCGTACAAGAACGCGAGTTGGTACATGTGGTTCCACTCGCTGCGCTGGCTCGGCCAGGGCATCGTCGCGGCGAGCCAGGGCAATCTGACCGCGCTGACGCGGGTCAACACGATCGCGTACGACTGGTATCGCGACAACCCGTACTCGTGGAAGGGCAACGTCGGTGCCTGGGAGTCGACCATGCACCGGACGAACGTGATGATCTGCCTGCGGCAGGCCATCTTGTCCGGACTGAAGGTGACTACGTTGCCGGCCCGCTACACGTGGGTCGACGCGGCACTCCTCAGCCACGCGAGGTTCCTGACGTACAACTGGAGCGGGGCGTGGAACCACGGCACCGACGAGAGCATCGCGCTGTTCGGCGTCGGCTGCACCTTGGGCCGGACCGACTACAAGAACCTCGCCCAGCAGCGGTTTGCCCAAGGCATCACCACCTCCATCGACTCGCAGGGCTCGACGAACGAGCAATCGACCGGGTACGCGGCGTTCAACTACTCGCTCTGGGGCCGTGCCGTGGCCGTGATGCAGAACTGCGGCGTCGACCCCGGTACGACGATCGCGAGCCGGCGGGCGTTGCTGGCCAAGTGGCTGGCGCTGGCGACGACCTCGCTCGGCAAGACCCACCAACTCGGTGACACCGAGCTCCAGGCGACGTACCCGTGGGTGGGAACGCCGATGGAGTACGCCGGCTCCAAGGGGACGAAGGGGACGGTGCCGCCGTGGCGTGTCGGGATCTACTCGGCCGGCTACGTCTTCGGCCGCACTGGCTGGGGTACCGATCCCACCAGGGGGTTCGCGGGCGAGTCGACGTACAGCATCAGGTTCGGTCCCGCGCGGGCGTTCCACGGGCACAGCGATCACACCAGCATCACCTACACCGCCCGTGGCCGGGACATCATCATCGACGGCGGGTACGCGGCGTACTCGGCTGGTGTGTGGCGCAGTTGGGTCATGAGCCCGGCCGCGCACAGTGTGATGACGACGCCGTTGTCGAAAGACCTGAACCCGGTGACACGGTTGACCGCGTCGTCGGTGAAGGCGAACGCAGAGGCGTATCAGTTCACCGATGCCCCGGGGACGGGGATCAGCCGCGTCCGCTCGGTCCTGGTGCTGAAGGACCCGGATCTGATGGTCACCTGGGATCGCGCGTCGGCGACGACCGCGCAGGCGTTCCAGACACTGTGGCATTTGCCGCCGGATCAGCGGGCGACCGTGTACTCGCGGACGACGGCGGTGGCGATGGCGCCGGGTGACTCGACCAAGACGATCATGTTCCAGGTGCCGTTCAAGCAGGCGTTGCCCGCCGGCGCGACGCTGATCAAGCAGGCCCAGACGAACCCGATCCAGGGCTGGTACTACCCGAGCAGCTATGTCCGTAAGTCCGCGCCGACGCTGATGCTGGCGCGATCGGGCAAGTCGGCGTCGATCCTGTCCTTCGTCGTCCCGGTGCGCGCCGCCGGCTCGGTCACCTACACCACGCGCTGGTCCGGTACGACGTTCATCGTCAACCTCAACGTCGGGGGCAAGCTCGCCTCGATCGCCATCTCCGGTGGCGGCTCGCTCTATCGTGCCGGCTAGCGACACACTGAAGTTGCGAAATGCAACTATCAGTCTTCCCGGTGGGAACAGCCGGAGGCGGCACACCACGTGCGCCGCCTCCGGCGCCTGAATCGGCGGTTCGACGCTGAGCCGGGCGTGTGCGAGTGTCGTGAGGTGGCCATCGAATTCGACGATCGGCCGTCGGAATCGCCGTACATCGAGCGGGTCTGGCGAAGCCGCAGCGACGCCATCGACCGGATGACGTCGATCGCGACCGCGCACTGGACGCTGGTCGCCTGGCGCGCCGGGCGTACGTGGCGGGTGGCGGTCCAGGGGCCGGAGTCCGGCGCCACGACCGCTCGGGTGCCGACGGAGGAAGTTCGTCTTCACGACCGACCCGGAACTGACGCTCGAGTGGCACAACGCCGAACCGGTGGTCGTGTCGACCGATGACGAGATCCGGTCGTTCGTCGAGGATCTCAAGACCCAACCCGGCGAGGACATCCACCTGTCCGGCGGCGCGAAGCTCGCCCAGACCCTGGTCCGCCTCGGCCTCGTCGACGAGTACCGCTTCTTCGTCTACCCGACCTACTCACCCGGCGCCACCTGGTACGACGAGCTCAAGACCCAGCAACCCCTGGACCTCATCAGCTCAACCGCCTTCGAAACCGGCGCAGTAGCCCTCTACTACAAACCCACCACCAGCTAGTGCCGCATCCAGAAAACGTTGGGGTTGTCATCGGTCCGGTCAGATTGGTGCAGTTCGACAGGAGGTGCCCGGCGATCGAGCCGCATACCGGGTGGGCTCAGGCTTGGAATGGCTGGCAGCAGGCGCATACGTCCTGTCGAACTGCACGAGGCGGACCCGTCAGAGGTGACGACCAAACCACACCGCCGCACTGAACGGCATCGTGGTCGACCCACCACAGTGGGTGCTCCAGGCCGGTCGGTGGGAGGTCGGTGACGAGCCCAACGTTCGTTGACGCCGCACTAGCTCCCGCGCCGGGCACAGCAGGGACTCGCGGAGCTTCGGACTGTCCAATAAGTGTTTGACGGTTGGTGCGGTCTTCGGGCAGTGTGCTCCCCAAGAGGTGTTGGGGAGTGAGGGTGCGATGACCGGGGACGACATCAAGGATCTGCGGGCGGTGGCTCACCCGGTCCGGCTTCGCATCCTCTCGCTGCTGACCGGTTCGGCGATGAGTGCCGCCGAGGTGGCCCGGGAGCTCGACCTGACCCATGCGAACGCGTCGTACCACCTACGGCTCCTGCTCGATTCGGGAACAATCGTGGAGGCGGGCGAGGAGCGGATCCGCGGCGGCGTCGCGAAGCGCTACCGCTACCCCCACGAGGCCCGCGGACAGCGTCGCCCTCGCGCTACTACGGAGAGCAAGGTCGCCGAGGTACGTGCGCTCGCCCGCGAGCTCGAGCGGCGCATGCGGCAGCGCAGGGCCCGCACTCCCAGCCATCTGAGCGACCTCGACGGCTGGGTGCCGCCTGAGGTCTGGGAGCGCGTGCGCGAACTGCTGATGGAGGCGTCCGCGCTGATGCACGACCACAACCAGCCACCCCGGACGCCGGGCACAGTGCACGTCAGCGCCACGTCCTGGACGTTCCAGATGACCAGGAAGGCACGGCGATGAGCGACGCCTCCGCGCTCGCCCCGCTCCGCGAGCCGAACTTCCGCTACTACTGGTTGTCCCGGCTGATCGACCGGGCCGGCACCACGATGGCCGGCGTCGCACTCGCCTTCGCGGTGCTGGAGGTCAGCGGTTCGGCGACCGCGCTCGGCACGGTCCTGGCCGCCTACAGCATCCCGATGGTCGTGTTCCTGCTGGCCGGCGGCGTGCTGGCCGACCGGTTCGGCCGGACCCTGGTGATCCAGGCGACCAATGTCGTATCCGGTCTCAGCCAGCTGGCGATGGCCGCGCTGGTGCTCAGCGGTGCCGCCGAGATTTGGCAGCTGGCAGCGCTCGCCGCGCTCAACGGCACAGCCACCGCCGCGGGTATGCCGGCCCTGGCAGGTGTGCTCCCTCAGCTGGTACCACGCGACCAACTCAAGGCGGCGAACCTCGTGCTCGCCGTGCCCGAGAACGCCCTAATGGTGCTCGGTCCGGCCGTGAGCGGTGTGCTCGTGGTCGTCGTCGGACCGGGCTGGGCCCTGGCCGTGGACGGAGCGACGTACCTGCTGGCGACGCTGGCCCTCACGCGTGTGCGCATCCCGCGCCCGGCCGAGGGACAACAGAGCAAGGGCGCCATCGCCGACCTGCGCGAGGGGTGGACCTACTTCCGCTCCACCACGTGGCTCTGGGTGGTCGTTGCCGCGTTCTCCCTACTCAATGCCATCACCAGCGGCGCGTTCAACACCCTCGGTCCAGTGCTCGCCACCCAGACCGACATCGGCGAGGCCGGATGGGGACTGATCCGCTCGGCCCAGGCGGTCGGCTTCCTGGTGTGCTCGCTGATGCTGATTCGCATCTCGTTCCGAAGGCCGCTCCTGTGGGGGATGCTCGCCATGGTCCTCAACGGCCTCCCGATGCTGGTCCTCGGCCTCGAGCCCGTGCTCGTGGCGGCGATGGTGGCGGCCTTCCTGGCCGGCATCGGCAGCCAGGTCTTCGGTCTGGGCTGGGACCTCGCCATGCAGGAGCACGTGCCGGACGAGATGCTTTCGCGCGCCTACTCCTACGACATGCTTGGCTCGTTCATCGCGATCCCCGTCGGCCAGCTGCTGTTCGGTCCGCTCGGATTGGCGTTCGGCATCCAGCAGGTGATGGTGGTGGCCGGCGTGGCCTACGTCGCCATCTCGCTGCTGACACTGGTGTCGCGGTCGGTGCGCGACCTCCCGCGAGCGACAACGGTCGTGACTACCACGCCACCACCCTCCTGATGCGGGCCCGGGTGATCAGCGGCGGACGACGCTGAGGGTCTCGCGTGCGATCTGCCATTCCTCGTTGGTGGGGATGACGAGGACGGCGACCTCGCTGTCGTCGGGGGAGATGCGGCGGGCCTGAGTGGACTGTGCGGTGTTGCGGTCGTCGTCGATGATGATACCGAGGCGTTGCAGTCCGTTGAGGGAGGCCGCGCGTACTTCGGCCGAGTGCTCGCCGACGCCGGCGGTGAAGACGACGGCGTCCAGGGTCTCCAGGACGGCGTAGTACGCGCCGACGTACTTCCGGATGCGATGGCAGTAGACGTCGAAGGCCAGACCGGCCCGTGCGTCCCCGCTGGCGCGCAGCCGCAAGACCTCGCGGAAGTCGTTCTCGCCGGTCAGTCCCTTCAGGCCGGACGCGGAGTTGAGCGCGCGGTCGATGTCGTCCATGGACATGTCCAGCTCCCGCATCAGGTACGCCGGGATCGCCGGGTCCACGTCACCTGAACGGGTCCCCATCACCAGGCCCTCGAGTGGAGTCAGGCCCATGGACGTCTCCACCGAGCGCCCGGCCCGGACGGCGGATGCCGAGCAGCCGTTGCCCAGATGCAAGACGATGACGTTCACCTCGGCCGGGTCTCGTCCGAGCAGCCGGGCTGCCTCCTGGGACACGAACGAGTGCGAGGTGCCGTGGAAGCCGTACCGGCGGATCCCGTGCTCCTCCGACCATGCCGACGGTACGGCGTACGTGTAGGCGTGGGGTGGGAGGCTCTGGTGGAACGCGGTGTCGAAGACGGCGACCTGCGGCAGGTCGGGAAAGAGTCTGCGGGCGACGCGGATCCCTTCCAGGTTGGCCGGGTTGTGCAGCGGGGCGAGCGGCACCAGGTCGGTCACCTCGGCGATGAGGTCGTCGTCGACCGGTGCGGGGGCGCTGAACCGGGATCCGCCGTGGACGACACGATGACCGACTGCGGCGATCGCGGTGTCGGCGAGCGACGGCCCGTGCGACTCGAAGGCCTCGATCGCTCCGCGCAGGGCGTCCTCGTGCGTCGGGATCTTCCGCGTCGTCTCCGTTTCGCCGCCAGTGCCGCGGTGGACCTGACGTCCCTGGCTCTCACCGATCCGTTCGGCCAGCCCGGAGGCGGCCACTTCGCCGGTCAGCGCGTCGACCAGGCTGTACTTCAGCGATGATGAGCCGGCGTTGATCACCAGGACGTGGTCGCTCATCGGCCGCTGCCTTCGCTGACGCTGGTAGGTGCCTGGGCCTGGACAGCGGTGATCGCGACGGTGTTGATGATGTCGCGTACCGTCGCCCCGCGGGACAGGTCGTTGACCGGCTTCCGTAGTCCCTGCAGGACCGGCCCGACCGCGACGGCGTTCGCTGAGCGCTGGACGGCCTTGTAGGTGTTGTTGCCGGTGTTCAGATCGGGGAAGACGAAGACGGTCGCTCGTCCGGCCACGGTGGAGCCGGGCAGTTTGGTCCTGGCCACGGCCTCGTCGATGGCGGCGTCGTACTGGATCGGTCCCTCGACCGGCAGTTCAGGCGCTCGCTCGCGGATGATGGCCGTTGCCTTCGACACCTTCTCGACATCGGTCCCCGAGCCGGAGGTGCCGGTCGAGTACGACAGCATCGCGACGCGTGGCTCGACGCCGAAGGCGACCGCAGTCGCGGCCGACGAGATGGCGATGTCGGCGAGCTGTTCGGCGGTCGGATCGGGATTGACGGCGCAGTCGCCGTACACCAGGACCTGGTTCTGCAGGCACATGAAGAACACCGACGAGACGACCGACACCCCGGGCAGGGTCTTGACGACCTCGAGCGCCGGCCGAATGGTGTGGGCGGTCGTGTGGACCGCGCCGGACACCATGCCGTCGGCCAGTCCGAGCTGGACCATCATCGTGCCGAAGTACGAGACGTCCCGGACCAGCTCCCGGGCTCGGTCCAGATCCACGCCGCGGTGCTGCCGGAGTCGGTGCAGTTCCGCCGCCAGCTCGTCACCGAGTTCGTCGTTCTCGGGGTCGACGACCCTGGCCGCGGCCAGGTCGACACCGAGTGAAGCCGCTTTCGCGCTGATCGCCACCGGATTCCCGAGCAGGGTCAGGTCGGCCACGCCCCGGCGGAGAAGTACGTCGGCGGCGCGCAAGATGCGCTCCTCGTCGCCTTCCGGCAGAACGATGTGCTTGCGGTGGGCAACTGCTTCGTCGATCAGCTGGTGCTCGAACATCAACGGTGTCACCGCGCTGCTGCGCGAGACGGCCAGCTGGTCGAGCAGGGCCCCGCTGTCCACGTGCCGGTCGAACAGGGCCAGTGCTGCGTCGATCTTGCGCGGCGACTCCTTGGTGAGCCGGCCGCGGACCGCGGTCAGCGCGGTCGAGGCAGATTGGGTGTCGAGCGTGGTCTCGAGGATGGGCAGGGTGACCCCGAGGCCGTCGATCAGTCGCTGAATCTGGGGCGGCAGGGTGAAACCGCCGTTGAGGATCACCGTCGAGATCTGCGGGAAGTTCAGCGAGGCGTGGGCCATGACCACGCCGAGAACCACCTCCGGCCGGTCGGCGGCGGTCACCACCGCCGCGCCGTCGAACAACCGGTCGAGCACGTTCGGCATGGTCATCCCCGCGACCACGAGGCCGGTGACCTCCCGGGACAGCAGCGCCGGGTCTCCACTGAGGAGGCCTGCGTCGACCGGAGCCATCAGATCGGCGACCGTGGGCTGACTCAGCAGCGGCTCTTCCGGGAGAGCAAACGCCGGGGCGCCGGCGCCGGCCAACGCCGCCACGGCGTCGGGGAGCCGGTCGGGGGCGACGCGGTTGGCGACGAGTGCCGCGAGTGAACCGTGATTGGCGTGCAGTTCCCCGACCGCGATGTCGGCGATCGCCCGGAGGTCCCGCGAGCTGCGCCGGAACCCGTTGAGTACGAGGAGAACCGGCGTACCGAGGTTGGCGGCGATCTTCGCGTTGTAGGAGAACTCGGTCGGCGTGCCGACATCGGTGTAGTCGCTTCCGACGACGAGTACGGCGTCGGCCCGGTCGGCCAGGTCGCGATAGCGCTGCACGATCAGGTCCATCGCCGATTCGGGGTCAGCGTGTACTTCGTCGTACGTGACGCCGACGCACTCGTCGTACTCCACGTCGACCGCGTCGTGGGCTATCAGCAGATCGAGCACGTAGTCGCGCCCGCCGTGCATGGCCGCGTCCGGACGCACGATGGGCCGGAACACAGACACCCGCTCGACCCGCCGCGACAGCTGCTGCAGCACCCCGAGAGCGACCGTGGACTTTCCGGTGGATCCCTCCACCGAGGCGACGTAGACGCTGCTCCCCATGCCTGCACCCTAAGTCACCCAAGCGCCCGGTCTGGTCCGACCTACCAGGTCCCGCGGTGGTCGGGGACCAACAGGGTGAGCGGGATCATCAGCAGCAGGATGGCGGCGAAGACGAGGAAGCTGTAGGCCTGGGCGGTACCGCTGTTGGCGGAGTGGGTCAGGATCGTCGTCGTGATCGAGACGGCCACGATCCCACCGGACTGACGGAACATCCCGCGCAGTCCGGCGATCGCCGAGATCTGGTCCGGGGCGAGTTGCAGGCTGGCGTTGTTCGAGGCGGGGATGGACAGGCCCATCCCGATGCCGGTGATCCCCGCGGCCAGCGCCAGCCAGGCGTACGGCGTGAGTCCGTGCGGAGCCAGCGACATCAGCGCCATGCCGCCCGCGACCAGCACGAAGCCGCCGATCATCGGGGCTCGAAGGCCGGTTCGGCGGAGGGCGAACACCGCCAGACCGGCGACGCAGATCATCCCGACGGCCCGTGCGGTGAGCAATGTCCCGGCCTGGAGAGGCTGGATGCCGTACCTCGATTCGGCGTACAGCGGGACGAGTGCGCCGAAGCCCAGCATGGCCGCGCCGAAGAGGAAGTTGATCGTGTTCATCGCCCCGAAGCCGTGGCCGCGCAGCAGGCTGAGCGGGATGAACGGCGCCGCGTGCCGGTTCGCGTGCCGGACGAACAGGAAGCCGAGCACCAGGGCGATCACCATGGACGCGATGAACAACGGATCGGTCGGCTCCGCGCCGCTACCGCCGAGCGAGCTGATCCCGTACATGCTGAAGAGCATGGTCAGCGCCAGCAGGACGGCGCCGGTTCCATCCACCCGGGCGGCGGCCTTGGGCGCACTGCTCGGGATGAAACGCAGGCCCAGCGCGATCAACAGCAGACCGATCGGCACGTTCACCACGAAGATCTCGCGCCAGGACCAGTAGGTGACGATGATGCCGCCGATGATCGGGCCGATGATGCCGCCGATCGGGAAGATCGAGGTGAACATGCCGATCGCCCGGTCCCGGTCGCGACCGAACTGTTCGGCGACGATGCCGGTGGCGGTCGGCATGAACGCGCCACCGCCGATCGCCTGGAGGGCGCGGAACACCACCAGCAGGTAGATGTTGTCGGCCAGGCTGCAGCACAGTGAGGCGACGGTGAAGAGCACCGCGGCGCCGAGGAAGACCCTCTTGCGCCCGAACTGGTCGCCGAGCCGGCCGGCCAGCGGCATGACGATGATCTGGCCGAGCGCGTAGATGGTGATCGTCCAGCCGCTCCAGGTCAGCTCGGCGTTCAGGTCGCCGCGGATGGCGTTGAGCGCCGTCGCCACTATGGTCTGATCGATCGAGGCCATCAGCAGGGCGATCGAGACGATGCCGAAAACGATCCGTCGGTGGGCCAGTGGCTCGTCCGCGGCCGGCTCGGCGATCACTGGGGGTGTACTCGACGGTTCCATCGATGAATACACTACATTGCTTGCTGGCAGGCAATAAAGGGGTGACATGACTGACACCGAGACGTTGAGCAAGCTCCGCGGGGTGATCTCCAAGCTGGCGCGGGAGCTCAACGCCACGGCTACCGACGAAGGCCTGACGCCGACCCAGGCCTCCGTGCTCGGCCTGATCACGTTCCGTGGTCCGCTCGGCCTGACCGAGCTGGCGCAGCTCGAGGGGCTCAACCCCACCATGCTCTCCCGGGTGGTCGGCAGGCTCACGGAGCTCGGGCTGATCCAGCGCGACCCGAACCCCGACGACCTACGTGCGGTCCGAGTCGAAGCGACCGACGCGGGCCGGCAGTTGCACGAACGCGTCAAGCTGCTCCGCACGGAGGCGATCGGCACCTGCCTCGACCAACTCCCGGAGAAGTCCGCCCAGACGATCATCAACGCCCTCCCAGCGCTGGAAGAACTAGCCCAAACCCTCCGCGCAAGCCGCTGACCCGCGGCCGGAGTGAGCAGCACCCCAGGTCATGGACCGCATCGTCGACTTCCTGCGCACCCATCTGCTGCGCGGGTGAAGTTCGACGATGCGGCCCGAACGCCGGTTGTGGTCGGTCAGTCGACCGCGTGGACGGCGTTCATGATGGCGGACAGTGTGGCTCTGGGCCGGGATCGCCGCGACCGCTGAGTCAGGCGAGGGACTCGACGGCGGTGTTGATGAGGTCGGCGACCGCTTGAGGCTGGGACACGTAGACCGAGTGGCTGCCGGGGACCTCACGGACCGATGCGCCGGTCCGCTGGGCCATCTCGCGCTGGGCCGGCGGCGGGATCATGCGGTCGTCGGCGGCGACCAGGTACCAGCTCGGCTTGTTGCGCCAGCCGGGGTCGGTGACCGTGCCGCCGAGCGCGCCGACTCCCCATGGGACCTGCGAGTCGGCCATGAACGCCGCCTCGTCGCTGGGCAGGTCGCCGGCGAAGGAGTCGTGGAACTTGTCCCGGTCAAGGAACAGGTAGCCGTCCCTGGGCGGCAGGATCGGTGGAACCGGCGCGCCCGGCGGCGGGTCGGCGATGAGGGTGTTGACGGACTCGCCCTTGTCGGGGGCGAACGCGGCGATGTAGACGAGTCCGGCGACGCGCGGGTCGCTGCCGGTCTCGGTGATGACGACCCCGCCGTACGAGTGCCCGACGAGGATCGTGGGGCCGTCAATCTCGTCGAGGACCTGCTTGGTCGCGGCCACGTCGCCCTCGAGCGACACTGTCGGGTTCTGTACGACGGCGACCCGATGGCCCTGCGCGCGCAGCCGGTCGTAGACGCCTCGCCAGCCGGATCCGTCGACGAACCCGCCGTGGACGAGCAGGACGGCCGGTCGAGTGGTTGCGTTCATGGTTGCCTCCTTGGGTTGGGGGAGATGACGGCGACGCTAGGGACAGGAGCGCTCTCATCGCAGCAGGGAAAACCCTCGATCGAGCGCGAGCCGACCCTCGATCGGACCGGCGCGGTGCCGGATGATGACCTGATGGACGAGGTATCCGCGACCGCTTACGGTCTGTTCGGCCGTGACGACGCTGTGCGGGTCGTGAGCGATGTCCTGGATCGAGGCGGCAGCGCGGTGGCGATCGGCGAGCCGGGTGTCGGCAAGAGCACTCTGCTCAAGGTCGCCAATCAGTTGGCGCAGCGCCGGGGACGAAGGGTGCTGTCGGTCAGTCCGACCCAGTTCGACCGAGGGCTGCCCTTCGCAGGTTTGGCCGAACTGGTGAATCAGTGTCCGGACGGCTCCCTCAACCGCCTTCCGGAGCCGCAGCAGCGCGCGTTGGCGGTCGCTCTGCAGCGCGCCGATTCCGATGGGCGTGAGCTCGACGCCTTGGCCGTGCCGCTCGCCGTACGTGGTCTGCTGACCCAGTTCTGCGAGATCCAACCGATCACGCTTGTCGTCGACGACCTGCAGTGGCTCGACCCGGCCAGCGAAGGCAGCCTCGGCTTCGCACTGCGCAACCTCGACCCTCGCCGCTTGAGTGTGCTGGTCGGAACGAGACCTGAACCGAACGCAGGTAGCGATTTGCTCCGTGCGTTGGCCGAGCCGCGCCATGAGCTCAGGCTTCGGCCCTTGGCGGACTGGGCGATCGGTCAGCTCCTTCGCGAGCGTCTCGGCCACCGGTGGACCCCGCCGATGGCGGCCGGAGTCGCCCGGGCCAGCGGCGGGAACCCGTTCCTGGCCCTGATGATCGCGCAGGCGATGCAATCCGACCTCTCGAGGTGGCGCTGGAGCGCCCAGCAGGGCCACGACCCCATCTTCCCGGTCCCTCCGAGCCTGGCAGGACTCCTCGGCGAGAAGGTCTCGGTGCTCCTCTCGCACAGCTCTCGCGACGTCCTGTTGCTGGTCTCCGCGGCGGGCCGGCTCACCGTGGCGCAGCTGCAACGGATCGTCGACGAGGCTGGACTTCGATCAGCTCTCGAAGCTGCCGACGACGCTGATATCGCGCGGGTCGGAGCCGGATCGGTGGTCGACTTCACCCACCCCCTGCTCGCCTCGGCCATCTACGACGCCGCGGCACCGGCCGAACGTCGTCGTGCGCACCGCGTCCTCGCGGAGAAACTCGAGGATCCGGTCGAGCGCGCTCGCCACCGGTCGAAGTCGATCGTCGTGCCGGACGAAATGGTCGCCGGCGAATTGGAGCGCGCTGCCGATATCTCCCGCCGCCGTGGAGCTCAGCAACTGGCCGGCGAGCTGTTCGAGAGAGCCGCAGTGGCCAGCCCGACCGATGTGGACACCGCCGACAGCTTCCGCCGCTGGATCCGGGCCGTGGACACGTACATCGGCGCCGGAGACACCCTGTCGGCAGGGTCGGCCCTGGACAAGGGGTCGGAGCTGGCCTCCGCACCGGAGCAGCGAGCCCAGGTGCTGGCGCGGCGGGCGCGGCTGGCAGACGACCTCAGTGGGTCCCGGACGCTCGCCGAGCAGGCATTCCGGATCGCTCCGCCCGGCACGGTCCGGGCGGAGATTCTGCAAACGCTCAGTGAGCAGCACCGGATGGAAGGCAACGGCAGGCTTGCCCTGCGTTTGGCCCAGATGGCGAGCACCGAGGCCCGGGCTGCCGGGCGTCCGGACATCCAGCTCATAGCGTTGCACCAGCGACAGTCGATCGAGTGGATCTGGGGGCTGGGCCGGCCCGAGCAGACGCTGCGCGACATGGAGCGGCTGGTCGAGAGTTCGTCACTCGAGCTGACTCCCGCGGAATGGGTCGGCGCTCGGACCTTCTATGCGGCATGGAACGATGACACGGCTGAACCAGCTGTCCGCGATGCCATCGTGCGCGCCGTCGAAGCGGGGCGCTACGGGGATCTGTCCAGCCTCTACATCTGGTTGATCCTCGCCCTCATCCGCGGCTCGAGGATTCGTGAGGCTCAGGCTGCGCTCGACGACGCGGACCGTTCGGGTGCCTGGGTGAGCGCCTTCGGCCTCCAGGAGAACATGGCCCGGATCCTGATCAAGGTATACGCCGGCGACCTGGACGGGGCTCGCGCAGTGGCCGAGCGAGCGGTAGCCCGGTCGAGAACCAAGGGGTTGATGTATTGGCTCGCCGGCTTCCTGGCCCAGGTCGGCTTCATCGAGATCTCCGCCCGCAACTGGCACTCGGCACTCGAGCCGCTGCGCGAACTCGCCGAGATCTTCGCCAGCACGAAGATGGTCGACCTGGAGCAACTGTTGTGGCCCGTCGACCTCGCCGATGCCGCCCTCCAGGTCGGCGCGCTGGAAGACGTCGAGACGGCGATCTCCCTGCTCCGGCGCCAAGGCGCGGCCGGCAGGCCAGAAGCCGCAGTCGCGGCCGACCGCTGCCAGGCGCTGCTGACAGCAGCGCGCGGGGACACGGACAGTGCTTTGGCCCTGCTTCGCCGACTCGTGGATCAACCGGGAACGGAGTGTCCGTTCGAGGCGGCCCGGACCCGGCTCGCGCTAGGACAGGTCTATCGCCGCGCCGGCTACAAAGGTTTGGCTAACCAGATCCTCGGCGTGACCGCCGAAGCCTTCGACGGGTTGGGCGTTCCACGCTGGGCAGAGCGAGCCCGGGACGAAGCAGGCCGGGTCGGGCTGCACCCGACCACTTCGATGCTCACGGCAACGGAACGCCGAGTGGCCGAGCTGGTCGCATCGGGCCGCTCGAATCAGGAGGCCGCGGCAGAACTCTTCATGTCCGTCAAGACCGTCGAAGCCAACCTGACCCGGATCTACCGCAAACTCTCGGTCCGCTCGAGAACAGAGCTCGCCAACCACCTGAACAAACTCGACCCCACGACGGAGTGAGTTTTGCCTGTCCGGGTCATTGCTCGTGGGATGCCCGAGTGCCTCGTTGGCGGCGGCCACCGAACCGGTCTGGGTGGGCTGGTCGGTAGATTGGGTGCATGATTGCGCGTATGTGGCGGGGATGGGTGCCTACCGAGAAGGCGGCCGAGTACGTCGACATCGTCGAGCGCACCGGGATGTCCGGCTATCGCCGTACTGCGGGTAATCAGGGCGCTCAACTGCTCACCCGGGATCTCGGCGACGGACGAACCGAGATCATCACGCTGAGCTGGTGGCCGGACCTCGATCACATCCGCGCCTTCGCCGGCGACGACATCGACCGCGCCAAGTACTACCCGGAAGACGACGACTACCTCCTCGACAGGGAGGAAACGGTCGCCCACTTCGAGGTCGCACCCCCGGCACCTTGACCAGCACTCGTCGGCGCGACGGCTGACTGCCTACCAGCGGACGAGTTTCCACACCTCCGGACGGGGTTCGTCGTCGTCGATGTTCGTGCCGAGCGGGTCGCCTACCTCGGCGAAGATCGCTACCGCTGATTTCAGGTGCCGCATCGTCTCGTCGGGGTGACCCAGCGCGTGGTGCAGGTCGGCGAGGTTGTTGTGCAACGCGGCCTCGCGGTGGCGGTCACCTTCCTCGGTGCACAGTGCGAGCGCGGTGTTGGCGAGGTCGAGCGCGGGTTCCAGTTCTCCATGCGCGCGATGGGCCAGGGCCAGGTTGTTCAGGGCCGCGACGCGGCCGGGCAGGTCGCCGATCTGCTCGGCGAGGTCACGGCCGGTCCTGAGATGCTGGAAGGCGTCGTCGATGCGGCCGTCGGCGGTCGCGAGCATGCCGAGCATGTTGTGTGCCTGGCCAAGGGCTCGTCGGTCGCCTGACTCGGTGGCGAACGCGAGTGCCTGGCGGGCGAGTTCCGTCGCACCTGCCGTGTCGCCGGCGTCGTGGCGGGTGAGGCTCAGGTCGGCAGTCACGCGCGCATGCTCGGCGGGTTCGTCAGGCGGCAGGGTTTCCAACGCGGCGCGGAAGTGTGCCTCCGCGAGTGCCCACTCCCCGCGCCGGTGACGCAGGCGCCCAAGCCGGTGTTCGATCCCGGGCAGGTTGGCAGTGGTTGCGTCAGCGGCCGCCAACTCGTAGCTGCGCACTGCGGCGGCGTAATCCCCGGCGAGCGTTTCAAGGTCTCCGATCGAGGCGTACAGCGTGGACGGACTGTCGTGCCCGAGCGCTAGCGCCGCGTGGAGGTGTTCGAGGGCCTCAACGTTGGCGTAGACCTTGCGGGCTTGGTCGGCGGCGGCTGCGTAGGCCTGGGCGGCCTCCTGGTCCTGGCCGGCGAGTTGGAGGTGGTGGGCAACGACTGCTGCCGGGCCGCGTACGGCGTTTGCCGCCCGGGCGTGCAGCAGTCGGCGCCGGGCCAGGCTGGTGTCGTCGGACAGGAGCCTTCGCAGTTGGTCGTGGATGAAGTCGTAGTCGAGGGCTCCTTCGCGGATCAGCCCGCGGCGTACCAGTTCCTCCAGTGAGGCGACGGTCTCTTCGTCAGTACGCCCGCTGACCGCACGGACCGTGTCGACGTCGAACGATCGCCCGAGGACTGCCGCGGCGGCCAGCACTTGCCTGCCAGTGTCGCTGACCCGGTCGAGGCGTTGGCGCAGGAGGTCGTTGACGCCGGTCGGCACCGGCCAGTTGTCATCGGCACCGGTTGTGAGGGCGTTGAGATATTCGACGACCAGCAACGGCACGCCCTCTGTCTCGTCGTACAACCTGCGCGACAGTTCGGGGTCGATCGAGGGTCGCGCGGCGGCGAGCAGTTCACCTATCGCATCCACGTCGAGCCGCCCGAGCCGGCGTACGACGCCACCGCCTCGCGCTACCTCCGCGACCACACTGCCGAACGGGTGGTCGGCGGGGGTTCGCCAGGTGAGCGTGATCAGCAGCGGCCGACCCGCGAGCCGGCGCAGGCCGTACCTGAGCAGGACCAAGGACGCCTCGTCCAGCCACTGCGCGTTGTCGAGGTGGATCACGCCGGGGACCGGCCCGGACACAGCCGCCGCGAGGGTGTCCCACACGGCGGCCAGGAACCTGGCTTCGGCGCCCGGACCTTCGGCCTGGGGCTCGGGGCGGGCGTCGGCAATTTCTGGCAGGAGCCGGGACACCTCGGCGATCGTCTGGGCCGGTACGTCGTCGACCCAGCGGGCGTCCTCGCGCAGCCGGGCCCTCAGAGCGTCGACCAGTGGCGCGTACGCCAACGCCGCCTCGTCCTCGTACGCCCGGCCGGCCAGTACGGCGGCGCCGTTCTTGCACAGGTCGAGGAGAAGCTCCTCGACCAGGCGGGTCTTGCCGATGCCGGCCTCGCCCTCGACCACGACCAACCGGCCGTCATGATCGATCGCGTCGTAGACCGCGCGGACGGCACGGATGTCGTCGTTCCGTCCGACGAAGGGTGTCTGCGTTGGCTCGATCTCCTGCTCCGCAGTCTCCGCAGTCTCCGCAGTCTTTGCGGCAGGCAACGACCCAGCCGCGACCAGAGTGCCGGTGTTGACGGCCTCGTAGAGCTCGGTGGTCTCGGGGAGCGGTGAGACCCCTAGCTCGCGTGAGAGGGTGCGGACGCACTGTCGGTACTGGACCAGCGCTGCGGCCCGATCTCCGGTGAGCGCGTACAGCCGGATGAGCGCGCGATGTGCCGGCTCGTGCAGGGGGTCGAGCGACAGCCAGCGCCGTACGTGGACAAGCGCGGCTGAATAGTCGCCGGTCTCTTCCAAGCCGGCAGCCAGTCGTGCAAGGGCGCCTGTCAGCTCGCGGCGCAGAGTTTCGCCCTGATTACGGGCCCAATCCTCGAAGTCCGGGGCGTCCCGCAGGCCGAAGCCCTCCAGGAACTCGCCGCGGAAGAGCCCGACCGCTGTCTCGAGGTCCCCCTCGGTCACGAGGGCCCGGAAGTAGTCGACATCGACGGTCAGGTCCTGGCTCTTGATCAGGCGTAGGTGATCACGGGTGGTCTCCAGGGACTCGGGCCCGATCGCGGCGCGCAGCGTCGACAGCGTCCGCCGTAGCGCACCGCGGGCGTGCTCGATGTCGTTGTCCGGCCACAGCAGATCAGCCAGGGCGTCACGCGGGCGCGGCCGGTCGGCCAGGGCCAGATGGGCGAGCAGCGCCACCGCCTTACGGGTGTCGAACCCGACCAGCGTTCCCGCCCGCTCGACCCGAGGCGGACCCAACAGGCTGACCTCGATCACCACACCCCCACCCCGTGCGCCGGCGGCGCGGCGGACCGCGCACCGAAACCGTAACGATTCTTGCACGGCGGAGCGCGAACATGTCGTCCAGAGGTGGATCAGGAGTATCCGTGCCTGAAGGGGGAGGGGAGTCCATGGGGGATCGAGTGGGTGCTGCCCGCCTGGCCTGGCCGGTCTGGGCCCTGTGTGTCGCACTGACTGCAGTTGCCCTCGTACTCTTCGTCATCAACGGGGACGCCAGGCCGGCGGGGTCTTACGGCTCCTTGGATGCCGTGATCGACGTGGCGATCCTGGGCTTTCCGACGGTCGGCGTGGCGATCACGCTACGGCAGCCGGGCAACGCGATCGGCTGGCTGTTCCTCGCCACCGGGCTGGGCAACGCCTTCGCGCAGGCCCTGCTCGAGTACGGCGCCTACGCCCTGCTCCGGGCGCCGGGGACAGTGCCTGGTGGCGCCTGGGCCGGCCTCATAGCCGATGCCGTGATCTGGCCCTCTGTCGCGGCCACCTCGCTCCTGGTGTTCGTGCTGTTCCCGACCGGGCACGTGCCGTCGCGAAGGTGGCGGTGGCTCGTCTGGGCGGTGGCGATCGACGTAGCGGCCTACGTCGCGGGCACGTTCCTCACGCCGGGGGAGCTGCACTACTTCCCGACGGTCGCGAACCCGTTCCCGGTCACGATCCCTGCCCTGTCCGTGGTCGGCGATCTCGCCGCACCCGCCCTGGCCGCCGGGCTCGTCTTCGCGCTGGTGGCAATGGCGCTGCGCTTCCGGCGATCGCGAGGGGTGGAACGGCAGCAGATCTCGTGGATGTTCTACCTCGGAGCCCTGCTGATCGGGTCCATTCCCATCACGACCGCGCTGTCGTCCACCGAACTGCACGTCGGCGGCATCCCGGTGTCCGAACTGGCCTTCGCGGGTTTGCTGCTGGCCATGCCGGTGGCCGTCGGTGTCGCGATCCTGCGTTATCGCCTGTACGACATCGACGTCGTCGTCAACCGGACGCTGGTGTACGGCGCCCTGACCGTGACGCTGGCTGCGGCGTACGTCGGCAGTGTCTTGTTGCTGCAGTTGGTATTGAGCCCGGTGACGCGAGGGTCGGGCCTGGCGGTGGCGGTGTCGACCCTCCTGGTGGCGGGCCTGTTCCGCCCGGTGCGGTCGCGGATCCAGGCGATGGTCGACCGGCGGTTCTTCCGGCGTCGGTACGACGCGGCCCGGACCCTGGAGGCGTTCGGTGCACGGTTGCGAGACCAACTGGATCTCGATGCCCTCGGCACCGATCTCCAGGCGGTTGTGCGCGACACCATGCAGCCGGCCCACGTGTCGCTGTGGCTGCGGAGGGGCGACCGATGAGCCCCCGGGTCGCCAGGTGGCTCGCCTGGAGCCTGTTCGGCTTCTTCGTGGTGCTGGCCGCGACAACGCCTGTGCTGGTGGCGGTTCGCAACGGACATGCCTCCGACGCGCTGGTCGCGACCGGGATCGGCTTCGCGCTCGTCGGTGCGCTCGTCGCGTCACGGCAGCCCGGCAACGCAGTGGGCTGGCTCCTTCTCGTCGCTGCTGTTGCCCTAGGCCTCGATACCTTCACGACCGTGTACGCCAGCCGGGCGTCGGCGCCCGGTGCGGCGTGGGCGGGGTGGCTCAACAGTTGGTTGCTGTTCGTGTGGCTCTATCTCCCAGCCCTGTTCCTCGCCTTGGTGTTCCCCGCCGGCCGGCTGCTGTCGCGACGGTGGCGGGTCGTCGTCGGGCTCGGCGTCGGTGCTGTCGGGGCCAACATCGTCGGGACCGCTTTCGCGCCGGGCGTTTTCGAACTCCCGGCGGACCGCCCGATTCGCAACCCGCTCGGCATCGGAGGACCCGTTGGCGACGCGCTCTCCTGGCTGTACGGCGCCGGCGAACTTCTCGCGGCCGCCACACTCGTACTCGGTGGGGTCTCCGTGGTCCTGCGACTGCGGCGATCGCGCGGTCGCGCGCGTCAGCAGGTCACTTGGTTCGCCTACGTCTGCATGCTGGCGCTCGTTCCGTTCATGGTTCTCGCGCTGGTCAGCGTGGTCGCGGGTGACGATCTCCCGCCGTGGCTGGACGTGCTCGTCGTGATTGCCTGGTGGTCGCTGGTCGTCCTGCTCCTCGTCGGTCTGCCGTCGGCCATCGGCATCGCGATCCTTCGTCATCAGCTGTACGACATCGACGTCGTCATCAACCGGACGCTGGTGTACGGCGCTCTGACCGTGACGCTGGGTGCGTCGTACCTCGGGAGTGTGCTGCTCCTCCAACTGGTGCTGAACCCGTTGACGCAGGGGTCGGATCTGGCAGTGGCGATGTCCACGCTCGCGGTGGCGGCGTTGTTCCGCCCGGCGCGGCGTCGGATCCAGCTGCTGGTGGATCGGCGGTTCTTCCGGCACAAGTACGACGCGGCCCGGACGCTGCAAGCCTTCGGCTCGCGGCTGCGGGACCAACTGGACGTCGATGCGCTGGGCAACGACCTGCAAGTCGTAGTGCGCGACACCATGCAGCCGACCCAGGTGTCGCTGTGGTTGCGGGGTTCCCGATGAAGCGGTGGGTACCGATCAGTCTGGTCTGGTTGTTCGCGGTCAGCGTCCCGATGGCTGGTGTGGTGGACGAGGTCACCAGGAGCGACGGGATCCCGACGTCCGCCGGCTGGTTGGTGTTCGTGCTGGCCTTCGTGTCGGTCGGCGCGCTGATCGTGTCGCGGCGACCACGCCATCCGATCGGCTGGATTCTGCTCCTGGCCGGAGTGAGCTCGGTGCTGGTGGGATTCGCCGGCTACGCGGCCGACGAGCTCATCCGGCTGGGCATGGACCAGCCGGCCTTTGTGGTCGGTTGGTTCTCGACCTGGGCCTGGCTACCGGTGTGGCTGGCGCCAACCTTCGGGCTGCTGCTCTTTCCGACCGGCCGATTGCCGTCGAGGCGCTGGCGTCCGGTCGCCTGGCTTGCCGTCGGCGGCTTCCTGGCGCAGTTCGTCGCAGCCGCGTTCGCACCGGGTCCGATGCAGGACATCACAGTGGACAACCCGTTCGGGGTCGACGTCGGCATTGACCTGTGGAGTGCGCTGACCGCGGTCGGAACGGTCGCTCTTCTGATGGCAGTCGCCGCCTCCATCCTGTCGCTGGTGGTCCGCTATCGCGCCGCGCGCACCGTGGAACGCCAGCAGATCAAGTGGCTCATGTACGCCGGGATGCTCGTCGCCGCCGGTCTCTGCGCGGTGGTCGGATTGGACACCTTGGGTGGTCCGGCGACCGCTCCTTACCAGGAACTGATCCCCTCCTTGGCGCTCGCCACTGTGCCGGTCGCAACCGGGATCGCGATCCAGCGGCATCGGCTGTTCGACATCGATGTCGTGGTCAATCGGACGCTCGTCTACGGCGGTCTGACGGTTTCACTGGGTGCGGCGTACGTCGGCAGCGTCCTGCTGCTGCAGCTGGTGCTGCGCCCGCTGACCGAGGCATCGGGTCTGGCGGTGGCGGCGTCGACACTCACGGTCGCCGCGTTGTTCCGCCCGGTCCGGTCGCGAATCCAGGCCGTGGTGGACCGGCGGTTCTTCCGGCGCAAGTACGACGCGACCCGGACGTTGGCGGCCTTCAGCGTAAGGCTGCGCGACGAACTGGATGTCGATGCCCTCGGCGCCGACCTGCAATCCGCGGTGCGCGACACCATGCAGCCGGACCACGTGTCCCTCTGGCTGCGGAGCGCCGACCGATGAGCGCCCGTGCCGCAGCGCTCCTGGCGTGGGCGCTCGGCGGGGTGGCCGTGGGGCTTACTGCGATCGCTATCGGTCTGACCGCCGCCGCCGGAACGCTCGGGTTGGGCTCGGGAGACCTGATCGTTGTGGTGTTGCTGGTGTTCTGCACTGTCGGGATCCTGATCGCGCGACGGCATCCGCGCAATCCGATCGGCTGGATCTTCTGCGCGTCCGCGGTGGCCAACGGTCTCGGATCCCTGACCAGAGGCTACGCCGACTACCGGCAAGCCGGGTCAGGTTCGGCCGGCTCCTTGGCCGAGGCGGCGGCCGCGTACGCGACCGTTTCGTGGATTCCGGTCGTCCTGGTGCCGGCGGCGTACCTGCCCTTGCTGTTTCCGGACGGCCGGCTGCTGTCCCGACGGTGGCGACCGCTGGCGTGGTGCGGTGTGCTTGGTATCGCTGGACTCTTCGCTACCAGCGCCACGAAGCCGGGTCCGCTCGAAGATTTCCCCACCTTGGCGAACCCGTACGCCGTCGACAGCGTGGTGCGAACGATCGGCGAGGGTGTGACGATGCTGACGGTACTGGGCGTCCTCGTCGCCTCGTCGCTGTCGCTGATCCTGCGGTTCGGCAGAGTCGGCTACGTGCAGCGCCAGCAGATCAAGTGGCTGGTCTGGGCCGGTGCCCTGGCCGCCGCGACGATCGCGATCGGCACAGCCGGCTACGAGCTTCTCACTCCGGCCGTGGCCAACGCCGCGATCCTGCTGAGCGTTCTGGGTCTTCCCGTCGCGACCGGCATCGGCATCCTGCGCCATCGCCTGTACGACATCGACGTGGTGATCAACCGCACGATCGTGTACGGCGCCCTGACCGTCACGCTGGCCGCCGGATACCTGGGCAGCGTGCTGCTGCTCCAGTTGCTGTTGCGTCCGGTGACGCAGGGCTCGGGACCGGCCGTGGCGGTGTCGACTCTTGCGGTGGCGGCCCTGTTCCGCCCGGTGCGCTCGCGGATCCAGGCCGCGGTGGACCGGCGGTTCTTCCGGAGCAGGTACGACGCCGCCCGGACGCTGGACGCGTTCGGCCTACGGCTGCGCGAAGAAGTCGACCTGCAGACGCTGGCCACCGACCTGCGCAACGTCGTTCACGACACCATTCAGCCGACCCACGTGACGCTGTGGTTGCGGAGCCCGCGGTGACAGCGCGGCTGCCCTGGCTGATCTTCGCCACGGGGAGCGCCCTCGGGGTCTCCGCAGCGGTGGTGGTGACCGCGGTCGGGTGGACGGGGCCGGCGGAACTGCTCATCGGTGTCGGTTTGGCGCTGGTCGGCCTCGGTGCCGCCGCGATCGGCGCGCTCGGCGCGGTCGTCGCGTCCCGACTCCCGCGGAACGCCGTGGGGTGGATCCTGCTCGCACTCGGTGTCGGGATCGACCTGGCGTTCGCGGTGGATGCCTATGCCGAGCTGAGCCTGGTGGAGGGCCTCGGTCCGCTGCCCGGTGACGAGTGGGCAGCATGGGTCGGCAGCTGGACCAGCATCCCGCTGATCTTCGGTCTCACCGCCTTCCTGTTCATGCTCTTCCCGACGGGCCGGCTGCCGTCGCGACGATGGCGTTGGGCCGGGTGGTTCGTCGCTGTCGCCGTCACGCTGGCGACGGTGGCCGTGGCACTCGCCCCCGACGAGATCAATCCCGCCTTCGACAACCCGGTCGCGCCGACCGGCCAGGGGGCCGAGCTCGCACGCTGGCTGTTGGACGCCACCGACCTGCTGGCACCCCCGGTGCTGGTGACCGCCGCGGCCGCCCTGGTCGTCCGCCTGCGACGATCGCGAGGGGTTGAACGTCAACAGCTCAAGTGGTTCACCTACGCCGCCGTGATCGTCGGCGTGGGGCTCGGGGCGGCCAGCGCGATGCCTGCCGGGCCGGTCGCGGACGCCGCCTTCGTCGTCGGGCTGCTGGCTCTCGCCGGGCTGCCGGTCGCCGCCGGGCTCGCCGTCCTCCGATACCGCCTCTACGACATCGACGTGGTGATCAACAAGACGTTGGTGTACGGCGCTCTGACCGTGACGCTGGGTACGGCGTACCTCGGGAGTGTCCTGTTGCTGCAGCTGGTGCTGCGTCCGGTGACGCAGGGGTCCGGCCTGGCTGTGGCGGTGTCGACCCTGGCGGTGGCGGGGTTGTTCCGCCCGGTGCGCTCGCGGATCCAAGCCGGGGTGGATCGGCGGTTCTTCCGGCACCGGTACGACGCCGCACGCACGCTGGAGGCTTTCGGCGTACGGCTGCGCCATGAACTCGACTTGCAGGCGCTGGCCGCAGACCTGCGCAACGTCGTTCACGACACCATGCAGCCGACCAATGTGTCGCTGTGGCTGCGAACCGACGACCGTAACGATTCCCGGACGACCGGCCAGTAGAAAGGGCTTGTGATGGTCGCATTGAGCAGCACCTTCCGCCGCCTCCGCAGGCGAACCGCCGCCGGGGCAGCTGACCCGACGCCCGAGCGCCGCGTGCAACCGGTCCCGGGCGACGAGTCGACGCCGGTCGACATCGCTCCCAACGACCCGCTGCTGGCCTACCTGCAGAGCGCGAGCGGCGCGGTGGACGTGGAGGCGCTCAAGCTTGACTCGCCTGCCCTGGCAGAGCTGAAGGCCGCGGGCGTCAAGCTCGCCGTGCCGCTGGTGAGCCAGGGCGAACTGATCGGCGTACTGAACCTCGGACCGCGCAGGTCCGAGCAGGAGTACTCCAGCGACGACCGCAAACTGCTCGACAACCTCGCCGCACAGGCTGCGCCGGCCCTGCGGGTCGGCCAGCTGGTCCGCCAGCAGGAGGCTGAGGCCCGCACCCGCCAGCGCTTCGAGCAAGAGCTCGAGGTGGCCCGGCTGATCCAGCAGAACTTCCTGCCCAAACAGCTCCCCGAGTTGTCCGGCTGGCAGGTCGCGGCCTGCTACCAACCTGCCCGTGAGGTGGGCGGCGACTTCTACGACGTGATCCCGCTGGCCGATGGCCAGGTCGGCTTCGTCATCGGCGATGTCACCGACAAGGGCGTACCGGCAGCGCTGGTCATGGCCGCCACCCGCAGCGTGCTGCGTGCCTCCGCCCAGCGACTGATCGAACCCGGCGCGGTGCTCGAGCGGGTCAACGAACACCTCTGCCCGGACATGCCCGCGAAGATGTTCGTCACCTGCCTGTACGGCGTTCTCGACCCGACCACCGGCCACTTCCGATTCGCCAACGCCGGGCACGACCTGCCATACGTCAAGACAGCCCTGGGCTCGGTCGAACTGCGCGCCCGCGGCATGCCGCTGGGTCTGATGACCGGGATGAAGTATGAGGAGCGCGAGACGCTTCTCGCGCCCGGTGACTCGTTGCTGCTGCACTCCGACGGCATCGTCGAGGCGCACGACCCGCAGGGACAGATGTTCGGTTTCCCGCGTCTCAAGGAAGCGGTCGCGCGGTACCCGGGCGGCGGCGAGCTGATCGACCTGGTGCTCGCGGACCTGCACGACCACACCGGATCTGACGCCGAGCAGGAGGACGACATCACCATGGTCGTGCTGCAACGGGAGCCGGATCAGAGCGACAGCCCCAACGGCAAGGTCATCGGGCAGCTGCTCGCCGAGTTCGAGGTACCGAGTGCCGAGGGCAACGAGCGGATGGCGCTCGAACGAGTCGCCGCGACAGTCGCGCCGCTCGGCCTCGCACCCGCCCGGCTCCGCCGCCTCGAGACCGCGGTCGCCGAAGCCACGATGAACGCGATGGAGCACGGCAACGCCTACCAGGCCGACCGTCCGGTCACGGTCCGGGTGTACGCCGAGCCCGGCCGGATCCGCGTCGAGGTCGCCGACCTCGGTGGTGCGCCGTCGGCGCCCGACCAGGCCGAGGTGCCCGACTTGGAGGCGAAGCTCGCAGGCCTCCAGCGGCCTCGTGGCTGGGGACTGTTCCTGATCAAGAACATGGTCGACGAGGCGCGCGAGACCGGCGACGGGGAACACCACACCGTCGAGCTCGTCATGCACCTCGAACCGGAGCTGAAGGTAGGAGACGACGATGACGACACGTGAAGCGCTCGCACACGTACGCCGGCGGGACGGCGTAGCAGTCATCGAACTGGTCGGTGATCTCAACGCCGCGGCCGAGTCCGCACTGGACGAGGCCTGGAGCGCCGCGACCACCGAGCGGCCCGATGCCGTGGTCCTCAGCTTCGAGAACAGCGGCTACATCAACTCGACCGGCATCGCCCTCGTGGTCGGCCTGCTCGCCAGCGCGCGGGCACACCGCATCCCGATCCGGGCGTACGGCCTCACCGACCACTACCGCGAGATCTTCGAGATCACCCGGCTGGCCGACTTCATGGCGATCGACACCGACGAGGACAGCGCCGTCCACGGCGCGGGAGGGGACAGAGATGGCTGAGGCAACAGCGACATTCGACGTACGCCGAAAGGGGACGGCCGGCGTCGTCGACGTCCAGGGAGACGTCACGGCAGGGTCGGAGGAGGTGCTCATGCACGCCTACGAGAGCGCCGGCGACGTCACGGCGGTGATCCTCAACTTCACCGGACTGTCGTACATGAACAGCGGCGGCATCGGGCTGCTGGTCACCTTGCTGGTGCGCGCCAGGCGGCGTTCGCAACGGCTTCTGGCGTACGGCCTGTCCGAGCACTACCGCCAGATCTTCGAGCTCACTCGCCTCGACGAGGCGATCGGCATCCACGATACCGAGCAGGATGCGCTGGCCGCGGCCGGCGCGGCATAGAGGGAGTGCACGCCATGACCAACAGCAACGACGACAAGCCAGCCGCGGCCAACCGCGACGCGGCCAACTGGGCGAAACTGGTCTCGCGGCTGAAGGTCTCGCAGGTGCCCGAAGGTGCCATGAACCTCAACGTGGACGGCCGCCAACTCACCAGCCCGATCCAGGGCTTCGGGAAGATGTGGCAGAAAACCTACCTGGTCCGGCTGCCGTCCGAGCGCGTCACGCCGACCGATCTCATCGCCACCTGGCGCAAGGACTTCGGTGAGTTCTGGCCGCCCGGCAACCACTTCTACGCACCGCTCACCGGCATCGAACCCGGTGACGTCGCTCTCCTCAACATGCGGATGCCTGGCGGGTCCAAGCTGTCGACCGGCGTGATGGTGCTGTACGCCGACGAGGAGTCATTCACGTTGATGACGCCACAGGGGCACATGTTCGCCGGCTGGATCACATTCAGCGCATCGCAGCAGGACGACGAGACCGTCGTACAGACGCAGGTTCTGATGCGCGCCTCGGACCCGATCTTCGAACTGGCGCTCATGATGGGCGGCCATCGCCAGGAGAACCGATTCTGGAGCCAGACACTCGGCAACCTGGCCGCACACTTCGGCCATCCGGACGCGGCTGTCGACACCAAGGTCGTCTGCGTGGACAAGAAACGCCAATGGTCGAGATGGCGCAACGTGTGGCACTCCTCGGCGATCCGCTCCACGATCTACATGCTGGAGGCCCCTGTCCGCGGCGCCCAAAGCCTTGCCCACCGAAACCGAGCCGACGCCTGACCCGTCCGCGCCGAGGTCAGCGGCGCCGGTGGACGGCCTGGGCTGCCTGCTCACATGAGGCTGATACGTCAGCTGCGAATTGCTTGACGCTGCGCCCGTCGCTGGGTGGCGGGTCGTTGTGCGAACCTCCGTCGTACCACCAGGCCTCTGCCCAGCCGATCCAGCGGTCCCACTGCGGATACCTGGTGGTTGCCCAGTGTGCCGCCTGCCGCTTGGATAGTCGCTCTCCGGTGCACAGGAGAGCGGCCGCGCGGCTGACGGTGAGGACTGCGTACGCCTGGGATCCGTAGGCAGCAGGGTCGCCGGTTTCGACCCCGTCCAGCCAGGTTGTCCAGCTGGATAGATGCTCCTGGACGACCGTTCGCACGATCGGGGCGGGTATCGGCGGAAGAAGCTCAGCTGGGGACGGACCGTACAAGGCGACACCCCGCGTTGCCGCCTCCCAGTCGAGGATCTGGTGGCGCGTGGCGGGGATGAGGTGAAGTGGTTCGCCCGGACTGATCCGCGCGGACTGGTGCGGAATGCTCGACTCTCGGAGCACATCGTGGACAGCCTCGCGCGTGACGAAGCCCAGCTCGAGGCGGTCGCGCCACGGTGGATTGGCCTCGACGACCGTGGACAGGATGGGCTCGATGCGCCTCATCAGCTCTGGCGAGGGGTCGTGCTGCAGCACGACCAGCAAGTCCAGATCGCTCCGACCCGGCGCAAAGTCGCCGTGGACCCACGACCCGTGGCCGATGACGCCAAGTAACGACGTACCGAGTTCGGATGCGAGAGCCGTCACGATTGCTCCGGCCACGTCCTCGGGGGCTGCGTCGGCCCCACCGCCCGCCCTGGTCTCGTCAACACGGTCAGGTTCCATGCGGCGAGTCTGTCAAACCTGCGCCCTGTCGCTGACCACGCTGGTTCGCCACCGTCACAACCGGCGTACCGAAAGTCCTCGAAAGAAGTCCGGGAGGCGGTGTCGGATCTGGGCAGATGTGTTCGTAGCAGGGGTGAGCGGCCGCCCACGAGGGCGGCCCACCTACTCAAGGAGAGCATCATGACCGCTACCTACACCTTCGACGTCTTTTCCAGCCTCGACGGGTACGGCGCCGCCAGCGCCAACTGGACCGGCTACTGGGGCAAGCAAGGCCCCGAGCTGCTCGACCACCGCCTTGCCTTGTACGGCGAGGAGCAGCGGATGGTCTTCGGGGCCAACACGTATCGGGCGTTCGCGCGGATGCTGGCCGCGAGCACCGAGGAGTCCGAGGTGCGTGACCCCTGGGTCACTCGGATGAGGAGCCTGCCCGCAACGGTGGTGTCGTCGACGTTGGAAGGGCCCCTCGATTGGCCGGACGCGACCCTCGTGAGCGGCGACGCCGTCGACGTCGTCGCCCGGCTGAAGGAGGAGTCCGAGGTGCCGTTGCGCTCGCACGGCAGCCTGTCGCTGAACCGGGCGCTGATGGCCGCCGGTCTGGTCGACCGCGTCCAGGTGACGCTCTTCCCGGTGATCACCGGTCAGACCGGGGTGGACCCGATCTTCCAGGGTGCGGCCGACTTCGACCTCGAGCTGATCGAGAGCCGCACGCTCGACGGTCACACGCAAGAACTCATCTACCGGCCCACCCTGCATGTCTAGTGCGAGACATGCCCTGGCAGTACCTGGCTCGACAGTCACTCCCACCCGGCAGCAGCGGGGACTAGCGTTCCAGGCATGACGACTCCTGTTCTCAGGCTCAACAACGGCGTCGAGATGCCCGCAATCGGCTTCGGTGTCTTCCAGACACCTCCGGACGAGACCATCGCGGCCGTGGAGACGGCGCTGGCCACCGGCTACCGGCACATCGACACCGCCGCGGCATACCTCAACGAGCGCGAGGTCGGCGAGGCGATCCGTCGCTCCGGTCTCGACCGCTCCGAGATCTTCGTCGAGACGAAGGTCTGGATCACCGATTACGGCTACGACGAGACGCTGCACGCCTTCGACAAGAGCGCGGGCAAGCTCGGGATCGACCAGATCGACCTCCTGATCCTGCATCAGGCGCTGCCCGGCGAGTTCGAGTTGACCATCGGGGCCTATACGGCGCTGGAGAAGCTGCTGGCCGACGGCAAGGTTCGTGCGATCGGGGTCAGCAACTTCATGCCCGACCACCTTGGCCGGCTGCTGGAGGCCACGTCGGTGGTGCCGGCCGTCAACCAGATCGAGGTACACCCCTACTTCCGCCAGTCCGAGGTGCTCTCGGTCGACACCAAGCACGAGATCCTCTCGCAGGCATGGTCGCCGATCGGTGGGATCACCTTCTACCGCGACGGCTCCCACGGCAGCACGTTGGAGGACGCCACCATCAGGGAGATCGCGGCGGCACACGGCAAAACGCCCGCCCAGGTCATGCTGCGCTGGCACCTACAGCAGGGCCGTCAGGCCATCCCGAAATCGGTCACGCCCTCGCGGATCGCCGAGAACCTCGACATCTTCGACTTCGAACTCACCACCGACCAACTGTCTGCGATCGACGCCCTCGACACCGGCGTCCGCGGTGGCCCCGAGCCGGAGCAGATCACCCGCGAGAACTTCGGCCTCCAGATCCCCGAGGCCTGAGGAGGACGCATGCAGATCGATCCTCGTACGCCGTCCACGAAGAACCCGCCCGAGCGCTTCACCGGTGACGTCTGGCTGGACCCGATCGCGTCGCCGCGCGAGGAGGGCCAGCGCATGACCGTCGCGACGGTACGTACCGAGGAAGTCCGCGCCGGCTACGAGGCTCAGCGGCGGGTGGCCGGAGGACGTCGGTCAGCTGTACGTGTGTGTTGCCAGCTCTCCGGATTCTTCGGCGGTGGCCGCCCAGCTGGCCAGCAGTTTGAGGCTGTCGGCGGTAGGACTGTCCTTGGCCGCGGTGTAGACGGGCAAGGTGAGCCCGGGGTGGGCGGGGAACTCCATCGCCTCGAAGATGATTTCGAGGTCGCCGACGACCGGGTGATGGAGCCGCTTCAGGCCGGTGCGGTGGAAACGCACGTTGTGAGCGGCCCAGCGGGTGCGGAAGTCCTCGCTCTGCGTTGACAGTTCGCCGATGAGCTCGATCAGCTTCTTGTCGTGGGGGTTGCGGCCGGCTTCGGAACGCAGCATGGCCGCGATGTCGTCGGCGGCGCGTTCCCAGTCGGGGAAGAAGTCCTGGGACGCCGGATCGAGGTAGACGAAGCGAGCGTTGTTCGCCGGTCTGCGTGGGTCGGCGAGCAGTGGCGCGTAGAGCGCCCGGGCCATCCGGTTGGCGGCGAGCATGTCATGGCGGGCGTTGCGGATCCAGGCCGGCGCGTCACCGACGGCGTCGAGGACGAGCTGGACGCTGGTGGGCACCGTGGCGGGCGCGGGTTTGCGCTTTCGGGCGGGCGCCGGGTCGCTGGCGCGGGCGAGATCGAAGAGGTGGCCGCGCTCGGCATCGTCGAGTTGCAGTGCCCGGGCGACGCCTTCGAGTACTGCGTCGGAGGCGCCGCCGAGGTTGCCGCGCTCCATCCGGACGTAGTAGTCGATGCTGACACCGGCGAGCATGGCGACCTCTTCGCGCCGCAGTCCCTTGACCCGGCGGTTTCGGCCGTACGCCGGGAGGCCTGCCTGCTCGGGCGTGATCCGCGCCCGCCGCGAGGCGAGGAACTCACGCACCTCAGCTCGGTTGTCCATGCCACCACCGTAGAGGGGGCGGTCACGGTGAGGGAGGTACTGGCATTACCTGGAACAACAGGCACTCCCGCGGCCGCGCGAGCGGGCGTTGACTGGCAGCGTGAACCCATCGCACCCGCACGCTGCCCGGCCGGCCGGCTCGGTGATCCTGGCGATCATCCTGGTCAGCTACTTCATGATCTTGCTGGACAACTCGATCATTTTCACGGCGCTGCCGACGATTCATACCGCGATGGGGTACTCCACGACCGGGCTGGCGTGGGTCCAGGACGCCTACACGCTGGTGTTCGGCGGGTTGCTGCTGCTCGGTGCTCGCGCCGGGGATCTGTTGGGACGGCGCCGGGTCTTCGTGTTCGGCCTGGCTGTCTTCGCGGTCGCGTCGCTGCTCGTCGGAGCGGCCCAGTCGGGCTGGTGGCTGATCGGCGCCCGGGCTCTTCAGGGTGTCGGGGCGGCGATCGTTGCACCGTCGTCGCTATCGTTGCTGACGGCAAGTTTCGCTGAAGGACGGGAACGTGCCAGGGCGGTTGCGTTGTACGGCGCCACGGCCGGGATCGGAGCCAGCCTCGGGATGGTGATCGGTGGAGCGTTGGCCGACTGGGTGTCGTGGCGGGCCGGCTTCTTCATCAACGTGCCGATCGGTGTGGCGATGATCGTGCTGGCGCCGCGGTTCATCCCCGAAACGAACCGCATCTCTGGCCGGTTCGACCTGACCGGCGCGGTCAGCGCGACCCTGGGTGTCGGCGCGGTGGTGTTCGCGATCATTCATTCGGCCGAGGCCGGGTGGGGATCGCCGATGACAGTCGCGATGCTGATCCTCGGTGCGGTGCTGATGGTGGTGCTGGTCGCCGGTGAACGGCGGGCGCGGCAGCCGATCATGCCGTTGCGGTTGTTCGCCGACCGGCGGCGGGTCGGCGCCTACCTGGCACGGCTGCTGTACCTCGGCGCGATGATCGGGTTCTTCTACTTCTCGACCCAGTTCATGCAGGGGGTGCTCGGGTTCAGCGCGTTCCAGGCCGGCATCGCCTTCTTCCCGATGACGCTGGTGAACTTCGCCGTCGCCCTGACGATCCCGCGGTTGACCAGGCGGTTCGGTCAGGCCGTGCCGTTGGCGGTCGGTGTGGTGCTGACGTTCCTCGGGATGGTCTGGCTGAGCCGCGTACAGGCGACCGACTCGTACTGGGACGCGGTTGCATTGCCGATGGTGCTGATTGGCGCCGGGCAGGGCCTGGCGTTCGCTCCGCTGACCTCGGCAGGTATCGCTGACGTCCCGGCCGAAGACGCCGGAGCGGCCTCCGGACTCGTGAACACCTTCCACCAGCTGGGGATGGCACTCGGGCTCGGCTTCTCGTCGCAGCTTCAGCGACAGCCGGTACAGGTATGCAATCAGCCGCCTTGGCGCTCACCGCGCGGGTGGACACCGCGCTGTTCGCCGGCAGCGGCCTACTGGCCCTGTGCCTGATCGTCGTGTTGACACTCGTCGTGCCGCCGGCGCGGCGCCACCAAACCGTCGCGCCTACTTCCAGGGCTCGCCCGGCAGAACCAGCCACGACCTCCGCCACCGTGGAGTAGCCCTGTACCTGACATCTCGCGACGCAGCCGACCAAACACCGGGCCCAGCCTTGACCCACCCGGGAATTCGACGAACGTACTATCAGAAGGAGGACACAGATCCATGACGGACACCGAGGGACAGACACCCGCCCAGCGGCTGATCGGCGACTTCGCCCCCAAGCTGGTCTCGCTCACCGATGACGTGCTGTTCGGTGATGTCTGGGCGCGCCCGGAGCTCAGTCAACGCGACCGGAGCCTGATCACTTGCGCAGCACTGGTAACCAACGGCAGCACTGAACAGCTGCGTGGCCACCTGGCTCGTGCGAAAGCGAACGGACTCACGGAGACCGAGCTGAAAGAGGCCATCATCCACCTGGCCTTCTACGCGGGCTGGCCGCGTGCGATGTCAGCGATCACGGTCGCCAAGGACGTCTTCGGCGACGCAGGGAGCGGACAATGAGCGGCTGGAGCGACACGGAGCTGGAACGGATCGGGGGTTCGACCGAGTTGCAGGTCAGCTCCCTGCGCAAGGACGGATCGCTGCGACGGTTCAGGACGATCTGGGTGGTGCGCGCCGGCGACGACCTCTACGTCCGGTCTGCCTACGGCACTGACAACCCGTGGTTCCGCTACGCAACGATCAGCGGCCGGGGCCGAATCCGTGCCGATGGCATCGAACGAGATGTCGACTTCGTGGTTCCAGGTGACGACGTGCACCCAGCGGTCGACGCGGCGTACCACGCGAAGTACGACCGGTACGGTCCGCAGATCGTCGGCACCGTCGTCGGCGCCAAAGCCGCGCCCGGCACGCTGCGGCTCGTACCCAGCCACACCGAGAAGGAGTGAGTCCATGCACTACACGAGACTGGGCAACTCGGGCCTGACAGTGAGCCGCGTTGCGTTGGGGTGCATGAGCTTCGGCGACACCTCTCGCGGGTTCAACGCGTGGGCGCTCGATGACGCTGCCGCCGAACCGATCTTCCGCCAGGCCCTCGATCTGGGCATCACCTTCTGGGACACCGCGAACGTCTACGGCTTCGGGACCTCCGAGGAGATCGTCGGCCGGGCGATTCACAAGTACACGCGCCGCGAGGACATCGTGCTCGCTACCAAGGTGCGTTTCCCGATGCACGACGGCCCAGGCGGCAAAGGCCTGTCCCGCAAGGCGATCATGGAGCAGATCGACGCCTCGCTCACCCGGCTCGGCACCGAGTACGTCGACCTTTACCAGATCCATCGCTTCGACCCGGACACGCCGGTCGAGGAAACGATGGAGGCGCTGCACGACGTGGTGAAATCCGGCAAGGTGCGCTACCTCGGCGCGTCGTCGATGTGGGCCTGGCAGTTCGCCAAGATGCAGTACACCGCCCAGCTGCACGGCTGGACGAAGTTCGTCTCGATGCAGAACCAGTACAGCCTGATGCAGCGCGAGGAAGAACGCGAGATGTTCGGGCTACTCGCCGACCAAGGGGTCGGGTCGATCCCCTGGAGCCCGCTCGCCAAAGGCCGGCTCGCGCGTCCCTGGGGCACCCGCACCGCCCGTGCGGGCAACGACCCGATCGCCGAGCAGTTCTTCAGCGATGACGACAAGCCGATCGCCGACGCCGTCCAGCAGGTCGCCGACGCACGCGGTGTCCCCATGGCCCGGGTCGCGCTGGCCTGGGTGCTGAGGAACCCCGTGGTCACTGCGCCCATCGTCGGCGCGACCAAAGAGCACCATCTCGCCGACGCGGCCGCTGCTCTGGACATCACCCTCACTGACGAAGAGGTTCGTGCGCTGGAAGCGCAGTACACCCCGCGCGAACCCACTGGCTACTGACTAGCCATCCCGAACCCGATGAATTTGAAGGAATCTGATGCGAGCGACTTTCATGTACGGCGCCGGTGACGTCCGGGTCGTCGACGTACCCGACCCGACCGTCCAGGAACCCACCGACGCGATCGTCCGCGTCGTGCGAGCCTGCGTCTGCGGCTCCGACCTCCACCCGTACCACTCCATGGCCGCCAAACCCGAGGGCAACTCGATGGGCCACGAGTTCGTCGGGGTTGTCGAGCAGACCGGCCGTGAGGTGACGACGGTCAAGTCCGGCGATCTGGTGATCACCCCGTTCGCCTGGTCCGACGGGACCTGCGACTTCTGCCGCGAGGGCCTGCAGACCTCGTGCCGGCACGGCGGCTTCTGGAACGCCAACGGCGTCGGCGGCGGACAAGCTGAGGCTGTCCGGGTCCCGCTTGCCGACGGCACACTGGTCGCCGTACCCGTGGAGGAGAGCTCCCCGCTGATCCCTTCCCTGCTCACACTGTCCGACGTGTACGGAACCGGGTACCACGCGGCCGTCAAGGCCAATGTCAACCCGCGCACGACCGTCACTGTCATCGGCGACGGTGCCGTCGGACTGCTGGCCGTCTTGTCCGCCAAGGGCCTCGGCGCCGAACGGATCATCCTGATGGGCCGCCACACCGTGCGTACCGACCTCGGCCGCGAATTCGGGGCGACCGACGTCGTGGCCGAGCGAGGCGACGAGGGCATCGCGCGCGTTCGTGACCTGACCGGCGGTGACGGCACGCACGTCGTACTCGAGGCCGTCGGCCACATGCCCGCGTACGAGCAGGCGGTCGGCGTCGTCCGGGACGGCGGTGTCATCAGCCGGGTCGGCGTACCGCAGTATGAGGACGCGCCGGTCGGATTCGGCAGCCTCTTTGGTCGCAACATCACCTTGACTGGCGGCCCGGCTCCGGCTCGCGCATACATCGAAACCCTGCTCCCCGGCGTCCTCGCGGGTGAGATCGACCCCGGCAAGGTCTTCGACAGCGAGGTACCCCTGGCCGACGTTGCCGATGGCTACCGCGCGATGGACCAGCGCACAGCCCTCAAGGTCCTGGTCAAGCCCTAGGTAGCCCGTGATCGGTGCTTTTGGCAAGCGTTGGCTGGGAGGTCCAGTGGTTGGCCTCGTTGATGACGGCTTCGGCGAGCTTTGCGGTCTGGGTGGCGATCACTTGGGGCGCCACGGGACGACCTTGGTCCAGCCACCAGGTGATGGCCTGGACGAACATCGCACCCAGGACGGTGGGTACCAGGCCGTCGGCCTTTCCGCGACCGGGTGACGGTGGTGCGTTCGGGATCTCCAGGTGCTCGCTGACCATGTCCGCGAGGGTGCCGCGCATCCGGGTGGCAAACCAGGGGCTCCCTCGCCGGCCGAGCAACGCACCGTAGAGCCGGTGGTACTCGCCGACGTGCTCGAAGAACACCACCCACCGGTCCAGCGGTGGGTCCGCGCCGCCGCCGGCCATCGTCCCGAGCACCGCGCTCATCGCCTCGTCGAAGATCTGCTCGACCAGCTCGTACTTGTCGCGGTAGTTGCGGTAGAAGGCGGCCCGGCTGACCATCGCCCGCTCGGTGATCTCTCCCACCGTGAGCCGCTCGAAGTCGCGCTCGTCAATGAGCTCGATCAACGCCTCCCGCAGCAGTTTGCGGGTTCGCCGGACGCGCAGGTTGTCCGCGGACTGTGACATTTCGGGCTCCTTGTCTCACTCGGGACACCCACCGAGAACCGATCCTTGTCGCAACCACCGCGACCTGACGACACTCGGAGCTGGAGACGCAGTGCCTCGATCGAGACACAGTGTCTCGTTAACTCTCGAGCTGTCAACAGAGACGAGGACGTGGATGACCGAGATGCGAGCAGTGCGGTACGAGCGGTACGGGCCGCCGGAAGTGCTGGAGGTCCGGAGCGTACCGGTGCCCGAGCCGCGGTCCGGTGAGGTCCTGATACGAGTGAGCGCGACCAGCGTCAACCCGGTCGAGGCTCAGGTCCGCGCCGGTGGGATGCGGCCGATGAGCGGGTTCCGCTTCCCCAAGGGCACTGGGCAGGACTTCTCCGGCGAGGTGGTTGCCGTCGGCCCCGGAGTCGACCCGGCCAGGGTTGGACGGCGGGTCTGGGGAACGAAGTTGGGCCTGGGCAGCGCCACCGCCGCCGAGTATGTCCAGGTCAAGGAATCCCTCACAGCGCAAGCGCCTGCCGGGTACGACCTGGTCGCCGCCGCGGCACTGCCGACCGTCGGCCTGACAGCGATCACAGCGACTCGCGCGGTCCGGGTACGGCCGGGAAGCCGAGTCCTGGTCGTTGGCGCGAGCGGTGGGATCGGCAGCGTCGCGGTCCAGCTGGCACGTGTCGCGGGAGCCCGGGTCTCCGCGGTGGCGGCGGCCCGGAACGCCGAGTTCTGCGCCGACCTCGGCGCCGAGGTGACCTACGACTATCAGCGGTTGGAGAGCCTCGCCGATGCACCGAAGTTCGACGCGATCATCGACCTGTACGGCGCCTCGCTGGGCCAATACCGCCGGCGGCTGGCCACTGGCGGACGGATGATTTCGCTGGCCTCGAAAGGCATGGGCTACGTGATCTTGTCGTCCGTACTGCCCGGTCCGCGCGTCCGCATGGCGATGATGAAACCGAAGCGCGCCGACCTCGACGAACTCGCCGCCGCAGTAGTCCATGGAGACCTGCGCAGCGTCGTCGAAGAGACGTACCCGCTGGACTCCATCGCCGAGGCGCACCGTTCAATCGAATCCGGCCACAGCCGGGGCAAACGAGTCATCCGCATCGCCGAAGGCGAGGCGACCAGGGTGGAAGTCGTTTGACCGTTGGCGGGGCGGGTGTGAAACTCCGTTGCCATGTCTAAGGTCGCCAAGCTGCACGATGACGAGGTGGACATTGACGCGTCGTTGGTGACGCGGCTGTTGACCGAGCAGTTCCCGCAATGGGCCGGTGCTCCGGTTCAGGTCGTCGCCTCGTCGGGGACGGACAACGTGACGTTTCGGGTCGGTGCTGACCTGGCTGTCCGGCTGCCTCGCACCGAGCGGACGCAGGGTCAGGTGGAGAAGGACCTGACCTGGATGCCGCGTCTGTCGCCTCAGCTTCCGCTCGCCGTACCAGAGCCACTGGCTCTCGGGACGCCTGGCGAGGATTATCCCTTCAGCTGGGGCGTCTACCGGTGGCTTGAGGGTGAGCCTTTCCAGCAGGATCAGCTTGCCGACCCGATCGCCGCGGCGCGCGACCTCGCCGAGTTCGTTCACTGCCTGCAGACGGTCGACACGACCGGGGCTCCGGTTCCGCCGGACGACCCGTTCAGTCGGGGTACGCCGTTGGCGCCGCGTGACGCGCTCTTCCGCGAGGCGCTGGACGAGTTGCGCGACGAGTTCGATACCGGACTCGTGCTTGCCGCGTGGGAGGCGTCGCTGGCAGCGGACACCTGGGACGGTCCGCCCAGGTGGATCCACGGCGACCTCATGCCGGGCAACGTACTGGTGGCCGACGGCAAGCTTTCTGCGGTCATCGACTTCGGTACTGCGTGGGCCGCCGACCCAGCAGCTGATCTGTTGGCCGCGTGGTACTTGTTCGAGGGTGACTCACGACGGGCCTTCCGTGACGCGATGGAGATCGACCAGGAAACCTGGGCCCGCGCCCGCGGCTGGGTCCTGTCCCTGAGAATGATCGCGATCCCTTACTACCGGACGCGCAATCCGGCCGCGGTGCGCGACGCGCACCCTCTCATCGCTGAGATCCTCGCCGACTTCGCCGCGGAGCAATGACCTGAGGTCGCTGTCGACCGCTTGGTATGGTGCCCAGGTTCTACCGCTTGGAGCGATTCGACGGCTCTCAAAGGAGAGGACCGAGGCGAAACCATGCAGGCGTCAGAGGCCCAGCGTGCGGTGGCTGCGGCCATGTCGATCGCCTCATCACTCAGATCGAGGTGCAACCAGTGGATGACCAAGCAGCCGGTGGTGGGAAAGTGGCGCCGGAACCAGCTCGTGCTGATCCGATAGCGGGGGAGCTCGTCACCGAGACGTTCGAGTACGACGGCGGCCGGCAAGTCACGGTGTACGTGCCGCCGGATCCGCCGGAGGCAGTCGTGTTCGCCGGTGACGGTCAGCTGATCTCGCAGTGGGGCGGGTACCTCGAGGCGGCCGACGTACCGCCCACGATGATCGTCGGTACCTACCGGACTGACGCTGAGGATGAGATGGTGCGCATCCGCGAGTACTCACCGTCGTTCGACGAGGAGCGGTTCGCGGCCCACGAGAGCTTCTTCGTCGACGACGTCCGCAGCTGGGTGCAGTCGCGCTTCAGCGTCGCGTTCCCGGCCGAACGCACCGCGGTGTGCGGCGTGTCGGCGAGTGGCGAGCTCTCGCTCGCTATCGGGCTTCGGCATCCGGACATCTACGGTGCGGTCTTCTCCGCCTCGCCCGGCGGGGGTTATCGCCCGCCTGCCGTGATGCCAAGCCCACTTCCGCGCACCTACCTCGTCGCCGGCACGCTGGAGCCGTTCTTCCTCGAGAACGCGGCCCGGTGGGCGGACGCATTGCGCGATGCCGATGCGGACGTCGTGATGACCGAGCGGGTCGGAGACCACGGCGACCCGTTCTGGCAAGCCGAGTTCCCGCTGATGGTCGCCTGGGCGTTCGGGCGCTGAAGCAACCAGGTCTTTCGGATCATCTGGCGGTGAATCCGGAAGCGGTATGTCCGGAATGGGGCCTAGCATCTGGCCATGGATCAAGAGTTCAGCGGCGAGGTCATCGAGTGGCGCGGTCCGGCGCCGTACTACTTCGTCCCTGTGCCGGAGCAGGAAGGTGTCGCGCTGCGGGCCGCGGCCTCGGCTGCCAGCTATGGCTGGGGGATGCTCCCGATCCGCGCTCGGATCGGCAGCACCGAGTGGAAGACGTCGCTGTGGCCGAAGGACGGTGGCTACCTGCTGCCGCTGAAGGACGCCGTGCGCAAGCCCCAAGGACTGGACGCAGGCGACGCGGTGGACGTTCGGCTCACGTTCGACGCGCTGCCCCGTCAGCAGAAACGTCCGGCCAAGCGGGTGACCGTTCCCCGCCCGACGGGCTCGCGGGAGCCGGTCACCGCCGAGCAGTTGACGATCGTTCCGGCCAACCAGGCGGCTTGGGAGGACCTGCAGGCGGTGTTCGGCACGACCGGAGACACCGCACGGTGCTGGTGCCAGCGGTTCCGGATGCTACCCAAGGAGTCCTGGGCGTCTGAAGGTCCCGAAGAGCTCGCCGCGCGGCTCCGCGACCAGACCGCCTGCGGAGACCGAAAGGCACGGGCCACGAGCGGCGTGGTCGCGTACCTCGATGGCGAGCCAGTCGGCTGGTGCGCCGTCGCGCCGCGGGCGGATCACCCGAGGCTGCTCCGCGACTACCGCGTCCCCTGGCTGGGCCGCAACCAGGACAAGGCCGACACCACCGTCTGGGCCGTGACCTGCTTCGTCACCCGCGCCGGCTACCGGCGCCGAGGGGTCAGCCGCGCACTCGCCCGTGCCGCCGTCGGGTTCGCCCGTGAACGCGGCGCGCGCGCCGTGGAGGGCTACCCGGACTTCGTGGACGGCGGGTCCGTCGGCACTCTCGCCATGTTCGCCGACGCCGGGTTCGCCGAGGTGAGCCGGCCCGGCAACCGCCGCGCCGTCATGCGCATCGACTTCTGAGCCTCCTGCGCCCCGTTCGTCCAGCCCCGTTCGTCCATGACCCGGCTCAGAAACCGAACGAGTTGTGAGGCTCAGGATCGGTGCGGAACATCCGTGCGAGCTTCCCGACTGCATCTCCGGTGAGAGGCTTGAGATGTCCGGCCTGGGCGAGGTCGCGGGCTGACATTCCGCCGAGGTACAGCGAACTGAGTGCCGGAATATCGATGACGAGGTCCGCCGGTCCGGTGATCCGTGACAGTTGTGCGGCAGGGCCGTCAGCAGCCAGGCGCCAGGTGCCGACGTTGGCGGGACACATGCGGTCGTCCTCGATGGTGAAAGTGATCTCGCCGGGCACTTCGTAGGCGCGACCTTCAAGGGCCTTCTGGACGTCGAGGATCCGCGCCCACAGATTGTCGGACTGCCGGGTGATCCGAAGGGCACGAGGGTTGGCGAGCATCCACCTCAACGGTTCGCTCTCGCGGGCGACCGGGGGCGATGATGGTCTGAGTGAGATCGAAGTCGAGGAGCAGCGCCCACATGGCACGGTAGGCGGCCGGGCTCGTGGCCTCGAACGCGGCGTAGCAGCCCCCGTCGTCGGTGGGTTGCGATGACCCCCGTCCCAGTAACACCTCCCATCGGGAGTGAACGATCGCCTGGGACCGTGACCTCGAACGACAGCATGGCAGAGGCGCCCACGACCTTGGTGTCGACAAGTGCGGCAACCGGGTGGAAGGTGGCATCGGCCAGGTCGGCGTCAGCCCACTTCTCCATCTGCTCGACCGTCGCGGGCGTCCGTGGAGGCGGCCACGGCTCAGGACCGCCGTGCCATGCCGCCGGAGCCGGCTCCCAGCTGGGCAACCCGTTGGCGAACGGAAGCGCCCGGTAGTAATCGGTCATCTCGGCGCGCGACGGCTCTCGGATCTCGATCTGCACCGGCCAACATCTACAGGAAAGTCACCGCAACTATCTAGGGCAGTCGGGCGGCGCGGTTGCGGAGGTAGCGCTGCTCCGGGGCGCTCGTGGTTCGTTTCGCTGCCTCGGCATAAGCCTGCCGGGCCGCCCCGACGTCACCCGACTGCTCGAGCAGATGTGCGCGTACGGCGGCCAACCGGTGGTGGTCTGCGATCTTCGGGTCCGCGGCCAGCTCGTCGACGAGTTGGAGACCGGCGGACGGTCCACGCAACATCGCCACGGCGACCGCCGAGTTCAGCCGGACCATCGGATCGGCGGAGATCCGGACCAGGACGTCGTACAGGGCAACGATCTGCCGCCAGTCGGTGTCGGCGAAGCGGTCGGCCTCGGCATGGACGGCGGCGATGGCGCCCTGCAGTTGGTACGGTCCGGGATTGTGTCGGGGCAGGACCTCCTCGAGCAGTTCGATGCCGTCGGCAATCATCGCCCGGTCCCACAGCGTTCGGTCCTGCTCGGCGAGTGGGATCAGGTCGCCGTTCGGACCGGTTCGCGCCTTCCGGCGAGCATGGGTGAGCAGCATCAGGGCCAGGAGGCCGCCGACCTCAGGCCCGGACGCCTGCTTCGCCCAGAGCAGTCGGGTCAGCCGGATCGCCTCGGAGGCGAGCTCGACGCGTTGCAGTGCCGCGCCCGAGGAAGCGGCGTACCCCTCGTTGAAGATCAGGTAGAGCACCTGCATCACCACGTCGAGACGGTTCCGGCGTTCCGGTCCCTCGGGGAGACGGAATCTGGCTCCGGACTGCTGGATCCGTTGCTTGGCACGGCTGATCCGCTGGGCGACTGTGGCCTCGGGAAGTAGCAGGGCGCCGGCGATCTCGGCAGTCGTCAGACCCCCAACCGCGCGCAGGGTCAGCGTCAGCTGGCTGGCCGGCTGCACATCAGGGTGACAGCACAGGAACATGATCACCAAGGTGTCGTCCTGGTCGGCCGTGCCACCGCTGTCGGCGGGCGGGCCGAGGAGATCTTCGGGCAGTTGCCTGGTGGCGTCCAGGTGCTCCCGCCGCCGTCTGGCTTGCTCGCTCCGCAACAGATCGGTCATCCGGCGTACGGCGACAGTCGTGAGCCACGCCGGCGGGTTCGGTGGGATCCCGTCGGCCTTCCACCCGGTCGCCGCGGCGAGCAAAGCTTCCTGGACTGCGTCCTCGGCGACGTCGAACCGGCCGAACCGGCGGGTGACCGCGGCGAGGACCCGCGGCGCGTGCTCGCGCAGCAGGTCCTCGATACGGACGGACGGGTCCGGTTCCACGCTCACATCTCCTGGCCGCCCTGGTCCATCACCGGCCGCAGCTCGACCCGGGTCTGGACCAGGGCGGAGAACCGCGCTGCCAGTTCGACCGCCCGGTCGTGCGAATCGACGTCGATGATCCCGAAACCGGCCAGCACTTCCTTCGCCTCGGCGTACGGGCCGTCGGAGGCGACCGGGCGACCGTCGACGATCTCGATCGTCATCGTGTGGGAGGGATCGGCCAGCCCGAAGCCGGTGACCATCTCGCCGTTGGCGGCCAGCTCGCCGTAGAACTCGCCCATCGCCTGGTAGTGGGCGTCTACCTGCTCCTGGGACCAGGTGGCCTCGCGCCCGCCGAGTCCGAGCGTGTCCCAGGCCGACTCGTCTCCGAAGGTCATGATCATGTACTTCACTGGTCGTCACCGTCCCTGCGCGTCATGGTCGACTCGTAGCCGCCGCCCGGCCATTGCCAGGCGCCGGTGTTGACTGTGTAGTCGGCGTTGAACTCGCCCACGAACTTGGCCGGCGACTCCGGGCCGCCGAACCAGATCGTCAGCGTGCTGCCGGCCAGTTCGTAGGTGTACTCCAGGATCTTGCCGTTGGTGCCGAAGAAGTGGGATCGGAGTGTACCGCTGTCGGCGTCCAGGCCGATGTACTCGATGCCTCGGCCCTCCTCGCCGAGGTCGACCCGCTGGACGATGAAGTTGCCGCCGTCGTACCACTCGTAGCTGACGGTTCCGCTGCTGCTGGGGCCGCTGACGGTCCAGTGGCCGATGAGTGGCGCGAGGGTCTGTAGTGCCTCGGCCGGTGACTGGTCGGTGGCGGGGTTGTTTTCGGGCATGACGTTTCTCCTCAGGTGTGAGTGGCTGCTAGCGACGGACGAGGGCGACGAGCTGGACCCGGCGGCTGGCGGCGACGACGCCGGCCAGGATTCCGAAGACCAACGGCATGACGGGCGCGATGCCGAGCACGAAGATGTTGGTGACGACTGCACCGGCCATCAGGGCGATGAGGCCGGTCGCGGCCAGGCCGGTCAGCCGTGGAACCAGCAGGCCGACTCCACCCGCGATCTCCAGGATGCCGACCAGCAGCCGGAGCCAGTGCCCGGCGCCGATGTCGTCGAACATCGTCACAATCTGCTCGCTACCGAGCAGCTTGCTTGCTCCACCGGCGATGAACTGCGCCGCCAAGGCCACCTGGATGACCAGTACGGCCACCCTCCGGGCTCGCGCCGAACGCTTGCCGGTCGCGGGACGGTCGGTCGGCCGGATGTCGATGTGGGTCATGATTCGCTCCGATTCTCGAGGTGTGATTCACCCCGTCATCGGAGCCGCCCAGCTGTTCTCGACAGCCGGGCGGAAATTCCCAAAAGATTTCTCGAGACGACCATCGACGGCCTTGGCGACTCCGGGCGAGCGTCAGACCAGGCTGAGGCCGCTCGAGGAGTCGTCGTACGCCGAGGGCGCCACTCAGGCCTGCTGGCCCGCTCCCGGACCGCTTGGCGGACGTGGGTCGGGGAGATCTTGCGCGTCCTCCCACGCCAGCGAACTCATCCTCCAGCCGGCAGGCGTCTGGACGAACTGGGTGATCTTGCGGCCGGAGCCCTCGAACCACTCGCCGTCGAGGAAACCGGACTTGCGGTACTCGCTGGACCGGTGCGCGATCGTGCCGAAGATCTCGGTTCGTTCGGCGACCTCCCATTCGGAGAACTCCGTCAGCGTGCCGTCGGTGAGGATCTTCTCCCGGGGTACGACGAACTCGTCGAGATCGTAGATCACCGGCTCGGCCCCGGCCTGGCTGATGATCATTCCTCGCGGAATGAACACTTCACGGACGACCTCGACGTTCGGCCGGCGGCCGCCGGTGTTGTCGAACGCACCGAGGAAGGTATGCATCAGCTGGTCGAGCTCGGCCTTGATGCGCTGGATGGACTCAGGCCGGTCGGCGGCGGTCATCGGTCTCCATTCATAACGAGTGTTGTGTGAACGTATCCTGTCGCCATGCCCTGAGCTGGACTGGTACCGGTCGGATGCTGAACCTCGTCGTACGCCGGGATCGGGTACTCGCGTCGGCTGATCGAGTTCATGGAGTCACCGGTCGGATCGGCAACTTCGAGGCCGCTTTGAGCATCAAATAGGTGTCCAAGGGGGGGCACCGTGAAGTCTTTTCACACAATCCGTTCTGCCAATTTCCGCCTACCGATCCGCGTCATGTGCTCGAACTCGCCGCCGTACCGGTCTCCGGTCTCGCGATGAAGCGCCATTCGTTCGTCCGCGGTCTGTTGACCGCAACAACGCTGGTGACAGGTGTCCTCCTCTTAGGGAGTACGTCTGCGTCAGCCCAGAACGCCCCGGCACAGCCTGTCACCGCAAGCGCAGACCTCAAGAGCCACACCACCACGGACCGGCCGCCGGTGTTCAGCAAGGCACGGTTCACGTGCCAGGACGAAGGCGCCGTCGTCGTGACCAAGCTGAGCAACCCCAACGCGACGGTCCAGCAGTACATGGTCGGGATACACGGGGGCGATATCTACTACGACTACGTTGTGACGTTGGCCGCTCGCGGGGCCGAGTCCGTCGAATTCGGCGGACTGCCCGACAACACGTACCAGTTCCAGGCCCAGAACCCCGACGGGGACATCGTTGCCCGTACCCGGGTGCGTGTGCAGTGCGACGTCACGCCGCCGACCGGCACACCAACCGCAACGCCTACGGGAACGCCAACCGCACCGCCATCGGAGACGCCGACCACGTCGCCGACGACCGGACCGTCGTCCGCGACGACCGCCGTGCCGTCGACGCCGGTGGATGTGCCAACCGCGGTAGAAGCTGGTCTTCCTGGCCCTGTCGCGCAGGATGACTCCAACCACGGCCGGACGATCGTCGGCGCCAGCCTGATGGCGGCCGTCGGCCTTATGATTGGCCTGGCCTCGCTCCTGGTACGGCGTCGCCGCGGACTGCACCAGTCCTGACAGGAACGTCCCGCATGGATAGAAACCGGCGTACACGCCGCGACCGGCTGGCCTCATCACTTCGAGTCCAGTTGGTCGTGGTGGCTGGCGTCGTGCTCGCGTTGCTGGGCGGGTGGGTGGTGTTCGGACGGTCGGCCGGCGATGAGGCTGCACTACCGTCCGAGACGAACGCGCCGACGAACCAGCCGTCCCCACGTCCACAGACCTCGGTGTCCCGGCCACCGGCCGCGCGTCCGCCCACGGCAAGGCCTCAGACGCCGCCGACGACAAGGTCCCAGACGCCACCGACGAGCAGGCCGGTCAAACCGACCACGAGCTCTACGGCTGCCCAATCCGGGAATGCCGGCCAGGGTGGTCCGAGGCGAATCCTGCTCCCGCAGATCGCAGTGTCGGCGCGGGTGATTCCGATAGCCGCCAGAGGTGGCTCTCTCACGCCGCCGTCGAACCCGCGCGTCGTGGGCTGGTGGTCGGCCGGCGCCCGGCCCGGTGCCAGGATCGGTTCGGCCGTTCTGACCGCGCACACCGTGCACACCGGCGGTGGCGCCTTCGACAATCTCGACAAACTTCGGCCCGGCGCGATCGTGACCGTCATCACCAGCACCGGCCGGATCAGCTACGTCGCGACATCGGTGACGAACTACCCCAAACGTTCGCTCGCAAGGCACGCCGCGGAGCTCTTCGACCAGGCCATCCCCGGCCGGCTCGTGCTCGTCACCTGCGAGGACTGGAACGGCAAGGTCTACCTCAGCAACGCCGTCGTCATCGCCAAACGGGTCCGCTGACCACGAACACCTCACCAACACGCCGCTGCCGCCGCCACCGCCGCAGTCGCCTCGTGCTTCCGCGACGCCTGACGTCGCCATCCGAACCAGCTGTCAGCAAGACGTCAAGCAATGCGGTCATGGTCGGGATGGACTGTGCCGGTCTGGGGCTCGATCCAGGCCTTGATCCTCGCCCAGGAGTTTCGCCAGTTCTTCAGTGCTGCGTCGCGGGCGCCCTGGGGATCGCGGGCTTCGAGAGCGGTCAGGATCCGCGTGTGCTCCTCGAACGCCTCCTTGCGGATCTGTTCGTCGCGGAACGCGGCCCGCTCGATCCGGCGTAGCTCCACCTTCACCTGCTCGAGATAGCTGAGCAGCACCGGGTTCCCCGCGGCGTGGTAGTACACGTCGTGGAACTGCTCGTCCAGGTGCTGTACCCGGGCGACATCTGCCTCGGCCATCTCGTCGAGCATCGTGCGCATGCTCGCTAGGGCGTCGTCATCCAGTACTCCGGTGGCTGTCTCCGCCGCATATGCGTCCAGTACGCCGCCAAGGTCGTAGAGGTGGACGGCGCGACCGAACTGCAGGTCGGCGACGCGGGTGCTGCGGCCACGGGCGATGTCGACCAGGCCTTCCTGCGACAGCCGGATCAGCGCCTCGCGGACCGGCGTCCGGCTGACGCCGAGCATCGAGGCCACGTCCACGTCGCGGATGTTCTCGCCCGGCTCGAGCGGCCCATTGACGATCCAGTCTCTGATCCGGTCGTAGGCGATGTCTTGGGCGTTGACCCTGATCGGCAACTTGTCGCCACCTGGCAACGGCATCTCGGCCCCACCCTCCCTCGATGTCTGTCGATATGCAGCATATAGATGGTTGGAATCATTTCGGCAGAAAAGCCCTGGCGATGCATACGTGGGTAGCGGTCCACCCGCCGGAGACGCATTGGTTCACCTGCACGCGGGCGGCCGCTCCGAGCAGTCCGTAAGCCTCGACCCGGGTCAACCGGTGGCTGATGTGCAGTCGTTCGATCAGATCCGTGAAGGCGTGCCGCAGGTTGGTCTCCAGGGGTGCGCCGAACTCGCAGCCGATCGAGCCGATCGTGGTGGCTGTGTCCAGCCGCGGTGTCACCGGCTCGTCGGTCGCCTTCTGCACGTCGACGGTGATGAACACGTCGGCACTGGTCTCCAACGCCGTACCGGTGACCTCGGCGTCGCCCATCGCGGCGTGGACGTCACCGAGCGACAGCAGCGCGCCAGGCACATTCACAGGCAGCAGAACAGTCGACCCCACCGTGATGCTCGGGCAGTCCACATTGCCGCCGTGGCCCGGGCCGAACTCGAGCGAGCTGGCAGCTCCTACAGCCGGTGCGGTAGCGATCGAGCCGACCATCGGGCGTACCGGCAGTACCAGGTCTCCGGCCGCCGTCGGGAACGTCACGGTGCCGTCTCCGAGTGAGCAGATGCGCGTGTCCGGCAGGCCGTCGTCCAAGGGGTTCCAGTGCCCGCCGCACACCCCCTTGGAGTCGCCGGTGACAAGAGTGGCGGCGTACGGCGCCTCGGTGCCGAGCTCGATCCGGTCAATGCGTACGGCGAGCCGGTCGCCCGGCTCCGCGCCTTCGACGTAGATCGGCCCGGTCACCGGGTTGTAGTGCCCGATCAGGTCCAGCAGGTCCTGCTCGTGGCCGAAGACCTGCGCATTCGAGGAGACCTTGTTGGAGAAGCAGTCATAGGTCTCCATCACCAGCGAGGTTCCTGGAGCCACCCGGGCGACCGGCGTCGTACCGGGGTCGAAGGCGAAGGCGTGCGAACTGCGAGCGATCCGTATCGGTGTCATCGCGCACCGACCTGGTCGAAGACGATCTGTCCGGCAGTCATCGTCAGGATCGGCCGAGCCGTCGCGATCTGATCCGGTGGCAGACTCCACGGATCGTTGCCCAGAGCCACCAGATCGGCGTCATACCCAGGCATGATCCGACCCCGTCGGCTACCCGCGCCCGCGGCCTCCGCGCCGGCGGTTGTCGCACAACTCGCCGCTTCGGTCAGCGAGATCCGTTGCTCCGGCTGGAAGGTCCGTCCGTCGGCACCGGTCCTGGTCACCGCGAGCTGGATCGCGACCAGTGGATCCGTGTCACGCTGGTCGACCCGGAGCCCGAGGCGCCGGTCGGAGCCGAACGTCACGACGGCGCCGGCGTCCAGCAGACTGCGGTAGGGGCTGATCCCGCGGCCGAACTCCTCGTCCCCGCGCGCGGTCAGAACAGGGCCTTGGGCAACGATCTCCCACGGTTGCACCTCGACCGCGACCCCCAGTTCGGCGAGCCGGGCGAGGTCCTGTGGCCGAATCCTTCGCGCGTGGATGACCCGATGCGGCGGCAGCGAAGTGCCGGCACGTGGCGGCATCCCAGCCAGGATGTCGACTGCCTCGGCAACTCCGAGATCACCCATCGCGTGGATGGACAGTGCCGCGCCGAGGGCGTCCGCCCGCTTCCCGAGCCGGCCTGCCTCGTCGGCGCCTGGATAGCGGAACGAGTCGATCCGGGATCCTCCAGGCTGCGAGTACCAGCCGTTGTCGAGTGACATCTTGAAGCCGGCGAACTCGATCAGTGGCGAGATCGGCTCGACGACGGTGAAGTCGTCGACCCGCCAGATCGACGGCCGGAAGCTGTACCGGACCGGCAGCCCGGTGGCCAGGCGCTCGATCAGGCGGACGTCGGTGAACGAGCGCTCGAGGTGGATCGGAGTGCGCCGATGCTCGACCGGGTAGGTGGCGATGTCGTGCACCTCGGTGATGCCGCGCCGGGACAAGTCGGCGAGCAGGTCGCGCAACTCCGCGAGCTTTCGGGCCTGGTTCGGCGGTGGTACGACGCCCGCCGCGAGCCTGCTCCACACGGCGGTGCCCCGGAGCACACCGGTCGGCCGGCCATCGTCGTACCGCTCGATCCGGCCGCCCGCCGGGTCTGCGGTGTCCGAGGTGATCCGGGATCGTTCCAAGGCGAGGCTGTTCAGTAGCGCGGTGCTGTGGTCCAGGCTGCGCAGGAACATCGGTCGGTTGCCGGTGACGCGGTCGAGTTCGTCGAGGGTTGGCAGTTCACCGTCCGGCAGAGCTGTCGGCAGCCAGTCGCCGCCGGTCACCCAGTCGCCTGGCGTGATCCTGCTCGCCACTGTCCGCAGACTGTCCAGTGCCTCGTCGTGACCGGTCGTGTCGGACCAGTTCACCGTCCAGCGGTCTTCAGCACTCCAGCCCAGATGGGTGTGGCTGTCGACGAAACCGGGCAGCAGAATCGAGCCGTCCAGGTCGAGTACCTGGTCCGCAGCCGGTGCGGGTTCGCCGGGGCGCCCGATCGCGGTGATCCGGCCGCCGTCCACCGCGACCCAGACCGGCTCGCCGTCGGCGTCCGGTGCCCATGGACCGGCCGGGATCCTTGCCTGGTGCAACAACGTGTCAACCATGAAGATCCTCGATCCTGGGCGGTCGGGTGTAGACATCCGGACGGTCGTGGGCGAGTGATCCGAGCTGGTCCCGGCCGGCCCGGACGAGCTCGAGGTCGAGGTCGACCGTGAGTACCGCGGGGGAGTCGTCCGCGCCGGCGATGACGGTGCCCCACGAGTCGACGATGAGGCTGTGGCCGTATGCCGAGAACCCGGTGTCGTCGGTGCCGATCTGTGCCGGAGCGAGGACATAACAGAGGTTCTCGATCGCGCGGGCACGCAGCAACACCTCCCAGTGCGCTGGGCCGGTGTAGGCGGAGAAGTTCGCCGGCACGCTCAGCACTGTCGCCCCGGCCTGCGCGAGACCTCGGTACAACGCAGCGAAGCGCAGGTCGTAGCAGATGCTCAGACCGATGGTGAGGTTCTTGCCGCCGACAACCACGGTCTCGTCACCAGGCGCGGTGAACGCTGCCTCGTCGTCGGCGGGTTCGCCAGGGCGGTCCAGCCGGAACAGATGCACCTTCTTGTAGCGCGCCGCGATCCGGCCTCGGCGGTCGAACACGAGGCAGCTGTTGTGGGCGTGTTCGGGGTCGCCGGACTCGGTCCAGACGCCGCCGAGTACGACGTCCATCTCCAGTTCGCGAGCCAGCCCGGCCACTCGGGTGATCGCGGGTCCGTCCTCGGCTTCGACGTACTCGGGAAGATATGGGCCCCGGTAGATGCTTGCCTCGGGCAACAGCGTGAGAGTGCTGCCGTTCTCGGCGGCGGTGCGCAGGCTCTTCTCGATCGCGTCCAGGTTCGACTCCCGGTCGGAGCCGGACCCGAGCTGGACGACACTCACCCTGGTCGTGGTCATGACGTGACCACCGCCGGTTTCGGGGCGAGTGCGTATGGGATGCAGAGCGGACTGCCGGTGCGCGGGTCGGGGATCACGTCGGACTCGATGCCGAACACGTCCCGCACCATCGTCTGGGTCAGCACCTCGTCCGGCCGGCCGTTGGCGTAGACGTTGCCGTCGCGCACTGCGACCATCCGGTCCGAGTACGCCGCCGCCTGGTTGAGATCGTGCAGCACCATCAGAATCGTCGTACCGTGCTCGTGGTTGAGCTTCCGGAGCAACTGCATCAGCTCCAACTGGTATGCGACGTCGAGGAATGTCGTCGGCTCGTCGAGCAGGATGATGCGGGTGTCCTGGGCGAGCGCCATGGCGATCCAGGCGCGTTGCCGCTGTCCGCCGGACAGCCGTTCGAGCGGCCGGTGGGCGAGGTCGGACATCCCGGTCTGGGCGAGTGCCCAGGCCACCGTTCGACGGTCCTCGTCGGACTTGATGCCAAGGAACTGCCGGTGCGGGTAGCGGCCGTGTTCGACCAGGTCCATCACCGTCATTCCGTCCGGTGCGATCGGGCCCTGCGGCAGGATCGCCAGCTGTTGCGCCAGGGTCCGGGATGCGATGGTGGCGATCTCCTTGCCGTCCAGCAGCACCCGGCCGGACCGTTGGTCGAGCAGCCGGCCGATGCAGCGCAGCAGCGTGCTCTTCCCGCAGCCGTTCCGGCCGACGAGGCTGGTGACCGCGCCCTCCTCGATCTCGAGGCTCAGGTCGGGGATGACCACCAGCGGGCCATAGCTGAGCCGCAGGTTCTCGGTACGAAGCCGAGCGGTCGGATGGTCGGTCATGCGTGCATCCCCTTCCGGAGCTGAAGCAGGAAGTACGGCGCCCCGAGCACCGCAGTGAACAGGCCGACGGGGATCTCCGCCGGCGGCAGGATCGCGCGGCCGAGTGCGTCGGCGACGACGACCAGCAACGCCCCGATGCAGGCCGAGGCAGGGATCAGGAGGCGGTGGCCGGGCCCGACCAGCCGACGGCAGAGGTGCGGTGCGAGCAGGCCGACGAACGCGATCGTGCCGCCGACGGCGACCGCGGATCCGGCCAGCGCGACGGCGATCGCGAGCAGTCCGAGCTTGAGCGCCTCCAACCGAGAGCCCAGCGCCCGCGGCACGTCGTCGCCGAGCCCGAGGATGTTGAGCTGGTCGGCCAGGAACCAGGCCAACGGGATCAGTACCAGGGTCCACGGCGCCACCTGCTCGACGTGGAGCCAGGTACGGCCCCACAGGCTGCCGATCAACCAGCGCAGCGCGGCCTGGACGTCGCCGGTGAACGAGGTGGTGACGATGATCAACTGGATCAGCGCCAGCGAGAAGCCACCGAACGCGACACCGATCAGCGCCAGCCGACCTGGATTCACGATGCCGTCCCGCCGGGACAACAGGTAGGTCAATCCGCCGGCGAGCGCGGCGCCGGCGAACGCAGCGGCCGGCACCTGCCAGATCGCTGCTGCGCTGCTGGAGAAGCTCAGCACGAGCAGCGCGGCCAGGCCCGCGCCGCCGTTCACGCCGACCACGGCAGGGGAGGCCAGCGGGTTGCGGGTCACGGCTTGCAGGATCACGCCAGACACCGCGAGCCCTGCCCCGACACACAGGCCCACCAGGATGCGCGGCAGCCGGAATCCGACCACGATACGGTGGTCCGCGAGCGTGCCCGTCCCGGTCAGCGCGCGGAGGATCCGGCTGAGGTCGATCTGTACGGCGCCGATGCCGATGCTGACCACCGACGCGACGACCACCAGAGCCAGCAGGCCGACGACCACCAGCCGGCGGCGGTACGCGACCCGACGAATGATTGTGGCTGACGGCAACACTTCGGTCAGGACGGTCATACGACACCCCTTCCGCGCCGGGCCAGGTAGATGAAGTACGGCGTGCCGAGTACTGCGGTCAGCACGCCGACCGGGATCTCCGTCGTGGGGACGACGACCCGGCTGACGACATCCGCTCCGACCAGCAGGACACCGCCGTACACGATGCTGAAGCCGAAGACCCGAAGGTACGACGTGCCAACAGACCAGCGGGCCATGTGCGGAACCAGCAGTCCGACCATCGCGATCGGTCCGGCGACCGCGACGGCCACGCCGGCGAGCACCACGACCAGTGCCAGAGACTGCAGCCGGACGCGTTCGACCGGGAGACCGAGGCCGCGGGCCACATCGTCGCCGAGAGACAGCACGGTCACCGATTTCGCCAGCAGGAAGGCGCATCCGAGCCCGATCACGCTGTAGGGCAGCAGGGTTCGAACGCTGGTCCAGCTGGCGCCGTCGACGCCGCCGACCAGATAGCGGAGCAGGAACTGCACCGCGTTGTCGTTGAGCACCACGACGCTCATCACCAGCGCGTTCGCGAGCAGCGCCACGGTGACCCCGGCCAATGCCACCCGTCCGGGTGTCATGTCGACACCGGCCACGATCACGAACACCAGCGCGGCGGCGGCGGAGGCTCCGGCGAAGGCGACAAACGGCATCAGGTTGATGCCTCCGAGCCGGAGGCTGGCGGCGCCTGCTGTGTACGTCACCAAGGCCACCGCCAGTGCTGCGCCGGAGTTGACGCCGATGATCGACGGCTCGACGATCGGGTTGCGGGTGACGCCCTGGATCAGTGCGCCGGCGACCGCAAGCCCGGCACCGATCAGCAGCGCCAGCACCGTCCGCGGCAGCCGGAGACTCTGCACGGCGGCGGTGAGCTGTGGGTCGGCATGGCCGGTGAGGGCACGGACCACCTCGCCGGGTGATGCGGTACTGGTGGCGCCGACCATCAGACTGAGCGCGGACATGACCAGCAGGACGAGTACGCCGGTGCCGATGGGGATCCCGAGTGGCCGCACCCGATCGGCTCCGTCACGAACCGGTGCCTCGGCTGTCGTTTGCATCGGGTCAGCCCTTGGCGAAGGCGTCGACCGTCTGCTGAACCATCATCGGCACCGAGAGTGCGCCGCGGCCCACTGACCAAATGCCGCGGTCGACGGTGTGGACCTGGTTGGCCTGAACTGCTGGGATCGAATCCCACAGGGAGTTGCCCTTCCAGGTGTCGGTGACGACCGGCGAGCCCGGATCCACCGTCAGGAACATGACGTCCGCTTTGGTCTGCGCCAGCGACTCGAGCGGGGCCTGATCGCTGAGTTTGCCGGCGACCTCCTTGTAGGAATAGGTCAGCCCGAGCTCGGCGAGTACTCCGGCTTGCAGTGAGTTGGCTGTGAACGCGAAGAACTTGTCAGGTGTCGGCACGCCGATCAGCACCCGCTTGGCAGCCGCGGCACTGAGCTTGGTCTTCCCCGCGGCGATGGAGTGTTTGAGGCTCTTCTCGACCTCGGCCGCCTTGTCGGCCTTTCCGACTGCCTGACCGAGTTTCTGCAGATTCGTGTAGAAGTCGGTCCAGCTCGAGGTATCGAGGATCAGCGTCGGTGCGATCTGGGAGAACTGCTCGTAGTCCTTCAAATGCTCGGACTTGTCGGCGACGATGAGGTCGATCGGCTCGGCCGACAGCACCTCGAGGTTCGGCGAGATCCGGCTGCCGAGCGACGTGTACTTGCCGAGTTTGCCCTCGAACTGCGGCGGCATCGGGTTGCCGCTGCCCGGTTGCTGCTCGTCGGCGATCATCACCGGCTGGACTCCCAGCGCGAGCAGGTTCTCGAGGAACTGCCACTGCATCACGGCGACGCGAACGGCGGGCTTGGGCAGCTCGACTGCTCCGGTGGCGGCCTGGATGGTGACTGCTTCGCCGCCGCCGGCCGCACTGTCGGTGCCGGCGCTGGAGCCGCCGCCGCAGGCAGCGAGTGCGGTCGCGCAGAGAGCGGCGACGGCGACCATCAGGCTGCGGCGCCAGGAACGGTGGGGGAGTCCGGCATTCATAGGTGCTCCTTAGGGACAGGGCCAGTCAGGGGAGTGGATCGCGAGAGACCTGTGATATGCGAATGCTGTATATCGCTCGAAGCTAGGACCGTCGAAAACCGCTGTCAATGGCTCGAGCAGATTTTCCTCTGAAACAGGTGCTACATACGCGGGAGGGATTGAAGAGCCGTGTGAGTCCGTGAGAGCCGGATAATCTGTCCGGCATGGCGACGACCCGGTTCTCGCTCAGAGCTACTCCCCGAGCCTCGGCGTACGGTCCTCTTCCGGCCGATCAGGCTCGCGATCCCCAGCACTGCAGGCACAGCGATCCCGACCGGTAACGCTCCTCCGGTGTCGAGGGTCTCGCGACGTGAGGCCGTGACGTGGACCGGCGATGCAACCCCGCGGTCAGTCGGACGAGTCGTGGGCCGATCCGACTGCCGCGGTCAGTCGACTACCGCGGGCGGGGCGCCCTTGTCGACGAGGGGTGTCTTCTCGCGTTTGCGGGGGAGCATGAGGGCCGGTATCAAGGTGAGGGCTACCAGCACCCAGGCGACCCAGAAGGTGTGTGCGAACGCCGCGGCGGCGTCGACCAGCCCGCTCGCGATCGCGGCGGGGTCGATATGGAGCGGGGCGAGGCTCGCCGGCTGAGTGTTGGACAGGATGGCCGCTTGGGTCTCGCGGAGGCCTTCGCCCAGCCCGGGGACGTTCTGCGTACCGGGGATGATCGGCGAGTCGTTGAGCTGATTGGTGAGGATGACCGACATCGTCGCGACGCCGCAGGAGGAGGCGATCTGCTGGGTGATGTTCAGCAGGGTGGAGCCGCGCGCGACCTGAGGGCGGGAGAGCGTCTTCAGCGCCGAGGTGAACAACGGCATCATCGTGGCGCCCATCCCGAAGCCCATCACGACCAGCATGGCGATGATCTGGGGGTACGGCGTCGTCGCCGTGAGCTGGGTCAGGCCGAACATGCCAATGACGATCAGGATGAGCCCGACGGGCACGATCCGGCCCACCGGCACCTTGTCCACGAGCCTCCCGGCGATCGGCATGGTCACCATGGCGCCGAGTCCCTGCGGCGCCACCAGGAGACCCGCCTGCAGCGTGGACTCGCCGCGGACCTGCTGGAAATAGGTGGGCACCAGCAGCAGCCCGCCGAAGAACGCCGCGGCGAACAGGAACATCGTGATGATCGAGACGGTGAGGTTGCGGTTGCGGAACAGCCGGAGGTCGAGCAAGGGGTGCTCCGGCCGGAAGGAGTGCCAGACGAACGCGGCCATCAGCAGCACCCCGGCCAGCATCGAGACCCATACCCGTGGGGCAGTGAAGTCACCGTTCTCGGCGGGCAGGGAGGACACGCCGAAGAGGAACAAGGCGAGACCGGGGGACATCAGCAACACTCCGACGACGTCGAGCGACTCCGAGCGCTCTGGGCTGTCTTTGGCCAGCGCGAACCAGGCGTAGATCAGGGCGAACGCGCCAAGCGGTACGTTGATGAGGAAGATCCAGTGCCAGCTCGCCACCTGGATCAGCCAGCCGCCCAGGATCGGTCCCAGGATCGGGCCGAGCAGCATGGGCACCCCGAGGATGGCCATCAGCCGTCCCATCCGGTGTGGCCCCGCGGCCCGGGTCATGATCGTCATGCCGAGTGGCATCAGCATGCCGCCACCCAGTCCCTGCAGGACGCGGAAGGCGATGAGCATGTCGATGCTCGACGCGGTGGCACAGAGAGCGGACCCGGCGGTGAAGAGGAAGATCGCGGTCATGTAGAGCCGCTTGGTGCCGAACCGGTCAGCCGCCCATCCGGTCAGCGGAATCACGGTCGCGAGCGCGAGCGTGTACGCAGTGACCGTCCAGGCGACATGGGAGTAGGTGACAGGGTTGTCGGGCGAGCCGAACTCGTCCTGGAAGGTCGGCAAGGCGACGTTGACCACGGTGATGTCGAGGATCGACATGATCGCGCCCAATACGACGACACCGGCGATCTTCAGTACGGCGGCATCGATGTGATCGGGGTGTTCGGAATGGGTCGCTGGCTGGCTCATTGTGTCCCCCTGGCACGAATCACGACCTTCCCGAGACTACGCGCCCATCCTCCGCGGGCACGAGCCGCTCTCGGGTTGTTTCGATTCGCTGTCTCGCGATTACCACCAGCCATTTTGGGGCCGGCCGCGGTTACCCGGTGACGATGTTGACGAGCCGCCCGGGCACCACGATCACCCGCTGGACCTGGGCGTCGGCCAGCACGCGGACCACCTGAGCGTCGGCCAGCACCAGCGCCACGGTGCTCGCCCTGTCGGCGTCGGCAGGCAGCACGGTCGTCGCCCGCACCTTGCCGTTCACCTGCACCGCGATCTCCACCGTCTCAGTCGTCAGCAGGGTCGGGTCGGCGACCGGGAAGGTCTCCCACGCCAGCGACCCTGCATGCCCCAGCCGCGACCACAGCTCCTCGGCGACGTGCGGCGCAAGAGGGGCCAGCATCAGCAGCAGTGGCTCGACGACCTCCCGCGGTGCTCCTCCGGCCGCACCCCATCGCGTGGTCAGGTGGTTGTTCAGCTCGGTGATGCGGGCGATCGCGGTGTTGAAGCGCAGCGTCTCCATGCCCTCGCGCACGGCCGCGATGGTCCGGTGCAGCTGCCGCCGGGTCTCCTCGTCGGCCGGGTCCGAAGAGACCCGCGGCGAACCGGTCTCCTCGTCGACGACGTTGCGCCAGACCCGCTGGAGTAGCCGGTAGACACCGATGACCGCCTTGTTGTCCCACGGCCGGGACTGCTCCAGCGGCCCAGTGAACATCTCGTACAGCCGCAGCGTGTCCGCGCCGTACTCGGCGTACATCTCATCCGGGGCGACGGAGTTCTTCAGGCTCTTCCCCATCTTGCCGAACTCGCGGGTGACCGGCCGGCCCTCGTAGCTGAAGCTGCCGTCGACCTCGGTGACCTGCGCCGCCGGCACGTAGAAGCCGCGCTCGTCGGCGTACGCGGCGGCCTGGATGTAGCCCTGGTTGAACAGCCGGGCGAACGGCTCGGACGCCGACACGTGCCCCAGGTCGTACAGCACCTTCTGCCAGAAGCGCGCGTACAGCAGGTGCAGTACGGCGTGCTCGACGCCGCCGACGTACAGGTCGACGCCGCCGGTCGGGTTGTCGGCGTTCGGCCCCATCCAGTACCGCTCGACCTCCGGGTCGACGAAGCGGTCGCGGTTGGCCGGGTCCAGGTAGCGGATCTCGTACCAGCAGGAACCGGCCCACTGCGGCATCGTGTTGGTCTCGCGGTGGTACTTCTTCAGCCCGTCGCCCAGATCCAGCTCGACCTCGACCCAGTCCGCCAGCCGGGACAGCGGCGGCTCCGGCTCTGAGTCGGCCGCGTCCGGGCCGTCGTACGTACGCGGCGAGAAGTCCGTCATCTCAGGCAGTTCGACCGGCAGCATCGACTCGGGTAGCGGTACCGGCAGCCCGTGCTCGTCGTACACGATCGGGAACGGCTCGCCCCAGTACCGCTGTCGGCTGAACAGCCAGTCCCGCAGCTTGTACGTGATCGCCGCCTCGCCCCGGCCCTGCACCTGCAGCCAGGCTGTGATCCGGGCGATCGCCTCCTCCTTGCCCAGTCCGTTCAGGGAGACGTCGGAGTTCGCAGAGGCGACCAGGACGCCGTCGCCGGCGTACGCCTCCGGCCACTCGGCGGGCGGGGTGTCCCGGCCGATCCGGTGCCGCTCGTCCCACTCGGCTGGCGGCTCGACCACCTTGACGACGGGTAGATGGAACTTCTGCGCGAACTCCAGGTCCCGCTGATCGTGTGCGGGCACCGCCATGATCGCGCCGCTGCCGTACCCCATCAGCACGTAGTCGGCGACGAAGATCGGCACCTGCTCTCCGTTGACCGGGTTCAGCGCAGTTGACCCGGTGAAGACGCCGGTCTTGTCTCGGCCCTCGGTCTGCCGCTCCAGTTCTGAGCGCTGCGAGGCTGCCTTACGGTACTCGGCCACGGCCCTGCCCGGCGTCGCTGCGCCCCCGGTCCATTCCGGATGTACGCCGTCCGGCCACCGGTCGGCCGTTACCTCGTCCACCAGCGGGTGCTCCGGGGCCAGAACCAGGTAGGTGGCGCCGAACAGTGTGTCCGGTCGGGTAGTGAAGACCTCGACGTCGCCACCGGGCGAGCCGAAGCGGACCCGAGCTCCGGCGGACCGGCCGATCCAGTTGCGCTGCATCTGGGCCACCGACTCCGGCCAGTCGACGGAGTCCAGGTCGTCGATCAGCCGGTCCGCGAACGCGGTGATCCGCAGCATCCACTGAGTCAGCGGCCGCCGGTAGACCTGGAAGTTTCCGCGCTCGCTACGGCCGTCGGGGGTGACCTCCTCGTTGGCCAGCACGGTGCCGAGGCCTGGGCACCAGTTGACGACCGCATCCGATCGGTACGCCAGCCGGTGTGCGTCCACCACCTGCCGGCGCTCCACTGTGGACAGCTCGGGCCACGGCCGGCCGAACGGGTTGGTCCCCTCGGCCGGCTCCCGGGCCCGGGCGTCCAAGTCGGCCCAGAGCTCGGCGACCGGGCGGGCCTTTCTCGCGGCCGGGTCGTACCAGGCGTCGAAGATCCGCAGGAAGATCCATTGGGTCCAGCGGTAGAAGTCGACGTCCGTGGTGGCAACGCTGCGGCGCAGGTCGTGGCCCAGGCCCAGTCGGCGCAGTTGCCGCCGGTAGGTCCGGATGTTGGCCTCGGTGGTGTCTCGGGGGTGTTGCCCGGTCTCCACCGCGTACTGCTCGGCGGGCAGGCCGAACGCGTCGAAGCCCATCGTGTGCAGCACGTTGGCCCCGGACATCCGCAGGTAGCGGGCATAGACGTCGGTACCGATGTATCCCAACGGGTGGCCGACGTGCAGCCCCTCGCCGCTCGGGTACGGGAACATGTCCAGCACGTAGCGGCGCGGCCGGCCGGCGACCTCGTCGAAGCCGTCGGACAGTGGGCCGGTCGGGTTGGAGGCATGGAATGTGCCCTCCCGCTCCCACCGCTCCTGCCAGGCGGTCTCGATCCGCCTGGCCAACGCCGCGGTGTAGCGGTGCGAAGGGACACCCGCCGTCGGTGTCTCCGTGGTCCCGTCGACTACTTCGCCCATCGTGGTCGCTCCATGGTCGGCCCCGGACACGAAAAGAGCCCCCGTAGTCTGAACTGCTCCACGAGGGCTCGCCGCACTGACCGGAATCTGTCAGCGCGGCCCGGTAAGGAGGCGGCGGATGCTCACCCGTCGATGGTAGCGCGCACAACCGAGCACGAACCGCCTCGCCAACGGTGCCCAGTCGCCCCCGACGAGTTCACGCTCGACGACCGCGGGCGGGAGGTGATTCAGGTGGGATTGACGGCGATCAGGACTTTTCCGACCATGCCGCTCTCCACGGCGGCATGCGCGGCCGCTGTGTCTTCGAGCGAGTAGCGGTGGAGCGGGAGGCCGGCCTGCTCGCCGACACGGAGGGCGCCATCCTCGATCGCCTGGTTGATGTCTGCGGCCGCGGCCGTGATCCGGTCCCAGCCGACCGTGTACAGCAGGACGAACTGGTAGCGCGCGTTGAGGCCCATGTTTCGCCCAACCTCCAGCTCGACCGGGGAGCCGCCGTCGTTCGCGTAGATCGAGATCGTCCCGCGCGGGCGGAGGACGGCCAGGTCGAGCTGTGCGTTGGCGCCCGCCGCGACTTCGACCACGAGGTCGACGCCATCGGCAGCGATACGCCTGATCGCCTCGGCCGGGTCCGACTGCCGGTAGTTGATCACGTGGTGTGCCCCGGCGGCCGTCGCCAGCCGCGCCTTCGCCTCCTGGCTGACGGTCGTGATGACTTCCGCACCCGCCCACCGAGCGAGTTGGATCGCCGCGTTCCCCACGGCACCCGCGCCACCTGCGACCAGAATCTTTCGGCCGGCCAGTGCATTCGGCGTCAACCGGGCTGGGCCGTCCTCGCCGACCGTCAGTGCTCGGTGGGCGGTGATCGCCGGGATCCCGATGGCGGCGCCCAGCTCGAAGTCCGCGCCGACTGGCAGTGGGAAGACGCGTTCAGCGGGTACGACGGTGTAGTCCTGCGCGGTGCCGCCCGCCGGTCGTCCGTCGCCGGCCAGGGTGACCCAGACGCGGTCGCCCACGCTGAGGCCGTTCACACCGCCGCCGACCGCATCGACGACTCCGGCGCCGTCGTGGTTCGGAGTCGTTGCCTCCGCCGGCGCTCCGCCGAATGTGCCACTGCGTGACTTCCAGTCGGTCGGATTCACGCCGGACACCACCACGCGGACACGCACCTCGCCGTACCCCGGGTCAGGGATCGGCAGATCCACCAACTCGAGCACAGACGGATCGCCGCTTCGCACGTACCTGATTGCTCTCATACTCCTTTGTAGCCGCATACGCCCTCAGACTGCGCTCGCGCGGTGCCCTGTGAGATCGCGTCGTAGACGAGAGCCGATGGGCGAACGCCGCGCCCGGTACGGCGAGGTCGTGCAGCAACCGCGGATCGCCGTACGCGTTCTCCACGGACAGCGGATGCTACGGGAGCCTAGGAACGGACGGCTGCGCCATCGTTCCGCCATTGCCAGCGTCGCCTGCTCCACGTCAGACTATTCTCGAAACCTGGCCAGGCGCTCGCCGGATAATGAAGAGGTTCATCTTGGACGGAGTCGGGGGAATAGCCGAGAACCTGATCGCTGCGGCGATCGGAGGTGGCTTGGCAACGGGATGGCGTCTGATCCGAAAGCGCACCAGTTCGAAGGATGTCCGCGCGATGTGGGCGCCCTTTCTCACGGAGCCTTCGTGCATCGTTGAGGGAATCTTGAGCCCGAGGTTACTTTGCGAGAGCTTCCCTGACTCGGTATCTCCACGCCACCGAGATGTTGCCCTCAGCCTGCTTCCCGACCTCGAGCGCTATGTCGGCGAGCAGGAAGCGTCGGGGCTGATGGGGAAGGGTGACCATGAGGCGATCGTCCGAATCCAGGCAGGGCTTGCAAGAGTCGGACTGCGGGCGACGCTACCCGTCCGATCGGACCATGAACTGGGCGAGCACAGGTTGGACAATCTCATCGTGGTCGGCGGTCCGGACGTCAACGTCGTCACGAAAGACTTGCTCACACGACTTCGCTGCGAGCTGGTGATCTCGAGAGGCGAGCATGATCGAAATGTCGTCGAGGATCTGCGGCACGGAATACACTACAGCACGAAGTATGACAACAGTCACCTGCAAGACTACGGAATCATTGTCAAAGCGCCTAGCCCTTATCAAAGCGGGAAAGTTGTCGTCATCGTCGCCGGAGCTTATGGACACGGATGCATAGCGGCCGGACATTTAGCGGTCACCGCGGTGAAGGAGTTGTCCGACTACGGCAGGAGATACTCCCGAGGGTTCGAATGTGTTGTGTCGCATCGGCGGACAGGCGAGACTTCGAGTCCGATCGAGGAGAACTCGATCCTCTTTGCCCGCGAGATACATTCAAGTTGATCCCACCCCCAGACAGGGGACTTCGAGACGCGGCACTGATGGCGAGCCGATCGATGTGGGCACTCGGGGTCAGTCGAAGTAGGGGGTTGAGGGGCGCTCGAGGTAGTTGGCGATGCGCCGCGTCATCGAGCGATCCATTGTGAGGTCGGCCACCGAGCGGATTCGACCCATTGGACCTCAGTGCTCTCGCTGCTGGGTGTTCGCGTCGCCGGCGATGAAGCGTGCGTGAGGAGGATCGAGAACTCTTGCCCGGGCCTCCCTGTTGCTGGTGTAGAGGATGATGTGTTGCCAGCTCTCCGGTTGCCGGTGGCAACGTTCACCAGAAACACAACAGGCGGCACACTGTGCCGCCTGCAGGAGATGCAACAACTGTTTCAGCATCCGAGGGGGGACACGCACCTTAACCCTCCACGCATCAGCCTCGACCTCTGAGCGTTGAGAGATGGCCCTCGTGGGGGCCTTCCCGAACAGCCATCACGCTGACACCGCTAGACGTGAGCGACTCGCTGGATGTTGGCAAGCGTTTGCCGGGCTGCATAGGCTGAGGCAGTCGAAATGTTGCCGAGTTGGGAGGAGTACGGGTGACTTCCACCCACGCTGTCAGGTTCGCCGCCGTCGGGCTTGATCACGCGCATATCTTCGGTCAGATCGCGGGCCTCGTCGGGGCCGGTGCGGAGTTCGTCGGGATGTCAACCGACGATCCGTCGGCCGCGATCGCGACCCGGGTCCGGGAGCGGTATCCGGAGGTTCCGGTGGTCGAGAGTCCGGACGACCTGATCGGTCGGGACGGGATCGACTTGATCGTGACCGCCGCCGTACCGGATCGACGGGGGCCGATCGCCGTCGCGGCCTTGCGGGCCGGCAAGGACGTCGTGACCGACAAGCCCGGCTGTGTCAGTTTTGATCAGCTGGAGGAGATCGAGAAGGCGGTCGGCCAGAGCGGGCGGTTCTGGTCGGTGACGTTCTCCGAGCGGTTCGAGGTGCCCAGCGTGATCAAGGCCGGTGAACTGGTCCGCGAGGGCCGGATCGGGACCGTGGTGCAGACCCTCGGGATCGGGCCGCACCGCGTCGGGGACCGCGGTCACCTCGGCGGTGGAGCCGGCCGGCCGGACTGGTTCTACGACAAGAACCGGTACGGCGGCATCCTCACCGACCTCGCCTCCCACCAGATCGACCAGTTTCTCTGGTTCACCGGTGCACGGACCGCCGAGGTCGTGACCAGCACGGTGGGGAACTTCGCCAACCCCGATGAGCCTGGCCTGGAGGATTTCGGTGAGATTCTGCTGCGCAGCGACAACGCCCAGGGTTACATCCGGGTCGACTGGTACACGCCAGACGGTCTGCCGACCTGGGGCGACGGCCGCCTGATGATCCTCGGCACCGACGGCTACATCGAGCTCCGCAAGTACGTCGACATCGCGGGCCGGGACGGTGGCGACCACCTCTTCCTGGTCAATCAGGAAGGTACGCAGTACATCGACTGCTCACAGGTCAAGACCACGTACTACTCCGACCTCGTTCGCGACGTACGGGAACGAACCACCTCGGCCGCGCCGCAGGAGCACACCTTCGAAACCATGCGCCTGGCCTTGACGGCCCAGCAGCAGGCGTCTGTCCGCGGAGCGGCGCGATGATCTAGTGCAATGGTTCAGGAGTCGGGCGACTCGGGGGGGGCTCCGTGGATCAGGAGGGCGGCCGGTTGGGATTGACGTCGTACGCCGGGACCGAGGTTCGGCGGCGCAGTGCCGGGGCGACAGCCCGCTGCGCGGCGAACAGCAACAGTCCGGTCGCCAAGCATGCCGTCCACAGCGCGGTTCGCCCTGCGTGGTCGAGCAGCGCGGTGCCGAGCAGCGGCCCCAGTACGGCGCCCAGGCTCCAGGTGGTGGACGCGACCCCCATGTATCGGCCGCGTAGGTCGGCCGGCGCAAGGCCGGCGAAGGTGGCGCCGAACAGGACGGAAACGCCGATCTGGCCGAGGGTCCACACGATGATCGACCCGGCATAGGCGGCGCCGCTGTGCACCGCGGCGCTGAGTCCGCCACCGACGCCGACCAACAGCATGGAAGCCGCCAGAACCGAGGCAGTGTCTCGGCCGTCGAGCAGCCGTACCGCAATCGGCTGGACGACGACGATCGCGATGCCGTTCAGGGCGAGCACCGCACTGTAGGCCCCAGGACCGTGGCCGTCGCCGGCCATGACAAGAGGGAGCGTCGAGAACGACTGAAGGAACATCGTGAAGTAGACGACGTGGATCGCCACCATCGCGAGCATCAACGGATCGAGCCGCAGGACCGGTAGCAGCGCCCGCCGGGTCGCCTTCCTCGTCGGCGGACGGGTCTCGGGGACATGTCGCCAGACAATCAGCGCCGCCAGGACCGAGGCCGCCGCATTGATCCAGAACAGGATGCCGTATCCCTGTCGGACCAGAACCCCAGCGGCCACCGTCGAGACGGTGAAGCCGAGATTGGCCGCCCAGAAGAGCAGACCGTAGGCAGGGAGCCGCTCCTGCGCGGGCAGGTCGGCCACGGCAGCCGATCCCACCGGGCGGAACAGTTCCGCCATCAGCCCGACCCCGACGGCAGCCGCACAGATCGCCGGCAACGTTTTCGCCGAGCCGAGCGCGATCAGTGCGACGGCTGTGCCCAGGAACCCGACCAACATGGCATTGCGCCGGCCGATCCGGTCGCCCAGCCAGCCGCCCAACAACTGCGAGCCGATGTCTCCGACGCCGACCGCTGCGATGACCGCCCCGGCCGTCGTCGGCGAGAGTCCGACCTCCTGAGTCAGATAGAGCACCAGGAACGATCGCGCCATCCCACCGGCCCGAGCCACGAAGTGAGTTGCCGTGAGCGCGCGCACCAGGCTCGAATGCCTCGACCGTGCCCGAGGCGGTCGGGACTCGATAGCCGGCGTGACAGCTGCCGGTGTGCCGTTGGTTGTCATGTTTCTGACGTTAGGATCGCATTCGCATCGTGAAAAGCGATTGTTTGTGATCGCGTCGATCGCTTTCACCTATACTTGAGTTCATGGTCGACGTGGAACTGCGGCACCTGGCGACGATGGCTGCCATCGTCGAGGAGGGCACGTTCGGGCGCGCGGGCACGCGGCTCGGCTACACGCAATCGACGATCAGTCAGCAGATCGCCGCGTTGGAGAAGTCCGTCGGCGGCGCGCTGTTCGAGCGGCCGGGCGGTCCGAGGCCGGTACGGATCACACCGCTCGGCGCCGTGGTCCTCGAGCAGGGACGCGAACTGCTGGCGAGGGCCGAGGCACTGGCCGATGCCGTTGAGCGCTTCAAGGCCGGCGATGGCCGGATCGACATCGGCACGTTCCAGAGCGTGTCGAGCGTGATCCTGCCCTCGGTGGTACGGCGATTGCGTGACGAGCACCCCGCCTGCGAGATCAGGCTGTCCGAGGTGCCGGCGGATCCGCCGATCGGCGACCTGGACCTGTTGTTCTACGACCGACGAATCGACGGCGACCTCGAGCACGTCAAACTGATCGATGATCCCTACCTGCTGGTGGCCAGACCCGGCGACTTTCCTGACGGCCCGGTCGCACTGAAGCACCTCGATGACCGACCAATGGTGGGCTGCCATCCAACCTGCGACCAGGCGTGGATGGACCGGGCCCTCGCCGATGCTGGTGCACGACCGCGGATCGTCTTCCGCTCCCCGGGCAACGAAACGATTCTGTCGATGGTGCGAGCCGGACTGGGGTGGGCGGTGCTGCCGCGGCTCGCCCTTCAGGGAGCCGAGGCCCGGTCCGACGACCGGCTCGCCATCCACGAACTACGCCCGGCGCCGACTCGCGGGATCTATCTCCACTGGCCGGCCGGATCTTCCCAGTCCCCACTGGCCGTGCGAGCGATCGAGATCGCCACCGAGATCGCTGCCGAGGTTTCAGCCGACCTGACGAGCAGTTGAGGCTTCTCGTGGCGGGCCAACAAGTTGTAGGCGCCTGCCACCCATGGCTCCGGTAGGGGAGGTGTCAGCCGAGGCCGGATCGGGCGACGACGTTGGTGATGCTGATGCGAACTGCGGTGAAGCCTTCCTGTACGAATGATTCAGCGAATTCCTCTGCGGGTTGAGCGGGGTAGTAGCGGCCGGCGATACCCGCGGCGACGTGTTTGATCTGGTCTGGCTCGGCAGAGGTTCGTGCATGTCCTTCGATGGTCACGAAGCTGTAGGGCTGCCGCTCATCGCTGACGCAGACTGCGATGCGCTGGTCACGGGCCAGGCTCTTGCCTTTGATGCTCCCGGGCGATAGGGCGAAGGCGAGTTCATCGCCGTCGAGGATGAAGCAGACCGGGGTGACATGGGGTCGCCCGTCGGCGCGGGTGAGGGCGATGTGGGCAAGCCTTGTTCCCGCTGTGACGAAGGATCGCCATTCGCTGGCGGTCATTGTTGTCATTGGTGTGTTCCCCTTCGTTCGATCGTGCGATTCCCACCAGTCGTCGGCCGGTACGGGGTGCGAGGTCACGTGCGGTCGGAGCATCTAGAAGCGCCAGCGGGTGGCGCTGAACCCCGTCTCCTTACCGAATGCGAACACCTGTGCCGGCTCAACCGCGTAGACGTGCCGAGGATCGTTGAGGGCGGTGTCGGCCGGATCGTAGAACTCGCCAGCTCTGACGAACGGATGCCACCACGGATACTTGGCCGGAAACAGGTCCGCAACCTTCTGCAGTCGGGCTGCGTTCCGAATGAGATGGGCGGCGCCTTCGAGAACAAAGTCGACGTCATGACCGGGCACTGTGACCGCGCAACCGTTGTTCCGCACGAGGTTGCGGGCCTTGCGGGCATTCCGGAAGGTGACGAAACAGACCGTTCCTTCGAGCGATACGCCCAGCACCGGCACCACGTGCGGCCGCCCATCCGGGTCGGTAGTTGCGAGCAGGAAGTCCTCCGCCTCGGCCACGCGCGTCTGCACGTCCGCCCAGCTGAGCGCTGTCAGGGGTGTGCCGCGAGGGCTGGACAGTTGCTCGGGAGCCGGTTCCAACTCTGCCATGTTCCGCTCCTTAGTCCGCCGCGGGTGGCCAGCCTGACCGTGCCGTACGTTCGTCATATCAATGACACTAGGTTCGTCAGCGCATTGAGAAAAACGATGGTTTCCGATCAAATCGATCGCCCCGGGCAATGCAATGGCTCGTGGCTGACGTCGAGCAGCCCAACAAGCCCGGGGTGCAGCGCGTCGGCCTCCGCGGGGATGTCCGTGTTCGCCTGGAGGCGCGGGGTTGTTGCCGTGCGCTGTTTAGGCCGGTGGGTGACGGGACGGGGACTGGGGGCGTGCGTTGACCAGGCCGTCCCTGACGGCGGTGAGCAGCGTGAGGGTGGCGTCGAGATGCGTGTCGTCGTGGCCCGCGGCCTCGCCGACGGCGGTCGCCCACTCGTGCCTGGCCAGGGCGTAGTTGGCTCGGCCGTGTTCTGTCGGGCTGACGGTGACGCCGCGGCCGTCGGCCGGGTTGGCCTGCCGCTGGATCAGGCCTTTGTGCTCCAGGCCGCGCAGAGTCGTGGACAGGTTGGTGCGCTGGAGTCCGGTGGCGGCCGCGATCTGGCTGGGCGCAGCTGCTGACTCGTCCTTGAGCAGGTAGCGCATCACCATGCCTTCGGACTGAGTCAAACCGACCGCCTCCGCGTCGGTGTAGCCGCGGTACTGCAGTTCCCTGCTGATGACCAACGCCAGGTCGGCGAGGTCGGCCCAGCTGTCCTCGCCGGCTGACCTGCGGTCCCGGCGGCTTGGTCGTCGCGATGGGTTCTTCGTCACATCGCCAGCATAGTTGATTGCCTGTCCATAGTTATGAGGACATACTAATTCTCGTCAGATAGTTATCGACTCATAGTTAGTTGGAGCAGCAATGGCCGTCACTCTCTCCGCCCGGCGGGCCGCGCATCCGTCGCCGCGCGCGGTTGCGCTGTCCGGCGGGCTGCACCCGGCGGGTGTGTTCTTCCTGCTCGCTGGCGCGTTCCTGCCGATCATGGACTTCTTCATCACCAACGTCGCTCTGCCGAGCATCGACGCCTCGCTGCACGCGTCGGCCTCCGAACTCGAGCTGATCATCGCCGGCTATGGCGTCGCGTACGCCGCCCTCCTGGTCCTCGGCGGCCGGCTCGGCGACCGCTTCGGCCGTCACCGGATCTTCCTCGGCGCACTCGTCGGCTTCATCGTGGCTTCGGCGGTGTGCGGTTTCGCGCCGACCGTCGGCGTACTGATCGCTGCCCGCATCGTGCAAGGCGCGACCGCTGCGTTGCTGGTCCCGCAGGTGCTTGCGACCTTCCATCACACCCTCGAGCACGAGCGCAAGGCGCGGGCTCTTGCCTTGTACGGCGCCACGTCCGGCATCGCGGCCGTGGTCGGGCAACTCGTCGGCGGACTGCTGGTCAGCGCGGACATCGCCGGGGCGTCGTGGCGGCCGATCTTCCTGGTCAATGTGCCGATCGGCCTGGTGGTGCTCGTCGTCGCAGCCCGCATCGTGCCCAACACTCGTTCCGATCACCCGGTAGGGGTCGACCTGCCCGGCACCGTGTTGTTCGCTGCGACGCTGACCGCCGTCCTGGTGCCGCTCACCGAAGGACATTCACTGGGTTGGCCATGGTGGACGTGGGCAATGATCGGCCTCGCGGTCCTCCTCGGGATCGCAACTGCCGTGGTGGAGCGGCGCGCGGAGCAGCGTGGCCAGATCCCGCTGCTGCCACCGTCGCTGCTCAAGCTGCCGTCGATGTCGCGTGGTCTGGTGATGGTGTTCGCGTTCAGCATCGGCTTCGGCGCATTCATGTTCGTCTTCGCCCTGACCGTCCAGGACGGCCTGCACGAGGACGCACTGCACGGCGGCCTGGCGATCCTGCCGATGGCGTTGTTGTTCTTCCTTGGTTCACTGTTCGCGCCGAAGGCAATCAGCCGCTTCGGGCGGGCCGCGCTGTCGGTTGGCGCGGTCATCCAGCTTGCCGGTCTCGCCTCACTGGTCGCCGTCGTGGTCGACCGCTGGCCGCACGTCCGCCTGTGGGACATGGCGGTCCCGCTCGCGCTGGCCGGTGCCGGGCAGTCGATGCTGTTCGCCGGCTTGTTCCGCAGTGTGCTGGCCGACGTACCGACTCATCTCGGCGGGGTCGGCAGCGGCGTACTGATCACACTCCAGCAAAGCGGTCTCGCGCTCGGGGTGGCCACCCTCGGCACGCTCTACATCGCTCGCGCGGAGCACAACACTCCCCATGCGTTCGCCACCGTCGAGTACGTGCAGCTGGTCATCATCGCCCTGCTCGCGGTCGGCGCCGCCGCATTGCCGCGGTTCACCAGGGCCGCTGCCGACGCACCTGTGATCGACGCCTGAGAGGTCACCATGACAACCACCTTCCACCTCGCACCGAAGATCGGTCTGGACACCGCGGCCGAGCTGGCCGCCCAGCTGCGGATCGACTCGATCCGCTCCAGTACGGCGGCAGGCTCGGGCCATCCGAGCTCGAGCATGTCCGCGGCCGACTTGCTCGCCGTACTCGTCACCCGGCATCTGCGCTACGACTGGGACGAACCGCATGCCTTGGGCAACGACCATCTGATCTTCTCCAAGGGGCATGCTTCGCCGTTGCTGTACTCGGTGTTCAAAGCCGTGGGCGTGGTCGGCGAGGACGAGCTGATGACCGGCTATCGTCGATTCGGTCAACGGCTGCAGGGACATCCCACTCCGGCCCTGCCCTGGGTCGACGTGGCTACTGGCTCACTCGGACAGGGCCTGCCTGACGGCGTCGGTATCGCCTTGGCCGGCAAGTACCTCGATCGGCTGTCGTACCGGGTCTGGGTGCTGTGCGGTGACAGTGAAGTCGCCGAAGGCTCCATCTGGGAGGCGTTGGACAAAGCCGCGTACTACGGGCTGTCCAATCTCACCGCCATCGTCGATGTCAATCGTCTCGGTCAGCGAGGCCCGACCGCCCTCGGCTGGAACCTCGACGCATACGCACGGCGGGCCGAGGCCTTCGGTGCCCGCGTCCTCGTCATCGACGGCCACGACCTGGCTGCCATCGATGACGCCTTGACCACAGTCGAGATGACGGTGGGGGAGCAGCCCACGGTGATCCTCGCCAGGACCGTGAAAGGCCGCGGCTTCTCCGAGGTCGAGGACAGCCCCGACTGGCACGGGAAGCCGTTCCCGCCCGACATGGCCGAACGCGCGATCGCCGAGTTGGGCGGAATCCGTGGCCTCGCGCTGCGTGGGCCGCTCCCGGGCCCGATGCCGGCGCCGCAGCCGGCGAGTCAGACTGCAACCGCACCACGACCCCGGTACGGCGTCGGAACGATCGTGGCCACTCGCAAGGCGTACGGCGACGCACTCATCGCGCTCGGCGCCCGCGACCCGCGCGTCGTCGTGCTGGACGCGGAAGTGGGCAACTCCACCTACGCCGCGGACTTCGCGCACGCCCACCCCGATCGCTTCTTCGAGATGTTCATCGCGGAGCAGCAGTTGGTGGCGGCTGCGACCGGCTTGGCCGTGCGGGGCTATCGCCCGTTCGCCTCGACCTTCGCGGCGTTCCTGACTCGGGCGTACGACTTCATCCGGATGGGTGCCGTCTCGGGCGTCGATGTGCGGCTGGTCGGCTCGCACGCCGGCGTCGAGATCGGCGCTGATGGGCCGTCCCAGATGGCCTTGGAGGACATCGCCATGTTCCGCGCTGTCCACGGTTCGACCGTGCTCTATCCCTGCGACGCGACGAGCACTGTAGCTCTAGTCGACGCATTGGCGACCAGGCAGGGCATCAGCTATCTGCGCACTACTCGCGGCGCGTACCCGGTGCTGTACCCCGACGGCGAGACGTTCCCGATCGGCGGCGCCAAAGTACTTCGATCCAGCGACCACGACGACGTCACTCTCATCGGCGCCGGGGTCACCGTGCACGGTTGCCTCCAGGCGGCCGACGTACTGCTGGAGCACGGCATCCAAGCCCGCGTCATCGACTGCTACTCGGTCAAGCCGATCGACACCGTCACCCTCACCAGGGCGGCGACCGCGACGTCGGGGCGGATCGTTGTCGCCGAGGACCACCACCCGGAGGGCGGGTTGTGCTCCGCTGTGACCGATGCGTTGCTGGCCGCCGGACAGAGCAACCTGTCGATCGCCCACCTCGCCGTACGCGAGCAGCCGGGTTCCGGGTCCGCCGCCGAGCTGCTCAGCTGGGCCGGCCTCGATGCCGACCACATAGTCGTTGCCGCGCGCAACCTCGTCGGATCCCGCCGGCACCTGCCGCCGGTCGTACCCGAGGAGTCCTGATGAGCCTGCTCGACCTGTCGCGGTGGCAGTTCGTCATCACCGTGATGTTCCACATGACGTTCCCGGCCATCACGGTCGGGCTGTCGATCCTGCTGAGCGTCCTCTACGGGATGTACTGGAAGACCCGCAAGGCGGTGTATCTGCAGATGTTCCGGTTCTGGCGGCGCGTCTTCGCGGTCGGATTCGCGATCGGCGTCGTGGCCGGCATCGTCATCACTTTCGAGCTGGGACTGAACTGGGGCGTCTACGCGGCCAAGACCGGTCCGATCATCGGCCCGATCATCGGGATGGAAGTCGTCACCGCGTTCTTCGTCGAAGCCGGGTTCATCGGTGTCCTGTTGTACGGCGACGGCCGGGTCAGGCACGGCACGATGTTCGCCTCGACGGTGATGGTGTCGCTCGGCACGGTCCTGTCCTCCACCTGGATCATCGCCGCCAACTCCTGGATGCAGACGCCGGCCGGGTTCGTCGTCCGGAACGGGCGGTTCGAGCCGACCGACTGGGTGCACACGATCTTCAACCCGTCGTTCGTCTGGCGGTGGCCGCACATGGTGCTCGCCGTCCTGATCTCCGCCGCCTTCTTCGTGGCCGGCATCGGCGCGTACTACCTGGTCAAGGGACGGGCGTTGCCGTTCGCCCGCCGGTCCGTGTCCATCGCACTGGGGATCGCGGCGATGTTGGTCCCGGTCCAGATCTTCGTCGGTGACCACACGGCAGGCGCGGTGCTGCCGCACCAGTTGTCCAAGCTGGAAGCCCTGGAAGGCAACTGGACCGAAGGCAACACCGGCTTCGTTCTCTTCGCGATCCCCGACCAGCAGGCCGAGCGCAACCTCGTGGAACTGAACATCCCGTGCCTGGGCAGCGCGATCAACCGGGACCTCACCTGTCAGACGGCAATCCCCGGGCTCGAGCTGACGCCGAAGGCCGATCGACCGGACATGGCCGCGGTCTTCTGGGGGTTCCGGGTCATGTTCCTGGCCGCGCTGCTGATGTTCGGCACCGTCTTCTACGCGACGATCCTGCGTCTGCGCCGAAAACTGTGGACCTCAAGACGCTTCCACCGATTCCTGCTCTGGACGACACCCGTGGGCATCCTCGCGATCCTGGGCGGCTGGGCCACCGCCGAGACGGGTCGTCAGCCGTGGGTCGTGTTCGGTCAACTGCGCACCGCGGACGCGCTCTCGCACCTGGCACCCGGCGAGCTCGTGTTCTCTGTGGTGGGCTTCTCGTTGCTCTACGTCGTGATGCTGGTCGCGTACATCGCCTACATCGTGCACACCGTGCGGATCGGCCCTGACCAGGTCGGCCCCGACGAACGACACCCGGCCCTCGACTCAGTGCCAACGGCGAGTCTGGCCGGCGGGAGGGCGAACTGATGGCCACGATCTGGTTCCTGGTCATCCTGCTGTGTCTGCTGATGTACGTCGTACTGGACGGCTACGACCTGGGAATCGGCATCGCCTCCTTGATCGAACCGGACGCGAACCATCGGCACGAGATGCTCGAGCAGGTCGCACAGGCCTGGGACGGCAACGAGACCTGGCTGGTGCTGCTCGGGGTCAGCCTGTGGGCCGGCTTCCCGGCAGCCTTCGGCACGGTCCTCCCGCACGCCTATCTGCCGGTGATCGTCATGCTGTTCGCGCTGATCGTTCGCGGCGTCAGTGTGGAGATGGCCTCACAGGCTCATCCCGCGCCCCGCTGGGAACGAGCGTTCGGCATCGCCTCGCTGATCGCGGCGCTTGCTCAGGGCATCGCCGTTGCGACCCTGACAGCGCACCTGACCGTGGCGGACGGGGCATTCTCCGGTTCGCCCTTCGGCGCGATCAGTTGGTTCTCCGCGCTGTCGGCCGTGACCGTCACCTGTGGCTACCTGGCACTGGGGTACGCCTACACCAAGTGGAAGGCGACCGGTGAACTCCGTGCCCGAGCTGGGCACGGCGGCGCAATCAGCGCAGTCCTGGCGTCGCTGCTTGCGGTCGGGTGCCTCATCGCCGTGAGTGCGACCGCCACGCCATTGAGCCTGCACGGTCCGGCGAGGGTCATCGCCTTCACCGGAGTCCTGCTGTTTGCCGTGGCCGGCGCGGTGATGAGCGTGATGACCTTGCGCCCGACTTCGCCGTACGACGGCCTCCCGCTCGCGGGCCTGGTCACCACCGTCGTGGCCCTTGTCATTGCCCTGGTGGTGGCCCGCTATCCGGTGCTGGCCTCGCCGGAACTGACGCTTGCGAACACAGCTGCTCCGCCCGGCACGCTGGCGTTTCTCGCGGTCGGGATCGGTCTCAACGTGCCACTGATCCTCTTCTACAACTGGTTCGCCCACCACGCCTTCAGAGGCAAGGCCCCGGCCAACCATCTCTCGAACGGAACGACAGGAGGCGCCTGATGAGCGCTCGAACCCAGGTCGGTCACCCAGTGCGCCGAATGCTCACTCGGACGGTGCTGACGGTTGTCGGAGTCGTCGTCGCCTGGTTGCTCTACTGCGTCTGCCAAGGAATGTTCTCCGGCTATCCCAAGAATCACGGCCATCTGCTCAGCATCGTGGGCATGCTCCTCATTGCCCTCACCGGCGGGATCGCGTGGATCATCGACGAGCACCGGATGCACGATGACGACTGACCAGGCCGGGACGGCGACTGTGGAGGCGCGGGAGTGGCTTGCCGCAGCCGCGACGCCGGGACGTCGGTGGCTGCTCAGTGCCGCCGGCTGCCAGGCGCTGGAGACGGCGTTCACCATCGTTCAGTGGGCTGGTTTGGCATTGATCGCGGGCGATGTTCTCGCCGGCGATCGGCCGAGCCGGCTGGGATTGGCCGTCCTGTTCGGCGGTGGTCTCCTCGCGGCCGGAGCTGCCTGGAGTTCGGCGCGGTTCCAGGCGGTCGGGCGCCAACGAATCGCTCACGCCATTCGGCGGCGCCTGGTGGCCGGACTGCTACCGGCCGGGCAACGGCACACAGAGCCGGACCCCGCGACGGCCGCGCTCGCAACGGTGGAGTTCGCCGATGACATCGCCGACTTCCATGCGCAGAGCCTTCCCCAGCGACGGTCTGCTCCCGTGTCAATGGCGCTGATCCTCGCTATTACCGCGATAGTGCAGTGGCCCGCCGCCGTGATCCTGCTGCTGGCGAGCTTGCTCATCCCGCTGAACATGCGGCTTGCGGGCCTGTTCGCCAAGGAGGGCGCCGACGCCCAGGCAGCGGCCGGCACAAGGCTCGCCGCCGTCGTCCTCGACAGCTTCCGGGGCCTGCCGACGCTGCGGAACCTCGGTGCGCTGGGACGACGCCATTCCGAGCTGGCCCGTGCTGCCGGTGACCTGAACGCCACCACCATCGCGGTCATCCGGCGGGCATCGCTGTCCGGCGCGGTGATGGACGTCGTCATCACCTTCTCGATCGCGGCGAACGCGACGTACATCGGACTCTCGCTGCTCGGCTACGTGCGGATCGGCGCTGCGCCCGGCATGACGTTGTTCCGTGGACTACTCGCTCTTCTGATCTGCCCGATGTACTTCCAGCCGATGCGCGCCATGGCCGCCGCTTTCCACAGCAGGGAACGGGCATTGTCGGCGGTACCGGCGATCACAGGGTTACTGGTCGAGCCTTCATCGAGTGCCGAACGTGTGCCGCCCTCTGGCGAACGTGTAACTGTTGTCTTGGACAACGTCTCTCTCCGCTTTCCTGCGGCCGACGAGCCGACGCTGCAGGGACTGAACCTGACCGTTCATGCGGGATCGTGGACGGCCGTGGCCGGACCGTCGGGCGCCGGCAAGACCACGTTGCTGTCGCTGATTGCCGGAGTACGCGCGCCGAGTCACGGGACCGTCCGGTGGCTGACCCCGACCGGAGCGTCAGCACCGTGGCTCGGCGGCTGTGCCTGGATCGGTCAGCAGACGGTACTGCTCCCGGGATCGATCGGCGACAACATCCGGATCGGACGACCGGATGCCAGCCGGGTGGACATCGAGCAGGCGGTCGCCGCCGCTGGGCTGGCTGAGGTCGTCGCACGACTTCCGCGCGGACTGGACACGCCGCTGGGGGAGGGCGGCTGGGGTCTGTCGACCGGCGAGGCACGACGGATCGCGATCGCCCGCGCGTTCCTCAGCGATGCGGGACTTTGGGTCCTGGACGAGCCGACCGCGCATCTTGACGCAGACACCGAGTCCCAGATCATCGTTGCCCTACGCAACGCCACCCAGGGCCGCACGGTCATTGTGGCCACGCATTCGGCGGCTCTCACGCGCTCCGCCGACCTCCTGTTCGGTCTCACCGACGGGACGGTCCACAGCGTCCGGGAGGCGACGCGGGTATGAAAGCGAAGACACTCGCATCGTTCGGGATGCTGCTGGCCGTTCTCGCGGAGGCCTGCTCCGTCGGGCTTCTCGGACTCTCCGGATGGTTCATCGCCGCTTCAGCTGTGGCCGGAGCCGGCGCCTACAGTGCGTTCTCCTACCTCGCGCCCAGCGGTGGGGTGCGCGCGTTCGCGCTGGGCAGGATCGCGACCGGTTATGCCAACCGGGTCGTCCTGCACGCCGCGGCACTACGCCGAATCGGCACTGCCAGGCTCGCCGTGTACGACCAAGCCTCCAGATCCGAAGGCACCGGTTGGTCCGGCCAGTCGCTGGACCGGGTCATGGCCGACGCGGACACCACTGGCATGGCGATCATCCAGGCCGCTGCGCCCGTGGTCGTCGCCGCGGTGATGACCGCGGGAGGCTGCGTTGCCATCGTCCTCGCCGGCTATCCGCTCGCGGCGTTGACGTTGGCCGCAGCCGTGATCGCTTGCGCCCTGCTCGCCGTGGCTTCTGCACGCCGGATGGATGACACGACCCGCACCCGTGGTCTGCTGCGGACCGAACTCGTGACCGCGGTCGAGGCATGGCCCGAGATGGCGTCACTGGGCGCCACAGACCAGCTGGCGCATCGCACTCTGCAACGCCTGGCCGCCTTCGAGGGCAGACGAAACCGCCACGCGGCAACGACCGCGCGCGCTCTGGGCGGCACGCGTGCAGTGTCGGCTGCCGCGCTGCTGCTCACAGTGCTGATCAGTGCGCGGTCCGGCGCCACAGTTGCGACGGTGGTCTTCGTCGGTCTGCTCACCGCCGGTGTCATGGCCAACGCCGAGCGTCTGGTCGCGGCCGCGAGCGCGTGGGTCCGGTCCCGCCAGGCCGAGGCCCACCTCGCGTCGGTCGGCGAGGACGAGACCCGCCGGCCAGAGGTCGCCACGACCTTCCGGGCGACGTACGACGGTCGCAGCCTCGCAGTCTCCGGATACCAACTGCCCGAGTCACCCACGCGGGATGCACGCGAGATCGCATTCGCCGTCTCCGCCGGCGAAATCCTCGTCATCACCGGCCCGTCCGGCAGCGGAAAGACCACACTCGTCACCGCCATCGCCACAGCGCTCCGGCGACAACCCGGTCCGGCCGTCGTTACCGCCGTACTGGCTGACGACTATCTGTTCACCGGGACGGTCGCCGACAACTTCCGTCTGGCCAACCCCACCGCGAACGACGCCGATGTCACGGACCTGCTCACCGCCATGGCCCTGGACCGCGCCGGAGTGGGACCGCAGACCGGCCTCGGGTCGGGTGCGCGCAGCCTGTCGGGTGGTGAACAGCGCCGACTCCACATCGCCCGCGCCCTCGCCCCCAAACCCGACGTCTTGCTCATCGACGAGCCGACGACCGGCTTGGATACCGACACCGCCGGACACGTTCTGCACGCCGTACGGCGCCAGTTGCCAGAGGCGATCCTGGTTGTGGCCATGCATCAGCCGCCGGCAGATACGCAACCTCTCGGCCCGCACTGGGCCAAGGTGTCAGTCGAATGAGTGCGACTGCCCACCATCCGCGGAGCTGGGCGACTGTCTGCGGGACAGGTCAGTCGTGGCGGGGGAGCAGTTGAGCCTTGAGTGAGACGCGGGCCCGGCTGATCCGGGATTTGACGGTGCCGACCGGGATGCCGACCTGGTCGGCGATCTCGTCGTAGCTGAGCTCGTAGATATCGCGCAGCATCACCGACGTGACCGTCTCGGGCAGGTCGGCCTCCAGTTGCTCCAGCGCGTCGAGCAGGTCCAGCCGGGTGCCGGCCACGACGCTGGTCGTGCGCGGATCGGGACGGTCGTACTTGGCCGGGCGATCGTCGTCGTGCCAGGCCGCGGTGTTCTCGACGGCGCGGCGCTTCAACCGTCGGTAGGTCTCGCGAGCGGCGTTCGACGCGACCACGTGGACCCAGGTGGTGAACCGGCTCCGGCCGGAGAAGGTGCCGACCTTCGTGGCGATCGCCAGCAGCGCGTCCTGGCAGGCGTCCTCGGCGTCGGCGCGGTGCGGCAGGACGCGCTGGCAGATCCGCATCACCTGCGGCTGCACCTGCCGGATCAGCTCGTCCAGCAAGGCGGGGTCCTGTGCAGCACGCCGGGCCAGTTCGTCGAGCGCGTCCGCGTCGTTGACCATGCTGTTGAGCATAATGACGGCATGGTTCAGCCTTCTCATTTTGGCCGCTACGCCGTGATCCGGAGGCTGGGCAGTGGTGGGTTCGCCGCCGTCTGGCTGGTCCGGGACGAAGCGCTGGACGCCGAGGTCGCGGTCAAGGTGCTGGCGGAGCATTGGGTCGACGATCTCGACGTACGGCGCCGGTTCGTCGAGGAAGGGCGCTTCCTGCGGAAGGTCGAGTCGCCGTACGTCGTTGGCGTGCACGACATCGGCACCACCGACGACGATCGGCCGTTCCTGGTGCTCACCTACGCCGACCGCGGCACGCTGGCCGACAGGATCAAGGCAGGCCGGCTCCCGCTGACCGACACAGTGGACGTGATCGAGGACGTCAGCGCCGGCCTGCAGGAGCTGCACGACCGAGGCGTCCTGCACCGCGACGTCAAGCCGGAGAACGTGCTCTTCCGCAGTACGCCGACCGGAGAGCGGGCCATGCTCGGCGATCTGGGCCTGGGCAAGTCGCTCGACGCGGTGTCGCGGGTGACGATGCCGGGCGGCACCCCGGCCTATGTCGCGCCCGAGCAGGTGCGCGGCGACGTACTCGACCCGCGAGCCGATCTGTACGCGCTGGCCGCGGTCACCTACGCCGCGCTGGCCGGCCAACCACCGTACGGTGCGACCACCCTGGCGGCGGTCCTGGCGGTCGACGGGCCGCCGGTCTCGTTGCAGACGGTTCGCGACGATATTCCCGCCGAGGTGGAGGCGGTCATCCTGCGCGGGCTGCACCAGGACCGGGAGCAGCGCTGGCCGGACGTTCGGTCGTTCGCCGACGCGCTGCGGACAGCTGCGCAGGCGAGCGTCCCGGCAACCGCACGCCGGCGCCCCTCGGTCAACCCGTGGCTGGCGGCAACGATCGCAGCCGCGCTGCTGGGTGGTGCCGGGGGTTACCTGGGCTGGCAGTACGGCGTCCAACGCCAGTGGGTGCGGGTCGTGGATCAACAGCAGGTGCTGTCGGTTGAGCTTCCCCGGGATTGGACGCGCACCCGCACCGGCGACGGTTGGCGGCCGCAGGGGGCGACGGGCCTGCTGCCCGGTCTGCTGGTGAGCGACGACAACAACGCCTGGAGCAACTCCGGTGCGAAGGTGCCGGGCGTCTTCGCGGGAGTGCTGCCGTCGGGGGAGTTACCCGCGGCCGCCGCCTTGCCCGGTCCGGCGGGCTGCACGGAGTCACCCGAGCGGGTCGACAAGCCTTCCACAGCAACGGCCAAGTACGTCGGCTGTCCGGCCGGTATGACGACGTACGAACGGGTGCAGCTGATCCAGGGGGCGCTGATCCGGATTCAGGTGCGGGCCGAGGACGGTGCGCAGGCCGAGCAGGTGCTCGACTCGGTGGACTACAAGCCAAGAAAATAAGGCGATGCGGCCTCTCCATGGAGAGGCCGCACCATCGTCTCAGTGGCCCAGTTGGTAGGGACGGTTGTTCTCGTCGCCGGTGCCCTTCTTCAACGGGGTGGCCAGCTCACAGGAGCCGGCCTTCGGCGCGCACCGGGCGATGGCGGTCTTGCCGCCTTGCTCGGCCAGCACCAGGATGTGGTCGGCGTCCTCCATCACAGCCGAGATGATCGCGACTGCGGAGCCACCCGACCACTCGCGCACGGCCTTGCCGGTCTTCAGGTCCAGCGCGGCGAACAGGCCGTCGCCGTACCCGTCCCGATAGGCCGGTCCGCCGAGCGCAAAGGCACTCCCGCCGAGGAGCTCGTCCACTGCGTAGTCGCAGGTGCTCCAGCGCTTCTTGGCCGATGCGAGGTCGATCAGCGCGGTGCAGCTGCCGTCGTCGGCCTGCGAAACGATCGACGCCGCGAGCTGGAGGTTCGACGACACCGCGGACGGCGTTGGTACGGCACTGATCGGCTTCGGCGCGTCGTCGCCGGCGGTCCACTTGTAGAGGGTCTGCTTCTCGCCCTTGGACAACGCGCTGAAGTAGACCTCGCTGCCCTGGACGGCGTGCACGATCGGTCCGTGCTCGCCCGTGCGCTGCAGTGAGTACTTCTCGCTGCTCGGGTTGTCGCGCCAGGTCAGCGTGAAACGCGGAAGCTCGGCGCCGTCGGCGGTGGTCGGCTGGACGGCGTAGGCGCTGCTCGACTGATCGGCCGAAGAGAGAACCGTCGAGACGTCGTTGACGGATTCACCGCGGGAGCCACCGCTCCAGGTGGTGAGCACGGCTTTGCCGTCGTCCTTCGGGCTGTGCAGAACGAGTGCGCCGGTACCTGTCCGCGCAATGTCCCAGATCGGGCCGTCCGACGCCGGTAAGGTGAACTTGGTGCCGCCGACGTGCACTGTCCGGCCGTCGACGTACGACGTGGCCGGTGCCGCGCCCTGCTTGAGCTTGGTGAGGTCGATCGTCTGCTTGACCGATCCGCTCGGGGTGGCCGGGGGAGTCCCGGGCGGCTTGCTCGGCGTCGTGGACGGTGTCGGCACCGGCTTGCTGACGCTGTCGATCGGGTTGGCGCCTCCGCCGGACGCCGCTGCGAGCGTCGGCGTCTGCTGCGCGGCAACCAGGGTGCCCGCCACCACAGCAGCGACCGAAACGCCCGTCACCAGGCCTGCCAGCTTGATGCTCCGATTCATGATGCCCTCCGGAATGAGTCCTCAGTGTGTCGTACGGAGGGCTTTGATGGTCAGCCGACACGATCGGTTCACGACGTCCGCCTCGTTGTTCGGTGCGGTACGCCGCCTTCAGGGCTGTGCGTCCGGAGATGCGCCGGCGGGGTAGTGTTTCGCTCTGATGCCTCCAGCCCGCGCCCGCCGTCCTCGTCCGCCCGACATGACAGTCCCCGTCGGCGCGCGCACGGTGTTCACCGACGGTGCCTGCTCGGGCAACCCTGGACCTGGAGGCTGGGCCTGGGCGCTGTCGACGACCGAGTATGCCGCCGGTCACGAGGCTGCCTCCACGAACCAGCGGATGGAGATCCGTGCCGCCCTCGAGGCCGTGCGGGCGAACGACGGTCCGTTGCTGGTCGTCTCGGATTCGACCTACGTCGTCAACTGCTTCCGCGACGGGTGGCACACAGGTTGGCTCGAGCGCGGCTGGCTCACCTCAGCAAAGAAGCCGGTCGCCAACAGGGACCTGTGGGAACCCTTGGTGGCGTTGGTGATCAAGCGCGGGGATGTCGCCTTCCAGTGGGTGAAGGGCCATTCCGGCCACGAGATGAACGACTTCGTGGATGGCTTGGCCGTCGCTGCCTGCTTCCCACAGCGCTGATTGGATCCGACCTGGATCCGATCCGCGACGAACCGGTCTTCAGGCAACTGATCGACGGATAGGTCTCGGCAGGTCGAAGACGTCCGAAGGTTGCGTCTTGTGATGATCCGGCGCGAGTGCTTACCTGATCGTGGGGGTGCGGTGCGGACGGGCGAGGTGCCTGCGGTCGCCGCAGAGGACGATGACCGATGGAGCGAGTACGCCGTACCTCGTGGTGGAAGCCGGATCGCACGAGGGGCAGCGGATCAATCTGACCGGCGCCCGCATGACGGTCGGCCGGTTGCCGAGCTGCGACGTACGGTTCGAGGACCCGTACCTGAGCCGGACGCATGCGGCGCTGTGGCAGCAGGGCGGTGTGGACTACGTCGAAGATCTGGGCTCGGCCGGCGGCACGTTCGTGAACGGCGAGGCGATCACGGTGCCGCGGCGGCTGTACCCGGGGGACCGGGTTGCGTTCGCGGACCTGCAGCTTCGCTACGGCACACGCGAGGGCGCGCCGACCGCGGTTCGCTACGACATCGGCGATCAGCGAGCGCACACGATCAACAATGTCGGGCGGGACCAGTACGTGCAGCATGTGATCCAGCAGCGGGAGAACTTCTTCCGCGAGATCGCCGCGACGAAGACGAAGGCTCGCGGGCTGATCTGGACCGGTGTCCTGGTGTTCCTGGTCGGACTCGCCATCGCCGCGTTCGGTTGGTACACGTACTTCGGTCAGCTCATGAACCTCTCGTCCGCGTCCGGTATGCCCACGAAGGACGACCTCAGCGGGTTCTTGGTCTTCGCGCTCGGTGGCCTGGTCAACCTGGTCGGCGTACTGCTGATCATCACCGGGATCGTGCTGCACGTCGTCGCCACCGCGCGCCGCCGGCGGGTCGACCGGGAGCTACCGCCACCCCAGCTCATGAGATGAGTCGCGATGACCTTCAACATCGGCAACCAGAACGCCGCCAACATCAACAACGTCGGCCGCGATCAGCACATCACGGGCGGTCAGACCGGCATCGTGGTGACATCGGAGCAGGCCCTGCAGGCGCTCGCCGACCTGCGAGCGGGCGTCAAGGCCACGCGTCTCGACCCGGTCTCCTCGGTCGCGGCGGAGACGGAACTCCGCGAGATCGAGGCCGGACTCCGCCAGCCGGAGCCGGATCGGACCCGGATCGCGCCGAGGCTCGAGCGGCTGACCCGCATCCTCCTCGCCGCGGGGTCACTCGCCTCGGCCGGATCGGCCCTCGTTGGGCCCCTCGGCATGCTCGCGCACTGGCTGGGAGCTCTCGGAGAGCCGATCCTCGGCCTGCTGCCGGCTCTGCTGTGACTACCGGGACGTTTCCTGCCGTACCAGTTGGCTGAGGCCGCCAGGGCGGCCGCGCCGGTTCTGCTCCAACGCGTGCGCGAGCCGGACGACGCCCAGCGATAGACGCCCAGGCCAAAGCCGTGCCCGGTGCAGCCTGCCGCAGTAGCGGACGAAACCACCGGCGCTAGGAGCGCACGAGCCGGGCGATGGCTTCGGAAGCTTCCTTGATCTTGCGATCGGCTTCGGGGCCGCCGGCGGCCGCGGCGTCGACGACACAGTGCGCGAGGTGGTCCTCGAGCAGGCCGAGGGCGACGGACTCCAGCGCCTTCGTCATGGCCGAGATCTGGGTGAGGATGTCGATGCAGTACTTCTCCTCCTCGACCATGCGTTGCAGGCCGCGGGACTGGCCCTCGATGCGGCGCAGCCGCCGCAGGTAAGCCTCTTTGTCGTCGATGTAACCGTGCTGTGCTGGTCCGTCCACGCTCACCACGTCCTCCCTTGGGTTCGCCGCACCCTACCCGCCCGACACCCGCAAGGTTCGGCGACCCTCTTGCATTTCATAGGGTACCCCCCTAGGGTACCGTCTCGTTTCCCGGTTCCCAACTTTCGGGACCTTCACGGCTTCACGAAATACCCTATACGGGTAAGGAGTATTACAATGAGTCAGCTGGAATCGCCGGCGTCGTCACGGCGCTGGTGGGCGCTCGGCCTGATCGCCGCAGCGCAGTTCATGGTGATCATGGACACCTCGATCATCGGTGTCGCGTTACCGAAGATGCAGGCTGAGCTCGGGTTCAGTCCGGGCAACCTGTCGTGGGTGTTCAACGCGTACGTCGTCGCGTTCGGCGGCCTGTTGCTGCTGGGCGGACGGTTGTCCGACCTTCTCGGTGCCCGCCGGATCTTCGCGGCCGGCTGGGCGGTCCTGCTGGCCGGGTCGCTGGTCGCGGGCCTCGCAACCGGTGTCGGTACTGAGCTGGCCGGCCGGGCGATCCAAGGCATCGGTGCGGCGTTGATCGCGCCGGCCGCGCTGACGCTCCTGATGATGTTGTTCGGCGCGAATCCCCGGGAGCTGACCAAGGCGATCGCGTTGTACGGCGCGGCCGCGCCGGCGGGCGGGACGGCAGGTGTGTTCCTCGGTGGTGTGATCACCGAGTACCTGTCCTGGCCGTGGGTGTTCTTCCTCAACGTGCCGATCGCGCTGATCGCCCTGGTCGCCACGCCTGCGTTGATGCCGAGTTCCGCCGTACGGCGTGGGTCGGTGGACCTGCTCGGTGCGTTGACCGTGACTGTCGGTCTCGGCGCCGGTGTGTACGCGATTGTCCGGGCGCCCGAGGTCGGTTGGTCGGCGGGCTCGACGCTGTCGGTCGGCGCGGCGGCCGTCGTACTGCTGGGTGTGTTCGTCGCGGTGCAGGCCAAGCGACGGGAGCCGTTGATGCGGCTCGGGATCTTCGCGGCGCCGAACCTGGCTGCCGCGAACGTCGCTCAGTTGCTGCTGGGTGCGGCCTGGGTGCCGATGTGGTTCTTCCTGAACCTGTACCTGCAGCAGGTCCTGGGGCTGAGCGCGTTCCCCAGCGGCGCCGCACTGTTGCCGATGACAACGTTCATCATGCTGGGCATGATCGTGGTCGCGCCGAGGCTGATCGCCGCGGCCGGTCCGAAGAAGACGCTGGTCGGCGGTATGGCCATCCTCACCGTGGGCCTGGCGGGACTGTCCCTGATCCGCTCGGACGGTTCCTTCTGGGCTGACGTACTGCCGGCCTCGTTGATCGCGGCCGCCGGGATGTCGCTGGCGTTCATCCCCAGCCTCGGCATCGCTTTGTCGTCGGCGCGTCCGGAGGAGGGTGGTCTGGCGTCCGGGATCGTGAACACCAGTTACCAGATCGGCTCCGCCCTCGGCCTGGCCGCGATGACCGCGGTGGCCGCCGCGAACGGCGCCGAGCTTCTCGGTGACGCCGCCGCACTCACCGACGGGTACTCGGCCGCCTTCATCGGCGCCGCGGTGATCGCCGCAGTCGGTGCGGTCCTGGCCGCGATCAGCCTGCGTATGCCGAGCGCCGCTGCTCAGCCGGACCCGGCCAGTTCGGTAGACGCATCGACGAGCCGGTGAACTGTCCACCGCTCCTCAGGGCGGCTCCGGTAACAGCCCTGGGGAGCGGCCTTCAGCCACACTGTCGCGCTTGCATGCATCAGCCCACCTCGCGGGCCGGGACGGCGGCGACCACCTCTTCCTGGTCAATCAGGAAGGAACAACTGGCCGCCACCTGGGCACCACCTGCGACTGACCCCCGTCACCAGTGACGTCGACGAAGCGAGGGAATGGCTCGAGGTCCTGCTCGCCGGCCCGACCGCAACGGTTCGGACACGGAAGCGTGCCGCTTCTTGGCGGGCCGTAGCGCCGACCGCGAGGCTCAGGTCGTGCGGACAGTCCACGGGCGGCGGCTGCTCAGCGGCGCGCTGTTGGTTGGGGTCCTCGGGTGCACGGCGCTCGGGTGCACGACGTCGACGCCCGATCCCCAGGCGTCGCAGCAGGGGTCACCACAGCAAGGGTCGCCGCAGCCGGGTTCACCGCAGTCGCCGACCATGCATGCTGGCGGGCTCATTGCCTTCGTCTCCGACCGCGAGGGCGCCGAGGCGCTCTACCTGATGCAGGCGGACGGCTCGAATGTGCGGCGGCTGACCGAGGAACTGCCGCCGGTCTCGCACCCGGCCTGGTCGGCGGACGGGCGACGGCTGGCGTTCAACGCGGGGTCGCCTACAGCGAGCGACATCTACCTGATCTCCCTGGACGGTACGGGATTGACGCAGATCACCCGCGACGCGGCCGCGAACTTCTACCCGAGTTGGTCGCCGGACGGACGACGACTGGCCTTCAGCTCCAACAGGGACGGCGACTGGGACATCTTCGTACTGGATGTCGACGGCTCGAACGTCCGGCAGCTGGTGAACTCGCCCGGGCTGGACGACAAGCCGCAATGGTCGCCGGACGGCTCGCGGATCGGCTTCGCAACCACGCGCAGCGGCGCGCCCGAGCTTCGCGCGGTCGATCCGGACACCGGCGTCGAACAGCCGCTCCTCCCGCAGCCGCTCCGCGGCATCAACCCGGCCTGGACCTCCGACGGCTCGCAGTTGGCGTACAACGTCGTGACGCCGGCTGGCTCGACATCGCGGTAGTGGCCGCGGACGGGACCGGACACCGCTCTGTCGTGGCCGAGTCGGCGTCGGAGGAACGACCACGATGGTCACCGAACGGCCGGTCGCTCGCGTACTACTCCGACGCGGAGGGCTCGTGGGACGTCTACGTCGTTGATGTCGAGACCGGTGTAAGCCGGGCTCTGACCCGGGCACCCGGGTTCGACGGGCAGCCCGCGTGGCAACCGACCGGGTAGCGCGGTAACTCCCGGCTCCTCATAGTCGGCGTGCACCTCAGGCCTTCGGCGTCGGCTGCCCGATCAGGGACAGCGATGCGCAACGCAGCCGGAGGCCCGATCTTGTGTCGCAGTGGACTTCTTCGCGTACCCGCTCAGATCGGTCAACGGCGCACCCGATAGCGCAGGTGAAGCACCCGGTTGCCCTGAATCACCACGTCAGGATCCTCCAACAGGTGCTGCGCGTCGACCGACCCGAAGTAGCGCTTGCCGGACCCGATCACGACGGGTACGACGTCCATGCGCACCTCGTCGATCAGGCCCGCGGCAAGCGCCTGGCCACCGACGTCGCCGGCGGCGACCTCGACCATGCGGTCACCCGCAAGCTCCTGCGCCTTGGCCAAGGCTGCCTCGACGCCGTCGACGAAGTGAAACGGCGCCTCGGGGTCCCAGCCCTCGGGCTCCGGCCGGTGCGTCACGACGACCACGTGGTCGATCCCGCTCGGAGGCTTCCCGTCCCAGCCGTCCGTCATGTCGAAGACGTGGCGGCCGGCGATTGTCGCCCCGATCTGGTCCCAGTACGCCCGGGTGTAGTCGTAGGAGGCCTGCGACACCTTTAGCACTCCGCTTTCGTCCAACGGGACGTCACCGCTGGTCAACCAGTCGAACAGCGGTCCGGGCTGGTCGTGCTCGTCCGCGATGAAGCCGTCCACCGACACCGTGCTGTACATGACCACCTTGCCCACGGGGCTCTCCTTTGCTTTTGGGGTGCCCCAAAATTAGCGTGTCGTGAGCTGTCGCTCTTGTAAGAAATCAATCGGCCGGCAGCGGCCAGCCGTCCAGCGCGTGGCCGGGATGTTCGCGCAGGAACCGCCGCCGGACTTCGACGTACCGGGTCGGCGTGAGCCCGGTGAACGCGCGGAACTCGTGGCCGAAGTGGGCCTGGTCGAAGTAGCCTGCGCCACCGGCGACCTCGCCCCAGTCGATCGGTTCGGCGAAGTCGATCGCGAGCAAGGTGGCGGCGAAGCGGTAGCTGCGGGCCAGCCGCTTCGGCGTGACGCCGATGAGATCCTTGAACCGCTGTGCCAGATGAGTGCTGCTGACACCGGCTGCCACCCTCAGGTCGCCGATCGCCACCGCCCCGCTGGTCGCCGCGATGACACTGCTCGTATGGCGGACCAGCCCCAGGCCGGCGGTTTCGCACAGCCGTCGCATCAGCTCCTCCTCGAGCAGCGCCAGCATCTCGTGCGGTCCGTCCGCCGTGGCCAGCCGGTCTCGCAGCTCAGCAATGGCGGGCCGGCCCCAAACCTGCTCTACCGTCACCGGCCGGTCACACAGCTCGGCCGCGGGCATCGGCAGGAACGGCGCCAGCCCCCACGCCTTGAAGTGGACGCCGACGGACCGGGTCCGGAGTGGGTAGCCGAACTCCCACGCGCGGGTGGGCATGGTGACCACGCAGCCGTCGGCGTACTCGGCCGTCTCGATGTCGGTGCCGGCGCGGATGCGGAACGGCGCCCCGAGGTTGACGATGAGCAACGCCGACGGCGCCGGCGGCAGCGTCAGCCGAGCGTACGGCGGCGCACCCTCCAGGTAGTAGAGGTCGTCGATCAGCCCGTCCAGCGGCGGTCGCGGCACTCTGGACACGTACTCCACGCCCACAGCATCGCCGACGCCCCGCCGGCATCGCGCGCCGGGATGGTCCAGCCGCACTGCCGCCGCTGGCGGCAGCCGGTCTCCCGGCGCGAGGTCACCAGACCGTATCAGTGAGGTGATGCGAGCGATGGCCCGATCGGCAAGACGCCGGCCGGCGCGGTCTTCGCGGGTCTGACGGCGCCCACCATGACGCTGACGGGCGGCTCCATGGATCGGTTTGGGGAGGAGTAACCGAACTCAGGAGCCGCCCGTAGGCTCGGCCGGCGTCGAGCCCTAGCTTGCGCTGGTGCTTCCCGCGGTCGTGTCGATCAGGTCAGAGGACCGGTACATGTCCGGCGTCGTGCCCGCCCGGACGAGAACGATGTTCTCGCCCTTGTGGGTCTTGAACTCCAGCAGACCGTTCTCCGCAGCGACGAGTGTCTCGGCCTTCCGTCCCTCGCGGTACAGCACCACATCGGAATTCCACGGGTTTCTGATGCGGGCGCGTTCGCCGAGCTGCGACTCGATCTCGACGTACTGGATATCGCCCGACACCATCGACGATGAGACCAGGAAACCGTCCTTGGCGAGCAGTTTGTACTTGGCGTCCCACGCCGTCGGCCACGCCGGGAACACGCGTATCACGGGGTCCCCCGCAGGAGTCGGACTCAGGCTCTGGCTCAGTGCTTCCTGCAGCGCCGCCGCAAAGGTGCCGTAGCCTTCGGCCGAGTAGTAGTCCAGCTGGTTGAAAAGCAGGTTCGGAAACACGCCGTAGGTGCTGAACACGCCGTACTGCGTGTTCAGGATCTTCACCATGTCATCCGCTCGCCCGAGCTTGGCGGCGTCCACGTGGAAGCGGCTGGAGCCGTTCCTGTCGATGACCTGGCCCTTGACCTGGTTGAGGTAGCCGGGCGAGTGGAGATAGGTGTTGAGCGCGATCTCCCAATCGCCGTTGTCGAGACCCTGGTCCCGCGTTTCCAGGTTCAGTACGTCGTACTTCTCGAGCATCTTGAAGATCGGGCTCTCGGTGCCGTGCAGATCCCTGATGAAGTACGCGGGCTGCAGGCCCTGCGCCCAGGCGGGCTGATCCGTCGCCAATTGCGAGGCCAGCGACGGGTTCGTACTCGCGGCCCACAGCGCGCCGGGGTCCGTTCGCAGCGGGTACGCGGCGAGATTGTCGCGGATGTCCTTCCATAGCGGGCGAGTCGCCTGGTCGGCCCCAAGCAGTTCGGAAGCCTTGACCACTGCCGCGAAGACGCCCCTGGCCATGGACAGATCATCGATGACGTCCTTGCCGGCCCAGATGTGCTCGTGCAGGTTCGTGTTGAAGAAGTGATACTTCCCGTCGCTCTCCTTCCGGAGACCATCGTAGGATCGGTACATCTCCGCCGCGCCCTTGATGAAGGGATAGGCAACCTTCCGCAGCCAGTGGAGATCCTTGGTGTAGCAGTACACCTGCCAGTAGTACTCGGCGGTCTCCTGGGTGGCCATCATGGTGTGCGTGACGTAGCTCGCCTGCCTGTTGCCGCCGAAGACGTTCCAGTTCCATGGGGAGAGGAACCTGTTTCTCCGCATGGTGATGTCGGTGAATTCCTGGCTGCGCGTAGTCGTCTTGAACGTGTAGTACTGCTGCATCGAGTCCGCGATCCCGTCCGGCAGGGTTTCCCAGCCCAGGATGCCGTCGGTCTCCCCGATGAAGATGCCCTCACTGCCCCACATCTGCCGGGCCGCGACTTCGTACTGTTCGTAACTGGACTGCCGCATCGTGAACATCGGCTCCAGCAGATCCAGGTGGTTGGCGGCCAGCAGGGGCTGATACAGGCAGTCCTGGTTCCAGTTCCAGTAGAAGCTGCCCCAGTCCCGCCGGTCCTCCTCGCCGATCCAGATGCCGCCGTTGTATTTGGAGGGAAAGGAGCCCCGGTTCGAGATGGCGGCCAGGTACATGTAGTAGTTGCGGCGCTGCTCGAAATTGAACTGGGTGGGGAAGTAGACGTACGACTTGTGCCAGAAGTCGCGCCACCAGGCCTGACTGCGGGCAGAGATCCGGGCATGGTCGGAAGCCTTGGTGGCGTTCGCCACGGCGGTGGCCCTGGCCGTACGAAGCGCGGTCCGCGAATCGGCGTTCCCGCCGACGACGACGGTGAAGGTGCCCTGTTGCGCGGGCAGATTCATCCTCAGCGTCGCCCGGTTGCCGATGGTGTTGCTGACGACGTTCGAGATCTCGCGGCCCCGCACGGTGGCCGCTACGGCTGTGTTGACGTAGTGGTCGTTGGCTTTCGTGCCGGTGTCGGCTGGCTCCTGAACAACCTGCTCCAGCACGATCGTTTCGTTCCGGGAACCCAGCCGTCCTGTGCCGGCGACGGTGGTCAGAGTGGATATCGCGCTGTGGGCGCCCCAGATCTGGTTGGCGTCCCGCAGCATGGCCAGATCGACGGTGATCGGCTGGGGTGTGGCGCGGTCGTCGGTCACCTGGATCGCGATGACGTCTGAATCCGTGTCGGCAATCACGTCGGCGCGTACATTGGTGCCGCTGATGCTCAGTTTGCCGTCGTACAGCGACAGATGCTGTCGCGTCGTGGCGTCGAAGACGGTCCCTGTCCCGAAGCCGATGTGGATCCGCCCGACAGCGCCGCCCCCGGAGTTCTGGTGGTCCTTCGAAGCCGCCGAGGCATCGTTGAACATGAACATGTCCGTGTGGTTCAGCTGCATGACGAGGGTGCTGCTGTTGCTTTGCCAGACCGGCCCGCCGAACCTTCCGTTCGCCACGGACATGCCCTGGGTCCCGGTCGTGATTCGTCCGGTGTAGATGAGGTCGGACCGACCGATCAGCCGGCTGTAGTCCGGGTTGAAAAGCGGCGTGGTCTTGTCGTTCGGGTGCGCCGGTGCCGCACCTGCTTGTGAAGCCATCGCGGACAACGGCCCGGTCGCTGCCGCCGACAACCCGAGGCTCAGTGTCCCGCCGACGAACCGGCGCCGCGAGACCCCACTCGTTGACGAGGTGCTTTCTGCTGCCATGTCGTACTCCTCCGTACCGGGAAGTTGTCTGTGACGGCCCCGTCCGCCCGTTGCGGGCATGACGATGCACGCCAGGCGACGGCGCTCCAGCAATGGTTCGACGTGGCCGCTCATCGGCACCGGGCGGGACGATTCGTCCTTCCTTTGCTCGGTACCGGCGGCGTCATCGGGTCATCGTTGCCCCCGGAAAAAGATTTAGCATACGTATTATGTTTGCGACAAGACTTCAGATACTGTCGGCACGGGCCGGTCCTGCCAGCCCGGCCGTCTTCACACCGGCTCTCGAGGGGACCACGGATGAAGATCACTGGATATCGCAGCCTGAGCACCGTTCATGACTGGGGGAGGGTGACCGGCGACGTCAATGGCGTGCAGAGTGGCCACACGACACCGGTGCCGGTCCTGGTCATCGAGACTGATGCCGGGATCGAGGGGGTGGGTCTTGGTGCTCATGCGGAGGTGGGGCGGGTGTTCCCCGCTATCGATGGCGAGGATCCGCGGTCGGTCGTGGCGCTGTATGACCGGATGCTCGACTGGGTGTTCAAGGCCGGTCATGCCGGTTCCATGTTCGGCACGATCGGTGCCGTTGATATGGCGTTGTGGGACATCAAGGCGAAGGCGGCCGACGAGCCGTTGTGGCGGACTCTAGGGGCGCGTGAGCGTTTTGTGCCTGCGTATGCGTCGGGTTTGGACTACGGCTTGAGCGAGGAGGAACTGGCCGAGTTGTACGGCCGGTTCGCGGAGCGTGGGTTCAAGGCGGGCAAGCTCAAGGGCGGCCGCGACCTGGATCGTGATCTGCCTCGGCTGGAGATCGTCCGTGAGGTGCTCGGGCGGAATTCTCGCCGGCCTGCGGTCATGTTCGACGCCAACGAGTCGTGGAACCAGGCGCAGGCTGCTCGGTATGTGGCGGCGATCGAGGAGCGGATGGATCTGACGTGGGTGGAGGAGCCGTTGCGGCGGTGGGATGCGGCGGGGATGGCGGTGTTACGGGGGAAGGTCCGCGCGGCGATTGCGAGTGGGGAGAACTTGACCGGGTTGGAGCAGTATCGCCCGCTGCTGGATGCCGGTGCGCTTGATGTTGTGCAGGTGGGGAATGTGTGGGGGATTACCCATTTCCTTCGGGTGGCGACGCTGGCGCATGCGCACGACCTGCCGGTGAGTCCGGTGGCGTACAACGCGAATCCGGTTGCGCATGCGGCGGCCGCGGTGCCGAACCTGTTGACCTACGAGGTGCAGGATCTGCATTTCCCTGTCGGTCTCGATGTCGATCAGGAGTTCGATGACGGAGGGATCGTTCTGGGCGACCGGCCCGGCCTCGGCATCCTGCTCGACGAGTCGCAGCTGTCACCGGGCAGCTCCGCGGGGGCTGTTCTCGCATCTACCGGACCGCACATCCGGCCTGCGCGCGCTGCGTTGCGCCTGGTGGCCGAGCCCGACGTGAGCGATGATCCCGGCGCAGCTACTGAGGCCGGTCTCGTGACGCGATGACCCGAGACCTATTTCTTCTTCTGACCCCGCACCCGCCCGCGCGGGGGACCGGCGTCGACCAGCCGGCGACGCTCCCACGACCCGCAGATGTGATCATGCATCGCCTTCTCGGCGGCGGCGACGTCCTTCCGGGCGATGGCGTCGAAGATCGCCGCGTGTTCCTCGAGGGTGAGCGCGACCGCGTCGGGCGGGTCGATGCCCTGGTATCGGCTGGAGTCCACGGCTCGTTTGTAGACCTGCTTGGCGATGTTCTCCGCCAGCCGATTGCCCGAGATCTCCATCACCGCGTAATGGAAGATCACGTCTGCCTGCCGGAACGAGTCCGTCTCCGACTCGCTCTCGCGCATGGTCGTCAACGCGTTCTCGAGCCGTCTCAACTCCGCCGCGCTGTGAGCTCCGGCCACCGCGCCTGCCATCGCCGACTCCAGGCTCGCCCGCACGACCGTCAGCTCGTCGAGCACGCCGAGGCTTTCGTCGTTGTCGATCAGGGCCGACAGCACCACCGGGTCCAGCATGTTCCAGTACCCCCGCGCCCGCACCTGTGTACCCCGGCCCGGCGAGACAGTCACCAGCCCCTTCTCCTCGAGCCGCTTCACCGACTCACGCAACACTGTGCGACTCACACCGAAGAGGTCGCTCAGCGGCCCTTCCGGAGGCAGCAGATCACCCTCCTGCAGCTGACCCGTGACAATGAGGTCGACGAGTTCGGCCACGACGGCGACACCCAGCCGGCCCACGGGGAGACGCCGCGGAATGAGACGGTCTACGGGGATCGGGTCTTTCGCCATACGTATGATCTTAGCGGCGGTAACAGCCTCGCCGCCGCAGAGAGGTCTGCCGACAGCCGGCGGCTACGGGACTCGTCAGGGAGCTGGATCGAGTGAGAGTGCGTTTGGCGTACGGGGAGTCCGGACTGGTCATCAACGTGGACTCTGCGCGTACCACCGTGGTGGAGCCGGTCCGCCATCAGGCTGCAGCCGACCCGGACGGGGTTCTGCGCCGGGCACTTCGTGAGCCCATTGCCGGACCACCGTTGCGCGATCGCGTTCGACGGGGCCAGACCGTGGCCATCTCCGCGTGCGACGGCACCCGCCCACAGCCGAGGCCCTTGATGATCCCGGCCGTCCTGTCGGAGTTGGAGGATGTGGTCGATCTCGCTGATGTCGTGATCCTGGTCGCGACCGGTACGCACCGCGGGAACAGCGACGCCGAGCTGCGCGAGATGTTCGGTGACGAGATCGTCGACACGGTACGGATCGTCAACCACGACGCCCGCGATCAGGCTGAGTTGGCCTGGCTCGGTGTCCATGGTGACGGCGTACCAGTGTGGCTGAACCGCCAATGGGTGGACGCGGACGTTCGGATCACCACCGGATTCGTCGAACCGCACTTCTTCGCCGGATTCTCGGGCGGACCAAAGCTCGTTGCGCCAGGGCTGGCCGGCCTCGACACCGTCTTGGTTCTGCACGATGCCACCAGGATCGGCAGTCCCGACGCGACGTGGGGAGTGACGCACGGAAACCCGGTCCATGACGATGTCCGGGCGATCGCGGAAGCGACCGGCGTGACGTTCGCGTTGGACGTCGTGCTCAATCGCGACAAGGACATCGTGGCGGCGTTCGGGGGAGACCTGCTGCCGATGCATGCCGCCGCCTGCGCTGCGGCCAAGCGAATCGCCATGCGGCCCGTGGTAAGTCCGTTCGACGTGGTCGTCACCACGAACTCCGGATACCCGCTCGACCAGAACCTTTATCAGTCGGTCAAGGGAATGTCGGCCGCGCATCAGATCATTCGCCGCGGCGGCACGATCATTTGTGCGGCTGAGTGCCGTGACGGCTTCCCGGATCACGGATCGTATCGCTCGGTCCTGAGCTCAGCGGATTCTCCGCAAGCGCTTCTCGATCAGATCAGCCGGCGCACTGCAACCACACCTGACCAGTGGCAGGTCCAGATCCAGGCCCGCATCCAATCGACCAGCCGCGTTGTCATGCATACCGGGACCCTCACCGACGCCGACCTGGCGGCGGTGCATCTGGAACAAACAGCCGACATTTCAACCGCAGTCGCCGAGTCGCTCGCCGCGGCCGGCCCCGACGCCCGCCTCTGCATCCTGCCGGAAGGTCCTCAAACGATCCCGTACGTCGCGTGAATGTTCGTCGCTGATCATCCATTCCGAGGCATCGGCCAGAGGATCCAGAAGCGCTCGGCCGAGTCGGCGCTGACCGCCGCACCGAGTGCGAGAGGGCGTCGCGACCACGAGGACGAGGTGGTCAGTGGCTGGTGACGACGAGCGTCGGCGGGTTGTGGACGAGGCCGGGAAGCGCGTTCGTTTCGTACGGCTGCCGCAGTCCGGGCCGCCAGGCGAGGATCCGGGTGCGGGATCCCGCGTCGAGGGCGATCGTCAACCAGTTACCACGGCCGGCGAAGGCCAGCCCGGGTTTCGACTTGGCGGGCAGTTCGATCCCTGGCACGATGCTCAGCCGGCCGGTGTCGAGTTGCATGATCGCGATGTCCATGGGCGGGAGCGGATAGCCGTCGAAACGTGAGTCTGACGATGGTCGTTCGATCAGGAGGGCGACCCTCGTGCCGTCAGGGCTGACGACACCGCAGCAGGCGGGGCGTGGAAGGGCGGATCCGAGGGTCTCCCCGCCGTCGATCGGCCGGCGGTGGAGCGTGCACGGTGACGCGTCGTCGTCACAGCCGCTGGTCCAGAAGACTTGGCCTGCGCCGGCCGCGAGCGGCGCCACATGTTCTTCGAGCTTGGCCCGCAACAGACCCGTACGTGCGTCGACGAGCGCGAGCCAGGTCGGTGAGATCGACGGATCGGGCTGCAGCAGCCCGACGACCGTGTCGCCCACGATTGCGGATGCGTAGAAGCCGAGCGGAAGCCTTACCCGCTGCCCGCCGGCGACCGGAGCGATCGTCCCGTAGGGGGAGTCGATGTCGCTGGCGAAGGAAGCGATCCAGACGCGATTGCCATCGGTCAGTGCCCACTCGGTGGGACCGAGTGGACGGATGACACTCACCCGGTGATCGACGCTGATGCGCAACATCGCGTAGGGAGCCGTCTCGCTGCATGACCCGGTGCTCGCGTACGCCGTGATCGGATCACCGGCCAGCACAGCGGCGTACTCGCCCGGACGGACGACTGGGTCAGGCAAGATCGTCGCGTGGCCGCTGTCGAAGTCGACGAGTCGCAGCCGTTCTCCGCCGAGCAGTACCTGGATCCCGGTGTGCTCCGCGGGTGGTGCACTCGACACGATAGGCAACAGCGTGACCGCCCCGCATGCGCCGGGTGCCGTCGGCCATGCCCGCGCCGACCGTCCGTCCGGGATCGTGCTGATCAGATCGGACGGGGTGGGTCTCGGCGGGGCATGATGTTGCGGACGATCCGTCGAGGCGCGGAGGACGATCAGGCTCAGCAGCGCCACCAGGACCAGAATCCATCCGGCCCTTCTGCGCCCACGTCTCGAAGCCTTCCCGACTTCGAGGACCTCGTCCTGATCGTGCTCCACACCACCATGAAAGCACCGCTCGTCTCGCTCAGGTCCACGGTTCGTCCGGTGTTGATCGAGTCCTGGATGCCCAAGCCTGCTGAGCTGGTCAGGCCTGTGGCCGGCACTGGGCTGTGATGAACGGCACGCCGACTCGACGACCGCGGTGCGCGGAGCCGACATGTCCTTGGACCAGGTATTTGCAAGGCGCAGGCTGGCCCTGCCGAAATCCGCAGCTCGTGCCACCGTTGCCATCAGCAACATCCCGCGGGAGGTAGGTCGATGGAGTGGTCTCGTCGCCGGGATGAGGGCTACCAAGCGGATGTAGGTGATGAGGCCTTGGCTGGGAACGCGCGCAGAAGCGTCGATCGTGCTGGACTGTCGAGATCGAGGTAGTTCTGAGTTGGGTGCCAATCTGGGTGGGTTGGTTCTTTATCGGCAGTACCACTCGCGTCAGGATTGGATCGTGAGCGCAACTGTCCACCTAATGCACGGTCTGGCGAGCTGCGTGCCGGCAGACTGCCCCGAGCTCCGCTCGTACCTGCACGAGGTTCTTGCGGAACCTCAGGACACCATCGCGTTGCCCCGTTGCCGGCGATGGTCGCGTGCGCTGAGGATCTGAGTACCGCGCGAACACTGACAGCCACCATCCGCGGGTTGCCTCGAGTGGTGGCTGTTGCGCTGACCACCAGCCGATTTGTGATCCGTCCGACTCCCTGGTCGCTGTGAGGCCAGATCCGGGATGCCGTTCCAACAGCATGAAGGAAGGACAGAGTGATGCTCGAGCCCGTCGTCGACAAAGGTCAGCTGACCGAGACTGACCGCTTCATCTTCGAGTCGTGGGGATACTTCATGATTCCCAACGTCTTGACAAAGGACGAGGCCGCGGAGGCTTACGATGTCTCGCGGCGTCTGCACGAGAACCGCGACCGCGAGTTCGGGCAGATCGGCCGGACCTACGAGAGCGAGCCGGTTCTGGAGCGGCTCATCGATCATCCTGACGTCCTTCCGAAGGTGCAGGGTCTGCTCGGCGACCGATTCGTGCTGCAGGCCGGCTGGAACACCATGCAGCCGGCGCACGCGGGGAACGGCCGTTGGCACCAGGACGGATCGTCCGCCTTCGACTTCAAGGACCTGGGATACCCGGTTCCGCTGCTTCAACTCCGCGTGTCGTACCTGCTCACCGATCAGACTGTGCCCGGCACGGGCAACATGGAGCTGATTCCCGGCAGCCACCGCTCGCGGGTCGGTCTCCCTGATTCAATCCGTGAGAGCAACGACGACATCGCGATCGGTCATGTCGTGTGCGCCGAAGCCGGGGCTGCTCTGGTGTTCCACAACGGCGTCTGGCATCGGACCTTCCGCCACGATGGCGACTACGACCGCTATACAACGCACTACGTCTACAGCCCACCGTGGGTCCGCATGGCCGACCGTTTCAACAATGACCCCGAGTTCCTTGAGCGCACCACGCCCCTGAGGCGCGCATTGATGGGGGAGTTCGCAAGGCCGGATGCCCCGTTCGGCGCCAACTACGATCCGCTTCCGATCTGACACACGGACTCGCTTCCCCGGACACCGGCCTTCCGTTGAACGCGGAGGCCGGTGCTTGCAGCGGTAGACGATGATCACGAGTCGACACCAGCTGCGGTCGGGCTGGCTCACCGGATCGAGGTGGCGGAGGCCGCGATGGCTCGACTGCAGGTTCTTTCTCGCGACATTATTGCGAGCTGTTGTGGGCAAATGACGCTCGGGCTGAGTCGAGCGCCTCCGGAGGTCTCCGGTTCGTCGAGGTGCCGCAAACCAGTGCGTGCGGTACGTCGTACGCACGCGACGGCTGCCAGTGGCGTAGAAGTGGCAGCAGCCGGGCCCGGCCACGGGCACACCGGGACTTGACCGTGCCGGGGGCGCAGTCGAGGATGGCGGCGGCTTCCTCGATCGAGTAGCCCTCCATGTCGACCAGGACGAGTGCGCTGCGCTGGTCGGAGTTGATCTGCTTGAGCGCGTTCAGCACGTCCAGCCGGCGCTCGCGGACCTCGGCCGGGTCGTCCTCGGACGGACCGGCCAGCTCGGCGGCGCGGTCTTCGTCCTCCGGCAGCGGGTCGGCGGCGCGGACCTGGCGGCGGCGGATCCGGTCCAGGCAGGCGTTCACCACGATCCGGTGCAGCCAGGTGGTCACCTTGGCGTCACCGCGGAACGAGTCGGCCCGGCGGAACGCCGAGATGAACGCCTCCTGCAGCGCGTCGGCGGCCTCCTCGGGCTCGCCGAGGGTGCGGATCGCGACCGCCCACATCCGGTCCCGGTGCCGCTTGACCAGGATCCCGAACGTGTCCGGGTTGCCGGCCACATGCTCGCGCATGAGCTCGGCGTCCGACAGAAAGCGTGGGGCGTCCTCGAGTTGCGACGCAGAGGACGCACCTGCCTCATGCGCGGTGGACCGTGGCATGTTCCCCACCTGCCTTTACTGCACATCGACGATTGACCTCTCCTACACGCGAGCACCGGCACACCGGTTCAGCCGAGCGATCCCGAAGTCTTCGAATGTCCAATCACGGATCTCGGATTCGTTGCTCCCGCCGAGCCGGAGGAAGTTCCGCGACGATCGCCGCCGCGAACTCTTCGGGTTCACCGGTCAGGTCCTGGCGAACCGGGATGTGCTGCTGGCTCATGAGCAGAAGTCTCGCTATGTCGGGTTCTGTTGCTTCGCGCAACGGAGCCAGCAACGGGAAGCACTTCGCCGAGGCGGCGGTAGCGCCGGGGGCAGGCCTGAGCCGTCCGGAACCAAGCGGACCTGTCGAGTCGCGCCGGCTGTCTTGAGGTCGTGGCATCTGTAGGACGATGACGGCGAATCGGTTCCGCGGTCGAGGTGATAAGTACTGCCGAACCAAATGGCTTCCATCTGTCGTCCGGCCCGGTCGTAACCTGCGCTTCTCCTTCGGTCACGCGGCTGAAACATGCGCTTCTTACGTTGGGAGTCCACGTCAGCCGCGCGAGGCGGTGAGCCGATGTACGAGCACGTCGACCCGTTCATCGGGACCGGCGCCACCGACTTGCCCACGCCCAAGGGCCTGGCCTCGACCTGGTGGTGGCCAAAGCCGCAGGTCGGCAACACCCACCCGGGCGCCATGCACCCCTTCGGGATGGTGTCGGCCTGCCCGTACTCCGGGGCCTACCCGACCGGTTACGGGCTGTACGACTTCAACACCGAGGGCGTGCCCGACCTGTTGTACGACCGCCCGGTCGCCTCCGGCTTCACCCACTTCCAGCAGTCCGGCACCGGCGCGATCCGCAAGTACTACAACTACTTCCAGCTCACCCCGATGCTCGGCCCGCTCGATGACCTGGGCACCACGTGGGACCTGCTGGAGGAGGTGGCCGAGCCCGGCTACTACGCGGCGACGCTGGGTTCGGGGGTGCACTGCGAGGTGACGGTCGGCCCCAAGTCGGCCGTCCACCGGTACACCTTCCCGGCGAATGACGCCGCCCGGATCGTCATCGACGCCTCGACCGGCGGCCTGGCCATCCCGCACAGCCGGACTGTGCCGCTGAAGGCGCACCTGGCGATGCTGGAGCCCGGGGTGGCTCAAGGGGAGATCCACGTCGAGGGGGTGCCGCTGGCTGTGCACCTGGAGGTCGACGCCCCCGGCTGGCGGCAGCTGCTGTGGTACGACCGGCGCCTGATGCCCGGCGGCACTCGCCTCGACTTCGACTACATCCGACCGACCACATTGCGGCCGTTCGGGCTGATGTTCATGGGACCATCGCGCGCCGAGCAGACCGTCGAGGTGCGGCTGGGGTTCTCCCTGCGTGGGTGTGAGACGGCCCGCGACAACCTCCGCGCGGACGTCGGCCGCACGCAGACCACCTTCGCCGGGCGGCGCGACCGCACGGCAGCCAGCTGGCGCGACCACCTCGGCAAGGTTGAGATCAAGACCGAATCCGACGACCAGGCAACGGTTTTCGGTACCGCGCTCTACCACTCGCTGGTCAAGCCGTGCTTCGCCCCGGACGAGAGCCCGTCGTGGACGACCGAGGGCCCGTACGCGTTCGACATCTGCACCATGTGGGACATCTACCGCACCCAACTGCCGCTGATGACCACGCTGTTCCCGCAGCGTTCGGTCGCGCTGGCCGGCGCGCTGCTGTCGATCTGCGAGCAGGAGGGCAACCTGCCGATCGGCTACCGGATGGCCAAGGGCGCCGACCGGTTCTCCCGGCAGGGCAGCGCCCTCGCGCACACCTTCTTTGCCGACCTGTGCCAACTGGATCTGCCTGGTATCGACTGGGACTGGGCCATGGTGCACCTGGAGATGGACCTGCGCCGGACGTACGGCGAGGACTACCTGGTGCACGGTGTGGCGCACCCGATCAGCCACACCCTCGACCTGGCGTACGCCTACCACTGCACCGCGGCGATCGCCCACAAGGTGCGCGATCGGCCACTGGCCCAGCAGATGCGCGACCTCGCTCAAGGCTGGCGGGCGGCGTACGACCCGGGCACCGGCCTGCTGCGCGACTCGACGTTCTACGAGGGCGGCCGGTGGAACTACTCCTTCCGGCTGCTGCACGACATGCGCGCCCGGATCGCACTCGCCGGCGGTGATGACGCGTTCGTGGGACTGCTCGACCGGTTCTTCGGGTACGACGCCGCACCGGTCACCCAGCCGGGGGTGGCGCCGAGCGTGGCCGAGATGGACGCCGGGTACGGCCTGTGCCGGTTCGAGGGATTGAACAACGAACCGGACTACGAGGCGCCGTGGTCCTACCACTACGCGGGACGGCCGGACCGAACCGCAGAGGTGGTGCATGCCGCCATCGCCAACCAATTCGGCACCGGCCGGGGCGGGCTGCCAGGAAACGACGACTCCGGCGGGCTGTCTGCGTGGTACGTGTGGGCGACGCTCGGGCTGTTCCCGGTGGCTGGGCAGAACCTGTTCCTGGTCAGCGCGCCGGCCGTGGCGGAGTCCACGACCCGGCTGCCGGACCGCGATCTGTCGATCACCACCACAGGATTCGAGCCGGTCGAGGCAGGCGGACCGGTCTCCTACGTCCAATCCATCACGGTGGACGGCAAGACACTCGAACGCCCCTGGATCTCCGGCCGGGAACTGCGGCACATCCGCAACCTGCACATCGAACTCGGCCCTCAGCCCTCCGGCTGGGGCACCCGGATCAGGCCACCATCCACATCCGACCCGCCACACGCCATTGGAGGTGAGGCATGAACATCGCCGACAACACGCTCACCCCGTCCACACCCAACCGCCGCCTGGTCATTGTTGTCCGCGCCGACCCGGTGATCTGCGGGCACTCCGGTGAGGCGAGGTGCCTCGCGGAGGTGGCGCTCACCCGCGGGTTCGACGACGTACGGATCGTGACCTGGCCGCTGGATGCGCTGGAGGCGGCCGGACTGCCGTTGAAACCACTCGACCGCGTGCTGCCGTACAGCCCTGGCATCACCGTGGAGCGGCCCGATCCCGTTGGCGACTACCGGGTTCCGGACGGGCGCTACCTGTCCGGGCTCATCGGGCGGCTGGTCGAGCTGTTCAGCGACGGGGTGCCGACGGTGGCGATGTCCCTGTACCTGAGCCCGCATGCGATCGGCGTGCAGGAGGCCGCCCAGGTGGCGCGCGGGATCGGGCCCGCACGGGTCACTACGGTGGCTGAGGCGGTGGGCTCCGACATCACCAACGTGGTGCGCGAGTGTGTGGCCACCGGCCGGTTCGGGGCGGCCGCGCACATCCTGTCGGTCTACCTGGCGGCCGACCACTGCGTGGCGGTGTCGGAGTACACCAGGGACCTGATCGTGGCCTCGGCGGCGGCCCTCGACGCCATGCACGGTACGACGTTCGCGCAGCGGTGCCGGGAGCGGATCGCCATCTCCTACCCGGCGGTCGACTCCTGGTCCTACCTGTCGCTCACCGATGACAGGATCGCCGAAACTCTGACCAGACGCGGCCTTTCGCGGGACGGGTACGTGCTGTTCCTGTCCCGGATCGCCTCGGCGAAGGGGGTCGACGACCTGATCGACGCCTACGTCGGGTCACGGTCGGCCGAGCGGGTGCAGCTCGTCCTGGCCGGGCGCGGGCCGCAGGAAGACGAGGTGGTGGCGAGGGTAGCGGCAGCGGGCCTGGGCGAGCGGGTGCAGGTGCTGACCGACGTGGACGACGCGGAGAAGCCGGCGCTGATGGCCGGGAGCGCGGCGTTCGTGCTGCCGACCCGCGAGCAGCCGGAGTTCGTGGAGACGTTCGGGATCGCGCTGGTCGAGAAGGCTCTCGCCGGCGGCGGGCCGATCATCACCTGCGCGACCGGCGGCGTACCCGAGGCGGTCGGTGATACGGCCCTGCTGGTGCCGCAGCGTGACCCGGATACCCTGCGGACCGTGCTTGACGAGGTCGTGTGCGACTGGACCCGCGAGCAGCGGGCGGGGGCCGAGCGGCGCGCGCGAGCGTACGCGTTGCAGTTCGACCGGATTGCAGTGTTCGACCGCCTCTTCACGTTCGCCGAGCCTCACGCCGTCCACGTCGGCTGAGCTGGATCTACCGGTCGCGGGGGCCGCTATGGCGCATTGATGGCAGGACGACGTTGATGAGCATGTTGGCCAGTTGCGGGATCGGGTGGCGGCGGCTGAGATGGCGATGGGTCGAGCGCGGCGGGCGCTTGATGCGGGAGCTCGGCGACATGGCGGAAAGCGCTGGACGAGGCTCGGGCGGAGGACGTCGAACTCGTCGAGATCGGCCTGGTCCTGTCCGGGGTTCTGCTGCTCATACTGGTGGCTGACCCCGGACCGGTAGGTGGGGTTGTCACTCCACCTGGAGTCGGAGCGCAGCTCGGGCCCGTGGACTGATGCGGAGTCGATCCGGCGGTGGCAGTGTCTGCGACATGGCGAGCGCGCGCGATCAAGATCCTGTGAAAGGTCGGTCGGGGGCGGAGGAGGTCGCTGGTGAAGCCGGCGGGCCGACGACGAAGGAGTCAGCCAGGTCCGCACCAATCCGAAGATGACCGCAGGGCCGAGGTCGGGTCGTCGCGGCCGGCGGTCATGACTACTGAAGGGGTTGAGGATGATCACTGGAGTCGCCAAGGTCGTCGTCCCGGTCGACGATCAGGAGCGGGCAAAGCAGTTTTGGACCGGCGCGATCGGGTTCAACGTCGTCATGGACGAGGTCCATGGCGACGAGCGCTGGATTGAGGTCGAGGCGCCCGATCGCTCGGTGGTGCTCGTGCTGAGCCGCCGTCCCAGCGACGAGCCGAGGCGTCAGGTGCCCGCCGCGCTGCCGCACTCGAATGTGTTCTTGACGTGCGAGGACATCGAGCAGACCTACGCCGAACTGACTGGGCGAGGGGTGCGCTTCCCGACGCCGCCCGCGGAAATGCATTTCGGCATGTGGTCGATGTTCGAGGACTGGGAGGGCACGCGGTTCGCGCTCGGACAGTGGGGATCGCCGTCAGCATGAATCCACCATGATGAGTGCGGCGGGCTTCCGCCTCGAGGGTGATGTCGATGTCGAGAGTCGCGCAGTACAGTCTGCTTGTGGTACAGGGTTCCGCTCGAGGTTGGTTCGAAGCTGACGACCTTCGCCGCGTTGTGCCGTTCTTCTCTCTGGCGTTTGGCCTCGTCGCGGCGATCACTCAGCCGTCTTCGGCCGCCGACATCGTCCTGATGGCGGTGCCGGTCGCCGCCTTCGGCCTGTGGGCTTTCGTCCCCACTGTGCCGCTCGCCGCCGTTTCCGTCGGCGTAGTCGTTCCGGTGGTCGTGGCACAACGTTCCGGTCAGCTCGAGCCGGTCATGTTCAATGTCGCTCTGCTCGCTTTTGCGGCCGCGCGTTGGTCTCCATCGCTCGGAACGGCGGCGTCGCTTGGTGTGCTCGCGGTGGCCACGCCAGTGCTGGTGGCTCTGGTCCAGGATCCGATGGAGGTCGCCGTCGGTATCTGGATCGTGGCCATCGTCTTCATCTGGGTCGTCGGTCGCGCGGTCGCGCGCCAGGAGCGACTCGTGGTCGAGCTCGAGGGCATCCGGCGTCAGCTGGCCGAGCAGGCGCTGCTGGCCGAGCGGCGTCAGGTCGCTCGTGACGTCCACGACTTCGTGGGGCACGGGCTGGCTGCCGTGATGCTCCAGGTCACGAGTGCCCGGCACGTGTTGCACCGCGACTTGGGGTCCGCCGAGGAAGCGCTGCGATCGGCCGAGGAGGTGGGCCGCCGCAGCATGGACGAGCTGCGGCGGACGGTCACGTTGCTCCGTCACGACGACGAGGCAGCAGTGGCACCGCCGCCGTCGACGACAGAGATTCCCGCACTCGTCGACCAGGCCCGGGCCGGGGGTCTGGCCGTCGAGCTGCGAATGCGAGGAGACTTCGCTCGGATTTCGCCAGGGATGGGCGTCGCGCTCTACCGGATCGCTCAGGAGGCGCTGGCGAACGCTGCTCGGCACGCGCCCCGCGCGCACACGATGCTCGGGCTTGAGCTGTCAGACGGCGACGTACGTCTCGTGGCCGAGACCTCAGGACCAGTCGCCACCGCCAGGGCGACTGATCCCGAGCGGCCTCGGTACGGCCTGATCGGGATGGGAGAGCGGGCGTCCGCGCTCGGCGGCGACCTCGCGGCCGGGCCGACGCCGGACGGTTGGCAACTGACCTGCAGGCTTCCGCTGAAGGTCGACAACGAGCTACCGGAGGGAGATCCGCGAAGGCCATGATCCGCGTTGCTCTCGTCGACGATCAGGCGATCGTACGCGGTGGCTTGGCGCGGATCCTCTCGCCTGCGGACGGGTTCGAGGTCGTGGCCGAATGCGCCGACGGCAGGCAGGCGGTAGCGGAGTTGCCCGGCTTGCACCCGGACGTCGTCCTGATGGACATTCGGATGCCGGACCTCGACGGAATCGCTGCGACGAAGCGATTGTGTGCCGCCGAGAACCCCCTCGTCGTCCTGGTGCTCACGACCTTCGGTGAAGACGAAGTGCTCTGGGGGGCGATCGAGGCCGGTGCGGCTGGGTTCGTGCTCAAGTCCTCGTCCGCCGAGGATCTGATCGCGGCGGTTCGTGCGGTCGCCGGCGGCGGGGCCTGGTTCGACCGGGCGGTCGCGCCGCGGCTGCTCGACCGGTACCGGCGGGTCGTTGCCCCGGCGGCGCGGGACGCGGCGCGGCTCGACCTGCTCACCAACCGCGAGCACGATGTCCTGCGGTTGATGGCGCGCGGTGCCACCAATGCCGAAATCGCCGTCGCCCTGCACATCGCCGAGGCGACGGTGAAGACGCGTATCGGCAGCATCTTCGCCAAGCTTGGTGTGCGCGACCGGGCTGCCGCGATCGTGTTCGCGTACGACCACGGTGTGGTCACTCCGGGCCGGACACCGTAGGACGGCCTCCACCCGTAGTCGGAGCGCGGTTCGAGCCCGCAGGGCGATGCGGCGCCGCACCGGCGTGCTTAGCGTCGGCGGCATGACCGAGAAACTCGCGCGGGCGTGCAGCCGCCGACCGTGGCTCGTCGTCGGGCTGTGGCTCGTCGTCATTGTCAGCGCCTTCGGGCTGGTGGCGACGCTCCTCGCGTTCGAGGGCGAGACCGAGATCACGAGGACGACCGAATCCAAGGAGGCCGACCGGGTCCTCGCCGAGGGCTTTCCCCGCGAGGTTGCGAGCGGGGAGGCGATCAGCGAGGTCGTCGTGGTGAGGGCCGAGGACGGCAAGGTCGAAGCGGCTGCTCCGCGCGCGCGAGTCGTCGCACTCGCGGATGAGCTGCGGGCGGCCGGGGCGGACCGCGTCGTCACCTACGGCGAGGACCGGCGCCTCGTGTCGCAGGACGGCGACTCGACAGTGCTCCAGGTCGCACTTGGCCGCGACGGGGAGGACGACGTGGACGATGTGGTCGATGCGGTTCAGCGCCTCGATGACGAGCCTGGCTACCGCGCGGCGGTGACCGGCAGCAGGACGGCGGACGCCGATGAGGACGCCGCCTCGCTGGAGGATCTGAAGAAGGGCGAGCTCTTCTTCGGCGCTCCACTCGCCCTGGTCGTCCTGCTGCTCGTCTTCGGCGCGGTCGTCGCGGGCCTTGTTCCGGTCATGGTCGCGCTCGCCTCGATCGTGGTCGCCCTCGCGCTCGTCGCACTCCTGGCGCAGGCATACGACCTCTCGGTCTTCACCCAGAACATGCTGATCGGCATGGGCCTCGCCCTCGGAATCGATTACTCGCTCTTCACCCTCTCTCGCTATCGGGAGGAGCGGCTGCGGGAGCAGTCGAAGCTCGAGGCCATCGCCACTGCGGGCGGCACCGCCGGCCGTGCCGTCCTCTTCAGCGGGATCGCCTTCGTGCTCGCGATGCTCGGGCTCCTGCTGGTTCCGAGCACGATCTTCCGCAGCCTCGCCGCCGGCGCGATTCTGGTCGGGATCGTCTCCGTGATCGCCGCGCTGACGCTCCTCCCCGCGGTTCTCGCACTGCTCGGCGACCGGGTGAATGCGCTGCGCATCCCCTTCTTCGGACGAGCAGCTGAGCAGGCGGGCCGGGAGGGCCGCTTCTGGGCCGCGATCGTCGACCGGGTCATGCGCCACCCTGCCGCCAGCCTCGTGCTCGGCGCCGGACTGTTGCTCGCGCTGGCGGCCCCAGTGCTCGCGCTCGACACAGGTACGTCGGGGGCGGCGACGCTTCCCGACCGCTTCGAGTCGAAGCAGGGCTATCTCCTCCTCCGCGAGGAGTTTCCGAAGGAGTCGACCGAGCCGGTCGACATCGCGGTCGTCGGAGACGTCCGCGGGCCCGCCACCGAGGGCGCTGTGGCTCGGCTCAAGCAGGAACTCGCGCGCCGCCCGATCTTCGGGGAACCGGTCGTCGAAGCGAATGAGGCGGGCACGGTCGCCCGCGTCACGGTTCCGATCGCGGCCAATCCAGACAGCGAGCGTGCGATCGACGCCGTCCGCGGGCTACGCGACGAGGTCGTCCCCAGCGCGTTCGCTGGTGTTGACGCCGAGGTGTACGTCGGCGGCGACACCGCCGAGGAACTCGATTACCAGGACACCGTCAACTTCTGGCTTCCCCTGGTGCTCCTCTTCGTGCTCGGACTCAGCTTCGTCTTGCTTACGCTCGCGTTCCGCTCGATCGTCGTTCCGGCGACCGCGATCGCCATGAATCTGCTCTCGGTCGGAGCGGCCTACGGGCTGCTCGTGCTCGTCTTCCAAGAAGGCGTCGGCAACGAGATCCTCGGGCTGAGCGAGGCCGAGACGATCGACGCCTGGGTTCCGCTCTTCTTGTTCGCCGTTCTCTTCGGACTCTCGATGGACTACCAAGTCTTTCTGCTCAGCCGCATCCGTGAGCGCTACACGGCGACGGGCGACACGGACGCCGCCATCGCCTTCGGCATCGGCTCGACGGCCCGCCTCATCACCGGCGCCGCGCTCATCATCATCGCCGTCTTCTGGGGCTTCGCGATGGGCGACACCATCGCCTTCCAGCAAATGGGCTTCGGCATCGCTGTCGCGCTGCTGATCGACGCGACGATAGTCCGCTCCGTTCTTGTTCCGGCAACGATGAAGCTGCTCGGCGAGCGCAACTGGTACCTGCCGTCCTGGCTGACCTGGCTCCCCGACGTGCGCGTCGAGGGCACCCAGCCGCCACCGAAGGCTGCGCGCGAGCCGATGCCCGGCGGAAGCCACTGACTTGACGGTCACGGTTTCGCGGTCGCACGACCGTCGCGGAATCTGATCGCATCTCCGGACCGGGCCATGTCTCCAAGATCATGCGCAGCGACGGCCCCGGCACACGCCTCCACCTGATCATCTCCAACGGCACCGTCGTGACCTGAGGACGAATCCATCAGGGTGATGGCTCGGGACCTCACCGGCGAAGCGCAGTACGGTCGGTGGAGGGAACTCACGAGAGGACCACCGAGATGAGCATCGACCGGGGACTGCTGGCGACGTTGGAGGCCAAGCCGGGCAAGGAAGAGGAACTGCGCGCGTTCCTCGAGCAGGGGCGGGAGCTCGCGGCCGCCGAGGAGGGGACAGTCACCTGGTACGCGTTCCGCCTCGGGCCGACGACGTTCGGGATCTTCGACACGTTCGCCGACGAGGACGGCCGGCAGGCTCACCTCAACGGGGCGATCCCGGTCGCCCTCGGACAGGTCGGCGCCGACCTGCTCGCCGCCGACCCCGAAATCCGAACAATCGACGTCATCGCGGTCAAGTAGCATCCTGCTGATCTTTGCCGCCATGGCCCCAGGTCGCCGTTCCGCTGCGGGCCACCAGTCGAAGCTCGTCGTGCAGGCCGCGAGGGACATACCCGGACCGGTGCCGTTCGCTCAGGCCCAGGTGCCGATGGACCTCTGGCCGCGCCGGCGGGTTGGAGGCACGGTTTGGTCGGGCTGGACGCAGGGGGCTCTGGCTCTCCTTCCGCGCCGTCATCGACTCCGACGATCGCGCGACAGCTATGCTCTAGTGGCACGGATATGGCCGCGCCGACCTCCGTGTCGGGTAGCCGGACCGACGGGCGGAGAGCCATGCAGCGGTGGGACAGGGCGCTCGTACGACGGTGGGGTGGACGCGCTGTCGGTCTGGCGCTGACAGGGATCGGCCTGTACGTCGTCGCGCCGAGCCTGCTGTCCGTCTTCGGCTCCTGGCCGGGGCTGCGAGATGTCAAGCCGTGGTGGTTTCTGGTCCTGGTGGCGCTGGAGACGTGCAGCCTGGTGTCGCTGTGGTGGCTGACGCGGCTGGCGCTTGCCCCCGCTGACGAGGCCGCCGGCGGACCTCCGCCCCACTGGGGCTCTGTGGCCTCGGCGCAGCTGGCCGGCAACGCGGCCAGCAAGGTCGTGCCGGGGGGTCCGGCCACCGGCGGTGTCGTCCAAGCACGTGTGCTAATCCGGGACGGCCAACCCGCACCGGTGGTGGCCTCGTCCCTCGCCGCGGTCGGCCTGTTGACGACCGCGGTCCTCCTGCTGCTTCCCGTCATCACCGTGCCGGCCCTCATCATCGGTCCGCCGCCGGCCCGGCAGCTCCAACTCGGCCTCCTGGTCTCGCTGATCATTGCAGTGGTCATCGTGGGTGTTGGTGTGACCGCACTCACCTGGACCGGCTTCGTGGTCGCCGCTGGGCGTATCAGTGGACACGTCGGACACCTCGTCAGGCGGAGCATCTCTGCCGACTCGGTCGCTGCCTCGTTGGTCGCGCAGCGCGACCGCGTCGCCAGCGCCTTCGCAGGCCGCTGGTGGCGTGCCGTCTTCGCTGCCGCAGCGAACCGGATGTTCGACTACGCCGCGCTGGTTGCTGCGCTCGCCGCCTTCGACGCGCACGCCCGCCCGTCGGAGGTGCTGCTGGCCTACGTCGTGGCCCAGGCCCTCGCGATCGTGCCGCTCACTCCAGGTGGTCTGGGCTTCGTCGAGTCCGGACTCACGACCCTGCTCGTGCTCATCGGGATCAGCGCCGCCACGGCCGCGATCGGCACGCTGCTCTATCGGCTCGTGTCCTTCTGGCTGCCCATTCCAGTCGGTGCGCTCGCGTGGGCAGGTTGGCGGATCAACCTCACCCGCTCTGAATGAGCGCAGCCCAAAGCGCCCGAATGCGGGGATCGTGGGTGTTCCCTTGGCCGAGCTGGATGCCAAGCAGTTCTCCGTGGCGGTCACGACGTACGTCACGACGTACTTCCTGACAGCACGGCTCGCGGGCCGGTTCATGATTCCGAACAAGTCCGGGGTGATCATGACCGTCACCGCGCTCCACTCGCGGACGGGAATCCCCTTGGTGGCTGGTGACGGTCCGGCGCAGGCGGCCAAGGAGGCACTCACTCGTCACTGTCCGCTCAGCTCGCACCCCAGCGCATCCGTGTGGTGGGTCTGCGTCCACAGGGCATGCCGGAGACACGCACGATCAAGGACGCCGACGAGCCTCGCGCAAAGGCGTCGGGAAAGACCTGGGAACAGTGGCAGGACCTGCTCGCAAGCAGGACCCATCCGCGACGGCTGATGACGCTGGAGGCGCACGACCCGGACAGATTGCCTGCGGAACCGGGACGCTAGCCTCGCTCAGCCAGCGACGTCACCAGTGAAGCGGTTATGTCATCAAGTGAGTGCACGACAACGGATGCGAGGCCGAGGGCGTCCTTGTCGGGCAGAAAGGCCTTGTTGGGAACTGCGATGACGCGCAAACCCGCCCGGGCAGCCGACCGCAGTCCGTTGCTCGAGTCCTCGATCGCAACCGCCTGCCGCGCCTCAACAGTCAACTGCCGCACCACCTCCTCGTAGACCGCGGGTGACGGCTTGCCGGCCTGGACCTCCTCGGTGGACACGCTGACACGGAACTTGCTTGCCAAGTTCGCAGAGTCGAGGACCGCGTCGATCAGCTGTCGCGGTGACGACGACGCCAGTCCCAGCGGCCAGTGGCTCGCGAGTCGTCGCACGACCTCGATGGCGCCAGGCAGCAGCGGCAGCCGTAGCCGGTATCGGCTCGCCATGCGGTCGATGACTTCGGCCGCCACGTCCTGCGGCCGGCCAGGTACATCGATCACCGCCGTAAGGTAGTCCGACCACTCTGGCGTGCTCATACCCTGCAATGCACGGGTCGCGCCAACGGGCCAGGGGCGGCCGGCTTCGGCGGCGACTCCGCGACGGACCTCGTCCCACTGCTGCTCGGAGTCCACCAAAACACCGTCAAGGTCGAAGACCACTGCCTGTATCTCGGGATCCGCCATTGCACTCCCTGGGGCGGTCGAAGCCGATCGCTCGCTTGTCCAAGCCTGCTGGCCACGAGAGGAAATGCCAACCGCCCGGACCATCGCCGGCAATGCCCTAAGGATGCGGTTCGTGGGGACCGGTGGGGCGACCCGGGGCATCCACAGTGTGGCGCGGCCGGCCACGGCGTCCGATCTATTCTCGCTGGACGCGACATTGTTCGCGGCTGTCGAGGGAACGTCACCAATCGGCGCGGGCGACCCGTTCAGCACACTGGTCGCGGTGGCCCCGGCCACCTGCGCCCGATCGCTCGCCAAAGACCCGACCGACCGACTGACCGTCGAGCAACTGCAGGGTCAGGTCCTGGGTCGCGCCGGTGACGCACAGGTAGAGCTGGGCCCAGGTGACCTGGTGGCGGTGCCGCCGCAGCGTCACAACGTCGACGCCCTGGAACCGTCCGTACTACTGCTCACACAGTTGCTCTCGGGCGCCTGCGCCTGATCGTTCGGATCGGCCTTGGCAGAACCAGGACGTGGTGCATCGGATTCACCTCCTCCGGGGTGCTGCCGCACGCCACGGTGCCGGGCTGGTGTTTGATCTCACCCGTATGACGACGCAGCCCGTCGAAATGTGACGTGGCGTGCCAGCCCTGCTCTGACAGCGAGCATGGTGGAGCGGCATCCGGCGCAGGATGAGACCCCGCGCTAGCACGCAGTTTCGGGAGCTAGCGTTACCGCCTTGCCTAGCCGGGCAGTGGGATCGCGATGACCTCGCCGATGTCGGCGCAGACGCCGCAGTTCGAGACGTAGGCCTTGCCGTCCCGGAGCGCCAGCCCTGTCGGCATCGTGAGACCTTCGCTGGCGATGACCGTGCGCGAGCCGTCCTTGGCCAGGCGGATCAGTGCACCCGTCGTGTCACCGGACAGCAGGCCGTTGTGGGCGATCTCGAGCACGTAGAGCGAGTGGTCGGGACCGAAGGCGATGTCGATGATGTTCGTGAACCCGCTGGCGACCACCTCGGGTTGTCCGCCCGGCTCGACCCGGTAGACGTTCGCGCCGCCGACCGGGAAGGGGAACCCGGTTAGCTGACCGACGTACAGCGCGCCGTCCGGACCCCGGGTCACTGTCGTCGGCACGGCCTGCATCGGGATGTCTGGGCCACCGAACGGGTTGGGTACCAGTCGCGGTGGGAACACCGCGAGGGTTGAGATACGTCCGGGTTGGCGCACGCCCAGGAGGGAGTTGCCGCCGGCGTCCGCGACCACCTGGCCTCCTGCAGTGGAGAGCAGACCCTGCGGGTTGCTGTCGGGGAGTCCGCCGTCCGGATTGTCCGACAGCTCGAACCCGCCGATGTCGGCCACCAGCCGGAACGTCCCCTTCGACGGCTTGGCACGGACCAGGGTCGCGGCCGTCCGACCCTCCGGAGGCAGTGCCGTGCGGATGGCCGGGTCGGCGCCGAGGCCTAGCGTCACGTACAGGTTGCCGCTTCCATTTGGTGCCACGTCAGACGGTCCGAAGACCTCGGGCGTCCCCTGCAAAGCGAATGACGGGAGTCCGGTGAGGACCCGATTCTGATGGCCTCGCTTCACCTCGGTGACCGCGCCGGTGGCGCCGTAGCAGATCTGTCCGAGGGGGTGTGGGAGGCATGGGCTGGTGCCGCCCACGCCCGCCTCGGCGACATACAGGGTGCCGTTCGGGCCGAACGCCAGGCCGCGAGGGCTGTCGAGCCCCGATGCGACCACCCGCCACGGTGAGTCCTGGCTGACCGCCGGCGTGGCCGGCAGGACGGCGAGACCCAACCCGGTGCTCAGTGCTGTACCGATGATCATCGTGCGCCGGAACATGTGCCCTCCCTGGTAGTGCACTCCCTTCTCCCGAGTCTGCTCATGACCGTCCCAGCCGTCCACAGTTCGCATCGCCCCATCAACTTCGAGCTCTGAGGGCACATCAGACGGCCGGCATCGACGTTGCCTTCGGTTACGACAGTGAGACGCGGTGCACGGGCTGTGCCAGCAACCAGCCTGCGCTGACGGGTGAAGGCCACGACCGCCCAGGCTTGTGGGTCTGGAACGGTGCCTCAGCGTCGGGTCCGATGGGCTGCACCAGACGGCCGATGCCGGGCTTGTCGACGAGCCGGGGGAGGGTGGTAGCCACTTGGCGACTCTGATCCAATCTGCGGGCTGACCGTCAGCGGGTCCGTCATTCTGGACTTGAACGGTCGCCGCTCCCTCGCGTTCGAGGAGGATCTTGGACAACCCCATGACTGAATCGAAGAGCCGCCCGCGAGGCGCTACCGCCGGTACTCCGCGAGGCGGCCGACCCCGGCGCAGCCGTACTGGTGACGGCTCTGCTCCGAGCAACCATCCCGATCCGCCACCGCAGACAACAAACAGGCGACGCGAACACCGCGCCACCTGATGACCTGAAACAATTGTTTCAGTGTCCGAGGGGGACACGCACCTTAACCACACGCCTTCAGCTCAACGTCTGAGCGGCACCTCGAACCCGCAACCGCTGATTGCAGCCGAGGCCGCACGCCCTCCCCGGGCGGCGCCCGTCGCGAGACGATCTGAGACGGCTACCTTCACTGGATCTGTCAATCAAGCAGTTCGGCGCCGCATATCCGCGATTCTGCTCGGCGAGGAGAACGAAGTCTCCATCCGGGCGCAGCGAGCCTGCGCCGCGGCCACTACGAGTTGGGAGTCGACGCCGCGCCGGCTGACCAACGCATTCGAGGAGCCCCGACTCAGGATCTGACTGATCCGACGGTCGGCCGACGAGCCCGTCATGTTCGGCGATCGCATCACGCGACGGTGCCTGACAGTTGCCCAGCGCGATCCCGGTCGGATCAACTCTCCAGGACGCGTCCCTCGGCGGGCTCCTCGACTGTGTCGGTCGCCCGGTCCCCGTGGCCGGGCCACCACGCGGCGTGCCCGATGAGTGCGGTGAGCGCCGGGGTTAAGAAGAGCGCCATCACGAACGCGGCCATGGCGATGCCGACGGAGAACGAGAAGCCCAAAGACTTGAAGAACGTGCCCTCGGCGAACATCAGCGAGGCGAAGGTGCCGGCGAGGATCAGGCCGGCGGCCGCGACCGTCGGACCGGCATGCTCGATCGCCTTGGCGGCCGCGGGCCGTGGTTCGAGCCCTCCCCGTGCCTCTTCCCGCAGGCGCGCCACCATCAAGATGTTGTAGTCGGTGCCCAACGCCACTACGAAGAGATAGATGTAGATCGGCAGGATGAAGATCAGCCCCTGCTGTCCCAGCAGGCCTTGGAAGACCAGCACGGTCGCGCCCAGACTGGCGGTGAAGCCGAGGCCGACCGAGAGGATGAGGTAGAACGGCGCGACGAGGCTGCGCAGCAGCAACGCCAAGATGATCATGATCAGCACTGCCGCAACCGGGAACACGACCGAGTAGTCGCGCGCCATCGCGTCGTCGAGGTCGACGAAGATCGACGTGGTGCCGCCGACGAAAGCCTCGGTCCCGTCCGGCGCGGCCGAGTGCGCGGTGTCGCGCACGGGACCCTCGACGTTGGCCATCGCCGCATCGGACGTGGGGTCGTCGGAGAGGACGACGGTGAACACCGCGACGTCATCGGTGCTGGCGGTCAGCGCCGCAGACGCGACGCCGTCTGCGGTGCCTAGCTCGGCGGCGTACGTCTTGAGCTCGGCGTCGTCGAGCGGCTGGTCGCCCGTCGAGCGCAACAGCACCGTCGTGGGGTCGGCGGCACCACTTGGCTGGCCTTTCTGGAAGGTGATCAGCGCCTGGCCCGATTCCGTCTGCTCGGTGCTGCTGTCGGAGAAGCTGAAGGTCGGGTTGAACCCGAGGGCGAACAACGACAGGACGGCGAGCGACCCCGCCGAGATGACCGCGTAGCGGACCGGGCGCGCGGCAACCGACCGTCCGATGGCGCGGAACCGGGTGGCCTCGGGCTCGACCATCCACTTCTTCGACGGCCAGGAGATGACCCTTGGCCCCAGGACTGCGACGACTGCGGGGACCAGCGTCAACGCCGCGAGCACGGCCAGCGCGACCGCGATCGCCAGCGCCGGTCCGATCGAGCGGAAGATGCTCAGGGACGACAGCACCATCGCCATGAAGGCGATGATGACCGCCCCGCCGGCCGAGGCGATCGCCTCACCGGCCCGCTCGACCGCGTGGGACACCGCGCCCCGACCGTCGAAGCCCAGCCGCAGGGCCTCCCGGTAACGGAACAGGAAGAACAGGATGTAGTCGGTCCCGATGCCGAACAGCACGATGAACAAGATCACCGAAATGGAACTGTCGGCCTTGAGGTCGAACGCCTCGTTCGCCACCGCGATGAGCCCGGTGGCGGTCGTCCCGACCAGGGCGACGGTCACGATGGGCAGGGCGCACGCGATGACGCTACGGAAGATCAGCGCGAGCAGGACCACGATGAGCAACAGGGTCACGACGCTGACCACGACGAGCGCCTGCTCGGACGACTCCTGGGAGTCCAGCGACTGGGCTGCCGGGCCCGTCACGCCCGAGCGGAGGCCGCTCCCCTGAACCAGGGGCTGGAGGTCGGCGCGCAGGCTCCGGGCGTCCTCGATAGCAGCCGGGTCGAAGGCGTTCTTGCCCGGCTTGACCTGCACGAAGATCGCCTGCACCAAACCGTTGTCCGAAGCCGGGGCAGCGGCCGCAGTGCCCAGGTTGTCGTAGCCCTTGGTGTTGAGTTGCTCGGCGATGGCGGACACCTTGGCCTGGTCGTCCTTGGTCAGCTCGCTGCCATCCTCGCGGTCGAAGACCACGATCGCGCCGATCTCACCGCGCTCGGGAAAGGCTTCCTGTTGGACGGTGAGCGCCTTGACGGACTCGTAGTGCGCGGGCAGGAACTCCGACTGGTCCTGCGTGGACTGCAGGGCGGGGGCGGTCATCGCGATGACCACGGCGGCCACGATCCAGGCGGCAATGACCCACCAGCGGGCGCGGACTACGAGCTTTCCCAGAGCAGCGACCATGGTCCGAACGCTACTCGCCTGATCGGCCCCGCGGGCCGAAACGACACCGGGCGCGCTCGCGAACGACTCGGAGCCGCCGAGTCTCCTGGCGGCGGAGGTGAGGCTGCACCACAGGCGGCATATCGCGGCCGCACCCAGGGCCCCAGGGACTGACCCGGCTCAGTAGATCGGACTTGGTGAGGTTTGCGGTGACGGTCGAGGGCTTGAACCCTCGACCAGCATCCGGCTGCCGACGGAGCTTCCAGGCAGCGATGGGCACGTGGCCGGCGTCATGATGCCGGAGGACTGCTCGTTATGTCCGAACAGGCTTCTCGCTGCTGGAGACCGTCCAAACCCTGCCCCAGGAGGCCAGGCAGCGTCGTACCCGAGACGGTCGCGGGTCTCGATCGTTGCCGCGAGCATCGATCGGGTCGGGTGTGCTGGTCGCGGACCCGCCAGTCGAGCCGGTCGAGGAGTTTCCGCACCGAATGGCTTGAGGCTGGGGAGTGAACGCCGAGCCGGGTCTCGCTGCTATCGGCCGGGCTCCAGTGGACTGTCCTGGTGCTGTTCGAGCAGATGAAGCACTGGTACGCCGAGATGGCGGCGTGCCTGGGCCGACCAGTCGACGTGGAAGAACTCGGCCACGATGTGCGGCCGGGTGAGAACGACGACCTCCTGCCCGTTGACCCGCTGGATCTGTTCGACGAGCTCGTCCACGGGCCGGCTGCGGGTGATCAGGCCGTCAGCGTGCCGACCGAGTGACCGGAGCCGCTCGATGCTGCGATCCAGGGCCGTGGTGGCCTGGGCGTCGATTTCCCGTTGGGCCGCTTCCTGCGCCTTGAGCGCCTCCTCGTCCGACGCGATCGAGTGCCGCTCGGCGGCGATCCCGTAGAGCTCGGTTCCGGCGAGGCCGCCCAGCGAGTCCTGGACTCCGGCCTTGGCGTCCTCGCACGGGATGATCACATGAAGGCTGACCTGGTCCGGCGCGTTGGCGTAGAGCTCCACCACCCGCTCTGCATCCGGCACGCTCAACTCTTCCTCGACCAGCAGGACGACGTCGTACATCAAGACCACCTACCTTCGCCGCGTCCCGACTGCCTACCAGTACCCACAATCGGCGATTCTTGAGCTTCGTCGAGGCAATCGTCGGCAAGACTGCGTCCAGGCAGTGCGAAGCTGTCCTTGGACGGGGCAGACTGAGCACATGCGGTACGTCGAGCTGCGTCGGCACACCGACAACGATGGTGATCAGCTGACACCTCGGGGAGTGGCGGATGCGGAGGCCATCAGCGGTCGGCTGCATCCGCCGTACGTTGCGTTCGTCTCTACCGGGGCGGCGCGCTGCACCCAAATGCTGGAGATCCTGCGGAGTGCGACCGGCCAGAACGACGTGCCGATCACCGAGGCGACCGCTCTGCGATCCTCGGTCGAGGACCGGTGGCGGGCCGCGGCCAGGACAGCGGGGAAAGGCGCGGATGTCGAAGCCATGCGGGCGGTCGATCCGGACCTTGTCGACAGGGAATCGTGGCTGCTGGGCGTGGCGTTGCGACAGGTGGTGGAAGGACTGCCCGACGGTGGACGGGCACTTGTCGTGGGGCACAGCCCGACCAACGAGGCTGCGGTTCTGGGGTTGGCCGGTGAGGCGATCTCCTCGATGGGCAAGGGCGAAGGGATCCTGGTGATCGAGGACGGCGGGGACTACCGAATCGAACCGCTGGCTTGAGTCCTCGCCACAGCAGCTGGCTGACGAGGCCGTAATCCTGCGCCTCATCCGCGGCCCTCGGTCCTGCGTAGCGGACAGTCGATAGCCGGCGCCATTGAACCGCGGACGCGGCTTCAAGTGCGGATTCGCCGATGTGAAAGAAGGGTCTGCGGCCGCCGGCAGGTTTCGGCAAGGAGCAGTGGTGGGGGTATTAGGTGCCAGGTCGCGTCGAGTGTTCGCGTGCGGCGGTGACCGCGGCGTCGAGGTCGGGGTAGATCACGATCCCGGATCCGTTCCCGGTGTGGTGTAGGACGTCGCGGACTTGTCCGATGTCGCGGGCGAAGTAGAGCCGGACGCCGTGGGCGGCGAGGTCGCGGGTGAGTTGGTCGAGCATGCCGGCCGCGGTGACGTCGATGAACGGCGTGGTCTCGCCGTCGAGCACCACGGCAGTGGCCCCGGTTGCGGCGAGGTCGCGGATGCGGTCGCGGATGTGGTCGGCGTTGGCGAAGAAGAGCCCGGATTCCACGCGTACCACGACGATGCCCTGCTGCGGGTGAAGGTCGGGGTGGCGGTCGGCGTCTACCCAGAGCCCGGGCCGGCCGGCGTCGGCACTGCGGACCAGCCGGGTCACGTGCGGCCTGCTGGCTCGGTAGAGCAGCAGCGTCATGGAGACGGCGATGCCGATCACCAGGCCGGGCAGAGTGTCGAAGACCAGTACGCCGAGCATCGCCGTGATCGCGGCCAGGAAGTCCGCGCGGGCCGCCGGGCCATAGATACCGGCGAGCCGTTGGGTCCAGACGTTGTAGAGCCGGCGCAGAGCGGGGAGGTCGATCAGCTCGACGACCGCGGCGATGACAACGGCGGCCAAGGTGGCCTCCGGCAGTTGCTCGAACAGGCCGGTCAGGAACAGCAGCGTCACCAGCGTGAGGGCGGCGACCGTCAGGCCGCTGAGCTGAGAGCGGGCCCCGGCGCCGCCGTTGACGGCGGTCTTGGAGAGGCTGCCGTTGACGACCATCCCGGAGGTGAGGCCGGCGCCGAGATTGGCCACACCCAGACCGGCCAGTTCCCGGTTGGCGTCGATGTCGTAGCCCGCCTGCGCGGCGTAGGTTTTCGCCGCCGCCAGTCCCTCGGCGAACCCGATGAGCAACACGCCCGCGGCCGGCCCCACCAGGGCGAGGTAGTCATCCTTCCCCAACCCTGAGGGGAGGCCTAGCGCCGGCAGGCCGGACTGGATCGGTCCGACGATCGCCACGCCGTGCTGGTCGAGGTTGAGCACGGCGACGGCGGCGATGCCGAGCAGGACCGCCACCAGCGATCCCGGGACGAGCGGTAGCCACCGGCGCAGGCTGAGCACGACCACCAGACTGAGCAGACCGACCGCCAGCGTTGCCCCGTTGGTTTGGTCCAGGGACGTGAGCAGGTGCCAGAGCTTGGCGAAGAAGTCGCCGTCACCGCTGTCGATCCCGAAGAGCTTGGGGAGCTGCCCGACCACGATCGTCAGCGCCAGCCCGACGATGAACCCCTTCAACACCGGCTCGGAGATGAGCGAGGCCAGAAACCCGAGCCGCGCGAGCCCGGCGGCTACGCCGGCGACCCCGGTCATGAGCGCGAGCGCGGTGGTCAGCGCGACGTACCGGTCGCCGCCGGCGGCGGCGAAGGTGCCGACGATCCCTGCTGACAGTGCCGCCGTCGCCGACATCGGGCCGACCACCAGGTGCCGGGAACTTCCGAGCATCGCGTACAGGACCAGCGCCGGCACCGCTGCGTACAGCCCCACCACTGGCGGGACACCGGCGATGGTGGCGTAGGCCAGCGACTCGGGCACCAGCACCGCCCACACCGTCAGGCCCGCGACCACGTCCCGACGCAGCCAACGGGACCGGTACCCGGCGAACGACCCGAAGAGCACCGGGACCATGCGCGTCATCCCGCCTCCCTAGGTCGGACTACAGACCGCCGATGCCCTTGCCGATCAGGACGGTGCCGATGACGAGCAGCAGCACGCTCATCACCGCCGCGTTGTGGGCCTGCAGCCACTGTTTCAACCCGTCGAGCGGCCCGCGGAGCCGGTCGCGGGCGACCGCATAGGCCAGCACCGGCACGGCCACGCTGCTCGCGGCGAGCGCGGTGAACACGGCCACCGCAACTACATCTCCGCCCCCGGACAGCCCGCCGGAGCCGATGGCGGTTCCCGCCGCAACGCACATCAGCAGGTTCTTCGGGTTGACGGCCGACAAGACGAACCCGAGCCCCGCCGCCTTCGGCAGCGTGAAGCTGTCCATGGCCGACATCCACCCGGGAAGCGCCGCGGCCGTGCCTGGCTTCGGCCGCGCCCGCCACTGCCGGGCGGCGAGGAGCAGCAACAGCACACCCAAGCCGATCTTGACCCATGACACCGCGGCCGACGGCTCGTCCGAATCCCCGAATCCGACGCCGGCCAACGCGGTGAACACGCCCGTCGCCACAGCGATCCCGGCGACCCACCCGAGCAGGAAACCTGCACTGGTCCCACCGGCTCTCGGCGCCAGCAGCATCAGAATCGCCGCCATGATCGGGACCGGACTGATCGCCACCCCGACCGCCAGCGGCAGCAACTCTCCGATGACCTCGTTCATGGCAGGCTCCGATCTGGCTCGGGCGACCCGACCGCCGACTCATGATTCACCAATGCGTCGGGGTCGGCGGACGGGATTGATCGCGCGGTTTAGGGGGTAACGATCGCGAAGCCGGGGTCGGGTTGGTCTGCGAGGCCGGCGATCATGGCGAAAGTCTTGGGGTCGCCGTCGAACTGGACGCCGTTGGTGCCCGCACCGCCGAGCATGCCCAGCAGTTGCGGCTTGGTGAGGGTGATCACGAGGTCTGCGTCCTTGGTCCGGCTGGTCGGGTGGTGAGTGAGGACGCCGTTGGACAGTTCCATTCGGTAGGTCTCGCCAGTGTCGCTGAAGTGCCATCGGATCGACGCGGTGGTTTCCCAGGCGCGCTTGCCGTCGACACAGATAGCGAGGCTGTCGAAGAGCTGGGTGATGGTGAGGGCCGCTGCCATCCCGCTTGCGCTGACGGCGGCGGGTGTAACTGGGCCATGGAGTTCTTGTGCGCCGGTGAGGAAGTTGTTGCGCCAGGTGCCGCATTCCGACCCGTAACCAAGACGGGTGAAAACCTCGCCGAGTAGCGTCCTAGCACCCGCGTGGGCTGGGTCGGCGAAGACAGCGTGGCTGGCGAGCTCGGCGGCGAAGCGGAGGTCTCCGGCGTCGGCGAACTCGCGGGCCCGAGCCACGGTGGCGTCGAGGCCGCCGATGACCTGGACGTAGCGGGCGGCAGCGGCCTCGGGTGGGTGTTGCCATAGGTGTGCCGGGTTGCCGTCGTACCAGCCGAGGTAGCGCTGGTAGATCGCCTTGACGTTGTGGCTGACAGAGCCGTAGTAACCATGGGTGTGCCAGGCCGCGTCGAGCTCGGGCGGCACCTCAATCATCTCGGCAATCTCGCTGCCGACGTAGCCCTGGTTCATCAGTCGCAGCGTCTGGTCGTGCAGGAACGCATACAGGTCCCGCTGCTGTCGCATCAGCGTGACGATGTTGTCCGAGCCCCAGGTCGGCCAGTGATGGGACGCGAACGCCACGTCGATGTCGTCAGTGAACAACTCGATGGCCTCGTTGATGTAGCGCGACCAGCCGCGCGCGTCGCGCACCTCGGCACCGCGCAGCGTCAGCAGGTTGTGCAGGTTGTGGGTGACGTTCTCGGCCAAGCACAGGGCGCGGCGCTCTGGGAAATGGAAGTTCATCTCGGCCGGCGCTTCAGTGCCGGGCGTGATCTGGAAGACGATTCGCACCCCGTCGAGGGTCTCCTCCTGGCCGGTGTGGGTGATGTCCAGAGTGGGTGCGATCAGGCCGACCGTGCCGGTCGAGGTCCCCGGCCCGAGCCCGACTCCGAGGTTTCCAGTCGCGCTCACCGGCAGCCCCATGCCGGTGTGATACATGCCGCGGCGCAGCATCGCCGTCCCGGCGTAGACGTTCTCCGACACTGCGTGCTCAAGGAAGCCAGTCGGCGCGACGACGGGCACGTCCGTGTCCGCATCCACCACACCGAGGACGCCGCCGAAGTGATCAATGTGCGAATGGGTATAGATCACCGCCCGCACCGGCCGATCGCCGCGGTGCTCACGGTAGAGCGCCAGCCCGGCCGCCGACACCTCGGCGGATACCGCCGGGTCAATCACGATCAGGCCCGTCTCACCTTCGACGATGGTCATGTTCGACAGTTCGATGCCCCGAAGCTGATAGATGCCTTCGGTCACTTCGAACAGGCCTTGAATCGCGGTCAGCTGGCTCTGCCGCCACAGGCTCGGATCGACCGTAGCCGGGCAGTCTCCAGCAGTGGCCTTGGTATAGGCGTCGGCGTCATACACCACCCGACCGTCCGCAGCCTTGATCACCCCCGGCTCCAGACGCGACACCAAACCCCTGTTCGCGTTGTCAAAATCGGTACGATCGCTCAGATCCGCAAGCACTATCCTGGCTCCCTTCGCTAGGCGAACCCGTTCCACGATCCTGACAACCGCCCAGACAAGCCGCCTCACCCGCAGCGGACGATGGCAGCTGGGCATGAACGGTGACGCAACGCAACCGATCAGAGGCGCGCGCTCTCGCCAGACATGCCGCACCGCGAGACGCCTGTGCCGCGATCCCGTCCAGCGCCGGCATCCCATCAAGCCAGCGCGTCCTCCGCCCGCGGACCCGCCCCACGCGACCTCGCGGCCGACGCGGGGCACTGGATGTGCTCGGTCATGACGTGGGTGACAGTTGGACGGTTGGAGGCAGGTCGACGAGTGCGGTGTGTAGGGATGCCGATGGTGGCGAAGTAGTCCGCGGCACGGAGGAGGGACGAGTGGGGGTCGCGTCGATTGGATGAATCGTTGGACTCTGCCGGGTTTGTCCGATTGGTTCGTCGGGCGCGTGGACAGTGTGTTGCGGCTGATGTGTTGGCCTCCGCGGTCAGCCGTGCCAGAGTGGAAAACGGGGGTCGCCGCGTGTCGCGCGCAGGTCTGTCAGCAGCGCGACCGGCGATCGCAGGGGGTTGCGCTATGGGTGGACTGCGGTTGCATGTGTCCGGGTACTTCGCGTGCGAACGGGACGCTGACGCGACCGAACGACAGCTCGGTCTGCAACGTTCGGCTGCAATCAACGGACGGGAATCCATGCGCGGCCTTGGCCGGCCTGCCCGGGTGACGCTGGCGTCACGTATGAGTCACGTCGCGCTTGACATCGTTGGCGGCATATTCAGCGTGGGAGTCAGACATGCGTGACTCGAGATCGCCAGTACTCGACCAGGGTCGTCCGCCACCCGCTCACTCTGAAGGGGGGCTCCATGTCGATCTGCACCTGCTGCCACAGCTGGGCGTCGCGGTTGGAGCGGGCCCGGTCCCCATCTGCAGCCGGGCGGAACGTGTGCTTGCGTTCCTCGCCCTCCACTCCGGACGAGCTCGCCGGGTGACGGTGGCCGGGACGCTGTGGCCGGACACGACCGAGGAACGAGCGCTGTCGAGTCTGCGGACCGCGGTCTGGAATCTCTCGCGACTGGGCGTACCGCTGGTCCAGGTCACCCCGACGACGCTGAGCCTGATGTCAACCGTGGCGGTCGACGCGCACGAGGCGGCCCTCCGCGCCCGCCAGTTGATCGACGGGCAGTACGACCTTGCCGACGTTCCCGGCACACTCCAGTTGCTCCGTCAGGAGATGTTGGTGGACTGGGCCGAGGACTGGATCCTGGTCGCCCAGGAGCAGTTCCGGCAACTTCGGCTGCATGCGCTCGAGGCGCTCGGCGAGCAACTTCTCCTGCTCGGCCGGCACGCGCAGGCGGTGGTCGCCGGTCTCGACGCGATCGCGTGCGAGCCGCTGCGGGAAACGGCGCACCTGCTGCTCATGAAGGCGTACCTGGACCAGGGCAACCGGAGCGCGGCGATCCATCAGTACCAGGCCTGCGCGCGGCTCCTTCGCGACGAGCTGGGGCTACGACCGTCCGAGGCGATGACCGACCTGCTGGCTCGTTCGGTGGGTGGCCCGGCCCTGCATGACGTTGGAATCACGGTGGCGTGACGACCACAGGGTGACCATCTCGGTCATGGTCTCTCCGATCCGAGGACTTCCGATCCCCAGGCCGACGGGGCGCGTAGGCGTGCTGGCGATCCGCGCCCTCGACGATCTGGCCGGCGGCGCGGATCACTACCGGATCACCAGCAGTGTGTCCGTGCGCGATCAGCCGCGGCTGAGCATCACCGTCGTGGGTGCGGACGAGTTGCGGGCCGAGGTCGAACGGTGGCTGGCCGGCTTCCTCGGCGACGCCGATCACTGCGACGGATGACCGTCGTGACCGGGATCCCGCGGTCGGGCGGAGGGAAGTGGCCGGTGCCGAAGATCGGCGAGATCCTCGGCTGGCTCGAACAACTCGACGACGTACTGGACCTCGCCAGGGCGGCCGCCCAGGAGCGGTACGGCGTCGGGCCGGCCAGCGATCCCTATCGCGGCCTGTACGTCGGCCTCGACGAGCTCGACCGATTGGTCGCGCGCGCACCGGGGGTGCCATTGCTGGCCGGAGCCGGGTCGGCGGAGTTCGGTCCGGTCCTCGGTCTGAGCTCCGTGGAGAGCGCGGCGATGCTCCTCGCGCTCGCTCCCGAGATCGATGGAAAGTACGGGCGCATCTATGGCTACCTACAGGACGACGTCACCCGGCGGCAGCCGACCGTCGGACTGGTGCTCGATCTCTTCTGCCAAGATGCCGAGGAACGGCTGAGCTGCCTCGAACTCTTCGACCGTGGCGCAAGGCTCCGAGCCGACCACCTCATCGAGGTGGGCGACGACGCCAACCGAACCTGGCCGTTGATCGCACAGCCGCTCCGGCTCGACCGCCAGGTCCGCCGGCTCTTCCTTGGCGGCGGGGACCTCGACGAGCGGCTGGCTTCCGTTGCGCGGCTGTCCGAGGCAGTTGGTGACGTCGGTTCGCTGCCACTGACTTCGGCGGTGGCAGCGCAGGTTTCGGCTATTGCCACCTTGCTGAAGGGACAGCATGCGCGGGTCCAGGTGACGGGCCGGGACAGCCGATTGCTTCGGCAGGTCGCCGAGGCGATGGTCGCCGGCAGCGGTCGGCCGATGCTCACGGTGGACCCCACGAGCTGTCAGCATGCCGAACTCATCCAGCGTGAGGCGCGGTGGCAGCAGGCGGTGGTCGTCGCGCCGTCATGCGATGTCGACCGGTGGTGCGAGCTCCTCGGTGAGCTCGACTTGGTCGTGGTCACCGCGCCGGAGACCAGTCCAGCGATGCTGTCGATGGGATTCCTGCCCGTCGTGGTCCCACCTGCCGACCTGCGGATCCGCAGCTCGCGCTGGCTCACGGCAGCGCAGGAGGTCGGGCTCGAGTTGGCCGCAGACGAGGTCGACAGCCTGGCGCGGTCGTATCGGTTGAGTACCTCGGATATTGATGACGCGGTTCGGATGGCTCGTACGTCCGCGACCTTGGGGGACAGGACCGTTTCCAGCCCCAGGCGGGCCGCGGAGGCCGCGGGGGAGTTGGCGGCCCGTGGAGTGGCGACGGTGGCGCGGCAGGTCGAGCTCTGCCACCGATGGGAAGATCTCGTCTTCCCGCGCGACACGACCGACCAGCTTCGTGAGTTGAGCAACCGGGTACGCCTCCAGACAGAGGTGCTCGACGACTGGGGGATGCGGCGGGGTAGTACGAGCAACAGCCTGCATGCGCTGTTCAGCGGGCCCTCCGGTACCGGCAAGACGGCGGCCGCCCAGATCGTCGCCGGGGAACTCGGTCTACAGCTCTGGCGGGTCGAGCTGTCGACGGTGGTCAGCAAATACATCGGCGAGACCGAGAAGAACCTGGACCGGATCTTCACCGCGGCGAAGACGGCCGATGTCGTGCTGATCTTCGACGAGGCGGACGCCTTGTTCGGGAAGCGATCGGCGGTCCGGGACTCCCATGACCGGTACGCCAACGTCGAGATCTCCTACCTGCTCCAGCGGATGGAGGAGCACGACGGCGTCACGATCCTCGCCACCAACCTGCGGACCAATCTCGACGAGGCATTCCTGCGCCGGCTGGCCTTCGACATCCATTTCCCGTTACCGGACGAGCGGGACAGGCTGCTGATCTGGCAGCGCGTCTTCCCGCCCCAGGTGAACCTCGCGGCCGACCTCGACCTGCCGGGCCTGGCTGCTCGCCACCGACTGTCCGGGGGCCAGATCCGGAACGTGGCAGTCGCATCGGCGTACCTCGCGAGAACCGAAGGCGACACGGTGCAGGCGCACCATGTCGAGCACGCCGTACGGCGCGAGTACCAGAAGCTCGGCCGACCGATCGAGGGCTCGTCGGTGGAGGAGGGACGATGAACCGGACCCGCACAGCGCCGATCAGCGAACTCGACGAGGCGGACCTCGAGCCCGGCCACTCAGGTCCGGCCGAGTCCGGGCAAGAGCCACCAGCCACCAGGATGGGGAACTCCGCGTTCGCGCGGGTGGTCGAGAGTCACCCGCCGTCGCGCGGCGACCTGGGTACGCCGCTGGACCCGGAACTGCGGAGCTGGGCGAATCAGGCCTTCGGCTCCGACCTGTCCGCGGTCCGCCTGCACACCGGATCGAACGCCCAGCAGGCCAACCGCGAGGCGGGCACCTCGGCGTACACGGTGGGGTCTCATATCGTGCTCGGCAGCGACAACTTCCCGTTGCTCGTCCACGAGCTCGCGCACAGCGTGCAACAGGAACGCGGCCGTGGGCTGAGCCCTGGGCAGCCGCCGGCTGCTGCCAACGAAGGTCTCGCCGATCGGGCGGTCGAGGGAGCGCTGGCGGGCCGCCGGTACGTCGACGTCGGTCCCGGCGCGCCCGTCGGCTTCGCGGGCGGCGACGAGAGCAAGCAAGGGGATCTGTCCAGCCGGCTGATGAGGCAGTTGCAGTCGAAGATGGTCAACCAGGTGATGGGTTCGCTCGGTGTCCGCTCGACTGCGGCGGACCTGGTCCAGCACGCCGTCATCGGTTTCGCCGAGGAGCTGATCGCCCAGCTGTGGACCGGCAACAAGGGCATCGACTTCCTGAGGGCGATGCTCGGCATGGGGGCGGGCGACGTCGCGCAACTCGTCAAGGGCTACTACGCCGGACTGGTCCTGGGTGTCATCAGCCCGATCACGGACCTGTTCAGCCTGGCGGTGCTGGCCGAGAAGATCCAACTGCTGGGTCCCCGGATGCTGGCCAGCGTGCTGTCCGATCCCGGCGGTCTGGCTGCCGACGCCCAGGCGGTGGCGACCAAGGTCGGCGCGATCGGAACGCGGGTCGGCGACGCCTGGGAGAACGCCAAGAACAATCCCGCGGCTACGATCGTCGGGATCCTCGAGGCACAGGGGAACCTCGCCGAGTTCGCCAAACAGCAGGCCCGGAACCTCGGCAAGGCAGGCGCCACCGCGGTGGTCGACAGTCTGACCGCGCCGCTCGCCCCGAAGCCGGCGGAGAAGCCGGCCGAGAAGCCGGCCGAAGAGCCCGGATCCATGGGGCCGCTGGAGTGGAGCGGATCGATGCTGAAGGGTGGCGAGGCCGCGGTCCTCAACACCCCGTGGTCGCAGATCGGCAGCAAGCTCGGGTACGCCGTGGGGTTCGTGGCCGTCCAGATCGCGCTGCTGCTGTTCACGTCGGGCGTCGGCAATGCCGTCGAGCAGATCGCGGCCGGAGTCGCGAAGGTCGCGGTGGCGCTGGAACGGGTCGCCAAGGGCGCCGGCGTCGTCGTGGGAAGGGCGGCCGAACTGGTGGCGACAGTGGGCAAGGCGATCGACGCGGTGGAGATGTTTCTCGGAACGGCGATGAGGAAGATGCTGAAACCGCTGGAGAAGATCCTCGGCCCGGTGCTGCAGCCGTTCGAGGAGGCCATCACGGCGCTGAAGTCGTTCCTCGAGAAGCTGCTCGGAATCGCGAAGAAGCCGGCCGCAGTCGAGGCCGCGGCAGGCAAGGCCGCCGCAAGCCTGACCGACGACGCCCTCCGCGCCACCCCCAAGCCACCGGCCCCGACCGCCGAATCGCTGACGTTGAAGACCCCCGACGTACTCGAACGCCCACCCACTCCCGAGACCGTAAAACCCGCCGCCGCAACCAAGCCAACCACCGCGACGACCCCCGAACCCAGCCCGCCCCCAGAGCTCCCGAAGGCACCGGAACCGGCGAAGCCGCCCGAGACGCCCGAGCTGGTGAAGAAGCCCGAGACGCCCGAGCTGGTGAAGAAGCCAGAGACGCCCGAGCCTGTGGAGAAACTAGAGACGCCCAAAACCGAAGCCGCCGAACCACCCGCAACACCAGAACCGCCCCTGGCCGAACCGACCGCCCCACCGACCACCGCCCTCGAACCCCCGGCCGCGCCCACACCCCAACCACCCGCAGCCCCGCCCACCACCCAACCCAAGGCCCCGAATCCCAAGGCGGCCAAGACCACGACCACCAAGCCCAAGGCAGCCAAGACCACAGCCGCCAAGCCGAAGAAGGCGCCGAAGCCGACCGGAGATCCGGCGTTGGACGAGTCGCTCGACCGGCTCGAGAACGACTACACACCGGCGATGCGCGCGAAGATCGACCCGCTGATCAAACGCATCCGGAGGACGGCGCGCAAGGATCCGGCCCGCGCCCAGCAGATCGCCGATCGGACCGAGAACTACCTCGAACGGCTGACCGGCGATCCGTACGTCGACAAGGACGCCCTGGATCTCCTCGGCGGCAAGGGCGCACGGATGGAGCGAGGTAAGGCGGCCCGAACCTACGAAGACACGCCGGTGGCCGGGCCGCGCCGGCTGCCCGAGAGCGACGGTGCCTGGGACAGCGAGATACCGGGCGAGGGCGACTGGGTGTCGTTCGATCCCGACGTCAACCGCGCGACCGGTTCGGAGCCGATCAAGTACATCAACGGCGAGCCGGTCATGAAGCCGTTCGCCGAGGAACAAGCCATCGTGAAGATGAAGGGTGTGGACAAGAAGGACTTCCCGCCGGCTCGCCGCTCGTTGATGCGCCAGTACAAGGGCCGCTGGAAGAACGTCACGCATATCGAGCAGTGGGAGAAGGGCGGGGTGCCGGACAACTTCGGCGAGGTGCTGGACGGGCCGCACACGTGGCACCACGAGCCCGATGTCGAGACGATGTCGCTGGTGCCGACCGCCATGCACAGCAAGATCCCCCATCTGGGTGGCGCGTCGAAGGCGCGAGCAGGAGTCCTGCCGTACCGCCCGTCGGAAGCCGACTACGACCCGTTCTTCTACCAGGAATGACGTCGGGAAGACGGTGGGGTCACGGCAGGATGACGGGGGGTCGCGCATGATCGGCGGGTGCTTGATCAGGTGGACAATCTGCTGCGGACTGTGTTGATGGCGGGGGTGCCCGGTGTCAGCGGTGAGGAGCAGGTGCGCTTTCAGCCGCCGGATGAGGCGTGGCTGGCGAGTGTGAGCCAGTTGCGGGTGAACGCGCTCAACGTTTACCTCTTCGACGTCCGGGAGCGGCGGGACCTGCGTTCCAACGAGTGGATCAGCGGCAGCGGATCGCAAGGCCCGACGCGGACTCCCGACCCGGTGCGGGTCGACTGCCACTACCTGGTGTCGGCGTGGAGCCCGGCAACGGTCACGCCGGCGACCGAGCCCACTCTGGATGAGCACAAGCTGCTGTACGACGCGTTGGCCGCGCTGCTGCGGTCGATGCCACTGGTCCCCGCGACGATCTACCCGAGGGACTCGCAGGCCTTCAAGGACCTCGATCCGTTGATCGCCGAGACTTCGCTCCCGGTCGAGGTGGTACCGCCCGAGGGGTTCCTCAAGCTGGCGGAGTTCTGGGGATCGATGGGGACCGGTATCCGTTGGAGGCCGGCGATCTGGCTGATCGTCACGGTCCCGGTCGGGCTGCGCACCGAGGTCAGCGGGCCGATGGTGACGACGCGGATCATCGAGTTCAGGCAGGGCGACGATCCCGCGACGGCCGAGGTGTTCGTCCAGATCGCGGGCACCGTGACGCAGGCCGACGCGGCACTCGAGGACGCGACCGTCAGCATCCGCCGTGACGACGTCCTGCTGCAGTCGGTCGACACCGGCGCCGACGGGCGGTTCACGTTCGCCGGGCTCCGCCCGGTACCACATGTCCTCCAGGTGAGCGCTCCGGGGGTCCCAAGCCACAGCGTCGCGATCAACGTCCCCGACCCGCTCGGACGATACGACATCGCCGTCCCGTAGGGCGGCGCCGAGGAGCACCCATGGCTGTCCAGGTTTCCTATCCAGGCGTGTACATCGAGGAGTTCGGTCCGGCGGCCCCGATCGAAGGGGTGAGTACGAGCACGGCCGCGTTCCTCGGGGTCGCCGAGAAAGGACCGCGGAACACCGCCACTCTGATCCAGAGCTGGGACAAGTTCCAGGAGGTCTTCGGCGGGTTCCTGTCCGGGCCCGAGGCCTGGTTGGCCCAGGGCGCGTACGGCTTCTTCCTGAACGGCGGTACGACGGCCTACGTCGTCCGGGTCTCGGACGCGGAGGAGTCCGCGGCTGACCTGCCTGACCGCGATACCGGTGTCGCGCTGACCGCGATCGCTGTGGCTGAGGGACCGGCCGGGGACACTGTCACTGTCACCGTGACCGACTCAAGCCGGGTCGACGACGCGCTGGCCAAGGTAGGCGGCTTGCCTATCGCAGAAGTGAAGAACGCCCGCAAGACATTGATGGTCGCGACCTCGGCCCCGTTCGAGGCGGGCAGCTTCGTGACAGTGGTCAAGGGAGCCGAGCGAGTCACCCGGCGGGTGGCCTCCGTGGCTGCCGACAGCGTCGTACTGACGACCGCGCTGCCCAGTACGCCGGACTTCACCAACGGCCTGATCACCGGCGCTCTCGTCGTGGCGAGTGCAGCACCCGCCGCCATCACGACGATGACGAGCCGCACCGTCCTGGCGATGAGTGATGCGAACCACGGACTCAGTCCTGGCGACAGTGTCATCGCCAAGGTCGGCACCAAGGAGTCACCCGGCACGATCCAGGGCGTCTCTGGCGCAACGATCACGCTGGCCGGCGCGCTGATCGGCACCGACGACTACACGGGAGGCACTCTGCGCCTCGCCGATCTCCCGCTCGGAGCCCGGCGGCTGCGAGTCGTCTCGCCGGCCACTGTGGCACTCAACCAGGTGGTTCCTCCCGGCACCTTGCTGGCGATCACCGCCGGTGCGACGACCGAGTACGTGCGGGTGGCATCGTCGGGCGGCGACATCATCGCGCTCGATGCTCCCGGCCTCACCAGCACGTACGGGCTGACCGACCCGGAGACGCCACCGGTGCTGACCAGCGCGGAGTTCGACCTGGTCGTGTTCGACGGATCGGCCGGCGCCTCGACCACGTACCCGCGTCTCGGTGTGGATTCGCGGCATCCGACGTACTGGGGAACTGTGGTCGATTCTTCGGTCGTCAGGCTGACCAATCCGGAGGAGGCCGCGCCGGCCGACTCCCGGCCGGCACCGGGCACCTACCCGCTCGTTGGTGGTGTGGCCGACGATCGGGCCGCCTCGTGGCAGAAGCTGCTGAACAGTCCGAGCACGTACCTCGACCCGCTGGGTGCTCGGCAGGACATCTCGCTCGTCGTGGTGCCCGGCGCCACGGATCCCAACCTCCAGTCCGCTCTTGTCGGGCACTGCGAGAGTCTGTACGACCGGTTCGCGCTGCTCGACTCATTGCCAGCGGCAAGTATCGAGACCGTCACCGACCAGTTCGCCACGGTCCGGTCCAGCAAGGGTTTCGCGGCGCTCTACTACCCCTGGATCCAGGTGCGTAACCCCGCGACCGGAGTCGCCGAGCTCTGGCCGCCGGCCGGTCACATCGCGGGAATCTACGCGCGCACCGATCAGACGCGGGGTGTGCACAAGGCTCCGGCGAACACCAATATCAGAGGCTCGCTCGGCGTCGAATCCCTGCTCAGCAACGCCGAACAGGGGCCGATCAACCTGCTCGGCATCAACGCCTTGCGGATCTTCCCCGGCCAGGCGCAGCCGGTCGTGTGGGGGGCAAGGACGACCGCCGGGGATCTCGATCGCAACTGGCAGTACGTCAACATCCGCCGGCTGTTCGTCTTCCTCGAGCAATCGATCGAACGAGGTATCCGCGGGTCGGTGTTCGAGCCGAACGACCTGCAACTGTGGCAGCGACTCAAGCGGACCATCACCAATTTCCTGACCCAGGTGTGGAAGGACGGCGCGCTGTTCGGCGCGAAGCCGGAGGAGGCGTTCTACGTGCGGATCGACGAGGTACTGAACCCGCCGTCGACCAGGTCACTCGGCCGGTTGTACATCGAGGTCGGCGTCGTCCCGACCTACCCCGCGGAGTTCATCGTGCTGCGAATCGGGATCTGGGACGGCGGTGCCGAGGTGAGCGAGTCCTGACCCTCGTACCGCTTTAATGCCAGCTGAGAAGAGGAGACACCGATGGCCACCGGGCAACGGATCGACCCGTACGCCAACTTCACCTTCCTGGTGGAGATCGACGGCATCACCAGGGCCGGCTTCGCCGATGCGAGCGGGTTCGACACCACGATCGACGTGCACGAGTACCGCGAGGGCGGGGACAACACGACGATGCGCAAACTGCCAGGACCGACGAAGTACGGCAACATCACGCTCAAGCGGGGGATCACCGACGACAGCGAGCTGTACGACTGGCTGCTCGGCATCGTCCGCGGCACGCCCGACCGGCGCAGCGGCTCGATCGTGATCACCGACCTGACCGGGGCCGAGAAGGCGCGGTGGAACTTCCGGGACGCCTGGCCGACGAAGTGGTCGGCCGGGGAGTTCTCTGCCAAGGGCAACGATGTCGCGATCGAAACACTCGAACTCGCGCACGAGGGACTCGAGCGAGGCTGACATGTTCCGGACCGAGTACGAGTTCACCCTGCCGATGGGGTACATCGACGCCGACGGCGCGTTGCGGCGAACGGGCACGATGCGCTTGGCCACCGCTGCCGACGAGATCCTGCCACTGCGCGATCCACGGGTGCAGAAGAACCCGGCGTACCTCGTCGTCATCCTGATGTCGCGTGTCGTCACCGCGCTCGACGGGGTCGACACCGTCACTCCGCAGGTCATCGAGGGTCTGTTCGCGGCCGATCTCGCCCATCTGCAGGACCTCTACAACGAGGTCAATCGGGTCGACGACCGGAGCCGATCGGTGAGCTGCCCGAACTGCCGGCAGAGCTTCGAGCTGGAGGTGGACGGCCTGGGGGGATCCGTGGCTACCCCGTCGATCAGCTGATCGAGGAGGTGGCCTTCCTCAGCTACCACCTGCATTGGCCGCACGACGAACTGATGGAACTCGAGCACCGCGATCGGCGGCTGTGGACGACCCAGGTGTCCGCTCTCAACGACCGGGCGAACGCTGACGACCGGAGGGAGTGAGCAACCGTGAATCGACACCACGCCTTCACCCGGCGCCTGGTCGACCAGCACCGGCGAACCGTCGCGCGGCTGCACTCGTTGCCCTCATCACTGCGACGGCTACCTGGCGTGCGGATCGACCGGAGCCTCCACCAGGTCGATCAGCGGCGTATGTCGCAGTGGACGATCCGGCCGGCCGTCCGAGTGACTATTGTTGCGCCAGGCAATCAATCGATGCCGGCTCTGGCCAGGCATCCCTCGAAGATCCGAGAGGTCCGAACGGTTCGAACGATTGCCGCGGTCGCGACCCGGCACACGACCGTCCACTCCTGGACAGACACTGTCGCCGTACGGACGCTGCCGGCCAGAACGGTCGAGCGATCCGCGCGGACTGTGGTGTCCAAGGTATTGAGCTCGCAGATCACCCGTCAGCCATTGGCCGTGACACCTCCGGCGCGCAGTCACGCAGTGCTTCCGCCCGTACCAACAACCTTGCGACGGGGGAGTAGTGCAACCACCGAGGCCGCGGTCCCGCAGACACCGCCGGCCGTGCCCGGCTGGGAGATCACGGATGCAGCGCCGTGGACGCGAGCCCCGCAGAACCCGGGTCCGCCGCCCCCAGCCGACGTCGAACGCTTGACCGACCAAGTCGTGGCCGCCATCGACCGGCGCCTGCTCGCGCACCTCGAACGCACCGGGAGGGGTTGGCGATGAGTGGACTGGAGAAGGCGACCTTGACGAACACCGTCACCGGTCGCCGTACGCCGGTGATGTTCAACCCCGGCGAGTACACCGTCAACCGGGACGTCACCTACGCACAGGCAGCGATACCAGGGCTGTCGGCACCTCTCCTGCAGTTCGTCCACGGCGGCATGCAGACCCTCGATATGGAACTGTTCCTGGATACCTACGAGGCGCATAGCGATGGCACCCGGGTGGTCAACGCGGCCGGGGACGACGTCCGAGCACTGGTCGCCCAGGTGACCGACCTGATGAACATCGACCCGACCACGCACGCGCCCCCGATCGCCCTGTTCACCTGGGGGAGCCTGACCTTCACCTGTGTACTCGCGCGGGCCGCGCAGCGGTTCGTGATGTTCCTGCCGGACGGGACCCCGGTCCGTGCGCGGATCCAGGTGACCTTCAACGAGTTCACCAACGCCGAGCTGGAGGCCAAGGAGATCAAGCGGGAGACCGCCGACTACACCAAGGTCCGCGTCGTCGGCCAGGGCGAGACGCTGGCCGCGATCGCTGCCGATGTGTACGCGGACCCGACTCAGTGGCGGCCGATCGCGGTGGCCAACCGGATCGACGACCCGCTCGCGCTGGTCGCCGGTACGGCGTTGTCCGTGCCGCGCTTGCCGTACACGGACCTCGCGTCGGGTGTGGTGATGCGCTGATGACCGTTGCCCTGAGCCCGCGCTACGCGCCGGACTACGCGATCACGATCAACGGCAGCCCACTGCCCGCGCCGTTGCGGACGGCGGTCACCAGCGTGCGTTATCAGGACGGGCGCCAGGCCGCGGACCGGGTCGAGGTCGGTCTGGCGAACCCGGACCTGCGCTGGCTGCGCGAACACGTGCGCGGGCTCGGTTTCAGTGTCCCGACCGGCGTACGGATCGGTCCGGTCGGCGTGACCGGTCTGCCACCGGGGCTGCTCGACCTGGACAATGCGGTCAACCTGTCGCTCGGCTATGCCGGGTCCCCGCTCGAGCCGGTCTTCGAAGGCGACCTCACCGGGTTGACGATGAGCTTCCCGAACGGCGGGATGCCATCGGTCACCCTGATCGCGCACGACCACCTGCACCGGCTCGCCCAAGGGTCCGCGGCCCGCGGCTTCGGTCTGCTGCCCGACTTCCTGATCGCGTCCATCCTGGCCGCGGAGAACCTGCTGCTGCCCTCGATCGACCCCACGATCATCGGGGCGTCGACGGCGATCGCAGCGCTCAACTTCGTGTTCGGTGGCAGCGGACGCAAGCAACGCGGCCAGAGTGACCTGCAGTTCCTGGCCGAGATCGCCAACTCCTACGACGCCGACTTCTGGGTGGAGGGCAACGTTCTCTACCTGTCCCGGTTCCTGAAGGAGTACACGCCCCGGATGACGCTCGCGTGGGGCCAGTCGCTGCTCGACTTCGCTCCGCGGATCAGCACGGTCGGTCAGGTGGCCGGGGTCTCGATGAAGTTCACCCTGCGGGAGATCCCGCTCGACTTCCTGGTCACGGTGTTCTGGGATTTCGACCGCGAGACGCTGGGGGTCTCGGTCCTGCCCGGTGTCGCCGCGGCCGCCGGCCTGCCGTTCTCCGGACCGGCGCTGACCGTCATCGATCAGCCGATCGCGTCTCCGGCCGACATCACCACCAGCGCGTTGCGGATCTACAGCGATCTGCGGCGGCGGTTGAACAGCAGGCTGACCGGCTCGGCCTCGGCGATCGGTGATCCGGCGATCCGGGCCGGCGCCGTGATCCGGCTGGAAGGGCTCGGGCCTGACTTCAGCGGCGACTACCGGATCACCGCGGCCACCCACACGATCGACACCGGCGGCTACCGGACGAACTTCGACGTCTGCAAGGAGATCCTGCCATGATCGAGGAGGTGCTGGACGCCCGCGCGAGCGAGCAGGACGAACTGCACAAGAAGTTCTACGGCGTCGTGGTCGGCAAGGTCATCCTCACCACCGACCCGTTGATGCTCGGCCGGGTCAAGGTGCAGGTGCCGTTCATCGACTCCGCCGATCTCGCCGCCTGGGCGCGGGTCGCGACGCCGATGGCCGGGCTCCTGTCCGGCCAGTACATGATTCCCGATCTGGGCGACGAGGTTCTGGTTGCCTTCGAGCACGGTGACGTCAACGCGCCGTACATCCTGGGGTGCCTGTGGAACGCAACCACTCCGCCACCGCTGCCCAGCCCGCTGCCGCAGATCCGCGCGATCCGTACACCGCTCGGCAACCAGGTGGCCTTCCGGGAGGCGCCGCCCGCGATCACCATCACCACGCCGGACATGACCCAGGCCGCGCCCGGCCTGCCGCCCGGGATCACCTTGGCCAGCAACACGATGATCACCCTGCAGTGCGGTGCGACCCGGCTGGTGCTCAGTCCGGCCGGGGTCACGATCACCGCACCGGCGGTCACGGTGACGAGTACGGGGGCCGTGTCCACCAGCGGCACCAGCGTCTCGCTGACCGGCTCCGGCGCGGTGAGTCTCAGCGCCGGCGGGGCCTGCAGCCTGACCGGCTCCGTCGTGAAGATCAACTAGGAGTTCCGATGGCTTTCGCAGCCCGGGTGGGCGATCCGACCGCCCACCCCGGAACCGTCACCGGTCCCGGGGTGGCGAACGTGCTGATCGCCGGGATGCCCGCTGCGGTGGTCGGTGACATGCATGCCTGCTCGATGCCGCCGACCGCGGGCCCGCATCCACCGAGCCCCTTCCCGACCGGAAGCACCACCGTCCTCATCGGCGCCCGGCCGGCGCTGCGGATGGGTGACATGGCCGGATGCGGCGCGCCGATCGTCGCCGGTGCGCCGACCGTGCTGATCGGAGGCTGACGTGGCACCCGGACAGGAGCAGGCCTTCCTCGGGGTGGGCTGGGCCTTTCCGCCGTCGGCCGGGCCGAACGGCGACGTCAGCGTCGCGGCCTACGAGGAGGACGTCCGGCAGGCGATCAGGATCATTCTCGGTACCTCGCCGGGGGAGCGGGTGATGCGGCCGACGTTCGGCGCGGGCCTGCGCGACCTCGTGTTCGAGCCACTCAGTACGACGACGATGGCGCTGGCCCGGCATCGCGTCGAGGTGGCGCTGGCCACCTGGGAACCCCGGATCGACGTTCGCGAGGTCGTCGTCCGGGCGGCCCGGCAGGACAGCCGGATGGATATCGAGGTGTCCTATCTGGTCAGGTCCACCAACACCTTCTACAACCTCGTCTACCCCTTCTACCTGCTCGAGGGCGGTGAACGATGACCCGGGTTCCCGTCGTCGGTCCGCACGATCCCGACCAGGTGTACGCCGACCTGCTGCAGCGGCTGCCGGGGTTCGAGCCGGGCTGGTCGGTGGGGTACGGGCCGGGGGCGGCGCTGGTGCGCGCCTACGCCCGCTTCCTGTCCACCCTCGGCGACCGGCTCGATCGGGCTCCGGACAAGAGCCGGTTGGCCTTCCTCGATCTGCTCGGCGTCTCCCTGCTGCCGGCGAAGCCCGCTCGCGCGCCGGTGGTGTTCAGCCTTCCGCCGGGCGGTGGAGACACCCGCGCACCGGCTGGGTCCCAGGTAGCTGCCACGGTCGCGGACCGGGTGGAGCCGCTGGTCTTCGAGACCGAGGCCGACACCGGTCTGTGTGCTGCGCGGCTGGTCGAGGTGGCTGCCGTCTGGCCAGGCCAGGACTCCTGGGCCGATCACGGCGCCGCGGCCCGGTCCGGATCGCCTTTCACGTTGTTCGATCCGTTGAGTCCGGTACCGCATGAGCTCTACCTGGCCCATCGCACCCTGCTGGCGCTGTCGGGCGCCGTGACGGTCGAGGTGACGCTGGAGTTGTCGCAGGTGGCGCCGGCGCCGATGGACATGGTCTGGGAGTACTGGGACGGGGAGACGTGGCGTGGCTTCAAGTCCTTCGTGCCGGTGGCGACCGCCATCAACAGCGACAGCGTCGACGGAACCCTCGGCCTGACCCGGAGCGGCACGGTCCGACTGGTGGCCGACTGCTCGACGTCCGAACCCCGCACCGTCGCCGGTATCGAATCACACTGGATCCGCGGTCGCCTCGCCGCCGCGCTCCCGCCGAACAGGGCCGGTGCGCGACCCGCCGTCGATCGGGTCCGCCTCCGCTCGGTCGTTGCCCCGAGCATGGGTGTGATCAGGCTGGCCGGCCCGGACGGTGGCCGCGAGCGACAGATCTGGCTGTCCTCATCCGGGTTGTCGGGCCAGGGGATCGACCTGTCCGACGCGTTCGCCGTACTGTCCGATCCCGGCAAGCCGGACGAGCCGTTCCCGACCCAGAGCCTCGCCTCCGGCTCGGCCCAGTGGGACGGCGTCGATTTCCACGACTACACGGTGCAGGTCACTGTCCCCGGTTACACCACCTTGGTCCAGACCATCTCGCCCACCAAGGGCGCGAGTATGTACTTCCTGGTCACCGACTTCAGCGGCCTGGCCCTCGACAAGGCGGTGAACGATGGGCTGCCCGTGGACCTGACCACGACCTTCTTCCCGTTCGGGCAGAACCCGCAGACCGGCAGCGTTTTCGCGATCTCGTTGGCCGAGGCGATGACCAAGCCGCTGGCCACGGTCAGCCTGCTCTCGGTGGCGGCCAGCACCGGCCGGCTCACCACCGCGCCGACCGGCGTGACGGTCTCCGAACTGACGCCGACAGTGGTGGGCGAGTACTTCGACGGGCGCGGCTGGTCCGACCTGGGCATCGCCGAGTCGACTGCACTCGGGCTGTTCACCACGGTCTGGCAGAAGCTGATCACCTTCACCGTGCCTGCCGACGTCGCGACGGCCGAGATCGCCGGCCTGGAAGCGCCCTGGATCCGCTTCCGGATCGCCAACCAGACCTTCGGTGCGACGCTGACCACCAAGTGGGAGGACGCGGGCGGCGCCGACCACGACTTCCGCGTGGTCGAGCCGAGGCCACCGGTTCTCGGCAGCCTCCGGGGCGGTTACGTCTATCGCTCGCCGCAAGTCGTGCCCGAGGCGTGCCTCGCCTACAACGACTTCAGCTACATCGATCACACCGCGGCGGCCAGGGACCGCGGCTCGGCCTTCGAGCCGTTCGTCCCGGTGCGCGACATGACACCGACCCTGTACTTCGGATTCGACCGCAGACTGCCGGCCGACATCGTCAGCATGTACCTCGACGTGGCCGAGACCGAAGGGCTCATCAGCGGCCCCGGACTGGTCTGGGAGCACTGGAACGGAACGGAATGGGTGGCTGTCACGGTCCGGGACGAGACGGCGAATCTGGCGCTGCCCGGGATGGTCGCAGTCGCCTCGCCAGGCTCGGTACCGCCGCCGCTGGTGTCGGTACTCACCGCAACCCTGACGACCGCCGAACTCGTCGACGAGGTGGCCGCGTCGTCGTTCCGCGCCGGAGACCTGGTCACCGTCTTCACCGACTCCGCGTCGGAGACCGTCACGGTGGCCGGGATCCATGGCTCCACGGTGACGTTCACGAGGCCACTCACCCAGGTGTACACCCGTGCCTTCCTGACCATCGCGGGCCTGCCGAGGTTCGGCACTCCGCGCGATGCCTGGTTGCGGGCCAGACTGCGGATCGACGGCGAGCCGCGACGGGCCGAGCTCGGAGGGGTGTTCCTCAACGCCGCGTGGGTGGCGCAGGTGCAGACCATCCGAGGCGAGGTCCTCGGTGGCGGCACCGGGCAACCGGGACAGGCCGTGACGTGCCGGCAGACTCCGGTTCTGCCGGGGCAGGTGCTGGAGATCCGCGAGCTGTCCGGCGCTCGCGCCGATGTCGAGCAGGAGATTCTCCGCGCCGAGGCGGTGGCGGCAGGGCTGGGCGACGATGCCCTTCGCCTGGTCACCGATCCACGGACGGGCCGGACGACCGAGGTGTGGGTCCGTTGGGTGGAGCAACCGAACCTGCACTTCTCCGGTCCGGGCGACCGGCACTACGTGATCGAGCGGTCGCAGGGCCGGATCGTCTTCGGTGACGACCGGCACGGCCGCATCCCGCCGGCCGGTACCGACAACGTGCGGCTGGCGAGCTACCTCTCCGGTGGCGGCGCCCAGGGCAACGTTCCGGCCGGGGCGATCTCGCAACTGCTCTCGGGGATCCTGGCCACGTCCGTGTCCAACGTCCGTGCGGCGGAAGGCGGTGCGGACAACGAGACCGTGGACGCGGTCGCATCGCGCGGTTCGGGCCTGGTCCGCAGCCGGGTGCAGGCCGTGACCCCCGCGGACTACGAGGCACTGGCGCAGGAGGCATCGCCCGCAGTGGCTGTCGCTCGAGCCCTGCCATGTACGGACTCGTCGGGTCGCCCGGCGCCGGGATGGGTGCGGATAGCGATCGTTCCGCACAGTTTCGACCCGCGGCCGATTCCGTCGTTCGGTTTGCGCCGGGAGGTCGAGAACTACCTGCGCGCCCGCTGCCCGGCATCGATGGGTCGCCAGGTGACGGTGGTGTCACCGCAGTACCACCCGGTCGGCGTCTCGGCCACCGTGGTGCCGGTGGACCTGGACCAGGGCGGCGTGGTGATCGCCGCGGTGAGTTCGGCGCTGACCGCCTTCCTGCACCCGCTCGGCGGTGGCCCGGACGGCCGCGGCTGGCCGTTCGGGCGGGACGTCCACCTGTCCGACGTCGCTCGGTTGATCGAGCTGCTCCCCGGCGTCGACCACCTGGATGCCGTCGAGTTGCTGGCCGACGGTATCCCTCGGGGCGACGTGGTCGCCGTACCGGCGGAGCGGATCGTGGTCTGTGGCCCGCTGGTGCTGCGGCTCGCGGGAGGGGAGAGCTGACATGCCACTCCCATTGCCGAACCTCGACGACCGCCGCTGGGCCGACCTCGTCGAAGAAGGCCGCGCCCTGATCCCGAGGTACGCACCTGGCTGGACGGACCACAACGTCTCCGACCCGGGGATGACACTGCTCGACCTGCTGGCGTGGGTGATCGAGGCCGATCTGTACCGGGTGAACAGGGTGACCGATCGCTTCCGGCGGAAGTTCCTGGCTCTCGTCGGGCTCAGCGCCTCACCACCGAGGCCGGCCGTCGCGACGATAGCGCTGAGCACGATCTCCGGCGTACCCCGGCACCTTCCGGCGGGGACCATACTCTCGGCGCGGCAAGCGCCGGGTGACGCTCCGCTGCTGTACCGGCTTGACCGTGAGGTCACCATCACGGGGCTGACGGTGGCGGCGGTCCAGGTCGCCGGCACTCTCGCCGACGGCTCGTCGCACATGATCGACCGGTCGGCGGACCTGCGCGCGGGCCAGCCGATCGCCGCGTTCGGTGACGACCCGGACGGGCGGACCGAGGCAGCGCTGCTCGTCGGCCTCGAAGCTGACCCCTCGCTCGTGGCGGGGGAGGTGCTCACCCTCGCTTTGGTGGTGAGCGAGTCCGATGATGCCGACGCGGAGCGGGATGCGATGGCGACGGCCGACATCGACCCGCGCGTGCACCACGGTTGCCGAACCGTCTGGGAGTGGTACGACGGCGAGACCTGGCGGGCGTTTCCCGCGAGTGCTGTCGTCGACGACACTCGTGCGCTGACGCTGAGCGGTGCCGCCCGGATCGAAGTACCGCCGAGCTGGCCTGGCTCCGTCCTCGGCGCGGTGACGATCCCGCTTCGCTGGCTGCGATGCCGGCTTTCCGAAGGCCGGCCGGACGCTGGGCCGAAGGTGTCCGCGGTCGTCGGTGATGCGGTCCCCGTCGTACAGGCCGTTTCCGCCCACTCATCGCTCCCGGTCGCGCCGGGGGTCGAGCTTCCCGCGGGCACGCCGGTCGTCGGGTGGCGTGGCCGGGTACGGATCAGTCTCGACCGCACCAACCGGGTGGTCCGGTTCGATCAGCCGGCAACAGATGGCGTTCTCTGCACCGTGGTCGGCTGGCGCCCGCCGATCGGTCTGGTGGAAGGCGAACTGTCCTTGACCGTGCAGCGGGTCGGGCCGCTTCGTGGCGAGCCGGCCGAGACGATCGTCGTCGTCCCCGGCGCGCCGATTCTGCCGGCCTCGCTGAGCGTCTGGACCACGGACTCCGACGGCGCGACGGAGCAACGGTGGTCCGCCGTCGCCGACTTCGATTCGGGTACGGCGAAGGATGCGGCGTACACGGTTGATCCGGTCACCGGGACCCTCACCTTCGGCGACGGCGACCACGGTCGCACGTTGCCGGGTGGACACCACGCCTGGGTCAGCGCGGACCTGACGGCCGGTGCCTCCGGGACGCCAGGCCCGCCGGCAACCTGGGAACTGGCCGATGATCCCCGCAACCACGCCGTCTTCGGCCCGGCGACAGATCTCGGCCTCATCCGTGCGGACGTGACCATCACCCTGGTCGCGTCCTCGGTCCGGCCCGGATCCGACGCGGGCGATCTCGCCGAAGCCGAAGGCCTCGCCGCTGAAGAATTGTGGGCGCACGAACGGCTCCTCGAGCTCGCGACCGGCTCCCCGCCGTCGCTCGATCAGGTGGCCCCCGAGGCCGTCCTCGGCCGGGCTGCCCCCGACCGGGCCGGCACACTCGTCGACTTCGAGCGGCTGGCCCGTGGAGTTCCGGGTACGTCGGTGGCGCGCGCCCGCGCGTGGTCCGCGCTCGACACCGGACACCCGTGCCTGACAGCGCCCGGAACAGTGGCCGTCGTGGTGGTGCCGTCGGTGCCGGCGTCGCGTCCCGAACCCACTCCGGGTTTGCTCCGTACCGTCCGGTCGTACCTGTCGGCCCGCCGTACTCTCGGGAGCAAGTTGCTCGTGGTCGGCCCGCGGTACGTCGAAGTGGCGGTGGCGGCGTCCGTCGCGGCGATCGAGGGTGCGGATCGCGATCGGGTCCAGCACGACGTGACGGCTGCGCTGACGGCCTTCCTCGATCCGCTGTCCGGGGGACCGGCCGGTCTCGGCTGGCCGTTCGGGCGCGACGTCGTTCGCGGTGAGGTGCTGCAGGTCGTGGCTTCGGTCCCCGGCGTGGACTACGTGGCCGGCCTCGAGCTGACCGCAGTCAGTCCCGGGTGCCCACCGCTGCCCGGCGGCTGCGGCAACGTCGCGGTCGCGCCGACCATGCTGGTTGCCTCTGGCAAGCATCAGGTGGAGGTGAGCTGAGATGAGCAGCACGGATTCGGCCGCGGTCCGGCGCATCACCTGGCTGGACAGGCAGCGGCTGGAGGCCGGGGACCTCGCGGACCAGCACGGCCGGCAGGCCTTCACCCGCAGGCTGCACACCAGCATCGTGCATGATGCCTGGGGAATCGCGCTGGGCTTCGGGATCGATCTGTACTCCCGCCGGGGCCAGATCACGGTCGCGCCGGGACTGGCCTACGACCGGCTCGGCCGCGAACTGGTCAGCGCGGGTTCGATCGCGGTGCCGTCGCCGGAGCCGTCGAACGACGGGACCAGCCACTGGTTCGATCTGGTGATGCGATGGGCCGGCCTCGAAGACCTGCGGGCCGGCCGTGACCCGGCTGGATCCTGCCTGACCGGATCGGCCGTGTACGAGGAGCGCCCGCTGCTGCGGTGGGCCGACGCGGGCCCGGTGCAGGACCGGAACGGTAATGCGATCCGCCCGTCCCGGTACGGCGAAGGCGTCCGGCTCGGGCTCGACCTGCCGCTGGCGCGGATCCTGGTCAACCCCGACGGTGGAACGGACGACCTCGACCTGTCCACCCGACGTACGGCGCACGGACTCGCGCGCCCGCACATCGCGGGCGGGACGATCCGGCAGGGAGTCGTCGAGCTCGACCAGGGCAGCGATCATCGCCGGTGGAGCCTTTCGGTGAGTACCGATGAGGGCGGTTTCACCTCGTCGGACACGACCTACCTCGTCGCTCTTGGTGCACACCCGTGGGGGGACACCTCGGGGTTCAACTCCGGCGACGCCGGCGAGTTGGTCTCGGCCCGCGAGGTGCTGGCTGACCAGTTGCCGTACGGCCAGGGCCCGTTCCTGGAGGTGTGGGACCGAAGCCGGACGCGGTTCCGGTTGACGGTACGCCACGGCCTGCCCGAGCGGTTCGCCTTCCGGGCCTCGATCCGGATCGACCTCAACCCCGTGCCGGTGCACTGGGTCGGCATCGATTGGTCCGGCCGGGCGGCACCGGGCTCGTCTCTCATCAACCGGACTGCCGGCCCGGCAGGAGGACCGCTGTGACCACGAACAACGACATCCCGATCCTGACCAGGCCGGCCTTCTTCGCGGGGCAGCAGCTGCGGGCGGCCGATCTCGGCGCGCTGACTTCCTACCACCGTGAGCTCTCCTGGCTCCACAACCGCAGTCTGCACAACTGGGGGCTGGCCACCGGGTACTCGGTCACCGGGCGCACCGATGAGAGCCAGGTGGTGGTGGGAGCGGGATTCGCCCTCGACAGTCAGGGCCACGAGCTGATCCTGACCGATGAACAGATCCTTCCGGTCCCGGCGGTCGCCGGTGACGCCAAGGGTGAGCCCGCGACGTACTTCCTCACCGTGTCCTGGCTGGACGACGAAGACATCTCCCCAGAGGAACGCACCGGAGTCTGCGGGACGTCGGGTGCGGTCCGGCGGCCGGAGACCGTGAACCTGCGCTGGCAGGACCCGAACGACCGGATGCCGGGCAGCGCGTTCCGGCCGGGTCTCGACGTCGTACTGGCCAGTGTGGCGGTGCAGCGATGCCGGCTCGCCGGTGACGTATCAGGCGCCGAGCGGCGCAACGCGATGCCCGAGGAGATTCCCTATGTCTTCTCTGGACAGACGCCGCCCGGTGGAACCATCTGGCGATTCTGGCCCGACGACACGTCGCCGATCGGGGTGTCGACCCAGGTGAGTACGGCTGAGGCCGGCTTCGGCGCGACTCCGCGGTACGTCGCGCACGTGATCGGTCCCAGGGATGTCGAGTTCGGCATCGAGGGTGGTCAGCGTGCTGTCGTCGAGGGCTATCCGGACGTGGCCGGAGCCGGAGCGTCCGGCTTCGAGCTCCGGGTGATCCTGCCGCTCGAGGGCTACGCGGGGCAGGGCGACAATACGGTGCTGCTCAATCCGGAGGAGGTTGTCCACGACCCCAACTTCCCGCAGATGTTGACGGTCCAGTTGGGCTGGCACGTTGCATGGGTGGGGGTCGAGGGCTGATGGTGACCACCTCGACGCAGCGTCCGACCTACCGGTTCTTCAACACCGGCGACGGATGGCCCGGCCTCGGCGCCGATGGGGTGACCGTCGATGCCGACGGCCGGCTAGGGCTTGTCGTCGTACCCGGCGTCGACCCGGCGGGTCAGGTCTGCCTGCCGGTGACGACCGAGACGACTGGCCCGCGGGGATACCGGTACGTCGTGCAGCCGGCCGCGGGCACCGTGTCGGTCGTCGACCCGCCGTCGGGGCAGACGATCGCGGTCTGGGGGCCGTTCGCCGGTCCCTCGTACGTCGTCGGCGACGCGAATGCTGTCTTCCTCGTCGAAGCTGAAGCGCGGGCTGTCACCCGGCTCGACGCGGAGGGGATCGTGGACGAGTCGTGGTGGGCGGCGGTGTCGGCCTGGTCCGGCCCGGTGGTTGCCCGGGGCATCGAGCTGGTCGAGCTGGGAACCGGGGCTCGCGTCGTCGTGCTCGCCGACGCTGCCGACGAGGGGACCAGGATCCTGGTCGCGGACCTCGACGGCGCCCAGGATGAGACTGCCGGCGCTGCGTGGAACTTGCTCGAGGAGCGTCGTCGTGACCCGCGGACCGGGCGCTGGCAGGTCAGCAGGGTCGGAGCGTTGACCGGGCTGGCGGTGGACGTCGCCGGTGGCAGGCTCGTGGTCGTTGCCCAGGGCGACGTTCTCTGCTTCGACCTGGCCGGCCGCTGGATCGGTCGCGCCGAGACTCCGGACGGGTGGCGAAGCCGGCGGGTGTTCGCCGTACCAGGGCCGTGCGACAGCACGCGGTACGTCGTCACCGGAGTCGAGGCCGGTGACGCACTCGTCCTCGACCCGCTCGGCGCCTGGGCCCGACTCGGAACGTTCGTGTGCGGACCGATCAGCACCGGTGCGATGCAGGCTGCCTGGGGCGAACTGCGGGCCCGAACCATGGTGCCGGCCGGCGGCGGACTCCGGCTGTGGACTCTCGCCTCGTTCGACGACGTGCCGCCGGACCCGGACAGTATTCCTGGTGACCTGAGTGCGCCCTCGGCCCTTGCCTGGACACCGCTCCCCGGCGATCCGCGCGGTGCACTCGTCGGCAGCGAGCCCTCGTCGTACCTGTGGCTCGGCGGGCTGTTGACGGGTGACGGGCGGGGGACTCCTACGGTCGAACAGGTTCGGGTCGATGTCGCCACCGGGTCCTGGCTCTCCTATCTGCCACCGCTGTACGCCGAACCCGGGCCGTCGGCGGAGTTCCTCGACCGGATGCTGCGGTGGTTGCAGAGCGACCTCCGCGACAACGAGGAACTGCTGGACCAACTGCCGGCCCGGTTCGATCCGCGGGCCGCCGACGACACAGCAACAGGGACCGCGAGGACCACGCTCGACGAACTGGCCGGCTGGCTGGGAGTGACGCTGGACGAGCAATGGCCCGAGTCGCGCCGGCGCGCCGTCACGGCCGAGGCGCATCGTCTGCATGCGATGCGAGGCACTGCCGGCGGACTCGAGCGGCTACTGAGCCTCCGCCTGGACGCGCCGGTAGCCGTGCTCGATCCGCCGGACTCGGTGAGTCTGTGGGTGCTCGACGATGTGGGCGGCCCTCAACCGGCGCTCGGTCTCACGACTCGGCTGGCCTCATCGGCGCCCGGCGGAGCGGTCGTCGACTCGACCGCCATCCCGGGTGGGTCGACACTGTCCGATGGCACTGACTACGGGGCACCGTTGTACGAGGCCGGGGCACACCGGTTCTGTGTCCAGGCCTACGCCGCCGACCTGCCCGAGCAGGCCGACCAGGACGAGCTACGACGGCTCGTCGATGCCGAGAAGCCGGCTCATCTCGTCTATCACCTCTGCCTGATCGATGCGGCCGCCAGGGTCGGATTCCAGGCCCGGGTCGGCGTCGACGCCATCGTGGCCGGTCCCGCCGGTGACCTGGTCCTCGACGCCGGTGCCGGTCTCGGCGTCGACTCGACCCTTGATCGAACCGGCTCGCCGGATCCCGGCAGAAGCGTCCGCGTCGGTACCGCCGCGCTCGGGAAAGGACTGCAGCTGACATGAATGCCACCCCTGCCTGGACGAGGAGCCGGCCATGACGGAACTCATGCTGAATGAGGTGCTCGGTCAGCTCCGGGCGCCGCAGCGGAACCGGTACTTCTACGGCAAGCTGCTCGACGTCCGGCATCTCGAGCTCGAGCAGACGTACGGCGTCACCCAGCGCCGGCTCATGAACCGGCTGGGACTCGGGTCCGGGGTGCTGTGTGGCCTCGGCCTCGAGCTCGGCGAGCGCGGTCTGCTGGTGCGTCCGGGGGTCGCCGTGGACGGACTCGGTCGCGAGATCACGGTGCCGGCGAGCTATTGCCTCGAAGATCCCGCCCAGCCCACCGACGACGCCGGCCGGCCCGACGGGGACAAGGTCGTGGACGGTCCGGTGACGATCCTCCTCTGCTACACCGAGTGCGCCGCCGATCCGGCGCCGGTGCTCGTCGGTGACTGCGACAGCCGCAACGGGTTCGCACCCGGAACGACGGTCGAACGCTTCAAGCTCATTGTTCGCAAGGGCCTCCCGGACAGGATGCCCGGGCTCACCGACGAACAGTGCGCCGCGCTCTTCCCGGCGCCGTTGCCTTCGCAGTTCGATCTGCGACGGGCAGCGTGCACGCTGCTGGACGAAGACTGTGCGCCGCCCGACGAGAGCTGTGTCGTGCTGGGCGTCGTACGCATCGATCCCGCCGGGAGTCCGGCCGCGGTCGAGATGTGCGAACCACGGAACACGATCTACAGCAACAGCCGCCTCTTCGATCTCTTGGCCTGTCTGGCCGAGCTGTTCGCGAGCTGTTGTGCGGTGACTGAGCTCAGGTATGTCGCCGGTGACGCCCAGCGGGGCAAGCCGGGTGATCGGCTTCCCGACCCGCTGCAGGTCCGAGTGGTCGACCATCTGAATCACCCGGTCGGGGAAACTGAGGTCACCTTCCATGTCCAGGCCGGCAACGGCAGGGTGAGCGATGGCGCGACAGTGTCCGACCGCGTCGTCGTGGTGAGCGGGCCGGACGGACTGGCCGCGGCCATGCTCGAACTGGGGCCGGATCCGGGTCCGGTGTCGGTCGAGGCGACCCTCGCCGACGGAGCCCGGGTCGTCTTCACCGCCTGGGTCACCGGTGAGCGGCCCCCGCCCGCAAGACCACCGGTAGTTCTTGGCCTGCAGCCCAAGCCGGCCGACGTGATCGTCGTCGACGACGGTGACGCGGGCACTACCTGGGCCAAGGAACCGATGCTGCGGGTGACTTTCGACCAGGAGATGGACGGCGGGAATCTCCGCGCCCCCGATGACTGGCTGCGGCTCTGGATCGTGACGCCGCCAGGGGACGCGAAGACCACGCTGATCCAGCGGTTCGCGCTGGGACTGGCGGACGTGGCGGCGGGGGCCGACGGTTTCGCGGCGACGTACCGATTGGATGCTCCGATCATCGACCTGTCGCCGGCCGCGGCGCTGGTGCAGATCCGGGCGCGGGGGACCTCGATCCTGTCGGCCGGCCCGACTCCGCTGCTGCTGGACGCGGAGTTCGCCGGCACCCAGATCCCGGCCGAGCTGCTCGAGAAGATCTGGGAGATGGTCGAGCAGAGGATTCCGCGCGAGGTGTGGGACGCGATGGTCGACACCGGAGCGACGCTGCCGAAGTCCGGCGACGGCGTACCGGGTGGTCTTTTCCATGCGTGGTTCGAGTTCGTCCGCGGTGAGTGACGGACAGGCTGAGGAAGGACGGGAAGCGACGATGACGGACGTTAGCTTGGGTGGTTGCAGCTGTGGCGGGTCGGCGGTGGCGGTCGGCTCCGCGGCGGTCGCGGGTACGACGGGGTGTACGGGCTCTGGTTCGGTGAGCCGGGAACGGACGCGGTACTTCGCCCGCCAGCTCGTCGGCGCGGACGACCTGACCCAGGACCAGCTCTATCAGCGGGAGAAGTCCCGCCGGCACAACCGCCTCCTGCACGGCTGGGGCATCGTGTGCGGCGCGCGGGTGCGCGCCGGTTCGGCTCCGTGCGAAGTGGTGGTGGAAGCGGGCTACATCCTCGGGCCGTACGGCGACGAGATCCAGCTCGACGGGGACATCGTGGTCGACCTGTGCAGTGAAGACCTCGACGGCAACGTCGCCTCGTCCTGCGGACCGGTCGATCCGTGGTGCGCCGACGTCCGTGTCGACCGCCCATCCGGACGTCCGGTCTACCTGGCGGTGGCGTATGCCGATTGCCTGTCCACGCCGGTCCGGGCGGTGTCGGACGGCTGCGGATGCGACGACACCTTGTGCGAGTACAGCCGCATCCGCGACTCGTACCGGCTGGTCGTCCTCGAAGACCTACCGTCGACTTACCCGCCCGGCGCGAAGCCGCCTCAGCTGAGTCGCTCGGTGTCCTGCCCACCACCCGCGGTCGAGGGGCAGGGCTGCAACTGCCCGCAATGCGCGACGTGCCCGACGGCACCGTGGGTGATCCTGGCCGACATCACCGTCGATGGTGGGGCGGTCACCGGCATCGACTGCGACAGCCACCGCCGGTACGTCGCTTCGTTCGGCGGGTTCTACTTCGCCTGCGAGGCCGAAGTACCCCCGAGGCAGGACGAGATCCGGGCCAAGCTGGAGCGCTCCCTGCGGCCGGAGGCGATCAAGGCGTTCGAGGAGGCCGCGGAGCTGACCACGGCACCTGTCGGGAAGTGGACCGGGGATCGGCTGTCGGTGCAGGGGATCGACGAGAACTCGGCCATCGGCCGACGCCTGAAGGAGCTGACCATCGCCGAGATCGCCGCCCAGGGCAGGACCACCTTCGTCGATGCGATGGTCTCGGCCACGTCCAAGCCACGTCGAGCCCAGGTGGCCGATCAGGCCGACGAGGTTTGGACCAAGGCAGCCGACGTCATCATTACGCTCTCATCCACCTGAATGTGTGCGCATCGCCAGGCTCGGGTGCGCCCCATCACCGCGGCGTTGTACTGCTCCGTCGGACTGAGGTTGCCATTAGCCCTGCTCTGCGGGGCTTTAGCGTTGTTGTCCGAGGAGGGACATACACCTTAACCACACGCATAAACATCGACGCCTGAGCAGGATCGAGGTTGCGGGCACGGAGCGATGCCTCGAACGCGGCAGCGCCACGTCGTTTGCAGGCGGATCCGAGATGGTCAATCCTGGCTGTTAGGGATCTGACTCGAGGCGAATCTTCGCCCGCCCGGCGGCTCCACTCGAGGCGCTCCAGTGGACTCCTTCCAAGCCTGACGGCGAGATCGTTGCGCATCGCGGCGGAGGCCGAGTTCTCCGGCGTGCGTGGCCCGGTCGTGGAAGCATCGCGCGAACTCGTCGGCCATCCGCACCACCGTGCCACACCAGCTCGTCCACGCCAGCCGCCGCTGGTATTCGATGCGTTGGACACCGATCGTGACGCCTGGCAACGTTCCGCGTCGGGAGGCTCCCCGCAGGCAGCTCCACAGTGCGCTGCCCGACCGACTACCCGATTGGCATAGCGAGTCCCGGGCCCGCCCCCCGGGGGCATGCCCGGGGTCTCCCGGGCGCGATGGGGCTCTGCGCGGCACGACATTTGAGTCAGGCAAATCGACCGGGCCTGATCCGTTCAGGCCCACGGGCGGACTGGCACTAGTGCCTACTACCGCATGCGGTAGCCCGATCGCGTCATCGCCCGGGCGAGTGGTTGCACTGAAAGACAGGGCGCATCGATCCGCAGCCGCGGGTCCTGGCCCGCATCGATGATTGAAGGAGCATCCCAATGACAGCAGTACAGCGAACGGCGCAGGTCGACTGGACGGGGAGCATTGCACGGGGTTCCGGGGTCACCTCCGGAGGAAGCGGCGCGCTCCGGGGCCTGCCGGTCACGCTCGCATCGCGCTTCGGTGAGCCGGCTGGCAAGACGAGCCCGGAGGAGCTCATCGCGGCGGCGCACGCAGGATGCTTCGCCATGGCGCTGGGTTCGGTACTTGCGGGACACGGAACGCCTCCGGAGTTCCTGCAGGTCATCGCCACCGTGACGCTGGAGACATCCGGCGACCCCACGATCGTCTCGAGCCGGCTCGACGTGCACGCTCTAGCCGCCCAAGCGGATGCCGCGTCACTTGAGCGTGCAGCGCAGGAGGCCGAACGTAGCTGTCCAGTCTCGCGAGCCCTACAGGGAAATGTCGAGATCCGTGTCCACGCCACGCTGGACCAGCCGTCCGCCTTGCCAGCTGCCGAATGAACTCGCAGTAGGTGCTGGCAGACACCCAGCGACAGCCGAGAGGCGGCCCAAGCGCGCTGCCGGCCCGGATCTGTCTGGGCGGAGCCGAGTTGCGCTAGCCGCGACGAGGAAGTCCGCGACGCTCGTCCGCCGATTTGGGAGCTCGCTGTGAATCTCGACGGTGATTCCGGACCTGCTGCGGCGCTTGGATCTGTTCTTCGAGCGACCAGATGCTGTGATCTCAGCAGACCTCAGCCAGGCGCGGCGCCTATTGGGGGGCGCCGCCGCCTCTGGACGCCGCGGCTTGGCGGCCTGGCTGAGCCTGGGACAGGTCAAGGGCGGAATGGACTTGCGACGCCCCGGCACCTGCCGTCGAACGGCGAACGTCTGCGAGATCTCCGGTCCTTTGCTCGCACTGGCTACCGGGAACTCGGCCGGGGCAACGACCCGGGTCCTCACTGGGGCGACGGGCAGCCCGATCCGCGACGGTTGCTACAAGGTCATCCACCGTGGGCAGAGGAGCCGATGATGACGCAGCAGATCGAGGACTACGCACTCATCGGCGATCTCCGCACCGCGGCCCTCGTCGGCCTCGACGGATCCATCGACTGGCTCTGCCTGCCAAGATTCGACTCGCCGGCCGTGTTCGCGACACTTCTGGGCGATGCCCGGAACGGCCGATGGATCCTGGCGCCGCAGAGCGGCGGACGATGCACGCGTCGCCGGTACCGTGGCGATTCGCTGATCCTCGACACCGAATGGATCACCCCGGACGGCGCCGTACGCGTCACCGACTTCATGTCACCGACCAGCGCAGAGCCGCACGTGGTCCGGATTCTGGAAGGGCTGACGGGCGAGGTTGCCATGCACATGTGCATGGCCCCCAGAATGGGTTACGGCAAGGTCGTGCCGAGCCTCCACAGCATCGGAGCGCACTTCGTCGGAACCGCAGGACCAGACTCCGTCTGGCTCAGAAGTGACGTCGGTCTGACCGTCACACACGGCACTGTGACCGGCGACTTCGTGGTCTCGGCGGGTCAACAGATTTCCTTCACTCTTGGACATTTACCCTCGTCGCGGCTCGAACTCCCCGCAGTCGATGCCGCCGACAGCCTCGCGGCCACCCAAACGTACTGGCGCGAATGGATGAGCAGGTGCACCTACTCCGGTCCATGGGCAGATGCAGTCAAGCGATCCCTCATCATCCTGAAGGCACTGACTTTCCAGCCGACCGGGGGCATTCTTGCCGCAGCCACCACGTCGCTGCCCGAACAGATCGGCGGTTCGCGCAACTGGGACTACCGATTCTGCTGGTTGCGCGACGCGGCCTTCACCCTGCGAGCTTTCCTCGCCACTGGATATGTCGAAGAAGCCTTTGCCTGGCGTGACTGGTTAGTGCGCACGGTCGCCGGCGACGCGACCGGAACGCAGATCATGTACGCCATCGACGGCACGCGTCACCTCCCCGAACTGACACTGGACTGGCTACCCGGGCACGCCGGCTCCTCACCTGTGCGCACCGGCAACGGGGCGGCAACCCAACGACAGAACGATGTTTGGGGCGAAGTCCTCGATGCCCTGCACGCGACCCGCGCCGCAGAAGATCGGCCGTGCCCGGGCGCAGCAGATCTGGAACGGGGTCTGGTCACACAGCTCGAACAGAACTGGGCCGAACCGGACAACGGCATCTGGGAGGTCCGTGGACCGCAACGACATTTCGTCCACTCCAAACTGATGGCTTGGGTCGGGGTGGACCGAGCCATCAGCACCCTCGAGAAACACCACCCGCGTGAATCGCTGAACGAACTACGTGATCTGCGGGAGGCGATCCACACCGAAATCTGCCACCGCGGATTCAACCGGTCGCGACGAGCCTTCACACAGTCATACGGTTCAGCGCGTCTGGATGCCTCGGTCCTTCTCATGCCACGCTACGGATTCCTGCCCTGGGCCGACCCGCGCATGGTCGCCACCGTCGACGCCATTCAAGGAAACCTCACCCGCGACGGACTCGTCCTCCGGTACGCCGTTGGAGCCGAGGGCACCAACGTCGATGGCGTCGACGGCGAGGAAGGCGCCTTCTTGGCGTGCTCCTTCTGGCTTGCCGACGCGCTTCACGGAATCGGTCGCACGGATGAGGCCGCCGAGTTGTTCGACCGCCTGCTGACCTTGCGCAACGACGTCGGCCTGCTCAGCGAGGAGTACGACCCGATCACCGGACGCCACCTCGGCAACACGCCACAAGCCCTCAGCCACGCCGGCCTCGTCACCACCGCTCTCCACCTCGCCAACCCAACGGCCACAACGGTCCAGCACCACTCGCCAACCTGGCAGGACGCGGCCAGTTGAGTTGCATCCGGTGCCGACGGCGCGCCTCGCATGGCGCCCCGACCCAACTGAGAAAGGTTATGAAATGTCAGTCACTTCGTTGAAAAGAGTCCTCTACACCGCCGAGGCGGTCACCGAAGGCGGCCGGTCCGGGCACGGCCGCACCAGTGACGGCCGCCTGGAAGTCGAGCTTTCGGTGCCCGAGAACCTGGGAGGCAAAGGCGGTCCAGGCACCAATCCCGAGCAGTTGTTCGCGATCGCTTACGCGGCCTGCTTCCAATCGACCATGCTGTCAGTCGCACAGCGGGGCAGGTTCGATGCCGGCGACTCCCGATTCACCTCCCGGGTGGACCTCGGCCCGACTGGACACGGTGGCTTCGGGCTTCGGGTTGCTCTGGATCTGCATGCACCGCACCTTGCGCCCGCCGTGGCCGCACAACTGATGGCCGAGGCGGACGGGCGTTGCCCCTATTCCAATGCCACCCGTGGAAACATTCCGGTCGTACTCACCGTCGATGGGACGCCGATCGAGGAGATCGTCAAGAACGACCAGGGTGCTGCGTAGTCGACCTTGTCATCAGTCCGCCGGGACCTCCTCCGGCTACGCCGACGAGATGGCAGAGCTCGAGTCGGGCAGCGCGCGGCGCAGTTGTTTTCGGGAGGTGATGTCAAGTTTGGCGAACACCTTGCCAAGGTGCCATTCGACGGTGCGAGGGCTGATGAACAGCCGGGCGGCAATCTCGGGATTCGTGAGATCGTCGCGGGCCAGCCGGGCGATCTGCGCCTCCTGTCCGGTCAGCTCCTCGTGCGTCTCGACTGTCCGCCTGCGTAGTGTCTCGCCAGTGGCGAGCAGCTCGCGTCGGGCACGCTCGGCAAATCCCTCGGCCCCGGCGCGGCTGAACGTGTCGTGGGCTCGGTAAAGCTGCTGGCGGGCTTCCACACGACGGTTCCCGCGACGCAACCATTCGCCGTACAGGAGTTGAGCACGGGCGAGGTGGACGGTGATCCGGGTCCGGGTGAGGCGCTCGACCGCCTCTCGGTAGAGGGAGTCGGCGACTTCGCCGTCGCTCAGCGTCGCGCGGGAGCGGGCCTCGATTCCGAGCGCCCACTCCGTCCCGGCGGCGCGTGTTCGTTCCTCGAGTCGCCGCAGGGCTGTAGCGCCAATGTCCGGTCGATCGCTGCGCACAGCCGCTTCCACCAGCTCGGTCAGACCCCAGCCGAAGAGACCCAGGTCATCGTGTTCACAGACCCGTTGCGCGGCGGCGAGCGAGTCCTGGTAGCGGCTGAGACCGTTGTAGAGCACCGCTGTGGCGTAGTCCGCCAAGGCGATCGCCCTTCCTTCACCCCTGGCTGTTGCATCCTCGATGCTGGCCCTGATCAGCGTCGTGGCCTGGGCTTCCTGGCCCCGCCAGGCGGAGAGCACCAGCGAGGTGTACATCAACGGGGGGCTGCCGGTTGCCTCGGCGATCACGTCAGCCTCGTCGATGAGCTCTGCTGCGGACGCGAACTCGCCGGCATGTACGTCAACGCCGGCGCGATAGGTGAGGGCGATCGGGAGGGCGGTCAGCCAGCCCGCATCCCGCGCGTGCCGAAGCTGCCGGGTGGCCAGCTCATGCCACGACTCGTCATCCCACAGATCCGGGGCGATTCGGCACCCCAGCCAGAGCCAGCGGGTGTCGTCCTGACTGCGGCACTCCTCCTCGGACAATGCGCGCAGCGCTCGCTGGAGCGGCTGCACCCCTGCCTCGTAGCCTTCGGTGAACCTCTTCACGAGACCATCGAGGAGTAGATCGATCGCACGCGCCGGCTGCGGGGCCGGCGGCGCCGTGCGGGCTGCGCCGGCGGCGTCGGCCACGCCGCCGCCGTTCTTGCTGAGGCGGCCGGCGAAGATCGCCGCTCCGAGCGCTTCGAGGTAAGTCTCACGCGCCGACTGTGTGTCCAGCGCCTTGAGGTGTTCGGCGGCGTTGAGCAGTAGCGATGGAGCCTCGTTGCCGCGCCTGAGCAAGAACGACAGCTGTGCGCGCAGCCGTTCCAGCCCGGCCCGCTGGATGCCGCCGAGCGGCGCCAGCTCCGCCGCCGCAAGCAGCGCCTGCGCCGAGTCCGGCGCGCCAGCCAGGAGCTTGGCCTGAGCGGCGGCGAGTGCACGCGCTCCACGGCGCGCGCGATCGGGCGTCAGCTCGGTCGCGCGTTCCAGAAACGCGGCCGCCGCGACCGCGCCGCCGCGGGCGCGCGCCCGGTCGGCCGAACGCTCCAGCTCGTCGGCCACTGCCTCATCCGGCTCTGACGCCGCACGGGCGAGATGCCAGGCGCGACGATCGGGATCGAGCACCAGATCGGTTGCTTCTGCCAGAGCACGGTGCGCCGCCTGCCGGTCGCCCACGGACACCGACTGGTAGACCGCCGAGCGGACCAGCGGATGGCGGAACCGGACCCGGGCGCCGAGTTCGACCAGTCCTGCAGCCACGGCAGGCGCTGCAGCGTCGCCTCCGATTCCCTGCAATTCGGCTGCGCGTCGCAAGAGCGTCACGTCGCCGATGGGCTCAGCGGCAGCAGTGAGCAGAAGCTGTTGCGTATCGTCCGGAAGCGATTGGAATTGTCGATAGAAACTCTGTTCGACGCGGCTCGCCACAGCCGCCATGTTGGGAAGGCCGAATCCGCCCGCCAGCTCGGTCGACGTCAGCTCTCGCGGCAGCTGCAACAGCGCCAACGGGTTGCCCCGCGTTTCGGCGACGATGCGGTCGCGCACTTGTACGTCGAGCGGTCCACGAATCGCCGATGCCAGGACCAGGTGGGAGTCGCGCTCGCCGAGGCCCTGAACCTTGAGCTCCGGCAAGCCGGTCAGCTCGTCGCTGGGCTCCCGCACGGCGAATATCAAGGCCACCGGATCGGCCATCAGCCGTCGTGCCACGAAGACCAGAGATTGCACGGAGGCCCGATCAAGCCACTGTGCGTCATCGATCACGCAAGCGAGCGGCTGCTCCTCGGCCGCGCCCGCCAACAGGGTCAGGACGGCAAGACCGATGAGGAAACGATCAGGTGCGGCGCCCTCTTGCAGCCCGAATGCGACCCGCAGCGCATCGCGTTGTGGGGGCGGCAACTCCTTCACCCGGTCGAGCATCGGCGCACAGAGCTGGTGAAGGCCGGCGTAGGCGAGCTCCATCTCAGACTCGACGCCAACGACTCGCGCAACACGGAAACCCGAAGCGCGCTCGAGCATGAAGTCAAGCAGCGCCGACTTGCCGCAGCCGGCCTCGCCGCGCAGCACCAGCACAGAACTCCGCCCCGTAGGTACCTCGTCCAACAGCCTGGCCAGTGCCTCGCACTCGCTGCGCCGACCACGCAACACTGACCGCGGGTGACCGCTGGACGGACCCATGGTCGATGGTAGGGAGTGCGCCCACTGGTTTGGCAAGCCTCCCGAGGCGACCGGCCGTGTCGGTGCCCCTTCTCTGCCGGGCCGCGAGCAGCTCCTCCGCCGTGCCCGTTCATGCCCTGGTCATGCAGACCGGGGATCGAACCCGGGGACCTACCGGTGCCGACAGGCGCCGATTGCCGCGAGCGTAGATCCGTCAGCACATCAACTGACGACCAGCTCACGGTAGGAGCGACAAGTGTTCACCAATCGCAAGTCAGGCACGATCCACCGCCGGCGCCTCCAGCTCGCAGCGACGTCCTTGGCAGCCGCCGCCTTCACAATCACCGGGGCCAACTGCGGCAGTCCATCCGGATCGGTGCCGGTGCCGCCGGCGACCGGCGATCCGGTCAGCGCGCAAACCACCGCACTCGGCACCATTCTCGTTGACGACCAGGGCCGCACCATCTACCAGTTCGCCAACGACAAGAACAACATGTCGACCTGCGCAGCAACCTGCGCGGTCAACTGGCACTACGTACCAGCGCCCGACTCGCTGCCGACGTCATCGCCCGGCGTGACCGGCAAGGTCGGCTCGACTACCCGCGACGACGGTCACCGCCAATTGACTGTCGGCGGCCACCCGCTTTACACCTTCGTCGGCGACTCCACCCCGGGCCAGACCAACGGTCAGGGCCTCAACCTCGACGGCGGCGTGTGGACCGTCGTCTCCCCGGCCGGCGCGCCCCTGGCGAACCCCAGCCCGGCCGGCGCCGCAACACAAAACGCACCCGGCTACTGAGAACGCCGACTAACGGACAGAAAGCAGTTGCCATGACAACCGCAGCACACATCCCCAGGTCCTTCCTCATGCCATCCGGGCAGATGTCGCCGCAGAGCGCAACAGACCTCACGTTCGATCTCGAGGAAACCTGTGCCCGCTGCGGACCCGGCACACCGGCCCAGTCCAAATGGGTGTTCCGGCCGATCAGGGAGGGAAACCGCGAGCAGTGCGACTTGTACCTCTGTGCCCATTGCTCCCGGGCAGGCGAGCCTCGGCTACTCACCGCCAGCATCCTCCATGTGGATCGGACGCATCACCAGCACTGACGATCTGGCGGTCCACCGCCACCTAGCACTGATCCACCGGAGGTGTGATGAAGCGCAAGATTGCCGTTGCCGCGTTGACTCTTGCTCTAGCAGGCAGCGCCGCCGCCTGCGGGGATGGCGGCAGTACGGGCGCGGCGACCCAGGCGCACGGACCGATCACCGTCTGGTACTCGAACAATGCCGAGGAAGTGACCTGGGCCAAGCAGATGGTCGCGGCCTGGAACACGGCCCATGCGGACCAGAAGATCACTGGCCAG
>NZ_SLWN01000017.1 GCF_004342025.1 Kribbella steppae | reverse complement strand
GCTCGCTGCGCTGCGCGTGCTCCACGTTGACACCTCCCACGCACACGCTGTCACCGCGTCAATCGAGGGAAATGCCGTTCAGGGTCTATCAGCTAGGTACGGCGAGGAGGGCGCGGTACGACCAGTGCGGCGCCGGTCGCACTCAGCGGGTGTAGAGCGGTGACATTGCTAGCGCGAAGGCGGTCATCGTGTCCGGGTCGATCGCGCGGGCCGGGAGCGGGACCAGGTCGACGAGTTTGTCGTCGCCGACCCGGATCGTGGTACGGCCGGTGGCCGTGTCCACGTACGCCTCGTCCCCGAGCGGGATCGACTGTGAGGTCGCGGCCTTGCGGATCGGCTCCATCAACGCCTCCGCGTTCGGCGTACGCCGTACCGACGTGGAGAGCACGCTGTTCGGGTTGACCCAGCCGCAGACCGGGTCGCCCAGCGCGGTCTGGCCGTCGCGGCGGACCATCGCGGGCGCACCCATCACCTTCTCCGCCGCCGACGACCCGCGTTCGCAGTCCGGCCGGGCGATCAGCGGCTGCGGCTCGGGCAGCCCGGGCGCCTGCCGGACGACCTCCTGCCCGAGTACGACGTACTTCGCGAGCGTGGCTGGCGGTCCGCTGACCTTGTACAGCCGACCGTTCAGCAGGAACACCACGAACGTGCTGGTCCCGAACCCGCCCTCGCCAACGACCGCGGGCTTGGCCGGCTCACCCTTCGTCGCGGCATAAGTCTTCTGCGCACTGGCCAGCGTCGCCTTTGTTGCCGGAAGCACCGAAATCCCGACCCGCAGCACCGGACCGTTCGGGCTGGTGCTCAGCCCGAACTGACACACGTCGTACGTCGGCAGACCGAAGTCAGCCGGCGCGGGCTTCGTCTGCAGCGTCACCACGGGCGTCCCGAGCGTCGACTGCACCAGCGGCTGGTCCATCCGCACGCACAGGGTCTCCGCGACCTTCGCAGTCGGCGGAGTGCTGGGTGACGGGGTCTCCGACGGAGTCTCGGTAGGCGTCGTACTCACCGACACGAGCGGCGGCACGTTCGGTGCGGTCTCGGTGCCAGGACCGCCGCAGCCCGCCACGGCGAGCAGTGCGACAACCAGGACTACAGGACGGATACGCATGGTGAGTTGACTCTAGCTCGCCGTGCGCAACTCCCTTTCCCTGACCGCGTGTTCGTCCGTGCGGGCGTCGTACCCCCAGAAGTCCCGTAGCCAGACAGCGGTCGCGACCACTCCGGCGACGCACAGCACGCCGCCGCTGACGATCGACGTACGGACGCTGGTCAGGTCGGCGACCAGACCCGAGCGCGACTGACCGCCGAGCGGGCCGAGGGAGTAGGACAGCATCTCGATCCCGGCCAGCCGGCCGCGCATCTCGTCCGGGATGGTCTGGTTCCAGATCACCGCGCGGAACAGCCCGGAGATCATGTCCGCGCCACCCGCGACCGCGAACAAGGCGATCGCGAACCAGATGTTCGGCGCCAGCCCGGCGATCCCGACCGAGGCACCCCAGGTGATCGTCGCCAGCACGACGGCCCGGCCGTGGTGGTGCACCCGGCGGGCCCAGCCGCTGGTCAGGGTCGCGACCATCGCCCCGATCGCCTCCGCGCTGTAGAGGAGACCGAGCAGTTTCGGCTCCTGCAGCACCTCGGTCGCGAACGCGGGGAACAGCACGATCGGCATCGCCAGGAACATCCCGACCATGTCGACGGCGTACGTCCCGAGCAGGTCGCGACGGCGGAAGGCGTAGGTGATCCCTTCCCCGATCGCGCGCAGGCTGGGCGGCATACTGTGCTCGCTCGTCTTGTACGGACGTAGCCGCAGGAACAGCAGCGTCGCGACGACGAGGCCGGCGAGCTCGACCGAGAACGCCCAGGCGACACCCACGGTCGCGACCAGGACACCGCCGAGCGCGGGGCCGGCGAGTTGGCCGACCTGGAGGGTCAGCGCGTTCAGCGTGACCGCGGCCGGCATCTCCTCGTGTTTCACCACCCGCGGAAAAAGGGCGTCCCGGCTCGGCCGTTGCAGTGACGTGGCGATCGCGTTGAGACCACCGCAGACATAAATGAGCCAAACCTGCGGATTGGTGAGCAACGTATTGGAGAGCAACAGCGCACAAATGACGACCTGGGCGATACCGGTGCCGATCAGCATCTTCCGCCGGTCGACATGGTCCGCGAGCGCTCCGCCGTACAAGCCGAACACGACGAGTGGCGCGATCGTCACCAAGCCCATCGCACCGACGGCGAAGTTCGAATGCGTCAATTGGTACAGCTGGTACGGGAGTGCGACGTACCCGACCATGCCGCCGAGATAGAAGACCGAACCCGAGATCACCAGGATGCGGAAGTCGCGGGAACCGTGCCAGGGAGTCAGATCGACGCGCAGCCGGGCCATGCTGAATTTTGAGAGGCGTTCGCGGACACTTGATGCCACCGGCATATAGTGACATGGGAAGCCGCCCCGGGAGGAACCCATTTACTTTCCACGGTCGACCGATTGGTTGCCCAGGGCGTCAATCTTCCAGGTTCGGAACAGCCCGCCGGATCTGTCAGACGAGCGGGAGCAGGGCGCTCAGGTCTGTGCGTTCGCCGCTGGCCCGGAGTCTGCCGGTGGCGCGGGCTTCCGGCCAGGTGGTGCGGCCGAGGGCCACGTCGATCCACAGCTCCGGCGGGAGTTCGACCACGGCTCCCGGGGTACCGCGGGTGTGCCGGGGTCCCTCGATGCACTGCACCGCGCCGTACGGCGGGACCCGGACCTCGACCGCGTGTCCGGGGGCCTTCGCGACCAGGAGTTTCAGCAAGTGCTTGGTGAGCAGCTTGAGGTCGGCGCGTTCCGCCGTACCGGCGTCGTACCGCTGCAGTGCCTGGTCGAAAGCGGGATCCACGACGTGCCAGCGTACGCGGGAATTGTGAGGTCGCCCCCTTCGTGGTCGATAATCAGGCGGGAGAGATGGGAAGCGAGGTCGGGATGCTCACGCCCAGGCACCAGGCGCTGCTGATGACGCTGGCGGGAATGACCGTCGGCGTAGCTGTGTTCGGCACCGTGCTGGCGATCAACGGGGATTTGACCGGGAACGACACCCCCGCAGGGATCGTGAACAACCAATCCACACCCAGCACGCCGTCCTGCACCGGCTGCCTGCAGCCGGACTCGCTGCAGTACAGGCTGCAGACCTTCGGCAGCAAGAGCGATCCGGTGTCCGCCGAGGTCCCGACCAGCTGGAAGAGCACCCAAGAAGGCACCCGGCCGCGGTTCGCGGACTCGACCGGGGTCTGGCAGATCCGGTTCGACACCCGGGGCAGCTCGCGGTCCCCCGCCGAGCAGGTGGAGAGCCGCGCCCGCAGCATCGACGAGCGGGACCTGAAGGTGATCAGCCGCGACAACGGCACCCTCATCTACACGTACGTCGACCAGACCCGCGGACCGCGGATGGGCCTGTCCCGCTGGGTCTCCACCGACGGCGGCCAGAGCTCGGCCGTCGAGATCACCGTCGGCGGCCGCCCGAAGGACGAAGCCGCCCTCCGCGCCGTCCTGGAGCAGGCGACCAAGACCCTCCAGCTCCCGACGGCGCCGAACGACACCCGCCCGGGCTAAGCCGCCGTCAGCACTTGATGTCGGCGGTGGGGGCGGTGCCCTGCAGCAGGTAGCTCTCCACGGCGTTGTCGACACACCTGTTGCCGGCCTTGTAGCCGGTGTGGCCGTCACCGTCGCGGGTGATCAGGACACCGCTTTCCAGCTGGCCCGCCAGACCGACGGCCCATTCGTACGGCGTCGCCGGGTCGCGCGTGGTGCCGACGACCACGATCGGCTTCGTCCCGGCCGCCTTGATCGGGTGCGGCTTGTCCTGGGGCTTCACCGGCCAGTTCGCGCAGGGCAGCGAGCCCCAGAGCAGGAACTGCCCGAACCGTGGTGACGCCGCCTTGTACTCCGCCTCTTCCGACTTCGCCTGCGCGATCGAGGTGAGGTCCGGACGGTCCAGGCAGTTCACCGCGTAGATCGCCTCGTTGTTGTTGCTGGCGTACCCGCTCGGCTCGCGGTCGGTGTACTGGTCGGCGAGCGCCAGCAGCCGGGCGCCGTTACCGGCCAGCCCGTCCAGCACCGCATCCTCGAGCCGCGGCCAGAAGTCCTTCACGTACAGCGGGAAGATGATCCCGAGCACCACCAGGGCCTGGGTGACCTGGCGTTTCCCGTCACCCGGCAGCGGAGTCGCGTCGCTGTCGTTGATCAGCTTGTCGACCTTGGCCAGCACCTCTTGCTTGGTGCTGCCGAGCCGGCACGACCGCTGCGCACAGTCCTCCGCGAACGCGTCCAGCGCGGTATCGAAGCCCTTCGCCTGGGCCATGTTGTTCTGCTTCGACGTGTTCGACGGGTCCACCGCGCCGTCCAGCACCAGCCGGCCGACGTTCTTGGGGAACAGCTCGGCGTACGTCGCGCCGAGATAGGTGCCGTACGACATGCCCAGGTAGTACAACTCCGAGTCGCCGACGATCCCCCGCAGTACGTCGATATCGCGGGCCGCGTCCTTGGTCGACACGTGCGGCAGCAACTCACCGGAGCGCTGCTGGCACCCGTTCGCGAGGATCTTCGCCTGGTCGTTCAGCTCGGTGATCTCGGCCTCGTTGTCCGGGCTGCCGTCGGCCGCGATGAACTTGTCCAGCTGCGCCGTGTCCAGGCAGCGCACCGGCGTGGACCGCGCCACCCCGCGCGGGTCCCAGCCGATCACGTCGAACTTCCGCAGCAACTGCGCACCGAGTGCGAACCCGGCCGACGCGGCGTACTCCTCCCCCGAGGCGCCCGGCCCACCCGGGTTGATGAACAGCGTCCCGATCTTGCCGGTCCGGTCCCGGGCCAGCACCTTGCGCGCCCGCAGCTCGATCGTCTGGCCGGTCGGCTTGGAGTAGTCCAGCGGCACGGTGATGGTCGCGCACTGCTGGTTGGAGCCGCAGCGCTCCCAGTCCGGCTGCTGCTGGTAGAACTTCTCCAGCCCGGCCGGGACCGGGCCTGCCGGTCCCTTGGTTGGGTTGCCGCCGCCGGATCCGCTGGCCGTGCCGTCGCTCGCGTCCTGGGCCCGGCTCGCCACGCCACATCCACTTGCCAGAACCGCGAGAACCGCCACCAGAGCAACCGCTCGGGGGGTGAGGTGGGCAGCCCTTCGCTTCGCTCGAGTGCTGGGGAGAAGAGCAGGGTTGGGTGGTGCGGTCGTCCTGCCGATCACTGCGAAGTGTCTCCCTCGTCGTCGTGGTGCAAGCGCCGGCGCCGCCGTGGCTTCCGTTGCCGTCGCTGCTCGGCAGTCTCCGCGGTCTGAGGCGTCTGAGCGGTCTCAGCGGTCTGCGCGACCTCGGCTTCCGCCGGTACGTCGATGATCGGCGGTGCGTCCGGTGTCGTCGTACTGGAGGCCTCGTACTGCTGGCGCGGCGAGCAGACGTCCGCACGGCTGCACGCACAGCGCCGGCCCGACGCCGCCAACCGCACCACCACGGTGTCGCTCGGCACGTTGTGTCCGACCACCACTCCATCACCCGCGGGGGTCTCCACCTGGGTCCCGGTCGCCGGTGCCTTGGCGTTGAACTCCTGGTACAGCGGGTGCTCGTACTTCAGGCAGCACATCAACCGGCCGCACGCGCCGGAGATCTTCAGCGGGTTGAGCGGCAGATCCTGGTCCTTGGCCATCCGCACACTGACCGGCTCGAAGTCCTTCAGGAAGGTGGCACAGCACAGATCCCGTCCGCACGGCCCGATCCCGCCCTGCAACCGGGCCTCGTCGCGGGCGCCGACCTGGCGCAGCTCGATCCGGGCGCGCAGCCCGCGGGCCAGGTCGCGCACCAGTTCGCGGAAATCGACCCGGTGCGGAGCGGAGAAGTACACGATGACGAGTTGGTCCACATCCGCCCGGCGGTCGACGAAGTCGATCCCGACCACCTTCATCGGCAGCCCGTGCTGGCGGATCAACCGCTTCGCGATCACCCGCGCGTCGGCGCGCCGCTGCCGGTTCTGCTCGTCCCGGTCCAGGTCCGCGGCCGTGGCGACGCCCTCACACAGCGGCAGGCCGCCGATCTCCTCCGTGACGTACTGCGGCGCCCACACGCACTCCGCCACCTCCGGACCGTCGTCGGTCGGGACCAGCACTTTGTCCCCGACGCGCGGACGATGCGGGCCGGGGTCCAGGTAGTAGAGCCGCCCGTACCGCTCGAACGACACCGCCATCACCATGCCCACGCGGCCAGCGTACTTTGTGGATCAGCGTCGGGTGCCTTTCACGCTGCCGGTGAGCTGGTCGAAGTCGGGGCCGTAGGCTGCGCAGACGACCAGGCGGTCGTTGGCGTTCCAGAGCTGCTTGGTGGGTGTCCAGTAGTCCCACTCGAGCTCGGTGTCCTTCACCGTCGATCCGACGTACTCGCCGAACTCGGTCGCACACGTCTGCTCGCCGGCCTTGTCGATCTCCTTGTCGCCCGGGTACGGGCCGTCCGGGAGCGTGACACCGGCGATGATCTCGCCGTCGTGCGGCTCGGCGCAGGGCTGGCGGACGACCTCGTCCTCCTCGTCGCTGTCGTCGAAGCACTCACCCACGGCGAGGTCGTCGATGTACGTAGCCGACGCCGAGTACGACGACGAGGGCTCCGGCGCGCCGTAGTAGTCGTCGTCGCTGCTCAGGCCGAGCACGACGATCAGCACGACGTAGAGCAGCCAGCCGATGGTGCCCAGGGCGCCGAGCACCACACCGGCGATCGCCATGCCTTTGCCGTTGTCCTGCCGCCTCTTGATCTGCACCAACGCGGCGATGCCGAGGCCCAGGGCCACCGGCGAGGCGAAGCCGATGCAGAAACCGCCGATCCCGGTCGCCAGCGAGGCGATCGCCAGACCGTTGTTGCCACCGCCCCCACCCGGATACCCATAGCCGTACGGCTGCGGCCACGTCCCCGGATACTGCGGCTGGCCGTACCCAGGGCCGTACTGCGGCTGACCACCCGGCTGTCCGTACGGCGCTTGCCCATACGGCGACTGTCCGTACGGCGACTGCCCGACCGGCTGCGGCTGCTGCGGTTGCCCCGGCGCCGCCCACTGCGTCGGCCCGGCCTGCTGCCCGTACGACGGCTGCCCTGACTGCCCGTAGGACGGCTGCCCCGGCTGGCCGTACGGCGTTTGCCCGCCAGGTTGCTGGGCATGCGGCTGATCAGGACGGCCGTAGGTCGGGAACGACCTGGGCACGTCCTGGGGCCGTTCCGGCTCCGGTCCGTACGGTGGTTGACTCACGTTCTCCCCCAGTGCTTCCCCCGCAAGTTGCTACCGCTGCGACCCGCGCATGGTACCCGTCAACGGGGTCCCCGGCATTCCGACCAGGCACAGGACGTTGCCGTCAGCAACAGCACGATCCTCCAGGACGACGTAGTACATGTCCAGTTCCGACTGCTCGTACGGCTTGGCGACGAAGGCGCCGAACGCGGTCGCGCACTGCTGGGTGGCGACCGTTCCCTTGTCGTCGGCCGACAGCCCCGCCAGGTTCGCCCGGACCCTCGCGTACGCCTCGCCGGTGTGCGCGACCGCACAGTCGGCGATCCGCACCACCCGCAGCGTCTCCGCCTCCAGATCGGCGTCGAAACACTGCTGTACGACGACCTCCGAGATAGCGACCGTCCGGCCGATTCCCGCCTTGCGATCGCCGTACAGGCCGAGGGCGACCGCGACACCGATCGCGATCGTCCAGCACAGGCTGATTGCCAACGCGCCGTACGCCAGCCGCTTGCCGCGGCTCCCGGTCCGCTTGATCCGGCGCAACGCGATCCCGGCCAGCACCACGGCAACCGGCACCAGCCCGGGCAGGCTGGTCACCAACGCCGCCACGGCGTAGCGATCCTGGCGCTGTTGCGCGGGTGTCGGTACGCCCGCGAGCCAGGACTCGGCCGGCGGCAGGGAAGGCCGGGGAGGCTGGATCGGAGGCGTTTCCGTCATTCAGGTCCGTTCGGGCATGTACGGCCGAGCGTTCTGCCCGGACACCCAGACATCGGACCGACTGGTCTCGGTGTTACAGCGCTGCCCGCTCACCGGACACGAGTCTCAGCACGTGGCTACCCCTCGAAGAGCCCGATCGTCATCGCTTCGAGGGCCAGCAACGGCGCAACGTTGGTCTCGATCGCCTCTCTGCAGGCAGCGATGGCATCGATCCTTCGAATCGTCTGCTCAGGGGTGGTTCGGCCCGCCAGTTGCTCGATATTCGGGCGGAGTTCGGCGTTGATCAACTCGGCGCCGGCGCGGGTCTGGACCATCAGGATGTCGCGGTAGAGCGCCATCAGGTCGACCAGTGACCGGTCGAGCACGTCGCGTTCCCACCGCTTCGCCCGGGCCTTCTGCTGGTCCTCGAGTTCCTTCAGCGCGGCGTTCGCCTCGCGCGGCTTGGCGCCCTTGGTGCCGACACCGAGTGCTTGCTCGAGCGCAGCGCGTTCCTTCTCGTCGACCTTCTCGGCGCTGGCCTTGGCCTCGACCTTGGCCGCCTCGACCAACTGCTGTGCGGCCTTGAGACAGGCACCGAGATCCCGGAGCGCGAACGGGACCTCGAGCACCTTGGTGCGGCGGTCCCGCACCTCCTCGTCCCGCGCCAGCGCCCGAGCTCGGCCGATGTGTCCCTGGGCCGCCCTGGCTGCGAACCCGGCCAGCTCGGGATCCACGCCCAGCTTGCCGATCAGCATGCTCGCCACCGCTTCCACCGGCGGAGTGCGCAGCACCAGCAACCGGCAGCGCGACCGGATCGTCGGTACGACGTCCTCCACGGTCGGCGCACACAACACCCAGACCGTCCGCGGCGCGGGCTCCTCGATGCTCTTCAGCAACGCGTCGGCGGCCTGCTCGGTCAGCCGGTCGGCGTCCTCGACGACCATCACCTGCCAGCGTCCCTGGGTCGGGCTCATCGCGGCCCGGCGGACCAGTTCGCGGATCTCGCTGACCCGGATCGACAGCAGTTCGGTGCGGATCAGCGACACGTCCGGGTGTGCACCGCTGAGCGCCGTACGGCACTCGTTGCACTCACCGCAGCCGCCCCGATTTTTGCATTGGAGGGCAGCCGCGAAGGCCCGGCCCGCGTTCGACCGTCCGGACCCGGGCGGCCCGGTGATCAGCCAGGCATGCGTCATCCCGGCCACGGCAGCACCGGACTCACCGCGCATCCCGGCTTCCGCACCGGACACAGCCTTCGTGAGTACGGCGACCGCCGGCTCCTGCCCGACCAGGTCGTCCCACACCCTCATAGATCCACCTTCGGGAGCATCGGTTGGAGTCGGGCGCGGATCTGGGTGGCGATGTCTTCGCGGTCCTGGGTCGCGTCGATGATCAGGTAGTGCTGCGGTTCGGCGGCGGCGAGCTCGAGGAACGCGTTCCGGACCCGGACGTGGAAGTCGTGCGACTGGGCCTCGATCCGGTCCCGCTCGGTGAACCGGTCGAGCCCGCTCTTCGGCGGCAGGTCGAGCAGGATGGTCAGGTTGGGCCGGAGGTCGTCGGTGGCCCAGCGGTTGACGCGTTCCACGTCGGACAGGTCCAGGTCCCGGCCGGATCCCTGGTAGGCCAGCGCGGAGTCGACGTACCGATCGGTGATGACGACCGCGCCGGCCTTGAGCGCGGGCTTGATCACCGAGTCCACGTGCTCAGCCTTGTCGGCCGCGTACAGCAGCGCCTCGGCGCGGTGCGAGATGTCACCGGTGGCCGGGTCGAGGACGATCTGGCGCAGCGTCTTGCCGAGATCGGTCGCACCGGGCTCGCGGGTGAGCAGGACCTGCTGGCCCTGCTCCTTCAGCCACTCGACCAGCAAGGCGGACTGGGTCGACTTGCCGGCGCCCTCGCCACCTTCCATCGCGATGAACAGGCCGGTGGTCGGGTAGACGCCAGGGGTCTTGCCGAAGCTCCGCCGTAGATCGCGCCAGAACGGGACCCCCGGGCGGTCGTCCATCTGCCGCCAGGCGATCAGACCGATCACACCGGCCAGGACGGCGGCGATCAGCATGGTCATCGACGCGCCGTTGTAGGTGATCGACCGGCCGGCGACGGTCCAGGTGTTCTGTCCGATCGCACCGGCGGCGAACGGCGCGATCGCGAGCGTGACCGCGAGCACGGTCCGTACGGCGGACTGGACGAAGGCGAAGGTCCGGCCGCGCACCGCGTCCGGAACCTCGAGCCCGAGCAGGGTATAGCCGCAGACCCAGGAGGCGCCGGCGCAGAAGCCGAGCAGGATCGCGATCATGGTGGCGATCTCGATCTGCTGGATCAGCGCCAGCCCGGCCAGGCAGATCCCGGAGCCGACCAGGCCGGCCGCGAACAACCGCCGCCGGGACAGCCCGGAGAACAGCCGCGGCGCGAAACCCATGCCGAGCGCGAGACCGCCGAAGACGGCACCGAACAGCACGCCGTACCCGGGATCGCCGGCCCCCAGGTCCTCGACGTACGTGCGCCCCAGGCCGATCACGACCGCGCCGGCCGCGAACGCCCCGGAGATACCGACCACGAGACCGCGGACGACCGGCGTACCGGTGACGTAGGACCAGCCCTCGACCATGGTCCGCCAGAGCGTCGGATGCGCCTCGTGCTCGTGCACGGCCCGGCCGATCTCGGCCACCGACACGATCGCCAGCGCGGACACGACGAAGGTGGCGGCGTTGACGTAGACGGCCAGATCGATCGAGAGCTCGCCGAGCCCGCGGGTGATCAGGGTGATCGCGGTGAAGATGACGGCGGCCGGCAGGGCAGAGCCGTAGGTGGTGATCAGGCTGATCTGGTTGGCCGCCTCCAGCCGGTGCCGGGGCACCAGGTTCGGCACGCTGGCGTCCTTGGCCGGGCCCCAGACCAGGCTGACGATCTCGATCAGCACGGTCGCTACCAGCAGCCAGGTGAGGGTCCCGACGATCGGGATGGTGACGAAGAGCGCGGCCCGGACCAGGTCGCCGATGATCATCGTCCAGCGCCGGTCGAGGCGGTCCGCGACCCAGCCGGCCACCGGCCCCATCACCAGCGCGGGCAGCACCCGGAGGAACAGCACGCCGCCGATGGCGAAGTTCGCCGCCTGGTAGTCGTCGCCGGCGAAGGACTTCGCCATCGCGGTCAGCGCCAGCAGGCCGATCCAGTCGCCCAGGCTGGACAGCCCGAACGCGATCCAGAGTCGCCGGAACGCCCGGATCCGCAACACCGCGCGCACATCGTGCGCCGGTGCTGGATCAGTCAACGGGTCATAGGCCTCCGGCACACCCAAAGACTAGTCGGGAGGGCGGACAGCCTGGCGCAGTGCCGTCGCCAAGGCCTCCAGGGCGGCCTTCAGCTCGACCGGCGGCGGGTAGCCGAACCCGAGCCGGAAGGCCCGAGGCTCGTCACCGAACCAGTCGCCGTCGGCCACCCGGACGCTCAGCTCCGCGGCCGCCCGGCGGAACCGCTCGACCGAGACTTCCGGCTTGAGGCGGACACAACACAGTGCTCCGGCGTCGGGCCGGATCCACTCGACCAACTCGTCGTTCGCCCGCACCCACTCCTCGGTGGTCGTGACGGCGTCGGCCAGCCAGCGACGCCGTACGCCGAGGATCTCGTCCTCGCGTTCGAAGACCCGGACGGCCAGCGCCTCGGTCACCGGCGCAGCGGACACCACGGTGTTGAACTTGGCGGTCACCATCCGGTCGACGAGGTCGGCGTCGGTGCTGATGAGCCAGCCGATCCGCAGCCCGGCGGCGCCATGGCACTTCGACAGCGAGGCGACCGACACCACCTTGGGTCCCAGATGTACGGCAGTCTCGGCGATCGGATCGTCGCCGTACGACGCGGTCCGGTAGGTCTCGTCGACCATCAGATACGCGTCGGGGCAGATCTCGGCCATGGCGGCGGCGATCTGTCCGAGGGTTTCCCGCGAGACAGCGACGCCGGACGGGTTCTGCGGCGTCGCGAGGCTGACGAGCTTCGTGTCGGGGGTCAGGTACGAGCGGACGTCCTCGGCGCTCAACTGGTAGCCGTCATCGAAGGACAGCGGGATCACCCGGACGTCAGCCCCCACGGACTCGTAGCTGTTGCGGGCCAGCGGGAACAGCGGCGCGGTCGTGACGACCTGGCCGCCGCGGTCCGCGACCAGATAGGCGAGCAGGAAGATCGCGTGCATTCCACCCACGGTGATGACGACCTGGTCGGGCCGTACGCCGTGCCGGTCGGCGATCGCGGTTCGCAGCCGCAGGTCGCCGTACGCGGTGCCGTAGCCGAGTTCGAGCTCGGCCAACTCCGGCGTGAGCAGGTCGGCCAGCCGCAGGTCCGGTCCATAGCTCTCGCCCAGCTCGTGGGTGGGCTGTACGTCGGTCAGGGACACGATGTCGTTGCGAGGAAAGGTGGCCATACCGCCATCGTCCGAGCCTGGGTCTGGTCACCCCAGAGCCAATCCGGCATAATTGGTTCGCGAATGAGACCAATCGGGCTGAGCGAGCGTCTGGGCCGCTGGTCATCCGGCCGCGGCCCGCTGTACGTGCTGCTCGCGGCCCGGATGCGTCGGCTGATCGACGACGGCGAGCTGCCATCGGGCGCGCTGCTGCCACCGGACCGAGCGCTGGCGGCTGCTCTGGCGGTCGGCCGGACCACTGTGGTCGCCGCCTACGAGCTGTTGCGGTCTGAAGGCCGGATCACTCGCCGCCAGGGCAGTGGGACGCGTGTGGCCGGTGCCGCGTCGTCGGGGACCATTGAGGATGCACCGGTCGACCCGATCTTTCTGGACTCGCTGGAGTCGCGGGATGACGACGTCCTGCTGGCCATCTGTGCCGCTCCGGGCGATCCGCCGCCGCTACTCGCGGAGGCGTACGCGCGGATCCTGCCATCGCTGCAGGAGATCAGCGGCGACATCGGCTACTACCCCTACGGTCACCCGACGCTGCGGCAGGCCATCGCCACCCGGTACGCCGACCACGGCGTCCAGACCACGCCAGACCAGATCCTGGTGACGAACGGCGGCCAGCAAGCCTTGTCACTGCTGGCACATGCGCTCCTGTCCCCCGGGGACCAGGTCCTGGTCGAGGCACCGACCTATCCGGGGGCGTTGGAGGCGTTCCGGGAAGAGGCCGCCGTACTGCGTGGTCTGCCGATCGGTCTGGAGGGTTTCGAGGCGGCGGTGCGCGATCGGCGTCCGGGGCTCGCTTACGTGATTCCGACGTACCAGAACCCGACCGGGTCGGTGCTGTCGTCGCTGGTCCGGCAGCGGCTGGCACGGGCTGCTGCGGCGGCCGACGTACCGCTGATCGAGGACGAGGTGCCTGCGGATCTGGGCTTTCCTGGTACGACGCGACCCGTGCCGATGGCGGTCTTCAGCGATGCGGTGATCTCGATCGGCTCGCTGAGCAAGAGCGTCTGGGGCGGCCTGCGGATCGGCTGGATTCGCGCATCCGCCCCGCTCATCAACCGCCTCGCCCGTCTCCGGGCCGTCCACGACCTTGGCGGCAACGTCCCCGCCCAACTAGCGGCCGCCCACCTGGTGGCCGAGTTGGACGACCTGGACCTGGCCACCGAGCTACAGACCCGCCACGACCACCTGCGCACATTGCTGACGAGGCACCTGCCGACCTGGGACGTGCCACAGATCCGCGGCGGCCAGTGTCTCTGGGTCCGGCTGCCACACGGCGACGGCAACTCCTTCGCCCAAACCGCTCTCCGCCACGGCCTGGCCATCCTCCCCGGCTCAGGCCTCGACGTAACCGGCAACAGCGACCCCTACGTCCGCCTGCACTTCCGCGCCCGTCCAGAGGAGCTCACCGAGGCAGTAGTCCGCCTCACCACCGCCTGGCAGGCGTACCACCCGCCGGCCGACCGGGTATCTCCCCGGCCGGCCATAGCGATCTGAACCTCAGGCCGTCGTGAACCTGAGCGACAGGGACGCGGGGGCGGTCTTCAGCTTGTCGCGGTCCGGGAGCTTCGGACCGCAGGCGGCCGTGCCTACGCCGGTTTGGGCGATGTCGAGGGTGACGTAGGTGGTGTCGCCTGGGGTGAGGTCGGCGGTGTGGCTGGCGGTCTCCAGGTCGTGCGTGGTCCAGTCGCGGACCGTCAGGCCGAAGAGAGTGCCGACAGCTTCCACCCGAAGCGTGCCGGTGGAGGCGGTGAGAGCGGCCCAGCGGGTGTCGATGCGGTGACCGTTCTCCTGCGGCCGGACGTACGGCGTCTGCAGCTCGGCCACCGTGGCCGAGTACCTGCCGACCGCCGCCGCCTCACGCGTGTCGACGTACGCCTCGTTCGGACCGGTGCCGAACCACTCCACCTGCTCCACCTTCGGCAGCTCGAAGGTGATGCCGAGCCGCGGGAGCACCTCGGGGAAGAGCCCATCCGGTACGACGCTCAGGTCCAGGACGACCCCACCGTCGACAGCGGTCCACCGCCAGGTGCTGACCAGGCCCCACTGGAGCTGAGGAGGCGCCGTACGGGCGACGACCTCCCAGGCACCGTCGCGCTCACCCTGCGAGACGATCCGGTGCTGCACCCGGTGCAGACCCTCCTGACGCCAGGCGTTCGCGACCCCGGGGTTGGCGTCGTTGTCGATCGGTGCACGCCACACATCCAGCCGTGCATTCCGCACGTCACCGAAGCTGATCCCATCCACACCGGCCGTCACATCGGTCGGCGCGCTACCCGTGACAGGCTCCGCCGCAGCAGGCTCGTCCAACCGGATCTGCCCCCACGCAACGCGGTGGCCGGCCTCGGCCCACGACGTCGCCTCGGCGAGCTCCGCGGTGACGGTCAGCCAGGTCTCCGGCCGGCCGGCGTCGCGCAGCTTCACGAGCGCCGGCGGGAACTCCACCGACACGGTCTCACCGGGCGCGATCACCGGAACGGGCAGCCCGCCGTCACCGACGACCTCCCCCTCCGCCTCGACCCGCACCGTGAACCGGAGGTGGCTGGTGTCGAGCACCTCGTAGCGGTTGGTGATCGACACCGCACCGTTGCCGTCAGCAACGATACGCAGCGGCTCGATCACCTTGATGTACTCGAGCATGCCGGGTGACGGAGTCCGGTCCGGGAACAGCAGACCGTCGCAGACGAAGTTGCCGTCGTGGATCGTCTCGCCGAAGTCACCGCCGTACGCGTAGACCTCGCGGCCGTCGATGGTGGTGCGCAGGCCGTGGTCGATCCACTCCCAGATGAAACCGCCCTGGCAGCGCGGGTACTTGTCGAACACCTCGCGGTAATCGAGCAGCCCGCCCGGCCCGTTGCCCATCGCGTGGCCGTACTCGCACAGGATGAAAGGCAGGTTCCGGTACAGCTCCGGGTCCGCGCCGATCTCCGCGCAGCCGGCCGGGTCGGTGTACATCCGCGAGTAGATGTCGACGAACTCGGCCTCGGTGTCGCGCTCGTAGTGCACCGGCCGGGACGGGTCGATCTCCTTGGCCACGTCGTACATCGCCTTGAGGTTCTCGCCCATCCCGCACTCGTTGCCGAGCGACCAGATGATGATCGAGGCGTGATTCTTGTCCCGGTGGACGGTACGGCGGATCCGCTCGACCAGATCGTCGCGGAATCGCGGGTCCATCACCGGGTTCGGCAGTTTCGGCGGCTCGGGCTCGTACCCGAACCCGTGCGTCTCCAGGTCGCACTCGTCGATCACGTACAGGCCGTACTCGTCGCACAGCGACAGGAAGTGCGGGTGCGGCGGGTAGTGGCTGGTGCGGACCGCGTTGATCCCGGCCTGCTTCATCAGCAGTACGTCGTCCAGCATGTCCTGCTCGGTCAGCGCGCGACCGCGGTCGGGGTGGAACTCGTGCCGGTTGACCCCGTTGAACAGCACGCGGTTCCCGTTCACGGTGAGCACCCCGTCGGCGATCGCGACCGTACGGAAGCCGATCCGCAGCCGGACGTCGCCACCCTCGGTCCGGACCACACCGTCGTACAGGCGCGGGCTCTCGGCGGACCACGGCTCGACGGCCGCGGTGACCTCGTCACCGGTCGCGAACTCCAGGTCCAGCTCGGGTACGACGACCGTGCCCGCGACGTCCGCGTCGACCTTGAGCGTGCCGGTGCCGTCGGCGTACGACGCGTGCACGAAGACATCAGTCGGGGCGGACGGCTTGAGCGCCAGCAGGTTGACCTCGCGGAAGATCCCGGACAGCCACCACATGTCCTGGTCCTCGACGTAGCTGCCGACCGACCACTGGTGCACCCGGACCGCGATCCGGGCCTCCTTGCCGGGGGCAACCAAGTCGGTGAGGTCGAACTCGGACGGCAGCCGGGAGCCGGCCGACCAGCCGACCAGCTCGCCGTTCACGTGCACCGCGAACCGGGAGTCGACCCCCTCGAACCGCAGCACCACCCGGGCGCCGGCCCAGTCCGCCGGGATCGTCACGGTCCGGACGTAGTCACCGGTCGGGTTGTCGGTCGGCACGAACGGCGGCTCGAGCGGGAACGGGTAGACGACGTTCGTGTACGCCGGAGCGCCGTACCCACTGAGCTGCCAGTGACCCGGGACCGCGATGGTGCCCCACCCGGAGGTGTCCGGGTCCTTCAGGTCGTCGGGGGCGTCGGCCACGCTCGGGGAGAGCCGGAAGTTCCAGTCGCCGGTCAGCGGGAGCTTGGCCGAGTCGTCGTCCAGCCAGGCACGCGGGGGAAGCACGTTGGCGCCGGGAGCAAAGTCCTCGACGTAGCTGTGGTCATGGGTCACAGGTATCGAGCCTAAGCCCAAGTTGTTCACGAATCCACACCGATCAACAGATATGGACAGTGTGACCGCTTCAGGTCAGGCCAGACACTCCTTGCACACGCCGATCAGGGCGACCTGTTCCGGGGCGAGCTGGAAGCCGAGCTCGCGCTGGACCTTCCGGCGGGCCGCCTCCAGGATGTCGCCCGGAGCGTCGTACACGGTGCCGCACTCGGAGCAGCGCAGGTGCAGGTGGCGAGGGGCCAGATCACCGGCCAGGTGGTACGTCGTCCCGGCCCGCCCGAGGTGGACGTGGGTGACCAGGCCGAACTCGCCCAGCGCGTCCAGGGCCCGGTAGACGGTGGCGCGGTGGATGCCGGGGCGCAGCTGCTCGGCCCGCTCGCCGATCTGCTCCGCGCTCAGGTGCTCCTCGGTGCCCGCGAGCACCTCGACGACCGCGAGGCGGGCCGGCGTGACCCGCTCGCCCCGGTCCCGCAGCCGCTGCGCGGTGACCTCGACCGCACTCGTCATGGGCCCCTCTCTCAGGACTTCTTCGCCGCCGCCTTCTTGGCCGTCGTCTTCTTCGCCGCGGTCTTCTTGGTGGTGGTCTTCTTCGCGGCCGTCTTCTTCGCAGCAGTGGTCTTCTTGGTGGCGGACTTCTTGGCCGTCTTCTTCACCGGCCCGCGAGCCCGCTTGTCCGCCAGCAGCTCAGCCGCCCGCAGCAGCGAGATCGTCTCGACCGAGTCGTCCTTGCGCAGCGTCGCGTTCGTCTCCCCGTCGGTGACGTACGGACCGAAGCGACCCTCCTTCACCACCACCGGCTTGCCGGACTCCGGGTCCTCGCCCAGCTCCTTCAGCGGCGGCGCCGCGGCCCGCCGGCCGCGCTGCTTCGGCTCCGCGTAGATCGTCAGCGCTTCCTCGAGGGTGATGTCGAACATCTGCTCCTCGGACGACAGCGACCGCGAGTCCGTCCCCTTCTTCAGGTACGGCCCGTAGCGCCCGTTCTGCGCGGTGATCTCGTCACCGCTCTCCGGGTCCTTGCCGACCACCCGCGGCAGCGACAGCAGCTTCATCGCGTCCTCGAGGCTGACACTGTCCAGCGTCATCGACTTGAGCAGCGAGCCGGTCCGCGGCTTGGCGCTCTTCGGCGCGTCCTCCGGCAGCACCTCGGTCACATAGGGACCGAACCGGCCGGCCTTCGCGACCACCTTGTGCCCGGTGTCGGGCGCCGTACCGAGCTCGTGCTCGACACCCGACGGCTGGCTGAGCAGCTCCTGGGCCTTGTCGACCGTCAGCTCGTCCGGCGGCAGATCCTCCGGTACGTTCGCGCGCCGCTCGTCCTTGTCCTCGACGTACGGCCCGTAGCGACCGACCCGGACCACGATCCCGGTGTCGTCACCGCCGACCGGGAACGTGGACATCTCCCGGGCGTCGATGTCGCCGAGGTCGTTCACCATCGAGTGCAGGCCCTCGAGGTCGTCGTCACCGAAGTAGAACCGCGACAGCACACCCTCGCGCTGCAGGTCCCCGGCCGCGACCTCGTCGAGCACGTCCTCCATCGTCGCGGTGAACGCGTAGTCGACCAGCCGGGTGAAGTGCTCCTCCAGCAGCCGGACCACGGCGAACGCCAGCCAGGCCGGCACCAGCGCTGTGCCCTTCTTGTAGACGTACCCGCGGGCCTGGATCGTCCCGATGATCGAGGCGTACGTCGACGGGCGGCCGATCTCACGCTCTTCGAGCTCGCGGATCAGCGTCGCCTCGGTGTAGCGGGCCGGCGGCTTCGTCTCGTGCCCGGAGGCCAGCACCTCGACCGCGGGCAGGACGTCGCCCTCGGCCACGTCGGGCAACCGGGTCTCCTGGTCGTCCGTCCCGGCGGACGGGTCGTCCGCGCCCTCGACGTAGGCCTTGAGGAAGCCGTGGAAGGTGATCACCCGGCCGGACGAGGTGAACTCGCAGTTCTCCCCGGTGGAGGCCTTGGCGTCGATCTTGATCGAGACGCTGCGACCCTCGGCGTCCTTCATCTGGGACGCGATCGTCCGCATCCAGATCAGCTCGTAGAGCCGGTACTCGGCGCCGCTCAGCCCGGTCTGCGCCGGGGTCTGGAAGACCTCGCCGGCCGGCCGGATCGCCTCGTGCGCCTCCTGCGCGTTCTTCACCTTGGAGGTGTAGACCCGCGGCTTGTCCGGCAGGTAGGACGCGCCGTACAGCTCGCGGACTTGGGCCCGGGCCGCGGTGATCGCGGTGTCGGACAGCGTCACGCTGTCGGTACGCATATAGGTGATGTTGCCGTTCTCGTACAGCCGCTGAGCGATCTGCATCGTCTGCGACGCGGACATGCCGAGCTTGCGGCCGGCCTCCTGCTGCAGCGTGGTGGTCCGGAACGGCGCGTACGGCTTGCGGGTGTACGGCTTGGACTCGATCGACCGGACGGTGAACTGCGAGTCGCGCAGCGCGGCGGCCAGCGCGGTCGAGGTCTCCTGGTCCAGGTGGACCGTGTTCTGGCCCTTGAGCTCACCGGTGGAACTGAAGTCGCGGCCCTGGGCTACCCGCCGGCTGTCCACCGAGACAAGCCGGGAGGGGAACTGCCGGGGCGACCTGCCCTCACCGGCGTCGAGAGTGGCGTCCAGATCCCAGTACGACGCACTGCGGAAGGCGATCCGGTCACGCTCCCGGTCGACCACCATCCGGATCGCGACCGACTGGACCCGGCCCGCCGACAGCTTCGGCATGACCTTCTTCCACAGCACCGGCGAGACCTCGTAGCCGTACAACCGGTCCAGGATCCGCCGGGCCTCCTGGGCGTCGACCAGCGCGTCGTTGATGTCCCGCGCACTGCCGACCGCGTCCTGGATCGCCTTCGGCGTGATCTCGTGGAAGACCATCCGCTTGACCGGGATCTTCGGCTTCAGCTCGTCCAGCAGGTGCCAGGCGATCGCCTCGCCCTCGCGGTCCTCATCAGTGGCCAGGTAGAGCTCGTCGGCGTCCTTGAGCAGTTCCTTCAGCTTGCGGATCTGGGCCTTCTTGTCGGCCGGGACGACGTACAGGGGGTCGAAGTGGTCCTCGATGTTGACGCCGAGCCGGGCCCACGGGAGTCCCTTGTACTTCGCCGGGATCTCGTCCGCACCCTTCGGCAGGTCCCGGATGTGGCCGAAGCTGGACTCCACCACGTACCCGGACCCCAGGAAACCGGCGATCATCCGCGCCTTCTTCGGCGACTCGACGATCACCAGACGGCGTGCAGCCGCTGTTGCTGTCTTCGTCCCTGATGCCCCTGCCACTGCGCTCCTTGCCCTAGCACTCTCAACGTCCTGCCGACAACGCCCGTGATCGGACGTCTGTTCCCCGAGCACAGACCGACCCCGTCCGAGGACAGGGTACGGCCGACGGCAACGCCTTTTCTGAACGCACGGTAACCGTTCCCGCCGCGATCACACGTCACAGGGTTTCAGAAAGTATCCGACAACCCTGCTCACCGCGCGTCGCGCCGCAGCCACCGAGCGCGCCGGAACCCCGTCCCCATCCCGCCCTCTCGACCCCGAGGGTACGCCGTCCGTCCACCAGGAGGGGTGGCAAGCGTCACAGCCGGCATCAGCCGGCGAAGCGCACCTCCGGGAATTTCGGCGAGTCACCGCGGAGCAGCAACTCGGGGCGGCGGCGCAGCGTCTGGTCGAAGAAGGCACTGAGATACCGGCGCTGAGCGAGCACACTGCGGGCCGGATCGACCGCGCCGACCAGCGCCGTCATCACCGAGGTGATGATCTCGTCGTCGCCGTAGATCTCGCGGAACAACTGGTCGAAGACGAACTGGTAGTCGGTGAACGCCTTCTGCTTGGCCCCGGTCAGCCCCAGGTTCACCTTCCAGCCGCGCTGCGCGTCCCAGAACCCGGCCCAGGACTTGTCGTAGTACTCCTTGTCCGCATCGGTCCGCTGGCTGGTGTCCGAGCCGAACAGGAGGAACGGCTGGTCGAGTCCCTTCCGGGCGACCTCGCCGAGGGGACCCTTCACCGGGTCGTCCTGGAGCGTGCCGTCCAGGTCGAGACCGGCGGCGAACCGCTTGTCCTCGAGCAGCGTGTTCGCGGTCGCGTAGCCGCCGAGCGAGAAGCCGAACATGCCGACCTTCTGCAGATCGAGGCCGGCCGCGAGCCCGGGCGGCAGCACCTTGCCGTCCATATCCGGGTTCTGGCCGGCGGCGATCCGCTCGAGCTGGTCCAGCACGAACCGGGCGTCGGCCGTCCGGGTCTCGACCGCCTTGCGGGTGAACACCGGATCGGGCAGCTGATCGGCCGGTACGCCGGGGAGGAACCGCCCGCCCGGGAACTCGGTCGGCGTCTCGTGGGTGTGGTCCATGGTGACGACGACGTACCCGCGACTGGCCAGATCCTCGACCTGGGCGGTGTTCACGAACCGGCTGTACTGATAGCCGGGAGAGAACAGTACGACGGGGTGCGGGAGCGGCTGCATCGGCGCGTCGACCCGGGAGTGCGTCTCGGTGTTGGCGAAGTCGAACGAACCGGTCGGCAGCGCCAGCCCGTACTCGCCGGTCCAGGTCTCGTCGACCTCGACCGCGATGCGTGGCGGCATGTACTTGGCGAGCGGGGCGTCGCCCATCATCGAGCCGGGGTACCAGAGGCTGATCATCAGCTCGCGCCGGCCACTGGGCATCGTCGGATCCGGACGGGACTGGTCGATCAGGTGCAGTGCGGTCGTCCCGAGCGCCTTCCGCCCGGTCGGCGCCGGCAGCCGGAAGGTCACCGGGTGGAAGTCGGGGTCGTCCTGCGCGGTGAAGCGGTCGGGGTCGACGGGTACGGCCTGGGCGAGAGCCGGGGTGGTCAGCGCGACACCCAAGGTGAGGCCGCCGGTCAGCAGCCGGCGCCGGCTGACTGCGCGACTCGGTGTTGGTCCACTGTTCGCCATGCGAATCATCGTCACGGCCCGGCTTCTCCCCGTGATGGCGACCGCGTCTCAAGTTCATGACGGCCGACCTGATGACAAGCCGTCCTGGGTGCGCTTCAATGACCGCATTCTTGTTCATAGATGCGTGAAGTGAGGCACTCGTGAGCATCTTTGTCCGCATGAAACGTTCAGTAACCATCGCCGGCACAACCCTGGCTTTGGTCGCCGGTGCCTTGCTCAGCGCAGGCGGTCCGGCGGCGGCCGAGCCCGCCGCCGGTGACACAGCGTTAGGCGACGTCAGCGGGTTCGCCGCCGACAATGCGACGTACACCTTGACCGCCGGTTCGGCGAAGGTGCGGGTCGTCTTCCTGAAGGACGACGTGTTCCGGCTCTGGCTGGCGCCGGACGGGAACTTCACCGACCCGGCCAGCACGCCGCCGACCGATCCGGACGAGCCGGCGTCGACGATCGTCACCAAGACCGACTACGGCACTCCGCAGACGTCGTGGCGGGATCGCGGCAGCTACTACTCGCTCACGACCGGCAAGATCGAGGTCCGAGCGCAGAAGTCACCGCTGCGGTTCTCGCTCTACCGCTCGAACGGTCAACTGGTCTGGGCCGAGTCGGCACCGCTGTCGTGGAACGACACCTCCACCACCCAGTCGCTGGGCCGTGGGCCGAGTGAGCAGTTCTTCGGCGGCGGCATGCAGAACGGCCGGTTCTCGCACCGCGACCAGACCATCAAGATCACCCGCGACTTCAACTGGGAGGACGGCGGCAACCCGAACGCCTCTCCCTACTACATGAGCACCGCGGGGTACGGCGTACTGCGGAACACGTTCAGCCCGGGGAGCTACAGCTTCACCGAGCCCGTCGTCACCAAGCACGACGAGAAGCGGTTCGACGCGTACTACTTCGTCGGCGACCTCAAGACCTCGCTGGACCGCTACACCGAGCTCACCGGCCGGCCGTTCATGCCGCCGATCTACGGACTCGAGTACGGCGACTCCGACTGCTACAACCGCGGTCACTACGGAAAGGACCCGGACACCAGCAACGACTGGAAGGTCCACCCGGACAAGGTGACCACGCTGGACGCGGTGAAGGTCGCGCAGCGGTTCAAGGACGAGGACATGCCCGGCGGCTGGATGCTGGTCAACGACGACTACGGCTGCGGCTACTCCGACGACACCGACTTCGAGCAGGTCGACGGCACCTGGTGGGGCAAGCGGGAGATCCCGCCGCTCAAGCAGACCGGTGACGAACTCCGGCAGCGCAATATCCAGATGGGTCTGTGGACGCAGTCCTCGCTGGACCGGCAGCCGGCCGAGGTCGGCGAGGCAGGGGTGCGAGTACGCAAGCTGGACGTCGCCTGGGTCGGTCCGGGCTACCGGCACGCGCTCAGCGCCTGCGACACCGCGCACGACGGTATAGAGCAGTACAGCGATGCCCGCGGCTTCGCCTGGATGGTCGAGGGCTGGGCCGGCGCCCAGCGGTGTGCGGTGCAGTGGACCGGCGACCACAGCGGCTCGCTGGACGCGATCAAGTGGCAGATCCCGGCCATCGCCGGCTCCGGCAACTCCGGTATCGCCTACAGCGCCGGTGACGTCGACGGCATCTTCGGCGGCTCACCCACTTCGTACGTGCGGGACATGCAGTGGAAGGTGTTCAACCCGGCCTTCATGACGATGTCCGGCTGGGCCACCCCGGCGTACAAGCAGCCGTGGGCGTACGGCGACCCGTACACCTCGATCAACCGCAAGTACCTCAAGCTGCGCGAGCGCCTGTTGCCGTACTTCTACTCGTACGCCGCCGAGGCCCACCGGACCGGTGCACCGCTGAACCGGTCGCTGGTTCTGGAGTACCCGAACGACCCCAAGACCTGGGACGACACCACGAAGTACGAGTTCCTGGCCGGCAAGGAGTTCCTGGTCGCACCGATGTGGGGTGCCGACGAGGTGAAGAGCGGTATCTACCTGCCCAAGGGCAACTGGGTCGACTACTGGAGCGGCCGCGTCTACCAGGGCCCGACCACGGTCAACGGATACCACGCTCCGCTGGACACTCTGCCGCTGTTCGTGAAGGCGGGAGCCGTCGTACCGATGTGGAAGGCGGGGATCAACGCCGCGGCCGAGCAGGGCTTCGGCGACCGGCTCACCGTCGACATCTACCCGCAGGGCAAGTCGTCGTTCAGCCTGTACGAGGACGACCGGGTCACCCGCGCGCAGAAGTCTGCTACCCAGGTCTTCGCGGTGACCGCACCGACGCAGGACCGTGGCGACGTGACTGTGAAGATCGGCGCCAGTGTCGGCAGCTACACCGGTAAGCCGACGAGCCGTCCGTACGAACTCACCGTCCACACCGGCACCGCGCCCCGCGACGTCACCGTGGACAACAGCAAGCTGACCAAGTTCGTCAGCAAGAACGCCTACCTCGCGGGCTCGGTGGGCTGGTACTACGAGAACGGTGTCGTGCTGGTGAAGACGGCTTCCGTCTCCACCACGCGGTCGGCCGAGGTTCGCTTGAGCGACACCACCTCGGTCGGCGGCGGCGAGGCGGTCACCAACACCCTCGGCACCCCCGAGCTGACCACCCCGTCGCTGTGGAACGCCCCGGGTCAGGCGACCGAGGTCACCGCGTCCTTCCGCAACGGCGGTACGACGACGATGCGCGACGTACGCCTCGATCTGAAGGTACCGAGTGGGTGGACGGTTTCCGGTCAGAACACCTTTACCCGCGTGGATCCGGGCAAGACGGTGACGACGAAGCTGCAGGTCACACCCGGAGCCGACGTGAAGCCGGCGTCGTTCACTCTGACCTTGGCCGCGAACTATGTTGCTGAGGGCAAGAGTTACTCGAACACCGCGGTGGCGACGGCTCAGTTGCCGTACGCATCGTTGTCCCAGGCTGCCAACGTGGTCGGCATCAGCGACGCGTCGACGTACGCGCAAGGCAACTTCGACGGCTCGGGAAACAGCTTCAACGGAGAGGCTCTGGCGGCAGCCGGTTACACGCCTGGCGCGACGGTGACCGTGCAGGACGCGCAGTTCACCTGGCCGACCGGTGCACCGGGAACGCCCAACCTGGTGAAGAACCAGCCGGCACCGATCCTGGTCTCGGGAACCGGTTCGCACCTCGCCCTGCTGGGTGCCGGCGCCAGCCTCAACGCCCGTGGATCGGTGACGGTCATCTACTCCGACGGCTCGGAGTCGCAGGGCACCTTCCAGTTGCCGAACTGGTGTTGCCAGGACCCGACCACCGGTGGCGCCAAGCTGGCGGTGTCGGTGAAGGGCCGCTACACACCAGCGGGCTTGAGTAACACCACGACCGACTACCGGGTCTTCTACACCGCCGTACCCCTGGACCCGGGGAAGACGGTCAAGGCGATCAAGCTGCCCGGCGGCGGACTCGGCTTCTTCGCTGCCACCATCGCCGACAAGCCGTTGCCACCAGCACCTACCGGCGAGAAGTGGGTGAGTGATCTGGAGTTCCTCGACTCGACCAACGGCTGGGGCCCGGTCGAACGGGATCGCAGCAACGGCGAGGACGGCGCCGGCGACGGTGGAGCGATCACCCTCGACGGCGTGCAGTACGCGAAGGGCATCGGCACACACGCGCCGTCGGCGGTCAGCGTCCGGATCGGCGGGAACTGCAGCACCTTCACCGCGAAGGTCGGTGTGGACGACGAGATGGAGGATCGCGGCAAGGTCAGCTTCAAAGTCCTGGTTGACGGAGTCGCGAAGCACACCTCGGATCTGCTCACCGGAACCTCACCCACGGCCGATGTCTCGGTCGATGTGAGCGGTGGTCAGACGCTGACGCTGCAAGTCACCGACGGCGGCGACGGCATCACCAGCGACCACGCAGACTGGGCAGAGGCGAAGGTGACCTGCAACCCATAATGGCTCCATGAGTGAGCTGACGGGGATCGAGGTGGACGCGCTGCGGCAGGCGTTCACGGCAGCCGGGTACACGGTCGTTGGGGTGGCCGACCGGCTGGGTGCCCAGGCCAATGGTGCGCTGGCCCGCAACGAGACGACTCTTGCGGGCCGGCGTACCGACTCCGGTGATGCGCTCGACACGATGATCCGGTTGTTCCTGCTGCAGAGCGTCGTACCGGAATCCCTTGTGGCACAGGCCTTTCCCGACCTTGACCTGGTTGCTCTTGGCATCATCTCTGCGTACGACGGTGAGGCGCGGGCGATCCTCGACATCCGACCGTACGCCGAGGACGACCGGGAGTGGTGGGTGGTCGCGGACCTCACTCCCGGCCTGGACGGGCACCGCGCGCCGATGCGGTCCGATTACGTGCTGGGCATCGCGCCGGCGAGTCTGAGCCTCATCCACCTGACCGTTCCGATCAAGGCCGAGCGGGCCCTCGACATTGGCACCGGCTGCGGGATCCAGTCGCTGCACCTGGCCGACCGGGTCAACCAGGTCGTCGCCACCGACGTGAACCCGCGAGCCCTCCAGTTGGCCCGGTGGACGGCCGCGCTGAACCGGGTCGATCTCGACGTCCGCGAGGGCAGTCTGTTCGAGCCGGTCCGCGACGAGCGGTTCGATCTGATCGTGAGCAATCCGCCGTACGTGATCTCGCCTGGCGATGGGCGGCTGACGTACCGCGAGACCGGGTTCGCGGGTGATTCCGTCGTGGAGCAGGTGGTGCGGCAGGCGCCGTACCACCTGACCGAGGGTGGTTGGTGTCAGTTGCTCGCGAACTGGACGTGCGTCCGCGGTGAGGACTGGCGCGACCGGATCGCCGGGTGGACGGGCGATCGGTCCGCGTGGGCGGTGCAGCGCGAGCAGCTCGACCCGTCCGAGTACGTCGAGCTGTGGCTGCGGGACGCGGGTCTGCACGGGACTTCGGAGTACACGGCCCGGTACGACGCTTGGCTGCGGTGGCTGGACGATCAGGGTGTCGAGGCGATCGGCATGGGCTGGATCACCTTGCACAACGTGGAAGGCACGCTCGAGGCCGAGGAGTGGCCGTACGAGATCGAGCGTCCGATCGGTCCGCATGTACTGCGGCGGTTCGAACGGGCAGAGGGGTTGCCGGACGACCTGACCGGACTGCACCTGGTGGTGGCCGACGACGTGATCCAGAAGACCAGTGGGCAGCCAGGCGCCGAGGACCCAGCCTCGATCGTGTTGCGGCGCCAGCGTGGGATGCGGCGGGCCGAGCAGGCGGACACTGTGCTGGCAGGCTTCGTCGGCGCGTGTGACGGGGACCTGACCGTCGGACAGATCCTTGCTGCGCTTGCCGACCTCCTCGACCGGCCGCTGGAGGACGTACTGCGGGACTACCTCCCACAGGTCAGACGCCTTGTTCTAGAGGGGTTCCTCAACTACTAGACCCGGCGGCGGCGCTTGTCGGCGTACATCTGCCGGTCTGCCTCGGCCAGCAGCTCGCCGACCGCCGTACCGTCGGTGCTGCTCGCCTGCCCGATGCTGAGCCGCAGCATCGCGAACCAAGGCTCGCCCGCGGTCGCCGCGACCCGGTCGGCCGCGAGCTTGATCCGCTCCACCAGCTCACGCGCACCACGCTCGTCCGGCTTGTCCAGTACGACGACGAACTCGTCACCACCGGCCCGCGCCACCACGTCCTCGGCGCGGCACTGCTCGGTCAACAGGTGCCCGACCCGTCGCAGTACCTCATCACCGCAGGCATGCCCGTAGCTGTCGTTGATCACCTTGAGGTTGTCCACGTCGATCGCGATCACCGCCACCGACCGGCTGGCGTCATGCGCGACGGACATCCGCTCGTCCAGCGCCCGGCGGTTGCCCACACCAGTCAGCGGGTCCTCGCGGGCGGCCCGCCACTCCGCGTCGTGCCTGATCGAGAGCTCGTGATTGGCCAGTGCGCTGCGTACGGCGTACAGGCCGCGGAGACGCTCCGCCCACCAACCTCTGGTGATCGCCCGCGCGTACTGCAGCCCAGTGGCCGCTCCACCGTCTCCTGACTCCGCCACGATCTGCACAGCCGTGTGGCGGACCAGCGCCTCGACTGGCGGATCGGATGTCGGTGGCAGGTCGCTCCCAGCCCGGTGTGCGGCTTCTGTGGCGTCCTCGAGCCGGCCCAGAACGGCGTACGCCTTGGCCAGGTAGGCACCCGCGATCGCGGCCAGCTCCAGGTCGCCGAGCTTGGCCATCTGGTCCCTGCAGTCCTTGAGGGTCACCACAGCCTCGGCGGCGTCGCTCTTGTCGTTGCTGGCGGCCAGCCACATCCGCCCGGCGATCGGCCAGTACCCGAGCAGGTCGTCGCGGACGATCACCTCGATCGCCTCGCCCGCCCACCGGTGCGCATCCCGCCGGCGCTGGCCGATCTCGTCGTCGTACGACGTATCGCCCAGCCGCTCGAGTTCGTGCGCCCAGCGCAGGTTCGACTCGGCCAGGTTCAGCCGGTTGATCGCCGGCGCCTCGGCCAGCCCGAGCGGGTCGTGGTCGCCCTCGGCCGCGAGCTCGAAGTGCGGGATGCACAGCTCGTACAGCCTGAGCAGGTCGTAGGCGTAGCCGAGGCCGGTGTGCGCCCAGCCGGCCAGACCGAGATCGCGGGTGCGGGACAGCGCGTTCTCGGCAGCGACCAGGTCGGCGACCGAGTCCCCGCCCTCGCCGGTCCGGATCAGGGTAACGATCCGGATCGCGATCGCGTTCGCCTCCCAGCCCGGCTCGTCGATCGCGCGAGCGACCCGGATACAGGCGTCGACCGCGTCCAGCGCCTCGACCGCGTCGGTGGCGTGGTGGGCCGCGACGGCCCGCACGTACTCGGCGGCGGCACGCTCAGGACTCGGCTCGGGGCCGACCTCGGTCAGCAACCGGTTGAGCTCGATCGCGGCCTCGGCCGGATTGCCCGACTGGGCCCGCGTCATCGCCGCCGCGATCCGCGCGGTCACCCCCGACGTGTCGCGCACCTCACAACCCCCTGTCGCCTCACCGCCTGCGGCGCTTGTCGTCGTACAACCGACGGTCCGCCGTGGCGATCAGTTGGTCCACTCCGACACCTTCGGCCGTCGCGGCGTACCCGATGCTCAGTCCGAGCCGCCCGAGCCACGGCTTGGCTGTCGCTGCCGCGATGGCCGCGACCGCGGTCCGGATCCGTAACGCAAGTTGCGCACCACCCTTGGCGTCCGGCTGGTCGAGCACCACGATGAACTCGTCGCCACCCGATCGAATCACGGCATCGGTCGCTCGCGCCTGTTCTACCAGGAGATTTGCAACAACCTGCAGCAATTCGTCCCCGCAGGCGTGCCCATATGTGTCGTTCACCACTTTCAGATCGTCTACATCGATGACAAGAACCGTCACCGCCCGGCCGGAGTCGCGGGCCGCGGTCAGCCGCTCGTCCAGCGCCCGCCGGTTGCCGGCCCCGGTCAGCGGGTCCTGGCGCGCCGCGTGCCACTCGGCGTCGTGCCGGGCCGAGAGATCGTGCGTGGCCAGCGCATGCCGAACGGCGTTCAGCGCCCGCTGCCGCTCCTTCCACCAGCCGCGTGCCACCGAACGCGCATACTCCAACCCTGCAAGGGCTCCCGGCCCACCGTCGGCCGCGGCGATCTCCGACCGGGTCTGCAACACCAGCACATGCGTCGCCGGATCCGCCAACGGAATCAGGTCATCCGCCGCCCGATCCGCCGCCGCCCTGGCCTCCTCGGACTTGCCCTGGGCCTGGAGAGCCCTGGCCAGGTAGGTGCCTGCGATCGCGAGCCGCTCGGTCTCACCCAGCTTGGAAATCTCGTCCCGGCACTCGGTCAGCTCGGCGACAGCCGTCGCCGGATCGTCGGTCGTCGCCGCGGCAGCGATCCACAGCCGCGCACTCAACCGCCAGAACTCCTGGCTCTCGCCGTCGACGATCACCCGCTCCGCCTCACGCGCCCAGTACGCCGCCGACGCGAGCCGTTCCTGGATCTCCTGCCGGTACGACGGATCGCCCAGCCGCTCGAGCTCGTGCGCCCAGCGCAGATAGGTCTCAGCCAGGTTCAGCCGGTCGATCGCCAGCGACTCGGCCAGCTCGAACACGTCGTCGTCCAGCTGGGTGGCCAGCTCGTAATGCGGAATGCACAGTTCATAAAGGCGTAGGACGTCGTACGCGTATCCGAGCCCGGTGTGCGCCCAGGCGGTCAGCCCGGCGTCCTTGGTCCGGCTCAGCGCGTGCTCGGCGGTGACCAGGTCCTTCACCGTGTCCCCGCCGCGGCCGCTGCGGGCCAGGTTGATGATCCGGATCGGCAGGGCGTTCGCTTCCCAGCCCGGCTCGTCGATCGCCTTCGCGACGTCCAGACACGCATCCACGGCCCTGAGGGCCTCGTCCGCGTCGCTCGCGTGGTGGGCCGTGACGCCGCGGACGTACTCGGCCGCGGCCAGCTGATAACTCGGCACGCCACCGAGCTCGGCCCGGATCGCCTCGATCTCGGCCGCCGCGGTCGCATGCCCACCCGACTGGGCCGATGTCATCGCGGTGGCGATCCGGACGGTCAGTGCGTCACCCGTCACCATCTCGCCACTTCCCATAGCCCGCCGGCGGCCTTCCCTGATCCTCACCCGCACCTCGGGCCGGACCGCCCATTGTGACCACCCACCCCCACCTCTGTCACGACCCGAACCCGCCACCGACCACCTAGTGCCACACTTCATACGCAGAAAGCACGGAATCCCGCGCAAAGCTCCTTCATTTGCCTTGACCCTGGGGGCAAGGTTTTAGGTTCTGGGGATGAAGTTCGCGGTGAGTTACAGCACGCCGTTCTACGGGGTGGATCCGGAGAAGCTGGTCGGGTTCGCGCGGCATGCGGAGGCATGTGGGTTCGAGGGTTTGTACGTGCCGGAGCATGTGGCGTTGTATCGCGGAGCCACGCTCGGGGGTGCGGAGATGCCGACGACCTTGGAGTACGGCGATCCGCTCGACATGCTCGGGTTCGTCGCGGCAAAGACCGAGCGGCTTCTGCTCGGAACCGGTGTGTTGCTGCTGCCGTACCACCACCCCGTCGTACTGGCCAAGCGCCTGGCAACCATCGACGTCCTCTCGAAGGGCCGCATGCGCCTGCTGACCGTGGGTCTCGGCAGCCTGCCGGGTGAGGCTCGCGCGACGGGCGTCGACTTCCGGACGCGTGGCCGTCGTACCGATGAAGCAATCGACGTGCTGCGGCTGTTGTGGTCCGGCGGCGCGGACGGGGTGAGCTACTCCGGCGAGTTCTTCGAGTTCGAGGACCTCTGCAGCTTCCCCAAGCCGCTCGGCCTATTGTCGATCCACATCGGCGGCTCGAGCCGCGCGGCCGCCCGCCGGGCTGGTCTCCGCGGTGACGGCTTCTTCCCCGGAGGTGCACTGACTCCCGAGGAACGTGCAGCCCAGTGGGAGATCGCCCGTACGACGGCTGCCAGGCCGCTCGAGTACACCCGCTGGGGCTCGATCGACCTCACCCCCGAAGCCGTCGAAGCCCTCGCCGCCCAGGGCGTCACCCGCCTGGTCGTCAACGTGCCTAGTCCTGACCTCCCCGAGCAACGCGACCAACTCTCCGCCTTCGCGGAACGGCTGAAGCTCTAGGATTCGTCGGATGGTGCCCCGCAGCGTGAACCTCGGGGGGACTGGCCTGAGCGACGTCGACCCGACAATCCGCGAGTACGCCGGCCTCCGCGAGCTCTACCTGCACGAGAACCGGCTCACCGCGCTGCCCGAATGGCTGGGCGAGCTCACCGAACTGCGGATCCTCGACCTCAGCCACCAACCGCTGAAGAGCATCCCCGATTCGCTTGGCCGACTGAAGCAGCTCGAGTTCCTCTATGCGAGCGACCTGGACCTCACCGAACTGCCCGAGTCGCTCGGCGACCTGTCGTCGCTGATCTACCTCGGCGCGACGGACAACGGCCTGACCTCAGTGCCGGCCTCGCTGGGCCGGCTAGGCCAACTCGTCGAACTCCGGCTGTACGGCAACCGCCTCACCGAGCTCCCCGACGCGTACGGCGACCTGCGCACACTGCGGGAGCTTCACCTCGACCGCAACGCGATCGAGCGGCTGCCCGCGACCTTCGACCAGCTCACCGAGCTCCGCGTGGTCAGTCTTCGCTCGAACGCCGTCACCGAGTTTCCGGTCCAGCTGAGCCGCCTCCCACTCCTGCGACACCTGGACCTGCGGGCCAACCGCCTCACCCGCCTCCCCGACCTGCCCCCGAACGCCTTCCCCGCCCTGGAAAAGCTCGACCTCCGTTGGCTCGACCTCCCCGTCGTCCCCGAATGGGTCCACACCCTCGCCCATCGAGGCTGCGCCATCTACCGAACAGCCGCCTCACCCTCGGGCGACGCGTAGGCCGTACTCACGGCTTGTACGACGGCTCGGCCAGGAGCACTCGGCGTCGCGGAGCAGGACGCCGGCGGCCTGGCGTTTGCGGCCAGGCCGACGACGTACTGCTCGATCGGCTGCAAGTCAGCCGGCGGCCTGGGTGGCGGCGGTGGCGTGGAGTTGGACGGGGAGAGTCTCGACGCCGTACACGATGGAGAAGTCGCGGAAGCGGAGCTGCTCCTCCGGGACTGCCAACGCGAGGTCGGGGAATCGGTGCGCGAGAGCCGTGAAGGCGGCGCGGAGCTCCATGCGGGCGAGTTCGGCGCCGACGCAGCGGTGCATGCCGTGGCCGAAGGCGAGGTGGGCGGCGGGCGCCGCACGCTTCGGGTAGAAGTCCTCGGCGTCGAGGCCGAACACCTGCTTGTCCCGGTCGGCCCCGGACAGCGACACCGCGACCAGGTCACCCTTCTTGACCTGCTGGCCGAACAGCTCCAGGTCGTGCCGAGCGAACCGCGGGAACGCGACCTGTACGACGGTCAGATACCGCAGCAACTCCTCGACCATCGTGTCGACCGCACCCGGCTCGTTCCGGATCCGCTCGAAGTTCTCCGGGTCGCGCAGCAGCACCAGCGTGCCGAGCGCGAGCATGCTCGCCGACGTCTCGTACCCGCCGAGGAACACCCCGTCGGCCAGGCCACCCAGCTCGATGTCGTCGATCTCGTCACCCTGCGCGCGGATGATCGACCCGATCAGCCCGTCCCCGGGCTGCCGGCGCTGCTTGCGGACGATCTCGAACAGGAAGTCGCGGGACTCGCTCGCCGACCCGAACACCCCGATCCCGCCGCCGGACAGATCGAACCGGGCCGGACCGAGCGCCCGGAACCGGTCGCGATCGGACTCCTCGACGCCGAGCAGGTCGGCGATCAGCAGGAACGGCACGTTGAAGGCGAAGTCCGCGACGATGTCGACGACCGGGCCCTTGGTCTCCATCAGGTCCAGCTGGTCGTTGACGATCTTCTCGATCACCGGCTCCAGCCGGGCCAGCCGGCGCTTGGTGAACTCCGGCGTCAGCAGCTTGCGCAGCCGGGTGTGGTCCGGCGGATCGGTGAACCCCAGACCGCCGATACCCTCCGACGGCTTGTTCGGGTCCGAGCCGACCAGCGGCCGGATGTCGTTGCTGAAGTTCGCCGTGTCGGCGAGCACGGCCTTCGCCTCCGCGTGGCCGCTCACCATCCACACGTTCAGTCCGAACAGATGAGCCAGCTTGTGCACCGGCTCGGCCTCGCGCACCTGTCCCAGCGCCGGGACCGGGTCCACGCCCTCGCGGCGGAGCGGCATCGAGACCTGACGTGGGACGATCCGCATCTTCGACAGGTCGAGACCACCTTTGCGGGTGGTCCTGTTCAAGATCCGGCTGCCGACCCATCTCTTCAGGTATGTCGCAACCATGACTTCCACGCGCCCTCTCTAAAACTGCTGCCCCTAACGGCTTTCGTCAGCAAAAAACTAACGTCGCCAGGGACCAGGTCCGATGGTGTTGGCACTACTGCGGTAGTGGCGTTGGCACCACCATGGGAGGGGGCCACGGCATTGCCACCCAGACGATCCCACGACAAGGGTTCGGCTTCCACCGGAACCCACCTGTACCGTGCCCTGGACCGCGGCGCATCGTCCCTCGGGGACAGTTCAGGGAAACCCCAGCCGAAAGTCGGATGCGCCGGCCGCCGATCGTCGGCTGTCCTGAATCCATGACCAGGGCAACCAATCCCGGCAGCTCATTGGGCCAGGTTAGCCTTACCAACAGCCCCAGCCCTGCCGCACCTCACCAGATCCGTCACTCGGTGAGTCGCTCGCGCATGTCCGCGCTCTGCAGGTAGGCATCGACGTACCTGCCGTTGAAGATCCGCGCGCCGTACTGGTTCCGCTCCTGGCCCATGCCAGGCAGAAGCCGCAGTCCTCACCGGATACCAGCCGGGCCCAGTTGCCCGGCCATTCGGGCTTCACAGGTAGTGCGGTGTGACGATGCGGACGACTTCGGTGAGTTTCGACTTCACCTGGTCGCGGTGCGGGATCCGGGTCGGCAAGTTGGCACCGGGGAGCCGGGTGCCGTGGTCGACCAGGAGGTACAGGGCCCGCAGGGTGCGAAGGGTGTTGGTGACCTCGGGGGTGATGCCTTCGACGGGCGGGGTCGCCAACGCGCGGAGGACGGGGTCGAGCCAGTCGACGGCGTCGATCTCGGCGAGGTCGGCGCGGGTCATGGTGACCGCCAGGGCATAGCCGAGGCGGTCGTCCTCCAGGTCGCGCAGGACGTACGACGTGGGCGTCAGGAGCCGGCCGATACCGAGCCGGAGCATCTGCACCGGCTCGACCGCCGGATGCAGGCCGAGGGTCCCGAGCAGGTCGGCGCCGTGCGCGACCGCGTGCAGCCAGCCGAGTTTGGCGTCGTACCCGCGCAGATCCTCCTCGGCGACGTACCAGCGCTCGAACGGCGGCACCCAGCTCGGCTCGAAGACGCCGGCCGAGACGATCGAGTCGAGGATCAGCGGCGCGAACGTGCGGGTCTGGATCTCCGGATCGGCGAACCGGGTGACCATCTCGTCGCCGAGCTCGCGGAGCTGGTCGGCGGACAGGACACCACGGCCGATCCAGGTGGCGAGCACGGCGTACCCGTGGGCGTCGCGGGTCACTGGATCCGGTGATCGCAGCAGGCCGGACAACTCGGCGACGAGATCGGTGAGCGGACGATCGGTCGGGACGGCGTAGCCGTCGGCGCGCACCCGCGCCCAGTCGGTCATGCGCGGCAGGCTAAACGCTTTCCCACACAACCCGCCAGCCCTACCGGCCGGTTCCGGAACCGGTAACCGGGGTACGACGACCGGCCGCAGCCGGGCCTGGAACGGGTAACGGCCCGTGGTACACCCGGTTTCCCGGATGTTCCACGGGCCGTAGCGGCCAGGACCCCTCAGCCCGGCCGGGCCTCGCGTCCCCGGCCAGGGCCCCTCAACCTCGGCCGGGGTCGTCTTGTCAGGCGTCGCGCTTGCTTGCGGTCACCAGAGCGATGATCAGCACGCCGATCGCCCAGGCCGCGTAGTAGGCCAGCGCCCACCACGGCGACAGCGCGGTGGAGGCACCCGCCGCGTCCGCACCGGCCAGGCCCATGTCCTGCTCGCCGTTGAGGAACTGGTTCGCGTTCGTGAACGGCGTCCACTTCTGCAGGTCGTCGCCGATCTTCGGGATCAGCGGCAGCAGGCTCTCCACCAGCAGCGGCCAGAGGATCAGGATTGCGATCGCACCGGCGCTCTGCCGGATCAGGATGCCGATCGCGATCGCGAAGATCGCCGAGAGCGCGTAGACGAACGCCTGGCCGAACATCAGCCGCCACTCGGCGGAGGTGTTGATCGCCATGTCCGCGGTCGGTGCCAGCAGGTTGCCGATCGCCCACGAACCCCACGAGGCGGCCAGACCGACCACGGCGGCCAGGGTGGCGACCACGATCGTCTTGTTCAGCAGCAGGGCGGCCCGCTGCGGGACGGCCTGGAAGCTGGTCCGGATGGTGCCGAACCGGTACTCGGTGGTGACCGCCAGGGCCGCCATCACCATGATGACCATCTGCCCGAGGCCGACGCCGAACTGCGTCATCGCGGGCGTCACCTCAGCCTCCTGCGGACCGGTGGCGAAACCTGTCGCGAGCGCGGCCAGACCGATGGACAGCACGGCCGCGATGATCATGCACCACCACGGCGACCGGGTGGAGAAGAGCTTGATCCGCTCGACTTGGATCAGCGACATGTCAGTTGTCCTCCTTCGGACCCGAGACCACCTCGACGCCGGTCGGCGGCGTGAGGTTCACGTCGCCGACGTGGGCGAGCTCGTCGTGTGCGTGGTACTGGACCGAGTCGCCGGTCATCTGCATGAACGCCTGCTCCAGCGAGCCGCGCTGCAGGGTCAGCTCGTGCAGCACGATGCCGTGCGCGGCGGCCGCCTCACCGATCTGGTCTGTGGTCAGGTCGCCCTCGACGAACAGCACCTTGCCCTCCTTCTCGATGTCCTCGATCCGGGTGACCAACTGCTGTTGATGCAGTACGCCGGCCAACTGATCCAGCTGCGGGGTCCGCACCTTGACGGTAGTGCCGCTGGCCCGGTCGACGAACTCCTGAGTGGAGCTCTGCGCGATCAGCCGGCCACGGCCGATGACGATCAGCTCCTCGGCGGTCTGCGCCATCTCGGACAGCAGGTGACTGGAGACCAGGACCGTCCGGCCCTCGGCGGCCAGCCGGTGCATGAAATTCCGGATCCAGAGGATGCCCTCGGGGTCGAGGCCGTTGACCGGCTCGTCGAAGAGCAGGATCTCCGGGTCGCCGAGCACCGCCCCCGCGATGCCGAGCCGCTGGGACATACCCAGCGAGTAGGCACCGGCCCGCTTGTTCGCGACCGAGGTCAGGCCGACCATCTCCAGCGCCTTGTCGACGCTCGACTTCGGCAGCTTGTTGGACGCGGCCATCCAGGCCAGGTGGGACCGCGCCGAGCGGTTCGGGTGCACCCACTTGGCGTCCAGCAGCGCACCGATCTTGGTCAGCGGCTGGCGCAGGTCGCGGTAGTGCTGACCGTCGATCCGGACGTCGCCGGAGGTCGGAGTGTCCAGGCCCAGGATCATCCGCATGGTGGTGGACTTGCCGGCCCCGTTCGGGCCGAGGAAGCCGGTCACCTTGCCGGGTTTCACCTCGAAAGACAGGTTGTCAACGGCAACGGTTGCGCCGTATCGCTTGGTGAGGCTTTCTGCCTCGATCATCGCCGTACTCCTCGTTCGGTGGCGCGCCATTGGTCGTGGGCGGTGTCGCATTCAGTATCGAGGGCTGACCGGGCCAGATCATCGGACCCGGGGCGGATCCGGTGTGTCCACCCCTGGGTTGATTCTGCCGTCCGGGCCGATCGCGCTGCCATCGGTTAAAGCCCTGACCACAACCCCGACGATCCCCTATCCGGGCAGGAGTCCGCATCAGCCGAAAGTCGACGGCCACCAGTACTTCGGCATACCGCGGGACAAACGCTTGAAGCTGGAAGTCACCCCCGAATGGCGGCAACGTACGGTTTAACGCGAAACCGCCCGCCGATTCAGGTGCGAGCCACCGGGACGCCGTAGAGCACCAGGTTATGGCTGTAGCGGTGCGCCGAGTGGTTGTACGAGCCGATGCAGGTCACCAGCGCCAACCGAGGCTTCACAGCACCGTGGAACAGGTCGGCGGGTAAGGCTTCCTGCCGGTAGGTCCGGCGAGCCACGATTCGGTACCAGTGCACGTCTCCGTCCCCGGCTGTCACCGCAACTTTGGCGCCGACCTGCACTTGCGACAGCGCGGCGAACACCCCGCGCGCGGACCGGGCGGAGTCCACGTGGCCGGCGAGCAGCACGGTTCCACCGGCCGAGCCCGGCGCCGCACCCGCCGCCCACCAGCCCACCTCGGCCGGCGACTTCGGCATCTGCAGGCGCCTGTCGCTGCCGGTCGCGACGGGCAGCACCGGCGCTTCCACGACGCCGGGCAGCGCCAGCCGGACCGGCGGAATGGCGGCTTCCCGTTCCGCAACGGAACGGCCGGCTTGCGGAACCTCTCCGGTATCGCCGGGCGACCCTCCGAACACGAGGGCGATCCCCATTCCCAGCGCACCAAGGCCGAGGAGCCGCCGCCGCGCCCGGATGTGCTTGCCGGCGAGGAGGATCACTCCGAGGCCGAACAGCACCAATCCCGTCCGCGAGCGGATCCGCTGGGCGTCGGCGACCTGGCCACCGTCGCCGGTGGGCACCGTGATGGAGCCGGTTCCGACCCGACAGGTGCCTTTCACCATGTCCAGATGCATCTGGACCACGGGCTGGGCGCCCTTGGCCACCGACTTGACGGCAGGCTCGGTGCCTTTCGCCAGCTCGCCTTCGATCAGGGTCAGGAGCTGCTGGTGCTCCTGCCGCTGCAAGGCCAGCCAGGCGGCGTCGTACCCAGAGGTCCCGGCCTTGGCGGCGAGGGCGTCGAGCTGCTGACGCTGTGCCTGCGAAGGGATGGTGACCAGCCCGACGCCCAGTTGACTCGCGGCCTCGAGCTCCTGCGCGGCCAGCCTGCGATGGTCCCGTTCCATCAGGGCGCCGACCTGCCGCACGCACGAACTCCGGCCCTTGGTTTTAGCAGCCTGGGCGGCCTGAATGATCGTCAGATTGCTCTGGTGGGCAGCGTTGAGGTAGGCGACATCTTGTTGCGTCGTCGTCGCGTACCCCGGCTGCGCCGCTCCCAGCACTCCCGCCATGACCAGCAGCAGAAATGCCGACAAGCGGGTCGTCGCCACCCGTCGGGGAGGAGCAGAGCCCTTGTCCTGTCGCCGAGGCACCCCTACCTCCCCTGCGCTCAGACCGGCAGTCACCCTCAAGCATTCGTCGTACAGACGACAGTAGAACGGTGAACTGTCCGGGTCCATTCGTCAGGGCGGGGCGGCCGGAGGATGCGAAACGGCCCGCCGGATGACCGGCGGGCCGTTTCTGCTGCTTGCCTGGATCAGGCGGCGGCGTTCACCTCGGCCGGGGTTTCGGAGATGACCGACTCCCGACGCTTGGAGATGATCACGGCCACGGCCAGGATCACGACCGCCACGAGGGCGATACCGATCCGCAGCGGGGTGTTGGTGTCCTCGCCGATCGAGGACATCCCCACGACGGCCGGGGCGATCAGCACCGAGACCAGGTTCATCACCTTGATCAGCGGGTTGATGGCCGGACCGGCGGTGTCCTTGAACGGGTCACCGACGGTGTCACCGATGACGGTGGCCTCGTGCGCGGGCGAACCCTTGCCACCGTGGTTACCGTCCTCGACCAGCTTCTTGGCGTTGTCCCACGCGCCACCGGAGTTGGCCAGGAAGACGGCCATCAGGGTGCCGGACGCGATCGCACCGGCCAGGTAGCCGGCCAGCGCCGAGGCACCGAGGCCGAAGCCGACGGCGATCGGCGCGGTGAGCGCGAGCAGACCCGGGGTGGCCAGCTCACGCAGCGAGTCGCGGGTGCAGATGTCGACGACCTTGCCGTACTCCGGCTTGCCGGTGCCCTCCATGATCCCCGGGATGTCGCGGAACTGGCGACGGACCTCGTAGACGACCGCACCGGCGGCGCGGCCGACGGCGTTGATCGCGAGACCGGAGAACATGAACACCACGGCGGCACCGATGATGATGCCGACCAGGGTGGACGGGTCGAAGACCAGCGCGTCCGCGTTGAACGCCGCGTCGCCCGCGTCGTTCAGCACCGCGTAGATCGAGTCCGTGTAGGAACCGAACAGCGCGGTCGCGGCCAGTACGGCGGTCGCGATCGCGATGCCCTTGGTGATCGCCTTGGTGGTGTTGCCGACGGCGTCCAGCTCGGTCAGGATCTGGGCCGCCTCGCCGTCCACGTCACCGGACATCTCGGCGATGCCCTGGGCGTTGTCGGAGACCGGGCCGAAGGTGTCCATCGCGACGATGACGCCGACGGTGGTGAGCAGACCACAACCGGCCAGCGCGATCGCGAACAGTGCGACGACACCCGAGCCGCCGACCAGGAAGGCGCCGTACACGGCGGCCGCGATCACCAGTGCGGTGTAGACGGCGGACTCGAAGCCGACCGAGATACCGGACAGGATGACGGTCGCGGCACCGGTCAGCGAGGTCTTGCCGACGTCCTTGACCGGCTTGTCCTCGGTGCCGGTGAAGTAGCCGGTCAGGGCCAGGATGATCGCGGCCAGCACGATGCCGATGATCACCGACACGGTGGCGATCAGCCGCGGGTCGCCGTCGTGGGCGGCGATCGCCTCGGTGGCGCCGGTCAGGTCCCGGAAGTTGCCCGGCAGGTAGACGAACGCGGCCACCGTACAGAGCACCGCGGAGATGACCGCGGAGATGTAGAACGCCCGGTTGATCGTGCGCAGGCCGTTCTCGCCGGTGCGCGGGCGGGTCAGGAAGACGCCGATGACCGCGGTGATCGCGCCGATGGCCGGCACGATCAGCGGGAAGATCAGGCCCTGCTCGCCGAAGGCGGCCTTGCCCAGGATCAGCGATGCCACCAGCATCACGGCGTACGACTCGAACAGGTCGGCCGCCATACCGGCGCAGTCACCCACGTTGTCGCCGACGTTGTCGGCGATGGTGGCGGCGTTGCGCGGGTCGTCCTCGGGGATGTTCTGCTCGACCTTGCCGACCAGGTCGGCACCGACATCGGCGGCCTTGGTGAAGATACCGCCGCCGACACGCATGAACATGGCGAGCAGGGCGGCACCGAAACCGAAGCCCTCGAGCACGGTCGGGGCGTCACCCTTGAACAGCAGGACGACGACCGAGGCGCCGAGCAGGCCCAGACCCACGGTGGCCATGCCGACGGTGCCACCGGTGCGGAACGCGACCCGCATCGCCGGGTCGCGGCCCTCGTCGCGCGCGGCCGCGGCGACCCGCACGTTGGCGCGCGTCGCCAGCCACATGCCCATGTAGCCGATCAGGGCGGAGAAGCCCGCACCGACCAGGAAGAAGACTGATCGGAAGATCTTCAGCGTGGTCTCGTTGTCGCCGTCACTGTGCACCGGCAGCAGGAACAGCAACAGGAATGCGACCACAGCGAAGATCGACAGCGTGCGGAACTGCCGGTTCAGGTAGGCCGATGCGCCTTCCTGGACCGCCGCGGCGATCGTCTTCATGTTCTCGGTACCATCGTTCGCGGCAAGCACCTGGCCGCGGAAGACCATCGCGATGGCGATCGCGAGGATCGCGATCACTCCCACGACGACCACCACAGTGGTGTTGCTCGACGAAAGATCCACCGCTTGTGCGAGCAGCGCGGACATCCGTCCTCCTTGTAGGCAACCCTTCAGGGACTTGACGGCCCCCGTTTGCCGCAACCGAAGGGTTGGGGAAATACGACACAGCGCCAATGACTGGCGCGGTGGGTCACTCTAACGGGTATCCGACCAGACCTGACGACAGGGTGGTCTACGCCATACCCAGGGGAACAGGGAAGAACCTCACTCTTCGTAGTACTGCGGATACCTTTTCGCTTGCTCAGATCGCCGAAGCGACGTCCGGATGGATGTCGAAGACCTTGGTCAGGCCGGTGATCCGGAAGATCTTGAGCAGCCGTTCCTGGGTGCAGACCAGGGACAGGGATCCGTCGTGGGTGCGCACCCGTTTCAGTCCGCCGACGAGAACGCCGAGACCGGTGGAGTCCAGGAACTCCACGCGTTCCAGGTCGATCACCAGGTGATGGACACCTTCGTCGACGAGCGCGGCGATCTTCTCGCGAAGCTTCGGTGCGGTGTAGACGTCGATCTCCCCCGCCACCTCGATGACGGTCCGCCCGCCCTCGGCACGCGCGTTGAGCGACAGATCCACTTCGGCCTCCGATCCCGTGAACTGCTGCATTCAACCATGTACGGACCGTGAGTAGGGCCGTTGCCGAAAACTCTTTCATCTCGTTACACCGAAGTCGATCTCAGCCCCGAAAAAGCCGGGTGCATCCGCACCTGCAGTCGCCGCATGCACGAGTTCGGGCACTGTCCGAGACCGGCACTAGGCTCAGTGTCATGCGTGCAGGTGGTGAGGCGGCGACCGTGCTGAAGCGCCTTGCCGTGGGTCGTGACGACCGGCTCACCCATGTCGAGTCAGTGCCGGCCCGGGCCGGGCAGACCTGCGCCTGGCCGCGCTGGGCGCCGACCGAGGTGCTCGGTCAGCTCGCGGACGCCGGCATCATCGCGCCGTGGACCCACCAGGTCGCCACCGCGGAGGCGGCGTACGCCGGGAAGCACGTGGTGGTCGCGACCGGGACGGCCTCGGGCAAGTCGCTCGGCTACCTGTTGCCCGCCTTCGCCACGTTGAGCATCGCGCAGGCCGCCTCACCCCATCGCCGGACCGCCTCTGTTCTGTACTTGTCTCCCACGAAGGCGCTGGCGCATGACCAGCTCCGGGCCGTCTCGTCGTACACCGTGCCCGGCCTGCGGGCGACGACGCTGGACGGCGACTCGGAACGGACCGAACGCGACTGGGCTCGCGACCATGCGACGTACGTGCTGAGCAACCCGGACATGCTGCACCGCTCGGTCCTGCCGAACCACCAACGCTGGGCCCGCTTCCTGGGTTGCCTGCAGTACGTCGTGGTCGACGAGTGTCACCACTATCGCGGTGTGTTCGGCGCGCACGTGGCCGGCGTACTGCGGCGGCTCCGCCGGGTCTGTGCGCAGTACGGTGCTCATCCGATCTTCGTCTGCGCATCGGCGACGGTCGCTGAGCCGGCCGTGTCCGGTGAGCGGCTGACCGGCCTGCCCATGGTGGAGGTGATCGACGACGGCTCTCCGCGTGGCGGCATCTCCTTCGGCCTGTGGGAGCCTCCGATGACCTCACTGCGCGGTGAGAACGGAGCTCCGGTACGCCGCTCTGCCACAGCCGAGGTGGCCGACCTGCTGACCGATCTGGTGGTGACCGGGGTCAGGACGGTGGCATTCGTCCGGTCGAGGCGTGGAGCCGAGACAGTCGCCATGACAGCGCGGGAGAACCTGGCTGAGGTGGACCCTGGGCTGATCGACCAGGTGTCGGCGTACCGGGCGGGCTATCTGCCAGAGGAGCGCCGACGACTCGAGAGCATGTTGCAGAGCGGTGAGCTGACCGGAGTCGCCGCGACGAACGCGCTGGAGCTCGGCATCGACATCGCCGGCCTGGACGCCGTACTGCTGTCTGGCTGGCCTGGCACCCGCGCGTCACTGTGGCAGCAGGCCGGACGTGCTGGACGCGCCGGCGGGGACGCACTGGCCTTGCTGGTCGCACGCGACGACCCGCTGGACACCTATCTAGTGCGCCACCCGGCTGCGATCTTCGGACGTCCCGTCGAGGCGACGGTGTTCAACCCCGAGAACCCGTACATCCTGGGCCCTCAGCTCTGCGCCGCCGCCCAGGAGCTCCCACTGACTGCTGCGGACTACGAGGTCTTCGGCAGTACGACACCCACCGTCATCGCGCAGCTCGTGCGGCAGGGCCTGCTGCGGGAGCGGCCGCACGGCTGGTTCTGGACGCGGCGGGAGCGGGCTGTCGACGCCATCGACATCCGCTCGGCCGGTGGCAAGACAGTGCAGATCGTGGAGGACCAGACCGGTCGGCTGCTCGGCACAGTCGACGGCGGCTCGGCACACTCCTCGGTCCACGAGGGTGCTGTCTACGTGCACGCCGGCGAGTCCTATCTGGTCAAGACCCTCGACCTCGAGGGGTACGCCGCTGTCGTGGAGCCGGCCGCCCCCGACTACACCACGTTCGCCCGGGATGTGACGGAGATCAGCATCCTGGCGACCGAGGAGACCTGCTCCTGGGGTACGGCGGAGTTGTCGCGCGGCTGGGTCCAGGTGACGAGCCAGGTGGTGTCGTTCCAGCGCAAGCTGATCACGACTGGCGACGTACTGGACGAGCAGCCGCTCGACCTGCCCGAGCGGACACTGCGGACCAAAGCGGTCTGGTGGACCATGCCCGACACTGCCGTCGCCGCGCTCGGCCTGTCCGACGTACCAGGTGCGGCGCACGCGGCCGAGCACGCGTCGATCGGCCTGCTGCCACTCTTCGCCACCTGCGACCGGTGGGACATCGGCGGCGTCTCCACCGCCCGGCACGCCGACACCGGCAGCCTCACCGTCTTCGTGTACGACGGCCATCCGGGCGGGGCCGGTTTCGCCGAACACGGCTACGCCGCGGCGCGCGAGTGGTTGACCGCGACACGTGAGGCGATTGCACACTGTGAGTGCATGGATGGATGCCCGTCCTGCGTACAGTCGCCGAAATGTGGGAACCAGAACAACCCACTCGACAAGGGCGGCGCGGTCGCGCTGCTCACCGCACTACTCAGCAGTGAGGCCTGAACAGCCAGCCCCGGCTGGCGGAGAGGCAGCTCGCCATGGCCGTCCTCGGAATCGTCTTGATCGTCCTCGCCGTCGTGTTCGGCCTCGGGGTCTCGGTGTCGTCGTCCGCGTCCACCACGATGGAAGTCTTCGGCGTCGACTTCGGTGTGTCCGTGCCGACGGTGTTCATCCTCGGCGCACTGGCCGGGGTCACGCTGATGTCCGGGCTCTGGCTGACGAAGAAGGGACTCGGCCGCGGCTACCGCCGGCGCAAGGAGATGAAGGAACTGCGCGCACAGGCTGCGACGACCGATACCGCGCCCGCTACCGAGAGTGATGTCGACACGAAGGTGCCCGACGCCGACACGAAGGTACCCGACACCAAGGCCGCGGACACCGAAGAGCTGACCTCGGATGAACGGCTAGCACTCGAGAAGCACACCGCCACCGACCCCACTGACACCAAACAACCCCACTGAACACTCAGTTGCCCAGGGCATCAACCAGCGCCCGGATGGTCCTATAGATTGCGCTAACATCTCGATAGCACCACAGCCTCCACTCGGCGACGGCACGACGATCCTGCGGCGGGATTTCGATGCCCTGCGCAACGACTTTGCCCTGGCAGTTAGTTGCCATTGGCATCAAGTTCCGCCATCTTGCCATCACCACAGCCGAGCCTCCTGTGCCTTACTAGTTGTGGCGTCAACGTCGCGTTGAGTCACCATCGGCCTTCCGGGCCACACCGCCTCCTCACGGGGGATCGACCCGCAGCTCGCCCTTCGCGCAAGGGGTGTCGTCGCGGTTCCCGGAGCCGGGTCCGGCTGACGCGGTCGGGGTCCCGACGACCTGACGCGAGCTGCGATGGCACGACCTCTGGAGGTTGTCTTGATCATCCGTAAGTTGTTGAGCCGTACCGGCGTGACGGTTCTGGCCGTCAGCGTCGCTCTGGCCACCGCCGTACCGGCGCAGGCCGCGAACCTGGAACCGGCCCGGTCGGCACCTCCGGGCGTCGAGGTCGGCGTGGCGAAGCAGATCGCCACCCGCTCCGACACGCGGTACTGCCTCACCTTCGTCGCGGCAGCCAAGGTCCCGATGGCGGTCATGATGGCCTGCGCGCCGGGCAAGGAGGGCAAGACCCAGGAGTGGATCTACACCGAGTCCGGCCAGCTGCAGGTGGCGATGAGCAAGAGCGTCGGTGGCGCCCTTGCCGAGACCGGCGCCTGCCTGGACAGCGGTGCGGATCTGGCCAAGGTTCCGGCCAACGCGCCACTGCTGGTGCTGCCCTGCCGGGCCGGCGACGGGCAGAAGTGGAGCTACGACGAGAGCGCGGGCACGTTCGTGAACGCCGCCAGCGGACTCGCCCTGACGTCCCTGCTCGGCAAGGGGAAGGCCAAGCAGGCACAGCCGACCGGCAGCATGTCCGCGTCCGGCACACCGGTCCAGGGCTGGAGCGCGCTGCCGCTCCCGGGTCTGGACATCCTGGGTGCGGTGTTGGCACTCGTGAACGCGCTGCTGGCTTCCCTGGGCCTGGCCCTGCCACTGCCGATCGCGAACGCCGCATCCAGTCTGCTCGAGCTGGTTCGGCCGCAGACCGCGGTCCCGGACCAGATGTCGGTGCTGCCGAAGCAGATGATGCAGCTCGCTCAGCGCTGATCTCCAAGGAGGATCCTCAGCCACACAGAGGACAGCCGGCCCCGACATCGTCGGGGCCGGCTGTTTTCACTCCTTCGTGATCGACACTCCTTCAGTTGTGATTCTGGTGATCTGCTTCGGTTCGGAACCGGTGCTCGAGGTTCGACTTCCGGATCCCCGCTGCTTGCGCGTCAGCGGGAGCCTCGTGTCGCTGTCACCGTCCGCCCGTCTCGTCCCCGGCCGTCACCAGTCGGCCGGGCCTGTCACCACCAGCAGTGATGATGGCAGTGCCAGAGCAGGTCATCGAGAAGGCAAGCCAGTCCGTGCAACAGCATGTCGTCACCTCCGATCCACTGAACCGATCGGCATGGACGTTACAGCCTGCTGTCACGTTGTGTATCTAGTCAGATACGGGTTGCCACAGAACCTTGAGCACACTTTAACCCTCTCGCAATGCACCCCGCCTGATCCCAACTTGACGCGACGTCCGGATCACCGATAACTGCCCACATCCACCCCGTCACCCGCAGTACCGGGAAAGCCCTGCCCACCGTGGGAATCGCCCGTCGTACCGGGGTTTCCGGCGGTCGGCGTCGTACGACGGTGCCGACACGCGGTTGCCAACGGCATCCGGGTCGTCGCTGACAACGTTTTCTCGGGGGTTGGGTAAAAGTCTTCACATAGTCGCCAAGGAGTGCCAATCTTTGACCGGCACTCGCTGCACCGAACCTCGCAAGGAGACCCCTGATGCGATCACTGAGGCTGTACACCACTGCCGCCATCGGCGCCGCGTCCCTCGCGCTGCTCACCGGCTGCCTCGGCTCGTCCGACGCCGGCAGCGGCGACCAGGACGCGAACCGCAACGCCGACGCCAAGAAGGTCGAGCTGACGATCGGCTCGAACTCGGTCAAGGGCGGCAAGAACAGCGCCGGCGCGACGTTCACGCAGGATGTCCTGATCCCGAAGTTCGTCGCGGAGCAGAAGGGCAAGGGCGTCGACGTCACGGTCAAGTACCAGGGCGACGGCTCCGACGACGAGGTCTACAAGCAGAAGCTGTCGCTGGACCTGTCGAACAAGTCCGGCCCCGACGTGTTCAACATCGACGGCATCTGGGTCGGCGAGTTCGCCCAGGCCGGCTACATCAAGCCGCTCACCGACACCGTCGGCGACGCGAGCAAGGTGGACGACTGGGACGGCTGGAAGCAGATCCCGGACACGGTGCAGCAGCTCGGCAGCTTCGAGGGCAAGCGGTACGGCGTCCCGGGTGGAACCGACGGCCGGGTGCTCTACTTCAACAAGAAGCTGTTCCAGCAGGCCGGACTGCCGGCCGACTGGCAGCCGAAGTCGTGGGACGAGATCATCTCCGCCGGCCAGGCGCTGAAGAAGCTGTCCGGGGTCACCCCGATCCAGATCAACGCCGGTACGGCGATGGGCGAGGCGACCTCGATGCAGGGCGTGCTGCCGCTCCTGGTGGGCACCGGCACGACCGTCTACCCCGACGGCAAGTGGCTGGGCGACACCCCGAAGCTGCGCCAGGTGCTCGACTTCTACCACCAGATCTACACGACCGGCCTCGGTGACCCGGTGATGCAGCGCGAGGCGAAGGGCCGGGACAAGTCGTTCGCCCAATTCGCCGCGAACAAGATCGGCATCCTGCTCGAGGGCGACTACTTCTGGCGCAGCGTCGTCGAGCCGAAGGAAGGCGTCGCCAAGATGGCCGACCGCGACACCGCCGTCGGCTACGCGCTGATCCCGGCCGCCAGGCCGGGCGGCGGGGTCAAGGGCCAGGACTTCGTCTCGATGTCCGGCGGCGGCGCGACCGTGATCAACCCGAACACGAAGTTCCCGCAGCAGGCGTGGGAGCTGATGGAGTTCATGAACTCCGCCGAGATGGTGAAGGCGTCCCTGGACGGCGCGGCCAAGATCACCCAGCGCACCGACGTCAACAACGAGGTGCTGGCCGGTGACCCGATGCTGAACTTCGTCGCCACCAAGGTCCTGCCGATCACGCAGTACCGGCCGGGCGTGGCGGAGTACCCGCGGATCTCGGCCGCGCTGCAGCAGGCGACCGCTGACGTGGTCGGCGGCAAGACCACCGATGCCGCTGCGATGGCCTACCAGAAGGCCGTTGAGGCGGTGGCCGGCAGCAAGGACAAGGTCGCCGGCAACTGATGACGTCTGCTTCCGCACCTGTGCCGGTTGATCCGGTCCAGGAACGTGATCCGGCCGGGTCGGGTGACCCGGTCGGGTCGGGTGGCCCGGCCGGGCGCGGTCCGGCGCGGCGTGATCCGTCGGCCGGACGTGGTCCGGCGCTCGATGTCGCGGGGCTCGGTGTCGGCCGGGCCTTCGGCTTCGTCTCCCCGGCCATGCTGCTGATCGGCGCGTTCCTGGTCTTCCCCGCGCTCTGGACGATCTACATCGGTGTCACCAACTACCGGCTCACCGGAGTCGAGGCGGTGTCGCCGTCGTTCGTCGGCCTGTCCAACTACACCAAGGCGCTGAACGACGCGCTCTTCCACAACGCCCTGTGGCTGACGATGCTGTTCGTCCTCGGCTCCGCGATCATCGGCCAGAACATCCTCGGCTTCACCCTGGCCTGGGTGATGCGCCGTACGCGTCCCGCCGTACGTCGTACTGTCGAGGCCTTCGTGTTGCTGGCCTGGATCCTGCCCTCGACGGTGGTCGCGTACCTGTGGGTCGCCTTCTTCGACCGCGACGGCGGCACCCTCAACAGCATCCTCGGTACGCCGGGAACGGCCTGGCTGATCGACTACCCGATGGCGTGCCTGGTGATCTTCAACACCTGGCGCGGTACGGCGTTCTCGATGATGCTCTACTCCTCCGCACTGCAGGCGGTCCCGCCGTCGCAACTGGAGTCGGCCCGGATGGTCGGGGCGTCGGGGTGGCAGACGCTGCGGGACGTGGTGTTCCCGCACATCCGGGGTCACGTGCTCACCAACACCCTGCTGATCTCGCTGTGGACGGCGAACGACTTCTCGCCGTTCCTGCTCACCAAGGGCGGGCCGAACCACGAGTCCGAGACGGTTCCGGTCTACATCTACAACGTGGCGCTGCAGGGCGGTGAGCTCGGCTATTCGTCGGCCATCTCGTTCCTGCTCCTGATCGCGAACCTGCTGGTCTCGCTGATCTACCTCCGACTGTTGAGGAGGCGCTCGTGAGGACTCCTGCCTTCGTCGTACGGCGGATCGGCTTCTACACACTGATCTGCGCGATCACGCTGTTCTTCGCCGTACCAATGCTGTGGCTCGCGTCGGCCCCGTTCGACGCGTCCCCCGGCCTCGGCGTGCACTGGCCGGACTGGACGCTCGACAACGTCCGCAAGACGCTCGAGCACCCGTACGCGATGCACTCGATGGTGAACTCGCTCGTCATCTGCGTGACCACCGCGGTGGGCGTGACCGCGTTCGCCGCACTGGCCAGCTACGCGTTGTCGCGGGTGCGGCTCCCCGGCCGGGACGCCTTGCTGTACGGATTGTTGCTGCTGTCATCGGTCGTCACCGGGACGGCGGCGATGGTGCCGATCTTCGTGATGATGTTCCAGCTCGGCCTGATCGACTCGCGGTTCGGGGTCGCGCTGGTGATGACCGGCGGGCTGTTGCCAGCGGCAATCTTCATCCTGAAGGACTTCGTCGACGCGGTGCCGAAATCGTACGAGGAGTCGGCCCGGGTCTTCGGTGCGTCCACCGGTCAGATCCTGCGCGACGTCGTACTGCCGGTGGCACGGCCCGGAATGGCCACCATCATGGTCTGGGCGTTCGTCAACTCCTGGGGCAACTTCCTGGTGCCCTTCCTACTCATCCGGTCGATCGACCTGCAGCCCGGCGCAGTGCTGATGCAGACCCTCACCGACGAGGGTGGCAGCGTGAACCTGCAGGTGCTGCCGGTGTTCTCGCTGCTGTTCTCGATCCCGGTCGTCGTGTTGTACCTGCTGGTGAACTCGCGGTACGGGTTCCGTTTCCATGGAGGGATCAAGAGCTGATGGCCGGCATCGACATCGAAGGCCTCGCGACCGTCTACCCGAACGGCGTCCGCGCCGTCGACGGTCTGGACGTGCACGTGGAGCACGGCGAGTTCTTCGCCCTGCTCGGTCCGTCCGGGTGCGGCAAGACCACCCTGCTGCGGACGATCGCGGGTCTGGAACCGGCGTCCGAGGGAAGGGTCCGGATCGACGCCGTGGACGTCACCCGCACCGAGCCGGGCAAGCGTGGCGTGGCAATGGTCTTCCAGGACTACGCCCTGTTCCCGCACATGAACGTGTCCGAGAACATCACCTACCCCTTGAAGGTACGACGGGTTGCCATGGCCACCCGTACGGCGACAGCGGAGCGGACCGCTGGTGCACTGTCGCTGCAGGGACTGCTGGACCGCAAGCCCGGCCAACTGTCCGGCGGACAACAGCAGCGGGTCGCACTCGCCCGTGCAATCGCATCCGAGGGCAAGGTGCTGCTGCTCGACGAGCCGCTCTCCAACCTGGATGCGCGGTTGCGGCTGGAGGCACGGACGTTCCTCAAGAAGCTGCAGCGCGACCTCGGCATCACCACAGTCTTCGTCACCCACGACCAGGCCGAGGCACTCGCCCTGGCGGACCGGATCGCAGTGATGGAAGCCGGCAAGCTGCGTCAACTCGGCACCCCCCGCGAGGTCTTCGCCCGCCCCGCCAACACCTTCGTCGCCAACTTCATCGGTTCCACCCCGATGAACCTCCTCCCCGGGACGGTCTCCAACCCGAACGGCTCGAGGCGCGACTCCGATGCGGTCGGCACGGTGTCGGTGACGGGCGGATTGTTGCCTGCGACCATTTTCTCGGTTCCCAGCGGCGCCGAGGTCACCGTCGGCATACGACCCGAGTACCTCACCCTCGCCACTGGCGACGTCAGCGGACCATCCCTCCGCGGCCAGGTCGTGGTGGCGGAGAACCTCGGGACGCAGTCCCTGGTCAGTGTGGACTGCGACGGGACGCTGGTCGGCGTGACCGTGCCAGAGGAGGACGAACCAGCACCTGGCGCTCCGGTCGTGCTCACGGCCCCGGCATCGCGGGTGCTCTTGTACGACAGGGAGTCAGGCGAGCTCCTCGCCCGGCAGCCGGCCACGGTCGGCTAATGGCAGTCACGTCGTACCGCCGTCGCTGGACCCTCGACGACCGGGCGGAGTCGGTCTGGCACTCGCTGCCGGTCGACATTCCGGCCGACTGTCCCGGTCTGCTCGTCACACTGACCGTCCCGCCTGGCGAGGGCACCGTCATCGACATCGGCTGCGAGGGGGCGGCGGGGTGGCGCGGGTGGTCTGGCGGCGCACGCCGTACGTTCGCTATCACTCCTACCGCGGCGACGCCCGGGTACGTCGCCGGCGACCTCGAGCCAGGCACGTGGTGGGTCGTCATTGGCCTGCACCGGCTACCCCTCGAGGGCGCCGAGCTCATCGTCGAGGCGGTGACTGGTCCGGTCGACGCTGTGCCTGGTCTGGCGGAGTACGCCGACGCCACCGCGGCTATCGCCGTACCGCCTCGTCCCCCGCGTCGTACGCTGCCTGCGGCTCCGGGGTTGAAGTGGGTGGCTGGTGACTTCCACGCGCACTCGCTGCACTCCGACGGCTCCACACCGATCGCCAACCTCGCCGCACTCGGTGTCGCGGCCGGACTGGACGTACTCGCGATCACCGACCACAACACGGTCGCTCATCACCTCGAACTGCCTGGGCTCAGCAAGCAGTTCGGCATCGGGCTGATCCCCGGCCAAGAGGTGACGACCGAGTCCGGGCACGCGAACGCGTTCGGCGACATCGGAGTGATCGACTTCCGCCGCCCGGCCTCGACCTGGGTCTCCGAGGTCGCCAACCGCGGCGGACTGCTGTCGATCAACCACCCACTCGGCGGCGACTGCTCGTGGCGTCAACCGCTGCCTGAGCATCCGCCTCTCGCCGAGGTCTGGCATTCCAGTTGGCTCGACCACCGCTGGGGCGGCCCGATCGCCTGGTGGCAAGCCTGGGGCATGACCAGTACGACGCCGATCGGCGGCAGCGACTGGCACAACCCGACCTCGATCACCCCACCCGGCACCCCCACCACCTGGATCGCCGTCGACGCCTCAGCCGAAGGCCCCGACGAACTCCCCCTCGCTGTCCTGGAAGGCCTGTCCGCCGGCCGCACCGCGATCTCCGCCTGCTACACCGCCCCCATCCTCCTGCGCACCGGCAACGAGTTCGTCGTCCTGGACGCCCCCAACACCGTCCTCATTTCCCCCGACGGCACCCGCCGCCCCATCCGCACCTCCCACCAGACCGTTCCCGCTATCCCTGGCCCCCACATCCTGGTAACCCACACAGGCCAGTTCCTGTCGATCTGCACCTGACCGCCAAGCACCGGCTGGTTCGGCGTTTGGTCAAACCGCCACGCACCAGGTGTCGCCGAGCGATAACGGCAGCGGAACACCGCGCGCCGATCCACCGACCGTGATCATGTCGACTGTCGCCTTCGTGGGGTTGAGGATCTCGACCGCGCCCCCCGATGCAGAGCGACCGGTTCCACACCCGGTCGGACGATGCGAAGAAGCATGGGGCCTGCACTTTCAATCCGCTTTCAGAGCGTTACCATCACCCGCCACGGCGCGAAGTCCAGGCGGAGCGCCACGACCGACGGCGGCGGGTCGATCGGATTCCCAGGTGACAGGGGCAGACTGGCCTGATGACGAGTGCACGGCGCCAGGTAATCGTGGTCGACGCTGCGAACGTGATCGGCTCCCGCCCGGACGGCTGGTGGCGCGATCGCCCCGGCGCGGCCCGAAAGTTGCTGCTGAAGCTGGCCTCCCTTCAGGAACGCCTGCCAGAGACCACGGACGTGGTGGCAATTCTCGAAGGCGCCGCCCGCGCAGCGGTCACCGGCCCCGACGCCCCAGACGTCGGATCCCTCCGCGTAGTCCTCGCCGAGGGCTCCGGCGACGACACCATCGTCGCAGTCACCGCCGAGTCAGCCGCCCACGAATCCAACCCCGAAGTCACCGTAGTCACCGCCGACCGAGGCCTCCGCCAACGCATCGAACCAACTGGCGCATCAGCCGTCGGGCCCCGCTGGCTGCTGGACCAACTCGACAGCCTGTAGGCCCACCCGAACCAGAAGGCGTGACGAAGGTCTATCCGGCCGACACCGGGTCGGAGCGCAGTGTCGATCACCCCCGACCCGCCAGTCCTACATCTCCATGATCTGTGGAGTGGTTGAGGCGCGTTGCTCGGCGGGGGACGTTAGTCGAGGAGCCAGCCGTTGTGTTCGGCGATTTGGATGGCGTCGGAACGGGTGCGGGCGCCGGTCTTGCCGATAGCGGACCAGAGGCGAAGGCGGATGACGCGTTCGGAGACTTCGAGCTTGCGCGCCATCAGGGCGATCGAGCCGCCGTCGCGGGCGGCGCGCAGGGTGTCGGTCTCGTCGTCGTCGAGCGGCGTCTCGGAGTACTGCAGGTTCTCGGCGGCCAGGTTGGCGTCGACCACGCGGAGCCCGAGGTGTACCCGTCGTACGGCGTCGGCCAACTGCGGAGCCGGGCTGCCCTTGAGGGCGAACCCCTTGGCGCCGGCCTCGATGCCTCGGCGGAAGTGGATCGGGCGCCCGTACGTCGTGAGCATGACGACGCGACACTCCGGGATCGAGGTCCGCAGTCTGGTGGTGACCTTGATGCTGTCGTTCCCCGGTCCGGCGGCGTCGAGCAGGGCGACGTTCGCGCGGAGGCTTTTCGCGGCGGCCACCACGTCGTCCGAACGGTTGAGCTCGGCAACGATCTCCAGGTCGCGTTCGCGTTCCAGACCGCTTCTGAGCACGCCTCGACTGAGGATCTGGTCGTCGACCAGCAACAGCCGGATGCGGTCGGGCAAACGAGCCTCCGGGGTGACCGTCCGGGCGCCGGGGAAGTGCGTCCGGGAGGATGGGCAGTACTTCGGTTCCAGATCATGGAGTCCGCTCCCGCACCTCGTCCAGATCAACGCGGCATCTCTACCAGATTGCGACCAGATCGCGACCGCATCAGAATCACCCACGTCCGAGAGCTAGACGGGGCCCGCGCGGGCGGAGGCGGACAGGGTTGGGCGGGCGATCTCGGCCAGGTCTAGCTGGGTGGTCACCCGGATAGATACGGAATCGAGCGCGAGTTGACAGTCGGCCAGGTCGACATGGTGCGTGGCGGCTATGCGGCGGGCTGTGGTGCAGGGGTCAGGGGCGCCGGAGGCGAGGACCTGCGCGGCGCTCAAGGCTGTCAGGTCGGCGGCGGCTGCGAGTTTGTGGCGGGCTATGGAGATGGCTGACCAGAGGGTTGCCATGGCCACGGCGGTTGCTAGGAGTAGGCCCATGAAGAGGATCAGGAGGGTGCCGCTGCCGCGTTCGGTACGCGCTCGTCGGGTTGGTGTGTGGTTCATGGCGTTGTTCCCTCGGTGGCCGGTTCGGATTGGACGGTGGATTCAGCAGCGATCGGGCTCGCTGGGAGGGCGGCTAGCAGGGGTGCGCTGCGGTGCGGGGTGGCAGTGACTGTCACGTGGATGTCGGAGTCGGTGCGGCTGATGGTGATGGTTGCGTTGGCGGGAGCTGTGCGGCGGCCGATTTCTTCGGCTGTTTCAGGAGACTCGCCGCGAGCCACTGCGCGGGCCACGTCGCGGGCGGCGTCGATGCAGCGGATATTCGCCGTGACCACGCCGATCAACCAGATGCCCAGGAAGAGCAGTGTCAGCAGGACCGGGAGCGCAATGGCCACCTCGGCGGTCACCGCACCACGCTGAGCACTCATGCGCCCACGTCGACCTCTCACCGCACCACGTTGGCTGCCCGCGGTGGTGCGGTGGTTGCTTGCGGTGGTGCGTTGAACTCGTGTCGGTGGCATTGGGTCTCCTCCGGTGGTGTGTGGGTCGGTCGCGGGTGAGGGGGGTCCCGCGACCGACCCGGTCTGGTTAGAGCTGGACGCCCTCTACGCCGGCGAGCTGCAGGGCGTAGTTGATGAGTGCCTTGAGCGCGTTCACCATCGCGTCGGACTTCAGCAGGGCGACGAGGATGCCGCCGAGGCCGCAGACCGCGACGACGCTCACCGCGTACTCCGCGGTGGCTGCTCCGCGCTCGGAACGGTTGCGAAGACGGTGACGGACCGCCACCAGCGCCTTGGACATCTGATACCTCCCGATCTGCGGTCCGGCTCATCCGGACCACTCACTGACAAGGTGCCGTCGTCAGAGCCCTTTTTTTGAAGGAGTTTCGAACCTGGGGACAACTTCTCAGCGTCCTGTGGGATTTAGTTGCCTATAGCCCTTTCATCGAGACAGGTAAGGGATCAGGGCGTCGGCGATGGTGGGGACGATGGACAGGAGGACGAAGGCGGGCAGGAAGCAGAGTCCGAGTGGCAGGGCCGTGCGGGACTCGATGGCGCGCGCCCGTTGGTCGGCGGCGTGGTGGTGGGCTTGGCGGGTGTCGTCGGCCAGGTGTTCGAGGGTCTTCGACAGCGGTGCGCCCGAGCGGAGCGAGCGGTCGATGGCTCTGGCGAAGGGAGCACAGGCCGGCTCGGAGCGCAGGTGCAACCAGGCGTCCATGGGATCCGCTCCGAGCGCGAGGTGATGTGCGACCTCTGTGAACAGTTCGGCGAGTGGGCCGCGGATGGCCGTTGCGACTGTGGCTAGAGCTTGTTGTGGTGGGCGTCCGGCGCGCAGGCAGGCGGCGAGCAGATCGACCGCCAAGGGAAGGTCGCCGGCGATCTGGGCGGCGCGTTGTCTTGTGGCGGCCGGTTCCAGACGGGCTAGTGCTTTGGGGACGACATAGAGAGCAGCCCCCGCGAGCGGAACGCCCCACGGGAGTCCGAAGGCCACCAGCAAGCCAGCTGCGGCGATCCCGGCCGCCAATCTGTGCAGGCGTGGTGGACGGGCACGCGTACGGCGAGGCTGGGGCGACAGGCGGCGGAGATCCGGTCGGGCGGGTATCACCAGGTACGACGTGATGGCCGCAGCAAACGCGGCCAACGCAGCGGTCATGGGTTGGCCTCCGCTAGTCGAGTGGTCCAGTGGAGGCCGAGCGTGGTGAGACCGAGGCCGGCGAGCAGGCAGAGCCAGCCGACTGGACTCGCGGTGAGGAAGGTCAAGGGTTTGGCGCCGAGCGAGTAGCCGAGGGTGATGCCGAACACCGGCAGCAACGCGAGGATGCGGGCGGTCGAGCGCGCGCCGGCGAGGCTGGCGGCGGTCTGGCGGTGGATGGCTTCGTCGGCGCGGAGCGACTCTGCGAGGCGTTCGGTGAGGGCGGCGAACGCGGCTCCGGATTCCTCGGCGACGCGCCAGGCTGCCGAGAGTGCGCGGAGACCTCCTGCGCCGGGAGACTCTGCGGCGATCTCGAGAGCGCCAGGGACATCACCGCCGAGCTTTGCGGCGGCGTAGGCGACTTGGAAGTCGGAGCAACTTGCTGCGGCACCTTCCAAGGCGTCGATGGGTGGACGGCCGGCTGTCAGGTCAGCGGCGAGGACGTCGAGTGCCTCGATGATCTCGGCACGGCGGGCTGCGGCAGCTGTGCGTCGCCGGTGTTGGACTCGCTGAACGAGCACCAGTGAGGCGACAACGGCCAGAGCCACGGCGGAGACCAGGAACTGCGTTCCGAACACAAGGGTGATGAGAAGGGCGATTGGAACGAGCAGCAAACGATGAGGTAGGCGCGGGCGAGAGGGAGGTCGTAAGACGAGGCGGTGTAGACCGCGGCCTCGGGCGGGCAGCGCCAGAAGCAAGGTGACCAGGACCAGCACACAAGAGACCAAGGCGTAGCTCATGCGGCGCCTGCCTGCTGCCTGGCGAAGCGTTGGGCTGCGGGGAGGAAGGTGACCCTTGCAAGGACGCCGGGGGCGAAGGCGGGCATGCTGCACCGCCCCGAGCTTGGTGAAGCGGCGGGCTGTGGGGTGACCAGGGCAAGAGCAACCGGGGCGAGGGCGGGGGTCATGCTGCACCCGCCAGGGAGTTGGTGAAGGGGTGGGCGGTGGGGAGGAGGGTGATGGTGCCGTTCGGGTGGAATTTGACGGCTGGGCGGGTGACTACTTGGCCGGTCGGTAGGCGGTCGAGGGTTTGGATCTCGGAGATTCGGCGGATGCCGTCGGGGGTGCGGGTGAGATGGATGACGGCGTGTAGGGCTGAGGCGACTTGGCTGTGGACGGCGTCTCGGGTGAGGCCGGCTAGGGCGCCGAGGGCTTCCAGGCGGGCTGGTACGTCGGCTGCTGAGTTTGCGTGGAGGGTGCCGCAGCCGCCTTCGTGGCCGGTGTTCAGGGCGCTGAGCAGGTCGACTACTTCAGGGCCGCGCACCTCACCGACGACCAGGCGGTCGGGGCGCATCCGCAAGGCTTGGCGGACGAGGTCGCGCAGGCTGATCTCTCCGCTGCCCTCGACGTTCGGTGGTCGCGCCTCGAGACGGACGACGTGTGGATGGTCCGGACGCAGTTCGCTCGCGTCCTCGACCAGCACCAGTCGCTCGGTCGGATCCACCAACGACAGCAGTGAGTTGAGCAAGGTGGTCTTGCCGGTTCCGGTACCGCCGCTGATCAGGAACGCCAGGCGCGCATCGAGTAGATCGCGCAGGACCGTCGTACCGGCTGGTGGTAGGGCGCCTGCGGCGACCAAGTCGTCGAGGGTGAAGACCTTGCGGGAGGGGACTCGTAAGGACAGGCAGGTGCCGGGTGCGGCGACGGGTGAGAGGACGGCGTGGAAGCGGGTGCCGTCGGAGAGGCGTACGTCGACGTACGGCGTTGCGTCGTCGAGGCGGCGACCGGCGGCCGCGGCCAGCCGGGTGGCGAGGCGGCGGATGGCGGGCTCGTCGCCGGTGCGTGTCAGCACCCGTTCGAGGCCGGAGCCGCGGTCGACGTAGACCTCGTCGGGGCCGTTCACCAGGATGTCGGTGATGCCTGGCTCGGATAGCAGGGTGTCGAGAGGACCTGCTCCCAGAGCCTCGCGGCGGAGGGCGGCGACGACGGCAAGCACGATGGAGTCGCCGTAGACGCCACCGTCGGCGCGCAGTGCGGCGGCGACCCGAGCGGGTGTCGGTTCGGCGCCGGTGACGGCCAACGTGCCGCGAACCCGGTCGATGAGCGCAGCGGAGACGTTCATGCTGCTGCCTGGGTGGAGAGGCCGAGGAGGTCTAGGAGGTCGGAGGCGGCTCGGCCGAGGGGGCCGCGGGGCCGGGGATCGAATCGACCCTGATCCATTGCTGCTGGTAGGTCGCGCTCGTGGCCGACTCGCGTTGCCAGTGGCAACGACAGGTGGTCGGCAACATCGGCTGCGGACAACGCGCTCGCGCGAGGCTCGCGTGCCACCAGGCGGAGGTCGCCGGCGACCTCTCGCAGCGGACCGACCAGTCGTTTGGCGGCGGCCACGGATCTGACATCACACGGTACGACGAGCACCGTCACGCCGGCGCGGACGAACCCTTCCTCGACCGCCGGATCCGCACGACGCGGCAGATCGACCACTACTAGATCGCTACTGCGTTGCGCCGCACCCAGAACCGAACTCATCGTCTCCGGCGGCAGAACCGTCACGTCGGACTGATCCCACGACAGCACCGCCAAGCCATCAACCGACGGCAGGGCGGAGCGCAACGCGGCGGCACTCACCCGGCCCGCGGCGTTGAGTAGCTTCGGCCAGCGATCGCCGACATCGTGCTCGATCCCCAGCGCGAGCTCGATACCGCCACCGAGTGGATCACCGTCGATCAGCATCGTCCGGAAGCCGCGCCGGTTCCCGAACACCGCGACCGCCGACGCGAGGGTGGTCGCACCAGCTCCCCCGCAACCGCCGACGAAGGCAAGTGTCTGGGCCGTCCTGACCCCGCCGTCCAAGGTATCGGCCAGCTTGTCACCCAACGCCGATTCGTCCGTCGGTAACCGGAAGACCGACTCCGCACCGATATCGAAGGCACAGCGGTACAAGTCGTCGCCGTCCGCGAGACCGGCCACGACGACGCCTGATCGCCGTACCGGCTGTGTGCGGGCGAGCGGATCGGCGAGATCTTGGCCGACGACGACCAGCGAGCCGGTATGCCAATTGCGTCGGAGACCGAGCAGGTCGTGCTCGACCAGTGGTGTCACCGAGGCGGCCGCTGCCAGCCGGAGCAAATCGTCGAGCAACACCTCGTCGGTTGTTGCCATGAGCACCGAAACGTCGTGAGCAGGGAAGGAAGTGTCCATACCTAGAAGATGCAGTCGCCGGACCATCGATCGAACAGGCACTGGAATCCCTGTGGACAAAGGCGTTGTCGGGTTTCCGTCAGCAGCGGGAATCCGCCATCGTGAGGCGGCGACCAACCCGCCGGAAACGGTTACGGTTCCTTTCGAAGCGTCTTTAACTAAATTTCACCGGACCGCTTCCGTCCCAGCTCCGGAGGACCGCCCATGAGTCGATTGCGCCTGCTCGCCGCCACGGCGACCGTCGCGGCCACCGCACTGCTCACCGCCGCCGGCGTGTCAGCAGCGACCGCCGAGTCACCCCAAGCCCAAGCCCAAGCCGCCGCCGTCAGCGGTGGTGTGAAGACCGCCTACTTCACCCAGTGGGGCATCTACGCCAACGCGTTCTACCCGAAGAACCTGATCACCACCGGCGCGGCCGGCAAGCTGGACTTCCTGAACTACGCGTTCGCCAACATCCACCCGACCGACCACACCTGCTTCATGGCGAACAAGGCCGCCTCGCAGGACGAGAACAACCCGAACGCGGGTGACGGCGCCGGTGACGCGTTCGCCGACTACGGCAAGTCGTACGGGGCGGACATCAGCGTCGACGGGGTCGGTGATGTCTGGAACCAGCCGATCCAGGGCAACTTCAACCAGTTGAAGAAGCTCAAGGCGCAGTACCCGAACCTGAAGATCCTGATCTCGATCGGCGGCTGGACCTACTCGAAGTACTTCTCCGACGCGGCCTCCACCGACGCCAAGCGGAAGACCTTCGTCAGTTCCTGCGTGAACATGTTCCTCAAGGGCGACCTGCCGGTGATCGACGGCTTCGGCGGCCCTGGTACGGCGGCCGGCATCTTCGACGGTATCGACCTCGACTGGGAGTACCCGGGTTCGCCGAACGGTCACGTCGGCAACCACTGGAGCCCGGCGGACAAGCAGAACTTCACCGCACTGCTGGCCGAGTTCCGTGCCCAGCTCAATGCCTACGGCAACCAGACCGGCAAGCGCTACTACCTGACCGCGGCCACCCCGGCCGGGCAGGACAAGATCGCCACCATCGAGACCGACAAGATCGGTCAGTACCTCGACTACAACAACGTGATGACGTACGACATGCACGGCGGCTGGGATGCCACCGGGCCGACGAACTTCCAGGACCCGCTCTACCAGGCCCCGGACGATCCGAGTACGCCGATCCCGCCCGGCTCGGCCAAGTACTCGGTCGACGGAGCCATCAAGGCGTGGACCGCCGGTGACCCGGCATACGGCATCCCCGGCGGCTTCCCGGCGAACAAGCTGACCATCGGGTATCCCTTCTACTACAGGGGTTGGAAGGGCGTTCCAAACACTGCAAACGGCAAGTACCAGCCGGCCACTGGACCTGCTGACGGTCATGCGATGAGTGGCAACGTGCCAGGCGTCTCCTTCTACAAGGAGCTCGTGGGCTTCGTCGACGACCCGTCAGCGACGTACTTCGACGACACCACGAAGGCAACGTGGTTCTACCGCAACGGGACGTTCTGGACCGGTGACAACGCCCAGTCGATCAAGGCCAAGGCGGACTACCAGCACTGCAACGGTCTGGCCGGCGCGATGATGTACTCCCTCGAAGCGCTGGACCCGAGCGTGACGCTCTTCAACCACGTGGTCAACGCGGTCAACGCCGACACACCAGGCTGCAGCGGGCCGAGTCCGACTCCCAGCCCCACCCCTACACCTACTCCGACCCCAACACCCACACCTACCCCGACTCCCACCCCGACGCCGACGCCGACACCGACGCCCCCGACGGCCACCCCGTGGGCGCCCAACACGACGTACGCGACCGGTGCGCTGGTGAGCTACAACGGCCTCACCTACAAGTGCATCCAGGGGCACACCTCCCTGACCGGCTGGGAGCCACCGAACGTCCCCGCACTCTGGGGCCAGGTCTGATCACGTACCGCCCACTGATCGGAGCATCATGAAACGCATCTCGATCGCAACAACGACAGCGCTGGCCGCCGTCGCCGCAGTAGTCCTTGCTCTCCTGACAGCACCCGCCGCGAACGCGGCCTCCGTCACCGCAGCCTTCACCAAGGTGTCCGACTGGGGCAGCGGCTTCGAGGGCAAGGTGACCGTCACTAACGGCACCACGAGCTCACTGAGCACGTGGTCGGTCGCACTCGACTTCCCATCCGGCTACACCATCAGTAGCTCGTGGGACGCGACCAGGAGCAGCAGCGGCCAGACACACACGTTCACCCCGCCAAGCTGGGCCGGACCGCTCGCACCAGGCGCCACTGTCACCTTCGGCTTCAACGGCAGCCCGGGCAACTTCCCCGGTCTGGCCGCCTGCCGACTGAACGGTGGCTCCTGCACAGGTGGCGGTGGGGGCACGGCACCCGGCGCACCAACAGGTCTCTCCGGTACGGCGACCTCGTCGTCCGTGAGCCTCACCTGGTCCGCACCAAGCGGTGCAACGAGCTACAGCGTGTACCGCAACGGCACGAAGGTCGGTTCCCCGACTGGTACGTCGTACACGGACTCCGGCCTTGCTGCGAACACGACGTACAGCTACCAAGTCAGTGCGTCCAACAGCGCCGGCGAAGGTCCGAAGAGCAGCACCATCTCGGTAAAGACCACCACCGGTGGCGGTGAGCCCAGCACCCGGCGGGCAGCGCCGTACCTCTACATGGGTTGGGGCGACCCACCCAACCCGGCGACCGTCATGAACGCGACTGGCATCAAGTGGTTCACCATGGCGTTCATCCTGTCGTCCGGCGGCTGCAACCCGGCCTGGGACGGTAGCAGGCCGCTGCAAGGCAGTGCGGACGCCAACGCGATCGCACAGATCCGCGCGGCCGGCGGCGACATCGTGCCGTCGATCGGCGGCTGGAGCGGGAACAAGCTCGGCCCGAACTGCAGTACGCCGGAGGCGCTGGCCGGGGCGTACCAGCAGGTGATCAACGCGTACAACCTGAAGGCGATCGACGTCGACATCGAGAACAGCGACGAGTTCGAGAACGAGGTGGTCCAGGACCGCATCCTGAACGCACTCAAGATCGTCAAGCAGAACAACCCGGGGATCCAGACGATCCTCACCTTCGGTACGTCGACCACCGGCCCGAACTTCTGGGGCAACCGGCTGATCGAACGGTCCGCGGCACTCGGCGCGAATATCGACATCTACACGCTGATGCCGTTCGACTTCGGCAGCTCGAACATCTACAACGACACCGTCGGCGCCTCCCAGGGCCTGAACAACAAGCTGAAGGCGACCTTCGGCTGGACGACCGCGCAGGCCTACGCCCACCAGGGCATCTCAGGGATGAACGGTCTGTCGGATCAGCAGGAGATGACCACGACGGCCACCTGGCAGAACATCACCAACTGGGCCAAGTCCAACGGCCTGGGCCGGCTGGCGTTCTGGTCGGTGAACCGTGACCGCGGTTGTGCCGGCGGCGGAGTGGTCTCCAACTGCTCCGGCATCGCGCAACCCGACTGGGAGTTCACCCGCATCACCGCGGGCTTCTAGCAGCATGCGGTACGGCGACGTGCGGGCAGCGACCCGCACGTCGCCCAACCGGAACCACAAACCACAACCGCAACCGGCACCTGAGCCCGGTCAGCCCGACTTGAGGGCCTTGACGATGAGGGCGTTGCGGGCGTTCTGGCCGAGCGGGATCGACGGGTGGAGTCCGTCGCGCAGGTACTTGGCCAGGCGATTCGGCTTGGCAGCGAGGTGCTCGGCCCACTGCACGACGCGGAGGTTCTCGTGCCGGCGCTGAGCGTCGGCCAGCTGCAGGTTGATCCAGGCGCTGTTCCGCTGGTCGGAGACCTGGACGCCGGGACCGTGCCCGGTCCGGGCCGCCTGGATGTTCACCCAGAAGACCGTGCGCTCGTCGCCGACGATCTGCATCGTCCGCTCGACCTGAGCGGCCACTGCCGGCGGGGTGAAGATGTCGTTGGAGCCGACCGACATCAGGATCCGGTGTGGCAGGCCATGGTCCTGGGCCCAGGTGTCCAGCGCGTCGACGGCCGGCGTGACCGGTCGGCCGGCCCAGTTGTGCACGGCCATGTTGACGCCGTGCTGGGACAGCAGCCTGGCCAGCGACGGACCGTCCTGGACGCCGATGCTGTCGCCGAACATGAAGACGCCGTCGGTCTCCCGCGTCTCGCGGATCTGCGCATCGCTCGAGATCGCGCGCGCCTGTCGCTCCCACGCACCCAGCACGCCCGACCCGTAGGCCCCGGTCGAGGTCAGCTCGCCCACCGAGGCCGCCGACGCCGTTGCAGCCGACGCAACGGTCGACGCGGCAGCGGCCGTACCTGCTGTGAACAGCAGGCGCCGGCTCGGCCGAATCGAACTGAGACGCTTCCTCACGGGGAAACTTTGCGGTGGAAAGCCCTCTCTCTGCAAGTCGACACCGTGGAAATTGGACCAACGCTACGAAAGTCACTCACGTCGACCTGACCGGCTGGGCGCGGACGAACGTGCGGAAGCGCTCGGCGGCTGGTGTCAGCTGCGCCCGCAATCGCCAGGCCATACCGATCTCGCGGCGGGCCTGGACCCCGGCGAGTGGTATCGACACCGCCCCGCTCTCGTTCCCGCGGACCGCGCCGGAGGGCAGCACTGCCACGCCCAGGCCGGCACCGACCAGGCTGTCGATGGTCGCGAGGTCGGTCGCTTCGAAGGCCAGCTGCGGTGTGAACCCGGCCGCACGGCACAGCTCCTCACTGATCCGCCGGAAGCCGAACCCAGGCCGCAGCCCGACGAACTGCTCCTGAGCCGCCGCAGCCAGCTCCACGCGGCGCCGTGCGGCCAGCGGATGTCCAGGCGGGACGTGAAGGCACAGCCGCTGCTGTTCGAGCAGATGCCAGCCGAACACCTCCGGATCCGGTCGCGGCGCGATGATGCCGATCTCGGCCTCACCGCTCTCCAGGTCCTGGACGATGTCGTGGGCCGGCTCCTGCCGCAGCGCGAACCGGACGCTCGGCGCCTCCTCGCGGAACGCCTTCAGCAGGTCCGGCACGAGGCTGGTCGCGACCGAATGCAGGAACCCGAGCCGGACCGTCCCGGACTCCGGGTCGAGCAGCGCGTCGATACGCTGCCGAGCCGAGTCGACCGCCGCCGTACCGGCCCGGGCAGCCTCCAGGACGACCCGCCCGTACGGGTTCAGCCGGACACCCCGATGCTCACGCTCGAAGAGCTGGACTCCGAACGCGCTCTCGACCCGGCGCAGCGACCGGGACAGATTCGGCTGACTGGTCCCCAGCAGTGCGGCCGCCTCGGTCAGGTGCTCGGCCTCCGCGAGTACGACGAACCAGCGCAGATCCTCGACATTCATTCCAGAAGCGTATCGATTACTGCTGAGATCGACATTTTACGCATCGCAAGTCACGTGGCACGGTCGAAGACATGCACACCTCCGTCGCCGCTCAGCCCGGCTATCGCCCGGGTGACCCCGGCTATCGCCGGCTGTCCATCGCCCTGTTCGCGGCGGGCCTGGCGACGTTCGCACTGCTCTACAGCACCCAGCCGCTTCTCCCGGAGCTCGTCGACGCGTTCCACGTCTCCCCCAGCCAGAGTGCGTTCACTGTGTCGCTGGCCACTCTCGGACTCGGCGTCGCTCTGCTGCTCGCCGGTCCGGCCTCCGAGGTGGTCGGGCGTACCACTCTGATGCGCTGGTCGGTCGCAGCCACCTCCGGCATCGCGCTGCTCTGCGCAGTGGCTCCGACGTGGCACACACTGCTCGCTCTCCGCGGTCTCCAAGGCGTCGCCATGGCCGGGCTGCCCGCGGTCGCGATGGCGTATCTGCGGGAGGAGGTGCATCAGGACAGCCACGCGCGTGCCAGCGGCCTGTACATCGCCGGTACGGCGGTCGGCGGTATGGCGGGTCGCCTGATCGCAGGCGGGCTCGCAGACCTCGGCGGCTGGCGCGTCGCGTCTGGCGGCATCGCGCTCGTCGGTGTGCTGTGCGCCGCTGTGGTCTGGGTGCTGCTCCCCGCGTCGCAGAACTTCCACCCGACCTCAGCGAGTCCGCGGCAGCTCATGACACAGACAGGTCGAGTACTGCGTGATCCCGCACTGCTCGCGCTCTACGGAATCGGCGCCACCGCGGTAGGCGCGTTCGTCGCCGTCTACAACGGATCCGTCTTCCGGCTCTCCGGGTCGCCGTACGACTTGAGCGCCGGGGCGGCGGGGCTGGTGTTCACTGTCTATCTGCTCGGGTCAGCTGGTTCGGCGACGGCTGGGTGGCTCGCTGACCGGTACGGACGTCGTACGGTCGTCCCGGTCGGCTGTCTGGTCACACTCGCCGGAGTGGCCATTTCTCTGGCCGCACCGCTTCCGCTGATCGTGGTCGGGCTTGCGGTGATGACGGCGGGCTTCTTCGCCGTACATGGTGTGGCCAGCGGATGGGTGGCCGCCAGGGCGCACGCCGGCGGTGGGGGCACCGGACAGGCGGCCAGCCTCTACTTGTTCTCGTTCTACCTGGGCTCGTCGGTCTTCGGCGGTCTGGCCGGGGCGGCGTGGAGTCACGGGGGCTGGAGTGGCGTGGCGCTCGAGGCCGGCGTGCTGTTCCTCATCACTCTCGTGCTGGCCGTTCTCCTCAAGAACGTTCCCAGCAAGGTGCGAAACTAGCCGGGTGACCAAAGCGATCGAGGCAGCCGACCAGCTGGGGCTGAGCTACGAGGTGACCAGACACGGGCGCGTCAACTCGCTGGAGGAGGCCGCGGCTGCCCGCGGCATCGAGCCGGCCGACCTGATCAAGACGATCGTGGTCCGGCTGTCCGATGACGACTATCGGTTCGTGCTGGTCCCCGGTGACCGGGAGATCGCGTGGCCGAAGCTGCGCTCGCTGCTCGGCGTCAACCGGATCTCGATGCCGGACAAGGGCACCGCGTTCGCCGTCACCGGGTACGTCCGCGGCACGATCACACCGCTCGGCAGCACGCACGCCTGGCCGGTCGTCGCCGACGAACGCATCACCGGCACGATCTCCCTCGGCGGCGGCGACCACGGCGTCGGCATCACCGTGGCCGCCGAGGACCTCTTCAAGGCCCTCAACGCCACGGTCGCCGATGTGACGGACTAAAGGCAGACGTCACGGACTAGACGAGCAGCCCGCGTTGGCCGGCGCGGAGTCCGGCCTGGAAGCGGGTGGTCGCGTCCAGCGCCTTCAGGATCCGCTGCATCCGCCGCTCGACCGTCCGCTGCGCCACACCCAGCCGTCGAGCGATCGCCTGATCCGTCAGCCCAGCCGCAGCCAGTGCGAGCAACTGCTGATCGTCGTAGCTCAGCGGCCCCTCCGACGCCGCCGGAGACAGCGGACTCGCCTGCTGCCACAACAGCTCGAACAGCCGCAGCAACGCGTCCAGCAGGCTCGAAGCCCCCAGCTCCACGACCACGTCCGGACTCGTCGGAAGCAGTCCGGTACGACGATCCACCACAACCAGCTTGATCGGTACCTCGCGCAGGATCCGGCAACCGGCAGACCGGGCAGCCATCAGGTCACCCGGCTCGGACAGCGACGCCAGGTCGTAGATCGTCCGGTAGGACACTCCATGCGCACGCCGCGGCTCGATCGGCAGTACGACGTATGGCGACCGGTCGAGGAGCAGCACTTCGGTCTGGGCGCTCTGTTGTGCCTGATAGAACCGCTGCGCGACCGCCTCGGCCCCTCGGATCACAGTGGACGAGTCCGGCCGGCGGAACTCTGTCGTCAGCACGGACGCACCGAGCCTGGCCTCGACGATCGCGGCCTGCTTCCGCAGCGCCAGGAGCTCGACAGCAGCCTCCGGCACAGCAGGCACGTACCTGGCCGGGCGGCCTGTCGTCCGCGAGGCGAGGCCGAGGGACAGCAGTGACTTCAGATGCCTGCCGACGCGGTTAGCAGGCCACCCGGTGTCACGTGAGAGGTCAATAGTGGTGGACTCCGGTCGGGCCAGAAGCGCCCGGTAGAGCTGCTCGTCCTCCGAGCAGACACCGAGCGCTTCCAGCACCGGAGCCGGTCGGTAGCTGTGCATCAGGGCAGTGAGTGGACGTGGGCGCCGACCTGGTTGGCGAACGCGTTGCCGTTCAGCGCGTCCCAGTTGGTCGACCAGGTCATCGCACCGCGCAGCGACGGCCACGTGGTGCTCGGCTTGAAGTTGCCGCAGTTCGTGCCGCGGGTCAGGCAGTCCAGCGCGTTGTTGACGATCTGCGGCGAGACGTAGCCGCTGCCGGCCGCTCGGGACGACGCCGGCAGGCCGAGACCGACCTGGTCCGGGCGGAGGCCGTTCTGCAGCATGATGCAGGCCTGCGCGGTGATGAAGTCGACCGTGCCCTGCGAGTACACCTGCCCGTCACAGCCGTTCATCGAGCCGGAGTTGTAGTACTGCACGTTGACCACGGTCAGGATGTCCTTGATCGCCAGCGCGAGCTTGAAGTACTCGAACGACGTACTCTGCATGTCGATCGTCTGCGGCGCCATCGCGATGATCAGGCCGCTGCCGAACTGGCTCTGCAGGCTGCGCAACGCCTGATCCATGTACTGCGCGTTGACCCCGTTCTCGAGGTCGATGTCGATCCCGTCGAAGCCGTACTCGCGCAGTACCGTCAGAGCACTGTTGGCGAAGTTGGTCGCGGCCTCGGCGTTGCCGACCGAGATGGTGCCGTTCTGACCGCCGACCGACAGGATGACGCTCTTCCCGGCCGCCTTCTTGGCCGCGATGTCGGCCTTGAACTGGGCGACCGTGTAACCACCCAGCCCGGCGGAGTCCAGGTTGAAGGTGATCGCACCCGGCCGGGACGGGTCAGCGTCGGCGAAGGCGACCGCGATCAGGTCGTACGCGGCCTGCACGTCCGAGATGCGCTGGACCGTGGCGCCGTTGTTGAAGTTCTGCCAGTAGCCGGTGAGAACGTGCTTGGGCAGAGCGCCGTTGGTCGGCGGCGGAGTGGTGGGCGGCGTCGTGGGTGGTGTGGTGGGAGGAGTCGTCGGCGGGGTGGTCGGCGGCGTGGTCGGATCCGGCGTACCACCCGGACCATCCAGTACGACGTCGTCCGCCTGGTACGGCGGTAGCCCGTACCAACCGTGCAGGTAGATCGTCACCCGGGTCGTGGAGGCGCTGGTGGTGAAGGTGGTCGTCAACTGGTTCCAGGTGGTGCTGGTGCTCCAGGTCGACGTACCGCCCTCGAAGCCCAGGTAGACGTTCGAGCCTTTGACCCACGCAGACAAGGTGTACGTCGTACTGGCCTTGACCGGAATCGACTGGCTGCAGCGGGCGTTGTCGGACGACGTCGGGCTGCCCTGGAGGGCGTAGCTGCCGGTGCGGGCCGAGGTGGTCGCGGCGCCGGCGGCGCAGGTCCAGCCGGACAGGTTGCCGGTCTCGAAGGTTCCGTTCGTGACGAGATTGGTGGCGGCGGATCCGGTCGCGGGGACCAGAAGCAGGCCCGTGAGGGCGGCGAGAAGCGTGATCAGGGCGGGAATGATCGCGGCCTGGGGGCGGAGTGCACGCGGGTTCATGGCTTACAAACTGTGACTGCGTAACTACATTGTCAAGACCCTGCATAATTTGAAAGCGCTCCCACCGTCAGAAAACTGAGGAAGCTTTTACATTCACCACGGAGAACTCCGCCCGAACCGGGCAGCAGACCCTCCGAACCCGGAGGAGACCTCTCTCAACCTGGAGGCGGCCTCTCCCAAACCTGGAAGAGGCCGTCCACCTGGAAGAGGCTGTCCACCTGGAAGAGGAAAGGCGACGGCCCCCGGCGGGGGGGGTGACCGGGGGCCGTCTTCGGCCACGGGCTCGGGGGGAGGAGCCGGGGGCCGATCAGGAGGCGACAGTCTGCCACTGTCAGGAGGTATGTACCCCCCGAATCTGGATTCCACACATCTCAGTTCAGTTGCAACCAGATGATGTCGTCCAGCCGCCGAGCCCGCCGAACAGGCGCTCTCGAGCCAGTGTCACTGTCACACTGCCAACAGTCTAACGGGAGACTGGCCCACGCAAAAGCCCGGGTCCCTCGGCGTTTCGCTCCAATGCCTATGCTCGACCCCATGGCGCACTCCAGGACGGCCAGAACGGCCGCCTTCTTCGATCTGGACAAGACCATAATCGCCCGTTCCAGCACGCTGGCGTTCTCCCGGCCGTTCTACGCCGGCGGGCTGATCAACCGCCGTACCGTCCTGCGCAGTGCCTATGCCCAGTTCGTGTACCTGCTCGGCGGCGCGGACCATGACCAGATGGAGCGGATGCGGGAATACCTGTCCGCTATGTGCACCGGCTGGGACGTGGAGACGGTGAAGGCGATCGTCGCCGACACCCTGCACCACATCGTCACCCCGATGATCCACGAGGAGGCGGTGGAGCTGATCGACGAGCACCACGCGGCCGGCCGGGACGTGGTGATCGTGTCGTCGTCCGGGGCCGAGGTGGTCGAGCCGATCGGGGCGATGCTCGGCGCCGACAAGGTGATCGCCACCCGCATGGTAGTTGCTGACGGCAAGTACACGGGTGAGATCGAGGAGTACGCCTACGGTCCGTACAAGGCGACCGCGATGCTGGCGCTGGCCGAGGCCGAGGGCTACGACCTGGAGAACTCCTACGCCTATTCGGACTCTGTCACCGACGAGCCGATGCTGGCTGCGGTCGGTCACCCCTTCGCGGTCAATCCCGACAAGGCGTTACGCCGGCTCGCCGTCGCCCGGGACTGGCCGGTACTGGACTTCAGCGAGCCGGTCGGCCTGGCCGAGCGAGGCCGTTTTCACGAGGTACGACGGCCCGCCATGGCCACCGTCGCCGTTGCCGGACTGGCCGCCGGGGCACTGCTCCTGGCCGCCCGCCGACGCGCCCGCCGGACCGAGAACTGACCCTCGAAACCGACCCCCGGCCGACCCCGAAAGCTGAAGGCCGCTTCATTGTTCTCAACTCCATGAAGGCCGCGTAAGCCCTTCACACGAAGGGTTTTCAGGAGTACAAAGGAAGTACAAAGGATCTTCGGATCCGGTAGAGATTGCACGGCACCCAGGCACCCACGCGGCGACCAGCCCATCCCAACCGGGCAGCGCGACCCAGGCCTAGTCCTGTGGCGGCAGACAGGTGCACGCATGGTAACCAGGGTGACGTGCCAGCGACGGCGTTCTCAGTAGAGAACGCCGTTCGCATGTCAGCCGACGTGTGCCAATGGCGATCGTTCGGCACCCAGTGCCACGACCTCGCAGGTCCGCAGCAGCCAGTCACGAACCCCCGTCAGCCCTTGCGCTGCGTAGTCGCCGAGCCCAGACGGATAGGTTCCTGCCAACTCATAGTGACCAATCTCCGGAACGGTGACCGCGACCGGGTCGATGCCCCTGGCAACTAACAGGCAGCGTTCGGCGGCCCGGGCGACCAGACCGTTGGCGGTCGGGAAGGGGCGCAGGACGGCGAGCTCGGCATGGACGATCGCCGCGACCACGAGACCGGGTGCCGTGGTCGGGCGGGTCAGATTCTGCGCCAGCGCGCTCAGCCGCTCCCACATCTCGTCGGCACCGGGCGCCGGCGGCAGCCCCGGGATGTCGTCCGGCACCGGCTCCCGACTGGTCCGCAGATGGCCCAACTGGTCTTCCGGGCCCAGGTCGGCCGCGGCCAACTGGTGCAGTCTGGTCCAGACCTGCACCGGGGCAGTGTCGATCTGGGGAGCGAGCCGCATCAGCTCACCGGTGATCCGGACCGCACCCGTGGCCAGTCCGTCGGCGGCACCTCGTCGTACCTCCTCGAGGGTCGCCGGGCTGCCGGCCAGCGCGGCGGAGGCGTGGGCGCCACGCAGCAAAGCCTCGGCGGTCACGTCCGAGCCGACCTTGCGCAGCCCACGGTCTCGCAACAGCACATCGACCGCGTCCCGGGCCGCCCGGGCCGCCGACCCCACGCCCTCCAGCCCAGCCAGTGGCTCGAACACATCTGTACTCATACCTGCACCCTAGGATGACGTGGCATGGCGCTCGGCATCGTCCCCAAGTTCAGCATCGTGGTCCCCTGCCATGCCTCCCGGGCGTGGCTGCGACCGTGCCTGGACTCGGTGCTCGGGCAGTCGTTCACCGACTTCGAGATCATCGGGGTGGATGATGCCGACCGGGACGGGTCCGGCCGGATCCTGGACGAGTACGCGGCGGCCGATCCGCGGGTCCGGGTGCTGCACCTGGACGAGAACGTCGGTGTGGGGCTGGCCCGGAACGCCGGGCTGAAGGAGTGCCGCGGGGACTATGTGCTGTTCCTCGACGCCGACGACCTGTACCTGCCCGGTTCGCTGGAGGCGATCGCGACCCGGATCGACGCGACCGACCGGCCGGACATCCTGCTGTTCGACTACGAGCGGATCTTCTGGGACGGCCGGGTGGTCCGCAACCAGCGGCACGACGCCTTCGCCGGGCACGGCGCGGGAGTGTTCACCGCGGCGGAGCGGCCGATCTTCCTCACCTTCCTCGAGGTGGTCTGGAACAAGGCCTGCCGGCGGGACTTCCTGACCCGCCACGGGTTCGCCTTCACGGCCGGTTTCTACGACGACGCGCCCTGGACGTACTCGACCATGCTGACCGCCGAGCGGATCGCGACGCTGGACCGGGTGGTCGTGCACTACCGCCAGCACCGGACCGGCGGCAACATCCACGCCACCGGCGGCCGCAGGCAGTGGGACATCTTCGACCAGTACGACCGGGTGCACGCGTTCATCCAGTCCGACCCGGAGCTGGCCGGCTGGCGCCGGTTCGCGTTCGACCGGTCACTGGACCACATCCTCGCCGTACTCGCGAAGCCGGAGCGGATCGATCCGGACGACCGGGCCGAGTTCTTCCACGCGGCGCATGAGTTCGCCAAGCGCTGGAAGCCGGCGGGGTACGGCGCCGACCGCACCAGCCGCGGGTTCAAACGGTGGTTGCTCATCCACGACGACTACGCGACCTACTCCACGCTCAAGCTGAGCGCCAAGGTGCTGCACGTCCCCAGCCCGCGCAAGACCGTCGGCAAGCTCCTGCACCGCAACAAGCTCGACCCGAACCTGGCCGCCTACTGCTCCTACTGGTTCAAGCAGTTCGCCTGCAACCCGCGGGCGATCTACGAGAAGGCGGCCGAGCTGGCGCCGCACCTGCGCGGAGTCTGGGTCGTCGACGCCGACCACGTCGCAGTTGTCCCCGAGGGTGTCGAGTACGTCGTCGCGGGTTCGCCGGCGTACCAGAAGCTGCTGGACCGGGCGACGTACTTCATCAGCAACATGAACTGGCCGAAGGAGCTGGTGAAGCGGGAGGGGCAGATCCACCTGCAGACCCAGCACGGTACGCCGCTCAAGACGATGGGGACCGACCTGCGGCACTTCCCGTTGGCCGCGAAGGACCTGGACCTCGACGAGCTGATGCGGCAGACCGACCGGTGGGACTTCAACATCTCGTCGAACCGGTACTCCTCGGAGATCTGGGAGCGGACCTACCCGGCGTACTTCGAGGAGCTCGAGTACGGCTTCCCGCGCAACGACCGGCTGATCAACGCGACCCTCGACGAGGTCCGCGCGATCCGGGCCGGCTTCGGCTTCGACGACTCGCACCTGGTGGTGCTGTACGCGCCGACGTTCCGCGACGGCGTGGACTCGGTCCGGACCCCGGCCGGGCTGATCGACCTCGGCGGGGACGGGATCCACCTCGACCTGGACCGGCTGGCCGTCGCGGTCGGCGAGCACGGCCGGGTGCTGGTGCGGACGCACTATTCGTTGTCGAAGGCACCGGATGTGCATTCCGGCAGGGTGATCGACGTGTCCCAGCACCCGCGGGTCGAGGATCTGATGCTGGCGGCCGACGTACTGATCTCGGACTACTCGTCGATCACCTTCGACTACGCGAACCTGGATCGCCCGATCGTGCTTCTGGTCGAGGACCAGAGCTTCTACGACGGACGGCGCGGCACCTACTTCGACATCACCGAGTTTCCGCCCGGTCTGGTCGCGCGGTCACCCGAGGAGCTGCTGACCGTCTTGCAGACCGGCGGATTCGCGTCGGCAGAGGCGGCCAAGCACCGGCAGCTGTACCGGGAGAAGTTCTGCGAGTACGACGACGGACGCGCGGCCGAGCGGGTGGTCCGGCGGGTGTTCCTCGGCGAGACCGACGTACCGCCGATCGAGCCGCTGGCGGACCGGAAGCCAGCACCCTCACCGCACTTCATGCATAATGGCTGACATGTCGATCAGCCTGGAGTCCGTCAGCGCGCTGCGCCTGCGGTCCGGCCTGCGACGACGACGCACTGTCTGAACACCTCATCGTTCCAGTGCGTCTACTCCAAAGGACCATTCATGTCCGCTGTTCTGCCTGTCCTGGCCACCAGACTGTCCACCGCCGCCGCGGTCGCCTTCGGTTCGTCGTACGCCGAGCTCGATCCAGAACTGCTCGACCCTGAGCTGCGGTCGGCAACCAAGCCCGAGTTCGGCCACTACCAGAGCAACCTCGCGCTCCGGCTCGGCAACGCTCTGGGCCAAGCGCCGCGGGAGGTCGCCGCACGCCTGGTCGAGGCGCTCGACATCGCCGACCTGTGTGAGACCCCTTCCATCGCCGGGCCTGGTTTCATCAACCTGACGCTGCTCCCGTCGACGCTCGCGGCCGCGGTCAACGAACCGCAAGCCTTCACCACAAGGCACCAACGTGTAGTCGTCGACTACTCGCAGCCGAACGTCGCCAAGCAGATGCACGTCGGTCACCTGCGGTCGACCGTCATCGGCGACGCGCTCTGCAATGTGTTGCAGTTCGTCGGGTACGACGTGATCCGGCAGAATCACGTCGGCGACTGGGGCACGCAGTACGGCATGATGATCGAGCAACTGCTCGGCGAGAACCTCAACGCGGAAGAGCTTGATCTCCAGGGTTTGCAGGTGCTCTACGAGCGGAGCCGGAAGCACTTCGACGCCGACGGCGCCTTTGCCGACAAGTCCCGGGCGAGAGTCGTCCTGCTGCAGTCCGGCGATCCGGAGACGCGGGCGATCTGGCAGCGGATGGTCGACGTCTCGCTGGACGACTTCGAGCAGGTCTACGCGCTCCTCGATTCCAGGCTGACGCGTACCGATGTCGTCGGCGAGAGCGCCTACAACAACGACCTGCCGCGGATCGTCGACGAGCTGTCAGAGGCTGGACTGCTCACCGAGTCGGACGGCGCGTTGTGCGCGTTCCTGCCGGGCTTCAAGGGCCGGGACGGTCAGCCGCTGCCGGTGATCGTGCGGAAGTCCGACGGCGGCTTCGGCTACAGCGCGACCGATCTCGCCGCCGTCCGGCACCGGGTCTCCACGCTGCACGCCGATCGGATCGTGTACGTCGTCGACCATCGGCAAGCGCTCCACTTCGAGCAGATCTTCGCACTCGCCACCTCAGCAGGCTGGTTGCCATCGACAACAACTGCCGAGCACGTCGGCTTCGGCACCGTCCTCGGACCGAACGGGAAACCCTTCAAAACAAGAGCCGGCGGCACGGTCAAGCTGACCACTCTGCTCGACGAGGCGGTCGCGCGGGCGGACTCGTTGCTCGAAGGCCGGGAAGGCATCGACCGGCAGGTCACGGCGAAGGCGGTCGGGATCGGAGCAGTCAAGTACGCCGACCTGTCCAGCGACCGGGGCAACGACTACGTCTTCGACCTGGACCGGATGGTCGCGATGACCGGCAACACCGGGCCGTACCTGCAGTACGCACACGCCCGGCTGACCCGGCTGCTGTCCAAAGCCGGCACAGACCACGACCAGATCTTGGAGCTCAAGGATCCGGCCGAGGAACGGCTGGCCCTGTTGCTGACCGGTTTTGCGGGTGTCGTCGAACAGGTGGTCGAAACACTGCAGCCGCACCGGCTGTGCACCTATCTGTACGACGTCGCGACCGCACTGTCCGTGTTCTACGAGCAGTGTCCGGTGCTGACCAGCGAAGGTGACACGAGAGCCAGCCGGATCGCGCTTTGCACGGCGACCCGGAAGGTGTTGCAGGATGGGCTTGGTCTGCTGGGTATCCAGGCCCCGGACGCCATGTAGGAGGTTGCCGATGTTGCCGTGGTCCGCTGAGCTCGCCGGTCGGTTGGAGCAGACGACGTACGAGAGCGAGTTGCTGCGCGGGAACCCGCTGGGTGATCCGCACGAGCGGCCGGTGCTCGTCTATCTGCCGCCTGGGTACGACGAATCGGACCAGCGCTACCCCGCGATCTACGTGACGATGGGGTACACCGGTCACATCGGGATGTGGTTCAACCGGACGCCGTTCCGGCAGCCCTACCCGGAGTTGCTCGACGCACTGTTCGCGACCGGCGACGCACCGCCCGCGATCGTGGTGTTCGTCGACTCGTGGACGAGGTACGGCGGCAGCCAGTGCCTCGACTCTCCCGGCACCGGGCAGTACCACTCCTACCTGTGTGAGGAGATCGTCCCCTGGGTCGACGCGACCTACCGGACCATCGCCGACCGCGACCACCGCGGCATCACCGGCAAGTCCAGCGGCGGCTACACCGCGATGGTGACGCCGCTGCTGCGGCCGGATGTCTTCGGCGCGCTCGCGACGCACGCCGGCGACGCGGCCTTCGACCTGTGCTATCGGCCCGAGTTCCCGGAACGCGCCCGGACGCTCCGGGACAAGTACGACGGCAGCTACGACAAGTTCTTCGAGTCTGTGGCGACCCGGACCGGCCGGACCACGAACGAGGACCTGCACCTGCTCGAGATCTACGGCTATTCCTCGGCCTACTCCGCCGAGCCGGACGGGACGGTGCTGCTGCCGTTCGACGATCTGGGCGCGATCATCCCGGAGATCTGGGCGCGCTGGCTGTCCCGCGATCCGGTCGAGATGGTCCGCGAACCGCAGTACGCCGACGCGCTGCGCTCGCTGCGGGCGGTGTGGATCGACGCGGGGAAGCAGGACGAGTACTACCTCGATCTCGGCGCCACCGCGTTCCACCGGGCCGCGCAGGAGGCCGGCGTACCGGACGAGCGGCTGCACTTCGAGCTGTTCGAGGGGACGCACGGCGGGATCGAGTACCGCTACCCGCTCGCGGTCGGCTGGCTGGCCGAACGACTGCAGTAATTCGGGTGCCGGTCCGTCGGCGTACGCCGTACCTTCGAACCATGAGCTGGCCGGAGGGGATCGAAGCGCGCCCGATCGACAAGGGTGACGCGGACGCGTGGGCGGAGTTGCTGGCCGCCAAGGAGAAGGTCGACCAGGAGGGCGAGAACTACGACGCCCAGGACCTGATCGACGAGCTGGAGGACCCGCACCTGGATCCGGCGGTGGACACCATCGGCCTGTGGGCCGACGGCCGGATGGTCGGGTACGGCAAGCTGCACGCCGCCGACGCGGTGATCGACATCGACCGGGTCGGCACCGAGGGAACGATCCATCCGGAGTGGCGCCGTCGTGGCCTCGGTTCGGCGCTGATGCCCTGGCTGATCAACCGGGCCGGCGAGCTGCACGCGGCCAAGCATCCAGGGACGACCGGTGAGGTCACCAGCAACCGGATCAGCACGAATGTCGGTGCCGAGCGGCTGTTCCAGCAGTTCGGTTTCGAGGAGCGCCGGTACTTCATCGACATGAAGCGCGGGTTGGACCAGCCGGTGCCGAAGGTCGCCCTCGACGCCGGGCTGCGGCTGGTGCCGTTCGACACGTCGATGGACGAGGCGTTGCGGCTGGCCCACAACGACGTGTTCCTGGACCACTGGGGTTCGACCCCGAAGGATCCGGAGAGCTGGAAGACCTGGTTCACCGGTGCCCGGGCGTTCCGCGGCGGAGCGTCGTACGTCGTCCTCGACGGCGACACCATCGCCGCCTACGTGCTCGGCTACGAGTACGAGGCCGACACCGAGGCGACCGGGATCCGGGAGCTGTACATCGGCCAGGTCGGGACGGTGAAGGCGTACCGCGGCCGCGGGCTGGCCCGCGTCACGCTGGCGAAGGTCCTGGCCAAGGCGGCCGAGGTGGGCTACCAGCGCTCCGGCCTCGGCGTCGACGCGGACAACCCGACCGGTGCGCTCGGCCTGTACGAGCGGCTCGGGTACTCGGTGTCGTCCAAGTGGGTCAGCTACGGCCTGCCGCTCTGACAGTTCAGCGGTACGCCGATGACCGGCGTACCGCTGAATCCGTGCTCAGATGTGTGAGTCGACCACCACGGGCTCGGGCGTCGGCTCGACGGGCGTGCGCTTGAACCACGTCCACGGGCGGACGCTGACGACGATCATCGTCAGGCTCAGCGCGGCGTACACCAGGGATCCGATGAAGGCCGCGTGCACGCCGTCGGTCAGCACCTCTCGCGGGCCGGTCGAGGTGGAGTTGCGGCTCGCCGTACCGAAGATGGTGACCAGGATGCCGAGGCCGAGCGCGCCGCCGACCTGCTGGACCACGTTGAGCATGCCGGACGCGGCACCCGAGTCCTCCGGTGCGACGCCGGAGATGGCCCGGCCGACCAGCGGGATGAAGATCATCCCGGCGCCCAGACCGAACAGCAGCATCGGCCCGACCACGTCGGCCAGGTAGGTGCTGCGAGCGTCGAGCTGGGTCAGCCACACCGTGCCCGCGGTGACCAGGGTGGACCCGGCCAGCATGAGCTTGCCGCCGTCGACCCGGGCGACCAGCTTCGGCACGATCCGCGACGACGCGAACAGCAGACCGGTCAGCGGCAGGAAGGCAAGACCGGCCGCCAGCGGGCTGAGCTCGAGCACACCCTGCAGGTACTGCGTGAGGAAGAAGAACATCCCGAACATCGTCCCGACCACCAGCAGCATGGTCAGGTACGACGCCGAGCGGTCAGCCGACCGGAACAGCCGCAGCGGCACGATCGGGTGGCTGACCCGGCGCTCGATCAGGACGAACGCGACCAGCAGCACCACACCGGCCGTGAACGAGGCCAGCACCTCGGCCGACGTCCAGCCGACCTCGGCGACCCGGATGAAGCCGTAGACGAGCGAGGTGATGCCGAGCGTCGAGGTGAGCGCACCGGCCACGTCGAACCGGCCGGTCTCCGGCTCCGTCTCGGTCAGCACCTGCCGGGCCGCGATGACGAGTCCGATACCGATCGGCACGTTGATGAACAGACCCCAGCGCCACGACACCCAGTCCGTCAGCATGCCCCCGAGCACCAGGCCGACACTGCCGCCACCGGACGACACCAGGCTGTAGTAGCCGAGCGCCTTCATCCGCTCCGGGCCCTCCCGGTAGGTGAGCATGAGCAGAGTCAGAGCCGCCGGCGCCGCGATGGCACCACCGACGCCCTGCAGGACACGGGCGGCGAGCAGCAACTCCGCGGTCGGCGCGAGACCGCCGAGCAGCGAGGCGAGCGTGAAGACGCTGACACCGGTGACGAACACGCGGCGGCGACCGAGCAGGTCACCGGCGCGGGCGCCGAGCAGGAGCAGACCACCGAACGCGAGCGCGTAGGCGTTCTGCACCCAGGACAGACTGGCCGGACTGAAGTCGAGTGCGTGCTGGATCTTCGGCATCGCGATGTTCACCACGGTGCCGTCGAGGATCACCATCAGCTGCGTGATCAGGATGACTGCGAGGACTACCCCCGGCCGCCGCGCGGGCGAGCCGGTACCGGCGCCGGCCGGCGCCGCGGTTGTTGCCGACATACTGCTCCTTGAGCGAAAAGCTCCCCGCGCGCTGTTGGGCCCGGGGCGCTACAGTTGGGTTCGAGGAAAGCGGAGCGCTCCTCCGGATACGATACGGAGGCACCCTCCGCTTTATCAAGCGATTTACGCAGCAACTTCTGGGAAACTGTGTCGTGGAACTTTGAGCGGGTTTGCCGCTACGGACAGTGAGGAGGCCGGGATGGGCTCGACACCGCTGCCGTCCACGCGGCCGGCCCGCGCGGACGCGGCGCGGAACTACGACCTGCTGGTCACGGCCGCGCGCGAAGCCTTCGCCGAGCACGGCACGGATACCTCACTCGAGGAGATCGCCCGGCGGGCCGGAGTCGGCATCGGCACGCTCTACCGGCGCTTCCCGAACCGGATCGCCCTGCTCGAGGCGGTCTACGTCGACGAGATCCAGTCCGTCTGCGACCGTGCCTACGGATTCGCCGAGAAGCTCGAGCCGTTCGACGCGCTGGCCGCCTGGCTGCGCAGCTTCGTCGGCTACGGCCTCTCCAAGAAGAGCCTGGCCGGCGAGCTGACCGTTGCTCTAGGCAAGGACTCGCCGTTCTTCCAGTCCTGCAAGGTGAATGTGAAGGAAGCCGGCGAACTCCTGCTGGACAAGGCGAAGGCGGCCGGCGAGGTCCGTGAGGATCTGGACCTGATGGACATCATGCGGCTGGTCGGTGGTATCAACATGGGCCGCGACATGGAGCCCGACCAGGCCAACCGGCTGCTCGACATCGTCCTGTGCGGCCTCAGACCAGAGCGCTCCTGACGCTGTCCAACGACGGATTCGCGGCGTCCCGCTCGGTGTAGCTGAGCCGGTCCCGCGGGAACGGCCACTCGATCGCGAGCTCCGGGTCGAACAGGTCGACGGTGACGCGCTCCGGCGACCAGTGATCGTTCACCAGGAAGTTGTAGACGGTGTGCGGCTCCAGGACGCAGAAGGAGTTGCCGCAGCCGCGCGGCACAGAGAGCGCCTGCCCGGCGTCGAGCTCGAACGTCTCCACCCGGCCGAAGGTCTCGCCGTCGCGCAGATCGACGATCGCTGCGAACACCCGGCCGTTGGACGGCGACAGGTACTTGTCCCACGGCTCGGCGTGGATCCCCCGCGTGATGCCCGGCTCGGCCAGGTACAGCACGTTGTGCTGGCGCACCTCGAAGCGCGGCATCCCGGCGTCTTCGAGCTCGGCGGCATGGAAGTTCTCCTTGAACCAGCCGTCGGCATTCGGCCGCACGTCCAGCTCGATCCGCAGCACGCCGGGGATACCGGCCCGGCCGTCATCGGCGGACCTGGCGGCGGGCGTCGAGCTGGGCCTGGTCGGCCGCGGTGAGGCCTGCTTCCCAGCCGGCGCCGTTGGTGATCCTGGTCCGCCGGGTTGTCGTGTTCGGGAACAGCTTGGTGAACAACGCGTCCACCTGCTCCTCCCGCTTCGTCAGGACCGGCAGCAGCCGGTCCGCATCCGCTTCCGGTACGGCGGCCTGCGTGGCGGCCGCCGTCACCTGCAACCGCTCCCCGATCCGCTGCGCGTACGCCATCAGGAACGACTGCCGGAACGAGCGGGTCCGGGACTCGCCACGCCGGCCGATGTGTTTGCCCGCGGCAAGCATCGCCCGATTCGCCTGCACCAGCAGGGAAGTACTGAGGATCTCGGTCAGCTGCAGGTCCAGCTCCTCGCCGACGATGGTGACTACGGCCAGCTGATCGATCACAACCGTCCGACAGCGGTTCGCCGACGCAACCGCGCCGACCAGCTGCGCCTTGGCCGAGACGTACGGCGTATCGACCCAGAGCCGGCGGGCGGCGGAGTCGTCCGGGATCTCCACCGCCGGGTCCGCCTCGACCAGGGCGCGATCGAGCGAGAACTTCGCCATCAGCTCCTGCGCCTTGCCGGACAAGGCTTCCGCCTCGTCGGGGAACTCGGTCGCCTCCGCCTTCGCCAGCAGTCCCCGGATCCGGGCGAGCATCTTCCCGTTCGCCGGTACGGCGGGTGCCTGGCGTCGTACCGAAGCGGCACCTGGCAAGGGGTAGAGCCGGGCGAGTATCGGTAGGGCCTGGAGGAAGCCGGCCAGCGAGAGGGCGTGGTGGAGCGTCAGGTAGCGGCCGACGCGGGCGGCGGCGGCCCACGTGGTCAGGCTCAGCTCGGTGAAGGGTTGCGAGACCCCCAAGTCCGCCAACTGGTCGAGCCAGCGCGGATCGATCGTGGTTTGTCGATAGGTCTTGTGTTCCGCGGAGATCGCGGCCAGCAGCAGCGGCTCCACACCTGGGTCCAACTGCCGGCGGCCGTGCTGGACGACATCGGCCGGCGTCCAGCCGCGTTCCCAGGTGGCGCGGACCAGAGCGGTCAGAAAGCCTTGCAGGCAACGGTCCACCTGCGCTTGGTCGCGCTCGTCGTACGCACCCAGCCGGGCCAATTGCTGGTCCGCGCGATCGTCGCGTACGGCAACGATCGTCGCCGCGATCGGTAACAGCCGCAGGATTTCCTCGTCACTCACGCGGTCGAGTCTGACACTCAACGAAGTTGACACCCAAACGCGATCGACAGCCCTTGTGGAAAACCGGGCTTTTCTTAAGCCTGACTGAAGACAGCGCGCGAAGATCTGCCCTAAAGGGCGCTGTCCGCGGGAGCACAGGCACCTAGCCTGACAGCACCGAAATCGGGGAGGGGAAAGTCATGACTCAGCTTGCGGAAGCCGGCTTCGACGAACTACGCACTGCCCTGGAGGGGACCGTACTCGGACCGGGCGAGGACGGGTACGACGACGCCCGGCGGCTGTGGAACGCCCAGCACGACCGGCGACCGGCGGTGATCGCCCAGGTGCAGACCGCCGAGGACGTCTCGGCCGCCGTGCTGTTCGGGGTGGCACAGGGACTGGAGATCGCCGTCCGCGGCGGCTCGCACAGCATGTCCGGTGCCTCATCGGTCGACGACGGCCTGATGATCGACCTGAGCAGGATGAACCAGGTCACGGTCGACCCGGAGGCTCGCCGGGCCCGGGTCGGCGGCGGCGCGCTGCTGCGTGATCTCGACGCCGCGACCCAGCCGCACGGGCTGGCCGTACCGGCCGGGATGATCAGCCACACCGGTGTCGGCGGGCTCACGCTCGGCGGCGGGATGGGCTGGCTGACCCGCCAGCACGGCCTCAGCATCGACAACCTGGAGTCGGTCCAGATCGTCACCGCGGACGGCAGCATCCTGCGCGCCGCCGAGGACGAGAACCCGGATCTGTTCTGGGCGGTCCGGGGCGGTGGCGGGAACTTCGGCGTGGTGACCGAGTTCGAGTTCCGGCTGCACGAGGCCGGGCCGATGGTGAACTACGGCCTGGCGTTCTGGGGTCTGGACCAGGGCGCCGACGTACTGCGGATGGCCCGGGACCTGATCCCGAGCCTGCCACCGACGTTCAGCGTGGTGCCCGCCTGCCTGAACGCGCCGCCGGCACCGTTCGTGCCGGAGCAGCACCATTTCCAGCCGGGCTACGGCCTCGTAGTGATCGGGTTCGGTTCGCCCGACGAGCACGCGGAGGTGCTGGAGCGGATCCGCACCACGCTGCCGCCGCTGTTCGAGTTCGCGACGCCGATGCCGTACGTCGCGCTGCAGCAGTCGCTGGACGAGGCGAACGACTGGGGCCACTACTGCTACGAGAAGGGCACCTACCTCGAGGACCTGACCGACGGCGCCATCGAGGTGATCACCGAGCACGTGCCGAAGAAGACCTCACCGTTGTCGGCCGTGCTGTTCTACCGGCTCGACCACGCCTACACGGCGGTCGCCGACGACACCACCGCGTTCGGCGGCGGGCGGACCGACCGGTACGCGGTGTTCGCGATCGCCCAGTGCCCGATGCCGGAGATGCAGGACGCCGAGCGCGAGTGGGTGCGGGGATTCTGGAACGCCCTGCAGCCGCACGCGATCAACATCGGCAGCTACATCAACGGGATGGCCGACTACGACGAGGACCGGCTGCGGGCGTCGTTCGGACCCAAGTACGACCGGTTGGCGGAGCTCAAGCGGAAGTACGACCCGGACAACGTGTTCCACCGCAATGCGAACATCAGACCTGCGTGAGTTCGCCGGGACTTCGGTACGTCTCGGCGTACCGAAGTCCCTCAGATCGAGGCGGCGCCGTCGATGACCAGGACCTGGCCGTTGATGTTGGTGTTGTCGAGCAGCAGCATCCGCACGACCGGTACGACGTCGTCCGGCTCGGTCAGGTGTCCGGTCGGCGTCCGGCGGACGATCTGGTCGAGCTGGGTCTGGCCGAGCACCGCGGACATCTCGGAGGCGAAGAACCCGGGCGCGACCGCGTTGGCCAGCACGCGGCCGCCGAGCTCGCGGGCCAGTGACCGGGTCGCCGCGTCCATCCCGCCCTTGGTGGCGGAGTAGGCGACCAGGCCCGGGTAGCCGCGCTGGGCGCAGATCGAGGTGACGTTGACGATCCGGCCCTTCAGGCCCTTCGCGAGCATGCGGCGCAGGACGAACCGGGTCAGGATCAGCGGTGACGTCAGGTTGGTCTGGATGATCTGCGCGAGCTGGTCGGCCGAGGTGTGGACGTGCAGCGAGTCCTGGCCGATCGCCGCGTTGTTGACCAGGCCGTCGATCGGGCCGAGGGTCGTTTCCACCGTGCGGACGAACGCCTGTCCGGCCTCGGCGTCGTTGACGTCGACGGAGCCGTAGTACAGGTGGTCCGGGTACTTCTCGCCGAGTGCGGTCAGCTCCGGTGTCACGGTCCGGGCGAACGCGGCGACCTTTACCCCGGCGGCGAGCAGATCGGCGACGATCGCCAGCCCGAGGCCGCGGGAACCACCCGACACCAGGACGACCGACGCGGGCGGGACCAGGTTGGATTCAGACGTCACTTTTGAGTGTCTCTTTCTGCGGGATCTCGTCGAGGAACCGGATCCGCCGCGGTACGCCGTAGTCCGGCAGCCGGCTCGAGCACCACTGGACCAGGTCGTCGTGGGTGATCGGGCCGAGCGCCCGGTTCGGCACAACCTCGGCGGCGACCATCCGGCCGACCAAAGGCGCCTTGCGCGCGTACACCCGCGCCCAGGAGACGCCCGGATGACCCATCAGCACGTTGCGGACGATACCGGCGGACACCTTCGACCCGCCGACGTTGATCTCGTCGGTGTCGATCCGGCCGGTGATCAGCACGCGGTCGTCGACGAACTCGACCCGGTCGCCGGTGTGCACCGCGCCGACCAGCCCGGCGCCGTGGTGCGGCGAACGGATCACCAACTCGTCGCCGTCCAGCGACAGCATCGGGCGGTCCGGATCGGGCTTGCGATCCAGCCACTCACGCGGGAATCCGGCCAGCCCGTCATGGACCACGATCGAGGCACCGACCTCGGACGACGCATAGATCCAGGAGATCCGGGCCTTCGGGAAGAGGTCCCGCAACTGATCGAGGATCGCCTGGTCCACGGGTTCACCACCGAGCGTGATCTGCTCCAGCGGTACGGCGGCCAACGCGTCGGCATCCCGGTAGATCGCCTGCCGCCAGAAGGTCGGCGTACCGGAGGCGGCGGTGACACCGTGCTCGGCGGCGATGGCCGGCCAGTCCTCCAGTTCGTCGGGCTCGATCACGACCAGGCCCTGGTCGGCGTGGGTCAGCGAGAGCGTGACGACCTGCCACCAGGCGTAGGTGCCTGGTGAGTACGGGAGCAGCCAGGTGCGCGGCGGCTGCTCGCCGGTGACCGTGGTGAGAGTCTCGAGGGTGTGGCCGATCCGCTTGGGCCGGCCGGTCGATCCCGACGTGAGCAGCCAGGCGCGACCGGATTCCTCGACCCGCTTGAGCTTTGCCGGCGTCACGTCGCCACCGGGCAGAACGATGGCGAAACCGGACTCGCCCAGCTCCTCGCGCATCCGATGGTCGACGCGGGACCTCGTCGCGACCAGGAGCTCGGTGCCGTGGACCGCATGGTGGCGGAGGGCCGCCAGTGCGTCCGCGCCGTTGTCTACCAGGACGGCAGCCGGTGAGGGCAACTGCGAAAGCTTGTGCAGGGTCCGCCAGGTCAGGCTCTTCCCGGCGACGACCACTGTGTTGTCGTCACCGATGAGAGCGGTGGTCCGGCGCGGCGCGGTCACGCCGACTGGAGTTGCTCGATGAAGTCCAGCACATCGCCGACAGTGGCGATCCGGCGCAGCCCGGGGGCATCGAAGTTCAGCTCGTCACCCAGCTCGTCCTCCACCCGGAGGGCCAGCTCGGAGAAGTCCAGCGACCGAAACCCGATCTCTCGCAGATCGGCGGTGTCGTCGCCCGGCAAGTTCCTTCCCTGCGCCGTCATCACCTCGCCCATCAACTCCCTGACCCTGCCACGCGCTATCGAACTCATGAGGCCAAAGCCTAGCTTGTGCGCCGACTGGCTCACGGGGGTTCCGGTGGCGGGGTCACGGCGCGACGTCGTACCAGGGATTTCAGTCGTTTGACCCGGCTCGAGATTTCCCAGCCGATCAGGGCGATCAGCGGTGCCGCGGCCGCGATGGCGGCGAGCACGATCTCCTCGACCGGCAGCCCGGCGATGTGGAGGGCGATCATAGGACCTCCCGTCTGACTTGGGAGATTACCGAGTGTAAGAGGGATCTTCCAGGCAGTAAACGGCTCGCCGCCTGCGAGTGCGACTCTCGCGACTCATAGACTTCACCGGTGATCACACCAGGCCGTCGGGCTCAGCGCATGTCCGCCGGCCGGGGTAAGCGCGCGGCTCGGGTTCGCGGCGCACGGGTGGCGGCGTTGGTGAGTCTGCCGGTGCTGCCGCTGGCGTGGTTCGTCGGGTTGCAGGAACAGCCGCCCTGGATGCCGGGCGCGTATCTCGGATACCTGCTGGTCGTCATCGTCGTACCGGGCACGATGTTCTGGCGGCGGCTCACCGGCGGCACCGGCTGGTTCACCACCGACGTCGTCCTGGGTACGGCGTTCGGACTCGCTGTCGAGGCGCTGTTCTATCCGATCGGGATGGTGTTCAGCATGCCGTTCGCGGCGCTGCTGATGCCGGCGCTCGCCTTCGGGATGTATCGCGCCTTGCCGCGCCGGAAGCTGCCCGAGCGGCCGACGCCGTGGTGGGCGACGGCCGGCGTGATGGTGGCGGTCGGTGTCGTGGCCGCGTGGTTCGTGCGGGTCGGGTCGCAGCTCATCCCACTGACCGGCCCGAGTGCATTGCGGCCGAACTCGGATGCACCGCACAGCCTCGCACTGGCCGCTGAGCTGACGCACCACTTCCCGCCGAGAGTCCCGTACGCCGATGGCAAGTGGGTCACCAGCCACTGGGCCGCGTACGACCACATCGCCTCGTCTCACTGGATCACGAGCATTCCACTCGACGTACTGACGTACCGGATGGTGCCGTTCGGTCTGCTCTTGCTGACCGTCCTGGGAGCCGCTGCGGTCGGCATGCAGCTCACCGGTCGGGCTGTGGCCGCGCCGATCGCCGCTGGACTCACCGTGGTCGCGGGCGACCTGGCTGCGTGGCCTTGGACCGTGTCGAACCGGCTGTTCACCGACACCCCGTTCGCGCTCGGCCAGTTGACCAATCCGACGCAGGCGTTCTCCACTGTGCTGCTGCTGCCGCTCATTGCGGTCACTACGTTGCTCCTGCGACGTAAGCCCGGTCAGACGCGCGCACAGCTGTTCGGACTGTTCGTCGCTGCCGGAGTGCTCATCGCGGCGCTCGCACTCACGAAGGCGACCACACTGCCTGTGTACGCCGCTGGGCTCGCCTCAGCGTGGATCTACCTCACTGTCCGGGCCGGTCGGCTCAACTTGCGTGCGCTGGTCCTTGGGGTGGGCGTTGCGGCTGCCTATGCGCTGACGTTCTTCCTGGTGCTGGGTGGCGCCCAGTCCGGTGTGATGTTCGACCCGGGTGCGACGTTCGAGTACATGGCAGACCAGATGGGTGGCGGCTCTGCGGTCGCTGTGATCGCCGCGGTGGTGGCGATCGGCTGGCTGATGCCTGCTGTCGGCGCGCTGTTGATCCGGCGGCGCCTGCCACGGGATCCGATGCCGGTCTTCCTCGTCTTCGGATTCCTGGCCGCTCTGACGGCCTCGTCCTTGTTGTACGACGACGGGCAGGCCCAGCTCTTCTTCGTCCGCACAGGCTTCATCTACGGCGTTCTGCTGGCCACCTGGGGTCTCGGGTCGCTCGAGCGTCGTCAGTACTACGTGGCGGCGATCGCACTGCTCATCGGTGCTGCCGCGATCTACTGGGGTCGCTACCGGTCGCCCGACTCTTGCACCAGCGCTGAGTGCTTCGCGCAGCCTCTGGCGGTGGCTCTGGTCATCGCAGTACTCGGTATCGGCGTCTTCGGGCTCGTGCTGCGCGGCTCACGTCGTACCTGGGCTGTCATCGCCGTGGCCGTCCTCCTGGGTATGACGGTCTCGTCGACGGCGGTGTCGTTGCGTGAGTTCGCCAAGCCGTCGTTGACGGAGTACGCGTCGATCGCGCCCGGTGGGATCGAGGCGGCGCGGTTCATCCGGCGGAACTCGGGGTCGGGCGACCTGATCGCCACCAACCTGCACTGCCACCGCGCCCGCGCCTCACACTGCCTGACTGGTTCGTACTGGATCGCCGGGTACGCCGAACGGCGCGTCCTCGTGCAGGGCTGGGCGTACAAGACCAGAGTCGACGACGCCTACCCGCACGGCGTGCAGAGCAGCTACTGGGACGAGGAGACGCTCCGGCTCAACGACGAAGCCTTCACCAAGCCGACACGCGACGTACTGGAGACCCTGCGGAATCGGTACGGCGTGCAGTGGCTGCTGCTCGACGAACGCGTCAGTGCGCCGCCGAAGAACCTGGACCGGCTCACCGAGCTCCGCTTCCAGTACGGCACCGTCCGGGTCTACCAGGTCTACGCACGGCCGCCGGCCAACCCGTTCCCGTCGCCGACGCCGACAACCTCACCGTCGCAGACGCCGGGCTTCCCAACGGGTTCGCCCACCCAGACGCCGTCACCTGGTCAGACCCTCCCGGCGGGCAACACCACCACGCAGAGCTTCACACCGAGCCTGCCGCCGCCGACGTTCCCCACCGGCACCCTCCCGACGCAGATCACCACTACGCCGGGATTCCCGAGCCCCTGACCGTCAGCGCAGGGACACCGCAGGGATCGGCACGCTCTGGTTGGACAGTCGGTCCAGGGCGGTCACTGTGTAGAGGTACGCCTTGCCCGGTGTTGCTGTCGTGTCCAGGTAGGACTCGGTCGACCGGATCGTGGCAATCAGGTTGCGGGCGTCGTTGTCGGGGCAGTGGTCGCCACCGGTGAGCTCACGACGGTAGACGGCGTACGACGTGGTGTCGGACGACGTACGGCGCCACTCGAGCTGTACACCGTCCGTGGTGCGAGAGGCGCGGACAGCGTGGACCGGGAGAGGTGCACGCGAGTCCAGCGACGGCATGGTCGGGATGAGCGCCGGCCGGGTGTACCAGGTGTTGTTGAGCAGTGTGGTCGCGCCGAGGCGGTCGGCACGGACGTCCTTGGCGGAGAAGTAGATGTTGCCCTTCACCTCAGGAATCGTGCTGTCGAACGCCAGGTGGTCGCTCAGCTCGGCCGGGTCCATCCAGTCCGGCGACTGGGTCGACGTACCGACCTTGTACGTCGCCTCACCGATGTAGAGGTGCACGTCGGTGCCACGCACCTGGTCGGCCCACCACGGGACGATCTTGTTGTAGTTGGCCGGAGCGAACCCACCGGCCCAGTAGACCTGCGGGACGATGTAGTCGATCCACTCCTCGCGCACCCACTTCCGGGTGTCCGCGGCCAGGTCGTCGTACGTCTGCACGCCGGCGGTGGTGTCGGAACCCTCCGGGTCCGTTGCCTTGTTGCGCCAGACCGCGAACGGCGAGATGCCGAACTTCACCCACGGCTTGGCCGCCTTGATCCGGTCTCCGAGCTCCTGGATCAGCAGGTCGATGTTGTTCCGCCGCCAGTCGGCCAGGGTCGGGAAGCCGGCGCCGTACTCGGCGTAGGTGGCCGCGTCGTCGAAGACCTGGCCGGCCACCGGGTACGGGTAGAAGTAGTCGTCGAAGTGCACGCCGTCGATGTCGTAGTTCGACACCGCGTCCATGATCGCGTCCTCGACCAGCTTGCGGGCCGCCGGGATACCGGGGTTGTAGTAGAGCTTCCCGCCGTACGTGACGACCCAGTCCGGGTGCTGTCGCGCGGGGTGCTCGGGGACGAGGGCGTTGATGTCCGTGCCCATCGAGAGCCGGTACGGGTTGAACCAGGCGTGCAGCTCGAGGTTGCGCTTGTGCGCCTCGGCGACGGCGAACGCAAGCGGGTCGTAGCCGGGGTTGCCGCCCTGCGTGCCGGTCAGGTACTGCGACCAGGGCTCGACCTTGGACGGCCAGAACGCGTCGGCGGTCGGGCGCACCTGGAGGATCACGGCGTTGTGGCGCTGACGGACCGCGTCGTCGAGCCAGCCTCTCAGCTCGGCCTGCTGCTGCGCCGCGGTCAGACCGGTCTTGGACGGCCAGTCGATGTTGACGACCGACGCCACCCAGCTCGCGCGGAACTGCCGGAGCGGTGTCGACGCATCGGGCGCGCAGCTCGCGTCACCCCCAGGCGCCGGCGCGGCCGACGCCGTACCGGACAGGCCAGTCAGCAGCAGACCTGCCGTCACTCCGAGAACGCCCATCACTCGCCAGACTCTCATGTCACTCTCCGACCATACGCAGCGGTGAACTCGAAAGATGTTTACACATCGAGCCGCTGTAGAGAAGACGCTAGGTTGGGTACATGCTGCGCAGAGCCACGGAACACGATGTCGACACGATCCGGCGGTTGCGTAACCAGCAGGCCAATCGCGACGTCAGCATCACGTCCCACGAGATCACTGCGGACGAGCACGCCGCGTGGTGGGCGAAGACGTCGGCCGACCCGACCCGCCGGGTGCTGATCTACGAGCGCGCCGGTACGACCGCCGGTGTGGTGAACTTCTTCGACATCGAAGGATCCACCGCCGCCTGGGGGTTCTTCCTCGACGCCGACGGCCTGGCCGAGCGGGGTGAGACCTTGCCGGCCTGGATCGAGGTGATGCGCGATGCGTCGTCGTACGCGTTCGACGACCTCGGCCTCGAGGTGCTCACCGGCGAGGTGCTGGAGCACAATACGGTGGTGCGTCAGATGAACCGGCGGTTCCGCTTCACCGAGGGGACGCCGGAGATCCGGTACGCCGACGGACGCGAGGTCACCGTGATTCCGATCAGCCTGCGCAAGCAGGACCGACGACACCAGAGGACGTCATGAACACCACCATCGAGATCGGCGGAGTGCCGGTCGGGCCGGACCATCAGCCGTTCGTGATCGCGGAGATGTCGGGGAACCACAACGGCGATCTCGAGCGGGCGAAGGACATTGTCCGGGCGGTGGCGGAGTCGGGCGCTCAGGCGCTGAAGCTGCAGACGTACACCGCGGACACGATGACGCTCGACGTCGACCTGCCCGCGTTCCGGCTGCCGTCGGAGCACGAGCTGTGGAGTGACGCGCGGCTGTACGACCTCTACGACGAGGCACACACACCGTGGGCGTGGCACGAGCCGATCTTCGACCTGGCGACGTCGCTGGGCCTGGTGGCGTTCTCGTCGGCCTTCGACAAGACCGCGATCGACTTCCTGGAGAAGCTGAACGTCCCGGCGTACAAGGTTGCCTCGAACGAGATCGGCGACCTGCCGCTGGTCCGCGGGATGGCGGAGACCGGCAAGCCGATCATCATCTCCACCGGCTCGGCGACGCTGACCGACATCGACGCCGCGGTCCGCGCGGCCCGCTCCACCGGCAACGAGCAGATCATCGTCCTGTCGTGCACGGCGAGCTACCCGGCACCGCCCGAGCAGTCCAACCTCCGCGCGATCCCGGTGCTCCGCGACGCCCTCGGTGTACAGGTCGGACTCTCCGACCACACGATGGGCATCGGCGCCGCCATCGCCGCCGTCGCGCTCGGCGCCACCGTCATCGAGAAGCACGTCACCCTCAAGCGCGTGGACGGCGGCGTCGACTCCGCCTTCTCCCTGGAGCCGGGCGAGCTGGAGTCGCTCGTCGAGGGCACCCGGGTCGCCCAGCTCGCCCTCGGCCAACCGATCATCGGACCCAAACAAGCCGAGCAGAACGTCCTCCGGTTCCGCCGGTCGCTCTACGTCACCCGGGACGTCAAGGCCGGCGAGAAGGTTGCCATCGACAACGTTCGCTCCGTGCGACCGGCCGGCGGCCTGCCGCCGGACGCCTTCGGCTCGGTCGAGGGCCGTGAGTTCCGCGTCGACGCACCGGAGGGCACCCCGCTCACCTGGGACATCCTCTGAGCATTCAGGCCGTGCCCACCCTGTTCTTCAGCCGGCGCTTCACCTTGCCGGCGAACTTGCGCGGATGACGGATCTGCGCGACCTTGCGAACCAGCTCCACCGCGGCGTACGCGCGCGACGTCCGCAGCCTGGCGCGTTCGGCGTTCACCCTCTGTACCTGGCCGCGCAACTCGCGGATCCGGGTCTCCCGGATCTTCAGTGCCTTGTCCCGGAAGGCGAGCGTACGCTCCAGGCCGAAGATCTGGCCCTTCAGCTCGTAGACCTCGTGCGCGGCCCGCTCGGCGTCGGCGAGCGCCGTCCGGACGTCCGGCGGCTGCGACGCGTCGGCCGGGATGCCCACCGCGGCGGCCAGCGCGCCGGCCAACTCCTTGCCGCGGGCAACGTACTCGACGGAGGCCGACGGCGTGTCCGGGCCGGTGTCCGGGCCGACCGGTTCGATACCGGACATCGCCACCCACGCGGCGACCAGGTCGTCGCCGACCATCCACGGTGGCCACGGGTGCCTGCGGTGGCCGCCGATCAGCCGATCGTGGAACCGCGACCACGCGGCGGCCAGCCGGTCCTTGTCGGTCTCCTCGGCGGCGGTCGTCCAGGCGGAGATCCCGAACCCGAAGCTTTCGCCGTCGACGACCACGTCGTCCCAGCGCAGCAGTACCCGCGAACCGGTCTGTGACCGGACCCAGTCACCGAGCCGTCCGGCCAGGTCGCGGAAGCCCGGGACGTCCTCGGCGGCGGCCAGCCGAATCAGCTGGGTCTCTACGGTGACCCCGCCCGGCACAGTGGCCGGCACCAGGGACGCTTCGAAGATCACGCCGGCCGTTTCCGTACCACCACCGTTGATGCTGACGGACCAACCGTCGCCTTCGGGATCGGCGGTCAGCAGGGCTTCCTGCCCCGGCGTCTGCGCGTACACGGCGTGCTGCGGCGCCGCGCCCGCCACCACGATCCACCCACCCGCGGTCGACGCCAGCAGCCCGGCGCGTGCGGCCGCCTCCGCACCCTCGGCCACCGGCGCGAGCTGCGGTACGACGGCGGCTGACGCCTCGAGCGCCTCGACCGCGATCCGCGCAGGCAGCTGGCCCTGGCGAGCGGCCGCGGCGACGTCGGCCGCGATCAGTGCCAGCGGGGTCTCCCCCACAGAGAAGGCCGCGTACGCCGCGACGTCCGTGCCCAGGCCAACCCGCCCGAGCGATTCGGCGAGTTGCGCGACGGAGACCGGCCGGGACGGGTCGTCGTGCAGCGGACGCCATTCGTCGTCACCGTGCCGCTGATCGGCAGGGCGACGGTCGAGCAGGTTCGTCAGCGAGAACTCGTTCTCGAGACCCAGCACCAGCGCGCCCCGCGGCGACATCACCGCGGCCAGCGCATCCAGCCGCTGCTGCCAGTTCAGGTCGTCGCTGTCGTAGCCCAGCACCCGGTCGAGCCCGTCGGCCGCCACGATCACGTCGTACGGCGTTGCAGCGGCGGCGGTCAGGCCGTCGAGCGCGCCCGCAATCACCTGGAGCCGGTCACCGAACTTCTCGCTCAGCTCATCCGCGTCGGACACTGAGCGGACCAGCAGCGTCGTCGGCCCGGACTTGGCCAGCACGGCCTCGATCAGGTCGGCGCCGTGCGGGCCGAGGACGAGCGTGCGTGCGCCGTCGAGCAGCACGTCAGACAGCAGCGTGCGCAGAACCAGCCCGCCGACGGCCTCTCGCTGACCGGAGTAGTCGCTCCACGGCTGCATCTCGCCGCGGACCACTTCGATGGCCAACTGGTTGTCAGACACGCACTCTCCAATCGAACAGCATCCGCATCTCTTCGGGCGGCATCATCCACGGCACCCCGAGCTCCAGGTCGGTGGTCGCCCGGGCGGCCTCCACGTCGAGTTCCTTGCCGAGCATCTCCGGCCACAGCCGCGCTATCCGGCTGTCACCGCCGAACAGCGGGTTCTCGCCCTCCATCGCCATCGGGTCGCCGTACACGGCCGCGTCGCAGCCGGCCGCGATGCCGTAGAAGATCGCGGTGGACAGCCGGTTCGCGGCCACCCGCTTGTGCTTGCGTAGCTCGGCCAGCTGCTTGTAGAGGAACTTCGGATCGGTGCCCTCGTAGGAGAAGCCGCGGCGGCCGAACGAGACCACCCGGAAGCCGGCGTCCTCGTACGACGTGCGGATCTCCGGCCGCTCGTACTCGGTGTAGTACAGGCTGAAGGTGACCGGACCGGTCTCCGTCTCGCGGATCTCGTCGATCAGCCGCTTGTGGTCGCCCTGGATCTTGCCGCCCTCCCAGCCGTGGAAGAGGAACCACAGGGTGCCCTCGCGCTTGTCCTCCGGCACCACACCCAGCTCGGGCTCCAGGTCCAGGAGATAGCGGAACGGCGCACCGATGCTGTGGTAGTTCCGCCGGCCGAGCGCGTGGCCGCGGCGGCGCGGGGCGTCGCTCCAGGTGAACCGCCAGGCGCCGTCGTAGAACTCGTGCACCGGGTTCCAGCCGTCGCCGATGTTCCAGCCGTGCTGGAGGTAGCCGCGCAGCCGCGGTGGGCACTCGTCGTCCAGACCGGCATACCGGGCGAGGATGTGTGCCTGGCCGTAGTAGTGGTTGTGGTGGTGCATCAGCGAACCTCGAGGTGAAGGGTTCCGGAGTGCGGACGCAGCGCCGCGGTGTGGCCGTCCTGCCCCGCATCGATCGGCAGCCGGCTGGACAGGAACGGCTCGCACTGCACGGCGCGCGCCGACCCGTCCGGCCCGGCCGCGAACAGGATCCAGTCCGCCAGGCTCGCCAGCGGATCGGTCGCGTTGGCGACCGCGCTCTCCGGAATCAGCTCGGACAGCGTCACCGCGGCGGTCCAGCGGCCGTCCTGCTCGGTCCGCCGGCACTGCACGTCGAGATGGTCGTCGGAGTCGTCCAGATAGCGCCGCCAATGGAACTCGTAGCCGTCGCCGCCCAGCGCCGGGCCGCTGATGCGCAGCTCCTTACCGTTGCCGATAGCAACGATCTCGGCGTCCTCGGCGGGTAGTCGCAGCGGCGCCTCGTGCAGGTTCACGTAGCCGCCCGTGGACCGGGTCAGCGTGACCAACCGGTCCTGGTCGAAGTGGTGCATCGCCCGCGGACCGGCGGTCCACAACAGCAGCCGCTCCTCGCCGTCGACACCGATCAGCCGGAAGGCCCGCGTGGTGCGCTGGCTGAACGGGTCGTCGGGATTGGTGTCCTCGATGATCGACCGGATCGGGATCCGCACCGAGAAATCCCGGCCGTCGCCGCTCAGCGCGACCGGCAGAACGGTGTCCCGATCGGCCAGCGGGCGATTGATCCGCAGCTTCGGCTCCTTGAGCTCGGCCGGCACTCGGCCCAGCAGCACCAACGCTCCGCCGGTGAACTCGGCGGCGGTGAGCCGGCAGGAGTCGACCATCCTGCGCAGCACGAACGCCCCGTCGGCACCCTGACCGGGCTGCACCCAGCTCGTCGCGTCGATCCACGCCCCCGGCGGCCAGGCGGGACTGCCGGGCTGCTGGCCGCGGAGCTTGTCGTGCCGGCGCAGCCGGCCGGACCGCATCCGGACCACGAACTGCGCCGGCGCCGCGGTCTCCTTCAGCGTCGCCAGCAGCGCCTTGTCGATCCGTACCTCGAATCCGGCAAGGGCTGGGTCGCCGTGGGTGTCGATCGCCTCGAACCGGCGGACCGCAAGCTGCGTCTCCGCACCGGCGACGACCAGCGCGATCCGCAAGCTGGACGACGCCTTGGTCTCCAGGTGCCGGATCTCCGCGGTGCCTTTGACCGACAACGAGCCGTCCTCGAGCCAGGCGACGTGCTGGACACTGGTGGCCAGCGACAGCTCCTTCGTCGGCAGCCGGTACAGCTCCTTCGGCACCGAGCTGCGCTGGTCGTGCACACCGGGGTAGCTCTGCTCGAGGAGCCAGGGACGGCCACGCCGGGGCAGCGCGCGGGATCCCCCGCGCAGGCCGCCGTCGTTGCGGAACCGGGCCAGCCGGCGGAGCAGGTCGACGTCGCCCGCCGCGAGCGCGGAATGCTGGATCCGGTCGTAGCCGTGCGCGCGGACCAGCTCGGAGTCGTCCAGCCGGTCCATCATCCGCCGGGCGAGCTTGAGCAGGTTCTCCTCGTCCTCCGGTGGCGCCGCACCGAACGCCATCATCAGCGTCAGCATGTCGATCTGGGTGAAGTGCGCGTGCACGCGGCGACGCACCTCGCGCGGGATCTGCGGCCCCTCGACCAGGTCCATCACCATCTCGGCGGAGCGGAACCTGTCCTCGAGGTTGCCGAGCTGGAACTTCTGCTGGGTGATCGACTCGCCAGACTCACGTTCGCGCCAGTAGTAGACCGGCACGGCCAGCGCGTCGACGGTCAGGGCGTCCAGGTGCGCCTTCAGCGTCACCGGGTAGTCCTCGTACCGGATCGCCGGGAACTGGTAGCCGTACTCGTCCCAGAACGACCGCCGGTACACCTTGTTCCAGACCATCCGGTCCAGGATCAGGTCGACAGTTTCGGTCACATGGGTGGCGATCCGGTTCTGCGCGAACGGCAGCCGATGGATCCACGACGGCCGGACGCCGGAGCTGTTGTTGAACCGCCGCGCGTTCCCGCCGGCGAAGGAGGACCCGGTTTCGTCGAGGGTGCGAATCAGCTTCTCGAAGCCGTGCCGGGTGACCAGGTCGTCGCTGTCGACGAAGGTGAGGTACTCGCCCTGCGCGTGCCGTACGCCGGTGTTGCGGGCCGGCCCGAGCCCCTGGTTCTCCTGCTCGATCATCCGGAACCGGCTGTCCCTGGCGCAGAACTCCTGAGCGATCGTGGCGCTGTGGTCGGGTGACCCGTCGTCGACCAGGATCGCCTCGAAATCGGTCCAGGTCTGGCGGGCGATCGAGTCCAGACAGTCGCCGATGTACTCACCGACGTTGTAGAAGGGCACCACCACGCTCAGTCGCGGCGTCACTCCGGTAAGTCTCCCCTCACTGCGGCTTACGCGATGTGCCCGAAGCACTCTACGAAGCGGCAACGAGGTGAACCGTCAGAAGTTATGGCTGGGCTCGAATCCGTAGCGGGCCCAGACCCGCCAGGAGCTGCGGTGACTCCGATCTGGCCTTCAAGCAGGCACGCACCGCCGGACGCGACGATCTACGAAATCAGCTGAAACAACGCGTCGGCGACCCGGGACCGGCCTTGGCCGTCGACCAGCTTCCACCCGGCGGCAGCCACCCGGACCCGTTCCACGGGGTCCAGCAGCAGCCGGCGGAGTACCGCGGCCGCGGGCGCCGGGTCCATCTTGAGATCGGACAGTACGCCGACGCCGATCGCGGCGCCGGTGGCGACCGCTCGTTCGTAACCCATCACCTGGTTGTCGACAACGCAGACCAGGCCCGCGGTGGCCCCGAGGCACAACAGCTCCCATGTCGACGTCCCCGAGGCGCTGAGCACGAGGTCCGATGCCACCACGGCCTTGGCCAGCTCGGACGTCGGCCCGATCACCTCGACATGCTGGCCTGGTGCCAGGGCCACCGCGCGGATCGCGTCGGCGAGGTCGTCACCCGGCGCGACCACGAGCCCCTCGAACGGAACGCCGCTCACGGCGAGCGCGCGGACGACGTGCGGGCCGGCGCCGAACGCGTCGGTCCCGCCGAAGAATGCGAACACCTTGGGAACCCCGTGCTCGCGGGGCTGTGGCGGCGCGGGGGCGCGGCACTGGAGAATCTCGTTGCGCAGCAGGACGTAGTCGAGGCCGGCGAGCCGGGTGGAGGCCACCGGCAGAAGCGGGCGGTCCAGCTCTGCTCCCAGGTTCTGGTCGACGAGGACGTCGGCCTCGGCGCCGCGCAGGTCGCCGTCGACGATCGCGAGCGTCGGCAGACCGGACTTGCGGACGGCGGTGAACACCTCCGCGTCCAGGTCGTAGGAGTCGAACACCACCGCGTCGAGTCGCAACCGCGCGAAGAGGTCGAGGTGCTCCTGTGGCGACCGGACAGCCGCCTCGACCGGGATCTCCCGGCTCCGGATCTGCTCGTCCGCCCACGGCACCGTGTGGCTGTCGCAGACGAAGACGAGCTCCGCCCCGCGCCCGCCCAGTTCCTCCGCCAGCGCCAGACTCCGCATCACATGCCCGATCCCCCGCTGGGGGCCTACATCACACCTGACGCCGATCCGCACAGTCACGCCCCGACCGTATCGGGTCCGCCAGGGGCGCCGTGCACGTGGCCTTCGTGGGCAATGGTCCGGTCAGGAAAGCACACGGACGTCGTCGAGATCCACCAGACCGGCGTCCTCGACGACGATCGGGCGGCGTCCCTCGCGGGGCGGGCGGCCGTTGACCAAGAGTGGCAGTGTCCGGACCGTCACGTCGCGCAGGACGAGGTCGGTGTACGCACGAGTGGTGACGGTGCCGTCGACCTCGCTCCGGCCCCAGCCCGCGACCCGGATGGCGTAGAGGTCGCCGCACCAGCCGATGTCACAGCCGCTGATCGACAGGCGGTGGTTGATGCCCGAGCCGGCACCCTTCTCGTGGTACCGGTCGGTGTTGTCCCCGGGCAGCAACCGGAATCCGATCTCGACCCGCTCGCACTGCAGGTCTCGCACCTCGACATCGTGCACGGAGCTGAGACAGAACGCCTCGAAGGCGTCGTGCACCCGCAGGCCTTCCACCTGAAAGTGGTGAGGGTGCAGCGAGTGTCCGCTGATCTCGTTCACGGCCGCGCCGACGGCACCCCAGTGCGCCATGAAGGCGGTGCCACCCCCGTGCACCTCGAGGTTCGCGAATCGCGCGTCCCGGACGGCCCCGATCAGCGTGATGCTGTTCGCCGCACACCGGCCGGCCCGCCGGATCACCACCCGTTCCACGGTGATCCGTTCGATCCACTCCGGCTTTTCGGTGTAGAAGTACCGGCCGATCGTGATGGCGGTCCAATCCGCCCCGTCGTGCGGACCAGGCGAGGCGTCCGGGAGCTCGAGGGTCAGGTCTGTGACCCAAACGTCCGATCCGAGGACGTGGATCAACGGCGATTCCTCGGCCTCCGCCCGCCACAACGTCGTACCGGATCCGCACACGCACCAGGAATCGGTGAGCACCAGCCCCCCGGTGATCGGGTAGGACCCTGTCGGCAGGACCACGCGACCGGGTTCGGAGTCGCTCAGCAGGCCTCGGAGCAGCGCACCGTTCTCATCCCCGTCACCAGTGAGTCGCGGCCGGTACTCGGCAACCATCAGGACTCGGTCTCAACGAGTTCCCAGCACACTGTTTTGTCGTCGACGCCTGGCACCCCTCGCAGGCTCGACGGGTCGATCGACAGCCGGACCAGCGCCGGGACGGTCAGCGGACCATCGGTGACGATCTCGATCTCCGCTCCCACACGTGCCAGCACCTGCACGCCGGGCGTCGCACCACCTCCGATCCCGGCCAGCTCCACCTGCACGAGGTTCCGGCTGACCAGGTCGAACATCACATCTGTGAGGGGGTTGCGCGCTGAGACCCGCGGAGCCAAGAACGAAGTGCTCACCCAGGACATGGAGCGAGCGGACATCGACCGCTTGGCGGCTCGAAGAAACCTGCGCTCGAGACCTGCCGCCCGCCTGCGCACTCTGCGCGCCACCGGAACGGCGGCCACCGGGACGACCCAGCGGGCGGCACGCTTGGCCCTGCGTTTGATCCTTTGCTTGGTGTCGCGCGATGTGCTCGGCCGGCTTTCGATCGGCTCGCCTACCGGGTCGACGAACGGCGCGAACTTGGTCCGGGGCCCCGGCAGCACCGGTTCCACCAGAGTCGCGCGAGCGATCCAGCGCCGTGGCTCGTCGCGGTCGCCCGGATTGGCCACGAAGTACCCCGCGCCGAGCGTCAGCCTGCCGTCCCCAGGGTCGGCCGGCAGGGTGCCGGTGGAGACCAGGCCGACCTCGCGATCGCCCTCCACCTCGGCGAACTCGATCACGTCCATCATGATGCCGACCGAACCGGCCGGCACGGCGGGTGCCCACGCCGGCCGGCCCGTGTCGATGCTGACCATCTCGAAGACGAACAGTCCTTCCGCGGTCAACTCCTCCGGCCGCAGGTCGAAGCAGACGACCCCGGTCGCCGCTCTGCGGAAATCCACTGCCGGCCGGATCATCAGCGCGGCGCCGCGGGTCTTGCCCTGCGCACGTACCAGGAGCAGCCGAGGCGCACCGGCACCACGGATCGGACCCGGCGTCGTGACGCGTTGTTCCCACCAGTCCAGCGACATGCTGTCGAAGCGGAAGTGCGCGGTGACCCGGACCGGACGGCCGGTCGGTCGGACCTTGACGCCGAGCAGTGCCGGCGAGGCGATGAAACGGCCGATCACGGCATTGCCGCGAACCATCTGGTCGACGGTGGTCAGCTCAGCGGCCGCCCCCGAGCGGAGTTCGCCGGGCAGCGTCAGCGGCTCGATCACCGGATCGAATGCGGTCTGGAATCGCGGCGTGGTGAAGGTTCTGGTCACAGCTCGCTCACTCCACCCAGCGCCAAGGCGAACTCCTCGGGCGGCATCGTCATGTCGATACGGGTCAGGAAGGGATCCTTACGGGCCCACATCCGGCGAACTGCGGTGAAGGCCGGGTCGGCGTCTGTCTCGACATGCCGCATCGACACACTGACGGCGCGCAGCAACTGCTGGGTCCGGCCCATCTCCCAGGGCTGTACCAGTTGGGTCGAGACATCCGCTCCGCTGCGGTAGAACCACGCCCAGAGCCGGGCGCGCTCGATCTGCTCCTCGGTGATCAGGGGGCGCCCGGCCAGCAGGCTCTCGATCGAGTCGTCCAGCCGCTTCCAGTAGTCGCCGGCGTCTTCAGCCACGATCGTGAACCCGCACTGGCTCCACTCCGACCAGCCCGCCTGGATCGCAGGGATGCCGAATGCGGGCAGCTCGTTGCTGATGCTGCCGCGGACCGTGACGCCGAGATCGACCAGGCTCCACATCACGTTCTTGCTCAGCTCGAGGCTGGGCAGGAAGACCGGCGGCGAGCCGGCGTGGCGCGCCTTCAGGCTGTCGAAGAATCCGGTCGAGTCGTACAGGTCCTGGTTCGGGTGGTCGATAAACAACCAGTTCACGTCGTCACGGTTGGTCGCGTAGTTCGCCGTCGCCTCGTACCAGGCAGCGAGGTCGTCGAAGATCTCGACGTTCGTCCGGGGCGCGTCGGAGATCGCGTGGTTGAACACCGCGACCACCGGCTTGTCCGGATCGAAGCCGAACCTCGTCAGGGCGTGCTCGCGCAGTGACAGCCGATCCTCGGGGGTTTGCAACTCGATCGCCGCCATCGCGCCACCACGCCACCATGCCGGCCTCCCCCAGTTGCCCTTCACCCGCCAGGCGGTCAGCTCGGCGCTGGACCGCAACCGGTCCCGGTTCGACCAGACGTACTGCTCGAAGAACTCCCCGATCTGATGAGTGAGCTCGGCCCGGAAGGTCGCCGCACCGCGCCGCTTCTCGGGGAAGAGCGCATACGCCTTGAAGGTGCCCGTGCTCTGGACGTGCACCGTCGGTACGTTGAACCGGGTGGCCGTCTCGACCGCCAGCCCCCAATGGTTGTAGTCGACGTGGCTGGTCACCAGGGCGACCGGGTCGAGGCCGGTGAAGAGGGCATCGTAGATGTTCGAGAACTGCTCGCTCCGCCGCCGGACCTCGGCGTACTTCGCACCGGCGCGAATCTCGTCGGTCACCCGCGCAACCTTGAGCACCCGGCAGAGCGTCGCGCGGACGATCTCGTCCAGTACGGCCGGCTCGATGCCCGACCCGGCCACCGGCAGGTCCTTCCCGGCAACGTGCAGATCGCCAGGCTCGCGATCAGCGATCCGGCTGTCCACCAGTTCGTGGATGTCGATCACGTCGACCGCGCCGTACGCGCGCGAGATCGCCGACAGCACCTCGGAGTCGAAGAACGTCCAGAGGATCTCGTTCCAGTCGTCGTCCGCGCCGGTGAAGACAACCAGCTTGGCCGGGATGAACCGCCGCAGGGCGTTCGCTATCGTGAGGTTACGCAACGTGACGCGGATGTCCTGGCTCATCGCTTCGACCAGGATCACACGCTCGCCACTGGGAAGCAGGTTCCGTCGCCAGAACTCGAGGGCCGTCGTGCAGAACTGCGGAAACTCCGCAGTGTCCGTCAGGCTTTTCTGAACTTCGATCGGGGCCGTCACCACAGAGTTATACCAACTTTCGGGGTAGCGGTCTGTCGGCGGGTGATCGACTCGATCTTCACGGCCGGGCGATTTCGTCGATCCGCACCTGGGATTCCTGGTGGCGGAGCCCTCCGGCACTCGGACCGACCCTACTGGGTTCCGGTTGCCTGGGAGGCACCCGTGCTGAAATAGGCCGGTGATCACCGCACAGTCAGGCGCGACGGCGATCCCCCCACTGGGACCACCCGTTGTCACGCGTCCTGGCTCGCCCGGTCCGGCGATCGTCGGCCGGCTTGTTCCCTGGTTGTTTCCGGTGGTGGCCGGCATCGGCGGGCTGCTTGTGATCGACGTGCCCTTGGCGGCCGTGCTCACCTACTCCGTCTATTTCGGCTGCTGCGTCGTTCTACCCGGCGTACTGCTGCTGCGGGCCGCGTGGCGAAGTAACGGAAACTGGGCCGAGGACGTCGGCTTGGGCGCAGTGGTCGGGATGGCCTACCAATTGCTGGGCTGGGCGATCTTCACGGCTCTGGGGCTGCAGTCCTGGCTGGTCGTCTGGCCGTTGCTCGTCCTGGCCGTCTTCGCGGTGCTGCCTCGGCTGCGGCAGTGCTGGCGGATCGCGGCGCCGGCTCCGCTGCCGGTGGCGTGGTCCTGGGGCCTGGCGATCTGCGCGACCCTGCTGGTCGCCCTCGTCACCTTCACCTCACTGTCCGACCACAAGCCGCCACCGGACGGTACGTCCTACTACCAGGACCTGCTGTTTCACCTGTCGATGGTGAACGAGCTGATGCGGTCGGTGCCGCCGCAACTTCCGCAGGTGGCCGGTGAGCCGCTGGACTACCACTGGTTCGCCAACGCCGACATGGCCGGCGCGGCGGACATAACTCGGCTCTCGCCCGCCTTGGTGTACTTCCGGCTCTGGCTGCTGCCGCAGGCAATTGTCGTGCTGCTCGTGTGCGCGTCCCTGGCCCGGCAGGTCAGCAAGGTGTGGTGGACCGGAGTGCTGGCCGCGCTGATCGTCCTGCCGACCAGATCCGCAAGTCTGCTCAGCCCTTCCATGACCTTCAGCCTCGTCACCGGAACCGCGGCGGCGATCTTCCTCGTCGACGCCCTGTTCCGTGGCAGAGGCGGCCGAGGCGCCTGGGTGCTCGCTGCAGCGCTGGCGGTCATCGCCGGTGGATCGAAACCGTCGACCTTGCCCCTCCTGATCGGCGGCGTCGGACTGGCCGCGCTGTTCGTCCTGATCCGGGACCGGAAGCTGCCGTGGCGTTCGATCAGCGCGGGCCTGATCCTGATGCTCGTGATGCTCGGCACCTTGCGCTTTGTCGCCGGCAGCACCAGCGGATCAGGATTCCAGTTCTTGGCCATCGCCAGGTTCCGGGCGGACTACCGCGGGATCACCGGCGACCTGTCGTTGCCGGGCACCGGCGGCTGGCTGCTGCCGTCACTGACCTCGGGCGACTCGACTGCGATCGCCGGGGTCGCGGTCATGCTCGGACTGATCCTGGTGTCGTCCGCCGGACTGCTCACCGGTTTCGGCCTGGTTCTGGTTCGGTCGACCACGCGCGATCCGGTCGCCTGGCTGCTGGTCGGAGCCCTCACCGGTGCCTGGGCCGGCATGCTGCTGGTCAATCACCCCTCGGGGGGTCAGCAGTACTTTCTCCGCAGCGTCGTGCCGTTCGGAGCCGCCGCTGCGGCTTGGCTGGTGGCGGTCGCCTTCGAAGGCCGCTGCCGTCGGACCATGGTGCTGGTCAGCGTGTCCGCACTGGTGCTGGGCGTTGTGTTCTACGAGGTCACGCAACCAGCAGCGCTCCGGTCCGGAGCTTCCAGAGAGGCTCAGGTCGAGGCGCTCGCACGGCTACTGCTGGTGACCGCCGTACTGACGGCGCTGCTGGTCTCCGGCTGGCTGCTGACGAGGCGCCGCTGGGTGGGACTTCGCGGGCTCGGCCTCGCCGTGCTCGTCCTCGTGGTGACAGCGCTGTCTCTCGTAGACCTGGCCAGGTCCTCGTACGTCGCCCTCCGGACGGACGGCGAATACCGTGCGGCGAGCGGACTGGTCCATCCGGATGAGCAGGCGGCCGCGCTATGGCTCGAGGCGCACTCCGCGCCGTCGGACGTGGTGGTCACCGGCAGTTGGTGCCTGTCAGCCGGTCCCCGGACGCCTGGTTGCGATGCGCGGGGGTATCTCGTCAGCGGGATGGCGGGGCGCCGAACCGTGATGGAGGGCTGGGCCTACACCCAGCAGGCTTTGGCCACCAACGGTGCCGACGGCAAGATGTACCGGGACCAGCCGTCGCCGTGGCCGGACCGCGTCCAGCTCTCCCTCCAGGTCCTGACGGCGCCGACCGCAGAGGTGCTGGAGCAGGTCCGCCGGCAGTACGGCGCACGCTGGATCTACGCTGACCGGCGAGACGGACCGGTGTCCGCGAAGCTGGACGAGCTGGCGGTGCTGCGCTACCAGGACGGCGAGGTCAAGATCTACGAACTCGGTGCCCGCTGACGGCCACGCGGCGGTCGACACGTTCAACTAAATGCTCAAGCATTGGCGTTCGGTCCTGGTCACAGCCCAAGATGTGGCTATGGAAGCAGCGGAGATCCGCAAGCTCGCCGAACTCGAGGCCAAGCACTGGTGGTATCGCGAGCGACGCACAGTGCTCGCCCGGTCACTCGACGCTCTCGCGAGAACCGGCGAGAAACCTGGCCGGGCGCTGGACATCGGCGCTGCCGGTGGCGGGAATACCAGGGTGCTGCGGGACCGGGGATGGGACGCCACGGCGCTGGAGTACGGCGAGGAGGGGGCCGGGGTCGCGCGCGGGCGCAACATCCCGGTGATCCGCGGCGACGCGGTCGCGCTGCCCGTGGCCGACGAGTCGATGGACCTCGTCGTCGCGTACGACGTGCTGGAGCACATCGAGGACGACAAGTCCGCGGCCCACGAGATCACCCGAGTCCTTCGGCGCGGTGGCACCGCCTTGATCGCCGTACCGTGCGACATGGAGCTGTGGAGCGAGCACGACACCGCCGTCGGACATTTCCGCCGGTACGACCGGGCGGGTCTGCTGAACTTGCTCTCCTCGGCCGGGCTGCGGATCGAGGAGGTCAGGTCGTGGAACGTTCTGCTCCGGCCGGTGGCGGCCTGGCGGCGGAAAAGGAGCACAGGCAGTGACCTGGACGACCTGTCCCCGCTCGTCAACCTCGGACTCACCGCGGTCATCGCCGCTGAACGCTACCTGCCTGTCGGCAAGCTGCCCGGCGTGTCGGTGCTGGTCCGCGCCCGGCGGCATGATCCGGTCGCGGTCATCGCCCAGACCACGTACTGATTGAGACTTCCGCGGGTTGGACGGCTATCGTACGGATCTGCGCTCCGCGCGGCCCGACCCGAACTCTCCTGAAGAAGGGTCCAAAACGACGTGTCCATCCTGACCGGCTCCGACATCCTCGTCACCGGAGGTACCGGCTCCTTCGGCAAGGCGTTCATCCGCTACGCGTTGGACAACCTCGCCCCACGCCGGCTCATCGTGTTCAGCCGGGACGAGTTGAAGCAGTGGGAGGTCCGCCAACTGTTCGGCGACGACCCCCGGCTGCGGTTCTTCATCGGCGACATCCGTGACAAGGACCGGCTGGACCGGGCCATGCACAAGGTCGACTACGTCGTGCACGCGGCCGCGCTGAAGCAGGTCGACACGGCGGAGTACAACCCGTGGGAGTACGTGAAGACGAACGTGATCGGCTCACAGAACGTGATCGAGTCCAGCATCGACACCGGGGTGAAGAAGGTCGTCGCGCTGTCCACCGACAAGGCGTCCAGCCCGATCAACCTGTACGGCGCGACCAAGCTGACCGCCGACAAGCTGTTCATCACCGGCAACCACTACGCCGCGGCGTACGACACCCGGTTCTCCGTGGTCCGCTACGGCAACGTGATGGGCAGCCGGGGCTCGATCATCCCGAAGTTCAGGGCGCTCCACGCCGAGGGCAAGTCGCTGCCGATCACCGACATGCGCTGCACCAGGTTCCTGATCACGCTGCCGCAGGCCGTGCGGTTCGTGGTCGACTCCTTCGAGCAGATGCAGGGCGGCGAGCTGTACGTGCCGAGGATCCCGTCGATGAAGATCACCGACCTGGCCCAGGCGATCGCGCCCGGCGCCACGGTGCACGACGTGGGCCTGCGGCCCGGCGAGAAGCTGCACGAGGAGATGATCAGCCCGGAGGAAGGCCGCCGCGCGCTCGCGATCGGTGAGCGCTACGTCCTGCAGCCGGACCTGGCGACCTGGGGCTACAAACCGCCGGCCGACGGCATCCCGGTAGCCGCGGGCTTCCACTACACCTCGGACAACAACGACCAGTGGTACACGATCGAGGAGATCACCAAGATCCTCGAGAGCGACGTCTGATGCTCCCCTACGGCCGCCAGTCCATCTCGGACGAGGACGTCGAGGCCGTCGCCGCGATCCTGCGCGGTGACTGGCTGACCACCGGCCCGACCGTCACCGCGTTCGAGAACGCGATCTCGGAGCTGGCCGGCGGACACCGCGCGGTCAGCTGCACCTCCGGCACGGCGGCGCTGCACATGGCGTACGCCGGACTCGGGGTCGGCCCCGGCGACGAGGTCGTGACCACGCCGATGACCTTCGTCGCGACCGCGTCCTGCGCCGCGATGATGGGCGCCCAGGTCGTGTTCGCCGATGTCGAGGAGGACACCGCGCTGCTCGACCCCGCGGCCGTCGAAGCGGTCGTCACCGACCGCACCAAGGTGATCGCGGCGGTCGACTACGCCGGCCATGCGGCCGACTACGACAGGCTGCAGGCGATCGCGGACCGGGTCGGCGCGAAGACGCTCGACGACGCCGCGCACTCGGTCGGCGGGTTCTACAAGGGTCGCCCGGTCGGCGACCTGGCCGACGTCACCACGATGTCGTTCTTCCCGACGAAGAACCTGACCACCGGTGAGGGTGGCGCGGTCGTCGCCAAGGACCCGGCCGTCGCCCAGCGGGTGCACGAGTTCCACTTCATCGGCCTGGTCCGCGACCCGGCCCGGTTCCAGATCACCGACGAGGGCCCGTGGCATCAGGAGGTGCACGAGTTCGGGGTGAACTACCGGCTCACCGACGTCGCCTGCGCGCTCGGCCTGTCCCAGCTGAAGCGGCTGGCCGACTTCACGAAGCGGCGCAGCGACATCACCGCGCGCTACAACGAGGCGCTCGAGCTTGTTGACGGCGTCCGGACCCCGACTCAGCGCGACTACGTCGACCCGGCCTGGCACCTGTACCCGGTCCGGATCCTCGGCGGCCGCCGCCGGGAGATCTTCGAGGGACTGCGGGCCGCCGGTATCGGCGTCCAGGTCAACTACATCCCGGTCTACTGGCACCCGGTGTTCGCCAACGCCGGTTACGAGCGCGGGACGTGCCCGAATGCGGAACAGTACTACCGCGAGGAGATTTCACTGCCGATGTACCCGGACCTGACCGACGCCGACGTCGATCGGGTGATCGAGACCCTGACGAACCTGGTGTCCTGAGCCGTGACGCGGTTGCGCCTCTCAACGCGTGCAGTCGCGAGAGCAGCACCCTGATCGCACTTCATGCTCGAAGGTTTGAGATGACCGGTGTCGAGCACCTGGCCCATCCGGCCGAGATCCGGAAGATGTTCCGCTGGAACACCCCGGGCCGTCGACCGGCGAAGATCCTGGACACGAAAGTGGCTTCATGACGATCGGCATCATCACCCAGGCCCGGGCGACCAGCACCCGGCTACCCGCGAAGGTCCTGCTCACCGCGGGTGGCAAGAGCTACCTGCACCACCACCTGGAGCGGCTCGCCCGGACCTGCCTGCCGGTGATCGTGGCGACCACGACCAACCCCGACGACGAACCCATCGTCGAGCTGTCGACCGAGCTCGGCTTCCCGGTGTACCGCGGCAGCGAGCTCGACGTGCTGTCCCGGTTCGCCGGCGCGATCCGCGAGTACGACCTGACCGGCGTCGTCCGGGTCACCTCCGACTGCCCGCTGATCGACCCCGCGGTCGTTGCCGAGGGCGTCGAACGGTACCGCGCCGAGAACGCCGGCAACGTCTACGTGTCGAACTGCCTGACCCGGACCTACCCGCGCGGCATGGACTACGAGGTCTTCTCCGCTGCCCGGCTCCTGCAGGCCGACGAGGTCGCGACGCTGCCGGTCGACCGCGAGCACGTCACCACCTACCTGCACCAGAACCGGGCCGGCGACATGCGGCTGGTCAACGTTCCCTGGGACGGCCGCGACGGGGCGAGGTACCGGCTGACGCTGGACACCGAGGACGACCGGAAGTTGCTCAGCACCCTGATCGAGGAGTTCGGCGCGGACAGGCTGGATTGCGCCGAACTGGTCGCGCTGATGGACTCGCATCCGGAGCTGGCGGCGCTGAACGCGCATATCGAACAGAAGAAGCTCGGCGAATGACAGCGCGTCAGCCTGGCGCTACGGCATGATTTACGGCGATGACACTGACGCTCGGGTCCGTAGCGCGTATTAGACCTGCGTTCCGCCACGGCCCTACGTAGCGGCGACGAGGTGGATCGTGAGCATGTTGTGCACCGGCTCGAAGCCATAGCGAGCCCAGACTCGCTGGATGCCCGTCTGGTGGGCCGGTGCAGAGACCACCAGCCGCCTGGTCGTGCAGGCATCCTCGATCGCGGCGAGCAAGTGCCCGTACCGGCCCCGGCCCTGCTCGGCCGGTACGACGCCGGCCAGCTCGATCTCGGTCCAGGAACTCTGCCGGTCGATCGCGGCCAGCGCCAGCACCCGCCGGTCGGGACCACGTAGCACCACCGCGCCGGTGTCCGCGACCCGCCGCCGCCCCCACTCCTGCAATCCAGCCAGCGCGCGGGAGCGGTCGAACACCGGGGTGGCGCAGTAGTGGTTCCCGGAGTCGCCGAAGATGTCCGCTACGAGGTCGTCCACCAGTTCGTCGTCGGCCGACTCCTCAACCCGGGTGGTGAACCCGGCCAGGGGCGCAGGCCGCCGTCCCTTGCCGACCGAGAGAGACCAGTAGACGACGGTGCCCGCAAGTAGCGCCTGGCGCGGACCGCTCGCCAGCGCGGAGAACCAGGTCGTCTCCCGTGCCGGGTAGCGCAACACGATGACGTCGGCTGTCGACCTCTCCACCGCCGCCAGCACCTCGGCCAGCGGCGTACCTGCCGAGGCGGACACCGACATCCGGTCGATCGAGACGTCGAACCGCTTCGCCGCCTCCACGGACGGCCGCACGGTCAGCTCACCGGCCTCGAGCGCGTCGTACCAACTCATCAGGCACGGAGCTTAGGGCATGTCCTTGTCCGGCGCGTCGACTGTCTCGGGGAAGGTGTGGTGGCCCGGGTCGTCGAGGCTGTCGTAGCCGACGAGGAACTGGGGCCGGCGCTGACTCGACTGGAACAATCGCGCGACGTACTCACCCAGCAAACCAAGACACAGCAACTGGATCGCACCGATCACGCCGACAGCCAAGACGGTCGACGTCCAGCCCGGGATGCTCTGCCCGGCAAGTTTGACGACCAGCGCACCGATGACAACCGCACAACACAGCAACCCACCGAGCAACCCGAGCCAGGTCGCCAGCCGCAACGGCGCCGCCGAGAACGCCGTCACACTGTCGAACGCCAACCGCAGCATCTTCGACAAGTTGTACTTCGTCGTCCCCGCCACCCGCTCCGCACGCACATACCGAACCTGCGCGCTCGGGAACCCCAACCACGGAATCACCAGCCGGAACACCCGGCCGTCCTCCGGCAACGCGTTCACCGCGTCGACCACGCGCCGCGACACCAACCGGAAGTCACCGGCGTCGAACGGGATCTCCTCGCCCACGAGCCGGCACATCAACCGGTAGTACATCCGCGCGGTCGTCCGCTTCACCCAGGTGTCGCTCGACCGGTCCGACCGAACGCCGTACACCACATCCACATCCTGCTCCCGCACCGCCGCAAGGAACTCCGCGATCACCTCCGGCGGATCCTGCAAATCCGCATCGATCGTCACCAGGAACCCACCCCGCGCCCGCCGGAACCCGGCCGACAGCGCCGCCTGATGACCGCTGTTCCGCAGCAGCCGTACGATGCGCAACTGCGGCCAATCCCTCGCGGCCTCCAGCAGCAGCGTCGCGGTCCGGTCCCGGCTGCCGTCGTCCACCACGACCAGTTCGTAGGAGGTCCCGAGACCGTTCAGGAACGGACGCATCCGCTCGAAAAACATCGGCAGCACTTCCTCCTCGTCGTACATCGGCACGACGACGGACAATGCGGGCTGCTCGGTTCGCATAGAGGCACCTCCGGTCCGGAGACTACCCGGAAGACCGCCACCCTGCTGCGGGCACCGGACGTTCCTGTCTCGCACTGCGGTGACACTCCGCATTCGTGACGCGACAGGTTTCACATTAGGCTTGCCGCCATGCGCGCGAGGGGGAGGCGGCGGGGGCCACGGACGGCGGGTCCTTCCCTGTCCGGCCTGCTGGCGGGTCTCGCCGTCCTGATCCTGGCGATCGCGCTGCTGCTCCAGCATTCGACGGTCGGTGAGGTCGGCCGGTTCGTGCTGTTCACCTGTTTCGGGATCGCGCTGCCCGGGTTCGCGCTGTGGCGGCTGATCGGAAGCTACGGGCGGAACCTGGTCGAGGATCTCGCCGCCGGCTTCGCGGTCGGGACCGCGGCACAGATCGTCGTCTACCTGGCCAGTGCCTCGATCGGGCTGCAGGCCTGGTCGTGGGTCTGGGCGCCCGTGGTGCTGGTGATCGTCGTCGCGGATCGTGACGTACGGGCGAGGGTCGGTCGCCCGGTCGACGTACCACTCAGGCCCCTGCAGGCTTGGTTGCTCGCCGCGGCGACGGCGATCGTCGTACTGGTGGTCTACCGGCGTGGACCGGGACAGTTCCTCCCGGCGTACACCGATCCGCTGCGCTCGTATCCGGACCTCGCCTTCCAGCAGGCTTTGGCCGCCAGCGCGAAGTACGACGTACCGATCTCGACACTGTGGCTCGGTGGCGAGCCGATGAAGTACCACTCGTTCTTCCACCAGGCGACGGCGGCGACGGCCTGGGCGACCCGGGTCGACCTCACGGACCTGATCCACTCGCTGACCTGGTTGCCGTTGTTCCTGGCCGGTTGCGGGCTGGTCTTCGCGCTGACCACCCGGTTCGCGCCGACCGCGGAGTCGGGTGCCACGTGGGCCGGGCCGCTCGCCGTGCTGATCGCGGGACTAGGCGGCGCCGTCCAGCCGCTGGCCGATCACGGTCTGGGCGGGCTCTCGACGGCGGTGGCGGCGTACTTGAGCCCGACGCAGAACCTGGGCGTCCTGATCGCGCTGGCACTCTGTCTTCTGGTGGTGGACCTGTTACGTGCGGACCGGCCGCGCAGCCGCTGGGTGCTGGTGATCCTGCTCGCCCTGGTCGCGGCCGGCGCGAAGTCGACGATCCTGCCGTTGCTGGGCTGCGGGTTCGCGTTCGCCTTCCTGCACCTGGCTGTGACCCGTCGCAGGACGCGTACGGCGTTGCTCGGTGGCGCGCTGTCGTTCGCGATCTTCCTTGCGGCGCTGGTGGTCATCTACGGCGGCAGCACGTGGGGCACGGAGGTGAAGCCGTTCCGGACGTTCGTCCAACTGCCGCCGTACTCGATGCTCGCGTCAGAGCCGCACGCACACCTCCTGTCGGCGGCAACGACCTTGCTGAGCTGGGGTCTCGCAGCGTCGGGGATGGCGTTCCTCGGCCGACCGCGTCGTTCCTGCAAAGAGGGGCGGGATCCGGCGACTGTCTTCCTGGTCGGGTTCTGCGTCGGCGGACTGGTGGGGGCGGTGCTGACCACCCAGTCGGGGCTCAGCCAGATGTACTTCCTGCTGACTGCTTTCCCGGTGGTCGCCGTACTGGCCTGCGTGGGCCTCGCGAACCTGGTCGGGCGGCTCGGCGACCGGCGTGCGGTGGTGTTGGTCGGCGTGGCCGGGGGGCTTGGCCTCGCGGCCTGTGCGGTGGCGCGGACGGTGTCGGCCGACCTGGCCGGGATCACCGGCCCGTGGCTGTGGACGGGCGCTGGGCTCGTGACCGTCGCGGTCTTGGTCGCCGTTGCCTGGAAGCTGCTGCGGCGGCCGGGCAGTGTTCTGGTCGCGTTCCTCGCTGCCGGGGTGGCGGCGAGCATGGTCGGAGCCGTGCTCGTCCCGCTCCAGGCCTTCGTGTCGGACACGGCATCGAAGCTGGTCTTCGCGGAGCCCCGCCGGGGTGGGGCGACCGCCGCGGAGGCGGGCGGGGCGCGGTGGCTACGGCGGAACAGCAAGCCCGGCGAGCTGATCGCGACGAACGCGCACTGCATCATCCAACGCGAAGGGTTCTGCGACAGCCGGCACTTCTGGCTCGCCGCGCTGTCCGAACGGCCGGTGCTGATCGAGGGCTGGTCGTACTCCAACCAGGCCAACCGGATCGCGGTCAGCACCGGCGGCAGCCCGAGCCTGATCCCGTACTGGAACCGCGCCGAGCTGGCTGCGAACGACGCCGCCTTCACCGCGCCCTCGCCGGAGGCGATCGAGCGCCTGCGCAAGGTCGGCGTTCGCTGGCTGTACGCCGATCATCGGGCCGGCAAGGTCTCCGCCGCGCTGCGCGAGTACGTCAATCTCCGGCACGCCACCCTGGACGTGACGATCTACGAGATCAAGTGAGGCCGAGCAGGGCTACCGCTGCGGCCTCTGCCCGCGAAACGCGGAGCGGTTCTACGCCGAGGAACTGCCCCTCGCGCTGTTCCCGGACCTCACTGACGCCGAGGTCGAACGGGGTGGTCGCGACTCTGACGAAGCTGGTTCGCTAGTGTCATCCGATATGACCCGATCGATCCTGGTCGGCGGTGAGATGCTCAACTGGTCGGATCTGCACCCGATCGACGCCCGGCCGGCGGCCGGTGGAGCCGCCGCCGAAGCACTCCTCGCCGCCGCACTCCAGCCCGGCGACTCCGTGCTGGTCGCCGGACCGCACGAACTCGGCCTGATCACCGGCATCGCCGCCGGCGTCACCTCGGTCGACGTACTGGTCCGCTCCGCGCCGGACGCCGAGGAGATCGCCGAGCTGCTCGAGGACGCCAAGGGCCAGGTCATCTGCGGCTCACTCGACCGCCTCTCGTCGGAGGAGGTGTACGACGTCGTCGTCGCGCTGGACGGATTGGATCGGCTCGTCGGCCCGGACACGGCGAACTTGACGTGGTCCGACACCCTGGCCCGGCTACAGGCGCGGCTCGCTCCCTCGGGACGGCTGCTGCTCGGCGCGGCGAATCCCTTCGGCGTCGAGCGATTCCTCCAGCCCCCGATCTCCGCCGCACTCCCGCGCAACGAGGACTGGGCCCGCGATCTCGATGACACCGCACCCGCCGGCCGCACATCGCTCGTCAGCACACTGGAAGCAGCCGGTCTCGACATCAGCCGGACCTATGCGGTGTTCCCGTCGCTGGTCGAGGCCGATGTCGCTCTGACCTCGGTCGACCACCTCGGCGCCGTGACCGCGGCCAGGACCGTTGCCAAGCGCAACTCAGGTCCGACGCTGATGGATCCCTACCGGCTGATCCTCGACGCTGCCGCCGCAGACCTCGCCGTCGAGCTGGCACCGGCTTGGTACGTCGTCAGCGGCGATCTTCCCGACGTACTCCCGGCAACCGCGGTCCCTGTCGGCGCGGGCGTGCTGCTGGAAGAGCACCTGCTCGCCGCCCTGAAGGTCGACGACCAGGCGGTGGTGCGGCGGACGATCTCCGAGTACGTGAACTGGCTGGTCGCGCAGGATCACCCGACGGCCGCGATCGCCGCCCCCGACAACGTGATCCTCGACGGGACCTCCTACCGGCTCTTCGGTGCTGGTGATCCGGTGGACGCACATGGCGAGGCACTGGTCGTCGCGCACCTGGCCCGCTTCGCCCGGCGCTCACTGGAGGCTGGCTCACGGCAACCATGGCCGGTCGGCGGTGATGTCCGCGAGCTGACGGCGCGGCTCGGGTCAATGGCCGGAATCACTGTGACAGGAGAGCTTTTGCCGTCGCCCGAGCTGGTGCGGCCGCTCGGCAGTGCCGAGCAGTTGGCCACGGTCGCGCGGCTCGCGGAGGAACTGGCGGAGGCGAACGCGCGGGCGATCCTGTTCGAGGGACAGCTGAGCGGGATCCGCCGGTCGCGGCCGTATCGGGTGGGGCACGCTGTTCTCAACCCGGCCCGGGTGATCGTCCGGCGAACGCGCCGCATCCTGCGGAAGGGGGTGCGCTGATGCACCATGCCAACCACTTCTATGGGCACGCGGAGATCATGGCGTCGTATGCGGGACTCGCGAAGCCGCCGCGGATCTGGGGATATCTGCAGCACGGGTGGAACATCCTGGACGGGTTCGCCCACGGCACCGCGTTCGCGCCGGGGATGCCGAAGTACGTCTGGTCCGACAGCGTCCGGCGGCGCGGCTGGTCGATGGGGCTGCGGAACTACTCGGTGATCGGCTCGGTCTGGCTGTATCTGCTGAAGGTGCACCCGGAGCTGGCCACGCCGGCGAAAGGCGCCAAGGGCACCATCTTCTACCCGTTCCACGGCTGGGAGGGCCAGCACGTGCTCGGCGACCACGGCCGCATCGTTGCCTCGATCAACGAGCACGAGACTGGGCCGGTGACGGCCTGCCTGTACTGGAACGAGTACGAGAAACCCGCGATCCGCAACGTCTACAAGGACGCCGGGTTCCGCGTCATCACGCACGGCTACCGCGGCCTGCACTGGCGGCGGACCGACGCGAAGTTCCTGGTCAACCAGCTGCGCGAGCTCCGCAAACATCGGCGCGTCGCCTCCAACCGGCTCAGTACCGCCGTCCTGTACGGCGCCTCGCTCGGCCTGCAGCCCGGGGTCTACGGCGACCCGATGGTGCTGGAGAACGAACACCCCTCGTTCGGCGGCCAGGCCAGGATCAAACGACTGTGGCCAGAGCTGGACCACCCGTTCGTACCGCTCGACATCGCACGTGAGTTCACCGACACCGAACTGGGCGTCGACCACCTCGCCCACCCGGCCGAGATCCGGGAGTTGTTCCGGTGGAACTGACGAGCGGCCACGCTCGACGCGCACATCGGACAGAAGAAGCTCGGCGAGTGACGACGCGCCAGCCCGCCGCTACGGCATGATTTGCGGTGATGACCACCGATGATCCAGGACCGCAGCCGGCGACCGGCCGAGACACGCCGAATGGCGGCGCGGCCACCAGTGCGGACCAGGGCCCGAACGCGGCCCGCGCCAAGTCCTTCGGCGCCGTCGCGGCCGCGTACGACGCGGGCCGGCCGACGTTTCCCGTCGACGCACTGACCTGGATCCTCGGCCCGGGCCGGCTGCAGGTCCTCGACCTCGGCGCCGGCACCGGGAAGCTGGCCGCGGTCGCGGCCGGGCTCGGGCACGATGTGGTCGCGGTCGATCCGTCCGAGGAGATGCTGAGTGTCTGCCGCCGGCGGCCCGGGATCGACACGATGGTCGGCGCGGCCGAGTCGATCCCGCTGGCCCACGCCTCGGTGGACGCGGTGGTCGTCGGCCAGGCCTTCCACTGGTTCGACCACGCCCGGGCGCTGCCCGAGATCGCCCGGGTGCTGCGGCCGAACGGCGTCCTCGGCCTGCTCTGGAACGACGCCGACCGGGTGGTTCCCTGGGTACGACGGTTCGACCGCGCGATCATGGGTGACGACTTCGGCGGCGACCAGTTCGACCCGATGCCGATCCTGCTGCAGTCGGACCTGTTCGCGCTGGTGGAGACCGCCCGGTTCCGGCACTGGCAGGACCTGGACCGTGCGGGCCTGCGGCAACTGGCCCTGTCGCACTCGCGGGTCGCCGTCCTGACCGAATCCCGCCGCGAGGCGGTGCTGGACCAGATCGACCACATCTACGGCAACACCGCCCGGCCGCCGGAGCCGCTGCGGATGCCGTATTTCACCGACTGTTACCGGGCCCGCCCGAGCGACCTCGCGAATTACCGCCGTACCCTCGACGCCCCGATCGCGCCGCACCTCTGAATTCTGCCCGGCCCGCCGTGAAACATTTTGGTTGCGGTAGGTCACAAATCCGCCACCAGGGGCTAACGTGCTCGTGTTTGTGTCTAAGTACGAGGGGAACTCGAACTCATGGACGAGGAAGTGGTACGCGAGCGGGACGCCCGCGCGTATGAGGCCGTGCACGAGGCGGCCGACTTCACCGAACTGAAGCGGCGCTACAAGAACTTCGTCGTGCCGTGGACCATCACGTTCATGACCTGGTACCTGGCCTACGTCGCCTGTAACAACTGGGCCCGTGACTTCATGAACACCCAGGTGTTCGGGCACGTCAACGTCGCGCTGATCTTCGGCCTGCTGCAGTTCGTCTCCACCTTCTTCATCGCCGCGCTCTACGGCCGGTTCGCGAACCGGAGGCTGGATCCGCTGGCCAGCGGGCTGAACGCCAAGTACAAGAGGGAGCGCCGCCGGTGACCGTCCTGACCATCCCCGCGGCCATTCCTGCCGCCGTCCCCACGCTGGTCCCGCTCGCCGATGCCGAGCCCGGCAACCGGGTACTGACCATCTCGCTGTTCTGCGCGGTCGTCGCCGTGACGCTGTACATCACCTGGTGGGCGTCCCGGCAGAACAAGAGCGCGGCCGACTACTACGCCGGCGGCCGGTCCTTCAGCGGCGCCCAGAACGGCTTCGCGGTCGCCGGTGACTACATGTCGGCGGCCTCCTTCCTCGGCATCTCCGGCTCGATCGCCCTCTTCGGGTACGACGGCTTCCTCTACTCGATCGGGTTCCTGGTGGCCTGGCTGGTGGCGCTGCTGCTGATCGCCGAGCTGCTGCGGAACTCGGGCCGGTTCACCATGGCCGACCAGCTCGCGTTCCGGATGAAGCAGAAGCCGGTCCGGACCGCCGCCGCGACGTCCACGATCGTGGTGTCGATCTTCTACCTGCTGGCCCAGATGGTCGGAGCCGGCGCGCTGGTCGCGCTGCTGCTCGGGGTGAAGAGCGAGGGCATCAAGGCCGGCGTGATCATCCTGGTCGGCGCGCTGATGATCATCTACGTCACGGTCGGTGGGATGAAGGGCACCACCTGGGTGCAGATCGTGAAGGCCGTTCTGCTGATGGCCGGCACCATCGTGATCACCTTCCTGGTGCTGCTGAAGTTCCACTTCAACATCTCCGAACTGCTCGGTGCGGCCGCGGAGAATTCCGGCAAGGGCGAGGCGTTCCTGCAGCCCGGACTGCTCTACGGCAAGGACCTGGTCGGCCAGATCGACTTCCTGTCGCTCGGCCTCGCCCTCGTCCTCGGTACGGCGGGCCTGCCGCACATCCTGATCCGCTTCTACACCGTGCCGGACTCGCGGTCGGCACGCCGGTCGGTGCAGTGGGCAATCGGCCTGATCGGGGCGTTCTACCTGATGACGCTGGCGCTCGGGTTCGGTGCCGCGGCGCTGCTGGACACCGCCAAGGGTTCCGCTGTGGAGGTGTCGAAGGGCAACGTCGCGTCGCCGCTGCTGGCCGAGTCCGTCGGCGGCGGTGCCGGCTCGCTCGGCGGCTCGATCCTGCTCGCGCTGATTGCGGCCGTCGCCTTCGCGACCATCCTCGCGGTGGTCGCCGGTCTGACGCTGACGTCGGCCTCGTCGTTCGCGCACGACCTGTACGCGAACGTGATCGCCAAGGAGAAGCCGTCCGAGAAGGACGAGCTGCGGGTGGCCAGGTTCGCCGCGGTCGGCATCGGTGCGATCTCGATCGCACTGGCGATCCCGGCGCAGAAGCTGAACATCGCGTTCCTGGTCGCGCTGGCCTTCGCTGTCGCCGCGTCCGCAAACCTGCCCGCGTTGCTGTACAACCTGTTCTGGAAGCGGTTCAACACTTCCGGCGCGGTGTGGAGTATTTACGGTGGCCTGATCTCGGCCGTCGTACTGGTCGTCTTCTCGCCGGTCGTGTCGGGTAAGCCGACGTCGATGATCCCCGATGCGGACTTCGCCTGGTTCCCGCTGTCGAACCCGGGCATCGTGTCGATCCCGCTCGGCTTCCTGTTCGGCGTGCTGGGCACCTTCCTCGGTCGCGACCGAGCGAGCGAGGCCCGGTACAACGAGCTCTCTGTCCGCTCCCTCACCGGCGCCGGCGCCGAGGGTCCGGCCAAGCACTAGTCGTTGTTGTCGAGGGTCGCGGCGTCGGGCCGCGACCCTCAGCGGGGTTTAGCGTTCCGGCATGCAGAGCCGGCGGCGCTTCCTGGGGCTGATGCCGGCCGCTGCCGCTGGGCTGTTGGCCGCCTGGGCCGTTTCTCGCAGCGAGATTCCGGTCCGAAGCCTGCCGATCCTCAGCGGTGCACCGACAGTGAAGCCACGCGGCGCTGTCGCGTGCGCCGCACCGCTCGACCTCGTCTACGACAGCGGCAACTTCGGCGCGTCGACCAGTCTGCTCGGCGGCACACCACAGCGCTTTCCCGACCGGTACGCGGCCGCTTAGCTCCTCGGCCGCTGACCTCTTCGGCCGGCCGTTCGGCAACCAGGCGTCACGAACCGTTGACGCTCGGGTTGCCATGCCGTAACAATGAGCCAGCGTTGCGCAAGAATTTGGCAAGATCAGAGCAACTTCCGGACTTCCTGCGTAACGGCTAACACCCTTGCGCCCTCACCCCCGCCCACCCAGGAGAGGCCATGAGAATCCCGTCCCCGCAGCCCAGACGCCGACCGGGGCGCCTGCTCGCCGCCCTACTGGCAGGCAGTCTGGCGCTGTCGATCAGTCCGCTCATCCGCGCGACACCGGCCGACAACGCGACCGCCGCCGTACTGGCCGACCCGAACCTCGCCGCCGGCAAGTCCACGTCGGCCAGCAGCGTCACCCAGACCTACGTCGCGTCGAACGTGACGGACGGCAACCAGAGCACCTACTGGGAGAGCGCCAACAACGCGTTCCCGCAGTGGGTGCAGGTGGATCTCGGCTCGTCGGTCGCCACCAACCAGGTCGTGCTCAAACTACCGACCGCGAGCTGGGGCGCCCGTACCCAGACGCTCGCGGTCCAGGGCAGCACCGACGGACAGAACTTCACCGACCTCTCCGCCTCCGCCGCGCGCGCGTTCAACCCGCCGAACAACACCGTGACGATCGACTACGGCACCGCGACCACGCGGTTCGTCCGGATCCGGGTCACCGCGAACACCGCCTGGCCGGCCGGGCAGCTGTCCGAGCTCGAGGTCTACGGCCCGGCGACCGGTGACACCCAGGCTCCCACCGCCCCGGGCAACCTGGCCTTCACCGAACCGGCCGCCGGCCAGATCCGGCTCACCTGGACCGCGTCGACCGACAACGTCGGCGTCAGCGGGTACGACGTCTATGCCAACGGCCAGCTGCGGACCAGCCTGGCCGGCAACGTCCTCACCTACACCGACGACCAGCCGGCCAGCGCGTCGGTCTCGTACTTCGTCCGCGCGAAGGATGCCGCAGGCAACCAGTCGGCGAACAGCAACACGGTGACGCGGAACGGCAGCTCGGGCCCGGGCAGCAACCTCGCCCTCGGCAAGCCGATCACCGCGTCCGGGTTCGTGCACACCTTCGTCGCGACCAACGCCAACGACGACGACGTGACGACGTACTGGGAAGGCAATACCAACCCGGCCACGCTGACCACCCAGCTCGGCGCGAACGCGGATCTCAGCTCGATCGTGATCCGGCTCAACCCGGACTCGGCCTGGGGTGCGCGGGCGCAGACGTTCTCGATCCTCGGCCGGGACCAGAGCGCTTCCGGGTTCACCACGATCGTGCCGAGTGCGTCGTACACCTTCAGCCCGTCGAGCGGGAACAGCGTGACGATCCCGGTCAGCGCGCGGGTGGCCGACGTACGGCTGACCTTGACCGGCAACACCGGCGCGCCGGCCGGCAGGTCGCCGAGCTCCAGGTGATGGGCGTACCGGCGCCGAACCCGGACCTCACCCTGTCCAACGTCTCCTGGACTCCTACGTCCCCGGTCGAGACCGACACGATCACCGTGCGGGCGACGGTCGGCAACTCCGGTACGGCGGGCTCCGCGGCGACCGAGGTGAACTTCTACCTCGGCGAGACCAAGGTCGGCACGGCGGCCGTCGGAGCACTCGCGGCCGGGGCGTCGAGCACGGTCAGCGCAGCGATCGGCGCGCGGGACGCGGGAACCTACGCACTGAGCGCAAAGGTCGACGAGTCGAATGCCGTGATCGAGCAAAACGACGCAAACAACACCGCAAACGCCTCCGGACCCCTGATCGTCACGCCGGTCGCCAGCTCCGACCTGGTCGCGGCGGCGGTCAACTGGACGCCGAGCAACCCGTCGGCAGGGAACAGCGTCGCCTTCTCGGTCGCGCTGAAGAACCAAGGCAGTGTCGCGTCGGCATCCGGTGCGCATGGCATCACGCTGACGATCCTCAACGGCAGCTCGGTCGTGACCACGCTGACCGGCTCGTACAACGGTGCGATCGCCGCCGGCGCGACCACTTCCGCGCTTGCCCTCGGCAACTGGACGGCGGCCAACGGTCGGTACACCGTGCGCGTCGTGCTCGCGGATGACGCCAACGAGCTGCCGGTGAAGCCGACGAACAACACGAGTGAGCGGCCGTTCTTCGTGGGTCGTGGCGCGAACATGCCGTACGACCACATGGAGGCCGAGGACGCTTCGATCGGCGGCGGTGCTGTGATGGTCGGCCCGAACCGGACCATCGGAGATCTGGCCGGCGAGGCCTCCGGGCGACGCGCGGTCACGCTGAACTCGACCGGCTCCTTCGTCGAGTTCACCACCCGGGCCCGCACGAACACCCTGGTCACCCGGTTCTCCATCCCGGACTCCGCCGGTGGCGGCGGGAGCAGCTCGACCATCAACGTGTACGTCAACGGCAGCTTCCACAAGGCGTTGCCGCTGACCTCGAAGTACGCCTGGCTGTACGGCGCGGAGGCGAGCCCGAACAACTCGCCCGGCTCCGGACCGGCCCGGCACATCTACGACGAGGCTCAGTTGATGCTCGACGGAAGCTTCCCGGCGGGTACGAAGATCAAGCTGCAGAAGGATCCGGCGAACAGTACGACGTACGCGATCGACTTCCTAGACACCGAAGAGGTCGCACCGGTCGCCAACCCTGGCACGGGATTCGTGACACCGTCGGGCTTCACGCATCAGGACGTGCAGAACGCGTTGGACCAGGTCCGGCAGAACAGCGCGCTGCAGGGTGTGTACCTGCCGCCTGGTAACTACGAGACCTCTTCGAAGTTCCAGGTGTACGGCAAGGCGGTTCGGGTTGTCGGCGCGGGGCCTTGGTACACGCGGTTCCACGCGCCGACGTCACAGGACAACACCGACGTCGGCTTCCGCACCGAGGCCTCGTCCAACGGGTCGTCCTTCACCGGGTTCGCGTACTTCGGCAACGACACGTCGCGGATCGACGGTCCGGGCAAGGTGTTCGACTTCTCCAACACCGCCAACATGACCATCGACGGCATCTGGGTCGAGCACATGGTCTGCCTGTACTGGGGTGCGAACACCGACAACTCGACGATCAAGAACTCCCGGATCCGGAACATGTTTGCCGACGGCATCAACATGACGAACGGGTCGGCCGGCAACCTGGTCAGCAACAACGACGCCCGGGCCACCGGCGACGACAGTTTCGCCCTCTTCAACGCCACCGACTCCGGCGGCGGCGAGGTGCGCGACAATGTCTTCGAGAACCTGTCCGCGACCCTCACGTGGCGGGCGGCCGGGTTCGCGGTGTACGGCGGCACGAACAACGTGTTCCGCAATCTGGACGCCGCGGACATGCTCACCTATCCGGGCGTCACCATCTCGTCACTCGACTTCGGGATCCCGATGAACGGTTTCGGAGCGACCCCGCCGACCCGTTTCGAGAATGTCAGCCTGGTCCGCTCGGGTGGACATTTCTGGGGCAACCAGACATTCCCCGCCCTGTGGATCTATTCCGCGACGAAGATCTTCCAGGGAATCCGGGTGACTGATCTGGACATCGTCGATCCGACGTACTCCGGAATCATGTTCCAGACCGACTACGTCGGCGGTCAGCCACTGTTCCCGGTCGCCGACACGATCTTCACTAACACGACCATCACCGGGGCGCGCAAATCCGGCGACACCTTCGACGCCAAATCCGGCTACGGCATCTGGGCCAACGAGCTCCCCGAACCCGGCGAAGGCCCCGCGCGAGGCACCGCCACGTTCAACAACCTAACCCTCTCCAACAACCACACCGACATCCAGAACACCACCACAACCTTCACTCTGACCCGCAACTAACCTCACCCCAGGGGCCGCAGAGCATCCGCCAGGCGGCCCCTGGCCAAGGGCGCAGACCGGGCTGCTCCAGCCCTCCGGAGGGCTACCGGAGAGCCTGGCTGCCGAGCTGAATGTCCGGGCCGCGGCCGGGCACCGCATCGACACGCAGGATCCCGAAGACATCCACGTACTCGCCCAACAGCTGTCGGCAACGGTTAGGCTCCACCACTATGGCCGACCTGATTCCTCTCACCAAGGGTGCGCATGGCTTTGGTGGTTCCTCTGATGGCGGTCCGCTGGGGTCGGTGGATTTGATGGCGACCTCGCCGCAATGATGGACAGCCGGACCATCGAGCCGCCGTCCGCATCAAGCGTCTCGATGACGGACGGGTCTGACAGGTCTACCGGGCCACGGTTCGTGGGTGCACTCGTCTGGCTGCTCCCCGCGCTGACCGTGTACTGGGTACTGGCAGGCACGGGGGTGACGGACGGCGACATCCTCCGCTACTCGGCCTACTTCGCGGGCTGTGTGGTGCTTCCAGGAGTGTTGCTGCTGCGAGCTTTCGCGCCGGGTCGGCGGACCTGGCCTGAGGACGTGGGCATCGGTATCGTCGTGGGGCTCTCCTACGAGTTGCTGGGGTGGGCCTTGTTCACGGCCGCTGGCATGCAGCAGTGGTTGGTGGTGTGGCCTGCGGCGGTACTGGTCGTCTTCGCCGCGGTACCGCGGTTACGGCGTTGCTGGCGGGCGCGGGACGCGCCGCGACTGCCGCTCGCGTGGGGCGCCACGCTGTCGCTCCTGATGTCGGCGACGTTGCTGCTGTACTACGGCACCTCTGTCAGCGCCTCGCCGGTCCCCGAGAACGGCGGCAACTACTACCAGGACCTGCTCTGGCACCTGGGGATCGTGCACGAGCTGGGCCGCTCCGTCCCGCCGCAGATTCCGCAGGTGGCGGGCGAAACGATGCAGTACCACTGGTTCGCCGACGCACACCTGGCGTCGGCCGCAGAGATCGCCGGAATCGACCCCCGACTCGTGCTGTTCAGACTCTGGTTCGCCCCGATCATCATCGGGCTCGTCCTCGCGGTCGCTGCACTCGCGCGCCAGGTCAGCGGTGTCTGGTGGACCGCCCCGTTCGCGGTCGCGATGACGACGGTCGTCCAGCAGGTCGCCGTCTGGAAGTACATCGGCGGCGTCGGGTCCTCACCACTCGTTTTCCTGAGCCCGTCGCAGTCCTTCGGGACGACGGTCAGCGTCGGAGCCGCGGCGCTGCTGCTCGGCGCCTTGTACCGCGGTGCCCCGAGACGGTCCTGGGTGATCGTGATGCTGGTCGTCTGCGTATCCGCCGGCTCCAAGCCCACCGCAGTGCCGCTGCTGCTCGGCGGGACCGGCCTGGCTGCGCTGTTCCTGCTGGTGCGGAACAGGCGCATCCCCTGGCCGACCGTCGGCTTCGGCGTCGCACTGGTGGGTGTGATGGTGGCGTCGATGCTGACTGTCGCGGGCAGCACCGCAGGTACTCCGCTGCGCTTGTTCGGGGTCCTGCGGGCTTTGCCGGGATACACCGCTGTGACCGGTCTCACCGGCGCTCCGGCGCGGGGTGGATGGATCACCGAAGGGCTCCGTGACGCCGACCAGCAGACGCTGACCTGGGCGATCGCGATCCTTGTGTCCGTGGTGGTGAGTCGGGCGGTGGTGGCCGTGGCATTCCTTGGTCTCGTACAGCGCCGGACCCGTACCGATCCGGTGCAGTGGTGGCTGGTCGGCACGCTCATCGCCTCCATGCTCGGATTCCTGGTCGTCGACCATCCGGGCTTTGGTCAGTTCTACTTCCTCGGCAGCGCGCTGCCCTTCGCCGGCGTCGCCGCGGGATACGTGATCCACGGCGCGGTCACCGGACGCCGCCGCGCGGCCCGCCGGGTGATCATCGCCGGTGGCCTGCTGGCCGGTGCGGCGCTCGCCCTGGCGATCCGGGCGTTCGGCAACATCGACTCCCGGCCTGTCTCCCCGGCGGAGATCACGCGGGCGGTGACCGAGCCGATGCTGTGGCTTGCGGCGGTACTCGTGGCCGGGCTGCTCGGCTGGCTTGTCCTCCGCGCCGTCCGTCCGCAGGTCCGTGGCCTCGGCCTGGCGCTGCTGATGTGCGTCGCGGTCGGCCTCGCCTTGCCCAGCCGGCCCTGGTCGGACTGGCGCAACGCGGCGGACAGGGTCACCGGGGAGGGCGGGCAGATCCCGGTCCCGGCGGCTCCGTTGTACACCACGGACGAGATCCAAGCCGCGCTGTGGCTGGAGCGTAACGCTGGACGGTACGACGTGGTCGTGACGAACACCGCCTGCCAGTCGCGACAACGACCTGGTCCGGTCTGCGACGCGCGTGGCTACCTGGTCAGCGGTGTCGGCGGTCACCGAACACTGATGGAGGGCTGGGCCTACACCCAGCAGTCGCTGGCCAACCAAGGCGAACGGAACGTCGGCTACAGCCTGCTGCCATCGCCCTGGCCCGACCGGGTGGAGCTGACGACGAAGGCACTCACGGCGCCAACGCCGGAGGTGCTGGAGACCCTGCGCCGCGATTACGGCGTCCGCTGGGTCTTCGCGGACACGCGCAAGGGCAGGGTCGCCGAGCGCACTCTCGACCGGCTCGCCGACCGGAGGTATACCCGAGGGCAGGTCATCGTCTACGAGCTGAGGGACTGAGCGAGTTCGTTGACTTAGCGGGTCGAGACACCCAGCATGTATATCTCCCCGATCGAGGAGATCCCCATGGAGGGTGTGAAAGGCGTTCTCAGGCATGTGCCTGCCTACGTCCTGCTGCAGCGCATCGTCGGCGCCGACCGCTTGCGATACCGCTGCATCGATGAGATCCGGCCAGGTGAAACCGTCCTGGACGTCGGCTGCGGCCCTGCGTACTACTTCCCGCGTCTGCCCCAGCCGGTGAAATATCACGGGTTCGACACAGATGCGCCGTACATCGACTGGGCCAAGGAGCGCTTCGGCGGTGAGAACGCCAGCTTCCATTGCGGCAACTTCGACGAAGCCGCTGCCCGATCGCTGCCGCCGATCGACGTGGTGCTGCTGCTCGGGCTGCTGCACCACCTGTCGGACGAGCAGTGCACGCATCTGCTCAACCTGGCCGCGAGCGTGCTGAGTCCCGGCGGCCGGGTGATCAGCCTCGACACCTGCTTCGAGCCGAACCAGGGCCGGATCTCACGGTGGATGTCGGCGAACGACCGCGGCGAGTACGTCCGGGAGCCGCCGGCGTTCGAGAAGCTCGCTCTGCAGTCCTTCGGCCAGATCGAGGGCAAGGTCATCGACGATGCCACCCATGTTCCAGCGAGCTACTGGATGATGAGGATGACGGCGCCGAATGGACCCTCGGCCGAATAGGGCCCTGTCAGTGCCGGGATTACTCACGTCGCCCCCGGCGCCCCGCCGTACACGGTCTCGGTCGTTCCGGGAATCCGCTAGAGGTCGTCGGCGATCTGGGCGAGGACGGTGCCGGCGCGCAGGACCAACTCACGGTCGGCTTCGTCGAGGCGGCGGAGGAGCTTGCTGAGTTCCTCCGCGGCCTGGCGTCCGGAGGCCTCGACCATCTCCGCACCGGCTTCGGTGAGTACGACCGCGGTCGCACGGCCGTCGACCGGGTCCTGCTCGCGGCGGACCATGCCCGCGTCCTCGAGGCCGGCGACGGTGGTGGTCGCGGTGGGCTGGGAGCACGGCACACGGGCCGCGATCTCGCCGATCCGGATCGGTTGCTCGTCGGCGATCAGCATCAGCGCGAGAAACTGGGTCGGGTGCAGGACCGCGGAGGTCCGGCTCCGGCGTAGGTGCCGGACGATCCGGTGCATGCTCACCAGAAGCTGCAGAGTCTCTTGTGCCACCGCGATCACCTCCTCCGAACGGATGCGTCATCCTGGCACAGTCAGGGAGTGATCTCCTAAGGATCGCAGTGCCAGGTCACCCGGGAGATCAGCCTGGTAGACGCCCACGCCGGATCCAGAGTCTGCGGGCCCGAACGGATCCGTGAGGAACCTCAGAGGTGTACGGCGGCTACTCCGAGGGCGAAGGCGAGTCCGGTAAGACCGAGCATGGTGGTGGCGAGGACGACGAGTCGTCGTTGCAGTTCGGGCAACTCGGCCGACGTCGCGAACACCCGGCCCGGCCAGTGCCGCCATGAGACGTACCAGAAGATCGCGGTTGCGCAGACCAGCAGCAGGGCCTTGACCGCGTGGATCCACCAGTGCTCGCGCTCGACCAACAGCAGGACCAATCCGGTGACCGCGATCGCCGCGATCAGGCCGATCACCTTCCACCGGTTGCCCGAGGCAATCACCGTGGTGAGCGCCTCGCGCCCGTCCCGATCCGGCCCGAAGAACTTCTGCAGCTTCGGCCGGACCACGAACAGCGAGTACGCCATCCCACCCACCCAAGCCGCCGCCAACCCCGCATGCACGATCGCCACGACGACAGTCATGCGCGGCAGCCTAAACGACAACGGCCCCGGCGGGTGGGCGGTTTCAAGGGGTCGTCGCAACACCGCCTTGGTTTCTAGGTGGTGAGTAGATCACGCAGGCGCTCGGCTGGGGTGTCCCAGTCGAGCGTTTTGCGTGGTCGGCCGTTGAGTTCTTGGGCGACGTGTTCGAGGTCTTCGGGTCCGTGGGCGGACAGGTCGGTGCCTTTGGGGAAGTACTGGCGGAGTAGTCCGTTGGTGTTTTCGTTGGTGCCGCGCTGCCAGGGTGAGTGCGGGTCGCAGAAGTAGACGGCGATGTCGGTGGCGATGGTGAACTGTTTGTGCCGGGCCATCTCGCAGCCCTGGTCCCAGGTCAGCGAGCCGCGCAGGTGCTCGGGCAGGGTCTTCATGGTGGCGATGAGGCCGTCGCGGACCTGCTCGGCGTCGTGGCCGCCGGGCAGGTGGACCAGCATTGTGTAGCGGGTGGCGCGTTCGACCAGGGTCGCGATCGCGGACTGGTTGTTCTCGCCCATGATCAGGTCGCCTTCCCAGTGGCCGGGGACCGCGCGGTCTTCGGCCTCGGCCGGCCGGTCGGAGATCATGATCATCTCGTCGACGAACCGGGGCCGGCGCTGGTCGGGTTGGCGTTGGGGTTTGCGGCGGGTCCGTCCGGTGCGCAGCGCGGTGACGACTTCGCGTTTGAGGCCGCCACGGGCCTGGAAGTACAGCGCCTGGTAGATCGTCTCGTGGCTCACGCGCATGCTCTCGTCATCGGGGAAGTCCTTGACGAGCCTGTTGCAGATCTGTTCCGGTGACAACTTCTTCTCCAGGCCCTGCTCGACCTGGCCGCGCAGTACCGGATCGGTGACCAGCTTGCAGGTCTTGGGCCGGGCCCGGGCGGTCGCAGCGTCACGGTGGGCCTGGTGCGGCAGGTAGAGCCCTTCGATGCTGTGTGCACCGACCTCACGCGAGATCGTGGACTTGTTCTTGCCGATACCGGCCGCGATCGCGGTGAGGGTGAGCTTGTTGATCAGCCCGTCGGCGATCGCCAGCCGTTCATCCAGGCACAGGTAACGCTCACTGATCACAACCCCAGCTGGTCCGGTCATGGACCTCAGATACCGGGTCCCGGTGCCGGAGTCCACGACCCGCCCGTCGGGATGGATCCGGGTGTTGTTCACCTTGCGGACTCCGCGATGCCAGTCCTGCCCGGTGCGCCGGTTCACGCCCACCTCCTGGGCCGCGCGCGTGATCGACCATCCCGACTCGATCAACTCGGTGAACCGCGCCTTCGCCTGCGCCTTGCCCCTCACGGCCGTCGCCGCACCAACCAGCCCGGCCGCGACCAGGATCCGCCGGGCAGTGCCATGACTCACCCCGCAGGCGATCGCTGCACGGTTGATGCTGGCGGACTCGGCGAACACAGCGATGACCTGCCCCCGCACCGCGTCGGTGATGACCGTCCGCCGGCCAGACCCACCGCCACGTGCTCGCAGGATCTCGTAGCCACGACCGCGCTTGATCCCCAACACCTCACACGCCGCCGCTACCGCGACCCCCGAATCCACCATCCGCACCAAAGCATCACCGTGACGCTCGGAATCCTCCAAAAACGACATGGCCGCCGCAACTCCTCAAATCGAGGTGTTGCGACGACCACGTGAACCCGCCGTGCCGGGGCCGTTGTCGGGACGAAGGTCACTCCTCGTCGGCCTTGCCTGCGGCCAGGTTGGTTTTGATGAGATCCATGACGGTGGAGTCGGCGAGGGTGGTGACGTCGCCGACCTCGCGGTTCTCGGCGACGTCGCGGAGGAGACGGCGCATGATCTTGCCGGAGCGGGTCTTCGGGAGTTCGGCGACGACCATGATCTGGCGTGGCTTGGCGATCGGGCCGATCTCCTTGGCGACGTGGTTGCGGAGTTCCTGGACGACGTCCGGACCACCGTCGCCGGCCTCGGACCTCAAGATCACGAAGGCGGCGATCGCCTGACCGGTGGTCGGGTCGGACGCGCCGACGACCGCGGCCTCGGCGACCTTCGGGTGCGAGACCAGCGCCGACTCGATCTCGGTGGTGGACAGCCGGTGACCGGACACGTTCATCACGTCGTCGACCCGGCCGAGCAGCCACAGATCGCCGTCCTCGTCCTTCTTGGCACCGTCACCGGCGAAGTACACGCCTGGCCAGCGCGACCAGTACGTGTCGACGAACCGCTGGTCGTCACCCCACAGCGTGCGCAGCATCGCCGGCCACGGCTTGGTGATGACCAGGTAGCCGCCGGAACCGTCCGGCACCGGCTTGCCGGCGTCGTCGACGACGTCCACGCTGACACCCGGGATCGCCTTCATCGCGGCACCCGGCTTGCCCGCGGTCACGCCCGGCAGCGGCGAGATCATGTGCATCCCGGTCTCGGTCTGCCACCAGGTGTCGACCACCGGCGCGTTGTTGCCGCCGATGTTCTCGCGGTACCAGATGTAGGCCTCCGGGTTGATCGGCTCACCGACCGACCCGATGACGCGCAGCGAGGACAGGTCGAACTTCGCCGGGATGTCCGCGCCCCACTTCATGAAGGTGCGGATCGCGGTCGGCGCGCAGTAGAGGATGGAGACCTTGTACTTCTGCACGATCTCCCACCAGCGGCCCTGGTGCGGCGTGTCCGGGGTGCCTTCGTAGAGGACGGAGGTGGTCGCGTTCGCGAGGGCGCCGTACACGATGTAGCTGTGACCGGTGACCCAGCCGATGTCGGCGGCGGTCCAGTAGACGTCGGTGTCGGGCTTGAGGTCGAAGACGGCCCACTGCGTGTACGCCGTACCCACGAGGTAGCCGCCGGTCGTGTGCAGGATGCCCTTCGGCTTGCCCGTGCTGCCGGAGGTGTACATGACGTACAGCGGGTGCTCGGCGTCGAACGCCTCCGGGGTGTGCTCGGTCGACTGCTTGCCGACGAAGTCCTCCCACCACAGGTCGCGGTTCTCGGTCATCGCGGTCTCCTGGCCGGTGCGCTTCACCACGACCACGTTGCGCACGTCCGGGCAGTCGGCCAGCGCGGCGTCGACGGCCGGCTTCAGGGCGGCCGGGGCGCCTCGGCGGTAGCCGCCGTCGGCGGTGATCACGACGCGGGCGTCGCAGTCCAGGATCCGGCCCTTGAGCGCGTCCGCGGAGAAGCCTCCGAAGATGACCGTGTGCGGGGCGCCGATCCGGGCGCAAGCGAGCATGGCGACCACGGTCTCGGGGATCATCGGCATGTAGATGGCGACCACCTCACCGGCCTGGACGTTCAGCTCGAGCAGCGCGTTCGCCGCCTTGCTGACCTCGTCCTTGAGCTGGGCGTAGGTGATCTCGCGGGTGTCGCCGGGCTCGCCCTCGAAGTAGTACGCGACCTTGTCGCCGAGACCGTTCTCGACGTGCCGGTCGACGCAGTTGTACGCCGCGTTCAGCTTGCCGTCGGCGTACCACTTGGCGAACGGCGGGTTGCTCCAGTCCAGTGTCTCGGTCGGCTCGGTCGCCCACGTGAGACGCTTGGCCTGCTCGGCCCAGAACCCCTCGAAGTCGGCGGCAGCGGTGTCGTAGGCGTCGGCCTTGACGTTCGCGTTCGCGGCGAGGTCGGCCGGCGGCTCGAACCGACGCTCCTCGTGCATCAGGTTCGACAGGGCCTCCGACTGGGCGGCTTCGGACTGGGGTGACTCTGCATTCGTCACGACGCGGACTCCTCCTCGCTAGCTTCGGCGCGCTGGAGCGCCCGGTCACCTTTCTACCAATGCGGCCCCCGGCACGGAACCGCCGTATCGCCCAGCAGCACCCGATCTGCGCTCAACCGATCGGATTTTCGGTCGAACGGCACCTTTTCACGGTACGACGGAACCGATCGGGCCGGTCGTGCATCGGTAGAAGTGTGAACGCGATGCAGACTCCTCAGCAGCAGGTCGAGACTTCCCCGCGGAAGATCTCCTGGGCGGCCCGGCGGCGTGTCCACGCCCGGGAGCACCGCGTGCGTCGTACTCAGAAGGCCGCGCGCGCTCAGCTGCCGGTTTGGTGATGGGCCAGCAGCCGGCCGAGGAGGGTGATCAGGCGGGCCCGGTCAGCGGGGGTGAGTGGGGCGAAGATCTCGTCCTGGGCCTGGGCCACCAAGGCGGCGAGGCGTTTGTGCTGGCGGCGGCCTGACGCGGTGAGGGTGATGATGTTGCGGCGGCCATCCTCGGGGTCGGGGGTGCGGTCGACGTACCCGTCGGCTGCCAGCTCGTTGAGAGCGGCAACGACATCGCTGCGGTCGATGCCGGTGTGCCGGCCGAGGGCCGCCTGACTGGCCGGGCCGAACTCGACCAGGGTCGCGAGCAGGCGGAAGTGGTACATCCGGGCGCCGCCGGCGGCGAAAGCCTCGCCGATGATCCGCCCTGCGTGCGCCGCGCTCTGGGTCAGCAACCAGCTGGGCGTCTGCAACAACACACTCGGCGTCTGCTCGTCCATGGCTGCGAGTCTAGCGTTGGCCGTACCTACGATTCGCGCGCATCCAGGAGCTCGTCCCAGTGGTCGGTGGCCCATTCGCACATGACCCGCATTGGTTCGAGCAGGCTGCGGCCGAGGTCGGTCAGCTCGTACGTCACGCGTCGTACCGGCTCGTCGTACTGCGTCCGCAGGATGAAGCCGTCACGTTCGAGCGCGCGCAGGGACTGGGTCAGCACCTTGGGTGACACCCGCGCCAACGGCACCCGCAGCTCGGAGAACCTCCTCGGACCGTCCTTCAGGCACGCGATCACGAGCGCGGACCACTTGTCCCCACCGATCCGGAACGGCAGCAACGTCGACGGGCAGATCTCCTCGAACATGTCCGACCGCAGTGCCTCCACGCCGTTCACGGTACCCAATTGGTAACTACGTCGCCTTCTACGGTCGCCGCATCAGCGAAACCGAGGAGGTTGTGATGGGCAAGATTCTGGTCATCGGCGCACGCGGACGGGCGGGCCGGGCGGCCGTCGACGAAGCACGGTCCCGCGGTCACGAGGTGACGGCAGTCGCCCGTACGACGGACGGAGCGCCGGGGCTGGTCGCGGGGGATGTGACGGACGCTGGGCGGATCGCCGAGCTGGCCGCTGGTCATGACGCGGTGATCGCAGCCGTGTACGACGGGGGCGCCGATCCGTCCGACTTCTTCCCTCGGGCTGCTCACGCTCTGGTCAGAGGCCTACCGGGCGGCCGCCTGATCTGGGTCGGCCTGGCGTCCAACCTGCCCGGCGCTGACGGCACCCCGTTGATGGACTCGCCCGGCTATCCGCAGGAGTACCGGTCCTTCTTCCTGGCCCATCAGGCCGCGCTCGACATCTTCGCCGCGTCCAGCCTCGACTGGGTGTCGCTCGCCCCGGCCGGCGACTTCAACCACGCCGACCCAAGCCGCACCGGCAGCTACCGCCTCGGCCCTGGCGACGTCACCGCTCTGACCTCGTACGCCGACTTCGCGATCGCCCTGCTGGACGAGTACGACCGTGCGGCTCACCATCGACAAACCCTCGGAGTGGTCTAGCCGGATTTCTGGGGGTCCTACGGCGGATGCCGGTAGGTTCGGGCGCATGGCTGGGGCTGAGGAGTTCATGCGGCGGGCGTTGGAAATTGCGGCGCGGGCCGCGGAGACGCAAGGGGACGCGATCGCGCAGGCGGCCGAGTTGGTCGTGGACGCCAAGGTGTTCTGGGTGTTCGGGACCGGGCACAGTCACGTGATCGCGGAGGAGCTGTACGGACGCGCCGGCGGGCTGGCCGATGTGCGGGCGGTGCTCGAGCCCGGGCTGATGCTGCATGAGGGGCTGCTGAAGAGCTCGTTGCTGGAGCGGTTGAGCGGGCTGGCCGACGTACTGCTGCAGACCAACGACATCGGTCCGGGCGACGTCGTACTGATCGTGTCGAACTCGGGCCGGAACGCCGTACCGGTGGAGTTCGCGATCGGGGCCCAGGCCAAGGGCGCGAAGGTGATCGCGCTGACGTCGTTGGCACACAGTACGGCGGTGAGCTCGCGAGCTCCGGGCGGTCAGCGGCTGTTCGAGGTGGCCGACGTGGTCCTCGACAACTGCGGCGAACCAGGTGACGCGCTGATCGAAGTCGCCGGCAGCCCGGAGCGAACCGGCGCAACGTCGACCCTGGTGGGCGCAATGCTCGTCCAGGCGTTGACAGTCGAGATCGTCAGCCGACTCGCCGACCGCGGCGAAACCCCAAACGTGCTACGCAGTCTGAACGTGTAGCACGCGTGGGTGTACTACGTGGCGCGGTAGGCGACGGTGATGTCGTAGCGGTCGGAGCGGTAGACGGAGCGGCCGAATTCGATGACTTCGCCGGATGCGGTCCGGGGTGCTGAGGTGATGATCAGGCAGGGCGTGGAGGAGTCGATTTCGAGGAGTTCGGCGTCGACCGGGTCCGGCGGGGCTGCGACGATCGACGCGGACACCATGCCGAGGGTGACACCCCAGCGCGACGACAGCTCGCCGTACAGGGAGGTCTCGGCGAAGTCGACGTCCTCGAGGCCCGGGTAGCGGTGCAGTGACAGCGCGGTGCGCTCGACCGCCATCGGTTCGCCGTCGGCGGTGCGGAGGCGGATCAGGTGCAGGACCGGGGTGCCGACCGGCTCCTCCAGCTCGCGGGCCAGGTCCTCGTCCGCGGTGCCGACGCGGTGCTCGAGCACCTTGGCGCCGGGTTTGATCCCGCGGTTGATCATGTCCTGGCTGAACGACGAGGCGAGCATCCGGGACGGGCGCGGCTCGGCCACGAAGGTGCCGCCGCCGGGGCGCCGGGCGGCCAGGCCCTCGGCCACCACGCGGTCCACCTCCTGCCGCACCGTCATCCGGGCCACGCCGAAGCGCTCGGCGAGCACACGCTCGGACGGCAGCACGGTGCCGACGGCCAGCGAACGGGTGAGCTTCTCCAGAATCTCGCGGATCTGGTCACCCTTCGGCCGATCGGTCCGAAGCTCCGTGGGGAGTTCGGCGAGGTCGCCGGGGTTGTTCCTTGGGCGGGCCATGAGGTCAGTATCCCTGGGAATGTGCCCGGCAAACCGGTTGCCGGGGGACGCGAGCCGGGGCGTGCTCCTGATCGTTCGGTTGTGCCGGCTGTCCGCGACACCGCTGTCGTGGACGACCTTGTCAGCCAGACTGTAACGTCCGCTCCCGGTTCACGGCCAGTGACCGGGCGGACTGGGCGATTCCCGGGGCGGGGTAGTTCCAACGCTATGAGCCCTGCACAGTTCGTGGAGGAGAGCGCACCGAGCGGAGAGTAGAAGCGCCAGGGCAAGGGCGAAGGGCAGCAGGCGTACGACGCTCTGTCCGGTCGGCTCGACGTACTCGAGAACGGCTGGCGCACCGGGAGTACCTGCTTGGTGACACGTTGCGCGAGGTCGGTGCCTGATCAGCGGGCGAGGCCGGCCAGCGCGGCGTTGACCGCCGCCTTGAGCTGGGCGCGGGTGGCTCCGGAGCGCGAGCGAAGGTTGACCGCGTAGGCGAGCAACGTCAGCAGCTCCGCCGCGTCGTCCACCTCGACCCCGTCCCGCAACTGCTGCTTGACCTGAGAATCTTTCAGGGCCGCTGCGAAGGCGTCCCGCAGCGCAGCATGGTGCTCGGCCAGCAGGGGCCGGGCCGCGGGCGGCGGATTGTCCGCGTTCGCGTTCGAGACCAGGCACCCCCAGCCGGCGAACTCACCGGCACACCGCAGCCTGAGCAGCCGGTCGAAGAACGCGGCCACACCAGGCAATCCGCGCCTGTCGGTGGCGAGCCGGTCGAACATCGGCCGGGACCGATGGTCCAGGTAACGCCGGACCGCCGCCAGGTAGAGCTCGTCCTTGCCGCCGAACGCGTTGTAGAGACTCGACCGGCTCAGCCCGGTGGCAGCGACGACGTCCTGGATCCCGGTGCCCGCCACGCCGCGACGCCAGAACAGCAACTCGACCGAGGCCAGCGCGGCCGCCTCGTCGAAATGTTTGACATCCGCCATGCGGATCATCCTATCTTGGAACAACTGGTCCAAGATAGAGGAGCTGCGATGATCGACGTGCTGGTGCTGGACGTCAACGAGACGATGTCGGATCTGGAGCCGATGCGGGACAGGTTCGTCGCGGCCGGTCTGCCGGCGCACAGCCTGGACGTGTGGTTCGCGTCGACGTTGCGGGACGGGTTCGCGCTGACCGCGGCCGGCACGTACGCCGACTTCCGCACGGTGGCCGGCGACGTCCTGGCAACCCAACTCGCCGACGCGGGCGTCGAGCCCACCGAGGACACCATCAGCGGCGTCCTGTCCGGCATGACCCAACTGTCGCTGCATCCGGACGTGGAGCCGGGTCTGCGCCGGCTCCGGGACGCCGGTCTGCGAATCATCACCCTGACCAACGGCTCGGCGGCGATGTCCGAGCGCATGTTCACCGACGGCGGCATCATGCCGCTGCTCGAGCACCGACTCGACGTGGCCGAACCCCAGCGCTGGAAGCCGCATCCCGACGCCTACCGGTACGCCGCCGCGGTCTGCGATGTCCCGGTCGAGCGGATGGGCCTGGCCGCGGTGCATCCGTGGGACATCGACGGTGCCCGGCGCGCCGGGTTGCAGGGGTTCTACCTCGACCGGCGGGCGACGCCGTACCCGACGGCGTTCCTCCCACCGGACCTCGTGGTACCGGATTTCGCAGCGCTGGCGGAGCAGATCGCCAGGTAGACTCTCTCCCCGGTGTGCCGGGAAGTCTGGTCGGCGATCGTCCGACCGACCCCGACCCGAAGGGCCTGACGATGAGCGAGCCGCCGCGGATCCGGCAGAAGAAGCGTGCGTTCCCGCGCATCCTGGGGCGGGAACGGGCGATCCTCGCCGACACGCTCCGGGCCGAGACGACCGGTGGTTTGCTTCTGCTTGCGGCCGCGGTGGTCGCGCTGGTCTGGGCCAACTCGCCCTGGCAGGACGCCTATCACCACCTCCTCGTTACCGAGCTCGGACCGCTGACCGTCGAGGCATGGGCCTCCGACGGCGCACTCACGCTGTTCTTCTACCTGGCCGGGGTCGAACTGAAGCGCGAGTTCGTGGTGGGCACGCTGTCGCGGCTCAGCGAGGCCGTCGTCCCGGTCGTCGCGGCCCTGGCCGGAATGGTGCTGCCGGCAATCATCTACCTGGTCGTGAACCTTGCCGCCGACAACGGCCGGACGGACGGCTGGGCGGTGCCGACGGCAACGGACATCGCGTTCGCACTTGCCGTACTGGCGATCGTCGGCTCGTCGCTGCCCAGTGCGCTGCGGGCATTCCTGCTCACGCTGGCGGTGGTCGACGACTTCGGCGCGATCCTGGTGATCGCGGTGTTCTTCTCGCACGGGTTCCACCTGCTCTGGCTGCTGGCCGCGGTCGCGCTGATCGCGGCGTGGTACCTGCTGCAGCGGCGCCGGATCCGGACGCCGTTCCTGTACGTTCCGATCGCGATCGGCGCGTGGTGGTGCATGCAAGAGTCGGGGATCCACGCCACCATCGCCGGGGTCGCTCTCGGACTGGTCACCCGGGTGGTGGCGGATCCGGGTGAGGAGCACGCACCGGCCGAGCGGATCGAGCACCGGCTCCGGCCGTGGTCCGCGGGCGTCGCCGTACCGCTGTTCGCGTTGTTCGCGGCCGGGGTGACGTTGAGTGGTGGAGCGGTCCGGGAAATGCTGACCGACCCGGTTGCGATCGGCATCGTCGCCGGGTTGCTGTTCGGCAAGGTGATCGGGGTGTTCGGCGGCTCGTGGCTGACCGCGCGGTTCACCCGGGCCGAGCTGAACTCCGACCTGGCCTGGCGGGACGTGGGTGCCGTGTCGGTGTTGGCCGGGATCGGGTTCACGGTCGCGCTGCTGATCGCCCAGCTGGCCTTCAGCGGCGATGCCGCCCAGGTCGAGCGGGCCAAGGGCGCCGTACTGGTCGCGTCCTTGCTGGCCGCGCTGATCGCGGCACTGTTGCTGTCCCGGCGCAATCGCGAGTACGCCGACTGACCTTCTCGCGTCGGGGTACCCGTAGTTCGGTGGAGTCGGCGGTAGTGTCAGGGGACGGAGCGCGTGGAAGGAGTGCCATGTCGATGGGGCCGAACGGGAGTGAGCCCACGGTCGGGCAGCTCGTCGCGAACGCCAGCAAGGATCTGTCCAACCTGGTCCGCGGCGAGCTCGAACTGGCGAAGACCGAGCTGAAGAAGACCGCGGTGGCGGCCGGGACCGGCGCCGGCATGTTCGGCGCGGCGGCCTTCCTGGCCGTGCTGGCGATCATCCTGCTGTCCATCGCGGCGGCGTACGGGCTCACCGCACTGGGGCTGCACCCGGCGCTGGCCTTCCTGATCATTGCTGTGCTCTACCTGTTGATCGGCGTGGTGCTGGTGCTGCTCGGCAAGCGCGCCCTCGGCGGCGCGAAGGGTCCGCAGCGCGCGATCGAGACCTCGAAGGAGTCGGTCGAGGTGCTCAAGGCGATCGGCAAGGACGTCGAGGAGACCGAACCTGCAGGATCGACTCCGCGCCCGACCGGCGAATCGGGCGTGCGGCGCTGAGCCCGGCGGGTGTCGTCGATCTGCTGGTCGACGGGCCCTGGTCGCACTCGCTGGTGGCGGCCAACGGGGCACGGTTCCATGTCGCGGAGTGCGGGCCGGTGGACGGTCCACTGGTGCTCTTCCTGCACGGCTTCCCCGAGTTCTGGTGGGCCTGGCGGCACCAGCTGCCGGTCGTCGCCGCGGCCGGCTACCGCGCGGTCGCGATGGACCTGCGCGGGTACGGCGCCAGCGACAAGACCCCACGCGGTTACGACCCCCACACCGCCGCTGCGGACGTCTCCGGCGTGATCCGCTCCCTCGGCTCCACCGATGCGGTTGTCGTCGGGCACGGCTGGGGTGGGTTCATCGGCTGGTCGGCCGCCGTACTCACACCGCGACAGATCCGTGGTCTGGCAGTCGTCTCCGCGCCACACCCGTTGCTGCTGGCCAGGTCCGGTCAGACGAAGGCGCTGACCCATACGGCCTGGTTCCAGCTGCCGATCCTCCCGGAGCGTCGCCTGCTCGCGCACGACGGCATCCACATCGAGCGGCTTCTTCGGGCCTGGTCCGCGCCTGGCGGCACGTTCCCCGACGCCGAGTCGTCCCGGCGCTACCGCGCCGCGCTGCAGGTCTGGCCGGCTCCGCACTGCGCTCTGGAGTACCACCGCTGGTTCGCCCGCTCCCGGCTGCGCCCTGACGGCCGCAAGTACTCAGCCAGGATGCGTACGCCGGTCGCCGTACCCGTGCTGCAGATCCACGGAGCCCAGGACCCGGCGGTGGCCGCGACCGCGGTAACCCCTCCGCACCTGGTCACGGCACCACTCCGCCACGAACTCCTCACCCCGGCCGGCCACTTCCCCCACGAAGAGGTCCCGGACCTGTTCAACACCCAGCTTCTGGACTGGCTGGCGTCTTTCCGCTGACAGGACAACTGGACGGCACCGCACCCTCAGGGACGCCGACGATTCCGGTCACAGTCCAGGAGTCATCCCGCTTCTCGATGCGGTAGGTCACCGTGTAGTGGGAACCACAGTTGTAGGCGATGCTCGTGCGAACCTCCTTGTGGTCGCCTTTGTCGACCACCTCGCCAACCGAGACGCGCGCCAGCGTCCGAATGCACTGTGCGGTCGTGGCCCCCGTGCCGAGCCACCCGACCTGGATGCCGGCGTCCTTGATGACCTGGGCCGAGATCCGATTCCTCTCCGCCGTGGAGAATGTCCGGGCGGCCTCTTGGTTCGCGTCGTCGGCGCCGGGCGCTCGTTTCGCCACGTACAGCGACTGCAAGCCGGCCGGCTGGCCGGACCGCTGCGTGATCGCCACGATCGCCGCGGCCCAGATGTCGGCGTCGTCCGTCGTGGATGACGATGCCACCGGAGGTGTCGGCTCCACCTCGGCACCGCGGTTCACGCCGTACAGGATGCCGCCGAGGACGACCAGCACCGTCGCGGCCGCCAGCAGGATCGGGGCGATCGGGCGTCGGGGCTTGGTTGCTTGCGGCAAGCTGTCGAGCAGATCCTCCTTGTCCGCAAAGGTTTCGCGGAGCAGCCGCTCGAGGTCTTCGTCTGTCAGCCTGGCCATCTCAGCGCTCCTCCTCGGCGGGCAGGTGGTTCCGTAGTGTTGCCAGCCCGCGGGACGCGTTGGACCTGACCGTGGCGGGCGCACACCCGAGTACGGCGGCGATCTCGTCGTCGGGCATGTCTTCGTAGTACCGCAGTACCAGTACGGCGCGTTGCTGGCGCGGCAACTCCGCCAGTAATCGCCAGGCGGCGTCCCGTTGGGCCTGCCGGGCACCGATGTCCTCACCGGACGGCCGGTCGGCCGGCTCGGCGACCGGCAACTCCCGGTTCTTCAGCACGCGGCGCCAGCTGAGGAACTCGTTGAGCACCATCGTCCGCAGGTAGGCCTCGGGGTTGTCCAGTGCCTCGATCCGGTCCCATTTGCGGTGTGCCCGGGCGAACACCGTCTGGACCAGGTCCTCGGCGCTGTGCACCCCGCCGGTCAGCATCAGGGCGAGCCGCAGCAGCCGTCGCTCGGTCGACACCACCAATTCATCGAACGACAACGTCCGCCCCGTCCCACCCGTCGTCACCGTCACACCCCTACAACGCGATGGCCGCCGGGTTTTGCTGCATCAGGTGCAGGTCTGGGTGGAAACTTCTTGGGTGGCCGTCGCGCCTTCCTTGGCGTCGTCGGAGACCTGCTCGGCGGTGAGCACGTAGCCGGTGCGGTTGTCCTCGACCGAGGCGGCGAACACCACGCCGTACACGGTGCCCTTGTTGGACAGCAGCGGGCCGCCGGAGTTGCCGGGGCGGACCGAGGCCCAGATCGAGAAGGCCTCCCGGGTGACCGTCCGGTCGCCGTAGATGTCCGGGCCGCGGAGACGCTCCTCCGACCGGATCCGGGCCGGCTCGGAGTCGAACGGGCCGTTCTCCGGGTAGCCGAGGACGACGGCCGGGTCGTCCGCCTTGCCGGTGTAGTCGAAGCTCAGCGGCTTGATCGTCAGCTTGGGGACGTACAGCACCGCGATGTCGACCTCGGGGTCGAACACCACCACGTTCGCCTCGTACGACTGCCCGTCGACCTCGACCTGCGGTGCGCCGACGCCGGCGACCACATGGGCGTTCGTCATCACCCGCTGCGGCGCGTAGACGAACCCGCTGCCCTCGAGACCGCGCGAGCAGTTGGCCACGCCGGTGATCTTGGCGATCCGGCTGTACGCCCCCCTGACCGCGGGCTGCCGGGCGATCTCGCCGTCCGGCGGCTGTGTCTCCCGAATCCGCTCCGGCACGAACGGGTCGAGGAACCGCGGGAACAGGTCGGTGTTCACCACGTCGTTGAACGCCTGCAGCGCCTGGTCGGCCCGGTTGGGCAGCACCTGGTCGACCTTCGCCAGCACCTGCGAGCCGCGCACCGCGGACGTCACGCTCGGGATCCGCGCACCGCTCACCGCGACGCCGAGCACCCAGGACACGATCAGCACCGACACCGCGGCCAGCGCGGCACCGCCGAGCGCGTCGACGGCCTTGACCGGTGTCCACGAGATCTTGTTTCTGAGTCTGGACCCGAGAACGGCACCTATCGTCCGGCCGATCGAGGCCAGGATCACCACCAGCACCAGCGCCGCGAACGACACCGAGACACTCGGCGAGAAGTTGTCCAGCACCCGCGGCACGACCCAGACGCCGACCGCGGCACCGCCGAGCAGGCCGAGCGTGGCACAGGCGCCCAGCACGAAGCCCTCGATGTACCCCGATATCGCCACCAGCCCGGTGATGATCAGCAGCGCGTAGTCGAGCTTGCTCACTCCACACCTTCCGACTGGACCCCTTGCGCCTGGCCGAGGTCGTGCTCGATGGCGGTCAGCCGGCGCACGTCCTCCGGCCGCCGTCCCTCGCTCCGCCAGGCCGCCTCGACCAGTCGGTCGGGCAACGGTACGACGACCGAGGGGTCCCAGTCGCGCGACCATCCACCGAGGATCAGCAATTTGTCCAGCAACCCGGCGGTGAAGCCCCAGATGTAGAGCTCGCCGATGGTGAACGCCGGCCCGGTGAACCCGGACGGATGCAGGCAGCTGATCCGGTTCGCCGGATCCGCCAGCGCGTGCACGGACACGGTGTGCACCGACGCGACCTCGGCCGGGTCGACCACGGCCACCGGCGACGGCTCCCGCCACCACGCGAGCACCGGTGACACGCCGAAGTTGCTCACCGGCACCCACAAGGCCGGCCAGACCGCGAACGGCACGATCCCGGCCGGATCAACCCCGGTCTCCTCCTCGGCCTCCCGCAGCGCGGTCCGCACCAGACCCGGGTCGCCGGTCCCGTCCTCCGGATCGACGCCGCCACCGGGGAACGCCATCTGCCCGGCATGCCTGCGCAACGTCCAGGCCCGCTCGGTGAGCAGCACCTCCGGTCCGTCGTTGCCATCAGCAAGCAAGATCAGTACGGCGGACTTGCGCACGGACGGATCGTCAGGCGGCAGGAACCTGGACAACTGGTTCGGGTCCACTTCCTCGGACGCCTTGGCCAACGGCCTCAGCCAGCCCGGAATCTCCACCCCGTCCAAGGTCATCGCCGCCCCTCCCGCCTTGCACTGAGGAGCACCGGGAGCCCGGTCATGGGGCCCCCGGCCTGGACTGAGGAGCGGAGGGAGCGCAGCGACTGGAGTGACGAGGGAAGGCCGGGAGCCAGGCCCCATGACCACGCCGGCGCCGAAGGCCCGGCCAAGAACACTGTCACAGGGTCACTCCCAGTTTGTCCCGCACCAGCTGGTCGAGCTGCTGCTGCGAGGTGAGAACGCCATGGTGCACGTAGACCACGGCGCCGTCCTTGTCGACGAACGCGGTCAACGGCGGGCCGGCGACCTTCAACGCCCGCTGGATCGTCTTGTCCGCGTCGACCAGATGCGGATAGGCCAGACCCTCGTCGGTCGCGAACTTCACCGCCAGCTCCGGCCTAGGATCGGCGTAGTCGATCCCGAGCATCTGCACCTTGCCTGTTTTCGCCAGCTCAGCCAGGTACGGCGCTTCGTCGCGGCACGGACCGCACCACTGGGCCCAGACGTTGACGACCAGCGGACCACGCAGGTCGGCGAGCCGGATGTCCGGCCCGTCGCCGAGGCACCGGAGGGTGACGTCCGGGAGTGCGTTGCTGACCGGGGGCTTCGAAGGTGTCGACGGGCAGGCGGCCAACTGGTCCGCCCCGGCGACCGCGTTGCTCGAGGCCTTCGGCTGGGATCCGCCGGACTCCTGCTTGGATCCGGCCTGCTCGGGTCCGCACGCGACCACGCCGGTCAGGGCGACCAGACCGGCGATCAGGCACAGGGTCGTACGGGATCCGAGCTTGTGGTTCACGCCGGGACCTTCACCAGCTTCGCGGCGACCTCGGGGTCGGTCGGGCCGGCGCCGTACGACGGGCACCACTGGGCCACCGGGCAGGCGCCGCAGGCGGGCTTCTTGGCGTGGCAGCGGCGGCGGCCGTGGAAGATCAGCCGGTGCGACAGCATCGTCCAGTCCTTCTTCGGGAACAGGGCACCGATGATCTGCTCGACCTTGACCGGGTCCTCCTCGGTGGTCCAGCCGAACCGGCGGACCAGCCGGCCGAAATGCGTGTCGACGGTGATCCCGGGGACACCGAAGGCGTTGCCGAGCACCACGTTGGCCGTCTTCCGGCCGGTGCCGGGCAGCTTCACCAGCTCCTCCAGCTTGCCCGGGACGACACCGTCGTACTCGTCGACCAGGGCCTGGCCGAGTTTGATCACGCTGTTGGTCTTGGCCCGGAAGAAGCCGGTCGGTTTGAGGATGACCTCCATCTCCTCCCGGTCGGCCTCCGCGTAGGCCGCGGCCGTCGGATACTTGGCGAACAGGGTCGGGGTCACCTTGTTCACCATCACGTCGGTGGTCTGGGCCGACAGGATGGTGGCCACCAGCAACTCGAGCGGGTTGGTGAAGTCCAGCTCGCAGTGAGCGTCCGGATACGTCTCGGTGAGCACCCGGTGCATCTTGCGGGCCCGGCGGACCAGCTGAGCGGGGGTCTCGTCGGTATAGACCGGGGCCTTGCGGGGCAGCTTCAGCGGAGGCTCCGCGACACGCTGGAATGGCATGGAGGCAAGCCTACGTGGCGGTGCCGACACCCGAGGGGCTACGGTTTTGGGGCAACCGGGTGGTAACGGCCCGGTGCCGGGCGAGGCCGGACCCCGCCCGTAAGTCGTGGTCGAAGGTCCTAGGAGGCCCAAGTGGATGCCGCAGTGCTCCGACAGGCACCGCTGTTCAGTCAGCTCGACGACGAGGCGGCCGAAGCGCTGGCCTCCTCGATGACCGAGAACCGGCTGCGCCGCGGCCAGGTCCTGTTCCACGAGGGCGACTCCGGTGACCGGCTGTTCGTCGTGGTCGAGGGCAAGGTCAAGCTGGGCCGCACCTCCGCCGACGGCCGGGAGAACCTGATCGCCGTCCTCGGCCCGGGCCAGATGTTCGGCGAGCTGTCGCTGTTCGACCCGGGTCCGCGGTCCGCGACCGTGACCGCGGTCACCGACGCCTCGATGATGTCGCTGACCCACGACGAACTGCTCCGCTGGCTGGCCGGCCGCCCCGAGGTGGCCCGTGGCCTGCTGCTCCAGCTCGCCTCCCGCCTGCGCAAGGTCTCCGACATCGTCGCCGACCTGGTGTTCTCCGACGTACCGGGCCGCGTCGCCAAGGCCCTGCTCGACCTGGCCAGCCGCTTCGGCCGCACCGCCGACGACGGCGTCCACGTCCACCACGACCTGACCCAGGAGGAGCTGGCCCAACTCGTCGGCGCCTCCCGCGAAACGGTCAACAAGGCCCTGGCCGACTTCGCCTCCCGAGGCTGGGTCCGCCTAGAACCCCGCTCCGTAGTCCTCCTAGACGTAGACCGCCTCCAACGCCGAGCCCGCTAACCCCCACCACCCCCTCCCCGCCCCCCGCCCCCGCCCCCGCGCGTGCAAACCCCCAAGGTCAGCGGTCATCCCCTCAGATTGGGGGTTGCCCACTGAGAATCTGAGGGGGCAACCCCCGATCTGAGGGGGCAAGCTGAGCTTCAGGCGGTACGGCGGGAGCGGGCGAACGCCTGGTGGATCCGGGCGATGACCCGGGCGGGGTGGTCGAGATCGGCCCAGGTGATGCGCACGACTTGCAGACCGAGTGCGCGTAACCGGTCTTCGCGGAGCTTCTCCCGGATCAGGCTGTCCGACGTACCAGCGGCGTACTTCAGCAGCCCGTCGAACTCGACCACCGTCTGCTCGTCGGCGAAGTAGAAGTCGACCCGGCCGACAAACCCGTCGGCATCGGCGAACGCGGCCTGGAGTACCGGCGCCGGAAGGCCGTGGTTGTGCATCAGGACTCGTAGCCGCGACTCGCCGACCGACTCCGACATCGGGTCGCTGAACCGCCAGGCGGCCCTCGCCGTCGCACTGCCCGGCCAGAACTCGGTCACCTCCAGCAGGCGCTGCAGGTCGTCCACACTGATCGGATGGTCGCGCCGTGCCGCGTCTGCGCTGATCACAGCTGCCTCGAAGGACGACGTACAGGCCATTTCGAGCAGAGCCCGCGGAAGTGTTGTCACCGTCAAGCCGTTCACCACTGTCAGATCCGCAGCGGTCAACTTGCCTCGATGATGACGTACACCGGCGATGCGGCCACCGCGGTGCCGGTCCAGTCGATTGAGATGCACCTCAGCAAGATCCACTCCCCACAGCGGTGTGCCGTGCAGGGCCAGCGCCGACTGGTGGCTGACAGCAACTGTGCCCGGACGCATGGAGTTCATCACCGCGTGGACAAGCCGCTGGTGCCTCACACCCTGCTGGTCCCACGGCGCGAGGTGGCTCAGCTCTACTGCCTCGGCGTACTGCCCATAGCGAATCCGCTCCCAGCGGCCGTCCGCGAGGCGGTCGCGAATCTGGTCCGGCGTATAGCCACACTCACTGGCCTGACCACGGCTGAACGCCCCACCTTGCCGGTCCGCGACCAGCTTCAACATCGGATTCATCCACCAACCATCAGCCAAACCCCCCAACCCCCGCCGCCCTCACCCCTCCCCCTGTGGATAACCCCCGCCACCGCCCAACCCCCGATCTCAGGGGTTATCCACTCGCGTCGGGGGTTGCCCACTGAGAATCTCGGTGGGCAACCCCCAAGCTGAAGGGGCAGCCCCACGCGAGTCAGCGGTTGAGGTAGTCCAGTTGGGCGTGGACTGAGCGGGTGGCGGCGGGCCAGAGGGTTGGGTCTACGTCGGCGTAGACGTGGGCGACGATGGCTTCGGGGGTGGTGTGGCCGGCGGCGATGGCTGCTCGGACTTGGGTTAGGCGGTCTTGGCGGTGGGTGATGTAGAAGGTGAGGACGTCGGTGGGGTCCTCGATGACTGGGCCGTGGCCGGGGAGTAGGCGGTTTACGCCGGCTGCGGAGTTGGCGAAGGCCCGGAGGCGGTCCAGCGAGTCGAGGTAGGGGCCGAGGGCGCCGTCCGGGTGGGCTACGACGGAGGTGCCGCGGCCGAGGACGGTGTCGCCGGTGAGGAGCGAGCCGTCCTGCGGGAGCCAGAAGCAGACCGAGTCCATCGTGTGGCCGGGGGTCGGGAGGACCTCGACCCGGAGGCCGTCGGCGGTGATGACGTCGCCTTCGGCGAGGCCGTGGGCGTGGTCGGTGGGCATCCGGAACGCCGGATCCACAGCACGGACGCCACAACCAGCCTGGTTCGCGAACCACGCGGCGCCTTCGGAGTGATCCGGGTGCTTGTGTGTGAGCAGTACGACGGCCACGTCGCCGGCCGCGTCGAGGACGGCCCGGAGATGGTCCTCCAACTGAGGACCGGGGTCGACGACCACCGACCTGCCAGCACCCGGCGCCCGCAGGATCCAGGTGTTGGTCCCGTCCAGCGTCATCGGCCCGGGGTTGTCGGCCCGGATCCGGGTGGCATAGTCCGTGACGGCACTCATGTGGTCTCCAGATAGGCCTGGTCGCCGTCCACCCGCACAGTCGGAAGGACCGGCCGGATCTCACGGTCGCCGGCGGCGGAGAGGATCGCGGCCACGTCGTCGTACGGCGTGAGATCGCGGCAGCAGACGTACGTCGGGGGGAGCATCAGCAACTCGCCTGCCTCGACAGCCGCGACCGCATCGGCCGGGCGCATCCAGGCGACCTGGTCGGATTCGCTCGTCACGTCACGGGTGACCTGGCCGGCCGGGAGCGCCGCGACGAAGAAGCGGGTGTCGTACCGCCGGGGCTCGAACTCGGGCGTGATCCAGTGCGCCCAGGCACCGAGCAGATCGGCCCGCACCACGAGCCCACGCCGATGGAGGAAGTCGGCGAACCGCAACTCCCCCGCCTCCAGCGCGACCCGGTCCGCTTCCCAGTCGTCCCCGGTCGTGTCACCAACCACCGAGGTCGCCGACGGCCCCGCCAGCAGTACGCCGGATTCCTCGAACGTCTCCCGTACGGCGGCCGCCACGTAAGCGGCCGCAGATTCGGCCGAGCAGCCCATCCGGTCGGCGAACCAGTCAGCCGAGGGACCGGTCCACGAATCGGCGACCGAAGCGTCGCCACCATCCACCCGGCCGCCCGGGAAAACGGTCATCCCGGCCGCGAACGCCATCGTCCGCTGCCGCCGGAGGAGGTAGACCTCCGGTCCGGCGGCAGTGTCACGCAGCAGGATCACCGTCGACGCGGGCCGCGGTTCGGCCGGCGACCGGCCTTCGCGGACGAACTCCAACGCGGCCGACGCCATCCGGCCGGCCAGCAATTGCGACTTCAGATCCCGCACGGGCCGTCAGCCGACCTCGACGATCAGTTCGACCTCGACGGGAGCATCGAGCGGCAGGACCGGGACGCCGACCGCGCTGCGGGCGTGCTGACCGGCCTCGCCGAACACCTGGCCGAACAGTTCCGAGGCGCCGTTGGCGACCTGCGGCTGCCCGGTGAAGTCCGGCGTGGAGGCGATGAACGCGACCGCCTTGACGATCCGCTTCACGTTCGCCAGGTCGCCGATCTCGGCCTTGACCGCGGCCAGCGCGTTCAGCGCGCACTGCTGGGCGCACTCGCTCGCGACCTCGGCACTGACGGCGTCGCCGACCTTGCCGGTGGCCATCAGGGCGCCCTCGCGCAGCGGCAGCTGACCGGACGTGTAAACGAGGTTCCCGGTCCGCACCGCCGGCACGTAGGCGGCGACCGGTTTGGCGACCTCGGGCAGCTTCAGGCCGAGCTCGGCGAGCTTCTCCTCGGGGTGGCTCATGACTCTTCGATCTCTCGCTTCAGGTAGGCGACCAGAGACTCCGGGTTCGGACCCTGGACGACCTGGACCAGCTCCCAGCCGTCCTGACCGAAGTTGTCCAGGATCTCCTTGGTCGAGTGGACCAGCAGCGGCGCGGTGAAGTACTCGAACTTCTTCATGAGGTGGACTCTAACGGGCTCCTCAGCGAGTGTGCTGTGGGCCACGTCCTACCCTGGAGATCATGGCGAGGCTGCATGTGGTCACCGGTAAGGGTGGCACCGGGAAGACGACTGTTGCGGCTGCCATGGCGCTCTCCCTGGCCGAGCAGGACAAACGCGTCCTGCTCGTCGAGGTCGAGGGGCGACAAGGGCTGGCCCAGATGTTCGACGTACCTCCGCTTCCGTACGTCGAACGCCGGATCGCCCAAGGTCCCGGCGGCGGCGAGGTGTTCGCGCTGGCCGTGGACGCCGAGGCCGCGCTGCTGGAGTACCTGGACATGTACTACCACCTCGGCCGGGCCGGGAAAGCGCTCGACAAGGTCGGCGCGATCGACTTCGTCACCACGATCGCACCGGGGCTGCGCGACGTACTGCTGACCGGCAAGGTCTACGAGGCGACCCGGCGGAAGGCGCACGGGCGGCTCGCGTACGACGCTGTCGTCCTGGACGCACCGCCGACCGGCCGGATCGTGCCGTTCCTGAACGTGAACCACGAGGTCGCCGACCTGGCCAAGGTCGGGCCGATCCGCAACCAGGCGGACGCGATCATGGGCATGCTGCGCTCCGACGTGACCCGGATCCATCTGGTCACGCTGCTCGAGGAGATGCCGGTCCAGGAGACCCTCGACGCCTTCGAGCAACTGGAGGCGCTCGACCTGCGGATCGGGTCGATCGTGGTGAACATGGTCCGCAACAGTCCCCTCGACGACGAGGCGCTCGCCCTTGCGGTGAAGGAGAAACTGCCCACCGTCGAGATCGCGAAAGGTCTGCGGGCGGCCGGCATCACGGCCACCAAGGAGGTCGTCGCCACCCTCGCCGCGGAGGCCCGCGATCATGCCGTCCGGGTCGGCCTGGAACGTGAGAACCGCGACCGGATAGATGCCCTGGGCAAGAAGGTGACCCAGCTGCCGTTACTGCCCGAGGGGATCGACCAAGGCGCCCTCTACGACCTGGCCGAGGAGTTGCGGTACTAATGGCCGGGCCTTCGGCGCCGGCAGGGTCATGGGGCTTTGTCTCCCGGCCTTCCCTCGTCGCTTCAGTCGCTTCGCTCCCTACACTCCTCAGTCCAGGCCGGGAGGCCCCATGACCGCGATGGATCTGGACGGTCTGATCGACGATCCGGCCACCCGCATCATCGTGACCTGCGGGGCGGGCGGGGTTGGCAAGACGACTACGGCTGCGGCTTTGGGCCTGCGTGCCGCCGAGCGCGGGCGGAAGGTCGTCGTACTGACGATCGACCCGGCCCGGCGGCTGGCGCAGTCGCTCGGGTTGACCGAGTTGGACAACACCCCGCGGGCCGTGGCCGAGGTGAGCGCGGCGAACGGCGGCCGACTGGACGCGATGATGCTGGACATGAAGCGGACCTTCGACGAGGTCGTGCTCGCCCATGCGACCCCGGAGAAGGCGGAGCAGATCCTGGCGAACCCGTTCTACATGGCGCTGTCGTCGTCGTTCGCGGGGACGCAGGAGTACATGGCGATGGAGAAGCTCGGCCAGCTGCACAGGCAGGCCGAGAGGACCGGCGACTGGGATCTGATCGTCGTGGACACACCACCGTCGCGGTCGGCGCTGGACTTCCTGGACGCACCGGAGCGGCTGGCGTCATTGCTCGAGGGCCGGTTCCTGCGGTTGCTGCTGGCGCCCGCGCGCGGGCCGTTCCGGTTGATGTCGGCCGGCGTGAACATGGCGATGTCGGTGCTGAACAAGGTGCTCGGCGCACAGGTGCTGACCGATGTACAGACGTTTGTGGCGGCGTTCGACACGTTGTTCGGCGGCTTCCGGCAGCGGGCCGAGCAGACGGTGGCGCTGCTGCGTGAGCCGCACACAGCCTTCCTGGTGGTGGCGGCTCCGCAGAACGACGCGCTGCGGGAGGCGTCGTACTTCGCCGAGCGGTTGCGCGAAGAGAGCATGCCGCTGGCGGGCGTCGTACTGAACCGGGTGACGAACACTTACGCGCCGGATCTGTCGGCCGAGCGCTCACTCGCCGCGGCGGAGCGGCTGCAGGAGGCGGAGAAGTCCCCGCTGGCGGCCGCCGTACTGCGGTTGCACGCGGACAAGATGCAGCAGGTCGTCGGGGACCACAAGCGGGCGGATCGGTTCCGGCGGGGACACCGCTCGATCCCGACGGTCGAGGTACCGGCGCTGGCCGACGACGTGCACGACCTGACCGGTCTACGCCAGATCGGCGACTTGCTGACAGCCTAGGTCGTGTCTGGCAATCCCACGCCGTCGCGAGCAGGTGCTCGGTGCGGTGCATCGGCGCGCTGGAGCGGAGGTCTCGATGCGGAGCATCGTGGCCTTCGCGCCAGTGCGGCGAGGTGCCGTGCCGAGTGCCGCGCAGTAGGCGTGGGATTGCCAGACACGACCTCGGTTTCACCCTCAGCGAACGCCGGGAATGACCACGTCAGACCCATGGTTGAGCCTGTCAGACTCAATCTTTCGTAAGGGTGTGACAGCGTGACCGATACGTTGAATCTTCCTGTTCTGCCGCTGGACGACATCGTCGTCCTGCCGGGAATGGTCGTGCCGGTCCGACTGGCCGACAGCGAGGCCAGGGCGGCCATCGACGCCGCCCAGGCCTCCGGCCAGGACCAGGTACTGCTGGTACCGCGGCTGGACGGGAAATATGCCAAGGCCGGGACGCTCGGTGAGATCGAGCAGATCGGCCGGCTGCCGGGCGGAGCCCAGGCGGCCGTCATCCGCGGTACGGCGCGGGTCCTCATCGGCGCCGGGACCACTGGTCCGGGTGCCGCGCTGTGGGTCGGCGCGACCGTACTGCACGAGATCACCGACGCCCGCTCGGCCGAGCTGGCGCGGGAGTACAAGACGCTGACGACGTCAGTCCTGCAGCGTCGTGGTGCCTATCAAGTGATCGACTCGGTGAAGCAGGTGGACGACCCGGCGGAGCTGTCCGATCTGGCCGGCTACGCGTCGTACCTGACCAGCGAGCAGAAGTCCTGGCTGGTCGAGAACGCGAACGTGTCCGAGCGGCTGGAGAAGCTGATCGGCTGGGTCCGCGACCACCTGGCCGAGCTCGAGGTCTCCGAGACGATCCAGAAGGACGTCCAGGAGGGCATGGAGAAGCAGCAGCGGGAGTTCCTGTTGCGCCAGCAGATGGCCGCGATCCGCAAGGAACTGGCCGAGCTGGATGGCAAGGCCGAGTCCGAGGAAGAGGACTACCGAGCCCGCGTCGAGGCGGCCGACCTGCCCGAGCACGTCCGCAAGGCCGCGCTCGCCGAGGTCGACAAGCTGGAGCGGACCGCAGAGCAGTCCCCTGAGGTCGGCTGGATCCGGACCTGGCTGGACACCGTCCTGGAGATGCCGTGGAACGAGCGGACCGAGGACAGCTACGACATCCGGGAGTCCCGGGCCGTGCTGGACGCGGACCACGCCGGCCTGGACGACGTGAAGGAGCGCATCACCGAGTACCTCGCCGTACGGCGTCGCCGCGCGGACCGTGGTCTCGGTGTGGTCGGTGGACGCCGCAGTGGCGCCGTACTGGCTCTGGTCGGTCCTCCTGGCGTGGGTAAGACCTCGCTGGGCGAGTCCGTGGCCCGTGCGATGGGCCGGAAGTTCGTCCGGGTCGCACTGGGCGGTGTCCGGGACGAGGCCGAGATCCGCGGCCACCGGCGTACGTACGTCGGTGCACTGCCGGGCCGGATCGTCCGGGCCATCACCGAGGCCGGGTCGATGAACCCGGTGGTGCTGCTGGACGAGATCGACAAGGTGGGTGCGGACTACCGGGGTGACCCGACCGCCGCCCTGCTGGAGGTGCTCGACCCGGCGCAGAACCACACCTTCCGGGACCACTACCTGGAGGTCGAGCTGGACCTGTCCGACGTGGTCTTCCTGGCCACGGCGAACGTGCTGGACTCCATCCCGGCGCCGCTGCTGGACCGGATGGAACTGGTGCAGCTGGACGGGTACACCGAGGACGAGAAGGTGATCATCGCCCGTGACCACCTGCTCCCGCGTCAGCTGGAGCGGGCGGGCCTGACGGCGGACGAGGTGACGGTCGACGACTCGGCACTGCGGTTGCTGGCCGGTGAGTACACGCGTGAGGCCGGCGTACGGCAGCTGGAGCGGTCGATAGCCCGCGTCCTGCGGAAGGTGACGGCAAAGCTTGCCCTGGGCGACGACCTGGGCTCGCTGACGATCGGCTCGGGCGACCTGAAGGGGTACCTGGGCTCACCGAAGTTCACACCGGAGTCCGGCGAGCGTACGGCGCTTCCGGGTGTGGCGACCGGGTTGGCGGTGACCGGTGCCGGTGGTGACGTGCTCTTCGTCGAGGCGTCGCTGGCCGACAAGGAGACCGGCCCGACCGGAGTCACGCTGACCGGACAGCTCGGTGACGTGATGAAGGAGTCGGCGCAGATCGCCCTGTCGTACCTGCGCTCGCACGGTGCGGAGCTGGGGCTGCCGGTCGGCGACCTGGCCGAGCGGAACGCGCACATCCACGTTCCGGCCGGTGCGGTCCCGAAGGACGGGCCGTCGGCGGGCGTCACCATGACGACCGCGCTGGCGTCGCTGCTGTCCGGACGGCCGGTCCGCTCGGAGGTCGCGATGACCGGTGAGGTGTCGCTGACCGGACGGGTCCTCCCGATCGGTGGGGTGAAGCAGAAACTGCTCGCCGCACACCGGGCCGGGTTGACCACGATCCTGATCCCGAAGCGGAACGAGCCGGACCTGGAGGACGTGCCGGAGTCCGTGCTGGCGGAGCTGACGGTCCAGCCGGTCAGCGACGTCCGCGAGGTCCTCGAGTTGGCGCTGGAGTCGGCCCAGGTCGACGTACACCAGTACGCCGCCTGACCGTCGGACCGGATGGGCCGGACCACCCCTTGATACGGGGGTGGTCCGGCCCTCCTCCTTTTGGACGAAATCTGCCGCGGCCGATCCCCAGGAAGGCAGCAAAACAAGGCCTCCTGACGCCTTGAATCACGCTCCGGTTGACGTGACGTGTCTCACATTTTCGAATTCGGACTGTCACCGAGATCCCGTACCCTCTATAACCATGCGCGTCAGGGAAAAGGACGACCGGGGAGTCGTCCAATCTGTAGTTCTGTTCCTAGGGGTGAGCGTGCTGTCGGGGGCGTTGGCCGCCGGTCTCGCCATCCCGTTCGCCGGTCTCGCCGGATTCACCACCGAGAAGACGTCAGAGACCCTGCAGGACCTGCCGCAGCAGTTCGACGAGGTGCCGCTCAAACAGAAGAGCACCATCCTGGCCGCCGACGGCAGCGTGATCGCCACCCTGGCCGAGCAGAACCGGGTGCCGGTCAAGCTCAGCCAGGTCGCGCCGATCATGCAGAAGGCGATGGTCGCGATCGAGGACGACCGGTTCTACGAGCACGGCGCGCTGGACCTCAAGGGCACCCTGCGCGCGCTGCTGCGCAACCAGTCCGAGGGCGCGGTGCAGCAGGGTGGTTCGAGCATCACCCAGCAGTACGTGAAGATGAGCCTGGTCGAGAAGGCGAACACACCCGACGAGGTCGCGGCCGCGACGGCCGAGACGTACCAGCGCAAGGTCGCCGAACTGCGGTACGCGATCGCGGTCGAGAAGGAGTTCTCGAAGAACGAGATCCTCGAGAAGTACCTCAACCTGGCCAACTTCGGTGACGGCGCCTGGGGTATCGAGGCCGCCTCCCTGCACTACTTCCAGGTGCACGCGTCCCAGCTGACCCTGCCGCAGGCCGCGCTGCTGGCCGGCCTGGTGAAGAACCCGACCGGCTACGACCCGACCAACGACATGAAGCGCGCCAAGGACCGCCGCGACGTGGTGATCCGCCGGATGCTCGAGCTCAAGGTCATCTCGCTCAGCCAGGCCAACTCCGCGCTCAAGTCCCCGGTGGTCGACCCGGCCAAGATCCGCCCGAACAAGCTCGGCTGCGCCAACTCGAAGTACCCGTTCTACTGCGAGTACGTCGTCGCCCAACTGAAGGAGAACAAGGCCTTCGGCAAGGACCAGACGCAGGCCGGGAACTACCTCAAGACCGCCGGCCTCACCATCCGTACGTCGCTCGACCCGAAGATCCAGGCCGCCGCACAGAAGTCGATCAACGAGCACTCGAGGCCGACCGACCAGGCGATCGCGGCGATCACGATCGTCGAACCGGGCACCGGCCTGGTGAAGGCGATGGTGCAGAACCGGACGTACGGCAACAAGCGGGGCCAGACGTCGTACAACCTGAACGTCGAGAAGTCCTACGCCGGCGGGTACGGCGGTTTCCAGAACGGCTCGACCATGAAGGCGTTCACCATCGCGGCCGCGATCCAGAAGGGCTTCCCGCTCAACTACAAGATCAACTCGCCCAACCAGATCAATCTGAGCGGCAAGAAGTTCAGCACCTGCGACGGGACCACGTCGGCGCCGAGCTACACGCCGGGCAACTCCACCACCAACGTGCCCGTGCCGACCATGATCCAGGCGGCGCAGAGGTCGACCAACACCTACTTCCTGCTGCTTTCCCAGCAGACCGGTCTCTGCCCGATCGCGAAGATCGCCGCGTCCTTGGGCCTGTACGACGCGCAGTCCAGCAGCCCTCTCAATCAGGTCGTGTCCATGACGCTGGGCGTCGGGTACGTGACCCCGGTGCAGATGGCGAGCGCGTACGCCGCTTTCGCCGCCCGCGGCATGTACTGCAAGCCCTGGCTGGTCACCGCGATCAAGGGCCCGAACGGCAAGGCGATCAACGCTCCGGGAGCGGAGTGCAAGCAGGCGCTGGCTCCCGAGGTCGCCGACGGCGTCAATGCCGTACTGCACTCGGTGATGGAGACAGGCGGTACCGGCGCGAAGCTGAAGTTCGGCAAGAGCGACCTGGCCGGCAAGACCGGAACGATCACCAACAACGAGGCCGTCTGGTACGCCGGCTATTCGAGCAAACTGTCCGCCGCCTCGGTCGTCGCCGACGCGTCCTTGCCGTACAACAACCTGATCGGCCAGACGCTCGACGGCAAGAAGATGTACGACGCGTCCGGTTCGGGCACCGCGGGTCCGCTGTGGCAGACGGCGATGGAGGGCGCGCTGCGCTACTACCCGACGACCAAGTTCGTCGCGCCGTCGGACAAGACCGTTCGCGGTGACGTGAAGGACCTGCCGTTCGTGAACGGCCTGAACCCCGAGGATGCCGCCAACAAGATCCGGCAGGCCGGTTTCGAGGTCGCGATCGCGCCCGGCACGGTGAACTCCGAGGAGACCGCCGGCACGGTCGCCTACACCACCCCGCGCCAACGCGAGGGCGCCCCCGAGGGCTCGATGGTCACCATCCACATCTCCAACGGCAGCCAGAAGAACCAGCCGAGCACCTCGACGACGCCACCGCCGGCAACCACCAAACCCCCGGCGAACCCGCCGACCACGATCAACCCCAACTGCCCCCCGTGGAACCCGAAGTACCCGAACTGCGGCGGTGGCGGTAGATAGCCAGCGAAGGGCCTCGTCCATACCAGGACGAGGCCCTTCGTCGTACGAGAGCTCAGGCGCCGAGTTGGCGTTTTACTTCGGCGGAGACGATGGCGCCGTCGGCTTTGCCCTTGGTCTTGGGTTGGAGGGCGCCCATGACCTTGCCGATGCCGCGAGGGCCGAGTTCGGCGGCGCCGGTGGCGGCGATGGTCTCGGTCACCAGGGCAACGATCTCCTCCTCGGTGAGTTGCTCGGGGAGGTACTCGGCCAGGATGTCCGCCTCGGCCTGTTCCTTGTCGGCGAGCTCGGCGCGGCCGGCCTCGCGGTAGGCGATGACGGACTCGCGGCGCTTCTTCGCCTCCGCGCTCAGCACGTCGATCACCTCGGCGTCGCTGAGCTCGCGAGCCTCCTTACCGGCCACCTCCGCCTTGGTCACCGCGGTGAGCGCCATCCGCAGGGTCGACTTGCGGATCTCGTCACGCGCCTTGAGGGCCGCGGTCATGTCGGCGTGCAGCCGCTGCTTCATACCGGAGTTGGACATACCAGAGATTGTGGCAGGCTGGTGAAATGAGTTTGAGCGGGCTTGCCACCACCACCCTCAAAGCCACCGCGGTCGTCGGCGCCGTGGGCGCCGCCTGCGTCGCGTACGCGGCCGGTATCGAGGTGCGCTGGTTCACGCTGCGCAGGGTGACTGTCCCAGTGCTGCCGGAAGGGACCGCGCCGCTGAAGGTGCTGCACCTGTCCGACCTGCACCTGATGCCGACCCAGGAGCGCAAGATCAACTGGGTCAACGACCTGGCCGCGCTCGAGCCCGACCTGATCGTGAACACCGGTGACAACCTCTCCCACGAGCGCGCCGTGCAGCCGTTGCTCCGGGCGTACGGCGACCTGCTCGACGTACCGGGTGTGTTCGTGTTCGGCTCCAACGACTACTGGAAGCCGCACTTCAAGAACCCGGGCAAGTACCTGCTGCCCGCACACAAGCAGCGGCACAAGCCACACGGCCCGGACCTGCCGTACGAGGAGATGCGTCGCGCCTTCACCGACGCCGGCTGGACCGACCTGAACAACGCGAAGGCGACGCTCAAGGTGAACGGCCTGCGGCTGGATTTCGCCGGCACCGACGACCCGCACATCAAGCGGGACCGGTACTACGAGGTCGCCGGCGAGGTGGACCCCGGAGCCGACCTGTCCATCGGCGTGACACATGCGCCGTACCAACGGGTCCTGAACGGTTTCGTCGGCGACGGGTACCCGCTGGTCCTGGCCGGCCACACCCACGGCGGCCAGCTCGCAGTGCCTCTGTACGGCGCCCTGGTGACCAACTGCGACCTGGACACCTCGCGGGTCAAGGGCCTGTCCACCTGGGGCCACGACGGCCGCCAGGCGGCTCTGCACGTGTCCGCCGGCCTGGGCACCTCGCCGTACGCGCCGGTCCGTTTCGCCTGCCGGCCTGAGGCGACACTGCTCACCCTGGTCCCCCGGATAAACCCGATTTCGTCCCAGCCGCAGGCGCATGTAAGCTAACTCCGGCTTCGGGCTGTGGCGCAGCTTGGTAGCGCGCTTCGTTCGGGACGAAGAGGTCGCAGGTTCAAATCCTGTCAGCCCGACCAATCGAGGGCGGTGACTCCGGTCACCGCCCTCGTGCTGTTTCCACCGGCCTACGCTGAACTCATGCAGCGCGTGGATCTGGGTGAGGTCGACTACGAAGTCGCGGCCAAAGAGATGCGGGACTGGGTCGAGGAGCGGGTCGAGGGGACGGCCGCGGATCGGTTGTTCCTGTTGAGTCATCCGCCGGTGATCACGTACGGGCCGCGGACGGTGGTGGAGGATCTCCCCGCGGAGACGGCGGGGATCCCGGCGGTGGCGGTGGATCGGGGTGGGTTCGCGACGTACCACGGGCCGGGACAGGTGGTCGGGTATCTCGTGATCGACCTGAAGCAGCGCGGGCCGGTGGACATCGTGCGCTGGGTGGAGAACGGGCTGATCGAGGCGCTCGGGTCGCTCGGCTTCCCACTGGTACGACGGGACACGCCGAAGGGTGCGAGCAGTCTGGTCGGGGTGTGGACCGAGGACGGCCGCAAGCTGTGCTCGATCGGGATGCGGATCCGGCGCGGCGTGACCAGTCACGGGTTCTCGGTGAACGTGGATCCGGACATGTCGGTGTTTCACACGTTCACGAGTTGCGGGCTCCACGACGTCACGATGGTCTCGCTGGCCGAGCTGGCAGCTGAGCGTGGTCGGCCGGCTCCGGCAGATTCCGACGTACGGGATGCGATCGCACGATCGCTTGGCGCTGCCTGAGTCGGTAGCCTTCGGCAAATGAGCCAGGAGGACGAGAGCGGCCGGATGCCGGAGGATCTTGAGGACCTTCTGGAAGCTGCCGACGAGGAAGAGGCCGACGAGGGGCGGTTCGACGCGCCGCCGTTGCCGCCGGCGCTGATCCTCGCCGTCGTCGGGCTGTTGTGCGGGTTCGCGACCATCGCGCTGGTGTGGCTGAGCGAGCGCGGTTGCGAGCGGGTCCGCGACACCTCGAACTGCGGCGCCCTCGGCCTTCCGCTGCTCGTGCTGATCGTCGTGGTCACCATCGTGCTCGGCGGGCTCGCCCTGAGCCGGCTGGCGATGCCGCACCCCCGCCTGGTGGCGTTCCTCGGCGTCACCTTCATGCTGATCCTCGTGCTCGCCTTCCTCACCGAGAACCTGTCGTCACCGTGGACGCTGGGCGTCGTACCGGTGCTGACCGCGATCACCTTCCTCGTCGCCAACCTCGTCGCCCGACTGCTGGAGCGTGCCGATGCCTGACCTGCCCGTCTACGACTGCCCTCGTACGCCGACCGCCCCGGCCCTGGACGGGACGCTGACCGACCCGGCCTGGGAGATCGCGCCCTGGACCACCGACTTCGTCGACATCAGTGGTGACGGGCCGGCACCGCGGTTCCGGACCCGGGCGAAGCTGATGTACGACGACGAGTTCCTGTACGTCGGTGGTCTGCTCGAGGAACCGCATGTCTGGTCCACGATGAGCGAGAAGAACACCAAGCTGTTCGAGGAGAACAACTTCGAGCTGTTCCTCGACCCGGACGGCGACGGGCTGAACTACTACGAGTTCGAGATCAACCCGCTCGGCACGATCTGGGAGCTGACCCTGCCGAAGCCGTACGTCGACGGCGGCGTACCGGTGGACCCGACCAACCTGCCGGGCCTCCGGACCGCCCTGCACATCGACGGGACGCTCAACGACCCGTCCGACACCGACACCGGCTGGTCGGTGGAGCTCGCCGTACCGTGGGCCGACCTGGCGCCGTACAACGAAAGCGGCACAGCCAACGAGGCCCGGGCGACGCCGCCGAACCCGGGTGACGAGTGGCGGATGAACCTGATGCGCTGTGAGTGGCCGCACGAGGTCGTCGACGGCGCGTACGTGAAGGGGACCGAGCTGAGCTTCTGGGTCTGGTCGCCGCAGTACGTGGTCGACATGCACCGCCCGGACCGCTGGGGAGTACTGCGCTTCTGACCCTGGTGACACGCCGTTAACACGTCCAGGTGACAATGAGGTACGTGGACTTCGAGGGTGACCGGTACGACGTGTCCGCTCTCGAAGGGGACCAGGTCGTGAGCGCGATCGAACGCGCGTGTGAGAGCGACTCTCGTGCTGCATTGCGCCTTGTCGCCGAGTACTCGGCCTACTGGTGGTCCCAAGGCCTTCAGGACGAGGCCGCGGCCGCTGCGGAGCGTGTGCTGAGCATTCTGGGCCGGACGGTGCCCGTCGGCCTGGACGAGGAGTACCTGCTGGCAGTGCTCCATGGAGCCGGGTCAGCTGAGCAGGAGCAGTTGGAGCTGGCCCAGCACATCGTGCTCGCCACAACTGGTCCCTTTCGGTACTCGGTGACCATACTGCTGTGGGGGCTGGTGTTCGGGCCGTTCGAGTCCGCAGCGGTGGTGGAAGAGGTCCTGGCGCGGAACGAGGACGGTGACGCCTGGACCAGGGCGGCGGTCGAGCTGTGCCGTGGCTATCCGGGTCTGACCGCTGCCACCCCAGGTGACGCCGCTCAAGCGCTGCGGACGGCGCTCGGGCGTTTCCGGATGCTCGACGACCGCTGGGGGATGTTCCTGGCGCTGACGGCGCTCCGGAACATCGTCGACGAGCCCGTCGACATCATCAGCGAGGCCCTGGAGCTGGCGGAGAAGCTCCGAGCGGACGACGAGTCCGGCCTGCTCCTGTGCCAGCGCGGCGAGCTCTACCGCCACCAGGGTGACCTGGATGCGGCCGGCGAGGACTTCAGCTGGGCGCTGGCCCTGGCCGAGCACGCCGACCTGGCGGAAACCGCTGCCGCCGCCCACATCGGCCTGGCCCGGGTCGCCCGCGGCAGTGGCGATCTCCTGACGGCCAGGGAGCACCTGGCCATCGTTCTGTCCCGCGACGCAGAGGAACTCGAAGACGCCCGCTACGAGGCCCTGCACGAGCTGAACCTGCTGATCAACTCCCAAGCCTCCGCATAGGCCCTCGGCACACCTCGTTGTAGGACCCTGGCACACCTGTGGCAGTGGCCACAGGAGGTGGCTCTCGCGGGAGCCACACATGGCTGGTTAGAGTCGAGAGCGACCCAGCCCTGACACTGCAACGGAGCAGCCGGATGGACAAGACGTACGACTCACCGCAGGCCGCGGTCGACGACATCGGCGACGGCGCGAGCCTCGCGGTCGGCGGCTTCGGGCTGTGCGGTAACCCGATGGAACTGATCAGCGCCCTCCACGACAAGGGGGTGACCGGCCTGAGCGTGGTGTCGAACAACTGCGGTGTCGACGACTGGGGTCTGGGCATCCTGCTCGCGGACAAGCGGATCGCCAAGATGACGTCGTCGTACGTCGGGGAGAACAAGGAGTTCGCCCGGCAGTTCCTGTCCGGTGAGCTCGAGGTCGAACTGACGCCGCAGGGCACGCTGGCCGAGAAGCTGCGGGCCGGCGGCTGCGGGATCGCCGCGTTCTTCACCCTGGCCGGTGTCGGCACTCAGGTGGCCGAGGGCGGGCTGCCGCAGAAGTACAACCCGGACGGCTCGGTGGCCAAGGCGTCGGAGCCAAAGGAGACCCGGGAGATCGACGGTACGACGTACGTGCTGGAGGACTCGATCACCACCGACTTCGGCCTGGTGCACGCGCTCAAGGGCGACACCCACGGCAACCTGGTGTTCGACCGGAGCGCACGCAACTTCAACCCGCTGGCCGCGATGGCCGGCCGGGTCACCATCGCGCAGGTCGAGGAGCTGGTCCAGCCTGGTGAGCTGGACCCGGACGAGATCCACCTGCCCGGCGTCTACGTCCAGCGCGTTGTTGCTGTCGGCAAGGACATCGAGAAGCGGATCGAGAAGCGCACGGTGCAACCCCGCGAAGCCTATGAGGCCGCGCGCGAGAAGCTGGAGGCCTGAGATGCCACTCACCCGTGAGCAGATGGCCGCCCGCGCCGCCGCCGAGCTGGAGGACGGCTCGTACGTGAACCTCGGCATCGGCCTGCCGACCCTGGTGCCGAACTACATCCCGGACGGCGTCACCGTCGTCCTGCAGAGCGAGAACGGCATCCTCGGCGTCGGCCCGTACCCGGTCGAGGGTGACGAGGACCCGGACCTGATCAACGCCGGCAAGGAGACCGTCACGACGTTGCCGGGGGCATCGTTCTTCGACTCGGCGCTGTCGTTCGGGATGATCCGCGGCGGCGCGATCGACGCCGCCATCCTGGGCGCCATGCAGGTGTCGGCCACCGGCGATCTGTCGAACTGGATGATCCCGGGCAAGATGGTCAAGGGGATGGGCGGCGCGATGGACCTGGTGCACGGCGCCAAGACGGTGATCGTGCTGATGGAACACGTGGCCAAGGACGGCTCGCACAAGATCCTCACCGAATGCGACCTGCCCTACACCGGCCGCGGCGTGGTCAACCGGATCATCACCGACCTGGCCGTGCTGGACGTCACCGAGGACGGCCTGAAGCTGGTCGAGCTCGCCGACGGTGTCACCTTCGACGAGCTCCAGTCCAAGACGGGCGCACCCATCAAGCAATGAACCGTACGTCGGGATGCCGGGCCGATCCGACGCGGTGTCCACATGCGCGAAAGACACCTGTCACCCCTGCCGAAAGTCGGGTATGACGGGACGCATGGAATTGGACGTGTTCGTGATTGGCGGCGTCGGGATCGACACGATCGTGCGGGTGCCGGACTTGCCCCTGCCCGCGGTGGAGACGATCCACGTCGATCCGGTCGAGTCGTACGTCGGCCACACCGGGCACGGCGTCACCCTCGGCTGTCACCTGCTCGGCCTGCGCGCCGGTCTCGCGGACGTGATCGGTGACGACGACGAGGGCGACCGCATCCGGCACCTGTACGACGGCCTCCGGATGCCACTGCACGTCGCACTCCACCCCAGCGGCACGCGGCGGTCGGTCAACCTGGTCGCACCGGACGGGCGACGCCTCGCCTTGTACGACGCCAGGCACCCGGCCGGACTGCGGGTCGACCCGGACCTCTGGCGGACGAACGTCGTACGCGCGAGGCACGTGCACGTCTCGATCATGGACTTCGCCCGGGACGCACTGTCCGACGCGCTCGCCGCGGACTGCACCGTATCCACCGACCTGCACGACTGGGACGGCCGGAACGACTATCACAAGGACTTCGCGACCTCGGCCGACATCGTGTTCGTATCCACTAGCGCCCTGCCGGACGATGCCGTCGACTGGATCTTCGCCAACGGCCGAGCCGAGGTCGTGGTCGCGATGTCCGGCGCCGATGGCAGCTACCTGCACATCAGAGACCAAGCCACACACCACATTCCTGCGGTCCAGCTTCCCGACCGACCAGTGGTCGACAGCAACGGCGCCGGAGATGCCTACGTCGCGGCGTTCCTGGCCCGTCAGCTCGACGGCGTCAGCTGGTACGACGCCGCCCTGGCCGGATCCATCGCGGGCGCCTGGGCGTGCGGCTCCCCCGGCACCCACACCGATCTGATCACGGCCGAGGAACTGGCTGTTCGAAGCAAAACGATCGGATGAAGCAGTCGCGCGGCTGACCGACGGCGAACAGGACGCAGTCGACGACGGACTGCGCGGTGAGGTCGGCGCCGGTCTCCCGCGGGCCGTCCTGGACGAAGTCCGGTGGGAACAAGGAGATCACTCGGATCCCGTCCGGACGCAGTCGCTCCGACAGGATCTCGGCGTACCCGGCCTGAGCGTGCTTGGCCGCGTAGAACGCCGGGTGTGCCGGTGAGCGGTGATGTCCGACCTCGCCGGCGGCCGAGATCAGGTTGACGATTTCGGGGCGGTTGGATGCCCTGAGCAACGGCAGGAGCCGTTCGGTGAGCAGGATCGTGCCGGTCGCACCGCCCGCGATCGTGTCAACGATGTCCGCCGGTGACGGGGCGCCGGCCAGGTAGCGCGCGCCGCTGTTCACGAGGACGTCGAGCCGATCGACGGCCAGTCGCTCGATCGACGCGGGGTCGGCGAGGTCGAGGACGGCGGGTGTCGCGTTGCCGCCGGCGGCCTCGATCAGGGCGACGGTCTCCTCGGCGGCGGACTGGGTCCGGGCGGTGGCGAGAACCTGGGCTCCACGAGCGGCGAAGGCGAGTGCGAGCTTGCGGCCGGTGTCGCGACCGGCTCCGGTGACGAGGACGTGTGCTCCGGTCAGAGTCATGGGCCGGATCGAAGCACTTCAAGTCGGGTCGAAGTCAACCGCCGCGGGTCATCGGCGGGTAGAGCGTGGTCGCCGTACCGCGGCGGAAGAGTTGGGCGGGGCGGCCGCCGTCGCGGGTGGTGGTGGCGCCGGCCGACTCGACGAAATCCGGGGTCTTGGTGACCTTGCGATGGAAGTTGCGCGGGTCGAGCGGCGTACCCCAGACCGCTTCGTACACACCGCGCAGCTCCGAGATGGTGAACTCGGGCGGGCAGAACGCGGCGGCGAGCGGCGAGTACTCGAGCTTGGCCCGTGCGCGCTCGACCCCGTCGGACAGGATCCGGTGGTGGTCGAATGCGAGCCGCCCCGGATCGGCCAGCACCTCCCCGACGGCGACCCAACTCGCCGAAGCGGCATCCGTCCCGGCGACCGGTGCGGGCAGGTCCGGCACCAGCGCCAGGTAGGCGACGCTGACGACCCGACCACGGGGGTCGCGGGCGGGAGCGCCGTACGTCGCGACCTGCTCGAGGTGGATCCGGTCCGAGGACAGGCCGGTCTCCTCCGCGAGCTCGCGGCGGGCGGTCTGCTCGAGGTCCTCGTCCGGCCGCACGAATCCGCCCGGCAGCGCCCAGCGGCCCTGGTACGGCGTGATCCCCCGGCGGATCAGCAGCACCTGCAGGGCGCCGTCGCGGACGGTCAGGATGACCAGGTCGGCGGCCAGGCCGAGCGGTACGAAGTCCATGGCAAGCACTCTAATCGTCACCTTGACGAAAAGCGATCTTACCCCTTATCGTCAGATCGACGACAAAGAGGAGAACGACCGATGGCAGACATCACCCGGTTCCGCTTCATCAGCCACCTGCGGGCCAACCCGACCACCCACGTGCGGCATCTGCGCAACGGCAAGCTGGTACACGACGGGGCCGGCCAGGCGTTCTGGTTCCGCGCGATGAACTCGTCGCTGAGCGAGATCCCGATCGACGACCGCGAGCAGCCGCTGCTGTTCCACGGCCGGACGCAGGACTTCCAGGACGTCGCCGTCCAGGCCACCGTCGCCTACCGGATGACCGACCCCGGGCTGGCCGCGGTCCGACTCGACTTCGGCATCGACCCCGACACCGGGCTGTGGCGGGCCACGCCGCTGGAGCAGATCGGTGGTCTGCTGACCGAGCTGGCGCAGCAGACGGCACTCGACCTGCTGGCCCGGATGAGCCTGACCGAGGCGCTGTCCGAGGGCATGACTGCGCTCCGTCAGGCGGTCGGCACCGGGCTGCGCGCGGATCAGCGACTCACCGGTCTGGGCATCGGCGTCGAGGACGTCCGCGTGGTCGCCGTACGGGCTGAGCGGGATGTGGAGAAGGCGCTGCAGACTCCCACCCGGGAGATGGTGCAGCAGGCAGCGGACAAGGCGACGTACGAGCGGCGGGCGATGGCGGTCGAGCGGGAGCGGTCGATCGCGGAGAACGAGCTGCAGAACCAGATCGAGCTGGCCCGGCGCGAGGAGCAGTTGGTCAACCAGCGCGGTCAGAACGAGCGTCTCCGGGCGACCGAGGTGGCCGCGGCCGGGCAGATCGAGACTGCCGCCGCCGCGGGTCGCAAGCGGGCGCTGAGTGAGGCAGAGGCAGATGCCAAGCGGGTGATCGGCGCCGCCGAAGCCGCCGCGGAGAAGGCGATGCTGGACGCGTACGCCGAGCTTGACCAGGGGACGATCCTCGCGATGGCGATCAAACAGGGCGCCCTGCCGGAGATCGGGACGCTCAATCTGACTCCGGACCTGCTCACCCCGCTGCTGAGCAAGCTGACCAATGGCCAGGCGGCACGATGAGCCTGCCACCCCGGGCGGTGCTGGTGCACCGGGCGACCGAGCTGACCGAGTTGGTCGCCCGGCACGGGACGCGGCAGCAGGCCGGCTTCTTCCTGGCCGGCCGCGGCCGCGATCTGGCCGAGCTCGACGCCCGGCACCAAGCCCAGCAGGATGCGCTGGCGATGGTGTCGGCCGCGATCCCACTGGACTGGCGGCGTGCTGTTGCTGAGCGCAATGACCTGGACCGGTTCGGGTTCGGGCCGGAGGACGTGGTGATCGCGGTCGGCCAGGACGGTCTGGTCGCGAACGTGGCGAAGTACCTCGACGGCCAGCCGGTGATCGGGATCAATCCCGAGCCGGCCCGGAATCCCGGCGTGCTCGTGCCGCACGAACCGGCCGCGATCGCCGAACTGCTGCACGAGCGGCACGTCGTGGAGCGCACGATGGTTGCCGCCAGCACCGATGACGGACAGCAGCTGATCGCACTGAACGAGGTCTACATCGGACACCACACACACCAGTCCGCGCGCTACCGGCTGAGCTCGCCGGACAGCCTGGCGGAGAGGCAGTCCTCGTCGGGAATCCTGGTCGGCACCGGTACGGGTTCGACGGGCTGGTGCCGGTCGGCCTGGCAGGAACGGCGGAGCCCGCTGGCCCTCCCGTCGCCGACCGATCCGGCGCTGTGCTGGTTCGTCCGCGAGGCGTGGCCGTCACCGGCGACCGGGACCGACAACACCGAAGGCCTGGTGAAGGCTCCCGACACGTTGACGATCACGGCCGAGTCCGACCTCGTGGTCTTCGGCGACGGGATGGAGTCCGACACCCTGGCGGTCGGCTGGGGTCAGCGCGTCGAGGTCGGCGTCGCCCAGGTCAAGCTGCACCTCGTTGCCTAGAGTCAGGGTCGCTCCGAGCTCACAGCCGCACCTACTTCGGCAGGGTGAGGATTTCGGCTCCGTCGTTGGTGATGGCGATCGTGTGCTCGCTGTGTGCTGTCCGGCAGCCGGTCGCACTTCGGAGCGTCCATCCGTCGGCATCGGTGACGAGTTCAGCGGTGTCCGCCATCACCCACGGCTCCAGTGCGAGCAACAGCCCAGGGCGCAGTGTGTATCCACGGCCGGGTCGCCCGGTGTTCGAAACGTGCGGGTCCTGGTGCATCGTCGATCCGATGCCATGACCTCCGAACTCGGTGTTGATCGGGTACTCAGCCTCACTGAGGACGGAGCCGATGGCATGGGAGATGTCACCGATGCGAGCTCCGGGGCCGGCCGCGGCGATCCCGGCGGACAGCGCGCGTTCGGTCGCGTCGATCATCGCGACGCTCTCCGGCGGCTTCGATTCGCCCACGATGAAGCTGATCGCCGAGTCTGCAGCGACTCCGCCTTGGGAGACGGCGAGGTCGAGTGTCAGCAGGTCGCCGTCGGCAAGCGTGTAGTCGTAGGGCATTCCGTGGAGCACGGCGTCGTTGACGGCCGTGCAGATGTAGTGGCCGAACGGCCCGCGGCCGAAGGACGCCTCGTAGTCGACGTAGCAGGACTGCGCTCCGGCCTCGGCGATCATGGTCTCGGCCCACCGGTCGATGTCCAGGAGGTTCGTGCCGACCGCGCTACGGCGCTTCAGTGTCTGCAAGATGCCGGCGACCAGCGCACCCGTGTCCTTTGCTCGGGCCAGTTCGGCGGGGTTCAGGATCTCGATCATGCGGCACCCTTCTCGCAACCAATAACTATACCGGCCATACTATCCCGGTGCTAGAATCGGTCCCATGGTCAGATTGCCGCTCACTCCCGCAGAGGTCGAGCGCGGACAGCGCCTCGGCGCCCTCCTGCGTCGCGCCCGGGGAGAGCGCTCGATGCTCGAGACCGCGCTCGACGCACGCGTCTCACCGGAGACCCTCCGGAAGATCGAGACGGGCCGGGTCGCGACCCCTGCCTTCCCGACCATCGCTGCGATCGCCGATGTCCTCGGCCTCTCCCTCGATGCAGTGTGGGCTGAGATCAACCCGCCCGAACCCGGTGCCGAACCGACCACCCCTGGTCACAACACACGAGAGCAGTTGGCCTCGTAAGTCTCACCTAGATCTCCTTCGACGGCTGGATGATCAGGTCTGGCAGGTTCACCTCGCGTGGGCGACCGACGACGTACGCGATCAGCTCGGCGACCTCCGACGGCGGTACGGCGGGCAGGCTGGTGCGGAGCTCGTCGACCATCGTCCGCAGTTCCTCGGGAAACTGGTCCGCGAGTTCGGTGCCGTCGATCATCCCGGGCTCGACGTTGGTCACCCGGATTCCCTCACTGGCGAGCTCCTGTCTCAGCGCCCGGGTCAGGTAGCTCACGCCCGCCTTCGAGGCGCCGTATGCCGCCATCCCTGGCATGAAGCGGTCGGCGGCGAGCGACGACACGTTGATCAGGTCGGTGGTCCTGGTCGTGGCCGACCGTTTCAGCGCCGGGAGGAACACGTGCGTGACGGTCAGGACGCCGGCCAGGTTCACGTCGACGGTACGACGCCAGTCCGCGGCGGACCCGTCGCCGAACGGGACGACCTTCATCATCCCGGCGTTGTTGACCAGCAGATCGAGGTCGCCGAAGCGGTCCTGCACGAGGTCCGCCGCCTGGGCGACCTCTTCGGGGTCGGTCACATCGGCTGGTACGACGAGCGCCGTACCGCCGGACTCCGAGATCTGGGCGGCGAGCTTCTCCAGGCGGTCGCGGCGGCGAGCCAGCAAGGCGACCGAAGCGCCGTCGGCGGCGAGCCGGGTGGCGATGGCGGCGCCGATCCCGCTGGCGGCGCCGGTGACGAGGGCGATACGTGAGGTTGTCATGCGCCCACCCTCCGGCGGGCGGGGACGCCTCAGAAGGGTCGCTTCTTCCTAGGTTTGGCAGTACCACCCAGGTCCTTGTCCGGCCAGGAATACTTGAGTGGTGCGTCCCCAGCTCGGCGAGTTCCTGCAGACCCGGCGGGCCCGCGTCCGCCCCCAGGACGTCGGCCTGCCACCCGGCCGCGACCGCCGTGTCGCCGGCCTGCGTCGCGAAGAGGTCGCCGTGCTGGCCAACGTCAGCGTCGACTACTACGTCCGGCTGGAGCAGGGTCGCGCCGACAACGCGTCGGACGCCGTCCTGACGGCTGTTGCCGACGCGCTCAGACTGACTGCGGCCGAGCGGGAGCATCTGCGCTCGCTGGCCGGTCCGGCTCCACGCCCGCGGGCGCCGCTTGCCGTCGTACGTCCGCAATTGGAAGCGCTGCTCAGCGCGCTCCGCGATGTCCCGGCGATCGTGGTCGACCGGCTCGGCAACGTGCTGGCCTGGAACCCGGGTGCCGCTGCCGTCGTCACCGACTTCGCCGCCCTCGAACCGGCCGAGCGCAACCTGGTCCGGCTGTACTTCCTCGATCCGGCAGCACGGACGTTCTACGAGGACTGGGAAGCAGTGGCCTGGGCCGCGGTCGCCCATCTCCGGCGCGCGTCGGCGGATTACACCACCGACCCGGAGCTGGCGGCGTTGGTCGACGACCTCACCGCCGCCAGCCCGGAGTTCGCCCGGTTCTGGACCTCCCACGACGTCGCCGCCCCGGCCCACTGCCCCAAGGTCCTGCACCACCCGACCGCCGGCCGCCTCACCTTCTCCCTCGAGTCCCTCCAACTCCCCGGCGACGACGGCCAATACGTCATGACGTACACCCCAGCCGACCCACCCACCCAAGCCGCCCTGGAAACCCTCCTCGCGACTCAATCACCCTCGGGCAGGTCGGACTGGAGCTTGGGAGCCCGGCGGAAGTAGCGGAGTCGGGCTACTCCCCGTTCAGGTTGTCGGCGAAGCTGGGTGGGGACCAGCGGAAGTCCACCGGGTCGGGGAAGGTGGTGGAGACCTGGCCGAGGCCCTTGATCACCGTGGACGTGCCGTTCGCGCGGCCGACGGCGTACAGGAAGCCTGTCTTGGTGTCCTTGTCGATGCCCAGGAGAAGCGTGCCGTACTGGCCGCACTTGGACGCGGTCAGGGTTTCGAAGCCCTGCCAGGTCCGGGTTCGGACCGACTTCACCACGGGCTTCATCGGAGACGTCACCGGGATCCGGATGGTGTAGAGCGCGCCGCCCTTGGTGTTCGCCAGGAAGGTGTCGTACGTCGGCTGCTTGCTGATCAGCGTCATCGTCTTGACCGCGCCGAAGCCAGGGTACGAGCCGGTACTGCGCCACCCGTTGTCCTGCTGGTGCCAGCGGACCAGCACGCCGTCCTTGCGGAGCCCGTACAGCTCCGTCCGCGGCCCGACGGCGCCGGCGTCGTAGGCCGACCACTCGACCAGGCTGAAGTTGGACCAGCCACCGCCGATCCGCTGCAGGCTGGGCCCCGGCGGCTCGACGTTGTCGGTGCCGTCGACGGCGTACGCCGAGTGGTACAGCGCGTCTCCGATCACCACGTAACCGGCTCGCACACTCCCGGCACCGGACTTGGGGTAGTCCTCGAAGTGACTCGCGATCCGCACCTGCCCGGGCGCATACACACCCGCACTCGTGGTCGAGCGCGTGAGCGACGGCGGAGCAGTCGCGCTGACCGCCTTGAAGGTCTGCGCGCCCGCAGACGTCACAGACCCGACCCACGTCGTACAAGGCGCTGTCACCGCGGCTTCCGCGGCCGGTGCCATCACCGCCCCCAGCGAAAGGACAGCACCACACCCCACGCCCGTCATCCGTCGCCACATATCTGGTCCTCCCCTTGTCAGCCGGTCTCGCTCACCTCGATGCAGCGCGTGCCCGAGAAGTTGCGGGCAGAGCCACTCCGAACCCCGCCACCGTCAGCCGTCGCCACGCGTGCCCCACGCTCCCTCTGGTTACGTGCCCTACGCAGCTAGATGCGGAGATCACTCGCGAAGTTTTTCCCGTGTTGTGTACAGGAAGTGATCGCGCGGGTGAGATCTGTGCAGACAAGGAGTCCGGTTCTGCGTAAGGTGCGGTCCACCACAACGGCCCTGTCGAGGGAGGGCTGAGGTGTGTCCCACCCACCGCCCACAGGGGAGAGACACGTATGCGCAGAACACGGTTCCGGACCGGGATCACCCTTCTGGTCGTCGCCGCGCTGGCCCCACTGGCCTCGCTGACCGCGACCGCCGGACCAACCGCCGTACCGGCCAAACCGTTCGTCCAGGGCACGACCACGGTCGCGGCCTACGACTACGACAACGCGATCCACGAGCGGATCGAGGTCGACGTACCCAAGCTCGACGGGGACGCCAACGGGATCACCGACCGGATCACCGTCGATGTGATCCGGCCCGGCGAAGCGGCTCAGGCCGGCGTCGACGTCCCGGTGATCATCCAGGCGTCGCCGTACTACGCCCAGGACAACAAGGCCTACTTCGACGGCAACGGCGTGCGCCAGGTGTTCGGCAGCTGGCTGGACAACTACTTCGTGCCACGCGGGTACGCCGTTGCGTTCGTCGACATGCCCGGCACATTCCGCTCGACCGGCTGCAGTGACGTCGGCGCGGACCTGGAGGTACGCGGCACCAAGGCCGTGATCGACTGGCTGAACAACCGGGTGCCCGGCTACAACGCCGACGGCAGCAGCGCCAGGGCCGACTGGTCCACCGGGAAGGCCGGCATGATCGGTGTCTCCTGGAACGGCACCATCGCCAACTCGGTCGCCAGCACCGGCGTCCGCGGCCTGGAGACCATCGTCCCGATCGCCGCGATCTCCAGCTGGTACGACTACACCCGCAGCTTCGGAGTGCCCTTCTACGACGAGTACATGGGCTTCCTGCACGACTACGTCAGCAACGACGCGTCACCGCGCTGCGTAGAGCTGACCAACGAGATCGAGCAGGACTCCGACACTCGCACCGGCAGCTACAGCAACTGGTGGGATCCGCGGAACTACAACCTGGACGCGCGCAACGTGCACTCCAGTGTGTACGTCGTGCACGGCCTCGGCGACGAGAACGTGAAGACCCGGCACTTCGGTGAGTGGTGGGACCAGCTGGCCCGCTACAACGTGCCGCGGAAGATCTTCCTGCACCAGGGCGTCCACCTGGACGGCTTCAGCTTCCGCGACGAGTGGGTGAACAAGCTGCACCCATGGTTCGACTACTGGCTGCAGGGCCTGCAGAACGGCGTCATGCAGACTCCGCAGGCGACCGTCCAGCGTGAGGACGGCACCTTCTACGACGAGCCGCGCTGGCCCGCCGTCGGGGCGCGGCAGACCACGTTGAAGCTCAGCAACGCGTCCGGCGCCAACACCGGTGGACTCTCGATCGCCACGGCGTCCACTGACCCGGTCAGCTTCACCGGGACCGACGATCCGTCCCAGGACAGCGTCGTACTCGATCCGACCACCGCTCGGCCGGATCGCGCGGTGTTCCTGAGCGACGAACTGGAGAAGGCGGTCCGGATCACCGGCACAGGCAAGGTGTCCGTGCGGGCCAAGGTCAACAAAGTTGCCGCAGGCATCAAGGCGCGGTTGGTCGACTACGGTACGGCGAACCGCTACACGAACGTCACCAACGTCCCGGACACCAGTGTGTGCTGGGGTGACGGGAACCAGGCCGACACCGGCTGCTACGCCGACACGCAGATCAACACGGCGGTGTCGGACACATCGGTGGTGGTGCGAACGCTGGCGGATGTCGGGCACTACAAGTCCTTGTATTCCAAGGAATCACTGCAGTCCGGCACGTGGTACGACCTGAGTTTCGAGCTAAACGCGGACGACGTGGTGTTCGCGGCCGGCCACCGGCTCGGTCTCGTCCTCACGGTCGAACCGGACAACCCGTCCATCCCGTTCACCGGCGCGACCGTCACACTGGACCCGGCGCGGTCCTCGCTGACCCTGCCGCTGACCGGCTACACCGCGGCACTGCAGACCGCTGAGGTCCCGCAGTCCCGCATCCCCTCCACCCAACTAGCCCAGCCCGAGCCGGAGAAGGATCCGGTCGAGCTGATGCGCCAGATGGTCGAGGCTTCTCGCTAACTACTACGAAAGAGCCCGCCCGCCCCGGCTTTCGGCCGGGGCGGGCGGGTCAGTAAGAGGAGTCGGCTGGGTTGAGTCAGCGCGCAAGCTCTGAATAGGCGGCTACTAGAGTGGCCGAGTCGGCTTCCCAGTTGAGGTCTGCGGCGGCTGAGCGGATGCCGTCGGTGTACGTGGTGTAGTTGTCGATCAGCTCGCGGACGGCTGCGGTCAGCGACGCCGAATCGCCTGATGTGTAAAGGGTTCCGAGCTTGTACTGCGTAACGACTGCACGCATCTCCGGCAGGTCTGCCGCGACGACCGGGACCCCGGCGCGGACCGCGTGGAAGAGCTTGTTCGGTAGCGCCAATCGGTGGTTCTCGCAGGTGTTCGTCAACGTGACGAGCGAGATGCCGTACGAGCGGAGCGTGTCGTCCACCTCGTCGATGGACCGCTCCGCCACCGTCTCCACCGGCCCGAGATCCAGTCGGTAGTTCGGATCCACCGACCCCATCAGCACGGTCCGGAACGGCGCCAACTGACGCGCCGCGGCCACCACCGTCGGCAGATCACGCCCAGCCCCGACGCGACCGGCGTACAGCAGACCCTCCGGCCGGTCCGGCGCCGGCGGTACGTCGTCAGCCCGCGGGAAGGTGTTGCGTACGACGCGAACGTCAGCCAACCCACGTTCGTGCAGCCGGCGCGCGATGCCGTCGGACACCGTGATGACGAAGCGCGCCTTACTGGCAAGGGAAACCTCGAACCGCCGCCCACGGGCCCGCCACAACGGCGTCGGCCGACCAGGCAAAGCGCGGTCGAACCACAGCTCATGTGTGTCGTAGACCAACGCCGCCGACCACTCTTCGGCATAAGCAGCCGCAAGCTCGAGGGTGTTGAAGTCGTGCGCGTGGACTACATCGAACGGGCCGGCGGCGGCCACGACAGGAGCCGCCGCGGTCCGCCACTGCTTCTCGGTCCGGTTGCGGTGCTCCGGCAGCAGCAGCCACCGGCCGAACCGCTGGATCAGCACCTTGGGCCCGTTCCGGCCGTGGCCGACCGCGGGACCACCGTTAGTGCCCCGCAGTCCGGCCGAGCGGGAGACGGACTCGACCGTGACCCCCGGACCGACTTCGAAGCCGTCCGGGACATCACGGCCGATCACATGAACCTCGTGACCGGCCGCGACCAGAGCCGTGGCCTCCCGCAGGATCCGCGAGTCCCCGGCGATCGGGGACTGCGCGATCATCAGAACCCGCATGTCACCTGCCGTCGAGGAACGGTAATAGCACCTCAACGGACTTGTGTCCGTCGTGCAGTTCGCGGACGTACTCCGGACCGGCGTCGGCGATCTTGCGGGCCGAGTCGCGCTCGGCGACCAGCCGCTCGATCACCTCGGACAGGTCGTCCGGGGTCGCCTCCGCGATCGGCAGGTCGGTCGGCAGCAGGTCGCGGACCGGGTCCGCGATGTGCCCGACCGTGACCCGGCCGGCCGCCATCGCCTCGCAGGCGAAGACGCCGTACGAGCCGAGCAGCAGCTGGTCGACCACGATGTCGGCGTTGCGCACCATCTCGGCGAGCTCGGAGTGCGGGACGCCCCGGACCCGCTGGTACTTGATCAGGCCCCGCGCATCCAGGTCCGTGAGCACCGGGTCGACGTACGCCGACCCCTTCAACGCACTGGCCGACGGCGCGTGCAGCACCACCGGCACCTCGCGCTCCAGCACCGGCGCGGAGGAGTTGAACTCCTCGGTGTCGACGGTCAGCGGCAGCCAGATGCCGTTGTCGACGAACTCCAGCAGGTCCGGCGTGGTGACGAACACCGTCCCCTCGTAGTCCTCCAGGTGCGTGCGCATCAGGTCGTTCGCAGCTTGCAGACGAACGGTCAGCTCGTCGTCGGCGTTCCGGAACGGCGACCACTTGTACTGGGCCCGGTGCTGCGCCGGGTCGCGGATCTCCGACCCGTGGAAGACCAGGCCGTGCTTGATCCCCGCCTGGTCCAGCATCGGTACGTCGTTCGTCCACATCTGACCGCGCTGCTGCCCGAACATCGGCCGGCCGGCCTCGAACAGCACGTGGGTGACCTCGCGCAACGTGTACGCCGTCAGCTCCAGCTGCCAGCGCAGGTCGGACCGGTACTGGCGGTACGTCCCCGTGCGGTGCACCCGGAAGTCGAACGCGCCGCTGCCCGTGGTCAGCGACTCGGCCTTGATATCGGGCACCTCACGCTCGAGCGCGGTCGCCCACAGCCAGGCCTGGCCGGCACTGTTGACCGGACCGAGCAGCAACCGGCGCTGCGCCTTGACCGGCCGGCCACCGGGCTGGATGACCTCCAGTTGACGGCCGACCAGCTCGCCGTACAGACCGCGCAGCTTCTCCGCCTGTCCGGACCAGGAGACCTCCTGCTGGTAGCCAGGGTCGGCCACCCGCTCGCGATAGGTGTCCAGGTCACCGAGGACCGTGCGCACCTTCGAGGCGAGATCGTGCGCGTCGGCCGCGACGAACACCTCGCCGATCCGGGTCCGGTCGACGAACTCCTTCATGCTCGGCATGTCGCTGACCACCACCGGCAGACCGGCGAAGGCGTACTCGAACAGCTTGTTCGGCAGCGACATCTCGTGACTCGGGTAGCGCAGGATCGGGATCAGCCCGACATCCGCCGTCCGCAGGAACGCGACCACCTCGTCCGGCTTCACCGGGTCGAGGCAGTGCAACCGGTCCTGTACCTCGAGTGCCGCAGCCTGAGCCTGCAGCGCCCGTACTGCGTCCGTCGCGACACCGGGCACACACACGACGGCCAGGTGCGCGTCCGGCAGATCCACCAGCGCCTGGACGGCGGTGTGGATACCGCGGGCACGGGTGACACCACCGCTGTAGACCAGCAGCGGCACCTCGGCGCGCAGGCCGATCCGGCTGCGGATGTCGGACACCTCGACCGACACGTCCGCCGGGTTCGGCGTGTTCATGATCACCGTGGGCTCGTGGCCGAGCTTGTGCTCCTGCTGCAGCGTCCGCGCGATCGCCGGGCTGACCGTGATCACCCGGTCCGCCTGGCCGATGTACTCGCGCTCGTGGTTGGCCCACGCCGCGATCGACCGGCGGGTGCGAGCGCCGTACCGGGACAGGCCGGCGACGTACTCGTGCGCGTCGTAGACGACCTTCAGGTGCTTGCCGCGCAGCTTGGCCCGGCCGGCGGCGCGGGTGGCGACACCGATCACGTGCATGTCGTGCGCGTGCACCACGTCCGGCTCGAGGCGATCGATCAGGTCACCGAAGGCGATCTCGAGGTCCAGCGCCTCGGGGTGCAGCTTGCGCCACGGCGCCGGCCAGGGCAGCCGGTGGATCACCCCGTCGTACGCGCGCCAGCTGAACTTGAAGGGCGCGTCGGCCTTGTTGCCGACACCCTTGCGCACCCAGGTCGCCTTCTTCGCGGCCTGCCAGCGGGACTTGCGCAGCAACCGGGTGGCCACGCCGGCCTTGAACTTGAGCGGATTGCCCTGGCCCGACTTGGCCGCCACGACGGCATGACCAGAGTCGGCCTTCAGCTCCTTCAGCTCGGCCTGGATCCGCTGGCTGCGGGCGACGTACGTCGACCTGTGCTTGTATCCCACCAAGGGCGGCCGCCAGTCCCGGCGAGCCTTACGGCTCCGCTTCCGCTCCTCCCGCAGGCTGAACGGAACCGCCACCCGGACGATCAGCGCGCCGTCGAGCATCTCCCTCGACGGCAGACCGCTCGCCGAGACTCCGAGCACAGTCACTTCTGCTCCGGTCTCGGCCAGTGCCGCGGCCTCCTTGCGGACCCGACTGTCGTTGGTGACGTCGTTTGCGACCATCATCACGACCCGCAGGTCGGCAGTCGTCACTGTCGAACCGACCTTCCGATCACAATCCGGCGCACGCCCGCCCAACGAGCCGGGTCAGTGCGGTCACGGCCGTCCACGAGCACCTTCACGCCCGGCAGCTCGGCCGGGGTCAGCTGCGCGTACTCCGCGTGGTCAGCCTGCAGCACAGCCGCGTCCACCGGCGCACCCAGCGCGTACGGCGTGAAGCCGAGCTGCTGGAGTTCCTCGTCGGTGTAGAGCGGGTCGTGCACGGACACCTCCGCACCACGGGCCTTCAGGGCCTCCACGGCCGGGAAGACCCCGGAGAACGCGGTCTCCTTGACACCACCACGGTACGCCGCGCCGAGCACGACCACCTTGGCTCCGGCCAGGTCGCCGTACGCGCCCTCGAGCAGGCCGACGGTGTAGTCGGGCATGCCGAGGTTCGCCTCGCGGGCGGCCCGGACAACGCTTGCCTCCGGGTCGGTCCACAGGTACAGCCGCGGGTAGACCGGGATGCAGTGGCCGCCGACCGCGATACCGGGCCGGTGGATGTGGCTGTAGGGCTGCGAGTTCGACGCCTCGATCACCTGGTGCACGTCGATGCCGTTCTCACCGGCGAACCGGGCGAACTGGTTCGCCAGGCCGATGTTGACGTCGCGGTAGGTGGTCTCGGCCAGCTTCGCCAGCTCGGCCGCCTCGGCCGACCCCAGGTCCCAGACGCCGTTGCCGCGCTCCAGGTCCGGGCGGTCGTCGAAGTCCAGCACGGCCTCGTAGAACGCGATGGCGCGCTTGGCGCCCTCCTCGGACAGACCGCCGACGAGCTTCGGGTACTTGCGCAGGTCCGCGAAGACGCGGCCGGTGAGCACCCGCTCCGGCGAGAACACCAGGTGGAAGTCCTCGCCCTCCTTCAGGCCCGAGACCTCCTCCAGCAGCGGCTTCCACCGGTTCCGGGTGGTGCCGACCGGCAGGGTGGTCTCGTAGCTGACCAGGGTGCCCGGGCTCAGGTGCTCGGCCAGCGAGCGAGTCGCGCCCTCCATCCAGCCGAACTCCGGCTCACCGGTCTTCTCGTCGACGAACAGCGGCACCACCAGCACGACCGCGTCGCTGCCAGGGATGGCGTCCGCGTAGTCCGTGGTCGCCCGCAGGCGGCCGTCGGCCACGGTCTCGGCGAGCAGCTCGGCCAGGTGTGCCTCACCCGGGAAGGGCTCCTGCCCGGCGTTCACCTGCTCGACCGTCTTCGGGTTGATGTCGACGCCGACGACCTGATGACCCTTGGCCGCGAACTGGACCGCCAACGGCAGCCCGATCTTGCCTAAGGCAACAACACTGACACGCACAGGAACTCCACTAGGTAGTGATTCTTCATCGGGGGCCTCGGAGCTTCCGTTCCAGCGGGTGCTCGACGAACTTGTAGAGCAGCCACGAGGCGAGGATCGAGATGGCGCAGACACCGGCGTACCAGGTCAGGTTGGACCAGCCGATCGGCCCGGCGACACCGTGGTACTCCTTGATCGCGTACAGGATGGTGGCGTGCACCAGGTAGAAGGCGTACGACCACTGGCCGAGCGCGACCAGCGGCTTGCTGCGCAGCCAGGAGCGGCCGCCCCGGATGTCGCGGGAGGCGACGGCGAAGATCAGGAAGCCGTACAGCAGCGTGAGGACTTCCTTCTGGCACAGGCCCATGGTGATCGCGAACGGCACCTTGGCCGGGTGCAAACCGGAGTAGTACAGGGTGTACAGCCCGCCGGCGGTGACCAGGAACGCGAACCAGACCGGGATCCGCGGCTTCCAGCCGGACCGCAGCGTGATCGCGAGGCCGATCCCGAACAGGAACGCGACCGAGTGCAGGACCGGCTGCGGCAGCACGGGTACGACGTCGGGCCAATGGAACAGCGCCAACCGGTAGGCCCCGCCGAGGACGATCACCGAGGCACACAGGATCAGGCCGCCGGCCACCTTGAGCTTCTCCGTGGCCCGCCAGAAGAACGGGAAGTACGCGTAGAAGAACGCCTCGACCGACAGCGTCCAGCCGGCCGGGTTGCCGCCGTACAGGATGGTCGGGTTGTTCGACCAGCCCTGCAGCAGGAACCCTGACAGCACCAGCACGGTGACCGAGACCGGCTTGATCCACGACATCCCGGTCGGCGGCTCGAACCGGTAGAACACGAAGATCGCCGCGACCAGGGTGAGGAAGTACAGCGGGAAGATCCGGGCGAACCGGCGCCGATAGAAGGTGCGGATCTTCGTTCCCGGCTGGGCCGACCAGGTCAGCACGAAACCGGACAGCACGAAGAAGAACGTCACCCCGGACGTCCCGTACTTCAGGAACTTCCAGACCGGCAGCGGCGCCAGGTTGGTCATGTGGTGGGCGAAAACGAAGAACGCCGCCCACCAGCGCAAACCGGTGAGCGACTCCACCCGCGGCAGCCACTTGCGCGGCTCGGCCGGCGGCGCCCCGGACTCACCCGGGAACGCACTGACCGGAGCGCCCGGCGGCGGACCACTGTCGGTCGCCACAGCGGAGTTGTCGGACGTAACAGCCGAAGCCGCCGGCCCCGGAGAGCCCGGGGTGGGCGGCTGGCTCTGTTCTTCGGCGGCTTTGGTCACGTAGTTACTCCGCTAGGGCGGCGACGACTCGGCCGGCGGCCTGGCCATCTCCGTAGGGCATGGGGCGGTTGGCTGCCGGTACCGGCCGGGCGGCCAGTTCGGGCAGCTTGCTCACGTCGGAGGTGAGGACGTTCCAGCCGTCCTCGAGGGTCTCGACCCATTCGGTCTCGGTGCGCAGCGTGGTGCAGACCCGGCCGAGCAGGAACGCTTCCTTCTGCAGGCCGCCGGAGTCGGTGACCACACCGGCCGAGCCGAGCACGGCCGCGACCATCTCCGGGTAGGCCAGCGGCTCCCGGACGTGCAGCGAACCGTCCGGACGCTCGAGCTTGATCCCGTGCTCGGCGCACTTGGCGACCAGCCGCGGGTGGGCCAGCAGCAGCACCGGCGCACCGGCCGCCGCCAGACCGTCGACGATCGCGGCCAGCCGGGCCGGGTCGTCGGTGTTCTCGGCCCGGTGGATGGTCGAGACGACATACTCACCGCGCTTCAGACCCTCGGGCAGGGTGAACGAGTCGTCCGTCACCGCGTCGCGGACCCGGAAGCACACATCCGTCATCACGTCGCCGACCAGGCGCGCCCGGTCGGACAGGCCCTCGTTCGCCAGGTGGTCCATCGCCACCTGGGTCGGAGCCAGCAGGATGTCGGCCGCGTGGTCGGTCAGGACCCGATTGTGCTCCTCCGGCATCCGCCGGTTGAACGACCGCAGCCCGGCCTCCAGGTGCGCCACCGGCAGGTGCATCTTCACCGCCGACAGCGTCCCGGCCAGCGTCGAGTTGGTGTCGCCGTACACGAGCACCCAGTCGGGCTTGTGCTCGTCCAGTACGGCGTCCATCGCGGACAGCATCGAGCCGGTCTGGACCCCGTGGCTGCCGGACCCGACGCCCAGGTGGACGTCCGGGGCCGGGATCCGCAGGTCGGCGAAGAACACGTCGGACATGTTCTTGTCGTAGTGCTGGCCGGTGTGCACGATCACGTGCTGGTGCTCGGTGGCGGCGAACGCCTCCGCCACCGGTGCCAGCTTGACGAACTGTGGTCGTGCCCCGACGACGCTCAGGACCTTCATGACTCGGCGGACTCCCCGGCGACCTTGATGGTGCGGTCCTCAGCAGCGGACTGGATGACGGCCTCGGCCACCCGGACGGTGCTCAGACCCTGCTGCAGGGTGACGATATCGGCTTCCTTGCCCAGCACCGCGTCGCGGAACGCCTCGTGCTCGGTGCGCAGCGGCTCAGGCTTGCTGATCGCGTAGCGGATCATGTCGCCCTCGCTGACACCGCGGAAGTGCGCGACGTCGTCCCACGCGGTGGCGACCGTGCCGTTGGCGTGGAAGGACAGGTCGGCCAGCAGCGTGTCGGCGATGAAGGCGCCCTTCTCACCGGTGACGACGGTGAGCCGCTCCTTCATCGGGGACAGCCAGTTGACCAGGTGGCTGGTCACGGTGCCGTCCTCGAGCCGGCCGGTCACCGCGATCAGGTCCTCGTACTGCCGGCCGCTCTTGTGCGCGCTCTGCGCGGACACCGCGGCGAAGTGCGACTGGGTCACCCAGGCGGTCAGGTCGATGTCGTGAGTGGCCAGGTCGAGCACCACGCCGACGTCGGCGATCCGGGACGGGAACGGGCCCTGGCGGCGGGTGGTGATCTGGTAGATGTCGCCCAGGTCGCCGTTCTCCAGCCGCACCCGGAGCGCCTGCAGCGCCGGGTTGTACCGCTCGATGTGACCGACCGCGCCGACCACGCCGGCCGCCTCGAACGCCTTGGCGATCTCGGTCGCCTCGGCCGAGGACCCGGCCAGCGGCTTCTCGATCATCGCGTGCACACCGGCCTCGGCCAGCGCCCTCGCGATCTCGGCGTGGTACTGGGTCGGGACCGCGACCATGCAGTAGTCGATCCCGGCCGCGATCAGTTGCTCGATGTTCTCGTACACCGGGCGACCGCCGGCCACGCCGAACTGGTCACCACCCGGGTCGGCGACGGCGACCAGGTCGACGCCCTCGAGGGAGGCCAGCACGCGTGCGTGGTGCCGCCCCATCATGCCCAGGCCGATCAGTCCGGCTTTCAGGTTCGCCATCTCACGCACCAGCCTTCGCCACGGTGTTCACCGCGGCCACGATCCGGTTCAGGTCTTCCTCGGACAGCGAGGGGTGAACCGGCAGCGACAGCACCTCGGCCGCGGCCTTCTCGGTCTCCGGCAGGTCCAGCTCACGCTTGAACGAGGGCAGCCGGTGGTTCGGGATCGGGTAGTAGACACCACAGCCGACGCCGTACTCGTTGCGCAGCGCGTCGGCGAAGGCGTCGCGGCCCTCGGTCACCCGGATCGTGTACTGGTGGTACACGTGGGTCGCCTCGGCGGCCACTGCCGGTACGGCGACACCCTGCAGGTTCGCGTCCAGGAAGGCCGCGTTCTCCTGCCGCTGCTTGGTCCAGCCGGCCAGCTTGCCAAGCTGCACCCGGCCGATCGCCGCGTGCAGGTCGGTCATCCGGTTGTTCAGGCCGACGAGCTCGTTCTCGTACTGCTTGAGCATGCCCTGGTTGCGCAGCAGCCGCATCCGGCGCTCGATCTCGGGGTTCGCGACCGAGTCCATACCGCCCTCACCGGACGTCATGTTCTTGGTCGGGTAGAGGCTGAACATGGCGAACTCGCCGAAGGTGCCGACCGGGGCGCCGTTCCAGGTCGCGCCGTGCGCCTGCGCGGCGTCCTCGTAGATCTGGATGCCGTGCTTGTCGGCGATCGCCTGCAGCGCGGTCATGTTGGCCGGGTGACCGAACAGGTGCACCGGCATGACGGCCTTGGTCTTCTCGGTGATCGCTGCCTCGACCGCGACCGGGTCCAGGCAGAAGTACGTCGGCTCGATGTCGACGAACACCGGGGTGGCGCCGGTCAGCGCAACGCTGTTCGCGGTCGCGGCGAAGGTGAAGGACGGGACGATGACCTCGTCACCGGGGCCGACGCCGGCGGCCAGCAGGCCGAGGTGGAGACCCGACGTGCCCGAGTTGGTCGCGACGCACGCCCGGCCGGAGACCAGCGCTGCGCCGAACTCCTGCTCGAACGCCGCCACCTCGGGGCCCTGGGCCAGCATCCCGGACTGCATCACACGGTCGACGGCTTCGCGCTCCTCCTTCCCGATGATCGGCTTCGCGGCCGGAATCGGCTGCACCATCAGTTCTCCTCCATGTCTTCACCGGCCGGCCGCAGCCGTCCGTCGGTTTCGATGTACATCTCGCCCGTGTTCGGGCACTTCCACTCGCCGTCCCCGACAGCGAGCAGCGGAACGCCGGCCTTGCCGACCCACTTGATCCGGCGGGCCGGTACCCCGGCGACCAGCGCGAAGTCTGGCACGTCCTTGGTCACCACCGCACCGGCGGCGACGGTGGCCCAGCGGCCGATGGTGACCGGCGCCACGCAGACGCTGCGCGCACCGAGCGAGCAGCCCTGCTTCATGGTCACACCGACCGGCTCCCAGTCGTGCCCGCTCTTGGGCGAACCGTCCGGGTTGACCGCGCGCGGGAAGTAGTCGTTGGTGAGCACCACGGCCGGGCCGATGAACACGCCGTCCTCGAGCGAGGCCGGCTCGTAGACCAGCGCGTAGTTCTGGATCTTGCAGTTGTCGCCCATCCGGACCCCGGTCCCGACATAGGCACCGCGGCCGACGATGCAGTTCTCTCCCAGGACCGCGTTCTCGCGGATCTGGGCCAGGTGCCAGACCGACGAACCGTCGCCGATCTGGGCGCTGTCGTCGACGTCAGCGGATGGCGCGATGCGGGACGTCACAAAGTCTCCTTCGAAGTGAGCCAGCTGGTGAGTGCTTCGGCCGAGCGGCTTCCGTCGTGCAGCTCCGTCACGTAGCCGGGGCCGGCGGCCGCCCGCTCGGCGGCGGCGTCACAATCAGCGATCAGGCCGGTGAGGACATCACCCAGGGTGTCGGGGTCTACCTCCACGATCGGCACCTCTCGCCCAGTCAGAGTACGCACCCGTTGGCGCACGGCGTCACCGACGTACGAGACGACGATCCGCCCGGCGGCCAGGGCTTCGGCCGCCGCCACGCCGTACAGGCCGATTCTCAGTTGGTCTACAACGATGTCAGCGTCGCCGATGACGGCCGGCATCCCGTTGTGCGGTACGCCGGTGATGCGCCGGTACTCCAGTACGCCGCTGTCGTGCAGCTCGGTCAGGACGGCGTCGATCCGGTCGGTGCCCTTGAGCTGCGCGTTCGACGGAACGTGTACGACGACCGGACGCTCACCGGTGAACAACGGACGAGCCGCCTGCTGCCACGGACCCGGGTCGATTGCGACCGGCAACCACTGTGCGTCGGGTACGTCGTCCAAGAGATCGACCGTGGACACGAAGACCGGCAGGCCGAGGCTCTCGACCAGCTCGGCGTGCCGGCGGGCCTGCGACTCCAGCCGCTCGGTCAGGTCGTCACCCGGGATGAACGGCGACCAGCGCTCGCGCTTCGCGTGCCGGCTCGGCAGTCGGATGTCGGAGCCATGGAAGAGCAGACCGACGTTGACACCGGCTGCGCGCAGCGCGGCGATGTCGGCGGAGGCGTCCGGGAAGCCGCGCGCACCGAAGATCGGGCGCAGCGACTCCACCAGGACGTGGGTGTAGGAACCGACGACGTGCTGCTCCTGCGCGCGCTGCCAGCGAGGCTGGCCGAACCACGCGAGCGGGACGCCGTAGTCGGTCCTGAACTGGAACTGCCCCTTGCGGTGCAGGGCGAACGAGACGGCGCTGACCCCGGGCACGGTCCGGGCAGCCTGTGCCCAGGCGTGGCCCTGACCGGCGGAGTTGGTCGGTCCGACCAGCATCCGCACCGGGGTCGTCGCCACCGGCGGGAACGCCGGCAGCTGTGCGTACGAGTACCGCAAGCCGCGCAGGCGCCGCCGGACCGCTCCCGCGGTCCGGGCGAGTGGCGCCGGCAGGTGCTCGCGGATCGAACGCGACACCGTCATCGAATCACCCATTACCTGCCGGTGCCTTCAGCTGGTCCAGCTCGCGGCGGGCGGCCGGGATCCCGAGCACCACCGGGGTGCCGGCCCGGCGTTGACCGAGGTTCCAGCCGGCCCAGATCGCACCGGCGTCCAGGGCGACGACGACGTCGGCCTGCTCGATCGTGGTCAGCACGTCGCGACGGGTCAGGATCCGGCCCCAGTAGGTCTTGCCGAGATCCTTGCTGGCCCGGTTCCCGCGCAGGAACTTCACCGGCGCCGACGTCTTAATTGCCTTGGGCAACATCCGCCCGGCGACCTTCCGGGCCCTGCGGTACCGCCACTGCACAGCTTTGACAACCCGCTTCGCCCCAGTAGGCCGCGGCTTCGCCGCAGGCGGCGTGGTGGAAGTACCGGCCTGGCTGGAAACGTCTTCCGCTGCGGCAGCGACGGAAGCGGAAGCGGCCTCATCCGCCGCATCAGCAGGAACCTCAGCCGCGGCCGGAGCAACTTCGGCTTCACCGACAACGGCTTCCGGCTCGGCGACCGCCTCGGGGGCGATCACGGCGTCCGGAGCTTCCTCGGTCGGGTCGGTCTCGGCCACCGGCTCGGGCGGCGGAGCAACCGGCATCCGGCCCGGTCCGATCAACGTGAAGCTGTGGACCTTGTCCGCGACCGGCCCGGCCGGGGCGACCCAGCCGACCACGTCGAGCGTCAGGTCCGGGTCTCCACCCAGATCCGCACGGACGGTGTCGAAGTACGCCGGGGGAAGCCGGCGCGTGCTCAGCAGTACGACGTTCTTCACGCCTTGACCCCCTTCACCGAAGCGGCCAGCGACTCGATCCGCGGATCCAGTTGCAGGTCCCGCCGGTACGACGCACCGAACTCCCGCGCCTTGGCCCGGATCCCCTCGTCGGCCGTCCGGGCCGCGTGCGCCGCCTCGACCAGCGCGGCCGCGATCGCCTCCGCCGTCACCTCGGTCACCGGGAACCACAACGGGTGCCCACGCAGTACGTCGGACGCCGCGTTCTCCGGGTCGTGCACCGACACGACCGGCAATCCGGTCGCGAGGTACTCGAACACCTTGCCGCTGGTCACGTAGCGACCCTTGCCGAGCATCAGCAGCTGGACGTCGAACTCGTCGTACGCCTTGGCGATCTCCGCCTTGCCGACCGGGCCCTCGTAGGTGACCCCGTCGTCGTTGGCGTTGTTGATCGTCGCCAGCATGTCTGCCCGCGGCTGGGCGTAGTACCCGAGGTAGCCGTGGATCTTGGCCTTCGCGCCGGCCATCTCGTCCGAGGACGAGCGGGCGATCTGCCAGCCCTGGACGAACTCGGCCAGCGGCACCTTCGGCGAGACCGTGCCGACGTACCCGAACACCAGCGGGCGGTCGGTGACCGGGCCGCGGTCCTGCGTATCCGGGACCAGATCCGGATCGAAGCCGTTGGCAACGGTGTGCATCCGGTCGGCGTGGGCCGGGTAGAGCTTCTCGTGCCAGTCCTTGATCGGGTCGTTCACGAACCACACTTCGCGGGCCGACTCGACCAGCTTCTTCTCCCACTTGGCCGCCCGGCTGTTCGGCTCGTGCAGCCGGTCACCGGTGAAGACGTCCAGCAGCCAGGCGTCGCGGTAGTCCATCACGTACGGCACGCTGTGCTTCTTGTGCAGGTGGTAAGCCGCGGTGAACGCGACGTGCGGGTTCGCGGTGGCGACGGTCAGGTCGACCTTGTTCGCCTGGTGGATCCGCTCGGCGGCCTTCTCGATGATCGAGCGCCACGGCCCGTACCCGGTCTCCGGGAACGGGATCTGATCCTGCTTGGTCCGCCACTTGCTCCACAGCTTCGGGTTCGAAGCGCGGGCCTTGGACCACTTGCGCAGGTCGGCCTCGAGGATCGGCCACTCGAACGGCACCCGGACGACCTCGACCGACGGGTCGACCCGCTCCTCCAGGGTGAGGTCGGCACCGGTGAACCGGTGGAAGGTCTCGCGTTCGGCCGTCAGCACGGTCACCTTCCAGCCGAGCGCGGCGAACCGGTTGGCCGTGGCCAGGGCCCGGTAGACACCGCCGCCTCGGCAGGGCGGGAAACCCCAGGCGACGTACAACATATGTGGGCGGGTCATTCACTTCCTCTTAGCAAGTCGAGAATCGCGTCGGCCAGTTCGTCGTACGGCGTGGTCGCGGGCAGATGGTCGGCCGCCCACTGAAGCGCGTGGTCGCGCAGTTTCTCCAGCTCACCAGGATCCGCGGACCAGCGCCGCAGCGTCTCGGCCGCCTCGGTCACCGAGTCCACCAGGACTCCGCCACCGGACTCCTCGATCACCCTCGTCTGCCGGGGCAGCCGGGTCGAGAGGACGGGAAGACCGCTGGCGAGGTACTCGTAGATCTTCGACGGCATTGCCTCGACGAACGCCGGCGTCGGTTGGAGCATGGCCAGCCCGGCCCAGGCACCCTGGGTGATCCGCCAGGCGTCGGCCGGTGGCTGGCGCCCGTGCAGCCGGACCCGGCCGGCCAGATCGGGTTTCTCGATCCGGACCTCGAGCTCGTCCCGGTCCGAGGGTGCGACCGGGCCGATCAGGTCGAGTGACCAGTCGGTCGCCGCGGCAACGGTCTCGACCATGTCGAACAGACCACGGCTGGCCCGCAGGTCCCCGACGTACACGGCCCGCGGCGTACCCGACGGTGGCGTCGGGGCCAGGAACGATACGTGGGGGAAGTTCTGGACGACGAGTCGCCGCTTCGCCTCGTGCGGGGCGAGGTGCGAGTCGGCGACCACGGTCAGGTCGGCGCCGGCGGCCAGCCTGGAGCCGGCCCGGACGATCAGCCGGGCCGGGAGACCGGCCGGCCCCTTCGCCCAGGCCCGGTCGGCGAGCAGCCGGTCGTAGTCCTCGTGCACGTCGGCGACCATCTTGCGGCGGCGCAGGGTGGTGACGAGGCGGGTGACCGGGATCATGTCCGGGTCGACCGTCATCACCACCTTGGCCTTGGTCCGCCACGGCAGCACAGCGGTGCGCGCCAGCCGCTGGACCAGGTTGCCCCGAGGGCCTGCGTGGATCTCGGCGCCGGCCGGACCACCGGCCGCCTCGCCCAGGCCCCAGAGCTCGACGCTCAGGCCCCGGTGCTGCAGGGCCGCGGTGATCTTGTGCAAGCGCGCATCGGCGACGTCGTGACCGGTCGTGATGATCCCCACGTCCGGTGCCGTACTGCGTGACCCGGAATTGGGCATGGTCAAAGGTCCTCGAGAGAGACGGATTCCTTTTCACCGACCTGGAGGAACTTGGTGTAGGCCGCGATCACCTCGTCGGGCTCACCGCGCATCATCACCTTGCCCTTGTGCAGCCAGATGCAGTCGTTGCACAGGTCCCGGACGCTGCTCATCGCGTGGCTGACCAGGAACATCGTCCGGCTGTTGGTGACCAGGTCCTTCATCTTGGTCGCGGCCTTGGTCTTGAACGACGCGTCACCGGCGGACAGCGCTTCGTCGATCAGCAGGATGTCCGGGTCCATGTGGACGGCGACCGAGAAGGCCAGGCGGCTGAACATGCCGGACGAGTACGTCCGCATCGGCATCTCCATGAAGTCACCGAGCTCGGCGAACTCGGCGATCTCCTCGTACCGGGCCTGGATCTCCTTGCGGCTCAGCCCCGCGGCCAGGCCACCCAGGACGACGTTCTCCCGGCCGGACAGCGCCGCGTTGAAGCCGACACCGAGGGACAGCAGCGTGGAGACCCGGCCGTGCACCTCGATCCGGCCCGAGGTCGGCGGCAGGATGCCGGCGATCGCGCGCATCAGCGTCGACTTGCCGGCGCCGTTCGCGCCGATGATGCCGATGGTGGTGCCGTGGTCGACGTCGAAGGAGACGTTCTGGACGGCGTTGACCTCGCGGACCGCACGCTCGCCGCGGCCGAACCGCACCAGCGCGCTCTTGAAGGTGGGCACCCGCTCGAACGTGGTCCGGTAGGTGATGGACACGTCCTGCACCTTGACGGCAGGCATACCCGACGGGGTCTTCTGCACGCGCTTCTTCTCTGCCTCAGAGACGGACAACGAACTCACGCTCCCTCGACATGAAGAACAACGAGCCGACGACGAAGGCCAGGAGCGCCCAGAACGCCCCACCGACCCACATCTGCCACGCCGGGATGTCACCGCGGACGAGCAGGTCGGTCCAGCCGCCGAGCAGTGCGTACAGCGGGTTGTACTGGATGAATCCCTTGAACTTGTCCGGTGCGTCCTCGGCGAACCAGAGCACCGGAGACAGGTAGAGCCAGATCCGGACGAAGTAGGGCAGGAAGCTCGTGGTGTCCCGGAAGTACACCTGCAGGGCGGCGAAGATCATGCCCATCCCGGCCGCGAAGATCGTCAGGTAGACCAGGAAGACCGGAGCGAGCAGCATCTCCCAGTGCAGCGACTGACGCATCAGCAGGTGGATGGCGAAGTACACGACCAGCGTCGGCAGGAAGCGGAAGAACGCCGTCCGCACCGCGGACAGCGGCAGCAGCATCCGCGGGAACGACTGGTTCATCAGCAGCTTGCCGCCGCCGACCACGCTGGCCGCTCCGGCCGTCATCGCACCGGAGAAGTAGTAGAAGGCGAACAGCCCGCCACACATGTGGGCGAACCGCTCCGCACCGTCGGTCTTGCTGGAACCGCCCGCGATGATGTCCACCAGCAGGTAGTACACAGCCGCCAGCAGCAGCGGGTTCAGGACCAGCCACACCTGTCCGAAGAAGGTGTTGGTGTTGGCCGCCCGGATGTTCGTCCGGGACATCTCGGCCGCGAACTCCCGCCGTTGCCACAGCGCCTTGAAGTAGGGACGCAGCGCCGGCAGGCCGACCTTGTGCGGTTCGTACACATGCACCGACGGGTTGAACTCCTCGTCGACGCTAGTCGCGTTCATTCAGGCGACGCCTCTCTTTGCCCGGTATCCGACTGGGGCTCGGCGGCTGCCGCCCGGTACGACGGCGGGCCACGCAGACCGGGAAGCAGAGTAGCGGATCGGCGTCAATACCGACGACACAGTGGTCCTCCATAGTGAGCAACGACGTACAGACGGCTACGAAACGTCGTGCCGCTCTCCGACGTGCCGACTTTCGGCTGCGCGGTGGGTCGCCCTTCGCCGATCGTTATCCGGAATATACATTTGACAGCCTTCGACGGCCAAAACGCCTGCCACAGCACGAAAACACGAACGGCTTCATGCTCGCGGGGACGCCACGCGAACAACAGCGATCAACTTAAAATCGCGGTCAATTCAGTGGTACGACGCCTGGCGCCGGGTGGAAGTTGCCCCCGGGCGGGGTGACAGATCCCACCGTGGCTGTGAAGCCGGTGGGCCTAGCGACTGGTGTTACCGGTGGGGCCCCAGGGGTGCTTCCTGGCCGGGGCGAGCCGGGCGGGGGACATCAGGTCCCCGCTCCCCATGGACAGCCTCACCATCCACGGAGCTCCGCTCAGCACCTCCCGGGGCCTAGGCCGCGTCCGGGAAGACACGGCCATCACCGACGATCCGGGGACCCGTCCGCCATGGGCGGAAGCGAACCGGGCGCACACCGGATCGGCCGGCACGATGACCAGGGCGGCGGTCATCGCGCCATGGGCCTGTCCCCACATCCCCTGCAGTCGCGAGCAGGTGCCACCGAGTGCCGCGCAGCACGCAGGGGATGTGGGGTCAGGCCCAAGGCCGGTGAAGGAAGGCAGTTGCTCCGGCGGAAAGTGCCGCGCCGGAACACTGGGGACGGCAGCGCCGAAGCGAGCGGCGGCGTGCTGCGGAACCGGTCGCATCGGACTCTCCTCCTCATCGGCCTCACGATGGAGATGCACAGTTTGTACACCCTCCAGCACAGCCGGTGATGGCACGGGAGTGCGAGGGCACCGATGCGCCGGGATCGAGACCCAACCGAAACGGGCTCCGCTGACGTAGCAGCGAACTCGGGCGAGAATTGGAACAGCAGCCTGGCGGCGCTCAGGTGGTCCGTCGCCAGGCTGCTGGACCTCAATTCTCGCTCACAACTGCGCGGAAATGGTGGCCAGATGGTGACACGGCACAAAAATGCTGACAGGACAACAAATATCGCTAGGCGCATTCACGACGATACGGACAGTGCATACTGCGCTGGAACGCCCGCCTTACCCTGGAGGGGCGGTAGCGGACAGTGACCGCGCTCGGAAGGGAGGCGAGGGTTGTGAGCACAACCGACACGGAGCGTGCCGACCACCTACGTGTGCTCGGGCTCAACGACGACGAGATCAAGGTCTACCAGCACCTGCTGCGGACCGGCCCGTCGTCGATCACCGAACTGGACGAGGCGGTCCCGGACCGGGCCGAGAGTATCGACGCGACCCTCAAAGGGCTGGTGCAGGCCGGCCTGGCCCGGCGGTCCGGCTCGGACCACTCCCGGTACCTGCCGGTGCCTCCGGACGCCGGTCTGGAGGCGATGACGCTGCGCCGCGAGTCCGAGCTGAAACAGGCCCGGATCGAGGTCCTGAACGCGTACGACGAGTTCCGCCGGACCGTGCACAACGAGTCGACCACGCACCTGATCGAGGTGGTCACGGGGAACGCGATCGTCGAGCGGATCCGGCAGATCAAGGGCGGTGCGCAGCGGGAGATCCTCGCCATCGACTCCCCGCCGTACTACATCGGCGGCCCGAACCAGGAGGAGATCGAGCACCTCAAGCGCGGCGTCTCCTACCGGGTGGTGTACTCGCCGGAGTCGGTCGAGGTGCCGGGCTACCTGACCGAGAACATCCTGCCGTGTGTGGAGGCCGGTGAGCAGGCCCGGGTGCTGCCCGACGTACCGGCGAAGCTGACCATCATCGACGGGTCGATCGCGTTCGTGTCGATGTCGGTGCGCGACACCGATGTGAACCGGTCGCTGCTGATCATCCGGCCGAGCAGCCTGCTGACCGCGCTGATCGGCATGTTCGAGCTGTGCTGGCGCAACGCGCTGCCGCTGCACGCCTCGGTCGGCGCCGAGGACGATCGGCTCGAGCCGATCGAGCGCCGACTGCTGGCCCTGCTCGCGACCGGTGCCGCGGACGACACCATCGCGCGCACGCTCGGCATCAGCCGCCGTACCTTCTTCCGCTACCTCGAACGCCTGATGAACCGCACCGGCGCCAGCACCCGCTTCCAGCTCGCCCTGCACGCCGCACGGGAGAACTGGCTGTAGTTGCCGTATACAACAAAGGGCTCCCGGCACGCGCCGGGAGCCCTTTGTTTCAAGGCTTTACGAGGCAGCGGCGGTGAACTCCTTCGCCACGACCTCGGCGATCTGAGCGGTGTTGAGGGCGGCACCCTTGCGCAGGTTGTCGCCGCAGACGAACAGCTCGAGCGCGTGCGGGTCGTCCAGCGACTTGCGCAGCCGGCCGACCCACGTCGGGTCGGTGCCGACCACGTCGGCCGGGGTCGGGAACTCACCCTCGGCCGGGTTGTCGAACAGCAGGACACCGGGCGCGTCCCGCAGGACCTCGCGGGCCCCGTCGGCGTCGACCTCCTGGGCGAACCGGGCGTGCACCGACAGCGAGTGGGTGGTGATCACCGGCACCCGGACGCAGGTCGCGGACACCTTCAGGTCGGGCAGACCGAGGATCTTGCGCGACTCGTTGCGGACCTTCAGCTCCTCCGAGGACCAGCCGTCCTCCTTCAGCGAGCCGGCCCACGGTACGACGTTCATCGCCAGCGGCGCCGGGAACGGTCCGAGGTCGTTGCCGATCACCCGCCGTACGTCGCCCGGCGTAGTGCCCAGGTCGCGATTGCCGGCCACCTTCATCAGCTGGTCGTAGAGCGCGTCGATCCCGTCCTGCCCGGCCCCGGAGGCGGCCTGGTACGACGCCACCACCAACTGCTCCAGCTCGTACCGGTGGTGCAGCGCACCCATCGCCACGATCATCGACAGCGTCGTGCAGTTCGGGTTGGAGATGATGCCCTTGGGCCGGTTCCGGGCCGCCTCGGCGTTCACCTCGGGCACCACCAGCGGGACGTCCGGGTCCATCCGGAAGGCGCCGGAGTTGTCCACCACGACGGCACCCCGGGCGGCCGCGATCGGGGCCCACTGCGCCGACACCGCGTCCGGTACGTCGAACATCGCCACGTCGATGCCGTCGAAGGCCTGCTCGCTGATCGCGACGACCTCGACCTCCTCGCCGCGGACCTTGAGTTTCTTGCCCGCGGAGCGCTCGGACGCGATCAGCCGGATCTCTCCCCACACGTTCTCGCGGGTCGAGAGCAGGGCCAGCATCACCGTCCCGACGGCGCCGGTCGCACCGACCACCGCCAGCGAGGGCAGGCCCGTCCGGTCCTCGGTCTCGTTGTCCAAAGCGCTCACAGGGGTCACCGTCCAGTTCCTCCGTACACGACAGCTTGGGTGTGCTCGTCGTCCAGGTCGAATGCAGTGTGCGCCGCTGTGACGGCTGCGTCTACAAGGTTCTCGTCGATAACCACCGAGATCCTGATCTCCGAGGTCGAGATCATCTCGATGTTCACGCCGGCGTCGGCGAGCGCGGAGAAGAATTTCGCCGACACGCCCGGGTGCGAGCGCATGCCGACGCCGATCACCGACACCTTGCCGATCTGGTCGTCGTACAGCAACTGCTCGTAGCCGACCTCGTCCTTCATCCTTGCCAGCGCGGACATCGCCCGGGCGCCGTCGGCGCGGGGCAGCGTGAAGGAGATGTCGGTCCGGTTGGTGGCCACCGCCGAGACGTTCTGCACGATCATGTCGATGTTGGTCTCGGCGCCGGCGACCGTCTCGAAGATCCGGGCGGCCTCACCGGGCTTGTCGGGGACGCCGACCACAGTGATCTTGGCCTCCTTCGTGTCCTGCGCCACACCGGTGATGATCGCCTGTTCCATCTGATCCAGTTCCTTCGCATCGACGACCCAGGTGCCTTCCTTCTGCGAGAAGGAGGAACGCACGTGGACAGGGACGTTGTAGCGCCGCGCGTACTCCACGCAGCGCAGGTGCAGCACCTTGGCGCCGCAGGCGGCCATCTCGAGCATCTCCTCGTAGGAGATCTTCGGGATCTGCTTCGCGGCCGGCACGATCCGCGGGTCCGCGGTGAAGATGCCGTCCACGTCGGTGTAGATCTCGCAGTAGTCCGCCTCCAGCGCGGCGGCCAGTGCGACCGCGGTGGTGTCGGAGGCGCCACGGCCCATCGTGGTGATGTCCTTGGTGTCCTGGGCGACGCCCTGGAAACCGGCCACGATCGCGATGTGGCCCTCGCCCAACGCCTCCTCGATCCGGCCCGGCGTGATGTCGATGATGCGCGCGTTCCCGTGCGCCGACGTGGTGATCACCCCGGCCTGCGAGCCGGTGAACGAGCGTGCCTCGTAGCCCAGGTTCGCGATCGCCATCGCAAGCAGTGCGGCGGAGATCCGCTCACCCGAGGTGAGCAGCATGTCCAGCTCGCGCGGCGGGGGCAGCGGGGAGACCTGCTGAGCCAGGTCCATCAGTTCGTCGGTGGTGTCGCCCATGGCGGAGATGACCACCACCACGTCGTTCCCGGCCTTCTTTGTCGCGACGATCCGTTGGGCCACGCGCTTGATGCCATCGGCGTCGGCGACCGAAGAACCGCCGTACTTGTGCACGACGCGTCCCACAGGTGTGTCTCCTCAAACCACTGGTTGCGGTACGCCGTGCGGCGTTGCACCAGGCGTAGTCTCGGGCCTCATTCTAGCCGTGACTCGTTCGTTGCCTACCCGCTGACCAGCACCCGGGCCGCCTGTCCGGCCGATCCGGACCACGCCGGAAGGTTCCACGGCCCGGGTCGACGGCAGCCGGAAACCGTCCGGCCGGTGCGGCCCCTTGTTCATATAAGTCATCACTGAAATACTTCGATCCGTGCACGCGTTCGACATTCTCGGCGATCCGGTCCGGCGCCGGATCCTGGAACTGCTGGCCGACGGCGAGTTGCCGGCCGGCAGTATCGCCGCGGCGATCGGCGCCGAGTTCGGCATCAGCCAGCCCGCCGTCTCCCAGCACCTCAAGGTGCTGCGCGACAACGGTTTCGCCACCGTCACCGTCGACGGCACCCGGCGGCTGTACGCCGTCGACCCCGGGCCGCTGCGGGAGATCGACAGCTGGCTGGACCGCTACCGCAAGTTCTGGACCAACCGGCTCGACGCCCTCGAGACCGAGATCCGCCGCGGCCGCCGAAAGATTTCCGCGGACTAAGTGTCGATCCGGACGGGTGCGGGTCGACGCGTGGGTGAAAGCAACCGCTGACACCGAGGAGTCACCACCATGAAGAAGATCATCGCCGGCCTGTTCATCTCGCTCGACGGCATCGGGGAGGCCCCCGCGACCTGGCACTTCCCGTACTGGAACGACGAGATGGGCGCCGCCGTGGGCGCGATCTGGTCCCGCTCGGACACCATGCTGCTGGGCCGGAAGACCTGGCAGGAGTTGGCCTCCTACTGGCCGCACAACCCCGAGGCCGAGGGCGCCGACGTGATGAACGGCACGCCCAAGCTGGTCGTCTCCAGCACGCTCGACAACGTCGACGCCTGGCCGAACTCCACTCTGCTGGAGGGCGACCTGGTCGAGGCCGTGGCCGAACTCAAGGCCGGCCCGGGCAAGGACATCAGCATCAGCGGCAGCCTCACGCTGACCCGCGCCCTGCTGCGGGCCAAGCTGGTCGACGAGCTGCACCTGCTGGTCCACCCGATCGCGCTCGGCTCCGGTACTCGCCTCTTCGACGGCGGCGAGCACATCCCTCTGCAACTCCTGTCCAGCACAACCTTCACCACCGGCGTCCTGCACACCGTCTACGCCCCGGCCTAACCTTTCGCCCGGTTGCTGCATCTGGGTTGGTAAAGGAGACCCAGAGGAGCAATGAATGCGCAACATCGTCGCCAGGCTGTGCATGTCGGAGGACGGGATCGTGGACCGGCCGGAGTACTGGCTGCCCGAGTCCGGCCTGACCGGTGTGCTCGACCGGTTGGTGACCGGGGCGGAGACGGTGCTGCTCGGACGCAGCACGTTCGAGCAGTACGCCGCCTCCGTGGCCCGCTACCACGATGCCGTCGTGCCGCTTGATCGGGCTCGCAAGCTCGTGATCACGTCCAGGCCGGTGATCGCGCGGCCGCGCACCGAGGTACTGCAAGGAGATCCGCACCGGGTGTTGCGGGCGTTGAAGCACGTGCCGGGTGCCGACATCCACGTCGTCGGCAGCGTCAAGCTGGTCCGTTCGCTGCTCCGGTGGCGGCTGATCGACGAGGTGTCGCTGCTCATCCATCCGGTCCAGGCAGGCTTCGGCACTCCCCTGTTCGGGGACCGGCGTGCGCTGCGGCTGATCTCGATGTGCGCGGGCGGCTCCGGCGTACTGGAGGCGAGCTACCTGGTGGATTACGCCGCGACCGCGACCTCTTCCAGGTCGGCGTCGGCCGGCCGGTGGGGCGGGACGTGGAGCACGGCCAGCGTCGCCACCACTGCGAGCACCGCCATCAGCACCCACGCGTAGCGGACGCCGAAGGTCTCGACCACTGTGCCGGCGACGGCGGACCCGACGGCGGAGCCGATCATCCCGCCGCTGAGCATCCAGCCGAAGATCTCGGTCCGGGCCGAGGCCGGCGTCAGCACACCCAGCCGCTCGTAGATCGCGCCGATCGTCGGCGCGATCAGGCAGCCGGCCGCGAACAGCATCACCGCCAGGGCGACCACGGACGAGGTGGCGAACACGCAGCCGGTGACGAGGACCGCCATCGCCAGCATCCGCCGCCAGACGTAGGAGTCGCGCCGGCCGGGCAGTGCGCCACCGACCAGACCGCCGATCAGGCTGCCGATTGCGGCCACCATCTCGAGCAGACCGGCGATCAACCGGTTGCCGTGCTCGTCGGCGAACGCGACGATGCCGAGCGACATCGACGCGAAGCCGGTGACCATACAAGCGAAGGCGATCAGCAGCCCCAGCCGGTGCCGATGGAACACCAACTGCCGCGCGGTCGGCCGGGGCTCGTCAGTCTCTTCCTGCGTCGTGCCCGGCCGCTGCTTGAGGCCGAACCACCAGATGGCCACGGCGGCCGTCGCAGCACACGCGAGCAGACCGGCTCGCGGACTCGCGAAGCTGACCACCACCGCACCGAGCATCGGCCCGACGACGAACAAAAGCTCCTGCGCGGTCGCGTCCAGCGCATAGATCGCGCGCAGTCGCGCACCCTGCACCAGCCGAGGCCAACTGGCCCGCAAGGCCGAGGTAACCGGTGCGACGAACATCCCGGCCGCCGCGGCGGCGATCGGCAGCACCCGGTACCAGCTGTACGGCAGCAGCGCGACCACGGCCATCAGGACACCCCACGCCATCCCGGTCCCGATCAGGACCCAGCGCGCGCCCTTCCGGTCCGCCCGACGCGACCACACGACGCTGGCGATCGCCATCCCGACGGAGTAGGCACCCGCCACCACGCCGGCCCAGCCGAAGTTGCCGGCGGCATCCTTGGCCAGGAACGCCAGCGGCACCATCGTCGCCATCACCGGCATCCGCGCGACCAGGGCCGACGCCAGCAGCGCCATCACACAATGGGTCTTCCAGAGATCGCGGTACGACGTCAGGTCCATGAGCTGCATTCTGTCCTGACAAACCGGTTCGCCGCCTCCGGAATTCTCCCTATCCGGACGGTGCGTGAGTATGCGAACATATGTTCGTGTCGGACCAGCGTGCGGCAACCATCCTGCATGCCGACCTGGACGCGTTCTACGCGTCGGTCGAGCAGCGGGACGACCCGCGCCTGCGCGGCCGGCCGGTGATCGTCGGCGCCGGCGTGGTGCTCGCCTGCAGCTACGAGGCCAAGGCGTACGGCGTCCGGACCGCGATGAACGGTGGACAGGCGCTCCGCCGGTGCCCCGGCGCGATCGTGGTCGACCCGAGGATGTCGGCGTACTCCGAAGCCAGCAAAGCGGTGTTCAAGGTGTTCGAGAACACCACACCGTTGGTGGAGGGGTTGTCGATCGACGAGGCGTTCCTCGACGTCGGCGGACTGCGGCGGATCGCCGGGACGCCGCTCGAGATCGCCCAGCGGTTGCGGGCCGACGTACTGTCGCAGGTCGGGTTGCCGATCACGGTCGGGATCGCCCGGACGAAGTTCCTGGCCAAGGTGGCCAGCGGGGTCGCGAAACCGGACGGCCTGCTGGAGGTGGCCCCGGACCGGGAGCTGGACTTCCTGCATCCGCTCAATGTCGAGCGGCTCTGGGGGGTGGGTGAGGTGACCGCGGAGAAGTTGCGCAACCGCGGGCTGACCAAGGTCGGCGATGTCGCCATGCTGCCCGAGGCCGCGTTGGTGGCGATGCTCGGGCGGGCCTCGGGGCGGCATCTGCACGCACTGGCGCACAACCGCGACCCCCGGCCGATCGAGGTGGGCCGGCGGCGGCGGTCGATCGGTTCGCAACGGGCGCTCGGCAGGTCGCCCAAGTCGCCGGCGACGCTGGACGCGGTCCTGGCCGGGCTCGTCGATCGGGTCACGCGGCGGATGCGGACCGCGGGGCGGGCCGGGCGGACGGTGACGTTGCGGCTGCGGTTCGACGACTTCAGCCGGGCGACCCGGTCGCATACGTTGCCCCAGGCAACGGATCAGACGCGGGCGATCCTGATCACCGCACGGGCTCTGCTGTCGACGGCGCGGCCGTTGATCACGGCACAGGGGATCACCATGATCGGCATCTCGGTGGGCAATCTGGAGAACGAGGCGGCACTGCAGTTGGCGTTGCCGTTCGACAAGGCGTCGAACGACGAGCTCGACTCGGCGATGGATTCAGTGAAAGACAAGTTCGGCACGAACGCGATCACCCGCGGGATCCTGCTCGGTCGCGATCAGGGTCTGACGGTGCCGATGCTGCCGGACTAGTAGTGGTTGTCGTGCAGATGGCCGGCGTACCAGTTGAGCGCGGCCCGGAGTTCGTTGACCTGGTGGGTGCGGCGCTTGCCGGAACGCTCGTGCGCGACAGGGTAGAGCTTTCGACCACCGTGATGGAGGCGGGTTGGCGTCGGCAGGATGGCTTCATGGTTGAGCCAGGCGACCAGCCAGGGTCTGTGGACGTCGCCGACGATGCGGACGCGTGTCACCGACGACCACGGGATGGCTGCCTGCTGGTATCCCCTGGTGACGGCCAGGCCCTCCGGTGACAGGTGGAGTACGACGCGGCGCCGGAGGACTAGGCGCCAGTTGCGGATCGCGAAGTACAGGCTGACCGCGGTCGCGATGCTGCCGATCACGACGCCGGACGGGTCCGGTGTAGGTGTCTCACGCGGCATGCAGATGGCGGCGAGCAGCGTGGTGATCACGGCGATGATCGCCGGTCTCGTCCTGGTGGTGGTGAAGATGGCGCCAGTCTGCTGCGGAGGCGTCGGCTGCAGAGTTCCTAGGTGCTGCACGGGCGCCGGGTGCTGAACGGGCGGCTCGTGCTGCACGGGTGGCTGGTGCTGCACAGGTGGCTGGTGCTGCATGGGCGGCTCGGGGAGGCGTTTGGTGGGTGCGGCGATCGTCGCGGCCGGTGGAGTGATGACCGCGGTGTTCGCCGGCGAGCCCACGAGCTGCAGCATCTCGGCGGGGGTCGGGCGATGGGCGGGATCTCTTGCCAGGCAACGGCGTACGAGCTCCTGCAAGGGATCGGGCAGTGGCGGAATGTGGGGCTGCTCGTGGACGATCCGATGCAGCAGCGATGCCGGGTTGCCGGTCGCGAACGGGCCGCGGCCGGACGCCGCGAACACCAGCACCGCGCCCAGCGCGAACATGTCGCTCGGCGGGCCGATCGTCGTACCCGTGATCTGCTCGGGTGACAGGTAGCCCGGCGTACCGATGACCACGCCGGTCGCCGTCAGGCTCGCGTCCTCGAGGGCGCGCGCGATGCCGAAGTCGATCACCCGCGGGCCGTTGTCGGTGAGCACGATGTTCGACGGTTTGAGATCGCGATGGACCAGACCGCTGCGGTGGATCGCGCTGAGCGCCTCGGCCAGTCCGCCGGCGAGCGATCGCACACCACCAGGCATCAGCGGGCCGGACGTGTCGATCGCCTTCTGCAGCGTCGGTCCGGGCAGGTATTCGGTGGCCAGCCACGGATGATCGGCGTCCGGATCGGCATCGACGACCGCAGCCGTGAACGCGCCGCTGACCTTCCGCGCTGCCTCAATCTCGCGCGCGAACCGGGCCCGGAATCCTTCGTCACCGGCCAGGTCGTCGCGGACCACCTTCACCGCGACCAGGCGACCGCCGGGCGACCGCGCCAGGTACACCGCACCCATCGCACCGCGACCGAGCCGGGCCTGGATCGCGAACGACCCGATCGTCGCCGGATCCCCTGGGTGCGTTGTCATCGGGGAGTCAGGCTAACGCGGTTCAGGACCGCGGGTAACCGATCTCGGCGAGGCCTTCGGACAGATCTGACAGGCGGCGCTGACGATTGAGCGACGTGACGACGTACTCGGTCAGTGGCATCAGGGCGTAGACGTGCCGGACCGGCTCGAGATCGAGGGCCAGCTCGTAGTAGTCCTCGGCGAAGGTCAGGTACGCCTCGGGGCGACCGTCCGCGAGCACCTCGAAGAGTTGATCCGCGCCGTCCTTGTCCACACCTTCGACCGGACCACATCGCCAGTGCGTGTCGGCCGTCGTACGCCAGAAGGCGACCGTCGCGCGGGGCGTGCCCAGCGGATCCCAGAACGCCTTGTCGTCCCGCGCGTGCTGGAACACCTCCGGTACGCCGTCGATCAGGCCCGGCCAGGGCCGCAGGCCATTCACATACGGCGACATCGGCGACTCGTGGTCGAAGCCGTACCCGAACGCGCCCTCGGCCGAGAACACGATCGAGTACTCGTTCCCCGACCCGTCCCGCATGAGCGCCGTCTCTTCGGTCTCCGACCACCGCGCGTCGAACGAGAAGTAGTTCGCGTCCCCGTCGTCGTTCAGCACCAGATCAAGCACCGCCAACGCCCGGCTGACCCTCCTGGCGCTCGCCAGATCGGGCAGCCGCTGAATCACCTCGAAAACAGACACCGCCCCATTCAACCGGCCCTAGAAGGGTGCGTCGAGATAGCGACGGCCGTATCCCGTGATCGCCGCGCGGACGTCCTTCAGCTCCTTCCAGCGGTGCTTCACCGATCGCCCGTGGGCAATCGGGAAGAGCTTGTAGGCGCCGTCGTTGCGACGGGAAGCGGGTACGTCGGCCGGACTCTGAGCGGGATCGAGCCACGCCACCACCCACGGCCAGCGGGCATCGCCATCGATGCGGATCTGCCCGACCGTGTCCCACGGCACGGTCAACTCCTGGTCGCCGCGCCGCAGAGTCAGCGTCGTCGGCGTCATCCGCAACTCGGCCGGTCGCCTGAAGACGACGCGCCAACTGCGGACGGCGACGACCAAGCAGACCAGGCACAGGATCTGCAGGACCACTTCGATGGCAAACGTCTCCCGGGTGTAGGAGAACTCATGCGGCACCAGGGCGAGGCCGACCAACGTCGTCAACACCGCGACGACAGTCGGGCGCGTCCGCGTGGTGGTGAAGGACGCGCCCACATCCATTTGCTCTTGCACACAAGCCTCCTGACCGGAACCGAGCTCTCACCGTAGTGGCTGAGCAACCCCTTGTGGCCGGTCAGTTGAGCGCCTGTGGATAACTCCGATTCAGCGCCGCTGGACGACTTCTTCGGCGACCTCGACCAACTCACGGTCGGTCGCCTCGGTCTCGGCGTCGTGGGCCGGCTCCAGCCGGTCGTGGGCGATCAGCGACTGGATGGCACGCAGTACGGCGCTCGCCGCGGCACCCCACGTGGACACGTAGGAGAACTGCCACCACCACAGCGCCTCGATGATCCGGCCCTCTTCGTAGTGCGCCAGGCCGTGCACGAGGTCGGTCGCGATCGCGGTGAGGTCGTCGGACAGCCGGTTCACGGTGATCTCGGGCGGAGCGGCGTACGGGTCGAAGACCTCGGCATACTCGTCCAGACCCTCGAACAGCACCGCCAGCCGGTCCCGCATCGCGTCCAGATCCGGGTCGGGCCCGGCGTCGCTCTCGAACCGCTCCTCCGGAACGAAGTCCTCGAACGCACCCAGCCGGCCGCCGGCGAGCAGCAACTGGCTCACCTCGAGCAGCAGGTACGGCAACGAGGCGAGACCCTCGTCGACCCCGTCCTCGTCCGGCTGTGCCGCGATGTCGCGCACCGAGATCAGGAAGCTCTGCACCTGGTCGGCGATCTGCTCGGCGAACTCGGCGAGATCCTCGGAGTCCGTGCCCAGTGCCCGTTCTGCAATATCTGTCGGTTCAGTCATCGATCGATCGTCGCCCTTCAAATGCCCGTCCCAGGGTGACCTCATCGGCATACTCGAGGTCACCGCCTACTGGAAGTCCACTAGCCAAACGGGTGACGCGCAACCCCATGGGCCGGAGCAACCGGCTCAGGTACGTGGCAGTCGCCTCACCCTCGAGGTTCGGGTCGGTGGCCAGAATGATCTCGGTCACCTCACCGCTGGCCAGCCGCTGCATCAGTTCCTTGATCCGCAGCTCGTCCGGACCGATCCCCTCGATCGGCGAGATCGCCCCGCCGAGCACGTGGTACCGGCCGCGGAATTCCCGGGTCCGCTCGATCGCGACCACGTCCTTGGCCTCTTCGACCACGCAGATCAGGCTCAGGTCGCGGCGCGGGTCACGGCAGATCCGGCACTGCGCCTCCTCCGCGACATTGCCGCAGATCTCGCAGAACTTGACCCGCTCCTTCACCTGCACGAGCACATGCGCCAGCCGGCGTACGTCGGTCTCGTCGGCGGACAGCAGGTGGAACGCGATCCGCTGTGCGGACTTCGGACCGACGCCGGGTAACCGGCCGAGCTCGTCGATGAGGTCCTGGACGGCCCCCTCGTACACGTCAGCCCGGGTTCTGACCGGGCGACCCGGCCCCGCTACCCGGGTTCACGAACCCGGTCCCGCCGGAGCTCGGGCTGCTCGGGCCGCTCGGGCCGCTCGGGCCTGAGCCGGTATCGCCCTCGTCCGGGGTCTCACCGCTGCTCGGCGTACCCGCGGTGCTTCCGCCGGGCGCTCCCGTAGCCCCGGGCAGGGTGAAGCCGGCCGGCGCGGACGAACCGCCGCCGAACCCAGGCCCCTCGGAGCCGAATCCCGGAATGCCACCGGCCAGCGGGCCCATCGCGCGGGCCGCGACCTCCTTGGCGTTCTCCGAGGCGTCACGCACGGCGGCGACGACCAGATCGGCGAGCGTCTCGGTGTCGTCCGGGTCGACGGCTTCCTGCTTGATCGTCAGGCTGAGCAGCTCACCGGTCCCCGACACCAGGGCGGTCACCAGCCCACCACCGGCCGAGCCCTCGATCTCCTGGCTCTCCAGGTTGGCCTGGGCTTCCATCAGCTGGTTCTGCATCGCCTGCGCCTGCGCGAGCAAGTCAGACATGTCGAAGCCGCCAGCACCGCCACCGTCGAACACCGCGATCTCCTCGTCGAGCCGCTACCTGTCACTGAGCCTCAACCCTAGCCGGTCGCCCCGACAACCCCACCCGCCGCCGCCCACCAACCAGAAACCGACCAGTCTCCCCAAACTGTCCACAGCCTTGTGGACACCCTTATCCACAGCCTGTGAATCCTGTGGAAATCCCGCGCGCCCAGTCTCACCGCTACCCACACCCCCGTGTGGACGTCCCCAGCAGGCCTACCGCACCGAGCCGGTCCAGGGTCGTCGTTCCGCGCTCGTCGTACCCGCGCCACGCTGTGCACAACTCTCTCGGCTATGGCTTCTCCCAGCCGGTTGTCACGACGTAGTCGGTGTACCAGGTAGCGAGCTCGACGAGGGGCCGCAGCGCCTTCGTGATCAGGCCGATGTCGTCGGTGTCGATCGGCTTCTCCGCGTAGACGGACCGCAGCCTGAGAAGGTCGGCGCGGGGATGGTCAGGCGAGTACTGACCGGGCACGCGAAGCCTGCTCGGCCCGGTGAGTTCGAAACCGTTGCGGCGCAGCCGTTCGACGAGCCCGGCCAACTCGGCGCCGCTTGCCTCGGCGTCGACCATGGCGCGGAACAGTTCCACCTGATCGCCCGCCGGACTCGCCGAACCGCCGCCGAGCGTGAGCCCGTCGAGGTCGAATGTGAACGTGATCCGGATCCGGCGTGCGATCCACCAGGTCGCGCGCTGGCTCTGCCACGCGGCCGGCCGCTCGGACAGCCCGCTCAGCCAGAACGTCCCGAACTCGTCCTTCTCATTGAGCGCATCGCAGAGTTCCTGCAGCGGTCCGCGGACGGAGCGCTCCAGGTCGTCGCGGTGCGTCTCCAGCTGAGCAGGGCTCGGATCGCCCTCGAGATCGACCAGTACGTCGAACGCCGCGTCGGTCCAGCCTTGGAAACCCATACGCGCAATCTGCCACCGCCCACCGACAACTCGCCGCCGGCGATGGTCGCCGACGGGGAGTTCAGGCCGTCAGTTGGGTTCTTCGGTGATGATCTGGGCGCCCAGGGTCTCGCGGAGGAGGTCGGTGTGGGAGCGGGAGTCCTCCTCCAGCACCATGTCGTCCTCGCCGATCGCGTCCGCCTCTTCCTCGTGCGTCAGCGGCACCTCCGGGGCAGCGGGAGCCGCCGCAGCCTTGCGAGCCTGCTCCGCGGCGACGGTGGCCTCCGCGGCACGACGCTTACTCGCCGCCTGCTCCCGACGATCTACCTCCGCTGCCCCACCTGAAGTCCCAGGTCCGGCTGAGGTCCCGGGCCCACCTGAATCCCCAGGTCCAGCTGACGTACCAGGCCCAGCTGACGTCCCCGGCCGGGCTGAAGTTGCCGGTCCGGCTGACTGGCGCGCTCCTGGCGCCGGGCGCGCGACGGGACCGTCGTCCCACGGGTCAGGCTCTGGCGGTATGTCGTCGTACTCCGAGTCCGGCGGATCCTGTACGGCGATCGCCGCGCCCTGCCCATCGGACCGCTGCCCGGCACTCCCCGAGCCACCGCCCGGCCCGCCGAACCCGCTCGCACCGTCGCCCGGCTCGGATCCACCCCGACCATCACCAGCGGACCCACCGGCTGGACCTCCCGCAGCCGAGCTGCTAGATGACCCTGGGTGCTCGTAGTTCCCTGCCCCGCCTGCTCCTGCTCCGCCAGCACCAGGCCCGCTAGCACCAGCCCCACCACCACTTGCTCCGCCGGCACCAGGTCCGCCGACACCCACTCCGCCAGCACCTGGTCCACCGGCACTTGGTCCACCGGCACCTGCTCCACCGGCACCTGCTCCACCGGCACCTGCTCCGCTCGCACCCGATCCACCAGCGCCAGATCCGCCGGCGCCGGGTCCGCTCACGCCGGACCCACCGGGGCCTGCTGCGGACGGGCTCGTGCCAGGCGCACCGGCGCCTGTGGAACCTCCACCCGCTCCTGCGCCACCGGACGCTGCTCCACCGGGATTCGCGCCCCAGCTACCGCTGTCCGTCGCGGCACCCGCACCGCCGCCTGATCCGCCACCAGAACCGCCGCCTGATCCCGCACCGGCACCGCCGCCTTGCGGTCCGCCGGAACGTGGGCCGCCTGCGTGCTGTCCACCGCCACCACCCGCACCCGGGTCGGTGGACGGGTCGACGACTGCCTCGACGCGGCGGTTCAGACCGATCGTGTCGATCATCGCCTGCCGGAGAATCTCGTCGCTCCCGGAACGGGCGAAGCTCTCCCGAGCACCGGCGTTCACCAAGCCAAGCGTCAGCGTCTGGTCGTCGATGGCGATGACCTGCGCGTTCTGGCTCAGCATGATCCACGCGAACCGGCGCTTCGCCTTCACCGCCTCGAGCACCTCGGGCCACAACCGCCGTACATCAGCCAGCCCCACGGACCCAGCCGACGGAGCAGCCGGGGGCGCGGCGGCAGCGGACTGCGGCGCCGGAGCAGGAGGGGTTACTGAGGCCGCCGGAGCAGCAGATGTTGCCGAAGCACCAGACTCATCCGCCCAGGCACCGCTCCGCCCGCTCGCACCCGCGCCAGCCGCGACACCACCAGCATCACCAGAACCGGCCGCACCCCGAGCCGCACCACCCGATCCGACACCACCAGCCGCCGCACCACCCGAGCCGGAACCACCAGCCGCCGCGCCGGCACCAGCGCTACCGGCCGGCACGTCAGCTCCCGCAGCAGCGCGTCCCGCGGCACTACCGCCCGCGGTCCCGACGCCACCTCCGTGCGAACCACTGCCTGCCTCGCCACCACCAGCCGCCGAACCTGCGGCTGCCTCACCGCCCCCGGGTGCACCACCAGCTGCAGCCCCCGCGGGCGCCGTACCACTCGCGGCTCCGGCAGGCGCCGTACCACCAGCGGTGCCAGATGCCGTAGCGCCCGCGTCAGTGCCGGCGGACGACGTACCGCCTGCGTTGCCTGCCGCCGCGGCGGCGCGTGCTGCGGCGCGGCTTGCAGCTGCGTCCTGCCCCGATCCGCCCGCGGGAGCGCCCGCGTACTCGGTCGACTGCCCCGCGTCCGGCGCGGCAGCAGCGGGCACTCCGATGGCTAGGCGGCGTTCCATCCTGTCGAGGCGGGCCTGGATGCCGTTGGTCGAGTCATCGGCCCCCGGCAGCAGGACCTTGGCGCAGATGAGCTCCAGCTGCAGCCGCGGCGCCGTAGCCCCGCGCATCTCCAGCAGACCGGCCGCGACGATGTCCGCCGCCCGGGTGAGCTCGGCGGCCCCGATCCCGGCGGCCTGAGTCTGCAGCCGCTCACCTTGGTCCTCAGCGGCTTCGATCAGGCCGGAGATGATCGCGTTCGGTACGGCGGACAGCACGACCAGATCGCGCAGGCGCCGGAGCAGGTCCTCGGCGAATCGCTTCGGGTCCTGACCGGTCTCGATCACCTTCTCGATCGTCTCGAACACGGCCTTGCTGTCATGCGCGGCGAACCCGTCGACACACGCGTCGAGCAGCGAGTCGGGCGTGAACCCGAGCAGCGCGACGGCCAGCTCGTACGTGACCCCGTCCGGCCCCGCACCACCGATCAACTGGTCCAGCACGCTCAGCGAGTCACGGACCGAACCAGCACCGGCGCGCACGACCAGCGGCAACGCGGCCTGCTCGATCGCGACGCCCTCGGACTGGCACAGCGTTGCCATGTAGTCGCCGAGCACCTTCGGCGGAACCAGGCGGAACGGGTAGTGGTGGGTCCGGGACCGGATCGTCCCGATCACCTTGTCCGGCTCGGTGGTGGCGAAGATGAACTTCAGGTGCGGTGGCGGCTCCTCGACCAGCTTCAGCAGGGCGTTGAAGCCCTGCGTCGTGACCATGTGCGCCTCGTCGATGATGTAGATCTTGTAGCGGCTCTCCACCGGCGCGAAGAACGCCCGCTCGCGCAGATCGCGAGCGTCGTCGACACCACCGTGCGAGGCGGCGTCGATCTCGATCACGTCGATACTGCCGGGACCGCCGCGGGCCAGGTCGGTGCAGGACTTGCACACCCCGCACGGCTCGGCGATCGGGCCCTTCTCGCAGTTGATCGCGCGGGCCAGGATCCGGGCGCTGGTGGTCTTACCGCACCCGCGCGGGCCAGAGAACAGATAGGCGTGGTTGACCCGGTTGTTGCTCAACGCGTTCCGCAGCGGCGCCGTGACATGGTCCTGCCCGATCACCTCGGCGAACGTCTCCGGGCGATACCGGCGGTACAACGCAAGGGGTGCTTCCACGTCCGCAACCCTAGCGCCGCCCGGCGACATTCCGGGGCCGGAGGACCGGTACGCCGGTATTGCGGTGAGGAATCGACGAGGTGTCGTGCAGGATGGACGGAGTGTCGGGGAGAATCGACACATGTCGAACGGGACGCCGGGGGTACGGCGACGCAAGCAGAGCAAGGGTGATCTGACGTCGCAGGCGATCCTGGAGACCGCCGAGAAGCTGCTGGCCGAGCGGGACATCACCGAGATCACCATCGACGATCTGACCACCGGCGCCGGGATCTCGCGGTCGGCCTTCTACTTCCATTTCGAGTCCCGCGAGGCCGTGCTGTACGTGCTCGCGGAGAAGGTCGTCGCCGAGCTGTACGCCACTGCCAGCGCTTGGACCGAGTCACCCGCCTCGCCGGCCGCGGAGGCGCTGCGGGAGGCCACCGCCGGGTCGGTCGCGATCTGGCGCCGTAGCGGCCCCGTCCTCCGCGCCGCGACCCGGGCCCGGGAGACCAGCGCGCCGATGACGCAGTTCTGGAGCGACATGGCGCGGAAGTTCATCACCGCGGTCGCGGACCGGATCGAGACCGAACGCGCGGCCGGCCACGCCCTGCCCGGACCGCCCGCAGCCAAGTCGCTGGCACTGGCCCTGATCTCGATGAACGACGAGGTCTTCTACCACCACTCCAGATCCCGCAAGTCGGCCACCGCGGACCGCGAGATCGTCGACACCCTCACCACGATCTGGCTGCGGAGCATCTACGGCGTCTAGGGTGCGTCTCTCAATTCCCTGCAATAGTCTCCGATCCTCCCTGTCGGGGCGGCCCGTTCCGGGCTGAAAATGGGGGTGGTTGCCCGCTGACGCCGTCTCTCTGTGGTTCGGGCGAGGCC
>NZ_SLWN01000016.1 GCF_004342025.1 Kribbella steppae | reverse complement strand
TCCTTCGTCGCGAGCCACGCCGAACGTTCACAACAAACGCCCGGCGTCACTCACACCTGCCCAAACTCAACCTTGACTCGCGGCGCGAAAGCTAGTCGGCCAGGGCCGCGCGCAGTTTGCCGGCGTACTCCGCTGCTTCGGCATCGTCGGCGTACTTGGTCCGGGGCCAGAAGAAGCCGCGCAGTCCGTCCCCCTTTGTCCGTGGCACCACGTGCACATGGAGATGGGGGACGGACTGCGACACCACGTTGTTGACGGCAACAAATGATCCCTGGGCGTCGAACGCCGTACGCACCGCCGCCGCGAGCGACCGGGCCGCACCGAACAGCGGCACGGACAACTCGTCCGGCAGTTCCACCAGCGTCGGCACATGCTCACGCGGCACCAGCAAGGTGTGCCCCTTGAACACCGGCCGTACGTCGAGGAATCCGACCACGTCAGGGGTCTCGAGGACGATCTGCGCCGGCGTCGTCCCGGCGATGATCGAGCAGAACAGACAGTCGGCCATCAGCCCAGCCTCTCGTCCACGAAACACCAGCGCCACGTCTCACCCGGCTCGAAACTCCGCATCACCGGGTGGTGGTCCGTGGCGAAGTGCTTGCTGGCGTGTTTCATCGGCGACGAATCACAGCAGCCGACGTGCCCGCAGCCGAGACAGAGCCGCAGGTGGACCCAGTTCCAGCCCCCCGCCAGGCACTCCTCGCAACCGTCCGGTGTGTTCGGGGTCAGCACCATCGGCGCGCTCTCGAGGTGCTCGCACGCACCACCCGCCTGAGGCGGGACGCGCAGATCCTCCGACTGCCCACCGACGTCGTCGGCCTCCTCGCGATCCAGCATCGACTCCTCGACGTCGAGCGCGATCTGGGCCCGCTGCAGCACCTCGTCGGCGACCAGGCCCGCGTCCCGGACCTTCAGGATGTGCGCACGCTCGGCCTCCAGCATGGCCATCCGCAACCGGCGGTAGGCCTCGCTCGGTGTCTCGTACTCGGTCTCCGGCCGGCCGAGTCGCTCCCAGGCGGCCTCGGCCCGCGCCTCACCACGCTGCCGGAGCACCCTGATCACATCCGGCGGATCATCCGGAGTCGAGATCTCTTCCAGTTTCTCCATCGCCGCCCGATGCGCACCTTGCAGTACGGCGGCCTCCTGCAGCGCATCCTCCGCCGGGTCCGGGCCGGGCAGCCGCAACCGTCGTACCAGCCAGGGAAGGGTCGATCCCTGCAGCAGCAGCGTGCCCGCGGTGACGGCCAGGGCGATGAAGACCAGTACCTCGCGATCCGGGGTGTCCTCGGGCAGGGTGAACACCGCCGCCAGCGTGACCACACCGCGCATTCCCGCCCACGACACGACGACCAGGCTCTGCCAGGACACCGGGCCCGGCCGCGACGGCCCGAGGATCCGCCGGGACAGGAACGTGGTCGGGATGAGCCAGATCGGCCGGAGCAGTACGACGGTCGCGAACACCGCCAGCGTCGCCGCAGCGATCAGCCAGCCGGGTAGCGGGCTCTCGGACAGGTCGTCGAGGATCCACCGGGTCTGCAGTCCGATCAGCAGGAAGACCGTGTTCTCCAGCAGGAACTGGAAGGTCCGCCAGTTGGTCCGCTCCGACAGCCGCGACTTGGCCGACTGGATGATCGGCGACTTGTGGCCGAGCAGCAGGCCGGTGACGACGACGGCCAGAACGCCGGACGCGTGCACGTAGTGGTTCTCCGCCGCGATGTAGGCGATGAACGGCGCGGCCAGGCTGAGAGTGGTGTCGAGCACCGGATCAGTGAACCGCCGGCGGATCTTGGCCAGCACGAAGGCGACGATCAGGCCGACCAGGACACCGCCGCCGGCCGCCCGGAGGAAGTCGAGGCCGACGTCGAGGACTGTCGGGGTGACGGCCGCGGCGGCGATCGCCGTCCGCAGACAGACCAGGGCGGTCGCGTCGTTGACCAGACTCTCGCCCTCGAGGATGGTGACCACCCGGCGGGGGAGACCGACCCGCTTGGCGATAGCGGTCGCGGCGACGGCGTCCGGGGGCGCGACCACGGCACCGATCGCGAAGGCGGCCCACAACGGCAGCGGCTCATAGCCCAGACCTTCGGCCACCGCACCGAGCAGCCACCAGGCGACCAGACCGACGCCGACCGTCGTGAACGCGACCAGGCCGACCGAGAGGAAGCCGATCGAGCGCCGGTGTTTGGTGAAGTCGACCAGGCTGGTCCTGATCGCGGCGGCGTACAGAAGTGGCGGCAGGAAGCCGACCAGGACGACCTCGGGCTCGAGTTCGACCCGGGGGACGAACGGGAGGTACGACGCGGCGATCCCGATGATGACGAGGAGCAGGGGAGCCGAGATCCCGAGCCGCCGGGCCAGTGCGGCCCCGGCCGCGACCACGGCGACGAGGGCCACGACCTCGATCGCGATATGCACGGAGCACAGTCTCGCAGCGTCGAGGCGGTTTGCGCGGCTCGGTTCGCCCTGAGCGGAGCCGGGATCTGGTCAGCGTGGTCGGTGTCGTCTAGCGTGTGCGCAGCGGAATCCCTCGATCACGGGGAGTGGCTGATGCATCGTCGTTTGGCTGCACTCGTTGGTGCCCTTGGTGTGCTCGGCTCCTCGTTGGTGGCGCTACCTGCTGCCGCCGCGGTCACGGACGGCTGTGTGGCCTCGGTGCCGGAACCTGGGACGACGACTCCCGTCCGGATCTGTTACTCCCTCTTCGAACCCGCGGGCGCCTCCGCGACGCACACCGTCCCGCTGATCCTGCACAGTCACGGCTGGGCCGGCAGCCGGACCAAGGATCCGGCCGCCTTCAAGTCCTGGCTCGACGCGGGCTTCGGCGTGCTGAGCTTCGACCAGCGCAGTTTCGGCGAGAGCACCGGCGTCGCACACGTGATGAACCCCGACTTCGAGGGCCGCGACGTGATCAAGCTCGTCGACCTCGTCGCCGGTCTGGACTGGGTGACTCGCCAAGGGCCCGGTGATCCGCTGATCGGCGCGATCGGCGGGTCGTACGGCGGTGGGTTCCAGTTCGCCGGCGCGTTCACCGAGTTGCGAGACAGCGGTCGGACCCGGTTCGACGCGCTCGCGCCTGAGGTCACCTGGTGGGACCTGAAGGGCAGCCTCGCTCCGGACGAGGCGGCCCGGACGATGTGGCTGTCCTTGCTGTACGCCGGCGGCGGTACGCACCTTCCACCGGCGGTCTCGGCGGCGTTCGTCGTACTGATTGCGACTGGAGCTTGGCCGCCAGGGAAGGCCGGGCGGGACCTGGACGCGTTCTTCGCGCGCAATGGGCCCGCTTGGCACGTGGCACAGGGGCGGAAGCTCGACATCCCGGTGTTGTTCGGTCAGGGCATCTCGGACAACCTGTTCAACCTCAACCAGGGTCTGGCGAACTTCGAGCGGGCGCTGACTCCGCGGGCGCGTGCTCGCTCGATCCTCGTCGGTTACAACGGCGGTCACACCTTGCCGAGTGTGCTGCCGCCCGGCTTTGCGACCCCGGGTGACCCGTGCTCGATCGCATTGGGTTCGTCCAGCTTCTCCGGTCTCGCCTTGCGGTTCATGTCGACCAAGCTGTTGGGCAAGGCAACGGGCTTGACCGGGTACGGCGACTATCACCTGGCGACCGCGGATGGTCGTTGCCTCACGCAACAGAGCCTGACTGCCAATGCTCGCTACAAGCTCGGCAAGATCCTCACCCCGACCGGGGCTGGATTGCCGCTGAGCGTGAAGGTCGCCGCCGGGCCGGTGACGGTGGCGGGCGTGCCGCGCGTCGACGCTCGCGTGTACACGTTGCTGCCGGACGCGGGTGCCTTCTTCGCTTTGAGCGTCGGGACGAATCCCTTGACTGCGAAGGTCGTGCAGAACAACACGATGCCGTTGCGTGAGGAGCGGGTGGTGAAGGGGGAGCGGCGTTCGATCGAGCTGCCTGCGATCGCGGTCGACGTACCGGCTGGGAAGAACCTCTACCTCACCGTCACCCCGGTCGCCGACATGTTCGCCGGCCAACGCGGACCGCTGCCGGGCGCGCTACTGCTGAAGGACTCGACGCTGACCGTTCACCGGACCCTGTCGAGGTAGGTCTTGTAGACGGTCAGGAACGGTTCCTCGGTCGCGACCGCGTCGGCCAACCAGTCGCAGGTGGTCCGGGCGGTCTCGATCACGTCGGCCGGGTAGCCGTACTTCACCTGGTGCTCGGCGAACTCGTCCTCGTCGTCGATGTAGATCGACCCGTCCCGCTTCTTCACCACGTCCAGGTCGAGATCCACCATCGTGAACACGTCCTCGCCGAACTCCACCGGCGTGGTGATGTCGCAGTAGATCTCCGTCGACCGCGGCTCGTCGTTGAAGATCGCGGTGAACCACTTGTCCCGCGGAAACAACTGCACATGCGCCTGCGAGTGCACCACTTCCGGCTCACTCCCACGCTGCGACACCGAATCCGCCGGCGCCCCCAACCAAACCCCGAACTCATCCTCCCCAAGCCACCGCATCCACTGATGCCAATGCAACTTCTCGTCGTACTTCCGATAAACCACCCGCACATCCCGCATAGCCTTCAACCTATCCCCGCCCAGGTGCACTCCAGCCGCTTCAGGAAGTCAGTGCGCGGGTGCGGTCCAGGTAGGGCTTGTAGGCGGTGGTGAAGGGTTCTGTGGTGGTTATGTGGGTGGCCAGCCAGGTGCAGGTGGCTTGGGCGGTGGCTACTACCTGGGGTGGGTAGTTGTACTTCACCTGGTGGGCGTGGAACTCGTCTTCGTCCATGACGCGGACGGTGCCGTCGCGCATCAGGCGGATGTCGAGGTCGAGGTCGACGGTGGTGACGGTGTCGACGCCGAACTCCGCGGGCATGGTGACGTCGCAGTAGATGCGGGTCTGGTGCGGGTCGTCGTTGAACAGGGCGCTCCACCACTGGCCGTGCGGGAAGAGGCGGACGCGGTGGTGGTCGATGGTGACCCAGCTGCCGTCGGCGCGCTGGCCCTGGGTGCCGGGGACCGAGCCGACCCACAGGCCGTGCTCGTCTTCGCCGAGCCGGACGGCTTCCACCAGGCGATGTGGCTGTCCGTCGTACTTCCGGAACAGCGTGGTCACCATTTCCATGCCGATTACTGTAGGTGAAGACCGAACTAACCAGTCCGAGTGGACGTCTTGGAGTGTGAGATTCCCCCGAGAGCCCTTGTGAGTTCGGAAACCGGGCACGGGGTGCATAGACTCAAGCATTCGAGGACGACCGGCGGGAGGAGCTCGATGCGCGTGCTGGAGACGGTCGGAGGGCCGGCGGACCTCAAGAAGCTGACCGGTCAGCAGCTCACCGATCTCGCGGCCGAGATCCGGGATGTGCTGGTCGAAACCGTGTCGCGGACCGGCGGCCACCTGGGTCCGAACCTGGGCATGGTCGAGATCACCATGGCGATGCACCGGGTGTTCGACTCGCCGACGGACCGCCTCGTCTACGACACCGGTCACCAGACCTACGTCCACAAGCTGCTCACCGGCAGGGCGCCCAAGTTCGACACGCTCCGTCAGCAGGGCGGCCTGAGCGGCTACCCGGACCGGGCAGAGTCCGAGCACGACATCGTCGAGAACAGTCACGCCTCGACCGCACTGTCGTACGCCGACGGCCTGGCCAAGGCGTACCGGCTGCGCAAAGAGGACCGGCACGTCGTCGCGCTGATCGGTGACGGCGGCCTCACTGGCGGAATGGCCTGGGAGGCGCTGAACAACATCGCCGCCGCCAAGGACCTCAAGCTCGTCATCATCGTCAACGACAACGGCCGCTCCTACAGCCCGACCGTCGGCGGCCTGGCCACGCACCTGACCAGCCTGCGCACCAACCCGCGGTACGAGAAGATCCTCGAACTGATCAAGAAGAACCTCGGGCGTACGCCGCTCGTCGGCCCGCCGATGTACGAGGTGCTGCACGGGGTGAAGAAGGGGCTGAAGGACATGCTCGCCCCGCAGGGCATGTTCGAGGATCTCGGCCTCAAGTACGTCGGTCCCATCAACGGGCATGACCGTCAGGCGATGGAGGACGCGCTCCGCAACGCGAAGGCGTTCGGCGGTCCGGTGATCGTGCACGCAGTGACCCAGAAGGGCTTCGGGTACGCCGCCGCCGAGCAGGACGAGGAGGACAACTTCCACCAGATCCGGCCGGCGAACAAGCCGCGCGGCTGGACCGACGTGTTGTCCGACGAGATGGTCCGGATCGGCCACCGCCGCCCGGACGTGGTCGCGATCACCGCGGCGATGCTGCACCCGACCGGCCTGGCGGCGTTCGCGAAGGAGTTCCCGGACCGGATCTTCGACGTCGGCATCGCCGAGCAGCACGCGGTGACGAGCGCGGCCGGTCTGGCGATGGGCGGTCTGCACCCGGTCGTCGGCCTCTACGCGACGTTCCTCAACCGGGCGTTCGACCAGCTGCTGCTCGACGTCGCGTTGCACAAGTGCGGCGTCACCTTCGTGCTCGACCGCGCGGGTGTCACCGGTGACGACGGCCCGAGCCACAACGGCATGTGGGACATGTCGATCCTGCAGCTCGTCCCAGGGCTCCGGCTCGCCGCGCCGCGCGACGGCAAGCGGCTCGAGGAGTTGCTCAACGAGGCGGTCGACGTGTCCGACGCCCCGACCGTACTGCGGTATGCCAAGGGCGAGGTGTTCCCGGACATCGAGGCGATCGAGCGGATCGGCGAGCTCGACGTCCTCGAGCGCGCCGGCACCGACGTCTTGCTCGTCGGCATCGGCGCGATGGCTGCCACGGCGATGGACGTGGCACACCGGCTGGAGGCGCAGGGCTTCGGCGTGACCGTCGTCGACCCGCGGTGGGTCAAGCCGGTCGACCCGAAGCTGGTCGAGCTGGCGGCGAAGTTCAAGTTCGTCGTCACCATCGAGGACAACGGCCGGGCCGGTGGCTGTGGGTCGATGATCGCGCAGGCGCTCCGCGACGCAGGGGTGACGACGCCGGTCCGCGACTTCGGCATCCCGCAGCGGTTCCTCGATCACGCCAAGCGTCCCGCTGTACTGCAGGAGATCGGGCTGACCGGCCAGGAGCTGGCCCGGGACATCACCGAGCTGATCGCACAGCACTCCGGTGATGCGATGCACGAGCCCGACCCGGCAAGCGGCCGGCCGGGCGGCGCCTGAGCCGGCCCCGTGACCGGGTCGGGGCGGCACTCGTCGCCCCCGAGAAGAAGGCACGCGGCGGCCAAAGGCACCCGGATCTGGCCGCTGCTGATCTCCCTGGTTCTCGTGGTCGTCGCGGTCGCCGGCGGTCTCGCTCTGCACCAGTCGAGCGACCGTGCCGCCGGCTCCGACAAGACAGCACCTAGTACGCCGGACATCGATCTGGCCGCTCGTGCCGCGGCCGTGAACCAGGTGCTCAGCAAGCGCGCCCAGGCTGTGCTCCAGGACAACCAGGCCGCGTTCCTCGCCGACGTGGACGCCGGGAACAAGAGCCTCGTCACCCGGCAGCGAAACCTGTTCGCGAACCTGCGCCAGTTCGGGTTCGCCCGGCTCGTCTACCAGCAGTTGGGCCAGCAGTACGACGAAGCCGTCACGCAGAAGTACGGCCCGTCGACGTACCTGGTCGCGATCGCGATGACGTATCAGATCCGCGGCATCGACGCCGTACCCGTCCGGGCGATGCTCGGCTACACCTTCACCGAGCGCCCGGACGGCGGCTGGATGCTGGTGTCGGACACCGACCTCGACAAGCGGCTGCCGCGCGGCTCGCACCAGGAGGCCTGGGACACCGGCGCGGTGCTGGTCAAACGCGCACCTCGGGTCCTCGTGGTCGTCGAGAACGGTCAGGACGCTCTCGCGAACAGCCTCCTCGGCAAGGCGAGCAGCGCGGTGAAGGCGGTGACGAGGAGTTGGCCGGGCGGCTGGAACGGCGCCGGCGTGGTGATCGCACTCGACGACAAGATCGTCCGCGGCGCCGACTACACCGCGCCGAAGAACGCCGAGGACGCGATCGCGATGGCGACCTGGGTGTACCGCACGCTGCCCGGTGAGGTCAACGGCGAGGGGCAGCGGGCGGACTCGTACGTCGTCATCAACCCGCGCAACCGCGCGAAGGTGGACGCCCGCACGCTCGCGCACGAGTTCACCCATGTCGCGACCGCCCCGTACGGCGCCCATGCCCCGCGCTGGCTGGTCGAGGGCGCGGCGACGTACGTCGAGTTCCTGCCGATGGATGGTGCGGACAACCTCGCGCTCGACAAGTACCGGCAGGAAGTCAGGACGAAGTACCTGGTCAAGGCGAAGAATCTGCCCGCCGACGCAGTGTTCTTCCAGCAGTCCGACAGCTCGTATCCGCTGTCCTGGCTGGCCGTCGACTATCTCTTCGAGCGCTTCGGCGGGACCGAGGTCGGCACGCTCTACCAGGAGATGGCGGCCCTCGGCTCGACCCAGCCCGAGCGGGACCGGATCATGCTCGAGCACGTCGGCATGACCGAAGCCGATCTCTTCAAGGTCCTCAAGGCGGCCGACGCTTAACGGCGTGTCGGTGGTGGAATCCGGGGAACCGAGTAGGGTAGCCGGGCTGTGACAGACGGGTACTCGGAGGAATGACCCGACGTGAGTGTGACCACCCCTAGCGCCGAACCGCCAGGCGCTCAGGATTCGCCCCATGGGCCTCGCCGGTGGGTGGGGCTGCTGGTGGCGGTCGCGCTCGTCTCGGGTGGCGTGGTCTACACCGTTGAAGACCGGGAACGGGATGCCCGGGCCAGGTCCACCGCGACGCAGACCGCGCCTGGCCCGACCCAGGCCACCAAACCGTCGAAGACTGCCGCCGCGATCGCCGCCCGCCGGGTCGCCATCGACACGATCCTGCTCCGCCGGGCCCAGGCCGTGCAGACCGTCAACGAGGCGTTGTTCCTGCAGGACATCGACCCGGCCGACCGGTCGCTCCGGGCCGAGCAGAAGGTGCTGTTCGCGAACCTGGTCGAGATCGGCTTCACCGAACTCGGCTACAGCCAGGCCGAGGAGCGATTCGACCCGGCCGTGGCCAAGTCTCACGGGCGGACGACGTACCTGGTCCGGATCCTGATGCGCTACCAGATCCCCAAGGTCGACCTGACGCCCGTCACCTCCGAGCTCGGCTACACCTTCATCAACGTGCGCGGCCGCTGGGTGCTCACGGATGACGACGACCTCGACAAGGACCTCGGGCCAGGTGCGCACCAGGAGGCCTGGGACCTCGGCCGGATCGAGGTACACCGGGCTCCGCGGGTGCTGGCGGTGGTGGAGCAGGGCGACACCAAGCGCGGCCGGTCGATCGTTGCCGAGGCGACCGAGGCGCTGAGCCAGGTGACTGCATACTGGCCGCGGAAGTGGCGTGGGTCGGTCTTCCTGATCGCGCTGGACGAGACCGACGTGCGCGATGCCCGGTTCGCCGACGAGGACATCGAGTCGGCCGCGAGCGCGGGATCGACGTTCTCCTCGCTGCCAGGTCAGGACACCGCCGACGGCACCGTGGCCGGCGCGTACATCGTGGTCAATCCGAACGAGCGCGACCGGGTCGACGAGATTCTGCTGTCGCACGAGATCACCCACGTGGCCACGGCCGACCTGGGCGGCTACGAGCCGCTGTGGCTGGCCGAGGGTGCGGCGGAGTACGTGTCGTGGCGGGGGATCGAGGCGATCAGCGGTCCGGGCGAGGTCGGCAAGTGGGAGCAGGAGGTCATCGACGACGCCTTACCGGCGCTGTCCTCGCTGCCGAGTGATGCGGGCTTCTACCAGAACAGCGCGGACGTGTACGGCGTCAGTTGGCTCGCCGTACGGTTCCTGGTCCGGCGGCTCGGACTCGAGAAGGTCGAGGAGCTGTACGAGGACATGGCGATGCACGGCATCGACCAGGCGTCCCGGGATCGGATCCTGTTCAGCCGCACCGGCCTCAACGAAGTGACGTTGTGGACATCACTCAAGACCTACCAGCCGCAACGCTGAGTGGCGGTTTGACCTCGCGGTGTCAGAGGGGCAATCTCGAATGATTCCGTCCATTGCGAGGAGGCGCAGATGAGTCTGTTGCGGAAGAAGACGATCGAGCAGTCGATCGCGGACACCGATGAGCCGGAGTACCAGCTCAAGAAACGCCTCACCGCCCTTGATCTGACGGTCTTCGGTATCGGCGTCATCATCGGTGCCGGCATCTTCACCCTCACCGGCCGGGCGGCGAAGACGTACGCCGGGCCGGGGATCGCGATCTCGTTCGTCCTCGCCGCCATCTGTTGTGCCCTGGCCGCGCTGTGCTACGCCGAGTTCTCCTCCACGGTGCCGGTGTCGGGATCGGCGTACACGTTCTCGTACTTCTCCCTCGGTGAGATCTTCGCCTGGATCATCGGCTGGGACCTGCTGCTCGAGTTGATGCTCGGCGCAAGCGTGGTGGCCCAGGGCTGGTCGACGTACGCCGCCTTGTTCCTCGAACAGATCGGATTGGGCTGGCCCGAGTCGATCGGGCCGGATAGCAGCGTGAACGTGCTGGCGATGCTGCTGGTCGTCGTCCTGGCGACGCTGGCGACGATCGGGATCAAGGAGTCGCTGCGGGTCAACCTGGTACTGGTCGCGATCAAGCTGTTCGTGGTGCTGTTCGTGATCATCGCCGGCCTGTTCTACGTCAAGGGCTCGAACCTGACGCCGTTCATCCCGCCGAGCGTGCCGACCGAGAGCGGTGAGGTCACGATCACCACACCGCTGTTCCAGGCGCTGTTCGGCATCGCGCCGTCGACGTTCGGTGTGATGGGCATCGTGTCCGGCGCTTCGCTGGTGTTCTTCGCGTTCATCGGGTTCGACGTGGTCGCGACCACCGCCGAGGAGGCGAAGAACCCGCAGCGCGATCTGCCCCGCGGCATCATCGGCTCGCTGGCGATCTGCACTGTGCTGTACGTGCTGGTCTGCATCGTGATCACCGGCATGATCCACTACTCCGACATCAACAGCGAGGCGGCGCTGGCCGAGGCGTTCCGGTCGGTCGGTCGGCCGGGCTTCGCGACGCTGATCTCCGCCGGTGCGGTGGCCGGTCTGACCACGGTGGTGCTGACGCTGATGATCGGCGCCGCCCGGGTCGTGTTCGCGATGAGCCGCGACCACCTGATGCCGCGTGAGCTCGGCAAGACGCATCGCAAGTGGGGTACGCCGTACCGCCTCACCATCGGGATCGGCATCCTGGTCGCGCTCGTGGCCGGGCTCACCCCGATCGGCAAACTCGAGGAGATGGTGAACATCGGCACGCTGGCCGCGTTCACCCTGGTCTCGATCGCCGTTCCGCTGCTGCGCAGGAGCCGGCCGGACATCAAGCGCTCGTTCCGGGTGCCGGGCAACCCGGTGATCCCGATCCTGGCCGCGCTGATCTGCGTCTACCTGATGCTGAACCTGTCGCTGGAGACCTGGCTGCGGTTCGCGATCTGGATGGCGCTCGGCTTCGTGGTCTACTTCGTCTACGGCTACCGCAGGAGCCGCGTCGGCGTGGAAGAACGCACCGGCGAAAGCACGCGGGCCTAGTCCACTCTGGGGTCGGCTGGCGGTACTATCCGTCAGCCGACCACTGGAGGGGATCTGATGAAGCACCCGCGACGTCTTTTCGCGGGTGCCGCCGCGTTGGTGCTGGCGGGCACGGCCGGAGTGGTCGCCGTACGCCTGCAGCAGGGTGGCTCGGCGGTCGGCAGCAGTGCGGCGGCGATCAAGGCCACTGCGACGCCGGGACAGCTGACCGACACGCAGCGGGCGGCCCGGAAGACCGCGGTCGACGCGGCGCTCGCGAAGCGCTCCACCGCGGTGCTGAAGGGTGATCTGAAGGGCTTCCTCGCGGTCGTCGACCCGAAGCAGCCGCGGCTGGTCGCGCGGCAGCGGATGCTGTTCACCAACCTGCGCAAGTTCGAGTTCACCGCGCTGAAGTACTTCGTCGCGGACGAGCGGCCGTCGAAGGTGCTGATCGCCAAGTACGGCGCGGAGACCTTCTCGACCCGGGTGATGATGCGGTACCAGCTCGCCGGCCTGGACCGGAAGCCGGTGCAGACCGATCTGGGCTACGCCTTCGTCCAGCGCGGCGGCGCGTGGGTCCTGGTCGACGACAGCGCGATCGAGGAGACGCTGAGTCCGGACGGACATCGGCAGCCGTGGGATTTCCAGGAGATCTCGGTGATCCGGAAGGGCAAGGTGCTCGTGGTCGTCGACAAGGGCGAGCCGGCTCTCGGCCAGAAGATCGCCAAGGTGTCCCAGGGCGCGGTCGACGGTGTGCAGCGGCACTGGCGGCGACCGTGGAGCGGCGCGGTGATGGTGGTCGCGATGTCCGAGCCGCGGGTGATGGCGACGGTCTGGACCGCGGGCAGCGGCTACGGCTGGACGATCGCGGCCAAGGCGGTCTCGCTGTACGACGGTGATCCGTGGGCGGAGAAGTCGGTACCACCGGTGAGCAGCCGGATCGTCGTCAACCCGGCCGTGCGGTCGAAGCTGGACCAGGATCTGCTGGTGCACGAGATGACGCATGTCGCGACGCTCCAGCTGGGGATCAAGACCCCGATCTGGTTGGTCGAGGGGATTGCGGAGTACGTCCGTTGTGCGTCGATCGAGGACGATCCGCACTGGACTGTCGACCCCTATCGCAAGACGGTCCGGACCAAGTACCTGTCGTCGATGAAGGTGCTCCCGACGCAGGCCGAGTTCGACGCCGCGGGGGATCGGTCGTACGGGCAGAGCTGGTGGGTCACGGCGTACCTGGTCGACGAACTGGGGGAGAAGGGGGTGGCGGCGCTCTACACGGACCTGGCCAGACACAGTACGAGCCAGAAGGCGTACGCCGCCATCCTCAAGAAGCACACCGGGAAGACGGCTCCCCAGTTGGTCGCTGCGGTCAAGAAGTTCAAGGGATAAAGGGATCCCCGCCCCCTCGCTTGGCTCGGGGGCGGGGATGCTCAGCGGGTGCCGGTGACTACGAGCATCTCGCAGGGGCCGGCGAAGCCGGTTGGGGCTTCGAACTGGGTCAGTTGGTCGGTGATCTCCTGCCAGGCTGCGGCCCGGCCGGCCTCGTCGAGGCTCGACAGCATCTGATGGAGGGCGCCGAAGGATTCGCGTTCGAAGCGGACGCAGTCGGCGGCGGTGGGCAGCCGGACCGGCGACGGCACGACGTCCACGGTGATGTCGTGGAACCCGGCCGTGGTGAAGGCCTGCTCGGCGACGCCCGGGCCCCCTAGGCTGAACGGACCAGGCTGGCCGGGTGCCGGCGGCGGGAGCTCGGCTCGGCGGCGGATGATGCCGACCGGGATCGAGAAGAAGCCGTTGCGGTCCGGGGTCGAGTAGACGACCGCGGAGAATCTCCCACCCGGTCGGAGCGCTCGGTGGATGCCGCCCAGAGCAGCCTGCTGGTCCGGGAAGTAGATCAGGCCGACGCGGGAGATGGCGGCGTCGAAGCTGCCCTCGTCGAGCCCGGACAGGTCCTCGCCGTCGGCCTCCAGCGTGTCCACCGTCGACACTCCGGCCTCGGCGGCGAGCCGGGCGGCGTACCCGAGGATGGCGGGCGAGATGTCGGTCGCGAGCACGTGCCCGCTGGGTCCGGCCAATCGTGCCGCGGCGACGGTCTGGCCGCCTGCGCCGGCGGCCACATCGAGGACGCGGTCCCCGGCGCCGATGCCGGCCGCGTCGAGCATGGCCGCAGTGGCGTCGCCGAGCCAGTCCTCGATGGTCGGGCCCCAGCGGTGCCAGGCCTCCGCGGCGTCCTCCCACTGCGCTCGCGTGGTCTGCTTGTAGACCTTCGGGTCGAAAGTGACGGTCATGGTTCCCCTCCTGTGGTGAGGGGTCCAGCGCACCAGCCGAGCCATGAAACCCACTAGTACTGGTTCTGGACTTAGCTGGTACACATCCTGGACCGCGGCGCACAATGAGCCATGCGAGACTACGGCCAGTACTGTCCCGTGGCCCTGGCCAGCGAGGTGCTGGCGGACCGCTGGACGCCCCTGATCGTGCGCGAACTCGTGCTCGGGAGCCGGCGGTTCAACGACATCGATCGCGGTTTGCCCGGCATCTCCCGCACACTGCTGAAGCAACGCCTGAACCACCTGGAACGCAAGGGCGTGCTGGAGCTGGTTCCGGTCGCCCGCGGCCACGAGTACCAGCTCACCCCGGCCGGTCGTGACCTCGAGGGCGTCATCATGGCGATCGGGGAATGGGCGGTGCGCTGGATGTTCAGCGAACCTCAGCCCCGCGAGGTCGATCCGGTCACGTTGACCTGGTGGATGTCGCGGCGGGTCGACTTCGAGAAGCTGCCCGGGCAGCGGGTCACCGTCGAGTTCGAGTACCGCGGCGACGACCCGACCCGGATCTGGCTGATCCTCGACCGGATGGAAGCCTCGGTGTGCACAGACCACCCCGGGTTCGACTCCGACGTCGTCCTCACCACCGCGCCGGTGGAACTGATGCGGGTCTTCTCGGGCATCCTCAGCCTGGCTCAAGCCACCGCGGACGGCACTGTCGCCCTAGCCGGCCCACCACGGCTCCTGAGGGCCCTGCCGACCTGGTTCCTCTGGAGCCCTTTCGCCCCCGCGGTCCGGGAACGTATCGGCTAGCCGACAGCGCGGTTTACTGGGACATGCTGCTGGGGGCCGGAGCGGGCTTCCGGCTCCGCACCGACCCCCAGCGGTCCTGGTCAGCTCAGGCTTGCGAGGCCTTTCGGCAGGAAGCGTGAGCCGTTGACCTTCTCCGAGAGACCCGACCGGTCCAGGTACGGCGTGATGCCGCCGAGGTGGAACGGCCAGCCGGCGCCGAGCAGCAGGCACAGGTCGATGTCCTGCGCCTCCGCGACGACGCCCTCGTCGAGCATGATTCGGATCTCCTCGGCCAGCGCGGTCAGCACACGGGTCCGCAGCTCCTCGGCCGTCGACGGCTTGTCGCCGACGCTCACCAGCGCCTCGACCTCCGGGTCGACGACCGGCTTGCCCTCCGGCCAGAGGTAGAACGAGCTCTTGCCCGCGGCAACCACCTTCGCCAGGTTCTCCGACACCGCGAACCGGTCCGGGTAGGCCCGGTTCATCGTCTCCGCCACGTGCAGCGCGACCGGCAGGCCGACCAGCTGCAGCAGCACGAACGGCGGCATCGGAAGGCCGAGGGCGGACAGCGCCTTGTCCGCCGCGGGGACCGGAGTGCCCTCGTCGACCGCCGCGCTGACCTCACCCAGGAAGCGGGTCAGCAGCCGGTTCACCACGAACGCCGGCGCGTCCTTGACCAGTACGCAGGACTTCTTCAGCGTCTTGCCGACCGCGAACGCGGTGGCCAGCGTCGCGTCGTTGGTCTGGTCCGCGCGGATGATCTCCAGCAGCGGCAGCACCGCGACCGGGTTGAAGAAGTGGAACCCGACCACCCGCTCCGGGTGCTCCAGGTCCGCGGCCATCTCGGTCACGGACAGGGACGAGGTGTTCGTCGCCAGCACCGCGTCCGGCCGGATGATCTTCTCCAGGTCGGCGAAGATCGTCTTCTTCAGCCGCAGCTCCTCGAACACGGCCTCGATCACGAAGTCCGCGTCCGCGAAGACTGCCCGGTCGACCGATCCGGTGACCAGCGCCTTGAGCTGGTTCGCCTTGTCCGGCCGGATCCGGCCCTTGCCGAGCAGCTTGTCGATCTCACCGTGCACGTACCCGACACCACGGTCCACCCGCTCCTGGTCCAGGTCCGTGAGTACGACGGGCACCTCGAGGCGCCGTACGAACAGCAGTGCCAGCTGACCCGCCATCAGACCGGCGCCGACGACACCGACCTTGCCGACCGGGCGGGCGAGCGACTTGTCCGGCGCGCCGGCCGGACGCTTGGCTCGCTTGTTCACCAGGTCGAACGCGTAGAGGCCGCTGCGCAGCTCCTCGCTCATGATCAGGTCGGCGAGCGCCTCGTCCTCGGCCGCGAAGCCGCGGTCGCGATCGTTGTCCTTCGCCGCCGCGATCAGTTCCAGGGCCCGGTACGGCGCCGGGGCCGCACCGCTCACCTTGACGTCGGCAAACCCCTTGCCACGGGCAACAGCCGCGTCCCAGGCGTCACCACGGTCGATCTCCGCCCGCAGAGGCGTGATGTCACCCTTGAGCACCTTGCTCGCCCACAGCAGCGACTGCTCGAGGAAGTCGGCCGAGTCGAGCAGGACGTCGCCGATGCCGAGCTTCACCGCCTCGGGGCCGCTGAGCATCTTGTTCTGGTTCAGGGCGTTCTCGACGACGACCTTGACCGCGTGGTCGGCGCCGATCAGGTTCGGCAGCAGGAAGTTGCCGCCCCAGCCAGGGATCAGGCCGAGGAACACCTCGGGGGTCGACAGCATCCCGGCCGCGACCGAGACCGTGCGGTAAGTGGCGTGCAGCGCGACCTCGAGGCCGCCGCCGAGCGCGACCCCGTTCACGAACGCGAAGGACGGCTTGCCGCCGTCGACCAGCTTGCGCATCACGCCATGCCCGATCCGGCCCAGGTTGAGCGCCTGCTCGCGGTCGGTCAGCTTCGGTACGCCGGTCAGGTCGGCGCCGGCGGCCAGGATGAACGGCTTGCCGGTCACGCCGATCGCGACGACCTCGTCGCGGGCCAGCGCGGCGTCGATCGCGGTGTTGAGCGACGCCAGCCCCTTCGGGCCGAACGTGTTCGGCTTGGTGTGGTCGTGCCCGTTGTCGAGCGTGATGAGGGCCATCGTGCCGGCCTTGCCCGGCAGGACGACGTCCCGCGAGTGTGCGAGCGTGACGACCTCGTCGGTCTCGATCGCGACCGCCTGGTCAATCAAGTCTTGGAGGCTCACGCGGCCGCCCCTTCCCAGTTGGGGTTCTCCCAGATCACGGTGCCGCCCATGCCGAGGCCGACGCACATGGTGGTCAGGCCGTAGCGGACCTCCGGGCGCTGCTCGAACTGCTTGGCCAGTTGGTTCATCAGCCGCACGCCGCTGGACGCCAGCGGGTGGCCGTAGGCGATCGCACCGCCGTACGGGTTGACCCGCGGGTCGTCGTCGGCGATGCCGTAGTGCTCCAGGAACGCCAGCACCTGGACGGCGAACGCCTCGTTCACCTCGAACGCGCCGATGTCCTCGATGGTCAGGCCGGCCAGCTTGAGCGCCTTCTCGGTTGCCGGGACTGGGCCGACCCCCATCACCTCGGGCTCGACGCCGGCGAAGCCGTACGAGACCAGCGTCATCTTCGGGGTCAGGCCGAGCTCCGCGGCCGCCTCGGCGGAGGCGAGCACGCAGGCGGTCGCGCCGTCGTTGATACCGGCCGAGTTGCCGGCCGTCACCCGGCCGTGCGGGCGGAACGGCGTCTTCAGGGCGGCCAGGTCCTCGACCGTCGTCCCCGGGCGCATCGGCTCGTCGATGCTTGCGTAGCCCCAGCCCTGCTCGGCCGACCGGGTCGCGATCGGCACGAGGTCGGGCTGGATCAGGTCGTTCGCGTAGGCCTTGGCCGCACGCTCCTGGGACGCAGCGGCGAACGCGTCGGCGCGCTGCTTGGTGATGGTCGGGAACCGGTCGTGCAGGTTCTCCGCGGTCGACCCCATCACCAGGGCAGAGGTGTCGACCAGCTTCTCGGAGATGATCCGCGGGTTCGGGTCGACACCCTCGCCCATCGGGTGGCGGCCCATGTGCTCGACACCGCCGGCCACGACCACGTCGTACGCACCGAAGGCGATCCCCGCGGCGGTGGTGGTGACGGCGGTCATCGCGCCGGCGCACATCCGGTCGATGGCGTAGCCGGGCGTGGTGTTCGGCAGGCCGGCCAGCAGGGCCGCGGTCCGGCCGATGGTCAGGCCCTGGTCGCCGATCTGGGTGGTGGCCGCGATCGCGACCTCGTCCACCCGCTCCGGCGGGAGCTCCGGGTTCCGCCGGAGCAGCTCCCGGATGCACTTGATGACCAGGTCGTCGGCGCGCGTCTCGGCGTACTGGCCCTTGGCCTTGCCGAACGGGGTGCGAACGCCGTCGACGAACACGACATCGCGGATCTCACGGGGCACGAGGGCCCTCCTCTGGGGGTCGGGAAAGCTAGTCAGATGCTACCCGTGGGTAACAGAACTCCCAAAGCACCCGGGCCTGTGCGGCTGCTCACAAACCACACCCATGTGGTCACGCAGGCCGCAACCCGTGGCGAACGCGGCCGAATCGGCGCATGCTGGTGGCAGGTAGCTATGGGGAGAGCCGTTCTATGAACAACTTTGATCTCGCCGTACCGGTGCTGAGCCGGGGCAAACACCGCAATCCGCGCAAGGGCGCCTGCTTCATGGAGTTCGCCTCCTACCTGGCCGGCGAGCCGTGGTCGGACCACCCGGGCTGCACGCACCCGTTGCTGGCCGGCGTTGCGCGAGACGTCAACGACTGCACGACGGACGCCGGCCGCGCGCGGCTGGCTCCACTGATCCCCTCGGTGATCGGGCTGACTCCGGACGACCCACACGTCGTACCGCGAGTGACGGCGCGCTGCATCCAGCACGCGCTGCCGATCGTGTCGCAAGAGCGGCAGTACATCCTCGCGGTGGCTCTGCTGGTGGGGGAGAAGCACCTCGCAGCGCTGGACGGGCGTCCGCTGGACGACCTCGAGCCGGCCTCGCGGGAGGCGCTCGAGTCGGTCCCGTCCGCGACCAAGTGGGCGCGATCCTTCACCTCCAGGACTCACCGGGGTACGCCGGACTTCGCGAAACGGACCGCACCACGGGCCGTGTCCTGTGCGGTGGAAGGCATCTCGCAGGCCTGCGTGCCGGACCCGGACGACCGGCTGTTCAACCTGCTGACCGCAGCGATCGAGGAGTGCACGGCCTGGATGCCGCGCCCGCCAAAGCCTGCGCCGACGACGCCGGTACGGGAAGAGGTTCTTCGCACGCCCGCCGACGGAGGCGGCGTGCTGGAAGCTCGTTAGGCGACCAGTAGGCTTCACTGTGTGACTTTGGAGATCGATACCGGATCAGGGTTGATGCCAGTCCACGAGTGGAACCCTGGGGGCGACGGGCCCGGCGTGCTGCTCCTGCAGGAGATCTTCGGGGTCTCCGACTACATCAAGCAGCGTGCCGCGGATCTTGCTGCCCTCGGGTACTACGTGATCGCGCCGGAGATCTACTGGCGGCTGGACGACACCGAACTGGACGAGTCCGCGCCGGATCTGCTGGAGAAGGCGATGGCGATCGTGGGCCGGCTGGACTGGGACCAGGCCGTCGTGGACTCGGTCGCCGCGCTGGAGTACCTGCGCAGTCGTGACGCGGGCACCGCTGTGGTCGGGTTCTGCTTCGGCGGCGGGCTCGGGTTCAACGTGGCCGCGATGTCCCCGGCCGATGTGCTGGTGAGCTACTACGGCTCGGCCCTACCGCAGTTGCTGGACCTCGCGCCGAAGGTGACCGCGAGGAGCCTGCATCACTTCGGCGACGCGGATGCGTACCTGCCGGTCGACGACATCGTCGCCGTCCTGGATGGTGCCGAGGTCCATCGATATCCCGGTGCGGGTCACGCGTTCGACAATCCCTTGCCCGCCTTCCACCACGCCGAGGCCTCCGAGTTGGCGTGGCGGCGTACGGTCGAGTTTCTCTCCCGTCAACTTCCTACCTCCCAAGGATCCGAATGAGCCTGTACGACATCCCGCTGACGACCCTCTCCGGCGCTGCCACCTCGCTCGGCGAGTACAAGGGCAAGGCCGTTCTCATCGTGAATGTCGCCTCGAAGTGCGGTCTGACCCCGCAGTACGAGGGTCTGGAGAACCTGCAGAAGCAGTACGCCTCCCGCGGCTTCACCGTGCTCGGCGTCCCCTGCAACCAGTTCGGCGGCCAGGAGCCGGGCACGTCCGAGGAGATCTCCGCCTTCTGCTCGACGTCGTACGGCGTGACGTTCCCGATGCTCGACAAGATCGAGGTCAACGGTGAGCGGCGGCACCCGCTGTACGGCGAGCTCACCCAGACACCGGACGCTGCAGGCGAGGCCGGCGACATCCAGTGGAACTTCGAGAAGTTCCTGATCAGCCCCGTGGGCGCGGTGGCGGCACGCTTCCGCCCCCGCACCGAGCCGGAGTCGCCCGAGATCGTCGAGGCGATCGAGGCCCAGCTACCCGCTTAGTCGAGCGGTTTCGCCGGCGCTTCTGCCGCCATGGCGTCCGTGAGGACCTCGGCCGTGAGGCCGATCTGCCACTCGCGGGCGCCGTGGTCACGCAGGAACATGCTGACCACCTCGAGGCTCGGATCACTCGGCGGCGACCAGGCCAACCGGCGGATCGTGTCCGGCGCCATCAGATTTTCGGTCGGCAGGCGATGCGCCTCGGCGATCTCACCGACGGCGGATCGAGCAGCCGACAGGCGAGCGGCCGCATCGGGGTCCCGGTCGGCCCAGGCGCGGGCCGGCGGCGGGCCGTCGTACCGCGGTCCCTGCTTCGGGAGCTCGGAGTCGGGCAGGCGACGGGCGTGGTCGATGGCCTCCCACCACGTGCGCATGTGCCGGTGCGCGCCGCGGCCTTTGAACGCGGTCAGCCGCTGCAACGTGTCCCGGTCGGCCGGCATCGCCGACGCGGCCTCCACGATCGCGGCATCCGGCAGGATCCGGCCGGGGGAGATGTCGGCGGCCTCCGCGATCTGGTCGCGGGCCTCCCACAGCGCCCGTACGACGGCCAGACTGCGGCGATTGCGGACGCGATGCATCCCCGACGTACGGCGCCACGGGTCGGGCTTCGGCTCACGCGGAGGAGCGGACAGGATCGCGGCGAACTCCTGCTCGGCCCACTCCCATTTGCCCTCACGGCGTAGCTCGGCCTCGATCGCGTTGCGCAGCTCGATCAGCATCTCCACGTCGAGCGCGGCGTAGATCAGCCAGGGCCCGGGCAGCGGGCGGGTCGACCAGTCCGCCGCGGAGTGCTCCTTGCGCATCCGGTAGCCCAGGACTTCGCTGACCAGCGAGGCGAGGCCGACCTTCGGGTACCCGAGCAGGCGGCCGGCCAGCTCGGTGTCGAACACCTTCCGCGGCACCATCCCGACCTCGGCCAGGCAGGCCAGGTCCTGGTTGGCGGCGTGGATGATCCACTCGGCGTCGACGATCGCATCGCCGAGCGCGGACAGGTCGCCGAACGGGATCGGGTCGACCAGGGCCGAGCCGGCGCCTTCGCGGCGGAGCTGGACGAGGTACGCACGGTGCGAGTACCGGTAGCCGGAGGCGCGTTCGGCGTCGACGGCCACCGGGCCGGAGCCGGACTGGAACGCCTCGACCACATCGGTCAACGCGATGCCGGTATCGACGACCTCGGAGAGGCCGTCACGGAGTTCGAGCAGTGGCAGGTGCGCGGTCGGGTCGTCCGGGACTGGCGGCTGCTGGGTCTCGGCCGGGCTCATCGGCCCCGCTGTCCGCGCCGGGTCGGCATCGCCACCACCCCCGGCGGCACCGGCGGCAGGCCGGCCGCCGTGCAGAGCACCTCGCCCCACGCCTCCGCGTGCCGGGTCACGTCCACGGTGCCACCACTGTCACCTGGTCCCGGCACCGGACTCCAGGACGCGCGGATCTCGATCTCCGCCGTCGCGTCGTCGTCGGCCATTCCGCCGAAGCTTTCGGAAACCACTCTGGTGACGGTACCGCTCGGGGCCAGGAAGTCGGCACCCCGGTCGGTCAACGCCTCCATCAGCCAGGTCCAGCCCACGCCGCCGAGCAGCGCGTCGGTCACCATTTCCGGCTCGACGGCCGCACGCACGTACGCGACACAGCGGAAGGTCGACTGCCAGGCGTCGTTCCCGTCCGGGTCGTAGAGGATGACCAGGCGGCCGGTGGCGATATCGTCACCGTCGACCGTCACGTCAGCGCTGACCGCCGCCGCATGCGGTGCGATCCGCTGCGGCGCGGGCATCTCCTCGACGAATACCTCGGGCCGGAACCGGGCACCGCGCAATTGCGACACTGCCTCGGCGAACTCCGCGGGTGGCGCGTCGACCTGCTTGCGGGCACCCATGCTTCGCAGCCTACGACTGATTACTCACAGACGCCTGTGACGACGCGCCGGTAGCAGCGCTGTGCCATTGGCCGGGCCTTCGGCGCCGGCAGGGTCATGTGAGGGCGTCGGGACAGCGTGGGATCATCGCTGTGTGTCTTCGATCCTGCCGCCGTCACCCAGCGCGACCGAACGATCTCCCTTCCTGCTTGCGGCTCGGGGTGAGTCGGGTCCGCATACGCCGGTATGGTTCATGCGCCAGGCCGGGCGCTCGCTGCCGGAGTACCGGAAGGTCCGCGAGGGCACCACGATGCTGGAGTCCTGCATGCGTCCCGACCTCGTTGTCGAGATAACGCTGCAGCCGGTACGCCGTTACGGCGTCGACGCGGCCATCTTCTACTCCGACATCGTCCTGCCGCTGAAGGCGACCGGCTTCGACATCGAGATCAAGCCGGGTGTCGGTCCGGTGGTCGCGGCGCCGATCCGCGACGCGGCCGGCCTCGACGCGGTCCGCCCGGTCACTCCCGCGGACGTGCCGTACACCTCGGACTCGGTCAAGCAGTTGGTCGCCGAACTCGACGGCACCCCGCTCATCGGCTTCGCCGGTGCGCCCTTCACGGTGGCGTCGTACCTGGTCGAAGGCGGCCCGAGCAAGGACCACGCGAAGACTAAGGCGCTGATGCACGGCGACCCGAAGCTGTGGCACGCGCTGGCGGACCGGCTGGCCGATGTGGCGATCGCGTACCTGTCGGTGCAGATCGAGGCGGGCGCGTCCGCGATCCAGTTGTTCGACTCGTGGGCGGGCGGGCTCTCGGCGCGCGACTATGCCCAGTTCGTCCAACCGCACTCGGCCAAGGTGTTCGAGGCGTTGGCGTCGTACGGCGTACCGAGGCTGCACTTCGGCGTGAACACGGGCGAGCTGCTCGGGCTGATGAGCGAGGCCGGCGCGGATGTCGTCGGGGTCGACTGGCGGGTGCCGCTGGATGAGGCGGTACGGCGGATCGCCGCGGCCGGATCGGGTCCGAAGCCGGTCCAGGGCAACCTGGATCCGGCGCTGCTCTTCGCCGGCTGGGACGCGTTGGAGCCGGAGATCGACCGCATCCTCGCGGAGGGGAAGGCAGCTCCCGGCCACATCTTCAACCTCGGCCACGGGGTGCCGCCGGACACCGATCCCGAGGTGCTGCACCGCATCGTCCGGCACGTCCAGACGAGGTCGGCCCGTGTACCTGCCTGACCACAAGGTGAACCTGGAGCGCCTGACCGCGGCGCACGCGGACGCCGTGCTGGCCTTCGAGGTGGAGAACAGGAAGTACTTCGCGGCCTCGATCCAGGATCGTGGCGACGCGTACTTCACCGAGTTCGGCGCGCGGCTCGCGGGCCTGCTGGCCGAGCAGGAGGCAGGGATCTGCCGGTTCCACGTGCTGGTGGACGACTCCGGTGCCGTGGTCGGACGGGTGAATCTCGTCGACTTCGAGAACGGCTCGGCGGAGCTCGGCTACCGGATCGCGGAGAGCGCGACGGGTAAGGGACTCGCTTCGGCGGCGGTGCGGGCGCTCATCGGAATCGCCGCGCCCGAGTACGGGCTGACCGCGCTGCGAGCAGGCACGTCGGTCAAGAACCTGGCCTCGCAGGTGGTGCTGGAACGGGCCGGATTCCGCCTGGTCGGCGACGACGGGGCGGAGCGGGTGTACGAGTTGAAGCTGGAGGCCGCGTGAGCTCGGTGGTCGTGGTCGGTGGCGGCATCAGTGGGCTGGCGGCTGCGTACGCGCTGGCGACCGGTCCGAATCCGCCGCGGATTACCGTGCTGGAAGGGTCGCCTCGGCTCGGCGGCAAGCTGGCCGGCGCCGAGCTCGAAGGCATTCCGGTCGACCTCGGTGCGGAGTCGGTGCTCGCCCGGCGGCCGGAGGCGGTCGACCTGATCAAGGCGATCGGGCTCGGTGACGACCTGGTCCACCCGGCGACCACCTCGGCCGGATTGTGGATCGGCGACCGGATCCGGGCGATCCCGCCGACGGTAATGGGTGTCCCCGTCGACCCTGCCGCGACGACCGACGTACTGGGTGAAGCGGCCGCTGAGGAGGTCGCGCACGAGGCTGAGCTGCCGTCGCCTGCGCTGCAGGAGGACGTCGCGATCGGCCGGTTTGTGGCTGAGCGCATGGGCAAGGCGGTCACGGACAAGCTGATCGACCCGCTGCTGGGCGGGGTGTACGCCGGGCGTGCCGAGGAGATCTCGCTGGCAGCCGCCGTACCCGACCTGTACGCCAAGCTGCGCACTGCACCGAGCCTGCTCGTGGCGACCGCTGAGCTTCGAGAAGCGGGCCAGCGGCGTGCGGGTCAGCCGGTGTTCGCGGGCATCGTGGGCGGAGTCAACCGGCTGATCTCCGGACTCGAGAAGGACCTGACAGCTCGGGGTGTCCAGATCAGGCGCCAGCTGGCGGTACGACGGATCACGCGGACAGCTGATGGTTACGAGCTGGAGGCCGGTCCGGTGCCGGCTCCGACGCTGCTGTCGGCGGACGGGGTGATTGTCGCCGTACCGGCAGCTCCTGCGGCCCGGATGCTGGCCGAGCTGGTGCCTGCGGCGTCTGCCGAGCTGGCGACGATCGAGTACGCGAGCATGGCGATAGTGACGCTGGCTGTGCGCAAGCAGGACTGGCCGGAGGGCGCGACGGGCTCTGGGTTCCTGGTGCCGTCGGTCGAGGGGCGGACGATCAAGGCGTCGACGTACTCGCACGCTAAGTGGCAGTGGTCGAGTGACGCCGGGGGAGAGCTCGCTGTGCTCCGTGCCTCGGTTGGGCGGCTGGGGGAGGAGTACGTGCTGCAGCGGTCCGACGAGGAGCTGGTGGCACTGGCGACTGCGGATCTACAGCGCGCAGTGGGGCTCCAGGCGCCCGTGGTGGGCTCTCTGGTGAGCAGGTGGGGTGGTGGCCTCCCGCAGTACGCAGTGGGGCATCTGGACCGCGTGGACCGCCTTGAGGCGGCTGTAGCGGCAGAGCCTGGTCTGGCCGTGTGTGGAGCGGCGTACCGGGGTGTGGGGATCGCTGCGTGCGTCGCGTCCAGTGGCAAGGCGGCAACCCGGGTGCAGGCTCACCTGGACGCATTAGCGACAATGGCTCCGTGACAGAGAAGCCGAAGGCGCGTGAGCTCAACAATGTGATCCGCTACACCATGTGGTCGGTCTTCAAGGTGGAGACCCCGCTGGGTGACACGGACCGGGACGAGCTGACCGCCGAGCTGTCCGAGTTGGTCTCCAAGCTGTCGACCGACGATGTGGTGATCCGCGGGATCTACGACGTCGAAGGATTCCGGGCGGACGCGGACTTCATGATCTGGTGGCATGCTCCGACGTCGGACGCACTGCAGAAGGCGTACCACGCGCTTCGCCGGTCGCGCCTCGGACGGCACCTGGCGCCGGTGTGGTCGCAGCTCGCGCTGCACCGGCCGGCCGAGTTCAACAAGAGCCACATCCCGGCGTTCCTGGCCGACGAGGAGGCGCGGGCGTACGTGTGCGTGTACCCGTTCGTGCGGTCCTACGAGTGGTACCTGCTGCCGGACGAGGAGCGCCGGTTCATGCTGGCCGAGCACGGCAAGATGGCCCGCGGGTACCCCGACGTGCGGGCGAACACGGTGGCGTCGTTCGCGCTCGGCGACTACGAGTGGATGCTGGCGTTCGAGGCGGACGAGCTGCACCGGATGGTCGACCTGATGCGCGACCTGCGGGCGTCCACGGCGCGGCGGCACGTGCGTGAGGAAGTGCCGTTCTACACCGGCAAGCGAACCGAGCTCGGCGAGCTGGTCGCCAACCTGGCCTGAGCCTCGTGCACCGCAAAGCCTTTCCGGTGCTGTACGTCACCAACGTGCGCCGGTCCGTCGACTTCTACGCCCTGCTCGGCTACCAACCGACGTACCAGTTCCCGCTGGAGGGCGACCCGCACTACGTCGGCCTGGAGCGCGGCGATTCCTCCCTGGGCATCGCTCACTTCAACTGGCCCGAGGCCCAACTCGGCATCACCGTCGGCACCGCGCCCCGCTTCGAGCTCTTCGTGTACGTCGGCGACGTCGACGCGGACGTCGAGACCTTCCGAGCCGCCGGCCACCCGATCCTCCAGGAGCCGGCCACCATGCCCTGGGGCGAACGCCAGGCCTACATCTCCGACCCGGACCAGAACCCCGTCGCCCTCGCCACCCCGATCTGAACCGGGGTGACGGCACCGCCAGTCGGTTGCGTCAGGTGCCTGGCTTCTGGAAGAGGTAGTCCTCGGCGCGCATCGAGGTGGGTGGCTTGACGTCCTCGGGCAGGAGCTCCCGCAGCGTGCGCTCGGTGAGGCTTTCCGGGTCATGGTCGGAGAGCCGGGTCGCCTGGTTGGCGATGGCCTCCTCGAGCACATTCCGGATGAACCGGCCGTTGCCGAAGTTGTGGCCACGGGGAGCAGGCGGGACGACGCTGCGGACGACGTCCAGCACGTCGTCGGTGTAGACCATGCCCTTCTGCCGGGCCTGGAGCTCGAAGATGGCGATGAGCTGGTCGGTGTCGTACTCGCTGAACGACAGCAACTTCGGGAAGCGTGACGCGAGCCCGGTGTTGGACTCCATGAACCGCTGCATCTCGCGGTGGTAGCCGGCGACGATCACGATGCAGTCGTTGCGATGGTCCTCCATCATCTTCAGGATGGTGGCGACGGCTTCGAGGCCGAAGTCGCCCGGGGTGTTCTCCGGCACCAGGGTGTAGGCCTCGTCGACGAACAGCACCCCGCCGAGCGCCTCCCGGAACTTGCCCGCGGTCATCGGCGCGGTGGTGCCGACGCTGGGACCGACCAGATCGGACCGGTCGACCTCGACCACGTGGCCCTTCTCGAGCACGCCCAACTGCTTGTAGATCCGGGCGAGCAACCGGGCGATCGTGGTCTTGGCGGTACCCGGCTTGCCGACGAACACCATGTGCCGGGCCCGCTCGTGACTCGGCAGGCCGAGCTCCTGGCGGCGCAGATTGGTCTTGATCTCGGCCACCATCCGGCGGACCGATTCCTTGACCGAGTCCAACCCGATCAGCGCGTCCAGCTCGGCGAGCGGGTCGTCGCCGTAGTCCACCGGCACCGGCACAGCCGGCTGGTCGGCCACCGGCCGGACCTCGGCGGCTGGCGCGGCGTCGGGGACGGCCTTGACCGCGGGTTCGGGGAGAACATCGGCCTCGGGGGACGCACCGGTCGGATCATCCCGGACGGCGTCCCAGGCAAGCGAAAGAGCCGGAGCGGTTGGTGCCCCGGCGCGGGCGTCGGCCGTCGGCCGGCGCTCACGGTCGAGCAGCCGGAAGAACGCGCCCAGATCCGGGACCTGCGGCTCCGGCCACGGCGCGTCCGCGAGCACGCCGGACAGGTGGACCGACACCCGGGTGGCCGCGGCGGCCCAGGACCGCGCGAGAGCCTCCTGGTCCCGGCGCGCCGCGCGGGCCAGCCACTCGGTGTTGCCGGCCCGCCAGGCGTGCGGGTCGAAGCCGTTCCTGATGTCGGCGAGGGCATTCTCGACGTCCCAGCCGACGCTACCCAGGCGCTGTGCCACGGCCGGGGGTAGGCCACCGAGCCCGGTGGCCAGGATCAGCCCGGCCAGCAGCCGCGCAAAGTCGTCGGCGTCATCCTCGGAAAGTGCCATCAACAGCTTGGCGTGCGCGTCCCGCAGTGTGTTGAGCGAGTACTGCAAGGCCGATGCGGAGCCGGCCAGCTCCGGGAGCACCGCGCGCTCGGCGTCGGTGAGCGCGGACGTCCGCCAGAACTGAGTGATCGTCTCGTAGTCGGCGGTGGCGTGCATCCGGGTCGCCTCGCGGTCCGCCAGCACCCGGTCGAACGCGGCGGTCAGGGCCCGAGCCCGGGTCGCCATCGGCGGCGCGTCGACGAACAGGCTCACCACGTCCCGGGAGAGCTGGAGCGCCTGCTTGCGGCCCTGTTCGCGGAAGCCGCGCGCGCCGGACATCGCCTGCAGCGGCCAGTCGGTGGCCGCGACCCGGATCACGTGTCCGGCGCCGCCGTACCGGACTGACGGCCGGTAGAAGTCCCGGGTCAGTTCGGCAGAGATGTCGGCGTACTCGCCGTGCAGCACCGGGATCCAGCCGGTCAGTAGTGGGGCGACCTGATGGGTGAACCAGACCGCGGCCGGCGTTCCCTTGACGAAGTCCGGGAAGGCGTCCGGCCGCAGCGGCCGCAGTGTGTTCGCGTCCTCGGCCCAAGCGCGCAACTGGCCGCGGATACCGGCCAGCCAGGCGTCCGGCACCTCCCACGGCTGGTCTGCAGCGAGAACGTCGAGAACGCGCCGTCTGCGGGTGTCGTCAGCCACATGGATCCTTTCCGCCCGTCGGGCATCGCGCTGGCTCACTTTAGTGCGTCAGCGGCCGACGGACGGACCTCCGTGCCGCCCCGGTAGGTCAGGCGGGAGCGAGGGTGAGGCTGATGCTGTTGATGCAGTAGCGGAGGTCGGTTGGGGTTCCGTAGCCCTCGCCTTCGAAGACGTGGCCCAGGTGGGAGCCGCAGTTGGCGCAGCGGACCTCGACGCGCTTCATGCCGAGGGCGGTGTCCTCGATGTACTGCACCCGGTCCTCGGCCAGTGGCGCGAAGAAGGACGGCCAGCCGCAGTGGGAGTCGAACTTCGTCTCGCTGCGGAACAGCTCCGCGTCGCAGGCCCGGCACTTGTACACGCCGACCGTCTTGGTGTCGGTGTACTCGCCGGTGAACGGCCGCTCGGTGCCAGCCTTGCGCAGTACCTGGAACTCGGCAGGGGAGAGCTGTGCCTTCCACTCCGCATCTGACTTCTGTACGGCGTACTGCTTGATGTCATCAGTCACAGGTCCAGTATCGGCGCCGGGGCAAGGAAAACCCCGCCCGTCTCGGGGCCGTAAGCGCGCCGCAACCTCAGTCGGGGGCGAACTCCTGCCGGACCGCCTCGGCGACGGCGGTGCGCGGGTGCTCGCGGCGGTCGCCGTCGATGAAGACGTCGAGCCGGTCGTCGAAGAAGGCGATCAGACCGGCGAGCTGAGTCACTCCGTCGGCCGGCTCGAGATAGGTCCAGGCCACATTGTTCTGGCCCGGAATCGAGAAGTAGGACGCATGCCCCTTGTACGCGCAGGTGGTCCGCCGATCGGTCGGCGTCAGCTCGGCCCGCACATCCTCGCGGGGCAGATAGAAGCGAATCGGCAACCCGGTCTCGAACACGAAGACCGGTCGGGAACTCTCGGCCACCACGGCCCCGTCCAGCTCGAGCCGCACGGTCCGTGAGCTCTGGCGGGCGTCCACCCGGTGGTAGGGGTCCCGTGGGTGCGACACCAGCCGCTCGTCCTCCCCGAACCACCCGTCGAACGCCCGGAAGTCCAGTACGACGTACTCCGCCAGGTCGGCGTCGTCCAGCCGGAACCCCGCACCCGCGAACCGGGTGTCGCCGGCCACCACGTCCACCACCTCGCCGTCGGCGGAGTGCGCCGCGAACGGGATCCCGGGATACAGGACCCCGTCCGGTGTAGGCATCCCCTCGCCGGTCGACGGAGCCAGGTCCGCCCGGAGATCAGCCACGGGTACGGCGTACGTGGGCACGATCCGGCGTGGTTCCCAGACCAGCATCGCCCGGATGGTGTCGGCGATCACGATGTTGCCGTGCCGGACCAGGACCCGCATCTCGCTCGGTTCGTACCGCAGCAGCCCGAACCCTTCGAACAGCAGGTCCTGCATCCGTCGGCTCATGGGATCAGCGCACCCAGGACGGGAGCGGGGTCACCCGCGCCACCTGCGGGTCGTGGTCACTGATCTGGTCCGGGAACTCGGCGTTCATGTGGACGATGTCGTACGACGAGGCCGGCTTCAGGTTCTGCGAGATCAGGATCTGGTCCAGGATCTGGCTGTTGCCCTCGAACACGTAGCTGTAGCGCTCCGGCAGCGGCAGGGTCCGGGGCAGGTCGATCAGCGCGGTCTTCCCGGAGCCGACCAGGATGTCGGTCGTCTGGGAGAAGTCGAAGTCGTTGATGTCGCCCAGCACGATGACGTTGGCGCCCTTGTCCTTGGCCAGGATCTGGTCGACGAACCCGCGCACCGACTGGGCCTGCTGGTGCCGCTTGGCCGCGGTCACCTGCACCGGCGGCTGGGTCCGGCCCCACAGCGGGTCGTCGCCGCCCTTGGAGCTGAAGTGGTTGACCACCACGAACAGGCTCTGGCCGTGCCAGGTGAACTCGCCGGCGAGCGGGACCCGGGTGGCTGCCCACGCCGGGTTGGCCGGATCGACCCGGCCGGGCGAGGAGCTCAGGTGCGGCCGGCCGAACCGGTCGGTGACGATCGTGGTCGCGACCGTCGAGCCGCCGCCGGGACGGTCGACGAACTTCACCGGCTTGTCGGTGCGGTACATGAACGCGACCCGGATGTTGCCGCCCGGCTCGCCGCCCTCGGCGTTGTTCACCGGGTCGATCTGCCGCCAGGCGTACTCCGGGCCGCCGGCCTTCACGATCGCGGCCGCGAGCATGTTCAGGGTGACGTCCGCCTGCGGGTTCCCGGAGTTCGTGGCGCCGTCGTTGTCCTGCACTTCCTCGAGACCGAGGATGTCCGGCGAGGCGAGGTTCTTCACCACTGCCTGGGCCAGCCCGTCGAACTTGGCGTCGCCGTCGGACGGGTCCAGGTTCTCCACGTTGAACGTCGCCACCGAGACCTGCAGCGGCGAGGAGCGCGTGGTCGCCTCACGCTTCACGCCACCGTCGACAACCGTCGGGGTCTGCGTCGGGAGGAACTTGAAGTTGCCGAACGCGTAGTCCAGGACACCGGTCACGACACCGGCGAGCGTGTCCCCGGTCTTCGCGTCGGGGATCGTCGCCAGCACGTCGTCGAGTAGCACCCGCTCAGGGTTGCTGTCAGCCTTCTGCAGCAGGATGCCGCCGCGGACGGTCCGGACGCTGGAGCCTGCCGGTACGACGGACAGCTCACGGAACGAGCTGGTCGGGCCGGTGACCTCGGGCTGGTTGATGCCCAGCCACATGCCTTCCAGCGACTCCCAGAAGTCGAGGCCGTCGTTGGCAGGGTCGAACGTGCTGGTCGTTTCGACATCACCGGTGGAGTCGTCGTCGATCACGGTCGACGGCGGCACCCGGCCACCCGGGCCGACGATCGTCGGAGCCGGTACGGAGGCGGTGCCGGTCACAGTGATCGTCGGGTTGGTGATCTCCGTGGTGGTCAGGTTGTCGGTGCCGCCCGAACCGCCGGGGCGGAACTCGGCGACCGTGCCCTTGACCGTCACGGCGTCACCGACGGCCACCGTCGGCGCCGAGCTGGTGAAGACGAACAGACCTTCGCTGGTCGTCGGGTCCGCATCCGGCTGCGGGTCCTGGAACCAGAAGCCGTTGGCGCCCTTCACGGTGACGACACCGGTCACGTTGGCGACCAGCTTGCCGTTGAGCGGGGACAGGTGCGCGGAGCCCTGGATGTCGTGGATCTTGGCGTCGATCGGGTCCGGGTCCGGCGGCGTCGAGGTCAGCGTCTTCGGCGACGGGTTGACCGCGGCGAACTCGGTGCTGTTGTTGTCCGCGTCCACGGTCGGGACCTTGCGGGTGGCCGAGGTGGTGTTCGACAGGCCCGGCGCCGCGGCGGTCTCGAAGTCGGTGGCTGCCCCGTATCCGACGTAGTCGACCACGGCGGCGTTGGTGGCGCAGGTCGTCCCACAGGTCAGCGCGGTCTGCTGGTTGACGAGGGCGACCTTGCCGGACGCCGAGGACATGGAGATGGTGCCGGTGGCATCTGGGGCCGGCATCGGTTGGCCGTTCCCGGCGCCTGCCGCTTCCTGGACGAGGTAGGCGGCGCCCGGAGCGAGGCTGCCGCTGAGGTTGGTGACTGCCCAGGTGCTACCGGTCGCGGACGCGTACTGGACCGACCAGCCGCTCAGGTCGACGGGCGAGCTGCTGTTGTTGGTCAGCTCGATGAAGTCGTGCGTGTACGGCGCGCCGCTGTTGCCGCCACCGCCGTACACCTCGGTGATGACCACGGTGGATGAGGCGGCGTCCGCCGGTGCGGCGACGTACGCGACCACACCGGTGAAGGCGAGACTTGAGGTGACCACGAGGGCGCCCAGGCGGCGCCGTGATCGGATCTGGGCAGACATGGCCGGATTCTCACACCCGGACTGGTCCCGGCCAAGGTCCAACACGTGAACACCAGGTACCTCCCGAAAAGGCACGGGTGATCATTCGCGAGGCAAGGAGACCAGCCGGTACACCTCGAGCGGTTCCGCCTTGCCCTTGAGCTCCAGCAGGCCCAATGACTCGGTGACGGCGTCGGGGAGAAGCGCCTTGGTGGCGGGGCCGATGGCCACGCCACCACCGGGGGCCTTGCCCTCGATCCGGGAGGCGACGTTGACTGTGTCGCCGATGACGGTGTGAGTGCGGCCGCCTTCGGTGCCGAGCAGGCTGACCGAAGCGACGCCGCTGTTGATGCCGACCCGGAATCGCGGCCATTGAGGGTGCGCCATCTGAACGGCCGTCGCCGCCTCCTGCAACGCCAGCCCGGCCGCGGCGGCCCGCGCCGCGTGGTCCGGCTGGTTGCCACGCTTGTTGAAGGTGACCATCAACGCGTCGCCGATGATCCGGTCGACGTCGCCGCCGTGACGTCGTACCACCGGCGGTACGACGACCTGGAAGTACGTGTTCAGCATCGTCGTGACCTCGGCCGAATCGTGGCGCTCGGAGAACGTGGTGAAACCTTGCAGATCGGCGAACAGCACGCTCAGGTCACGCCGCCCGGACACCGTGTCCTCGAGGTAGAGGTCAGCGAACCGCTCCTCGTACCACTGGATCCGTACGCCGACCACGACCAGGACGAAGGCGGCGAGCATCAGTACGTGCCACTCCCACCACGACAGCGCCCAGTTCCGGGCGAACACCAGCGCCACCATCGCCTCGGCCAGCAGGACGAACGCGGCGATCATCGACAACAGCATCAACGACGGGCGTTCCCACCAGGTCCGCAGATAGCGCCCGGCCGCGACGGCGTACAGCACGATGGCGGGTACGGCGAGTGCACTGAGGATGCCGTCGGCAACCTCCGGTACGGCGGTGTCGTGCAGCGGAGGTAGTCGCAGTACCGAGGCCGCCGCCCACAACGCCATCAGAACCAGCAGCCCCGCGCGCAGCCACCGTCCCCACCGGACTGCGGAGACCGCCCGCGCGCCGGACAGGTTCAGGCTCGACAAGACCGCGAACACCGAGGCCAGCGCGACGCCGACGGGCGTCGCGAGGATGAAGCCTGCATTCGGTGTGTCGAGCAGCACCTTCGGCGTAGCCAACGCGTGCAACGCGAGAAACCCGGCCGCCGACAGAAACGCCAACGACACGAACAGCACCCGCGGATCACCACGCCGCAGCGCCGCTGCACCCGTCATGTAGGCCAGTACGGCGCTCAGTAGCGCCGTCACCAGCACCAGCCAGAAGTGCGAAGGGTGGTGCTCCCAATGCACATCGAACTGCGGTTTCTGCAGCAGCAACACCAACCCCGCCAGCGGCACGAGCAGAACCAGCGCCGTCAGTCCGACCATCGCCGGCGTGTAGACGAATCGCCGTTCAGGCATCCGCGGAAGCCTTCAGATGCGTGTGGATCTGGGACACCACCACGGAACCCTCGCCGACCGCCGAGGCGACCCGCTTGACCGACCCACAGCGAACATCGCCGATGGCGAAGAGCCCAGGCACTGTCGTCTCGTAAGGCTGCGGCGGCCGCGACTCGTTCCACTGCGGATCAGCCGCGGCGTCCGAACCGCTCAGGACGAAGCCATGACCATCCCGGCCGACCTTGTCCGGCAACCAGTCGGTGCCAGGCACCGCGCCGATCATCACGAACAGCCCGTTGGACGGGAGCGACTCCTCGGCACCGGTCTGCCGGTCGCGCAACGTCACGTGCTCGAGCCGCCCGTCACCGCCGCCACCGACGACCTCGCTGTTGGCGCGCACCGTCACGTTGGCCGCGGCATCGATCGTGTCGATCAGGTACTGCGACATGCTCGCGGTCAGGTCGTTGCCCCGGATCACCAAGGTCACCTGCCGGCAGTAGCGAGCCAGATGCAGCACCGCCTGCCCGGCCGAGTTGCCACCACCGACCACGCACGCATCAAGGCCTTGCAAACCATGGGCTTCCGACACGCTCGCGCCGTAGTACACCCCGTTCCCCATCAACGGCTCCAGTGACGGGACGTCCAACCGCCGGTACGACACCCCGGTCGCCAGCACGACCGCCCGAGCCGTCACCTCGCCCACATCACCGATCACGGCACGGAAGTGGTCGTCCTGCTTCTCCAGCGAAACGATCGACCGCATCAGCACGAAGTGCGCCCCGAAGACCCACGCCTGCTGGTAGCCGCGCTGTGCCAGTTCGGAGCCCCGGATCCCACGCGAGAACCCGAGATAGTTCCGGATCAGCGAACTCGTCCCCGCCTGCCCTCCGATGGACTCCCGCTCGACCACCAGCGTCCGCAACCCCTCGGACGATGCGTACACAGCCGCGGCCAGCCCACCCGGACCGGCCCCGATCACCAGGACGTCGAAGGAGTCCTCGCCGTCGGCCAGCGTCGTCGGCACACCCCACGCTTCAGCGATCTCCGCATCGGTCGGATCATGCAGTATGGCGCCGCCGACCGCAGGCATCCACACCAGTACGCCCTCACCGGGATCCGGCTCGTCGATCCAGCGCAGTACGGCGTCCGCCAATGGCGAACCACTGACCCGGAACGCGCTCGGGATCCCGTTGCGCGCCAGCAGACTGCGGATCGCCTGACCGCGGACCGAGTGGTCGGAGGCGATCACCACCACCTCGCGCAGGTTGGCGACCTCGAACCGGGACCACTCCTGGATGAACTCCGCGACCGTCCGGTGGAACAGTTCGTCGCGCTCGATCCACGGCTTCAGCACGTAGTAGTTGATGTCGCCGACCGCCATCGCGGACAGGATCGCCGCCGCCGTCGAGCGCTTCGCCCACGAACCCCACTCGATCAGCAGCGCCCGTCGCGCATCCGGATGCAGCGTCCGCGACAGGTCGAAGATGGCGGTCCGTTCGTCGTCGGCGAGGGCGTGATCGACCAGGACGACGGCCACTCGCTGTTCCAGCTCGTGCGCGAGTTGTAGGCATTCCGTGGCGGCGGCCGCGGTCAGTTCGCCGCGGACCCGGAAATCGACTCCGAACGCGCGCTCGAGCTCTGTCTCACTGCGTTCCAGCCGCATCGGATCGGCGTCGACGACCAGCAACAGCGGCCGCGCCTCGCGCAGACTGGACCTTCCCCCGGGTTCCCCTCCCATGCTTGTGACGGTAGGTCCGCCATAACCGATGGGCAATGGACAAAACGCTTGTTCGCCGGTCCTGTCCGCCCCAGTGGGACAGGACCGGCGAAACTGTGCAATGTGCCGCGCCTCCGGCACGGCGTGTCACGAGGCCTTGGCTAAACCATCAGTTGACGCTCACCGCGGACCACGCGGCGGCAACCACGGCGCGCTCGTTGCTGCTCGCGCCGTACAGGTCGGTGGCCGCGTTCAGCGTCGCGGTCCGGGCCTGGGCGTACGTCGTACCCGTGGTCATGTAGGTGGTCAGCGCGCGGTACCAGATCTTGCCGACCTTGGCGTTGCCGATCCCGGTGATGGTCGAGCCGTTGCAGGTCGGCGAGTTGTGCTGCAGACCGCCGATCACCTTGGCGCCGCTGCCCTCGGAGGCGAGGTAGACGAAGTGGTTCGCCACACCGGAGGAGTAGTGCACGTCCAGGTTGCCGATACCGGCGGAGTAGCAGTCGGGGGAGTTGCCGTCCTTGTTCGGCTTGTCCATGTACCGCAGCGCCGGCCGGTCCTTCATGATCTCCTCGCCGATGTAGTAGTCACCCGGGTCGGAGGCCTTGTTCGAGTAGAACTCGACCATGGTGCCGAAGATGTCGCTGGTCGCCTCGTTCAGGCCGCCGGACTCACCGGAGTAGGTCAGGTTCGCGGTCGCCGAGGTGACGCCGTGGGACATCTCGTGGCCGGCCACGTCGATCGACACCAGCGGACCGGCCACCACACCGTCGCCGTCGCCGTACGTCATCTGCTTGCCGTCCCAGAACGCGTTCACGTAGTTCGTGCCGTAGTGCACCCGGCTCGGGACGCCCTTGCCGTCGTTGAAGATTCCGTTCCGGCCGTGCTGGGTCTTGTAGTAGTCCCACGTCGTCGCAGCACCGTAGTGCGCGTCGACCGCGGCGGTCTGCCGGTTGGTGGTCAGCCCGTTGCCCCAGTGGTTGTCGGCGTCGGTGAACCGGGTCGGCACCGGGCAGCCGAGGCCGAAGAGCTGGCACAGGATGGAGTCGGTCTTGTTGTTCGCGTCGGCCGTAAAGCCGTTGCCGCGGGTCGGGTCGGTCAGCGTGAACCCGCCGGTGGCCGGAGTGCTCTCGATCGGCACGGTCCCGCTGTACAGGCTCTGGCCGTCGCCGCTCGCCGTCTGGACATGCTGCTCGGAGACGAGCTTCGCCCCGGTCAGAGCGTCGATCGTGGTGGTGATGTGGCTCGGCGTACCGTCTGCCTGGGTCCCGGCGGTGGTGACCAGGTAGGCCAGCCGCGGTGCACCCTTGCGCGCCTCGATCACCAGCGACGGCTTGCCCTCGACCTTCTGACCGCGGGCCAACGCCTTCGAGGTGGCGGTGGCGACGCCGACCTTCGGGGTCCGGCTGACGTCGGCGGTGCGGCTCAGGCTGAGGCTGGCGCCCTTCCAGCTGCCGTCCTTGGCCTGGTGGACGACGACGTCGCCGCCGAGCACCTTGAGCCCGCCGATAGTCCGGTCCATCCGGACGTGGCTGCTCCCGTCGGCGTCGACGATGACATCCCGGACGACGAACGCGTCGGTCCCGGTGGCCCGCAGCGCAGCGAGGTTGTCGCTGATGGCGGCCTTGGCACGGGCTACCGCCGCGCTGGGGGTGGGGACTGGGTCGACCGTCGGCGCACCGGTGGCGGTGGTGGCGCTGGTCAGACCGAGGGCGGTTGTGGTCGCCACTGCGGTAGCAGCGGCGAACAGGGCGGATCTGTTCATCCTCGCGCTCCTTCAGAGGTGTCCCGGGGGCCTCACGCCCCAGGAACGAGGTGCAGTTACGTTACCGCTCGGTCACCTACCGTGGCCAGAGGTCGGGAAAGTTGCCTTTTCCGTCGCGCTGCCACCGGATTTGGTCGGTCCCGGGCGGTACCGTCACGCCATGGCGAAGACCACAGCGGTGATGCTCCCCGCAGGGGACCGGGAAGTCCGCGTCTCCAGCCCGGAGCGGGTCGTCTACGAAGCGACCGAGTGGGCCCCGGAGGTCACCAAGCTCCAGGTCTGTGAGTACTTCGCCGGTGTCGGTGCCGCGTTCATGCACGCGTCGGGCGACCGTCCGGTCGCGCTGGAGCGCTGGCCGGGCGGCTGGCGCGAGGGGATGACGCTGTCCGTCGACGCGACCGGTCGGCAGACCGGCGACGGCTTCTACTCGAAGCGCCTGCCGAAGGGCGCCCCGGACTGGCTCGAGACCTGCAGGGTGCTGACGCCGAACGACCGCCCGATCGATGAGCTGTGCCTGACCGAGATCGGGGCCGCGGTGTGGGCGGCCCAGATGGGCACCCTGACCTTCCACCCGTGGGCGGTGCGCAAGAGCGATCTCGACCATCCGGACGAGCTGCGGATCGACCTCGACCCGCAGCCGGGGGCGACCTTCGCCGACGCCCGGCGGGTAGCCGGCGTCGCCCGTGAGTTGCTCGAGGAGCTGGGTCTTCGCGGGTATCCGAAGACCAGCGGTAACCGGGGGATCCACATCTACGTGCGGATCCGGCCGGAGTGGTCGTTCGACGAGACCCGGCACGCGGCGATCGGCCTCGGGCGGGAGCTGGAGCGCCGCGACGACGCTGTCACCACCGCCTGGTGGAAGGAGGAGCGCGGCGATGCTGCGGTCTTCCTCGACTTCAACCAGAACCTGCGCGACCGCACGGTCGCCGGTGCGTGGTCGCTCCGGCCGCGGCCCGGTGCGCCGGTCAGTACGCCGATGACGTGGGAGCGGCTGGCCGAGGTCGACGATCCGCGGGCGTTCAACCTGCACACCGTCCCGGAGTACCTCACTGATGGTGACCCGTGGGCGGACATGGACGAGACGGCGTACTCGCTCGACCCGCTGCTGCGGCTGTGGGAGGAGCTGCCGGGCGGGGAGCTGAACTTCCCGCCGGATTACCCGAAGATGCCGGGTGAGCCGCCGCGTGTGCAGCCGAGCAAGAAGGTCGCCGATCACTGGGACGACAAAGGCAACCGGATCGCGCCATAGGGCCGACAGCCCTCGGTGGCGCTGCGCCCACTCCTCCTTGTTGCCCGGGATGCTGAGACAGGAAGTGGTGGGCTTGGACACGGTATTTCCTGTCTCAGCCCGCCGGTAGGTGTCTCAGCATCCCGTAGGCCCGGCACTGACCACCATGCGGACCGAACCGACCATCCACCAGAACACCACCCGAATCCGTCTCCGAGCCCACGCATCACCCCGGCGCACCGCATCCACGTCTGGTACCCCGGCGTGTGGGGGTTAGAAGGTGCGGAGGGCGCCGCCGTCGATGGGGAGGATGGCGCCGGTGATGTACGACGCGGCGGGGGAGAGGACGAAGGCGGCGACGCGGCCGAACTCGTCCGGAGTGCCGTAGCGGCGCAGCGGGATGGTCTTCTCGGACGCCCGACGGGAGGCCTCCGGGTCGCCGCCCTTGGCGTCGAGTTCCTTGAGCCGGTCGGTGGAGATCCGGCCGGGCATCAGGCCGTTCACCCGGGTCCCGTTCGGGCCGAGCTCGTCGGCCAGCGTCTTCGCGACCATCGCCAGGCCCGGACGCAGCCCGTTCGAGATGGCCAGGCCGGGGATCGGGGACTTCACCGACGACGACAGCACGAAGGCGATCGACGTACCGTCAGAACCGGCCCGGGCGACCGAGCGGGCGATCCGCAGGCCACCGAGGAAGACGCTGTCGAAGGCGTTCCGCCAGTCCTCCTCGGCGGTGTCCAGCGCCGTCCCGGGACGGGGGCCGCCGACGCTGATCAGGGCGCCGTGCAGCGCGCCCCACTTGGCGATCGCGGTCGCGGCCAGGCGCTCCGCGCTCTCCGGGTCCGCGTTGTCGACCGAGATACCGACCACGTTCTCGCCGAGCTCGGCCGCGGCCCGCGTGATCGACTCCTCGTTCCGGCTGGAGATGACGAGCCGGGCACCTTCCGCGGCCAGGGCTTTCGCAGTGGCGAAGCCGAGGCCGGCGCTGGCGCCGGTGACGATATAGGTGCGATCGCGCAGTCCGAGGTCCACGAGCACCATCCTGCCTCACCACACCGGATCTCGCACGCCGACGGCCAGTTGGTGGCCGACGGCAAGTTCTCTAGTACGCCGACCGGCGCAGCGGAGTCTCGGTGCTGTTCAGATGCCAGGCCGTGTTCACCAGGCCCAGGTGCGAGAACGCCTGCGGGAAATTGCCCAGCATCCGGCCGGTCATCGGGTCGTACTCCTCCGCGAGCAGTCCCACATCGTTGCGCAGGGCAACGAGTCGGTCGTACATCGCGCGGGCCTCGCCGACCCGGCCGATCAGCGCCAGCGAGTCGGCCAGCCAGAACGAGCAGATCAGGAACGCGCCCTCGTCGCCGGGCAGCCCGTCGTCGACGTGATCGGTGATGTACCGGCGGACGAACCCGTCGTACCCGAGCTCCTTATGGACCGTCTCGACGGTGCCGATCACGCGCGCGTCCTCCGGCGGCAGGAACCCGACCTGTGGGATGAGCAGCACCGACGCGTCCAGCGCCTTGCTGCCGTAGGACTGGGTGAAGGTGCCACGCTTGGTGTCGAACGCCTTCTCGCAGACCTCCCGGTGGATCTGGTCGGCGGTCGCACGCCACTGCTTGGCCGGTCCGCTCAGACCGAACCGCTCGACCGCTCGCGCAGCCCGGTCGAACGCGACCCATGCCATCACCTTCGAGTAGGTGAAGTGCTGCCGGCCGCCGCGGACCTCCCAGATTCCTTCGTCCGGCTGGTCCCAGACGTCGGTCAGATGCCGCATCAGGCCGCGCTGCATCGCCCACGCGTCCTCGCTCGGCCCAGTCTGTGTCTCCCGGGCGAGTGCGAGGACGTCCATCACCTCGCCGAACACGTCGATCTGCAGCTGTTCCGCGGCCGCGTTGCCGAGCCGCACCGGCTGCGATCCGCCGAACCCGGGCAGCCAGTCGGCCTCGAACTCGGTCAACCGCCGTTCGCCGGTGACGCCGTACATGATCTGCAGATCGGTCGGCGCGCCCGCGATAGTCCGGAGCAGCCAGTCCCGCCAGGCGTGCGCCTCCTCGGTGAACCCGGACCGCAGCATCGCGGTCAGCGTCATCGTCGCGTCCCGCAGCCAGCAGAACCGGTAGTCCCAGTTGCGCTGGCCGCCGAGCTCCTCAGGCAACGAGGTGGTCGGCGCCGCGACCAGGCCGCCGGACGGCGAATAGGTCAACGCCTTCAGCGTGAGCAGCGACCGGGTGACCTCCTCCTCGAACCCGTCCACGTCGGTGCTGCGAGCGATCCAATCGGTCCAGTACGTCGCGGTCGGCTCGAGCGCGGCGAGCGCGTCGGTCGGCTCCGGCACCGGCTCGTGCGACGGATGCCAGGTGAGGACGAACCAGGCCCGCTCACCCGCGGAGATCTCGAAATCCGCGTACGTCGCGAAGTCCCGCCCGTACTGATGGACGTCGGACCGCAACGACACCGCATCCGGACCGGCGATCGCCACGACCTGGCCGTCGACCCTGCGGACCCACGGGACCACCTGGCCGTAGTCGAACCGCAGCCGCAGCTCGGACCGCATCGCGACCCGCCCGCTGATGCCTTCCACGATGCGTACGACGTCCGGCGCCTTGTCGCGCGGTGGCATGAAGTCGATCACCCGGACCGAGCCGGTCGACGTGGACCACTCGGTCTCCAGGACGAGCGTGTCCCCGCGGTAGTGGCGGTTGCTCCGCGCGTCGGCGTCCCGCGGGCTGAGCCGCCAGTGGCCGTTGTCGTCGGTGCCGAGGAGGGCGGCGAAGCACGCCGGCGAGTCGAACCGCGGGAAGCACAGCCAGTCGATCGAGCCCTGTTTCGACACCAGGGCCGCGGTCTGGGTGTCGCCGATCAGCGCATAGTCCTCAATCCGCCGCTCCGGCAGGGACTTCGGGCCGCGCCGGGCCGGACGATTCGCCTTCGGAGGAGGAGTCACCACCGCGTACTTCCTGTCGGGAGAAATAGACCAGCCCGCCGAGGGCGAGCAGGGCGAAGAAGAACCATTGCAGCCCGTAGAAGAAGTGTGGCCCGTCGTCGATCTCCGGACCCGGGAACCCGCCGAGCGCCGGGTCGTTGGCCGGCTCCTGCTTGTCGATGGTCAGGTAGCCGTCGTACAGGGGCAGGCCGAGGGCTTTGGCGAAGTCCGGTCCGTTGATGAGTCGCGCAGTACCGTCGTCCGGCGTGCCGCCGCTCGTGTGCCCGCCGCGTTCGCTGCGCTGCAGGCGGCCGGTGATGGTCACCTCGCCGGTCGGTACGGCGGGGATGTGGCCCGGCGCGAGCTCGGCGCCCTGGCGGGCCAGGAATCCGCGGTCTACCAGCACGGCCTTGCCGTCGGGGAGCGTCAGCGGGGTGACGATCTCGAACCCGGGCCGGTCGTTCACGTTCCGGTACCGCAGCACGATCTGCTTCGAGGCGTCGTACCGGCCGGTGACGACCGCCGTACGCCAGGCGTGCTGGTCGCCGACGACTCCGTCCTGGCCGACGATCTGGTCGATCGGCGCCGGCGGAGCGGCCAGGTTGGTGCGGGTGACATCGTTGCGCGCCTTGCGCTCGTCGAGGCGGTGGAACTGCCAGCGACCGAGCTGGACGCACACTCCGGCGAGCACCAGGACCGCCAGTGCGGTGGCGATCCAGCGCACATTCATCAGACGACGCACATCTCGAACTTAAGCCATCCCCTGAAACCGTCGGTGCCCGGCACGTAGGCTGGAGCCGTGACAGCGACAGAAGAGGTGACTCAGCTGGGCCTCGCGGACCGGTTCGGCCGCGTTGCCACGGATCTGCGGGTGTCCCTGACCGACCGCTGCAACCTGCGCTGCGCCTATTGCATGCCCGAGGAGGGCCTGGACTGGCTCCCCAAGCCGGAGCTGCTCACCGACGACGAGGTGGTCCGGCTCGTCTCCGTTGCCGTCCGGCTACTCGGCGTACACGAAATCCGCTTCACCGGCGGCGAACCGCTGCTGCGCCGCGGCCTGGTTGGCATCGTCGCCCGTACGACGGAGCTGCTGCCGCGACCCCAGGTCTCGCTGACCACCAACGGCATCGGCCTGGCCCGGCAAGCCCAAGCACTCAAGGACGCCGGTCTGGACCGGGTGAATGTGAGCCTGGACACAATCCGGTCGGAGACCTTCCAGCAGCTCGCCCGGCGCGACCGGGTGAAGGACGTGCTGGCCGGCCTCGAAGCGGCCCAGGTGGCCGGGCTGACGCCGGTGAAGGTCAATGCGGTGCTGATGCGCGGTGTGAACGACCGGGAGGCGCCGGAGCTGCTCGAGTTCTGTCTTGAGCACGGGTACGAGCTGCGGTTCATCGAGCAGATGCCGCTGGACGCCCAGCACGGCTGGAACCGGGCCACCATGATCACCGCCGACGAGATCCTCGCCCAGCTGGCCGAGCCGTTCGGACTCGAGCCGACCGACGCGGCCACCCGGGGGAGTGCGCCGGCCGAATCCTTCACGGTCCACGGCGGGCCGCAGACGGTCGGCATCATCGCCTCCGTCACCCGGCCGTTCTGCGGTGACTGCGACCGGGTCCGGCTGACTGCCGACGGCCAGGTTCGCGACTGCCTCTTCGCCCGGACCGAATCAGATCTGCGCACCGCGTTGCGGGCCGGGGCCGATGACGAGGAACTGGCCGACCGATGGCGGCGGGCGATGCGGAACAAACTGCCCGGCCATGGCATCAACGACCCGAGCTTCCTGCAGCCGACCCGGCCGATGTCCGCGATCGGCGGTTGAACGCCGGACAAACCGGCCCAATCCGGAAATGTGATTTTTCGGTGTCCGGCCTTTACCCGGAGAAAGGCTCGACCTCGCGCAGGAATGACCGGCGGCCGAGGAAGTCGGACAAGCTGTCCTTGTGCTCGTCACAGGCCAGCCAGGTCTTGCGCCGGTCCGGCGTGTGGATCTTCGGGTTGTTCCACAGCAGCGCCCACTGAGCCGGCGCGCCGCATCCCCTGGCAGAGCAGACGGACGACAGGCCTTCTTCGGTCATCAGAGCCATTCCTGAGTGTGCAGGCGAATTGTTCCTGACCACTCAATAATCAAAACGGTGGGGAAAATGAAGCGACGTCGGACAGCCACGGGGGGAGCCGTCCGACGCCGCATCAAGTCCCTGAATTTCAGCCATGAACTTCAGAGCACGCGGGAGATTCTGACACGGATGGCGTCGAAGTTTCCAGTCCCGGCACAGATCACTTTTCGGTGTCGATCTTGTGGGCCGGATCGGCGTCCGGTTCGGGCCCGCTGATGATCGTCGGATGCGATCCGATCGCAGGGCGATCCGGCGCGACGAAGGGGTCGGCACTGGACACTTGTCTGCTCCGCTGCGTGTTCGCCAGTACCACCGCGATGTACGGCAGGAACACGGCCGCGACGATGAACATCCACCGCCACGGCGACGGGGTGATGACGGCGAGCACGAAGCAGACAATCCGGATCGACATCATCCACGCATAGCGGACGATCCGGCTGTCCAGATCCTCGGACCGGCCCGGCTGTGCACTCGTCACCGAAATGACGGCTTCATCGGACCGCTCACGGCGTCTCGACATCTATCCTCCTCACCAACACCAACGGTACGCCGCGTCGTACGCCCGGGCGCAGCCAGGATGGGAAGGAAAGTCAGATGACTGATCGCACCTACCGCGTCACCGAGATCGTCGGCACGTCCAAGGAGGGCGTGAAGGAGGCGATCACCAACGGCATCACCCGGGCCGGCGACACGCTGCGGCACCTCGACTGGTTCGAGGTCACCGAGATCCGCGGCCACATCGTCGACAACCAGATCGACCACTACCAGGTGGGTATGAAGGTCGGCTTCCGCCTCGAAGACTCCTGATCGCTACCACCGACACCACCCGCCATCCGGGGATCCGGGTGGCGGGCGATAGCGTTCGTCCGACTGGCGACGTGTGAGGAGGGCTTGTGAGCAGGTCTGTGTTGGTGACTGGTGGCAGCCGGGGCATCGGGCTGGCGATCGCGACCGCGTTCCGGGAGGCCGGTGACCAGGTCGCCGTCACCTACAACACCAGCCCGCCGCCGGAGGGCTTCCTCGGGGTCAAGTGCGACATCACCGACCAGGAGCAGGTCGACGCGGCGTTCGACACGATCCAGGAGGCGCACGGCCCGGTCGAGGTGCTGGTGGCGAACGCCGGCATCACCCGGGACACGCTGCTGCTGCGGATGTCCGACGACGACTGGGACGCCGTCCTCGAGACCAACCTGACCGGCTCGTTCCGGGTCGCCCGGCGGGCGGCCAAGGGCATGCTGCGGCTGCGCCGGGGGCGGATCGTCTTCATCTCCTCGGTCGTCGGCATGCTCGGCTCGCCCGGCCAGGTGAACTACGCGGCCAGCAAGTCCGGCCTGATCGGCATGTCCCGCTCGATCGCCCGCGAGCTCGGCAGCCGCGGTATCACCGCGAACGTGGTCGCGCCCGGTTTCGTCGAGACCGACATGACGGCCGTGCTGCCGGAAGAGACCCAGAAGCAGTACCTGAGCCAGATCCCGCTCGGCCGGTTCGGCCTGACCGAGGAGATCGCCAACGCGGTCCGCTGGCTCGCCTCCGACGAGGCCGGTTACATCACCGGTGCGGTGATCCCGGTCGACGGCGGTATCGGCATGGGCAACTAGAACACCCACACACACTTCTTCGCAGAAAGGGACGCCGGTGGGCATCCTCGACGGCAAGCGGATCCTGGTCGCCGGAGTCACGCTGGACTCCTCGATCGGCTTCGCCACGGCCAAGGTGGCGCAGGAACAAGGCGCCACCGTGCTGATCTCGAACTTCGGCCGCGCGCTGAGCATCACCAAACGGATCGCCAAACGCCTGCCGGTCGAGCCTCCCGTCCTGGAGCTGGACGTCACGAAACCCGACCACCTCGCGGCGCTGCCGGACGCCGTCCGCGAGCATGTCGACGGCCTGGACGGCGTCGTGCACTCGATCGCCTACGGCAACCCGGAGACGATCCTCGGCGGCAAGTTCCTGGACGGGCCGTGGGAGGACGTGTCGCAGGCCGTGCACGTCTCGGCGTACTCGCTGAAGGCGCTTGCGGTCACCTGCGCGCCGTTGATGAGCCGGGGCGGCAGCGTGGTCGGGCTGACCTTCGACGCCACCGTGGCCTGGCCCGGGTACGACTGGATGGGTGTGGCCAAGGCTGCCCTGGAGTCGACGAGCCGGTACCTGGCGCGTGACCTCGGTGCACAGGGCATCCGCTGCAACCTGGTCTCGGCCGGCCCGCTGAAGACCCTGGCTGCCAAGGCGATTCCGGGCTTCGAGAAGTTCGAGGAGCCGTGGCTGGACCGCGCCCCGCTGGGCTGGGATCCGTCCGATCTCGAGCCGACCGGCCGGACCATCGTGGCCCTGCTCAGTGACTTCTTCCCCGCGACCACCGGCGAGATCGTGCACGTCGATGGCGGCTACCACGCGATGGGAGCGTAGAGGTTGGCCACATCGCTGGTTGAGCTCCGCGTCCTGGACGGCGCCAACCTCTACTTCAGTCGTGCCGCCATCAAGCTCACGCTTGACGTGTCCGCACTCGTCGATGCTCCGGCACCCGCCGCGAAGGCGTACGGCCAGGCGATCGGTCTCGGCACCACGCGGCCCGGACGGATCGGCTCCGGCTTCCGGCAGCGGTTCGCGATCCGGGTCGCGGGTCACGTCGTACGACGGATCGCGCGCGAGGCCGGGATCGGACGGATCGGTGTCCGGGTCCGCCCGGAGTCCGACGTACGACGTCTTGTCGTGGCCTTCCCGTGGGCCCATGAGGACCGGGCCCGAGCGCTCGGTGCGGCGATCGTGGAGGTGCTGGACGCGTTTGGCGCCGACGACCTCACCGAGCTGATCGAGACCGTCGGGGACCGGGTCCGGAACGAGCCGCCGGGCAACCCGCCGCCGACCCTGCGGCCGAAGGTACCGGTGGTCGCGGTGACCGGGACGAACGGCAAGACCACCACCTCGCGGATGATCGCGCACATCGGGCGTGCGGCCGGGCTGCACGTCGGCTGGTCCAGCACCGATGGCGTGTACTTCGACGGCGAGCTGGTCAAGTACGGCGACTACTCCGGCCCGAGCGGTGCCGGTCAGGTGCTGTCCCAGCCGGGGATCCAGCTCGCGGTGACCGAGACCGCCCGCGGCGGCATCCTCCGGCGCGGCGTCGGCGTGACCTCGAACGACGTGTCAGTGGTCACCAACGTCAGCGCGGACCATCTCGGTCTGGGCGGTATCGACACCGTCGACCAACTGGCCGAGGTGAAGGCGGTGATCACGCAGATCACCCGGCCGCGGGGCTGGTGTGTGGTGAACGGCGACGACCCGCGGACGTTCGCGATGCGACTCGGCTCACCGGCCAAGTGCTGGGTGTTCTCCCGCGAAGCCGACTCGCCGTCGATCCGGACCGTGCTGGACGAGGGTGGCCGGGCGACGACCGTGTTGGACGGGTTCATCACGGTGCTCGACCAGGCCAGCGACCCGGAGCCGCTGCTGAAGGTCGTCGACGTACCGATGACGCTGTCCGGGCTGTCGCACTACAACGTGGAGAACGCGCTGGCCGCGGCGTCGGCGGCGCTCGGGCTCGGGCTGCCGCGGGCCGCGGTGATCGAGGGGCTGAGCTCGTTCGCGCCGAACGAGAACAACCCCGGCCGGATGAACATGTACTCGCTGCGCGACTTCACCGTGGTGATCGACCTCGCCCACAACGAGGCCGGTCTGGAGGCGCTACTCGAGATCATGAACGGCGTCCGGGAGCCGGACGGACGGTTGCTGCTGGCCCTCGGTTCGCCGGGGGACCGGGCCGACGACATGGTCTCCGCGCTGGGTGCGATCGGTGCCCGGGGCGCCGACCGGGTGATGATCGGCCACAAGAGCGAGTACCTGCGTGGCCGGCCGCCGTCGGAGCTCGAGGAGGTGTTCCGCGAGGGTGCCGCCTCGGTCGGCGTGGACGACGTACCGGCGTACCCGACCGAGCTGGAGGCGGCGCAGGCGCTGGTCGCCGAGGCGAAGCCCGGGGACGTGGTCGCGGTGATGTCTCTGCAGGATCGGGCGAGTCTTGACGCCTGGTTGCGGGCCGAGGGAGCTACCGTCGACACACCGGAGACCTTGAAGGCCAAGGTCGACAGAGCCCAGCACTAGCCCCTCCGCCTGCGGTTGGGGCGGGAACGGGGTGAGATGCGCTACTTGTGGACGGTGCCGTCCGCGGTTGTCGCCTGGTTCGTGGCGGGTTTCGCCGCCACGTATCTGAAGGGACTCCCGGACGGTACGACGCTGTTCGTGCCGGCGCGGCTGGACCTGCTCGTGCTGGGCGGGTTCGCCGGTGGAGTGGCGGCCGGGCTGTTCGTCGGCCGGATCCGGTTCACCCTGCCGCTCGTCCTGGTTGTTGCCACCGGCATGTGGTGGTTGACCGGGAACTCCTTCACCGACAAGGGGTTCCTGATCACGTTGCTGGTGGCAAGCGCTGTCGGCGCCCTGTTCGGAGCCCTGGGCGCCAGAAGCTCCGTGGTGGCCGCGTTCGCCGTCGCGATCCCGATCGCCTGGGTTGCACTCCGCCCGGCGAACCAACTGCAGGACTGGCGTTGGCTGTGGCAGCTGAACGGTCTGCTGGTCGCGGCCGGGCTGGCCATCCTGCTGTACGTCGCCTGCTGGCGGCGTGGCTGGAGATCGGCGTACTCCTGGTTGCCGTTGGCAGGCTTCTACCTGGCCGCGTTCGGGATCGTCGCGGCGATCCGGACCATCAGCCGGGCGCCCGCGGGGCAGTCGACCGACCTGATCGCGGATGCGGCGACGGACGCGTTCTTCCAGTCGTTCGAACCGATGTTGCGTGAGTACTGGCCCTGGCTGGTGCTGGCCGTGCTGCTCGCGATCCCGATGGTGGCGCTCAAGCTCCGCGCCCTGCCGCCACCCCCGTCGCCGCCCGACCCGTACGCCGATCGCACCAACGACGCCGTACTCTCGGACGACCTCGACTGGATCGACCACGAGGAACCGAAACGCCGCCTCCTGGCCCGCCGGGCCCCCGATTGGTCCTGAGGCGTAGCCCGGGGAGGATGTCGATCCTCCCCGGACGACCCTCGCTATTTGGCGGGTGTCGCAGCCCCGCAGTCGGCGTCCGGGTCCGTGTCGCACGGCAGACCGGTCGGGACGCCCTTGGGTGCGCCGGCGAGTTTCCCGGCCGCGTCAAGTGGGGTTACCGCGGTCACCTTGAGGTCCTTGCGCGGGATCACCAGGGCGAAGAAGCGCAGCTTGTCCGTTGCCGGCGTGCCGACCGCGTCGGCCGTGTAGGTCTTTCCGCCGGCCGTGATCACGACCTTGCGCGCGTCGGCGGAGGCGGCGCCGAACACCAGCGTCTGGTCGCTCTTCGCGGCGCCCTTCTCCTTCTGATACCCCTGAACCACGTGATGGCCGGCTCGCCGGCCGGGCTTCCATTCGTTGAAGCAGACGTACGGCCGGCCGAAGCTGGTCGCCGGGCCCTCGTCGCTGACCATGCAGCCGTACTGCGAGAAGGCGAGCATCGCCCAGCTCTCGGTCGGAATCGTCCCCTTCGCGACGTAGTAGGCCTTGGGCAGGTAAGCGTTGGCGTCCGGCATCTTGGTGAAGACCTCGGCCGACCACGGCGGCGGCATCACGGTCTTGTGATCGCCGGTGATCGAGGTGCTCGGGAGCGTCGGCATCGTCTGGGAGGTCAGCACCGTGATCGAGGGCGCGAAGCCCGCGACACCGGGTTCGTCGCTCGCCGAGCGGATCGATCCGAGCAGCGGGCCGGTGGCGAGGACGGCGGCGGTGGCGGCGGCTGTCGCCACGACGACCGCGGTCGCACGGCGGCGGCGCTGCCGGCGCTTGATGCGGAGGCGGATCGGACCAGCCGGGTCGGCCGGCTCGGGACGGCTTTCGGTCAGTACGGCGAGCTTCGCGCTCAGGTCGTCGGTCATGCGATGCCCCTCCCGGCCAGGTCGGCCAGTTCGTCGGGTGTGCTGAAGTGCTGGTCTGTGCGGAGCGCTTCCAGGCCGCGCCGGGTGTGCTGCTTCACGGCGCCGACCGAGCAGCCGAGCAGCTCTGCGACGGATCGTTCGGACAGATCCTCGGCGTACCGCAGATAGACCGCGGCGCGCTGCCGTGGACTCAGCCGCGCCATCGCGGCGCGCAGGGCGAGCCGCTCGTCCACCTGTCCGGTGGCCGGGCCGACCGCGATATCCGGTGGTGTCTCCGTCGGGCGTTCGCCGATCCAGCGGCGTCGGCGAGCGGACAGGAACGTGGTGGTGACGATCTTGCGCAGATACCCCTCGGGGTTCCCACCGCTCACCTTGCGCCAGTGGAACCAGAGCTTGGTGAACGCCTCCTGCGCGAGATCCTCCGCCTTCTGGTGGTCCAGGGTGAGCGCGTACGCAAGTCGCGCGGTCGCGGTCCAGCGAGCCCGCACGAAGGCGTCGAAATCCTCGCTGATCGGGTCTGATCTCATCGGCATCCCTTCCTCACCCCCTCGAACGCCGTCCTCAGCGTCGCAGGGTGACAAGGTCAGCCGAGAAGTTTCTGCGCCAGCCAGCCGCCGGGCTGGAAACCGGGTGGGAGGGCGAAGACGGCGGACCCGATCGTGGTGGTCCATTCGTTCAGGGCGTCGGCCGCGTCGAGGCGGGCGAGCAGGGGGAGGAACTGGCCGGCGACGTCGGCCTGGTGGCTGAGGAAGATCAGCCCGGATTCGCGATTGGGGCCGTTGTCCTGAACGTAGTTGAGGCCCTTCCGGAAGATCCGGCGGCCGTCGTTCTCCGAGTGGTGCGAGAGCCGGGCATGCGAGTTCTCGGCGATTACGAGTCGGCCGTCGGTGTCCCGGGCCTCGAGGTCCAGCTCGTCGTGCTCGGCCGTGCCGGTCAGCGGTGCACCGTTCGACAGTTTGCGGCCGACCGCACGCTCCTGCTCCGATCGCGTCAGCTTGTCCCAGGTGTCCAGGTTCATCCGGATCCGCCGTACGACGAGCGTCGTACCGCCGCGGAACCAGTCGGGGCCGTCGGACGACCACACCGTGCTGTCGAAGTCCGGCGTACCGACGGCCGGGTTGCCGGTGCCGTCGACCTGGCCGAACAGGTTCCGGCCGGTCACGGGCTGACCCTCGGAGCCGGTCCCGTTCCAGAAACCGGATTGCCGCCACAGCGGGGTGGCAGACGGCTTCGCATCAGCAACAAGCCGCCGTACGGCGTCTACGACGCTCACGGCGTCGTCCGCGCCGACCATCACCAGCAGATCCCCACCCGACCACGCCGGATCGAGCCGGTCATGTTTCATCACCGGCAGATCGTCAAGCCCGGCCGGCTTGTTCCCGGTCAGCTCGAAGACCCGCGGACCGAAGCCCACGGTCGTCGTCAGCGCGACGTTCGCCACCGCAAGCTCCGGTGCCGTGTCTCCAGGCGCCGGCCGTCCGTTGGCCAGAGCAACAATGTCGTTGCTCCACAACCGCATTAGCCGCCCGAGCGCGGCCTTGTCCGTCCCCGGCAGCAGCTTCAACCCCACCAGCTCAGCGTGTCTGGGAGACGGAGCCGCGATGCCGGGCTGGTGCTCGCCGTACGGGCTGATCAGCCGCGCCACGGCCTGTTGCTGAGGCTTGTCGTTGTCGAGGGCAACCACAGCGCCGCCGGAGACGGCCGCACCAGCGGCGGCCGCTCCGGCGTACCCGAAGAATTGTCGTCTGGTGGTCACTTCGCGCCGGGCGTCGGCGTCGGATGGTAGTGCTCTTCCTCCTCGGTGAAGGCCTTGACCGGGACGGTCAGGTCGTGGGAGGTGCCGTCGGAGAACTTGAGCGTCACCGGGACTTCGTCACCTGGCTCCAGTGGCTGCTTGAGGCCCATCAGCATGACGTGGTCGCCGCCGGGGGAAAGGTGGGTGTGGGAGGTGGCCGGGACGGTGATGCCGCCCGTCTTCTCCTGCATCACCATCTTGCCGCCCTTCATCGCCATCTCGTGCAACTGCACGATCCCTGCCACCGGAGAGGTTGCCGAGGTCAACTGGATGTCCGCGTTCCCGGGGTTGGTCAGCGACATGAACGCCGCCGTCATGCCGGTGTCCTTCGCACCGACCGTCGCCCGTACCCACGCGTCCTCGACCAGCACCGAGGGCGTGGTCGCGGCTGCTTGCGTCGCGGGCTCCGGGGAAGATCCACAGGACGACAGCAACACCGGGAGGGCGACGGCCAGCGTGGCCGTCAGCAACGTCAGCTTCACGGACAGGCCAACGACCGTGACCCCAGGTGAGTTCCGGCCTCAGGCGATCCCGACCGTGTCCCGATCACCTCGAGAGGTTCGTCATTCTGCCGACGTGGCCCCGTCGTCATCAGGCTGGATGAAGTCCGGATCGCCGCCCTCGTCGCCCGAGCGGGCACCGGCCTGGGCGAGGTGTGAGACCGACTCGAGCTCCGCGAGAACCGTCTGGTGCTGGTCGACGCACAGGACGACGAGATCACCCCGGTTGGAGCGGCCCAGCGCATGCCGGACCGCTTCCAGCTCGTCCAGCTCGATGTCGACCTGGCGGCAGCGCGCTCCGTTCTCCATCGCGGCGCGGACACCCTCCTCGACCAACCCCGCCGACTCACCGCGCTTGCGGCCGCGTAGCCGGACGTCCTCGCGGACGACGACCACGTCGAAGTGCTGAGCCGCGACCTCACCAAGCTCGCGCATGTCGTCGTCACGCCGGTCGCCGGCGGTCGCGACCACGCCGATCCGGGACGGTCGCCCGAGCTCCGACGACGCGTTGAGGCTTTCGCCGAGCCGGTCGACGAAGTCACCGAGCATCCGCATCGCGGGCGCGTTGTGGCAGTAGTCGACGATCACCGTCCGGCCGTCAACGTCGATCTCGTTCAACCGGCCGGGGGAGAGGTAGTACGACGTACTGAACGTCCGCAGGCCCTGCCGGATGTCATGGAGTGGCGCACCGGCGGCGAACGCGGCGGCCGCGGCGGCCATCGAGTTCTGCACGTTCATCATCGCCCGCCCGCCGAACGTTGCCGGCAGCAAGTGTGTCCAGGCCAGCTGCATCGACCGGCGGCCGTGCTTGACCACGATCATGTCGCCCAGGTCCGAGCGCTCCAGGACGACGGCCCGCCCACCACGCCGGCAGTGGCCCTCGATGTAGTCGCGCACCTCGCTGCCCGGCTCGGCCATGCTGAACCACACCACCTGGCCGGAACACTTCCGCCGCATCTTGCGCACCAACGGATCGTCCGCGTTCAGTACGGCGTACCCGGTCCGCGGCACCGCCTCGACGAGCACCGCCTTCACATCGGCCAATTGCTCGAGCGTGTCCACACCCCGCAGACCGAGGTGATCGGGCTGGATGTTGAGAACCACAGCCACGTCGTTGCGTTCGTAGCCGAGGCCCTCGCGCAGGATCCCACCGCGGGCCACCTCGAAGACGGCGAAGTCGACCCGGGGGTTCTGCAGGACCATCCGGGCGGACTTCGGCCCGGACGCGTCGGCCCGGATCACCAGCCGCTCGTCGATCACGATGCCGTCGGTCGACGTCATCCCGACCTTGCGACCGATGCCCTTGAAGACATGGCTGATCATCCGCGCGGTGGTGGTCTTGCCGTTCGTCCCGGTCACCGCGACGATCGGGATCCGGCTGGTCGCCCCCGGCGGGAACAGCATGTCGACCACCGGCTTGGCGATGTACTGCGGTTCGCCGATCGTCGGGTTGGTGTGCATCCGGAAGCCGGGTGCCGCGTTCACCTCGCAGATCGCGCCGCCGGTCTCGCGCACCGGCTGGGTGATGTCCGGGCAGATGAAGTCGATACCGGCGATGTCGAGCCCGATCATCCGGGCCGCCTCCTCGGCGATCTCGACGTTCTCCGGGTGGGCCTCGAAGGTCCGGTCGATCGAGATGCCGCCGGTGGACATGTTCCCGGTCAGCGTCAGCTTGACCATGGTGTCTTCCGGCGGTACGTCGTCCAGCTCGAACCCCTGGCTGCGGACCAGTTCGCGGGCGGCGTTGTTGATGGTGATCCGGGTCAGGATCTTCTCGTGCCCGACACCGCGGCGCGGGTCGGCGTTGGTGATGTCGACCAGCTCGGCCACGGTGTGGATGCCGTCACCGACCACGTGCGCGGGCACGCGTTCGGCGATCGCTTCCATCCGGCCGTTGATGATCAGGCAGCGATAGTCCTTGCCGGTGACGAAGTTCTCCACGATCACCCAGCCGCGACGGGACTGCTCGACCGCGATCGGGAACGCCTCGCGGACGGCGTCCGCGTCCTGCAGGTTCAGGCACACACCTCGGCCGTGGTTGCCGTCGAGCGGCTTGCACACGACCGGGTAGCCGATCTTGTTGGCGACCGTTACCGCGTCCTCGACGGTACGGACCGAGTCCGAGCGGGGTACCGGCAGACCGGCCGACGCCAGCAGGCGGGTGGTCAGGTCCTTGTCGCCGGCCACGTCGACCGCGATCGATCCGGTCTCCGACGTCATCGTGGCCCGGATCCGTTTGGCGTGCACACCCTGGCCGAGCTGCACCAGACTGGCCTTGTTCAGCCGGATCCACGGGATGTCGCGGGAGACCGCCTCGTCGACGATCGCCTGGGTCGACGGGCCGAAGGCGCTCCGCTCGGCCCGCTTGATGAACGTCTCCAGCTCGGTGGTGAAGTCGAAATCCGGCGTCGGCTGGACCAGGTAGTTCACGAACCGGATCGCCAGCTCACCGGCGGCCAGGCCGACACCCTCGTCGGCGTACGAGTAGACGATGTTGTAGCGGCCGGGCACGCCCTTGACCTGGCGGGTCTTGCCGCGGCGCATGTCGTGGCCGGCCTCCTGCTGGAGTTGCAGCGCGACGTGCTCGGCGATGTGACCGAGCCAGGTGCCCTCCTGCAGGCGCTCGATGAAGCCGCCCCTGCGACCCCGCGAACAGTGGTGCTGGTCGAGCCGGGGCAGGGCCTCGAGCAGCCGCTCGGAGAAGCCGGGGATGGTGTTCGAGGGGAAGTTCTCCAGCGAACCGAGATCGACGACGAGGTGGATGGCCGGGTCGTAGCTCCACATGTTCGGCCCGCGGTACACGCGGGTCTCGATGATCTTCAGGTCCGGGCTGGGGGTGCCGTGCGTGTCGGTCATGCGGGCTCACTGTCTGGTCGGGTGCGGTCGGGGGTGTCGAGTTCGGCGCCGGCCGTGATCGGCTCGGTCGCCTCCGGTCTGGACTCCCCGGCCGCGGTGGCCCGTTTGGACGCAGTGGCCGTCCGACGTCCCGCCCGCCGCTTACGGTCCGCGTAGTACTTGGGTGACACCCCCTCGGCGGCGATCTCCTTGGCCAGCTTGCGCAGATCCGCCTCCGCGGCCTGCATCTCGGCGATCTCCTCGGCCGGCGGCTGCGGCCCGTACGACAGCAGGACGCGCGCCTGCAGGTCGAACGTCGCGGTCGCGGGCAGCACATGCAATACGACGCCCGACGCCAGGATCGGCTCGGACCGCTTGGCGTGGTGTGCGTTCGACGTGATCCGGCTGCCGTCGAAGATCGTCACCGCACCACGGCCGACGACCTCCAGATGAGTCCCGCGTACGACGGCCGCGGTGTCCTCGTCCACGCCGATGCCGAGCAGACCGGGGGACTGGGCGACGAGCGACAGCAGCCGGCCGTACCGGTTCCGCTGGGCGAAGTGCTGGTCGACGATCGCGCCCTGGACCAGGCCGAGGCCACCGGCCAACTGGCTCATCCGCTGCCGCGGGGTCGCGCCGGACCGGCCGAAGGCGATCATGTGCTCGGCCAGGATGCTCGCGCCGGCCGACGTACCTCCGACCGCGGCACCGCGGGCGTGGGCGGCGGTGACGGCTCGCCCGAACGCCGTACCGGTGACGACACCGGCCAGCTTCAGCTGGTTGCCGCCGGTCATGAAGACACCGGTGGCGTTGTGCAGCGGCTCGATGAAGGCCGGGTCGTCGGCGTCCTCCCGGTTCTCCGGGCGGACGCCGACGACACTCTCGGCTCCGAGGGCGGCGAACAGCGCGTGGTAGACGTCGACGACATCCGGACCGAGCGCGGACGCGGTCGGGACGACCACGATCCGGGCCTTCGACCCGCCCGCCGCCTCGACGAACTCCTGCAGCACCGTCCGCTTCTTCAGCTTGTCCTCGGCCCCACCGATGGCGAACAGGGCCCCCGGCCCACCGCTCACCCCACCCTGCTGTTCAGACATAGCCGAAGGATAGGTGGCGACGACCCGTTACCGCTGGATCGGGTTGTCAGTGACCGAATGTGAGCCAGTTGAGGTTGACGAAGTCAGCGGGTTGGCCGCTGGTGAAGGTGATGTAGACGTCATGCACGCCGGTGACGCCGCTGATGTTGGCCGGGACGGTTCGCCAGGACTGCCAGCCACCGGTGTTGGCGACGGCGAAGCTGCCGATCGGGGCGTTCGAGCGACTGTCGAGGCGTACTTCGACCAGCCCGCTGACCCCACCGGCCGCACCGGACGCGACCCTGGCGATGAACTGGGTCGCGGCCGTGCTGCCGAAGTCGAGCCCGCGGTAGAGCGCCCAGTCGCCGTTGCCGATCTGCATCAGGTTCTGGCCGCCGCCGGTGTCCGTGGTGGTCTCGACGCCGATGCTGGACCGTTGGGTGGACGTCTCGGCCTGCACGGTGCTGTAGGCGCTGCCACCGCCGGGCGGAGGCGTGGTGGGCGGGGGAGTCGTGGGCGGAGTCGTGCCGCCGCCGCGGGATGTGACGGCAACGTAGTCAACGACCATCGGATGACCCGGGACAGTCTCAGGCCGTGGCGTCGGTCCGTTGAGGGCATCCGGGAAGGCGCCGCCGATGGCGACGTTCAGGAGGATGAAGTAGCCGGCGTGCGAGGTCATGTTCGTCCACGTGTCGGCAGGCAGTTGGCCCTGGCTGATCGAGTGGAACTGCTGCCCGTCGACGTACCAGCGCAACTGGTTCGGCGAGATGCTCGTGTCCCACTCGAATCGGTAGGTGTGGAACCCGGACTGGCAACTCGAGCCCGGGCACGCACGGCTGGCGCCGAGGCCGCTGGTCTCGTTGCACGGTCCGCCGGGATTCACGCCACAGTGCAGGACAGCCCAGACGGAATTGATCCCGTTGACGTTCTCCATGATGTCGAACTCGCCGATGCCCGGCCAGTTCCAGTAGTTCCCGCGGTACGGCGCTCCGAGCGCCCAGAACGCCGGCCAGTAGCCGAGGGCCGCGTTGCCGGTGACGTTCGGCATCTGGATCCGGCTCTCGATCGCGAGGACACCGCCGGCGGGCGGTTTGAAGTCGCTCTTGTGGGTCTCGATCCGGGCCGACGTCCAGTTGCCGGCCGCGTCGCGGCGGGGCGTGATGCGCAGGTTTCCGGAGCCGTCGAGAGCGAGGTTGTCGGTGCTGTTCGTGTAGTTCTGGATCTCGCCGGTACCCCAGTTCCCGGGGCCGCCCGGGTAGCCGTGGCCGGTGTCGATGATCCAGTTGGCGCTCGACGGCAGCGTGTTGCCGGGCCCGTCGAAGTCGTCACTCCAGACCGTGGTCCAGCCGGCCGGAGGCGGCGGCACGCTGGCTTGTGCCGCAACGGCCAAGGCGCCGGTGACGAGAAGTGGGGCAAGCAATGCGGTGAGCAAGGGGCGGGAACGCATAGCGACCTCCAGGGATTGGTGAGGTCAATGTGAGCGCTCTCATGGCTAGGTGTCAACAGCTCGTCACGGTCGGAGTTCAGTGCGTCCGGCGATAAACCGTCGTACTGCGCCGGACCCGCATGCCGAGGCGTTCGTACATGCCGAGGGCGCCGGTCCCGGAATGCGTCCAGAGGATGCAGTCACGCCGGCCGAGCCGGTGGAACTCGGCGCAGGTGTCGTCGAGCATCGCCCGCGCCACGCCGTTGCCCCGCTGATCCGCGCGGACGGCGAGCTGCTGGACGTACCCCTCATCGGTCTCCGGGAGGTCGAGCGCGATCACGGCTCCGATGAGCTCGTCATCGGCGTACGCCAGCGTTGAGGCGTCCGGGCGGAAGGTGGATCGCTCCACGGTCAGCCGCGACCATTCGTCGTACGACTTCCGCCGCTGCTGGAACTCGGAGAACGCCCCCTCGATCAGCTCGTACACCTCGTGCGCCCTCGCCTCGTCGTACCGGCTGAGCGTGACGCCGGCCGGCACATTCCGCGGTCCAGGGGTCGTGATCGGGCGTTCCAGCAGCCAGTTGGTCGCGAGCACCTCGTAGCCGCGCGAGCGCAGCAGGTCGGTCCCGGCCTTGTCCGCGTCGTCCACGGCCTGCGCCAGCCATTCGCTGCCTTCCTCGCGCGACCGCCCTTCCGCCCAGTCGAGCAGCGCGGTTCCGATCCCGAGCCCCCAGTACGACGGATGCACGTCGATCTGAGCGCGTTTGGCCAGGTGCAGCCAGGCCCACCCGGCCAGGTCACCGTTGGCGGCCTCGACGAGGAGCGTGTCGCGCTCACGGTCCAGCTCGGGTCGCTGCAGATCCGCCGCGACCGCGTCCGCCGCGACCTCGGCCCGGCCGTGCCACCGGATCTCGCCCGCGGCCATCAGCCGATAGATCGCGTCGGCGTCATCTATCGTCGCGGAGCGGCTCGCGAACCCCTGCGGCAGCATGTCTCGATCATGGCGCACCCGCGGGGAAAATCCCGCGAACGGTCAGGTCGGATTGTCCGCGTCGGCGGCTTCCACTTCCTCGCGGCTGATGCCCAGCAGGTACAGGATCGTGTCCAGGTAGGGGTGACTCAGATGCGTGTCGGCCGCCGCCTGGACGACCGGCTTGGCGTTGAAGGCGACCCCGAGCCCAGCCGCCGCGAGCATGTCGAGGTCGTTGGCGCCGTCACCGATCGCGACCGTCTGGGACAGCGGCGTACCGGACTTCGCCGCGAACCGGCGCAGCGCGACCGCCTTGCCGGCCCGGTCGACGATGTCGCCGATCACCCGGCCGGTGAGCTTGCCGTCGACGATCTCCAGTTCGTTCGCCGTGGCGTAGTCGATGCCGAGGTCGGCGGCCAGCTTGTCGGTGATCTGGCTGAAGCCGCCGCTGACGATGGCGAACTGGTACCCGAGCCGCTTCAGCGTCCGCACCAGGGTGCGCGCGCCGGGCGCCAGCTCGATCGCGCGGTACACCTCGTCCAGCGCGGACTCGGGCAGACCTTTCAGCTGGGCGACCCGGTGGTGCAGGGACTCGGCGAAGTCGAGCTCGCCGCGCATCGCCTGTTCGGTGACCGCGGCAACTTCTTCCAGTCGGCCGGCGTGCCCGGCGAGCATCTCGATGACCTCGCCCTGGATCAGCGTCGAGTCGACATCCATCACGATCAGCCGCTTGGCCCGCCGGTACAGCCCGCCGGCCTGGACGGCGACGTCCAGTTTCTGCCGCACTCCCTCCAGGGCGAGCACGGTCCGCAGCGCCTCCGGATCGGCACCCGAGACCGCGATCTCCATCGCGGTCACCGGGTAGCGCGCCATCCGGCTGATCCGGTCGATGTTCGCGCCGGTGTCGGCGATCCGGCCGGCGATGGCGGCCAGCCCGGCGGCGGTCAGCGGGTGACCGATCACCGTCACCTGGCTACGGCCCTGGCGCCGGGGCTCGTTGTCGCCGATGCCCTTCTTCACCGAGATGTCGACGTCGAGGACCGTCCCGAGCGCCTTCAGTTCCTCTTTGAGGTCCTTGTGATCGCGTGGCACGGACACCAGCACACCGAGCACCAGGCGACCCCGGAGGACCACCTGTTCGGCATCGATCACCTCGAGCCCGCGGGTGGCGAGCGTCGAGAGCACAGCGGAGGTCAGGCCCGGGCGGTCAGTACCGGTCAACGTGACCAGCAGCGTCGGGCGATCGGGCGTTGTCGTCTCGAGCTCAGCCTGTCCAGTCATGGCAGCACGAACGGTACCTAAACCAGTTCAGTCGTGAACCGGCGGTCCACATGCCGCGACGAGGGCGCGGCGGGCGGCGGCGGCCAGATCCGTCAGCGTACGGCGGCGGGCGTCGGCCTCGGCGCCGGTGACCGCGGCACCGTCGTCCTCGAGCGCCGCATCGGCGATGGCGAGACACCGGCGAGCGGTGGCGGCGGTCTTCACCGCGCGGGGTTGGTAGCCGGGAGCAAGGTCGTCGTTGCGTCCGCTGCCGATCTTGCGGATGTCGATCAGTGCGTCCGCGATCTCCGGCTTCCACCGCGCGACGTCCAGGGCCGCGAGCGACTCGGCCGCCTCGATCAACGCCAGCCGCAGGCCACGGTCCGCCTCACCGATGTCGGCCGGCGGCGGACTCGTCGCCGCCATCACGGTCCACTGCACGGCCGGACCGACGTACGCCGGAACGAGCCCGACCTCGGCGCCCGTCAGGACGACGGCCTCACCCGTTTCGAGCGCGGCCTCGTTGAAGGTCGGCGGCCCGGCCAGTCCGATCGGATCGCCCGGAACCGGCAGGGCGAGATGGGCCTCCTTCGCGCCCGCCGCGCGTAACAGATTGAGTGCGACCGGCAGCGTCGCCGGCGCCGGATGCGCGGCCAAGCCGGCGACATGGTGCCCGACATCGTCGCCGAGGATCTTCAGGGCAGCGGTGTCCGGGTCACAGGATCCGGTCAGCATCGCGTTGGTCCACACGGTGAACCGAAGCGAGGCGGAGGTCGTCAACACGCCCGCCAGTCTCCCACCACGCTGGTCGCCGCACGACATCAGCAGGCCGCGCGCGGCTGTGGGCGAGCGACCCCGTAGGTTTTGGGCATGACTGCAGTGGTGGAGCTGGCCGGGGTGTCGATCGTTCGTGGTGGGGCGCTGCTGCTCGACGGGATCGACTGGACCGTCGACGAGGCCGACCGGTGGGTGGTGATCGGCCCGAACGGCGCCGGCAAGACGACGCTGCTGCAGATCCTCGCGGCACAGATCCACCCGACCTCCGGTGTCGCCGGACTGCTCGGCGAGGTGCTCGGTGCGGTCGACGTGTTCGAGCTGCGGCCGCGGATCGGACTGACCAGTGCCGCTCTCGCGGACCGGCTTCCCCGCGGCGAACGCGTGTCGGACGTCGTGGTCTCCGCGTCGTACGCCGTACTCGGTCGCTGGCGGGAGGAGTACGACGAACTGGACCACCAGCGGGCCAAGGAGCTGCTGACGGAGCTGGGTATCGGACACCTCGGCGACCGGACGTTCGGCACCTTGTCCGAGGGCGAGCGCAAGCGCGTCCAGATCGCCCGCGCGCTGATGACCGACCCCGAGCTGATGCTGATGGACGAGCCCGCGGCCGGCCTCGATCTCACCGGTCGCGAGCAGTTGGTTCGCTCACTCAGCTCGATCGCGACCGCGGCCGGTGCACCGGCGATGGTCCTCGTCACCCACCACGTCGAGGAAGTCCCGCCCGGCTTCACCCACGCCCTGCTGCTGAAGCGTGGCCGCATCGTCTCGGCCGGCCCGATCGACGAGGCCCTCACCTCCGAAAGCCTCAGCGAGACGTTCGACCTGGCCCTCTCGCTCAAGCAGGAAGACGGCCGCTACACCGCCCGCGCCCTCTGACCGGGATCCCGCAGCGAACAGGGCGCGTCCAATAACCGACCAAGGGCCCCGAATCGTGGATAGGCTTGGCAGATGATGGATTGGCTGCGGGACAACAGCTGGGCGGCGTGGCTGACAGTTGCCGCCGCCCTCGGTCTGGCCGAACTGGCGTCACTCGACTTCACCCTGCTGATGCTGGCGGCCGGTGCGCTGACCGCCGCCGGGGTGAGCGCCGTCTTCCCAGGACTGCTCTGGCTGCAGATCGTGGTCGGACTGATCACCGCCGCCGCGATGCTGGTCGCGATTCGTCCGCTGCTGGCCCGCAAGTTCCATCACGGCCCCGAGCTGAAGACCGGCTCCGCGCACGTCATCGGCCGCACCGGCACCGTGGTCAAGGAGATCCACCCGGACGGCGGCGGTTCGATCCGGATCGGTGGTGACCTGTGGACCGCCCGCCCGTTCGACGAGGTGTCCACGATCCAGCCGGGTACGCGGGTGGAGATCATGTCGATCGACGGCGCCACCGCCGTCGTCTATCCGGTCGGCGATTCGCTCCACCAGCTCAGCGACCCGCGGCCCAACCAGGACCCGAATCCCACCGACCCGCCGCAGAGCTGACGCCCTCCCGGCGGCCCGCAGTTGAGCGGTGCTGAGTTCGCAGTACTGTCGGTTACGGGAGGACGACAGAAGTACCTGCGCGATCAGGCAGCCGACGCGCCGGGGAACCGGTACGGCGAGTGGACCGTCGATAGGAAAGACTGTCCGTCCTGAGGGTTCTGTCGAGTGGAGGGTCTAGTGACCGCGTTCCTCGTAGTGTTGGCATTGGTCGCCTTGCTGGTGATCGTCACACTGATCAAGTCTGTCCGGGTGGTGCAGCAGCAGACCGTCGGGATCGTCGAGCGATTCGGTAAGTTCAAGACCGGTTTGCAGCCCGGTCTGAACCTGCTGACGCCGTTCGTCGACAAGGTTCGCTACACCATCGACATGCGCGAGCAGGTCGTCGCATTCCCGCCGCAGGGCGTCATCACCGAGGACAACCTGATGGTGTCGATCGACTCCGTCATCTATTTCCAGGTGAACGACCCGGTCCGGGCCACGTACGAGATCTCCAACTACATCCAGGCGATCGAGCAGCTGACCATGACGACGCTGCGCAACATCATCGGTGGCATGGACCTGGAGCAGACGCTGACCTCTCGTGAGGAGATCAACGAGAAGCTCCGGTACGTGCTGGACGAGGCGACCGGCAAGTGGGGGATCCGGGTCAACCGGGTCGAGCTGCGCTCGATCGACCCGCCGCCGTCGATCCAGGACTCGATGGAGAAGCAGATGCGCGCCGACCGCGACAAGCGCGCCGCGATCCTGACCGCCGAGGGTATGCGGCAGTCCGCCGTTCTGTCGGCCGAGGGCCAGAAGCAGTCCGCGATCCTCACCGCCCAGGGTGACCGGGAGTCCCGGATCCTGCGCGCACAGGCCGAGCGGGAGGCCCGGATCCTGAAGGCCCAGGGTGAGGCGCAGGCCATCACCACGGTCTTCAACGCGATCCACGCCGGCAAGCCGGACCAGGGTCTGCTCGCCTACCAGTACCTGCAGATGCTCCCGTCGATCGCTCAGGGCGACGCGAACAAGCTGTGGATCGTGCCGAGCGAGATCGGCGACGCGCTCAAGGGTCTCGGCAGTGCGGTCGGCCAGGTGGCCGGTATCCCGCAGAAGGCCGAGGGTTCCTGGCAGGCGCCGGAGCTCGCCGACGGCCACGCGCCCGAGATCGAGCGCGCCACGGACGGCACGCCCGACGCGGCCTTGGCCGAGGCCGACAACGCGGTCGCGGAAGCGATCGCCGCCGCGAAGAACGCGGCCGTCAGCACCCGCAGCCAGCAGCAGGTGCCGCCCGCGGTCAGCCAGAACTCGGAGCCTCCGGTTCCGCCGTCGCCCGAGCCGCCGCTCGAGCGCTGAACACACTGAAAGACAGAGCCTTCCCAGGGCGACCTGGGAAGGCTTTGTGCTGTCCGGCAGACCCAGGGTGCCGGTGTAACGATCGAAGGTTGCCTGCTCAACGGACGGACTGCTGAGCGGACCGACCGGTCAGGTGCGTAAAGTCTGGCATCGATGACATGGTTCGAGGCGCTGTTCGTCCTGGTGGCGGGGGTAGGCGCGGGCACGATCAACGCTGTGGTGGGGTCGGGCACGCTGTTGACCTTCCCTGCATTACTTGCCGTCGGCATCCCGCCGGTGCTCGCCAACGTCAGCAACAGCGTCGGTCTGGCACCGGGCACGGCGGCCGGTGCGATCGGCTACCGGCGTGAGCTCGAGGGCCAGCGCGGCCGGATGATCCGGCTGATGCCGGCCTCGCTGGTCGGTGGCATCGTCGGGGCGGTTCTGCTGCTGACCCTGCCCGACTCCGCGTTCCATGCCGTCGTACCGGTGCTGATCCTGCTCGGTTGTCTGCTGGTCGCCCTGCAGCCGTGGCTGAAGAACTGGATCAGTGTCCCCGCGCACGCTCACCGCGGTGCGTGGTGGGTGATCCCGGCGGTGTTTGCCACCGGCATCTACGGCGGGTACTTCGGTGCCGCCCAGGGCGTGCTGCTGATGGCGATCCTCGGGCTCGGCCTGGATCCGGACCTGCAGCGGATGAACGGTCTGAAGAACGTCCTCGCGACCGTCGTGAACACGGTCGCCGCGGTGCTGTTCATCATCGTCGCCGACGTGGACTGGCTGGCGGCCGGTTTGATCGCGGTCGGCTCCACCTTCGGCGGTTTCCTCGGCGCCCGCTACGGCCGCAAGCTCCCGCCGGTCGCGCTGCGCATCCTGATCGTCTGCATCGGCATCGTCGCCATCGTCACGATGGTGTTCTGACCTCGAGGCCCGCCAGCAGCAGGTCCAGGCCGTAGTCGAACTGGTCGTCGCCGCCTGTGGTCCGGGCCAGTTCCGGGGCGAGCTCGACGACCGACGGGAAGTCCCGCGCCGAGAGCGACTCCATCGTCGTCCGGAGACGTCGCCACGAATCGGGATCCCGTCGTTCGGCGGCCATCTGGATCTCCCAGGACGTTGCCCCGAGCACGTAGGTGAACAAGGTGGTGTGCGTCCGGGCCGCCGTCTCCGGGTCGAACCCGGCGGCCCGCAGGACTCCGAGCAGTCCCTCCGCGACCCGCGCTGTCTCGTGACCGCTCAACGGGCGGCCCGCCAGTAGTTGCGCAAGGCAAGGGTGCTGGAGCATCAGCAACCGCAGGCTCCGGCACACCGCACGCACCTGGTCGGGCCACGCCACATCCTGCGGTACGGCGGGCAGCAGACCCATCAGGTGGTCGCGGACGGCGTCGTAGAGATCGTCCTTGTTGCGGAAGTAGGTGTAGAGCGCCATCGGGCCGACACCGAGCTCCGCGGCCACCCCGCGCAGGCTGAACGCATCGGTGCCCTTCGACTCCATCAGGTCGAGCGCGGTTCGCACGATCAGCTCGGAGCTGAGGGTGTTGCGCGGCGTTCGTGCCATGTGACGCACCTCCCTTCGACATCCATAACGTACAGTGTATAGTACGGTGTATGCGAGCGATAGAGATCACCGAGTTCGGCGGGCCCGAGGTCCTCAAGATCAGCGACGTTCCGGAGCCGGTCGCCGGTGAGGGACAGGTGCTGATCACCGTGGATCGCGCCGGTATCAATTACGCGGACACCCACCAGGTGGAGAACAGCTACCTGTCGAAGACCGAGCTGCCGCTGATCCCGGGCGGTGAGGTCGTCGGCCGTACGGCGGATGGCCGTCGTGTGGTCGCACTCGTCGGTTCCGGCGGGTACGCCGAGCAGGCTGTGGCGCACGCGCCGTACGCCTTCGACGTACCGGAAGGTGTCAGTGATGGCGCAGCGCTCGCGCTGGTGTTGCAGGGCACCACGGCCTGGCACCTGCTGAAGACGTCCACGCATCTCCAGCCTGGTGAGTCCGTGCTGGTGCACGCCGGTGCCGGTGGTGTCGGGTCCCTCGCCGTACAGCTCGCGAAGCTGTGGGGTGCCGGTCGGGTGATCGCGACCGCATCCAGCGAGGAGAAGCGCAAGCAGGTGCTCGAGCTCGGTGCCGATGCGGCGATCGACGGTGAGCCGGAAGGTCTGAAGGACCGCATCCTCGAGGCGAACGGCGGCAAGCCGGTCGACATCGTGCTGGAGATGGTCGGCGGACCGACGTTCGACGAGTCGTTCGCCGCACTCGCTCGCTTCGGCCGCCTGGTGACCTTCGGTGCCGCTTCCCGCCAGGCTGCCGCGCCGATCGATTCGAGCCGGCTGATGAAGGGCTCGAAGACGATCGCCGGCTTCTGGCTGGCCGACTGCTTCGGGAATCCCGCCCTGCTGGGCGACCCGCTGGCCGAGCTGTTCGACCTGACGGAGACCGGCAAGCTCACCCCGATCGTCGGTGGCGAGTACGCCCTGTCTGATGTCGCCTCTGCCCACGAAGATCTGCGAGCCCGCCGGACCGTCGGCAAGCTCGTCCTCGACCCCACCCGCTGATCCCTCCGCGGATCTCGCCCTCCCCAGGAGAACACTGACAATGACGATCGCAGTAGAGAAGGTTCTGTACACCGCCAAGGCGACGGCCCAGGGTGGTCGCGACGGCAAGGTCGCCACGAACGACGGCAAGCTGGACGTCGTCGTCGCGCCGCCCGTCGAGATGGGCGGCGGTGGCAAGGGCACCAACCCCGAGCAGCTGTTCGCGGCCGGTTACGCGGCCTGCTTCCACAGCGCGCTCAAGCTGGTCGCGCGCAAGACCCGCCAGGACGCCGACGGCTCGACCGTCACCGCCGAGGTCGGCATCGGCCCGATCAACGGCGGCGCCGGCTACGGCCTGGAGGTCGTGCTCGAGGTGAGCCTGCCCGGCGTCGACCGCGCCATCGCCGAGGAGCTGGTCGCCAAGGCCCACGAGGTCTGCCCGTACTCCAACGCCACCCGCGGCAACATCAAGGTCGACCTCAAGGTCGCCTGAGCTCTCACACCGAGAGCGGCAGCGAACCCCTGGGAACCTGACGGTCCCGGGGGTTCAGTCCATCCGGGCCAGGGCTTCCTTCAGCAGGGTCTCGGTCTGCGACACCGGGGCCGCCGCGATGGTGAGGGCTTCCATGATCGCGACGTACTCGTCGACCTCTTCGAGCTTGTCGAGGTACAGCGCGCTGGCCGCGTGCTCGATGTAGACGATGTCCGGCAAGTCGCCCTCGGGGAACCGCAGGATGCTGAACGCACCGCCCGCGCCCGGGTAGCCGACGCTGCTGAACGGCATGATCTGCAAGGTGATGTTCGGCTGCTGCGCCCACTTCATCAGGTGCTCGATCTGGGCCCGCATGATGTCCTCACCGCCGACCGGGCGACGCAGCACAGACTCGTCGATGACCACCCAGAGGCGGGCCGGGTTCACCCGGTTCAGGATCTGCTGCCGGGTCACCCGCAGGGCGACCCGCTGCTCGATCTCTTCCGCGGGGAGATACGCCCTGCCCATCTGTACGACGGCCCGCGCGTACTCCTCGGTCTGCATCAGCCCCGGGACGAACATCACCTCGTAGGTCCGGATCAGCGTCGCCGCGACCTCCAGGCCGACGTAGTTGGTGAACCAGCTCGGCATCACGTCGCCGTACCGGGACCACCAGCCGGGGTTGTTCGCCGCCCGGGCCAGCTCCATCAGCCGGAAGCGTTCGACCTCGTCCTGCATGCCGTAGAGCTCGAGCAGGTCGCTGACGTCGCGTTCCTTGAACCCGACCCGGCCGAGTTCCATCCGGCTGACCTTGGACTCGGAGGCGCGGATCTGCCAGCCGGCGTCGGCACGGCTGATCCCGGCCTGCTCCCGCATCCGCCGCAGCTGTCCGCCGAGCATGATCCGGAGAGCGGTCGGTCCACCGTCTCCACCAGACACCGTCACTTCCGCACCCACGCCCTCGCCTCGCTCGGGGTTGGCGGGGAGACCCCGCACCCCGTCCACTCACCCATTTCAGCCCGCGATGCTACCGCCTGTCCACGCCAACTGGCGGTAAGCCGCTCACTAAGTTACTCCGGGTACGCCGCCGCGGCCGCCTGGTTAGAGTGGCGGGCATGAAGAACGAGATCAGCGTGGTGGACGCCAAGGAGCGGAACCGCTACGAAGCAGTCGACTCGGACGGCAACCTGATGGGCTTCGTCGACTACAAGCTGCACCCCGGTGTCATCACCTTCTTGCATGCTGAGACGCTGCCCGCTTTCCGCGGCCGCGGCGTGGCCGGCCGGATCGCCACGAAGTCGCTCGACGACGCGCGGGCCCTCGGGCTGCGGGTCAAGCCGGCCTGCCCGTTCTACCAGGACTACCTCGCCGAGCACACCGAGTACGCCGACCTCGTGAAGCGGGAGGCCCCATGACCGGGCCGGTGCTGGGCAAGATCGAGTGGCGACCTGCCGCCGAGGTGCCGGAACTGCTGGCCGAGCCGGTCCGCGACGGTCTCGGATCGATCCCGGGCTACGCGGCCGCGATCGATCCCGGCCTGGCCGACACGGCCGCGTTCTGCGCGGAGTACGACGTACCGATGGCCGCGTCGGCGAACTGCGTGATCGTCCACGGCAAGCGAGCCGGTGAGTCGACGTACGCCGCGGTGATGGTGCTCGCCACCCACCGGGCGGATGTGAACGGCGTGATCCGCAAGCACCTCGGGGTCCGGAAGATCTCGTTCGCCGCACAGGACGACGCGGTCAGCACGACCAGGATGGAGTACGGCGGCATCACGCCGATCGGACTGCCCGCGGACTGGCCGGTGCTGGTCGACGCGGCGGTCGCGAACGCCGGACCGGTCGTGATCGGCAGCGGTATCCGCGCCTCGAAGTTGCTCGTCGACGGCGCCGACCTCGCCAAGCTCTCCACCGCCGAAGTGCTGGAACTCGCCTCGCATTTAGGGTAGCCCGCGTGGGTTCACTGCTGATCGCCGGTACGACGTCCGACGCGGGTAAGACGACCGTGGTGACCGGGCTGTGCCGGTGGCTGGCGCGGCAGGGTGTGCGGGTGGCGCCGTACAAGGCACAGAACATGTCGAACAACTCGATGGTCTGTGCCGACGGCGCCGAGATCGGCCGGGCCCAGTGGATCCAAGCCGTCGCCGCCGGTGCCGAGCCGGAGGCCGCCATGAATCCGGTGCTGCTCAAACCCGGCAGCGATCGCCGGAGCCACGTCGTGCTGATGGGCGAGCCGTGGGGTGAGCTCACCGCGCGCGGATTCCTGACCGAGCGGGCCGAGCTGGCCAAGGCCGCCTTCGCGGCGTACGACGACCTGGCGTCCAGGTATGACGTGGTGATCAGCGAGGGCGCGGGCAGCCCGACAGAGATCAACCTGCGGCAGTCGGACTACGTCAACATGGGCCTTGCCCAGCACGCCCAGGCGCCGGTGGTCGTTGTCGGTGACATCGATCGCGGGGGAGTGTTCGCGTCGATGTTCGGCACGGTTGCGCTGCTGGACGCCTCGGATCAGGCGCTGCTCAGCGGATTCCTGGTGAACAAGTTCCGCGGTGACGTGTCGCTGCTCCAGCCGGGGATTGACATGCTGGCGTCCGCGACCGGCCGGCCGACGTACGGCGTACTCCCGTGGCTGCCCGAGCTCTGGTTGGACTCCGAGGATGCGCTGGACATTCCGGTACGACGGACTTCGTCGGCCGATGTGCTCACCGTCGCCGTCGTCCGGTTCCCGCGGATCAGCAATTTCACCGATCTGGACGCGCTCGCCGTCGAGCCGACGAACAGTGTGTTCTTCACGACCAGCCCGGCGGAGGTGCGTGACGCGGATCTCGTCGTACTGCCGGGATCGCGGGCGACCGTGGCGGACTTGCAGTGGTTGCGGGAGCACCGGCTGGCCGATGCGGTGGCCGCTCGGGTCGCGGCCGGACGTCCGGTGCTGGGGATCTGTGGTGGGTATCAACTGCTCGGTGGGACGATCTCGGATCCGCAGGGTGTCGAGGGTGGTGGCGAGCACACCGGCCTCGGGTTGTTGCCGGTAGCAACGTCGTTCGCCGCCGAGAAGGTGCTGGCCCGGCCGGCGCGGACGGCGTACGAGATCCATCATGGTGTCGTGACGGTCGTGGGGGAGGCGGCCGACTTCCCGGGTGGGTGCCGGGTCGGGACAACCTGGGGGACGATCTGGCACGGGTTACTCGATGAGGATGCGGCGCGGCATGCGTTCCTGACCGAGGTCGGCGAGTTGACCGGCAAGCCGGCGCCGGACGGCACCGTCTCGTTCGCCGCGCTTCGTGAGGCTCGCCTCGATCGGCTCGCCGACGCCATCGACGCGTATGCCGACACCTCGGCGCTGATGAAGCTGATCGAGCACGGTCCCAGTGCGCAGCGGTTCATCCCGCCGGGTGCGCCGGAGACTGTCTGACGATCCGGCTACTGTCCTCGGCATGACGGATCCATTGGCGACCGAGCTGCAGAAGTACCTCCAGGCCACGCGTGCGTTGCTGCTGGCGAAACTGGACGGGCTGTCCGAGTACGACAGACGCCGCCCGCTGGTGCCGTCGGGGACCAACCTGCTCGGCCTGGTCAAGCACCTCGTCGGGGTCGAGTACGTCTACCTCGGGACGAGCGTGGGCCGCCCACCGGAGAAGCAGTTGCCGTGGGAGGAGGACGGCTCGGTGTGGGAAGGCGCCGACATGTGGGCCCTGCCGTCCGAGAGCACGGCGTACATCACCGACCTCTACAAACAGGCCTGCGCACACGGCGACCGGAGTATCGCCGAGCTCCCGCTGGACACCCCGGCGGAGGTCCCGCACTGGGCCGAGGGGAAGCGCACTACGACGTTCGGCGCCCTGCTGGTCCGTGTTGTCGACGAGACCGCCCACCACGCCGGCCACGCCGACATCGTCCGCGAGCTGATCGACGGCCAGGGCGGTGCCGACGCCGACATGATGGACGAAGCCGGCTGGACCGAGTTCTACACCAAGATCCAGCACGCCGCGGAAAGCTTCCGCGTCTAATCCCGTCCTCCACCTACCCACCCGCACCCCGGGCGCGAACCCTACGCTGCTGTTCGGCTGAGGGTGCCCGGTGAGGTGTCTCGTCAGTCGTGGATGCAGTGGTTCGCCTCTACGCAAGCCCGACAGCGCCACGGTGCTCATGCCAAGGCTCGGATAGCGAACCGGTGGCTCCTGCGTTCGACGTGGCGCCAAACCTGCGGTGTGTCGCCACGAAAAACGGTGCGACCAGCTGGTATGCAGGAGGGTAGCCCTGAATCATGTCATCATCGGCGGTCTTCGCCTCAGGGCCAACTCTGCTGAGGAGAATCATGTCCGCTCGCGTGTCGGATCGACACCATCATCGGGGTGCTCAGCACGCTAGCGGGCACCGCCGCACGACTCCCGCCGACACGCCGCGGTTCCGGCCTCGAAGAACACCATCACCGAGCGAATGTCGGTGGCCGCCGCCCCTGCCCTCCATCTGCAGTGGCCCGGCTGCACCCACATGGAGGAGACGAGGATGAGCCTTTACACGCGCTCACAGTTCGGTGCAACCGTCATCAACGACTTCGCCCACCGGCGCAACCGCAACGAGGTCCTCGAGAAGTCGGTCCAACACAGCGCCAGCGCTGCGCTGGAGACGCGAGCGCTCGGACACCCCGACTTCGAGGGCCTTGATATCGGAGAGCGGCGCACCGCCCGCATGGTCTCGGTCTTCCTCGACCTCACCAACTTCACCGGGCGCACGTTCTGGGACGACCAGGACGAGGTCGTCGACCTCGCACACGCCGTTCTCTCGGGCTTCATCGAGGTCGTCAGTCTGTTCGGTGGGCACCCACTCGGCCTTCGTGGCGACGGCCTGTACGCGGGCTTCAGCCCTGGCGACCCGTCCTTCACCGCGAGCATGGCGCTCAGCGCATGCGCGTTCGCCCTCGATGGTGTAGAGAACGAGGTCAACCCGTGGCTCGACCGACGCGGGATCGCCCATGTCCAAGCGCGGGCCGGGCTTGACTACGGTCCGACGACCTTCGTGCGCAGCGGCAGCCACGATCGCAGCGAGATCAACCCTCTCGGCTTCGCAGCCAACTTCGCCGCTAAGTGTGAGAAGCAGGCCGATTCATGGGAGATCGTCGTCGGCGACCAACTGCACGAACTGCTCCCCGACTACCCCTTCTTCGTCGAGCACGAAGACTCGCCCAAACGATATACCCGCGACGACAAGACCGAGTCGTACAAGTTCTACGACTACCGCTGGCGCAATACCGTCAAGCACCTCCCAGGCGTGATCGAGCGCCTCGGCGGCACCCCGACGTCCCGCATCCACAGCCGCTAGGAGGCACACCCGATGTCCATGCCCGCGCTGCTCAGCCACTTCGGGATCAACACCGCCCGTTTCGTCACCAGCACCGGCGAGGTCGTCTTCGACGGAGTCACCTCCAACGGCGGTGACGCGTTCACCCACGTCACTCACGGGGCAGTCACCCCTGTCGCTAAGCACACCTTCCACGGCGGTGCTGAGGAGCCCGATGACGGCGAGAACGGGCCAGCCGTCTGGTGGGACAACCCCGACCGCCTGAACCGGCACATCGACGCGATGCGCCGATCCTTCCCGCACTTCGCATACCTCGCCCCCGAGGACGGATCAGCACCCTGCTGGGGAGGCGTCATCGACACCGGACGCGGCAAGTTCGACGTCGGCATCCTCATCCGACGCGACGAGGGTTTGCCCAGCATCGTGGTGTTCAACCGCCGCCTCGGTGCAACCGCTGGCGGCAGGTGGCAGCGCGCCCCGCACCTTTACGACAACGACAACCTCTGCGTCGCCGGCCGCGACGACTGGGATCCGGACGAACACACCGTCGCCACCGCCACTGCGTGGGCGGCGCACTGGCTCGCCGCCTATACGGAGTGGCGCATAAGCCGCAAGTGGCCGGTCGAGGGGGTGCGAACCGTTGCGGCGTAGCCGACAGCAGTCGACCATTGCGTCCAGAACCAAAACCGCCACCGCGAGCGGGTCCGTCCCATTGCCCGACGACCAGCCCGACGCAGAACCCGCCGACGGCGGACTCCAGTCGATGGATCAGATGGCTAACTGGGTCCGCTTCGCCGACACCAAGGCCACTATCCTCACCGCTGGTGTCGGCGTTGCTCTGACCATGCTGATGACGAACGCCAAGACCATCGCGACCGCCGTCAAGCACGGCTGGCCTGAGGCCGCCATCGTTGGCGGGCTCGCCGTGCTCACGCTCGTCGCGTTCTCCTACACGCTCTATTGGCTCGTCCGAGCCATCGGCCCCCGGAACAAGGTCACCTACAACACGATCAACCGGTTCGCGTGGCCGACATTGCTCAACGTCACCACGGACGAGTTAACCGAGCACACCCGTAACGTCGACGTGCGCACCGATGCGTGGCAACAAGTCATCGACCTGTCAGCCTTGGCCAACCGCAAGTTCGAGGCGTGCGGCAAGGCCGTGAAGGGCTTCGCCGCACTCGTGCTTCTCGGCGTTGCCTGTGTCGCAATCGCCATCGCGCTCACGATCTAGAACGCAGTCTTACAGAGAGGCGTCTGACTGCCGGTTGTGACCTTGCAGCTGGTATGAAGTCGGCGCGGCCAGACGGCTCGGTCTGTCGCGGGGTGGTTCGTGGCTGCCCGTTCGCGTCGACCGCGTTGACGTTTGGGTCGGGCCGACCTTGTCCGCGGCCGGAGGCGGTCGATAGCTCTTCGGTCTGGCGCAGCCGTGGCGCGTCGATCAGCCGCGACGGAGGTTCGGGCACCCGTTGGCTCATCGGAAAGCCTGCGAGGATGGGCAAATGAGTGTTGGTGTCGACGGGTTGGCGCTGTTCCAGCATCACCGGGGGCGGTTGTTCGGGATCGCCTACCGGATGCTCGGTACGGCGTCCGATGCCGAGGAGATCGTCCAGGAGGCGTGGCTGCGCTGGCAGAGCGTGGACCAGGAGGCAGTGAAGGATCCTGGCGCGTTCCTGGCGAAGGTGGTCACGAACCTGTCGATCAAGCAGCTCACCTCGGCCCGGGTACGGCGCGAGACGTACGTCGGGGAGTGGTTGCCGGAGCCGGTGCTCACCGGTCGACCCGAGTTCGACGAGCTCGGGCCTTTGGCGGTCGTTGCCGAGCGGGAGTCGGTGTCGTTCGCCCTGCTGCTCCTGCTCGAACGGCTGACTCCGGCCGAGCGAGCGGCGTACGTACTGCGAGAGGCGTTCGCCTACAGCCATCGCGAGGTTGCCGAGCTGATCGGCACCTCCGAGGCCAACGCGCGGCAACTCGCGTCCCGCGCGGCCAAGCGGGTCGCCGCCGAGCCGCAGCGTGAGCGCCGGGTTGACCCGGGGGAGTGGCGGAAGCTGGTCGAGCGGTTCATCGCGGCTGCCCAGCTCGGTGAGATCGGCGAGCTGGAGTCGTTGCTCGCCGAGGACGTCGTGTCGCGGGCCGACGGCGGGGGCAAGACGTTCGCGGCCCGGAACGCGATCGCCGGTCGGGACCGCGTCGCCCGGTACCTGGTGGGCGTACTGGAGCGGTTCGGCGCCGGGATCGAACCCCGCTTCGGCGAGGCGAACGGCCGGCCCGCACTCGTTGCCGTCAGCCCCGAAGGTGTCGAGGCCGTCTGCTTCATCGAGTTCACCGGCGACCAGATCAGCGATCTGGAGTTCGTGATGAATCCGGACAAGCTCACCTTCGCAGTCGGCCAGCTGTCACAAATCGGAGGGCTACCGGATCTGGGCTGGTGAACGAAAGGACACCAGATGGCAACCATCCTCGTCACCGGCGGTACCGGCACCCTCGGCCGGCCCACCGTCGAACATCTCCGCGCCGCCGGCCATGAGGTCCGCGTCCTCAGTCGCACGACGCGACCAGGGCTGATCACGGGAGATCTGAACACCGGCCGCGGCATCGACTCGGCCGTCGACGGTGTCGACACGATCGTCCACCTCGCCACCGGACTCGGCCGGCGGGACGTGCAGCAGACGCGCAACCTGCTCCAAGCCACGCCATCAACGACTCAGGTGGTGGTCATGTCGATCGTGGGCATCGACCGGATCCCGCTGCCGTACTACCGGTCCAAGCTCGAGGTCGAACGGCTCGTCGCCGAGTCCGGGACGTCGTACACGATCTTGCGGGCGACCCAGTTCCACGACCTGCTCGACCGCATCTTCAGCGTTCAGCGGTTCCTCCCGATCCTGCTCGCCCCGGCCATCACACTGCAGCCGATCGCGGTCGAGGACGTCGCCGTACGCCTCACCGAACTAGTCGCCCAGCCCGTCAACGGTCGCGCGCCGGATATCGGTGGTCCGGATCGCTTGCAGGTCATCGAACTCGCCCGCGCCTGGGCAGCGGCCCGGGGCTCCCGGCGCCCGGTCGTGCCGCTGCGCGTCCCCGGTAAGACCTTCCGCGCCTACGCGTCGGGTGCGGCGCTCGTCGACGGGCCGTCGTTCGGGCGGATCACGTTTGAGGAGCACGTCGGATGAGGGGCTATGTGCGGTCCGTCCTGGTGGTGTTCGCGGCGTACCAGCTCGTCCTCGGGGTGTGGCTGACGTTCTTTCCAGCGCAGTTCTACCAGCTGCCGACGGTCGATTGGACGCCGCCGTACAGCGAGCATCTGTTCCGCGACTTCGGTGGGGCGACGCTCGGCCTGGCGATCGTGCTGGTCGCGGCGGCGATCCGGTTCGATCGGCTGCTCACGGTCGTCGCGCTGCTGGCGTACCTGGCGTTCGCGGTGCCGCACCTGTTCTTCCACCTCGGGCACCTCGAGGGCGACTCGCCCGGCTGGTCGGTCGTGCTGGCCGTGGTCACCGCGCTGAGTGTGCTCGTGCCGGCCAGCGCTTTGGCCGCGACGCGCACGCTGACTTGACTACTGTGACAGTGGCACTGTCACAATAGCGGGCATGGGTCCACTCCAGGGGGTCAAGGTCGTCGAGCTGGCCGGGATCGGTCCCGGGCCGTTCGCCTGCATGATGCTGGCCGAGCTCGGTGCCGAGGTCCTCCGCATCGACCGGCCCGGCGGCGGCCTGTCCTTCGGTCCACCCGAGCTCGATCTGGTCAACCGCGGTCGCCGCAGCGTGGCCCTGGACCTGAAGAATCCGGCCGCGGTCGACGTCGTCCGACAGTTGGTCGCGCAGGCCGACGTGCTGGTCGAAGGGTTCCGGCCGGGGGTCGCCGAGCGGCTCGGGCTCGGACCCGACGACTTGCAGGCGATCAACCCGAAGCTGGTGTACGGACGCATGACCGGCTGGGGTCAGGACGGGCCGCTGGCTCAGTCCGCCGGCCACGACATCGACTACATCGCGCTGTCCGGCGCCCTGCACCTGATCGGGCGCGCGGGAGGTCCGCCGCAGGTGCCGTCCAACGTGCTCGGCGACTTCGCCGGTGGCTCGCTGTACCTCGTCATCGGCGTACTGGCCGCGCTGCACGAGGCACAGCAGAGCGGCCGCGGTCAGATTGTCGACGCGGCGATTGTCGACGGCTCCGCACACCTGACCACGATGATGCTCGGCGCCCTCGCCGCCGGCAGTTGGAAGCAGGAGCGCGGCACGAATCTGCTCGACACCGGCGCACCGTTCTACGACGTGTACGAGACGTCCGACGGCAAGCACGTTGCGGTCGGGGCGCTGGAGCAGCCGTTCTACGACGAACTCATCAGCAAGCTCGGTATCAGCGCCCCGGACCGCAACGACCCGGTGAACTGGCCCGAGCTCCGGAAGGTGCTGATCGAGACCTTCCTGCAACGCACCCAGGCCGAGTGGATGGAAGCATTCGACGGCTCGGACGCATGCGTCACGCCGGTTCTGCCGCTCGCCGCCGACCACCCGCACCTCGTTGCTCGTGGCACCTTTGTGGAGAAGGACGGCGTCCGCCAGGCCGCCCCCGCTCCGCGCTTCTCCCGTACGCCGACCAGCCTCGACCGACCGCCCGCGCGGGCCGGACAGCACACCCGCGAGGCCCTCGCGGACTGGGGTATCACCGCTATCGACGATCTGCTGGAGACCGGCGCCGCCGTCCAGAACTGAACACAGCTTGAGAGGAAACCGCCCGTGGAACGTCAGCTCTTCGACGCCGATCACGATGCCTTCCGGGAGACCGCGCGAGCGTTCTGCGACAAGGAGATCGTGCCGCATCACGACGCCTGGGAGGAGGCCGGTATCGTCCCGCGCGAGGTCTGGACCGCGGCCGGTCACGCCGGGCTGCTCGGCTTCATGATGCCGGAGGAGTACGGCGGTGGCGGTGCCCGCGACTTCCGGTTCAACGCCGTCGTCATCGAGGAACTGACCCGGGCCCGCGCGAGTGGTGTCGGCTTCGCGATCCATACCGACATCAACTCGGCGTACCTGCTGGACTACGCCAGCGACGAGCAGAAGGCGCGCTGGCTGCCCGGGTTCTGCTCCGGTGAGACCATCACCGCGATCGCGATGACCGAGCCCGGTGCCGGCAGCGACCTGCAGGGCATCCAGACCACGGCGCGCCGCGAGGGCGACCACTACGTGCTGAACGGCCAGAAGACGTTCATCTCGAACGGCATCCTGGCCGACCTCGTCATCGTCGTCGCGAAGACCGACGTCGCGGCGGGCGCCCAGGGCATCTCGCTGCTGGTGGCCGAGCGCGGGATGCCCGGGTTCGAGCGGGGCCGCAACCTGGACAAGATCGGCCTCAAGGCGCAGGACACCGCCGAGCTGTTCTTCGACAACGTCAAGGTCCCGGTCGAGAACCTGCTCGGCGAGGAGGGTAAGGGCTTCGTCTATCTGATGGAGAAGCTGCCCCAGGAACGCCTCGCCATCGCCGTCGTCGCGGCGGCGGCCTGTGAGAATCTGCTGGCCACGACGCTCGACTACGTGAAGGAGCGCAAGGCGTTCGGCCGCCCGATCGGCTCGTTCCAGAACAGCCGGTTCGTGCTCGCCGAGATAGCCACCGAGACCCAGATCGCCCGCGTCTTCGTCGACCGCTGCATCCAGGAACTGAACGCCGGCACCCTGACGGTGGCCGAGGCGGCGATGGCGAAGTGGTGGACCACGGAGCTGCAGAAGAAGGTGGTCGACCGCTGCCTGCAGCTGTACGGCGGCTACGGCTTCATGACCGAGTATCCGATCGCCAAGGCCTACCTGGACACCCGGATCCAGACCATCTACGGCGGTACCACCGAGATCATGAAGGAAATCATCGGCCGGACGATGGGGGTGTAGGCGTCAGTGCTCGAACGGGTCCTGGTCCGACGCGTAGCGCTGCGCCAGTTCGTACTGCAGCCGGCGCCGGTAGATCATCAGCCGGATGTCGATGACCTGAGGCTCGCCGGCCGGCCGGCGGCGTTCGGCATTGAGAGCGTCGACCACCGTCAGTGCGGCGGTCAGCTCATCCTGCTGCCACGATTCGAGCCGCTCCGAGCGGGCGAGGCGGTCCAGATACTCCGACCCGGTCGGCACGGTGTCGGACTCGGTCCCGACCTTCTTGCCCCTGAGCGTCATGTCAGCCGCCATCCCGCAGGATCACCCGATCGCGGCGATCCTGCGGCGACCAATCGAACACAGTGCCCCCCGGCACCGGAGATTCCCACTGAATCAGACGTTTGAAGCAAACCCGTGAGTGCCACACCGACCCCTCCCTAGCGCGGCCAATTCCGGCGCCGGGGTCTGGGGCATGCCACAACAAGCAAGCTCACAGTAACGCCGGAACCGACAGTGCGCCAGATGGCCACTCCCCGTCATCCGGAACCCCTGGTGCCTAGGCCGGAGGCACTTCCACGGAGCCGCGGAGGCTGATCCGGCCCTGCACGACATCGTGGGCAACATCGGTCAGGCGCCGATTGTTCGCCCGGGCATAGGCCCGCAGCACCGCGAATGCCTGGTCGACACCCAGGCCGAGACTGTGGGTGAGGAATCCCTTGGCCTGCTCGATCAGGATCCGGCTGTCGAGAGCCGCTTGCAGTTGCTCGGTGACGACCTCCTGGCGGGCCTGAGCGCGCTGGTGCACGATACCGATGGTGGCGGCGTCGGCGAGCGCTTGCCCGAGGGCGATCGTGTCGTCGGTGAGCGGCCCGGCGGCCTCGCTCAAGAGGTTCACCGCTCCCAGTACGGTGTCCCGCAGCCGCATCGGCATCGCCTGTACCGAGAGGTAGCCCGCTGCGACGGCGGCTGCGGTGAAGCGGGGCCATTGTGCGCCGGCGTCGCGTAGATCACCGGCCTGGACCGGACGGCCACTGGTGAACGCGTCCAGGCAGGGGCCCTCGTGATTCTGCAACTGGGTCAGCTCGACCAGTCGCGCCTGTTCGGTGGACGCCGCGACGAGGTTCAGTACGCCGTGATGGTCGGCGAGCAGGATGCCGCAGGCCGAGACCCCCAGCAGCTCACTGCACCGGGCCGCGAGGCGGTCCAGGAACTCGATGATGTCGAAGTCGTCGACGAGGGTGTCCGACAGTTCGATGAACACTTCCCGCACCCTCCGGTCCGATGCGCTCATCAGTCCTCCTGCTCCAGCTCGGGTTGCGGTGAGTCCGTGTCGTCCGGATCGGACGCCAGGCGGAGGCGATCGGCCATCACATCGGTGGCGATCCTGTGCAACGGCAGCCCGCTGCTGTACGAATGTGCGCGCAGCAGCGCCAGAGCGTCGGTGACGCTGATGCTTTGCTGGGCCGCGACCCGGCCTGCGGCCTGGTGCACCTCGGCGCGGCGAGCGGTGAAAGCGGCCTCGATCACCCCGTCGAGGTCGGCGCTGACGCCGCGACGGTGGTCCAGGGCGAGGACGAACACGGCGTCGGCGCACACCAACCCGTCTCTCAGCTGATCGGCTTGCAGCGGCCCGGGCTCCCTTCGATACACGCTCAGCACTCCCACTTTGGCGGCCCCGGCGCCGATCGGGAAGGCGAAGGCGCCGCGCACACCGCGCTCGGCACCGGCCGACGCGAACGCCGGCCACCGGTGTCCCGCGGCGACACCGGCCAGGTCGGTCTCCAGCACCGGCGCACCGGTGGCGATCGCGTCGCCGCTCGGTCCTTCACCCAGCGCGAACTGCAGTTCGTCGAGTTCACCGACCTCCGGGCCGGTGGCCAGTAGCGGTTCCAGGATCCCGCCGTCACGCGTCATGGACAACCCGGCGCCCATCGCTGACAAGACCTGAGCACAGGCCGTCACGGCGTGCAGCAAGGACGGAGATCCGCCATCGCTGCTGGCAATGGTGTTGATCGCCCCCCACACTCTGGCGCTGCGGTCTTGATCCACCCATTCCCGTCCAGACTTGTACCGCCGCCGGGCGGATGCCCCACTCTAGCGGTCGGCTTGCCGAAATCTCGTTCATCCGCGACACGGGCCGCCATCAGGTCGGCCCCGCACCGCTCACTCGTCCGGCGGTGCGTCCTCGGTCGGCGACGCCTCCGGGTCGGATTCCGCCGGCGGCCGTCGCTCGGTTGCTCGTTTGGGTCCCGGCGCCGCAACCTCGGTGCCGGGAACAGGGCGTAGGGCGAACCATTCGCTCATAGGTGCTTCCCTCCCGGGGCACGTCGCGATCCGCGCGGCCACCGAGGTCTCGAGCAGCACAACAAGCTTGAATTCTAGACCTCGGTCAGGCATGGCGCTCGTTCATCGCGCGCCGCGGCCCGACGAAATGATCGGCGGCAGGCTGGACATCCGGCGGCGCCATGATTGACTGCTTCCAGGTGCGAAGAGGGAGGTCGCCATGGGGATCGTGTCGGAGGGGTTCAGTGGTCGTCGACGGGGTGGCGCGGACCTTCCGCCGGGGCAGTACGTCACGCAGGATTTCCCGGTGCTGTCCGCCGGTCCGACACCGCACATCCGGACCGAGCACTGGGAGTTCACCGTCACCACGGAGACGGGTGAGGTGTACCGGTGGGACTGGGCCGGTCTGCTCGCGCTGCCGGCCGAGGAGATCACCAAGGACATCCACTGCGTGACCAGGTGGTCGAAGTTCGAGACCACCTGGAAGGGCGTCTCGCTCGACACGCTGCTCGCCGATGTCGAGACCGCGGCCGACTTCGCGCTCGCCCACAGCTACGGCGGGTACACGACCAACCTGCCGATGGACGACCTGCTCGACGGCCAGGCCTGGATCGCGTACGAATACGACCACGAGCCGGTCGACCCCGAACACGGTGGCCCGGCCCGCCTGCTCGTGCCGCACCTGTACTTCTGGAAGAGCGCCAAGTGGGTCCGCGGACTGGTCCTGTCCGACACCGAGGACCTCGGCTTCTGGGAGACCGCCGGCTACCACGAGTACGGAGATCCATGGAAAGAACAGCGCTACGCCGGCGACTGAGCTGGCAGGTCGCCACGGTGACCGACGTACGGCGTGAGACGGCGACCGCTCGGACGCTGGTTCTGGACGTACCGGAGTGGCCTGGACACCTGGCTGGTCAGCACCTCGACGTGCGGCTGACCGCACCGGATGGCTATCGGGCCTCCCGTTCGTACTCGATCGCGTCAGCCTGGGCCGGTGACACCATCGAGCTGACCGTCGAGCAGGTGCCGGACGGCGAAGTCTCGACGTACTTGGTCGATGTGGTGAAGGTCGGCGATCAGTTCGAGGTCCGTGGGCCGGTCGGTGGCTGGTTCGTCTGGAAGCCGGAGCAGGAGGAGCCGGTGCAGCTGATCGGCGGAGGATCCGGAGTCGCCCCGCTGATGTCGATGCTGCGCGCGCACGCAGCGGCGGACAGCACGGCGCCCGTGCGGCTGCTCTACTCGGTACGGCGTCCTACTTCGGTGATCTACGTGGGCGACCTGAAGGAGCTGGCCGCGGCGGACCACGTCGACGTACGTCTCGTGTACACGCGGGAGGCGCCGGCGGGGGAGCCACGGATCGGGCGGATCGACGCGGACGTGATCGAGCGGTTCGCCTTCACGCCGGCCGAGTCGCCGACGACGTACGTGTGCGGACCGACGCCGTTCGTGGAGACGGTGGCGGACCTGCTGGTCGCGGTCGGGCACGACCCGGCTCGCGTGAGAACTGAACGTTTCGGATAGACAGGAGGCCCGCGATGACTGAAGCCACGCATCTCGACGGCAACGCGGCCGCAGGTGCCCTGAGCGAACTGTTCGCGGTGGACGTCACCGCTGCGATCGCTCGCTGCGCCGGCTGCGGCCAGACCGGCGTGTTCGCCGACACGCGGCTGTACGTGAACGCACCCGGGCTGGTCGCCCGCTGCGTCGGCTGCGACGGCGTAATCCTCCGCGTCGTCACCACCCCGACCGACACCTACCTGGACCTCCGCGGACTCACCTACCTCAAACTCCCCAACGAGTAGCAGTCGGTCGGCACCACAAGACCCCAGCCAGGGAACTGGCTGGGGTTTCTTTACGTGGCTGGACCTTGACAGCGTGCACACACCTGAGGTTTTGTAACACGATCTGATGCGAAGTTAACAGGATCGGTTGAGAGGTGTGCGCGAATGAGACGGTTCGGGGTGTTGGCGGTCGCTGGGTTGGTGGCGCTGGCGTCGGCATCGTGCGGTGCGGACGAGGGCGGCGCGGGAGGTGGTAGCTCGGACGCGAAGATCGCCTTCCTGATGCCGGACATCGCCTCGACCCGCTACGAGCTGTTCGACGCGCCGCTGTTCACGGCCAAGATGAAAGAGCTCTGCGCCGGCTGCACCGTGCTCTACCAGAACGCCGCCGCCGACCCGGCCAAGCAACAGCAGCAGGCGAACTCGATGCTCGCCCAGGGCGTGAAGGCGATCGTGATCGACCCGGTCGACTCCGCCGCGGCCGCCTCGATCGTCCAGACCGCGCAGAGCCAGGGCGTCCCGGTGATCGCCTACGACCGGCCGATCCCGGACAAGAAGGCCGACTACTACATCTCGTTCGACAACGAGAAGATCGGCCAGATGATCGCCCAGTCGCTGGTCGACCAGCTGAAGGCGACGAAGGCGACCGGCGGCATCCTGCAGGTCAACGGGTCGCCCACCGACGCCGCGGCGGGCCTGATCAAGAAGGGCATCCACAGCGCGGTCGACCCGAGCGTCTACAAGCTGCTCTCCGAGTTCGACACCCCGGGCTGGGCGCCACCGAAGGCACAGGAGTGGGTCAGCGGACAGATCACCCGGTTCCCGAACCAGATCGCCGGCGTGGTCGCCGCGAACGACGGCACCGGCGGCGCCAGCATCGCGGCCTTCAAGGCCGCCGGCGCCAAGGTCCCGCCGGTGACCGGCAACGACGCCGAGCTGGCCGCGCTGCAGCGGGTCGTCTCCGGCGACCAGTACAACACCATCTCCAAGCCGATCAAGATCGTCGCCGACGCGGCCGCCGTGGTCGCCCATGAGTTTGCCCAGGGCAACAAGCCGGAGGGGAAGACGACGCTGTTCGACACCCCGTCCGAGCTGTTCACGCCGACCGTCGTGACCCGGGAGAACATCGCCGAGATCCTCAAGGAGCCCGGGTTCGCGGTGAAGATCGCCGACGTCTGCACGGCGGAGTACAAGGCGGCCTGCACGGAGCTGGGCCTGAGCTGATGGCGACGCTGCACCTGGACGGCATCAGCAAGAACTTCGGTGCCGTCGCGGCCCTGACTGACGTCGACCTCACGGTGGACGCCGGTCAGGTGGTCGCGATCGTCGGCGACAACGGCGCGGGGAAGTCCACGCTGGTCAAGGTGCTGTCCGGCGTCCACGCGCCGGACGCGGGCACCATCACCTTCGAGGACCGGGAGGTGACGATCCCGGGCCCGGCAGCGGCACACAAACTCGGGATCGCGACCGTGTTCCAGGACCTCGCGCTGTGCGAGAACCTCAACGTGATCGAGAACCTCTTCCTCGGCCAGGAGCTCGGTCCGTACCGGCTCGACCACGTCGCGATGGAGGTCAGGTCCTGGGAGCTGCTGCGGCAGCTGTCCGCCAAGCTGCCGGCCGTCCGGCTGCCGGTAGCTGCGCTGTCGGGCGGTCAGCGGCAGACGGTCGCGATCGCGCGGTCGCTGCTCGGCGACCCGAAGATCATCATCCTGGACGAACCGACCGCCGCGCTGGGCGTTGCCCAGACCGCCGAGGTGCTGAACCTGATCGACCGGCTCCGCGAGAACGGCCACGGCGTGATCATGGTCAGCCACAACATGGCCGACGTACGGGCGGTTGCGGACCAGGTCGTCGTACTGCGTCTCGGCCGGAACAACGGGGTGTTCGACGCGCGGAGTACGTCGTCGGAGGAGATCGTCGCGGCGATCACGGGTGCCGCGGACAACGTCGTCGCGCAACGGGCAGCCCGGGTGCAGGACGCCGTACCGAACGAAGGAGCTGAGCGGTGACCGCTGCCGACCTGACCGACGAGCGGCTCCGGCAGGCGTCCGGCCTGCGCGGGTCGGTGACGGCCCTGGTGGACCGGGTCCGGGCCGGTGAGCTCGGCGTACTCCCGGTGGGCGCCGGGCTGCTGGTGATCTGCGTGGTGCTGCAGATCATGAACCCGATCTTCCTGTCCAGCACCAACCTGGTGAATCTGCTGATGGAGTGCGTCCCGGTCGGGGTCATTGCCCTCGGCATCGTCTGCGTGCTGCTGGTCGGCCAGATCGATCTGTCGGTCGGGTCGATCAGCGGGTTGTCGGCGGCACTGACGGCGATCCTCTTCGTGAAGGAGGGGTGGCCGGCCTGGGCGGCGGTGTTGCTCGCGTTGGTCGCCGGATGCGCGATCGGGCTGCTGTACGCCGAGATCTACAACCGGGTCGGGATTCCGGCGTTCGTGATCACGCTGGCCGGGTTGCTGTCGTTCCTCGGATTGCAGTTGAAGGCGCTCGGTGCGATCGGATCGGTGAACCTGCCGTTCGACTCCGGGCTGGTGGAGTTCGCGCAGTTGTCGTTCGTGCCGGCGTGGTTGTCGTACGCGCTCGTGGTCGCGGCTGCGGGCGTGCTGTTCGGCATCGGCTTCCAGCATGCGCGCAAACGTCGTACGGCGAACTTGTCCGCACGGTCGACCCGGTTCCTGCTGGTGCGCAGCGGCGTACTGGTGGTGGGCCTCGGGTTCGCGGTCTGGTACCTGAACCGGGCGCGGGGGATCGGCTGGATGTTCGTCCTCTTCGTCGCCCTCGCGCTGGTGCTGCACTACACGTTGACGTCGACCAAGTGGGGCAAGGCCGTCTACGCGGTCGGTGGCAACGTCGAGGCGGCTCGTCGCGCCGGTATCAACGTGCGGCTCGTCTACACCTCCACGTTCGCGATCTGTACGACGCTCGCCGCCTTCGGTGGAGTCCTCGGCGCCGCCCGCCTGGCCGCCGCGAACCAGTCCAGCGGTGGCGGCGACGTCAACCTCAACGCCATCGCGGCTGCCGTCATCGGCGGCACCTCCCTCTTCGGCGGCCGCGGCACCGCCTTCGCCGCCGTCCTGGGAGTCCTGGTCATCCAATCCATCTCCAGCGGCCTGACCCTGCTCAGCCTCGACTCGTCCTACCGCTTCTTCGTCACCGGCGTGGTCCTGCTCCTGGCTGTAGGAGTCGACTCGCTGGCCCGCCGTACCAGGACATCTCACGGCCGCGCCTGAGGGCCTCAGCGACGTCGGCGGATGGTGTCGCGCTGGGTTTCGCCCACTGCGCGTTCGTAGGCGAGCACCAGACCCTGAATCGTCACCGGTTTGAACCGCTCGACCAGTTGCTGAATGTGCTCCGGCGGTCCACCCGAGTCGCGGTAGTGCGGCCAGACCTTGGTGCGGAAGACCTCGGTGAGTTCCTCGGCGATCGCACGGCCGTGCTCGGTGAAGATGCGGCCGGCGTCCAGCACCGCCTCGACCGGGAGGTCCAGGTCGAGCAGCTCGACGCCGAGGCTCAGGTGAGCGGTCGCGACCTGGAAGACGTCCTCGTCCGGGGTGGGCTCGACCACGCCGAGCGCGACCAGCATCTCGATGTCGTCATCGCTGAGTTCGCGGCCGGTACGACGTACCAGCGCCGACCGATCCAACGTCTCCGGCAGGTCTCGCATCCAGGGAGTCAGCAGCGTCCGGTGCAGCGCGATGTCCTGCGGTGTCGCGTCGGTCGGGATCCGGTCCAGGTATCCCTCGATCGCCGACAACGTGAACCCGTGCGCCTGCAGTTCACGCACCAGGTCCAGCCGCGCGATGTGCTCCGGCCCGTAGTACCCGACCCGCCCACGCCGGATCGGCGGCGGAATCAGCCCGCGCCCGGCATAGAAACGCAGTGTCCGCACCGTCATCCCGACCCTCGTCGACAACTCGTCGACAGTGAGGGTCGCTTCGTCCCCCGCGACTTCAGACATGGCGGAGATCATAACGACCCCCACTTGACCATCGTGACACCAGCACTGTCACAATCGGGAGGACGACTCGACCGACGGGATCATCATGACCAGTGAAGCCTTCCTGTACGACGCGATCCGCACCCCGCGCGGCAAGGGCAAACCAACCGGTGCGCTGTACGAGGTCAAGCCGATCCAGCTGATCACCGGCCTGCTGCACGAGCTGCGCAACCGGCATCCCGACCTCGACCCGGCGACGATCGACGACGTGGTCCTCGGTGTCGTCACGCCGATCGGCGACCAGGGCATGGACATCGCCCGGACGGCGGTTCTCGCGGCCGGCTACCCGGAGACGACGGGCGGCGTACAGCTCAACCGTTTCTGCGCCTCCGGCCTGGAAGCGGTCAACCAGGCGGCCCAGCGGGTCCGCTCCGGCTGGGAGGACTTCATCCTGGCCGGTGGAGTCGAGTCGATGTCGCGCGTGCCGATGGCCTCCGACGGCGGCGCCTGGGCGATGGACCCCGAGACGGCGCTCGAGACGAACTTCATCCCGCAGGGCATCAGCGCGGACCTGATCGCGACCCTCGACGGCTTCTCCCGGACCGACGTCGACACGTACGCCGCCGAGTCGCACGCGCGGGCCGCAAAGGCCTGGGCCAACGGCTACTTCGCTCGCTCGGTCATCCCGGTCAACGACCGCAACGGCCTCCAGATCCTGGACCACGACCAGCTGGTCCGCCCTGGTACGACGGTCGAGACGCTGGCCGGCCTGCCACCGTCGTTCGCGGCGATCGGGGAGCACGGCGGATTCGACGCGGTCGCGCTGGAGAAGTACCTGACGGTCGAGCGGATCGAGCACGTCCACCACGCCGGCAACTCGTCCGGCATCGTCGACGGCGCCGCCCTGGTTGCGATCGGCAACGAGAAGGCCGGCGAGGCGCTCGGCCAGGCTCCCCGCGGCCGGGTGGTCGCGACCGGCGTCAGCGGTGCCGACCCGACCATCATGCTCACCGGCCCGGCGCCGGCCGCCCGCAAGGCGCTGGCCAAGGCCGGCCTCGAGGTCGGCGACATCGACCTGTTCGAGATGAACGAGGCGTTCGCCGCCGCGGTCCTGCATTTCATGAAGGATCTCGGCGTACCGCACGAGAAGGTGAACGTGAACGGTGGCGCGATCGCGCTCGGCCACCCCCTCGGTGCCACCGGCGCCATGCTGATCGGAACCCTGCTGGACGAACTGGAGCGGCGGGAGCTCCGGTACGGACTGGCCACCCTGTGCGTCGGCGGCGGGATGGGCGTCGCGACGATCATCGAGAGGCTTGCGGCATGATCTCCTGGAACAACGTCGAGGGTGTCGTCACGCTGACGATGGACGATCCCGACGCATCGGCGAACACCATGAACGAGACCTACATCGCGGCGATGGGGCAGACCGTCGAGCGGCTGCAGGCCGAGAAGGACTCGCTGAAGGGAGTCGTCATCACCAGCGCCAAGCCGACGTTCTTTGCCGGCGGCAACCTGCAGCTGCTCTCGAAGATCCAGCCGGAGAACGCGGCCGAGGTCTTCGAGACCCTCGAAGAGGTCAAGCGGCAGCTCAGAGCCCTGGAAACGTTGGGCATCCCGGTCGTTGCCGCGATCAACGGTGCCGCTCTCGGCGGTGGGCTCGAGATCGCGCTGGCCTGTCATCACCGCCTCGTTGCCGACGACAACCGGATCGAGATCGGCGTACCCGAGGTGACCCTCGGCCTGCTCCCCGGCGGCGGTGGCGTGACCCGCACGGTCCGGATGCTCGGTCTCCAGGACGCGCTGATGAAGGTGCTCCTCCAGGGCCAGCGGATGAAGCCCGCTCACGCCCAGTCCGTCGGCATCGTCGACGAGGTCGTCCCGGCCGACGACCTGCTCGATGCGGCGTACCGCTGGATCGCGTCGTACGACGGCGACGCCAAGCAGCCATGGGACCGCGACGGTTACAAGATCCCCGGCGGTACGCCGTCCTCCCCGAAGCTGGCCGCGTTCCTCCCGGCCTTCCCGGCGAATCTGCGCAAGCAGCTGAAGGGTGCGCCGTACCCGGCGCCGCGGGCGATCATGAGTGCCGCGGTCGAAGGCAGTCAGGTCGACTTCGCGACCGCTTCGCGGATCGAGTCGCGGTACTTCGTGTCGCTGGCGACCGGGCAGATCGCGAAGAACATGATCCAGGCGTTCTTCTTCGACCTGCAGGCGATCAACGCCGGGGCTTCGCGGCCGAGCGGCGTACCGAAGTTCCGGACCCGCAAGGTCGGGGTGCTCGGCGCGGGCATGATGGGTGCCGGGATCGCTTACGTGTGCGCGAAGGCCGGCATCGAGGTGGTGCTGAAGGACGTCTCGCTCGAGGCGGCCGAGAAGGGTAAGGCGTACTCGGAGAAGCTGCTCGCGAAGCAGGTGCAGAAGGGCCGGACGACTGCCGGTCAGGTGGAGGAGTTCCTCAGCCGGATCACGCCGACCGCCGACCCGAACGACCTGGCCGGCTGCGATCTGGTGATCGAGGCCGTGTTCGAGAGCGAGGAACTCAAGCAGAAGGTCTTCGCCGAGATCGCCGGCGTGGTCGAGCCGGACGCGCTGCTCTGCTCGAACACCTCGACCCTGCCGATCACCTCGCTCGCCGACGGTATCGACCGGCCGGACGACTTCATCGGCATGCATTTCTTCTCGCCGGTCGACCGGATGCCGCTGGTCGAGCTGATCGTGGGGGAGAAGACCTCGGACCGGGCCATCGCCCAGGCCTACGACGTGGTCCGGCAGATCAAGAAGACGCCGATCGTGGTCAACGACAGCCGTGGCTTCTTCACCTCGCGGGTGTTCGGCACCCTGGTGATGGAGGGTGCCGCGATGGTTGCCGAGGGCGTCGACCCGGTGACGATCGAGCGGGCCGCGACCCAGATGGGCTTCCCGGCGCCGCCGCTGGCGATGCTCGACGAGGTCACGCTGACGCTGCCGCAGAAGATCCGCGACGCGGCGCTCGCCGCCGGGGACAACGCGGGCGCCTTCGACGATCACCCGGGGATGGCGGTGACCGACCAGCTGGTGAACGAGTTCGACCGCCGGGGGAAGGCGGCCGGTGCGGGTTTCTACGACTACCCTGCGGACGGGCCGAAGCGCCTCTGGCGGGGCCTGTGGGAGCACTTCCCGCGACAGGACGCCGTACCGCTGCTCGATGTGCAGGAGCGGATGACGTTCGCGATGGCGCTGGAGACGGTCAAGTGCCTGGACGAGGGAGTACTACGCTCCGTCGCCGACGCCAATATCGGGTCCATCTTCGGTATCGGATTCCCGCCGCTGCACGGTGGCGCGCTGCAGTACATCAACGCCTTCGGGCTGCCGGCCTTCGTGACCAGGTCGCGCGCGCTGGCGGCGTCGTACGGACCTCGCTTCGAGCCGCCCGCGCTGCTGGTCCGCAAGGCCGAGGCCGGCGAGACCTTCGGCTGATCACGCAGTGATACCGATCCGAGCAACACCCCACACATTCGAACAAAGAACAGCGCGCACGGTCTTGCGCCGGACGCGCTTTTGAGCGATCGTGCTACCACTTCTCCAACGATTCACCTGACCGCCGGCGGCACCGGGATCGTCGAGGGCGTGGACTCCGTGCCCGAAACGTCATCTGCCGAAGGCTGTTGCGATGTTCGATCGAGTTGTAGCGTGTGCGAAATCAGAGATGCTTAACGCCGTTAAGTAACTCGGAACCGTCGGCGTCGTACCCCTGCGGCGCTGCTTTCGGGAAGGTGGAAATCATGCCTGCTCATGTTCCGAACCCCGGCTTGTCCCGGCGGGATCTGCTCAAGCGGACCGGCGGCCTGGCCGCGTTGGCCGCGTTCACCGCCGCGTGCGGTGGCAATACCGGCAGACCGTCCAGCACCGGGGGAGAAGGCGGCGGAGCCAAGGTCAACCTGTCGCAGTGGTACCACCAGTACGGCGAGACCGGTACGAAGGAAGCGGCCCTGAAGTACGCCAAGGCGTACACGGACTCCAACATCGCCGTGCAGTGGACCCCCGGCGACTACGGCAGCAAACTGTCGGCCGGCCTGCTGTCCAACAAGGGACCGGACGTTTTCGAGAGCCAGCTCAACATCGGCATGGTGAAGGGCAACCAGGTGGTGCCGCTGGACGACATCATCGCCGACGTGAAGGACGACTTCCAGCCGGGTGACCTGGCCACCAACACCGTCGACGGCAAGGTCTACGGGATCCGGATGATCGTCGACCCGCAGGTGATCTACTACAAGAAGAGCCTGCTGGACAAGGCCGGTATCAAGCCGCCGGAGACGATCGACGACCTGATCGCCGCGGCCAAGGAACTCACCACGAACAAGGTGAAGGGCATCTTCGTCGGCAACGACGGCGGCCTGGCGATGGGCGGACCGTCGCTGTGGTCGTCCGGCGGTTCCTACCTGACCGAGGACAACAAGCCGGGCTTCACCGGTGACCGCGCGGCCCAGGCGTTCTCCAAGCTGCACCAGTTGTACGCCGACAAGAGCGTGCTGCTCGGTGCGCCGACGGACTGGTGGGACCCGAGTGCGATCAACCAGGGCCTGGTCGCGATGCAGTGGATCGGCATGTGGGCGGTGCCGGGGATGCAGAAGGTGCTCGGCGACGACATCGGCGTGATCCCGTTCCCGAAGCTGGACGCCGAGGGTCAGCCGGCCGTGTACTCCGGCGGCTGGACGCAGTTCGTCTCGGCCAAGAGCCCGAACATCGACGCGGCGAAGAAGTACATCAAGTGGCTGTGGATCGACAAGGAGGACTTCCAGGAGGACTGGTCGCTGAACTACGGCTTCCACATCCCGCCGCGGAAGAGCCTCGCCGCCAAGGCGGCCAAACTGCAGAGCGGTGTCGCCGCCGAGACCGTGAAGCTCACCCAGGACTACGGCCATACCGACAACCCGGCCTGGACTCCGAAGATGGGTACGGCGTTCGCCGATATGCTCACCAACATCATCCGGAAGGGGGCCGACCCCGCCGCGGAGATCGCGAAAGCCGAGAAGACCGTCAACACCGAATTGACGCGGCTGTTCGGATGAGCACCAGCACTTCTCCGAGAACCGCCGACCCCGCCGCCACTGGTGAGCGGCGGGGTCCGCGACGCAAGCAGGGGATCGCGGGGAACACCCGCTGGTTCTGGATCTTCGTCGGGCCGTTCGTCCTCGGCCTGCTGGTCTTCTCCTACCTGCCGATCATCTGGAGCCTGGTCCTCAGCTTCTTCGAGGCCTACAACACGGTCACGCCGTCGAAGTTCGTCGGGTTCCAGAACTACGTCGACATGCTGACCGACCACGCGTTCCTGTCCAGCCTCGGTACCTTCACGCTCTTCGCGGTGTTCATCGTGCCGCTGACGTTCGCGTTATCGCTGGCGCTGGCGCTGCTGGTCAACCAGGTGAAGATCGCGCGGGCGTTCTTCCGGTCGGTGTTCTTCCTGCCGACCGCCTGCTCCTATGTGGTCGCATCGCTGATCTGGCGGCTGTCGATCTTCAATGGTGTCCGGTTCGGCCTGGCCAACACGGTGCTCAGCTGGTTCGGTATCGACGGGATCGCCTGGCTGTCCACGATCGATCCGCCGTGGTACTGGATTCCGATCGTCAGCGTGCGGCTGTGGTTGCAGCTCGGGTTCTACATGATCCTGTTCATCGCCGGGCTCCAGCGCATCTCGCCGACGCTCTACGAAGCGGCGTACGTCGACGGCGCCAAACCCGGCTGGCAGGTGTTCCGCTACATCACGCTGCCACAGTTGCGCAACACGTCGGTCGCCGTACTGATCCTCAACCTGATCGCGGCGTACCAGGCGTTCGACGAGTTCTACAACCTGATCGGCAACGCCAGCTTCGCCCGGCCGCCCCTGGTGTACCTCTACGGCATCTCCCTGGGCTCGATCCAGGACCTCGGCCACGGCTCGGCCGGCGCGCTGATCCTGGCTGTCATCATCATGCTCGTCACACTGCTGCAGAACAGGATCTTCGGATTCGGGAAGGCGGGTGACTGATGGCCGCCTCCGAACGTACGACGGGAACGCCACAACCGATCGGCTTCAGCCGCAGCTCGGCCGGCCTCATCGGGATGGTCCTGCGATGGATCGCGCTCTTCGTGGCGGTGGTGCTGTTCCTGCTGCCGTTCTACCTGATCCTGCGCAACGCGTTGTCGACCGAGGCCGACATCACCGCACCGGACTGGACGCTGTTCCCCAAGGACTTGCAGTGGGGGAACATCAGCGAACTGTTCAAGGACACCCAGGTGCCGATGGCGCGATCGCTGTACAACTCGGCGGTGGTCGGCATCGTCGGTACGGCGGGACAGTTGCTACTGGCATCGATGGCGGGGTACGGCCTGGCCCGGATCCCGTATAAGCACGCGGACAAGGTGTTCTACGCGATCATCGCGACCCTGATGATCCCGGCTGCGGTGACCTTCATCCCGAGCTTCATCGTGGTGTCGTCGCTGGGTTGGGTCAGCTCGCTGCGCGGGTTGATCATCCCGACGCTGTTCAGCGGGTTCGCGGCGTTCCTGTTCCGGCAGTACTTCCTGAACTTCCCCCGTGAGTTGGAGGAGGCTGCGCGGGTGGACGGCGCCGGTCATTTCGGGGTGTTCTGGCGGATCGTCGTACCGAACTCCCTGCCGTTCTTCGCCGCCCTGGCCGCCATCACGTTCATCGGCAACTGGAACTCGTTCCTCTGGCCGTTGGTGATCGGCCAAGACTCGTCCTCCTGGACGGTCCAGGTCGCGATGTCGACGTTCGTGACGGCGCAAACCATCAACATCCACGAACTCTTCATGGCCGCAGCAGTCTCGATCCTCCCGCTCGTCCTCATCTTCCTCTTCCTCCAGCGCTACCTGATCCAAGGAGTAACCCAGTCAGGCATCAAGGACTAGACAGACCGACCCGAAAGGACACCGCCTCCGGCGGCGACTCCTCTCTTGGCCGCCTCCGGCGCAGCCGCTCAGCCGCGCCACGGGTCAGCCTGATAGGCGAACGAACTGAACGCCCGAACCACAAATTTCCAACTCCACCAAGGAGTTGAGAAGCCCCGGCGGGGAGTCCACCAGGCTCCCCGCCGGTCCGAGGCGTCACAGGTGCCGAGCGGCGAAGTGGTCGGGGGCGCTGTCCACCACGTGTACCGACCGCAGCTTCAGGTCGAAGTCACCCCCCAGTGACTTGCCGGCGATCGCAAGGATGACACCAGTCTCGCGGTCAGCGACGATCTGCAGTTGCCGGCCGTCCTCAGTGGCGGCGGTCCGGATGTCGGCGGCCCGATGCTCGAACTGTCGGGGATCGGCTTGCCGACTGCCGGGCCGGAGTGTGGCCTCGGACCATGCCAGCGCAGCGTGCAGACTGACGAGCGCGCTCGCCTCAGCCGCCGTGTCGCCTTGCACCATGACTGCTTCCTCGTCGGTGTGCGCGTACTCGAGGACCTGACCATCAGCCGCGGTGAAGGCGCTCGAGTTGGTCGTCTCCAGCCAGATCAGCCGGCCGTCGAGGCTTCGGACACAGATAGCGTTCGCACCGACCAGCAGCCGCAGCGTCCGAGGTGCATACATCAGCGCGCCGCTGCTGATCACTTCGCCGATCAGAGTACGGCCAGGTTCGACCACCTCCGGTGGGGCGGTTGTCGACCCCATAGTCCAGTCGGCGGTACTCACTCATTCCCCAACGCAGATCTTCACACCAGCAGAATAGCCAGCTGTGTGCTCCCGGACGCAGGCGAAGCCGAACTCCAAGGACGCGCTGGATTGTTCGTCGGTGCCCCGGCTGTCCTGATCGCTCGCGGGCGAGATCCGCTGGTCGCAAGGTAGTCGCTAGATTGGAGACTTTGCGGTGTTGCTACGTGGTGACGGCGATCGAAGTCTCTATCAATTAGTTCAACGATACGATTTAGGGACATGGGCCAAGAGATTCGAGACTTCGTAACCCCGTCGTGTGAGCTGTTGGCGCTCGGTGAGCCGGTACATCCGACGCGCGAGCCGGCGTTCGGGTACATCCGTAACGAGCTGTTCGCATCACTTGCGAGCCAGGGCTTCCGGTCCATCGCCCTGGAGACCGATCGAGTGGCCGCGCTCGCGGTGAACGACTTTGTCCAGGACGGAGCGGGAACCCTCGACACAGCGACGAGTGAGGGCTTCTCGCACAGCTTCGGAGACCTGGAGCCCAACAGGCAACTGGTCGCCTGGATGCGCGAGTACAACGAGGGCCGTCCCACCGAAGAACGGTTGGCCTTTCACGGCTTCGACGCGCCGACCGAGAACACCAGCGCACCCAGCCCTCGGCGCGATCTGGAATACGCGTGCAACTACCTCGGGCTCGACCTCGACCTCGCGAGCCTGCTCGGCACCGACGAACGGTGGAGCCGCCAGGAGGCGATCCTGAACCCGGCGATGTCGCCCGGCGACAACCCCGAAGCCGCGCAGCTGCGAGCGATCGCCGACGACCTGCTCACCTCGCTCTACGCACGCGCACCGGAACTCATCGCGGCGACCTCACGCGCCGACTGGTTCCGGGCCCGCACACACCTGACCGCCGGCCTCGGTCTGCTGCGCTACCACAAGCAGTCCGCCCAGCGGATCGAGGAGAGCGCTCGGATATCCGGGCTCCTGGCCACCCGGGACGCGCTCATGGCCCAGAACCTCCTGGACATCCGCACCATTGAGGAGCAACGCGGCCCGACGCTGGTCTTCGCGCACAACGGCCACCTGCAACGCAACCTGAGCAGTATGCGCATGGCTGGAATGGACCTCGACTGGTACTCCGCCGGCGCCATCGTGGGCTCTCTGCTGGGTCGGCGGTACTCCGTCGTCGTCGGCAGTCTGGGACGCAGCGAAGCCCTCGGACTCGGAGAACCGGAACCGAACACCTACGAGGGGTTCCTGCAGCGCCGTATCACCACCTGGGGCCTGACAACCGCGGCCGCGGTCCCTGCTGCACGCAAGCGCACCGACACAAGACCAGAGCAGGCCTACTCTCCCCTCGACCAGGCAATCGTCGACGCGGCTGACGCGGTACTGCACGTCAACGCCAGCGCGACGCCCACACCGGGCGGGCGCTGATAGCGTCGCCGGTCGTGGACAGCGTTGATGACTTACAACTCGCGTTCGACACGTCGGACCGGGCGGCGGAGATCGCGCTCGCCTACTTCGAGTCGGGCGTTTCGGCAACGCTGAAGGCCGACGGCACACCAGTCACGGAAGCCGACCGGGCAGTCGAGCGATTGTTTCGCGAGACGTTGTCTGTGGCGAGGCCAAAAGATGCGCTCCTCGGCGAGGAACTTGGTCAACTCGGTGAGTCCGATCGAATCTGGATCATCGACCCGGTTGACGGTACGTCGTTCTTCAGTCGGCGTGACCCGAACTGGCGGGTTCAGATTGCGCTGGAGGTTGGCGGGAGCATCGAGATCGCGGTCGTCACCGCTCCTGCGCTGCGACGCTGCTGGTGGGCGACCCGAGGCGGCGGTGCCTTCGAGTCGTCCTGGCCACGCGATGAGGCCGAATCGAAGCGCCTCGAAGTCAGCACCACGTCGATGTTCGCTGATGCGCGGCTCGCTGCTCTGGACGACGCGTCCAGAGCCCGCCTCCCACCGAGTGCGGCGCCCGCACCGGCAAGCCCCCTCCCGCTCATCGAGCTTGTTCGTGGCGAAATCGACGCCTTCTTGGTCGAGCGCTACCACATCTGGGATCACGCACCGTGGATTCTTCTCGTCGAGGAAGCGGGCGGACGTTTCACCAATCGGACCGGAGGACATGCGGGTGATCAAGGCGGTGGCCTGTACTCCAACGCCAACTTGCACAGTCGGTTGCTCACCGCGCTTCACTACCCGGCGCACCCCTGACTGCCGGTTCAACAGACTCCGGGCGGTCTTCGAGTTCTAGGTGCGTTTGATTGTTGCGAGCCAGGCTGGGGCGCCGTTGGCGTCGTGGAATCTCGTGCGGACTCGCTCGGCGGCGATGGTGGCGATGGTCCAGCCGGCGCTCGAGGTGAAGGCCGCCTTCAGATCTTCCTGGCTGACAGGGTGTGGGCCGGTGTCAGGCCCATCGTCACTGAAGCAGAGCACATACAGGGTGCCGTCATGCTCGGTGACCGAAGCTAGGCTCGCCGCGTAGCCCGGCCGTTCCTCGTTGTCGAAGGTGTGGAACAGCGCACTGTCGAGCACGGTGTCGAACGTCCGCCCCAACCGCTCCAGCTGCAACGCGTCAGCCAAGGCGAACTCGGTCTCGATCCCACGCTCAGCAGCCTTCTCTCGGGCCAGCGCCAACGCCGTCTCAGCGACATCAACCCCGAACACCGACAGCCCCAGCGAGGCCAGATGGAGCGCGTTCTCCCCACTCCCACAGCCCACATCAAGCACAGCCCCGCTGAATCCACCCGCAGCCGCCACCCGCACAACCGCCGGCTGCGCCCCACCAAAGTCCCAAGGCGCCGGCCCATCCTGGTACGACGCATCCCAAGGCTGCCCAGACATCCGCTCATGACTAGTCGGCCGCCGACCCGCCAACGGATCGTCAACCCGCTTTCCTGATCGCTCCGACATAACTGCCCTCTTCCCGCAACCGACGTCTCCACCTCATCGTGGCATGCGATTCACAGGCCTCGAGGTTTCGCGCACACGATCGAGTGGTCGTCTGACTCGGAGAGCGTCGTGCTCTGTCAGGGGGTCGCGTCGACGACTGCGCTCCAGTCCTTCGGGTCGTGCGGGATCGAGATGTGCTCGTGGGTGATCAGCCACCGGTCGCCGAACCGCCGGAGGCACACGGTCGAGTGCAACCAGACCGCGAGCTCCAGCCCGTTCCGTCGCGTCCCGCTGTCCAGATGGAGCATGTGGGCGAATGCCACATCCCCGCTCACAGCAACGCTCAGGTCGCGCGTCTCCAGACCGATCGGGCCGGCGTACTCGTCGAACCATCGGATGAAGTTCCGCCGTACCGCATCAGCCCCGATGAACTGGAGCGGTGCCACAACGTCGAAGTAGACGATGTCGTCCGAGTAGAGCAACATCAACCGATCAATGTCCTTCGCACGGCAGGCCTCGGCCCGCCTGTCCAGCAGCTCACCAACCTCAGCCTCGAGCGAAGTCGTCGGTACGCCTGATTCTTTGCTCGTCTGCGTCATACCAGTACGACGACGCAGCGCCCAGAACTGTGAGGCGCAGGGCTGAGGTTGGGCATGGCCCCTTCAGTCGTGTAGATACTGCAGGATTGCAATAAAGAACTGCGTGGTTGTAGTATCTTTCTCATGGTTACTGCACCCCCTTCCGATGGGCCGATGTCGCTGCTGTTTGACGTTTGGTTGGTCGGTGGTCTGGCGTCTGGGCTTCTGGACGAGGTCCTCGCGGGGACCGACCTCAGTGGTGACGACTTCGGTATGTACTCGCTGCTGCGCAGGTATGGCCCGGTGACTCCGACTCAGGTGCATCGGTGGACCGGGCTGCGGCCGACCAGCATCTCCGCGCACCTGAAGCGCCTCGAGACGCGCGGCCACGCTGTCCGCTCGCCCAACCCGGCTGATGGCCGCTCACACCTTGTCGGCCTGACCGGCGCGGGCAAGGAGGCGCACGACCGCGCAACCGAACTGTTCCACGAGGCAATGCATGCACTGCGCGCCAGGTTCATCCCCGACACGTTGCGGGAGCGTCTGGTGCTCCAGCACATCGACATGGTGCTTCGGGAGAGCGCCGGACTGGACGAGCGCCCCTACCGGGTCGCTCCAGCTGAGGAAGCCCGCCCCAAAGACCACGCCGGCGTGCCGGTACTGGCCTACCCCGGCGCACCGCTGACCGCCTTCGAAGAGCAGCAGGTCCGCCTCTACATCGACTTCCTGAGAAGTCAGGAACCGAACCGCGCGTCACCGGCCTAACCGGCCGATACCCGTCCTCAAGGACTCGGCATGAACACTACCGGCGAACAGGCAACAGTCCTCGCACCCAGTCCAGGTCTCAACAACAACCCCGCGACCCCGCACGCGAGCAGGGGAGGGCGGCTTCGGCGATGGACGTCCCGCCACCCGGTGCCCGCCTTCCTGGTGCTTGCCTTCTGCATCGCATGTCCGGCGATGTCTCTACCAATCCTGGCCGAGCATGGTGTGATTCCCAGTGGTTGGATGCCGCAACTGGCGGGCCTGAACACGGAACGCATCGCCTCTATCGTGCTCGTGTTCGGGGCACTCTTACCCGCATCGCTATGGGTCACCTGGGCCGCCGAGGGGCGTCCCGGAGTACGGGCGCTCGTCACTCGGATGTTCCGGTGGCGCATCGGTCCGCGTTGGTGGCTCCTGATCCTGGCCGGATTACCGATCCTTACCATCGCCTTTGCGGTTCTGCTCGGGGACAGCCTGAAGCCGGTCGATATCGAGCCCTTGGTCGTCGGCCAGTTGTTCGGACTCCTGGTGAACCTGCTCCTCATCAACATGTGGGAGGAGACCGCGTGGACAGGCATCGTTCAGACCCGGCTCGAGCGACGCCACGGCCTGGCCACAGCAGCGCTCCTGACCGCCGTACCGTTCGCACTGGCCCACATGCCCCTGCACTTCATCGGTGACTTCACGGTCGAGTCCCTGGTCGCAGCCTTGGTCGCGTTGCTGATTGTCTGCACCATCGTCCGACTGATGATCGGCGTGTTCCTTCGAGGTGCCCGTGACAGCATTCTCGCGGTCGCGCTGCTCCACACCGTGTTCAACCGCAGCAACAACGACGAGGGCTTGGTCGCGGGCCTCGTCGAAGGCGACGCTCGCAAGCTCGGTGGACTGCTGGCCGTGCTGGTCCTGACCGCGGCAGTCGCGTTCGTGGCTCGGCGCAACCTGGGTCGTCCCTACCGGCTATTGCTCGACTTAGCCGCTGCAACGTCGTCAACGAGATCCGTCAGTACGGACAAGGACCAGACATGAACAGCACCAACAACCAGCCGGATCGACCCGGTGACCAGAGCGCGCAGGGGAGCGACGACCGCGCTCGACGGATCATCGCGGAGGTCGCCACGGCCGGAAGGATCCCCGGGATATCAGTCGCGGTGGCCGGTCCAGATGGGATCCTCTACTCGGGTGCTCAGGGCTACGCGGACCTGGCGACACGTCGCCTGTCCACCGTCCAAGACCAATATCTGTGGTTCTCCATGACGAAGATCGCCACAGCGACCGCAGCGATGCGACTGCACGCCGACGGGGTCCTCGATGTGGAGGCACCGATCGGGACGTATCTCCCCGGCTATCGACCCCACGCCAAGCACGGCCATCCCACCACCCGGCAGTTGCTGACCCACACCGCAGGCCTCGCCAACCCACTGCCGATCCGCTGGGTCCGCGCCGAGAATCAGCCCGAGGACCCCGCTCTCCTCGAGCGAATCGTCGCCAAACATGGAACACCGACTAGGGCCGTCGGCACCCGCGCCGCCTACTCCAACATCGGCTACCTGCTCGCTGCCCGCGTTATCGAAGCCGTCACCGGACAGCCTGTCCAGGACTGCGTCCGCGACACCGTGCTGACGCCCTTGGCGATGAACGGAACCGATTACGCCTACCGGGCCGGCCTGCCTCGATCCGTGGGCTACGTGCGCATACCGAGAGTTGTCGTGCCTGCCCTTCGTTGGATGCTGCCTCCGGGCATCGTCGGTCCGCGGGTTGACGGTCACACGTCGCTGCGGCCCTTCGTCGTGAGCGGGGCTGGTTACGGGGGCCTGCTTGGCACCGTGACCGACGCCGCCAAGCTCGCCGCCGCCCACGCAGCCGGCCCGTCGTACGCCGGCCTGGGACTGACCTCCGCCGACACCGAGCAAATGCGGACGATCACCTCGACCGGGAAGCCGTTCGACCATGGCATCGGCTGGTTCCGCAAGCCGATCGACGCTCAGCGCACCCCGGCGTTCGTCGAGCATTACGGAACCGGCGCTGGATTCTGGAACGCAATGCGCATCTACCCCGACACAGGCATCGCCATGGTCGCGATGACCAACACCACCACAGCGTGGAACTTTGACGGCCTCTTCACTGAGCTCTACACGTGCTTCTACTGAGGTGGATGAGATGCGTGAGACGGCTCGGACGCTGGCCGGGGTGACGAGGTAGCGTTTGGGTTGTGCCGGTAGCAGGTTCGAAGCCGGAGCGGCGGACCGTGCTGGTTGCCTGCTTGCTGGTGTTCATGACTCAGATGGCCACGACCATCTACTTGCCGTCGCTGCCTGCGGTGGAGCGAGAGCTCGGTATCTCGCGCAGCCATGCAGCCTTGTCCGTATCGCTGTTCGTCATCGCCGCGGCTGCTCCTGTCCTGCTGTGGGGACGGGCTGCGGAGCGGTACGGACGCCGGGCTGCAGTGCTTGCGTCGTTGGCGCTATTCATCGTCGCCAGTGCCCTGTTGGCGGTGAACACCTCGGCCGCGGGGTTGCTGATCTTGCGTTCGTTCCAAGGCATCGGCGCCGGTGGCGCGGCAATCCTGGCGAGAATCTTCGTCCGGGACCTCGGCGACGGCGAAGTACTCGCCCGCCGGCTGTCGGTCCTGTCGATTGCATTCGTCGTGGCACTCGGGGGTGGCCAGTTCCTCGGCGGTTTGATCGGCAAGTACTCCCACTGGCAGATGGGTTTCGTCGTACTGGCCGTGGTGGGAACGATCGGCGTGCTCGGGACGCTGACTCTGCCCCTGGAGCCTGGGCAGGGGCGGAACAGACTGGCCGGCGCAAACCGCATCTACCTGTGCATCCTGACGACTCCCGCATTCCTGTTGCCCACGGTCGCCGCTGGGCTCGGCTTCGCCACGATCGTCCTGCTGCAGGAAGTGGCGCCGTTCGTCTTCCAGCAACACTTCGGCCTGAGCGTCGACGGATACGGCAACGTCGGACTCCTGATCGGACTGTCCTATTTCGCCGGTGCGATGACGGTGAATCGGTTGGCGGCCTCAGCCGGATCAGCCAGGCTGATGCGTATCGGTGCGCTCGTCATGACCGGCTCGGGCCTCTTGCTGGTCACCTTGTGGCTGCTGCCTGGCATCCCGCTCGTCGCAGCTCTGGTGGTCTTCATCGTCCTGTACTGCGTCACGACGTTCGGGCAGGCAGCATTGTTCCCGAGCAGCATGGCTGTCGCGGTGACCAGCGTGAAGGGCAACGGAGCCTACGCGGTCGCCCTGTGCGGATTCTTCGCGCAGTCGATCGCCGGAATCACCGCGAGCCTCGCCGTCGTGCTGCACAACAACGTCACCTGGGCGTGCGTTGCCACCGCGCTGAGCGCCCTGGCCTACCTGCTGGTCCGCCGCAGCGGACGGTAGCTGCCGCGCGGCCGCCGTCGTAGACCCCGGCCAGCCGCTGGTAGATGGCGCGGTTCCGGTCGTTCCTACTCGGCATGGGGCTTCCAGGGTGCACCGCCGCGGGTTCAGTCCTCAGAATCCTGCTTGTCGGTTAGTACGCCGGGGAGTCGCCTCGGGCTATGGCGTCGAGGCGACTCCTCCTCCGGCTAGCGCGAGCGTGGGGTGAGCTACTCGGCGATCTGGTAGGTGGGGGTGATGATGGCTCGGGCGAGGGTGTGGAAGGCGAGGTTGAAGCTGACTACGGCTGGGGTGGCGTCCGCGTCGACGTCCAGGGCTTCGACGTCGATGGCGTGTACGACGAAGTAGTAGCGGTGGACCTGGTCGCCCGCGGGCGGAGCGGCGCCGCCGAAGTTCTTGGTGCCGAAGTCGTTGCGGACGTGGAAGGCACCGTTCTCGAGGCGCTCGGTGGTGCCTGCTCCGGTCTCCAGCGAGGTGACGGTCGCAGGCAGGTTGACCAGGACCCAGTGCCAGAAGCCGGACACGATCGGGGCGTCCGGGTCGAAGCAGGTGACCACGAAGGCCTTGGTCTCCTCGGGGAACCCGGACCACCTCAGCTGCGGCGAGGTGTTCCCGCCCGCGAAGGCATGGTCGTCCGACAGGGGCTCGCCGTTAGCCACGTCGGTGCTGGTGACGGTGAAGGAACCGGCCTTCGGGAGGAGTTCGTACGGGTCCGGTGTGACGGGCCGATCGAGCGACATCTGTGAACCTCCGGGATCTCGCGACGTGTGGGGATTCCGACATTACTGTCCACATCACACCGCTACGTCCCGGGGCACCCACTCGAGGATGCGAAGATCGGACCACACGACGAGTGGAGGACGTGCGGTGGAGGAGTACCTGGCCCGGATCGGCCCGGCGGACGAGGCGGCGATGCGGGCGGCCACGGAGCGGCAGCTCGCATTGACGAAACCGGCCGGTTCCCTCGGGGTGCTGGAGGACTTGTCGGTCCGCGTCGCCGGGATGGTCGGCAGTTGCCCGCCCGCGGTCCCGGCGCCTGCCGTGGTGACCGTCTTCGCCGCCGATCACGGCGTCCACGCACAGGGTGTGTCGCCCTGGCCGCAGGAAGTGACCGCCGCGATGCTGGCGAACTTCGCCGCCGGGGGTGCCGCGGTGAACGCGTTCGCGGCCAACAACCGGGTCGACGTGCGCGTGGTCGACGTCGGCGTGGCGACGGACGTCGACCAGCTGGACATCGTCCACGCGAAGGTCCGCGCCGGCACGCGCGACCTGTCTACCGAGCGAGCTCTCACCGAGGACGAGGCGAAGACAGCGATCGCGGTCGGCTTCGACCTCGCCGACTCGCTGGTCAAGGACGGCTACCGCTGCCTGCTCACCGGCGACATGGGCATCGCGAACACGACCGCGTCGGCCGCGCTGATCGCCACCTTCACCGGCTCGACCGCGGAGGTCGTGACCGGCCGTGGCACCGGCATCGACGACGCCACGCTGGCTCACAAGACGGCGGTGATCAAGTCGGCTCTCGCGCTGCACGACGTACCGGCGTCGGATCCGTTGCGAGCGCTCCAGGCGTACGGCGGCCTCGAACATGCGGCCCTGGCCGGCTACATCCTCGGCGGCGCGGCCAACAAGGTGCCGGTCATCCTGGACGGCGTGATCGCGGGAGCTGCGGCGCTCGTCGCACAGGCGTTCCACCCGAAGGTGATCGACTACTGCGTCGCCGGGCACCGATCGGCAGAGCCAGGTCATGCGGTCGCGCTGAAGACGCTGGGCCTGCAGCCGCTGGTCGACCTGGATCTGCGGTTGGGTGAGGGCACCGGCGCCGTACTGGCGTATCCGATCGTCACCTGCGCGGTCCGCGCGCTCGGCGAGATGGCCACCTTCGAGTCCGCGGGGATCAGCTCGTGACGAGTCAGTACCTGTCTGGCCTGGTGCTCGAGGGACGCCGGGTGGTCGTCGTCGGCGGCGGGGGAGTCGCCCAGCGGCGGTTACCGCGGCTCCTCGAGTCAGGCGCGCACATCGACCTCATTTCGCCGTCGAGCACCCCGACCATCGAGGGTCTCCTCTCCAACCCGTCGCTCAACTGGATCGAACGCGGCTATCAGTACGGCGACCTGGACGGCGCCTGGTACGTCGTCGTGGCCACCGACGACCCCGCGGTGAACGACCAGGTGTCACAGGAGGCCGAGGAGCGCCGGATCTTCTGCGTTCGATCCGACGACCGCTCCCGCGCGACGGCCTGGACGCCGGCGTCGGGGCAGCACGACAACGTGACGATCGGCGTCCTCGGTGGTGGCGACCACCGGCGTTCGGCGGCGGTCCGGGACGCGATCCTGGAAGAGCTGCGCACTGGTGCACTGGGCGCGCGTGACGTCGACAAGCATCCCGGCGTGTACCTCGTCGGTGGGGGACCGGGCGACCCGGACCTGATCACCGTCCGCGGACGGCGGCTGCTCGCCGAGGCCGATGTGGTCGTGGCAGACCGGCTCGCGCCGCAGCCGTTGCTGGACGAGTTGCACCCGGATGTCGAGCTCTTCGACGCGGCCAAGTTGCCAAGAGGGCGCGCGGCCCAGCAGGAGGAGATCAACCGGATTCTGGTCGACCGCGGTCGGCAGGGGAAGGTCGTCGTCCGGCTGAAGGGCGGCGATCCGTACGTGTTCGGCCGCGGCTTCGAGGAGGCGCTGGCTTGCGCGGAGGCCGGCGTACCGTGGACGGTCGTGCCGGGGATCACCAGCTCGATCTCGGTGCCGGCGATGTCCGGGATCCCGGTCACGCATCGTGGCGTGACGCATGAATTCACCGTCGTGTCGGGGCACATCCCGCCGTCGCATCCGGACTCGCTGATCAACTGGGACGCGCTGGCGCAGCTGTCCGGCACGCTGGTGCTGCTGATGGCCGTCGAGAACCTGCCGGTGATCGCCGAGCGGCTGATCGCCGGCGGCCGGCCGGGGGAGACGCCGGCCGCGGCCATTGCCGACGGCACCCTTCCGGGACAGCGGATGGTGACGTCCGACCTCGCTGGAATCGCGGCAGCAATGAAAGAGAACGGTGTCGGCGCTCCCGCGATCGTTGTGGTCGGCAACGTGGTGGAGGTCGCGGCCCAGGTGCGATCGGCCGCGGAGGCGGACGGCGGCGTGGCGTGAGTCCGCTCGTCCCGCTGGACGATCCGGCCGACCAGCGGCTGGCGGACTACGTGCAGCTGCGGGAGGTGAACCTGCGCCGGCTCCTGGAGGAGGAGCACGGGCTGTTCATTGCCGAGGGCGACAAAGTGATCCGCCGGGCCGCGGACGCCGGCTACGAACCGCGGTCGTTCCTGCTCGCGCCGCGCTGGCTGGACTCGCTGGCTGACGTCCTCGAGAAGTGGCCCGATGCGCCCGTGTACGTCGTGTCGGAGGAGCTGGCCGAGCAGGTCACCGGCTTCCACGTGCACCGCGGCGCGTTGGCGTCGTACCGGCGACGTCCGGCTGTGTCGCTCGAAAGTCTGCTCAAGCACGATGTACGGCGGGTCGCGATCTTCGACGACATCGTGGATCACACGAATGTCGGAGCCGGATTCCGGGCGGCCGCGGCAATGGGGGTCGAGCTGGTGCTGGTGACACCGACCTGCGCGGATCCGTTGTACCGGCGGTCGATCAAGGTATCGATGGGCACGGTGTTCCAGGTGCCGTGGACGCGGCTGGCGTCCTGGCCGGGCGATCTCGAAACCCTGCAGGATCGAGGGTTCGTCGCGGCGGCGCTCGCGCTGACCGACGACTCGATCACCCTCGATGATCTGGTCGCTCGGCGGGATGAACGGCTGGCGCTGATCTTCGGTACCGAAGGGCACGGGCTCAAGCCGCACGTGCTCGGCAAGGCAGACCTGACCGTACGCATCCCGATGGCAGGAGGTGTCGACTCCCTCAACGTGGCATCCTCGGCAGCAGTCGCGTTCTACGCCACGCGACCTGTCGTTTAGGGGGAGCCATGCGTACGACGGACCGCCTGGTACTGCGCCCGTTCCGTGAAGAGGACCTGGAGCCGTGGGCCGCACTGAACACCGATCCCGAGGTGATGAAGTACCTCGGCGGCGTGCCGTTGAGCCGGGAGGAGTCCGACGGGATCGCGTCGGGTGTCAACAAGCGGTACGCCGCCGACGGCACCGGGTTCCTGGCGATCGAGCGCCGTACCGATGGAGCCTTCGTCGGCGCGTGCGGGTTGCAGTTCACACCCTGGTACCCGGACTTCGAGATCGGCTGGCGCCTGGCCCACGCGTACTGGGGTCACGGCTACGCGACCGAGGCGGCGTCGTCCTGGCTGGAGCACGGCTTCACGACGATGGGACTCCAGCGCGTCATCTCGGTCACGGATACGCCGAATGTGCGCAGCATCGGCGTGATGCGCCGGCTCGGCATGACCTTCGACCACGAGGCGGTGTTGGAGGAGGACGGCGTACCCTTCGACGCCACCGTCTACTCGATGACGCCCGCCGCCTGGAGCGCGAAAATCGGTGGACGTGGGTGATGTGATGGGCGCATGCCGAAGGTAGTGCTCGTCACCGGGATGCAGGCTGCGGGGAAGTCGACGATCGCGCCGCTGCTGGCCAGTCGGTTGGGTCCGCCCGCGGCGACGCTGGACGGCGATGTGTTCTACCGCGGGGTCGTCGCCGGCGCCGAGATCATGACGCCCGATCCGTCACCCGAGGCCGTGCATCAGTTGCAGCTCCGGTACGACGCCTCGGCCCTGATCGCTCAGCACTATGCCGACGCCGGGTTCGACTTCGTCTGCAGTGACAACATCTTTGAGGACGACGTCGAGCGCTGGTTCGACAAGCTCCACGGCGTCGACCCCTACCTGGTCATGCTGACGCCGTCCGTCGAGTCCGTCGTACACCGTGAACTGGCGCGCGGCGGCAACAACGCCTACCGCGACTGGCAAAGCTCGTCCGACAGCCTCACGGATGCCGTTCGAGCCTTTCAGACGTACGTCGACAACACGCCACGCCGAGGCCTCTGGCTCGACACGACCGATCAGACCCCGGAGGAGTCGGTCGAGGCGATCCTCGCGGACCTGCCGAAGGCCCGCTGGTAGGTCACACCCTGCTCGCCGGACGTGAAGCGCCGTGTGGACCTCAGGTGGCGGGAGTCTCTTCGTGGTGGTCTTCGTGCTCGACCATCGGGGAGACCGGCCAGTCGGACGGGTAATCGGGGGCCAGCTCCTCGGCCTCGGCGAACAGGCGCTTGCGGTACTTACGGGAGAGCCGGTCGCCGAAGACGGTGCCCTGGGTGTGGTCGGTCTCGTGCTGCAGGCAGCGCGCCAGCAGGCCGTCACCCTCGAAGCTGACCGGCTCGCCGTGCTGATCGACGCCGGTGACCCGGGCGAAGTCCGGACGAGCGCATTTGGTGAACGCACCCGGCAGCGACAGGCAGCCCTCGTCGCCCTCGTCGAGCCTGCGGTCCTTGCCCTCGGGGAGGTCGATCACCGGGTTGCAGACGACGCCCTGGACCCGGTTGCCGTCCTTGTCCGGGCAGTCGAACACGAACAGCTGCAGATCCACGCCGACCTGGTTCGCGGCCAGGCCGACACCCTCGGCCGCGTTCATGGTCGCGACCATGTCGGCGACCAGCTTCTGCAGCTCGTCCCCGAACTCGGTCACAGGCTTGTTGACCCGGTGCATGACGTCCTCACCCCACCGGGTGATGGGCAGCACCGAACCGTTCGCAGGCAGCGTAGACATGGCGGAAATCCTACCCAGACCGGGTTGCGTCCGAAGAACCGTGCAGTTCTCCGGACGCAACCGGGCTACTTCGCGTTGACCTCGTCGCGCCAGGCGACCCACTCGCGCAGCAGCCCCAGGTCGTAGTCCGGGCCCGAGGACGAGATCGTGAACAGCCGTGTGCCGACATCGAGCAGTGACTTGCCGAGGTCCTCGGGCGACTTGTTGCCGACGCCGGCCGAGCGCTCGATCTCGCCCGGGTCGCGGCCGATCGTCTTGCAGTGCTCGTCCAGTACGGCGTGCTTGTGCGCGATCGTCTCCGCGTCGCCGAACCCGTGCCAGATGTTCGCGTGCTGGGCGACCAGCTTCAGCGTCTTCTTCTCACCGCCGCCGCCGATCAGCACCGGGATGTCCCGGGTCGGCTGCGGGTTGAGCTTGGCCCACCGCCGCTCGATCCGTGGCAGCGCCTCGCCGAGTGCGTCCAGCCGGCCGCCCGCCGTACCGAACTCGTACCCGTACTCGTCGTAGTCCTTCTCGAACCAGCCGGAGCCGATGCCGAAGATCAGCCGCCCCTCGCTGATGTGATCGACCGTGCGGGCCATGTCGGCGAGCAGGTCGGGATTGCGGTAGGAGTTACAGGTGACCAGGGCACCGAACTCGATCCGCTCGGTCGCCTCGGCCCAGGCGGCCAGCATGGTCCAGCACTCGTAGTGCAGGCCCTCGGGCTCACCGCTCAGCGGGTAGAAATGATCCCAGTTGAAGGCGACGTCGACGCCGATCTCCTCGGCCGCTGCGACGGTCCGCCGGATATCGGCGTACTGGGCATGCTGGGGCTGAATCTGGAGGCCGATCCGCACCGGGAAGGCGGCGTACGGACGGTCGGTGGACTCGGAATCTGTCATGGTGGTGATCCTATCCGGCGTTGCGGAGGACCCTCCGGATCAGGCCGGTATGCGAACAACCAGGGGGTACGGCGCGATGCCGAACGAGGCCGAGATCGACGAGTTCGCGCGACTGTTCACCGGGTTCCTGGAGCGGATGCAGCAGCGCCGGGCGGGCGGCGACCGGGAGAGCCTGCAGGACCGGCTGCGCAACCATCTCGGCGTCGAGCCCGACCAGGTACCGGTGGTCGCGTCGAACTTCCCGTCGTACGACCTGCCGAACGTCCAGCTCGCGGTCGAGGCGTGGTTCGACTCGTACGAGGTGGTCGGGCTGGCCGGATCCAACCGGGGTCACCACTCACTCGGTGAGCTGCTCGAGCTCGCGCAGTACGACCGGTTCGGCATCGGCGCGGTCGACTACCAGCGGCTGCAGATCGACGTCGACGAGGAGATGGACTGCGTCGCGTTCGGGTTCTACCTCGGTGTGCGGGGTGAGGATCGGTACGTCGCTCTGTTGCGGGCGGCCAATCCGCAGTACGGCCGGATGCGGGTCGATCTGGAGGTGCTGGCGACCACCCAGGCCGACAGCTTCCTTGATGCGCTGCCGGAGCTGATTCGGGAGCACAACATCTTCCGCGGGAAGGTAGTGTCGTTCGAGGGGCATGAGTTCGGACAGGGTGTGGGGCCGTTCCGGTTGCATCCGCGACCGGGGATCACGCGTGCGGACGTCGTACTGCCGGACGGAGTGCTGGAGCGGGTCGAGCGTGAGGTGATCGGTATTGCCGACCACCGTCAGACCCTGCTCGACGCCGGTCAGCACCTGCGTCGGGGCGTGCTGCTCTACGGTCCGCCTGGGACGGGCAAGACCCACACGGTGCGGTACCTGCTCTCGCGGCTGCCGTCGTTCACCGTCGTACTGCTGGCTGGGACGAGTATCGGGTTCATCTCGCAGGCGTGTGCGCTGGCGCGGTTGCTGCAGCCGGCGCTGGTGGTGCTGGAGGACTGCGACCTGGTGGCGGAGGCCCGCGACTACTCGCACGGGATGGAGAACCCGCTGCTGTTCCAGGTCCTTAACGAGATGGACGGCCTGGCGGAGGACGCCGACGTGGCGTTCCTGCTCACCACGAACCGCGCCGACCTCCTGGAGCCTGCATTGATGCAGCGCCCCGGCCGCGTCGACCTGGCGGTGGAGGTGCCACTGCCGGACACTCTCGGACGCGCTCGCCTGCTAGGCCTCTACGGCCCAGGTCTGACACTGCAGCCTGCCGTCGTCGACGAGGTCGTCGCTCAAACGGAAGGTACGACTGCCTCCTTCATGAAGGAGCTGGTACGGCGAACTGTCCTGCTGGCCGCGGAGTCGGGAGCCGAACCTGATGCCGACCACCTGCGGTCGGCCGTAGCCGAGCTGCTGTCCTCGCGCGACGCACTCACTCGTCGCCTGCTCGGTGCGACGAGCGGGAATGTCCCGGACTACACACCGCCTCCAGCCGCCGTACCCGGCAGCTACCCAGGCTCACCCTGACGAGTGCATTGGCGTCGGCCCAGCCTCGACGTCCCACGCCACGACCGTTGCGCTGTCCACACCGTCACCGTCGTGGACGGCCTGCAATGTGTGTTGCACTTTTGCCGCCACCGACCCTTCGGAGAAGTCAGCGGTGAGGTCTCCGCAGACATCCAGTACTCCGTCGGTGACCAGCGCGATCCGAGTTCGTCCCGGTCGGAGTGCGTGCACGCCTGACGCATAGCAAGGGACCTCGAGTTGCAGACTGTCGGCGCGGCCGCCCAATGGCCTCAGCCGAGGGGTGGTCGAGGAAGGTCTCGTCAGCCCCGGCCCACCGCATCCGCGAACCCTAACCCGCCCCCGCCCAACTCCGCCCCGCCAACCTGTCGCAATCCGCTCGGACCGCGTCTGTATGGCAGCCCGCTCAGCTGAAGTAGTCGGCCATGTAGCCGAGCATGCGGGCGACGCCGGGCTTGATGGTGGTCTCTTGGTCTGCGGGAAGACCCTCGCTGCGGTAGTCGAGGCGGGTGCGCCCGTCGCCGAGATCCTCGAGGTGCACGGTGACGACCTCGGGGTCGTCCAGGTGGAGGACGAGATGGTGCGGCAGGTCGAGTTCGCCGAACCGAAACGCGAACGGCACCTCGACGTCGTCGGCGACGAAGACGGCCGAGATCAACCCACCGGGCCGCACATCGATGCTGACCCGGTCCGATGGCGTACTGAACCCTTCCGCGACGAACCACGCCGCGAACGCCTCCGCCTCGGTGAACGCCCGAACAACCTCTGCCGGCGGTGCCTCAATCACCTGACTAAGACTGAACATGACCAAACCTCCTGCTGGGAACCAACCTGACCCCAGCACTGTCCCGCGCTCCCTTTACGGTTTCTTTCCGCACCACCGGAGACGGGGTCGGGTACCCGAGTGGCCGGAATAGTTGGTGGCGGCGGGAGCACGACCTGCCTATGGTGCCGGGATGACGTCCCAGGCCGAGCATCCAGCCGACCGCCCGCAGTCGTGGAACGATTGCGATCCGGATCTACGTGCTTACATCCTTCAAGCCCTGGATGCGACGAGGCTCGATCCCGTCGGCGTCTACCTGCATGGATCGCTGGCGATGAACTGCTTCTACAGGGCGAAGAGCGATGTCGATCTGCTGGTCGTGGTCCCGGAAACGCTCAGCGAAGCCGAGCGCGGGCATGCTGCACGCGCATTTGCCCAGCGGTCGGGCCATCGGCCGATGCTCGGCGACCTCGAGGTGTCGGTCCTCACCGTCGCGCAGGCGGCGAACCATCACCACCCGCGGCCATTCGAGGTGCACTACTCGGCCGCTTGGACAGGTGAGATCCTCGCTGATCGCGTCGACTACGGCGCTCAGCATGCTGACCCGGATCTCGCCGCGCACATCACCGTAGTCCGCCAGCGTGGTGCGGTTGTGAGTGGACCATCCCCGGCCGAGGTGTTCGCTGAAGTACCTCATGACGACTACCTCGCGGCGATCACAGCCGACCTTCACGAGATGCTTTCCGGACACAGCCTGTTGTCCGCGCCCTATTACGGCGTCCTGAATGCGTGCAGAGTCCTGGCGACCCTGAAGCAGGGCCCCGGCACGGTGCTGAGCAAGGAGGAGGGAGCCGTCTTGGCGCGTGATTCGCTGCCGGCGGCCCACTTGCCGCTCGTCGAGCAGGCCCTCAGGTGTTATCGCAGTGCCCGACCGGTGGCGGCGCAGGAACGGGACACCGATGGCCACGATTGGGACAACGACGCGTTGCTGGCGTTCCGAGATGCTGTTCGCGCACAGCTGTAACCCCCGCCGCACGCGCGACGGGCGGGTCCCTATGCGGAGGCTTGGTCGGCTGATTCTTGGGCGGCTAGGACTGTGTCGGCGTGTTCGGCGGCCCAGTCGCCGAGCGCGTGGATGGGGGTGAGGAGGTCCTCGCCGGCGGGGGTGAGCGAGTACTCGACGCGGGGCGGGGCCTCGGCGTAGCGGCGGCGCTCGACGAGGCCGTTGTACTCCAGGCGGCGGAGGGTTTCGGTGAGCACCTTCTGACTGATGCCTCCGATCTGTTTGCGCAGCTCGCCTGGGCGCGCCGGCCCGTCGCCCAACGCGTACAGCACGACCATCGGCCAGCGCCCGCTGATCAGCTCGACGGCGATCCGGGCCTGGCAATCTGCGAAGAACCTCGGCTCCATGCCCTCCATTGTGCCGGGCCGTTACATACCGGGAGGTGCCTAACGGAACGCCTACTGTCGCTGGCAACCGAAAGGAGCAAGGGATGCGCATCGGAATCCTGGGAAACGGCCTGATGGCGGCAGCGCTCGGCGAGCAGTGGGTCCGGGCCGGCCACGACGTGATGATCGGCGGGCGAAAACCGGAGCGCGCCGCCGACTTGGCCGATCGGATCGGCGCGACGTCCGGGTCGTTGCAGGAGGCAACGGCGCACGGCGAGATCCTGCTGCTCGCGGTGCCGGCCGAGGCGGCGGTGGACACGCTGAAGTCACTCGACATCGAGGCCGGCCGGACACTGATCGACTGCACGAACTCGATCAATCACCGGGGCTTCACGCTGGACGAGCCGGCCATGGCCGAAGCAATCAGTCAGGCTGTGCCTCACGTGCATGTGGTGAAGGCATTCAACCTGGCCGCCGACGCGGTCTGGCGTGAGGCTCCACACGACTTCGAAGGTGCGCGGCTCGGCGTACCGCTGTGTGGTGACGATCCGGCGGCTGTCGAGCAGGTCGGCGTACTGGTGCGGGGTCTCGGGTGCGAGCCGGTGTTCGCCGGTGGTCTGCCGCGAGCGAGGTTGCTGGAGGCAACGGCCGCGGTCGCGATCGGTGTGTGGGCGGCAGGTGGTGACGTGCGGGCGCTGTTCCCACCAGTCGGGGCCGCGTTCGGCGCGGTCCGACCAGGTGATTGACGGGGGCAGTACACGGGTCACGGCGCGGTCAGGTGGCAGATGGCGGCACAGTTGGGTGGTTACGGAGAGGGAGGGGGAGCGCTAGGGTCGGCGGCATGAAGTCGAGCATTGCGCCGGTCCGCTGGACGCCGCCGCCTGCGCCGCCGCGCCGGGAACCCACGAGCATCGAAGTCGAGACTGTCGCGATGCCGGGGAAGGGGCCGGAGGACACGCTGATCGACGATGACGGCAGTGTGCTCACCGGGCTGTACGACGGGCGCATCCTGCGCGTCAGTGCGGACGGGAAGACGATCACGACGCTGGCCGACACCGGTGGGCGGCCGCTCGGGCTGGAGTGGTTGCCGGACGGGAAGGTGCTGATCTGTGATGCCAACCGCGGACTGCTGACGCTCGACAACGACGGCCGGATCGCGACGCTGCTGTCCGACGTCGACGGCCGGCCGATGCGGTTCTGCAACAACGCGGACGTGATGCCGGACGGGACGATCTACTTCACCGATTCGTCGACGCGGTTCGGTATCGACGAGTGGATGGCGGACCTCCTCGAGCACTCGACGACGGGGAGTGTGTACCGCCTGACCCCGGACGGCGAGCTGACCATGCTCGCCACCGGTCGGGGGTTCCCCAACGGCGTCGCGCTCAGCGGCGACCGTCGTACCCTCTTCTGGGCCGAGACTGCGACGTACAGTCTCTACAAGCTCGACCTCACCGCTGAGGCTGCCGAGCCCGTGTTGGTGGCTCAGGTCCCGGGTCTGCCGGACAACATCGCGCGCGGTTCCGACGGGCTGATCTGGGTGACGCTCGGTTCGCCGCGCAACCCGTTGCTGGACTTCCTGCTGCCGAAGCAGCCGCTCCTGCGGACGCTCGTCTGGAACCTGCCCGACGCACTCAAGCCGAAGGCTGCCGACATCATCGAGATCCAGGCGTACGACGACAACGGCACGCTGGTCCACGACCTTCGCGGCAAACACCCCCAGTTCCACATGCCCACCGGTGTCCGCGAACGCGACGGCAAGGTCTGGCTGGGCAGCATCGGAACGAGTGCCCTCGCTACCTTCCCGACCCCTGCTCGCTGACAAGCGTACGCGCTGAGGTCAGCCGATCTTCCAGGAGCGCTTTGACAGGCCGTACCAGAAGCCGTCGACCACGGTGTCGGCTTGGCGAAGCTTGTCTTCGGAGGCGCCGAGGGTGACGAACAGCGGGGCGAAGTGTTCGGTGCGGGGGTGGGCGATGGTGGCGGCGGGGGCCTTGTGGAGGAAGTCGATGAGGGAGTCGACGTCCTGCGCCTCGAGCATGCGCTTGGTCCACTCGTCGAACTCGATCGACCAGGCCGGCGCCGGTGAGTCGGCCGGCGCGCCCAGGTTCATCTCGCGCAGGTTGTGGGTGGTGAAGCCGCTGCCGACGATGAGTACGCCCTGGTCGCGGAGCGGTGCGAGCTTCTGACCGATCCGGAACAGTTCGGCCGGGTCGAGCGTCGGCATCGACACCTGGAGCACCGGGATGTCGGCGTCCGGGTACATCTCCTTCAGCGGCACGTACGCACCGTGGTCCAGTCCGCGGTGCGGGTCGTCGTACACGGGTGTCGCGGGGGAGTGCAGCAGCTTGCGTACCTGCTCGGCGAGGTGCGGTGCGCCCGGGGCCGCGTACTGGACCTGGTAGTAGTGCTCGGGGAAGCCCCAGAAGTCGTAGAGCAGCGGCACGGTCTCGGTCGCGCCGAGGGTGAGCGGTGCGGCCTCCCAGTGCGCCGACACGATCAGGATCGCGGTCGGGCGCGTGATCCCGGCGGACACCGCCGCCAGCTCGGCCGTCCACAGACGGTCGTCGGCCAGCGGCGGTGCGCCATGGCTGAGGTACAGCACCGGCAGCTGCTCGGTCACCGAAGCAACCGAAGCAACCGAAGCCACAGAGGTCGCTGAGGTCATCGAGGATTCACCTTCTCGGAAGTCGTGATACTTCCAATGTAGTTGAACCCTCAATTTATTTCTAGGTCCTCACGGCCCAGGCTTCGGCGGCGGCACCTCATCCCGAGGCTGCGGCGAGGCGGGGATGTCGGTCCCGGCATCGTCGTGCCCGTTGCCGGCGACGACCAGCGTGAAGTCGTCACCGTGGTTGCTGACCCCTTCGATCACCGCAGCCTCGACCGCCTCCGAGCCGATCGCATGCCGCAGCATCAGGGGATCGGTCCGCAGATCCTTGGCCAGCGCGACCGCCAGCCCGACCATCACCAGCGCGAACGGCAGCGCGGCCACGATCGTTAAATTCCGCAGACCTGTCAGCGCTTCCTCGCCACCACCGCCGACCAGCAGCATCACCGCGGCCACGGCTCCGGTGAGCACACCCCAGAAGATGACCAGCGGCTTCTTGGGTTCGATCGCGCCACGCTCGGACAGCGTGCCCATCACGATCGAGGCGGCATCCGCGCCGGACACGAAGAAGATCGCGACCAGTACGACGACCAGGATCGTCGTCACCGACGTGAGCGGGATGTGGTCGAGCAGTCCGAACAGCTGTCCCTCGGTGGTCGACTGCCCGGCCAGATCGACGCCGTCACGCTGCAGGTTGATCGCCGCGCCGCCGAAGACGCAGAACCAGACCAGGCTGACCAGCGACGGCACCAGCAGTACGCCGGTGACGAACTGCCGGATGGTCCGGCCGCGGCTGATCCGCGCGATGAACATCCCGACGAACGGCGTCCAGGAGATCCACCAGGCCCAGTAGAAGACGGTCCAGCCCGACAGCCACTTGGCCATCGCGTCGCCGCCGCTCGCCTCGGTCCGGGCCGCCATCTCGGCCACGTCGCGGAAGTAGTCGCCGATCGCGGTCGGGACCAGGTTGAGGATCAGCACGGTCGGCCCGGCGACGAAGACGAAAAGCGCCAGTGCGACGGCCAGCACCATGTTGATGTTGGACAGCCACTGGATGCCCTTCGCGACACCGGACACCGCGGAGGCGACGAACGCCGCGGTCAGGACGGCGATCACGCCGACCAGCACCGCGTTACCGGTCTTGTCCAGCCAGCCGAGGATCTCTACGCCGGAGCCGATCTGGAGTGCGCCCAGACCGAGCGACGCGGCCGAGCCGAACAGCGTCGCGAAGATCGCGAGGCTGTCGATCACCTTGCCGATCGGTCCCTCGGTACGGCGGCCGAGCAGCGGAGCGAACGCGGAGCTGATCAGCTGCGACCGTCCGCGCCGGAAGGTGCCATAGGCAATGGCTATGCCGACGACGGCGTAGATCGCCCACGGGTGCAGGGTCCAGTGGAACAACGTCGTCGCCATCGCGGTCTCGAGGGCGGCGGACGAGCCGGCCTCGACGGTACCGGGCGGTGGGCTGGTGAAGTGGGTCAGCGGTTCGCTGACGCCGTAGAACATCAGGCCGATGCCCATACCGGCGCTGAACATCATCGCCACCCAGGACACGGTCTTGAACTCGGGCTGCTCGTCGTCGGCGCCGAGCGGGATGCGCCCGTACCGACTGGCCGCGAGCCAGAGTACGTAGACGACGAAGGCTGACGCCAGCAGGACGAACAGCCAGCCGGTGTTGGTCTCGACCCAGGTCAGGGCCGAGGTGGACGCCGTACCGAGGCCGGTGGCGTCGGCGAAGCCCCAGGCGACGAAGGCCAGGGCGATGACCGCGGTGACGCCGAAGACGACGCGGTCGAGGCCGGAGCCGCGACTTCGGCTTCCGGGCGGTGGGGGTGCTGCGATCGCAGGGTGTTCTGCATGGTCGGGGTTCGTGTTCGCTGTCGGGCTGTCGATCTCGATCGCCACAGGTGAATCACGCCTCGCTTCGGCGCGCCTCCATCTCTTGCTGGTAGGGGAACTGCCTGACGACCGTGTCGAAGTTCGTGGCAAAACGCAACAATCGTGGTTTCGGACACACTCGATAGGGTGCGCTCATGCGATTCGGTATCACGATCCTTCCGGAGTACCGCTGGAGCGAGGCAGCGCCGCGGTGGCGGCGGGCTGAGGAACTCGGGTTCGACCACGCCTGGACGTACGACCACCTGACCTGGAGCGGTCTGCAGGACTCGCCCTGGTTCGGGACGACGCCGACGCTGACCGCGGCCGCGCTGGTGACGTCGACGATCAAGCTCGGCAGCTTCGTCATCTCGCCGAACTTCCGGCATCCGCTCGCGCTGACCCGCGACATCCTGGCGGTGGACGACGTCTCGGACGGCCGGTTCCTCTGCGGTCTCGGGTCGGGTGGCGGGATCGACACCACGATCCAGGGTGGCGACGACCTGAGCCCGCGGCAGAAGGTCGACCGGTTCGCCGAGTTCGTCTTCCTGCTGGACAAGCTGCTGACGACGGATCGGGTCGACTTCAAGGGCGAGTACTTCGAGACACGCAACGGGCGGACGTTGCCGGGGTGTGTGCAGCAGCCGCGGGTGCCGTTCATCATGGCCGCGAATGGGCCGCGGTCGCTCAAGCTGGCGACGCAGTACGGCGCCGGCTGGGTGACGACCGGGGTGAAGTCGCCGGACTTCGACGCTTGGTTCGCAACGGTGGTCGACCTCAGCCGCCGAATGGACGACGTACTCGAAGGCCGACCGTTCGACCGCTACCTCGCCCTGGACTCGGCACGCTTCTCACTGAGCAGCGTGGATGCCTTCGAAGACGTCGTGGGGCGCGCGGCCGAGCTCGGCTTCACCGATGTGATCTCGCACTGGCCCAGGGCCGAGGGCGTGTACGCCGGCTCTGAGGACGTGCTCGAGAAAGTGGCGACCGAGGTCATTCCCCGTTGGCGTTAGCGCGGACCCAGGCCGGGATGACGTACCAGAAAACGGTGAACCAGACCAGGATGATCGCGACGATGATGATCGCGACGGTCCGGGACAGGACGACGTCGAGTGCCAGCAGGACTCCGCCGGAGATCGCGATGACGAGGAAGACGAGCCCGGCCGAGGTCATGTGGCCGGCGATCGGCAGCATCCGGTCGCGCAGCTTCTGCCGGTAGACCAGCCGGTGGAACGACACCGGCGCGAGGAACAGGCCTACGGCCAGGGCCGAGGCGATCAAGGTGACGGCGTAGACGTCGTGGGTGAACGCGTCCGCCGCCTGGAACGTGGCCTGGAACGCGATGGTGAGCAGGAAGGCGAACAGGATCTGGGTACCGGTCTGCGCCAGCCTCAGCTCCTGCAGCAGTTCGTTCCACTGCCGGTCGAGCCGCTTCGCCTCGTTCTCACCCTCGCGGTCGTACCTAGCCTCAGGTCCGGTCATGTCTCTGACGGTACCCGTCGGGAAACGGCGAAGGGGCCGCACACCGATTTCGGTGTGCGGCCCCTTCACTTCAGTTTCGAGAAGGGTGATCCAGAGATCAGATCGGGCGGATGTTCTCCGCCTGAAGGCCCTTCTGGCCCTGGGTGATCTCGAACTCGACGCGCTGGTTCTCGTCCAGCGAGCGGAAGCCCGAGGTCTGGATGGCCGAGTAGTGCGCGAACACGTCCGCGCCACCGTCATCCGGGGTGATGAAGCCGAAGCCCTTGTCAGCGTTGAACCACTTGACAGTACCGACAGCCATTTGTGTCTATCTCCTTGATGGCTTGTAACAAACCGCGACCCACACCTCATGAGCCACGTGTCGCCGAAAGGCCCCAGACGACAGAACCGGCCATGCAGCACAGCGAAAGTCAGTGGGAGTCCAAAACTGCAACGCGATAACTGTAGCCGATCTGTGGCCTTGTGGAAGGGGTGACCAGGAACACGTGTCGCTGATTGTCGCCGCCTGCCACGCTCCGTGATCACCCCGCTGCAGTCCCGGAAGAACCCGCCAGGACCACGAAATCCTGCGCCGACCTGCTCGTTCGTCGTCGTGACCCGGTGCCGGAGCGTTCCAACGTGGGACTGGACTCCGGTACGCCGGGTGATGGACGCGCGAACCTGATCGATTTTTCCGGCGTGTCGCACGACTCTGGACATTCGCCGCACGGCACGCCAGGGTGGCCCCGAGGAGGCACGGTTGATCGTCAAAGTGACCCGCAGCGGAGGTTTCGCCGGTCTGATGGCCCACGGCGAGCTCGACACCGCCGGCCAGCCCGACGCGGACCGGCTCGAGGCGGCCCTGCAGGCTCTCGACCCCGCACGGCTCGGTTCCGGTCGTCCACAACCCGACCGGTACGTGTACCGCGTCGAGGTGCGCGACGCCCCGGAGCGGGACGCCACGCACCTCATCGTCGCCGAGCAGGACCTGGACGAGACCACAGCCTGGTTGCTCGACCGCGTGCTCCAGAGCTAGCGCCAGGCGATCTCAGGCGCGCGGTAGAAGTTGACGCTCAGCGCGTCCCACCGCGACCCCTGCCCGGCCAGCCGGTCCTTGTACGTCGGCCAGTCGAGCGCCGAGGCCGGCGACCAGCCCAGCTCGGCAATGCCCGGCAGCCGAGGGAAGGCCATGAACTCGACCTTGTCGGTGTCGTCGAGCGTCTCCGACCACAGCGGCGCCTCCACACCGGCGATCGAGTCCTCCGGCAGGTTCGGGACGAGCGTCGACGGGTTCCAGCTGTAGGACTTCTCCACACTCACCAGTCCGGCCCAGCTCAGCCCGTACGGAGTGTCCTTGTGGTACTTCATGTCCAGGTACGCGCGGTTGGCCGGTGACAGCACCACCTTGGCGCCCTGCGCTGCCGCCTTGCGTGCGAGCTCCTGTGACCGCGCGTCGTCAGTACCCCAGTACTGCGCGATGCTGCCGGCCGGCAGTGGAGTCTCAGCGATCTCCTGCCACCCCATCACCCGCTTGCCGTGCTTGGTGACCAGTCCGGCCGCCTTCGGCACGAAGGTGAGGTAGTCCGAGTGCGGCGTCGAGTGCGCCTCGTCACCACCGAGGTGTACGACGTCACCGGGCGTTTGCTCGGACACCTCCCGGAACACGTCGTCCAGGAACGTGTAGGTGATGTCCTTGCCGACACACAGCGAGCTGAACCCGACACTGGTGCCGGTGTAGAGCGGCGGCGCCACCCCGTCGCAGTTCAGGTCGGCGTACGACGCCAGCGCCGCGTTGGTGTGGCCAGGGGTGTCGATCTCGGGGATCACGGTCAGGTACCGCTCAGCGGCGTACCGGACGATCTCGGCGAAGTCGGCCTTGGTGTAGTACCCGCCGGGTGTGCCGCCGACCTCGAGGCTGCCGCCGTACGTCGTGAGCCGCGGCCAGGAGTCGACCTGGATGCGCCAGCCCTGGTCGTCGGACAGGTGCATGTGGAACTTGTTCAGCTTGTAGAGCGAGGCGAGGTCGATGTAGCGCTTGACCTCGGCCACCGAGAAGAAGTGCCGGGACACGTCGAGCATGGCGCCGCGGTACGCGTACCGCGGTGAGTCGGAGATCGTCGTACCGGAGATCTCCCACGGACCGGGCTGACGGGTGGCGGCGTCGGCCTTGGCGGGCAGTAGCTGGCGGAGGGTTGTGATGCCGCGGAACAGCCCCTCTGGCGTGGCGGCGGTGACGTCGACACCGGAGCGGTCAGCGCGCAGTTGGTAGCCCTCAGCGCCGAGGGAGCTCGGTCCGTCGGTGGAGAGGGTGATCGTGCCCGCACCGGGCTTCACGGGGAGTGGGTAGCCCGTGGAGCGGCGTAGCTGAGCACCGAGCTGGTCAGCTACCCGGTGGGCGGCCTGGCGCTCCTTGGAGTTGGTGATCACGCCGACAGTGCTCCAGGACTGCAGCGTGAAGGTCTGGCCCTGGAGAGCGGCCTGCGACACCGGCTTGGGGATCAGGGCAGGTGCAGGCGGTGCTCCCGCGGCTGCGGTGCTACCCACGACGAGCGGTGTGGCCAGCAGGGCAGCGGTGAGGAGGCCTATGAGTGGACGACGGGGACGGACTAGTCGCTTCATGACCGGAAGTGTTCGCTTGCTCACTCACTGGGTCAAGATCTTGCAAGCGTCTCAGCCATACTTGTGGGCCATCGCGATCGCCTGAGGCACGTAGCTCCCGCCGAACAGCACAACGTGGGTCAGCAACGGGTGTAGTCGGTGGAGACCGACCCGGTCACGCCAACCGTCCGTGAGCGGGTGCACCTCGTCGTACGCGCGGAGCACTCGCTCGAGGTGGGGCAGCCCGAAGAGGCCGAGCATGGCGAGGTCTGTCTCCCGGTGTCCGCCGTGCGCTGCCGGATCGATCAGGTGTACGCCGTCATCGCTCCACAACACGTTGCCGGACCACAGGTCGCCGTGGATCCGGCTCGGCTGCTCGGTCGGGTCGTCGTACGTCCCTGCCTCCAGACGCGTGCACACCTGCTCGAACACATGCAGTTGGTGCCCGTCGATCGCGCCCTGGGTGTACGCCGACCGCAGGTAGGGCCGGATCCGCAGGTTCGCGTAGAACTCGCCCCACGACTTCACCGGCTCCAGCGCATGTGGCAGCCCGATTCTGCCGATGTAACCGTCCGTGTCCCAGTCATCCGGCGGTACGCCGAAGTGTCGGGCGCCGGCGTCGTGGGTGACGGCCAGCCGCCGTCCGAACTCGTCAGCCGCGGCACCGGTCGGTGGAGCGAGCTCCAGCTTGACCGTGCTCAGCTGACTCGGGGAGACGTCGACCGGCTCCGCAACAGGCACTCCACCCGGTACGGCGAGCCACCGCAGCCCAGCGGCCTCGACCTCGAAGAACCCCGGTGGCGCGTCATGCCGCCTCTTCACAAACCTGTCGCCCGGGACGGTCATGCTCGCACTCTGCCATCCGCACCCGAGGCCGAGCCAGCACCGGCTCGCTCAACATGACGAGAACCGCTGCGGCCGTCAGCAGGCCGCCGACCAGGGCCACGCTGTGCACACCGACGTGGTCGACCAGCGTGCCGCCGACAAACGCACCTGCGGCGATCCCGACGTTGAAAGCCGAGCTCATCCCCGCGGACGCGACATCAGTGCTACCTGGCGCGAACTCCAGAGTCCTGCTCTGGACTGCGACGGCCAGACCGCTGAAGGCCATGCCGACGGTGGCGAGCAGGGCGACGGTCGGCACCTGTACGTGTCCGAACGCGTAGAGCCCGACCAACGCGCAGCTGAGGAGTGCGAGCGGCACAACCACCGCTGCCCAGGGATACCGGTCGAGAACCCGGCCGACGATCAGGGTCCCGACCAGACCGCCGAGACCGCTGGCGAGCAGCATCGGGCCGAGCACACCGGAGGAGAACCCGGTGATGTCAAGCAGGAACGGTGTGACGTAGGTGTTGAACGTCAGGAACCCGGTAACCCCGACCGCCGAGGCGACGACGAGTACGACGAACCGACGCGCGTCGGGAGTGCTGCCACGTCCAGATGCGGCGTTCCGGACCTCAGCGGCGGGCAGGAGGCAGGCGATTCCGATGCATGCCACCGCGCCCAGTCCGGCCATCAGGCCGAGCGGCACACGCCAGCCCGCCTGCTCGCCGAGCCAGGTGCCGAACGGGATACCGAGCACCGGCGCGAGGGCGGTGCCGATCGCGAGACGTGCGACCACCCGGCCACGGACGTTCGGCGGGAACAGTCCGGTCGCGATCGGTGGTGCGATCGCCCAGAAGAGCGCCTGCGACAGGGCCGTGACCAGCCGCGCGGCGAACAGCGTCTCGTACGTCGGTGCGACCGTCGCGACGGCGGTCGACAAAGTCAGCACCGCGAGCGTGCTGCCGAGCACGAGCCGGCGCGGAAGGTGCTGAGTGAGCCGCGCCAGCGGGATGGACGCCAGGACGACGACGGCGGCGTACCCGGTGACCAGCAGTCCGACCTCCGAGCGGGAGCGGTCGAGGTCGGCGGCGATGACGGTCAGCAGGCCGATCGGCAGCACCTCGATGGTCACGTACGAGAAAGTGCTCAGTGCGAGCATGACGAGGGCGGCGTTGGCTCGGCGGGACGTGATGGGCATGACCTCACCTGTGATTCCAGTATTGGGTCGTATGGTGGTAGCATTTCATCCATGGCAGACGACCGCAAGGATGAACTCCGGATTGTTGGTGGGCACCCCGCCCTCGACCTGGTGAACACGGTAGCTCCCCGCCTGCCCGGTGACACCGGTGGGCGCGACTACCTGCCCGACCCTGCCGACTTGCTCGCCTGGAGCCGCCGGATCGAGATCGTCGACCCGGCCGAGGCAGAGGCCGTCGCTGCGGTGTGGGGGAGTGCGCCCGATCTGGCTGAGAAGGCCCTGCGTGCAACCGTCGAGATCCGCGAGGCGACCTACGTGGTGCTCGCCCAGCGTGCGTCCGGTGTTGGTCAGAAGCCCGCGAACTTCGAACAGGAGCAGGGGCCGGCGTTCGAACGGCTGATGTTGCGCTGGGCGGCGGCGTCGGCCCGATCGATGCTGGTGTCGCGTGAGAGTGGGCCCGGTGTCGCCGAACTTCGGGTCGGCACGTCGCCGGCCCTGATGATCCCCGATCGCCTGGTTGCCGCTGCGGTCGACGTACTGCGGACGGTCCAGCTCCGTCAGTTGCGCGCCTGTCCGGTGGACGACGGCGGCTGCGGTTTCCTCTTCCTCGACCACAGCCGGAACGGCTCACGCCGGTGGTGCTCGATGGAGGACTGCGGGACCCGCGCCAAGATCCGCAAGCTGAGTGCCCGCCGCCGATCCGCTTCCACTGTCTGACCGGTTAGCCGGTACGACGGCCTCCTGCTCGCCGTCCGCGATCGCATGACACGTCAACAAGGCGTGTCGAAAGATGCGAACTGTCCGTCCGACCTGTCATCGTAGGCGGCCGGGCCTTCCGACCACGACGGGCCTGGCCGGTCCTGCCCCTGACAGGGGCAGGCAGTTGACACAGAAGCTGGAGGACAGATGACGCAGGTGGCAGAGCAGCCGGGCAGTACTGCCGGGCGGCTCGGCTCGGTGGTGCTGGATTGCCCGGACCCACTCGAGCTCGCCCAGTTCTACTCGGCGCTGCTGGGGCTGGAGATCGACGAGAACGGTGACGACGACTGGCGGAGCCTGACCGGCCCCGGGTCGTCGCTCGGGTCCTCGACGCTGGCCTTCCGGCGCTCGGAGCAGTACGTGCCGGCCACGTGGCCCGGCACCGACGCGCAGGATCTCCATCTCGACCTCATCGTCGACGACCTTTCCAGCGGCCACGCCAGCGTGACCGCGCTCGGGGCCGAGCCGCTCGACCCCCTGGACCCACCACCCGCCGAGAATGCCCGCGGCTGGCGCATCTACGCCGATCCCGCAGGCCATCCGTTCCGTATCTGCCTCGAGTAGGCATGCCCGTGCCCGCCCCGGCCTTGCGGTCGGGGCGGGCCGGACAGCTCAGACCCAGCCGGCGCTTCCTGTGAACGGGAAGTGCCGGCTTTCGTCGTACCGGGGTCGTGGCTGGTAGCTGTTCACTCCCGGTTCGCCCCGCAGGTGGAAGGCGCTCGGGTACGGCGTCTCCGGGTCCGTGATCCGGGTCGACGTCGGGATGTAGCGGATCGTCAGGCCGCAGCGCCTCCGTGGTGAGGTGTTCGCGTTGCTCCCGTGCACGATGTTCGGGTGGTGCACCTCGACATCACCCGGTGCCAGCACCATGTCGACCGCCTGAGACTCGTCGACCTCGACCGCGATCTCCTTGCCCAGCACGCTCTCGACCTCGGTGTTGTCCCGCATCCCGGCGACCCCTGAGGTGTGGCTGCCCGGGATGACCCGGACACAACCGTTCTCCGGGGTGGAGTGGTCGACGGCCAGCCACAGCGTCACCACCTTCATCGGATCGAGCGGCCAGAACGCGGCGTCCTGGTGCCACAGCACCGGCTGACCGGAGTACGGCGGCTTCGAGATGTAGTGCGACGCGAACAGCGCGAGATCCGGCCCGACGAACCGCTCCGCGATGTCCAGGAGCCGATCGTCACTGATCAGCCGGACCCAGAACGGGTCGTCGCGCAGGTAGACGTGCCCGAGTTGCTCGGGCCGTACGTCGGGATGACGAGCTTGCAGCCACTCGACATGGTCGTTCACTTCCTTGATCAGTGCCTGGTCGATGACGTCGCGGAAGATGACGTAGCCGTCGGTCTCAAACATGTCTTCATGGTGGTCGGGAGGCGCTGTTGCGTACTAGCAGCGAGCTGACGTGAACTTGTAGCTTGTTGATGTGGATCAGGTGCTGCGGTTCGAGTCGCACGCGTTCGGCCGGCCGTATCACGCGGCCCGGGTGCGGATCCCGGCGCGGGCCCGCGACACCGAGTTGCACACGCATGCCGACTTCCACGAGTTCATGGGCGTCGTGTCGGGCAGCGGCGAGCACCTGCTGACCACCGGCGTCGAACAGTTGCAGGCCGGCGACGTCGTACTGGTCCGGCCGAGTGATCGGCATGCGGTCCGCGGCTCGGCGCCTGACGGGCTGGAGTTCGTGAACATGGCCTTCCCGAGCTCTGCCTGGCAAGGTTTCCTCGACCTGACCCGGACCGCCAGTTGGGCGGCTGCGCGGGGACCAGTCACCTTTCACGCGACGGAGGCGATCGCCGTCTTCGAGCATGCGCTGGAACGCTTCCAGGACGAGCCCGGACCCTACGACCTGATGCGCTTCTGGATCGACCTGCTCCCGCTGGTCTCCTCCGACGAGCACACAGCTCGCCCGGGAACACCGGACTGGCTGGCCAAGGCCTGTACGGCGATGCGCGCGGAGAACAACCTCCACGGCGGCGTTCCACGGCTGCTGGAGCTCGCCGGAGTCAGTCCGGCGCACCTGTCCCGGTCGATGCGAACGGCGTACGGCGTGACGCCCACGGACTTCGTCACCGATCTCCGCCTCGAGCACGCCTCGTCGTTGCTAGCAGCAACAAACGAACCGGTCGCGACCATCGCGGCTCGCTGCGGTTTCGCCAGCCAGTCGTACTTCAGCCGCCGCTTCACCGCCGCCCACCACCTCTCACCCCGCGAGTTCCGCCGCCGCTCACAGCGAGCCTTCGTGCCCTAGCGCTGCTCGGACCGCTGGAGATTCGCGACGGCCGCTGGAGATTCGCGACGGCCCGGTCAGGCCGCGGCGAGCGCCTTCCGGATGCGCTTCTCCGAGACCGGGTACGGCGTACCGAGGGTCTGGGCGAACAGGCTGATCCGCAGTTCCTCGAGCATCCACCGCACCTCGAGCAGCTCCGGGCTCGGATACTTCCCGGTCGGTACGGCGTTCAGCCGGGCGCGGTACTCGTCATCGAGCATGTGGATGATCGCCATCCCCGAGCGGTCCCGCATCGCGTTGGCGCCGATCTTGTCCAGCCGCTGCTCGATGCCCTTCAGGTACCGCACCACGTCGGGCAGACGCGTGGCTCCGGTCTCGGTGATGAAACCGGGGTGGACCAGGCTCTCCAGTTGACCGCGGACGTCGGACAACGCCGCGAGCAGCGCCGGGCTCGATGCCCGGGAGATCTGCTTGTCCACCGTGCGCGCATGCGACAGCACCTGCTCGACCTGCGTCAGGATCGTGAGCACGGTGTCCGCGAGGTCCGACCGTACGGCGTCGCGCAGTACGGAGAAGGCGGTCAGGTTCCACGCCGGGCCGTGCGCCGCGGTCATCAGTTGGTCGACGGCAGCGGCGATCGCGTCGTCGAGCAGTTCCCCGACGTTGCGGTGCGGGCCTGCCATCAGGGTCATCTTCTGCTGGTTGGTCAGGTGCCGTTGGACCACGTCGATCACCGACGGCATCGTGAGGAGCAGGAGCCGGCGGGTGCCGTTCCACATCGCGGCCGCCTGATCGCGTTCGGTCTCCTGCAGCCGGATCGCGACCGTCTTGCCCTCGTCGACGAGTGCCGGGTAGCCGGCGACCGTCAGGCCGTTGCGGTGCTCGGAGAAGCTGCGCGGGAGGTCACCGAAGGTCCAGTCGGTCAGGCCGGACCGCTCCAGCCCGCTGACCGCCTTCGACGCGACCTGCGAGATCGCGGCCGTGGTCTTCGGCTTCAGCCGTTCCTTGAGTCTGGCCAGATCCTTGCTCTCGGCCACGGTCTTGCCCTTGTCGTCGACCACCCGGAACGTCATCCGCAGGTGCTCGGGCACCCGGCTCCAGTCCCAGTCCGCTGGGTCGATGACCACGTCGCGGAGGTTCCGCAACTCGCGGGCGAGGGCGTCGGTCAGCGGACCCGAGGCCGGATCGAGCCGGGGGAGTACCTGCCGGGCATGGTCCGGGGCCGGCACGATGTTCCGCCTGATTGCTTTCGGCAACGACTTGATCAGGGTGGTGACCAGCTCCTCGCGGAAGCCGGGCACGCTCCACTCGAATCCGTCGGCGGTGACCTGGTTCAGCACCAGCAGCGGGAGGTGCACCGTCACGCCGTCGGCATCGGTGCCGGGCTCGAAGGCGTACGTCAGGTCGAAGGTCATCCCGTTCTGCGTCCAGGTGAGCGGGAACTCCTCCTCCTTGACCTCCGCACCTTCGCGGACGACCAGGGATCGCTCGAAGTCGAGCAGATCGGCGTCGCGTTGCCTGGCTTTCTTCCACCAGGTATCGAAGTGCCGACCGGTGACGACCTCGCTGCCGATCCGCTCGTCGTAGAAGGCGAACAGAGTCTCGTCGTCGACCAGCAGGTCGCGTCGCCGGGTGCGTTCCTCCAGCTCCTCGACTTCCTCGATCAGCTTGCGGTTCTCGTGGAAGAACTTGTGGTGGGTGTCCCAGTCGCCCTCGACCAGCGCGTGCCGGATGAACAGTTCGCGCGACACCTCCGGGTCGACCTTGCCGTAGTTGACCTTGCGCCTCGCGACGATCGGTACGCCGTACAGGGTGATCTTCTCGTACGCCATCACCGCGCCGGCTTTGCGTTCCCAGTGCGGTTCGGAGTACGTGCGTTTGGTGAGGTGCTGGGCGATGTCCTCGGCCCACTCCGGCTCGATCTTCGCGTTGACGCGTGCCCACAGCCGGGATGTCTCGACGAGCTCGGCGGCCATCACGAACTGTGGTGGCTTCTTGAACAATCCGGAGCCGGGGAAGATCGCGAACTTGGTGCCGCGGGCACCGAGGTACTGGTGCTGGTTCGCCGGATCCTTCATGCCGAGGTGGGAGAGCAGACCGGACATCAGCGCGATGTGCACACTCTGCGGATCGGCCGCCTCGCCGCTGTTGAGGGTGACGCCGATCTGCGACGCGACCTGGCGGAGTTGGGCGAAGATGTCCTGCCACTCGCGGACCCGGAGATAGTTCAGGTACTCGCTGCGGCACATCCGGCGGAACTGGTTGCCGGACAGCTCCTTCTGCTGCTTCTTCAGGTAGTTCCAGAGGTTCAGGAAACCGAGGAAGTCGCTGTTCGGGTCGCGGAACCGGGCGTGTGCCTGCTGCGCCTGAGCTTCGGCTTCGGTCGGGCGTTCGCGCGGATCCTGGATCGACAGCGCGGCCGCGATCACCATCACCTCGCGGACACAGGCGTGCTTGTCCGCCTCGACGATCATCCGCGCGAGCCGCGGGTCGAGCGGGATCTGGGCGAGCTGGCGGCCGACCGGGGTCAACCGGCGGTGCCGCTCGCTCGCCTTGGCGGCCTCGATCGCGCCGAGCTCGGTGAGCAGCTGCAGGCCGTCGGTGATGCTGCGCTTGTCCGGCTCGTCGATGAACGGGAACGCGGCGATGTCGCCGAGCCCAATGGACGTCATCTGCAGGATGACCGACGCCAGGTTCGTGCGCAGGATCTCCGGGTCGGTGAACTCGGGCCGGCTCTCGAAGTGCTCCTCCGAGTACAGCCGGATGCAGATGCCGTCGCTGGTTCGTCCACAGCGTCCCTTGCGCTGGTTGGCGCTCGCCTGCGAGATGGGCTCGATCGGCAGGTGCTGGACCTTGGTGCGGTGGCTGTACCGGGAGATGCGCGCCGTACCGGGGTCGATCACGTACTTGATGCCGGGAACTGTCAGCGAGGTCTCCGCCACGTTGGTCGCGAGCACGATCCGCCGGCCGGAGTGCGACTGGAAGACCCGGTGCTGCTCGGCGTTGGAGAGCCTGGCGTAGAGCGGCAGGATCTCGGTGTTGCGGAGGTTGTGATCGCGGAGCGCGTCGGCGGTGTCGCGGATCTCGCGTTCGCCGCTGAGGAACACGAGGACGTCGCCCGGTGCCTCGAGCGCGAGCTCGTCGACCGCGTCCAGGATCGCCTGGGTCTGGTCGCGATCGATCGTGCTCGGGTCGTCCGGGTCGTTGATCGGCCGGTACCGGGTCTCGACCGGGTACGTCCGGCCGGAGACCTCGACGATCGGCGCCGGATTGCCCTTGCTGTCGCTGAAGTGCTCGGCGAACCGCTCGGGATCGATAGTCGCCGAGGTGATGATCACCTTGAGGTCGGGGCGGCGGGGGAGAAGCTTCTTCAGATAGCCGAGGATGAAGTCGATGTTGAGGCTGCGCTCGTGTGCCTCGTCGATGATGAGCGTGTCGTAGCGGGTCAGATCGCGGTCGCGCTGCAGCTCGTTGAGCAGGATGCCGTCGGTCATCAGCTTCACCAGCGAACGGTCGCTCACCTTGTCGGTGAACCGGACCGCGAAGCCGATCGTCTCGCCCAACTCGGTGCCGAGCTCCTCGGCGATCCGCTCGGCGACCGTCCGGGCCGCGAGCCGCCGCGGCTGGGTGTGCCCGATCATGCCTTGCACACCACGTCCGAGCTCGAGACAGATCTTCGGGATCTGCGTGGTCTTCCCGGACCCGGTCTCACCCGCGATCACCACGACCTGGTGCTCGCGGATCGCGTCCCCGATGTCGTCCTTCAGCTGACTGACCGGCAGTTCTTCCGGATAGCTGATCTCCGGTACGGCCAGCCGCCGCAACTCCACCCGGCGCTCAGCCTGCTCGATCGCCCCGATCACGCCGACCAGAGCCTGCTCGCGCTTCTGAGCGTCCTTCGTCCCCCGAACCCGCTCCAACCGCCGCCCGAGTTGCTCCCGGTCGTTCGCGGTCAGCCCGTCGAGCCGAGGCAACACCTCGGCGAGAGACGGTCCGTCCGCCGCACCAGGGTCGGCCTGTACGGCGCCCGGCGTACCAGGGTCGGCCTGTGCGGCGCCCGGCGTACCGGAGTCGGCCTGTGCGGTGCCCGGCGTACCGGATGACCGCTTCTTGCCGCGCCGGCGCGGCCTCCGCGGACGCGCAGCGGGGTCCTGGACGGGACCGGTGGCTGGGGTGGGACTCGACGACTCGGTCCGGGCATCAGGCATAACGTGCCCAGTTTAGGCGGCCCGGCCTAGTCGCTCACCTGGGTTTCGGACGCCCACCCCATCACAACTTCGCCGGAGCCGGCGCTCTCCGCGGGCGCGGGCCGAGGCGCGTCGATTGTGATGGCCTGGGCGTCCGCCATCAGTCGCGCGGTGGGGCCTTGACGGCGAAGACGGGGACGGGGGATTCGAGGAGGACCCGTTGGGCGGTGCTGCCGAGGATGAGTTTGCCGACCGGGCTGCGGCGGCGGAGGCCCAGGACGATGAGGATCACGTCTTCGGCGGCGGCTGCTTTGAGGAGTTCGCCGGCGACGTCGCCGCTGGAGACGGCCTGCTGGATCGTCACCTCGACGCCGCGTTCGCGCAGGCCGGCCTCGGCTGCGGCCAGCTCGTCGGCGTTGGCGTAGCGGGCGTCGATGTAGGCGTCGCCGCGGCTGGTGTTGAGCAGCAGCACGGACGCGCCGCGCAGTTCCGCCTCGGCAGCCGCGGCCGCCAGCGCGGCCTCGCCCTCGGGAGTTGGCACATAGCCGACCAGGATCTTCACAGCCCTACTCTCCCATCAGTCGTCCTCGCCGAAGGTCAGGCGGTCGCGAGTGGGCTGTGTACCGCGGATGCGGGCGACGATCCGGGGAAGGAACGGCACGAAGAGGGGCGAGCACGGTCAGGATGATGATGATCAGGCTGAGCGGCCGGGTGAAGAACACGCTCGCGTCGCCGTTGGAGATCACCAGTGCCCGGCGGACTGCTCCTCCATCGCCGGCCCGAGGATGACACCCAGGATCACCGGAGCGATCGGGAAGTCGAGCTTCCGCATGAAGAATCCGACCACACCGATCAGCAAGGCCAGCAGCACTTCGTAGCCGGACCCCGACAGCGAGTACACACCGAGGCAGGCGAACACCAGGATCCCGGCGTACAGCAACGGCTGCGGCACCTTCAGCACCTGCACCCAGATCTGGATCAGCGGCAGGTTCATGATCAGCAGGATCAGGTTGCCGACGTACAGCGACGCGATCAGCGTCCACACCAGCGTGCTCTGGTCCTCGAACAGCTGCGGTCCCGGCTGCACGTTGAAGATCTGGAACGCCGCCAGCATCACCGCGGCCGTCGCAGACGTCGGCAGGCCGAGTGTCAGCAGTGGAACCAGGACGCCGGAGAACGACGCGTTGTTCGCCGCCTCGGGCCCGGCCACACCCTCGATGGCGCCGTCCCCGAACTCGTCGCGGCCCTTCTTGCGCGCCCGCCGCCGCTCGATCGAATACGACAGGAACGTCGGTACCTCGGCGCCGCCGGACGGGATCGCGCCGAACGGGAACCCGAGCGCGGTACCCCGCAACCACGGCGCCCACGACCGTCCCCAGTCCGACTTGTTCAGGTACCCGGTCCGCAGCCGCCCTCGCTCCAGTACGGCGGGAGGCTCGGGAGTGGACCGCAATTTCGATGCCACGTGCAACGTCTCGCCGATGGCGAACAATCCGACGATCACGATCACCACGTCGACACCGTCCAGCAACCGCAGCGTCCCGAACGTGTACCGCGGTGCGCCGGTCAGACTGTCCAACCCGATCAGCCCGATGAACAACCCGACCGTCAGCGAGAGCAGACCGCGCACCAGCGAGTGCCCGACCAGCGCCGTCACGGCAACCATCGCCGGCAGCGTGATCGCGAAGTAGTCGGTCGCCTGGAAGTGACTGGCCAGTTCGCCGATCGGCTTCGCGACGAAGGTCAGCAGCACGGTCGAGATGGTCCCGGCCACGAACGACCCGATCGCCACCGTCGCCAGCGCCGCCCTCGCCCGGCCCTTGAGTGCCATCTTGTGGCCCTGGATCGCGGTCGCCACCGAGGCCGACTCGCCGGGCGTGTTGATCAGGATCGACGTGGTCGAACTCCGGTACGACGCTCCGACGGCCGAGTCGTGGCCGCGATCGCCGTCGGCGGTCCGAGTACCCGCTTCAGCGACGGCAAGAGGAGGGGACCCGCATCAAGGGTCCGATCCCGAAGGGCATCATCCCGACCTACACCGGCCACCCGCCGCGTTCACTCCACGCTTGACTCTCACATTGATGTGAGGGGTTAACGTCGGTTGCATGGTTGAGCTGCAAGTCGTCCTGCCTGACGAATCCGCGACCATGCCGCCGGAGCGCTTGACCGAGCTTGCCGTTGCGGCGGAGGAGCTCGGTTTCGGTACGGCGTGGTTACCCGACCATCTGCTGCCACCGGGGGAGTTCGGGTCGACGTACGGCGGCGTGTACGAGCCGCTGGTGACGATCGGATTCCTGGCCGCGCGGACGACGCGGATCCGGTTCGGCACGTCGGTGCTGGTGCTGCCGATGCGCAGCCCGTACGTCGTCGCGAAGCAAGCGGCCACGTTGCACCGGCTCTCCGGGGAGCGCGTCATCCTCGGGATCGGCGCCGGGTGGGACGAGTCCGAGTTCGCCGCCGTCGGTGCGTCGTACTCGGATCGTGGCCGGCGGACGGACGAGGGCCTCGAGATCATCCGCGGCCTGTTCGCCGGCGAGGATCGCGGTGGCGTGTTCGAGCCGAAGCTGCGTGCTGCGCTGCCGATCATGACCGGCGGTACGAGTGGTCCGGCGTTGCGCCGGGCCGCGCGCTTCGGGGATGAGTGGCAGGGGCTGAACCTCGACGGCGCGGGCTTTGCGGCGGCGGTCGCTCGGATTCGGGCTGAGGCTGTTCGCCCGGTCAAGGTCGGGACGCGCCTGCACTGGCCCGGCGGAGACGTGGCGCCAACCGTCGACCTCGCTCACGAACTGATCGAGGCAGGCGCCGAGACGCTGGCGATGTCCTTCGGCGACGAGGCAGGCGCTTTGGATCGGATGACTCGCCTCGCCCAGGCTCTATAGGCTAGGGAGCTGTGACCAGGTCCCGTCTGTTGCTGGTCCACGGGTGGGGCGCGGATCGCCAATCGTGGAACGAGATCACCAAGCTGGTGTCGCCCTGGGCCGACGTCGTTGCCCCCGACCTCGCCGGCCACGGCACGCGGTCCGGCGAACGCGATCTCACCGTCGACGCGCTGGTCGGCGACCTCGCCGCACAGCTGACTGAACCGGTTGTTGCCGTCGGCCACTCGATGGGCGGGCAACTCGTCGCCTGGCTCGCGGTGCGATATCCCTCGCTCGTGCAGCGGATCGTGGTGATCGATCCGGCGTACGGCGCCGACGACGCCGAGATGGACCGTTGCCCCGCCGTACTCGAAGACCTGCGCACGCGTGGGTCGGAGGCAGGTGTCGAGTTCGTCGATCGTGCTTTCGCCGACGCGTATGGCAGCAGGCTGCACCTGGACGCCCGGGCGCAGATGGCCGTCACACCAGGTCCAGTGCTGGCTGACCTCTACCAGTCGATGTACCTCGCGTCAGGCAGCATCGGGGCCCGGCCGACGGCTCGCGCGTTCCTCCCGACGGTCGGTAAGCTCTGCCTCAGCCTCTACTCGAACGAGTACGCGGCCGCCTTCGCCCGCTCCATCCCATGGGTCCCCGGTTCGACCATCGAGGTCTGGCCCGGCACCACCCATTACCTCCACCAGCAGCACCTGGAGCGCTTCGCCGACCTGCTCAGGATCCGGCTGTCCTGAGACCAAAGGACTGCCAGGTCGTGACGAAAGTCCCTACCTGAAGGATCCCGGACCGCGGACGATGCTCTTGAGCGTGGAGTTCGGTTCTGGGGGCAGGGGGACACATGAAACACGCGCGCATCCTGGCTACGGCGGCAACGGCGGTAGCCCTGTTCGTCGGAACGTCCGTCCCGGCACAAGCCGACTTCGGCTCCGGGACACTGGGGAACTGGCAAGCGATGTCGCACGGCATCGTGGGCAGTTGGTCCACCGCTGACGTCGGCGTCGTCGGCGACTCCATCACCACTCGCTGCTACAGATCCCTCGGGACGCTGGTGGCGAGGCAGGGCGAGACGCTCGCGGTCAACTATTGGTCCGGCCGGCCGACGGCACCGACGGTCGACTGGATCTTGGCTCAGCCGAGGCTCCCCAGGGTCCTGGTGGTGCAGTCGGGCTCCAACGACATCTTCGATCCCCGCCCGGTCAGCGCCCAGGTCGCCCGCCTCAAGGCACGTCTCCCGGCCGGCACGATACTGCTCTGGGTGGATGTCCAGGTGTCCCGCACCCGGTACCCCGCAGCCGTGCAGTTGGCGGACCAGCGGAACTCGATGTGGGTGAACAACCAACTGCGGGAGAACCTCCCCAAGGCGCAGATCATCCCGTGGTCGTGGTGGCTCGCCTCGAACCCGGGCCGCATCGGGTACTACCTCCAGGACGGCGTACACCCGTGGACGGTGGCGGGCAGCGGCCACGGTGACGGGTGTGCGTTCTGGGCTGTGGTGATGATGACCGTCGTCGGGCCGGCGATCCAGTGACGCCTCACGGGGGAGTGAGTTTGCTGCGCAGGACCTTTCCGGTGGCGTTGCGGGGGAACTCATCCAGTACGACGATCTGGCGGGGCGTTTTGTAGCGGGCCAGGTTCGCCCGGACGTGGTCGATCAGCTCGTCCTCGGTGGCCGGTTCGCGCAGGACGACGTACCCGATCAGCCGCTGGCCGAACTCCTCGTCCGGTACGCCGACGACCGCAGCCTCGGCCACCGCGGGATGACTCGCGAGGCAGTCCTCGACCTCGACCGGGTACACGTTCTCGCCGCCGGAGACGATCATGTCGTCCTCGCGCCCGTCGACGAACAGCCGCCCGGCCCGGTCCAGATGCCCGAGATCGCCGGTGCTCATCCGCCCGTCCACGACCGTCTTGGACGAACCGTCGGAGTACCCGCCGAACACCAGCCCGCCGCCGGCGAAGATCCGCCCGGTCTCGCCGACGCGGACCGGCTGGTCCATGTCGTCAAGGATCCGGACCGTGCTGCCGAGGCACGGTCGGCCGACGGTCCCGGGCGCCGCGATCAGGTCGGCGGAGGTCGCGATCGTGGCGATGCCGATCTCGCTGGATCCGTACGCGTCGCACAGCACCGGGCCGAACTGCGCGATGAACCGCTCGGCCAACGGCGCGCCCAGGGTCGACGCGCCGGAGATCACCGCGCGGAGCGAGCGGAGGTCGTGCTGTGCGATCTCGGTCGGGCCGAGGTCGAGCATGCGGCGGAGCATGACTGGTACGGCGACGATCGAGCCGGCGCCGGTTTGCTCGATCTGGGTCAGTACGTCGCGGGCGTCGTACCGGCGGGAGAGGACGAGCGGCGATCCGAGGAACAGCGCGAGCATCGAAGTCAGCAGACCGAGTCCGTGGAACAACGGCGGGCAGATCACCATCGGCTCACCCGACCGCAGTCCGAACCGGTTGAGCGCACTCGCTGTCAGTCCAGCGAGCCCTGCCGCTGTCGGCACTCGGGGCGCGGCTTTCGGCGTACCCGTCGTACCGGACGTCAGGATCGTGATGTGCCCGGGCGTCTCGGGCTTGGGGGCCTCAGCTGCCTTCGATTCCGCAAGCTCGTCGAGCCCTTGCGATGCGAGCACTGTCGGGGTGTCCGTCTCTGGGGCGAACTCGGCGTCGTGGATGAGCAGGTCGGGCTTGTGCCGCTCCAGGACCGCCTTGAGCTGTGGGGGAGCGAACTCGGTGTTCACGAACAGCACGTCCGCGCCCACCCGCGAGGCGGACAACGTCGCCTCCAGGAAACCGCGATGGTTCCGGCACAGGACGGCAACCTTGCTTCCGGCAACGATCCCGTGGTCGGCGTGCAGGGCGGCCGCGATCCGTTCACAGCGGCGGTCGAGCTCGGCGTACGTCGTACTGCCGGTTTCGTCGATCACCGCGGGACGATCCGGGAACCTGATCGCGGCGACCGCACCGAGCGCGGCCATCGACTGACCCCAGTGGCGCAACGCGCGCTCGATCCCGACCAGGTGCGACGGCCGGGCCGGGCGCCAGACGCCGGACTTGATCAGCGCGACCGACACACCGCCGACCTCGGCCGCTGCCTGCACAAGCCAGTCCGGCGGTCGCATCGGTCCGATCGGTCGCGGTGTCCTCACGATTCTTCGTCTCCTGTGGTCCGTTTGCGCTTGGAGCTGATCCGGAAGTACTGCTCCAATAGCCGATCGGTCGGGATCCGAAACAGGTTGCCGAGCAATTCGGCCGGCCGGACCATCGGCGGCGTGATGTTGTGCGTCCGGTCGGCGATCGCCGTACACACCTGATCTGCCGCCTGTTCCGGTGTCAGCCCCGGCATCTTGTTCAGCACCGGCGTCGGCTCGCTCATCCGCGTGTGCACGAGACCCATGTAGACCGTCGAGACAGTCACCCCGTCGCCGCGGATCTCCTGCGCGACACACCGCAGCCAGACGTCGAACGCGCTCTTCGAGGCCAGGTACGCCGACCAACGCGCCATCGGCGGCGTCCGTACGCCGGCTGTCGACACGTTCACGATGTGGCCGGATCCGCGTTCCCGCATCGACGGCAGCAACTCGAGCACCAGCTTCGCCGGGCCGAGGTAGTTGATCGCGTTCGTCCGCTCGATGTCGTGGAACCGCTGATACGAGTCCGCGATCGACCGCCGGATCGACCGGCCCGCATTGCTCACGAGCACGTCAACCCGCCCGTGCTCCTCCAGCACAGTCCGCACGAGCCCTTCGACCGCCACCGGGTCAGCCAGGTTCACGGCGTACGCATCCGCCTCACCACCCGCGGCCCGAATCTCCCCAGCCACCTCTTCCAACCGCTCCGCCGTACGAGCCACCAACAGAACCGTCGCGCCTGCGCGGGCTAGCCGCCGCGCGGTCGCTTCGCCGATCCCGTACGACGAGCCGGTGACGAGTACGACCCGGCCGTCCACAGCAGCCGTCAATCGCTCGTCGCTGACCCGCCGACGTCCCTGAGCCGCCGCAACCAGAAGGCCCCAGCCCACCGCGCGCTTCCCACTCACCATGCCCCGACATTACCCGCAAGTAGCCCTCCCGGGCAGCCCTGGCGGGTCTGTCGCACACGACGAAGGCGACCCGGTCCGCGCAATCCGCGGACACGAGTCGCCTATCGACTTCGTGGACGATACTGGGATCGAACCAGTGACCTCTTCCGTGTCAGGGAAGCGCGCTACCGCTGCGCCAATCGTCCAAAACCGTACAGAAACCACATGAAGCAGGGTTTCGAGGTGGAGACGGGATTCGAACCCGTGTACACGGCTTTGCAGGCCGTTGCCTCGCCTCTCGGCCACTCCACCAGTGAGAAGAAAGCTGGCCTGCCGAACCCTCTCCGAGCGGACGACCGGGTTCGAACCGGCGACCTCAACCTTGGCAAGGTTGCGCTCTACCAACTGAGCTACGTCCGCATCGCTCCGACCGGGTGTTTCCGCTCGGTGCGAGAGCAGAACAGTAGCGCACTTTTCGTGTCTGCAAAAACCAGATTCCGGGGTGTCGCGATCCGGACCTCTTCAGCGTGATCTTCACCCCACCGGCAACACCAGTCCCAGGCGTCATGCCACCCCGACCACCCCGCGAACGGGCATGACGTCGTACGGCGGCAACCGCGACAGAGCACGCCATTGCCGCCGCCGTACGCGCGGTCGTCAGGCCTCGAGAGGGGAGAGGTCGACGTCCTCCAGGTAGTCGGGATTGCCGAGGAGTTCGATGGTGGTGATGCGGCCGTCGGTGATGGTGAAGTTGAAGACGACTCGCGGTTCGCCTCGGTGCGACCAGACGGCGCCGGCCAGGCCGTCGACCAGGGTGAGCCTGGCGGCCTGCGCCCGGCCGGAGAACGTCTCGGCGACGGCCGCCGCACCGCGGACCAACTCGGCCGCACCCCGCGCCACGACCGCCTCGTCGGCACGCAGCACCACCCCGGGATCGAGCATCTCCAGCAGCGCCTCGAAGTCGCCGCCCCGTGACGCGGCCAGGAACGCGGTGACGATCTCCTTCTGCCGGCCGGTGTCCACCTCAGGCGGTTCCGGCGTACCTTGCACCCGCCGCCGCGCCCGGCTCGCCAGTTGCCGCGCGGCCGCCCGCGACTTGCCCACGATCGGCGCGATGTCCTCGAACGGTACGGCGAACATGTCGTGCAGCACGAACGCCAACCGCTCGGCCGGCGTCAACGTCTCCAGTACGACGAGCAGCGCGAGACCGACCGAATCCGCCTGCACCGCTTCGAGCTCAGGATCGGGTACGTCGACATCGGCGAGCGCGGGGGAGTGCTCGCCGACCGGCTGCTCGGGATGCCCACGCCGCAACCGCAGCATGTCCAGACAGATCCGTCCGACGACTGTGGTGAGCCAGCCGCCGAGGTTCTCGATCGAGTCGGCGTCGGAGCGACTGAGCCGGATCCAGGCTTCCTGGACGGCATCCTCGGCTTCGGGTGCGGAGCCTAGGATCCGGTACGCGACCGCGCGGAGGTGGTCACGGTTCTCCTCGAACCGGACCGCCAGCCAGTCGTGCTCACTCATATCCACCACGTCCCTCTCGACCTGTCACGTTTCCGGCCCGGCGCCGTCATGGGTGTGACGCACAATCCGCCGTACATGTGACACTGCAGCCCCGACACCCCAGAGGAGATCACCATGACAGAGCCGGCCCGCCCGCTGTCCGTGCGCAGGCAGGACACGCTCCGTCGCCTCGAGCAGGACGTCGACGTCTGGGTTGCGACCGCCTCGGACGACGGCACGCCGTACCTGATGCCCCTGTCCTTCCTCTGGGACGGCAAGACCCTGCTCCTGTCCACAGCCGGCGGCAACCCCACCGCCCGCAATCTGCGAGCGAACCCCACCCTCCAGTTAACCCTCGGCCACACGCGCGACGTCATCCACATCGAAGCCACCGCCGAGATCCTGGAATCCCACGAGATCAGTGAATCTGAAGGGGACGCCTTCGCCGAGAAGGCCGGGTTCGATCCTCGGCCGTTGGCCGGCTATCTCTTCTTCCGCCTGACGCCGACGAAGATCCAGGCCTGGCGCGAGGTCAACGAACTGAAGGATCGCGTCCTCCTGCGCGACGGCATCTGGCTCGTCTAACGTGGCGGATCCCATCACCAGAGGAAGGTGAGTTCCGCCAGCGTGACGTGCGGCCTGTCGGCAAGCCACTCGTCGAAGCAGGCGCGCAAGTCGCCCTCGGAGCCGGCGAGTCCAACAACAGTCGCGTCGGTCGGCGCAGCCGCGTGATCGTGTTCCGCACCCGGCGATCCGTGGGAGCAATCCGAGCACATCATCCGGATCCCCGACCAGTCGTCGAGCCCTAGCCCTTTGGGACCGATGATCTCAGCGAGTGCCGCCAGGTCGTCGGGCTCCGCGCCCAGCAGTTGCGCCTGCCAGGTGGGCAGGCCGGACTCGTCGAGGCGGGCGAGTTCGTCGAAGACCGACACGTCCCGGTCGCCGAGCCGTCGCTGCCCTTTGGGTTCGCCATCGTGCAGCACGACGTCCCGAAAGCGGTGCCCGGACTCCGGCAGCGGAACGCTCGAAATCACCGCATGAGCTGGACTACGCCGCCAGCACCACACAACCTCGGCATCACCAAACTCCGGCGAGACCTGATGCGCCAGGCTCGGTCGATCGGGATTCAGCCGTACGGGCGTCATACCGAAGTCACCGTCGATCGGCTCGGACCCGACGCCAACGCCTTCAATCCCGTACGCCGTCCAAGCCTGCCGAGCAGTCGCCCAGTCGCCGAGAGCCGTTGCCGCGATCCCCAAGTTCCACGCGGCCGGATTCACACCGTCGAACTCGCCGGCATCCCGCGCCGTGAACAGCTCCACAGCCCGCTGATTCCGCGCCGCCGAATCCGCCCAGTCACCACGCGCCTTCGAATACAACCCCGCCTCGAACCAGGCCTTGAACGACCGCGGCGCAACCTCCACCATCTCCCGCGCCAACCGCCCTGCCCCCGCAACATCCCCAACCCGATCAGCCTCCACCCACTCTCCCCAAACCACGCGAGCCGACCGACCCTCACCCCGCCCCAAAAGACCCATCCATCCATTCTGCCGCTGGACAGGTCTAGGTGTTCGCGGCACTAGCCAGCTCGCCCGCGGCGTACAGGACGTCACCAAAGCACGAAAGCCAACAGCGACGAGCAATCCGAGCCGGAAGCCTGTGGTTCGGGGGCCTCAGTCTCGCAGGGCGCCGTCGTACACTCAGCGCATGCTGGGCCTGCAGCACACCGTCACCATCGCGGCCCTGCCCGAGCGGGTCTGGGCGGTGGTCGTCGACGTCGAGCGCTGGCCCGAGCGGATCCCGACGGTCGACGCCGTGGAGCGTCTCGACGCCGGACCGCTGGCCGTCGGCTCCCGAACCCGGTTGCAGCAGCCCCGGCTGCCCACAGCGGTGTGGACGGTTATCGAGCTGGCCGACGGGTCGTCGTACACCTGGGAGTCGAGCTCGCCCGGCGTCACCATCACCGCCGCGCACGTCGTCGAACCGCACCCCGACGGCAGCCGCCTCACCCTCGCCCTGACCGTGTCCGGCCCGCTCTCCGGGATCGGCTGGCTGCTGACGCGCTCGCTGACCAAGCGCTACGTCGAAACCGAGGCCGCCTCAATCAAGCGAGCCGCCGAGACCCCGCCCACGTAAACAACTACTGGCACGAACCAAAAGCCCTTGGACACTTGGCTTCCGCGACCATCTGCACGCGGCGCAGCTGATTGCTCATGGCGCGATCGCGCTGCTCCGGTGGCCGCCGAGCGAAGCGACGGCCCAACCAAACCGCGGCGAGCAACCCGAGCCGCCAGCGAAGCGACGGCGCAACCAATCCACGGCGACCAACCCGAGCCGGAAAGCAACCCGGGGCGACCAACCCCAGCCGGAAAGAGAGACGGGGCGCCCAGCCCAAGCCGCCGAGCGAAGCGACGGCGCAACCAAACCGCGGCGACCAACCCGAGCCGGAAAGAGAGACGCGGCGGCCAACCGAAGCCGCCGAGCGAAGCGAAGGCGCAAGGGGGTGCGGGTGGCGGAGCCCCCGCTCGCGGCGAGCGCAGCGACGCCGCACAAACGACGAAGGCGACCCAGTCCGCGCTTTCCGCGGACACGAGTCGCCTATCGACTTCGTGGGCGATACTGGGTTCGAACCAGTGACCTCTTCGGTGTGAACGAAGCGCGCTACCACTGCGCCAATCGCCCGCTCTGGTGGTGCTGGTGTTGCTTTGTGTGCCTTGCGGGTGAAACCTTAGCGCATCATTCAGCGACGATCTAATCCGGCCGGGCTACTCTTGCTGCAAGACGGAGACCCCGTCGCGTTGGAGACGTGATTGTGACTTTCTCGCACGACACCGAGCAGGCGCTCGGCACGCTGGTCCGGCTGGTGAACACGCTGCCCGGGCCGAACAGCCAGGTCGACACCATGGATTCGCTCGAGGATCTGGAGAAGTTCGTCCAGGAGCGCGAGTTCAGTGCGGTCGGGACGTTGACGGAGAAGGATCTGTCCGAGGTCCGCGAGCTGCGGCCGTTGTTCTCGCCGGTTTTCACCACGGAATCCGATGCCACGGCGGCGGCGATGATCAACGCGATCGTCGCCCGCGGTACGACGACGCCGCGGTTGACGAATCACGACGGGCACCCGTGGCACATCCACTACTCGCGTGACGGTGCGTCGCTGGCGTGCCGGATCACGGTCGAGTGTGGGATTGCGCTTGCCCAGGTGATCTCGGCCGGCGAACGTGAACGACTCCGTCGCTGTGAGGCCCCGGATTGCGACGACGCCCTGATCGACTTGTCCCGCAACCGCTCGAAGCGTTACTGCGACGCGCGCACCTGCGGCAACCGCCTGCATGTCGCCGCGTACCGCGAACGCCGCAAAGCCTCAGGCGAGTAGGCGCCTCGAACAGCTCTCCGCAGCAACACGCGGAGAGCTGTTCTACTGATGCCCGCCGGCCGCGGTAACCGTTCGCCGCAGTGGGCTTCGGGTTAGGCCGGGTTGGTTAGGGGTCGAGGTCTTCGGCGGAGCGGGTGGCGAAGACTTGTGCGACTTCGGCGGTGATTGGGCCCGGGGCAGGGAGGTCGCGGTCGTCGACGCGGTGGATGGCTTGGACGTCGCGGGTGGTGGAGGTGAGGAAGATCTCGTCGGCCTCGTGGAGGCGGCCCAGCGGTACGTCGCGCTCGACAGCGCCGAACCAGGCGAGGACCAGAGCACGGGTGACACCGGCCAAAGCGCCCGACTCGAGGGTCGGCGTGACGAGCTCGCCGTCGTACACGCAGAAGATGTTCGAACCGGTGCCCTCAGAGAGGTTTCCGACCGTGTTGGCGAAGATCGCCTCGCTGCCGCCGCGTTCCTTTGCGTAGGCGAGGGCTCGGACGTTCTCGGCGTACGACGTCGTCTTGAGACCGGCGACCGCGCTGCGTTCGTTGCGGACCCACGGAACCGTCACGATCGCCGACGTCGGTCCGGGGCGCTGGATGGCCTGGGACGCGACCACGATCGTCGGACCCGACGTACCGCGATCGGACGACAACGGTGAGACACCACCCGTGTACGTGATCCGCAGCCGGCCGAAGGGGATGTCCGGGTCGGCCTTCACCACGGCCGCGATGCCCTGCTCGACCTGTGCGACGTCCGGCTCCGGCAGGCCGAGACCGACCGCGGATCGGACCAACCGCTCCAGATGCTTGGTGACCGCGAACGGTCGTCCTTCGACGATCTTGATCGTCTCGAACACCCCGTCGCCCGTGGTCAGTCCGTGATCGAGTGGCGAGACGCCCGCCTGGTCGTCCTGCAGGGTGCCGTTCAGCCAGATACGCATTGGTGCTCCTTCCGCATAACACCTTAGTGCTAAGGCGATCCGGGACGATCGGCCCGTCCGTAGGTGACCGGTTGATGACCGTACGTCGACCTGGAGGGGGACCCCGGTTTTTGAAGTCCGGCGGAGATGGGCTAATGTTCTTCTCGCGCCGGGGAACGAAAAACCGGTCGCACTGCGGACGTAGCTCAGTTGGTAGAGCGCAACCTTGCCAAGGTTGAGGTCGCCGGTTCGAACCCGGTCGTCCGCTCGGAGAGGGTTCGGCGGGCCAGCTTTCTTCTCACTGGTGGAGTGGCCGAGAGGCGAGGCAACGGCCTGCAAAGCCGTGTACACGGGTTCGAATCCCGTCTCCACCTCGAAACCCTCACAACAGGTTTGGACGATTGGCGCAGCGGTAGCGCGCTTCCCTGACACGGAAGAGGTCACTGGTTCGATCCCAGTATCGTCCACGAAGGCGATAGGCGACTCGTGTCCGCGGAGAGCGCGGAGCGGGTCGCCTTCGTCGTTTGTGCGGCGTCGCTGCGCTCGCCGCGAGCGGGGGCTCCGCCACCCGCACCCCCTTGCGCCTTCGCTTCGCTCGGCGGCTTCGGTTGGGCGCCGCGGCTTGCTTTCCGGCTGGGTTTGGTCGCCGCGGTTTGGTTGCGCCTTCGCTTCGCTCGGCGGCTTCGGTTGGCCGCCACGGTTGCTTCCCGCGTGGGCTGATCGCCGCGGTTTGGCTGCGCCGTCGCTTCGCTCGGCGGCTTCGGTTGGCCGCCACGGTTTGCTTCCCGCGTGGGCTGATCGCCGCGGTTCGGTTGCCGGCGTGGGCTGGTCGCCGCGATTGGCTCCTCGGCTGGGGTTGGGCGCTGCGGTTTGGTTTCTGGCTCGGGTTGGACGCCGCGGCTTGCTTTGCGGCGGGTCTCGACTGCCCTCAACAACAACCTCCGGTTCAGTGCCTGACCTCGCAGGCCAGCCCAAGGCCACCGACCCGCGGGCGCAAGCGGGGGTTAGGTGGGGGGTTGGTGGGGGGCGCTGTGCCAGTGCCAGGTGGTGGTGGGGGAGAGGTTGGGTGGGGTGAGGCGGCCGGTTGTCCATTGGAGGGTGGGCCAGGGGGTGAGGGCGGGGACGCGGCTTTGTTGCTCGGCGTGGTGGGTTGGGAACATGCGGGCCAGGAGCCAGGTGCAGATGTCTGGAGGTGGCTCGTACGGTAGGCCGAGTCCGGCGGCGATGTCGCCGCCGTGGACGAGTAGTTCAATGCAGCCCATACCTGCGGTGCCCTCGGCGTCGGCCATGCCGAAGGGGTGGAAGCCTCGGTCGGTGGGCTCGGCCGCGCGTACGACGGCGGCGAGGAGGCGGCCGCTCGCCGCTAGGAGCTCCAGGACGTCGGCATTCGTGGCGTCGTTCAGGGCGCGGGAGAAGAAGCTCACGTAGTGCGTGGGAGCGCGGCTTGCGAGTTGGATCGCGTAGGTCTGCAGGCAGTGTGCGGCGTGTTCAGCGGTGAAACGGCATGACCATTCGAGGTCGCCTGCTGGACACTGCCAGTCCTGGTCGGTCGCGGGGCTGAGGGCGGTGACCACGGTGTCAACAGCGCGATCCAGCGCGTCGGCCGGTTGCATTGAATCCTCCGTTGCTGGGAGCTGGGGGCTGCGGATTCGCCTGCTGGGGGTGAGGTGGGGGGTGGTCCGGCGAGCCTAGCGTCGTTCGTGCTTGGCATCAGTCGAGTGCGGATCGACGAGGGAAGGTGGACGGTAATGGTCCACGAGGAAATTGACGAGCGCCCGGAGATCTCCGGTGTTGCGATGGCGGGGTTCACGTTCGCGGCGTCAATGATGGTGCTGCTGGGCGCGTTTCAGATCACCTCCGGTCTCGCCGCGATCATTGACGAGACCGACTTCGAGCCGGTCAGGAGATACGCGTTCGCCTTCGATACGACGGTGTGGGGCTGGATCCATCTCGCGATCGGGCTCGCCATGGTCGTGGCAGGGTTCAGCCTTTTCGCCCAGAGGCGGTGGGCCGGCATCTTCGCGATCGCCTTGGCCGGGTTCAGCGCCCTCAACAACTTCCTCTTCATCTCGCACGCGCCGGCTTGGGCGCTGCTGGTGATTGCGCTCGACGTCTGGGTCATCTGGACACTGACACGTCCAGGCCTGCTCACGCGCTGACACCGACCGCAACCCTGGTCCGATCGCAACTCTGGTCCGACCGCAACCCTGGTCCGGGCGCACAAGCGCCTGGATGCTGCCGCTCGTCCCCGTGAGTCGGCGCTATAGTACGATCAGCGTCGAACTTCGATGAAGGTCAAACAAGGGGAGTGTGGATGAGCGGGGTCATGCGGGCGTTGCGGCAGGAGACGCTGGCTGGGCCGGTGGATCTGCGACTGGTGGAGGACGCGGTGACGCCGGCACCTGGAGGTGGTGAGGTGCTGGTGAAGGTAGCGGCTGCCGGGGTGAACTTCGCGGATGTGATGCAGACGCGGGGGACGTATCACGGCGGTCCTCAGGCGCCGTACCTGGCGGGGTTCGAGGCGGCGGGCGAGGTGGTTGCCTTGGGCGCCGACGTCACGGCTGTCGAGGTCGGGGCGCGGGTGATAGGCACCGGGTACGGCGCGTTCGCGGAGTACATGGTGATGGCGGCCGATGGGATCGCGCCGGTGCCGGAGGGGTGGAGGCCCGAGCAGGCGCTCGGCCTGGTGCTGAACTGGGCGACAGCCCTGGCGGCACTCAAGCCGCTGGGCCAGCTCAGAGCTGGACAGACAGTGCTGGTTCATGCGGCGGCCGGTGCAGTGGGGCAGGCGGCCGTGCGGATGGCCAAGCACTACGGCGCGACGGTGATCGCGACCGCGTCGGCGAGCAAACATGAGGTCGTACGGCGGCTTGGCGCCGACCACGTGATCGACTACCGAACCGCGGACCTAGCCAGCGAGGTGCGGCATCTGTCGGATGGCAAGGGTGTGGACGTCGTACTGGAGTCGGTGGGTGGGGAGACGTTCAAGAAGAGTCTCGAGGTGGCCAAGCGGGTGACGGGGAAGGTTGTTGTGTACGGCGTTGCCGGGGGAGAGGCGTCGATCAGCAACTGGGAGTTGAACTTCACGCACCAGGTGCACGTGATCGGGCTGCATATCGGTGTGCTGAGTCAGCAGGCGCCGGACATGTTTGCCGAGTTGATGGCGGAGTTGTCCAGGTTGATCTCGATCGGGGTGTACCCGCCTGGCGAGCCGACGGTGTACGACCTGGCTGATGGGCCGAAAGCGTTGGCCGAGTTGGAGGCGCGTGCCACCGTCGGCAAGATTGCTCTCAAACCCTAAAGAGCTTTCACGCCCTCAACAGATTGAGCGAGTCGGAGGCCTAGGTCCTCGATGGCGAACGTGGGGTGGGAGCGGCGGCGGACGGTGGAGCCGATGGAGCGTTCGGGGTCGGCGAAGCCGCCTCCGCGGAAGATGCGGTAGGAGCCGTACGTCGCTGGGTCGTAGAGATCCCAGCACCACTCCCAGATGTTGCCAAGCATGTCGTGCAGGCCCCACGCGTTGGGTGCCTTCAACCCAACGGCATGCGCTCGTCCAGCAGAGTTGTCGGCGTACCAGGCGATGTCCTCGAGCGGGCCGTAGCGGTAGGCCGGCGTACCGGCGGTGCACGCGTACTGCCACTCGGCCTCGGTCGGCAGGCGGTACCCGGGCGAGTCCGTGTCCCACCGAACCTCCGAGCCGTCGATCACATAGGCCGGAGCTAGACCGACGACAGCGGACAACTGGTTGCATAAGGCAATGGCGTCGTACCAGCTGAGACCGGTGAGTGGGAGGTCGCCAGAGTCAGTGACAGGGAAGCGAGCCAGGCGGAATGCGGACAGTTCGACCTGCCAGCGGGTGCCGAGGCGGTCGTCCCGGAGGGCGATGGTTCCGGCCGGGATGTCGACCATCGATTGCATCCGGCAACCCTACGGAACGTCAGTAGTAGCGCCGGAGCTTCGGCCACAGAGTGGACCACGGCTCGGCGGGGGAGTCGCACCGGACCAGCGCAGCGCCGTCCTCGTCGTTCGAGACGATGTTGTCGATCGTGGCGACCTGTTCGCAGCCGCGGAACTGCGCCTCGAACGCCGGGGAGCGTTCGATCTCGACGAGGAGCACGGGACCTGTTTGCGTGTCGGGCGGACGATCCCAGTCGGCGAAGCTCATGTGTCCCGAGTACGCCGGTGGAAGGCCGAGCGCGGGCCCGTAGCGGCGAAGGGCACCGGCCTCGCCGTAGTTGCCGGTGAAGATCGTCGCCGCCGAGCGTTGGTCGGTGGGGATCCGGTTCCACTCCGCGGCGACGGTGTCAGCCATCAACGGCCAGCCGATCTGCTCGCCCTGCTCCTTGTTGATCGGGATCACGAAGTCGACCGCGGACGCCGGCAGCACCGGCAACGTGAACACAGCAGACGTCACAGCCGTCAGCACGAGCCCGGCGGCCACCGCACGACGCGACCAGGACAGCACCTGCTCGGCGCCAGCCGCGACCAGGACGAGCAGCAGTGGCAGGGCGTAGTACGACTTCCCGCCAACGGCCAGTACGGCGAGGCAGAGCACCGGATACGCCAACGCGACGGACCGGGCCCAAGGCAGCTGCCACAGCCGCCGGAACCCGACCACCCAGACGGGGATCAGGAACGGCGACAACTGCAGTAGCTGCAGCGGAATGAACATGATCCGGTTCTCGGTGCCGTCGTCCTCGCTGATGCCACCAGCGACCGTGAGCTGAGGCCAGTCGTGCTGGAACTGCCACAACACATTGGGCAACGCCACCACCCCCGCGACTGCGATACCGGCCAGCAGCCACCAGGAACGCAGTACGCCACGCGGCCCGACGATCAGCAGCGCCAGCAATAGCGCACCGATCGGCAGGACGACCAGGTACTTGTTCTCCAACGCGACGCCCGCAGTCAGGCCGAGTGCGAGCCACCAGCGCCCGTCACCTGTCCGCAGTAGCTTCACCGCGAACAGGCAGATCAGCATCCACGCCAGCAGGTCGTACGTCGCTGTCGACACCAGATGCCCGACACCGAGCAGGAACCCGGACACGGCAGCACACACAGCGGCCAGCAGTTGCCCGCGGCGCGAGCTCCCGAACTCCCGCGCGATCAACGCCACCACGACAACAGTGATCGCCGACGCCAGCGTTGACACCACCCGCAGCCCCATCGGGGTGTTCCCGAACACCTCCGTCGAGACACGCGCCAGCAACGGTGTGAGCGGTGGCTGGTCGACGTACCCCCAGTCCAACTTCTGACCGGCCACCATGAAGTAGAGCTCGTCTCGGTGGTACCCGTACCGCCCGGACAGTGCCGTGAGCACGACCACGACCACGGCCGCGACGGAGAGCACCGGAATGGCTGCGAAGTCGGGCACCGACGGGCGAGTGGCTGTCATGCGGGAATGTTGTCAGCCCGTCGGCGCCCGGACCAGGAATTAACCAGGAACTGGTGCGGACTTTTCTGCGTACCGGCGCAGACTCCGTTCGGTCGCCCGGGTCAGCTCGGCCGACACCCCGAGATCGTCCAGGTAAGCGCCGGTGTCGTGCATCTCCTGCGCCCGACGTACGGCGTGTGTCGGCGTACCGGTCAGGAACCGATCGATGACGGCTTGACCATCACCCGCGAGCTGCCGAGCGATCTCGGCCCGGATCCACTCCTCGTCACCGGCAGCCCGCCCAGCCTCGACCGCCTCGCAGATCACCAGCGCGAGCTCCTTCATGAAGACGCTCCGCAGCAACTTGCGCGCCATCGCAGCACCGGGTGGAGCCTCCAGTACGTCGATAGGCGTACCGAGCGGCCGCACCAGCGAGGCCAACGACTCAGCGCCCGGCCCACTCACCAACAGCGGCACCTTCGAGCCATGCAACGGAACAGGCCCGAGGATCGCGACGTCAGCGAACCCGTCGATCTGCTGCCCGAGCAGCTCCATCACACCCGGAGCCGCGGAGGTGAAGTCGGCGTAGCAGACACCGTTCACCAGATGCGGCCGGGATTCCTCGGGATCGTCGGCGCGACCGACGCGGCGATCAGCACCAGCACGTACGACGCCCCGCGAACAGCCTCGACGAGCGTGCCGACACGAACCACGCCGTCAGGTGTCGGCTTGTCACCGGGGTCGTACCCGAGCACCTCGTGGCCGGCATCAGCGAGTGCGGCGGCGAAGACACCGCCCGCCTCACCGAGACCGATTACGGCACAACGCATAGGTCATCAATCCTTCAAGACAAGGTGGAAGAAGTGGGTTCAGCGGCCGAGCGCGCCCGCGGCGCGGCGGAGCTCAGGCACCCAGCCGAGCATTTCGCTCTCCGGGTGGCGTTCCGCGGGCCCGGAGATACCGACTGCGGCCCGGACCGAGCCGTCCGGCCGCGACACCGGCGCGCTCACACCGGACGAGCCCACGACCCGCTCGTTGAGGGAGTAGTGGAAGCCGCGCTCCCGGACCTGCGCCAGGTGTGTCAAGAGCGCACGCGACCGCGTTCTGCAGGGCGGATCAGTGGAGGAAGAAGGGCCGTTCGTCGCGCTCCAGCAGGACGACCCGGCCGGTCAGGGTGTCGTCCTCGACGAAGCGAATGGCTGCGTCGGTGAGGACGTCGAGGGGGACCAGCGCGGGGCCGCGCTCGGCCTCGGGCAGCTCCTCACGCTCCCGGATGCCGCGCTCGGTGGCGACCCAGTCGGGAACCACACAATTGACCCGAACGCCATGGCTGTCGGCGAGCGGCGCCAGCGTCGTGGTGAGTCGGATGAGAGCGGCCTTGGCAGCGCTGTACTCCGGCGACACATGCGGCCCGAATCCCAGCCCTGCGGTCGATCCCACGTTCACGATCGCCCCACCGCCGGCTTGTCGCATGGCCGGGAGCGCGAGCTGCGTCGTCAGCATCGGCGCGCGCAGATTGAGGTCGAGCGACGCCGACCAGCGCTCCACCGACGCTTCCGGGAAGCAGGGGCGGAGGTCAGGACCGCCGCCGGCGTTGTTGACCAGGATCTGTGGTTGACATGCCATCAGGTCCGCGACCGCGTCGTCGTCGCGCATGTCGACCTGGACGAACCGCGCCTTGGCGCCGATCGACTCGCAGGTCTGCATCCCGCCGTTCGTGTCGATGTCGGCGACGACCACCTCGGCGCCCGCGGCCGCCAGTCGTTGTGCGATCGCCCGGCCGATGCCGACCGCGGCGCCGGTGACGACCGCGAGTTTCCCGTCGATCCGCATGTCCGATCACCTCCGGAACCCACCGTGCCACCGTCCGCCGACAATGCGACATGATGTTGGTATGTCAACCGGACGACGAGCGGGCCTGCTCTACGAGCAGCTCAGTACGCATGTGCTGGAGCAGATCCGCCGAGGTGCGCTGCGGCCCGGAGACCGGGTCCCGTCGGAGATGGAACTCGCGACCCAGTTCGAGGTCAGCCGGATCACCTCCAAACGGGCCCTCGAGGTACTGCGGGAGGCCGGCCTGGTCGAGCGGATCCGCGGCCGGGGCACGTTCGTGGTGCGGAACCTGCCCGACCTGACCGGAGTCACTGTGCCGCTCAAGGGCCGGGTGCCACGGCCGAAGAACGAGGCCCGGTCGGTGGCGTTCGTCGTACCGGATATGTCCGAGGCGTACGGCCTGGATCTCCTCAACGCGATCGAGGAGCGGTGTGCGGAGTACGGCGCTCATCTCGTCGTACGGCGGACGCACGGCCGGCAGTCCGATGAGGAGAAGGCTGTCGACTCGCTGGTGTCGACGGGTGAGGTGGACGGGCTGATCGTCTTCCCGGTGCACGGCGACTTCTACAACGCGAGCGTGTTGCGGCAGGTGCTGGACGGGTACCCGGTGGTGCTGGTCGACCGTCACCTGTCGGGCATCCCGGTCGCCGCCGTCCACACCGACAACGTGGCGGCGTCGCGGGCATTGACGTCCCGGCTGCTCGATCGAGGACATCGGCACATCGCTTTCGTCTCACCGCCGCCGGTGAACACCTCGTCGATCGAGGACCGGCTGGAGGGGTTCCGGGCCGCCTTCGAGGGTCGCGGCCAGGCGTACGAGCTGACCGAGTTGCGCAGCACGCTGCCCGGATCGACGACGACCGAGAGCATCCGGGCGGATATCGACGTCATCCGGGCGTTCCGCGAGCGGGTGCCCGACGTGACGGCGTACGTCGCGTGTGAGTACAACCTGGCACGGATGGTCGACCGGGCGCTGAACGGCGAGCAGTTGGTCGCGTGCTTCGACTCACCGGGCGACTCGATCGGCGGGCCGCCGTACCTGCATGTCCGGCAGAACCAGCGGCAGATGGGCCGGCGCGCGGTGGACCTGCTGCTGGCCCAGCTGCGCGGCGAGTCGGTGCCGAACCTGTCGATCGTGCCGTTCGAGCTCGTTGATGCCGAAGGCAACTGAAGACCTGACCTTCGGCAGTACGACGCGTCGGCGGGACTGTGTAGCGTCTGGGGGCATGAACTGGCGACGCGTGGGAGACGTCGGCCTGTGGGCCGTGCTGAGCCTCCTCGTGCTCGCGGAGAGCGGTGCCCGCAACGACTCGTACTGGGTGCGGGCGGCCTGTATCGCCGCGCTGTTCGTCGGTGTCTTCTTCCGCCGGGCATGGCCGCTGCTCGCCTTCACGGTGGTCGCCTGGGCGCAGATCGTCATCCTCGCCTTCGCCCTCGGTACGTCGTACGGCGTACCGATCGCCCTGGTTCCGGCGATCACGCTGCTGAGTTACCTGGCCGGGCGGCGGGAGACGCAGCTCAAACACTTCGTGCTGGTGTGCAGCTGGTCCCTGCTAGGGATGCTGCTGCTCACCTTGGTCGTGCGTCGCGAGGAGCAGGCGACGGAAGCGGTGCTCACCTGGCTGGTGATGCTGCTGCTCGCGTTGCTGCTGGTCGTGCTGCCGTGGCTGATCGGGCGGTACCGGGCGCAGCAGGCGTTGCTCACCACGGCCGGCTGGGACCGGGCTGAGCGGATCGAGCGCGAGCAGCGGATGGCGATCGACCAGGAGCGGCTCAGGGAGCGTTCGCGGATCGCACAGGACATGCACGACTCGGTCGGGCATGAGCTGAGTCTGATCGCGTTGCGGGCCGCCGCGCTGGAGCTCGATCCGTCGCTGCCGGAGGAGCATCGGCGGGCCGCGTCCGAGCTGCGGGAGATGGCGGGTACGGCGACCGACCGGCTCGGCGACATCATCGGCGTACTGCGGGACACGGATGCTCCGCTGGTCCCACGTGACGAGAAGGTGCCGACACTCGTCGAGCGAGCTGCAGCGTCAGGACTCTCGGTGCGGCTGATCCAGGAGGGTGATGCCGAGCTGTCGCCGATGGTGGACCGGGCGGTGCACCGCGTCGTCCAGGAGTCGCTGACGAACGCGAGCAAGCACGCACCGGGCGCCTCGGTGACTGTGACCGTGACGTCTGGCGAGGACGACGTACGAGTGCAGATCGTCGACACAGGTGCAGTGCGGCCGGTGCCGTCGTCCGTCCCGTCATCGGGTCGGGGGCTGGATGGGTTGCGCGAGCGGGTTCGGCTCGTGGGCGGGACGTTGACCGCTGGGCCTTTGAGAGATGGGTTCGAGGTCGTCGCGACGATGCCGCGGGCAGGTGGCCCACCGGAGCCGGAGCAGCAGCCGTCGGTGTCCGCCGCGGCGGCCGAACGGGCCACGGTACGGCGAGATGTCCGGCGCGGACTGATCACGGCCGTGGCGGCTCCGCTGGTCCTTGGTGCGGTGGTCGGCGTGGTAGCCCTCGCCTATTACCTGGTCGCCGGCTACAGCTCGATCCTGCGGCCCAGCAAGTACGACGGCCTGACCATCGGGCAGCCCGAGCACGAGGTGGAGAAGGCGCTTCCCTCGATGCAGATGATCGACCCGCCGGCCGAGGGCTACACCCCGCCGGCCGGCTGGACCTGTCGCTACTACCGTCCGGACGCGCCGTTCTCCGCCAACTACGCCTACCGGCTCTGTTTCGCCGACGGTGCCCTGGTCGCGAAGTCCATCGTCCAGACCGGCTCTGTCCCCCCGACTACCGAGACAGGTTGATTGCGTGATCAGGGTTTTGCTGGCCGATGACGAGGCGATGGTGCGAGCCGGCGTCAAGGCGATCCTCGGCACCGACGACGAGATCGAGGTCGTTGCCGAGGCAGCGGACGGCATCGAAGCGGTCGAGGCGGTACGGCGGCATCGGCCGGACGTGGCCGTGCTGGACATCCGGATGCCACGGATGGACGGACTGGCCGCCGGTGCGGAGATCCGGCGCACGATGCCCGATACAGCCGTGGTGATCCTCACGACGTTCTCCGAGGACGCGTACATCGCCCGTGCCCTGGGCGACGGGGCGAGCGGTTTCCTGCTCAAGTCCGGCGATCCCCGCGAACTGATCGCGGGCCTGAAGGCTGTCGCGGAAGGTGCCGCCTTCCTGTCGCCTCGCGTGGCGCAGCGGGTGATCGCGGAGCTGAGTGCCGGCGCAGGCGGCGGTGCGATGGCCCGGGCCGCGGCCGCGAAGGAGCAGGTCGCCGTACTGAGCCCCCGGGAACTGGAGGTGCTGGGCCTGGTCGGCGCGGGCCTGTCCAACGCCGAGATCGCCCAGCGGCTGTTCCTGGTCGAAGGCACGGTCAAGGCCTATGTCAGCGCCGTCCTGCTCCGCCTCGGCGTCAAGAACCGGGTCCAGGCCGCGATCGTTGCCTACGAAGCGGGTCTGGTCGCCGGTTGACCGGTGGGAGACAGGCGCGGAGGCTGGTCGGACGACGGTCGTGAGGTGGACGTGCGACGCTCCGGGTGGTGACGCCGTGTGGACACCCTGTCATGGGATAGTGGACGTCTCCCGGAGACCTCACCTCCGGAATCGATACAGCAACCTCTGGGGCCAGCGCGCCCCCTCGAACAGAATCGGGGATCCAGGTCGTGACCGACTCGCACAACTCCGGACAGCACAAGGACCGGGAAGCGGCGGCGGCCGAGGTCCGGAGAATGTGGCAGCCGACCCCCTCCTGGACCCAGCCGGACCCGAACCAGGTGCCCGAGCGCGACCCTGAACCCGCGGACGAGGCCGACGAGAAGCCGGACGCCCTGTCCCAGGAGTTCCCGGGCGACTCGTGGTCCCAGCCCGCCAGCCAGCACGCGCCGTGGAGCCAGCCCCAGACCCCGCCGCCGGCCCCGGCGCAGTCCGGCCCGTCCTGGACGCAGCCGGCGACCGAGTCGACCAGCGCGTGGACGCAGCCCGCGAGTGAGCCGGACGAGGTCGACGAGACCGAGAAGGCGACTGCTGACACCGACGGCGGCGACGACCAGCACGGCTCGAGCGCCGAGGGTGGTACGACGGGTGCCGCACCGGTCTTCGGTGGTTCGTCGTTCAGCGGCTCGGGTTTCAGCGGTGGCCCGGCAGCAGGTGGGCCCGCCGCCGGTGGACAGGCAGGCCCTCCGCCAGCGGCCGGTGGTCAGGCTCACGGTGGCCAGCAGCTGTCTCCCGCTGCGCAGCACTTCTTCCCGCAGGGCATTCCCGGTCAGAACGCGCCGCAGCAGCAGCGCGAAGTCTCGTACCGGACCGACGAGCTGATCCAGGCCCTGCCGCTGCCGCGGGAGGCTCCGGCGGAGCGCGGCATCCGCAGTGCGCTTCGGCTGCGTCCCGGTAGCACCGAGCGGATGGAGCGGATCGCGCGAGCGACCGCCGCGACGGCGTTCCGGCGGCCGGTGACGATCGTCGTCGCGAACCCCAAGGGCGGCTCGGGTAAGACGCCGACGACGCTGCTGCTGGCCGGGGCGCTCGGTCAGGCCCGTGGTGGCGGTGTGGTCGCGTGGGACAACAACGAGCTGCGCGGCAACATGCACCTGCGGACGCACGACACGAACAGCCGGTCCACGGTCACGGACATGCTGCAGGCGATGCCGATGCTGACCCAGCCGGATGCCCGGCTCGGCGACGTCGCGGCGTACCTGCGTCATCAGGTTGCCGGGCAGTACGACGTACTGACGTCTGCGACCACGACGTATGCGCAGATCGAGGCGAAGGACTTCGACCAGATCCACCGGTTGCTCAGCCGGTTCTACAAGGTCCTGGTGATCGACACCGGGAACAACGAGGGCTCCAGCAACTGGCGTGAGGCGATGAAGGCGGCCGACGCCCTCGTCATCCCGATCAAGTGGAAGAGCCTGTCCTGCGCGGCCGCCGTGCAGATGCTCGAGGAGCTGGACAACCAGGGCCCGGAGGCGCAGCGGCTGATCCGCCGCGCGGTGATCGCGGTCTCGAACGGTCCCGGCGACGTGAACAAGGAGGTCGAGAAGCAGCTCCGGTCGTACTTCGAGTCGCGCGCCGCCGCCGTGGTCGACATCCCCACCGACCAGCACATCGCCGCCGAGGGCCCGCTCGACCACTCCGCCCTCCAGCCCACCACCCGCCGCGCTGCCCTGGAGCTCGCGGCCAAGGTGTCCGAGCAGATCACCATCGCGCTGAACGTTCCCCGCTAAGCGGAACGCACGAAGTCGCCCAGTCCCCCGAGGGCTGGGCGACTTCGTGCTGTCAGGCGTCCCGGCGGCTGAGGATACGGCTGCCCAGGACCAGGGCGGCTGCCACCCAGGCCAGCAGGACCACGACGCTCAGGGTGGGGGAGATGGGGTCGGTGGTGTTGGTCAGGAAGTTCTGGCCGGCGCCGCCGGGGAGCAAGGCGGCGATCCAGACGAGCCAGCGAAGGCCGCTCTGGCCGAGCATCAGGGGCAGAACCATCAGCAGCAGGAAGGCCGCGGTCAGAGTGCCGGCGGTACTACGGATGATCCAGGCGATCCCGAGAGCGAACAGACCGGCCGCAGTCAGGTAGAAGGCGACCGACAGCAGGTCGATCACCAGCGTGCGCGCATCCCAGTCAGCCCATCGGCCCGCCAGCAGGCCTCCGGCGAGGGCCGCCACGGTCGCCATCACGAGGCCGTAGGCGAACAGCACCGGCGTCAGCACGCCCGCCTTGGCCTGTACGACGTTTCGCCGTACCGGAGTCCACTGGAGGGTCGAGCGGATGCTTCCCGTCGCGTACTCCGAGGTGACCGTCAGCAAGGCGAAGGCGGCGACGATCACCTGCAGGATCAGGACTGCCGAGATGCCGAACTCGCCAACAGGCTGCGGCCCCACGGCCTGACCCGGTTCCGGGTGGTCCATGTCGTACGCCGTACCCAGGCCGAACTGGAGGCCCAGCAGGCCCGTCAGGATCAAGGCGGACAGGATGTTCAGCCCACTCGACCGGACGGTCCACAGCTTGGTCCACTCGGAGCGCACCGCATCTCCCACCCGAGACCTCGACCTGAGAGTGACAGTTGCCGTAGTCATCTTTCACCTGCTTCTACGAGTTCGGGCTCGACCTCAGCTCGAGGCTGACGTCTGCGGAGTTGGTGCCGGACTACCTCGACGATCACCGTGACCATCAGGGCCAGACCGATGCCGAGGATGACGCCCTTCAACGGGTTGTCCTCGAAGGCTTTGCCGCCGATGTAGCCGACCAGAGCGCAGTACACGCCCCAGCTGACCGCGGCGATGCCGGCGAAGAACGAGAAGTTGCGCAGCGGGTAGCGAACCGAGCCCATCGTCAGCGTCACGGCGGTCCGGCCGCCCGGGATGTAGCGGGCGACGACCAGCACCAGTCCGCCGCGTTCGGCCAGGGCCCGCTGCGCCCACAGACTCATCGCGTACCGCTTCGTGCCTGGTTGCAGCCGGTCCAGGAGGCGGCCGCCAGCCCCTCGGCCCAGTGCGTAGGAGACGTGGTCACCAACGAAGGCGCCGATGGCGGCGACCACGATGACGCCCAACAGGTTGGGCTCACCGGTTGCCGCGAACACTCCGGCCGTGACGACCAGCGTCTCGCTCGGAACCGCTGGGAAGAACCCGTCCAGCGCTGCGAACGCCCACAGCGCCAGGTAGATCCACCACGACGACATCAGCTCCTCGGTGAAGTGCAGAATTGCGTCACTCATCCACGTCCTCGCTTCGCTCCGGGCGCGGATGAGGCACAAGTCACGCTGTGTTGGATGATGAGCTCGCTTCGCTCGCTCATGACGCCACGCCGTACTGGACGCTGTCGGCAGTGAGCTCCATGTACGCCTCTTCCAGGGACGCGTGCTCGGTGTGGAGCTCGTGCAGCCGCACACCGAGCTCGTGCGCCAGGTCACCGACGCGCTCGACCTGTACGCCGGCCACGATCAATCGATCGTCGGCCGACTCGACCCGTTCCGCCTCGGCCGTCAGCCGATCCCGCAGTACGTCGAGGTGCGCCTGATCCGGTACGCGTACGACGACCGTCGTCCGGGACGACCCGGCGATCACCTCGGCCACCGGGGCGTCCGCGATCAGGCGACCGCGGCCGATCACCACGAGCTGGTCGGCGGTCAGCTGCATCTCGCTCATCAGGTGACTGGACACGAACACGGTCCGGCCCTCGGTTGCCAGCGAGCGCATCAGCCGGCGGACCCAGCGGACACCGTCCGGGTCGAGGCCGTTCACCGGCTCGTCGAACATCAGCACCTCGGGGTCCCCGAGGAGTGCACCGGCGATACCGAGTCGCTGGCTCATGCCGAGCGAGAACTCACCGGCGCGCTTCCGGGTGACCGAGTCGAGCCCGACGATCGACAGCACCTCGTCCACCCGGCTGACCGGGATGCCGTTGCTCTGCGCCATCGCGACCAGGTGGTTGCGGGCGCTCCGGCGGGGGTGCAGGGCCTTGGCGTCGAGGAGGGCGCCGACCTTGGTCAGCGGCTTGGGCCAGGCGGCGTACGGGCGGCCGTCGATCAGTGCGGTGCCCTCGGTCGGGGTGTCGAGGCCGAGGATCATCCGCATGGTGGTCGACTTGCCGGCGCCGTTCGGCCCGAGGAAGCCGGTCACCCGGCCGGGTGCGACGGTGAGGTCGAGCGAGTCCACCGCGGTGGTGTCGCCGTACCTCTTGCTGAGTCCTTCGAGCGTGATCACGCCGGGGCCCCTCCCGATTCGAGTAGTTGACTCGAACCTAGGAATTCGGGCACCCCTGCCACATCCGGCCTACGGCTGGTCCGACCCCCTACTTTCGTCAGGTATCCCGGACCTGTGGATACGGCGTCGGGCCGTGGTGGCGGAATGGATACCATCTGTGCGTGACGGCCCGCAGTTTCGCTGGCCGCCGGAAACCACAACGCAGTCCCGAGGAGTGAACGTGTCGGAAGTCAAGGTCCGTCTGATCGGCGTCGAGGGCGAGGCTGAGCGGAGTGTGACCGAGACGACGACGATCGGGGAGCTGTTCGCCGGAATCTTCGGCCAGGACCGCTCCGCCATCGCCGCCCGCGTCAACGGTGAGCTGCGGGATCTGTCCCGCCCGGTCGCGGACGGTGACGAGATCGAGCCGGTCAAGGCCGGGTCGGAGGACGGCCGGGCGATCATCCGGCACTCGACCGCGCACGTGCTCGCGCAGGCGGTGCAGGAGCTGTTCCCGGAGGCCAAGCTGGGCATCGGCCCGCCGGTCGAGAACGGGTTCTACTACGACTTCGACGTACCGACGCCGTTCACGCCGGACGACCTGGGCAAGCTCGAGAAGAAGATGCAGCAGATCATCAAGGAGCGGCAGCGGTTCAGCCGCCGGGTGGTCTCCGACGACGATGCGCGCACCGAGCTGGCGGCCGAGCCGTACAAGCTCGAGCTGATCGGGATCAAGGGTTCGGCGGCGGACGCGGCCGAGGGCGCTTCAGTCGAGGTCGGCAGTGGCGAGCTGACGATCTACGACAACGTAAGGCGCGACGACTCGCTGGCGTGGAAGGACCTGTGCCGTGGTCCGCACGTGCCGGCGACCGGGTATCTCGGCAACTTCAAGTTGATGCGGACCGCCGCGGCGTACTGGCGGGGGAGTGAGAAGAACCCGCAGCTGCAGCGGATCTACGGCACGGCGTGGGAGTCCCGCGACGAGCTGAAGGCGTACCTGACCCGCCTGGAGGAGGCCGCCAAGCGCGACCACCGCAAGCTCGGCACCGAGCTGGACCTGTTCAGCTTCCCCGACGAGATCGGCTCCGGACTCGCGGTGTTCCACCCGAAGGGCGGCGTACTGCGCAAGGTGATGGAGGACTACTCCCGCCAGCGGCACGTCGAGGACGGGTACGAGTTCGTCTACTCACCGCACATCACCAAGGCGCAGCTGTTCGAGACGTCCGGTCACCTGGACTGGTACGCCGACGGCATGTACCCGCCCATGCACTTGGACGAGGAGCGCGGCGCGGACGGGCAGATCCGCAAGCAGGGCCAGGACTACTACCTGAAGCCGATGAACTGCCCGATGCACAACCTGATCTTCGGTGCCCGCGGCCGTTCCTACCGTGAGCTGCCGCTGCGGCTGTTCGAGTTCGGCACCGTCTACCGGCTGGAGAAGTCCGGTGTCGTGCACGGGATGACCCGAGCGCGCGGCTTCACCCAGGACGACGCGCACATCTACTGCACCCGCGAGCAGATGCGCGACGAGCTGCGCGACCTGCTCACGTTCGTGCTCGGCCTCCTGGCCGACTACGGCCTGGACGACTTCTACCTCGAGCTCTCCTCCAAGAACCCGGACAAGTTCGTCGGCTCCGACGAGGTCTGGGAGGAGGCCACCGAGACGCTCCGGGAAGTTGCCGAGGGCTCCGGTCTCGAGCTGGTCCCGGACCCGGGCGGTGCCGCGTTCTACGGCCCGAAGATCTCGGTCCAGGCCAAGGACGCGATCGGCCGGACCTGGCAGATGTCGACGATCCAGCTGGACTTCAACCTGCCGGAGCGGTTCGAGCTGGAGTACACCGCGCCCGACGGCTCGCGGCAGCGTCCGGTGATGATCCACCGTGCACTGTTCGGCTCGATCGAGCGGTTCGTCGCCGTCCTGACCGAGCACTACGCCGGCGCGTTCCCGCCCTGGCTGGCCCCGGTCCAGGTGACCGGCATCCCGGTCACCGACGGGCATGTGGACTACCTGTACGACGTCGCCGCGCAACTGAAGGCGCACGGGATCCGGATCGAGGTGGACGCGTCCGACGACCGGATGCAGAAGAAGATCCGGAACGCGCAGAAGTCCAAGGTGCCGTACATGCTGATCGCCGGTGACGACGACATGGCGGCCGGCTCGGTGTCGTTCCGATACCGCGACGGCTCGCAGAAGAACGGCGTCCCGATCGCCGACGCGATCACCGAGATCGTCGAGGCAGTCGCGAAGCGCGTCCAGGTATGACGGATTCCCCCGACCAGCCGTCCGGCGCCGACCAGCCGTCCGGCGCCGACCAGCCGTCCGGCGCCGGCCGACCGGACTCGCCGTACCTGCCGGACGAGGTGGTGGCGCAGGAGGGCGTCGGGGTGCCGGATCCGTTCATGCGGTTGTGGACGCCGCATCGGATGGCCTACATCGAGGGGGAGAACAAGCCGACCAGCGACGAGGCCGGGTCGGGTTGCCCGTTCTGCCGGCTGCCGGGGCTACCGGACGCGGACGCGTTGATCGTGCACCGCGGTCCGGCGGCGTACGCGGTGCTGAACCTGTATCCGTACAACCCCGGTCATCTGATGGTGGTGCCGTACCGGCACGTCGCGGACTACACCGAGCTGACCGAGGAGGAGGTCGCGGACGTCGCGGCGCTCACCCGGCAGTCGATGCAGGCGATCCGGACGGTGTCGGGGGCGCACGGCTTCAACATCGGCATGAACCAGGGCGTGATCGCCGGTGCCGGCATCGCGGCCCATCTGCACCAGCACGTCGTACCAAGGTGGTCGGGTGATACGAACTTCATGCCGGCCATCGCCCACACGAAGGTGCTGCCGCAACTGCTGCCGGACACGCGAGCCCTGCTGGCCAAGTCCTGGCCGTAGACAGCAGATCGCCCCACCCGACGCATCGAGTGGGGCGATCGCACTACCGCAGGATCACTCGCCGGCGAGATCCTGGCCGGCGAAGTTCTTCCACAGGAAGTACACCGGGTCCGTGAACGTGCCCTTGGCCTTGCCCAGCGAGGTGATCGCCGTGGCCGTGCCGTTGGCGTGACCCACGTGATACAGGTAGCCGGAACCGCTGTCCTTGTCGATGCCGAGCAGCAACGTGCCGGGTCCGCACGGCGCCGCCACCAGCGACTCGAAACCCTGCCAGGTCGAGCCCCGGACCTGCTTCACGACACCCGGGATGATGTGCCCGCCCGCGAGCGGCAGCCGGGCGGTGTACAGCTTGCCGCTGGTCAGCGTCATCAGGAACGTGTCGTACGTCGCCGTCTGGCTGATCAACGTCATGGCCTTCACGCCCCTGTACCCGGACTGCCAGCCGGTGATCTGCCGGCTCGGCACACCGTTCTTGTACGTGACGTTGCGGCGATAGAGCGTGCCGTCGTTGTGCAGCGAGTATTCCGTGTCCCGTTGGGCGGTCGCGGTCACGACAGTCGACCGGTCAAGCGACCGGTAGACGCCCCAGCCGGGACCGACGCGGGTCACCTGCTTCTGTGACACGGTGCCACCGCCGGCCGGGGTCAGGTAGCTCGTGTCGTACATCGTCGACCCCATGATGACGGGCCCGGTGTGGGCGTCGCCGCCGACCTCGGCCGCCCCGAACCGTACGGTGGCGCTGAGCCGGACCTGCCCGTCCGGATAGATGTCCTTGGCAACGATCTTGTCGACGACCTTGGCCCCGTCGGTCGCGAAGGTCTGCATCCGATGGTCCCCACCCGCCGTCACCGAACCGACCTTGATGCTGCAGGTGGCGCCCGAAGCCGCCATGGAACTGGTGGGCTGCGCTGACGCCAGGCCGGTCGTCAGGATCCCCGTGCTGAGAACTCCGGCGGCCAGAATGCCGCCGTACTTGGTCCAATTGGTCATACGATCCACCCCCAGGTTGCTGTGTCGGTCGTTGGATGCCGGACTACACCAGAAAGTTGCCGGTCACTCGCCGAAGAGCAGTGGGTGGACTGGACCGGAAAGTTTTCAGCGCAGGAACAGCGGCAGCAGCGGGTCGACGATGCCGAGGAGGGTGTCGAGCGAGACCTCACGCGACGGGTTGGTGAGGCCGGTGACCCGGACGACGCGGCGGCCCTGGCGGAAGACGAGTTCACCTTCGTCGGGCAGGTAGTAGCCGGGCCGGCCGATCGGGGCGAGGCGCGGCGGCGGCACCCGTTGGGCCTCGGGGATGGTGGGCTGGTCGAAGGCCTCGACGATCGCCACTGTGGCGTCGTACGTGCCCCAGATACAGGTCAGGGCACCGTTCACCCGATAGTCCCGGCGCAGTTGGACATGCGCGCCGACGAAATTCTCCGCTGCCGAGTTCGACACCTGGCACGCGGAGTCGGACTGCCGCGCGTTCCGAAGCGTCTTCGGTACGGCGTCCCGCGTGGCCAACGCGATCGCCACAGCCTTGGCGCGGTCGATGCTCCCCGCCGTACTGCGGTCGATCCCGCCGGCCGGAGTGATCCGGACCGCTCGGTCACCGACGGGGAAGACCATCCGCGATTCCGCGATCCGGGCCTGCGGACCGAGCTCGGTCAGCGGCCTGGGGGAGCCGGCGCCGGAGAGCAGCCGGTCGAGCGAGTCGGACTGGAGGGGGAGTGCGCTGACTCCGATCGTCACCGGCCGGCCCTCGACCAGGAGCGTGCAGAGGTCCAGCGCCGGCAGGCCGCCGTCGTTCCAGGCGCTCGGCTTCGCGGTGACGGTGACGTGGAGTGACGCGGTCAGCGTGCTGGTGATCGCCGTACACACCTGTGGTCCCGGTGCGCCCGCCGTACCGTCCAGTCCCTCGGCCTGGGGTGGGGCGACCACGGTCGGTACGACGGCTGGTGCCGGCGACGGGCTCGGGACCGGCCGGGCGCCGTCGGCGCGACGGGCCACTGAGCAGCTCGAGGTCACCAGGACGAGGGCCAGCGCGCAAGCGACGGCGCAGAGCCAGCCCGCCCTCCGTCGCATGACCGCACCTCCTCGCCTCACGGCATGTCTCCAGCATCGCGCGAAACCGGTTCTTCCGCAGGTTCATCACCGAGGATCAGCGGCCGGTTGGGTGGTATGTGACCGGATGGTGATCCGGCTCGACTACGATCGCGTCGCCATGCTTAACAGATTCCGGCAGTTCTGGACCAAGGTGATCACGCCGATCGCCAACCTCCTGCTCAAGCTCGGCGTGAGCGCCGACGTGGTCACGCTGGTGGGCACCGTCGGCGTGTGCGCCGGTGCGCTGATCTTCTTCCCGCGCGGCCAGTTGTGGCTGGGCGTGGTGGTCATCACCTGCTTCGTCTTCTCCGACCTGATCGACGGCCACATGGCCCGGACGTCGGGCACGTCGTCGAAGTGGGGTTCGTACCTGGACTCCACCCTCGACCGGCTCGGCGACGGCGCGGTCTTCGGCGGCCTGGTGCTCTACTACGCCAACTCGAACGCCGGCGACTCCACCCTGATGGCCGCGGTCACGCTGTGGGCGCTGGTGATGGGTGCGACCACGTCGTACGCCCGGGCGAAGGCTGAGAGCCTCGGTCTGCAGGCGAGCGGCGGCCTGGCCGAGCGTGCGGACCGGCTGGTCGCGGTACTCGTGATCGGCTTCTTCTCCGACGTGCTCAACCTGCCGATCCTGCTCCAGATCGTGCTCTGGGCGCTCGCGATCGCGAGCACCATCACCGTGATCCAGCGCTCGCTCTCGGTCCGCAAGCAGGTGCTTGCCGACCCGGCGAACGCCGGCCTGGACACGCCGCCCGCGCCCACGGAGCCTCCGGCCGAACCGGACACGAAGAACACAACTGAGTGATGGACGGCCTTCGCCAGCGGGTGGTCGATCTGGCGTTCGCGCTGGCCTGGACCCTGGTACGACGCCTGCCGGAACGGACCGTCACCTGGCTGTTCCAGCGGGCCGCGGATCAGGTCGTACGACGGAACGGCCGGGGCGTACGGCGGTTGCGCGGCAACCTGGCCGTGGTCCGTCCGGATGCGGACCTCGACGCGCTGACCCACGCCGGAATGCGGTCGTACCTGCGCTACTGGCAGGAGGCGTTCCGGCTGCCCGAGTGGACCGACGAGGAGATCGTCGGCCGGGTCCGCACGGTCAACGAGAAGCTGCTCCGCGATGCGTACGCGGCCGGTCGCGGTGTGATCTGCGCGCTCCCGCATCTGGCGAACTACGACCACGCGGGAGCTTGGGCCGGCCGGACGGGGATGCCCGTGTCGACCGTGGCGGAGCGGCTGCAGCCCGAGTCGTTGTTCGACCGCTTCATTGCCTACCGCAAGAAGCTCGGCATGGAAGTGCTTCCGCTCACCGGCAGCGACCGGGACGTCACCCGCGTACTGCTGGAACGGCTGCGAGCCGGTGGCTTCGTCTGCCTCGTGGCCGACCGGGATCTGTCCGAGCGTGGCGTTCCGGTGACGTTCTTCGGCCGCCCGTCGCGGATGCCGGCGGGACCGGCTGCGCTGAGTCTGAGGACCGGTGCGCCGCTGATCCCCGCAACCCTGCACTACGACGGGCCGCACCTGGTGATCACGTTCCACGACGCGATCGACACCGACGGTGGGGCCGCCGCGATGACGCAGCGCTGCGCCGACGCGTTCGCGCAGGGGATCGCCGCTCACCCTGAGGACTGGCACATGCTGCAGAGAATTTTCGTGGACGAGTAAGAATCGTTCCGTGAGGATCGGTGTGGTGTGCCCGTACTCGCTGGGCACGCCCGGCGGGGTGCAGAACCACGTCCGCGACCTCGCCGAGGCCTTGCTGGCCCTAGGCCACGAGGTCTCCGTCCTCGCCCCCGTCGACGACACCGACGCGGTCCCGCCGTACGTCGTTTCGTCCGGCCGTGCTGTCGGTGTCCCGTACAACGGGTCCGTCGCCCGCGTCACCTTCGGCCCGCGCACGGCCGCCCGGGTGAAGAGCTGGCTGGCCGAGGGCCACTTCGACGTCGTCCACGTGCACGAACCGACCACCCCGAGCGCGTCGATCATCGCGCTCTGGTCCGCCGACGGGCCGTTCGTCGCGACCTTCCACACCTGGCAGGTCCGGTCCCGTGCGATGAGCGCCGCGGCCGGGCTGCTCCGCCCGGCATTGGAGAAGATCGACGCCCGGATCGCCGTCTCGGAGAACGCGCGCTCGATGATGGTCCAGCACATCGGCGGCGAGGCAGTGGTGATCCCGAACGGCCTCTACACCGACCGTTTCCAGGGCACGCCGCGTCCGGAGTGGCAGGGTGACGACGGCACGATCAGCTTCCTCGGCCGGATGGACGAACCCCGCAAGGGTCTCGGCGTCCTGCTGAAGGCAGTTCCCGCCTTGGTTGCCGAACGCCCGCAGCTGCGGGTGCTTGTGGCCGGCACCGGTCAGGCGGATGAGGCACGACGGTCGTTGCCGGCGAGCTGTCGCGGCAACGTGCTCTTCCTCGGTGCCGTCGATGACCAGGCCCGGGCCGACATGCTCGCGGGTTCGGACCTGTACGTCGCCCCGCATCTCGGCGGTGAGAGCTTCGGCATCGTCCTGCTCGAGGCGATGGCCGCGGGTGCGCCGGTGCTGGCGAGTGACTTGGCCGCGTTCCGGCAGGTGCTCGACGGTGGCCGGCTGGGGGAGTTGTTCGAGCCAGGCGATTCCAACGAGCTCACCGCGCGCGCTCTCCGCCTCCTCAGTACGCCCGACGAACGTCTCAAGCTCCGCCTGGCCGGACTGAGCGCCGTACGGCGGTATGACTGGTCGGTGCTGCTGCCTGAACTGCTGTCCGTCTACGAGCTCGTTGCCCGGCGGTAGGCGTCGAGCAGCGCGTTGCGGGCGTCGCCGGGGAGTGAGTCGGCGGGCAGGTCGGTCAGGGCCTGTGTCGTCTGGCGCATCTGGTCGAGGTAGCGCTCGCAGCCGTCGCACAACGCCAGGTGGTCGATGAAGTCCTGCTCCGCCTGGGCGTCCAGGTCGCCCTCGAGGTACGACGTGACCCGCTCGACGAACTCACGGCAGTCAATGTCGCTCATGACACCTCACCTTCCCGCATGTAGTACTCCTCCAGTTTGCCGCGTAAGAACGCCCGCGCCCGGTGCAGCAGCACCCGTTGGTTCGCTGCCGAGATCCCGAGCAGCTCGCACACTTCGTCGTACGGGCGTCCCTCGACATCCCGCAGTACGACGACCAGCCGCTGGCGCTCGGGCAGCTCATCCAACGCCTCGGCCAGCCGCTCGCGGACCTCCCCGCTCAGCAGTCCCTGCTCCGGCGACGGCCAGGCCGGCGGGAAGTCCCACCAGTGGCCGGGGAACGGGACGCCGGCCGGGCGAAAGCGGCTTGGGTCGACGGTCGGGCCGGAGTCGTCCACGCTGCTCATCGGCACCACCTTGTGCTCGCGGGTGCCGCGCCGCTTGGCCGTGTTGGTGAGGATCCGGTAGACCCAGGTCTTCAACGACGACCGGCCCTCGAACCGTTCGATGCCCTCGATCACCGCGAGCCAGGTCTCCTGCACGACCTCCGCGGCCGACTCCTCGGTCGACACGAACGACCGCGCCACCCGCAGCATCCCGCCCGACCAGCCGTCCAGCAGCAGCGCGAACGCATCCTCGTCCCCGCTCCGCAACCGCTCGGCCAGTACGTCGTCCGCCGGCAACCCAACCACCGACTCAGCGTAGTGGAGCACGGTGCCGAACCCAGACGAGAGCAGCACCGGCCAGCGCGACCGCGCCGGTCAGCATCCACCCGGACACGTAGACGCCGAACTGTTTGCTCACGGCACCGAACACCAGCGCGAACGGTGTGAACACCAGCCACGACACCGCACCGATCCCGGACGCCACACCGGTGCGGATCGTCGACGGTACGGCGTCATGCATCAGCTGGCTGACGTGGATCCCGATCACCACGAGCAGGAAGGTGAGCGCGACCATCGCGACCGTCAACGCCGCGAGGTCCCGGCTGCTCGTCAGCGTCAGACAGGAGGCGAGCATGACCAGTACGACGATCGCCACCGGGACGGGCCGATCGAGGCGAAGCCGGCCGGCCAGCAACCCGCCGACACCGAGCGTCGCGACCAGCAGCGCCCAGAACGGTCCGTAGAACACGGCCGACGCCTCGAGCGTGAGCAGCCACAGCGGCCCGAACTCGAACATCGCCTGCAGGATCATCGCCGCCATGATCGACGCCGCCGCGATCGGGACGAGCCGTCCGCGATGGGTGATCGCTCGGTAGGTGACGGTGAGGTGCTCCCGCAACGAGGTCCGCTCACTGACCTGGTGCAGCCGAGGCTCACAGAACCGCCTCAACGCGATCAGGTAGAACACCACGAACGGCACGGTCAGGAAGTACGTCGCCCGGGTCGACAAGACCGAGGCGAGCCATCCGCCGGCCAATGCACTCAGCACCAGCGCCACGCTCTCGACGAACCGGACCCGGCCGATCTGCCGCTCGTACGCTTCGCCGTCCCCGGTCTCCTCGAGCACGACGTCGTACACGACTGCCTCGATCGTCCCGGACCACATTGCGAAGTACAGCCCAAAGAGCAGCGCGGCAACGATGTACGTCGGGACGTTCCAGCTCACCGCGCCGACGATCACGCTCAGCACCAGCGCGACACCCGCCAGCATCAGCACACCACGCCGCGACCACCGGTCCGCGAGGATTCCCGAGGCCACCTCGGCGAGTGGGATGAGTGCGGCGTACGCGGCGACCATCACGCCGATCGTCGCCGCGTCGAACCCGATCTCGCTCATGAACAACTTCTCGACCGGCACCCACAAGGCAAACCCTTGGAGAAAGGTCCCGACCCACAACGGCGCCAGCCGCCGCCTCAGCCCGTTCGCGGGGACGACGCACTGCTCGACAGGTGCTGTGGCGACAGCGTTCGACATGACTACCTCTGCAGGGCTCGGGGTTATCCGGTCAGCCCTGCAGTGTCATGAGGCGCGGAAGCGTTACACGAGCTTGGCGGCGCTCGCCTTGATCTCTTCCATGTCACCGGGAGTCGGGTGCCAGGGGAGCTGCAGCGGGTCGTCCTGGTAGCGGGGGATCACATGCAGATGGGTGTGGAACACGCTCTGCCACGCTGTGGCACCGATGCAGCTGAGCAGGTTGGCGCCATCCGCGTCCAGGCGCTCGATGACGCGGCTGACCAGAGACTGGGCGAGCAGGGTCGCCGCGGTCAGGTCCTCGGCGTCGGCCTCGCGGAGGTCGGTCGAGTGGACGCGCGGCACCACCAGCAGGTGGCCGGCGGTCGCCGGGTTGATGTCCATGAACGCGATCGCCCGGTCGGTCGACGCGACCTGCGTCGACGGAATGGTCCCGGCCACGATCGCGCAGAAAAGACAGTTCTCGGTCATCGGCCCAGGCTAGTGCCTCGGTCGCAGTACACTTCGCGGGCCGGACCCCGCCGCTTGAGGAGCCCCATGCCGGACGAACTGTTGCGCCCGACCATCGGCGCCGGTGTGGACATGAAGGTGCGTCCGTGGCGGCTGATGTCGCAGACGTACGTCGCCTTCTTCGGCGGTGTGATCGCCTCGACGGTGATCGCGTTTCTCAACGCCCGCCGGCTCGGCGTGGACGCGGCCAAGCGCCGCCTGGTCCTGCTCACCGGCGCGGCAGGCCTGGTCGGTGTGATCGCGGTCTTCGCTCTGCTGAACGCGGAAGCCGACGTCACCTCCGGGTTCCGGGTCGCGGTCCGGGTCGTCGCCGTTTTGTGCTGCCTCGTGCAGCTGCGGATCCAGCGGCCGATGGATCGCGCCTTCCAGCTCCGCGGCACCGACTATGGATCGCTCTGGGGCCCGGGCCTCGCGGTGACGATCGGCGGCGCGGTCGCGGAAGCATTCATCCTGGTCATCGTTGCGAGGGCACTGTGAACGAACCAACCGAGGCCCGCCTGCAGATGGCCGGCCACTGGCTGCGGATCGGCCACCCCGAACGCACCCTCGACGAACTCCGGGGCCTCTGGGGTGACGCCGCGGTCGACTACCGCGCGTACCTGTTCCGCGGCGCCGCTCTACACGCACTCGACCGCAACGCCGAGGCCGTCGACGTACTGAAGGACGGCCTGGCTCAGCACGGGCCGTTCCTCCCGATGCTGCACGTGCTCGGCTCCTCGCTGCGCGCCGAGGGTCGCCTGCCCGAGGCCGAGGCCGCGTTCCTGCAAGGCCTCAGCCTCGACCCGAACGACCCGGACCTGCTGATCGGGTACGCGCACGTCTGCCTCACCGCCGGACAGGCCGAGAAGGCGAGCGCCCTGGTCGAGCGTGCCGCCTCGTACGCACCCGAGAGCGCCGCGGTCTCGGCCGCCCGCGCCCAGGTCGCGTTCGCGCTCGGCAAGGACCGAGACATGCACCGCCACAGCACCGAGGCCCTCTCACATGACCCCGAGGACCCGGGTGCCCGAGCCCTGCACGGTACGTCGTCGATGCTCACCGGCGACTCGCGATCCGGGTACACGTCGTTCGCCTCCGCGGCCGCCTCGCAACCCGGCGACGCGGACCTGCGTGCGGCCGCCCGCGAGGCGAAGCTGATCAACCACCCGCTGATGCGCCCGCTCCGCCCGTTCCAGCGGTTCAACCCGCTGGTCGTTTGGATCGCCGCGGTCGCAGTCATCTACGGACTCCGAATCGCCGGCCTCGCACCGCTGGCGTTCATCTTCGCGATCGGCTGGTTCGGCTTCTGCATCTACTCCTGGGTCGCCCCGCCGCTGCTCCGACGCTGGATCAACCGGAGGTGGGGAGGAGCATGAGTAACGACCGGATCGCCGCGTTGCGGAAGGCGGTCGAGGCCAACCCGGACGACGTACTGCTCCGGCTTGTCCTGGCTGAGTCCCTCGTGGGCGCTGAGGACATCGAGTCGGCTCTCGATCAGTACGTCGTACTGCTCGATCAGCGGGGGTTGCCGGACGATCAGTTCGTGTCGGTCGGTGAGTTGGCGGCTGCCAACGGGCGGCTCGCGTTGCTGCGGAACCTGCTCGAGGCAGCCCGACAGCAAGGGGTCGTCGAGGGGACCGGGCGGCTGCAGCAGTTGGTCGACGAGATGATCGCCGAGCGTAGCGGGGTCAAGATCAAGGTCGGACCCGAGGCCGAGACGCCCTACGAGGTGGATACGCCGAAGGAGACGACCACCTTCGACCAGGTCGGCGGGATGGACGACATCAAGCGGGTCATCCACCGGATGGTGATCCTGCCGCTGAGCCGGCCCGAGCTGTACGAGAAGTACGGCCGGAAATCGGGCGGCGGCGTGATGCTCTACGGGCCGCCGGGCTGTGGGAAGACGCTGCTGGCCCGGGCGACCGCGGGGGAGTGCGGATTGCCGTTCGTCAACGTCCGGATCGAGGACGTGATGGATCCGTACCTGGGCGTCTCCGAGCGCAACCTGCACGCCGCCTTCGAGCGCGCCCGGGCGAACGCGCCGTGTGTGCTGTTCCTGGACGAGCTCGACGCGCTGGCCTTCGCGCGGCACAAGCACGGCGGATCCGAGGCGCGCAGGCTGGTCGACGTACTGCTGCAGGAACTGGACGCGATCGGCTCCGAGAACGGCGGCCTGCTCGTCCTCGCGGCGACCAACGCGCCCTGGGATGTGGACGAGGCGATGCTCCGGCCGGGCCGGTTCGACCGGGTCGTCTTCGTCCCGCCGCCGGACGAGCCCGCGCGGTCCGACATCCTGAACGTGCTGGTCAAGGACGTCCCGGCCGACGGGCTGGACCTGAAGGCGCTGGCCGGGCAGACGCCGATGTTCAGCGGCGCGGATCTGCGCGCGCTGATCGAGCGCGGCATCGACCGGGTGATCGACGAGGCCCTCAGCAGCGGTGGCGAACCGCCGCTGTCCATGCGTCACCTCACCGAGGTGCTGCCGACGGTCAAGCCGTCGACGCTCGACTGGCTGCACCGCGTCCGGTCGTACATCGAGTTCGCCAACCAGAGCGAGCGGTACGACGACGTCGCGGCGTACCTCCGTACCCGCGACGTCCGTCGCCGCCTCAGCTGACTACCCAGACTTCACCTTCGCCGCGGCCGAGTCGGGCATCGGTTCGTAGCGGGAGAACGAGCGCGTGAACGACGCGGCGCCGTGCGAGAGCGACCGCAGGTCGATGGCGTAGCGGGTGATCTCCACCTGCGGCACCTCGGCCTTCACCAGCGTGCGGTCTTCGCCGACCTTGTCCGTGCCGAGCAGCCGCCCGCGCCGGCCTGACAGGTCGCTCATCACCGGTCCGACCAGCTCGTCCGGCACCATCACCGAGACGAGGTCGACCGGCTCCAGGAGGCTCACCTTCGTCGCGGAGGCGGCCTCGCGTAGCGCCAGCCCGCCGGCCATCTGGAACGCCATGTCCGACGAGTCGACGCTGTGCGCCTTCCCGTCGAGCAGCGTGACCCGGATGTTGACCATCGGATAGCCGGCCGCGACACCCTTCTCCATCTGGGCCCGCACGCCCTTCTCCACACTCGGGATGAACTGCCGCGGCACCGCCCCGCCGACCACCTTGTCGACGAACTCGAAGTCGGAGCCCCCCGGCAGAGGCTCCACCTCGATGTCGCAGACGGCGTACTGGCCGTGGCCGCCGGACTGCTTCACATGCCGCCCGTGCCCCTTGGCCTTCCCGCCGAACGTCTCCCGCAGTGGCACCCGCAACTCCACGGTGTCGACGGTCACGCCGTACCGGTTCGCCAAGGCATCGAGTACGACGTCCGAGTGCGCCTCACCCATGCACCACAGCACGATCTGATGCGTCTCCGGGTTCTGCTCGATCCGCAAGGTCGGATCCTCGGCCGCCAGCCGCTGCAACCCGACACTCAGCTTGTCCTCGTCCGTCTTGGCATGTGCCTGGACGGCGATCGGCAGCAACGGCTCGGGCATCGTCCACGGCTTCAGCAGCAACGGCTCCGCCTTGTCGGACAGCGTGTCACCGGTCTCAGCCCGGGTCAGCCGCCCGATCGCGCACAGGTCGCCCGCGACCACCGCGGACGCCGGTCGCTGCACCTTGCCGAGTGGGAACGACAGCGTGCCGATCCGCTCGTCCTCGTCGTGGTCGGCGTGCGAGCTCTCACCGAAGAACGACGTGAAATGGCCCGACACGTGAACCGTCGTGTCGGGCCTGATGGTGCCGGAGAACACCCGGACCAGGCTGACCCTGCCGACGTACGGGTCCGACGTCGTCTTCACCACCTCGGCGAGCAGCGCTCCGCTCGGGTCGCAAGCCATCCCCGTGCGCGGTACGCCGTGCGGCGTGAACACCTCCGGCAGGGTGTGCTCGGGTGGTGACGGGAAGCCACTGGTCGCGACTTCGAGCAACTCCTGGGTGCCGACGCCGGTCCCGCTGCAGACCGCGATGACCGGGAAGAACGAGCCGCGGGCGACCGCGCGCTCGAGGTCCTCGATCAGCACCTTCTGGTCGATCTCCTCGCCGGCGAGGTAGCGGTCCATCAGCGACTCGTCCTCGGACTCCTCGATGATGCCCTCGATCAGCGAGCCGCGAAGCTCCTCGATCTGGTCCGCGTACGACGCGTCCGGCGCCGAGGTGGACCGTTTGCCGGCTGTGTACTCGTAGTACGACTGGGAGAGCAGCCCGATCAGCCCGTCACCAGCGGGCAGGTAGAGCGGCAGCACCTTGTCGCCGAACGCCGCCTGGGCGGCGGCGAGTGCGTTCTGATAGTTCGCCCGGGCATGGTCGAGTTTGGTGATCACGACGGCCCGCGGCAGGCCGACCTGGTCGCACTCGTGCCACAGCGCCTTGGTCGGCTCGTCGACACCCTCGTTCGCCGAGATGACGAACAGGGCGCAGTCGGCGGCCCGGAGTCCGGCTCGCAGTTCGCCGACGAAATCGGCGTACCCGGGGGTGTCGATCAGGTTGAGTTTGACACCGTCGTGCGGCAACGAGGCCAGTGAGAGCCCGACCGACCGCTGCTGGCGGATCTCGGCGTCGTCGAAGTCGCAGACCGTGGTGCCGTCCAGCACGGTGCCGGGTCTGGTCAGGACGCCGGAGGCCACCAGCAGGGCCTCGACGAGGGTGGTCTTGCCGGCTCCGGACGGGCCGACGAGCACCACGTTGCGAATGGCGGCCGGGCTGTCCACAGCGGGGGCGGCTCCGGTGCCCTGGGAAGTGTTCGTCTTGTCTGCCATGACGTTCCTCCTGGTCCACCCACGATTCCTCCAACGGCCACTCAGCACAAGAGCCATCGCATCGCGTTTTCCGCTGACACGTCAGCGTGGTCCCACCACCGACCCCGGCGGTCGGTACTGTCACCGCATGCGAAGGGCCCTCGTCACGGCGATCACCATCCTCATCACCGCACTGGCCTTGGCCGGTTTCGCGACACCCGCCTCAGCCGCTCCGGGTGACGAGGTGAAGAGCTTCCAGATCGACTACACCGTCACCCCGGACGGCGTACTCCAGGTGAAGGAGACGATCGCCTACAGCTTCGGCAGCACCGGCCGGCACGGTATCTACCGCGACCTGGTCATCCGCGAACCGTGGCTGGACGACGATTCGAAGGACCAGGAGTACCAGGTCTCGAACATCGCGGTGGACAGCCCGACCGGGGCAGCCGACGAGTTCAGCACCGAGACCACCAAGTCGAACCACGACCGCTACCAGACGCTGCGGATCAAGATCGGCTCCGAGGACGAAACGATCTCCGGGTACGACGCGACGTACGTGATCACGTACGACGTCCGCGGCGCGCTCCGGCACTTCGACGACCACAGCGAGCTGTACTGGGACGCGACCGGTTCCAGTTGGGAGGCCGTCCTCAACCAGGTCACGGTCAACGTCACCGTGCCCGATGGGGTGACGCAGGTCGAGTGCTTCACCGGTACGGCGGGATCGACGCAGGACTGCCCGCAGAAGACGGTGAGCGGCGGCAAGGGCATCTTCAGCGCGAGCGACCTGCCTCGAGGCGAACAGTTGACCATCGTCGCCGGGATCAAGGCCGGCGTGGTCAGCAACGACACTCCGATCCTGGTCGACCCGCCGAGCTGGTTGAAGCGGGAGGGCATTACCGTCCCGACGCTCATCACCTCCCTCGCGGCGACGGTGATCGCGATCGCGGGCGCGCTGCTCTACGCGAAGAAGGGCAGCCCGGATCAGCGGTTCGCCGGTATGCCGCCGGGGACGTTCCCGCCGGACGGGATGGTCGCGCAGCCGGTCAAGGACGAGCTGTCCGAGGACCAGATCCCGGTCGCGTTCGCGCCACCTCGCATACCGGTCGCCGAGGGTGGCCTGCTGATCGACGCGAAGGCGAACACCACGGAGACCGCCGCGACGCTGATCGACCTGGCGGTGCGGGGCGGCGTACGGATCGAGAACACCGGGAACTCGCAGAACGCCGTACTGGTGAATCCGGCGGCCGCGACGGCTCCGCATGAGCAGATGTTGCTGTCTGGGCTGTTCCCGTCGCTGCAGCCGGGGTCGTCGGTCGCGCTGCGCCGTGGTGCGGTCGGTGATCACACGATGCGGCGGGCGCACGACGGGATGATCGCGGCGCTGCGGGACCAGGTGAAACAGCGCGGGTGGTATCTGCGGATGCCGCGGCGGGGTGGCGGCGCGGTCTTCAAGAACGGCTTCGGCTGCGCCTGCATGGGGATGATCGGGATCTGGGTGTTCGGCGCCGGGCTGATGGGGACCATCGTCGGCGCGGCGACCGGGGGACTGGGCCGGGCGGTGGTGATCGGGCTGCCGGTGCTCGCGGTGATCGTTGCCATCGGCATCTGGATCGCCAAGCGGGCGCGCGGGCAGCGGAACCCGGCCGGCCGGGCGGTGACCGACCAGTTGATCGGGTTCCGGAAGTACCTGGCCACTGCGGAGGCGGAGCAGCTGCGCTTCGAGGAGGGCGAGGACATCTTCAGCAAGTACCTGCCCTGGGCGATCGCGTTCGGCCTGGCCGACCGCTGGCAGCGGGTCTGCGCCCAACTGGTGGCAGCTGGGCGGATCACCCCGGACCCGTACTGGTACGTCGGCCCGTCCTACTACAGCTCCGGCTGGACCGCTGGAGCCATCAGCAGCACTGTCGCCAGCACCTTCGACCCACCACCCACGCCATCCAGCAGCTCTGGAGGCGGCAGCTCCTCCGGATTCAGCGGCGGTTCCTCCGGCGGCGGAGGCGGTGGCGGTGGCGGCGGTTCCTGGTAAACCTCAGACCTTGCCACCGGCGATGGGGGGAGCCGTCGGGTCGTTGGCTCCGCCGTCGCCGGCGCCTTCGCGGGCGAGGAAGTCCTCGAGGTGGAACAGGTTGTCACCGGCGCGCTTCGCGACGTTGACCAGCGTGTTCATCGCGGCGACCTCCTCGACCTGCTCCTTGAGGAACCACTGCATGAACTGCTCGCCGATGTAGTCGCTCTCGTCCCTGGCGGTCCGGGCCAGCGTCTCGATCTGCTTGGTGACGGTGATCTCCTGCTGCAGTGCCAGCTCCAGCGGCTCCAGCGCGGACTTGAAGTCGAACACGACCTCGCCGGCGCCCGGGACGTGCGGCCGGACGTCCTTGTCCAGCAGGTACTGCACCATCATCATCGCGTGGTTGCGCTCTTCCAGGGCCTGCTTGTAGAAGTGCGAGGCCAGCTGCGGAAGATCCTGGTCGTCGTACCAGACAGCCACTGCCACATACTGCTGTGACGCCGTGAATTCGTTACGGATCTGTTCTTGCAGAAGTTTCTCGTACGTGCTCATTCCGCCAATCTAGTGGCCGCGGGTGGATTTCTCACCGTTGGCGAGGCTCGCCTAACCCGCTCGGTTCGGTCCCAGTTCGACCACCTCGTCACCGGCGCCGGGCAGGCTGATCCGGACGGTGGTGCCGTCGACCGCGATATTGATGCCTTCGGCAAGCGCTTCGGGCCGGAGCGCGTCCCGGGTCAGCAGTACGGCGCTCACCAGCACGAGCGGATCGCCGCCGTGCGGAGCCGTCAGGTACGGCGTCGCCGAGTGCGTACCGTAGGCGTTCGCACCCAGTCCACGGTGTACTCCGGCTTCGTCGTACCCGTGCAAACCGACCACCGCCGACAGCAGCCCGTCGTCGTTCCGCGCCGACACCCACCGATCCCCGGCAGTTGCCTCAGGCAAAGACTCGCCGGCGACCGCGAACCCACCGCTACGCACCATCGCACCCGCCGGTCCCTCGACCAGCGCGCACCGGATCTCCCAGCCACCGTGCACGACCGAGGTCGTGTCGATCCGCCACGGGCCGTCCGATCCCAGCCACGCCTTGTGCCACGACGACGCCGTACGCCCGCTGACCGAGATCCGCCGGATCCGCCCGCGCGAGCTCGACCGCCCGTCCGCGTCGACCAGCGAGATCAGGTTGTCGATCCGCGGCGCGTGGTCGGACAGCTCCGGACCCGCGTGGTTCGCGTACGCCAACCGGTTGTAGTGCGGATCGCCCTCCGGCTCCACACCCTCAGGCTCGGCCACCGGCGCGTGGTCGGCACCGTGGTTCACCAGCTGCACGACCTGGTCGTGCCGGCTCGCGTGCACGATCCACCCCGGCGCCGGCATCGCCCGTACCTGGTCTGCATCGTCCAGAGGCACCGAACCCTCCGGCTCGGTCCACACCGGATGCTCCGGCGGCAGCACCAGCCCGATGAACCCCTTCGACGCCCAGTACGGCGAGCCAGGTCCGGAGTACTGCTGTGTGGTCGGCAGGAAGGTGTCGTACCACCCCAACGTCAGCAGCCCGCGCTCATCCGGCACACCGTGCTGCACGAAGTGCCGGGCGATCCCGGAGCACAGCCGCCGCGTCTGCCCGGGCGCCAGGGGAGTGGCGTCCAGCAACGCGCCCATCCAGTACGGCGTAGCCGCAGCCATCCGATAGGTCAGTGACCGACCCTGGTACAGCGGTGCACCGTCGTTGCCGACCAGATGCACGGCGTCCTCCAGGAACAGCTGGAGCCTCTCGCGGTACAGCTTCAGCCGGTCCTCGTACGCCGCACCGGGCGTGGCAGCCGCCATCCGCGTCCACAACCCCGGGTAGAGGTGCATGGCCCAGCCGATGTAGTTGTCGAAGTTCTGCCCGTCGCCGTCCGAGTACCAGCCGTCACCGACGTACCAGTCCTCGATCCGGTCCAGCCCGCCGTCGATGTCCTCCTGCGAGTACGGCGCTCCGACCGACGCGAGGAACTGTTCGCTCACGACCTGGAACAGCCGCCAGTTGTTGTCGTGCGTGGTCGACCCGTTGAACCCGCCGAGCCACTCCGCCACGTGCTCCTGCGCCCGGGTGTCGAGGCGGTCCCAGATCCACTCGCGCGTCTCGTGCAGCGCGACCGCGATCGCGGCGGCCTCGACCATCTGCTGCGAGCGCGGGGTGAGCCGCAGCCACGCCTCCGGGTGGTCCGGGTTCGCGCCGTTCGCCACACCACGGGCGTACCGCTCGATCAGCTGCTCACAGCCCTTGCCCTGTACGCCGGCGATGCGGAAGGCGGCCAGCATGAACGACCGCGCGAAGCCCTCGAGGGCGTCGGACGCCGTACCGGATCGGCTCGGCCGGCCGGGCAGCGCGATCAGCGACGCACCGGGCGAGAAGTACGGCACGAGCGAGTCGAGCAGGTGGTCGGCCAGAGCCTCCCAATGCGCCCGGCTCCACCCGGTCTGACGGGACAGAACACGATCGGTATCAGGCAGAACGAGGCGGGTCATGGGGCCTCCCGGTATGGACTGAGGAATGAAGGGAGCGAAGCGACTGGAGTGACGAGGGAAGACCGGGAGCCAAGGCCCCATGACCCCGCCGGCACCGGAGGCCCGGCCATGAGTGCGGTCATGCAAGTCTCCCGAGATCGGCGGGGCTGATGGCGTGTTGCAGGGGCTGGCCGGTGGTGAGGCGCTCCAGCTCACTGACGGCGAGTTCGCCGAGGCGGGCGATCTCGTTGCCGACGGCACCGGCGACGTGCGGGGTGACGAAGACGTTCGGCAGGTCGAGCAGCGGCGAGTCCGGCGGCAACGGCTCCGGATCGGTCACATCGAGGACGGCGTCGATCCGCCCGGACACGCATTCACGCTCGAGCGCGGCCGCGTCGATGATCTTGCCGCGGGCGGTGTTGATCAGCACCGAGCCGTCCCGCAGCAACCCCAGCAGGCGCGCGTCCACGAGGCCAGTGGTCTCCGGAAGCAGTGGCGCGTGCACGCTGAGGATGTCGCTGCGGCCGAAGAGTTCGTCGTTGCCGACCAGTTCGGCTCCGAGGTCGGCCGCCTCGGACTGAGTCAGATAGGGGTCGCTGATCAGTACGTGCAGGTCGAAGGTGCGCAGGCGCTCGGCGACCATCCGGCCGATCCGCGATGCGCCCAGCAGGCCGACCGTCGTACCGTAGCTGCCCGGCATCCCGTGCGGATCCGTCTTCCTCCGGTCGATCCGGTACTGCGCCGCCAGCCGGAACGCCCGCTTTCCGGCCAGGACGACGGCCGCGACGGTGAACTCGGCCACCGGCAGCGCGTTGGCGTGCGCGGCCGAGGACACCTGGACGCCCCGGTCGAACGCCTCCGGCGCGACGATCGCCTTCACCGAACCCGCCGCGTGCAGGATCGCCTGCAGCTTCGGCGCCGCCTCCAGCACCTCCGGACTGATCCGCGGGCACCCCCACCCGGTCAGCAGTACGTCGACGTCGGGCAGCGCGGCCAGGACCTCCCGGTCGTCGAGGAACGTCGTGCCAGGACCGACCGGGAGAACGGTCGCGGTCGCCTCCAACCGGGCCATCACCCGGGGGACGAGGACGCGAGCCCGGCTGGCGTCGTTCATAGCCAGCATGACGGTCAGGGCGGAGTCTGGTTCGCTGCTCACACCAGCCAACCTAGCAAGCGCTTTCCAATGCTGTCTTCCCCGGTGCCGAATTGTGAAAAGAACCTTAAAGATTCCGGTGCCGGAATTTGTGGGCGGAGGGCAAGCGTTAACAGGGGAGAGGGCAGGATCAAGGGGCCTTCCCGCCCTGTTGGCCACGATGAAGGAGACGACGATGCTGCGACCGGACGACCTCTACGAGATCGTCGACGAGTCGGTGGCGACCGGCACGGCGGCGACGCCGAAGGTGCTGGTGCATTCGCTGGACGGATTCATGGACGCGGGTCAGGCGGGCCGGGTCACGGCCGACCACCTGCTCGAGGTGCTGGACAGCCGGCTGCTCGCGCGGTTCGACGTCGACCTCCTGCACGACTACCGGGCCAGGCGGCCTGAGGTCACGTTCGCCGAGGACCGGTTCATCGACTACACCCCGCCGCGGCTGAACCTGCACCTGCTGAAGGACGACGCGGGCGTCGAGTTCCTGCTGCTCGAAGGCGTCGAGCCGGACAACCACTGGAATCGGTTCGCCGGCGCGGTCCGGCAGCTGATCGATCGGTACAACGTGACGCTCACGGTCGGCGTCCACGGCATCCCGATGGGCGTCCCGCACACCCGCCCGCTCGGACTGACCGCACACGCGACCCGGCCCGAGCTGGTCACCCGGTCGAACATCTGGGACGGCGAGATGCGGCTGCCCGCGAGCGCCGGCACGATGCTGCAGGTGCGGCTGGGCGAGGCCGGCAAGGACGCGATGGGCTTCGCGGTCCACGTCCCGCACTACCTGGCCGAGAACCGCTTCCCTGGCGCCGCGCTAGCGCTGGTCCACGCGATCTCGGCGGCAACCGGCCTGCTCCTCCCTAGCAAGGCCCTGCTCGACGAGGCTGCCGTCACCGGCCGCATGGTCGACGAGCAGGTCGAGGCATCGGAGGACGCGAGCGCGGTCGTGAACGCCCTCGAGACGCAGTACGACGCAGCCGCCGGCTCACTGAGCCGTGGCAGTCTCCTGGCCGGCTCCACCCCGTCAGCCGACGAGCTGGGCGCCGAGGTCGAGCAGTTCCTCGCCGAACTCAACCGCGAAGACGACAAGTAGCCCCGCGCGCGGCGCAGGGCTTGGGGCTTGAACAGGATCTGGGGGCCTGGGACACGTTATTACCTGTCCCAGGCCCCCGGATCTTGTTCAGGGGTTGTCAGGCTGCGACTTTTGCCCGGCCGGAGGAGCGGTTGAAGATGCTGTCCAGGCTGACCCGGCCGGCGCCGACGACCGCCAGCGTCAGCGACAGCAGTCCGAGTACGCCGACCAGCTCCCAACCGCCGTCCGCGACGAAGACGCCGTTGGACAGGTGGACGAACGCCAGCGCGCCGACCATGTCCAGCGCCAGCAGTACGCCGACCGCCGGCGTCAGCAGACCGAGGATCAGCGCGATCCCACCCAGCAGTTCGATGCCGGTCGCGTAGTAGGCGGACAGCGTCGGCGCGGGCACGCCCATCTTGTCGAACATGGCGGCCGTACCGTCCAGGCCGTTGGTGCGGAACTTCTGCCAGCCGTGCGCGATGAAGACGATGCCCAGCCCGATCCTCGAGAGCAGCAGGACGAGGTCGCGGGCGGCGGCATTGCGGGTCAGGCTCACAGATTTCTCCTCAACAGGTTTGGTGATTGAGCGTTCAACCATAGCCTACCGACGGCCACCGAAACCTCACCGAAAGAGTCCGCGTGACCGGAACCACAGCCGGTACGACGTCCGCCGGTGCCGATCGCACCTCGTCGTACCTCCTGGACCTGTCAGGATGAGGCATGCCCGAGTCGCTGGAGGACCTGGTCGAGTTGCTCGACCTCGAGAAGATCGACGTCGACCTGTTCCGCGGACGGCAGCCGCAGACCTCGATGCAACGCGTGTTCGGTGGTCAGGTGCTCGGGCAGGCGCTGGCCGCGGCGAGCCGGACGGTCGAGCCCGAGCGGACCGTGCACTCGCTGCACGGGTACTTCCTGCGTGGCGGGGACACGTCGGTGCCGATCATCTACCGACCGGAGCCGACCCGCGACGGTGGTTCGTTCAGCAGTCGCCGGGTGGTCGCGTCGCAGAACGGCAAGCCGATCTTCTACATGTCGGCCTCCTTCCAGCGTCCAGAGCAAGGTCTGGACCATCAGGACCCGATGCCGGGCGACCTGGTTTCCCCGGACGAGGCGCCGACGCTGGCCTCTGTCTTCGAGGCGCGCTCGGGCCGCAAGGCGGCCGACTGGGACAAGGAGTGGGCGGCGCTCGACGTACGCCTGGCCGGTGTCACCGGCCGCCAGTTCTGGATCAGGGCCGCAGGCAAGCTTCCCGACGATCCCGCCTTGCACGCTTGCGTTCTGGCCTATGCGAGCGACCTGACGTTGCTAGGGGCAAGCTTGCTCCCGCACGGCATCGTCATCGGCGACCGCCGCATCCAGCCCGCCTCCCTCGACCACGCCCTCTGGTTCCACCGCCCCTTCCGCGCCGACGAGTGGCTCCTCTACGACCAGGCCTCCCCGTCGGCCTCCGGCGCCCGCGGCTTCGCCACCGGCCGCCTCTTCACCGAGGACGGCCACCTCATCGCCTCCGTAGCCCAAGAAGGCCTCATCCGCCCGGTCGGCCTGGACCTCGACTAAGTGGGCGGCTTCCTGGCAGCTCACCAGTTCGGCGCGCTTCCGGGAGCACCCAGCGAGTCGAGCTAGCGGGCTTGGACCGCGAGGGCGATGGCGTCGGCGACGCGGTCGGCTTCGGGGATCGGGAGGCCGGTGGCGATGCGGATCGCGGGCGGGGCGGCCTTGGTCCAGCTGGCGCTCGCACCGGCCACGGCGATTCCGTGCGAGGCCAGCACCAGTAGGGCCTCGTGTTCGCTGCGGACCGGGACCCAGATCGCGAGACCGTCCACACCGGTTGTCGTCATGCCTCGGGAGGCGAGGAGATCGGCGAGGTGCTCTCGACGTTTCTGGTACGTCGTCCGCGCGGCGGCGACCGTGGCTTGCGACTTCTCATCCTGAAGGAGCCAGGCCAGGGCGTTCTGGAGAAGGCGACTGGTCCAGCCTGAGCCGAACTGGCGGTAGACGCGCACTCGTTCGATCGGTTCGGCAGCGCCGGCCATGACGCCGAGGCGGAGGTCGGGGGAGTGCGACTTGGAGTAGCTACGGACGAGGACGCTCTGATCCGGCAGTAACTCCGCGACACCGTGGTAGTCGAAGGCGCTCAGCTCACCGAGCCCGTCGTCCTCGACCACGAGTGTGTCCGTGCCGGCGAGCAGCGCCGCCAACTCGTCACGCCGCTCAGGTGTCACCGAGGCGCCGAGATATGAGCTGCTCCTCGGCTCGTAGACGAACGCGACCGGATCGAGCCGGAGTGCGTCCCGCAAGGACGATGGGATCGGGCCTTCCGCATCGGTTGCGACGGGTACGGCGCGAGCGCCGACGTTGTCGAGGATGTCGAGCAGTCGTGGGGTGGCCGGGTCCTCGATGGCCACGTGTTCGCCCGGGACGACCGTCGTACGCATGAGCAGCAGGAGGCCTTCGTAGCCGCCGTTCACGCACATCCAGTTGTCGGTCTTGAAGGGCCAGGTGTGCTCGGCGGCGGCGCGCAGCGGTCCGCTGATCGACACGACGTCGTACGAGTGCACGTCAGGGTCGCGGAGGGCGTGGATGAAGGCGGGGGACATGCTCGGGAGCAGTGCCGGGTCCGGGACGGCGCGGGACAGGTTGAGGGTCTGGTTCGGCCAGAGGCGGGAGATGTTCTCGTAGCGAGCCGGGCGGGGGACCGCGAGGCCGCCGAGCACCCAGGTGCCCTGTCGGCCGCCGCCGGCCACGACGCGTTGCTTGCGCAGGGTCGCCCAGGCGGCGGACACAGTCGCCGGGCTCACGTCCAGCCGCGGCGCGAGAGCCCGGACGGTCGGGAGCCTCGTCTGGGGAGCGAGTTCACCGTGCCGGACCAGGCGGGCGATCGCGGCCGCTATACCGGCCGCGCTGGCCTCGGTGATCTGCTCGGCCAGCCACGCCGACGAGACCGCCGGGCCGTCCTGGGGCGGGACGTCTTCGGCCATGCGGATCCTCCCTCTCGCACCCGGTTCCTCCGACTGCGCGATGCCCGCGGTCGAAAGGCCCGGTTTGCCTGGTTTTTGATCAGTAACATTCGAGATCATTGTTCGAGCAATCGCGCTGAACATAGGCTACCGAACATTCCCCCTCGCGACAGCGGCGTCGCGGACCACCCCGGACCCCACGAGAGTGTCCCGGCAGCGAAGGAATGACACCGCGTGAAGCTTGAGCTCGGCGTTCGCCATTGGGACCACGTGATCCCGCTGGCCCTCGGCGACGTACCCGGTCCGGCCGTGACCCGGTTGGAGACGACGCCAGATCTCTGGTCGTCACCGGAGTACGACGGCGGCGAGACGTCGTTCAGCCGGTACGTCCGGGCCAGAGCGGCCGGCGACGATCGCGTGGTCGCGTTGCCGGTATTCCTGATGCGCGGCTTCCGGCATCGCTGCATCATCGTGCGGCGCGACTCGACCGCCGAGACCGCGGCCGATCTCAAAGGCGCCCGGATCGGCCTGACCGGCTGGCCGGACAGCGGCAACACCTGGACCCGCGCGATCCTCGCCGAGGCAGGCGTCGGCATCCACGACGCGGACTGGCAGGTCGGCCCGCTCACCAGCGCCCACCCCGTCGTCGACCGCATCGGCGGCGTTGCCGTTGGCAACAATATCCGCCACACCAAGGACGGCGCCCGCTTGGTGGACCTGCTGCAGGACAAAGAGTTGGACGCCGTGATGAGCCCGTTCATGCCACCCGGCTTCCACGACGAGGACTCGCCGTTCCGCCCCCTCTTCCGCGACACCCGCGCCGAGGAGCGCGAGTACTACCGCCGCCACGGCTTCATCCCCGGCATCCATCTGCTGGCCTTGCGCAAGGAAGTTCTCGACGCCCGGCCCGAGATCGCCCAGCAACTCACCGACTTGTTCGAGCAGGCCAAGCAGCTCAGCTTCCAGCGCAGGAACAAGCTGATGGACGTCACGCCCTGGCACAACGAGGAGGTTGGCATCACCACGAAGGTCTTCGGATCCGACTGGATGCCGTACGGCGTCTCACCCGACCGCCGGATGGTCGCCGCCTTCCAGGACGAACTCGTCGCCCAGGAACTGCTCGCGCATCCCGTCCCGGATGGGGACCTCTTCCCGTACCAGATCGACCCTTTGGAGAAGACCGCATGAGCACGCTGAACGTCGCGGCCGCGCAGTTCGTCGCGAGCATCGACTGGCAGGAGAACCTCGAGACGGCCGCCGGCCTGATCAAGCAGGCCGAAGCCGACGGCACAGATCTCCTGGTGCTCCCCGAAGGCGTGCTCGCCCGCTTCATCGAGGAACGCGAACGCATCCGCGAACACGCCCAGCCCCTCGACGGCCCGTTCGTCGAAGGACTCCGCGCAGCGACCGAAGGTCTCAGCGTCACCGTCGTCGTCGGCATCCACGAGAAGTCCGGCAACGACAAGCCGTACAACACCCTGGTCGTCATCAAGAACGGCGAGATCACCGGCCTCTACCGCAAACTCCACCTGTACGACGCGTTCAGCCAACTGGAGTCCGACAACGTGACGCCGGCTGACGTCGTACCCGAGCTGATCGACGTCAACGGATTCAAGGTCGGTCTGATGACCTGTTACGACGTCCGTTTCCCGGAGTTGGCCCGTCTGCTTACCCTGCAAGGAGCCGACGTACTCGTGCTCCCGGCCGCGTGGGTGAAGGGACCGCTCAAGGAACACCACTGGCAGACCCTGGTTACCGCCCGTGCACTGGAGAACACCGTGTACGTCGTCGCCAGCGGTGAATGCGGTCAACGCAACATCGGGCAGAGTCTGATCGTGGACCCGCTCGGTGTCCCGCTCGCCCAGGCGGGAGAGGAACCGGCCACCATCTCGGCCGTCGTCTCCGCGCAGCGTCTGACCGACGCCCGCCACCGCCTGCCGGTCCTGATCAACCGGCGCTTCACCGTCAGCCCCACCCCCCGACCAGTTGAAGCTGTCCCCACCAGCTGAAGCGTAGGAGTAGTCGTGTCCGTCCCCCGCACAACCGCCGTCGCCCTGCTGGCCACGAGCCTGCTCGGCGTCACCGCCTGCACCGCCGACCCGGTACCCACGTCCGGCAGCGACGCGAAGGCCCCGGCCGCCGCGATCCCGCAGCAGCAGGTCGACAAGGCCCTGCAGGACAAGCTGCCGGCCAAGGTCAAGACGGCCGGCAAGATCGTTGCCGTCAACAACGGCTCGTTCCCGCCGTACGTGATCGTCGGCACCGACAAGGGTGCGCCGGTCGAGGGCGCCACCGCCGACCTGTCCCAGGCGGTCGGCCAGCTGCTCGGCATCCAGATCGAGCACACCACCGTGGACGGCCTCGCCAGCGTGCTGTCCGGTATGCAGGCCGGCCGGTACGACCTGGACATGGGTCCGACCGGTGACTTCGTCGAGCGGCAGAAGCAGGCGACGTTCATCGACTACGTCCAGGAGTACGTCGTCTTCGCCGTCCACAAGGGGAACCCGAAGGGTATCGACGGTCTCGACACCGCCTGCGGAAAGCGGGTCGCGGTCCAGGCGGCCGGGTCCGCGGAGAAGGTGATCAAGGCGCAGTCGACCAAGTGTGTCGCCGCCGGGAAGCCGGCGGTCGACGTCCAGTCGTACAAGGACCAGCCGTCGTCGATCCTCGCGGTCCAGTCCGACCGGGCCGACGCGGTCTTCTCCTCGCAGGCACCGCTGACCTACTTCGTCGCGCAGTCCGGTGGCAAGCTGGAGTTGGCGGGTGTTGGCAAGGGCAACGGTTTCGAGGACCTGTTCCAGGGCGCACTGGTGCCGGTCGGTTCGCCGCTGGCCGACGTACTGCTCGCCGCGATCGAGAAACTGCATGCCAACGGCACCTATGACGCGATCATGACCAAGTGGGGGCTGGAGCAGAACAAACTGCCCACACCGGGCCTCAACCTCGGGAAGAGCTGATCATGGTGACAACCGTGCAGGACGCTCCGCCGGCCGGCGTCGACCTCGACGTCCGCAACGCCGCGCGGCGCAAACATCCGTGGCGCTGGCTGTCGGCGTTCGTCGTCCTGGTGTTCGCCGCGCAACTGGTGAAGATGCTGGTCACCAACGAGAACTTCGGCTGGGACGTGGTCTGGAGCTGGCTGCGGGCCGAGTCGATCGTGCGCGGCCTCGGCGTCACACTGATGCTGACCGTGGTCGCGATGGTGATCGGCGTCGTCCTCGGCGTACTGCTCGCGGTCTGCCGGATCTCGGCCAACCCTCTGCTGCGCGGCGCGGCCGGTGTCTACATCTGGTTCTTCCGCGGTACGCCGACGCTGGTCCAGCTGATCTTCTTCTACAACCTGTCCGCGCTGCTGCCGCAACTGAACCTCGGCATCCCGTTCGGACCGGTCTTCGCCAGCTTCGACACGAACACCCTGATCACGCCGTTGCTGGCGGCGATCCTCGGCCTCGGCCTGAACGAGGGTGCGTACATGGCCGAGATCGTCCGTGGCGGCCTGCTGTCGGTCGACCCCGGTCAGAAGGAGGCCGGCCAGGCGCTCGGCATGACGAACACGCGGATCATGAAGCGGATCATCCTGCCGCAGGCGATGCGCTTCATCGTGCCGCCGACCGGCAACCAGGTGATCAGCATGGTGAAGGCGACCGCGCTGGTCAGCGTGATCGCGCTGTCCGACCTGCTCTACACCGCGCAGTCGATCTACAACCGGACGTTCGAGACGATCCCGATGCTGATCGTGGTCTGCCTGTGGTACCTCGCGGTCACCTCGGTCCTGTACGTCGTCCAGTCCTTCATCGAACGGCACTACAACCGCGGCGCCCGGCACCAGGCACCCAGCTTCTGGGACTTCCTCCGGATCCGGCCCAAGGCCCAGCAGGGGAGTGCAGCATGACCACAGCGGTATTGCAGGCTCGCGGCGTACGGAAGAGCTTCGGCCACACCGAAGTCCTGTCCGGCATCGACCTCGACGTCGCGTCGGGCGAGACAGTCGTCGTACTCGGGCCGTCGGGCTCGGGCAAGTCGACCTTCCTGCGCTGCGTCAACCTGCTCGAGTCACTCGACGCCGGCCGGATCACGGTCGACGGCCGAGACGTCGGGTACGACGTACGCAACGGCAGGCTGCACGAGTTGTCGGCGAACGAGATCGCCCGGCGGCGTCGGGACATCGGGATGGTGTTCCAGCAGTTCAACCTGTTCCCGCACATGACGGCGCTGGAGAACATCATCGAAGCGCCGATGGCCGTCCTCGGGGAAGGTCGTCGAGAGGCGACCGCGCGGGCGGTCCAGCTGCTCGACGAGGTCGGACTGGCCGGCCGGGAGAAGTCGTACCCGCGGCAGCTGTCCGGTGGTCAGCAGCAGCGGGTCGCGATCGCCCGGGCGCTGGCGATGCGGCCGAAGCTGATGCTGTTCGACGAGCCGACGTCGGCGCTCGACCCGGAGCTGGTCGGCGAGGTGCTGGTGACGATGAAGAAGCTCGCGACGGCCGGGTTGACGATGGTCGTGGTCACCCACGAGATCAGCTTCGCGCGGGAGGCCGCGGACCGGGTGGTGTTCATGGACGACGGACAAGTGGTCGAGCAGGGGACACCGGAGCAGGTGATCGACAATCCACAGCACGAAAGAACTCGGGCCTTCCTCTCCCGGTTCCTCTGATATCGTTGGAGACATGTTGCAGCGCGCTGTAGTCACGACGACGCCGGAGTATGTCCCGGCGCGCTGACACCTGACTGTCTGACAAAGCCCCGGGGCGAATGCCCCGGGGCTTTGTCGTGCTCTGTGGTTCCTCGCCCCAACCATTCGAGGAGCCACACCATGTACGACCACCGCAAGATCGGCCGAGAGCTCGGCCTGTTCGACTCTGACCCGTTGATCGGAGCGGGTCTGCCCTACTGGTTGCCTGCGGGTGCCGCCGTTCGCCATGCCTTGGAGAGCTACATCGCCGAGGTGGAACGAAGAGCCGGCTATCAGCAGGTGTATTCACCTGTCCTCGCCAAGCGCGAGCTGTACGAGATCTCGGGCCACTGGGCGAAGTACAGCGACGACATGTACCCGCCAATGGAGATGGGCGGCGAGCAGCTCGTACTGCGACCGAGCATCTGCCCGCACCACGCGCTGATGTACCGGTCCCGCTCACACAGCTACCGCGAGCTTCCGCTGCGGCTGTCCGAGCTCGGTGGGCAGTATCGCGCCGAGCTGTCCGGAGCGATCGGCGGCCTGAGCCGGGTCCGCGCCATGCAGCTCAACGACGCGCACATCTTCTGCAGTCTCGACCAGGTCGCCGAGGAGGCCGGCAACGCGCTCGGCCTGATCAATCGGGCGTACGAAGACATGGGTATCAGCGCGTCGCGCTACGTCCTGGCGCTGCCGTCGGAGGACGCTGATTTCGATAGCCCGAGCAGCAAGTACGTCGGTGATGCCGCGAGCTGGGATCAGGCGGCCGGACTGCTCCGCGAGGTGCTCGACAACGCCGGGATGGACTACGAGGAGTCGCCCGGCGACGCCGCGTTCTACGGGCCGAAGATCGACATCCAGTTGGCGGACTCGGCCGGGCGCGAGTTCAGCCTGTCGACCGTGCAGATCGACTTCCACCAGCCGGAGCGTTTCGGCCTCGAGTACGTCGGTGCCGACGGCAACAAACACCGTCCGGTGATGGTGCATCGCGCGATCGTGGGCAGCATCGAACGTGCCGTCGCCCAGCTGATCGAGGTACACGGCGGCGCCTTCCCGGCTTGGCTTGCTCCGGTGCAACTCGTCGTACTGCCGATCTCCGATGATGAGGAGAAGCTCGCCGTCGAGGTTGCCCGGCGGGCGTCGCATCGCGGTCTGCGGGTTGAGGTCGCGCATGCCGACGAGGGCAGTCTCGGTGCTCGCATCCGCGAGAACCGGCTGGCGCCGTACCAGGCCGTCATCGGCGCGCGCGAGGCCGCCGACGGACTCATCGCCCTCCGCCAACGGGATGGACAGCGGTTCGACCCAGCGGAGATCGCGGTAGTCCTCGACGACCTCCGCGCCAGGTGCCAACCGCCCTCGCTTCAACCAGCAGGCGAGCTCAGCTGATGGGTCAGGTCGGACTGTGCGAGCGCCGTCGCAGGATCATGGTCGCGATCGGCACCACGATGATCGTCCCGATCAGGGCACCCACCAGGCCGCCCCAGTCGAAGATGTCGGTGTCACCGATGCCGAGGCCCAGCGTGAAGATCAAGTAGCCGAGCAGGGCTCCGAGCAAACCGAGTCCGATCGAAACAAGCCAGGACTTCGGCCCGCTCATGTGCCGGAAGGCATCACCGGGGACGAGCATCCGGGCCAGAACTCCGCAGACCAAACCGAGTAACAGTGCACCTATCATGACCACCCCTCCTGGCTCGGAGTGTCCTCCACTTCCTCGGCGTAGTCGAGAGAAGGTCGAGGCCGGTCAGTGTGCCTGGAGCCGGCCGACCAGGTGGGTGAGCTCGCGGCGCTCGTCGTACACGGCGAAGTCGGTGATCTTGCCGGACGTCTTGTAGCCGAACTGGACCCGGGAGGGGAGCAGCAGCGGCTTGCGGAAGTCGACGCGGACCGTGAAAGCATCTGGGAGCTTCGCAACGCGCTGCATCGAGGCGAGCGAGGCGGCCTTGGCCCACATGCCGTGCGCGATCTGGCGGGGGAACCCGAACGCCTGGGCGGTCAGTTTGAACAGGTGGATCGGGTTCCGATCGCCGGACGCGGATGCGTACCGGCGGCCGAGGTTCCCGCGCAGGTCCCACCATGCGGCCGGGTCGAGCTTGGGATCCGGGAGCAGGTCGACGTGTGCGTTCTCGTTGCCGGTGGAGCGGCTGAGCAGTGTGGTCAGGTCGGTCCAGACGACCTCGCCGTCGACGCTGACCTCGCTGATCACGTCGAAGACCGTGCCCTTCGGATGCGGGCGTTCCGCCGTACTGTGCACCCGGATGGCCGGCTCGGCGTGGATCGGGATCGGCTGCAGCTGGCTGATCGTGTTCGACAGGTGCACGATCCCCATCGGCTTGTAGGGGAACGACGGGTCGGACATCAGGTCCAGGTGCAGCGGGAACGCCAGGACGTGCGGGTACGTCACCGGTAGCGCCGGCCCGGCGGTGAAGCCGGTGACATCTCGGTACGCCGCCAAGTGGTCCTGATCGATCGCGGATCGGGGCAGCTCGAGGGTGAGGCCGTCGGCGTCCGGCTCGTAGTCCGCGCGACGCAGCGTGGCCTTCACGGTCCGGGCGTAGAGCGCGCCGAAGCCGGGGGAGTCGTCGTACCGTCGAGTCGGCATGTCACGCACCCAGCATGCTCTGGCCGCAGACGCGGACCACGTTGCCGGTCACACCGGCCGAGGCCGGGTCGGCGAACCAGGCGATCGTTTCGGCTACATCGATCGGCAGCCCGCCCTGCTGCAGCGAGTTGATCCGGCGGCCGACCTCGCGGATCGTGAACGGAACCTTCGCGGTCATCTCGGTCTCGATGAAGCCCGGTGCGACCGCGTTGATCCGGATCTGCCGCTCCGCCAGCTTCGGCGCGAGCGCCTGGACCAGACCGATCACACCGGCCTTGGAGGTCGCGTAGTTCGTCTGGCCGTTGTTCCCCGCGATCCCGGCGATACTCGCGACCCCGATGACCGAGCCGCCGTCGCGCAGCGCGCCGGACTCGAGCAGATGACTTGTGATCCGCTCGGGCGCGCGCAGGTTCACATCGAGTACGGCGTCCCAGGCGTCGGTGCGCATGTTCGCCAGCCGCTTGTCCCGGGTGATGCCGGCGTTGTGGACGACGATGTCGAGACCGCCGTACTGCTCCTGCGCGTGCGCGGCGATCCGTTGCGGCGCGTCGACCGCGGTGACGTCGAGCAGCAGTTCGCTGCCGCCGATCCTGGAGATCACCTTGCGGAGCGCGTCCGCGTTCTGCGGCACGTCGACGCCGATCACGGTCGCGCCGTCACGGGCCAGGATGTCGGCGATCGCGGCACCGATACCGCGGGCCGCACCCGTCACCAGGGCGACCTTGCCGGCCAGCGGGTGATCCGGGCCGTTGCTGACCAGCGGTCCGGTCCCGATCCTGGCGACCTGGCCGTCGACGTACGCCGACTTGGGCGACAGGAAGAAGCGGAGTGTCGAATCCAGTTGCTCGTGTGCGTCCGGAGCGACGTACACCAGATTCACCGTCGCGCCGCGCTTGACCTCCTTGCCGAGCGAGCGGGTGAAGCCCTCCAGCGCGCGCTGAGCGATCTGCTGCTCCGGTGATTGCGCGAGCTCCGGCGTCCGGCCGACCACGATCACCCGGCCGGCGGGCGCGAGCTGGCGGATGACGGGGGAGAAGAAGCGCTGCAGGCTCGTCAGCTCGGCGGTCGAGGTCGCGCCGGTCGCGTCGAAGACGAGTGCCTTCGGCCGGATCTCGCTGGAGGCGATGCCCTCGGTCGCCGTACTGAAGGATGCGCCGATATCCCGCAGCAGGGCCTGGATCGCCTTCCCGGTGTCAGTCTCGGAGATCGCGCCGAACACCACCGGCCCGTCGATCACCGGCGCGCCGTCGATCCAGCGCGGCAGGGGAGTCGGGTCGGGCAGACCCAGGTTCTTCACCAGGGTCTGGCCGAGCGGCGTCCGGGTGAAGGTCTGGTAGCGGTCCGTCATCTCAGCTCCTACTTCTCGAGGATGGCGACGACACCCTGGCCGCCCGCGGCGCAGATCGAGATCAGGCCCCGGCCGCCGCCGTTCTCGTCCAGTTGCTTGGCCAGTGCGGCGACGATCCGCCCGCCGGTCGCCGCGAACGGGTGGCCCGCGGCCAGCGAGCTGCCGTTCACGTTCAGCTTGTCGCGGTCGATCTCGCCCAGCGGCGCGTCCAGACCGAGCCGTTCCTTGCAGAAGATCGGATCCTCCCACGCCTTCAGGGTGGACAACACCTGGGATGCGAACGCCTCGTGGATCTCGTAGTAGTCGAAGTCCTGCAGCGTCAGTCCAGCCCGGGCCAGCATGCGTGGTACGGCGTACGCGGGAGCCATCAGCAGGCCCTCGGCGCCCTTCACGTAGTCGACCGCGGCGGTCTGCGAGTGGGTCAGGTAGGCGAGCGGCCGCAGTCCGCGCTCGGTCGCCCACTCGTCGGTGGCCAGCAGTACGGCGGATGCGCCGTCGGTGAGCGGGGTCGAGTTGCCCGCCGTCATCGTCGCGGTCTCGCCCTTGCCGTAGACGGTCTTGAGCTTGGCCAGCTTCTCCAGGGTGGTGTCGGGCCTCAGGTTCTGGTCCGTCTCCAGGCCCAGGTACGGCGTGATCAGGTCGTTCTGGAAGCCTCGGTCGTAGCTCTTGGCGAGGTTGATGTGGGAGCGGTACGCGAGCTCGTCCTGCGCTTCCCGGGTGATACCCCACTCCAGCGCGGTCAGGGCCGCGTGGTCACCCATCGACTTGCGGGTCCGCGGCTCGGCGTTGCGTGGGATCTCCGGTACGACGTCCTTCGGCCGTACGCGCGCCAGCACTTTGAGGCGATCCGGGTAGGTCTTGGCCCGGTTGAGGTCGAGCAGGATGTTGCGCAGCCGGTCGTTCACCGCGATCGGCGCGTCGCTGGCCGTGTCGACGCCGCCCGCGATCCCCGCGTCGATCTGGCCGAGGGCGATCTTGTTGGCGACCAGGATCGCCGCCTCGAGCCCGGTGCCGCAGGCCTGCTGGATGTCGTACGCCGGGGTCGTGGGCGCGAGCTTGGATCCGAGGACGACCTCGCGGACCATGTTCCAGTCGCGGGCGTGCTTGAGCACGGCGCCGGCGACGACCTCGCCGAGCTCCTGGCCGCCCAGGCCGGACCGGTCGACCAGGCCGTTGAGGGCGGCGGTGAGCATGTCGGAGTTGGACGCGTGCCGGTAGGTCTTGTCCTGCCGGGCGAATGGAATCCTGTTGCCGGCGACAACGGCGACCTTGCGGGTCTCGGTCACGATTTCTCTCCTGCTCTGCTGGACCGCGAGGATTTGCTGTTGGTTCTGGGTTTGCCGTTGGCCGTGGGAAGGGCTTTACGGCCGACTGCGGTTGCGAGCGTGGCGGTGATCGCGGTCGCCCGGACGGTGGCGATATCGGCATGATGCACGACCGGATGCCCCGGCTGCCCGCTCGACACGATCAACCCGACTCTTGCCATGTGCAACGACCCGAGCGTCTGGGTGTAGAGGTGGTTGGCCAGGTAGTCGGTGTCGACCTCGTCGAACACCCCCGACTGCTGACCGGCCTTGAGGATCGCCGCGATCCGCTCCAGCGCGGTGGCCATCGCCGTGCCCAGTTTCATCATCACCGGCTCGGTGATCTCGCCGAAGAGTTCCTCGCCGGTCCGGCGCAGCAGACTCATCGCGCAGTCGGCGAACGCCGGATACTCGAGGCAGAAGTCGACGAACACCTCGCTGAGTGCTCGCAGCCGGTTGAGGGGGGCCTTACGGGCGCTGTCGACGGCGGCGAGGCGCTCGTCCAGCTCGCCCAGGTAGTCGACCAGGGTGAGCGCGAACAGCTCCTCCTTGCCGGCGAAGTGCCGGTAGATCAGCGCCTTGTTGATCCCGACCCGTTTGGCGATATCGTCGATCTGGGCGTCGATCGTGCCCCGCTCGTCGAACAGCTCGCGGGTGGCCCGGATGATGTCCCGCTCCCGGTCGCGGCGACGCTCCGCCGTCGTCCGGCGGCGTCCGATCGCGAGCAGCGCGGAGCTCATGGATCGATCTTAGCCACAGTGGTACCCCCTGGTGCAAACGCCGGTTACACTCGTGGGTAACATCTGACTGCTCGCCCTTCCCCTGGTTTGCCTTGTGAGGATGTTGATGACTGATCCGAAGCCTGCCGTCTCGTCCGATGTGATGGCGCTCGCCGGTGAACTCGGCGCCGAGCGCGCGAAGCCGGGCTGGAGCCACTTCTCGCTCGCTCTGAACACCGAGCAGCAGGAGATCCGGGACTGGGCCCACACCTTCGCCGCCGACGTGATCCGCCCGGCCGCCGCCGAGTGGGACGAGCGCGAGGAGACGCCGTGGCCGGTGATCCAGGAGGCCGCCAAGATCGGCCTGTACGGCCTGGAGGCCAACGTCAACCTCTTCATCGACCCGTCCGGCCTGCTGATGCCGCTGGTCCACGAGGAGCTGTTCTGGGGTGACGCCGGCATCGGGATGTCCCTGAAGGGCACTGGCCTGGCGTCGTCCGCGATCTTCTCCAACGGCACGCCCGAACAATGGAGCCAGTGGATGGGGCGGTGCTACGGCACGCCGGACGACGTCAAGGTCGCCGCCTTCTGCTCGTCGGAGCCTGGCGCGGGTTCGGACGTGTCCGCGATCCGTACGCGGGCGACGTACGACCCGGTCACTGATGAGTGGGTGATCAACGGGCAGAAGGCGTGGGCGACGAACGGCGGGATCGCGGATATCCACGTGGTGATCGCGACCGTGGACCCGTCGCTGGGGACGAAGGGGCAGGCGGCGTTCGTCGTACCGAAGTCCGAAGTGCGCGGCCTCGAGCAGGGCGCCAAGCTGCGCAAACACGGGCTGCGGGCGTCGCACACCGCCGACGTCTTCTTCGACAACGTCCGGATCCCGGCCGGGGACGTGCTCGGCGGCAAGGAGAAGCTGGACGCGCGCCTGGCTCGCGCCCGCGAACCCCAGGCCTCGGGCCGCAACGCCTCGATGGCCACCTTCGAGATGACCCGCCACATCGTCGGCGCCCAGGCGATCGGCATCGCGCGGGCCGCCTACGAGGTCGCCCTCGACTACGCCAAGACCCGCGAACAGTTCGGCCGTCCGATCATCGACAACCAGGGCATCGCCTTCAAACTCGCCGACATGGCCCTGGAGATCGACGCCGCCCGCCTGCTGGTGTGGCGCGCCGCCAACATGTCCGCGGGCCTGATGCGCGGCGAAACCCCCGACTACCGCCACGGCGAAGGCTCCATGGCGAAGTTGAAAGCCGGCGAGGTCGCCGTCAAGGTCACCGAAGAAGCCATCCAAATCCTCGGCGGCAACGGCTACACCCGCGAATACCCAGTAGAACGCATGCACCGAGACGCCAAGATCTACACCATCTTCGAAGGCACGTCGGAGATCCAGCGCCTCGTCATAGCCCGAGCCATCTCCGGGATGCGCATCAGGTAGACAACCCGCGCCGGCACTACGCCCGCTCCTACGTCGCGTGCTCGCCGCTCCCACCCACCCTCCTGCGCGCGTGCTGCCGACCGCTGCGTTGGCTGCGACGTGATCGAAGCGTCGACGTGGTGACCTTGGCCGACTGTGGTTGGTCGTCTCCAAGACTCAGCTCTATGAGGCGGTTCTCGCCGACGTCGGCGAACAGTTGCGGGTCGCGATCGGGCACCCCGATCACGCGGCGCCGGACAGCCTGCCGGCGCCGGCGCGGGCGGTGAAGCAGAATCCGGACGGCTTCCGCCTGTTCTTCCGTCAAGGCGGGCAGGAACCGGAGTTACGCGCCCACGCGGACGAGTTACGCGCGGCCATGAAGGCCACCGCCGAGCCCTACCTGAAGGAGATGATCAGCGATCCCGCGCGGCTACGCTGGGCGACTGACCTGGTCCCGGCGATCGCTGAAGGTTCCCCCGATCGTTGAGGTGGTGGAAGTGGTCGAAAATCGGTGGTCGGCGGTCGTCACCGAGCTTGCCCTACTGAACATCGGCGTAGGAACCGAGGTTGTCGACGGTGAGGCCGCTGATTGGATCACGGGCCGTTCGTTGCCGGTCCGTCAGCTTCAAGGATCTTCTTGAGCCTGTCGAGGTCGGCCTCGAAGCCGCGGCGGATGACTTTGGCGACGACAGGCGCCGCGAAGCGGCCCAGCAGCCCAGCGGGAAGACAGTCGGTGGCACCGACGACTGTCGTGAGGCAACTGCCGCCTGCCGGCTCACAGATGCAGGCCGTATTCAACGGGATGGGGCCCTTGACGGTGCGATGGGCGATGCGCTCGCCGGGCTCGTACTCGGTCACCTCATCGATGAACTCGGCCTGGCGGCCGGGGAGTTTGAGGACCATTCGGCCGCGGCGGCCAACGCCGATCGGTGCGGCCACGTCCGCTGCGGTCGAGTCCAGCCACTCCGACTCCACCACTGACGCCATCCAGGCGGCGTCGTTCGACCGGACCTCCAGGAACGCGAACACGTCCTCAGGTCGGCGCTGGATGATGACGCTCGCCTCGATCTTCACGACGGCTCCTTCGCAATGTGGCTACGCACAGCAGTCCGGAGGCTGCTGATCAGCTGTGGGCCGACACCAGCCACGCGGCGGCGTCCATCACCACGCCGTGGGCCCCGGCGTACGGCGCGTAGGCAGCCCGGAGACCGGTCAAGGCGGCAGCAGTCGCGTCCTCATCGGCGCCGACCAGCAACTGTTGAGTCTGAGGCAAGGACATGACGAACCCGGCAGCGTCATCGACGTCGCGGCCGATACGCACTGGTCTGGTGACGGACTCCAGCGTGACTCCGTGGAACCCGCCCGCGGTGAGTAGCCGCGTGAGCCGGTCACCGTCGGCGAACGCGAACGGGCCGGGGGCGCCCGGAGGACCGAGATCCGGGGCTCGACCCATCTTCGCGACGACCGCGCCGAGCGCCGCCGCGACCCACTCGCTCTTGCGCGGATCCTGCCAACACACGAAGACCAGCCTTCCGCCGGGCTCGAGCGCGCGAGCGAGGTTGGCGAACGCAGCCTCTGGATTCTCGAAGAACATCGTCCCGAACCGGCTGATCACCACCTGGAACGAGCCAGCGTCGAACGGGTGCACCTGCGCGTCCGCCTGCAGTAGCTCCACGTTGCCAAGGCCGGCATCGGCGACACGCCGGTGGGCTGGCTGGAGCATTGCCGCGGAGATGTCCACGCCGACGACCCGTCCGGAAGGCCCTACCCGCTGTGCCGCCTCGATCGTCGACGTGCCGTATCCGCACCCGACGTCGAGTACCGACTGGCCAGCCTGGAACCTCGCCGCGTCGAGCGCTGCTCTCCCGAAGGGAGCGAACAGCGCCTCGTTCGTGTCGCCGTACTCGTCATACTGCCGCGGGCCGTCAGCGGCCCAGTACTCACGTTGCGCCCGGTTGAGATTGTCGTTGGGCAGCAGCCTTTCGCTCGCGTGTGTCATCGTCGCTCCATTTCGACTGCGCGGGGCCGGTCATCAGCCTGCAGCTCGACCCTAGGAACCGACGGGGAGAACCCGCTTCGGGAGAACACCTCAACCCGATGGCCGGGGGATGGGGTGTTCTATCCACTACAGAAGCTGGTGCTCGTACGCGTAGGCCGTGGCCGCCGCGCGTGAGGAGACGCCGAGCTTGGCGAAGATGTTGGTCACATGCCGGTCGACCGTCTTCTCCGCCAGGACCAGATCGGCGGCGATCGCGTGATTGGTCTTCCCGGTCGCAACCAGCCGCAGCACCTGCAACTCCCGCGCGGTCAGCCCATGCATCGCCGTGTGGGTTTGCCGCTGGACAACGTTTTCGACCCGGGTCAGGTCTGGCGCGGCGCCTAGTTCCGCGAACACCCTGCGGGCCGCATCCAGCTCCAGCGCCGCGGACTCTTCGTCCCCGAGTGCCCGACAGCCGAGCCCGATGAGCACGCGCGCTCGTGCGGCTTCGTACGGCACCTCGAGCTCCTGCCATGTCTCCCAGGCGCGGCGCAAGATGCCTAGGGCGCTCCGGGCGTCGCCGTCGGCGAGCAGGACACTCCCCAGCGCCTGGCCGGCCGCGGCGTGCAGGGCTGGCGTGTCGTAGTCGCCGGCGATGTCGATGAGCTCACCGGCGACCTCTCGTGCCGACGAGATGTCGCCGACGGCGAGCATGATCTCGACATACGCGGGAAGAAGCTTCGCCCGCCGGAGCCGGTCGGACGTCTCTGCGACGACCCTGCGGATTGCGCCCTCGGCCGCCTTGGTCTTGCCCTCACCCAGCCGGAGCAGAGCAAGGCCAGGCTGCGGTTCGTGCCCCCATTGGGTGGCGCCTCGGTACGCGTCTTCTGCCGCCGCGAAGTCTCCCTGGGTTCGGCAGACCTCTGCCAGTCGGTACAGGGCCGCTCCGGTGGTGTGCTTGTCCGCGGCGTGAGCGAGCCGCTCACACGCCCGTTTCGTCTCCTCGAGCGCCTCCTGCCAGGCCCCGTGCAGTTGCATGATCTCGGCGCGGTGGACGAGACACTGGCCGGTGAACGTCACCATGTCAGGTTGCTTCGTCCACCATGCCGCGAGCGCGGTGGTCCACTCGTGGGCGCGCCGGAGATCGGAGATCTCCTGGCAGGCGTCGATCATCGAGCAGTAGATGTTGCCGGCCACGGGAGGCCAAACCTCGCCGGCAACCACCGCCACCATGGCCTCGTCGAGCAGGGTCACACCTTCACGGACTCGTCCCTCCTTGACCAGGGCACGACCCTGGAAGTGCAAAGCGAGCGTCAGAACGTCCGCGTCGCCGGTGCGCGCGCCAATCTGAGCTGCCCGCCCGGCGGCGGCCTCGGCGCTCGCGTAGTCACCCGCCGCGGAAGCCTGGACGGCGCCCGGAAGCAATAGCAGGCCGTGCTCGGGGCATTCCTGCTGCTCGTGGTCCAAGAGCCGATTGGCCCGCGCGAGCCAGCCACCTGCCGGTGCGAGGTCCCCTTCGAGCAGCAGAGTGAACGCAACCCAGAACACACATCGTGCAGCCAGCCGGGGATCACCGGCTGCGACATGCGCATGGGAGGCGCGCTGCAGCGCCTGACGACACTCGTCCACGTGGCCGAGGAGATACGCTGCGGCTGCCAGTACCTCGAGATCCTCCGCCGCCAAGGGATTCGACTGGTCGGCCAGCGAAAGCGACGTGTAGGCGTCGCGCCACGCGAGCCGTTGACCAGCCGCCCGGCCCCGGATGAGCCCTTCGTCGCCACCCACCATGCCGCTCGCCTCCCTCCCGGCGCGCCGGCTCCGCTCAGACGTGTCACGAATCAGGCGTGCCTATCCATCGAGTATCAATGCAATGCGGTCGCCAGCGGGTCGCGTGCTTACGATTCTTCCGTGACCGGGTCGTGGCTCCAGGCCGGCGGCCGCGGGCGTGGCCCGGGGCGGGCTGTCGTCCGCTGGTTGGAGCGACTGGCGGAAATCGGCGCTCGGTCGGAGGACACCCACGACGAGCGGCTCCGACAGGGCACGCTCATCTTCTCGTCGCTGCTGATCACGGCGATGTCCACGATCTGGGTGACCACTTACATCGCGTACGGCGACCCGGTCTCGGCGGCGATCCCAGGCTTCTACCAGGTGATCACCGTCATCGGACTGGCCGTCCTGGCCCGGACGCGGCGTTTCGCCACGTTCCGCACCACGCAACTGGTGGCATTCCTGGTGCTGCCAGCTTTGCTGCAGGTCTCGCTCGGCGGATTCGTGGCCTCGAGCGCGATGATCCTCTGGGCGGTGTTCACACCACTGGCGGCGCTCGCGTTGCTCGGCATCCGGCGCTCCGTCCCGTGGCTGGTGGCGTCCTTCGTCGAGTTGGCCGCGCTCGCCCTGGTCGATTCCCGACTCGCACAGTCCCCGTCGGCGCTGCCACCCGGCTTCGTGGTCACGTTCCTGGTGCTGAACATCGCGGGCGTCATGGTGAGCGCGTACGTGATGCTCAGCTACTTCGTGGAGCAGCGGGAGCGAGCCCATCGGGACCTCCGGGCCGAGCGGGAGCGTTCGGAGCGGCTCCTGCTCAACGTGCTGCCGGAGCCGATCGCCGAGCGCCTCAAGACAGAGCCAGGGGTGATCGCGGAACACTACGACGCGGTAAGCGTGCTCTTTGCCGACATCGTCGGCTTCACGGCGCGATCGGCGGTGATGGCGGCGACGGACGTCGTGAAGCTGCTGGACCAGGTGTTCTCCGCGTTCGACCGGATCGCCGATGCCGAGGGGGTCGAGAAGATCAAGACGATCGGGGACGCGTACATGCTGGTCGGCGGCCTACCGACGCCGCGGCCCGACCACCTCGCAGCAGTCGCCCGTACTGCGCTCGACCTGCGCGACGAGGTCGCCCGGATCGCAGCGCTTCCCGGGCAGGACTGGCTCGCGGTCCGGATCGGGATCGACTCGGGACCTGTGGTGGCCGGCGTGATCGGTCGGCGCAAGTTCATCTACGACCTCTGGGGCGACACCGTGAACACCGCGAGCCGGATGGAGTCCCTCGGCCAATCCGGCGAGATCCAGGTCACGGGACGGGTGGCCGCCGCCCTCGGCCCGGAGTTCGCCGTACGTCCACGCGGCACCATCGAGGTCAAGGGAAAGGGCCCGATGCAGACCTTCTTCCTCGACAGGCTCGAGCCTCCGCTGACGGCACGACAGTCCCCGTAGAACGCACTGCACCCGAGGTTCAAACGGGGCTCGGCTCGAGGCCTACGTCACCGAGCCGGTGGGCGGGTTCACCGACGACAGCATCGATGGGCTCGTCGCCGTCGCGATTGAGTTCGTCCACGCCATCAAGCCACCGGTCGTTCCACGGACCTAGGTTTACCCGGGAGGGGCAGAGCGGGGAGCGCGGCGAGTGCTTCGAGCTCGTCGCCCATGGCGGAGTTGAGGTCGAGCAGCAGGTCGGGGATGTCCGCATCGGTCCAGCGATGGCCGGCGATCACCTCCGTCACGTTGAACAGCGCGAGGGACAGCGCGTCGCGGGTCGCCTGGTACCCGGCGAGGGCGTCGCGCTCGTCCATTCCGTCGCGGATCACGTCGACGATCGCGCGGGCGAGCAGTTCGGCGTCGCGCATCGCGTCGGTGAGACCGTGCGCGGTGATGGGATCCTTGAAGTAGCCGGCGTCTCCGACCAGCGCCCAGCCGCGACCCCAGGAGCGACGGACGTACCCTACGTGGCCGGTGAACGTACGCAGGGCGGGCGGGGGCGTCGCCACGGTCAGCCGCTCGGCGAGGTCGCCGGAGGACTGCGCGACGATCAGCCTGAGTGGTTCCAGACCACCGCGGCCGATCCGCTGAGGCGAGGCGTTGGCGAAGACGCACGCCTGGCCGTCGTTGGTCGGGATCACGCCGGATGCGGCGTTCGGGCGGAAGTTCCACTCGTAGCCATCGGTCTCCAGCCCGGTCCAGTAGCCGTACGTCGTGGCGCCGACCGATCGGCCGAGGCGCTCGTACGGCGCGCTGACCGCCTCCGCGATCGTGGAGCGGATGCCGTCGGCGCCGACGACGAGGCGAGCGTTGGCGCGCAGGATCTGCCCGTTGCTGGTCCGGGCGGTGATACCGGTGACGCGGCCGCGGGTATCGCGGTCCACGCCGGTCACGGCGACACCGAACCGCACGTCGACGCCGGCGTGGCCGGCCGCGTCGACGAGAATCGGGTCGAGCACGGAGCGTCTCGGCGCGTAGAGGGCATCGACTCCATAGGACGACTTGATAGTGATCGGGACAACGTCCTCGGCGTAGCGGAACGTGGTCCGACGTACCGGCGGCGTGCCGGCACCGATGACCCGGTCGAGCAGTCCCCACCGGGAAAGTTGCAGCACGCCGCCGCGCATGAGTGCGTGCGTGGACATGGTGTCGGTGCCGTACCGGCCGCGGTCGACGAGCAGGACGCGCAGGCCATAACGCGCGAGTAGGTAGCCGGTCGCTGCACCCGCGGCGCGAGCACCGACGACGACGGCGTCGTACGTGGGCATGTGTTCTCCAGGAAGGTCAGTGCCGTCCGGCGATGTGGTCGGCGACGTACTCGGCATCTCGGCCGACGCCGCCGATGAAGTTCGAGTTGCGGCGGTGCTGGAAGCGCTGGCCGAGCACGTACAGCCCCGGTACCGGGGTCCGGCCGCGACGCTGACGAATCTCTCCGTGGCGATCGAGCACTGGTAGCCGCAGCCACGGGTAGAGCCGGCGGTGCCCGGTCGCCCACACGACAGTGCGGATGCCTGCGGCCCGCAGATCGAGCACGGGTACGCCGTCCGCCGCGACGAACCCCGTGGTGGGCTCGGGTTCGAGCACGCGGTGGTGTAACTCGGTGGCGTCTATGTGGCGGTCGATCGTGCCGAGCAGCCGCCGCATTCGCTGGTCCGCAGTCGCGGCCGTCGCGGGCAGGTCCGGTGCCAGCCGGACCCGGTGGCCATCGGCCGCGATCAGCCGGCCGGTCAGCCGTACGCCGTCCGCATGCAAGGCGGCGAGGTCGAGTGGGCGCGGTTCGGGGCCGCCGACCAGCTGCGCAGAGGGCTCATTGCGTGCCTGCACGGGATCCGGCATCTCGTCGATCGTCTTGTCGAGCATGCCGATGCGATGCAGCCACCAGTAGATGTCGTGTCCTCGGTATCTGCGCGGTATCCGGGTGTGGCTGCCGACGGCCAGCGTCACCTCACGCCCGGAGGCGCGGAGTTCGTCGGCGAGCTGCACGCCGGTCGCCGAGGCCCCGACGACAAGCACACCACCGTCCTGTAGCGAGCCCGGATTGCGGTAGTCGGCCGGCACGACCTGGTGGATGTCCGTGGCGAGCGCCCGTGCGACCGGCGGGACGGCCGGACGATCGCTCCAGCCGGTTGCGATGACGACGTTGCGGGCTCGCCACGCCGTGCGATCGGCGACGACCTCGAAGTGCTTGTCGCGTTTGCGCACCGAGAGTACGACGGTGTTCTCCTCGACGGGTGCGCCGAACGAGACGGCGTACGAGGTCAAGTGGTCGATGAGAACGGTGACGGACGAGAAGCCGTCCGGATCCGCCCCGTGGTAGACCTCGCCGGGCAGAGTGTTCATCCAGTTCGGCGTGAGCAGGTGCAGCGAGTCCCAGGTCCCGCTCCGCCAGCGGTGCCCGATCCGGCCGCGTTCGAGAACGACGTGGTCGCGTCCGCGGTCGGAGAGGCATCGGCTGGCGGCCACGCCTGCCTGGCCGGCGCCGATGATGACTGTGTCGGTGCTGCGCACGAAGGCTCCAAGCGATGAGTGCTGACCGCTCCGGCTGGCCGCGCGGACAGGTCGGTCCGGTGAGAACGCGCAGTCAGCCGGCGTCGACGTCGATGTAGACGGGCGCCCCGTTGGTGATGATGTCGAGTACGGCGGAACGCCGGCGCGACTGCTCAACGACCTTGCGCAGCTTCTCCGAGTCGTCACCCCTGAGCACGAAGCTGACCTTGATCTGCTGGTAGCCGTTGCGGACGTCGGGGTCGAGGCCGAGGAGGCCGTTGAGGTCGATGTCACCTGAAACGGTCGAGTGGACCTCGGTGAGCGTGACGCCGCGGGCTGCGGCGATGTTGGCCAGGCCTGCGGTCAGGCAGGCGGCCAGGGCGTGCAGGACGTACTCAACCGGGGTTGGGCCGTTGTCGCGGCCCACCAGCACGGCCGGATGGTCGGCGTCGAAGCGGAAGGTGTGTTCGTGGGTGCGCTCCGCGCCGACGCCGTGGAATCCGTGGATGGTGCTGCGGCTGTGGGTTCCGCTGATCCACTCGTTGTCCGCGCGGAACTGAAACTTCGCTGCCTCGGGTGCGGCCTTGACCGCGTCGAGGGTGGCGAAGAGGGTGGCGGTGTCGACGCCGTTGCGGGTCGACTCGTTCGCCGTGGTGGTCATGCGAGTTCTCCTTCGGTGTGTCTCCCACGCCGCGGATGGCGGCGACCTGGGAAGCGTGCACCGCGCCCATGTGACGCCGGCTGTGACGAACTGAGGCGATCGGACCGGCCGACAGGCGGATACTGTGAACGTGCCGGGAACACTCGCGATCCACCTGCTCGGCGAGCCGCATGTGAGCAGCGGCGAGGAACCGCGCCCTGCTCCCCGCGGTCGCAAGGGGTGGGCGCTTCTCGCCTATCTGCTCACGACCGCCTCGGCGCCCAGTCGCGAGTGGCTCGCCGAGTTGCTCTTCTCGGATGCCGACGACCCGTTCAACGCGCTGAGCTGGAACCTCAGCCAGCTGCGTCGACTGTTGGGCCCAAAGGCGACCATCAGCGGTGGCCCGGTAGAACTTCGGCTTCCCCCTGGCAGCTTCGTCGACGTACGCGCCCTGACGACGGGCACGTGGGTGCAGGCGCTCGGCGTTCCTGGGCTGGGCCGCGAACTCCTCGAAGGTATGACGTTCCCGTCCAGCCCGGCGTTCGAGGCATGGCTGCTGGCCGAGCGGCGGCGACTCTCGGCGGCCGCAGAGAACGCGCTTCGTGAGGCGGCGCGGGCCAAACTCGCCGCCGGCGACGCAGAGCGGGCCGTGGAGCTTGCCATTCGAGTTGTCGCCGCCAGCCCTTTCGACGAGGACGCCCAAGAGTTGCTGATCCGCGCGTACGCCGCCGCGGGTGACCGGGCGGCAGCGCGACGGCAACGGGATTCGTGCATCGCGTTGTTCCGCCGCGAGCTCGGTACGGATCCCGGACAGGCGGTCCTCGACGCCGCCGACCCGAGCCCCCTGCCCGACGCACGCGAGCAACCGCCGACGATCGCGAGCGTGACCGCGGGCCTGGAGACCGGACTCGCCGCGATGGACGCCGGCGCGGTCGATGCCGCCGTGGCCGCCCTGCGCCGGGCAGTCGCGGAGGCGCACCAGATCGACGACCCAGCCATTCAAACAAAGGCGCTCGTCGCCCTCGGCTCGGCGCTCGTGCACGGCGTCCGCGGCCGCGACGGCGAAGGCGCCGGCGTTCTCTTGGAGGCCATCGAGGTCGCCCACCGCATCGACGACGACACACTGGCCGCTCAGGCCCATCGGGAGCTCGGGTACGTCGAACTCCTTCGCGGCCGATATGACCGGGCTCAGCGTTGGCTCCACGGAGCGGTCTCGCTCGCCGGCAACGACCCGGCCGAACTGGCGTGGGCTCACGCCATCCAAGGAGTGGCGTTGACCGACGTCGGCCGGCACGCCGACGCCCTATACGAGCTTGGCGAGGCGTTGCGCGTGGCCCAGGCTGCAGACGTCGGCTCGGTCGAGACCTGGGCGCTGACCTTCATCGGCCGCATCCGCCTGCTGCGCCGAGAGCTCGTGCTCGCACGCAAGGCGCTCGAAGCGGCACTGGCCCGAGCGCGCCAGTTGCGTTGGACGGCCTTCATCCCGCTGCCCGAGTCACTGCTGGCCGACGTCGACCTGGCCGAGGGATACATAGACGCCGCAGCCTCGGCATACGACCACGCCTACGCTCTGTCGCTCCAGCTCGGTGACCCGTGCTGGGAAGGACTCGCCGCACGCGGGAAAGGCCTCGTCGCCAACCGCCGCGGAGACACGGAGTCGGCGATGCGCTGGGTCACCGAGGCGCGCATGCGCTGTATCCGGCTGCCGGACGCCTGGCTCTGGGTCGAAGGCTACTGTCTCGACGCCCTGTGTGAGCTCGCGATTGAACGCCACCGAGGCGACGCGACGCAGTGGGCCGCCGATCTCGAGGTCCTCGCGACGCGAACCGGGATGCGTGAGCTCGTGGCCCGCGCCTACCTGCATCGCAGCCGCAGCGGCGATCGAGCAGCGGCCGAAGCAGCCGCCGTCCTCGCAGCCGAGGTGGACAACCCCGCAGTCCTCCGGACCGACTGACCTCACCGGCCGAGCCCACCCATCACCCGGCGAACGCCGTGAAACGAGCGCGATGGACGGCATTGAATGCGGCTCAGGCACTAAGTGACGGCCTCCAGGCCCTGAAGCCCGGTCGCGACTCAGGGGTCATTAACGTTGCTGTAGGCAAATGCCTGCTCCGTCACAGCTATGTGAGACGACGACAGACAACGATCACTCGCGAGCCTTGATGGAACGCATAACCGCACTCAGAGGCCACATTCGGCCCTCCGCGAGCCAGCGGCGACACGGCCGGAACAGATCTACACCATCTTCGAAGACACCTCCGAAATCCAGCGCCTGGTGATAGCGAGAGCCATCTCCGGGATGCGCATCAGGTCGTAACCCACGCCGGCGCTACGCGCGCTCCTCCGTCGCGTGCTCGCCACCGGCTCCCACCCGCCCTTCTGCGCGCGGGCTATCGCTCGATCGACCGCGGTGTGATCGAAGCGTCGACGTGGCCGTCGACGAGCTCGCGATCGCCTATCCGGCGACGCCGCCAGATCTTCTGTTACTGCGGGTCCGGCGTCATCTCGCCTACGTCGGTCAGCTGCTTGACGACCGCAAGACACTCGCAGAACACCGCCGCCTGGTCGTCATAGGGAGTTGGCTTTCCCTCCTAGCCGCGACGTGCTCCATCGACCTCGCAAACCGCCCGGCGGCAGCGGCCAGATTGCGTACGGCGACGCAACTGGCAGAGCACGGTGAACCGGGTCAACCCCATGCCCTCACCTCCGGCCGCCTCGTCCCCTCCAACTTCTGGCGCGCCAAAGAAGTCATCAAAGCCGTCGACGCCTGCGGCCTCCCCGAAGCCACAGAACTCCGCGGCGCCTACGAATCCCTCAAGTCCTGACCACACACTTGCCGGAGAACCTTCGATCGGGATACACGAGCCACTGCCGGCACGGCGTGCAATGTCTGCAGCTACCCGTCTCAGCTCTCCGAGCCATTGGTCGGATCTGCCAGCGGTGAAGGTTGTGGCGCAGTGCGCACAGACGTGCGTTCGCGCAGTTGGATCAGTGCCAAATGGGGTCGGAAGGTTGTCCATGATGGCTCAACGGCAGGCCCCGCGAGGTGCCGGAATATCCGATTCGCTCGGCTGAAACGCCTTGGGTGCAAGATGTGACGGCGTTGGGGCGTTGTTGGCGGTTGCCTTGAATTCAGGGGTTGGCTGGTGGGGTGGCGGAGGTTGGCGGCCGGCGATGTCTCGGTCTCTTCTGCTGCGCGTCGGTCGAGTCGGCGAGCTCCGGGAGCTGGTGTCGACTGCGGAGGTGGTGGTTCAGGTGAGGTCGTGGTGGGTGATGGAGCGGAGTCCGATGGCGGTGGCGAGTAGTGCGTAGCTCGCGAGTGCTACGCCGCCTTGCCAGGGGGTCAGGAAGGTTTGGTTGGTGAGGGTCGTGTGGGTCAGGGCGTTGGCTGCCGGGCCGGGGAGGTAGATGGTCCAATCTTGGAGGGCGGGGATGCGGGTGAGTATGGGCTCGGCGACGAACAGGTAGATGAGGAGGCCGGCGACGACGGCGATCTGGTCGCGTAGGCAGGCTCCGAGGCCGACGCCGAGGAGTGCGAAGAGGGTGACGGCGAGGACGACCCCGGCGAGTGTGGCGGGGATGCCGTTGCCGGTGAGCGTGAGGTTGATGCCGCGGGCATCGAGCCATGGTCGGCTGATGATGTAAACCGTGGCGATGCAGGCGATCGCGTACGCCGCACCGGTCACGCCGTACGTGATGAGTTTGGCGAGCAGAACACGGCGTCGAGCCGGCGCGAGCAGGAAGGTGGTGGCCGCGGTTCGGTGGCGGTACTCGCCGGTGATACCGATCGCTGCGAGGACCGCGACCAGTGGTTGTGCTCCGCCGGCGCTGGTGGCGAACAGCAGTTGCTGTCCCGCGGCGGTGGCCAGGGGCGGTGCGAGGGTGTCAGGGCTGTTGTTGAACGCGATATTGAGACTGGCGAAGAGCGCGGTGAGCGCCATGGTGGCCAGCAGGATCGCGAGCCAGAGCCGGGTGGCGAACAGCTTGGCGACCTCGGATTGGATCAGGGGCGTCATGAGCGCTCCGCTGAGGTGAGGGCGAAGAAGAGGTTCTCGAGGCTCCCGGTTCGTTCCGCGAGCCAGGCAAGTTCGATGCCGGCCTCGAATGCGGTGCGGCCGACGGCGGCCGCGTCGAGTCCGGTGACGAGGAGCCGGTCCGGTGTGAGGGTTTCGATGGTGACACCGTCTCGGTGGGCGAGTGTGAGGCGCAGCGCGTCGGCTTGCGGCGTCCGGACATCGATGACTGATGCCTGTTGGGTCGGGCCCTGGTAGAGCAGCTGGCCGTGGTTGATGATGACCACGTTGTCGGCGAGGTGCTGCATCTCGGTGAGTACGTGGCTGGACACGAGGATGGTCCGTCCTTCGTCGGCGAGCTGGCGGAGGAGGGTGCGCATCCAGACGATGCCTTCGGGATCGAGTCCGTTGGCAGGTTCGTCCAGGATCAGGACCTGTGGATCGCCGAGCAAAGCGACTGCAAGCGCGAGTCGTTGCCGCATGCCGAGCGAGTACCCGCCAATCCGTCGGTGTGCGGCGTTGGTGAGGCCGACCATGTCGAGTACGTCGTCGGCGCGTTGAATCGGGACGCGGCTGGTGTGGCAGTAGATGCGTAGATGGGTTCGGCCTGCTCGTCCTGGGTGGAAGCCTTCTGCGTCGAGCGCCGCCCCCGCCACGGCGGCCGGGATGGGTAGTTCGTGGTAGCTCTGTCCGTCGATCGTGGTGGTTCCGCAGTCCGGCCGGACCAGCCCGAGGATCATTCGCAGTGTGGTGGACTTGCCGGCGCCGTTGGGGCCGAGGAACCCGGTGACGGTTCCGGGCGCTGCGTCGAAGGTCAGGTTGTCCACGGCCCGTACCGCAGCGAACGACTTGGACAGGCCGCGGACCGTGATGCCTTCGGTTTCGGTCATGTTGCCTCCGGGCGGATGGCTCTGCCGAGGATGTGCGGTGCAGCGGGGCTCGGCTGATCGGGTGGAAACTCGAAGCGATCGAGTTCCTGGATCACGAACCCCGCGGCGGTGATAGCTGTTGAGGTGTCGCGGTGGACGTGGCAGCCGCCCATGAGCAGTGGCCACAACGTGGCGTCGGCGATCCGTTGAACGGTGCCAAGCCGTCGGCCGGGCTCAGCGGCGACGTGTTCGTAGAACCGAAGTTCACCGCGTGGTCTCAGCACGCGAAAGGCCTCTGCCAGTGCAGCTTGCTGGTCGGCCACCGAGCAGAGCACGAGCGAGGCCACCACTACGTCCGCGGACTCGTCGGTGGCTGGAAGGCGCTCCGCGGTGCCGTCCACAACGTTGATCGAGGTGATGGCGCGCTCCGCGCGGCTCTGGGCCTGCGACCTGAGGTATGGCTCGGGTTCGACTGCGAGGACGTGGGCCACGGCGGCCGGGTACAAGGCGAAGTTGCCGCCGTCGCCGGCGCCGATTTCGATCACGCGGCCGGTTGCGTCGGCAAGGAGGCGGCGTCGGTGCTCGACGGCGCCCTGTCGATCCATCAGCGGACGAATCCGGGAGTACATCCGGGCGAAGATGGGATGTGCACTCATGGCGACCACGATGCGGTGTTAACATGAAAGTGTCAACATGGGAGTAAACAGTTGCGAGGTGGTTCGATGCCGGAGCGCGGCAGATTGCTGAAGCGGCCGGAGCGTCGGCAGGCGTTGATCGCGGCGGCGGCGCGGGCGTTCGCGCGAGGCGGCTTCGCGGCGACCGGTCTGGACGAGGTGGCTGCCGAGGCCGGCGTCAGCCGGGTGTTGATCTACCGGCACTTCGAGTCGAAGGCGGAGCTGTACGAGGCAGTGCTCGCCGATGTCAGTGATCGGCTCCGGGTGGCCACCGGACATCCAGATCACCTGACGCCTGGCAGTCTCGGAGCGCTCGTCGCAGCTGCTCAGCGGGACCCGGACGGCTTCCGGCTGTTCTTCCGCCAGTCGGGTAGGGAGCCGGAGTTCCGCAGGCATGCCGACGAGCTCAGAGCGGCCATGAAGGCGACCGCGGAGCCGTACCTGCGTGATGCGATCTCCGATCCGCAGCGTCTCCAGTGGGCGACGGAGCTGATCCCGACGATCGCGGTCGAGGGCGTGATGGCGTGGCTCGATGCCGGGCAACCGGAACCGGACGCCGCAGTTGCCAGGATCACCCAGGTCATTGCCGCGGCCGTCACTGCGATCAGTGCGTAGCCAGGGGTTGATCACCGCACCGGCGGCGGCTGGCTCATGATGGCGGGGTCGGCTGGCCGGGTCGGGATCTTGGGGTGGTTGACCGGCAGGTGGGCTGCCTGCCAGGCCTGGAACCCACCGACAACGTCGGTACTGCGGAGCAGGCCGAGTTGCCGCAGAGAGCAAGCTGCGAGGCTCGAGGAGTACCCGCCTTCGCAGATGACGATCCACTGGATGTCGTGCGAAACGGCCTCGCGAATTCTCGCAGTGCTGGCGGGGTCGAGTCGCCATTCCAGGTGGTTTCGTTCGATGACGATCGCTCCTGGGATTTCGCCGCCTGCTCGTCGTTGATACTCGGGCCGGGTGTCGACGATCATCGCCACGTTTCGCCGTACGGCGTCGTACGCCTCCTCGGGACTGAGGCGCGGCAGCTCCGCCTGGATTCTGGCTACCCAGTCGTCGATGGGCATCAGTCGCCGCCTCTCCGCGCGGCTGACGTGAGCTGGTCGACGGCCGTATAGATGTCGTCGGGAGTGGTCGACCGACCGAGGGACAGTCGGATTGCCGCAAGGGCGCGACTCCGGTCGAAGCCCATGGCCGACAGGACGGATGACGGATCGGGGTCGCCGCTGTGGCAGGCGGAGCCTGTCGACGCGGCAAGGTCCGGTGCGTTGCGGAGCACTTGGGCACCGATCGTGCCTTCGATGCTGATGTTGAGGGTGTTCGGCAAGCGCAGCTCGGACGGGCCGTTGAGCAGCACCCGCCCAGGTAGGGCTTCCGTGAGGTTGTCGTGGAGGGTGTCGCGGAGCTTCCGGATTCGGTTCTGGTCCTCGAGATGTTCGACGGCGAGCCGGGTTGCGGCGCCGAGTCCGACGGCTAGGGCGACGTTCTCTGTGCCGGCTCGCAGGCCGTGCTCCTGACCGCCGCCGTACACCAGCGGCTCCAGCGGTACGCCGGCACGCACGTAGAGTGCCCCGACGCCCTTCGGTGCATACATCTTGTGCCCGACAACAGTTGCGAGGTCGATGCCGAGGGCATCGATATCGAACGGCAGTCTGCCGAGCAGTTGGGCGGCATCGCAATGGAAGAGCGCATCGTGGTCATGGGCGATGCCGGCGAGGTCGGCGATCGGTTGCAGCGCTCCGGTCTCGTTGTTGGCGGCCATGACAGAGACGAGAACGGTCCGCGGTGTGATCGCCGCCTCCAGGTCGCCGGGGTCCACCAGCCCGTGAGTGTCGACGGGTAGGTAGGTGACGTCCACGCCGTGCAGTCGCTCGAGGGCGCGGCATGCTTGCAACACCGCCGGATGTTCGGTGACTTGAGTGATCACGTGCGGCCGGTCCGTACCGGTCGAGAGGACGACGCCGCGGATCGCCAGGTTGTCTGCCTCCGAACCTGAGCCTGTGAACACGATCTGCCCGTCAGTCGCGCCGATCAGCGCGGCGACGTCGCGACGTGCCTGGTCGAGGGCTGCTTGGGGCGCGGCGCCGTACCGATGCTCGCTGGACGGATTGCCGAAGGCCTCGCCGAGATAGGGGAGCACCGCAGCGGTCACGGCGGGATCGATCGGTGTCGTCGCGTTGTGGTCCAGGTAGATCACGGCGCCCCCTCGTGGAGCTTGCTGGTACGACGCGACGCCGCAGGATGCGTCTCATACATTCGGACCGCCACCACGAGACCCGACAAGGCGGTGATGACTGCTACGACCCAGACCGCCGTCCGCAGTCCCCAGATGTCCGCGACCAGGCCGGCCAGGATCGCGCCGACCGCGAACCCGCCGTCGCGCCACAGTCGGTAGACGCCGACGGCCCGCGCGCGCCAGGCGGGATGGGCGACGTCTCCGATGCTGGCGAGCAGTGTCGGATAGACCATCGCAGTACCGACGCCCAGCAGTACTGCGGCCGCCGCCCACAGCGAGAACCTGTCGGCCGTGGCGATCGCTCCGAGGGCCAGGGCTTGGACGAGCATGCCCGCGGTGATCAGGCCCTTGCGTCCCCAGCGATCCGACAGCGGGCCGGTGACAAGTTGCCCAAGGCCCCAAACGGCCGGGTAGAGCGCAGCAAGGATCCCGATCCGTGCGACCGACAGCCCCGTGGTGGCGAACAGGATCGGGAACAGCCCCCACGCGAGTCCGTCGTTGAGGTTGTTCACCATCCCAGCCTGGCTGGCCGACGACAGCGCCGGCTCGCGCAGGCTTGTCTGACTGAACACCTGTCGATTCGTCAACTCGCTCCGGACGTGATGTCCAGCGGCCTCCAGTTGTGCGTGTCCTCGGGTCTCGCGTACGACGAACGCCGACAAGCCGAGCCCGAGCGCGGCGTACGACAATCCGAGCAGGAACGGGGCCGGACGCAGGCCGTAGCGCGCGGCGAGATACCCCGTGGCCAGGGCCGTCACCGCGACGGCGACGTACCCGGCGGCCTCGTTCAGACCCATCGCCAGGCCTCGCCGGTGTGGGCCGGCCAGGTCGATCTTCATGATCACTGTGGTCGACCAGGTCAGGCCTTGGTTGACGCCCAGGAGCACATTGGTGGCGACGACCCAGCCCCACGACGGTGCCCAGATGAGGAGCAGCGGTACCGGCACGGCGATCAGCCAGCCGGCCACCAGGACGGGCTTGCGGCCGAAGCGGTCCGACCAGGTGCCGGCGAAGTAGTTCGTTGCTGCCTTGGTCAGGCCGAAGGCGAGCACATAGGTGAGCAGGAAGGTGTATCCGGTCAGGTGGAAGGTATGCTCGGCGAGCAGCGGCAGAACCGTTCGCTCTTGGCCGAGCATGCCGCCGACAAGCGCGTTGACCGCGACCAGCAGGCTGAACTGGGCGAGATTGGCACGGATCCCGAGCCGCATCAGCCGGCCTCGAGACGGTGTCCAGTTGCGACCGCCCAGTCCTCCGCGCCACCCGTGAGTACGGCGAGATCCTGATGCCCGGCGCGCTCGAGCAGACTCGCGGCGCTCATCGCGCGCTCGCCGTGGCCGCACATGACCACCAAGGGTTCACGTCGTACCTCGTCGGCTCGGTCGGCGAGCGAACCGAGTTCGATGTGCTGGGCATGGGGGAGGTGGCCGGCGTGAAATTCGGAGTCCTGCCGGACGTCGAGGATGGCGCCGCCGACGTCGCCCGGCCCGATCAGTCGGGTGCGGACGGTCTGACCGCCCCATGCATCCATGCCGCCGTTCAATTCTCCGACGAGGTTGTAGCCGATCTTGGCCGCTTGCCAGGCGATCTCCTCGGCGTCCTGGTCAGGGCGCCGCACGACGATCAAGGGGCGATCGTCCGCTGCCAGCCAGCCCAGCCATGACGCGAACGCCGGCCGCAACGGGATCGACAACGCGCCCGGGATGTGTCCGGCTGCGAAGTCGTCCGTCGGTCGGACGTCGACCAGTTCGACATCCATGCTCCGGAGCGCGGAGGCATCGACGGGTCGCAGGGACGGGGCGTAGTCGAAGACGGCCGGGCCGCGGCGGTTGATCTCAGGCAATCTGAGGAAGTACGGCGGGAAGCTGCCGAGCGACCCGAGCAGGTCCTTCACAAATGCGTCCTCGCTGGCGACCTGGAGTAGCGGATTCGTTGCCCTTTCCCGGCCGATGGTGCTGACCCGGTCCGCACCGGGCGGTGCCGAGCAGAACGAGCCGGCGCCGTGAGTCGGCCAGACCGCAACGTCGTCGGGCAGGTTCATCAGGCGCCGCAGAGATGCGTATTGCGCGCGGGCGAGCGTCTCGGTTCGATCAGGGGAGACGAGATCGGTGCGCGCGGCCGCGCCGACGATCAGCGATCCACCGGTGAAGACGCCGACTGGATGCGCGCCGTCGAGGAGGAGGTATGACAGGTGCTCGTGCGTGTGGCCCGGCGTACCAAGTGCTCGTAGGCGCAACCCGCCGAGGTCGACCTCGTCGCCGTCGCGCAGACCGCGGTGGCCGAACTCGCGATGACCTGCCGCGGAGGCGAGGATCTCGGAGCCCTGGCTCGCGGCGAGTCGTCGCGCACCGGAGAGGAAGTCGGCGTGCAGATGAGTGTCCGCGGCAAACGCGACGGTCAGTCCACGCCGCTCAACTGCCGCGGTCGAGGCCCGTAGGTCGACACTGACGTCCACCACCAGCGCTCGGCCATCGTCCAGGTCGACCAGGTAGGCCGAGTTGCCCAGGCCCTCGTCCACCAGTGGAACTACCGTCATCGGTTCCTTTCCCTGACGGCGAGCACCGAGACGCTCTTGACGCCGTAGGCCTGTTCGCCCAGTTCGAAGTGGAAGTCGTCCCCTGTGCTCTCGGCGTGGCGGTACGTCCGTTGCGCCTTCTCGGTCAGCGCTCTCGTGGCCAACGTGGTTTCCATCGTCCCCTCCACCCTGTTCAAGAGACTACTTGAATAAGACCCCGGAATCTGAGGTATTGTCAAGAAAAGGCTTGAATAGGCAGGTCAGGAGGCTGAGGAATGCGCGATCACGCGGCGAAGGCGGCACTGTTCGACGCTCTGACGGAGGGTGCGAAGGCACTGGCGAACGGTCGCCGGGCGGAGCTGATCGACGTACTGGCCCAGGGGGAGCGGTCGGTTGAGGAGCTCGCCACCGAGATCGACCAGTCGGTCGCGAACACCTCGCATCATCTGCAGCGCTTGCTCCGGTCCGGCCTGGTGCAGACCCGCCGGTCGGGAACCCACATCTACTACGCGCTTGCGAGCCCCGCGGTTGCGGTGCTGTGGCGGGCGATGCGTGCGGCCGCCGAGGAGCATGTCTCCGGCCTGGATCGGCTCGCGGAGGATTACCTGGGCGACCGCGGCTCGCTCGAGAGCATGACGCGCGACGAGCTCGTGAGGCGTCTCCGCGCCGGGGACGTCGTCGTACTCGACGTCCGGCCGGCGGCGGAGTACGTCGCAGGTCACCTGCCCGGCGCGATCTCGCTGCCAATCGACCAACTGCAGGACCGGTTGGGCGAGGTGGCCAGCGGTGCTCAGGTCGTGGCGTACTGCCGCGGGCCGTACTGCGTGTATGCCGACGACGCAGTCAGACTGCTCGCCCACGAGGGCCGCGCGGCGTACCGGCTGGAGGACGGGTACCCGGAATGGGCAACGGCCGGCCTGCCGGTCGAGCATTAGAACGATTGGTGCCGACGGAGGAAGCCCAGATGACAGCGGCAGCAAAGCCCAGCCCAATCCCCGATTCGTACCGCCGGGTGACGCCCACCCTCACCGTTGCGGGCGCCGTAAAGGCGCTGGAGTTCTACAGCTCGGTGTTCGGCGCGACCGAGCGGATGCGCTTCCCCGGCCCGGGAGGGACGATCGCCCACGCAGAGATCCAGATCGGCGACTCGGTCGTCATTGTTGAGGACGAGGACCCCCAGCGTGGCACCAATGCGCCGCCCCCTGACGGGCTGCCGGGCTCTCCCGCTTCGCTGTTCATCTACGTCGAGGACGTGGATGCGGTCATCGCGCTCGCGGTGAAGCTCGGCGCGACGCTGCAACGTCCGGCAGAGGACCAGTTCTACGGCGACCGGGACGGGCACATCGTGGACCCGTTCGGACACGGATGGACCGTCGCGTCGCACATCGAGGACGTGACACCCGAGGAGCTGATGCGCCGGATGGCCGAGCTGTTCGGCGCGGCCGGGTCTTAGCCCTGCTGGGAACGATGGTGGCCGGTGATCCAGGCGTCGCCGGAGCTCAACAAGTTGCTTTGGGCAATGGCCTGCTCCGTCACAGCTCCGTGAGAAGCTGGCAAGGCACCTCAGAAGTCCAGCGTCTCGTCATCGCCGAGCCATCTCCGGGATGCGCATCAGGTGAGGTTTCCGCAGGTCAGCGGCAGATTTCAGGGCCGTCGAATAGCGGCGTGCGACCGGGGTTTTCAGCGAGGCAGGAACCTCTGAGGCTTGGCTGACTACTCGGCGGTCGGGGGCAACGATTGCGCAGCAGTTCGACGTGGTCTGGGGGAAGGCATCCGGGCTGCTGGCGAAGCGCCTGGATGGCGCGCGGAGATCCGGACCCGCAATGCAGCAGGGCGGACGGCAAATTCCAGTGGGGCAACGAGCTCGAGTGCTTCGCCATCGGTGCCGGCATGCACAGTCGTTGGGGCTTGGACCTCGAGGTGAGGAGCGCTCCAGGCTCGCCCCGGAGGGTGTTGCCTCTCGTCTGGTGTGTCGAGCAGCAGGATCCCCAGTTGACCGCTGGCGAGCGTCGGTCGAGTGCCAAGACCAGGACCGTTCAACGCATACGGATTGTTGGAGACCAGCAGCACAGCAAGGCGTGCATGCTCTCGTCCGGTGTCGTCGATGAAGCGCAGCGCTGGCATTGGCCCACTAGGACCGAGCACCCTGCGCGCCGTCTCCGCCAGGGTGCGGACCTTCGTGTCGCGATAGCTGGCCTGCTGGACGGCCTCTCCGTAGATGCCGAGGGAGACGTTGTTCAGGAAGATCCGACCGTTCACTTCGCCCACGTCGATCAGCCGCTCCACCCCATCAGTGAACGCGTCAAGAGCCCCGGGCACGTCCTGCCGGTCCACTCCGAGGTCCAGGGCAAAATGGTTCCGTGTCCCGACTGGGATACAGACGAAGGGCAGCCCATGCGCAGCAGCGACTGCTGCTACGTCCGCGAGCGACCCGTCGCCGCCCGCCATTCCGAGCGCATCTGCGCCATCGGCCACGACGTCCAGGACGCGCGTCCTCAGGTCGTCGCCGGGGCCGAGGATCACTGTTTCGATTCCGCGCTCGCGTGCCCGCTCGACGATCTGGTTGCGGGTCGCCGCGCCGTTACCTGACCTGGGGTTGACGAGCAGCACAGGCTGTCGAGGAGGGTCGACCGGGCGCCAACCATGACTCGTCAGCGTCGAGAGCCGCGGCGCGGGATGCCGTGGACGGTTCATGTCGCTGCTCCTCTCATAGCAGCGCTCGCCGCGTGGATCTCCTTGGTGAGATCGAGGATCTCGTTGGACAGGCGGAGCAGCCTCTCGTTCTGTTGCTCCTCCTCCTTGACTGTCCGCCAGGCCTCGTCCGCGATCACTTGGCGCTTCTCGTCGGCGCGGTTCTGGCTGATCATGACAAATGTGGACAGGAAGATGGCCTCCAGCGACACGATCATCGTCAGCAGTCCGAACGGATAGTCCTCGACGCCAAGGCCGATCCACAGGCTGAACCAGATGGCGTGGAGGTAGACGAACTTCATCGAGCCTGCGAACAGTGTGATCTGGTCGGCAACCCGGTTCTCCCGGCGCGTGCTGCGCTCGCGGAGATGCCGCAGCAGCGCCGGGCTGACCGGTACCGCATGGGTAGCTCTCATGTCTGCTCCTTTGTTCCGTGCTTGGCGCGAGCCGGCGCGAGGCGTTGGAACTCCGCGACCTCAGGCAGCGGGACCGGGGTCTTCAGATCGTTAGTCATTGCAAACCTTCCTTTGAAAGATGCCGCCGCGGGCAGGTCGTCAACCATTCCTGCCCGCGGCGGCGCGAGTGCTGCAAGGAGAACCGGGGCTTCGTGGCCACCAGTCCGATCAGGGCACTACGCGTTGGCTGCGTCCTTGGCGAGCTTGTCGGCGTAGGCGCGGGCGTGGATGGCGTCGAGGATGGCCAGCTGCGCGTTCTCGACCGCCCAGTCGGCGAAGTCGAGGGCTTCGGCCGCGTCAGCTTCTGCCCAGTTCGCGTCTTTCGCGGCGACCTTGGCGTCCACCTGGTGGGTCCGCTTGTCCATGTTCGCCTTGACGTCGCTCATCTTGGCCGCGGCGTCAGCCTTCACCTGCGCCCACTTCGCCCGAGCGCCCTCGGCGGTCTGCGAGACCTCCTGCCGTGCGTTCTGAACTGACTGGTCCAGGTGGGACTGGGCCTGATCGATCCGTTCCTTGAGTTGTGCATCGGACTCGGTCGCGGCCGTCTGCACCGCCGACCTGGCCGTCACAACCCGCTTCTGCAGGTCGTCCAGCCGCGTGGAGAAGTTCGTGTGCTGCGTCATGAGCTACCACCTTTGGATTCCGGCCCGGTGAGGGCACTTGTAATGTATCTGCAGTAGTGACGATATCGTCAGTACTGCGGACAGGTCAATCCGCTAGGGCGAAGATGTGACGAAATCCTCAGTTAGCTTGGTCGTCCGCGGTGGCGGGGTCCACCCGGCGCCCTGTGCTATGCGGGGGCCGGCGGAAGGGCAACATGATCGTGGACATCGCGCTCGACCGCTGCGCAGCGGGCTGGCGAGCGTCAGCTTCTCGACGTGGCTCACTCGCCTCTCGGGGAGGTCAGGAGGCGCGAGTCGAGCGGGCCTAGCTCGTCTCTCGCCTCTCGGGGAGGTCAGGAGGCGCGAGTCGAGCGGGCCTAGCTCGTCGGCGGAGGTGAGGAGCCCGAGGTGGCTATGGAACGCCGACGGACTGGTCGTCGCCTCTCTCGGGGAGCTCGTGCACGCCCGCGCCGGCGACAAGGGTGGGGACGCGAACCTCGGCGTATGGGTACGCGAAGCTGAAGCGTGGGACTGGCTTCAGTCGACCCTCACCGTCGAGGAGCCCCGTGCTCTTGCCCGAACAAGTGAGCTGGCGAGCTCGTTCGCGCAATACGACGGCGCCGCAATCCCTGCTGAAGAAGGAGCTCGCGGAGCCGTGGCTGACAGTGGCCCAGCCTGAGCAGGAGTCCCTCAGGCTGCTGGGCCGCTGTTCCCAGCCGCGTCGAGATCCGGCAACGGCAGGGAGCAGATCCGCTGCGCCTGCCGTCGCGTCATTCCGAACATGCGGAGCAGGTCCTCGGTGACTCGGTCGGTGGTCGCCTCCATGTCCCGGCTGGGCTGGTCGTGGAGGAGCTGGCCGAGAGCGATCAGCGCACCGGCGGTCATCGTGACCGCTACGTCGAGGTCCTCGACGGTGAAGCGGCCGGCGTCCACGGCGGCCGCGATGTCCCGTCGGGCGCGTGGGGCCAGGCCGTTGTCGGCGCTGAGCAGCCGGAGCGCATTGCTGAGCAGGACCCGGCTCAGCTCGGGCTCGCGCCTGTGGAGGCGTCCGGTGAGCCGGAAGCTCGATGCGAAGACCTCGGCCGGGTCCTCGATGCCGGCGGTGACCCGGTCCAGCAGTTGCCCGTAGGCGTCCAACGCGGCTTCGACTGCCGCGTCGAACAGCTGTTCCTTGGTCTCGAAGTGGTTGTAGAAGGAGCCCATCCCGACGTCGGCGGCCTGGGTGATCTCCAGGATCGGCACGCTGGTCCGGCCTTCGGCGATGAGGGACTGCGCCGCCCGGATGAGGGCGGCTCGCGTGCGGGCCTTGCGGCGGTCCAGCCGATTGACCTGCTGAGTCGGTGCGTTGCTCAAGACCGCTCCTCTGCCTCTTCGTCTCGGGTTGTGTGGCACCCATCCTAGCGGGACCCAGTCAGGAATGACGATTTCCTCAGACGCTCTTGACTGATGATAGGCTCGTGAGTGACGATTACGTCAGCTTATCGTCTAAGGAGCAGTAATGAGCGGTCACCATGGGACTCACAACGACCTGCACAGCGAGCAGGGCGCG
>NZ_SLWN01000015.1 GCF_004342025.1 Kribbella steppae | reverse complement strand
AAACCGGCCCGCAGACCACTTGACCAGACATAGAAGAGTCGGGTTGGTTACCGCAGGACGGGGTGTTCGGCACAGGAGCGGGTCCGCGTGTCTAGAGTCGAGCGTCGCGCCGGTTGTGGGCTGCTCATAGCTGAATCGCGGGTCGCTCCACGCGCTGCTTCCACCACGTTGGTCGACGAAGCCGGATCGGGTGAGTTGCTACTCCTCGAGCACAGCCAGGGACCAGCACCAGCCGGCGAGTTCGCGGGCGATCGCGACGTTGGCGATCACGTGGCGTTTGTGGCGGTCGTTGAAGCGGGTCCAGCGTTGGTGCAGCCGCTGGTTGCCGGCATCGCCGCGGGCCCGGGCGGCGGGTGTGGCCAGTTCCCATCGGTCGCGCATGGTTTTGCCGGGCCGGTAGCGGGCGCGGTGGTGCCAGGCTGCCTCGATCAGCAGGCGGCGGACGTGGGTGTTGCCGGTCTTGGTGATCGAGCCCTGGACCCGCGACTGGCCGGAGGAGTACTCGCTGGGCACCAGGCCGACGAACGCGCCGATGGTGTTGCCGGTGAACCGGTGCCAGTCGCCGATCTCGACGGCCAGCGCGAACCCGGTCAACGTGGAGACGCCACGCAGACATCCCAGGCGCCGCACGATCGGGGTGAACTCGCTGTCAGTGGCGATCTTCTCGATCGCTGCGTCGAGCCGGTCGCGGCGGGCCTGGACACTCAACACAGCGTCGTAGTCGGACTGATACGTCAGCTGCAACGGCACAGACTCGAACGACTGCCGGCCGATCTGACGCAGCCACGCATCATGCGCACCGGTCCAGGCCTTCCCGCCCGAATAGACGATGCCCTGGCGCAGCAACAGTTTCGACAGCCGGTGCCGGGCCCGCATCAAGTCACCCCGACAGTCCTCTCTGGCCCGGACCAGATCCCGCGCGGTCTCCTGCTCGACCGTGGGCACCACCACAGCGGTGACCTCGTCCAGGCGCAGCAGCCGGGCCAGATGAATCGCGTCTTTGGCGTCGGTCTTCACCCGATCTCCTGACGGGCGCTGCAACTTGCTCGGCGCCGCGACCACACACCGAACCCCCACCGCGTTCAACGCACGCGACAACCCGAACCCCGTCGGACCAGCCTCATACGTCACCGCGACCGGACCCGGCAAACCCTGCACCCACGACCGGATCTCGTCGTGTGACGGACTCAGCCTGGCCTGAACCAGCTCACCAGTCACACCATCGATCGCCGCCGCCGCGACCGACCTGGCGTGCACATCCAGCCCAACACTCGTACGCTCGGAAAACACCGGGGCCTCCCACACATGTCGGATAGGCCGAGCAGGCAGCCCCTACTCGGCAACCCACGAATCTGTGTGAGTGAGGCCCCGGCCCGCAACCCCGCCCCCACGACGGCGTCACGTCATACCGTCTAGAACATCAAGGCGCGGAAGTGCGGCGTACTGACCTGGGCCTCGCCGGCCATCGCGGTCAGTACGCCGCGCATGCCGTCGATCGCTTCGTCGCCGAACTGCCGGCGGAGCTTGCGTTCGTAGGCCCGGTGGAACTTCCGGGCGGCCGCGAGTGCTGCCTCACCCTTTGATGTGAGGTGGAGGAGGCGGGCGCGGGCGTCGTCCGGATCGGTCCGGCGCTCGACGTAGCCGCGGCGTTCCATGTCGTCGACGATCTGGCTCGCACCCTGCTTGGTGATGTCCAATCGCTCGGCGAGCCCGGTGATACTCGTCGGCCCGGCGTCCAGCGTGCGCAGCACGAAACCATCCGACCGGCCCTGGTCGTCGAAACCCTGCTCGGCCGTCGCGGCCCGCAGCGCGCGGACGAACTCCTGATCCGCGAGTACCAGCAGGATCCCGAAATCTAGCTTGCCCGAACGCGTCATAGACGCCATGATAGTCAAGCTGACTTGGTCAAGTCAGCTTGACTATCTCTGAAAGGGGATCCGATGCAGGTCATTCGCGCGGCGGAAGCGCCGAAGTTCCAGCTGCCCGGGGTCGAGTTCACGGGTCTGGCGGCACCGAGTCGTGGGTCCGCCGGGTTGTGCACCTGGAAGCTCGCGGTCGATCCCGGCACCGGCGGCGCGCCGCACACGCTCGACCGGGACGAGGTGTTCATGGTGCTCAGCGGGACCGTGCAGATCACACCGGACGGCGACAAGCTCGGTCCCGGCGACGCCGTCGTGATCGCGGCCGGCGAGCCGATCCGGTTGACCAACCTGGGTGAGGACACGGCCGAGCTATACGTCGCCATCACCGCAGGCTTCACCGGCACCATGGCAGACGGCACGACGATCCAGCCGCCCTGGGCTCAGTAGGTCAGCACCGCCGGATCGGCGCGGTGTAGGTGGTGTTGCTCGTGGTGGCGACGTAGTAGTCGGTGACCCAACTGCCGTCGCTGAGCCGGTCCCACACGGCCGTCGTACCAACCCTCGATCCGGCTCGCTGGCAGGTCACCCAGGCCAGCGAGCCGATCGGCAGCGGACTCGGGTACGCCGCGTACGCAGTACCAGGGCCGTGTCGTCTGGTCAGGTTGTTGATGGTTGTCTGGAACGCGTTGCTGCAGCCGGGGATAGGCGCGCTGTAGCCGGGTTTGCTCGGTGTCCTGATGTAGTAGTCGGTGACATAGGTGCCGTCGATCAGCTTGTTCCAGACTGTTGTGGTGCCGATCTTCGGGCCGAAGGTCTGGCAGACGATCCGCACGCCGGCGTTCGCGGCGATCGTGGACCTGACCGGGTAGGCGGTCGACGGGCCACTGTAGGAGTGGATCGTCGTTCTGGCGGTGTAGGTGTACCAGACACTCGCGACCGGTGCGTCGAAGCGATCGCTGTCGATGTTGAGGGTGACACCGCCGTGCGTCTCGTTGTGGTCGCCGACGTACTGCTTGCCGCGCTGACCGACCGCCCAGAAGCTGTTGGGCACGGTCGGCCAGCCGGTCAGTGAGCTGTTGCCGTCCCACCGCGCGATCCACAGTGCGTCCGGCCGGGCGTACGACGAGGAGTTGTAGGCGGCCGCGAGGTGTGGCGCTCCCGAGCTCTGGTGTGCGTACACGCCGGAGAGGTAGCCCAGCCGGTGGATCTCCTTCGTCCAGGCCGACAGGAACCGCAGTACGGTCGCCTTGCAGGTCGCGTCATTCGGGTTGTAGTGCTCCATGTCGGCGTAGATCGCAGTGCCCGCGAGCAGGTTGAGTGCCCGGGCGACCTTGACCGCGTCCCTGGCCAGCAGCCCTCCCTGGTACGTCGCGGAGGGGACCGTCATCTTCACCGCGGTGGTCCGGGTCGTGCAGGGCGCCTGATAGCCCACGTAGATCGGGATGAGTCGATAGCCCATCCGCGTCACGCTGCTGACCCAGCTCGGCGTCAGTTGGGGCTGCGCGCAACTACGGTTCACGCCGCCGATGTAGATGCCGATCGCCTTGTACGGCGAGGCTTTCCAGGCCGTCATCTGCGCGATCGTCGGCGCCGTACAGGTGTCGAAGGCGAGCCCGGTGAACCGCGTCGCCGTGGTCCCGGCCGGATACGTGAGCGGTGTGGTCGGCTCGGCCGAGGCCGGCGCCAACAGACCGTGAAACAGTACGGCGACGGCCGCCGCCAAGGCCGTGATGAACCTGACGCGAAGCATCGCGATCACCCCCCACCTCAGTAGACGCCTGGCAGCTACTCGGACGCCAGGCCTCTGAAGATAACCGCCAGCGTGCGTCGCCGCAGGTCTACCGGCCAGCCGCCCTGCTGTGCGGCCTGAGCGGCCGCGGTCATCAACGCCATCACTTCGTCCACGCGTACGGCGGTACGCACCTCACCGGCCGCCTTCGCCTGCTTCAGCAGTCGGCCGATCTCGTCGGTCAGTCCCCGCAACGCGTCGCCGACATCGAGCTCCGGGCCGGCCAGCGCCGCCACCACGGTCCTGGTCCGGACGGCCTCGTCGACGACCGCGCTGATGAAGTCGAACAGGGTCGCCTCGGCGGCCAGTCCGGTCAGGCGTTGCAGCGACTCCTTCATGATCGCGACCAGCAGCGCGTCCTTGGTCGGGAAGTGCCGGAACACCGTGCCGACCGCGACGCCGGCCCGGATCGCCACCTGCTCGGTCGTCGCCTTCGGCCCGTGCTCGGCGAACGCCTCGGTCGCGGCGGCCAGGATCGCCGTACGGTTCCGCTGCGCGTCCGTCCGCAACTCCGGATCCCCTTCTCTTTGAAAGCTGAGTGGCCACTCACTATAGTGCTGGATGAAACCTGAGTGGTGACTCACTTTCTGGAGGCGGCGATGTCGGACCTGCACTCGGTGATCGATCGGATGGGCCAGGGCTGGCTCTGGGACCCGGCGGCGATGGACGACCTGCTGGCCGAGGACGTGGTGATGGAGGTGCCGTTCGCGCCGGGCGGTCCGCTGCGGTGGGACGGCCGGGAGGAGTGGCTCGCGTTCGCTGAGCCCAGCCGGGCCGGGTTCCCGGCGAGGTTCGACCGCTTCACCAAGCTGGCGGTGCACGAGACGCTGGACCCGGAGGTCGCGGTGATCGAGTACGAGCTCGGCGGGGTGATCACCACGACCGGACAGCGGGCCGCCGCGCGCTTCATCGGCGTACTGCGGGTCCGGGACGGGAAGATCGCCGGCTGGCGGGAGTACCAGGACACCTTCGCCATCCGGCAGGCGTTAGGTTGAGGGGATCGACGAGTCGGGAGGGTGTGGGATGCCGGAGATTGTGGAGCGCGCCGAGCGGCCGTACGTCGCGTTGCGGGGAAAGGTCGCGATGGACGGGATCGCGGCGTTCGCCGACCGGATGGGCGAAGTGGTGTCCTGGCTCGCCGCGCACGAGATCGCGCCCAACGACGCGCCGTTCTTCAGGTACGACGTGGTGGACATGGACGCCGGTCTGGTCATGGAGATCGGGTTCCCGGTCGACGATCTGCAGCACGGCGAGGGTGAGATCGTCACCGGCGTACTCCCGGCCGGCCGCTACGCGACGGTGACCCACCACGGCCACCCGGACGGTCTGCTCGAGGTCACCCGCGACCTGCTCGCCTGGGCGACCGAGCAGGGCCTGGAGTGGGATGCCCACGGCAACAGCTGGACGGCCCGGCTGGAGATCTACAAGTCCGACCCGCGCGAGGTCCCCGACATGAACGACTGGGAGACCGACCTCGAGTTCAAGCTGAAGGACTGAGCGGCTCTGTGCCGACTGTTCTCGCCGGCGTGAGCCAGCTCGACCCCGAGCGGATCCGCCACGTCGCCTCACCCCTGATCGAGCTCGGCTGCGCGTTGCACGTGCTAGCCGAGCCACGACACCACGACCGTACCGACTGGGCAGCCGCCGTGCGACTTCCCGCCGTACTGCGGGACGAGCTGTCGCAGTGGACCTGGACGGTGCGCGCCGTCAGGGCGCGCTTCTTCGCCACGAGTGCGGCGACAGGCATGCCGACGTGGCAAGACGAGCTGAAGGCGTTGCGGGCTCGTACGCCAGAGGACTTGGCTGCTGAGCTCGTCCGGCCGCTGCGTGGTCGTCCACTGAGCAGCAGGACCACCGACGCGGACGCTGTACTCCACTGGGCGCGGAGTAGAGGCCGCGCGGTGGCTGACCTGGTCGAGGCGTTGCTGACCGACCCCGCCGAGCCGGTACGGCGCTTCGTCGACCTGCTGGACGCGTGCTGGGAGGAGTGGTTCCGGGAGGTGTGGGAGGAGTCGCGGGACGCCCTCGCCGCCCGCGGCCGACAGGACCGGGACCTGGCGTTGCGGGACGGGGTGGCCGCGATGCTGCGGTCGCTGGACAGCTCGGTCGACGTACGTGACAAGGACAACGTGCTGGTGCAGAAGGTGCAGAACAAGCGCATCGACCTGGCCGAGCGGTCGCTACTCCTTGTCCCCAGCAACTACATCGCACCGCACCTCTTCCTCGGCGAGATCCCCGGCGAACCCCTCACCGTCATCTACCCGGCCGGCGGCCGCCGAGACGCCGTACCCACCGCACAACAGGTCCGCCACCGCCTGGAAGCCCTGGCCGCCCCCGACCGCCTCCAGGTCTGCCGAGCCGTAGCCAGCGAACCCCGAACCGCAGGCGAAATTGCAGCCCTCTGGAGCCTTCACCCCACCCAAGTCACCCGCCACCTCCGAGCCCTCACCCGAGCCGGCCTGGTCACCGCCGAACGCCAAGGCCGCTTCGTTGCCTACCGCCTAGACGAAGAAGCCATGCGCAACCTCGGCACAGACCTCCTTGACCTAGTAATGCGCTGACGGAATCCGTCAGTCCAACGGGCAATCGCCCGGGCCTGGGGTTGAGTGGCCAACTGTGACCGCATCTCTTCCGCCTGCCGTACGTCGCCTGGTCTTCGCCACGCTGGTCAACACGCTCGGCAACGGCCTCTACTTTGCGATTGGTGCGCTCTACCTGACTCGGGCAGCCGGGTTGTCCGTCGGGCAGGTCGGTGTCGGCCTGACCGTCGCCGGGCTCGTCGGCCTGGTGACCAGCACCCCGCTCGGCACCGTCGCCGACCGGCTCGGACCCAACCGCGCGTACGTCGGCTTCCTCATCCTGCAGGCGATCACCATGACCGCCCTGACCCAGGTTCGTTCGTTTCCCGTGTACGTCGTGATCGCCGCAGTGACCGCGGTCGCGGACTCGGGCCAGCGTGGTGCCAAGGGCGCACTGATCGCTGGAGTCTCGCCGGCCGATCAGCGGGTCCGGACCCGGGCGATCCTGCGCGTCGCGACCAACGTCGGGATGGCTGTCGGGATGGGCGTGGCCGGGATCGTGCTCGCGGTCGACCGGCGGGAGGTCTACGTGATCGCGTTGCTTGCGAACGCGGCGACGTACCTGGTCACTGCCGGGCTGGTCCGGTTCGGGATGCCTGAGGTGGAACGGGTGACAGCGGCAACCGGTCCGTCTGCCCTGGCCGCGCTGCGGGACTGGCCGTTCCTTGCCTTCGTCGCGCTGGACGGGGTGCTCAGCATGCATGCCGCGATGGCTCAGGTGGCCATCCCGCTCTGGGTGGCGACCGCGACCGACGCTCCGCGCTGGCTGATCGCGGTCCTGATGGTGCTGAACTCGGTTGCCGTCGTTCTCCTGCAGATCCGGGTCGCCCGAGGCACAGAGCACCTGGCGGGCGCAGCACGGGCCGGCCGCCGAGCGGGCTTGCTGCTGGCCGTGGCGTGCGCGGTCCTGGCCCTCACCGACGTCACCTCCGGAGCGGTGACCATCGGCCTGCTGGTCGTCGCCGCACTCGTCCACGTGATCGGCGAGATGCTCCAATCCGCCGGCGGCTGGGGGATCAGCTTCGAGCTGGCCCCACCCGGCGCCCAGGGCCAGTACCAAGGCGCCTACGCCATGGGCCGCCAGGTCGGCGACATGGTCGCCCCACTCATCCTCACCACCATCGCAGTCGGCTGGGGCTGGCCCGGCTGGTTGCTCACCGCCCTCATCTTCCTGACCGCCGGCACCTTCATCCCACTCGCCGTACGCCGGCATCGCGCTTGGGCACTGGATTCAGGCGGCGAGGGGTTGGAGGAGGTTGCGGAGGTCGCGGGCGGCGGTGAAGCCGGCGCGGTTGGCGCCGATCGTACTCGCTGAGGGGCCGTAGCCGACGAGGTGGATGCGCGGGTCCAGGACTGTGCGGGTGCCGTCCATGCGGATGCCGCCGGACGGTTCGCGCAAGCGCAGTGGCGCCAGGTGGGCGAGGTCGGCGCGGAAGCCTGTGGCCCACAGGATTGCGTCGACGTGCAGGGTCCGGCCGTCGGGCCATTCGACGCCGTCGGGTGTGATCCGGGAGAACATCGGCTGCCGTGAATAGACCCCGCGCCGCCAAGCGTCCTGCTCCTGCTCGCGCAGCTGCAAACCCGTCACGCTCACCACGCTCCGCGGTGGCAGCCCGGCCCGCACCCGCTCCTCGACCTTGGCGACGACGCGACGCCCGAGCTCGGGCCCGAACTCCTCACCCGTCCGCCACTCCGGCGGCCGCCGCGTCACCCAGGTCGTCGACGCGACCTCGGAGATCTCCGCGAGCAACTGCACCGCCGACGCGCCCCCGCCGACCACAAGCACGTGCTGACCGGCGAAATCGGCGGCACCCGGATAGTCCGCCGTATGCAACTGCCGCCCACCGAACGTCTCGATCCCCGGATACCAGGGAATGAACGGCCGATTCCACGTTCCGGTCGCGTTCACGATCGCCTCAGCCACGTAGGTCGACTGGTCGGTCCGCACCTCGAACAACTCATCCCGTCGATGCACGCTCGACACCGCGACAGGCCGCAGTACAGGCAGCTCGAACCGCTTCTCATAGTCGGCGAAGTACGTCGGCACAAACACGTTTGCCCGCTCCGAGTCGACAGTCGGAGGCACTGGGACACCCGGCAGGTTCGCGATCCCGTGCACGTCGTGCATGGTCAGCGAGTCCCACCGGTGCTGCCACGCGCCGCCCGGCGCCGGATTCCGGTCGAGTACGACGACCTCGTCGTACGGCGTGAATCCCATCCGAACCAGGTGATAAGCAGCCGACAACCCGGCCTGGCCTGCCCCGATCACAACGACCTTCACACCCAGCTCAACATTCCGGACCCGCAGGCTCTTCCCGGCTAGCGTGGAGCTCATGGACCTGACCGCGGCGTACAGCTACCGGATGGACTGGATCGTCAGCTTCGTCGCGGTCGCCCGGCACGGTGGGTTCTCCGCGGCCGGGAAAGCGGTCTTCCGCGGTCAGTCCCGGATCAGCGAACACGTGGCCGACCTCGAACGCGCCCTCGGCGTACAGCTCTTCGACCGCACCGCCCACCCGGCTCGGCTCACCCCGGAAGGCCGGGCTCTGCTGCCGCACGCCGAGGAGATCCTCAGCCGGCTGCACCACCTGTCCTCAGGCGGGGGAGAGGTCCGCTTCGGCGCGTACCCGAGCGCGGCCGCGCACCTCTTTCCCCAGGTCGTACGGCGCCTGCCAGACAACATCACGCTGCACCTGGTCGAAGGGCCGAGCGTCGACCTGGAGAGCGCGCTGCTCCGCGGTGACATCGACCTGGCGATCCGTCCGGTCCACCCACTCGTAGCCGACGAGTCCCTGGTGCACGAGGAGCTGTGGCGCGAGCCGCTGGTCGCGGTCTTCGCCGAGTCACACCCGCTCGCGGCTGCCGAGTCCGTCAGCCTGGAGCAGTTGGCCGCGCTCCCGCTCATCTCGATCGGCGAGAGCTCCGGACCACGTCAGTTCGAATCGCATCTTGCCTTCGCGTCCGCGGGCCTCAACCCGGAGTCCGCGTTCCGCACCAACCAGCCGCAAACCCTGCTGTCGTTGGTCCGCCACGGTCTCGGTGTGGGCGTCACCAACGAGCTCGCGGTCAGCACCGCGAACCTCACCGGCGTACGTCTGGTGCCCATCGACGACGCCGGCGTCGAGCGCCAGGTCGCGATCTTCTGCCGGAAGCACAGTCAACGATCACCAGCACTCGACCACGTCATCGACGTGATCCGCGAGATCACCGGATGAACTGGTCGACGTAGTCGGCGCCGAGGCCGTTGGCGCCGTAGTGGTCGCGGCACAGCTGGATCTTGGTGAAGGTGTCCTCGTACCCGATCTGGTTGCCGTCGTCGTCGACGTAGATCATCGCGCCGGAGATGTTGAAGAACGTGATCATCTCGGTGCAGTCCTCCGGCACGCGCAGCGTGTGGATCTCGCCCGGCGGCTCGTAGACGAACGACCCGGTCTCCGCGACCCAGTCGTGTTCGTCGTACTGCCACTTGCCCTTGATCACATACCCGAACACCGCGCTCGGGTGCCGGTGCCGCGAGACGATGCCGGACCGGGTCACCTTGAGCAGGTTGCACCACTGCCCGGTGATCGTGTTCAGCATCAGCGGCCGGAACCACACGTCGGGCGCCTGCTGCACCCACAACCGATCGTCCTCGGGCACCGCCGGTACGGCGATCTCCGCGGGAACACCTGCCGAAACCGGGATCATCGAAGCTCCTTCACACGCTCTGGTAGCCGCCGTCTACGGCCAGGACGGCGCCGGTGACGAATCCCGCGTCGGGACCGGCCAGGAAGGCGATCGCACCGGCGACCTCTTCCGACGTACCCCAGCGGGCCATCGGCGTACGGGAGAGGATCCGGTCGGCGGCGACCGGATCGGCTTGCAGGGCGGACGTGAGTTCGGTGGCGATCCAGCCGGGTGCGACCGCGTTCACCCGGATGCCATCGGCCGCCCAGGCGACCGCGAGCGACTTGGTGAGCTGGACGATGCCGCCCTTGCTGGCGCTGTAGCCGGGCACGAGCGGACCGCCGAAGTAGCTCAGCATCGAGGCGACGTTGACGATGCAGCCGCGGCTGGCCGCGAGCAGGTCGTGCGCCGCCTCGGCCGCCCGCATTGCGCCGGTGAGGTTGATCTCGACAACCTCCCGGAACACCTCGGGCCGGTGCTCGTCACCGCGCCGGACAATGCCGGCCGCGTTGACCAGTACGTCGAGTTGGTCGAGGGATCCGATCAGGTCTTCCAGGGCGCCCGGCTCGCGGAGGTCCAGTTCGTGCAGCCGGGTCGCCTTCCGGAGCTCGGGTGAGGCGGCCGACGTGCCGAGTCCGGCCGCGATCACGGTCGCGCCGTCGATGACGAGGCGGAGCGCGGTGGCCGCGCCGATACCGCTCGTACCTCCGACGACGAGCGCGGTTCGGGTCATGTCCGGCATCCTGCACCGGCCGACGGGTCAGCACAACGAAGACCCGGACGGCGGATAGGGGTCATCCGCCGTCCGGGTTCCACTGAGAGTCAGTCGCCGCTGGTGTCGATGCGGCGGTGGTAGCGCTGCCCCGCCTTGCCGCCGATCACCGATGCGAAGAGCGTCACGAGTACGGCCGCGCCGATCGCGATCAGCCCGCCCGCGGTGAGCGTCTCGTCGGTGAACGGTATGGACGGCAGGTCCACCCGGTCCAGTACGTCGTACTGCGAACCAGCCAGCGCAGCGATCGCCGCAACGGCCAGAGTCACCAGTACGCCGAGCAGCCAGACGCCGAGGCCTTGCCGCCCACCATCGAACCGGGCCAGCCGGCCGGCGACGTACCCGCCGTTGTAGTAGGCGATCGCCAGGATGAGTAGCAGCGCCGCGCCGGAGACGATGCCGATCGTGCCGGCCTCCGCCTCGGCCGCGTTCCAGTCGATCGTCACCGCGTAGTCGACCGCCGCAGCGACCGCGCCGACGATCCCGGTGAGCAGTGCGATCAGCCCGACCGCGACCAGCCAGCCGAAGAACGCGGCACCACCCTTGAACCCGCGGTACGCCGGGTCCACCTCATCGGCGGCCGACGTCTTGACCCGAGCCCGGTGCAGCGGCTGCGGCGTGGTGTCAGGCTCGGCCACGACCTTTCTGCCATCGAGCTGCTGTGTGTCGGTGTCGTCCCGATACTGCTGGACCATGTCAGTTCTCCTCGCCAGACAGTCCCGTGTCGTCCCTCCGGTACCCGTCGGAACGCTGGCTATGCGTGGCGAGGCGGTAACTGAAGGTCAGTCGAGCAGCCGGTCGATCTTGTCGTGGTAACGCTTGCCCGCCTTCCCGCCGACGATCGAGAACAGGAGCGTCAGCACGACCAGTGTGACGGCGGCGATGATGCCTGCGGTGGTGATGGTGTCGGTCGACAGCGACACGTCCGGCCGGCTGACCTCGTCGAGCAGGTCGTACTGGTTGTTCACGAGCGCACCGGCTCCGGCCGCAAGCACGGAGAACAGGAACGCGAACATCCACACGCCGAACCCGTTCCGCCCGCCGTCGAACCGCGCGAGCCGTCCCGCGACGTACCCACCGGTATAGAAGGCCAGGATCAGCACGAGTACGCCGACAGTCGCGGCGGTGATGCCCGCGGCGCCAGGCTGCGCCTCGGCGTCGGCGCGGGTGTAGTCGAGGACCTCCGCCGTACCGAGGGCCGCTGCGGACACGGCCAAGGTGAGCACCACCGACATGGCAATGGCGATCAGCCAGCCGAAGAAGGCCGCCCCGAACTTGAAACCCCGGTAGGACAGCAGCTCCGCCTCCGGCTCGGCCTGCAGTGCGGCCGACGGCCGGTCCGGAATGATGGTCACGTTGCTCATCGCCCGGTGCGCCGCCGCCCGCGCCTCCTCGTACCGTTGGGTGGTGGTCGCGTCAGCGTCGTCAGGCACCTGCATCGTGGCGGTGACAGGCTGCGTCGCGGTGGCGGTGTCGCCGTACTGCTGGACCATTCCGCTTCTCCTCACTGGTCAGCTCCGCGCGGTCCCTACCCGCCCGGGCGGCGTCTGACACAGCTGGGCGGTGGATTTAACCGGCCTCTGGCGCTGACTCACTGTCCGTCGCCGGATATCGGCGGGGAGTGAAGACCAGAGGGCCGGCCGGGCGGGGCACGGTGCGGGTCTGCGACGACCCGATCACCAGGAGGCAACGCATGTCAACTGCTTCCGGGGCCAGTTCGGCGAGCGTTGTGACGGTGATCGCTTCCTCGGGACCGCCCACGTCGCGGCCGATGATGACCGGCGTACCGGGCGAACGGTGTTCGAGGAGCAGGTCGCGGGTGGCGGCGACCTGCCAGGTGCGGGACTTCGAGGCGGGGTTGTAGAGCGCGATCGCCAAATCCGCCGCGGCGGCCGCGGACAGCCGCTGGGCGATCACCTCCCACGGCTTGAGCCGGTCCGACAGCGACAGGACGCAGTAGTCGTGCCCGAGTGGTGCGCCCACCCGGCTGGCGACCGCCTGGGCCGCCGTCATCCCTGGCAGCACGCGTACGGCGATGTCGGCGTACTCAGGTTCGGACGCGACCTCGGTGACCGCACTGGCCATCGCGAAGACCCCCGGGTCACCGGACGAGACCACAACCACCTCGGAGCCCTTGCGCGCGAGGTCCAGCGCGAAGGCGGCCCGCTCGGACTCGACCCGGTTGTCCGAGCCGTGCTTGCGCTGCCGGGCCCGGTCCGGCAGCCGGTCGACGTACGGGCCGTAGCCGATCAGATCGTCGGCACCGGCGATCGCCGCCCGCACCTCAGGCGTCATCCACTCCGGCCCGGCCGGTCCGAGGCCCACGACGGTCACCGAGCCGTCCGCCTCGGTCCTGGTCGTCGGCGCCGTGAAGGTGTTGTTGATCGGGCTGGGGAGCAGGGCGAGGGAGAAGTACGGCACCTCGTCCGGGTCCACGTCAGCCAGGGGAGCGGTTCGTTGGGCGTCGGTTGTGGCGCGTTCGACGTACCAGGCCTCGTCTGCCCTTCCGGCGAGCTCGAACGCCTCCCGCACGTTGGAGAACGTCCGGCCAAGCTTCATCACGGCTGCTGCGTCGGTGGTGCGGAGGCGGTCTGCCAGTACGTCGGGCGGCAGCGTGCCGGGCAGCACCGTGAGGATCTCGTCCCGCTCACACAACGGCCGTCCTAGTACGGCGGCCGCCGCGCTCACCGACGTGACGCCGGGAACAACCTCACACGGATACCGGTCGGCCAGCCGCTTATGCATGTGCATGTAAGACCCGTAGAACAGCGGATCCCCTTCTGCCAGTACGACGACGTCGCGGCCGGCATCAAGATGTGCGGCGAGCCGGGCCGCGCAGTCGGCGTAGAAGTCGTCCATCGCACCCTGGTAGCCACCGGGGTGGTCGGTCGTCTCGGTGGTCAGCGGGTAGACGAGGTGCTCCTCGAGCTGACCCTCACGCAGGTACGGCGCCGCGACCGAGCGGGCGATGCTGCGGCCGTGCCGTGCGCTGTGGAACGCGATCACGTCCGCCGCGCCGATCAGCCGGGCCGCCTTCACCGTCACGAGTTCGGGGTCGCCGGGGCCGAGCCCGACCCCCCAAAGCTGACCCGTCACTCTGCCTCACTCGCGATCGCGTTGACGGCGGCTGCGGTGATCGCGCTGCCGCCCCGACGGCCCTTGACGATGAGGTACTCCAGGCCGAGGTCGTTCGCCGCCAGCGCGTCCTTGGACTCGGCCGCGCCGATGAACCCGACCGGGATGCCGAGGATCGCGGCCGGCCGCGGCGCGCCTTCGGCGATCAGCTCGAGCAGCCGGAACAGCGTGGTCGGAGCGTTGCCGATAGCAACAACCGAGCCTGCGAGGTGGTCGTGCCAGAGGTCGACGGCGGCTGCGCTCCGGGTGGTCTGCAGGCGTTCTGCGAGCGCTACGGTCTGAGGGTCTTGCAGTGTGCAGATGACCTGGTTGTCCGCGGGGAGGCGCTTCCGGGTGATGCCGGCTGCCACCATCCGGGCGTCACAGAGGATCGGTGCGCCGTCCTGCAGTGCGGCTCGCGCGTTCTTGACCACGTTGGGTGAGTTGCGGATGTCCGCGACCAGATCGGTCATCCCGCAGGCGTGGATCATCCGTACGGCGACCTGCGCGACATCGGCCGGCAGACCGCCGAGCCCGGCCGCCGCCTCGGTCCGGATCGTCGCGAACGACTGCCGATAGATCTCAGCACCGTCCTTAACATACTCGTGGTTCACCGCAGTCCCATCCGCTCACCGTCGATCACATAGCCGTTGCCTATAGCAAGCACATCGACGAACTCGCCGGCTGGCTTGCCGCACCGCCGTTCACACCCGGACCAGTGCATCGGCCGCCCGTGCCGGGGCAGCCTCGGCGTCACCCGCCGCGCGTCCGCCCGGACATCCGCCAGCGCCTTCGCACACCCGGGCTGACCAGCACACGCTGTCACACCGTTCCACGGCGAGTCCGCCTTTGTGACCAACCCAACCTCGTCCAGTCGCGCACTCGGGTCTCCTGACAGCCCCGGCAGTACGACGGACCGCCACGGCGTGATCCGGACCTGCCCTGCGGCGACCTGCTGGAGTACGTCGGCCTGCTCAGGCCCAAGACTCCCCAACGGCACAGTCACCACCAGCGCACGCATCCCATCCACCTGCGCATGCACCCCAGCCGCGACCTGCGCATGCACCCCAGCGACCTGTGGGTGCAGCACAGCCGCGACTGCCGCCGCCGTGCTCTCGTCCGTCCCCGCCGCCGTTTGCTCCCTGGTCAGGCCCAGCCGGTCGAGGATCCTGTGCGCCCCGTCCTCCAGCTCCGCGACCCGCCACGCCTGGGACCCCTGCGCCGCGCGTTCCGCCAGGAACGCTTCCGCCGCGGCGACCGTCACCTCAGCCGCCTCGCCCCAGCCCACTCGCACTCCGACCCCACCGAGGCTCAGGACAGCCTCACGCCCGTCCACAGCCCGGACCAAGACATCCGCCTGCATATGGCCCAGATCCCCGCGCCCGTCATCCAGCGCGAACAGGAACCGCCCCGGCAACTCCGCAAGCCCCGGACGGGAACACAGCGCCCGGTCCACCGCGGCTGCCACCGGCAGTACGTCGTACCGGCTCTCGAGATCCAGTCCCGACAGCGGTGACGCCAGGATGTTCCGCACCCGCTCATGCGTGATTGAAGGCAGCAGTCCGGCGTCGTACAGCCGCTCCGACAACTCCCGCGGCCCGTCCGCCGACAGCCCTCTGACCTGCACGTTCCCCCGCGAGGTCAGCTCCAGGCGCCCGTCGCCGAGCTGTTGGGCCGCGACCCGCAGTACCTCGAGCTGATCGACCGTCAGCATCCCACCCGGGACGCGTACGCGGGCCAGGCCTCCGTCAGCCGCCTGGTGCACCGCCAGTACGCCGGGGCACCGGTCCGTCTGAGTCCTCGCCACAGCCGAGATGCTACGTGCCCGGCTCCTGTTGTGCTCTGGACCACAGCAGCACGCGGGCCATCAGCAGCGCGCACACGCCGCCACACACCATCGCCACCGACACAGACCACGCGTCGACGACCAGTCCGCCGAGCAGCGCTCCAACGGACAGCATGGCTTGGAAGGAGGACGTGAACAGCACCGTGGCCGCCTCACGTGCGTGCGGGACGGCCCGGGCGAACCAGCTCATCGAGCACACCGGCACACCGCCGTACCCGAGACCCCACACCACGAGTAGGAGCGTTGCCCGCCAGGAGCGCCATCAACGCGCACAACATCACCCGCCGATCGAGTCGCGCGGTCAGCACTGTCACCACCGGCGCCGCAACCGCAGCCACCAGCCCCGGCATCGTCATCAACCACCCGGTCCGCCCCGCCGACAAGCCGAAACTGCTCCCCATCGGCCCGAGCAACCCCACCGGCAACATCTCCGCAGTAACAATCGAGAAGATCCCCAACGTCACCCCCACCACCCCCAACCACTCCCGAACCCGCACCACCGCAACCGTCATGCCCACCACTCCAGCCGCCCACCCACCCCCACACTCGCGACTTCGCGACCTCGCCCTACGCCGTCACCAGCACGTCGCATTCCCGCCACCCACTTATGATCCAGCACGGGATCATCTGTCACCGGATAATCCCGCGCTATCCTCACAAGCATGGCGAAAACTCCACCCCGCACGGTCCCTGACCTCACCGGTTACCTCACCCATGCCGGTCACGTCCTCGAGACCCAGCTGTCCGCCGCGCTGGCGGAGGTCGGGCTGACGCTGCGGATGCAGTGCGTCCTGCGGCATGCGCTCGAGGCGGAGCGGACGCAGATCCAGATCGCCGAACTGGCGTACATGGACAAGACGACCATGGTCGTCACCGTCGACGCGCTCGAGAAGGCCGGGTACGCCGAGCGCAAACCGTCCGCGACCGACCGCCGGGCCCGGATCATCGCCGTCACCGACGCCGGCGCCGCGATCGCCCAGGAGGGTCAGCGGATCGTCGACCGCGTACACGCCGAGGCCCTGGAGGTGCTCGCCGCCGCGCAACGCAAGCCGTTCGTCGAGGCGCTCCAGGAACTCGTCGACGGCCACCTGTCCACCCCGGTCGAGGCTCAGCCGGTACGACGGGCACGCCAGCGCGCAAGCTGATCCACTAAAAGATCGTCCGTTACGGAACTATCTGCTATGGTCGTTTTCATGACGACCGCCTCGGCAACCTCTCCAACGACGATCGACCGCACGGCCCCGAACCGGGTCAAAGCCTTGATCGTGCTGTGCGTGATGCAGTTGATGATCATCCTCGACGGGACCGTGGTGACGGTCGCGCTGCCGACGATTCAAGGCGACCTCGGCTTCTCCCAGGCCGGTCTCGCGTGGGTGATGAACTCGTACCTGATCGCCTTCGCCGGACTCCTGCTGCTGGCCGGCCGGATCGGTGACCTGATCGGCAGCAAGCGGGTCTTTCTCGCCGGCCTCGGCCTCTTCACCGCCGCGTCGCTCCTGTGCGGTGTTGCCACCAGTGCGGAGGTCCTGATCGCCGGGCGCTTCCTGCAAGGCGTCGGCGGTGCGCTGGCCTCTGCGGTGATCCTCGGCATGATCGTCGCTCTCTATCCGGCGCCGGGTGAGCAGGCCCGGGCGATGGGCTTCTACGGCTTCACCTCGGCCAGCGGCGCATCCATCGGCCTCATCCTCGGCGGCGTGATCACCCAGACGGTCGGCTGGCACTGGGCGTTCCTCATCAATGTCCCGATCGGTGTCGTCTCCCTGGTGCTCGCCGTACGGCTGCTGACGGGCGAGCGTGGTCTGGGTCTCGGCAAGGGCGCTGACGTCTTCGGTGCCGTCCTGGTGACCGCAGGCCTCTCCCTGGGCGTCTACACCATCGTCCAGACCGCCGAGCCACACGCGGAACTGCCGCGCACACTGGTCCCCGCGGCGATCTCGCTGCTCTTGCTGGCCGCCTTCGTACTCCGTCAGGCGCGCGCCACGAACCCGCTGCTCTCGCTGCACATCTTCCGCAACCGTCAGGTGAGCGTGTCCAACCTCGTGGTCATCCTGCTCTTCGCGGCCGGTTTCGGCTTCCAGTTCATGACTGCGCTCTACCTGCAGCGAGTGCTGGGCTACGACTCCCTGACCACCGGCCTGGCCTTCCTCCCGGCGCCCCTGATGGGAGCGGTGATGTCCCTGTTCGTCGCGCCGCGGCTGATCGTCCGCTTCGGCGGCCGCATCATGCTGCTGGCCGGACTCACCGCGTTCCTGCTGGCCCTGCTCTGGCTCAGCCAGGCTCCTGTCGATGGCTCATACGTCGTCAACGTCGCGCCAGTGCTCACGGTGATGGGTATCGGCGTCGGCGTAGGTATCCAGTCCGCCATCCTGCTGGCCATGTCCGGTGCAGCAGCGGGCGACGCCGGACTCGCCTCCGGCCTCAACAACACCGCCCAACAGGCCGGTGCGGCCGTCGGTACCGCCGTACTGGCGACGCTGGCCGCCTCCACCACGACCAGCCGGCTGAGCGAAGGTGCAGACACCGTACTGGCTCTCCGGGATGGCTACAGCGCGGCCTTCATCGCAGCAGCCGGCTTCGTCGTCGTAGCACTGATCCTCACCGCAACCCTGCTCCGCACACCGCAGAAGTGACCGCAGGCGCCCGGTCCTGTCGTTGCCGACACCTGAGCCTCGCCGACGGACGTTCCCCGCACCAGCCCAGCATCAGTCCGTACGACGTCCTGGGCCGCTTCTGCTGAAGCGCTGTTCACCACCAACCCAGCCGGCACAATCGCGAGCCCGACCGCCAACCGCAGTATCTTCTGCAATCTCGTCATGCCCAGCAGCCTCAGGCAGACCACGCGGCCGCCGCTTCGGCCTGACGGCCACCCCACCTACACCTTTGGTCTAGGCCTGCGCAGCAGATAGGTGTCCATGATCCAGCCCTTGCGATCTCGCGCCTCGGCGCGGACCTTCTCGATCTCGGCGGCGACCTCACGCAGTGGACCGGAGATCAGGATCTCGTCCGGCGTACCGAGGTAAGCGCCCCAGTAGATGGTCGCGTCCTGATCGACGTGCTCCGTGAACGCGGTCTGACCGTCGAGCATCACGACGACATCGTCGACGTCGTCCGGCCACGCCTTCGCCAGCCGGCGCCCGGTGGTGATCTGGATCGGCCGGCCGACCTGGTTCAGCCCGACCCGATGCCGCGCCGCCAGCGTCGACACACTGCTGATTCCCGGGATCACCTCGACCTCGAACGCCAACTCACCCCGCGCCAGGATGTCGTCCAGGATCGCCAATGTGCTGTCGTACAGCGAAGGGTCGCCCCAGACCAGGAACGCACCCACCTGGTCCTCACCGAGTTCCGACGCGATCATGCTCGCGCACACATCGGCCCGGCGCCGCCGCCAGTCGTCCACGGCTTCGACGTACGCACTGGTGGTCCGGTCCCGCTCGGGATCGCGGCCGACGACGACCCGGTAGTCCTTGTCCTTGGCGTACCGGCGCAGGATCTCCTCGCGCAGGTCGACCAGTTCCTGCTTGACCTCGCCCTTGTCGAGCACGAAGAACACGTCGACCCGGTTCAGTGCCGACACGGCCTGCATCGTCACCTGTTCCGGATCGCCCGCGCCGACGCCGATCACCACGATCTCCCGCATGCCGCAGACCCTACGTCAGCGGCCGCTTCAGACCGTCAGCAGGAGTGCGGCGGCGATCACGGTTCCGACCACGGCGCCGCCGTAACACAGCACCACGATCGGTACGGCGTATCGCTTCAGTTGCAACCCGTCGTACAGGGTGAAGCGGAAGCGGTGCGCCCAGTGGAACAGCGCCAAGGCGCACAGGCCGAACAGCACCAGTCGTGTGAACGGATTCCGCAGTATGGCGAACACATGCGAGTGATCCGGCGGCGACAGCAGGTCCAACGGAAACGCGATGCCGAACAGGAAGAGCAGGACTGGCACCATCAGCGCGACGACCATGCCGCCGGAGCTGAACAGCATCCACAGCAGGGGTTCGGGCGCGGGCCGGCGGCTCATCGCAGTACCAGCCAGGCGACGATTGCCGAGAGCACCAACCAGGCCAGGTAGTGCGCGGCAACGACCTGAGTCGGTGGCAGGCGATGCCCGCGGAGGCGGATGACCATCGCCCGCGGCGCCAGGCCGAACCACGTGATCGCGTGCAACAGGATGAAGAGCATCGAGATCACGTTGATCGCGACGACCCACCACTGGCCGCTCCAGTCGAGGAAGTCCTGGTACGACGCCGCGCCGTCGCTGATCGCATTCACCAGCAGAAGCAGATACACCACGAACCACGCGACGAAGACGCAGCTCAGCTCACGCAGTACGAACAACAAGTAGGACCGGCGTTCGAGCCACCAGAACAGAGCCAGCGGCCGCTGGTAGGTGCTCATCGCCGGCTCCGCGGCATCAGCAGGTCCTTGATCGACTGCGTCGCCGCGGTCAGCTTGTACCGCTGGATCGCGCCCGCCGGGTCCACCCCCTTCGGGCACGCCGCGCTGCACTCACCGACGAACGTGCAGGCCCAGATGCCTTCCGGCGACGACAGGACCTCGCGACGCTCGTCGGCCCCCTCGTCCCGCGAGTCGAGGTTGTACCGCTGGGCCAGCGCGATCGCCGCCGGCCCGATGAACTCCGGTTCGAGGCTGTACACCGGGCAGGCCGAATAGCAGAGCATGCAGTTGATGCACATGCTGAACTGCTTGTACTCGTCCAGTTCCTCCGGCGTCTGCAGGTACTCGCCTTCCTCGACCGGACTGTGCACCTCCCGGATCAACCATGGCTTGACCTTCGGCAGCTTGGTCATGAAGTCGTCGATGTCGATGACCAGGTCGCGGATCACCGGGAAGTTGCGCAACGGCTCGACCCGCACCGGACCGGGTGCGTAGTCGGTGAGGAAGGTCGCGCAACTGAGCTGCGGTTCGCCGTTCACGGTCATTCCGCAGCTGCCGCAGATCCCCATCCGGCACGACCAGCGGAACGACAACGTGCCGTCCAGATGGTCCTTGATGTACGACAGGCCGTCGAGAACGGCCCAGTGCTCGCGCAGCGGCACCTGGTAGGACTGCATCACCGGTTCCGACTCCAGTTCGGGCCGGTAGCGCGCGACCTCGAGGGTGATCTCGTCTGCCATTCCTACCTCCCGTAGACCCGTTCTCCTGGTGGCCATCGGGTGATCGTCACCGGCAGGTACGTGATGCGGCTCGATCCGTCCGGCTCACGATGTACCAGCGAATGCGCCAGGTACCGCTCGTCGTCACGGGCGGGGAAGTCGGTGCGCTGGTGTGCTCCGCGCGACTCCTCCCGCTGCAGCGCGCAGGCGATGATGCTCTCGGCAACGTCCAGCATGAACCCGAGTTCGAGCAGTGCGATCAGCTCGGTGTTGAAGTTGGTGCTGTGATCGTCGATCGCCGCATGGGCGAACCGCAGTTGCAGCTCTTTCAACTGGTCGGCGGCCTTCGCCAGCGAGTCGCGGTCGCGATAGATCCCGGCGCCGTTCTCCATCGTGGTCTGCATCTCGGTGCGGATGTCGGCGATCCGTTCGTGCCCGTCGGCGTGCCGGGACAGTTCCTCCGTCAGCCGTCGTACCTCGTCCCGCCCCTGCGCCTCGATCGACTTGGGTACGACGTTCCGGTACCGGGCGGCGAACACGGCCGCGGCCCGGCCGGCCCGGTTGCCGAAGACCAGACACTCCGGCAACGAGTTCGAACCCAGCCGGTTCGCGCCGTTGATGCTGACGCAGGCGACCTCGCCGGCGGCGTACAGACCGTCGAGTGACGTCGCCCCGCGGATGTCGGTGTGGATGCCGCCCATCATGTAGTGCACGACCGGCCGGACCGGCACGAGTTCCTTGACCGGGTCGATGTTCTGGTACTTCGAACACAGCTCGCGGACGAACGGCAGCTTCGCGTCGATCAGCTTCGCGCCCAGATGCCGCAGGTCCAGGTTCACGATCGGCCCGTACGGCGTATCGATCGTGTTCCCCTTGTCCATCTCGTGCACGAACGCCTGCGACAACCGGTCTCGCGGGCCGAGTTCCATGCTGCGCAGGACCGGTGTCGGCGACGGCGTACCGAGGTCGTAGTCCTGCAGGTAGCGGTAGCCGTCCTTGTTGAGCAGCCAGCCGCCTTCCGCCCGGGCCGCCTCGGTGATGAGGATGCCGGTGAACGGCAGGCCGGTCGGGTGGTACTGGACGAACTCCATGTCCTTGAGCGCCGCACCGGCCCGGTAGGCGAGCGCCATGCCGTCGCCGGTCTTGATGTTGGCGTTCGTGGTGAACGGATAGACCCGGCCGCATCCGCCGGTGCACACGATCACCGCGCTGGCGGTGATGGTCTCGATTCGGCCGGTGGCGAGTTCGATCGCGACAACGCCGTACGCGCGTCCGTCGTCTTCCAGGATCTTGGTGACGTACCACTCGTCGTACCGGACGATGTCGGTGTACGAGAGCGCGGTCTGGAACAGCGTGTGCAGCAGGTGGAACCCGGTCCGGTCGGCGGCGAACCAGGTGCGCATCTTCTTCATGCCACCGAACGCCCGGACGGCGATCCGCCCGTCCGGCTGCCGGCTCCACGGGCACCCCCAGTGCTCGAGCCGGAGCAACTCGCGCGGCGCCTCGGCGACGAACGCCTCGACCGCGTCCTGGTCGGACAACCAGTCGCTGCCGGAGACGGTGTCGTACGCGTGCTCGTCCAGCGTGTCGTCGTCCGCGGCAACGGCCGCAGCGCCGCCCTCCGCGGACACCGTGTGACTGCGCATCGGATAGACCTTCGAAACGACCGCCACCCGCAACGCCGGATTGGTCTCCGCCACCGCGATGGCAGCCCGCAACCCCGCGCCGCCGCCCCCGATCACCACGACGTCGTGAAAGGTCATCCGTGTCCTCGCTTCGCTCCGGGCACGGATGAGGCACGTGCTGGGTTGTGCTTTCTGGTGACCGCGCTCCGCTCGCTCACTGGCCGCCCCGTTCAGGCTTCGTGGTCGCCGCTGTGCTCGTCCATCAGGATCTTGCCGTCGTGGCGCACCGTCTGGATCCGCACACTGCCGTCATGAAACTCGTGCCGGATCCGCCGGCAGCCGCACGCGTAGCGCACGTCATCCATCCGGAAGCCCTCGAAGTCGTCCTCCTGGCTCCGGTCCGCGTCCCCGACCCGCCCGCACGGCGCCCGCTCCGCCGTCATGTGCGTTCTGGTCCCGGTCATTCGCCCACCTCCAGCCACCGCCAGATGTTTGTGACTCACATCACACCTAGATAGTGCGCCTACCGATCACCAGCGGCAACACCTCAAACCCCGCCCCGTGCGATGCGAGGGAGTGCAGCGGGCGTAGACGCGGCGTGGGACGAAACTAAGGCTTGGATTCGCGCCATTCTCGTTCGAAGGGGAGGCGCCAGGCTCGGGGGGCGATGAGTTGGTGGATGGCGTTGGGGCCCCAGGTGCCGGGTTGGTAGGGCTTCACCGGGGGCGGGTCGTCCAGGAGCATCGCGGATCGGTCCCACAGGGACTCGATGCCTTCGGCGGTGGTGAACAAGGTGTGGTCGCCGCGCATCGCGTCCAGGATCAGGCGTTCGTAGGCTTCCAGTACGTCGCCCGCGCGCTCCGTCTCCTGGGTCGAGAACTGCATCGACAGCTTCTCCAGCCGCATGCCCGGACCGGGGCGTTTGCCGTAGAAGGACAGCGAGACCCGGGACGAGTCGGCCAGGTCGAAGGTCAGGTGGTCGGGGCCTTGTGAGCCGACACCGGAGCCGGCCGGGAACATCGTCTTCGGTGCTTCCTTGAAGGCGATCGAGATGATCCGCATCCCCTCGGCCATCCGTTTGCCGGTGCGCAGGTAGAACGGCACGCCGGCCCAACGCCAGTTGTCGATCCCGACCTTCATCGCGATGAACGTCTCGGTGTCGGAGTCCGGCGCGACCCCGTCCTCGTTGCGATAGCCGCCGTACTGGCCGCGCACCACGTCGTCGGGATGGATCGGGAGCATGGAGCGGAAGACCTTGTTCTTCTCCTCCGAGATGGCCCGCGGTTCCAGGGCGGTCGGCGGCTCCATCGCGACGAACGACAGCACCTGGAGGACGTGGGTGACGACCATGTCCTTGAACGCGCCGGTCGGTTCGTAGAAGGTGGCCCGCTGGTCCAGGCCGAGCGACTCGGGGATGTCGATCTGCACGTGGTCGATGAAGTTGCGGTTCCAGATCGGCTCGAACAACCCGTTCGCGAACCGGAACGCGAGGATGTTCAGCGCCGCCTCCTTGCCGAGGAAGTGGTCGATCCGGAACACCTGCGACTCGTCGAAGGTCTCGTGCACGAAGTCGTTCAGCTTGATCGCGCTGGCCAGGTCGTCGCCGAACGGTTTCTCCATCACCACCCGGGCCCGGTCGACCAGGTCCGCGTCGCGCAGCATCGCGATCACCGCCTGCGCGGCCTTCGGTGGCACGGACAGGTAGTGCAGCCGGCGGGCGTCCGGCCCGAGCAGCGCCTCGGCCGCCTTGACCGCGGCCGCGAGCGCATCCGGGCCGGCGGTCACCGGCACGTACTCGAGTCGCTCGGCGAACTGCGCCCACTCCTCGTCGCTCATCCGGTGCGTCCCGAACGTCTCGACCGCCTCCCGCGCCCGGGCCCGGAACTCGTCCGAGGTGAGCTCCTCGGTCGCCGTACCGATGATGCGTACGTCGGGCGCGAACTTGGACTGCTGCAGATACGCCAGCCCCGGCAGCAGTTTGCGCTTGGCCAGATCCCCGGTCGCCCCGAACAGCACGATCACGTGCGGCGCGAGCGGTTGCGGATCCCGCCGCGACGGGCGCGACCCCGGCGCCGGATACGCAATGGTCTGAGTACGGTCAGGCATGCAGTCCTCCCGAGGACACCGGAGCCAACACCCGGAAGTCTAGGCCGCCGCTCACGCCGTACGACGTGATCCTTGTTCCAGTCTGATGATGTTCGTGGCCATCATCCGCGGCTGGTCGAGGCAGTTCGGCGCGGCCGTGTGGAACGTGTCGCAGTGCATGAAGAACACGTCACCGGCGCGGCCGGCCAGCTCGACCGCCCGCAGGGGTACGCCGTCCACCTCGAAACCGTCGACCATGTACCGCTGATCCGGTCGCCCCTGCCGTCACCGCTCCACAGTTCCCGCAGCCACGGATGGGCCGCGTTGGGCCGCGGTCAACATGCCTGCCACTGTGACTGTGGACCGCGGCCGTTCGCGAACGATTTAGCCGGTGGAGGCGGTCTGCCAGAGGCCGAGCAGGTTGCCCTCCGAGTCGGTGAAGTACGCCGCGAAGCCCATCTCACCGACCGCGAGCTTCTCGCCCACCGGCTTGCCGCCGAGCTGCTCGATCGTCTTCCAGCTGGCGTCGATGTCGTCCACGTCGATGGTCAGTACCGGCTTGTTGATCTCCCCGGCGGCGGCCCGGTCGAACATGCCACCGTTGACGTACCCGGGCTCGCTCGGCATGCCCTCGTCGGTCACTGGCCCGGTCGACACCATCGTGTACTGCAGGTCCGGCATCTCCTGGAGCTGCCACCCGAACGCCTCGGCATAGAACCTGCGCGCCCGCTCCCCGTCGTCGTACGGAATCTCGAAATGCACCACTCGTCCGGCCATCTCAACCTCCCCTTGAAATCCGGTCTGCCTCGACGCTAGGCCTGCTCCGGGTGGAAAGCGAGCAGAAACCCGCCGGCGCTTTACGGTGGGGGTGTCTGTTTTCGCCGGGGCTGTTCGTCGGTGGGGTGAGACTGTCTGGAGGAGGACCGTGAAGTACTTGCTGATGATCGCTGGTGACGAGACGGCCGAGGCGCATGCCAACGACGGGTGCGGCGGGTGGTCGGAGGAGATGGAGCAGCGCGGCGTGGTCGAGGGTGGGGCCGGGCTGCGACCGCCGTCGGAGGCGACGACGGTGCGGGTGCGGAACGACGAGTTGCTGCTGACCGACGGTCCGTTCGCGGAGACCAAGGAGCAGATCGGCGGGTTCGTGCTGATCAACTGTGCCGACCTGGACGAGGCCATCGAGATCGCGGCCAAGCATCCGGCGGCCGGCTACGGAACGATCGAGATCAGGCCGGTATTCGAGCCACCGCCGGGGGTTGGGTGACGTTCGAGCAGATCTACCGGCAGGAGTGGGGTCAGGTCGTCGCCACCCTGATCCGCCTGACCGGTGACTGGGAGCTGGCCGAGGAGTGCGCGCAGGAAGCGTTCGCGGCGGCCCTGCAACGTTGGCCGCAGGACGGCGTACCGGACAAACCCGGTGCCTGGCTGACCACCACCGCACGTAACAAGGCCGTCGACTGGTTGCGCCGGGAAGCCGTGGGCGCGGCCAAGCTGAAGGAGGTGGCTGTTTTGGGAGCTGAGCCTGACGAGGCGTACGACGTACCAGACGACCGGCTGCGGCTCATGTTCACCTGCTGCCACCCAGCCCTGGCGATCGAGGCGCGGGTGGCGTTGACACTGCGGACACTGGCCGGCCTCAGTACGGCGGAGATCGCACGCGCCTTCCTGGTCCCAGAGACCACCATGTCGAAGCGCCTCACCAGGGCCAAGCAGAAGATCCAGCACGCCGGCATCCCTTATCGAGTCCCGCCTGCGCATCTCCTGCCGGAGCGGACGCCCGCCGTACTGGCTGTGCTCTACCTGTTGTTCAACGAGGGGTACACGGATGTCGTCCGGACCAGTCTGAGCAGTGAGGCGATCAGACTGGCTCGTCTGCTCGTGCAACTGATGCCGGACGAGCCGGAGGCGGCCGGACTGCTGGCACTGATGCTGCTGCATGACTCACGCCGTGACACCCGGCTGAGCGCTGACGGCGTGCTGGTGACGTTGGAGGACCAGGACCGCACCCGCTGGGACAACGCAGTGATCACAGAAGGCGTAGACCTGCTCGACGACACTCTCCGACGCCGCTCACCCGGGCCTTACCAAGTGCAGGCCGCTATAGCCGCCTGCCACGCCTCTGCACGTACGGCGGCCGACACCGACTGGCCGCAGATCGCCGCACTGTACGGGCAGCTCAAGCAGACCCCAGTGGTCGCACTGAACCGTGCAGTTGCCATCGGCATGGCTGACGGCCCTGCTGTGGGACTCCGCCTCGTTGACGACCTAGCAGCGGGCCCACTGGCCGGCTACCACCTGCTCCCGGCGACTCGCGCCGACTTCCTCCGGCGACTCGGCCGGTACCCCGAGGCCGCGACGTCGTACCGCGAGGCGATAGAACTCGCCGCCACAGACGCCGAGCGCCGATACCTCGCTCGCCGCCTGGACGAGGTCGGCTAACGCGTCAACGCGACCGCGTGAGCTTCTGGACCTGCCGCATCGCTCGCTTGAGCACCGGGCCGGGATCCAGTTCGTCCTGCAGAAGCATGAGGTAGCTCACCGGCGACCTGTGCCGGGCTTCAGTCGCATGATGACGTGCGCCCCGTGCGATTCCCAGGATTCCCGCCGCGACCGCCGTACCACCGGCGATGGCCGGCTGCTGCGCGAACAGGCCGCCGGCCGCGAGTCCGGCGAGGGTGGGCAGTTCGTACTTGAAGGTCAGTGTGGTGGTCGCGGTGTCGATCTTCAGCCGATGCATCTCGTCGCGCAGCTGCCGGGCGGGCTCGAGTATTCGGCCTTGTGCCAGCTGCTCGACATAGGCGCGGAACACGGTGGAGTCCTGTACTGACCTGACATTTTCCTCGATCTCCACCGCGAGCGAGTCGACCACGTCGCGGAAGGCCAGGAACTGCGGCCCGAAACGCTGACGCAGCTCGATGATCCTGCCGACGGGTATCCGATCGATATCGCGGGGGACGACGGCCTTGATCGCGATCATCCCGATCATTTCCGAGATGTTGGACCGATCGACGCCGTACTCCCGGTAATCTTCCTCGAGCTCTGCCGCGTCCGCATCGCCGTCTGGTTCGTAGCTCGGTAGCAACAGGCTGCGCATCCGCCGCCGCGTCCAACCGGCCCCGACGGCATAGACGTCCCGGTCGTCGGTGATCGGTTGCAACCGGTTCCCCACGGCGACGTCCTCGGCCAGAGCCGACATGTAGACGCGGGCCAGGTCGGGATGCATCAGCAGGCTCTCGCCGCCGTCGATCGCGAGATCGTTCTGTACCAGAACGCCCCGAAGCTGGAGCGCGACCTTGAAATTCGAGATCTGGGCGACACGATGTGGACCGTCCCACGGTTCGTAGCTGTCTCGATCCGAGACCTGCGGAGCCACGCGCCCCAGATTGCCGGTTTCCGCCAACCCGTACTGCCGGCGCAGCCAGGGGTGGTAGTCGTCGACGAACGAGAGAAACGTGGTGCACGCCCCGGCGTTTGTCGGGCGCGTCCGTTGCGGATCGATGTCGAGAACGAAGCCGAGTTCATCCCGCAGGGCGCGGACGGTGTCCGTGTCGTGCGTAACGTATCCCGGTGGGACGATGCGACCCATCCTGGTCCAATACAGCGCGGCGACCTTGATCCAACTGTCGGACGGAAAGTGGATTCGTGGGTGGTACATGCCGATCTCATGCATCTGTGATCTCCGGGGCAGCGCCAGGTCAGGCCACGGTCAGTCAACCATGCGTGCACCGACGGTGTCCGTACCCGAGTTGTCTGTTCCAGGCTTCTCCGTTCGTCGGTGAGACGAAAGGAGAACGCAGATGACTGACATCAGAGCCGCGGTTGCCGGGGAACGGACCGATCTCGCTGCGCTGCTGACCACATTGCCGGCCGAGGACTGGGACAAGCCGACGCTGTGTGAGGGCTGGCGGGTCCGTGAACTGGTTGCCCACATCACCATGCCGTACCGGCTGTCCATGCCCCGTTTCCTCCTGGGGATGATCAAGGCCCGAGGCAACTTCGACCGCCTGGCCGACCGCCAGGCCCGCCGGGACGCCACCGAGCTCTCCGCGTCCGAGCTGACCGAATGCCTGCGCCAGAACATCAACCACCCCTGGAAGCCACCGGGCGGCGGCTACGAAGGCGCCCTGTCCCACGACGTTATCCACGGCCTCGACATCACCGTTGCTCTAGGCATCGACCGTCAGGTGCCCGCGGACCGCCTGCGCCACATCCTGGCCGACATGAAGCCCCGCCAACTCAAGTACTTCGGCGTCGACCTCACCGGCATCCAACTCCGCGCCACCGACCTCGACTGGACCCACGGCACCGGCGAGGTCCTGTCCGGCAAGGCCCAGGACCTCCTCCTCGTCCTCTGCGGCCGAATCCTCCCGGCCGGTCACCTGACCGGCGACCCCGCGACCCGCTTCACGAAGGAGCCTGTCCGATGATCATCAGTCTGCCCATTGAGGACCGCCCCCGCTCGTACGCCTTCTACCAGGAGGCCTTCGGCTTCGCCCCCATCGGCGAGCTGGCCGAGGACGGCGTACCGGAACCACTCCAGTTCGCCCTGACCGACGACGTACGGCTGATGCTCATCCCCACCGGCGGCTTCGGCTGGGTGCTCGGCGATCATCCGGCAGCACCCCGCGGCACCAGCGAATGCATCCTCTCCGTCCCGTTGGAATCCGAAGCCGCCGTCGACGCCCTCTTCACCCGAGCCGTCACCGCCGGGGCCACACCGATCGGCAAACCCACGCGTCGCCCGTGGGCCTACATCGGCACCCTCACCGACCCCGACGGCCACGTCTGGATGCTCGAAACGACCTGACGGTCAGCGGGGGAGCCCCTGCCAGAAGTCGCAGTGGTGGTTGGCGGCGTACGGCGTGGGCGCGATGCCGGTCGTGGAGAGGCCGAGCACTGTGCCGGATCGGTTGAAGGCAGGCCAGTGGGGCCGGTCGGAGCCGTTGGGGTTGCCAGTACGGGCGAACGCCGTCCAGTAGCCGATCATCGTCGCGGAGAGGCGCTGCTGTTCGGTGGTGAGAGGCGGGTACGGGTTCTGGGGCATGTTGACGGTCCAGAGGTACGGCAGGTCCTGGCTGTGGTAGGCGCCGAGCGGGAAACCGTCGGGCAGGACACGGCCGCTGTCCTCGGCGAACTCGTAGGCGTAGACCGGTTGGCGGACGGCAGCGGCCTGGGCCGTGCGCAGTACCGGACAGGCACCGATGAAGCCGCCCCAGTCGCTGAGCGCCGTCGCCAGTGCCAGAGCCGGGCTCGTCTTGACCGGGTACTTCGCCAGTACGGCGTCCGCCTGGGAACCGAACGTTTGGACCATCATGGCGCGGTACTGCTCCGCGGTGAGCGACGACTGACGCGAGACGAACCCGCGCATCTCGTCTGCGGTACCACCGATCAGGAGCGGTACTCGGGCTGCGGTGCCGTTCCGCAGCGCGTCACCCGGTTGCTGAGGCAGTACCGACGTACCGGCCGTCGGGCCCCAAGGACGTTCGCCGCTGCGGCCGTTCACTGGGAACAGACCACCGAGGACCGCGAGCACTCTGGACGGTGGACGCTCGCGCAGGCAGGCGGCGACGTCAGGTGCTGTGGTGCAACCGAGTTCCTCGGTCGCTTGGGCTCCAAAGGCTCGTGCCTCGGCCCGTGTGGGCACACGGTTCTCGCAAGCACCGCTCTGGGTGATGGCACGGTGGAAGAGGCGGTGTGCGGATGGTGAAGCGAGGAGAGCGCACACCGATCGCGCACCGGCGGACTGACCGGCCAAGGTGACGTTGCCGGCGTCTCCACCGAAGCTGGCGGCGTTACGTCGTACCCACTGCAGGGCGGCAGCCTGGTCCATCAGACCGTAGTTCCCCTGGCCGAGCGCGGGGGAGGAGAGGTAGCCGAGTGCTCCGAGACGGTAGTTGACCGTGACAACCATCAGCCGGCCCGAGGTGGCCAGCTTGGCGCCGTCGTACTCCTGCGCCGCTCCGGCCACGAAGCCGCCGCCCGGCAACCACACCAGCACCGGGAGCCGTTCACCCGGCCGCACACCGCGCGGCACCTTCACGTCGAGGTACAGGCAGTCCTCGGCACCCAGCGCACCCGCCTGGTCGACCGCGGCGACTTCTACCCCCGCCTGGAGCAACTCGGCTACGCCCAGTTGGCCCTCTACGTGGACGCTGCCGAGCTGGACACCATCCGCGACGGCATCAACGCCCTCCTGAAGCCCCACCTCCAGCAGGCCCCGGGAAAGGACCGAGTCGTCCTTTCCCTCATCGCCCTCCCCGACGACTAGCTGCTCTTCACGACGTCGTACAGGAGGTGGGTCACGCGGTCGCCTTGGACGACCTGAGAGGGGTTGGCCAACAGGATCGGGTCGGCCAGGGGACCGGTCGCGAAGAACGGACGGCCCGAACCGAACACCGTCGGGACGAGATTGATGACGACCTGGTCGATCAGGCCGAGCGCCAAGGCCTGTCCGCCGATCTGGCCGGCGCCCACGTCGACGACTCGGTCACCGGCGAACTCCTGTGCGGCGGCGATCGCCTCCTTGACGCCGTTGACGAAGGTGAACGGCGCCGTGTCGGCGTACTCCCAGTTCTTCGGTGGTTCGTGGGTGACCACGAAGACGTGCTCACCGGCGGCCGGCTTGCCGTCCCAGCCATTGGTCATGTCGAAGAGGCGCCGGCCGATGACGTTGGCCGCCATGCCCTTGTAGAGGTCGCGCATGAAGTCGGCCGATGCCTGGGTGGTCTGGACCTTGTCGTCGCTGCCCTCGAAGGACCAGCTGACGTTCCCGTTGCCCAGCCAGTCGAACAGCGGCCCGATCCCGTCGTTGTCATCGGCCATATAGCCGTCCAGCGAGACAATGGCGCCCATGATCGTCTTGCCCATCAGATTCTCCTTCCGCTACCGCGTCGTGCCATTGAGGCTACGAGCCCGGTAGGGCGGTCCGAATCTGTCAAATGACTGGCGTCGGTACGGTCACGGATTCAGTCGGGCGAGCTGTGAGCGCCGGCTGACGCCCAGCTTGGGATACGCCTTGTACAGGTGATGACCGATCGTGCGCGGGCTGAGGAACAGCTCGGCCGCGATCTCGCGGTTGCTCATTCCCTGGGCGGCCCGGCGGACGACCTGCAACTCCTGCGGAGTGAGCTGGCCGACACCCTCGACCGCCACCTGCGGGGCCGGAATGGTCTCACCGAGGGCGGTGAGCTCTGTTCGGACGCGTTGTTGCCAGCCATGCGCCCCGATCCGCTCGAACGCGTCGAAGGCTTCGATCAGCTGGGCCCGGGCAGCTGTCCGACGGCGATTCCGTCGCAGCCATTCGCCGAACGCGAGCCGAGTGCGGGCGCGATCGTAGGGTCCACATCCGTCGAGACGGAGGGCCGCCTCGAACGCATCAGCTCCGTCGGCGACAAGGGCCTCGCAGCGCAGCACCAGTCCACGAGCAACCGGGGTCCCCGCGTACGTCGCCCACTCGATCAACCGGGGCAGGTGTCGTCGCGCCCGGTCGTAGTCACCCGTGCGTACGGCGGCCTCGACGTGGTCGGGAATCGCTCGCATCGTCAGATCGCGCCCGGCCGAGCCGTCGCACAGCGGCTCCAGTCGGTCGAGTGCGGCGGCCGGGTCGCCGGCCGTGAGGTCAGTCAAGGCGCAGGCCCAGGTCGCCAGCCCCCACGCGACCCGATGGGACCTGGTGTCGCCGAGCACCAGCTCGGACTGCTTCTGGACGGCCTCGACGTCACCGCGGACCGCGGCGAGCCAGACCGAGATCGAGGTGAGCACCACGACCTGCAGGTCCTGGCCGAGATCAGTGGCCAGCTCGATCGCTTCGGCGACGTTCGCCGCGGCGTCCTGGAACCGGCCGGTGACCAGCTGGGCCAGTGCGAGCGCCTCCTGCCCGTACGGCAACCAGCCGAGCGCGCCCTGTCCGCGCAGCGTGGCGACGTGGTCCTCGAGCAGGGCAAGGGCAGCGTCGTCGTCACCGATCAGCAGGCCCGCGAACCCGGCCATCAGCAGCTCGACCGTTGCGTCCACCTGCCCGGCCTGGGCGGCCGCCAGCAATGCCCGCAACGGCGGAACCCCGGCTTCAGCGCGTCCCTGCAGTAGTTCTGTCAGACCGGCCAAGGCGTCGATCATCACCGGTGGACCGCCCTGGACGAGCTTCAGTTGCCCGGCGCAACGACGTAGCAGCTCGGGATCGGCCGCATCGCGTGCGCACCAGGTCGCCTCGGTCAGGATGGACGCCGCGCGGTCCGGGTCGGCCGACAGGATCGGCGTCGCGGCATCGAGAGAGAGCCCACACGCAGCAGCGGGGGAGTGGCGCTCGTACGCCACCTGCGCCTGGATCCAGGCGGCCTCAGCCTGCTCGCCGGGATCCGTCGTCACAGTGCGCCCAGCCTCGGCCAGCTGTGCCGCACGATCGAGCTGACCCGCGTCGTAGGCCGCCCGGGCGGCTCCGACCAGGCGCCTGGCTCGGTCCGCCCGGTCGCCGCTCAGGTCCGCGGCCCGTTCCAGCGCCCGGGTGGCCGCTGCCGGACCACCACGGTCGAACGCGCGTCCGGCCGCGCGTTCGAGCTCCGCGGCGGCTGCGTTGTCGATGCCGTTGGCGGCGGCTGCGAGGTGCCACGCACGCCGATCGGCATCCCGCGGGTCGGTCAGCGACGCCGCCAGCGCCGCATGCACGGCGACGCGTCGTGCGAACGTGGCGTCCTGGTAGACCGCTGCCCGGATCAACGGATGCCGGAAGGCGACTGCGTGTGAGGTCACTCGGATGAGGCGACCGTGCTCGGCCGGCTCGAGATCCGCGGCATCCAGGCCCAGCCGCGCCGCCGCGGCCGAGAACGACCCGAGCTCCGAGGTCTGGTCCGCGGCCGCGACCAGCAACGCCAGTCTGGTGTCCTCAGGCAGTGCGCGAACCTGCAGACGGAAGTGTTCCTCCAACCGGCCGGCGGCCGGCAGCGGGCCAACCGGTGCGGGGGAGTCAGTCGTGCCGTCGCTGGCGGCAAGCTCCAGGATGGCCAGCGGATTCCCCTCGGACTCCGCGAGCACACGTTCGGCCACCTCGTGCGGCAATGCACGTACGTCGGCCAGCAGGCGGGCGGACTCGGTCTTGTCCAGGCGTTGGAGGGTGATGCTGTCCACCCCGGCCGCGGGGAACGGCCGGTCACCATCGCGGGCCACGAAGATGATCGCGATCGGATCGGTGTGGAGACGCCGTACCGCGAACAACAGCGCGTCGATCGACGACCGGTCGAACCAGTGCGCGTCGTCGATCAGGCACAGCAGCGGCTGCTCCTCGGCCAGATCGGACAGCAGGGTCACGATGGCCGCACCCACCGACAGGCGCTCGCCCGCCGAGGTGCCGATGCCGAACGCGGCTCGCAACGCCTGAGCCTGTGGGCCGGGTAACGCGTCGAACCGGTCGGAGAACCGGGCCAGCATCACCTGAAGACCGGCGAACGGAATCTCGGCCTCGGATTCGATCCCGGCCACCCGAAGCACCCGCAGACCGTCGGCACTGTCGGCCGCATGGTCGAGCAACGCCGTCTTGCCGATCCCGGCCTCGCCACGCACCACCAGCGAACGGCATCGCCCACCCCTGGCCTCGTCGATCACCCGAGTCACCCGTGACCGTTCAACCGACCGCCCCACCAACACCCCCGCAGCGTATCCCGCCGACGGGTACCAGAGGCCCCCACAAAACACCGCGAGCGATCCACGTCCGCGCTGTCAGCGGACAAGGATCGCTCGATTGATCGCGCGCCCCCGGCAGGATTCGAACCTGCGCACCCGCCTCCGGAGGGCGGTGCTCTATCCCCTGAGCTACGGGGGCTCAGGAACGTGCAGAACAGTAGCAGGAAACTTACGCGGATCGGGAATCGGGTCGCGGTGCGTCGGGTGGGTACCGGAGGTGCGGGCGGGGGACACCCTGACGGGACCCTGGAACCCCGGTGCGGCGGGATCGCGTCCGGCCAGGACGGCGTCATAGTGGTTGTAAGCCCATCAGCTGAAAGGAAATCGGTACCCATGGCTAGCACTCTGGTCCGCCCGTCCAGCGGTCGTTGGATCGGCGGTGTCTGTGCCGGACTGGCTCGCCGGTTCGGCATCTCCGCGAACACGATGCGGCTCATCTTCGTCATCAGCTGCCTGCTGCCCGGCCCGCAGATCCTCATCTACATCGTGCTCTGGATCCTGATGCCGTCGGAGCGCTGACCCCCGGCGACCGCCCGCCCGGCCACGGCATGACAATCTGCTCCTCATGAGAGCAGGCAGGTGGCGCCGGGCGGGTGCGACGGCAGCCGCTCTGCTCCTCGTCAGCAGTCTGATCGGCGGCTGTCAGGTAGGTCCCGCGCCGCCTGGTCCGGCCGAGCTCCGGACCGGGCCGCCGCCGTGGGACGCGCCTCGTGATGCGGTCTCGTACATCGACAAGGCCGGTTTCGAGCGACTCCCGCTCGACTTCTCCGGCCCCTCGCCGTACACGCTGAACCTCTCAGTCATGGTCGACGGCGCCGCGATCCAGATCCCCGCCGGGATCGGCGTCGACCGTGTCCGCGCCGAGCAGGCCGCCGTACACACGCACACCACCGACGGCCTCGTCTACGTCGAGGCAAAGACGACCGCCGAACGCCCCACACTCGCCCAGTTCTTCACCCTCTGGGGCATTCGGTACGACGCCAAGTGCCTGGGCGACGCGTGTACGGCCCTGACCGTCACCCTCGACGGCAAACCGGCCGCCTGGGATACGCCGCTGAGCCCTAAATCCCGCATCCAGGTGACGGCTCGCCACTGACCGTGACCGCGGTGCGTACCGGGCTGTGGATGGTGAGTCAAGAGTTTCGGGGCGTGGCCATTAGGCTGATCCGGTGACCCCGGAACAGCTCGCTGAGAAGATCCTCCAGGCCCTGGCCGCGCTCGCCGACGACGGCACCATCACCGTCGAGGGCGGGCTGCCGCGCGAGCTGAAGGTCGAGCGACCCAAGAACCCCGAGCACGGGGACTACGCCACCAACGTCGCCATGCAGCTGGGCAAGCGGGCCGGGCTGAACCCGCGCCAGTTCGCCGAGCTGCTGGCCGGCAAGCTCCAGGACGACGACGCGATCACCGCGGTCGAGATCGCCGGACCGGGTTTCATCAACCTCCGGGTCGCGGCCGATGCCCAGGGCAAGGTCGCGCAGGCGATCGTCGACGCCGGCCCGGTCTACGGCCACACCGACACCCTGCACGGCCAGACGGTCAACCTGGAGTTCATCTCCGCCAACCCGACCGGCCCGCTGCACCTCGGTCACACCCGCTGGGCCGCCGTCGGTGACGCGCTCGCCCGGGTGCTCGCCGCGGCCGGCGCCAAGGTCACCCGCGAGTTCTACATCAACGACCGCGGCGCGCAGATGGAGAAGTTCGGCGCCAGCCTGCAGGCGGCCGCGCAGGGTCAGCCGATCCCCGAGGACGGCTACCACGGCGAGTACATCCTCGACCTCGCCAAGGAGATCGTCGCCGAGGTCCCCGGTATCACCGAGCTGCCGGAGGACGAGCAGGTCATCGCGTTCCGCGAGGCAGGCTACGAGCGCCAGCTCAAGGAGCAGCAGGCCCAGCTCGAGCACTTCCGGACCAAGTTCGACGTCTGGTTCTCCGAGCGCAGCCTGCACGAGCAGGACGGTGTCGGCCACGCGATCGAGAAGCTGCGCGAGCAGGGTCACCTGTACGACGCCGACGACGCGCTGTGGATGCGGACGACCGACTTCACCGACGACAAGGATCGCGTGCTGATCCGGACGAACGGCGAGCCGACGTACTTCGCCTCCGACGCGGCCTACTACGTGAACAAGCGCGAGCGCGGTTTCGACGTCTGTATCTACATGCTGGGCGCCGACCACCACGGGTACGTGAACCGGCTGAAGGCGATCGCGGCCTGTGCCGGTGACGACCCCGACCACAACATCGAGATCCTGATCGGTCAGCTGGTGAAGATCCTCAAGGGCGGCGAGGAGATGCGGCTGTCCAAGCGGGCCGGCACCATCGTCACGCTGGCCGAGCTGGTCGAGGAGGGCGGCGTCGACCCGCTCCGCTACACGCTCTGCCGCTACCCGGTGGACTCCCCGCTGACCCTGGACATCGAGGAGATGACCCGCCAGGTCAGCGAGAACCCGGTGTACTACGTCCAGTACGCCCACGCCCGGCTGGCCTCGATCCTGCGCAACGCCGACGAGCTCGGCATCAAGCTGGACGAGTTCGACCCGGGGGTGCTCAGCCACGAGCGCGAGGGTGACCTGCTCCGCGCGCTGGCCGAGTTCCCGCGCATCGTCGCCACCGCCGCCGAGCTGCGCGAGCCGCACCGGATCGCCCGCTATCTGGAGGACACCGCGTCGGCGTTCCACAAGTTCTACGACAGTTGCCGCGTGCTCCCGCGCGGCGACGAGGAGGTGGAGCCGGTGCACAAGGCTCGCCTGACCCTGGTCGGTGCGACCAGGACCGTACTCGCCAACGGGCTGGACCTGCTCGGCGTCTCCGCTCCGGAGCGGATGTGAGGGCGCACGAGGCGGGCACGCTGCACGCGGACATCGGCCACCGCGCCCCGTCCTGGCTGCGCGCACCCCGCGACGTCAACGACCTGGTCCCGCAGCTGTGGTCGTCCACGGCCAAGAAGACCGCCGAGGGTTCGCTGGTCATCGGCGGTGTCGACGCCCGTGACCTGGTCGCCGAGCACGGCAGCCCGGCGTACGTGCTGGACGAGGACGACTTCCGGGCCCGCGCCCGCGCGTTCAAGCACGCCTTCAAGGACTTCGACGTCTACTACGCCGGCAAGGCGTTCCTCTGTACGACGATCGTCCGCTGGGTGATGGAGGAGGGGCTGAACCTCGACATCTGCAGCGGGGGAGAGCTGGCCGTCGCCCTCCGGGCCGGAGCCGATCCACAGCGACTCGGGTTCCACGGCAACAACAAGTCCGAGTCGGAGCTGGCTCGCGCGCTGGACGCAGGCGTCGGCCGGATCATCGTCGACTCGCTGTACGAGATCGACCGGCTGATCGAGCTGGCCCGCGAACGCGACACCGTCGCCCCGGTAATGGTCCGGGTGACCGCGGGCGTCGAGGCGCACACCCACGAGTACATCGCGACCGCGCACGAGGACCAGAAGTTCGGCTTCTCGATCACGTCCGGCGCGGCCTTCGAAGCCGTTGCCCGAGTCAACGAAGCGGCCGAGCTCGAGCTGCTCGGACTGCACTCGCACATCGGGTCGCAGATCTTCGACTCGTCCGGGTTCGAGGTGGCCGCCAAGCGTGTGATCGCCTTGCACGCAAGGGTTTCCGACGAGCTCGGCGTGGACATGCCGGAGCTCGACCTGGGCGGCGGTTTCGGCATCGCCTACACCACCCAGGACGACCCGTCCGACCCCGCGCAGCTCGCCACCGAGCTGGGCAAGATCGTCGAGCACGAGTGCCGCGCCTTCGACGTCGACGTGCCGAAGGTGTCGATCGAGCCCGGTCGCGCGATCGTCGGCCCGGCCGTCTGCACCGTCTACACGGTCGGCACGGTCAAGGAGGTCGAGCTCGACGCCGGCGCCTCCCGCACCTACATCTCCGTCGACGGCGGCATGAGCGACAACATCCGCACCGCGCTGTACGACGCCGACTACTCGTGCACGCTGGCCAACAGGTACTCCGATGCCGAGCCCACGCTGGCCCGGGTCGTCGGCAAGCACTGTGAATCCGGTGACATCGTGGTGAAGGACGAGTTCATCGCCTCCGACGTGCGGCCCGGCGACCTGGTCGCCGTACCCGGGACCGGTGCCTACTGCCGGTCGATGGCGAGCAACTACAACCACGTACCGCGGCCACCGGTGATCGCGGTCAAGGACGGTCACACGCGGATCGTCGTACGGCGCGAGACCGAAGACGACCTGCTTCTCCTCGACATGGGGGCCGAGTGAACGACAAAACCCTGAAGGTCGGCTTGCTGGGCTGTGGTGTGGTCGGGACCGAAGTGGTCCGGATCCTCACCGAGCAGGCCGACCACCTCGCCGCCCGCGTCGGTGCGCGCCTGGAGATCGCCGGGATCGCGGTACGACGGCCGGGCCGTGCGCGCGACATCGCCGTCGACCCCGCGCTGATCACCACCGACGCCCAGGCGCTGGTGAAGCGGGGCGACCTGGACATCGTCATCGAGGTGATCGGCGGGCTCGAACCCGCCCGCAGCCTGATCCTGACCGCGCTCGAGCACGGCGCCTCGGTGATCACGGCGAACAAGGCGCTGCTGGCCGAGGACGGCCCGACGCTGTTCGCCGCCGCGGAGAAGTACCAGCGCGACCTGTACTTCGAGGCCTCCGTCGCCGGGGCGATCCCGATCCTGCGGCCGCTGCGCGAGTCGCTCGCCGGTGACGACGTGACCAGGGTCATGGGCATCGTCAACGGCACCACGAACTACATCCTCGACAAGATGGACACCACCGGCGCCGGCTTCGACGAGGCGCTGGAGGAGGCCCAGGCGCTCGGGTACGCCGAGGCCGACCCGACCGCGGACATCGAGGGGTTCGACGCCGCCGCCAAGGCCGCGCTGCTGGCCAGTTTGGCCTTCCACACAAGGGTTTCCATCGCCGACGTCCACCGGGAGGGCATCACCGAGGTGTCCGCCACCGACATCGCCTCGGCCCGCGAGATGGGCTGTGTGGTGAAGTCGCTGGCGATCTGCGAACTGGACGAGGCGACCGACTCGGTGAGCGCCCGCGTGTACCCGGCGATGATCCCCGCAAGCCATCCGTTGGCCAGTGTGCGGGACGCGTACAACGCGGTCTTCGTGGAATCCAAAGCGGCCGGCCAGCTGATGTTCTATGGTCGTGGTGCCGGCGGCGCCCCGACGGCCAGTGCAGTCCTCGGGGATCTCGTGTCCGCCGCGCGCAACCGGCTCAAGGGTGTGCCGGGGGTCGGCGAGTCGTCGTACACCCAGCGGGCCGTGCGGCCGATGGGCGACGCGATGACCCGCTATCACGTGTCGCTGGACGTGGCCGACAAGGCCGGTGTGCTGGCGGCGGTGGCCCATGCCTTCGCGGAGCACGACGTGTCCATCCAGACCGTCCGCCAAGAGGGCCGGGGCAGCGACGCGCAGCTGGTGGTGGTCACCCACACCGCGACCGACGCCGCGTTGTCCGCGACCGTGGAGGCCCTGCGTGACATGGACATCGTTCGGGAAGTCAGCAGTGTGATGCGGGTAGAAGGCGAGTAACGAATGGCTCAGCAGCGGCCTCATCAATGGCAAGGCGTGATCGAGGAATACCGGGACCGACTGCCTGTATCGGCAGACACTCCCGTGGTCACGCTCGGCGAAGGCGGGACGCCGCTGGTGGCTGCGCAGTGGCTCAGCGAGCAGACCAACTGCGAGGTCTGGCTCAAGGTCGAGGGCAACAACCCGACCGGCTCGTTCAAGGACCGCGGTATGACGGTCGCGATCTCGCTCGCCGCGCAGTCCGGTGACAAGGCCGTGGTCTGCGCGTCGACCGGCAACACCTCCGCCTCCGCGGCCGCGTACGCCGTCCGCGCCGGACTGATCCCGCTGGTACTGATCCCGGCCGGCCGGATCGCGAAGGGCAAGCTGGCGCAGGCCATCGTTCACGGCGCCCAGCTGGTGTCGATCGACGGCGGGTTCGACGACTGCCTGCGGATCGTCCGCGAGCTCGGCAAGCACTACCCGGTCGCGCTGGTGAACTCGGTGAACCCGGTCCGGCTGGAAGGCCAGAAGACTGCCGCCTTCGAGGTGTGCGACGCGCTCGGCGACGCCCCGGACCTGCACCTGCTGCCGGTCGGGAACGCGGGCAACATCGCGGCCTACTGGAAGGGCTACCAGGAGTACGCGAAGGACAAGCTCGCCTCGAAGACCCCGCGGATGTGGGGTTTCCAGGCCGAGGGCGCGGCACCGATCGTGCGCGGCGCGATCGTCGAGAAGCCGGACACCGCGGCGACCGCGATCCGGGTCGGCAACCCCGCCTCCTGGACGCTGGCGGAGTCCGCGCGGGACGAGTCCGGCGGCCGGATCGAGATGGTCACCGACGAGCAGATCCTGACCGCACAGCGTGAGCTCGCCGCCCGCGAGGGTGTGTTCGTCGAGCCCGCGTCCGCGGCCGGCGTCGCCGGACTGCTGCACGCGAAGGTCCAAGGCTGGCTGGACGGCGGCTCGACCGTGGTGATCACCGTCACCGGCCACGGCCTGAAGGACATCGACACCGCACTCGACCACGCCAAGGTGATCGAGTCCCCGGTCACCCCTGCCGACACCGACGCCGTCGCCCGCGTCGCCGGCCTGATCTGACGGCCTCGCGGTGGAGACCAAGGACGACCGCCGGCCCTGCGACCAGGTGCGGGTCCGGGTCCCGGCGACGAGCGCCAACCTGGGCCCCGGCTTCGACGCGCTCGGACTGGCGCTGACCTTGTACGACGACCTGATCGTGACGCCGGGCGGATCCGGCGTCACGGTCGAGGTGACCGGGTCCGGCGAAGGCGAGGTGCCGCTGGACGAGTCGCATCTCGTCGTGCGGTCTATCCGTCGCGGGCTCGAGGCACTGGGTGCTTCGGTGCCCGGGTTCACGCTGCGCTGCGAGAACCGGATTCCGCACGGGCGCGGGCTCGGCTCGTCGTCGGCCGCGATCGTCGGCGGTCTCGCGGCGGCGTACGGGCTGGCCGGTGAACCGGTGGATCGTGAGCGGCTCGTCGTACTGGCGAACGAGATCGAAGGGCACCCGGACAACGTGGCCGCGGCCGCGCTGGGTGGCTTCACGATCGCTTGGACAGAAGGGGAAACGGGGCGGGCCGTTCGGCTGGAGGCGGTCGAGGGTTTGGCCGCGGTTGCCTATGTACCCGACAACCGCGTGCTGACAAAGGAGGCGCGCGGGTTGCTGCCGAGCGTCGTACCTCACAGTGCTGCGGCGGCGAATGCGGGGAAGGCTGCCTTGCTCGTCGCGGCGTTGACGGGACGACCGGAGTTGCTGCTGACGGCGACCGAGGATCAGCTGCATCAGGAGTACCGCGAGCCGGCGATGCCGGAGAGTCTGGCGCTCGTCCACAAGCTGCGGGGGAGCGGATTGCCGGCGATTGTGAGCGGTGCCGGGCCGACCGTCGTCGTACTGGGCCGCCCAGACGGGGCGCGGACGGCGCCGCCGCCGCCTCCGCCGGACGGCTGGACGCGGTACGAGCTGGCCATCGATCCAGTCGGCGTACAGGTCTGGTCGCTGGAGGCGGGGTAGAACCGCGGGCCGGGCGGGAATGATCGGGAACTGACACGCGTTGTACCCCTCGAGTCAGCAGAACGACCCGTAGTGGTGCTAGTCTCGACTCACCCGATCCCCTCCAGGTGATCGGTGAACTCTCGTCACGATCCGGGCTGTGCTCCCGGCACCCTGTGTTGTGTGGCGACCCTCCTGTGGATCTGAACTTGCGCCGCCTGCGCCGGAGATGTCCGAGGGGACTCAGATCGAGCGAGAGCCTCTTGATACCCATGTCGCCGCGCAGCCGGAACAGTCGGCACCGCGTCGGTCGTGGGTGATGAAACGGTCGGTGCGCACATCTGACACCGACGATCCGTGTGGGAAGGACCTCACGTGACAGAAACTGTTGAAGCCTCCAGCGGCGCCGGCACCACGCCGGCCCCGGGTACCGATGCTGCGGCGACCACCGCGACGCGTCGCCGGAAGACCGGAGGCGGCCTCGAGGGCATGCTGCTCCCCGAGCTCAAGCAGCTCGCCGGGACGCTGGGCATCAAGGGCACCGGCGCGCTGCGCAAGGGCCAGCTGATCGAGGCGATCAAGGCCGCCCAGGCGGGTGGCTCGACGGGCGGATCCCGCCCGAAGGCGAGCCAGCCGACCCTGGACGAGGGTGCCGCCGAGGCGCCCGCGGCCAAGGCCGACGCCCCGGCCAAGCGGGAGGGCGGTAGCCGCCGGACCCGCGCCGCGGCCGAGAAGGACTCCGGCCAGAACGGCGCCGCGGCCGCTGAGACGACCGCCGCTGCCGCACCCGCCGCCGCGCCGGCCGTCGCCGCCGAGGCGCCCGCCGCCGAGGTCGCGACGCAGAACGGCACCACCGTCGCCGAGCCCGCGGAGAACCGCGACAGCCGGAGCCGCGACCGCAACCGGGACAACCAGAACCGGGACAACCGCGACAGCCAGGGCCGGGACAGCCAGACCCGCGACGGCCAGACCCGCGACAGCCAGCGGGACAGCCGCGGCGACCGCGGCGAGCAGAACCGCGACCGCAACCGGGACAACCAGAACCGGGACGGCAACCGCGACGCCAACCGCGACCGGGACGGGCAGAACCGCGACAACCGCGGTGACAGCCAGCGCGACCAGCGCGGCGACAACCGCAACCGGCAGGACCAGAACGACCGCGGCGAGGAAGGCGAGGGCCGTCGCCGGCGCCGCCGGGGCCGCGACCGGGACCGCAACCGCGACGGCAGCCCGGCTCCTCGGGACAACACCCGCAACCGCGGTCGCGGTGAGCGGTTCGACCCGGAGCCGACGATCAGCGAGGACGACGTTCTCGTCCCGGCGGCCGGCATCCTCGACGTACTGGACAACTACGCGTTCGTCCGGACCAGCGGCTACCTGCCCGGCCCGAACGACGTGTACGTCGCCCTGTCGATGGTGAAGCGGTACGGCCTGCGCAAGGGTGACGCGATCACCGGTGCGGTGAAGCAGCCGCAGGAGGGTGAGCGCAAGGAGAAGTTCAACCCGCTGGTCCGGATCGACACCGTGAACGGGTCGGACCCGGAGATCGCCAAGCAGCGGCAGGACTTCAACAAGCTGACTCCGCTGTACGCGACCGAGCGGCTCCGCCTGGAGACCGAGCCCGGGGTGCTCACCACCCGGATCGTCGACATCGTCAGCCCGATCGGCAAGGGCCAGCGCGGCCTGATCGTCTCGCCGCCGAAGGCCGGTAAGACGATGGTGCTGCAGGCGCTGGCGAACGCGATCACCACGAACAACCCCGAAGTGCACCTGATGGTGGTGCTGGTGGACGAGCGGCCCGAAGAGGTCACCGACATGCAGCGCACCGTCAAGGGCGAGGTCATCGCCTCGACCTTCGACCGGCCGGCCGACGACCACACCACGGTCGCGGAGCTGGCGATCGAGCGGGCCAAGCGCCTGGTCGAGCTGGGCCACGACGTCGTCGTCCTGCTCGACTCGATCACCCGGCTGGGCCGGGCGTACAACATCGCGGCACCGGCCAGCGGCCGGATCCTGTCCGGTGGTGTCGACTCCTCGGCGCTGTACCCGCCGAAGCGGTTCTTCGGTGCGGCCCGCAACATCGAGGACGGCGGCTCGCTGACCATCCTGGCCACCGCGCTGATCGAGACCGGCTCCAAGATGGACGAGGTCATCTTCGAGGAGTTCAAGGGCACCGGCAACATGGAGCTGCGGCTGCGCCGCGAGTTCGCCGACCGGCGCATCTTCCCGGCCATCGACGTGGTCGCCTCCGGCACGCGCCGCGAGGAACTGCTGATGAGCAAGGACGAGACCCAGGTGGTCTGGAAGCTCCGCCGGGTGCTGTCCGCGCTGGACGGCCAGGCGGCGCTCGAGCTCCTGATCGGCAAGCTCAAGGAGAGCAAGTCGAATATCGAGTTCCTGCTCCAGGTGAACAAGACCACCCCCTCGGCGGGCGGTCGCAGCACCGACGACGGCAACTGAGGTGATCGCCCCGGGTGACCGGGGCGATTCGCCCGAAACCTGCCTGGGATGGCAAACTAGTTTGTTGGTTCCGGTTCACGTCCGCATCCGCGGGCGACCCGGGGCACCTGAACCTAGGAGAACCCTTGAAGAGCGACATCCACCCGACGTACGTCGACACCACGGTGACCTGCACCTGTGGCGCCACGTTCACCACGCGCTCGACCGCGGAGAACGGCGTGATCCACGCCGACGTCTGCTCGCAGTGCCACCCCTTCTACACCGGTAAGCAGAAGATTCTCGACACCGGTGGCCGGGTGGCCCGCTTCGAGAAGCGGTACGCGAAGAAGTAGCGACCTCACCGCGCGCCGGTCCGCGAGCTCACGCTCCGTGGACCGGCGCGCGGTTTGTGTTGTCAGACAGGTTTCGAAGGGAGGAGTGCGGGATGTTCGAGGCGGTTCAGACGCTCAAGGCGGAGTACGCCGAGCTGGAGCGGCAGATGTCGGATCCGGAGTTGCACTCCGACCAGGCCAATGCCCGCAGGGTCGGCAAGCGGTACGCCGCGCTCGCCCCGGTGGTGCGCACGTACGCCGAATGGCTGCAGACCAGCGACGACATCGAGGCGGCCCGTGAGCTCGCGGCCGAGGACCCGGCGTTCGCCGAGGAGGCCACCAAGCTGGCGGCCCGCCGCGACGAGCTGGCGGAGAAGCTGCAGGTGCTGCTGGTCCCGCGCGACCCGAGTGACGACAAGGACGCGATCCTCGAGATCAAGGCCGGTGAGGGCGGCGACGAGTCCGCGCTGTTCGCCGGCGACCTGCTGAAGATGTACCTGAAGTACGCCGAGTCGCAGCACTGGAAGACCGAGGTCCTCGACTCGGCCGAGTCCGACCTGGGCGGATACAAGTCGATCACCGTCGCGGTGAAGGCGAAAGGTACGCCGGAGCCGGGTGAGGCGCCGTACGCGAAACTCAAGTTCGAGGGCGGGGTGCACCGGGTCCAGCGGGTGCCGGTGACCGAGTCGCAGGGCCGGATCCACACCTCGGCGGCCGGTGTGCTGGTGCTGCCGGAGGCCGAGGACGTCGACGTCGAGATCGACCCGAACGACCTGCGCATCGACGTGTTCCGGTCGTCCGGTCCCGGTGGGCAGAGTGTGAACACGACCGACTCCGCGGTCCGGATCACCCACCTGCCGACCGGCATCGTGGTGTCGATGCAGAACGAGAAGTCCCAGCTGCAGAACCGTGAGCAGGCCATGCGCGTACTGCGATCCCGGCTGCTCGCGGCCGCGCAGGAGGCCGCCGACCAGGAGGCCTCGGACGCCCGCCGCCTGCAGATCCGGACCGTCGACCGGTCCGAGCGGATCCGCACGTACAACTTCCCGGAGAACCGGTTCTCCGACCACCGCGTCGGCTACAAGGCGCACAACCTCGACCAGGTCCTCGGTGGCGAGCTGGCGCCGGTGATCCAGGCCCTGACCGACGCCGATCTCGCTGCCCGGCTCGAGGCCGTCGAGGCACAGTGACCACCAAGTCGCTGCTCATCGAGGCGACCGCACGACTCCGGGAAGCAGGCGTCGCCTCACCGGACTTCGACGCCGCGGAACTCCTCGCGTTCGTCACCGGCAGCAGCCGGCTGAACCTGGCCGAACCCACCGGTGACCAGCGGCGGGTGTACGACGAGTTGATCGCACGTCGGGCCGCCCGCGAACCACTCCAGCATCTGACCGGTACGGCGGCCTTCCGCTACCGGGAGCTCGCAGTCGGGCCCGGGGTCTTCGTGCCGAGGCCGGAGACCGAGGTGATGGTCGGCTGGATCCTCGACCGGCTGGCAAACGTCAAGGAACCGCTGGTGGTGGATCTGTGTACCGGCTCGGGTGCGATCGCCGGTGCGGTGGCGACCGAGCGGCCGGACAGCGTCGTACATGCGGTCGAGCTGTCGCCGGATGCGTGTGTCTGGGCGCGTCGCAATCTCGCGGGTACCGGTGCTGAACTGCATGAGGGCGACATCGACGGGTGCCTGCCGGAGTTCGGCGGCCAAGTGGACGCGGTGATCTCCAACCCGCCGTACATCCCTTTGACTGCTTGGGAATCCGTCACCGCGGAAGTCCGCGATCACGACCCAGCATTGGCCTTGTGGTCCGGTGACGACGGCCTCGACGAGATCAAGGTCGTCGCCGCCACCGCGGGCCGGCTGCTCAAGCCCGGTGGCTGGTTCGCCTGCGAACACGCCGACGTCCAGGGCGAATCCGCCCCCGCCGTCTTCGCCGCCACCGGCCTGTTCACCGAGGTCCGCGACCAGCCGGACCTCGCCGCCCGCCCCCGCTTCGCGACTGGCCGAAGGATCTAGGCCGGGCCAGATCCTGTGAGGCAAGCTGCATCCCCTATTCGTACACGACGAACTCCGGTCGCGGCCGCAGCGCCAGCACCTGCGCCGGTGTCATCAACGGACCGTGCCGGGCGTCCTCGGTGGAGAACAGCTTGAACCCGGCATGCACTCCGGCCGGCAGGTTCGCGGTCACCTTGCCCCACGTCTTCACCTTGTCCTCGCGGGCACCGATCCCGTCCACCGACTTGATCGTCACCACGCCCGGATGCTTCTTCAGCGCCTGCTCCCCGGTCACGATCCTGGTCGACAGCTGGTGAAAGACGAACACCTTCTCCGGCAGTTCGTGAGCCTGCACGAGCCCCGAGAGGTACGACGCGATGCTGTCGAGCTCGGCGCCCGTCGTACGGCCGAAGACGCGGCCGGGGACCTGGTTCGGCCCGACCGCCCATTCGGGATCGAAGGCGAGCCCGACGTCCGGTTCCTTGAGCCAGCGTTCGAGCCGTTTCACCTCGGGCAGGATCTTGGCTCGGCCCGGCTGGATGTCGAGCAGCAACAGCATCCGATGCTTGCGTGCGACGGTCAGGTACTCCTGGATCTTCGCGTCGGGCAGGCGGCCGCGGTACATCCGGTCCTTGCCGGGTGATGCCTTCGCGACCACGGTGATCAGTTCCATCACCGGTAGCGGTGTGCGGCCGGCGGCGTACGCACGAGACAGCTTCTCCAGCCTTGCCGCCTTCGTCACCAAGTCCTTGTCGAGTGGACCGAGTGCGGGTGAGCCGGGCATCCCGACGTACCCGACGAGCTGGTACTTCGGGAAGATTGTCCGCCCACCCCGCGGCAGGTCCCCATCAGTAGGGGGCAGCGGAGTACTCGGCGATGGGCTAGCCGATGGCGGGGGAGAAGCACCTGGTGCTGCAACTCCTGGCTCGTCGCTGCAGGCTGCCACCCCCAGCAACAGCCCGAGCACCGCCACTACCCCTGGAACACTCCGCACTCCACCCAGAGAACCACGCACAACCCCAGAACCCGAGCCGCCTAGGCCTTGGCGACGTACTCGTCGATCTCCGCGAGCAGCGCGTTCTTCACCGAGTCCTCGGCGAACGACACCCGGACGGCGGTCTTCGCCAGCTCGCCCACCCCGGCCTCGTCGAGGTCGAGCAATTCGGTGGCGACGACGTACTCGTTGGTGAGGTCGGTGCCGAACATCGGCGGGTCGTCGGAGTTGATGGTGACGACCAGTCCGGCCTCGACCATCGCGCGCAGCGGGTGTTCGTCGTACGACGAGACCGCGCGGGTGGCGATGTTCGACGTCGGGCTGACCTCGAGCGGGATCCGGTGCTCGCCCAGGTAGTCGACCAGGGCCGGGTCCTGCATGGTCGACGTACCGTGGCCGATCCGCTCGGCCTTGAGCACCCGGATCGCGTCCCAGATCGTCTCCGGCCCGGTGGTCTCGCCCGCGTGCGGCACGCTGTGCAGCCCGGCCGCGATCGCCGCCTCGAAGTGCGGCTGGAACTGCGGCCGCGGTACGCCGATCTCCGGCCCGCCGAGGCCGAACCCGACCAGACCCTCGGGCCGGTTCTTCAGCGCGAGCTCCAGCGTCCCGTCGGCACCCGGCAACCCGGCCTCGCCCGGGATGTCGAAGATCCAGCGGAGCACGACGCCGAACTCCTTCTCGGCCGCGATCCGGGCGTCCTCGATCGCCTCGCAGAACGCCTCCGCGGCGATCCCGCGGACCACCGACATGTACGGCGTACAGGTCAGCTCGGCGTACCGCAGGTTCTGCCCGGCCATCTCGCGGGCGATCTCGTAGGTCAGCAGCCGGACGTCGTCGGGCGTCTTCACCAGGTCGACCACGGTCAGGTAGATCTCGATGAACTTGGCGAAGTCGGTGAACTGGAAGTACTTCGCCAGCTCGGCCGGGTCGGCCGGCACCGGCGACTCGGGATGCCGGGCGGCGAGCGCGGCGACGATCCGCGGCGAGGCGGATCCGACATGATGGACATGCAGCTCGGCCTTCGGCAGGCCGGCCAGGAACTCCCGGGACACAGTCATGTCCGGGATCCTAAGGACGTCCGGGGGGACGTGCTGGAAAGCTGACAATCATTTGTCAAGTCACGCCTGGGCCAGCCCGGGTGGAGCGCGCGGGTGCGTGGGTGGCACGATTCGGTGCGTGAGTGAGCGCTTCGACTTCACCGGCGATGAGCTGGCACCGGCCTATCGAGCGGCCGTGGACGCCATCGAGGCCGGCGACCTGGTCGTCCTTCCGACCGACACCGTGTACGGGATCGCTGCGGACGCCTTCAAGTCCGACGCGGTCCAGCGACTGCTGGACGCCAAGGGCCGGGGCCGCGACATGCCTCCACCGGTGCTGATCTCGGTGGTCGAGTCGCTGGACGCGCTCGCCACCGACGTCCCCGACTCGGGACGCAAGCTCTGCGAGGAGTTCTGGCCCGGGCCGCTGACGGTGATCTGCCACGCGCAGACGTCGCTGATGTGGGACCTGGGGGAGACCCAGGGAACCGTCGCGTTGCGGGTGCCGGACCACGAGAACACCCGTGAACTGCTGTCCCGCACCGGGCCGCTCGCGGTCAGCTCGGCCAACCTCAGTGGTCAGCCGGCGGCGCTCGACGTGTACGACGCCGAGGAGCAGTTGGCCGACTCCGTCGCGGTCTACCTCGACGGCGGTCTGGCGACCGGCGGCCAGCCGTCCACCATCGTCGACATCACCGGCGACACGCCCCACGTCGTACGCCTCGGCGCCCTCTCCCTCGCCCAGCTCCGCGCCGTCGTCCCCGACGTCTCCACCGACCTCGACAACGACGAGAAGCCCGCCGAGGACGAGAAGCCCGCGGAGGACGTGCAGGCCGCGGACGAGACGCCGGTCGACGACGTGAAGCCCGCGGAGGACGTGCAGGCCGCGGACGAGGAGCCGGTCGAGGACGTGAAGCCCGCGGAGGACGTGCAGGCCGCGGACGAGGAGCCGGTCGAGGACGTGAAGCCCGCGGAGGACGTGCAGGCCGCGGACGTGACGCCGGTTGAGGACGTGAAGCCCGCGGAGGACGTGAAGCCCGCGGACGAGACGCCGGTTGAGGACGAGAAGCCAACTGAAGCGGCCGTTGAGGCGTCCAAGGTGGAGGACAAGAGCGAGAAGCCGACCGAACCCGATGTGAGGCCTGCGACCTAGTGCGCGAGTACCTGCTGGTCCTGTTCGTGGCGATGGCCACGACGTTCCTGCTGACCGGCGTGGCCCGGCAGATCGCCGTGCGGTACGGCGCGGTCGCGAAGGTCCGGGCCCGGGACGTGCACAAGGTCCCGATCCCGTACTTCGGCGGCATCTCCATCCTCGGCGGCCTGATCGCCGGCTTCGCGGTCGCCTCGAGCCTGCCCTTCCTCGGCGACAGCCTGCAGGTCGCCCACGACGCCCGAGCGATCCTGATCGGCGGCGTGGTGATCTGCGCCGTCGGTGTGGTCGACGACCTGTACGAGCTGGACGCGATCACCAAGCTGGCCGGCGAGGTCCTCGCGGTCGGCGTGATGGTTGTTCAGGGCATCCAGTTGTACTGGCTGCCACTGCCAGGCGGCGTCGTCTCGCCGCCAGCCGCGCAGCTGGCCGTACTCACCGCCGGCATCCTGTTGGTGTCCTGCAACGCGGTGAACTTCGTCGACGGCCTGGATGGCCTGGCCGCCGGTGTGACCGCGATCGGCGCGACCGCGTTCTTCACCTACTCGTACCTGCTGAACGTCGAGCAGAACCTCGACCGGGCCACCACCTCGACCCTGATCACCGTCGCCCTGGCCGGCGCGTGCCTCGGCTTCCTGCCGCACAACTTCTTCCCCGCCAGGGTGTTCATGGGCGACTCCGGCGCCCTGCTGATCGGCCTGATGCTGGCCGCGTCGACGATCAGCCTGACCGGCCAGATGGACCCGAACGCGGTCCCGTACGAGGTCGGCGGCTCCAGCCTGCTGCCGGCGCTGCTGCCGTTGATCCTGCCGATCGCCGTCCTCGCGATCCCCGCGCTCGACCTGACGCTGGCCTACATCCGCCGTACCAAGGCCGGCCGCTCGCCCTTCGCCGCGGACAAGTTGCACCTGCACCACCGCCTGATGCAACGCGGCCACTCGCACCGCCGGGCCGTCCTGCTGATGTACCTCTGGACCGCTTTGATCGCGTACGGCGTGGTGGTCCTCGGACTGGTGCTGAACTGGTGGACCGCCCTGATCGTGCTGGCCGTGGCGGTCACCGCGATCCTGCTCACGACCGGCCTCCCACGCCGTTCCCGGAAACCGCTCGCCAAGGTCTGACGCCGAAGAAGCAGGGACCAGACCACTCGTCAGCGTGGCCTACCGATAGGGTGTGTCCGTACAGCGGCAAGGGACTCGTTTTGCTGACCGTGCAGACTTTGTGCTAGTTTTCACAAGCACCAGCAAAGAACAGCGACACCCCTGACCCCGCCCACCCGACGACCAGGCAGTGTGACCCGGTCGCCAGCAGGACGGAACCACCAGATGGCTCCCTCGGCCCAGAGTCCGAAAGTCGCCGGCCAGGCCACCAGGCACCCGGCGTTGGCAATGCTGCGTGGCGCTCTCGCCGCCGCGCTCGTCGTCGGCGTGAACGCCGCCGCCGTGTCGACCGTTGCCGCCGGCCTCGAGGGACTGTGGGGAGCACTGCTCGGCCTGCTGATGGTGGTTGTCTTCTCCGGTGCCGGCCTGGTCGCGCTGCACCTGTCGCGCCGTGCGTCGCCGACCATGCAGCTGGCGATCGCGATGACCTCCTACACCGGCCGGATCGCGATCTTCGGCGGCCTGCTCGCCCTCGCGCTGAGCTCGGAAAGCCTTGCCAGGCACGTGAATCTGACCGTGCTCGGCATCAGCGCCCTGGTGGTCGTGATGGGCTGGATGGCCGGCGAGATCTGGGCCTGGTCCCGGTTGCGCATCCCGATCTACGATCTGGACGGGGAAGTGACCGCATGAGCACCCTGGGTAACGGTTTCCCTGCTGTGGTGGAGGTTACGGGTGCCGATGTGACCGGATATGTTCCGGACTGGTACCTTTCGGGTGCCAATGAGCGAGCATCAGGATCCGAAGCCATCACCCCCGAATTCGGGCGACGGCTGGCGGGTCCTGTCCTACTTGATCGGCGGTGTGCTCCTGTACGGAGGCATCGGGTTCGGGTTGGATCGCCTGCTCGGCACCCAGTTCTTACTTCCGGTGGGCATCGTCCTCGGTGCCGGGCTCACCGTTCTGCTGTTGCACTTCCGGTTTGGGGCGCGGTCCTGATCCCTTCGGGGAACGGACTGACCCACACCGGGTCTGACGTTGTTGACCGCCATGCCCTGAGCCGCCCTGCCCTTTGCTACAAGGCGTCCGACTTGAGCACGACGCGAGAGGAGACCCGGTGATTGCCGGCGTTCCGACCGAGTTCCACCCGCCCGGTCCCGAAAGCTTCGACCTTCCGCCGATCATCGACGGCGTCGACTGGTTCACCAAGCCTGTGCTGGTGTCCGCGCTGTCGGTCGTGGTGATCATCTGGTTCTTCTGGGGTGCGTCCCGCAAGGCCGAGATCGTGCCGAGCAAGCTGCAGTTCGCCGGTGAGCTCGGCTACAACTTCGTCCGCAACTCGATCGCGCGCGACGCCATCGGCAGCGCCGAGCACATGAAGTACGTGCCGTACCTGTGCGGCCTGTTCTTCTTCATCCTGCTGAACAACGTCGCCGCGACGATCCCGCTGGTCCAGTTCCCGACCTTCAGCCACATCGGCTGGGCGTACGCCGCCGCGATCATGAGTTGGGTCATCTACAACGTGGTCGGGATCCGTAAGCACGGCGCCTGGGGCTACTTCAAGCACCAGACGATGCCGGCCGGTGTGCCGGTCTGGCTGATGCCGCTGATGATCCCGATCGAGTTCATCTCGAACATCCTGGTCCGGCCGGTCTCGCTGAGCCTGCGGTTGTTCGCCAACATGTTCGCCGGCCACATCCTGCTGCTGGTCTTCGTGCTCGGCGGCGAGTACCTGATCTTCGAGGCCGGCAGCATCCCGCTGGCCGGCGTCGGTGTCGTCACCATCTTGATGGGGTTCGCGATCGCCGGACTGGAACTGTTCGTCCAGTGCATCCAGGCCTACATCTTCGTCGTGCTGACCGCGCAGTACATCGGCAGCGCGATCGCCGAGGACCACTGATCCGCAGTACCGCAGTACCCAACAGACCCGTAGCAACGGAAACCCGGATAGTCGCTATCCGTACCGAAAGGAACACACTGCAATGACCGCACTCGAGATCTCCGGCAACATCGCAGTACTTGGCTACGGCCTCGCCGCGATCGGCCCGGGCGTCGGCGTCGGTCTGATTTTCGCAGCCGTGATCAACGGCACCGCGCGTCAGCCCGAGGCACAGAGCAAGCTGCAGTCGATCGCCTGGATCGGCTTCGGCGTGACCGAGGTTCTGGCGATCATCGGTATCGCTCTGGCCTTCGTCTTCCGTTCTGCCTGAGCTACTTCCTCTGACTGACAGGATTCAGACATGTTGACGATGGTGCTACCGCTGAGCGAGGCAGGCGAGAGCCCGAGCCCGTTGCTGCCGCACACGGCCGAGATCATCTTCGGCTTCGTCTTCCTGATCCTGCTGGCCATCGCTTTCGCCAAGGTCGTCGTCCCGAAGTTCGAGAAGGCGTACGCCGATCGGACCACGGCCATCGAAGGCGGGATGAACGAGGCCAAGCAGGCCCAGGCCGAGGCGAAGGCGGCACTGGAGAAGTACAACGCGCAGCTGGCGGAGGCACGCCAGGAGGCTGCGAAGATCCGTGAGGACGCGCGGGAGCAGGGTGCGCAGATCATCGCGGAGATGCGTGAGCAGGCGAATGCCGAGGCTGAGCGCATCGTGACGCACGCACGGACCCAGATCGACGCCGAGCGGGCCCAGGCGGTCGCCTCGCTGCGCAGCGAGGTCGGCCACATGGCCACCACCCTGGCCGGCCGGATCGTCGGCGAGTCGCTCGAGGACGAGGCGCGTCAGCGTCGAACCGTCGAGCGGTTCCTGGCCGATCTCGAGGCGTCGGAGTCCGCACGTCAGGCCGTCGGAACGGACGGCTGATGCGCGGCGCGTCGAGGGAGTCACTTGCCCGGGCCCAGGAGGTCCTGGCAGGTGTCACCGTCACCGAGGAGCTGGGCACCGAGCTGTTCGCGGTCGCCAAGCTGCTGGACGGCAGCGGCGCGCTCCGGCGCGCCCTGACCGATCCGGCCCGTCCGCAGGGTGCCCGCACGGGCCTGGTCCAGCAGCTGTTCGGCGGCAAGATCGCCGCGCAGACGCAGGAGATCCTGACCGCCGCCGTGGCCGGCCGCTGGGTCAGCGGCCGCGACCTTGGCGACGCGCTGGAGCAGTTGAGCGTCGAGGCCGACGTGGCGTACGCCGACTCACGGCGCAAGCTGGACGAGGTCGAGGACGAGTTGTTCCGGCTGGACCGGGTGGTCTCGGCCGAGCGGGCGCTGAGCGACAAGCTCAGTGACCGCAGCATCCCGGTCAAGCTGCGGCAGCAGCTGATCCACGGCCTGCTGCAGGGCAAGGCCGACGCGGTCACCGTGCGGCTGGTCGAGCGCGCGGTGGACGGCCGGGGGCGCAGCTTCGCGGCCTCGATGCGGGCCTACCAGGTCGCCGCGGCGGCCCGGCGCAACGCGAGCATCGCCACCGTGCGGGTCGCCACCGACCTGTCCGAGGCCGACCGCACCCGGTTGAGCGAGGCACTCGGCCGGCAGTACGGCCGGGACATCCAGCTGAACGTGATCGTCGACCCGAACGTCATCGGCGGCGTCCGGGTGGACATCGGCGACGAAGTGATCGACGGAACCATCGCGGCCAGGCTCGACGAAGCGCAACGGCGCATCGCGGGCTGACGGCTCTTAACGACATAAGCGGCGCTAAGGGTCGGGAAGCCTTTAGGGCCACAACAGGCCAGCAAGGTCAAGGAAGCAGGAAACACAATGGCTGAGCTCACGATCAGGCCGGAGGAGATCCGGGACGCCCTGGATCAGTTCGTCAACGAGTACCAACCGGAGCAGACGAGCCGGGAAGAGGTCGGTACGGTCGTCGACGCCGGTGACGGTATCGCGCACGTCGAGGGTCTGCCCTCGGCGATGACGAACGAGCTGCTCGAGTTCGAAGACGGCACCCAGGGCATCGCACTGAACCTCGACGTCCGCGACATCGGTGTCGTCGTCCTCGGTGAGTTCGACGGGATCGAGGAAGGCCAGCAGGTCCGCCGGACCGGGCAGGTCCTGTCGGTGCAGGTCGGCGAGGGCTATCTCGGCCGCGTCATCGACCCGATGGGCAAGCCGATCGACGGCCTGGGCGAGATCAAGGACCTCGAGGGCACCCGTGCGCTCGAGCTGCAGGCGGCCGGTGTGATGGACCGCCAAGAGGTCCGCGAGCCGCTGCAGACCGGGATCAAGGCGATCGACGGCATGATCCCGATCGGCCGCGGCCAGCGCCAGCTGATCATCGGCGACCGCAAGACCGGCAAGACCGCGATCGCGATCGACACGATCATCAACCAGAAGGCCAACTGGGACTCCGGCGACCCGAAGAAGCAGGTCCGCTGCATCTACGTCGCGATCGGCCAGAAGGGCTCGACCATCGCCGCCGTCCGCGGCGCGCTGGAAGAGGCCGGCGCGATGGAGTACACCACCATCGTCGCCTCCCCGGCGTCCGACCCGGCCGGCTTCAAGTACGTCGCGCCGTACACCGGTTCGGCCATCGGCCAGCACTGGATGTACCAGGGCAAGCACGTACTGATCGTCTTCGACGACCTGAGCAAGCAGGCCGAGGCGTACCGCGCGATGTCGCTGCTGCTGCGCCGCCCGCCGGGCCGCGAGGCGTACCCGGGTGACGTCTTCTACCTGCACAGCCGCCTGCTGGAGCGCTGCGCGAAGCTCTCCGACGAGCTCGGCGCCGGTTCGATGACCGGTCTGCCGATCATCGAGACCAAGGCGAACGACGTGTCGGCCTTCATCCCGACCAACGTCATCTCGATCACCGACGGCCAGATCTTCCTGCAGTCGGACCTGTTCAACGCCAACATCCGCCCCGCCATCGACGTCGGTATCTCGGTGTCCCGGGTCGGCGGCGCCGCGCAGGTCAAGGGCATGAAGAAGGTCTCCGGCTCGCTGAAGCTGGACCTGGCCCAGTTCCGCTCGATGGAGGCGTTCGCGATGTTCGCCTCCGACCTCGACGCCACCTCGCGTCGTCAGCTCGACCGTGGTCAGCGGCTGGTGGAGCTGCTCCGTCAGCCGCAGTACTCGCCGTACCCGGTGGAGGAGCAGACGGTCTCCATCTGGGCCGGTACGACGGGCAAGTTCGACGACGTCCCGACCAACGACGTACTCCGCTTCGAGCGTGACTTCCTCGACTACCTGCGGCGGGAGAGCAAGGTGCTCGACTCCGTCCGCGAGTCCGGCCAGTTCGACGACGACGCGGCCGCGGCCGTGACGGAGGCGCTGGACGCGTTCAAGCCGACCTTCCAGACCTCGGACGGCCAGCTGCTGGCCGCCAACGAGGCGCCGGCCGAGGCGATGGACGAAGAGGACGTCGAGCAGGAGCAGATCGTCCGGCAGAAGCGGGGCTGATCGACCGTGCCAGCCAGTCTGCGGGAGCTTCGCGAGCGTAAGGCCTCGGTCTCGACGATCAAGAAGCTCACCCGCGCGATGGAGCTCATCGCGGCGTCCCGGATCGTCAAGGCGCAGCAGCGCGCCCAGGCGGCCGGTCCGTACGCGCGTGAGCTCACCCGTGCCGTGTCGGCGGTGGCGACGTTCTCGAACGTCGACCACCCGCTGACCACCGAGAAGCCGAACCCGAAGCGGGCGGCGGTGCTGCTGATCACCTCCGACCGCGGCCAGGCCGGCGCCTACTCGTCCAACGTGATCCGCGAAGGTGAGCGGCTGAACACGTTGCTGCGCGAGGACGAGAAGCAGATCGTCCCCTACCTCAGCGGCCGCAAGGGCGTGGCGTACTACACCTTCCGGCAGCGGGAGATCGCCCAGTCGTGGACCGGCGACTCCGACAACCCGAGCTTCGCCCGGGCCCGGGAGATCGCCGACGCGCTGATCGAGGCCTTCCTGACCCCGACCGAGGAGGGCGGCGTGGACGAGATCCACATCGTCTTCACCCGGTTCGTGTCGATGCTGACCCAGCGCACGGACGTGATCCGGCTGTTGCCGCTGGAGGTCGTCGAGGGAACAGAGGCTCCGGCCGAGGACGACGTACTGCCGCTGTACGAGTTCGAGCCGTCCGCCGAGGACGTGCTGGACGCGCTGCTGCCGAAGTACGTGGCCAGCCGGATTCACTACTGCATGCTGCAGGCGGCGGCCTCCGAGCTGGCCAACCGGCAGCGCGCGATGAAGTCGGCGACGGACAACGCGCAGGATCTGATCGAGAAGCTGACCCGGGACCTGAACCAGGCCCGCCAGGCCCAAATTACCCAGGAAATCAGCGAGATCGTCGGTGGCGCCAGCGCGCTGGCCGACGCGACCGCCGGGAGCGAGTGAGAGAGATGACTGCCACGGTTACCGAGAAGAACAACGAGGCCGGCGCCGCAGGTGTCGGTCGCGTCGCCCGGGTGATCGGCCCGGTCGTCGACGTCGAGTTCGCGGCCGATGCGATGCCCGAGATGTACAACGCGCTCGAGGTGGACCTCACGCTCGGCGACGTTACCCAGACCATCACCCTCGAGGTGGCCCTGCACGTCGGTGACAACATCGTCCGGGCCATCTCGATGAAGCCGACCGACGGCCTGGTCCGCGGCGCCGAGGTGCGCGACACCGGCGCGGCGATCTCCGTCCCGGTCGGCGACGTCACCAAGGGCCGGGTCTGGAGCGTCACCGGCAAGTGCCTGAGCCAGGACGAGTCCGAGTTCGAGATCGCCGAGCGCTGGCCGATCCACCGCAAGGCGCCGGCCTTCGACCAGCTCGAGTCGAAGACCGAGATGCTGGAGACCGGCATCAAGGTGCTCGACCTGCTCACGCCGTACGTGCAGGGCGGCAAGATCGGCCTGTTCGGCGGTGCGGGTGTCGGCAAGACCGTCATGATCCAGGAGATGATCTACCGGATCGCCCACAACTTCGGTGGTACGTCGGTGTTCGCCGGCGTGGGCGAGCGGACCCGTGAGGGCAACGACCTCATCAACGAGATGGAAGAGGCCGGCGTCTTCAAGGACACCGCGCTGGTGTTCGGTCAGATGGACGAGCCGCCGGGCACGCGTCTTCGCGTCGCGCTGTCGGCGCTGACGATGGCGGAGTACTTCCGCGACGTCAAGGAGCAGGACGTGCTGCTCTTCATCGACAACATCTTCCGGTTCACCCAGGCCGGTTCCGAGGTCTCCACCCTGCTCGGCCGGATGCCGAGTGCGGTCGGTTACCAGCCGAACCTGGCCGACGAGATGGGTGTGCTGCAGGAGCGGATCACCTCGACCCGGGGTCACTCGATCACCTCGATGCAGGCGATCTACGTGCCCGCGGACGACTACACCGACCCGGCGCCGGCGACCACCTTCGCCCACCTCGACGCGACCACCGAGCTCTCCCGCGACATCGCGTCGCGTGGTCTGTACCCGGCCGTCGACCCGCTGACCTCCACGTCGCGGATCCTCGACCCGCAGTACATCGGCCAGGAGCACTACGACGTGGCCGTCCGGGTGAAGCAGATCCTGCAGAAGAACAAGGAACTGCAGGACATCATCGCGATCCTGGGTGTCGACGAGCTCTCCGAAGAGGACAAGATCACCGTCGCGCGGGCGCGCCGGATCGAGCAGTTCCTCTCCCAGAACACCTACATGGCGGAGAAGTTCACCAACATCGCGGGTTCCACCGTGCCGCTGAAGGACACCATCGAGTCATTCAAGAAGATCACCGAAGGCGAGTGCGACCACATCGCCGAGCAGGCGTTCTTCAACGTCGGTTCGCTCGAGGACGTCGAGCGCAAGTGGGCCGAGCTGCAGAAGGAAAACTGAGATGGCCGATGATTCTGCCAAGCACCTCGAGGTCGCGCTGGTCGCGGCCGAGCGGACGGTGTGGCAGGGCCAGGCCAAGATCGTGATCGCCCGGACCACGGACGGTGACGTCGGTATCCTGCCCGGACACGCGCCGCTGCTGGGCCTGCTGCAGGGTGGCACCGTGCAGGTGCGGACGACCGACGACGAGTACTTCGTCGCGGCCGCACCGGACGGCTTCATCTCGGTGGCGAACGACCGGGTCTCGATCCTGGCCGAGAACGCCGAGATGGGTCACGACATCGACCTGGAGGAGGCCCGCCGCGATCTCGAGCGGGCCCTGGCCACCGGTAGCGACACCGAGGGCGCCCAGGAAGACGTCCGGCTCGCCGAAGCAAGGGTGAGGGCCGCCGAGAAGGCGGACTGAACCCACCTGCCATAATTGAATATCGTCACTGACAGTACGGTTCTCCGGCGGTGCCCGGGGCAGTACCGGATATTGGGCACCGGAAATGGGGTCGGCAAGGTATGAGGGTAGTCCTCGATGTCGTCGGGGTCTGTCTGCTTGCCGCCGTACTGCTGATCGTTCTCTTCGCGTGCCGTCGTCGCTGGTTGTCCAGAGACGGCGGCACGTTCGATTGCAGCCTGCAGTTGGCGCAGAAGGACCACGGCCGCGGCTGGGCCCTCGGACTGGCCCGGTATGTCGGTGACGACCTGCAATGGTTTCGCGTCTTCAGCCTCGCCTGGTGGCCCAAACTCGTGGTCAACCGCCGCCAGCTCGAAAGCATCACCAGCCGTCGCCCGATGGGCAACGAGCCCCTGGTCACGTACGCCGGCCACGTCATCGTCGACGCCGAGCTCCGCGACCGCACGGTCCACTTCGCCATGACCGAAGAGGCCCTCACCGGCGTCCTGGCCTGGATGGAATCCGCCCCACCCAGCAGCCAGACCTATCACTGACATCTCAAGCCACTGACACGACCACCCAAGGTCCCCTAGGCTCACCTGGCGTGACCTGAGGGGGGTCTTGGATGAAGCATGGGAACAGAACGCCGGCGGGTGGACCGGCGACAGGACTGGCGCCGTTCGACCTGTGGGGGAGCAGAGCCTGGTGCAACCAGGAGGTTGTGGGCGAGAGCCATCATCTTCCGGAACTCCAGCGATTGTTCGGCCAGGTCAGTGGCCGGGAGCGTGAACTCGAGTGCTCCGCATTTCTGGTGCCGGAGCCCGAGAATCCGTTCGATCCCGCTGCGGTTGCTGTGCATATCGACGCGCGGATCGTCGGTCACCTGCCGAGGGAGATCGCGGGTGACTATCGCCAGTGTCTGAGTGAGTTGACGGCTCGCGGTCTGGCGACCCGGGTGCATGCCAGGGTGTGGGGCGGTCTGGAAACGGACTACGTGACCAATCGTGCCGGTCGTCTGGTCGAGAACGAACGATTCACTGCAAGCGTCACGATCGCGCTCGCGGAGCCTCATCTGTGTACGCCGGTCAACGCCCAACCCGTGGAGCCGCACCTGCTACTGCCGGACGGTGGCGCTGTTCAAATCAGCGGTGAGGATCAGTGCATGCCGGCCATCGAGCCGTTCCTTCGTCCGGAAGGCGAGGGCTTCGTGTACGCGACGCTGCACGAGTTCGCCGACACCGGCGCGCGGACAGCCAAGGACTTGGTCGAGGTGCGGATCGACGGCCTGCGCGTCGGTCAGTTGACCCCGAAGATGAGCGCTGACCTGCTGCCGGCGATCCGTCATCTCGACCAGCAAGGCCTGCTCGCCGCTGTCAAAGCCAAGATCAAAGGCAACCGACTCAAGGCCGAGATCACCATCCATGGTGCGAAGGCACACGAGTTGCCTGCTGATTGGCCAGCCGGCACCGTCGAGTCTCGCCCACCGGTCGCCAATGCGCCGATCCCGCCCCGGCCGACGCGGATTAGGTTCGCGCCCGCACCGGGCTGGCCGTCACCGCCGGAAGGCTGGGAACCGCCGTCCGGTTGGATGCCTGACCCAGCCTGGCCTCCCGCACCACCCGGCTGGCAGTTCTGGGTGATGGACTAAAGCCCTTTCGATGGGTCGTGCGCGGACTCCGGGCGGTGGATGTCGGCGGTCGGTGACACAGCGTCAGTACTGACGCTGAATCTGGGTATGTATGGGGACGTGAACCAGGTCGATGTCTACAGCGGGTACGGCTACCCGAACGTTGCCACCGGCACGGTTCTGGCCGCCTTCCGGGCCCTGCTGCCACGGTCGACCAGCTTCGGCTCGTGATCACGGACCCGTCCACCAACACAATCGATAGAGCTCGCGTCTACGAGGTCGCCGCCCACTGATCCAGGAGGACCCGTGAACCGCTTCCGACCAGGCCATCGCCTCGCCCGCGTGCTCGCGTGCCTGCTTGCCGTCGTCCTGCTGATGCCCGTCATCCCGGCCTCCGCCTCCGACGAGTTGCGGCTCGAGATCCTCTCCGGTCGTCCGGACACCGTGACCGGCGGCGACGCGCTCGTACGTGTCGCCGTACCGGCCGGAGTCCCGCTCGACCGGGTCCGGGTGATGCTGAACTCCGGCGACGTGACCTCGGCGTTCACCGCGCTCGGGCGGACCTTGACCGGCCTGGTCGGGAGCATGCGGTTGGGCGCCAATACCCTGCGAGCGTCGGCGCCCGGAGAACGCGAGGCGCGGCTTGAGGTGCGCAACTATCCACGGCAAGGCCCAGTGTTCTCCGGCCCGCACCAGCAACCGTTCATCTGCGAGACCGCGAAGTTCACCATCCCGGTGATCGGCGGAACCCTGGGCGACCCACTCGACGCCAATTGCACCGTCGCACCGCGGGTCGACTACGTCTACTGGACCACCGCGGGCCAGTGGGCCGCGTGGCCGGCCGGCGCCACGGCGTACCCGGCTGACCTCGCCCGCACCACCAACTCGCTCGGCATGAAGGTCCCATTCGTCGTACGGATGGAAACCGGCAGCGCCAACCGAGCCGTCGTCCAGACCAGCATGCTGCACGACCCGCTGAGTGAGCCGGCGCCTACGCCGGTGAGGCGATCGGCAGGCTGGAACCGCCGCGCGGTCTTCACTCTCGGCGGCGGCTGCGCGGGCGGCTGGTATCGCTCCGGCAGCACCACTGGCGGAGTCACGGACGCGTTCCTGCTCGGCCGCGGCTATGCGCTGATGTCGTCGTCGCTGAACGTCTTCGGCCAGAACTGCAACGACCTGACCGCCGCCGAGTCGGCGATGATGACGAAGGAACTGTTCGTCGAGCACTACGGCCAGCCTCTGCACACCGTCGGCTTCGGCTGCTCGGGCGGCTCGTACCAGGCCCATCAGATCACCGACAACTACCCGGGGATCTTCGACGGGATCATCGTGGGCTGTTCGTTCCCGGACGTCGGGTTCGGGACGGTCACGTTCATCAGCGACGCTTGGCTGCTCGACTCGTACTTCACGTCCCGCGCGAGCGTTCCGTGGACCCAGGAGCAGAAGCGTCAGGTGTCCGGCTTCGCGACGTACGCGACTCTGCCGAGTATGGCCGTCAGTGCTGGGCGCATCGATCCACGTCGGAACTGCGACATCATCCCGATCGCACAGAGATACGACCCGGTGAAGAACCCGCGCGGCGTCCGGTGCGATGTCTACGACCACACGATCAACGCGTACGGCGCTGACCCGGCGACCGGATTCGCCCGGCGGCCGTTGGACAACGTGGGCGTCCAGTATGGGCTCGGCGTACTGCGGTCCGGGAAGATCACGCCGGACCAGTTCCTCGACCTCAACGAGCGGGTCGGCGGGTTCGACGCTGATGCGAACCTGGTGCCGGCCCGGACAGTGGCCGATCCGCAGGCGTTGCGCGCGGCGTACCGGACCGGGCGGCTGACCAGTGGCGGAGGAGGGCTGGCCGACGTACCGATCATCGACTATCGCGCGTACTACGACGATCAGTCGTACGGCGATATCCACGTCAGGTACCACACGTTCTCGATGCGGGCGCGGCTGGAGAAGGCGAACGGGACGTCGGCGAATCACGTGAGCCTGCTGGAGGACGCGCAGTACGGCCTCTTCAGCACGGCGAGCCCGCTGCTGCAACACGCCATCGACTCGCTCGACGAATGGCTGACCGATCTCGCCGCCGACAACTCGTCCCGCCCACGCATCGACAAGCTCGTCGCCGCGCGTCCGTCTGCCCTGAAGGAAGGCTGCCGAGCGCCGGAAGGATTCGTTGCCCAACCCCTCGATCGCAACCCGTCCTCCCGCTGCGAACAGCTCTTCCCGTCCGCATCCTTCCCACGCGAGATCGCCGGCGCTGGGGTGGCCGCCGACGTGGTGAAGTGCCGCCTCCACGCGCCGCTCCGCAGTGACTACACCGACTTCACCGACGTCCAATGGAGCCGCCTGCTCAGCATCTTCCCGACGGGCGTCTGCGACTACTCCAAGCCGGGCATCGCCCAGCAACCCTTGGCAGGCACCTGGCTGCACTTCAACTGACATCAGATCGCCTCTCTGGGTCGGCTTTCCCTTGTGGGTAAGGGATTTGAAGGTTGCTGACTCTGTGCGTACATTAGAACACATGTTCGACGGAGATCTGACACCGCTCTCGACGGCCGACCTGCTGGAGTCGGCCGCCGAGCACCGTGCCGAGGCCAATCGGGCCGACGCCCGGCTCCTCGAACACGCCCAGATCTACGCCGACCGCCACCACCCTGATCTGTGCCCGGTCCGTCCGGGTTGCCGTGCCAGTGACGGCCGCGAACGTGCCGTGGTGCTGGGCGGTGAGGGCTGCCCGGAGGTCGCGGAGTTCGCCGTGGCCGAGTTCGGTGTGATGCTCGGCATCTCGCCGAAGGTGGCGGCCGACTACATCGGGACTGCGTTGGCGTTGCGGCACCGCTTCCCGTTCACCTGGGCCCGCGTCCTGGCTGGTGAGGCGACGCCGTGGAAGGCCTGCCGGATCGTCGCGGAGTGTTCGAAGCTCTCCGAGCAGGCGGCCCGGGTCGTCGACAAGCGGGTCGCGGGCATCGTGGACTCGATCACGCCGTACCGGCTGGACAAGATCGTGAAGGCCGCGAAGTTCCACGCCGACCCCGAGAGGGCTCGAGCCGAGGCCGACGAGAAGTCCCGTGAGCGCGGCGTATTCGTCGGCCGCTCCAACGAGCACGGCACAAAGACTATGTACATCAAGGCGCCATCAGGTGCCGTGATCCGGCACGACGCCACCATCGCCGGAATCGCCGACGCATTGAAGACCTTCGGCGACACCCGCCCGGTCCAAGCCCGGCGCGCCGACGCGGTCGGCATCATCGCCGACCCCCGCTACACGGAAGAACTCCTTCACCAGGCCCGCCAACACCGCCTCAACCACCCCACCCCGCCCGCCACGCGCACGGACTCCACCACCGCCCCCAGCACTGCTCACAGCCCCGCCCAGGACACCGGCACCGCCCACGGCTCCGCCCGTAGCACCGGCACCGGCGACGGCGCCGATCGGAGCGTGCTCGCCGACGACTGTCGTGGCGGCATCGACCACGACAGCGGCTCGGGCGAGGAGGGACTGCTGGCTGACGACTGGACGAGTGACTGGGGTGAGCCTGGTCCGGACGACGAGGCCGACCGCGACGCACCTCACCCCAGCGCCGGCGATCTACCTGATCCGCTCGACGTACCGTTCACAGAGCCGGTCGAGCCCTTCGACCCCCGCCTGCATGTCGAGCCCGACGACGGCGAGCCGCTCGACGCCGCAGCCCAACGCGCGCTCAATGCGTGCCTCGCCCAGATCAGGCGCCAGGCGCACACCAACCCGAGCGGACGGCTGCGCCCTGGGCAGACCGAGATCTACGTTCACCTCACCGACCACACCCTCGCGAGCGGCACCGGCGTACTCCGCGCTGAAGGCATCGGCCCGCTGCTCGCCACCCAGCTCAGCGAACTCGTCGGCCACGGTCCCTACACCGTCAAGCCCGTCATCGACCTCAACGACGCCATCAGCGTCGACGCCTACGAGATCCCTGACCGCATCCGCGAACGCATCAAGCTCGCCCATCCCGTGGAGCTCTTCCCCTACGGCAACCGCGAAACCAGTCCCACCATCGACCTGGACCACATCCAGCCCTACGACCCCCTCGGTCCACCAGGCCAAACCAGCACAGCAAATCTCGCACCCCTGGGCCGCTTCAGCCACCGGGTGAAGACGCACGGCCGCGGCTGGAACGTCCGGCGCGTGGATCGCAAGACCGTGGAATGGAGCACGCCCCACGGCTTCACCTTCCACGTCACCCCAACCGGTACCCACCGAGTCCAGCCACCGCGCAGGGCGCCCGACTCGAACTGAACCGATCGCGGCCCGGTCGTGGACTCGGATGACAGGTTGGTCGGACGACTGGCTTACCTTCCGGTTCAGCTGATGCTGAACCGGAAGCGGTGAGCCTGGGGTTGCAGATCGTATGGCGGGAGGATCGGCGCGCCGCTCGTCGGACTGCCGAGGCCGTGCTGCAGAGCATCCAGGGTGACCCAGACACGGTCGCCGGGTACCAGGTCCTCCAGGTGCCCGGCAGCCGCAAGCTCGGCCGTTGTCCACCTGCGGGCTGCGAAGGATAGGTGCGGCTCACCGCTCAGCCTGAGCTTGCCGGCAGTCCCCGACAACTCAGCCCACCGAACATCGCCCCGAGCGCCGTTCTCCTGCGGGAACAGGTACGGAACCTGAAAATCGTCGATGGTGGACGTGTACCGCCCGACGCGAGCTGCCGCCCGGGAGTCCGGATAAGCCTGCCCCGGCCCAAGCCCGAACCACGTGAGCTGCTGAAAGCCCGCAGGCAGCCCGAGCGTCACCCCGACCCGAGCCCACGGCACCGTCCAGTGCCCGACCGGCTCCACCTCCACGTCCGTGGTCAGCCTCTCCCCATCCGAGGTCCACCGGTACGTCGTCAGCACCCGAGCGTCCGTCGCGGCCGCCCCAACCATCGTCACCACCACCAGCTCGTCACCGTCCAGCTCCACCGAGACGGTCCGGTACCGCAGCCGATGCAACCCGGCATTCGCCCAGCGGGACTTGCGGTCCAACGTCGTCGCATCCCAAGTCCGAGCATCGTGCTGGGTCGGCGCCCGCCAGAGTTCCAAAGGCACGTGCTCGACATCCCACGCATCCACCCGGATCAACCGCCCACTCCGCTCACAGAACTGCCCAGCGCCGAGCCGGATCGCGCCGCCGCCGATCCGTTCCGGCCGGCTAGCGGCAGGCAGGGGAGGAGGAGACGAGGCCGCAGCACTTGCGGGCGGCGCACCTCCGGCCGTGACCCCAGCCGGCGCGCCTTCGGCTGGTGTGCGTCGGGTCGTGCCGCCAACCGATGTGCCTTCGGCTGGCTGGGTGGGGTTGGTGGGCTTGAGCTGGGTCTGGGTGGGGGCGAATTGGTTGCCGTCCGCCGCGGGGCTCCCGAGCGGTGTGCCTTCGGGCGTGTGCCTAGCCGGTGCGGCTTCGGTGGTGACGCCGACCTGCGTGGCTTTGGCCGCGACACTCGCCACCGGTGTGCGTTCGACTGCGAGGTTTCTGGGCGGGTTGCCCTCGGCTGGCTGGGTGGGTTTGAGCTGGGTCTGGGTGAAGGCGATTTCGTGGCCTGCCTTTGCCCACGGGGTGTCGGCGCTTAGTACTACCCGGACCGTCAGCCAGCGCTCGCGGTTTTGGGCCGGGGCGGGGAAGTCCGGCAGCTTGACGGTTGCTTCGGCGCCGGCCGCGATCACCGGCATGTCCAGGGAGCCCTGGGCGACGAGGATGCCTTCGTCCTCCAACTCCCAGAGCAAGGACAGGTGAGTTGTGTCGAGAACGTCGTATTTGTTGGTGATGTGGAGGACGTCAGGAGGCAGCTTCAGGTGGATTGGTTCGAAGGCCTTGCGGACTTCCAGGAGGACTGGTTGTGGGGTGAGGTCGGGGAAGACGAGGCCGTCCAACACATAAGTGCCGTCGTGGAGTTCTTCGCCGAAGTCGCCGCCGTACGCGTAGGTGCCGTCGGGGCGGAGGATGCCGTGCTCCATCCACTCCCACAGGAAGCCGCCCTGGCAGCGTTCGTACCGATGGAAGAGCCCTTCGTATTCCGCGATGCCACCCGGACCGTTGCCCCCGGCATGTGAATACTCGCAGAGCATGAACGGCATCGCCCGCCGCCGCGCGTCCAACTGAGGATCGTCCAGCGGCTTCTCGGCCCGCTTCCCGATCGCCTCCACCTCGGCGTGCGAGGCGTACATCCGGCTGTACACATCCACGTCCGCACAGCTCAGGTCGCCCTCGTAATGCACCGGCCGCGACGGATCACGACGACGCGTCCAGGACGCCATCGCCGACAGATTCCGCCCGACCCCAGCCTCGTTGCCGAGCGACCACATGATCACCGACGCATGGTTCTTGTCCCGCTCCACCAACCGACGCATCCGATCCAGCGACGCGGCCTCAAAGGTTGGGTCATCAGCCGGATTCCCACGCCATTCCAGCAGGAAGAACCCGTGCGTCTCGTAGTCGCACTCGTCCATCACCCAGAACCCGAGCTCGTCGCACAACTCCAGCAGCCGCGAGTCCGGCGGGTAATGACTGGTCCGGATCGCGTTGATGTTGTGCTGCTTCATCACCAGCAGCTCCTGCCGCAGCCGGTACTCCGGTACGACGCGACCGAGCACGGGATCGTGCTCGTGCCGATTGACCCCGTGGAACAGCACCCGCCGCCCGTTGACCGTCAGTACGCCGTCCACGATCGCCACCGTCCGGAACCCGATCCGCAGCGACACGGTCTCACCGGGAGTTTCCACGACGGCGTCGTACAACCGCGGCACCTCCGCAGACCACGGTTCAACGGATGGGATCGTCACCGTCTCGCCAACGCCGGCCGAGACACCTAGAGAAGGAACCCGCACGACCGCGCCGGCTGCAGCAGCAGACTCCACCAGCAACGTGCCGGCGCCGGTCACATGGTCGTAGTCCGCGTGGACGAACACATCAGCCAAACCATCGGCCGGTCGAGCGAGCAGCGTGACATCGCGGAAGATCCCCGGCAGCCACCACATGTCCTGGTCCTCGAGATAGCTCCCCGACGACCACTGATGCACCCGCACCGCCAGCACGTTCCGCCCAGGCCGCAGCACAGCCGACACGTCGAACTCACTCGGTAGCCGGCTCCCACGCGTCACCCCGAGCTCCACGCCGTTCAGCCACACCCGCGCACACGAGTCGACCCCGTCGAAGCGCAGTACCGAAGGCCCCTCCCACCCTGTCGGCACCGAGAACACAAGTCGATGGTCGCCGGTTGGGTTCTCGGAGGGGACGTACGGCGGATCGACCGGGAACGGATACGGCTGGTTCGTGTACGACGGCCGCCCGAAGCCATGCATCGGCCAGCTCGACGGCACCGGGATGACCGGCCACTCGGAGTCGTCGAAGTCCTCCCGTTCAAACCCTTGAGCGGCCTCGTCCACCGATTCCGCGAAGTGGAACCGCCAGGTCCCGTTCAGGCTGATCGAGGGTGCGTCGGAGCGGACCGCCGCGCGCGGCGGCAGGACGCCGTACCCGGGTCCGGGGTCTTCGTAGTACGTCATCTCTTCCTTCTTATGCGGTTAGCATGCTGGGCATGACGACGGCGAGTGCGGGACAGGGGCCGCGGCCGGTTGCCCGGCGGCAGCCGTCGGCTGATCATTTGCGGCTGCTGACCAAGGTCGCGAAGCTCTACCACGAGCAGGGCGTCCGTCAGCCCCAGATCGCCGCGCAGTTGCACATCTCGCAGCCGCGGGTGTCCCGGTTGCTCAAGCAGGCCGTGGTGGCGGGCATCGTGCGTACGGTCGTCATCCCGCCGAGCGGCGTACACACCGAGCTGGAGGACGCGATCGAGCAGCGGTACGGGCTGCGGGAGGTGATCGTCGTCGACGCCAGCGGTGAGGACGACGCGCACATCATCCCGGCGCTGGGCGCGGCCGCCGCGGTGTACCTGGAGACCACGCTCACCGGCGGTGACCGGATCGGCATCTCGTCGTGGAGTTCCACCCTGCTGGCGACCGTCGAGTCGATGACACCGCGGCCGACGCAGGTCGCCGAGGAGGTCGTCCAGGTGCTCGGCGGTGTCGGCAATCCGGCCGCTCAGGCGAGGGCGGCGCGGCTGATCGGCCGGCTGGCGGACCTGACCGGCGCCGCGCCGGTGCTGCTGCCGGTGCCCGGTCTGGTCGGCAGCGTGAGTGCGAAGCGGACCCTGGTCAAGGACGCGGTCGTCAGCGAGGTGATGGATGCCTGGTCCAGGCTGACCCTGCTGCTGGTCGGGATCGGCAGTCTGGAGCCGTCGCCGCTGCTCAAGGAGAGCGGCAACGCGATGACCGCCCAGGACCAGAAGGTGCTGCGGGACCAGGGCGCGGTCGGCGACATCTGCCTGCGCTTCTTCGACGCGGACGGCAAACCCGTCCGGTCCGAGCTCGACCAGCGGGTGCTCGGGCTGTCCGCGGCTCAGGTGCGCAGCGACGACCTCCGCAGCGTCGGGGTCGCGGGCGGCATGCGCAAGTACGCCGCCATCCGCGCGGCCCTCCTCGGACGCTGGGTCGACGTCCTCATCACCGACCGCACCGTCGCCGAGCGCCTCGCAACCGACTGAGCGACCGACTGAGCCACAGACGGACCTAGCGGGCATCGATCCACACAGTCATCGGCCCGACCGAACGGTTCGCCCACGCGTAGTAGGGGATCGCAGTCAACGTCTGACCGTCCCGCGCCGGCACCTCGACCGTCGTCACCCCACCGAGCAACTCCGGCCGTTCCCGCTCGGTCAAGGAGCCAGGCGCAACGGACACCGAGTCGAGTACGACGTCCTGGTCCAACTGCTCGAAGCAGTACACCAACGGCCCACGCTCGATCGCCACACACCCGCGTACCGAGTCCACCCGATCGTCCGGCACCGTACGACGTGCCTGCACCGGCAACTCGAGCACCACCTCGTCACCGACCGCCCAGGCTCGACGCAGCGGACCGACTGGCTGCCCGACCCCGTTGACCGTCAGGGTGCAGTCCTCGGCCCACGCGGGAATGCGAAGCCCCAGCGTCCAGGGCTCACCTGAGGACTCAGTCACGCGAACACTCACCCTGCCGTGCCAGGGGTACCGAGTCGCCACCTCCAACCCGACCGGAGCACCGCCGACCTCAGCCTGGATCCGCGCCGGCGCATACAGGTGCAACTGCACCCCGTCGTTGTCCGAGGTCGCGATCATCTGGTCGAGGGACGAGAGCGTGCGCATCACGTTCGGCGGGCAGCACGCTGTACCGAACCACCCCTGCCGCCCCGCCACCGCCGACCGCTGATCATCCGCGAACGCACCCTGGCGCACCCTCAACGTGTTCACGTAGTAGAACTCGCGACCGGTCAACGAGACGCCGGAGATGACCGCGTTGTAGAGGGTCCGTTCGATCAGGTCGGCGTACTGACTCTCGCCGGTCGCGAGCAGCAGTCGCCAGCTCCACTGGACACTGGCGATCGCCGCGCAGGTCTCGCAGTACGCCGCATCCGGCGGCAACTCGAACGGGTCACCGAACGCCTCGCCGTACCACCGCGACCCGACCCCGCCGGTCAGATACGTCTGACTCTCGACCATCGTCTGCCACGTCGCCTTCAGCGCATCCAGCAAGGCAGAGTCGCCGGTCTCGACCGCGACGTCGGTCGCCCCCGCAGCGAGATACAACGCCCGCACGGCATGACCGGCGAGCGTCCGTACGTCGCGCACCGGCAGGTGGTCCTGGAAGTACGCCGGCCCATGGTGCCCTGGCGGCTCGAGCAACCCGTGCCCACGCGCCTCCACGAAGTACGAGGCCAGGTCGAGGTACGACGACGTACCAGTCTCCCGGTACAAGTCGACCAGCGCCATCTCGATTAGCGGATGACCGTCGATGCCCTCGGTCCGACCGGGCCCGAACGTCTTGCAGAGCAGATCGGCGAACCGAGTCGCCACCTCCAGCAATGTCTGGTCCCCGGTTGCGCGTGACTGCGCGACAGCCGCCTGCAGCAGGTGGCCCGCGCAGTACAGCTCGTGACCCTTCTCCAGATCACCGAATCTCGAGCCGCCGAGCACGAGCCGCACGTAGCTGTTCAGGTAGCCGTCCGGCTCCTGCGCGGCCGCGACCAACGAGCTTGTGGCCGCCTGCCAGTCCGCGAGCTCGGGCGATGGTGACCGGGTCTGTTCCCAGGCGACGGCCTCGAGCCATTTGTAGACATCGGTGTCGGCGAAGAGCTTCCCGGCGAACCCGTCGCCGACCGGTTCGTGCCCCGCGGCGCGGCGCAGGTTCCGGAGCGTCCCGGCGTCCTCCAGGCGACGAGCCGCGGCCGGGATCGTCGACGTCCGGTTGATCTCCTGACGCTCCTGCCAGAAGCCGCCGGTGATTTTCGCGGCGCCGAGGGGGATGGGGCGAAGTGACATGCATGAAGGTAACCATTGCCCGCGAGCGCCCTGCAAGGGTTCAGTGCAAACGATTGCCGCCGACAGAAGCGCAGACTGCAAACGATTGCGGAAACCGGGTGTCATGCTCTTGACATCGGCTCGTAACCTCCGTGACCATGAGGCCGTCGTTCCATTCGAAGCTGACTAGATATTCAGATTCTGGTCGGCTTCAGCAGCCGCCCCCTGCCGAAAGTGAGGCACGGACGATGACCGAAGTATCAACCGGCTGGACCCGCCGCGGGTTCGTCGGAACCACCGCCGCCGTCGGTGCCGCCGCTGGCCTGGGCATCACGGTTCCCGCCCAGGCCGCGAAGACCCGGACCACCGAGGACCGGCTCCCGGCCTTTCCCGGCGCCGAAGGTGCCGGCAAGTGGTCGAAAGGCGGCCGCGGCGGATCCGTCTACGAGGTGACCAACCTCAACGACGCCGGCCCCGGCTCGCTCCGCGACGCCGTCTCCGGCTCGGACCGCACCGTGGTCTTCCGCGTGTCCGGCACGATCGAGCTCGAGACGGGCCTGACCATCGCCGGCAGCAACCTGACCATCGCCGGCCAGACCGCCCCCGGCGGCGGCATCTGCGTGGCCGGCCGCGGCACCAACGTCAAGGGCGGTGCCCACGACATCGTGATCCGCTACCTGCGGTTCCGGCTCGGCGATCGCAACGCGGCCGCCGACGACGCGTTCAACACCAACGTGCCCGGCTCGGTCAGCCCGGAGATCCGCAACCTGATCATCGACCACTGCTCGTTCAGCTGGGCGGTCGACGAGTGCCTGTCGCCGTACGGGAACTTCGACGTCACCATCCAGTGGTGCATCATCGCCGAGGGTCTCGCGCTGTCCGCGCACCCGAAGAGCCGGCATGGGTACGGCGGGATCTGGGGCGGTGAACGCAACACCTACCACCACAACCTGATCGCCCACCAGGGCGGCCGGCAGCCGCGGTTCGGCTACACCGAGAACATCAACCTCGAGGTCGACCACCGCAACAACCTGGTCTACGACCACGGCTACACCTCGGTGTACGGCGGTGAATGGGCCAATGGCATCAATATCGTCGGCAACTACTACAAGCCCGGCCCGACCACGCTGTCCGAGGTCGCCCCGGTCATCCTGAGCGCGAACCGCGGCGGCCAGTGGTACGTCGCCGGCAACCAGGTCGAAGGCCATCCGGACGTCACCGCGCACAACCGCCGCGGGATCCGGTACCCGATCGGCGGCATCAACGAGCTCTCCCAGCCGCAGCCGTTCGCGGACGAGCTCGAGACCGAGTCCGCGGCCAAGGCGTACGACGCCGTCCTCGCGAACGCCGGTGCCATCCTGCCGAGGCGGGACGCGGCCGACGCACGGATCGTCAACGACGCCCGCAACGGCACCGGCCGGCTGATCAACTCGCAGAAGGAGGTCGGCGGCTTCCCGGTGCTGACGCAGACCGAGGCGGCCGTCGACTCCGACCACGACGGCATCCCGGACTGGTGGGAGAAGGCGAACGGCCTCGACCCCAACGATCCGTCGGACGCCCAGAAGATCGCGCCGAACGGCTACACCCACCTGGAGAACTACCTCAACTCGATCGTCCCCGACCCGGTCGGCAACCCGACGGTCGAGATCACCAGCCCGAAGTTCAACCAGACGATTCCCGGTCGGACCGCGCCCACCGTGACGGTCGAGGCCGACGCGGCCGCGGACAAGGGCGGTCAGCTGGCCAAGGTCGAGTTCTTCGCCGGCGACCAGTTGATCGGTACGGCGACCGGAGCGCCGTACCGGATCGAGTGGAAGAACGTTGCCGACGGCTCCTACTGGCTCACCGCCCGGGCGACCGACCGCAACGGTACGGCGACCCAGTCGACCCAGGTGCCGGTGCACGTGAACCTGCAGGCCGGCACGACCGGCTGGACGTCGGCGGCCGTCGGCAAGCCGCCGGTGCCAGGATCGGCCAGCCTCGACGGCGGGATCCTGACGGTGAAGGGCTCCGGCCGGATCCTCGGCCGGACCAGCAACTTCCACTACGTCTACCGCAAGCTCCAGGTCGGCGGCGCCGGATCGGTCTCCCAGATCACCGCCCGGCTGGACAAGCTCGCCAAGGTGGCCAACGGACTCACGGCCGGGCTGATGATTCGCGACAGTCTCGACCCGGCCGCGCCGTTCATGTACGGCGGGATCGGGTTCGGCGTGGCCGGTGGTACCGGCACGATCGGCGACGCCGGCGGCGTTGCCAATGTCACCGATGACGGCGGGATGAAGGCCCAGGCGATCAGGTTCCAGACCGACGGGCCCTCGCCGAGTGTCGGCCCCTGGCCGTGGACCGAGGACGAGTACCTCGACCCGGCCCAGCAGTACTGGCTGCGGCTGCTCCGGCGCGAGCGTCCGCAGGCCCGGGAGGTCGAGTTCGAGGCCTTCATCTCCACCGACAAGGTCAAGTGGGACCGGTTCGGCTACGAGCGGATCGCGATGCCGAGCCGGACCTTCTACATCGGCTTCGCGGTCGACGGGGGCAAGGAGGACAACGCCCTCGTGGACTACGGGACCGCGCAATTCAGCAACATCACGGTCGAGCAGTGAGGAAAGTGACGATGTCAGGAGACGTACGCAAGATCGACCGGCGACGGGTGCTGCAGGGCGGTCTCGGCATGCTGGTCGCGGCCACCGTGCCCGGATGCAGCTTCTTCGACACCAAGCCCGCGGGCGCCGGTGCGCAGGTGGCCGCGGCCGGTGAGCAGGAGTCGCCGATGCTGAAGGCCCTGGTGGACAAGGGCACCCTGCCGCCGCTGGCCGAGCGACTGCCGAAGAACCCACCGGTGATCAAACCGCTGGCCGGCAAGGCGGTGTACGGCGGGACCTGGCGCTCGGCGATGCTGACCCAGGAGGACACCCAGTGGCTGTGGAACGCCCTGGCCTACGAGCCCCTGGTCCGCTGGAAGCCGGACAAGACCGGCAAGCCCGGGTACGACGAGATGGAAGCGAACGTCGCCGAGTTCACGGTCGATGCCGAGAGCAAGGTGATCACCTTCACCCTCCGCGAGGGCCTGAAGTGGTCCGACGGCAAGCCCTGCACCGCAGACGACATGCTGTTCACGCTGCTCGAGGTGCAGTGTGACGCCGGGCTGCACCCGGACGGGATCTACGACGCCTTCGCCTCGCCGGACACCGGCAAGATCGCGAAGATGGAGAAGGTCGACGAACGGACCGTCAGACTCACCTACACCGCACCGCAGCCGTCGCTCATCATCCAGATCGCCGACGGCATCTTCCTGCGCGAGGGCGCGTACGGGATGCTGCTGCCGAAGCACTACTTCCAGCAGTTCCACCTCAAGTACAACCCGAACGCGAACGCGCTGGCGAAGAAGGCCGGCGTCGGCAGCTGGGCCGACCTGTTCGCGCAGAAGCAGAACCCGTGGACGAACCCGGACCAGCCGACGCTCGCGCCGTGGAAGGTGACCACCCCGCTGGGCAAGGGCTCCGCGGTCACCCTGACCCGGAACCCGTACTACTGGAAGGTCGACGACGCGGGCCGGCAGCTGCCCTACATCGACGCCTGCCGGGTCGAGGTCGTCCAGGACGCGCAGGTCGAGCTGCTCAAGGTGATGAACGGCGAGTTCGGCATGCAGTACCGCAACTTCGGCACGCCGCAGAACAAGCCGGTGGTGGCGCAGAACCGGGAGAAGGGCGCCTACCGGATCTTCGAGGTGCCGACCCAGCTGACCAACACGATGATCATCGGCATCAACCAGACCCACAAGAACCCGGTCAAGCGGGCGCTGTTCGCGAACAAGGACTTCCGGATCGGCCTGTCACACGCGATCAACCGCAAGGAGATCATCGACGCGGTGTACGCCGGTCAGGGCGAGCCGTGGAACTGCGCTCCCCCCAAGGATTCGCCGTACTACAACGAACAGCTCGCCACGCAGTACCTCGAGTTCGACGAGGCCAAGGCGAACGAGCACCTCGACAAGGCCGGGCTGAAGAAGGCCGCGGACGGCCGGCGGCTGGGTGCGGACGGCAAGCCGGTGTCGGTGACCGTCCTGGTCAGCGAGTCGTTCCCGGACCACGTCGAGGCGATCGAGTTCGTGAAGAAGCGCTGGCGTGCCGTCGGCGTCGAGTTGCGGACCCAGGCCGTCAGCGAGGACCTCGCCAAGGAACGGGTCAAGGCCAACGACCACGACGCCGGGACGTGGACCGGCGGCACCTTCGTGCTGCCGACCGGCACCGGCGGTGACCACTACTGGGTGCCGACCAATGACGGCAGTGCGCGGTACGGCATCGGCTGGGCGCAGTGGTACCAGTCCGACGGCGAGGAAGGTGTCGAGCCGCCGGCCGAGGTCAAGAAGCAGCTCGAGCTGTTCACCAAGGGCCGGGAGGAGCCGGACCCGGCGAAGACCCTCGAACTGGGCAAGCAGATCCTGCAGATCGCGGCCGACCAGTTCTACTACATCGGCCTCAGCAGCGTCCCGAACACCTACGGCGTCGCGAAGAACGACTTCCACAACGTGCCGGAGAAGATGATCGAGGCCGTTGCCCCCGGCATCGTCCACCCCGAGCAGTTCGCGATCGGACAGTAGATGCTGCGCTACCTCGCCCGGCGGCTGCTCTGGATGGTGGTGACCCTGGCGGCGATCTCGTTCGTCACCTTCGTCGTCATCAAGCTGCCGCCGGGCGACTACACCTCCACGGTCATCGCGAACGCCGAGGCCCGCGGCCAGGACATCCCGGACTCGCAGATCGCCGAGCTCAAACGGCACTACGGCTTGGACAAACCGTTCCTGGTGCAGTACTGGACCTGGATCTCCGGCGTGGTCCTGCACGGCGACCTCGGTCAGTCGTTCGCCTGGAACCAGTCGGTGGCCAGCCTGATCGGCAACCGGGTGCTGCTCTCGATCCTGCTGTCGATCGGCAGTCTGCTGTTCGTCTGGTCGATCGCGTTCCCGATCGGCATCTACAGCGCGCTGCGGCAGTACTCGCCCGGTGACTATCTTGCGTCCTTCCTCGGCTTCATCGGGATGGCCGTGCCGGAGTTCATGCTCGCGCTGGTGATGATGTACGTCGGGTTCCGGTACTTCGGCCAGAGCGTCGGCGGACTGTTCTCACCCGAGTACGCCGACGCCGCCTGGAACCTGGGCAAGCTACTCGACCTGATATCGCACCTCTGGGTGCCAATAGTCGTGGTCGGCGTGGCCGGCACAGCCGGGCTGATCCGAATAACCCGGGCCAATCTGCTCGACGAGTTGCACAGGCCGTACGTCGCGACCGCTCGAGCCAAGGGGTTGCCGGAGTGGAAGTTGCTGCTCAAGTACCCGGTCCGGATGTCGCTCAGCCCGTTCTTCAGCACGGTCGGCTGGTTGCTGCCCGGTCTGATCAGCGGCGAGACGATCGTGTCGGTCGTGATGAGCCTGCCGACCAGCGGCCCGCTGCTGCTCGGCGCGGTGAAGAGCCAGGACATGTACCTGGTCGGCAGCTTCGTCCTCATCCTCAGCGCGCTGACGGTGATCGGCACGATGCTCAGCGACCTCGCACTGGCCTGGTGGGACCCGCGGATCCGCCACCGGCTGTCGAAGGGATAGGCCCGGATGCTTCAGCAGACAGAGACCGTCGAACCGGACACACAGCACGAGGCCGGCCCGGAGGTCGTGAAGAGCCTGCGGGACCACGGCGCGCTGCCGCAGTGGCGGCTGATGTGGCGCCAGTTCCGCAAGCACAGGCTGGCGTTGATCGGGCTGATCGTGCTGGTCCCGATCTACTTCATCGCGGTCTTCTCGGGCTTCTTCGCGCCGGCGGCCAGCGATTCGGCCCACACGTCCCTGCCGTACGCGCCGCCGCAGCGGGTGCACATCTCCACCGAGCACGGCATGTTCGTCTACGGGTACTCCTCCACCCGGAACCAGGAGACGTTCGAGCAGACCTTCACGGTCGACAAGAACAAGATCGTCGACGTCGGCCTGTTCGTCCGCGGTGACGAGTACAAGGTCCTCGGCCTGATCCCGTCCGACATCCATCTGATCGGACCGACCAAGGCCGGCGACCCGTTCTTCCTGCTCGGTGCCGACCAGTCCGGCCGCGACCTGTTGTCCCGGCTGATCCACGGTGCCCGGGTGTCGCTGTCGATCGGCCTGGTCGGTGTCTTCGCCAGCTTCATCCTCGGCATCCTGATCGGCGGCATCTCCGGGTACTTCGGCGGTCCGATCGACAATGCGATCCAGCGCATCATCGAGTTCATCATGTCGATCCCGACACTGCCGTTGTGGATGGCGTTGTCGGCGGCCTTGCCCAACAGTTGGGGGCCACTGACCAGATACTTCGCGATCACGGTGATCCTCTCGCTGATCGGCTGGACCGGACTGGCCCGCGACGTCCGCGGCCGGTTCCTCAGCCTGCGCGAGGAGGACTTCGTGATGGCGGCGCAACTGGACGGGGTCAGTCGCGGCGGGATCATCGTCGGCCACATGGTGCCGTCGTTCGCCAGCCACATCATCGCGTCGGTGTCGATGGCGGTCCCGCGGATGATCCTCGGCGAGACCAGCCTGAGCTTCCTCGGCCTGGGCCTGCAGGCACCGGCCGTCAGTTGGGGTGTGCTGCTCGAAGGCGCGCAGAACATCCGTGCGGTCGCCACCGCCCCCTGGCTGCTCGCGCCGGGTCTCGCCGTCGTGGTCGTCGTACTGGCCATGAACTTCGTCGGCGACGGCCTCCGCGACGCCGCGGATCCCTACAAGTAGGAGCACACTCCAATGGCTCAGCCTTTGTTGGAAGTCCGCGACCTCCGGACGCATTTCGAGCTCGAGGACGGGGTGGTCAAAGCCGTCGACGGTGTGAGTCTGACCGTCCCACGGGGTCGCACGCTGGCCGTGGTCGGGGAGTCGGGGTGCGGCAAGAGCGTCACCGCACGCTCCATCCTGCGCCTGGTCGAACGCCCGGCCCGGATCGTCAGCGGCCAGATCCTCCTGTACGGCGACCAGCCTTCCGACGAGCCGTTGGATCTGCTGGCCGCGAAGGACAAGCGGCTGCGGGAGGTGCGGTGGTCGGAGATCGCGATGGTGTTCCAGGAGCCGATGGCCTCGCTCAGCCTGGTCCACACGATCGGCAACCAGATCATCGAGGCGATCCGGCTGCACGACAACGTCGGCAAGGTCGAGGCGCGCGAACGCGCGATCGAGTTCCTCGCCCGGGTCGGAATCCCGGACCCGAAGCGCCGGGTGGACTCGTACCCGTTCGAGCTCAGTGGTGGCATGCGGCAACGAGCGATGATCGCGATGGCGCTGTCCTGCCGGCCGCGGTTGCTGATCGCGGACGAGCCGACGACCGCGCTGGACGTGACCACCCAGGCGCAGATCCTCGACCTGCTGCAGGATCTCCAGGACGAGCTCGGCATGGCGATCATGCTGATCACCCACGACCTCGGTGTGGCCGCGCAGGTCGCCGACGAGGTGGCCGTGATGTACCTCGGCGAGGTGGTCGAACACGGTCCGGCCGCGTCGGTGCTGAGCGAACCCAAACATCCGTACACCCAGGCGCTGGTCCGATCGGTGCCGCGGCTCGGGCAACGCGGTCAGGCCCGGTTGGCCGCCGTACGCGGGACTGTGCCGCCGCCGTACGAACGACCGTCGGGCTGCCGGTTCCATCCGCGGTGTGACGCGTTCATGGCCGGCAAGTGCGACCTGACCGTGCCGACGCGGGTGCGGAGCGACGACATCGACGTTGCCTGCCTGCTGTACGGCGAGGAGGAACGATGAGCGATCTGCTGACGACCAACGGCCTGACCATGCACTTCCCGTTGCACACCGGGTTCTTCGGCCGGAGCCGCGGCGTGGTGAAGGCGGTCGACGGTGTCGACCTGTCGATCAAGGCAGGGCGGACGCTCGGGCTGGTGGGGGAGTCGGGCTGCGGCAAGACGACGCTCGGCCGGTGCATCGTTCGGGCGTACGAACCGACGTCGGGCAGCATCCACTACGACGGCGTGGACCTGGCCAAGCTGTCCGAGAGGGAGCTGAAGCCTTATCGGGCGCAAGTGCGCCTGATCTTCCAGGACCCGCACTCGTCACTCAACCCGCGCAAGACGCTGCGCGACATCATCGCCGAACCGTTGCGGGTCCAGGAGCGTGGTTCCCGCGACGATATCGACGACAAGGTCGCCGAGCTGCTCAAGCGAGTCGGACTGCGAGCGGAGTACGCGCATCGCTACCCGCATGCCTTCAGCGGTGGTGAGCGGCAGCGCGTGGTGATCGCGCGGGCACTGGCGACCGATCCGCGGCTGGTGGTCGCGGATGAAGCGGTCAGTGCGCTCGACGTGTCGGTCCGGGCCCAGATCCTCAACCTGCTGAAGGACCTGCAGGAAGAGTCCGGTCTCACCTACCTGTTCGTTTCCCATGACCTCGGCATCGTCGAGCATGTCGCCGACGACGTCGCGGTGATGTATGTCGGCAAGCTGGTCGAGAGCGCTTCGACCGACGAGTTGTACAGCAAGCCACTCCACCCGTACACCGAGGCGCTGCTGAGCGCCGTACCCGATCCTGATCCCGCGTCGCGCGGCAAGCGATCGCGGATCATGCTGCGCGGCGAGATCGCGGACCCGTCCAAGGTGCCGCCCGGCTGTCCGTTCAGTCCGCGCTGCGGCTACGCCGAGGAGCGCTGCCGCACCGAAGTTCCGCAGCTGCGCGAAGTCGGTGGCCGCCGGGTCGCCTGTCACTTCGCTGAGCAGCTCGATCTGAAGGGTGTCACCGCAGCCGTCCCTGCCTGACACCACCGCCCCTTACGAAAGGTCCAGCATGTCTGACAACCAAGGTATGTCCCGTCGCGGGTTCGTGCGGAACGGTGCCCTGCTGGGTGGTCTCGCCGCCCTCGGCGCCGGGCTGCCCGGCACCGCCGCCGCGGCGACCACCAGCTCCACGTCCGCCGTCCCGCGCGCGGGTGCGCGGTCCGCGGCCGGCACCGTGGACATCCCGAACCGGTACGGCAAGCCGTTCTCGGTGGACGACGACGAACTGTTCATCTTCGCCGTGAACTTCAAGCCGTTCGAGCTCGGCGGTGACGACGAGGGCCGGGAGGCGACGCGGTACTTCGACACCGTGTTCGGCGACGCGATCCGGGCCAAGTTCCCGAATGTGAAGATCAAGTACGCGACCTGGGACTACCCGATCCGGTACGAGGACATCGCCAAGGCCGGCCGGGTGCCGGACCTGATCATCGAGGACCCGCGGACCCGGATCGACCGCGACCTGGAGCCGCTCGGCTGGGTCCAGGACATGACGTCGATGGTCCAGCAGGCCGGGATCGACCTGTCCGCGCTGAACCTGGGCACGGTCGAGCTGGTCAAGTCGCGCTCCGACGGCGGCCTGTACGGCGTACCGGTGTTCATCGACGAGCACGTGCTGCTCTACAACAAGCTGATCTTCGACAAGTTCGGGGTCCGGTACCCGCGGGTCGGGTCGACGTACGACGACATCTACAAGACCGCGAAGACGCTGACCCGCAACGACGGGATCGACCACTACAAGGGCTTCATGCAGCACCCGGACAACTACCTGGCGCTGAACCAGGTCGGGCTCTACCCGTTCGTCCCCGGCAGCAGCGAGCAGCCGGCGCCCGAGGACGTCAAGGTGAACCTGACGTCGGTGGAGTGGAAGCGGGTCGCCGACAACATGCACCGGTTCCTGATGCTGCCCGGCAACACGTTCACCACCGTGGACGACTTCTTCAAGGGCGACATGAGCTTCCCCGGCCACCTGGCGATGGCGGTGCACACGCTGTCGAAGCTGAACGCCTACGCCCTGAACGACCTCTACATCGAGGAAGACGACATCGAGGACTACTCCGAGTGGGCCAAGAGCGTGAAGATCGGCGTCACCTCGATGCCGGTGCTGTCGCGCGGCTCGACCGCGATCTACCAGCCGAACGCCCGGGCCGCCTTCATCCCGCCGCAGTCGGCGCACAAGGAGAACTCGCTCGAGATCATCAAGTACCTGGTCTCGGAGGAGATCCAGACCAGGATCTCGTCGTACGGCGTGAAGGCGGTGCTGCAGACGGATGCGGTGGTGAACGCGTTCGGTACGGCGTTGCCGCAGCTGCAGGGGATCGACACCTCGGCCGTGTACTGGGGTGACAACGCGGTGGTGACGAACTACCAGAACACCGAGTACTGGGACATCCCGCTGTACAAGGTGTTCCGCCAGCACGTGCTGATCGACGGCATGGACGTCGCGTCGTCCCTGCAGGTCGCCGAGCAGGTCGACATCCCCAACTACATCAAGGCCCAGGCCGCCGCAGGGCTCACATGGTGACCACTCCACTCGACCCCCGGTTCGACGGCCGGCTCCGGCCGGATGCCGACCTCACCACCGCGCTGCTGCCGACGTTGCATCCGGGCGACAGCCACGCGGCGACGCTGGTCGAGACACCGGCGGGTGATCTGCTGTGCGCGTGGTTCAACGGTCCGGGGGAGGGGGAGCCGGAAACCAGCATCGTGCTGTCCCGGCTCCCAGCCGGTTCGGATACCTGGACCGTGCCGGTGCCGATGTCAGCGGACCCGGAGCACTCGGAGCAGAATCCGCTGCTGTTCGTGCTGCCGTCGGGTGACGTGTGGCTGCTGCACACGTCGAACGAGCCGCACGACCAGAGCAGCTCGCGGGTGCTCCGCCGGGTGTCGCACGACGGCGGGCTGAGCTGGGGGCCGGGCGACGTACTGTTCGATCGCCTCGGCAGCTTCATCCGTAACCCGGTCGTTGTGCTGAGCAACGGTGACTGGCTGCTGCCGGCGTACGACTGTGGCAAGAACGGTGAGACCTCGGTCGTCCAGCTGAGCTCGGACAGCGGTCGCACCTGGACGCCGGGTGACCTGCCCGACGGGCTGGGCCAGGTCCAGTTGACCGCGGTCGAGCTCGCTCCTGGTGAGCTGCTCGGCTACTTCCGCAGCCGGGCCGCGGACCGGATCCACCGCTCGGTCTCCAAGGACGGCGGCCGGACCTGGTCGGCACCGGAGCGGACCGCGCTGCCGAACAACAACTCCGCGGTCCAGCTGCTCCGGCTGGCCGACGGCCGGCTCGTCCTCGTCTTCAACGACTCGTCGGCCGAGCGGGACCAGTTCCGCTGGGTTCCTGACGGCAAGGGCGGCGTACGGCGGAAGACGCTGCGGACCCCGCTCACTCTGGCGCTGTCGGAGGACGACGGGGCGACCTGGCCGTACTGGCGGAACTTGCAGGTGCAGGACGAGGAGTATCGCGACAACGAGTTCGGGTACTCGTACCCGACGTTGCTGCAGACGCGCGACGGCCGGCTGCACGTCGCGTACTCGTACCTTCGCAAGACGATCAAGCACGTGATCCTCACGCCGGAGTGGATCCAGGCGGGAGATCGACTGCCATGAGTGTCGAGCAGTGGGGAGTCCATGAACTCACCTACTCCGGACCATCGGACGGCAACCCGTTCGCCGACGTCTCGCTGCGGGTCGCCTATCGGTACCGGAACCGGGTGGTCACGGTCGACGGCTTCTACGACGGCGACGGCGTCTACCGAGCGCGGTTCATGCCGGATCGGGTCGGCCGGTGGGAGTACGTCACGTCGAGCTCCGCGGTGGAGCTCGACGGTCATCGCGGCTCGTTCGAGTGCGTCCCGCCCGGCCCGGGTAACCACGGGCCGGTCGGGGTGCACGGCGCTCACCACTTCGCGTACGCCGACGGCACCCGGTACGACTGCATCGGTACGACGTGCTACCACTGGACCTACGAGTCCAAGGAGATCCAGGAACTCACCCTCGCGTCGTTGCGCTCGGCACCTTTCGACAAGGTGCGGATGTGCCTGCTGCCGACCGAGGGGATGCGACCGGAGCGCCTGCCGTTTGTCGGCACCACGCCGGGTGAGGTGGACGTGGAGGCCTACGATCCTGCGTTCTTCCGGCATTTCGAGAGCCGGGTCGCCGACCTGCTCTCGTTGGGCATCCAGGCCGATCTGATCCTGTTCCACCCCTACGACCGTGGGGTCTGGGGCTTCGACCGGATGAAGCCCGCGGAGGATGAGGCGTTCTTGCGGTACGTGGTCGCGCGGCTGGCGGCGTACCGGAACGTCTGGTGGTCGCTGTCCAACGAGTACGACTTCAATCGGGAGAAGACGATCGCGGACTGGGACCGGCTGCTGCAGCTGGTCCAGCGGTTCGATCCGTACCAGCGACTGCGGTCGATCCACAACGGCACCAAGATGTACGAGGTCTTCACGCCGTACGACTTCAGCAAGCCGTGGATCACGCACCAGAGCGTGCAGCACTGGGACGGCGCCGAGGTCGCCGCGTGGCGGTCCTGCCCGAAGCCGGTGGTGATCGACGAGATCGGCTACGAGGGCAACGCCGGCCGCCGCTGGGGCAACCTGACCGCTGACGAAATGGTCCACCGGTTCTGGCAGGGCATGACGCTGGGCGGGTATGTCGGCCATGGCGAGTCCTTCGTGGATCGCGAGACGCGGGCGTGGATCTCGGTCGGGGGACGTCTGTACGGCGAGAGCCCGGAGCGGATTGCCTTCCTCCGCGAGGTGATGGCCGGACTGCCACGGTTGTCTGACGGCGATGTGGATCCTGACCGGTGTGTCTTGCACTACCTGGGTGACCGCCAGCCGTCGTCTGTCGAGCTGGACCTGCCTGACGGTCCGCCGTACCGCTTCGAGGTGATCGACACGGTCGCGCTGACCATCACGCCGCTTCCGACCTCCTACACGGGCACCTGCCGGATCCCGCTGCCGGCACGCCCGTACCTAGCCCTGCGAGGAACCCGATGACCGAGGTAGAGCGCTGGGCCGTCTTCGAGCGTGCTGTGGACGGTCCGCAGGCAGTCGAGTTCCGGCACGAGTCCGGGGAGGGAGCGTACGTCGAGTCCTTCGCCGACGCCGACCGGCAGCTACTGCGCTTCATGCCCTCTCTCGAGGGTTCCTGGCACTACACGCTCGCCGACGAGGTGCACACCTTGACCTGCACGCCTGCCACGACTCGCGGTCCTGTCCGGCGGGACGGCACCGGTCTCCGGTGGGCCGACGGGACGCCGTATCACCCGCTGACCACCACGTGGTTCGGGTCAGCGGACAACTGGTCCGAGGCATGCCGAGCGCTGGCTGCCTCGCCGTTCAACCGCGTCCGGCTCCGCGCCCACCCTTCGTTGCTGAATCGCCTGGACGCCCAGGTCCAAGACCTCCTCGCGATCGACGTCGGCGCGGAGATTCTCATCCCTGTTGACGAACCCGCTTTCATTCGAGTCCTCGTCAACCGGCTGGCCGCCTACCGCAACGTGACGTGGTGCCTCGACACGGCGGACGACGTGCGTACGCTGCCGGAGCTGATCGCGGAGTGCGACTCCAGCAGGCATCTGATCTCAGTGCACGCGGCTGCTGACCCCGGCATGCCTTGGCTCACCCACCTCAGCGTTCCGTTGGAGAACCTGCGTGGCGTGTCGGCGCTCCGACGCGACTACGCCATGCCCGTGCACGTGGACGCCTGCGGGTACGAGGGCAACGGCTCCACACCAGAGACCAGCCTCACCGGCCAGGAGATGCTCACCCGGATCTGGGAAGGAACGGTCCGGGGTGCACACGTGGCGCATGGGGAGTGGTACGTCGACGGAGACGGCGGACCGTGGTCGGGTGGGGGAGCGCGGCCAACCGGTGTGGTCGCGCAGCGGTTGCGGCTACTGCGTGAGGTGCTGGACGAGCTGCCTGACGGGGTGGAGCCGATTGACGACTACCGCGACGCTCCGACGCTCGCCGTACCTGGGAGCTACTACCTGCAGTACCTCGGTGAGCACCGGTTCCCCGAGCGCACCTTCAGCCTGCCGGACGGGACTTACCAGGTGGAGGTCCTGGACGTCTGGAACCACAGCGTCCGGCGTACTCACGAGACAGTCAGCGACACCCTCACCGTCCGCCTGCCCGGGACCCAGTACCAGGCCATCCAGATTCGCCGGACCACCTGATGCCCGCCCTCACCTCAGGCCCTCGTACAGCCGAACTCCGCCGAACTCCCGGCGGAGTCGTGCTCCACCTCGGACTGGATGGCACGACGTATGTCGAACGGCCGGTAGCAGACCTCCTGACCTGCTCGGCGGGGCGGCCGTGGCAGCCGAACGCGATGCAGGCCGACGGGTGGTGGATCTCCCGTCGGCCCGGTGAGCACCGAGCCGGCTGCCGGACCGGACCTGTCGCCGTTGAGGTTCGCCTGTCGTTCGACGCGGCCGACCGTTTGAACCTCGAGCTCCGGTGGCGGAACACCGGTCAGCGCAGGCTGGGCGACCTCGCCGTCGGTCTGCTGCTCGACCTCGGCCGCCTCACCGACTGTCAGATCACCCTGCCCGGCCTGATCTACAACGACAACCCGTCCGCGGATCCGACACGCGCCGTACCTCGGATCGGCCCGGCGCCTGGCGGCGGCTTCATCGCCGAGGAGGATCGTCTGCCGATCCCCGGTGTGAACCTCGAATGGCGAACGGGCCGCGAACGCCGTTGGCTGAGTGTCTTCTCTCGCCCAGCCCCGCGCCGTTCGGCCGACGGACTCGTGCGCTACGGGTCGCTCGGTCTCATCCGGCGCGACGGACCGGTCGTTGCGGCGCTGAGCGGCGTACTGATGTTCGACGGCAAGCAGGACGTGCGGTACGTCAGCAAGGCGGAGACCGAGTCGACGGATGACGGGTACCTCACGCTGTTGCCGGGTGAGGTCTACACGCAGCAGCTGGTCTTCGACTGGGGGCCGCAGGAGCATCGCGGGCATGCGTTCCGGCACCTCGTCCGCACCGGTCGGTCGCTCTTCGATGGTCCCGGCGCGCGACCGCTCGACCTGGATGAGATCATCGCCCGCAAGACCGTTGCGCTGGACAACCGTTGGTACCGGGACGGAACTGTTGCCGGCTACACCAAGTTCAGCGATGTCACCGGCAACGGTCCGGTCAAGGCGCGACACTTCCTGTACGGCTGGACCGGTCAGGCGCTGAAGCTCGCCTGGTGTGACGCCCGGCTCGGCTTCGAATCGGGGGACCGGTCGCGGATCGACCGGTGCCGCGCAGCCGTCGAGTTCTACCTGGCCGGGAGCTCGACCCGAACGCCGGGTCTGCGGCACAACGCGTACCAGGTCGGCAGTCGGCGGTGGACGAGCTTCCGCTCCGGCGGTCGCGCGATGGTGTCCAGCCGCGCGTACGGCGAGACGGTCGCGGACCTCGCCGAGATCATCGCGCTGTTCCGGTCACACGGTGAACCAGTGCCGCCGTCCTGGCCGGACGCGCTGGTCGCGTCTCTGAAGTTCCTGCGGACGGCGTTGCTTCCGGACGGCACGTTCCCGATCGGCTGGCGACTGGACGGCACTCCTGCGTCCACTGCGGTCTCGGCGGCCGGTATCCCGTGCGTCCTCGCCGCGCTGAAGGCGTCCGCCGTACTCGACGACTCCTGGCTGTTGTCCGAGGCGACGACCTGGCTGACTCGCTACCACGGTCAGCACGCGCGGACGTTCGACCGGCCGTTCGCACGGTCGACGTTGGATGCGTCCTGCGAGGACAAAGAAGCCGGCATGTACTACTTCCTCGCGGCGTACGAACTCTTCCGGCTCACCGGCGACGAGCTCTACGCGTCGTGGGCCGAGGTCGCTGCCGACTGGCTGCTCACCTGGGTCTACGTGTGGTCGCCCGAACAGGACCTCGACGCGCCCCTTCGCGCAGCCGGGTTCAACGCGATCGGCTGGCCGACGGTGAGCGTCCAGAACCATCATCTGGACACGTTCTTCCCGACCTACGAACTACTGGAGTTCGGGACCGTGACCAGCCGGCTCGAGTACGTCGCCGCCGCCGAAACCACCGCGAACGCCATGGGCCAAGCGATCTGTGCCGAGCCCGGCGACTGGGGCTTCCAGATCGTCGGCGAACAAGGTGAGGCCGTCTTCCAAACCCACTGGCAACGACGGGGACACGCCAACACCTGGAACCCCTCCTGGGTCATCGCCGTTCCCCTCGCCAATGCCCTCCGCCTCCGCAAGGCCCCCGGATGACCGATCACCTCATCACTGAGTTCGGGGCTCGGCCGGGTGTCGACTGCACGGCGGCGATTGATCAGGCTGTCCGGGCTTGTGAGGTGACCGGTGGTCGCGTGGTGGTGCCGGTCGGACGGTTCCTGAGTGGTCCGATCCGGCTCCGGAGCAATGTGGAGTTGCACCTGGTGGCCGGCGCGACGTTGCGGTTCGTCACCGACCCCGCGTCGTACCCGATCGTTCGGACCCGCTGGCAGGGCATCGAGTGCTTCAGTCATTCACCACTCATCTACGCGTACGACGCGGTGAACGTCGCCGTTACCGGGACCGGCACCCTCGACGGCTGCGCATCACCCGACACCTGGTGGCGGGACACGAAGCCGGTCGACGACTGGAACCGGCTGCTGCGGATGGTTCGCGACGATGTGCCGGTGGAGGAGCGGATCTTCGAGCCAGGGCACGGGTTCCGGCCCAGCTTCATCCAGCCGTACCGCTGCCGCCGCGTCCGGATCGAGGACGTCCGCATCATCAACGCCCCGATGTGGGTGGTTCACCCCGTGCTCAGCTCCGACATCGTCGTCCGCGGCATCACGGTCGACAGCCGCGGTCCGAACAACGACGGCTGCAACCCGGACTCCTGCCGCGACGTCGTCATCAGCGGCTGCTCGTTCGACACCGGCGACGACTGCATCGCGATCAAGTCGGGCCGCGACGCCGACGGCCGCCGGGTCGGTCAACCCTGCGAGAACATCGTCATCGAGAACTGCCGCTTCGGTACCGGCCACGGCGCTGTCACCATCGGCAGCGAAACCAGCGGCGGAGTCCGCAACGTCATCGCCCGCGACCTCCACATCGCCGGCCCCGACATCGACCACGCCCTCCGCCTCAAAACCAACTCCCACCGCGGCGGCCTGATCGAACACATCGACCTCCGCGACTCCCAGGTCGACGCAGTGACCGCCGCCGCGATCCTCGTGGACACCCGCCACGCCGACGAGCACGTCACCGGCACCCATCACCCGACCGTTCGAGGGATCTCCATCACCGGCCTGCACATCCGCAACGCCCTCAAAACCCTGGAGATCCGCGACACCCCCCAGTCCCCAGTCCGCGAACTCACCCTGACAACAGGCTGAAGCGCTCGAAGAGGTCTGGGGCGCCGATCTGGCCGCCTTTCAGCAGGACGTGGAGGCCGTCGATGGTGGTGTCCGGGCTGGTGACTCTGCACAGCGCGCTGCCCGGACCGAAGTCGTTCACGCCGCTGACCAGTTCGAGCGTGCTGACTCCAAGGCTGCGGACGACACGGCCGGAGGTGTCACCGCCGGCTATCACCACCCGGCGCACCTTGGTGTCTTCGACAACCGCACGTGCGACTCCGGCTAGAGCCTCGCCGAGAGAGCTCACCAGGTCGTGTGCCGGCTGGCCGACGCGCTCGCCAGTGTGTACGACGACGCCGGGTACACCATCGCGGAAGGCGGCCACAGCCGTCCGTCGCACAACGGTCGGATCACGCAACTCCAACGAGAGCCAGCCCGCGCTTACGGCGTACTCGATCTGCTCCCTCGTACGGATCGACTGGCTGCCCGAGACAACCAGGACCTGCGAACGGCCAGGAGCCTCGGTGAGTGGGCGCGGGCCGGTTGGTGGAACTGCTGTCGCGAGGTTCATGGCCAGGGCTCGGGACAGGCCGCCTGAGCCGATGGCGAACAGCGGATGGCTGTTGCTGGACGCAACAAGGGTCTGGCCCAGCAGCCGGAGGTCGGTGTCGGTCAGGACGTCGAGGATCACAGCGTCGTCGGACGACTGGGCGTAGCGGTCGGGAAGCTCGGCGTACCAGGTGAGGTGCAGCGCGCCGAGCTGGAGGTCGGTCTGGGCGGCGAGGTGGACGCGGAGATCGGCTTCAGGCATGGGGGTGGCGGGATGATTCGCCATCGTGGGTTGCCGATCCAGGCGGTGGATCGTGCCGGCCTCGGCGGCGAAGTGGTGACTGAACACGGTGTAGCGGCCGAGCTCCGGTTGGGCGGCGAGCACTGGTACGACGGCAGGGCCGAAGATGGAGCGGCCGACCTCCAGGGCACGGCCGATGCTGCCGAGCTGAGGAGAGGAGTCGACGGTCGAGCAGATCTTGTACTGGACGACGCGGGGTCTCAGGTCGCGCAGGGCAGTGAGGATCGGCCGGATCTGTGCCTCCTGCTCGTCGGGAGCCAGCGACCGTGCGATACCTGCTACGCCGATCACGTCGTAGCGGCTTGCCAGGTCGCGGAGCTCGTCGGTCGGTGGGAGGTCGACCAGTAGGACAGCCCGCAGCCCGCACCGCTCGAACTGTCGCAACGCATCCGTCGAGCCCGTGAAGTCGTCTCCATAAAACGCAGCCTCAACCATGAGGGGTTCCGAAGGTGTCGATCGCGCGCTGTAGGGCCGGTTCCGCACGCGCAGCTGCGTCCAGATCGCCGCCCTCGACCGCGCACTGCCAGGCGGCCCGCATTGCGGCGACGCCAGCGCCGGGGCCGTCGGGATGACCGTGGATGCCACCACCGGCAAGCACGAGCAGGTCGGTCGTACCGGTACGCCGATAGGTCTCCGGTGCCAGCCCTGCCCACTGCCCTGAGGACAACACTGGCAAGGTCTGGTAGCCACCGAGCAACGGTTGCCGGACCGCGGCGATCGACCGCAGTACCTCCTCGTCCGTCTCGTAGAACTTGTTCGAGAGGCCGTTCGTGTGCAGGTGATCGGCGCCTGCGAGCCGGGCCAGTTTCGACCAGGCGACGAAGTCGATCCCCAACCCAGGCGCTCTGGTGAACACCCCTGTCATCGCACGGTGTCCATGGATCGGCAGCTCACACCGCTCACGCAGCCACGCGAGTCCGGCGAGGCCGACCAGGTTCACGCAGACCATCACGGAGGTGCCGCCGGCGTCGCGGACCAGGTCGTGGTTCGCTGCCATCCGGTCCAGGTCGTCGGTGATGTTGAACGCGTACATCGGCCGCCGGCCGGTCCGGGCGGCGATCTTGTCCAGCTCCTCCGTGACGACTGCCACCCGGTCGGCGAGCGGCGAGTGGGGTGGATTGCCCATCAGTTCGTCGTCCTTGATGAAGTCGATCCCCGCCTCGGCGAGTTCGCGGACGACGATCCGCAGTTCCTCGACCGGCAAGCCGATGCTCGGTTTCACGATCGTCCCCAGCAACACACCGTCCGGCCGGCTCAAGAACTCGCGCGTACCAGTCACGCCGAACCGCGGACCTGGGTAGCGATCGGCAAACGCGGACGGTAGGTCGAGGTCGAGCAGTCGGATGCCGGCCAGTTGTCGCAGCTCGAAGAGGTTCCCCGCCACGGCAGCTAGCAGGTTCGGCAGCGACGGGCCGAAGTTGTCCAGGCCGAAGGCGATGCGTACCTGTCCGCTCCGTCGGAGTGCGCCTGCGGGGCGCACTATCCCGGGGAGATCAGCATGATCGGTCGGCGGTAGCTCCTCGACGGAGATCACCCGGGCTGCGAACCGTTCCCGCAACTCCGCGGTCTCCCGCGCCACCGCCACGAAGGTCCCGGTCGACTGCTCACCGGCGATGACTTCCGCCGCGTCCTCCAGCGGCAGATAGCTCTCCACCAAGTAGGTGGCCACAACCTCCGGGGGGCTCATCGGGTGGGGTCAATCTGGATCTTGAGGTGGTCGGTGCCGGTGTCGAGGGCGGTGAGGATGGCTGGAGTTCGGTCGAGCGGGACGACGTCGGTGATGTAGGGGCGTGCGTCGAGGGTGCGGGTGTTGATCAGGCGCGCCGCCGCGCGGAAGTCGGCCGGGGTGTAGATCGTTGAGCCCTGGATCCTGATCTCCTTCAGGACAGCCGGGTTCAGGTCCACGGTCAGCGGGCCGGCGAACATCGGGAGCAGGACCACGCGGCCACGCGGTCGGCACAACGCCAACGCCTCGGCCAGACAGCTCGGGTGGCCGGACGCGACCACGACAACGTCGAACCCGTCGCCGGTCAGCGCGGCACCAGCGGCTAGCAAGTCGGTCGCCGACGGATCGACCACGCGTGAGACGCCCTGCCGGCCAAGGAACTCGCGGTTGTACGACTTCACATCGCTGACCAGCACGGTCGACGCTCCGCGGATCCGGCTCACCGCGGCGACCAGGCTTCCGATCGGACCTCCGCCCAGCACCGCCACCGAGTCGCCGGCCATCACCGCGCCGTCGCTGGTGCAGTGCCACGCCACGGCCAATGGCTCGATCAGGGCGCCCTCGTCGTACCCGATCTCGTCGGCCAACGGCACCAACACCCGCCCAGGTGCGGCGAAGAACTCGCTGAGCATCCCCGGCCACCCGCCACCAGGGACCCGCTTCGCAGCGCAGAGATGTGGCTTCCCGGCCTCGCAGCGCGTGCACTCCCAGCACGACAGCGCAGGCAGTACGGCGACCCGATCGCCCACGCTAAAGACTGGATCGGCCGATGACACCACCTCACCAGCACCCTCATGACCCAGCACCACTGGTGGTTTCCGGAACGGATGATGCCCGCGCCACGTATGCAGATCCGACCCACACAACCCGACCGCGCGCATCCGGAGCAGCACGCCGTCCTCCGGGACAGGGTCCGGTACGTCGACCACCGAAACGTGTCGCGGTTCCTGAAGCACTGCTGCCCTCATAATCGTCCTCCTTCGGGAAGGTCCCGCCAGTCTCCGCCTGTAAACGTCAAGAAAACAAGGCCGATCGGCCAGCCTGTGGATAGAGCGTTGACATCGCCGACTCCAAGGGTAAAGGTTTTCCTCATGGTGACGATCCCGGCAACCCTTCTGCTCGAGGAGCGGGCCGCGCTGGCGATGAACGCGGTGACCGGTCTGGCCGATCACGACCTGGACGGCATCCCGTTCTTCAGCGCGAACCTGCTGGCCCGCCCTGCCCGACTCGACCACGGCGACTGGGACTACGGCTCCAGTCACGGCCGGCTCACCGACGCGATCCTGCTCACCCGGCAGATGACCGGCGGCAAGGACAGTGACGGCAAGGACTGGGACCCGCACTGGGATCAGATCGCTGACCGCTACCGGCAGACCCTGTTCGACCTGCTGCACGAGGACGGCCTCACCTACCGCCGCGAGCACCCGCGCGGCCACTGGAAGCCGAACGCCAACCTGATCGACCAGCGCGCGACCCTGCTCGCCCTCACCACGACGGTCCTCGCGACCGGCGACCCGAAGGCGCGAGCAGCCGCGGACAAACAGGTCCAGGCGCTCAAGCGGATCGCGATCAAGGAACGCGACGTCTGGTTCTACCCGGCCTCGGAGTACACGGCCAGCGGCTGGCCGTCAGAGAACGCGGTCGACCTCCACCTCGCGCCCGACCCGGCGTCGTTCTCCGGCCGCCTGATCATGCCGCTTCTGCGCTACCACCAGGCCACCGGCAACCAGGACGCGCTGGACCTGTGCGAGTGGTTCGCCCGCCTCATCGTCGACAAGAGCGGCGTCTACCTCCCGGACGGCAGCTTCAACCCGGCCCGCGCTTATCGCAGCGGTCACTTCCACACCCGCGTCGGCACGCTCGAAGGCCTCGCACGACTGGCCAGGCACACCGGTGACCACGGTCTGACCGAGTTCAGCCGCCGCAGCTACGACTGGGTGCTCACCCAAGCCACCAGGTTCGGCTGGACCCCAGGTGACCTGGCCGATCAGCGCTACGAGCACGAGACCTGTTCACTGGTCGACCTCATCGGCCTGGGTACGACGCTCGCCGGCAGCGGACTCACGTCGTACTGGTCGGTGGTGGAGAGGTTCGTCCGCAACCACCTGGCCGCGTCGCAGTTGCGTGACGTGAGTTGGGTGGAGTCCGCCCCGGACCGGTCGGGGGACGAGGTGGGCTGGCGGACGTACGTCGACGTCGGTGAGCGCGTGCTGGGTGCGTTCTGCGGGTACGGCGCTCCGAACGACTACGTCTCCGACGTGCCACTCGGCCGTGGCCACACCAACGACGTCCAGGCGTGCTGTGTCGGCTCCGGCGTACGCGGACTGTTCTGGGCCTGGAACAGCATCGTCACCGGCGACAACGCGCTGACTCGCATCAACCTGCTACTCACCCGCGCACACCGCACTGTCGACGTGCTGAGCCACCTGCCGGTCGAAGGCAAGGTAGAGCTACTCATCAACGAGCCGGTCGAGGAGCTGCGCGTCCGCGTGCCGGAGTGGGCCGGATACGCGCGACTGACCCTGGCGCGGGGAGACGAGGTACGAACCGGCGCGGAACGGATCTGGGCGCCCGACGGCTACCTCTCCATCCCGAAGCCGCAACTGGGCGAGCGGATCGTGGTGACCTTCCCGATGGTCGAGCAGACCACCACCGAACTCGCGGCCGGCAACGAGTTCCGGACCACCTGGCGCGGCGACGACGTGATCGCGATCGACCCGCCCGGCCGGTCCCGGCCCATGTACGGCGACCGCCCGGAACACGCCGGCGGTCTGCGTGACTACGAGCTCCACCGACCCGAGACGGAGTGGTCCTGGTGACAACCTGGGTGCTGACCGATCCACCGAGCGTTCCGGCGCTGACGCCGTACGACCTGCGCTGTGAGCACCGGGTCGAGCCGCTCGGCATCGGGACCGACCGGCCGCGGCTGAGCTGGCGGCTGGCGTCGCCGGTGCGTGGTGATCGGCAGGACGCGTTCCGGGTGCGGGTCCAACGGGACGGCGTCCAGGTGTGGGACAGCGGGTGGCGGACCGAGGACCAGACGTACGTCGACCACGGTGGTGCACCGCTGACGTCGCTCACCGACTACGTGTGGCGGCTGGAGGTCCGTGACGCGGCCGGGAAGGTGTGTGAGGCGTCGGCGACGTTTGCCACCGGCATCTTCCACCCGGAGGAGTGGCAGGCGCACTGGATCGAGCACGACTACGACACTGATCCGTACTTCGAACCACCGGTCGACCGCAAAGAGCCACGCTCGGAGCGCTCATCCACGCTGGCCGCACCGCGCTACTACCGCCGCTCCTTCGAGCTCACCAAGCCAGTCGCCAGAGCGCGGGTCTACGCGACCGCCCACGGCCTGTACCAGCTGAGTGCCAACGGCCAGCGGGTCGGCGACGATGAGTTGACGCCCGGCTGGACCGACTACCGCTACCGCCTCGCCTACCAGACGTACGACGTCACCGACCAGCTCCACGAGGGTGAGAACGTGCTGGGCGCAGTGCTCGGTGAGGGCTGGTGGTCTGGGTACGTCGGCTGGGACACCCGCAGCCAGGCCCACCACTACGGCAAGAAGCCCCAACTGCTCGCACAGCTCGTCGTCGACCACACAGACGGCTCGCAGACAGTCATCGCAACCGACAGCCGGTGGGTCGAGCGGACCGGTCCGCTGCGGTTCGCGGACCTGCTGATGGGGGAGTCGTACGACGCCCGCCTCGAGCTGGGGGAGTGGTCCAGCCCTGGGTACGACGCCACCGACTGGGGGTCGGCCGGTGACGTCGGAGCGGACATATCGACATTAGTTGCCGCCAGCACCGAACCGGTCCGGGTGACCGAGGAGCTCCCGGCCGTCTCGGTGCAGCGCCTCGAAGGTAACCGCTACATCGTCGACCTCGGGCAGAACATCGCCGGCCGGGTCCGGCTGCGGGTCCGAGGGGCCGCGAACGGCGACCGGATCCGGCTGCGGCACGGCGAGATGCTCGAGGCCGACGGCGAGCTCTACACCGCCAACCTCCGTACCGCCGATGCGACCGACTACTACGTCAGCGCGGGCGGTGCCGAGGAGTTCTTCGAGCCGATGTTCACCGTCCACGGGTTCCGGTACGTCGAGATCGACGGCTACCCCGGCGAGCTGACCACGGCCGACGTCACCGGCCGGGCGCTGCACTCGGACACTCCGGTCGCCGGACGGTTCGAGTGTTCGGACGACGGGGTCAACCGGCTGCTGAGCAACATCCGCTGGGGCCAGCGCGGCAACTTCGTCAGCGTTCCGACCGACTGCCCGCAGCGCGACGAGCGCCTCGGCTGGACCGCGGATGCACAGATCTTCCTGCCGACCGCGGCGTACCAGGCCGATGTGCAGACGTTCTTCGACAACTGGCTCGGCGATCTCGCCGTTGCGCAGACGGACGAGGGCGCGATCCCGGATGTCATCCCGCACCTGATCACCGGCCGGCACGGCACGCCTGCGTGGGCGGATGCCGCGACCATCGTTCCATGGACGCTATACCGGACGTACGGCGACGAGCGCGTACTGCGGCAGGCCTGGCCGACCATGAAACGCTGGGTTGACTACGTCCACCAGGCGAACCCGGACCTGATCTGGCGCAAGCGGACCAGCGGCCACTACGGTGACTGGCTGCAGGTCGGCGTACGCACGGATCGCGATGTGCTGGCGACGGCGTACTTCGCCCGCAGTGCCGAGCTGACCGCCGCGGCGGCGCGGGTGATCGGGCTGGAGGACGAGGCGACGGCGTACGGCGAGCTGCGGGAGCGGATCGGGGCTGCGTTCGTCCGGGAGTTCGTGGATGCCGAGGGCAAGGTTCGCGGGGACACACAGACCGGGTATCTGTTGCCGTTGGCGTTCGGGTTGCTGCCGGAGGAGTTCGAGCAGGCGGCGGTGAAGCATCTGGTCGCCGATCTCGAGCGGCGCGGCCGATCGCTGACGACCGGGTTCGCCGGGGTGGCGCTGTTGTGTCCGATCCTGGCGAAGTACGGGCACGTCGAGTTGGCGTACGACCTGTTGCACGACGATCGGTATCCCTCGTGGGGGTACTCCATCCGGCACGGCGCGACGACGATCTGGGAGCGCTGGGACGGGTGGACGGAGGAGAACGGGTTCGGCCCGGTCGCGATGAACTCGTTCAACCACTACTCACTTGGATCGGTCGGGGAGTGGCTGTACGGCGGTGTCGCGGGCATCGACCAGTCCGCCGGCTCCGTCGCCTTCCGCGACCTCGTCATCAAGCCTCGCCCCGGTGGCCGGCTGACCTGGGCCGAGGGTGCCTACGACACACCGACCGGCCGAGTCTCCACCCGCTGGGAGGTCACCGACGGCACCTTCACTCTTGATGTGGTAGTTCCGCCCGGTGCTACCGCCACCGTCCACGTGCCAACCGCCGATGCGGAATCTGTTCGTGAGTCGCGGGGACCGGTCACTGAGCAGGTCGGGGTTGAGCTATTGGAGTCGGCCGACCGCGCGCTGGTGTGCCGCGTGGACTCCGGCAGCTACAGCTTTACCGCTCAGGCCTGAGCGGTACGGCGGCGGCGCGGTGGGCGGGCTGTGGAGGCTCGGACCACTAGCTCGCCGGTGAGGTGAGTGGTGTTGGTGGGGGCCGTCGGGTTGAAGTGTTGCCAGGCCTGACGGCCCAGCTCGACGGTGGAGACGGCGTACGTCGTGAGGCCGGGGTCGGTGTGGGCGCTCATGGGAGCGTCGTCGACGCCGGCCACCGAAAGGTCGTCGGGGACGGAGACCCCCAGCTCGCGGAGGCGGCTCAGGACGCCGACGGCCACGTGGTCGTTGAAGGCGATCAACGCAGTCGGGCGGTGGGTGAGCGCGTCGTCGACCGCGGTGTAGCCGTCGCGAAGCGCTGAGCCGCAGGGAACGCGGATGATCGTCTGGCCCGCCGCCTCAGCAGCCCGGAAGCCGCGCTGGCGTTGCTGGTCGGACCACGCGTTGGGCGGACCCTCCAGGTAGACGATCCGCTTGTGGCCGAGCGACCCGAGGTGCTCACACAACAGCCGTACGCCGTGGTGGTAGTCGACGACCACGGCTCCCACCGACGGGTGGCGTAGTACCCGGTTGATCAGCACCAGCTTGCGGCTGGCCGCGGCGACCTCCTTGAGGCGCGGCGTGCTCATCCGCGGTGCACACAGCAGTAGGCCGTCGACCCAGCGGGCCAGCTCGATCGCCGAGCGGTACTCGCGGTCCGGGTCCTCGTCGGTCCCCGCCACGAGCGTGTGGTTCCCGTCGGCGGAGGCCTCGGCGGAGATGCCCTTGAGGATCTCGGCGAAGTACGGGTTGCCGAGATCGGGGGCGACCACCCCGATCGTCTGACTGCTGCCGCGCAACAACGTCTGGGCCGCCGGGTTCGGCCGGTACCCGACCTCCTGGGCCGCGGCGCGGACCCGGTCGGCGACCTGGGCCGAAACCGGCTTGCCGCCGCTGAGCACCCGCGACACGGTCGCGGTGGAGACCTCCGCGAGCCGGGCCACGTCGTGGATCGTGGCCCGGCCGGCGCGATCCCTGGTCGACTTTCTCACCGGCTCATTGGATCATGCCGACGACCGATTCGCTGCCACCACAGGCATGTAAACCTTTTCCCGTTTCGCCGAACTTCTCCCGGACGAGGTCTTGACGCGGCCCGGAGACGCTGCGACGGTAGCCGAGGAAAAGGATTACCCGCCCACCGCCCCGGGCTTTCCGAATGGCGGTCCGCGCGAGGAGACCGCTGTGAAGAAAGCTCTGTTCAGCCTGTGTTTCGTCATCCTGCTAGGGATCGGCGTGCTCACCGTTCCGGCCGGCAACGCGGCACCTGTGGCAGCAGTGGCGAACCCGGCGACGTTCGGCCCGTTCGACCCGCGGATCGAGCTCGATGGTCACTGGGGTCGCGACGACGACGTGGCGATCACGGTGAACTCCGGCTCGTCGCTGCGCTTCCGCTTCACCGGCGACCGCCTCGGCGCCTGGTTCGACACCGAGTCGATCACCGTGCCGGCGCAGCTCTATGTCTCGGTCGACCGGGCCGAGCCCGTCCTGGTCAAGGTCGACGAGGACCACAAGGTGTTCGTCGAAGGTCTCGATCCCACCGTGGCGCACACCGCCGAGATCCTGGTCAAGGATGTCGACGAGTACGCGAACCGCTGGATCGTCCCGCTGCAGTCCGGCGTCGTCCTCGAGAAGATCGAGCTCGCACCGCTCGCGACGCTGATCCCGTTGCCGACCACGGCCGAGCACCGGATCGAGTTCTACGGCGACTCGATCACCCAAGGCGTGATGGCGCTCTGCCCGGAGCTCGGGATCGACTGCGCCGACGGCACCAAGAGCTACCCGCAGCTGGTCGGCAATGCGTTCGGCGCGGACACGAACCAGATCGGCTTCGGCAAACAAGGCATCATCCAGCCGGGCCACGGCAACGTCGGCACCGCCGCCGAGTCCTTCGGCTGGAACCTGGCCGGCTTCCCGGCCGCGCCGTTCGACCCAGGTGCCGTCGTCGTCAACTTCGGCACGAACGACGCGCCGTACCCGAGCAGCGAGTTCACGCGCGGGTACCTCGCCTACCTCCGCCAGGTGCGCGCCGCGAACCCGCGCAGCCTGATCCTTGCGATGCGCCCCTTCAACGGGACTCACAGCGCCGGCATCAAGTCAGCGGTCGCGGCCACGCAGGACCGCAGGATCGTGTACGTCGACACGACCGGCTGGCTCGGCGCGGACGACTTCAACGGCAGCACTCACCCCAACGTCAAGGGCCACCAGGTCGCCGCGGCCAGGCTGACCAAGGTGCTGGAACGTCTCACCGGCTGGAAGACCGCGCGGCCGAGTGTGCCCGAGCTCTCGCCGCGAAGCACAGCGGATGCCACCTGCTCAGACACCACGCTCACAATGACCTTCCAGGGACCGGTGCAACTCGGTGTCCAGGGCAAGCTCCGGATCCACCGGACCGGCGGCGAGGTCGTCGACACGATCGATCTCGCCGACCTCACGTCGTACCAGCGCTTCATCGGTGACGCGCGCTCGGACTTCGGTCAGTTGCACACGTGGACGTATCAAGCGGTCACGGTCGACGGTCGGACGGTCTCGATCCATCCGCATCAGCGGCTGGCGCCCGGGCAGGTGTACTACGTCACCGTCGATCCTGGGTTCGTCGTCGGGCATCCCGGGATCGTCGAGCCGTCCCAGTGGATGTTCCGGACCCGGCACGACCCGGCATCGGACAGCAGGCTCACAGTAGGTGAGGACGGGGACTTCTGCACGGTCCAGGGTGCGATCGACTTCGTGGCTGAGGGCAATAGGTCTCGGATCGACGTGGCTCCGGGCCTCTATCGCGAGCTCGTCTACGTCCCGCAGACCAAGCCCGGGATCACGATCGTCGGCGCCGGCGCGGGCCGCACCATCATCGGGTACCCGAACAACAACTTGCTCAACGGCGACTACGCGATGGCGAACGTGCCGATCGAGCAGGCCTACTGTCCGCGCCGCGTGCTCGCCCAGCCGGACCGCTTCAACTGCTGGCGGGCCGCGATGGGCGTCGACGCGGACGACTTCACCCTTGCCGACGCCACGGTGCAGAACCTGACGCCGTACCGCGGCTCGCAGGCCGAGGCGTTCCGTGGCAACGGCGAGCGGATCGTGCTCGCGCGGGTCCGGATCATGGGCTACCAGGACAGCCTGCGGCTGCAGGGCAAGGGCTTCGTGACCGACAGCTACATCGAGGGTGACGTCGATTTCGTCTGGGGGACCGGCGGGGTCTTCATCCAGAATTCGGAGCTGAAGGCGCTGCACGAGGGCTACTACAACCAGGTCCGCAACAGCGACAACGGACCGGGCAACATCTTCGTGAACGTGCGGCTGACCCGCGGTCCGGATGCGCCCGACGACAGCGTGTTCCTCGGCCGGGTCGAGCTGAGCAGGTTCCCGACCAGCCAGGTCGTGTTCATCGACTCCGCGATGGACACCCACGTGAAGAAGCAGGGCTTCCAGATCACCAGCCCCAACGACTGTGCGGCCGCCGGTCAGGTCCGGTTCTGGGAGTACCGCAGTACCGACCTGTCCGGCCGGCCCATCGACACCAGTACGCGACTGGCGTGCTCCCGGCAACTCAGTGACGACGAGGCGGCCGCGCTGCGCGACCCGTCGAAGGTGTTCGGCGGCTGGCAGCCGGTCGTCCCCCGCCCCGAAAGGTGAACCACTCATGACCCCTCTCAACCGCAGGACAGTCCTCGGCGCACTCGCCGCCGGTTTGCCCGCGGCAGCTGCGACCGGCTGGCCCGCGACGGCGGCCGCCGCCGAGAGTCCCACCGGACTACGTCCTCATCCTGCTCCCCGGCCGGTCGCTCCGGTGAACGCTGAGATCGCGGCTGCGCACACCGCGGCGTACAAGACGCTGCCGGAAGTGGTCGTGGGTGTCGACGTCGAGGACCTGATGAAGATCCACACCGCTGCCGACGCGGATGCTTTGCGTCCGCAGCTGGTTGCGCAGGTGTGGAAGGACACCGGTGTGCTGCCGACGGGCCTTCCGACGGTACGACGTGATGTCGGGGTGCCGGCGGAGTTGCCGACGCTGACCGGCGTACGACGGTACGACCGGCTCGAGGTGGCGATGCCGTTCGGGTACGTCGCCTCGGTGTTCGTCGTGGAGCCGGTGCAGAGTACTCATCGCCGGGTCGCGTTCTACCACAACGGGCATGGTGAGCCGCTGGACACGTTGCAGCGGGTGACGCAGGGGCTGTTGGACCACGGGTACACGGTGTTGCTGTTCGCGATGCCGTTCTACCACTGGAACCCGAAGACTCTGCAGGACCCGGTCGATCCGACAGTGCAGCAGCAGCCGTCGCACAACGATCTCAACCTGTGGGAGTCGGCGACGTATTCACCACTGGCGCTGTTCCTGGAGCCGCTCGCGGTGGCGATGAACCACGTCCAGGCGACGTACCGGCCGTCGTCGGTGCAGATGATCGGGCTGTCCGGCGGTGGGTGGGCGACGACGATCTACCCGGCGCTGGATCCGCGGATCACGCGGTCGTACCCGACCGCCGGCTCATTGCCGTTCTTCGTCCGGCCGGGGTCGCCGAAGCCGAGCCCGACACGCGGCGACTGGGAGCAGCGTGCGGACAAGCAGCCCGGGTTCTACGGGTTGGCTGACTTCCCGGACATCTATGCGCTCGGGTCGGTCGGGCAGCACCGGCGACAGTTGCAGATCCTCAACCGCTTCGACGACTGCTGCTTCAACGGTGTCGGCCATCGTTCGTACGAGGCCGCCGTACGGCACCGGATCTCGCTGATCGGCACCGATGCCGTCAGCAACGAGACGAACGGCCACTGGGAGATTCTCGAGGACGCCACGCACGGCGACCACACCATCAGCCCCTATGCCCTCTCGGTCATCCTCTGGGACCTGGACGTGCACTGCGCCCACCTGCCTTGAGGGAGTCCCGGCGACGTCCACCAACTCAGCGGAGTTGGTGGACGTCGGTGATGGGGTGGCCGTTCACCGTGACATTGTCGAAGGTGAGGGCGGCGTGCTGGATGGTGCTGGGCTCGTCGACGGTGAAGGTGCAGTTGACCAGGCGGAAGTCCTGGATGGGGGAGCGGCGGTAGCCACGGATCATCAGGGCGTTCCGGGCGTGCTGGACGGTGATGTCGCGCAGCTCGACGTTGCGGACGACCGGCGTGAGCGGGCCGGTGTCACCTTCACCGCGGTGGAAGTTGCACTGGACAACCTCCTTGGTGAGGTTGGAGATCTCGATGTCCCGCAGGTAGATGTTCTCGGCGAACCCGCCGCGGATCGAGTTGGTCTTGATGTACAGACCGAAGTACAGCGATGGCCCGCCGATCACGCAGTCGCGGACGAAGACGTTGCGGACGCCGCCGGTCATGTCCGAGCCGAGCGTGATCGCGCCGTACTTCACCCGCATCACGCAGTTCTCGATCAGGATGTCCTCCGACGGCACGTTCACCAGCAGCCCGTCCGCCTCCCGGCCCGACTTGATCGCGATGCAGTCGTCGCCGGCGTCGAACGTGCACCCGCGGATCACCACCGGCAGGACTCGACGTCAACACCGTCGTTGTTCGGTCCTTGGCTGTCGATGACGACGTCCTGCACGGTCACGTTCCGGCACAGCACCGGGTGGACCTCCCAGAACGGCGACCGGACGATCGTCACGCCTTCGATCAGCACGTTGGTGCACTCGTACGGCTGGATGAAGCTCGACCGCAGGTGGTGCCCGGGACCGTAGATCCGTTCGGAGAGCGGTACGCCGAACGCACTCTGATCCCGCAGGTCGGTGAAGTCCTGGTCGCACTGGTGGAACCAGCCCCACCAGTTGTCCCAGTCGGCCTGGCCGTCGAGCGTGCCCGAGCCGGTGATCGCGATGTCGGTGCAGCCGTAGGCGTAGATGAACGGCGAGTAGTTCAGCACCTCCAGGCCTTCGTACCGCGTCTTGACGATCGGCAGGTAGTCAGTGGGGTCATTGCTGAAGCACAGCGTCCCGGCGACGTGCAGGTTCACGGACGACTTCAGGTGGATCGCGCCGGTGAGGAATCTCCCCTCCGGCACCACCACCCGTCCGCCGCCGGCCGCGTGACAGGCATCGATCGCCTCTCGGATCGCCTTCGTCGCATCGGTCCGGCCGTCACCGACAGCGCCGTACGCCGTGATCGGGAAGTCGACGTCCGGAAAGGTCGGCGGTCGGACGTCAGCGAGGATGCGTTCGGCATCCGGCCAGCCGCCGGTCACCGGAGCTGGGCCGGGTCGGTGATCAGCTGCCCGTTGACTGTGAAGTTCCGGAACGAGAAGTCGACGTTCTGGATCGTGCTGGCCCGGTCGACAGTGAACGCGCAGTCGATCAGGCGGAAGTCCTGGATCGGCGACCGTGGATAGCCCTGCGCGAAGAAGGCGCCACGAGCATGGTCGACCGTGATGTTGCGCAGCTCGACGTTGCGCACCCGTGGAGTCAACGGACCGGTGTCGCCCTCGCTGCGGTAGAAGTCGCAGGACACGACCTCTTTGGTGAGGTTCGAGATCCGCAGGTCCTTCAGGTAGATGTTCTCCGCGTAGCCGCCGCGCACCGAGTTCGTCTTGATGTACAGCCCGAAGTACAGCTCCGGGCTGCCGATCGTGCAGTTGCGGACGAAGACGTTGCGCACCCCACCAGTCATCTCGCTGCCGATGGTGATCGCGCCGTACCGGACGTTCATCGTGCAGTCCTCGATCAGGATGTTCTCCGACGGGACGTTCACCCGCAGCCCGTCGGTGCCGCGACCGGACTTGATCGCGATGCAGTCGTCGCCGCAGTCGAACGTGCAGTCGCGGATCACGACGTACTGCGAACATTCGGGGTCGACACCGTCGTTGTTCGGGCCACGGCTGTCGATGTGCACTCCGCGCACGGTGATGTTGCGCGACCGCACCGGGTGGATCTCCCAGAACGGCGACCGGACGATCTTCACGCCGTCGATCAGGACGTTGCGGCAGGAGTAGGTCTCGATGAACGCGGACCGCAGGAAGTGGCCGGCGCCGAAGACCCGGTCCTCGACCGGTACGCCGTCCTCGGCCATGGCATGCAGAGCCTTCGCGTCGGGGCTGGACGGGCCGACCCACGACCACCAGGTCTCCCAGGTCGCCTGACCGTCCAGCGTGCCGGTGCCGGTGACGGCGATGTTCTCGCAGTCGCGGGCGTAGATGAGTGGCGAGTAGTTCATGCACTCGACGCCCTCGAAGCGGGTCAGGACGACCGGCAGGTACTGCGCCGGGTCGGTGCTGAACAGCAGCGTCGCACCCTCGGACACGTGCAGGTCGACGTTGGACCGCAGGTGGATCGCGCCGGTGAGGAACGTCCCGGCCGGTACGACGACCCGGCCGCCACCTGCTCGGTGGCAGGCGTCGATCGCCGCGCGGATGGCGGCGGTCGCATCGGTCGCGCCGTCACCGACCGCGCCGAACCTGGTGATCGGGAAATCGCGGGCCGGGAACTGCGGCGGCCGGGTGTTGCGCAAGATGTCGCCGACCTGGCCCCAGCCAGGACCGGAAGAACCGTCGACCGCGGCTGCCGGGACGGCGCCGAGGGCGGCGCCGGCCGCCGGCACGAGGGCAGCGCCGGCGGTGAGCCGGAGGAAGTTCTTGCGGGTGAAGGGTTCGTGCACCACGTCTCCTTGAGCTAGTTGTCGACCCGGACGCCGTTGATCCAGACCCGGTCGAGGCGGAGGTCCTCGACGTACTGGATCGAGTTCTCCTCCTCCATCCCGTCGAACCGGCAGTCCTGCAGCCGGATGTCGCGGAGCGGGTCGTCGACCAGGCCCAGGAGGTTCAGCGCGCGCGGTGCGGCGGCTGCGGTCAGCTGGCTGATGGTGATGCCATGCACGTCCGGCGGGAAGTCGCCGGTGATCACGTTCGCGTAGTTGAGCACGATCTCGATCACCGCATCCGCGGCCTGGCCGACGGTCACCCGGCGTACGTCGATATTCGCGATGGTGCCGCCGCGTTGCGGGTTGCTCTTGATCCGGATCGCGCGTTCCAGCCGTGGGCTGCTCATCCGGCAGTCGCGGACATAAATGTCCATCACCCCACCGCTGGTCTCGCTGCCCGCCGTCACACCACCGTTCCCGTCGGCCATCTCGCAGTCGCGGACGACGGCGTACCGGGCCGGCACGTTCACCCGCCGGCCGTCCGCGTCCTTGCCGGCCTTGAACGCGATGCAGTCGTCGCCGGTGGAGATCTTGCAGCGCTCGATCAGTACGTCGGTGCACGACTCAGGGTCGATGCCGTCGTTGTTCGGGCCGTGCGGGCTGTCGACCGTCACACCTCGGATGGTGACGTTGCGGCACAGCACCGGGTGGATGTTCCACATCGGTGAGTCCATGACCGTGATGCCGTCGAGCAGGATGTTCTCGCAGCGGTTGAACTGCAGCAGGTTCGGCCGGAGGTAGTGACCGTCGCCGAACACGCGCTGCTCGACCGGCACACCGGCCTGGGCCATCGACAGCAACAGGGTCTTGTCCGGGCCCTCGTTCGGCGGCGGGCCGCCGGTCCAATCCCACCAATGCGTGGCGTCTGCGCGGCCGTCGAGGACGCCCGACCCAGTGACGGCGATGTTGCGCTGCCCATAGGCGTAGACGAAGGGGGAGTAGTTGTAGCACTCCGTGCCTTCGTAGCGGGTCGCCACCACCGGCAGATACGCGGCCGGGTCCTGACTGAACGCCAGCCGCGACCCGGCTTTCAGGTGCAGGTCGACATCACTGAGCAGATGTACGGCGCCAGTCCGGAAGTCACCTGCGGGTACGACGACATGGCCGCCACCCGCCCGGTGACACGCCTCGATCGCGGCCCGGATCGCCGCCGTACAGTCGGTCGCATCGTCGCCGACCGCACCGAACTTGGTGATGTCGAACCAGCGGTCGGGGAACCGCGGCGGCCTGATCCGGCGCAGGATCTCGGCGATCCGGGCGTCCGCGACAGGTCCGGTCAAGGCGGCGGCCGGGGCGGTGCCGCCGCCTAGCACAGCACCGGCTGCGAGCGCTCCACTGGTGAGGAGCAGGGTGCGGCGACGGAGCTGTTCGGACATGGTTGACCTCCTGCGGATGCAAACGATTGCAACCGATCGTGCCCGGCGACGTGCGAGGTGTCAACGGCTCGACGCGACGAAGTCTTGACCGGTTCGGAATCTCTTGGATACTTGCGTGCAAAGGTTTACCTGATCAGCCGAACGGAAGGTGCCCGCCCATGCATCCCAGCCGTCGTCGTATCCTCGGACTCGGTCTCGGCGGAGTCGTTGCCGCAGGCATCGGTCCGCACCTGCCCGCGGCCGCGACCGATGACCGCGAGTGGTCGGTGCGGTCCAGGATCCGGCCGCCGCGGTTCCAGGATGCGTGGTTCCCGATCACCGCGTACGGCGCCACACCGGAGAACGCGACCGCCGGCATCAACCGTGCGATCCAGGCCTGTCACGCGTCCGGCGGCGGCCATGTCGTCGTACCGCCCGGCGTCTGGCACACCGGAGCAATCAACCTGCTCAGTAGAGTCGATCTGCATCTGAAGGAGGGCGCGACGCTCCGCTTCAGCACGGACCCGGCCGACTACCCGGTCGTGCGGACCCGGTGGCAGAGCGTTGAGGTCTACAACTACTCGTCACTCATCCGCGCCGAGGGCCAGACCGACATCGCGATCACCGGTGCGGGAACGCTCGACGGCGCCGGCGACAACGAGCACTGGTGGTACTGGATCGGCAGTGGTCAGTACGGCTGGAAGCCCGGGATGCCGAACCAGCGGGCCGACTGGGGCGAGCTCGAGCGGATGAACAACGAGCAGGTCCCGGTCGACCAGCGGGTCTTCGGCGCCGGCCACTACCTCCGGCCGAGCTTCATCCAGCCGTTCCGCTGTACGAACGTGCTGATCGAGGGCGTGACCGTGCGCAATTCCCCGATGTGGACGATCCACCCGCTGGAGTGCCGCAACGTCACTGTGCGGGAGGTGACCGTCGACAACGTCGGACCGAACGGAGATGGCTGCAACCCGGAGTCCTGCACCGACGTGCTCATCCGGGGTTGCACGTTCAAGACCCACGACGACTGCATCGCGATCAAGTCCGGCCGGGACGCCGACGGCCGGAGACTCGGCCTGCCGTCGCGCGGCATCATCGTCGAGGACTGCACCTTCGTCAGCGGTGGCGCCGCGGTCGCGGTCGGCAGCGAGATGAGCGGCGGGGTGGAGGACGTCTGGGTGCGACGCCTGTCAATGCCGCCCGATCCCGCCGCGGACGAGGCCTGGATGCAGTGGGTGCTGTGTGTGAAGTCGACCTCGACGCGCGGCGGGTACGTCCGCAACATCAACGTGCACGACGTCGACTCCCGGGCCTGGATGTATCGTCCCCTCGAGATCACCTTCAGCTACCAGGGTGGTGGCAACCAGTCGCTGTTCCCCGACGTCCGCGACATCCGGTTCGACCGGGTCCGGGTTGCACGGGCCGAGCGGGCGTATCGCATGGTAGGAGCGGAGACCCAGCGGATTCGTTCCGTCGCGGTCACGAACAGCCGGTTCGACATGGTCGCGGCGGAAGCTGTCGTACAGTACGCCGACGACGTGACGATCCGTAATGTATGGGTCGGAGGCGCCCAGGTGGGGTGACGGCAACCCCGCCCGGCAGAAGGCGAGAGGTAAGCGTGGCGGAGCGGGTTCGGCTGATCGACGTGGCGCGAGAGGCGGGCACGTCGGTGTCGACGGTGTCCCGGGCGCTGAACGGCTCCGACCTGATCTCACCCGAGGTGGTCGCGCATGTGCGAGCCGTCGCGGGGGAGCTGGGTTACCGCGCGGACAAGCGGGCGCAGGAGTTCAAGCTGGGCCGGCCGCTGACGGTCGGGGTGACCGTGCCGGACCTGACCAACCCGTTCTTCTCCGAGGTGCTGAAGGGGCTCGCGGCCGCGGCTCGGGCCGGCGGCTACCGGCTGCTGATCGGCGAGAGTGGCGAGGACCCGGCGGAGGAGTTGCGGCTCGTCGAGGAGCTGGTGGACCACTCGGGTGCGCTGGTGCTCTGCAGTTCGCGGCTCAACCGGGCCGGGCTGGAGAGGGCACTCGCGCTGCCGGTGCCGGTCGTGTGCATCAACCGGACGGTGAAGAACGCCGGGGTGGTGGCGATCGACTACCGCGCCGCGAGCCGGATTCTCCTCGAACACCTCACCGGTCTAGGCCATCGCAGGGTCCTGTACGTCGGCGGTCCGGCGACGTCGTGGTCGGACGGCGAGCGCCGCCGGACGTTGCGCCGTACGGCGCGCGCCCTCGACGTGACGCTGGACGAGATCGAGGGCGGCTGGGCCGGGCACCACGGGTACGACGCCGGGCCGACCGTACTGCGGAGTCGCGCGACCGCCGTCATCACCTTCAACGACCTGGTCGGCGTCGGCCTGCTCAGCTGGCTGCACGACAACGACGTCGAGGTCCCGGCCGAGTTGTCCGTCGCCTCCTACGACGACATCCCCATCGCCGCCTACGCCCGGCCCCCGCTGACGTCGTTGCGGAACGAGCGGGCGCGGCTGGGGGAGCTGGCGTGGCAGCAGCTCACCGCGCGTCTGGCCGGCGACGACTGGCCGCTGCCGGATCTGCTCTCGCCGGAGTTGGTCGTCCGGGCGAGCACAGGCCCGGCTCGCCGCCGAGCCCGCATCCGCACCACCTGACCTCCGGTCGCCCGCCCCGTCACCCACGCCCGCCCCGTCACCCGCGCGCCCCCGATCACCCGCGCCGCCTCCAGCTCCCGCGCCCGCCTTCTGTGCTGAAGTGCCGCGTGCAAACGATTGCACTCGGAGGCGACATCGGTTAGCTTCTACGCATGCTGCCGCCGCGGGTTGTGTTGGGGACGGCCTACTACCCGGAGTATCTGCCAGCTGAGTTGCGCGATCGGGTGGAGACAGATCTTGATCTGATGGTGGCGGCCGGGATCACCGCCATCCGGGTCGGCGAGTCCGTGTGGTCGACGTGGGAGCCGCGGGACGGGGTGTTCGAGCTCGACTGGATCCGGCCGGTGCTCGACGGAGCGGCGGATCGCGGGATCGGCGTCGTCCTGGGGACTCCGACGTACGCCGTGCCGCCATGGCTGCAGCGGGCGCACCCGGAGATCGCGGCCGAGCGTCGTACCGGGGAGCGGGTGCCATGGGGTGTGCGGCAGGAGGTGGACTATCACCAGCCGGCGTTCCTGTTCCACGCCGAGCGGGTGATCCGGCGGATCGTCGAGCACCATCGCGACCACCCGGCCGTGATCGGCTATCAAGTCGACAATGAGCCCGGTTTGTTGCTGCCGCACAACGAGAGTGCGTTCCAGACGTTCGTCGCGCGGCTGCGGGAGACGTACGGGGACGTCGACACACTCAACGAGGCGTGGGGACTGACGTACTGGTCGCACCGGTTGAGCGACTGGTCGGACCTGTGGCGACCGGATGGGAACAGCACACCGTCGTACGACCTGGCCTGGCGACGGTTCCAGGCCTCGCGGACGACCGAGTTCATCCGCTGGCAGGCTGAGCTGGTTCGCGAGCTGCGGCGGCCGGAGCAGTTCGTGACAACGTGTCTGGCCTACGACCGGGCCGCGGTGGCCGACGTACCGCTGTCGTCGACGCTGGATGTTGCGGCGGGCAACCTTTACGTGCACGTCCAGGACGGGTTGGAGCGGCCGGCGCAACCGCCGCGGTTCGAGCCCGGCTGGATCGGACGCAGCGTCGCCGAGCTGTACCTCGCGGCCGACCGCGTCTACGGCTCGCGTGGTGAACCGTTCCTGATCACCGAGACGAACGCGACCTCGATCGGCGGCTCGCAGCTGAACCATCCGCCGTACGACGGCCAGCTCCGGCAACTCGCCTGGGCGATGGTGTCGCGCGGCGCGCGGATGGTGCAGTACTGGCACTGGCACTCGATCCATCACGGCGCGGAGACGTTCTGGGGCGGAATCCTCGGCCACGGCCTGCAGCCGGGACGGGTGTACGACGAGATCGCGGCGATCGGAGCCGAGTTCGCGCAGGCCGGGGAGTCGGTGGCTGAGCTACGGCCGGATGTCGATGTGGCGATCGTGTGGTCGACGGAGAGCGATTGGGCGTTGCAGTTCCAGCCGCCGCTGGCGCATCCGGGTGGTGCGCCGGACAAGTCGTCGTACCGGACGATCGTCACCGCGTTCTACACCGGCGTGCTCGTCGCCGGGCTGCGGCCAGGCATCGTGCCCGTCGAGCGTCTTGGAGACGATCCGGTCGAGTTGGTGTCGCGGTATCCGGCGTTGGTGGTGCCCGCGCTGTACATCGCGTCCGACGCGGTGCTGGATCTGTTGGTCGGCTACGCGCAGGCCGGCGGTCACTTGGTGATCGGACCGCGGACCGCGTACGCCGATCCGGAGGCGCGGGCGCGGGCGGAGGTTGCGCCGGCGCGGTTGCGTGCGGCGGCGGGCGTTCACTACCTGGAGTACGAGAACCTGCTGGACCCGCAGCCCGTGGCCGGCCTGGACGGACACGCGACCCGGTGGGCCGAGAGGTTGATCGTGGACGACGCGGAGGTGCTGGCCGCGTTCGAGCATCCCGGCGGCGGGCGACGGCCGGTCGTCACCAGTAAGGAATTCGGGGCGGGCAGGGTGACGGTGGTCGGGACCGTTCCGGACAATGCACTCGCTCGCTCGGTCTTCACCCGTGCGGTGGACAGCGTGTGGCCCGGTCTCCCTGCCTCGGTGACGGCTGTGTCGGCGGTGAACCCTGCGGGTGAGCGGCTGTGGTTCATCCACAACTGGTCCGGCTCGCCGGTATCCGTCGAACCGCCGAAGGGCCTGACGGTCGATCGGCTTGAGCTTGCGCCTCGTGATGTGCGCGTGGTGAGGGAGGAGCGGGCATGACGTCGTACTTCGAGGATCTCGTGCCGGGGACCGGGATGCGCACGCCACGGGCATGGCTCAGGTCGTCGCGGCCGAAGCTCAGTCTGAACGGGCGTTGGCAGTTCAAGTTCTGGCCCGAGGCACCGGTGGATCCGATCGCGGGTGACGACGGTTGGGACGAGTTGGAGGTGCCGGGGCACTGGGTGCTGCAGGGGTACGACCGGCCGCGGTACACGAATACCGCGTTCCCTTTCCCGATCGACCCGCCGCGCGCACCGGACGCCAACCCGACCGGGGATCACCGGCGGTGGTTCGACCTGCCGGACGACTGGCCGCGGGACGGCGCCGTCCTGCGGTTCGAAGGGGTCGACTCGTGTTTCAAGGTGTGGGTGAACGGTGTCGAGATCGGGACGGCGAAGGGGAGCCGGCTGCCGAGTGAGTTCGAGGTCGGGTCGCTGCTGAGGCCGGGCCGGAACCTCATCGCGGTCAGAGTGCATCAGTGGTCGTCGGGGAGTTACCTCGAGGACCAGGACATGTGGTGGTTGCCGGGGATCTTCCGGGACGTGACGCTCTTGGCCCGGCCGCTGGTCGAGGATGTGTTCGTGCATGCGGACTACGACCATGTCACCGGCGGTGGGACCTTGCGGGTCGACGTCGATCCGTCGTACGCCCGGATCCTCGTTCCCGAGCTCGGGCTGGAGTTGGCGCCGGGGGAGACCGTGAGCATCCCGAGCGTGGAGCCGTGGTCGGCCGAGATTCCTCGGTTGTACGACGCTCACGTCGAGGCCGGCGGGGAGACGGTCGAGGTGCGGATCGGGTTCCGCACGGTCGCGATGGTCGACGGGCTGCTGACGGTGAACGGGCGACCGCTGTTCTTCCGTGGCGTGAACCGGCACGAACATGATCCTCGCCGCGGGCGTGCGGTCAGTGTCGAGACCATGCGCCAGGACCTGGTGCTGATGAAGCAACACAACCTCAACGCGGTCCGGACGGCGCATTACCCGCCGCATCCCGCGTTCCTCGACCTGTGTGACGAGCTCGGGTTGTGGGTGATCGACGAGTGCGACATCGAGACGCACGGGTTCATCTACCCCGACTGGCGCGGGAATCCGGCCGACGATCCGGACTGGGCGCCGATGATGCTCGACCGGATGCGCCGGATGGTCGAACGCGACAAGAACCACCCGAGTGTGATCATCTGGTCGTTGGCGAACGAGAGCCACCGCGGCCGCAACTTCGGGGTCCTGGCGGAGTGGACGCGGGAGCGCGATCCGGGCCGGGCGCTGTTCTACGAGCGGGACCGCAGTTACGAGTTCTCCGACTTCTACAGCTTGATGTATACGCCGCTGGACGAGCTGGAACGCATCGGGACGCGCACCGAGGACGTGTCCATTGACGATCCTGCGCTGGAGGCGCGTCGTCGGGGGTTGCCGTTCGTCCTCGCCGAGTATGCGCATGCCATGGGCAACGGCCCTGGTGGGCTGACGGACTATCAGCGGGTGATGGAACGGTATCCGCGGCTGCAGGGTGGGTTCGTCTGGGAGTGGATCGATCATGGGTTGCTGTTGCCGGGCGCAACCGACTACGTGTACGGCGGCGACTTCGGCGAACGTGTCCATGGAGCCAACTTCTGCATCGACGGGTTGATGCTTCCGGATCGGACGCCATCGCCGGGGTTGCTCGAGCTCAAGAAGGTGATCGAGCCGGTGCGCATCACCGGGCCCGAGCCCCTGACCATCCACAACCTGCAGACCTTCGCGACGCTGGATCACCTGGACTTCCTTTGGGTGGAGGAGGTCGACGGGGTCGAGGTCGCTGCCGGAAGGTTGGAGGTTCCTGCAGTCGAGGCGGGCGCGGCGGTTGAGGTGGGCATGCCCGTGCAGGTGGAGGCTCGGCCCGATCTGGGGGAGCGGTGGATGACGGTTCGTGCTGTGTTGGCCAAGGACGAGCCGTGGGCCGCTGCCGGGCACGAGGTCGCGTGGACGCAGTTCCCACTGCCGAGTGCGCCGGCCGAAGAACCGGTGAAGGGCGGGGACGAGCGGCTGCGGCCGGTGGACGGCAAGGTTGTCTTTGGGGGTGGGGAGTTCGACGCGCGGTCGGGGCGGCTGGTTCGGCTGTTCGGGGTGCCGGTGAAGGGGCCGCGGCTTGACTTGTGGCGGGCGCCTACTGACAACGACAACGGGCAGGGTGGGAACAACTCGGTCGCCGTCGAGTGGCGGGCCGCTGGACTCGATCGACTCGAGCACCGGGTAGATGAGGTTGTCGTCGAGGACCAGGAGTTGGTGGTCCGCGGGCGGGTCGCGCCGAACGGGCTCGGCCTGGGCGTGCGGGTGTCGTACCGGTGGCGAGCTCTCGGAGATGGGTTGCAGCTGACCGTGGATGTGGTGCCCGAGGGGGAGTGGGAGGGGTCCGCGATCACACCGCGCTGCGGGAGTTGGCCGCGTCTCGGTGTGCGGATGGCGCTGCCGGCCAGCTTCGGCAAGGTCCGGTGGTTCGGTGGCGGTCCAGGGGAGGCGTACGCCGACAGTCGAGAGGCTGCTCGGGTCGGGCGCTACGAGTGCACGGTGGACGAGTTCCAGACGCCGTACGTCGTACCGCAGGAGAACGGATCGCGGATCGACGTGCGCTGGGCTGAGCTGACGGATGCCGATGGCAACGGGTTGCGGGTGGAAGGAGCGCCGTACTTCCAGCTGACCGCCCGGCGATGGACCACCGAGGATCTGGAGCGTGCTCGTCACCGGTCCGACCTCACGCCGCGCGAGCACGTCTTCGTCAACCTGGACCTGGCCCAGAACGGGCTCGGTAGCGCGTCGTGTGGTCCGGCGGCGACTGCACAGCACACGCTGGAAGTTGCCGAGCGCACCTTCACGCTGACCTTCCGGGAATTCGGTGGGCAGGGCGACGCGGCTGTGCCATCATCGGCGCCATGACAAGCTTCTTCTTCCGACTGGGCTAGCCTCCCGCTGGCCAGTTCGAGGCTCTGCCCGCGGCCGGCGATGCGGGAGCGGACCGATTGGCCGCTCCCGACCGCTGACCGGGAGACATTGTCATGCCCTCTGCGCGCCTTGGCGCGGCAGAGTCGATCACCCGAGCCCTGTGCATCGGTGAGCAGCCGATGGTGCTGGTGCGAACCGTCACCGGCTTGGAGCGCCTGGCCGCTGCCGAGCTGACCGCGGCGAATCACCGCGTGATCGACCTGTCCAAACGTCAACTCATCGTCGAACCCACCTCCGCGACGATCGTCACCAACCCACCACGCCTCGCCGACGATCTCTTCATCGTCCAGGCCGCCGTCACCGACCCAGGCCGCACCAGAGCGGCGTTGACCGCAGCCGTGAACAGCCTTGACCTGCGCGGCTGCCCACCTGGCCGTCTCGCGGTGAGCGCGTCATTCCAGGGAACCCGCAACTACAATCGGTTCGACGTCGAAGACCTCGTCGGTGAAGCCGTGCAGAGGCTCGCCGGCTCCAGGTATCACTCGCGCCGGAACGGCACAGCTCCGCCGACCGAGCGGGTCGACTGGCGGGTCGTGCTCGACGGTACGACGATGTGGGTCGGCGTCCGGCCGTTCGACGTACCCCTCCATCGGCGCGAGTACCGCCGGCACACGGTCACTGGCAGCCTGCACCCACCAGTCGCCGCCGCAATGGCGAGGATCGCGAACATCGGCGAGGGGCATCGAGTGGTAGACCCCTTCTGCGGCGCGGGAACGCTCCTGCTCGAGGCGCAGGCCATCGCACCCAGTGCGACCTATCTGGGAATTGACAAGGCGACGATCGCGGCCGCCCGCGCGAACACCGCCGACCACGCGCCCATCCACTGGCGCACCGGCAACGCACGAGCTCTAGCCGGTCAGTTCGATCGCATCGTGACCAACCCGCCCTGGGACGTCCGCCTCGGCATCGGCGACCTCGCGCCGTACCTGAACCAATGGCGCCGGGTTCTGAAACCGGACGGGCTCGTCGTCGCGATCCTCAACCACGAACAGGCGGCAAGGATGATCGGGGACACTGCCTGGCGGATCCACGACGTGTACGACGTCGCTGTCGCCGGGCAGCATCCCCGAATCCTCGTAGCCGAGCCAGCTAGGCCCCGGCGAAGTACTCCCGCAGCCGCAGCACGATGTCCTGTTGCCCGGTGAAGGCGTTCTCACCGCCAGCCGCAACCAGGCAGAACGGGCAGTCGTAGTCGTCGGGTTCGTGGTTGAACATGTCAGCGAGGAGTAACGAAGGTTATATAGCTGGAGTTCCCCTTGCCTTCGATGCCCGAGTTCGGGCCCAACGCGAGCTGCCCCGCTGGTACCTCACGCTTGAAGAGGATCAGGCGTTGGTCCGTGGTGCCTACGGTCTCGCCTGTCTTGGTGAAGGTGTTGAGCCAAGCCGGCCACCAATCGTTCTCGCCTCGGGGGTCGTAGGCGACGTACACCGTTGCCGGGCCTGTGAGGTTAAGGGTCAGGTAGTCGGCTGGTGCGGTTGCCTTCGAGTCGTCGTTGGAGCCTGGGACCATCGCCTGTCCGGTCAACTCCGCCGGGAGGTCGGTGATCTTGTAGCTGCGATCCACGTAGATCTCTGCGCCGGGCTGTGCCTTCACGAGGTTCGACAGCTTGTCCGGGGTGCGTACGGTGACCAGATCGCTCAGCATCGGCGGCTCACTCTTGGGTACGCCGAGCATGCGCGTGCCGACCGTCTTGACCGCAGACGCGGGCTGTCCGGTCAGTCGCACGTGCTTGAAGGACGACAGCGGTACGGCGACGCGTTCGACAACATAAGACTGGTTGGCCAGCACAGGCACCGTCAGGACATCATCGCCAACGGGTCCGACGACAGTCCGGCCGCGCGAGTCGATCACGCGCACCTGCTGGCCCGGCCACGGGTTGCGGACACGCAGAGACTCGCGGCTGCCCGCCTGGATGCCGATCAGGCTCGGTACGCCGTCACGGACCTCAGTGCTGATCCGGTGACCACCTTCGATCTCCACAGACCCAGCAACATCCCACTCGCTTGGCCAAGCCGGTGCGACCTGCACGATCCCGTCGTACGACTGGACGAGCGCCTCCTGCAGACCGGTCGTCAGGACGCCGCCCCACTCGTTGTAGAAGCTCCCCTGCCGGACAGGCTCACGGCCAGTGCGGTGCACGGTGAAGCCGTTCGGGAAGATCTGGAAGTCCTGGATCCCCTTCAGCATCAGCCGCTTCACCTCGTCGGCCTGGCCGAGGCGCGCGGCCCACGTGGTGTCCATACCCCAGTCCTTGTCCTGCGGGTAGACCCGTTGCCGGTACGTCGCCTGCATCAGCTCGGAGGTCTCGTCGAAGAGCCCCCACGGCCAGAGCACCTCCATCTCCGGGTTCTGCGTGTTGTGCGCCTCTTCGTCGGTGCCGGACCACGCCAGCACCTCCTCACCACCCCGCTGCACAGTCCGGAACGGCGGAAGCTTCCCAACAGCAACCCTCAGTCGCTCGGCGAGCGCAGAATCTCCCCGCGCCGACGCCAGGTCCGCGACGATCGGGAAGATCACCCGCATCGCGGCCAGGTCGGGTGCGGGGTCATTGGTGTCCCACTGCACCTCGAGCGCGTTCACGTGCTCCAGATGCAGGTACCCGTCCTCGCCAGGTGTCAGCGCGGCCAGATGGAACTCCGCGATGTCGCGAATCAGCGGGTAGGCACGATCCAGGAGATTCCGGTCGCCGGTGTAGCGGTACTGCCACCAGATGTTGTTCACCAACTCCGGTCCACTGCTGAGGATGCGCTTCACCCAACCGGGCTCGGACATGTTGTCGCAGCCGTCGCCAGTACCGTCGTACCGCAGGAACTCCGGCACACACGTCCCCTGGGCGTTGAACCAGTGGTCGTGCGTCCACTTCTTCATCAGGTCGGCGCGGTCGAGGTAGAAGCGGAAGTACGGCGAGTTGAACTCTCCGATGCCGGCACCCAGGTTGGTCGAGATGATCATCCGCAGGTTGAAGTGCCAGTACGAGTCCTGCGCCCAGTCAGCCTGGTCCTTGGCCGACGAGAACATCCGGATGACCGCGCCGTGCGTACTGGGCACCGGCGACCGCATCGACGCGGCCATCGTGTAGAGCTGGAGCGTCCGGACGGTCTCGACGTACTCGCCGGTGCCGTCATTCGAGGTGATCCGCATCGGCGCGGCCTTCGCCCAGAACGCGTGCCACCAGTCGAGGTGCTTGCTCTTCGACTCAGTGACTGCACGACGCGCGGCCGTCGCGACGTCGCCACCCGTGTACGACGGAACGCCGACAACCAGCCGGAACGAGCCGTCCGCATTCGGGCGGAAGGTGATGCGGACAGTCAGCGGGTCGACCACGGATGCCGAGACATCGCGGGCGCCGGCGGTCAATGCGGCGACAGCGCCGGTCAGGCTGCCCGAGGCAGCGTCGCGGAAGGTCTCGGCGAGCGAGGCGACCGCGCCGGTGGCGTTGGCAGTCGGCGTACGGCCCTCCCACAGCTTGAGGTCCGCGGTCTGCGTCTTGCCGGGATCGGCGCCGGTGACCTCCAGGACGAACTGGTCCGCGTCGGCCCGCACGTACGAGCGGGCCGACATGCCACCACCACGCTGGACGAGCTGGCCGTCGTACATCGCGAGCCGGCCGGTGTAGTCGGCAGCGCGCATCAGCGGCTGGAGGCCGGGTACGACGAGGCGCCCGGCGGACTTGAGTTCGGGGAAGGTGTCGACACGGTTGAGTTGGGCACTGAAGCCCTTCTCTGCCCAGACCGCGGCACCGAGGACGCCGTTGCCGAGCGGCATCGCCTGGTACGCACGCCAGGCCGGGCCCTCCTGGACCAGGTCGGACCGCGAGACGAGCCCGGCCGGGTCGGTCCGGAGCGCGCCGTCGTGCCACGCGGTGGTGAGCTGGTCGGCGGGTTGGGCGGGTGGACCGGCCGCGGCCAGCGACCCGGCGCTGGTGGCGAGGAGTGTGACGAGTAAGGGCAGGGACCATCGACGTACAGGCATGGTGGTGCAACCTTTCGGGGCGGTATGTGTTGCTAGGAGTCGAGAGCTGTCCACAACTCGGCGGGCAGTGGCTGCCGCCAGAGCTCGACGTTCTCGCGGACCTCGGCGGCGGTGGCGCAGCCGATCAGGACTGTCGTCACCGCGGGATGAGTGGTGGGGAAGCGCATCGCGGCCGCCTTCAGCGAGACGTCGTACGACGTGCACACCTTGGCCAACTGCTCGACGCGGCTGACGATCTCGGGCGACGCAGGACGGTAGTCGTACGTCGAACCGCCGGCGAGGATGCCGGAGTTGAAGACGCCGCCGGCGATCACCGCGACCTCGCGGTCGGCCGCTGCGGGGAGCAGGTCGTCGGCGGCCGACCGGTCGAGCAGGGTGTAGCGGCCGGCGATCAGGACGACGTCGAGGTCGGTCTCGCGGACGAACCGGGCCGGGATCTCTGGACTGTTCACCCCGATCCCGATCGCGCCGATCACGCCTTGGCGGCGCAGGTCGTCGAGCACCGGGTACGCCTCGTCCAGCGCCTGCCGCACGTGGTTGTCCGGGTCGTGCAGATGCACGATGTCGACCCGATCCAGCCCGAGCCGCGTCAGACTGTCCTCGACCGACCGGGCAATCCCGTCCGCGCTGAAGTCGTACTCGACCCCGTCACCGACAACCCGCCGCCCAGCCTTCGTAGAGACCTTGTACGACGCCCGGTCCACCCCAGCCAACGCGGAACCGAGTCGCCGCTCAGCCGAACCCGCTCCATACAGCGGAGCCGTGTCGAAGTAGTCGATCCCCGCCGCCAAAGCCGTCTCAAGAGCAGCCTGAGCAGCGCCCGCTTCACCTCCGGCGAGTGGTGCGGTGCCCAGCCCCAGTGGGCCGAGCACGGTCATGGGCGAGGCTCGATGAAGTAGTCGACGCCTGGGCGGGTGCGGAATTCGACGACGCCTTCTTCCGGGCGGGCGAAGGCGACTGGGCCGGCGCTGGACTTCACGTCGACCTTGAGGCCCGTGCGGAGCTTCAGGCGGTTGCCGAGCAAGGAGCGGATGCGGGCTCGGGTCAGCTTGCCTTCGGACCAGGTGAGCTCGAGGTCGAAGCCACCGCGGGCGCGGAGGCCGCTGATCCTGCCGGTGGGGAACGCAGCCGGGACGCAGGGCAGCAGCGCGACCTCGCCGGAATGGCTCTGCATGATCATCTCGGTGATCCCGGAGACGCCGCCGAAGTTCCCGTCGATCTGGAACGGCGGATGCAGGTCGAACAGGTTCGGCGCCGTCCGGCCGGGAGCGAGCAGTTGGGTCAGGTGCTTGTACGCGTTGTCCGGCTCGAGCAGCCGCGCCCGCATGTTCAGCTTCCAGGCGAGCGACCATCCGGCAGTCACTGCCGGGCCACGCAGTTCCAGTGACTTCCGGGCCGCGTCGGCGAGTTCCGGCGTACGGCGGGGAGTGATCTGGTCGCTCGGGAAGAGTGCCCACAGATGGGAGACATGGCGGCTCGTCTCCATCGCGGCCTCTTCCCAGTCGATCAGCCACTCCTGGACCTGGCCGAGGTACCCGATCTGGATCGGCGCCAGCCGGGACCGCGCCTCGGCGACCTGCGCGGCCATCGCGGAGTCCTGACCCAGCAGGGCAGCCGCCTGGCCGAAGACCTTGAACAGGTCGTGCAGGATCTCGCTGTCCATCGTCGGACCGGCACAGATGCTGACACCTTCGTTGTCGTAGTCGTGGTGCTTGAGCTCGGGCGAGTGGGACGGGCTGGTCACCAGATAGCCCGTCTTCGCATCCGTCTGCAGCTGGTCGAGGAAGAACTCCACCGATCCACGCAGCACCGGGTAGTACTTCTGCAACGTCGCGAGGTCGCCCGTGTACTCGTACCGCTCCCAGAACAGCAGCGACAACCAGGCACCACCGGTCGGCCAGACCCCGTAGAACGCGAAGTCCACCGGAGCCGAACCCCGCCACCCGTCGGTGTTGTGATGCGCGACCCACCCAGGAGCGTCGTACATCACCTCAGCAGTCCGTGCGCCGGACTCGGCCAGCTCGGCGATCATCTGGAACATCGGGTCCCAGCACTCCGCGAGGTTGGCCGGACCCGCGGGCCAGTAGTTCATCTCGGCGTTGATGTTCAGGGTGAACTTCGACTGCCACTCCGGCAGCATCTTGTAGCTCCAGATGCCCTGCAGGTTGGCCGGCTGCCCCGGGCTGCGTGAGCTCGAGATCAGCAGGTACCGCCCGAACTGGTAGTAGAGCGCGGCCAGCTGCGGATCGCCGCCGTTGCGGAACGCGATCACCCGCTGGTCGGTCGGCAGTGCGATCGAGTCCGACGTACCGAGATCGATGTCGAGCCGGCCGAACAGCCGCCGGTAGTCCTCGATGTGTGTCTGCCGCAGGCGTCCGTACGCCGGACGCTCGGCCGGCAGATGCGTCGTCGCCTTCGCCACCTGGTCGGCGCTGACGTCGAGGTAGTTGCGGTAGCTGGACCCGATCGACAGCACCAGCATGACCGCGTCGGCACCGGCGACCGTCAGCTTTCCGTCAGCAACGTTCGTGGTCCCGCCCTCGGCGAACGCCCGGGCCAGTGCGCAGAACTTCACCGACCCCTTGAGCCCTTCGGCGTCCCCGCTGATCCCGTTCAGCGCCAGCGTCCGGTCGTCGTACCGATCGACCGTGGCCGCCTGCGGTGTCGTGAACGTCGCGTCGAAGGACAGCGCACCGGCGCGGTCCGCGGTCAGCCGCATCACCAGCACCTGGTCCGGATGGCTGACGAACACCTCACGCGTGTAGCGGACACCGTCGGCGACATAGCTCACCGAGGTGATCGCCGTGGTCAGATCAAGCTCGCGCCGGTACGACGTGACGCCGGCCTCGGTGATGCCGGGAAACCTGAGCGTCAGGTCGCCGACCGGTTGGTACTGCATCTGCTCGGTCGGGCGGCCCATGAACTTCTCATCGGCCAGCATCTGCGCGGCGAGGTAGTCCTCCTCGACGATCAGTCGCCGGATCTCCGGCAGCGCCTCGCGGCCGGCCGGGTCGTCGTACTGGTGTGGACCGCCGGCCCAGATCGAGTCCTCGTTGAGCTGGAGCTGTTCGGTCGCGATCCCGCCGTACACCATCGCCCCGAGCCGGCCGTTGCCGACGGCAAGCGCCTGAAGCCACTCGGTGGCGGGCTGGGTGTACCAGAGCTGCAGCGGATTGGTGTCGCTGCCGACCGGTTCGGGGGCGGCGATGGCGGCGAGCGGATCGGTCAAGGTGCCGGCGACGACAGCGGTGCCGGCCGCGGCGCCGGCGGTCCGCAGGACCTGGCGTCGGGTGTATTCGGTCATGGAGCGGTCTCCCTAGGGGCGGTAGGTGCGCTGGGCGGTGCCGCGGAACACGTCGTTGTGCGCGGCCGCCGGAAGCAGTTCAGTGGTACGGCGAACGACCTCGGCGCGACTGCTGGAGAGCGTGCACACGGGCCAGTCGGAGCCGAACATCAACCGGTCGCTGCCGAAGAGGTCGAGAGCCACGGCGATGAGTTCGGCGAGGGTGCCGGACGGTAGGTGGGCGGTGCCGGAGAGCTTGACGGTGACGTTCGGGCAGTCGGCGAGTGCCGTCATCCCAGTGAGCCAGTCGGCGTCGGCGGTGGCCGGGTTGCCGAGGTGGTCGAGCACGAATCGGGCGTCGGGCACAGCGGTTGCGAGCCGGGCGGCGCCGATGAGGGCAGGGGGTCGGAGGAGCAGATCGATGGCGAGTCCAGCGTCGGCGGCGGCCCGCACTCCGCGAAGGAGCGCCGGGTCGGTGAGCGCCTCGGGGTCGGTCTGGTCGGCGGGCGGGCAACGGATGCCCACCAGGTGGGAGTTCTGCGGAAGCTTGACGTCGGTCAGGAGATCGAACCAGCCGACGACGCCGAGGACGGAGGGTGTGGTCGCGGCGAGGTCGAGCAGGTCGGTGACTTCGAGCGGATCGGCGTCGGCCTGGACCAGAATGGTGTCCGGCAGGCGACCGCCGGATGCTGCGGCGAGGTCGGGGAGGGTGAAGTCGCGGCGGAGACGGTGGCCGGCGGGTAACCAGGGCAGTTGCCGGCGGGCGAGGTCCCAGACGTGAACGTGGGCGTCGAGGGGAGTCGGTGCGTGGCTGTCGGCCGGGGGTGGGCGGTTGTCCGGCGAATCAGTCATGGCGCCCCGCGGGTCTGGTGATGGAGCTCTCGCCGCGGGCGTGGGCCGAGAACAGGCGGGCCGCGTCCTCGGGATCGGTGCCGGCCAGGACCTCGACCAGATCGATGTGGCGACGGGCCATCAGGCCCCAGTCGCCGGCGTACATGGCGTTCGAGACGACCTGCAGGTTCCACAGCGCCGGCTCGAGCGTGCGCCAGACCTTCAGCAGCATCGAGTTGCCGCTGGTCGCGAGCACCTGCCGGTGGAACCGCAGGTCGGCCTCGCGGAAGGCGCCAATGTCGTGGTGCTCGGCCGCCTCGGTCATCCGCTGCACCTCGATCCGCAGCAGGTCGAGCTCCTCCGGCGGGACGTGTCCGGTCGCCCGCCGGGCCGCCGCGGTCTCCAGCAGCACGCGGACCTCCCGCGCCTCGCGGGCCTCGACCTGGGAGATCTCGGTGACGAAGTTGCCCAGCCGGGGCCGGTACGTCACCAGTCCTTCGTGCGCCAGCCGCCGTACCGCTTCCCGCGCGGGGGTCTGGCTGGTGCCGAGGACGCGGGCGATCTCGGACTCGACCACGCGCATCCCGGGCGCGAGCTCACCGGACAGTATCCAGCCGCGGATCGCCTCGTAGACCCGGTCCGAGAGCAGTTCGATGTCGGTCGACGGCGGGGGAGCGGGCTGGGCCGAGCCCAGCGCGAGTCCGCCGCCGGTGCGGTATTGGTGGATCTCCTCGCGACGACGGCGCGCGACGGTCGATTGCGACACTCCGTGAACGGCCGCGACCTCGCGCGTCGACGCCGGGTGTCCGGAATCGGCCATCGATCCTGCGCCGACGGCACCCAGCTGAACCCGGTCGACCATTCGCGGTCGGCCGCTGCGCATCCCGTCGTCGAGGCCGGCCATCCCCATCCGGAGGAACCGGCGGCGCCATTTGCCGACCGTGCCGGGGGTGACCGCGAGCAGGTCCGCGACGTCCTTGTTCGACTGGCCCTCGGCGCAGGCGAGCACGATCCGGCTGCGGATCCGCATCGCCGGGTTGGTCCCGTTCCCGGCGGCGAGATGGCTGAGCGCAGCACGCTCGGCCGGTGACAAGGTCAGCGGCGACTTGGGGCGTCCGGCATCGGGCATGGCTGCATAGTGACCCGGCCCACAGCAATCTGCCAACCCCTTATGGTGCGGACTTCTGACTCAGAACGTCCAGTTTGCCGTTTAAACGTTGACACTTGAGCGTCACTCCCTGCATCGTCCATCGCTAACGACGCCCGGCCGCCCCCGACGCCGGGAGGATCTGAGGAGGACCCCGAAATGGCTCGTTCGGTACGCCGTGCACTCGGCGTTGTGGCGGCCGCCGCGATCCTGGTGGGCGCGGCCGGCTGCGGTGGTGGTTTCAGTGACGACGGCGGCGCGGCCGGTGGCCCCACTGGCGAAGTACGCATGCTGGTGAACATCACCCCCAACCTGACCAAGGGTTACTGGGAGGAGCTGGTCAAACCGTTCGAGGAGGCCAACCCCGGTGTCGACGTGAAGATCGAGGCGCCGACCGGCCAGGGCGTGAAGGACACCCTGCCGCAGTTGCTCGCGGCCGGCAACGCGCCGGACGTGGTCGAGACGCTGATGGCGGACAAGACGCTCGCGCCGCAGATGATGGAGCTCACCGACCAGGCCTGGACCAAGGACACGCCGCTGGTCGAGCAGGCCGCGCTGGACAGCAAGGTCTACACCGTCGGTGTCGGCCAGCAGGCGCAGTCGCTGGTGTTCTACAACAAGGACGCGTTCACCAAGGCCGGTATCAGCGCGCCTCCGAAGAACCTCGACGAGCTGACCGCCGCGATGGGCAAGCTGAAGGCCGCCGGCTACCTGCCGCTGCAGACCGCCGGAGACTACGTCACCGGGTTGCAGCTGCTGCAACTCAGCGACCCGTCGATCGCGACCAAGCACCCGGACTGGTACAGCCAGGTCAACTCCAAGCAGCTCACCGTCGGCCAGACCATGCTGCCGCTGCTGGAGCGCTACGAGTCCTGGATCAAGAACGGGTACGTCGACAAGAACGCGCTCGGCCTGGACGACGTCAACGCCCAGACGAACTTCCTGACCGGCAAGTCCGCGATGTACATCATGGGCAGCTGGTTCGTCCGGACCGCGGAGAGCCAGAAGCCCACCTTCGACCTCGGTGTGTTCGCCGCGCCGACCGAAGCCGGCCAGCCCTACCCGGGTCCGCAGGGCGTCACGATGGCGGCGCCGTACATGGTGCTGAAGTCGACCAAGCAGCGTGACCTCGCGGTGAAGCTGGTCCAGTGGCTGGTCACCGACGAGAAGGCCGTGCAGAGCCAGCTCGCCCAGGACGGCAACTTCCGCAAGGGCTTCACCGACAAGCTGACCCCGCTCGGCAAGCAGGTGCAGGACATCCTCGACCAGGCGCCGAAGCACGTCGCCCAGGGCGAGGGGTACGGCGCCAACACCCTGCCGGGAGGTTTCAACGGGGAGTGGAACAAGTCGGTCCAGAGTCTCTACACCGGTAAGTCGGCGGCCGACGTCGCCAAGCGCATCGACAGTTGGATGGGGTCGAAGTCGTGAGCACCCCCGCAGCAGCCGCCCGTCTGCGGGACCGGCTGACCACCGCGAGCATGGTCGGTCCCGCGCTGCTGCTCTTCGTCGTGATGCTCGTGGTCCCGGTCTGCCTGTCGATCTACCTGAGCCTGACCGACTGGAACGGGTACAGCGCCAACCCGGCAATCGTCGGGCTGCAGAACTACCTCGATCTCGCTCGCAGCGAGGAGGCGATCCGCGCCGGCTGGGTGACCCTGCTGATCGCCGCCGTCGGCACCGTCCTGCTCAGCGTGCTGGGTCTCGGTTTCGCGCTGCTGGTGAACGGTGCGTCCCGGTTGAACGCGTTCTTCCGGGTCGTGCTGTTCTACCCGCACGTGCTGAGCGCACTCGTGGTCGGCTTCCTGTGGAGCGCCGTACTCGGGACGTCGGGTGTGGTCAACGGCTTCCTGACGTCCAAGGGCGCCGAGGTGCTGCCATTCCTGTCGAACCCGAACTGGGCGTTGGCGAGTCTGATCGGCGTACTGGTCTGGGCCGGGTTCGGCGTCAATGTGGTGCTCTACCTGGCCGGTCTGCAGACGGTGTCGCGTGATCTGCTCGAGGCGGCGCGGATCGACGGCGCCTCACCGCGGCAGACGTTCCTCAACGTCACGCTGCCCGCGCTCGCGCCGGTGGTGACGGTCAACCTGGTGCTGTCGCTGGTCACGCTGCTGAAGACGTACGACCTGGTCGTGTCGCTCACCGGTGGCGGTCCGGCCGGGTCCACGCAGACCGCGGCGTACCTGATCCTGTGGGACTCGTTCCACAACAACGCGCTCGGCTTCGGTTCGGCGCAGTCCGTCGTACTGATGCTGGTCACCGCCGGCCTCGCACTCACGGTCGCCCGGCTGCGGTCGCGGGTGGATCAGGGGGTCAAGGCATGAGTTCGATTCGCTTGGCCAGGGTTCGTACGACGGTTGCGCGGCCCGCTCCCGTCAAGTTCAAAGGTGCCGGCCGGATCGCGTTCCTGGTCGTGACGAGTGTGTTGATGCTCGTCCCGATGTACCTGCTCGTGGTGAGCGCGTTCAAGTCGCAGCAGGACATCCTCACCCACCCGTTCTCGCTGTCGCCGGACCTGCTGACCACCGAGTACCTGCAGAAGGCCTGGACCAACCCGGACTTCAACATCCTCAAGGGGTACGCCGTCACCGCGCTGTTCGTGGTCTCGGTGAACGTGCTGTCCGTCGCACTCGCCGGGCCGGTGTCGTACGTGATCGCCCGCCGGACCGAGCGCAAGTACCGCGTGCTCCTGCTGCTGTTCGTCGCCGGCACGTTCATCCCCAGCCAGGTGCTGGTGATCCCGGTCGTCTACACGCTGAAGTTCCTCGGCCTGATGGGGACCATCCCGGGGTTCGTGCTGTTCGAGACGACGCTGACCCTGCCGTTCTCGATCTTCCTGTACGCCGGCTACATCATGACGATCTCGGCCAGCCTGGACGAGGCGGCCGCGGTCGACGGCGCCGGTAAGCACCGGATCTTCTGGTCGATCGTCTTCCCGCTGATGAAACCGGCCGTGGTGACGATGGTCATCCTGAACACCTTCTCGGTGTGGAACGACTTCGTGAACCCGCAGATCATCCTCGGTCCGGGCAGCGGCCTCTACACCGTCACCACCGGCGTCTACGCAGCCGTGAGCCAGTACTCGACCGACTACACGGTCGTCTTCCCGACGCTGCTGCTCGCCGTGGCGCCGCTGCTGGTGGTCTTCGTGCTGCTGCAACGGCACGTGATCAGCGGCCTCACCGCAGGAGCGACGAAGGGATGACGACGATGACCAGCAGCTTGGATGCCACCACCGCAGCCGCCGCCGCAGCCACGCCCCGCGTCGTCGCCGAGACGCCGATCGGCAGCCCACCGGCGTGGGCGATCATGCAACGCCGCCTGTTCGACGTGATGGACGAGGGCTGGTGGCTGTTCCGCGAACGCTACTGCCTGCCCGACGGCAGTCTCCGGTACGCCGGACCGGTGCCGAGCCGGGACGGCGCGGACGACTTCTACGAGGCATTCGTGAACTGGCCGGTGCTCTACCAGCTCGGCGGTGCTGACGACCTGATCGACGTCGCCAAGTGGCACTGGGAAGGTGTCACCCGCCAGCTGACCGATCTCGGTTTCCTGGTCGACGAGTTCGAGCGCGGCTACGACTGGTTCCACATCGGCGAGTCGATGATCTTCTTCTACTCGCTGTGCGCGGCCGACCCGGGTGACGAGGAGTTCCGCGAGCGGGCCTACCGGTTCGCCGAGATGTACCTGCCTGGCTCGCCGGCCGGCAACTACGACGCGGCCACGCGCACGATCCGCGCACCACACAACGGTGGCGGTGGTCCGCGCTGGGGCATCAACGACGAGTGGCGCTCGTACGGCGCCGACCTCACGAACATGCGCATCTTCGGGTTGCCGCTGGCGGGCGTACCGGGGATCCAGACCTGGGACGACCTCAAGGATCCGGCGAAGGCCGACCTGATGGGTGCGGAGATGATCCGCCGGCTCGGTGCCGGTGACGTCGCGGTGAACCTGGCCGCGACCACGCTGACCGCCAACGCCTGGCTCTACGACCACAACGACCGGTTCGCGGCCTGGACGCTGGAGTATCTCGACGCCTGGCAGGAACGCGCCGCGGCCAACGGCGGTCTGCTCCCGGACAACGTCGGTCCGAGCGGTGAGGTCGGCGAGCTGCACGACGGCCGCTGGTACGGCGGCAACTACGGCTGGAACTGGCCACATGGCGTATACAGCGTCGGCTCCGCAGCCTGCATCGCGGCGGTGAACGGCGTACTCCTGACCGGGGACTCGAACAGACTCGATATCGCACGGAAGCTGCTGGACCACCTGTACGAGCGTGGCACCACAGCATCTGTTGACGAGACCGAGCTGAGCATCCGGGACCGCTGGCAGGCCGAGCTCGGCGAGGACTGCGCGAACCCGACCCTGCTGATCCCGAACCGACACGGCGATGACGGGTGGTTCGACTACCAGCCGCCGCAGTTGGGTCTGCCGATCTGGTTGTGGCAGTCCGCCTTCGAGTCCTCCGATCGCGAACGACTGCAACAGCTCAGAGAGCGCAGCGGCTACGACTGGCGGACCGTGCGCGACTTCCGGAACAAGGAGGACGCGGGTCACGAGGCGCCCTGGCTGGCCTACCTCGCGGGGGACAACCCCGGCTATCCCGAGGCGATGCTCGGTGTCGCGCTCTCCCAGGTGCAGCGCCGGATGGACCTGATGGCCGTCGACACCACCGACCCGGCCGAGATGAACATCCACCACTGGCAACGGCACAACCCAGTCGCGACCGAGGCCCTGCTGCAGTTGACCACAGGTACGCCGCAACTCCTCTACAACGGTGGTCTGCTGCCGTTGCGCGTGCTGTACCTCGACCCCGAACGCGGTCGTCCCGGTCTCCCGGCCGACGTCGCCGCGCTGGTCGACACGGTCGAGCCCGATCGCACCGGGCTGCAGCTGGTCAACCTGTCCGCGACCCAGACCCGCCGTGTGATCGTCCAGGCCGGCAGCTTCGGCACCGACCGGATCGACGAGGCCGTCGTCACCACCGCGTCCGGTGCGTACCCCGGCCCGTCGCCCGCCTACACGTCGCCGCCGCCGACGCCGGGCACCGCGACGATCGTTGTCGGCGGCAACAGACTTGAAGTCACGATGCGGCCGGGCCGGACCATCCGGCTCGAGCTGCGGCTGACCCGTAACGCCTATCGCGCCGCGCACGTGGCGCTTGACTGAGGAGACATATGAGCAGCGGTATCGAACAAGCCCCGGTCGCCCCGGTCTGGGACCTGCCGGTGCGCGGCGAGAACCCGCCGGCACCGGATCCCGGCCTGGTGTCCCGGTTGTCCGAGATCGGGTCGGCCACCGCCTGCGCCCGGTTGCACGGACAGGGTATCCGCCGGACCTTCGTCGACGGTCCGACCAGCATGTTTCCCGGCAAGAAGGTGGTCGGCCGGGCACTGACGCTGCAGTTCATGCCGCAGCGGGAGGACATCGCCGACGGCCAGACGCAGGAGTACATCGAGCGCAGTACGGCGCTGTGGGCCGTGCTCGACGAGGTACAGCCCGGTGACGTGCTCGTGGTCCAGGCGTACGGCAGCCACACCACCGGCTGCTTCGGCGACATGCTGGTCCGCTACTTCAAGCTCCGTGGCGGCGCCGGCATCGTGGTCGACGGCCGGATCCGCGACGTGCCGCGGGTGTCGCAACTCGACGTACCGATCTGGTCCACCGGCGCCACCCCGCACTACGCGTCCCAGTCCGAACTGTTCCCGTGGGCGTACAACGTCCCGGTCGCGGTCGGCGGCGTCCTGACGCTGCCCGGTGACCTGGTCGTCGCCGACGACGACGGTGCGGTCGTCGTACCGCGACGTCGTGCGGAGGCCGTCGTCGAGGCGGCCGCCGAGCACGACGCGTGGGAGAAGTTCAGCCGTCGACGGATCGACGAAGGCGCGCCGCTGCGCGACTACTACCCCCTGACCGAGAAGACCCGCCTCGAGTACGAGCGCTGGCGAGCCCAGAATCCGGCCCAGAATCCGGCCCAGAATCCGGCCCAGAATCCGGCGCAGAACGGTCACGCCGCCGCCGGCGACTGAACCCCTGAGAGGACCCCGCCCACATGTCCAGACAGAGAACCAAGCGTACGGCGCTCAGCGTCGGCGCCGGGGTGGTAGCCGCTGCCCTGGTGGCCGTGGCTGCCGTCCAGCTGAACACCCAGCCCGCCGGTGCGGCCAACTGCGAGAACTTCTACGTCGCACCGAACGGCGACGATGCCGCGAAGGGCACCGAGAAGAGCCCGTGGAAGACGATCACCCGCGCCCGCGACGAGATCCGGAACAAGCAGCTCAACGACCGGATGGGCTGCGACATCACCGTCAACCTGAAGGCCGGCGAGTACCCGGTCTCCTCGACGATCCAGCTCGACCAGCGCGACTCCGGCAAAAACGGGCACCGGGTCGTCTACCGCAGTGTCGACGGCCCCGGGAAGGCGACGCTGTCCGGTGCGGAGGAGATCACCGGCTGGACGCCGTACCAGGACGGGATCTACAAGGCGAAGGTCGACCCGTCGAAGCCGTTCTACACGCTGTTCGAGGACGGCAAGCGGGCCACCAACGCCCGGTACCCGAACCGTGGCACCGAGGACACCTGGTCGCCGTACCTGACGTCCATCCTCTACGAAGAGGACAAGATGGACGTGCGCAACTGGCTGTGGGGCACGCCGGGGGAATGGGACCCGACCTGGGACCTGAGCCAGGCGTCCATCACGATCTGGTCGGGCGGCTCGTGGAGCTGGTTCACCGACACGATTCCGCTGCTCGACACCAACTTCAAGAAGACCCAGACGACGCTGAAGCACTGGACCCGCTACGCGATGGTCAACAGCCGTGGTGGTTCGCGGTACTTCTTCCACAACTCGCTGAGCTTCCTCGACCAGGCGGGCGAGTACTACCTCGACTACAAGGCCGGCGAGGTCTACTACAAGCCGCGCGGCGGCACGATGGACGGCGTCCGGGTGCTGCGGCCGACCGTGAAGACCGTGCTGGATCTGGCTGGTGCTTCGCCTGATCAGCGGCTGCACGATGTGACCTTCGACGGGCTCGGGGTGCAGTACTCCGACTACGTCACCTGGTACCGCAACGGGTGGGTGTCCAGTGGGGACGCCGGGCTCGAGCACAAATATCCGGAGTACGACCGGCAGATCGAGATGCCGCGGAACCGGTTCGGTGCGATCAAGCTGACCAACACCAGCAATATCGACCTGACCCGGTTGCGGTTGTCCGACACCGGCTTCACCGGGATCTACCTGCTGTTCGCCAACGACCACACCCGGATCACCGACAGCCTGCTGGAGAACATCGGTGCCGACGGCATCAAGGTGGAAGGCGGCTGGCCGGGTGAAGGTGACCTGAGCAACCACCACACCATCTCGAACGTCTTCATCGACCATATCGGCGAACTGGTACCGGGCGACTCGGCCGGTATCGAGCTGATGGACACCGGCAACAACACGGTCTCCAACATCGTCGTGAAGCACAGCGCGCGGTACGGCATCAGCCTGGAGTCGCGGCCGGAGGTGAAGGACGGCGATCAGTACACGTCGGGCAACAGCTTCAAGTACATCCGGCTGGACCAGACCGGCCTGGACAGCGGTGACATGGGCGCGTTCTACACCTACGGCATCGACAACCAGGATCCACACCCGGTGCAGAACACCGTGGAGCAGGTGGTCATCGGTGACGTGATCCCCGACCCGTCGATGCCGGACGCCGGCGGCACCCGCGGTGTGCACATGGACGCCGGCGGCTGTGGGTTCTCGTTCGCCAACATCGAGGTCGGGAAGGTCTCCGACGACAAGTACCAGTCGTACCAGTGCAACCAGGTCACCAATGCCAACTGGGTGCAGGGTTTCGACGCCTCGAAGATGGAGTACGACAAGATCGGCGTGCTGCCCACCTTCCCCTATGACGTGGCGGGGCGGTGATCGCGGTGTGGCCGCAGCGAAGTCTGGCAGTCGGGCTGGCTCTGGGCGTAGGTCTGGTGATCGGGGCCGGTTCCGCTCTCGGTGTCACGCCTGAGAAAGAGGCCGCGGATTGTCCGTCCTTCTGGGTCGCCCCGGACGGCGACGACAAGGCACCCGGAACCAAGTCGAAGCCTTGGCGCACCGTGGAGCAGGCCCGTGACACGATCCGTGCGCGGGGTCTGAATCGGCAGCTGTCCTGCGATCTGGTGGTGAACCTGAAGGCAGGCACCTACCAGGTCGCCAAGACGATCGGCTTCGACGATCGTGACTCCGGGTCGAACGGCCACCAGGTCGTCTACCGGAGCGCGGACGGTCCGGGCAAGGCTGTGCTCGAGGCAGCGCAGGAGGTCACCGGCTGGACGCCGTACAAGGACGGCATCTTCAAGGCGAAGGTGGATATCGACCAGCCGTTCTACACCCTGTACGTCGACGGCGAGCGCGCCACCACGGCCCGGTACCCGAACCGGCGGTCGGACGTGGAATGGGCGCCGTACCTGGAATCGGTCCTGATCGAGCCGGAGAAGGAGGCCGTCCGCGACCAGGTCGGCTACACCGACGGCGACTGGAACGAGACCTGGAACCTGAACAGCTACACCGACTGGCCGGCTCAGCTGATGATCTGGTCCGGCGGCTCGTGGAGCTGGTTCACCGACACGGTGCCGATCAAGAACGCGGACTGGAAGGACAACAAGGTCATCCTGGACTACTGGACCCGGTACGCGATGATCAACTCCCGGGCCGGTTCGCGGTACTTCGTCCAGAACTCGCTGGACCTGCTCGACGCCGAGGACGAGTACTACCTCGACTGGGCCACGAAGGAGCTGTACTACAAGCCGCGCGGCGGCACGATGGACGGCAAGCGGGTGCTGCGCCCGACGCAGACCGAGGTGTTGTCGCTGGCCGGGGCCTCGCCGACGCGACGGCTTCAGGACATCGCCTTCGAGGGGCTCGGGATCACGTCCACCGACTTCATGCAGTGGTACCGCTCCGGCTGGATCAGCGCGGGTGACTCCGGCCAGAAGCACAAGTATCCGGAGTACGACCGCCAGATCGAGATGACCCGCAACCGGTTCGGTGCCGTCACCCTGACCAACACCCGCAACATCGGCCTGTCCGGGCTGCACCTGCGCGACACCGGCTACCACGGTGTCTACCTGAACGCTGCCAACGACCACGTGAAGATCTCCGACAGCCTGCTGGAGAACATCGGTGCCGACGGCATCAAGGTCGAGGGCGGCTACCCAGGGGAGGGCGACGTCGCCCACCACAACACGTTCACCAACCTCTACATCGACCACATCGGTGAGTTGGTCCCTGGTGACGCGGCCGGGCTCGAGCTGATGGACACCAGCAACAACGAGATCTCGCACATCGTGGTGAAGCACAGTGCGCGGTACGGCATCAGTCTGGAGGCCCGTCCCGAGGTGAAGGACGGCGAGGGGTACGCACTGAACAACAACTTCTCCTACATCAGGCTGGAGGAGACCGGTCTGGACAGCGGTGACATGGGCGCCTTCTACACGTACGGCGTCGACAACCAGGAGCCGCATCCGATCCAGAACACGGTGAAGCAGATGGTGATCACCGACGTGATCCCGGACGCCTCGATGCCGGACAGCGGCACCCGGGGCGTGCACATGGACGCCGGCGGTTGTGGCTTCAGCTTCGCCGACATCGAGGTCGGCCAGGTGACGGACGACAAGTACCAGTCGTACCAGTGCAACCAGGTGACCAACGCGAACTGGGCCGAGGGTTTCGACGCCTCGAAGATGGAGTACGACAAGATCGGTGTGCTGCCCACCTTCCCCTACGACGTGGCGGGGCGGTGATCGCGATGTCGACACGATCAGGTTTGATCATCGGTCTCGCGGTCGGTCTGCTGGTGCCCGCGGCGGTCTTCGGCGGCTCGGCGTTGGGTGCCGGTGCATCGCCGGCTGCTGACCAGGCCGGATGCACGTCCTTCTGGGTCTCGCCGGACGGGAACGATTCGGCGATCGGTAGCAAGGCCAAGCCGTGGCGGACGGTCGAGCATGCCCGCGACACCATCCGCACGCGCAACCTCAACAAGAACCTGTCCTGCGACCTGGTGGTCAACCTGAAGGCCGGTACGTACAAGGTCGACAAGACGATCACCTTCGACGACCGCGACTCCGGGTCGAACGGCCGCCAGGTCGTCTACCGAAGTGCCGACGGTCCGGGCAAGGCGGTGTTCGAAGGCGCCACCGAGGTCACCGGCTGGACGCCGTACAAGGACGGCATCTTCAAGGCGCCGGTGGACGTGGACCAGCCGTTCTACACGCTGTACGCCGAGGGGAAGCGGGCGACCACCGCGCGGTACCCGAACCGGCGGTCGGACGCGGAATGGGCGCCGTACCTGCGCTCGATCCTGTTCGATCCGACCAAGGAGGCGGTCCGGGACCAGATCGGGTTCAATGCCGGTGACTGGGATCCGGCCTGGGATCTGCGGCTCGGTACGTCGTGGCCTGCCCAGGTCACGGTCTGGTCGGGTGGATCCTGGTCGTGGTTCACCGACATGGTGCCGCTGCTGGACATCAACTTCACCAAGGGGCGGACGACGCTGGTCTACCCGGCGCGCCACGGGTTCATCAACTCCGGCGGCGGCTCGAGGTACTTCGTGCAGAACTCGCTCAGCCTGCTCGACCAGGCGGGGGAGTACTACCTGGACTACCCGGCCAAGCAGCTGTACTACAAGCCGGCCGGCGGCACGATGGACGGCGTCACGGTCCAGCGCCCGGAGTTGACGCAGGTGTTCTCGATCGCCGGCGCGTCGGTGAATCGACGGGTGGAGAACCTGACGCTCGACGGGTTCGCGATCCAGCACACGGACTTCATGGAGTGGTACCGCTACGGCTGGAACGGCACCGGTGACTCCGGCTACAAACGCCCGTACCCGAAGTACGACACGCAGATCGAGCTGCCGCGCAACCGGTGGGGCGCGATCACGCTGACCAACACCCGCGGCGTCCAGCTGACCCGGTTGCATCTGCAGCAGACCGGGTTCACGGCGATCGAGTTGCTGTTCGCCAACGAGAAGACGACGGTCTCCGACAGTCTGTTCGAGCATCTCGGCAACGACGGCATCAAGGTCGAAGGCGGGTGGCCGGGTGAGGGCGATCTTGCCCACGGCAACACCTTCACCAACAACTACATCCATCACATCGGCGAGCTGGTCCCGGGCGACTCGGCCGGTTTCGAGATCATGAACAGCGGCCGCAACGAGATCAGCCACACCGTCGTCGAGCACGGCGCCCGGTACGGCATCAGCATCGAGTCGCGACCGGAGGTCCCGAACCAGGACAACTACACCGGCGGCAACACCGTCCACCACGTGCGGCTGTCGCACCTGGCCAAGGACAGCGGTGACACCGGTCCGTTCTACGCGTACGGCGTCCGCAACCAGCCGCCGTACACCCCGGACGCGGCCGTGTCGCAGCTGATCATCGACGACGCCAACGCCGATCCGTCGATGCCGGACAGCAAGCCGTACGGCGTGCACATGGACTTCGGCGGCTGTGGGTTCGCGTTCTCCGACGTGAAGGTGACGAACACCGAGAGCGATCCGTACCACGGGCCGTCCGCGGGACCGTGCGACACCTTCGCCAACGTCAGCTGGGAGCCCGGGTTCGACGACTCCCGGATGCAGTACGACCAGATCGGCGTACTGCCGTCCTTCCCCTACGAGAAGCCCTGAGGTCTATGGACACGCAACGTTTTGCGGGCAAGGTCGCGCTGATCACCGGAGGTGCCTCCGGGATCGGCGCGGCCACGGCCGGCCGGATCGCCGCCGAGGGCGGCACGGTGGTGGTCTGCGATCGCGACGGCGACGCCGCGGAGAAGGTCGCCGCCGAACTCGGGGGCACTGCTCGCGGGTTCCGGTTGGATGTCACCGACCTCGGCCGCACCGAGGAGATCGTTGCCTCGCTGGACGCGGTGCACGTCCTGGTCAGCGCGGCGGGGGTCGACGTCTGCGACACCGTGCCGAACACGACTCCCTCCGAGTGGCAGACGATCCTCGACGTCGACCTGACTGGCGTCTACAACTCCTGCCGGGCGGTGCTGCCGCGGTTCATCGAGCAGGGCGGTGGCGCGATCGTGACGATCTCGTCGGCGATCGGCACGGTCGGGGAGCGCAACCGGTCGGCGTACTGCGCAGCGAAGGCCGGCGTGGAGAACCTGACCCGCGCGATGGCACTCGACCACGGCCGGGCCGGGGTCCGGGCGAACTGCGTTGCCCCCGGGCTGATCGACACACCACTGATCCGCAACGGCAAGGTCGGCGGCGAGGATGATCCTGGAGCGATGCAGGCGATGGTCGACCGGCACCACGCACTCGGCCGGATCGGGCAACCAGATGAGGTCGCGGCTGCGATCGCGTTCCTGGCCAGCGACGACGCCTCGTTCATTACTGGCGCCGTACTGCCTGTCGACGCCGGCTGGACGGCTCAATGAGCATCCTGAACGGCTACCGCGTGCTCGACCTCTCGGTGGCGATGGCCGGACCGCTGGCCGCGATGCGGCTCGGCGACCTCGGCGCTGACGTGGTGAAGGTCGAGCCTGTCGGAGGCGAGTGGCAGCGGCAGACGGCCGCCGGTGGTGCTGTTGGCAACGAAGTGAACGCGTCGTTCCTGTCGCTGAACCGGAACAAGCGCAGCCTCGCAGTCGACCTGAAGTCCGACGAGGGCCGCGAGTTGCTCTATGAGTTGGTGCGTACGGCGGACGTGTTCCTGCAGAACTACCGTCCTGGGGTCGCTGCTCGACTCGGCGTCGACTACGAGACTCTGCGTCAGTTGAAACCCGACCTGGTGTACGTCTCGGTGTCCGGGTACGGCGAGACCGGCCCGTACGCCTCCTGGCCCGGACAGGACCTGCTTGTGCAGGCGATGAGCGGTGCGTTGTTCAGTGCCGGTCGACCAGGTGAGCCGCCGGTGGCAGCGCCGTACTTCTTGGCTGATGCTGTGACTGCCTACAGCTCGTTCGAGGGCGTTCTCGCCGCCCTCCTCCATCGCGAACGCACCGGCGAAGGACAGCTGGTTCAGGTGAACATGCTGGACGCCGTGATCGCGATGCAGATGCAGGAACTGTCCGTGCACACGGTCGGTCGGGTTGCCCAGACACGGTCCACGGAGGTGCACGCGCACAGCTACATCCGGGCGCCGTACGGCATCTTCAGCACCGCTGACGGCTACCTCTCACTGGCCTTTGCCGAGCTTCCGGTGCTGGCCGAGGTGCTCGACGTACCCGCGTTGGCCGAGCTCGATGCGGAGCGGGACGGGTTCGTCCGCCGGGACGAGATCTCCGCGGCCGTCTCGGCGGCGCTGACCCGGGAGTCGACCGACCACTGGCTGACGAAGTTGCGGGAGCGCGGTGTCTGGTGTGGTCCGGTGTATTCCTACGCCGACATCCAGTCGGACCCGCAGGTGCTGCACAACGGGTCGTTCGTGACGTACGAGCACCCGACCGAGGGGACGGTGACGACGCCGGGGTTCCCGTATCGGTTCAGCCGGACGCCGGCCGAGGTACGACGCGCTGCACCGCTGACCGGTGAGCACACGGACGAGTTGCTGGCGGAGCTTGGCGTGCCGGCTGAACGTCGTGCGGAACTCGTGCGGGACGGCGTGGTGGTGTCTCGGTGACCGTCCAGTTGCGGGGGCTCACCTGGGACCATCCGCGGGGGCATCGTCCGTTGGAGGCATTCGAGTCGGCCGGCGGTGCGCCGGGTGTGCGCGTCAAGTGGGACCGGCAGCCGTTGGCCGGCTTCGAGTCCACGCCGCTGTCCGAGTTGGCCTCGCAGTACGACCTGCTCGTCATCGACCATCCAGGGCTGGGTGCCGCGGTGGAGGCCGGGGCCATCCTGCCCGTGGAGGATGTGTTCGCTGCGCGGGATCTGAAGGTCTGGCGGTCGCGGGCGGTCGAGCCGACGTGGGAGAGCTATCGGCTGGACGGGTACGGCTGGGCGGTGCCGCTGGATGCCGCGACGCAGACCTGCCTGTTCCGGCCCGACCTGCTTCGCCGGCCGCCTGCTAGCTGGACCGAGGTTCTGGACCTGTCCGGGGTGGTGCTGTGTGTTGCCGGGCCGCATGCGGGGTTGATGCTGCTCGGCCTGGCGGGTGATCGTTCGGGGGCCGGACTGCTTGATCGGTCGCGCGCGGTGGCGGCTCTCGAGCTGCTGCGTGAGGTGTGGCGGCGGAGCGATCAGAGTGCGGCTTCGCTCGATCCGATCGGGATCCATGAATTGCTTGCTGTCAGCAACGAGCTGGTGTGCTGCCCGCTGGTCTACAGCTACGCGTACTACGGCGCCGGCCTGGACGACCGTCAGCCGCTGGCCTGGTCGGCGGCGCCGCGGTTGCGGCCCGACGATCGGCTGGGCAACGGCACGCTAGGCGGCACTGGGCTGGCTGTGACGCCGCGGGCCTATGCGCGGGTGCTGGCTGTGACGAAGTACGTGCGTGGACTGCTCGACGTCGGGACTCAGCTGGACGTCGTGTCCACGGTCGGCGGGCAGTCGGCGACCGCGGCCGTGTGGGCGTCCGATGTGGTGGACAAGGCATGGAACGGGCACTACTCGGCCACGCTCGGCACGCTCACGACGTCGTACATCCGGCCGCGGTTCGACGGGTGGATCGGCTTCCAGGACGAGCTGTCGTCGCGGGTTCGCGCGCTGCTCGGGAACACCGCCGACCTTGCGACGGCGGTCGATCGGATCGAGGACGACTACCGGAGGGCAAGCCATGGATGAGGGCCGGATCCGCTTCGAACAGGACGGCCGGGTCGGAGTGTTGACCCTCGACCGACCGGCGAAGTTGAACGCGGCCACCCGCGCGATGAGCACCGAGTTGCTCGAGCTGATCCCGCGGATCGACGAGGACCCGTCCGTGCGGGCGGTGGTGGTGACGGGCGCGGGCGATCGGGCCTTCTCGGTCGGCAGCGATGTCGGCGAGCTCGATGCCTACGACGGCCCGTGGCACTTCCGGAACCGCCGCGACTACTGCGACGCGTTGCGTGGCTTGCGTACGCCGGTGATCGCGGTGGTCAACGGGTATGCGTACGGCGGTGGGCTGGAGCTGGCGTTGTCGTGCGATATCCGGCTGGCGGCGTCGACCGCGAGTTTCGCCGCGGCGGAGATCAAGCTCGGGTGGATCGGCGGCGGTGGGGTGACCGCGCTGCTGGCCGCGAGTGTGCCGGCGAGTGATGTCGCGATGATGCTGCTGACCGGTGATCCGATCGATGCCGCGGAGGCACTGCGGATCGGGCTGGTCAGCCGGGTGCTGCCCGCCGACGAGTTGTTGCCGGCTGCAACCGAGTTGGCGCATCGGATCGCCGAGCGACCACCGATCGCAGCCCAGGCGGCGAAGGCGAACCTGCGGGCCGCCCTGTCGATGGGGCTCGAGCCGGCGATCCAGTACGAGCGGGAACTGCAGGCCGTGGCCCTCGGGACTCGCGACGCAGCCGAAGGCCGAGCGGCCTTTGCAGAGCGTCGTACCGGCGACTTCGAAGGACGGTGAGCCTGTGCCGACTGAGATCGCACCGGGAATCCATCGGTTGGCGACGGACTATCCGCACGTGTGTGGTCTGCCGCTGTGGCTACACGTGATCGACGCCGGCTCCGAACTGGTGCTGCTCGATGCCGGCATCGCGTCCACGCCCGAGGCGGCGACGGCGCCGGAGTTGGCCAAGCTCGGGTTGGGGCTGGCGGATCTGACGCTGGTGGTGAACAGCCATGCGCATCCCGACCACATGGGTGGCAACGCCGTCTTGAAGGCGTCAAGTGGTGCGCGGGTGGCGGCTCCGGCCGCTGAGGTCGGGTGGCTGGAGGACAACGAGACGTTGCTGACGGAGTTGTGGGGCTCGGACCCGGCCGCCCTGGATCTGTCGCCGGCCGAACGGGACGAGTTGCTGGGCATGCTGGATGAGCGGGTGCGCGTGGATGTGCTGCTGCGCGACGGCGATCTGCTGCCGGCCGACCGTCCGCTGCGTGTCATCACCACAAGTGGCCACAGTCCCGGGCATATCGCCGTACTGGATGAGACGTCGCGGACGCTGTTCTCCTTCGACGACGTCCAGGGTCGCGGGCAGCAGTTCCTGGACGGCTCGGTATGGCTCGCACCCTTGTATACAGACGTGGAGCGCTATGTCGGCGGCCTCAGCCGGCTCCTGGAGTTGGACTTCGATTTCCTGGTGCCGTCGCATGGAGACGTCCTGAATGCGGACGCCGGACGCAAACGTATTAATGACAGCCTCGAATGGGTCGACGACATTCATAGCTTCACGCGCAGCCTGCTGCGCGCGAAGGGCTCTCTCACCGTCCGTGACCTGGCGGGTGCCATCGGTACTGAAATGGGCGATTTCGGCGGCTTGTGCTTGCAGACCGTGAGAATGGCCCGGGCCCATCTCGAACTGCTGGCTCGCCAGCGCGGCGCCGAACCCCGCTGGCACCACCTGTCATAACCCGTTTGCCGAGGCTCCCGACGCTCGTACGCCGCTCCGTTCGACCTGCGCAAATCACCAAAAAGCGACAAGATCGGACGGGACGGTAAGCGCTCTCCAACGCCGTAGAGCGCCGTTCGACGAGACGCAGGGAGTGTCGCGTGGCTCGAGCAGACGGAGTTCTCAGCCCCGAAATCCAAGAAACCAAGCGTATCGATCCGGCCGGTGCGACCGGTTCCGGACCGCCGGGCACCACCGCCCCGGCGAGGAGATCGGCACCTCCATCCGGCGGGCTCTCCTGGTGGGCGCGAGCACGCCGGGACAAGGTCCTGCTGCTGATGGCGCTGCCTGGTCTGGCCTTGTTGCTCGCGTTCCACTACCTGCCGTTGCTCGGCAACCTGATCGCGTTCCAGGAGTACCTGCCGTTCGTCCCGATGGGACGCAGCGCGTGGGTCGGTTTGGACAACTTCGCGGTCATCTTCAACGGTGACCCGGAGTTCCTCAACGCGCTGAAGAACACGCTGCTGATCACGCTGGTCCAGGTGATCTTCGTCTTCCCGGCGCCGATCGCGCTGGCGCTGCTGCTGAACAGCCTGCTGTCGGAGCGGATCAAGCGGATCGTCCAGTCGGTGCTGTATCTGCCGCACTTCCTGTCCTGGGTGATCGTGATCGCGATCTTCCAGCAAGTGCTGGGCGGCAGCGGCATGATCAACAACGCCTTGCGGTCCCAGGGAATCGCGGCGATCGACTTCCTCGGCAATCCCGACACCTTCATCACGCTGCTCACCAGTCAGGTGATCTGGAAGGACACCGGCTGGGGGACGATCCTGTTCCTGGCCGCGTTGACGCAGATCGATACGGGGCTGTACGAAGCCGCCCGGGTCGACGGCGCCTCGCGGTTGCGGCAACTGTGGCACATCACCATGCCGGGGATCCGCGGGTTGATCATCCTGCTGCTGATCCTGCGGCTCGGAGACTCGCTCACCGTGGGCTTCGAGCAGATCATCCTGCAGCAGAACCTGGTCGGTAGACCGGCCAGCGAAGTCCTGGACACCTACGTCTACAACAACGGCGTGCTCGCAGGTCAGTGGGGTGTCTCGGCCGCAGTCGGCCTGGTGAAGGGTCTCGTTGCCGTCGTCCTGGTGATCGGCGCCAACAAGATCGCACACGTCTTCGGCGAGGCAGGGGTGTACCGCAAATCATGAGCACACAAACTGACCTCGAACGGCCCGCCGCCGCGCCGCGCCGGCCGGAACTCATCGACGCACCCGGGCTTCCGGTCCGGGCGATCAAGGGCATCGTGCTCGTGCTCTGCTGCGTGGTGGTGATCGTCCCGTTCATCGGGGTGATCTCGACCAGCATCGCCAGCCAGGCCCATGTCACCAACTCCGGCGGCTTCGTGCTGTGGCCGGACGGGATCAACCTGGACGCCTACCGGACGATCTTCAACGGTGGCGTGGTGCTGCAGGCGCTGACGGTCAGCTTCGTGATCACCATCGGCGGCACGTTCATCAGCCTGGCCGGGTCCACGATGCTGGCGTACGGCCTCAGCCGGCCCGGCTCGTTCGGGCAGCGGCCGATCCTGATGATCGTCTTGTTCAGCCTGCTGTTCAGCCCCGGGCTGATCCCGAACTACCTGGTGGTGAAGCAGTTCGGGCTGCTCGACTCGCTGCTGGCGCTGATCCTGCCGACCGCGATCAGCGGCTTCAACGTGATCATTCTGCGCGCGTTCTTCATGAGCATCCCGGACTCGGTGCTCGACTCGGCCCGGGTCGACGGCGCCGGCGACTTCCGGATCTTCTGGTCGATCGTCCTGCCGCTGTCGCGGGCGGTGCTCGCGGTGATCGGCCTGTTCTATGCGGTCGCCTACTGGAACGCGTTCTTCAGCGCGATGCTCTACATCAGCGACACGGCGAAATGGCCGCTGCAGCTGGTGCTGCGGACGTACGTGATCAACAACACCGAGCTCAGCAGTGGTGATCTCGGCGGGGCGGCGGCCGACCAGCTTCCGCCGCAGGAGTCGATCCAGATGGCGATCCTGGTGATCTCTCTGGTGCCGATCCTGATCGTCTACCCGTTCCTCCAGCGGCACTTCGCCAAGGGCATGCTGACCGGGGCGGTGAAGGGATGACCATGACCAGCAAACGGATCAGCAGAAGAAGCCTCCTCCGCGGGTCATTGGCGGCTGCCGCCATCGGCAGTCTGAGCGGTTGTGCCACGGTGACCAGATCGACCGACATCGCGGCGCTGAACAAGCCGGTGCAGCTGCCGACGTACCAGCGGTTCGACGGACCGAAGCCGGACCTGCCGCGGAGTCATCCGTTGATGCCGGACTGCTTCTACCGGTTCCCGGCGCAGCCGATGAAGGTCGCCGACGGCGCGCCCGGGGACGGCAGTGACGTGTCCGGGTCCGCACCGACGTCGAACCCGATCCCGCCGACCGCCGACCGCAACCCGTACTGGCAGGAGCTGAACAAGAGACTCGGCTCGCCGATCGGGCTGACCATCACCGCGGCCGCCGACTACGACGACAAGTTCGCGACCGCCGTGGCCGGAGACACCCTCGGCGATCTGTTCAATGTCGAAGGCACGTTCGCCTATCTGCCGCAGTTCCTCGAGGCGCGGGCGCAGGACCTGACCGAGTACCTGTCCGGAGACGCGATCCTCGACTATCCGTTCCTGGCCAACCTGTCCACCGAGTCGTGGCGCGGCTGCGTGTTCTCCGGTGCCATCCGGGCGGTCCCGATCCAGCGCGGCGTGATGTCGTCCAACCTGCTGCTGGCCCGCCAGGACATCCTGGACAAGCTCGGCGTCGAGCTCGGTTCGCCCAACCTGGACGAGTTGATCAAGGTCGCCAAGGCGGTCACGGACCAGAAGAAGAATCGCTGGGCCTTCGCCCTCCCACCGTCGGCGGCGCTGGGTGCGATGCTCCGGTTGCCGAACGACTGGGAGGTCCGCGACGGTCGCCTGGTGCACAGCCGGGAACTCGAGGAGCACAAGCAGATGCTCTCGATCGGCAGGCAGATGGTCGTCGATGGGCTGATCCATCCCGACGGCGTGGCGAAGAACAACCAGAAGGTCTGGTTCAGCCAGGGCTCGGCGGTGATGACCCAGGACTCGTACTCGTCGATCCAGAGCTTCTACCGGCGCAGTGTGGTGAAGGAGTTCGCGATCGCGATCCCGGTCGTGCGGGATCAGGCCGGCAAGACCGGGCGGTTCCTGCTGGGCAAGCCGAACAACTCGATCGCGGCGATCAAGCCCAGCTCGCCGGAGCGGACCCGGATGCTGCTCGGGTTGCTGAACTGGTTCGCCGCGCCGTTCGGCACCGAGGAGTACCTGTTCCGCAAGTTCGGCCTGCCCGGGCGCCACTACACGCTGAAGGGCACCGACCCAGTGCTGACCGAGGCCGGCGGCAGTGAGGTCTGCCTGGGTGAGTTCCCGGTTCAGTACCTGGCCGACGGCGGCTATCCGGTCTACTTCCCGGGCCACGCCGAGGCGGTCGACGTGGCGCACAACCACCTCAAGGCGATCCTGCCGACGGCGATCCCGCAGCCGACCTACGGGCTCTACTCGCCGACCCAGTCGACCAAGGGCAAGGTCTTCGACACCCGGATGGACGCGATCACCAAGGACATCCAGCTCGGCCGCGCCAAGATCTCGGCCTGGGACGAGGCTGTCGCCGACTGGCGCAAGTCCGGCGGCGACGCGATCCGCCACGAGTACGAGGAGGCCATGGCCGTCCAAGGCCGCAAGTAACAACCGGCGGTCGGGGCCACGCCGCCCCGCACCTAGGGTTCCCGGCCCCACCTGCCAACGCCGCGCGCACCGCCCCCAGGGCGGTGCGCGCGGCTTCTTCTAGTCGCAGCGAAGTGTGTCGAGATTGGCCGCATTGCCCATGGCGTGGCTGCCCGCGTCGTTCGGGTGGAGGCCGTCGCCCCCGTCGTATGCAGCCTGCAAGCGACTCGGGTCGGCCGGATCCCGGGTCGCAGCGTCGAAGTCGACGACGCCGTCGAACTCACCGCTGTTCCGGATGAACTCGTTGACGGCTTGCCGCGCCGCCTCCTTCTCGGGCGTGTAGACGAACGAGCCGCCCACGGGAGTGATCGTGCCGCCGACGATGCACCGGCCGGAGGCGTGCACCCGGGTGATCAGCTGGCGGTAGCCGTCGATCAGTTCGTCCGCGCTGGCGCCGGCGTAGATGTCGTTGATCCCTTCCAGCACAAGGACAGTCCGTACACCGGGCTTGGTCAGGACGTCCCGATCCAGGCGAGCCAGCGCACTCGGCCCGGCACTGCCGGCCTTCGCGACGCCGTTGAGGACGCGGTTGCCGGAGATCCCTTCGTTCGAGATCCCAAGTCGCCGGTGCTCGGGCAGTTCGGCGTACCGGTCGGCGAGAACGTCCGGCCAGCGGCGGTTGGTGTCGATCGTCGAACCGACTGACGAGGTGATCGAATCGCCCAGCGTCGCCACGGTGTCGACCTGCTGCGGCGCGGTGACGATCGCCGCGTTGAGGAAGAACCACGCGGACGACTCGGTCTGATACGCCGTCGCCGACTCGTCCGCCGCGTGATCGCCGGAGGTCGACTTGTAGCTGTGCTGCATGGCCCGGTTGTGCGCTGTGATCACGCCCGTCGTGCCGACCACATGCAGACTCACGGTCACGCTGGTCTGCGCAGGCACCGCCCCCGGCAGCGGATCGCTGATCGCCATCCCGCCCGGCGGTATCCGCACTGATTCCTTCCCACCGAACGTCAGCCGCCGGCTCGTCCCTGGCACGACGCTCGCGCCAGCCTGATGTCGCCCGACGTACACGGAATCAGTGACCAACGGCTGGTCGCCGTGCGCGTTCGACAACCGGATCCGCAGGTCACGCCCACCGACGCTCGTCCGCATGATGTTCCGCACCGTCATGTCGTTCAACGTCCCGCCGGCGATGTCGTCACTGGCACCCCACGTCGTCACCAGTTGCGACCCCTGCCCACCATCCGCCGCGGCCCCGGCCGCCGCCGAGTCAGCCGCCGCGGACCCAGCCGCTGCCGAACCGTCCGGGGCTGCGGAGTCCACCAGGCCCGCCGCGCCCACCGCCATCACCAGCACACTCGCGCCCACTCGGCGCCACGAGGAAGAATTCATTCTGCCAAGTCACCGCTGAATAGATATAACCTCAACGAGTTGCACCTGTTGCAGCGCCCAGCGGTCCCTTTCCCGAGCCGAATGGTTGGGGACCGAACGACAGGAGGTCTCGGACTCCTGCGCTCTCACTCACCCGCAACGAACGCCCGCCGACACCGGCAACAACTGACTACCTCCTGTCCTTCGGTACCCCGATCCGCTGCGCCACGGCCGCCCTGGTGGTCGCCACGACCCACGCCGGACTTCCGATCACGTGTTGGTAGGTGAACCTCAGGACCGCCCAACCCGCCGTCACGAGTTCGTCGTACCGCCCACAGTCCGCGGCGAAGTCGTTCGCTGACCCGTGGAACTCATACCCCTCCGCCTCCAGGGCGACCCGCGCCTCCCGATGGCCGAGATCGACCCGCGCCCGGAAGCCTTCGGAGTTCACCAACACCTGCGGTTCGAACCCGTCCACGCCGTTGCTGAACAGCAGCGCGCGAAGCAAGGACTCGAGGAAGCTGCCGGACCGACGGTCCGCACAGACCGCGACCCGGCGGGCATTCGGGCAGCCGGGACCGCGGAGCGCGGAAGCCGCGGAGAGCAGTTCGTCTGGGTGGATCAGCCCGCCGGCCAACGCCGCATCAGCCACCGCGAGCGCCTCGCCGAACGGCAGCAGCCGGGCACAGTCGAGAACCGTCCGGAGTGGCGAAGTCGTCCCGGCACGGCGTTCGTCCGCCGTGACCTCGGCCCAGTGCAGGACAGCAGGCGGATCACGACGCGGCTTGCGCTTCACCGGAACGGTGATGTGTGGCTTCTCGGGTGCCACCAGCAGCGGCAGGTTCCACACCCTCGCGGCGCTCAGGTGCGAGAGGACTGCGTCATAGGCGACCGCAGTCATCCGGTCGGTTGCCAACCCCGGCAGAGCGTAGATCCCTCGCCTCAGCCGCTCCACCTCGCCATGCCGCACGGCCGAGGCGAGCGCCTTCCTGGAGGTGACGGCCACGAGCTCCGCCGAGCGCGCCGGACGCCCCATCCGCCGGAGGACCTCGGCAACAGACACCATCCGAAGATGCTGCCTGAGGTCGTCCAACCCTGCTTCGGGTTGTCCACAGGTCACCGAAGGACAGGAGGTAGTGGCCCTGCCGGCCGGTTCTGCCTCGAGTCCACGCGGGATCGAGGCGACGGGAACGGTATACCTCCTGTCCTTCGGTCCCGGTCTCAGCCGGCTTCTAGGTAGTAAGGGACAATGGTTGGTGATGACGCTGACCGAGGAAGTTCCTGCCAGTACTGATGCCGATGCCCTGTACGACGCCTTTGCGAGGTGGGTGGGGGAGCAGGGGATCTCGCTGTACCCGGCGCAGGAGGAGGCGCTGATCGAGGTGATGACGGGGTCGAACGTGATCCTGTCGACGCCGACCGGCTCGGGGAAGAGCCTGGTCGCCACCGGATCGCACTTCGCCGCGCTCGCGAACGGCAAGCGCACCTTCTACACCGCGCCGATCAAGGCGCTGGTGTCGGAGAAGTTCTTCGCGTTGTGCGACGTCTTCGGCGCCGACAAGGTCGGCATGCTGACCGGCGACGCGTCGGTGAACGCCGGTGCCCCGATCATCTGCTGCACCGCCGAGGTGCTCGCCAATGTCGCGCTGCGCGAGGGTGCCCTCGCCGACGTCGGCCAGGTGGTGATGGACGAGTTCCACTTCTACTCCGAGCCGGATCGCGGCTGGGCCTGGCAGGTGCCGCTGCTCGAACTGCCGGACGCCCAGTTCATCCTCATGTCGGCGACCCTCGGCGATGTCGAGCGGTTCAAGATCGACCTGTCCCGCCGGACCGGTCGCCCGACCGCGATCGTGTCGTCGGCCGAGCGACCGGTGCCGCTGATCTACAAGTACGTCACCACCGCGCTGCACGAGACGCTCGAGGAGCTGCTCACCACCCACCAGGCGCCGGTGTACGTCGTCCACTTCACCCAGGCCGCCGCCCTCGAACGGGCCCAGGCGCTGACGAGTATCAACGTCTCCTCGAAGGAGGAGAAGGAGAAGATCAACGAGCTGATCGGGCACTTCCGCTTCAGCAAGGGCTTCGGCCGGACCCTGCAACGGCTGGTGAAACACGGGATCGGCGTCCACCACGCCGGCATGCTGCCGAAGTACCGCCGCTTGGTCGAGCAACTCGCCCAGGCCGGTCTGCTCAAGGTGATCTGCGGCACCGACACCCTCGGCGTCGGCATCAACGTCCCGATCCGGACCGTCGTCCTGACGGCGCTGAGCAAGTACGACGGACGCCGGCAGCGGATCCTGAAGGCGCGGGAGTTCCACCAGATCGCGGGTCGGGCGGGCCGGGCCGGATACGACACGTCGGGGACTGTTGTCGTCCAAGCGCCGGATCATGTGGTGGAGAACGTGAAGGCGCTGGCCAAGGCGGGGGACGACCCGAAGAAGCAGCGCAAGGTGCAGCGGAAGAAGCCGCCGGAAGGTTTCGTCACCTGGGGCGAGGACACGTTCGACCGGCTGGTCGCGGCCGAGCCCGAGGCGTTGAAGTCGCGGATGCGAGTCAGCCACGCGATGCTGCTCAACGTGATCGCCCGCGACGGTGACGCGTTCGCGAGCATGCGGCACCTGCTCCGCGACAACCACGAGGACGCCAAGACCCAGGTCCGGCTGATCCGCCGGGCGATCCAGATCTACCGGACCCTGCTGACCGCCGGTGTCGTCGAGCGGCTGGACGAACCGGACGAGTACGGCCGGATGCTGCGGCTGACCGTCGACCTGCAGAAGGACTTCAGCCTCAACCAGCCGTTGTCGACGTTCGCACTGGCCGCGCTGGATCTGCTCGACCCGGAAAGCCCGGAGTACGCGCTGGACGTGGTCTCCATCATCGAAGCGACGCTGGAAGACCCGCGGGCGGTGCTCTGGGCGCAGGAGCACCAGGCCAAGGGCGAGGCCGTGAACGCGATGAAGGCCGAGGGGATCGAGTACGACGAGCGGATGGAACTGCTCGAGGACGTGACCTGGCCGAAGCCGCTCAACGAGTTGCTCGAGGCAACGTTCGACATGTACCGGCAGACGCATCCGTGGATTGCCGACGCCGGCTTGTCGCCGAAGTCGGTGGTCCGGGACATGTTCGAGCGGGCGATGACGTTCGGCGAGTTCATCGGCTTCTACGGGTTGGCGCGGTCGGAAGGCGTCGTCCTGCGGTACCTGAGCGACGCATACAAGGCGCTCCGGCAGACCGTGCCGCCGGACAAGGTGAACGAGGATCTGACCGACCTGGTCGAGTGGCTCGGCGAGGTCGTCCGGCAGACCGACTCCAGCCTGCTCGACGAGTGGGAGGAGCTGACCAACCCGACGGCCGAAGAGGTCGCCGAGCCGACTCCGACCGGGCCGCGCCGGATCACCTTGAACAGCAGGGCTTTCCGGGTCCTGGTCCGCAACGCGATGTTCCGCCGCGTCGAGCTGGTCTCCTTGCACCGCTGGGCCGAGCTCGGCCAACTCGACACCGACGCGGGCTGGGACGCCGGCCGCTGGGCCGAGGCCGGTACGGCGTACTACGCCGAACACTCCACCCTCAACACCGGCCCGGCAGCACGCGGCCCGGCCCTCTTCATCGTCGAGGAACACCCCGGCTACTGGGAGGTTCAGCAGATCATCGACGACCCGGAAGGCAACCACGACTGGCGCATCTCCGCCACCGTCGACCTGGGCGCCTCCGACGACGCCGGCGACCTGGTCCTCGAGATGGTGTCGTTCAAGCCGCTGTAGTCACTGGCGTCTCGAGCGTCCGGACCTCCCGGACGAACATGGGCAGCGCGGACAGCGCCATGCCGACGGTTCCGGCCGCAACGGCAGCCGTGGTGCCGAAGGTGCTGCCCAGCACGCCGCCGAGCGCAGCACCCACCGGGAGCACGCCAAAGGTGAAGGTGCGATACGCGCCGTTGCTTCGGGCAAGGGATGCCCGGGGGATCAGGAGTTGGCGGATCGTCACGGACAAGACGTTGGCGCTGCCGAGGCCGATGCCGGCCGCGAATTGCACCAGGCCGAGGAGTACGCCGTACTGGACGCCACGACCGGGCAGCAGCGCCAGCAGGAGCGGCAGGCCGGTCGACAATGCGAGGGACGTGAGGAATGCCCGACCGTAGCCGAGCCGCTTCGCGAGGCGGAGACCGATCATCGCCCCGGCGAACGCGCCGGCACCGCCCGCGCTCAGCGCGATGCCGTAGCCGCCTGCAGACAGGCCGCGCTCCTTGACCGCGAGGACGACGAGGTTCACGACCAGGATCTGCGCCGACGCGTTGTAGAGCGCGGCATGTGCGGTGAGCGCGCGCAGGAACGGGCTGACCTTGATCTGCCGGACGCCTTCCCACAGGCTCGGCCGGGCGTCCGTGACATGGGGTGCAACCTCCGTACGGCGTGCCGACCCGATCCCCACCGCGCTGGCCAGGTAGGAGAACGCGTCGACCAGCAGCGCGATGGCCGGCCCGAGCAGTTGCACCAGCAGACCGGACAGTCCTGGTCCGCCGACCTGTGCAGCCGTGGATGAGCCCTGCAACGCGCGGTTGGCGGCCGGCAGGTCCTGCTCAGGAACGAAGTCCGGCAGGTAGGCGAACGACGCGATGTCGAACACGACACTGGCCGCGCCGACCAGGAAGGCGACCGCGACCAGTAGGGGCAGGGTGAGTTGGTCGAACGCCCAGGCGAGTGGGATGACCGCGACCGCGGCGGCCCGGATCACGTCGGCGGCGATCATGACACCGCGCTTCCGCCGGCCTTCGAGCCAGTGACCTGCGAGCAACGGCAAGGCCGCACTCGGCAGATAGGTCGCCGTCGCGATCGCACTCACGCCCGCGGCGCCCGCGTCGAGGGAGAGTGCCGCGGTCAAGGGCAGCGCGACCGCCGTCACGTGGGTGCCGACCGCGGACACCGTCTGCCCGGCCCAGAAGCGCTTGAAATCGCTGTCCACCGTTACCAGTACCTCCGCCTCATCCAGTAACCGTTACCGGATCATGCCCTAACAGCGGTAACGTGGCAACTGTGATTCAGCCTGGCGAGCGCACTCCGGCCCCGGAGCCGCTCGTCCTCGTCCAGGACCTGGTCAACACCGTCGACCTGGAGATGGAACGCGACGCGCTGACGGAGCCTGCGGAGCTGAGCACGTTCTGCGCCGCCCATGGGTTGCCTGATCTGCGGTTCGACCAGGCTGACCTGGCGGAGGTGCTGACGCTGCGGGAGGCGGTTCGTGATGTCTGCCAGGCTCACGCCGGCGTCGACGTACCCGCGGAGTCGCTCGCGGCCCTCGACCGGCTGCTCGCCGAGGCACCGCTGAGGTTGGCGCTGTCGACCGACGGAGGCGTGACGATCCATCCGGCCGACGGGCTACGGAATGTGCCAGCCCTCGTCGCCAGGATCGCGGCCGACGTCGCGGCCGCGACGCAGGCCGGCACGTGGCCGCGACTCAAGGCATGTGCGGCCGACACCTGCCGATGGGTGTACTACGACCGCAGCCCGGCCGGCCGTAGTCGTTGGTGCACGATGTCGCTCTGCGGTTCCCGCAACAAGATGCGCAAGTACCGCGCCCGCAGCTAGGGCCTGTAACTAGGGCCAGGCGACGTCGACCTCGGTCTCGGCGTCGTAGTCGACGCCCGGTACGTCGAAGCCGTACAGGCGTCGTACCTCGGAGAAGAACCACGCGGCGTCGGCGACCTCTGCGATGTTGTCCTGGGTCGCCGCTTCCCATTGGGCGCGGACGGCGGCCTGGACGTCGTCGGTCAGTTCCCAGCGGTCGAGGCGGATGCGGCCTTCCTCGTCGAGGTCGAGCGGGGTGTCGCCGGTGAGCTGGTCCCACAAAGCGATCGACTGCTGGATCGGGGTCCGCAGGCCGTCGCCGAGGACCTTGTGCAGCAGGCTGACGTACAGGCCGATGCCTGGGATCGCCGAGGAGGCCTGGGTGACGGCGGCGCCGTTCACCGACGTCATCGCCTGGATGCCGTCCTTGCTGAGTGTGAGCGCGGTCTGCTCGAGGTCGGCCTTCGCGGCGCCGATCGAGCCTTGGCGGTAGATCGGACCGGTGAGCTCGGAGCCGATGTAGGTGAGCGCGACCGTGCTGAAGCCGGGCTTGGTCAGACCGCGTTCGGTCAGCGCCTCGACCCAGCGGGACCAGTCCTCGCCGCCCATCACCTTGACGGTCTGCGCGATCTCGTCGTCGGTCGCGACCTCGATACCGACCTCCTGCAGCACCGGATCCGCGCCGTCGAAGGCCAGGCTCTTGGTGGTGTGCGGTGCGCCGATCGCCTTGATCGCCGACTGGTACGTCTCCTCGGTCCGCGGGTCCACGCGGCGTGGTGCGGCGACGCTGTAGATCAGGTGATCCACCCCGCCGAACCGCCCCGCGATCAGCTTGAGCACCTCGTCCTTCGTGGTGTCCGCGAAGGCATCCGCGTTGACGAAGTGGAACTCACAGCCGAGCTCTTCGGCGAGCGCCGCAGTCTCGGCCGTGCGGTACCAGCCGGCCGTCGCGGTCCGACGGGCCGTCGGTGCCTTCTCGAACGACACACCCACCCCGTCGATCCCGTAGCGCGCGAGACCCGCGATCGTCGCGGCCAGGCCGTAGCCAGAGCTCGACCCGATCACGAGCGCAACGCGGCGTTCCGGCGTACGACGCTCGACCTGGCCGGCCAGCTCACGGACCAGCCGGGCACAGCCGTCCGGATGCGAATCCAGGAAGAGGAATCCACGGCCTACGGGCTTCACAACGCGCTCACTCATGGCCCAGACCCTAACCCGGTCCGGCGCTCCCGAACGACGAAGTGCTCAGAGAATGCACCGAGAATGCCGGGTCAGTTCCAGTACAGTTCCGCGTCGTCCGGCTCGACGGTGACGTCCGCACCCAGGCGACGGAGGTTGCCGGCGAAGTCGGTGTAGCCGCGGTGCACGTGGTGCGCGGCGGACACGAGCGTCTCGCCCTCCGCCGCGAGACCGGCGAGGACGAGGGCGGCGCCGGCGCGGATGTCGCTGGCCACGACCGGCGCGCCCGAAAGCCGCGGTACGCCGCGGACCACCGCATGGTGACCGTCCGTGTGGATCTGAGCACCGAGGCGGGTCAGCTCCTGCGCGAACGTGAACCGGCCCTCGAAGAGGTTCTCCGTCACCATCGCGGCACCGTCACTGATCGCGTTCAACGCGATCACGAACGCCTGCAGGTCGGTCGCGAAACCCGGGTACGGCAGCGTGACCACGTCCACCGGCTTCGGCCGGTCGTTCATCCGGACCCGGAAGCCGGACTCCAGCACGCTGATCTCCGCGCCGGCCTTGTGCAGCTTGTCCAGCGGCAGTTCGAGGTGCTCGGCGTGGCCGTTCCTGATCGTCACATCACCCTTGGTGATCGCGGCCGCGAACGCCCAGCTGCCGGACACGATCCGGTCCGGTACGACGACGTGCTCGACCGGCTTGAGCAGCCCGGTCACGCCGGTGATCTCGATCCGCGGCGACCCGGCGCCGTCGATCTGTGCGCCCATCTCGACCAGCATCGCGGCGATGTCCTGGATCTCCGGCTCGCGGGCCGCGTTCTCGATCACCGTGGTGCCCTTGGCCAGCACCGCGGCCATCATGATCGTCTCGGTCGCGCCGACGCTCGGGAAGTCCAGCCAGACCTCGGCGCCGTGCAGGCCCTGCGGCGCCTCGGCGATGACGAAACCGTGCTCGATGTGCACCTTCGCGCCCATCGCCTCCAGCCCCGCGACGTGCATGTTCAGCCCGCGGGAGCCGATGTTGTCGCCACCGGGCAGCGCCACCTCCGCCTGACCACACCGGGCCAGCAGCGGTCCGAGCACCGAGATCGACGCCCGCAGCTTGCGCACCAGCTCGTAGTCACACTGGTGTCCGACCTCACCCGGTACGGCGATCGTCGCGGTCCGCTCGTCCGCGTCGACCTTCACGGAGCAGCCGAGAGTGTCCAGCAACTGGGCCATGAAGGTGACGTCGAGGATGCTCGGCACTTGCCGCAGCAGCGTCGTTCCCTCCGCCAGCAGAGCCGCCGCCATCAGCTTGAGCACGCTGTTCTTTGCCCCAGTGACTTCCACGGCTCCCTCGAGCCGTGCCTCACCCGCGATCCGAAACCGTTCCACCCGCCGACTGTAGCGTTTGCCGATCCTGGCCTTTGCGTAGAGTCCTTCCATGGCTGTGAACTTGACGCGGATCTACACCCGGACCGGTGACGCCGGGGAGACCCGCCTGGGCGACAACTCGACGACTTCGAAGACCGATCCGCGGCTGGCGGCGTACGGCGAGGTGGACGAAGCGAACTCCGCGATCGGAGTGGCCATCGCCGCCGGGCACCTGAACAGCACCCTGGTGCTGCTGCTGACCAGGATCCAGAACGATCTGTTCGACGTCGGCGCAGACCTGTGCAACCCGATCACGCCGAATCCGGAGTACCCGCCGCTGCGCATCACCCAGGACTACATCGACCGCCTCGAGAACTGGTGCGACGACTACAACAGCCGGCTGACCAAGCTCCGCTCGTTCATCCTGCCCGGCGGCACCGAGGGCGCCGCCTACCTGAACGTCGCCCGGACGGTCGTACGGCGGGCCGAGCGCGCCGGCTGGGCCGCCGTCGAGGCGCACGGCCCGTCGGTGAACCTGCTCGCTCTCACCTACCTCAACCGCCTGTCCGACCTGCTGTTCATCCTCGGCCGGGTCGCCAATCTCTCCTCCGGCGGCGACGTCCTGTGGGTCCCGGGAGGCGAACGCACGCCCTGACTCCAGCCGCAGTCGCTCAGCCCAGTTGCCAGTTGAGCGGCATCCGCAGTAGACCCTCCGGCGGCAGGCCGAGCGCGGCATAGATGCCGGTGGTCAGACCGTCGAGGGTGAGGGGCTGAGCCTTGACGGCCAAGTCGTCGGTCGTCGTGGGCGCACGCAGCTGGTCCAGGAGGTTCCGGTGCGGAACCGTGGCGAGCGCGATGTTGTCGCGGTCCAGACCGGCCCGGTTGCAGGCGATCGTGAGCGCGTGCTGGAAGCCGCCGAGCTCGTCGACGAGCTTGCGGGCGTGGGCATCGGCACCCGTCCAGACCCGGCCGCGAGCCAGACTCTCCAGCTCTGCCTCGGGCAACCCGCGGTCCTGAGCCGCCTTGGCGACGAAGTCCTTGTAGATGCGGTCGAGGGTCTCCTCCAGCCGCGCCCACTGCTCGTCGGTGAACTCTTCCTGTGCGGAGTACATCCGCGCGTTCTCGCCCTCCGACACAGCCTGCTGCGTGATCCCGATCCGGCTGAGCGCATCCCGTACGACGCCCTTGCCGGTCAGTACGCCGATCGAGCCGGTGATCGTGCCTGGTTGCGCGACGATCACATCGGCCGGCATCGCGACGAAGTACCCGCCGGACGCGGCCACGCTGCCCATCGACACGATCACGGGTCGTCCGGTGGACCTCAACCGCAGTACCTCGTTGCGGATCGCGTCCGAGGCGACGTACGAGCCGCCTGGGCTGTCCACCCGCAGTACGACGGCCCTCACCTTCTCGTTGTCGGCCACAGCACGCAATGCGGCGCCGACCGTGTCAGAGCCTGAACTGGCACCACCGAGCGGGCTGCTGGAGTTGCGGCCCACATTGATCGCACCGGAGACCCGTACGACGGCCACCACCGGCTTCTGCGGCCACGGGAACTGCTTGCGCAGGTCGTGCAGAGTCCGCGGTCCGCGGCGGATGTACCGCTCGGCCAGGAGCCGGGTGGTCTCGCCGAGGCCCTTCCGCAGCTCGTCGTACACGTCGGAGCGGTAGCCGAGCCGGTCCACCAGCCCTACTTCGAGTCCGGTCTGTGCGGGCACCGGTGCGCTGTCCACGAGCGCCCGCACCCGGGCGGTGTCCAGCCGGCGTCGTACGGCGATGCCCTCGACGATCTGCTCGTACGCCGATTCGGCCAGCCGCGACGCCATCTCGCGGGCCGGCTCGGTCATCTCCTTCTCGGTGAAGGTGTCCGCGGCGGTCTTGTACTCCCGGCGCTTGCCGAACTGCGGGATCACGCCGGCCTTGTCCAGGGCGCCGCGGACGAAGACGGCCTGCACGGAGATGCCGGTGATCGCGAGGTCGCCGGACGGCTGCAGCCAGATCTCGTCGAACGCGGTGGCCAGGTAGTACGGCACGGTCCCGTGGCCGGTCTCGCCGAACGACTCGGTCCACGCGATCGCGGTCTTGCCCGACGTCCGGAAGTCCGCGACCGCCTCACGCAGGTCCTGCACCTGGGCGAGCGACAGCCGCTGGCCACCCAGGTGGGCGACCACACCGACGACCGCGTCGTCGCGCGCACCCTTGCGAAGGGCCGCCACCAACTCGCGCAGTGTCGGCAGGTGCCGCGAGCGGAACGCGGCCACCGGCGAGGCGGGCGGCGTCTCGAGTACACCGCGGGTCAGATCCAGCTCCAGCAGAATCCCCATACCCCGACCCTAGACGCCCCTGACAAGACCAGGAGGACAAGCGATCGGGTGAGCTGTCAGGGAGCGTCGAGCAACCCGCGGGCCGCGGCCTCGTCCTGCGGCCAGACGTAGACGGTCCAGCCGTCCTTGGTCCGGGCCGTGGTCGCCTTGATCCCGAAGTCCTTCAGCTTCGACGCCGTGACCCGGGCCTCGTTGTAGGTGGGCACGGTCCGGACGTCGATCAGCAGTCCGAAGGAGTCCCGTTCCGCCGGGCGCAGGTCGACACGCCGAACCAGCGAGCCACCCTTCGCTTTCGAGAAAGCCCAGCGACAGAGCAGTACCATCAGCGCGGCCAGGGCGATGGCCACGAGAGGGAACAGAAAGTACTGCTCGGCGAACACGGACACCATTGTCTCGCGAAATAATTTGGTCGCGAGGTCTTGGCAACCTTCCGTGTCCCCAGGGAGTCTTTACGATCACAAGCAGGCACACGCTGCAGTGCGGCCGATGACTCGGGGGCCGCCGGGAGAGCGGAGGGCACGGACATGCTCGCACCGACCCACGACAACACAGCACCGAACGACAACACAGCACCGAACAACAACACAGCACCGAACAACAACGTCATACACCTGACCGGCATCCTGGATGTCCGGACGGTGGGCGACGTCCGTCAAACGCTCAACCAGGTGATCGACACCTCGGTCGGCGACGTGATCGTCGACCTGGAGGAAGTCGACGCCGTCGACGCCACCGGCCTCGGCCTCCTGGTCGCCAGCCACCGCCGCACCCAGTTGCTGGGCCGCCAACTCGTCCTGTGGCACCCGATGCCGTCGGTGATCCGCATCCTCGCGGTCACCCGCCTGCACCGCATCCTGCGCGTGGAACGCACCCCGCTGGCGATCAGCGCCTGAATGTGACGTAGCACCCTGGTGACACCGATCACGAGGTAGCGACTCACCAGCGAACGTAGTCCTACTCTCGGGTACATGGCGACCGAGAAGGATCGACCGTGGGTGATGCGGACGTACGCGGGCCATTCGTCCGCGGCGGAGTCGAACGCGTTGTTCCGGCGGAACCTGGCCAAGGGCCAGACCGGCTTGTCGGTCGCGTTCGATCTGCCGACCCAGACCGGGTACGACGCGGACCACGTGCTGGCCAAGGGTGAGGTCGGGAAGGTCGGCGTACCGATCGCCCATCTCGGTGATGTGCGCGCGCTGTTCGACCAGATCCCGCTCGCGCAGATGAACACGTCGATGACGATCAACGCGACCGCGATGTGGTTGCTCGCGCTCTACCAGGTGGCCGCGCAGGAGCAGGGCGCGCTGCCGGACGAGCTGACCGGCACGACGCAGAACGACATCGTCAAGGAGTACCTGTCCCGCGGCACGTACGCGTTCCCGCCGGACGCGTCACTGCGCCTGACCACCGACCTGATCGCCTACACCGTGGCCAACGTGCCGAAGTGGAACCCGATCAACATCTGCAGCTACCACCTGCAGGAAGCCGGCGCCACGCCGGTGCAGGAACTCGCCTTCGCCCTGTCGACGGCGACCGCCGTACTGGACCGGGTCCGGGACGGCGGTCAGGTGCCGCCCGAGCGGTTCGGCGACGTGGTGCAGCGGATCTCGTTCTTCGTCAACGCTGGGGTGCGGTTCATCGAGGAGACCTGCAAGATGCGCGCCTTCGTGCGCCTGTGGGACGAGCTGACCCTGAACCGGTACGGCGTGACGGACCCGAAGGCTCGTCGGTTGCGATACGGCGTCCAGGTGAACTCGCTCGGGTTGACCGAGGCGCAGCCGGAGAACAACGTCCAGCGGATCGTGCTCGAGATGCTCGGCGTCACCCTGTCGAAGAACGCCCGGGCCCGCGCTGTCCAGCTCCCGGCCTGGAACGAGGCGCTCGGCCTGCCTCGCCCGTGGGACCAGCAGTGGTCGCTCCGGATGCAGCAGGTCCTCGCGTACGAGTCCGACCTGCTCGAGTACGACGACATCTTCGACGGATCGCACGTGATCGAGGCGAAGGTGGACGAACTGGTCGCCGGTGCGCGTGAGGAGATCGACCGGGTCCAGGCGATGGGTGGTGCGGTGGCGGCCGTTGAGAGCGGTTACCTGAAGCAGGCGCTGGTCGCGTCGCACGCTGAACGCCGGCAGCGGATCGAGTCGGGTGAGCACGTCGTCGTCGGCGTGAACAAGTTCGAGAACACCGAGCCGTCGCCGCTGACCGCCGACCTCGACACGGCGATCCAGACCGTCGATCCGGCCGCCGAGAGTGCCGCACTCGAGTCGCTGCGGAGGTGGCGTGCCGAGCGGGACGACAAGGCGGTCGAGGTCGCGCTCGCGAAGTTGCGCGAGGCTGCCAAGGGCACGGACAACCTGATGCCGGTCACCCTCGAGTGCGCCCGGGCGGGTGTGACGACGGGGGAGTGGGCGGGTGTGCTGCGGGAGATGTTCGGCGAGTACCGCGCACCGACCGGGGTGTCCGGATCGGTCGGTGTCTCGGGTGGTGGTGAGGCCATCGCCGCCGTCCGCGAGAAGGTCACGACCACCTCCGAGGAACTAGGCGGGCGGCTGCGGTTCCTGGTCGGCAAGCCGGGCCTCGATGGCCACAGCAACGGTGCCGAACAGGTCGCCGTACGCGCTCGTGACGTCGGTTTCGAGGTGATCTACCAGGGCATCCGGCTGACGCCCGAGCAGATCGTCGCCGCGGCCGTCGCCGAGGACGTCCACTGTGTCGGGCTGTCCATCCTGTCCGGCTCACACATGGAACTCGTCCCGCAGGTCGTCGCCGGCCTGCGCGAGGCCGGCCTCGAAGACGTCCCGGTCGTCGTCGGCGGCATCGTCCCCGACGCCGACGCCCGTACCCTGCTGGCGGCCGGCGTCGCGGCCGTCTACACTCCGAAGGACTACGACCTCACCGGCATGATGTCCAACGTCGTCGACGTCATCCGCCACGCCAACAAGCTCTGACAAACCCACGCGTGCTCCGCGGATTCCCACAACCGTTGTCGTGGTAGAAGAAGTGCATGACTGCGAACAACTCCCAGGTGTTGCGAACGTTGTCGAACGGTGCGGAGATCCCGATGCTGGGGCTCGGCGTCTGGCAGGTGTCCGACGGCCCGGAGTGTGAGCGCGCGGTCGAGGCGGCGCTCGAGGTCGGCTACCGGCTGATCGACACGGCGCAGGCGTACGGGAACGAGTCGAGTGTGGGGCGGGCGATCCAGAGCAGCGGGATTCCCCGGGAGGAGATCTTCCTGACGACGAAGTTCTACCCGGGGAGCCGGGACGCGCGGGTCGAGGCGGAGAAGAGCCTGGAGCGGCTCGGTACCGACTACCTCGACCTCTACCTGATCCACTGGCCGCAGGGTGGGCCGACGTGGGCCTGGCCTGGGATGGAGGCGGCCAGTGAAGCCGGGCTGACCAAGGGGATCGGGATCTCGAACTTCGGCGCCGCCGAGCTCCAAGAGCTGTTGAAGATCAGCCAGATCCAGCCGGCGGTGAATCAGATCCAGTTCAGTCCGTTCGAGTACCGCCGGGCGCTGGTCGAAGCGTGTGAGGACGCGGGCGTGCTCGCCCAGGCGTACAGCCCGCTGGGAACCGGGCGGCACCTCGGCCATCCGGTGGTCGGCCAGATCGCCTCCGCGACCGGCCGCACCCCTGCCCAGGTCCTGATCAGATGGGCACTCCAGAAGGGCCTGTCCGTCATCCCCAAGTCGACCCACAAGGCGCGGATCGAGGAGAACTTCGCCGTCCTCGACTTCGAACTCGACGAGCAGTCCGTGTCAGCACTGGACGCCCTCGACACCACCAACCAAACCGCCGACGCCCTGTCCCAACGCCAGAAGTGGTGGTCCTGACCCTCCTGGGTTGGGCTTGGCGGTCGGCACGCGTGGGTCAGCTGCCTGATTTTTCGCGGATCAGGTCTTCTACGGATTTGGGGATGGTGGTTTCGAAGTCGAGGAGTTTGGCCCAGGTGGGGGTGATGGTGAGGACGACCATCTCGTCGTAGAGGTTTTTGACGCCGGCTTCCCAATCGGGGTACTGCTCATCGGTCATCACCTTGTGGCCGGCCTCGAGGTAGCCGTCCGGGACGCCCTGGACCAGCTCGACCTGGGCGTCGCCGCGGATCAACAGCACCTTCGGCGGGAAGGCGCCGGTGTCGATGGTGAGTGCGACCTTCGGGTTCTTCCGCAGCGCCGCGACCTTGGCCGACTTCGGCGCCGTCGCCATCGCGATCTGCTCGCCCTCGCACCAGAACCCGATCGGGATCGCCCGCGGGGCCGCGTCGAGTCCGGTGTACGCCATCCGCGCCGGCTCGGACCCGTTCAGCAGTTGCTGGGCGTAGGGCTTGGCCAGAATCTCGGCGATCTCTTCGGTGGTCATGGTTCGGATCCTTCCATCGGGAGGTTGTTCTCACCCAGGGGACGAAGCCGACGACCGGTCCTCGACATCGATAGGTTGGCGAATTGTGGAGATTTTCGGATTCGGTGCCGGGACGGTCCAGGTCGGCGACGACGGCGCGGTTGAGCAGGTGGTGCACCCGGACGGCCGGCAGGTCCTGCTCGAGGACGACGGCGGGGTGCACGACACGCTGCACGCCTGGGGCAAGGGCTTCGTGATCACGGACCGTGGCAGCCACCGCTTCGACCACCCGGCGATGCTCCGCTGGCGGCAGACCGGGATCGACCTGCTGTACCAACTGGGTGAGCTCGAGTTGCGGGTCGGTCGCCGGTTCGGTGAGCAGTGGACCGAGACGTACGAGCTCCGCAACACCGGCGCCGAGCCTGTCGAGGTCGGGTCGATCGCGATCAGTACGCCGTACCGCGACATCTACCGGTCGAGCCGGGAGAGCCTCACCGGGGCGGTCCACGCGCACGTGTGGACGGGTGGTGCCGATGCGTGGGTCTGGGCGGTCCCGATGGACGGCAGTGGTCCCGGGCTCGGGCTGCAGCTCAAGGAGGGTGAGCTGTGGGCGTACTCGGTCGAGTCCCGCGAGCCCGGCACCAGCAGCAACATCCGCGGTCACCTCTACCTCCACGTCACCGATCACGCCCGTTCACCGCACGCGATGGGCGGTCAGCCGTCGATCACGCTCGCGCCGGGAGCGTCGTACCGCTGGACCTGGCAGCTTTCCTGGTACGACGACCTGCCCGGCTTCCACGCGGATCGGCAGCCACTGATCGGCGCGGACCGGTTGGCGGCGGAAGTGGGTGAGATGATCCTGCTGACCGGGGCCGGCCCGAGCGAGGTGACCAGCGACGAGCCGGGTGTGGTGCACGTCGAGGCGACGGACGGTCAGCGGACCGCGCGGATCGCCGTACTGTTCCATCAGCCGCTGCGCGAGATCGCCGAGCGGCGGGTGCGATTCATCCTCGACAAGCAGCGCCGGCCGGAGCTGGAGGACAGCCGCAGGTACGCCTTCGTGCCGTACGACAACGACAGCGGGCTCACTGTGCTGTCCGGTGCGTGGCGGGACTACTCCGACGCCCGTGAGCGGATCGGGATGGCGCTCCTGCTGCAGGAGGTCCGCGATCGCGGGTGGGGCGATCGGCCCGAGCTGGACGAGGCGCTCGCCGGCTATGCGCAGTTCGTCCGCGAGCATGTGGTGGACGAGGACGGGACGGTCCAGGACGACAGCATCCACAAGGGACATGTGCGGCTGTACAACTTCCCGTGGTTCGCGCGGTTCCTGATCGGCCAGGGCGATCTGGCCGGCGCGGCCCGCATCCTCGACCAGTACTACGAACGCGGTGGATCGCAATTCCTCGCCTTCGACCTCGGCCCGATCCTGAGCGAGCTCGCCACCCGGCTGGACGAGCCCGACGCCGGCAGGATGCGCGACCACCTCGTCCAGCACGCGCGCACGTTCATCGAGTACGGCGACGAACTGCCGCCGCATGAGGTCAACTACGAGCAGTCGATGGTTGCGCCGCTGCTCGAGTTGCTTGTCGCGGCGTACCGGATCGCGCCCGCCGAGATCGACGGTGCCGAGCTCACCCGCCGCCTGCCCTGGCTGACTGCGTTCGCCGCCGATCAACCCGACGTACGGCTGCGGCATGTCTCGATCCGCCATTGGGACGGCTATTGGTTCGGGCGGTTGCGGTTGTGGGGCGACGTCTTCCCGCACTACTGGTCCGTGCTGAGTGCGGCCGTGTACGCCGCTTGGCCGCGCGAGCTGGTCGACGAGCCGCAGGCCGCCTGGCTGGATGCGGCAGGGGAGGCGATCCTGCGCTCGAATCTGGTCAACTTCCAGGCAGACGGCTCGGCGACGTGTGCCTTCGTCTACCCGAGCTGTGTCAACGGACAGCCCGCGTACGTCGCGGATCCGCTCGCGAACGACCAGGATTGGGCCCTCGTCTACGCGCTCAGACTCGGGTGACATGACACGTGACGAGGTGGGCCCGTCCCGGGGACGGGCCCACCTTCGTTAGGCGAGTGACGGCAGCAGCTGCCGGAGCGTCTCCATCATCTGCTTGTGCACGCTGGTGCCGTAGGAGATCCGGATGGCACCGGCGGCTGCCAGCTCGGCCGGTGTCGGGCCATCCGGCGCGGTATGCGCGTTGATCGGTCCGCCGATCCCGGCCACCAGCTCGGGCAGAACCTCCAGCGGGGCGAAGATCGGGTAGACGCAGTCCACGCCGGCTCGTCGGTAGGCGCGGCCGCGCGCGATGCCGTCGGCAACATCCTTGCCGTACAGGAAGTTGTCCACCCGGGCGTTGATCACCAGATCCGCTCCGGCAGTCGCGCGGACCTCGGCCAGGTAGTCCGCGTGCTGTGCCGGGTCGACGAGTACGTCGTCGACCGAGTCCTCGAGGTTGCAGCCGACGGCTCCGGTCTCCAGCAGGCGCTCGGCGAACTCCTTCGGCGGAAGGCCGTAGCCCGATTCCATGTCCGCGGTGACCGGTACGTCGACCGCTCGAACCATCCGCGCCACCGCGGTGAACATCTCCTCCGGTGGGGTCAGCTGCCCGTCGTCGTACCCGAGGACGCGGGCGACCTGCTGGTCGCGACCGCGGGGAAGCCGGCCTCGGCCACGAGCCGGGCGCTGACCGGATCCCATGCGTTCGGCAGGACCAGCGGCGTACCGCCGTGGTGCAGCGCGCGGAACAGTTCGGCTGTGGATGCCATGTCGGGCCTCAGCTCGGCTTGTAGTGGCCGGGCTCCATCCGGCCGGTGACACCGATGCGGGTCCAGGCATTGATCGTGATGATCAACGCGATCAACTGTGCAAGGTCCTTGTCGTCGAACGCGTTCGCCGCGACGTCGTACACCTCGTCGGGGACGTGATCAACGCTGATCAACGTGATCGCCTCGGTCAACTCCAACGCGGCCTGCTCCTGCTCGGAGTAGAACTTGCGCGCCTCCCGCCAGACCGGAAGCAGGGTGATCCGCTGCTGGTCGTCGCCGACGTGCAGGAGGTCGAGCGAGTGCATATCCGTGCAGTAGGCACAGCCGTTCAGCTGGGACGTGCGGATCCGGACCAGGTGTGCCAGCTTGGGGTCGATCCCGGCGTCGGAGACCGCGTCCAGCGCGATCATCGCCTGATAGAAGTCGGGAACCAGATTGGCGAGCTTCACCCGCCGTGTCGTTGTGCTCATACCCACCAACCTAGGTCCCGACCGGCCCAGCTACATGGTCCACTTCGCGAGTGACCCCAAGGGCCAATTCGGCCCCGGCTCAGGCCTCCGGCATGGGGGCGTCGAGGAACGTCAGCACAACGTCGCGGACCAGGTCGGTGCGGGCGAGACCGAAGAAGTGGGTCGTGCCCGGGAAGACCGCCAGTTGCGAGGCGGGCACCCCGACGAAGTCGCCGTTGACGTCGCTGCCGCGCAACTGCGCGAACCGGACCGCGTGCTCCAGCTTGACGGCATCGTTGTCCCCGACGGTGAACAGCGTCGGTGCGGCGATCCCGCGGATGTCGTCGTCGGACCAGCCGGCTGTGCCGCGGTCGTAGCCGCCGAGTTTGGTCAGCAGCACCTGGAGGTGCTCGAGGTCGGGGTGCGGTGACTTGGCCAGGTACGCCGCTTCCATCGGCGTACCGGCGATCATCTCGACCTTCATCTCGCCGACCGCGTCGGCGTTCTCCGCCCGGTCGCCGCTGGGGTGGAACGAGACCGAGGAGATGATTGCCTTGCGCACCAGGTCGGGGTTCCGGATCGCGAGGTGCAGCGCCACGGCGCCACCGACGCTGAAGCCGAACACATCCACCTTCGGTACGTCGAGATGCTGCAGCAGACCGACGACATCGGACGCCAGATCGGCCGTGCCCAGCGGACGGTCGATGTCGTTCGTCCGCCCGTGCGCCTGGAAGTCGGCGGCGATGACGCGGCGGTTCGCGGACAGGCTCGGCAGCAGTTCGCCGAACTGCTGGTCGATGTCGAACAGCCCGCCGTGCAACAGCAGCAACGGCGTCCCGCCGGAACCGTGGAGCTCGTAGTACATCTGCAGGCCGTTCACCGGTGCGTATCCGGTCTCCGGTGCGGACGGAACTGGAGCGGTCTGGTCGGTCACGGCGGCTCTCCCCTGGGTCGTGCGGAACTGACGGAGCGCCTGGAGCGCAGCTGCGGTTCAGGCGTTCCCGCGATGCTAGCGGCCCGGCCGTCCACAGGCGGCACCGTTGTGGAGGGCCGGGGACAGGCGGATGTTGTTGACTTCACAGGTATCTGACTGACTGATCAGTCAGTTGCTCGCTACGATGGAGGTGATCGATCGGGCATTCCTTCGATGGGGTGAGGTGCCGCAGATGGCGCTTGTGGATGTGTCTGTCGCTCGCCGGGGAGACCGTGGGCGAAATCAGGCGAAGTTGGCCGACCATGTCGATCGGCTGGGGGAGGAGCATCCGCCGATCCCACTCGACAGTGTCGACTACACGATGAACCGGCCCGACGTGCTCGCTGAGCGTTTCGGCCCGGTGCTGTCCTACATGTCGCGGGTCGAGCTCGAAGTGGAGCGGAACGTGCTCGAGCTGAACCTGTTGCTGCCGGATCCGCCGGAGGTCGACCGGCATTTCTATGCCGACGTCTGGCTCCCGCAGGAGACGCATCACGGGATCATCCTCGATCGGCTGCAGGTGGAGGCCGGTCTCGATGCCGCCACTCCCAACGTGACCGACGTGTCGCTCAAGCTCAAGGTGCTCGGGGCCCTCGGCCGGGTGAGCGCCGTACAGGACATGAGCCGGATGCTCTACTACCTGACCGGGCTGGCCACCGAACGGTCGGCGGTGCTTGCCTACAACAAGCTTCATGCCGGCCTGGTCGAGCTGGGTGAACGGGCCGTCGCGGCCACCGTGGTGGCGCCGATCCGCCGCCAGGAACCCGGTCACTTCGCCTACTACCAGTTCGCTGCTCGTGATCTCTGGCCACAGTTGGCTTCCTGGCAGCGATGGCTGGTGCGCACGTTGCGGCGGAAGACGTTCGGCCCGGTCGGTGTCGACACCAAGCAGCAGAAGGTGGAGTTCGGGCACACGATGAAGGCCCTGGGCATCAACACCGGCGACGAGGCCGACCTGCGGCACTACGCCACCCAGGTCGGACGGGTCGAACACGAGTTGCTGTGGGCTCACCGCAAAGGTCTGCGGGTGCCGGACTACGTTTTCAAGGCACTCCGGAGCGCTGCAGGCGCAGCCGCGGACCTGAAGGGGGATCGCCGGTCTGCCACCGAACGGGGTGAACCATGACCACCACCCACGCACCGGGGCGCAACACCAAGCGGCAGGCCATCATCGAGACCGCCGAGCGCCTGTTCGCCGACTACGGGTACGACGCGACGTCGACAGCGCGGATCGCCCACGAAGCGGGCGTTCCGTCCGGCCTGGTGTTCTATCACTTCGCCACCAAGACGGATCTCCTGCTTGCCATCGTCCGCGAGCGGCCGACACCCGGTGAGGTGCTCCTCACTGCCGCACGCGGCCGCTCGGTGCACCGGCGGTTGCGTGCCGTGGTCACCGTGATGGCCGAGGAGCTGGAACGCAACCGCTCGGCCCGGATCATCGTCTTCCGGGAAGCGCAGGCACGTCCCGAGATCGCCGCCCGCGCGGCCGAGCTGTTCGCCGAAGCGGCCACCACCGTCGCCGAGGTGCTCAGTGGCGCCGAGGACGTCGTCGCCGACCCGGCCCGGGTGCGGACCGCCGCGGAACTCATCGTCAGCAGCGTGTTCCTGGACATCATCGCCCTCGGCCGGTCGGACACCGCGGCCAAGCGGCACGAGGACATGATCGAGATGCTCGAAGAGTCGCTCACCGTGCCCCCTCCGCACTGACCGCCGGCCGGTTCTCACTGCGAGAGGTACTGCGCGTACGCCGCCGCGAACTCCCGTGACGGCGGGATCGGCGTGATCACGTCGACCAGCGTGCCGCTGGGATCGACGGTCATGAAGTGACGCTGACCGAAGTCCTCACTGCGCAGACTGAGCGCGATCTCGTGACCGGCCGCACCGATCCGCTCGTGGACGGCGTCGACGTCGTCGACCTCGATCGACACCAGCACACCGGCCGGGCGGAGCCGGAAGCGCTCCGGAACGCTCGGGTGCTCCCGCTCGACGATCCCGATCTGCGGCCGGCTGCCGCTGGGAGCCTCGATTTGGACGTACCACCCGCTGTCGAAGATGACCCGGAAGCCCAGCCGGTCGACGTAGAAGTCCCGGGTGGCCGCCACGTCGTCGGCGCAGATGGTCGGAAAGATGCTGGTGATCACGGCAGATCCCCTCGCTCGGTGTTGTCCCCACCGACGCTTCACCCTCCGGTCACCGGAGAGTCAAGCGCAGGTGCCGAGCGCCACGTTCGTTCCTGCGCCCCGCCGGTCCCTCCTGGGGGCGGGGCGCAGGAAGTTGATGAGCCCGGCGGGCTGTGTCACCGCCGGCGCGGAACGTCGAGGGACTAGACCGTGGCGAGGTTGCCGCCTTCGGTTTCCGAGGTGTCTTCGGATGCTGTCGGCGCCGGGTGTGGAGTCTGACTGTCGACGACACTCCCGACGAGGTCCTGGGCGTGGATGCGGTTGCCGCTGGTGGCGGCGAGCGTCATCGCGGTGTCGGCGGTGTCCGGTGCGGTATCTGCCGGGATGACGGCCAGGTCGACGCGGGAGCCGGCCTTCCCGGAGATCGCGGTCAGGAGGCCCGCCGGCTGGCTGGAGAAATAGCCCAGCCGCACGAGCCGTCCGTCGACGGCCAGGCGACGCGGTTGACTGTCCCAGTCGTTCGGATTGAGCATCAGCCGGGTGATCGGCCCTTGGAGCGCGTCGATGGCCAGCACGAGGCCGGGAATCTCGGCGACGGGATCGGTCGAGCGAGGCCACCAGGCGCCGTCGAGGAGTTCGATCGCCGTGCCTGGTTGGAGTTGCAGGCGTGGTGTCGACGGTTCGGTGGCGGACATGACTGTCCTGCCATCGTTGGCGGTGAGTGTCACGACAAACCTCAGCTCTTGCGATCGCGCACGAGTCGGCGCAGTTGGGTCATCCGGGCGGCGCCGATCGTCGTGGCCACGATGGTCGTGCCGACGCCGGCGATGAACAGGGCCAGGGCGAGCGGCAGGGAGCCCTCCATCCAGAGGAAGTTGACCTCGACGCTGCCGGTGTTCTGCAGCATGAAGATGATCAGTACGACGAGACCGACCGCGGCGGCGCAGATCCCGAGCCAGACGGAACTGATCCGGGTGCGCGGCACCCGCGGCGGCAGCGGTTTCGAGAGCTCGTCGACGGCCGACGGCGGCGTGGCTGGTGCCGGCGTGGCTGGTGCCGGCGTGATCGGCGCCGGGGTGGCCGGTGCGGGAGGTTCGGGCGTATTTCGGGTGCGGTGAAGTACGGACATGACATTTCCCTGCGAGAGGGCCGGTGTGGCGTGCACCTCAGCTGGGATGTCGTCGATTCCGGAACTACCCCCCACTCTACGCCTGTCTGGACCAGAAAGCCCTTGCGCGGCGGCGACCAGGCTGGTCACCACGGCTCGGATCAGAGCAGGCCCGCGTCGTGGACGCGGTTCGCTATCTGCACGCGGTTGGTGGCTTCCAGCTTCACCATGATGCGCGAGACGTGCGCCTTGACGGTGGCCATGCTCAAGTAGAGCTCCGCGGCGATCTGCGCGTTGACCTTGCCTTCGCCGACCGCGATCGCCACCTCGCGTTCGCGGACGGTCAAGGCCTCGGCCAACGACCGCGCATCGATGACTTGCTGGGTTTCCGGCTCGTCGTCACCCAGTTGGGCGATCAGCTGGGCGGTCACGCTGGGGGAGAGCATGTGGTTGCCTGCGGCCACCTTGTGCACCGCCTCGACGATCTGCGCGGGTGGGGTGTGTTTGAGCAGGAACCCACTGGCTCCACCGCGCAGCGCCCGGACCACGTAGTCGTCGGCGTCGAACGTCGTCAGCACGATCACCTTGGGCGGTGACGGTTGATCCATCAGCCGGGCGAGGGCCTCGAGGCCGTCCACTCGTGGCATCCGGATGTCCATGAGTACGACGTCGGGCGCGACCCGCGCGATGAGTTCGAGCCCGGACTCGCCGTCAGTTGCTTCGCCGGCCAGCTCGATCGCGGCGTCGTCCCGCAGGATCATCGCGAGGGCGGCCCGCACCAACGCGTCATCGTCGATGATCACGACCCGGACGGGGCCACCGGCAGGCTCGTTCATGCCGGCCACGGCAACCAGGCGCGGACCACGAAGTCTCCGCCGGACGTCGTGTGCTCGAGGCGGCCACCGATCAGCTCGGCTCGCTCGGTCAACCCGAGCAGTCCGAGGCCCGAGCCGGGTGTCGCACTCGTTCCGGAGCCGACCCGCAGCGGGTTCCGCACTTCGAGCACCAGTTGGCCGCCCGGTCGACCGCTGAGGGTGACGTCGACCGCGGTGTTCGGCGCGTGTTTGCGCGCATTCGTCAAGCTCTCCTGGATCATCCGGTAGGCGCTGCGCCCGATCGCGTCGGGCGCGCCCGACAGGTTGTCGATCTGGTTGTGCAGTTGGACCCTCGTGCCCGCTCTGACGGCCTCCTGGACCAGCGACGGAAGGTCGACGAGCGTCGGTTGCGGGCGCTCCGGTGGTGCGTCGGTTTCGAGGGTGCGCAGTACGCCGAGGATCTGGTGCAGGTCATCGAGAGCGCTGTGGGCGCTCTGCCGGGTGATAGCGGCCGCATTGGCCACCTCGGCGTCGCTCAGCCCCCGGCAGTACTCCAGTGCACCGGCGTGCAACGCGACCAGCGACAGTCGGTGTGCCAGCGCGTCGTGCATCTCGCGGGCGATCCGGGCCCGCTCGGTCACCTGCGCCTGCTGGACCCGGAGGCCCTGCTCGCGTTCTGCGCGGTCGGCGCGTTCCCGCAGCGTGGCCAGGAGGTCGCGGCGCGCGCCGATGTACATGCCGATGGCGATGATCGCGCTCACGAAGACCACCGTGAACAGCACAGAGACCGCCAACGCGGCCTGACCGGGCTGGGTCTCGAAGTAGACGACAGAAGCGACGACACCCATGACCGCCAGCGGCACGATCTCGCGCCACTTCCGTCGGGTTGCCAGGGACACGGCGGTGACGATCACGGCCCCCGATGCGGCGGAGGAAACGCCCCCGATGGCGCTGACAAGCAGGGCGATGGCCAGCGGATAGCGCCGTCTCCAGCGCATCAGCACGACGCTGACGGCGCCGAGGAGGAGATCAAGGACCAAGTACGGCTGGAGGTTCCAGCTGTAGGCGTTGTAGAAGGTCGCGGTCCAGAAGCCGGCTCCGGTGATGATGGCGAAGAGGTAGCGCCACGTCGACTGCCAGCGGCTCAGCGGAGGTGGTGGAGCGGCTTGGATGGCGTCCACCTTGCCCACGGTACGGGAGGCACGTGATTTCGAGGCAGGGACCGCGGACCAGCCGACCCCCTACTGCGGGCTATCCAGGTCTATCCCGCGGTTGCCGGACCTGGCACCGCGGCCCGATGTGCCGGACCGGCGCCCGGGCCCAGGCTCGACCTCATGATCACAGTCGAAGAACTCAGCAAGCGCTATGGCGCACACCAGTCCGTCGACCGCGTGTCCTTCCGGGCGCAGCCCGGATCCGTCACCGGCTTCCTCGGTCCCAACGGCGCAGGCAAGTCGACCACGATGCGCATGATGACCGGCCTGACCCCGCCAACAGCGGGTCGCAGCACCATCCTCGGCGTCCCGTACGCCAAGCTCCCGAACCCGGGCCGGCACGTCGGGGTCCTCCTCGACGCCTCAGCGCAGCACAACGGGCGGACCGGGCGCGAGATCCTTCGCCTCGGCGCCACCGTGATGGGCCTTCGCCGTCAGCGGGTGGACGAGATGCTCGAGATCGTCGGCCTGTCCGGCGACGAGGGCGACCGTCGGGTCGGCAACTACTCCCTCGGCATGCGGCAACGGCTCGGCATCGCGCACGCCCTGCTCGGCGACCCGCAGGTGCTGATCCTCGACGAGCCCGCCAACGGACTCGACCCGGCCGGCATCCACTGGATGCGCGGGCTGCTCAAGAGCTTCGCCGACCGGGGCGGAACGGTCCTGCTGTCCTCACATCTCCTGCACGAGATCGAGGTCATCGCCGACCACCTGGTCGTGATCGGCCGCGGTGTGATCGTTGCCGACGGCAGCAAAGCGGAACTGTTGAACGCCGCAGGCACGCTGGTCCGCGGCCCGGACCCGGACGCGTTGGGCCACTGCCTCGACGTCGCGGGCTACACCTACCAGACCATCCCGGACGGCGCGTACGTCGTGGAGGCCACCCGCGAGCAGATCGCCACGGCCACCGCGAAGCACGGCGTTGTCGTCACCGAGTTGCGCGGCGCGGACGGCGCCGGACTCGAGGACATGTTCCTGCAGCTCACCGCCGACGACGCACGAGAGAAGGTCACCGCATGAGTACCGCGACCCAGCACGCATCGTTCGACCTCGAAGTATCACCGGATCCGAGCGTGACGCCGGTCCCCTTCAGCCGTCTGCTGCGGGTCGAACTGCGCAAGCTCGTCGACACCCGGGCCGGCTTCTGGCTGCTCACCGCCATCGGCGTCATCACGGTCGCTGTCATCGTCGTGTTCCTGTTCGTCGCCGATCCGGACCAACTGACGTTCATCAACTTCGTCGGTGCGACCGCGACCCCGCAGAGCATCCTGCTGCCAGTGCTCGGCATCCTCGCCGTCACCGCCGAGTGGAGCCAGCGCACCGGCCTGGTCACCTTCACCCTCGAACCGAGCCGGATCCGCATCGCCGTCGCCAAGCTGGTCGCCGTGACCCTGGTCGGCATGCTCGCGGTGGTCGTCGCACTCGGCGTCGCGGCCCTCAGCAACGTGGCCGGGATGGCGTTCATGGACGGTGCCGGCAGCTGGAACGTCGGCGCCGCCAACGTCCGCGACTTCTTCGCCTTACAACTGATCGGCATCCTGCAGGGCTTCGCCTTCGGCATGCTGTTGATGAACACCGCCGCCGCCATCGTGCTGTACTACGTGATCCCGATCGCGTGGAGCGTGCTCTTCTCGATGGTGGGCGCACTCGAGCAGGCTGCGCCCTGGCTCGACCTGAACACCGCCATGGCGCCGGCCTTCGAGCAGCAGACGTTCCAGGGCAGCGACTGGGTGCACATCGCGGTCGCCGGCACTATCTGGGTAGTCCTGCCGCTCGCCCTCGGCCTCGTCCGGCTGCTCCACCGCGAGGTGAGATCCGCCTGACCGCGCGGGGCCGCACCGAGATGTCACCGTGTCGTGCACCTACGGCACGGTGACAAGTCCATGCCGTCAGGGCACTTTCAGGGTGTGGAGCATGGCCTCGAATTCGGCGAAGAACTCGGGTGCGCCGGCGTCGCCCTGCTGCGTCCTCGCCCAGGCGACCAGCGTCCTGCCGTTGAGATTGACGACGGCGATCCGGAGCGCGAGGTCCGGTTGCAGGCCGAAGCAGGTCTCCACCGGGGTCGTCGCAGCCGGGCACCCCAGTGTGCCGTCGAGTGCGCTTGTGGTGGTGCCGGTCATCAGGGTCGCCTGCTGACCGGCGACGGTGGTCGTGCTCTGGTCCACGTAGGTCGCTCCGGCACTCACCAACCCACGCAGGTAGCTCGGGTAGTCCTTAGGCGGCGGCTGCGGAGTCTTGCTGTCCGGGTAGACCACGACCGGAAGCAGAAACCTGACGCCGTTCTGGCCGGTGAGCGCGCCCCAACTGATCAAGTTCTTCGTGTCCTCGCTCGGCTGCGGGGTGAGCGAATTGGGCAGCGTGACGGTGAACGGGACCGAAAATTCCTGGCTGGTGAAATTCGCTGAACTCGGCGCCGATGAGGGTGGCGCGGTAGGTGACTCGTCGTTCGCACTGCAGCCCAGTGGAATTGCCGTCAGTGTCGCAATGACGAGCGCCGAGCTGATCCAGCGCATTCGAACGCTCATTTTTCTCACTCCCTCACTCGGCGCCACCGGGCAATTACTCGCGTAAAGCGAGTACGCCGTACTCCTTTGACGGTGCACTTGTTGCGCGGCGATCACCAGAGCTGAGCTGCTTTCGGTTGCGGCGGTCCGGACGTTGGAAGGTTTCGGCGTTAAGAGGTGGCGGGCGGAGCCGGGGAGTGCGACGGTGGTTTAGGGGGAAATCATGAGAAAAACACCATCGCGTTATTTGGCATGGGCGCTGGGATTCGCGCTGATTGCCACCGGAGCGGCCTGCAGCGGCAGCTCGCCGGAGCCTGACACGGTCGAAAACCCTGGCCCGGTGTCGTTGAAGATCGGAACCGCCGACGACGATTCGCGGCCGGGAGGCCTGGCGATCGTGGAGTTCGTCGAACAGGTCAGAACGTTGTCGGGCGGGAAGATCCTCGTTTACCCGGTCTGGGAGGCAGCAGGCGAAGGCGTCCAGCAATGGGACCAGGTGGTCGCCCGGATGCTGAAGGACAAGGAACTCGACCTGGCGATGATCCCCAGCCGCACCTGGGACACCGAAGGCGTGACTACTCTGCGCGCTTTGAACGCCCCGTTCCTGGTGACGTCGGATGCGCTCGCCGACAAGATCGTCACCAGCAAGGACATGTCGGATCAGTTGATGGCCGGTCTCGACAAGGCCGGAGCCACCGGTCTCGCGCTGATGCCCGAGAGTCTTCGCCACCCGTTCGGCTTCCAGCACGCGCTGCTCACGCCAACCGCCTTCAAAGGTCAAGGGATCCGCACCGCGAAGTCGGACCTCGGCGACGCGACCATCCGCGCGCTCGGTGGCAAGCCGAGCGACGCGAACGGCGACGCTTTCGACGCCGGCATCCGCGACGGCACACTGGCCGGCGCCGAGACCGGATTCGTCTTGTCCGACGCCCTGCCGGTCCCCGGTATCGCGGCCGCGAACGTCACCTTCAGCACGAAGGTGAACACACTGGTGGCCAACTCCGGCATGCTCGCCGGGTTGTCGGCGGAGAACCGCGAGATCCTGCAGAAGGCCGCCGCGGCGACCCGTGAGTGGGTTCTCGCGCACCGAATCACCGAAGCCGCCAATGCGGCCGCCTACTGCAATCGCGGCGGCAAGATCGTCAAGGCGACCGCCGCCGACCTTCAGGCCCTCGACCGCGCCATGCAGCCGGTGTACGCCGAGCTGGACCAGGACGCGAGTACGAAGGCAATGATGGACCGGATCCGCCAGTTGAAGTCGTCCGTGCCGGTGCCCGCGACCGGCGTCGGCTCACCGTGCTGAGGGGGCGAGACCGTCGAGGATGAGGTTGAGGCCGAAGGAGAACTCGTCGCCGAAGTCGTAACCCGGCTTGAGGTAGTACTCGGTCGCCATCTCCACCAGGTGGGGATAGTCGCCGGCGGCGAAGTGCTCCATGATCGGCTCGGCGACGCTGCCGACGGTTTCCGGACCTTCGAACGGCAGGGATGCCTCCTGTACGGCGAACCCGTACACGTAAGCGTCCAGCAGGGCGTAGGCGTGAGCGGTCATCGCCCTCGAGAAACCCGCCGCCCGCAGCGTTGCGATGACCGCGTCATGATGGCGGAGCGTCGCCGGCCCCGGGGTCGTCCGCGACTCCATCAGCGCGATCGCCCAGCTGTGCCGCCGCAGCACACTGCGGGCCGACACCGCTCGTCGCTGGATCTCCGCCCGCCAGTCGCCGCTGGTGGACGGCAGCTCGATCTGGCTGAAGACGAAGTCGACGATGCCGTCGAGGATCTCGTCCTTGTTGGCGACGTGGTAGTACACCGACATCGGTTTGACGCCGAGCTCCTGGGCGAGCGAGCGGATCGTCAGCGACCCGAGCCCACCCGCGTCGGCCACCGCGACCGCGGCGCTCAGCACCCGGTCCCGGCTGAGCCGGGTGCGCTCCTGGGTCTTGTCGGGTTCAGATCTTTTCATGCCCGGACCATAGCAGTTTCGTACAAAGTACGATACGTTGCCCGTACTAAGTACGAATACCATCGGTGCACGGTCGTCCACGGCGGGGGCACCGAGTCAGCTCCGCCCCTCAACCACACCAGAGGAACGCCATGGCCAGCGCCACCACGACCACCATGCGGGCGATCGTGCAGGACAAGTACGGCTCGGCCGACGTCCTGCGCCACGGGCAGGTCGCCCGGCCCGAGATCAGCGGCAACGAGATCCTCGTCCGCGTGCACGCCGCGGGCCTCGACCGCGGCACCTGGCACCTGATGACGGGCAAGCCGTACCTCCTCCGCCTGGCCATGGGTCTCCGCGGACCGCGCAACCCTGTGCTGGGACGCGACGTCGCCGGCACGGTCGAGGCCATCGGCCCGGCAGTGACCAAGTTCGCCGTGGGTGACGAGGTGTACGGCGTCGCGCCCGGCTCGTTCGCCGAGTACGCCGTGGCCCGCGAGAGCAAGCTCGCCCGGAAGCCGGCCGACCTCTCCTTCGAACAGGCCGCGGTGGTCCCGATATCCGCGCTCACCGCCCAGGAGGCTGTCACCATCGGCCGGGTGCAGCCTGGCCAGCACGTGCTGATCTCCGGTGCCTCGGGTGGCGTCGGCAGCTACGCCGTACAACTGGCCAAAGCGCTCGGGGCCGAGGTCACCGGCATGGCCAGCACCTCCAAACTCGATCTGGTCCGGGCACTCGGCGCGGACCACGTCATCGACTACACCCGCGAGGACTTCGCCGCGACCCCGAACCGCTACGACGTGATCATCGACATCGCCGGCAACCCGTCGCTGTCCCGGCTGCGGCGTGCGCTCACGGCCCATGGCACGGCCGTCGTCACCGGCGGTGAGGAGGGCGGCAGTCTGACCGGCGGGATGAACCGGCAACTGGGCTTCATGATCGTGTCGCTGTTCGTCCGCCAGCGGCTGACCATGTTCGTCAACAAGGAGAGCGGCAGCAATCTCGAGCGCCTCACCGACTTGATCGAGGCCGGCAAGGTGACGCCGAGCATCGACAGGACCTACCCGCTCGACCAGGTCCCGGACGCCATGCGCCAGCTCGACGCCGGGAAGGTGCGCGGAAAGATCGCCATCACCATCTGACCAGCGCCTGCACTTCAACAGGGGGGAACCTGTTCATGATCACCATCGAAGGACTCACCAAGAAATACGGCAGCACGCTGGCCGTCGACGACGTCAGCTTCACCGCCGACGCGGGGCGGGTGACCGGCTTCCTCGGCCCGAACGGGGCCGGCAAGTCGACCACGATGCGGATCATGGTCGGACTCACCCGCGCCACCTCCGGGACCGTCACCATCTCCGGCCACAGGTTCGCGGACCTGCCGAACCCGGGACTCGAAGTGGGGGTCCTCCTCGATGCGTCCGCTCAGCATGCCGGCCGCACCGGCCGCGAGATCCTGACGCTCGCCCAGCGGTACATGGGTCTGCCGCGCGGCCGCGTCGAGGAGATGCTGGAGGTGGTCAGCCTGACGCCGGACGAAGCCTCCCGGCGGGTGGGTGAGTACTCCCTCGGTATGCGTCAACGGCTCGGCATCGCGACCGCTCTGATCGGTGACCCGGATGTACTGATCCTCGACGAGCCGGCCAACGGGTTGGACCCGGCCGGCATCCGCTGGATGCGTGACCTGCTGCGCGGGTACGCCGACCGCGGCGGAACCGTCCTGCTTTCCTCGCACCTGCTCCATGAGATCGAGGTCATCGCCGACGACATCGTCATGATCGGTCACGGCCGGATCGTCTCCCAGGGCACCAAGACCGAACTGCTGCACGCGGCCGGCACCGTCGTACGCGCTGCTGACATGGCCCACCTCGAGCAGGCGCTGACCGACTGGGGACTGGCCACGAGCCCGTCCGGCGACGGCGCTCTGCGGACCGACGCGGACGCCGCACTCGTCGGGACGGTGGCGCTCGAAGCCGGTGTCGCCCTGACCGAACTGCGCGCTGCCGAAGGCGCCGGCCTGGAGGAGATGTTCCTCGAACTCACCTCGGCCACCCAGCGAGAAGGAGCACCGGCATGAGCGCCATCGCAGCAGGAACCGTGCGCACCGACCGAGTCGCCCCACACCCGATCCCCCTGTCCCGGATCACTGCCGTCGAGCTCCGCAAGATGTTCGACACCCGCTCCGGTTTCTGGCTGATCGCCAGCATCGCCATCTCCGCCGTACTGGCCGCCGCCGGCGTCATCCTGTTCGCCCCGGACGACCAGCTCACCTACTCCACCTTCGCGACCGCGATCCGCTTCCCGGTGGTGATCATCCTGCCGTTGATCGCGATCCTGGCCGTCACCAGCGAATGTAGCCAACGCACGGGCCTCACCACGTTCACCCTGGTCCCGCACCGGAGCCGGATCATCACCGCCAAGGCGATCTCGTCGGTCGTCATCGCGATCGCGGCGATGGTGCTGACGTTCGCGGTCGGTGCCATCGGCAACCTCCTGAGCGCCGCCGTCACCGGCACCACCCTGGTGTGGGACGTGACAATCACCCAGTGCCTGTACTACGTCCTCGGGATGATCCTCAGCCTGCTGATCGGCTTCATGCTCGGCGTCCTCATCCGCGCCTCCATCGGGGCCATCGTGGCGTACTTCGCGTACACCTTCCTGCTGCCGACGATCTTCAGCCTGCTGGCCACGAGTCAGCAGTGGTTCCACGACCTGCAGCCGTGGATCGACATCCAGTTCGCCCAGGCCGGCCTGTTCGTCTTCGACAAGTCCCTGACCGCCGAACAGTGGGCCAACATCGCCGTCACCGGGATCGTCTGGCTCGTCATCCCGCTGCTCATCGGGCTTCGCCTGGTGATGAGAACCGAGGTCAAGTAGTCACCCGGCCTGATCGCAGTGCGTGCTGGTGCGGGCACCTGAAATCACCGCGGCATCAGGTCAACTTCGGGTCCCTTGGCCGCATCTAACAGGTGTCTCAAAGGGGGGACATCTTGAAGTTGTTTCGCGCCATCCATCAGCCGTTTCACCGACCGATCCGCACCGCAGTGGCCATCCTGGCCGTCGCCGTAGTCCCGGCGGGAGCGGTCGCTGTGCCGGCGCTGGCCGGCTCGTCAACCGCCACAACCGCCGCCGCTGTTGCCACCAGCAAGTGCCCCACCGGGTGGGGTTCATTGCCTGAGGCAAGCAAGTTCGCGGGAGCCGGTCAGCTGACCGACGTCCGGACCGGTCGGCACGCCTGTTTCGACCGCATCGTGTTCGACGTCAAGGGCAAGCCGTCCTGGTTCCGCGTGCACTACGTGCCGAACGTCTACACCGTGGGACAGGGCAACCTCGTGCCGCTGCGTGGAGGTGCCAAGCTGGAGATCATCCTCTCGGTGCCGTCGTACGACGACGACTACCGCAGCACGTACAACCCGGCGAACCGCAACGAACTGACGAACGTCAGCGGCTACCGGACCTTCCGGCAGGTCGTGGACACCGGCAGTTTCGAAGGCGAGACCGCGATCGGAGTCGGCGTCCGTGCCCGCCTTCCGTTCCGCGTCTTCACCCTCGGAGGCCAAGGCTCCACCAGCCGCATCGTGGTGGATGTCGCCCACCGCTGGTAACGCACTCCAGACCCTGGACCTGCTGCCTCTCGCGGCAGGTCCAGAGTCATGCCGCCGCGGGGGATAAGGTCGACTTCTATGGAGGATTCAGGGGCCACTGTGACGGGGGCGGATCTGCATCTGGATCTGGCGGCGACGCGGGGGCGGAACGACCTGGTTCAGGCGCTGCACGACTCGATCCGGAGCGGGCGGTTGCCGGCCGGGACGCGGCTGCCGTCGTCGCGGTCACTCGCGCGCGATCTCGGCATCGCCCGGAACACGGTCGCCGACGCCTACGGGCAGTTGGTCGCCGAGGGCTGGTTGACCGCGCGCCAGGGATCCGGCACGGTCGTGGCCAACCGCGCCAGTACGCCGCCGGACGCCGTACCGCCGCTGTCGTCCTCGTTGTCCGAGGCAAAGAGCTTCCGGTACAACCTGATGCCGGGTGCGCCCGATCTGTCCACGTTCCCGCGGAGTGAGTGGCTGGCCGCGGCGCGGAAGGCGTTGCCGTCGGCACCCAATGAAGCGTTCGGGTACGGCGATCCGCGCGGCCGGATCGAGTTGCGCCGGATGCTTGCCGACTACCTCGCCCGGGCGCGCGGCGTCCGCGCCGATCCGGAGCGGATCCTGATCTGTTCGGGGTATGTGCAGGCGTTGAGTCTGCTCAGCGAGGTGCTCAAGTCGCGGGGCGGCACGACCGTTTCGGTGGAGGAGTTTGGGTACGCGCTGCATCTGGACGTGGTCCGGTCCCGCGGTCTCGAACCCGTGTCGGTGCCGGTCGACGAGTTGGGTGTGCAGGTCTCCGGCTTGTCGGGTCAGGGTGCGTTGCTCACGCCGGCGCACCAGATGCCGACGGGCGTTCCGCTTGCGCCTGAGCGTCGTACGGCGGCTGTCGAGTGGGCCCGGGAAACGGGGGCGGTGCTGATCGAGGACGACTACGACGGTGAGTTCCGGTACGACCGGCAGGCGGTGGGTGCCCTGCAGGCGCTGGATCCTGAGCGGGTCGTGTACGCGGGAACGGCGAGCAAGAGCCTCGCGCCGGGATTGCGCCTGGCCTGGATGGTGTTGCCGCAGTGGCTGATCGAGCCGGTGATCGCGGCCAAGCGGACCGCGGACTACCAGACGGCCACGCTGGACCAGTTGACCCTCGCGGAATTCATTGCCTCAGGCCACTATGACCGGCAGGTACGGCGATCCCGCCTGCACTACCGCCGACGCCGCGACCGCCTGGTCGAGCTCCTCGCCGTCCGCGCCCCCGAGGTCAAGGTCGCCGGCATCTCCGCCGGCCTGCACGTCCTCCTCGACGTCCCCGGCGACGCCGAAGACATCGTCGCCCGAGCCGCCCGGCAAGGCCTGGGCCTCAACACCCTCAGCAACTACCACTTCAACCCGACCCCGGGCACCCGCCAAGCAGTCATCGTCGGCTACGGCACCCCACCCGACCACGCGTACCCAGGGGCGCTTGATCTGTTGTGCCAGGTCCTAGGCGTCTAGCGTCTGAGCGAGGGAGCGGATGTCCTCCGGACCGACCCGGCAGCAGCCGCCGATGTACGTCGCTCCGGCGTCGAGCCAGCCGGATGCCAGGCTCGCGCTGTCCGAAGCATCTCCGGTCCAGCGACGTCCACCCGCATCCCAGGTCTCACCACTGTTGGGATAGGCGACGGCCGGCTTGCCGGTCACCGCCACGGCCGTCTCGACCGCAGCCTGTACGTCGTCCGGCGCGCAGCAGTTGATGCCTACAGCAATCACCTGGTCAGCGGCGACCACTCCGAAGGCATCCGCCAGCGGCTGACCGGCTCGGGTGTGGGATCCCGAGATGGAGTAGGAGAACCAGGCAGGGAAGTCGAGCTCCGCCAGCAACTCAACCAGGACTGCGGCTTCGTCGGCGTCCGGGATGGTCTCGACCGCGAGGAGGTCCGGCCCGGCGCTGATCAACAACTCCAGCCGAGGTCCGTGGAAATCGCGGAGGGCTGTCGCGCTCACGCCGTACCGGCCGCGATACTCCGAGCCGTCCGCGAGCACAGCGCCGTACGGTCCAACCGAGGCTGCCACCAATCGCCGTCCGTCCGTCAGCGAGTCACGGACCTCGCGCGCGATCCGGACGCTGCTGGTGATCAAGCGTTCGGCCTCGTCCCGCCCCACCCCGTAGCGCTCGAACCCGCCCACACTCGCCTGATAGCTGGCTGTTGTGGCCACCGTCGCGCCTGCTTCGTAGTACGCGCGATGGACCGCGGCGATCTCCGCCGGTGCGTCGCGCAGCAGTCGCGCCGACCACAGCGCGTCGGACAGGTCGTGGCCCCGATCCTCCAGCGCGTTGGACATGCCGCCGTCGAGGATGATCGGCCGGTCAGATGCCATGGATCAGCTCAAAGACCTCATTGGCGCAGCCCCAGGACAGCGTCACGCCGGAGCCGCCGTGGCCGTAGCAGTGGATCACCGGCTCGCCGGAGGTGGTGCGGACGAGCTCGCAGCGGATCGTCGGGCGGGCGGGGCGGAGGCCGACGCGGTGGCGGAGGACCTTGGCCTTACGGAGCGGGGGGACCAGTTCGGCGGCGCGAGTGAGGATCTGGCCCGCGGTCGTCTGGTCGACGGCGAGGTTCCAGTTGCCGGGCTCGCTGGTGCCGCCGACCACGATGTCCTTCTCGCGCGGGATGACGTAGGTGAGGTCGTTCGGTCCGCGGTCGGCGATCAGCCAGTCGGTCAGCCCGCACTGCTCGACCGTCATCACCTGACCGCGGACCGGGGTGACGGTCGGGTCGGAGGCGGTCAGCCGGGCGCCGAGGCCGGTGCAGTTGACCACCACATCGGCGGTGGTGGGCAGCGCCGACAGGGCCGCTCGGGTCAGCGTGCCGCCGGCCTGCTCGAGGCGCTTGACCAGCGACTGCAGATAGACCGGCATCTCTATCACCGGTGCGGTGAACGACCAGCCGTCCTCGAACCCGGTCGGCGGCGACGCGACCCTGGTCAGATCAGGCAGTACGTCGGCCCAGCGCGGATCCGGCGTCCGGTGCACCAGGAACTCGCGCCCGTGCCGCATCCGCACCGACGGCTCGATCTCGGCCAGCTTGGCGAACTCGTCGTACGACGTCCTGGACCAGGCCGCGACGCGGTCCTCGGGCCTGGACAGGTACGGGTACCAGATCGCGGCCGCCACCGCCGACGTCGTCTCCAACGGCAGATCGCGGCCGAACACGGCCACGTCGTACCCGCCCTCGGCCAGCCGGACGGCACAGCTCAGCCCGATCACGCCCGCACCCACCACGATCACGCGCATTCACACATTGTGACGCGCGGGTTGTGATCACGCCATGTCAGCGTGCAGCGCAGCGTCAGTGCAGCCTCAGTGCAGGTCGACGGCCAGGGAGTAGAAGCGGGTGATCTGGGTGGCGCCGTTGTTGTCGTCCGACAGCAGGTAGAGCTGGCGCCGGCCGCCGGGCAGGTAGCCGCCGAGGGCGAGGGCTTCCACGTTGTCCAGCAGCGGGTTCGGCTGCGGTTGCTTGGCGACGGCACCCGACGGCGGGCAGCTGACCAGGTCGAACAGCAGCTTCTTCTGCAGGAACACGTTCTCCGGCGCATCCGCCAGCGAGGCCCGCGCGGTCACGTCGGCGGCGCGACGTAGCGACACCGTGAACACCCGGATCGTGTTGCCCACCCCCGGTACGAATGTGCGCTCCATCGACACCAGTTCGTCCCGATCCACCACGGCCAGCTCGACCAGCGACAGGCCCGGGTCGGTCTTGTACGCGTACTGCGCGACCGGCTGGTAGTCGTGGCCCGGCCGGCCGGCGTACCGGATGATGCGGTTCCGCGACTGCCCGTCGGCGTCCGTGCCGTCCGGCGCGAGCGGCCCTTCCATCCCGGCGTACAGCGAAAGCCCGTCCTTGCTGGCCGCGAGCGACTCGAAGGTCGCGTTGGTCGTCGCCTCACCGGCCGGCGCGACCTGGAAGCGCGCGGGCACCGGCAGCGAGCCGATCTGCAGCCCGTCCGACAACCGGAACCGGCGGATCGACGGCTCCCGCTCGGACGTCGCGAGAATCGTCCGCTCACCGCGCTCGACGACCAGGCCCTCACCGTCGAAGTCGGCACCCGTGTACGGCGTACCGTCCGGCCGCCGCAGGATCGTCATCCCGTCCACACTGACCGTCGGCTTGCTGCTGATCTTCAGGTTGAAGACGCGCGCCGGCGTGGTCGCGACGTTGTCCACCAGGGCCACCGCGCTGTTCCGCCCGGTCACGTTCAGCGCGGACAGCCCGGCTACCGGCTGACCGTCGAACGTCGTCTTGTCCAGCGCGTCGCTGAACCCGAGGAAGCGGGCGTCCCGCGAGCAGTCACCACCGCCGCCTGGGTGTCCCGCCGGTGTTGCCGAGGCGGTGAGCGTGGTGGTGAGAGCGGTCAGGACAACAGCAGCGGCGAGCGGCTTCTGCCAGCGCATGACATTCCTCCGACGAGGTCTGGACGACTGCAACCGATCGAAACCTACCTCGGGCAACACGAGGTGAACATCAGCGCACCAGACAGGGCCGCTTCGGGTCGAAGGACCAGTCCTTGATCAGGTACTGCATCGCCACCGCATCGTCCCGCGCCCCGAGCCCGTGCTCCTGGTAGAGCTCGTGCGCGGCGGCCAGTGCGTCCCGATCCAGGTCGACACCGAGCCCGGGACGCGTCGGTACGGCGATCGCGCCGCCGACGATCTGCAGTGGCTCCTTGGTCAACGCCTGACCGTCCTGCCAGATCCAGTGCGTGTCCAGCGCGGTGATGTCGCCCGGCGCGGCCGCACCCACCTGGGTGAACATCGCCAGCGAGATGTCGAAGTGGTTGTTCGAGTGCGAACCCCAGGTCAGCCCGAAGTCGTTGCACAACTGCGCCACCCGCACCGACCCGGCCATCGTCCAGAAGTGCGGATCGGCCAGCGGGATGTCCACCGCGCCGGCCCGGATCGCATGCGCCAGTTCGCGCCAATCGGTCGCGATCATGTTGGTCGCCGTACGCAGACCCGTCGCTCGCCGGAACTCCGCCATCGTCTCCCGACCGGAGAACCCCGGCTCGGCGCCACAGGGGTCCTCGACATACGCGAGTACGTCGTCCAGCCCCGAGCACAACGCGATCGCCTCGCGGACCGGCCAGGCGCCGTTGGGATCGACCGTGATCCGCGCCGACGGGAACCGCTGCGCGAGCGCGGTCACCGCCTCGATCTCCTCCGCGCCGGCGAACACTCCACCCTTGAGCTTGAAGTCGGCGAAGCCGTACCGCTCCTGGGCCGCCTCGGCCAACGCCACGATCGCGTCCGGTGTGAGCGCCGGCTGCCGCCGCAACGCAGACCAGCGATCGCCGAACCCATCACCCGTCAGGTAGGGCAGATCCGTGCGCGCGGAATCACCCACATAGAAGAGGTAGCCGAGCACCGGCACGCTCTCCCGTTGCTGCCCGTCGCCCAAGAGCTCAGCTACCGGTACGCCGAGGTGCTGGCCGAACAGGTCGAGGAGCGCCGACTCGATCCCGGTCACCGCGTGGACCGTCGTCCGCAGGTCAAAGGTCTGCAGACCACGACCACCGGCGTCGCGATCGGCGAACGCCTGACCGACCGTCCGCAGCAGTTGGCGATAGCGCGAGATCTCCTTGCCCACCAGGAACTCCGCCGCCTCGGAGATCGTCGAGGCGATCTTCCCGCCACCCGGCACCTCGCCCAGCCCGGTGTTGCCGGAGCTGTCGGTCAGAATGACCACGTTGCGGGTGAAGAACGGCCCGTGCGCGCCACTCAGATTGAGCAGCATGCTGTCGTACCCAGCAACAGGCACAACCTCGACCGACGCAATCGTAGGTGTCACCGGATCTTGCCGATCAGGTCGGTGAGTTGGGCGAGTTCTTCGTCGGTCAGGTCCTGGAGGGGTGGGCGGACGGGGCCTGCGGAGCGGCCGATCGCGGTCACGCCGGCCTTGACGATCGAGACGGCGTACCCCTTGGTCCGGTCCCGGATGTCCAGGTAGGGGAGGACGAAGTCGTTCAGCTTGCGGTAGACGGTGTCGCGGTCCTGGGCCAGGACGTCGGCGTAGAAGCCGAGGGCGAACTCGGGCACGAAGTTGAAGATCGCCGACGAGTAGGTGCTGACGCCGAGTTGCAGCAGCGGCAGTGCGAAGGTCTCCGCGGTCGGCAGGCCGCCGATGTACGTGAGCCGGTCGCCGACCCGGGCGTAGGTGCGGGTCATCATCTCGATGTTCCCGACGCCGTCCTTGAGGCAGACCAGGTTCTCGTTGCGGTCCGCGAGCTCGGCGACCGAGAAGTCGGTCAGGATCGCGTTGGCCCGGCTGTAGACAGTGATGCCGAGCGACGTACTGCGGCAGACAGCGGACACGTGCTCGATCAAACCACGCTGACCCGCTTCGGTCAGGTACGGCGGAAGCAGCAGCACACCGTCCGCACCGGCGGCCTCGGCCGCTTGTGCCTGGGCGATCGCGGTCGCGGTACCGCCGGTGGCCGGCGCGAGGACCGGGACCTTGCCGTTGACCTCGGAGACCGCCGCGCGGACGACGGTGTCGATCTCGGTCGGGGTGAGTGAGAACCCCTCGCCGGTGCCGCCCGCGGCGAACAGGCCCGCGACGTCGTACTGGCTCAGCCAGGCCAGGTGCTCGCGGTAGCCGGTCTCGTTGAAGCTGAGGTCCGCGTTGAAGTGCGTGACGGGGAAGGAGAGCAGGCCGGTCTTGAGCTGAGCGGCGAGCTCGGTGGGGGAGTAGTGGGTCACGCTGTCAGCGTAGGAACCGGTTCAGATGCCTGTCCAAGATCCTTTTTGGATCTATTGATGCTCTGAGAGCATCGTCGGGTCGTCGAACAGCGTGAGTACCCGCTGCAGTACCGGGCTGGTGGAGTCGCGGTTCCAGATGGCGTGCAGTTCGACCGGCTCGCCCGGTACGCCGACTTCGCAGTACGCGACGCCCTGGACGCCGAGGCTGCGGGCGGAGGCGGGAACGAGGGCGACTCCGCGGCCTGCCGCGACCAGGAGGACGACGGTGAGGATCTGCTGGACCCGCTGCTCGATCCGCGGATGGGCGTCGGCGAGGAAGCGGATGGTCAATTCGTGGAAATACCGCGCCTGGGTGGGGGAGTAGCTGATCACCTGCTCCTGGGCGAAGTCGGCCGGGGACAGCGGCCGGCCCAGCGTCGCGAGCCGATGGTTGCTCGGCACAACGGCAAACAGCTGCTCGCGGAACACGACCTGGGAGTCGAGAACCTGCGCGTCGAACGGCGGCCGGCCGAGACCGAGGTCCAGCTCGCCGCGCACCAGACCGTCGATCTGGGCCGGGGTGACGCGCTCGTGCAGGATCACGTCCACGTCCGGTAGTTCCTCGGACATCCGGCGCAGGAACGGGCCCAGGGTCCTGATCGCGGAGACGGCAGTGAAGCCGAGGCGCAGCGTCCCGGCCGCGCCCTGATCGACCCGGCGAGCCAGATCGCCTGCTGTCTCGACCAGCGCCAGCAGGCGGCGAGCCTCGGTCAGGAACGCCCGGCCGGCCTCGGTCAGCACCACCCGGCGGTTGTCGCGTTCGAGCAGCCGGACCCCGACCGCCCGCTCCAGTTTCTGCACCTGCCGGCTCAGCGGCGGCTGGGTCATGTTGAGCCGCTCGGCAGCCCGGCCGAAGTGCAGTTCCTCGGCGACGGCGACGAAGGCACTCAGCTGGTCGAGCGAGAACATGATTCCCGAAAGGTATCACTCGATGCCTTGTCGGCCTTGGACAGGCATTATCGGCCCTCCCTACGCTCACGCAATCGGCACTCCGAAGACAGCTCGCTGGTGAGGCGGTGCCGGGTGTTCGACAGATGCACCCGCGCTGCCGCTCGCGCCGCCTCGGGGTCGGAGCGGGCGATCGCGTCGTAGATGTTCTCGTGCTCGAGCACGACGCGGGTGAGGTGGGTGGCGTCCGACATCTCGTACGCCGGGTCCAGGCGGGTACGCGGCAGCATGATCATCATCGGGCCGAGCGAGCCGATCAGGTCGCTGTAGAAGCGGTTCCCGGACGCGGAGGCGACCTTGAGATGGAACGCGAAGTCCGCCTCGACCGACCTGCTCGGGTCGTCACCGATCCGCCGGAAGTCCGCCAGCGCCCGCTCGATCGCCTTCAGTTGACGGTCGGTACGACGCCCCGCCGCCAACCCGGCCGCCTCGCTCTCCACCCCGATCCGGAAGTCGAGCAACTCCAGCACATCCTCGTGCGACCGCACCTCCCGGAGGCCGGATGTTCGTTCAGGCACCTCCAGGACGAAGGAACCGCGTCCCTGGAAGGTCTCTACCAGCCCCGCGGCCTGCAGCCGGGAGACCGCCTCTCGCACCACCGTCCGGCTGACACCGAACTCGTCGACCAAGCTGTTCTCGGCAGGCAACTTGTCGCCGGGTGCGATCTCCCCGCTGAGGATGCGCCGCTTCAGCTCCTCAACCAGGTCGTACGCCAGCCCCCGCCGGTTCATCGCGTGCCGAACTCGCAGGCGTCCACCGTCCACGCCGCGCACTGGTCGCTCGTGGTGAAGCCGAGGCCGGGGCGGTCGGGGACGAGCATGCGGCCGTCCAGGGTCTCCAGGCGTTCGTTGAACAGCGGGTTGAGCCATTCGAAGTGCTCGACCCAGGGCTCGCGGGGGTAGGCGGCGGCCAGGTGTAGGTGGATCTCCATGGCGAAGTGGGGTGCGAGTTGGAGGCCGTTGTGGTCGGCCAGCGCGGCGAGGCGGAGGAACGGGGTGATGCCGCCGATGCGGGGCGCATCGGGCTGGATGATGTCGGCGGCGCGGGCGTCGATCAGGCGGACGTGTTCGGTGACGCTGGACAGCATCTCGCCGGTGGCGATCGGCGTGTCCAGCGCGGCCGCGAGGTGCGCGTGCCCTTCGGCGTCGTACGCGTCGAGCGGTTCCTCGATCCAGACCAGGTCGAACTGCTCCAGCACGCGCCCGAACCGCAGCGCCGTCGGCCGGTCCCACTGCTGGTTGGCGTCGACCATCAGCGGTACGTCGTCGCCCAGGTGCTCTCGGACGGCGCGGACCCGGTCCAGGTCGATCCGGGTGTCCGGCTGGCCGACCTTGATCTTGATGCCGCCGATCCCGTCCGCCAGTGACTTGGAGGCGCGTTCCTTGACCTCCTCGATGGGCGCGTGCAGGAACCCGCCGGAGGTGTTGTAGGCGCGGACCGAGTCGCGGTGCGCCCCGAACAGCTTTGCCAGTGGCAACCGAGCCCGCTTCGCCTTCAGGTCCCACAACGCGATGTCGATCGCCGCGATCGCCTGCGTCGCCACTCCGGACCGGCCGACCGACGCACCGGCCCAGAGCAGCTTGTCGTACACCTTGCCGATATCCGACGGGTCCTCGCCGACCAGATTCGCCGCGACCTCCTTGGCATGCGCGTACTGCGCCGGCCCACCGGCCCGCTTCGAGTAGCTGAACCCGATGCCGTGCTGATCGTCAGCGGTCGCGATCTCGGCGAACAGGAACACGATCTCGGTCATCGGCTTCTGCCGGCCGGTCAGCACCTTGGCATCGCTGATCGGCTGGTCGAGCGGCAGGACGACGGACGAGAGACGGACGTGGCGGATCTGATCACTCGGCATCCAGTCATCATACAAGTCACCAACCTGTATGACGACTGCGCAAGATCTTCCCCAACGCCTGTTTGACGCCGCCGTAACCCGGCGGATCCGTTCCGGAAACACGAGCCGGAAAGGCTTGCGGTTCCGCCCGACGCGTCATCTGGGGCTCTGCAGCTGGGGAAGGGGATCAGCGATGGATGTGTCGGAGTTGGCGCACCGCCGGCTGTTCGACTCGCTCGACAAGGATCGTGACGGCAGCATCTGGGCCTGGGAACTGCTCAGCCCGCTGGGACGTGCCGGGATCCAGCCGGGTGATCCGCGGATCCGGTCGGCGCTCACCGGATTACGCGATCCCGATGGCCGGCCGCTGGGGATCGACAGCCAGCCGGTGCAGATCGACTACCAGCAGTTCACCCAGATCGCGGAGCACAGCAGCGGCCTGGTCCGGCGGGCCCTCGAAGGAAAGCTGGCGGTGTCGCCGTCGGAGTTCATGGATCTCACCAGGGGCCTCGAGCGGATCCACGCCGACCTGCTGGACGATCGCCGCGGCGCGGTCGCCGACTACATCCCGACGCTGCGCGACGCCGACCCGGAGAAGTTCGGCATCGCGATCTGTACGGCGGACGGCCAGACGTTCTCGATCGGTGACGCCGATCTCGAGTTCAGCGTGCAGTCGACGTCGAAACCGTTCAGCTACGCGATGGCGCTGGAGGAGCTCGGCCCGCAGGAGGTGCACGAGTGGGTCGGCCAGGAGCAGAGCGGCGGGTCCTTCAACGATCGCACCCTGTCCCTGAACGCGGCCGGCAAGCCGCAGAACCCGATGATCAACGCCGGGGCGATCGGGACGCTCGCGCTGGTCGATGCCGGCAGCGAGGTGTCCGACCGGTTCGCCACGGTCCAGCAGACGTGGACCATGATGATGGGCCAACGACCGGGCTACGACAACGCGACGTTCCTGGCCGAACGGGATACCGGGCACGGAAACCGTGGGCTCGCCAGCCAGATGGCGAACGCGGGAAAGCTGAAGGGTGGCCTGGACGGCCGGGATGCCCCTGCGGATACGGCCGAGTTCTACTTCATGGTCTGTTCACTCGGGGTCGACGCCCAGCGGCTGGCGGCAGCCGGTGCCACCCTGGCGAACGGTGGTGTCGCGCCGTACAGCGGTGAGCGGGTGTTCTCCCAGGAGACCGCCGGCCGGGTGTTGTCCGTGATGGGGCACAGCGGCATGTACGACGGCTCGGGCCGGTTCGCCGACGATGTCGGGCTGCCGGCCAAGAGTGGTGTCTCGGGCAACGTGCTGATGGTGGTGCCGGAGAAGCGGCTGGCGGTCGTGACGTTCTCGCCACGGCTGGACGAGGCCGGCAACTCGGTCCGCGGCGTCGAGGTCTGCCGCCGGCTGGTGAACGAGTTCGGTCTGCACCCGTACAAGGGATTGGGCGCGGAGCGCGGCCGGGACAGCGTGCAGTCCGACGCGGACCGGAAGGCCGCGACGGCCGAAGCGATCCGGCAGGCCCTCGGTGGAACCTCCGGCGGCGGTCGCGTGAGCGTTCCGCAGAGCGCCAATGCTCGGGAGGCTGGTAACCCGGGTGTCCGGCGGAGCGGGAGACAGTCCGGCGGCCAGCAGCTGTGAAACAGAGCAGCTCCCGCCAATGGCGGGAGCTGCTGTGCTGTTGGGGTGCTTACTCGACGGTGACCGACTTCGCCAGGTTGCGCGGCTTGTCGACATCGTGGCCGAGGGCAACGGCCGCGTAGTACGCGATGATCTGCAGCGGGATGGTGAGCAGGATCGGGTCGAGCTCCGGCTCGTTCTTCGGTACGACGATCTTCGCCGCCACGCCGTCCGGCACGTCCACGCCCGGGTGCGTCACGACGTACAGCGGACCGGAGCGGGCCCCGATCTCGTGCAGCGCGCCGATGTTGCGGTCGAGCAGTTCGTCGTCCGGCACGATCGCGACACTCGGCACGTCCGGCGAGATCAGCGCCAGCGGGCCGTGCTTCAACTCGGAGGTCTGGTACGCCTCGGCGTGCCGGTAGGAGATCTCCTTGAGCTTCTGCGCACCCTCGCGGGCGACCGGGTAGCCGCGGGTCCGCCCGACGAAGAACAGACTCTCGTGCTTGGCCAGCCGGCCGGCGATCTTGGCCAGCTCCTCCTCCTGGGCGACGATCTCGGCGATATGGCCGGGGAGCTTCTTCAGGCCCTCGATCAGCCGGCGGCCGTCGGCGGGGGAGACGTCGCGGATCCGGCCGAGGTGGATGCCGAGCATCGCGAACGCGACCGCCATGTTGGTCAGCGCCTTGGTCGACGCGACCGAGACCTCCGGGCCGGCGTGCAGGTAGACACCGCCGTCGACCTCACGGGCGATGCTGGAGCCGACCGCGTTGACCAGGCCGATCACCCGGCCGCCCTTGCGCTTCAGTTCCTGGACCGCGACCAGGGTGTCCAGCGTCTCGCCGGACTGGCTCACCGCGATGTACAGGGTGTCCCGCTCGACCACCGGGTTGCGGTAGCGGAACTCCGAGGCCGGCTCGGCGTCGGCGGGGATCCGGGCCACCTCCTCGATGAACTGTGCGCCCATCTGGCCGGCGTAGTACGCCGAACCGCAACCGAGGATCTTGACCCGCTTGATCTCCCGGGCCTCCCGCGCGTCCATGTTCAGGCCGCCCAGGTGGACGGTGTGGAAGCGCTCGTCCAGACGGCCGCGGATGGCCCGGCCGACGGCGTCCGGCTGCTCGTGGATCTCCTTCATCATGAAGTGCTCGTGCAGGCCACGCTCGTACTCGTCGGCCTCCCACTCGACCGTCTTGGCGGTCTTGGTGGTCGGCGCGGCGTCCTGGGTGAAGGTGCGGTAGCCGTCGGCACGGACGGTGGCCAGTTCGCCGTCGTCCAGGTAGACAACCTGACGGGTGTAGCGGATCAGCGCGGCCGCGTCGGAGGCGACGTGCATCTCGCCGTCGCCGATGCCGAGGATCAGCGGGCTGCCGTTCCGGGCGACCACGATCCGGTCCGGGAAGTCCAGGTCGACCACGGCGATGCCGTAGGTGCCCTCGATCCGGCGCAGGGCGGCCATCACCTTCTCCTCGAGCGTGCTGCCCTCGGACTGCTCGATCAGGTGCGCGAGCACCTCGGTGTCGGTCTCGGAGCGCAGCTTGACGCCGGCGTCCTCGAGCTGGGCGCGCAGCGCGCCGGCGTTGTCGAAGATGCCGTTGTGCACGACGGCGATCCGCTCGTTGCCGCTGACATGCGGGTGGGCGTTGTCCTTGCTCGGGCCGCCGTGGGTCGCCCACCGGGTGTGGCCGATCCCGAGCTTCCCGCCGAACCGCTTCGGCAGCGACGCCTCCAGCTCACGGACCCGGCCGGCGTCCTTGTGCACCTTCAGCTCGCTGGAGCCGAGTACGGCGACACCCGCCGAGTCGTAGCCGCGATACTCCAGCCGCGCCAGTCCGTCGACCAGGATGGGCGCGGCCGGCTTGGTGCCGACGTACCCGACGATTCCGCACATGTGTTCATGCCTTTCGGAGGTTGTCGTGGAAAGGCCCGCCGCTCGGCGGAGCCGGAGTGAGTCTGTCCCCGTCAGCCGTAGACGATCCGTCGAAGCTGCCGGGCGGAGAGTTCGGGTGAGCGGACCGGCCAGTGCCGGAGCTCGGTGCCGAGCCGGGCGAAGATCTCGTCGTTGCGGGCGCCGTAGGTCTGCAGCTCACGGTGCCGGCGGCGGACGTATTCCTCGGTCGTCTCGGTGAAGTAGGCCAGGACGTCGGCGACCACCCGCCGTGCGTCGTCCGGCGGGAGGCCGGTGGTCCGGCTGATCTGTTCGGCGAGTTCGTCCACCGGACCCGCCGTCGCCTCACTGATCACGCGTCAACTGTGCAGTGTTTGAGGGTCTAAAGCCAAGGTCTTGCCCGAAATCGGGCAAATTTGCCTGTTTCGACACCAAGAGATCAGACCGCTACCGGGCGTGGACCTTACTCCTGTCATCCAACCGGCGCGAAATCGACGCGCCAGGTCTTGCCGGTCATCGGACCCGGGCGTACGACTGGCCTTGAAGTGCGGGCGACCCTCGGGGCTGGAAATCGGCCGACCCGTCGACCATCCGCTCGGACCGGGGAGGTCCCCGTCATGCACCGATCCACCCTCGTGGCCGTACTCGCGGCCCTCGCACTGGTCACCGCCGGCGGCGCCACCGCTACCGCCGGCCAGGTGGCCACCACACCACTCCGGGGCGGGTCGATCGCCCTGTCCGGAGCGGATGCCCGCGCCTTCGCCGTACCGCCGGGGATGGTGAAGCTCTGGACGGCCGACCGGGCCGGCGGCGGTACCCAGACCCGCTACCAGCAGCTGGTCGGCGCTGCGCAGGTCCTCGGCGGTCAGTTGACCGTCCTGACGGACAAGTCCGGCCGGACCGACGCCGTGATCGGCGCGTACTTCCCGGGCCTGAAGGCCAAGAACAGCGCGACCGTGTCCGCCGCGAGCGCCCGCGGGATCGCGGCCAAGCGCGTCGGCACGGCCGGAAAGTGGTCGTCCAGCCTGCGGATCGACCCCAGGGACGGGCGGCTCTTCCACCAGATCGTCAGCCAGCGAACCGATCAACGCTGGGTGCAGTGGGTCGACGCCTCATCCGGAACGGTGAAGAAACAGTACGACGCCATCGCGCACGGCGACGGGACCGGTGTGAAGGGCGACACCAAGCAGATCTCCACGACCCGGATCGGCGGCACGTTCTTCCTGCGCTCGGAAGACAAGCGTCAGGAGACCTATGACGCGGGCAACAAGCAGGTCCTGCCCGGCACGATCATGACCGACGCCGACGATCACTGGAACTTCAACCTGCCGAAGTGGAGGTCGCCCAGCCAGGCCCCCGGTGTGGACGCGCACTACTACGCGAACGTCACCGACGACTTCTACGCCGACGTCTTCGGACGCAACAGCATCGACGACGAGGGCATGACGATCATCTCGACCGTGCACTTCGCCAACCGGTACTGCAACGCCTTCTGGAACGGCGAGCAGATGACGTACGGCGACGGTGACGGCATGACCTGTATCCCGCTGTCCGGCGGCCTCGACGTGGTCGGGCACGAGCTCACCCACGGCGTCACCGAGTTCACCTCGAACCTCATCTACGAGAACCAGTCCGGGGCACTGAACGAGGCGTTCAGCGACATGATGGGCAACACGATCGAGTTCTACGCGGCCGAGCGCCGTCTGGACCCGGCGGCCACGCCGGACTGGCTGATCGGTGAGGACGTCATCCTCGCGCCCGACCTCGCGCCGGGCTTCCGGAACATGGGCGACCCGCAGGAGGACGCCGACCCGGACCACTTCAGCGAGTTCATCGTCACCACCGCTGACAACGGTGGCGTGCACTCCAACAGCGGTATCCCCAACCACGCTTACTACCTGGCCGTCAACGGCGGCAAGAACGCCGGGTGCGGCGGCAGCCTGAGCACTCACACCCACACGCTGGACTGTGACGTGACGGTTCCGGCGATGGGGCTGGCAACCGCCAGGTCGGTGTTCTACACCGCGTTCACCAGCCTGCCGGAGTTCGCGAACTTCTGCGACGCCCGCAACGCCACCGCGGCCGTCGGCGGCGCGGCCGGTTCTGCCGCGTGGGCGGCCGTCGGGGTTCACGAGGGTTGTACGCCCGCGACGCCGCCTCCGCCGCCGTGCGTGAGTGACCCGGACGCCGAGATCCCGTTCGAGTCGCCGCACCCGTACGGCAACAACGGCGACTGCACCTGGACGTATGACCACGGAACGGCCGGATTCGCGTTCCACTTCAGCCTGCTCGACACCGAGAAGAACTTCGACTACGTCATCGTGTACGACGGGGCCGGCAACGAACTCGCCCGCTACACCGGCTTGGACCGCAACGGCGCCACCTCGCCGTGCATCAGCACGCCGACCGGCTCCGTCCGCCTCCTGACCGACCCATCCGTGGTAGCCCAGGGCTTCATCGTGGACGCGGTGGTCGCCTGCTGAATCTGTTGAGCCACGGGACACCGACCCTGAACAGTGGGTCGGTGTCCAGGTGGTACACGCGTTCACGGCCTCGCAAGGTGACGTGGACGAGGCCGGCCTGCTCGAGGATGCGCAGGTGACGGGTGATCGTCGGCCAGGAGTGGTCGAACCGGCCGGCGATCTCGCCCGACGTCATCTCACCGCCACGCAGGTGCAGGACCAGCAGGATCGTCCGGCGCGAGTGGTGAGCGAGCGCGGTGAACACGCGGTCGAGGTCGTCCAGGTCCCGCCCGCCGCGGGAGCCGGCGGTCAAGCGGGCAGATCCTGGCGCACGTAATGCGGGAACTCCCACTTCGGCTGCCCGTCGCGCTCCTCGAGCAGCGGATCCATCCGCTCCCACAGCGTGAGCACGTCGGGGTGCTCGTGCGCCCGGGCGAATCCGCCGTCCACCCAGGTGAAGATCTCGACGTACGTCGGTTCGTCGACGCCCCGCAGGACGGTCGGTCGATCGTCGGTCACGAAGCCGAGGTCCCGGAGTGTTTCCCAGTGCTCGCCGAGCACCTGCCGGAACTGGTCCTCCGCGGCCGCGCGGACGCGATACGTGCAGATCACCGTTTCCTTAGCCATATTGCTAAGTAACTCTGCGCCGCGAACAGCTGTCAACAGCTCGCGGGATTCAGAACAGGCGGAGGACGTCGGATTCCATGCCGCGCAGCGCGTCGTAGTCGACGGTGAGGCACTCGAGGCCGCGGTCGGTGGCGAGGACCTTGGCCTGGGGCTTGATCAGCTGGGCGGCGAAGATGCCGCGAACCGGGGCGAGCAGCGGGTCGCGGTTGAGGAGCTCGACGTACCGGGTCAGCTGTTCCACGCCGTCGATCTCGCCGCGGCGCTTGATCTCGACCGCGACGTGCCGGCCGTCGGCGTCGCGGCAGAGCAGGTCGACCGGCCCGATCGCGGTCGGGTACTCGCGCCGTACCAGGGTCCAGCCGTCGCCGAAGGTGTGGACGTGCTCGGCCAGCAGTTCCTGCAGGTGCGCCTCGACGCCGTCCTTGATCAGGCCGGGGTCGGTGCCGAGCTCGTACGCCGTGTCGCTGTGCACCTCCTCGAGGGTGATCCGGAGCTCCTCACCAGCCTTGTTGGTGACACTCCAGACCCCCTCCTCCTCGGTCAGCTTGCACGGCGGCGACATCCAGTTGAGCGGCTTGTAGGAGCCGCCATCGGCGTGGATCAGCACGGAACCGTCCGCCTTCACCATCAGCAACCGCGGTGCCATCGGCAGATGAGCCGTCAACCGACCCGAGTAGTCCACAGAACAGGTAGCAATCACCAAGCGCACGAGAAAGCACCGTAGTCCACAACCGGCGCGGAACCTATGCCGCCTGGCCGTCCGGAGTGGCAGGCTGGTGAGCATGATGCCGAAGGTCAGCGAACAGGCGATCGCCGAGTACGACGCGGTCGCGGCCGGACTGGTGTCGGCCGGAGTGGTCCGGGGCAGCATGTTCGGCATGCCCTGCCTGAAGATCGGACGCAAGGTGATCGCCGGGATGTACGGCGACGCGATGACGTTCAAGCTCCCGCCGCAGCCGCGGGAGAAGGCGCTCAGTCTGCCGGGGGTGGAGCCGTTCGACCCCCGGATGGGCCGTCCGATGAAAGAGTGGGTGCTGATCCCGCTGAGCCAGTCTGCGGTCTGGCCGGACTATGCCGCCGAGGCGTTGGAGTACGTGCGCGGATGAACCTCATGTGTCCCGCGCGGATTCTGTTGTTGCCTGGGGATGTGGTGCAGGCGGCGGTGGAGGAGCGGATTGCGCAGGTGTATGCGGGGCCGTTCGAGGCGGCGGCCGGGGCGCGGTTGGCGGAGCGGCTCGGTGTGCGGCTGACCGTCGTACCGGAGCTGGTACGGCGTCCCGACGACGAGCTGCAGGCGATCGCGGACCTGCATCGGGGCGAGACCGTGGTTGTGCTCGGCGTGGATCTCGGGCTGCGGCTACCGGCGATCGTCGAGCACAACGGCGACGGGTGGACACGGTTGCCGAGCGACAACGAGGTGACGCTGGCGACGTACGAGCAGGCCGCCGAGAAGTTCCGGGAGTCGATTCCCACCGAACCCAACACGCAGCTGATCGAGCTGCTGGAGGAGGCGATCAACCCCGGCGATCGCGTTCTCGAGCTCGGCAGTGGCACCGGCCGCGACGCGATCGAGTTGGAGCGACGCGGTTTCGTCGTACGGCGTACCGACGCGACGCAGGCCTTCCTCGACATGATGCGCGCCGACGGGTACGCCGCCGATCGGCTGAACGCGATCACGGACGACTTCGGCGGCCCGTACGACGCTGTGTTCGCCGACGCGGTGTTCCTGCACTTCGACCGGGCGCAGCTCACCGAGATCCTGCGGAAGGCGGTGCGGGCCGCGCCGGTGCTCGCCTTCACCACGCGCGAGGGCAAGGGCGAGGAATGGTCCAACCGGAACCTCGACCTGCCGCGGCATTTCGTCCTGTGGCAGGAGGAGCCACTGCGCGAAGCGCTTGCCGCCACCGGCTGGCAGGTCGAGCATCTCGACCGCGGTGAGACGAGGATCGGATTCTGGTTCCACGTGCTGGCGAGCCGCGCGTGATGCGGGCGGGGATCGTGCTGCTGACCCGCGACGGCGTCGCCGCGATCGAGCGGGTGCGGGACGGAATGACCTACCACGTTCTCCCTGGCGGTCAGGTCGAGGACGGCGAGAGCGCGGCGGAGGCCGCTCGGCGGGAGGCGTTCGAAGAGCTGGGTGTGCTGGTCAAGATCCGCGGACTGGTCGCGGTGGTGCACTTCGGGCTGCGGACCCAGCAGTACTTCCTGGCTGAGCAGATCGGTGGGGAGTTCGGGACCGGGGACGGGCCGGAGCTCGGCAGTTCCGCCGAATCGGAGCGGGGCAGTTATCGCGCGGTCTGGTTGCCCGTCTCGGAGCTCGTCGAACGGGAGCTGAAGCCGAAGCCGATCGCGGCGACGCTGACCGGGGCACCGGACCCGGAGTGGTTGCTGGACGGTTGGCTGGAGTCGCCGGTGGTGTTCGAGGAGGTGTGAGGTTGGCCTCCCGGGTGACTCAGCTCATGGGCGGACCAGTAGTGGGACTGGCATAGTTCGGCCCATGGCTCGGGATTTGAAGACGGTGGGTGTGGTCGGTCTCGGCACGATGGGCGCCGGGATCGCCGAGGTGTTCGCGCGCAACGGGCTGACCGTGGTCGGCGTCGAGCGTGACGAGGCGGCGGCCGAGCGTGGTCGCGGGCACATCCAGCACTCGACCGACCGGGCGGTGAAGCGCGGGAAGCTCTCGGTCGAGGAGCAGCAGGCGTTGTTCGACCGGGTCACCTTCGCCACCACGATGGACGCCCTCGCCGACTGCGACCTGGTCGTCGAAGCGGTGATCGAGCGGCTCGAGCTGAAGCGGGAGATCTTCGCCGCGCTCGACAAGGTCGTCCGCGAGGACGCGATCCTGGCCACCAACACCTCGTCGTTGTCCGTCACCGAGATCTCGGTCGCCACCGAGCGTCCGCGCCGCGTGGTCGGGATGCACTTCTTCAACCCGGCGCCGGTGCAGGAGTTCGTCGAGGTGATCAAGACCGTGGTCACCGAGCCGGACGTGGTGGAGGACGTCCAGGCGCTCGCGCGCCGGCTGGACAAGGTGCCGGTGGTCGCGGCCGACCGGGCCGGTTTCATCGCCAACGCGCTGCTGTTCGGCTACCTGAACCACGCGGTCTCGATGGTGGAGTCGCGCTACGCCACCCGTGAGGACGTCGATGCGGCGATGCGGCTCGGCTGCGGCTACCCGATGGGCCCGCTCGCGCTGCTCGATCTGATCGGCCTCGACACGGCGTACGAGATCCTCGACACGATGTACAAGCAGGGCCGCAACCGCCTGCACGCGCCGGCCCCGATCCTCAAGCAGATGGTCACCGCCGGCCTGCTCGGCCGCAAGGCCGGCCGCGGCTTCTACACCTACGAGTCGCCGGACTCCCCGGTCGTGGTGGACGACGAGCTCACCCCCACGCCGAACGGGGAGGACACCCCGATCCGCCCGATCCGCCAGGTCGGCGTGGTCGGCTCCGGGACGATGGCGGTCGGCATCATCGAGGTCTGCGCCAAGGCCGGGTACGACGTTCTGTATGTTGCCCGCGGCACCGAGAAGGTGGACCGGGTCCGCGCGGCCCTGGAACGCTCGCTGGAGAAGGGCGTCCAGCGTGGCAAGCTCTCGTCGGAGGAGCGCGACGCGGCCCTGCGCCGGATCGTCGGTACGGCGAAACTCGACGACCTGGCCACTGTCGACCTGGTGGTCGAGGCCGTGGTCGAGGAACTGAGCGTCAAGCAGGCCCTGTTCGAGACGTTCGACGAGATCTGCAAGCCGGGCGCGATCCTGGCCACGACCACCTCCTCGCTGCCGGTGATCGACCTGGCGATGGCCACCAAGCGGCCGAGCGACGTGGTCGGTCTGCACTTCTTCAACCCGGCACCGGTGATGAAGCTGGTCGAGGTGGTCAGCACGGTCAGCACCTCGCCGGAGGTGGCCGACACGGTCGCGGGGCTGGCCGTTGCCGCTGGCAAGCACCCGGTGCGGTGCGGGGACCGGGCCGGCTTCATCGTCAACGCGCTGCTGTTCCCGTACCTGAACGACGCGGTCCGGATGCTCGAGGCGCACTACTCGAACGTCGACGACATCGATGCCGCGATGAAGCTCGGCTGCCGCCTCCCGATGGGCCCGTTCGAGCTCCTCGACGTGGTCGGCCTGGACATCTCGCTGGCCATCCAGCGCACGCTCTACCTCGAGTTCCGCGAGCCCGGTTTCGCCCCGGCCCCGCTGCTCGAGCACCTGGTCACCGCCGGCTACCTCGGCCGCAAGACCTCCCGTGGGTTCCGCGACTACACCTGAGATCGCGGTAGTTTGGGCCCTCGTCACTGTGTGCGGAGGGAGCCGACGATGTCGGACAGCAAGCAGCCGGGGAAACACATCACGGAGGCGCTCGGCGGTCGCCCGGGAGCACCGCGCAGCGACGAGGAGCGGATCGAGCGCGAGCGGGTCAGGAACCTGATCCAGACCGTGGCCGCCTGCTACAACACGCTCGTCAGCCGCGAGACCGACACCGGTCGGCGGACCGACCTGGTGGCCAAGCTGTCCTTCTACGACGACGAGTTCCGCCGTCGCGACACGATGACGGCCGAGGAACGGGCCGAGGTCCTGCGGACCTACCCGGAACTGCTCGAGCGCCTCCGCGCCGAGATCGGCGAATGACCGCCGACCCCACCCTGACCCCGGCCGAGTCCGACCAGGTCATCGCCCGCCGGCTGGCTCAGATCACGCCCCGGGAGCGACCGTCGCGGGCGCCGGGTGAACGGCCGTACGCCGTACTGATCGGTGGTCAACCGGCCGCGGGCAAGACAACGCTGCAGGAGCTCATCCAGGCGGCCCTGGACGCGGATCGCACCGCGGTGTACGACTTCGACGACGACTCCCTGGCCCATCCCCGCTACGACGCGATCATGCGGGCCAACGGCATCAACGGCAACGACGTCGTCGCCGGCAGTCTGCCGCCGGAGCTGCGCGGCCGCTGCCTGGACCACCTGCGAGCCGGCGAGTACGACGTCATCGCCAGCGCTCCGCTGCAGTCCGAGGACGCCGCGAGGGCCTGGCTGCAAGGCTTTCGGGACGCGGGCTATCGGGTCGCGGTCGTCTACGTCGCCACGCACGAAGCCGACAGCACGCTCGGCGTGGCCAACCGGTACCAGCAGGCGAAGGACGACACCGGTATCGGCCGCTGGGTCAAGCCCCAGCACCACAATCACGCCTATCGCGGGATCCCGGACACCGCCCACGACCTCGAGTCCCAGGGGCTGGTCGACGACATCTACGTCGTGGATCGCGACGGGAACGTGCTGTACGAGAACCACCGAACCGCCGACGGCAGCATGGCGGGTCCGCTGCAGGCCCGGGAGACGCTCGTTGCCGGGCGCAACCGCCCGCCGACAGTGGCCGAGCATCAGCGGTTCGTCGAGACCGCCCTTCCGCTGCACCGGCGGGACGACCTGGAGCCTGCTGTCGATGAAGCGGTCCGGGCTTCGATGCGCCTGCAGGTCGAGCGGCCCGCGGCGCAGCCGGACACGCGTGAGCCGGCACCCGGGAGTCGCCTCGACCAGCGCCTGATGGATCTGCAGCGCATCTCCGGCTCGGGAGTCGCGTCGCCGCACACGATCACCTCGCCGTCGTCCACCTCGTCGGTGCGAGGGACCGGCGGCGGACACTCCGGACGGTCGCCGTCGGGGGAGTCGCTGGACCGCTGAGCTGGAAACCGCCGGGCAGGTCTGACGCTGCAAAAGCGGAGGCCGGTGAGGTGAAAACCACTTAGGCTCTCGCGTGTGGAGAGACGTGCGCCGCAGGCGATGCCGTTGCGGTCCGATGCCGATGGTCAGTGGGTACGGCGCTGGACCGGCGACGACTGGTTTGCCGAGGCAGATGGCTGGGTGCGAGCACAGTTGGCCGCCGTGGGAACCACAGTCTCCGGCGCCCCGGTGCCGTACAAGATCCGCTTCTGGGCGGCCGTCTGGTGCTATCCGACCGACCACGGGCTGTTCTGGTTCAAGGAGAACAACCCAGGCCAGGCCTTCGAGGCGGCCCTGGTGGGAGCGATGGCGCAGGTGCTGCCGCAGCATGTCGTCACGCCGCTCGCGATCGACCCCGAGCGCGGCTGGCTCCTGACCGCCGACCAGGGGCCGACCCTCGGCGATCAGGAGGACGCCGACTGGCACCGGCTCGTCACCGAGTACGCCGATCTCCAGCGCGACACCGTTCCGTTCCGGGACGCGTTGCTCGCCAGCGGTCTGACCTCACTCGCACCGTCCCGCCTGTCCGGGGCCGTGCACCGTGTCGCCGACTGGTTCACGGGCCTCGCGGACGACCATCCACTTCGCCCCGGGCCGGAGACCCTGACCGGCGTACGACGTGCCGCCGACGCCGTGTCCGAGGTGGAGAAGTTGCTGCCGGGCGTCGTACCGATGGCTCTTGATCAGAACGACCTGCATGCGCGGAACGTCTTCAGGCCTGATCCGGCCGGTCCGTTCCGGTTCTTCGACTTCGGTGACGCGGTCTGGGGGCATCCGTTCGCGACGCTGGCCACTGTGCGTGAGGACGTCGACGATGCGGTCGTGACGGCGTACCTGGAGAAGTGGTCGGACCTGGCGCCGCTCGACGTACTGCGCAGGGAACTGGAGGTCGCCGAGCCTCTCCATGTGATCCACCGGGTGGTGTCCTGGCACCGGCTGCTGGAGCACGCGGACGAGATCGAGGGCGCGGCCTGGGTGGAGCACATCGACCACTGGCTGCGCGAACTCGTCCAGACTTACGGCTCCGCCGCGGCGTAGTCACCGCACGGCCCGCCGCCGATGGCTTCGGACAGCGTGGTGGAGCGGCGGTCGGGCCGCACGAGCGGGTTGTAGAAGGCCGCGATCTCGATGCTGGCCTCGGGAACGTAGTGGAAGATCAGCGAACGACGGAAGCGGTCGGCTGAGGTGTTCGGGCGCGAGCCGTGGACGACGCTGCCGTGGAAGAACAGTACGTCGCCGGCCTTCATCCGGGTCTGGACCTTCTGCAGGCCATCGGGCACCGGGACTTCTGCGTTGGTGAAGGACTCGGTCAGGTCGGCGGGTTCGGGGCAGACGAGCTCGGTTGTGTGTGAGCCGGGGACGACCGCGAGCCCGCCGTTCTCGGCGTCCACGTCGTCGACCGCGATCCAGGCCGCCAGGCAGGTCTCGGGATCGGCCCGCAGGAACGTGTTGTCCTGGTGCAGCGCCTGTCCACGTGCACCCGGTGGCTTGAAGTAGAACATCGACTGGGCGCCCAGAGCAGGACCGATCAGCGCCGTGACGACATCGAGGATCCGGCTGTCCAGCATGAGCTCGAGCGAGAGCCGGCCGGCCTCGACATCGGTCCGGCGATGTGGGTGCACGAACCGTGGGAAGCGGGCCAGTGGGTCGTCGTCCGGTACGCCGTCGTCGATCGCCAGCGAGTGGTCGGCGGCGACCTGGTCCATGAAAACAGACCTGAGCTGTTCGATCTCGGCGTCGTCGAGGAGTTGCGGGACCTGGACGATACCGTCCCGCTGATAGATCTCTGCCAGTGCGTGCATGGTTCCAGGATCGGCGGCGCCGACGGGGTGGAGCGATATCCTATCGAGCTGTGAACCTTCGAGATCCTGCTACACCGGACTCACCGACGCCAGTGGTGCGACGGCTGCTCACCGGTGAGTTCGACGAAGGACCGGAGTACGAGACCTATCGCCGGCGCGGTACGACGGACTGGCTGCTGGCACACACTCTGGACGGCGGCGGGAGGTTCGGAGCCGTCGCTGCCGATCCCGGCACGATCATCCTCGTCCGGCCCGGAACGCCCCACGACTACGGCACCCGAGGTCAGCGCTGGCACTTCCTGTACGCGCACTTCCACCCGAAGCCGGACTGGTCACCCTTGCTCGACTGGCCGGAAGTTGCCCCCGGCATCCTTCAGCTGAGCCCGGCCGGCCCTGCCGCCGCGCGGATCGCCGGCCACCTGCGCGACGCCGTCCGGCATCAACGCAGCGTGCTCCCGCAGGGCGAGCAGCTGAGCGCGAACGCCCTCGAGGCCGCTCTCCTGTGGTGCGACACCCAGAACCCCAAGGCGGTCCGGATCGACGACCGTCTGCTGCGCGTCATCGAACTGATCGACCAGGACCTCAAGGCCAGACTCGACCTCCCCAAGCTGGCCCGGGCGGTCAACCTGTCGGTGTCTCGGTTCGCGCACCTGTTCCGCGAGCAGCTCGGCGTCAGCCCGCAGCAGTTCGTCGAACGCCGTCGGCTCGACGCCGCCTGCCGCCTTCTCGAGCTCACCACCCGCCCGATCGCCTCCGTCGCCGCCGAGGTGGGGTACCCCGACCCGCTCTACTTCTCCACCCGCTTCCGCCAACACACCGGGTTGAGCCCCACGTCGTACCGCCGTGGTTAGGGAAGGAACGGCGTCAGTACGGCGAGGAAGTCGTCGAGGCGTTCGGCGTGGACCCAGTGGCCGGCCTCGGGGACCTCGGCGTACTGGACCTGGGGGAAGTAGGACGCGATGGTGGCGCGATGATCCTGCTGGACGTAGTCGGACTTGCCGCCGTAGATGAAGAGGGTCGGGCCGTCGTACCGGAGTCCCTCGACAGACGGCCAGCCGGAGATCGCGGGCAGCGCGGCCTCGATCACTGGCAGGTTCGGGCGCCAGCGGGCGCCTTGGTCGTCCAGGATCAGGTTCTGCAGGAGGAAGGCGCGTGTGCCGCGGGACTGGACCGCGTCGGCCAGTTGAGCGTCCACGTCGGCGCGACGCTGGACTGAGGACAGGTCGGCGGTGCGCATCGCCTGCGCGTACTCGACGAAGGCCGGGGGATAGGCCACCGGTGCGGCGTCGACCACGATCAGCCGCTCGACGACCTCGGCGTACTTGAGTGCCGTGAGCATCGCGGTCTTGCCGCCCATCGAGTGACCGACCAGGGCGACCGGCCCGACGCCGAGCGACTCGATCGTCTCCCGCACGTCGTCGGCCATCTCCGGATAGGTCATCGTGTCGGTGTGCGGCGACGAGCCGTGGTTGCGCAGGTCGAAGGCGAACACGCGGTGCTCGCCGGACAGACGCCGGGCCGCGGTCATCCAGTTCCGGCCTGAGCCGAACAGGCCGTGCATCACCACGACCGGCGTACCAGTGTCGCCGTACGACGTGACCGGAAGCTTCATGTACTACCTCTCACCGACGGCGCTGCCAGCAGGCGGAGTGCCAGTGGCGTCGCTCGTCGAGGGACTGGGCGCCGCCGATCGCGGCGAGCAGGCTGGGGTTCTCCGGCCAGACCACGACATGTGGCGTGGCGGGCGGGATCTGCTGCTCGCACCCGGGGCAGCGGTAGGCCTTGCTCGAGCCGGAGCCGGACACACGGCGGACGATCCACTCACCGTCGGACCGCTCCTCCCGGGCCTGGGCACCACCGAGCAGCGGCCGCTCACTGACGGGCCGCTGCCACTTGGATGGTTTCCGGCGCGACATAGCGCCTCAAGGCTAGCCGTATGAGCCAGCTCACCCTGGGGGTGGACCACCGTACGGCGGCCCACCCCTCGGGCAGTCCTCAGCTGCGGGCGACGGCGTACGCCGCGGTGCCGATCAGCTCCATCGAGACCTGGAGGCGCTCCAGGCTGACGTTCTTCGCGATGGTGTCCTCGGGCGAGTGGTACGGCGGCTCGAGGAAGGCCGGCGAGATCTCACCCCGCCAGGAGAAGTTGGCCGACGCGATGCCGACCTCCTGGAAGGACTGGTGGTCCGACGCGCCGCGCTGGACCGGGCCGACCATCTGCGGGTCGTACCCGAGCCGCACGCCGGCCGCCCGGACCGCGTCCGTCGCCGTGTTCGCCAGACCGGTGAAGGACAGCAGCCAGTAGGTGATCGCCGGGTCCCAACTGGTTGCCACCATGTCGTTCTGGAACACGGCCGCGTGCCGGTCCCGCTGGTCCTGCGCCAACTGAGCCACGTGGTACCGCGACCCGATCAGGCCCTGCTCCTCCGAACCCCACAGCGCGAACCGCAACGTCGCGTTCGTCGGGATCCGGCTGAACACCCGGGCCAGCTCCATCGTCAGCACGGTGCCGGAGCCGTCGTCGTTCGCACCAGGTGCACCGATCACCGAGTCGTAGTGACCGCAGACCACCACGATCGGCGAGTCCGCGCCACCCTTGCCGCGCCGCTCGCCGATCACGTTGTTCGAGATCAGTCCACGGTGTGCCTTGGTGCTGATCCGCAGCGGCAGCGAGTTCACCACCGCGAGTGCCTCGCGGATCAGCCGCTTCTGCACCTGGGCGACCCCGATCACCGGGATCGGCGCATCGGTGAGACCGGCGGGTGAGAACGCGGACGCCCGGCGCGGGAACACCAGGTCGGCCGGCAACAGGATGACTCCGACAGCTCCTCGCGCCGCGGCCTCCGCGACCAAGGCCGGACGCGCGGCTGCGGTGTCATCGGCGATCACGATCGACCCGGCGACGTCGGCCGGCCAGACCGGCGCAGTCGCCGGACCGACGTCCCGGACCGGTCCTTCGACGGTGACGTCCAGCTTGCCGCCGGGAGCGGCACCCGCCTGCCAGCACAGGTCGTTCGGCAGGATGTCGCGGACGTCGTCGATCTGGGCGGTGAACTTGTCCGCCACCGGGAACGGCTCCAGCTTGGTGTTGTAGCCGTACTTGTCGAGCTGGCCGGCGATGTAGTCGGCCGCCCGCTTCTCACTCTGAGTGCCGCCGATCCGCGGTCCGATGTGCTCGGACAGCACTTGCAGGTGGCGCAGCGCGTTCTCCGACGACAGGCTGGACACGATCTGCCGGTCGTACCTGTCGAGGTTCGGATGATTCGCCGCACCGGGCCGCTGGTCGTCCGCAGCCCAGGCAGGAACGGCGGGCAGAGCCGTGGCGGCGGTCACTCCGGCGACGGCGCCGAGCAGGCCGCGACGACTCAAGCCGGATCTTTCGGTCATGCAGGTCTCCTCACAAGGTGGGCGGCCCCGAGTGCTGAGACCGTAACCGATCCATCACCCGGGGCGCTGCACTTCGTGAAGTTTTTTCCTGAGCAGCTAGGGGAATCCCGCATTTGCTCCGGTACGACGGACGCCGTACCAGAACTACTGCTGTGCGCGGAGCTCGCTGCCGACCTCGTGCATGTGCTGCAGACCCATCCGGTACGACTCGATCAGGCTGGTGCTCACGTACGGCATGCCGATGCGTTCGCAGTACCCCCGGACGATCGGCTGGGCGAACCGCAGGTTGGCCCGCGGCATGCTCGGGAAGAGGTGGTGCTCGATCTGGTAGTTCAGGCCGCCCATCATCCAGTCGGTGACCAGGCTGCCGTTCACGTTGCGTGAGGTGAGCACCTGCTTCTCCAGGTGACCCCACTGGGTGTCGGCATCGGGCATCTCCATGCCCTTGTGGTTGGGCGCGAACACGCTGCCCAGGTGCAGTCCGAAGACCATGTGGTGGATCAGGGCGAACAGCACCGCCTGGCCCGGCGCCATGATCAGGAAGAGCGCGCCGAAGTACAGCACCAGGTGGGCGGCGATCAGGCCGAGCTCCAGCCGGGCCTCACGGCGCGGGCGGCCGAGCAGGAAGGTGACGCTGGAGACCTTGAGGTTGAAGCCCTCGAGGGTGAGCAGCGGGAAGAAGATGCGCGCCTGGTTGCGGCTCAGCCAGCCGTGCAGGCCGGTGCGGCCCTCGGCCTGCTCGAGTGTCCAGACGAGGATGCCCTCGCCGACGTCGGGGTCCTTGTCGGTGTGGTTCGGGTTGGCGTGGTGACGGTTGTGCTTGTCGTTCCACCAGCCGTAGCTCATCCCGAGCAGCAGGTTGCCGTGCACCAGGCCGATCGCGTCATGCAGCTTGCGGGAGCCGCCGATCTGCTGGTGGCCGGCGTCGTGGCCGAAGAACGCGGCCCGGGTGGTGAGGACGCCGAGCGGGATGGCGAGGAACAGCACCCACCACGAGCTGCCGAGGATCGCGACCCCGGCCCAGGTCGCGGCCATCAGGGCGACATTGATCCCGATCGCCATCGCGTAGGCCGCCGTACGCCGCTCCAGCAGGCCGGCTGCCTTGATCTCGCGGAGCAGGGGCGCGAAGTCGCTGCCCTTGCTGCCAGGGCGCGTGGCAGCAGGGGGTGATACGGATGGCTGAGCCATTCAGGTCCTCGTCTCAGAGCGGTGAAGGCCTAGGCGTACAGCCGCGGCCAGCGTACGTCATCAAGCCTCATCGCACTAACAGCCAAAGACATGAGTGCTATTACCCGAACTCGATGGGGAGACAGTTCCCCGGCGACAGTGGACCTAACACCACTGAGACCGGACTCACGCTCGGTCATGATGGAGGTGCTGGGCTGTTCGGCCCTCGAAACGGGAGAGATTCATGACCATCGCCACCCAGGCACCGCCGATGCGGTACCCCAGGCTCGCGCAGCCGTGGATCGCGCTGTTCCTGGCCGTCCTGGCCGAGCTCGGCATCGCGTTCTTCGTGCTCAACGTGGTGGCCGTCCCGCTGATCGCGGTCTGGGTCGGCATCCCGATGCTGCTGGTGTTCGTCCCGGCCACCCGCTGGTTCGCGAACTGCCACCGGACCATGCTGGCCGGCTTCACCGGCGAGCCGATCCCGCGCCCGTACAAGAAGCCGCCGATGCCCGGCATCCTGAAGTGGCTGCGGACCACGCTGACCGACCCGGCCACGTGGCGTGACATCGTCTGGCTGATCGTGAACGCCACCATCGGGTTCACCCTGTGCCTGCTGTCCGCCGTCCTCTTCCTGGCCACGCTGTTCTACCTGGTCTACCCGCTGCTGGTCGGCGTCACCCCGGAGGGCGTGTTCACCGAGCCGTTCGGCGGGCTGTTCACGGTCAACTTCTGGACCAGCTTCCTGATGGTCCCGGTCGCGCTGATCGCGTTCATGATCTGGCAGGCGGCCGGTGAGCGGCTGCTGAAGGCGAACGCGTTCATGGCCCGTTCGCTGCTCGGCCCGACCGAGAGCGCCAAGCTGGCGCTGCGGGTCCGCGAGCTGGCCGAGTCCCGCGCCGAGACCGTCGACACCCAGGCGGCCGAGCTGCGCCGGATCGAGCGCGACCTGCACGACGGCGCCCAGGCCCGACTGGCCGCGCTGAGCATGAACCTGGGCATGGCCGAGGAGATGGTGAACCGCGACCCGGCCCAGGCGGCGGCCCTGTTGACCGAGGCCCGGGAGTCGGCCAGTACGGCGCTGTCCGAGCTGCGCGACCTGGTCCGCGGGATCCACCCGCCGGTGCTCGCCGACCGCGGTCTCGAGGGGGCGGTGAAGGCGCTCGCACTGTCCTGCCCGTTCAAGGTCGACGTCACCATCGACATCCCCGGGCGACCGGCCGCGCCGGTCGAGTCGGCGGCGTACTTCGCGGTGGCCGAGGCGCTCGCGAACGCGGTGAAGTACTCGGCCGCGACGAACGCCTGGATCCAGATCACCCACGAGCAGGAGAAGCTGCACATCCTGGTCGGCGACGACGGCATCGGAGGTGCGGTGATCCGGCCCGGTGGCGGTCTGTACGGTATCGAGCGGCGGCTGGCCGCCTTCGACGGTACGTTGACCGTGGTCAGCCCGAGCGCCGGGCCGACCACCGTGATCATGGAGCTGCCTTGCGAGTCCTCATCGCTGAAGACCACGCCCTCCTCCGGGACGGACTGATCCGCCTGCTCGAGGCGCACGACTTCGAGGTCGTCGAGGCAGTCGACAACGGTCCCCGGCTGGTGCCCGCCCTGGTGGAGCACCGGCCGGATGTGGCCGTCGTCGACGTACGGCTGCCACCCACCTTCACCGACGAGGGCCTGAAGGCCGCGATCGAGGCCCGCCGCCAGGTCCCCGGTCTGCCGATCCTGGTGCTGTCGCAGTACGTCGAGCAGCTGTACGCGCGGGAGTTGCTGACCGGAGGCGAAGGTGCGGTCGGCTACCTGCTGAAGGACCGGGTCTCGAACGTCGCCGACTTCCTCGATTCGGTACGACGGGTTGCCGCCGGCGGGACCGCGATGGACCCGGACGTGATCGGCCAACTCCTGGCCCGCAACACCCGGGACGAGCCGATCGGCCGGCTCACTCCGCGTGAGGCCGAGGTGCTTGGACTGATGGCCGAGGGCCGCTCGAACGCCGCGATCGCGAACGCCCTCTTCGTCACCGAGAAGGCGGTCAGCAAGCACACCAACAACATCTTCGCCAAGCTCGACCTGCCGCCCTCGGAGGACGACAACCGCCGCGTGATGGCTGTCCTCACCTACTTGTCCTCCCGCTGATCCCTTACCGTCGTGGTAGGGGAAGGGGAGGACATGCCGAACTTTGGGGGGATCGACCATCTGAGCCTGTCGGTCACGGATCTCAACCGCAGTGAGCGCTTCTACGCCGAGGTGCTCGGGCTGATGCCGCTGTTCGACTTCGGGACCGCGCGCACGTTGATCGACCGGCCGAGCGGGTTCATCCTGGCGCTGGCCCGGCACGAGGCGGGGACGGCGGCGCCGTTCACCGAGCTCACCACCGGGCTCGACCACATCGGCCTGCTGGCATCGAGCCGGGACGAACTGGTCGAGTGGGAGCGCCGGTTCGACGCGTTCGGGGTGACCTACACGCCGATCCGTGACATGGAGTTCGGGTCCCACCTGAACTTCCGGGACCCGGACAACATCGCGCTCGAGTTCAGCACCTCGAACGAGGTGATGGCCGGCTGGCTGGAGGAGTTGAAGACGCGCGAGATGACCCAGGACGAGATCAAGGCCCGCGTCGCCGAGTACTTCGCGTCCCTGCAAGCCTGACCTCGGCCGGCCGCGGTGTGCGCGGTAGTGTCCGGGTAAACGTTTGTCAGTAATCTATTGACCTTCACCTGAATAGCTCGGTAAGTTTTCTACCCAGTTCCTGCATGATCCACGACTGGGTGGTGGTGGCGATGGCAGTCCGGACCGGCGCGGAGCGTCTGGCCGGCAAGCCGGGGCTGGTGGACGACGGACGCCTCGGACTGATCACGAACTTCACCGGCGTACTGCCGGATCTGCGTCCGACCTCGGTCGCGCTGCTGGAGGCCGGCCTTCGGTTGACCGCTCTGTTCGGCCCGGAGCACGGTCTGCGCGGCACGGCTCAGGCCGGTGCGAGCGAGGCCGAGGGGATCGATCCCGACACCGGGCTGCCGGTGTTCGACACCTACGGCCGCCAAGGGCTGGACGACTTGGTCGCCGATGTGGACGTGCTCCTGTTCGACATCCAGGACATCGGGACGCGCTTCTACACCTACATCTGGACGATGTACGACTGCCTCCAGGCGGCAGCGCGGCTCGGGAAGCGCTTCGTCGTCCTCGACCGGCCGAACCCGCTCGGCGGTCTGCGGGTCGAGGGTCCGCTGCTGCAACCCGGCTTCGAGAGTTTCGTCGGCCGCGCGCCGATCCCGGTGAGACACGGCCTGACCGTCGGTGAGCTCGCGCTCCAGTTGGGCGCGGCCGAGGTGATCGCGATGGAGGGCTGGACGCGCGACTCGTGGGGAACCGATGGCGTGTGGGTGCCGCCGTCGCCGAACATGCCGACACTCGACACCGCGCTCGTCTACCCCGGCACCGGTCTCTTCGAAGGCACCAACCTCAGCGAAGGCCGCGGCACCACCCGTCCCTTCGAGACCATCGGGGCGCCGTTCGTCGACGAACGGTTCGTCCCGGCGCTGCGCGATTTCGAGTTGCCTGGCGTCGTCTTCCGCCGTACCTGGTTCGAACCGGTCTTCAGTAAGGACGCCGGTCAGGCGGTGCCCGGCGTCCAGTTGCACGTCGTGGACCGGACGACGTACGAGCCGGTGCGGACCGCGCTGGAGATGCTCCACGTGCTGAGGCAGCTGTATCCGGACGACCTTCGCCTGCTGCCGTCCCTCGACAAGCTGTGGGGCTCGGATTCGTTGCGCAAGGCACTCGAGGCTGGTGACGACCCGCTCCCGCTGTTGCCCGCGGCAACGCTCGATTGGGTGCGCCCCGGCGTACTGCTCTACGAAGGGACGGCGCGATGATCCGATCGTTCGAGGTCGGCGACGGGCCGGCGCTTGCTGAGGCCTGGACGGCGGCGGCTCCGGCGGATCCGATCGGCTATCAGCGCTTCCGTGACCTGTTCCTGCTCGACCGGAACTTTGACCCGGCCGGTCTCAAGGTTGCCGTGCACGACGATCAGGTGGTCGGCGCGGCGTACGCCGTACGACGGCTGGTCGCGGCGGCCGGTGACGACCTCGAGCCGTCGGCCGGGTGGATCCCGTTCTTCTTCGTGCATCCGGACCATCGTGGTCGCGGACTCGGCCGCTCATTGCTGACCGAGGCACTGGAGTGGCTCCGCTCGCAGGGACGGTCCGTTGCCTTCTTCTCGTCGTACACGCCGAACTACTTCCTGCCCGGCCTGGACGTCGCTCGCTATCCGTCTGCGCTTCGGTTGCTGTCGGAGCTCGGTTTCGAGCGGCAGTACGACGCGGTCGCGATGGACCGGAGTCTGGTCGGATACGAGATCCCGGCGGAGGTTCGCGAGCAGATTCTCGGGTTGTCATCCGGCGGCTACAGCTTCGGGACGCCGACCGGGGACGAGCTGACCTCGCTGATCGCGCTCGCGGGCTCGGAGTTCAACCCGGACTGGGCGCGGGCAATCCGTGAGGCTGTCGTCGCCGGGCTGCCGCTGGAACGGATCGTCCTGGCGCGTGATCCCGACGGCAGCGTGCTCGGCTGGGCGATGCACGGCACGTACGAGGGCGTGATCGACCGGTTCGGGCCGTTCGGCGTACTGCCGGCTTCTCGTGGCACCGGGCTCGGCAAGGTGCTCCTGCATCTGACGCTCGAGCGGATGGCCGGGCTGGGCGCGCACAGTGCGTGGTTCCTCTGGACCGGCGAGCAGTCCGCGGCCGGGCAGCTCTATCTCAAGACCGGCTTCACCATCACCCGCAAATTCACGATCCTCCGGGCGCTACTGGTCCGGGCTGACGGGAAGGACTGACATGCTCAGGAGAGGCGTTCGGCTGGCCCTCGTGTTGGGGTTACTGGCAACCGGCGCGGCCTGCTCAGGCGGCGAGGGTTCCGGGGACGGCGGCAAGGTGGAGCTCACGCTGCTGAGTCACTACGGTTCCGACCCGGCCAAGAGCGGCCTGGACAAGATGATCGCGCAGTGGAACCAGGAGAATCCCGACATCCAGGTGAAGTCGGAAGTGGTGAAGTTCGACGACCTGCTCACCACGTTGACCGTCCGGCAGACCGGCGGCCGCGGCGCGGACATCGTCAGTGCGTACGGACTCTGGGGCGGTCAGCTGCAGAAGGCGAACGTATTGGCGAAGGTTCCGGACGACGTTGCCAAGAGCATCAAGTCGAGCTACAGCCCGGCCGCGCTCGGTGCCGTGACGACCGGAGACACGCTGCTCGGCTACCCGACCGAGTTGAACACCTACGTGCTCTTCTACAACAAGAAGATCCTCGCAGCGGCCGGTGTGACGAAGCCGCCGGCCACCTGGGCCGAGCTGCAGGATGTGGCCAAGAAGGTCGTGAAGCGCGATGCCAAGGGCAACATCCAGGTCGAGGGTCTGAGCCTGATCCAGGACGGCGACAACAAGTCGGTGCATCCGTTCCTGTCGCTGCTCGACTCCACCGGCGGCAAGTTCCTTGGTCCGGACGGCACCGCGCAGTTCGACAACACCGAGGGTAAGGCGGCCCTGAAGCTGGAGGCCGACCTCGCGGCGGCGAAGGCGACCAACACCTCGGTCTCGCCGACGAAGCAGTTCCGCAGCGGGGGAGTGGCGATGGCGATCCAGGCCGGCTGGTGGGTCGGCAGCCTGAAGACACAGATGGCGGCCAAGTACTCCTCCGATGTCGGCGTGGCGCCGATCCCGGGCCCGACGGCCGGGAGCAAGGGGTCGCTCGCCTACGGCTTCTTCATGGGCGTGAACCAGCGCAGTAAGCACGCGGACGAGGCCTGGAAGTTCCTTGCCTGGCTGAACGACCACAAGGCTGACAGCGGCGTCACCGGGATGGGGCAGTACCTGGCCGACATGGGCCTGATTCCGCCGCGGACCTCGGACCTGGCGACGTTGAAGAAGTCGCTGGACGACCCGAACCTGGTCCCGATCTACGACGCGGCGTCGTACGCGATGCCGGAACCGAACCAGCCCGGCGCCTATGAGGCGAAGACCGCACTGCACAACTCGATCATGACGGTGCTTGCCAATGGCAAGAGTCCGGACGAGGCGCTGGCGCAGGCCGCGAAGGCAGTCAAGCCGCAATGACGACGGCGGTCCGGGTCGGCGCCGTGGCGGCGCCTTCAGTTGCCCGGAAGAGTGTCCATCGCGAGGGGCGGGCGGCGTACCTGTTCCTTGCACCGTCGTTGCTGTTCTTCTGCATCTTCCTGATCCTGCCGTTCATCTTCGCGATCGTGCTGGCCTTCTCCGACTGGGGTGGGTTCGATCTCGGCACGATCGAATGGGCCGGGGTGCGGAACTTCTCGGAGGTGCTGAGCTTCGACGGCGCGTTCGTCAAGCCGATCCTGGTGAACACGCTGCTGTTCGCGTTCGGGTCGGTGCTGCTGGCGACCGTCGGCTCGGTGCTGGTGGCGCACTGCATCGAGCAGTTGCACTTCCAGGGGTTCTGGCGGGTGCTGTACTTCCTGCCGGTGGTCGCGACCGTGGTGGCGATCGGCAATGTGTGGAAGATGATGTATCAGCCGGCCGGGTTGATCAACGGTGTACTGAACAAGCTCGGCGTCAACAGCATCGGGTTTCTGTCCGATGCGTCGTACGCCCTGCCGTCGGTGACCGTCGTCCACGCCTGGGCCTCGATCGGCGGCGCCGTACTGATCCTGACCGCCGGTCTCAAGGCGATCCCGGACATGTACTACGAGGCCGCCGCGGTCGACGGGGCCACGCCGTGGCGGATGTTCTGGCAGATCACGCTGCCGTTGCTGCGGCCGTCCCTGTTGTTCGTGTTGATCACCCAGTTCATCGGTGGACTGCAGTCGTTCGCGTTGATCATCGTCATGACCGGTGACGGTGGACCCGTCAATGCGACCAACGTTGCCGCCTTCGAGATGTATCAACAGGCGTTCAAGTTCGGTGCCTGGGGGACGGCGAGCGCGATGGCGATGGTGCTGTTCGTGGTCATCTTCGTGATCACGCTGCTGCAGTTGTGGATCGCCCGGCGGCGCGGGGAGGAGACATCATGAAGCGACGCTTCCCGTGGTTCTCCTATCTGGTGGTGATCATCGGCGGGGTGGCGATGGTGATGCCGTTCCTCGACATGGTGATGAGCTCGTTCAAGGGTGCGGGGGAGTACGGCGTGATCCCGTACCAGTTCCTCCCCAAGTCGTTCAGCCTGGACAACTACCGCGACGCCTTCTCCCAGCTGGAACTCGGCCGGCTGTTCCGCAACAGCGTGATCGTCACCGTCAGCGTGACTGTCAGTGTGCTGGTCACGTCGTCGATGGCCGGCTACGCGCTGGCGAAACTGCGCTTCCGCGGCCGCGCGGTGATCTTCCGGTTCATCCTGGCCACGATGATGCTGCCGCCGTTCCTGCTGCTCATCCCGGTGTTCCTGATCATGCTCAACTGGCCGTTGGCCGGCGGCAACGACATCCTCGGCCGCGGTGGCGACGGCGGTCTCACCACCAGCTTGCTCGCGCTGATCCTGCCGTTCACCGTCAGCGGTTTCGGTATCTTCCTGATGCGTCAGTTCATGGTGTCGCTACCGGACGAGATGCTCGAGGCGGCCAAGATCGACGGCGCCAACCAGTGGCAGATCTGGCGGATGATCGTCCTCCCGCAGACCAAGCCGGTCGCGATCACCCTCGGCCTGATCACCTTCATCGGGATGTGGAACGAGTACATCTGGACCCTGCTGATCTCGTCGTCCGACCCGTCCCTGCAGACCCTGCCGGTCGGCATCCAGTTGCTGCAGAGCTTCCTCGACCCCGATCGCACGATGCCCATCGTGATGGCCGGCCTGGTTGTCAGCACGCTGCCCGTGCTGGTCGTGTTCCTGCTGTTCCAGAAGTACTACGTGCGTGGCGTCGTACTGAGTGGCCTGAAGTGAGGAGTTGCTTGTGACCAGAACAGTGCTCGCCATCGGAGCGCACATCGGCGACATGGACCTGACCGCCGGACCGACCCTGGCCAAACTGGTCCTGGAAGGCGCCAACGCGACCATCATCGCGCTGACCCCGGGGGAGCGCGGCCACCCCCGTCTCACGCCGTCGGAGTACAAAAAGCAGAAGATCGCCGAAGGCGAGGCGTTCGCCACCGCGATCGGCGCCGACTTCATCGTCCTCGACCACAGCGACGGCTTCCTCCCCGACACCGACGACGTCGCCCTCGAACTGGCCACCATCATCCGCGAGAAACAACCCGACACCCTGATCACCCACTGGAAGCACAGCATCCACCGCGACCACGAACATGCCGCCCGCCTGTCCGAACGCGCCCGCTTCCTGGCCGGCCTCCCCACCGAAGGCTTGGGGACGCTGGACGACCACCCCCGCCATTCGGTCCGGACGTTCCTGCACGCCGAGAACTGGGAAGACATGGAAGGCTTCCAGCCGACCATGTACGTTCCCATCCCCGACGAAGCCTTCTACCGCTGGGTTTCCGCCATCCGCCATCAGGCCTTCGCCCGCGGCGAGACCTACGGCTTCCGCTACATCGACTACTACACAGCCCTCATGACCACCCGAGGCTGCCTAGCCGGCTACCCCCGAGCCTGCGCCTTCCACTCCAACCCCACCCCCGAGGTCACCAAACTCGCCGGCCCGTAGAAGTCCCGGGATCAGGTGTTGCTTGGTCGTGACTGCATCAGGGCCCAGATGACCCACGCGCTGAGTGCGACCAGGAGCACTGACCAGACCGGCGCCTTGGGGATGAACAGGAAGAAGTTGATCGCGCTCACCACAGCCAGGACGATGCCAACCACTCGTGCCCAGGTCGCGAAGGTGAACAGGCAGAAGCCGGTCACGACGATGGCGATGCCCAGGACGAGATGGATCCACCCCCAAGCGGTCGTGTCGAGGTTGAACGTGTAATGCGTGGTGACGACGAAGTGGTCGTCGTTGATGATCGCGGCGAGCCCGACGATCGTCGAGAACGCACCGATCAAGATCAGAATGGCGCCTGCGAACGCGACGCCGCCCACGGCCCACTTCGAGTCGCCCAGGCCCTCGTCGATGTTGCTGTAGGTCATTTGTCTCGACCCCTCCCAGGTCGTCCGACACCCGTGCATGTCGAAGACCGTCGACACTAGGCCCACTCGAGCGGCCGCGCTTCACCCTTGGCGGAGTACCTCGACTGTCACGGTCTGACACTGACGATCGCCCTCAGTTCTCAGTCCCACACCATCCGTGCACGACGAGAGCTGCCAAGGGCCGAGAAACTCGGTCGCGACTCCCGGGCGTCCGGACCACCATGGACGGATGCTCAGTGCTGAACAGGTCAGAGAGTTCGAGCGCGATGGGATCCTGAAGATTCCGGCGGCGTTCGGTGCCGGCGACGCTGCGCGGATGTGTGAGGTGTTGTGGGGGGAGTTGGCGGGGCGGCACGGGATGGAGCGGGACGATCGTTCGACCTGGACGACGCTGCGGCCGACGGGGCTGAAGAACACCAAGCGGCACCCGGCGGCGAACGCGATCCTCGGGCCGCCGCTGAGGTCCGCGCTTGATGAGCTGCTCGGATCGGGTGGCTGGGTCGAACCTCCCCACCAAGGGCAGGTGCTGGTGACGATGCCGACGGGAGAGAGTTGGTCGGTCCCGCATCGGCAGTGGCATACCGATCTCGGATTCGATCTCCCGGCTGACGACTTGGTGGCGGTCAAGATCTGGGCCCTGCTGAGCGACACCGAAGCCGGAGGTGGCGGCACACCTCAGGTCGCCGGATCCCATCGGGTGATCGCTCGCCACCTGACCACGACCGCCGAACGCGACTTCACCACCATCCGGGACCAGGTGCTGCGATCCCACCCTTGGCTCCGCCGCCTCACCACCGCTGAGAGCGACGCGGACGCCGACCGTTCGGCCCGCCTGATGACGGAAGCCGACCTGGACGGTATCCCGGTCCGCGTGGTCGAACTCACCGGCTCAGCGGGCGATGTCTACATCACCCACCCCTGGGTCCTCCACTCGATCGCCCCGAACGCGAACCACACCCCACGCATGATGCGCAGCCGAGTCATCTGGAAGACCGGCCGGTCCAGCGACTGAGGCTCAACTCCTGCCCGAGGTGCGAGGGCGGCGTACCCATCCACCACTGTGGTTGCGCCGAATTCCCCACCTCAGGGAAAGGCAGCCACCATGTCGCACCAGTCCGGCCCCGTGCTGGCCACCAACGTCCGCCCGGCGATCGTGGCCATGGCAGGCTTCATCCTGCTGCTCCACGTCATCGGATGGGGTGTGCTCGTCGGGTTGGTCGCGCCGAGGCACTACAGCCTCGGCGCGTCCGGCGGATTTGGGCTCGGTCTGGGGCTGACGGCGTACACGCTCGGCATGCGGCATGCGTTCGACGCGGACCACATCGCGGCGATCGACAACACGACCCGCAAACTGAGCGCGGCCGGGCAGCGGCCGGTGTCTGTCGGGTTCTGGTTCTCGCTCGGCCACTCCAGCGTCGTCTTCGGGCTGTGCCTGCTGCTCGCCCTCGGTGTGCGGTCCCTGGTCGGCCAGGTCGAAGACGACTCCTCCACGCTTCAGTCGGCCACGGCGCTGATCGGTACGACGGTGTCCGGCGTGTTCCTGGTCGCGATCGGCCTGGTCAACCTCGCCGTACTTGTACGCATCGCAGCAGTCGTCCGCCGGATGCAGCAGGGCCACGATGACGAGGCAGAGCTCGAAGCGCAACTCGACCGCCGTGGTCTGCTCAATCGGCTGCTGCGTCCAGTGACCAAGGCCGTGCGCAAGCCGCGCCACATGTACCCGGTCGGACTGCTGTTCGGCCTCGGTTTCGACACCGCCACCGAGGTGTCGCTGCTGGTCCTCGCGGGTGGAGCCGCGGCGTTCGCGCTGCCGTGGTACGCCGTACTCGTGTTGCCGATCCTGTTCGCGGCCGGAATGAGTCTGCTGGACACGATCGACGGTTGTTTCATGAGCGTGGCGTACCGCTGGGCGGTCGTGAAACCGGTGCGCAGGGCGTTCTACAATCTCGTCGTCACGGCCCTGTCCGTGGCCGTCGCCCTCGTGATCGGCACCGCCGAGCTCCTGTCCATCGTGACCGATCAGCTCGACATCGCGTCCGGGCCGCTCGCGGCCATCAGCCGGTTCGACCTGAACCATGTCGGGTTCGTCATCACCGGCGCGTTCGTCGTGACCTGGGCAGTCGCGCTGCTCGTCTGGCGCTACGGCCGGATCGAGGACCGCTGGTCCGCCCGCTCGACCAGCCGCTGAGTCAGGACGGGGGTTCGGGGAGGAGACCGAGTTGGCGCATCTGGGAGGCGACGTTGACTATGCCGTTGGCTTCGGTGATGCGGTTGTCGGCGAAGCGGAAGACGAACATCTCGTCGTAGGTGATGAGTTTGCCGGTCGGTGGGACGCCCATGAATTCGCCGCGGTGGGTGCCGGTGACCGTGTTGCGGATGACGACTCGGTCGTCCTCCGCGATCAGGTCCTCGACTGTGACGTGCACGTCGGGGAAGACCTTCAGGAGCATCACCCAGACCTGTTTGAGAGCCTCCGCTCCGGTCGCCGCGATCGGGAGCGGTGTGCTCATCTGTACGTCGGGGTCGACGACCTCGTCGATGACCTTTGCGATGATCTCCGGGTCGCGGGAGTTCGTCGCAGCGTGGAGGCGGTTGAACGTGGCCTTGTTGCGTGCTGCTTCGGCTGTTGACATGTGAGTTCTCCCTATTTCTGCAGGACGGCCTGGATCTCGAGGCTGATCGACACCTGGTCGCCGACCGCGACGCCGCCGCCGTCCAGCGGGACGGTGAGGTCGATGCCGAAATCACGCCGGCTGAACTGGGCGGTCGCGGTGAACCCGACCCGCTGCCCGCCGAACGGATCCGGGCTGAACCCGCCCACCTCCACGTCCAACGGCACCGACCGCGTGACGCCGTGCAACGTCAGTTCGCCGTCCACGACCCAGCCTTCGGCGGTACGACGTACGCCGGAAGAGCGGTAGCTCATCGTCGGGTACTTCTCGGCCTCGAGGTAGTCGGCGGAGCGAAGGTGGTTGTCGCGCGGTTCGTTGCCGGTGTCAATGGACGCGAGGTCGATCGACGCGGTGACCGAGGACTCCAGCGGATCCGGTGACGTCACGATCGTGACGTCGTACCACGTGAACCGGCCTCGTACTCTGCTGATCATCAGGTGGCGGACACTGAAGCCGATCTCGGAATGCGCCGGGTCGGCCTTCCACGTGCCGACCAGGTAGCCGGGTATCGCGACTGCGACGGTCATGTTTCCTCCAAGGATGTTTCGCTCACATCCAGGAGACGAACGAGCACTCGCCTTGGGGACAGCCGTCGTCAGAGTTGTTCGAGCCGCCCGGTCAGGAAGCGCCGCTCGGGGGTCGTGGCGGCCAGTTCGAGCGCTCGGAGGTACGCCGCCCGTGCCTCAGCATCACGGCCGAGTCGCCGAAGCAGTTCGCCACGAGTCGAGTGGAAGTAGAGGTAGCCGTCCAGGTCAAGGCGGTCGACGGCCTGCAACGCCTTGGCGGGGTCACCGGCCTGAGCGACTGCGACAGCGCGGTTGAGCTCGACCACCAATGAGCCGGTCAGTTCGGCCAGTCGCCGGTACAACTCGGCGACCTGCGGCCAGTCGATCTGCTCGCGCGTCTGCAGCGACGCGATGGCAGCCTGGACGACGTACGCGCCGCGCCCGCCCAGTCCGATCGCCCGGTCAAGCACTGCACGTCCGGCCGAGATCTGGTCCAGGTCCCACAGCGATCGGTCCTGATCCTCGAGCAGGACGAGGTCCTCACCGTCGTTGGAGAAGCGGGCCTGCCGGCGGGCGTGGTGGATCATCATCAGCGCAAGCAGCCCGTGGACGTCCGGCTCGTCCGGCATCAGCTCGGCGAGCACTCGTCCCAGGCTGATCGCTTCGGCGCCGAGGTCGATCCGGCCGCTGTAGCCCTCGTTGTAGATCAGGTAGATGACGGCCAGCACCGCGTCGAGACGCTCCGGCAGCCGGTGCGCATCGGGGACGGCGAACGGGATCCCGGTCGCCTTGATCTTGGTCTTGGCGCGGGTCAGCCGGCGCTTCATGGTCTCCTCGGAAACCAGGAACGCGCGGGCGATGTCCGCGGTCTGCAGGCCGCCGAGCGCTCGCAGCGTGAGCGCCACCTGCCCGTCCAGCGCCAGCGCCGGGTGACAGCAGGTGAAGATCAGCTCGAGCCGTTCGTCCTTGATCACGGTCTCGTCGAACTCGTCCATGACGGCCTCGGTTGCCGGTAGCAAATGGATCTTCTCGGCCAGAGTGCGCTCCCGCCGGATCCGGTCGATCGCCCGGTTGCGGGCCGTCGTCGTCAACCACGCGCCCGGGTTGGACGGCGTACCCGCTTCGGGCCAGCGCTGCGCGGCGAGCGCGAACGCCTCCTGCGCGGCCTCCTCGGCCCGATCGAAGTCGCCCAGGAACCCGACCAGCGAGGCCAGCACCCGGCCCCACTCGTCGCGGAAGACTTGCTCGAGCGTGGTCAGCGCTGCACCACCGGCCTGACCTCCACAGTGCCGCCGAACCGTACGGCGGGGATGCGCGCGGCCAGCTCGATCGCCTCGTCCAGGTTGTCCGCCTCGAGCAGACAGAACCCGCCGAGCACCTCCTTGGTGTCCGCGAACGGCCCGTCAGTCATCAGCGTCCGCCCACCATCCACGCGCACACTGGTCGCCGTCTCCGCCGGCTGCAGCCGCGCCGCCCCAACACACCGCTCGTCGTCGAACAACGCCGCGTACTCCCCAAGCATCGCCGCCCGCTCCACCTCCGACAGCCCCTCGTCGTACCCAGCCTCGGTGTAGATCATCAACGCGTACCGCATCAGAACCTCCAGGCGAGTGCTCTCTCACCAGTACGACGAACAACCCCCGCCGACGGGGACACCCCAGATCCCACAACCCTCTGTAACAACCCTACGCGCCACCCGATGAACCAAGCGGGGCTGTCATCACGCCTACCGGCGAAACCAACGCCGGGTGATGACACGAGGGGGGACCAATGGGAGCAGCACTCCAGGGCTACCTGGCCACATCAGGCATTCTCTCGATCGTTGGGGGAGTGATCGGCCTGTTCGTCTTCAACTCGGTAGCCACACCAGCACCGAACTGCATCGTGCGGGGTTCGGACGTCTGCCTCGAAGCACTCGGCCTGACGTTCATCCCCTTCATCCTCTTCACCGCAGCCCTCGGCGGCGCAATCGGCCTAGCCACCCAATACATCAAGAGCCAACGCTCCTAGGCGCCGCACCGGCTGCAACCCGAGCCCGGGATGTCACGCTCGACGGTCTTTGGCCTCGAGGTAGGCGTCGCGCAGTAGCGTGAGCAGGCTCTCGTCGTACTCGGCCTTGATGTAGTTACCTCTGCCGATCTCGTTCGGTGCGGCAGCGTCGAGTTTGGCCAGCGTAGTCGGCGCTTCCTGGTCGAAAACGCTGCGGTACGGCGAGAGGTAGGGACCCTTGTCGTTCCAGATCGAGACCATGCCACGAGACTGCCCTGGCAGTCGCGGATTGAGCACCCATCGACCTTTGCCGATCGACGTGTAGAGCGACGCAAGACCGTCACGTTCCAGCTCACGGGCCCACTCCAAGAGTCGGCGCAAAGTTGCCTGCTGATCGGTAGGCACTGGTTCGATTGTCGCCGCGAATGCATCCGAGCCGCGGACGATCTCGCTGGCAGTCGTGGGCTTGCTCGTACCGGCCAGCTCAGCGGTCAGTTGTGAGCGGTCCGGCTCGATCAACTGTGGAACGAGAATGCGATGACCGGCCACCTCGTACGCGGTCACGACAACCAGGTCGAGAGCCAACCGATCGCTGGTTACGTCCTGCAAGTAGCCAACGAGATCGACCAGATCCGCCGGCGCTTCGTCTAGCACAATTACGGCCCGTAGCCGGCCCTCTGCGAGCATCCTCGAATTGAGCCTCGAACGTGTCCTCGTCAAAGCTCGGATCGGCCTCAGCCGCCGACTTGGCTGCATTGGCGATCGAACCGTAGCCGTGTTCGTCGAGGTTAGGTTCGCAAGACCGTGTTCAGCCCTCTCGCATCGAGCCGGCGCAGGTATGCGGCGTAGCCGAGCACCTGTGTCAGTGACCGCCGGCGGTCGGTGTTCGACGCCAGCTTGATCTCGATGACAACCGGTCGCCCCGTCTCCACCTCAACCGCGAGCAGGTCAGCGCGTTCCCGACCGCAGTTGACTTCCTTTCCCACGATCGCGAGCCTCGGCGTACCAGCCAGGGGCAGCATTGCCGGTGTTTCCCCGATGAGGCCATGAAGGTCCGCTTCACTCACGAATCCGGTTGCGGTCAGAGGGCGCCAGCGTCCCTCGCCGCCCAGACTCCAGACCCCAGCCATCGCGTCCCTCCCTAAGCCGCCTGCTCCCCAGGCTAAGGGGAGCATGTGCTTCGTTGCCTGGCCTGGTCGGCGGTTGGATCAGGGTGGGCTGTCGGGGTGTTGGGGGTGGTGGTTTGTTCTGGTGGTGCCGGTGGGCGTGACGTGGAAGGTGAAGCCGTGGGGTGTGGTCCATTCCACGGTCTTGCGGTCGACGCGGCGGACGTTCCAGCCGCGGCCGTGTGTCTTCACCCGGTGGCTGAAGCGGCCCAGGGGTGCGAGATTTGCTGTGTTGGTTTGGCCTGGTGGGCCGAGGGGGTCGTAGGGCTGGATGTGGTCCAGGTCGATGGTGGGACTGGTTTCGCGGTTGCCGTAGGGGAAGAGCTCCACGGGATGGGCGAGCTTGATGCGTTCGCGGATGCGGTCAGGGATCTCGTAGGCGTCGACGCTGATGGCGTCGTTGAGGTCGATGACGGGCTTGACGGTGTAGGGACCGTGGCCGACGAGCTCGGTCAGTTGGTCGGCGAGTAGGGGGCCGAGGGTCTCGGCGCGCAGGACGCCGTTGCCGGTGGCCAGTGTGTGGTCGGTGAGATGCACGTAGATCTCGGTCTTGCCCGGGCGCAGCCGACCCCTCGACTTACTGGCGTGGGCATCGTGCGGGGTGGTCTGGGCGTCGCGTGGGTTGGTGTGGGCGTCGTGCTTGATCTGCGCCAGCCGTGCATCCAATGCGCGCTGGGCGTCCGGGGTGAGCGCGTCGCCGGCCTCGGGATCGACGTACGGGTCGGGCCAGACGGTCTCGACCGGTTCGCCGGGTGGCGCGTCGAGCGGATCCGGAAGGTCGGTCTGGCTGGGGTGTGGCGCGTCGCGATCGGCCTCGTCATCCACCGCCGGATCCGCAAGATCCGCCTGGCTGGGGTGGGGAGCGTCGCGATCGGCCTCGTCATCCACCGCCGGATCCGGAAGACCCGCCTGGCTGGGGTGGCGAGTGTCGCGGCCGGCCTCGTCATCCACCGCCGGATCCGGAAGGTCGGTCTGGCTGGGGTGGGGCGCGTCGCGGTCGGCTTCGTCGTCGACTGTTGGATTCGATGGATAGGAGGCGTTGCGGGCTTGGAGGAGGAGTTCTTCGGTGTAGGCCGGGTCGGCGATGATGCCGATGGCTTTGGCGCGGCGGGTGCGCTGGTTGGTGGTGTCGCCGAGGACCTTCAACGCGTCGGCGATGCTGGCGATGGTGGCGTCGAAGCGGATGACGTCGCCGCTGGCGGCGCGGATGTAGATGGTTTTGGTGCCGTGGTCGTCGGAGCGGCCGACGTAGACGCCGCGTTCGCGGGCCTTTTGTTCGGCCTCGGCGCGGGCGGCGTCGGGGTCGGCGTGGGCTTTGGCGGCTTTGACGATGGTGTCGAGGCGGTGTGGGGTGACGGTGTCGACGATCCGTGCGAGTCGCTTGTCGATGGTTGCGGCGGCGGCGTGGGATAGGTCGAGGCAGGCGGTGGCGATTTTGCAGGCGCGCCAGGGGGTTGCGGTGCCGGCTTGGACTTTGGCCCAGACGTGGGGGAAGCGGTGTCGCAG
>NZ_SLWN01000014.1 GCF_004342025.1 Kribbella steppae | reverse complement strand
CTTCGACACGCCGGTACGTCGCGCCACCTCCATCGGCTTGTGCCCCCGACTCAACAGGTCCAGCACCAGCCGCCGCCGATCCCCAGACACCCTCGATCTCGCCACAACACCCTCCAACAGTCAGGCGTTGCGACAATCACCTGAATCCAGCGCCGCTCTGTGGCACCTTTCTTCCGGAAAGCGAAGGTGGATCGATTCGGAGGGCGGTCGGGCGGGCCTGGCGCCGGAGGGATGTGAGGGGTGCACATACGCCAGGCCCGCCGGTCTGGTGAGTCACTCCGCGACCACGACCTGCACTGTCTCGGCGGTTCTCCAGTCACGATCCCCTAGCAGGACCTCCAGGTCTTCACCACCAGCGCCCAACTCCCGTTCCTGCTAGCTGGAATCCCGCCCGGCGAACGGGCACCCAAGAGAGGTTCCCGTCCAGACCGCTCACTCGAGCAATCAGCGGGCTTCGAGGAAGGTGACCACCGCGAGCACCCGGCGATGATCATCGCCGGTCTCGGGGAGGCTCAGCTTGGCGAGGATGTGCCGGACGTGTTTCTCCACCGTGCCCTCAGTCACCCAGAGCCGCCGGGCGATGCCGGCGTTCGACCGTCCCTCGGCCATCAGCGCGAGTACGTCGCGCTCCCGTTGGCTGAGCGCGGCGAGCGGATCGTTGCGCCGCCGGGCGCTCACCAGTTCCTGAACCAGCGCGGGATCCATCACCGAACCACCCCTGACGATCCGCTCCAGCGTCTCGATGAACTCGCCCACATCCGTCACGCGGCTCTTCAGCAGGTAACCGATCCGCTGACCGGTGGCCAGCAGTTCCATCGCGTGCTCGACCTCGGCGTGCGCCGACAGCACCAGAATGCCGATCTCCGGGAACTCCGTGCGGATCTCCAGGGCCGCGTCCAGTCCTTCGGTGGTGTTCGTCGGCGGCATCCGGATGTCCAGCACCACCAGGTCGGGCGCCAACTCGCGCACCAGCGGAAGAATCCACACGCTGTCGCCGGTCTGCCCGACGACCTCGAACCCCGACCGCTCCAGAAGACTGGCCAGGCCCGCGCGGAGGAGTACGTCGTCCTCGGCCAGCAGGACACGAGTGATCGCCGTACCGTCGTTGCCTCGGTGCTGGCCGGACGGCTCCGTCGTCATGCCCCAGAGTAGCCCTGCGCCCGCGCCGGTTGACCCGGCCAGCCGACCCGGATCCGACCTGGAGGTCCGGTACGCCGTACCGGCCGACGTCGGCGCATTGTTGCTCACCGCAATCTTTGCGGTACTCGCCGTTCGAGTGGGCGGCGATCTGGTCCGCAAGCGCACAATCGGGACACGGGGAGGGTCGCGCAGGTGCGTGGAGGTCGTCAGCGACAGTCCCATCCGTTAGCGTTCGGCTGAGGGGATGCGACGAGATGGCATGGACCCGGTTGAATCTGCCCATCGGGCGCTGGTGGCGCGGGCTGCTGACCAGCGTGGCGCTGGTGGCTGTGGTCTCCGGGATCGTCGCACTGCTCGAGCCACACATTCCGGCGCTGAGCCTGTTGGTGCTGTATCTGTTCGCGGTGCTCCCGGTCGCGATCGCGTGGGGAGCGCGACTGGCCGCGCTGACCTCACTCCTCAGTGTCGGTGTCTTCGCCTTCCTGTTCCTGCGACCGGTGGGCTCCTTCTGGGTCGAAGAGGCGCGGAACGCGGTGGCGCTCGCCGTGTTCCTGGTGACGTCCGCCGTGGTGGCCGAGTTGGCGGCGCGGTCGCGACGAGCTGCCGTCGAGGCGGAGCGGCTGACGAAGGAGCAGTCGGCGTTGCGGCGGGTCGCGACGCTGGTGGCGGAGTCGGCCGACCCAGTGGCGGTGTTCGAGGCCGTCACCCGCGAGGTCGGGCTGCTGTGCGGGGCCGATCTCGCCCGGATGGAGCGCTACGAGGCGGACGGGACCGTGTCCGCGCTCGCCGCCTGGAGCCGGGTGCCGGTTCAGCTGGCCGTCGACACGCGGTTCGACCTCGAAGGGCTGAGCGTGGCCCGGGACGTACGGCGGACCGGCGGTCCGGTCCGGCTCGACAGCTTCGCCGGCGCGACCGGACAGATCGCCGACGAGGCGCGTGCGCTGGGGATCCGCTCGTCGATCGGCTGCCCGATCATGGTGGCCGGGCAGGTCTGGGGAGTGATCGCCGCCTCGACGAAGCGCGACGAACCGTTCGGGGCGAATACAGAGTCACAGATCGCCGGCTTCACCGAACTCGTCGCCACCGCCATCGAGAACGCCGAGGCGCGCACCGAGCTGCGCCGGATGGCCGACGAGCAGGCCGCCCTGCGGCGAGTGGCGACCATGGTCGCCCAGGGGACAGGGCCGGATCTCGTGTTCGCCGCGGTGGCCGAGGAGGTCGGTGCCCTCTTCGACGCCGACGGGACCGCGCTTGTCAGGTTCGAGCCGGATGGGCAGGCCACACTCGTGGGAGGCCACGGGTGGTTGGCAGGACATCAGCCGGGATCACGGTTCACGCCGCCTCCGGGTCTCGCCCTGGCGTCGGTCCGGGAGACCGAACGCGCCGCTCGCACCGAACTCGACGGCTCGGCATCGGCACGCCTGACCGAAGACGCATGGCAGCAGGGCATCCGCTCGGCGGTCGACATTCCGATCGTGGTCGAAGGCCGCCTGTGGGGCGCGATCAACGTCGCATCGCGGCGCGAACGCCTTCCGCAGGACACCGAGCAGCGGATGACCGAATTCACCGAGCTCGTCGCCACGACCATCGCGAACGCCGAGGCGCACACCAAGCTGACCGAGTCCCGCGCGCGTCTCGTCACCACTGCCGACGAGACGCGCCGCCGGATCGAGCGGGATCTGCATGACGGGGCCCAGCAGCGACTCGTCTCACTGGCGCTCGAACTGCGCCTCGCTCAGGACGGCGTACCCGCCTATCTGCCAGTGCTGCGGGGCAGCCTGGGCAAGATCTCCGAGGGACTCACCGAGGTGGTGGACGAACTTCGTGAGATGGCACGCGGTATCCACCCTTCGATCCTGTCCGAAGGCGGCCTCGGTGCGGCGCTCCGGATGCTTGCCCGGCGCTCGGCTGTCCCGGTCGAGCTGAGCATCGGCATCGCCTCCCGCTATCCGGCGCCGGTGGAAGTGGCGGCGTACTACGTCGTGTCCGAAGCACTCACCAACGCGACCAAACATGCCGACGCATCGGGGGCCGAGGTGACCGTCGCCGAACACGACGGCACCCTGCGCCTTCAGGTCCGTGACGACGGCCTCGGCGGGGCGGAGCCGGGACGTGGGTCGGGTCTGATCGGGTTGCGGGACAGGGTCGAGGCTCTCGGTGGATCGATCGATGTCATCAGCCGCACCGGCCACGGCACCGTGATCGAGGTATCACTGCCGCTCGATCAGACTGTCCACCCGACCGCGTCCTGACCTCGCGTTCACATCACTGGAGTTCTTCAACCACCGTGATCGCGGCGCGCTCGATTTCCGCCAGCTCGGCGTTCAGCTTGAGGACCTCGTGCTCGCCCCAGTTCGGCGAGTTGATCTGGTGATGCGTAATCGCCGTCACCATCAGAAATCGGGCCTCGGGCGACGTCAACGCACCGTCCAGCCAATCTGCACGTTCCATGTCGGCCTGCCTCCTGGCGACTCGCCCACATCCACGATGATGGGCTTCGGATCTCCTCAGAATGCCTGCGGACGGAGCCGCAAATCGCCCCCACCAGCGGCCTTCTCCCGGTCCGGCGAGCCGGAAACCGCCATACCTGCTGACCGGTATCGACACAGAGCCAGAGGCGGCGCGATCGGGAAGTCAGCCTGGTCGGTGAGCTCAGCCATGGCCCGCCCGGGCACAGACCTCAGCGGGCAAGGCGCGTGCCGACCGCCCTCATGGCCTCTGGGAGGCGTTGGGGCCCGTGTCGCCGACGATCTCGCGGATCTCGCGGACCGACAGGTGCGACTTCGACAGGAACGCCGCGACCGGGGCGGCGGTGACCATGTCCTCGAGATCCTCTTCCGCGTAGGTGGAGATCAGGATCACCTTCGATCGGTCCAGGGTCGTCTCGCTCTGGAACCGCCGGGCGAGTTCGAACCCGCTCTCCTGACCAAGTTCGATGTCGACCAGTACGACGTCCGGCTTGAGCTCCTCCACACGCCGCAGCGCCTCCTCGGTCGTCGAGGCGACGCCGATCACCCGCAACCCTCCACGTTCCAGCAGAGCCCGTGCGGCGTCGAGGAAGTGAGGGCTGTCGTCGACGATCAAGCAGCGCAGAGCCATGACACCAGGATCGGCGCGCTCGTCCCCCCGCGCATTCCGGCTAACGGGCACATTCCAGGAGAGCTCCCGGGTCACCACAGAGGGCCCCGGGAGCGTCCGAGCGTGTCGGTCTACTCCAGGTGGTAGTCGGCGAAGCGGGTGCGGAGGTCCTTCTTGGAGAACTTGCCGACTGAGGTCTTGGGGACCTCGTCGATGAATTCGACCGCGTCGGGGAGCCACCACTTCGCCACCAACGGCCGCAGGTAGTCCAGGATCTCTTCGCTTGTGGCGGTTGCGTCTTCCTCGAGTACGACGCAGGCCAGCGGCCGCTCGTCCCACTTCGGGTGCGGTACGCCGATCACCGCGGCCTCCTTGACCGCGGGGTGCGCCATCAGCAGGTTCTCCAACTCGACCGAGCTGATCCACTCGCCGCCGGACTTCACCAGGTCCTTCGTCCGGTCCACCAGCCGCACCGAGCCGAACTGGTCGATCGCCGCCACGTCACCCGTCTTCATCCAGCCGTCTTCCGTGCTCAGCTGAACACCTTCGTCGGGCCGGTAGTACTCCTGCGCGATCCACGGCCCACGAACCTGCAGCTCACCCGTCGCCTCGTCGTCCCAGGGCAACGGAGTGATCGACCCCGGCTCGACGATCCGCACCTCGACGCCGGGCAGCGGCTGTCCCTGCCGGGCCCGGAGCCGCGCCTTCTTGTCCTCCGGGAGATCCTCGTACCGCGCCGGCACGTGTGCCGCGGTCGCCACCGGGCTGGTCTCGGTCATCCCCCACGCCTGCAGGATCGGCCGGCCGAGCTTCTCCCGGAACGCCTCCGACAACGCCATCGGTACGGCGGACCCACCACACGGAACCCGTCGCAGCTTGGGCAACTCGACCCCGTCCAGCAAGGGCAACAAACCCTGCCAGATCGTCGGAACACCGGCGGCGAGCGTGACTTCCTGCTCCTGCAACAGCTTCAGGATCCCCTGTGGACTCATGTCCGGCCCAGGGAACACCAGCGACGCACCGGCCATCGGAGCCGCATGCGCGAGACCCCAGGCGTTCGCATGGAACATCGGCACGACCGGCATCACCGTGTCCGTCTCGGCCAGCCCGATCCCCGCGTTGGTCAGGACGCCGATCGAGTGCAGCCACGTGGAGCGGTGCGAATACACCACGCCCTTCGGATTGCCCGTCGTACCGCTCGTGTAGCACATCGCGGCCGCCTGGTTCTCGTCCGCGACGTGGAACTCGACCGGCTCCGCCGCGGCCAACAGCTCCTCGTAGTCGTGGAACCGTGGATCGTCGGGCGCCTCCACCCCGGGCGCGCCGGCCGGCAGATCGTCCATCACCACCACATGTCTGAGCAGCGGCAACCGATCGAGCAGCGGCAGGAAGAGCCCGAGCAACGACCGGTCGACGAAGGCGATCTCGTCCTCGGCGTGGTTCGCGATGTAGACGACCTGATCGGGGAAGAGCCTGATGTTGAGGGTATGCAAGACCCGGCCGGTACAGGGCACAGCGAAGTACAGCTCGAGGTGACGCCCCGAGTTCCACGCGAAGGTCGCCACCCGACCGTCCGCGCTGATCCCGAGCGTGTCCAGCACGCCGCCTAATCGTCTGGTCCGCGCGGCCCACTCGGAGTACGTCAGCTTCGTCGGCGCCGGACCGCCGGTGTAGACGGTCTTGTCCGGGTAGAACTGCTCAGCCCGGAGGAAGATGGTGTCCAGGGACAGCTGGTAGTTCTGCATCAGACCCTTCATGCACACACTCTGCCAGCCGCGATGTCACCTTGACCACGACCCGGCACGGCACTCTCACGGCACTTTCACAGCACTCCGGGGCTGCGGCTCCGTAATAGTTGACACGACATACATGTCGTGTAATGTATCTTCCATGAACCCCGTCGCCCGCGTCACCGCACTGAGCACCGGCTCGGTCCAGATCAGGCCGGAGCACGTCGGCCCCACCAAGAAGAACCTCTACGTCTGGCTCGCGACATCGCGCAGCTGGACCGCTCCGCGCCCGATCAACACCTACGTCATCGAGCATCGCGACGGTCTGGTGCTGTTCGACACCGGGCAGGACCGTGCGTCCGTCACCGACGCCGGCTACTTCCCAGGCGGTGTCAACGGAGTGATCTACGACCGGCTCGCGAAGTTCGAGATCGGGCCGGAGCAGACGCTGACCCGGCTTCTCGCGGCCAACGGCTATGACATCCGCGACGTCCATACCGCCGTCGTGTCCCATCTGCACCAGGACCACATCGGCGGACTCCCCGAGTTGGCCGGCGCTCGCATAGTGATCAGCGAAGCCGAGTGGCGGTCCATGAGCCGTCCGTTGGCCGCCGCCCGCGGTTACCTGCGCCGCCATATCGAACTGCCCGGCCTCCGCTGGGAGCTGATCCGGCCCGAGCCGCTGGGCGATCCCGGGTTGACGCCGTTCATCGCCGGACACGACCTGTTCGGCGACGGCAGTCTGATGCTGCTACCCACCCCCGGACACACCCCCGGTTCGCTGTCCATGCTCGTACGGCGCCCGGGCGAACCGCCGCTGTTGATGGTCGGCGACCTCACGTACGACGCCGACCTGCTGGCGGCCGGCCACATCCCGGGGATCGGGACCAGGCCGGACCTGCGCCGAGCCGTTGCCCAGGTCAACGAACTTCGAGCGCAGCAGCCGGATCTGGTCGTCCTGGCGGCCCATGACCCGGGGGCGGCCGGCCGGCTGGCCGAGGTCCAGGTGGGCGGGAAGTGAAGACCGCCGAGGAGTTGCGGTACCTGATCCTGGCGATTCAGCGAGAGGGCAACAGACTGCTGGCCGCCGAGCTACGGCCGCTCGGACTGACGCCGTCGCAGGCCGAGGTGCTGCGCGTCCTCCGGGACCACGGGCCGCTCACCCTCAGCGCGCTGGGAGGACTCCTGGTCTGCGAGACCGGGAACAGCCCGAGCCGCCTGGTGGATCGGCTGGTCGCACAGGGGCTGATCCAGCGCGACACCGATCCGAAGGACCGGCGCTACCTCACACTGAGCCTGTCGGCGGAGGGTCGTGAGCTCAGCCGCCGGGTCGTCACCGCCGAGAACGTGCTGCACAAGGCGATCGACGACCTCGTGGCGGGGCAGGCGGTCGACCAGACCATCGCCACGTTGCGGGTGCTCGCCGAGGCCTTTCCCGCAGGCGAAGCACTCGCCCGCCGTCGAGATGGAGAAGACTGATGGAACAAGCAACCCTGACCATCCCGGCGGCAGCTGACACCGTCCGGGCCGTGCTGCTGGACCCGCTGGCGCTCCCGCTGTGGAACGAAGCCTTCCTCGCGATCGACGGACCGCGCGTGCCCGCAGCCGGTCAGGCGTACGTCCTGCGGGCACGCCCAGGCATGAACGGCTCACTGGAATACACAGCCATCGAACCGGATCGCGTCGAGATGAGCTGGCGGGTCCCCGGATTCCACGAGGTCGGCAGCTGGACCATCGCTACCACCGGCGACGTCACCCACGCCTTCGAGCACACCGGTCCGCTGGCAGCAGTCCTCCGCCGCTCGTACCGCGGCATCGCAGCCGTCCGCCTCGACCGCCTCGCCAACCGCGTCCGACAACTGACCAATCCCTGACCTGCACGTCCGGCAGGCTGATCAGACGGCTTGGGGCACCGCGCGTTTGTGGGCGGTACGGCGGTGAGCGGCGATGATCGTGGCCGCGGCCTTGTCGTTCACCTCGAGGCCTTCGAGGAAGTCGTCGATCTCGTCGTACGTCACCCCGAGCACGATCTCGTCCGGCACGCCCGGGTTGTTGGTCTCCAGGTCGGCGGTCGGCACCTTGCCGGTGAGCTCGTCGGACGCACCGAGCTGCGCCGCGACCGCCCGGACTCGCCGCTTGGTCAGTCCCGACAGCGGCGTCAGGTCACACGCGCCGTCGCCGAACTTGGTGAAGAACCCCATCACGGCCTCTGCTGCATGGTCCGTCCCGACGACGAGACCACCGCGTGCCCCGGCGACGACGTACTGCGCGATCATCCGCTGCCGCGCCTTGATGTTGCCGACGTGGAAGTCCTCCCGGTCTGCGCCGAGCCCGGCGTGCCGGACCGACTCGACCATCGCGTCCGTGGCCGGCTTCACGTCGACCACGAGCGTCTCGTCCGGCCGGATGAACTCCAGCGACCGCTGCGCATCCGCTTCGTCCGCCTGGACGCCGTACGGGAGACGCATCGCGATGAACGTCGCCTGACCGCCCTCGCCCCGGACCCGCTCGACCGCGAGCTGGCAGAGGCGGCCCGCCGTACCCGAGTCGACGCCGCCACTGATGCCGAGCACGTACGACGACGCGCCGGTCCGCCGGAGCTGATCGGCCAGGAACTCGACCCGACGCTCGATCTCGGTGTCCGCGTCGAATGATGCGGAGACGCCGAGCTCGGCGATGATCAGTTCCTGCAGGTAGCGGCGTTCGTCGCTCATCGGGCTCCCTCACGGTGATGGGTTCAGCCCGTCCAGCCTAGACAGGCCCCAACCGGGCCCGGACATAAGGATTCCCCGCGCACCCGGAAGAGCTCACTTACCCTTGCTGCCTTCCGGCCCTGGGGGAGTTGGGCGAGATACCGCCACGCGGGGAACCAGCCAGAAGTGTACGTGATCTCATCCCCAGGCCCGAAATCCGGACCCACGATCCGGCGGCCATGCCTACTCTGGTTGGGTGACGAATCAACAATTCGGTCCGTTCGGTATCACCACGGGCCTTGACAGCACCCCTGAGTCCTTGGCCGCCGCGGTGGCGGCGGAGGAGCTCGGATATCCCGCGATCTGGTTGTCCGGCGGGCCGCTGCCCGGGCTCCAGACCATCGTCGACCTGATCGACGCGACCAGGTCGATCAAGTTCGTCAGCGGCATCCTGGCCGTCGACAAATACAGTGCATCGGACATCAGTACGACGTACGGCTCGCTGGAAGCGTCCGCGCCGGGCCGGTTCACCGTCGGCCTCGGCGGTGCGCGCGGGCCGAAGCCGATCGCCACGCTCAACGCCTTCCTCGACGAACTGGACGCCGTACCGACCGAGCGTCGTCTGCTCGCCGCGCTCGGCCCCCGGATGCTGGAGCTGGCGCGGGACCGGTCGGCCGGTGCGTACCCGTTCCTGATCACGGCGTCGTACTCCGCCGAGGCGCGGAAGGTGCTCGGGCCGGACAAGCTGCTCTCGGTGAGCCACCTGGTCGTGGTGGAGAGCGACGCGGACCGGGCGCGGGCGATCGCGCGCGACACGATCGGCTTCTTCCCGCGGATTCCGGCGTACGCCGCGTCGCTCAAGCGTCAGGGGTTCAGCGACGCGGATCTCGTGGAGCTTCCGGATCAGATGGTCGACGCCTTGGCCGCGTGGGGCACGCCGGCTGACATCAAGGCGAAGCTGAGTGAGCATCTCAAGGCCGGCGCCGACCACGTCGGGGTCAATGTGATCACCGGCGTCACCGGTCCGCAGCCGATCGAGCAGTGGCGGGCGCTAGCCGGCGTGCTGCTTGCGTAACAACACCGGGATCCAGTGGTCGCCGTACCTGGACTGGAGCTCCGGACGCTTCCAGTCCTCGCCGGTGACGACGCCGCGGCAGAGCGGTGAGCCGCAGGTGCAGCTCATCTCGAAGTCCACGCCGGTCGAGGTCCCGTAGTCGCTCGTCACCTCGTCGCCCGCCGCGATGTCCCGGCGGGCCTCGAATGTGACGGCGTCGATCCACCACATGTTCGGATCGCAGCTGTGGTTGCCGTACGCAACCACAGGACGGGGATCGTTGCTCAGCACAAGGTGTTCGTCGTCGTCGATCGTGATGGTGTCGACCGGTGGGTTCTTGAAGAGTTCTTGAAGCTCAGCCGTGGTGACCCGGCGTCCGGACAGCTGGCCCACAACCGTTCCCTGGGCAATGGGTTTGGTTGCGAACAGCCCCTGTCCGGCGACCGGCGACTCTTTCACGACCAGGTCCGGATGCGCCCAGGTCAGCTGCTTCTCGTACAGCCGTGCGGTCGACTCCAGCTTGTCGTACCGGTACGGCCGCTCCTCGCCCGTCGGCTCGAACCCCTGCCGCAGCCAGAACCCGGTCGCGATGTGCGCGTTCGTATCCACGACCGCCAGTCGCAGTATCCGCACCTCGGTCCACGTCGTCTCGACGTACCGCTGGACCTCGTCGTACGTCGCCTTGCCGAGCCCGAGTCCTTGGTGGTTCCAGTGGACCTCGAGGAGGCCGATGAAGGCGGTGTGCTCGTTCGGGTATCCCCGGAGGAGGTCGGCCACAGCGACCAGGCGGTCGTCCTGGAACGCGCCCAGCACGAGCTTCGCGTCCTCGGGTAGGTGCTCCGGTCGCATCATCAACAGGCTCTGCGCGTCCGACGATCCAGGCGGGTAGCCGGTGATCCGCTCGGTGTAGCCGGGGTCGGATTCGATCAGCTCCTGCAGCGCATCCACGTCGTCTGGTGCGATTGGCCGCAGTACCAAAGTCATCCTTCGAGCTCCTCGATGCGGCCGGCCATGATCGCGCGGACGTTCGCGGTGACCCGCTCGACCGGCCAGTCCCACCAGGCGATCTTCAACAGTCGCGCCACGTCCTCGGCCGGGAATCTGGTGCGGATCAGCTTCGCCGGGTTCCCACCGACGATCCCATACGGCGATACGTCGTCGACCACAACCGCACCGGACGCGATGATCGCGCCATCCCCGATCGTCACCCCGGGCATGATCAGGCTGCGGTACCCGAACCACACGTCGTTCCCGACCACGGTGTCGCCGCGGCCCGGCAGCCCGGTGATCAGGTCGAAGTGCTCCGCCCAGGCGCCGCCCATGATCGGGAACGGGAACGTCGACGGGCCGTCCATCCGGTGGTTGGCGCCGTTCATGATGAACGTGGTGCCCTCACCGAGAGCGCAGTACTTGCCGATGCGGAGCCGCTCGGGGCCGTAGTGGTACAGCACGTTCCTGGTCTCGAACGCGGTCGGGTCGTCCGGATCGTCGTAGTACGAGTAGTCCCCCACCTCGATCAGCGGCGACGACACCACCGCCTTCAACAACACCACCCGCTCAGCCGCAGGCATCGGATGCACAACGTTCGGATCCGGAGCTCCATCCACCCCACCGACCCTAAACGAGCACCCCACCCCCAGCAGCTCAATTGGCACCCTCCAGACTTCCAGGCCCAGCCCCGATTTCCGCTACCTCCGCCCCCTCGCGTATCCTCTCCGCTTGGAGGATTCGCCTAGAGGCCTAGGGCGCACGCTTGGAAAGCGTGTTGGGGGCAACCCCTCACGAGTTCGAATCTCGTATCCTCCGCCACTCCCCGGAGTCAAGAAACCGCAGGTCAGAGCGCGGTTTCGAGGTCCGGGAGGATGACACACAGCCGGGGCGGCTCCCTAGTCAGGGAGCCGCCCCGGAGTCGTTCCGTCCCCGGCCGCCGCCGGGGACATCGCATCTCGATCCGAAGAGCAGACACACGTCGGTCGTACGCCGAGATCGGCTTGTGCAGGTCGACCTTGCTGGCGTTGACGAGCAGCATCACCCCGGCCGCGACGAACCAGTGCCCGGGACGCCGCTGCCGGGTCACTTGAGCAAGGGCTCGAGGGCGATCGTCAGGTTGATCATGGCCTTGCCGATATCTCTGCCGCCATCGGCAAAGATCACCGCGGCCGCGAGCTTCTTCGCCGGGACCACGGCCAGCAGGCTGGTGTGGTCGGGATTGTCACCGAAATGACCGTACGCCGCACCGATCGCGAGCTCATCCGGGTACAACTCCGTGCCCAGCCCGTAGGGCGCGTCACCCTTGGTCGTCATCTCGCTGACCAGGTCAGGCGGTAGCACGCGGCCGCCGTACAGTTGGTACCCCCAGCGCGCGATCGTTGGCGCGTCGGCTGCGAGCCCACCCGCCGCCGCCCACGCGCTCGCGAACGCGCGGCACGGTAGGTAGCCGTCCGGCGCACCACAGGAGTCGTTGTCGTCCACAGCCACCGGGGGCTGCGGCTTCTCCCCGTCCTGGAACGCGGCGTGCTTCAGCCCAGCCGGTGTGGCCAGATCGCGACGGAGTACGCCGGCGAGCGGCTGACTGGTCACCTTCTCGATCAGCAGGCCCAGCAGCTCATAGCTGGCGTTGCTGTAACCGGAGTCTTTGCTCGGCGCTCCGATCTTCGCGGTGTGGTACGACAGCGCCTGTTCGCGCGTCCAATGCTTGCCCGGCGCCGCTGCGACCGCCTTTTCCAGCTCGCGGTAGTCGTCGTTCCCGAAGTCGGGAACACCGGACGTCATCGACAGATGCTGACGGACGGTCGCGTTGTTCGCGGTCAGCTTGTGCTGCACGTAGGTCGAGATCGGCTTGTCCAGGTCGACCTTGCCGGCCTTGACGAGCAGCATCACCTCGGCCGCGACGAACGTTTTCATGATGTTCGCGGCGGCCATACTCGTGTCCGGACGCAACGCCGTACCCTTGACGTCCGTTCCGGCCGCTCCTGACCACGTCCAGCGATCGGTGACCACCGCAGCGGTCGCACCCCGCGAACCTGTTGGGACGTCGGGGGACGCGGCCGCCAAGTCGACAACTGCCTGCAAAACCTTGGCCTTTTCCGGGTCGAGTGCCGCCGTCCCCGGCTCCGGGAATGCCTGCATCGTGGCAGGCGTGGTCGGCGCGGCTGCCGGTTTCTCTCCCCCGCCAGAACATCCCACCAGCGCAATCACCAGGAGGGCGGCTGCGCTCCACCTCATCCTTCGATGATGCCACCAAACCGCCCCAGGAGCGCAGCCACGACGGCACAGGTTCCGTCTCCTTCGCCATCGTTCGCGGCCGTTCAGGACCAGCGCAGTCGTCTGGCACGGTTTCAGGTTTCAGAGGGACGAACAGAACGAAGGATCGGTCGCTCGTGCGACCGGCCCTTCGTCTGTCAGGGTCTCGACAAGGGTTGACGTCGGAGAACCCCAGGTGTGCCGAAAACATGATTTACGCTCCGCGGAGGACGCGGTCGCCGAGGTCCGAGCGGCGGTAGAGGATTGAGCGGCCGTGCCGAGCCGAGATGAGCAGGCCGGCCGCGCGCAGTGCGCGCAGGTGCTGGTTGACCGCGGTCGGCGTGACGCCGAGGCGCACGGCGAGCTCGGTCGACGACGTCGGCGTCTCGAGCAGCCTCAGCAGCTGGGCACGGACACGGCCGATCAGGCCCACCAGGGCGGTCGGCGACGTAGTCGTCTCGGTCTCCCACAGCGTTCCGAGACCGCGTGCCGGGTACATGATGTGCGGCGGCTCCTCGGGAGAGATCGGCACCGATCCGCGCCGGCTGAAGAGCGAGGGAGTGAGCGTCAGGCCGCGACCGGCGGTCGAGGTGCGGTAGGAGTAGTCGCTGCGCAGACGTATCCGGAGGACGGTGTCGTCGAGGCGTACATGTGGGTCGATGCCTGCGAACATCGCCGCGAGACCGGCTTGCGCCATGACCCGGCCGCGGTAGACGACGTCGGCCTCGAGCACTGTCCGCATACGCGCCCAGTATGGCTCGAAACAGGCCTCCCAGTAGTCCCGCAGCGTTGCCAGCACGCGGTCGAGCACCTTGTCCGGCCGACCCAGAAGTACCGGCGGGAGCATGGCTGGATGGATCTCCGCCAGATCCGCGCGTACGACGCCGGCCGGTGTGCCCGTGAGCGCCGCCAACTCGTCGTCGATCCTGCCGAGTGGTGTGTAAGGCCGCGGAGTGAGGAAGTCCGGCGTCCACAGCGACTCGTTCGTCAACGCGCCGAGCAGTTCCAGGTCGAGCCCGGCACGCGCCGGCCCGGTGGCCCGCAGCCAGGGCAGTTGAAGCGGGAATCGGCCGGGATCGCGCAGGGTCCGCAGGGAGAGGACCAACTCGTTCAGCGGCGAGATCGCGAAACGCACTTCGCCGAGGTCGTTGCCGGCGAGCTCGTACTCGATCATGAAGCAATACCCTACATCTCTGGTACCGGAGGACCTCCGGATGTCACAACTGTCGGGTGCCTGAACTCATCCGCGATCCCCTCGAGCGCGCACTCGCCTCCGCCGTGGCCGCAATGTCGCTGTCCCGTGGAATGTTCTTCGCCGTCAGCGCCCTGTACTTCACCCGCGGAGTCGGCCTGTCTCCCGCCGCCGTTGGGATCGGTCTCACGCTCGCCGGAGGGGTCGGCGTCCTGGCGTCGTACGCCGGTGGGCGACTGAGCGACCGATGCGGTGCCGATCGGGTCCAGCAGTGGGCGCTGGCCGCGAACGGAGCCTCGCTGCTGGCGTACGCCTTCGCCGGCAACGTCGTCAGCTTCGTCCTGGTCGCGGCCTGCGTCTCCGCCACCCGCGGCCTGCTGAGCACCGCCCAGATGACGATGCTCGCCCGTTGGTACGTCGGCCCGGAGCGGGTCGCTGTCCGCGCCCGGCTGCGGGTGGTGATGAACGTCCTCATCGGCATCGGCACCCTGCTCGCGGGACTGGCTCTGGTGGCCGACACCACAACGGCATACCGCCTGACGGTGGTACTCGTCGGCGCGATCACGATCCTCGGCACGGTCCCACTGATTGGCCTGCGCCGCAGGGTCGCCGGGCTGGCTGCACGGATGGACGCCTCCGGTAGCGCCGAGGCGTCACGCGGACGCTCTCCCCTACGGGATCGCACGTACGTCGCCTCGACAGTCCTCAACGCCGTACTCGCGGTCCACTTCGCGCTGACAACGGTCGGGGTCCCGCTGTGGGTCGTCTACCACACCGACGCCCCGACGATCGTCGTATCCGTGCTCCTGCTCGTCAACACCGCCTACGTAGCGCTCTTCCAGGTCCGTGCCTCGCGCGGCACACAGAACCTGCGCACCGCTGGGCGGTCAGTACGCCGAGCGGGCCTGCTCCTACTCACCGCCTGCCTGCTCTTCGCCTTAGCAGGCCATCTCGGCGCCGCGGCCGCAACCGCCGTCCTGGTCCTCGCCGCCCTCGCCTCCTCCGCGGCCGAGACGCAGGGCGAAGCAGGAGGCTGGGGCATGGCCTTCGAACTCGCCGACCCCATTCGCGCCGGCGCCTACCAAGGCCTCAGCCAAACCGGAAACGCACTCGCCCTGATGCTCGGCCCCGCCGTCGTCACCACAACCGCGATCGACCACGGCACGCCAGGTTGGATCGCGCTCGGCACACTCTTCGCAGCCACCGGCACCGCAACCGCGGTCGTCGCGAACCACGCCGCCACACGCAGGGATCAGCACAACACACCCGTCGGCACCACTCCCGCCCGCATTTAATGCCAGTTGTTCCTAGGTTCTGTCTGACGGTCGAGCCCACAGCCGCGTCTCCGTCTACCGCTTGCCCTCCTGAGCGCGAGACTGTTCACCATGGCCACTGACCAACTGTTCACCCGCCTGGCACCTGTCCTGAACGTCTCCGATCTTTCCGCCGAGCGCGCCTTCTACGAGAAGCTCGGTTTGCCGGTGATCTACGAGGGTGAGGAGTATCCCGACTTCATAGCCTTCGGGACGGACACCATCCACTTCGGCATCCAGCAGGCGACCGCCGAGAACGACCCACCGAGCGTCCTCACCTGGCAAATCGCCGTCTCCGACGTCGACGCGGCGGCTGAAAGGTGCCAGGCGGTAGGCCTGGAGTTCGAACTCGAACACAACAACCCGGCCCCCGGCTGGACCTACCGCCGTCTCCTCCTCCGTACCCCCAGCGGCTACCGCCTGGCCCTGGAAGGCGAATCCGAGTAGGTGTGCGGGACCAGAGCGCCTGCCACACCGTCGTCTGGTGACCCATCACCCGGTGCCCAGAGCAGCCATCGCCGTGGGCGAGCAGCCCATCTGAGCCCGCGCCGCCGATGCTAGGTTCGCCGGCATGACCGAGCAGATCACGGCCGGGCAGTTCCACGCGGCCGACGATGTCGAGGACTGGCGCTCCCTCTACCACCTGGTCTCGGCCCACTTCCGGACCAGTTCGCTGGCCGAGGGCATCGCGTTCGTCGATGAGATCGGTCGGCTCACCGGCGCAGCCGAGCAGCAGTACCTCAACGTCGATCTGCGGTCTGCCGGCGTCACGGTGTCCCTGGGACTGCGCGACATCGCGCTGGCCCGGCGGATCTCGGCCGCCGCCAAGGAACTGGAGATCCCCGCCGACCCGACCGCCGTGCAGGTCGTCAACGTCACCCTCGACGCACTCGTCGGCGCGGACGTGCTGCCGTTCTGGCGGGCGCTGCTTGGTTACCGCCAGATCGGCGACGACTACCTGTTCGACCCGGTGCGCCGCGGCCCGGGCTTCGGGTTGCAGCAAATGGATGCGGCGCGCCCACAGCGCAACCGCATGCACCTCGATGTCGCCGTACCCCATGATCAGGCCGAGGCCCGCATCTCCGCCGCTCTGGCCGCAGGTGGTCACCTGGTCTCCGACGCGCACGCGCCGATGTGGTGGGTGCTGGCCGATGCCGAAGGCAACGAAGCATGCGTCGCCACCTGGGTCGGCCGCGAATAGGGTTCTTCCGGATGCTTCGCGCGGAGCTCGCGTTCTCCGTGGGATGCCTGAACCTGCACGACCGGGAGGGCTCGCGGCTCGCCCGGGACATCCTGCGCGCCCTGGTCGAGCACGGTGTCCGGATCGTCTTCGTGACGCACCTGTTCGACCTGGCCCACAGCCTGTACGACGAGGCCGCCGAAAGCACCCTCTTCCTGCGCGCCGAACGGCTCGCCGACGGGAGTCGCACGTTCCGACTCACCACCGGCGAGCCCCAACTGTCCAGCCACGGCGAGGACATCTACCACCGAGTCTTCGGCGGTGTCAGGAGCTTGTGAGGATGACCAACTGCTGGGTCGCCCTCGTCATGGCGACGTAGCGGTCGACAGCTCCTTCGATGTCCTTGCCGAACGACTCCGGGTCGATCAGGACGACCAGGTCGAACTCGAGGCCCTTCGACAACTCCGGCGTGATCGAGCGGACGCGGGACGTCCCCTGATACGCCGGATCGCCGATCACGCAAGCGATTCCGTCGGAGTGCTCCGCGAGCCAGCTGTCGACGATCGAGTCCAGCTCGGCGACCGATCCGTGCACGACCGGGATGCCGCTGCTGCGGATGGACGTCGGCACGTTCGCGTCCGGGAGCGCGGCGCGGATGACCGGCTCGGCTTCCGTCATGACCTCTTCCGGCGTCCGGTAGTTGATGCTCAGCGAGGTCAGGTTGATCCGGTCGAGGCCGACCCGCTCGAGCCGTTCCTGCCACGACTCCGTGAACCCGTGCCTCGCCTGGGCGCGGTCGCCGACGATCGTGAAGCTGCGGGACGGGCAGCGGAGCAGCAGCATCTGCCACTCTGCGTCGGTCAGCTCCTGCGCCTCGTCGACGACGATGTGCGCGAACGGGCCGGAGAGCTGGTCCGGATCGGCGGTGGGCACCGCGGTCTCGTCGACCAGGCTGTGCTCGAAGTCCTCGCCGCGCAGCATCGTCACCAGCCCATCGCCGTACTCGTCGCCGCCGGCCTGGATCAGGTTGTCGACGACCTGGTCCATCTGCTCGCGTTCGGCAGCGAGCGCGAGCTTGCGCCGGCGCTCACGCCGGGACGCCTCCGGGTCGCCGAGCCGCTGCCGGGCCGCGTCCAGGAGCGGCAGGTCGGACACCGTCCAGTCATAGCCGTCCGCGCGCTGCAGCAGCCGAACCTCGTCAGGGGTGAGCCAGGGAGCGCATCGGCGCAGGTAGGCGGGGACCGACCACAGATCCGCGACGAGGTCGGTCGGCTCGATCAGCGGCCACGCTCTGTTGAAGGTGTCGAGCAGCTGCTCGTTCTGCAGCAGTGACCTGCGCAACTGGTCGACCGAGACCTCCTCGTCGTCCTCGTCGAACTTGTCGATCAGGATCGTGAGCAGCTCCTCCCAGACCAGGTCGCGCCTCTCGTTGTGCGGCGTACCGGAGTCTGGTGTTTCGAACGCCTCGGCCCAATCGGCCACGCTGAGGTAGAGGTCGGTCCAGTCGGTCTCGACGATCATCGCCTTGGTGGGCGGTTCCTCGTAGAGCGCGACGGCAGGCTCGATCGCCTTCACCATGTCCGCGGTCGACTTCAGCCGGGCCACGTCCGGGTCTTTCTCGATCCCGGCCGTGGTTCCCTCGGGGAGGAGGTCGCGCAGGGTGCAGGTCTGCACGCCTTCCTCGCCGAGGCTGGGCAGGACGTCGGAGACGTAGGCCAGATACGGCTGGTGCGGACCGATGAACAGCACGCCACCCCGGCGGTGACCGAGCCGAGGGTCGGAGTAGAGGAGGTACGCCGACCGGTGCAGAGCGACAACGGTCTTCCCAGTACCCGGACCGCCGTCGACGACGAGCGCGCCGCGAGAACCCGCGCGGATGATGGCGTCCTGGTCGGCTTGGATGGTGCCGAGTACGTCGCGCATCCGGCTCGACCGGTTACTGCCCAGGCTGGCGATGAAGGCGGACTGGTCGTCGAGCGCGGCTGCGTGCCCCTCGAATCCGTCCGAGGTGAACACCTCGTCCCAGTAGTCGCTGATCCGACCGCGGGTCCAGCGGTACCTGCGGCGGCTTGCCAGCCCCATCGGGTTGGCGTGGGTCGCACCGAAGAACGGCTCGGCCGCGGGTGAGCGCCAGTCGATGAGCAGCCGGCGCCCGTCGCTGTCGGTGAGACCGAGGCGTCCGACGTACACGGGCTCGGAGTCGTCCGCGCCGACCATGTGCCCGAGGCACAGGTCCAGCCCGAAGCGCCGCAGGGTGCGCAGGCGGGCGGTCAGCCGGTGGACCTCCAGGTCCCGCTCCAGCGCCTCCTGGCCGATGCCGCCCGGCGCCTTGCGGGCGGCGTCGAGGCGGTCGGACAGGTCGGCGATCGACTGCTCGAGGCTCTGCGCGATGGCCGCGAAGTGCTCCTCGTCGGCAGTGATCAGCCTCGGGTCGGCCTTGGGCGCGAGGTGCTCGGGAAGCGCGAATGCGCTGGTAGTCCGGAGATTCATGTTCAGCGGCTCCGATCTGAGGCGGTCTCGAGAAGGAGTTTCGCGGCCACTTCCGCCCCGTCGGTTCGGATCGTGCCGGCTACGGCAGTCGCTCGTACGGCGACCTCGGGGGCCAGGACCGTCTTGAGCGCGACTGACAGCGACTCGGTCGTCGGAATCGCGCCGTCGTGTGCCACGCCGATGCCCAGGTCGGCCACGCGACCGGCCCAATACGGCTGGTCCGCCAACTGAGGCACCACCACCTGAGGCGCACCGGCCCGCGCTGCGGTGGTCGTCGTACCCGCGCCGCCGTGGTGTACGACAGCGGCCACCTTGCGGAACAGCGCCTGCTGGTTCACCTCATCGACGACGAAGTAGTCCGCCCCGTCGTCGATCAAGGACAGGTCGGCCCAGCCCCGCTTCACGATTGCGCGACGGCCCTGAGCGCGGACGGCCTCGATGGCCACCTGGGCGACGTCCTTCGCCGCATGCATGGGCATGCTGCCGAAGCCGACGTACACCGGTGGTTCGCCCGCGTCCAGGAACTCCACCAGCTCGGCCGCGAGCGGGCGAGTATCGGGCGAGATCCACGCGCCGGTCTGTACGACGTCAAGGTCCGAAGCGCCAAGCCACGGATCCAGGATCGGGTCCGTCGCCAGCCACGGCCGGTCGCTGAGGTAGTAGCGGCGTACGTCGTCCACCGGGGGCAGACCGATCGACGCTCGATTGATGTTGAGCGCCTGACCGAACAGCGCCTCGATGTTCTCGGCGTCAAGTTCCCACAGCACCTTGTTGTCGGTGACATCCGGTGGGAACGCCCGGCCCGCGTACGCCAGCGGCCGGCGGTCCGGCGACGGCAGGACGATCTGCTGGAACGTCACGTGCACGTAGCGGATACCCAGTTTCTCGGCCACCGACCGCGCGCCGACCACGGCCGGCAGCATGCCGGTCCCCACCACGACGTCACGTCCCTCGGCCGCCGCGGTGACCGCGTCGACCTGACTGGCCATCAACTCGGCCGCCCGCTGCGGCAGACCCGACGGCGGAGGCGCCGACTGCGTCAGCGCCCGCGCGGACGGTCCGACCGGCACCATCGGTACGCCGACACTCTCGACCAACTCCGCGAAGTCCGGCGGCGCGCAGACCACCACGTCCGCCCCGAGCCCCCGCAACTGCGCCGCCAATCCGATCAGCGGTTCGACGTCTCCGCGCGATCCATATGTCGACAACAACACACGCACTACACGACTCCCATTCCCCGAAAATCTGGCCACGGCCGATGATTCTCCGCTCGAACAGGGGCCTTGCGGCAAGTCCCCCCATGCGCTATACCTTGGGTATGGCAAGGAGTTACCACTCTCCTTGCTCTTTTTGTTGCCCGGGCAACACCTCGAGCGCAGGTACGGCGGCGTCGAGCAGTACCTGCGTCAAGGCGGCCTGGCTGACGATCAGATCACCAGGCTGAGGACGCGGCTGGTGGGTGTCAGCGGGTGAGGTCCTCCATGATGACGAAGGCGTCGGTGTCGCCGAAGGTGCAGGGGTGTTGCTGGGAGAGCGGGATGAGGCCGCCGCCGGCTGACAGGTCCGCGCCTTCGCGGGCGACCACGGCGCCGTTGGGTGCGAGGACCTCGATCGTCTTGTCGTTGGCGTAGCGAGCGGTGTAGCCCGCGGGCCAGACGAGGGGTGTTCGGGAGCCGGCCGACCTCGGGTCTCGTTGGCCGAGGTACGGGCAACCCTCTGGGGTGGCTCGGAGTACGCCCGAGGTCAGGGCCGTCAGGGACATGCCGCCTGGCTTCCAGCCTGAGGTCGGGATATCGATCGTCCGGGCGGCCGGCGGGGTCGCTGCCACGCCGTCACCGCGTCCGTCAGGCGCCGCGACCGTTCGGTCGGGCTTGGCTACGACGGCGATGACGACGACGATCATCGCAACGGCCAGCGCGGCCAGGCCCCGGATGCCAGCCAGGTACGCCGGTGACGAACCGTCAGGTCGAACTTCATCACGGCCTCCCGGGTAGTCACAGCGTCACCCCTAAGACGCCGCGGGCACCCCAGGTTGTTGCAGGGTCAGCGGGCCGCGCGGTTCCAGGCGGTGGTCACGCGGGTGATCAGCGCGGGGTCGATCCTGGGTGGCATCGGGTTCCTGGCGACGTACTTGCGGTTGGCCACGCGGCCGATGGAGGTGATGCCGACCTCGTCCGGTCCGTCGCTCACCGACAGGTTGAGCGTGTTCGCCGCCGGGCGCTCGGCCATCGCGGTCAAGGCCGTCGCGAGTTCGGGGTCGGTGATGTCCTCGGCGATGGTCAGGTTGGCGGCGTACGGCCCGATATCGACCTCGGTCACACCGGTCAGATCGGCGACGGCGGCGTGGATCCGGTACTCGCTCCCACGGTGGAACGACGAGGTACGGAAGACCGTCCGCCCCTCCTGCCCGACGAACTTGGAACGCCTCCTGATCAGCTGGATCCGCAGGTAGGAAGGCCAGACCTTGCGTAGCGTGCTGACGGTGGCGAGGAAGCCGGCGCGGTCCTTGACCGTGACCGCGTCGACCTCGGGTGTCCCGTAGTCGTCGCGGATCTCGATCCCGGTGACGCCGGGGATCTTCATCAGGTGTCCGACCAGCATCCGGACCGTTGGAGTGAACGCCGTGGCGAAGAGCTCGGACGGCGCCCGGACCGGCCCCCAGCCGAGCTGCAGTTTGCTGAACCGGCTCGCGTCCACCACCGTGGGCAGCGCGGCGAGGAGGGCATCGAGCTCGATGTCCGTGGCGGCGAAGTAGACGCCGGCCCGGCGCTCCGGTCCCTCGATCCATCCGGTCAGGTTGGGGTACTTCGACTGCAGGTCCACGAACTGCCGGGTCGCGGCGCGATCGAGTTGGAAGCCCGCGCTTGGGCTGTCGGTCCATTCGACAACCACTGCTCGGTCGGCGGACTCGACGCGGTGGGTACGCCGGCCGTCGTCGCTCTCCACGGCCTGATCGAAGCCGAGCGCCACCACGGCCACCGCCGCCGGCGGAGCGCTGACGATCATGCCGGACGTGCCGTACGTCGACGACGTCGCCCGACCGTCCCGGCGCAGCCACAGCGCGCGCTCCAGGTCGGGGTCGCTCCGCGTGGAGACCGCCGGATAGAACCGGCCGTGGAAGCCGTCGACGGCGACTTCGATACTCCGGTGGTAATCGTCGCTGTACGGCCGGAACTCCTTCTTGATCTTGCCGACCAGCGCGTTGACGTCGTGGTCGGACAGCTGCTTGACCAACGTGAGCCGGATCAGCTGGTCATCGGGGTCGTCGCCGTCCGCCACCAACTCCGCCTTCTCGACGCCGTCGAGACCGCGCAACCACTCGAGCCGATTCGCGGACGCCCGCGCGGGAGACCTCTTGTTGGAGGTGCACCCCGTGACCAGTCCTAGTACGGCGCCACCGGCGAGAGTCCCGAGCGCACGCCGACTGATGAGCATGCGGTGATTGTCTCCGCAGGCAGGGGTCACTTCCGAGAAGCCGCGATGACTCTCATCGAGCCGCTGGTCACCCGGATGCGCCGCTCGCGCAGGAGCTTCAGCCGTTCGAACGGGGGGATCAGGCGGGAGGCGGGGTGGAGGAGTTCGCGGACGCGGGAGGTGACGAACGGGAGGGTGTAGTACTGGTAGGCGGAGTCGACGGCTTCGACCGTGAAGTCGGCGCGGCTCAGCAACGTGGTGATGGTGGTGGGGTCGTAGTAGCTCACGTGCTCGGGGATCTTGAACGAGACCCAGCGGGAGCCGGAGACGCGGGACAGCAGGCTCTTGATGTTGGGCGTGACGAGGACGATGAGCCCGCCCGGACGGAGCAGGCGCGAAGCCGTCTCCAGGAAGGCGCCCGGCTCGGTGAGGTGTTCGATCAGGTGCGAGCCGAAGATGACGTCGTACTGCTGCTCCTGGATCTCCGGGACCTCTTCGAGCAGACCGCAGAACACGCGCCCGGGATGACGCTCGGCAGCCCACTTGACCGCGGCGGGCGAGAGGTCGATGCCGTAGGCGTCGTACCCGGCGTCGAGCGCGCACTGCAGGAAGTAGCCGTATCCACAGCCCACCTCGAGCACCCGTCCCGAGGGGATGAACTCGCCGATCCGTCGGACGTCCTCGCGGAACGTCGCCAGGTACTCGAGCTCCTGACTCTCGTACTGCGAATATCCCGTGTCACCGTCCCCGCCGAAGTACGACTCGCCCTCATACAAAGCGTGCAAGGTCTCGGGAGTCGGCGTGGGCACGAGCTGCACGAGCCCGCACGCCGGGCATTCCTCGATGCCGTACCCGTCCTTCGCGCCGCGCGGGCGGAACGGTCCGCTCTGCGCGCACAGGATGCACGATCCAGTCGCCATGACCACAAGTCCCCCTCCGGGCGAGTCTGGGGGACTGTAGCTTTCCATCGTTGTCAATGGCAATGGCACATTCACGCACCGGGCGTTCGGTCACCCGGTGACACCAGGCCGGTTTCATACGCGAGGACGACGGCCTGGGCGCGGTCGCGGAGCGACAGCTTGGCGAAGATCCGGGCAACGTGGGTCTTCACGGTCGCCTCGCTGAGCGTCAGCTCAGTCGCGAGCTCCGCGTTGGACAAACCGTGCCCCATCAGGGTCAGCACCTCGAGCTCCCGCGGCGTCAGCACCGCGAGATCCCGATGTACGGCGGGTTGGACCGGACCGTGATCGCCGAGCGCGAACCGTTCGACCAGCCGCCGCGTGATCGACGGAGCCAGTAGCGCATCACCGGTGTTGACCAAGCGGACGGCTGCCGCGAGGTGCTCCGGCGTGACATCCTTCAGCAGGAACCCGCTCGCACCGGCGGCCAAAGCGGCGTACACATAGCGATCCAGGTCGAACGTCGTCAGCATCAGCACGCGGCAGTCCGGAGACTCGGCCAGGATGCGGCGGGTGGCTTCCAGGCCGTCCATGGTCGGCATCCGGATGTCCATGAGTACGACGTCCGGCCGCAACCGCCGCACCGCCTCGATCGCCTCACCACCGTCGCCGGCCTCACCGACAACCTCGATACCGCGCGCGGTCAGGATCATCCGGAACCCGATCCGCACCAGCGCCTGGTCGTCCGCGATCACCACCCGGGGCTCGCTCACGGCCGCTCCAACGGGATCTTCGCCCGCACCCGGAACCCGCCGCCGAGTCTCCGGCGCGCGTCGAGGTCACCGCCGTACACGGCAACCCGCTGGCGCAGCCCGAGCAACCCTCGGCCCTCCCCATCCGGCCCCGGTGACCGTCCACCGGCCAGCACGCTCGGCCCGCTGTTCAGGACCTCGACCCGCAACGCGTTGTCGGCGTACCGGACCGTCACCTCGGCCTTCACCCCGTCGCCGTGCTTGAGCGCGTTGGTCAGTGCCTCCTGGATGATGCGGTACGCCGTGACGTCCACACCGGCCGGCAACGGCCGGGGCTCGCCTGAGATGCGTACGTCGACTGGCAGGCCGGCGAACGCGATCCGGTCGATCAGCGGGCTCAACCGGCTCAGACTGGGCTGCGGCGCCAACTCCTCGGCCGAGCCGTCGGACGAAGGCGCGAGCAGGCCGAGCAGGTGCCGGAGTTCGGCCATCGTGTCTCGACCGGCCGCCTCGACCGCGAGCAGGGCCGCCTCCGCGTCCGCCGGTTCCGTCGCGAGGACGTGCCGGGCGGCACCGGCCTGAATCACCATCACGCTCACGTTGTGACTGACAATGTCGTGCAGATCGTGGGCGATCCTGGCTCGCTCGGCGTCGACCGCGTTCTGCGCGGCGCTCTCCCGCTCGCGTTCCAGCAACCAGCCGCGCTCCTCGAGCGCCCGGGCGTGCGCGCGCCGGGCCCGGACGAGCGCGGCCGCCAGTGTCACGGCCGCCAGGCAGGCCAGGACGAGCAGCCAGATCGTAATCACAAGGACCACTGTCCCAAGGGGCCGCGGATTCTGCATCATCCGCAGGTGGCACGCCGTACATCTGCAGGATGACAGGGCGCGAACGTTACGTCCGCAGGCTGACGTTCGGCGAGCGCCGCCGGCCCTAGCGTGAACGCATGACGGATGCAGAAGGCAACGAACAGGCGGTCGTGCGGCTCAGCGGAGTCCGCAAGGAGTACGGCGAATCGGTCGCGCTGGACGGGGTCTCGCTGGAGATCCACGCCGGTGAGGCCGTGGCGGTGATGGGACCGTCCGGCAGCGGCAAGTCGACGCTTCTCAGCATGGTCGCGGGGCTGGATCGGCCGACCTCAGGGTCGATCGTGGTCCACGGTGAGGACCTGGGCTCGCTCGACGAGAAGGGCCTGGCGCTGTACCGGCGCCGCCGGATCGGCATGATCTTCCAGTTCTTCAACCTGCTCGACGACCTGTCGGCCCTCGACAACGTCGCCCTGGCCGCCCAACTGACCGGGACCTCCGCGTCGAACGCCCGGAAGCGCGCACTGGAGCTCTTCGAGGAGCTCGGCATCGCCGGCCGACGCAACACCTACCCAGCCCAGCTCAGCGGCGGCGAGCGGCAACGAGTCGCCGTCGCCAGGGCCCTGATGAACCGCCCGGCCATCCTGCTCGCCGACGAACCCACCGGTGCTCTGGACACCCGCGCGGGCGAACAGGTGATGGACCTCCTGCTCGACCTCAACCAGATCGGCCAGACACTGCTGCTCGTCACCCACGACCAGCAACTCGCCACCCGGTGCGCCAGCCGGCTGGTCGAGGTAGTCGACGGACAGATCGCCCGCGAGCGCAGTCTGGAGCGCACGCCGTGAGCGCCGTGTGGCCGGTCTCTCGAGCAGCGGTACGTCGGCGCAGGCTCCAGACGGTCGTGATCGGTGTCGTCGTCGCACTGTCGACCACGATGATCGTGGTGGCGCTAGGACTCCTGGCAGCGTCGTCAGGACCTTTCGACCAGGCGTACGCGCGTCAGAGCGGTGCACACCTCGTGGCGTCTTACGACCAGAGCAAGGTCTCGGACAGCCAGCTCACCGACGCCGCCAAGCAGTCTCAGGTCGAGGCCGTGGCCGGACCGTTCGGCCTGGCCACTCTGGACCTCAACATGGGCGGACCCCCGCTACCCCTTGTCGTGGTGGGTCGTGCGGACGCAGGCGGAGCTGTCGACCGCCTCAACGTGTGGGACGGCCGCTGGCCGGACAAGCCCGGTGAGATCGTGCTCAACCGGAACCCGGTCACCTCCAGCAACCAACGCGGCGCCGCTACGTTGGGGACACAGCTGACGACCGGTGGGACCACGCTGACCGTTGTCGGGTTCGCCTACAGCGTGAGCGAGTCGGCCGATGCCTGGGTCACGCCTGACCAGATGACGTCATTGAAGCCGATTGCCAGTCAGATGCTCTACCGGTTCAGTGAGGCCGCGACCAACGCGCAGGTCTCGGCAGGGCAGTCCGCCGTCACGACCAGTCTGCCGTCTGGCGCGCTGCTCGGCACGCAGTCGTACCTCGCGTTGCGAGCCACAGCGACCGGCGAGCCGAACACGTTCGTGCCGTTCCTGATGGTGTTCGGCTGGCTCGGTCTGGCCGTCGCCGTACTGATCGTGGCCAACGTCGTCAGTGGTGCGGTGGTGGCTGGGTTCAAGCACATCGGCGTACTGAAGGCGCTCGGGTTCACGCCGACGCAGGTGATGGCGGTCTATCTCGCGATGATCTCCATACCAGCGGTCGTGGGCTGTGCACTGGGCACGGTCCTCGGCAATGTGCTCGCAGAGTCCTTGCTGACAAGGGCTCTCGAGAACTACGGCGCCGAGGGTGTGGGGGTGCCGATCTGGGTGGACGTGGCCACACTGCTCGGCGTACCGCTGCTGGTGGCACTGTCCGCTCTCGTGCCCTCGTTGCGTGCTCGCAGCTTGTCCGCTGCTGAGGCGATCAGTGCTGGAAGCGCGCCGCGGGCCGGCCGGGGGCTGCGGGCCCAGCGCTGGCTGAGCGGTACTCGGTTGCCGCGGTCGATCAGTCTTGGGCTTGGCCTGCCGTTCGCTCGTCCTGCGCGTACGGCGCTGACACTGGCAGCCGTCGTACTCGGGGTGACGAGTGTGACGTTGGCTGTTGGCCTTGGGAAGTCGTTGACGACCTACCAGACCGCTGCGAGTCGTGCGGGCGCTGTCGACGTGACGATCTTCGCTGGTATGACGGAAACCGGTCCGCAGCTCGCCCCGGGCGGCGCAGAGCCGGACCGGCCGGTCGCCAAGCTGAGCGATCCGGCGGACGAGGAACTACTGCGGTCGACGGCCGGAGCTGTCTATGTGACGGCGAGTACGGACCAGCTGATGCGGCTCGCCGGGACGAAGCAGGATCTCCGGGTCAGCTTCCTCCGGGGTGACTCGGAGCAGATCGGCTACCGCGTGCTGGAAGGGCATTGGTTCGACGGACCAGGTCAGGTGGCCGTGTCCGAACGGTTCCTGCGGCAGCGCGGTCTCTCGGTCGGCGACACGATCACGCTGGAGTCGAAGGGCAAGAGCACGCAGGTGAAGATCGTTGCCAAGGCGCTCTACAACTCGGGCGAGGAAGTGCTCTCGAACTGGGAGACGCTGGCGCTGATCGCACCCGACCAGCGGGCGAGCACATACGAGATCCAGCTCAAGCCGGGCACGGACATCGATGCTTATGTGAAGGCTGTGCAGGCCGGCGATCCAGGGTTGCAGGAGGTTCCCGGTCAGGATGCGGGCACGTTCATCGCGGTGGTGCTGGCGACCGTCATACTGCTGACGCTGATGCTCGGGACCGTGGCGGCGCTCGGTGTCTTCAATACCGTCGTACTGAACACCCGAGAACGACGCCGCGACCTCGGGATGCTCAAGTCGATCGGCATGACTCCCGGGCAGGTCACCGTGATGGTGGTGACGTCAATGGCCGCCCTCGGCGCTCTTGGCGGCGTCCTCGGCATCCCCTTCGGCATCATCGCCCACCGCCTGGTCGTCCCCGCGATGGCCAACGGTGCCCAGGTAGCCCTCCCCGACTTCATGCTCGACGTCTACCCCTTGCCGTTGCTCGCCGTCTTCGTCCTGGCCGGTGTTGCGATCGCCGCCCTGGGTGCCTTCATCCCGGCCCGCTCCGCCGCCCGAACCACCATCGCCGAAGTCCTCCACAACGAATAATGTCGGTGGGCCTTGGTACGAAGGCTCCATGAACCGGCCGAGAGTGATTGTGTCCGTAACCGCGTCGGTCGACGGACGCGTCACCCTCGGCCGCGACCGTCTCCTCCTCGACGAGGAGAACGCGCAGGTTTGGCACTCACTGCAGTCAGCCAGTGCGGGCTCGGCGCGCGCCGAGCTCATCGAGCATCTGCACTCCCCGACCGCCATCCTCGAGGGCAGTGGCACCTTCGTCACCGACTCCACCGGCCCACTCGACCTTGCCCAGGTTCCGGCCGACGACGAACTGTTCGAGGATTACTTGCCTCCTGAGGTGGTCGACCATCCCGACCACAAGAAGTGGTTCACGGTTGTCGACAGCCGAGGCCGAGTCCGCTGGACGATGAAGGGCGGCGACGGCACCGACCTCCTACTCGTGGTTGCCCGCGCAACCCCTCCGGCGTACCTGGCCTACCTACGCCAGGAAACCATCCCTTACCTCGTCGCCGGCGAGGATCGCGTCGACCTCCCGGCCGCGCTGTCGAAGCTGCAGGATCGCCTTGGCGTCAGCTGCGTCGTCTCAGAAGCCGGCGGCACCCTCAACGCCGCCCTTCTCCGCGCCGACCTCATCGACGAACTCCACCTCTCCCTGCTCCCGGCAGCCATCGCCGGCAAGTCCGTCCCCACCATCTTCGACGGCCCCGAACTCTTACCCGACGAATCACCCACCCAGCTCCGTCTCATCTCCGCCACCCCCACCCCCGGCGGCACCGTCAACCTCCGCTACAAAGTCATCCGCTGACAAGACGCTCTCTGAGCCCTCAACTGCATCGAAACCTCCGGGACAAGTTGCCATCGACCGACCTATGCTCGTGCGAATGACCGTGATGACGGCGGAGCGAGTGCTCAGTCTGCTTGATCTGCTGAGTGCTGCCGACCTCGACATCTGGGTTGACGGCGGCTGGGGTGTGGATGCGTTGGTCGGCAGGCAGACGCGGGAGCACAGTGATCTCGACCTCGGCGTCGCCCGGCCCCACCTCGACGAGGTGATCGCCGTACTGGCCACTGCTGGCTACGCCGTCACCGACGCCCGCTACATCGAGGTCACCGTGCAACTGACCCACACCAAGGAAGGGCATCGGGTCGATCTCCACCCGAGTACGCCACTCCCCTACGGCGGCACCGAACAACTCGACTTCGACGGGAACGCCCACTACCTCCCACCACCAGCCGTCGGGCACATCGCTGGCCGCCAAGTCCGCTGCATGCCGCTGATCACCCAGTTCCACACCCACCAGGGTTACGACCTGAGACCCAAAGACCACCACGACCTCGAACTGCTTCACAGCCTTGCCGATCAGCTGACGTAGGTCTGGGCGTGAAATCCGGCTGACCGGGTGGGCGTCGTACGGGAGACTGTGTCGATGGACGCGGTGGTGCAGAGCAATCGGGTGGCCTGGGAGCAGGCGTCGACCAAGCATGTGCGGGAGTACGACGAACTGCTAGAGGAGGCGCGGAGTGGGCCGCGACTGTTCGAGCGGGAAGCGGAACTTCTCCGGCCGTTGCTCGACAACCAGCCGACCGTTGTCCACTTTCAGAGCGGGCACGGGCTCGACGATGTCGCCATGGTGAAGGCCGGCGCCCGCCAGGTCGTAGGTGTGGACTACAGCTCAGTGGCCGCCGGTGCGGCGCAGCGGAGAGCGGTCGACCTTGGTCTGAATTGCCGGTACGTCGTCGCCGAGGTCCCCGGCGTACCCGTGAAGGACGGGGCCGCCGATCTCGTCTACACCGGCAAGGGTGCGCTGATCTGGATGCGCGATATCGCCGCCTGGGCAACAGATGTGGCCCGGGTACTGCGACCAGGCGGTCACCTGTTCGTCTATGAGGCCCACCCGGCCGTGCCGCTGTGGACCTGGGACGAGGACGAGCCGCGGATCCGGCCGGATCGCAGCTACTTCGCCGAGTCGCACATCAACGACACGTTCCCGGCCAACGGCGCCCAGGAATGGCAGTGGAACCTGGGCCAGATCGTCACCGCGGTCGTCGCCGCCGGCCTCCGGATCGAGACCCTCGAGGAGTACGCCGAGCCGTTCTGGCGCCCCGCCGACGACACCAGCGCCGCCGCCTGGTCCGGGCGACTCCCCAACTCCTACGCCCTCCTGGCCCGCCGCCCCTGAACGACCAGATACTCAGCCGGCAGGACGGCGTCGTACGCGGCGAAGAGCTCGAGCAGATCAGAACGCAGTGCCGGCCACCGATCGTCCAGCGCCTCGCGCGCCAGCACGACCGGCCCGAACTTCGTCGCGTAGCAGTCGACGGCTGCCGACGGCGACGCGTGGCGGATGACGGACACCTCGCGACTGAACGAGAGCTCGATCCCGGTCCCCTCGAACAGCTCGCGTACCCGGTCCTCCTCGCCCCAGCCCAACGGCGGATCGACGTACGACGGATCAGGCGGGAAGTACCCGCCGACGACCCGGAAGAACTCACCGATCACGCCGGCGGGCGTCCAGGTGCACAACCCGAGCCGCCCGCCCGGCCGTAGTACCCGGGCGATCTCGTCGGCGACGACCTCGTGCCGGGGCGCGAACATGCAGCCGAACGTCGAGAGCACCACATCGAAACGCTCGGCGGAGAACGGCAGCTCCTCGGCATCACCCTCGACCCACTCGACCTCGAGCCCGGCCGCCCGCTCCTGCGCCTTCAGAAGCATCGCCGGAGTGAGATCCAGCCCGGTCACCCGCGCTCCCGCCTGGGCGGCCGGGATCGCGGCGTTCCCCGTCCCACAGGCGACGTCGAGCACGTCTTCGTCAGGCCGCACGTCCACGGTCTTCACCAACCGCGACCCCACCTCGTACAAGCCCTCTTGACGCATCATCGCGTCGTAGTCCCCGGTCGCCCAGGTCGTCCGCACCGATTCCTTGTACTGCGCCAGTTGCTGCATACCTCTCAGCATCGAGAGAAGCAGGCCCAGACCGCTTCGCCTGAACGGGCCACTCGCCGAGATGGCCTGCTCAGGCCATCAGGCCCAGCTGAGTCGCGCGGGACACCGCCGCAGCACGCGTGGAACAGCCCAACCGCGTGTAGATGTTCGCCACGTGCCGGTGCACGGTGTGCTCGCTGATCACCAGCCGCTCGGCGATGTCCCTATCACCGAGACCAGCAGCCACCAGCCGAAGTACGGCGACCTGCCGCGCAGTGAGCATCGTCTGTCTCGGCACCCGAGCCAGTTCCGCCCGAGCCTGATCAGCCTCGAACGGCGCCAAACCGTCGTACAACTCAACGGCGTCCTCGAAAGACAGATGGGCCTTCTCCCGCTCACCCCGGGCTGCCGAGAGCACACCCTCCAGGAACCGCGACGCAGCAACCAGCGGCCGGGTCCCCACCGCTGCAGCGATCGAGCAGAACTCCTCCAGATGACCCGCAGCCGCATCCAGCTCCCCCAACGCCGTCTCAGCCCGCACGAGCAACTCGAGCGGCCAAGCACGACCGACCGACCCGACAGTCACCCGCCGCAGCACCCGGTCCAGCACTGCCCGCGCGGTCGCCGGATCGCCCTTGTCCAGACTGAGCTCGGCCAACCCCCGCTTGGCCAGCGGATGCCACGGCACCTCGTTGAAGAGTCCCTCCGCCTCAACGGGCCGTCCCTGTCGCCTGCGTAGCTCACCAAGTCGTACGACGGCCTCAGCCCGCCAGTACGGTCGCTTCGCAGTCAGGTCCTCATGAGCTCCGGTCAGCTCCAGCTCCGCCTCGGCCAACTTCCCATGCCAGCCAAGGATCGCCGCGTAGTGCGCCCGGCAGACCCCGATGACGAACCGGGCCTCCATCCGCCGGCTGAACTCCTCGACCTGCCGGCACCACTGCGCACCGCGCTCGTAGTCGCGGACGTCCTCACAGGCCGACAACAACCGGCAACACGTCCACGCCGCCGGCGCCAGGTTCTCGTACTCGCCGCCGAGCGCGGCCGCCGACGCCTCGTCAAGGCACCGCATCCCCTGCTCGACGGCACCCTCCGCCACCAGCGCCAGCCCTTCGGTGGCCAGGCTGAACATCTCCAGATCCACCGCCCGATGCCGCCGACCGACATCCCGAGCCTGTACGGCGAGGTGCCGAGCGCGACCGGTGTCGTTGCGACCGAGCGCGGTATTGGCGTCGAACACCGTCAGCCAGCCGCGCTCCGGACAGTCCAAGTCCTCGAGCAGCCGACCAGCTCGGTTGAACCAGCCCTCCGCCACCGCACCGGCACCGTGGAACTCGTTGTGATCGTCACCGAGCCACAACGCCATCCGGGCCGCACCCCGTACGTCGTCGGCCTGCCGATACAACCGATACGCCCGCTCACGCGCATCCAAGCAAGCAGCCACGTCCTCGAGCCACCAGGCGGCCCAACTCAACCCCTCGTACGCCTCAGGGGTTGCCGCAACCTCGAGAGCCTTCTCGAACTGCAGCCGAGCAGCCGGCCAGGCGCCCCGCGACAGGGCATCCCGGCCGGCGTCCACAGCCTCGTCGTACACAGGCCCACGGTGGAGCTAGTCGGTCATCGAGCGCAAGAGCGGACTACAAGTGCGGCAGGAGCTCGGCCTCCTCGTAATCCAGGTGGGCGATGAGCGCACTGATCAGGCGATCCACCTGTGCGAGCAGATCGGGTGACGGATTGGCGACGTGCTTCTCCAGCTCTTCGAGCAGTACGGCGATCTGCTCGTGCTCGACCTGGAGAGTGGCGATCGTGTCGGTCAACTCCGGATGCTGAGCCGCGAGGGCCGGGAAGAGACCGACCGACTCGCCGGTGTGGTGGTTGTGCAGTCCTTGGCAGAGCGTGAGGCAGTTGATGCGGAGCTGGGCGCCGAGGCCTGCAGTCCCGGAGGTGGCGACTTCTTTGCGGATCAAGGCCAACTCACGCCGGAACGTGGTGTGGATGAGCTTCAGCGTCTCGGCGAACGAGCCGCCGGTCGGTGGACCGGGCTGCGGGACGAGGGCGACGACCGGGATCGTGCGGGTGGTCCTCGACTGGTACTCGCCCCACCCGCGGTCCGCCTCGATCAGCCGGGCGAACACCTCGTCGCGTTCGGCATCCCGCAGCATGACGGCGGTGGCCGGGTAGGTGAACAGGCCTGTCTCGACGGTGACCTCGGGGTTGGCCACCAGGTTGTGGTACCAGTCCGGATGCTTGGGACCGCCGCCGGCCGAGCCGACGACGAGGACGCGATCGCCGTCCGGGTAGTAGCCGAGGATCGCGGTGTGCGGCCGACCGGTGCGGGCGCCAGTGGTTGTCAACAGCAAGTACCTGCTGTCGTCGAGTTGGCCGGCGTTCGCCCGGAACTGCTTGATGAGATCGTTCAGGATTCGCTTCTTTCGTAACGGTTTCAGGGCATGACGAAGTTGTCCGCCGTCAGGGCAGACGAAACAGTGCGTACGAGTGAAAGGGCGTACGCAGTGAAAGGGCTCACGGAGAAGGAGAAATCGAAGGTGGGCCGCGACTGGCCCTCCCGCCGCTCAGAACGCGGCCGGGAACCCGATTCGTGAATGGCCCAAGGCCGACCCGGCAGTCACGGTCAGAATCCTAAACGCAGAACGGCTCCGAGACAATCAGCATGCTCGGCGGGCATAGTCGTCCACGTACTCCTGCTGCGAGTGGGATTGCAGCACGCGCATCAGGTGGTCGGTCGCCTGGCGGACGATCGGCTGGTTGACCGGGCGGCCGACGTACGGCGAGAGGTCGAGCGGTGGGCAGATCTTCAGGTGGACGTGGCCGAAGTGCCAGCGCCTTGTGTCCGGTGGGTTGACCCGATCGGTGCCAGTGACAACGATCGGTACGACGGGGGCACCGGTGGCCAGTGCGACGCGCATGACGCCGGTCTTGCCGCGATACAGGCGACCGTCGCGGGATCGGGAACCCTCGGGGTAGATACCCCAGATCCCGCCCGCCTCGAGGATCGCGGTCGCGGCGGCGAGCGCGTTCTGGGCGGCGCGTCCGCCGGACCGGTCGATCGGCACCTGGCCGACGGCTGTGAAGAACCAGCGGACCAGACGGCCCTTGAGCCCACCGCCGGCGAAGTACTCCTGCTTCGCGACGAACGTGATCCGGCGCCGGACCAGCAGACAAAGGTAGAGCGAGTCCGCCAGCGCGAGGTGATTGCCGGCCACGATCACCGGACCATATCGCGGGATGTGCTCCAGCCCTTCGACCGTCGGACGGCCGACGAACCGGAGCAACGGACCGGCGAACACGTACTTGAACAGCCAGTACCACACGGCGACCTCCTGAGTAGACACTGTCTACGCGACAAAAGTAGACAATGTCTACCGTGACCAGCAGCCCGTTGCGCGACCGTCTCGTCCAGACCGGTGTCGAACTGCTCGAGGAAGAGGGCCTCGGCAACCTCACCCTGCGCGCCATCACCCGCCGCGCGGGCGTCTCGCACGGCGCCCCGCGCCGCTACTTCCCCACCCACAACTCCCTGCTCGCCGCGATCGCCTCCACCGGCCTGGAAGATCTCGCAAGCCGGCTGCAGCAAGGTGAGGCGGACCGGCGGCGGGGCGCCACACAGCCGGAGGAGCTACTGACGGAGGCGGCGTTGAGCTATCTGGAGTTCGCCGCCGAACACCCCGGGATGTTCGAGTTGCTGTTCAGGCACGACCTGCTCGAAGGCGCCGGCGGCAACCTCCGATCCCGATCACTCCCGCTCTTCCAGCACTTCGCCGACCTGATCGAGCAGGCCGACCCTGGCAGCACAGACGCCCGTGACCGCGCGATCGCTCTCTGGACCAACATCCACGGCCTGGCCACCCTCCGCGCCACCCGAGCCCTAGACCTCCTCGGCACAAACGACCTAACCCCACTCGTGAAGCACGTCGTCCAAGTCCACCTCAGCTAGCGACGAGTATTCCGGTGGTCAGGTCAGGGTGTAGTCCAGGTCGGCGAGTACGCCGAAGTGGTCGCTGAGCCAGACGCCGCCGACCGGCGCGTCGCCGATCAGCTCGGCGTGCAGAACCCTGGCACGTGCCGCCGGGTGGGAGTGCGCGGAGCCGACGAAGACGTAGTCGATCCGGCGCCGGTGCCGCGTCTGGCCGATCAGCCGCTCGATCTCGGCAGCCGCGAGCGGGTTGGCCACCGTCCAGGTGAACCCGGTGCCATCACCGCCCACCGCCCACGCGTCGTGGTACTGCGTACTGCGGCCACCGAGGGCCTGCAGCCCGGTCAGGAAGCGAATCCCGGCCGACTTCGGCGTCGCGTTCAGATCCCCCGCGATGATCGAGGGCAGCCGGAATCGATGCTGTTCGTCCAGCTCGACCGCCGCCAGCAACTGCTCTTCCCGGGCCGCGGCCTGATCGAGCCGCCACGGCGTCGCCGGCTGGATGAACAGCAACTCACCCAGCTCCGGTACGTCGACCGCCGCGGCCAGCGTCCACCAGTGCACATCCGAGTCTGCCGAAGCACGATGCTCCTGGACGTCGACCACGCGATGCGGCCAGCGAGTCGCGAACGCCGTCCCGTCGGTCCAGTCGGATTTCAGTACGTCGGCCTGATGGGTGGTGTGCGTCAGCCCGGTGCCCTCGACGAGCTCGGCCAACTGGTCGCTCCGGCCCGGATAGCAGACCTCCTGCAACGCGACCAGGTCCGGCGTCAACCGCCGGAGTTCGGCGTTGATCAACTCGGTACGCCGTGGGTCGCCGGCGTCATGCTGGACGTTCATCGTGAGCACGCGGATCCGCATGCCAACCCAGGTTCCCCGGCAGCATTTCGCCTACCCACGGTCGCTCAGCGGGTGCGAAACGTAGTACAACCACGGAATTCGGTAAGGTCTCGCAGAAATCATCCGGGAACACGCAGAAAAATCCGGACGAATGCTGTAACGGCGGCCACACTGTGACGATAAAAGGGTGAGCGACCCGGCGGGGGGACCGAGTGGGAAGCTCCGGTGTTTCTTCGGGACCACCGCATGTTGTGGGGGGCCTCGCAGGTGCTCACCCGGGGCGGGGTGAGCACCTGTTCGAGGTTTACCGGGCTTTTCAGCCCTTGATGCCCACGTTCGCCATTCCTTCGACGAACCGCTTCTGGGCGAACACGAACAGCACGATCATCGGCAGCGTCGCCAGCGCCGTACCCGCCATCAGATAAGGCCACTCGATCTCGGCCGGGTTCTGGGAGAAGATCGCCAGCCCCAGCTGCAGCGGCCGCATCGAGTCCGACGTGGTGATCATCAGCGGCCAGAGGAACCCGTTCCAGGCCGCCTCGATCTGGAACACGGCGATGGTGATCAGGGCCGGTTTGATCAGCGGCGTCATGATCCGCCAGAAGATGCCGAACTCACCGAGCCCGTCGACCCGGGCCGCCTGGGCCAGCTCGTTCGGCACCGAGACGTAGAACTGCCGGGCCAGGAAGGTGAACAGCGGCGCCGCGCCGAGCGGGATGATCAGGCCCCACCACGAGTTCAGCCAGCCGATCCCGCCCTGGCCGAGGATGTTGTTGCCACCGAACAGCGGGATCGACTTCACGATCAGGAACAGCGGCACCAGGATGATCTGGAACGGCACCAGCAACAGCACGATGAAGTAGGTCAGCAGCGCCTTCGACCCACGCAGCGGCAGCTTGGCCAGCGCGTAGCCGGCCGTCGTACAGACCGCGAGGGTGAAGGCCGTTTCGCCGACCGCGATGAACAGGCTGTTGCGGAAGTACCGCAGGAACGGCGCGGTCTGCATCGCCTCGACGAAGTTGCGCCAGCGCAGTTCCCCGGGCAGCCAGCCGAACTTGGCGATCTCCGCGTTGCTCTTGAACGCGGTCAGCAGCATCCAGACGAACGGGGTGATCATCAGGATCGCGCCCACGATCAGGACGACGTACAGGACGATCTTGCCGACCGGGACCGAGGACGCCTTCGACGGCACCGTCGGTCCGGCCACACTCACGCTAGTCATTGGCATCCGCCTTCTGGAGCAGGCGTCCGACCGCGATGAAGAGCGCGATCACGACCATCATGATCACGGTCTCGGCGGACGCGTAGCCGAGTTTCAGGTCCTGGAACGCGTTCTGGTAAATGTCCATCACGAGCACCCGGGTCTCCGAACCCGGGCCGCCCTGGGTCATCACGTAGACCAGGTCGAACACCTGGAAGGTGCCGACGATCGAGGTGATCAGGACGAAGAACTGGACCGGGCCGATGGCCGGCCAGGTGACGTTGACGAACCGCTGCCAGCGGTTGGCCCCATCCAGCTCGGCCGACTCCAGCAGGTCGCGGGAGACGCCCTGCAGCGCAGCCAGGTAGATGATCACCTTGGTCCCGAGCCCCTGCCAGATGCCGACCACCATCAGCGACGGCAGCGCGGTCGCCGGATCGGCCAGCCAGCGGTTCGGCGCGAAGCCGAACAGACTGAGGAAGCCGTTCGCCAGCCCCGAGCCCGGGTTGTAGATCCACAGCCAGATGGTGGCGACCGCGACCGTCGCGGTGACCGTCGGGATGTAGAACGCGGTCCGGAAGAACCCGAGCCCCTTGATCTTCTGGTTCAGCCCGACCGCGACCGCGAGCGAGATCGCCATCGAGATCGGGATCACCACGATCGCGTAGAGCACCGTGTGCCACAGCGAGGCCTGGAAGTCGACGTCGCGGAACAGGTCGGTGTAGTTGCCGAACCCGACCCAGGCCCAGGTGTCGCCGAAGCTGTAGTCGGTCAGGCTGAGCACCAGCACCGCGATCACCGGGATCACGATGAAGACCGCGGAGTGCAGCAGCGCCGGCGCGAGCAGGGCCCAGCCGGCCCGGACCTGGCTCCGGATCAGCGTCCGGCCGTCCTTGGACGGCGCCACCTTGCGGGGAGTTTCGAGTGCCGGACGTTCAAGAGTTGTACTCATCGTGACTGTCCTGCCAGGTTGGCCAGCACCTTGGCGGGATCCTTCTGACCGAGGACCGCCTGGGTGAGCTGGATGTCGAAATTGCCGCGCATCTCGAGCCAGTTGGACGGCACCTCGTTCTCGTTCGCCGCGTAGATCAGGCCGTCGGCGACGAACTGGCTCAGCGGGTTCGATTTCGCCTGCGGCGAGTTGCTCGCGTCCTTGTAGGCCGGGATCTTCTTGTTCAGCTTGGCGACCGCGTCCAGCGTGGTCGGTTTGCTCAGCTCCTGGATGAAGGCCCAGGCCGCGTCCTTGTGCCGGCTGCGCGACCCGATCGAGGCCAGGTCGCCACCGACGTACTCGATCTCCTTGCCGCTGTTGAAGCGGAAGAACTTCAGGTCGTCACAGGTCTTCTGGCCGATGCCCTTGTCCGAGCAGTCCACCCCGCCGTTGACGATGCCCATCGCGGCCTCACCACTGAGCACGAGGGGTTGCTGGGCGGCGTTCTGCTGGCCGTACGGCTGGACGTTGTTGATCATCGACTTGATCCACAACAGCGTGTCCAGGCCTTCCTTGTTGTTGAAGTTCGGCTCGCCGCCGACGTACAGCGGCGTACCGGTCGAGGCCAGGAAGGTGGTGAACGACTGCCGGAATCCGGTCGCGGAGGCGAGGTCGAAACCGCTGCGGGTGATGTTGCCGTCCTTGTCCCGCTTGGTCAGCTTCTCGGCCGCGGTCTTGATCTCGGCCAGCGAGGTCGGCGGCTTGTCCGGGTCCAGACCGGCCTCGCGGAACGCGCTCTTGCGCAGAGCGACCGCGCGGGCGTCGGCGAGCAGCGGATAGGCGTACAGCTTGTTGTCGTACGTCGCCGCCGGGATCAACGCCCCGAGACTCTTCTCCTTGATCACGTCCGGTGTCACGCCGTACTTGCCCAGATCCTCGAAGATCCGCTTCGACGCGAACGGCTGGACCCAGCCGACGCCGGTGACCACCACGTCGTACGGGATACCGGCCGCGATCGAGGTGGACAGCTTCTCGTTCAGGTTCTTGTACGTCGCGAAGTCCGGCTCGACCTTCATCTTCGGATAGACCTTGGTGAAGTCGGCGACGACCTTGTCGAACGCCTCCCGGCCCGTCGTACTGGGCGGGAACGAGGGGATGAGCACCCGTAACGTCCCGGTCGCCTCAGCAGGCGGGACGCCGTCCGTACTCTTGTCGATCACCCCGTTGCCACAACTGCTGACCACGACGCTGAGCGCCGCGGCCAGCAAGGTCAGTCCCACACCACGTCTCACAGGGGAACTCCTTCGCTGCCTGTTTCGGCCGGGGTCCGTGACCAGACCACCACCCAAGTGCAGCGAAAGTATGGGAAAGGGCTTTCCTCGTCAATACCTCAGCGCTCGAATGATCACATTCGATCAGTTCCGGAACAAAACGACGCTGGGTTCCGCCGGAAGGGCCGCTCCACAGGAGGTGCGGATGTTCAGATCGGGCAGCAGGCTGAGGTGCTGCACCGGGGCCGGACCGGCCTGCAGTTTGCGCAGCAGCAGCTCGCAGGCCGTCTCGCCGAGGGCGAACTTCGGCGGGCAGACAGCGGTCAGCGGTACGACGGCCAGCGCGGCGGTCACGTCGTTGTACGCGATGACGGCCAGGTCCTCGGGGACCCGCAGCCCACGCTCCATCGCCCGCTCCACCAGCCGCGCACCGTGCTCGTCGGAGTGCACCAGCACCGCCCGGCTGCCGAACGACTCGCACTCGGCGAGGAACGCATCGAGTTGCGCCAGAGCGGCCGGATCCTCGCCGTGCGCCGGCAGATCCACCGGCGACAGGAACAGCTCGACGTCCAACGTGGACGCGGCCGCCTCGATCCCACGCCGCAACCAGTACGCCGTCACCGTCGCCTGCAGGTTGATCGCGATCCGCCGATGACCGAGCGAGACGAAGTGCCGCAGCGCCAGCATCGCGCCGTACGCGTGATCGGTGCGGACGTGGTCGTATTCACGCGCCACCTGCGGAAACCCGAAGGCCCGCTCCATCAGCACCACCGGTACGTCGATGTCGTCCAGCCACGACCCGAGCTGGTCCGCATCGCCGTCGCCGAGCGCGGTACTGATCAGCAGCCCGGCCACCCCGATGCCGAGCACCCGCTCGATCCGCTCCTGCTCTTTCGCCACGTCGTACCCGGACACGCCGAGCACGAGGCGGGCGCCGTACCGGTCGGCCATCGCCTCGGCGCCGCGGATCACGTCGGAGTAGTACGACGTCGCACTCGGTACGACGATCCCGATCGTGAGCCGACTGCCCTGCGCATTGTTGCGCCCCTCGGCACTGGCCCCGATCGCACCGCCATGCACCCGGCGGAGCAGGCCGGCGGAGTCCAGCTCGGCGAGATCCCGGCGTACTGTGATCGCGGAGACGCCGAGCTCGGCGACCAGCTCGGCCACCCGGAGCCGGCCGTGCCGCCGCAGGCTCCGCAGGATCAGCTCGTGGCGCTCCGGTGCAAGCATGCAGTCCCCTGTGCTGTGGCCCTGTGAGATGGCGCGTGATTGATCGTGATCATACGATCAACCCAGTCCGCGCGGAACGAGGAGGCAATCGGTGGAAGGTGCCGGCCGGACCAACGCCGTCGTGGCGAAGCTGTCGATGATCGGCGACCTGCTCATGCTGCAGCTGGTCTTCCTGGTCCTCAGCATCGGCATCGTCACCCTGTTCCCGGCGGCGTTCGCGATGCAGCGGGTACTGCCGGACGCCATCAGCCAGGACCGGCCGTCACTGCTGCGCTACTTCTTCCGGCAGTTCGGATGGGCCTTCAAGCGGTTCTGGCTGCTCGGGCTCGGACTGTACGTCGGCGGGATCGCGCTCGCGTTCGGCCTGGCGTTCTGGGCGTCCAGCGACGGTGTGGCGCGGATCTTCGCGCTGGCGGTGCTGATCCCGCTGACCGGGATGATCGTCGGCCTGTATCTGAGCGCGCTCGCCGTTGTCCCGGGAGCCGGTGACGAGACGACCACGAAGAGTCTGTTCCGCGCCGCGAACCTGTTCCTGCTCCGCCGGTCACTCCCGGTGGCGGGTGGGGTGATCGGACTGTTCACCTGGTTCTTGCTGCTCGCCCGGCTGCCGACCCTGTTCGTGGTCGGATCAGGGCTCGTCCCGGCGCTGCTCGGGTACTGGCTCTCGAAACCGGCCAGAAAAACTTCGGAAGACGTGTCAATTTGACCGGTGCTGGTCCGACGTATGGGTGTAAGGCCCACTTCGGACCAAGGAGAGAACCGGAAATGTACGCGACGACCGAAACCCTGGCGACGACGCCGGCCGCGCAGGGCGGCCGCTCGCGCTGGCTGGCGCTTTACACCCTGTGCGCGGGCATGTTGATGATCGTGCTCGACGTCACCGTGGTGAACGTGGCCCTCCCGGCCATCCAGGACGACCTCGGCTTCACCAGCTCCTCGCTGGCGTGGGTGGTGAACGCGTACCTGATCGCGTTCGGCGGCCTGCTCCTGCTGGCTGGACGACTCGGCGACCTGCTCGGCCGGCGAAGCGTCTTCGTCGGCGGCCTGATCGTCTTCACCATCGCCTCCGTGTGGTGCGGGCTCGCGCAGTCGCAGGAGACCCTCGTCATCGCCCGCTTCGTCCAGGGTGTCGGCGGCGCGCTGACCTCCGCGGTCATCCTGGGCATGATCGTGACGCTCTTCCCCGAACCGCGTGAGCAGGCCAAGGCGATCGGCGTCTACGCCTTCGTGGCCTCGGCCGGCGGATCGATCGGTCTGCTCGCCGGTGGTGTGCTCACCCAGGCGATCAACTGGCACTGGATCTTCTTCATCAACCTGCCGATCGGCGCGCTGACCGCCGTACTGGCCGTCAAGCTGATCGAGAAGGACAAGGGCCTCGGGCTGGGGCGTGGCACCGACGTACCGGGTGCGGTCCTGATCACCGCGGCGCTGATGGTCGGCGTGTTCACCATCGTCAAGCCGGCCGCCGAAGAGGGCTGGACCGCGCCGCGGACGCTCGTCCTCGGCCTGGTGACGCTGGTCCTGCTGGCCGGATTCATCGCTCGTGAGGCGACCGCGGCCAACCCGCTGGTGCCGCTGCGAATCTTCCGCTCCCGCAACCTGACCGGTGCGAACCTGATCCAGGCGCTGTCCACCTCGGGCATGTTCGGCATCTTCTTCCTCGGCTCCCTCTACCTGCAGCGCGTGCTCGGGTACGACGCCCTGGAGATCGGACTGGCGTTCCTGCCGACCACCGTGGTGATGGGCCTGCTGTCGGTGCGGTACTCCGAGAAGCTGGTTATGCGGTTCGGTCCGCGCCGCCCGCTGATCGCCGGACTGACGCTGATCGTGGTCGGCCTGGTCCTGTTCACCCAGGCTCCGGTCGGCGGCAACTACTTCGTCCACGTGCTGCCCGTACTGGCTCTGCTCGGCTTCGGCGCCGGTATCGCCTTCCCGGCTCTGATGGGTCTGTCGATGGCGGACGTCAAGCCCGAGGACGCTGGTCTGGCCTCCGGTCTGATCGGTACCACCGCCGAGGTCGGCGCCGCCCTGGGCCTGGCCGTCCTGGCCACGCTGTCGGCCACCCGCAGTGCCGGTCTGGAGGCCGCAGGCAAGGCTCCCCTGGAGGCCCTGACCTCCGGCTACCACCTGTCCTTCGGTATCGCCGCCGTCATCGTCGCCGCTGCCGTAGTCATCGCCTGCACCCTGATGCGCCCGGCCAAGCAGCCGGTCGAGGTCGCCGAAGAGGACCTGGCCCTCGACGCAGCCTGAGCAAGTACGACGAACTCCCCGCAGTGGTTGCGGGGAGTTCGTCTATTTGCGATGGCGTGCGGGGGTTTCGGTGTACCACTGCCACCAGGACAGGCCGCGGCGGCGAGCACCAACGGTCAGGAGCAGCATCGCGAGCAGGACGAGACCCAAGCCGCTCCCCACCAGTCCGAGGCCGAGCTTGGGAGTGTCCTTGTCTTCGGCCCACTTGCGTGCGTCGACCGCGGCCAGTGCTGTCGACGGCTCGGACGGGCGATAGACGAGGTGCAGAGGCATTGCGTAGCGGGTGCCTGCAGCGGGTGGCTGAACACCTTCCGACATTCCTTGCCGATCGTCCACGATGTCGTCGAGGGTGGTCCGAATCCGGTCCACACCTCCGGCGGTGAAGTCGACCCGCACCTCGCTGATGGCCGGACGGCCCGCGCCACCGGTGACCTCGACCTGGACCTGGTCGGCCACCGTCTCGATCCCACTGTCGAGCAACTCGCGGCTCAGCTGCTGCCGGGTCGTGACGTCGACCAGCACCAGTACGCCGAGCAGCACCAGAACCACCGCTGGCACACCGATCCACGTCGGCCCACGCCCCGGCGACTCGACCCGCTCGCTCATCGGCTCGCCACCACGATTGCGGGGCCCCCGACGCTGAACACCACCTGGAAGATTCGCAGCAGGACGCGCGGCTGCGTCTGCGTGCGCGCCACGTCGTCGTCGTACTGCCGCATGTGTTCCTCCCAGGCCGTGGCGTGATCATTGCATGGAAGATGTCCACAGGGTGGGGGGATCGGGTTTCGGAGTGGGGGGTGGGATGGGGAAGGATATGGGCCACGCGGGTGCGGGTCGCCCGGGCAGGTTGTCGGTAGAGGGGAATCGGACAGTGGTGGTGCAGTCGGTCGAGCAGCGGATCGCCAGCGAGCTGGAGGTCGCCGAGTTCCAAGTGCGGGCAGCGGTGGCGCTGCTCGACGAGGGGTCGACGGTTCCGTTCATCGCGCGGTACCGCAAAGAGGTCACCGGGATGCTCGACGACGCGCAGCTGCGCACGCTCGAGGAACGGCTGCGATACCTTCGCGAGCTGGAGGAGCGCCGGCAGACGGTGCTGGAGTCGATCGAGAGCCAGGGCAAGCTCGACGACGCGCTGAAGGCCTCGATCCTCGCGGCGGACACCAAGTCGCGGCTCGAGGACATCTACCTTCCGTTCAAGCCCAAACGGCGTACCAAGGCGATGATCGCCCGCGAGGCCGGCCTGGAGCCGCTCGCCGACGGCCTGCTCGCCGACAGGTCCGTCGAGCCGCTCGCCGCGGCCGCGGTGTTCGTGAATCCCGAGGCAGGCGTGGCCGACCCGCAGGCGGCGCTGGACGGCGCGCGGGCGATCCTGGTCGAGCGGTTCGCCGAGGATGCCGACCTGATCGGTGAGCTGCGCGAGCGGCTGTGGACGCAGGGCCGGCTCGCCTCGGCCGTCCGGGAGGGCAAGGAGACCGAGGGCGCGAAGTTCTCGGACTACTTCGACTTCGACGAGCCGTTCACCAAGATGCCGTCGCACCGGATCCTGGCCATGTTCCGCGGCGAGAAGGAGGACGTGCTCACGCTGACCGTCGAGCCGCTCCCGGCCGGTGTCGAGCCCGACGGCCCGACCGAGTACGAGACCACCATCGCCCGTCAGAACGGGATCGAGAACCAAGGCCGCCCGGCCGACAAGTGGCTGGTCGAGACGGTCCGCTGGGCCTGGCGGACGAAGATCCTGGTCCATCTCGGCATCGACCTGCGGATGCGGCTGCGGCAGGTCGCCGAGGACGAGGCGATCCGGGTGTTCGCGGCCAACCTGCGCGACCTGCTGCTCGCCGCTCCGGCCGGCACCCGCGCGACGATGGGCCTGGACCCGGGCTTCCGGACCGGCGTGAAGGTCGCCGTGGTGGACGCGACCGGCAAGGTGGTCAACACCGGCGTCATCTACCCGCACGTCCCGCAGAACCAGTGGGACAAGTCGATCGCCACCCTGGCCGCGCTGGCCGCCGCGCACAACGTCGAGCTGATTGCCATCGGCAACGGCACGGCGTCGCGCGAGACGGACAAGCTGGCCGCGGAGCTGATCGCCAAGCACCCCGAGCTCAAGCTGACCAAGGCGGTCGTCTCCGAGGCCGGCGCGTCGGTGTACTCGGCGTCCGCGTTCGCCTCGCAGGAACTGCCCGGGATGGACGTGTCGCTGCGCGGCGCGGTCTCGATCGCCCGCCGGCTGCAGGACCCGCTGGCCGAGCTGGTGAAGATCGACCCGAAGTCGATCGGCGTCGGGCAGTATCAGCACGACCTGCCGGAGAACTCGCTGTCCCGCTCGCTCGACGCGGTCGTCGAGGACTGTGTGAACGCGGTCGGCGTCGACCTGAACACGGCCTCCGCGCCGCTGCTCACCCGCGTCTCCGGCATCACCCCAGGCCTTGCGGACAACATCGTCCTGCACCGCGACCAGAACGGTCCGTTCGCGTCCCGTTCGGCGCTGAAGGAGGTGGCGCGACTCGGCCCGAAGGCGTTCGAGCAGGCGGCCGGGTTCCTCCGGATCCCCGGCGGTGACGACCCCCTGGACACGTCCAGCGTCCACCCGGAGGCCTACCCCGTCGTCCGGCGGATCCTCGACGCGACCGGTGAGGACGTGAAGTCGCTGATCGGGTCGGCGGCACTGAAGAAGCTGAACGCGGCGGACTTCGTCGACGACATGTTCGGTCTGCCGACGGTGACCGACATCCTGGCCGAGCTGGAGAAGCCGGGCCGGGACCCGCGGCCGGCGTTCAAGACCGCGGTATTCGCCGAGGGTGTGGACAAGATCGCCGACCTGAAGCCGGGGATGCGGCTGGAGGGTCAGGTCACCAACGTGGCCGCGTTCGGGGCGTTCATCGACATCGGCGTCCACCAGGACGGGCTGGCACACGTCTCGGCGCTGTCGAAGAACTTCGTCAAGGACCCACGCGAGGTGGTCAAGCCCGGCGACATCGTCAAGGTGAAGGTGCTCGAGGTCGACATCCCACGCAAACGCATCTCCCTCACCCTCCGCCTCGACGACGAGCTCGGCAGCTCGGGTGGTCGCCCCGGTGACCGCGGCGCCCGTACGGCGGGCAACCAGGGCGGCCGTGGATCAGGCGGCCAGGGCCGTGGACCAGGCGGCGGTCAGGGCGGTTCCGGCGGTCAGGGTGGTTCCGGCGGTCAAGGCCGTGGACCTGGCGGCGCTCAAGGCGGCCAAGGCGGTCGGTCGGGCGGCGGTCAGGGTGGTGGACGCGGCGGACGCGGTCCGGGCGGCCAAGGCGGACGCGGTGATGGGCGTGGCGGGCAGAACCGTGGCGGTTCCCAGCCCGAGACCCCGATGGACGAGACCTCCCTCGCCGACGCCTTCCGCAAGGCAGGCTTCACCGTCCGCTGACACACGACGCCGACGGGTGGCGGTCCGACGTACCAGCTGAAACCCTACTCAGGAGGAGAGCTGATGCGGGATCTGATCGTCACCCAGAACATCACCGTGGACGGCGTCGTCGAGGCGGGCGACTGGTTCGCCCCGGCTGACGATGGATCGGACGTGCTCGACGTACTGAACGAGCAGGCGTCGCGCGCGGACGGCTTCCTCGTCGGCCGGGTGACCTTCGAGGAGATGCGCGGTTACTGGCCCGCGCAGACCGACGACACGACCGGCGTCACCGCGTACCTGAACCAAGTGCAGAAGTACGTCGTGTCGACCACGCTGCAGGAGCCGGGGTGGGAGCCGACAACGATCCTGCGCAGCCCGGGCGACGTACGCGAGATCAAAGACCAACCGGGCAAGGACATCGTCTGCACCGGCAGCATCAGCCTCGCGCACGCACTGATCGCGGCCGACCTCGTCGACGAGTACCGCTTGTTCGTCTACCCAACCGTGGTCGCTTCGGGCCGCCGACTGTTCCCCGACGGCACTCCACACTCACTCCGCCTGACGAACACCATGCCGTTCGCCTCCGGCATCGTCCTGCTCACCTACCGCCGCACGGCCTAGGGTTGATCGGCGAGCTCGTAGCCGGCCGCTTCGACTGCAGTGCGGACTGCGGCCGGCTCCAGAGTCGGCGAGCTCACCACCGTCACGAGCTCCGCGGGCAGGTCGACCGTCACCGACTCGACGCCGGGCAGCACCTCGAGCTCCTCGGTCACGAACTGCACGCAATGACCACAACTCATCCCCAGCACGCGGAACTCCTGGCGACTCATCGCGCACTCACATCCCGCGTCACCTGCGTCGTACGGCGAATGCGCCCGTCCGGCGCCACCTCGCCGAACAGGTAGACCTCGGTCGAGATCGTCCGTCCCCGCCGCATCTCCGCATGCACAGTGAATCGCGCCGCGAGCCGGTCACCCGACCGCATCTCCTCGTGGACGTCGTACTCCCAGGCCACCAGGTTCTTCCGCACCGGCCGCAAGTGGTCGATCAGCCGCTCCCGGTCCATCGTCACGCCGTCAACGACCTGCTCGATATCCGGTGTGTAGTACCGATCCACGATCTCCCCGGCGTCGCCACCCGCCACGACCTCCTGGGTGAACGCGTCGAAGAACTCCCGCACCTTTAACTCTGACATGCCGTCAAACTTAACTCGCTCAGCTAACCTTGACAAGGTGTCAAAGGATGAGCCGGTACGACGGAGAAGACGGCGAGCGGACGCAGACCGGAGCCGCACCGCGATCCTGGCCGCGGCGATCACGCTGCTGGACGAGCGGATCGACGCGAGTATGGAGAGCGTCGCCGAGGCGGCAGGCGTCACCCGGCAGACGGTGTACGCGCACTTCCCGTCGCGCGACGTACTGCTGAACGCGGTCCTCGACGAACTCACCCGCGAGACCATGCAGGCGATCGACGCCCTCGATCTCGACCACGGGTCCGCCATGGACACCCTGCTGACGTTGATCGACCTCGGGTGGCGAGGATTCGAGCAACACCCGCTGCTGCTGCACCTACCGCTTTCAGTCGAGCAGGACGAGCGCCACGGGCCTGTGGTCGAGCGGTTCGAACGGCTGATCCGCCGCGGTCAGCGCTCAGGCGAGATCACCCGCGAACTCCCGGTCGCCTGGCTGGTCTCCGCCCTGATCGCCCTCGGCCACGCGGCCGGCGAAGCAGCGGGCGCCAACCGTCTCTCGGCGAAGAAGGCGTCCACCGCGCTCCGGGCGAGCGTCATCCGCCTGCTGGCACCAGCACCAAGTTCTTGAAGAGGGTCCGCCGACGCCGAGGGTCAGCGCAGGTCGGCGAGGTGGCCGCCCGGATCACCCAGGTGTACGGCGGTTGCCTTCGGGGCGTAGCCGAGACGGCGATAGATGCGGTCGGCACCGTCATCGCCGGGCGTCAGCCAAGCCAGCGTGGCGCCCGCGAGCTCGAAGGCCTGCTGGGTCGCGTACGCCGTCGCGATCGCACCGAGCCCACGACGACGCTGGGTGTGGATCGTGCCGACGCCGGCCACCTCGGTGACACCATCCGCCACCGCAGTCCAGGACGCACTCGCTGCCGCTACCCCATCGACGCGGACGAGGACGCAGCCGCCGTTCACAGGATCGGAGTGCCGGGCGAAACCCGCGCCCTCCATCTCATAGGCCTCAGCGGACACCGCGTTCGCCTCGGCCTGCTCCTCGTCGGAACCGACCACGTGCGCGGTGACACCAGCGGGCAGCTCAGGGCTCAGCAGGTCGTCAGGCTCGACGACGAGCAGCGGCGGGTGGGAGACGATCGTCATGCCATTGGCCTCGAGGGCTTCGGCCAGTCCGGGGTTGGCCTCGTCGACCAGCTCGGCACTCAGCCACCGCCCCTCGGCGGCGAATGCCTGGCGGATGGTGGCAAGGGCCCACGGGACCTCGTCCGGATCGAACGGCTTTCCGGGCTCGGCCGCGAGCATGGCGGACAGGTACCAGGCATCGTCGTCATGCAGCATCCCTACCAAGGGGCCTGCTACCACCTGCCGCTTCGATCTCGCCGATCCGGCCAACTGAGCCGCGGCGATCCGCGCACCGATCTCCATACTCCGACCCTACGGGGCGCGAACCCCGCCACTCGACCCGCTATCGGCGAGGAGCAGCAGGTCCAGCAGACGGTCGAGGTCGGCGATCGCGGGTGGGCGACCGAGAACAGCGGCCAGGGAGTCGAGAGTCTCGGTCAGTTGGGCGCGGACCGCGGCGCGAGAGCGGGACTGAGCGGCGGCGAGAGTGGCGACAACCTGCTCGCCCCGAGGGGATGCGGCCAGCAGGTCTGCGCCGACTGACGGCGGAGGCGGCGGCGGTTCGTCGGAGATGCTCACCTCCAGCTGGGCACCGAGCGCAGTGGCGAGGCGGTCGAGCGCGGAGACCGTCGGGTTGCCGCGGCCGTTCTCCAGGTTGGCGATGTAGGGGACGGACAGGCCGGCATCCATGGCAACCGACGCGATCGTGCGACCGGCCGCTTTGCGGCGTTCCCGGAGGACTTCACCCAGTTCCACAGACGCCAGCATATTCTCACAGAACACTCTTGCCAAGATCTATCTCGTCAAGATAGCTTCCCGGTCCGTGAGAACACTTCGGAACCGCGACTTCCGCCAGCTGTGGATCAGTGGCGGGATCTCCGGGATCGGCTCCTGGCTGCTGGTCGTCGCGATCCCGTTCCACGTGTTCAACCTGACCGGATCCGCCGTGGCGACCGGCCTTGCCCTCGCCCTCGAGGCGCTGCCGGCTCTGCTCGTCGGGCCGTGGGCCGGCGTCCTCCTGGACCGCTGCGATCTCACCCGCGCGATGTGGATCGCCGATCTCGTCAGCGCGGCCGCGGTCGCGCTGATCCTGTTCGCCGACGCGGACCGGATCTGGCCGGTCTACCTGGCGATCCTGATCGAGAGTACGGCGACCACGGTGTTCCGGCCGGCCTCCCGCGCGCTCCTGCCAGCAGTCGTTGGCACCGGCAACGAACTCGCCGCAGCCAATGCCCTGAACTCCTTCACCGGCAGCGCGATCCGGCTCGCGGCACCACCACTCGGCGCACTCCTGCTCGCCGGGCCGGGCATCGAGTTCGTCCTCACCGTCGACATCGTCAGCTATTTGTTGTCAGCGGCAATCATCACCACCGTCCGCACCCACCGGCACGCGAGCGCCGAGAGAGTCGGCAACCCATTCGCCGGTTTCCGGTACGTCGCCGATCACCGAGCGCTGCGCGGGATCCTGCTCGGACAGGCAGTCTTCCTGACCGCGAACGCCGGCCTGACCGCCCTGCTCGTCCCGTTCACCGTCGACCGCCTGCACGCACCCGGCTACGTGCTCGGTTACCTGATCTCCGGCCTCGGCGCCGGCTACCTGATCGGTGCCGCACTGAGCACGAAGCCCAGACCTGGTTGGGAATCCGCGACCTGCTCGCCCTCACCCAACTCGTCACTGCGGTCGGCTACTTCGCTCTGTTCAACGCGCCTGGCATCCCCTGGGCGATCGCCGCCGCGGCCCTCATCGGCCTCCCCGGCAGCATCCTCCTCATCACCGCCGAGACCGCCATCCAGCGCACCGCGCCGGCCGGCATGCTCGGCCGCATCGGCGCCCTGTTCTTCGCCGCCGACTCCCTCGCCCTGCTCATCGGTGCGCTGGCCGCTCCCGCGCTGACACTGCTCCTCGATCTACCGCTGACCCTCAACGCGCTCGCGGCTTTCGCCGTACTCGCGGCCGCTCTGACGTTGGTCGCCGTACCGGGTCATCCGGCGAACTTCACAAGGACGCCGGCGCGGCAGTAGAGGCGTCGTACCGCGCCCGTGCGGTGGCGATCTCGGACTGGTGGGTCTCGGTCCAGGTGACGAGCGACTGGATCGTGGCGTGCAGGGTGACGCCGAGCGGGGTGAGCTCGTAGTCGACCCGCGGGGGTACGACGGGATACACGGTCCGGCTCACCAGGCCGTCGCGCTCGAGCTGGCGCAACGTGACCGTGAGCATCCGCTGACTGATCCCGTCGATCGTCTTCTTCAGCTCGGTGAACCGCATCGACTGGTTGTCCAGCAGCGCGATCACCAGCAGCGACCACTTGTCACCGATCCGGTCCAGGATCTGCCGGACGTCACAGTCCTCCCGGGTGTCCCACTGGAACGCTTCCTCGGTGCAGCAGGAGTGACTCAGTTCCTTTGAAGTGCCTTCTTCCACAACTCCTCATGGTTCCTGATGATGGGGTCAGTTACAAGAGGTAACCATGAATCGCGAGGGAGTCTTTCGTGTCATCAACCGTCACCCAGGAGCGGCTGACCGGCCGCGCCTGGGCCGTTCTGTTCGTGCTCTGCGGCGCGATCTTCCTGGAAGGCATCGACGTCTCGATGATGGGCGTCGCGCTGCCGTCCATTCGGGCCGAGCTCGGCCTGGCCACCGGTGAACTGCAGTGGATCGTCAGCGCCTACGCGCTCAGCTACGGCGGGTTCGTGCTCCTCGGCGGCCGGGCCGCGGACCTGCTCGGCCGGCGCCGGATGTTTGTCGGCTGGCTGGTGGTGTTCCTGCTGTTCAGCGGCCTCGGCGGCTTCGCCACCGAGGGCTGGGTGCTGATCCTGGCCCGCTTCGTCACCGGCATCGCCGCGGCCTTCATGACCCCGGCCGGCCTGTCCATCATCACCACGACCTACCCCGAAGGACCCCAGCGCACGAAGGCACTACTCGTGTACGCCGGTACAGCGGCCGGCGGATTCTCGTTGGGCATGGTCACCGGTGGACTGCTCACCGCGATCGACTGGCGGTGGGTCTTCTTCGCGCCGGTGATCGTCTCGGCAGCGATCCTGGTCGCAGCGATCGCGTTGCTCCCACGGGACACCCCGAGCGCCCAGCCACGGCAGGGATTCGACATCACCGGGGCACTCACCCTGACCGCTTCGATGCTGCTGCTGGTGGCCACCGTCGTACGGGCGCCGGACGTGTCGTCGGCCCAGTCACTGGCGACCGGTCTCGGCGGACTGGTTCTACTGGCGGCCTTCGTGCTAATCGAGAGGAGAGTGTCCTCGCCGTTGATCCGGTTGGGACTACTGCGCAACACAGCGCTGATTCGGGCCAACGTCGGCGCGATCCTGCTGATCGGATCGTTCGTCGGATTCCAGTTCGTCACGGTGCTGTACCTGCAGGAGTTGCGGCACTGGTCCGAGCTGGAGACTGGGCTGGCGTTGATGGTGATCGGCATCGACTCGGTGCTGGCACCGACGCTGACGCCATGGCTGGTGAATCGCTTCGGCAACGGGCGGGTCGTGTTCGGCGGGTTCGTGCTCGCCGTACTCGCCTACGCGGCGTTCCTGCCCCTGGGATCGACCTTCGCGGCCATGCTGCCGGCCTTCCTCCTGCTCGGACTCGCGTTCGCCTTGGCCTACGGTCCATTGACGATCGCCGCGACCGAGCGCGTCTCCGAGGACGAGCAGGGGCTGGCGAGCGGCGTACTGACGACGTCGTTCCAGTTCGGGTCGGCGCTCGGTCTGGCCGTCGTCGCCGCAGTCCTGACCGCCGCGGACGAGCTGACGATCGACGGCTTCCGAAACGGACTGGTGGTGCCGCTGGCGGCCGCCGTACTGGGTGTTCTGGTGGCTGTCGGCGGGCTCAGGATACCCGTGGGTAAGCAGGTGAGTGCAAACGGTTAGCAGGACGTCATACATTTCGGTCGCGGTCGAAAAAGCAGGGTCGCCGAATCGTTATTGGCAAATTCCTGCAAACATTCTTGACAGGACATTTCGGCTGGTCCAGTCCAGTCCGTCGCGACTGCTCTGACCAGCGGATTCGTAGGGTTTCCCTACTCTGCGTCAAGGCTCTGTAAAGGTCCCTTCGGAACTGTTCCGGAGGGACCTGTAGGTGTTGTGTTCTTTTCACAGCACCGGACAAAGCCGTCCGGGGCACCGACCGAGACTGCCGAAGGACCCGCTGATGACGGAGACGCTCGAAACCCCCGCCTCGCACCGCCGTGTGCGAGTCTGGTTCGGAGCTCACCCGATCGCAGACCACACCGCCACAGCGGAGCAGGCAGCGCAGTACGAGGAAGCCATGCGGCGGCGGTTCGCCTCCCTCCGGGTGACGAGCGAGCCGGTGCTGGTGGATAGCACCGCGGAGCCGGGACGATGACGACCCGGCCGACGCTGCTGGGGTACGTACGGGCCGACGCGCTGAGCTGCGCGGAGGAGCTGGCCGCGGCGACGGATTCCCTCGCCGCGTTCGCCAGCGCCGAAGGATTCACCCTCGGCACCGTCTACACCGAGCGCGACGCGGCCGAGTCCGCGGCCTTCCACGCACTGCTCGAGGAGGTGAAGCGGACCGATGTCCGGGCCGTCGTCGTACCGACGATGAACCACCTCGGCTCGGTCGGCACCCCGGCGGCGATGCAGCAACACCTCGAGTTCCACCAGGCACAGGTCTGGGCGGTCGACACGAGATAACTCCACACAGGCAAGCGGAGCTGACGTCTTGACCCCTGCATCGGCGTCGGTTCCGCTCTCCACCTCCACAGCTGCACCGGGAGTGCCCGGGCGGTAGTGGACCACCAGGGCCCCACCGGCTGCTACCGGTGGGGCCTTGTCGTTGTAGGCGCGGACCGCCAGGCCATCACAATCAGCACGATGCGCCGCCCCGCACGCTCACGCGCCGACGTGGGAGGCGACTGTGATGGCCTGGCGGTTCGGTCAGGCGACGATCGTGTAGCCGTAGCGCTTCATCACCGCGGCGACGGAGTTGTTGAACACGCCGGTGACCTCGAGCTTGAAGTGCAGCTGCACCTTGCGGATCACCCGCTGGAAGTGCAGGTGCCACGGCACCCCCTTCGGCGGCACCGTCTCCGCCTTGGTGATCGCGCCGACCTTCGGGTGCGCCGCCCAGGCGATCACCCGGGCCCGGTCCGCACCCCACGCCGCGGTCATCGCGTCGTGCGTGCGGGCGTGCGCCATCGCCCCGAGCGAGATCGTCGAGTCGGGCACCGGCTGGGCCGGCGGGTGGGCCTTGACGTACAGCTCCCAGGTCATCCCGTAGTACCCGGCCGGGCCGTCGTCCTTGCCCCGGTTGGCCAGTCCGTTGCGCTTGCGGCGGTACTCCGCGACCTGGTGCGCCGCGCCCCGGGACAGGTCCTTGTCGCCGACCGCGATCGCGTGCACGTGGTACGGCCAGTTTCCCTGCGCCGGCGTCCGCAGCCAGGCCGCGAATCCGACCTGCCGCATCGCCTTCACCACCGCCACGCGCTGGGCCGGGCTCTTCGACGCGACGTCGATGTCGACCGCCCCGCCGCCGTCATGGGTACCGGCGGACGCGGCCACGCCACCCTTGTTGTACGACCCCTGCAGGAGTGCGAACTTCGACTTGTACAGCTTCTCCGCGGCCTCGATCATCACCACGGTCCGCTTGTTCAGCTTCGTGTCCCGCCAGACGATCCTTGCCTCAGGCATCTGCGGCTTCCCCGAGCGCCGCGGTCACGATCAGGTCCGCGTCCTCCGCGGCTCCGAGCGCCTCCAGCTCGTCCAGGTCGTCGTCGGTCAACTCGTCGTCGAACAAATCCGACATCCTCGGTCCTTCCCCCTGTGCCGTCCCGCGGCCTCCCCCGGCGCGCGGAATCGCCGTCCAGCGTAAGTGCGCGCGGGGTCGCCGTACATATCCTTCCGTCACCGGTGTCCCGGGCCGGCTCTCGTTCGAGTGATTGCGGTGTCCAGGTGCGTGCATCGCGGTGCTTGAGGGGCGTCCTCGATGCGGTGTTCATCGTGGACGCTCCTCAAGTGCCGCGAGGTGCGTGCCTGGGCGCCGGAAGCGCCGAAGGAGAGCCGGCCCGGGGCACTTAGGTTCGGAGAATGTGAAGATCTTGTGCGGTTTCGCGTGCCGGTAGGTGTGATCGGCGGCCGGTGGGGTACCAGTAGGAGGTCCCGCGGTTCGGTCAGTGCCATTCGGGCATGGGTGGTGTTCACCGAGCCGCGAGTTCTCCCACTGAGGGGCGGGAGAACGACCGGTCCCGGCGGGCGTATCCCAGGGTGCGCCCGCCGAGTTCGGACCCCTCCCGGTCACTCACGCTCAGAGCGCCGAAGCGACGAACAGGTATCGGTTGAGGCTGAAGAAGTAGCTGCTGCCGAGCGCGCGCAGATCGCCCGCCCACGCCCGCGCCTCCTCCTCGGTGACACCCGCGCGACCGGGCACGAACGCGGCGATGATGTCGATCAGGCCGGCACTCAGCGTGTGCGTGTCGTACCCGGAGTTGAGCATCGGCACCACCTGCAGGTGGGTGAGCGTGAAACCGGCCTTGGCCAGAACGTCGCCCAGCCGCCGCGGCAGATGCGGATCGGCCAGATGCTGCTCGAACGCGGTCAGTACCCGGCCCATCCGCGCGTCGTCACTGGACCGCCACACCACCGAATCCCAGTCCGTGTCCAGCAGTACGACGCGACCCGCCGGCCGCAACACCCGTCGTACCTCGTCCAGCCCGCCGAGGACATCGTCGACGTACTCGAAGACCTGCGTCGAGACGACGACGTCGAAGCTCTCCGCCGGGTGCGGGATGCTCGTCGCGGACCCCACCTCGAGCTCGATCCGCGGCCCGTCCGGCACGTCGGCGCGGGTCCTCGCGATCGCCAGCATGCTGTCGCTGACGTCGATCCCGCAGATCCGGCCGCTCGGCCCGACCTCGGGCGCCATCTCCGCGGCCAGCAACCCGGGACCGACTCCGACGTCCAGCACCCGATCCCCCGGCCGCAACGCCAACGCCACCCGAACGATCCGCCGTTGCTCGACCACATCAGGCGCCGTGTAGACCGCCTCCACCTGCTGCGAAACCCCCGAATCAAACTGCAATCCATCTCCGCCCATCCCCACATCATGGTCTGCCACCTGCCGCCCGGACAGACCTAATTGAGAAGCGGCTGCGACCGGGCTCGGGCTAGCTTGTCCGGATGATCGAGGTGCCGCAGGAGTTCTTGGCCATGCCGCGCTGGTGGCGGGAGGGCGCGGAGTGGTTGGAGGGGCTGCCGCGGGCGGTGGATCGGCAGTGTGCCGCTTGGGGGCTCTCGATCAGTGGCGAGGTTGCCTATGGGTCCAACGCGATTGTGGTGCCGGTCGGAGAGGATCTCGTCCTGCGGATGAATCCGCCGGGACCTGAGGTCGAGGAGCAGGTACGGGCGCTGCGGTGGTGGGACGGGCGCGGGATGGTGTTGCTGTACGACGCCGACCTCGACGCCGGTGCGATGTTGCTGGAGCGGTTGTCGACGCCGTTGACGACCAGGCCGGTCGACGAGGCGGTCGCCGTACTCGGGCAACTGATGCGGCGGTTGGCGGTGCCGGCACCCGAGGATGCGCGGTCGACCGCGGTGATCGTGGCTGAACGGTCGGCGGCGTTGGAGCGCGAGTGGGAGCGGTTGGGGCGGCCGTTCGACGCCGGCATCCTGCGTGCGGCGCTCGACGTCGCGCCGGCGTTGACCGAGACCAGTTCAGAGTTCGCGGTCAACGGCGACCTGCACTCCGACCAGGTGCTCGCGGGTACGCGCGAGGACTGGCTGACGGTCGATCCGGTGTTGCTGCGCGGCGACATCGAGTACGACCTCGCCCGGGTGCTCTGGACCCGGCTGGACGAGATGACCGATATCGCCGCGCACTTCGACATCGCCGTACGCGAAGCCGGCCTGGATCGCGACCGGGCGCGCGACTGGGTCGTCTACCGCACCGTCGACTACTGGCTCTGGGGGCTCTCCGTCGGTCTGACCGAAGACCCCGTCCGCTGCGCCCGCCTGATGTCAGCACTGTGACTGCGGGAGCTTTCATCTGGTACTGCGTCAGTGGGCGGGCGCGAAGTCGTGGAAGCCGATGATCTGCTGGATGCGGCCGTCGGCGGTGAGCAGGACGATGTCGGTGCCGCCGGCCACCGGCTCCTGGCCTTCCGCGGTCAGGTGCCAGGTCCAGCGGAGGTAGGTGTGGTGCTCGTCGATGTCGCCGATGCGGACGAAGGCGAGGCCGGGGAACATCTGCTGGGCGGCGCCGACCAGCTTGTTCAGGTCGTCGTGGCCGGTGACCTCGGAGCTCGGGTCGACGAAGGTCGCGTCCGCGGCCCAGCTCGCCTCGATCAGCGCGGCCCGGCGGTCGGCGTCGGCCTCGTTCCACATCGCGAAGTACTGGTCGGCGAGAGTGTTGACGTTCATGGTTTCCTCCTCGGAAGTTCGGATGACCAGAACTTTGCCGCCGGTCGCCGCATCCGGTCGATGACGTCGCAGGTAATGGCGACGACCACCCCAACGGATACGGTCGGACCATGGCAGCGACGATCGAGGAGACGTTCCAGCGCCCGGTGGGCGAGCTCTTACGCGGCTGGCGGGAGCGCCGCCGGCTGAGCCAGCTCGAGCTGGCGAACCAGGTCGAGGTGTCGACCCGGCACGTGAGTTTCGTCGAGACCGGTCGCTCGAAGCCGAGCCGCGAGATGGTCCTCCGGTTGGCCGAGCATCTCGACGTACCGCTGCGGGATCGCAACCAGTTGCTCCTGGCCGGCGGCTACGCGCCGATCTACAGCGAGGCGTCGCTCCACTCGCCGTCGATGCTCGCGATCCGTACGACGCTCCGCCGCCTGCTGAAGGCGCATGAGCCGTACCCGGCGCTCGTGGTCGACCGCTGGTGGAACATCGTCGAGGCCAACGCCGGCATCCAGATCTTCACTGCCGACGTCGACGAACAGTTGCTCAAGGCACCGATCAACGCGCTTCGGCTGACCTTGCACCCGGACGGTCTGGCGCGTCGGCTCGGCAACCTGGCCGAGGTCCGCGCCGCCGCGCTGGCCGGCCTGCAACGCCAGGTCGCCAGCACGGCCGATCCCGAACTCGAGGACCTGTACGACGAACTCCGCGAGTACGCCGCCGGCGACAAGCCCGTCCACCCGGGCCCGACCGAGGTCGTCGTACCGATGAATCTCCGCCATGAGGGACACGACCTGTCCCTGCTCACCACGATCGCCACCTTCGGCACACCGCTCGACGTCACCGTGTCTGAGCTGATGATCGAGTCCTTCTATCCGGCGGACGAGCCGACCGCCGAGTTCCTTCGAGGACTCTCGTGAGCCAGCCTCCGCCGATCGAGGAAGGCGACACGATCGCACTGCACCTCGGCTTCCTGGACCACTACCGCGGCGTGATCGAGAGCAAGCTGACCGGGCTGACCGAGGCCGAGCTGAGGTCCAGCCGGTTGCCGTCAGGATGGTCGCCGCTGGAACTGCTGAAGCACCTGGTGTTCATGGAGAGGCGCTGGCTGCGCTGGGGGTTCGCCGGAGAGCAGCTGGACGAACCGTGGGGTGACTCCGGCGAAGACCCGGACGGCCGCTGGACCGTCGGGCCTGACGAGACCTTCGCCGACCTCATCGCCCGGTTGCACGAAGGTGGCGAGGCCACCCGGCGTCTGGTGACGGGGGTGGATCCCGCCACCCGTGCTGAGACCGGCGGCCGATTCGGCGAGGAACGGCCGACGGTGAACTGGATCCTGTTCCACGTGTTGCAGGAGTACGCGCGTCATGCGGGACATCTGGACGTCGTCCGCGAACTCACAGATGGGGTCACCGGCGAGTAGGGACTCGCATTCGCCTACTCGCCGGTGACCTGGCGCCCTACCGGCTTGAGGAGGGACCGGTGGGGAAGGTGGTCGGCAGGCTCGGGGTCTCCTTGGGGAGGCTCGGCTTCGTGGGCAGCGACGGCTTGGCCGTCGGAACGGCCGGCTGCTGGCCCGGGTCGATGGTGACCTTGGCACCACCCGAGACCGTCACTGTCGGAACGGCCGGCTTCGGCGCGGACGGCTTGGCGGTCGGCAGCGAGGGCTTGCCCGGCAGGGTCGGCTTGGGAGCCGGCACGGACGGCTTCTCAGACGGTACGCCGTGCACGCAGTCGGGCAGCGTCGGCGTCGCGGCGGGCTTGCCCGGCAGCGACGGCTTGGCCGACGGGAGCGAAGGCTTCTGCGTCGGGACCGGCACCGACGGCAGGGTCGGCTTGGCCGTCGGCACCGTCGGCTTGGCCGGCAGCGACGGCGTCGGCACGGACGGCTTGGTCGGCAGCGTGGGCTTCCCCGTCGGGAGGCTCGGCGTGGCCGTCGGGATCGTCGGCTTGCCGGTCGGGAAGGCGGGCTTCGGCGGCAGCGACGGCGTCGCCGGGATCGACGGCTTGGTCGTCGTACCAGGCAGCGACGGCTTCGACGGCAGCGAAGGCTTGCCGGTCGGAACCGACGGCACGGTCGGCTTGGCCGGCAGCGACGGCTGCACGCTCGGCGGGTTGTTCGGGTCGATCGTCTTGTCCACCGACACGGTTGCCTTCGGCAACGTTGGCTTGGCCGGCAGGCAGGCCGGGTCGACCGACGGCTTCGCCGTGTCTGCCGGCACCACGGCCGGTACCGGCGGCTTGCCGTCACCGGCCAGCAGGTTCCTCGCGGCGGAGGGTCCGCCGACCGCGGCGGACACCGTCGCAACGGTTCCGGCCAAGGCGGTGACGCCCGCCGCGGCCAGTCCACGGCGGAGCCAGGTCAGCCGCTTACCGCGACGCATCAGGTCGGTCGCGTTCGGCTGCCAGGGCTCCAGGTCGTACTCGAGTGCGCTGCGTACCCGCTGCTCGTCACTCATCAGTGTCCTCCAACTCCGGTATCGATCAGGTCGGGTGCCAGACGCAGCTTGGCCAGCGCGCGGGAGGCCGTGCTCTTCACGGTCCCGGGTGCCATGGCCAGCAGTTCGGCGGTCTCGGCCTCGGAGAGATCCTGCGAGTAGCGCAGCGCGACCACGGCTCTCTCCCGCACGGTCAGACCGGCGAGAGCCGAGAGCACGGCCTCCCTGGTCTGGACCTCGCCGGCGAAGTCCGCCACCGCTCGCTGGTCCCAGTCGTTGCTCACCGGGTCGCTGGGAACCTCGTTGTTCCAGCGCCGGCGGGTCTGGGAGAGGAACCGGTTGACCAGGACCCGGCGTACGTAGCGCATCGGGTCACCGTCCAGCCGGTGCCATTTCGGATAGGACCGCATCAACGCCTGCTGCACCAGGTCCTCGGCATTGTGCCGATCGCCGCACAACATCTCCGCGAAGCGGAGCAAGGGGGTCGACTGCGCCAACACGAAGCGCTCGAAATCGGCGTCCGCGGTCCGGGTCATCGATTCTCCTCTGCCTCTGTCACACCGGTCCAAACCCGCTGGGTGATCGATCCGGTTCTGTCCGTACACCAACTCCTTCGAAGAAATTTATTCACGGGCTATACAGAAGGCATGTTCATTTGTCACATTGGGTGAACCAGGCACAGCGCCCGGTGATGCCTCACCGCCCCGGAGGTAACCGCCCATGCGTATCACCCGACCTGTCCAGCTCACGGCCTGTCTGGCCGCGACGCTGGCGATCTTCACCACCACCTTGCAAAGCACCGCCGCACCGACCGACCCGGTCACCGTCGCGGCCCAACCAGTCGCCGGATCCAGCAACGTGAAAGTCGAGGGCAGCCGGATCATCCTCGGCGACGCCCCGGCCACGGTCGGCTCCACCGAGATCAAGCAGCGGTCCGGCCTGGCCGAGCTCGTCCCGGTCCGCTTCGACGCCGCCACCTCGGCCGTCGTCGTCGGCTACACCGTCGGTACGCCGGACGGTTCGTCGGCGGAGGTCGACGTACGGGCGTGGGTCAAGGACAAGTGGACGGAGTGGACTCCCGCTCGGTCCGGTACGCCGACCGCCCTGCCCGGAGCCAGTGACCAGGTCCAGCTCCGGATCATCGTCAGCGCTCCACCGACCGGTGGCAGTCCATGGGTCGGCGACCTGACGGTCCTGTCGACCGACAAGATCGACCCGAGCCGGATGAGCGTCCAGGCGGCGCCCCTGCAGTCCCGCGTCTTCGCCACCCGCGAAGGCCTGGTCGGAGGTACGACGGCCAACGGCCACGTGATCGTGAACCGCGACCACTTCGTCGCCCTGCCGTCGCGCCGGGGACTGTCCGGCAACGGTTCCGGCACCTACTCGGTCAAGGTGTGCACGGCCTCTCGGTGCGCCTTCGAGCCGGTGTGGGACGTCGGCCCGTGGAACACCAAGGACGACTACTGGAACCCGAGTGCCATCCGGGAGATGTGGAAGGACCTGCCGCAGGGTCGCCCGGAAGCCCAAGCGGCGTACCAGAACGGCTACAACGGCGGTAAGGACCAGTTCGGCCGGATCGTCGCCAACCCGGCTGGGATCGACCTGGCGGACGGGACGTTCTGGGACGCGCTCGCGCTGACGAACAACGCATGGGTCGACGTGACCTACCTGTGGACCGGTGACGGCGGCCGCGGCACGGTATCCATCTCGTCCGGCTACCTGAACGTGCGGAACTCACCGAATTCATCCGGAGCGGTCGTCGGCATGGCGGGTAAGTCGGCCCAGGTGACCGTCGAGTGCCAGACGACCGGTTCGAGCGTCACGGGTTCGCAGGGCACGAGCAACGTCTGGCTCCGCGTCCACACCGGCATGTACGTCGCCAAGGCGTACATCTCGGCCGGCACCTTCGGCGCCTGCTGAACGCCCAGGCCATCACAATCGCGCCCGCTGCGCGGTCCACCGCGGGTGGATCGCGGACGGCGGCGATTGTGATGGCCTGGCGGTTCGGGTCCGGTCAGCAGCCGTGGCTGACCTGGGCGCAGGTGTCCTCGCCCCAGACCAGGAGGAACGTCCGCAGCGACTGGCCGTTCGGGCCGAACAGCGTGACCTTGATCTGCGGGCCCGGTGCCGAGCCTTCCTTCCAGGGCGTTGCGGTCTGGTGCTGCATCAGCCAGTAGTTGCCTTTGATGACGGCGTTCGTCGTCCGGCCGTCGGGGAAGGTGTAGGAGATCTTCGAGACGCCGGACGGGAGTTGACCGACGGCCCAGTAGTACTCGTACTCCTTGCCCTTGATCGGGATCAGGTTGTTCGCGACCTCGAAGGCCTCGGCGTCGCCGGGTGCGGGCTTGGCGATCTTGGCCGGCTGCCGGATCGAGCCTTCACTGCCGTTCCGCGCGAACGCCGTGTCGCAGCCGGCCCAGTACTTGCTGTCGGCAAGGATCAGGACAGTGCCCGGTGCGCCGTCCAGTCGGGCCGCCACCTTCGCGTTCGAGCCCGGTGCGGGTTCGCCGCGCTCTTCCGCGACCTCCTTCAGCCAGGTCTTGCAGGCTGCGACGGCGTCCGCCGGAGGCGCCTTCTCGGCCGGCTTCCGCGGAATGGCGGGCTTTTGTCCGGTTCCTTCGGGGCCTGTTGTCGCGGTCGTCGCCGGCTCGGGCGTGGCCGGTGCCGTTGGCGGTTCCGGCGTCGCGGGGTTCGTCGTACTCGGCTCCGGCGTGGCGGGGTCCGTCGTACCGGCGGCCGGGGTCGCCAGGATCGCCGGGATCGGCGTCGCGGCCGGGGTATCCGGTCCGCCCGCGACCGCGGTGTCTCCCGCCGACTGCCTGCTGCGTGCCACCGCCGTACCGGCGATCGCGACGCCGGCCACCGCCGCGACGGCGAGTCCGGTCACCAGCAGCCTGACGATGCGCCGCTTCCGGTCCTGTTCGATCATCGTTGCCCTCCACAACTCTTTCGTCCGGTCGGTCGGGCTGAAGGACGCGCGGCACGGCCGGAAAGGTTCTGCCCGGAAAGGTTCTGCCCGTGAAGGTTCTGCTCAGCAGCCATGGCTGATCTGGGCGCAGGTCTGCGTCCCCCAGTTCAGCCGGACGTCGTTCAGTACGGCGCCGGACGGTGAGAGCAACTGAACCCGGACCCGGTCGCCCAGGTCGTGTGCACCGGGCGGCACGGTCGAGAGGTGTCGCATCATCCAGAAGCCGTTGCTGACCTCGGCATCCACGACAGCGCCGTCGACGAAGCTGTACCGCACGGTCGCGACTCCCTTGGGCAGCATTCCTGCCGCCCAGAAGAAGTCACGCTCGCCGGCAGCGGTGGTGATGGTGTTGCCCGCGACCGCGAAGGCGTTGTTGTCCTGTGTGCTCGGCCTCTCCAACTTGGCGGGCTTGCGCGCTGTCGGGGTCGGCCGGAACGTGTTGTCGCACGCCATCCAGTAGTTGCTGTCGGCCACGACGATCAGCCGGCGGTCCAGCGAGCCTCGCTGCCTGGCGGCCGAACCCGGAGCCGGCTCACCGGCTGCGGCCGCCTCCTGGAGACAGCTCGCCACGGTCGGCGGGGCCGCCGTGCTGCCGGTTCCCTCCGGACCGGCCGTCTCCGTCTCAGGCGGCGTGGACGCGTTCGGGGTCTCAGATGGTCGCGGCGTCGGTCGGTCCTGAGTCGCGAGCGTCGGTGCGGGGACGGTCAGTCCAGGGTCCGCGGGCTGGGGTGCGTTGCCGAGAGACCCTCCGCCGGCAAGGAATCCGCCCGCGGCGACTCCGATGACGGCCACCGCGGAGACTCCGGCAGCGGCAAGACCGCGCACCTTCCGGCGGCGGCGCGCACCGGCGATCACCCGGGCCGGGTCGAGCGGCGCGATGCTGTCGTCCGGTAGGAGGGCAACCCGGAGGTCGTCCTCGGGGGTGACTCGTCGCTCGTCGCTCATGCTCGTTCTCCTACGTACCGACCGCTCAGCTCGGGAGCCGCGCGCAGTTTGTCCATCGCTCGGGCGTTCGCGCTCTTCACCGTCCCGACCGCGACCCCGAGGACGGCCGCCGTCTGCTTCTCGGTGAGGTCCTCGACGTACCGCAGTACGACGACCGCACGCTCGCGCCGGGTCAGCGTCGCCAGGGCCGCACCGATCGCGACGCGGCGAGCCACCGCCCCGGCCGGGTCCGCGACCGACGTGCCGAAGTACCGATCCAGTTCGCCGGCGTCACCGCTCGGCCGCTCGCGCCACGGCCGACGCCGTACCCAGGACAGGTGCTGGTTCACCACGGCTTGCCGGACGTAGCCGAACGGGTCGGCCAACTCGATCCGGTCCCAGCGCAGATACGCCTTCTCCAGCGCCGTCTGGACCAGATCCTCCGCGAGTTCGGCGTCGCCGCAGAGCATCCGCGCGAAATGCACCAATCGCGCGGACCTGGCCAGCACAAATGCGGTGAAGTCGTCGTCACGACTCCCCGGACCCGCCATACCCTCTCCGTCCTGCAGTCCCCCTCACACACAGGACGCCGTACTCCCGCAAAAGGTTCTGCGGGGTGACGTCAGTTGCGGTCGGTCGGGGCGGCGGCGCCCGTGGTCACCGGGCGGTCGTGGGCGGCATCGCGGTCGACCGAGGCGGCGGGACGGCTGCGGTCGATGGGGACGGCCGGGCGAGCGATGGGGCGGTGCGGCGGGAGTACGTCGGCGGCCAGGCGGACCCGGTTACGGCCGGCGGCCTTGGCGGCGTACATCGCCCGGTCGGCGCGGAGCAGCAGGTCGTCGACGGTGATGCCGTCGGCGGGGTAGACGGCGACGCCGATGGAGACGGTCAGGTGGAAGGTGTCCGGATCGAGGTCCGGGTCGTCCAGGACGCCCGCGCACATCGCGGCCAGCGGGCTGGCGGCGACCGCGTTGCGGAGCCGGTCCGCGGTCACGGTCGCGTCGTCGAGGCCGGTGTCCGGCAGGGCGATGACGAACTCCTCGCCGCCGAACCGGCCGATCACGTCCTTCGCCCGGATCGCGCTGCGCAGGATGGTCGCGACCGCCCGCAGCGCCTCGTCACCGACCAGGTGCCCGTGCCGGTCGTTGACCTGCTTGAAGTGGTCGATGTCGATCAACAGCACGGCCATCGGCTCGCGCTGGGTCCGCGCGACGCGCAGCATCTCTTCGGTCCGGCGTCGCCACCAGTCGACCCGGGTCAGGCTCGTCTTCGGATCGATCTGCACCTCGGTCTCCAGCTGTGTGAGCAGGAGCGCCCGCTGCGCCGTGAGCGTGATCGGGATCGCCACGAACGCGAACCACGGGCTCACCAGGCAGGCCGCCGCCAGCAGGCAGCCGAGGGTCGCGGCCGTCGCGTCGGTGCACAGGTCGTCCATCGTGCCGAAGGCCTCGCGCCAACTGCTGCCGGGGATGATCAGCGAGATCGCCAGCCCGCACAGCACGGTGTCGGTCCCGACGAACGCCATCGCCGCGGCGACCATTGAGATGACCAGACCGAGCCCGTCGCTGCCGATCAGGTCACTCACGGCCATGAAGACGGTGTGCGCGGCGCCGACCGCGAGCACGTGCACCGCGGTCGAGAACGCCCAGCGATAGGGGATGCACTTACCGGCCCGGATCCGCCACCAGATCCGGAGCAGTACGACGACCAGGATCGCCAGCGCCGGTTGGAGCACCACGGCGGCCGCGATCATCCAGGCCGGCGCGAGGTCCTTGTGCAACGCGCCACCCCGGCGTCGCCGGTTCTCGACCCGACGGGCACCCTCGACCGCGATCAGCGCCGAGACGGTCAACGCGAAGACCACGTCGAGACCTCGCCAGCTCGGCAGCTCGGTGAAGGCCTGCACGCCGTACCCGATGGCCGCCAGGTCGACGAGCACGACAACAGCGAACGCCGGGACCGTCAGGGTCCACAGCGCCCAATACCGCACCGCTCGCCTACTCTGCGCAACCATCACCTCTCACGGTACGTCGAGTAAGCGTCTCGTCCCAATCCGCGACGGCGCGCTGTGGATGACGATGTGGAAACGATGGTCGACCGTTGAGAATTCAGTCGTTTGATCAACAATCAAACGCTGGAATCCCTTCCATCGCAGGTGAAACCGCGAACCCCGCCGTACCGAAAGGAGGTGTCAGCGCTTGCGGCGGGCCGCACCGAACAGGCCGCGGACGATCTCGCGCCCGGCCGATCGGGCGAACTGCTTGAACGCCGACGAGCCGACCACCTGCTCGACCATCGACTTCTCCTGCTTCTGCGCCCGCGGCTTCGGCTCCGGCTTGGCCTGCCCCTCGGTCTGCTGTTCGGCCTCGGCCCGCTCGGCGCCGGCCTGGACCTTGGCGGCGAGCTTCTCGTACGCCGACTCGCGGTCGATCACCTCGGTGTACTTGGCGTTGTTCGGCGACGCCTGCACCGACGCGGCCAGCTGCTCGGCCGAGGCCGGCGCCATCAGCGACTGCGGCGCCCGCAGCCGGGTCCACGCGACCGGGGTCGGCGCACCCTTCTCGTTCATCACCGTGACGACCGCCTCGCCGATCCCCAGCTGGGTCAGCACTTCCGCCAGGTCGTACGACGAGCTCGGGAAGGTCGAGACCGTCGCCTTCAGCGCCTTGGCGTCGTTCGGCGTGTGCGCCCGCAACTGGTGCTGGACCCGCGAACCGAGCTGCGCGAGCACCGCGTCCGGTACGTCCTTCGGCGTCTGGGTGACGAAGAAGACGCCGACACCCTTCGACCGGATCAGCCGGACGGTCTGCGCGATCGAGTCCAGGAAAGCCTTCGACGCGTCGTTGAACAGCAGGTGCGCCTCGTCGAAGAAGAACACCAGCTTCGGCTTGTCCACGTCGCCGACCTCGGGCAGGTCGTCGAACAGGTCGGCCAGCAGCCACATCAAGAAGGTGGAGAACAGCGCCGGCCGGTCCTGCAGGTTCGGCAGCTCGAGCAGCGAGATGACACCCTTGCCGTCGCGCTGCTGCATCAGGTCCGCAGTGTCGAACTCGGTCTCGCCGAAGAACGCCTCGGCTCCCTGATCGGCGAACCCGATCAGCGACCGCAGGATCACCCCGGCCGTGGCGGCGGACAGCCCGCCGAGGTCCTTCAGGTCGGCCTTGCCCTCGTCGCTGGTCAGGTGCGTGATGACCGCGCGCAGGTCCTTCAGGTCGAGCAGGGTCAGCCCGTGCTTGTCGGCGTAGTGGAAGATCAGGCCGAGCGAGGACTCCTGGACGTCATTGAGCCCGAGCACCTTGGACAGCAGCACCGGACCGAACGACGTGATGGTGGCGCGGATCGGGACGCCGGCTCCCTGACCGCCGAGCGCGTAGAACTCGGTCGGGAACCCGGTCGCGGTCCACTCCTGGCCGATCGTCTTGGTCCGGGCCAGCAGCTTCTCGCTCTCCTGCCCCGGCTGCGAGATCCCGGACAGGTCACCCTTGATGTCCGCGGCGAACACCGAGACACCGGCGGCCGACAACTGCTCGGCCATCAGTTGCAGCGTCTTCGTCTTACCGGTACCGGTCGCACCCGCGACCAGGCCATGCCGGTTCACCATCGACAACGGGATCCGGACCGCCGCCTCCGGTTTCGGCTCGTCGCCGGCCAGCAACGCGCCGAGCTCGATCGCCGCCCCCTCGAACGCGTACCCCTGCTTGACGGTCTCCACGACGTCGGCTGTCTCGGCCATGTCAGCGTGCCTTTCCCCGGTTGACGGAAGGCGCCCCTGCGCCCCGCTGGGCATGCTAGTGCCTCGGCTGCGCCAGCCTCGGTGGGCGCGCTCCGTACGGCGTCCGCCGTACGGAGCGACAGGACTGTCCCCCCGATCAGCGCATCACGACGACGCGGACCGAGCTCGCGGCGAACGACCAGATGCTCGCCGACATCGACGCCGACACCCGGATGCAGCCGTGCGAGGCGCGGTAGTTCGTGCCCAGCAGGTAGTCGGCGTGGATCTGCCGGCCGTTGGACTTGTACGTCGGGATCTGGTGGAAGCCGATGCCACACGGGGCGAACCGGACGAAGTTGTTCAGGTACAGCGACCCGCCGTCGGTGTTCTTCCGGATCCGGGCAGCCCGGCCGCATTTCGCGCCGCTGGTGTAGTTCCCGGCCCGCAGGTACCGCGGGTTGTCGATGATCCCGCCCTGCCGGACGATCTTGCCGCGGGCATCGATCAGCCAGACCCAGTTCTGCGACTGGCTGATGACGATCCGGCGGCCGCTCCCGGACCGGGCCGGCACCGCCCGGATGTCACAGCGTTTGGCCGTGCTCGCCATCAGCCGGGAGTACGTCGTACCGCTCAAGGAACCGTTCTGCGTGAGTCTGTTGGACGACTGGAACCGGACCGTGGCGGCCTGGGTCATCGAGCCGATCTTGCCGTCGACCGGGCCGGCGGTACAGCCGAGCTTGTTCAGCCGGGTCTGGGCAGCCTTCGCCTGGGTCACGGTCAGCGCGTCGGCCGGCAGCGCCGTACCGACGGCGATGAGCGTGATCGACGCGGCCGCAAGACCGAGTTTGGAAAGAATTCGCATGCGGTTTACCCCCTCAGTCGTGGGCACCGGGGCGCGCACCAGCCTTGTGCCCCTCGCACTCCGGCTTTTGCCCTCGCCCTGCCCCTCTCCCCTTCTGACGCAGATCGTGCCCAAAAGGTTGAGCCCCCACTCCGGACTATTCCGGTGACATTCACGGTCTCTCACAAGACCTTTTAGCCCGCTAGACTTTGCGGGGTGATCTTCAAGCGCGTCGGGGAGGAACGGCCGTACCCGGACCACGGGCTCAAGCCGAAGGATTGGTCGTCGCTGCCGCCACGGCAGGTGCGGCTGGACGAGCTCGTCACGACCAAGGGCACTCTCGACCTCAACGCGCTGCTCGACGAAGACTCCACCTTCTACGGCGACCTGTTCGCGCATGTCGTCGAGTGGAAGGGTGAGATGTTCCTCGAGGACGGCCTGCACCGCGCCCTGCGCGCTGCGCTGCAGCAGCGTTCCGTCCTGCACGCCCGGGTACTGGTCGTGGACTGACATGTCTGCTCACGGGGGGAGTTGAGCTGATGACCGCAATACACCCGCAGCCGAGGCCGCACTCGCGGATCCATTGGCGGACGCCGATCACGATGGTGATCCTGCTCGGCGTCCTCGTCGGCGGCGCCTGGTGGGGCTGGAACTCGCTGATCAACAGCAGCGCCGAGCCGACCTGCGTCGAGCAGAAGCTGCCGAACAACCGCCTGGTGCCCAAGCAGGTCGTGGTGAACGTCTACAACGGCGGAGCCAAGGCGGGTACGGCGGCCGCCGTCGCCGAGGTGCTGAAGAAGCGTGGCTTCCACGTCGCCAAGGTCGCCAACGAGCCGAAGGGCGACAAGATCGACGTCGTTTCGGTCCGCGGTGCCGCCGACAACTCACCCGAGCTGCTGCTGGTGAGCGGCCAGCTCAACCAGAAGCCCCTCACCGTCGGCGACGACCGCACCGACCACACGGTCGACCTGATCCTCGGCCGCGGCTATACCAGCCTCAGAGCCAAGGGCCTCGCCTCAGTGACCATCCCCCCAGACTCCACCGTCTGCCTCCCGGTCATCCACACCCCCCAACCAATCCCCTCAGGCCAGAACCCGAACTGATCAGTCAGTCACCTTGGGATGCCCGGTCCCGGCATAGCTGATCCAGACAGTGCGCTTGTCCGGATCGACCAGGTACCAGATCCGGCCGCCGCCAGTCACCTCGTACTGCCACTGGTCGAGCCCGTTGTCAGTGGACAACTGCCCCTTCAAACGGTGGTGTCGACTGGAATCCGGAAATGGCTGAGGCTCTGCTCGGATCTCCGCCCACGCCTTCGCAGTGTTGCCAGGCGCCTGCCGGCAGAGTTCCTCCCAACCCTTCGCGGCGGGAGTCGTGAGGAACGTCAACTCCCACTGATCAGGCCCCGCGGGAGGAGCGACCCGATCACCGCGCTTCGCCGGCGTCACTCGACAGTCGGCTTGGGCACAGGACCGAAATCGCCCTTGCGGGGCGACCGGAGGATGGCAAGCAACTCTGGATCGGCCCAGATCTCGGCCGTGTTGCGCCATTGCTGGATCAGGGTCAGCACCGGCGCCGTGACGCCGAGGTCCGCGCCGGCCTCCATCCCATCGACAAGCTCCTGAGCGAACACGGTCCGATCCTCGGGCGGCAAGAACTGAACCCAAGGGAAGATCCGCGGCAGGATGTCGAGGAGGGTGTGCGAGCGCAGTACCGGGTCGCTCATCACCGCGCGCAGCACCCGGACAGCGAGGTCCACCACCTCGTGCTCTTCCGTCGACTGCGCAACAGTGGTCAGCACCAGGTCGTCCTCGGATCCGCGGCGGTGGATCCGCAATGCACGGTTCCGGCTCGCCTTCAGCTTTTCCACTGTCTCGTTGGGGCGCTGAAGTAGATCGGAGAAGTTGACTTCCTGCAGCTCGGCCATAGTTCAAAGGTAGTTCAGAAGTCCTGGTGAGACAAATGAGCTCATCACTGCTGGTCGCGGCCGCGTTCGCCGAACCAGCCGGCTAGGCGGCCGGCGCGGGAGACGGCGCGGAGGCGGCGGACGGTCTGGTCGCGGACGGGGCTGGGGGCGACGACCAGGAGGGAATCGCCGGCGCGCAGGACGGTGCGGAGGTCGGGGACGAAGGCGCGGTCGCCGCGGATGACAAGGGAGACCGAAACCCCGCCGGGCAGGCGGAGTTCACCGATCTCGACGCCGGCCAAGCGGGACTCGCTGGGCACGTGGACCTGGAGCATGTCGGCGCCGAGCGACTCCAGCGGCGCCACATCGATGTCCACCTCGTACGCCGCGTTCTCGTCCAGCACCTTGAGCCGTCCGGCCAGCCACGGCAGCGACGGCCCCTGGAGCAGCGTGAACAGCAGCACCAGCACGAACACCACGTCGAAGATCCGGTCCGCGTGCGGCACGCCCTCGGCGAGCGGGATGGTCGCCAGAACAATCGGGACGGCACCGCGCAAGCCCGCCCAGGAGATGAAGGCCTGCTCGTTCCACGGCAATCGGAACGGCAACGCCGACAGCGCGACCGCCGCGAACCGTCCGACCACCGTCACAGCGATGCCGATCACCAACGCGATGACGACGTCGTTCCACCCGATCCGCCCGGGCGATGCCAGCAGCCCCAGCATCACGAACAACCCGATCTGGGCCAGCCACGCGATCCCGTCCACGAACGACCGGGTGGCCATCCGGTGCGGCAACTCGGCCCGCCCGAGGACCAGCGACGTCACGTAGACCGCCGCGAACCCCGACACATGGAGCAGTACGGCGCCGCCGGCGTACGAGATGAAGGCCAGCGACAGGATCGCCAGCGGGTACAGACCGGCCGAGCCGAGCGCGATCCGGCGGATCAGGCCGACGCTGATCCAGCCGATGACGAACCCGAACAGGGCACCGACCACCAGCTCGTAGACCACCAGCCCGCTGAAGTGCAGGAGGCCCTTCTCACCGACCTCGCCGGTGCTGACCAGGGTGACCAGCAGGACGGTTGGCGCGTCGTTCAGACCGGATTCGGCCTCCAAGGCGCCCCGCAACCGCGGTCGGATCGGGACCCGGCGCAGGACGGAGAAGACCGCTGCCGCGTCCGTCGGTGAGGTGACGGCTCCGAGCAGTACGGCGGTCTGCCAGTCCAGCCCGAGAAAGTAATGCGCCACACAGGCGACGACCCCCACGCTGACCGCGACGCCGACTGTCGCCAGTACGACGCCCAGCGGCATCACCGGGCGTACTTCGTTCCACCGGGTGGTCAGACCGCCCTCGGTCAGGATCACGACCAGGGCGGCGAACCCGAGCGCGTGGGCCAGTTGCGCGTCGTCGAAGTGGATCCCGCCCGGCCCCGACTCGCCGAGCAACAGCCCCATCAGCAGGTAAATGAGCAGCGATGGGAGCCCGAGCCGCCCGGTCAGCCGGATCGCGACGATCGCGACCAGCAATACCGCCGCCCCGGCCAGCAGAATCCGGTCCAGCTCCGCAACATCCACGTGGGGCCCTCTCCCGCATCAGGTCCCGAGAAACGAAAACCCTGACGCATCACACAGCATCAGGGTCTCCGGTCCTACTCCATCCCGGAGGATGGTTGGCGGTGGCGGAGGGAACCGTCGCAGGCTCCTCCCAAATCCCACAGCCCTTGATATGCGTTGGATGGTCCCACACTTCGTGCGGAACCATCCAACGCATGGCGGTGGCGGAGGGATTTGAACCCTCGGACGGGGGTTGCCCGTCACGCGCTTTCGAGGCGCGCTCCTTCGGCCGCTCGGACACGCCACCGCCGGAGAGGCTATCAAGGTCTGTGCCCGATGAAGAAATCGCGGAGCCGAGCACCCGCTTCGTCGGCCATCACGCCGCCGACCACCTCGGGCCGATGATTCAGCCGGCGATCCCGTACGACGTCCCACAAGGACCCCACCGCCCCCGCCTTCTCGTCGTACGCCGCGAAGATCAGCCGGTCCAGCCGGGACAGCACGATCGCGCCCGCGCACATCGTGCAGGGCTCCAGCGTGACGATCAGCGTGCAGCCGGTCAGCCGCCACTCACCGACGTGCCGAGCCGCCTCCCGGATCGCCACCACCTCGGCGTGTGCGGTCGGATCACCGGTCGTCTCCCGCTCGTTGTGGCCGCGGCCGATCACCTCACCGTCGGCGTCCACCACGATCGCCCCGATCGGTACGTCGGGCAGCGCCTTCTCGCCTTCTTCCAGCGCGAGCGCCATCAGCCGCGCCCACTCCCGCTGGACCGCCGGGCTAACCAAGAGCTTCGATCGCCTCGTGGAACTGGTTGCCGAACCCCAGCGACTCGGCGATCTCCTCGAGCATCTCCTCCGGGTAGAGGTCGACGTCGTCGCACAGCGCACCCAGATCCATCGCACTCATGCCGAGGTCGGCGATGATGGCGAGGTCGCCGGCCGGGACCTGCTCGTCGTCGTCATCGGCCAGCGGGATGTCGAGTTCGTCGACCACCTGCCGGGCCAGCGGCCACTCGGTCGCGGCGGTGACGTCGGAGATCAGCAACCGGGCCCGGCCGCCGATCACCCGAACGAGGATGAAGAAGTCCTCGTCGACCGAGATCATCCCGAGTACGCCGGCCTCGCCCGGGTAGCGCCGGAGCGCGGACACCAGGGTGGACAGGTCGGGCTCACCGCGCAGCACCAGCGGTGTGACGGTCCAGACCCCGTCTTCGGTGTAAGCGGCGACCGCGAAGTCGAGATCGGTGGTCATCGGCCCAGCCGTGGCATCAGACACGGCCTCATCGTCGCAGACTCACGGCGACCACGGGAGGTATTCGTGATCTCGACGCGATATCAGTACTACCAACGCTCAGTGATGGTACGTCGCTCTGCGCATGGCTTCCCGAAGCTGCCGGACCCGGGCGCGACGCGGTGCGATCCGGTCGCGGAGAGCGCGGGCTTCCTCCAGCTCACGGAGAAAGGCGGCACGTCGGCGAAGGCGATCGAGTTGCTCTGGCGTCTTGCCGGCGTTCTCCGTCATCGGCGTACTCCCTGGGGGGCGAACAGGGCAGGCTCCGGTTGCCCCGATCAAGCGCACAGTCCAAGTCTGGCAGCGGGCGCGCTTCCCCGTCGCGAATCGCCGACGGTACCGTTCCGGCTTATGCAGATCCTCGTCGTGGACCATCCGCTCGTCGCTCACAAGCTCACCGCGCTGCGGGACGAGCGCACGGACTCGCCCACCTTCCGGCGGCTGACCGACGAGCTCGTCACGCTGCTCGCCTACGAGGCGACCCGGGACGTCCGGACCGGTCCGGTCACCGTGCAGACCCCGGTCGCCGAGGCCGAGGGAGTCAAGCTGACCGCACCGAAGCCGCTCGTCGTACCGATCCTGCGGGCCGGGCTCGGCATGCTCGAGGGGATGAGCCGGCTGCTCCCGACCGCGGAGGTCGGGTTCCTCGGCATGGTCCGCAACGAGGAGACGCTGACCGCGTCGACGTACGCCGAGCGGCTGCCGGAGGACCTGTCCGGACGCCAGTGCTACGTACTCGACCCGATGCTGGCGACCGGTGGCACGCTGGCCGCGGCGATCCAGTTCCTGGTGGAACGCGGCGCCGACCACATCACCGCGATCTGCCTGCTCGCCGCACCCGAGGGCGTCGAGCGGATCGAGCGTGAACTCGCCGAGCTCGCCGTACCGTGCAACCTCGTCATCGCGGGCATGGACTCGCACCTCAACGACAAGGGCTACATCGTCCCCGGCCTGGGCGACGCCGGCGACCGTCTCTACGGCGTCGCCCAATAGCCCGTTCCGTCCGAAGAAGTGTGGGCTGTAGGCAACACTTCTTCGGACGCAACGACCTCAGACGAGTTGGTTGCGGTAGAAGAGGCTGGCGCGGCGATCGCCGGTGACGCCGGAGGCGAAGCCGAAGTAGAGGCGGGCGGTCGCGTCGGTGGAGCCGTAGACCGCCATCCCCTCGGCTTCGCGGTACGTCAGGCTCTGGCCCGCGAGGGTGCGGAACGAGTCGACGATCTGCCCGGTGTTGATGTCGTAGCACCACAGCTTCGACGTCGCCTGCGCCGGGTCGGGGTCGCCCGGATACGCCTCGCCCTCCCAGAAGTAGACGTACGAGCCGTACAGCGCCCACCCCTGGAAGTCGATCCCGGCCGTCAGCGCGGGCTGCTTGAACGACGCGAGCACGGTCGAGAAGTCGCCGACCCGCGCCGCGGCCAGTGAGTACACGTTGATGTGCATCCCGTCGGACAACGAGTAGCGCACACCCAGACGCCCGTACCGCTGGTCGACCGCGGGGGTGAACACGCTGCCGTTGGCAACGGGCTTCCACTTCGTCACCTGACTGGACGTCTTCGTCGCGCCGTTCTGCCACGGGAAGCGGGCGATCTGCCGCCCGCGCCCGTTGGCCGTGTCGACGTCGGTCTCGGTCCAGATGTACGTCGTACTGCCGACAGCCTCGGCGCCGATGGACACGGCATGGCCGAACCCGGTCAGGTACATGTGACCGAGCACGGTGCCGGAGAAGCTCAGCTGGCTCAACGTGAGGTCTCCACTGTTGGCCGGCGTACCGGACCGCAACTGACCGGTGAAGAGCCGGTTGTTGGGAGTGTCGAACGCAAACGACTGCATGACGGTCGGTCCCCACAGTGGCTTGCTGCGGAACAGTTCACCACCGGCTCCGCCCATGACGAAGCGTTTGGTGGCGGGGAGGGCGAGAGGACGGACAGGGCGGGCGGAGGCGGCGGGTGCACCCAGGGTGCCGGCAGCGATGATCGCGCCGGCACCGGTGAGCAACCCACGGCGGGAAAGGTTGTCCATACCGTTCGACGGTAAGTGTCTTACCGCGAACTGTCACCACTTCGCACAAAAATTCCTGCGAAGTACTCAGAGATCAGTGTTAGAACGCGTAGGGATACGGCGACCAGTCGGCTGGACGCTTCTCCAGGAACGAGTCGCGGCCCTCGGCGGCTTCGTCGGTGCCGTAGGCCAGCCGGGTCGCCTCGCCGGCGAACAACTGCTGGCCCACCAGGCCGTCGTCGATCAGGTTGAACGCGTACTTCAGCATCCGCTGCGCCGTCGGCGACTTGGCGCAGATCTTCTTGCCCCACTCCAGCGCGGTCGCTTCGAGCTCGGCGTGCGGGACGACCCTGTTCACCATGCCCATCCGGTAGGCGTCCTCGGCGCTGTACTCCTCACCGAGGAAGAAGATCTCCCGCGCGAACTTCTGCCCGACCTGCCGGGCCAGGTACGCCGATCCGAATCCGCCGTCGAACGACGCCACATCCGCGTCCGTCTGCTTGAACCGCGCGTGCTCCGCGGACGCCAGCGTCAGGTCGGCGACCACGTGCAGGCTGTGCCCGCCACCCGCGGCCCAGCCCGGTACGACGCAGATGACCACCTTCGACATGAAGCGGATCAGCCGCTGCACCTCGAGGATGTGCAGCCGGCCGGCCTTCGCGGGGTCGATGGTCTCGGCGGTGGTCCCCTCGGCGTACTTGTAACCGTCCTTGCCCCGGATCCGCTGGTCGCCGCCCGAGCAGAACGCCCAGCCGCCGTCCCGCGGCGATGGCCCGTTGCCGGTGAGCAGCACACAACCGACGTCGCTCGACATCCGCGCGTGGTCGAGCACCCGGTACAACTCGTCCACGGTGTGCGGCCGGAAAGCGTTGCGCACCTCGGGCCGGTTGAACGCGATCCGCACCACGCCGGCGTCGATCGCCCGGTGGTAGGTGATGTCGGTCAGGTCGAACCCGTCCACCTGCTTCCAGGCCGACGGGTCGAAGATCTCGGAGACATGCTCGGCATCGGTCACGTCGCCGAGCATATTTCAGCGGTGCGCGGTGCTTTCCCGCAGGACGACCTCGGCCTTGAACGTCTCGGTGGTCGCCTCGCCGCCCTCGATCGCGAGCTCGAGTGCCCGGCGCCCCATCTGCTCCAACGGCAGCCGGACCGTGGTCAGCCCCGGCCACACATCCCGCAGGGTCGCGATGTCGTCGAACCCGGCCACACCCAACTCGCGCGGTACGTCGACCCCACGGGCCCGCAGCGCGGACATCGCACCGACCGCCATCACGTCGTTCACCGCGAACACACAGTCCAGATCGGTCTTGCGATCCAGCAGCCCCTGGGCCGCGGCGTACCCGCCGTCTCGAGTGAACTCGCCGGCCTCGACCGCAACCGGCTGCAGCCCGGCCTCCGCCAGCCCGGCGACGAATCCGTCCCGCCGGTCCCGTGCCGTCGCCAGCGCGTCCGGTCCAGCCAGTACGGCGAACTTCCGCCAGCCGAGCCCCACCAGGGACCGGGCCAACTCGGCCGCACCGGAACGGTTGTCCGGCTCGATGGTGTGGGCCGGCATCCCGGACTGACTCACCAACGCCAGACCGGCGCCGGAGTTGAGGAAGGTCTCGACCTCGGTCGCCGTACGGGCCAGGCTCTCGGCATCGGTACGACGGCTGCCGATCATCACCGCGGCCCGGGCCCGCTGCGCGCGCAGCGACGACAGATAGGCGATCTCACGATCGGAGTCACGGAACGTGCTGGCCATCATCACCAGCAGGTTGCGCTCGTCGGCGGCCCGCATCACGCCGTTCGCGATCGCCGCGAAGTACGGGTCCTCGATGTCGTGCACCAGGATGCCGACCACGTTGGTCGACGACTTGGCCAGCGCCTGGGCCTGTGCGTTCGGCGTGTAGCCGAGCTCGTCCGCGGCGGCTTTGACCCGTTCCTGCAGCTCAGGACGGGGAACCCGGTCCCCGCCGTTGAGCACGCGGGAAGCGGTCGCGACCGACACACCCGCGCGCTGTGCCACGTCCAGCAATGTCACCGGTGCTCGCAGATTCACTGGCCTACCCTTCCGTACTCTCCCCCTGGGTGGTGGCGGTCACCCTATCGGAACTAGTCCACCATTACGCTCTGTGGCTGGGAAGTGGCCGCCAATATCGTCAGAATCTGGCTTTAGGCCCTCTGAGTGACTAGCCTTCCCAGCCATGACGTCCGTCCGCGCCAGGGTGACGATCCTGGTCTCGTCCACCGTGCTCAGCCTGGGTACCGTCAGCGGTACCGCGGCTGCTGCCCGGCTGCCGGACGACCCGGCCGCAGCGGGCCCAACCGCGCCGGCTCCGGCGGCCCCGCCGTACGTCGACCCGGCTACCCACAGCACCCAGCCGATCTACGACTACGCCGACGCGCTCCGCGAGTCCGTGTACGTCGACACGAAGATGGACACCGACTCCGACGGCAAGAACGACGTCGTCGCGGTCGACATCGTCCGGCCGCGCGAGACCGACCTGACCGGGCTGCGCATCCCGGTGATCATGGACGCGTCGCCGTACTACTCCTGCTGCGGTCGCGGCAACGAGAGCGAGAAGAAGACGTACGACGAGAACGGCGTCATCCAGAAGATGCCGTTGTTCTACGACAACTACTTCGTCCCCCGCGGGTACGCCGTGGTCGGCGTCGACATCGTCGGCACCGGCCGGTCGAGCGGCTGCGGTGACGTCGGCGGCAAGGACGAGATCAACTCCGTCGTCGCGGTGATCGACTGGCTGAATGGTCGCAACACCGCGCACACCGCGGATGGCGCGGACGTCGAGGCGACCTGGTCCAGCGGCGCGGTCGGAATGATCGGCAAGTCGTACGACGGCACACTGGCCAACGGTGTCGCCGCAACCGGTGTCGAAGGCCTGAAGACGATCGTGCCGATCTCCGCGATCTCCTCGTGGTACGACTACACGCGCTCCGGCGGAGTGCCGTACTCCGACGACTACATGCCCTGGCTCGGTAGCTACGTAGGCCACGACACGCCCGCGTGCGACGCCGTACGGGCCGATCTCGGCGACAACGACGATGACGACACCGGTGACTACACCGCCTTCTGGGCCGAGCGGGACTACCTGAAGACCGCTTCGAAGGTGAAGGCATCGGTCTTCATGACCCACGGTCTGAGCGATTACAACGTCCAGACGAACCACTTCTCGCAGTGGTGGACCGCACTCGCGAAGAACGAGGTGCCGCGCAAACTGTGGCTGGGTCTCGAGGACCATGTGGATCCGTTCGAGTTCCGCCGCGACGCCTGGGTGGACGAGCTGCACGAGTGGTTCGACTACTGGCTGCAGGGCCTGCAGAACGGCGTGATGAAGGAACCGATGGCGTCGGTCGAGACCGCTCCCGATGTCTGGCGCGACTACAAGACCTGGCCGGCCGTGAACCGGACCGTGCCGGTGCCGCTCTCGGCCGGCAAACTAGGTGCTCCAGGCAAGGGGACGCTCACCATCACGGACGACCCGGAACTGAGCGAGGACGACATCGTCGCGACCCCGTCCGAGGTGATCGCCGGCCGGCAGATGTTCCTGTCCGCGCCGTTGCCGGCAGCAATTCGGATCAGCGGTTCGCCGTCGGTCACCCTGAAGATCAGGGCCGACTCGATCACCACACCGGTCACCGCACGACTGATCGAGTACGGCGACGCCGCACGGTACTCCGGTATCCGCCGTACCGACGACAGCACCTGTGAAGGCGAGAGCACGAACTTCGACGACGCCTGCTACTTCACGGTCGAGAAACTCACGTCCGAGAGCGACCACGGCATCGTCAGCCGCGGCTGGATCGACGCCGCCCACAGCAGCTCACTGAGCAAACCGAAGCCGCTGACTCCCGGCCAGTGGTCCACCGTCACGGTCCCCCTCCGCGCCCAGGACGAAGTCATCCCCAAGGGCCGCATCCTCGGTCTCGCCATCACCTTGAGCGACACCGACTGGACCGCCCCCAACGACACCGGCGCCACCATCGACATCGACCTCGCGGGCAGCCAACTCAACCTCCCGGTCACCTCCGGCAAGATCGCCGCCCCCACCAAGGTCCAGCCCATCGACGTAGACATCACCACCCCGTCGCAACGCCCCGACCTCCACGACCCCACCAACTAACTAGTGCCGCATCCTGAAACGTTGGGGTTGTCGTCGGTCCGGTCAGATTGGTGCAGTTCGACAGGAGGTGTCCGGCGATCGAGCCGCATACCGGGTGGGCTCAGGCGGGGAATGGCTGGCAGCAGGCGCATACGTCCTGTCGAACTGCACGAGGCGGTGACAACCAAACCACACCGCCGCACTGAACGGCATCGTGGTCGACCCACCACAGTGGGTGCTCCAGGCCGGTCGGTGGGAGGTCGGTGACGACCCCAACGTTCGTTGACGCCGCACTAGTCAACCCACGCGCCGGGCGTCAGTGCAGGGCAAGACGCATCCGTAGTTTTGGCGGCTCTTTGGCGACGACGCGGAAGCCGAGTCGCTCGTAGAGTCCGCGCGCACGGTTCAACTCGAGTACGTGCAGTTCGACCGCCGATGCGCCAGCCTGCAGGGCGTGCTCCACCAGGTGCTGCATGAGTGCGGTGCCCACGCCGCGGTTCTGCACCTCTGGGATCACCTCGACCCTGGAGATGTAGAACGTGTCTGCATCGGCTGAATGAGCCTGGATCATCCCGGCCGGTCGGCCGTCGATCAGCACGATCTCCACCTGTTCAGGATCGAACCAGTCGCGATGGAACTGCTGCTGCACGGCGTCGTCCCACGGGCCCCAGGTCGCCTCGATCACATCGCCCAGCACCCGACGATGCAGGTCGTACAAGAAGGCGTCGTCGTCAGCCGTGGCCGCTCGGAGCTGGAGGTCTCGCATCGCAATCCTCCCTGTCGCGGCCGGAGGTTCCATCACGTGCTCTCCTGAACGCAGTGAGCGTCTGAAGGATCGGAGAGGAACATCCTGATCTCCTGGGCCCATTGATCGGGTTTCTCGAAGTAGCACATGTGCGCGGCGTCATCGATGACAGCCAGGTGGCTTGCCGGGACTTCTTCGTGGAGTCGTCGCGCGAGTTGGATGGGGAAGCCCATGTCCTGTGCGCCGTGCAGGATGAGGATCGGGCCACCCCATCCACGCAAGATCGTGACCGGATCTCGAGTGCACCAGGGCGGCATCGTCCCGTCCAGTACGCGTTCGAAGCTCCAGTCGCCTTCATCGAGATCACGGATCAGCTCGAGGTAGGCCGGCGCGAGGTCGAGATTCCAGACGAACACAGTGGAGTTGCGCAGAGCGCCGTCGGCCTCGCGTTCCAGTCGCTGCCGGTGTTCGTACTCCGGCCACCCGTCCAGGTACGGTCGCGCGGCATCCGAGTGGTAGGCCGAGGTGGATGCCAACACGAGGCGGCGAACGTCGACGGGGTGTTGGGAGACGAACTCCATGGCGGCTCGGCCGCCAGTCGAGAAGCCGAGGAGGTCGACCTGTCCGAGGCCCAGCTCGCTGATCAATCGATGCGCATCGCGGATCACGAACGCCGGCTCGAGCTGAGAATCAGGTAAGCCCCGGGTGCTGCGGCCGCAACCTCGGAAATCGAAAGTCACCACGTGCCGATCCTGAGCAACCACTTCGAGTCCAGGGAGGAGGTAGCTGTGCCCGACGTCCGGGCCGCCGTGCAGGACCAGCAACGACGGCTCGTCCGACCTGCATCCGAGTTGGCGCACGAACAGGGTCACGTCGCCCAGCTCTACGAACTGTTCCACAGGGTCCATCCTCCCGGCGCGTGCTGCCCCTCGCTGGTCGACTGCACCGTGGGGTCTCCCCAGAACCTCAACCGAAACACTTCAGACCGCTCTGAGTGCCTCTCCGAAGTCGCGGACCATGCCTTCGCCGGCGTAGCGGGAACGCAGTTCCTGGTCCAGTTCGCCGGCGACCATGAGGAGGTGAACCCGGCTCTGCCGACCCTCCCGAAGTCCGTCAAGGCCAAGTCCTACGGCCTGCTCGAGGTCACCTTCCCGCCCCGCCACGAAGCCGAGGGTCAGCCGGCACTCCGAGATCCGCATCGGGCTCAGCTCGGTGCCATCCGGAGCGATGTTGTCCCGGATGACCGTCTGCGCGTGGGCGCGAGCACGGTCGTTGTCCCCGCCGATCCGGTGGACATCCATGCTGTAGTAGTCCCACTTTGCAGGATCGACCTTGAAGTGGTTGTCGGGCCGGTCAGGATACGGGAGGCGCGCCAGCATGGCGCGGCCGGATTCCAGCAGCTCCTGGAGACCTGGTTCGCCCAGCCGGGCCTTGGCCTTCGCCTCCTGGGCGATGAGCTGGACGTGCACGCTGGAGAACTTTGCGGCCACCTGGCCCCGCTGCGCCGCATCGACCGCCTGTTTGAAGCGGCCCTGGGTCAGCGCGAACCATGCGGTCATCTCGTGGCCCCACCCGACGATCTCCTGGTGCTCCGCCTCAAGGCCGAGCCTCGAACGCACCGATCAGTTCGCCCTTCGCACGCAGCGCTCTGTCGCACGCACGCACAAGCTCTTCGGTCGGCGTCTTGCGACCGTTCTCAACGTTGCTGAGATGCCCACGGCTGTAGTGAGTAGCGCGTGCCAAGTCCCCCAACGACCACCCACGATGATCGCGGTACTCACGCATCCGGTCGCCGAACGTCATGAAGAGAGTGTCCCCCGACCCCTGTATTCCTATCGCCCAGGTTTCTTGGCGGCCGCAGGCGATGAGGTCGAGGAGGTTGGCCCGGAGCGTGGTTGGAGTCAGTGTCAGTTGGTCAGCCCCAATGCGTCCGTGGTGACGTCGCAGAACAGGGCGAGGTCGCTCTCGGCGTTGGGATGCGGTCCCTTGTTGATGACGATCTCGCGGCTGACGAACTCTTCGCCGTCGAAGGTCTCGTGCAGGACGAGGTAGCCAGCGCCCAGCAGCACGAGACCATCGGCCGTGCGAAGGGACCCGGTCAGCCCACGGACGGTGGTCTCGACCGTGTGCACACCGTCCGGGTCGCCGGAGATGAGGGTGTCGGAGACCAGCCCGGCGGCGCGCCGGAGGACGGTGGCTTCGTTCTGCGGGTTCGTGTAGACGACGTTGGCCTGGGTGACGTTGCGGGAGTCAACCGGCTGGTTGGGGGCCAGGAACTCCGTTCCCTTCACGGAGATTGTGGTTTCCACCGCCTGACCGGTGCCGCAGAAGTCACCGTCGGTGAACGACTCCGTGAAGGTGAAGTGATTGACGACAGGATTTGCGGCGACCGCCGACGGCATGGCGCCCAGCCCGAGCGCAGCGACAATTCCGACTACCAGTGCGAACCTGCGCATTGGTCCCCTCCGTTCAAGTGCTGTCCCGGCGGCGGAACGCATCCGGTCACACACCGAATGTCCGGCAGCGCGGGTCCCTCCCGAGCAGAGCGCGACCAGGCGACTCTGCCGCGTTGATGCCAGTGGCATCTTCCCCTGATGATCGATCGCCGCAGCGGACATCAGCCGACGGCTCTGAGTTCAGCAAACGCCCGGATACCCATCCTGTAAAGGGATGGCCAGGTGTGTCCTGCGGTTGCGACAACGCATGCTCCCAGCGTTACATCATCCACCCGTGTAGGCATGAAGGATGCGGATCGTCATCATCGGTGGCGCCGGCACCTTGGGGAGCGCGGTCAGTGAAGTGCTGACAGCAGACGGGCATCAGATTGTCGGAGTGTCACGGTCGTCCGAGCCTGCTGTGGACCTGAGCAAGCCGGACTCCCCGGAAGTTGCCCTAGGCACCTTGGCGCCCTTTGACGTCGTGATCTGCCTCGGCCCTGGTACGCCGTTACGACCGCTGGCGGAGCTGACACCTGCGCAACTGCAGGCGGATTTCGGCGGCAAGCTGTTCGGTCAGATCGAGGCGCTCCGCATCGCCGCCGGCCTGATGACGAACGGCGTCGTGTTGCTGGCGGGTGGCGCAGCGCCAGACCTGAGGACTGGGTTGTCCAGTGATTCGTTGAGTGGGTAGGTCGAGGACAGCGTGTACGCACAGCCGACGGCGACTGCGGAGACGAGGTCATCCATCCGCGCGCGAGATCCAGGGTGTCAATGAGGGCGGCTACCAGCTGCTGTTCCGACGCCTCTGGCATGTGCCCGAGTGTCCCATGCTCGCCCGTTCAGAGGCATCGTCAACAAGCGGGCGACGGAGAAGCGAGTTACTTGCCTTCGGCTACGTAGTGCATGGGGTCGCCGAAACCTAGGTCGGTGATACCGGCGGTGTAGAAGGCGCCGATGAGCAGCGACCTTCGGTGGGCGGCGAAGGTGAGGACGTGGGCGACCATACCGCCGTACGCGAAGACGCGGGGCGGTTCGCAGGTGGTGTCGACGAAGGACTCGTCGAAGCGGCCCTCGTCGTTCAACTGGTTGACCAGGGCAACGAAACGAGAGCCGGCGATCGCGTGACGTTCGCGGAGCTCGGGGATCGGGGTGACCACCTGGATTCCGCACTCGGGCACCTGGAACGGGCGGTCTTCCACGGACGCCAGCCACATCTCTTCTTGCCAGACCAAACGATCCAGCAGGTAGCGGATCGAGATGTCGTCGTCGATCCCCTCCACCGACAGCTCGATCGGCCGGTCCAGCGCCGCCGCGTCCAGGCGGGCGCCGCGTTCGATCATCTCGCCGGTCAGCCAGACGTGATGCTCAACCATTCTGACCAGGACATCCATCCCTCTCACCTCTTTCCTCGCCGGCAGGCGCAAGCCCGCCGGTGGTTGAAAATGAACCCCGCTCGGAGCCGACAGGAAGAACACCCGCGACGACTCCCGCCGCCATACTCGCGGCGACATCCCATAGGCCCGCACGAACGCGCGCGTGAACGCTTCATGCGACCCGTAGCCCGCCTCAACTGCGACATCGAGCACCGGCGAGTCCTCGGCCAGCAGCCGGAACGCCGCCCGCTCCAGCAGCACCCGCCGCCGGAACGCGTACGGCGATTCGCCCGCCACCGCCCCGATCACCCGATCAAAGTGGAACCGCGACAGATGCACCCGCCCAGCCAGGTCGACCCCACCGACCAACTCGTCCGCTGCCAACCCCTCAGCCACCACCGCCACAAACTCCTCGAACACATCCGCCATACCCCCACTGTGCCCGCTCCCAGCCCACCCGTACTTGATCGAAATTGCTGACCTGTCGATCAGCCTTCCCGCAGGCGCTGCAGCAGGCTCAGGCAGTGCCTGCGGAGTTCCGGGACGGTGCGAGCTGCGACCTCCTCGGCACCCGGCACGTCGGCGACTGCCGACAATGCCTTCTCGAAGGCGTCGGGGTATTGACCGGCGAGGGTTCGAACGCGATCGACCAGGCGGTCGGCCGGCAAGCCAAGAAGGGCGGCAGCCTTGTCCCACTGCTTGCGTCTGATCTGGCCGACGATCCGCTCGCCACCGATCGACAGCGCGACCCGACGATCGACCGTCGCGCCGTCATACGCCAGCCCCGTGGCCAGGTCGTACAGCGGAGCCACCCACCGGTTGCCGTCCGGGGCTAGCAGCAACGAGATGTTCTTCGAATGCCCATCCGGCGCCCCCGCCACGAGATTGACGATGGCGAAGTCGGCAAGCGCCAGCAGATCATCGGCCGGCATCGTCGACTGCCGGCGAACCAGCCCGACCATATCTGTCAGCCTCGGTCCGCCCCGGCTCTCGTACTTCGCCTCTGGCAACCGCCCGAGCGCCTGGCAGAAGTCCTCCTGATGGATGCGACTGATCCCGTCCTGGCCGACCACCCGGTCGAACCGCTCGATTTCTGCCACTGTCTTCGTTCGAAGACAATCGCAAATGTCTTCGAACGAGGACACAGTGGACAGCGGGCAGCACGGCACAGACGCGGGGCGACGACATCAGCTCCGCTGGGGCAGGTGCTGTGTTGTGGAGTACTCCGCAGTGTGTAGTAGTGTGGTCGGTAGAGCACCGGGAGGGTGGTCTGAGGGGTCCAGCCTCCCGGTGCACCGAGGAGGCGTTATGGACACGAGCCAGTTGCTCAAGGGTGTACTGGATCTGGCGGTGCTCGCCGTGCTGCGGGACGCCGACGGCTACGGGTACGACGTCCTGCGGCGACTGCGCGCCGCCGGGCTCGAGGATGTCGCGGACGCTTCGGTCTACGGGACGTTGCGGCGGCTGTTCGCGGCCGGTGCGCTGACGTCGTACGTGCAGCCGAGTGAGGAGGGCCCGCATCGCAAGTACTACGGGCTGAACAAGACCGGCCGGGATCTGCTTGCCCAGTCGACCAAGACCTGGAATCACTTCGCCGACACGATGTCGGTGCTGCTGCTGGAGAAGGAGGCCGCGTGAACAGCACCCTGACCGGAGCGGTCGCGATCTACCTGGCCCAGGTGCGGGCCGAGCTGAGCGACCTGCCGCCGGGTGAGCTGGAGGATGTGCTCGAGGACGTCAGCGGTCACCTCACCGAGGTGGCGGCCGAGTTCGAGGCGGAGCCCACCACCGCGGCCCTGCAGGAGCGCCTCGGCACGCCGCGGGAGTACGCCGACGAGCTGCGGACCGCAGCCGGCTACCCACCCCGCACGCAGCCGGTCGCGGACCGCGACGCCGGCCGCAAGGCGCTGCGCTGGGGACTGATCGCGTCGACCGTCGGCCCGTTCTTCATTGCCATCGGCATCTTCGCCTGGTCGCACGAGGAGACCCTGTTCTTCGGCGTCGTCGGGTTCGCGGCGCTGTTCGGCGCGGCGCACCTCGGCGTCCGCGCACTGCGCGGCAACGATCCGCGGATCGTCCTCGAGACCCCGCGCGGCCAGCGTGGCGCCGCCGCCATCCGCGACCTGATCGACCAGATCCCGCCGAACGTCCGCCGCGAACTGGTCACCATCGGGCAGCCGGTCTGGTGGGTCGCCCGCGGCGCCATCGGCGGCGGAGGCTTCTTCGCGCTCTTCGGCGCCGGGGCGGTCACGGTGGTCGGCGCGCTCGCCGGTGCCGCGGTGTCTGTCTGGATCGGCCGCCGGACCCAGCAGGACCCGCGCTGGCTCTGGTACGTCGTACCGCTGAACCTGGTCGCGGCTGTCGCCGTACCAGCGTTCCTTGCCGCCGCGTACATGGGAGCGTCGTTCGGGTTCCTGAACAACTACGACAACTACAGCAGCAACCCGGCGTCGTACAACCCGGACGGTCTCGTCCTGAACGGTATGACGATCGGCAACATCTACCCGTTCGATGCTGAGGGCAAGCAAGTCAGCGTGCGGCTGTACGACCAGGACGGCAACCCGATCGCCCTGCCGCGGGAGGACTGCGACACGCAGAACGGCCGGGTCGATCCCAGCACAACCAGCAACGTCTTCCCGCACAGGATCCTGACACCGGACGAGTCCGGCACCGTCGGCGAGGAGAACTGCAAGGACTCCGACAAGGCTTCCTTCGTCCCACCGCCGGCGCCGGCCAGCACGATAACCCCGACCGCCACGCCCACGGAGACGCCGACGAGCACTCCGGGGGCGAGTACTCCGGCGGCGAGCACAACCCCGCGCGCCAGCGTCACGCTGACCGTTCAGCCCACCCGTTAGGCTGCGAGCGGCTTGGTGAGGCGGACGGCTCCGGCCGGGGCCGTCCCACCGGTGAGCGCGTAGCCGGACTTCTGGTAAAGCAGGATGTTGCGGTCGCTGCGTTCCCCGGTGAACAACGTGGCGACCTCGACACTGTCCGGCGCCTGGGCCTCGGCGAACGCGAGCAGGCGACGGCCGAGTCCGGTACGGCGATGGTCCGGCGCGACCATCAATCGGCCGATCTCCCAGATGTCGCCGTCACGCCGGGCGCGCACCGAGCCGACCAGTCGTCCGCCTGATCGCACACACCACGTCGACCAGGTCCGCAGGCTCTCGCGAACCTCACCCTCGGACTCCAGCAGCGCCGGCAGATCGAGCCGCGCGTTGGCGACCGCCTCGTCCACCCAGCAACACCGCTGCAGAACAAGCAACTCAGCCACATCCGCAGGCAGGGCAGGAGCGACCTCGGCCGCATCGGCGCGCACAGCCGGGGCGACCGAGATCCCGTCGCGATACAGCGGTCGCAGTACGTCGGCCACGCGACAGAGCTCACGCAACGCCGCAGCAGCCCGACCATTCAACCGCTCCGAGTCGACCACCACGCCGTCCCGCATGTCGTCCGCGATCCGCAGGAAGATGTCGCCCCCGATCGACAACATCCGCAGCGAGCCCGCGACACCTCGCGCCATCTGCACACCCCGGGTGCCGGCCGAGGTGTTCCCGTAGCCGACGAACAGACACGGCTTCCAAGCCCACTCGGCATGCAGGTAGTCGAACGCGTTCTTCAACGTGGCCGGCATCGCGAAGTTGTACTCACTGGTGACGAAGACGAACGCATCGGCATCCGCCACCCGCCGGCTCCACACCCGGGTGTGTTCGTGCTGATAGATCCCGGTCGACGGATGCTCGGGCTCGTCCAGGAACGGCAGATTCACCTCGGCCAGATCCGCGACGTCGAGGTCGACGCCGAGCTCAGCCGTCGCGCGGACGAACCAGTCACCCACCGCCGGCCCCAGCCGCCCGGGCCGGGTACTGGCGATCACCATCAAGATTCTCGTTGACATGTCAAAGAAACTACCGCAGATACCTTTGACACGTCAAAGACAGTAGGATCACCCCGTGACCAAGTGGCTGAACGCCGACGAGGAGCGCGCCTGGCGGGCGGTTCGCCGGCTGCTGACCGTCGTACCGTCCCGGCTGGCCCGGGACCTGAACCAGCTCGGCCTGTCCGCCGCCGACTACGAGGTGCTCAGCACGTTGTCGGAGAAGCCCGGCCGCCGCTGGGGACTGAAGGACTTCGCCGAGAAGATGCAGTGGTCCCGCAGCCGGTTGTCACATCACGCGGCCCGGATGGAGGCGCGTGGCCTGATCGAGCGGGAGGCGGATCCGAACGACGCCCGCGGCTCGATCTACCACCTCACCGACGACGGTTTCGACGTCCTCGCCGCGGCGGCGCCGGGTCACCTCGACTCGGTCCGCGACCGGTTCATCGACCACATCAGCGCCGAGGAACTCGCCGTCCTCGAACGCGTCTCGACCAGGATCGCCGACCTCCCCGACTGAGCCGACGAACAATTGAAGCCCGCGAACGGCGGCACCTACTGAAAGTGCGCCGCGGCAACGCGACGATAGGTGTAGCCCAAGCGCTGATAGATCGCGATCGCGGCGGCGTTGTCGCGATCAACCATCAATCCGACGCGTCCGTGGTGCTTCACCAGCTCAGCCGTGACGAAGGCACACACCTGGCGGGACAAGCCTTTGCCTCGAGCAACTGGGTGAGTGGCGACACCGGCCAGGAAGCCGATCTCCGGGGCACTCCACGCATCCGCGGCCACACTCAGCAGCTCCCCGCTGTCACCGGTCGCTGCAGCCCAGCGTCGTACGCCGGAACGCCCGGGCCAGGCGTACGACGTCGGCGCCGCGTCGGTGAGTAGCGCCTCGACCCCGGTGTCGCTCTCGAGCCAGGCGGCCGTGGTCGTCACCACCGGAAGCCCGGCCGTGTCCATCCAGCCGAACGCGGCCGAGAAGGCCAGGTCCGGGACGTGGTCGGCGAGGTCGCGGATCAGCTGCTCGTCGCCGAACGGGCGAAAGCTGGGACCCACCTCGGCGAAGACCTCAGCCGCGAGCCGTGCGACAGAGTCCACCGGCCCGACGACCGCGAGACGATCGCGCTTCGACAGGTCCGGCGCGGCGACGGCGACCGCATCCCCGTCGTACCAGGCGCGGACTCCGGGGCGGAAACCCTGCCCGGCCCAGACGATCAACGGATCGCCCGCACACACCCTCGCCAACTCGGCTGTCGTCAGAATCTCACGCACACGGGCAATTCTGACTCACTCCGCACGTTGGAGCGCGTACGGGACCAGGTGGTGGTAGCCGCGGACCGAAACTCGGCGCAGCCGGCGAAGCCGGTAGTCGGCGTGGCCGTCCAAAGCCGCTGCCAGCTCGCGGTCGGCGAGGACGCGGCCGGGTTTGCACTCCGAAGTGAGGCGGGCGGCGAGGTTGACCACCTCGCCGTACACGTCGCCGAGCCGGATCAGGATGTTGCCGTAGGAAAGGCCGATGCGCAGCTCGGGCAGGTCGCCGGCCACCGCCACCGCGTCCTGCAGCGCGAGCGCGACCGCGGCACCCTGCGCCGCGGTGTCGGTGACGAACAGGACCTCGTCGCCGATCGACTTGATCACCCGGCCGCCGTTCAGCGCGACCACGTCCGCGGCCATGCCCTCGAACCGCTCGATCAGCTGGCCGAGCTCGACCTCGGTCAGGCGACGGGCCAGCCGGGTGTAGCTGACGATGTCGGCGAACCCGACGGCACGGATGCCGCGGGCGAGCTCGTCGGAGCCCGCCACCGCACGGCCGGCCGCGGCGGCCAGGTGCCGGCGCCAGACGTACGTCTGCAGTCGCTCCATTGCCGGGAGCAACTCCCCGGCCACCTCGATCGCCTCGTCGGCGGACAGCTTCGAGTTGCCGAGGAACTCCAGGAACATCGCAGACTGCCACGACGCCAGCCGGGACTGGGTCTGGCCGAGCTTGCGGGCCAGCGACGACTCCAGCTCGGGATCGATGAACCCGTCGTCCTCCAGTGCCGCGACCAGCCTCAGCGCCTCGACGTCCCCGTCCGTGAACGCGATCTCGTCGTCCGGCACCGTCGCGAATCCGAGTGCGTGCCACATCCGCTCAGCCCGGGCGATCGAGATTCCCGCCCGCTCCGATACCTGGATCCGGGTGAACTTCCGCTCCCCGCCGAGCAGCGCCTGCTCGAAGTCCCGCTGGAGCCCGGCCAGGTCGACCGCGCCGGACCCGGCCGGCTCCAAGGAGTCAGGAACCACCGCGGCGCTCGGCGATGGTGGCGTCGATCGCGTCCCGGAAGGCGGGCAGCCGGTTGGTCAGGTCGTCGAACTTCTCCCGGGTGAAGTGCAGCAGCTGCAGCCGCGACTTCGCCGTCACCGTTGCCGTCCGCAACGTGTTCTTCCGGACCGCCACCTCGCCGGCGATGTCACCCGGACCGAGCTGGGCGATCTCCTCGCCCTTCACCCGGACCGCCGCCGTCCCGCTCAGGATCAGGTACGCCGCGTCCGGCGGGGTCTGCTCCAGGATCAGCGACCAGCCGGCCGGCACCGAGACCTCCTCGCCGGCGCGGAAGATGTCCTTGATGTCGCGTCCGGACAGATCCGCGAACAGCGGCAGGTCCCGCGGGGATGTCCTACCCAAAGCCACGTCGATCCTCCGAGCCCGCCGGGCCACCCCGGCGATCAGCCGATGTTTCCAGTCAGTAACTCTAACGGACGGCCGAGACCAGGAGTAACGGCGGGCGACGCCGATGGACGGCGAGATGCGGAGACTGCTCGACCTGCTCGGCGGTCGGCATCGGCTCGTCCACCACCTCCAACCGGAACCCGTGCCGACGCAACGCGGCCAGGATCGTGCCGATGGTGCGGTGGTACTTGACCACGCCGTCGACGAACCAGGCTCGTTGTCGAGGGCCCTCGTCCGCGTAGTCGTCGACCACACAATCCGCAGCCACCAGCGGCGCCGTCACCACCGGATGTTCGATCGTGAACGCGAAGAGCCCGCCCGGCGTCAGCCACCGCGCCACCCTTGCGACCAGGCCCCCGAAGTCCTCCACATAGTGCAGCGCGAGGCTGCTGACCACCAGGTCCGCAGATCCCGGCGGCAACTCGAAGTCGGCGAGGTCCGCGCGCACGTACCGCACCCGCGGATGCCGAGCAGCGGCCGCCAGCATCTGCTCCGACGCATCAACCGCGATCACCTCAGCCCCACCGGACGCCAGTCGCACTGCGAGCCCACCTTCACCACACCCGAGGTCGACCACCCGCAGCCCTTCCACCACGGGCAGTACGGCGTTCATCGCCGGAATCTCGATCGCGTCGTTGAGCCCGAGACCGTCCCGCCGCAGTTGCCGATACCCGCTCAGGAAATCGGGATCGTCGTACAGCTCGGAGCCCTTCACAGCCAGCGGACCAGGTCGTGGATGTCGATCATCGGCAGCTCCCAGCGCAGCGTGAACTGCTCCAGGTCGGCAGGCCCGGCCATCACGCCATCCGGCCGCATCACCTCGCAGCACACGCCGACCGGTGCCAGCCCAGCCGCGAGACACAGCGCAACCGTCGCCTCGGTGTGCCCGAGCCGCTCGCCCAGCAGTCCGGGCCGGGCCGCGAGTGGAAACACGTGCCCCGGCCGAAGGAAGTCCGTCGGTACGGCGTCCGCAGCCGCCAGCCGACGAATCGTCGCCGCCCGCTCGGCCGCAGACACGCCGGTCCCGGTCGCGGACGCGAGATCGATCGATACGTGCATCGCCGTACCCTGCCGGTCGCCCTCACCCGGCATCGGCGGAATCTCCAGTCGCTTCAGTACGTCGGCCGCGGACGGAATGGTCGTGTGTCCACAGGCCAGCGTGAGCAGGAACGTCATCGCCTCCGGACGGAACCGTTCACCGGCGAAGACGACATCGCCTTCGCTCTCCGCGGTCGGATCCCAGACCACGACACCACCACCGGCCGCGATCTGTGCGACCACCTTCTGTACGCCGACCTCACCGCTGAGCTGACCGGCCCACGGCAACTGGCTGACCGCCCGCAGCAGTTCGGGACCCTGACCGTCGCGGGCCATCCGGACCAGCAGGTCGCTCTCCAGATTCACCCGATCCCCCTCGGCCAAGCCTCCGAGTGTGGTCTTCTCCAGGGTGTTCGGTACCAGGACCACCGAGAACCGGTCCTTCAGCACCTCGGCCACCGTGATGCTCACGCCGTCGATCGCGACCGAGGACTTCGCCACCAGCTTCGCGAGCAGGCGGTCCGGCGGCTTGATCCAGACACGTTGACCGGCGGGTTCGACGGTGACGCGGAGGATTTTGCCCACGCCTTCGACATGACCCTGGACCAGGTGTCCGTCGATCCGGTCTCCGGCGGCGATGGGCAGCTCGACGTTCATCGTCGTACCGGCCGCGACGCGGTCCAGCGTCGTACGGCGCCGGGTCTCGTCCGTCACGACCACCCGCACCTCGCCGGCGTCGGCCGGCTCGGCGGTGAACCTGATCCCGTCGAGGCAGACCGCACCACCCGGCGTGACCGGGATCGCCGACTTCACCCGCAGTACGTCGCCGATGACCTCGGTGACCGTGGCTGTGTGCTCGATTCGTCCTGTGAACATGCTTCGCTCTCCGGCTGTAGGTTCCGGCCAGGGACCCGGGAGGGGTCCGAGCTGAAGCGGGGTATCACCGCATGGCCCCGGTCAGCGCCGGGTCACTCCGCCGTCCGGCGAAGCCGACGGGCCCGGGAGTCTCCCGACCGCCACACCTTGGAATCGCACCAGACGGCAGTAAACCACACCCGGCGGCGGCTGAACTGTTGACCGGTTGACAACGAAGGACTAGGTTCGACGGAAATCGATTTCTCACGAGTGCTCTGCCCGCCCTAGGAGACAACGCCATGCGGAAACGATTGTTGCTCGTTCTACCTGTCCTGATCGGGGCCGCGTTGGTGCCCGCCGACCAGACCCCGGAGGCCCAAGCGGCCGCCGTACCGTCCCCCGCCGACCAGGTCGCGAAGCTGACCGGGCCGGGGTCGATCAATGACACCGAGGCGCGGTTCGCACTGAAGGCCACCGACCTCGGCATCCTGTGGGACAACGGGTCCGGCGAGATCCTGACCGCGTTCGGCGACAGCTACGGCAGTGGTTGGACCGGGCCGGGTGGTGGCGTCGGCGATCCGGCCACGATCGACTGGCGCTGCAACCTGCTGTTCCGCAGCAAGGATCGCAACCTGGCCGACGGGATGTCGCTGGACTCGGCTGCCGAGGACCGCCCAGGCCACGCCAAGCAGTTCCTCGACTGCAAGAAGGTCGACCGCGACGAGCACACGGTGATCCCGACCGGCGGTATCGCGGTCGGCAAACGGCAGTACGTGCAGTACATGTCGGTCAACTACTGGGGGCCGGCCGGCAGCTGGTTCACCAACTACTCAGGCTTCGCCTACTCCGACGACAACGGCGAGACCTGGACCAAGGACCCCAATGCCCGGTGGCAGAACACCAAAGCGTGGGACAACAAGTTCCAGATGGTGGCCCTGGTCCGCGACAAGGGCTACGTCTACATGATCGGTACGCCGAACGGCCGCTTCGGCAACGCCCACATCGCCCGGGTCCCGGAGCAGCAGGTCCTGTCGAAGAGCGCCTGGCGCTACTGGGACGGCCGCACCTGGTCGCCGAAGGAGAGCGCCGCGGTCCCGATCGCGATCGGCCCGATCAGCGAGGTCTCGGTGCAGTGGAACGCGCACACCGGCAAGTGGCTGATGATGTACCTGGACGAGTCGCGGGCCTCCGTCGTACTGCGGTCGTCGGAATCGCTGACCGGTCCGTGGAGCGGCGAGAAGGTCGTTGTCCGAGGCAAGGATTTCCCCGGTCTGTACGGGACGTACATGCACCCGTGGTCGTCCGGTGAGGACCTCTACTTCACCATGTCGCAGTGGGACCCGTACAACGTGTTCCTGATGCACACCAAGCTCGCCGACGACGGTCAGGTCACCAACCTGGTCACCGACCCCGGCTTCGAGGAGCAGGCCGGCAGTACGCCGACCACACCCTGGCAACTCAACGGCCGCGGCGGCATCGACCGGACGAACCTCGGCCACAGCGGCGCCAACAACGCTTACGTCCGCGACTCGATCGGCACCCACCAACTCCAGCAGAACGTCGCCGTCCGTCCGCATCACCGCTACCGCCTGTCCGCCTGGATGCGGACCGCGGAGAACAACACCGAGACGATGCTCGGCGTCCGCACCCTGCGCGGCACGACGATCGCCCAGAAGACCGGCGGCGCACACAAGACCTACGAACAGGTGAGCGTCGAGTTCGACTCCGGCCGTGAGTCGCTGATCCAGCTGTACGGCGGCTTCTTCGGGCACGGCCAGGACGTCTGGCTCCAGCTGGACGACGTCGTCCTCGAGGAGATCAAGTGAGGCGGCTGGTCGTCGTACTCGCGCTCATCGCCGGATTCCTGGTGACTCCGGCCACCGCCGAGGCCGCGACCGGTCAGCTGCTCCGGGACGACACCGGGCTGTACCCACGGGTGATCCAGCTCGCGAACGGCCGGATCCTCGCCAGTGTCGTCACCTTCGTGGGCAACGCGGACGGCATCGGCGCGATCTACGAGAGTACGAACTCCGGCAAGAGCTTCACCCAGGTCGGAACCGTCGAAGATCCTGAGGCCGCCGACGGCCAAGGACTGTGCTGCGCAACCCTCTTCGAGCTTCCCAAGCCGGTCGGAGCGATGCCGGCCGGGACCCTCCTCTGGGCGGCGAGCGTCGGCGCCTCCGACCGGCCGATGTCACTGCGGATCTGGAAGAGCAACGACGTCGGCCGCACCTGGTCGTACCTGTCCAACTGTGCGACCGCGTCGAACACGAGCGGCCTCTGGGAGCCGGAGTTCTCGATCGCCAAGGACGGCCAACTGGTCTGTCACTACGCGGACGAGACCGATCCGGCGCACAGCCAGAAGCTGATGCAGGTCTGGAGCTCGGACGGCGTCACCTGGACCGATCCCACTCCGACGGTCGCCAGTACGACGGTCGGACATCGTCCGGGGATGCCCGTCGTACGGAAGTTGCCGACTGGGACGTACCTGATGTCGTACGAGATCTGTGGCGTTGGCGGGCAGTACGACTGTGCCGCCTACACCCGCCAGTCCGCCGACGGCTGGAACTGGGGATCGCCATCGGCACCCGGGGTCCTCACCCGGACCGCGGACGGCAAGTACTTCACCCACGCACCGACCCTCGCGGTCGCGCCGAACGGGAACCTGCTGGTGGTCGGCCAGATCCTGCAGAATCCCGACGGCTCGGTGGCCGCCGGCAACGGACGGACCCTGTTCGTCAAGAGCGGGAACGGCACCTGGCGCACGATCCCCGCACCCGTCGCCGTCACCAACCCCTACAACAACTACTGCCCCAACTACAGCTCCCCCTTGCTCGTCTCCCCCGACAGCAAGCGGGTCCTGGAGCTGGCGTCCGACTACGACGCCGGCGTCTGCAAGACGTACTACGCCACCGGCCGGGCCGGCTAGCGCACGACAGACCGGCTGCGACCGCGACGGGAACCGGTACGACGTCGTACCGGCCGTCGTGGTCCGACCAGGCGAGGCCCGGCGAGGCGATCCTCGAGTCGTCGGGCTTCGCGGCGGATCGGTTGGGCGACGTACTCGCCGAGGATGACCCCGGAGGCGAGGGCGACACCGATGGCGACCGCGGTCGCGAGGCTGACGATGCCGATCAGGTTGCCGAGTCCCATCAGCTCGTACAACCCCTTGTAAATGGTCAGTCCCGGCAGCAACGGAATGGTGCCGGAGACAACGACCACCAGCGGTGGCACGCCGGTGCGACGGCCGAGGGAGTAGCCGCCGAGGCCGACGGCGAAGGCCGCGGCGGCGGTCGACCAGGCCGGCCCGAACGACGCGCGCGACATCAGCGTGAACACCAGCGACCCGACCGCGCCGATCACCGCGATCGGCAGCAACGCCCGCAGCGGGGCGTACGACGCATAGGCGAAGGCGAGCGCCATCAGCGCGCCCGAGCCGACCATGATCGGCAGGTTCGCCAGCTGGATCGTCTGCGCCTCGATGCCGACGTTCAGCCCGAGCTTGAGCCCCAGCGTGAGGCCGAGGCTGACCCCGGCGATGATCCCGCCGGTCAGCAGCATCGCCTCGAGACTTCGGGCCGCGGCCGTCACGTAGTACCCGGTGAGCGCGTCCTGGACCGCACCGGTCAGCGCGATCCCGGCCAGCAACATGATGATGCCTGCAGCAACGACCAGTGACGGTTTGACCGGCGCATGGACGGCGTACAGGATCAACGCGACCGCGGTGGCGACGAAGGCGCCGGCCACCTGCTGGTAGAAGGCGGGCAGCCGCTGCCGGTTGAACCACCGGTTGTTGAGATCGATAACGATCGCGGTGAGGAACGCCACCAACGTGATCAGCCAGCCACCACCGAGCAGCAGCGTCGCGCCACCGGCCATCACACCCCAGGCCAGCACGGCGCTCCAGCGCGGGTACGGCGGCCCTGCCGAGGTCAACCGCGCCAGTTCACGACTCGCCTCGTCGCGGGTCACCTCACCCCGGGCAAGCCGTCGTACCAGCCGATCGACCTCGGTCAGCCGGGAGAAGTCCTGCGATCGGTAGCGGACCAGGCGGATGTGCGTCTCCGGCGCGACGTCCGGCGCCGCCTGGTAGGAGACCGCCATCGAGGTGAAGGTGATGTCGACCTCGCACCCGCGCAGCCCACCGGCCGCGGTCACACCGAGGATGGTTGCGGTCGCGTCCGCCGTACCGGCGCCGCTGGACAGCAGTACCTCACCGACCCGCAGCGCCAGGTCGATCGTCCGGTAGACGTCGCGCTGTTCGTCGCGATCCATCAGGCGTCGAGCAGCCGGTCGGCCATGGCCAGGTCGGTGATCAGGATGTTGACCCAGCCGCCGAGCAGGGCGGCCCGGATCGCGGAGAACTTCCGCTCCCCGCCGGCCACTCCGATCCGGCGCGGCACCGCCAGCAGTTCCTTGGCGGTGACCCCGATGACTCGCTGGTCGAACGTCGAGCGCACGTGCTTTCCCTCTTCGTCGAAGAACCGGAAACAGACGTCACCCACCGCACCGAGCCGGCGCAGCTCGTCCTGGTCGGCCTCGGCGACCGCGTTCCCACTGCGCTGCAGCAGCGGCGAGGGCTCGAGGCTGCCGATCCCGACCAGGGCGTCGGTGAGCTGTCCCCAGGTGCCCAGAACGTCCCGAACGGACACGTCGTTCATCATCGCGCGCCGGACCGCGGGCGTCCCGACCAGCCCCGGCGCAGGCAGGTAGACCGGCATCCCGCCGGTCAGCTCGGCGAACCGGGCGGTCAGCCGGGTCGCCTGCATCTGCACCGCCGCGTCGCCCAGCCCGCCGACGATCTGGACGACCCTGTCCACCACCGGCACGCTCTTGCGCGGCATCCGGTCGACCGCGCTGATCAGCGTCTCGCTCCAGGACGAGATCCCGATCACGTGCCCACCGGTGAGCGTCATGTCGATGTACGCCGCCGCACCCGAGCCGAGCGCCGGGAGCACGTCGTCGCCCACCCCGAGCGTGTCGACGACCACCGCGTCCCGCAGGCCGTAGCGCCCTTGCAACTCGTCCTCGAGATCGCTGTGCACGCCGCTCGGCATGGTCACCACGGTGTGCACGATGCCGACCTCGACGGCCTGTTTGAGCATCCGCGACACGCGGGCCTGGGAGAGGTTCAGTTCGGTGGCGATACGCGGCTGCCGGATGCCCTTCTCGTGGTACATCCGGGCCACTTTCGCGAGCAGCCGCAGCTCGTCCAGCCCCGGCTGGCGCACCGCGCGGTTGCCGTTGGCCACCTCAACCCCCTAACAGACGATCAGCATTGGACTATAGGTCAGCCGCGCAGATGTAGACGCGGGGTGCGCCACCCGGGTCGGGCAGCAGATCCCGGGGCGAGTCGCGCTTCCCGGTCGCGACCACCGCGCCGTCGCGCGGATCCACGATCCGGTAACCGAGCGGAATCGCGTCGTCGAAGATCATCACCGGCCCACCGTTGTCCCGGTACACCACGAACAGCTCCGCGGGCACGCTCAGGGCCCGCCCGGTGATCGCCCCGGTCCAGTCCGGCGCCATGTCGGTCGTCGGCAGCCCCGCGAGGATCTTCGGAACCAGGCCGACGTACGACGACCCCTCGAAGCCGACCGCCTCCCGCCAACCGGCTCCCGGCGCGGTGAAGTAGTCCGACTGGCCGGTCTCACCCGGATGTAGCAACCACTGCCAGAGACTGCCCGCTCCGTAGACGACGCCCATCGTGCCGCCCGCGCACAGGTTGCTCCACGCCTCGTGTCCCTGCCACCAACCTGCTGCCATGCCGAGGTCCCGCGTGTTCTCGTACGTCGGCTCGCCGTTCGCGACGGCCTTGACGGGCTGGTTGCGCCACATGTCGGCGACCCGCTCAGGCACGTGCTCGCCGGTGTGCCCGGTCTGGCACCACTGGAAGTCCAGCCAGTCCGCGTCCTGGTGAGCATCGGCGCGGATATGCGGGCGGTAGTGGATGCCGGTCGGCTGGCCGTAGCAGTCGGTGGCCTGCACCTCGGCTCCACCGGCTGCGATCTGCGGTTCGCGGCCCGAGCCGTCCCCGCCGACCAGGTAGATCGCGGGCTGAGCGCCGTACCGGGCGACAAGGTAGCGGCAGTACCGCGCGTACTCTTCCGGCGGTACGACGGTGCCGGCGACGTCGAGGCCCTTCCAGCCGAAGCCGTGGAACACCGGCTGGAGGACCGGGGCGAGGCCGTGGTCGACCAGGATCCGGAGCAGTTCGTCGAGGTACTGGAAGTACTCGACGTTCAGCTGGTTCAGGTGTCCCTCGGGGAGATCCTCGAAGCCGACGGCGAAGCCCTCGTCCTGGGTACGGTCCCGCGGCCCGACGGCTCGCATGTCGGGCTGGACGGTCATCAGCAGTACGGCGTTGAAGCCCTTCGCCTGCCGGTCGGCGGCGTACTCCCGGACCTGCTCGGGTGTCGCTCGCCAGGGCAGCGCCCACGCGGTATCCGCGGCCAGGATCGCGGGCGTGCCGTCCGCGTGCACCAGGCTGCGTCCGCCGGGTGACATCCGCCAGAAGCCGTGCGCGTAGAACGGGTTGGCCTCGCCATCGGCGGGGAGCACCTCGAACTCGCCGGTGTCCGAGCCGCTGGTCCAGCGCCACCGACCAGGTTCGGGCGCGGCGAAGCGGATCCGCCAGGTGTCACCGCCGTCCCAGAACGCGGGCCGCCGCAGCGTCGTACCGCTCTCGTGCTCGAACTCGGCCCACACGTCGGCGGCGTACGGCTCCTCGTGGTTCCTTGTGATTGAGAGTTCGATTTCGCGCCAGGTGACTGAGATGGACATGACACTCCCGTGGGTGGTTTCTACCGATAAACTGTGCGACGAACAGCAAGACCACACGTGCTCTGGGGTCGGTGAAATTCCGAGCCGGCGGTGACAGTCCGCGACCCGTACGTCCGCAAGGACGTCCGGTTGACCTGGTGGAACTCCAGGACCGACGGTGAAAGTCCGGATGGGAAGACGCACGTGGCAGTCTTCGCGGTGCGTTGCCGACCGTCGGGTCGGAGGTGCCCGCGGAGCTTGTCGTTGCCCCGGAGTGCCAGGCCGAGAGGACAACGACCGTGAGTACCGCGACAACTCTGGACACCGTTCAGCGCGCCGTCGACGAGATCGCTTCGGGACGGCCCGTGGTGGTCGTCGACGACGAGGACCGCGAGAACGAAGGCGACCTGACCTTCGCCGCGAGCCTCGCCACCCCCGAACTGATGGCCCTGCTGGTCCGCCACACCAGCGGCTACGTCTGCGCCCCGGCCGTGCCGGAGATCCTCGACCGGCTCGAGCTCCCGCTGATGGTGCCGAACAACCAGGACAGCCTGCGGACGGCGTACACGGTCTCGGTCGACGCGAGCACCGGCGTCGGGACCGGGATCTCGGCCGCCGACCGGGCCCGGACCGTCCGCGTGCTGGCCGACCCGGCGGCACAGCCCGCGGACCTGATCCGGCCCGGTCACATCCTCCCGCTGCGGGCGGTGGAAGGCGGCGTCCGGCAGCGGCCCGGTCACACCGAGGCCACCGTCGAACTCGTCCGGCTGGCCGGACTGCCGCCGGTCGGTGTGATCGGCGAACTGATGAACGACGACGGCACCCTGATGACCGGGCCCGACCTGCGCGCGTTCGCCGACACTCACGATCTCGCGATGATCTCGATCGCCGACCTGGTCAGTTACTTGTCTTGAGCAACTGCCGGGCCGAGTCGGCGATCCCCTCCGGCGAGAGCCCGTAGCGGTCCAGCAGATATCCGGCCGACCCCGTGGGCGCGAACTCGGGGAACCCGAGGATCGACACCCGCGCCGGATGATGCTGGACCACGGTCTCCGCGACCGCGCCGCCGAGGCCGCCGCCGGTCACCGCCTCCTCCGCGGTGACGATGCCGGCCGTCTCCCGCGCGGCCGCGACCACGGCATCGACGTCCAGCGGTTTCACCGTCGGCATCGACAGCACCCGGGCCGAGATCCCTTCGGTGGCGAGCTGCTCGGCCGCGGCCATCGCCCGCCACAGCACGGTCCCGTTGCTGATCAGCGTCACGTCGTCACCGGCCCGGACCGTGATCGCCTTGCCCAGCTGGAACTCGTAGTCGTCCGCGTACACCTTCGGCACACTCATCCGGCTGACCCGGATGAACACCGGCCCGTCCGAGGCCGCCGCCCAGCGCAACGCGGCCGCCGTCTCGATCGGATCGGCCGGCACGATCACGGTCAGGTTCGCGATCGCCCGCAGCCAGGCGATGTCCTCGATCGAGTGGTGGGTGGGGCCTAGTTCGCCGTACGCGACGCCGGGGCTCATCCCGCACAGCTTCACATTGGTGTTCGAGTAGGCGACGTCCGCCTTGATCTGCTCCAGCGCGCGGGCCGTCAGAAAGCAGGACGCGGCCGAGACGAACGGGATCCGGCCGCCGTTGGCCAGCCCGGACGCCACGCCGACCATGTCCTGCTCGGCGATCCCGACGTTGATCAACCGGTCCGGGAACGCCTTACGGAAGCTGTTCAGCTTGCTCGAACCGACCGAGTCGTTCACCACCCCGACGATCCGGTGGTCCGCGTGCGCGAGCTCGGCGAGCGTCTCGACGTACGCGTCCCGGCAGTCGTACCGCGGCTGGTCGGCGATCGACGTGGTCTCGACGACTGTCATACCTGTTCCCTCTCGAATCTGGGTCTGCCCGCGGACTCGAGTTCGGTCAGCGCCTGCTGGAACTCGGCCTCGTCCGGCACCCGGTGGTGCCAGGCGACGTTGTTGCTCATGAACGAGATCGGGTGGCCCTTGTGGGTGTGCGCGATCACGAAGGTCGGCTTGCCCGGCCGGAACGGTACGGCCGACAGCACGTCGAGCAGCTCGCCATGGTCGTGACCGTTCACCTCCACCACCGCGAACCCGAACGCGGCCGCCTTCTCCGGCAGCGGATCCAGGTCGTTGGTCTCCTTCGTGGTGGCGCCCTGCTGCAGCCGGTTCCGGTCGACGATCACGGTCAGCCGGTCCAGCTGGTACTGCGAGGCCGCCATCATCGCCTCCCAGTTGCTGCCCTCCTGCAGTTCGCCGTCCCCGACCAGCACATAGGTACGGCGCAACGACACGTCGAGCTTGGCCGACAACGCATGACCGACCGCGATCGGCAGGCCGTGACCGAGCGGACCGGTGTTGGCCTCGACGCCGGCCACCTTGTTCCGGTTGGGATGCCCGTTCAACGCGGACAAGGGTTTGAGGAAGGTCGCGAGCTCCTCGACCGGCAGGAACCCGAAGGCGGCCAGGGTGGTGTAGAGCGCACCGGCGACATGGCCCTTGCTCAGGATGAAGCGGTCCCGCTCCGGGTCGGTCACCGTGTCCGGCGTGATATCGAGCACCGCGCCGTACAGGGTGGCCAGGATGTCGATCGCGGAGTAGTCACCACCGATGTGGCCGGCGCCGGCGTGGTGGACCAGCTTGAGGTCCTGGATCCGGATCTGCTTGGCCGCCTCGGCGATATGCGCGACCTGCTCGGCCCGGCTGCTGTGAATCGGCAACCGCCCGAGCACCGGCATCGTCGTGTGTTCGACCGTCAGTGTCATCTCTGGTCCGCCATCGAGGACAGCAGCACCTTCTGGACCAGCTTCTGCGCGGCCAGCGCGTCATGGGACGCCTGCGCCGCGGCGAGCGCCTCCTCGTCCAGTACGTCGAGCGCGTGGTGCACTGCCTTGAGGAATCGGATCGCCTGCTTCGCGGCCTCGACGCTGTCCTCGCGGAACGGGAACTGGTCCAGCTGCCAGACGCCCTCCCAGTTGTTCTTCCGCAGTGTGTGGAAGAACTCGAACGTCTCGACCAGGTGAACCGAGCCGACCACCATGTCGTCGTCCCAGCCGCGCAGGTTGTCGTTCACGTCGATCGCGAACAGCCGGCCGTAGTCGATCGCCAGCTGCGCCGCGTCGGCCGGCGTCTCCTGGCCGTAGAGCGAGTGGCCGAAGTCGAGCAGGATGCCGAGGTTGGGCAGGCCGATCTTCTCGATCCCGAGCAGGGTGCGGGCGACGTTCGGGAAGATGATCTTCACCCGCGGCTCGCGCGGCTTGTACTCGATCACGAAGTTGATGTCCGGGTGCGCGGAGACGAGTTCCTTCAGGCCGTCCAGCGCCAGGTTCCAGATGTCGTGGTAGTTCACCTGGAACGGGTAGTCCCAGCCGTCCTGGCCGGGCCAGAGCTTCACGTACGAGCAGCCCAGGTCCTTGGCCAGCTCGGTGGCGTTGTGCAGCAACTCCATCGCCTGCTTGCGGACGCCCGGATCGGGGTTGGTGAAGGAGCCCTTGACGAAGTCGCGGGTGTAGATCTCCGGGGTGATCGCGATCGCCTTCAGATTGTTCCGCCCCAGTGCCGCCTTCACCTCGTCGAGCGTCCCGTCGTACCCGGCGAACGGCCAGTTCAGGTCGACCACGGACAGGTCGCCGACGGCGCCGGCCCGGTCGATCTGCTCCAGCAGCCCGACCGGATCGCCGTACCCGTCGGTGGCGTAGCGGTCCTTGTAGGTGGCGAAGTGCCAGATGCCGGCACCGAAGGTCGGTAAGTCAGTCATTGTCGTCATCTCTTCTGTCGGGGCGGTGTCGTATGTCGGTCAGCCCTTGGTCGCGCCGGCCGTGAGGCCGCCGACGATCCAGCGCTGCAGGAGGGTGTACGCGATCAGGATCGGCACCACGGCGATCAGGATGCCCGCCGCGAGACCGGTGTTGTTGTTGGCGAACTGGCCCTGGAAGTTGAGCAGTCCGACCGGGATCGTCTTGTTGGCGTCGGAGTTCAGCAGGATCAGCGCGAACAGGAACTCGTTCCAGGTCGCCACCGCGTCCAGGATCGCCACCGTCACCAGGGCCGGCAGCGACAGCGGCAGGATCATGGTGAAGAAGACCCGCCAGTCGCCGGCGCCGTCGACCTTGGCCGCCTCGAGGATCTCGTCCGGGATCTGCCGGAAGAACGACTGCAGCACCAGCACCTCGAACGGGATGCCGAAGGCCAGGTACGGCCCGATCAACCCGAACAGGCTGTCGGTCGCACCGGCCGAGCGCATCATGATGAAGACCGGGACGATGGTGATGTAGATCGGGATGGTCAGCCCGAGGAACACCGTGAACATCACCGTCCGGCGGAACTTCATCCGCAGCTTGGCCAGGGCGTACCCGAGCATCGCCGCGATCAGGACGCCGAGCGGCACCTTCATCAGAGCCAGCAGCGCGCTGTTGCGGTAGGTGGTGGCGAAGTTGCCGATCCCCCACGCGTCCTTGAAGTTCGACCAGGTGAACTGGTCCGGCCAGGACAGCGGCCCGTTGCTGATGAAGTCCGACAGCGGCCGGACCGCGGTGATCACCAGCAACGCCAGCGGCGAGATCCAGAACAACGCCACCACCACAAGCACCAGCGTGATGACCAGCCCTTTCCGCCCCTTCGGCGGCTCGCTCGCCGGCGCTGTCTCGGACGGCCCGACGGGTGCTTCGACCCGCACGGGTGCGATCGAGGTCATGGGGCCTCCCGGCCTGGACTGAGGAGCGGAGGGAGCGAAGCGACTGGAGTGACGAGGGAAGGCCGGGAGCCAAGGCCCCATGACCCTGCCGGCGCCGGAGGCCCGGCCAAAAGCACAGTCATGAGGCCTCCTTTGTTTGGGAGCGGACGTATGGGATGCCGACGGCGATTGCTACGAGGGTGATCACAACCGCGATCGCGGTGCCGTAGCCGGCTTGGTAGTACTGGAAGACGTTGGCGTACATCCAGGTGCCCATCACCTGCGTCGCCGTACCGGGACCGCCGTATGTCATCGCGTAGATCATGTCGAAGACCTTGAACGAGTCGATCAGCGACAACGCCAGCACGATGTAGTGGGCCGGCCGCAGACTCGGCATCGTCACGTGCCAGAACTGTTGCCAGCGGCTCGCACCGTCGACCGTCGCGGCCTCGTACAGCTCGTTCGGGATCCCTTGCAGGGCGGCCAGATAGAGCAGCATCGGGAAGCCGGTCCGCAACCAGATGGCCGGCACCATCACCGCCCACAACGCGGTCGAGTCCTGCCCCAGCCACGGCTGGGCCAACCCGTCCAGACCGATCAGCCGCAGGAACGAGTTGATCGCGCCGTACTGCGGGTTGTACAGCCAACCCCAGATCGAGGCGATCGACACCAGTGGCAGGACCGCCGGGGTGTAGAAGATCAAGCGCAGGACCGGCTTGCCGTGCACCTTGCCGTTCAGCGCGATCGCCAGGCCGAGCCCGATCACGGTCGGGACAACGATCGTCACGACGGTCCAGATCAGGTTGTTCCGGACCGCGGTGACGACGACCGGATCACTCGGCAGCTTGGTGTAGTTCTCCAGCCCGACGAAGTTGTACGTCGCACTGAGCCCGTCCCAGTCGGTCAGGCTGAACCACAGCGAGGACAACGCCGGGTACACCAGGAACCCGACGTACACGATCAGCGCGGGCAGGGCGAACAGCCAGGGCGACCACTTGCCCCCTCGTTTGACCTTCGCGGGCTTCACGGACCGGCCCCGCGACAGTGCGACCGTCGCCATAACCGCGAATCAGCCCTTCGCCCAGGCGGAGACGATCTCCTGCATCTTCTTCGCGGCCGCGTCCGGCGCCACCGAGCCCTGCAGCAGGTCGCTCTGCACGCTGAAGTACTGGTCGGCCTGCTTCTTCGGGAACGCCTGGTCCTGGATCGTGTAGAACGGGTTCGAGCCGTACTTCTGCGACCACTCGGCCGACAACGGCAGCGCCTTCGGGTCCGGCTCGGCGCCCTTCACCGTCGACGCGCTGACCTGCATCGCCTTCTGTGTCGCGGGCTGGACGATGAAGTCGATCAGCGCCGCGGCCTTGTCGGCGTTGCCCGTCTTGGCGTTGATCATGTAGCCCTCGACGAAGCCTGAGTGCCGCGCCGGGCTCTGGTCGGTGGGCAGTTCGAAGTTGCCGAAGGCGGCCGGGCTCTTCTTCGCGGACAGGATCGCGGCCGCCTCGGTCCACGGTCCGGTGATCGTGTACGCCGTCTTGCCCTGGACGTACGCGGGCTCGATGTCGGCGGGGTCGAGGCCCAGCGCGCCCTGCGGCAGCCACTTCTTGTCCTGCCACTTCTTGAACAGCGCGAACGCCTCGACCACCTCGGGCCGGTCCCAGCTCTCGTCGCCGGTGAGCAGTTTGTCGTGCAGCTCCGGGCCGGCGGTGTGCTCGAGCAGGTACTCGAACAGCCGCATGATGTCCCAGCCGTACTTCCCGCCGAGACCACACGGCGTCACGCCGACCGCGACGAGCTTTTCGTTGATCGCCTCCAGCTCGGCGTACGTCGTCGGCGGGCCGCTCACGCCGGCCTTGGCGAACAGCGACTTGTTGTACCAGGCACCTATTCCGAGGGAGACGAACGGGACCCCGGCCTTCATGCCGTCGAACGTCATCCCGCTGATCGCCGCGGTGTTGATCTTCGACTCCCAGCCGAACTTGGAGTAGTACGGCGCCAGATCGAGGGACTGCTTGGCCTTCGCGAACGGCGCTCCGATCTGGCCGCCCCAGATCCGCCAGACATCCGGGCCCTTGCCGCCGAGCAGTTCGGTCCGCAGCTTGTCCGGGTAGACCGCCGCACCCGACCCGGGCAGGCTGTCCACCGTCGTGGTGGTCCCGTTCTCCGCGTCGAACTTCTTCACCTGCGCCTTCAGCAGACCGATCGTCTCGTCGGCCTCGTAGGTGAAGAGCCGCAGGTTGTTCGAGGCCGCCGCGGTGGCACCGCCGCCGGCGGACGACGCGCCACCGCCGGTGCAGGCGGACAGACCGACGCCGACAGCGGCGGCGGACGTGAGACCGAGGAAACCACGGCGGGTGAACGAACTGCCAGTCATGACGTGCTCCTTTGGCGGGCGAAGCGGCGGATCTTGGCGAACATGTCCTCCAGCAGGAACCGGACGTCGACCTGTTCGCAGACTTTGATCGGGTTGTCCGTACCGGGCAGGTACCAACCGTCGACCCCGAACCGCGGCGCCGGCCGGACCCGCATGGCGCCGCTGGGCGGATAGAGCATCAGGGCGATGGCCGGGGAGTCGCCGAGAGACCGGGACTCGATCGGCTCGGAGTGGTAGGTGGCGTTCCACTCGCGCAGTTGCTCGATCAGGTACTTGCCGAGCGGCCCGGCGTCACCGATCTTCTCGTCCAGCTCGGCGTAGCTCACCGACACCTTGCTGTACACATCGCTCGGTACCTGCCAGACGGTGATGCCGGAGCCGAACACCACGTTGGCGGCGTGGATGTCGTTCGACAGGTTGAACTCGATCTTGTTCCAGCTCGGCGCCAGGCCGTCGTACCCACGACCGCCGATCCAGATCACGATCACCTCGCGGTTGACGATCTCCGGGTCGAGCAGGATCGCCGAGGCCATGTCGGTCAGCGGGCCGAGAAAGGACACGAACAGCGGATCGCCCGCCGAGGCCAGCTTCGACTCCTCGATGATCAGGCGGGCGCCGGGCGAGTCCAGCGGGGTCTGCTCGTCCGCGATGCCGGTCGTCGCCCCGTTCGCGACCGGCACCTGGCCGGTCAGGTCGAGCAGATCGAGCAGCAGGTCGATCTCCTCGCGCGAGTCCTCCATGCTCCGGTCCGACCGCCACGTGCCGAAGTGCGCGGCGATCAGCCCGCGGATGTCGAACGTGGGCGACAGCAGCCCGTGCACGATCGCGAACTGGTCGTCCGCCTCGTTCTTCGCGTCCGTGTTGATGATCACCCGGCGTCTGCTCGGCTTCGTCACCCTGCGGCCTCCTGCTCTCCGTACGATTGAATGGATATTCACTAGTGCATAACCTGTCGCCATGAGTGTCGCCACGGCGCTAGAGTCCCGTCAAGACCTCGGTTGAAAGTTGTCCGATCGGAAGGGCGCTCGACGTGGGTGGATCTGCGGTGCTGGCGATCGACCAGGGCACGACCAATACGAAGGCCGTGCTGGTCGCCGCGGACGGTGCCGTCCTGGCGACCGGATCCGCGCCGGTCGCGCTGTCCACACCCCAGCCGGGATGGGCCGAACAGGACGCCGACGACATCTGGCAGAGCGTGCTGCACGCCATCTCGCGCTGTCTCGCCACCGCAGCCCCGGTCGACATCGTTGGGATCGCGCTGTCGACGCAACGTGAGTCGGTGGTGGGGTGGAACGAGCTGGGCAAGGCAGTAGGGCCGGTCATCGGTTGGCAGGATGTACGGACGAGCGCCTGGTGCTCGACCTTGCCGCCCTCGGTCGACACCCTGGTCCGCGAGCGCACCGGGCTTCGGGTGGACGCGATGTTCTCGGCGCCCAAGCTGCATTGGCTGCTCGAGCATGCGCAGGCCGATCACGTCGGCACTGTGGACTCCTGGTTGATCCATCGGCTGACTGGTTGCCGCGAGCATTTGACCGACGCCGGCAACGCGTCCCGCACCTTGCTGTACGACGTACTCGACCTCGACTGGTCGACGTCACTGCTCGAGGCGTTCGACGTACCCAGGTCAGTGTTGCCGGAGGTGCGGGCGTCGAACGGTGGCTTCGGTACGACGTCCGGCGTACCGGGGTTGCGGGACGGGATTCCGATCGTCGCCGTACTGGCCGACTCGCATGCGGCGATGTACGGGCAGGGGTGCACGCAGGCCGGGATGATCAAGGCGACGTACGGGACCGGATCGTCGGTGATGACGCCGGTCGATTCGTTCGTCGCGGACGGTTGCACGCTGGCGTGGTTGACCGACAAGCCGCTCTACGCGCTGGAGGGCAACATCGTGTCGTCCGGCGCGGCACTGGCCTGGACCACGGAGTTGCTCGGCCTGCCGGACGTCGGCGCGTTGGTGGAGTTGGCAGCCACGGTTCCCGATGCGGGCGGCGTCGTACTGGTGCCGGCCTTCGCGGGGTTGGGCGCGCCCCATTGGGATCGCAACGCGCGGGCGGCACTGACCGGGATGAGTAGCGCGACCACTCGCGCGCACGTGGCGCGGGCGTGTGTGGACGCGGTCGCTCACCAGATCTGCGACATCACCGACACCATCGCGTCATCGGGTACGACGCCACGCCGCCTGCGGGCCGACGGCGGCGCGACCGTCTCCGACCTGCTGATGCAGACCCAGGCCGACCTCCTCGGCCACCCGGTCGAGGCGGCGGACGTCGCCGAGATCTCCGCCCTCGGCACCGCCGAACTCGCCTGGACCACCCTCGGCGAAACCACCGCCTGGGCCACCACCCGCACCACCCGCCTCTACGAGCCAACCCTCGCCCCCGAGCCCCGCGCAACCCGCCGCACCCACTGGGCCGAGGCCGTAGCAGCCGTCCGCACCCCCTGACCCACCCCACTCCCACCGGGCCACCCCCAACCGCCCAGCCGGCCCAGCCCACCCCGCCTGCCCGGCCCACCCCGCCCACCAGCCCCGCCCGCCCCGCCCGGCCGCATTTGACTGGTTAACCACTGAGCTTGGGGGTTCTCCACCCGTAATTCGGGTGGAGAACCCACCACTTGGCTGGTTAACCAGCGAAATGGGTGTGGGTGGGTACGGGTGGGGGTGGATGGGGACGGGGCGGGGTTGGCCGGATGCGGTCGGAGATCGCTTTCCGCAACAGGTTGACTCGTCGTGACAGCCCACCTAAGGTTGCGGTCACAAGCCTGGGAAAGCCCTTTCCGTGGCTCACGAGGGAGGCGTCCATGTGCGAGTTCGAGCCCGGCTCCGCCGTGGCGCTCCCCGGCGGCATCGGCGTCTCGCGGTTGACGGTCTATGACATCGAGGCTCCGGACGGCCTGGTCGGCGGTACACCGCACGTCCATCTGGCCTGCTCCGAGGGGTACTACGTGATCGCCGGCTCCGGCGCGGTCCAGACCCTGAACCCGAAGGGCTTCACCGAGACGCCGCTGCAGGCGGGCACCGTGGTCTGGTTCGACCCCGGCACGATCCACCGGCTCGTCAACGGCGGCGAGCTCCAGATCCTCACCCTGATGTCGAATTCCGGTCTCCCCGAGGCCGGCGACGCCGTACTGACCCTCCCACCCGAGCACCTGACCGACCGCGAGACGTATCTCGAGGCGACCGCCCTCACCGGCGAGGGTGAGGCGAGGACCCCGTCCGCGATGGCTCGTCGCGATCTTGCGCTGCAGGGCTTCGCAGTACTGCGTGAGTCGTACGAAGCCCACGGTCCGTCGGCGCTGGACGACTTCTACGCGGCCGCGATCCGCATCGTCCAGCCGCAGCTGGCGGACTGGCGACGCCGCTGGGAGCAGGGCGCGCGCCGCCTGGCCGACGAGACCGGCGCCGCGCTGGACGCGCTGGAAGCCGGCACCGCGCCGCACCTGGAGACCGCTGAACTCCATCAACTCCCCGCCCCCACCGAGTTCGGCCGGCACGGCATGTGCGGTCGCCTCGACACCTACGAGATCAATTCGTGAGAGGTAAGACTGTGAACGAGCGACGCATCGGCATTGTGATGAACGGTGTCACCGGCCGGATGGGCCTGCGCCAGCACCTCGAGCGCTCCATCGTGGCAATCCGCGAGCAGGGTGGCATCCCGGCCGCGGACGGAACGATGATCATCCCCGAGCCGATCCTGGTCGGCCGCAACGAACTGAAGCTGCGCCGGATCGCGGAGCAGTACGAGCTGACCCGGTGGACCACCGATCTGTCCGAGGCGCTGGCCGAGCCGGACGTCGAGATCTACTTCGACTCCCAGCTCACCCAGCTGCGCGAGAAGGGCGTCCGCGCCGCCGTCGAAGCCGGCAAGGCGATCTACTGCGAGAAGCCGATCGCCGAGGGGCTGGAAGCAGCGGTCGACCTGGCCCGCCTGGTCCGGGACTCCGGGCTGAAGAACGGCGTGGTGCAGGACAAGCTGTCGCTGCCGGGCCTGCGGAAGCTGAAGCGGCTGGTGGACGGCGGGTTCTTCGGCAAGATCCTCTCGGTCCGCGGTGAGTTCGGCTACTGGGTCTTCGAGGGCGACTGGCAGGAGGCGCAGCGGCCGTCCTGGAACTACAAGCAGGAAGAAGGCGGCGGCATCATCGTCGACATGTTCTGCCACTGGCGGTACGTGCTCGACCAGATCTTCGGTTCGGTCAAGACGGTCTACTGCCAGGGTGCGACCCACATCGCGACCCGGTACGACGAGCAGCGCAAGGGGTACCCGGCCACCGCGGACGACGCGGCGTACGGCGTGTTCGAGCTGGAGGGCGGCATCGTCGCCCAGATGAACTCCTCCTGGGCGACCCGGGTGTTCCGCGACGAGCTGGTCGAGTTCCAGGTCGACGGGACCGAGGGCAGCGCGGTCGCGGGTCTGCGGAGGTGCCGGGCGCAGCACCGGTCGGCGACGCCGAAGCCGGTCTGGAACCCGGACCTGCCGGCCACCGAGAACTTCCGCGAGCAGTGGGCCGAGGTGCCGGACAACGAGGTGTTCGACAACGGGTTCAAGGTGCAGTGGGAGATGTTCCTGCGGCACGTGGTCGACGACGCGCCGTTCACCTGGGACTTCGTCGAGGGCGCCAAGGGTGTGCAGCTCGCGGAGTTGGGGCTGCAGTCGTGGCGTGAGGGCCGCAAGCTCGAGGTACCGCGGCTCGACATCGAGGCACAGCTGTGACGCTCTCACTTCGTCTTCCCGGCCCAGGCGGACTGGAGGCCTATCAGGTCATCGGCGAACCGGTTGCCCAGGGCACCTACTCGCCGGCGGAGAGTCGCTTGGCCTTCGCGGCGGCACATGTCGTGGCGGACCCACTGGGCGACAACTCGCCGGGTCAGCCCGCCGTGGTCGACTGGGAGCACACGCTGGAGTTCCGGCGGCATCTGTGGTCGCTCGGACTGTCGGTGGCCGAGGCGATGGACACCGCACAGCGCGGGATGGGTCTGGACTGGGCGGCGACGCAGGAGCTGATCCGGCGCTCCGCCGCCGAGGCACCGGACGGACGGATCGCGGTCGGTGTCGGTACGGATCAGCTTGCTGCTGGCAACCACTCGTTGGAGACCGTGATCGGCGCCTACGAGGAGCAGCTGGCGGTCGCCGAGGAGGTCGGCGCACAGCCGATCCTGATGGCCAGCCGGGCGATGTGCGCGGCGGCGGCTTCGCCGGACGACTACCGGAAGGTGTACGACCGGCTCCTGAACCAGTCGTCGCGACCGGTGATCCTGCACTGGCTGGGCGCGATGTTCGACCCGGCGCTCGACGGCTACTGGGGCAGCGACTCGCTCGACACCGCGGCCGACGTGGTAGTCGAGCTGATCGGCGACCACTCCGCGAAGGTCGACGGCATCAAGGTCTCGCTGCTGGAGGCGTCGCGTGAAGTTGCCCTGCGCAACCGACTGCCCGAGGGTGTTCGCCTCTACACCGGTGACGACTTCAACTACCCGGAGCTGATCAAGGGCGACGCGGAGCACTACAGCGACGCCCTGCTCGGCATCTTCGCCGCGATCGCCCCGGCGGCCGCGGCCGCGCTGAAGGCTCTCGACGACGGTGACTTGCAGCGGTACGACGAGGTGTTCGCGCCGACCGTGCCACTGTCCCGGCAGATCTTCTCGGCACCGACGTACTACTACAAGACCGGCATCGCCTTCCTGGCGTGGCTGAACGGGCACCAGCCCGGGTTCTCGATGGTCGGCGGTCTGCAGACCGGACGATCGTTGCCGCACCTGGCCGACACGTTCCGGCTCGCCGATCAGGCCGGTGTACTGACGAATCCTGAGCTTGCCGTGGCGCGGTTCCGTCAACTGCTGCTCGTGGGTGGAGTCGACGCGTGAGTCGCTACAGCCTGAACCAGGCGACGACCAAGTACTGGCCGCTCGAGGACGTCGTCGCGGCCAGCGCCAAGGCCGAGCTGTCCTGGATCGGCTTGTGGCGTGAGCCGATCCAGGAGTACGGCGTCGACAAGACCGCCCGGCTCGTTGCGGACGCCGGGCTGAAGGTGTCGTCGTTGTGCCGGAGCGGGTTCTTCACCTCGACCGACCCGGCCGAGCGGAAGGCGAAAATCGAGGACAACCGCCGCGCGATCGACGAGGCAGCCACGATCGGGACCTCCGTGCTGGTGGTCGTGAGTGGTGGGTTGCCGCCGGGGTCGCGCGACATCGACGGAGCGCGGGAGATGGTCCGCGACGGGCTTGCCGAACTGGCGCCGTACGCCTCCGAGCGTGGGGTCAAGCTGGCGGTCGAAGCGTTGCATCCGATGTTCTGCTCGGACCGGTGCGTGGTGTCTTCGTTGTCGGGCGCGCTCGATCTGGCCGAGCAGTTCCCGGCCTCGCAGGTCGGCGTGATCGTGGACGCCTATCACCTGTGGTGGGACGCCGACGTGTACCGGCAGATCGAGCGGGCCGGTGAGCGGATCCTGTCCTACCAGGTGAGCGACTGGGTCGTTCCGCTGCCGGAGGACACGCTGCTCGGGCGCGGCATGATGGGCGACGGCTCGATCGAGCTGCGCCGCCTGCGCGGGGCCTGTGACGCGGCCGGGTACGACGGCCCGATCGAGGTCGAGATCTTCAACCAGAAGCTGTGGGACGCGCCGGGACAAGAGGTCTTCGACCTGGCGCTGGAGCGGTATCAGGAGCACGTCGTCTAACTCGGAGGAGCTGCCTGTATGACTATTCCCGCCGACGGCATCGGAATGCACCTTTACACGATGCGGGACGTACTGGCCGAAGACTATCCAGGAACACTGAAGCGACTGGCCGGCATCGGGTACCGGACCGTCGGCGTGAGCGGGCGGTTCGGGCACTCCGCGGACAAGATCCGGTCCTTCGCGGACGAGGCCGGGCTGTCGATCGTGCTGGAGCACGTGAAGTACGACCGGATCGCCGACGACTGGGCCGGCGCGCTGGCCGACGTACAGACGCTGGGCGGGAAGTGGATCGTCGTACCGTCGATCCCTTCCGACCTGCACTCCGTGGAGGGCTTCCGGACGGCGGCGGCCGCGTTCACCGAGGCCGGCAAGGCGGCTCGGGATGCCGGGCTGAAGTTGCTCTTCCACAACCACGGGCGTGACTTCGACGAGGTCGACGGGACGGTGCTGTTCGACATCCTGCTGGACGTCGATCCCACGCTGCTCGGCTTCGAGTTTGATCTGTACTGGGTGGTGAACGGTGGCAAGGACCCGGTGGACTACTTCCGCGACCACCCCGGGCGGTTCCCCGCGCTGCACGTGAAGGACATGGCCGAGGACGGGTCGTGGGAGGACGTCGGCGCCGGCAAGCTCGACTTCGCCGGCATGTTCGCGTACGCCGAACAGGGTGGTGTCGAGCAGTGGCTGGTCGAGCACGACGCACCGCCGGACTCCTGGGCCTCGGCCGAGCGGAGCTACCGCGGATTGTCCGATCTCCGGTACTGAAACAAAAGCCTTAACCGGGTCAGCTTGGGTGACAACTGCTCACGTCGGGTGAGTTCGGCCTAAGCTCGACGCGTGCAGAACGAACCCACTGTTCGGCTGACGGCTGTGCGGCGCCTGTACGAGGTGAGCGCCCGGATGGGTGCAGGGCGGAGCTTGGCCGAAACCCTGCAGGCGGTCGTCGACGGTGTGGTGGACGGTCTCGGGTTCGGGATCGCCGTACTGAACCTGCGCCATCCGGACGGGAAGTTCGAGGTGATCGCGGTGGCCGGGTCGCCGGAGGCGCGGGAGGCCCTGCTCGGGACGGTCAGCTCGGCGGACATCTTCGACGCCGACTTCGCGATCGCCGACGAGTGGGGCCGACTGCGGTTCGTGCCACACGAGCGGCTGCCGGAGGGCGAGGTGATCGGCTGGGTGCCCGACGTACCGGTGTCCGACGACCCGGCCGCCTGGCACCCGCTGGATGCTCTGTTCGCGCCGCTGTACTCGTCGGACGGCGAGCTGGTCGGGATGCTGGCGGTCGACCTGCCGGAGGACCAGCGGCGCCCCGGGCCGATCCACCGGGAGTTGCTGGAGATCTTCGCGACCCAGGCCGGGCTGGCGATCGACAAGGCGCGGCTGACGGATCAGCTGCTGGCGGAGAAGGCGCGGCTCGAGGCGAGTGAAACCACGTTCCGGATGGTGTTCGAGGGCGCCGGGAACGGGATGGCCACGATCGCCTTCGACGGGCCGGAGGCGGGCCGGGTCCTACGGGTCAACGAAGCCTTCTGCCGGATCACCGGGTACGCCGCCGACCAGCTGATCGGCGCCCGGCTCCTGGACTTCCTGCGCGACGAGGAACCCGACCAGTCCCGGCAGGAGCTCGAGAAAGTTGCTGCTGGCAACGGGACGTACCGGTTCGAGCGGATCTTCTCCCAGCCCACCGGCAACGAGATCTGGCTCGGCGGTACGGCGGCCATCGTCGGCGCCGGTCAAGCACGAATCCTGCTGGTCCAGATCGACGACGTGACGGCGCGCAAGGACGCCGAACGCGAGCTCCGCCACCACGCGGCTCACGATCCGTTGACCGGCCTGCCGAACCGCCGGCTGCTCCAGCACCGTTTTGCTGCGGCCCTCGAGCGGACCCGCGCTTCCGGGCGCCGCGGCGCCTTGCTGTTCTGCGACCTGAACCACTTCAAGCTGGTCAACGACGGCTACGGACACGAGGCCGGCGACCATGCGCTCCGAGAGATCGCCGAGCGACTGGCGCGCGAGGTCCGCCACGGCGACACCGTCGCGCGCCTCGGTGGCGACGAGTTCGCCATCCTGGCCGAGGACATCGCCGACGACGACCTGGCCACCCTGATCGCCCGCCTCGAGACCGCCGTCAGCCGCCCGCTCCCCGACATCACCGTCCAGGTCACCACCAGCATCGGCACCGCGCCCATCACCCCCGAGACCACCGACCTGGACAGCCTCCTCCACACCGCCGACCAAGCCATGTACCTCACCAAACAACGCCGCACCTGATCCCGCGGCTCGCGCTGGAGCCGCGGGATCGCGCGCAGCTGAGCTCAGGCGGCGTCGAGGGTGGCTACCTGGTCCGGGGTGAGTTCGAGGTCCAGGGCGGCGTACGAGTCGCGGATGGTTTCCGGGCGGCTGGAGCCTGGGATGGGGATGACGTGCGGGGACTTGGCCAGCATCCAGGCCAGGGTCAGGCGCTGGGGGCTGACGCCCAGGTCGGCGGCGAGCTGGTGGAAGGCGGGGTGCTTCGCGCCGAGGTCGCCGGCGTTGGAGATGCCGCCGAGCGGGGACCAGGGCAGGAAGGCGATGCCGAGTTTGTCGCAGAACTCGAGTTCGGGTTCGCTCGAGCGGAAGGCCGGTGAGAACTGGTTCTGCACCGAGACGAGCCGGCCGCCGAGGATCTCGTTCGCCTGCTGGATCTGCGCCGGGTTCGCGTTCGAAACACCGGCCATCCGGATCTTGCCCGCGTCGAGCAGGTCGCGGATCGCGCCGATCGAGTCCTCGTACGGCGTCGTCGGGTCCGGCCGGTGGAACTGGTACAGCCCGATCGCCTCGACCCCGAGCCGCTTCAGCGACGCGTCGGCCGCCTCCTTCAGGTGCTCCGGCGAGCCGTCGAGCGTCCACCGCCCGTCACCCGGCCGCAGGTGTCCGCCCTTGGTCGCGACCAGGACGCCGGACGTGTCACCGCCGTACGACCCCAGCGCCTTGGCGATCAGGGACTCGTTGTGACCGACGTCCGTCGCGGTCAGGTGGTACGCGTCGGCCGTGTCGATCAGGGTGATCCCGGCGTCGAGTGCGGCGTGGATGGTCGCGATCGACCGCGCCTCGTCCGGCCGGCCCTCGATCGACATCGGCATCGCGCCGAGCCCGATCCCGCTGACCTCGACATCACCGATCCGACGCGTTGTGTTCGTCTGAGCTGCCATGTGCTCAAGCCTCGCGCGCCGAGACTCAGACTTCCAACAGGAATCTTCGCAGACACCCAGCACTCCGGTTGCTGAATCTTTGGCGACTTCCCGTCAACCACTGACATTAGGGACGAGACATACGTAAGAATGTGACGCAAGTCTGCTCTCCCTGCCGAAGGAGTCCGCCCGTGCCTCCACCCACATCACGCCGTACCTTCCTCCAACTCACCGGCCTGAGCGCTGCGAGCGTCGCGCTCGGCGTCTCCGCGCCGGCCGCCGCGGACGCGACGCCATCCCGCCCGATTCCGTCCGGAGCGTTTGCCCTTGGTGTCGCGTCCGGTGATCCACGCCCTGACGGGTTCGTCCTCTGGACCCGGCTGGCGCCGACGCCGTTGGCCGCTGACGGTCACGGCGGCATGCCTGCTGATCACGTGCCCGTGCAGTACGAGGTGGCCGAGGACAGCCAGTTCAAGCGCGTCGTACGGCGCGGGCTCGCGATCGCCACGCCTGAGTTGGCGCACGCCGTACACCCCGAGGTGAGTGGGCTGCGGCCTGAGCGCGAGTACTTCTACCGCTTCCGCGTCGGCAACGAACTCAGTCCGGTCGGCCGGACCAAGACCCTGCCGGTGCACGGCTCGCGGTTCAGCTTCGCCACCGCGTCCTGCCAGGCCTGGTACCACGGCTACTTCCCGGCGTACCGGGACATCGCCAGCCGCGCGCCGGACGCGGTGTTCTTCCTCGGTGACTACATCTACGAGTACGGGATCGTTGCTGGCGGTAACCTCTGGCGTGAGGGCGTGTCGGTCGGACCCGAGCACCAGGTGGAGATCGAGACGCTGGAGCAGTACCGGCTGCGGTACGCCCTGTTCAAGACCGACCCGGACCTGCAGGCCGCGCACGCGGCCGCGCCGTGGCTGAATGTCTGGGACGACCACGAGGTGCAGAACAACTACGGCGCGGCGAACTCTATCTACGGGATTCCACCAGAGCTGTTCGTCCACCGCCGCGCCGTCGCGTACCGGGCGTTCTACGAGAACCTCCCGATCGGGCTCGCCAGTCTGCCGCAGGGACCCGACACCCAGGTCTACCGCCGGTACGACGTCGGGTCGCTGGCCCGGCTCAACCTGCTCGACAACCGTCAATACCGCGACCCGGTGCCGAAGGACGAGGCCGACCAGCAGTCCGAGAAACGCACCATCCTGGGCGCCAAGCAGGAGCAGTGGCTGTACGACGGCCTGCGCAGCTCACCCGCGACCTGGAACGTCCTCGCCGGCGGCGTCGTACTCACTGCCATCACCGACGACCGGATCGAGCAGTGGGACGGCTACCCGGCGAACCGCCGCCGGCTGCTGGCGGCGATGCAGGAGGCCACCGGGCCGTCGGTGATGCTCACCGGCGACATCCACCGACACGTCGCCTCCGAGCTGAAGGCAGACTTCGCCGACCCGGCCTCGCCGACGATCGGGGTGGAACTGGTGTGCTCCTCGATCGGTTCCGACGGGGACGGCGCCGACACGGACAGCTATGCGAAGGACTGGCTCCAGCATCCGTACGTGAAGTTCTACAACGCCCGGCGCGGCTACGTGCATACGACGCTGACCCGGTCCGAACTGACCGCGGAGTTCGTCAACTTCCCGTACATCGAGGCCGACGCGAACGCCGAGCCACGGGTGGTTGCCGCCTTCCGCTCGCCGGTCAACTCCCCTCGTCTGGAGGCCCTGTGATGGACCGTCCTCCCGCCATCACTCAGCTCACCGGCAGCGGCCAGATCAGCAGCATCACGCTCGATTGGAAACCGGTGTCGTGGGCAACGGTCGTCGACCACTACGCGGTCTACGTGCTGAACTCCGGTTCGTTCGAGCTCGTCGGCAAGACTGTCTACCCGCACTTCGTCCATCGTGGTCTGGGTTTCACCGGTGTCCCCAGGACGTATCGGGTCGTCACGGTGGATGCCGCCGGCAACAGGTCGAGTCCGTCGGCAGCAGTCGCCGCGACCAACCTGACGTCGGTCACGGTGTCGGGCATCCCGGTCGCGCGGGTCGGCGAGTTCGACGGCAAGGGCTCGGAGCTTGCCCTGTCGCCGGGCGGTTACGCCAGCTACCCGACGCGGTTCCCGTCGGACGTCGACTTCACGTTCGGTACGTCGACGCCGTCGGCTGACTGGTCGTACCTGCTGCCTGGACCTGCGGACAAGTGGGCCGGGTCGAAGAATCACCGGGCGACGTTCCGGTTCGATCTGGCCGCCGTACCGGACAAGGATCTCGACCTGGCGTTGTGGCTGATCGACAGTCATGCCAGCCTCGCCGGCACGGCCGTTCTCACCGTCAACGGCACCGAGGTCGGCCGGCTGACCTTCGCCAACGGCGCCACCAAGGGGTCCACGATCGCCGACAGCACGTACCCCGGGTCGCCGCTCAAGCCGTCGTACCTCGAGAAGCCGTTGCCCCGGACCCTCTTCACACAGGGCCAGAACGTGATCGAGCTGTTCAAGGACAACGGTTCCTGGATCGCGTACGACGCCTTCGGCATCTACTCGCGCCGGTGACACGACCGCCCGGCTGGGCATCGCTCAGCCGGGCAGGTCACCCTGACCGAGATGCTGCGCGACTGGGACCGCGCATCGCCCGGTGTGATCGACGGACTGAATGCGCGGACACCGCTGTGCCGTACCGCTCAGCCGACGAGATCGCCCAGGCCGCCGCCTGGCTGCTCAGCGATCGGTCGTCGTACGTGACCGAGGCTGTACTGCGCGTGGACGGCGGCCTGGCCGCATGACTCAGGACGCGTGGACGTGCGGGTTGCGGTCCTCGACGACATACGACGCCCGGGTGGCGATCGGGGCGCCGGGAGTGGTGACGTAGGGGACGACGCGGTAGTCGGAGCGCCACTGCTTCTGATTCACGGTGACGCGGACGTAGCCGCGCTGGGAGTTGAAGAACTTGAGGTGCGGGTTGGCGGCCAGGAACTGCTGCCCCTGATCCGTCATGTCGGCACCGTCGCCGCCACTGGTGATCGACGTACCGACGAACTCCGTACCGACGGTCGCCGAGTCGAGGTTCTCGTAGTCGCGCTTGAGCTCGAGGGCGTAGTTCTGGTGCCGGTCGCCGGTGATGACGACCAGGTTGCGGACCCCGCTGTCCTGCGCGGCACCGAGCACCTGGTTGCGCTCGGCAACATATCCGTCCCACGGGTCCAGCCAGACCCGCGTCTCCGGGCCGGGGGTCCAGTCGGTCTGGCCCATCGGCGCCTGGTTGCCGAGGATCTGCCAGCGCGCGTTCGACCGCTTGAAACCGTCCAGCAGCCAGGCGCGCTGCTTGCCGCCGAGCATGGTGTTGTCCGGGTTGAACCGGTCGGTGCACGTCGACGAGTCACCGTCGCCGCAGGGCTGGTCGGAGCGGTACTGGCGCGTGTCCAGCATGGTGATGTCGGCCAGACGACCGTACGGGAGGCGCCGGTGCAGCCGCACCGCCGGACCGGACGGCATCTGGTCGTGCCGCAGCGGCATGTTCTCGTACATCGCCTGGAAGGCCATCGCCCGGCGTGCCCGGAACACCGCCGGGTCCTGGTCCGGCTCGGTGTCCTTCTGGGAGAGGTCACCGGCCCAATTGTTCTCCACCTCGTGGTCGTCGATGGTGTGGATCCACGGGAACCGGGCGTGCGCGGCCTGCAGCGGCGCCTCGGTCTTGTAGAGCGAGTACTGCAGCCGGTACCGGGCGAGGTCGAAGGTCTCGCCGTGGAAGCGCGGGTCCGTCTCGACACCGCGCCTGTTCGTCTTCACACCGGACTCGTACAGGTAGTCGCCGAGATGGACGACCAGGTCGAGATCCTCGGCCGCCAGGTGGTCGTAGGCGGTGTAGAACCCGTCCTGCCAGGCATTGCAGGACGCGAACGCGAACTTGAGCTCCCGCGGCGAGGCGAACGGGTGCGGCGTCGTCCGGGTCCGGCCGGTCGGCGACACCTCGCGGCCGGTGCGGAAGCGGTAGTAGTACACGTGATCCGGCAGCAGGCCGCGGACCTCGGGGTGGATCGAGTGGCCGAGCTCGGGGGTCGCCACGACGCTGGACCGACGTACAACGTGGCGGAAGTTCTCGTCCCGGGCGACCTCGTACTCGACCCGGATCGGCGTGGCGGGCATCCCGCCCTTGCCGTCGATGGCGTACGGGTCGGTGGCGAGCCGGGTCCAGAGCACGACACCGTCGTACTGCGGATCACCGGAGCCGACACCGAGGGAGAACGGGTTGCCGCTGCCGGCCGGAGCGGCGTACGTGGTCGAGGCGTCCCAGGCCCCGGTGCCGAGCAGTACGGCGGCAGAGCCCGCACCACTCAGGCCGAGGAAGCGACGGCGTGAAACGGACATGGAATTCCTCCTGTGACGGGCGGTGTCAGGGTGGGAAGGCGCTGACCGGGGCGGTGGGGCGGGGCAGCAGAGGCATGGCCAGTTTTCAGTTGACGGGTGTCTGGTAGCTTTCGCGAAGTTGCTCGGTAAGTTAACAGGAATGTTCGGTACCTGGGCCAGAGTGCAGGATGGTCCAATGCAGACTGACGAACGTGTACGGCGCGCGCGGCCGGACGACGTACCGGCGATCGTGGAACTGGTCTACGGCCTGGCGGAGTACGAACGAGCCCCCGACGAGTGCAAGCTCACCGCGGAACAGCTGGAGACCGCGCTCTTCGGCGAGTCCCCCAAGGCCTTCTGCCACGTCGCCGAACACGAGGGCGTGGTGGCCGGTTGCGCCATCTGGTTCCTCAGCTTCTCCACCTGGCGCGGCGTCCACGGCATCTACCTCGAAGACCTCTTCGTCCGCCCCGAAACCCGCGGCTCCGGCCTCGGCAAAGCCCTCCTGGTCGCCCTGGCCCAGGAATGCGTCCGCAAGAACTACGAACGCCTCGAATGGTCCGTCCTCGACTGGAACACCCCCGCCATCGACTTCTACAAGTCCCTAGGCGCCCAACCCCAAGACGAATGGACCGTCTACCGCCTCACCGACAACGCCCTCACCCACCTGGGTTCCTGAGCCCCGGCCCACGGAATAGCTCCGTGCGCCGGGGTGTTCCTGTCTTGTCCGTACCCCAGACAGGAGGTTTTCGCGGTGGAAGATATGCGGGCGTTGAGTTATGGGCTTGGGCAGCAGTACTTCGATGGGCGGGACTATCGGGGGGCGATCCGGGCGTTGCGGCCGGTCGTGGAGGAGACGCCGGACGACGTTGGGACCCGGTTGTTGTTGGCTCGGGCCTACTACCACGCGGCGTTGTTGAAGCCTGCTGAGGAGCACTTGCTCGAGGTGATCGAGCGGGAGCCGACCGAGTACTACGCGCATTTGATGCTGGCGCGGACGCTCGAGCGGCAGTCGCGCGCCGACGAGGCCGGCAAGCACCGCCGGATTGCGGCGGCGCTCACCGGTGACGAGGACTTGCTCAAGCCCCATCGCGCCTGAGTTGGCGTTGGGCGGCGTACAGGTCGGGAATGGCCGGGCGCTGGCCCAGTAGGAAGGTGCCGTTCTCGAGGTCGCCTTGGAAGTCTCGGGGGAGGCCGCTGGCGTCCCAGGTCAGGCCTTGGAGGCCGACGGTGATGCTGCGGGGAGCGACGTCGGCGAGGTGGATCGCGTACGGGCTGCCGGAGGTGATCCGGATGTTCCAGTGCGCGATCCGGGCGCCGAAGAGTGGACCTGAGGCAGCCGAGCCGCCGACGCGACCGTTGTTGACCAGGGTGATGTCCGTTCGGGCGTTCTCGAACGGCATCGCCCGGTGAGTGTCGAACGTCCCCTCTGCCATCTGCCCGCGCCGCCAGACGTTGCCGGCCGACAACCCCTCCAGGTTGAGCCCGTGGTGCAGCGCGCCCGTCGGCAGCGGCACGGAGAACGGCTCGATCTCGAACCCGTCGACCAGGTTGTCGTGGGACTGCATCCGGCACGCGAAGCTGTGGTGCGCGGACCGCCCGCCGACGACCACATTCGCCAACGTCACCGCCTTGGTCGTGGTGAACCCGAACCCGAGATCGCAGTTTTCCACCCGTACGTCGTCCGCCCAGCAGTCGTGAACCGCCTGGAAACACAGGCCGTTCGAGCCTGGGTGCTTGTTGTGCGCGGTCATCGGACGCAACTCGTTCCGGATCGTCAGCGACTCCACACCGACGTCATGCACGGTCGGCCCGATCTCCCGCAGCCGCGACGGCCAACTCGGCCGGAGGTCGTACCGCAGCGGCTGCGCCAACCGGACCAGCCGGTCCCCGAGCACCTCCGCGATCCGCACCGGCCACTGCAATTTCGCGTACTGCACGTACTGCCCACCCGATCCGGTCGTGAGCTGCGGCGCCTTCACCGGCCAGTCGTACTCCCGCGTCCCGGGCACGTCCCCGGCCAGATGCCGCAGTACGCCGGCATCCGCCGGATTGTCGGTCTCCAGTACGACGATGTCGCCGGCCGCGAGGTGCTCGGTCGACGACACGACCAGCGTCTGCTGACCACGAGACGCAGACCCGACATCGGCCAGCGTCTCACCGAGCAGCCAGCCTTCGGTCGAGGCGAAGTCCTCGGCCTCGGAGCGGGCCTTCCGTTCGGGTGCGATCACCCAGATCTGCCCACCGGTCCAGGACCAGCGGCTGTTGCCGGTCGACTGCAGGTTCGGCCGGTAGCTCTCCTCGATCGGCCGGGTGAAGTGCAGGATCGTGCGCTCCCGGCCGGAGCCTTTCAGGACGACGCCGGACCAGTGGATCCACACCGGCGAGTCGAGCCGATAGACACCGGGCGGTACGACGACAGTGCCGCCGCCGCGTGTTCCGGCGTACTCAACTGCCCTGTTGAAGGCGGCAGCAGAGTCGTCGGAGCTGCCTGGACGGGCGCCGAAGTCGGTGACACGCGCGACGACACCTGGGCGACGTGGCCTCGAGCCGCCGCGATAACCGGCGTACGAGATGTCCGGAATCAGTGGATGGGGGCCGACTCTTCGAGGAGACGGGTCGAGAGATCGCGGGGTCCGACGGCAGTGGCGGGCGCGGTGATGAAGGTGGTCGCGGGGACGGCGGCGGCGCTGCCGAGTAGGACGCGACGGGTCAGGCGGTGCGACATGAACGCTCCTCGGGGCGGTGAGGTTTCGCGTGGTGGGAACAGGTTTCACCACATGGACCCGACCTGACAAGAGCGGGGAATGCCCGGACCATGGATTGGCGTTATGCGGGGCAAAGGTAGTTTAATAGTTAACTACCAAGTCTGAGGAGGACAGGATGCAGTTCGGTGTGTTCAGCGTCGGTGACGTGACCGAGGACCCGACCACCGGCCGGACCGTGAGCGAAGGCGAGCGGATCAAGGCGATGGTGACGATCGCGCTGAAGGCCGAAGAGGTGGGCTTGGACGTGTTCGCCCAGGGTGAGCACCACAACCCGCCGTTCGTCCCGTCCTCCCCGACCACGCAGCTCGGGTTCATCGCGGCGAAGACGTCGAAGCTGATCCTGTCGACCGCGACCACCCTGATCACCACCAATGACCCGGTGAAGATCGCCGAGGACTACGCGATGCTGCAGCACCTCGCCGACGGCCGGGTCGACCTGATGATGGGTCGCGGCAACACCGGCCCGGTGTACCCGTGGTTCGGCCAGGACATCCGCAACGGCATCGCCCTCGCGGTCGAGAATTACGCCCTGCTGCGCCGGCTCTGGCGCGAGGACGTGGTCGACTGGGAAGGCAAGTTCCGTACGCCGTTGCAGGGCTTCACCGCGACGCCTCGACCACTGGACGGCGTACCGCCGTTCGTCTGGCACGGGTCGATCCGGTCGCCCGAGATCGCCGAGCAGGCGGCGTACTACGGTGACGGCTTCTTCCACAACAACATCTTCTGGCCGGTCACGCACACCAAGCGGATGATCGAGCTCTACCGCAGCCGCTTCGAGCACTACGGGCACGGCGCCGCGGACCAGGCGATCGTCGGACTCGGCGGTCAGGTCTTCATGCGGAAGAACTCGCAGGACGCGGTGCGGGAGTTCCGGCCGTACTTCGACAACGCGCCGGTCTACGGGCACGGTCCGTCGCTGGAGGACTTCAGCCGGGAGACGCCGTTGACGGTCGGGAGCCCGCAGCAGGTGATCGAGCGGACGCTGACGTTCCGGGAGCACTTCGGTGACTACCAGCGGCAGCTGTTCCTGATGGACCACGCCGGACTGCCGTTGAAGACCGTGCTGGAGCAGCTGGACATCCTCGGGTCCGAGGTCGTTCCGGTGCTGCGCAAGGAGTTCGCCGCCAAGAAGCCGGCGCATGTGCCGGACGCACCGAATCACGCTTCACTGAAGGCTGCGGCCGAGCGGGCCCGCGACCTGGAGACGATCGAGGAGCCGACAGCATGACCGAGCGTATGATCGCCGTGGTGACGGCCGGGCTGACGACACCTTCGTCGTCCCGGCTACTCGCCGACCAACTGGCGGCCGCGGTTCGGGACGAGTTGTCCGGTCGCGGGATCGCGTCGCGGGTCGAGACCATCGAGGTGCGCGACTACGCGCACGACCTGACGAACAACCTGCTCACCGGCTTCCCGTCCGAGGAGCTGAGCAAGGTGCTCGACACGGTCACCCAGGCGGATGCGGTGATCGCGGTGACCCCGACGTTCAGCGCGTCGTACAGCGGGCTGTTCAAGATGTTCTTCGACGTACTCGACGACAAGGCACTGGCCGGCAAGCCGATCCTGCTCGGCGCGACCGGCGGCACTGAGCGCCACTCGCTGGTGCTCGATTTCGCCCTTCGCCCCCTGTTCGCCTACTTGAAGGCGCTCCCCGTCGCCACCGGCGTGTACGCCGCCTCGACCGACTGGGGCACCGGCGCGACCAAGCTCCGGACCCGGATCGCACAGGCCGCGACGGAACTGGTGGCGAGCCTCCACCACGAAACCCCCACGCAGGCCGACCCGTACGAGAACCCCACCCCGTTCGAGGATCTGCTCAACGGCTAGCGCTCGTCGATCAGCAACGAGATGCCGTCGAGGATCCGGGTCAGGCCGAAGGAGAGGGCATGGGCTGGGTCGATGACGGACTGGAAGTGTTCGCCGACTGAGGTGCCTACGCGGCCGGCCACCGGGAAGCGGTCGGCCGCACCGGCCATGACGTGGGTCAGGGTCGGGGATATCTCTCGCCACCATTCCTGATCGGACAGGCCGGTGTCGCGTTGGGTGCGGAGTTGTTCGGCGCCGGCGCGGGCCGTGCCGTGGACGTGGGTGAGGACGAGCGTCAGGGCCGAGTCCATCTCGACGTCGGTCAGGCCGAGGCCGTCCAGCGGACGGAGCTCGGCCTCGTACTTCAGCGTGATGTTGGGGCCCAGTGCGTTCCGCATCGTCGGGACCTCGTGGATCCACGCGTGCTTGGTGAGCACGTCCCAGTTGCGCTGGGCGATGAACTCCAGCGCGCCCCGCCAGCCGCCTGGCTGCCGGGCCGGCTCGTCGACGTCGGCGTACAGGTCGCCGTACACGGTGTCGAACATCAGGTCGGTCAGCTCGCCCTTGCCCGGGACGTGCGTGTAGAGCGACATCGTGCCGACCTTCAGCTGCTCGGCCACCATCCGCATCGAGACCGCCTCGAGCCCGTTCGCGTCGGCCAGCTCGATCGCGGTGTCGACGATCGACCGCACCGTCAGGCCGGATCGGCCTGCCTTCGTGTGACTGCCCCACAGCAGCGCCAGACTGCGCGCCGGATCGGGCGCTGCCGCCTTCTTCGGACTCAAGGGAACAAACTCCAACCGCTCGTCGTTGACCCGATCGTACCTGAGTCGTACAGTGTACGGTACACTCTACGGTTCAACCCGGCGAGAGGTGGGAAGTGACTACGGAACGTGTGATCGAGGCCGTCGGCGTACGGAAGAACTACAAAGGCGGCACCGACGGGGCAGGTCTGAACGGTTTCGACCTGGAGGTCACCGCCGGCACCGTGACGGGGCTCCTCGGCCCCAACGGCGCCGGCAAGACGACAGCGGTGCGGATCCTGTCCACACTGCTCGAACTGGATTCCGGTACGGCGACGATCGCGGGGTACGACGTACGCCGCCAAGGCGCGGAGGTACGTCGCCGGATCGGACTCGTCGGCCAGTACTCGGCGGTCGACGAAGTGCTGACCGGCAAGCAGAACCTGGTGATGTTCGGCCGGCTGAACCACCTGGGCCATGCGACCGCGGTACGACGGGCGGACGAACTGCTCGAGCGGTTCAGCCTGACCGAGGCGGCCGGCCAGGCGGTGACGAAGTACTCCGGCGGGATGCGGCGGCGGCTCGACCTGGCCGCGAGCCTGATCGTGGCGCCGGCGGTGCTGTTCGTGGACGAGCCGACCACCGGGCTGGACCCGGCCGGGCGGCTCGAGGTGTGGTCCGCCATTCGGCAACTGGTCGACGGCGGGACGACGGTGTTGCTGACTACGCAGTACCTGGAGGAGGCGGATCAACTGGCGAACCGGATCTCGATGCTCAAGGAAGGGGTTGTCGTTGCCGAGGGCACTCCGGACGAACTGAAGACCCGGCTCGGGTCGGACTGGCTGGACCTGGTGCTGGCGGATCCGGCGGAGGTGGCACGCGTGGTCGAGTTGGCGGAACCTCTGGCGGACGGCGAGATCCGGGTCAACGACGTACGGATCAGTGTGCCGGTCAAGGACCGCACCCGGGCGCTGGTGTCGATCGCGAATTCATTGCACGAGGCAAGAATCGAACCGGAGGACATCACGTTGCGCAGACCGACCCTCGACGAGGTCTTCCTCCACCTGACCGGCCCGGGGGTGGCAGCATGACAGCCTTTGGTTGGGCTTTGGCGGACAGTTGGACGATCGCGCGGCGGACGTTGGTGCACTGGCGGATGCAGCCGGGGCTGATCATCTTCAACTGGTTCTTCCCGGTGCTGATGCTGCTGATGTTCGGCGCGCTGCTCGGCGGCGCGATGGACTTCCCGGACGGTCAGTCGTACTACGAGCTCCTGGTGCCGGGCATCTTCGCGCTGGCGATGCTGTTCGGCCTGGAAGGCACGATGACGGCGGTCACCCAGGACAAGGACAAGGGAGTGACGGACCGGTTCCGGTCGCTGCCGATGAGCTCGGCGGCCGTCGTCCTCGGGCGGTGCATCGCGGACATGCTCGACTCGGCGGTGACGCTGATCGTACTGATCGCGGCCGGGCTCGCGCTCGGCTGGCGGTTCCACGAAGGGTTGCCGTCGGCGCTGGCGGCGTTCGGATTGCTGCTGTTGCTGCGGTTCGCGTTGCTGTGGGTGGGGATCTTCATCGGGCTGACGGTGAAGAACGCGCAGAGCGTGACGATGGTGCAGGTGCTGGTCTGGCCGATCGGCTTCCTGTCCAGCGCCTTCGTCGCCACCTCCACGATGCCGGAGTGGCTCGGAACCATTGCTCAGTGGAATCCACTGTCCGCCACCGCAACCGCATCCCGGGCGCTCTTCGGTAACCCCGACCCGTCCTCGACAGCCAGCTGGATCGGTACTCACGCCGAGGCAGCGGCAGTCATCGGACCGTTGGTGCTGATCGCGGTCTTCCTGCCGCTGTCGGCCCACCGTTTCCGCACTCTGTCGCAGTAGGGCACACCGGGCTCTGGCGGCGGCCCGTCCGCCGCCAGAGCCCGTTGCTTATGGCATCAGTTGGCCGCCGTTGACCTCGATGATCTGGCCGGTGACGTAGGAGCTCATCCGCTCCGAGGCCAGGAACAGGATGGTGCCGACACACTCGTGCGGCGTACCGGTGCGGCCCATCGGGATGGTCGCGATCATCCCGTTCAGCTGCTCCTCGGCGGTGTGCCGATCGTGGAACGGGGTCTTGATCACGCCCGGCGAGATCGCGTTGACGCGGATGCCGTCCGGCGCGAGTTCCTTGGCCAGACCGCGGGTGAAGGTGCTGACCGCGCCCTTGCTGGTCGCGTACACGACCGACCCGCCACCCCCGCCGTGCCGGCCGGCGATCGAGGTGACGTTGATGATGCTGCCGCCGCCCTGCCCGCGGAACACCGGCACGATCCGGCGGGAGAGCGCGAACACCGAGGTCAGGTTCACGTCGAGGATCCGGTGGAACTCCTCGTCCGGTACGTCGGTCACCGGCGAGCGGTTGACCAGGTCACCGGCGTTGTTCACCAGTACGTCGATCCGCCCGTGCTTCGCCAGCACGTCGTCGATCAGCATGCCCGCCGAGGCTGGGTCGGCCAGGTCGGCCTGGTGCACGGACGCCGTACCGCCCGCCGTCTGGACCGCTCCCAGCGTGTGCTTCGCGCCGTCGGAGTTGCGGTGGTAGTGCAGCGCGACCGTCGCCCCGGTCTCCGCGAACCCGACCGCCGCCGCGGCACCGATCCCGCTGCTGGCGCCGGTCACCACGACGACCTGATCCCTGAAATCCAGATATGCCATGCGCCTATCCTGCCCGCCTCGCGATCGGGACGCCCGTCCGCGGGTGTACGCGCCGGGAGAGGGTTTGCCCGGGAGGTGTCGGCGGTAGATTCGATGGATGGGATATGGCCTGGGGCAGCTGGAACTTCGGCGGTGGCGGACAGCTGATGCGCTGCGGTTGTCGGCGGCGCACCAGGATCCCGAGATGGTGTACCAGGGCGGGATCGTGGACACGGCCTCTGCGGTCGACTGGATCGGCCGGGTCGCCGACCTGGACAACGGGCACGTGTACGCCGTCGCAGACGCCGACGACCACCCGATCGGCTGCGTCGCGGTGACGAACATCGACCGGCACCAGGTGGGCTGGACCTGGTACTGGACACTCGCCGAGGTCCGCGGCCAGGGCATCGCCCGGGACGCTCTTCGCGCGCTGGCCAACTGGGCCCACCAGGACGCCGGTCTCTACCGGCTCGAGCTCGGTCACCGGATGAACAACCCGGCCTCGTGCGGGGTGGCCGGCAGCGCCGGTTTCCTCTACGAGGGCCTCGAGCGTCAGCGGCTCGCGTACGACGGCACGCGGTACGACGTCGAGCGGCACGCCCGCCTGGCCACCGACCCGCTCAGCCCACCGCAGCGGCCTGTGACCATCAGCCTTTAGGGGCGTACGAGCGCCACCGCTCGGTCAGCGTGTAGCCGAGGGCCTCGTTGGCGCCGATGCTGGCCGAGTTCATCGCGGCGCCGCCGGTGCTGAACCTGGTGATCCCCGGCCCAGGATTCGCCGACGATCTCGTAGCCGGCTGCCTCGAGTTCGGCACAGCGCGGGTCGTCGGCGCGGACGATCTCGTAGTCGGGCACCCATCCACTGTCGTGGTTCAGAGGGTCAGCTTCGGGTGCCGGTTGACGTCCTTGTAGAGCAGGTAGCGGAACCGGCCCGGTCCCCCGGCGTAGCAGGCTTGCGGGCAGAACGCCCGCAACCACATGAAGTCGCCCTCCTGGACCTCGACCCAGTCCTTGTTCAGCAGGTAGACCGCCTTGCCCTCGAGCACGTACAGACCGTGTTCCATCACGTGGGTCTCGGGAAACGGGATCACGCCGCCGGGCTCGAAGCTGACGATGTTGACGTGCATGTCGTGGCGTACGTCGTCCGGGTCGACGAACCGCTGCGTCTTCCACCGGCCCTCGGTGTCGGGCATCTCCACCCCCTCGACGTCGACCTCGTTCGTGACGAACGCTTCGGGTACGTCGATCCCCTCGACCCGCTCGTAGGCCTTCCGGACCAGGTGGAACCGGGCGACCTGCTCGCTGGTGTTGTGCAGCGTCCAGTCGGCCGACGGCGGCAGGAACGCGTACCCGCCCGGCCCGAGGTCGTGCTTCTCACCGCTGATGGTCAGCGTCACGTTGCCTTCGACAACGAACACGACCACCTCGGCGCTCGGGTCGGTCTCCGGCTTGTCGCTGCCGCCGCCCGGCGCGACCTCGACGATGTACTGCGAGAACGTCTCCGCGAACCCGGACAGCGGCCGGGCGATCACCCACAGCCGGGTGTCGTCCCAGAACGGCAGCCTGCTGGTGACGATGTCGCGCATGGTTCCGCGCGGCAGGACGGCGTACGCCTCGGTGAAGACGGCGCGGTCGGTGGTCAGGTCGGTCTGCGCGGGCAGCCCGCCACTCGGAGAGTAGTACCGCGGCGCTGTCATCCTTGTCCTCCTCGGGTCAGCAGGCGGCCCCGAGGGCCCGCCTCGATGTCGACGGGTTCGCCACGCAGCCAGGTGCTGCGGACGACGCCGTCGAGCGGCCGTCCGTCGTACGGGGTGATGGCGTTCTTGTGGTGCAGGGTGTTGACGTCCACCACGAACGTCTCGTCCGGTGCAAAGACGCCGAAGTCCGCGTCGTACCCGACCTCGATGCTGCCCTTGTGCTGCAGACCCGTCTGCGCCGCCGGTGCTTGGCACATCCAGCGGGCGACGTCGGTCAGGGTGAAGCCGCGGCGGCGTGCTTCGGTCCACACCGCAGGCAGGCCGAGCTGGAGTGAGGCGATACCGCCCCAGGCCTCGCCGAAGTCGCCGGTGTCCAGGCGTTTGAGGTCGACGGTCGAGGGCGAGTGGTCGGAGACGACCAGGTCGATGGTTCGGTCCCGCAGGCCGTTCCACAGCTGGTCACGATTGGCTGCCTCGCGGATGGGCGGGCAGCACTTGTACTGCGTCGCGCCGTCCGGGATCTCCTCGGCGCTGAACGTGAGGTAGTGCGGGCAGGTCTCCGCAGTGATCCGGACTCCGTCGCGGCGGGCTTTCGCGAGGAGCGGCAGTACGTCGGAACTGGACACGTGCAGGATGTGGACGCGGCAACCGGTCCGGCGGGCGGCCTCGATGACGTCGGCAACGGCCTTGTTCTCCGCCTCGCGGGGGCGGGACTGCAGGAAGTCTCGGTAGCTCGCGCCGTGTGCTGCCGGAGCGCCGTCGATTCCGTGCGCATCCTCGGCGTGCACGATCAGCAGCCCGGCGAAGGAGGCGATCTCGCGCATGACTGGCTCGAGTTCGGTCGGATCCAGTGGCGGGAACTCGTCGACGCCCGAGTGCAGCAGGAAGCACTTGAAGCCGAAGACGCCGGCGTCGTGCAGCGGGCGGAGCTGGTCCAGGTTTGCGGGGATCGCCCCACCCCAGAAGCCGGTGTCGACGTAGGCCTGGCTCGCGGCAGTTTTCCGCTTGAGCTCGAGGGCCGGTACGTCGCAGGTCGGCGGGATGCTGTTGAGCGGCATGTCGATGATCGCGGTGACGCCACCGGCCGACGCCGCCCGGGTCGCGCTGGTGAAGCCTTCCCACTCGGTCCGACCGGGATCGTTCACGTGAACGTGGGAGTCGACGAGGCCGGGCATCAGCACTTCGTCGTCGTTCAACGTCAGCTCGTCGGTGCTGTCGAGATCGGCGTCGTACGGCGCGACGGCGGCGATCCGGCCGTCTCGCACCCCGACCGCGCGAGCCACCTCACCCGCGGTGCTCACCACGCGGCGAGATCGGATGACGAGGTCTAGCGCGGTCATACGACGCCCCTCTCGGTTGGTGTCATCGTAGATCTCGCCAGGTGATCGACCGCGATCCGTTCACCGAGTCGCCGCAGCAGCGGGATCGGCTCGGCGATGCACCGCCGTACGTCGGGCTCCAGGTCGGTCAGGGCGTAGGCCGCGGTGATCCCGGCCTCGCGGAGGCGGTCGTGGTCGAGCCGGTTGGTCCCGCAGACCGCGACCACCGGGATGCCGACGGCTCCGGCCGCGGCCGCCACACCGGCGGCCGCCTTCCCGTGCAGCGTCTGCTCGTCGAGCGCACCCTCGCCGGTGACGACGAGGTCCGCGCCGATCAGCTGGTGATGGAAGCCGACCAGGTCCAGCATGAGCTCGATGCCAGGCCCCAGCTCCGCGCCGAGCAACGCCAGCGCCGCAAACCCCACCCCGCCAGCAGCTCCGGCGCCGGGCGCGTCGTGGAGATCGGCGCCCACCGCTCGGGCTCCGGATCCAGCTCCGGTCCCGGCTTCGGCTTGACGCGCCGCTCCACGAGCGCCGCCGACGAGGTCGGCCCAGTGGGCCAGTGCGCTGTCCAACTGTCCGACCTGCGCGGGGTTGGCGCCTTTCTGCGGTCCGTACGTGGCTGCCGCGCCGGACGGGCCGGTCAGCGGGTTGTCCACGTCGCAGGCGACGACTATCTCGACGCCTGCCAGGCGCTCGGTGAGTGCGGTTAGGTCGACGGACGCCAACGCGCTCAAGGCCGCGCCACCCTCCGCGAGGTCCGCGCCGTTGGCGTCGTACAGCTTGGCGCCCAGTGCGCGGACCAGGCCGGCTCCGCCGTCGGTGCAGGCGCTGCCGCCGATGCCGAGGATGATTCGGGTGCAGCCGCTGGTGATCGCGGCGGCGATCAGCTCACCGGTGCCGCGTGAGGTTGCGGTCAGCGGAGCCTGTCGGCCGCCGGGGAGACGCACCAGGCCGGAGACGTCAGCGAGCTCCACGACGGCGACGTCGTCACGCCGGGCGTAGCCGGTGCGGACAGATTCTCCGGTGGGGCCGGACGCCGTCACCGGGATCAGATCGAAGCCGGCGGCGGCGGCGGCGGCGAGGGTGCCGTCGCCGCCGTCAGCCACTGGTACGGCGTCCACAGTCGCGTCGGGGTTGACCCGGCGTACGCCCTCGCGCACCGCCACCGCGACCTGGTTGCTGGTCAGGCTGCCCTTGAACTTGTCAGAGGCAACAACCACCCGAAACCCCGCCCCTCGCTCCGCTCGGGGCGGGGGAACAAACGAAGCCTGCATCAGCGGAGTGGGGCGATCGCGGTCGGGGCGTCTTCGGGAGTCTCGGCCAGATCTTCGAACTCGTTGATGTTGTCGATCTCCAGACCCATGGAGACGTTGGTGACGCGCTCGAGGATGACTTCGACCACGACCGGGACCTGGTACTCGACCATGAGCTTCTTGGCCTGTTCCAGGGCCGGCAGGATCTCGTCCGGCTCGGAGACGCGGATCGCCTTGCAGCCGAGACCTTCGGCGACCTTGACGTGATCGACGCCGTAGCCGTTGACCTCGGGGCTGTTGATGTTCTCGAACGAGAGTTGCACGCAGAAGTCCATGTCGAATCCGCGCTGTGCCTGACGGATCAGGCCCAGGTACGAGTTGTTCACGACGACGTGGATGTAGGGGATGTTGAACTGCGCACCCACCGCCAGTTCCTCGATCAGGAACTGGAAGTCGTAGTCACCCGACAGCGCGACGACGGTGCTCTCCGGATCGGCCACCGCAACCCCCAGCGTGGCGGGCACGGTCCAGCCGAGCGGTCCGGCCTGGCCGGCGTTGATCCAGTGCCGCGGGCGGTACACGTGCAGCATCTGAGCCGCCTGGATCTGGGACAACCCGATGGTGCTGACGTAGCGGGTGTCGGGTCCGAAGGCCCGGTTCATCTCCTCGTACACGCGCTGCGGCTTGATCGGCACACTGTCGAAGTGCGTCTTGCGCTGCAGCTTCGTACGGCGCTCGCGGCACTCCGCCACCCACGCCGAACGGTCCGCCAGCCGACCCGCGGCAGCCCAGTCGCGCGCCACCTCGACGAACACCTCGAGCGCCAGGCCGGCGTCGGAGGCGATGCCGTAGTCCGGCGCGAAGACCCGGCCGATCTGGGTCGGCTCGATGTCGACGTGGATGAACTTGCGGTCCTTGGTGTAGGTCTCGACGGAGCCGGTGTGCCGGTTGGCCCAGCGGTTGCCGATGCCGAACACCAGGTCCGAGGCCAGCAGCGTGGCGTTGCCGTACCGGTGTGAGGTCTGCAGACCAACCATGCCGGCGGTCAGCGGGTGGTCGTCCGGGATCGCGCCCCAGCCCATCAGGGTCGGGACGACCGGTACGCCGACGAGCTCGGCGAACTCGACCAGCACGTCAGCCGCGTCGGCGTTGACCACGCCACCGCCGGCCACGATCAGCGGCCGTTCGGCGTCGTTCAGCAGCGTGAGCGCCTTCTCGGCCTGGGCTCGCGTCGCGGCCGGCTTGGCGACCGGCAGCGGCTCGTACGTCTCGATGTCGAAGTCGATCTCGGCCACCTGGACGTCCACCGGCAGGTCGATGAGTACGGGACCCGGACGGCCCTCGCGCATCAGCTGGAAGGCCTTCTGGAACGTCCCCGGCACCTGGGCCGGCTCCATCACCGTGACGGCCCACTTCGCGACCGGCTTGGCGATCGACGAGATGTCGACGGCCTGGAAGTCCTCCTTGTGCAGCTTGGCCACCGGTGCCTGACCGGTGATGCACAGGATCGGGATCGAGTCGGCCGAGGCCGAGTACAGGCCGGTGATCATGTCGGTTCCAGCCGGTCCCGACGTACCGACGCAGACGCCGATGTTTCCGGCGCGCGCACGGGTGTAACCCTCAGCCATGTGCGAGGCGCCCTCGACGTGACGGGCCAGCACGTGCTTGATCCCGCCGTGCTTCTTCATCGCGCTGTAGAAGGGGTTGATCGCGGCACCGGGCAGCCCGAAGGTCTGGGTGGATCCTTCCTTCTCCAGGATCAGGACTGCCGCGTCGACCGCGCGCATGCGGGCCATCAGCCGACCTGCCCGCTCAACGACTCGAGTCCGGACAGTCGCTCCACGCCGCGCAGCAGCGCGGAGTGGTCGAGGCCGCCGTCGCCGTTGGCCCGAGCGGAGGCCACCAGTTGCGCGACCAGCGAGCCCAGCGGTACGGCGACCCCGGCCTCACGAGCGGCGGCGGTGACGATGCCCATGTCCTTGTGGTGCAGGTCGATCCGGAAGCCCGGCTGGAAGGAGCGGGAGAGCATGTTCTCCTTCTTCTGGTTCAGCACGGTCGAGCCGGCCAGACCGCCGCCGAGGACCTCCAGGGCGGCCTTGGTGTCGACGCCGTACGCCTCCAGGAAGATGACTGCCTCGGACAGCGCCTGGATGTTGGCGGCAACGATCAGCTGGTTGGCCGCCTTGACGGTCTGGCCGGAGCCGCTCGGTCCCACGTGGACGACGGTCTTGCCGACCACGTCGAACAGCGGCTTGGCGGCCTCGAAGTCGTCGGCGTCGCCGCCGACCATGATCGAGAGCGCGGCGTTCTTCGCGCCGGCCTCGCCGCCCGAGACGGGAGCGTCCAGCACCCGGAAGCCGAGCGCCCGGGCCTGCTCGGCCAGTTGCTGGGTGACATCCGGCCGGATGCTGGAGAAGTCGATGATCAGCGAGCCGGTCTCGGCGTGCTGGAAGACGCCGCCGTCGGAGACCAGCACGTCCTCGACGTCGGGCGAGTCCGGCACCATCACGCAGATGACGTCGGCGCCCTTGACCGCGTCCGCGACCGAGGTCGCGAGGCGGCCGCCGGCCTCGACCAGCGGAGCGCCGCGCTCGGGAGTGCGGTCGAGGCCGGCGACGGTGTGACCGGCTTCGGCCAGGTGGACGGCCATCGGGCTGCCCATGATGCCGAGGCCGATGAAGGCGATGTTCGTCATGTCGGAATCTCCAAAGGTGTCTCAGCCGGCCACGGCGCGACGCCCGCGCGGTAGCCAGCCGAAGCTGTCGACGGTGGTGGTGGACGGCTTGTACTCCAGGCCGATCCAGCCGGAGTAGCCGTTGGCGGCGAGGGCGGTGAGCTGCCGGTCGAGCGAGAGCGTGCCGGTGCCTGGCTCGTTGCGACCGGGTGCGTCGGCAATCTGCACGTGGGCGATGCGGTCGGTGTGCTCCGCGATCACCCGATCGACGTCGTCGCCGTTGACCGCGAGGTGGTAGAGGTCCGCGAGCAGCCCGACGTTCGACGCCGGCACCCGGTCGATCACGGCCAGTACGTCGGCCGCGGTCAGCAGCGGATACCTCTCGGCACCGCTGACCGGCTCGACCAGCACAGTGCCGTCGATCCGGGCAGCGGCCTGAGCGGCGAGCGCGAGGTTCTCGACCGCGAGGTCGTCCTGCTCGCTCGCGGAGTGGCCATCCGACCGGTTGCCGTAGAGGGCGTTGAAAGCCCGGCAACCGAGTCGCTCGCCGATGCCGACGGTGACGTCGATGTTGTCCCGGAACTCGCCGGACCGTTTCGGCCAGGACACCAGGCCGCGGTCGCCGCCGGGCATGTCGCCGGCGAAGAAGTTCAGGCCGGTCAACTGGACTCCGGCGTCCTCGATCGTGGTCGCGAACGCGTCGACGTGCCGGTCCGTCGGCACCGCCTCGACGAACGGCCACCAGAACTCGACGGCACCGAAACCGGCCCGCCGGGCGGCCGCCGGGCGCTCCAGCAGAGGCAACTCGGTGAACAGCAGCGAGCAGTTCACCGTGTAGCGCAGCGGGTTACTCATGGCATCTCAACTTTCCGTATTGCGGAAGTTAGTTTCTGTTCTGCGAAAGGACGATAGGCGCGGGATCAGGACGGCGTCAAGGGTGGGTCGTGGTTCCGGCGTACCTCAGGGCGTTGTACGTTCCTCTGAGGACCGGTCACCATGCCGATCGCAGGCCGGCCGAAGGAGGTGCGCCGTGCTGCTGTCCGAGCTGCTCGACGCGCCTGAACTGGGGCTTCGCCTGCTGCACCTGGCCGACGAGGCACTCGAGCGTCCGATCGGCCGGCTGGTCACCACCGACCTGCTCGAACCCGGCCGCTACCTGAGCGGCGGCGAGCTGGTCCTCACCGGTCTGGTCTGGCGCCGCAGCGAAGCCGACAGCGAGACCTTCGTGACCTCGATGGCCAAACGCGGTGCCACCACGATCCTGGCCGGGAAGGCATTGCTCGGCACCGTCCCCGTCGACCTGCTCGAGGCCTGCCGCCGCCATCACGTCACCCTCGTCGAGGTCCCCACGGAGGTGGCGTTCGCGGATGTGACCGAGTACGTCGCTGCCGCGGGCTCGGTCGACAGGGGTGCCCGGCTGTCCGCGAGCCTGGTGCGTCAGCGCCAGATGCTGTCGTCGATCGCGTCCGGCCGGAGCCTCGACGAACTCGCGGACCGCATCACGGCCGAGATCGGGCACGACTGCCGCGTGATCACGCCGACCGGGCGGCACGTCGTACCAGGGCCCGGCGAGTTGGACGAAGAGATCCTCGACGTGATCTCACGCCGGTTCCTGACCGCGGATCGCACCCCTGCGCTCGCGGATGCCGGCGGTACGCCGTACAGCCTCTTCCCGGTCGGGTCGGGTCTGGGCAATCGGCTGACCGCGTGGGTGCTGGTCATCGAGGGCGACCACACGGAGTGGTCCCGCGACCATGTCGAGGCGGTGCATGAGCTGTGCGCGATCGCCGCGCTGGACCGGGCCCGCCGGGACGAAGGGCGAATGGCGCTGCGACCTCTGGTGGCTGACGCGCTGGCCCTAGTCGAGACCGGCGCTCCACATGCCGAGGTCGCTGCGCGGCTCCGGCAAGCGGGTGCGCGCTCGGATCTGGCGATGGTGGTCGCGGTGGCCGAACTCCGGGACGACGGACCGAGCGAGGTCGCGATCACGCTGCTCGAGGACGTCGCACTCACGGTCGGGCCCGCGGTGGTAGCGCCGGGGCGTGACGGTGTCCTGGTTGCGTTGTTGCCGTTCGTCCCCGGGCTGCCGGACCAGCTGCGGAGGGCTTTTGGCCGGCTCTCGCCGGGGCTCGTGCGGGCGAGGCTCGGGGTCGGTGTCAGTGGCGAGACCTCCGTCGACGCGTTGGCAGGAGCGCTCGAAGAGGCGCGGTTCGCTCACCGGGTGGCTCGGGCCGCCACTACGCCGGTCTCGGTGGTCACCTCGGAAGAGGTCGCCTCGCACGTGCTCCTGCTCGCCACGGTGCCGGACGACGTACGGCGTACCTACACCCATCGGGTGCTCGGGCCGGTGCTCGAGCACGATCGTCGTACCCATGGCGACCTGCTCACCACGTTGCAGGAGTTCCTCGCCTGCGACGGCTCGTGGTCGCGGGCAGCCGAGGCTTTACACCTGCATGTCAACACGGTTCGCTACCGGATCGAACGCATAGAGCAACTGACCGGACGCGATCTGTCCCGGCTCGAGGACCGGGTGGACGTGTTCCTCGCTCTCAAGTCGCTCTGAACCGCCTGGTTTGGGTGATCACACAAAACAAGGCCTGCCGGAGCGGGTGATCTTCAGAGGTTCACGGGGTGCAAACGCGGTCGGCGTGAGCAGATGCTGTCGTGCAGATCACTAAACGCCGCGCCCCCCGAGCCCATCCGAGGAAGGTGCCGAACATGGCAATCCTGCGAACGCCGAGCCGCCGCGCAAGCCGTCACCCCGTCGACGAGGTCCTGCCCCCGGGCAAGCTCGCCGTCTACGGCTTCCAGCACGTCCTGGCGTTCTACGCCGGCGCAGTGATCGTACCGATCCTGCTGGCGAACTCGATCGGGCTCAGCACCGAGCAACTCATCCACCTGATCAACGCCGACCTGTTCACCTGCGGTATCGCCTCGATCATCCAGTCGGTCGGGTTCTGGAAGGTCGGGGTCCGGCTGCCGCTGCTGCAGGGTGTGACGTTCACCGCGGTGTCGCCGATGATCGCGATCGGCCTGGCTGCGGGCGGCGGGACCGACGGCCTGCTGGTCATCTACGGCGCGGTGATCGTCGCCGGTCTGGTCACCTTCTTCCTGGCCCCGTTCTTCAGCAGGCTGATCCGGTTCTTCCCGCCGGTCGTGACCGGCTCGGTGATCACGATCATCGGTCTGGCGCTGCTGCCGGTGGCGGCCGGGGACGCGACCGGCGGCGCCGGTCCCACGTCCGACCCGACCAGCGGCAAGAACCTGGCCTACGCGCTCGGCACACTCGCGCTGATCGTGCTGATCCAGCGGGTCTTCAAGGGGTTCATGGCCACGATCGCCGTCCTGGTCGGCCTGGTCGCTGGCACCGTGGTCGCGTGGGCCTTCGGGGACGCCCACTTCGGCGCGGTCAGCGGCTCGGACTGGGTCGGTGTCACGACGCCGTTCCACTTCGGCTGGCCGCAGTTCTCGATCGCGGCGATCATCTCGATGGTCGTGGTCATGCTGATCACCGCGGTCGAGACCACCGGTGACGTGTTCGCGACCGGCGAGATCGTGGAGAAGCGGATCGGCCGCGAGGACGTCGCCCGGGCCCTGCGCGCCGACGGACTGTCCACCACCATCGGTGGTGTCTTCAACTCCTTCCCCTACACGTGTTTCGCCGAGAACGTCGGCCTGGTCCGGCTGACCCGGGTGAAGAGCCGGTGGGTGGTGGCGGCGGCCGGCGCGATCATGATCCTGCTCGGCCTGATCCCCAAGGCCGGCGCCATCGTGGCCGGCATCCCGCACCCGGTCCTGGGCGGCGCCGCCCTGGCGATGTTCGCCACCGTGGCCGTCGTCGGGATCCAGACCCTGGCCAAGGTCGACTTCCACGACCACCGCAACGTGGTCATCGTGGCCACCAGCCTCGGCCTGGCCATGTACGTGACCGCGCAGCCGCAGGTCGCCCAGGCGGTACCGGGCTGGGCCGAGATCATCTTCGGCAGCGGCATCACGCTGGGCAGCCTGACCGCGATCCTGCTGAACATCCTCTTCCACCACGTGGGCAAGGACTTCGGTCCCGCGGTGGCCGGCCAGCCGGGCGACTCGATCCGGCTGGACCAGGTGAACAAGATGAGCCGCGACGAGTTCGTCGAGACCTTCGCCGGCCTGTTCCAGGGTCCGCGCTGGATGGTCGAGCGGGCCTGGGAGATGCGGCCCTTCACCGACACCCACGCCCTGCGCCGGTCGTTCCAGGAGGCTCTGTTCTCCGGATCGCACGAGGAGCAGCGCCAGCTGATCGAGTCCTACCCGCAGCTCGGCTCGCAGTTCGTCGCCGACGGCCTCGGTGGCGAGGCGTCGCTGCGGGACCAGTCGGCCCACGGCCTGACCTTCCTGGCCGAACCGGACCGTGACGAACTGGCCACGATCACCGAGGCGTACCGCGAGCGGTTCGGCTTCCCGCTGGTGATCTCGGTCCGGGACGCGGACTCCTTCGACCGGATCGTCGAGCAGGGCCGGGAGCGGCTGGACAACTGCGAGAACCAGGAGCACGCCGCCGCGCTGCTGGAGATCGCCAAGATCGCTGGGTACCGGTTCGACGACTTCCTTTCCGATGCCAACCCGATCCATAGTGCAAGAACACGCTGGAGCAGTAGCCGATGAGTACGACGACAACGCAGGCACCCTCGATCACGGTCAACGGTGAGCAGATCACCATCGGTGACGTGACCGTCCACACGAACGCGCTGGACTGGCTCCGCGACCGTGGCCTGACCGGAGCGAAGGAGGGCTGCGCCGAGGGTGAGTGCGGGGCGTGTTCCGTGCTCGTCGCGCGGCCCGGGACCGACGCCCCGACCGAGTGGACCGCGGTGAACGCATGCCTGCTGCCAGTCGGGTCCCTGGACGGTCAGGAGGTCATCACCTCCGAGGGCCTGGGCTCACCGGCCGAACTGCACCCGGTTCAGCAGGAGATCGCCGTCCGGGGTGGATCGCAGTGTGGCTACTGCACTCCGGGCTTCGTGTGCAGCATGGCCGCCGAGTTCTACCGCTCTACGCGTACGACGTCCAACGGGCACTGCGACCACGAGCACGGCCCGAACGGCTTCGACCTGCACTCGCTGAGCGGAAACCTGTGCCGGTGTACGGGGTACCGCCCGATCCGGGACGCAGCGTACGCGCTGGGTGAACCGGCGGTTGACGACGCCCTGGCAGCCCGCAGGTCCGCGCCACCACCTCCGCCGGCAGCCACCGCGATCGCGGTCGACGGAGCGGAGTTCCACCGGCCGGCCAGCCTGGCCGACGTACTCGAACTGCTTGCCGAGAGCCCCGAGGCGCAGATTGTTGCCGGGTCGACCGATGTCGGCGTCGAGGTGAACATCCGCGGTGTCCGGGCGCCGCTGATCGTCGCGGTGGACCGGCTGGACGAGCTGCGCGAGTTCACCTTCGGGCCGGACGAGGTTCGCATCGGTGCCGCACTGACGCTGAGCGAGATCGAGCGGCTGCTCGCGGGACGTGTGCCCCTGCTGGCACAGATGTTCCCGCAGTTCGCGTCCCGCCTGATCCGCAACGGCGCGACCATCGGCGGCAACCTCGGAACCGCGTCGCCGATCGGTGACGCCCCGCCCGCATTGTTGGCTCTGGACGCCTCGCTCGTCCTGGCGTCCCGCCGCGGCGAGCGGGTCGTGCCACTCGCGGACTACTTCACCGGCTACCGGGAGACCCTGAAGGCCGCCGACGAGCTGATCCGGACCATCGTCGTACCGCTGCCGCTCGAGCCGCTGACCGCGTTCCACAAGATCGCCAAGCGGCGCTTCGACGACATCTCGAGTGTTGCCATCGGGTACGCCGTCGATGTCGAGGACGGCGTCGTTCGACGAGCAAGGATCGGACTCGGTGGTGTAGCCGCCACACCGCTGCGTGCCGTGGCTACTGAGCAGGCGCTGATCGGCCGGCCATGGACCGAGCGGACCGTCCGTGAGGCGGCTGCGGTGATGGCGGCCGAGGGTACGCCGATGGACGACCACCGGGCGAGTGCGTCGTACCGCTCGGCGATGCTCGGCCAGTCGCTGCTCCGGTTCTACTCGGAAGGAGTGGACGCATGAGCTCGCTGTCCGAACGTCCGCAGCAGGCCGTGGTCGGTCTGCCGCTTCCGCATGAGAGCGCCGCGTTGCATGTCACCGGCAAGGCGCTCTACACCGACGACCTCGTCGTCCGCACCCGCGATGTCCTGCACGCCTGGCCGGTCCAGTCGCCGCACACCCACGCCCGGATCACGGATCTTCGGGTGAAGCCGGCGTACGACGTCCCTGGCGTGGTCCGGGTTCTCACGGGCGACGACGTACCCGGGGTGAACGACGCCGGCGTGAAGCACGACGAGCCGTTGTTCCCGACCGAGGCGATGTTCCACGGACACGCGATCTGCTGGGTGCTCGGTGAGACGCTGGAGGCCGCGCGTCTCGGTGCGTTGGCCGTCGAGGTCGAGTACGAGCCACTCGAGTCGCTGGTGACGGTTCGCGAGGCCATCGACGCGGGCAGCTTCCAGGGGACCGGGCGGCACCTGGTGCGTGGTGACGTCGAGGATTCGCTCGCCACGGCGGCGCACGTGTTCGAGGGCGAGTTCGAGTTCGCCGGCCAGGAGCACTTCTACCTCGAGACCCATGCCTCAGTGGCCCTGGTCGACGAGGGCGGTCAGATCTTCGTCCAGAGCAGTACGCAGCACCCGTCGGAGACGCAGGAGATCGTCGCCCACGTTCTCGGCGTACCCAGCCACGAGGTGACCGTGCAATGTCTCCGGATGGGAGGGGGTTTCGGAGGCAAGGAGATGCAGCCGCACGGGTTCGCCGCGATCGCCGCACTGGGGGCGACGCTGACCGGCCGGCCAGTGCGTCTGCGGCTCAACCGCACGCAGGACATCACGATGTCCGGCAAGCGGCACGGGTTCCACAGCGAGTGGCGGGCCGGCTTCGACGATGACGGCCACCTGGTCGCGCTCGACGCCACCCTCACTGCCGACGGCGGCTGGAGTCTCGACCTGTCCGAGCCGGTGCTCGCGCGGGCGATGTGCCACATCGACAACAGCTACTGGATCCCCAACGTCCGCGTCGACGGCCGGATCGCCAAGACGAACAAGACGTCCCAGACGGCCTTCCGGGGCTTCGGCGGCCCGCAGGGCATGATCGTCGTCGAGGACGTGCTCGGCCGCTGCGCACCTCTGCTCGGGTACGACGGAAGCGAGCTGCGTCGCCGCAATCTCTACCGGTTGAACGACACCACGCCGTACGGGCAACCAGTGCGGCACGCTGACCGGCTGGAGTCCTGCTGGAGCCAGGTGTCGGACAACGGCGACGTCGTACGACGGCGAGCGGAGATCGAGCGGTTCAACGCGGAGCACCCGCACCGCAAGCGCGCGCTGGCGATGACGCCGGTGAAGTTCGGCATCTCGTTCAACCTCACCGCCTTCAACCAGGCCGGTGCGCTGGTGCACGTCTACAAGGACGGCTCGGTGCTGATCAACCACGGCGGCACCGAGATGGGTCAGGGCCTGCACACGAAGATGCTGCAGGTCGCCGCCACCACGCTCGGGCTCCCGCTGGCTCGCGTCCGGCTGGCCCCGACCCGCACCGACAAGGTGCCGAACACCTCGGCCACCGCGGCTTCGTCCGGCGCCGACCTGAACGGCGCGGCGATCAAGAACGCCTGTGAACAGATCCGGGAGCGCCTCCAACAGGTCGCCGGCGGCCGCCTCGGCATCAGCCCGCGCGACGTACGGTTCACCGAGGGCATCGCCCACGGACTGACCTTCGACGGCGACAGCCTGCGCTGGGAGGAACTCGTCGACGACGCCTACCACCAGCGCGTCCAGCTGTGGGCGGCCGGCTTCTACCGCACCGAAGGCCTGCACTGGGACGCCAACGCGATGCGCGGCGAACCGTTCAAGTACTTCGCGTACGGCGTTGCTGCCGCCGAAGTCGAGGTGGACGGCTTCACCGGCGCCTACACGTTGCGCCGGGTCGACATCGTCCACGACGTCGGCGACAGCCTCAGCCCGCTGATCGACATCGGCCAGATCGAGGGCGGCTTCGTGCAGGGCACCGGCTGGCTGACACTCGAAGACCTGCGCTGGGACGAGAGCGACGGACCTCATCGAGGCCGCCTCGCGACGCAGGCCGCGAGTACCTACAAGCTGCCGAGCTTCTCGGAGATGCCCGAGGTCTTCAACGTCCAGTTGCTGGAGAAGGCTCACGAGGACGGCGCCGTCTACGGCTCCAAGGCTGTTGGCGAACCGCCGCTGATGCTGGCGTTCTCCGTGCGCGAAGCGTTGCGGCAGGCCGCCGCGGCGTTCGGCCCGGCCGGGACCAGCGTCGAGCTGGCCTCACCCGCTACGCCTGAGGCCGTCTACTGGGCACTGGACCAGGCCCGGTCGTCGGTCCTCGTGGAGCGGCTCGAGCCGAGTGGGGTGTGACGACCGAGATGGAATGGATGAAGGCGGTCGAGCGTCTCCGCGAGCAGCGGCGGCCCGGCGTCCTGGTGACGGTGATGTCCGTTCGCGGGCATGCACCGCGCGAGGCGGGCGCGAAGATGGTGGTCGCCGCAGAGGGGACCTGGGCCACGGTCGGCGGCGGCAACTTGGAGGCTCTGGCGGTCGAGCGGTCCCGCGCGATGATCGAGACCGGCGTAGGCGAGCCCGAGGTCATCGAGGTCGCGTTGTCGGACAAAGCGCCGTACCAGCATGGAGTTCAGTGCTGTGGCGGCGAGGTGAAGCTGCTGCTCGAGCCGCTGCCGGTGGTCCCGGCGGTGGCGATCTTCGGGGTCGGGCATGTCGGTCTCGAGCTCGCGCGGATCCTGGCCCGGCACGACATCGAGCTGCATCTGATCGACTCGCGGCCCGACCAGCTGGAAACCGAGCGACTGAAGGTTCTCGACGACGCCGTGGCGCGGGTGCACGTGCATCACGTGCCGGTGTTGCCGGAGCTGGTCGTGGCCGAACTGCCGCCGGGCACTCATGCGTTGGTGATGACACATGACCATGCCGAGGACGCCGCGTTGTGCGACGCCGCGCTGCGGAACGAGCAACTGGCCACGATCGGGCTGATCGGCTCGCGGGCCAAATGGGCGCGGTTCCGCCGCAAGCTCGCCGAGGACGGCAACTCCGAGGAGGCGATCGCCAGGATCACCACACCGATCGGACTGACCGAATTGACCGGCAAGGAGCCGGCCACCATCGCGGTCAGCGTGGCCGCCTGGCTGCTCCAACTGTTCACTGCCGAGCGTCGCCCCACGCCGGCCCACCGTGAGGCGAAAGCATGACGATCTACCGAGGAACGTTCCTCGACACCCCGGACAATCCGTTCACCGGCGGCGGCCTGCGGGTCGACGCCGACGCAGGATTGCTGGTCAGGGACGGCGTGATCGTTGCCCGTGGCCCCTTCGGCGACGTACGGCGGGCGCATCCGGCCGAGGGCATCGTCGACCTGTCCGGTGGCCTGGTGCTGCCCGGGTTCGTCGACACCCACGTGCACTTCCCGCAGATCCGGGCGGTCGGCGGTCTCGGCCTTCCTCTGTTGGAGTGGCTCGACCGCTACGCGCTCCCCGAAGAGGCGAAGATGGCCGACACCGGCTACGCGGCGGGGGTCGCAGCCGAGTTCGTCCGCGGGCTAGCGGCGGCGGGCACCACGAGTGCGCTGGTGTTCGGGGCTCACTACGCCGACGCGGTGGATGTGCTGTTCTCCGCGGCCTCAGGCGTCGGTCTGCGGATCACCAGCGGTCTGGTCGTCAGCGACCGGCTCCTGCGGGAGGACCTGCTCACCACACCGGAGCGGGCATACACCGAGTCGCACGCCCTGGCGAAGCGCTGGCACGGCGTCGGCCGCAATCGGTACGCCGTGACGCCACGCTTCTCGCTCTCGTGCACTGACGACCTCCTCGCGACCTGCCGCACTGTGCTGGACGAGATCCCCGGCTCGCTCTTCACCTCGCACGTCAACGAGAACGAGGCCGAGATCGCCGCCGTGGCCGAACTGTTCGGCGGCAGCGACTACGTGAGCACGTACGAGAAGCACGGACTGGTCGACCGGCGGAGCGTGCTCGCGCACAACGTGCACCCGACCGACGTGGAGCTCAAGATGCTCGCCGAGGGTGGTGCGGCCGTAGCCCATTGCCCGACGAGCAACGCGGCACTGGGCAGTGGGCTCTTCCCGCTGTCACGGCACCTCCAGTACGGCGTACGCGTCGCGCTCGGGTCAGACGTTGGCGCCGGCACGGGGTTCTCCCTGCTGAAGGAGGGCCTGCAGGCCTACTTCTGCCAGCAGCTGATCGGCGACCAAGGCTGTGCGCTCAGCGCCGCCCACCTCCTCTACCTGGCGACCGCTGCCGGCGCGGATGCGCTGGGGTTACCCGAGGTCGGCGACCTCAGCGTCGGCAAACGCTTCGACGCCCAACTCCTCCGCCCAGCCGACGGCTCCCCCCTGGCCGTAGGCGTCGAACACGCCGACGACGCCGAAGAAGCCCTAGCCCGAATCTTCACCCTAGGCACCCCCGCCGACGTCCACGCAGTCTGGATCGACGGCGAACTCCTCCACAACTAGTGCCGCGTCAACGAACGTTGGGGTCGTCACCGACCTCCCACCGACCCGTCTGGAGCACCCACTGTGGTGGGTCGACCACGATGCCGTTCAGTGCGGCGGTGTGGTTTGGTTGTCACCGCCTCGTGCAGTTCGACAGGACGTATGCACCTGCTGCCAGCCATTCCAAGCCTGAGCCCACCCGGTACGCGGGCTCGATCGCCGGACACCTCCTGTCGAACTGCACCAATCCGACCGATGACAACCCCAACGTTTCTGGATGCGGCACTAGGTCCTGTGAAGCCCCTGGTGGCCGCGGGGCGAACGACGTCCCGCGGCAGCGCAACGCGGATGCTGATGCTTCACCGAAGTCCCAGGGAATCTCCCGCCTCGAGTGACGTCGGCCCCGAGGTCGCTTCCCGCCGGCTGATCTCCAACGGCCGGGAACCAGCTGCCAGAAGTAGTCGTCAGAGGTCAGGTCGGCGAGCCGAGGCAGCAACCGATGCTGCCACTGCGAGACACATGTGGTGACCCGACACGATGCGAAGATCTCGCAACGTAAACCACGAGGTCGCGCACGGCCTCACCTCGAACTTGCACAGGAGCTGAGTTGAGCAAGAAAAAAGACGACGCGGCGATGAAGAAGGCGATGGAGCTGATGGAAGCCCACCCCAAGGTCGTCGCAAAGCTCAAAGAAACCGGCCACCTCAAGGCGGCAAAGAACGTCGAGGACAAAGGCGGCCGCTGGGACTCACCGGAAACAAAGAAGGCTTCTGGGCGCGACGGCGGCCGCGGATAGTCTTTCCGGACACGCCACGGTCGGGTGACCGCCGCGTTGCCATAAGCAACTAGGCGGTCGACCGGCCGTCCGTCCGCTCAAGGCGCCCGGGAGAATGCCTCGGGTGGAATCCATTGCCAAGGCCTTCGGGCTCGGACGACCGATCGAGTCTCTGACGCCGGTCCAGCACACCAGCTTCGAGACCTGGCGTCTTCGGACAGGCTCGGCCGACTATCTCGTCAAGCGGCTGTGGGGCCTCGAAGACCCGCCGTGGTGGACGCGCATCGAGCAAGGCATGGCGCTGGAGTCGGCCGCACTCTCGCAGGGCCTGCCAATCGCACGGCCGATCGAACCGCGGGACCCCGTCTTCGGGTACGCAGCCCGGGTGGACGACTTCGGCACCATTCGCCTGTACGACTGGATCGACCACCGCACGCTCACTGATGCCGACGACGTGGCGCCATGGCTCGGCCGGGTCGTTGCGGCTTTACACCGGCTCATGCCGCTGACCGACGAGCAGCCCGAATGGCGTTGGTGGGGAGTCTTCCCGCGCGATCGCTGGGAGGAGTGGGCACTGCTTGGCCGGAGCCAGGGCAAGCAGTGGGCTGATGCTCTCCGTCGACAGGTCGGCTTCTTCGACGAACTGGGCCAGGCGATCAAGGCCGCCTTCGACGCAGCCGGCGACCAGGTACGGAGCCACGGCGACCTCGAGCCGTACAACGTCCTGGTCTCGTCCGAGGGCCCCGTGCTGATCGACTGGGAGAGCGTGGCGTGTGAGAGTGCCACTCTGGAGATCGGCCGTGCTGCGGCGAGTTTCGGCGGTGACGACCCGGACCGGATCTCCCGCATTCTTCAGGAGTACGTCGACTCGGGCGGTGTACTGGCCCCGATCGGCGACGACCTCTTTCTCCGCAAGGTCTCGCTCCGGCTGTGCCACCTCGCCGAACAGCTGGACGTTCAAGTCGGCAAGGAGCCCGCACCAGGCTGGATGGAAGGTCAGGACCTGGCTGCCCTCACAAGCCAGGACCTCCAGTCCTTCCCACAAGTCGTCACCCACCTCCGCCACCTCGCCGCCTCCTGCCTCGGCTGACTTCGCCGGGAGCGGCGCGCCGCCGCTCGCCGGCGTCGAACCTCGGTGACCTCGGCGTAGGTGAGTGGCGTCGTCGGTTGCGAGGGTGCTCAGCCGGCCTTGGCGAGTAGGTGTTTCTGGACCTTGGTTACCTGGAGCGCGAGGTCCGACTCGTCGACGGTGATGACCCTGTCGTGCTCGACGATTGGGCGACCGTTGACCAGGAGGAGTTCGAGTGGCGGCGGCGTACCGAGGACCAATGCGGCGACCGGGTCGGCGATGCCGGCGTGGGCGAGGGTGTCTAGGCGCCAGACGGCGAGGTCGGCGAGCTTGCCCACCTCCAGCGAGCCGATCTCGTTCTCGCGGCCCAGGATGCGAGCGCCGTCGAGGGTCGCCATGTCCAGCGCGGTGCGGACGTCCATCGCCTCGGGGCCGCCACGTGCACGGGCGAACAGCAGCGCGTGGCGCATCTCCTCGATCAGGCTCGCGGCTTCGTTGCTCGCGGCACCATCCACGCCGAGACCGACCGGGCTACCGGCAGCCCGCAGGTCTGCGGCCCGCGCGATCCCGGCACCGAGACGGGCGTTGGAGCTCGGGCAGTGTGCGACGCCGGTTCCCGACTGACCCAACTGCTGGATCTCGGAGTCGTCGAAGTGGATGCCGTGCGCGAACCACACGTCCGACCCCGTCCAGCCGAGTTCAGCGGCGTACTCCAATGGCGTGGAGCCGAAGTGTTCGCGGCAGTAATCGGATTCGTCGGTGGTCTCGGCCAGGTGGGTGTGCATCCGGACGCCCTTGCGGCGGGCCAGTTCGGCGGCGTCGCGCATGAGTTCGCCGGTGACGCTGAACGGTGAGCAGGGTGCGACCACGATCTGCAGCATCGAGTCCGGGCTGGGATCGTGCCAGCGGTTGATCGCGGCCTCGGTCGCGGCCAGGATCTCGTCGCGGTCCTCGACCACCGAGTCCGGCGGCAGCCCGCCGTCCTTCTGGCCGAGATCCATCGATCCGCGCGCCGGGTGGAACCGCATCCCGACCTGTGAGGCGGCGAGGATCTCGGCCTCGAGCACGTCCTTGCTGTCCCGGGGAAAGACGTAGTGGTGATCGGCCGCGGTCGTGCAACCGGTGCGCGCGAGCTGGGCCAACGCGGCTTGTGCGGCCACGTGGACGGACTCGTCGTCGATACCCGCCCACACCGGGTAGAGCGTGGTCAGCCATCCGAACAGGGTCGCATCGACGGCGAGACCGCGGGTCGCCCACTGGTAGAGGTGCTGGTGCGTGTTGACGAACCCCGGCGTGACCAGACAGCCACGACCGTCGATCACGCGGGCACCGTCGTATGCCGGTGCTGGCCCGGCACCGACAGCGACGATGCGGTTGCCTTTAGCAACCACGTGACCGGTGGCAAGTTCGCGTCGCTCCCGGTCGAGGGTGACCACGGTCGCTCCGTCGATGACGATCGGCTCTGTACTCATTGAATGTCCTGTCCACACGGGGATGTGAGGTCAGTCAACTCGGCCACCGAGCCGCCGTCACCGGCAGCGAACACGAACTTCAGCCGGTCCATCACCCTGCAGTTGGAGGTTCCTACACGAAGCCTGGTACGGCGTGCCACGCGCTGCCGGCGTCAGAGGCGTCATCGCGGACGACGGTCGCCTCGATCAGGCCGTACGGGCGGTCCGCGGCGATGAACACCTCGTTCGGATTCTCCAGCCCGAACGGGCTCAGGTCGACCAGGAAGTGGTGCTTGTTCGGCGCCGAGAACTTGATCTCCGCGACCTCGGGGTGCCGCTCGAGCACCGCTTCACCCATCCCGTACAGGGTCTGCTGCAGCGCGAGGCTGTGGATCTTGGCGAACTGCTCCAGCAGCAGCGTCTTGATCTCGTCGTACGACTTGTCCCAGTCGACCTCGGTGTGGTCGTAGCGCCACCGGGCGACCAGCGACGTCGCGAGGATGCGGTCGTTCGTCTCCGGCAGCGTCGTGTACTTGTCCTTGAGGAAGCCGTGGAACTCCGACCCGGTGGACTTGAGCACGACCAGGTCGCGGATGCCGGAGACGACGTACGCCCTCCGCTCGTCACCACGGCCCTCGACGTTGACCACCGTCGTACGGACGCCGCTGCCGGCCCGGACGAACGAGTGGTCGTGCCCCTCGCCGTCGACCGGGATCCGCTCCCAGGTGTACTCCTCGACCTCGACCCGGGCGCCCTCGGCGGCCGCGGCGGAGTCGATGAAGTGACCGCCGAGCGTCAGCGCGTAGTCCTCGATCGCGCCGACGCCCTTCTCCTTGGCGAAGGCGAACGCGGTGTTCTTCTGGGTGTCGGTCGGCAGGACCTCGCTCTGGTCGCCAGTGGTGTGCGCGTCCTCGAAGTGTCCGCGCAGGGCGGACGAGACGTTCAGGTCGCGGATCTGGTGGCGCGGCGAGTCACGGTAGATGCGAACGACCCGGCTCTCGGCCTTGCCGTACTGGTTGGCGCCCAGGTGGATGGCCATGGGTCAGCTCCCTCGATAGGTGGAATAGGCGAACGGGCTGAGCAGCAGCGGGACGTGGTGGTGCCGCTCGTCGGAGATCGTGAAGGTCACGGTGACCTCAGGGAAGAAGATGCTCTGGCCGGACGCCTCCGCGTAGGTGGCGATGTCGAACCACAGCTGATACTTCCCAGGCTGGAGCCCCGGTTCGAAGTCGGTGATCCGGCCGTCGGCATCCGTCGTACCGGATCCGACGAGTACGTCGTCCCGGCCGTCGGTGATCCTGGACAGCCGAACCGGCACACCAGCGGCGGGCTGCCCGACCCCGGTGTCGAGAACGTGTGTGCTTACAGAGCTCATGAGACAACCTTTGCCAGCCGAAGGAGTGCGATCTTCCGGAGTTCTTCCTGGACGACGGCCGCCTCGGCGAGCTCGTCATGTGTCAGTCGTTGGCGCAGGCTCGTCAGCATCTCCTGCGCCGACAGGCCGGTCGCGCAGATCAGGAAGACGCGGCCGAACCGCTCCTCGTACTCGCGATTGCCGGCCGCGAGCGCCGCGCGGACCTCGGGGTCGTCGCCGACCCCGGACTGCTCGTTGCGCGACCAGGCCGCCTCGGTGCCGGCGCCGGAAGCCCGGTCGCCGATCCGCGGGTGGGCGGCCAGAGCCCGCTCGACTTCACTGGCGTCGAGCTCCCGCGAGACCTTGTCCGCTGTCTGGGTCAGCGCCTCGACATCGCCGTACGGGCGGCCGGCGAGGATGCCGTCGACCCAGCGGGGGACGTCGCAGCAGGCGGCCAGCAGCGGGCGCAGCCGGTCGTCCGGAGCGGAGTTGAACTCCTGCAGATCCACGGATCACACCTTCTCGAATGACGAAATCAAATTTCCGTATGACGAGAGTGGCACGCACCCAAGCACTGCGTCAACAGTTTGTTGAATTTCTCAGTCGCGCGCCCTGTTCAGGTAGTTGTAGACGGTGAAGCGGGTGACGCCGAGGGCCTCCGCCACGATCTCCGCCGACTTGCGATACTCGAACGCTCCCTTGGCCTCGAGCAGCAGGACAGCCCGCTGCTTGTCACCCCTGGACAATCCACTCAACGGTCCGCCGAGCTCCGCGGCAACCTCCGCCAGCAGCGCATTCACCCCGCCGCCACCGCTGCGCGGCAGTCTGACGCCATCACGCCGTACCTGCAGGGTGACCTGGCTGGCACCGTTCGCGAAGGCGGCCTCCAGTACGCCGGTCAGCGCCGGCAGCAACTGCTCTTGTTCACCGCGGACCGACGTGCCCAACGGTCCGAACTCGCAGTCGAGTCCTGCCGCCTGAGCAGCCTCCAGCGCCTGGGTCGCATGGGCAGGCACCTGCCCGTCGACATCGAAGGGCTCAGTGGTGAACTCCGCTACCAGTCGCATGTCGCGAGGCTAGCCCGGACGCGGTCACGACCGCACTGGTCGCCGAGCCAACTTCGCCAGTCCCGCGGTGTCCACACCGATCAGCCTGTCGACCTCAGCCGGGTCGACAGCGCCACACTCCAGCCCGCGTAGTACGTAGCTCGCCAGCGCAGCGGCCGTTGCGGGCTCGTCCAGGTAGCCGGAGTTGCCTCCGCCGACGTACGCGCGCAGCCGAGCACCGGCAGTCTCCAGACCCTCGCGGTAGAAGAGGTACGTCGCGGCGTACCGGGTCGGGAGCTGGGCCGGATGCATGTCCCAGCCCTGATAGATGCCGCGGGCAAGCGATCGTCGGACCAGACCGAAGTGCAGTCGCCAGGCGGCGTGCACAGCCTCGCGATCGCCAATCGGAAGAACGTTCGTCGAACCGTCGGAGACGAACACGCCGGTGCCCGCCGCGGCCAGCTGCATGACGTCCTTGGCGTGATCGGCGACCGGGTGATCCATGCTCTGGTACGCCGCCGCGACACCGAGCGAAGCCGAGTAGTCATAGGTGCCGTAGTGCAGACCCGTGACCCGACCACCACCGGCGTGGATCATCCGTGCGACCAGAGCACTGCCATCGGGACCGAGGATCGCCTGCGGTGTCTCGATCTGGATCTCGAACTTCAGCGACTCGGCGGGTAGTGCGTGCGCTTTCTCGATCGTCGACAGAACGAGCAGCATCGCCTCGACCTGCTCGACCGACGTGACCTTGGGCAGCGTGATCACGAAGCCGTCGGTCAGGGCACCAGAGAACTCGCGGAGGAAGAGGTCGAGCGTGCGCAGCCCGCGCCGGCGGCTCGGCGCCTCGAGGGACTTGATCCGAAGCCCGTGGTACGGCGCCGCGGTGCCATCGCTGACGGTCTTCGCCAGCGCACGGGCCGCGTCGATCGCGGCGGCGTCCTCCTGCTCGTCGGGCCTGGTGCCGTAGCCGTCCTCGAAGTCGATGCGCAGGTCCTCGATCGGCTCACGGTCGAGTTTGGCCCGGACCCGTTCGTAGAGCTCGGGCGGCAGGTCGAGTGCCTCCGTCGGGTCCCCGGCTTTGGCGTCGTCGGCCCACTCCTGCACGGTCCCGGCGTGGAACCGGTCGGCGGGCACGTAGACGGTGTGCACGGGTTGCCGGACGCCGCGATCACCCGGGTACAGCGCGGCCAGCTCAGCATCGGCCGCGGCGAGCAGCCGATCCAGTTCGCCGGCGAGATCGTCCACGTGAGTCATGAGAGCACACCTCGTTCATCTTGACGGCAGTTTCCGTATCGCGGATAGTAATATCTACTGTGCGGAAGAAGCAATGTCCGCTATCTGGCGCTAAACTTCCGTGATCCGGAAAGTGCCGAGAAGAGTGGGTGCTCAGTGGCGGAGAAGAGCGAGGGCAAGGGCCGGTCCGGCAGCGTTCAGTCGATCGAGCGGGCCTTCGGGCTGCTCGAGACGATGGCCGACGCGGGCGGGATGATGGGCCTGTCCCAGCTGGCCACGGCCTCAGGTCTGCCGCTGCCGACGATCCACCGGCTGGTCCGCACCCTGGTCGACCTCGGCTACCTGCGCCAGGAGCCGTCCCGGCAGTACGTTCTCGGCCCGCGGCTGATCCGGCTCGGCGAGAGTTCCTCGCACATGCTGAGCGTCTGGGCTCGTCCGCATCTGACCAGGCTGGTCGACGAGCTGGGCGAATCGGCCAACATGGCGATGCTCGACGGCGACCAGATCGTGTACCTCGCGCAGGTCCAGTCCCGGCACTCGATGCGGATGTTCACCGAGGTGGGTCGCCGGGTGCTACCGCACTGCACCGCCGTCGGCAAGGCGATCCTCGCGAAACTGCCGGAGGCCGAAGTGCGCGAACTGCTGCACCGCACCGGTATGCCGAAGCACACCGACAACACCATCACCGACCCGGACGCGTTCACGGCTCAGCTGCGCAACGCCGAGGAGCACGGCTACGCCACCGACGAGGGCGAGCAGGAGCTCGGCGTCCGTTGTGTTGCCGTCGCGGTGCCCGACGCACCGTCCCGGCTGGCGATCTCAATCTCCGGGCCGGCCGGCCGGATGTCAGAGGAACTCGTCGAACGCGCGGTCCCGCTGCTCACCCAGGCCGGCAAGGCCTTCTCGGAGGATCTGCGCTAGCTCAGCTTCCGGAGCAGCGGGAGGACGTCCTCGGTGAACTGGGTCAGGAACCGCTCCTGGTCGTTGCCCGGGCCGTGGACGACGAAGTGGTTGAAGCCGGCGTCCAGGTACGGCCGGAGTTGCTTGACGACCTCTTCCGGGTCGGACGCGACGATCCAGCGCTGGGCGACCTGCTCGATCGGCAGCTCGTCGGCCAGCCGCTCCATCTCGGTCGCACTGGTCACGCTGTGCTTCTGCTCCGGCGTCAGCGACAGCGGCGCCCAGAACCGGGTGTTCTCCAGCGCCTGCTCCGGGTCGCGGTCGTAGGAGACCTTGACCTCGAGCATCCGGTCCAGGTCCTCGAACTTCTTGCCGGCCTTCTCCGCGCCCTCCTTCACGGCGGGGATCAGCTTCTCGGTGTAGAGGTCCATGCCCTTACCGGACGTCGCGATGAAGCCGTCGCCCGCGCGGCCGGCGTACCTGGCCACGAGCGGTCCGCCGGCGGCGACGTACACCTTGAGCGGGGTCTCCGGCCGGTCGTAGATGAACGCGTCGACGGTCGGGTAGTACGGGCCCTCGGAGCTGACGCCCTCCTTCGTCCACAGGTCGCGGATCAGCTGCACCGACTCCCGCAGCCGGGCGAACCGCTCCTTGAACTCGGGCCACTCCCGCCCGGACACGGCGATCTCGTTCAGCGCCTCACCGGTGCCGACCCCGAGCATCACCCGGTCCGGGTACAGCACCCCCAGGGTGGCGAACGCCTGGGCGATCACCGCCGGGTTGTACCGGAAGGTCGGCGTGAGCACCGACGTCCCCAGCAGCACCCGGTTGGTCCGCTCCCCGACCGCCGCCAGCCAGGCGAGCGCGAACGGCGCGTGGCCGCCCTCGTGCCGCCACGGCAGAAAGTGGTCCGACACGGTCACACTGTCGAGCCCGAGCTCCTCGGCCCGGACGGAGTACTCCACCAGGTCCCGCGGTCCGAACTGCTCCGCCGACGCTTTGTACCCGACTCGAATGCTCACCCTCTGCTCCCGTCCATCCTCTGCTTCGGTCCTCACAGACAACCCCATCCTCCCAGCGGTTATGCCCCGGGGGACCGAACGACAGGAGGTGTCCCGCGTCGGCGGCGCCTCGCAGGCGTACGGTCCACCCGAAACCGCGCTCAGGACCCCACACCTCCTGTCGTTAGGTCCTGCTTGACGATGGCAATCGCAGTCCGGAAAGATGTGGGCTCGGCGTGACCTGCGCCCCACCTCTGTTGACCGGCCCCAGCTCGGTCTCGTTGCAAGAGGCAAAGGGACTTCCTGTCTCGGGTCGCTCGTCCTGGTCAGCCGCCTCGGACGGGATCGCTGGGGGGATCGCGTGCGAGTGCGTGGAAGGCCAGATGACAGCGCACAGGAACTTCAAGCGACGGGTTCGAGCCCGCGCCGCCAAAACGGGCGAGTCCTACACGGCTGCCCTCCGGCACTTCCGTCCGACCCCGAGTCAGTCCCTGACAGGAGAAGACATGCCGGAAAACACCCTGCGAATCGCCGTCGCCCAGTCGACCGTTCGCGAAGACCCGACCGATGCCACCGCGCTGCGCGACAGCGGCGCGGAGGTCCGCAGACTGATGCAGCAGGCCGCCGACGCGGGTGCCCGCCTGGTGCACTTCACCGAGGGCGCGATCTGCTTCCCCAGCAAGCGCGTCATGTCCGAGCTCGGCCCGGACGAGATCGGCCCGTCCGACTGGAGCAAGGCCGAGTGGGCGGTGCTCCAGGACGAGTTGGACCGGATCGCCGCGCTGTCGCGTGAGCTGGGGATCTGGACGGTGATTCCCTCGGTGCATCAACTGCCGACACCGAGCCGTCCGCACAACAGCATGTACGTCGTTTCCGACCAGGGAAAGGTGGTCACGCGGTACGACGAACGCACGCTGTCGACCACGAAGATCACCTGGATGTACGCCCCGGGGAAGGAGCCGGTGACCTTCGAGGTCGACGGCTACCGGTTCGGCCTCGCGCTCGGGCTGGACGTGCTGTTCCCGGAGTTGTTCACCGAGTACGACCGGCTGGACGTCGACGGCGTACTGGTGTCGTACTCGACCGCCGGCGTCTCGGGGCACGAGCACATCGAGGTCCAGGCCCGCGGCACCGCCGTGAACAACACCTACTGGATCAGTCTGGCCGTCCCGGCGAATCCGGACGGCGGCCTGGAGTCGGGCCTGATCGATCCGCGCGGCAAGCTGGTGGCCGCGGGCCCGGCGGACAAGACGCCGGGCATCGCGGTGACCGACCTGCACCATGCCGAGGTGACCACGGTCGGCCGGGAGTTCCGGAGCCGGACCCGGGAACGCATCAGCTCCTGAGGCCTCACACGTCCGGGTGCGGATCCGTTCCATTGGTATGAACAGGCACGCGATCGTCAGCACCCGGATCGGGGACCTCACCCTGGTCGCCTCCGACAACGCATTGGCCGGCGTCTACTTCCCGCACCACTGGGTGAAGCCGGCGCCGGAAGCACTCGGTGACCGGGTCGCAGCCAGCGACCCGGTCATTGCCGAGGCGAGCCGCCAGCTGGACGAGTACCTGGCCGGCGAGCGGTCCTCCTTCGATCTCCCGACCGTCCTGCGCGGCGACATGTTCCAGCGCCGCGTGTGGTCACTGCTCGAGGACATCCCGTACGGCGGGACGACGTCGTACGGCGAGATCGCGGAACGACTCGGCGAGACCGCGCAGGCAGTCGGGAAGGCGGTCGGTCAGAACCCCCTGTCGATCGTCGTCCCGTGTCACCGCGTGGTCGGGAAGAACGGCAGCCTGACCGGGTACGCCGGTGGGCTCAAGCGGAAGCAGTTCCTGCTGGACCTGGAGGAACCCGCCGAGGTCAAGGCTGCTCGGCTCTTCTGAGGCTGCCGACCTGGTCGGCGTACCACTCGGACTCGGTCAGGTGCTCCGCGATCTGACGGAGGGTCCAGTTGGGACTGCGGTCCTTGTCCCACTCGGCCGGATCGACCGCGGCGTACCGCAGCGCGAAGGTCCGGCCGAGCCGTCGCAGCCGTTGCTCGGCCTCCTTCGCGTCGTCCACGGTGAACGGCGCAAGGTCCGCCGGAGCGGTGAGTGCACTCGCGTGCCACTCGTCCGGCTGGGTCGGGACGCCGGCCAGCAGTGCCTCGACCTCGGCGAGGTGGTCGATGATGTGATCCGCGATCCGGCGGACCGCCTTGTGCGGGGTGTAGATCCGGCCGTCGTCGGACGTGAGCGGCTGCCCGTCCCAGGCCGGCCAGGTCTCGATCAGTAGGAGCGAGCGCTCGACCGCCTGCTCCACCAGTTCTCCAGGGTTCTCGGTCATGCGGCTCACGCTAAGGCCGGGAAACTTCGGTTCAGGCCGAAGTGATCTTCAGGCGCCGCGCGAGCCCTTCCGCATCGAAGGGAGCGCGGACTTTGGCGTCATTGTCGAAGTAGATGAACGATTTGTGGTTCCAGGCCCGGATCTTCGCGGCCCAGTGGTCGAGGGCCTCGTCGTCGTACCCGCTGACGTAGAGCTCGTCGGCGCCGTGCAGCCGGACGTAGACGAAGTCGGAGGTGACATCGTCGAACATCGGCCACTTGCCGGCCGTGTCCGCACAGACCAGCGCGATGTCGTGCTCACGCAACAGCTCGACGAACTCCTTGTTCTCGAAGCTGGTATGGCGAACTTCGATCGCATGCTTGAGCGGAATGTCGACCGCGCACTCCAGTAACGCCCTGCCCTCCATCCGCTCGTCGTGACCCCTGGCCACTTCTGCGGCCGCTGCGGTGGTCCGTGGCAGCGAGTCGAAGAAGTTCGCGCACCGCTCGGCGTCGTACCCGAGCGTGGGCGGGAGTTGCCACAGCACCGGGCCGAGTTTGTTGCCTAGCGCAAGCACACCGGAGGCGAAGAAATTGGCCAGCGGCGCGTCCACGTCGGCGAGCTTCTTCATATGCGTGACGAAACGTGGCCCCTTGACCGAGAACACGAACCCGTCCGGCGTCTCGTCGTACCAGCGCTGGTACGACGACGGGCGTTGCAGCGAGTAGAACGAGCCATTCAACTCGATCGAGTTCAGTCGCCGGGAGACGTACTCCAACTCAGCCCGCTGCGGCAGCCCCTCTGGGTAATACACCTTCCGCCAGGGCGGATACCGCCACCCCGAAATCCCCACCCGGTAAGAACCGTCCGACCAACGCTTCACACCTCGATTATGGTTGAGATCGTGGTCGAGGCGCTGGTGATTGCTGGGATGTTCGCCGGGCTGTGGGCGCTCAGCTGCGGACTGATGGTCCTGTTCGCCCACCGGCTGCCGAACGGTCTCCTGCGCCAGGTGGCCGAGTTCCTGCCGGCGTGTGTCACGGCCGCTCGGACGCTGCGGAAGCATCCCGACGTACCGCGCCGAGCCAAGATCGCCCTGCTGATCGCGGTCCTCTGGGTTCTGTCGCCCATCGACCTGCTGCCCGAGTTCCTCCCGGTCATCGGCCCGCTCGACGACGTAGTAGCTGTCGTCTTGTTGCTCCGGTACGCCGCCCGCTCCATCCCACGCCAGACCTTGCTGGCCGCCTGGCCGAGTGATCCGCGGTTGCTGGAGCGCCTCCTCGGCCGGCCGCACTAACCGTCGAGCAGGCCGGTGAGGAGTTTGGCGGTGTGGTCGGGTTGGTCTTCGGCGACGTAGGTGTAGGCGTCGGGGACGGTCTGGAGAGTTGCCCCTAGGAGGTCGGCGCACCGCTGGGCGTCGGCGACGGGGAAGACGCGGTCGTCGGCGGCCCAGAGAAGGTCGATGGGTTTGGTGAAGGTCTGCGGGAGTTGAGCGGCGGCGGCTTTGGTGTAGCGGGCGTCGACGGATCCGATGGCTTTACGGCCGTCGCGACGGATTGCCGCGTCGCTGAGGACCGGTGTGATGTAGCTGCGCATAATGTCGGCGTCGATCGGGTCCTTCGCCATCCAGCCGTAGGTGTTGCGCCAGCGCCAGATCCTCGGCCAGCGCAGGGCCTGATTCACGGTGAGGTAGCTGAGCGGATGTACGGCGGTTGCCTTGAGCAATCCGAAGCCGGCCGGCGGCCAGGTGCTCTCCGGTGTTTCACAGGAGGACAGCACCAGCCGGCCAAGGCGCTCGGGGTGGGCGGCCGCGGCCAGCTGGCTGTAGGCGCCGCCGGAGTCGTTGCCGAACAGGGTCACGTCGCGGAGGTCGAGCGCGGCGAGGAAGTCGGCGATCAGACGGGCCATCCCGGGTGGCGACAGGTCGGCTTCGCGCTTCAGCGGGACGAGGTGCGCGCCGAGCGGCCAGTCGACGGTGATGCAGCGGAAGCGGTGGGAGAGCAGGGGGACGAGCTTGCGCCAGATGTTCGCGTTCACCAGGTAGCCGTGGACGAACACGATCAGCGGTCCCTCGCCGGTCTCGCAGTACCGCAGCGGACCGGCCGGCAGCTCGACCTCGTGCGCCGTACCCAGCCTCGGATCGCGCATCACAACCTCCGGGGGAGTTCTTGTAATGATTGCAAGACCGTAGCATGGGCCTGTGGATCCCCGGAAGCAACGGACGATGGCGGCGCTGGTCCGGGCCGGCCAGGAGATCTTCAGCGAGCGCTCCGTCGAGGACGTGACGGTCGAGGAGATCGCCGAGCGGGCCGGGGTGGCGGTGGGGTCGATCTACAACCACTTCGGCTCGAAGGCCGGCCTGCAGGCGGCCGTGGTCGAGCACGCCCTCGAGGCCGACCGGCACTACATGGATCGGGCGTACACCGCGGATCGGTCGCCCGCCGAGCAGATCTACGCGGCGGCCGAGCAGTACCTCGACTTCTACCTGGATCACCCGGACTACTTCCGGATGCTCGCGTTCCCCGGCCAGCCGGGTCAGTACCAGGCTGGTCAGGAACTGTCGGAGCGACTGGTCCGCGCGGTCGACGAGCAGAACCGGCACCTGGTCGAGGCGCTGCGGCAGGGGATGGCTTCCGGCGAGCTCCGCGAGGTGGATCCCGAGGAGGTCGCGACGATCCTGTGGGCCGCGTGGAACGGTGTGATCAGCCTCGGCTGGCGGCCGGACAGCCTCCGCCGTGACTCGGCCGAGCTCCGCGCCCTGCTCGCCACCGCAACCGAGATCGTCGCCAACGGGCTACTGGTTCGCTAACGCTTACGGCCCTCGTGGGAGATCCAGGCCACGAGGACGTGTGGTACGAAGGTCAGCGTGTCCATCACCGACAGTCTGGCGCCCACGGACCACGTCAACGCGCTCCTCGACGGCGGCCTGCGGATGCTCATCACCTCCATCGTCGACAACGCTGGCATCACCCGGGCCAAGTCGGTGCCGGCCCAGCGGTTGCGGACGGCGGCGCGGGACGGGATCGGCCTGTCTCCGGTGTTCGCGGTGATGTGCACCGACGACGCGATCACCTCGTCGCCCCTGGTGAACGGGCCGGTCGGGGACAACCGGCTGATGCCGGACCTTGGGTCGGCCGCGCCGCTCGGGCCTGATCAGACCGTGTACTGGGCACCGGCCGATCAGCTGTCCCAGGAGCATCAGCCGGTGGACATCTGCCAGCGTGCGACGCTGCGGCGGCAGGAGGAGCGAGCGGTCGCGGCCGGGCTCGACGTGAAGCTCGGGTTCGAGCTCGAATTCACCGTGTTCACGGGCGATCCCGGCGATCCGAGGGTCGCCACGCTTGGTCCGGCGTACGGCGTACTCGCGACGCTGAAACTGGAAGACTTCGCGGTCGATCTGCTCGAGGCACTCGACGCGGCCGGGGTGCCGGCCGAGCAGCTGCATCCCGAGTACGCGCAGGGTCAGCTCGAGGTCGCTCTGCCGCCGGTGTCGCCGTTGGCGGCGGCCGATCAGTCACAACTGGCGCGTCTTGTCGTCCACCGGGTTGCTCGCAAGCACGACCTGCTCGTGTCGTTCGCGCCGATCACCGTGGCCGGGTTCGTCGGCAACGGGGCGCACATCCACTTTTCCGCGACGCTGAACGGCGTACCGTTCGGGGACAACGGCGGTCCGTCGGAGCATGCGCGGCACCTGATCGCGGGTGTGTTGGCCGAGTTGGACGGGCTCACCGGCGTACTCGCGCCGAGTGTGGTCAGCGCCGATCGCCGGGTGCCGGGCAACTGGGCGGGTGCGTACGCGTGCTGGGGTCCGGAGAACCGCGAGGCCGCGCTGCGGTACGTGCCGGGCAGCATCACCGGCCGCCCGGACTCGGCCAACTGCGAGATCAAGATCGGCGATCCGTCGGGCAACGCGTACCTGTCGGCCGCGGCCGTCCTCGCGAGCGCGCTGACCGGGCTCGAGCAGAAGATGGTGCTACCGGCCGGGTTGGACCACGATCCGGCGTCGTACCCGGAGGCGGAGCTGGAACGGATGGGTGTTCGCCGCCTACCGCTCACGTTGGCGGACGCGCTGGCGGCGCTCGCGGATTCCACGGTCATCCGCACCGCCCTGGGTGAGGCGATCGTCGACCCGTTCCTCGCCGTACGACGCCATGACGCGCAATCACTTGGCGCGCTGTCTCTGGAAGACCGGGTTCGCGCCTTGCGCTGGCGCTACTAACTGGACATCGGCATCACTTACGGTGATCCCCATGGCATTAGCTGCGAAGGGGAGCCGGGGCGAGTCGTTCCTGGCGGTGGTCGTCGGCGGCGGTGCGGCGTTCGGTCTGGTCGTGATCACGTCCCGATCGTGGAAGGCGTGCCAGGTGGACGTCGCCGGCAGCGTCCCCAACGGCCTCACCCTGCTCTTCCTCGGCCTGCCGCTCGCCCTGATCGTGAACCTCGTCCTGTTCAACCTGGTCTTCCGGTACGCCGGTAAGACCTTCTTCTTCTCCCTGATCGCCGCATCCCTGGCGATCACCATCGCCGACCTGGCGCTCTACTCCTGGCAAGGCACCCCAGCCGCCTCCCCCGGCATCTGCCCCGGCAACGTCCCACCCTGGTGGCCCACCTGGATCCCCACGTGAAAGCGCGTTGAAAGCGTTGTGCGGTTAAGTGGACCTCATGAGTGGACCGATCCGGCTGTACATGTCGATGTCCGTGGACGGCTTCATCGCCGGACCGGACGACCAGCCCGGCCAGGAGCTGGGGCGGAACGGCGGCCGCCTGTTCAACTGGCTCGACGACCGGAGGGGGCCGGGGGTGAACGGGCAGGTCTACGGTGAGGCGCTGGCGACGGGGGCAGTGATCGCGGGACGCCGTACCTTCGAACTCGCCGGCCGCTGGAACGGCGACCACCACGACGGCGTACCGATCCACATCCTCACCCACCACATCGACGAGAACGACGTCCCACCCGGCAGCGCCAAGTTCTACACCGACGTCGACGCGCTCGCAGCCGACGCCCGAGCCGCAGCCGGCGACCGCGCAGTCATGGTCCACGGCGCCGGTGCCGCCCAAGCCCTCCTCGCCGCCGGCCACCTCGACGAACTGGAACTCCACGTAGTCCCAGTCCTCCTCGGCACCGGACGCCGCCTCTTCGACTCCCAGCACACCGAACTCGAACTAACCCGCGCCCTGGAAGGCCGAGACGCCACCCACCTCCGCTACCGCGTCGTCAAGAGCTGACCCACCACATCGGCGCCAGCACGACGATTCTTGGCTTAGCGCTAGCGGCGGCCGCCGAAGGTCCAGGGGTGGACCTCGGGGGTGCCCGGGAGGAGGTTTGCGGCGGCCTCGGGGGTTGGGGCTTCCAGGAGGGCGGCTTGGCCTACTTGTGTCTGACCGTCGAGGGTGCGGAGGTCGCCGTACACGATGAAGTGTGGTGATGGGGTGGCGGCGGAGGTGTCGGTGGTGATCACCAGGTAGCGGTGGTAGTCGGCGACCGCGTCGCTGAAGTCCCACATGGTGCGGCCGGAGCGGTTATGGAAGCGGTAGATGTCGACGGATTCGAACGCGCCGGCGCGGTAGTACGGCTCCTCGAAGGCGAACGCGCGTACGGCGTCCTCGTCCGGGAGATCCACGATGTGCAGACTGCCCGTCGTCTCCGCATCGTCATCATGACCGGTCAACGTCGGGCCACGAGCGATCAACTGCTTGCCGTACCCATCCATGAAAGCCCAGTGCTCTTCGTTCAAGCTGACCTTGATCTCGTACCCGCCGGCTCGATCCCGCCCCCACACGAAGAACTCCATAGCCGCTCACCCTAGCTCTGCCCGAGTGGACAACCAGGCAGCTCTTGAGAGGATCCGACCGAGCCTCAAGGCAAAGATTGGCGCGGTCACCGCTTACGCGACAACCGCGCCAACTTGTCATCGTGCTTGGCGGCCGTGCGCTCGACAAGATCTCACGCCGATCGCTGCTATCGCAGGTACTGCGAGATGCGCCGACGTACGTTCCGCAAGTCCGCCATTGGAGCCCTGAGCTGCTCGCTGTGGCCTCTGGTGCGGACACCCCGTGCTCTGAGAGACCCGTCCCCCAGGGATCAATTCGCTAGCGATGACGGCTCGTGCAGCTCCGCGCCTCACTATCTGGAAGGCGCGCGGCCCTTAACCGTCGTTCATTCGCGACCTCCGTTCAACCCCGCTTTAACCCTGTCTGGCACGCTATCAGGCCTAGCCTGCGGCCAGGCCCAAGCCAGGCCGTAGCTTACTCCGTATTCGCAGTCATGGAAGCGATGGTCGACGTATCCGAGCTGAGACACGTTCACGAGCCGATCGACCTCGGCCGCCGCCGGTTCCAGAAGGGCCTCCACATCGGTCCGGGCCGAGAAGAACCAGACCGATTCCGGGATCTGATCAGGATCGAACTGGACTCGCACAACATAGAGACCTACCGAAGCTGCCGTCACTTCGTGGTTCACAACCGGTTCGCAATCCTGGTCACTGTGGTACTGGATCTCATAAGAGATGAACGTCTCTTGCCCCCGGCCGAGTGGCTCAGGCAGTCGGAGCTCGACTGCGGTCATGCCGCGGCCCTCACGGATCTTGCCCAACTCACAATTCATCTGTGGCACGATCTGTGCCGTCCCGGGTCGAGGGTCGGCGTAGTACCGGCCGACTGCCAGAATGCGGTCGACACCGTCCTCAAGAGCGACAACTCGGCGGTTCGTCACCGACCGCGACCCGACCCGGCCCTCGAACCAGAAGCAGCTGTCGATGCGAGCGAATCGGTACGGCGGGAGACTCTCTCGCGCTTGGCCCGACACGCCATGGACACGATACTTCGGCCAGTCTCCAGCAGCGTTCACCTCGTGGATCCGCTCTGGAATGATGCGCGACAGCGTCAAGGCCGCCTCGTACCACCAGTTCCTCGCGGTGCGCTCGTTCGCGCCCTCGCTGTTTGCGAACGCGCTCCAACGGATCCTCGCCGAGCGTCCTGTCGATCCGCTCTCCTGCAGATTGAGGGCTACCCTGGCGGCGCTGCGTAGGTTGATACTAGAGATTCCGTTGACGAGTTCGATGATCAAACGTCCCAGCGCAGCAGCCCGGTCAGCAGGGCTCCACCCCGGCGGTATGTTGGCCATCAAGTCGTACAGCGGCGAGTCTTCCAACCGCGCGGCCGTCATACCTTCCCGCTCGCCCAATTGCTGTATCGCGCGACGCAGGTCCTCGATCGCCACCACCCCCAGCATCGCCCACATTGCTGGCACGTTCTTCCACGTTGCACCCAACCCCGTGGATTCCTGCACTCTACCCCTAACAGACCGTCGTGATCAGGAATGCCGAAGCGTCGGCAGCAATGGAGATCGTGAGCCGGCCATTGGCCGGCCAGGCAGTCTAGGGGCGAACGATGCGAGCAAAGTTCGTGGTACTCATCAACGCAGTCTCAACCAGCGCTTATCCCTCTGACGAGGCCCTGGTCGATCGTCTACTGACTCTCGGTCTCGGGCGGGCCAGCAAGGATTCCGGCCCCTACGAGGACAGGCGAAAGGCCTATCTCCGCGAAGCCGAGAGAGAATGGGACCACCTCCCCGAGGTGGCCGAGGCCGAGCGCGACCATGTGATCTTCTTTGCCCGGCTGCCTGATCACTGCCGTCTGATCGTGACGCGCTCTCTCCAGGGCTATGCAACCTTTCGTTTGATTCACGACAGCCTGGGTGACCTGGAGAAGAATGCTGAACGCATCGTCGGCGAACTGAGCAAGAAAGTCGGCGCGATCGAGGGTCTCCAGATCGAGTCGAATCGCGTTGAGGTCTACGAGCATGGGCGCGACCACGTCATCCTGATCGGTAGAGCGATCGACAATCCGTTCCGCGAAGCCGTTCGGAATAGCCCGGCAGATCTCGTATGCGCAGCGGTCACCGGCGCCGCATCCCTCGTCACGGTTGTGCTTCTGGCCTTTGCTCACCTCGCACAGGACTCCCTTGCCCGCGGTAGCGTGGAGCGGTTCTCGACCGCGATGATCGCGGCCTTCTTCATCGCCGTGGTCAGCTTCGTCCAGCGTTGGTGGCAGACCGTCAGGCAGGGTGGGGTGGAATGGCGTCCCGCGTATCAGAAGCGCCGCAACGGCGGATAGCAACGCTCCAAGCTCTCCGACAACTCTGACGAGGTCGTCGCGGATGATCGATGGATGTCTGGCCTAGAACGTGAAGGTGATGCCTACATCGGCGTTGGTCGTCGGGCCATCGAACGCTTGGGTTGCTTGGGTAGTGGCGGCTTCTGGGGTTAGCAGAGGGCCTACGTGGGTGATGACTAGTTGCCTGGCGCCACTACGGCGGGCCAGGTCGCCGGCCTGCTCCGGGGTGTGGTGGAACGGGTTGGCAACCGGGTCGTTGGCTTCGCACAACAGCAGGTCCGCGTCGACTGCCAGGGCATCCAAAGCTGGGCAGGGAGCGCAGTCGCCGGAGTAGGCCAGCACGTGGCCGGTCGACGAGGCGCGGAGGGCGTAGGCCTCAGGGCCTCCGTGGTCTACGGCACTGCTGGCCAAGGTCAGACCCCCAAGTTCGACCTCATGGCCGTCAGACAAGGGACGGAGGTCCAGTACGTCGGCCAGGAAGCCGGCATCCGGTTGGGCGAAGAAGCCGGCCAGCCGGTCCGCTAACCCGGCCGGGGCGTAGACCGGAAGAGGAGCACGAGGAGGCAGTTCGCCGTAGGCCAAGGCGTAGTACGCATTCAGCAAGTCACCGATGTGATCCAGGTGCAAATGCGACAGCCACACCGCGTCCACCTGATCCAGCGACGTATGCCGAAGCAGCTGCGCCAGTGAACCAGGACCGGCCTCGACCCACACCGAAACGCCCCCGGCCTGCAACAGATACCCCGAGCAAGGCCGGTCCGGTTGCGGGTAGGGGGCTGCGTTGCCGAGAACTGTGAGCGTGGTCAGAGCTTCGCGCCGATCAGCTGGAAGATGTCGTCCGCCGCACCCGGCAGGTCGTCATGACCGAAGTCGGGATAGACCCGCGCGGACTTCGTCGAGGTGATCTTGTTGTAGGCGGCGTACTGCGTCGACGGCGGGCAGGTCTGGTCCTCGAGACCGACGAACAGCGTCACCTCGCCCCGGATCCGCGCGGACAGGTGCTGTACGTCGATGTACCCGAGCGTGGTGAACACCTCGTCCTGCCGGAGATGCCGCGGGTCCCGCTTCTTGAACCAGGTGACGATCTCGTCGTACGGCGCAGTCTCCAGATTGAGCTGCCAGGCGCGCTGGTAGTCGGTCAGGAACGGGTAGACGCTGGCCGTGTACTTGATCGACGGCGTCAGCGCGGCCGCCACCAATGAGAGCCCACCGCCCTGACTCCAGCCGGTGGTCGCGATTCGGGACGCGTCCACCTCGGGCAGCCCGCCGATGATGTCCGCGAGGCGCCGGGTGTCCAGGAACACCTGCCGGTACAGCAGCCCGTCCGGCCCGTCGTCCAGACCGTGCACGAGGTGGTTGTGCAGCGAGAAGCTGTTCGGCGCCTGCGACTCGGTCCGGAAGCCGACCTGCTCCCGCACGTCCAGAGCGGCAACGGTGAACCCGCGGGCGGCGTACGGCAGCAACTCGACCCACTTCGGCTGCTCGCCGCCGTACCCGTGGAAGATCAGGACGGCGGGACCCGTCGGCTCGGCAGGACGGATGACCTTGGCGTGCACGCGGTAGCCGCCGGTGCCGTTGAAGTAGAGGTGCTGCGCGGTCGCCGTGGTCAGCGGGAAGTCCGTCGCGTCGGCGAACTCGGTCTCGGGCTCGATCGCGTCGAGTTCGAGCAGCGCCTTGTCCCAGTACTGGTCGAAGTCGGCCGGCCTCGGGTTGGTGCCCTGGTAGACGGCCAGTTCCTCGGACGACATCTCGAACGACAGCACGGCGACTCCAAAAGATCGGGTGACTTATTCTGCGCGATCGCCGTTCTCGGGCGCAGTACCGTCCCAGATCGTGTAGCCATGGGCAGCATTCAGCCGGTCCCGCAGCGCGGTCTCCAGCAACGCCGTCTGCCCGGGTGCGAGCCAGCTGATCGGCACCAGGATCGGCTGGTCCTTGTGCTTGGTCCGCAGCACGATCGCCTCGCCGTGCGTCGACTCCACCCGCCCGACCTCGGTGACGTCGGTCCACGGCGTCCGTACGCCGCGCACCTCGATGTCATCGTCCCGCAGCTTCAGTACGACGGGGGGCCTGGCGAGGATGTAGAGGCCGCCGAGCACCACCAGCCCGCCCAGGACGAGGAACACGGCGATCACCGCGTCGGGCAGCCCGATCGCCCAGAGGATCGCGGCCACGCCGAGGAGAATCAGCCCAGTGGCCGGGATTCCGAGGAATCGGCCCGCCCGCATCCGGTACGTCGTACGCATCGGGCCATGATCCCATCCCTCAGAAGGCGTCGACCTCGGAGGTCGGCGCGTTGCCGAGTGGGGTCCGGGCCAGGCTGATCGACCAGTTGAAGGATCCGTCGAAGCGCTCGTCGTACCGCTCGTAGGCGCAGTCCTCGGTGAACCGCCGGTTCGCGGCGTCCCAGCCGGTGCCCGACTTGAAGAAGACGTAGTAACTGCCGCGGATCCCGCTCAGCGTCGCCTTGCTGCTGGCGCGCACGTAGATCGACGCCTGCGGCCGGTCTTTCAGACCCGGATGGCCGGTTGATGTCACTTGCCGGACTCGGTCGGGTTGTAGGCGCAGGCGTCGTTGAGGTTCTCGGTGGCGCCGGGCGTCACACTCGGCTTGGTGGTCGGCTTCTTGGTCGTCGTACCGCTGGACGGCTTCTTCGTCGCGGTGGTCGACGGCGTGGACGCCACCGGCTGCTTGGACTTCGGGCTGATCGCCTTCTGGATCAGCGTCTGCATCGCCTCGTAGTCCGGGTTCTTGCCGGTCGGGAAGTTCTTGCTCTTGTCCAGGTCGACGTTGGTGACGCTCGCGTTCTTCACCTTGAGGCCGAGCTCGATGAAGGCCGGCAGGATCTCCTGCGGGATGTCGGTACGGAGCAACTGCTTACCGGCCGAGGCGATCTGCTGGTACTTCGTCACCAGGGTGGCCGGGTTCACGCTGTTCACCAGCGCGTGGATGGTGCAGCGCTGCCGCTCCTGCCGGGACGGGTCGCTCAGGCCGTAGCGGCCGCGGGCGAACCAGAGCGCGTGGTAGCCGTCCAGCTTCTGGTTCGGCCCCGGCTCCAGGTAGCCCGACGGCAGCTTGTGCGCGTTCGAGCCCGGTCCGTCGCCGTAGTCGCCGCCGATCGGCACCCGGTAGCTGACGTTGACGGTGATCCCGCCGACCGCGTCGATGATCTGCCGGAAGCCGGCCAGGTTGACCTGCATGTAGTAGTCGATGTCCAGCCCGAGCGCCTCGCCGACGGCGACCTTCATCACATCGGCGCCCTCGTTGTCGGTCGGGCCGAGGATGCCCGGGTGCTGCTTCGGGATGTTCTCGTACATCGAGTCCAGGTAGTACTCCGGCTGCTCGACGTTGCCCAGCTTCGGGTCCCAGTAGCCGTCCGGGTACACCTTGTGCAGTGGCGAGTCCTCGGGGAACGGCATCCGCATCCAGTTCCGGCTGAGCGAGATCAGCGAGGTGGCACCGGTCTTGGTGTCGATACTGGCCACGATCACCGTGTCGGTCCGGGTGCCTTCCCGGCCGACGCCGTCGTCGGCGCCGAGCAGCAGCAGGTTCAGCCGCGGGGTGTTCGCCCACGGGTCCTTCTTGTCCACCTTCGGCCGGGTCGCGCTCTTCGAGTCGCCCTCGGACTGGAACACACTGCCGACCAGGTCGCGCTGGGCCATCACCGTCTGCGCGGCCACGGTCGTCGGTACGGCGATGCCGAAGCAGAGCAACCCGACGAACATCGACCCCGCCAGCCGGCCGGTGTACGTCATACTCACCGGCCGCAGCAGCTTGTGCGAGGCCACCACGATCCAGATCCAGCAGACGCCGAGCACCACCACGGCCGCGGTCGCGATCAGCAGTTGGCGTGGCGACACCGCGAACGCGAGGATCGAGTCACGCCGGGTCAGGCCGACGTACGCAGCGATCAGGAGCAGGCCGATGCTGAGCGTCAGCACGAACGCGCCGAGCTTCCTGCGGCCGCCCATCACCAGGCCGGAGCCGGGGACCAGCGCGCTGAGCAGGGTGAGGCCGATCGCCTTCGAGGTCGTGCGAGCCCGGGGCGTGCGGTGCCGGGACCGGTTGGCTCGAGGCGCGGACCTTCGTCCGGCAGCGCGAGTACTCCGCGACATAGCTCCGTTCCCTGATCGACGACGTGGCGACCTCCGTCGGCCGCGTGCAGCGGCCCACGGTACTTCAGACGCCCACGACACCCACTCGGTTGACGTGATGCTGGCGACCCCCGTCGACGGACGTCAGATTACAGGGGTACCGGGCTAGTCTCCCAAGGTGCCGCCTCCGCCACGCAGGGTGGTCGGCCCCCGCTTTGCTGCGGAGAGGGTCGAGCGGATAGTCTTGGCCGTCGTCGCGTCCCCGCCGTGGGACCGTCGGAGGAGGCGTCGCCTAGTCCGGTCGATGGCGCCCGCCTGCTAAGCGGGTTGAGGGTAATCCCCTCTCGCGGGTTCAAATCCCGCCGCCTCCGCTCCTGGGAGCTCCCTGTCCGCAGAACGCGCGGACCTGGGAGCTCCGGGTGTTTTATGGGGGTGCAACCCCCAGGCCCCACCCGGCGGGCTACGCCCCCGGACCCCCAGGCTGTGCCTGGCGGGCGCCTTCTCATTCGCTCAGCAACTGCCTGGCTTCGGCCAGTCGCTCGACCGAGCGTGGGGTCATCGGCTCGAGTGAAACGATCAGGTGATCGACGCCGAGTTCCTGGTACGCCGCCAACGCCTCGGCCAACTCCTGGATCGTGCCCTCGATCGCGCGCTCCTCGGGTTCGGGAACGGCCGGCTGGTCGACGTCCCTGACGATGATCCCGACCGTCGAACTCACCGCACCGTCCGCCCGGCCCGCGGTCTTCACCGCGTCGCGCAGGGTTCCCAGGCGTTCCTCGACCTTGTCGCTCGCGTCGCCGTACCAGGCGGTGTTCCAGGCATCGGCCCACTCGGCGGTCAGCCGCATCATCCGCGGCCGGTGCCCGGCGACCAGGATCGGGATCGGCCTGGCCGGCGCCGGATCGAGCACGGCCTCGCGCACGTGGTGGTAGGTCCCGTCGAAGGTGACGGTCTCACCGCGGACCAGCCGGGCCACGATCTCCAGCCACTCCTCGAACCTGCCGACCCGGTGATCGGTCGGCAGCCCGAACGCCTCGTACTCCGGATCGTGCCAGCCCGCGCCGACCCCGAGCACCAGCCGCCCGCCGGACACCTCGTCGAGCGTGGCCGCCATCTTGGCGGTCAGCCCCGGGTCCCGGAACGACGCACACAGCACCATGTTCCCGAGCTCCACCCGGGTGGTGATCGCCGCGACCGCACTCAGCAGCGTCCAGGCCTCGTGCATCCCATACATCCGCCCGTCCGGCGACTTGTAGAAGAAGTGGTCGGCCAGCCAGACCGAGTCCATCCCGGTCCGGTCCGCGGCCTCGGCCACCGCCCGGACGTCCTTCCACCCCGGCACGGTCCCACCAGGCCCGTCTTCCCCACCAACAGGAAGCATCACACCGATCTTCATGCCCTCAACCTATCCGGCGGTCCGCGTGCTCAACCGCCTGAAGGCTTAATCGAACCGGGTCGGTTCCGTGACGTCCCGGTTGCGTGTCCGAGACGTACGGGGGTACTAGGAGTCGCCCGGGGTGCGAGGTCACGGTGAGGAGCGGGCTATCCGGATCTCGAAAGGTGATGACGATGGCGGCTCCTGCACTTCCGCGGGCGGCTCATGCACTTCCGGGGACCAGCGATCGCGGGCCGGAGGCACCGGTGTTCGATCCACGAACCATCCTCGACCTCGGCCTGCCCGCACACGTGATGGTCCAACTCGGCGACAGGTGGTCGCCGGCCTGGCTCGTCGGCCGGGTGCACTGCGCGAACGGATGGGTCGCACTGGTTCAGTGCACGGACGCCACCGGTCGCGAACAAACCGTCCGCCTACCCGCCGACCAGATCGCCGTCAGCCGGCCCACGGTCCAACGCCGCTGATCCGGTCGACGGTGATGTGGGTGACGTACCCCGGCGGCAGGTCGTCGCCGGGGAGGTAGTCCGCGTCCGGCCCTACGTAGGTCTTGGCCAGCTTCCGCAGTACGTCGACCGCGCCACCCTCGGTGATCCGCGCGGTGCCGGTGATCACCAGGTACTCGGTCAGGCCCATCTCGTTCATCCGATCGGTCTCGACCGACAGGATCACCCGGCCGTCGCGCCGGATGTTCTTCACCTTCTGGTTGTTCGGGACGTGCGCGGCGATGATCTCGTCGCCGTCCAGCCCCACCCAGATCACCGACACCTGCGGACTGCCGTCCGGATTGATCGTGACCAGGTGGCCGAGGGCGTCCGACTCCAGGACCGTCCGCGCGTGCTCGGGAATTCGCATGCCACCAAAAGTACGCCGCACGCCCCGGGCGAGGGATCATACTGACTATGAAGCCGTACCCGGATCGGGCGGCAGCGGGCCGGGCGCTGGCCGACGAGCTCGGCGAGGTCGCCGGATCGGTTCTGGTGCTGGGGCTGGCGCGTGGCGGTGTGCCCGTGGCGGCGCCGGTCGCGGACGCCCTGGGGGCGAAGCTGGACGTGCTGATCGTCCGCAAGCTCGGCCTGCCACAACAGCCCGAGCTCGCGATGGGCGCGATCGCGGGCGTCGGCGGCGTGACCCACACGGTCCGCAACGAACCGGTTCTCGCCGAGGCCGGTGAGCACGCGCTGGCCGACGTACTCGAGGAAGAGACCCGCGAGCTGCGGCGACGCGAGCGGGCCTACCGTGGCGACCGCCCCGCGATCGACGTCCGCGGGCAAGTGGTGATTCTCGTCGACGACGGGCTGGCCACCGGTTCGACGATGCGGGCGGCAGTGGCAGCGGTACGGCGACAGCACCCGGCGCGAGTCATCGTCGCCGTACCGGTGGGTGGTTCGGAAGGCTGCCGGCGACTGGCCCGAGTCGCCGACGAGGTCGTCTGCGTGTGGACGCCGCTGTATTACACAGCCGTCGGCCAGGCCTACCGCGACTTCTCACCGGTCGAGGACGAGGAGGTCCGGCGCATCCTGGCCGAGAGGTCATGACACACAGCGCGGCGCCCCGGCCGGTGGGCCGGGGCGCCGCGCTTCTTCCGGTGTGCTGGCTTCCGACTCAGCAACCGGTGTCTTTTCAGCCGAGCCGTGCCCTCAGGTGGTCGAGCTCGACCTTCAGCGTGGTCGGCACCGTGTCGCCGAGCTTGGCGAACCATTCCTCGATCAGCGGGATCTCGGCCTTCCACTCGTCCGCGTCGAACTTGAGCGCGATGGCGAGCTCCTCGGCCGTCATGTCCAGACCGGAGACGTCGAGCGCATCCTGGGTCGGCACCCGGCCGATCGGGGTCTCGACCGCGTCGGCCTGACCCTCGATCCGCTCGATCACCCACTTCAGCACCCGGCTGTTCTCGCTGAAGCCCGGCCAGACGAACTTGCCGGCCTCGTCCTTGCGGAACCAGTTCACGTAGAAGATCCGCGGCAGCTTCGCCGCGTCGTGCTCCTTGCCCACGGTCAGCCAGTGGTCGAAGTAGTCACCGGCGTTGTATCCGAGGAACGGCAGCATCGCCATCGGGTCACGCCGTACGACGCCTACCTCACCGACCGCGGCCGCGGTCGTCTCGGACGACAGCGTCGCCCCCATGAACACACCGTGGTCCCAGTCCCGCGACTCGGTCACCAGCGGCACCGTGGTGGCGCGCCGGCCGCCGAAGATGATCGCCGAGATCGGTACGCCGTTCGGGTCCTCGTACTCGTCGGCGATGATCGGGCACTGCTTGATCGGGGTGCAGAACCGGCTGTTCGGGTGGCTGGACAGCTCACCGGACTCCGGTGTCCACTCCCGGCCCTTCCAGTCGGTCAGGTGGTTCGGTGGGGTCGGCGAGTAGCCCTCCCACCAGACGTCGCCGTCGTCGGTCAGCGCGACGTTGGTGAAGACCGAGTTGCCCTTCTCGATCGTGCATCGCGTTCGGGTTCGTCTTCCAGCCGGTCCCCGGGGCCACACCGAACAGGCCGAACTCGGGGTTGACGGCGTACAGCCGGCCGTCCGGGCCGAACCGCATCCAGGCGATGTCGTCACCGAGCGTCTCGACCTCCCAGCCCTCCAGGGTCGGGTCGAGCATCGCCAGGTTGGTCTTGCCGCACGCGCTCGGGAACGCGGCCGCGACGTAGTGGACCTTCTTCTCCGGCGAGATCAGCTTGAGGATCAGCATGTGCTCGGCGAGCCAGCCCTCGTCCCGAGCGATCGCCGACGCGATCCGCAGCGAGTAGCACTTCTTGCCCAGCAGCGAGTTACCGCCGTACCCGGACCCGTACGACCAGATCGTCCGCTCCTCCGGGAACTGGACGATGTACTTCTCGTCGTTGCACGGCCACGGCACGTCCCGCTGACCCGGCTCCAGCGGCGCCCCGACCGAGTGCAGGCACGGCACGAAGAACTCGTCCTCGCCCAGCTTCTCCAGTACGGCGGAACCGGTGCGAGCCATGATCCGCATCGACGCGACCACGTACGCCGAGTCGGTGATCTCGACCCCGAACATCGGCTTCTCCGCGGTCAGCGGGCCCATGCAGAACGGGACGACATACATCGTCCGGCCGCGCATCGAGCCGCGGTACAGCTCGGTCATCAGGGCCTTCATCTGGCCCGGGTCCATCCAGTTGTTGGTCGGACCGGCGTCGGCCTCGTCGACCGAGCAGATGAACGTGCGCTGCTCGACCCGGGCCACGTCCGAGGGGTCGGTGCGGACCCAGAACGAGTTCGGCTTCTTCTCGTCGTTCAGCCGGACCATGGTGCCGGCCGCGATGAGTTCCCCGGTGAGCTTGCTGTACTCCTCGTCCGAGCCGTCCATCCAGTGGATCCGGTCGGGCTGGGTCAGCTCGGCCACCTCAGCGACCCAGGCCAGCAGGCCGGCGTGCGTAGTCGGGGCGTCACTCAGGTCGTACGTCGGTACCTCGGCAGTGAGGGGATCCGGGTCGGAATCGGTATGGGTCGGGCTGGCGGTGGTCGTCATCGGCGGCTCATTCCCTCTCGGCTGTCGGCCCGGCGACCGACCGGCCCCTCGGCTCTGAGGGGAGGTACGGCTCCGGCCGCCGGGGTCTCCGGCGGTTCGATCCAGCTGGCTGGCGGTGTGATCTCTCGCATACCAGTGCGTCCAGTGGACGTATACCAGTGTGCAAGTGGTACTAACCGTACGCGACTCGAACCGGTGGTGTGAACCGCTAGCACGTGAGCCCGATCACAAAGTCCTGGCGACAATCGTTTTCCGGTGAACCTTGTGAAAATGAGAACGGCCCGCGCTGGTCGCGCGGGCCGTTCGTGAAGGATTTGCGGCAGATCAGCTGGTCTGCCGCCAGATGTCGTTGACCACGCGCTGGACCTCCTCCTCCTCGCCGGTCGCCCCGGTGCCAGCGACGCCGACCAGCCACCAGCGGCCGGCGCTCTGGAACGCGTGCGACATCGTCAGGGTGTACGACTGCGCCTTCTGCTCGGTCTTCTGCTCGGCGATCCAGGTCTGCGCATCCTTGGCGGTGGTTGGCGCGGGCGCCTTGAACGCCGTCGACCATGCCTTGTCGAACGCATCACGGTCGGCCAGGCAGTCGGCTAGGTCCTGGCACGGGTGGAGCGCGATGCCCGCCTCGAGCGTGCCCTTGGGCTGACCCGGGTCGGTCCTGGTCACGACCCGGCGGTAGATCGCCGAGCTGGACTCGCCGAGTGAGCTGACCTCCGGCGGCCGCGGCCAGCCGAACGGGAACGGGAGGCCGGCGTTGAGGATCGGCTGGACGTCCGCACCAGCCGCATAGGCGGCGCCGACCACGCCCGGCGATCCGGCCGGCTCCTTGTACTGCGCGGTCGTGATGCGCTCGACACCCGGCAGCAGGGCCGGCGACGGGAGCGGGCTGGGGGTGACCGCGGCGGGTACTGCCTCGACCGGCTCGTCCTTGACCGCACTGCCGATCGCGGAGCCGATGGAGTACGTGATGGAGAAGGTGATCAGCACGCCGAGGACGGACACCAGGTAGATCCAGCCGCCGATCTTGTGCCGGTACTGCCTGGCGATCTCCACCTTCGACTGCGGCTGTTGCGGCTGCGCCGCGGTGGATTGCGGTTGCGGCCGGCTTGGGTCGGCCTGCGGTTCCGGCTGGTTCGGGTCGACTTGGGGTTGGTCGGCGTACGACGGGAACTGGGTGTCTCCGGTTGGCGGCACAGCGCCGTACTGGCTGAGCTGGGACCGGACTGCCTGCAGGGCTTCGGCGTCATTGCCGATGATGCCGTCGAGCGGGTCGATCAGCCGCTCGGCCCCGGACTGGCCGGGCACTAGTTGGGTGATCGCGTACGGGCGGTCGGAGCTGAAGTTCGCCGCCCACAGCGGCGTCTCCTCCTGCCCCGGCTGGAGTGCGGCGCCGCGGCCGGCCTTGACGAGGCGATCGCGGACCACCGCGTCCCGCGATCCGGCGTCGCTCAGCACCAGCGCGACCACCTCCATTCCGGTGAAGCTGTGGCCGCGCCAAAGCTCCGCTAGCGGATGCGTCAGCAGTTGCCGGTCGAACTGGTACCCGGGGATCTGCGGGGTGCTGTTCACTTCGTCTCCCAGATCGCGCGATCCGCCAGCACCAGCGCCGCCTGCTCAGCAGCCTTCTGCTCGATCGGGCTGGCCGTGTACACCACGTGGACGACGATGTCTCCGCGCACCACGAGCGCGTTGATCGCCCAGGACTCACCGCCGAGACCACTGGGGGTCCGGCCAAGCTTGCTCGGGTACGGGCGATCGGGAACGGTCTCCAGTGGACTCCGCTCCCAGGTCCACTTCGCGTTCTGGGCCGGGGTGAGCGGCGCCTTGCCGGCCCCGATGTCCCGTCCGCCGTACGGCGTGACCGTCAGCTTCACCACCGCGCTGGAGAAGGTACGCCGCCCGGATCCGGACTGCGCCGTGCAGGTGACCGTCGAGGTCCCGTTCTGGACGAGAGTGACCGGCTCCCTCGACGCCTTTGATGCTGGGGGCAACAGACTGGCCACGTCGCCGAGCCGGCCGCACACACCGTCGGACAACTTCCGGGCCGGCAGGATGTCCTCCGGCTGCACCGGATCGCCGAGCGCGTACCCGATCCCGGCCCCCGCGACCGCGGCCACTCCGCACGCGATCGCCGTACCCCGTACCAGTCGACTCGCCATGCCCGCGACCTTAGTCACGCGGAGGTCCTCCCTTACCGGTCAACGACGCGGGCTTAGACGGACCTCCCGGTCGACCGGTTCCGCGCTAGTCCAGGAGAGTCTTCACCGAGCCGCCGGACTCGCTCAGCTTGGTGCCGAGACCCTTCAGCGCATCGCCGACGCCGGCCAGGATCCCGGACAGATCCTGCAGGTTGCCGGCCAGGCTCTCGACCTCGGTCGCGACCTCGCCGATCTGCCCACTGCCGTCGTTCAGCTTCTTCGCCGCCGCGTCGCCGATGCCCGGGATCTTGTCCAGCTCACCGGCCAGCCCGGACAGCATCCCGGAGGCCTCCTTCAGCCTGTCCTTGGCCGCGTGCATGGTGGTCGCACTCCCGGCCAACGCCTTCCGCGCACCACCCTCGCCGTCGTCCCCGACCAGCGCCCCGGCCGCCTTCGCCGCCTGCTCTCCGGCGTCGGCCAGCCCCGACCCGATCGTCTTCAGCAACTCCGGCAACTTCCCGATGAACCCCACCGCATCGTCCGGCAGCCCCCGCACCAGGATGAGCAGTTTCTCGAAGTCGTCCGAGTTCTCCATCACGAACCCGACCGCCTTCTTCACGTCCCCCAGATCCCGCCCACCCAGCAAATCCTCGATGCCCATGCCGGGATCGTAGGGCCGCCTCACGCGCGAAATCCGGCGCCGCACCGCTCCCCCAGAGCCGATTGGCCTCCACCCACCTCCCCCATGTATCGTTACTCGACGTTGTCCAGCGCTCGTAGCTCAACGGATAGAGCATCTGACTACGGATCAGAAGGTTGGGGGTTCGAATCCCTCCGAGCGCGCAGACAAAACCCCAGGTCACGAGGTGGATGACCTGGGGTTTCTCTATGTCCGGGGCTGTTCTTGCTAACACTCCTGCTAACACGGCACCACCGCTGACGGGTCTCGTCCGTCGTCTTCGTCGTCCTGGTCCTCGTCGACGTGGTCAGCAGCAGCGAACACATCAGCGATTCCGGCCGCGTGGCGACGGATCACATGGGCGTACACCCGGAGCGTGATCGACGGGTCGGCGTGCCCCAGCCCGACGTGATCGAGTGGGCTTGCAAGCGAGCCGGGTGAACTCGGCAACAACTGGGTCCGGATCGACGTGTGGACCGACAACATCGGGCTCCACCGGTACTACGAGCAGCGCGGGTTCGTACACGTCCGGACGCTCGACCTCAGCGACTATCCGTCCGGGGCTCTGCTCTAGCGGAATGCGACCGATAGGCATCAGCCTCAGCCCGACGCGGCGATCACGGAGCTGGCGCACGACCTGCCGACCCAAAGCCAGCCGGAGACCTCAGCTCGCCAGGCGCGGATCACTCTCATTCCGTCTATCGCCTGACGCCGTCCCACTGGCTGGGCATCAACGGCAGCATGGAAAGCTGCAGGGATCTTTGGCTCTTGAAGGGTGTCCATGTCCAACGTGCCGGTTGCTCGCCCGAAGATCGTTTGTCTGTGCGGTTCCCTGCGCTTCAGCAGGGAGTTTGCGACCGAGCGCACGCGCTTGACGCTCGATCTGGCGATCGTCCTGGCTCCGGAGGCCACCGAGGCGCCTGTGCTGGACCCTTTGCTCGTGCGGGCCTTGGGCGAGCTGCACCTCCGCAGGATCGACCTCGCAGATGAGGTACGAATCGTGAACCCCGGTGGCTACATCGGGGAGGCCACCCGCCGCGAGATCGAGTACGCCGACGCATTGGGCAAGCCCGTCACGTACTTCCACGAACTGGCGATGGGGGACAGCTAGTTGTTTCTTTGACCCGACCGGCAGTACATCACCTAGTCGCGGATCTCCTGGCGGATCACACCCTCCCGCCGATCCCACTTGCCGAATTTGGCTCTTATGGAATCAAGGGCGCGCCTTCGGCGCGCCTCGCCCACCCCGCGCGGAGACGGCCAAGATTCCCCGGCCGAACCTCGCCCACCCCGCGCGGAGACGGCCAAGATTCCCCGTTCCCCAGAAGCGCCGGCATCGTCCGATGGCGTGGCGCCTGACCGTGGTAGCCCCGTCCGCCTGCCGCCCGATCGTACGGCCAGCACGGCACGCATCAAGAGCGCCGATGGCGTCCCTACGGGATCGGCAAACCGACTCTTGACCCGCGCCGCGCTGACCTTGGTTGGCACCCATTAGGGGGACGGGGCAACTATGGAGGTCGAACTGTCAGGCGTGTCGTTAGTTCCTGAACGGTTGGGTTCTTGAGGTCATCGTTGACCGCAACCGGTCATGCCTCGGCCGCGTCGGGCCTCAGCCGACGAACGCGATCGCGTTGCCGTCCGGGTCACGCACGATGAAGTCGGTGCCGCCCCACGCTTGTTTGGTCAGCTTCTGCACGATCTCGGCGTCAGCGGCCCGATATTCCGCGTAAAGTTCGCGTACGTTCGGCGTATCGATGAACGCCATGATGAGCCCTTCTCGTTCCGCGGCATCGGCCGCGAACACCGGCTCGTCTACGAGCTTCAGGTGCAAGCTCGCGCCGTCGCGCGCCACCGATCCGTAGAACGGCGGGTTGCCGTGCAAGAAGTCGATCCGGAAGCCGAGCTGGTCCCGATAGAACGTGGCCGAGGCATCGACGTCTGCGACGTACAGCACCGGCTTGGCGCTCGCGACTGCCGTGTCCTGAGTCTCCGGCTGCTCACTGGTGGGCGGAGCCGCTTCCGTGCTCGCCTTGAGCTCGGCCCAGCTGGCGCAGCCCGCTTCGAGAGCGATGATCTCTTGGGCTTCGGTGAGGGGAAACTTCAGCGCGAGTGCTTCGCGGTCGGACAACGTGCGATAGCGCGCGAGCTGTCGGATGCGACCGCCAATCGAGAAGTTTCCTTCGCGGTGCCAGCGAACGAGCAGTTTCGCCTGCTTCTTGTAGGTTTCGAGCTTGGGCATGGCGCTCCCTCTTCGGTCTTGAAGTAGGTGGGCCTTGCCCTTTCGGCTGCTGTGCCGCTGCGCCCTACGACCGGGTTTGAACCCGCGCCTGCGACGTTGAGATTACCACAGCGAATTGGGCGCCCGGCGGCGCAACTGACACGCTCGGCCGTGACCCCAGTCTGACAACCCCAACGGTTCCTAACGAGCGGCATCTCTAGGCAACTGGTGTATCCGCCACCGACTCTCGACAAAGCTCCCGAAGGTCATGTGCAGGCTCCTACGGATCAGAAGGTTGGGGGTTCGAATCCCTCCAGCGCGCCACCCAAGCCCAGGTCCTAGACCTGGGTTTCTTGGTGTATTCAGCCCCCGCAGCTAACCAGCGTGCTATCGCCCGCACTCGACCACGGTCGCGCACCCCGATCCACCAGCGACCCGCAGACGGCGGACAGGGCACCCGTGGCAGCAACCTGAATCCCGACACCTGCGAGTGAGTTCCTCGACTTTCTCGTGGCATGGCGCCAGCGCGTCCTCGCCGATCGCCGACGGAGGTCAGCCTCAGTGCCACTCTGCGATCGCCAACAGATGCACGACACCTCTGCGCCAACCGATGCCAACACGCTAGAAGCCTGCCGACCACCTGACGGCGGTCAACGCACAGCCGATGTGCGACAGGTTCGCCACGGCAAGCCGCCCCCGTCACGGACGGGCGAAGGACCAGACAGGCCGCACCGTGGTCTCGCTTGCCGTCAGATGCAGCTCGGCCAGCAGCAGACCTAGAACGTCGTCCACGTAGGACAGCCCTTCAGCTTCCGTACGCCAGACTTCTGCGACGGCGAACCCATCGCCTTCGGGGTAGACCACGTGCGACATGAGTCCAGGCGGCGGCCCACCTGCCTCCGACATGGCCTGGCCCGCCCGGGCGTCGAGTTCGTCGAACTGATCGCGGGTAGCGGAGGTCACCGACAGTTGCAGCAGAACGGCCATGGAACGCATTCTCGGCGATGACCGGGCCAACCGGGTAGGGGCGCGCAGAACGTCCGGATCTGCCGCATTCCGGTCCCGACCGAGCCACAGTCCTGGGACTCACCCACGCAGCAGACGACAGAACCCGCGGCGCAGCGGCGCTCGCGCTCATCGGACCACGGTCATCTCAACTGGACTCAGCCTCGTGCCGGCCGCTTCGAGTTGTACTGGTTGAGGGCCGCGACGAGGGCAAGCCCGGCGGCCTCCACGACATCCGTGGACGACGCCCGGACCGCAACCCTGCGGCCCGGCAGCTCCACCTCGAGCTCGACCTCTCCGACAGCCTCGCTGCCCGGGCCGACTGAGTACGCCCGGAACGCGACTACCCGCGCCTCCACGCCCGTCGCCTGCGAGATCGACTTGCACACCGCGTCGACGAGCCCGGTGCCAGAACCCTCAGCGTGCAGCTGTTCCCCAGCCCGGGAGAGCTTCACGTCGGCGCGCGGCCCGTCCTGCGTGCCCCCGGAGTACGTGATGGCGTCGAGCTGCCAGCCGGTGGACGACTCCGTCATACGATCCCCCCTTGATGTCCAGCAAAGCCAGGGTCGGTACGGTCCTCGAAAGCATATTGCGCCCGGCGCCCTAAGCCGGAGCCTAACCGGTCCGACCCGCGAACGGGCCCACAAACAGATCTCCGCCGCCGATCTCCGGCCGACCGTGCCGACCGCGCAGTTGAAAGGCTGGAACCGTGGATGCTGGCCTGCTGCTTTCGTCCGCGGGCTGGTTCCCAGGACGCGTCATCGATGTGAGCCGGACAGAGCATGCCTACGAGTCCGAAGGCTTCACCATGCACGACGCGGGCCTCGCGGTCCTCCAGGAGTTCTCCGAACTGGTGGTATGTGGTGACGACCGCCGCCAATGCCTGTGGTTCGACGGCGAGCGAGCGCTTCGTGGCAGAGATTCGGCTTGGAGCCACGCATATTCGGAAGATTCGGGGCGGGTTCTGCTGCCCGTGGGCGAGTACTCGCACATGGTGGTACTCGTTGACGAGGCCGGTGGTCTGTGGGGCGGATTCGATGACTCGTACGGCTGGCTGGCCGGCTCAGTAGTGGAACTGGTCCATGGCCTGTTCATCGATCCCGCGCAAAGGTCCTTCGATCGACAACTCCCGGACGAACGCTGACCTCGCCCACCCGCACGGAGAACGGCACCGGCACAACCTGATCGCAGACCCACCCGGCACAGTCCCATCCTGGCGTCTCATCCCCGGTTAGCCCCGTCCCCTTGCCGCTCGATTATCCGGCAGGTCTCAGGGGGACAGGGCAGGTATAGGCGTACTAGCCACGCAGCACCGAGCCATCTAGCATCCGGTCGTGAAAAGCCCACAGATCGTCCTTGGGATCGCGGTACTCGGCTCCATTGCCTCGGCTGTGGGCAGGCTTGTGACGGACGGTCCGCGAGCAGCACTCTCGCCCACGGTCGTGGCGGTCGTCTTTGGAGTCATCCTCTACAACGTTGTGCGGAATCCGCCCACGCCGACACGTTGGACGAGACCGCGCGTCATGGCCACCGCCGCGATCTATGCCACCAGCAGCCTGGCGATGATCGTCATGTTGGTCTGGGTGCTGACGGTGAGACCCGAGTGGCCGATTCGAATTGTTGCCGTCCTGGGCATCTTGCTGGTGCCGACGCTGGGCCTGTGGCTCGTGCGTGTTGCACGCGCTCAGGACAGGGCTGCTCGGTTGAGTGGCCAGGAACCAACCACCGAGTGATGCGCCGGACTTCGTGGTTCAGATCGCTCCGGAGACTGGCACGGAGCGGTACCGCGCTGTTGAAGCGACGTTCGATCCGCCTGAGTGAACTGACACGCCGCGATTGGTGCTCGACTGTCGCAGATCACCTGACGGACGACTGTCGCGCATCACGCGCCGGACGACACATCATCGGCGGTTCTGTCGTATGCCAGTTGAAGCTTGACGGTTCGGTGCCGCCTGATGGCTGACACCCTCGTCCAGGAGATCGAGGGTACGGCGCTCGTCCGCTCATGCCGAGGTCCGTGCGCACCGGACGCCAGTCGAGAACAGGACGATCGACAGCGGCTCGCTGCGTCACATCGTCCACAAAGATGCAGAACGGCCCTTGCGTCGCTCCCGGACGCTGCGGCGGTGCTAGCCGATGGCAGTTGCCAACTCCTGATATGGAGGGACGAGCTCGTCCCACCGCGCCTCGGTGTCGCCGGGCTCGCGCCCGGCGAGGTAGGTGGCCAGATTTTCGGCGTGGATCTGCCACCCGGCCCCGTAGAAGGCAATCTTGTCCAGGGGCATGCCGTGGGTCTCGATGACCAGGATGGTCTGGCCTCCGTCGGCGGTCAGCGTTGCCTCGAGGGTCTGGTCGAAGGGCGGCACGCCACCACCTTGCTGCCAGGACTCGTCGGTTTCCCTGCTCACCACCTGCAGCCGTTGCGGGGGTTCGCACACCTCCACCCGCCCGACCCCGTGCAAGCCAGCGGCTTCGAGGTACACGTTGAACTGCCCGCCGCGGCGGAGGTCACCCTCGACCTCGCCGTACCAGCGGGCTAGACGGCGCGGATCGGTGAGGGCGGACCACAGGTCGTCGATATCGGTGTCGTAGCGGTCCTCGATGCGTACGACGCCCGTGCCATCGGCTGATCCTAGGCTGCCCAGGACGCGGGTACGGCGACCTGCCTTGTCGGTCATCCGGTGCTCCTGCGTGCTCTTGGTCATCTGGTGCTCCTCCGTTCGTGCTTTCCTCGGGCGACCTCGGTGTGCAGGGCGTCCAGCCGCTGCTCCCACAAGACCCGGTATCGCCCCAGCCATTCATCGACCTCGGCGAGAGGTTGCGGGCGGAGGCTGTAGATCCGCCGCTGCGCCTGCTCGCGCACCTCGACCAGACCCGCCTCACGCAGCACCCGCAGGTGGCGGGACACGCCCGGGCGAGCAATCGGTAGGAGAGCCGCCAACTCACCCGCGGTCGCTTCCCCGTTGGCCAACGCCTCTAGCACCGTGCGCCGGCTCTCGTCCGCCAGTGCCCGCAATACTGCTTCCACCCGATCAACGTACCGAAGCGGTTACGTAACCGTCAAGGTACATAAGCAATCGCCTCCGGCGGGGGGCCTCACGACTCCGGGATGACGGGCCGAGTTGGCCGGCTATGTCGGAATGGGGTCGGGGTGCGTCTTCCCGCCTACCGCCCAGCCCGGCCAGGACCCGAGCTTGTCCACGGCACCGGCAGCGTTCACGTGCAGGGACCTGTTCGGAAGTCAGCGAGTGGCATGGTCAGTTCGCTTGCGGCCGGATCTGCTGACTCCGCTTTCAACCCACCCAAGTGGACCTGGCCGTACTTCAATTTCTTCAACCCACCCAGCGAAAACGTTGCGTGGCCCGTTGGCGGAGATCCTGTGCTGCTCCAGGCATGGAGGGAATACTCGGTCTTAACGCGGAGCGGCTTCCGCTCACCCTGGAGTTGCCACTCCCCACCGCCCGACAGCGGAAATTGTACGAATCCGGAGGCCGCTGGGGTGATGATCCAGGTCGCCGCTGGGGTCATGGTCGGCGACTGATCCGGATCTATAGAAGGGGTCTCGCTGTAGATCGTGACACCGTCGACGTGCTCGCAGATCTGCATCACCGCGACCGGTCGCCCGGCTGCATCGACTGTCAGGCCCATAAATCCATCGAGCGGCGGCTCGCAGGCGACCAGGAATCCGCTAGCGCAACACACCAGGGCAGCCACCAACGCGCGACCGGCCCTTGATGCCATGTGGGCAGGCTAGTGGACTGCAGCCACAAGGCGGTGGAGCCGTTAGTGGCTTGGTGTCGGACCGTTACGCCGCCGCCACTTCCTCCCAATTGCCGCAGCAAGGCAGGACTCGTAATGAGCGGCTCGGCCAGCGACTTGCTAACGGGCACGTCGCTCCACGAGCACCGCTACTCCATACCCAGCCACTGCCCCTATCATCGCCGCGATGGGCGACATGAAGATTGCTGGGTCTGTCCATTCTGAGCCACCCGCCACCCTGGCCCACACCACATTCGCGATGATCAGAACGACCGCACCGATCACTGCCCCCCAGTTACGACGACGATTCCGTGTGGACGAGACCATGTCGGAACCGTACGCCGGTGCGCCTGCTAACGGGCTTGCTAACAGCGGCCTCGGATCAGGGCGAGCTCATCACGCGATCGAGGGCCACCGACGTAGGTGCCCACCTTTGGCGAGGCGAACAGCTCGATGACCGCCGCACGGTCCCGGGCCTCGGGCTCACGGAGCACCAGCGGCCTTGCGGTCCCTCAGCCTGTTGGCGGCCCGTGTGGCGGCGCCGGCTTGGTCGCTTTGACCACGTAGTAGGCGGGCAGCCGCGCCCCGGCATCGCCGAGCCCGTCGTAGATATCTGGTGACGACGCCTCGAAGAAGGTGACCAACTGGAGGCCGGCCCCGATGAGCGCCATGATGACGTCGCTCGATGGCCAGACGAATGCCGAGAACGGCGGAGCCTCGGCCTGACCGCGGGCTCCTACTGGTCGTTTCGCGTCGTCGGTGTCCGCACGCGGTACGGCGCGCCCGAAATAGTCGCCGGCGACGGCTAGATGGTTTTCTCCCCGCACGGCCAGAACTTCCCAGATCGGATGGTGATCGCACATCAACAGTGATCCGCCCGGCCGGAGGCGGGAAGCCACGATGCGCGCGAACTCGTTCAGGTCCGGGGCCCAGCAGATCGCGCCCCAGCTCAAGTAGATGAGGTCGATATCCACCAGGTCAGCTGGTAGGTCGAACATGTCCGCCTGGCGGAAGTCTGCAGCAATTCCTGCCTCGGTGGCCTTCCGCTTGGCCATGTCGATGGCGACGTCTGAGACGTCAATTCCGATCGCCTCTGCTCCGAGACTGGCCCAGGACAGAACCTGATCGCCACAGGACGACGCAAGTTGCAGGACGCGCTTGTTCCGCACGTCACCAGCGAGGTCTCGTTCGAAGTCCTCCAGCGCGACGCCACCGTTCTTGAAGAACTCCGCCGGCTCCCCGTGGCGCTTTGGAGCGATGAGGTTCCAGCTGACACGGTTCGCCTCGGTGATGCGACGAATTGGAGACGTCATGCTCTCAACCTAGCCACCTCAAACCCAACCGCCACAACAGCTTATTGCCCTCTGGACTGCCGTTCCCCATTCGCTAGTCGTCGTTCTCGTTCTCCCCGATTGTGTCGAAGAGCTCGCAGATCTCCAGCACAGATGCCAGCCCGGGGAAGTTGCCGGTGGCGACAGAGGTGCGCAGAACTTCAAGGGGGACGTCGATGCTGACCCGGATACCGGAGGACAGCACGTCGGGCGGTTCCTCAGCGGTGGGCACGCACACGGACACCCTGATGTTCCCGTGTCGTGTCCGGAACGATCGGCTCTCCCTCACACGCTCGGTGAACGGTCTCAGTAGGCCGGTGCCGTCCTGGTCCTCCGCGCCGATCTTGCGCAGAGCACCGGTGAGGCGGTCGAGGTTTTCGGAGTGGGATGCCGGTTGGCCTCACCAGCCGCAATGGCGGGACGTCGCTTGTGGTACCACTCGGCGGCATAGTGCGTAACGAAACCGACGAAGTGGAACTCGACCCCTTCCTCCACCAGAGCGGCGTAAATCACCGCAGGACCGAAGGAGTCATCGACTGCTGCCGCGTCCGCCGTGGCCTCCATCCCTGCACGCTACCGGCCAGCCGACACCAGGCCAACGCTGAGCAACTGTCCAGCGCGCTGCTGACCCCGTCCGGCAGCCCCTCGCGCGCCGCACCCTTGAACCGCACTTGATAGGCAAGTGGTTACTTGCCTATTGTGGGGTTGTGGCGGAGGATGTGTTCAAGGCACTGGCAGATCCCACTCGGCGGCGGATCCTTGATGAGCTGGTGGAGCGGGATGGGCAGACGCTGTTCGAGATCTGCACGCGGCTGATGACCAAGCACGGACTGGGACTGTCGCGTCAGGGGATCAGTCAGCACCTGGCCGTACTGGAATCCGCCGGGCTGGTCCGTTCGCGGCGCGAGGGCCGCTACAAGTTCCACGAGCTGAACACCGAACCCCTTGAGCGCATCGTCACCCGATGGCTCAAACCCGATACACCGGAGGCACCCCAATGAGGATCCACCTGACCAGCGTCTTCGTCGACGACCAGGAGAAGGCCCTGCGCTTCTACACCGACGTGCTCGGCTTCCTGAAGAAGAACGACGTCCCGGTGGGCACGGACCGTTGGCTGACTGTGGTCTCACCGGAAGACCCCGACGGGACCGAGTTGCTGCTCGAGCCCGACGGCCATCCCGCCGTGAAGCCGTACAAGGAGGCGCTGGTCAACGACGGCATCCCGGCCACCGCTTTCGCCGTGGACGACGTACCCGCGGAGTTCAAGCGGCTGCGCGACCTCGGAGTACGCTTCACCCAGGAGCCGCTGGAGATGGGCCCGGTCACCACAGCAGTCCTGGACGACACCTGCGGCAACCTGATCCAAATCGCGCACAGCAGCTAGGACTCTGTTTGTGGCCGGCGGCAACTTCAGGTACGGCGAGGTGGAAAGCCATTCTCCAAGTACGCCGTTGCCGCCGACCTCCGGGCCTCGAGCCCAGCCGTGACACGTGCGAACTGGTCGGCGTCGAGCAGCCGCTCAGCCTCGTCGGGGGTGACGAACCTGAAGGAACTCACCTCGGTCGGCTCGATCACGATCCGATCGATATCGGCCGGCGCCAGCACACCACCGTCGAAGAGAAGCGCCACGATCTCGGTGAAATCGCCTGATCGCGACAGCCAATCCACAGCAAGCAGGACGCCGGGCTCGACGATGAGGCCTATCTCCTCGCGGACCTCGCGCTGGGCGGCGAGCCGTGGCGACTCGTCGCGTTCGACCACGCCGCCGGGAATGTCCCAGGTCGGCTTGTAGGGCGGCTCAAGCACCAGCAACCGGCCCGATTCATCCGTGAACAAGCAGTCGGCCGCAACCCGTTTGGTGGGCTGCTTCGCGGTGAAATGAACATCGTCAGGCACCCCGCCAGCCAACCACAGAGCGCCAGGCTAACGCCGATCGTTCGGACAGCTCGCTGGTCGTTCTGCCGGTTGAAATGCATCTTCGCCGCAGCCGGCTGACGAAGACGACGACCTGTCCTGGATTCCGGGATTCTGACCGGCCCTGTGCCGCGGCCTGCTACGGTTTTCGGCGTAGGTCATGAGTGTCAGCGTGCAGCCCCGGCTTGCTGGCCGGCAACCCTCCTTGTGGGTGGGGTGCCCCGGGTGAGGACCAGGCTCGGTGCATGGGCGCCGGGCAAGCCACGAAGGAGGCTCGCATGCCACTGGAATTCCGCTCGGCCAACGCAGACGACTCTGAGCAGGTTGCGGCCCTGCACGCCGACAGTTGGCGTCGGCACTACCGGGGCGCGTACGCGGACTCGTTCCTGGACGGGGACATCGACACCGACCGTCGCGAGGTCTGGGCGCAGCGGCTCGCCAACCCGGCCGGCACCGCCACGATCCTGGCCGAGTACGACGGCCAGCTGGTCGGATTCGTCCACGTCATGTTCGACCACGACTCACGGTGGGGCAGCCTTGTCGACAATCTGCATGTTCACCACAGCCAACGCCGTACCGGGATAGGCACGCAACTGATGGCCCGCATTGCGCAGACGGTCGCGGACCAGGCGACCGGCAACGCGATGTACCTGTGGGTGTTGGAGCAGAACACCAACGCGCAGCACTTCTACCTCGCCACCGGGGCCAGCTGTGTGGAGACGTCGACGGTGCCGCCACCCGGCGGAGATCCGACCCGCCTCAACGGTTCACCCAAGTGCCTCCGCATGGCCTGGCCTGACGTCTCACGCTTCAACGACGCGTCGCGGTGATTGCTAGCGGCAACCACCGCGACGCAGGCAGCCGACCAGGCTGCCTTACGGTGCAGTTTGCCGCTCGTCGCCCTGCCAGTTGGTGTTGAAGCCACCTAGATGCGGGTGGTACATGTCGTCCCCGTCATGCTGGGTGAACTCGACCTTCACCCACAGCGCCTCGAGCTGGAACGTCTCTACGCAGGCGTCGATCAGGGACTGCGCCAGCTTGGCTCTGACGTCGGTCGGGCGACCCTTTCGGATGTCGCACATGATCAGGGCCGAGGGCGTGGGCGGCCCGGACTCATGACACCGCCACACTCCACCGCCGCCGAGGTCGTGGATCGAGACCGTGAGCAGATCCCTGTGGACCTGCATGATCTCCCCGTACACGAGACCGATGCGATGTGCGAAGGTCCGCTTGGTGTCCTCATCGGCAGTCACCGGCAGATCGACCTGGATCGAGGGCATGGGACTCCATTCTTCAGCCGACCTTTCCGGCCGGTTGCTGGGTGATCTCGAGTGCTCGGGCCGCCCCGAAGAGCAGCTGCTCGTTGCCGGGCGCCGAGATGAGTTGTACGGCGACCGGCAGTCCGTCGACCCGGCCCGCCGGCACGCTGATGGCCGGCGAACCAGTCATGTTCCAGAGACAGGTCAGCGACAGCAGCGCCTCGCGGACCTCGAGCTCGGCGCCGGCGACGGAGACACTGCGACCGCCGAGAACCGGAGCCACGATCGGCACAGTCGGCAGGGCCAGTACGTCGTACGTCGCCAGCAACTCGTCGACCATGACCGCGAGCTCGTGGCGGGCCTCGTCGGCCTGCGCATACAGCCGGTCGGTGACTTCGCCGCCCTTGTGGAGTCGGGCCCGGACCTCTGGATCGATGAGGTCGTGATCCGCTGCGAGGTGGTGCTCGTGCACACTGAAGGCTTCCCTGCTCTGCAAGGTGGAGAAGACCTCGAACAGCGTCCGCTGCCGCTCCCACTTGGGAAACCCGCGAACGACGTCGACATCGAGCCCGGCGCCGGCCACCAGCCGTCGGGTCAGCTCCTCGACCCGCGGATCCGTCACCGCGACGGCCTCCGGCGGTATCCATCCGACCGCAAGCCGGTCACAACTGACGGACGCCGGCCGGTCGCTGATTGCCGAGTAGCCGATCAGTGCGTCCTCTGACGTCGCCGCGAAGAGGCCGACGTGATCGAGGGTTGGAGCCAGCGGGTAGACGCCGGCGCTCGGCACGACGTCGTACGCGGGCTTGAGGCCGACTACGCCGCACAGCGCAGCGGGCACCCGGACCGAACCCGCCGTGTCGGTCCCCAGGGCGAGAGGCACCAATCCGGCCGCGACCGCGACTGCACTGCCCCCGCTGCTGCCGCCGGACATCCGGCTCGGGTCGACCGGATTACGTGAGGCGCCGTGGACAGAGCGATCGCCGGTCGCGCCGTACGCGAACTCGTGCAGCGTGGTCTTGCCGATGATTACGGCCCCGGCATCGCGCAACCGCCGTACCACCTCGGCGTCTGCACTCGCGGTGCCACCGAAGGCGGTGGCAGATCCACAACTGGTGGGCAGACCGGCCATGTCGATGAGGTCCTTCACAGCCACGGGTATGCCGTGCAGAGGCCCCAGATCGACGCCCGCGGCGAGTTGTTCGTCGGCGATTCGAGCCGCCGTCCGGGCTCCTTCGTCGTCGACGAGTGCGAACGCGTTCACGGTGGGATTCAGCTCATGCGTACGGCGCAACGCCGCCTCGGCCACCTCGGTCGCCGAGATCTCGCGACTGCGCAGCGCCCGGGCCAGCTCGACTGCGGTCATGACGCGAACCCCGGAACGAGACGGAGCATCGACACGATCAGCGCCGTACAGATGCCCATCGATGCGACGTTGCCGATGAAGGGATGGAAGGTCTTCGGCAGCCGAGCGGAGATCGCCGCGGCGATCGGCGGAGCGATCAGCGCACCGGCCAACGCACCCACCACGATGGATGCGACTGTTCCATCGAAGGCGAGCACCGTGGCGGGCGCCACGGAGACGACCGGCACGAAGGTGGGATAGAAGCCGTGCGATCGCCACTTCTTTCGCCAGATGATCACCCCGGCGACCGCAGTCAGGACCTGGCTGGCGAGCACCGCGGTGAAGAGGCCGGATCCGTACGACGTGCTGGCCGGGCTGATCAGGTGTGCCACGACGGCTCCGAGAATCAATGCGGCGCTCGCCCACTCGTTGCCGAAGAACTGCGCCTCGGAGAAGTCGGCCAACGCACGGCGAGGCACCCACAACCGCGACTGTTCAAGCCGTCCCGGCTCATCCGAAGTCCGCCACGCGCCGGGCGCCGGCATCCAGCTGAGACGTCGGCAGAGCCAGAAGGCCACGATCGCGCCCAGCCACATGCCGGTGGTGGCACCAACGACCGGCGGCAGGTCGAGGGGTGCGCAGAGATACTCGACGGCGAGGATCGAGGCCGGCGGCGTCAGCAGCGCTCCGAGGACGGCTGCCGTCAGGCCGACTCTCCACCCCGGTCCGTAGAGGACGACGATCGCGGGTGCCACCGAGACCAGCGGCACGAACAAGGGCTGCCAGCTCCCGGGTGCCAGCGTCCAGCCCCAGGCGAGGTTGCCCAGCAGAAGGCTGACCAGTGCGCTGCCCGCGGCCCACTGCCACAGTCCCGTGCCACAGGCCTGGACGAAGCCCTGCCACCGCCACGACATTCGGTGTGCGACATGGCCCAGCAGGCCGCCGGCGAGTAGCAGTGCGCCGGCGGGAGCAACCGCGTAGAACTGTGGCTCGCTGATGGATCCGACCACCCACGAGGCGAACTGACTCAGGTCGGTGTAGTCCCCGTCCCACGGCTGCCAGGTCGCATCGCGGGCGACCCGCGAGAAGGCCCAGCCGGCGAGCGCCAGGAGCGAGACGCCAACCAGGCCGACGCCCACCTGGGCGACCCGCCGCGAGCCCGGGACAGCAGTCGTACTGCGGACTGTCGTCATGGCGTCACCTCGGTAGCGGAGCGCGGCCGGCGTACCCGAGCATCTGGTCGTACAGGTCGGTACGACGGTCGCGATGCAGATCGTTGAGCTGGTTCCAGATCGGCGCCGTGCGCGCGGCGGTCAGATCGACGTCCGCGTAGATGATGGTGTCCTCGTCCGGGCCGGCGATCCGGTCGATCGGCCACCCGTTCGTCCCGGCGATCAACGAGTTGCCCATGAATCCCGCGCCACGCTCCTGGCCGATCCGGTCCGCGGTGGCGATGAAGACGTTGTTGGCATGGGCCGCGGTGATGGTCAGGTACGCCGCCATGCAGACACCGCTTGCGTCGTACAGGGGTGGGGGCGTCCAGACCCAACCGGTGGGGATGCAGATGATGTCCGCGCCGAGCTGGGCCACGATCCGCGCGGTCTCCGGGAACCAGATGTCCCAGCACACCAGCAGGCCGATCCGGCCGATCTTGGTGTCGAACACCGAGAATCCTTCGTCACCCGGGGTGAACCACAACTTCTCGGTGTTCCACAGGTGGGTCTTGCGGTATCGGCCGATGAAACCGTCCGGTCCGACCAGTACTGCGGTGTCGTACAGCGTCACGCCGTCCCGCTCGGCCACACAGCCGACGATGTACACGTCGCGCGCGGCTGCGATCCGGGCGAACGACTCGACGGTGGGTCCGTCCGGTACCGGCTCGGCGTGAGCGTAGGCCTCCTCGCGGCTCTCGAACACGTAACCGGTGGTCGCGAGCTCGGGCAGCACGATCAGCCCCGCTCCCGCGTCTGCTGCGGCGTTCAGCCGCTGCTCCACCGCCAAGGCGTTGGACTTGAGGTTCTCGACCCCGACCTGCGGTTCGAACTGCACGACTGCCACCCGCACCGGGCTCACCCTCGGATCCGTCTGTGCCGTCATGATCTGGCCTCCTCAGTCTGCAAACTGGTTTTAACTTGAAACCGCTTGAGCGGGAGCGTAGAGGACCTGGTTTATACTTGCAACCACTTAGCTCCAACCAACAGGCGGCGAAGGGGACGTGCATGCCGAAGCGACTGACCCACGAGGGAGCGGAGTGCCCGGTCGCCAGGGCGGTCGACGTCATCGGGGACCGCTGGTCGCTGCTGATCGTTCGGGACGCGTTCGACGGCATCAGCCGGTTCAGTGAGTTCCAGCGCAACCTCGGCCTGGCGAAGAACATCCTCTCGTCGCGACTGCGTGAGCTCGTCGCACACGAGATCCTCGAGGTGCTCCCGGCGGCGGACGGCAGCGCGTACCACGAGTACGCCTTGACCCAGAAGGGTCGCGACCTCTTCGCCATCCTGGTCAGCCTGCGGCAGTGGGGCGAAGGCCACCTCTTCGACGAGGCCGAGCCGCACTCGGTCCTGCTCGACGTGAAGACCAAGCGCCCGCTCCGGAAACTGGAGGTCGCCGACGCCGCCGGCCGCATCCTCGAGCCCTCCGAAGCCTTCGTCCGCAAGGTCGACTGACCAAGGCTGAAAGCACCGTGAAACCGTCGTCTGGGAGCGTCGAGTCCTCATGAGGAGGAGAAGAAGATGCGATCACTGATTGTGTTCAGCGATGTGACGCTCGACGGGTTCATGGCCGGACCGGACAACGACCTCGAGTTCACGGTCGACGACCCCCAGATGACCGGCGAACTGACGGACGAACTGGTGGCGGTCGCGGACCTGCAGATCTGGGGCAGCAAGTCGTTCGCACCGTCGGGTGCCTACTGGACGGCCGCGGACGGCGACCTGGCCACGTGGATGAACGAGACGCCGAAGGTGGTGTTGTCGTCGGACCGCAGCCTCGATGTCAGCTCCTGGGCGAACTCGACGCTGGCCGCCGGCGACGGGGTGGAGCAGGTACGTCAACTGAAGGAAACCTCCGGTGGAAGCCTGGTGGTGTTCGGCGGCGTGCAGACCGTTCGATCACTCGTCGCCGCGGATCTCGTCGACGAGTACTGGCTCAAGTTCAACCCGACGGTCGTCGGCCGCGGCGGATCGATGTTCACCGAGGTGGCCGAACGCCGATCGCTGACCTTACGCAGCGCGCGGTCCTATCCGTCCGGGGCCGTTGCTCTGGTCTACTCGGCGCGGGGTTAACTGTCGGCAGAGTGATCTCGCCGAGGTACGTCGGTAGTTTCGAGGTATGACGGCTATCGCAAGGTACGACGGTGTCGCGGACTACTACGCCTCCGGTTGGGGGGAGGATCTCACCGATCCAGTGACAGTGGCGCTCTTCGACGTACTGGGGGACGTGGCCGGGCAACGGGTGCTGGACGTTGCCTGCGGCCACGGACGGATCAGCCGCGGCCTCGCACACAAGGGCGCCACCGTGGTCGGTGTGGACCTCTCGGCCGCAATGCTCGCCAAAGCAGAAGAAAGGGAAAGCAACGAACCGCTCGGCATCCGCTATCTGCAATCGGACGCGGCAGACCCGGAACTCCTGCAAGGCGACGAGTACGACGCCGCCGTCTGCAGCATGGGGTTGTCCGACATCGACAACCTGGACGGCACCCTGGCGAATATTCGTCGCCTACTCCGCCCTGGCGGCATCTTCGCCTTCGCGATGCTGCATCCCTGTTTCCCAGGCATAGAAGGCGTTTCCGCCGCCTGGCCCTCCGACGGCACCTACTACGACGAGCGCTACTGGCAGGCCGACGCTTCCCTGTCCACGCTCCGCCAACAGGTCGGTGCCAACCACCGCACCCTCTCGACCTACCTCAACACCCTCCACCACCACGGCCTGACCCTCACCCAAACCGCCGAACCCCAACCCAGAATCACCCCCGACTCCCCGCGAGCGCCGATGGCGCAGTACCCAGTCTTCTTCGTCGCAAGCTTCGCGAACAGCTGACAGGTTCGACCTAGTTCGGCCGGCCGCGCCGGCGAGGGCGTGGGGTGTAGAGGTACGGCTCCGCGACGATTCGGTCGTCGTCGAGAGCCTGGATTGCAGCTGCCCAGGCTTCCGCTTGACCTGTATTGCTGGGGTACTGCACCTCGACGCGGTTGAGGTCGCAGAACCAGCCGCCGCCAGCGTGGGTGAGGCCGGGCGCCCACTGGTGCATGGTCGAGAACAGGTGGCTGGCAAGTCGCTCGAGTTCGGCCCGGGAGTACGTCACCGAGCGGAACTCCACGGTGAACCCCTCGGCCTTCGCCAGCACCGACGTCCTAAGTTGCTCCACGTCGGCAGACGTACCGTCGACAGGCCCGACGAGGCGGACGACCACCGTTCGGGTGTCCGCATCCCAGCTCAGACCGCCGTCCGGAACCGGCCCGCGTTCCAGCAGAACCCCGATCGAGTCGATCTGTTCCTGCAGGTCCGCCGTACCAGTGATGTCGAGCGGCACCGGCCCCTTGTTCAGATCTCGCGCCATTGCCACCCCCAGTCACAGACCTCTGCAGCGTATGTCGGACTAGACGTCTCGGCCGAGCAGGAACCAGTAGTTGACCGTTGGGCCCTGGGCGGCGAGGCCGCCGCCCATGGAGTCGTAGAGGGAGCGGGCTGCGGTGTTGTCGGCGCCGGTGGTGAGGAACATCTTGGTGGCGCCGGCTTTCGTGCCTTCGGTCATGAAGGTACGGAGGAGGGCGCGGCCGATACCGGTACGTCGGTGTGCTTCGGCGACCTTGAGTTGGTGGATGTAGCGCATCGACGAGCCATCGGGGCGGACCAGGTCATAACCCCAGCACCATCCGGTGATGTCGGAGCCGTTGACGGCTACGAAGACGAGGGTGTTCGGTGCGTCGGCGAATGCCCGGCTGGATTGGGCACCCATGAACTGGCTGACGGCTCGCTCCAGAAGGGCAGAGTCCGGTACGACGATGTCGACGGTCATCGAGTGACCCGGTAGACGACGTGGTGGCGGAGAGGGCCGTCGGGGGCGGCGGAGGAGTCTTCGAAGTTGTCGGCCGGGTTGTGGGTCATACCTAGGCGACGCATGACGGCCTGGGAGCGTTGGTTGGTGGCGGTGGTGATCGCCAGGATCTCCCGGAGGTCCAACACGGTGAAGCCGAAGATCAACGTGGCGCGAGCAGCCTCAGTGGCGTAGCCGTGACCCCACGACGCACGGGTGAGTCGCCAGCCGATCTCGACGCCGGTGACCGGCAGGCCGGGCTCGACGTCGTCCAGGCCCGCGAAGCCGATGAACTCGCCGGTCGCCTGGACCTCGATCGCCCACCACCCGTATCCACGCTCGTCGAACTCGGCCTGGAACGCCGCGACTGAGGCATCGCTCTGCTCGCGCGTGAGAACGTCTCCCAGGTACTCCCGGACCTCCGGGTCGGCGTTCATCGCGGCCCACGGTTCGAGATCGGACTCCCGCCAGCGGCGGAGCAACAGGCGCTCAGTGCGCAGTTCACCCATGCCCGCAACCCAACTCGAAGCACACCAACCCCGCAAACCCATTATCGACAGTCAGGGCCGACGTGCGGCGGCAGGTGCTCGGGCATGGCCAGCGGTTAGGTTCAAGTAGCTCCGCAGTACCCGCCAAGGGCGTGGTGAGTACTGCGCAGCCGCCTAGTTGGCTTCCTTCGTAGCCCAGTAGTGCCATTGTGGGGACGCGACTGGGGAACGGGTCAGGCCGTCCGGCCAGGTGGCCGGCAGGTCGTGACTCCGAGCCGCGTAGAGGATCACCTCCGATGCGGTGCGGTCGCCGCGGACGGCGACACGGGCCGCGGTCTCGGCACGCATGTCGGACAGGTAGTGGATGGCCGGCAGGAACTCGGCGCTCAGGCGCGGACTCAGCCGCCCGACCGGTTCGTCGTCGAGTCTGACCTCGACCACGATCTGGTGCCTGTCCTGGATGCCGTCCTCCTCCTCGACCGCATGCATGGTGGCGTACACCCAGCACTCGCCTTCCGCCCGGAAGAACGGAGCCAGTACGTCGGGATGCACCTCACTCCCCGGTACGACGATGCCGCTGCCAGGCGGCAACAGGTGATAGCTGCCCGGCGGGGGCAGGTTGACCGGGACCAGCATGTGCGGCTGCCCGAGGGCCACCGCGACACTCGCGTGGAATTCCGTCCCCTGGTCGCCCTTGCCTTCCCAGGCGGCCGGTTCCCACTCACTGACCCACAGGTGGCACGGCACCTGCGGTTGCAGGCCTTGTGCCACCAGTTCTGACAACACCGGGTGGTACCGGTGCGCATCGTCCCTCGGCAGGTAGCCGACAACCTTCCCCTGCACCCGTACGGCGATGGATCGGGGATCGAAACGGTTGTGCGGTTCCGGGACCAGGTCCGCGCTGGTGTCCAGGTCTGCTCCTCGCGCTGGGATGGGGTCCGGGAACAGGCTTCGGATCGCCTGCTCGTGCGGGGTCTCCCGCACGACTTCCTGACCACACCACAGGGCGTCTCCCCACAGACTGAACGGAATCAGTTCCATTCGTGCCCTCCAGTCCACTATGACCGGCTTTACTCGGCTCATCCCGTCCAGGACCCTGGCCGTTACACCGAGTGAGCGTATGAAAACTAGACTGCCCAGTGAAGGGCTGTTTCACGCCTAACACAAGGGTCTGTTGCGCAAAGGTATCCGCCCGTCCGTACTGTGGACGCGGATTGTCTTGTGCAGCGAGCGAATAGGCGAAGATCGTGCAAATGCACGGGAAGGAAGCTCATGCAGGGCAGTAGTTCAGTCGCTCGATCGACGACCGGAACAGACCACAAGGACGTTGACGCGGCAGCCGTCGACGACGCGGTCAAGCGGCTCGACGGTGTCGCTGTGCGTACACCGTTGCAACGCAATCTCCGGCTGTCCGAGCGCACCGGCGCCCAGGTCTGGCTCAAGCGGGAAGACCTGCAGATCGGCCGGTCCTACAAGCTCCGCGGCGCCTACAACCTGATCGCCCAGCTCGACGACGCGCAGAAGTCGGCCGGGGTGGTCTGCGCCAGCGCCGGCAACCACGGCCAGGGCCTCGCCTACTCGTGTCACATCCTCGGTGTCCAGGGCAAGGTCTTCGTTCCCCGGACGACGCCCCGCCAGAAGCGCGACCGGATCGCGGCCCTCGGCGGCAAGCAGATCCAGGTGATCGTCACCGGTGACACGTACGACGACGCGGCCGCGGCGGCACTCGCCGAGGTCGACGGCACCAGGGCCACGATGGTGCCCGCGTTCGACGACCCGCGAACCGTTGCAGGACAAGGGACCGTGGCGGTCGAGCTCGTCGAGCAGCTCGGTCAGGCGCCCGACGTACTGGTGCTGCCGGTCGGCGGCGGCGGCCTGATCGCGGGCGTCGCGAGCTGGCTGGCCGAGCGGCACCCCGACGTACGGATCATCGGTGTGGAGCCGGCCGGGGCGGCGAGCATGGCGGCAGCGCTGGAGGCCGGCGAGCCGGTGACGTTGCCGCATCTCGACAGCTTCGTGGACGGCGCCGCCGTACGACGGGTCGGCGATGTGACGCTGCCGTTGGTGGCAAAGGCAGGCGTCGAGATGATGGCGGTTCCAGAAGGTCTGGTGTGCAGCGAAATGCTGGAGCTGTACCAGACCGACGGCCTGATCGCGGAGCCCGCGGGCGCGCTGTCGACAGGCGCCTTGGGCAACGGTCTGGACGTGCGACCGGGTGAGACCGTGGTCTGCCTGCTGTCCGGCGGGAACAACGACGTCAGCCGGTACGGCGAGATCCTCGAACGCTCGCTGGTGTACGAGGGCCTGAAGCACTACTTCCTGGTGACGTTCCCGCAGGAGCCCGGAGCGCTGCGGACGTTCCTGGACGAGACACTCGGGCCGGACGACGACATCACGCTGTTCGAGTACGTGAAGCGGAACAACCGCGAGACCGGGGTCGCGCTGGTCGGGATCGAGATCAGCCGGGCGGGCGACCTCGATGGACTTCTGTCGCGGATGGAAGCGGCACCGCTCGACATCGAGCGCATCAACCCGAACTCACCGGAGTTCCGCTACCTGATCTGAACGCTCTGATGTGAACGCCCTGATGTGAACGCACTGCTCCCGCCGGAGGAGCCCCGTACACCTGCTTCCGGTCAGGTGCCGTGATCAGCCCTGTGCTCCGGCGGGACCGTGCGTCTGGAGTCAGTGGCTCGAGTGCTTCGGGTGTTCGTCCGGGTGCTCCGACTTGGACGCATCAGGCCACGGCTGGCGGCGCGGGTCGTCCGGGTGCTGCCCGTCGGCCCAGTGCTCGTCCGTCGGCTGCCCGTCCCGACCCGGACCGGCCCCGTCGCGGTCCTGGTCCTCCGACCTGTCGCGCTCCTTGCCCCAGCTGGCGGCGTGCGGTGTCGACTCGTCCGGATGCAGGTTCTGCGCCCGGGTGCGGTGCTCGTCGGCCTCGGTGCGGGCGTCCGCGGCGGCCTCGCGCCGCTCGTTCGCACCGGCGGCGAGCCGGCGCGCCTCGGCCGCCTTCTCGTCGGCGACGGCCTGCGCCTTGCGTGACCTTGCCTCGACCTCATCGGCCGCGGCCTGCTGCTTCTCCGCGCGTACTGCCGACGTCCTGGCCTGCTGCTCCTGCTCGTAGGCTTCCTGTCGATTCCGATCGGCCCGGCGCTTGGACGACTTACGTGTCGCCGCGGCGATCAGTGCCACCAGGATGACCAAGGCCGCCAGGGCCACGACGATCCACAGGACGGTCATTCCGTCCATCGTTCCTCCTCGGGTCGATGTTCGGACTGACCGGTACCCGCTCGCTCCGCGGCCTAACGTGCCTCGAAGTGACAGGTGCCTGAGGCAATTTCCTGGACGTCGATGCTGCCGTCGCGGGCCGGGATCCGCACCGTCGCGGTCGTGTTCGCCGGCACGGTCACGTCCAGCGTGTTCGTCTTCAGGTCGTGCACCTGCGGACGGGCCGGAGCCGCGTCAGCAGGCAGCACAGGGGTCAGGAGCAGTACGGCGCTGAGCAAGCAGCCCAGCCTGGTGCGGAGGGACATGGGCGGATTCCTCCCAGAGAAGGGGCGGTCTCTGCAGGGGAGAACGAGGTGGTTCAGACCAGGCCGCGGCGAGCAGCCCAGACGATCGCTTCGATAGCCGTACCGAAGCCGAGCCGGTCGCACACCATCCGGGTACGGCGGCGGACGGTCCGCTCGGACAGGTCGAGCCGGCGGGCCACGGAGTCCACCGGCAACCCGGTGGCGAGGAGCCGGAGCAGTTGCAGGTCGTCGTGGCTGATCTCACGCGGCGGCACCCGCCGCGCAAGCGGTCGAAGTTCCTGGGGGAGGACGGTCATACGATCACCTTGTTCCGAACACCCGGGACTCGGCGGCGTCCCAGTCGGCCGGTTTTCCCTGCGGCTCGTAGCGCCGCAGTTGATGGGTGGCACGAACCAGTGCGCGCATCGCGCCCAGGTCCGGCAGTGGTTCGCCCAGGGCACGTGCCTGGACGAGGACGTTGCCCAGCGCGGATGCCTCGACCGGCCCAGCCAGTACAGGCAGCCCACACGCGTCGGCGGTCAACTGACAGAGCAGTTCGTTCTGCGAACCCCCGCCGATGACGTGCAGTACGTCGACCGGCCGGTCCGCGATCGTCTGCGCCTGCCGCAACGTACGGCGGTAGGCCAGCGCGAGACTCTCCAGCACACAACGGATTGTGGCCGCCTGCGACTGCGGCGGCTCCTGTCCGCTCGCCCGGCAGTGCTCCTCGATCCGGCGCGGCATGTTGCCGGGAGCAAGGAACTCGGGAGCATCCGGATCGATCAGTACGGCGAACGGCGGGGCGTCGGCGGCGTCGCGGAGCAAGGTGGGCAGATCGTCGGCGCCCCAGATCCGCTGGCACTCCTGCAGGATCCAGAGGCCCATCACGTTCCGGAGGAACCGGATCCGCCCGTCGACCCCACCTTCGTTGGTGAAGTTCGCCTCCCGCGCTTCGGCGGACAGCACCGGCGCATCCAGCTCCAACCCGACCAGCGACCAGGTCCCGGACGAGATATACGCGAACCGCTCATCAGCAGCCGGTACGGCGACCACGGACGACGCAGTGTCATGCGACCCGACCGCAATCACCGGCGTGGTTGCCGCAAGCCCGGTCTCCTCCGCCACGGCAGGCAGCAAGGTCCCAAGCACGTCACCCGGCTCCCGCAACGGCGGCAGCAACTCCATCGGCAAGCCGATACGCCGCGCCAGCTCCGAGCTCCATTCCCGCGCCCGTACGTCGTACAACTGCGTGGTGGAGGCGTTCGTCCGCTCTGCCCCGATCTCACCGGTCAGCCAGTAACCGAGCAGATCCGGGATCATCAACAGCGTCTCTGCCTGCTTGCGCAGTCCCTCGGCGGCCAGCTGGTAGATGGTGTTGAAGGGGAGTTGCTGGAGACCGGTGATGGCGTAGAGCTCTTCTGCGGAAACGGTCTCCAGGACCTTCTCCATCACGGCGTCGGTGCGGGAGTCCCGGTAGTGGATTGGGTTGCCCAGCAGGTGGCCGGCGCTGTCCAGCAGGCCGTAGTCGACCGCCCAGGAGTCGATGCCGACGGAGTCAACAGAGCCCGCCTGGGTCAGGCCTTCGAGCATTGAGTGGTAGAGGTGGAGGATGTCCCAGTGGAGGGTGTCCCGGAGTTGCACCGGGCCATTCCAGAAGCGGTGGATCTCGGTCAGGTTCAGCACACCGTCGCCGACCTCGCCCAGCATCACCCGCCCGCTGGACGCGCCCAGATCCACCGCCGCGACACGCTTCATGGCGATACGACGGTCAGATCGAGATGCAGCAGGTCCGCGACCGCCTCCAGGTCCTTGGCCCGGTGACCGGTACCGAGCGCCCAGTGATGTGCCACGCCCGACCCGGACCAGGCGTCGGTCCACTCACCCGGGTCGCACCCGAAGTCGACCCGCGACGTGGTGTTCCCGATCTGCAACAGCGGCCCGGGTACGACGGTGCCCTCGGACGCAATCAGGTTGAACGAACCGTCCCGGCGCTGGCCGAGACCGCACGCTGTCACCGGCCCGTGCTTCACGTCGAACTCGACGGACACACCCCAGCCACGCTTGCCGTGGTACACCCCGAGCCCGCGCAGCAACGGCTTGTCCGAGCTGATCGCCAGGTGCGCCGGCCCGTCGTGACCCATCTCGACCACGTTGTCGTGGAAGTTCAGCGCCTGCAGCTCGGTGAACGAACCACCGGCACCGAGCTTGTCCATCACCAGCATCGCCAGCGAGGTGCGCAGCTCGTACTCACCGGCGGCCGGGACTCCCCTTGCCGTGAGCAACGAAGCGCCGAGGATCATCCCCGCCGCGACCCGCTCGTGCGTCTCGCCGTCCAAGCCACGGTGGTAGTACGCGAGGGTGTCCAGCGAGAAGTCCTCGACCAGGCGGTCGAGGGCGACCGAGACGGTGGCACCCCAGCGGAAGTCGTCCTCGACGACCGAGTCGTCCAGCGTGAAGATCTCCCGCGCGACCTTCATCCGTTCCTCGGTCTCGGCCGCGGAAACCTTCTCCACCCGGACCCGCAGATCGTCGATCTCCAGGATCTCCACGTGGCCGCCGAGCTGCGCCGACACCAGCGTCGGGTCGGTGATCACGTCCATCATGCCCGGGTACAGATGCCCGAGCAGACCGTGCCGCCCATGACGGAAGGCGGCCCGTACGCCGGCCGCCCGGATCCACCGGTCGATCCGGGCCCAGGCGCGCTCGTCCTCGAGGTGCCCCGAGACCGACCGGAAGTCGATGCCGCAGCGCTCGAACGCGTTCGCCATCTCGGGCAGCGGGCAGGCGCCGCAGTACGCGAGCCAGGCACCGGTGTCGAACGTCGCATGGTCCATCGACTCGGTCGGCTGCAGGTTGAGCAGCAGCACCGGCGCACCGCTGCGCTGCGCGACCGGGACGAGCATCGACGCGGTCATGTAGGTGGTCAGGAAGCCGACGATCAGGTCGCAGTCAGCGACTCGCAGCTTCTCGGCGGCCGCGGCGCCCTCCTGGGCGTCCGAGATGAACCCGACGTCGATCACCTCGCAGTCCAGCGCCGAGAAACGCTCGGACACCCGGCGCGCGGACGCCTGCAACTGCGGCAGCAGATCGGGGAACTGCGGCCAGTAGGCCCCCAGACCGCCCGCGACCAGACCGATCCGGGTCTTGCGCGGCTCGACCCAGGGCAGCAGTCCGTTCCCGTCGACGGAACGGCTCGGGTCAGTGCTCCACATCGTCATCTCCTCCTAACGCAGGAACGCGGCGGCTACGCCGGCATCGACGGGAACGTGCAGACCGGTCGTGTGAGTCAGCTCCCCACCGGCCAGAGCGAAGACGGCCGCCGCAACGTGCTCCGGCAGTACCTCTCGCTTCAGCAGCGTGCGCTGCGCGTAGTACGCGCCCAGCTCCGACTCCGGCACGCCGTACACCGCGGCGCGCTTCGCACCCCAGCCCTTGGCGAAGATCCCGGACCCGCGGACGACGCCGTCCGGGTTCACCCCGTTGACGCGGATGCCGTGTTCGCCGAGCTCGGCGGCGAGCAGCCGGACCTGGTGCGCCTGGTCGGCCTTGGCCGCGCCGTACGCGACGTTGTTGGGGCCGGCGAAGACGGAGTTCTTGCTGGAGATGTAGATGATGTCGCCACCGATGGCCTGGTCGATCAGCACCTTCGCAGCCGCCCGCGAGACCAGGAACGAGCCCTTCGCCATCACGTTGTGCTGCAGGTCCCAGTCCTTGTCCGTTGTCTCCAGCAACGACTTGGAGATGGACAAGCCGGCATTGTTGACAATCAGATCGACGCCGCCGAAGGCCAGTACCGCCGCCCGCAACGCCTCCTCGACCGCTTCGGCCGACGACACGTCAGCGCCGACGGCCACCGCAACATCCGACGACCCGATCTCCTTGGCCACCGCCTCGGCCGCAGCCAGATCCAGGTCGGCCACCACGACACAAGCGCCCTCGGCGGCGAGCCGCTGCGCGATCGCCTTGCCGATCCCCGAACCACCGCCGGTCACGAAAGCGACCCGGGTCGCCAGCGGCTTCGGCTTGGGCATCCGCTGCAGCTTCGCCTCCTCCAGCGCCCAGTACTCGATCCGGAACTTCTCGCTCTCGTCGATCGGCGCGTACGTCGACACGGCCTCGGCCCCACGCATCACGTTGATCGCGTTCACGTAGAACTCGCCGGCCACCCGCGCGGTCTGCTTGTCCTTGCCGAAGCTGAACATGCCGACACCGGGAACGAGCACGATCGCCGGGTCCGCACCCCGCATCGGCGGGCTGTCCGGCTGCGCGTGCCGGTCGTAGTACGCCGCATAGTCCTCGCGGTACTGCAGATGCAGCTCCCGCAGCCGGATCATGGTCTCCTCCAGCGGCGCGGTCGCCGGAAGATCCAGCACGAGCGGCCGAACCTTGGTCCGAAGGAAGTGGTCCGGGCACGACGTGCCCAGCGCGGCAAGCTCAGCAAGCCGCTCCCGCGCGGTGAACTCCAGTACGACGTCCGAGTCGTTGAAGTGACCCACCTGCGGCTTGTCCGTGGACGCGAGACCCCGGATCAGGGGAGCCAGGGCCGCCGCACGCAGTCGCCGTTCCTCGGCCGGCAGCGCCTCGAAGCCGGCCACCACGGCACCGAAGGGCTCAGGCTTGCCACGCTCGGCCAGGAAGCGTTCCGCCGTACGGATGATCTCCAGGGAGTTCGCCTCGCACTCGGCCGAGGTGTCGCCCCACGCGGTGATGCCGTGCCCGCCGAGGATGCAGCCGATCGACTGCGGGTTCTCGCGCTTCACCTGGGCGATGTCGAGACCGAGCTGGAAGCCGGGACGCCGCCACGGCACCCAGACCACCCGCTCGCCGAAGCACTCGGCGGTGAGCTTCTCGCCGTCGGCCGCGGTCGCCAGCGCGATCCCGGAGTCCGGGTGCAGGTGGTCGACATGCGGGGCGTCGACGAGACCGTGCATGGCGGTGTCGATCGACGGTGCCGCGCCGCCCTTGCCGTGCAGGCAGTAGTCGAACGCGGCGACCATCTCGTCCTCACGGTCGACGCCGGGGTACACGTCGACCAGCGAGTTCAGCCGGTCGAGCCGCAGTACGGCCAGACCTGCCTCGGTGAGGGTGCCGAGGTCGCCGCCGGATCCCTTCACCCAGACCAGGTCGACCGGCTGCTGGGTGACCGGGTCGGTCGTCGTCCCCTTCGCCGACGTGTTCCCGCCGGCGTAGTTGGTGTTGCGCGGATCGGCACCCAGTCTGTTGCTACGCGCAACGAGTTCGGCCGGTGTGTCGGTCATCTGTTCAGGCTCCCCATCCGGCCTGCTGGCCGTCGGCTCGGTCCTTGACGATCTGCTCGAAGTACCCGCTGCGCTGGTAGGCGGCGACCGGGTTCGGGTCCAGCCCGTGGGACTCGCGCAGCTCGGCGAGCAGCGGGCGGACGTCGGTGTTGTAGGCATCCATCAGCGCGGCGTTGGCTTCCAGTACGTCGCCCTCCTGCTGAGCCTTCCGGAGCGCGTCCCGGTCGACCAGCAGCGCCTTCGCGGTGGCCTCCTGGACGTTCATCACCGACCGGATGATGGCCGGGATCTTCACCTCGATGTTGTGGCACTGGTCGAGCATGAAGGCGATCCCGCGGTCCGGGTCGAGCGCGTCGCCGCGGACGATCTCGTTCATGATCCGGAACAGCTGGAACGGGTCCGCCGCGCCGACCATCAGGTCGTCGTCGGCGTAGAACCGACTGTTGAAGTCGAACGCGCCCAGCTTCTTCGCCCGCAGCAGGAAGGCGACGATGAACTCGATGTTGGTCCCCGGCGCGTGGTGCCCGGTGTCGATGCAGACCGTTGCCTTCGGCCCCAGCTCCAGGCAGTGCGCGTACGACGTTCCCCAGTCCGGCACGTCGGTGGTGTAGAACGCCGGCTCGAAGAGCTTGTACTCCAGCAGCATCCGCTGGTCGTCACCGAGCCGGTCGTACACCTCCTTCAGGGCGGCCGCGAGCCGGTCCTGCCGCTCCTGGATGTCGTCCTGGCCCGGGTAGTTCGTACCGTCGGAGAACCACAGCTTCAGGTCCTGTGACCCGGTCGCGTCCATGATGTCGACACACTCGAGCAGGTGGTCCGTGGCCTTCCGCCGTACCGCCGGATCGGGGTTGGTGACACTGCCCAGCTTGTAGTCGTCGTCCTGGAACACGTTGCTGTTGATCGCGCCGAGCCGGACGCCCTGTTCCTTCGCGTACGCCGACAGCCGCGCGTAGTCGTCCACCTTGTCCCAGGGGATGTGCAGCGCGACGCTCGGGGCGACGCCGGTGTACTTGTGCACCACGGCGGCGTCGGCGATCTTCTCCTCCGGCGAGCGCGGCACCCCCGGCTGGCTGAACACCTTGAACCTCGTCCCCGAGTTCCCGAACGCCCAGGAGGGCAGCTCGATCTCCTGGCGGCTCAGGGCGGTCTTCACAGCGTCGGTCGTCATGGTTCTCAGTCCTCTTGTAGATGGAAGATCTCGGGCAGCAGCAGGAAGGACTCGTCCGGCGGCCTCCCGTCGATCCCGGTGAAGAACTCGGTCATCTCGGCCTGCCAGCGGGCGTTCACAGCAGTCGCCGCCATCGCCTTCTGCGCTGCCTCCAGGTCCTCGGCCTCGACGTACCCGATCAGCAGGCCGTCGTCGCGGAGGAAGAGCGAGTAGTTGTGCCACCCGGTGTCGCGCAGCGCGGCCTGCATCTCCGGCCAGACGTCACGATGGCGTTCGACGTACTCCTCCAAGCGGTCGGGTTTGACCTGGAGACAGAAGCAGTAGCGATTCACGGAGCAGCCCTCAGAAGTTGAATTCGTCGATGTTGGTCGCGGTGAACTCGGTCGGCGGGCCGAGGACGATCTCGCCGTCGGCGCCGACGGTGTACTCACCGAGCTTCCCGGCCTTGAACTTCTCGCCCTCCGCACCGGTGATCTGGCCCGAGCTCAGCGCCGCACCGGCGAACGCGGCCAGGTAACCGATGTCGGCCGGGTTCCACAGCGCGAACTTCTTCACCGTGCCGTCCTTGACGTACTGGCGCATCTGGTTCGGCAGGCCGAGACCGGTGATGGCGACCTTGCCCTTGTAGTTGGACGCGCGCCGGGCGTGACGTCCTGTTTGGGGAAGAGCGCACCCAGGTCGCGGCCGACCATCTTGCGGACCATCTCGTCGACGGTGATGTCGGTCAGCAGCTCGGTGGACACGTGCCTGCCGTCGCGCATGATCGTCACCCGCTCGCACAGCGCGGTGACCTCCTCGAACCGGTGCGAGATGAACATCAGCGCGGCGCCGTCGTCACGCAGTGACCGGGCGACCGCGAACAGTCGCTCGACTTCGACGCCGGTCAGCGCGGCGGTCGGCTCGTCCATCACCACCACGCGCGCGTCCGCGGACAGCGCCTTGGCGATCTCGACCAGCTGCTGATCCGCGATCGACAGGCCACGGGCCGGCCGGTTCGGGTCGATCGACACGCCGAGCCGGGCGAACAGCTGGGCGGCCTGCCGGACCATGGCGGCCCGGTCGATGGTTTTGAAACGACCCAGAGGCTGGCGGCCCATCGCGATGTTCTCGGCCACGGTCAGGTCCGGGAAGAGGGTCGGCTCCTGGTAGATGACGGCGATCCCGGCCGCTTTCGCGTCGGCCGGCGTGTGCAGCTCGGTCGGTACGCCGTTCAGCTCGATCGTGCCGGTGTCCGGGCGGTGCACACCGGCCAGCATCTTCACGATGGTGGACTTCCCGGCCCCGTTCTCGCCGACCAGGGCGTGCGCCTCACCGCCGTACAGGTCGAAGGAGACCTCCCGGACGGCGGCGACCGCGCCGAACGATTTCGACACCCCGCGGACCGCCAGCATGGGCGTGCCGTCGGACATGGTCACCTCCAACTCGGGGCGGCTGAGTTGCTGAAAGGTTTCAAGAAGATTGCACGAAGGTAAGCGCGGCCGGTTGAGGGCGTCAAGAGGTGGTTCGTGTTTCGAGTCCGATCCCGGACGGATGCTGCGGGAAACGGGCGGAAAACAGGTACGCTCTGGCCGCTAAGACGTTTCAAACCCGGCCCGCCGAGGGCCTTGACGCCGGGAGGTCGCGCATGGCAGCGGACAGCGCGCCCGAGCATGCCCCCGCGGCGCCGTCCCCTTCGACCGGGAGCCGGAAGTCCGGCGCCACCGGTGGCCGGCGGCGGAAGTCCAAGCAGCATGCGGCTGGGGTGAAGGCAGTGGCCGCGGCGGCCGGAGTGTCGTTGGGGACCGTGTCGAACGTGCTGAACCGGCCGGAGGTCGTCAGCCCGGTGACGCGGGCGAAGGTCGAGGCGGCGATGGCGTCACTCGGCTTCGTCCGGAACGAGTCGGCCCGCCAGCTCCGGGCCGGCAGCAGCCGGATCCTCGCGTATCTGATGCTCGACGCCGGCAACCCGTTCTTCACCGACGTCGCGAAGGGGGTCGAGGACGCGGCCCGTGCGGCCGGTCTCTCGGTCTTCCTCTGCAACAGCAACGAGGACGCCGACCGTGAAGCCGACTACCTCGACCTGCTCGAGCAGCAGCGGGTGCAGGGCATCCTGATCACCCCGATCGACCAGAACTCGTCCCGCCTGCGCAAACTCCCCGCCCGGGGTACGCCGGTCGTCGTGGTGGACCGGGCCATCGACGACGGCGAGCACTGCTCGGTCGCGGTGAACGACATCCTCGGCGGCGAGCTCGCCATCGCGCACCTGCTCGAACTCGGCCACGACCGGATCGCGTACGTCGGCGGCCCGAACACGATCGGCCAGGTCATCGACCGTCGCGACGGCGCCCGCCGGGCGTTGCGGAAGGCCGGGAAACCCCCGGAAAACTTGATCGAACTGACCACCGGCGCACTCACCGTCGCCGAAGGTAGGGGCGCAGGGCAACGACTTGCCGGGCTACCGGCCGCGCGCCGTCCGACCGCCGCGTTCTGCGCCAACGACCTGCTGGCGCTGGGACTTCTGCAGCAGTGCGTGAGCCTCGGCCTGCGCGTCCCCGAGGACCTCGCCATCGTCGGGTACGACGACATCGAGTTCGCCGCGGCGGCCGCCGTACCACTGACTTCTGTCCGGCAGCCGCGTCAGCTGCTCGGCAGGACCGCTGCCGAGCTGCTCCTGGACGAGTCGTCGAACCCGGACCACGAACACCAGCGCGTCACGTTCACGCCGGAACTGGTGGTCCGGACGTCAACTCGCGGCACCCTCTAGACCGTAGGCGGCGAGGAAGACCTCGGTCGCCTGGTCGGCGAGTTTGTCGAGCTCACCGGGGACCGGGCCCGCTGCAGTGCCGGCGAACATGGCCCGGTTCATCGGCTTGTACATGACCAGGCCGGCGAACTGGTACGCCGCGAGCGTGGGATCGGAGAGCTCACGGAGCAGACCGCGCTCGCTCATCCTGGTCAGCGCCTCACCGAGTGCCACCAGCGACCGCTCGAAACCGCTGGTGAACCAGGACCCGCAGACCTCGGGGAAGCGATCGGCCTCGGCGATGACGAGCCGGCGCAACTGCAGCACGCTGCCGGTGGTGAGGCTGTCGAGGAAGCGCCGCGCCAACGCCCGGAGGGCTTCGCGCGCATCGGTGGCCTCATCGAGGGTCTCGGCGTACGCCTGGACCAATCCGTCGAGCAACTGATCGCTGGTGCCGAGGACGATCTCGGCGAACAGGCGCTCCTTGTTCTCGAACTGCTTGTAGACGGTCTGCTTCGAGACCCCCGCCTTGGCGGCGACCTCGTCCATGCTCGCGCCCATGTACCCGTGCTGCAGGAAGACCTCGGTGGCGGCAGCCAGGATCGCCCGGCGTTTGCGCGGCGTACGACCCTCGCCCTCGATGGTGACGGCCTGCTCCGGCTGCCAGACAGCAGCCCGTTGGCGTTGATCCACGAAGTCCTCCTTCTGCGCTTCCTCGAAAATCATACTAGACAGTCCAGTTCTCTTCTGAGTACTGTACGGTCTAGTTCCGAACGACACCACAGGGAGGGCTCCGATGAGCACAGTGAAATCCGCAGACGGTACGACGATCGCCTTCGACGTCATCGGGGAGGGCCGGCCGCTGATCATGATCGACGGCGCCACCGCCCACCGGGCCGTGAACCCGTCGAACGCCGAGGTCGCGAAGCTGCTGAGTGACGAGTTCCGGACCTACTTCTACGACCGGCGCGGCCGGGGCGAGAGCACCGATACCAAGCCGTACACGATCCAGCGGGAGATCGAGGATCTCGCCGCACTGATCGAGGACGCCGGGGAGCCGGCCATCGTGTTCGGCTGGTCCTCCGGTGCGCTGCTGGCGCTGGACGCCGCGGCCGCCGGCCTGCCGATCACGGCGCTGGCGCTGTTCGAGCCGCCGGTGGTGGTCGACGACGGACGCCCGCCGCTGCCGAGCGACTACGTCGAGCGGCTCGAGGCCAGTGTCGCGGCCGGGCGTCCCGGCGACGCAGCGGAGCTGTTCATGACCGCGGCGGCCGACATACCGGCCGAGTTCGTCGCCGGGATCCGGCAGAGCCCGTACTGGGCCCCGGTCGAGGAGATCGCCGGGACCATCGCGTACGACGGCCGGATCATGGGGACCACAATGTCGGGTAACCCACTGCCGACCGAGCGCTGGGCCGCGGTCGACGTCCCGGTTATGGTCATGCACGGCGACCGCACGACACCGTGGCTGATCACCGGCACCACAGCGGTGGCCGAGCTGCTTCCGACCGCTCGCCTGCTCCCGGTCGAGGGTGAGAACCACAACGTCGAGCCGCCCGTCCTCGCACCGGTTCTGCGCTCGTTCGCCCAGGAGCTCTGATCGCCATGGGAACGATCGTGGTGACCACGTTCAGCTCGCTGGACGGCGTCGTACAGGCGCCTGGCGGGGAGGACTTCAAGTACGCCAACTGGAGCTTCGAGTTCGACCGCGGTGAGGACGGGGAGAAGTTCAAGGAGGACGAGGCGTTCGGTGCCGATGCGTTGCTGATCGGCCGCAAGACCTACGAGGGTTTCGCCTCGGCCTGGCCGGAGTACGAAGGTGAGCTGGCCGACAAATACAACAGCATGCCGAAGTACGTCGTCTCGAGCACGCTCACCGACCCGAAGTGGAACAACACCCGCGTGCTGTCCGGCGACGTCCGCGAGGAGGTCGCCAAGCTGAAGACCGAGGTGGCCGGCGAGATCCAGGTTCCGGGCAGCATCCAGCTCGCCCAGGAGCTGATCGCCGCCGACCTGGTCGATGAGATCCACCTGATGACCTTCCCGGTCATCCTCGGCACCGGACGGAAGCTGTTCGGCGAGACCCCGGACAAGACGACCTGGCGGCTGACCCAGTCGCTGACCGTCGGTGAAGGCATCTCCGTCATGGTCCTGCAGCGCAAGCGCTGACCTGACGATTTACGGCCGACTTGACCTAGAGAGCGCTCTAGCAGGTTGAGCGGACACGGGGGACAGAGCGAGGAGTTGCTCGGCCGCCCTCCACGGCGCCACCCTCGAACTAACCCCCGAGCAGCGCACACAGTTGGACGAGGTCTGGTAAATCACCTGGGATCGGCGAGACGCTGTGGGGGTGGACAGGGATGGGTTCTGGGGATTGGTCGAGGATGCGCGCGGTGGCGTGGATGACACCGTCGCGGATCCGGACGGGGTAGCGGACGCGCTGACCAAGCTGCTGGGTGGGCTGGAGGCCGAGGAGATCGCCGGGTTCGGGGCCGAATTCGCGCGGTTGCAGGTCGAGTCCTACCGGTGGGACCTGTGGGCGGCGGCGTACCTGATCAACTCGGGGGCCTCGGAGGACGGGTTCGACTCGTTCCGGGGCTGGCTGATCGCGCAGGGCCGGGAGACCTGGGAGGCGGCGCTGGCCGTCCCGGACTCGCTGGCCGACGTGGTCGACGAGGATCGGCCGGAAGACTTCGAGGGGTTCGACGGCGAGGCGCTGCTGCATGTCGGCAGTCACGCGTACAAGAACGTCACCGGCGACGAGGCGGCGTACTGGAAGGCGGTCGACGCCCAGGCGCCGGACCTGCCGGACCTGCCGGCCGGAAAGGAGATCGACTTCGACGACGAGGACGACCTGCACACCCACTTACCCCGGCTGGCCGCGCTCTATCTGGACAGCTAGCCCGGTTCACCGCTGAGGCGTTCGATGGCGGCGCGGAGGCGGAGGCGCCAGCCGGGCTGCCCTGCCTCCTCATCGGCCGCCGCCAGGCTGACCAGGTGCTGGGCCATCTCGAAGCCCTCTGCCGTCCGCGGCTCGAGGTCGGTCGGTACGGCGGCCTGCGGCTCGTCGTGGTCGAGCTCGATCCGCCGACTGGTCCAGCCGAACCCGTCCGGCACGAGCAGCTCTGGCACCAGCGACTCGTGACTGAGCGACGTCAGCTCCGCGTCACCGTTGCCGATGCTGAAGATCGTCGTACCACGTCGCCGTACGTCGCTGATGCGCTCCAGCAGCGTGTCAGCCGGGTCCTCCTCGGCTACGACCAGCAGCGACTGGCCCCGGCCCGTGTCCCGCAACCTGTCCAGTCCGATCGACAGGTGCGGCGGTGCGCCCGGTGGCGGCGACCAGCGGACGAGTGCCGGGCGGATGTCGTCGATGCCGGCCCGGTGCAGCTCGTCGTCGAGGTGCGCGGTCAGGTGCCACGGCTCGTCGTCGGCCGGACCGAACAGCATCAGGCCGCCGGTCCGGGTGGTGAACCTGCGGAGCGAGTGGGCGAACTCGGTCGTGCGGCTGCCGAGCTCCGTACCGGTCAGCATCTCGCGGAGGAGGGAGGCCCTGGTGAGATCCACCCCTCAAACTTGACACACGCCGGGGTGCATCGCGACTCAGACCAGCCGGTCTGCCTTCGACTGCAGGTAGTTGCGCTCAGGCACACTCGTCGTACGCCGAGCCGCCAGCAGGTAGCTCTCGCGGGCACCGGCGGTATCACCCGACATCTCCAGCAGGTGAGCCCGCACGGCCTCCAGCCGGTGGTGGCCGGCCATGCGTTCGTCGGACTCGAGCGGCTGGAGTACGGCGAGCCCCTCCTTCGGACCGGCCGCCATGGCCACAGCAACGGCGTGGTTGAGTTTCACCATCGGGTTGTCGACCATCTGCTCGAGCACCTCGTACAGCGCGACGATCTGCCGCCAGTCGGTGTCCTCGGCCCGCCCAGCGGTGGCATGTACGGCGGCAATCGCGGCCTGCACCTGGTAGGGCCCGAGCTGTGTGCGAGCCAGTGCGTCGGTCACCAGCGCCTCACCCTCGACGATGGTGTCCTTGTTCCACTTCGACCGGTCCTGCTCGGCCAGCGGGACCAGTGCGCCATCAGGCCCGGTCCGCGCGAGCCGCCGCGCATCCGTCAGCAGCATCAGCGCCAGCAGCCCCGCCACCTCACCGTCGTCTGGCAGCAGCCGGCGCACACCACGCACCAGCCGGATCGCCTCGGTGGTGAGCTCCGCACTGTGCAGCGACGTACCGGAGGAGGCCGTGTAGCCCTCGTTGAAGATCAGGTAGAGGACATGCAGTACGGCGCCCATGCGCTCGTCCCGCTCGGCTTCCGGCGGGAGCTCGAACGTGCTGCCCGCCTGCTTGATACTGCGCTTCGCCCGGCTGATCCGCTGTGCCATCGTTGCCTCCGGCACCAGGAACGCGGCCGCGATCTGCGCGGTGGTGAGACCGCCGACCGCACGCAGCGTCAGCGCGATCTGCGAGGCCGGTGACAACGCCGGATGGCAGCACAGGAACAGCAAGGTCAGCGTGTCGTCCCGGCCGCCCGGATCGTCGAGGTCGGGGCCAGCGGCAACGAACTCCTCCGGTGCGGCGAGCTGGGCCGCGTTCTCCTCCCGTCGGCGCCGGGCCGACTCGCTGCGCAGCAGGTCGGTCAGCCGGCGCGACCCGACCCGGATCAGCCATCCGCGCGGATTGTCCGGCACCCCCTCATCCGGCCACTGCTGGGCGGCCGCGAGCAGCGCCTCCTGGACCGCTTCCTCGGCCAGGTCGAAGTGCCCGTAGTGCCGGACCAGCGCACTCAGCACCTGCGGCGCCTGCTCGCGCAGCAGCAGCTCGAAGTCCGTCACATCTCCAGCCCGGACGTGTCCATCACCGGCCGCACCTCCACGGCGACGTACTTCGCGTCCGGCATCCGGGCCGCATAGCCGATCGCCTGGTCGATGTCATCGCACTCGACCAGGTAGAACCCGGCCAAGTGCTCCTTGGCCTCAGCGTACGGTCCGTCGGTGGTCGTCGTGGTGTCGTCGCGTACCGAGACGGTCCGGCTGGTGATGGGGTCGGCCAGGCCGGCGGCACTGACCAGGAGGCCCTGTTCGACCAGTTCGCGGGTCAGGTCCTCGTGGGCCCGGGACAGGCCGTCGCGTTGCTCGGCGGACAGGCTCGCCCAGCTCTCGGGGTTGCTGTAGATCAGCAGCACGTACTTCACAGGCACCATCCTGTCGCTCGCGGAGGCCGCTGTGACCCCCTCTCACCCGGTACGTCGGACCCGGTGGACAACTTTCGACAGAAATGTCGAGGTGGTCCGGGCGGCCCCGACGTCTCCACCGAGTGACGCCCAGCCGGGGTGTCGCGCCGTACTGGAGATCTCACCATGGTTACCGAATCGAAGCGCTGGTGGGCACTGGCGTTGCTGTGCCTGACCGGGTTCATGATCATTCTGGACGCGTCGATCGTGCTGGTCGCGGTCCCGTCGATCGAACGTGAACTGACGTTCTCGAGCGGTGGCGTGCAGTGGGTGCCGAGCGGGTACGCGCTGATGTTCGGCGGCCTGCTCCTGCTGGGTGGGCGCATCTCCGACCTGCTCGGCCGGCGGCGGGTGTTCATCACCGGGCTGCTGCTGTTTGCCGCGTCGTCATTGCTCTGCGGGTTCGCCTGGAGTGGTGACGCGCTGGTGCTCGCGCGTGGCCTGCAGGGCGCGTCGGCCGCCGTACTGCTGCCTAGCGCGTTGTCGATCGTGATGACGACGTTCCCGGATGGCGCGGATCGCAACAAGGCGCTCGGGATCTGGGGAGCGACCAGCGGAGTCGGCGGTACGGCGGGATCCCTCATCGGCGGACCTGTCACCGACGGACTGGGCTGGCAGTGGATCTTCTTCATCAACGTGCCGGTCTGCGTGCTGGTCGCCGTACTGGCGCCTGCACTGCTGTTGGACAGCCGTGTACCTGGCCGACGTGGGTTCGACGTCGCCGGCGCGGTCACTGTGACCAGTGCGCTCATCGTGCTCGTGTACGCCGTCATCGAGGCTCCGGACTCGTCAGTCGGTCGGACGATCGCGCTGTTCGTGGCGTCGGGCTTGCTGTTCGGTCTGTTCGTGCTGGTGGAGCAGAGGTCGGCCGCACCGCTCGTGCCGCTGCGGATCTTCCGGTCGCGTGCTCTGGTCGGTGGCAACCTCATCACGGTCAGCTGGGGTCTTTCCGCGTTCGGACTGAACTACATCTACACGCAGTACGCCCAGCTGGCGCTAGGCATCTCCGCAGTCCGTTACGGCCTGATGTCCGCCGTACTGGCGGCCGCCGCGGTCGTAGCGTCGATCATCGGCCAGCACCTGGTCACGAAGGTCGGCACGCGTCGGGTCGCCTTCGTATCGCTACTGGTGTCTGGCGTCGGCGCGACCCTGATGACCCAGCTGACAGTGCACTCCGGGTACTTCGAGTTGGCCTTCTGGGGTCTGACGATCTTCGGAGCCGGACTGGGCGCCGGCACCGTGGCCGGCTCGATTGCCTCGCTCAGTGATGTGGCCGGCGAGGACTCCGGCATTGCGTCCGGGCTGCAGAGTGCCAGCTTCCAGATCGGTGGCGCAGTGGGCATCGCAGCTCTCTCCGCTGTCGCAGCCGCCAATACGACGGGCTCCACCCCGACCGCACTGACGCACGGCTACCGGATCGCGTTCTGGGCGGTGTGGGTGTGCATCGCCGTCGGTATCGCGGGCTGCGGTCTCCTGCTCAGGCCGAAGCGCCCGGTGGTACCACGGTTGCAGGCAGTCGTCACGTCGTGAGGGTCAAACAGTTGTTGGAGGTTTGCGGCCGCCGGAGTGGGCACCGGATTCGTGTGGCCGCCACCTTCCGCCCGGTGGCCCTCTAGAAGGAGGCTTCATGCTCATCCTCGGACTGATCCTGTTGGTCCTTGGCCTCGTGCTGGACATCTCGATCCTGTGGACGATCGGCATCATCGTGCTGATCGTCGGGGCCGTGTTGTTGCTGCTCGGGTCTACCGGCCGCGCCGTCGGCGGACGACGGCACTGGTACTGATCCGTTGGAACGTCAGAACCCCGCGGGCGATCCCGCGGGGTTCTGTCCGTCCCGATGGCTACGGTGAGCCCATGAAGTACGTCGTGATGATCTACGGGGCGGATGCCGCCCGCCACGTACCCGCAGTCAAGGCCGAGCTGGTCGCCACCGGCGAGCTCGTCAGCGCCGAGGAGCTCCAGCTCCCGAGCGAAGGCCGGATTGTCCGGATCCGCGACGACGCACAATCCGTCACCGCTGGCCCGTTCGTGCCGACCGATCACCAGGTGTCCGGGATGGTCCTGATCGACGTGGCCGACGACGCCCGCGCCGAAGCCGTCGCCGCTCGCATCTCCGCCATCGTCGGCGACCGGGTGGAACTGCGCGGAACGTTAATCAGCGCCTGAGGGGAACTCCGGCCGACGCTTCTCGGCGAACGCCGCGATGCCTTCGGCCAACTCGAGCCGTGCACAAAGTCACGCGGCGCGCTTGGCGCGGGACTTGGCGCGGGCCATCCGGAACAGGTACACCGGGGTCGGCGGAACCCAGCCGAGTTGCTTGGCCTGGCCGAGGTCGTCGCGGTTGGCCCAGTGCTCGATCACCTTGCCGTCCTCGACCCGCAGCCAGTGCGACTGCGTGATCGCGAAGGTCTTCCCGGTCGGCGGGAACACCGTGTCCACGCCCGCGGTGGTGTAGACGGCGAACGGCGCGACATGCCGGCCGCTCATGGTCGAGTGGATCGCCACCAGGTTGCCGTTGGCAACGACGTGGTGGATCTCGTAGGCCAGGTCCGCGAACGCGGTCCGCAACCAGAGCGCCGTCGCATAGTAGCCCGCGGGTCCGCCGACGCGGCACTCCGGCGGCTCGACGTCACCCTCCCGGTTGACCGCGTCCGGATGGACCACCGCCTCGAAGTCGGACCGCTCGCCGTCGGCCATGATCCGGATGCAGCGAACGGCCAGTTCGCTCGCCGACACGCTTGCCGTGGTACTCATGTCTCCCCCAATTATTCGATACAGTGAACCTGTATCTAAAACCATGGGACCGGTGATGACAGAAGTCAAGAGGCAGTACGACGCCTCCGGCCGCCGCGACAAGGCCCGGCAACGGCGACGCGACGTCGTGGTCGCCGCCAAGGACCTGTTCGAGGCCAACGGGTTCCAGGCGACCACCATCACCGCGGTCGCGAAGCGCGCCGGCGTCTCGGCCGAGGGCATCTACAAGGGCTTCGGCACCAAGGCCGCGCTGGCCAAGGCGGTCTTCGACTTCGTCATCGCCGGTGACGACGAGCCGGTGCCGATGGCCGAGCGGCCCGAGTCGCACGCCATTCAGGCGGAACCCGACGTACGACGGAAGCTCGCGCTGTACGTCGACGGCCTGGCGCTACGGCAGGAGCGGTCGGCCCGGGTGCAGATCCTGATCCGGGACGGCCGCCACCACGACGAGACGCTGCGCGAGACGTGGCAGACCCTCATGGACGAGCGGCTGGTCGGGATGACGATGTTCGGTCGCCACCTGGTCGACAGCGGCCAACTGCGCGACGGCATCACGGTCGAGGAGGTCGCCGACGTCCTGTGGACCTACATCGCGGTCGAGCTGTACGAGCTGCTGGTCCTGCATCGCGGCTGGTCACTCGAGCGTTACGCCGCCTGGATCGCGCGGGCGATCACCGACGCTCTGTGCTGAAACGACACCACGAAAGTGGACCAAGCGTTTGATATCAGGACGATTACATCCGAATACCGTGCAGATCACGGTCGGGGCCCGCTCGGAGTGTTCGTAATGCGTTAAAACTGCGGGCCGATTGCGAACCTTCCCGGGTTGTGTGCTTGACTCCTCCGGTCGATAACGGTTTGGTCTCGGCAGATTGGGTTAAGCAGGTGACTGCAGGACGGCATAGACAGGCGCGGCACCGTCAACCGCGCCCGAAAATCATCCAGCCCGGTATCGCGAAGGTGGCGATTCCCGGCGCGGCGGTGGCCTTGGTAGCCACCGGCTCGGCAGCCGCACTCCCCGACCACGAGGTCAAACTCAACACCCCGATCGCCAGCTCGTCCCTGCAGCTGGCGCGCGAGTCGGCCATCAGCCGCGACGCTCTCCGTCCGCCGCTGAACGTCAACACCCCGACGCCGAAGCCCAAGGCAGCCGCTCCCACGGCGAAGCACTTGAAGAAGCAGGCGCCGATCCCGAAGCCCACCGCGACGAAGACCCGCGCCGCTGCAGCGGCCGCCGCGACCCCGCCGAAGGTCATCGGCTCGAAGTACACCACTACCGACGTGAATGTCTGGTCGGTTCCGGTCGTCGGCACCCTGCTGGACGTCATCCCGAAGGGCAGCAAGGTCTCCGTCACCGGCAAGGTCGACGGCATCTGGGCCGAGATCGTCCGCGACGAGAAGTCCCGTTGGGTCAAGGCGCAGTACCTGTCCGCCACCAAGCCGGTCGCGAGCACCGCGGGCACCATTTCGCAGGCCGCGTGCAAGTCCGGTTCGGCTGTCGAGGACGGCCTGACCCAGGACGCGATCCGGGTCCACCGGGCCGTCTGCGCGAAGTTCCCGAACATCACGTCGTACGGCGGACTCCGCGCCGGTGACAGCGGTTCCGAGCACTCCACCGGCCGCGCGCTCGACATCATGGTCAGCGGCTCGGAGGGCAAGGAGGTCGCCGAGTGGCTGAAGGCGAACCACACGAAGCTGGGTGTCAGCGAACTGATCTACCAGCAGCAGATCTGGACGGTCCAGCGCAGCAGTGAGGGTTGGCGTGGGATGGAGGATCGCGGCGGTGCGACCGCGAACCACATGGACCACGTTCACGTCTCCGTGTACGGCAGCTCCGGCACGGTCTGACAAACGCCCTGAGCGACCCGGTCCCCACCCTCCCGGGGACCGGGTCGCTTTTGTCTCACGGCCGGATGTTGGCGTTCAGATGGAAGAAGTTCGTCGGGTCGTAGGCCCGCTTCACCTCGCGCAGCCGGCGCAGGTCCTCGGGGCCGTACGCCGTGTCCGCCCGGTCCGGATCGCCGAGGAAGTTCACGAAGGTGCGCCCGGAGTTCGGCAGCAGGCCGTGCATCTCGCGGTCGACGATCAGCGAGTACGACGCATCGCGGTGTCCGACCGGTCCCGCGCCATGGCCCGGGTGCGCCATCGCGCCACCCCAGTGCCGGATCTCCACGGTCGGCGCATCCTCGTCGGCGAACCCGGTCAGCACGTCGATCACGTCGTCCGTGAGTACGTCGAGGAAGTCCAGGTGCCGGGCCGGCGTTCCGCCCATCGCGGCCTCGCCGTACTCGGTCGTCCGGAGTTCGCCGGCCAGTTGCGGCCCGGCGACCTCGAACAGCGGCTTCAGCAGGTGTTCGGCCACTTCGGCCTCACCGGCGTACATGACCTTGATCGCGACGGCGCGTTGCTCGGTGCCGGGGACGCGGGTCAGGACGACGGCGGTGCTCAGCTCGTTCGGGATCGTGGTCGTCCAGTCGCGGTAACGGCGCAGGATGTCGGCCGCGCGATCGTTGCCGTAGTACACGATGCCGGCGTGCACCTGGCGGACCGGGTACAGCCGGAACTCCAGGGACGTGACAATGCCGAAGTTGCCGGTGCCGCCGCGGATCGCCCAGAACAGGTCCGGGTGATGCTCTGCGCTGGCGGTGACGAACCGGCCGTCGGCGGTGACGACCTCGGCGCGGATCACGCTGTCGGCCGCGAACCCGTACTTCCGGGCGAGCCAGCCGACGCCGCCGCCGAGGGTGTAACCGGTGACGCCGACGTCGCGGTGCGAGCCCGACAACGGCGCGAGGCCGAACTGCCCGGCGGCGTCGATCACCGCAGCCCAGCGCACACCCGGCGCGACCTTGGCGATCCGGCGCTCGGGGTCGATCAGGACCGAGGTCATCGGGGTCGTCTTCAGCAGGATGCCGCCGTCGGCCGGGACCCGGGTACCGTGACCGGTCGCCTGGACCGCGATCGGCAGCCCGTACTCACGCGCCGACCGCACCGCAGCCTGGACGTCGGTCCGGCTGTACGCCTCGACGACCACGAGCGGCCGCGAGTCGACCGTCGGGATCACGGACTTCCGCTGTACGTCGTACTCCGCGTCGCCCGGGAGCCTGATCGCACCGTTGAACCCGGCGCCCAACAGGCCTGCCACCACGTCGCTCGCAACCGGTGCCACCGTCTGCGTCGTCATCCCAATCCACTCCTTCGGCTCTCGCGCTTCTACCGATACGTCGAAGGGGCTCGGCGGTAATCGACACGTCCGCCAAACTTCTCTGGATGGCACCTACACATGCGGTCGAAGTCACCGGCTCGGTCCTCACGAAGCGGTACGTCTCCTGGCCCCGCGACGAGCCCGGCCGCGAGTGGGCAGCCCTGGAGTTGGTCTCCCGGCACGCACCCGATCTCGTCCCCGCTCCCCTCGACCGGACGAGTGCTACAGGCTCCGGCGGCCGCTCTACCCCGTCCATCTCGATGACAGTCGTTCCGGGTGTCCCGCTCGGCCCGTCCCTCACCCGGCCGCAGCTCGATGCCCTGGCCAACGCCCTCCGAGCGCTCTGGTCGATACCGCCCGATGACCTGCCACCGATCGACCTTGCGTCCCTCGTCGACCGGGTCCACACCGGACTCACCGTTCTGCGAGACTCCCCGGGCGTGATCGGCTCGGCTGCCCGGGCCTGGCTCGACACCACGGCTGACGAGCTGAGCGACGTACCCGATCCGGTCGTCGCGCATGGGGATCCGAACCTGGAGAACTACCTCTGGGACGGCAGGCGGGTCCGCATCGTCGACTTCGAGGACGCGGGGCGCGGCGACCTGGCCGTCGAGCTCGCCAATCTGGTCGAGCACCTCTCCGGGCGCGGCACGGACTGGACGGGCTTCGCCGAGCGGTTTGCCGTCGACCTGGATCGATTCCACGCAGCGCGCTGCTTGTGGGCCGCGTTCTGGCTCACGTTGGTCGGGCCGGGTGGACCGAGTGCCGCGCGGAACCCTCCCGGTACGGCGGAAGCGCAGGCCAGGAGGGTGTTGGCGCTCGTCAGGCCGGGATCGGGAGCTGCTCGAGGCGATCGAGGTCGGCCAGAATGTTGATCTCGGTGATCTTGCCGTCGACGACCTTGAGGTCCATGACGCCCATCAGTCGGCCGTTGACGACGGTGGCGGTGCCTGGCAGGCCGTTGACCAGGGCGAGCTCGGTGTACGGCGCCATCCGGCTGAACAGCAGCGCCTGCTCGACCACCGCCCGCGCACCCCGGACCAGCTTGGACACGGCCGGACCCGCGAACGCCGCGGTCGCCGGACCGGCGTCGGCACGCAGTACGACGTCCGGATCGAGCAGCGCGAGCAGCGCCTCGAAGTCCCCGCCCCGCGAGGCAGCCAGGAAGGCGTTGACGATCTCCCGCTGACGCCCCGGATCGCCGTCACCCACCGGCTTGCCCTGCACCCGCCGCCGCGCCCGGCTGGCCAGCTGCCGCGTCGCCGCCGGCGTCTTGTCCACAATCGTCGCGATCTCGTCGAAGCTGACCCCGAACATGTCGTGCAGCACGAACGCCAGCCGCTCCGCGGGCGCCAGCGTCTCCAGTACGACGAGCAGCGCGAGACCGATCGCATCCGCCTGGACCGCCTGCTCCTCCGGCCCCGGCCCGCTGTCCTCCCGCGTCACGATCGGGTCCGGCACGAAGTCCTCACGACGCGACTTGCGACTACGCAGGGTGTCCAGGCAGACCCGCGACACGACCGTCGTCAGCCAGCCGGCCAGGTTGCCGACGTCGCTCACGTCCGACCGGCTCAACCGCAGCCATGCCTCCTGCACCGCGTCCTCGGCCTCCGCCAGCGAACCGAGCATCCGGTACGCCACCGCCCGCAAGTGCCCCCGGTGCTGCTCGAACTGCCGCGCAAGCTGGTCGTGCTCGTCCACTGGTCCCAGTCTCCCGTCGTACTCCGTCAAATCCCCTGACGGATCGCGGCACCATGATGTGACAGGGCCAGACCAGGGACCATGATGGGGTCATGCCAGAGACCCGTGGTGACCTTGTGTTCGAGGACCACTTCGACGGATCCGCGCTGGACTCGTCCGTGTGGTCGCCGTACTACCTGCCGCAGTGGAGCTCGCGGACGGCGTCAGCAGCGACGTACGAGCTGGGTGGCTCCTGCCTGACGCTGAGCATCCCGCCTGACCAAGGCCTGTGGTGCGACGGCGACCACAAGCCGGACCTGCGGGTGTCCGGGATCCAGTCCGGCAGCTACTCCGGCCCGGTCGGGAGCACGGTCGGTCAGCAGCCGTACCGGGAGGGTCTGGTCGTCAGCGAGGAGCAGGAGCCGTTCTGGGGCTGGACGCCGAACGGCGGGTACGTCGAGCTGCACGCCCGCGCCGAGATCAGTCCGCGGTCGATGGTGTCGCTGTGGATGGTCGGGCTGGAGGAACAGCCCGAGCAGTGCGGGGAGATCTGCGTGATGGAGGTCTTCGGCGACGCGATCGTCCCCGGCGAGTCGACCGCGGTCGGTATGGGACTGAAGACGATCCGCGACCCAGCCGTACCGCAGGACTTCGAGGCGATCCGCCTCCCGATCGACCTGGCCGACTTCCACACGTACGCCGTCCAGTGGGTCTCCGGCGAGGCGACGTTCTTCGTCGACGGCACCCCGATCCGCAGTTGCTCGGGTGCTCCGTCGTACCCGCTGCAACTGATGCTCGCCGTGTTTGATTTCCCGGACAGCAGCGTCGGCGACGACGCACACCTGGTCCCGACCTTCACCGTCGACCACATCCGCGGCTGGAACGTTGCGGAGGAGCTGGTCGCCTGACTAAGGTCACTGCCATGTTCCTGTCCGCGGGTAGCTGGTGGGCCGTCGAGTAGACGGTCCTGCTTCCGCGTAACCACCCGGCCGTCTCCCTGCGAGGCGGCCGTTGTCATGTCTCCTCGTGGGTGGCCCCGCACCCCGAGGATTGCCGATGGCAACAACACTCCGGACCTGGTCCGGGCTCATCTCCGCGCTCCTGGCCGGCTCCGACCTGACGGCCGCGGACACCGCGTGGGCGATGGACCAACTGGTGCTGGGCGACGCGTCACCAGCGCAGATCTCCGGGTTCCTGATCGCCCTGCGGGCCAAGGGCGAGACAGCCGACGAGATCGCCGGCCTCGCTTCGGTACTGCGTTCGCATGCAACGCCGGTGCGGATCCGCGGACCGTTCGTGGACATCGTCGGGACGGGCGGCGACCGGACCGGCGCGGTGAACATCTCGACGATGGCGGCCGTGGTGGCGGCATCCACTGGCGTGACTGTGGTCAAGCACGGAGGCCGTGCGGCGTCGTCGTCCGCTGGTGGTTCTGCCGACCTGGTCGAGCACCTGGGGCGTGCCACTCGACCTGTCGGCCGACGAGGCCGTGCAAGTCGCTGCCGAGGTCGGACTCACCTACCTGTTCGCTCCACGCTTCAACCCGGCGCTGCGCCACGTGGCAGTGGTACGACGTGAGTTGGCGGTGCCGACCGCGTTCAACGTGCTCGGGCCGTTGCTGAACCCGGCAGACCCTCAGCACCAACTGGTGGGGGTCGCCAACCCGCGGATGCTGCCGGTGATCGCCGGAGCGCTCGCTGTGCAGGGCCGGTCCGCTTTGGTTGCGCGTGGCGACGACGGGCTCGACAAGCTGACCACGACCGGGCTGTCGCGCATGTGGGTCGTGTACGACGGCTCTGCGTCAGAGGTGGTGTTCGACCCGCGGTCGCTCGGGTTGGCGCCGGTCTCGTTGGCTGAGCTGCGTGGCGGTGATGCCGCGTTCAATGCGCGGGTGTTGCGCGGTCTGGTCGACGGTAAGCGAGGGCCGGTGCGGGACGTCGTACTGCTGAATGCTGCGGCTGCACTGGTCACGCTGGAGCTTGGGAAAGGGCGGCTGCTCGAGCAGTTTGCAGAGTGTCTGGAGCGGTGTCGGGAGGCTGTGGACAACGGAAACGCCACGGCAACTCTGGAACGCTGGACCAGTCACTCGCTAGCGTGCAGGTAATGCGTAAGCTGCTCGATTCCGCACGAGACGGTGATGAGAACGCCTTCGGAGAGCTGGTGAGGCCGTGGCGTGGGGAGCTGCATGCGCATTGCTACCGGATGCTCGGGTCCGACGCGGACGCGGATGACGCCGTACAGGAGACGCTCGTCCGGGCCTGGCGCGGTCTCCACCGGTACGAGGACCGAGGTTCGATCCGGCCGTGGCTCTACAAGATCGCCACGAACCGGTGCCTCACTCTGATCGAGAGGCGTGCGAAGCGCGAGCTGCCCACTGACCTGGACGCTTCCTACGAGGCTGAGTGGCTGGAGCCTTATCCGTCGAGCCGGCTGGAGTGGACTGCTGAGCTGAGCCCGGAGACACGGGTGGTGGCGCTGGAGTCGGTGGAACTGGCGTTTGTGGCGTCGCTGCAGCACCTGTCCGCGCTACAGCGTGCAGTCCTGCTGCTGCGCGACGTACTGGCATTTGCCGCTCGTGAGGTGGCCGAACTGCTGGAGACGTCGGATGCCGCGGTGAACAGTGCGCTGCAGCGGGCTCGTTCCGTGCTGAGCTCCATCCAGCCGACTCAGCAGAAGACGCTGCGGGAGCTGGGGGAGTCTGCGCAGCGTGACTTGGTACGGCGGTACATGGCTGCGTGGGAGGCCGGCAACGTCGACGCGATCGTGGCGATGCTGGCGGATGACGCGAAGTACTCGATGCCGCCGTTGCTGCAGTGGTTCTCGGGGCGGGCCGGGATTCGGCGGTTCCTGCTGGACGGTCCGCTGCGGGAGAGATGGCGGTTCCTGCCGGCGCGGGCGAACGGGCAGTTGGCGTTCGGGACGTACCTCTGGGACGTCGACCGGTACGTCCCGGGCGGGCTGGACGTGATCGGCGTCCGCGGGTCGGAGATCGTCGAGGTCGTCTCGTTCCTGGACGCCGATTTCGACTCGTTCGGGCTGCCTGCGGAAGTTTTCTGATCCCTTGCGATGAGTTTCCGCCCCTGGCCGGGGTTCTAGCTGTGACGATCACTTCTTCGAGCTAGGACGGAAACATGACGAACGAGCAGGAAGTCCGCACGCTGATCGAGAACTGGGTCACCGCGGTGCACGCCGGCGACCTGGACACGGTTCTGGCCGACCACGCCCCGGACATCGTGATGTTCGACGTACCCCCGCCGTACGACGGAGTGCGCGGGCTGGACGCCTACCGCGACACCTGGCCCGGCTTCTTCGAATGGCAACGGTCGGGTGCGTCCTTCGCACTGGAGTCCCTCGAGGTCACCGCGGGCGAGGACGTCGCCTTCGCCTACGCCCTACTGCTGTGCGGCACACCCGACGAGCACAAGGCCAACCCGGCGCTCCGCCTCCGCCTGACCATCGGACTCCACAAAGCAGCCGGCCGCTGGCAGGTCACCCACGAACACCACTCCTTCCCCCTGGACACCCCAGAACCGGCGTAGCACAAGGGGGAACCGGGCGACAGGTTGCCGAGGACAAAGGAAAGGGCAAGGAGAGCGCATCTCCTTGCCACATCCAACATATATCGCACTGGGGGACTTGCCGCAAGGCCCGGGGGGTCCTGCAGAATCGTCGGCCGAAGCCAGAATCTGCTGGAAAACGTGGGGGTTTGATGACTGACGTGATCATTGCGGGCGGCGGACCGACCGGTGTGATGCTGGCCAGTGAGCTGCGGCTGCACGGCGTGGACGTGCTCGTGCTGGAGAAGTTGGCGGAGCCGACCAAGGAGGTTCGCGCGCTCGGCCTGCACGCGCGCAGCGTCGAGGTGATGGACCAGCGCGGCCTGCTGGAGCGGTTCCTCGAGCTCGGCACACAGCACCCGGTCGGTAATCACTTCGCCGGTATCGCCAAGCCGCAGACGGTCCGGCTGGACACCGCATATCCGTTCACCCTCGGTATCCAGCAGCCCATCGTCGAGCGGCTGCTGACCGAGCACGCCACCGAGCTCGGCGTCGAGATCCGGCGCGGCGCCGAACTGGGCGGGGTGAGCCAGGACGACGACGGGGTGACCGCCGAACTGGCCGACGGCACGCAGCTGCGCTCGCGCTACCTCGTCGGGTGCGACGGTGGCCGCAGCGCGGTGCGCAAGCTGCTCGGCATCGGCTTCCCCGGCGAACCGCCCAAGACCCAGTGGCTGCTGGGCGAGATGGAGCTGACCGCTCCGCTGGAGGAGGTGGTCGCCGTCGTGACCGAAATCCGCAAGACCGATCTGAGGTTCGGCGTCGGGCCGTCCGGCGACGGCGTGTACCGCGTCGTCGTACCCGCTGCGAGTGTGGCCGAGGACCGCACGGTCCCACCGACCATGGACGAGCTGAAGCAGCAGCTGCAGGTGTTCGCCGGTACCGACTTCGGCGTGCACTCACCGCGCTGGCTGTCCCGCTTCGGCGACGCCACCCGGCTGGCGGACCGCTATCGGGACGGCCGGGTGCTGCTGGCCGGCGACGCGGCGCATGTCCACCCGCCACTCGGCGGGCAGGGCCTCAACCTCGGCATCCAGGACGCGTTCAACCTCGGCTGGAAGCTGGCCGCCGAAGTCGGTGGCTGGGCGCCGGAGGGGCTGCTGGACAGCTACCACACCGAACGGCATCCGGTGGCCGCCGCCGTACTGGACAACACGCGCGCTCAGAGCGAGCTGATGTCGATCGAGCCGGGGCCTCAGGCGGTACGTCGGCTGGTGTCGGAGCTGATGGACCTCGAGGAGGTGCACACGTACCTGATCGAGAAGATCACCGGGATCGGGATCCGCTACGACTTCGGCGAGGGCCATGCCCTGCTCGGCCGGCGGATGCGGGACGTGGGGCTGAAAAGCGGACGTCTCTACGAGCGGATGCAGACCGGCCGCGGACTGCTGCTCGACCGGACCGGCCGGCTCTCGGTGGCGGGCTGGGAAGATCGAGTCGAGTACGTCGCGGATGTCAGCGAGGAGCTCGACCTGCCCGCGGCCTTGCTGCGCCCGGACGGCTACGTGGCCTGGGTCGGTGAGGACCAGCAGGACCTGAACAGCCACCTGTCCGAGTGGTTCGGCGCCGCCGGCTGAGCGCTAGCTCCCCAGGCGGAGGATGGTCTCGGCCACCTGGTCCGGGTTGCGAAGGCTTGGCAGATGGTCGGCCCCGGGTAGCCAGATGAACTCGCAGCCGGGGATGCGGGCTGCGGCGGCACCGGCGACGGCGGCGAGGATCGGGCGGTCCTTGTCGCCGACCATCACTACGGACGGCGCTTGGATTTCGTGGAGGCGGTCGTAGACCGGTGGGTCCTTCCGCAAGTAGTCCGATTGGTCGAACCACGCCGGCACTGCCGCTTCCAGCTGGGCGACCGCTGCCTCGTCGGCTCCGGCTGCTGCCCACAAGCTCAGTCCGAGCTGCACCATTCCGGGAACATCACGGGCCTCGCGCAGGGCCTTGGACTGCGCATCAAGCTCAGGCTCGTCCGGCCACGGGAACCCACTCACTCCCGGACACAGCAGTACGAGCGCCCGCACCCGAGCCGGATCGTTCAGCGCAAGACTGAGCGCCGTATCCCCGCCCATGCTGCACCCGACCAGTACCACCTGCTCGAGCCCCAGCTGATCGAGCACAGTCACCAGATCCTCGACCAACGAGAACTCACTCGTCGGCAACGCGGACCGCCCATACCCGCGGACGTCGTACCGAACCACCCGATGCCGCTCCACCAAGCGAGGCATCACCGGATCCCACACCCGCGAATCCCCCACCCCCGGATGCAACAACACCACCGGCACCCCCGGCCCAGCCACATGCTCAGCCCAAACCTCGCCCCCACCCACCGGAATCTGCAGCTCCATATCCCCACCCTGACACCTCAAGGAGCCACTGCACCGAACCGCGCCACGTAGTGCCACACCCGCTTCAGATCCTGCTCATCGTGGCGACCAACAGCCGCACCGATCACCCGGGGCGTCAACACCCCGTCGACCGCGATCCGCGTGCCAAGGTCGACGTACTGCGGACCGCGGTACGTCGGATGCCGCCGCAACTCATCGACGGTCAGCCGAAACCCGGGATGCCACTCCACCGGACAGGAGAGCCGCCGTGCCGCCGACTCGACCGCGGAGCCGCGATAGCTGGGATCCAGCACCAGAGCCTCGACATCCCGATCCAACCGCACCGGTCCGTGCACCTGCGCCTCGACGTAGTCATCGAGTACGTCGACCTCGTCCGCCTCGGCCACCGCGACGAGACCCATCCGCCCCGCGACACCGAAGAGAGCCGGCTCGAAGCAACTGTCGGGATAGCAGAACGTCGACCGGGACAGCACGTCGGCAGCCAGCCGGAGATGCGCCGACCCGAACCGCGCCGCACCACCGACCGCCTTCCGCCGGAAGTTCAGTGCGCCGTACACGGGTCGCACGCGCGCGGGAGCGTCGTCGTACGCCCCACCGAACATCCTGCTCTCCCACCGCCACCGCTCGCCGCCGGGATGCGCACTCAGCCCACCGTTTCCGGTTCCGGTGACGAACTGCGACACATATGCCCCGTCGGCCAGCAGCGCGTCCACCATGAGCCGTTGCCCAACCCACCGATCAGGGTGAAAGTTCAGCGTCACCCGCCACGCAGGATCCACCGCCCCACCCGACGCGAGCCCTGCCACATGCTCCAACGCCCGCGCAACCGAGTCCTCCACGTCGTCAGCCGTCGCCGGAACCCGAGTCCCCGACGTCGACCAAGTCCGGCTCGTCCGGCAGCTCGCGCCCATCGCCGGGTCCTGAGTGACCAGTCAGTTCAGCTGGCAGGTCCCTGACATCCACGCGCGCCCCCTAGGCCTCGTTCCCATCATCCCCAAGCAAAAGGCCACCTGAACGTGCGGGCCAGGCGGGGAGGCTGCGTGTCAGGCCGGGCCGAGGACGCAGAACTCGTTGCCTTCCGGGTCGGCCAGAACCGTCCACGGTACGTCGCCCTGGCCTACGTCTGCGAGCGTCGCGCCGAGCGCCTCAAGCCGGGCCACCTCCGCCGCTTTTCCGTCAACGGGGTAAGGCAGCAGGTCGAGATGGACGCGGTTCCACCTGTCCTTCAGATGGGACGTGCGGAGGAATTCCAGGTACGGCCCGACTCCCTTGGCCGACCGCAGCCTCGCATGATCGTCGGTCACCTCGTGCACGGTCCAGTCCATCGCCTCGCCCCAGAACCGGGCCATGGCCCGCGGATCCGCACAGTTGACCACCACCGCGGCGATCGGCCCGGTGTCCCGGTAGATCTCCTGAGGCTCCAGGACGCAGAACACGTTGCCCTCCGGGTCGGCCAGCGCTGTCCGCGGGAAGCCGCCCAGGCCCACGTCGGCGGGCGTCGCACCGAGCTCCTCCAAGCGCGCGACCAACTCCGCGTGATGGGCCGGGGAGGTGGTGGCGAGTTCGATGTGTGCGCGGTACTTCACTGTTTCGGGGTCCGGGACGGCGATGACATCGACGCTGACGGCGGCGGGGAGCGGCCAGGCGGAACCCACGGGCCTGACACTGGTCGCACCGGGTTCCGAGCTGGAAACACCCCAGTCGAGCGCGTCCGCCCAGAACCGGCCGAGCGCTGAGTCATCCCGAGCTTTGAAATTCACCTGAACGAGTCGCAGCGCCATGCCGCCTAAACCTATGCCCAACTCACGAAAAGAAGCTTGAGAAATTCTCGGAAGCATGTCGAACGGGGTCGAGGCCGTTCGTAGCCAGGGTGAGAGACCAGCAACGGGCCGGTCGGTTCACCACTGGAGGTCACGATGTCCGCCACCTACACCACCACCGCCCCCGCCGGCTCCGACCCGAAACCTTCAACCTCTACCAAGGACACTCGCATGGAACCCATCGCGCGCCGCCTGTGTCAGCAACTGCTGGAACCAATCCACCTCGTCGCCTACATGTCCGACGAGCCGACCGAGGAACTCCAGGCCCTCGGATACGAGGGCTACTGGCCTGGCTACTTCGCCGCGCGGTCCGCACCGCTGGGCCGGGTCCCGGCCGAGGTGGTGGATGCGCTCTTCTACAACTTCGCTCCCGGCGAGGTCGCCGCCTGCATCCCGAGCGTCTGGGACATCGCCACCCCCGAAGCCGTGCTCGCCGCCCGCCAGAAAGGCAGCGTCACAGCGCTGCGGCGCATCCTCGGCGACTTGGCCGACACCCCCGCGCTCGCCCGCGCCGCCGACCTCGCCACCCGGGTGGCGACCAATGCGCCGATGGATGGACGGATCCTGTACGCCGCCCTGCGGTCGCTCCCCGTGCCTGACGAGCCGGTCGCCCGGCTCTGGCATGCGGCGACGCTGCTGCGCGAGCACCGCGGCGACGGCCACCTTGCCGCGCTGGTCTCCGCCGGCATCGACGGGCAGGAGGCTCACGTGCTCCACGCGATCTCCCAGGGCATGAAGCCAGAGGAGTACGGCAGGTTGAACCCCCTCACGCCGACGCAACTGGCCGCGGTCGTGGACGGTCTGCGCGCTCGCGGTCTCGTCGATGCCTCGGCTGGGTTCACCGCCGCCGGGCGCGAGACCAAGGATCGCATCGAGTCGGTCACCGACGCCCTCGCGGCTCCGGCGTACGACGGCCTGGAGCCGGGCGAGGTGGACCAGCTCATCGCCGACCTCGAGCCGCTCGCGGCAACGATCAACTCTGTCGGCTACTAGAGCTGTACCTGGTCATGAGGCGGGCTGGGCTACCGCCACGTGAACGAGGCGATCACCGCGGGCCGGCTGCGCTTCGGGGCGGGACGGGACGACGCTGTGACGGCCGCTGGGCGGTGCCGAACCAGGTGGTGAGGGCGGTGCGCATCGATTCGCGCTCGTGCGGGCCTGGGTCCGGGGAGTCGGTGGCCCAGGCGATGTAGCAGTCCGGGCGCAGCAGCAGACCGGTGGCCGCGGTGTTGCTGGTGTGCGCGGTGACGATATCGATGCGGTCGCGCCATCCGTCGGCTTCCGTTGCAAGGCAAGCGTTTTCGGTGCAGTCCACCAGCAGTGGCCGAGCGGTGGTGGTCAGGTCGGCGAGCCGGACCGGGCCGTTGCCGGTGTCGAGGAGCAAGTCGGGAGCCCAGCGGCCGATGAGCGTGTGAGTGCTCTCGGTTCCCATGTCGTAGCAGATGTCCGCGCCTGCCATCATGTTCGCGATGTGCGCCGCGGTGTGCTGGTCACGTAGTAGCTCGGTGAACAGTTCGCGCAATGCCGTGACCTCGGCGCCGGGGGCCAGCAGAGCGAGCTGGGCCTGGCTGTGCATGGCGACTCGCTCACCGACCGGCCGCCGCTCGGCGCCGTAGGTGTCCAGCAGCCCGGGAGGCGCCCAGCCGTGGATCACAGCCGCCAGTTTCCAGCCGAGGTTGATCGCGTCTTGCAGGCCGAGGTTGAGTCCCGGCCCCCCGATCACGAAGTGCACGTGGGCAGCGTCGCCGACGAGCAGCACCCGGCCGTCGTGATACCGGTCGGCCAGGCGGGTATTGACGCCGATCGACCGGTCCAGCCGATGCGGCCCTCGACCTTCGGGTGGTCGCAGCGGCAGGTCCGCGCCCATGACCCGGTAGATGCTGTCGTGAACCTCCTCGAGGTTCAACGGTGCGTCGGTATCGATCCCGTCTGTGGCCCACTCGACCGTGAACACCAGATCCGGTCGGGACGGAAACCGCGCGTGGGCGAAGACCCCCCGTTCGGTGCGGTGATACATCGGTGAGATGTGGCCGTAGCCAGGCAGGTTCAGCCCACCGGTGGCGGGGTCGACGAACTCATTGGGTACGGCGACTTCTGCGATGCGGGTGACGATGTCATCGCTTGCCGCGCCCGGAAATTCGATGCCGGCGAGTTTGCGCGTCGTACTGTGTGCGCCGTCTGCCCCGACCACGTAGCGGCTGCTGATCTCATAACGCCCGGTCGGGCCGACGACCTCGACGGTGACGGCGTCGGCGTGCTGGGACAGCCCGGTCAGCTCGTGGCCTCTGCGGACCTCGACGCCCAGCTCGGCGGCGCGGTCGGCCAGCACCCGCTCCATCCGGGTCTGCGGTACGGGCAGTAGTCTCCGATCCTCCCTGTCGGGGCGGCCCGTTCCGGGCTGAAAATGGGGGTGGTTGCCCGCTGACGCCGTCTCTCTGTGGTTCGGGCGAGGCC
>NZ_SLWN01000013.1 GCF_004342025.1 Kribbella steppae | reverse complement strand
TCGGATGCGAAGAACGTCGCGATGTACTCGGCCTGCAAGAACCGCGGTACCGCGTGGGAGGTGCTGAAGTTCGCCACCAGCAAGGAGCAGGACGGCAAGTTCCTCGAGACCACCGGCCAGATGCCCCTGCGTAAGGACGTGGCCTCGACGTACGCCGACTACTTCGCCAAGAACCCGGACTACAAGACGTTCGCGGACCAGGCCGCGCGGACAACTGACGTGCCGAACGTGCCGAACTCGATCACCATCTGGCAGACCTTCCGGGACGCCTACTCGAAATCTGTGATCTTCGGCCGGGACGACGCGGGCGTGGCCCTCGACGGCGCAGCCCAGACGATCGATCAGCTCGCCTCGAAGCCATGACTCTGATGCGCAGTACCTCGGCCGGCAGAAGGTCTGTCGGTGGGACCCGGAGTGGCGGACGCCTGGACGGACGGCCTTCCGTGAGGTCCCTGTCCGGCCGGATCCTCGGCAACCAACCGATCGGTACTGCGTTCGTCGCTCCGTACCTCGTCTTTCTTGCGGCGATCTTCGCCTACCCGCTCGGGTTCGCCGTCTACATGTCCTTCCACGACTACTTCTTCACCGCGCCCGGCGCGATCGTGGAACGGCCGTTCGTGGGATTCGACAACTACACGGCAGCGCTGTCGGACCCCGCGGTGCGCCGGGCCTTCGGCAACGTCGGGATCTTCCTGCTGATCAACGTGCCGCTGACGGTGGTGCTGTCGCTGGTGCTGGCGACCGCGTTGAACGCGGCGATCCGGTGGCGGACGTTCTTCCGGGTGAGCTACTACGTTCCCTATGTGGCGGCGAGTGTGGCCGTGGTCGGGGTCTGGCTGTTTCTGTTCAACTCGAACGGGCTGATCAACTCTATCCTCGGCCCGCTCGCTCCGGATCCGTCCTGGCTGGTGAACTCCACGCTCGCGATGCCGACGATCGCGATCTACGTGACCTGGAAGCAGTTGGGCTTCTTCATCCTGCTGTACCTGGCCTCGCTGCAGAACGTGTCGAAGGATCTGTACGAGGCGGCATCGGTGGACGGCGCCGGGCGGTGGAAGTCCTTCTGGAGTGTCACCGTCCCCGGAGTGCGGCCCGCCACAACACTGGTCGTCCTGCTGGCGACTGTAACCGGGGCGAACCTGTTCACCGAGCCCTATCTGCTCACGGGTGGCGGCGGCCCCGACGGAGCCTCCGCATCGCCAGTACTGGTGATGTATCAGCGCGGGATCGAGCAGGGCAACCCCGATGTCGGCTCAGCGATCGGCGTCCTGCTGGTGATCGGCGTGCTGCTGCTGGCTCTGTTCGAACGCCGGTTCGTCGGGCGGGAGGATCGATGAAAAGTCCGTGGCGATTCCTGGCCCTGCTGATCGGAGCCTTCGTCTTCCTGTTCCCCTTCTACTACATGCTGATCGGAAGCCTGCAGGCCGAACCGGACCCCAGCGTCAAGGGCGCTTTCCCCTCGCCGGCGAACCTGACCGGCAGGAACTATGCCGAGATCGACACCGCGATCAACCTGGGCAGGTCCCTGCTGAACTCGGGAATCTTCACCGGCGGGGTCATCCTGGGGACGCTGGTGTTCGGCGTCCTCGCCGGCTACGCGCTGGCCCGGCTGCAGTTCCGCGGCCGGGGTGCGGTATTCGGCCTGATGCTGCTGGTCCAGGTGATCCCGTTCCAACTGCTGACCATTCCGCTGTACGTGATGATCGTGCGCAGCTATGGACTGGCCGACTCCTACCTCGGCATGATCGCGCCGTTCGCCATCAACTCCACGGCGGTGTTCGTCTTCCGGCAGTACTTCCTGCAACTGCCGCAGGAGCTGTTCGACGCGGCCCGGATCGACGGCGCGAATGAGCTGAACATCCTCTGGCGGGTGGCCCTCCCGTTGGTCAAACCTGCCCTGCTGACCGGGGTGCTGATCACGTTCATCGGTCCGTGGAACGAGTTTCTGTGGCCGTTTCTGATCACCAAGCAGCAGGATCTGCAGCCGCTCGCGGTGTCCCTGTCGAACTACCTGACCACCGTGTCGGCGCGCGCGGCGAACCCATTCGGCGCGGTTCTCGCCGGGGCCTGCGTGTTAGCCGCCCCAGCTGTGGGTCTGTTCACCGTCTTTCAGCGCCGCTTCATCTCCCAGGGCATCGAGTCCGGGATCAAGGGCTGACCATCCGAGAAGGGCTTGCTGTTGTGACCATTTCCTACACCCTGACCCGCGTCGGCGTCCTGATGACGCCCGAACCCGGCAACGACCTGGAAGTCGAAGGGGTGCTGAACCCCGCCACCGGCCACACGCCGGACGGTACCCTGTACCTGCTCCCGCGGCTGGTTGCTTCCGGCAACGTGTCCCGGGTCGGGCTGGCGAAGGTCGAGCTCACTGATGGTGTACCGACCGGTGTGTTCCGCGAAGGGATCGTGCTCGCTCCCGACGAGGGCTGGGAGCGCGGCCTGAACAACGCCGGTGTCGAGGATCCACGAGTTACCTGGATCCCGTCGCTACGCAGGCACGTGATGACGTACGTCGCGTACGGGCCGCTCGGGCCGAAGCCCGCGCTCGCGGTGTCATCGGACCTGCGGAACTGGGAGCGGCTCGGACCGCTGCACTTCGAGTACCAACCTTGGTTGGACACCGACCTGAACCTGTTCCCGAACAAGGACACGGTGTTCTTCCCCGAACCCGTGACCGGCCCGGACGGCGAGCCCTCGTACGCGATGCTGCACCGGCCGATGTGGGATCTCGGCTGGTTCCGCGAGGGGGAAGGCGTGCACCTGCCGGCCGGGATCACCGACGACCGGCCGGGGATCTGGGTGTCGTTCGTGCCGGTGGCTGATGTCGAGCGTGATGTACGCAACCTCGTGTACCTGCGGAACCACCGGCTGGTGGCGATGTCGGAGCATCCGTTCGAGGAGCTCAAGATCGGGGCTGGGCCGGCTCCGCTGCGAGTGCCGGAGGGGTGGTTGGTGATCCACCACGGCGTGACGGGTGAGCAGCCGCAAGGCTTCGACCCGACCACGCAAAAGGTCATCTATGCAGCCGGGGCATTGTTGCTCGACGCATCCGATGTGACCAAGGTCCTGGACCGCACCGCCGAACCGATCCTCGTGCCGGAAACGGACGAAGAACGGACCGGGACAGTCGCCAACGTGGTGTTCCCGACCGCCATCGAGGAGGTCGGCGGCGTGCACTACGTGTTCTACGGCATGGCCGACTCCAAGATCGGCGTAGCCAGGCTCGACCGGTCCTCATGATCGCCTCGCTCAGCTCACCGAGAAGCTAAGGACCAGACAGCCATGCGAGACCTCACAAGCCTGATCAAGGCGTACGACATCCGCGGCACCGTGCCGGACCAGCTCGACGCCCAACTGACCTACCAGATCGGCGCCGCCTTCGCACACCTGAGTGGCGCGAACCTGATCGCGGTCGGACACGACATGCGAGTGTCGTCACCCGAACTGGCCGACGCCTTGGCAGCTGGCATCAACAGCCGCGGCATCGACGTGCTCGCAATCGGGCTGGCCTCCACCGATCTGCTGTACTTCGCCTCCGGGTCACGTGACGTGCCCGGCGCAATGATCACCGCCAGTCACAACCCGCCTGCCTACAACGGCATCAAACTTTGTCGCGCCGGAGCGAGACCTGTCGGGCAGGACACAGGCCTCGCCGACATCAGGACCCTGCTGGCGACCGGACTGCCGACATACGACGGACCGGCCGGAACCTCGCAGTCCGAGGACCTGTTGCCCTCGTACGCCAAGTACCTCCACGGCCTCGTCAGTCTCGCCGGCAGCCGCCGGTTGAAGATCGTCATCGATGCCGGCAACGGAATGGCTGGACACACCGCCCCCGTCGTGCTCGACGACGCGGCCCTCGACATCGTGCCGCTCTACTTCGATCTCGATGGCACCTTCCCCAACCACGAGGCCAACCCGCTGAACCCGGCCAACCTGGTCGACCTGCGTGCTGCGGTTCGACTGCACCACGCCGATGTCGGCCTCGCCTTCGACGGTGACGCCGATCGGTGCTTCTTCGTCGACGAGAACGGCGAAACCGTGTCTCCCAACAACGTCATCAGCCTCATCGCCGCGCGGGAACTCGCCGGGCACCCCGGCTCCGCGATCGTCTACAACGTCGTCGCCAGCAAAGCTGTCGCCGAGCAGATCGCCGAGCGCGGTGGCACACCCGTCCGCAGCCGAGTCGGACACTCGTTCATCAAGCAGGCCATGGCCGACCACGGCGCGATATTTGGCGGGGAACACTCCGGCCACTACTACTTCCGCCAGTTCTGGCGCGCCGACACCGGCATGTTGGCGGCCCTACACGTGCTGGCGGCCCTGGGGGAGACCGACCAGCCGCTGTCAGCGCTGGCAGCCCAGTCCTCCCGATACGTTGACAGCGGCGAGATCAACTGCACGATCGCCGATCTCCCCGCCGTTCTGGACCGAGTCGAAACGCACTACACAGCACACGGCGCGACCGTAGACCGACTGGACGGCTTGACCATCACCCTGCCCGACGGAGCGTGGTTCAATCTGCGCCCCTCCAACACCGAACCACTACTCCGCCTCAACATCGAGGCAACCGACCACGACAGCATGACCCGGCTCCGCCAAGACGTGGTGACCCTTTTGGACCAGTGAACGGTCATGGGCAACGCGACACCGTCGGCCGGAGTCTGCGCCTTGCTGCCCACGTGCTTACTGGCCAGGCCCGAGGAGGAGGGCCTGGCCAGTGAGCTGCTCCGTTTGAAGTGGCCGGAGCTCGCGGTTACCGCACTCGGGTTGAGTGCACCGCGTGTTCGATGAGCGCGGTGAAGTGTGACGCCAGCCGGGTGATTCCGCCGACGTGACTGGCGTCGGGGAATTCGACAACGGTGGCGCCGACGCGTGCCGCCATCCAGCGTTCCTCGGCCGGGTCGATCATGCGGTCCTGGCCGGAAACGGCGTACCAGGACGGAACGTCGTGCCAGCCCACGGGGCCGGAGGGTGTCCCGACGATCGAGAAGTTCAGCGGCCTCTGGGCGGCGTTCAGCACGGCCGCCTGTCGTTTGCTGAGGTCCTGGGCGAAGAACTGATGGAAGAAGGCCGGGTCGATGAAGGCCGGCGAGGCGAAGGGTTCGCCGGTGAAGATCAGGTGCCCAAAGGCCTCGGATGGGGTGAAGTCGGCGCCGAGGCTGGCGATCGAGTCCCCCTCGTCAGATACCAGGGCGGCTGCGTAGACGAACGCGGAGATGTCCGTGCGGCCGTGGGAGGCGCCGGCGGTGACGATGCCGCCGTACGAGTGCGATACCAGCACCTTCTTACCCGAGATCTTGTTCAGCGCCGTACTGACGATCGCGACGTCCTCGGCGACGCTGTTGAGGCCGAGGCTGGGGGTCACGGTGCGGTAGCCGTCGTCCTTGAGTTGCCGGGTGACCTTGTCCCAACTGGTGCTGTCGGCCCACGCGCCGTGGACGAGCACGATCGTCGGCTTGCTGGTGTGCGCCTCGGCCGGCACCGTGAGGGACACAGCGGCGGTCAGGACAGCCAGTGCGGCGGCCCCGAGCGCGGCGATTCTTCGGCGGCGGCCTGGGGGAGTGGCGGTCTCGGGCGTGGCATGAGTTTGCATGTGGTCCTCCTGGTGTGTGGTGAGTCCGTTGGTGAGGGGATGTCGCCACTCTGGGTGTGAGGGCAGGCCCAGGGCACCCGCGTAGTCCCGGGTCGATGCCCTGGTCGCCCGCCCGTTACTTCACCCGGCGCCGGGTTGTCCTGATCCACTCGCCGCTGTCCGCCGTTGGTCCGGGGCCTCAGACCCGGGGGTGGCTGGGGTACTCACAGGCGCGCGCTCATCTGCTCGGCTCCGACAGTTGAACTGCTGGACCAGAGGCACTGATCGAAGTCCCGAGACCTGTTGATCGAAAGGGTGGTTCGCTGATGACCTGGACTCCCACCATTCAGTCCTGCGACTCCTACCTGGACGATCGCACTGGCAAGTACGAGTTCCGTGCCGTCCGGTACCGCGCTGCTGCCGACTGGTTGACAGCGAGCGGCCTCACCCACGACATGACCGTCGTGGACGTCGGCGCCGGTATGACCGAGCTGGACTACTGCCTGCGCGCCGAGTACGGGTGGCGGGGCCGGTACATCCCCGTGGACGGCGGCATCGACGGCGTCGATCTGAACGACTGGACGCCACCACGGGAGGCACACTTCTTCGTCGCCCTGGAGATCATCGAGCACCTGTCCAACTGGCGCGACCTGATCGAGCGGATGCAGCAGAAGGCGCTCATCGGAGTTGTCATGTCAACGCCGAATCCACGTACTACGGATGTGATCGGCATGGACCCGACACACGTGGTCGAGGTCTTCTCCGCAGATCTGGAGCCATATGCGTTCCTGGTCTCGGAGGAGACATTCTACGGCGGCGCACTTTCAGACGGCGAACCGGACGCGCTGTTCGCGACCTGGCGACACTGACCTGAGGAGGACGGGTGATGACGTCACCCACCGCTGCGCCGGCGAAGTCTCGCCTGTTCCCGATGCGGCCACACGATCCCAACGAGCCCGGCCGGACCGCCTCATCGCTGGAGTTGTTCTTCGACCTGGTCTTCGTCGTGGCCGTCAGCATCGCGGCGGCCGAGCTCCATGACGCCTTCACCGAGGCGCACATCACCGACGGCCTGATCGCCTACAGCGTGGTGTTCTTCGGCATCTGGTGGGCCTGGATGAACTTCACCTGGTTCGCCACCTCCTTTGCCACCGACGACTGGCTCTACCGGATTCTCACCATCGTCCAAATGGGCGGCGTACTGGTCCTGGCCGCCGGCATCGAACCGGTCTTCGCCGACCGAGACTTCACCGTCCTCGTCCTGAGCTACGTCGTCATGCGCGTCGCGATGGTCGCCCAGTGGCTCCGCGCCTCCCGGTCCGCAGGACCAAGCCGACGCGCCACCCAGATCTACGCCGGTGGCATCGCGACCGTCCAGGTCCTGTGGCTGGTCCAGCTGCTCCTGACTGGCCCCGTCTCGTCCGTCGCATTGTTCCTACTCATCGCGGCCGAGATCGCCATCCCCATCGTCGCCGAGAGACAGGGGACGACACCGTGGCACCCACACCACATCACGGAACGCTACGGCCTGTTCACGCTCATCCTGCTCGGTGAGAGCCTCCTCGCCTCGGCCAACGCCATCATTGAGGCCCTGCACGACGACCAGGCCCTCGGTCCACTCATCTCGATCGCGGTGCTCACCCTCGTAGTCACCGCGGCTCTGTGGTGGATGTATTTCTGGCCACCACATCACCGAGCCATCAGCTCCTTCGGCAGCTCCCTGCGCTACGGCTACGTTCACTACTTCGTCTTCGCCGCAGCCGGCGCCTTGTCGGCGGGCGTTGAAGTCGAGATCGACGTCTTGACCCACCACAGCAAACTCGGGGAAGTCACCGCCTCCTTCACCGTCACTGTCCCGATCGCGATCTTTGTCCTGGGCATCTGGTGGATCGCGCTCCGCGGCACCGCCGACCGCGTCGTCAACGCAGTCATCCCCCTGGCAGTTGTCCTCGTCCTCCTCGACCCGATACTCCCGATTCCATTCGCGATCACAGCCGTCGTCATGACCCTGGTCGTCGCTGTCCTGGTCCTCCGCCCACCCCTGCCACAGCAGGCGATTCGCCGTACCTTGCTCGAGGTCGTGCGCGAAAGCTGATGTTCTAGGTCCTGGGGCGGCACATCGCTTGGTCGATCGCGGTCATCGCGGCCATCACGGCTACGTCCGGATCGGGGTCGGCCAGGTTGCGCCAGACCTGGGGATCGCACGGGCGGCCGCCGAGGTCCGGAGGCGTGGTCGAGCTGTCCCAGACAGCGCGTGCGGTCGCGCCGCTGGATGCGAGGGGGATGACGCTCACTCCGCGCTCGAGAGCCGATCGGACCTCGTCGAAGGCGCTGTCTCCTCCGCAGATAACAAGCAGTGCGCGGCAGTTGTCCAGGACGCTGCCGACGAGTTCATCCCGCTCGAGGTCGGTGAAGATCGCGGTGCCGAAGTGCGCGTCCGTCAGTGGCGTCTGCTCTCCGGGATTCTTGCGGAGGTAGATGCGGAACCGGTCAGGCGTGTAGCGATTGTTGGCACGCAGGAGCTCGGCGAGCCGGCTCGTGACGCCCCATCCGGCCGGTCCGCCGAGCGAGGCGAGCTGCCACGACGGAGGACGCGTGGTGAGCGCGACCGCGAGCTTGTCGTACCACGGTTTCAGCTGTGACGTGTCGCCACTCCCGCTGACGAACAAGCGTTCCGGCCGGGTTCGGGTGGTGATTGCGTGCAGCATGGGGGTGAGTTCGCTGAAGTCGCTGATCTCGCAGACATGCACACCGCTGTTCTCCAGGTCGCGGACCCGCAGTTCGTGGAGTTGGATGCCCTTGGGGTCGACCGGTCGACGCAGAGCGGTGAGGTGCCGGTCAGCGGCTGTGGTGCCGTATCGGCGGGCAAGCCGCAGTAGGACGTCGATGTTGGGGTCAGCGAAGCTGAAACCGAGGAAAAGCATGGTGCGGGTGAGGTACGACGCTCGCAGGAGTGCCCACATCCGGGGATGAGTGTCTTCGTACTGCTCGAAGTCGCTGCGGGTGATCACCGGCGGCGCGATCCAGACCGATGGGCCATCGAGACTGAGGCTGCCGTGCATCTTGATGATCGTCCGGCGCCCGGTGCCGATGTCGAGAGCATCGTTGTCATGAGCGGCGACGCTGGCATCGGGAGCTGCCGCTTCCAGCAGCGAGTCGAAGTTGGTCGTCCAGATCTCGTCGATCGGGAGCTTCGCGATCAGGCGATGACTCTCAGCCGGTGTCCGGTACGCCGACAACACGTTGCGCAGGTGGTTCTCCAACGCCGGCCGCCGCCCGGGACCGTTCTGCTCGTAGTACTCGGCGAGCAGCGGTAGATCCGCGAACTCACCCCCTACGCCGATCTCGGCGGCGAGCGGGCCGAGGAGATCGCTCCAGGTCGGCAGTCCGGCTGCCGCGGACAGACCGGCGCCCACGAACAGTGAGGCAACGCCGGCATCGACAGCGCCGCCGAAGATCCCCACGAGCTCGTACCGGTCGATGGTCACCCGACCAGCGTGCCACGTCCTGCCCGCGCTCGTTCCACTTCGAGGATCCGTCAGGCGTTCGTGCCACCGGCCGTTGTGCTGAACGTGTGAGATGATCCGGCGGAGGGTTCCCGCCCGATCCGGCGCGTGTTTCCCGAACGATCATGTGAGTCGTCGAGGCCGCTTGGGCAGTCATGGACCTCGCCTGGAGGCTCAAATGGGCACGACGACAGCACGTGGTTCCCCCGGTGCCCGGTCGTCGTCGTGACGTCACACCGGCTGCCCACAGAGCTGCGCGGCAGGCAGAGCGAGTGCGCGACCCTTGACGCCCTCGTGGGGAATGTGCGCGCCGGCGCGAGCCAGGTGCTGGTGCTGCGCGGCGAGGCCGGCGTCGGCAAGACAGCCCTGCTGGACTACTTGGCGAGTGGGCTACGGCCGACCTGCCGGCTCGCACGAGCGGCGGGTGCCGAGTCCGAAGCGGCGTTGCCCTTCTCTGGCTTGCACCAGTTGTGCGCGCCGATGCTGGACCATCTCGATCGCCTGCCGGGGCCGCAGCGCGATGCGTTGGCCACGGCTTTCGGGATGCACATCGGGCCACCGCCGGACAGATTCCTGATCGGACTGGCGGTGCTGAGCCTGCTCGCGGACGTGGCGGAGGAGCAGCCGTTGGTGTGTGTGATCGATGACGCGCAGTGGCTCGACCCCATCTCGGCCCAGACACTCGCGTTCGTTGCACGTCGCCAACTGGCCGATCCGGTCGCGCTGGTCTTCGCGATCCGGGGCGAGCACGAGGACAGCGACCTGACCGGGCAACCGACGCTGAACGTTCGAGGGCTGGGGGACGCCGATGCGCACGCGCTGCTCGAGTCTGTCCTGACGGGCGACGTAGACCATCGGGTGCGCGAGACGATCGTCGCCGAGACTCGGGGCAACCCGTTGGCGCTGCTGGAACTTCCCCGCGGCCTTTCGACGGCCGAGCTCAGTTTCGGGTTCGGTCTGGCGGATGCCGTGCCGTTGGAGACTCACCTGGAGCAGGGCTTCGCGCAGCGATTGGCAGCACTTCCCGGACCGACGCGCCTGTTCTTGCTTGCGGCTGCCCTCGAACCCGTCGGGGATCTGAGCCTGCTAGGACGAGCCATGCAGCGGCTCGATGTCGACCTCGCAGCCTCAGCGCCGGCGGTGCGGGTGGGCCTGATCGAGCTGAGCGCGAGAGTTCGGTTCCGGCACCCGTTGGTGCGATCCGCCGTTGTTCGGGCCGCAGAGGTGACCGACTTGCGAGCCGTGCACCTTGCTCTGGCCGAGGAGACCGATCCGGAGCTTGATCCCGACCGGCGGGCGTGGCATCTGGCGCACGCGGCAAGCGGCCCCGATGAGGAGGTCGCCGTCGAACTGGAAAGGTGCGCAGATCGGGCGCGCGCCCGAGGAGGTCTCGCGGCGCAGGCGGCCTTTCTCGAACGTGCCATCGAATTGACCCAGGACCCCGCTCGACGTCCTGCCCGCATCCTGGCTGCCGCGAGGGCCTGGCACCAATCCGGCTCGTCGGACGCGGCACTGGCACTTCTGGCGGACATCGAGACTGCGCCGCTCGAGGGGCCTACTCGTGCCAGGGTGGAAGTTCTCCGGGCCCAGATAGCGTTCTTCTCCAGCCATGGCCGCGACGCGCCGCCCCTGCTGCTGTCAGCAGCGCGGCGGATGGAAGCGGTGGACGCAACTGCCGCCCGCGACATCTACCTCGACGCATTGGCGGCGGGGTTGATGGTCGGACGTCTGGCCGGAGATGTGGACGCCCGCGATGTCGCCCGGGCGGCCCGCGCGGCACCTCCGTCGACCGAGCGTCCAGCCGATCTGTTGCTGGACGGTATGGCGTTGCTGATGACCGATGGGTATGCGGAAGGCGTCCCACCACTGCGGTCTGCACTGAACGCCTGGCGAACCGACGAGGTGTCGGTCGCCGATGCACTTCGCTGGCTATGGCTCGCCACGCATGCCGCCCATGACGTGTGGGACGACGAGAGCTGGGAGGTGTTCTGTACACGCCACCTTCGCCTGGCGCGGCAAGCCGGAGCCCTGGCGGTGCTGCCGATCGCACTCAACAGCCGCATGGGCCTTCATTTCCTCGCCGGTGAGTTCGCGGAGGCGGCCGCGCTGGTCGACGAGGTCTCGACGGTCAACGAGGTCATGGGCAATCCTCTGCCGCCGTACGGCGCTTTGGCGCTCGCCGCGTGGCAGGGACGGCCAGAGATTGTCTCCGGCCTCACTCGATCGACCGTTGCGGAGGCCGCAGCGCGAGGTGAGGGCATGGGACTCAGCATCGTCGACTACTCATCGGCCGTTCTCCACAACGGTTTGGGGAACTACCAGGAAGCGCTGAGAGCCGCAGAGCAAGGAGCCGGATACCCCGACGAGCTCGGATTCTCCACCTGGTCGCTGGTCGAACTGGTCGAGGCCGCCGCGCGAAGCGGCCACCCCGACGGCGCCGCGGATGCATTCGAGTTGCTGACTCGGACAACCAGGGCCAGCGGTACCGACTGGGCCCTGGGAATCGAATCCCGATCCCACGCGCAGGTGAGCCGAGGAGAAGCGGCCGAGGGCTACTACGTCGAGGCAGTCGAGCGGCTCGGCCGGACTCGCCTGCGCGTCGAGCACGCCCGCGCTCAGTTGCTCTACGGCGAGTGGCTGCGGCGGGAGAACCGCCGTCGCGAAGCCCGCAACCACCTGAGGTCGGCGTACGACCTGCTCACCGAGATGGGCGTGGAGGCCTTCGCCGAACGAGCCCGTCGCGAATTGGTCGCCACCGGCGAGACGCTCCGCAGTCGATCCGTCGAGGCTCGGGAGGGGTTCACAGCGCAAGAGGCTCAGATTGCTCGATTGGCGGCGGAGGGGCGCACGAACCCCGAGATCGGTGCTGAGTTGTTCCTCAGCCCACGCACCGTCGAGTGGCACCTCCACAAGGTTTTCGCCAAGCTCGGGATCGGCTCCCGCCGAGAACTCTCCGGCACCCTCCTCAACGTGTAAGGCCTGCCCGGCCCGGCTCATCGGCGGAGTGCGGGTTCGACGTACTCGAAGGTCGGGCCGGCTGTGCGGCCGTCCCCGTCGGGCATCTGCATCAGGCTCTGTGCCTGTGCCTTGAGCGTGTACATGGTGTCGACCGCTGCCCCGAGCAGTGTCGGGCTGCCGTTGAACGCCTGATCCAGCAACTGGAGCAGTGCGCAGTACGTGTGGTTGAACGCTGCCTGGGCGGTTCGGATCGGGCTGTCGAGGGGATGGTCAGCCAGTCGCGGGTTGCGACGCATCGGGTGGACGCCGCTGTAGTCAACCGGGAGAGCCTCGCCGGTGGGCCCGGATCGTGGAGTGTCGCCGCACCGGTAGCGCCGACCCACCTTGAGTTCGACGAAGCGGTAGTAGTGCGCAACCTCGCCCCGCTCGGGGTGAAAGATGTCCTGGTCGCCGTCCCAGACCTCGCCCCGCGGGCTGCCCTCGCCCTGCTCGACGATCTCCGTCAGCGCCACGAGGGCCGTGTCGAGATCGTCGACCTGGGGCAGTCGTCCGGCGGTGTGGCTGAAGTGGTCCGCGACGACCTGGCGAGCCGGTTCGCCGGAGAAGACCTTCTGCTCGCCGAGTTGGGCGCAGAGGCGGTGCAGTCCTTGTTCGATCGCGCTGTAGAACTGCCCGATCGTCTCGTAGTCGTCACTCTCGGCCGGTGCACCGGGCGGCGCCGGCTGTTCGAGGCGGAGGAACATCTCGAGTGCCTCCGGCCCGAATGGAACCAGTGAGAACTCCAGCGAGCGGTCGCCGTGGGGCAGGCGCCGAGGGTAGCGGGGCAGCATCTCGGGCTTGTCCAGACAGGGCGTCCCGCCGACGGCGTTGAGGAGGTTCGCGGCCAGCGCGAGGTGGATCATCTCCTCGACGAAGACGCTGCTGACCACTTGAACGGCGTCTGGGTTCCGCTCGCCGAGCGAATAGAGCGCGCAGAGGTACGGCGGCAGGGTGGCGTGCTCCAGTTCGATCGCCCACTGGAGGTGCTCGCGAAGGCTTTCCAGCGTGTCGATCCGCGCCCTCGGGGACGCCACGACGTTCCGTTGCCGGCCTGCCTGATTCATGAGTGCCTCACTTCGGCTGCCGACATGGGTGGGTTCTTGAGTGCTGTAAGTCAACTGTCGGAGCCAGCCAGGAGCGCGCGCGCCTGTGAATACCCCGGCCACCCCCCGGTCTGAGGTCCCGGGCATGGTGTCGGCGACCGGGCCGTTGTCCCGGACGACGCGGGCGCAGGGGTGTGCGGTGAAAGGCCCGTCAGGACCGCGTTCGTCGTTTGCTACCGTGGACGATGAGATATTTGGAGGAGATCAGACGTGGTGGGTGAAGACGACATCTCCGGGTGAGTCCCGAGGTGACAGGCCGCTGGTTCGTGGAGCCGTGGCCTTTTCGTCGTTCCGTCTTCCTGTCTCCCGCCGAGCGGCTGCTGCACGCTCGGCATCTCATCTCACCTCGAGGTCGTCCGCATGTCTGATGCATTTGTCGTTGTCTCCAACCTGTCCTTCTCCTGGCCCGACGACACACCTGTCTTCGACGGGCTGTCGTTCGCGATCGGTGCTGGGCGCACCGGTCTGGTCGCACCGAACGGTGCCGGGAAGAGCACGCTGCTGAAGCTGATCGCCGGGGAGCTCCACCCCACCTCGGGCAGCGTCACTGTCGAAGGGGTGGTCGGCTATCTGCCGCAATCCCTGCCGCTGGCCGGCGATCTGACGGTTGCGGAAGTGCTCGGCGTCGCGCCGATCATCCAGGCGCTGAACGCGATCGAGTCCGGTGACGTCGCGGACGAACACTTCACCACGGTCGGCGACGACTGGGACATCGAGGAGCGCACGGTCGCCCAGCTCGACCGGCTCGGTCTCGGACATCTTGAGCTCGAGCGAAACCTGAGCACACTCAGCGGAGGCCAGGTCATCTCACTCGGCCTGGCGGCCCAGCTGCTGAAGCGGCCGGACGTCCTGCTCCTCGACGAACCGACCAACAACCTCGACTTGGTTGCCCGACGCAAGCTGTACGACGTACTCGAGGACTGGGCCGGCTGCCTCCTCCTGGTCAGCCATGACCGCGCCCTCCTCGACCGGATGGACCGCATCGCCGAACTGGATCGCACTGAAGTCCGGTCGTACGGCGGGAACTTCACCGCGTACGAGGAAGCTGCGCAGGCAGCGCGGGAAGTCACCGAGAAGAACCTGCGCAACGCCGAGCAGGAGGTCAAGCGCGAGAAGCGCGAACTCCAGCAGGCCCGCGAACGCGCGGCGCGGCGGGCGAGCAATGCGAGCAAGAACCTCGGCAACGCGGGCCTGCCGAAGATCTTCGCCGGGACGATGAAGCGCAACGCGCAGCAGTCGGCAGGTAAGGCGAACGAGACGCAGACTGCGCGAGTCAACGAAGCCAAGGCCCGCCTCGACGAGGCCGGCCGGGCGGTCCGCGACGAGCAGAAGATCGCGCTCCAACTCCCGGCGACGAATGTCCCGGCAGGCCGCACGGTCTTCGACGGCGAAGGCCTACGGGTCAGTCTGGGCGGCCGCGAGATCTTCTCCGACGCCGACCTCACCGTCCGCGGCCCGGAGCGCATCGCCCTCACCGGTCCCAACGGCAGCGGTAAATCCACGCTCCTCAGACTGATCCACGGCGATCTCGCCCCCGAATCCGGTGAGGTCAAACGCGCGGACGGCCGTATCGCCTACCTCTCCCAACGCCTGGACCTCCTCGACCTCGACCGCACCATCGCCGAGAACCTCGCCACCTTCGCCCCCGGCATGCCCGAAGCACAACGAATGAACCTGCTGGCCCGCTTCCTCTTCCGCGGGGCACGCATCCACCTCCCGGTCGGCGTTCTCTCCGGCGGCGAACGCCTGAGAGCCACCCTCGCCTGCGTCCTGTACTCCGAACCCGCCCCACAACTACTCCTCCTGGACGAACCCACCAACAACCTCGACCTTCTCAGCGTCGGTCAACTCGAAAGCGCTCTCGACGCCTACGAGGGCGCTTTCATCGTCGTCAGCCACGACGAGCGCTTCCTCACCGAGATCAAGGTGTCGAGATGGCTCCGACTCGACGATCGGCGGTTGCTGGAGACGGACGCGGGCCGTGGCTGACCTCCGGTTGGACGGACGGGCGCTGCTCGATCGCTCAGGATCTCGTCCGGACCTCGGGACGCGGCGGGTCCTCGACGAGGTCTCGCTGACCGCGTCACCCGGGCAGCGGATCGGTCCGATCGGGGAGAACGGCGTCGGCAAGAGCACGCTGTTGCGGCTGTTGGCCGGCACGGACGAGCCGGACGGCGGCAGCGTAGTACAGCCTGCGGAGCCGGGGTTTCTCGAGCAGGAGTTGCCGTTCAAGCCTGAGCAGACGGCGGCCGACGTACTCGATGATGCTCTCCGGGAGGCTCGCGACGACCTCGCCGCGCTCGATCTCTTGACGACGGCGCTCGCCGAGCCACGCCTCGAGCTCGAGGTCTGAGTGGCGGTCGGCGTGGCAATCATGGTGATTGCTGTGCCGGTCGCGTTGCGCCGTGCAGATACTGCTGTCGCATGAGTGTCGTCGCGATGAAGTGGTTCGGATTGAGTAGATAGGTGTCGTTGATTGCATGACGACGCGGGGTGGTTGTGGTTGGGACGGTGATGTCTCCCGACAAATTCTCGGATGGAGACGTCCTGTGGCAACGATCTTGGCTCGGCTTGGCCGGTTCGCCTTCAAGCGCCGTGGTCCGGTGGTCCTCGCCTGGCTGGTGATCCTGGCCGGAGCGCTCTTCGGGGGGCTGACGGCACCTTCAGTTCCCGATGATGACTTCTCGGTGCCTGGCGTCGAGTCGCAACGGGCGTTCGAACTGATGCAGGAACGGTTTGCCGGACTCACGGCCGATGCCGGTGGTGCGACGGTGGTGTTCGTGGCTCCGGAGGGCAAGGCGGTGACCTCGGCGCCTTTCAAGTCGGCCATCGAGTCGGCGCTCGAGCGGCTTGGCGACGGTGATCAGGTGGAGATGGTGGCCGACCCGTTCCAGGCGGGTGGGGTCAGCAGGGACGGATCGGCGGCGTACGCGAGTGTGATGTACACCGTGCCGGCCAGCGGGGTCACCGACGTCAGTCGCGCGCAGCTCGATGCCGCTGCCGGTATCGCCAGGGACGCCGGGTTGACGGTTGAGGCCGGTGGGTCCGCGATGGAGTCCAGCGGTGGAGGCGGTGTCGCCGAGATCATCGCCATCTCGTTGGCTGCGGTGATCTTGCTGATCACCTTCGGGTCGCTGGTCGCCGCGGGGCTGCCGCTGCTGACTGCTCTGCTCGGAGTTGGGGTGAGCATGCTGTCGACGCTTGCGGTCAGTGATGCACTCGGGCTGTCGGCGACCACCGGCACTATGGCGTTGATGCTGGGCCTTGCGGTGGGGATCGACTACGCGCTGTTCGTGGTTTCGCGCTACCGCGAGGAGCGGGCGCGCGGTCTGTCCGCGGTCGAGGCCGTGTCCCTGGCGGCGGGTACCGCGGGCTCCGCCGTGGCCTTCGCGGGTCTGACCGTGGTGATCGCGCTGGCCGGCCTGGCTGTGGTCGGTATCCCGATGCTGACCAAGATGGGGTTGGCTGCTGTCGCGGCGGTGGTGGTGGCCGTCCTGGTCGCACTCACTCTCGTGCCGGCGGTCCTCGGGTTCGTGCCTGACAAGGTGTTGTCTCGCTCGGCGCGCCGTACCGCGGGCCAGCCCGCCGCCGCCGGCGAGAAGTCCCTGGGCCGCGGTGGAACATGGTGGGCACGCTTCGTACTTCGCCGCCCGGTAGCGGTCCTGACTCTCGGTGTGGTGCTGCTCGGAGCGCTTGCGATTCCCGCGACCGCACTGCGATTGGGGATGCCGGGGGATGAGTCCAAGCCGACCTCGGCCACCGAGCGCCGTGCCTACGACGAATTGGCCAAGGCTTTCGGACCGGGCTTCAACGGTCCCCTGATGATCGTGGTCGACGCCGGTGATGCGGCCGACCCGAAGCAGGCAGTCACCTCGATCGCAGCCGACGTTGCTGCGGTGGAGGGTGTGGTTTCGGTCTCGCCCCCGCAGTTCAACGACGCAGGAGACACCGCGTTCTTCGACGCCGTTCCCTCCACCAGCCCCACCGATGAGGCGACCAAGGACCTGGTGCGCGATCTGCGTGATGCGCGATCGCAGTTCACCGAGGGCATGGGTGCGACGTTCCAGGTGACTGGAACCACGGCGATCAACATCGACCTGTCCGCCAAGCTTCAGGGTGCTCTGGTGCCCTACCTGGCCACCGTGGTCGGGCTCGCCGTACTGCTGTTGCTGGTGGTCTTCCGCTCGATCCTGATTCCTCTCAAGGCAGCCCTGGGGTTCCTGCTCTCGGTGCTGGCCGCCCTGGGCGCGGTGGTCCTGGTCTTCCAGGAGGGCTTCGCCGCGGACCTGCTGGGCGTCGAGCAGACCGGTCCGATCATGAGCGCGGTGCCGATCTTCATGATCGGCATCGTGTTCGGGCTGGCGATGGACTACGAGGTGTTCCTGGTCTCGCGAATGCGGGAGGCGTACGTCCACGGTGAGGAACCGCGGCGGGCGCTCGAAACCGGGCTCCGGCACAGCACTCGCGTCGTGGTCGCGGCCGCCCTGATCATGATGGCCGTCTTCGCCGGGTTCATCTTCGAGCATGATGCCTTCATCAAGATGATCGGCTTCAGCCTCGCGGCTGCGGTGCTCCTCGACGCATTCGTGGTCCGCATGGCCATCGGCCCCGCCGTGCTCGCGCTCCTCGGCCACCGGGCCTGGTGGCTCCCGGGCCGGCTGGGCAGAATCCTCCCGCGGGTCGATATCGAGGGCGAGAGCCTGAACCGGACCCCGGTGAGTGAGCAGCCCACGCGCCCCGAAGAGCCCCTACCCGCGCATACGCCGTGACACCTATGACGCCGCGCTCGGTCGTCCGGGGACAATCGACGTCAGAACGCAGTACACCAAGAGGGAGGTCACCCATGGTCAGCGTGGACGAGTACGCCGAGCGAAATCCGCGCCTGACCGATGTGTTCATCGTGATCGCACTACTCGGTGCCGCGGTGCTCGGCGCGAACCTGATCGCTCCAGGCGAGAGCCGTCCGCAAGACGTCTGGGTCGCCGAGGCAGTGACAGGGCTCGCCTGCCTGGCGTTGCTGAAGGCACGCGAACACCCACGGGTCACCGTCATGGTGACCACGGCCTGCGCGGTCGCCACGGGAAGCCTTGGCTTCCTCCTCACCCCGTTGCTGTTGGCACCGGTGATGGTTGCGCTGTACTGGCTGGCTGCCACCAGTTCTTCCCGGACGACCTGGGCGTACGGCGGCATCGCGGTCGTCCTGGTTGTCAGCACCGCGGTCGGTGTCACCATCGACGGGACGGTGGTGCTGCGCGCCGTCGGACCTGCCCTGTGGTTGCTGTTGCCTCTGGCAATGGGTAGCAGGTCCCGGCTGCGCCACGCCTATCTCGACGCCGTCCATGCCCGGGCCGAGCACGCCGAGCGGACCCGCGACGAAGAGGCCCGGCTACGCGTCACGGAGGAGCGCATGCGAATCGCTCGCGATCTCCATGAGGTCGTGGCCCACCACATGGCCGTGGCCAATGCTCAGGCCGGCACCGCGGCTCATCTGTTCGAGACCGATCCAGAGCTCAGCAAGAAGATCCTCACCGAGCTCCAGGCCACCACGTCCTCGGTCATGCTCGAGCTGCGCGACACGGTCGGTGTACTGCGCCAGATGGGCACCGACACGGAGAACCTCGAACCCGCGCCGGGGTTGGACCAACTCACGGACCTGTTGGAGGTCTGCAGATCGGCAGGTCTCGCAGTCAACCTCGAGATCGAGGGAGAACCTCGAGATCTGTCGCCCGGGGTCGACCTCACCGCCTACCGCATCATCCAGGAGGCCCTCACCAATGCCACCAAGCACTCTGCCTCCGCGGTCGCGTCCCTACGCCTCCGGTACAGCAGCACCAGGCTCACGATCACGGTGACCAACGATGTGCGTCCCGACGACGAATCGGGACCCGGCGATCACGGCTACGGCATCATCGGCATGCGGGAACGTGCCCATTCGATCGGAGGAGATCTGCGCGTGAGTGACAGCAGGGACGTCGGCTTCGAGGTCGTGACCGACCTGCCCGTGCAACCCCGCGTGTCCGCGCCACACGTCCCGGCGCCGCAGGTGACGTCGTGACCACCCGCGTCCTCCTCGCCGACGACCAAGCGCTCTTGCGGGGCACCTTCCGGATGCTGATCGATTCCTGCGACGACCTCGAGGTCGTCGCAGAGGCCGCCGACGGCGCACAGGCCGTCGGCCTCGCCCGGATGCATCATCCCGACGTCGTCGTGATGGACGTGCGGATGCCCGGAACTGACGGACTGACCGCCACCGAGACCATCTGCGCTGACTCCGACCTGGCCGGCACCCGGGTGCTCATCCTCACCACGTTCGAGAACGACGAGCACGTCGCCCGCGCACTCCGCGCCGGTGCCAGCGGCTTCCTCGGCAAGTACGTCACTACCGACGCCCTGCTCGAAGCCATCCGTACTGTCGCCGCCGGCGAGAGCCTGCTGTCCCCGGGTGCGACCAAGGCCCTCATCACCCAGTTCCTCTCCACCCCGCCACCAGGATCGGCCGCCTCGCTGCCCACCGCCCCAGGGATCCGCGACCTGACCAACCGCGAGCGCGAGGCCATGAAACTGGCAGCCGATGGCAAGTCCAACGACGAGATCGCCGGCGAACTCCACCTCAGCGTGCTCACAGTGCGCACCCACATCCAACGGGCGATGAACAAGCTCGGTGCCCGCGACCGGGCACAACTCGTCGTCCTGGCCTACAAGAACGGCCTGGTCCCGCCGGACCCTGGCAACACCTGATCCGACACCGCATCCCGGACTACTGACACCCGGCGGGTGACGGCAGGGATTGGGGTCCAGGCTGGCTCGAACTCTGAACGGTCATCGGGTGAACTCCAGGTCGTCGTCGGACTGCTCCTGCACCCGACGGAAGTCGGCGATCCAGGCGTAGCCCGGTGTCGAGATGCCCTGGTCGCTGGGCTGCACCGTCAGCGTTGCGAACACGCTGTTGAGCAGCCAGGGCGGCTTTGTGGCGCTCCAGCCGGTCGTCATCGAGGGGTTCTGGATGAAGCCGTACGTCGCCACGGCGAGCCGGCCCGTACTTCGCAAGCGCGCCATCTCGTCGCGCAGAAAGTGCTTCTTGGACTGGAACCAGGGGCTCTGCGAGAGGAGGTCGTTCCACTTGTGCGACGGGAAGGGGTGCTCGATCGCCTCGCCGATGACTTGCCACACCTGGGTGTCGGGGCCGTAGCCGTAGCGCTGGGCGAAGGTGGCCGGGATCCGGTCGGTCAGGTGTTGCTGCCAGTACCAGACCAGCGAGAACTCGGTGACCAGGAAGGTCTGGCCGGGGCGAAGCCGCGGCAGGGTGTAATCCAGAAAGTCCTGGATACCGGCCTCGTCGGCAAGGTGTGGATGGAGGTCGACGCCCTCGATCTCGGGCGTCTCGCGGACAAAGGCGAGGTACCGTTCGACGGCGGAGGTGCGGTTCGCCGGCAGGTCCAGCCGGTTCAGCGCTCCCATGAACAGATGAGTGGCGCAGTCGGTGCCACAGAGTGTGGCCCGGGTCTCGATGACGTGGCGTGCGACGGTCTCGTAGAACCGGTTGAGCCGCTCGTCGCGCTGGCCCGGCATGCTCTCGATGAACGGCTCGTTGCCGATGGTGACCACGTCGACCGTCCCGAGCACCAGCGGCAGCACGCGGTCCAGTCGCGCCAGCTCGGCGGTCATCTCCGCACTGCCGGGTTGCGGGAAGGAGATTCCGGCCATGGGGAACTTCAGGCTCAGCACGGTGTGAAATCCCCGGGCATGGGCCTCGCGGATCACCCGGATGGTGTCGCTCTGCGCCGGCGGGACATGGTCGGCCTCGGGCAGGGTGTAAAAGCCGCGGACCCAGTCGGCCCGGGCCGTTCGCAGCTCGCGATAGTCCAGCTGGTCGAGGTTCTCGTTGTAGTTCGCGCCGAGAGCACCCAGCGCGGGGAGAGGCTTGACCTGACCGCGGTCCCCTCCTCCCGCCGCGGGGAGGGGGACGGCGAGCGCGATGGCGAAGGTGCCGGCGAGGGTGAGGATCCGGTGGGTCACGCGGCGACGTGGCATCAAGTCAGCTCCTGGTGCGTGCGTGGTCAGCCGTTGAGCGGGCGCTCGCCGCCCCGGCGCTGGACATACAGGCGATTGCCCTCCGGACCGGTCCATTCCAGCCGGACGACGCCGGGTACGGCGGCGTCGGCGATGCGCGACGGGTCGGACCAGTAGCCCACGGTCGGGTTGCGGAAGAACGTCGCCCACAGGTGGCCGTTGTGATCGGTGAAGAAGTTGTTGTGGCCGGCGCCGACACCCGCTGTCCATCGCTCGGAGTACGGGCCCTCGAAACTGTCCGAGACCGCGACGATCGCGTCGTACTGGTACTGCGTGCGGCCTGGACCGGCTGGGTCGTACGCGTACCGCGCGCTGCCGTCAGGATTGGTCGACGACCGGTCCCAGGCCGCCTGGACGAGGTAGTACTTGCCGCCGTGCTTGAACACGTACGCACCTTCGAGATACGGCTCGGGTGCGTAGGGCGTCTGCTGGAACCTCGGGAGGTTCGTCGTCGGGACGATGCCCTCCATGTCGGGCCGGAACTTCGCGTACAGGTCGTTGTGCAGCACCAGCCACGCCTCGTCGCCCTCGGAGTAGAGGCCACCGTCGATGTGGTGGTAGGCGCCAGGTTCGATGAAGTTCGGCCCGCCGATGAACGAATCGCCGAAGGGCTTCTCGAGGTTGCCCTCGACGAGCCGGTAAGGGCCCTCGACCCCGCCGTCGCTGACGAGCATGAAGGAACCGACCTTGCGGGAGTGGTCGCCCATACACGCGACGATGTACCACTTACCGTGGAAGTGGTGCAGCTCCGGAGCCCACACGTCGCCTCGTTTGCCGAACCGGTCGTCGTACCAGTACTCCTGCCACGGAGCGACGACGGTGCGGCCGGGCCGGTTCTCGCCGACGAACTCGGGGGACCACACCTTGCCCCGCTCGGCACCGGGCCGGACGCCGGTCGTGTCTGCCAGCCTCCAGGGTCCTCGCAGAGAAGGGGACGTCCATACGAAGATGCCGTCGTTCCACGGACCCGCGGCATCGCGTCCGGGCACCCGGGTCGTGCCCGTGGCGACGTAGATCGGACGATCGTCGACGACGAAGCAGTTGACGTAGGTGTCCCGCATCCAGACCTGGCCGCGCTCGTGGTCACGGGGGCGGAGCTCGAGCGGGAGGATGAAGGAGTTGTCATCGCGTGGCCAGAGGTCCGGCCGGGTGTCGGCGCGGCCGTAGGGATCGAGGTCGGGCCAGTTCGACGGATACCGCCGCCCCGAGGCGACCTCCGTCGGCGCAGCCTGCGCCGCGGTTGTGGGCAGTACCGCCGCGCCCAAGGAGCCGATGGCTCCAGCCAGCAAGGATCGCCGGTCGAGGTGTAACCCGTGCTCGGAGCTGGTCATCAGTCAGGTACTCCTTCGTCGTGTGATGACTGGGGTGCCTGGTACGTCGTCTCGTCCAGCCCGCTCAGGGTCGGGTCGTAGGCCACGTCGCCGACGTCGTACATCGAGGTCATCCAGTGGTAGAAGTTGTCGCCGCGGTCCCGCAGGACGCCGTACAGCCGGCGCATCATCCGGGTCCGCACCTCGGCCATCTCAGGGTGCTCGTAGACGTTGAGGAGCTCGTCCGGGTCGACCGACAGGTCGTAGAGCTCGTTGACCGAGTCGGGGTTGACGACGAGCTTGTGGTGGTCGGTGCGGAGCATTCGCTGCGGGTACGGGAAGTGGTGTCCGTGGAACTCGCAGACGATGTCGTCATCCCACTCCGCCTCGCCGCCGGCGACGAGCGGGAGCAGGCTGCGCGAGTCCACGGCGGGCTTGGGATCGATTCCCGCCAGCTCGAGGATCGTCGCGGTGCAGTCGAGCAAGCTGACGAACTCGGACCGTTCGATGCCCGCGGGCGCGCCCGGCACGCGCAGCAGCCCGGCCGTGCGGTAGATGTCCTCGTACATCGCCGGCCCCTTGTCGTGCAGCCGGTGCGCTCCGGTGAACTCGCCGTGGTCGGAGGTGAAGAAGACGGCGGTCTCGTCGACCAGGCCGAGGCGGTCCATCGCCTCCATCACCCGCCCGATCTGCCGATCGATCAGCGCCACATAGCCCCAGTAGACGGCGATCAACTTGCGGGTGGTCTCGATCGGCATCGTGTCGAAAGTCCAGTGCGCGCTGTAGTTGCGCTGCACCGGCGGCTTTCCCTGGAAGGTCTCCGCGACCGACCGCGGCAGCTCGACGTCGGCGGGGTCGATGAGGTCGAAGTACTCGTCGGGCAGGATGTACGGCAGGTGAGGGCCGAAGAAGTGCAGCGCGAGGTAGAAGGGGCGATCCCGCTCGTGCGCGTCGGCCGCGTACCGCTCGAGCGTCTCGATTGCCCGCGTGGCGAGGTAGTGCTCGAAGGTTGCCTCGACCGGTTGCTGCAGCCTGGCAGCCAAGAGATTTCCCGGCCCGCCGTTCGGCAGCGTGCCACGAATCCGGTTCCTGATCCGGTACGGCGGGAGGTCGCGCTCGGCCAGGTACGCGAGGTAGTCCGGATGATCGACCGGGTTGTGCCACCCCGGCAGGTGTGGACCGTCGAACCCGAAGTCCGCCGCGGACTTGTCGGTACCGACATGCCATTTGCCGATCAGGCCGCAGCTGTAGCCCTTCTTCCGCAACGCCTCGGAGAAGGTGAACTGCCCGTCGGCGAGGTCCTCGATGTATCCGACGTTGCGCTCGTGGTTGGCGAGCAGTTTGTGCCGGAACGGCGCCTGGCCGGTCAGCAGGCTCGCTCGCGCCGGGGTGCAGATCGCGGTGGGTGTGTACCAGCGGTCGAAGCGGGTGCCGGTCCTGGCGAGCTCGTCGAGGACCGGCGTCACCGCCCGGCTGTTGCCGTAGGCCCCGAGAGTGTCGGCCCGGTGCTGGTCGGTCATCAGGAAGAGGATGTTCGCCGGCTTCGTCACTGCGCGGCCGCCATGAACAGGTCGCCGGTGTAGTACGTCTTCGGATCGCCTGGCTGCTTGAGTTTGCCCGCCTGGACGAAGTAGTTGTCCATCCCGGTGAGCCACTTGTCGATCGTGCCGTCCTTGGTCATCGCGTCGAGGTCCTTGACGCTGAGGATCTTCACGTTGCCCGCGTCTGCCTTCACCTGGTCTTCAGCCACGGACAGCATCTCGGCGGTGAGCTTGACGGCCTCGTCGGGCTTCGCCGACCTGAACTCCATCGCCTCCCGCAGTACCGCGAGCACCTTCTTGGTCTTGTCCTGCTGCTTGGCGACCACGTCGTTGCCGGCGACGAAGGCCGTCGGGAAGGAGACCTGCGACTCGAAGTCGGAGTTCTTGGTCAGCTCGACGAGGTCGGGCACCTGCTTCTTGATCGTCGCGATCGCGGGGTACCAGAACCCGGCGGCATCGATCTTCTTCGACGAGAACGCGGACACGATCGTCGAGGCGTCCATCGGGACGATCTTGACGTCGGACCTGGTCATGCCGGCCTTTTGCAAGGCAAGGGTCAGGATCATGTCGCCGGACGTGCCCTCGGGTACGCCGATCGTCTTGCCCTTCAGCTGGTCCATCGACGTGGTGCCGGCCTGGGCGATGACGCGGTCGGCGTTGCCGAGAGTGTTGATGGCGACGACCTTCGCCTGGCCGGAAGCGGGTAGCCACATCGCACCCGGGCCGATGTAGCCGAAGTCGAGGTCGCCGGTGCCAAGTGCCTGGATCTGGAGCGGGCCGTTGGTGAAGACCTTGGCGTTCGCCTTGAGGCCGTGCTTCTTCCACAGGTCCTGATCGTCGGCGATCGCGAGCAGGCTGGTGCCGTTGAAGTCCCCGATGTAGCCGAAGTTCACCTCTTCGGTGCCGCCGCCGGCGGTGGAGGAGTTGCCGCCACAAGCGGCAACGACGGCGACCAGGGCCAGTCCGACGGCCCCGGCCGTGAAGCGCCGGCGGGGGAGCGGGCGAGCTGATGAGAACGACATTCTGGGTCCTTCGGGTCAGGCCGTCGATGACGGCGACGGAGCGGCCGACCGGCGGCCGTCCTGGTGGTAGACGGAGTGCCAGACGCGGTTGCGCAGCGCGGCGAACTCCGGGCTGAGGCGGAACCCCTCCGAGCGCGGGTAGGGCAGGTCGACCTCGATGACGTCGTAGATCCGCCCGGGCCGGGCGGCCATCACGATGACCCGGTTGGCGAGGAAGACGGCCTCGTCGACGTCGTGCGTGATGAACAGCACGGTGCGCCGCTCCTTGCTCCACGTGTCGAGCAGCTGCTCCTGGAGTTTCACCCGGGTGAGTGCGTCGAGCGCGCCGAATGGCTCGTCCATCAACAGGATCGACGGGTTGACGGCATAGGCGCGGGCGATGGCACACCGCTGCCGCATGCCGCCCGACAACATCTTCGGCAGCGCGTCGGCGAACTGCTCGAGCCCGACCATCTTGATGAAGTACTCGGCGCGCGACCGGCGCTCGGAGCCCGGCACACGAGCTGTCCGGAGGCCGAACTCGACGTTCTGGCGGACGGTCAGCCACGGGAACAGGGCGTACTGCTGAAAGATCACACCGCGCTCGGGCCCGGGCCCGGACACCGGTACGGCGTCGACGAGGGCCTGGCCGCGCGTCGGTTCCTCGAGACCGGCGAGGATGTTCATCAAGGTGCTCTTGCCGCAGCCCGAAGGGCCGACGACGGTGACGAACTCGTTGTCCGCGATGTCGAGCGAGACGTCGTCGAGTGCGGTGAACATCTCGTTGCCCAGGGCGAAGGTCTTGGTGACGCCCCGCACGGAGATCTTGGCTGTCATGGTGGTCATCGGCGTTCCTGCCATCCGGTCAGCTTGCGTTCGGTCAGCAGCAGGATCCGATCCATCACCAGACCGAGGATCCCGATCGAGATGAGGCCGACGAAGATGGTGGGCAGGTCGTAGTAGAGCTGCGCGTTCTGCATCCGGTAGCCAAGGCCCTGCTGGGCCGCGATCAGCTCCGCCGCGACCAGAGTCGCCCAGGCCGATCCGAGGCCGACCCGCATGCCGACAAGGATGAACGGCGTCGAGGCCGGCACGACCACTCGGACGAAGATCGTCAGGTCGTTCGCGCCGAGCACCCGCGCGGCGTTGATCAGCGTGCGGTCGACGTTCACCACACCCTGGAACGTCGAGATGACACAGGCCAGGAAGGCGGCGAGGAAGATGACGAAGATCTTCGGCGCCTCGCCGATGCCCATCAACACGATGGCCAGTGGGATGATCGCCAGTGGCGGGATGGTGCGGAAGAACTGCACCCACGGCTCGACGAGCGCCCGGACGACGCCGTACCAGCCCATCAGGAAGCCGATCGGGATGGCGACGGCGGTCCCCAGCGCGAAGCCGGCGAGCACTCTGGTCAAGCTGGCCAGGATGTCGCGTTCGAGCGTGCCGTTGCCGAGCAGCGTGGCGGCCTGCCCGACAACCTCCGGCGGCGTCGGAAGCTTGAGGCCGAGCGCGGCAAGCGTCCACCAGAGCGCGATGCCGAGCAGGATCGACACCGCGTTCAATGCCGTCGGAACGCCTCGCCGCCCGGACGACGAGGGGTTCCGGCCGATGGCTGCGTCGCTGGCAGTCGCCGGCCCACCGTCGGTTGCGGCCGGTCGGTCGTCTGGTGCGTTTGCCGGGGCGTCAGCGTCGTGCATTTCGACGCCTCGCTTATCGAGAACGGCCATGAGCCACTCCTTCGGTGGTGGTCTGGCGTGGGCCTGCCTGACTGGCCGCGTCTGCCTCGGGGTATCCGGCCAGCAAGGGGGAGTTGTGGAACAGGGCCGCGAGCGCGCCGATGGCGCCGTCGTCGTCGGACAGCTCAGCGGCGCGCACGAGGGGTCTCGCGGCGGGTCTGGGGAAGAGCTCGTAGGCGACGGTCGCGGTGACCTGCTGGACGATGACCGGCGCGATCCGGGTGATCTCCCCGCCGACGACGATCTGCGCCGGGTTGAGCGCCATCGCCGCCGTACCGACGACGTGACCTACAGCCACGGCCGCGGCGCGTAGCACCTGATCGACGACGGGGTGCGAGCGCTCGACGGAGGCCCTCAGGTCATCGAGGGTCTCCAGCCGTAGGCCGAGGTCCTGGCAGGTGGCGAGGATGGCGGGAACCGAGGCGACCGTCTCGAGACAGCCGAACTTGCCGCACCGGCATTCCTTCCCCTCCGGCTCGACCATCACGTGCCCGAACTCGCCGGCCAGGCCGGTCGAGCCGGTGACCAGCCGGCCGCCGACGACGAGCCCACCACCGACGCCGTCGGACAGCCGCACGTAGAGGAGGTCGTCGACAGCGCTGCCGCCGCTGATCGCCTCGGCAAGAGCGGCGAGTCGCGTGTTGTTGTCGACGAGCACAGGCGCGTCGAAGCGGCCGACGAACGCGGCATCGACGTCGTCCGCCGAGCCGTGAAGCGCCGGCACAGCGGTGGCGTGAGGGCTCGCTGTCGGTTGCGTGGGGTACGGACCTGGCACGCCGATGCCGATGCCCTGGAGTGCTCCGTAGTGCACACCGGCGTCGACGCTCAGCCGATCGATGAATTCGAAGGCCAGGTCGATCCGGGTCCGCCAGGGCGCGTCGTCGTCGTACCGGGTCGAACCCGAGACCAGGATCTCGTGCGACGCATCCGCCACCACGACATGAACGCGCCGATGGCCGAAGTCGACTCCCATGAACTGGCCCGAGCCCGGATCGAGCGCGAGCCGCTCAGCCGGGCGTCCGCTGCCCTCGCGCTTCGCCGCGTCGGTGTCCACGACGACGATGGCGCCCCGCTGCAGCAGACTCCCGGTGATCTCGGACAGCGTCGACCGGGAAAGACCGACGATCTCGGCGATCTGACCACGGCTCATGGCGCCGCCCCCTCGAAGGGCGCGGAGGACGCGCTCCTCGTGGGTGCGCCGGACGAGCGCATGCACTCCGGTTGGCATCGACATGTCCGCACCGTAGGAACGCCGGAATTTTTCCGTCAATACTCCGGATAAAAAACTCCACGATTCGTCCGAGATCCGGCGCGACGAAGGCCAGGGCCGCCGGGTGTGAGCTTCCACGTTCCGCGGTGACGAGGACCTGGCCGAAGGCAGAGACCGTGATCGGCCACCGACCCCAGGTCGCTCGGCACCAGGTCGGGTCCTCCGCAGCGGACGTTCGAACGCATCGGTCGTCGGCGCGACGGAGCGGTGCTTGAAGGCGAAGCACTACCTCGAGAACTCGAATCGCAGGCCATGGCTCACTCGTGGGACAGTTGCCCGACGATGACGATCTTTACGTTCCACCTCGCGGAGCTCCGTCCGACGACGACAGCGGGGGTACTGTGGAAGGCGCCGACTGTGCCTTCCACGCCCGGGTTGCGGTACGCCGAGTGCCTAGCGCTGATGCGGCTCGGTGCACCGACCGTCTCGCCGGCCCGGATGCAGCTGCGTCGGATGGCGATGTTCGCGCGGTGGGAGGACGAGGCGGCGGTCGAGACCTTCCTGGCGGATGACCTCCTGGGCAGGCAGTTGGCGGCAGGCTGGCACGTGCGCATGCAGTTCCTGCGCCGCTGGTCGCGGCTTGCGGCGCTGCCCGACCTTCCGGCGAGAGCGGGCGAATGGGACCCTGCCGAACCCGTCGTGGCGGTCACGCTGGCCCGGATGCGCCTCCTGGAGGTGCCGAGGTTCCTTAAGTGGGGCAAGCCCGTGGAACGGCTGGTTCGCGACCATCCGGGGGCCACGCTGGCGCTGGCCGCGATGCGCCCGCCTCGGACGATCTCTACGTTCTCGGTCTGGCGGTCCGTGCGGCAGATGGAAGAGATGGTGCACGGCCACAGCACTGTCCCGGCACCCGACCGTCATGCCGCCGCAATGGCCGAACGCCGGCGCAGGGATTTCCACCACGAGTTCGCCACCCTGCGGTTCCGGCCGCTGTCCGAGCACGGCTCGTGGCAGGGGCGGAGCGGGATCGTTCCCCGGTAGTGGCGCTGCTGCTCGTCGCCTGCAGGTCGAGGGCAGAGGATGTCGTCCGTGAGGTTCTCGAACGGCTTCGTCTGGATCCACCCGTCGAGAAACACCGGCTTGCGGTTGAGTGACGGACGGAGCCGATGATGTTGTGGCTGACGCCAGCGTTCTGCGTCGCGTGACGGCTGACAGAGCTGGATCACCGCGACGCACAGCGTCGCGGTGCGCTGACGCACGCCGCTCCTACTACGGCATCAGCCGATGACAGGAAGTGACCGCGCGGACCGCTCGCTGGCCGTGCCCGGCGGCTGCTGCTGCCCAGCGCCTCTGGATCGGCTCAGCTCCTTGCCGGGGCGCCGCGAGCGGACGAAACTGAGAGGTTGCGACCACCTGGCCGGTGCTCGGGGCAGCCAGGCGCGCCGCGCAGAACGATCCATCTATCCGAGGAGCGTCATGCGCAGGATCAATGTCGCCGCGACGGTCGCCGCGGCAGTCGCAGCACTACTTCTCCCGGCGCCGGCCCAGGCCGCGCCAATCACGCCCGGCGGGTCGACGGAAGTCACCGTTGGCAGCAATGACCAGCTGTTCTCGCAGAACAAGCAGAACGAGCCGGGTCTGGCCGTGAACCCGGTCAACCCCGCGATCCTCGCGGCGGGAGCCAATGACAACATCGACATGGAGGCGTGTAACGCCGGCGATGACCGCACCTGTCCGTTCACCCCGGGCGTGGGCCTATCCGGCATCCAGTTCTCGACCGACTCCGGCCGCACGTGGACGCAACCGACGTACACCGGCTTCTCGGCGCGCGTCACACCGTCCTGCCTCGGCGCACCCGACGTCGCGCCCGGCCAACCCCCGGCCGGCGACACCGGCTGCGTGCCCGATCCCAACGGCCCGATCGGCACGCTGCCCAACTACGACGTCAACGGCATGGTCTCCAACGGCGACCCGGAGCTGGTCTTCGGTCCCGTTCCCGACGCCTCAGGGAATTTCTCCTGGGCGAACGGGCAGCGGTTGTACTACGCGAACATCGCCACCAACTTTCCGGGCAATCCCGGTTTTCCCGGCGATGCCGCCATCGCGGTGTCCCGCACCGATGACCTGGCCGGCGCCATCGCCGGTGACAACGATGCCTGGATGGACCCGGTGGTCGTGACCAGGCAGAACCAGGCCCTGTTCAGCGACAAGGAACAGGTCTGGGCCGACAACGCTGAGATCAGCCCTCACTTCGGCAACGCCTACGTCTGCAACGTCGGGTTCCGCGGGGCCGCCGGAGCCGAGCCGGTGCTGTTCGCTCGTTCCACCGACGGCGGCGACACGTGGACCACGCGCCAGCTGTCCGCGGCGACCAACAACAACCAGACCGGCGGACGGCAGGGCTGTGCCATCCGAACCGACAGCCAAGGCGTGGTCTACGTGGTGTGGGTCGGCACCGACATCCGAACCCGCCAGGGCGTCTTCTTCCAGGCCCGGTCCTTCAACGGTGGCCAGAACTTCGAGCGTCCGAGGGCCGTGGTGTCGGGGCTTGGCGGGATCGGGCAGTTCGACCCCGCGCAGGGCCGGTTCACCATCGACGGCATCGCGGGCGCCCGGACCAACACCTTCCCGTCGTTCGACATCGCCAACGGCGCGCCGACCGGTGCGGACGCCACCGACCAGATCCTGCTCACCTGGTCCGACGACAGTCAGGGAACCAACCTCGAGAAGGCGTTCCTGGTGAGCTCGACCAACGGCGGCAGCACCTACTCGGCCAAGGTGGTAGTCAGCGAGGGCAGCGACCGAGCCAACTTCCCGGCGGTGGCGATCTCGCCCGACGGCACCGACGCGTGGCTGGTCTACAACGCCTGGCTCGACCCATGGCGCAACGACACCACCTCCGCACGCCGGGTGCTGGGCGTGGTACGGCACGCCGACATCACCGGCACGGCCCACACCGTCGGCGCGTTCACGACAGTGTTGCGTGGAGCAGTAGGCGACGGACGCGCGTCCAGCGCCAACAGCCTGACCTCAGAGTTCCTCGGCGACTACAACTACGCCGTCGCCACGCGGGACTACGGCTCCGCCGTCTGGAACGACATGCGCAACGGAACCGTCTGCACCGCCATCAACACCTACCGTCAGGCGTTCGTCGAGGACGTCCTGGCCGGCACCACCGAACCCATTGTGGGAGACGAGAAGGAGGACCAAGACGCGGCAGCCGAGCTACCGGCCACGCACTCCACGGAACTGCGACCGGGACCCAACAACGACTGCCCGGCAACCTTCGGCAACTCCGACATCTTCGGCGGAACCTTCAGCGACGACTCCTGAGCCCGTTCGAGCCGCAGCCACAACAACCCGACGGCCGCCCAGATCGGCGGCCGTCGGTAGTGGCGCTGCGGTCCGTCTGACCTCGGACGGGGTGGCGGACGAGCGCGCGCCGTGTTGAGCAGATCGTGGGCGGGCGGGAGGATGAGGGGCATGATGGATCGCACAGATCACACCGGTCAGCGGGGTGCTCGTACCGAGGCGCCCCCGGAGACCGAGTTGGCGACGATCAATCCTGACGGCGCGGCCGCCGCCGATGTGTTCGCCCGGTTGGCGGTCGAGTTGCACGACGCGCCCGGAGTCGAGGAGACCGTCCAGGCGGTCGTGGACTTCGCGCTGCAGGCCCTGGACTGCTCCTATGCCGGTGTTGCCCTTCATAGCCGCGGCCGCCCCGAGGTTCCGGCTGCTACCGACCCGCTGGTCTGCGAGATCTTCCATCACGCCATGGCGACTGGGCATGCGCCGCTGGTCGAGGCGATGCGAACCGGCCAGGACGTCCTGGTATCGGACACGACCACTGACGGGCGCTGGCCCGCATGGGCTGCCGAGGTCCGCGAACTCGGCGTCCGCACCGTGTTGGACGTGCCGCTGACCACCGCCGCCGGCACCGTCGGGATGCTCGGCCTCTACAGCACCACGCCCGACGCCTTCGGCGCCGATGACATTGCGATCGCGCACATCCTTGCGCGGCACGCCTCGGTCGCAGTCGCCACTGCCCGCCGCGAGGCCACCCTCGGGCAAGCCGTCGACGCCCGCAAACTGGTCGGACAGGCGATGGGGATCTTGATGGAGCGCTACGACCTCGACAGCGACCGGGCCTTCACAGTCCTCAGACGCTACTCACAACACACCAACACCAAACTGCGCGATGTCGCCCAGGAACTCATCGACACCCGCAGACTCCCCCCGCACCGAGCCCGACGAGTGAACGCCGAAACCGCGGCCGGGACTCAGGATGGTCAGGAAGCCTCAGCGCGCGGCACGGCGTAGATCCCGGGGTCGCCCTTGGCGCATCGCCCCGGAAACGCCGAGCCCAGTGACGATGTAGGCGCCCGCGCGCGCTGTTTCGATCAACGCGCACGGCCTGAGCCAGGTCCCCGGTCTCGAGCCCGACGGCCGGGCCTGATGAACGAGTTCCCCGCAAGCCTCGGTTCAATCCTTGCGCTTCAAGGTCACACCCCGATGGCAGCCTGTCCAGAACATATTTCCCTAAGCTCTGCTTCTGGGTATCGGTGCCGGCATCGGGCTCGTTGGCGGGGACGCGGAAGCGGAGTCGGCCGACGACGGCGTTCGTGTTCTTGCGCAGGGCGTGGGCGAGGATGGCTCCGCGCTGGTTCTGGAGGAGGCGCCGCCACAGGTGATCGGGTTCGACCTCCGGGATCAGGACGAACACGGTGTCGATCTTGGTGTTGGCGACGTAGTTGACGATCGGATCGCTGAGGCTGCGGCGTTCGTCGTAGAAGGCGACCAAAGGGATCTGAGGCTGCCAGCGTTGCCAGGTGACAGTCACCTGTCCACTGTCCGTCGTACGATCGGCCGAGAGGGCCGTACTCACGGACCTCTAACGCCTTTGCTGACAGGCCAAACGCCGGTCTCACATGATGTTCTCAGCCGACGTGGATTCCCGGCCTGCGGGTCGGGTCGGATTCGTGCTGGCGGATGATTTCGCGGACGACGGGCGCGGTGTCACCGCGGCCCAGGATGAGGTACCGCAGCAGGTGGCTGAGCGGGTTGCCTTCGGACCACTCGAAGTGGCAGTGCGGCGTGACGTGGGTGGTGTCGCGCAATGCCAGCAGGATCGCGGCGATCGCGTTGGGAACCGCGGGGCTGTCGGCCCGCAGTACCCGGTGCCCGTCGACGTCGACCCCCTTGACCCGCAGTACGTCGCTGAACGTGGACGGGTCGACCACGTCGATCTCGAGGAACAGGACGTCGGTGCGGTGGGGGACCGGATCGGCGTCGCGGACGTCAGCCTCTTTGGCGGCGTACTCGGCGGCGTCGCCGGCCTGGCGTTGGTTGGCGATGATGTTGAGGATGCCGTCGCGGCGGATCGAGTCGGTGAGGAACTCGCGAGCTGCGTCGTCGAACTCGATCCGGTCGGCGCGCAACTCGGTGGTGCGGGAGACGCGCGAGATCAGCGAGACGGTGATGATGCCGGCGATGAACAGGCCGGAGATGGCGATGCCGTCGGGCTTCTCGATGATGTTCTCGACCAGAGCGTAGAGCAGGACCAGGGTGAGAACGGTGAACGCGATCGCGGCCCGCCGTTGGCCTCGCCGCGCGGCGGAGATGGTGACCGCGACGGCGCCGGAGACCATCATCACCAGGATCCCGGTGGCGTAGGCACCTGCCTGGGCGTCGACGTCGGCGCCGAAGGCGATGGTGATCGCGATGCTGATCGCGGTGTAGACCAGCACCACGGGACGTACGGCGCGGCCCCACTCGGGCGCCATTCCGTACGACGGGAGGTAGCGCGGCACGATGTTGATCAGCCCGGCCATCGCCGAGGCGCCCGCGAACCAAAGGATGAGAACGCTGCTGAGGTCGTAGACGGTGCCGAAGCCTTCGCCGAGCATCTCGTGGGCGAGGTAGGCGAGTGCCCGGCCGCTGGCCGCGCCGCCGGGTTCGAACTCGTTGGCCGGGATGAGGACCGTCGTGATGAAGCTGGTCGCCAGCAGATAGACGCTCATGATCAGAGCCGCCGCCGTGAGCAGCTTCTTGGTGTTGCGGATGCGGTTCGCGAGCCGTTCCTCGGCATCCTGGCCGTCGGCGGCGACCAGTGGCATCATGCTGACACCGGTCTCGAAGCCGGACAGGCCGAGCACGAGGAGCGGGAAGGCAACGACAGCTGGTCCGATGACTCCGCCGAAGCCCTCCCGGCCGGCGGTGAGGGCGTCGACCCAGCTCGAGAACGCGCCGGGAACGGTCGCGACGTCGTACAGGCCGACGACCACGATCACGGCGTTGAGGGCGAGGAAGATCCCGACCAAGGGGATCGCGACGCCGACGGCTTCGCTGAAGCCCATCAGGAACACCCCGCCGAGGATCAGCAGCAGCACCACGGTGACCGCGACCTCCTGTCCGTGCAGGAAGTCCGGGGTGTAGGGATTCTCGATCAGGTGCACGGTCGCGTCGGCCGAGGACAGGGTGATGGTGATGATCCAGGACGTTGCCACGAAGCCGAGCAGAACAAGAACGAACAGCTTGCCCCGCCAGAACGGCAGGAGGTTCTCCAGCATCGCGATCGAGCCCTGTCCATGCGGACTCTCCTTGGCCACCCGCCGGTACATCGGCAACATGCCCAGCAGCGTCAGGGCGACAATCAGCAGCGTCGCGAGAGGTGACAAGGCACCTGCCGCGAGGGCGGCGATCCCGGGCAGGTACGACAAGGTCGAGAAGTAGTCGACGCCGGTCAGGCACATCACCTTCCACCAGGCCTGTGGTGTGGCGTGGCCTTCGCCGGCTTCGGGTCCGACCGGCTGCACCCGGTGCTGCAGAAGCCAGCCCGGCAGCCCGCGGCTAGGGGCAGATTGCTCGCCCGGCCCGCTGACTGTGGCCGGTACGACGTACTCGTCTGGAGTGCTCACGCGGGCCAGAATGCATGACCTGCGGGCCATCTCGTAATCGGTGTTAGAGGTGTGTGAGAATCCCGCCACTTCGGCTGAACACGCGCTACATTTCGCCGATGCCCGTTGGAATGATCCTCTGGGTCATCGCCATGATTCTCACCGTCACAGGCCTCGTGGCGGTCCTGCGCGGGCGAATCGCGGTCGGCGCCGTCCTGATTCCCGCAGGTCTCGCCCTCGGCCTGCTGAGCACCGAATACCTAGGCTGAGGTCTGCAGCCGGATCAACACAGACCGAGCACTGTGTGACCACTCCGGTGTGATCGGGAGCCGACGTGGAGGCCTTTGCTGCGGGAGCCATCCGCCCTCGCTGGAGGTCGGATCGCGATGACCGGCGGGGTTTCGGGAGGATGGGCACATGAACGAGGACAAGGACTTCCTGGCTGAGCAGGCGCGTCTGGTGGAAGCCGAAGCCGAACGGATTCGGCAGGAAGCCGAAGAAGCCGCCGCCGACCCGGCGGCCCAGGTGGAATGGATCCGCCAGTCCAACCTGATCTACGGAGGACTGGCGGGCGCCGGCCTGGTAGTGGTCCAGCCGTTCCTGACGGAGACCTCGCTCGACCCGTCCGCGATGGTGTGCGTCATCGCGTTCGCCGTCTCGATACCGTTGCTCGCCGCGCTCCTGGTGCTGAATCGGCAGGAAGAGTTTCGGCATCGGGCGAGCAAGTCACCGTTCGTCGAGGTGGCCAAGGCGGTCGCGCAAGCCTCGGCGTTCGTCGGCCTCACGGCGGCCTTCTGGCACATGTCGATCGTCGCGGGGATCGTGTTCCTGGCCGTGGGGATCGTTGCGGTGGGGGTGCACTCCTCGGGATACGTGCGGCTGGAGTACGACTCGAAGTTCCGCTCGAGATTCCGTCCCCGCAAGGCACCCGAGGCATAACTACCACGATTCGGCACCGCCGACGTCGTTGTGGCGGCACACCGAGCCATGCAGGAAGACCTCAGGCAGAGGGATCCCTAGGCGGCTGTCTATCCGCGGGTTGGCACTGCCGCCTGGGCTTGCTTCGCGTTTCATGTAGAGGACAGACTCCGCATCGCAATATCAGAACGTCGTGCGCGCCGTCCTTGCCAAATGGCGAACTCAACGTCTTGACCTTGATGAGGCAGCCTATGGGTGGCTGGAACTGCGAGGGAGAGCCCGCCACGATCAGCGGCAGAACTGTTGCGTTCGTTCGGATCCTCTATCAAGACTCGACTGTGCGCCGGGGGCAGGAACTCGTCGTCTACCACGCGGACCGGACAGCCGCAGCGCCGAGGCACTTTCCCTTCTCAGCGCCCTCGTCAACTGGTGAACCAGCGCGGTTGGCTTGAGTGAGGTCTTGTATCCGTCACACTGGGGGTTAGCAACGCAACGTCCGGTAACCACGGAACCGAAGGATTGCGCATGAGTGTGTTCGACATGTTGAAGAACAAAGCCTCTGAACTGCTGCAGGGCGCCAGTGAGAAGGTCAGCGACGCGACCGGCATCGACCTTCCGGTCGGCGATGCCGCCGACCAGGTGACGCAGGCGACCGACGGCCTCGGCGAAACCGCGCAAGGATATGCCGACACCGCCGGCGAACACGTCGACGCCGCCACCGGTCTCGACCTGCCGGTGGATGGCGTCGCCGACCAGGTGACGCAGGCTACCGACGGCCTTGGCGAGGCAGTCGATCCGGGGCAGAAGCCCTGAGCATGATCTGCAGGTGAGCGGCTTGGCGTTGGCCATGCGGTGCGCCTTCGGCAGCTGCTGAGGGTTCGTGCATCGGCCTGTCAGTTGCTAGCCCGAGGTAATGCACTGGGCCGCCCTGCGGGCCGCAGTCCACGCCATGGTGGTGGCCCAGCCAACGCTGTCTGACTCCGTGCGCGGGTGCGGCTGGCGCGTCTGATCGTCGGGCAGGGCTGGGCCTGCCCGCGGCGAAGGGGGTTGATGTGTGCGTCGGGGTACCGGGGAGGTCGCGGGGTTCAAAGGGAAGCCTCTGGTACGCCGTTGCGCGCTGGGTCTGGCGCGGACTGGAGGCTTTGGGTGACCGACGACGAATCCGTCCGCCCCGCTGCGGGGTTGGGGCTGAACGATCCGCTGTTGAGCACGTCAATAGTTGGCCGGAGCGGGCTCCGAAGGTCTGCCGGCGCTTCACCGTCCGGCCGGCGGCTGGGCGCGTCCCTCGACGTTGCGCCCCTTGACGCTGCGCCCCTTGACGCTGCGATGCTCCGGTCGCTGTTTGCCGGCACCGTCGCGGGCACCGTGGGGTTCGAGGAGGAGCTCCTGCTGGTTTGGCGGGGGAGCTGGCTACCGGTGGATGTCGCCGCCGTGGTGGCGGGCATCGGCGACCCGCGGGTGAAGCCGGAGCTGCCGGCGTGTCAGCTCGAGATCGCGACCTCCGTTCACGAGAACGTGGCGGAGGCCGTCGAGGAGCTGCGCTCGTGCCGAGCGCTGGTCGCCGCCGCCTGCGGTCCCGACTTGGCCGCGATCGCCGCGCCCGTCCACCCACTTCTCGAAGGGCCTACAGCACTTTCGGCCACGGAGCGGGCCGCCGGGCTCGGGGTGCGATACCGCGAGGTGATCGGCCGGCAGCTGGTCTCCTCATTGCAAGTGCATCTGGCCTTTGGTGACGCCGACTGCACGCTGGGCGTCTACCACGCACTGCGAGATCTCCTGCCGGAGCTGGCGGCGCTGGCCGGAGCCGCCCCCTTCGCGGCCGGCCGGGACACCGGCTTGTGCTCGGTGCGCCCGGTGATCGCTTCCCAGCTTCCCCGCCAAGGTGTGCCCCCGATCATCAGCTCCTGGGAGCAGTTCGCCGACGGCCTTGCCTGGGCGGTGCGAGGGGGCGCCGTGACCGATGCTTCGGAGTGGTGGTGGGAGCTTCGACCGCATCTCCGCTACGGCACGCTCGAGCTGCGAGTCCTGGACGTACAGGCGACCGTGGACCGAACCAGCGCGATTGCCCGGTTCGTCCATGCTCTCGCGGCCAGGCTTGCCGACCTGCACTACCTCGGCGAACTTCAACCGCCCTCGCCGACGTGGAGAATCGCGGAGAACCGGTGGGCCGCGCTCCGCGACGGCGTCCGGGGAGAACTTCTCGACCTGCGCACCGGCGAGTCCCGATCCACCCTGCTCCGCCTTCACGACCTGATCGACGCTGCCGAGCCCTACGCACCGGGCGGCCTGGACGACGTACGGGCGATGGTCGAGGACCCACCGGTGGAGCACCTGCGTGCGCTCGGCCCTGATCGCGTCGTTCCCTGGCTCGCGGAGGTGTTCAGCGCATGAAGCTGCTGACCCTTCCGGGCGTCTTCGCCCCGATCTCAGACTCGTGGATGTTGGCCGAGGCCATCCGCCAGGAGACCGTCGATGCGGGTTCGCGGGCGCTCGACGTCTGCACCGGGAGCGGGGTCCTAGCCCTCACCGCGGCGGAATGCGGCGCTACCACGACCGCAATCGACATCTCCAGACGAGCACTGCTGACCGTCCGGCTCAACGCGACCCGAGCTGGCCTGCGCGTCCGGACGCTCCAGGGCCGGACGTTCGCGCCTGTCGCCGGTCAGCGGTTCGACCTGATCGTGAGCAATCCGCCGTACGTGCCGTCGCTGAGGCCCGACGTACCGCGGTTCGGCGTGAGCCGGGCGTGGGAGGCGGGCCGCGACGGGCGGCTGATCATCGACGCGCTGTGTGACGGAGCCCCTGCCCACCTGCGGCCCGGTGGAGTGCTGCTCCTCGTGCACTCGTCACTCGTACGGGTCGAGGCCACCATGCAGCGACTGCGACGGGCGGGTCTGGTGAACGTCGAGGCGCGAGCCAGCGCGCGCGGTCCGCTGGGACCGCTGATGCGAGCGCAACAGGTCGCAGGGACGATCCCTGCTGACGTCGACGAGGAGGACGTGGTGATCATCCGTGCGAGCGCCCCACCGGCCCGCTGATGACATCTCATCTGAGCTTGGTTTGGCCGAGTACGGGACCCCTTGGCTCAGCTTGCCGCGGTGTGGCGGGGCAGGGTGTGGGTGCCGTCGCAGAAGGGCGGGATGGCGGTGCGGCCGCAGCGGCACAGCGCGATGGTACCGCGGGGAGCCGGAACCGGATCGCCGTGCTCGTCCAAGAGCTGGAAGTCGCCGCGGACCAGGATCGGGCCGTCCGGATAGGCACGGATCTGCGTCGCGCCGTCGTCCTTCGTCGTCATGAACCGGTAGTACCCACCTCTACGTGATCAACGACGGATTCCCGACCAGGTACCGAATCGTTGCCCGATGCCTCAAGGAGACATGCATGCAGCTACCACCGCCACGTGGGCCTCTCAGCGCTTGGCTGAACGATCGGCTCACGGGAATCGACGACCGAGTCGGATCCATCGATGTCGGCGCACCCGGTCGACCGTTCGCCGACGATGATCTCCAGCTGGCGCTCTGGGTCACCTACGAGCTGCAGTATCGCGGCTTCGACAACGTGGACCCGGATCGCCAATGGGATCCGGGCATCATTGCCTTCCGCACCCAGTTGGAGCACTCCTGGATCGATTGGCTCGAAGCCGACTGCCGGGTCCATCCCAGCGATCAACCGGTCGCGGAACAGCTGCGAGCAGTGATCGACGCCGATGACGGTCCACGGCTGGCGCCGTACCTCCGTCGGCACGCCACCAAGGAGCAGTTCCGCCAGTTCGTTCTGAACCGATCTGTGTACCAGCTCAAGGAGGCCGACCCGCACAGCTTTGCCATCCCGCGCCTGGACGGCGCCGCAAAGGCGGCGTTGGTCGAGATCGAAGCCGACGAGTACGGCGGCGGCCGGCTGGAACGCATGCATTCCGAACTGTTCCGTACGACGATGCGCTGGCTCGAGCTCGACGACAGCTACGGCTATTACGTCTCGGCGGTGCCGGCCGTCACGTTGGCCGTGTCGAACGTGATGTCGCTGTTCGCGGTCCACCGCCGCTGGACTGGTGCGCTCATCGGTCACCTGGCAGCTCTCGAGATGACCTCCACTCTTCCCAACCGCCAGTACGCCGCCGGGGCCGCAAGGCTCGGCGCCTCGGCAGAACAGGCACGCTATTTCACCGAGCATGTCGAAGCGGATGCGGTCCACGAGCAGATCGCGGCACACGACCTCTGCGGCAGCTACGTGCAACAGCATCCCGACGCTCTTGGCGACGTGCTGTTCGGCGCACGCTGCTCGCTTGCCCTGGACAACCTCTTCGCCGAGCACCTACTCACCGAATGGAAGGCGCCTACCCGCCATCTACGCAGGCCTGTCACCGCCGCAGGATGAGCCACCTCCGTATTCCTGCGCGGATCGTGACTCTCGATCCGCGCTGTTGAGGGTTACGTCAGTCGTCCGACGTTCCGGGCCCGAGCCGAACAGGCGGCCTCGGCTCAGGTCGTGCGCGTTGAGGGCAGCACCAGCGCGCGCGACCGGTCCGCTTCCTGAAGCGGCCGGATTGCTGGTTTGGCTGCGGGTACCGGGCGTCCAGTTTCAGTAGTGGTACGGAAGTGTGCCATTTCAGTAAGTCCTTGTTGCGAGGCAGAGATGCTGCGCCTTTCGGCCTGAGCCAGGCCACCCCTCGACCTGTCGCCGGCTTTTTCTCGTACGGCGGACCAAAGGGCGAGCCTCGCAACGTCATCAACGCTCCTGGAAGGAGCCGTCACATGACGGATATGAATCATCGGATGGACGCCGCGAGTCCACCGGCAGAAGGTATGACCGAGACTGCGCGGGACGAAGCCGGGCAGTTGAAGGAGACGTCGGTCGAGGCCACTCGCCAGGTTGCGGGGACCGTCAAGGACAAGGCATCGGACGTGACGTCGGACGCCCGTGAGCAGGCCCGGCAGCTGGCCGGTCAGACCCGGGAGGAGCTGGTCGGACAGGCCCGCCAGCAGAAGGAGCGGGCCACCGACGGACTGCGTTCGGTGAGCCACGAGCTGCGCGGGATGGCAGAGCACGGTGAGTCCGGCCTGGGAGCCCAATTGGCACGGCATGGTGCCGACTTCACGGACCAGGCTGCGGACTTCCTGCAGAAGCACGAGCCCGGGGATCTGCTGGAAGAGGTGCGCGGGTACGCGCGGCGCAAGCCAGGCACGTTCCTGCTGGTAGCCGTGGCCGCCGGCGTTGTCGCGGGCCGCCTAACGCGTTCCCTGGCAGCAGGCGGCTCCGGGACGTCGAGCAACAGCACCATCGGAGTGCCAGAGCAGTCGGCTGGAGGCCCTGCAGCGGATGACTATCTGATCCCGCCGCCCTCGGCGCCGATGAGCGCCCCACCGGTCGCTCCGACTTCGACACCGCCGCCGGCGCCCACGCCGGTAGCGCCGGATCCGGATCCGGGCGCGCCCGTGACGCCGAGGTTCGGACCTGGATCGGGGCAGTGACATGACTGTCGGCGGATCACCACCGGGCAGCGAGCCGAGGAGGTTGTCGATGGATGAGTCGGTCGGCGAGCTCGTCTCCCAGCTGACCACCGATCTGGGACAGCTGACCCGCCAGGAGCTGGCGCTGGCCAAGGCCGAGCTCCAGGCCGAGGCGAAGAAGGCCGGCAAGGGCGCGGGGATGCTCGGCGGTGCGGCCTTCGCGGGCTGGATGGTCGCTCTGTTCATCTCCTTGACGGTGATGTGGGCCCTGGATGAAGCCATGGACCTCATCTGGGCAGCGCTCATCGTCGCCGCCGTGTGGGCGCTCGTTGGCGCCGTACTGGCGATGACGGGACGCAAGGAGTTGCGCGAGGTCGATCCGAAACCCGACCAGACGGTCGAATCACTCAAGGAGGACGCGAAATGGCTGAAGACCCGGAACAGCTGAAGCGAGACATCGAGCAGACACGGCGCAATGTGGGTCGCGACGTCGACGCCCTGACCGAGAAGGTCAGCCCCAGTCGCGTGGTAGGCAGGCGGGTCGACCGGGCCCGCGGCGGGGTCCATCGGCTGAAGGAACACGTGATGGGCTCGGCCGAGTCGGTCGGCGGATCGATGAGCGACACAGGGGGTTCAGCGGTGTCAACGATGCAGGACGCGGGGAGCAAGGTCGGTGATGCAGTCGGTTCAGCACCGGACAAGGCTCGCGCGAGAACTCGCGGTACGCCGTTGGCCGCCGGAGTGATCGCGTTCGCGGCTGGCTGGGTCGCGGCCGCCGTACTGCCTGCATCGACCAAGGAACGCGAACTGGCGCAGGACGCCAAGGAAAGGGCGATGGACGTCGCCGGACCGGTGAAGGAGCAGGCCGCCCAGGTCGCCCAAGAGGTCAGGGAGAATCTGCAGGAACCGGCGCAGGAAGCCGTTGAGCAGGTCAAGCACTCCGCATCCCAGGCAGCCGGCGAGGTGGCCGACGAGAGCCGGTCAGCGGCTCAGCAGGTTGCCGGAGATGCGAAGGACTCGGCCGACAACGTCCGGCAGGCGGGTTCCTCGAGATGAGCGATGAACGACGGCCGGACGTTCCGGGTGTGGATGCAGATGGCAGGCGCAGGAACGAACCGGCCACCGAGCGGCCGCTGCCCGATGACAACACGGCCAGGCAGTCCGATCGCGGCCTGAGGCAGGACGAGTCCACGGATGTCGAGCCTGGCAGCAGTACTGCTTATGACCCAGAGGCCGCCTTGGCCAGGGACCGGCACAGTGTCGTGGGTCGCGAGAAGGAAGAGTACGGCGGTATCAAGGTGGGGTCGGCCTTCTTCGGTTGGCTGACGGCGACAGGTACGGCAATCCTGCTGACCGCGCTGCTCACAGCCGCCGGCACCGCGGTCGGGGTCGCGACGGGCACCAGCGCCGCCGAAGCCACTGACCAGGCTGACGCCAATTCAGGAACCATTGGCTTCATCGGCGCCATCCTCGTGCTCCTCATGCTGTTCATCGCCTACTACTGCGGCGGCTATGTGGCCGGCCGGATGGCCCGTTTCAACGGCATCAGACAGGGTCTCGCGGTCTGGTTGTGGGCCGTGGTCATCGCGGGCGTTGTCGCAATCGTCGTGGCGATCGCCGGCGATCAGTACAACGTTCTCGGCCGACTGAACAGTTTTCCCCGAATCCCCATCAGCGAGGGCAGCCTCACCACGGGCGGCATCATCGCGCTGCTCTTCGCGGCCGCTGCCAGCCTTATCGGCGCTTTGGTCGGTGGCCTGGCGGGGATGCGATTTCACCGCAAGGTCGACAAGGCCGGACTTGGCTCCTGAGCGCCTGCACATGTTGAGGGAGCACTATGCGAGTGGTCATTACCGGCGCTAGCGGCAATGTGGGCAGCGCCTTGGTCCGTCGCCTGCGAGAGGCCGGCGAGTACGACATCGTTGCGGTGGCACGACGGATACCCCACTATGCCGCGACGAGTAGCTCCCGGTGGGTGTCGATCGACCTGTCCAGCCGCGAGTGCGAACACGAGTTGCGACGGGCGGTCCGTGGCGCGGACGCGGTGGTGCATCTGGCGTGGGCGTTCCAGCCGTCGCATCAGGTGCGCTACCTCGAGTCTGTCGGTGTCGGTGGGACGCAACGGGTCCTTGACGCGTGTTCGGCGTTGGGTGTCGGGCAGGTGGTGCACATGTCGTCGGTGGGGGCGTACGCACCCAAACGCAACGACATTCCGGTGGCGGAGGACTATCCGGTCGACGGCGTGCCCAGCTCGTCGTACAGCCGTCACAAGGTCAGGGCCGAAAGGCTGCTGGATGCTTTCGAACGGTCCTCTGACGGTACGGCGGTGGCGCGGCTGCGGCCCGGGATCATCGGTCAGCGCTTGGCGGGGAGCGCGTTGCTGCGGTACGCGCTGCCGGTGCTGCTGCCGGCCAGAACCGTCGGTGCGGTTCCGGTGCTGCCGATGCCGGCGGGGCTGACCGTTGCGATGGTGCACGCCGACGACGTCGCGGACGCGGTTGTGCGGGTCCTGCAGCAGCGAGCTGTGGGAGCGTTCAACCTGGCCGCGGCGACGCCGGTCACCTCGGCGATGATCGCTGAGGCACTCGGCGCCCGGTGGGTCAAAACCCCTGCTCGAGTGGTCCACGCGCTGATGCTGGCAGCCTGGCAGGCGCGGCTGCAGCCGGTGTCACCGGGCTGGCTGGACCTGGGGTGCGCGGCGCCGGCTTTGGACAGCTCTCGGGCTGAGCGTGAGCTCGGCTGGTCATCGTCGATCGACGCAATGGATGTACTGCGGGAAACCCTCGACGGGATGGGCAACGCATCGGCCGACTTCACAGCGGTATTGCGGCAGCGCACCGTGCTGAGTGAGCTGTCCGAGCTGCTCAGCCGCGGTCCGGTCAGTCACCGCGCCAATCATGAACCGGGAAACCCTGAGCCGAGCGGGAGCAGTCCGACTGCTGGCTAACGCGCCGACGCACGGGTTTTCGGCGTTCTTAGACGCGATGGCCTGGCTGCGGCATGCTCCCGCCGTACATCCGCGCGGCGTGACCTTCGCCGCGCGTCTCACGGTCGATCAGCAGATTCCGTTGATTCCACAGGGCGATCACCTCGCGACGGTGAGGCTGTCGAAGGGCGGCGGATTGCCTGGCGGATTGCCGGATGTCCTCGGCTTGGCGTTGCGATTCCACTTGCAGGAGCCGGCCGAACCATGTGACTTCTTGTTCTCCAGCGCAGGCGATGGCCGGTGGAGTCGCTGGCTGCCGGTGCCCGCCGGGGACTGGAGTGCCACCCGCTACGGGACGCTGGCGCCCTACGAATCAGCCGCCCGGGCGGGGTCATGAGGCTGGTTGGAAGGTTTCCGTGAACGTTTGGTAGAGGGAGCGGCTTTCGGCCCATTGGGTGTCAGGGGTGGACCAGTAGATGCCGTAGGCCCGGTTATCGCTGGTGACCACGCCGCGGTTGAGGACGTGGCGGCGGCCGGAGGGGGTGGCGTAGGTGAACTCCCAGTCGGCAGCCTTCTCGAAGTAGTCGACCGGCTCGATCCGGATGCGCTGGTAGTCGGCGTAGCCGTCTTTGCGGGCTGCTTCCTGCTGACGCCAGTCAGCGACTGGATCCGGCTTGGGTTGGTTGGTCTGGTCGATGAGCAGGAAGCGCGCGCTGCCCGGCTCACGGAAGTAGACGCGCTCACCTCGCCGCTCCACGGTCCAGTCTGCCGGCACTGCGAGTGAGAATCCGGTCGGGTCCATGTGCCGCTCGAAGCCGGCGGGCACCGGACCACGCTCGGTCGCGGGAGACTCGGGCGCGGTGGTGCGGCTGCTAGGAGAGGCAGGTCTGCTGGTAGCGGGCGACGAGGGCCGGCGTTTGGTTGGTGGCGGCGTACTCGAAGGCGCCGCTGTACTGCGTGGCGCGTTGCTGACTCCACTGGTCTGCGGCGAGCCGGTCGATTCCGGCTGACTTCCCTGGTCGTCGTCGCCCGGTCGGAACAGCGCCCAACCGATCACGGCGACCGCGAGCAGTACACAGGCGAGCATCGCACCGACAACCTTCGGAAGATTTCCGTTGGACGACTCCCTCCCATCCGACGAGGCCGAATCGGGTTCGGCGACAGGACCGTCGGCTGATGACGTGGAATCGGCCGGTGTCGCCACCGCCGTACCGTCTCCGGTTGGCTGAGCATCGCCGTACTGCCCGGGCTGCGAAACGACCGGCGGAATCGGCAGCATCCGCGTCCGCTGACCACTGTCCACCTTCGACGTGTCGACAGCCTCAGATCCCTGCGAACCGGAGGGAACCTCAGACGCCGTCTCGGCTTGGTGAAGTAGACGTCTCGCCTCCCAGACGTCGATGCGATCCGTGGGGTCCTTGCGCAACAGACCGTCAAGCGCCGGCCCGAGCGGCCCAGCCAGCCGCGCCGGGTCGGGCTCCTCGGTCACCGCGGCCGCCAGCGTAGGAAGCGTGGATCCCCGGTCGTACGGCGGCCGCCCTTCCACTGCGGTGTAGAGCGTGGCGCCCAGCGACCACAGGTCCGACTCCACACCGGCGCCCCGACCTTGAACCCGTTCCGGAGCGATGAACGCCGGCGACCCCAGCAGTGTGCCCGACGTCGTCAGCGACGGATCGCCCTCCAAGGTGGCGATGCCGAAGTCCGTCAGCACGACCCGGCCGTCTCCGGTGAGCAGCACGTTGCTCGGCTTGACGTCACGATGCAGTACGCCGGCGCGGTGTGCGGCGTGTAACGCGGCCAGCACTTGCAGGCCGATCCGAGCCACCTCTCCCGGCGGCAACGGTCCGTACTCGCGGATCGCCTGCGCCAGCGTGGTGGACCGGACCAGCTCCATCACAATCCAAGGACGGCCGTCCGCTTCGACGACGTCGTACACGGTCACTACGTTCGGGTGACTGAACCGGCCGGCGGAGCGGGCCTCGCGCAGGGTGCGCCGCCGCAGGATCTCGCGTTCCTCATCGGGTAGCTCCGGCGGCAGCAAGACTTCCTTGACCGCCACTGACCGGCCGAGGAGCTCGTCGCGGGCCTGCCAGACCACGCCCATGCCTCCGCGACCCAATACCCCGACCAACCTGTACCGGCTGGCTAGGAGGCGACCTGCCATCGTCGGGTCGGTCATCGTCATGCCGCCTTCCGGAAGCCGGGCAGGGCAAAGCGAAAGCCCAGCGCACTCTCACCCTGAGCTCTCCGCACCTACAGGTGCCCAGTCCGTCTGGTCACTACACGACCCAACGAGAACCTGAAGATGTGGTGCCTCTCGCTGGGCGTGGCTGATCCGCCTCGTGGATGCATGACATCGGCGGACCGGTCGGTTCGAGATTCGCAGTCAAACGGACAGAGCGAGTCGCAGCTGGAGCATGATGCGGCCGAGGAGTCGGGAGACCTGCATTTGGGTGACGCCGATCTCGTGGCCGATCTCGGCCTGGGTTCGGTGTTCCAGGAAGCGGCGCTGGAAGATCAGCCGATCCCGGGCCGGCAGGTTGGCGACGACCGGGCGGAGCGACTCGATCTGGTCGACGAGCTGATAGGTGTCAGCGGGATCGGCGACCAGTTGTCCGCGGGTGATCGACGAGTCGTCGTGCAGGGGAATGTCGAGGGATGACGGGTTGAAGCATCCCTGAGCCCGTTGGGCCTCGACGACTTCCTTCACCTCGAGACCGAGGGCTTCGGCCAGCTCGTGGCTGCTGGGCCAGCGTTCGAGGCGAGCCGCCAGTGCGGCTTCGGTGACGGTGAGCTGCGTCTGGATGTCCTGCAGGCGGCGCGGCATCTTGACGGCCCAGGCGTGGTCCCGGAAGTGGTGCCGGATGCCGCCGCGGATGGTGGGGATGGCGAAGGAGCGGAAGTCGGAGGTGTCGTCCGGCTGATAGCTGCGGGCTGCCTTGACGAGGTACTCATAGGCGACCTGGTCCAGGTCTTCGGCGTCGACGCCGCGCCGGTAGTAGCGGCTCGCGAGCGTGCGAGCGAGTGGTACGGACGCGACGATTGCTTGATCGAGGAGGTCCTCGCGCCGTGGCCCGGTGGCTGATGCTGCTTCTCGGAGGAGTCTTTCCGCAATCGCTGCCTGATCGACGCGGGAATCGGTGACGGCTGCCAAGGTTGCGGTTGGCTGGGGCAGCCGGGTGGTGAACGACATGTGAGCCGCCTGAAATGCGATTGTCCGGCGGAGGAGGCTAGGGTTTGAACCACGGCCGGACCACACCCAGGTACCCCACGCACACCAGCTTGAAGCTTGCTTCAGCACGCCGCATCGGCGGGTTTGGACCATTCGGCGCAGGGAACCGTCACCAGGTTGCGATTGTGCCGAACAACTTGGTGTGGAGCGCGCTGGCGATCACTGAGTTGGACGCCACGTTGCGCGGTCGCGCGCCCGCCGAGGCAGCGCAGCTCGTTGAATGCTGGAAGACCTGCCTCTGCACACTGGCTGGGGCCGGCCGGACGACAGCAGTCCCGCAGCGGTCTGGATGCGTACCTCCCGCCGTAGCTGCCACACCAGACGGGACGTTCACCGGTTCCGGGTGGGCGTCCCATCTGGTAGCTGGTGCGCTGTCGCGGCGACTACTACTTCTTCTTCTTCGTCTTCTTCTTCGTGACTTTCTGGGCGGCCGACTTCGCCTGGGACTTCACGGTGCCCTTCAAGTCCTGGACGGGGGAGTAGGTGCCGAACAGCGCCGGGTCGGGTGCCGGGGCCGAGGCCGGGCCGCCGAGTGGTTCGGGATCGGTCAGGTACTCCAGCGGATCGTCGCCCTTCGTCCAGTCGCCCTTGGGTCCGTCGGTGCCGTCGGACAGGCCCCAGATGGTGTGGTTGTGTTCCTGGTCTTCCTCGTCGAACAACGCGTTCGGGACGATCGGCGTTTCGAGTCCGTCGGCTTCGAGTTCCTCGATTGCCTTCAGCCATTGCTTCTGGTGCACGGTGTCGCGGGCGAGGTTGAACTGCAGGGTTGCCTTGACGCCGGGATCGTCGGTCATGTTGTAGAGGCGTGCGGTCTGCAGCCGGCCGTGCGCCTCGGCGGCGGCGTTCGCGCGGAAGTCGGCGAGCAGGTTGCCGCTGGCGACGATGTAGCCGCCGTTCCAGGGCACTCCTTGGGAGTTGGCCGGGAGTGCGCCGCCGCCGGCGATGATCGCTTGCTGCGGGTCCATCCCGCCGATGATGGCTGCCATCACCGGGTCCTGGACGGCCTCGGCCGTCATGGTCGCGGGGGCACCTTCGAGGAGTCGCGCGACCATCGTGGCCAGCATCTCGATGTGACCGATCTCCTCGGTCGCGGTGTCCATCAGGAGATCCTTGTACTTGCCTTCCATGCGGCAGTTCCAGCCCTGGAACAGGTATTGCATCGTCACGCTCATCTCACCGTAGGCGCCGCCGATGAGCTCCTGCAGCTTGCGCGCGTAGACCGGGTCAGGGCGTTCGGGTTTGGCCTCGAACTGCAACCGCTTCGTATGACGGAACATCGCGACTCCTTCGTCGACCTCAGAGTTCTCTGAGCCAGACGCAGCTCCTGACTGGACCCCACCTGGCCGGACGGCGCAGGTACCCGCCACGAAGGCCTGAATGCATTCCGCCGAGATTTCGGCCGGCGTACTCGCCTTCAGGTATTGGGATCTGTCGCGTGATCGCGGCCGTGGCGGCTGCCGCGGTAAGCGGCTTCACGAATCTCGCGCAGCCATGCAGGTGCCAATCGCCAGTTCGGCGGACAGTTGAGCACCGGGTCGAACCGGTCGCCGGTGTCGGCGAGCGGGGTCAATAGCGTGAGTCGACCGACGGTGATCGCGTCTCTGGTTCGGCCTGCGATCGAGAGTGTGAACGCCTCAGGCGCATGGTGTACGAGTTGGGACGTCGATGCGTGGCCGGCCGTCGTACCTTGTGGCGTGGCGAAGAGGCGCCTTGCCTGCTCGAGCACCGACAAGCCATGTGCCGAGAGCGCATCGCTCGACCTGAGCTGGGGTACCTCGGCGGCATGAGCGAGATGTCCCCTCAGCGGCTGATTGCGGGCGAGGCACCCCGTGAGTTGCCAGTGATCCAGACATTGGCCGAGTTGGTCGAGTTCGTCGTTGCCCAGGACGGCGTGCTCCTGCGCTACTCCAAGGGGCCCTGGTACGACGCCGAGGCTGGGCCGAGCCGCGACTACGAGGCGGATGTGGACTTGCCCGGCCTGTCCGCGACCACGGTCACTCCAGAGCCGTGGTGGCCACGGCCGCCGGCGGATTGGGTAGCGCGACGGGTCTGTAAGTACGCAGAACTGGGTGAGGACAAGGATCGCTATCCCTGGCTCCTGACCGGCGAGGTCGCAGGCTGGGGACCGGACCATGAGCCGGTGGTCGTTGATGTTCACCCGCTGGCCCGGATCAGCCAGAAGGCCCTGGCCCAGGCTCGAGACTTGTACGAGAAGCGATTCAATGTCGGGAAGGGCTCCGCGTCGTAGTGGTCACAGCAGATCTCGGCTCGTGCCGGAGCGTTCCGGATTATCGAAGGGTCCTTCATCGAAGGCGCGGTATCCGCTGGCCCAAATGCCAATCGGTCTGTGACCGGCAGGACGGCGATAGTTCAGGCAGGGCAAGGTGGCCACGATCGGTGCCGAGGAGGTGCTTCGGCGGCGGGGAGAACTGCTTCGCGCCGGGCGCCGAACCCGGAGGCCAGGACGAGACCCGGCTTTCGAGCTTGGCTGCACTCGGCCTGGCCGGTGCGGCCCGACGCGAAGCGCTGTGGTGAGCGATGACCACCAGTACCCACTGGCGGCGCAACAATGCCTGCTAGAACGGGATTTATGGCTGCTCGGGATCGGCTGTAACGCCGAAGTGGTCGGTGCCGGAGCGCGATCACGCGGCCTCCTCAATCGTCGTCCACCCGTGCCGCCTGTACCCGCCCGGAAGTACGACAATCGGCATGGGCGAACGTTTTCTGAGGGTGCGGGCGGGTACCTCGGGCGCATGCCTCAAGCAATCGTGACCGGATCGGACAGTGGGATCGGCAGGGCGACCGCGGTCGCGCTGGCGGAGGACGGCTTCGATGTCGGTATCACCTGGCACAGTGATCAGGCCGGAGCGGAGGAGACGGCCGAGGAGGTCCGTGGCCTGGGCCGACGTGCCGAGGTCGAGCACCTGGACCTCGAGGCTCTCCCTGACGCTGTCGCCGGGATCGATCGACTGATCGAGCGACTGGGTGGTGTGGACGTCCTCGTCGCCAACAGCGGTACCGGGACCAGCGAGCGTGCCGTGGACCTCGACTACAAGGACTGGCGCCGGGTGCTGAGTGTCGATCTGGACGGTGCCTTCCTGTGTTTGCAAAGGGCGGCGCGGCGGATGATCGACCAGGCACGAGGCGGGCGGTTGATCGCCGTCACCAGCGTGCACGAGCACCAGCCACGAGTCGGCGCCGCGCCGTATGACGCGGCGAAGGGTGGTCTCGGTCTGCTGATGAAGACGCTGGCGCTCGAGTTGGGCGAGTACGGGATCACCGCCAATGCTGTCGCGCCGGGCGAGATCGCGACGCCGATGACCGGCCAGACCGATGAGGCCGGCAGCCACCTCACCGACGACTCCTGGCGCCGACCCTGACCCGACCTATCGAGTACGACGATTGCCCGAAGTCAAGGCCACACGAGCAATAACCGCAGTCACCGCCGCGGCCAGAGTGAGGACGGCCAGCGCGGCTGATCCCCGGCAGCATCATGAGCCGAACATGCGGGTCCGTCGCTTTCCACCTGCTCGGAAGGTGATTTGCAGGCGGCAGGAATGTGCGGTGAGCGCTGGGGTACTGCCCTGAGCGTCGGAGTACAAGGTCTGAAGATTGAGGTGTTCGACATGACGACCGCACGTGACCTGATGACGGCCGGCGCCGAGTGTGTCGGCGAGAACGAGACACTGATCGACGCGGCTCGGAAGATGCGCGATCTGGACGTCGGGGCGTTGCCGATCTGTGGCGAGGACAACCGGCTCAAGGGCGTGCTGACCGACCGCGACATCGTGGTGAAGTGTCTCGCCGACGGTGGCGATCCGGCCTCGGCGACCGCGGGGCAGTTCGGGCAGGGCAAACCGGTCACGATCGGCGCCGATGACAGCGCCGAAGAGGCCCTTCAAACGATGAGCAAGCACCAGGTACGGCGCTTGCCGGTGATCGACGGCCATGATCTCGTCGGCATGCTGGCCATGGCCGACGTCGCACGTAGTTTAGGCAAGTCCGACACAGGTGATGTCATGAAGGACATCTCTCAACCCTGATACGTCGCAACGAATCCGGGGGAGATTCCGTTTGGTGCCTGCGAACCGGCCTCGTGATGCGCAGGCACCAGACCGTTGGGAAGTCATGCGGATTGCTCCCGCCGCGAAATACGCATGCCCTGAACCCGCAATCGTTGAACGGTTCCACGTGGTGCTCTCGTTCCGAATGACGGCGGGGCCATCGGGCACAGGGCGGGCTTCGGGGGACGGAAGGGAATGCGATGCGCAGCGTGGTGATCACCGGTGTCGAGGTCAACGTGATCGGTCAGGTTGCCGTCACCCAGCAGTTCCTGCCCATGCTGCGGCGTTCCGAGGGATCCAGGGTGGTGTTCGTCGGGTCGGTCGGTGGTCGCGTCGCGGCCGGCTTCGCAGGCGCGTACCACGCGTCGAAGTACGCTCTTGAAGCGATCGCGGAGGCTTGGCGGCAAGAGCTGACACCGGAAGCGATCCACGTGGTGATCGTGGAGCCGGGCCCGCTGGCGACACCGATCTGGTCGAAGGCCGCCAAGACCCTGGACGCTCTTCCACCGAGCGACCTCTACCGCGAGCGCCTTGACGCTTTGCGCCAGCGGGTGCAGCGCAGAGGCAAGGAGAGTGCCAGCCCGGAGGAGGCCGTGGAGCTGATCGTGCGTGCGGTGACTGCGAGCCGGCCGCGAACCCGGTACGCCAATGGGCTCGCGGCAACTGCTCTGCCTGCCGTCCGCCGGTTGATTCCGGATCGTATCTTCGACCGCCTCGCACTCCGCATCGCTACTCACCCCGTCGAGAACAAGCACGAGTGACGGCAGGCCGGACAGCCGGATCAGGTCATGGCAGGTTAGGGGAGTGGGCGGCCGCCGGTGGCGCCGATGCGTTCGCCGGTGATGTAGGTCGAGTCGTCGGAGGCGAGGAAGACGTAGGCCGGTGCGAGTTCGGCGGGTTGGCCGGCGCGGCCGAGCGGGGTGTCGGCGCCGAACTCGCCGACCTTCTCGGCCGGCATGGTTGCGGGGATGAGGGGTGTCCAGATCGGCCCGGGTGCGACGGCGTTGACGCGGATGCCCTTGGGCGCGAGTTCCTGTGCCAGTCCTTTGGTGAAGTTGAGGATGGCTGCCTTGGTGGTGGCGTAGTCGAGCAGGTTGGGCGACGGTTCGTAGGCCTGGATGGAGGTCGTGTTGATGATCGCGGAACCTGCGGACAGGTGTGGCAGGGCGGCCTTGCAGAGCCAGAACATCGCGTAGACGTTGGTCTTCATGACCTGGTCGAACTGCTCGGTGGAGATGTCCGCGATGCCTTCGCGGGACATCTGGTAGGCAGCGTTGTTGACCAGGATGTCGAGGCCGCCGAGCTCATCGACGCAATGCTCGACGAGTCGTCGGCAGTGTTGTTCGTCCTGGATGTCCCCTGCCAGCGACGCGGCCTTGCGCCCGGCCTCGGTGATCAGGCGGCAGGTTTCGCGTGCGTCGTTCTCCTCAGCGGCAAGGTGGGAGATCATTACGTCCGCGCCCTCTCGGGCGAAGGCGAGGGCAACCGCGCGTCCGATGCCGGAGTCGCCGCCGGTGATAAGGGCTCGTCGTCCGGTGAGCTTTCCGCTGCCCTGGTAAGTCTTTTCGCCGTAGTCCGGCTCGGGCTGCATCGCGCTGCTGTGCCCGGGGTGTCCCTGCTGATCGGGCTCCTGCTGGTCCGGTCCGCCGTACCGCGTTCGCGGATCTGTGCTCATCGTCCGCCTCCCCTTGTGCGGCACGGCGGTGGAGACCCAGCCCGCGGTTCTGGCCGCACTCCACCGACCGTGCCGTGTGCAAGTTGTGGGGGCTCCGGCCAGGAGTCCGCCGTGGACCGGGAGCCACCCAGCACGACCTCGCGTCCGTGCTCGCACTGAGTACCCGCACCACGCGGATCCATGCGGAGAAATTCGAGCAGCCGGCCGCGGATCAGCTCATGATGCGGTTCGGCGGCGACAGGCTGATGCCCTCGGTCTGCGCCTTCGACCTGATGGCGTCCTCCCTCCGGCCGAGCCGGACGCTCATCAGTCCCACGGGAGTGTTGCCTTCGGCCAGTTCGCTCAACTGCTGAACTTGCTCAACGGTCATTCCTGTCCGCTGTTTCGGCCCGACGTCGTATAGGTCAGGGCAGATCCGGGTACTTGGGGCCTAGTCGTCAAGCAACGGCGGCGTGCGGGATCGCTCAATCCGGAGGCTGCCGTGGTCACTGTGGGCGGCGTGGATACGTACTACGACTATGACGAGCAATGCTGGAAATACAGACGCCTGGGTGGTGGGCCCGTCCACGATCGCGCCGTCTGCCCGGCCCCACCGCGCCTGAGAGATGAGCGCGACGCTGCGCGGTCGATGTCGCGAGCTGGGAACCAGGCGAGGCGTGAGTTGATCCGCGGGGCCAACAACGCATCCGGCCGATCGGCCCGCAGGAATCCAGCGGGCGCGTGACAGGAAGGGCGTAGACCACCGGTGTCTGTGCTTATTGGATGATCTGGCTTGCGGCACCGGTGAGGGTGTAGTGCGCGTGAAGGCCCCGGTGCCCCACATCCATGCATCGGTGTCGTCGAGCGGGGTTTGTGTGGGTGTGGCCTGGCTACCGGTCGGGGATGACAGCTGAACCGAACCCGGTCGAGCCGTTGGGTACTCCGCCAGAGGCGGATCCTGGCCGGGCGACCGAGCCGAATCCCGTTGACCCACTGGGCCGGCCCGATCCGGCGGAGCCCGCGGGACCGCCCGCTCCCGACGTACCCGAGGAGACGCGCCGATCCGACGCACCCGAGGACAGGCGCCGATCCGACGAGCAGGAGGGGAAGCGACGAAGCTGGGGTTCAAGTTGATCGCCGAGGCCTACGGGCCGGTCGAGATCGTCGAGCAGGCGGTACGGGCCGAGGAGGCCGGGTTCGACTTCGTGGAGGTCAGCGATCACCTCCATCCGTGGCTCGGGGAGCACGCATTCCATTGCTAGCATCCTAGACAGCTACCAGTCAACCAAGGAAGCACGATGAGCCGGTCAGGCCTTTGCGCTGCCGCGACCACAGCCTCGCTTAGTCGCCACGCCGAACGATGGTGCAGCGAAATCCGTGTACGCCGCGACAGCCCAATCGGGTGGAATCAGCGTTTGCGGTAGGTGGCGGTGTAGGTGGTGTTGACGGCGGGGGCGGTGATGGTGTGGCTTTGCGGGCCGCCGTCGGACCACGAGGTGAACAAATAGGTGGACTTATTGAAGGGTTGTGGGGACGGGGCGCTGACGGAGTTGGCGGAGCCCACGATGACCGTGACGGAGAACGGGGTCGAGCGGGGTGCCTCGTTGACGACCAGGTTGGTGAGGTTGAGGCCGCCAGGCGTGGTCTTGAACGTGAGTACGACGGTTCGCGGGTTCAACCGGAGACTGGTTGTCGACGTCAGACCGGATGAGTCACTCGCGGTCAACCTCAGTTCGATCCAGGACGGGTATGCATGGTCGGGCGCGGTGAACGAACCACTGGCGACGCCGTTCATCGTCTGCAGGAGATGCGCGTGGCAGTCGGTCGGCGTGATGCAGTGATTCATGTACGCGGACCAGCTCAACGATGACGCCGGAAGCGTTCCGTCCTGTACGTCGGTTGCGTGGCCGCTGAACGGGATCGGGTCGCCGACCTTCCAGGTGAGCGACGCCCCGGGTGAATCGATCACAACGGTCGGCGCGGTATTGCCAGCCGTGACGGTCACCGACGTGGTGTCGCTAGCGCCTTGGTCATCCGTCACCCGAAGCGCTGGATGATAGACGCCCGAAGACGAATAGGTGTACGACGTCGTCGTACCGGTCGCGTCACCAAAGGTCCCGTCGCCGTTGAGATCCCACGAGTACGTGAGCGGACGGCCTTCCGGGTCGGATGAGCTGCTGCCGTCGAAGTTGACCGTCAGTGGGACCGCGCCACTGGCCGGGTTTGCGGTGAAGGCAGCATTCGGCGCCTGGTTGGCGGCGGTGAAGGTGATCCGGTGGACCGAACCGTTCTCCATGTCGACGTAGAACAGGTCGCCACCGGGGCCAATCTTCAGGTCGACCGGATGCCCGGCCGCGCCGCCGGCCGCGTCGACACCCACGAACGACTGCAGTCTGGCCGGATCAGGCAATCCGTTCGTACCAGGCAGCATCGCCCAGATCTCGTTGCGCGAGTGGTCGGCGAAGAAGAGTGCGCCGTTGTACTGCGCCGGATACGACCCGCTTTGGTAGAACGCGATGCCCGTGATCGACGAACCACCGGTGCGGCAGCCGGTGTAGTTCACCACGCAGGCGTTGTGGTTATAGGCGTAGTACGGCGCAACGACCGAGCCAGGCGTCGAGTACAGCGACTGGCACGAGGTGAGACCGGCACCCTGGTAGCCGCTCTGAGGGCTCGTGCCTTCGTAGCACGGCCAGCCGAAGTTGGTGGCCGTGGTCGGTGCCACCAGCCGGTTGATCTCTTCCCAGGCGCCCCAGCCGACATCGCCGACCCATAGTTCGTCAGTGCCCGGACGTTGCGTCATCCGGAACGGATTGCGTACTCCGTAGGACACGATGCGCCGCGCGTTCGGGTCGGTCGACGAGAAGAACGGGTTTCCGGGTACGCCGGCACCGGTCGCCGGGTCGAGGCGCAGGATCGCACCGTCGAGCGTCGCCGGCCCGGTGGGACGCCGTACGCTCTGACTCCGCAGCGCTCCACCTTGCGCTCCGGGCGGGCTCAGCGCAGTACCAACCGCACCTGGCGGATCGCCACACGGGTTGGCCTTATCGCCGGCGTACGTCGCGCCGTACTGCCCGTAGTCCACGTTGTTGAAGCTGGCACCGTCGCCGGCGCTGGCGTACAGGTAGCCGTCGCGTCCGAACAGGAGCGTGCCGACGGAGTGGCTCGGGTACTGCTGGCACCAGTCGTTGATGAGGACCTGTTCGCTGCCCGTCATGACGTTGCCGCTGATCTGGAGTCGCGACAGGCGCGCCGACACCAGGCATCCGTCGGTGGTCGGGCCGGGTGGTGTCGGACAGGCGTCGTTCCACGTCGGCGCCGTACCGCCGATCGGCGCTTCGTACGCGTAAAGCACGTAAACAAAGGGGTTTGCCGGGAAGTTGGGCGGGATCGCGAAGCCGAGGAGACCGCGGTCCCAGTAGTCGTTGACCTGTGTCCTGAGGTCGGCCACCGTCACCGGGTTCGTATCCGTCAGGCTCTGGAAGACCTTGATCACGCCGTTCTTCTGGCCGACGAAGATCCGCCCGTCGGGTGCGAACTGCAGCACCGTCGGGTTGGTCAACCCGCTCAGTACGATGTTGTCGCGAAACCCGGTCGGCAACGTCGAAGCCCCTGCCGGACCAGGCCCGACCTGCGTGAGCAACGCGGCGCCCAGCAACATCGCCGCGACCGCGCTGACCAGCCCGCGCCTACGCGTGGCAAATCCCAGACGCATCATGGATGCCCCCACCCTTTGTTCCCCCGGCGCGCAGCCCCACCACACGCCCTGTGCTTCGCATTCTGCGCGCTCAACCCCTGCTGGGTAAGAGCTTCGGGCAACCGTATTCGCTGCGTGCTCACACGCTGGCGCTGAGCTAAGGGCTCGTGTCAGAGATCCGTCTGTACGACGCGCATCGCGTAAGCGGTCGTGAGGTCCAGAGCGACGGACGCCGTCGTAGACGACGTCGATCGTGCCGGCGACGTCGTGGCGGCGGTTCACCGTGAGCGTCGTACCGATGGTGATGCCGAGCGGTCGAGCTGCCGGAGGAGCTCGGCGTCGCTGTCGGAGACGCGGGCCGGCCTTGATTTCGGAGGCCGGTGCCCCGTCACTGCGTGGTTGCGTGGAGAAGTTGCCGGGTGGTCGGGCGGTCATCTTTGTCGAGCCGTACGACGATGTGCTCGTCCCAGCGCTCGTCGGAGTGCGGGTAGTCCGAACGCCAGTGGCAGCCGCGGCTGTCTTGTCGTGTGGTCGCTGCCGCGATGACAGATCGCGCCACCGTCGCGAGCGGTCCGGTGCCCAGGGGCTCGAGTTCGTCAGCGGCGGCGTTCAGACCTGCGCCGTCGCGACGGATACCGGCGTACTTGGTCAGGATCGCGCGAACCCGTTCCGGTTCGCGATCATGGTTCAGTGCCAGTTCGTGTGAGTGGCCGTGGTCCGTTGCGGGGAGATCGAGGGTCAGGGCCGTTGCGACGCGCCGGCCGAAGACCAGTCCCTCCAGGAGGCTGTTGGAGGCGAGCCGGTTGGCCCCGTGTACGCCGGTTGCGGCGACCTCGCCGACGGCGTACAGGCCTGGTACGTCGGTTGCGCCGTCGCGGTCGGTTCGGATGCCGCCGCACAGGAAGTGTTCGGCGGGCGCGACCGGGATCTGCTCGGACAGCAGGTCAACGCCGATCCGTGCGCAGGAGGCCAGTACGGTCGGGAATCGCTGTCGGAGTACGTCGGGCGCGATGGATGTGGCGTCCAGCCAGACGTGGTCGGATCCGTCGCGGCGCATCGTTGCCTCGACCTCCCGGGCGACGACGTCCCGAGGGGCCAGATCGGCTCGCGGGTGCCGGCCGGCCATGATCCTGCGACCATGCATGTCACGTAGTACTGCGCCTTCACCGCGCACGGCTTCGGTGACCAACGGCAACTGACCGCCGGTTTCACCGGTGAAGAGCGCGGTCGGGTGGAACTGGACGAACTCCATGTCCACCACAGATGCGCCGGCCCGCAGCGCCAGAGCGATGCCATCACCGCGCACCGTCGGCGGATTGGTGCTCGCCAGGTAGGCGTTGCCGACTCCGCCTGTGGCCAGTACAACGGCGCGCGCGTCGATCCGGGTGATCTCCGTGCCGGTTTCGACGAGCACGCCGACGATGCGGCCGGAGTCTGACTTGATCAGGCCGATGGTCCGTCCGTCCATCGTCTGAACGCCGGTGAGCTGTAGCGCGCTACGGAGCGCGCGATGAACCTCCGCGCCGGTGGCGTCACCGCCTGCGTGCACGATCCGGGAACGACCGTGGCCTCCCTCGAGAGTTCTCGACAGCGATCCGTCGTCGTCACGGTCGAAGCGAGCCCCCTGAGCGATGAGTTCGGCAAGTCGCTGCGGTCCCTCCTCGACCAATGCCCGAACGTTGCGTAGATCGCAGAATCCTGCGCCGGCGATGTCGGTGTCGCGCGCGTGGTCGAGCGGATCGTCCTCGCCGTACGCGGCCGAGACGCCGCCCTGTGCCCAGGGCGTGCTGCCGTCGCCGGCGCTGAGCAGGAGCACATCGCGGGTCGCCGCGAGACCGAGCGCGGTTGACAGGCCTGCCACGCCGGCGCCGATGACGACGACGTCGACGGTGCGCGTCATCGAGCACCTGCAGGTTTGCCGATGGCAACCATCCGTTCGACCGAGCGCCGGGCACGCTCGACGACCTCTGGTGCCAGTTGGATCTCGTCGCGTCCCTCACGCAGGCACCGCACCAGTAGGTCCGGGGTGATCATCTTCATGAATCGGCATGAGGCCTTCGGGTTCACCGGCAGGAAGGTCGTCTTCTGGTTCACCTTGCGAAGTTGATGGAGCATGCCGATTTCCGTCGCGACCAGGGCGGTCTTCGCGGTCATGTCGCGAGCGGCGTCCAGCATGCCGGCGGTGGAGAGGATGTGGGTCCGATCTGCCGGCAGATCACCCACGCCGGCGAGCCAGATCGCCGACGACGCGCAGCCGCACTCGGGATGGACCAGAACCTCGGCAGCAGGGTCGGCCGCCACTTGAGTGCGCAGGTCGGCCGCGCTGATGCCGGCATGCACGTGGCACTCGCCCATCCACACCTCGATGTTCTCCCGACCGGTCTGCCTCCTGACATGGTCCCCGAGGAACTGGTCGGGCAGAAACAGAATCGGCTGATCCGCCGGGATCGAGTTCACCACCTCCACCGCGTTGGACGACGTACAGCAGATATCGGCCTCGGCCTTCACGGCCGCACTGGTGTTGACATAGGCAACAACCGCAGCGTCGGGGTGCTCGGCCTTCCAGGCCCGCAACTGGTCAGCGGTAATGGTGTCCGCCAAGGAGCAGCCGGCCCGGGCGGTGGGGATCAGCACGGTCTTGTCAGGGCTGAGCAGTTTGGCGGTCTCCGCCATGAAATGCACGCCACAGAACACGATCGTGGACGCGTCGGTACTGGCCGCGACGCGCGACAACGCGAGCGAGTCGCCGACGTGATCGGCGACATCTTGGATCGCCGGTTCCTGGTAGTTGTGGGCGAGCACCACCGCATCTCGCTCCCGGGCCAGGCGGCGTACCTCTTCCTGCCAGCTGATTGCTGTCCCAACGGTCACAACAGGTCCTTCTCTCGGGAGATTTTCGCTTCATAGGCGATAACTGGGGATGACGACGCCGCCGGCGCCGTGCCGGAGCTCAGTTGAGTTCGTGGTCGCGAGTGACGAGCAGGCTGATGTCGAGTGCGGCAGGGGAGTGGGTGAGGGCGCCGACCGAGACGGCATCGACACCGGTGGCGGCGACGTCGGCGACGGTGTCCAAGGTGATCGTGCCGGAGGCCTCGAGTTGGGATGTCGACCCGGAGGTGTTGCGCCGCTCGACGACCGTGGCCATCTCCTCGGCGGACATGTTGTCCAGCAGGATCCACTCGACCTGGCAGTCGAGCGCTTCGCAGGCTTCCTCCGCAGTGGTGACTTCGACCTCGATCGCCATACCTCTGCCTTCCGCGGTCATGCCGTCTCGGACCCGGCGAACGGCCGCCAGGACGCCGCCGGCCGCAGCGAGATGGTTCTCCTTGAGCAGCACCATGGCGGCCAGGTCGAGCCTGTGGTTCGTTCCACCGCCGCAACTCACGGCGTACTTGTCCATGGCCCGGAGACCGGGCGCGGTCTTGCGGGTGTCGAGCAGCCGGACCGGGCGCGCTCCGATCGCAGCTACGAAGGCCGACGTGAGGGTTGCGATGCCCGACATCCGCTGGACGAAGTTCAGCGCCACCCGCTCGCCGGTGATGATCGAGTGCGCCGCACCACTGATCCACGCCAGCGGCTGTCCGGGGAGAACCGAATCGCCATCGGCAACAGCCGGCCGCACCGTGACGGTGGGATCGATGGCGGCGTAGACGCCTTGTACAGCAGGCAGACCGCCTACGCGTCCCGGCTGCTTGGCGATCATCGTTGCCTCGACTTGTAGCGCCGCTGGGACGCTCCACCGTGTGGTGACGTCGTCTGCCGACTGATCCTCGGCCAGTGCGGCCAGCACCGCGGTCCGGACCGTCTCCGTCGTCAGTTGCATGGGTTGTTCCGACCTTCTGTCTGTGGTGCTGATCTGCGTGGATCGCAACCATTCGGATGTTTTCGCCTGATAGTCGATAACTACACGCACGCTACCATCGTCGTCGTGCCCGCAGCCAAGAAAGGTGATCCGGTTAACTTCCCCAGTTATCCGCACGAAGTGCTCGCCGTGGTCCTGTCCGTCCGCGACGGCAGGTTGTGCGTCCTGCTCTGGAAACGCGCACGGAGTCCGCACCGTGGCCGCTGGGCTCTTCCCGGCGGCGGGGTCGAGCCTGTAGAGCGGCTCCGGGAGGCCATCACCGGGCACCTCGCGACGAAGGTCGACGTCCGCGACGTCGCGCACCTGGAACAGTTGGCCACCCACAGTGCGATCGATCGTGATCCGCGGGCCCGCGTGCTGGCAACGGGCTATCTCGGCCTGGTTCCGTCCGACGTACGGCCGGAGCTTCCGTCCGACACGCTCTGGCACCCGATCGACGACCTGCCGCGGACCGCGTTCGACCATCACTACTTCATCGATGCCGCGGTCGGGCGTCTGCGCGCGAAACTGTCGTACACGAACATCGGGTTCGCGCTGGCTCCCTTGGAGTTCACCATTGCCGAGCTGCGTGACCTGTTCGGCGCCGCACTGGGCTATGAGCTCGGCGCCACCAACCTCACCCGCGTCCTGACCCGGCGGCACGTGATCGACCCGACCGAGCGGCGAGCCAGCCCCGGCCAGAGCGGCGGCCGTCCCGCGACCGTCTACACGTTCGTGGCCCGCGAGCTGACCGTCACGGACCCGTTCGCAGTACTCCGCCCACCACGCTGACCAGCTGCGGTCACTCGTCGGCGATCGGATGCGACGAGCGAGTCGCCCAGCGGCGTTCGCCAGTACAGGACCTCTCGGCAGAATGGGTTGTTCATGGGGCTGTGGACCGGGTTGTCGAGGGGGTCTGCGGTGGTGGTCGGTTAGCGTCGGGGCGTGTTGCTGCCTGAATTGTCGGTGCCGGGGGCGGATCTGCCTGTCCGGGCCGTTCTGCCTGCCACGGTCGATGCGGTGCGTTCGCGCGGTACTGCGGTGTTGGTTGCGCCGCCTGGATCGGGGAAGACCTCGCTGTTGCCGCTTGCGCTGGGCGACGCGCTCGGGGGCACGATCATCGTCGCCGAGCCGCGAAGGATGGCAACCCGCGCGGCTGCGACCCGGCTGGCGATGCTGGTCGGCGAACCGCTCGGGCAGCGGATCGGCTACGCGATGCGCGGTGAACGCAGCGGCGGCAAAGGACTCCGTGTCGAGGTGGTGACGACAGGGCTCCTTGTACGGCGTCTGCAGCAGAACCCGGAGCTGCCGGGGGTCGCCGCGATTGTGATCGACGAGTGCCACGAGCGGCACCTCGATGCCGATCTACTGCTCGCGTTCTGCGTCGACATCCGGGCGAATCTTCGGGAAGACCTGGCGATCGTTGCGACCTCGGCCACGGCGGACACCACCAGGCTGAGTCGCGCATTGGGCTTGGACGCGCCGGCGCCCGTGATCACGGCGTCTGCTGCGCTGTTCGACGTGGCGATCGAGTGGGCCCCACCACCGGTCCCCGTGCCGCTGCTTCCCGGTGGGCGGGTCGACCCGCGCCTACTGGATCACGTCGCGGCCGTCGTCCAGCGTGCACTGACCGAGAACGACGGCGACATCCTCGTGTTCGTCCCGGGGGAAGCCGAGATCAACGGTGTGACTCGCCGGTTGGCCGGTCATAATGTCCTGCCGTTGTTCGGTCGCCAGTCCAGGGCTGAACAGGATCGCGCGTTGGCGTCGGCCGCCACTCGTCGGATCGTGGTCACGACGTCGGTCGCGGAGAGTTCGCTGACTGTGCCCGGGGTCAGGGTTGTGGTCGACTCGGGTCTTGCCCGGGAGCCGCGGACCGATCAATCCCGTGGCCTCGGTGCGTTGGTTACTTGCCGGGTTTCGAGATCGTCGGCCGACCAGCGAGCGGGTCGCGCCGGGCGGGAGGCGCCTGGCCGGGTCTATCGGTGCTGGTCTGCCACCGACCACTCGCATCTCGACGATCACGCGGCGCCGGAGATCGCGATCGCCGATCTGGCGGCCTTCGCCCTCGACCTCGCGGCGTGGGGTGCGCCTGCTGGTGACGGTCTGACCTTGCTCGAGGCGCCGCCGGTGGTGGCGATGACCGCGGCCACCGACTTGCTGCGCCGCCTCGATGCCCTTGACGAGGGCGGCCGGATCACCGAGCGGGGACGGCGGATGGCGGCGATCGGGGCGCATCCTCGGTTGGCTCGTGCGTTGCTGGACGGGACGCCGCGGGTCGGCGCCGACCGGGCACTCGAGGTCGTCGCGATGCTTTCGGACGACTCCGGCCGCGACTTCGGCGATGATCTACCGGCCCGCTGGCGAGCCCTCCGCCGGGGCGAGGACCGCGGAGCCACGGCCCGCTGGCGAGAAGAAACAAAGCGTCTCGGCCGAGGCACGATGACCGGCGACCCGTTGGGTGGAGCTGGAGTGCGGCCGGCGGTCGGTGGGCCGGCTGGTCGGGGGACGCGCGCAGTACCGGATGATCTTGCGGTGGGGGTTGTGGTGGGACTGGCGTATCCGGATCGGATTGCGCGGGTCCGGGGGGTCGACTCGGCGACGTACCAGATGTCTGGTGGTACAGGTGCTGCGCTGGATCCGCAATCGCCGTTGCGGACCACGACATGGCTGGCGATCGCGGTTGCTGACCGGGCACCCGGTCGCGCCGACGCCAGGATCCGTTCCGCGGCGCCGATCGATGAGCAGACCGCGCGAGACATCGCAGGCGACCTCGTCTCGACCACCGACCAGATCCGCTGGGAAGACGGCCGGATCGTGACGCGGCGCGTCGAGGCACTCGGCGCGATCGTGCTCAACGACGTCCCGCTGGCAAAGCCCGACCGGCTGCTCGTCCAAGCGGCCGTCCGCGACGGCATCCGGCGCAGCGGTCTGTCCGTACTGAGCTGGTCGGAGGCCGCTCTCGCCTTGCGAGAGCGGCTCGCGTTCTGCCACGCCCACCTCGGAGCCCCGTGGCCTGCGGTCGACGACGAGACACTCCTGGCCGATCTCGACGAATGGCTGGGTACCGAACTCGCCTCGGTGCGAGGCTCGCGCGATCTTGCCCACATCGACGTGGCTTCGGCGCTCCGGCGACTACTGCCATGGCCCGCAGCAACCCGGTTCGGCGAACTCGCACCGGAACGGCTCCGGGTCCCATCGGGTTCCGAGGTGCGACTCGCGTACAACGGTGCCGAGCCCCCGGTCCTCGCCGTGAAGCTGCAGGAGGTATTCGGCTGGACTGCCACTCCAGCCGTCGCGGACGGTCGTGTCCCAGTCGTTCTCCACCTACTGTCGCCCGCACGGCGCCCGGTCGCGATCACGAGCGACCTCGCCTCTTTCTGGAAGCAGGGCTATCCCCAGGTCCGAGCCGACCTGCGAGCCCGCTACCCCCGCCATCCGTGGCCGGAAGATCCACTCACTGCCATCCCGACCAAGCGACTAAAACCTCGCCAGTGACCGAGCTGCCCTGGCAGTGTGTACGTACTGTCCGCGCCGTTCCGGCGTTGTTGCGCGGTCGCACTCTCGGCTCTCAGTGTGGCGGCACCAGGAGCAGCGGTGGGTGCGACGCTCTGGCGCGGCTTGAGCCTGACGTCGATCCGAGAGAGGGTCAGATCCCGGCTCAATCCGCCGCTCAGGGAGCCGTGTCCACGTGGGCGGCGCGCGACGGCGGGGTCGGCCAGGGTGAACGCGACCGGCCTACCCGGTGCGCTCCAACCGAAGCGGATGGCGCTTGGTCTTCGTCCCGCAAGGTGCCCTGTGCCTATTCGCACACGCGACTCAGCTTTCGAATTGACCAAGAAAGGAACCTGGAATCGAGGGTGGCAGGGGCCACGTCAGTGTGCTCGCGCACTGCGCCGCGCGTTGTCCCGTTGCGGGATCGTCAATCGTTCCGGGTGCGGAGGCTCCGGGCCAGGATGGGGATCATCACCGTCGCAGCGACGACGTGTAGCCCGAGGAGGGCGGCGGTGGTGGCGGTGTTTGCCCCGGCGAGGAGGGGCGGGACCAACGAGATCGCGGTCAGCGACACTGCCGTCCACACGAATCGCTTGGCGGGGCGAGCGCTCCAACGAAGAAGAGCGACGGCAATGAGGAGGCCCACGACCGAGAAGAAGCCGGTCACCACGGCGAACCCGGACAACGGGATCGTCTCGCCACCATCGGGGACCTCGAAGTCGACGCCAACGGCCTGGGCAAGCGCAGCGGCGAGGGTGGTGGCCGCCATCGCTGCGAGCGTGGCAATGACGCCGGTGCCGGCGAGCCCGCGGAGTTGGTGGGTGTGGCTGGTCTGGCCCGATGCCGGGCCTGCGACGACCCCGGTGTCATCCATGGTGTTCATGTCGTTCCTCCATCATTCGGTAACTGGCGTACGGGGTGTGTTGACTGGCATATGACGGTCCTGGCGCTGGGGGTGACGATGCGCACCCTCGCCGTGCGACGGCCAGGGTTCCGCAGAGCGCGGACGCCGGTGCCGCGGAGCCAGAACCCGGCGTCGCGTCGGAGGACCGGCCCGGGCTCGCCGTCGCGCAGCTCCAGCTGCACCCGCCCGCGGGTGACGACGCCGAACGCGTCGCACCACTCCGCCGCGACCACCGCGACACCCGCGCCACCGCGCAGCGCGAGCGTCCACACCGGGACTACTCCGTGCCGTCCGCCGGCAGGCGCCCCGGCAGCCCGAGTCGCGGGAACTGGTCGTCGTGGAACGTGACGATCTCGGTGATCGCCTCTCCGGTGACGCGCAGGACGTCGATCGTCAGCGGCAGGTACGCGCCCTCCCGCTCCCGCCAGAGGTAGAAGGCGACGGCGGGCTGCCGGTTCACGGAGGTGAGGACGGCGCGCAGGTGCTTCATGTCCTCGAAGCGGCTCTCGACCCAGTCGTTCACCACCGCGTCGCGGCCGACGTACAGGCCAGGCGTGGGCGGCATCGAGCAGCGGACGTCGTCCCGCAGCAGTGCGGCGAGCCCGTCGACGTCCGTGGCCACGCTGGCGTCGGCATAGCGGCGCACCAGCTCGCGCGTCCCGGCGTCCTCCTCGCCGCCGGTCCAGTCCTGCCGCTCGGCGGGCAGGTGCACCCGCATGCCGGCGCGGGCACGCTGCAGCGCGCTGTTCACGGAGTTGACGGAGTCCCCGAGGAGCTCCGCGACGTCCTTCGCCGGCCAGCCGAGCACGTCCCGCAGGATCAGCACGGCCCGCGGGCGCGGCGCGAGGTGCTGGACTGCGACCAGGTACGCCAGCTCGATCGTCTCCCGCGCGACGGCGACGGTCTCCGGCTCGTCCGCGTCGCCCGCGGGCAGCTCGTCGAGCAGCCGGTCCGGGTAGGGCTGCAGCCACAGCACCTCGCCGCCGGTCGCGGGCTCCGGGCGGCACTTGGCGAGCAGGTCCAGGCAGGCGTTGGTGGCGATCCGGTACAGCCAGGCCCGGAACGTCGATCGCCCCTCGAAGGTCTCCCGCCGCCGCCAGGCACGCAGGAACGTCTCCTGCACGGTGTCCTCGGCGTCCTCGAACGACCCGAGCATCCGGTAGCAGTGCACGTGCAGCTCCCGCCGGTGCCGCTCCGCCAGCCCCGAGAACGCCCGCTCGTCTACCTCGCCCAGACCGCTCACGCCCAGACCGCTCACGCCCAGCTCCTCCAGCCACGTGTCCGCACTCATCACGTCATCCTTCCGTCTCGTCGTGTCCCGTCGTAGGTATGACGGGTGCGGGCGCGACAACTCATCACTAGGGTCGGTCGGCATGGCTGAGCGTTTCCTCCTTGGTCGGTCGGATTTCGACGTGGTGGAGAACGAGGACGGCCTGCACCATTGCGGTCGTCCGGGAGGGGGACGCAGCGCAGCTTGGTCAGAATTTCCAGGTCTTGAGGGTGGCGACGGGGCGTACCCGCCGCGGAAGCGGATCCGGGCGTGGGCCCTGTTCACGGCCTTCTGCCGGCGCGACAGCTTCGGCCGGTAGCGGTGACGGGTCACTCGACCGAGTCACTGCAACGGGAAGGGTGGCTGCCACCACCACGGCCGGGTATCGACGACCACGTGGTCCAGCCATTTGACCCACCAGAAGCCTCGCCGACCCTGCGCGACGAGCCGTGCGGGCGCACCATGCCCGATCGAGAGCGGTCGGTCGGCGACATGTGTCGCGACGAGCAGGTGTGGTAAGTCCCGCAACGGCAGGCGCCGCGCGTACCCGGTGACGGAGACTGCGACGACGCTGCGTGCGTCCGGCGGGAGCGATGCCGGCAGTAGCCGGTCGAGCCGCACCCCGCGCCAGTGCTGGTCGGCATACCAACCGCCCGTGCAATCGAGCACCGCCTCCATCTCGTCGGTGGCCATCGCCAGCAACGCGTCAGGGTCGAGCTCGGCCACCTGTCGACCCGCCACCTCGACCCGCAGCCGCCATGTGGCCCGGTCGATCTCCGGCACAGCGTCCAGTGCCCACTGGGTGACGGGCATCGCCCGCGGGCGATGCGAGCCGACCTCGTGCGAGCCGGTCGCTCTGCGGTCTTGCCCTGGTAAGGAGAGGCCCCGGGCGACACCTTCAACGGCGAGATAGGCCGCAGCCGCACCCCCGCCGAGACCGAGCGCGCGGAGCAGGGTGCGCCGGGACAGGTCCGTGCGCCGCGGCCGCTGCGGGTGCCGGAACACGTGCACGGCGGCGAACGGCACCGCGAGCACCGCGGCGCCGACGTGCGCCTGCATCGGGGTCAGTCCCGCGTAGGTCCGGAAGCCGCCGAGGACGTGTACGACGCCCGCGAGGACCGATACGGCGACGAGAATTCCGAGGGCGACGCCGTCAGCCGCGCGCCAGGAAGCTGACCGGAACGCCTTGCTCCGCCGCACGATCAGCGACTTCCACGGGACGAGCAGCACCAGCACGAGGCCCGCTGCGCCGTGCAGCACCGTGACGACCCTCCCGGGCGTGGTGGTGCCCGTGCCGAACGCGACCCAGCCGGTCGCGAACGCGAGAAAGAGCAGCACCAGCAGGGCAACGTTGGTACGGCGCCCGGCACGTCGGCGGACCCCACCTTCCCGGCCCATACCTCAAGTGTGCAGTGTGAGAGCTAGCCGGCGTGGACCAGTCCGGACTCGTAGGCGAAGACGACCGCATAGGCGCGGTCACGGGCGGCGGTCTTGACGACGACATGCCCGATGTGGGTTCGCACGGTGGCTTCTGCGAGGTGCAGGGTTCGGGCTATGTCGGCGTTGGACAGGCCGCGGGCTACCTGGATGAGGACCTCGCGCTCGCGAGCGGACAGGCAGTCCAGGCGGTCGGCCGACGGCTCGGTCAGGGTTCGTCGCCATCCGCTACCTCGACACGTTCGTCAAGCAGGACGGAACGTGGCTGTTCGCCGAGCGTCGCCTGATGGTCGACTGGACCGATATTCACGATCGCGACATCGAGCACGACCATGAACTGCGCCGCGCAGGATAGGAGGAGAACGATTCCTTTGCTCGTGTGTGTCCTCGTGACCACAACGGTCTCCGTCAGTCGTCCAGGCTGCCCATGGTCAGATTGACCGTGGTTCCGGTCATCCCGCCCGCCTTGTCGGATGCCATGAAGACCGCCACGTTCGCCATCTCCTCCAGCGTCATCAGCCGTCGCGGATGTGTTCTGGCTGCGAGCGACTCCTGCCACTGCTCCCAGGTCATGCCCGATGCCTTCGCGCGAGGCTCGTAGGCGTCCTTGATCGTGCGTGTCTCTGGCATGCCCTGCGGTCGCAGACCAACCACGCGAATGCCGTGTGGTGCAAGCTCGGCGGACAGTTGACGAGTGAGTGCCTCCTTGGCGGCCTGTGCCGGACCGTAGCCTCCGACCAGGGGGACGCCCGTCCGCGAGTGGAGCGCGGTGACGGTCATGACCACCCCGGAGCCGTTCGGAATCATGCGCCGGGCCGCCAGTCGTGCGGTCAGGAAGTACGACGTGAGGTACGTCGTGACCGCCAGGGAGAAGCGCTCGGCGTCCAGCTCGGCCAACGGCGCACCCACGATCCGCGCGTTCGGGATTCCGACTGCGTTGAACGAGATGTCGACACGGCCCGCCGTGTCGATCACCGACTGCAGATGTGTCTCCACGGCCTGCTCGTCGAGTGCGTCAACCTCCGCCGCCTGCGCGGATCCGCCGGCGGAAACGATGTCCTTGGCAACTGTTTCGACCGCTGCCAGGTCGCGCCCGGTGAGATAGAGGTTGGCCCCCTCGTGCGCGAACGCGCGTGCCACCGCACCTCCGATCCCGCCGCCGGCCCCGTAGATCACCGCAACCTTGTCCTTCAGCATCATCTCTGGTTCCTTTCGCCAAACCATCGGACGGCCGGGTCTTCCGAGCCGTCGATGATGCAGACACCTCGACGCCGCAAACTGGGCGCCCCTCCAGCGCCCAGTTCGCTGCTTTGCCGGTGTCTGTACAGGATGGAAGTACGACGAGAGGCGCGAGGAGAAGGTGAGCGCGGTGACAGCCGAACTGATCTCGAGGGCGCGGGCCGGGGACGGCGACGCGTTCCGGGAGTTGACCGAGCCGTACCGCCGCGAGCTGCAGGTGCATTGCTACCGGATGCTCGGCTCCATCCAGGACGCCGAGGACATCCTCCAAGAGACGCTGCTGGCCGCCTGGCAAGCCTTCGGAGCGTTCGAGGGCCGCTCCTCGGTCCGCACCTGGCTGTACCGGATCGCCACCAACCGGTGCCTGAACGCGCGTCGCTCCGCCGGCCGGCGACCCGCCAAGGAGTGGAACGTGCCCACAGTTGAACCGCCCGAGCCGACCCGGCTCGGCGAGATCGTCTGGCTGGAGCCACTCCCCGACGCCCTGCTCGAGGGTGCGACCGCCGTGCCGCTCGGCCCCGAGGCCCGCTACGAGCAGACCGAGTCCATCTCCCTCGCCTTCGTGACTGCCCTTCAGGTTCTGCCGCCCCGCCAAGTCGCCGTGCTGATCCTGCGCGACGTGCTCGGATTCCACGCGAGCGAGGTGGCCGAGATGCTGGACTCGACCGTCGAATCCGTCACCAGCGCCCTCAAACGGGCGCGCGCCGGTCTGCGGCGTTCCTGGCCGGCGGCCGACCAGGAACCGCCGCCCGGCTCCGACTCGCCGGCCGAGGATGTGCTGGTGGCGCGGTTCGTCAGCGCCTGGGAGTCCGCCGATCTGGACGCGCTGGTGGCCCTTCTCACCGACGACGTCTTCGTCTCGATGCCACCGATGCCCTTCGAGTACGAGGGCCGAGACGCCGCCGAGCGCTTCTGCGCCAGTATCTTCCGCTCGGGCCGCCGCTTCGACCTCGTCCGGACGCGAGCTAACGGTCAGCCCGCGTTCGGAGCGTACCTGCGCGCGCCGAGCGGCATTCGCCATGGGACCGGCCTCTACGTCCTTACCCTCAGCGGCGACTCGATCTGCGCCATGACCCACTTCGACAAGAGCGTGCTCCCTTGGTTCGGGCTACCACGATCACTCCCGAACCAATAGCAATCCGCCGGTGCAGTCATACCGAAGGCCCGGACCATATGGTCCGGGCCCCTCAACATTGACTCCGGTCATGACCGGGCGATCGCGTCCGGCATCGGGTGCACCTCGAAGGTGGCGAGCCCGGAGCCGACCGCCGGGTCCTTGGCCCCAAGGGCGTGGACCTCGTCCGCCTCGCGGGCCGTGACCACGGCGAGCCCCCAGACCGGTGTGCTGAGGACCTGATGCCAGGGTGGCATCAGGTGAGGCGGGCTCCGACTCCGGGGTCTGCGCCTTGGAGACTGCGCAGGCCCTCGAGGGCTACGGCGAGCATGGGGACGTCGACATCGGCTGCTGCGCGGAGGTGCTGCAGGGTGTGCTCGAAGAGCGCAAGCCTGCGCCCGCGGGGATGGAGCCAGGTGGCAATTGCTTCGTGAGGTGACGAGGCGGTGCCGACTTCGTGGAGGATGGCGAGTGCGATGCGCTGCTGTTCGGCGACCAGGTCGTCGCCGTACGCACCCTGGCCAGGATCGACCAGTGGTCGTCGGTGGGTCGCTCGGTGGCCTGGTCACGCAGCCAGTCGACTTGGAGCTGTTCTCCTACCAGCGCGAAGATGCCGGTCAGGAACGTCAGGTCGGCGCCGCTGGCCTCCGCGGCTTCCACCACGCCCAGGGTCAGGGTGAGTGGCTTGAGAAGGCAGACCACTCGGGCGAGTTCCTGCGGCGCGCCCTCATTGGTCACCAGGTCGGCGACGCGGGCATCGAGTCGCTGCCGAGCGTGCGGCGGCATCAGCTCGTCGAGGCAGCCGCTCAGCTTGTCGATACCGGGTCGCAGCCGGGCCACCTCGATCGCCGGGTCCACGGCGTGCCCGTGCCGCATGAACCAGCGGGCGGCGCTTTCGACGATATGCCTGGTCTCGCCCAGGAGCCGGGTCTGCAGCTGGGCGTGCCGGACGACGTCGAGGCGGTCGATCTCCGTCCAGACAGCCGGAAGAGCGAACACGTCACGTGCGGCGACGTACGCCACGACGAGGTCCTCCCGGTCCCGGCCGGTGAGCTCCTGCACTCCTAGCAGCGCCCCGGAGCCCATCCGGTTGAACACCTCGTTGGCGAGCACGCTGCAGGCGATCTCGCGGTGCAGGGGATGGCGGGGGAGGAGCTCGTTGAACTCGGCGCGCAACGCCGGCGGCAGGTATCGCGCGAGGGCGGCGGAGCCGATGTACGCGTCGTCCGGTACGCCCGACTCGAGGAGGAAGTGGGTAGCCACGTCCTTGCTGACTGCGAGTAGCACCGCGATCTCAGGGCGGGTCAGCCCGAGGCCGCCGGCCTGCCGCTGCGCGATTGCCTCTTCATCCGGCAGTGACTCGAGCGCGCGCTCGAGGACGCCCAGGTCCTCGGCGTGCCGGATCATCTCCACTTGCTTGTCCAGCCACGCGGCGCCCAGCGCGTGGCTGACGCTGATCGCCCTGGCTTGCGCGGCGTTGTTCGCCAGTACCTGCTCGACGATTTGTGGAGCAACGTGCCGGAGCAGTTCGTCGCGCCGGGAGCGGGACAGCCGCCTGCCCTTGACCGCCGCGTCGAGCAAGATCTTCAGGTTGACCTCGCGGTCGGAGATGTCCACCCCGGCGGAGTTGTCGATGAAGTCGGTGTTGATGAGTCCACCCGCCAGGGCGTACTCCACCCGGCCGCGCTGGGTCACGCCGAGATTGCCACCCTCTGCCACCACCCGAACCTGCACCTCGGACGCGTCCACACGGACGGCGTCGTTGGCACGGTCGCCGACGTCGGCGTGCGACTCCGTCGAGGCCTTGACGTAGGTGCCGACGCCGCCGTTGAACAACAGGTCGGCCCGGGCCCGCAGCACCGCCCGGATCAGCTCGTCGGCGGGGAGTTGCTCTGCTTCCACGTCCAGGAGGGCGCGCGCCTGTGGTGACAGCGGCACTGACTTCGCCGTCCGCGAGAACACCCCACCACCTGAGGAGATCAGCTCGGGTTCGTAGTCGGCCCACGAGGTTCCGGGTAGCCGGAAGAGTCGCTGCCGTTCGGCGTACGACGCCACCGGGTCGGGATCAGGGTCGAGGAACACATGCCGATGGTCGAACGCCGCGACCAGCCGGATCCGGTCCGAGAGCAGCATGCCGTTGCCGAAGACATCTCCGGACATGTCGCCGATACCGACCACGGTGATCTGGTCCTTCGCCGGGTCCAGCCCGAGCTCGCCGAAGTGCCGTCGTAGCGACTCCCAGACGCCTCGGGCCGTGACGCCGAGAGCCTTGTGGTCGTAGCCGGTGGCACCGCCGGAGGCGAACGCGTCGCCCAGCCAGAAGCCGTACTCCTGGGCGATCTCGTTGGCGAGGTCCGACATCGTCGCGGTGCCCTTGTCCGCGGCCACCACCAGGTACGCGTCCGCATCATCGCGGCACCGCACCCGCGGCGGCTGGGCTACCGTCCCATCGACGCGGTTGTCGGTGACGTCGAGCAGCCCACGGACGAAGGTCTTGTACGCCGTTCGCACCTCCTGCCGCATCGTCTCGGCATCCGTGGCGGCAGGCGGCCGCTTCACGACGAACGCGCCCTTCGCGCCGTGCGGAACGATCACCGCGTTCTTCACCCGCTGCGCCTTCATCAGGCCGAGCACCTCGGTGCGGTAGTCCTCCGTCCGGTCAGACCAGCGCAGGCCACCTCGCGCCACCTTGGCGGTGCGCAGGTGCAGCCCCTCCATTCGCGCGGAGTAGACGAAGGTCTCCGTCATCGGCCGGGGGACGGGCAGGAACGGCAAACGTGTCGAGTCCAGCTTGAGCACGATGTACTTCTTGTGAGCGCCGTCTGTGTCGGACTGGTAATAGTTGGTGCGGACCACAGCGCAGACCAGCTCGAGGAATGCGCGCAGCAACCGGTCCTCCGAGATGTTCTCCACCGGTGCGAGCGCCGTCTCCACCTCGGCCAACGCCTCTTCCTCGCGGGTGCTGCCGATGTACGCCGGATCCAGCCGCGCATGGAAGAGCGCCACCAGCAGCCCGGTCACCCGCCTGTGCATCAAGAGCGTCCGCTCGACATAGGCCTGACCGAAGGTGAGGCCTGCCTGCCGAAGGTAGGCGAAGCAAGCCCGTAGCACACTCACCTCACGCCATGACAGGCCTGCTCGCAGTACCAGCTGGTTGAACGCATCGTTCTCCGCATCTCCCGACCACACCGCCCGGAAGGCGTCAGCCACTTCGTTGCCGATGGCAGGGTCGGCTGTCAGTACCGCCACATCACGCGGCAGCAGCGCGAACTCCTCGGCGCGGACCGATGCCCGGCCGGCCGGACGCACCTCGTATGCCTCATGCCCGGCGATCCGCAAGGCCAAGTTCTCCAGGACCGGGAACACGTCCGCCAACAGTGCCGGCGCCGGGCTGGGCCACAAGAGCAGAAACCGGGTGCCGTCGTCCAGATCCAGGTCTAGCTGCCCGTCGGCCGGGCGGTCAGGCACCACCAGACGCAACAGCGGTCCGGTGCCGCCGGCGTACTCCTCCAGCGCCGTCACCCAGGCGCCAGCGACTGCCGGCGGATGTGTGACGTGGAACCCGGCAGGGAACGCCTGGGCGTATCGGCCCGACGTCATCATGGCGCGCGCCTCTCCGAGGCGCCTGGTCAGTGCCTCCTGGAGCCCGGCCTGCCACCTCCGGAGTGAACCGGTGGCCATGCGCTCATCGTAGGCCTGGAGAACCGACACTCCCACTGTGCGGACTCCGCGCGGTGGAGAGCAGCTGACGAAGACCCCGGCGCCCACTCGACCAGCTTGGCGTGATGCCCTGACCCGCGCAGTGTTTTCGGCGGATCGCGGCCCGGCCATGCCGGGAGCGTACGGCGTGGTCGTGGGGGATCCGGCGTGCATGCGCCGACGTAGCGCCGCGGATGCGTCGTCGGAAGGGGAATGAGTCGTTGTCGCGTTGCCGTCTGGCGCAAGGGCGGGCGCAACGTCTTGACCTCGGGTGCGTGTCGCCGGAGCGTGGCGATGAAAGCGCTCCACCGCCTATTCGCCCCGAGGAGCTCGTCATGCGTTTGAGCGAATCACCACGTAGCATCTGGGCGCGCCGGACCACTCACACAGCGATCGCAGGCGCACTCGTCCTTGCACTCGTCGCCACGCCGTCCGCCGATGCCGCGAGGACCGCCTTTGCGGCCGACCCGGGCCTGACGTCGTACCCGACCGATGCGTTCGGCCGTCCGCTGATCAGCAACACCGGGCAGGCCTATCTCGACCCGAAACTGCCGGTGCGGTCCCGCGTCCAGGATCTGCTGAGCCGGATGACACTGGAAGAGAAGGTCGGCCAGATGACGCAGGCCGAGCGTGGCGCCGTCTCGGACGACCCGTCACTTGTCACCGCCTGGCGGCTCGGTTCGGTGCTGTCCGGCGGCGGCTCGGTGCCGACGCCGAACACCCCGCAGGCATGGGCCGACATGGTCGACCGGTTCCAGGCCGCCGCGTTGCAGACCCGATTGCAGATCCCGCTCGTGTACGGCGTCGACTCGGTACACGGTCACGGAAACTTGCTAGGGGCAACGGTCTTCCCGCACAACATCGGCCTGGGCTCGACCCGGGATCCGCGACTGGTCGAGCGGATCGAGCATGTCGTCGCCGAGGAGACCCGCGCGACCGGTCCGCAATGGGCCTTCGCACCCTGCGTCTGCGTCGCGCGGGACACCCGCTGGGGAAGGACCTACGAGAGCTTCGCCGAGGATCCGGAGTTGGTCACCCGGTTCGCGTCGGCCATTGAAGGCTTCCAGGGCACCCGGCTGACAGACGCCGACCGGGTACTGGCGACCGCCAAGCACTACGCCGGTGACGGCGACACCGAATTCGACACCGCGGCCGGCGACTACACCATCGACCAAGGTGTGACCATCACGAACCGGCACGACTTCGCGCGGATCGACCTCGCGCCGTACCAGGCCGCCGTACGACGACACGACACCGGCACCGTGATGCCGTCGTTCTCCAGCGTCGACTGGACCGAGGACGGCATCGGGAACCCGATCAAGATGCACGCGAACCGTGAACTCATCACCGACGAACTCAAGGGCAAGCTCGGGTTCGACGGTTTCGTCATCTCCGACTGGGAGGGCATCCACCAGATCCCTGGCGACTGGCCGACGCAGGTCCGGACCGGGGTGAACGCGGGCACCGACATGTTCATGGAGCCGTTCTCGGCGCTGCAGTTCGAGACCACCCTGCTCGACGAGGTCCGGGCCGGCCGCGTGTCGCAGGCGCGCATCGACGACGCCGTACGACGGATCCTGGCGAAGAAGTTCGAGTTGGGCCTCTTCGAGAAGCCGTACACCGACCGCACGCATCTCGCCGAGGTGGGGTCCGCGGACCACCGGGCGCTCGCGCGCGAGGCCGTCGCGAAATCCCAGGTGCTGCTGAAGAACACCGACGGTCTGTTGCCGTTGCGGAAGGACGCCAAGGTGTACGTCGCCGGCCGCAACGCTGACGACATGGGCAACCAGGCGGGCGGCTGGACGCTCAGCTGGCAAGGCGCATCGGGCCAGCACCGGCTGCCGGGCAACACGATCCTCGACGGCATCCAGCAGGTCGCTCCGGGTGCGCAGGTGACCTACAGCAAGGACGGCTCGGCCCCGACCGCGGGCAGTGATGTGGCGGTCGTGGTCGTCGGCGAAACGCCTTATGCGGAAGGTTTCGGCGACGTCGGTGGTCCTGAGTGGGCGTTCGACCCGGAGGACGGTGGAGTACCGCGCGAAGCAAAGAGCCTCGACCTGCAAGCGGTGGACCAGGCTGTCATCGACAAGGTGTGTGGTGCGATCGCGAAGTGCGTGGTGCTGGTCGTGTCTGGCCGTCCGCAGGTGATCCCGCCGGCGCAGCTCAGCACGATCGATGCACTGGTGGCGTCCTGGCTTCCGGGTTCACAGGGAGAGGGCGTGGCCGACGTACTGTTCGGCCAGCGCCCATTCACCGGCAAGCTGTCGCACACCTGGCCGCGCAGCGCCGACCAGGAGCCGATCAACATCGGCGACCGCGGCTACGACCCCCTCTACCGCTTCGGCTGGGGTCTCCGAACCACCGTCAGCCGCTAGACCGACGCGCAGGATCGAGTCCTGCGAGAGCGATCCGGAGACGGCGACGGCCGCAATCAGTCGATCTGTACTCGGTCGTCGCCGACCCGTTCGCGACTTGCGCCTGCTCAGTGGGATCCGTCGCGACTTGCTACGTTGCCGCCATGACCAGGTGGGCTGCGGGGCGGGCGTGAAGGCGGTCGTCTACGACCGGTACGGGTAGCCTGATGTGCTGCGGGCCAGGCGTCGACCATCCCGCAGGCGGGGCGATCGACCTGCAGGGCACGGAGAGGGCCGTGTCGGGTCGCCGGGTGCTGATCAACGGCGCCGGCGGACGGTCGGATCCTTCGCGATTCAGCTCGCCAAGCGGCTCGGGCTTACGTCACCGGTGTCGACAACGTCGCCAAGCTGGACTTCATGCGCTCGGTCGGCGCGGACGACGTCATCGACTACCGCCGGGACGACTTCACCCGGACCAACGGGCCGTCCGCTGGGACACCCTAATCACGCGCTTGGGCCTCAGCGCGTGGCTGGCTGGTCCTCTTCAGGAGTTTCCGTGCAGAAGGACGATGGAGCGGGGGTTGACCCGGACGTGGTCGCCGGGGGCGAGCTGGGCTGGTGCTGCAATGCCGTCGGGTTCGTAGGTGTCGATCTCCGGGGTCCATGTCTTGCCGGTCTCGGTCGCGGGTACGACGAAGTCCAGCGGCTCCCACCAGGCGTTGACCAGGAGCAGGAAGTCGTCATCGACCAGCAGCGTTCCGTCCGGGGCGCGATCGGGATCGTCGTCGCCGTCGAGGTAGAGCGCGACGCTCCGCGCACCCGGATCGGCCCAGTCCGCCTGAGTCATTTCCGTTCCACCCGGGGTGTACCACCGCAGCTCGCCGGCCTCCACGCCGGTGAGGAACCGGCGCCGCCGGAATACCGGGTGAGCTCGGCGCAGCGCGATGAGCTTCTTGGTGAAGGCGGTCAACTGCTCGTCCGGTGTGGACCAGTCGAACCAGCTGATCGCGTTGTCCTGGCAGTACGCGTTGTTGTTCCCTTGCTGGGTGCGGCCGAGCTCGTCGCCTCCCAGGAGCATCGGTACTCCGAACGACAGCATCAGCGTGGTGAGCATGGCACGGCTCTGCCGGGCTCGTAGGTCCAGGACATTTTGATCGGAGCTGGGCCCCTCGACTCCGCAGTTCCAGGAGCGGTTGTCGTTGCTGCCGTCGGTGTTCGCCTCGCCGTTGGCCTCGTTGTGCTTGGCGTCGTACGAGACGAGATCGGCCAGCGTGAAGCCGTCATGCACCGTGATCAGGTTGACCGAGGCGGTAGGACGCCGGCCGGCCGCGGAGTACAGGTCGGACGACCCGCTGAGGCGGGAGGCGAACTCGCCGATCAGGCCGTCGTGGCTGCGCCAGAAATCGCGCATGACGTCGCGGTACCGGCCGTTCCACTCACTCCACAGCGGCGGGAACCGGCCGAGGTCGTAGCTGTCGGCCTGTCCGACGTCCCACGGCTCGGCGATGAGCTTGGCGCGCGAAACCACCGGATCCTGCGCGATCAGGTCGAAGAACGCCGCCATCTTGTCGAAGCCGCCGTCCTCACGTGCCAGCGTCGGTGCCAGGTCGAAGCGGAAACCGTCGACCCGCATCTCGGTCAGCCAATAGCGCAATGAGTCCATGATCAGCTGCAGACTGATCGGACTGTCTGCGTTCAGTGAGTTGCCGGTGCCCGTCGTGTCCACGTAGAACCGCGGGTCGTCGGGGTTCAGCCGGTAGTACGCCGGGTTGTGCAGTCCGCGATGGCACAGCGTCGGGCCGAGGTGGTTCCCCTCGGCAGTGTGGTTGAAGACCACGTCCAGGATCACCTCGAGGCCGGCACTGTGGAGGGTGTCGACCATCTCCTGGAACTCGGCGACCTGACCTCCGGGGCGACCGGCACGTACTGCGGCCGAGTAGCCGGCGTGCGCCGCGAAGTACCCGATGGTGTTGTAGCCCCAGTAGTTGGTCAGGCCGCGCTCGACCAGGAAACGCTCGGGCACGCTTTGGTGCACCGGGAGCAGTTCCACCGCGGTCACCCCGAGGTCGACGAGATGGGTGACCGCGGCGTCGTGGGCGAGGCCGGCGTAGGTGCCTCGGAGCGGCTCCGGTACGTCGGGATGCGCAGCCGTGAAGCCTTTGACGTGGACCTCGTAGATGATCGTGTCGGCATAGGAGTGGGCGGGCCGGGGACGGTCGCCCCAGTCGAAGGAGGCGTCCACCACCAGGCTGCGAGGCACGTGTCCGGCCGAATCCAGCGTGCTCGGCGCATCGCCAACCGTGTAGCCGAGCAGCTCCGGCCCGAACCGCACTTCGCCGTCGACGGCCCGCGCGTACGGATCGAGCAGCAACTTCGCGGGGTTGCAACGCAGCCCTCGGTGCGGCTCGTAGGGCCCGGTGGTCCGGTAACCGTAAGCCTGACCAGGTCGTACGCCGGGCACGAATCCGTGCCAGACGTCGCCATCACGCTCCGGCAGCGGGACCTGGGTCTCGGTGCCGTCGGAGTCGAACAGGCACAGCAGCACGCCATCGGCTGCCGACGCGACGGCGAAGTTCGTCCCCCCGGGCCCGGGAGTCGCGCCCAGCGGGGCCACCGCGCCGGGCAGAGCCGGCGCGGTGGTGGCCTGCGCGCTCATGACGGTCCGCCCATCGCGCGGAGGACATCTCCGATGGACTGCACGTCCCCGTGGCGGCGCCGGATGATGTCGGCCACGATGCCGGTCCAGCCGGTCTGGTGGGTGGCACCCAGGCCTGCCGCGTTGTCGCCATGGAAGTACTCGTTGAACATGAGGTTGTCCCGCCAGTTCGGGTCGTGTTGCAGGCGGTCGACGCCGCCGAAGCAGGGCCGCCTGCCGTCCGGGCCGACGAGGAAGATCGACACCAGCCGGGCGAACAGGTCGTCGGCGACGGCGTCGAGAGCGAGCCGCCGGCCCGATCCGGTTGGGTACTCGATCGTCAGGTCCTCGCCGAAGAAGCGGTGGTAGCGCTGCAGGGCGGTGGTCGCGAGGAAGTTCAGCGGGAACCACACCGGACCGCGCCAGTTCGAGTTGCCGCCGAACATGTCGGTGGTCGATTCAGCCGGTTCGTAGTCCACGGTGGCCCGCAACCCCTCCACCTCGAGGGTGTACGGGTGGTCGCGGTGGAACGCAGAGATCGAGCGCAGCCCGTACGGCGACAGGAACTCATCGGGGTCGAACAGCTTGTCGAACAGCCGCAGGACTTGCTCGACCCCGACGACGCCCATCAGCAACCGCTGCTGCCCGGCATCGCCCCGCAGCAGGCCGGCCGCGGCCAGGCTCTCGCGGTCGCGCAGCCCCTGACGATCGAGGAACTCGGCGAACTGCTTGCCCGGGGCAACGGCTCGCTCGAGCAGCTGGTCGTCGATCACGGCGACCGCCAGCAGCGGGATGATGCCGACCATCGAGTGCACCTTCACCGGCACGATGGCGCCGGCGGGCGTCGCGATCCGGTCGTAGAACAGACCATCGGCCTCGTCCCACAGGCCCTGCTCCACCATCGCGGTGCGGATCGCGGCGAAGTGCTCGAGGAACTTGTGGACCAGGTCGAGCGCGGGCCGGTGTCCGGTCCGGTTCAGGATCGCCGCGATCGTCGTCATCCCGAGCGCGTACGACGCCATCCAGCCGGTGGCGTCGGACTGTTCGAGCACACCCCCGACCGGCAGGTGCGAACGATCGAGCGGGCCGATGTTGTCCAGGCCGAGGAACCCGCCCTCGAACAGGTTCGTCCCGTCGGCATCCTCCCGGTTCACCCACCAGGTGAAGTTGACCAGCAGCTTGTCGAAGATCCGGCTGAGGAAGTCGAGGTCGCGCCCGCCGTCGATGGCGAAGACCTCGAGCGCCGCGTAGACCGCGACCGGCGGATTGACGTCGCCGAAGTCCCATTCGTAGGCCGGCAGGGCGCCGTTCGGATGCTGGAACCACTCGCGACAGACCAGCAGCAGCTGATCCTTGGCGAACTCCGGATCGACATGCGCAAGGGCGATGCAGTGGAAGGCGAGATCCCAGGAGGCGAACCACGGGTACTCCCACTTGTCCGGCATCGACATCACGTCGAAGGCGTTGAAGCTGCGCCACCGGGAGTTGCGTCCGGTGAGCCGGGAGGCCGGTGGCACGGGCTGTCCCGGGTCCCCGTCCAGCCATCGCGCGACGTCGTAGTAATAGAGCTGCTTGCTCCACAACATCCCCGCGAACGCCTGCCGCATCACCATCGCCTCGTCGGGCGCTGCAGCCGCCGGGGTGAGACCGGCGTAGAACTCGTCAGCCTCAGCCCGGCGGGATCTCACGACGCTCTCGTACTCCTGTCCGAGCGCGGTCGCGGCGTCTGTGCCTGACCCTGCCGGACGCAGCCGCAACCGCAGCTCGGCGGTCGAACCCGGCGCGACGTCAAGGCGGTACCAGGCCGCGCACTTGGTACCGCGCTGAGCCGGGTCGACGGTGGACGCACCGGTCACGACGTGGTCGTTGATCCCGTCCTTGGGGTACGGCGTCGACCCGGTGACGCCGTACAGGCGCTTGGTGTTGGTCTCGTTTTCGCAGAACACGAGTTTCGGTGACGACCCGTCCGGACCAGGTGCGACCAGTAACTCCAGCTCGCCCAGCGATGGGTGCGATACGCGCACGCTCGAACCACCCGTCGCGGCGAGCTCGGGTCGGGGAGCACCCGGGCTCCACGACCAGGTGTTGCGGAACCAGGCCGTGGGCAAGACATGGAGTGTTTCCTGGTCGGGTCCGGCGTTCGTGACCTGGATCGACATCAACAGGTCGGTCGGGCTCGCCTTGGCGTACTGCACCTCGACGATCCAGTACCGATCCTCGTCGAACGCGCCGGTGTCGAGGAGTTCGTACTCCGGATCGTGCTTGCCGCGCCTGCCGTTCTCGGCTCGGAGGTCTTCGTACGGGAACGCACGCTGCGGGTAGTGGTAGCGCCAGCGGTTCCAGGCATGGCTGGGCACGGCGTCGAGGTACCACCAGTAGTCCTTCACGTCCTCGCCGTGGTTCGCCTCCGAGCCGGTCAACCCGAAGGGCCGCTCCTTGAGGATCGGGTCTCGCCCGTTCCACAACGCCAGCCCGAGGCATAACCGTTGCTCGATGTCGCTGAACCCGGCCAGTCCGTCCTCACCCCACCGGTACGCCGTGGCGCGGGCGCGGTCGTGCGAGAGGTAGCCCCATGCCTCGCCGTCGGCGCTGTAGTCTTCCCGCACTGTGCCCCACTGGCGCTCGCTGAGGTACGGACCCCAGAGATACCAGTCGCTGCGCTGCGACATCGGCCGGTCGCCCGCCAGCCGCTCGTGCTCGACTCCGGACGTGTGAGGCTGGGTCGTCACGCGGTCCTCCTAGCAATGGTGATCGTGCACGGCAGCTCTCACACGGAGAACTCACCTGGACCAGTTCCGTTCAGGCGGCAGTGCGCCCGAGCCGATGCCCATTGTTTGGCTGCTGGCCAGATCTCGCCTCGCCCGCAGATGATGATTCAGAGCTGATGATCTGCCATTGGGTGTAGTTCAGGAGGCTGTGCGTCGGGACGTAGAAGCGCACCTGGCGGCCCAACTGGAGGGCTTCGTCGCGCAGCACGGAGGTGACCCGGTCGAGGCTGCGGGAGAGCAGGTGCTGCTTGAGTTGCCCGGCGCCTTCATGACAGCCGACTCTCAGAACGGCGGCAGACCCTCAGAACTGTCGCGGTGATCGGAGACCGCTCGCCACCGTCGCCGGCCCACAACCCGAGGACGTCGCGGCGATGGGCGCAGTTGGCCGACGACCTCAGGAGCGACGGTTTGATTATGAGACCTTGGTGGCCCTCGGGCTTGGCCAGAGTGACCAAGATGGGTGTGTTGGCCGACCGGTTCCGGGATCGGATCGTGTCCCTGCTTGGGACTGTCGTCAGCAGCCGGTCGGGTTCGTGGGACGATCGTGCGGCGGATGGACGAAGTACCCGAATTCGCCGACCACACCGATTTGGCAGAAGTCCCACACTCTCGTCGGACTGGCCGAGTAGCGCGACCTCCAGGAGAGTTGTGAGCGGCAACGATCTGGCGAAGTCAGCTGGAGAACGTCCCCTCCCAGACCGCCCTGGCGCCGGCGTCGCCGGTGCGCACCGTCTGCCAGAGCATCAGCACCGACATGACCACCAGCCCGGCGCTCACCACCAGTTCGACCGGACGCCGGGCACCGGTCCTCGCACCGCGGCCGCTGGCCAACGCGGACCGGCCGGTCAGCCACAGCGCCCCGAGGATCGTGATGAACGCGAACCCGATGCTGTACCAGAACAGCAGATCCCCGCGCTCCTCGTGCTCGCGCACCAACTGGGCCAGCGCCGGCTTGGCCGCGACGAAGGCCTCGCCGCTCTCCTTGGCCACGAAGGCGACCACGGCCGACCCGATCCCGAGCAGCAGCGTCGGCCAGCGCAGCAGCCGGCGCCACCTGGGCATCACAGCGAACACGATCGCGACCAGCGCCGACGCAGGCAACAGCACCACGGCAAGGTGGATCACGAGCACGTGCAAAGGAAGATCGCCGAACCGTTCGAACATTGACGCCTCCAAAGGTGCAGAGTCCGGGTAGTGGGTCGCCAAATAGGTTGTTCGTCGGCGACGCCGGGTAGGTCACAGGAAGGGCCTGGCCAGCGGGGGTGGGCCGTTCCGCATGGCTCAGCTCGCGGGACCGATGATTTTGCCGCCCTGCACAGTGATGTTGGCCGCCGGCAGCGGCGTGCCCGCCGGGCCGTTGGCCACCGAGCCGTCCGCGATCTTGAACTTGCTGCCGTGGCAGGCGCAGTTGATCGTGCCGTCGGCGACGTCCGCGACGATGCATCCCTGGTGCGTGCAGACCGCCGAGAAGCCCTTGAACTGGCCCGAGGCGGGCTGTGTCACGACCACCTTGGCGTCGCCGAATACCTTGCCGCCGCCGACGGGGATCTCCGAGGTCGTCGCCAGCGCGGCGCCGGGGGCCTGTGCACCGCCCGCGGGTGCGCTGGTGGTGGTGCCACCGCCCGCGTCGCCGCCGTCGGTGCACGCGGCGATCACCGGCATAGCCGCTCCCGCAAGCCCGATCACGGCCGCGCCGCGCAACACGGTCCGGCGGTCGCGGAGAGTCTGCTTGGGTGCCGAGGGCTCGGGCTGGGTGCTCATCGAATCAGTCCTTCCGAGGCAAGGCGAGATTGCCGAACGCTCTGGTACTTCGGTGTACGACCGGCGGTTGAGGTGGTCGTGGTCATAGGTGCTCCTGTCTGCTGGCGGCACAGGTTCGGACGGTTCCCAGGACGCCCAAGGGCCATAAATAGAGTGCGATACCAGGACGAGGGAGTCGTGCCCGCTGGCACCCGTTGTGACTGCATGCTGCCTGGACCCCGCGATACCGCCAGGCAGGCAGGTGCCGGACCCCGGCAGTCCTGACGGTGGAGATCCCCCCGACCAGACGCTGGAGGGTCGCCCGGCCGAGGGGCATCCCGGTGCCTGTCGGCCCATACCGAGGTCGAGCACGCGATGGAGTTGCTGGCGACCGGCCGGCGGATCGGCTACCTGCTGAAGAGTCGCGTGACTGATGTGGATGAGTTCATCAGACGCTCGAGCGGATCGTCGTCACAGCCCTCCGGCCGTTCTCACCCCGGCCGGCCAACGTCCGCCATCCCCGCTGGTGGGTACACCGTCATCGGACGTCGAGCCTGACGAGTAGCTCGTCGCGCGGTTGACGGGAGGCAGGCTGACCGAGTGACACGTAGGGGCTATTGGCTCGCGATCGGGAGTTCTACGCGCAGCGACGTACCCCTGGCGGGTGGGCTCGTGATGCCGATCGTGCCTCCTAGCGCCGCGACGCGGTCCGTCACCCCGGTCAGCCCCGATCCCCGCGCGGGATCCGCTCCGCCCACGCCATCGTCATCGATCGTCAGTCGCAGTATGCCGTCGCCCACCCGGCGAGCAGCTCTGCCTGTCACCCCGGACCGTCGGAACTCACCTCTACCAGCTGTTCCCCAAACTCGGAATCACCTCCCGCGCGGCCCTCCGCGACGCCCTGGGCGATTCGCTCGACCCGGACTAGCCGGTGGGCCCCGGAAGCTCTTTCCGCACGCGTCGACGAGCTCGTGCGATTCGCCGGGATCGGGCGGTGCCCGCTAGCAGGTAGGGGAAGATGCACGCCTGCCAGGATGATCCCCGTCCCGAGTCGGTCGATCGTTGCCGGTATGACGGCTCGATTGAACGTACTCCGCACGGCCATGGCGACGACCGGAGTCGCCGCCGCGATGGTGGCCGGGCTGACCGGCTGTGGCAACAAGACGGCGTCCTCCCCGGGTGCCGCCCCGCCGGCGAACGCGAAGGTGGGCATCCTGCTGCCCGATACGGCGACCTCGCCGCGCTGGGTTTCGGCCGACCCCACCGAACTCCGCAAGCAGTGCGCCGCGAACAAGCTCACGTGCTACATCGACAACGCCAACGGCAGCGCGACTACCCAGCAGTCTCAGGCCCAGGCCCTGATCAACGCCGGTGTCGGCGTCCTCCTGGTGGTGAACCTGGATTCGGGTTCCGGCAAGGCCATCGAGGCTCTCGCCCAGCAGCACAATGTCGTCACGATCGACTACGACCGGCTGACGGCCGGCGGCACCGCCTCGTACTACGTGTCGTACGACAACGTGAAGGTCGGCGAGGACCAGGGCACCGCGCTGACCGGAGCCGCACAGGTGAAGGGCAAGAGTCCGGTCAACTACGTCGAGATCGACGGCGCGCCGACCGACAACAACGCCGCCCAGTTCGCACAGGGCTACAACTCCGTGCTGTCGAAGCAGCCCGGCTGGAACAAGCTTGCCGACCAGACCGGCAACTGGGACGCCGCAACCGCGCAGATCGTGTTCACGACGATGCTGGGGCAGCACCCCGACATCAACGCGGTGATGGTTGCCAACGACACCATGGCGCAGTCGGTGATCAACGTGCTCAAGTCCCAGGGCCTCGCGGGCAAGGTCGCCGTGTCCGGGCAGGACGCCACCGCGGGCGGACTCGTCAACGTCATGTCCGGCACACAGGCCTTCACCATCTACAAGCCGGTCGCCGGTGAGGCCGATGTGGCCATCAAGCTCGCCGGCCAGATCCTCGCAGGTCAGAAGCCGACCGCGCCGACGACCGTCAAGGACCCGTCGAACGGCCGCGAGATCCCGGCGTACCTCGCCGACCCGACCGTCATCACCAAGGCGAACGTGGCCCTGCCGGTGACCGACGGCTACGTGGGCGCAGCGGCCGTCTGCCCCACTTCCGCGCTCGTGCGGTTGTGTGCGGCCAACGGCATCAAGACGCCATGACGTCCCATCCCGCCTTGGAGCTGCGGGGCGTCGACAAGTCCTTCGGTCCGGTGCGCGTGTTGTCGTCGGTGAACTTCACCGCCGAGGCCGGTGAGGTGACCGCGTTGGTCGGCGACAACGGCGCCGGGAAGTCGACTCTGGTGAAATGCATCGGCGGCACCTATCGCGTCGACGCGGGGGAGTTGATCTTCGACGGTACGCCGCACGTCGTCAACGGCCCGCGGGACGCCGCGGCGCTCGGGGTCGAGATCGTGTACCAGGATCTGGCGCTGTCCGACAACCTCGACATCGTTAGCAACATGTTCCTCGGCCGCGAGAAGGTCACCCGGCTCCGCACGCTCGACGAGAACTCGATGGAGAAGCTGGCCCGGCAGGCGCTGACCTCGCTGTCGGTGCGGACGGTCCGATCGGTCCGGCAGCGGGTGGCGAGCCTGTCCGGCGGACAGCGCCAGACGGTGGCGATCGCCAAGTCCGTGCTCTGGCAGTCGAAGGTCGTCATCCTGGACGAGCCGACGGCCGCTCTCGGCGTCGCGCAGACCGAGCAGGTTCTCGAGCTGGTCCGCCGGCTGGCCGAGCAAGGTGTCGCCGTGATCCTGGTGTCGCACAACATGAACGACGTGATGCGGGTGGCCGACTCCATCGGCGTACTCTTCCTCGGCCGGATGGCGGCGCAGGTCAGACGCCCGGACGTAACCCAGACACAGGTCATCGAGCTCATCGCCACCGGCCGGTCGGGCGACGTCGGCCTCTCCCCGGAAGAGTCGAGCGGAGCGGCTGTATGAGCGCGCACGTCGATGACGTCGTCCAGCAGGACGAACCGCGGAGCGGGAAGCCGCCCGAAGGTCTGGCCGCGCTGGGGACCTACCTCTCGGACTACCTCGCGCGGGTGCGAGGCGGTGAGCTCGGCTCGATTCCGGCGCTGACCGGCCTCGTCGTCATCACGGCCGTGTTCGCCCTGGTCCACCCGGGCTTCCTGAGCGCCTACAACCTCGAGGCGCTGGTGATCCAGGCGGCACCGATCATCGTGATGGCGATGGGCCTGGTCTTCGTACTGTTGCTGGGCGAGATCGACCTGTCGGCAGGCACGACCGGTGGCCTCTGCTCGGCCATCACGGCGGTGCTGATCCTGCGGCACGGGTCTCCCTGGTGGCTAGGCCTGGTCATCGGCCTGATCGTCGGGGTCGTCATCGGCTTCGGCATGGGGTGGCTGCGGGCCCGGGTCGGCATCCCGTCGTTCGTCATCACGCTGGCGACGTTCCTGGCGTTCCAGGGCGTCACCCTGATCCTGATCGGCGGCCAGGGATCGGTGATCCTGACCGACAACTCGCCGCTGATCAAACTGGAGAACGGCTTCGTGCCGCTCTGGCTCGGGTGGATCCTGCTGGCGCTGTTCGTCGCCGGGTACGCCGCGATCAAGATCAACGACGCGCTCGGGCGCCGACGCGCCGGACTCACCCACGCGCCGTTCACCGTGATCGCGGCGAAGGTCGTCGTACTCGCGGCCCTCGGTACGGCGTTCGTGCACGAGATGGATGTCAACCGCAACCTGACCACTAACGCCTTCTTCAGCAACAAGGCGCAGGGCATGCCGTGGGTCGTCGTCCTGCTCGTGATCCTCTTCGCAGTCTGGCACTTCGTCGTCAGCCGCACCCGGTACGGGCGCCATCTGTACGCCGTCGGCGGCAACGCGGAGGCGTCCCGGCGCGCAGGCATCGTGGTGTCCCGGATCCGGATCTCGGTGTTCGTGATCTGTTCCGGCATGGCCGCCGTCTCCGGCATCGTCGCGGCCTCGTTGCTGCAGTCGGTTCAGTCGAACGCCGGCGCGGGCAACACACTGCTGCTGGCCGTCGGTGCCGCAGTCATCGGCGGCACCTCGCTGTTCGGTGGGCACGGCCGCATCATCGACGCGGTTCTCGGCGGCCTGGTCGTCGCAGTCATCGTCAACGGCATGAGCGACCTCATCCAGGGGTCGAACTCGGCAGGCTACGAGTGGGTCGTCACCGGCGTCGTACTGCTCCTTGCCGCCGGCTTCGACGCGGTGGTCCGCCGCGCACGGTCAGCCTGATCGGCGAACGCCCCGAGCCGGAATCCAGGCAGCGCGCTCGGATCTGGTGAGCATGAACCCTGCATGCAGCGCGGGGTCTACTGGTCAACAAACAAAGGAGAAACTCTCAAATGAAACGCTTCGCTTTCGTCGTCGGCACCGCCGTGATCGGGCTCTCCGCCCTGACTGCATGCGGTGGCAGCGCCTCGGGCACCAGCTCGCAGAACACCCCCAGCCCGTCGGCGCCCGCCACTGCCGGCTCGTCGTCGCCGGCCACAACCGCCGGCCCCGGCACGCTGTCCACGGCCAGCGTGGGCAGCTTCGGCAAGATCGTTGTCGACGGCACCGGCCGCACACTGTATGTCTACGACCTGGACACCAAGAACCCCTCGAAATCGAACTGCGACGGCTCGTGCGCGACAGCCTGGCCGCCGCTGCCGGCCGGCACCGGTCGCCGAAGGTGAGTGGGGTAGCCGCGTCCCTGGTGGGCACGGTGACTCGTTCGGACGGCACCAAGCAGATCACGCTCGCCGGGTCGCCGCTCTACTACTTCGCCAACGACGCTCAGCCCCGCGACACGAAGGGCCAGGCCGTCGGCGGAATCTGGTGGGTCGTCGGTGCGAACGGCCAGAAGATCACCACCCAGGCATCCTCGAACAACTCCTCCGGCTACTGATGTCGGGAGTTGCACATGCGGGGCTATGAGTATGTGGTGGTAGGCGCCGGTACTGCGGGTTGTGTGCTGGCGGCTCGATTGTCGGAGAGCGGCGTACGCGTGCTGTTGCTCGAGGCAGGTGGTGGGCGGGCTCTCGAGGCCATGGCCATCCCACCGGCCTGGCCGAGCCTGATGGGATCATCAGCCGACTGGGCGGATCAGACCGTGGCCCAGCAGGCCTCGGGCCGGCCGGTGGCCTGGCCACGTGGCAGAGGGCTGGGCGGCTCCTCGTCCATCAATGCGATGAACTTCGTGCGCGGGCATCGAGCCGGGTATGACGCCTGGGCCGACGGTGGCGCGAAAGGCTGGGGATTCGATGATCTGCTGCCGGCCTTCAAGCGCAGCGAACACACCGAGGGGCGTGATCCGGCGCTACGTGGTGTCGGTGGTCCACTCACGCCGGGTCCGGCGGTTCAGGGGCATCCGATCTCGGCGGCCGGGCTGGAAGCTGCCGGTGAAGCCGGGTACGCGATGGCGCGCGACATCAGCGGTGGTCTGGAGGAGGGGTTCGGCTGGTGCGACCTGAGCATCGTCAACGGCCGGCGCCAAAGCGCGGCGGACGCCTACCTCACCCCGGCGCTCGACCGTCCGAACCTCGGGGTGGTCACAGACGCGCTGGTAGAGCGGTTGCTGCTGGACGACGACGGATGCAGGGGCGTCCAGTACCGCGTCGGCGACGAGACGTTCGTCGCGGACTGTTCAGGGGAGGTCGTGCTCGCCGCGGGCACGATCGGTACGCCGCAACTGCTGATGCTCTCCGGGATCGGACCGGCGGATCACCTGCGAAACGTCGGCATCGAGGTGGTTGCCGATCTGCCCGGTGTCGGCGCGAACCTGCACGACCATCCGATGTGCGGTCTGGTCTACCGGTCCGCCCAGCCGATGCCACCAGGTGCCAACAACCACGGCGAGGTCCAAGGTCTGTTGAGCACCGGAATCGGTGCGCACGGCCCGGACGTGCAGCTCATGTTCGTGGACGTTCCGCTGCACGCCGACGCGGTGCCCGGCCCCGATCTCGGTCAGGGCTACACGATCGCGGTGTCGTTGGTAGCGCCGTACAGTCGTGGTTCCGTTCGTCTGGCGAGTATCGATCCAGGTGCGCGCCCGGTGATCGATCCCGCGTACTACACCGACGAGCGTGATCTCGACATCGTGGTTGCCGGGCTGCGCATCGCCCGTGAGATCGGTGCGGCGCCGGCACTGTCTCCGTGGCGTGGGAGCGAAGCGCTTCCCGGGCCGGATGTCCGGGAGACCGACGAGTTGCGGCGCTACGTCCGGACGAACCTGCGGAGCTACTCGCACTACGCCGGGACCTGTGCGATCGGGACCGACGAGCGTTCCGTCGTGGACATCGGCCTGTTCGTCCACGGCATCCGCAACCTCAGGGTCGCCGACGCGTCGGCGATGCCGTCGCCGATCTCCGCCAACACCAACGCAACCGTCTACGCGATCGCCGAGCGCGCAGCCGAACTCATCCGTTCGTAGCGACCGAAGGAGCCGGCAAACATGAGGAACGGTCTACTCGTTGCTGTTGGTGGTGTGGTGGCAGTCCTGGGGCTGTTGTTCACCCTGCAAGGCACCGACGTCATCGGCGGCAGCGCGATGAGCGGAACCACCTTCTGGGCGGTGGCCGGTCCGATCATCATCGTGATCGGACTGGCCCTGGCCGCAGTGGGCCTCAGGCGACGACCTGGGTGATGCGTGTCCGGGGACCTGCGCGGGGAGGCCCCCGGGACACGGCTGGTGGCTTGGAATCGGGTAGCACCCTCCGGACCCACCGCAGCCGACACCGCCGAAGATCGCCGCCGAGTCGGCCCCGTTGATCAGCCCGGAGCTCGCTACTTGGTCGTGGCAGCCGAGTGGCCGGTGATGGAGCGGTCGATAATCAGCGTGTTCAACTCGCGGCCGTAGCCCACGGTTTCGCGCATCCGCCCTGGAGGCTCAGCGCTCGCACGGCGCGGCCAGGGCTGCCCAGTCGTAGGCGCGTTGAGGGGCGACGCTTCGCCTCATCCGGGGGATGCCGAGGCGGCGGAGCCGGGTGCGGATGCTGAGGTCCGCGCCGACCAGGCGGACCTCGTCGACCGTGCAGACGAGGACAAGATCGGACACCCGAGCAGTCCTGCTTCCATCGGTGATCGGGATCCGGCGATCGAGGAGGTCGCGGGCCAGCGCGACCCAGTTGTCATGACCGGGGAGCGGGTGCGGCTGGAGACCTGAGGTCGTGAGATAGACCTCCCACCGGCAGATGCCTGCGATGCCGGTGTACGGGATGAAGACCACCTTGAGGCGTCTACGGACGAGGATGCCGTGCAGCGGTGGGTGCTCAACGCCGATGCCTGAAGCAACGACCAGATCGACGATCCGGCCGACCCGATACCCTCTGCGGTCGTAGACGGAGCGATCGATCAACCCGGCCAGGGATACGAGGATGCCGCTCGAGGTCATGCACACACCACCAGGAGAATTCTGTTGACGCCAGGCACGGACGGCGTCGTGGTGTCGCCCGTGCCTGGACGCTGGTCAGTACTTGATCATCAGGTCGTCTCGAACGGACGTGACCCCGGGCGCCGCCCACGCGGCGGCGATCGCCTCGTCGCGCTCGGCCCACGACCTCACCGTTCCCTTGACCGTCACGGCGCCGTCGATCGTCGAGAGCTGGATCCCGTCGGCGTCCACGGCGGCGTTGCGCTTGAAGGCCTTCGTGATCGAGTCCTCCATGTCCGCGAGGTTCGGCGCCGACGGCGCGATCCCGATCTCGTTGAAGACCTCGAGTGCCCCGGCGATGTTCGAGGCAACGAGGTCCGCCTCGTCGCGCTGGTACTGCCAGTCCACCGTGCCGGTCAGCGTGACGAAACCATCCGTCACCTTGGCGTCGACCGTGGTCGGCACAAGGCTGTCCAGCATCAGCGCCTGCAGGACGAGACCGCGCAGATCGGAGTCAGCGCGCCCCTGGCCGTCCAGCAACCGCACCTTCAACTGGTTGTTGACCGAGATCACCCCGAAGACCCGCTGCGCCGCCTTCTGCGCCTCCCGCTTCTCGCGCAGGCTGCCGACAGTGCCACGAAGCGTTACCGTGCCGTCGTCGGCGGACACGGCGATCGCCGCGCTGTCCACCTTCGGATCCCAGAAGAGCTCGTCGTTGACATCCGCCGTCACATCGTCGTCCCAGGACATTGTGTCCTCCTTCGCATCGGTTCATCGGACTCTTCGATCCTCCGTGCCGAGCCGCTCCACGACATCGGAGTGGCCGCTGATCAGTTGCGGAAAGCACGTAGAACAAGGCTTCTGGCGCGCAGCTACGCGGTGGCCGCGGCCGGGGTCGCATCGCCGCGGGACTGAACGAGGATGGCTCGGGCGAGTTGGGTGCGGGAGCTGACACCGACCTTGCGGAAGACCTTCCGCAGGTGGTACTCGACGGTGTGCTGGCTGATGAACATCTGTGCGGCGACCTGGCGGTTCGACGAGCCCTCGGCGACCAGTCGGGCGATCTCCGCCTCCTGCGGGGTGAGCTCTTCGTCGGCCTCACCGCTGCGATGACGAACCGCCTCGCTGGTCGCGTGGAGCTCCACCGAGGCACGGTGCGCGAAAGCCGTCAAGCCGATGGCGTCGAACAAGTCCTGTGCAGCGCGCAGTTGCTCGCGGGCGTCTCGGCGACGACGCCGACGCCGTAGCCACTCGCCGTACAGGAGATGGGCGCGGGCCAGGTCTACCCCGGCATCGTCTTGCTGCAAGTGCTCTATCGCCAGTCGGTAAAGAGACTCCCCGTCGTCGGTCAGCAGAGCCCGGGAACGGGCGAGCTGCCCAGACGCCAGGTGGCTTCCGCTGGATCGTGTCCGCTCGGAGAGCCGCTCGAGAGCGGATGCCGCCGTGTCCCCGTCGCCGCTCCGGACAGCCGCCTCGATCAGATCGGGCAGGATTCGAGTACCGAACTCTGGGGGATCGTCGTGGAAGACCTCCAGCGCGCGGCTGAGTGCCTCCTGGTAGCGCCCATGCCCGAGGTCGAGCATCGTCAGGGCGCAGGTCGCGGGAGCGGGGTCCGTTGATCCCTCTCCGTCGGTACTCGGGGTCAGCTGCAGGGTCGGTAGTGCGTCAAAGGAGCGAAGCCGGGGGGTCGGTTCGCGTACGGCGATGACGAAGGCGATCGGCGTGGCGATCAGCCGCCGCGCCACGAAAGCGAGGACGTCTGCCGTCGCCGCGTCAAGCCACTGCGCGTCGTCGATCGTTATCAGCACCGGCCGCTCCTCCGCCGCCTCGGTCAGCAGCGCCAAGACGGCCAGGCCGACCAGGAACCGTTCCGGAGTCGCCGCCGCGACCAGTCCGAACGCCGCACCAACGGCATCACGCTGCGGTTCGGGAAGCTGGTCCAGGCGTGACAGGAACGGGGTGAGTAGACCGTGCAGCGCTGCGAAGCCGAGCTCCATCTCGGGCTCGACGCCCGCCGATTGCGCGACGCGCCACGTGGTCGCGTGCTCGACGGCGTGCGCCAGCAGCGCGGTCTTGCCGCTGCCCGACTCCCCCCGCACGACGAGCGCGCCGCCAACTCCGTCGCGAGCGTTTGCCAGCACCTGATCGAGGGCCGCACGCTCGTCGTGGTGGCTCGTCGGCCGGACGTCACCAGGGGCAATCGCGAGCGATGTGGGACGGACCGGCAGTGGTGAAATCGATCGCGTCCGTGATGCCTGGCGCGTTCCCGTGCTTCGCATGGTCAACCTCGTCGTTCGTGGGTGTCGGCCGATGTGACCATCGTCTGCAACCCGACGACGTCGCGTCGTCGGTCATTTGACTGTCGCGCGGCGCAAAATCACCGGCTGCGGCCAGGCTGAACCGGTGCTTTCACCGACCGACGTCGACGCCGTCCGTGATCGTCTCCAGGGCCGAGCGGAGAGCAGCGCGTGAGGCGATACCGAGCTTGGGGTACAAGCGATGCAGGTGCGAGCCGACCGTGCGGTGGGACAAGTACAGCCGTGCGCCGATCTGCTTGTTGGTCAGCCCGGTGGCGGCCAGTTCGGCGATCTGGCGTTCCTGCGCGGTCAGGGGGATCGTCGGGGTGTCGGGGCGACTGGTGGTGGCGATGCCGGTGGCACGTAGCTCGCTGCGGGCCTGCTGTGCCATCGCGGCGGCGCCGATCCGCTCGAAGGTTTCGAGGGCGGCCCGGATGTGCAGACGGGCGCGCCCGGTATCGCGGGTACGGCGCAGCCACCGTCCGTAGGCGAGGTGGATGCGCGCATGCTCCCATGGCCACCGGTCGGCTTCGGGCAGCTCCAGGGCGGCTTCGAACAGGGGCCCGGCTTCGGTCTCTTCGGCGGCGATCGCCGCGGCGCCGGCGACGATCAGCTCGATGCGTGGGCCGATGCCGGCCATGCCGGCCTGCTCGGCGGCGGCGACGTGGCCGCGGGCCTCGTCCATGCGGCCGGTGAGGACCGCGGCTTCGACCTGGTCCAGGATCACCCATCGCCCCGGGACGCCGGGGCTGGGAACGCCGAGTGCGTCGATCTGAGAGATTTGTAGATGCGCCTCGTCGAAGTCGCCTTGGCCGATCGCCGCGAGGTGCCGGGCCGAGTGGGCGTACGCCCGGGCAACCTCGATGCGGCGTGGAGCGGCCCAACTCGTGGTCTGTTTGCTGTGGGCCAGAGCGAGGTCGACATCGCCGCGACGGGCCGCGCCTGCCGCTTGCAGGGCGCGAATCTGAGCCTCCCAGAAGTGGTAGCCGTAGGCCGTGGCCAGGTCCAGTCCCTCCTGCGAAAGCTTCTTGGCCTCGTCCCACTGGCCGCGCACATGAGAGTCGTGGCTGAGCAGCATCAATCCTGGAATGGCCATGGCGATCGCGCCGCCGTCACGTTCACGGTCGATCATGTGCCGGACCACGTGGCGGTAGTCCGACATCGCGTCCATCGCTACGGCCGCGAAGGCCAGCGGGATCAGTTGCCAGGGTGCGGGGTCGGGCGGCAGATCGTCGAAGGCGCGGGCGAGGCCGGCTCGGATGTTGTCGGAGGTGCGGGTGGGGTCGACGTAGGCGTCATGACACAAGCGAAACGCCGTGACGGTGTCGGGATCGAAGCGGGCCAGTGCCTTGTTCAGCAGCTCCCACGGCTCTGGCCGGAGTGTGTAGAGGCTGGCAAGCAGCAGCGTGTACAGGATCGCGTGGTGGTCCCAGCCGCTGGGCTTGGCGGTGTCCGCGACGTCGTCCAGCGCTCGGGCGAGCAGCCGGTAGGCGGAGTCGACATCGCCCTCGTTGGTTAGCAGGTGGGCGGTGGCCGCGAAGACCAGCCCGGTCGGGGTGTCCTGGGGGTGTCCGGCATCGGCCAGCAACCGGTCCACCTGGTCGAGCTGGCCGCTGAGGCCGGCGAGGTAGGCGGCCTCGACCAGTCGCCGCGACCGGTCGTTCGGGTCCGGGCTGAGTTCTCCGGCACGCACGAGCAGGGTCACCGCGGCGGATGCGCCCCGGCGTCGACGATCGCTGGCCGGCAGCTCGTCCGCCGCCTGGTCGGCGGCGCCGGGCCGATCGCCGCGCCTCCAGGCAGACAGGGCCGCCTCGTCGAGTGCCCGGGCGACCGCCTCGTCCGGTCCGGTCGCGGCCTCGGCCATGTGCCACGCCCGGCGTACCGGGTCGTCGGTCAGTGCGGCGAGGGCCTCGTGGGCGACCCGGCGTTCAGTTGCCGGTGTCAGGTTCACGATCGCCGAGCGGATCAGCGGATGGCGAAACGACACACGGTCGGCGGCGTGATCGACATGCACCATGGCTGCCTGGGTCGCGGCGGCCAGATCGTCGGTGCGTGCGTCGCCCAGCGCCGCCGCCTCGATGGTGGTCAGGCGCGCGCTCTTGTCGAGCGCGGCCAGCAGCAGCATCTTCCGGGTCGGCGCCGGCAGCGTGTCGAGCGCGTGGGCAACGGTCTCCTTCAGGCGCCCGGTCACGGGCAGGAATCTCGGGAGTGGGTCCTGGCCGGAGCGTTGCCGGTCGGTCAGGCCGGCCGCCAGGTCGCGCAGCGCGAGCGGGTTGCCGTCGGCCTCGGTCAGCAGTCGGCGCCGTACGGTCGGCGCCAGCCCGGGCCACTGAGCGTCGAGTAGTTTCGAGGCCGCCTTCGTCGCCAGTGGCCCGATCACACGTTCGGGAAGCCCGACCCGGTCGCAGAAGCCATCCGCGGCTGTCCGGGCGGTGGCCAAGAACAGGATCGGGTCGTAGCCGAGGCGCCGCGCGGCGAACCCCAGCGCGATCGCGCTGGCTTTGTCGATCCACGGCAGGTCGTCGGCGAGCACCAGCAGCGGGCCTTCCTGAGCAAGCTTGCTCAGCATGGCGAGCACAGCGGTCGAGGCCGCGAGTGGGTGCAGTGACGGTTCCGGCGCGAGATCGAACACCCGATGCAGGGTGTCACGGTGGTGGCCGGCGAGCTGGTCCACGTGGTCGCGGAGCGGGTAGAGCAGCTGGTGTAACGCCGAGAAGTCGATGTCGGACTCGAACTCGACGCCACAGACCCGCAGTACCCGCGCGCCGGCGGATCCGGCGCGGGCGGCCGCGGCGTCCAGCAGCGCTGTCTTACCTACCCCCGGGCATCCCCGTAGTAGTAGGCCAGTGCCGCTTTGCCCGTCGAGCATCGAGTCGATCAACTCCAGCTCGGCCGTGCGCCCGACCAGCTCGGCGGAAGCCGGAAGCACTGTGATCACTTTGACCGCTCCTCGATGATCAGGAACGCCGGCTGCGGCATGGCCGGGTTCCTTCGGTAGGGATTGCCCCGTTGTCCGAGGTCAAGAGCCAAGCGTGGCAGGTATCGGGTTGTGCGGGTGCACAACGTAGAGCGCGGGATTTGGGCACTGCGACCAGGCCGCGCGACTGCATCGACCCGGACCGCTGGTCCGCATCGGTCACGGTCACATGTCTCGTTCATGCAGTCACTGTCGCGCCGGTCGGCGCGTGTCATCCCCGGCGTAGACCCGGGTCGAGTCCCCTGGTTGTGCCCGGGTACGGGGGGCGGCGGAGCCTCGGGTGTGCTCTTGCTCCGAGCGGCCTGGCAGGCGCTGCGGCGAAATGACCGTTGCTCGAGAGGTCACCGGCGGATCGGGCGACGGAGGTCCTTGCGTGAGGTGATGCCGAGCTTGGTGAAGACGTTGCCCAGGTGCCACTCAACGGTGCGGGGGCTGATGAACAGCTGGCTGCCGATCTCCTGGTTGGTGCGCCCGTCCCGGGCCAGCTTGGCGATCTGAGCTTCTTGGGCGGTGAGATCGGTGAGCGTGTCCACGGTGCGCTTGCGCGCGGTCTCTCCGGTGGCCAGCAGCTCGCGGCGGGCGCGGTCGGCGAAGCCGTCCATCCCCATATCGGTGAGCGTCTCGTGGGCGATGCGAAGCTGCTCGCGGGCCTCGGTACGGCGATTCTCGCGCCGGAGCCATTCGCCGTAGACGAGATGCGCGCGAGCAAGCTCCGCACCCATGCGAGTGCGACTGAGCCGCTCGATCGCCTCACGGTGCAGCCGGTCGGCGGTCTCGCCCTCGCTCAGCAGCGCCCGTGAACGCGCCTCGATCCCGAGCGCCCAGTCGGTGCCGCTGAGGCTGGTGGACTCCGACAGCCGCCGCAGGGCGTCGATCCCGTGTTCGGGCGACCCGGCGCGGACGGCCGCCTCGATCAGCTCGACCAGGCCCCAGTTCACTGTGACGCTGACGTCAGCGAGGTATGCGCTGGCGTTTTCGGCTGCAGCCATCGCTCTCCGATAGTGACCAAGACCGTTGCTGTGCACTGCGGTCGCCCAATCGGTCAGGCCGATCCCCAGGCCCTCGCCACGCAGCATCACTTCTTCCTTGGTGGCGTTGGCCAGCGCGGAAGGCTCGGGTTCGCGGCCCCGCAACGCGTCGAGCGCCAGGACGCCGTACGGCGCGATGCGGCTCCCCATCGCCTCCGTGACGACCTCCGCTTCCTCGACGAGGGAGGCCGCGTCGGCCAGCTCGCCGGCGAAGAGGAGCACGTAGGCACGTTGGGTCAGGGCGAGGGGAAGCTCGCTGAGAGCGCCGGCTTCCCGGGTCAGCCGGACGTGCCTGCTGGAGAATTTGTCCCAACGGTCGTCGTCCCACAGGTCGACCGCGGCGATACAGGCCAGCCACAGCCAGCGAAGATCCTCCTCCGCGGACGTCTCCCGGTCGAAGGCGGCCACCGCACGTCGCAGAAGCGGCAGTCCTGCCGCGTATCCGTCGCTGAACGTCGCGGCCAGGCCGTCGAGGAGGAGATCGGGCGCGCGGGGCGGGTGCGGCGGCCGCGGCACCGCACGCGCTGCCGCTGCCACCTCCTGCGGTGTTCCACCCGGACTGGCCAGGCGCCCTGCGAACAGGGCGGCATTCAGTGCGTCCAGGTAGGTATCGCGGGCAAGACCGGCATCGATGGGCTCGAGCCGCTGGGCGGCTCTCAGCAGCAGTGGCGAGGCGTCTCTGCCACGATTTGCCGCGAACGCGAGCTGGGCCCGCAGGAGGTCGACGCGGGCGCGCTGGAGGCCGTCGAGCGGTGCGGCCTCGGCCATGCCCAGCAGTTTCACCGCGGCATCGAACGCGCCCGCCAGGATCTTGGCCTGGGCCGCGGCCAGCGCCCGTGCGGCGCGCTGCGTGGGGTCGGTGAGCGCCGCTGCGCGCTCGAGGAACGCGGCCGCGGCGGCCAGTCCACCGCGCGCCTGGGCCCGCCCGGCCGAGTTCTCCAGCTCGGCGGCCACCTGCTCGTCAGGCCCTGCCGCGGAGTGGGCGCGGTGCCAGGCCCGCCGGTCGGGATCAGCCTCGGGATCGGTGACCTCGGCCAGCGCGCGATGCGTCTCCCGCCGGTCACCGGCCGAGGCCGCCTGATACACAGCGGAGCGGACCAAGGGATGGCCGAAATGCACCCGGGCGCCGAGCTCGACGAGGCCGGCAGTCTCGGCAGCCGCTGCGGCGTCGGGTGGGATCCCCTGCAGTTCGGCCGCGCGCCACAACAAGGTCACGTCGCCGGTCGGCTCGGCTGCGGCGGTCAGCAGCATCCGCCTGGTCTGGGGCGGCAGCGACTGGAACTGCCGGTGAAAGCTGTTCTCGATCCGGCTGGCCAATGGCCGCGAGTCGGGCAGCCAGAAGCCGCCGGCCAGCTCGGACGGTCCCAGACCGCGGGGCAGCTGGAGCAGGGCGAGCGGGTTCCCGCCTGTCTCGGCGATGATCCGGTCCCGCACCTCCGCATCCACCCGGCCGCCGATCGCTGTGGCCAGCAACGCCCGCGCGTCGTCGTGGCCCAGCCCGGTCACGGTCAGCCCCGGCATCCCGGCCAGCTCATGGTCACCGCCAGGCCCCCGGGCGGCGAAGATCAGCGCGACCGGCTCGGCCAGCAGCCGCCGGGCCGCGAACGCCATACACTGTAGCGAGGACCGGTCCAGCCACTGCGCGTCATCGACCACGCAGGCCAGCGGCTGGTCCTCTGCCGTCGCGGCCAGCAGGCTCAAGACGGCCAGGCCGACCAGGAAACGATCCGGAGCCTGCCCCTCCCGCATCCCGAACGCGACTGCCAGTGCGTCACGCTGCGGCTTCGGCAGCTGTTCCAGCCGGCCGAGCAGCGGCATGCACAACTGGTGCAGCCCGGCGAACACGAGCTCCATCTCCGACTCGACGCCCCCGGCCCGGACCACACGGAACTCCGATGCCGAGGCCCGGCGCACCGCATAGTCCAGCAGCGCCGTCTTGCCGATCCCGGGCTCGCCTCGCACCACCAGCACGGTGCTGTTGCCTGCACGTGCCCGGTCCAGCGCCCGATCCACTGCCGCGCGCTCGCCGCGCCGGTCCAGCAGCCCGGTTCCAAGATCACCGCTAGACACGCCCATGATCGATGTCCTGCCGTTCCACTGCCGAGTCTCGCCGACATAGGCAGCGTAGGCCACCGAAGACCCGGCCTTCAGGCGCCGCTGTGCGCCAGTTGCGTCGCTTGCCCGTCGACCCCGGTCAGCTGGAGGCCAGCCGCCGGCGTACCGGGCTGGTCTCCCACATGACGGCAAGCAGTACAAGGCTGCGGTCTTGCTGCTCCCTGAGGTTGAGGCCGGTGAGCTTCTCGATCCGCTTCACCCGGTGCAGCAGCGTGTTGCGGTGCACCGGGATCGCGGCGGCGGTCGCCGACGCGTCGAACCCGTGTGCGGCCAAACTGCGCAGGGTGGTCGCGAGGTCCGCTGTGCCGGCCCCGGTGAGCGGGCCGAGCACCCGCTTGGTGATCCGCTCAGCCAGCGCGGGCGAGTCTGCCAGCAGAAGCTGGGGTCCGAAGTCCTCGGCCGATACACGTCCGCGGCGCCTGGACTCTGTCGCCAGGAGACTCAGGGACCGGAGGCTGTCGACCGCCGACCCGAGACGGTTCCTGGGCGTTGGTGGGTCCTGTGCCAGCACCAGCCGACGGTCCGCGAGGAATCCTTCCCACGCGAACGCAGGCGGGGTCAGCCCGGTGACCCGGACGCCTTCGGTAAAGGCGAGCGCGGCCGTGCCGCGCAACCGCGCAGCCAGAGCGGCGTGATGTGCGACCGAACCGCCCACAAGCTCCGCCGTGAACGGGCAGAACGGCAACGAGAGATCAAAACCGAGCCGGGCCGCGCGGTCGGTGTCCTCAATCGTGATCGGCAACCCGGCGGCGCACAGCCGGTCGAACAGAGCACCGGCGCGACGGTCGCCGGCTGTGGACGGCATGTCTTCCTGGTCTGCATAGACGAGGGCGAACGTGTCCACGACGATGTCCAGGTATCGGTCGAGGTAACTCCACAGGCTGTCGGCGTTCGCGGTCAACAGCGACCGGTCCACGTCGCTGGAGAGGTCCACCAGCGCGTCCCACAGCATCCGCGTACCCCGACGATAGACAAAGATGCCTTCTTCGATCGGCAGGCTGGCCGCCGCGCGATCACGGACGAACTCGCGCAGCTCGGACAGCACGTACTCATCTGGAGGCGTCCCGTGCATCATCCAGCGAAGCAAGAGATCGACGTTCCACCGCACCCACGGCGTATGGTCCCGCAGGAGGTCGAAGCGGGTGTACGCCGGGAGCTGGCGGTAGCCCAGCATCATCCGGCGTACGACCACTCCCACGTCGAAGCGCTCCAGGACGATGCGCAGGCCCTCCTCGGGGGTCGGCTCGCGTGATGAGACATCTTCACCCACAAGCATGATCCTCGCACGTGCGTGCGGGGACCTCACGCGCTTCCGATCAGGCCGTTTGCGAGCGCGAAGAGAACCAGCTCGGCGCGCGTGCCGAGGCGAAGCTTGCGCATGATGTGTGCCCGGTGCGTGTCCACGGTGCGCACAGAGAGGTAGAGCTTCGCACCGATCTCCGCGTTGGTGTAGCCGAGGGCGAGCAACTGGATGACATCGAGCTCGCGATTCGAGAGCGGTTCGAGCTCCGGCACGGAGTCCGCACCGGCGAGTTGGGCGCCAAGATCGGGGTCGACGTACCGCTCGCCCGTCGCGACCCGACGAATGGCGTCGATCAGTTCGGCTTCGGAGGCTCGTTTGAGCACGTAGCCGCGCGCTCCGGCGGCGATTGCTTGGCGTACTGAGCTCGGTCTGCTCTGGGACGAGACGACGATCACCTTCATCGACGGCGCGGCCTTCAACAGCTCTGGAATGGTCTCGCTGCCGCTCTTTCGCGGCAGCACCAGATCCAGCAGTACGACGTCGGGCTGCAGCGCACGAGCCACGATCACCGCCCGCCCAGCAGTGCCTGCTTCGCCGACAGTGCTGATGCCGTCCTCCTCCCGGAGCCGCGCCCGGACCCCCGAGCGAAACAGTTGGTGGTCATCGACGAGCAGCACCCGGATCACTCGCAGACTCCACTCAAGACCAGCATGGCGCGCGTTCCGCGGACGGCACGTGGTCTGAGTTGGAGCTCTCCACCGCACCTCGCAACAAGCCGACGACACAGAGCGAGACCGAGCTGAGTACCGGTGGCATAGCATTCCGTCGCCCCCAGCTTGGCGCCATCGTTGTCGACGATCAGCATGGTGCGATCGCCAAGAGTGCGAGCCCAGATGTGGATCCTCTTGGCGCCGGCGGCCACCGCGTTTCGGAGCAGGTTGCGCAGCACCAACCGGAGGGCAGCGTGTGGCATCGGAACGTCTCCGCCAACGCTCGTCACGAGATCCGCAGGGACGCCGCCGAGATCCGCCGCGGCCAGTCGTACGCAGTCGGCGACCGACGCTACACCTCTGGGTGATTGGTCGGCACGCACCGCCTCGAGAATCGAGTCGACGAGCTCGAGCGCCGGCATCTTGTTCTCTCCCGGGCCGTCACCTCCCAGAGCGGACAGCAGGCTCGACCTCACGTCATGGGCGACGAGCGCCACCAGGTCTTCGAGCGCCTCGTTCTGTCGCGCTAGGCGCTCGGCCTCGTCCGCCAGTTGCTCGGCGATCGACCTGTGATGCAGCACCGGTCCGACGCGGGAGACGGCTGAGATCAGGCGAGCGGAGACGTCACCGACAAGCACGAGTGCTCCGGCCGCGCCGAGCGGAACCGCCGTCCTCGGCCCCACTGATCCTTCCTTGAGCACCAGGTGGAACACGGACTTGTGGCCGGTCCCACGCCACCACTCGACGCCGGCGACCCCGCTGCGCTGTCGCAGGACCGTGGCGACCTCGGTGAGTCCCGCGTGCAGGTCCTCACCAGTGGCGGCGGCGGAGAGAAGCTCAGCTTCGAGTGAGGCCCAGATCGGTCCGCTCGAACGTCCCGCGTCGGCCTGGCACAGGGGAGTGGCGGTGGCCTTCCTGGCACTCAGGCGCGGCGGCGTTTTCATCTCAGTCAGTTTGCGGTGCTTGGCATCACTGAGCATGGCCTGCCCTTCCATGTTCGCAGGGGGATGTAGGGCGGGTAGCCACAGGCCGACCCCGCCTCGGGTTGGAACCCGGTGCTCGCGGGGCCACCTGTGTGCCGCTGCGGCGTCAGGCCGCGGCGGTGGCCGTCTGGGGAGCGGCGGCGCCTGCCTTCCGGGTGTGGATCGACAACACCACGCCCGACACTCCATAGACGATGGCGTACAACCCGAACACGGTGGCCAGCGAGAGCGCGCCGATGTCCGGCCGGATGAAGAGCACGACTCCGAACGCGACCGACACGAGTCCGGTCAGCATCCACAGGGCACGCTCGCCGGCCGTCTTGCTTCCCTGGAAGGTCACCACCATCTCGACGACGCCGGTGACAACGGCCCAGACCCCCACGCACACCGTCAGCACAATCGCCGTGATGCCCGGCCACACCAGTGCGACGATCCCTGCGGCGATCGAGAGGAGAGAAAGCAGGAGCCATCCGAGGACTGGTCCGGCGCGGTCGCTGCTGAACGCGGCGACCGCATCCCACCCGGCCGCGATGAACGCATACACGGCGAACAGGATCACCAGCGCTCCGACCGTGACATTGGGCCACGCCACCGACACGATGCCGATCACGATCGCCAGCAACCCGCGCCAGAGCAATGAATTGGAGATGGACATGGAAACGCTCCTAGACAAAGGAATTCAGTGGCGGACATCGCCATCCGGCCTGACGTGGAGCCAGGCCAGATGGCGGTTGCGAAGGCCTGAACACCCGCGATTGATCAACACCCCCGTGATCGAACCATCGCGGGTGCTTCCGGCCTTGGCGTGTGCTCAGTAGAAGATGCTCAGGCGGTCGTTGACGTCGGTCACGCCCGGAGCAGCCCAGGCCGCGGCGACCGCCGCGTCGTGCTCGGCCCACGAACGCACGTTTCCGGTCAGAGTCGCCGTACCGCTCGCCGTCTCGACCTGGATGTTCTCCGCGTCGAGCTTGGCGTCACGTTGCATGGCCTTCTTGATCGAATCCTCGACGTCGGCGGGCCAAGGGGTCGGGGTCTCCAGGAAGATGTCGTTCTCGACACCGATGACTCCGAGAATGTTTCCGGCGACGAACGCAGCCTCCGAGCGCTGGTACTGCCAGTCCACGGAGCCGGTGAGGGTGACGAATCCGTCCTTGACCTTGGCATCGACGGTGCTCGGTACGAGCGAGTCGAGGACGAGCGCCTGCAGGACATCGCCGCGTAGGTCAGCGTCGTCGCGCCGTTGCTCGTTGAGGATCCGCACCTCCAGTTCGTTGTCGACGTACACGACCCCGTAGACGCGCTTGGCCGCCTTCTTGGCCTCCCTCTTCTGCCGGAAGCTGCCGACCGTTCCGCGCAGTGTCACCGTGCCTTCCTTGGCTGACACCGCGATCGCCTCGCTGTCGACCTTGGGGTCCCAGAACAGTTCGTCGGCAACGTTCAGCTGCAGTTCGTCATTCGTCATTTGAACTCCCATGCGTCGCGAACCCGCACCGTGCGGATCTCGGTTGCAACCGAACGTATGAGCCGGAGCGGGTAGCTCGAATCACCAGATCCCGTAGTGGTTGTGCGCGGCGGCATGACTACCCACCTTCAGGATTCGAAGCGGCCGGATCAGCTTGCCCACCACGGATTTCCGTGATTCGAAAGGCGAGCAGATTTCTTATCGTGGCTGCCGTGACCCGCGCGGATCGACCCGGACGCGACCGACTGGAGATGCCATGGCCGTGGCAGCCGATGACCGAGACGACCGTGACGACTCCGAGTCGCGGGCCGAGGCCGGCACTCGCGCAACGACCCCACCGGGGATCGCGCCCGTACCATCCGCCACGGTGTTCCGGTGGGCGGCCGCAGGTACCCTCGGCGTGCTTACAGTGCTGCTCGGCGCATTCAGTCTCTACGCCGTACGCGGCATCCTCGTGCTGGTCCTCTTCGCGCTGTTCCTCGCGGTAAGTCTGGATCCGGCGGTGCAGTGGCTGCTGAGGCGGGGCCTGCGCCGCTCGACCGCCGTGGCCGTCGTCTGCCTGGTCGGCGCGGCGGTCGTAGCGGGCTTCATGTGGTCGGTCGTGCCTGCGATCGTCGACCAGGGCACCAAGCTCCTCGCCGACCTTCCCGGCTACCTCCACAGGCTGTCCGGCGAGTCGACGGCGGTACGCCAGGTCACCGACCGGTACGACCTCACCAACCGGTTGAGCGCCCTGGTAGCCGGGATCCCGGCCAAGCTCGCCGGTGGCGCCGTCGGCTTCGTCCACGGGTTCATCGGAACGGCCGCGTCCACCATCACCGTGCTCGTCCTCACGATGTACTTCATGGCGGGCCTCCCGCACATTCGGCAGGGACTGCCCGGGTTGTTTCCCGGCCGCCGCGATCGGGTCGCTGAGATCACAGATGTCGTGGTCGACAAGGTCGGTGGTTACATGCTCGGCAACGTCGCCATCTCCCTGATCGCCGGCGTGGCGGCCTTTGCCTGTCTCACGCTGGTGCGAGTTCCGTTCGCCCTGCCGCTCGCCGCCGCGGTCGCGATCGCTGACTTGATCCCGATGATCGGAGCGACGCTCGCCGCGGCGATCTGTCTCGTCGTCTCGCTCTTCACCGTGGGCATCTGGCCGAGAACCGTCATTGTGCTGCTCTTCTTCATCCTCTACCAGCAGGCCGAGAACTACTTGATCGCACCGCGTGTGCTGCGCAGCACCGTCAACATGTCCTCCGTTGCGGTGTTGCTGGTCACCCTGATCGGCGGCAGTCTGTTCGGCCTGGCCGGCGCGATCATGGCGATCCCCGTAGCGGCTGCCGTAAAGGTGCTCGTTCTCCCCGAAGGTCAAGGCCCCCGAAAAAGCCACCTCAGACGGCGAGGCCACCCGGACTCCTGAACGCGCGAGCACCACCCATTCCGGTGCGACGTGATCGATGAGGTGGGCTATTGCTGGGGCTGCTCGCTACTCGTGTCCCGGATCAAGTGCTTGTGCAGCTCGGCGGTGAGCGTGTGAATCTCCCGGGTGAGCTTCGTGTTGTCCTTGAGTTCCAGCTCCTGCTCGGTGAAGTCGTGATCCGCCTTGGCCTGCTGGAATGCGGCCTGCCGGTTCTGTCCGATCATGACGAACGTGGACAGGAAGATCGCCTCGAGGGAGACGATCAGAGTGAGAGTCGGCCAAGGACTGGACTCGACGAAGAGCATCCAGAGCGCGAATCCCACGGCATGGAGGTAGACGAACGGCATCGAGCCGGCGAACGCGGTGATCTTGTCGGCGATCAGCAGTTGGAGGTCCTGCGATCGTTTGTTCATGGCTGCGAGGACGACTGGATGGTGCTGTTCGGCGCTCGTGTCTGTGGTGCTCATGTGACCTCCAGGTCGTCAGGTGGAGATTACGACCGTACGCGCGCGCGGCCCGGCCTGGTCTGCGCATCATGCTCGGCATCCCGGCTTTCGTGCAGAGATTCACGCGTGGCCGAGGTGCTCGATAACGGTGTGCGCAAAATGCCGAGACGTTGAGCACTGTGCGCCGGTCACACCCACCGGATCAGACATAACGTTCTCAGCGCAGACGCGAACAGATGGGTACATCCCACACAGAGAGAAAGGAGCCCGCCATGAAGCGGTTTTCCGAGCGGCTCAGCACCCTGACCGAAAGCGCGAAGCGGACCGAGGACGTCATCGACGCGGTCCGAGCGAAGAACGCGACCCGGCCGGAAACGCGACGCGAAAGCAGTGGAAAGAGCTTCTTCGGGTGGATCAGATCGAACGATGTCCCGTTGCTGATCATCGGAACGGCTGCCGTCATGCGCTCTCGCCAAAAGGCGAACAGGCACCGCGAGGAGATCGCAAGTCGTGACCGTCGCCGTCCGGGATTTCTGCGGTGACTGCTCAGCCGGCAACCGATGTCGTACCAGCGCGCCAGGCCGGTCGGCTCGTGGAGCTGACCGGTCGCCTGTCGCTGGACGACCTTCCAGGCCGGGACCTGGACCGCACGGAGCTGTCCGAGGTCGCCGCGTCCATCGCGGCCCAGCCGCACCTGTGGGAGGGCAAGGTCGCCTACTCCGACGAGGAGCGTGTCTTCGCCTCGCTGCACCGCGACGCCAACGTCGATGTATGGCTGATCTGCTGGACGCCGGTCAACGACACCGGTTGGCACGACCACGACGTCTCCTCGGGCGCCGTCGCGGTCGCCCGCGGCAAGCTGGTCGAGCACAACCTGGCCATCGGCACCGAGTCGATCGAGACCGAGGTGGAGGCCGGCGACGTCTACGGCTTCGGCCCTGACCATATCCATCGCCTGATGGGTGTCGAGAAGGGCAGCGTCACCGTCCACGCCTACAGCCCCCCGCTGTGGCGCATGGGTCAGTACTCCGTCAGATCCGGCGTCCTCCGCCGGACCTCGGTCTCGTACGCCGACGAACTCCGCCCGCTCGACTGAGTGCTGCGGCACGAAGCGTCCCGGACCGACCTCGGCCGGGGCGCCTCTCCTGTTGCCGTCAGCAAGTAATCTGATCTGGTCCCACATGCGCGGCATCGTGGACATAGCGCCGCAACGCGGTGACTGCTTCTGCTCAATTGGGTCGTCGGTGCGTCGGATGGCCGATGCCGGAGTGGCGCCTGGCCTCCTAGCGTCGTATTTGCCGCCCAGATATGGGCGCGATGATCGACAGGAGGCTGCAATGGCTCACGACCTCGAACTGGTGCCGTCCCACCGGAACGGCTCGCTGCCCGAGTTGTTCGACACCGCGAAGATGCCGCCGGACGACCGACTCCGTCTCTTGCGGGACGCGATCGGCGGCGCCGCGGTGCCGGTCGAGATCGAGCATCATGTTGGTCCGGACGAGGTGTCCGCGAGAGGTGCCGGTCGCAGGCTGGGCACATTGTCGATCCTGATGGTCAGGACGACGCCGTTTACCGTGCGGCGCACAGTACGACTGGCCCGGGCCGATTCCAAGCCGAGCATCGTCGTCGAGCTACAGCTGGGCGGTCGGCGGTCCGTCGTCCAGGGCAACCGGCGAACGCTGCTCAGCCGGGGCGATTTGATCCTGCTCGACTGCAGCCAGCCGTACCTGTCGACCAGTCTGGACAGGAACAACCAGCTTTCCGTACGCATTCCTAGGCCCGGCCTGGCGCTGACCGACGAGGCGCTCACCCGTGTCGCGGGGTTGTGCCTCGGCTCACCGAATCCGGTCGCGAACCTCGCGGCGACGTACCTGCGGCAGTTGGTCGGTGACCACCGGCTGGCCACCGAGGCGGACCTGGATGTGTTCGAGGCTCCGACGATCGAGCTGATCCGGGCAGTCGTCGCCTCCCAGCTCGGCGACGGCGCACCTGACCTGGAACCGATGGAGAACACGCTCGCCCTGCGGATCATGGAGTTCGCACGGCAGCATCTCACCGATCCCGATCTGACCGCCACGAAGATCGCCCGGGCCCACAACATCTCTGTCCGGCACCTCTACACGACACTGTCGCGGTCCGGCGTCGTACTGGGTGAATGGATCCGGGTACGTCGGCTGGAGGGGTGCCGGCGCGAGCTCGCCAGAAGCGCGGCGACCGGTCGGACGATCTCCGCCGTCGCGCATGGCTGGGGCTTCGGCGACCCTACTCACTTCAGCCGCACTTTCCGCGAGGCCTTCGGCATGTCACCGCGCGAATGGCGCGCACTGCACCAGGACAAGCACCGTGCACACCTGACCGAGACCTGCGCACAGACAGCACACCAGGCCGACGCAGACCGGCATAGCGTCGCATCATGACCGATTCCCAACGGCAGCGCTCGCTCGGCTACCTGCTGGCGGGTACACCGAGTGGCAACCAGCAGGGGGTCGAAGTTGCCGCTTGCCGCGACGACAGAACAGAACGCCCGCGGAATCCTGAAAGCGTGCGAACCCAGTGTCCCGAACAGCTCAAGGCTCGCTTTGAAGCGGAGGCGCTGCCGCTGCTGCCACGCTGCTACGCCGCAGCCTACCGGCTCACCCGCAACCCGGCGGATGCCGAGGATCTGGTGCAGGAGACGTACCTGCGTGCTTACCGTGGCTTCGGGCGGTTCGAGCCGGGGACGAACCTGTCGGCCTGGTTGCAGAGAATCCTCCGCAACGTGTTCATCAACGGGTTCCGCCAAGCACAGATCCGGCCCCGTGCCGTCCACGAGGACTGGGAACGGAACCCGGCTGTGGTGCGGCGTACGGCGCACGTCTCGGCCGAGACCACCGTGATCGCATCGATCCCGGACGAGCGGCTTCGAGCGGCGCTGTCCTCGCTGTCCGCGAAGTACCGCGAGGTCGTCCTGCTGTCCGATGTCGAGGGCTTCAGCTACAAGGAGATCGCGGGCCTCGTCGGCATCCCACTCGGAACGGTGATGTCCCGGCTGCACCGTGGCCGGAAGGCGCTTCGGGACTTGCTCGCGCCGGCACCTCAGGCCCAGCACGCGGCGGCCTGACGCAGGGCCTGCGGATGTACACCGACCGCGGGCGATCCCGACTTGGTGGTCACGAGCCACGAGGGCCGTCAGGGGCTCTCCCCAGCAACACCTCGATCGCGTGTGCGGACAACTCCGCCTTCGGGATGAACCCGACGGCTGCACTCTCGGCGATCAGGTCCCGGAAGTCCTCCTCGGCATGGGTCGAGATCAGCACGATCGGCGTCGACGCCGAACCCGGCCTCCCGTCCAGCCGTTCGGCGACCTCCAGACCGCTTTCGCCGCCCAGATCGATGTCGACGAGGACGACGTCGGGTCGCAGTTCGTCGAGGCTGCGGACGGCCTCGTCACCGTTGGACGCGACACCGACCACCGTGAACCCCTGCCGCTCCAGCAGTCGCCGGGCCGCCGCGAGGTACGCCGTACTGTCGTCGACGATCAAGCACTTCACCACGTGCTCAAGCATCACAGTCAGCGACCGCCCGCGCATTCCGGCTAGCAGGGGTCCGGGCAAGATTCCCGCTAGCATCCATGACGGACGGCCCGCGCGGATGATTGCCTGCCGTTGTGCGCTGCGAACGGCAGTGGGAGGCTCGACAGGTGGTGACAGGTTCCGGCAGGTCCTGGATGGGCCCCACCGGCGGTCGACCGGACGAATCTCGCGGAACCACCTGGTGGTGGACCCCGCCCCGCGGGCGATTGGTGCTGCAGATCGTCGCCGCGCTCCTCGCCGGAGCCGGTGCCTTCGTGCTTGCCGCCGTCGTGTGTTCGGCGGCACGAGACCGGGTGCCGGCTGTCGTCCTCGGCGTACTTCTGCTCGCGGTCGTCTTCGGCGTGGCTCGACTGGCCGGAATCATGTACGCCCTGCCGGTAGGTGTCGTCGTGATTCAGGCGTTCGACTGGTACTTCCTTCCGCCGCTGCGGGAGCTGAACGCGGCCACCGTGCTGCTGCTCTGCCTCTTCCTGGTGATGTCGGTGACCGTCGGCGCAGTGACGATAGAGGCCGGCCGTCGTACTGCCGAGGCTGAGAAGGAGCGGAGCGATCTGGCCGACACGCAGGCGTCGTTGCGCCGCCTGGCCATGCTGGTCGCGGCGGCCGAACCGCCCGATGCCTTGTTCGCGGCGGTGACCAGGGAGGTTTCGCGGCACTTCGGCAACGACACGGCCCGGATGATCCGGTTCGAGGCCGACGGTACGGCGACGCTGGTCGCGAGCGAGGGTACGACGGGACCGCACGTGCGGGTCGGTGAGCTGTGGACCGGCTATCCGCCGACCGGCCTGACCTCGACCGTGTTGCGGACCGGGCGGGCCACCCGGATCGACGACTACAGCAAGATCCCGGGCGGGGAGCGGTATCTGCGCGAAGGCCTGCGTGCGGCCGTGGGGATGCCGGTTCATGTCGACCGCCGGGTATGGGGGCTCATCGCGATCGGGTCCACGGAGGGACCACTGCCGTCCGACACTGAACGGCGACTGACGGATTTCACCGATCTCGTCGCGACTGCGGTGGCGAATGCGCAGGGCCGGGCGGAGCTGATGACGTCGAGGGCCCGGCTGGTGACCGCATCGGATGACGCGCGCCGCCGGATCGAACGCGATCTGCATGACGGCGCTCAGCAGCGTCTGGTCTCGCTCGCCCTCGGTCTGCGATCGGTGGCGACCGAGCCGACGGCATCGGAGGAGGTCCGCGCCGAGGTCGAGCAGATCGCCACCGAGCTCGTGGAGGTCATCGACGAACTCAGGGAGATCTCCCGCGGGATCCACCCGGCGGTCCTCTCGGAGTCGGGGCTGCGGCCGGCCTTGCGTGCGCTGGCACGGCGTTCGGCCGTACCGGTGGAGCTCGACGCGGCGATCGACGGCCGGCTGCCGGAGCCGGTCGAGGTGGCGGCCTATTACGTGGTCTCGGAAACGCTGACGAACGCGGCCAAGTATGCGAACGCGACGCTCGTCGAGGTGAAGGCCGAGGTTGCCGAGGGCAGGCTCCGGCTGTCCGTGCGCGACGACGGCGTCGGAGGTGCGGATCCGGCCCTGGGATCGGGACTGGTCGGTTTGAAGGACCGCCTCGACGCATTGGGCGGGACCTTCACCGTCCGTAGCCCCGCAGACGGCGGTACGACGGTGTCATGCACGCTGCCGATCTCTGTACCCGACCACAACGGCTGACGCGTCCGCAGCTGGAGCCGGGGATCGGCCCGGGGGGATCCGGCAAGAGGTCCCGGTACCCGGAATGTGTGGGGGAGTGGCGTGGGCGATGCTGAGGGCATGGCACTGCGCTGCTTCATCGTCGACGACAGCCTGCACTTCCTGGCGGCTGCCCAGGCGGCCCCCTAGATCAGGAGACGCCGCTGATCGGCTGATAGGTGATGCCGAACGGCGCGAACACCTCGTGCACGTGGCGCCCGACGGACTCGTCGTACGTCACCGAGTAGACCGCGGCTTCGCGGAGCTGCTGGATCGTCAGTGCGACACCGGCCCGGCGCGCGACGTGCATCTCGACGGATCGGTGCATCGCCATGACGCAGGGCACCAGGGACGCCTGCCCGGCCGTCTGAGAGAACTTCAGCCAGACCGGCCTGGTCGTTGCCACTGGCATCATTAACGGCCTGGGACCGTGATGCCCGGGCGTCCGGATCGTTGCGTCCGATCCGGTATGGGCGAGGGTCACTGTCCGCAGTAGCAGCGCGGACCGGTTGACCAAGTAGCGCAGCAGAGTCATGTCCTCGATGGTGCTCCCCGCCGGGGCGTCGGTCATCGAAGCCAACGCCCAATCCAGTTCCTGCTACCCGGTACGTCGGCCGCAGCAAGAGCCGACGAGTCGTCAGCGGGCGCGCACGTCCGTTAGCGTTCGGCTAGGGAGAAGGTGCGATGACCCTCAGCCGGGTGCTTGACCAGCTCAGTGCTCGCTGGTTGGCCGGGGCGGCCGCCAGCGTGGTGCTGGTCGCCGGCGTGACCGCTGCGGTGGCGGTCCTCGAGCGACACGTTGCGGTGGCGGGCCTACTGGTGCTCTATCTCCTCGCGGTTCTGCCGGTCGCGATCGTCTGGGGCGCCCGGTTGGCCGCTCTGACTTCGGTCCTGAGCATTGTGACCTTCGCGTTCTTCTTCCTGACGCCGATCGGCTCCCTGGCGGTTGCCGACTCCGAGAATCTGATCGGTCTCGGAGTGTTCCTCGTGACAGCGGTCGTGGTGGCGCAACTGGCGGCGCGGTCGCGGCGGGCGGCCTTGGAGTCGGTGCGTCTGACGGAGGAGCAGTCGGCGTTGCGGCGGGTGGCGACTCTGGTTGCCGAGTCCGCGTCGCCGACGGCGGTCTTCGAGGCTGTGACTCGTGAGGTCGGTCTGCTGTGCGACGCTGACCTGGCCCGGATGGAGCGCTATGAGCCGGACGGAACGGTCGTCGGGATCGCCGCGTGGAGCAGGGACCAGGTCGGACTGCCGGTCGGCACGCGATTCGAGCTCGACGGTCCGAGCGTCGCACGTGAGATCCGGCGATCCGGTGTCCCAGTGCGGCTGGAGACCTTCACGGGCGCCGCCGGCGGGATCGCGGCGGAAGCTCGCGCCCTGGGCATCCGTTCCTCGGTCGGATGTCCCGTGGTCGTGGCCGGCAGCGTCTGGGGCGTGGTCGCCGCATCCACCAAACGGCATGACGGCTTCCCACCGAAGACAGAGGCACAGATCGCCGCGTTCACCGAGTTGGTGGCCACCGCCGTCGAGAATGCCGAGGCGCGGGCCGAGCTCCGCCGTCTGGCGGACGAGCAGGGAGCACTCCGGCGGGTGGCGACGCTGGTCGCCCGTGGGGTCGAGCCGGATCGCGTCTTCGCGGCGGTCGCTGCTGAGATCGGCACCTTGTTCGCCGTGGAGGCGACCGCGCTGATCCGACTCGAGCCGCAGGGCAAGGCCACGTTCCTCGCCGGCCGGGGATGGCCGGGTGAGACCCGGCCGGGGACGCTGTTCGACCTGCCTGCCGGTACGGACGGCGCCGTACCGGCCATGCCCTCGGTGATCGACGTGCCGATCCTGGTCGAGGGCCGGGTCTGGGGAGCGATCAAGGTCGCCTCGCGGCGTGCGGAACTGCCACCGCACACCGAGTCCCGGATCTCCGACTTCACCGAGCTCATCGCGACGGCAATCTCGAACACCGAGGCACGGTCCAAACTGACCCAGTCGCGGGCGCGCATCATGGCCGCCGCGGATCAGACCCGCCGGCGGATCGAGCGGGATCTCCATGACGGCGCGCAGCAGCGACTCGTCTCGCTGGCGTTGGACCTGCGTGTCGCGGAGAGCAGCGTGCCCGCGGAGCTGCCGGACGTGCGCGCGGACATCGGCCGCGTCGCCGATGACCTGACCGCCGTACTGGACGAGTTGCGGGAGTTGTCACACGGCGTACACCCGGCGGTCCTGTCGAAGGGCGGCCTGGGCCCGGCGCTCCGAGCGCTGGCCGGGCGCTCACCTGTCCCGGTGGAGGTGGTCAACCACGCCAAGGGCCGGTATCCGCCGGAGGTGGAGGTAGCGGTGTACTACGTCGTCGCCGAGGCGCTGACCAACACCGCCAAGCACGCCGATGCGTCCCGGGTCGATGTGACGCTCGAGGAGCTCGACTCCACCCTGCGGCTGCACGTCGGAGACGACGGCATCGGCGGGGTGCAGCCGGACCGCGGTTCGGGGCTGGTCGGTCTGCGCGACCGGGTCGACGCGCTCGGCGGAACGATGGACGTCACCAGCCCGGTCGGACACGGCACCGCTATCACGATCTCACTGCCGATCGACCCAGCTGACCGCCCCCCAGCAGCGCGGGACGTACCTGCCAGCGGGTAGCACGGACTGCGGCTGGCGGTGAGGAAAGTCTCGCTTCGAACCGACATCGTGGGGGCACAGCGGCGGTACAGGGTCGCCGTCAATCGCATCGGAGGATCGGTCGTGCCGAGAAGGCAGTGTGCGGATGCGCACCGGCAGATCAGCACAGTGTCGCGGTTCCGGATCGGGCTCCTGCGCTCGCCTGCCGTGGTGTCCGCCACGTTGCTGCCACTGCTGGGCGCTGGAGCAGTCGACGGCGGATTGGACTCTCACCGGCTGTCCGCTGTTGTCCACCACGTAGCGGGTGTGGTTGGTGGACCGGCGCGGCCCGTCGCAGACATCGTGCGCAGTACGGTCGATCCGGACCGCAGCGAGACCATCCAGGTCCGAACACCGGCCGCCCGGGTCGAGACGGCACTGCTCACCGCGTCGCCCTCGGACCGAAGCCAGGTGCTGGCCGCGGCAGCGGCAGCCGGTTCGCTGCAGCAGCCCTACGTGCTCAAGGCTTTCGCGGCCGGGCACAGCGCCGACGAGGTGGTCCGCTTCGCGGACTCGATCAACGGCCGGAGTCCGGTCTGGTTGCGGAAGCATCTGAACCTGATCGAGCCCGATGGACCCTGGCTGGTCACGTACCACGCCGCCCTGGTGAAGCAGGTCGACGACACGACCTGCGGCTCCACCGTGATCGTGATGGCTCGCGCGATGACCGATCCGATCTACGCGTTCGACCTGACGACCGGCGGCGGCACTCGGGCGGCGGCAACGGCGGACGAGTTCGAGGCACGGCTCGCGGCCGAGGAGCAGCGCATCCACGGCGCGACGAACACGCTGTGGCCGGAGAAACTCGGCACGACACCGTCAGGTATCAGCGCCGAGCTCAACCGGCATGTCGACGCGCTCGGAGCGCGGTACGAGGTCAGGATCGCCGGGCAGGCCCCCGGCGGAAGGAAGGCGCGCCACGCCGCGGTCGCAGCCGCGGAGTCCGGCCAACCGGTGCCCGTCCTGGTCGGTGACTGGCTCCCGCGCCATTACGTCCTGCTGATCGGTGTGGATCGAGCGGGCCTGCTGTTCTACGAACCGACCGAGGCGACCCTGGTTCGGATCGGCATCCAGGACTTCCTCGGCGGCGACGTGAGCGCGCTTGGATTCCCGCACGTCCACGCCGTGATCACGCCATCCCACTGAACCTCGCCGGACGGCGGGGGACGGCGCCCCATCGTTGCCCTGGGCCCCTTCGTGGTGCTCTTCTGCGGACCGAGGCCGTCACACAGCGCCGGTGTGGAGCTCGAAGGCTTGTGGACATCCATGATCACCGGCACGTACGTCCCGGTGACACTGCGGTTCGCACACACCGCTCCGGTGACTGTGCGCGTCGCTGTCGGGCAGCTCGCCGTACCTGAGCCGCAGGATCCGTCCACCTCGGCCTGACACAGGCTGACGCACTGGTGCTGCAGTAGCTAGGCCTCAGGCGACCGAAGCCCTAGCCGTAGGGGTCCAGTCAGCGGGCATCGAGGATTCCCGCTGGCAGGAAGCGACGGGGGCACCGCAGCCGGGATACTCGTTGATATGGCGACCGAACTGTTCCACCAGCAGCCGAAGCGCAAGGACGACGGTGCTGTCATGGCGCGCGTACTGCTGGCCGAGGACGACGTCCTTCTTCGCGAGGGTGTGGCCAGCCTGCTGGATCGGTCGGGGTTCGACGTGGTTGGGCAGACCGGCGACAGCGCCTGGATTCTGCCGCTGGTTCGCGAGTTGAAGCCCGATCTGGTGATGGTGGATATCCGAATGCCGCCGACGAACACCACCGAGGGACTGGACGTCGCCCGGGAGATTCGCAAGGAGTTTCCGGCGACCGGGATCCTGGTCTTGTCGGCGCATGCCGAGGTCGAACACGCGATGGAGTTGCTGGCGAACGGCCAGCGGATCGGCTACCTGTTGAAGAGCCGCGTGACGGACGTGGACGATTTCATCGAGACCCTCGAGCGGATCGTCAAGGGTGGATCGGTGATGGACCCGGCGCTGGTGCAGGAGTTGGTGAGTGCTCGCCGGCGTCATGATCCGCTCGCTGAGCTGAGCCAGCGGGAGGAGCAGGTGCTGGCGTTGATGGCGGAGGGACGATCCAACGCCGGCATTGCCCGACGGTTGTGGGTCACCGAAGGCACTGTGGAGAAGCATGTCCGCCACATCCTGTCCAAGCTGCGTCTGCCGGAGGCAGACGATGACCACCGCCGGGTGCTCGCCGTCATAGCGTTCCTCGAGGCTCACTGATCCCGTCGCAGGGCCTCGAGGCCGGCCCGGTGCCGGATCAGGTCGGTGATGGCCATCAGCAGGGCGATGACCATGAGTATGGACGCGGACAGCAGCGCGTCGGAGACTGCGACCGGATAGTCGTGGGCAGAGGCTGTGAGGACTCGGTAGAAGATCGTCGCGAGTACGGCGCTGCCGATCGCCGCACCGATCCGCTGGGCGGTCTGGAGTGCGCCACCGGCCGCCCCCGCCATTGCCACCGGGACGTTCCGCAGGGACAACGTGACGTTGGATGAGGTGACCATGCCGCCACCGAGCCCGGCCACCAGCAGAGGACCGGCGACGGCCAAGGCCGCGTCCTGGCTGCCCATGTTCCGTAGCAGTAGCGCAGCGGTGACAAGTCCAGCCACGGTCGCGGTCAGGCCTATGACAGTCAGCGCGCGACCGAATCTCGACACCAGCCGGCCCGCGATCGCGGCCGAGACCGCGGCCCCGATCGCGAAAGGGGTCACCGCAAGGCCGGACTGCAGCGGTGAATAGCCGAGCCCGTCCTGGTAGAACAGCGCGAGCACAAGCCAGATACCGGTGAAGCCGATGAAGTAGACCGAACCGATGATCGCTCCGGCGGCAAAGCCGGAGGTCTGCGCGAGTCGCGGGTCGAGCAGTGGCTCGCGACCTCGACGTACGGCGCGGAGCTCCCACCAGCTGAAGGCGGCGAGCAGGCTCACGGCTACCACGAGCAACCACCAGTCCATGCCCAGACCCCTTGTCTCCGCGTCGACTGCCGGGAGTAGCAGGCAGAGCACTCCGCCGCCGAGCAACAGCGCCCCGATCAGGTCGAGGTGTGCGGTGCGGCGTCCGATTCCCACATTCCTCGGCACCAGGCGGGCGGCGAGCGCGAGGGTGACCAGACCGATCGGCACGTTGACGTAGAACACCCAGCGCCAAGCATCCGGCCCGGCGATCCCGGTGATGATCAGGCCGCCCACCACCGGGCCGGTCGCCGTGGCCAGTCCGATCGTGGCTCCGAGAACTCCGAACGCCTTGCCCCGTTCGGCGCCTTGGAAGAGTTCCTGGATCAAACCGGAGTTCTGCGGCAGCAGCATGCCGCCGGCGACGCCTTGCAGCAGCCGGAACGCGATGAGTAGACCGATGGTCGGCGCCGCGCCGGTCAGTGCACTGGTCACCACGAAGGCTGACAGAGCGATCAGGAACATCCGGCGGCGGCCCAGGAGGTCGCCGAGCCGTCCCGCCGGTACCAGCGCCAACCCCAAGGCGAGAGCGTAGCCGGACACGACCCACTGGACGGCTCCTGCCGACACACCAAGCCCTCGCTCGATGGACGGCAGCGCCACGTTGACGATGCTGACGTCGAGCAGTGCCATGAACGCGGCCAGCTGGCTGACCGCCAGCGTGCGCCAGCGCATCGGGTGGCCGGCCGTGATGATTGCGGTCGCCCCTGGAGCCTTGATCATGCTGTCCTTACTGCTGCCGTGGTTCGTTCCTCCAAGGTGCCGTTCCGGCCGGAAGGAAACATCGTGGCCAGCAACCATGACGGTTTCCTGCTGGCTGGAATCGCGGCGCTCCATCGCTCAGCGGCGGTGAAGTTCCAGTACGGCGGTGTGGGCTGCGTCCGCGCTGAGCCGTCGGGCGGCGTCCTTGACAAGGAGACCGGCGATCACTGTGCCCAGTCGGCCCGTCCGCGGCGACACCCGCGGAGCGTCTTGGACAACGGCGGTGAGCGTCGCCCAGACGTCGGTCTTGGCGAAAGGAGGACTGCCCTCGAGGAGGGTGAACAGCGTCGCGCCGAGCGAGAAGAGGTCAGACGGCGGGGCGGGCTCATCGCCGCGGAGCTGCTCGGGTGAAATGAAGGCTGGGCTGCCTTCCAGTACGTCACGTGGACAGTTGAGTTCCTCGTCCCGCATCCAAGCGATGCCGAAGTCTGTCAGGACTACCCGACCGTCGTCGCAGAGTTGCACATTGGCGGGCTTGACGTCGCGATGGACAACGCCTCCTTTGTGCACTGCCCTCAGCGTGTCGAGCAGCTGTGCCGCGATCTCGGTCACCCGATCGATCGCCAGCGGCCCTTCTCCTGCAAGGATCTCTGCCAGTGTTCGGCCCGACAGCGGCTCCATCACGAGCCAGGGGAGACTGCCGTCCCGCACGACATCCCAGACCCGGACCACTCCGCCATGATCGATCCGCGCAGCCGTGCGGGCCTCGTTCAGCGCGCGTGCCCGGATCACTCGCTTCGCATCCTCCGAGTCGGCTTTGCGTGCGAGGTATTGCTTGAGGGCGACCGGTCGGCGCAGCAGCTCGTCCTCCGCCAGCCAGACGCGGCCCACGCCGCCGCGCCCCAGAAGTGACTGGATCCGGAAGCGCCCCGCGACAAGTTGTCCGGACGACGCGCTCGCCAGCCCGCTGGGCCGTCCGTAAGAGCGGATGGCCGGCCCGGCCGCGACAGTGCTCTCCGTCGGGCTCGCAACACGACGGGTCTGGCTGACGCGTGAATGCCGACCGGAAAGTTCGACGAGAGCCCTCATACGGCCAACTCTTCGCGCGCCAAGACATCGTGTCGTCCCCGCGGACAACCAACGTCTGTACCTGCTGGCAGGGCCAACGAGCGCGTCGACCGCTCAGCTCAGGTGGGTGCGGAGGAAGGCGACGACGCGGTCCATGAGTTGAGCGCAGCACGCGGTCGTCGGCGATTGCTGCTAGCAGGGGTTGAGGACGGGCGGTGGCTGTGACGACACAGTCCCGTGCCGTCGCGAAGCTGGAGTCAGCAGTTCACGAGGACGCGGTGAGGACCAAGGATGACAGAGATGGCGAGTACGGCGAGCCGTCCGGCGATCGGGCTTGTCGGCCTGGGCCACATGGGCAGTGCGATGGCGACACGTTTCCTGGATGCCGGCTACCAGGTGTACGGGACGAGCCGGACGCGCCGGCGGGCGGAGCCGCTGATTGCCAAGGGCCTTCGGTGGCGCGACGATCCTCGAGCTGTGACCAAGGAGGCTGAGGTCGTTCTCACGTCGATTCCCGATGATGCGGCGCTCGCGATCGTTGCTGATGGCATCATCTCGGAACTGGACGATCGCAAGGTCTGGACCGACCTGAGTACCGTGAGTCCGCGGGCGAGTCGCGAGCTGGCCGCCCGGGTGGCAGACACGGGGGCCAGGCTGCTGGACGCACCGGTCTCGGGCAGTGTTCCGCAGGCGAGCGCCGGGACGCTGACCATCATGGTCGGCGGGGACGAGACAGCGTACGCGCGGGTCGAGCCAGTCCTGAGCGTGTTGGGGCATCCGACGTACGTCGGCTCGAACGGGCAGGGCTTGGCGTTGAAGCTCGGGATCAACATCAGCCTTGCGGTCCAGGTCCTCGCTGTGGCGGAGGGTCTGTTGCTGGCTGAGCGTTCCGGGGTGGACCGGGCGGTCGCGCTTCGGGTGATGACCGCGAGTCCGATCGGGTCGCCGATGTTGCGGGCGCGCGAGCAGTTGCTGCTGGATCTTCCCGACGAGGCCTGGTTCGACATCGGCCTGATGCAGAAGGATCTCGTCCTCGCACTGGAGGCGGGGCGTGCGCTGACGGTACCGCTTCCGACCGCCACCGTCGCGGACGAGATGCTGACGGTCGCCCGGGCACTGGGCTATGAGCGGCGTGACATCGCCGCTGTGTTCGAGGTCCTGAACCGGCTGCTGGTGCGATGAGCGCTTGGCGGCATGTCTGGGGTCGGCTGGCCCCGCATCGGTCTCGATTCGGCGACGACGACCTGGCGGCGGAAAGACCGTTGGACGACCGTGCGACGGTAGCGCTCCTGTTGGTGCTCACTGCGGTCACCGGGCTCGTCGATGCGGTGAGCTACCTTCGACTGGGTCACGTGTTCGTGGCGAACATGACTGGAAATGTGGTGTTTCTGGGCCTCTCTCTGGATCCTGGCTCGGACCTGTCGCCTGCCGCATCGGTCACCGCGATCGCCGGCTTCCTCGCCGGAGCGGTCCTCGGCGGCCGGCTCGGGACGATTCTCGGCGATCGACCGCGAGTATGGCTTGGCGTGGCGTTCTCGTTCCAGGCGTTGCTCGTCGCGGTGGTTGCCGTCGCCGTTGGCCTGGGCCTGCTTCCTTACCGCGGGCGGCTCGCGCTCGTCACGATCGTCGTACTCGCCGTCAGCTCTGGCCTGCAGAACGCGACAGTACGGCGCATGGCGGTCCGCGACATGACCACGACGGTGCTCACGATGGCGTTGGTGGGAGTGGCTGCGGACAGCGTCCTGGCCGGTGGAGGTGGCGGGAAATCGCAGCGTCGCATCGCATCGGTCGCCGCTATGCTCGCCGGCGCCGCCGCCGGCGCGCTGATGCTCCGCGTAACGGTCGCAGGTGTACTCGCGCTGGCGGCCGTCCTCCTCGCCCTGGTCGCCCTCAGCATCGCGGCGCAACCACGATCGGTCCACGTCTCCATCTGAGGCTGCCTCTCCACAGGGTCGTAGATGTGGGTCACGGCTGTTTGTTCTCGCCTGGTTTGCCGGCGGACGACCTCGACGCCGTTGAGTCCGGGCATCATCACGTCGAGCAGTACCACCGCGGGCAGTTGGGTGCCGATCTCGGCCAGGGCCGCTTCGCCGGTCGGGGCCTCCGCCAACTGCCACACCCTCACGTGGCGCTGAGGCTGAGCGGCTCCTGCTCGGTGAAAGTGAGTTCGGTGGTGGTCTCGCCGTACCGGATCCGATGGGTGGTGGTTCTCGAGGGGTGGATTCGGGCGTGCTGGAGTCGGCGGTTCTGCCAGGTGATGTCGACGGTGAAGCCGCCTCGGGTGCGGAGTCCCCGGACGGAGCCGTTGGGCCAGGATGCCGGGAGCGCGGGGAGTAGTTCGAGTTCGTTGCCGTCCGACTGGAGGAGCATTTCGGCGATGGCTGCGGTGCCGCCGGCGTTGCCGTCGAAGGAGTAGATGTTCTGGGCGGCTCCGGCGACGCCGCCGACGGAGTAGCTCATCAGGTTCGCTTCGCTGGCGTCGGTGACGAGGCTGGTCAGGTGGGCGAGCGCCTGGTCGCCGTGCAGCAGCCGAGCGTGGAAGAGGGCGAAGTTGGCCTCGACCCATTCGGTCTGTTCCCAGCCGGGCGCGCTCTGGCGTCGCGCGATCGTGACCTCGGCGGCGCGGGCCAGTTCGGGAGTCGTGCGCGGTGCGATTTGCCGCTCGGGGAAGAGCGCGCACAGGTGGGAGGTGTGGCGGTGGGCTGGATCCGCCTCCTCGAAGTCATGCAGCCATTCCTGCAGCTGGCCCTGCCGGCCGATCGTGAACGGCGACAGTCGTGCCCGCGCCGTCGCGATCCGCTGGCGTAGGTCCGCGTCGACGTCGAGCACCTCCGCCGCGGCCGCGCAGGCTCGTAGGATCGCCTCGGCGAAGACGCGGTCGACGGTGTTGCCCATGGCGATCGAGCACCGAGCGCCGTCGGGAGCGACGTACCAGTTCTCGGGGGACTCGGACGGACCGGCGACAAGCCGGCCGTAGTCTGGTTCCTCGGTGAGATAGGACAGCAGGAAGACCGCGGCGCCCCGGAGGACCGGGTAGGCGAGGTCGGTCAGGAACTGATCGTCGCCGCCGTACTCGTAGTGTTCCCAGAGGTGGGTGGCCAGCCAGGCACCGCCGGTCACGTTAAGGCCCCAGCCCATCGCGGTGCCCGGGGCCGTGTAGCCCCAGGCGTTCGTCACGGTGTGCGCGACCCAGCCGGGTGCGTCGTACATCTGCGTTGCGGTGGTCTGGCCGGTCTCGGCCAGAAGCTGGAGGAACCGGAACAGGGGAGTGTGGCACTCGGCGAGGTCGGTTGGCTCGGCGGCCCAGTAGTTCTGCTGGGTGTTCATGTCGAGGTGGAAGTCGTTGCTCCACGATGCGCTGCTGGCCAGGCCGTCGTTCCAGAGTCCTTGCAGCGCCAGTGGCAGCGGTGAGTCCGCGCGAGAACCGGCGATGGTGAGATAGCGCCCGTACTGGAAGTACAAGGCTAGGAGCCCGCTGTCCCGCTGCCCGCCGGTCAGTCGGTCGCGTCGCCGATCGGTCGGGAGGCCGACCGCTTCGGGCTCCGCGCCGAGGTCGAGCGACACCCGCCGCATCAGGCCGGCGTGATCGTCGACATGGGCCGACAGAATGCCGTCGTACCCGGCCGCGACTGCTGTCGTCGTGAGTGCCTCGACCTGTCGGACTGGGTCCTCGCCCGCCCAATCGGTGCCGACGGCCACGATCAGTACGGCGGAGTCGGCGCCGGCAACCTCGAACGTGTCGTCGGACGACCGTACGGCGCCGCGCTCGGTCTCGACGTGGACCCGGATCTCGACCGCCGTACCCGTGCGGCCGTCGCTGTGGAGTGATTCGACGGCACGACCGCTGAACGCGACGCCGGTGTCGGTGCCGGTCGCCCGCCCCGGGAAGACCGAGCCGTCGAGGCCGAGCCTGAAGCTGACCGCTCCGGGCTGGTCAGCGGTCATGCGTAGGGCGATGACGCCGTGCGGATGGGATGCGAGAGTCTCCCGGACGAAGTGCACGCCGCCGGCGTCGTAGGCGACCGACACGACGCCCTGATCGAGGTCGAGCGATCGCCGGTACGCCGTGGCTCCCGCATCATTGAAGCTCAGGTGGACGGACGGCAGCGGCAGATTGGTGCCGAACGACGCCCGCGTGCCCAGCAGGTGCTCACCAGCCAGCTGCTGTGCCCGGGCGTACTCACCTGCGAACAGCAGTTTGCGGACGCTCGGCAGCGTGTCCCGCGCGGTCGGACTGAGATCGACGGCCGACGGCCCGCCGGACCACGCGGTCGACTCCGACAAGTCGATCCGCTCTGCGGGCGATCCGCCGTACACCATGCCGCCGAGACGGCCATTGCCGATGGGCAGTGCCTCGAACCATCGTTCGGCCGGCCGGTCGTACCAGAGCGCACCGGCCGGGGCGGCAGGCGATCGTGGTCCGGTCGCGGGTGAAGCGATCAGCATGGGTCTCTACTTACCTTCCGCCAGCATCGTCCGGCTCTGCTCCTGCATCTTGGGGAAGATGCTCTCATCCGCCTTGTTCGTGAAGTAGGCCTCGAACTGCGGGATCATCGCGTTGGTGAGCGCCGCACCGTTGTTGTAGACCGGGCAGGGCACGAGCTCCCCGCTGGTCAGGTAGTTGTTGAAGACAGAGAAGTCGGCACCCTTGCCGGCCTGCTGGTCGGCAAGTGCCTTCATCGACGCGGCGATCGACGGGAAGAAGGAGCCGTTGAACTTCGCCGCCGTCGTCTGGCACTCCTCGCTCTCCTGGTACTTGATCCACTGCCAGGTCTGGTCCGGATGCTTGCTCCCGGCCCACATGTTGTTGCCGTTGGCATTGGTCATCAGTGCACGCTTGCCGTCGGCGCCGGCCGGGAGCGGAGCGACGCCGATCTTCGCGTCCTTCAACGCCGCGTAGGTGGCGGCTTCCCAGGTCCCGCCGACGACCATCGCGACCTTCCCCGAGCCGACCTGCTGGCTGTTGGCGGTGGTGAACTGGTTGAGTTTCGGAGTGAACCCGTCGTTGGTGAGCGCACGGACGAGCTGGACCGACTTGACCACCTTCGGATCGTTGTAGTTGAAGACAGTGGCCCACTGCTGCTTGTCGGGGATGTTGATCCCGTCGTTCGGGAGCAGCCAGCCCCAGGCGTTCTGCCCGAACGGGTCGCCGGTGGACTCGAGATTGCCGAGCCCGTACGTCTTTACGGCGTCGGCGCGGAACCCGGGCTGGTCGCCACGCTTCCCGGCGGCGTCGACGGTGAGGTGCTTGATCATCGTCCAGAAGCTGCCGCCGCCGTCGTACGTCCAGTCGAGAGCGGCGACATCCTTGTCCGTGTAGCCGGCCTTGGCGAGGAGATCCTTGTTGTAGTACAGCGCTCCTGTCGCCCAGTCCATCGGCAGGGCGTACTGCTTGCCGTCCTTGTACTTCCAGCCCTCGGTGCCGATGGCGAACTGCCCGAGGTCGAGCTTGTCCTTGGCGATGTAGTCGTCGAGGGGCAGCAGTTGTCCCTGACCGGCGTAGGACTGCAGGAAGGTCACGCTGTTCATGAAGCCGTCGGGGGCGTCACCGGACACGAACCCGGCCGTCAGCTTGGTGAAGTAGTCGCTGACGTTGTAGTTCGTGATCTTGACCTTGATGTTCGGATTGGCCTTCTCGAACGCCGGAACGCACTGCTGGTACGCAATCGCCTGGTCCGGCGACCACGTCCACCAGTTGACCGTGGTCGTCTCTCCGGAGTCGGCCGAGCCGCCTCCGGAGCAGCCGGCCAGAGTGGTCAGTACCGCTGCCGCCAGTGCGGCCGTGCGGGTGAGTCGTGTCCTTTTCACCGTGTCTTCCCCTTTCAAAGGGCAGAATCGGAACGGTCGGATGATCCGGCTACCGGATGCCGGTGAAGCCGATGGAGTCGACGATGCGTCGGCCGAAGAGCACGAAGAGCACGAGCATCGGTAGCGCGGCGACGAGGGCGGCCGCCATCAGGCCGGCGAAGTCCGGCTGGGTCTGGGGTGAGGCCTGCTGGAAGACGCCCAAGGCAACGGTCAGCGGCTTGACGTTCGAGTTCCCGGCAACCATCAACGGCCAGAAGTAGTCGTTCCAGGCGCTGATGAAGGTCAGCAATGACAGCGTGGTGATCGGTCCCCGGCTCATCGGGACGGTGATCCGGAACAGCAGTTTGAAGCGACCGAGTCCGTCGATCAGCGCCGCGTCCTCGATCTCGGTCGGCAGCCCGAGCATGAACTGCCGCAGGAAGAAGATGCCGAACGCCGAGAACAATGCGCCGGGCAGGATCAGGCCCGCGAAGGTGTTGGTCAGGTCGAGATCGTGGATCAGGACGAAGTTCGGCAGCAGCGTCATGATGCCGGGGATCATCAATGCGCTGAGGAAGAGGCCGAAGACGACGTCCCGGCCCCGCCAGTGCAGCCGGGCGAACGCGTACGCGGCGGTCAGCGAGCTGAAGACCACGAGCACCGTCAGCGTGGTCGCGTAGATGATCGAGTTCCGCAGGTAGAGCCCGAGCTGGATGGTCGCGCCGGAGCCGCCCTCTGCGACGGCCTGCTCGCGGGTCGCCAGTCCGAGAACGCGCTCGAACGGACCGAGGGTGAGGTCGACCGGGAGCAGCGACGCCGGGTGATCGATCAACGCGTAGTTGTTCGACAGCGCCGTACGGACGATCCAGTAGAACGGGAAGAGCGTGACGGCGAGAAAGAGAATCAGATAGGCCCAGGCGAGGCCCTTTCCGATGCCCGGTCTGCGCCGCCTCGGCGGCTGGGCTGCCGGCGCCGGGGCGTGCGTCACCCGGGACAGTGTGGTCGTCATGGTTGCGCTCTCAGTTCGTGTCGGACTCGTTGGCGCGCAGCAGCCGCAGCTGGGCGAAGGTGATCGCCAGCAGCAGCACGAACAGGGCCATCGACATCGTCAGCGCGTAGCCGAAGTCGAACTCGGCGAAGCCCTTGCCGTAGATGTAGAGCGGCAGCACGTTCGAGGCATTGGCCGGCCCGCCTTTGGTGGTGACGGCAACCAAGTCGAAGACCTGGAACGAGCTGATCACCGTGAGCACGGCCACCATCGCCATGATGGGACGCAGCAGCGGTAGCGTGAGGTGCGCGAACATCCGCGGCTCGCTCGCCCCGTCCAGCCGCCCGGCCTCGTAGATCTGGGGCGAGATCGTCTGCAGTCCGGCGAAGATCAGAATCGCGTTGTAGCCCATCGACTTCCATACGCCGATGAACGCCAGCGTCGGGACCACCCACCCTTGCGAACCAAGGAACAGGATGTCGTGACCGGCGATCGCCTTGACGACCACGTTGACGATGCCCAGACCAGGGTCGAGCATCCACTGCCAGATCAGCGCGGCGACGACACCGGACACCAGGAACGGCAGCAGCACCAGCCCGCGGACGACGCTCGACCGTGTCAGCCGGTGCATGACGACTGCCGTCGCCAGCGAGACAGCCAGTCCGAGCCCAACGGACAGTACGACGAATTGTGCGGTCACGCCGAGCGATTTCCAGAAGACGTCGTCACCGATCAGGCGCCGGTAATTGTCCAGACCTGACCACGTCGCCGGGGTCAGGATCCGGAATCTCGTGAAGCTCAGGTAAATCCCGCGCAGCACCGGGACCGCGGCGAACACGATGAATCCGGCGGTGGCGGGAAGAATGAGCACCAGGGCGAGTTTCCAGTCGGCCCGGTGCGCGGGACCCGGGCTTGTTTTTCGGCGCGGCCGCGTGGCGGCGGCAATTGTCACCACGGTGAGCTCCTTCGCGGAACAATGCGGCGAGTCGTTACCAGGAATGACCGCCTGCGAAATGCGGTTCGACTCGAAGGATTAACCTCACCGACATTCAGTCATGCGCGTACCGCCCGGTGCAACGACGCATGCCGGATGTGGGGTATTCGTCCGGCGAATAGGTTAGGCGGCCGGGATGGCCAGTGTCCCGGCCGGGCGGTCCGCCTCGAGCACGAGGTCGACGAAGGCCTGAACCGCTCTGCTGAGCGGTCGGTCGGAGTGCCACCAGATGCCGACATCGCGGTAGAGATGCGGGCTGTCCACCTGGCGCACTTCCAGTCCGTCCGTGCGCACCATCGCTGCGGCGAGGCTGTTGATCAGGCCGATACCGTGCCCGGCCCGGACCATCGCAGCCAGCGTGGTCGGCTGGTGGGAGACGATGCCCCCGGCCGGCTCGATCCGGCTCGCCTGCATCGCCGACCAGGCCTCGTATCCGAGGCTGGGGTCGCCGAGCGGATCGCCGATGGTGATCATCTGGTGCGCCGCCACGTCCTCGAGGCCGATCGCGTCCGCGGCCAGGATCGGATGGCCGGGCGGTGCCAGGACGACAAACGGCTCGCGCCAGATGCCGCGGTGGATCCAGGTGTGGTCGGCCGGCTCCGGCCGGAGCGGACGGAGCGCGACCGCCGCGCGCCGGTCGGCCAGCCACTCGTCGCTGATCTGGACGTCACCGTCGAGGACGGCGATCTCGAGCAACGGGTTGGCGGTTCGCAGCTGCTTGAGGATGCCGGGGAGGAACTCCGAGCTCCCGCTGGCGAAACTCGCGATCGCCAGCTTCCCGGACAGGGATCCTGCCGTGGCTCGCAGGTCGGAGACCGTGTCGTCCACCTCGGTCACGATCAGCCGGGCGCGCGGGAGCAGTCGCTGACCGTCGTCGGTCAGGGTGAGGGGACGCATCCGTCGTTCGATCAGGACGCAGCCCAAAGAGCGCTCGAGGCTGGCGACCCGTGCGGATACCCGGGGCTGCGACAGGTGGAGCCGTGTGGCCGCGCGGGCGAATCCACCGGAGTCGACCACCTCGATCCAGGTGCGGAGCCAGGACAGCTCGACATCCATCACCGGCTGCCTCCTTTCCGAACGACCAGGGTTGTTCGGACGCTACCAGTCGCACCGGATGCGATCGGCAATCGGTATTCGTCGTACGAAACCTCTGCATTCGTACTTCGGCGTTGTGGTGGACCAGACCGGCATGCCTGAATGTCGGTGCCGAACAACCATGCGGACAAAGGGGCGTCGAGTGGACTTCGAGCTAGCGGACGACGCGCTGGGGCTGCTGTCGCCCGCGCAGACCGACCTGACACCGGGAGAGGCAGGCAACGTCATCGTTGCCGTCGAGACGTACGCGCTCGCCGTACCACTCGCGCAACCCCTGGCGGACTCGACCGCGGCGCTGACGTCCTGGATCGTCCCGGTGGTCGAGATCCGCACCGCTGACGGGCGGGTCGGGACCGGTATCTCCGGAGTCCACACCGGGCCCGAGTTGCTGTGCCAGGTGATCGATCGGTACTACGCTCCCGCTCTCGTCGGCGCCTCGTCGGAGGACATCCTCGGCACCTGGAAGCGGTTGTACTGGTTGCCGACGCACTGGATCGGCCGCGCCGGTGTCGTGCACATGGCGTTGTCGATGGTCGACATCGCCTTGTGGGATCTCGCCGCACAGCGTGCCGGTGTACCACTGTGGCGGCTGCTCGGCGGCTCGGCCGATCCGATCGAGACGTACAACACCGACGGAGGCTGGCTCAACCTGAGTGTCGCGGACGTCGTTCGCGATCTCGGTTCGCTGATCGACCGGGGCTGGCGGCGGGTGAAGATCAAGGTGGGCAAGGCCGACTGGCGTGAGGACGCGTCCCGGGTCCGGGCCGTACGGAAAGTGGTCGGGGCTGACATCACGGTGATGGCAGACGCCAACCAGCGCTGGGATCTCGCCACCGCGCAGCGCATGCTGCCAGTGCTTGCCGAGGCCGGCATGGACTGGATCGAGGAGCCGGTGCACGCCGATGATCTCGGCGCGCATCAACGTCTGCAGGTCGTGGGAACGGTTGACGTCGCGGCGGGGGAGAGCCTGTACTCGTACCACGCCTTCGCCAGCTTCATGGACGCCGACGCCATCCGGGTGGTGCAACCGGATGTGACCCGCCTCGCTGGAGTGACGGAGTGGTTGCAGGTCGCTCATCAGGCCGCTGGGCACGGACTGCGGCTGGTCCCACATGCCGGGGACATGATGCAGGTGCATCAGCATCTGGCCGGCGTCGTACTGGCCGAGAGTCCGCCGCTGCTGGAGTTCATCCCATGGACGCAGGACGTCTTTGAACATCGCAGTGTCGTGAACGAGGGGTTCGCCGAACGGCCGCGGGCGCCGGGTGCGTCGACGGCCGTGAACCCGCGGGCGCGGGAGAAGTGGCAGCTCAAGGGGGTCGGGGGGAGGACGTCGAATGAGTGAGTCACGGGTCGGCCGGACCGACTTGTTCGTGCCGCAGGTCGGCTTGGGAACCGCTGCCTTGGGCAACTTTCAGCAGGCGATCAGCGACGCGGCTGCGGTCGCTGTCGTCGATCGCGCGATCGAGCGGGGTGTCGGTTACCTCGACACCGCCCCGCTGTACGGACACGGACTGGCCGAGTCCAGGGTTGGCCAGGCGGTGGCGAAGGTCTCCCGCGACGGGTTGGTCATCTCGACGAAGGTTGGCCGGCTGCTCCGTGAAGACGCCCCGCGGGACGAGACGCAGTACCACGACGGCGTCCCGTTCTACCGGGACGTGCCGACGACGGGTCCGGTGTGGGACTTCACTTACGACGGCATCCGCCGTTCGGTCGAGGAAAGCCTGGAGCGGACCGGCCTCGACCGCTTCGACGTACTGTTGCTGCACGATCCGGACAAGCACCTGGCGGACGCAGCTTCTACCGGGTACACCGCGCTGCATGATCTGCGCGCGGCCGGTCTGGTCCAGGCGATCGGCGCCGGCATGAACAACTCGGCTCCACTCACCGAACTCGTCCGCTCGTGTGAGCTTGACGTCGTACTCCTCGCCGGGCGCTACACCCTGCTCGACCAGTCCTCGCTGACCGATCTCCTGCCCGCCTGCGAGGAACGGGAGGTGTCGGTTGTGATCGGGGGTGTCTTCAACAGCGGGGTTCTCGTCGACCCGGCACCAGGAGCGTCCTTCGACTACATCCCGGCCGGTGACGCGGTCCTCGCCAAGGCTGTGGCGATCCGGGATGTTTGCCGGAAGTACGACGTACCGCTGGCTGCGGCCGCGCTCAGGTTCCCGGTGGCGCATCCGCGGGTCTGCACGGTGCTGGTGGGCGCACGGACAGTCGACGAGCTCGACGTCGATCTCGGCCTGTTCGACGTCGACATCCCGGCCGGTCTGTGGGCTGATCTCCGCCACGCCGGCCTGCTCGATCCCGACGTACCGACACCGGAGTGAGCCATGCGAATCGACGCGCACCAGCACTTCTGGGATCCGGCCCGCTACTCGTACCCCTGGATGGCCGGCGAGGCCATGGATCCGGTCCGGCGTGCCTTCACGCCGGACGACCTCCGCGGCGTACTCCAGGACGCCGCGATCGACGGCACCGTGCTCGTGCAGACGCTTTCGAGCCTGGCTGAGACGCGCGAATTCCTCCAGCTGGCGGACTTCGTCGCCGGGGTTGTCGGATGGGTCGACCTGACGTCCTCGACAGTCGGCGACGACTTGGACGTGTTGCTCGACGAGCCAGGCCGACTGGTCGGCATTCGGCATCAGGTTCACGACGAGCCCGATCCGGACTGGCTGGGCCGGGACGACGTACGTCGTGGCCTGGCCGTCGTGCAGAGTCGGGGACTGACCTACGACCTCCTCGTCCGGCCGCGCGAGCTGCCCGCCGCCATCGACGTTGTCCGAGCCTTCCCCGAGCTGCAGTTCGTCCTCGACCACATCGCGAAACCACGCATCGCGGACGGCTCCGATCCAGCCTGGACTGGGCTGATGCCGGCTCTGGCCGCGGCTCCGAACGTCGCCGTCAAGCTCTCCGGAATGGTCACCGAGACTGATTGGACCAAGTGGACCGCCGATGACCTACGTCCGTTCGTCGAACGTGTCGTCGAGTGGTTCGGCCCGGATCGCCTCCTGTTCGGCTCGGACTGGCCGGTCTGCCTGCTGGCCGGCTCGTACGACGAAGTCCGCAACGGGCTCGACACGGCACTCCCGGCGATGGGTCCGGCCGAGCGAGGTCTGTTGTACGGCGGGAACGCTCAGCGGGTGTATCGGCTCGAGAGTTCACCCGCGGCCGGATGACACAGGTCCGGGAGGTGGGCGGACTGGGGCGGGAAATGTCCCTTCACGGGGGGAGTCCTTCCCGGACTGGTCCGGGCGTCGGGCATAACCCGTGGTCGAGTACAGGTCCTGGTCGGAGGGGAGGGGCTCGGCACACCTGGGCGGTCGGGATCGCCCCGATCTCCCCATTTGCAGGAGGTTGAGGGAAAGGACCGCCTCGCACTGTCCGTCATCGCCCTGCCCGACGTCTAATTCAGCGGCGGCGGAGGTGTGCGTGTTCGATCGCCGGCGGGGTGGCGTTGTAGTTGTCGGTCGGGTCCAGTTCGGTGCCGGGCGCAACGATCTCGTCGATCCGGTCGAGGATCTCGGCGGACAGATCGATCTCCGCAGCGGGCAGAAGGCTGTCGAGCTGCTCCTGCGTACGCGGGCCGACCAGGACCGACGTCACCGCCGGATGCGCCCGGACGAATGCCGTGGCGAGCTGCGGCAGCCTCAACCCGGCCTCGTCGGCCAGCGCAGTGAGCTTCGCTACCGCCGCGGTCTTCGCCTGACCGGTCGGACTGGACGGGTCGTAGCTGGACGGCCGAGTCGACGCCCGGTGAGACGACGCCAGGTTCGCCCGGCCGGACAGCCAACCGCTGTTCAGCGGGCTGAAGGTCAGTACGCCGAGGTCATACCGCTGAGCCACCGGGAAGACGGATGCCTCCGCCCGGCGGGTCAGGATCGAGTACATGCACTGCTCGGTCAAGAACCGGTGCGTGCGGCGTCGCTCCGCGGCCCACTGGGCCTCGACGATGCTCTCAGCCGGGAACATCGAGGAGCCGAACGCGAGGATCTTCCCCGCCTGCACCAGATCGGACAGTGCGGACAACGTCTCGCCGGGATCGGTGTCGTGGTCCGGGCGGTGCAGCTGGTACAGATCGAGGTGGTCGGTGCCGAGCCGGCGCAGGCTCTTCTCGACGGACTGGACGATCCACCGGCGGGAGGCGCCGTGCTGGTTCGGGTCAGCGCCCATCGGCAGGCCGAACTTGCTCGCCAGGACGACGTCGTCGCGCCGGGTCCTGATCGCCGTACCGACGATCTCTTCGGACTCGCCGGCCGAGTAGACGTCGGCCGTGTCGATCAGGTTGATGCCCCCGTCGAGCGCGCGCTGGATGATCCGGACCGAGTCGTCATGGTCCGGGTTGCCCATCGCGCCGAACATCATCGCGCCGAGGGCGACGTCGCTGACCGAGATGCCGGTGGCGCCGAGGATTCTGCGTTGCATGGGGTTGGTGCCTTTCTGACAAAGTTGGCGATGGTTCGATCACAGCACCGCCAGGCGGTGGAGCGTGAGCCTGATGCTGGCGCCGGCTTGCGCGATCCTGCCGACTTGGCAGGTTGACCCCGTGGGTGACACTGGGGGAGTGGATCTGCTCGACGAGCTTCGGACGCTGATCACGCGGCACGCCGCCGGGCAGCGCGGGCACAGCCGTCGGCTGATCGAAGGCGTCCAGGTCAGCCGGGTCGAAGAACCGGCGGGACCGACCGCCGGACTGCTGCGGCCATCGGTCACGATCGTTGCCTCGGGCATCAAGCAGACGCTGCTCAACGGTGTCGCCTACGAATATCGGGCCGGGCAGTTCCTGGTCACCTCATTGGACCTGCCGGTGATCGGCCAGGCGCTGAAGGCCAGTCCGGACGAGCCGTTCGTCGTGGTCAGCATCCGGCTCGATCCGGTGGAGATCGCGCCGCTGCTGCTCGAGACGCCGGCCAGACCACCGCAGTACGGCGGTCTCGTGGTCAGCAATGCGACACCTGAGGTGCTGGATCCTGTCGTCCGGCTGCTGCGCATCATCGACCGCCCCGAGGATGTGCGGGTGCTGGTGCCAGGGATCCGGCGCGAGATCCTGTGGCGGCTGCTCACCGGCGAACAGGGCGCGCTGGTCCGGCAGATCGGTCTGGCCGACGGCATGCTTGCACACATCTCGGAGGCGATCCGCTGGATCCGTCGCCATCACAGCGAGCCACTCCTCGTGGCGGACCTGGCGGAGCTGGCAGGCATGAGCCCCTCGACCTTCCACCGGCACTTCCGCGCCGCCACCTCGATGACCCCGATCCAGTTCCAGAAGCAGATCCGCATGCAAGAAGCCAGGATCCTGCTCCGGACCCAGGCCCTCACGGCGGCCGAAGTCTCCTACCAGGTCGGCTATACGAGCCCGGCCCATTTCACCCGCACCTACTATCAAGCCTTCGGCCGAACCCCGGGCGAGGACCGAACTCCTTCCTGAGCGAGGACTGAAACGATCACCGACGGGACGATCGTCGGGTCCGGCAACGCCGACCCCTTGGGCGACCGACCTGTTCGGTCGGGCGCCCCTGGGCGTGCGTTGCGGTTATGAGGCGACGTCGGCTGTGCTCGTGGCGTTCGCGCTGATCGGAGAAGCTGGGTCGATGGGCGTGGGTCGGCGGCTTGCTTTGTTCCCTGGTGCGGCCTGCCACTCGGGGCCCGGCCAGTCGCCGGGGGAGGGCTTGTCAGCCGGCCGCCGAACAGGAGGTGTTCTGCCGACTATGCGGCCTGCGGGCACTGATGCCCGGGTGCCCCGGGCAAGCCGCGCAGCGGCGAAGAACAGCCGCCGCAGCGTTCTACGTTGCGGCTCATCCGGACGTACGGGCGCGTTGGGGAGGGCGGAGTTGGCGTACTCGTTGATGGCGCGGATCGCGATGTATGCGCCGAGTTGCTCTTGCATGGGTCAGATTGCTCCGTGGCCGGCGCCGGTACGACGGATGGCGTCAGCGATCTCGGTGAGGTCGGTGGCGGTGAGTGTGATCTGCGGTGCGCCGATCCAGCCGTCGACCTGGCGCGGGTCGCGGGCGCCGACGATGGCGGCCGTGACTCCCTGCGTGGCAAGGCACCACGCGATGGCGACGCTGGCGACGTTCGTCTGATGGCGGTCGGCGATCGGCCAGAGTGCGCCGACCAGGGCTAGGTTGCGTTGCAGTTGCTCGCCGGTGAACTCGGCGTCACGTGAGCGCCAGTCGTTAGCAGGCAGAGCCGCTGCACGTTCAGCGGTGAAGGCGCCGCTGAGCAGACCCGACTGCATCGGGCTGTAAACGATGACGCCGGTGTCGTGCTGGTGGCACCAGTCGAGTTCGCCGGTGGCGTCGCGGTTGATCAGTGAGAAGGGCGGCTGGAGCGAGTCGACATGTCCGATCGCCTCAGCCTTGTCGAGTTGTTTGCTGTCGTGGTTGGACAGCCCGATGGCGCGAACCTTTCCCTGCGCCTTCAGGTCGACCAGCACCTCCCAGTAGTCCTCGACCTGCTCGGGTGCCGGCCAATGCATCTGGTAGAGGTCGATGCGCTCGGTGCGCAGCCGTCGCAGCGATGCCTCGACCTCGCGCCTCACGCTGGCGGGATCGCCGCTCCGGCGCGGGTCGACACTGCGGTCGGCCTCGTCCCACACCAGGCCGCACTTGGTGAAGACGTGGGGCCGGTCGGCGTCGCCGTACGGCTCGAGGGCCTTCGCGACGACCTCCTCGGAGTGTCCTAGGCCGTAGACGGCCGCGGTGTCGATCCAGTTGACGCCGGACTCGACCGCGTGCCGGATCGCGGCCACCGACGCGTCGTCGTCCTGCTCACCCCAGGCGTAGGCCCAGTCGCCGCCGCCGATGGCCCAGGCGCCGAAGCCGACCCGGGTGATGTTCATATCCGTCGTGCCGAACGGCACTGTGCTCAGACTCATGCGTCCACCCTGGATCCCGGCGGCTAATCTTTCCAACAGAAAGAAACGATCCCTTCGATCGGTATTGGTGATCAATCGTGGAACTACGTCAGCTCGAGTACTTCGTCGCGGTGGCCGAGGAGCGGCACTTCACCCGGGCCGCAGGCCGGATGCATGTTGCACAGTCCGGCCTGTCCGCGTCCATCCAGTCGCTCGAGCGGGAGCTCGGCGCGGACCTGTTCGTGCGGAACACGCGCAGCGTCGAGCTGACCGACGAGGGGCGGGCGCTGCTGACCGAAGCCCGCCACACACTTGCCGGAGTTGCCGCTGCCAAGGACGCTGTCGCTGCGGTGAAGGGCCTGCTGCGCGGCACGCTCGCCGTGGGCACCATGCAGTGTCTCGGCGCCGTGAACCTGCCAGGGATCCTGGCCCGCTTCCATGCCGCGCACCCCGGTGTGGAGATCGAGCTGCGTCAGGGTGGTTCGACAGAGTTGATCGAGCGTGTGCGCACCGGTGACCTGGACCTTGCCTTCGTCTGCGCGCCCACGGACGGGGTGCAGGGCGTGGCGTTGAGGCCGGTGGCCGAGGAGTCGTTGTTGCTGGCCTGCTCTCCGACCCATCCGCTCTGCGATCGCGAGTCCGTCGACCTCGAGGAGCTCCGTGACGAGACGTTCGTCGACTTCTACCCCGGCTGGGTGACCCGCGACGTGGTCGACCGCGCAATGGCGGCGGCCGGCGTCGAGCGGCGGGTCGCCTTCGAGGTGAACGACGTGCATTGGCTGCTCGACCTGGTTGGGCTCGGCCTCGGGGTCGCGGTGGTGCCAGAGGTGTTCAAGCACAAGAAGAGCTCGGTCCGGTTCGTTCCGATCACGGCAGGACCGACCTGGCAGGTCGCCGTGGCCACCGCGACCGGCCGGTATCCGGCCGCCGCCGCGAAGGCCCTGCTGTCCCGCGCCGATCTCGGAGCGACTCGCTGATTCGGCCGCCATCGCGCACACCGGGATCAGATCTGACAGCACTCCGGACCCCTGCTAGCAGGTAACGGCGACTTGCGGCCAGCAGGAAGGGGGAATTGGCGCTCGCCGCGAGGACGCGGGAGGGCCTGCGGGCGACTCTCGGAAGATGCGATCCGAGTGTTCCCGCGAGCTCAAGGCCAGGTTCGAAGCCGAAGCGGTTCCGCTGCTGCTTCGGTTCTACCCGGCCGCGGTGCGCCTGACGCGCAACGCGGCCGATGCGGAGGATCTGGTGCAGGAGACATGCCTGCGCGCCTATCGCGGCTTCGACCGGTTCCAGCCGGGAACCAATCTGAGGGCCTGGCTGTACCGGATCCTCCACAACACCTTCATCAACGACTACCGGAAGGCCCAGCACCAACCCCGAACCATCGCGGACGACTGGTCCCAGAACCAGGCCGTCGAGCGACGCATAGCAGACGTATCGGCAGAGGATGCGGTCATCGCCGCGATCCCCGACGACCGGTTGCGAGAGGCGCTGGCATCGCTGCCTGAGATCTACCGGCGCGTTGTGCTGCTCTTCGACGTGGACGGGTTCAGCTACCAGGAGATCGCCACCATCGTCGGAGTCCCGCGGGGAACGGTGATGTCCCGGCTGCACCGCGCGCGCAAGGCGCTGCGCGAGCGGTTGCAGGCTTCGCCGGAGGCTCGGTGTGTTGCCGCCTGAGCAGATGCTGCTGCAACGACGTCCTCGACGCGGTGGCGGAATACTGCGCAACCTCTTGGGCTGGTGTCGGAATCATGCGTCTGCAGCGGCATCGTGGAACTGGCCCCACACACTGGCGGACACCAAATCCGGTACGACGGCGTGAGGTATCCCGATGACCACGAACAGACCCAACCCGATCGACGACGAGTTGACGACGACGGACGAGGCCGGCCGCCTGAGCGGCGTACTCGGTCTCGTCGAGCGCCTCGGCAACAAGCTCCCCAACCCCTTTCTCCTCTTCGTCGGTCTCCTGCTGCTGATCGCGGTCGCGTCGACGGTCGTGGCTGCGTTCCATGTCACGGTGAACGTCCCTGGGGTGGATGAATCGGTGCCGGTCCGGGCCGCGCTGGCGCCGGACGGCCTGGTCGCGTTGATGGACGGCGCGATCGACAACTTCGTGACGTTCCCGGCGTTGGGTCCGGTTCTCGTGGTGGTGCTCGGGGTCGGTGTCGCGCAGGGCACCGGCGCCCTCGAGGCCGCCGTACGGCTCGTGTTCGCACGCGTTCCGCGGGGCGCCGTGCCGTACGTCGTCGCGCTCGTCGCCTGTCAGGGGCACGTCATGTCCGACGCGTCGTTCCTGGTGATTCCTCCGCTCGCAGCGCTGGTCTTCCTGGCGGTCGGACGGCATCCGCTGGCCGGATTGATCGGTGCGTACGCCTGTACGGCGACCGGCTACGGCGGTGGACTGCTGATGGGGACGCTCGATGCTTCGCTGGCCGGGATCACCCAGAAGGCGGCTTCGCTCCTGCCGGCCGGGCAGGACTTTCACGGCAACATCGCGATGAACTACTACTTCGGTGTCGCCGCCGGGTTGATCCTCCCGATCATCGGAGGCCTGCTGATCGACAAGGTGCTCGAGCCGAGACTCGGTCCGTGGCGTGGCGAGCCTGCCGAAACCGGGGGCGTGCGGGTCAGCCGGGATGAGAAGCGGGCGGTGCTGGTCGCGGCCGGCGCGGTCGCCGTGTTCGGTGTGCTGCTCACGATCGCCTGGCTGCTGCCGGGTTCGCCGCTACAAGGAGAGGGTGGAACCCTCGTTCCGTCGCCGTTGCTGTCGAATCTCGTGATCGCGATCTCGCTGTCGTTCCTCATCTTCGGGCTGGTCTACGCCCGGGTGTTGCCGGTCCAACGTGACAAGCGCGAAGTCGGCAAGCTGATGGAGCAGTCGATCCGGGACATGGCCGGATTCATCGTGCTGATCTTCATCGTCTCGCAGACCCTTGCTGTGCTGGCGTACTCCAACCTCGGCGTGCTGATGGCGGTCAAACTGGCCGATGCCGCCGAAGGCGTGGGCCTGCAGGGTTTCGGTGTCCTGGTGTTCCTGGTCGTCCTGTCGGCGCTGCTGAACCTCGTCATCACGTCCGGCAGCGGCCTGTGGTCGCTGGAGTCGACGGTGATGGTGCCAGGTCTGATGCTGCTCGGCCTGTCGCCGGCGATGATCCAGGCGGCCCACCGGATCGGCGACTCGGTGACGCAGGCGATCTCGCCGATGCACATCTTTCTCTACCTGGTCCTGACGATGGCGCGGCGCTACGAACCGAACCTCAAGCTCGGCACGCTGGTGGCGCGGCTGCTGCCGTTCGCGCCCGCGTTCGCCGTCGTATGGATCGGCATCCTCGCACTGTTCTACTTCCTCGGACTCCCGCCAGGCCCAGGGCAATCGGTCTTCCTGCCCTGAGCGCCGGGTCCGGGAGTCACCGGGGCTCGAGGGCCCACGGGTCGACTGGGGTGGCGCGAACCCAGCGGCCCGTGGCGTCCAGCACACGTCCGTACAACTTCGCCTGCCGAAGCACCATCTGCCGATCGACGACCCGGACGTGCGGGAACTCCCCGGTGAGCCGGGACACCAGCGGATGGAGATCCGAGGCGGCGTGCAGGCCGACCGTGAGGAGCATGTTGGCCGGCCCGGCAATGGCCGCGCAGGTCCGCGTCTCGGCCCACTCGACCAACGCCCGGCCGGTCTTCTCGAGCAGGTTGTCCGGCATCTCCAGCCACAGCACGGCTGCCGCGTGCCAACCCGCCAACGGCCGGGCGAGGTCGCAGCGAAAGTCCACGTCGCCGGTCGCAACGAGTCTCGCCAACCGCCGTTGCACCGTCCGGGCGGAGGCGCCGACCACCTCGCCCAATTCAGGGTAGGTGGCCCGCCCGTCGACCGACAGAGCCGAGAAGAGACGTCGGTCGATGTCGTCCATCGGTCTGGTCGACTCGGCCGAGCCCACTGACGGAGCCAATGCGGACACCGCCACTCGCGGCAGTACCCGCAGGCGCCAGCGTCGTGACGCGTCGAAGACCCGGGTGGCCATGTGGGTCCGGATCTTGCGTACGCCGGGCAGTCGCGGCAGGTCCGTGAGGAGGTAGTCGGCCAGCGGTGGCAGGGACGCCGACACCGCGATCACCCAGAGGTCGTAGGTGCCGGCGATGTGCTGGAGCGTGATCAGGTGCCCGGCCCGGCCCAGTGCGTCGGCGACCTCGAGGGTCGAGCCCGCCTCACAGTCGAGCTCGAGAAACGCCATCGTCATGGTGTGCAGCTGCCGCTGCCCCAGCGCGACGGTCGACCACGCCTCACCGTTCGAGTTCAGCCGGGCCCAGCGTCGTGCCACGGTCACCGGGTCGACGCCCAGGGCATCGCCCAGTTGCGCCCAGCTCGCGCGCGGGCTGATTTGCAGGGCGTCGATCAGCGCGAGGTCCGCCTCGGACAGCAAGAGGCTCGGCGCGATGTCCGAATCCTGCGGCCTGACTATGCCCTGTGTCCCAATACGGCGCATATCCACGTGATGAAGCGTAGTTCCGGATACTTGCCATGCCAACGAGACAGCCGGCCGAAATGGGCCGGCCGGAGAGGACGGTGCGATGGACTCGCGACCCGATGCGGTTGCCGAATGCGACCTGCTGCTGACCGGTGGCCGGGTGATCGACCCGGAGACCGGGCTGGACAAGGTCGTCGACGTGGCGGTGAGCGACGGCCGGATCGTGGCGGTCGGCGGTCCGGCACCGCGGGCACGCACGACCTTCGATGTCGGCGGGCGGGTGGTGACCGCGGGTTTCATCGACCTGCACAGCCATGCACAGAACATCCCGTCACTGCGGCTACAGGCTCTCGACGGCGTCACCACCGCACTGGAGCTGGAGTCCGGCGCGGGCGACGTACAGAGGTCGCTCGAGCGTGCGGCCGAGGCGGGCCGCCCGGTCAACTACGGGTACTCCGCCTCCTGGGCGCAGGCACGCATGGACGTCATGGACGGATCGAGTCCTGAGGGTGGCTTTCTCGACTTCACCAACGGCATCGCGGGCACCGGCTGGCAGCGGCCCGCCGATGCCTCCGAGCTGGCCAGGATCATCGGCCGGCTCGAGGAGCAGCTCTCCGCGGGGGCGGTCGGCATCGGTGTGCTGGTCGGCTACGCACCCCAGACCGGTCGCAACGAGTACCTCCGGGTGGCGTCTCTGGCCGCGCGGCACGGCGTACCGACGTACACGCATGCTCGCTTCAAGAACCCCGAAGATCCGGAGTCCGCACTGGAAGGCGCGGCCGAGGTGGTCGCCGCGGCTGCCGGCAGCGGCGCCCACATGCACCTGTGCCACGTGAACTCGACGTCGCTGCGGGCCATCGACGAGGTCGCCGAGCTGATCGACGGCGCGCGACGCCGAGGGCTGGAGGTCACCACCGAGGCCTACCCGTACGGGGCCGGGATGACCGCGGTCGGTGTGCCCTTCCTGCACCCGGACAACCTCGCCCGGCTCGGGATCCAGCCGTCGAACCTCAGCATCGTCGCGACCGGTGAACGCCCGAAGGACGCGGCCCGGCTGGTCCAGATCCGCCGGGAGACCCCGGGCGCGCTGGTGATCATCCACTACCTCGACGAAGACCAGGAGCAAGACTTGTCACTCATCCATCGCGCACTACTGATGGCCGACACCGCGGTCGCCTCGGACGCGATCCCGTTCACGACTCCCACCGGCACAGTTGTCGAAGGTGATCGGGAGTTGCCGCCGGACGCGTCGTCGCATCCCCGCACGACCGGCACCTTCTCCCGGTTCCTCCGCACGATGGTGCGCGAGACCGGCGCCCTGCCGTTGATGGAGGCACTCCGGCGTTGTTCGTTGCTGCCGGCACAGATCCTGCAGGAGGCGTGCCCTGCCATGGCGCGCAAGGGCAGAGTGCAGATCGGGGCCGACGCGGACCTGGTGGTGTTCAACGCCGAGCTCGTCAGCGATCGTTCGACGTACGACGCTCCGCAGGCCAGCTCGACCGGGTTCGACCACGTACTGGTGGCCGGCCAACCGGTTGTCCGTGACGGCAGTATCACCACGGCGCTCCCCGGCCGGCCCGTCGTACGGGGAGCCCGATGAGCCCCGAACTGGTCGGCCTCGACGACATCCGTGCCGCGGCCGATCGGATCGCCGGAGTGGTTCTCCGTACGCCGGTGATCGACCTGCCGCACCCGGAGAGTCCCGACATCTCGCTGCACTGCAAGGCCGAGTCGCTGCAACCGACCGGAGCCTTCAAACTCCGTGGTGCGTACAACACGATTGCCCAGGTCATCGATCAGGCGCGGGCCAACGGCATCGTGGCGCAGTCCTCCGGCAACCACGCCCGCGCGGTGGCGTGGCTTGCTCGCCGCCTCGACCTCCGGGCCGTCATCGTGATGCCCGATGCGGCACCGCCGAACAAGGTCGCGGCCGTCCGGGCACTCGGCGCGGAAGTCGAGTTGGTACCAGCGGCCGAGCGTGACACCCGGCCGCTCGACTGGGCCGCGAAGGGGTACGTCCACGTCCCGCCGTACGACGATCCGCGCGTGATCGCGGGGCAGGGAACGATCGGGCTGGAGCTCCTCGAGCAGGTGCCCGACCTCGAGACCGTCGTGGTGCCGGTGTCCGGAGGCGGGCTGATCTCCGGAGTGGCGACCGCCATCAAGGTGCTCCGCCCGGACACCAAGGTGATCGGTGTCGAGCCGGTGTTGGCTGCCGATGCGGCCGAGAGCCTGTCGCTGGGCCGGCGAATCGCCTGGGACCCCAAGCGCACCTATCGCACGGTGGCCGACGGGTTGCGAACCACCGCGCTCGGCATCCATCCGTGGGAGCACGTCCGCCGCTACGTCGACGAGATCGTGACCGTCACCGACGCGCAGATCCTCGCCGCGGTGCGGTACCTGGCGATCGAGGGCCGCCTCGTCGTCGAGCCGGCCGGCGCAGTCGCGGTCGCGGCCTGGATGCAGGAGATCGTGCCCCTCCGGCGGGGGACAGCGGCTGTCGTATCCGGCGGATCCATCGATCCGCAACTACTGGCGTCCGTACTGGAGGAGACTTCATGAGTGCCGACAAGGTCGAGGCACATCCGTACAGTGACGCGGTCGTCGCGGCGGGACTGGTGTTCGTGTCCGGGTCGCTTCCGTTGCGCCCGGACGGCGTTGTCGTCGGTGGCCGGGCGGAGGCACTGGCCGAGGCGATGGAGACGGTACGACGCCGGCTCGCGACTGCGAACGCCCGGCTCGAGGACGTCGTCAAGGCGACCTACTATCTGACTGACATCACCCTGCGGGACGAGGCCAACGCCCAGTTCTGCGAGGTGTGGCCGGCGCCGCGGCCTGCGCGGACGGTGGTCGAAGTGGCCGGTTTGCCGTACGGATCGGTCGTCGAGATCGACGTCGTGGCAGTGGCCAGGTGAGCGCGACGGCCGGCCGTCGGATCGGCGTACTGGGCGGAATGGGGCCTGCGGCAACCGTAGACTTCTACGCCAAGCTGATCGAGGAGACGCCGGCCGGTCGCGACCAGGATCATCTCCCGGTGGTGATCTGGGCAGACCCGAGAGTGCCCGACCGGAGCGCGAGCTTGCTGGGTGGAGCAGCGGACCCGACGCCTTGGCTGCGGAGCGGCATCGAGGCGCTCAAGCAGGCCGGCTGTGACCTGCTGGCGGTGCCTTGCAACACAGCCCACGCGTTCGTGCCTGCCCTGGCCGCCGAGGCAGGAATGCGACTTGTCAGCATCGTCGACGTGACAGCAGAGACAATCGCCTCCAGTGGCGTGCGGGTCGTGGGGCTGCTCGCCACCAACGGCACCGTCCGCACCGGCCTGTACGCCGAGGCGCTGGCGGAACGTGGTGTCGCGGTGATCGAGCCCGACCCGGGCGATCAGCAGCTCGTGGTGAACGTGATCGCCTCGGTGAAGGCCGGCCGCGTCGGGCCGGTGGATGCACGTGCTCTGACGGCGGTCGCTCGGCGGCTCGCGGCACGCGGTGCCGAGCAGGTCGTCGCAGCCTGCACTGAACTCGTGCTGGCCATGAACGAAGGCGATCTCGGACCCCCGGTGGTCGACCCGGCCAGGCTGCTGGCCCGAAGGATGGTCGAGATCGTCACCCTCGCTCACTGCGCGCCCCGACAACTCCCAGCAGGCTCGAGGCTCGGCTGAAGCTGTCTGACGGGGCCATCAGGTACTGCCGGCTGATTTGCGTGTTCGTGGTTACACACGCGAAACCTGCGAGGCCTCATCGGAAACGCGAGTTTGTTCCGGGGGCAATGGTGCGGCAATCGGATGGTTCTTCACTGGATGTCAGCCAGGACGGATCGAACCCCGGGAGCCGGCATGCAGCTCAGAGACGGTGCGCACTACTCCGTCGTCGTGGTCGGCGGGGGTCAGGCGGGTCTGGCGACGAGTTGGCACCTGACCCGCCAGGGCCTGGATCACGTTGTTCTGGAGGCGGACCGGGTCGCGAGTGAGTGGCGCAACCGGCGGTGGGACTCGTTTTGCCTGGTGACGCCGAACTGGCAGTGCCGGCTCCCAGGATTCCCGTACGACGGACCGTCGCCGAACGGATTCATGGCCAGAGACGAGATCGTCCGGTACCTCGAGGACTACGCCGGCTCGTACGACGTCCCGCTGATGGAGGGCGTTCGTGCGACGGGACTGGATCACGGGTTCCGGATCACCACGACGCACGGCACCATCACCGCCGGGCAGGTGGTGGTTGCGACCGGGCCCTACCAGCAGCCGCGGATCCCGCGGATGGCCGAGCGGTTGCCGAGCGGGATCACGCAGCTGCATTCCTCGCAATACAAGCGCCCTGGGCAGCTGCCGGACGGCGAGATCGTCGTCGTCGGGACCGGGCAGTCGGGTTGCCAGATCGCCGAAGATCTCCATCTCGCCGGGCGGACGGTTCACCTGGCCACCGGCGGCGCGCCGCGGGTGGCCAGGTTCTACCGCGGACTCGACGTGGTCGCCTGGCTGGACCGGATGGGCTACTACAGCAAGGGAATCGACGAGTTCGACGACGCCGACGCGGTCCGGTTCCGGGTGAACCACTACGTCACCGGACGCGACGGTGGCCGGGACATCGACCTGCGAAAGTTCGCGCTGGAGGGGATGCAGCTGTACGGACGGCTGATCGACGCGGACCGGTCCACACTGCGGTTCGCGCCGGACCTGCGGCAGAACCTGGACCACGCGGACGCGGTCTCCGAGGGCATCAAGGACTCGATCGACGCCTTCATCGCCGCCCGGGGGATCGTGGCGCCGCCAGAGGCTCGCTGTCAGCCGATCTGGAAGCCGGTCCAGGAGCCGGAAACCCTTTCACTGCACGGGATCAGCGCGGTCGTCTGGAGTACCGGGTTCCAGCGGGACGACGCTTGGATCCGGGTTCCGGTGTTCGACGGTCGCGGTTATCCGACGAACAAACGTGGCGTCACGAGTGTGCCGGGCCTGTACTTCATCGGTCTGCCGTGGCAGCACACCTGGGGTTCGGGCCGCTTCGGTGGTGTCGCCGACGACGCGCAGTTCCTGGTGGAGCGAGTCACGGAGTGGCAGGCAGGTGTGCACTGGATCGCCGGCGTGCCCCGTGCGCAGCGGACGGTGGCCTGAGATGAAGGTGTACGACGCACATCGTCATCTCGGCGTGCTGCCGGCGTACCCGTTCTACGGCGGTCCGCCGGTCAGTCCCGACATCACCGCCCGCGCGACCATCGACGAACTGCTCGAGGATCTCGATGCCGAGGGCACCGAACGCGCGCTGGTGATCCCGAACTACGGCGTACCGGACGTCGCGGTCTCTTTTGCCTTCAACGACCTCGTAGTCGAGGCAGCGGCACGCGACGACCGGATCCGGGCCGGACTCTGGGTCTCCCCGCGACCGCAGGACGCCAAGCTCACCGCGAAGGCGCTCACCCTGGCGACGGAACCCGGCGTACGGGCGCTGAAGCTCAGCTTCCTACTGGGCGGACATCCGACAGACGACGATGCTCGGCCGCTGCTCGACGAGATCTTCAACGCTGCAAGGGACAACGGCCTCGTCGTGCACGTGCACACGTCGCCCGGCGCCGCGTCCGACATCGACCACGTCGGCCACCTGGTCGAGTCGTATGCCGACCAGGTCCCGCTCCACCTCGTTCACTTCGGTGGCGGGATGAGCGGTCACATCAAGCTGATCGGCTCCCGGTTCTTCGACTGGATCGAAGCCGGCAAACGCGTCTACACCGATCTGTCCTGGGCGATCGGGTTCGCCCCGGGCTGGCTGGCGGCCGAGATCGAACGCCGCGGCACCGGGCACGACCGGGTCCTGTTCGCCAGCGACCAGCCGTGGGGCGACCACGCCGGCGAGTTGGCCCGGATGCGGACCGCGATGGGCGACGGCGAACTCGGCGACCTGGTCTTCCACCGCACTTTCACCGCTCTCTACGACTGATCAACCATCACAGCACAAGGAGCAACGACATGCCCGAACTGGCCGAACTGACCGAGCTCGAGACGAAGAGCCTGGAGGAGATCCCGCACCCGTCGCTGCCGCAGGGCTCGAGCATCTACGGCGGGACCAAGGTCTTTCCCGACTACCAGGCCGAGGACGGCGAGACCTACTTCACCCTGGTGCACGGCATCGCGCACGAGTCCTCGGTGAGCTTCGTCGCGATCCTGCAGGCGACTCGGGCGCAGCGGAAGGGGTTCGAGTCCGCGATCTACTTCTACGGTCCCGGCTCGCTGAACTGCCTGGCCACTCGCGGGTTCCCGACCACCGGCAATTCCGCATTTCCCGGTGAGCACAACATCAACGAGTCGCTGACGACGTTCATCGCCGAGGGCGGCAAGGTGTACTGCTGCCGGTTCGGCTTGTCCCTGCACGGCGCCCGCGAGGAGGACCTGATCGAGGGCGTCATTCCGACCCACCCGCTGGATGTGCAGGACGCGCTGATCCACTACGCGCGCAAGGGCGCCATCATCAACTCGACCTACATGTTCTGAGGAGCCGGCTATGAGCGTTGGCACCGAAGGCCTCGCGACCAGAGCCGAGATGGCCGTGTACGGCGTACAGGTCGACGCACCGGTACGTCGCAGCAAGGGCGCCGGGCCGAGCGACGACGGGCACCTGGTCATCGACGGTGCCAACGCGACCCTTCCGATCGTTGCTAACAGCCCCTATCAGGTCAGGGACGGGTCTGTGTTCCGCAACGGCCTGAATCTGGGGCTGTCCGTCGAACCGGTCCGGCGGCCGCGGTTCTACGACCTGACCACGGCCGACGGCATTCCCTACCAGCAGATCGCTCTCCTGCACGGCAAGGACGTACTCGCCACGACGGTCGTCCAGACCTGCATCCGGTACGACGAAGCCACCCGCTGCCGGTTCTGCTCGATCGAGGAGTCGCTGCGGGCCGGGGCCACGATCGCGGCGAAGACCCCTGCCCAGTTGGCCGAGGTCGCCGAGGCGGCGGTCCGGCTCGACGGCGTCACGCAAATGGTGATGACGACGGGTACGACCACCGGCCCGGATCGCGGCGCCCGCAACCTGGTCCGATCGGTGCGGGCGGTCCTCGCCGCGGTGCCGGGTCTCCCGATCCAGGTGCAGATCGAACCGCCGGATGACCTGAGGGTGCTGGCGGATCTCCGAGGGGCCGGGGCGACCTCGATCGGCATTCACGTGGAGTCGCTGGACGACACCGTCCGCCGGCGGTGGATGCCGGGCAAGTCCACTGTCACCTTGACCGAGTACGAGGACGCATGGGCCGAGGCCGTCCGGGTGTTCGGCCGTAACCGCGTCTCGACGTACCTGCTGATCGGTCTGGGCGAGGACCCGGACGAACTGATCGCCGGGGCAGGACGGTTGATCGAGCGTGGTGTCTATCCGTTCGTGGTGCCGCTGCGTCCGATGCTGGGCACACTCGCGCGGGCCGACGGTGTCAAGCCCCCGCATCCCGACCTCGTCCGGGACATCACGTCCCGGGTGGCCGCGCTGCTGGCCGCCGCCGGGATGCGCGGCACCGATCAGGGCGCGGGTTGTGCTGCCTGTGGTGCTTGCAGCCTGCTCTCGGCGGCCGGCTCATGAGTACACCGCTGGTCCAGACCACGGGTGTCCTTCACGCCGCGGATGTGCATGCGCTCCTGGGTGATCCTCCTCCGGCCTTCCTGATCGAGGAGGTCGAAGACACAGCCACGCTGGCCGCGTACCGGAAGCTGCGCAGACAGACCTTCGTCGAGCGGCAAGGTCTGTTCGATCACAGTGACCTCGACGAGCGCGACGACGATCCACGCACGATCGTCCTGGTGGCTCGTGATGCCGATGGAACGGTGACCGGGGGAGTGCGGCTGGGCCCGGTGGCCGACGGTCCCGACATCGCCTGGTGGCAGGGCGGACGATTGGTCACTCTGCCGGGTGGGGCGACCAAAGGTGTTGGCGCGGCGCTTGTGCGCGCTGCCTGTGCGCGCGCCGAAGCAGCAGGTGTTCTTCGGTTCGACGCAACCGTGCAGACGGGCACCCACCGGTTCTTCCAGCGGCTGGGATGGGAAACCGTCGATCGGGTGACGGTGGCCGGCACTCCGCATGTGTTGATGCGGTGGCCGATCGACCGGGTCCGGCGGCTGGCATCGGCCACCAAGAGTGAGCTGGGGCCATTGCTGCAAGGGATCGGGCCGGCGGGATTCGTCGGGGATGACGGCGCGCCGGTGCCAGGGACCGAACTGGTCGCGGCTTGTGACGCGATTGTGCCGGCCATGGTGGAGCGGGATCCGGAGTGGGCCGGGTGGTGCTCGGTGCTGGTGAACGTCAACGATCTTGCTGCGATGGGCGCCGTACCGCTCGGGCTTCTGGATGCACTCGGTGCCCGGGATCGGTCGTTCGCGAGTCGTGTGTTGAGCGGATTGCGACGGGCCGCGGACGCGTACGGAGTGCCGGTGCTGGGTGGACACACACAACTCGGTGTGCCGGCGGCGTTGAGCGTGACGGCGCTCGGGCGGACCGCGCGTCCGGTGCCGGGTGGCGGCGGTCGGCCGGGGCAGCCGGTGCGGCTGACGGCAGACCTCGGCGGAGGCTGGCGTCCCGGCTATGCGGGGCGACAGTGGGACTCGACCAGTCATCGGCGACCGGAGGAGCTGCGGGCGATGGTGACCGCAGTTGGGGAGGCGAGACCTGCAGCGGCGAAGGACGTGTCGATGGCAGGTGTCGTCGGCACGCTCGGGATGCTCGCGGAAGCCAGTGGGTGTGCGGCCCTGCTCGACGTCGCCGACGTACCGAAGCCGGATGCCGCGTCGATGGGGGACTGGCTGACGTGCTTTCCCGGCTTCGCGATGCTCACCGCCGGTCCGGAGGAGCTGTCAGCGGGTCCGGCCGTCGGCTCGGTGTGTGGCGAACTGACCATCGGACAAGGCGTCCTACTGCGCTGGCCGGATGGCGAGGTCACCGAAGCGCTGAGTGCCGGTGTCACCGGGATGGGAGCAGCATGACTCTTCGGATGGCGGCGGTCGCCGCGAACTTCGACCGCGATCTGGACGGCGACTTCGCGCGCGTGGCGGTTCTGATCGAGCAGGCCCGTGAGGCCGGGGTGAAGCTGCTCGCCCTTCCGGAGGGTGCCCTGGGCGGCTACCTGCTCAGCCTCGACGGTACGGCGGAACCGCCGCCGGCGTTCGGTGTCGACGGCCCGGAGATCAAGCGGCTTGCCCGGCTGGCCGGCGATCTCGTCGTCACCGCCGGGTACGCCGAGGCCGAGAACGGACTGATCTACAACAGCGCCGTCTGTGTCACCGGCGACGGCGTACTCGGGCATCACCGCAAGGTGCACCAGCCACTGCGGGAGGACGAGCATTACGCGGCCGGTGATCGGTTCGAGGCGTTCGATACGCCGGTCGGGCGGCTGGGACTGATGATCTGCTACGACAAGGCGTTTCCGGAGGCGGCGCGGACGCTCGCCCTCGACGGCGCTCAGATCATCGTGTGCATGTCCGCCTGGCCGGGAGCGCGGACGAATCCGGATCCCGATCTCGCGAAGGACCGGTGGAAGAGGCGGTTCGACCTGTTCGACCGGGCCCGGGCGCTGGAGAACCAAGTGGTCTGGTTGTCCTCGAACCAGTCCGGCACATTCGGCTCGCTGCGGTTCGTCGCCAGTGCCAAGGTGGTCGATCCGGGCGGCGAGATCCTCGCCGACACCGGCGTCACCGAAGGAATGGCGATCGCCGAACTGGATGTCGAGCTGGCGCTGGAACTGGCCCGCCGGTCGATGGGACATCTGCGCGACCGGCGGCCGGAGACGTACGAACTGGCATGGGTCTGAAGATCGGAGCCGTGGCGGCGGGCTTCACCCGGGACCTGGAGTTCGACCTGTCCAGAGTGGAGGCGCTGATCCGGCACGGTCGCCGTGCGGAGGTCCAACTGCTGGTCCTGCCGGACGCGGCGCTGGGCGGCTACCTCACCGACCTGAGCAAGCCGTCGCTCGACGACCTGCCGCCGGCACTCGCGCTCGACGATCCGTTGATCTCCAAGGTGATCGCGATGGCCGGCGAGATGGTGGTGTGCTTCGGCTTCTGCGAGGCCGTCGGTCCTGATCGCTACAACACCGCGTTGTGTGTCACCGGCGACGGCGTACTCGGGAAGCATCACAAGGTGCACCAGCCGCCGGGGGAGCGGTCGATCTATGCGGCAGGCCACGAGTTCGCGGCCTTCGACACTCCGATCGGCCGGATGGGCATGATGATCGACTACGACAAGACGTTCCCGGAAGCGGCCCGCGCGCTCGCGGTCGACGGCGCCGAACTGATCGCCTGCCTGTGCGCCTGGCCGACCAGCATCACCAACCGCGCGCCCCGGATGAACGAGGACCGCCAGTCCCGACTGTTCGACCTGTACGACCGATCCCGTGCGGCCGAGAACCAGGTGGTGCTGGTCTCCTCCAACCTGACCGGCTCGATCGGCGGCATGCGCTTCCTCGGACAGTCGAAGGTGGTCGGTCCGGGCGGCGACATTGTCGCCCGGACCTGGTCCAAGGCCGGGATCGCGATCGCCGAGGTAGACATCCAGGCCGAGATCGAGGTAGCCCGTCGCGTCCTCTACCACCTCGACGAACGCCGCCCGGAGGCCTACTGATGCGGATCGCGCTGCTCAGCTACTCGACCAAACCGCGCGGCGGTGTCGTCCACACGGTGTCCTTGGCCGAAGCCCTGGCCGCAACTGGTATCGACGTGACGGTGTGGTCCCTCGGCCGCGGTGGCGACACCCACTTCTTCCGCCAGGTCGACCCCCGCGTGCGACTGTCCGTCGTACCGTTTCCCGACGTACCCGGTGAAGAGGTCGGCGCTCGGATCCTGCGGTCGATCACCGTACTGCGGGATGCTTTCGACGGATCGCAGTACGACGTCGTGCACGCACAGGACTGCATCAGTGCCAACGCGGCCGGCCGGTGCATCCGGACGGTCCATCACCTCGACCACTTCACCACACCTGAGCTGGTCGCCTGTCACGAGCGGGCGATCGTCGATCCGGTTGCGCACATCTGCGTCTCCGAATCGGTCGCGACCGACCTGCTGGACGGGTGGGGGCTCAAGGCAACAGTCATACCGAACGGTGTGAACGCCGCCCGCTTCGCCGCCGCTGCTGCCGACACGCCGACCGCGACAGCCGCCCGAGCCCGCTGGCGGGAACAGCTGGGCCGGTACGTGCTGACCGTGGGCGGGATCGAGCCCCGCAAAGGATCGCTCGACCTGCTCGAGGCATACGCACGCATCGGCGACCCTGGGCTGAGGTTGGTGATCGCCGGCGGTGAGACCCTCTTCGACTACCGCCCCTACCGTGCCGCGTGGGACTCGCGGGCAGCCGAACTCGGTGTCTGTCCGATCGTCCTCGGGCCGGTCGAGGACGATCTGCTGCCTGGCCTGGTCGCGGGTGCCGAGGTCTTCGCCTTCCCTTCGGTCAAGGAAGGATTCGGCCTGGCCCCGATGGAAGCCCTCGCGGCAGGTGTCCCGATCGTCGTCTCCGACCTGCCCGTCTTCCATGAGATCTTCCGCGCGGCGGCGACGTACGCGACCGGGCCAGTCGCCGTGGCGACTGCCCTCCGGGCGGCGATGACGGAGCGGTCATCCGTGCGTCGAGAACTCGGGCGGACAGTCGCCGCGAGCTACACCTGGGAAGCCGCGGCTGCCGCGCACCTCGACTTCTACTCGTCCCTCAACTGACTTCCGCTGCGATCCGACGGCGGATGACCTGCTTCACCGGTCACTGGTCAGCTGATCGAGGACGGCGAAGAAGGCCGCGATGTCACGCCGCGCGAATCCGAGCGTGCGGGCCACCGCCAGCACCTCGTCCGCGCTGATCGTGCTCGGCAGCGGAACACCCAGACTCCGGCCCAGGTCGAGAGCCAGGTCGACGTCCTTCTGCATCAGGCGGATCTCGAACCAGGCCTCGTCGGGCAACTGGAGCACGAGCGGCGCCCGCGCCTTCAGCATCGGCGAACCGATCGCGCTCTCGGTCATCACCTGGAGGGCGAGCTTGCGGTCGACGCCGGACCGGTCGGCGAGCAGCAGACCTTCTGACAGCGCCAGCATCTGGACGGCCAGGCTGATGTTGATCGCGAGCTTGAGCGCCAGGCCCTGCCCGTTCGCACCGATGTGAGTCGGCTTGCCGAGCACCCGCAGGATCGGTTCGACCCGCGCATATGTCCTGTCGTCGCCGCCGACCATGATTGTCAACGTCCCGGACCGGACCTGCGGAACGCTCCCCGACACCGAGCATCGAGCATTGCCGCATTCCGCGCCCGCACTCGTTGCGCGAGCGCGGTGCTCGCGGCGGGACTGACGGTGCTCAGGTCGACCCAGATCTTGTCCGGTGTGAGGCCGTCGAGAACGCCGTCCGACCCAGAGGCGACGGTGTCGAGTGCGCCATCGTCAGGGAGAGAGCTCAGTACGACGTCCGCCGCGTCGGCCACTGAGCGCGGGGTCTCATGCCAGTGCAAGCCGCGGGCTACCAGCGGTTCGGCCCGCTCGCGCGTGCGGCTCATGCCGTGGACGGGATAGCCGGCGTCGAGCAGGCGGTTGACCATCGCACCACCCATGTGACCGAGACCGACAAATCCGAGAGTGGGGAGCGCTGTCACCATTTCGTCTTCTCCGCTGCCTAGCCGTCGTACTGCGTCCTGATCGGACGCAACCAGCCTCGCGTCAGCGGCGGCCGAGGACATCGCGGTCAGCGGCCGTTCGACGTTCCCGCTAGCCGGAAGGTGCGAGGGCAGGTGGTCGGCTTCCGAGCGCGGCCAGCGGGGGTATCCCGGCCTTGACGTTCGTCGCCCGCCTCCGCCTCCGGCTCAGCGGCGTCGGTGGTGGATCACGAGGTCGGTCGTGGCGATGCAAAGTGCCGCCAGCATCAGCGCGGATGCACGCAGCAGAGTGGCCGGCACCGTTGTCGCGTAGTTGTGATGGGAGTCGGCGAGGAGCCGGTAGAAGATCGTGGCAAATACGGCGGTGCCGACAGCACCGCCGATCCGCTGAGCGGTCTGCAAGGCACCGCCGGCCGCCCCGGCCATCCGCACGGGGACATGCTGCAGGGACAGGGGTGATGTTGGGTGACGTGACCATGCCGCCGCCGAGGCCGGCCAGCAGCAGCGGCCCGGCGACGATGCACGGTCCCATCCCTGGACTCCCGTGTCGTCGTGGTCAGCGCCCAACGGAGATTCCTGCTGGCTGGAAAGCCCGTCGGCCCGCCACTGGCGATACTCGCTGACATGACGACGAAGCTGCCCGATCAACGCCCGGACCGCGATGCCCTCGGTACGGCGCCCGCGCGGGTACGTCTGGCCGAAGACGACCTCCTCCTCCGCGAGCTCCAGCCGTGCCACCGACCGCCAGATCGCCTCCCGGACCGTCGCCGCCCGGTCACGCACCGGCACGGAATCCGTCGTCAGGAACACGCCGATCACTTCCTCGTCGAGCCCGCACGGCCAACGATGTTTGCGGACCTGTCGGACCGTACTGATGGCGGACTGGCGGCGTGTACGTAAAAACACGCAATCTGAACCTGGATGACGTCGGTGAGTGGCGCCATTGAAGATCCAGCGCCGCCCAACCCAACAAACCGCTTCGTTCACCCCGTGAGAAGGTGCCAACTCTCCAGCCCGGCCGGGACATCCTCCGGCCACTCAACCTTCCGGACGCGATCGGTCGAAATGTGCCACAGGTCGCCGCGCGGCTTGAGCGGCGCCCACCGGGGTACGGCGACAGCGGCCTCCGATGCCCGTGATCTGTGGGACAGATGACCGCAGCGCAAACCTGGCCGCTTCCGGGGCGCTGCGACGATCCAGAAGCTCCACGTTCCGACTTCTCGGCAGGAGGTGGAGATACCCTCGATCCGCTCAGCAGATGGAGGTTCGGGCATGGAGTTGCGCCAGCTACGCCATTTCATCGCACTTGCGGAGGAGCGCAGTGTGACCGCCGCGGCCCGTCGCGAGCTGATCGTGCAATCCGGACTGTCGAACTCCCTGCAGACCCTGGAACGCGAGCTCGGCACCGAGCTCTACCTCCGCGGCACCCGGCCGGTGCGGCTCACCGCCACCGGAGAGGCCCTGTTGGCGCCGGCGCGCGAGGCGTTGCGCGCCGCAGAAACCGCCCGTCGCGCGGTGCAGGAGACCCGGGAGGTGCTCGTGGGCCGGCTCCGCCTCGGCATCGCCCTCTCGGCGCAGTACCTCGTACCGTTCGCGGGCTACCTCGGCGCGTTCCTGCGCGACCATCCCGGCGTCGACGTCCGGATGCGCCCCGCCGCCGCGCTGGTCATGCTCGACATGGTGGAGAACGGCGAGCTCGACTGCGCCATCGGACCGGCTCTGGAGCAACGCGGCCGGTTGCGCCTTACTTCGCTGGCCAGCGAGCCGCTTGCGCTGACCTGTCGCAGCGATCACGAACTGGCCCGCCGTGACCATGTGACCGTCGCCGACCTCGCCGGCGAGCGCTTCGTCGACGTGCCCCCGGGCTGGACCGCGCGGCTGCTGTGCGATGCACTCTTCGCTGGGGCCGGAATTACCCGGCGGATCGTCGCGGAGGTCGGCGACTGGGAGGTCCTGCTGGAGATGATCGCCGCCGGTGCCGGCATCGGATTCACCCCGGTGGGACTCCAGTACAGGGTCTTGACCGGTCCCGACAGCCTGCTGCGTCACCTCCGAGTGGACGGTGCCCAGATGGATCGCCATCTCTACCTGATCCTGCCGTCGCGTGCCGAGACCAGTCCGGCGGCCGCCGCGTTCGCAGCCGGCATGTTGGCCCGGCACAGCAGTCCAACCGGGCCGGTCGGCAGCGACCGCGTAGACCGCGACGGCCGCACCGACGTACCCCCAGGCGGTGGCGCCGGCTGAGGAGCTCCAGCCTCGGGATCTCCAGGGGAGATGGAAGCCATCTCATCCGGGCCCACGAAGTCCGGTATCGGCCTTCGCGAGCAGGAGGTTCTCATCGGGTGGAAGCACCATTCGCTTGCGAGAGGTTTTGGAAATGAGTACTGCTACACGTTCGTCAGGTGTCGCGGTTGCCAGCGCTGGGCGACATCTGGCCGGTTTCTGGTTCGTGGCTGCCGCGTTCCTGACGTTGATGGCGTTCGGTACCGTCCCCACCCCGCTGTGGCCGATCTACCAGGTCCGGGATGGCTTCGGCGCGACGACGGTGACGGTCGCCTTTGCGGTGCTGGTCGTCGGCACCGGCGCCAGTTTCCGGCTGCTCGGCCACCTGTCCGATCGGCTGGGCCGCCGCCGGGTGATCGTCCCCGGACTACTGGTCGCGATTCTTGCCGATGCGGTGCTGGCCTTCTGGCCTGACCTGCCTGGCCTGATCGTCGGCCGGGTGCTGACTGGTGTGGCGATCGGTCTGATCGCGTCGACCGCGACTGCCTATCTCAGCGATCTTTACCACGAGGCGCGGCCCGAGCGAGACGGATCAGCCGCTCCCGCACTGGTCGCGACCGCTGTCAATCTCGGTGGTCTCGCACTCGGCCCGCTGGCAGCGGGAGTATTGGCCCAGTGGGCGCCTTCCCCGCTGCGTACGCCGTACATCATCTTCGGAGTGTTGATGGCGGGGCTTCTCGTGCTGGTTCTGGCCAGCCCCGAGACAATCGACACCGAGGCGGCGGATCAGGACCGGCCGGTGCGCTTTGCTCTGCGTCCAGGTCAGCGCGCAGCCTTCGGGGCAGCAGCAGCCGTCGGGTTCTTCGCGTTCGCGGTGATGGGATTGTTCGCCTCGCTCGGCGCCATCATCGTGCGCGGCGAGTTGGGCATCACGTCATACTTCGTCGCCGGCCTTGTGCCGTTCGCCGCCTTCGCCGCGTCAGCCGTCGCGCAGCTCGCGCTCGGTAGGCTCGCCGAGTCGACGGTGCTCTTGATCGGCGGGCTGCTGTTCCCCATCGGGCTGGCGCTGACCGCGGTGTCGCTCTACCAGCCGACGCTCTGGCTGGCGCTCACATCCGCGGCTCTTGCCGGCGGTGGCGCGGGGCTCCTCATCAAGAGCGGTGTGACTCAGGCCGCGATCGTCGCCGTACCGGCTTCGCGGGCCGGCGTGCTCGCCATGTTCTTCATCATCGCGTACGTCGGCATGGGGCTGCCGTCGATCGCATTCAGCCTGGTCATCCAGCATGTCGCGCTCCGGCCGTCGATGATCGGTTTCGCCAGTGTGCTGTCGGTGGGCGCATTCATCGCCATCGTCATCGCTCGACGATCGGCCGCCGTCACCCGATAGCCCTGGTCGGCGGCTGCCGAATCATTTCAAGCGAACGGAGTACGGAATGACGATTGTCAGCCGCCACCTCGAGGCCGCGCTGAAATGGCGAGCTGAATGCACGGCCCGAGTACTGCGAACGTGCGTGACCGGATCCTGGCCGCCGCGGATGAACTCTTCTACCGCGAGGGTGTGCAGACAGTCGGCGTCGACCGGATCAGCAAGCGCGCCGGCGCCTCGAAGAAGTCCCTTTACGCAGTCTTCGGCAGCAAGGAAGCGCTGGTCGTCGCCTACCTCGAGGCACGCCGGATCTCCATCGAAGAGGCGATCAAGGACGGGTTGGCCCGTTTCGACGCGTCCCGAGACCGACTGCTCGGGGTCTTCGAGGTCCAAGGAGACGTCTTCGCGTCACCGGACTTCAACGGCTGTCCCTTCCTTGCCGCCAGCGCGGAGGCGGCACCCGGAAGTCTGGTCGAGCGTGCCCACGCCGACTACCGCGCCTGGGTTCGCGCGCTGCTGACGGAACTGGCCGCCGAGGCGCACGTACCGAATCACGAGGCAGTCGGACGCGAGCTGCACCTGCTGTACGACGCCGCAAGCGTGGCAGCGAATGCGGACCGCGACCCCTCGGCGGCCGTCGCCCGACACGCCGCCGCCGCCATCTTGGAACTCGCAGGTACACCAAGGCGATGCTGAGTACGCCGGGCTGTGTGTGACCGTGGAGCGGTGGCTCGAGGAGGCAGGACGCCAATGGGCCCACGATCGCGGGCTGGACCCGGCCGACCCGACACTGCCCGATACCGAACTGGAGGCGCTGCGCACCCTTCGCGCGAGCGTGCAGGAGATGCTTGCGATTCCGCCCGACCAGCGCCCCGCCGACCCGGGCGGCGCATCCTCCACCATCACGCGCCGAGCCCAGGTTCACCTGGTCACCGACGAGCTGGAACGGGTGGTCTGGTCCCGGTCGGCTCAGGTCCCACCTGGCTCGCGTCAGCCATCTGGTCGGAGGTCCTGCTTGCGCAGTGCACCGGTACCTGGTCCGCCTGAAGCGAAGGGGCAGAGATGCGATACACCGACGAGCGCGAAGCCGGAGCGGGTCCGAACACGACCGGTTCCACGAAGATCCAGGTACTGGTAGTGGGAGCCGGGCCCGTGGGGCTGGTCGCCGCCTGTGATCTGGCGCGCAGGGGGATCGCGGTACGTGTCATCGACGCCGCCGACGGATCGCCTTCAGGTTCTCGCGCGAAAGGGCTGCAGCCCCGCAGCCTCGAAGTACTCGATGACCTCGGTGTGGTCGGACGGATCATGGCTTTTGGACGCTCCCGTACGCCGATACGCAAGTACGAGGCCACGACTGTCCTGGGAACGAGCGAGGTGAACCCCGATGCCCAGGAGCCGAGCAGCTCCACCCCCTACACCCGCACCATGCTGATCCCGCAGTGGCGCGTGGAGGAGGTGCTGCGCGAGCGGCTCGGGGAGCTGGGCGTGGCCGTGGAGTACGGGGCGCGGCTTGTGGGCCTGGGACAGGACGGCGAATTCGCCCATGTCACCATCCAGAACGCGGGCGGACGCGAGAACGTCTCCGTGCCTTTTGTGGTGGGCAGCGACGGGGCGTCGAGTGACGTGCGAAAGCTCATTGGCGTCGGCTTTCTGGGGCAGACGGACGAGACAGTCAGGATGCTTACCGGTGATGTCGAACTGAGCGGCTTGGATCGCGACTTCTGGCACTGGTGGCCCAGCCCCGACGGGAAGCTCCTGGCGCTGTGCCCGCTGGCGTCGACGGACACCTTCCAGATCCAGATCGGTGTGTCTGACGATGCCGCGGAGGAGTTTTCGCGGGAGGAGATTCAGAGCCTGATCGACCAGCGGAGCGGGCGAGACGATATCCGCGTCCGGCGCGTTGTGTCCCAGTCCATCTGGCGTTTCAACCTGCGGATGGTCGACCGGTACAGGGTCGGCCGGGTCTTCCTCGCCGGTGATTCGGCCCACGTCCACTCGCCGGCAGGAGGGCTGGGAATGAACACCGGTATCCAGGACGCGTACAACCTCGGCTGGAAGATCGCTCACGTGCTGGACGGGGCCCCGGAAGCACTCCTCGATACCTACGAGGAGGAACGGCTCCCCATCGCCGCCGACATCCTGAGTCTCTCCTCGAAGCTCATCTCCGAACGCCTCAAAGGGGGCGTGCCGAGTGAGGGGCGAAGCACGGACACCCTGCAACTGAATCTGAACTACCCCGCCAGCGCGCTCAACGACGGCCCCGCGCGATCAGATGCAATCGTGAACCCGGGGGACCGCGCACCGGACTCGCTGGGCCAGGCGGCTGACGGCAGCGCTGCCCGGTTCTTCGACCTCTTCCGCGGTCAGCACTTGACCGCGCTCGCGTTCGGGCCGCAGAGCCGCAAGACCGCCGAGGTTCTCGCCGATCGCTTTCCTCGGGTACTGCGGTCGTTCGCTGTCCTACCGGCCGATGCTCCCAACGCCGGCCTGGATGCGAGTTCGGTGATCGATCACGAGGGCCACGCCCACCGCGATTACGGCATTGACGGCGACACTCTCCTGATCGTGCGGCCTGACGGATATGTCGGCCTGCGCGTCACCGACCCGGACCAAGTCCGCGCCTTGGACTACCTCGGGCGAGTCCTCCCGCCAGGAAGACCAGTCGGCAGCTGAAACCATCCGGATTTGGTGCGATCTCCTTCATCGGGAAGGTGGACTCGAGCCAAACCGCCGGGCCGGCTGAGGTGGATCTCCAGGAGAGATGGAAGCCATCTCATCCCGGCCCACGAAGTCTGGTATCGGCCTTCGCGAGCAGGAGGTTCTCATCGAGTGAAAGCACCATCCGCTTGCGAGAGGTTTGGAAATGAGTACAGCTACACGGTCGTCTCGTCTCGCGCACCTGATAAGCGTGCGTGCACTCGCCATCGTCATCGCGGCCGTCGCCGCCATCGCCGGGCTGCTCATCGCGGCCGAACCAGGGGCGTCCGCCCAAACCGGATCCGCTCACGCTCGATCCGCCCCGGGCAGCCCTGCCCTCACGGCCCAACGCGCCTGCTCCCTCAACCCGTCACCCCCAGCCGGCTTCGTCGAGCGCAAAGTCAAAGTCAACGGCATCGGCATCAACTACGTGCGCGGCGGTCACGGGCCTACCCTGCTCCTGCTGCACGGCTACCCGCAGACCTGGTACACGTGGGACCACGTCCTGCCCGCGCTCGCCCAGCGCTACACGGTCGTCGCGCCCGACCTACCCGGCGCCGGGCTGAGCGATGCTCCCGCCTCCTCCGCCGCCTATACGAAGAAGGCCATGGCCGCCGACATCTACGCGCTCATGGTCAAACTCGGCCTCAGCCGCAACATCAGGATCGTCGGCCACGACATCGGCACCACAGTCGCCTATCCGTACGCCGCCGCCCATCGTGATGATGTCGTGAAACTCGTGCTCAGCGAGGCCCCGATCCCGGATCCGGTCATCTACACCTTCCCCTCGCTGACTCCGAACGGTCCCGGGCTGTGGTGGTTCGGCCTGTTCGCCGAGAAGAACGGCCTGGCCGAGGACTTGATGAGCGGCCGGGAGAGGCAGTGGGTGACCGACTTCATGCCGACAAGCGAGGTGGTCAAGGGCGCCGTCACTGCATGCGACATGGACATCTACGCCCACTTCCTCGCGCAACCCGGACATTTGCGGGCAAGCATCGAGTGGTTCGCCACCCTGCCGCAAGACGTCAAGGACAACGCCATCTACCAGAAGACCAAGCTCAGCATGCCGGTCCTTGCCATCGGTGCCTCGGGCAACCTGGGCACCCGTGAGGCCACCTGGGTCCGCGAGTACGCCGCCAACGTGACCGGGCTGGTCATCCCGAGCTCCGGGCACTGGCTCTACCAAGAACACCCCGCGGAACTCACCAGCGTTCTCCTGCAGTTCCTGCGATAACCGGCGCTCGGGCGGCTGCCGCTGCGACCAACGGCAGCCGCCCGTCGGGAACCTCGGCTGAAGTGCACGCCCTGTTAGAGGAAGGATCGACGAGTTCACCTCGTGGATGCCGGTACACACCGCCGACATGGACTTCAACCTGGTCGGACGGACTGCAGTGATCACCGGGGCCAGCGCATGCATCGGACTGGCCGTCGACGCGGTGTAGCGTATCGACGAGAGTAACGAGATCTCCCTGGGAAAGCTCTGGCCGAGTCCGCCGTAGTCCGTGAGTTGGCGCACTGTGAGTGGCAGCGTGGCGCACAGCCCACAGCGATCATCCGCCTTGGCCGGAAGCGAGCCAAACCCGGCGGCTACGAGCTTCTGGTCGAGACCGACCAGGACCTCGATTCCTGCACCCTCGAACTCGCCGAGAGCGCCGCCCTCACTGAGGCGACCGGACTCGCTGAGGCGATCTTCAATCACAACCAGCAGGGCGTTCTTCGCCGCGCGAAGGCCGGAACGACCGCCCGGGGTGCGCAGGTGACGTACAGCAAGGTCGGTTCGGCCCCGACCGCGGGCAGTGATGTGGCGGTCGTGGTCGTCGGCGAAACGCCTTATGCGGAGGGTTTCGGCGACGTCGGTGGTCCTGAGTGGGCGTTCGACCCGGAGGACGGTGGAGTACCGCGCGAAGCAAAGAGCCTCGACCTGCAAGCGGTGGACCAGGCTGTCATCGACAAGGTGTGTGGTGCGATCGCGAAGTGCGTGGTGCTGGTCGTGCCTGGCCGTCCGCAGGTGATCCCGCCGGCGCAGCTCAGCACGATCGATGCACTGGTGGCGTCCTGGCTTCCGGGTTCACAGGGAGAGGGCGTGGCCGACGTACTGTTCGGCCAGCGCCCATTCACCGGCAAGTTGTCCCACACCTGGCCGCGCAGCGCCGACCAGGAGCCGATCAACATCGGCGACCGCGGCTACGACCCCCTCTACCGCTTCGGCTGGGGTCTCCGAACCACCGTCAGCCGCTAGACCGACGCGCAGGATCGAGTCCTGCGAGAGCGATCCGGAGACGGCGACGGCCGCAATCAGTCGATCTGTACTCGGTCGTCGCCGACCCGCTCGCGACTTGAGCCTGCTCAGTGCGATCCGTCGCGACTTGCTACGTTTGCCGCCATGACCAGGTGGGCGGCCGGCCTCGACGACTCTGGCGAGCCAACGCCCGACACCGGCTCGGACCTGGAGTTCCTTCACGAGGACCTCTTGACCTCCGATCCGACTGGCGCGGAGGGGCAGGACCTCTTCACCTAGGGACCATCCGCCCGGATGCAGCCGCGATCCGCGCTTCCGCACTGGCGCAGATCACCTGACGGACGGGTGTCGCGCATCACCCGATGGAGGACACTCGAGAGCCGGAACGACGTCACCTCGACCGATCGTCGGGATCACCACGATCAGCCGATTCGGCACGAGGCCCATCGTCAACACCGCGCGAGCTGCTTCGAAGTCGCCCTGATGCGACGGTCGGGAACGACCGGTTGCTCACCGACCTCTCCACCAGTTTTCACGATCGTGCAGATCTCCTGACTGGTCTCTCAGCCGTTCGGCTCGCGACTCTCTCCGAGGTGGGCGTGGAGGGTGTTGGCGAGTTGGACGCGGGACTGGATGCCGAGTTTGGCGAAGACGGCGCGGAGGTGGGTGCCGACGGTGTTGATGGAGATGCCGAGGGTCGAGGCGGCCGACTTGTTGGTGTGGCCGACGGCGATGAGTTTCGCGACGCGTTGCTCGGCGTCGGTGAGGGCTTCCCAGCCGGTGGCCGGGCGTGCGGTCGCCTGGTCCCACTTGGTACGGCGGGCACCGGCGCGGCGCATCGTAGCCTCGACACCGTTGCGGCTGTCCAGCGAGCCCATCGCGTGGTAGATGTCCCAGGCTCGGTCCAGCTCGACCATCCCGGCGTCGCGATCGCCCGCGGCGAGCAGCGCCCGTCCGTAGCTTGCGGCGCCGACCGCCAGGAGCGCTGGTCGCGGGCTCGATGCGAGCACCTCGGCCGACCGGGCCACGAGGGCGAGGTCGTCCTCGGCGCGGCCGCGCAGGTTCAGAGCGAGTCCTTGGAAGCTGATGACCCCAGGGTTGCGCTCGGCGCCGAGCTCGGCGAGGTCGACCGCCTGCCGGGCGAACTTCGGCTCGCCGGCGGCGGTCCCGATCTCGTAGAACACCGCCGTCCAACCGGGCCACCACGGCCAGAACGTGCGTGATTCGGCCGCAGTGTCGAGCAGTGGGCGGAGGATCGCGGTCGCCCGATCCAGATCGCCTCGGGTCGCGGCCAGCCAGCCTCGCATCAGGGGTACGGCGGGCTCGCGGATGTTCTCGTCCGCGTCGGTGAGCCTCGCCGCCGCCTCGATCTGGCGGCCCGCGGCCTCGTAGTCGCCGCGGGCCAGCAGGACCGCGGCGTGGATCATCATCGCCTCGAGCGCGTGCACGCTGGTGCCGAGCTGCCGGCCCAGCTCGATCAGACCGAGTGCTCCCGCGTCGGCGTCGTCGAGCCGGCCCAGATTGAAGTCCTGCCACACCTGCGCGTAGGCCAGTGCGGGCAACGCGCCCTCGACGGCAGACTCGCTGTCGCGGCGGGACTGGTCCAGCAGGGTCTGCGCGTGCTCGTACCGGTCGAGGAGCTGCAGAGCGATGATCTCTTCGGCCAGGTACGACGTTCCGAGCAGCGGCCGCAGATCACGGAAGTGCCGCAGGCTCGCCTGATGCCGCCCTTCGTTCTTGGCCGCCTCACCGGATGCCTGCAGCGCCAGTGTGATGGCCTCCTGGTCGCCGACGGTACGAGCGGTTTCGAGCGCGACCCGGGCTCCTTCGGCGGCCGCCGTTCCGGGGACTAGCCGGGTCCGGGCGAGGGCGCGTGCCGCGGTGAGCCGGGCGGCGATCACCGGCGCCAGTCCGGGCAGGCGCAGTACTCGGTCGCAGCGTTCGGTGAGCTCGGCGACCCGGCCGCCCAGCCACAGGGCACGGGCCGTCACGGTCTCGATCTGCCCGATCACCTCGGCCTCGTCGGCGCGGGCGAGCAGCTGATCGGCCACCGTCAGTGTCTCCGTGACGTGCTGTGCGCGCGCCACCACCGCCAGGCAGCGCCTGCCGATCTCGAACCACCGGTCGTGACTGGGCCGCAGGGTCCCGAACGCGAGCATCGCGAGCTCGCTGGCATCGTCGGGGCTGATCGACGTCAACTGCTCCGCGGCGGAGGTGAGAATGAGGGCGCTTCCGAGATCGCCTGGGATCGTCGCGGCCTTGACGTGCGATGCCGCGAGCAGCTCTTGGCCGGCGACTCGCAGCAGATGATCTGCGATGCGGAGATGAAGTTCGCGGACGATGCGTCCGGCGATCGCGGCGTACACCGTCTCGCGAATCAGGTCGTGCCGGAACGACAGTGTTCCCGACGTCTCGGCGACCAGGCCGCTGACTATTGCGTCGCCGACGAGCTCCGGTGTGAGCTCGGGCTGGAGTAGGACGAGGTCGTCGATCGGCAGTGGTCGCCCGGCGACTGCGAGCAGTTCGACGGCCCGCCGTACCGTCGGATCGAGCTCGGACAGGCGGCGATGGATCGCGGCGGTGAACTCGGCTGGAACCGCGTCCTCTCGGCCCGCCGTCCGCGCGATCCCGTCGATGATCTGCACCGCGAGGAACGGGTTGCCGTCGGATGGCGCCAGGAGTTGCTGGGTGTGCCGGCTCGGTACGCCACCCAAGCGGTCGTGCGCCATCGCGGCGAGGTCCGGAGCGGTCAGCGGCGTGAGCAGCAGGTGGTGGAACCGGACGTGATCCACGCTCTCCAGCTCGGACTTGAGCCGCCGGTCACGGCTGGTGAGCACCCACAGGACCGGCAGGCCGATCAGCCGCGGGATGAGCGAGCGCAGCAGGAACAGGCTGACCCGGTCGGCCCAGTGCAGGTCGTCGATCGCGATCACCAGCGGCCCGCCCGCGGCCGCCTTCTCCAGGTACGTCGCGATCCGGTCGGCCAGGACCAGCGGCTCGATCTGCCCCAGGTGCTCGTAGTCGTCGGCCGAGATCAGGGGATCCCGGCCCGAGCGCAGTACGGCGATCACCGGCGCGCCGGGCGAGACCTGTTCGATCTCGTCGCACTTGGTCCGGGCGACGCGGAAGCGCTGGACCGCAGCCTGGCGGCAGATCTCGGTGAGCACCGCCGTCTTGCCGATCCCGGGCGCGCCGGTGACGAGTACGACGCCGGACGCGCCGACCGCACGGACCCGGCGTACCGCACTGAGCGCCAGGCCCAGCTGCTCACTGCGTCCGCGCAGCGGCCGGCTCTCGACCATCGTCGTCTCCGCTCATCTCCAGCCCCATCGAAGCAGACCGGACGAGCGCAGGACAGCAGTCATCCCGCCAGCGCACGCCGGATGAACCCGGCGACCGCGACGGGCCGGGCGATGAACACGGTGTGCGAACCGGCGATCGTCGCGGTCGTGGCCCGCATCCGCTCGGCCATGAACCGTTGGGCGGCCGGCGCGATCGCGTTGTCGTGGTCGGGGATCAGGGACCAGGACGGTGTGGTGTTCCAGCCGGCCGCGGTCGCGCTCTCGGTGAGGGCCGCCAGGGTCAGCGGTCGCTGGGTGGCGAACATCGCCGCCGCGACGTCGACTGGGGCGTCGGCGCAGAACGTCTCTCGGAACTCCGGCTCGGTGATGTACAGATCCGGACCGCCCGGGCCGCCCGGAGCGTCATACGGCGTCGGGGCGGACGTCTTGGCCAGCAGGGTCGGTGGGAACGCCTCGTGGACACTCGCGCAGCTTTCGCCCACGTCGATCCCGAATCCGGCGAGGTAGACCAGGCCGACCAGGTTGTCGAGCTCGGCCGAGGCCTGCGTGATCACTGCGCCGCCGTACGAATGGCCGGCGAGCAGGACCGGGCCGTCGATCGCCTCGATCATCGTGGCGAGGCCGGCGGCGTCGGATGCGAGACTGCGGAGCGGGTTGGGTGGGGCGATCACGGTGATTCCCGCGGTCTGGAGTTCGCGGATCACGCCGGCGAAGCCGGACGCGTCCGCGAACGCGCCGTGCACGAGAACGACCGTGGGTGCCACGTCTGTCAGCGTCCGATCTCGGCGATCTGGGCTCTGGCCGCGGCGACCAACTCTTCGTTGGTGTTGGCATGGCCCGCGAGGCCCCAGCCGCCGTCCGGTGCCTCGGTGAGCAAGACCCAGGTGCGGTCGGCCAGGGTCGGATCGCCGACCGCCTCGGCCACGATGCTGGTGAGCTCGGCGACGACCGCGAGCTGTTTCTGGCGGTCGAGCGCTCCATGGTTCGTGAGCACCTGGACGCGGACGTAGGTGTTCTCACCGTCGACGTTGGCGAGGCCGGCTGTGTCGAGTTCATGGACGAAGGCCGCGGTGTTCTGCCGGAACATCGGGATGTCCGGCACCTCCTCGATCTTCATCAGCGTCGTCGCGAGGTCGACCGCGAGCTGATGCTTGTCGCCGAACGTGCCGGCTACCGCATAGACGTCGATCATCGGCATGGCAGTGCTCCTTCAGGTCGCTGACGTGTCAGAGCCAACCACCTAACGGCCGGGACGCTCCATCACCTGAACAGGTGATTGGAATCGGCCGTTGCGCACCATCTACTGATCGCGATGAGTACCGTGACTTCGGGGCCGGCGTCGTTGGTGCGCGTCTTCGGCCGACCGATGGACCCTGCGTCCTATGTACTGCGTGACTTCTTGAGCCGCAGCGTCGCGCAGTACACGTGGACCGAACTGGCCACCGACCACGACTGTCTCCGAGCGCTGGGCGTTCCACTCGACGGAGTCGAGTTGCCGGTTGTCCAACTGCCCGGCGGGGAACGGCTGGAGGCGCCGGATCCGGAGACACTTGCCAAGCATCTCGGCTGGGTCGTTCGGCCTTCGACCGACGTGTACGACCTGTCGATCTACGGTGCTGGTCCCGCTGGGCTTTCCGCTGCCGTCTATGCCGCGTCGGAGGGGCTTCGCGTGGCGGTGATCGAAAGGAACGCCGTCGGCGGGCAGGCGGGCTCGAGCAGCCTCATCGAGAATTACCTCGGGTTCCCGACCGGAATCTCGGGTGCCGAGTTGGCCGAGCGAGCCCGGCAGCAGGCGGTACGGTTCGGCGCCGAACTGCTCCAGATGCGCGCCGGACTCGAGGGAGCCTTCACTGACGGACTCCTTCGGGTGAACCTGTCCGACGGCTCGGTCATGGCGTCGCGGTCCAACATCTGCGCGACGGGTGTGCGTTGGCGTCGGCTCGGCCTGGATGACGAAGAGAAGTTCTTCGGCGCGGGGCTGTACTACGGCTCGGGGATCGGCGAGGCGCCGCAGTGCGCAGGCCAGCAAGTCGTGGTCGTCGGTGGAGCGAACTCCGCGGGCCAGACCACCATGAATCTGTCGCAGTACGCCGAGAAGGTGACGCTGCTCGTGCGGGGCCCGGAGCTTTCCAGGACCATGTCGGCGTACCTGGTCGATCGAATCGCGGCCCAGCCCAACGTGGAGGTCTGGACCGGAACCACGATCAGGCGTCTGGTGGGCGACCGGGAGATCATGGCGATCGACCTACAGATAGGGGACAGGGCCACGGTCGAAGTCCCGGCCACGAGGGTCTTCGTGTGCATCGGCGGCGAGGCCAACACCGAATGGGCGGAGAACTCCGATCTGATTCTCGACGAGCACGGTCTGTTCCTGACCGGAAACGATCTCTCGCCCGCGATGCTCGAGGGCACCTGGTGGTTGGATCGGCGGCCGTTCGACCTCGAGACGAACGTGCCCGGCTTCTTCGCCATCGGCGACGTCCGCAAGGGCTCCATCAAGCGCGTCGCATCCGCGGTGGGCGAAGGTGCGCTGGCGGTCAGCTACGTCCACCGCTTTCTTGCCGAGACCAACTCATCGACCTGACAGCTCAGTCGTCAGCTCTGGCCGCAGGATGACGGCCCGTGCCAAAGCGGAGCGGAGATCTTGCGTGCCTGCTCCACCGCCATCACCGATTCGTCGCTCTTGGTCCTAGCAGCTGAGCCTGCCCTAGCCGCCGCTGAAGGAGCATCACACGTTCACGTGATGTCGCCGCATCGCCGGACGCGGGAAAGTCGCGCTGTACAAGGCGTGGTGATTTTGAGGAAGGGCAAGCAGATGAGTGTTCCAGAAGCCGTATCGATCCCGACCTACTTTCGGGTCTGCGACGGAGTACGCGTGCGCTACGCGGATACCAGGGCAGAGTCCGGCACAACCGTGCTGATGCTCGCGCCGTGGCCGGAAAGTCTCTTGGCCTTTCGCCGGATCTGGGGCAAGGTAACCGCGCTGGGAAGGGTTGTCGCCATCGACATGCCGGGCTTCGGTCATTCCGACCAGCACCGCCCGGAGCTCATCGCTCCCGACGCCATGGGAGGGTTTCTGGCGCGGTTGATCGACGAGTGGGGACTCGGCGCACCCCACGTTGTCGGCCCCGACGTCGGGGCCGCGGCAGCGCTCTTCCTCGCGGCCACAGCCCCGGACCGTGTCACGAGCCTTACCGTCGGCGGCGGAGCCGTCCGGTACCCGATCGATGCCGGCGGGGCCCTGAAGGACGTCATCGAGGCGCCTGACCTGGACGTCGTACGCGCGTTGGACGCAAGGACCAACATCGGCTACGCGGTCCAGGCAGGTGCAGGTTCCGAAAGCGAGCCGGAGGTCCACGAGGACTACGTCAGCGCCTACGACCTCGGGCGGTTCGCCGAGTCGGCCCGGTTCGTGCGGCACTACCCCGAGCAGAACCCGGTACTGCGTGATCTTCTGCCAACCATCACCACGCCGGTTCAGATCCTCGCCGGAAAGGGCGACGACCTCGTGCCCTGGTCGAACAACCAGTTCCTGGCCGACAACCTGCCGCACAACGAGGCCCATCCTCTCGAGGCCGGCCACTTCGCCTGGGAAGAAGCGTCCGACGAGTACGCACGGCTGCTCGTGAACTGGATCAGCGGCGGCTACCAGCGCGTTGGAGCCTAGGACCCGCATACTTAATGCAGTAAAGTATCTTCGCCGTGCCTGACGGGCATGGAAGCGTCATGCGGTGGTCATTGGAGGTTTCAGGTGCGCTGGGATCGGCTGCGGTCGAAGCTCGAGGCGATGGCGGCGCAATGGGACGATCAGGCCTATCGTGGAGCGGTTTCGCGAACGATGCCGGATACGGGTCTGCTCGGCAATGGTGATGTCGGTGTGACCTCTGGTGGCCGGGTAGGGGCCGAGACGTTCTATCTGTCGAAGGGTGATTTCTGGAACGCGCATCCTGAGCCGATGCCGGCCGCACTCGGCGGGGTGACCATCGAACCGGTCAGGCAGGCCGCTGATGCCGCGCCGGATGAGGTGTTTCGCGAGCGGTTGCACATTCTCGGCCCTGCGATCAGGACAGAGATGGCCATGGACGGTGTCCGGCTGGCGCTGACGACCTGGTTGGCGGCCGACCGGAATGTGCTGGTCACTGAGGTGACGTCGCATGAGGGGCCGTCGGTCGAGTTGATGGTGTCCGCGTTCAGCGGCGCCGAGCTTGCCCAGTCCGCCTACACGAACTCGGCCGGAGTGGAAGGCGGGACGCTGTGGGCGGCGCGCGCGACGACGCCCGGCGGGGCCTGGGTATCACGGGCTGCGCTGGCGACGCGGGTTTTCGGGGCCGAGCCTACCGGTGAGCCGATGTCAGCTGACCACGCGGCGCGACAGGCGTTCGTTCTCGCGCCGGGCGCCACGTTGCGCGTCGTCACCGCGGTGGCTGGAGGTGGGCGCGACTGCGTGCACCCCGAACGACAGGCCGTCGCCGACGCCAACTCCCTGGACAATGGCGGGTTGCGGCACTTACGGCGGCGTACGACGGAATGGTGGGCTGAGTACTGGTCGAAGTCGTGGGTGGACCTGGGAGATGAGGTTCTCGAGCGGTACTACTATCCGGCGCAGTACTTCCTCGGTTCGTCGAGCCGGCCGGGCAAGCTCGGTCCGGGACTTCACGGGATCTGGACGACGACCGACTTCCCGCTGTTCCACGGCGATTATCACCTCAACTACAACGCGCAGGCGCCGTACCACGGGGTCTACTCGAGCAACCGGCCTGACCTGGCGTTGCCGTTCTTCGCGGTGATCGCGGACTATCTGCCCGAGGCGAGGCAGCGAGCCAGGCACGACCTCGCACGGGTGAATCCGCGCTACGTCGCGGCGCGCTTCCCGACCGGCGGTCTGCCGGGTGGCGCACTGTTCCCGGTGGGCATCGGACCGTACGGATCGACGACCGACGACGTCTACTTGAATCAGGTGTCGAACATCTTGTTCACGGCGTCGCAGTACGTCGAGTACTACGACTACACCAGAGACGAGCGTTTCCTCCGCGACGAGGCATATCCGGTACTGCGTGACGCTGCTGAGTTCTTCATCCACTATCTGGAGTGGGATGCCGACGCCGGGCAGTACGCGTTGTGGAGTGGGCCGCACGAGGGCTCGTGGGGGCGGAACTCCGGGCCGGATATCGCGCTACTGTGCCAACTGCTGCGACTCTTGGTGGAACGGGAGCACGGCCTGCCGTCATCGGATCCGCGCTGGCGGCACCTGCTGGAGCATCTGCCTGCGGTCCCCACGACCTGCGAGGCTGGACAGACCGTGTTCGCATTGGTTGATCCGGGCACGATGCGGGGAGAGGATGCGCGCGAAATCCGGCCAGGTGACAACACGGTGAACCTCGAATTCGTCCATCCCGCCGGCCGGTTGGGTGTCGAGAGCCCCGTTGAGCAGCGCCGCATCGCCATCGACACCGTCGAGGTGATGAATTCGTGGGAGCAGGACAACAGCTTCCCCAAGGTGTTCACCCAGGCAGCCCGGATGGGCTACCCACCCGAGCGGCTGATCAGCCGGTTCAGGGCGGTGATCGAGCGGCGCCAGGGACCGAACCTGCGGATCACCGATGCCTGGCATGGGATCGAGAAGTCTGGGGCCGTCGAGGCGATCAACAGCATGCTGGTGCAGAGCGACAGCGGCGTGATCAGAGTGTTCCCGGTGTGGCCGGCAGATCGGGACGCCTCGTTTCACCAGTTGCGCCAGCGGGGTGGCTTCCTGGTTTCGGCGGCACAGGTCGACGGAGTCGTGAAGACGGTTGAGATCACGTCGACGGTCGGCGGGCTCCTGCGGCTACGCAATCCATGGCCCGGCTGTCCGATCCAACAGGTCGTCAACCGATCCACGACTGACGAGGTGATGAGCGGCAATGTAGTTGCCTTCGAGACTGTGGCCGGTGACCAGCTGCTACTCACGCCCGGCATCACGTGAACGTGTGATGCCGAGCCTCGCCGGCCATGAGTGATCGTTCAGGAATGCTTAGCCTGCTTGACGAAGTACTGCGGACCTATCACCTGTCCGTGGACATCTTGCTGGATGACAACCCGCCGGACGATCTGCGGAAGGGTACGTCGCTAGATTCGTTGGTGACTGCGTCCGCGCCGCCGTTCTTCCTCTGGCACACGGCCGAGGACGTCTGGGTGCCACCGGGTCATGCCTACCGAATGGCGACGGCGCTGGCGGATTACGGCGTACCGCACGCTGTGCATGTTCTCGCGCATGGTCCGCACAGCCTCGGCCTGGCCCTGGACACCGGTGACACCTCGAGGTGGATCGAGCTGGCGGCGATGTGGATCTCTGAGCAGGTCAACGCTGATCGGTGAGGAAGGCGTTGGCTCAGGACTGTAGCGGGCGGGTTTCCGTCCAGTCGACGAGGAGGTTGCGTTCGGCGAAGTACCAAGTGCCGTCCAGTTTGACGAACTGGTCGAGGTAGCGGATGGACGCGACCATCAGGGTACGTCGACCGTCGTCGTCGACCGTCACGTGATGCGCGAGGGTGTAGCTCTCGCCGCTCGCTCGGTTGCCGTCGACAACGACTGTGCTCTGCCCGTTGAAGTGGGTGGTCGCGGCGTACTGGTTGAGATTCTCGAAGACCGGGGCGAGCGAATCGCGGCCGTGCAGTTCCTGTGTCGGCTCGTCCGCCGTGGCATCCATGTAGACCACGAAATGGGCGTCTTCGGTGAACAGGGCCATCTGCCGCTGCGCGTCCCGGCGGTCCGCGCAGTGGGCGTAGGCGTCGAAGAGTTCGCGAATCGCCAGGCGGTCGGCGGCTTCCTCCGGCGACAGACTGGCGTGTCGGCTCATGACGACCGCTTCAACTCGAGGACCGGGATAGTGCGGATGCCGGCGGTTTGGCGTTCGTACTCGGCGAAACCGGGGTAGCGGCCGGCGTGGATGGCATAGATGCGGTCGCGCTCGGGACCAGTGACGTCGTGGACGGTCACCGCATAGGTCTCGGTGTCGCGTTCGATCGTGGTTTTGCCGGCCGCGATGAGGTTCCGGTACCAGGCCGGGTTGGCCGCCGCGCCGCCGTTGGACGCGAAGACGTAGATGACATCCGGGCCGGTGTCGTCCGCGAGGTACATCGTCGGGGCGACATACTCCCGTCCGCTGTTCCGGCCGCGATGGTGCAGCAGGACCATCGGCGCGCCTTCGAACGGGCCGCCGACCTTACCTTCGTTGGCCCGGAACTCTTTGATGGTCTGGGTATTCCAGTCGCTCATTTCATGCTCCAATCGTTCGCTCGACCCCAACGCGCGCTGCCTCGGACATATGCCCGGCCAGCAGCCGACCCGCTCGGTCCAGTGCCTCTGTGCCCTCGTCGAGGATCGCGTGGTAGGCCTGGAACACGTGCGGCACTCCAGGGGTGATGGCGAGAGTGACTTCGACGTCGGCGGCTGCGGCTTCGCGCGCCAGGCGGGTGGCGTCGTCGAGTAGGACCTCGTGCGATCCGGCCTGGATGATCAGCGGCGGCAGACCGGACAGATCTGCGAAGATCGGGCTGATGAGGCCGAGCGCGGCAGCCTGTCCGGCGGTGTAGTCGGGGATCCGGGCGAGGAGCGCGTCCGGGTTCATCAGCGGGTCGGCCTCGCGCTTGGTCCGCATGCTTTCTCCGCTGAGCGTGAGATCGGCGTACGGCGACATCAGGTACGCCGCGGCGGGCAACGGGAGGCCGTGGTCGCGGGCTCTGATCAGCAGGGCGACAGCGAGTCCACCGCCGGCGGACTCGCCCGCGAGGACAATGTCCGCGGGGGAGGTGCCATTCTGCAGCAGACCTTGGTACGCCGCCAGCGCGTCGTCGACTGCTGCGGGATAGGGGTGCTCGGGGCCGAGGCGGTACTCGACCGAGATGGCCTTGGCCTCGATCCGCCGGCCGATCTGCGATGCCAGGTCTGCTGAGAGTGCGGCCTCGCCCAGCACGTATACGCCGCCGTGGAAGTACAGCATGGCGTGGCGTGGCTCGACGCCTTCGACGGTGACCTCGGCTGTCGGCACACCGCCGAGCTCGCCAGCGATCACGGTCAGGTCAGCAGGCAGAGGCTGCGCCGACAAGAGCGCTCGGAGCTGTTCCCGCAGCTCGTCGACGCCGAGATCGGCAGGGAACGGCGCCTGCCGCAGGATCGCATCGAGTGTTGCGCGCTGCTCCGTACTCACCCAGGATCTCCCTTCGCGAACCGATCACTGCGAGTCTTGTCGCCAGGCCCCTCGTCGGGCATCACCGGATTCCGGTGATTCACCGGACCGTCAGCGGCGTCTCGTCCACGAACACCAGATCCGTCACGTCGTCGCCGTACCGGACGCGGTCATCACCTTCGGGTTCTCCGCGCCGCCGGGATCGTCCACGGCCGTCACGAAGGCACGCGGTGCTTCGTCAAGCTGCGCGGCGGCGACCTTGCGGCACGCTTTCCGGGCTGCTCGATGCCGTGCTCTCCGCCGCTGACCGCGACGGCGTCGGCGCCGAGGTGGGGCTGGCCGACGAGATGCCCAAGGTCTGACTCAGGCTCGGCCGGCGGACAGGAGGCGGAGCTCGCGGGCGCGCTGGACGGCCGCAGACCGGTCGGTGGCGCCGAGTTTTATGTAGATGTGGCGGATGTGTGTGTTGACGGTGTTCAGCGAGACCGACAGTTTGCCGGCGATCTCGGGCCGGGTCAGGTTGGTCGGCAAATAGCGCAGGACTCGCAGCTCACTCTTGCTGAGCGCCTCCGCAGGTGCCGGAGCAGCTGAGTGAGTCGAGGTCGCGTCGAGGATGTCGGTGACGAGCGCGGCATGAGTCGTACCGTGCGTCGGCAATCCGGCGAGGAGCGGCGCGGCGCCGGTCATCACGAATGGGAGGAGGATGCGATCGGGCTCCGCGAGGTGCAGGGCTCGTTCGGCAGACGCACGGGCGGATTCGTCGTCGCCGAGAGCCCGAGCGGCGAGGGCGTCGAGCAGGTTGGCCTCGATCAGGGTGAGGACCGGGTTGCGGGGTGCGGTGCCGTCGAGCACGCTCCGGAGCTCGGCGCGCGCCTCGGCCGGCTGTTGTTCGGCAAGGTGGAGTACGGCGACTGCGTTGCGAAGCTCGCCCGTCGACGCCAGGTGGTCATCGACGGCAGCGACCGCTGCGCGCGCCTCCGCGAGCTGCCCAAGGCGAACCTGAGTCTCGATGGTCCAGCCGAGCACCCGGCCGATCAGCGCATGCCTGCCGGCCATTCGCACCTGGCCGGCGGCGACGAGCTCGGCCAGGGTGTCCTCATGCCGCCCGCGCCCCGCTGACAGCGTCGCGGCGGCCAAGTGGAGGAGCAGTTGGGTGCCTGGCTCACCTCCGCTGGGTACGGCGTTCCGCGCACGGGCGAGCCATTCCTCGGCCTGGTCGAAATCGCCCGTCCAGCTGAGGACTCCGGCGAGCGTGATGTACGCCGGCGCGATCACTGGCTCCGCCGCCCAGCCGTAGCGGGTCGCCTGCTCGATCGCGTCCTCGCAGTACCTGCGGGCGCGCGCCGACGCGTCGCGAGTGGCGGTGAATCCCAGGTGGGCCAGACAGGCGACCTCGAGGTACGGCCGCCCGATCTCTCGCGCTACCTCCGCGCCCTGCAGCAGGTACTTCTCGCTGTCGGACAGTCGCAGCGACCAGGCCGCCGTGACACCGAGGTTGAGCAATGCGGTCGCGTGCGCATCGTTGCTCAGGACAACGTCTGCGCTGGACATGCTGGTGGTTGACGGCAGCGCTTCGACACGTTCGATGATGCCGTCGAAGTGGCCGCGCAGGCGTGCTGCTAGCAGGTCGAGTGCGGCGATCGTGGTCCGGAGGCGGTGCCGGTGGTCGACCGGCGCGTCCGCGAGATCCGCTCGGGCGACCTCGAGGTGAGCCACTGCTTCGTCAGGGCGTCCGCGGTTGAGTTCGGCGACCGCGTGCGCCAGTGCCAGGCCGCGGACGCCGTGGGGGAACGAGTGGAGCAGCGCAGCGACCGTGGCGGCTTGCCCGTCGAGCGTGAGGCTGAGGGCATGGTCGGTCAGCATCTGGGCAGCCGCGGTCCAATCGCCGGACGCTTGGAGGTGGCGCGTCGACTCCGCGACGTCTGCGTGGTCCGCGAACCACCGTGCCGCGACGCGGTGCAGTTCATGGACGTCATCGGTACGGCGAAGCTCCAAGCGCAGCAGGTCCCGGAACAGATGGTGGTAGCGGAACCACGTCCGCTCGTGGTCCAGCGACACGACGAACGCGTTGGCGTCCTCGAGGGCGAGCAGGATCCGTTCGGAGCCGGTCGTGCCGGTCAGCAGATCGGCAAGCTCTCCGTTGACCCGGTCGAGCACCGAGGTGCGGAGCAGCAGTCGCTGCACCTCGGGCGGCTGGTGGTCGAGCATCTCCGCCAGCAGGTACTCCGCGACAGTCCGGTCGGTGCCGGAGAACTCGGCCACGAACCGCTCGGGATCTGGGTGCCCGGCGAGTGACAGGATCGCGAGCCGCAGTCCGGCGGCCCAGCCTTCGGTCCGCTCCTGCAGTACGGCGACCGCTCGGTCCGAGATCGTAACGCCGGCAGTGGCGAGCAGCTCGCGCGTCTCGTCCTCGGTGAACGGCAGTTGCGCGCCACGGATCTCGGACAGCTCACCGGCGAGCCGCAGACGTTGCAGCCGCAGCCTGGACTCACCACGGGTTGCGACGACGGCATGAACTCCCGCGGGCAACGTCGTCAATAGCGTGGTGAGCTGGGGGATCGCCTCGGCGGAGTTGAGCTCGTGCAGGTCGTCGATGATCAGGATGAACTCGTCGTCCGCGGCAGCGAGCTCGGATCGTATGGCCGCTGGACCGTCGAACCCGGGCGGGCGCGGGGGAGGTTCCGCGCTGCCGGTCGCCGCGCGGACAGCTGCCAAAAGTGCGAGCCAGAACAGCTGGGCGTCGTACTGATCGGGTCTGATCGAGAGGTACGCCGTACGGCTGCCCGTGTGCTCGGACCAGCTGCGCAGCAGTGACGTCTTTCCGCTGCCGGCCGGTGCGGACACGATCGTGACCTGCTTCGTCGCGGCGCGGTCGAGCGCCGCGATCAGGTCGTGGCGGTCGATCAACCCTTGCAGGGATGCGCCAGTTCGTCCGGGCACCCGGTCAGCCTACCTGTGGAAATCACCTGAATCCGGCGACGACCGGCCACCGGCCGGCGGCAAGTCTGGAGTAGCACAGATCGCCCCCGATCCGACGGAGAACATCGCGATGTCCACTCCCGGCGCCGACAGCGCGCCGCAACTGCCGGATTACGTTCCGGTGCCAGAGTCTGCGCTCGGCCCGGCGCTGAACGCGGACGGCTACTACGTCGATCGCGTTCAGGACAACCTGTTCTGGGTCACGGACGGCACGTACCAGTCGGCGTTCCTGGCGACGCCCGCCGGCGTCGTTCTGTTCGACGCGCCGCCGACGATCGGCGGCAACCTCCGCCGGGCGGTCGACGAGATCACCGCCGCCGAGAACGTGCCGAACACGGTCACTCATCTGGTCTACTCCCACCATCACGCCGACCACGCGGGCGCGTCGTACCTGTTCGGCGACGTCGTCCGGATCGGGCACACGGAGACCCGGCGACTGCTCCAGCGCGACAACGACCGGGCCCGCCCGGTGCCGGACGTCACGTTCGAGGAGAACTACACGCTCGAGGTCGGCGGCTCGCGGGTCGAGCTCGTGTACCACGGACCGAACCACTCGCCGGACAACATCTACATCCACTTCCCGGACCACGACACGTTGATGCTGATCGACATCGTGAACATCGGGTGGGTGCCGATCTACAACCTGAACCTCAGCGAGGACGTGCCCGGTTACCTCGAGGCTCCGGACCGCGCGATGGAGTATTCCTGGACGAACTTCCTCGGCGGGCATCTCGGCAAGCTCGGGCGCCGCGACGACGTCGTACTGCATCAGCAGTACATCGCGGACATCGTGGACAGCTCGCACGCCGCGCTCGCGTCGGTCGATCCGACGCCCTACTTCATGAGGTACGGCGAGAACGCGTGGGCCGGGGTCGCCGGGTATCTCGATGCGGTGACCAACGCCGCTGCCGCTCCGGTGATCTCGAAGTACACCGGCGTCCTGGCGGCGGCCGACGTACCGGCGCTGACGACGACCACGACCTTCTCGATCCTGCAGTCGATCCGGCTCGATCTCGGCGGCGGATCGCAGGTGCACCCATGAGCGCGCAGGTGGCGATGGTCGTCGGTGCGGGTGGGGAACTCGGGCGGGCGACCGCCGCGAAGCTGGCCGGAGCAGGATTCACGGTCGTCGGTGTCGATCGGAATGCCGACGGGCTGAAGCTACTGCCGGACGGAATCCGCGTCAACGCGGTCGCGCCGGCGCAGCTCGACACCGACAAGACCCGGCCGTACCTCCCACCGGAGCTGCTCGCCCACACGGTGAAGCCGGAGGCCGTGGCCGAGATCATCGCGTTCCTGGTCAGTGATGCCGCCGCAGCCGTGAGCGGCGCGATCGTGCCGACGTACGGCGCTTGAGTTCGGAAAGGACTGTCATGTCTACGAAACGTCGTACCTTCCTCGCTGGTGGTGCCGCACTCGCAGCGGTCCCGATTCTCGGGGAACTGCCCGCGAATGCGGAGACGCTGCCGGACTACGCGCCGATCCCGCCGTCGGCCCTGGGGCCTGCGGTCAACGAGCAGGGATACTTCGTCGGCCGTGTGAAGAAGAACCTGTACTGGGTCACCGACAGCACATACCAGGCCGCGTTCCTGACCACGAAGGACGGGGTGGTGCTGTTCGACGCGCCACCTTCGATCGGCCACAACCTGCAGCGCGCGATCGACCAGATCGCTGCCGAGAACGGTGTGTCCAACAAGGTGACGCACCTCGTCTACTCGCACCACCACGCGGACCATGCCGGGGCCTCGTCACTGTTCGGCAAGCACGTCACGCGGATCGGTCATGCCGAGAACGAGCGATTGCTTGCCCGCGACAACGATCCCACCCGGCCGGTGCCCGATGTCACCTTCGAGAGTCGCCGTACGCTGCGGGTCGGGGGAGAGCGGATCGAGCTGGCCTATCACGGGACCAACCACACCCCGGACAATATCTACATCCACTTCCCCGACCACGACACGTTGATGTTGGTCGACGTCAACCTGCCCGGCTGGGTGCCGTTCGACTTCTTCAACATCAACGAGGACGTGCCAGGTTCGATCGCGGCCCCGGCCAAGGCGTTGTCCTATCCGTGGAAGCACTACATCGGCGGCCACATCGGCAGGCTTGGCACCCGCCAGGACATGGTCGTGTACCGGCAGTACATCGACGACATCATCGCAGGAGTGAAGCAGGCGCTGGCCGCCGTCGACCCGACGCCGTACTTCGCGAAGTACGGGAACAACGCCTGGGCGGCGGTGAAGGAGTACCAGGCGGCGCAGGTGCGGTACGCGTCCGAGCCGGTGATCAAGAAGTACCTCGGGGTTCTCGCCGCGGCGGACGTGTACACGGCGACCACGACGTTCCTGATCCTGGAATCCGTCCGCCTCGACCTCGGCGAGGGCTCCCAGATCCACCCCTGACATCACCGCACGTGGAGTGAACCTAATGGCAGCAGGCGGCCCTGGCCTCGGCCGTCTTTCAGCATCCGGCTGGCTCACCCAGTCTTCTGCCGCAGCCTCCGATGGCGCGTTCGACCAGCCTCGCGGGATCCGCGGATACCCGCGCTTCTTTGCGTCGACCAACGCGCACCTCCTCGACTGACATTCGCCACCAACGGTGTGGCCCAAGTACATCGCCATGCGCTCCGCGTACGTCGGATCGGCCGCGTAGCGTGGTCAGGCCTCTGAGCGCTCCAGGGCCTGTCGGTAGGACTCGAAGGCGATCGGGTCCTTCACCGGATCCGGACGGTTGGCTTCGTTCAGGGTGGCGGCGCGGGTTATCCCGCCAAAGACGCGATCAACGGCGAGTGCGGAGTCCTCGGCTGAAAGAGAGAACTCACCCGCGACCGCAGTCTCCAGTTCGAGCCCGGAGACTCCACGCGCACTGGCGGCGAGCGTGTAGTTGACGACGTCGGCCACGTCGCGCCCTGACGGCAGGGCCACCGCCATGTCGTCCGACCACACGAGCGCCTCGGAGGCTTTGGTCGCCTGATCGAGCGGCTTCGCGGGTTTGATTCGAGACAGCCACATTCTGGCTTCGTCGTTGGGTAGTGGAGTGGCCTCGACACTGGCGCACAGGAGCGGGTACGCGCGGCCGGAGTCCCAGCCGCGTTGGTAGGGAGGCGGGTCGAGAACGATGACGCGCACGCCGTCGATCAGCGGGATCTCGTCAGGCCGGCCTTCGTTCCAGATCCAAGCTCCCAGGCCGTCAACGAGGTTGAACTGGCCGGTGAGACCGCCTGCCGGGGCGAGGTCTCCGGAACCATCGGCGGCCGCGAGCATCGCTGGCGTCGGCGCGGCGGGCAACCCCGAGGTGTCTCGGCGACGGAGGACGCCTCGCCGCGCGACCGGAAGCAGCGGGATGATGTGAGCCCCGAGAAGTGTGTGGAGTTGGAAGTTGTCGGACACGCCCGAGATCGTGACGCGGAAGGCAGTGCCTGTGGGGCGGTGCAGCACGACCAGCGGCTCGTCGTCGAGAATGCGGAGCAGCCCAACCAGCCATGGGGCAAGGCCCGGAAGGTCGTCCTCCGCGGCGATCGCTGCCGCCGTTAGCCGCTCCCGCTGCGGCAGCGCACGCCGGACGTCGGCGCGCTGGCCGAGGAACAGGACGGGTTGCACCCAGGACTCGGCATACATCCACGAGCGGGCGACGGCGCCTGGGTCGTCGATTCGGGAGGCTGCTGCCGCGACGAACTGCTCGTATTCGCGCTCACCGCACTCCGCTCGCTCTGGGACTGGTCCGACAAGCTCATCGTAGAGTGCCACGAACTGCCGCGTGCCCTCCAGAGCCCGGCACGCGTGCTCAACCAGGGTGTCGAGAACCGGCGTGGCATCCCCGTCCATGCCAATCAGGGAACCGAGGTACTGCGCGAGCGGTCCGCCCAGGGACTCCGGCGCGTCGGTGAGTACGGGTGCGAGCAACGTGACCGCTGCGTCGAGGTCTTGCCGCGATGCCTCGTGGAACCTGTCCGCGAGGCGCTGTCCGGCCGCGAGGAACGCTTCCGGGTCCTTACCTCGCGCCGCCGCAGCGATGTCATTGACGATGGTTTGCAATGCGTCTGGGAGAGCCACCGCGCGAGCGTACAGGCCCACGCGTCAAAGTGGCGCTCTCTCACGACCGGACAGCAGGTGACTGCGGCGCACGCCTAGCACCATCACGCCGCCTCACGACGAGCACCGCTGCCGCTGTCGGTGAAGCACTGAACTGCCGAATTGAGTGTGTTGGCCGTGCATGGCTGGTAGAACTTCTGCGGGTGGCTTCGATGGAGGGTGACAGAACATGACAGTAGACGGCGCGGACCTCCCGAGCAGTTCTCGTACGGACCCAGCTCGACGGACGACGCCTGCACCCGTCACGGCACTGTTCCTCGCGCTACTGCCGGTGACGTGGGTCGCGTTTGACCTCCTTGCACTCGAACTGCGAACTGTTCGGCGTAAGCGACTCCGCCATGGGGTCACTCCTGTTCGCAACGCTCTTGAGCTGGGCAGTGGTCGGCGCAGACTCTGCGGCGCTACGCAGAGCGGGCGTACAGGTCTCGGCATGGTGGGGCATCCTGCTTCTCCCCGTCTATTTGATCCTGCGTACGAGGCGTGCGCGCAGTTCGCTAGCAGTCCCTGCTGTGTTCTTTGCTCTCGCGGTGGCATATCTGGTCTCCGCCGATCTCATCCTGGACCGGCTCGACCTACGCTGACCTCGGTCGCAAGCGCAACGAAGGCGGCAAAGAGTCCCCCGACCGCCTGCCTGCGTCGAACTCCCGCAGGTCATCTCTACGTCGACTCTGCGCGGACGAGAGCCCGCGCACGAGTCGCCAGGAAACGTCCGGAGTAGCCGCGATGCGAGCGTTGACGCTCATGACGGCATGTCGGGGTGATCTCCCCAAACGTCGAGCACCTGCTGACGGACGACCAAGTCACTGAAGCCGACGGCACGCCACGGGACGTTGAACTCGGGGCATGCAGCCCACATCGCGAAACCTGCGAGGTCATCGTCGTCGGTGCGCTCACCTCGATCGCCCACCCTGTAGTCGTGATCGCCAGCCTCTACAACGCCGCCGGCGAGCTAGTCATCCGCGACAGCTGTCTGCCAACTGATCCGCGACAGGCTAGAAGCCTGGTGACCATCTGAGGGGGCTGCCCAATGCACGCACAGCCGATACGCGGGTGTGTTAGGGGCGAGCGCGTCGGCCAGCCCGACGATCATCGCGTCTGGCGGGATGAGCGAACGTCAGACTGCGCTGGTCAGCCGGCGACGGCTGTCGCTTCGGCGGCCTGCAGGATGAGTTGGGTTGCGGCCTCAGGCTGGGACACGAATGAGACGTGCGAAGCCGCGACCTCCACGATCGTCGCGTTGGCGCGCTCGGCCATGAACCGCTGCAGCTCCGGAGGGATGGCCCTATCCTCGGTGCCGAGCAAGTACCAGCACGGCAGTGTGTTCCACGCCGGCGGGGACGACGGCGTGGCTGCGAATGCCGCGGCGGCGTAAGGTCGCTGTGCCGCGGCCATTACTGCGGCCGTTGCAGGGTCGACATCGGCGGCGAAGGCTTCGTGGAAGGCCTCGTGGGCGAGGTAGAGATCGGTGCCCTCGCTCCCGTCGGGGTTGGTGAACGGAACGGGCCGGATCGAGGGCCCCACGAGGCTGCCTTCAAACCTTTCGAGGAGCTGCTGCTGGCTCTCGCCGACGTCGCACATCCAGCCGTTGAGGTAGACGAGCGCCTGGACCTGCTCGTTGGCGATGGCGGCGGTGGAGATCACATTGCCGCCGTAGGAGTGGCCGACGAGTACGATCGGACCGCTCAGGGTCCGCAGGAACCCGGCCAGGTAGGCGGCGTCGCCAGCGAGGTCGCGAAGCGGGTTGCCGAACCCGACAGCGGAATACCCGCGGTCCTGCAGGGCGCGGATTTCGGCGGCGAAGCCGGTCGCGTCGGCCCATGCACCGTGGACCAGGACGATCGTCGGGGTCTCAGCAGCCATTCTCATCAGAGCTCCGATGGTGACGGATTGCCTATGTCGCGACTGTAGACCTGTGAGCGGTGCCGGGGGCAAGACAATCGAAACGTATTGGTATGTCGTCACTCTTACGCACCTCGTCTATGGACCGTCGCGACCTAGCCGAAGCACCATCCGTAGCATCGTCTAAGCGCGCTCACATGCCGCAGAGGGCGCGAGGCTCAAGGCCGGCGGAAGATCTCGATCGCCTCGTCGCCGAACGAACTCCAAACCGTCCGACGGCAGCGTCCTTGTAGAGACTGCCGCACGGACAGCTCGCCGCGAGAGCGGGATCCAGCGACAGCACGGCTCCGCAACGCGGGCACTTGGCGAAGAGGTCCGCTCGCATGCTCCACCCCCGACCTGAACCCCGTTGGGGATGGACCGTGTCCCAGGAACGCATAGTTCTCGGCGGCGGTCACGTTGGACGGTAGACCCGCAACATAGCCGGGGCGGGTAGGCCCGGCCACCCCGAGCCGCGCAGAGCCATCTCCTCTGCTCCGCCTCGATCAACCGGCGCCCGCCGGTCAGTACGTCTACCTGCAGCCGCGCCTGCAGCCAGGAGTACATGGACGATGCACGATCTCTCGACGCCGCGAGTTGATCCGTCATGGCTGGCTCACAGCGCCGGCCTAGTGTCGCCGTGCGTCGCACTACTCGTGGCACGAAAGCGCTGACACTCATGGGGAATCTCGCGTGCGCTGCGGGTGGCCGTGTTACCAAACCGCTGGTGGAGAGCAGATGCGACGCCGACGTTCGGCGGGCGATCGAACTGCTCGATGAGGCGATCGATCGGGCCAAGGATCTGGTGACGCCGGCAGTCAATCGGTGGATTGGCCAGCTCTTCGATCCGGTGAACCGTGAGGCGACGATCACCGCGCTGGTCGCCGCGGACGACACCTCCGAGAGGCACCTGGGTCGGGCGCGAGAGCTACGGGGCCGAGTCGCCGCGGCCGAGGCTGCTCTCGCGGCGGCCCACGGGACGAAGACCTGAGCCGACATGAGATCGAGACAATCATCGACGGCCTCGGCGATATCGGGCGAGCCTTGGACCGGGCTGAAGCTGCAGATCTCGCAGACCTGTACGCCGCGCTGCGACTGTCGCTGACATATCACCACACCGAACAGATTGTCGACGTGGAGGTCGAGCCGTTGGCCGACCGTGTGGTTAAGTACCGTGTCCGAGGGGGGACACGCACCTTAACCACACGCATTCTGCTCAGCGTATGAGCGGTGGATACCTCGGCTCGAACCCCGTAATCGCTGACTGTCAGCCGGCCTTGCTCGATGTTTGCCGTCAGCACCCAATGTTTGTTGTGACCTGCGCGTTTGTCCGGCCGACGTTGTCGTTACTGCTGGTCGCACTGCATCACATCGCGTCGATAACCATGCGCAAAACGATGCGTAGATCACTCGGCGATGGTCTCCGCGCTCCCTCAGGGTCGACATACTCGAGGAGCGTTGGGTAAGGAACGGGCGACCCGTGGGGGCGGCGCAGGCCATCCAGCGGTCGTGCACAGGCTTCGCCGCCTCAGGTTTGCCAGAGCAGTGGCAGCGAGGTGCTGCTTGCTCCCGTTGGCGAACTCGAGCAAGACCTTCACGGCCTCAGCGGGCGGTACAGAGTGACGCACGGTTTAGGAAACCGACGCACCCCGCCCACATGCGCATCTCCAGGCGTGTCTGGCCCAATCTAGTTCGGCCGATCTTGACTCCAGTTGACTCGAATCGACGCCTCTTTGTTCCCAGAGTGTTCCCACGCTGAACTGCCGAGCGCGCGGGCGACGTCCTCGGCCCTGCTACGGCAGCTGAGCTGAGCCGTTGAAACGGGGCGCATGCCACGTCGACGAACCGACAACCGGCGCCATGACACAGGACTACCTGCGAGGCAGGCGCCGAACCTGAGCTATCGCCTCCTCACTCGGGGCCACCAGCCTGCCACTGCCGCGTTCGCCGTCAGACGAGCGCAAAGCGCCGAGCTGTTCTCGGTGTCTCGCGTCACGGTGGACTGCAATTCGGCTGCACTTTGTGCAGATTGCCTGATGCTCGCCGGGCCGGATGGCGATTGGCGTTCCGGGCCGCCGGTGGACCCTCGAGTGTCTGGGGTGCCGGGAGAAGCGCGCCGCCACCGGCATGTACTTGTGTGCGCTCGGGCCGGCCCCCTAGGGCAGGTCTCGCAGGGGCCCGTAGTTGGATCTGAAGATGCGCTCGGCGGCTAGGCGCAGGGTGAGGTTGCGGAGGGTTGTGGGCAGGTTTCGCGTACGGTCGCGGCGATGGGTCTGCTCCTGCACCCACGTCACCCTGGCCTCGCGCCGCTGTACATAGCCGGCCAGTGCCTGCTCGACGGGTTGGTCGGCGGTGAGCATCTCTGCGAGTACGAGCGCGTCCTCGAGCGCCATGGCCGCGCCCTGCGCCATGTTCGGTGAGCTGGCGTGGGCGGCGTCGCCGATCAGCACGACGCGGCGCGCTGTCCAGGCCGGCGCCACCATCTCCTCGATCGGTGCGAAGTACGCCTCTGTGGCCTGGTCAAGCAGAAGTGGCACCGGTGCGGCGAAGCCGGCGAACGCCCGGCGCCAGTCCTCGCTTGCAGCAGTGGCCGGGTCGTTCGTGTTGAGGTCGGCGTAGCAGTACACGACCCCTTGGCCGAGCGAGACGGTCAGGAACGTGCGTCCTCGGCCCAGCATGACCGTCCAATCGGTGATGTCGGAGAAGCCGTCGGCGACGAATCGCCAGGACGCCTGTCCCACGTAGGTGGCCGGGGGACCCCCCAGGGCGAGGTTTCGGATCGTCGAATGGACGCCGTCCGCGCCGACGACCAGGTCGTAGCTGCCGGTCGAGCCGTCGGAGAAGGTCACCTGCGGCGCCCCGCCGATTTCCAGGTCCGTCACCGACGTGCCGAGCCGGACAGGCACTTCAGCGGTCGCCTGGCGAAGCGACTCATGTAGCGCCGCGCGCTGGATCGCGACGCAGCCGCCGACGCCGTCCCAGATTCGGTCGAGGTCGATGTTGGCGAGAAGACGGCCGCGGTGGTTGAGGAGACGCTGACGCCCGATCGGGTTCGCGTGGGCGGTTGCGGCCGGTCCGATGCCGAGCTCGTGCAATGCCCGTACGGCGTTGGCCGGTAGGTACAGGCCGGTGCCGCTCGGCTGCCAGTCTGTTGCCCGCTCGACAACCTCAGCGATGATGCCGCGTTGACACAGGGCGCGGGCCAGCGCGAGACCGGCAATACCTGCACCGACCACGAGCACCCGCGAGGCGTTCATGTTTGCCTCGCTCTATCCGGCACGGGCTCGGGGACGGATGTTCCGGTTCCGGCGGAACAGGTTCTGCGAGTCGTACGCGTTCTTGACCGCGACGAGGCGGTCGAAGTTGGCGCCGTAGGTCGCGCGGACACGCTCCTCGTCTTCGTCGGCGGTCTGGAAGTTGAGGTAGTTGCCCCCTGTCGAGAAGGGTCGGACGCTCTTCCATGCCTCCCGTACCCAGGCCACGTGCTCGTCGTCGGGGCTGTCAGCCGGCCATTGACCGGCGAACGCGGTCATGTAGCGGGCGTCGCGGTTGCCGACCGCCCCGTCGTCGTCTGCTCTCTCATTCAGCTCACCCGCGAGGTGGATAACAATCGACGCCGACAGCGGGGACGTCACTTTCAAGGCACTGTCGCGGAAGATGTCGAGGAACTCATTCGTCAGGCCGGCCAGGTACTCGGTCTTCCAGTAGTAGCGGTGCCCCTTGGGCTCATCGCCGTCGAACATCGACTGCTGGTCGGTGTAGGGCGTCTCGGTGACGAGGTCGGCGATCGGGTCGCCGAGGGTGCGAACGGGGGCGAGGTCGGCCGCCGCATCCGCACCGCTGTGGCATATGAGCAGCGCCACTATCGGCCTGCCGTGCCAGTCCTCGGGGAGGAACGGGGCCGGCGGCGCGAGGCGCACGCTCACGGCGGCGGTCAACTCGCGTGGCGCCGACTCGGTGAGGTTGCGGTAGGTCGCGAGCACGTCGTCGACCTGGTCGGCACTCCAGACGATGAGGCCGCCGGTAACGGTCGGGCCGACGTCGTGCAGGCGGAACGTGAATCGTGTGACGACGCCAAAGTTGCCTCCACCGCCCCGCAGCGCCCAGAAGAGTTCGGTGTTCTCCTCGCGGTTGGCCGTCCGGATCTGGCCGTCGGCAGTGACGATCTCGACCTCCTCGAGGTTGTCCGCGGTCCAGCCGAAGCGACGCGTGAGGTAGCCCAGCCCGCCGCCGAGGGTCAGGCCAGCGACGCCGACCTCGGAGGAGAAGGAGCCTAACGGCGTGGCCAGCCCGTGGGCCTGTGTCGCCCGGTCGACGTCTTGGAGCAGACACCCAGGTCCGACCTGCGCGAGCCGCGCGTCCGGGTCGACCGTGACGTCGCGCATGCGCGACATGTCGAGCGTCAGACCGCGCTCGGCGATCGAGGTACCGGCCATGTTGTGCCCCCCGCCCTTGATGCTCAGCAACAGACCGTGGTCACGCGCGAAGCCGACGGCAGCTGCGACGTCCCGGGCCGACGTCGGCTGCAGCACCACCGCGGGGGCTTTCGCGACCATGCCGTTCCAGACCAGCACGGCGTCGTCCCAGCCAGCGTCGTCCGAGCGAAGCAGCGGACGCTTGACCCGCGACTCGAACTCGTCGAGCTGCTCCGACGTCAGCCGCACCAGTGCGCCGTCGAGTCCGGCGACGTCGATGGTGCTCGTCTTCATGCGCCGTCCATCCGCGCCGGCGAACTGTGGCTGATTCGCTTCCATCATGCCGCTCCTCCCTTATCGTTGTGCTCAACGCTAAGTCGTTGCCAGGCCGGTGACTGGCGGGATTCGGCCAACTGAGTGGACGTCTACCGAGCTGGCCGAAAACCGCTGATACGGTTGACTCCGGGGCGAGAAATGAGCCACATCGTCGAGGACTTCGAGAGCTGCTACCGGCTGAGTTGCAGCCGCGATCCGCGCTACGACGGCATCTTCTTCATCGCCGTCACTTCGACGCGGCTCTACTGCCGGCCGAGCTGCCCGGCGCGGATTGCGAAGCGCTCGAACGTCTGCTTCTACCCAACGGCGGCCGCCGCGCAGTCGGCTGGCTTCCGCGCTTGTAAGCGCTGTCGCCCCGACGCATCGCCCGGGTCGCCCGATTGGAATTGGCGTGCCGACCGTGTTGGGCGCGCCATGCGCTTGATCGGAGACGGCACCGTCGACCGCGAAGGAGTCTCCGGGCTCGCAAAGCGACTGGGCTTCAGCGATCGGCATCTTCGGCGACTCCTGTCCGAGGAGGTCGGCGCAAGCCCGGTCGCACTTGCGCGCGCCCAGCGTGCCAACACCGCCCGGCTCCTGATCGAGTCGACCGCCATGTCCTTCGCCGATGCGGCCTTGGCGGCCGGGTTCCATAGCGTTCGCCAGTTCAACGCCACTATCAAAGACGTTTTCGACTTGACCCCGGGCGAGATGCGGCACCGGTCGGACCGTGCCTGCTCCCGGTCGCCCGGAGTCGTCGAGCTTCGCCTGAACTGCCGGGAGCCCTTCGACGCGGCCGCCTTGCTGCGGTTCCTGGAAGTACGCGCAGTCCCCGGTCTCGAAGACGTCAGCGGCGGTACCTATCGGCGAGCGCTGACTCTCGCCCATGGCATCGGGATTGTCGAGCTGACCCCGGAAGTGCGTTCCGTTCGCTGCGTTCTCCTCCTCGACGATTTTCGCGATCTCGCCGCGGCGGTAGCACGCTGCCGACGCCTGCTCGATCTCGACGCCGACCCTCTGGCCATTGCCGGGGCCCTCGGCCGTGACAAGGTGATCGGCGGCCTCGTCCGCGCCCGGCCGGGGCTGCGAGTGCCGGGCTGCGTCGACGGAGACGAACTCGCCCTGCGCGCAGTGCTCGGTCAGCGCGCGTCGCTGCGGGCTGCACGGACACAGACAGCCTGCCTCGTCGAAACGTTCGGTGCGCCGCTGCGCCAGCCGCTTGGGACGGTGACCCGTCTATTCCCATCCGCGGCAGTCCTCGCCGAAGCCGACCCCAGCGCGTTTGCCGGGCTGGGGCTACGCCGCGCCCCGTTGCAGACTCTCGCCGCCCAGCTCACCAACGGCGAAGTCCGGGTCGACGCCGGCTCAGACCCGATCGAAGCGCTCACCCGGCTACTCGCGATTCGTGGTATCGGACCTTGGACTGCCGCGTACGTGGCGATGCGAGGATTTCACGATCCCGATGCGTTCCCAAATGGCGACGCTGGTCTTCGCCGCGCACTCGAGGTACTGGGTTGCCCGGTCGACCCCCGCTCGGTCGCCAAGCTGCAACAGCGATGGCGGCCCTGGCGTGCATACGCCGTCGTTCAGCTCTGGACGAGCCTCGACCACTGACCGTGAGCGTTGGTCATGACCCCGCGCAGCCGCGCTTGAACGCGCTGATCTCGAGCTGCGCGGGCCGTGACGCCCTGACCGGACTACCGTACTGACGGCCGACGCGTCGTCACTTCCACGATCCAGCCCCGCTCAGCCCGAGCAGCATGCTTGATCAGCGCGGCGAGGCTCAGCGTGCTCGCCGTTGGTGTTGCCCAAGCTTGGGCCTCGGTAAGACCGCCGACAGCGTTCCGAAGGGCATCACGCTGTTGGCCAAGTAGGCGAGCAACCCGTCACGTTCATCGGTGACTGGACGCACCAATCCCGACATCATCCACTCCTCGGCGTTGATCTTGCGTCGCTGTCGGCGCACTCGAGGTCCGGCCGGCGAAGTTCCGTCTGCTGGTCAAGATTTCCGAGACGGACAATGCCGAGTTCCAAGCGTGCTACAGCCAGACCTCCGTGTGGGCACGCCGCCATGACAACCATCCCGAAACGATCTACACCCCGCCGACGGTCGACGAGCTGGCTGATGCCCTGAAGAAACCCGAGGCTTGGAGACAGCGGGTCAACAAGTATCGCAACTAGGCGACTCCATACCGGCTCGGCCTGTAGCACTAGGAACAGCCTCGTCCCGAAACGTATGTACGCCGTCTCGAAGGCCGTGAACAACACGAAGAACAACGGCTCCGAGTTCCTCGATCGTCTCCCGCTGATTGATCGATGATCGGTCGGGTGTGCGGGTGCCAGGCTTGCAGGCAGGTCAAGAGACCATTAGACGCAGGACAGCCTGGATCGGATCTCCACATTCACTGTCCTCGGCGGAGAGAACGATCTGGATTCGACCAGCACGGCGGAGCGAAATGAGGTGTAGCGCGGGCAGACCCGGTTGGACCTGGAACGTCGAGACTGGGCGTCTTTCCTCGAGATCGGTTCCGGCGGATTCCTCGGCCTCGGAGACAAGAAGCGCCTCGTGCCGGCCGATGCCATCAGCCGGGTGGACGACGACGTCGTACAGATCACGGCGGCGCGCACGCGCATTGCGGGCGGTCCGGCGCACGACCCGGAGGTAGTACCCGAGGCTCAGTACTACGAGGACGTGTACTGGTACTACGACTTTCCGCCGTTCTGGGAGCCGGGCTCAGATATCCGGGGTCCTCTCGCGGTGTCCAAGTTGATTCAGGGGCCTTGGTGGCGACGTGATAGGTCGGTGGAAACGACGTCGCATGCATCGAGCCGCCTGTCCGGATGGAGCGCGGTACTCGGGTGGCGGTCGGCGGCGAGTACGGCCCCGCACGCGCCGCGGACGGCGACGGTTTGTGGTGCCGGCGCTGTTTGGATTGGGGTGGATAGTCGTTTGGCGATTCGGTAGGTGATGGCCGGGCGCATAGCGCCGCCGCCAACGAGGAGGGGGCCTCTGTCGAGTGCGTCGACGACCTGGGGACCACAATCCTCGCGCAAGAGGTCGGTCACCATTTCGCCAATGGATGCGACGAGATCGTCGACCGTGATTGAGCTGCCGAAGTCGCTGATGCCGAGCGGGGCTCGACGCGCTTGGACCAGCGAGCCGTTGCTCAGGACTGCCACCTCGGTCAGGTCGGCTCCGAGGTCGACGACGAGGAGCGGTCTGACGAAGTCGGCACCGGCTCCGAGAGCAGCAGCTTTGACGCTCTCGATGGTCAGTACAGTGCGCGGCTGGAGGATTTCGACCGCGGTCAGGGCGGCGCTTCGATCAGCCTCGGCCGATAGGACAGGAATGGTCATGACGACGAGCGCTGGTCGATACCCGGGAGTGCTGCGGCTGTTGACTAGGCGATCGAGCATGCGCGTCGCGCCGGCGACGTCGACGATGCTGCCCCGATGAACGGGATAGCCGACCTCGGTGGGCGTGATGGTGGGCGCGTCAAGGACCAGGCCGAGGTTGGGCATCCACGCGCGGGTGCGCGCACTGCCGAGGTCGAGTGCGAGGCATGAGCGGCTGGACGGGCCGCCATAGCGTCGCCTTGTTCCGAGCTGCAGACGCCCGATCATGGTGTTGCTCTCATGACCTGGTGACAGTGGGTGCAATAGGCGGCCTGCGGGTAGCTCCACAGGAGTTGGATGCTGATGGCGTGACCGCACCGACTGCACCTGCCGTACCGTCCTGTGTTCATTCTGGCCAGTGCAGCCTCCGTTGCTTCGAGTGCCGTACGTGCCGCCGCTGCGAGTTTCTGGCTGACTTCGATGTGCGCTGGGGAGTCCACCCCAGCGGCCCCCTCGGTGCCTCCTCGGGCGATGTCGCGGAGCTGTTGGAGCCGGAACCGCCGATGATCTTGCAGGCTCGCACGTAGCGCAACCAGGTCAGCGTCCCCAAGGAGCTGGTTGTCTGCAAGATTCACATCTACGCCCTCTGTAGAGACAGTGGGGGAGTTGATTGTCATATCGCGCGTTCCTGGCAGGCGACGCAGAGGGCGACGTAGGGGAGGATCTCCAGCCGTTCGACCGGGACGGCCCTTCGGCAGCGCTTGCACGTTCCGTAGGAGCCGTGCGCAAGGCGCTGCCCTGCTGAGTCGATCTCCTCGAGAACGCGTTGGATCGACGCGGTGTGCGCCGGCTGCAGCTCATCTTCTGTGTGCGGCGCGCCGTCTTCGATCGCTCGGAGTTGGGTGAGTCGTGAGTTGCGCTCGTGTTCCAGGCGCTGTCGTGCCTCGGGCTCGGAGGCGTGCTGGGTCCGGCCCACATCCGTGGTCATCTGGATCCGGGTCCTTTCGACTGCTAGGAATGATGACAGCCGGCGTGCGCCTAGGAGGCATCGCGCACGCCGGCTGAGTAGGACGCTGGTCGGTCTGGGTGACTGCGTCTTACCACCACGATGACCGAAGCTTTGGGTGGAGACCATCGGGCCTGACACCCATTTGTGCAGGGCCAGGGCGGCCACGCACCGGACATCGAACCTTGCCGGACGGCGCAGACGGCGAGACCCAGCCCTCGCACCCAGCCGCACTCGACCAGTGCGCCGTCGCAAGCAAGGCTCGCTTCGACAATATGTCGTACTACGATAGAAACCAACGTCTCCCAGCGAGATTGCCGCTACTCGGCAACCAGAGCGTTCGACATTGGCCGACCGGACCCGTACTGAGTCCGTGCGTTCGGCGCGATGGTTGGCTTTGTACAGACCGGAAGCTCGTCACAGGTGTCCGCGGCTCAGCGATCTGTCGCCCCGAGGAGGTTTCGATGAGTCATCTGGATCAGGCAGCGCCGCCCAGCGGACCACGTGGCCGACACGCCATCGATGTGCAGTGGTTCCGCAAAGAGCTCGAGCAGCAACGTGGATTTCGTCTCGACCAGCTCACCGACCTGTCGTACGAAGCGGCAGGCGTTGCTGACGATGTCCAAGGCGAGGTGATCACAGCGCTGATGACCGGAGCCCGAACCGCCCTGGCGGACATCGATGCTGCTCTGTTCCGCCTCGCGATCGGTGCCTTCGGCGTCTGTCAACGCTGTGGCCGCGCCATCCCCGCAGACCGGCTGGAGGCCATCCCGATGGCCGGCCTCTGCCTGCCGTGCCAGTACGCCAAGGAATCTCACCGGCCGGCCCCGGACATCGTTGAGGTGTGGGGCATCGACTCCTTCCCGGCCAGCGACCCGCCGGCGAACTGGTGAGCCGACGCCTGGAGGCATCCAGGCCAACGACGATCCGCGTAGTCCGCCGACGTGCAGCGACCAGTGGAGGAGTCGGTTCGCAAACGCCCGCGGGCTTGGCGGTGACCGCACCGCGGGTGCCTCATCTAACGGAGCAGAAATGATCGTCATGAATGTGGTGTTGGTTGCGTTGGTCGTGGGCCTGGTCGCGATCGCGTCGAGTGTGCGTGTGGTCAGGCAGTTCGAGCGTGGTGTTGTGTTTCGGTTTGGGCGGGTGCGTCCGGAGGTCCGGCGGCCTGGTCTTGCGTTGCTGGTGCCGGTCGTGGATCGGTTGCAGAAGGTGAACATGCAGATCATCACGATGCCGGTGCCTGCGCAGGACGGTATTACTCGGGACAACGTGACGGTTCGTGTTGACGCGGTGGTCTACTTCAGCGTGATCGATCCGGTCCGCGCGGCCGTCGATGTTCAGGACTACGTCTCGGCTATCGGGCAGGTCGCGCAGACGTCGCTGCGCTCGATCATCGGTAAGAGCGACCTGGATGATCTGTTGTCGAACCGGGAGCGGCTGAATCAGGGGATGGAGTTGATGATCGACAGTCCGGCGTTGGATTGGGGTGTTCATATCGAGCGGGTGGAGATCAAGGATGTTGCGTTGCCGGAGTCGATGAAGCGGTCGATGTCGCGTCAGGCCGAGGCGGAGCGGGAGCGTCGGGCTCGCATCATCACCGCGGACGGCGAACTGCAGGCATCGGAGAAGCTGGGCCAGGCGGCCGAGGTGATGTCGGAACACCCAGCAGCTCTGCAGTTGCGGCTGCTGCAAACGGTCGTCGAGGTCGCCGCGGAGAAGAACTCGACTCTGGTGCTGCCCTTCCCGGTCGAGCTGCTCCGGTTCCTAGAACGATCAACTCCGCCGGAGACCGTCAGGTCGTCTGCCGCCAACGTGCCGGAGACCATCGAGCCGGCGGCCGACAACGCAGTACTGGCCACGACGATCACAGCACACGGAGCGGCATTGGCCGCCTCCCCGAAGACGGCCGGGTCGGCACAACCACAGTGGGTCGCACTACCCCCAGGTTGTGCCGACCCGGCGTGGCAACCCTGACGGGGGTCGTCCGGCTCTCGTTGCCTGGGGCAATGAGAGTCGGCTGGTGAACCTCTAGAGCTGAGCTGCGGTACTTGGCCAGCTGGTCAGTACCGGCAGCGGCCTGGTGGCCGAGACTCCCCTCGAGGGGGCTTGAGGTCATCAGCCTGGGGTGGTCACAGATGCCGGCATCAGTCTGGCGACGCTCGGCGTCGCCCCGAGGATCACGCGGGAGTCCAGGGCATCCTCAAGCTGCGGGGGCGCAGCTCAACACGCGACGTAGACGTCATGGCAGATCCTTGAGATCCGGCAAACGCTGGGATGTAGTGAGTTGGAGCTGCGGCCCGCGCGCGGGCAGGCGGTTGACGCTCGTCACCGGGCGGGGGCGGACAACGGCTACTGGACAGTCGGAGTGGTGCAGCACGGCCTGGCTTACCGAGCCGAGCAGCAGGTCGGCATTGCCGTCCGAACCGACCACGACCAGTCCAGCGCCGGCCGACGCCTCGATCAGCGCCTGAGCTGGATGAGCGTGCACAAGCCTTGTCTGCAAGTCGATGCCGGACACTCGCATGCGATCCAGTGACTCGGCGAACAGTTGTTGGTCGATCGCTTCGGCGACGCGGGTAGGACACCGGTGCCGACGCGGTGGCGCCACGGCGTGCACGGCGGTGACGCCGACGTGGCGACGTGCCGCCTCCTGGAGCGCGAACCGGATTGCCGCGGTCGAGACGTCAGAGCCGTCGACGCCGACCACGATCCGGCCTGTCGGCGTGGCCGGGAATGCGCTGCCGTCGGGTCGGGGCCGGACGACGATCACGGGGCACGGAGCGTGCGCGGCTACCGCAACGCTCACGGACCCGACGAGCAGACCATGGAACCCGCCGAGGCCACGGCTGCCCACGACCACGAGTTCGGCATCACGCGCCTCGCGCAGCAACATGGGTGCGGCGGTGGCTACGAACATCTCACCAGTGATCCTGATGCCGGGAGCCAGTCGCCGCGCATAGTCCTCCGCCTCCCTGACGATCCATTCGGCCGCCGACAGGACGCCCTCGTACACAGGTCCGACGAAGGCCATGTCCACTGGACTGCTGGTCGTCGGCGAGCTGAAGGCGTGGACGATGCGCAACGAACTGTGCCGGTACGAAGCCTCCCCGGCGGCCCAAGACAGTGCGCCCTGGGCGGACACAGAGCCGTCGACTCCGACGAGGACCGCACGACGGCCCTGATTCCTCCCTACAATTCTGCTCGCCATGCCGCCTCTCCGCGTGCGTGCTCGCTACCTGAGGGCACCGACCGTGTCATCCGGGCTGGCTGACGAGTAGTGGCGCGCTCGGCGAACCTGTGACTGGCCTTGTGGCCGACCACCGGCAACGTTCGTCTACTCGCAACCGTCCCGAGCTCGCATCTGTCCAGCACGGACGGGAAGCGGGTCCGTGACATGCCTGGCTGAGGTGGTCTGGTTTGCCGGGTGTCGGCAGCCAGAGCGGCCCTGGATTGGCCGGTCGTGGCCGTAGGCTCCGGCGCTCAACAGCGGCACAGTGGTAAGGACACGAAGATTGGATGCGGAAGGACGAGCGATGAGGGCGTACCGGGTTGCGTGGCTGGGCTTCTGCGGCATCGTCGGGATGACAGGTGCCCTGGCCGCGTCCACTTGGTCGGTTGCGACGATCGCCTTCTTCTTCGGCGTCGGAGCCTTCACCGGCAGCTTCGCTGCCATGGTCGCGCTCACGCCCAAAGACGAGTCCCCGCTCGGGCGGGATCGGTGGAGAACAGTGTTCAAGAGCACGGTCCTTGCCGGAGCGGGGACGGTCGCGTTCGGCGGCCTCGGGACGTTGCTCGGTGCACCGATGGCGGTGCTGGTGCTCGTGTTGACGGCCGGTGGCTCGCCGTACGTCGCTCGCCGCTGGTTCGGCTGGCTCAGAGATCACGAAGATCTGCCACATCCCGCGAGCGCTGGTGAGCGCAACATGGTGCCCACCCATGAAGCTGCGATCCGCGAGTTGGCGTCGGCTGTCGAGCCGGAGGTCGAGGCTGCTGAACTGAGCGACGACGCCTTGTGCCTGGCCTGGAGGGCCAGCTTCTCTGCCCTGCAGAGAGCCAACTCGCCGGCAGAACGCTCACGTATCGTCGAAGCGCGCCTTGCGTATCTCGTTGAACTGGAGCGGCGCAATCCGCACGGAGTCGCAGCCTGGCTTGCTTCAGGAGCCAGAGCCGCCGGCGACCCGAGCAGGTTCGTCCTGGGAGACGCCGCCTCGGGCCGCTCATCTATCGATGGAACGGTCTGATCCAGGGCACGGACAAATAGGTTCGCGGCGGGGCCCAAGGCGATGCCGCCGATGCGCATCTGCTTCCGTTGCGTGCTCCGCTGGCAGCTATTGCCCCACCTTGGTACACCCCAATCCTGGGGCGCGTGTTTCTGCGTCGGCCGCTTGATCGACTGGGATGTGGACGCGCGTCGGCGTTGATGCAGCGATTGATGGCGATCGCGCTTAGTTGTACTTGGCCCGGACGATCCTGAGCGTGGCTTCTTCGTGCCCGCGGTGGCCAGCGCCGGGAGCCATTCGGAGACCAATGTGACGCCGCTCGGATGAGCTACCTCGAACTCTCGAGAGACGCTGGCGGTTGGTCCAGCGCGTTCTGCTCGTCCGTCTGCGCGGGTGTGCGTTGTCAGGCGACGCAGTACAACTCGGATGGAGACGCGCATCGCCTAGGAGGTCTGGATCCACGACAGAGTCCAACGGAGCGGATGGTCTCTTGCGCCGTTGTGCTGTGGGCGTGATGCTGTGAGAAGGGCAGCATCTGTGGGGAGGCATGATGCGCTATTCGACCGGGGGTGTCCGGGACTACGTTCCCAACGGGTGTGGTGGTCCGGACTTGCCTGAAACGATTACCGAGGTGCGTGCGTTTCAAGCGTGGTACGGGCTCGCTGGTCACTCGTCGGTGTCCACATGGGAGAACGGCGACGTGTGGGGGTCGGATTTCCGCGATGACGGCGGAGACCTTGATCCTTCCGGGGGGAGCGAACTCCCTGATGTGTATCTCTTCGCGGGGCACGGCAGCTGCCAGAATCCGCCGGCCGCGACAAGCCCGGATTTCCTTGTTGTCTGTGGCAACTTCGGTACGCCGAACACCGTCAATATCGGCAACTCGTCGCGGTGGGGCAACGGCAGGGGCACCCTGCAGTTCATGTTCGTCGATGCTTCGTGCCCGATGGACCTGGTGTCCTTGGCGAACAATTGGTTTCCAGTGTTCCAGGGTCTGCATGTGGCGACGGGGCATTCAGGGACGTCGAGGGCGGATGCACTCGACAGCGCCGCCCGCGGGTCCCAACTGGCCGCTCGGACGGCCGGACTCCCCGGGGTCCTGTCCTGGCTGTTTCCGCAGCAGAGCGTGGGAGACGCCTGGATGGACGTTGGCACAATCGACGTCCAGTCCGGCTGCTCGGCGGTGGCGCTGGCGGTCGGTGCCACGCAGGCCGACGCCATCGACCGTCGCGAGAACGAGCGGGTGACCGACAACAGGGCAGACCCGGTGGCGAACTGGGCCGCCTGGCGATGGCGTACTGGCTGAGATCGGAGAGTTCGATGCCTGACATGACCGCTCAGCAGCGACGTTTGTCTCGAGTGGTCCGGACGGACCTAGTGGATGCCGCTGCCTCGATTGCCGGCTTCAAGTTCGCTCGTGCCGAGTTCGGCTCGGCAGCGAATATCTCCGGGATTCGCTCCAAGAATCTGACGTTCAGCCAGCGACACGACAGCCGGACGTTGTTCGCCACGGATACACGGTATGGTCACCTGCGCGCGTTGGGCGCCTGGACAGGCGCAGACCGGACGCCGATTGCCGCTTGCCGTCGCGTGCTCCGCGCGGCGGAGATTCCGCTGCGGGAGATCGCGAGCCTCGAGATCCTTGCGGAGTACGGGCAAGTGGCAGAGCGTGTTTCAGATGAAGAGTTCCGTCTCCATGACCCGTTGGTGATCCGGAAGTTGGCGCGGGCGAGGCGCACCGTGGACGGCGTTGTGGTTTGGTCGTCTCATGCGACCGTTGGCCTGACCGCAAAAGGTGACATCGGCAATGTTGAGGTGCATTGGCCGGAACTGTCCGTGGCCGTACTCAAAGAGGCGCAGGTCCTGGGCAGCCTGGTACGACGAGGCTTCGAACCGCCTGAGTTGCCGGGCGCACGGCCTGAGTTCGCTGAAGCGGGAGTCATCCACTCACCTGCGATCGGCCTCTTCATGGATGTCGTCGCGGCCGTACGTGTCGTCTATGCCAGCGAGGATCCGAATCTTGGCCGCAAGGCAACCCTCTACCTCGACCGCCACGGCGAGCCGGTGGCACGACCGCGCGACATCGAACCAGCCAAGCCCGACACGGTCGACCGTCCCGAACCAGAAGCAACGCCAGCCGTTCGCGGCGCTTGAGCGAACCTTCGCTGCTTGACCATGATTCGGACGTCTGCGGCCTGGTGCGGCCGACGACGTAGAGAACCGGCGACAGGCCCGCTGCCTCCCGATGGGTCGGTTCACCGTGCAACTTCGTTGCTGGATCAAGCATCGAGTGGGTGACGACCTTTCGAAGAGGTTGTCCCTCGGTCGACAGTGCTGGGGCTCAGGCCCAGGTTTTGCCGTACCACCGTTACGTGCTGACGGTGGCCAGCACAGCAAGGAGTTGACGTGAGTGATCAATACGGGGCGGAACAGCCTGGCTATCCTCGGCGTCCCCAGCAAGTGTGGCAGCCGTCCCAGCCGTTTGCGCGGCCGCCGTCCCAGCAGTTCCCGCAGCCGACCGGATGGCGTCCGGTCGAGCCACCGCCGCCGTTCCACCGTGCCCAGGTTCGATCGCTACTTCGGTGCCTTCTATCCCCGGCTGGGCAAGAACTCGCCCGACGCGCGGTTCCCCGCTGCCACCGCGAAGGCTCGGATGGGCATAGCCGCGGTGATCGGACCGGTCGCGAGCAGGCTCGCGGGACGGGTGGCGAGAAAGAACGATCCCGAGCGCGTGCGTTCCATCGTGGTCGGGCCCCTGGCGAAGATCATCCGACCTGTGCTGAAGAGCCCGAAGTCGAGCGTGCTGGGGCCGGTCGACACCGCGCCGTACTACGCGCTCAAGGTCGCGGCCAGCGCGCTCGGTACTGTGGGAGGTCCGAAGACCGACGCACTCGGGCGCGCGCTGGACACCGAGGGCGAGGTCATTCCGGGCCTGTACGCCGCCGGCAATGCGGGAGGGGCACCCACCAAGGGGTTCTACGGAGGTGTTGGAGCGACGATCTCGCTGGGGCTGGTGTTCGGCTACCTGGCGGGACGGGAAGCAGCGCGGCTGCAGGATGACAATTGACTCATCTCGTTGGTCACCCCGACCGTGAGAAATCGGGGCCGAGCGGCCGCGGGGACGGAACTGCACCCACTTGGTGAACCCGCTCAGCCCTGCATGGCGAGGAATTGTTGACACCGCGTGCAGTAGCGCGCCTGCGGGTGGACGGATAGGCATTCGAGGCTCGTGCACCGACCGCACCGACCGCACCGACCGCACCGACCGCACCGACCGCACCGACCGCACCGACCGCACCGACCGCACCGACCGCACCTGCCGTACCGCCCCGCGTCCATTCGGACCAGGCGGCGTGGGTGGTCACGCTTGTTGCTGGCAGCTGACACAGAAGCGCACATAGGGCAGGATCTCGAGGCGTTCGACGGGAATAGCGGTTCGGCAGTTGACGCACGTCCCGTAGGAGCCGTCTGCCAAACGACTTCCGGCTGCGTCGATCTCTTCGAGCACCCGTTGAATCGCGGCGGTCTGCGCGTCCTGCAAGCCTCGGTCCGCATGTGGCGCGGAATCCTCGATCGCCCTGAGCTGGGCGAGGCGGGAGTTGCGCTCGTGTTCCAAACGCTGGCGAGCTTCGTGCTTTGTGAGTTGCTGGGTGCGGCCCATGTCGGTGGTCATCTGAGTCGGGTCCTTTCAAGGGGACGGCAAACGGGAGGCCGGCGTACGTCCTGGGAGGTCACCTGCGTACGCCGGCTGCCTGCGTCGCCCGTCTTGAGGCTCGTGATTAGGTTCTGTCTCCACCATCGGCGATGCTGCGATCGAAGACCATTGGGCCTGACACCCATTTCGGGTCATGGCGGGCTGCATGCGGCGGTTGGTGGATGAGGGTCAGGCCGGATCGACTTGCGGTGGGGGAGCAGGCAGTCTGGATGGCGTGCACCATCTACCGGCCGCTCGCGCATCATCCGCTCTGTATCTGCCGGGCCAGGAAACCGCTCCGGCGAAGAAAGGGGGGCTTGCGGTGCCATTGTTCTGGCGCATCTTCGCGCTGAATGCGGTGGTGCTTGCTGCTGCGACAGCTTTGTTGCTGTGGGCGCCGGTGACGGTCTCTGTTCCAGTGGTGTTCACCGAGGCCCTGGTGCTGCTCGGCGGATTGGTGGTCATGCTGGTCGCCAACGCCGTACTGCTGCAAGTAGGGCTGGCGCCGCTGGACCGCCTGAGTCGCCGGATGGCCACGGTCGATCTGCTGCGACCCGGGCAGCGCCTGCCGGTCGCCGGGCAAGGCAGTGTCTCGCAGTTGATCAGCGCCTTCAACGACATGCTGGCCAGGTTGGAGGCTGAACGTGCGGCCAGTAGCACCCGAGCCCTGTCGGCCCAGGAGGCGGAGCGCCGACGGATCGCCCAGGAGCTACATGATGAGGTCGGGCAGAGCCTGACCGCCGTCCTGCTGGAACTCATACGCGCGGCCGAACGGGTGGATGACGCCGACCTGCGCGCGGACCTGCACCATGCTGAGCAGACGACCCGGGACAGCCTCGACGAGGTACGCCGGCTGGCGCGCAGGCTGCGGCCGGGCGTGCTCGAGGATCTCGGTCTGGTCAGTGCGTTGACTGCGCTGGTCACCGATCTGTCCACGCATACCGGCCTCGCGATACTTCACGAATTCCAGCCTGGCCTACCGGCGTTGGACGAGCAGACCGAACTGGTCATCTACCGGGTCGTCCAAGAGGGACTGACCAACGTCGCCCGCCACGCCGAAGCTACCCGCGTCGAGATCACCTTGCGGCACAGCGAAGGAGTTGTAGGCCTCCGGATCCGTGACGACGGCCGAGGCCTCGGCCTGGCCCACGAGGGAGCCGGCATTCGTGGCATGCGCGAGCGTGCCCTGCTGGTCGGCGCCACACTCGATCTCGGTGCCTCGCCGACTGGTGGTACCGAGGTGAACTTGTGGGTGCCTCTCGACCGGAATGGAGCATGAGAGTGGCTGCACCGGAAGCGATCCGCATCCTGCTGGCAGACGATCATGCGCTGGTACGGCGCGGCATCCGGCTGATCCTGGACAGCAAACCGGGCCTCAAGGTGGTCGCCGAAGCAGGCGACGGCAAGGAGGCCGTCGACCTGGCTCTGTCCACCGAAATCGACCTGGCGATTCTCGACATCGCGATGCCGCGGATGACCGGTCTGCAGGCTGCACGTGAGCTTTCGGCACGCCGGCCGGACCTGCGGATCCTCATGCTGACGATGTACGACAACGAGCAGTACTTCTTCCAAGCGCTCAGGGCAGGAGCAGCGGGATATGTACTGAAGTCCGTGGCCGACCGAGACCTGGTGGAGGCCTGTCATGCCGCGATGCGTGGGGAGCCCTTCCTCTACCCGGGCGCGGTGAATGCACTGATCCGCAACTACCTGAATCGGGCGCGGCTCGGCCAGACCATCCCAGAGCAGGTCCTGACGACCCGCGAGGAGGAGGTCCTCAAACTTGTCGCCGAGGGCCATTCTTCCAAGGAGATCGCAGAAACGCTGTTCATCAGCGTCAAAACGGTCGAGCGACACCGGGCGAACATGCTCCAGAAGCTGGGGCTCCGCGACCGCTTGGAGCTCGCCCGCTATGCGATCCGGGTCGGCCTGATCGAGCCTTGACCTACCGGTAAGCCCAGCGTGCGGGAGCAGCACCTGCCGAACTCGTCGGACGGCGAGAGAGCTGTGAATCGCCAGTGATTCACGGACCGCCGACAGTTCTGCGGCGTTGCCGATACCCGGCAAAGCCCGGGCTCGACCTTGGCCGGGCGTGTACCTATCCGGCCCTCAGGTGAGGTGGCATCGTCCGCACGGAGGGGAAATCACGGTGCCGCGGTCCGTTGCGACGAGGAGGCTTCGATGACAGATCTGCATCAGGTGGCGCCGTCCAGCGCACCACGTGACCGGCAGACCGTCGACTTGGGCTCGTACCGCACGGAGCTCGAACATCAGCGCAGGTTTCGCCTCGATCAACTCACCGAGCTGGCGTACGAGGCGCCGGCAGCATCGGCGGGTGCACAGGGCGAGGTGAGAGCCACCCTGATGAGGGGCGCCAGGACTGCGCTGGCAGATATCGACGCCGCTCTGTTCCGGCTCGCGATCGGCCGCTTCGGGATCTGCCAACGGTGTGGTCGTGCCATCACAGCAGACCGACTGGAGGCCCTCCCGATGGCCAGTCGCTGCCTGCGATGCCAGTACTTGAAGGATTCGGAGGACCCGCACGTGGAGCCCGGTAGGGACGAACCCCAGTGCACCGCAACCACGGGGCCGGCATCGGCTTCGCAATGTCCGGATCCAGTGGCGCGGGACATCGTCCAGGTCTGGGGCGAGGATTCGTTCCCGGCCAGCGATCCGCCGGCGAACTGGTAAGCCGGCCAGTGGAGACCACTCAAGCCGGCGACGACTCGCTGAATGAGCAGCTGACTCATGTCGGCGCCCACCAGGACCGTCCGTGGTCAGTGGCGCACAGGGCCGGACCCGCCCAACACGCAGCATCTCCGCGCCGCCGACTTGGTGCGGTCGCCGTGAAGTGGCTGACCACCACCGACCACAAACTGATCGGCCAGCTGTACCTGATCACCTCGTTCGCGTTCTTCCTGATCGGCGGCGTCATGGCGCTGCTGATCCGGGCCGAGCTGGCCAAGCCGGGTCTGCAGATCGTCAACGAAGAGGTCTACAACCAGCTCTTCACCATGCACGGCACGATCATGCTGCTGCTGTTCGCGACGCCGCTGTTCGTCGGCTTCGCGAACGTGATCATGCCGATCCAGATTGGTGCCCCCGACGTCGCCTTCCCACGGCTGAACATGTTCAGCTACTGGCTGTTCCTGTTCGGCGGACTCATCGCGTTCAGCGGTTTCCTGACGCCCGGGGGCGCTGCGGACTTCGGCTGGACGGGCTACGCCCCGCTGTCCAACGCGGTCCGCTCGCCGGGCATCGGGGGCGACCTGTGGATCATGGGCCTGTGGATGGCGGGTCTGGGCACCATTCTCGGTGCGGTCAACTTCGTCACCACGATCATCACCATGCGCGCACCGGGTATGACGATGTTCCGGATGCCGATCTTCACCTGGAACATCCTGGTCACGTCGATCCTCGTCCTGATCGCGTTCCCGATCCTGGCCGGCGCGCTCTTGATGCTCGCCGCAGACAGGATCCTCGGAGCACACGTCTTCGATGCCGCGAACGGTGGGCCGTTGCTGTGGCAGCACTTGTTCTGGTTCTTCGGGCATCCAGAGGTCTACATCATCGCGCTGCCGTTCTTCGGCATCGTGACAGAGGTCCTGCCGGTGTTCAGCCGCAAGCCGGTCTTCGGCTACATGGGTCTGGTCGGGGCCACCCTCGCGATCGCGGCGCTGTCAGCCACCGTGTGGGCGCACCACATGTTCGTCACCGGAGCGGTGAACCTACCGTTCTTCTCCTTCATGTCATTCCTGATCGCGGTCCCGACCGGGGTGAAGTTCTTCAACTGGATCGGCACCATGTGGGGCGGTTCGGTGTCGTTGGAGACGCCGATGCTCTGGTCGATCGGCTTCATGACCACCTTCCTGTTCGGCGGTCTCACGGGGGTCATCCTGGCCTCGCCGGTCCTGGACTACCAGGTCACCGACACCTACTTCGTGGTCGCGCACTTCCACTACGTCGTCTTCGGCACAGTGGTGTTCGCGATGTTCGCCGGGTTCTACTTCTGGTGGCCGAAGATGACCGGCCGGATGCTCGACGAGAAGCTCGGCAAGATCCATTTCTGGCTGCTGTTCATCGGCTTCCACACCACGTTCCTGGTGCAGCACTGGCTGGGTGTCGGAGGGATGCCGCGGCGCTACGCGTCGTACGGCGCGAACGAGGGCTTCACCACGCTGAACCAGGTGTCCAGCGTCGGTGCCTTCATCCTAGGTGCCTCGACCCTGCCCTTTCTCTACAACGTCTACAAGTCGCGCAAGGCGCCGCTGGTGGGTGTCGACGACCCGTGGGGCTGGGGCCGCTCGCTGGAGTGGGCGACCAGTTCGCCGCCGCCGCGGCACAACTTCGATCGGCTGCCGCGGATCCGGTCCGAGAGCCCGGCCTTCGACCTGCACCACGCGGACCTCGCGCTGGCGGAGTACCCGGACAACCAGGCCTCGAAGGACAACCTGCTCGACGCCGGTGAGGACCAGGGCCGGGTCGAGAACCTGAAGGAGAACGCCGCTGCTACCGAGACCGAGGAGGAGGACAAGCCATAGCGGTCCAGAGCGTCGTCTGCCGGCACCGAGCGGCAGAGGTCTGGTCCCCAGGGCTCATCAGGCGGATGTCCCGACAGGCTCTATGCGGACGCAGCACTGGCCGGGCTCTGGCTTGAGGTTGGCCTGCAGTTGGGTGGCGTCGAGCCCTGCCAGTACGCCATCGAGCAGGCAGAGGTTCATGGCACAGACCAGATCGGTGTGTTGTTGGGCAAGCGTGTGGAACGGACAGTTGCCCAGCAGGATCGCGTCCTCGTCAGCCCGGGGCTCGAAGCCGTGCGCTTCGAGGACGCGCATCACGACCTCAGGGCTGTTCTCCGCACCGGTGCGGGCCGCGGCGGCGAGTTCGTTGCCCAACTGGCGGGCGCGTCGGTCGAGCGCTTCTCGGGGCGATTCACCGCTGTCCTCGGCGTCTTCGATGGCAGCTGCCAGCAGGCGTCCGGCCAGGTCGTAGCGATGTTCCGGCAGGGACACCTCGACGTGCCAATCCGAACGCCGGTACAGCTTCGATGGCCGGCCGGCTCCGGGACCAGAGCGGCCGGTGCGACGCTCGAACACCACGTCCAGGAGACCCTCATCGGCAAGCCGGTCGAGATGGAACGCGGCAGTGGCACGAGGCAGACCCAGCGCTGTCGCCGCCTCGTCCCGGGTCACCGCGGCCGTCTGCCGTACGACGTGGTCGTACAGCCGTCGCCGCGTTGGCTCTTCCAACGTGGCGACCGCCAAGATCCGTGCGTCCCTGGTGTCGTCCACACCTCGCAGTCTAAAGCTAACTCCCATTGACGAAAACCCAGCTCGCTTCTAAAGTCAAGATATATCTTCTTTAGAAGGAGTGAGAGTCATGACAAGTGATGTGCACGGACCTCGGGCACCAGGCCGGGAGACACTGTCCGACCCGGCGTACCAGGCCTTCCTGATGCTGCGAACGGTCTTCACGGTCGCGCCGATCGTGTTCGGCCTGGACAAGTTCACCAACCTGCTCACCGACTGGCCTGGCTACCTGGCGCCGTGGATCAACGACATCGTTCCGGGCTCCGGTCAGGACGCGATGTACGCGGTAGGCGTGATTGAGATCGTCGCCGGCATCGCAGTCGCTCTGATTCCAAGGTACGGCGGACTGCTGGTCGCGGCCTGGCTCGCGGGCATCATCGTCAATCTGCTGACGATCCCTGACTTCTATGACGTCGCGCTCCGCGACTTCGGCCTGCTGGTCGCGGCTCTCGCACTGTCGCGCCTCGCCATCAAGTACGCGCCGGGCCGACACGGCTCCTGAACCTCGACCGCGAGCCCGAGTACTCAGAAAGGTGATCATGAACGTGCAGTCCACCTGCGTCATCGTCGGCGCGAGCCTGGCGGGAGCGACGGCGGCTCAGACCCTGCGAGAACAGGGTTTCGCAGGACGGATCGTCCTGGTCGGCGACGAGACTGAGCTGCCCTACGAGCGGCCTCCGTTGTCAAAGGGCTACCTGCTGGGCAAGGACGAGCGAGCGAAGATCTATGTGCACGAGGAGCGCTGGTACGCCGAGCACGCGGTGGAGCTGGTACTTGGCCGGCACGTCACGTTGGTGGACCGCGAAGCCCACGAGGTCGAACTCGACACTGGAGACCGGATCGGCTACGCGAAGTTGCTGTTGGCAACAGGTGCGTCGCCCCGCCGGCTCCGTGTGCCAGGCGCGGAGCTCGAAGGCGTTCACTACCTACGGCGAGCTGAAGATTCCGATCGGTTGCGCGAGGCGATCAGCGCCGGCGGTCGGATCGTCATCGTGGGTGCCGGGTGGATCGGTCTGGAAGTCGCAGCCGCAGCCCGGGAGTCGGGCTGCGACGTGACGGTCGTCGACCCGCAGCCGGCGCCGCTGCTCGCTGCCCTCGGTACTGAGATGGGTGCATTCTTCGCCGGACTGCACCTACGCAACGGTGTCGACCTCCGGATGAGTCACACCGTGACCGGGTTCCAGGGGACCGGTCGCGTGACGAGTGTCCTGACCGACGCCGGCCAGTTCGAGGCGGAGGCCGTTGTCGTCGGAATCGGCGCGATCCCGAACATCGAGCTTGCGCAAGGGGCGGACCTCAGCTGCGACAACGGAATCGTGGTCGACGAGTCGCTGCGCACGCAGGACGAGGACGTTTACGCGGCAGGCGACGTCTCGAATTCGTACCATCCCTTCTACGGTGGGCATCTGCGAACCGAGCACTGGTCCAACGCGTTGCGTGGGGCGCCGATCGCGGCCAAGGCGATGCTCGGGCAACAGGTCGCCTATGACCGGTTGCCGTACTTCTTCACCGACCAGTACGACGTCGGAATGGAGTTCTGCGGCTGGATCGGCCCGGACGGCTATGACCGGGTGGTGACCCGCGGCGACGTTGATGGTCAGGCATTCCATGCGTTCTGGCTGACAGGCGAGTGCGTAGTCGCGGGCATGCACGTCAACCGATGGGACGACGGCATTAGGCCAGTAGAGGACCTGATCCGCAGTAGGCGATCGGTCGACCCGGATCGGCTTGCGGACACCTCGGTGCCACTGGCCGCGCACGTCCTGGTCTAGCGGCGGGAAGTCAGCCAGTCATCAGGAGGCGGATTCCGAGCACCACCAGGGCGATGACCTTCGCAGCCTCGAGGCCGACGTAGTAGAGGTGAACGGTCGAACGGGGCAGGTTCTCCCCGGCGAGCACTCGGTCTGAGCGCCTGTTGAGCCGCGGGCGGACGACCGTGAGTTGTCCGGCCAGAATGGTGATGATGGCCGCGGTCAGGCCGGCTGTCACGCCGGAAGGCCGCACGATGACGATCGCTGCGAGCGTCACCGCCGCCAGCGCGATCTCGACGCGATTGAGCGCCCGGAACACGATGCGTCCGATGCCAAGTCCCACGGGGACGGCGACACCGGGTGCCCGGAACTTGAGCGGAGCCTCAAGGAAAGAGATCGCCAGCACCATGCCGAGCCAGACGAAGACGGTGGCCGTTGCTACGGCAGTTGCGGTCGCGTTCAAACTGTTTTCTCCCGGTACGCCGGTTGCAAGTGTGATCAGCCGGGGGGGGGGGGGTCAGGTGCTTCTGTTGCGTTGATGCGAGCGGGTGCCCTGGCCGGGGCTGCGGCGGCGGGAGAGGTGAACGATGCAGGCATCGGGCTCGGCGAACGGCTCGAGCCTGGTCGCCGTGATCGGTGCGCGGATCTCGGTGAGGGCACCTTGCATCAGGCCAAGATGCAGCGGACACAAGGTGGACGAGTTTTCCTCCGCGAGCTCCAGGAAGGGGCAGTGCCGCAGTCTGATGCGCTCGGCTTCCTCGCCGTCGGGTTCCGGCGCAAATCCCAAGTCGGACATCATCGCGCTCAACCGCTGGGTGGCCTCGGCAGCGCCGGGCTGATGGGACGGGGCGACGTGCTCGATCAGATAGCCGCCCCAGTTGCGTCCTGCGGCCTCGGCTGCGGCACCCGCATCAGGGCTCGTGGACAACTGACCGAGCAGGATCTTGGCCAATAGTTGGTACTGGCGCTGGCCCCCTCGGTCCATCCCAGGATGCGGTGTGTGCACTGTCCGAGGCCTGCCCCGCCCACTGGGCTCCTCGAGTCTGCGGTCGACCAGCCCTTGCGCCACGAGGGCGTCGAGGTGGAAGCGGACCGTGTTGGGGTGGATGCCCAGCCGTTCGGCGAGTTCAGTGATGCCCAGCGGATTGTCGGACGCTCGCAGGGCTTCGAGCACAGCCTGTCGGCGCGGCTGCTCGCCCTGGGGTCGGTCGGTTCTGCTCATCGTGTCAGCTTCCCTGATCCTCACAGGCACTTGTAATTACTACAAATATCACATGTAATAATTATTGAAAACATCGAGGTGAGGGGAGTGGAAGCATGTCGGCTTCGGAGATCTTCATCGAGGCGACCGAGACCGATCCGGACGTCATCGCCCGAGGTACGGTCCGTGAGGCTCACGAGCGGTTGCGATCCGGCTTGGCGGAGCTCACTGCGGCGCATCCAGGTGTCGGTGGTGCTCGACCGCGGTCCGCCGAGTTGGTGGACTTCTGCCTACATGAGGTGCGCCGGTACTTGGTCACCGCGGATCAGGACATGTACGCACCCGCTTCCGTGGATGATGAGACCCGGCTACTCGTCGATGCTCTCCGGCTCGGTGCCGCGGCACTTGATGCCCAGATCGAAAAGTTGGCGGCTGCGGACTCGGTCGAAGCGGCCTGGCTCGGCGTAGTCATCGCGTCGACCTTGGATCTGCACCTCCGGATCGAGGAGTCGGTGTTGCTCCCTGCGCTCGCCGGCCTGCCTGGCGTGGACCCCTTGCTGTTGGCCACGGAGGTGCGGGCATATCTCGAGGGCAAGCAGGTCGAACAGCCGACGGTCATCGACGTGCGAAACATCGCGCGAGGTGGGCGTCACCCACGTGTTTTCGCCCGCTACGCGCGCCTTGCGCCCGGAGAAGCGTTCATCCTGGTCAACAGCCATGACCCCAAGCCGCTACGCCGAGAGTTCGAAGCCATCCACCGTGGCGCCGTCAGTTGGGACTACTTGCAGACAGGGCCTGAGGAATGGCGAGTCCGGATCGGCAAGGTCGCTGTTGATGCCTGAGGCGTCGTCGGCCGTTCCAGGCGACCCGGTGCCTGAGCAGCCGACGGTGCGGGTCCTTGCCGACGTGAACGAACTCGTCCATGACTCGCCCGTAGTGTCGGGCGCCCGGTGGACGCTCGCCGAGCCGGGGCGCCAACTCGACGCGAACCTCATCCACCTGCCTGCCGGGCAGCGTGTGGACACCCACACCGAGCCCGATCTCGACGTGGTACTCGTCGTCGTCGCGGGTCGCGGGACCGTCGCTACACCAGGCGGCGAGCAGGTTGTTGCCGACGGCAACATCGTCTGGTTGCCTCGTGGCTCCACCCGCAGCGTTGCCGCCGGCAACAACGGCCTGTCCTACCTGACCATCCACCGGCGCCGTCCCGGCCTGCAGATCAGCAAACGCCCCGGCCTTTAGCCCGCAAGCCAGCCCGCCATGCCGATAATCCCGGGCGGCAGCAACGTCAGAGTGGCTCCCTCAGCAGCCTGGCCAGGACCGCGGCCTGGCTGTGGTCCACGTCCCTGGTCGCCGTCAACAGGGTCACAGTGTCGCGTTCTGCCAGCGTGCGCACGTGGTTTAGCGCCGTCCGTGCGGTCTGCGTTGCCAGCTCGTCGCGGTAGCGCGCCTCGAACTGCGCGAACCTCTCCGGGACATGGCCGTACCACTTGCGGAGCTCCGTGGACGGTGCGACGTCCTTGGCCCATTCATCGATGGCGGCTGCTTCCTTGCGGATCCCGCGGGGCCACACGCGATCGACCAAGACCCGGATGCCGTCCTCGGACGCGGGTTCATCGTAGATTCTGCGGACCCGCACAGATCGGCGCGTCATAGTTCACCGCCGGCGGGCTCGCCCCAGTCGGGCAGCGTCAGAACGGTGCGTACCCGCCGAAGCTCGTCGCGGTGGAGCGCACCTAGCTGGGCCATGGTCCGCTCGGCGTGCGGCGTCAGCTCCACCCGGACGGCGCGGGCGTCCGTCGGGTGGGGAGCCCGTCGGACCAGCTCTTGGGCCTGCGCACGGTTCACGAGTTCCACGACGCTGTGGTGACGCAACTGGAGGCGGTCGGCCAACTCGGTCAACGTTGCCCACTCGCGGCCGGGAAAGCCCTTCAGCGCCAGCAGTAGTTGGTACTGCTGGGGGGTCAGCCCGTGACCGCGGACGGCCTGCTCGCTGAAGCGCAAGTACCGGCGAATGCCGAAGCGGAAACTAGCCAACGCCTCGAAATCCGCCTTTGTCAGTGGCTCGGCCACCTGGCCGTCGTCCATCGTGTCAGGCTGCATGTAGTCACGCCCTCAATATGCTCGCGGAACGGGCTCGGACAAAGTATGTCGTGATACGACACGAATGCGCGGATTGTCGCGCCGCCCGCCAATCAGCCGGAGCGTCCCTGAGGGTGCCGCACAGAAGGACGGGATCAGTCATGGCCGGCCGGGCCGGTGCCTTTGCGTCTTGTCGTGGGATTCGCGGGCGTGGTGCTCCGCTCGCGCGGCTGGGACCTGGACGCTGACCAGTGAGGCGATGACGGTGATGACCAGGACGCTGGCGATCACGCTCAATGAGGTGGCTGTGCTGATTTCGGGGACGGGGAGAGGCTGAGCGTCGTTGACGAATGGGAGGTTGTTCTCGTGCAGTGCGTGCAGGACGAGCTTGACGCCGATGAAGCCGAGGATTGCGGCGAGGCCGTAGGACAGGTAGATGAGGCGGTCCAGTAGTCCGTCGATGAGGAAGTAGAGCTGCCGCAGCCCCAGCAGGGAGAACGCCGTGGCGGTGAACACGACGAAGACACTCTGGGTGAGGCCGAAGATCGCCGGGATGGAGTCCAGCGCGAAGAGGACGTCGGTTCCACCGATGGCCACCATGACCAGCAGCATTGGCGTCATGACCCGGCGGCCCCGCTCGATGGTGAACAGCCTGTCGCCGTCGTAGGTTTCAGAGGTGCGCAGGAACCTCTTGGCGAGGCGGACGATGACGTTGTTCGCCGAGCGACCCTTCGCACTCCCGGGTTTGAGCATCTGGCCGGCGGTGACAAGCAGGATCAGTCCGAAGATGTAGAACACGAAGGCATAGGAGTTGACGAGCGTGGCGCCGAGGACGATGAAGGCGGTGCGCGCGAGGAGAGAGAAGACGATGCCGAAGAGCAGCGCCTTCTGCTGGTCGGCGCGAGGTACTTTGAAGCTGGCCATGATGATGAGGAACACGAAGAGGTTGTCGACCGACAGGGCCTTCTCCGTGATGTAGCCGGCGAAGTACTCGCTGCCCAGCGTCGCTCCGCCCAGGATCCAGACGCCGACGCCGAACGAGACGGCGATGCCTACGTAGACGCCCGACCAGACTGCTGCCTCCCTGAGGGTCGGGAGGTGAGCGGTGCGCACGTGGAAGAAGAAGTCGAAGAGCAACAGCGCAAGGATCCCGAGGATCGTCAGCGCCCAGACAAGTGGGGAGACGTCCATCAATCATCGGTCGCTGTCGCGGCTGCCTCGTGGTGGTGGCGCGCCACCTGTTCAGTGCTGACACGCTTCAGCTCGGCCGCCGGGAACGGTGACAGCAGTTGCCACCCCACCTCCAGGGTGTCGGTCAGGGTACGACGATCTGGTCCTTGATCGAGGTAGGTGCGTTCGAAGGCCGCGGCGAAGGCAAGATAACGCCGGTCCTCTACGGGCAGTCCACTCTCACCGACGATCGACATCAGCCGGCGTACCTCGCGGCCGCGGGCGTAGCAGGCGTACAGCTGGTCCGCCAGGCCGCGGTGGTCGTCGCGGGTCTTGCCGGCGCCGATGCCCGCATTCATCAGGCGGGACAGCGACGGCAGCACGTCGATCGGTGGCTGGATGCCTTGCCGGTCGAGGTCACGCGACAGCACGATCTGGCCTTCGGTGATGTAGCCGGTGAGATCCGGGATCGGGTGGGTGATGTCGTCGTCGGGCATGGTGAGGATCATCAGTTGGGTGAGCGATCCGCTGCCGTCCCGGACCCGACCGGCCCGTTCGTACAGTGAGGCCAGGTCGGTGTACATGTAGCCGGGGTAGCCGCGGCGACCCGGCATCTCCTCCCGGGCGGCGGAGATCTCGCGCAGCGCTTCGCAGTAGGCGGTCATGTCGGTCATCACGACCAGGACGTGCCGATGGTGTTCGAAGGCCAGGTATTCGGCCAGGGTCAGCGCGACCCGGGGCGTCAGCAGCCGTTCGATGGTGGGATCGTCGGCCAGGTTCAGCAGCAGGACGCTGCGGGAGGCGGCGCCGCCGGTCAGGAACTCGCTGCGGAAGAACTCCGCCTCCCGGCGGGTGACGCCCATGGCGGCGAAGATCACGACGACCTCGGCGTCATCACCGGGCACGCGCGCCTGGGCGGCGATCCGGGCGGCAAGGCTGTTGGCGGGAAGCCCGGCGCCGGAGAAGATCGGCAGTTTCTGGCCTCGGACGAGCGTGACGAGTCCGTCGATCGCAGAGACACCGGTTTCGATGAACTGGTCGGGGTGGGCGCGGGTGATCGGGTTGAGGGGGAGTCCGTTGACGTGGCGGTAGTCGTCCGGAACGGGCTGCGGGCCGCCGTCGCGTGGGCGGCCGGCTCCGTCGAGGACACGGCCGAAGTAGTCCGCGCCGACGCCGGTCCTGGCGGCGCGGCCGCGGGTGAGAACGGAGGTTTCGCGGCGTCCGATTCCGACGGTTCCACCGAAGACCTGGACGACTGCCAGTGACCGGTCGAGCTCGAGCACCTGGCCTTCCCGGACCGGACCGTCGCCGGTTTCGACCTCGACCAGTTCGCCATAACCGACGCCGTCCATCCCGTCCACGATGACGAGCGGCCCGGCGACCCGGGTCAGTGTGCGGTGGCCGACGGTGAAGGGCGATTGGGTTTGGGTGGTGGTCACAGCGAGCTCATTTCTTCGGCTATCCGCCGGCTGAGGCGCGTGGCGGCGTCGTCGACGTTGTCGGCCGGCCAGCGGCGCATCCGGCCGAGCTCGGCCAGCACGCCCGCGGCGGTGATGGCGGTGATGTCGACGCCCCGCTGGAGCGCTGAGCTCATCGCGGCGCCGGCCTCGTGGATGACGCGCACCATGGCCAGCAACCGTTGTGGTGGACAGGAAGCGTCGAGGTCGTCGAACGAGGACTGTTGGAGCAGGTCTTCTCGCAAGGCTTGCCCGATGCGAAGGGTGATCCGTTGCTCGGCGGCCAGCGCTTCGACGCCGAGCAGCGACACCACCTCCTGCAGGGCACCTTCGTCCTGCAGCGAGGCCGCCGCCCAGCGGCGCAGCGGCGACCAGTCCGAGCCGATCTCCCGGTCGAACCATTCGTCGAGGCCGTACTGCGAGAAACTCCGGAGCCAGTTCACCGCGGGGAAGTGACGCTGCCGGGACAGTGCGGTGTCGAGCGCCCAGAAGCAGCCCGCGAGCCGCAGGCTGTTCTGGGTGATGGGCTCGGAGAAGTCACCGCCGGCCGGCGACACGGCTCCGACGATCGTCACCGACCCGGTGCGTTCCGGCGTGCCGAGGCATTGGACCGCTCCGGCCCGTTCGTAGAAGCCGGCCAGTCGCGTGGCCAGATAGGCGGGGTAGCCGTCCTCGGCCGGCATCTCCTCAAGTCGGCTCGACACCTCGCGCAACGCCTCGCCCCAGCGGCTGGTCGAGTCGGCCATCATGGCGACGTCGTAGCCCTGGTCCCGGTAGTACTCGGCGATCGTGATCCCGCTGTAGATGCTGGCTTCCCGGGCCGCGACCGGCATGTTGGACGTGTTCGCGATCAACACGGTGCGCTCCATCAGTGGGGCGCCTGTGCGCGGATCGGCCAGTTCCGGGAACTCCTCGAGCACCTCGGTCAGTTCGTTGCCACGTTCGCCGCATCCGACGTAGACGACGATGTCTGCGGTCGAGAACTTGGCGAGGGCCTGTTCCAGCACGGTCTTGCCGGTCCCGAAACCGCCCGGGATGATGGCGCTTCCGCCCCGGGCGACAGGGAAGAGCAGATCGAGGATTCGCTGGCCGGTGATCAGCGGCACGGTGAGCGGAAGCCGGTTCGCGACCGGGCGGGCCTGGCGCAACGGCCACCGGCGCGTCATCGCCACCGGGTGCCCGTCGATGTCGACGACCGGATCAAGGATGGTGGCCGGCCCGGGGCGGACTGCGGTGACGACCCCGGTGATGCCCGTCGGCACGAGGATCCGGTGATCGATGGCGAGCCCCTCCGGGACCGATCCGAGAAGACCACCGGGTTCGACCCGGTCCCCGACCTCGACGGCGGGCCGGAAGTCCCAGCGGACGTCTCGGTCCAGGCGGGGCGGGTCCGCGCCTCTGGCGATGTACAGGTCGCCGTCCGCGCTCAGGCTCTGCAGCGGTCGCTGGGTGCCGTCGAGGATCGAGCCGAGGAGCCCGGGACCGAGTTCGGCGTACAGCGGTTCGCCGGTTGCAAGGACCGGTTCGCCGACCTGTAGACCGGTGGTGTCTTCGAAGACCTGCATGACCGCCACGTCGCCCTCGATCTTGATGACCTCTCCGAGGAGTTGATCGACGCCCACCCGCACCACGTCGAACAGACGGGTATGGGGCAGGTCGATGGCGCTGACCACGGGGCCGGAGATCCTCACCACGCATCCGGTGTCAGTGGTCACACGCCTGCTTCCAGCCACGGATCCCGGCTGCGCGGGCCTGGTGGGTCCGGTCATGGTCACGTGGCGCCTCCGCTGGGCGTGAAGGTGATCTGGTAGCCGACCGCGCGGGCCAGCAGGTCCCGGAGCGCCGCGTCCTTGGCGGCGGACACGTCGCCGTCCTCGTCCGGGAGGCTGAGGATGAGTGGGGTGGTCTGCCTGGCCCAGGCGGCGCGAACCTGCGGTGGGACGGTTGACCAGAGTGCCCCGTGGACGGCAACGACCGCGGCACGGCCGTCCGCGATCGCTGCGGCGACGGCGGCGACGGTTTCGTTGGCATCGACGGCCGTGATCGTCCGTGCACCGCCGAGGAGATAACCGATGGCGGTCATGGGGGTTGCGATGACGAGCGCGTCACTCATGGCTGGTCCTTTCCGGTCGGTGTGGTGGTCATCGGACGAGCAGGTCTCGGAGGTCGTAGCTGGGGGCGAGGCCGGCGAGCAGGAGCCGGACAGTGCGCGCCTCGGATTCGGTGGCCAGCACATAGCCGACGGGGATGTGCGCATCGAGGGGGTCGCCGCGTCGCAGCCCGCGCACGGCCTGGCGCCACACGGCGACGTCCAGGTCCCATTCGAGCGCGGTGAGGTCTTCGTCGCCTAGGTGCCGTTCAAGAGGTTGCCGCCAGCCGGGGCGGGCGGCCACCGCCGGCTGCGGGTCGCCCCGCCGGGCGGCCAGCAACGCCGATTCGGGCACCAGACCGGTGGGGAGGAGCCGTGGCATCTCCAGCGCCGGGTCGCGCAGTACGGCGAGAAGGTTGGCCCGGTCGCACTCGGCTTGGACAACCTCCAGGACGGGGCGGGCGGCCCGGCCGACCCACTCCAGACGGTCGGTCCAACCGTCGATCGCGGCTGCCGCGATGGCGGTCTCGAACTCGTCCGGGTCGCCGTGCAGCTCATAGTGCTCCCAGGCCGACGGCAGCGCCCGGACGGTCACCGGGTCGGGGATCCGATGGGTGGTCAGCCGCAGGACTGCTGTCGCGCCGTCGGGTGCTGCGGCGATATCGGCGGCCGTTCGGTGGTCGAGCGCACCAACACCCATCACTGCGGTCAGCCGGACGTCGGCAGGCTGCCCGGTCCGTGCTCCCCGCAGCAGCGCGAGGGTGTCGTGCAGGTCGTGCCGGGCCAGTAGCACCCCGACCGCGATGCCCGCCGCGCCGCCGTACAGTCCACGGACTCCGCGCAGCAGGTCCCGCAGTCGGCGTCCGGCCGCTTCGAGGAGTTGGCGGTCGCCTACTTGGTCGCGGTTGAGATAGGGACGGTAGGTCGACGCGGCGAGCCGTTCGGCGGCCGCCTCGCGGGAGACGCCGGCGAGTTGGTCGTAGTCGACCGGTCCGAGCAACGCGGACAGCCGCGCTCTGAGCCGGGTGTTGCCGGCGATGAAGTCGGGCCGGGGGGTCATGAGTCCTGATTCCAGGAGTTGCTCAGTCCGGCACGGATCTCCGGCCAGGTGTTCGCCAGCCGGGTGAGATAGGTGTTGTCGATGTAGCGGCCCTGGTCGTCCTCGGCAATGGCGCCGCCGTGTTCGAGGTCGGCGACGACCGGGACCGTGGTGTCGGGCCTCAGCGTCGCGGCGTCGGCCGGGTGAACGCGCACCGTCGTCGCCTGCGGCATCACCGCGACAGCTTCCTCCACGCAGGCGGCTGCCATTGCCGGGCCGTCCGGGCTGCCGGGCAGAGCCTCCAGTTGCCGGCGTACCTTGTCGAGGACCTCCTCCAATGCGTCGTCGCGCGCGGTCCGGACGGCCCGGCGGGCCCTGAACCGAGCGGTGATCAACAGATCCTCCGCCTCCTGCCGGGCCGTGGTTTCGGCCTCTGCCACGCCGTGCTGATGGATCTCGGCGGCCCGCTCCTGGGCGTCGACGAGAAGCTGAGATGCTTGCCGACGCCTGTCCTGCTGAGCCCGCTCGTGCTCTGCTGCGCCCTCTTCCTCCAGTGCGGTGAGCAGATCGCGCAGCGCCATCACTTGCCGCCGAGGAGCAGGATGATCATCGCCGAGACCGCGAACCCGAGGATGACCAGCGTCTCCGGGATGGCGACGAGCAGGATCGCGCGTCCGGTCAGTTCAGGCTTCTCCGCTACCGCGCCCATCGCGGCGGCCCCGATCCGCGCCTGGGCGTAGCCGGTGGCCAGTGCGGACAGGCCTACGGCGAGCCCGGCGGCGAGGGCGATCAGTCCGAGTTCCATGATGTTTGTCCTTTCAGACGGGAGCCCCGGCCGGGACCGGCTCGGGTGAGTTGGTTGTGGCGGAGGGCAGGGAAGTGACGCGTTCGGACTCGGGACCCCGGACAACGGAACCGCCGAGAGGTGCGAAGAGTCGCCCGCCGCCTTCGTAGAACTGTCCGAAGAACTCGACGTAATGCAGCCGAAGTGCCTGGATCGTCGGGCTGAAGGCCGCCAAGGCGAGATTCAGCGCGTGGAACAAGGTGGCGACGAGGACTCCCAGCAGCAGGGGCCCCCTGGCGCCGAGCTGATTGGCGACCTCGGCCAGGTACGTCGAGGCGAGCCCGACGGCCGCCAGCCGCAGGTAGGACAAGACGTTGCCGAGGGCACCGAGCAGATCGAGGGGGCCCAGCAGCAGCCCGAGCGCGCCCTGGGACACGCAGGCCACGACCACACCGACCACAAGTGCGGCAACCGCCGGGGTCAGGACCTCTGCCGGGAATCCTGCGGCGGCTACACCGGCCACCCCAAAGAGCCCGCCCAGTACCAGAAGTGTTCCGACTTTCGAGGCCAGATGCCGGCGGTGGTGTCCGCGAGCGGCTGTCCAGACTCCCAGCAGCAATCCCATGACGACATGGACGAGGCCGATGGCCAACGAGAACAGCAGCAACGGCTGGAGCGCGGTCGGTCCACCTCGGTAGAACCAGAGCGCCGGCATACCGATGCTATGGCCCAGGCTGCCGAGCGCCTCGCCGTAAAGGAGGCCGAACAGGACCGTCCAGGCGCCGCCGAGCAACATCACCCGGCCGACTTCACTGAGGGTGCTCTTCTTGGCCCAGTGCGATCTGAGCCACCACCCGGCGGCCAGCAGGAGGGTGCCGTACACGATGTCGCCGACCATGACGCCGAAGAAGAGCGGCAACGCCAGGGCCGTCAATCCTGTGGGGTCCAGGTCGCCGCGCGCCGGCCAGGACAAGAGCCCGACCAACTGCTGAAACGGCTGCCAGCCGGTCCGGTTCCGCAGCAGGACCGGTTGATCCTCGGCTTGTCCACCGGTGTCCAGACGCTCGACGGCAACGGCCCGGCCGAGCCGGTCTACCAGCGCCTGCTCGACCACCGCGGTCTGTTTGGCCGGGACCCAGAGCCTGAGGACGAACGTGCGCGAGGACAGGTCGGCCTGCGTGGCTGCGACAGCGCGTTCGGCGCGAGCCCGCAGGGCGGCGATAGTGGCGTGCAATGATCCCGCGACCGGCCTGACCGTGGCGGCCAGGTAGGCCCGCACGCGGTCGCGTTCGCCAGGCAGCGCGGTGAGGCGTTCGCGCATGGCGTCGACGGTCGCGCGCAGCGACTTGCCGGCGTAGGCGGCGGGGACACCGACCTCGACGATGCGCTCCGTGCCGAGCAGTGCGTCGACTTCGGGAAGGTCGCCGCGACGAAGAATCAACAGACAGCCGACGGGGCTGCCGGGCGTCGCCGCGGAGGTGACCATCAAATGTCCTCGGCCGAGCAATTCGGCGAGTTGCCGGGCCAGCTCGGGGACGACCCGCAGGTCCGGGTCGTCGAGGACGAGCGCCATGCTCGCCAGACCCAGGTTCGCCAGTTGCCGGTCATCCAGCCGACCTAGCTCGGGCACCAGCGGCTGTAGGGCGTCAAGGGCCTCGATGGACCGGGGCAGTGCCTCGGCCTCGCCGCGCAGTTGCTCCTCTTCTGCCAGCAGCTTGGCCAGTGGGGGCTCGAGCTGGTCGAGGGTGGTCCGCAGGGCGTCATTGCTCAGCACGGTGCCGGTCCCGGACCGGTCGACGAGCGCCATCACGGCGTCGGTCCGGGCGATGAGGTCAGCGAGGTCGGGCGGGGTCTCACCGGGATCGACGATCGTCACGACTTCGGCCAGGCGCAGCTCCTGCAGGGCTGTCAGGGCGTCGTCCAGGCGCGGTCGGAGGCCGACGACCTCGAGCAGCGTGAGCGGGACCCTCACGGTCGGCTCACCTCTTCCCGTGATGAGCCGGTCGGCTGCGGCAGGACCGCGGCGACGACTGTTGCGACGTCCTGGTCGCGTCGCCGGGCGGCGACTGCGGTCAGGTCGGCCGCTCGGCGGATGCCGGCCTGGGTCAACCGGGCGGCCTCCGCGCGGGCGGCGGACAGGATCGCGGCTGCCCGATGCCGCGCCACCTCCGCCGCCTGCGCTTCGGCCTCGGCGATGAGGTGATCCGCCTGCACTTGCGCTAGTGCCACCTCATCGCGGGCTTGGTCCGCCGCGGCCAGCCTGGCGGCGATCGTGTCTTCAAAGTTCCGCACCAACTCGCGCGGCGTCGCACGGCCGGTGGTTTCGCTACCGTCGTAGGTTCGGCTCATGCCGCGCTCCACGTGCGGTTGGGCCCGGTGCCGGCGGCGTCACGGGCAGCCCTGCGAGTACGCGCTCGCCTGAGCCGGGCGTGTTCCTCGCGTTCGCGCTCGTCGAGTGTCAGCGTGATCCGGCGCGCCTCGTCGTGCAGTTGCGGGAGCACGATGTTGTCCAAAGCATTGACCTGTTTGGTGGTCCGTGCGATCTCCGTGGCCAGACGGCGCACGCTCAACTCCACCGCACACAGGTCCAGCAGCCACTCGAGCTGCTCCTCGTAGGCCAGCGCCACGCTGTCGAGATGGGTCGACACCAGGGAAGGTGCCCAACCGCGAGTGGCTGGGTTGCGACGGACGGGATCGTGGCGCAGCTCGAACACCTGGACCCCTGCGACGCTGCGGGACTGCAGGTCCGCGCCGATCCCGGTCGCGGCAGCCAGACCACCCGACGCGAGAGCCTCCGGGCCGCACACCGCAGTGGCCTGGTCGAGTCGCTGGTGGGCCTGGACCGCGAGATTCCGCAGCTGTGCGAGCCCGTCGAGGAGCTCGGTACGGTGGTGCCGGAATTCCCGCACGAGGGCGGTTCTCTTGTCCTTGAGCAGATCGCGGCCCTGAGCGACGAAGACCGCCCGTCGCCGGCGGTCGAGTAACTCACTTCGGGTGGCGATAAGGGACTCCATGGCACACTCCCGGATCCTTGAACGGATACCTCAGACCTTGCCGCTACGCCCTCTCCCCCGGGTAGTGGCACCTCCGGCGAAGGTCGCCTCACGTTGGTTGCCGGGAACCGGCAACCATGACTGCGCCGATCGGGCACAGGACGTGGGAGTGTTGCTGGAAGCAACAATCGAGGTCGAGGTCAGGAGCGGTGTCGGGCCGGCGCGTACTTGATGGCGAGGCGTGACAGTGCGAGGGCGGCGATCAGGAGGCCGAAGTCGCGGAGGGCGACGTCGTAGAAGTCTGGGATGGTCAGGAGGTTGACGATGATTCCTGCGAGCCAGGCGGCAACCAGGAGTCCGCCGTAGCGTGGGATCAGTGCGACCGCGATGCCTGCGACGATCTCGATGATTCCGATGACGTACATCGCGTCCTGGCCGGAGCCTGGGACGAGGTCGTTGATCCATGGGGCCAGGTAGCCCGGCCAATCGGTGAGCAGGTTGGCGAACTTGTCCAGGCCGAACACGATCGGCGCGACCGTGAAGACCGTTCGCAGCAGCAGGAATGCCTGGTAAGCCGGGTCGGACAGTGTCTTCCGGCTTGGTACGCGGTTGCTCGGCACCTCAGTCGTCATTGCTTCCACTCCTTCCAGAGTGTTGATCTCCTTCCATGCTTGCCTGGTGGCGACGTACTGGCACCGGCCCTCGTCGGCCGACTTCGACGGCAGCTTGTTGCCGATCACCGGCATCCAGAGGTGGGGCCTCAGCGTTGGGAGGTGCGGGTCAGCTCCGCAGCGAATCCCTGTCGCCAGGACACGTACGGCGGGCGGCTCTTCCAGTTCTCGCAGCGCGGCGAGGACGGGCACGAACTGGCTCGGTGGGTTACGCCGCCACGGCGAGGCCTCGGTGGCCGTACCCATCTGTGCGGGTCGTAGATGCAGGTCAGACCTTGGGTGATGACGCGTTGGGTGCCGGGCTGTTCGGCGACGTACAGGAGGTTGTTCCTCCAGGTGGGTTCCGTTGTGGCCGCGGCTACGGACTGCCGGCATGAGCCAAGTCAGCCTCGAACCCTTGCCGCCACGATGGGTACTTCGGGCTCCAGCCGAGGACGCGTTTGGCGTTGGAGTTGTCGGCGCCGCGCAGTTCGGTCAGGAAGGCGACGCCCCAGCTACCGAAGGCCAATCGGGCCATCGGGGGCAGAATGTGCGTTGGCGGAGGTGCACCCAGTAGGTGGGCCAGCACCGGAAGCCACTCGCGGACCTGCGCGGGCTCGTCGTCGACCACGTTCAGTGCACCGGCTGCGGTGTTTTCGAGTGCTGCCACGATGGCGCTCGCGGCATCATCGATGTGGGTGAAGGAGAACGTACCGGTGCCCTGCCCAACGATGGGAACGTTGCGGTTCTGAACCTGTTGGACGAACGACCCGCCGGGCGCGTAGGTCGTGCCAGGGCCGTACAGATGACCGATGCGCAGAACGAGTCCGCCCGCTTCCGCCGTGAGGGCCTCCAGTTCCCGGAGGGCGTCGAGCACGGGACCAAACTCGGTCGGTGGGCGATGCCAGAAGGGCACGTCCTCGGTGGCCGGGTCTGGGCCATTCGGTTCGTAGACATAGGCCGAGCCCTGGGTGATCACCCGTTTCGCGCCGGCTTGGGCCGCCGCATCCACCAGGTTGATGGTGCCTTGAGTACGCAAGCGGTTGGTCTGGGCGAGGTCACGGGACAGCCGCTTCGGATTGATCCGCGCTGGGATCGCTGTGAGCAGGTGGACTACGGCGTCGGGCGCGGCGACTCGCACTGCGCGGCGCATCGCTGCGTGGTCCAGCGCGTCGGCGTGTACGACGTCGGCGCCCAGGCGCTCCAAGCCGGCGCCGGCATCCTGCGACCGTGCAAGACCGATGACGTCGTGGCCGGTCGAGAGGAGCAAAGGCACCAGTCGGTTACCGATGACGCCGGTTGCCCCGGCGACGAAGACACGCATCATTCCTCCAGGTCAAGTACGACGATTACGACGCTGGGTCGGGATGGCCATTCATGTAGTAGGCACGTTGTGCCTCGCAGGGCACAGACGAATCCAGCTCACCGCTGTCGGCGAGCTGTTGCAGTACCCGAACAGCGATGGCCGGGGCGTCGACACCGAGGTGGCGCCGCAGAGCGGCGCGGGTGTCGGACCGGCCGAATCCGTCGGTGCCCAGCGAGGCCCAGGTGCCTGGTACGAACGGGGCGATCTGATCGGGGACGGCGCGCATCCAGTCCGACACGGCGACCACCGGACCGGGAGCGCAGCTCAGGCGTCTGGTGACGTAGGGGATCCGGGTGGGTTGGTCGAGGTGCGCCAGGTTCCACTCTTCGGTAGCGAGTGCGTCGCGGCGCAGCTGGGTCCACGACGTGACCGACCACACGTCTGCTTGGACGCCCCAATCGTCCGCCAATAGGCGTTGTGCGTCCAGCGCCCACGGCACCGCGATGCCGGAGGCAAGGATCTGTGCCTTCGGACCGTCGCCGGCTGGGGCAGGGGAGTAGCGGTGCATCCCGGCGAGGATTCCGTCGATGTCGACGTCCGCGGGCTCGGCCGGCTGGGTGATCGGCTCGTTGTAGAGGGTGAGGTAGTAGAAGACGTTCTGGTCTTCGCCCGGCCGCGGTTCGCCGTACATGCGCCGGAGGGCGTCGGCGGTGATGTGGGCCAGCTCGAACGCATAGGCGGCGTCGTACGCGATGCACGCGGGATTGGTCGATGCCAGCAGCAACGAATGGCCGTCTTGGTGCTGCAGGCCTTCACCGTTCAAGGTGGTGCGGCCGGCGGTGGCGCCGAGCAGGAATCCCCTGGTCAGCTGATCCGCGGCCGCCCAGAGCTGGTCTCCGGTGCGCTGGAACCCGAACATCGAGTAGAAGATGTACAGCGGGATCATCGGCTCGCCATGGGTGGCGTACGACGTACCCGCAGCTGTCCAGGACGCGGCAGAGCCGGCCTCGGTGATGCCCTCGTGGAGGAGCACACCGCGGATGTCCTCCTGATAGCTCAGCATCTGGTCCCGGTCCACCGACAGGTAGTTCTGTCCGTGCGGGGAGTAGATCTTCTTGGATGGGAACAGCGAATCCAGCCCGAAGGTGCGGGCCTCGTCGGGAATGATCGGCACGAACCGGTGACCGATCTGCCGGTCCTTCATCAGCTCCTTGAGTAGCCGGACGAACGCCATCGTGGTGGCGACCTCCTGACGGCCTGAGCCGCGCCGTGCGGTCGAGTACGCCGCCTCGTCCGGCAGCGGGAGCGGCTTTGCGGTGAGCCTGCGGGCCGGCAGGTAGCCGCCGAGGGCGCGGCGGCGCTCGTGGAGATATTCCAGTTCCGGTGCGTTCTTCGGTGGCCGGTAGTAGGGCGGCTTGACCGCGTCGAGGGCGGTGTCGGGGATGTCCAGGAACAGGCGGTCGCGGAAGGCTTTGAGATCTTCGAGGGTGAGCTTCTTCATCTGGTGGGTCGAGTTGCGGCCCTCGAAGTGGGAGCCCAAGGTCCACCCTTTGATTGTCTTGGCCAAGATCACCGTCGGCTGCCCGGTGTGTTCGGTCGCGACCCGGTACGCGGCGTACAGCTTGCGATAGTCGTGTCCACCGCGCTTGAGGTTCCAGATCTCGGTATCGGACAAGTGCTCGACCATCGCCGCGGTGCGGGGATCGCGGCCGAAGAAGTGCTCGCGGACGAACGCACCGGACTCGGCCTTGTAGGTCTGGAAGTCGCCGTCGGGGGTGGTGTTCATCAGGTTGAGCAGCGCGCCGTCAGTGTCGGCGGCCAGCAGGGGGTCCCATTCGCGGCCCCAGATCACCTTGATGACGTTCCAGCCGGCGCCGCGGAAGTACGACTCCAGTTCCTGGATGATCTTGCCGTTGCCGCGGACCGGGCCGTCGAGGCGCTGCAGGTTGCAGTTGATGACGAAGGTCAGGTTGTCGAGCTCTTCGCGGGCCGCCACGCCGATCGCGCCGAGGGATTCGGGTTCGTCCATCTCGCCGTCGCCGAGGAACGCCCACACCCGCTGGTCGTTGGTGTCCTTCAGGCCGCGATGGTGCAGATAGCGGTTGAAGCGGGCCTGGTAGATCGCGTTGATCGGGCCCAGCCCCATCGAGACCGTCGGAAACTCCCAAAAGTCCGGCATCAGCCGCGGGTGCGGGTACGACGGCAATCCGCCACCCTCTCCGGCGTGGGATAGTTCCTGGCGGAAGCCGTCGAGTTGGCTGTCGGTGAGTCGTCCTTCCAGGAATGCCCGCGCGTAGATGCCCGGGGAGGCATGGCCCTGGAAGTAGACCTGATCCCCTCCACCGGGTGCGTCGTGGCCGCGGAAGAAGTGGTTGAAACCGACCTCGAACAGTGCTGCGGCGGAGGCGTAGGTGGAGATGTGCCCGCCGACGCCGATGCCGGGCCGCTGCGCCCGGTGGACCATGACCGCCGCGTTCCAGCGGTTGTAGGCCCGGATCCGCCGCTCGATGTGCTCGTCGCCCGGGAAAGCCGGCTCGGCATCGGGAGCGATCGTGTTGAGGTAGTCCGTACTGCGCAGATTCGCAACGCCGACGCGCCGGTCACGCGCGCGCTGCAGGATGCTGAGCAGCAGGTACCGGGCCCTGTTCTGCCCAGCATGGTCGACTACTTGGTCGATCGACTCCAGCCACTCCTGGGTCTCTGAGGGGTCCAGGTCGAGCAGCTGGCTGTGCAGCCCGAGGCTTTCGGGCAGGCCTTGCGGCGTCGGTGTCATGACTGCTCCTTCAGGTCCGAGACCTCGTTCGGTGACGCGGCCGCACAACGGAGCTGGCCTGCAGATGAGGGTGTGATGGACGCGGTTCGGTGCGGACGGACCACAGCGACGGGGCAGGCAGCGTGCTGCAGGACAGCCTGACTGACCGACCCCAACAACATGCCGGCGAAGCCTCCGCGGCCGTGCGACCCGACCACAACCAGTTCGGCGCCGGCCGACGAATCGATCAGCGCCTGGGCCGGGTGGCCGTGCACGAGCTTCGTTCGGACGTCGATGGCCGGGAAGAGCACGCGTTTGCTCTGCATTGCTTCGGCGAACAGCTGCCGGTCGATCTGGTCGACGATGTGTGCGGGAACGCTGAGTGTCGGGTGCTGTCGGCTCCGCATCGCGGCGTGCACAGCGATGATTCCGATGTGGCGGCGTGCTGCCTGCTGGAAGGCGAACCGGATCGCCGCGGTCGAGATCTCCGACCCGTCGACGCCCACAACGATCTGCCCGATCGGCGACGCAGGGAACGCCGAACCGTCTCGGTGGGGGTGGACGACGACCACAGGGCACGGGGAATGTGCGGCCACGGTGGCGCTCACCGACCCCACCAGCAGGCCGCGGAAGCCACCGACGCCACGGCTGCCCACGACGACCAGGTCGGCACTCTGTGCCTCGTTGAGTAACGTCGGCGCAGCCGGACCGACGAATAGGTCAGCGATGACCTTGATGTTGGGGGCCAGCTCGCGCGCATGCGCCTTCGCCTCGGTGAGGATCCACTCGGCGGCTGACTGCAGGCCGATGTTCAGGTCCCCGGCGAAGGTCATGCCCAGGAGGTTGCCGGTCACCGGCCAACTGAAGGTGTGGACGATCCGCAAAGGACAGTGCCTCGACGACGCCTCTGCGGCGGCCCAGGCCAGCGCGCCCTGCGCGGACACTGAGCCGTCAACCCCGACCAGAACTGGGCGACGACCCCGATTATTCACTGCAGTTGCCTTCGTCACGTCGCCGCTCCGCTTCAGCTCTGGGTGCCCTGCGGCTTCGACTGTGCCGTTCCAGCGGTGCGACAGGTAGTGCGGTGATCGGCGAACCTGTGACCAGGCTTATGGCCGACGTCCGGCAACGATGCTCTACTGAAGCGTGGCCCAACGCCTGCATCGATGGGGCGTGAGAGGAGTGGCATGAGCGAGTCGAGAGGCCTGCGCTGGCCGGGCTCGGGCGCCGCGAACAGCGCGGATGAAGCATGGCTGACGGCGATCGCGCAAGCGGCTGCCGGAGATTCTTCCCAAGCGCCGCTGGAGCTGCTGGTCGAGTACCTCACCCTCCTCGCGGACGCCGCCATCTCCGGGAGGCGGCCCCATGAACACGAATTGGCGATCGTCCGTGAGCTCGGCCGTCGCGCCGCCGAACAGGGCATCCCTGCCGGACGGGTCGTCGACCTCTACCTGTCCGCGGCCTGGCGGATGTGGCGGGACCTGCCCGACGTCGTTCCGTACCGCGACCGCGACACCGTCCGCGCTTCGGCACAGGCGGTACTTCGCGCTGTCGGTGAAGCGACCGCCGTCCTCGTCGACAGCTACCAGGCCGCCACCCAGCATCTGATCCGGCAGGAGGAATCGCTGCGCCGCGAACTGGTCGACGACCTGCTACGCGGCGACCCCGATGTCGCCGGAATCGTCGAACGCGCCGAACCCTTTGGGCTCGACCTCGGCCGGCCGCACCAGATTGTCCTGGCCCGCCCCGCCGGCGGTCTCCCGGAGGGCGACACGAGCGTCAACATGCTGGAAGCCTTCATTCTCGACCGATTCGGGGACCGAGAAGTGCTCGTCGCCACCAAAGAAGGACTCCTCGTGGTGTTGATCCCGGCGACCGCCCCCAGCACGGCCCCGCGGACCGTTACCCAGGGCGTGGGGACGCTGATCCACGACGCGTTGATCCGGCATCGCTCGGGCCGCGAATGGCGCGTCACGACAGGCCGGCCCTACCCGGGTTCGTACGGCATCGCCCGCTCCTACGAAGAGGCGCGAGAAGCGCTGACGCTGGCCGACCGTTTGCGGCTCGACGCCGCGGTCGTCGACGCAGAGGACATGCTGGTGTACCGGGTCCTGGTCCGCGACCAGGCCGCCATCGTCGATCTCATCCAGGCCGTGCTCACCCCGTTGACCGAGGCTCGCGGGGGCGCCGAGCCGCTCCTGCAGACCCTCGAGGCGTATTTCGCGACCGGCGAGGTCGCGACGGACGCGGCGCGGCGCCTGAACGTCTCGGTCCGCACCGTCACCTATCGGCTGACCAAGGTCAAGGAACTCACGGGCCACGACCCGGGTGATCCTGGTCAGCGGTTCATTCTGCACATCGCCGTTCTGGGCGCACGGCTTCTCGATTGGCCCTCGCGTGACCTCCCTCGCGGTGCGGACGCCCACTCCTAGACGTCCCAGCGCCGTGTTCCGCTGATGACGCCCGTCGTTGCCGGGCCTCGGCGATCAGGACGGCCCCAGTTCGCCGATCGGCGCCGTACCTGTCGCAGCCCGGCAGCGGCATAGTCGTAGCAGCACGAAGAGGGAGGTTGTCGTGGATCAATCAGCCTTCTCCGGACCCGACGCCACGGTGCAGGAGGACACGCCATGAGGGCCTATCGGGTTGTTTGGGTGCTCTTCTGTGGTGTGCTGGGCGCCCTTGGTGCAGTCATGGCCTTCACCTGGTCACTCTCGAGCGTCATTTTGATGGTCATCCTCGGCGCCCTCACGGGCGGAGTCGTTGCCATGGTGGCTTTGACGGACCCCACCGGCCCCACTCGACATCCGCGGGATCGACGACGGATCGTGGCCACCAGCACCGCCCTCACCGCGGGTGGCACGGTCTCCTTCGTCGGCCTGGGCACTTTGCTGGGTGCTCCGACAGCGGTGCTTCTGCTGGCAATCATCGTCGGCGGATCCCCGTACGCGATTCGTTACAGCGTTCGCTGGCTCACCGAACACGGCCACGTGGCCAGCCCGGCACCTCGGCCTGATCGTGCCGAGCGCTCGCCAAGGCCGGCGACCGCGGTCGTTGTGGGAACCGAGCTGGACCAGCCGTCCAAGCCTCCCGTCGCGCCGGATGCTCTGAGCGACGAAGCCCTTTGCCGAGCATGGCGTGCTAGCTTCTCGGCTCTGCAACGGGCAGGTTCGCCGACGCAACAGTTGCGGATCGTCGACGAGCGCCGGGCGTATCTCGACGAGATCGAGCGCCGCACCGCCCACGGCATGGCCGCGTGGCTGGCATCGGGAGCCAGAGCAGCTGGAGACCCCAGCAGGTTCGTCCTGGGAGACGGCGCGGCAGGTCGTGCCCGCATCGACTGGGACGACCTGCTCCTCGACACGGACAAGTAGACAATCACAACTCGACAGCGTTTCCTGGCGGATGCCAGGAAACCGAGTACGGGATGACCAAACTGCAACACCTCTACGCCGACCATGGCCAGAGCCCGTGGCTGGACAACCTCACCCGCGCCCCGCTGCGCGACGGCACCCTGGCGCGAATGGTCGACAACGGGATTCGAGGTGTCACCGCGAACCCGACGATCTTCGCCAAGAGCATCACCGGTTCGCACGACTACGACGAACAGTTCGCAGAGCTGATCAAGGCCGGCAGATCGGTCGAGGAAGTGTACTGGGAACTCGTCATCGACGACGCCGATCGGGCCCTCGCCGTACTGCGGCCCCTGTTCGACGCGAGTAACTCCGCTGATGGATTCGTCTCTGTGGAGGTGTCTCCCGAGCTCGCCCACGACGCACCAGCGACGGTCGTCGCGGCGCGATGGCTACGCAAGCGCATCAACCAACCCAACTGGCTATCACTTGATAGCCAGGGCGTTGGGTGGGGAGCCGACGCCGCCGAGGATGTTGAGTGGTTTTGCGGTGAGGAGGAACTCGTAGACGCCATCGGCCGCGCAGTCGTCGGCCAGTTCGTGCAGTCTCCAGAGCTCGCCGAGGTGGATGCCGAGCAGGGCGATGAGGTCCGGATGCATCATCCGGCCGACGTTGCCGTGGAACGGTGAGTCGGGGACGCTCGGCATGACCTCGATGGCGACGGTGTCGCTCGCCACCATCGAGAGGTGGTGGTCCCAGATCCAAGCGAGGGTGTCGCGTGACTGTTCCAGGCCACAGAATTGGCGCGTGGATGAAAGCGCCGTTCGCTCGTCCGCTGTGAGATCTTCGATCGCGTGTCGGGCCCAGCCGGTGTGGATCAGCAGGATGTCGCCCGGCCGCAGCTCGACGTCCTGCGCTGCTGCGACGTCGTCGAGCGTCTTGGTGCTGATGGCCTCGGCGCGCCGCAGATTGAGGGGCCGGCCGGTGGCGGTGAGGTGGCGTGCGACGTCCAGGAGCACACCTCGGCCCACGACGCCTTTCGCGGCCGCGTGCTGGATTCCAAGTGCCGGTGAGCCGACTGCGACCTCCTCATCGCTGACGCCGCCGTAGAACCCGTGGACGGGATGCCGATGGTGGCGGAGGCCGTCGATCTGGGAGCTCACCTGGAGGTAGTAGCTGTCGAGCCGGTCGTCGCGGACGCAGCCGTCGTGGCGGGAGAACATGGTGTGCTGCGCCGGCCGCCGGTTGGGGGAGACGGGTGGCGTGAACGCGTTCGCCTCGTAGTCCAGGTTGAAGGCCGCGCCATGGCGTACCAAGCCCGCTGCAACGCGGGCCTGGTCCTGACCGAGCAGGTTCAACGAACCCAGGTGGTCGTCCGGACCGAACACGCCCCACGACGAGCCTGGTGGCCGCCCGTCCTGTCGCTCGAGCAGTTGGGCGTACGTCGGAAGCGACGTGGCGTCCACGGAGGACGGCCTCTCGCTGGACGTCAGCATCCGTCCTCCGTGTCGACTCGATCGACCCAATAGAGCTGGGAGAGCAGCGTCACGTTCTGCGCCGGCACGTCGAGGAGTACGACGCTTTGCAGGTCGCCGCGGCTGCCGCCGTACCGCCCGTACCGCTGGAGATCCTCGAGCTGTGTCGGTCCTGGTACGTAGGACAGCTTCACGACGACGTTCTGCGGACTCGTGGTGCCGACGAGACAGTCGGCCAGCTTGTCGGCCGCCGTCGCGCGGCCGTAGAGGTGTGGACCGCCGAACAGGAGGGCCAGGAGCAGGATCCCGAAGATGATGCGGGACAGAGCCATTCGCCTGGTCATCGTCCGCCCCTTCCGCTCGCGTCGGTGATGGTGCCCCACTTGACCACGGTGTGCTTGGCGATCAGGGACACCGTGACGCGTTCAAGGAAGACCCCCAGTACGGCGACGGTGATGCAGCCCGCGAGGATCTGGTCGGACCGCTGGTTGAGAGCGGCCCGGTTGATCCACTGTCCCAAGCCTTGTGGTGCGCCGAGCAGTTCGGCGGCGATCAGGGCGCGCCAGGCGAAGCTCAGGCCGACGCGTACGCCGGTCAGGATGTCGGGCAGTGCGCCGGGGAGGATCACGGTCCGTAGGACCTCCCACCATCCGCCGCCCATGGTCCGTACGGACTGCACCAGCGATGGCTGCACTCTGGAGACACCCAGCGCGGCGTTGGCGAACACGACGAAGAACACGCCGTTCCAGATGACGAACGTGGACATCGCGAGGCCGGTGCCGAACCAGGCCAGGGCCAGCGGGATCCAGGCGATGCCGGCGATTCCCGACATCGCGTTGACCAGCGGTTCGAGGGACACCCGCACGGCGCCGCTCAGCCCGGCCAGCACGCCCAGGACGATCCCGGTCGAGATCCCCGCTGCGCCGCCGAGTAGTAGCCGGGTCGCGCTGACAAGGATGTCGGAGAAGAGGCCACCACCAGAGGCCGCTTCCCACCAAGCACTCGTCACGGCTGCGGGCGAGGGCAAGGTGAAGGCCGGAACTCCCAGGACAGTTGTGGCCAGGATCCACAGGCCCAGCATGATCAGCAAAGACGCCGCGGTCCGCGCCCAAGCCGACCGTCTGACGGCCGATGAGACGTTCACGAAAGTCGCACTCATGGTTGCCATACCCCCTAAAGCGATGACCATCGGCCGGCGACGATCTGTTCCCAGGGGAAGAGGAACAGCCGGTCGATGACCAGGAAGAGGATGCTGATGACGATCATCACGGCGATGATCTCGTCGATCTGGTTGGTCGAGCGTGCGCGGGAGAGCATCTCGCCCAGGCCACCGCTGCCGATGATGAGTTCGCCGGCGACGACGGAGCGCCATCCGTAGCTGAACGCGAGCCTGATGCCGACGACGATGCCGGGTGTCGCGCCGGGCAGGTAGACGGCGCGGATCGTGTGCAGGGTGCCCGCGCCCAGAGGCTTCAGGCCGTTGACGTAGACCTGCGGGATCTTCTGTACGCCGGTCATGGCGGAGAACAGCAGTGGGATCGCCGCGGTGTAGACGAGGGTCGCGTACACCGCTCTGTCGGTGAAGCCGAACCAGACGATGAACAAGGGGATCAGGGCGATGGCGGGGACATTGCTGATGAACCGAACCATCGGCTGGATCAACCCGGCGGCCGTGCTGTTCAGTGCGAGCAGGATTGCCAGCGGCAACACGACCGCGATCGTGAGGCCGGTACCGATGAGCAAGGTCGTGAAGCTTCCCTGCGCCGCGGCGGGAAGGATTCCCCGGGTGGTCAGTTCGGCGGCGGCCTCGGCCACCTGCGCGGGGCCGGGAAGGATAGTGTCGTCGCCGATCCTCTCGGCGGCCAGTTGCCATAGCGGGAGCAGGACGGCGAACGGGATCGCCTGCAGGAGCCAGATGCGCGGTCGGCCGGACAACCGGAACCGGTGCACCGCAGCTTGGTGCCCACCTCCACCTCGCGTGGTCAGAGGTGCGGTCGTCGCTGTCATCGCTCTGCCTGCGTCCCGGCAGCCCGGCCGCGCACCAGTTCGAAGACGTGGGAGACGATCTCCTGGAGACGGGTGTCGGTGGCCATCGCCTCCCAGGTCCGCTGACCGGGCGGGTGGTTCACCGGGACGATCTCCAGTACGCGCCCGGGCCGTGCGGTCATCGCGACGACGTAGTCGCCGAGGAAGACGGCCTCGTCCACGCTGTGCGTGATGAAGACGACCGTGCGCTGTGTCGTCTTGGCGAGCCTGATCAGCTCTTCCTGGAGGGTGAGGCGGGTGATGGCGTCGACGGCCGCGAACGGTTCGTCCATCAGGATCACCGGTGGTTCGGGCGCCCAGGTCCGTGCGACTGCGACGCGCTGCCGCATGCCGCCGGACAGTTCACGCGGGTACTTGCTCTCGAAGCCTTCGAGCCCGATCAGCTTGACCAGCTCGGCGACCCGTCGGTTGCGCTCGGCCTTGGGGACGCCGGCGATCTGGAGTCCGTGGGCGATGTTGTCAGTCACTGTCCGCCAGGGGAGTACGGCAAGTTCCTGGAAGACCATTCCCCGCTCCCGGGACGGACCGTCGATCGGTTTCCCGTCATAGAGCACTTGGCCCCGGCTCGGCTTGATGAGTCCCGCGAACATGCTGGCCAGGGTGGACTTGCCGCAGCCGCTGGGTCCGACGATCGTTACGAAGTCGCCTTCGCGGATGGTCAGGTTGACATCGTCCAGCGCGGTGACCGTGGAGCCACGCACTTCGTAGTGGTGACTCAGGCCGATCGCCTCGAGGAGCGGCTTGTGCTCAGAATCGGACGCCGGCACCATGTCGGTCCTTTCCTGTCTGGTCGGCTCCACCAGCTGCGGCTGTCGAGTCATCGCCGTACCCCCGCTCATTTGCACTCGGACACGTTGGCGGGCAGCGGCGCCAGGCCCTCGGCGAGGCCTTCGTCGTCCGCGAGCAGACCCTTGATGAAGTCGGTGGCGACGATCTTGTCGTACGGCAGCGGCTTGGCGAGTTTCATGCTGTGGTCCGCGATCAACCTCGCCTGTTCGCCCATGACGGCCTTCTCCGTGCAGGGCGAAATGCGTGGGTCGAACTCGGTGCGCATCTGTTTGAGCCCCGAGGTGACGTCTTCGACGTTGACCCCCGAGATGTAACGCTGCGCGAGAGCCGCTGCCTCTTCAGGGTGCTCCCGGGTGAACTTGACACCCTCCCAGACTCCGAGGACGTACTGCTTGACCACGTCCGGATGCTCGGCCAGGTACTTGTCGGTGACCATGACACCGACGACGCTCGAGCCGTACGGTCCACCTCGCTGCAGGACGATCGTCGCGTCGCCCATCTTGCGGATGGTCTCGCTGACACCTGGCTCCATCGGGACGACCACGTCGACGTTGCCCTGCGAGAGAGCAGTCGGCATGTCCTGATAGGCCATGTTCACGGGCTTGATGTCGCTCATCGACATCCCGTGCGCCTGCAGGTAGGCCCGCAGGTAGTTCTCGTTCGTGTTTCCCTCGGTGACGGCCACGGACTTGCCGATCAGCGAGCGCGGATCGCCGGCGCGGACGCCGGAGTCCTTCCCCGCGATGATCGCGACCCGCTCGGTGCCGGCGACCACCAACGGGTTGTTGTGGTACGGACCGACCAGCACGAAGTCGTTGCCCGCGGCACGCGACAGCGGAACGCTCGACGTGGCGTTGCCGGCACCGATGTCGGCTGCGCCTGTGACGAGGGCAGTGGCGATGGCGGACCCGGTGTCGAGCACCTGGACGGTGACGTCCAGCCCTCGCTCGCGCCAGTAGCCGTTCTCGGCAGCCACCATCATCGGCACGTTGTTCGAGGCACTCGCGAAGAGGCCCTTCACCTTCACCTGCTTGACCGCACTGCTTTGAGCTGTAGGGGCGACCGGCTGGCTGCAGGCGCTCGCTGCGACCGCGACCGCAACAAGAGTGCCGGCAACACACGCCCAGCGAGATCGGACCATGTCGTCGTTCCTTCCAAGACCGATGGGGAGAAGTCCCCGACTCTTGCCCCGGTGTCCCGATTGCCGGGACGCTGTCCCACAACGTATGGTTCGGGTCACACGGCTGTCAAGAGGTCGTTACGTGGCTGTCAAAGGGGTCCGTCCCGGACCGTGACGAAGGTGGAAGAGGTGGCGACATGGGGTTATCGCTGGTGCGGTTCGTCGACAGCGGGCAACCGGAAGTCGGGGTGCTCGACCGAGGTCAGGTGCTGCGGACTGGTCTCGGCGACGAGTCCTGGGGCGAGTGCCTGGAACGCTGGGCACGGGGCGACGCGGACTTGCCCGCCCTGGGTCGGCCGATTCCGGCCCAGCGCGTGTCGCTGCTGCCGCCGATCACCGACAGTGCGCGGGTGTTCTGTGTAGCGCAGAACTACCCGGCCCATGCGGCCGAGGCGGGAGGTGCCAGCCCACCGCGGCCGGTGATCTTCCTGAAACCGCCGTCGGCGTTCGTCGGGCACGCGTCGACGGTCGACCTGCCGGCGACTTCGAGCTTCTTCGACTACGAAGGAGAGCTCGCTGTCGTCGTGGGAAGACGTGGCAGGTCCATTGCGCCGGAGGCTGCGAGTGCGTACATCGCGGGTTACACGATCGGGAACGACGGATCCGCGCGGGATCTCCAGCCGTCGGTCCTGGCCAACCGCTTCCAGGTGGACTGGTTCGCCGCCAAGGCGTTCGATCGCGGCTCGGCGCTCGGGCCGGGCGTTGTACGGCGATCGGATGTCCCTGAGCCCGGGCAGCTCCGGATCCGCACCGCGCACAACGGCGAGTTCGTCCAGGACGACGTGGCCGCGTCGATGTACCACCCGATCGAGGAACTGATCGCCTTCGTCTCCCGTGTCGTGGCCTTGCGGCCCGGCGACGTGATTCTCACCGGTACGCCGGCAGGGGTCGGCAAGGCGCGAGGTGTGGCGCTTGCCGATGGCGACTCGGTGGCCGTGGTCATCGACGGTCTCGGTGAGCTCAGTACGTCGTACTCGGCGGCCGCTGCATCGGAAGCGACTCTCGCAGCGTGGTGAGTCAGGGGATTGACGAGTCAACGATGGCCAAGCTAACGTCATGGGACATCGTCCCGCTGAGCGGGACATTGGTTACTCGGGACAGCGCCACCTCGGTCGGGCGACGAGGAACGATTCAGAGGACAGAAGGAACCCATGGACAAGCTGATCATCACCGCCGCGTGTGACTCCCGGGTCTCGTATCCGGCGAACCACTACTGCCTGCCGTCGACCCGCGAGAACGCGGTGGCCATCGCCGACGAGTACGTGCGTTGTCTCGACGCGGGAGCGTCCATCGCTCATCTGCATGGCATCAGGGCACTCGAGGCCGAGATCCAGGAGGACGGTAAGAAGCTGAGCCGTCTCGACGTCGACGGATGGCAGGAGATGACCGCCTCCATCCGCGACCGGTCGGACGGCATCATCCAGTACGGCATCGCCGGTGCCCGGCTCGAGGATCGCGTCCCACTGATGAAGCTCGGGCCGGACATGATGTCGGTGGCGTTCAACTCCCACGACGAGTACTTCCAGCCGGATCCCTCGTACCCGCCCAATGCCATCTACTCGCTGCACCCCCTGGAAGAGTTGCGCGAGTACACGACGGTGACCGCCGAGCACGGCGTGAAGATGGAAGTGGAGTCCTTCCACTCGGGGGCGTTGTGGAACCTTCGACGCCTCCAGGACGAAGGCCTGCTGCCGGGGCCGGTGTGGACGACGCTCTTCATCGACTGGGATGGCGGGTCGTGGACACCACCGGAGGAGCGGGCGCTGCAGTTCATGGTCGACTCCCTGCCGGCTGGCGTGAACTGGAATGTCAGCGTGATGAGTCCGGAGCGGCACTGGAACCTTCTTGCCATGGCCATCGGTATGGGTGGGCACATCCGGGTCGGCTACGAGGACAACCCCTACCTGAGCCCGGGGGAGCTGGCGGACAGCAACGCGCGCCTGGTCGACAAGGCCGTGCAATTGGCCACGTTGCTGGGCCGGGAGATCGCGACGCCCGCCGAGGCGCGCGAGATCATCGGACTGCACACCCGTGTGCCAGCATGAGATGACACCGTGATCACCGGTGCGCCGGCTGGCGGCAGATACAGTGCGCGCTCTGGGGACAGCACTAGACGAGCAAGGACAGCCAATGACGACGGACCAGAACGGCGAGGAGAAGGGCGGCCAGTCCGTCCCCATCTCCCAGCGTGTCACCGACACCTTGTACGCACTGACGCAGAGCTCTGGGGTGCTCAGTGTCCGCACGATCGCCGAAGCCACCGGAAACAGCCGCAGCTCGACTCACCGGATCCTGCAAGCGCTGGCGGACAGTCAGTACGCCGAACAGCGCGAGGACGGCGGTTATACGGTCGGACGGCGTCTGGTCGAGCTGGCGGCGCGGGTCTTCGGTGTGGTTCCAGGGCTCAAGATCGTGGACGACATCATGACCGCGCTCGTCGCCCAGGTCGGGGAGACCAGCTACCTGGCGACGTACAACGAAGGCGAGACCTTCGCGACGTTCGTCCACCGGGTCGAGAGCAACCATTCGGTCAGGCACGTGCAGGCCCTCGGCACGAGACTTCCCTTGCACGCCGGTGCCGTCGGCAAGGCGATCCTGTCCGCAGCTGACATCGACCTCGACAGCCTGGACCTGACGAAGTTCACCCCGCAGACCCCAACCACTGTCGCCGCTCTCAAGAAGGACGTCGAATCGGCGAGGCAACTCGGATACGCCACGTCGTTCGAGGAGCGCGTCGTCGGCGTTGACGGCGTCGCCGCTCCGCTCTTTTCCGGTGACACCGTCGTCGGCGGTCTCACCGTTGCCATACCCACCTCACGCGCTCCCGAGGGCGGTTTCGAAGCCATCGGGGACATCGTGCGCGAACGAGCGCACGAGCTGTCGTCGGCCCTCACCGCTATGGGGGTCAAGCACATCTAGTCGCGGGTGCGCGTGAATCGAGAAAGGTTGACGTGTGCCTTCGATCGCAGCACGGTTGCGTGCGGCCGGGCTCCGGGACGTGCGAGACGACAACACCGCGCGGGCGGCCTACTCGTCCGACGCCTCGTTGTACCGCGTCGTTCCTGAGGCTGTCGCCTGTCCCTCCTCAGCGGCCGAGGTCGCGCTGGCGCTCGGCGCGGCCCGTGAGCTCGGGGTGCCGGTGACCGCCCGCGGCGCCGGCACCTCAGTGGCCGGCAATGCCATCGGGCCGGGCCTCGTCCTCGACCTCAGCCGTCACCTGGGTCGCATCCTCGAGCTCGATCCGGCCGCCGGTCTCGCGCGCGTGCAGCCCGGGGTGGTGCTGGCGGATCTTCAGCGCGCCGCAGCCGTTCATGGTCTGAGATTCGGGCCGGATCCCTCGACGCACAGTCGATGCACGATCGGTGGGATGGTCGGGAACGACGCGTGCGGGTCACGAGCGCTCGGCTACGGCCGGACCGCCGACAACGTGGCAGCCCTGCGACTCGTCACCGGAGCTGGTGATGACCTGTTCACCAGTCGCGGCGACGGCTCTCACCATACGGATGGCTTTGCCGATGGTATCGCCGGTCTGCGGTCGGTCGTGAGCGACGGCCTGGCCACCCTTCGCACCGAATTCGGCCGGTTCGGACGGCAGGTCTCGGGCTACGCGCTGCACAACCTGCTGCCGGAGAACGGATTCGACCTGACTCGTGCCCTGGTCGGGTCGGAGGGGACGCTCGGCGTACTCACCGAGATCACCGTGCGCCTCGTCGCAGAGCCGGCGGAGCGGGTGTTGGTCGCTCTCGGCTTCGACGACATCGTCGCAGCGGCGGAAGCGACACCGACAGTTCTGAAGTACAGCCCCACAGCGTGCGAGGGCATCGATGCCCGCATCGTCGAGGTGGTACGGCGCAGGCGGGGTGCCGCCGCCGTACCGGAGCTTCCGCGCGGAGCGGCCTGGCTTCTCGTGGAGTTGCCCGGTGATTCCAAGGTCGAGGTGCTCGACCGCGCGCGCGACCTGGCGATGTGTGTCGACGCCCTCGAAGCGCGGGTGATCGACAACGTTCGAGAGTCAGCGGCGCTGTGGCGGATCCGGGAGGACGGCGCGGGACTGGCCGGCCGGGCGCCATCGGGTGCACCCGCCTGGTCCGGTTGGGAGGACGCCGCGGTGCCGCCCGCGGCTCTGGGGGAGTACCTCCGGGAGTTCGAGGAGCTCGTGAGCAGGAGCGGGTTGACCCACATGCCGTTCGGTCACTTCGGCGACGGCTGCGTGCATACCCGGCTGGACTTTGCACTCAGGGCCGAACACGGCGCAGACCGTATGCGTGAGTTCCTTGTCGAGGCTGCCGGACTTGTCGTCCGGCATGGCGGTTCGCTGTCAGGCGAGCACGGCGACGGGCGGGCACGAAGCGAGCTGCTGCCGATCATGTACTCGAGCGACGCGCTGCGAATCATGGCCGCGGTCAAGCACGTGTTCGATCCGGACGGCGTACTGAATCCTGGCGTTCTCGTCGAGCCGGCTCCGCTCGAGAGCGCGCTCAGAATCACCTCTTCACTGCCGTTGCTGCAGCAAGTCGGTTTCGCCTACGCCGAGGACGGTGGTGACTTCTCGGAGGCGGTGCACCGCTGCACCGGGGTAGGGAAGTGCCGGGTCACCGCGGGTTCGGCCGGCACGGTGATGTGCCCTTCGTATGTCGCCACCCGAGAAGAGAAGGACTCGACCCGCGGTCGCGCGCGCGTCCTGCAGGAGATGGTGAACGGCGAGCTGGTCGACGGTTGGCGCAGTCCGGCGGTCCATGACGCGTTGGATTTGTGCCTGTCCTGCAAGGGATGCGCCACGGACTGTCCCACTGGCGTCGACATGGCGACCTGGAAGTCGGAGGTCCTGCACCAGACCTACCGCCGACGCCTGCGGCCCCTCACCCACTACTCGCTTGGTCGACTGCCCCAATGGGCTCGGATGGCGAGTCGCGCGCCCGCGGTGGCGAACCGTCTCAGCCGTGTGCCCGCGCTCCGGCGACTTCTCTTCGCGGTCGCGGGAATCGACCCACATCGGAGCGCGCCGAGCTTTCCGGCCGAGACGTTCCGCAGCTGGTTCCAGAACCGCGCCGGTGCGAACGGGGGAGAGGCCGCCGAGGTGTTGTTGTACGTCGACAGCTTCACCGACCTGTTCACGCCGGAGGTCGGCAAGGCGATGGTGACCGTTCTGGAGGCGGCGGGATATCGCGTCGGTCTGACCCCGCGCGAAGCGTGTTGTGGCCTCACCTGGATCTCGACCGGACAACTCGACCACGCCAAGCGGAGCCTGGAGCGCACGATCGACTCGCTCAGCCGGACCTCCGGCGCGCTGCCGATCGTGGGCATCGAACCGTCGTGCACCGCCGCGCTTCGGCACGACGCGGTCCGTCTCGTTCCAGGGGATGCCACTCGCCAGGTCGTCGGGCGGATCGTCACGCTCGCCGAACTCTTGGCTGAGCACCCGACATGGACACCGCCGGACCTGTCCGACCTGCGAGTGGTGGCACAGCCACATTGCCATCACCACGCGGTGATGGGCTGGGACGCCGACGCCGCATTGCTGGCGCGAGCCGGCGCCCACGTCGATCGGGTGGGAGGGTGCTGCGGGCTCGCCGGCAACTTCGGCATGGAGCGAGGCCACTACGACGTATCAGTGGCAGTTGCGGAGCAACAACTCCTGCCCGCCATCGCGCGATCGGAGCAGGACGCCGTCGTACTTGCTGACGGGTTCTCCTGCCGCACCCAGGTAAATGACCTCGCACACCGGCCCGCCCTGCATCTGGCACAGCTCATCGCGCAGCGCCTGGCCCGTCCTCAGTAGGACGGGATGACCCTCTCCGCTTGGAGGCGGCGCAGCCAATGAAGGACCGCGTCCTCGGTGTCCATGCAGCCCGGGAACCCTGCCTGACGCAGCTTGACCGGGCTCATCAGGCGATCGAAGGGGCGCTCCTTGCCGAAGCCGAACGTCAGGTCCGCGGTCTGCCACGAGGACCCGACCACGTCGTGCATGCTCCGCGGTTGCAGGTCGTGCTTGGCCACGATGTCGTCCCACACGGCGGACTGCCGTGGCATCTCCTCGGCCAGCCGCATCGGGGTGTGTTCGCCGGCGGGCATGTCGAAGTGGGCCGCGACCGAGGGCCACAGGTCGCGCCACACGATGGCGTCGCCGTTGACCACGTTGTAGGTCTCGCCCGACGCTGCATCCGTGGTCGCGCAGAACTCGACCGCCTGCGCGATGAGGCGGCTGTCACTGCACGCCGTGACGTAGATCCCGCCGCCGGGGAAGTCGAGCGGCCGTCCGAGCTCACGCAGTACGGCGGCATAGACGCCGATCGCCGAGATGATGTTCATCGGACTCGATGTCGCACGGCCCAGGATCAGCTGTGGGCGCAGGATGTTGAACGACCACCGCCCTGCGGCGGCGCGCTCGCGGAGCAGGTCCTCCTGCTGCCAGTAGAAGATCCGGTGCGGCATCCGGGGCCAGCGTTCCTTGGCCGGCACCGGCACGCGGCCGAGATGGGATCCGTACGCCTTCCCGCCCTGGAGGATGGTGACGTGCTCCAGGGCCCCGCCCCGTTCAACTCCGTCGAGCAGGTGGCGGAGCATGGCCAGGTTGGTCTGCTGCTGTTGATCGCTGCGCCAGCCGGCCTCCAGATCGTCTTCTTCCTGCAGTGCCGCGTACAGCACATGGGTGATCGGCGGTCCTGGGCGAAACGCCGCCGCGCAGGCGTCCTGGTCGGTGAGATCGACCTGGAGATGCGATCCCGTCCAGCCCACCGGTGGCCTTCGCGACAGTGTCACAACCTCCCAGCCGGGTCGCTCGGCGAAATGTTCGGTTGCCGCTGCGCCGACCAGTCCGGTCGCGCCCACGACCAGGATGCGTCCCTGCATGTTCCTGTCTCCTCCTCGACGTCCGGTACTGCGTCCCCCGCGCGGGAGGGGTCAGAAGAAGTTCGTGCCCTCGTCCTCGACGATCGCGACGAGGTCGCGGATGCGCTCCGGTACGACGTTCGGGTGGCCGACCACCAGCACCGACTGGAAGAGGACTTCGAGCACCTCGCGTGGTGAAGCTCCCTGGCGAATCGCTGTGCGCATGTGGTGTCGGGTCTGGACGATCTCGCCGATCGCGAGCGTGTTCCCGACCATGCACAGCAGACGCGTCCGGTGATCCAGGACGAGCCGGCCGTACATGTCGTCGTACCCGAGGTCGTAGAAGGCCTTGGTGAATCCCTCGTCAAGGCTGTCGAGGAACTGCGCGTTGTCGAGCGTGTGCCTCGGACGGAGAACGAGCGCGCTGCTGATGCCTTGCCATCCATACTTCTTCACGAGCGCGTCGGCTCGTGGGTCGGCGGCGTCCTCGGGGTGCCACCGGGTGCGCTCCTCGTCGAGATCACGCTCGCCGGCGCGCTGCCCGACCTGGAGGCCGCGACTGCACACCTCGTCGAGCAGGTCAGCCTTTTCGAGCTCGTCGGCGAAGATCGACAACGCCTCGTCGATCAGCGGCTCTCCTCCGTAAATCGCGCACTGGAAGATGACCTCGAGAACCTCCTTGAGGTCGAGGGATTCAGCGATCGCGGCTTGGACCGTCTCCCTGAGGCGCTCGTGCCGGCGCGACATCGTGAACTGCCCGGTCATCACCAGCAACCGGGTTCGGGCATCGAGGCTGGGTCGGCCGAGAAGCCGGGCAGCGTAGCGGAGCCAGGCGTATGCGAAGGCCGGGTCGAGGCGAGCGCGCTGCTCGAGTCGGGCCCGGATCCCGGGCTGGTAGCGAGCGACGACGTCCAGGTCGGCCGAGTACTCGGCGGCGATCTCGTCTGTCACCTGTGATGGTTGCGTCATCGGGCAGTTCCTCTCGGATGGATCTCTTGACGCCTTCGAATGGCGTGCAACACACTGGGACAGTGTCCCATGTATCGGGACAGAACTCTACATCAAGTCCGTTCAGTCGAGAGCAGGAGTGATGATGACGAACCAGGTGACGACAATCCGCGGAGGCTTGGTGATCTCGGCCGGAGCAGGATCGGCGACGGTGGATCACCTGGATACTCGCTTCAGTGCCGACGGCTGGATCACCGAGGTCGGGCCGAGTCTCCCGCCCGTGGCGGGTGAGAATGTCATCGATGCGAGCTCGATGATCGTGATGCCGGGGCTGGTCGACTCGCACCGGCATCCGTGGCAGGCGCTCATGCGGTGCATCAGTACCGACCAAACCGTGGTCGAGTACCGATCGCTTGCCCGGGGGCGTCTCGCGGCACGTTACCGACCCGAGGACGTCTATGCGGCGATCCTTCTCTCTGATCTCGAGGCGATCAACGGCGGGGTGACTGCCGTCTCGGATCTCGCGCACATCATGAACTCACCCGAGCACGCCGATGCGGCGATCCAGGCTCATGCGGACAGCGGACTGCGGGTCCTGTTCTGCCATGGCGAGCCGAACGATCTGGAAGTGGATGCCTGGTACCACAACAGCAGCCGCAAGCACCCGGATGACGTTCGTCGGCTGCGGAACGGTGTTCTGCATGACGACGACGCCCGGGTCACGTTGGGCATGAAGGTGCGACCGCCCTTCCTGGTCACGCCGGAGGTCCTGCGGTACGACTTCGAACTCGCCCGGGAGCTCGACCTGCACGTCGCGATGGACGGCGGGCTCGGCGGCGGCTGCTGGACCGGTGCCCGCTGGGGCGACGACGGCCTTGTCCCGATCGAGGACATTCAGACGATCGGGCAACTCGGCCCACATCTGACGCTGGTTCACTGCAACAACCTGACCGACTCGGACTTCGCCCTCATCGCCGAGACCGGGACGCATGTGTCCATCTCTCCCGACCACGAGATGCTCTGCGGCCACGGGCTTCCGGCAACGATCAGGATGCGGCATCACAACCTCGAGGCGGCGCTGTCGACAGACAGCCTGGTAGCGGTCAGCGGCGACATGTTCGCGGCTATGCGCAGCCTGCTCACCGCGACGCGAGGAGGCATATCCGATGCCGCCTACCGTTCGGGCGAGGCCGTCTGGTCCTGGGACATTACGTCGGCGGATGTCTTCCGGTCGGCGACATTGTCGAGTGCCGCGGCCTGTGGGCTCGGCGACAAGATCGGTTCGCTCGAGCCGGGGAAGCGGGCCGACATCGTCCTGCTGAAGTCCGACCCGCTCAACCTGACGCTGCTCAACAATCCGATCGCCAACGTCGTGACGTCGGCCCACCCGGGCAACGTGGACACCGTCATCATCAATGGCGAGGTGATGAAGTCCGGAGGCGCGCTCAAGTTCCCGGATGTGGACGCGGTCGTCGACGCCGCCGAACGCAGCCGGGCTCATGTCCTTGCGGAGACCGATCTCGCCACCATCAAGAAGCCCCACGTCGACAACTGGGCGATGTTCGCCTGAGCGACCTGGTTCTCGCCGCACCCTGAGTCGCGGTTCAGGTCATTGTTCGATTGCATTCCGCGCAAGTGCGGTGAGCAACGCGTCGTCGGCAAGGGCGCCGTTCCACACGGCGGTGAATCGCTCGATCTTGCCCCAGGCATCGAGTTCGAGGGCGGTGATGCCGCGAGGCACCGGGCTGTCGGCCGCGGTCCACTCGTAGCCGCCACCGACGTTGTTGCCGAGCACGTGGCGCACTCTGGTGCCGGGGCCGATGTAGGGCACGACGGATGCGGCCTTGGTGAAGTAGCGCTGGATGCTCGACTGACTGGTGATCTGGAGGTGTGCCGCCGCGTCTTCGAGTACGGCGTCCGAGGAGAACAGCTTCATGGCTGCCGCAATATCGTTCCTGCGCAGGGCATCGGCGAGGCCCGCGACGACGCGGCGCATCAGGGGAGAAGCGGTTTCTCCGACGGTCGACTCCCGGAAGTTCGACGGCCACTGGGCGGGAGTGTCCTGCTCCTTCTGCCATGCGGCTACGCCGAACTGCCTGGCGTCCCAGTAGTCGACCCAGCGCTCGATCTTTCCCTGGCGGTTGAAGTTGACCGCGCCGGCGTTGCGGACCTGGCCTGGGCCGAACATGCCTGGGGTGTCGGTGAAGAGCAGGATCGCGCTCGTCGTGTCACCCAGAATCCGGGTGGGATAGGACTTGCTGTCCTTCGGCCAGGTGGGATACCACTGGGCCAGCGCGTCGTGCAGCGCCTGCCGGCTGTACCAGTGCCACCCCAGGATCGCGTCGATGTAGGTGAAGAGCCGGCCCGAGAAGTACGACGTCTGCCAGTCGAGATTCTTGTCGCTCTTCGCTTGGAAGTAGCCGCGGATGTGTGCGGCGAGGGCGCTGGTGGCGTGGGACGTGTCGGGGATGACATCGACTCCTCTGACGTACTGATTGCCACCGGCCTCGCGAGTCTCGGCCCAGGCGCTGGGCGCGTTGAGAAGGGACGCGGAGGCCGCGATCGCCGAACCTCCGATCCCTGCGGCTCGCAGCAACTGGCGCCGGCTGAGGCCGCTGCCGGCCGTGGTGCCGTGGTTCATCGTGGATCTCCGTTCAATGGTTGGGGTGTGATGTAGTCGTCCGGCCGGACGATCCCGGCCGGGGACTGGCCTTCGAGGTAGCGGCGCACGTTCTGCGCTGCGTGCCGTGCCGCGGATGCGTGCGATCCCGCCACGATCGCGGAGTTGTGCGGTGAGCCGAGGACGTTGGGCAGGTCGAAGAACGGGTAGTCGGTCCGGAAGTCCTCACCCAGCGGTGGCTCGTGCCACCACGTGTCGATACCGGCGCAGAAGTCCGGGTTCGCCCGCAGGTGTTCGTACAGTGCGGGTTGGTCGATGATGCCCGCCCGGGCCACGTTGACCACGATGGCTGTCGGTCTCATCAACGCCAGTTCGCGGTCACCGATGATGCCGCGCGTCGTTCGGGTCAGCGGCAGGGACAGCACGAGTACGTCGGCGACGGCCAGCACCTTGTCGAGATCGGCGAGAGTGCCGACGTACTCGACCTGCTCTGTCGTGCTCCCTGAGGTGTTCACCGCGTGAATACGCGCGCCGAACGCGCGCATCAACTGTGCGGTGCGGTGGCCGATCCCGCCGAAGCCGAGAATGGCGCACACGGCGCCGTCCAGGGTGAGCGATGGCGCCTGCTGATCGAACTCGCCGTTGCCCAGGGCGGCGTGGCGCTGAGGAAGCCGCTTGGCCAAGCTGAGAGTCATCGCCATGACGTGCTCGGCCATCGGCCCCGCATACGCCCCGGCATTGCCGGTGATGACGATTCCTGGCGGGATCGCGGTGAAGTCGACGCTGTCCACGCCCACCGACACGAACTGGATGAGCCGCAGTCGGGCGGCATGTGCGAATTGGTCCGGTGACACTTCGCGGTTCAGCCGCCAACCGATCAGCGCTTCGGCCCGGCGAAGAGTCTCCATTCGCTCCGTCGGCCGTTGGTCCTGCAGGAAGACGACGTACGAGGTATCTCCCAATGCGTCGAGGATGGCGACGCGGCTCTCATCGCTGACGGCGTAGCTGATCGCAACCACGGGGTCTCGCATCGCGGTCCCTCCGTTTCGTGACCGTGCACCACTGGTGGCTCTGAATGGACGGCAAACTAACTATGAAGTGATAACTATCAAGGCATAGTCAGTATGCGCACATAACTATCCGCCGACAACCATCCAGGCTGAGATGTGACGAAGACCGCTTCGGCGAGGGCGTCTCGTGGGTTTGAGCGTCGGGTGGATCCGGCATTCTGGAGTCGGATGCTCGCGGCTGGTGTGCGAGGAGGAT
>NZ_SLWN01000012.1 GCF_004342025.1 Kribbella steppae | reverse complement strand
TGACCAACGCCCGCATCGAAGCCGTCAACACCAAGATCCGCCTCATCACCCGCATCGCCTACGGCTTCCACGACCCGCACGCCCTCATCGCCCTCATCGCCCTCGCCATGCTCACCCTCGGCGGCTACCGACCACCCCTCCCCGGCCGAAACTGACCCACACATCAGACAGGAGAGCCGGATAACCCCTCACCTCGCCCCTTCTCCCCTCGAATTTCAGAGGGAGAAGGGTTCATTTCAGGGGATCTCCGCTGAAATGGTCGGGCTGCCTCGGCTAGAAGCCGCGGAGTTTGTCGGGGGTGATGCGGACGAGCACGGAGTAGTCGGCGTGGAACTGGTCGTTCGTCATGCCCAGGTGGGCGATGTCCTCGCCGTACTTGTTGTTGTACGCCGCCAGCTCGTCACCGCTGATCGGGTTGTCGTCGATCACCGCCGTACCCGAGATCACCCCGACGTCGCCGCCGGTGTGGGTGGCGTTGAAGTTCAGCGCGACCCGCGGGTGGGCGGCGATGTTGCGCAGCTTGGCCTTGTCCGGCTGACTGGAGATCAGCAGATGGTCGCCGTACCAGAGGAACCAGACCGGGTTCGGCGCCGGCGTTCCGGACTTGCCGACGGTGGTCAGCCACAGCACCCGCTCGTCGTGCAGCTGCCGCGCGATCCGCTTGCCGAAGTCGGTGGACGCGTCGATCGAGATCATCAGAACCCTTCGGTGTCGATGGTCAGGACGGACCCAGACGGCCCCACTCGATCGCCGGGCAACGGTTCATCACCATGGTCAACCCAGCGGCCGTCGTCCGCGTGTAAGCGTCCGGATCCACTACATCCAGCTGGAACCACACCGCCTTCGCGTTGATTCCCACCGCCTGGTCCGCGATGTCACCGGCCAGCTCGGACCGGACGAACACATCGACGCAGTCCACCGGGAACGGGATGTCGGCGAGCGTGGCGTACCCCTGCTCGCCGTGCACCGTCTCCGCCGACGGATGCACCGGCACGATCCGCTTACCGTGCCCCTGCAGGAACCGCGCCACGCCGTACGCGGCCCGGCTGGTGTTGTTCGACAACCCGACCACGGCCCAGGTCTCGCAGTCCGCCAGGATTTTCCGGATGTCACTGTCCATAACCCGATCCTCCCTCGCGGTTCAACCGCGAAGGTAGGTGAGGACCGCGGATACCCGCCGATCGAGACCGTCGTCCAGCTGAAGCTTGGCGAAGATGTTGCCGACGTGCTTGCGTACGGCGGCCTCGCTGACGACCAACTGCTCGGCGATCGATGCGTTCACCCGGCCCTCCGCCATCAGCGCGAGCACCTCCAGCTCCCGCGGCGTGAGCGCCGACAGCGGCCCGTCGTTCCGCCGCCGCGCCAGCAACTGCCGGACCACTTCCGGATCCACCACGGTCCCGCCGTCGGCCACGCGGTCGAGTGACTCGAGGAACTCCGCGACATGCCCGACCCGGTCTTTCAGCAGGTACCCGATCCCGCCGGTCGTTGTCTCGAGCAACGTGGACAGATACGCGTCGGCGACGTACTGGGACAGCACCAGGATCCCGATCGACGGGAACTCCGCCCGGATCGCGGCCGCTGCCCGCAGGCCTTCATCACTGTGCCCGGGCGGCATCCGTACGTCGGTGATCACCACATCCGGCGGTTCCTTGCGTACGACGGCCAGCAGCGTGTCCGCATCGCCGACAGCGTCCCGCACTTCGTGACCGGCGCGGTCGAGGATGCTGGCCAGGCCCTCACGCAACAGCAGCGAGTCTTCGGCCAGCACGATGCTCAGTCGCCGAGTCGGCACGGGCACTCCATCCTCAATCGAGTCGGCCCACCGGGTGGGCTGTCGATGTCGAGTGTGCCTCCCAAGGCGTCCAACCGGGTCACCAGCCCGGTGAGTCCGGTACCGGCGCCCGTCCGAGCGCCGCCGACGCCGTCATCGGTGATCGTGATGACGAGTCGATCGCGCTCGACCCACCCGATCACCTCGCAGTTGGTCGCCTGTGCGTGCTTGGCGACGTTGGCCAACGCCTCGCTGACGACGAAGTACGCCGCGGCCTCGATCGGCGGCGGCAGTCGCGACGGCAGGGTCAGCTGAACGTTCACCGGCAGCGGACTCCGGTCCGCCACCTCCAGTACGGCCGCCTCCAGCCCGTGGTCGACGAGCACGCGCGGGTGGATCCCCCGGACTGCCTCCCGCAGGTCTGCCAGCGCAGCCTCGGCCTCGCTGTGCGCCTTCACGACGAGTCGCTTGCCTTCGCCGTCCGGCAGATCGAGTTCGGCCAGCCCGAGCGTCATCGTCAACCCGACCAGCCGCTGCTGTACGCCGTCGTGCAGATGCCGCTCGATCCGCACTCGCTCGGTCTCGAACGCATCCACCAGATCGAGCCGGGACCGGCGCAGCTCAGCCACGTTCCGCTGCAGCTCGTCCTGTCGCGGACCCAGCATCGCCTTCGCGAGCGCGGCCTCTGCACCGGCGAGAACGCCGATCAGATAGGAGCTCAGGGCATAGAAGACCGGGCCGAAGCACAGCAGGAAGATGAACCCTTCCTGCGCGCTGTCCAGGATCCACGGACCCATGCCCATCTCGTCGCCGTCGGCGATCACCGGCGCGGCCAGCGTGATGACGAGGACGGTCGCACTCACACCGGCGAACAGGGCACTCAGCGGCCAGACGAAGACGCCCAGCACGAACCCGTACCCGAGCGCCCGCAGCGACGCCTGCTCCCGCCGCCGGAATTTCAGCTTCTCCCGCCGCGACAGCGACTCCGGCATCTTCGCGTGCGGGCTGCTGATCCCGTCGATCAGCACCAGTCCGGCCCGCCACCGCTCGACCCGGCCGATCAGCACCCCGATCAGCGGGAACATGGTGATCAGCAGGATCCCGATCAGGATCGGGCTCAGCACCGCACTGGCCGCCGCCACGCCAAGGAGTACGCCGATGGTCACCACACCCACCGGCACCGAGGAGAACAGGTAGGCGTAGCTGCGCCAGGGCCAGGACGACACCAGGTAGCGCGGCGAGGCCATCGCCGCCCACACGGTCATGGGGCCTCCCGGCCTGGACTGAGGAGCGGAGGGAGCGTAGCGACTGGAGCGACGAGGGAAGGCCGGGAGGGAAAGCCCCATGACCGCGCCGGCGCCGAAGGCCCGGCCAAAAGCAGCGTCATAGGTCTCTCCACCTGGTCAACCCTAGGTCCGCGACGGCCTGCTGGACGGTAGCGTGCGCGCTACTCCAGGTCTCTTCCGTGGGCCAGGGTGGAAACCGGGCCTGAACGGTTGTCTGGTTCTATGACCGCTACCGCGCCGACCCACCCAAGCGTCGTACCCACTGAACCGCCGGCTCTGCTGCTGGACGGCATCACCAAGACCTACAGGTCCAAGGCCGGAGCGGTCGATGCGCTGCGAGGCGTGACGTACCACTTCCTGCGAGGCTCGTTCACCGCCGTGATGGGCCCGTCCGGCTCCGGCAAGTCCACACTGCTGCAGTGTGCGGCCGGACTCGACCAGCCCACCAACGGCACCGTCGTACTCGGCGGAGTGAGCCTGCATGGGCTCAACGAGGTCGCACTGACCAAGCTGCGCCGGAAAGAGATGGGGTTCGTCTTCCAGGCCTACAACCTGCTGCCGTCGCTCACCGTCTACGACAACGTCGCACTTCCCCTGCGGCTGACCGGCCGCCGCCCGAGCCGCAACGACGTACGTCGGGTGCTGGAGCAGGTAGGGCTGGAGGGCATGGCGAAGCGGCGTCCCGCGGAGCTGTCCGGTGGACAGCAGCAGCGGGTCGCAATCGCGCGGGCGCTGATCACCGAGCCATCGGTCTTCTTCGCCGACGAACCGACCGGTGCGCTGGACAGCGGGACTAGCCGGCAGGTGCTGTCTCTGTTGCGCGAGGCAACCGATCAGGCCGGGCAGACCGTGGTGATGGTCACCCACGACCCGGTCGCGGCCGCGTACGCCGAGCGGGTGCTGTTCCTCTCCGACGGCCTGATCGCAGGTCACCTCGACCGTGGTACGCCGGCCCAGATCGCCTCGGCGATGAGTTCGTTGGAGCGATGATGTTCTACCTCAGCCGTCAGACCGTCAGCCGTCATCGTTCGTTGTACGCCGGCTCGTTCATCGCGCTGGCCGTCGGGGTGTTCCTGCTCGGCCTCGCGGCCACCGCAACGGCAGCCACCATCGCCTACCGCGGCCCGCTGGCCGAAAGCATGACCGTGACGACGCTGGGCAGCTCAGACACCGCGCCTCAGCAGGTCCGGATCCCACTGTCCGACGCTGATGTCTCCGGGCTCCAGGTCGTGCTCAGCATGGTCGGCACGATCAGCGGGTTCATCACGATCTTCGTCATCGCCAGCACCTTCGCCTTCGCGGTCGCCTCGCGGCGCCAGGAGATCGGGCTGCTCCGCCTCATCGGCGCGACGCCGGGGCAGGTACGGCGGATGGTCCTCGGCGAAGCGTTCGTCGTCGCACTCGTGGCCTCGCTCACCGGTGCGGTGCTCGCCCAGTTGGCGACTCCCCTACTACTGAGCAAAGCGTCGTACACCGAGCTGGCACCGGTGAAGCTCGAGCCGGCCTCGCCGTGGGTGCCGCTGGCGATCGCGGTCGGCGCCGGACTGCTTGTGGCGATGCTCGGTGCTCGGTCGGCGGCGCGTCGCGCCGGGCGGGTAGGGCCGATCGACGCACTGCGGGAAGCCGCGCTGGAGCCGCCGCGGATCGGGCCGGTACGCGTCGTCTTCGGGCTGCTCTTCCTGGCCGGGTCGATCACGCTGCTGGCGCTGATCCGGCCGTCGACGGGCGAGGGCATGGTCCCGCTGGCGATGTTCACGCCGATGTTGCTGGTGATCGCGCTGACCCTGCTGTCGCCGCTGATCGTGCCGTGGATCGCCCGGTTGTGGGCGGTGCCGCTGACCGGGTGGACCCACGTGTCCGGACTGCTCGCCCGCAGCAACGTGGTTGCTGCTCCGCGCCGCAGCGCCTCACTCGCGGCGCCGATCCTGGCCATCTCGGCCATCGCAGGCTCGATGGTGCTCAGCCTCAGCTTCGCCGCCGACAGCGCCGAAGCGAGTATCCGCGACACCCTCCGCGCGCCGGTGGTCGTCACCGGTCCGGCCGACGTCGGCGCCGTCCCCGGGGTGGCCGTCGTGGATGCCGGGCTGCCGATCCAATTCGTCCGGATCGGCCAGGACGACGCCGAACTCGAGGACGCTGAAGGCATCGACCCGGCGATCGCCGCCCGCACTCGCGACCTGACCGCGCTCTCCGGGGACGTCAACCGGCTCACCGGCGACACTGTGGTCATCGGCAAGGAGAGGTCGGGCTTCGAGGGCTACCGGGTCGGGGACGAGATCCCGGTGACCTTCCTGGACCGGACCGAGGTCAAGCTGAAGGTCGTCGCGATCGTCAAGGACGCGTTCGGGGTGAACCCGTCGTTCCTGGTCCCCCTCGACCTGGCCCGCAAGCACGCTCCGACCGCCCAGCCGGACCGCCAGTTCGTCCTGCCCGCCGACGGGGTCGACGCGACCGCATTGGTGTCCAGGCTGCCGAACGCCGTACCGGCTGCTGAGTGGGAGGCGGAACAGGCCGCAGGGGTCCGGGAGGGCAACCGGTTCGGGCTGATCCTGCTCCTCGGTCCGGCCGCGCTCTACAGCGCCATCGCGATCGCCAACACGCTGCTGATGGGCAGCCTGCAGCGGCGGCACGAATTCATCACCTCGCGGCTGCTCGGGGCCACGCCTGCCCAGATCCGCCGGATGGTGCTGTGGGAGGCCTCCCTGGTCGGCGCTGTCGCGCTCAGTCTCGGTACGGCGATCACGGTCACGGTCGGGATCCTGCTCCGGCACGCCATGACGGACGGGCTGGCCGACGTACCGGTGACCGTGCCGTGGGGTGTGCTGCTGGGTATCGGCGGAGTCTGTCTGACCTTGGCGGTAGGGTCCGCTCTGGCCCCGACGACGTACATCCTCCGCCGGTCGCAGCCGTCGGCAGCAGTGGACTAGACCGGCTGCGACGACTGGTCCGGGACGGATGGCGGGTCGTGGCCGGGCAAACGGGGGTTCAGCAGGGACAATGGGCAACGGCGCCGGACCGTCGCGGCGCCGTACCGGTTTGATCGAGGAGTTCGTAGACCCGCATGGCACGCCGTATCAGCACCACCGCCGAGCCCGAGGACTTCGAGGAGCACATCCTTGACGTCGACGTGTCCGACGAGATGCGCACCAGCTACCTGGAGTACGCCTATTCGGTGATCTACTCCCGGGCGCTACCGGACGCGCGGGACGGACTGAAACCGGTCCAGCGACGGATCCTGTTCTCGATGGCGGAGAACAACATCCGTCCCGACCGCGGTCACGTGAAGTCGGCCCGCGTGGTCGGTGAAGTGATGGGTAAGTACCACCCGCACGGCGACGGCGCGATCTACGACGCCCTGGTCCGGACCGCGCAGCCGTGGTCGATGCGGGTCCCGCTGATCGACGGCCACGGAAACTTCGGCTCCCTCGACGACGGCCCGGCCGCGATGCGGTATTGCCTGACAGGCGACACCCGAGTGCGGCTCGCGGATGGCCGCTCCATCAAGATCGCCGATGTCGTGGACCTACCGGAGAACTCCGAGGCCGACACGGACCTGGAGGTGCTTGACAAGGACGGCAAGCCCGTTCGCGCCACCAAGCTCTTCAACTCCGGCGTACATCCCGTCAAGAGATTGGTGACAAAGAGCGGTCATGCGTTGCGCGGCAGCCATAACCACCCAGTGCTGTGTCTTGTGCCGGTCGCAGGTGTGCCGATGTTCCAATGGTTGCGCCTCGACGAGGTGACGTCCGGCACGGTTGTCTGCCTGGCTCGCAACGCGTGGACCACGGATGTTCCGATGGCGCACGAGATGATGCTGGGCACGCTGTTCGGCGCCTGGGTGTCCGAAGGATTCGCTTCCGCCGAGCGAGCCGGCTTCAACAACACTGACGAAGAGTACTTCCAGTACGTCATCACGGCGTACGACGCAATCGTGGGTGGCCCGCGGTATGTGTATTCGAGGAAGACCCGCCGATCGCAGCGCACGATCCACGAGCTCGACATCCAGAACCTCAGTGCCTTCCGTGAGAGCCCACTCGCTGACCTGATCGGTTTCAAGGCGGCAGACAAGCACGTCCCGGAAGCAGTGTGGCGCGGACCGGTCGGTCTGAAGCGTGCATTCCTCATGGCACTGTACGAAGGCGATGGCGGCATCCGTCGCGCCAACGACGCGTCGATGACGATTCAATACTCGACCTACAGTCAGGTCCTGGCAGCGGAATTGCAGGAACTCCTTCTCGAATTCGGCGTGCACAGCAACCTCACCCACTACAGCCGCGGTGAGTATCGCCTGGTTATCTCGGGCCAGCACAACATCCATGCTTTCGGCGAGCGGATCGGTTTCCTCGCTGCCAAACGTCACAAGCTCCACGAGCTCCTGCGGAATGCTCCTCGCTACACGCATCGCCTCACCCGAGACCGCGCACCGTACGTCGCGGACTACGTGCGCGATGCGCTCGGCCCAGGCAGAGGCACGGGTAAGAGTTGCCTGCTCAACCATAATTTCGACCGGGTCGAGCGTTGGCAGACCGACCGAAGCCTGCTTGTCACCAAGTTCAAGGATCCTGAGATTCTCGGCGTGGTCGCGCCGATCATGGACTCGGGCTATCGGTTCGTCGAGGTAGCCTCCGTCGAGGACTGCGCACCCGAGGCCGTCTACTCGCTACGGGTCGACAGCGCTGATCACTCATTCCTTGCTGGTGGGTTCGTCAACCACAACACCGAGTGCCGGATGGCGCCGCCCGCAGTGGCGATGACGCAGGGCCTGGACGAGAACGTCGTCGACTTCCGGCCGAACTACGACGGCCGGGAGGAAGAGCCGTCGGTGCTGCCGGCCGCCTTCCCGAACCTGCTGGTCAACGGCGCCGCCGGGATCGCGGTCGGGATGGCCACCAACATGGCCCCGCACAACCTGGTCGAGGTGATCCAGGCGCTGCGGCACCTGATCAAGACGCCGACCGCGGACCTGGACGACCTGATGCGGTTCATCCCGGGCCCGGACCTGCCGACCGGCGGCAAGATCGTCGGTCTGGAGGGCATCAAGGACGCCTACGCCACCGGCCGAGGCAGCTTCAAGATGCGCGCCACCGCCCGGATCGAGAACGTCACCCCGCGGCGCAAGGGCATCGTGGTCACCGAACTGCCGTACTCGGTCGGTCCGGAGAAGGTGATCGAGAAGATCAAGACCCTGGTCCAGTCCAAGAAGCTGCAGGGCATCGCCGACGTCAAGGACCTGACCGACCGGGCCCACGGCACCCAGCTGGTGATCGAGGTCAAGAACGGCTTCGTCCCCGAGGCGCTGCTGGAGCAGCTGTACAAGCTGACCCCGCTCGAGGACGCCTTCCACGTCAACGCGGTCTGCCTGGTCGACGGCCAGCCGCGCACCCTCGGCCTGAAGGAGCTGCTCGAGGTCTACCTCGGCCACCGGTACGACGTGGTCCGGCGGCGCAGCGAGTTCCGGCGGACGAAGGCCCAGGACCGGCTGCACATCGTCGACGGCCTGCTGATCGCGATCCTGGACATCGACGAGGTCATCCAGATCATCCGCAGCAGCGACGACGCCGCCGAGGCCCGCGGCCGGCTGATGGAGATCTACGACCTGACCGAGGTGCAGACCAACTACATCCTCGACATGCCGCTGCGCCGACTGACGAAGTACTCCAAGCTCGAACTGGAGACCGAGAAGGGCGAGCTGGAGCGCGAGATCGAGCGGCTGACCGCGATCCTCGAGGACGAGAACCTGCTCCGCAAGACGGTGTCGGAGGAACTGGCCGAGGTCGCCAAGACCTACGGCACGCCGCGGCGGACCGTGCTGCTGGAGTCGTCCGGCGCGACCAAGACCGCGGCCGTGCCGCTCGAGGTCAGCGACGACCCGTGCTGGGTGCTGATGAGCTCGACCGGGCTGCTCGCCCGGACGAACGGTGTCGAGCCGTTCGGCACCGGCGACACCCGGGCCAAGCACGACGCGATCGTGTCCGCGGTGAAGAGCACCGCCCGCGGCCAGTACGGCCTGATCACCAGCGCCGGCCGGCTGATCCGGCTCGAGTCGCTCGACCTCCCCGCCGTGCCGACGACCGCCAACGCGCCGAACCTGCAGGGTGGCGCGCCGGTGGCGGAGTTCGTGTCGCTGGAGCCCGGTGAGAAGGCGCTCGCGCTGACCACGATGGATCCCGACTCGATCGGCGTGGCTTTAGGTACGGCGGGTGGCGTGGTGAAGAGGGTCCTGCCCGACCATCTGAGCAACCGCGACGCGTGGGAGATCGTCCGGCTGAACGACGGCGACGAGGTGATCGGCGCGGTCGAGCTGACCACGGGCGACGAGGAACTGTGCTTCATCACGTCTGACGCGCAACTGCTGCACTTCCCGGCGTCGGTGGTGCGTCCGCAGGGCCGGACCGCGGGCGGTATGGCCGGTGTCCGGCTGGGCAAGGACGCGAAGGTCGTGTACTTCGGTGCCGTCGACAGCGGCCGCGACGCACAGGTCGTCACGATCGCGGGCTCCTCGTCCGCGCTGCCGGGGACCGAGGTCGGCGCGGTGAAGGTGACGCCGTTCAGCGAGTACCCGGGCAAGGGCCGCGGCACCGGTGGTGTGCGCTGTCAGCGGCTGCTCAAGGGTGAGGACGGGCTGCTGCTCGGATTCATCGGTGCGGCTCCGGTCCGGGCGAGTGCGAGCAGCGGTGCGCCGGTGGAGTTGCCGCCGATCGACCCGCGGCGCGACGGCTCCGGCGTGCCGGTGGCGCAACCCATCGCCGCCTGTGCTCCGGACAGTGTTAGTTACATGGCAGGCTGACCCCCATGAAGAGACTGCTCGCGCTCGGCGCGGTGCTGGTACTGGCGCTGGCGGGCTGCAGCGACGACAAGAAGGACACCGACGGCGGCAACGGTCAGTCGGGTGACGATCCGGTCGCGCTGCTGACAGCTGCCAAGCAGACCATCGACGACGCGGCCAGCGTGCACATCGTCCTGACCGGCCGGGACCTCCCGGAGGGCGCGCAGGCTCTGGCCAGCGGTGACGGGGTGGCGACGCACGCGCCGGCGTTCAAGGGCAAGCTGACCGTACGCACCGCGGGCTCGGCGATCGACGCCGAGGTGGTCGCGGTCGGCAGCAAGGTCTACGCGAAGCTGCCGTTCACGACGAGCTTCATCGAGCTGCCACCGGCCCAACTGGCCGCCCTCGGCGCACCCGACCCGGCGATCCTGCTGGACCCGGACAAGGGCCTGACCTCGGTGCTGCCGACGGTGAAGGACCCGCAGATCAAGGGTGAGACCCGGGACGGCGCCAAGGTGCTGACCGAGATCACCGGCACGATCCAGGGCAAGTCGCTGCAGGGCATCTTCCCGAAGGCCCCGGCCGACCAGGACTTCCCGAGCACGTTCAAGATCGACAAGGCCACCAAGCAGTTGGTGTCGGCAACGATCACCGGCCCGTTCTACGACGGCGCCACCAGCAGCTATGACGTGACCCTGGACAGGTACGGCGAACAGGTCGAGATCACCAAGCCGTGACCGGGGATCCGCCCGTGGCCAACCCGAGGGTTCGGCTCACACTCGCCTCGATCGCGGTCGCCTTCGCGGCTGCTGACACCTACGTCGTCGTCCTCGCCCTGCCGGACATGATGTCCGGGGTCGGGTTGTCGGCGGACGAATTGCAGCGGGCGGCGCCGATCATCTCCGGGTTCCTGCTCGGGTACATCGCCGTACTGCCGTTGATCGGGCGGATCGCCGACGTGGTCGGTCGTACGCCGGTCCTGATCGGGGCGTTGCTGCTGTTCGCGGTGGGGTCGCTGATCACCGCCGCGGCGTACGACTTGTCCCTGATAGTGATCGGGCGGTTCCTGCAGGGTGTCGGCGGTGGCGGGCTCGTGCCTGCCACGTTGGCGTTGGTCGCCGACCTGTGGCCGGCTGAGCGGCGTGGACTGCCGCTGGGTGTGGTCGGCGCGGTGCAGGAGCTCGGGTCGGTGCTCGGGCCGCTGCTGGGTGCTCTCGTGCTTGCGGTGGCGGACTGGCGGTACATCTTCTGGCTCAACCTCGTCGTCGCGCTCGTGCTCGCAGTACTGCTGCGCGGTCGTCGTCCACCACCGCTGTCGGCCGCCGTCGGCATCCTCGCCTGCCTCGCTCTCGGCCTCACGCTCACCGCACCCGAACGACTCGCGTCCGGTGTCACGCTCGGCCTTCCGTTCGTGCCGTTCTCCGGCGATTCGCGCCTGTTCACGCCGATCGGCGTCGTCACCGCCGTACTGCTGCTGCTCTGGATCGCGTTGATGCTCCGCAGGGCCCGGCTGCGGGAGATGCTCTCTCAGGTCGACCTCGTTGGCGCCCTGCTGCTCGCGCTGGCTCTGGCTGGTGTGGTGCTGGCGTTTGCCACCGCCGATCCCGAGCGCGAGTTGATGTCACCGGCCGGGCCGTGGTTGCTGGTCGGGGCCGCTGTGTTCGCGGTGGCCTTTGCGGTCTGGCAGCGGCGTACGACGCGGGCGATCGTGCCGCATGGATTGCTGAACGCCGCGCCGGCCTGGGGCTCGCTGGTGGTCAGCTTCCTCGTCGGTTGCGCGTTGATCGCGGCATTGGTCGACGTACCCGTGTTCGCGCGGACGACCCAGGGTGGCGGGCAGTTGGCCGCTGCGTTGGTGTTGCTGCGATTCCTCATCGCGTTGCCGGTTGGTGCGGTGGTTGGCGGGTGGCTGACCCGGCGCTATGGGCTGGGTTTGATCACCGGTGTCGGGCTGGCGTTGGCCGGGGCGATGTTCGTGGTGATGGCGTTCTGGAGTCGTGACGCGCTCGATCACTGGCCGGCGACCGTCGCACTGCTCGTGTGCGGGTTCGGGTTCGGGCTGGCGTTGTCGCCGGTCAACACGGCCATGCTCGGGTCCACTCCCCCGGACAGCCACGGCCTGGTGAGTGCACTGGTCGTGGTCGCCCGGATGGTGGGCATGCTCGTCGGCGTGTCCGCACTCACCGCGATCGGGCTACGCCGGTACTTCGCGATCGTCGACGACATTCCGTCACCGAACGAGCTGTGCCCGTCCGCGCCGGGTTCGTGCCGGCCGTTCGTCGACGCTTTGCGCGACGCAGCCGTTTCACAAGTTCACACAATCTTCGCCGGAGCCGCCGGATGCGCCTTCCTGGCCGCCGTAGTGGCCGTCCTGCTGCTCGGCCGACGTGGCGTTGTGCACAGATGATGGTCATCGTGCGAGACACCCGTCCCAGCTGTCGTACCGTGAACCCGTGACCGCACGACTCGACGCGACCGGCCGGCCAGGCCTGTGCTCGACCTTCTGCCGAGAGCTGCGTGAGCCGCTCCCCGGTACGGCGGTCGTGGCCAGTGGCTGGCTCCTCGTCGAGCAACCCGGCCCATGGGGTGCCAAGGCGCCGACGCAGAGCCATCTCGACCCGGAGTTCGGTGGCGCGATCGACGAGGCGTGCAAGAAAGCGGACGTCCGGTTCGGGCTGATCCGCTCGCCCGGCCGGCACCCGGACGCCACCGACCGGTCACATCAGGTGTACATCGCCTCGACCACACCCGGACGAACCTGGCTGCTCGGCGGCCGTGTCGCCGACCCGCTGGAACTGGACAAGCTCGACCTCAAAGCTGTCGGCCGGGGCGATCGGGATGCCGTGATCGAGTCGCTGCCGACGCTGACCGTGGTCGACGAACCCGTGATGCTGGTGTGTACGAACGGCAAGCGGGACGAGTGCTGCGCGCTTCTCGGCCGGCCGCTGGTCACGGCGCTGGCGGCCGTCGCACCCGGCCGGGTCTGGGAGGCGAACCACCTCGGCGGACACCGGTTCGCGCCGACCGCGACGCTGCTGCCCGCTGGCACGATGCACGGTCACCTGACGGCCGAGACTGCGGTCGCGGTGCTCGAGGCCGGCGGTCGTGGTGAGACCGTCCTGACCGGGCTGCGCGGCCGGTCGACCTGGACCAAACGCGGTCAGACCGCGGAAATCGCCGTACGCCGGCTCATCGGTGAGCTGGCGCTGGATGCCCTCAGTGTCGTGGGCGAAGACCTGGGCTCAGTCGTCGTCGTCCATCGCGACGGCCGGTCGTGGACCGTGCCGGTCACCAGTGCACCCGCTGATCCACCACGTCCGGAGTCCTGCGGAAAGGAGCCGTTCGCCATGTCGATTCTGCATGCCGGAACCCCAGTTCCAGGTGACGCCCGATGACCAGCGGATTCGAGGACCTGCTGGCCGCCAACGCCGACTACGCCAAGGACTTCGCCTACAGCGGGTTCGACGGCATCGCGCATGCCGGGGTCGGCGTCGTCACCTGTATGGACTCACGCATCCCGCCGCTGGAGATGCTCGGCCTCAAGCCTGGTGACGCGAAGGTCCTGCGCAGTGCGGGCGGCCGGGTCACCGAGGTGACCATGACCGGCCTCGTGCTCGGCGTCCAGTTGCTCGGTGTCCGCCGGATCATGATCATCCCGCACACCCGCTGCGCGATGGCCGCGATGTCGGAGGACGAGCTGCGGGCCAAGGTCGAGGCCGCGGCAGGCAAGCCGGCCGGCTACCTCCCGATCCACGTCATCCCTGACCAGCTCGAGGGCCTGCGCCGCGACGTCGCCGCCGTCCGCGAACACCCCCTGATCGGTGACGACATCCTGGTCGGCGGGTTCATGTACGACGTGGATACCGGCCGCCTCACCCAGATCGACTGATGCCGGGACTCACCCCGCCGGCCCTCCGCCCGTTGCCGCTGGCAACTCTCCGGCCGGAGGGATGGCTGCTGGAGCGCCTGCGCCTGCAGGCCGACGGGATGGCCGGGCACCTGGACGAGTTCTGGCCCGACATCGCGCGGAGCGGGTGGATCGGCGGTGATGCCGAGGGCTGGGAGCGAGGACCGTACTGGCTCGACGGCATCACCGGGATCGCCTATCTGCTGGACGACGAGCGGTTGAAGGCGAAGGTGCGTCGGTGGGTGGATCACATCCTCGAGCACCAGCACGAGGACGGCTGGTTCGGCCCGCGTTCGGGTGCCGCGACGTACGCGGATCATGACGTCTGGCCGCGGATCATCGTGCTGAAGGCGCTGCTGCAGCATCTCGACGCGACCGGCGACGAGCGCGTGGTCCCGGCCGCACTGCGGTTCCTCCGGCTGCTCGACGTACTGCTCGACGAATGGCCGCTGCAGGAGTGGGCGCGGTCGCGCTGGACCGACATCGTCTGGGTGATCAACCAGTTGCACGACCTCACCGGCGAGGAGTGGCTGCTCGCGCTGGCGGCGAAAAGCAAAGAGCAGGGCTTCGACTGGTCCGGGTACGCCGATGACCTGCCGTTCCGCGAAAAGGTGGACGAGGCAACGTTGCTGGCGATGAAGGACCAGCACGGCGGCTACTGGATGAACGATGTCTACCTGTCGTCCCACGGCGTCAACGTCGCGATGGGCCTCAAGGCGATGCCAGTCTGGTGGCGTCACGACCCGACCGATCAGCAGGCCCGTCTACTCCAGATGATCGCGGCGTTGGATGAGTATCACGGCCAGCCGAGCGGCCTGTTCAGCTGCGACGAACACCTCGCCGGCCGCCACCCGAGCCAGGGCACCGAGACCTGCACCGTCGTCGAGTACCTCGCGTCGCTCGAGGTCGCCCTGGAGTCCTGGGGCGCCGTCGAACCACTGGCCGACCTGGTTGAGCGCCTCGCCTTCAACGCTTTGCCCGCGAGTACGGCGCCTGACGAGTGGACCCACCAATACGTTCAGCAGGCCAACCAGGTGATCTGCCACGTCACCGAGGACCGCGTCTACACCAACAACGGCCCCGACGCGAACGTCTTCGGTCTCGAACCCCACTTCGGCTGCTGCACCGCCAACCGCCACCAGGGCTGGCCACGCTTCACCACGCGCCTCTGGATGCACACAGGCGATGGTGCACTGACGGCCATCTCCTACGCGCAATGCTCCTTCGAGTACGACGGCCTGTCGGTCGACGTGTCCACGGCATACCCCTTCGAGGACGACGTCACGATCACGGTCAGCGGCTCGGGCGTCGTACCCCTGAACCTCCGCATCCCAGCGTGGTCCACCGGAGCCACCGTCGACGGCGAGGCCGTTGCCCCCGGCACCCTTCACCAGGTACGACGTGACTGGTCCGGAGGGCCGCACGTCGTACGACTGCACCTGCCGGCCACGGTCAAGGCGGTCCCCCGCCCGGCGGACGCCATCACGCTCGAACGCGGGCCGCTCGTGTTCTCGCTCGCCGTCCCGGAGCAGTGGAACAAGATCGGCGGCGAGGAGCCCCACGCCACCTTCGAGATCCACCCGACCGCGCCCTGGAACTACGCGATCGATCCGGATGGCATCAAGCTCGTGCGCGAAGCCGTCGCCGAGCACCCCTTCACGAAGGCACCTCTCCAGCTCCACGTCAAAGGCCGCCTGGTGCCGGACTGGACCCTCGAGCACGGCGCAGCCGCCGCACCCCCGCCCAGCCCGGTCACCACGACCGCCGCGACCGAGGACCTGACCTTCATCCCCTACGGCTGTACGAATCTCCGCGTCACCGAACTGCCCTGGACGCGCTGACCCGTCAGAGCTCGTCGACGACCGAGATCTCGTCGACGACGGCGGAGCCTTCCCGGACGACCTCGAAGGCCTGCTTGACCTCCGGCATCGTCGGCACCAGCTCGCGGACCGCCTTCAGGCTGTCCGCGGAGTCCCAGCGCCACACGCCGACCCACTTGCCGTCCTCGAGCTGACCGAGACGCGCCTCGGTCAGGCCGGGTCGCGCCGCCCGGACGGCGCCGACCAGAGCGGTGTGCCGGTTCCGCACCTCGTCGGCCGTCACGGTGTCGACGGCCTCGAAACGGGTTACTGCGATGAGTGTCATGACTAGATCCTCTCACTAGAGTTGACTTATAGCGAACGAATCTAGAGATAGACTCTAGTCATGACCGCTGTCAAGCGACTTAGCAAGCGCACGGAGAAGGCGCAGGAGACCCGGCGACGGATCACCCAGGCGGCGACGGACCTGTTCATCGAGGACGGGTACGGCGCCACCAACCTGCAGGACATCGCTGACCGGGCCGGTGTCGCGGTGCAGACGATCTACTTCGTCTTCGGCAACAAACGCGCCCTGCTCAAGGAACTCGTCGACACCACCATCGCCGGCGACACCGAGCCGGTCGCCACCCTCGACCGCCCCTGGTTCACCGGTGCGGTAGCCGCCGCCACGGCCGAGGAGATGCTGACCGCCTACGTCCCCGGGTCGAGCGCGGTCCTGGCCCGGGTTTCACCGATCATGCGCGTCCTGGAGGCAGCCGTCGCCAACGACCCGGAGGTCGCCGCGCTCTGGCCGCAGGACGAGGACCTGCGGTACGTCGTCCAGCGCGCGGCCGCAAACGCCTTCGTCACCAAACCGGGTGCACGCAAAGACCTGACCGCCGACGAAGCGGCCGACCTGCTCTACGGGATCCTCAGCCCCGAGCTCTACCTGCTCTTTGTCCGCGATCGCGGCTGGTCCCATGACCGCTGGGTGGAGTGGGCCGGCCAGACCCTCCGCACCCAGCTCTGCGCGGCCACCTAGCTGACGATGACCTTGCCGGTGTCGAGTTCGTAGTACGCGCCGACGAGTTTGAGCTTGCCCGCCTTCTCCAGCGGACCGATGACCGCCGACTGGCGGAGCTTGGCCAACGTCAGGTCGACGTTGGCGTGGACGGCGTTGGTCAGGCGGTCTCCCGGCTTCCCCGCGACCTGGCGGACAGCCGGAGCGAGCGAGTCGACCAGGTAGCCCATCTCGCCTGCTTCGGCGGTGCGCTGACCGGAGTCGAGTGCCTTGATGGTGGCGGTCAGGGCGCCGCAGCGCTGGTGGCCAAGGACCATCAGCAGCGGCGTGTCCAACTCCGCGACACCGAACTCGAGGCTGCCGATCACTGAGTGGTCAAGCGCCTCGCCGGCACTGCGTACGACGACCAGGTCGCCGAGTCCCTGGTCGAAGATCAACTCGATCGGCACCCGGGAGTCCACGCAGCCGATCACGGTGGCGAACGGATGCTGGCCCTGGCTCACGGCAACCCGCCGGGCCACTCCCTCGTCGAGGTTCTCATCGCGGTCGGCGACGAAGCGCGCATTGCCCTCCAGCAGCCGCTGCAGCGCTTGGTTGCCGTCCACAACAGGCGGCGGACTCGGTGGGTTCGTCCCGATCGTCTGGGCGGCCGGGGCGGACGTCGTACCGGACTCCGCGCAGGCAGTCAGGGCGGCGCCGCCGGCGCCGGCGACGAGAGTAGTGTGCAGGGCGGTGGTCAGGAACCGGCGCCGCGAGGTGACGGGCGCCGCGGCAACCGACCGGCGACGAGATGTGATGCTCAACTGTGCTCCTTGGACAAGGCGGCGTGGGCGAACACCCGCCTTCTGAAGGTAACCCCTTGGATACTGTCTGCAATACCCGGGGTCTGTTCGGATGTCTCGGCGGATGTGGACGGATCTGATAGACAGCCCTTATGAGACTCCGCCCCAGTTCGTTCTCACGCTCACTGCTCGTCGGTGCGATCGCCCTGACCACCGCTCTGTCTGGCGCTCCCACAGTCCAGGCGGCCCCGATCACCGGCTGCCTCGAAACCGGCGTCAACGGCACCGTCGAGGAGCAACGTCTCGACAATGGTGTCGCCGGCGGCCCCTCGGTTCCGGCGGAGATCCTCCGCCGCTCCGGCTTCGACCGACACGTCGCACTCTTCACCCGCCTGCTCTGCTCGGCGCCGAACTCACGAGCCGCCGCGGTCCTAGTCCGCGTCCAGGGTGAAGCCCTCTGGCGTACGGCGACCCACCGCGCCCAACGCCCGCAGACAGGACCCGGCGCACTACCTGCGACCGACGACCGCGGCCTCTACTGGGCACGCATCTCGATGGCCCTCGCCCTCCGACAGTGGCAGCCGGACTTCGACCTCGGTACGGCGGAACGCGCCGGACTGATCCGGTCACTCGAATACGCGTCGCGTGGCATCACCAGCACGCGCCTCGCGCCCGGCGTACGGAAGATCCTGGTGACCGGATTCGACCCGTTCACCCTCGACGCGGACATCCGGATCGGCAATCCGTCCGGCGCCAACGCCTTGACGCTCGACGGTCAGCGCTGGGTGGTGAACGGCAAGACGTATGAGATCCAGACCGTCGTCTTCCCGGTCAGGTACACCGACTTCGACGCGAACATGGTCGAGAACGCACTCGCCCCGCACTACCGCCCCGGACCACAACGGGCCGATCTGGTCATGACCGCGAGCCAAGGACGGGTGGGGATCTTCGACCTCGAGGTGTTCAACGGCCGGCGCCGTTCGGTCAGCTCGATCGGTGACAACAACAACCTCTGGGGCGGCGGCACCATCAGCGCACCTGTGGTCTCTCCCAGCATGCCGGCCGGTCCCGAGTGGCTGACCTCGAGCCTTCCGCTGGCGCGGATGTCCCAGGCCGACGTCACGCCGTTCCGGATGCGCGTCAACACCTCGGTCCTCGAGATCCCGGCCGGGCAGACTCAACCGGTCCGCCAGCCGCTTGGACCCACGCCAGGTTCGATCGCGTCCGAGGGCGCCGGTGGCGGTTACCTCTCCAACGAGGTTGCCTACCGCAACACCCTGCAGCGTGACCTCCTCGACCCGTCGACGCCTGCCGGCCATCTGCACGTCCCGGTCCTGTCCTTCGACCCCGCCAACAAGACCGCCATCACCGACCCGACGTACGAGTCAAACCGCGAAGCGATCGTTCGAGGTGCCCACGCGGCCTTGCGCGCAGCGCTGAGTTAGAGCTTCAGTACGTCGGCAGTCCGGACCGGCTGACCTGTTTCGAACGACCGGTTTGCAGCCAGGCCGGTGACCAAGGCCAGAGCTGCCTGCCGGGCGTCGGCGATGTCTACGCCATCGGAGGAGTCGGTCGCACCGGTGTCGTAGGACACCAGCAACGCCATGTCGTCCTCGATCGTCACCCCTGGCGCGAAGACGTTGCGATCCCGGTAGTACCCGTCTTCGGCCTCAGCGTCCAGGTACAACTCCCGCAACGTCGCGTTGTCCGCCAGGTGCAGCGCGAACGGATCGTCGAGCGCCGCGGCCGAGGAATGCGCCCGCGAGTACTCGCGGGCGGGCGTACCCATGCCGCCGACCAGGACCGTAGAACGCCGACTGTCCTTGCCCGTAGACAAGCTGAGGCTCGGCGCCGAGCCACCAGTTCACCAGGTCGAAGTGGTGACTGGCTTTGTGCACCATCAAGCCGCCGGAGTTCGCCTTGTCGCGATGCCACCGCCGGAAGTAGTCGGCACCATGCGACACGTCGAGCAGCCATTCGAAGTGCACCGAGTGCACGTCACCGATCGCACCCTCGGCCAGCAAAGACCGCACCCGCCGATGCACCGGGTTGAACCGGTAGTTGTACGCGACGGACAACGAGCCACCCGTCTCCCGCAAGGTATCGAGAATGCTTTGCGCCTTCTCCGCATCGGTCGTCATCGGCTTCTCGCTGATCACCCGGACACCGGCCCGCAGCGCGGACTCGATGTAGCGGTCGTGGGTCGCGTCGACGCTCGTCACCACCAGCAACTCGATCCGCTCGACCCGCAACATCTCGTCGAAGCGCGCCGGCGGCCATTGATGAGCGGTACGGCGACCAGCCGCGAGCAGCATCCGGTTGTGGAACGCCATCCGCACCGAATTCGGGTCGCACAACGCCACCACGTCGTACCCGTCCCGCTTGGCGAGCCCTTCGGTGAACAGCTGGGCCCGGTTGCCGGTGCCGACGATCGCGGTCCGAATGGGTAAGGACATCGATGACCCCCTATTGCTTGACCGCAACGGCCAGGCCGTTGACGAAGAACCGTTGCAACAGCAGGAACAGCAGGGTGATCGGGGCGAGCGTGATCACGGTCCCGGCACACAGGAGCGTCCACTCGGTCGAGTTCTCCCCGATGAACGCGTACATGCCGATCGCGAGTGTGCGCAGCTCCGGCCGGCCCAGCGTGAAGACCAGCGGGATGAAGAAGCTGTTCCACGCGGTGATCGCGGTGAACAACCCGACCGTGGCCAGCATCGGCCCGGACAGCGGCAGCATGATCCGCGCGAACGTCTGGTGGAAGTTCGCGCCGTCGACCTGGGCCGCGTCCTCGAGTTCGCGGTCGATCGCCATGAAGTAGCCCATGAACAGGAACGTGCCGAACACCACGCCGCCGGACGCCTGCACGACGATCACGGCCCACAGGCTGTTGAGCAGGTGCAGCCGCTGCATCAGGTCGAAGACCGGAATGATCGTGTAGCCGTGCGGCAGGAACAACGTCGCCGACACCAGCCCCAGACAGAACCCCCGGCCCGGAAACCGTGTTCGGGCAAGTACGTACCCTGCGGTGGAAGTGACTACCAAAGTGACCAGTACCGTCCCGAGGGTGATCAGAAAAGTGTTCATGAAGTACCGGCCGAACGACGCCTCGCGCCACGCATCCAGGTAGTTCGACCACAAGAACTGCGACGGCAACGGGCTCAGCCCACGACCGAAGAACTCGTCGTCACTCTTCAGCGAACTGCCCAGAGCCCAGAACAGCGGATACAACCAGGCCAGACCGCTGACGAGTAAGGCGACATGCGTCATCACCGTCACCGCGCGACCACGCTTCATCGGCGGCCTCCTGTCCCCCGGCGCTGCGCGAGAGAGCGCAGTACGACGACCTGGACGACCGAGAAGACGATGAGCAGCACGCCGTAGATGAACGACGCCGCCGAGGCGAGCCCGATGTTGGGCTGCACCGCGTTGGCATTACTCCCGCCGAAGGCCAGGTGGTAGATGTAGGTGTTCACGACCTCGGTGGAGAAGTACGGCCCGCCGCTGGTCAGCACCTGGACCAGGTCGAAGATCTGGAACGTCCCGATCACCGCCAGGACGACGATCACGACGCCGACCGCCCGCAGCATCGGAATGGTGATGTACCGGAACTGCGCCAACCGGCCGGCACCGTCCAGCCGCGCTGCTTCGTAGAGCTCCTCGGGGATCGTCTGCAGACCAGCCAGGAAGTACACGAGGTTGTAGCCGAACGTGTGCCAGATCCCGACCAGGATGATGATCGCCAGCGCGAAGTGCGGATCCCCCAGCCAGTCGATGTGCCGATCGATCAGATGGAGCTTCAGCAGCAGGTTGTTGATCGAGTCGCCGAAGTTCGACACCAGCAGCTGGATCACGACCCCGATCACCGCGGCAGAGGTCACGACCGGCAGGAAGAACAGCGTCCGGTAGAACGAGGCGAACCGCAGCCGCTTGTTGTTCAGCACCAGTGCAAGTGCCAGTGCCAGCACCAGCTGGATCGGTACGACGAAGGCGGCGTACACGAAGGTGTGGCCGAGCGACCGCCAGAAGATGCTGTCGTGCACGATCTGCCGGAAGTTGTCCAGGCCGACGAAGTCGGTCGGGTCGCCGATCCCGTCCCACTTGTAGCCCCAACCCGTTGCCTCCGGCACCATTACGCTCGAGGGCCTCACCTACCGCGACCACACCATCGACGTGCACATCGCGCCCGACCGCAGCGAGATCACCGTCGACGGCCGGCGACTCTCCGCCGGCACGCACATCGCTGTACCGCCGCGCTGAGCCGGCCTCACTCCTCCGCGAACCCGGCCCTCGCCGCCTCGAACTCCTCGTCGCTCACCTGCCGGACGTGCGTCGCCAGCATCCAGCGAACCCCGAAGGGGTCGACGATCGTCGACGTCCGCGCGCCGTGGAAGGCATCCGCCGGCTGCCGCTCGACCGTCGCCCCAGCCTGCTCGGCCGCCGCGGTGGTGGCGTCCACATCCGGCAGATAGAGATTCAAGGCGTACGTCGGAAGCCGGCCCGGCGTTGGGGCGTCGACCAGCTCGGGATAGGCGTCCGACAGCATGATCATGGCGCCGTCGATCTCGAGCTCGGCATGACCGATACGGCCGTCGGGGTCGACAAAGGGATCCCAGGTCAGCCGTGCGCCGAACACTTCGCCGTACCACTCGATGGCCCTGGCGGCGTCGCGACAGCATAGGTACGGCGTCAGCACGCGGCCTTTCGGCGGGACGTAGGACTTCTCGCTCATACTCTCCCCCTCGGAGATGGTCGGTGTGTCCATCCTGTACCCGTCCACCGGCAAATGGACCCGCACCAGCAGGAGAGCGGTCTGCGCCCAGCCTGAGCTGGGCGCAGACCGGCCGGATCTACGTGATCCGGAAGACCGAGCCTCCTGCCGATACTCCGACCGAGACTCGTTGACCTGCCACGTTCAGGTTGATGACGAACGTCGTACCTGACATCCGGGTGGTGTAGGTGACCGAGCCCGTCGTCCGGACCGGGACGACGAAGGACAGGATCGAGGCCGAGTAGCCGGACCGGGCGAACATGAGCGTCGGCGCCGACTTCCGGATGAAGATGGTCCGGTAGTGCCAGCCCTGGATCGGATTCGTCTGCGCCTGCTTGATCAGGATCGCTCCAGCCGGCAGGGCCTGCCGGTACGGGATCTGGAACAGAATCGTCCTGGTCGAGTCGCCCGGCGCCGCGGCCACCGCGGCCGTGCGGGAGTAGACAGTCGCTCGCTGATCCGACGGCAGATGCCACAGGGTCTGGAACTGCTGCGCGGTCTTCGACGACCCGCGGTCCAACGTGACGATCAGATCCGGATCCTTCAGCACCAGCACCGCTCGGACCCGGCTGATCCCCGTCGCGGGAGCATCGACGAACTCGAAGAACTCCGCATTCGCCGTGACCAACGACCGGGTCAGCTTCGTCGCGGCCGCGCGGTCCACCGACAGCGGGGTCGTCATCACGCTGTGCGCGGTCGGGCCCTCCGCCCACGTCCGCCAGACGTCGTTCTGATAACCCGCGTGACCACTGTCGACCACGATGTCCCGCCCGCGGGAGGTGTAGGTCATGCTGGTGTGGTCACTGTGCCCGTGGAACCCCCTGACCCCGCCGAACCGGATGCTGTACGCCGATTCCCCGGCGAAGCCCCGGGTGGCACCCCAGCCGGTGCGGCCGAAGATGTATCCGGCCGCGAAGATGCCGACCCGCTTCGCCGGCGCCGCGCCCCTGGCCCCCAGCGAGCCCGCGTACTCCATCGGCGTGCCCACCCACGGATAGGTGGACACCACCTCGGAGTCCCCGATCTGGTGCAGCTTGCCCATCGAGTTCGTCGCCAGCGCGAGCCAGGTCGCCATCAGCGCCCGCCGGCTCGCGATCGTGGTTCCCGGATTCACCCCGCAGTTCTGCAGCACTGTCGCGGCCCGGCCCCAGAGCGAATAGTTGAACTGCGCGTAGGCCGTCGACTGCTCGTTCGTCGACCCTTCCGCGTCGATGGACGTGGTGATACCCGCGGCCAGCCGCTGCTGGGCCAGGTTCTTGTAGTCGGTGCGGTTCACCGTGCAGCCGACTCCGAAGAGCGCGATGCTCTCGTCGGTGCCGTGGTTCCACGCACCGCTCCAGTTGTAGGTGAGGAATCTCGCGTGACTCAGCAGCGCCGTATCCACCCAGGCGTACCGGGCCGGCAAGGTCGTTGTCTGAAGCCCTGAAATGATCGCCTGCCGCAGGCAGATCAGCACGTTGGTGCGGTGCATCGTGGACTCCCAGGCGCCGATGTCGCCCTTCCAGGAGTACGGATTGTCCCGGAACCAGTCGTAGGCGATCGTGTTCACCCGGGTCATCGCGGTCAGATCACCCTTGCCGGCGGCAATGATTCCCTGGCCGATCCAGCGCAGCGAGTGGAACCACATGTACCAGCTCGCGTTCTTGTACGGATTCAGCCGCCAGTTGATGTTTCCACCACCGTTCCCGACCTTGTACGGCGGGAACGGACCCCAGGTGTAGGCATCGCCGTAGAGGTTCTTGAGCGGGGTTTGGTCATCGACCGTGCCGAACCCCGAGCAGGTGTAGAAACCGGCGGCCGCTGACTGCATCGGGACCGCCCCGATGTCCTTCGCCGCCGGCGCGACCGGCGCGACGACAGTGCCCTGACCCGGCGCGAACTGAGCCTCCCCAGGCTCTGGAAGATCCGGTTGGATCGTGATTCCCGGTGGTGCCGCTTGTCCCGCCGGTGCGGATGAGGCGGAACTGACTCCCACCACGGCCACCATCGCAGCGAGTCCCCCAACCACCCCCGGCCACTCTTTTCAATTTTTCCAGCATGCTGCCACTCCCCCAGCCCCCAGGACGCCGCAAAAGAACGGCATCGTGGCATTCGACGCTACGCGGGGATTGGACAGCGTCGACAGAGGCTTAAGTCCCGATTCGACAGCCCCGGGCAGTGGCCGTCAGCTGGCGAGAATGACCGGGAACGCGTCCACGACCGACATCAGGTGGTGGTCCGCAATCGGCGTCGGCACGTCGTGATGGTCGCCGATCCGGATGGTGCTGAGCTTGGCGTTGATCCCACCGGCGATGTCGTACGGCGGATGGTCGCCAACCATCCACCCGTCAGCCAACGTCGCCCCGGCCCCCTCGGCCGCAATCGCGAAGATCCGAGCATCAGGCTTCCGCACACCGGCCGCCTCGGAGATGCAGCAGTAGTCGACCGCCCCGGCAATCCCAGTGTGCTCGAGCTTCCGGCTCTGCTGGACCACGTTCCCGTTCGTCACCACAGCCACCCGCCACCCCGCCGTACTCAACGAAGCCAGACCATCCAGCACTGCCGGCTCGACCCAGGTGAACCCCGGGTGCTCCCGATCGTAAGCAGCCACCAGCTCCTCGACCGACGTCACCACACCAAAGGCTTCGCGAGCCCCCGCGAACAACTGCGCCCGCGGCGTGAACCCACCGTTGTCATGAGCAACCAACCACTCGACCGCATCCGCACCCAGCCCGGACCGATCCACCCACCACCGGGCCCAGGCCAGGAACGCACCGTCCCGATCGATCAGGGTGTTGTCCAGATCGAAGCAGGCCAGCCGGGCCGTCATACGTCGATGCGGTTCTCGTCCAGTTCGTAGGCGCCCTGGACCAGGAACTCCTTGCGCGGCGCGACGTCGTTGCCCATCAGCAGGTCGAAGACCTGGGCGGCGGCTTCGCCGTCGTCGACGGTGATGCGGCGCAGGGTGCGGTGGCGGGGGTCCATGGTCGTTTCGGCCAACTGGTCGGCGTCCATCTCACCGAGACCCTTGTAGCGCTGCGGCGGTTCCTTCCAGCGCACACCCTTCTTCATCAGCTCGGCCGTCTTCCGCTGGTACTCGGCATCGCTGTAGGTGTACAGGAACTTGTCCTGCCCCTTCTTCGGGTTCGTCAGCTCGAACCGGTGCAGCGGCGGTACGGCGGTGTAGACCCGACCCGCGTCGACTAGCGGCCGCATGTAGCGGAAGAACAGCGTGGCCAGCAAGCAGCGGATGTGCGCGCCGTCGGAGTCGGCGTCGGCCATGAAGATGATCTTGCCGTAGCGGACCTGCTCGAGGTCGAAGCTGCGGCCCGACCCGGCACCGACCACCTGGATGATCGAGGCGCACTCGGCGTTCTTCAGCATGTCGCCGACCGACGCCTTCTGCACGTTCAGGATCTTGCCCCGGATCGGCAGCAAAGCCTGAAACTCCGAGCTCCGGGCCAGCTTCGCCGTGCCGAGGGCCGAATCACCCTCGACGATGAAGAGCTCGGACCGGTCCACGTCGTTGCTGCGGCAGTCCGCCAGCTTGGCCGGCAGGGCCGACGACTCGAGTGCGGTCTTCCGCCGCTGCAGCTCGCGGTGCTGGCGCGCGGCGACCCTGGTCCGGGAGGCGGCGACCACCTTCTCCAGCACGGCACGCGCCTGGGCCTTGTGCTCGCGCTTGTTCGAGGTGAGGAACGCTTCCAGCTCGTTCTGCACGACCTTCGCGACGATGCGCGAGGCGGCCGGCGTCCCGAGGACCTCCTTGGTCTGGCCGTCGAACTGCGGCTCGGCCAGCCGGACCGTCACCACCGAGGTCAGCCCCTCCAGGACGTCGTCCTTGATGACCTCCTCGCCGTTCTTCAGCAGCCGGGTGCCGTCCAGCGCGTTGGTGAAGCTCTTCGACAGGGCACGCTCGAAGCCCGCCACGTGCGTGCCGCCCTTCGGCGTGGCCACGATGTTCACGAAGGACCGGAGCTCGGTCTCGTACCCGTCGCCCCAGCGGACCGCGATGTCGACCTCGAGCTCGCGCTCGACGTCGGTCGGGGTCATGTGGCCGGCGTCGTCCAGCATCGGCACGGTCTCGGTGAAGTTCCCGGTGCCGCTGAGCCGGATCACCTCGGTGACCTTCTGGTCGGTGGCCAGGAACTCGCAGAACTCGCTGATCCCGCCGTCGTGCTTGAACGACTCCTCGGTGGCCTCGTCACCGCGCTCGTCGCGGATCACCAACTCGAGCCCCGGCACCAGGAACGACGTCTGCCGCGCCCGGGTGACCAGCTCGTCGTAGTTGAAGGCCGCGTCCCGGGTGAAGACCTGCCGGTCCGCCCAGTACCGGATCCGGGTGCCGGTGACACCCTTCTTCGCCCGGCCGGCCTTGCGCAGGCCCTTCGCCGGGCTGAAGCTCGCGTTGGCGCCCTCGCCGTCGAACTCTCCGGCGACGCCGCGCCGGAAGGAGGTGGTCCAGACCACACCGCCGCGATCGACCTCGACGTCGAGCCGCGCGGACAGCGCGTTCACCACCGAGGCGCCGACACCGTGCAGGCCGCCGGAGGCGTTGTACGACCCGCCGCCGAACTTGCCGCCGGCGTGCAGCTTGGTGAACACGACCTCGACACCGCTCAGCTTGGTCTTCGGCTCGATGTCGACCGGGATGCCACGGGCGCGGTCCTTCACCTCGACCGAGCCGTCCTTGTGGAGGACGACGTCGATCCGCTCGCCGTGTCCGGCCAGGGCCTCGTCGACGGCGTTGTCGATGATCTCCCACAGGCAGTGCATCAGGCCGCGGCTGTCGGTGGACCCGATGTACATACCGGGCCGCTTCCGGACCGCCTCGAGACCTTCGAGGACGAGCAGATGGCGGGCGTTGTACGTCGGGTCGAGCTCGGTACTGCGAGGCGTCGGGGCGGCCACTGGGCTCCTTCACTGGTTCACAAGCTGACTGCACCGCGTCCCGGACCGGCCGGGTCCGAACGCATGTTCACACCCTATGCCGCCGTACCCCCAAAACCTGGAAGGCGGGGCGGAGCTCTTGGCCGGGCCTTCGGCACCGGCGGGGTCATGGGGCCTTGGCTCCCGGCCTTCCCTCGTCACTCCAGTCGCTTCGCTCCCTGCGCTCCTCAGTCCAGGCCGGGAGGCCCCATGACCGGTCCAGGTCAGCGCCGGGGTACACCCGGAGCATCGATCGGCAGAGGAGAAAGGTGCTTCGGCAGGTATCGATCCGGACTCGATCCGGAGTGGTGTACGACACTCCGATCTTCAGCGCGCAGTGACGATGTCATGGCGCACAGTGAAAGAGGACACGCCCGACACGCGCCGGAAACAACAATTCGACTGCATCCGAAACGATTCCTCGTCAGGATGCGTCATACGGGAACAGGTGGTTCGTCTCACATACGGACACGCTGCCCCTACCGGGAAGCGATCCGCATGTCAGGATGTTGCTATCTGGTGAGTACGGAACTAGATGAGATGAGGCCTCAAGTGACTACAGCACTCGCCCCGAGTTCGACCCTGTCGGCTGCGGACCGTTGTGACCGCTGCGGCGCGCAGGCCTACGTCCGTGTCACCCTGACCAGCGGTGGGGAGCTACTCTTCTGCGCCCACCACAGCCGGGAACACGCGGAGAAGCTGCGCAACATCGCAATCACCATCCACGACGAGACGGGCCGCCTCGAAGCCGCCCCGACCGTCGCCGCGGCGGAGGACGAGCGGTAAGCCCTAGCTTCATAAACGCGCCAACGACGGCGCCAAAGTCATAGAGGCTCCGATGGCGGTCACCCGAGAGGGTGACCGCCATCCGTCACGTCAGACCATTGGTACGTCGGGTGGTGGGCCGTGGCGGCGGAGTTCCTGCCAGGCCCGGGCCAACCGGTCCACTGCGTCGTCGAGCACCGGCTCCGGATACGCGAACGGCACCCTCAGGTGGTCGTCGTACGCACCCGTCGGATCCATCGCCCGGCCGGCCACCACCTCCACACCATGTCGCAGCGCCACCTGGGCGAACACCCGAGCATCGGTCTCCGGCAACTTGATCCACAACGCCGACCCACCTTCGGGCTCCGACCATTCCCAGTCGGGCAGTCGTTCGGTCAGCAACTGACCCATCAGCTTCCGCCGCGCCGTCGCGACCCGCGCCCGCGCCAACGTCAGCTCCGTCAACCGAGGCAGCAGCCGGGCCGTGAGCGCCTGATCGATCACCGGACTCCCGAGATCGGCCAGCGCCTTGTGCCGGGCCAGCCGCTCCGCCAGCGGCCGCGACGCCCGGATCCACCCGATCCGCAGACCACCCCACACCGCCTTCGACACCGACCCGATCGACAGCACCTCACTACCGTCTGGGGCGTACGCCGCCACCGGCGGTGGGATCGACGGTCCGGCCGGGTCCCAGGCCGAATACGCGTTGTCCTCGACCACCACCACGCCATGCTTCGCCGCCAACTCCGCGACCTGCCGTCGCCGGTTCGCCGACATCAGCCGCCCGGTCGGGTTGTGGAACGTCGGCATCACGAACAACATGGCCGGCTCGTGCTCCGCGAACGCAGCGGTCAGCAGGTCGGGCCTGATCCCCGCGTCATCCAGCGGTACGCCGACCACCCGCCCACCGGCCGCCCCGAACAGATCGAAGCAGCCGGGCCAACTGGGCTGCTCGATCACCACAGCCGCGCCGCTGCGCAGATACATCTGGGTCACCAATGCGATCGCTTGATGCGCACCCGTGGTCACGACGATCTCGTCGGGCGACGTCGGCAGACCGGACTCGTCGAAGTGCTCGGCGATCCGCTCTCGCAGCACCTGCAGTCCACGCGGGTGATAGCCGACGTCGTCGAGCAGCGTAGGTAGGTCGCTCGTCGCCAGCTCGATCAGTTCGCCGGCGAGTTCCGGCATGCCCGGGTCGACGGCGTACGTCAGCGAGATGACCTCGCCCGGCCCGACCGCGATCCGGTGGAAGAGGGATTCGCCGTACCCCGCCGGCATCCGCTTGTCCGCTCGTGAACGACCACGGCTCGCGGCCCGCGCGACCGTCGTACCGCTGCCCCGGCGGCTCTCCACCAGGCCACGTGCGCGCAGTTCGTCGTACGCCGCGACGACGGTCGCACGACTCACCGCCAGGGCCTCGGCGAGGCGGCGTTCGGCGGGCAGGCGGGCGCCGACCGGGAGCTCGGCCGAGCCGATCAGCGCGGCGATCGCATCGGCCAGCCGGCGGTACAGGCCACCACCGCCGCGTCCGGTCAGCCGGCCGCCGATCAGGTCCGCCAGGACGGCCGCATCCCCAGAACGGTCCACTTCTCCCCCTATTGGCTCGGGTGGACTGCTTCTCGCGCCGCCAGGCTAGTACCAGAAGGCAGTCCAGTTCGAGAGGGAGAGAGATCATGGGGATCGCGCAGCTGTTGGGATTCGCCGGTACGACGGTGGTGCTGGTCGGGATGCCCGGGCCGAACAACCTCTACATCTCGCTCCGCAGCCTCACCCAGGGGCGCCGGGCCGGGGTGGTGTCCGCACTGGCGATCGAGACCGGCACGCTCGTCTACATCGTCGTCGCCGCGCTGGGGCTGGCGACGCTGGTCAAGGCCTCACCGGCCTTGTTCACCGCGATCACCCTGACCGGCGCGCTGTACCTGGCCTACCTCGGCGTGAAGATGCTCAAGGCACCCACCACCGAGCCGACCGGCGGCGTCCCGCCCGCACCGCTCGCCCGGATCTTCCGCGACGGCGTGGTGGTGAACCTGCTCAACCCGAAGGCGGCCCTGTTCTTCCTGGCCTTCCTCCCCCAGTTCACCAGCCGCGGCGCCGGCCCCGACCAACTCCGCACCGAGATGCTCCTGCTCGGTGTCGGCGCGCTCATCATCGGACTGTCGCTCGACCTCTGCTACGCCGTCGGCGCCGACGCCATCGGCCGCCGCGTCCGCTCCGTGCGTACGACGAGCCAGTGGCGCAACCGTCTCGTCGCCGCGGTCTACCTGGTGCTCGCGACGGCCGCCGTACTCACGGTCTGACCCCCGCGACCAGACGCACCGACCCGCGATCAGTGCTGGAGGTCCTTCGGGGCCTCCAGCACTGTCAGTTCGCCGGAACGCCACTCCAGTGACAGCGGGTCTTTGCCCAGCCGCAGGCCGGACACCTTGAGGAACTCCCAGGGCATCGACTCTGCCGGGTTCAGCACGAGCGTGCCGCCCGGGACGTCGGGTTCGATCCCCAGTGCCGCGACGACCACCGCGATCGCGGAGGCGGCCGCCCAGGCCTGCGGACGGCACGACAGCGGGTACGGCGTCGGCGTCGACTCCTCGAGCAGGCCGCGGCCGCCGTACAACTCCGGCAGCCGGTAGTCGAAAGCTTCCGCGGCACGGATCAGGCCCTCGACGTACGACGATGCGCGGGCGGACTCCCCGGTCGCGTACAGGCCCTCGATCGCCATCGCGGTGTCGTGCGGCCAGACGCTGCCGGTGTGATAGCCGAGTGGGTTGAACCGGGTCATTGCCGTGGACAAGGTTCGCAGCCCGAAGCCGCTGTCGAGATCCCCGCCGGCCAGGACGTCGGCGACGGTCTGCTCTTCTTCCGCGTCCAGCAGCCCGGTGCCGAGCAGATGGCCCATGTTGGAGGCGCGGCCCGCGACCGGGTTCTTCTCGCCGTCGAGAGCGATGGCCGGATAGCCGTCGACCCAGAAGGCGCTGCGGAACCGCTCCTGCAACGCGGCGGCCCACTCGCGCCACTCGTCACCGGACTCGTCGTGCGCCTCCAGCAGCTCGGCTCCCTTGACCGCTGCTGCGTACGCGTAGCCCTGGACCTCGCACAACGCGATCGGTGCGCCGGCAATCGTGCCGTCCGGCCACTGCACCGCGTCGGCCGAGTCCTTCCAGCCCTGGTTGGCCAGGCCGTGGCCAGACTCGTCGACGTACTCGAGGAAGCCGTCGTCGTCAGGGTCGGCGTACGCCTTCATCCAGCTGAGCGCGCGGGTGAGGTTCGGCAGCAGCTCCCTGACCTCGTCGGCGGGCATGCCCCAGCGCCAGGCCTTGTGCAGGGTCATGATCCAGAGCTGGGTCGCGTCGTGGGTACCGTAGTACGCGGCCGGCAGGACCAGGCCGCCGCCGTGATCGGCGACCTCGGCGCGGAGCTCGTGCGGGATCTTGCCCGGCTGCTCGGCCGAGTCCAGGTCGACCTTGGTGCCTTGCCACGCGGCCAGTGCCCGGAGCGTTCCTGCGGCCAGCTCGGGATCGACCGGGATCAGCATGCCGGACGAGATCAGCGAGTCGCGGCCGAAGAGCGTCAGGTACCAAGGCGGTCCGGCGCCGAGGTAGCGGTCGTCGCCGGCCGCGAGTTGCAGGGCCTGCAGATCGGCGAGCGACCGATCGACCCAGCGTTCCACTCGCTTGTCGTCACAGTGGACGCCGAACTTGTACGGCAGCTGGGGTGCCGGTGGGTCGATGCTGAAGTCGGTGGTGCCCTTCGGGAAATCGGCGGTGACCTGCACGGTCAGGGTGAACTCCTCCCCCGGCTCGAGCCGCGGTCTCGCGGTCACGCCGGGGTCGAGGCGAGCGGTCACCCGGGTCCCGGAGTTGTCCCAGTGCAGCCGGGCCGGGCCGTCGTACGCCGGGCTGAGCTCGGGCAGGTCCGCGGCGGCTCCGCTGCGGACCGCCGCCGTCCCGGCCAGATCGGTGCCGAGGGCAACGTCCAGGCGGCACGCGACCGTCTCGCGGGACCGGTTCACCAGTCTGATCCGCTCGGTCATACCGTCGGTGCCGACCTCCCGGGTGCGGTACAGCATCACGGTCGGGTCGTGGCGGTTGGAGTCGCCCAGTCCTTCGACCACAGCGACGTACTCGTGGGACGAGGCGGTGCGTTCGTCCGCGTGGATCGGGACCGGGGGCTCACCGTCGACCGTGACGCTGAGCCGGGACAGTATCCGCCGGTCCCGGGCGTAGACACCCTCCGCGCCGGTGGCGGTGAGCTGACCGGAGCGCGGCGAGAGAACCACCCAGGGAGCAGCGAGTGCGGTGACCAGTTCGTGCAGCTGGGGCATGTGCCCACCCTACGGGGCCCTGTTTTGCGGCAGAGTGGCCCATGTGAACAGTGTTGGGACGGTCCTGGTCGGGGTCGCGATCTTCGTCGGCATCGCGGGCATCGTCATCCCAGTGCTGCCCGGCGCGCTCCTGAGCCTGGCAGCGATCCTGGTCTGGGCGCTGGAGGAGCAGAGCCCGACCGGCTGGATCGTGCTGGCCGCCGCGATCGTCCTGATCGGTGCCAGTCAGGTGGTCAAGTACGTCGTACCGGAGCGGCGGCTCCGGGAATCCGGAGTACCCCGGCGATCCATGTTCGTCGGCGTCCTGCTCGGCATCGTCGGGTTCTTCGTGATCCCGGTGGTCGGCATGTTCGTCGGCTTCCCGCTCGGCGTCTACCTGTCCGAGCGGCAGCGGCTCGGCGCCCACGCGCACGCCTGGACGTCGACCAAGCACGCGCTGCGGGCGACCGGCCTGTCGATCCTGATCGAGTTCATCGGTGCGTCGCTCGCCGCCGCGGTGTGGCTGACCGCCGTGCTGTTCCTGGTCTAGTCGCGCTCTGCAGCCGTCCGATTGCCAGGGTTTTCTTAGCCGCACCGGAGCTTCGTCCAAGGTTGGCAAGGCAGCGTAGGAAGGACCAGTGCCAGGTGCTCGGCCTGGCACGCAGTACGGAAGGCACTTCAGCATGGCGTCGTACCAGAAGCTCATCGAGAATCGCTGGCGGCTGGCCGGCACGGCGGCAGCGGTGGTGGCCACCACCGTGGCAGGCGGAGTCGCGTGGGCATCGTCCAGCGCGGACCCGACCCCATCCCCCTCGGCCTCACCGTCCAACCCTTCCGCCACGCCGGACAAGCCGGGTGAGCCAGGCAAGGGTGGGCCAGGTCACCGCGGCCAGTTCGGCCTCGGCGGCGCACTGCACGGCGAGTTCGTGGTCAAGAAGGACGACGGGACCTACCAGACCGTCGCCACCCAGCGCGGCGAGGTGACGGCGGTCAGCAAGGACTCGATCACGGTCAAGAGCGAGGACGGCTACAGCCGGACCTACGCGATCACCGAGGACACCTTGGTGAACGCTGCCCGGGACGGCATCGACGACGTGAAGACCGGCAACAAGGTCACCGTGTCCGCCGTGGTTGCCGACGGCAAGGCCACCGCCTCCTCGATCAACGACGGCACGGTCCGCGAGGCCGCCGGCGAGAAGTGGGGGTTCGGCCGCGGTCCCCGGTGATCTCGGGGTGACGACTCACAGCTGATTGCCAGGAACCTTCCAGGCTTCGCACGGGGAGGAGCGGCAGACTGAGGGCATGAGCCCGCATCTGCTGGTGGTCGACGACGAGCCGAACATCGTCGAACTGCTGTCCGCGAGTCTGCGTTTCGCCGGGTACGAGGTCACCACGGCGACCCACGGCGCCGAGGCGCTGCGCAAGGCCCGGGAGGTGGAACCCGACCTGGTCGTGCTGGACGTGATGATGCCCGGCCTGGACGGTTTCGAGGTGGTCCGCCGGCTGCGCGGTGAGGACCGGCACGTACCGGTGCTGTTCCTCACCGCTCGCGACGCGGTCGAGGACAAGGTGCTCGGTCTGCACACCGGCGGGGACGACTACGTCACCAAGCCGTTCAGCCTGGACGAGCTGGTCGCCCGGGTCCGCGCACTGCTCCGCCGGTCCGGCCACCGCGAGCAGACCACGACCGATGCCGCCGTACTGCGGTATGCCGACCTGGAGCTGAACGAGGACAGCTACGAGGTCTTCAAGTCCGGCCAGGCCGTCCAGCTGTCACTCACCGAGTTCAAGCTGCTGCGCTGCCTGCTGGAGAATGCCGAGCGGGTGATGTCGAAGGGCCAGATCCTGTCCGCGGTCTGGAACTACGACTTCGCCGGTGACGCAGGTGTGGTCGAGTCGTACATGTCGTACCTGCGCCGCAAGGTCGACACCGGCGATCAGAAGCTCCTGCACACCGTCCGGGGCGTCGGCTATGTCCTACGCACGCCGCGAGGCCCGAACTGATGCAGCTCACCCACCGGCGTTTCACCGACCGGTACCCCCTCCGCGTCACCATCGTCGTCGTACTCCTGACGCTGGTGGCGCTGGCCCTGGTCGCGTCCGGTGTGCTGGCGACGACGATCATGCGCGGCTATCTGGTCGACCGGGTCGACACCCAACTGACGAAGACGGCCGCCGCGTTCCAGCAGGACGACGGCACCTCCAACCGGCCGCCCCGGCCAGGACCTGGCCGGAACCGGCCGCTGCCGAGCCTGATCGTCGTCCAGTTCAACGACTCCGAGGGCACTCCGGACGAGTCGCCGTTCCGGGCGCCGCTGGCCGAGACCGAGCCGCTGCCGGACCTGCCCAAACTCAATCTCAACCAGGTGCGCGCCCTCGAAGGGAAGCCGTTCAACACCGACGCCGTGTCCGGCAACGCGACCTGGCGCGTCGTGGCGTTGCCGCTGGACAACGGCAACGGTTCCGTGACAGTGGCCCAGAGCCTGGGCGACATGGACCGCACCATCCAGCGACTGATCGGCGTACAAGCGGCGGCCGCCCTCATCCTGCTGGTGTTGCTGGCCGGCGTCGGGACGTACGTCGTACGGCGAAGTCTGCGCGGTTTGGAAGACGTCGAGCACACGGCCGTCGCGATCGCGGGTGGTGATCTGAGTCAGCGGGTGCCGCAACGGGATCCGCGGACCGAGGTCGGCCGGTTGTCGCTCGCGCTGAACCAGATGCTCGGGCAGATCGAGACCGCGTTCGCGCAGCGGACCGCGTCCGAGTTCGCCGCCCGCCGGTCCGAAGACGCTGCCAGGCAGTCGGAAGACCGCATGCGCCGGTTCGTGGCCGATGCTTCCCACGAACTGCGGACACCACTGACCTCCATCCGTGGATTCGCGGAACTCAGCCGGCAGCGCGGCGACGCGGTGGATTCGGACACCATGCGGCGGATCGAGGACGAGGCCAAGCGGATGGGCCTCCTCGTCGACGACCTGCTCCTGCTGGCCCGTCTGGATCAACAGCGGCCGCTGAAGATGGAGCCGGTCGACCTGCTGCCGGTCGCGGCGGACGCGTTGCACAACGCCCAGGCGGTGCAGCCGGACCGCGACATCTCCCTGAAGATCCTGCCGGGCTCCGAAGCACCGGTGGTCGCGGGCGACGAGGCGCGCCTGCGCCAGGTACTCGGCAATCTGGTCAGCAACGCGCTCCACCACACCCCGCCCGAGGCGCCGATCACGGTCTCGGTCGGCACCCGCGACGGCGAGGCGATTCTCGAGGTGAGTGACACCGGCCCCGGGCTGACCGAGGAGCAGAAGGCCCGCGTCTTCGAACGCTTCTACCGCGCCGACTCAGCCCGTGCCCGCGCCACCGGCGGCTCCGGTCTGGGCCTGTCCATCGTCGCCGCGCTGGTCGCCGCCCACCGGGGAAGGGTGACCGTCACCGACACCGATCCCCACGGCGCGACGTTCACGATCCACCTTCCACTCCCCCGGGAGACCTGAGACGTTCATTGGTGCCGCATCGCCTCCAGCCGGGCGCTTCTTGTCGTTGCCTTTGACAACGGTCGGCAAGCTGGGCCGGCGAGACTGGGGTCCAGCCTCGCCGGCTCCGGTCAGCGAGTGATGGGCACCTCGGATCCGGTCCTGGCGGACTCGTAGATCGCCGTCAGGATGCGAGCCATCTCGAGGCCTTGCTCCGCCGTCGCGTCGGCCGGGATCTCACGGCGGCAGATCCGCAGGAAGTGATCGATCTGGTTGGCGAAACCGGTGCCGAAGTCGAACCCGAGAGAATCGATCTGCGGCTGGATGTGCAACAGGGTGTCGTGGCGCTCGGTGATCATCAGCAGCTCGGGCTCGATCTCCGCCCCGCCCTTGTCGCCGTGGATCTTCACACTCGTCGCGTTGCGCGCGTGCAGGGAGTACGACGTGTCCACGTCGAGGACCGCCCCGCCCTCGAACCGGATCTGTGCGGTCGCGTAGTCCTCGACGTTGTTGACCCGCGACTCCGACGCGGCCCGGTACCGGGAGAGGTGCTGGATGTTGTCCCGGGCACCGAGCGGCGAGAACGTCGCCCCCGACGCCGAGACCGCGGTCGGCATGCCCATCAGGTACCAGCACAGGTCGATGATGTGGACACCCAGGTCGATCAGTGGGCCACCACCGGAGATGTCGACGTCGCCGAACCATCCACCGGGGTTGCCGGCGGCACGGATGATCGTCGCCCGCGCGGCGTAGATGTCGCCGAACTCGCCCTCGTCCAGGAAACGCTTTGTCACCAAGGCGTTCGGGGCGAAGCGCCGGACGTAGCCGATCTGCAGAGCCTGCCCGGTTTCCTGGGTCGCCCGGACCAGCGCTTCGGCTTCGTCGACCGTCACGGACATCGGCTTCTCGACCAGCACGTCCTTGCCGGCTCGCAGCGCCGCCTCCGCGATCTTGGCGTGCAGGAGGTTCGGCACGCAGATACTCACAGCGTCGACCTCGGGATCGGTCAGGATCTCGTCGACCACATCCGTTGCCCGCGGCACACCGAACTCGTCGGCTCGCGCCTTGGCACGCACCCGGTCGATGTCACACACGGCCACCAGTTCGGCCTGGGGGTTCTTCTGGTACGAGATCAGGTGCTGGGTCGCGATGGCGCCCAGTCCGATGACAGCAACTCGCGTCGTCATATCAGGCAACACCTTCCGCGATTCGGAGGACGTTCGCGAGCCCGCGCTCGATGGCCTTCGGAGTCGCCTCCAGGCCCTCGAACTCGAGGCTCACCGGCAGCTCGGGCTTGCTGCTGACCACAGCCAGCAGGCCCGCCAGGTCCATATCGCCGTGCCCCGCGATCGTGCCGAGCAGGTAGTCCCCGGCCAGCGTCTTGAGCCAGCCGTCTCCTGCCGACCGGCGGATGTGGAAGTCCTTCACGCCCACGGACGCCGCGATGTCGATCAGTCCGGCGGCAGTCTTGCCGGGCACCTCGCCGACGCAGAGTCCGTTGCCGAGATCGAGTGTGACCCGGAAGTTCGGGCGATCCACGGCGTGGACCAGCCGGGCCAGCCGGTCGCTGCCGTTCATGAAGAAGCCGTGGTTCTCGATCGTCGACACGATGCCCAACTCCGCGGCGTGGTCGGCGACCGCACGGCAGCCTTCCACGACCCGCTCGAACGTCGACTCGAACTCCCCCGGGTCCTGCTCACGCCAGTCCCACGGGGCGACGTCGTGGCGGAAGATGCCGGCGCCGAACCGGTGGGCGACATCCAGCTGCCGGCGGAGGCGGTCGATCTCCTTGTCGTCGGCCGTCCGCAGGTCGCCGCTGACCAGGTAGTTCACGATCGGTACGCCGATATCGTCGGCCTGCTTGGCCGCATCGCGCACGAGGTCGTCGTGCTCCAGGTAGAACTCCCCGTCCATGCCGGCGATCTCCAGGTGCCCGGCCGACGATGCCGCGACCCAATCCAGAACACCGATCAGGTCCATCTCGCCGCTCGCCATGAGCGAGTGAAAGCAATATGTGCTGACTCCTAGCTTCACTTACTGGTCCTCTCCACATCGTGGGTGAGCTGGGTCCACGGACTCGGATAGTCGTGGACCCCGTAAATGCCGGAACTGAACTGGTCGAACGCGTTGCCGACCGCCCCGAGCACCACGGCCTCACGGCCCAGGGCCGAGGCGACGAACGGTGGGCGCTCGGGGAAGACCAACTCCTTCTCGACCGCTGCGGCGAGCGGACGAAGGAGCGCGCCGGTGTCCTGCGGGAGCCCGCCCCGCACGACCACGACTTCCGGATCGACGACCAGCAGCACGGTCGCGATGCGTCCGGCGATCTGCTCGCAGAAGTCCTCGACCTCTGCTTGGGCGTCCGGATCGCCACCAGCTGCCGCCGTCAGCACGGCCTCACTGGTCGGATGCGACGTCCACTTCAGCTGTCCCCGCTGGGCATTTCGCGTCCAGCGCATACCTCGCTGCGCGCCGAGTTCACCGGCGAGGCGGTGGCGTCCTTGCCGGATGACTCCGTTCAGCACGATCGACACGGACAACCGGCGACCGATCTGGAGGTAGACGACATCGGAGTACCCGCGCCCGGCGCCGGCGCGCTGCTCGGCCAGTGCGGCCAGCTTGATGTCGTTGTCGATGGCAACTGGACAGCCCAGGTCCTGGGACACGGTCTCCGCGACCGGCAGGCCGACCAGTTCGGGCAGCGCGAGACTGGCGCGCAGGTGACCGCTCGTCTCGATCACACCGGGCAGAGCTACGCCGACCGCACGAAGTCTCCCGACATCGATCGAGCCCGCATCCGCCGCGGCGTTGATGGCGCGCTGGATCATGGCGACCTCGGCGCGCCGGTCGCGCTTGAGTTCGGTGTAAGCCAGCCGGCGGCCGGACAGATCGCAGATGACGGCCCGTGCCCCGCGCGGGCCAAGGTCCACACCGGCAACAAGCCCAGCTTCCCGAGCGAACCGAAAGGCACGCGCCGGCCGCCCCGGCCCGACCGTCGACGGTTCGGTGGACACCACCAGACCGGCCTCGAGGAGATCGTCGAGGACGGCGTGCACCGTGGGTCGCGACAGTCCGGTCCCCGCGCTGATGACCCCGACCGTCTGCGCACCATCGGTGTCAGCCAGGAAGAGCAAACAGGCGGCCTGATTCGCCGATCGCTCGACCTGAGCGGCTCCTCGGGTACCGTCCATGACCCCTACTCATTATGCAACCGGATTTATTAAAGACGGTAGCAGAATCGTCCAGCGGGTCGCAACGAACTGTCCGAGCTCTGATCGTGCAGGTGTCAGCGTTGCAGGATGGTCCGTTCGACCACCGTCCAGGTGGTCGTGGTCAGCAGGTACAGGCCGGCCGCGAGCGGGACGAAGGCCGCGGTGGCCAAGGTTCCGAACGGAAGGATCCGGGCCAAGCCGCGGGTCAGCGGTGTCGCCGTGTCGTCCAACTGCCGAACCTGCAGGCGGGCCGAGAACCAGGCGACGACCGCGAGCAGTACGGCGAGGGCGAGGAACGCGGGCGTCCCGGTGAGCACCGGCCAGTGCTGACCGAGCGGCGCACCGAGCAGGCTGCCGCTGATCAACTGGTTCGACTCCCCCGCCACCGCCGCGCGGGAGAACAGCGTGTACATCAACCAGAAGAACGGCAACTGCGCGAGCATCGGCAGGAAGCCGGCGAACAGCGTCGTCCCCGACTCCGCCTGCAGTTTCGCGACCTCACGCCGTACGCGCTCCGGATCTTTCTGATGTTGTTGCGTGATCTCACGCAGTTGAGGCATCAGCTCGGCACCGGCTTTCAGACCACGGTGAGCCCGGAGGCTGAGCGGAAGCAGCAGCAGGCGTACGGCGAGTGTGCACAAGACGATCGCGACGACCGCGGCATATGCACCGGTGAGCGGCTCGATGGCTGTGACGAGTGAGGTGATGAGGTGATAGGCACCGGCGACCGGTGCCTCCAGGAAAGAAGGCATGACGAAACTCCACGAGTGAGAGACGGATCGGTCAGCGAGGCAGTGCGCTAACGTCCGGGTGCTCGTGGGTGGGGCCGTCCGGCGGCGTCGGGATCGCGGAGCCGCAGGAACGCGGTCTCCTCGGCGATCTCACGGACCGAGGTGGCGATCGCGAGAAGTGGAGCGGTCGCGGGCGCGGTGGACCGGGCGACCAGGAGAAGCGTGAACAGCAAGGCCGCCGCCGTGAGCACGGTGGCGGCCAGTGAAGCCGTATCGAGGACAGGGATCACCAGCGCGAGCACGCCGGCGATCCACTGGCCCATCAATCAGTCCAGGTAGTCCCGGAGGACCTGCGAGCGGGACGGGTGGCGCAGCTTCGACATCGTCTTGGACTCGATCTGCCGGATCCGCTCCCGGGTCACCCCGTAGACCTTGCCGATCTCGTCCAGCGTCTTCGGCTGGCCGTCGGTCAGACCGAACCGCATCGAGACGACACCCGCCTCGCGCTCGGACAGCGTGTCCAGAACCGCGTGCAGCTGCTCCTGCAACAGCGTGAAGGAGACTGCCTCGGCCGGCACGATCGCCTCGGAGTCCTCGATCAGGTCGCCGAACTCGGAGTCGCCGTCCTCACCGAGCGGAGTGTGCAGCGAGATCGGCTCGCGACCGTACTTCTGCACCTCGATGACCTTCTCCGGGGTCATGTCGAGCTCCTTGGCGAGCTCTTCCGGAGTGGGTTCGCGACCGAGATCCTGCAGCATCTGCCGCTGGACACGGGCCAGCTTGTTGATGACCTCGACCATGTGCACCGGGATCCGGATGGTGCGGGCCTGGTCGGCCATCGCGCGGGTGATCGCCTGCCGGATCCACCAGGTGGCGTACGTCGAGAACTTGTACCCCTTGGTGTAGTCGAACTTCTCGACCGCACGGATCAGGCCCAGGTTGCCCTCCTGGATCAGGTCCAGGAACAGCATGCCGCGGCCGGTGTAGCGCTTGGCCAACGACACCACCAGGCGCAGGTTGGCCTCGAGCAGGTGGTTCTTCGCCCGGCGGCCGTCCTCGGAGATCCAGTCGTACTCGTCGCGGACCTTGTCCTTGAGCTTGGCGGCCTCGTCGCCCAACTGCTCCTCGGCGAACAGGCCGGCCTCGATCCGCTTGGCGAGCTCGACCTCCTGCTCGGCGTTCAGCAGCGGGACCTTGCCGATCTGCTTCAGGTAGTCCTTCACCGGGTCGGCGGTCGCACCGGCGACCATGACCTGCTGCTCGGGCTCGTCGGTCTCGTCGGCCTCGGAGACGACGAAGCCTTCGTCCTCGGTGAGCTCCTTCTCCAGCGGCTTCACCGCGTCAGGGCTGAAGTCGGTTTCGTCGACCTCGTCCAGCGAGCGCGGCTTGCCGGTCTTGGGATCGATCGCAAGCCCGGCTTCGGAGACGGCCTTCTTCGCCGGCGCCTTCTTCGCGGCGGCCTTCTTCGCGGGGATACCGTCCTCCTTGGTGGCGGCAGCAGACTTGGCCGCGGCCTTCTTCACGGCCGCCTTCTTGGCGGGCGACTCGGTCACTCGGGCGCTGGTCCTCGGAGCCGTGCTGCGGGCAGTGGCGGCCACGGCCCGGGCTGACTCGGCGGGAAGATTCTCGGACGAGCTGGACGACACGAATTACCTCTCGTCTGACGCAGGGTTTGTAATACGGCGGTACGACGTTGGTGGTGCTGGCGATGCTGATTCCGGATACGGCTGAGTGCGGCTGCTCGCTGGTCAGGCGGCGGCAACACTACATTGTAATCCGCGAACCAAGCCCGAGCGCGCCGCGACCCCCCGAACGACGTAGTCAGGCCCCTGCCGGGCGGTCGACGCCGCACCGGGAGAGGCCCGAACACTTCAACGTTCAAATACTGTCGCCTTCTGAGTCGTCCTCAGCCGTTCCGGGTCCGCCGCAGCGGCCGGGCCACCACGCGTTGCTGGACCAGCTGCTGTTCCTGCTTGAACTGTCTCACCTTCACCAACGACGCCACATCGATCACGTCCGCGACGGACTTGTACGCGCCGTCCTCGCCGTACGGCTCGGATGCCTCGCGCCAGCCCCGCGGCCGGACCTTGAGTTGCTTGCCGAGCAACGCGACGAAGATCTTCGCCTTCTGCGCGCCGAACCCCGGCAGGGCCGACAGCCTGGCCAGCAGGTCGTCCCCTGACTTGACATCGGACCACAGGCCCGAGGCGTTACCGCCGTACTCCTCGTCGAGGTGTTTGGCCAGGGTCTGGATCCGGGCGGCCATCGCGGTCGGGAACCGGTGCACGGCCGGCGGGCCGGCCACCACCTCGACGAAGGCGTCCGGATCGTAGTGCGCGACCGTGGAGGGATCGAAGGGACCGGCCATCCGCTTCGCGATCGCGACCGGGCCCGCGAACGCGCGCTCCATCGGGATCTGCTGGTCGAGCAGCATGCCCACCAGGAGTGCGAACGGATCTCTGCTCAGCATCTCGTCGGCGTCGGGCTGCTGTGCGAGGCACAGCTTCTTGCTGCGTGTCGAAGTCACCTCAGTCCTCCCCTTCGTCGGCCTTCACGGCCAGCACCGGACACGGAGCGTCGAGCAGCACCCGTTGGGCGTTGCTGCCGAGGATGAGCTTGCCGACCGGGCTCCGGCGCCGAAGGCCGATCACGATGAACTCCGCGTGCACCTGCTCGGCGACGGCCACCAGGTCCTCCGCCGGGTCGAGTCCACGCACCAGCTGCCGCACCTCGTACGGCACACCGGTCGAGTCGAGTTGCTCCCGTACCTCTGCCAGGGCGGCGTCACTGGCCGACGCCTCGTCGCTGTCGAAGCTCCGCCCGCCCCTGTGTGAGTTCACCACTACCAGCTTCGCGTCACGAAGCGTCGCCTCTTCCGCCGCGCGTCGAAGGGCTGCACGGCCCTCCGCCTTCGGCACGTAACCCACGACGATGGTCGTCATCGCCCTGCCTCACCTCCGGGTGTCGTGTCGACCCGTTCCGAACGATACTGCTCTCGACCGTGGTCGGCATCCGCTGCATTTACACCAGCTGTGTCGCGGTCGTGACGGACGGCTGATCGTCGTGCGGGTAGCACTCCACCATCGGCGCAGCGGCCGTTGCGGCAGTCGCGCCGGTGCCCGAGTACTACCCGCGACGGGTTTCTCTAACCTTCCGGTGCGCACACCTTTGCAGGGCTGTCACCCAACGCGCCACCCCTGTAGTCCGGGTCGTTATCGAACTCCCCGCCCAGTTGCCTTGGGCAAGTGCGCGGCAGTTCCGCCCGGCTGACCGAAGTTCCGCCCGCAACCCCATCGGTCACCGATGGAAGTGAGGCCATGCTTGTCCCACGTTGTCTGCGTGGCTAACCGGTTCAGTCGATCGGCCACTCGTGCACAGGAGTGTTCTCGTGCATGTGGTCGGAGTACCGGCGGAGCATGCCGCGCAACGCGTCGCGACGTCCGTGCGATCCCTTTGTATACAGTCGATGAAACTCGTCGGCCTGCCACGCGGCACCGTTGCGATTGGTCAGGCAGCGTTGCTCGATGATGCCCAGCAGACGGTCACGTACGGCAGCGTCCACACCCCAGGCATCCAAACCCCGAGAAGCCAACGGCAGCAGGCGTCGCAGCACGAGTTCGGTCGCGCGCGCCGTACCGACGCCGGGCCAGAAGACCTCCGCGTCGATGCCGTGCCGGGCCGCTTCGTGGAAGTTCTCTTCCGCCGCGCTGAACGACATCTGCGACCAGATCGGCCGCTCGTCGTCGGCCAGCGCGCGGACCAGGCCGAAGTAGAAGGCGCCGTTGGCCATCGTGTCGACGACGGTCGGGCCGGCCGGCAACACGCGATTCTCCACTCGCAGGTGGGGCTTCTCCCGGACAACGTCGTACACCGGGCGGTTCCAGCGATAGATCGTCCCGTTGTGCAGCCGCAATTCCGAAAGGCCCGGGGTGTCGCCGCGGTCCAGGACGGCGATCGGGTCCTCGTCCGTGGTGACCGGCAGCAGTGCCGGGTAGTAGCGCGAGTTCTCCTCGAACAGGTCGAAGATCGAGGTGATCCATCGTTCACCGAACCAGACCCGCGGCCGGACGCCTTGGGTCTTCAGCTCGTGCGTGCGGGTGTCGGCGGCCTGCTCGAACAACGGGATCCGGGTCTCCCGCATCAACTCCTTGCCGAACAGGAACGGCGAGTTGGCGCCGACCGCGAGTTGCACCCCGGAGATCGACTGGGCCGCATTCCAGTACCGCGGGAAGGCTTCCGGCGTGACCTGCAGGTGAAACTGTGTCGACGTACAGGCGGCCTCGGGCACGATGCTGTCCGCGGTCACCGCCAGCCTCTCGATCCCGTCGATCGAGATCTGCACGTCCTCACCGCGGGCGGCGAAGATCTGGTCGTTCAGCAACGCGTAGCGCGGGTTGGTACTGAGCGCCTCGCGGCGGATGTGGTCGGTCATCAGGGTCGGCAGGATGCCGACTATCACCATCGACGACCCGGTCCGGGTCGCCTTCTCCTCAGCCGCGTTCAGGCTGTCGCGGATATTCGACTCCATCGTGTCCAGCCCGATGCCGTCGATCTGGCCGGGTGGCACGTTGATCTCGATGTTGAACTGGCCGAGCTCGGTCTGGAACGCGTCGTCCTCGATCGCGCTCAGCACCTCGGAGTTCTTGAACGCCGGGTCGAAGTGCTCGTCGACCAGGTTCAGCTCGATCTCGATTCCTGTCATCGGCCGCTCGGGGGCGAACCGGGCCTCGCGCAACATCCGTGCGAACGCGTCCAGGTTGCGATGGACCTGGTCGCGGAACGCGGTCCGGTCCGCCCGGGTGAACTCGACCCGGTCGACTTCCTCACCCATGATGGCCTCCCTGCTGGCTCCTGGCCTCAGTGTGCCTGAAGGTGCCCACAGATGTGAGGCGCAATCGCGTGGTGCCTCAGACCGGGTAGACGATGAAGTCGTCGCGGACGATCCGGGCGGGTTCCGTGCCGGCCTCCTCGAGCACCTCCGCGAGCTCGGACAGTACGGCGGGCGCCAACTGCAGCACGTGCTCGCCCGGGTGTTTGTCCTCCCCCATCTCGTAGTCCTCCCCCGGTCGCGCGGTCAGCTCGATGTGCGCTCCCAGGACCCACTCGACAGGATTGCCCTCGGCAACAAAATCGGCCAGCCGGGACACGCTCGCCCGGAACGCGGGCCAGTCGAAGACGTACAGCCGGCCCGGGTACAGCGAGTCGCCGCTGAACAGCAGCCGCGTCGTCCGGTCGTAGACGGCGATGTGAGAGGCGTGGTGCCCGGGGATCGGGATGATGTCGAGGACCCGGTCGCCGAGGTCGAGCTGGACCACGTCGTTCGGCCAGTCGTCGACGCCGAAGTACATCGCCACGTCCTCGGCCGACTTGCCGACGACGTCCTCGAACTCGGCATCGCCACCGATGTGATCGCCGTGGCTGTGCGTGTGCGCGACGATCAACCGCTGACCGGACAGCAGCCTGTCCACGACCGGCCGCAGCTTGGCGTCACCCGTACCGGTATCCAGGAGCAGAGCCCGCTCGGTGCCGAGCAGCAGGTAGATGAAGGGGCCTTCGAAGTTGGTCCGCAATGCCTGCCGGATGATGACGGTGCGGTCGTCGTACCAATGGATCTGGTGGGCGGGGCCGGCGGGATCGGTGCCGTCGTCCCACTGCTCCGGGAAGCTCGTCATGTCTCCGATAGATAGCACGTGGCCGAAATTGTCCGTGCTACCGGCGAGACTGGGTCCGTGCGTGGTGAACCGTCGGTGCTGCATGTCGATCTGGACGCGTTCTTCGCGGCCGTCGAGCAGCGGGACAAACCGTCGTTGCGGGGGAAGCCGGTCGTGGTCGGCGGGATCGGCCTGCGCGGAGTTGTGTCGACCGCGTCGTACGAGGCACGCAAGTACGGCGTCCGGTCGGCGATGTCGACCGCGGAGGCACGATCGCGGTGCCCGCACGCGGCGTACCTGGGGCCTCGGTTCGAGGTGTACCGGCGGACGAGTCAGCTGGTGATGGCGGAGATGCGGGCGCTGTCGCCGCTGGTCGAGCCGCTGTCGCTGGACGAGGCGTTCGTCGATCTGTCCGCGGCCGGGCTGACCGGGCTCACGGTCGACGACGTGCACGCGATCGCGATGGACCTGAAGGCAGCGATCCAGAAGGCGAGCGGCGGTCTCACCGCGTCAGTCGGCGCCGGTACGTCGAAGCTGATCGCGAAGATCGCCAGCGATCTGGACAAGCCGGACGGCGTGGTCGTCGTACCGGCGGGGACTGAGGCCGAGTTCCTCGCGCCGATGCAGGTGACCGTCATCCCAGGTGTCGGGCCGGCGACCGCGCAGCGGTTGAGCATGGCCGGTGTGCGGACCGTCGCCGAGCTGCAGCAACTCAACGAGGACGAGCTGATCCGGCAGGTCGGATCGGCGCACGGCTCGAGCCTGCACCGATTGGCGATCGCCGCCGACGACCGGCCGGTGGTGAGTGACCGCGAGACCAAGTCGGTCAGTGTCGAGGACACCTTCGAGACCGACATCATCGACCGCTCACTGCTCACCGCGATCGCCGACCGGATGGCCCACCGCGTCGCCGAACGCCTGCAGAAGGCGCAACTGTCCGGCCGGACCGTGACGGTGAAGACCCGGATGCACGACTTCACCACTCACACCCGGTCGTCCACGCTGGCCGGGCCGACCGACGACGCGCGGGTGGTCGCCCGGGTCGCCCGCCGGCTGCTCGAGGAGAGTGACATCTCCGGCGGCATCCGGTTGCTCGGTGTTGGCGTCTCGTCACTCGCCGACTGGATCCAGGACGACCTCTTCACCGAGAGCGAGTACGCCGACGCACCGCCCGATGTGGTCGAGCTGCCGGAGCGCGCTCGCGACCTCACCGGGTACTACCCCGGTCAGGATGTCGCGCATCCTGACTACGGCCGCGGCTGGGTGTGGGGCTCCGGACTCGGCCGCGTCACCGTTCGGTTCGAGACCGCGGACACTCCGCCCGGCCCGGTGCGGACCTTCGCCGTCGACGATTCCGCACTGGCAAAAGTGGCACCAAGCGGACCGGATGACGACGACGAACCCGCGAGTGACCAGAATAGGCCGAATGAATGAGGACCGGCCGGGGGTCTATCCGTTCTGCGCACCCTGCACCGCGTCGTCGATCGCCTGGCGCGCACCCGACGCTGCTCGCGGCTGAAGCGGCGATGCACTCGCTCAACGGCGCAAGCGCACCGACAAGCAGGTGACGCAGCCCTCGAGCTTCTCGAACTCGCTGATGTCCACGACCACAGGGGTGTAGCCGAGCTGCTCGAACTGCTCCGCGGACTGCGGCGCGGACGCGGCCATCAAGAGCCGGTCCTCCCCCAGCAGTACTACGTGCGACCCGGACTCCTCGGGGACGGGTTTGAACACCTCGAACGCCTGCGGGTCGTCAACCAGCGGCTCGTATCCGATGACCGTCCCGTCAGGTAATGCTGTGACCGCGGACTTCAGGTGCAGCACCTTGCTCACGGGTACGGCGTGCACGGTCGCGCCGAGCGGCTCGAGCGCCCCGGCCAATTGACGGATGCCCTCCTCGTTCGTCCGGCCGCCGAGTCCGGCGTACACGGTCGAACCGATCTTGAGGATGTCGCCGCCGTCGAGTGTGCCGGGCTCGGTGATGTGGGTGACGCGGTAGCCCTGCGCGGCGACGGCCTGTTCGGCCGCCGCGGCTTCCGGCCGGCGCTCCTCCGCGCCTGCGCGGGCGATCACCGCCAGGTCGCCGTACACGACCATCGTGTCCTCGATGAAGACGCCGTCCGGGCACTCGTCGATCGCCGGCACCTCGACCGTGGTCCAACCCGTGGTCCTGAGCGCGTCGACGTACCGCTGCCACTGCTGGACGGCGAGGTCCGCGTCGACCGGCGTGCGTTCGATGTGGGTGACGATGCCATCGGCGAGGCGAGGGCTGGGGCGTCGGACCAGGGCTGTCGGCATGCCTGCAGGTTAACCGGTATGGACCTGGGTACCGGCGCGGCAGACAGTCGAGAGAGGGAGGCGCCAGATGCCGAAGATCCTGCCGGCGACCGGTGGCGACGTGGTGGAGATCATCCTGGCCGATCACCGGTGGTTCGAAGAGGCACTGCGCGAGCTGCGGGATGTGCAGAGCGATCGGTCCGCCGTACTCGCCGACCTGGCGACGGTGCTGATCGCGCACGCGGAGGCCGAGGAGTCGAAGGTCTATCCGCAATTGCGGAAGAAGGACGCGATCGACGCCGACGAGGTCGAGCACTCCGAGCACGAGCACGACGAGGGCAACGCGGCGCTCCTCGAACTCATGGAGGTCGAGGACACCGGCAGCGAGGACTTCAGCGAGAAGCTGCACGAGCTGTCCGAGGCGCTTTCGCACCACCTCGACGAAGAGGAACGCGACGTGCTCAACCCGGCGCGGACGGACGTGTCCGAAGAGGTACGCCGTCAGTTGGGCGACGCCTTCGCCGAGGAGCGTGCCCGGCTGATCGATTCCGGCTGTGGTGACATCGCCAACGTCCGAAAGCTCGTCGAGGCGTCCTGACCTGAGAGCTGGGTGCCACGCCGCATAGGGTTGCGGCGTGGCCGGCCTGCTGGAGCACCGCGGATACGTCCGCTTCTGGATCGCCGACGCGGTCTCGATGGTCGGCTCGTCCATCAGCGGACTCGCCCTGCAGGTCGTTGCCGTCGTCACCTTGCAGGCTTCCGGCACCGAGGTCGGGATCCTCAACGCGGCCCGGTGGTTGCCGTATCTCCTGTTCGGCCTGATCGCCGGAGTGATCGTCGATCGGTACCGCCGCAAGCCGCTGCTCGTGGGCGCCGATCTCGCCCGGGCGCTCGTGCTGGGCGTCATCCCGCTGGCTGCGATGCTGGACGTCCTCAGCCTGCCGCTGCTGATCGCCGTCGTCCTCGTCTTCGGCACGTTGTCACTCGCGTACGACGCCGCACACCAGTCGTTCCCGCCATCGCTCGTGCCTGCCGAGCTGCTCACACCGGCGTACGCGCGACTGGAGCAGACGAGTGCGGTCGCGCAGACCGGCGGACCGGTGTTCGCGGGTGCACTGATCAAACTGATCGGGGCGCCGGCCGCGATCCTGGTCGATGCGGTGTCGTACCTGCTGTCCGGCATCGTCCTGGCCACCGTCCGGCCGCGAACGCCGGAAGTTGCCAACGGCACCGGTCAGCCGCGGAACCTGCGTCGGGAGATCCACGAAGGGCTCAGCTGGGTCTACCGCAACAGCACTCTCGGACCGCTCGCGGTGACCTCGCACGTGTGGTTCGTCTTCCAGGGTCTGCTCACCACGGTCTACGTTCTGTTTGTGCTCAATACGTTGGGATTGAGTGCGTTCTGGCTCGGGGTGACGTACGCGTTCGGCGGCATCGGCTCGGTCATCGGCGCGACCGCGTCCGGTTGGGTCGGCCGGCGGTTCGGGGTCGGACCGACGATCATCGCCTGCCGCTGGCTCAGCCCGCTCGCCTACCTGACTGCGCCACTCGCCGGCGACAACGCTGTCGGGATCGTCCTGCTGTGCGCCGGTCAGTTCGTCCTGGGTCTGTCACTCGGCATCGACAGTCCGATCGAGATGGGCTACCGCCAGTCGATCACGCCGGCCGGCCTCCTCGGCCGGATGAACGCCACGATACGTTCCCTCAACCGAGCCGCCATCGTCATCGGTGCACCCGTCGGTGGCCTCCTGGCCGATCACCTCGGCACCCGCACCGCCCTCTGGATCGGGGTCGGCGGAATGGTCGTCCAAGCCGTACTCCTGCAGCGCTCGGCCTTCCGGCACGCGCGCCTCACAGTGGAATCGTGAGTCCCTCCTCGGCCGCGATCACCTCGCCGCTGAACTCTTGACGCGCCTCGGCGACCGACACCGACCGGTCCGAGCCCGGCCAGAAGTGGGTCAGCAGCAGCCGCGTTGCTCCTTGGGCTCCGTGAGCTGCTTCGGTCGCGGTCATCACGTACCGCGGAGTGGTCTGCGGTGACGGCCCCTGGAGAGTCGCGTCGGAGATGAACAGATCGGTGCCCTGGGCAAGCTTTGACAGGTCCGGGGAGGGTCCACTGTCGCCGGTGTAGGCGACGGACACGCCAGGTGCGGTCAACCGGATACCGAGGTTCGTGACGTAGTGCGGCAGCAGCACGGTCTCCAGCGTGAACGGCCCGATCTCCTTGGTCGCGGCGAGGTCGTGGACGTCGAAGACCGTCGCCGGGTCCGGGTTGGGCTCGAGCGCTCGCAGTACGTCGAGTACACCGGGCGGACTGTAGAGCGGTATCGGCGCCGCATCAGGTGCCTCGTAGTACCGGACCCGGGCGAGTGCACTCACGTCGACACAGTGGTCGGGGTGCTGATGCGTGACGACGACCGCGTCGACCTCACCGGTCGGCAGATAGCGCAGTAGCTGTGGCAGGGCGGCGTACCCGAGATCTAGGACGACCTTGAAGCCGTCGTACTCGAGCAGGAAGCCGGCGCATGCGCGGCCGGCTTCGGGCCACGCGCCGCACGAGCCGAGGACGGTGAGCGACCTCACCAGACGCTCACCGGGTGGCGAACGGCTGGTCGGTCGGCACGATGTCCTTGCCCAGCGGCAGCAGCGAGATCGGGATCAGCTTGAAGTTCGCCACTCCGAGCGGGATGCCGATGATGGTGAGGCAGAGTGCGATCCCGGTGACCAGGTGGCCGAGGGCCAGCCACCAGCCGGCGAAGATCACCCAGATGATGTTGCCGAGGACGGCGCCGGCCCCGGCGGACGGCTTGTCCACGATCGTCCGGCCGAACGGCCAGAGGGTGTATCCGGCGATCCGGAACGCCGCGATACCGAACGGGATCGTCACGATCAGCACGCAGCAGATGATGCCGGCGAGCGCGTAGCCGATGGCAAGCCAGAACCCGGCCAGCACCAGCCAGATCAGGTTGAGAAGTGTCCTCATGCCCTCCAGCCTGCCACCCGGCGGGTGTGCTTCAGTACCAGCCTCGCCACAATCCCGGGATCATTCCGGGGCAACCAGTGCCCGCCCCTGACAATCTCGACGCTGAGGTTCGGGGCCCAAGCGCGATCTGGGCTAGTAGTGGTCTGGGTTAGTAGTGGTCGGTGCTGAGGGTGGCAAAGCTCATGCCTGCCTTGACGAGGCGTTCTCGGAGGGCTGGGCCCATGGCGGCTGCTGTGGTGGTTTGGCCCGCTGTCTTGGGGAGGTCGTCGAGGGCTAGGCAGAGGGCGCTTTCGCCGAGCATCTTGGCTGTCTCGCCGTACCCGGGATCGCCGCCCGCGACCTCGGTGATGACCTGCTTGCCACCACCGCGACCGATGAAGCGGACGTTGAACCAGGACTTCGCGCGGCGTTCCGGACTGGGGCCGTCGCCTGGCTTGAGCCGGTTGAGCAACGCGTTGCGGGCCAGCGGGATCTGGGCGGCGGCGGCCAGGAGCGCGACGCCACCGATGCCTCCGGCAACCATCGGCAAGCGTTTGACTGCGGCGTAGTGGGAGTAGCGGAAGTCTGGGCCGTAGCGGTCGAGCAGGCGGGCGGAGTAACCGACGATCTGCGGGTCGACGGTCGGCAGCGGTACGGCCCAGAATCCCTGCGTGCGATGGAGCTTGCCAGGGACCGCCTTCGCCGATCGGTCGTCGGGACGCGGCTCGGCGCGACGCCTGGCTCGGTGGGCTTCGAGGTTCTGCCTGGGGCGTGAGAGCGCGGTGATCGCGGTGTGGAAGGTACCGCCGGAGGGTCGGCCGCCTCCGCGGATCAGGCCGTCGACCTGGATCGGGACGCGCTCGGGCAACTGCTCGACAGTGAACTGGACGCCGAGGTCGTACGGGATCGAGTCGAAGCCGCACGCGTGGATGATGCGCGCACCGGTCTCGACGGCTCGCTCGTGGTAGCCGACGTACATCCGGTCGACGAATTCGGACTCGCCGGTCAGGTCGAGGTAGTCCGTGCCCGCGTCCGCACAAGCGGCCACCAGTGGCTCGCCGTACTGAACGTAGGGGCCGACCGTGGTGACCACGATCCGGGTCGACTCGGCGAGGTCCTTCAGCGACTGTCGGTCGGTCACGTCGGCGTGGAGGACGTCCTTGCCGAACCCTTCCAGCTTCGCTAGGTTGCGTCCGGCAACTGCCCACTTGAGGTCCGCCGGGGCATTCTTCGCGAGGTACTCCGCGGTCAGGGCGCCGGTGAACCCGCTCGCACCGAGGAGCACTACGTCGTACTTGCGGCTCATCGGCCCGCAGCCTTCTCGGAGTCGGCGAGGCCGCCGGCGCCGGAGGCGCGGGTGGAGGCCGCGGCGCCACGGGCCTGGATGTCGGCGAGCGCAGCCCGGTCGGCCTTCGGCACGCTGAACCGCGAACCGGCCTCGATCACATGCGGGACCAGCCAGCGGAACACCTTCATCGCGCCGATCCACCCGGGCACGTGCACGACCCGCGAACGCTTCTCGATGCCCCGGGTGAACTTCTCCACCGCGAACTCCAGCGGGTACACCTTGCCCGCCAGCGGCACCCCGGTCCGCACCTTGCCGAACACCGGGTGCTCGTCGACCCCACGCACCATGTCGGTGTCCACGAAAGTCATATGCGCGACGCCGACCCGGACGCCGAGGTGCTTCAACTCGACCCGCAGGGTGTCCCCCATCGCCTCCACACCGGCCTTGGCCACGTTGTACGACGCGAGCCCGGGGATGTGCACGATCGCCGCGAGGGACGACACCAGGAGCAGGTAGCCCTTGCTCTCCAGCAGGTACGGCAGAGTGAGGTGGACCGTGCGCCACACGCCGTACAGGTTGACGTCGAGCACCCGCTCCCACACCTTCGGGTCCATGCTCCGGCTGAACCCGGGCGCCGCGATGCCGGCGTTGGCCATCACCACGTCGATCCGGCTGTACCGCTCGACCACGCCTTCGACCGCGGCCCGCAGCGACTCGGTGTCGGTGACGTCGGCCTCCCACCAGCCGGCGTCCGGGCCGCAGTCCTCGGCGACCTTCTTCAGCTCGTCCGGCTCCAGCCCGATCAGCGCCAGGGTCGCGCCCTGCTGCGCGAGCTTGCGGGCCACCGCGGCGCCGATGCCGCGAGACGCTCCGGTGATGAGGACGACCTGGCCGGGCAACGGACGCATCGGGACCTCCAGCTTTGTTGAGTGGGTACTCAACAGTAAGTGACTGTTGACCGTTTACTCAATAGACTGGCTGTATGACAGTGCGTCCAGGCCGTGAGGCCCTATGACCGGGACCTCGTCTGCCCGGCTGCGGCCCGACGAACGGCGCGCGCAGATCCTCGAGGCTGCCCGCCGGGTGCTGGTCGCCGACCCGCATCGCGAGCTCAGCGTCGAACTGGTCGCCGCCGAGGCGCAGGTCTCCCCTGCGCTGCTGTTCCACTACTTCGGCTCGAAGAAGCAGTTCCAGTACGCCGTCATCGAGGAAGCCGCCGCGGAAGTCATGCTGCGGACCGCTCCCGACCCGTCCCTCCCGCCGGACGAACAATTGCGCTCCGGCATCCGCGCGTTCGTCCGCGCCGTACTCGAAGCGCCCCAGCTCTACCGGGCGACCCTGCTGATGTCAGCGGCCGGCGATCCCGCCGTACGCGCGCTGCATTCGGAGATCCGTCAGGTGTTCAGCACTTGGGTGATCGGCGCCGTCGCCCAGCGCGGGATCGAGATCACGCCGACCGTGGAGCTCGCGTGTCATGGCTGGCAGGGGTACGTCGAGCAGACCCTGATGACCTGGATCGACAACCCGACGATCACCGCCGACGAACTCGAGCACCTCTGCGAGGGCTCGCTGGACGCCATCCTCAATACGACTCGCTGAACGCGGTCAACGTGTCGAGACTCGCTTTTGGCCATGCGGTCCACCTGGTCGGGAGCAGGTTAGGGTTTGGGCGTGCTGACGGTCGCCACGGTGAATGTGAACGGGATCAGGGCTGCGTACCGGCGTGGGATGGCGCCGTGGCTGGAGCGGACGGATCCGGAGCTGCTGCTGATGCAGGAAGTTCGGGCCACTGACGAGGTACTGCGGGAACTCCTCGGCGGCGACTGGAACATCGCGCATGCCGAGCCGTCGATCGACGGTCACAAGGGCCGGGCAGGGGTGGCGGTGGCTTCGCGTCGTCCGATCAAGGCGGAGCAGGCCGAGGTGGGGCCGGAGCGCTTTGCCGGATGCGGGCGGTGGATCGAGGCGGACGTCGTACTCGATGACGGGTCGACGTTGACGGCGGTGAGCACGTATGTGTTCACCGGTGAGTTCGAGACGCCGCCGCGGCAGGAGGAGAAGTACGCGTTCCTGGACGCGATCACCGCGCGGCTGACGGAGTTGCGGGCCGACGGGCGGCACGTGCTGATGTGCGGGGACCTGAACATCGCCCACCGCGAGGTCGACCTGAAGGCGTGGAAGGCGAACCGCAAGAAGAGCGGCTTCCTGCCCGAAGAACGCGCCTGGATGGACCGGCTGTTCGAGTCCGGCTGGGTCGATCTCGGGCGTCGCTTCGGTGGTGAAGGACCCGGGCCGTACTCGTGGTGGTCGTGGCGCGGGAAGGCGTTCGACAACGATGCGGGCTGGCGGATCGACTACCAGATCGCGTCCCCGGAACTGGCTGCCGCGGCCACCGGATGCGAGATCCACCGAGCCCCGACGTACGCCGAACGGTGGAGCGACCACGCTCCGGTGGTGGCGACGTACTCGCTCTGATCCGAGGCTGTGGAAAGCCGCGACCGGTTGTCGCCGGTTGCGGGTAGTCTCGCGGCATGTCCGAGTTGAACCCCGCCGCAGAGCACCCAGTCTTGAAGCCCCCGGTCGCCACCCGGAAGCCGGTCGAGCGTCGTCATCACGGCGACGTGTTCGTCGACGAGTACGAGTGGTTGCGGGACAAGTCCGACGACGAGGTGCTGGGGTACCTGCGCGCCGAGAACGAATACACCGAGGGCCGGACGGCCCATCTGGAATCGTTGCGTGAGGCAATCTTCCAGGAGATCTCGGACCGGACGCTGCAGACCGACCTGAGCGTGCCGGCCCGGCACGGCGGGTACTGGTACTACTCGCGCACGATCGAGGGCAAGCAGTACGGGATCCACTGCCGGGTGAAGGCCGACGGCGACGAGCCGCCCGCGACCGACGGCGAGATCCCGGGCGAAGAGGTGATGCTCGACGGCAACGAGGTGGCCGGCGACTCGGAGTTCTTCGCGCTCGGCACGGTCGACGTCTCCCCCGACGGCCGGCTGCTCGCCTACTCCGTCGACCTCAAGGGCGACGAGCGGTTCACCCTGCGGATCAAGGACCTGTCGACCGGCGAGCTGCTGCCGGACGAGCTGCCCGAGGTGCACTACGGCTCGGCCTGGTCCGCCGACGGGTCGACGATCTTCTACACCAAGGTCGACGACGCCTGGCGGCCGTACCAGATCTGGCGGCACGCTCTCGGCGCGACCGACGACGTGCTGGTGCTGGAGGAGCCGGACGAGCGGTTCTGGGTCGGCGTCGAGCTGACCCGCAACGAGCAGGCGATCATGATCGGGCTCGGCAGCAAGTTGACCAGCGAGGTCTGGCTCCTCGACGCCAACGACCCGTCCGGCCGGCCCGGCGTGGTCGCACCGCGTCGCGAGGGCGTCGAGTACGACGTCGAGCACGCCGGCGACCAGTTGCTGATCACACACAACGCGGACGCGGCGAACTTCTCGCTCGCGACGTCTGCACTCGACTCCCCCGGCTCGTGGACCACGCTGATCCAGGGCGACGAGACCAGCCGGCTGCTCGGCGTCGACGCCTTCGCCGACCACGTCATCCTGCATCGCCGGCGCGACGCGCTCACCGAGCTGGCGATCATGCGCCGTACGCCGGAAGGCTTCGGTGAGCCCGAGGTGCTCGAGTTCGAGGAGCCGATCCACACCGTCTCCCCCGGGCGCAACGACGAGTGGCATGACACGCGCTACCGGTTCGGCTACACGTCGCTCGTCACACCTGGTTCGACGTACGACGTGAACCTTGCGACCGGCGAGCGTCGTCTGCTCAAGCAGCAGCCGGTCCTCGGTGGGGTCGATCTCGGCGCCTACACGCAGTACCGGGAATGGGCGACCGCGGCCGACGGGACGTCGGTGCCGATCTCGCTCGTCGCACGCAAGGACGTCGCGAAGGACGGCAACGCGCCGGTCGTGCTCTACGGATACGGGTCGTACGAGAGCTCCATGGATCCGTGGTTCTCGATTCCGCGACTGTCGTTGCTGGACCGCGGTGTGGTGTTCGCGATAGCGCATGTGCGGGGTGGGGGTGAGCTCGGGCGGCAGTGGTACGACAACGGGAAGATGCTGACCAAGCGGAACACGTTCACCGACTTCATCGCGGCGGCCGAGCACCTGGTGAAGGAGGGCTGGACGAGGCCGGAGCGGATCGTCGCGCAGGGCGGTAGCGCGGGCGGGCTGCTGATGGGCGCGGTGGCGAACCTGGCGCCCGGAGCGTTCGGCGGCATCGTGGCCGAGGTGCCGTTCGTGGACGCGCTGACGACGATCCTGGACCCGTCCCTGCCGCTCACGGTGATCGAGTGGGAGGAATGGGGCAATCCGCTCGAGGACGCCGCGGTGTACGAGTACATGAAGTCCTACTCGCCGTACGAGAACGTCAGCGCGCAGGAGTATCCGCGGATCCTGGCGATCACCAGCCTGAACGACACCCGGGTGTTCTTCGTCGAGCCGGCCAAGTGGGTCGCCAAACTCCGCGCCACCGCCGCCGGAGACGTCGACGTCCTGCTGAAAACCGAAATGGAAGCCGGCCACGGCGGCCGCTCGGGGCGCTACGACGCCTGGCGGGAACTGGCCTTCACCCTCTCCTGGGAACTCGACACCCTGGGCCTCGCCTGACCCGAGCCACCTGAGCCCGGGCGGCGCGCTCGCAGTCGCGAGGCGACGCCCGGGAGGCGGTCGACGGCAGCGCGTGACGGTTTCGCGCGGAACACGGCGGGTACCTGCAGCGTTGCTGTTCGATGGAGATCACTTTTGGTGTGTTGTGCACCACATTCGGCGGCTGGAAAGGCCGGGATTCTGCAGAGATTCTCAGCTTCGGCCGCCGGTGTGCTGCTGGACCCGGCCGGCGGGATTCCGGCAAAACCCTGCGGAAGTTGCGTGATCACGCCGAAATGCGCACACGTTCGGGCCGCGACGTCCGGCAAGTGGCCGCGAACGGGCCGGCAGAACCGGGTTTCCGCACCTGATCGGTGCCGGGAACTCTCAGGGAACGTTCAGGCTGTTTACACACTCGTCGTGGAATCTTGAACCTCACTCGAGCGTTGCTCTCCATGTAACGACGAAGGGAGTTTCGGTGGCTCGCACGACTCGTGTCCGCACCGCGGACGACGGTATCGACGGCAAGGACAGCGTCGGTCTCTACCTTGAAGAGATCGCGCGTACTCCCTTGCTGACCGCTGAGGAAGAAGTCGAGCTCGCTGAGACGGTCGAGGCAGGTCTCCTCGCGGAGCAACTGCTGGCCGAGGGGCGGGTTGGACGTAAGAAGGGCGGAGCGCCCAAATATGCGACGGAGGAGGAGCTGGAGTGGCTGGCCGAAGAGGGCCAGCGCGCACAGCAGCGGTTCGTGACCGCCAACCTCCGCCTGGTGGTGTCGATCGCTCGACGCTACGGACGTTCCCAGATGCCGCTGCTGGACCTGGTCCAGGAGGGCAACACGGGTCTGATCCGTGCGGTGGAGAAGTTCGACTACCGCAAGGGATTCAAGTTCTCGACGTACGCGACCTGGTGGGTGCGGCAGGCCATCACCCGCGGTATCGCGCAGCAGGCCCGCGTGGTCCGGCTGCCGGTGCACGTGGTGGAGCAGCTGAACCAGATCGGGTCGGCGCGGCGCACGCTGGAGCGCAAGCTCGGCCGGGAGCCGGAGATCGACGAGATCGCAGCTGAGCTGGACCTGGACGAGGAGCGCGTCAGTGAGCTGATCCGCATCGGCCGGGACCACATCAGCCTGGACAACCCGATCGACGACGAGGGTGAGACCTCGCTGGGCGACCTGATCGCGGCCGAGACCGCGCCGGGCCCGGACCAGCTGGTCGCCGACGCGTCGGATCGCTCGGGCCTGTTCAGCCTGGTCGACCAGCTCGACCCGCGGTCCGCGGACGTGATCCGGCGCCGGTACGGCTTGCACGACGGCCGCCAGGCGAAGCTCGCCGACATCGGCGCCGTGCACGGCATCTCCGCCGAGCGCGTCCGTCAGATCGAGCGGGAGGCTCTGGGCCGGCTGCGTCTGCTCGCCGACCCGACCCTGGCCGCGTAACGCACTACCCCGAAACCCCCAGCAAGGACCCCCGAGCTGCTCTCGCGGCCGGGGGTCCTTTCACGTCCGGCGTGTCACAGATCAGGGCAAGTGGATCCAGGACTCGACCGGGAGGTGGTCGCTGGGGAACTGGCCGTCCTTGCTGAAGGTGTTGATCGAGGCGTTCGAGACGCGCAGGCCCGGAGTGGTGAGGATCCAGTCGATGCGGTTGCCGTTCGGGGTCAGCGGCCTGTAGCCGTGGAAGGTGCCCCAGAGGGCGCTGCGGCGTTCGGCAGTCAGCCAACTGTCGGCGAGCTTGCCGCTGGTGACGAGCTTGTCGTAGACGTTCACACCCGCCGCGGCCGCCTCGTTGAAGTCACCGGTCATGATCACTGGCACCGCTGGGTCGAGCGCGGCCATCCGCTGCAGGATCAGGTCGGCCGACTTCGACCGCGCAGTCGCATCGAAGGCCTCCAGGTGGGTGTTGATCGCGTAGAACTCCTTCGACGTCGCCTTGTCCTTGAACCGGACCCACGTCACCATCCGCGCGCAGCAGCCACCCCACGTCTTCGAGCCGATCACCTCAGGTGTGTCCGACAGCCAGTAGTGGTCGAACTCGAGCGGCTGCAGCCGGCGCGTGTCGAAGAAGATCATCATGAACTCGCCCTTGCTGCCGCCCTCGCGGCCCAGCCCGATCGAGTCGTACGACGGCCCGAGGTCGGTGGCGATGTCCTGCAACTGGGCGTACAGCCCCTCCTGGGTGCCGATCAGCTGCGGCCGCGCGAGGCGCAACTGCTCCCGCATCACCGGCCGCCGGGCACTCCACTCGTTCGGCGGGGTGTCGCTGGCGTACCGCAGGTTGTACGACATCACGTGCAGCGGATCGTCGGTGACGGCCGCCACTGCGTCGGTCTCCCGTGCGGCCTGCTCGCCGGCGGCCTGCGAGACACCGCTGGTGAGAGTGAGGCCGAGCGCGGCGGCTGCCACGAGCGCGGCGAATCTACGGCGGGTGCTGAGCATGGTCAAAAACCTCCATGGGCGGATTGCTCGGAGGTTGGACGTTAACCAGAGTCGGTGTCCGGCCGCTAGCCGTAGCGCGTCGAGTACGTGACGGTTTAGGCGGCTGCCTGGTTCCAGGTGTCGATCAGGGTCGGGAGCTCGGAGAGCCGGTGGATGGTCGCGTCCGGCGTACCTTCCGTGTGGCCGATCTGCTCGACCGGGATCGCACTGTGCGGAATGTGAGCGGCCCGCATGCCGACGTTCTGCGCGCCCCAGACGTCGTCGAACAGCCGGTCGCCGACATACAGGCACCGGGCCGGGTCAGTCGCCCCGACCGCCTTCATCGCGGCCAGGAAGGCCTCCGGGTGCGGCTTCGAGTACGGGATCTCGCTGGTGTAGACCGCGCCGTCGAGCAGGTCCAGTACGCCGTCGCGCGCGAAGATCTCCTCGTGGTGCCGGCGCGACCAGATCGTGTTCGACAGCACGCCGAGCTTCAGGTCGCGGGCCCGGAGGTCTTGCAGCGTCTGTACGGCGTCGGGCTCGAGCTCGGTGTGCGGGTGCCATTGACGCTCGTACTCGGCCAGGGCCGCCGGCGTCATCACCACGTCGGCCAGCAGGCACACCTCGTCGAGCGTGCTGCTCAGGTGCTCGTCGCGGGACCGCCGCCACACGGAGCTCTCGGCCGTGTGCAGCCGCGCCGCCAGCTCGTCCGCCCGGGCGTCGTCGATCAACTCCGCCACCGACCGCCACACGGCGTACAGGTCGATGTCGTGCCAGGTCGCCAGCGTGCCGCCCCAGTCGAACAGGACGGCCTCGATCGGTTCGGTGTTCACGTTCGTCACAGCGAATACCCTGCCAGACCGCGCCGACAATTCTCCCCCGGTTTTCTCAGCTCACCCTGGCGATCCGGTGGCGCTTGGCCAGCCAGACGACCGTGGTCGCGTAGAGCGCCAGACAGGGCACGTCCACGAGCAGCAAGGTCCACGGTGCCCCGCCCTGCTCGTCCCAGCCGTCCAGCTGGCCCATTGCCGCAGGCAACATGAACGCGAACAGGTTGTTCAGCGCGTGCAGCGAGATGGCCGCCTCCAGTCCTCCGGTCCGGACGGTCAGCCAGCCGATCGTCATCGCGAACACGAAGATGTCGGCCATCGCCCAGCCGGTGTACCCGTGGGCCGATACGAACACCACGCTGCTGATCACGATCCCGGGCCACGGCGTACGGAGTACCGCCTTGAACCACCGGCCACGGCCGGCCACCTGGTCCGGTCCGTAGGCGCCGATCGCCTGGATCAGCCAGCCGCGGAACACGAACTCCTCCGCCGCCGACTGGAACGGGACCAGGAAGATGATCACCAGCGCCGGTACGACGAACGCGGCGAGACCGATCCACGAGCCGTCGTCGGCCGCGACCGGGTCCTCGCTCGGGAAGATCTGCTCGACCAGGAGGCCGAGGGCGTAGGAGAGCACGAGGTAGCCGAGGCCGGGCAGGCAGCACAGCAGCAGCCAGCGCCAGCGGACGCGGTTGAGGACGGACGCTACGCTCAACCACGGACGGCGTTGCACCAGCCAGGCGGAGAGAAGCACCAGCGGCGTGAGGATGCCGAGCATCACCAGCGTGACGGCGAGGTTCTCGGTGTCGCTCGGGAAGATGTCGTTGCCCTGCGGCTCGGTGAACTCGCCGGTGATCAGGCTGTGGACGATCTCCCAGCCGACGAGCACGGCCGCGGTGAGGAAGAACGCGCCGGCGGCGAGGAACAGCGTGCCGACGATCGGGCGCCACCAGCGGTGCTTGGGTGTGCGGGCCAGGCGGTGGTACGGCGTACCCGGTGGAGCCGCGACGATGCTGGGCTCGCGGTAGTACGGCTGCGCCCCCCACGGCTGTGGCTGCTCCGGCGACCAGAACGGCGGCTGCCCGGGCGGCGGGTACTGCCCCGGCGGGTACTGACCGGGCGGTGGGTATTGGCCCGGCGCTGGATAGGCGCCCGGCTGGGGGTACGGCGGCTGCTGGGGGTACGGCGGCTGCCGGGGGTACGGCGGCTGCTGGTACGGACCCGCCGGCGGATACGGACCTTGCTGCGGGTGGGGTGCCGGAGGTGGGTACTGCCCAGGCTGCGAATATGGGCCGGGCTGCGAGTATGGGCCAGGTTGTTGCGGGTTCGGCGGGACCCACGGTTGCGGCCGGCCGCCGGGTGGTGGCTGGCTGCCTGGGGGCGGCGAATCCTGCGGCCGCGGCTCGCCTTGTTGCGGGTCCATGAGTGGACTCTAGAAGATCGGGACAAGTAGCACTCGGAGGAGTGGCCAGTGGTGACAGATCCGACCCCGGGACCGACCGCGTCGACGCGAGTCCTGCCGCAATCGGTGCTGATGCCGCTGACCGGATCGGCCATCTTTCTGGTGGTCCGGATCGAGCCGGGCGGCGAGGAGAAGACCCGCGATCTGCTCGAGCGGGTCAGCGGTCTCACCCGCTCGGTCGGCTTCCGCGTGCCGGCCGGGAACCTGTCCTGCGTGACCAGCATCGGCTCCGACGTCTGGGACCGCCTGTTCAGCGGCCCGCGCCCGGCCGAGTTGCACCCGTTCGTCGAACTGCGCGGCGCCAAGCATCACGCCGTCGCCACCCCCGGCGACCTGCTGTTCCACATCCGCGCCGCCCACCAGGACCAGTGCTTCGAGCTCGCCGGCCAGATCATGAACGGCCTCGACGGCGCCGCGACGGTGGTCGACGAGGTCCACGGTTTCAAGTACTTCGAGATGCGCGACCTGCTCGGTTTCGTCGACGGTACCGAGAACCCGGTTGGCTCCGAGGCCGAGGACGCCGTACTGATCGGAGCCGAGGACCCGGACTTCGCGGGCGGCAGCTACGTCATCGTGCAGAAGTACCTGCACGACCTGAAGGCGTGGAACGCGCTCACGGTCGAGCAGCAGGAACACGTGGTCGGCCGGACCAAGCTCGAGGACATCGAACTGCCCGACGACGTGAAGCCGACGAACGCGCACATCGCGCTGAACGTGATCGAGGACGAGGACGGCAACGAGCTGCAGATCCTGCGCGACAACATGCCGTTCGGGACGATCGGAACGCAGGAGTTCGGCACCTACTTCATCGGCTACGCGAAGTCGCCGTCGGTCACCGAGCTGATGCTGCGCCAGATGTTCATCGGCGAGCCCGAGGGCAACTACGACCGCATCCTCGACTTCTCCACCGCGGTCACCGGCAGCCTGTTCTTCACCCCGACGGCCGCCTTCCTCGACGACCTCCCGCCGACTCCCTGACCCACCCTGAAGGGTCAGGGAGCCGGGGGAAGACTCACTCCCCGAACAGCGGGTCGCCGGCGGTGGCTTCGTACAGTTCGATGCACGGGCGGCCGGGAAGGTTTTGGTGACCGAAAGTGTCGGCGGGATGGGTGAGACTGGGGGCATGTTGCTCTCCGAGGTGGTCGAGACGTCGACCGGGCTGGCCGGGACTCGCTCGCGCCTGAAGAAGGCCGAGCTGATCGCCGGGCTGCTGGCCACCGCGACCGATCCGGACGAGACCGAGGTCGTCGTCACCTACCTGTCCGGCGAGCTGCGTCAACGCCGCACCGGGGTGGGCTGGCGGACGCTGGCCGACGCGCCGGAGCCGGCCGAGACGCCATCGCTGACGGTCGCGGAGGTCGACCGCGCGTTCGCGGAGCTCGCCGTCCTGGCCGGCCCTGGGTCACAGGCGCGGAAACGGGAGGCGGTCGACGCGCTGTTCGGGCGGGCGACCGAGGCCGAGCAGCAGTTCCTCCGGCTGCTCGTCGGCGGCGAGCTGCGGCAGGGCGCGCTGGACGGGGTGATGGCCGACGCGGTCGCGCGGGCGACCGGGATTCCGCTGGAGAAGATCCGGGCCGCGACCATGCTGCGTGGCGCGGCGGCTCCGGTGGCGGTCGCCGTACTGACCGAAGGAGAGGCCGGGCTGGCGCAGTTCGGCTTGGAGGTCGGTCGTGGGGTGCAGCCGATGCTGGCGCAGTCCGCAACCAGTGTGGCCGAGGCGCTTGCGAAGACGGGTACGCCGGCCGCGCTCGAGTGGAAGCTGGACGGGATCCGCATCCAGGCGCACCGTGACGGGTCCAAGGTCGTGGTCTACACCCGGACGCTCGACGACATCACGGTCCGGGTGCCCGAGGTGGTCAGCGCCGTGCTCGCGTTGGATGCGGAGCAGGTCGTGCTCGACGGTGAGCTGATCGCGTTGAAGTCCGACGGGCGGCCGGAGGCGTTTCAGGTGACGGGATCGCGGACGGCGACGCGTGCTGCGACCGGGCCGGATTCGGTGCCGTTGACGCCGTACTTCTTCGACATCCTGCATCAGGACGGTCAGGACCTGCTCGGGCTCGACGGCGCGACGCGACACGAGTGGCTGAGCAAGCTGATCCCTGAGGAGCAACGGATTCCGCGGCTCGTGACCGACGATGCCGAGGCGGGGCATGCGTTCTTCGCCGATGCGGTGAAGCGCGGGCACGAGGGCGTGATGGTGAAGTCCCTGACGGTGCCGTATGAAGCCGGTCGGCGTGGATCCGGCTGGGTGAAGGTGAAGCAGACGCACACGCTCGACCTGCTCGTGCTGGCGGCCGAGTGGGGTCACGGTCGTCGTACCGGCTGGTTGTCGAACCTGCATCTGGGCGCTCGGGACTCGGAGACCGGTGAGTTCGTGATGCTCGGGAAGACGTTCAAAGGGCTGACGGACGAGCTGCTGCGGTGGCAGACCGAGCGTTTCCAGGAGCTCGAGGTACGACGGGACTCGTACACCGTGTACCTGCGTCCGGAAGTCGTGGTCGAGATCGCCTTCGACGGGGTGCAGACGTCCCCGCGGTACCCGGCCGGGATGGCGTTGCGGTTCGCGCGAGTACTGCGTTATCGCGAGGACAAGCGACCCGATGACGTTGATACCGTGCAAACCGTGCGGGCTATTCACGAGGGAGCTGTGGATGAGTGAGCCGGCGGAGGATCCGGACGTCGTGTCGCGGCGGATCGCCCGAGAGTCGCTGGACCAGGACGATCCCACCGGATGGTTCGAGCGCCTCTACTCAGCTGCGTCGGAAGGCGATGCGGTGGTGCCGTGGGATCGCGGTGCGGCGCATCCGTTGCTGGCCGAGTGGGTCGAGGAGTCGCAGCCTGCGGGCGCCGGCAAGACCGCACTGATCGTCGGCGCCGGGACAGGGTGGGACGCGGAGCTGATCGCGGACCTCGGGTACGACACGACCGCCTTCGACATCTCCCCCACCGCGATCCAGGCCGCGCGCCGGAACCACCCCGGTTCTCAGGCGCACTATGTCACCGCCGATCTCCTTGCCCCGCCAGCCGCGTGGCATCATGCCTTCGACCTGGTCGTCGAGATCTATACCGTCCAGGCCCTCCCCGTCGAGCTACAACCAGCCGCAACCAAACAGGTCAGCGAACAGGTAGCCCCCGGCGGCACCCTCCTGGTCATCGCCGCCGCCCGCCCCGACGACGTACCTGACGAGGCCGTCGAAGGCCCGCCCTGGCCGCTGACCCGCGCCGCCATCGACGCCTTCGCTACGCCTGGCCTCCGCCTCATCGAGGTCATCCAATCGCCCAGCCCGGCCGATCCGACCATCCAGCGCTGGCGTGCCGAATACCTTCGCGAGTGACCCGGAGTCAGACCACAAAACGTTCGACACGGGTGGCTCCACCCAGCAGACTGCGCACTTTGGCGGTGCCTTTCTGACGAGGAGCTGAATGAGTTCGCCTTGGGGTCGGGTCGAGCGGATGGATGCCGAGCGGGTGGTCGCTGAGTTGGCGGAGCAGACCGGCGTACGGCTGATTGTTGAGGGACCGTGCTCCGGCGGGGAGGTCGGGGCTGCGTTCGTGCGGTGGCCTGACGGTCGGCGCTCGGTGTTGAAGTGGCGGCCGGGCACGCGGCTCGAGGATCTGCTGGCGGGTCCGATTGCGGTGTCCGAAGCAGTGCGTGCTGCCGGTGCGCCGGTCCCGGAGACGCAGTTGGCTGTGCAGCTGGGTCCCGCGATCGCCACCGTGCAGGAACTGTTGCCTGGGGCACCGATCACCCGGCTCGACTCAGACGGGCTGGACCAAGCGCTGGCGTTCAACGACCTGCAGGCCGGCCTGCTGGCCGACCGTCCCGAGATCCCGGCGCTCGAGTTGTTCCTGCGCGAGGACGGGCCGGGCTTCTGCCTGCACGGTCCCCTTCGCGCGCACAACCGCCGTACCGCTCGCCTCGACGACTGGATCACCACGGTCGGCGCCGAGCACCCCGGCCCGCTGCATGGCGACGATGCGGTGCACGTCGACTACCACCCCGGCAACCTGCTCGCCGTCGACGGCACGATCACCGGCATCATCGACTGGGACGGCGCAGGTCGCGGCGATCGCCGACTGGACCTGGTCACGCTCCGCTTCGGGCTGCAGGGTGACAAGCCCGACCCCACGGTCGTCGCGCGGCTCGACGCCGCACTCGAGACCCTCCCGGACGACGTACTCAGACCTCTGTGGGCAACCATGAGTCTGCGCATGGTCGACTGGGCGATCCGCCACTTCACGCCCGCCGCGGTCGACCACTGGCTGGACCTTGCGGAGTCTCGAACGGACTAGAACATATGTTCGATAGTGCTGTATTGTTGCTCTATGGCGGGGCACGGTGAGGTTGGGCCGACAGCGCTGCGGATGATGCTCGGCAGTCATCTGCGGCGGCTGCGTGAGCGAGCGGGGGTGAGCCGGTCGGACGCCGGGTGGGCGATCCGATCGTCGGAGTCGAAGATCAGCCGGCTGGAGCTCGGCCGGGTCGGGTTCAAGGAGCGCGACGTCCAGGACCTCCTGACTCTGTACGGCGTCTCCGAGACGCGCGAGCGGGAGCGACTGCTGGAGCTGGCCCGGGAGGCGAACAACCGCGGCTGGTGGCATCGGTACGGCGACGTCACGCCGGACTGGTTCGACGCCTACCTCGGGCTCGAGGCGGCGGCCGAACTGATCCGGACGTACGAGATCCAGTTCGTGCCAGGCTTGCTGCAGACCGCCGACTACGCCCGCGCTGTCGCCCGGCTGACCCCCGACAGCGCACGCTCGGAGGCCGAGGTGGAACGCGTCGCCGACCTCCGCACCAGACGGCAACGCGTCCTCGATCGTGAGCCCCCGCTGAAGCTCTGGGCTGTCATCGAGGAGTCCGTCCTGCTCCGCCCGATCGGCGGCGTACAGGTACTGCGCGATCAACTCGACGCACTCCGCTCCGCCGTCGAACGCCCGAACATCACCCTGCAGATCATCCCGGTCGACAGCCCCGGCCACGCCGCCACCGGGGGTGCGTTCACCATCCTCCGGTTCCCCCAGCGCGACCTCCCCGACGTCGTCTACCTGGAGCACCTGACCAGCGCCCTCTACCTCGACAAACGAGAAGACGTCGACACCTACACCCAGGCCCTCAACCTCCTGGCCTCAACCGGCCCCCCACCCCAGTCCGCCCACGACCACCTGACCACCCTCCTCAACGAGCTCTCCGCTTAGCAGCTGGTTGGGTTTGGGACAGCCGGAGGCGTCGCCGACTGCGGGTCGGCGTGACCGGCTGGATGCCGGGTGGGCGCGGGGCAGCCGCCGGACTCTTCGGCAGGCAGCTGCGCGCGGCGGTTACGGGTGTGGGGTTGGTGGGTCCTCGTCGGTGGTTGGGGATTCGGTCTTGAGGTGTTCCACGCGGCCTTGGTCTTCGCCGGCGTCCAGGAGGTTGTCGGCGGGAGCCCGGTTGGCGGCGTACTCGGCGAGGGCGACGTCGGGGTGGTGGTGGTCGAAGGCGGGGCTCTCGGAGCGGATGCGCGGAAGCTTCTCGAAGTTGTGCCGCGGAGGCGGGCAACTGGTCGCCCACTCCAGCGAACGGCCCCAGCCCCAGGGGTCGTCGATGTTGACCCGTGGGTGGCGGCGGGACTTGTAGACGTTGTAGAGGAAGGGCAGCAGCGAGATTCCGAGGATGAAGGCACCGATGCTGGACACCTGGTTCAGCGTGGTGAAGCCCTCGTGCGGGCCGTACGCCGCATAGCGCCGAGCCATCCCCTCGACACCCAGCCAGTGCTGCACCAGGAACGTGGTGTGGAAGCCGATGAACAGCAACCAGAAGTGCAACTTTCCCAGCCGCTCGTCCAGCATCCGGCCGGTCATCTTCGGCCACCAGAAGTAGAACCCGGCGAACATCGCGAACACCACGGTCCCGAAGACGACGTAGTGGAAGTGCGCGACCACGAAGTAGGAGTCGTTCAGCTGGTAGTCCAGCGCCGGCGAGGCCAGGATGATCCCGGTCAGACCACCGAACAGGAACGTCACCAGGAACCCGACCGCCCACAGCATCGGCGTCTCCAGCGACACCGAGCCGCCCCACATGGTGCCGATCCAGTTGAAGAACTTCACCCCGGTCGGCACCGCGATCAGGAACGTCATGAACGAGAAGAACGGCAGGTTGACGCCACCGGTGACGAACATGTGGTGCGCCCACACCGCGATCGAGAGCAGACCGATCGCCATCGTCGCCGCGACCAGACCGAAGTACCCGAACACCGGCTTGCGGCTGAAGACCGGCAGGATCTCGGTGATGATGCCGAAGAACGGCAGCGCGATGATGTACACCTCGGGATGCCCGAAGAACCAGAACAGGTGCTGCCACAACAGCGCACCACCGTTCGCCGCGGAGTAGACCTGAGCCCCGAGGGCTCGATCCGCCTCCAGCATCAGCAGGGCGGCGGCGAGGATCGGGAACGCGATCAGGACGAGGATCGACGTGATCAGGATGTTCCAGCAGAAGATGGGCATCCGGAACATCGTCATACCCGGTGCGCGCATGGTGATGATCGTGGTGACGAAGTTGACGCCACCGAGGATGGTGCCCAGACCGGCCATCCACAGACCCATGATCCACAGATCGCCGCCGACGCTGGGTGACCGTTCGGCCGTCGACAGCGGTGCGTACGCCGTCCAGCCGAAGTCGGCCGCGCCGCCCGGGGTGAAGAACGCACCCATCGTGATCAGTCCGCCGAACAGGAACAGCCAATAGCTGAACATGTTCAAGCGTGGGAATGCGACGTCCGGCGCACCGATCTGCACGGGCATGATCACGTTCGCGAAACCGACGAACAGCGGGGTCGCGAACAGCAGCAGCATGATCGTGCCGTGCATGGTGAAGAGCTGGTTGTAGACCTCTTCGTTCACGAACTGCAGGGTGGGTTCGGCCAGTTCGGCGCGAATGATCAGCGCCATCACGCCGGCGACCATGAAGAACGCGAACGACGTGACGAGATAGAGCTGGCCGATCACCTTGTGGTCGGTCGTGGACAGCAGCCGGCCGATCACCTGCCCGAGCGGCCGCCGTTCCCTCCCGACGACGACCGGCCCGGTGCGTTCGGTGATCCCGGTACGTTCGCTGACACTCGCCATGCGACCTCCCGTGCCCCCACTCCGCGACCGGAGTGCTCACATTCCTCTCGATTACACACCCGTCCGCAGCCGGACAACAGATGCAATCTCCAGTGACGCTCCGTAGCCACGTACGGCGCGATCGCGGCAACGACCGGTTCTGGCCGACTGGATCGGCTCAGCCGACAGCTTCCAGCAGCGTCTTGGTGAAGGCCGGGAGATCGTCCGGCTTGCGGCTGGTGATCAGGTTGCCGTCGGTGACGACCGTTTCGTCGACCCACTCGGCGCCCGCGTTGCGCAGGTCGGTTTGGACGCTGGGCCAGGACGTCAGGGTCCGGCCACGGACGACGTCGGCCTCGATCAAGGTCCAGGGCGCGTGACAGATCGCCGCCACCGGTTTACCGGAGTCGACGAAGGACTTCACGAACGCGACGGCCTTCTTGTCCAGGCGCAGCGCGTCCGGATTCGCGACACCACCCGGCAGGACCAATGCCGCGAAGTCGTCCACCGAGGCGTCGCCGACCGCCTGGTCGACCGGCAACTTCTCCGACGCTGTCAGGTGGTCGAAGGTCTGTACCTCACCGGTCTTCGGGCTGAGCAGCACCGGCTGATGACCGGCGTCGGACACCGCCTGCCACGGGTCGGTCAGCTCGACGCGCTCGATCCCTTCCTTCGCAACGAGGAACGCGATCTTCTTGCTCTCTGCCATGACAGTTCAACTCCTCTCGAGATCTCCCGCCGGGTACCCGAGTCCCCCACCATCGACACGTGATCAGCGCGTCGGTCCGTCCGTGATCACTGCCTGTACGTCGGCCAGTCGCAGATCGGATGGGTCGAAGTCTGTGAGGCACCAGGTTGCGCCGGCGGTGGCGTGCGGGCGGGGGTCGGTTGACGGAGGCAGTGCGATCACGACCTCGAAGCCGTCGAGCGAACCGCGTTCCGCTGCTACTGCTGCGACGGCGGAGGCCACCTCCTCCGATGACGTGAGGTTCACCGGGAAGTAGCCGTCGTACCGTGCCGCTCTGCGGATCGGCTTGAGCTTGCCCGGGAAGCCGGCACCCCAGATCGGGATCCGGCCGGCCACCGGCCGGGGCTCGAACCGCACCGAGTCGACCAGGTAGTGCTTGCCGTGATGGTCGACCGTCTCCCCCGACCAGCCGGCGGTCAGGATCTCCAAGCACTCGTCCAACTTCTCGGCGCGAACCCGGTCGTCCACCTCGTCACCGGACCGCGAGAACTCCCCCGCGAACCGATCGCCGCCCAGCCCCACGCCGAGCGTCAGCCGACCAACGCTCAACACATCCAATGTCGTTGTCTCGCGCAACAGCTTCACCGGCCGACGGCGGGCGACCGGTGTCACCATCGGCCCGATCCGCAGCCGCTCGGTCGCGACGGCGACAGCCGTCAACGTGATCCAGGGATCGGCTACCGCAGAGATCGGCGGCCGCCACCACAGTTGATCCCAGACGAAGAACCCGTCCCACCCGGCCTCCTCCGCCGACGCCGCGAGCCGCGACACCACGCGCGGATCCGCCAACTCGTCGAACAACGGAATCCACACTGCGTGCAGCATCATTGACCTCCGGTGTGCTGTACGACGGCATCGACGAACTCGTCCCACAATGCCTCGGGCACCCCATGCCCAGCACCCTTCAACACAACAAGCGACGCACCAGGCACCGCATCGCGCACCGCCTCCCCATGCTCCAGCGGCAGCAACGGATCCAGCTCACCGTGGATCACCAGCACCGGCATCGAGAGATCACCGAACCCGCCGTGCACCGGGCCGTCGAAGTCCATCGCGTAGTGATTCGTCAACGACGCCTCGAAATCACGAGCCCGCGCGATATCCCGCCGTACCAGGTCCCGCGTCGACTCCACGTCGAAAAGCCCACCCATCTCCGCGCCGGCCGACTGTACGACGTACTCCTCCAACGCGGCCCGGTCCGTGAAGTCGGGAGGCCCGAAGCGAGGCATATCGGCAGAGGGCGGTGGAAGGTCGTCGGCGCCGGTACTCGTCGACACGAACGTCACGGACGCAACCCTCGTAGGATTGTCGACACCGAGGATCAGCCCCACACCACCGGACATCGACTGAGCGACCACATAGGCCCGATCGATGCCCAAGGCATCGAGGAGACCCACCGCGTCGGCGGCCAGATCCCGCATCGAGTACCCAGGGCGGCCGGGCGGGTACGACGTCGATCGCCCGGTGTCGCGCTGGTCGTACCGGATCACGTACCGCCCGCGGCCGGCCAACTGCGAGCACAGGCTCTCCGGCCACCAGAGCATGGACGCCGAGGCGCCGTGGATCAGCAGGACAGCCGGGTCGGCCGGGTCACCGAAGGTCTCGGCACACAGTTCGACACCGTTGACGGGATAGATGGTTTCCATACCCACGACGCTAAGCGGCGAACAGCATCACGAAAAGCGATTGTTTCCGATCAAGATGATCGCCATCAGGAATACGCCCTCCGCCGCGCACACCAAAGTCAGGCCGGCCACACAGGGCGGCCGGCCTGACTACAAGGACCAGCTCAGCTGACGGTCAGCACCTTCGACGCCGTCTGCGTGCCCTGGTGATCGGCGTCAGCCAGCCACACCACCCGGTACGTGTACGTGCCACGCGCCGTCGGCTTGATGCTGAACGCGTACTTCCCGTTCGTCGCCAGCTTGCCCGTCGTCACCGCGACCCAGCTCGTCCCCGAGCGCCGCTGCAGGTAGACGGTCATCCCCGCGTGCGGCGGGTTCAGGTAGCCGTACAACGCCGCCGCCTTCCCCAGCACCATCGACCCCGGGACCAGGTACGCCGACATCGCAGGCTGCACCTGGACGAGGACAGCAGCGCTCCGCGTGCCCAGCAGGCCGGTCGCGCCGTTGTAGCCCCACATGTAGTACGTCGACACGGCCGGCGTCTGGGCCGAGCTGACGACACCGTTCGCATCCGACGTGAACTGGCCGGCCACGGCCCACTTCGACGCGGTCTTCGCCTTCGAGTACAGCACGACCGGTACGCCGGCCAGCTTGGCGCCGTCGTTGATCCGCGTCACCGTGGTGCTCAGTGTGGACGCGCGGGTGTACATGATCGACGCCGCACTGGCCGTGATCGTCGACTTCGTGCCGATCAGCCGCGTGTCGACACCCGGACCGATCTTCCCGGTGCTGTCCTTCACGAAGACCCGGTAGGCGTAACTGGCCGAGTTCGGCAGGCCAGTGACGGTGAATGAGCTCGCAATGCCGTTGTAGATCGCCGCACCGGCCGTCGGCAGCGCCGGCGAGGTGTTGCCCGATGCGCCACGGACGATGATCTGGCCGACGGTGACGTTGGCCGGCTGGGTCCACCGGAGCGTTGCAGAGCCCGCCGAGCCGGTGACGCTGAAGCTGCTGACCGGTGGCGGCGGTGCAGTGAGGTCCACCCAGTTCTTGTCGATGTTGACGGTCACGCCGCCGTTGGTCTCGCTGACGTTGCCCTGGTACTGGTGCACCCGCTGGTGGTTGGTCCAGGACGTCGCCGGGATGAACCTGCTCGTCCCGACCGGCGTCGCGCCCCAGTGTGCGAACCACAGGTTGTCCGGCCGCGTGTACGCCGTACTGCTGTAGGCACTCACCAGGTCGACACCACCCGAACCGGCTGCGACGTACGCACCGCCGACGTAGCCGCGGGCGTTGAGCTCCTGGGTCCAGCCGCTCAGGTAGGACAGCACCGAAGCCTTACAGGCCGCTGTGGACGGGTAGGCCTCGATGTCGCTGTAGATCGCACTGCGCTGGGCGAAGCCGAGTGCTTGCGCGGCCGCCACGGCGTTGGCCGCGGCAGTCTTGCCCTGCGCGAGCGCGGTGGCCGGGACGGTCGACATCTTGCTGCTGTAAATGGTGCACGGCGCCTGCATGCCGACGTCGATCAGCAGGAACTGCCAGCCCTTGCTCGCGTTCGTGGACACCCAGCCCGGAGTCAGATTCGGCTGCTGGCAGGCGCGCAGGCCGCCGCTGATGTAGATTCCGACGGCCTTGTAGGCCGGCAGCCAGGCGTCCATCGTCGACTGGCTCGGCGCCGCACAGGTGTCGAAGGCGTTGCCCTTGAAGGTGCCCGAAGCAACCACGGACTGCGCGACCGCGGCAGGCTGGACAGGCTGTGCCGACTTCGACTTCGAGACGACCCGGCCGGTGGCCAGTACGTCGTCCGCAGCCTGCTCGTCACCGGGTGCGTAGTAGGCGGTCGCCAGTACGCCGGCATCCGGTACGACGCGGCGCAGCAGACCGGGGGTGGACGACTCGGCCGTGGTCAACGGCTCGAGCACGATGCCCCCGCTGCGGCCGACCAGGTGGGCAGGGCAATCGGCCTGAGCGGTACTGCGGCCCAGGTAAACAGCAGGGCGGTCGAGACGAACACAGGCGGTCGGAGTGGCGGCCAGGTCCACGACCGGCCAACTCACGGGCACCTGCACCTCGTATCCGCGGTAGGACACGGTCTTCGTCTCATCGGCGGCAGCCGGGCGACTGATGGTCACCACTGTGGCCACGCCGGCGACCAGGGCGAGGGCAAGTGCCACCGCCCCGGGTTTGTACAGCCTCACAAAAGCTCCTCACTTTCGGCGGACGGCCGGTCCCGAAAGCACACAGAGCCCCCCAGTCCCAACCCCAGATCCCCAAGTCAAGGCGAGTGCCCGCCGCTCTGTCGAAGAGCTTCCGGCACTCGCCTCGATGGCCAAATGCTATCGATGCAGATCACCGGGTCTCGACCGGGCCGTTTTGGATCGTTCAGTCTAGAACATGTTAGGCTGATCGACATGGCCAGGCCGAGGACGTTCAACGAGGATCGCGCCGTCGATGCCGCGATGACGTTGTTCTGGACGTTCGGCTACGAAGGCACCTCGACGCAGCAACTCTGCGAGGCCACCGGACTGGGCCGGAGCAGCATCTACAACACCTTCAAGAGCAAGCGCGAGCTGTTCGACCGGGCCCTGCGGCGCTACATGGAGACGAAGACCGCGAGGCAGCTCGAGCTGATCGAGAGCAGCGACCTGCCGATCCGCGAGCGCGTCCGCCAGATCCTGTGGGACGCGGTCGAGCCGGACCCAGCTGACCCGCTCGGCTGCCTGGTGGTCAACACGCTCGTCGAGCTCGCACCACACGAGCCCGAGGTTGCCGAGCTGCTCGACCGCGACCATGCCGTCAAGATCGAGGCGCTCGCCACGGCGTTCCGCGCCGCACAGGCCGCGGGCGAGGTCGATGCCGATCATGACCCGACCGCGCTCGCCGACTACGTGTTCGTCGTACTGAGCGGGCTGCGTGTCGCGGCCCGCGCCGGCGCAACCCGGGCCGGCCAGGAGGCCGTCGTCGCCTCCGCACTCCGAACCTTCTGACCCAACCGTCCCGCAGTGCTGCACGCCCACGTTTTGCACTGATTGATCCAATATGAGAGGAATCCGATGCCGCTCGCTGTCTACGTGCTCGGCCTGGCGATCTTCGCCCAGGGCACGTCCGAACTGATGCTCGCCGGTCTGCTGCCCGAGATCGCCGCTGACCTGGACGTGTCGATTCCGGCTGCCGGCCTGCTCATCTCCGCGTTCGCGGCCGGGATGCTGATCGGCGCCCCGATCCTGGCCGTCGTGACCCTGCGCTGGTCCCGCCGCGCCGCCATGCTGGCCTTCCTCGCCGTCTTCGCCGTCACGCACGTCCTCGGCGCGCTGACAACCGGATACGGGATGCTCCTCGCGACGCGGGTCGTCGGCGCCTTCGTGTACGCCGGTTTCTGGGCCGTCGCCGCTGTCACAGCCATCGGATTGGCCGGACCGGAGTCGCGCGCCAAAGCGATGAGCATCCTCGCCGGCGGACTCACGGTCGCCACCATCGTCGGTCTCCCGGCCGGGACGGTCATCGGTCAGCACCTCGGCTGGCGGGCCGCGTTCTGGGCGGTTGCCGCCTTGTCGGCACTCGCGATGATCGGTGTGGTCGCGACCATCCCCGGTGGGCGCTCGGCCAGTACGCCGGTCCTCCGCCAGGAGCTGCGGACGATGGCGAACCCGGCTCTCTGGCTCGCCTACGGCACCACGGCCCTCTCGACCGGCGCAGTCCTGGTCGTCTTCAGTTACCTCGCTCCCCTGCTGACCGACTCGACCGGCCTGTCCGCCGGGTGGATCCCTGTCGTCCTCGCTCTGTACGGCGTTGGTGCGCTGGTCGGAATCACGATCGGCGGCCGCACCGCTGATGCGAGGCCGTTCATGACACTGCGGGTCGGCATGACCGGAGTGATCGCGGCGGCCGTCGTACTCGCGTTGTGGACCAGTACTGCGTGGGTCGCCGTACCGGCCATCGTGGCCATTGGCGCGTTCGGGTTCGCCAACAATCCGGCGGTGAACTCGCGGGTGTTCACGGTGGCCGGGTCGGCGCCGACGCTGGCGGCGGCCTTCAACATCTCGGCGTTCAACGTCGGGATCACCGCGGGGCCGTGGCTCGGCGGGCTGGCGATCGGGGCCGGAGCCGGATACTCGTCGGTGGGCTGGATCGGGGCGGGGCTCGGGGTGCTTGCCTTGGGCACCGTTCTGGTGGCGTCAGCGGGTGTACGTGAGCGCCAGGTCGATCACGGGCTGGTAGGCGTTGCGGTGGCCGGGCGTCCAGATCGCGGGGCCGTGGGCCACGTCGTCGGTGACCATGCGGTAGATCAGGGCGCGGACGAGCATCTGTCCCCACTCCGGGAGGTGTGACCATCGCGCCGCAAGTTCCGGCTTGGCGTCGTACCAGCAGAGCGCGTCGACCACTGCGACGGCGGCTGCCCAGGACGGCGGCCGCCAGTAGACCGGCCAGTCGATGATCGCGGGCGGCAGCCCGTCCGCGAACATCACATTCCCCAGCAAGTCCCCATGGACGACCTGCGCCGGCAGCGCCACCGGTCGCCGAGCCTCAATCAGCGACTCCACCAGCTTCTGACTGTGCCCGACAATCGCCTGCTCGTCCCAGGCCACCTGATCGCCCAACGTCCACGGATCCTCCCGCCGATCCAGGAACTCCGGCCGCGGTAGCTCGGCAACCGCCTCGTGAAAAGCCGCGCCGGCCGTCAGTACGTCGTCCGGCCGCCCGGTGTCGGTCGCGCCCTCCAGCACCTCGGACGCCTCCCAGCCCTCAACAACCCACGAGCCGTCCATCGCCCGCACCTCGCGAGGCACCCGAAACCCCAACCCGTCCGGCAACCCCGCAAATACCTCCGCCCGCCACACTGCCTCTGCGGCAGACCCCACCGGCTTCAGCACCACGTCCCCGACCCGCCAGGTCTCGCCCTGCCCACCTGGCAGCAATACAGGCTGGGCGGAAAGGCCGAAGGCGGCGAGCATTCTGTCCGGTGGAGAGTCCATCGGCCGATCGTAGATCGGAGGTCCCGCGTGGCGGCGTGCCCTCACCATCCGCGACCGCATCCACGCGCCACGATCCGAGGACCTCGATCGCGACCAGCTGGTCACCCTGCTAAAGCGGCGTCAACGAACGGTGGGGTCGTCACCGAGCTCCCGCCGACCGGCCTGGAGCATCCACTGTGGGTGGGTCGACCACGATGCCGTTCAGTGCGGCGGTGTGGTTTGGTCGTCACCTCTGACGGGTCCGCCTCGTGCAGTTCGACAGGACGTATGCGCCTGCTGCCAGCCATTCCAAGCCTGAGCCCGCCCGGTATGCGGCTCGATCGCCGGACACCTCCTGTCGAACTGCACCAATCTGACCGGACCGATGACAACCCCAACGTTTCTGGATACGGCACTAGCGCAGGTCGAGTGAGCTCGTCGCCGACCTTCTCCAGCGGTACGACGCCGCAGGACGCCACCGCCCGCCGACACCGGCGGGCCGTGGCTCCCGAAGATCCTGCGTGACTAGGTGCGGGTCTGCTTCTTCGTTCCCGGGTCCTTGGCGGTGTCGTCGGCGAGCTTCTGCATGCGGTTGCAGAACTCGTCGGCGGTGATCCGGGCGGCGGCGAGCTCGGCGTAGATGCTGCGGGACGGCTTGTCCATCGTCGAGTACCAGCCGGCGAAGTACTGGGTCCAGTTGTTGGTGCCACCGGACTTGATCAGGGCGTCCGAGGAGGCAGCGCCCGGACTCAGCTTGATGCCCTCGGTCGCGCCCTTCACGATCGTCGGCGACCCGGTCAGCTCGGTGAACTTGCCGGCCGCCTCCTTCGACAGCATGATCCGCAGGTACTCCAGACCGCCGGCCTGGTTCTTCGCCTTCGACGGGACGATGAAGTTCTCGCCGGCGGCGATGCGGGTGACGTCGACCGGCAGCTTGGAACCGTCGAGCAACGGCGTGTACGTCGCGGTGGTCTCGAAGTCCTTCGGTGCAACGGTCTTCTGCTCGTTCTCCAGCCAGGAACCCGACGGTATGAACGCGGCCTTGCCCTGGTTCCACGCGGTCTGGGACTGGATGTGGTCCAGGCCCTCGGTGCCCTGCATGATGTAGCCCTTGCCCTTGAGCTCCAGCAGCGCCTCGGCGGCCATCTTGATCGACTCGTGCTTCCAGGCGTTCGGCTCCAGCGAGTCGATCGCCTTGATCACCTCGTGGCCGCCGTGCTTGACGGCCATGTCCATCACGACACCGCCGATGTAGTTGCCGTGCTTGCCCTGGTGCGCGAGCGGCGCGATCCCGGCCTTCTTGATCTCCTCGCACAGCGTCAGGAACTCGGCCCAGGTCTTCGCCGGCACCCAGCCGTTCTTGGCGAAGAGCGGCTTGTTGTACCAGAGCGCGTACACGGTGAGGACGTACTCGAGCACGAGCGGCTTGCCGTTCAGCATCGCGGCCTCGAGCGCGATCGGCTCGAGGGTGTCGCGGACCTTCTTGTTCGGGTCGTCGATCGACGTCGCGTCGAACAGCTGGGTCAGGTCGGTCAGCTGACCGCTGGTCGCGAGCGTCGACATCGGCAGCAGGGAGGCGCCGGAGTTGTCGATGACATCAGGCGGGTTGCCGCCGTTGAAGCGCGGCTGCAGCTGCGGGGTGATGTCGGTGATCCCGGCGTGCTTGATCGTGGTCTCGGCGAACTTCTTCTTGTACAGGTCCTCGTGCGCCTTGGCGTAGTCGTCGCCGTACCCGCCCTTGAAGATCACCACGTCCAGCGGGTCGGAGGCCTTCACCCCGAACGGGTTCTCGGAGGTCTTCTCCGCGCCGCCACCGCCGCCGGCGTCATCGGAGTCGCTGCCGCCGCTGGCACAAGCCGACAGCAGCGTCCCGCCGCCGGTGGCCAGCAGCGTGCCGACCGCCGCGCGCTGCAGAAACAGCCGCCGCGACAGGTTGTCAGGAGTGGTCATCGGTCCCGCCCTTCAAGAAACATTCCCTTTCCGATGGCGGAAAGATTCCGTCATATCCGCCCTGTTTGGAAAGAATTTTTCCTACCTCTCCGCCGAAGTCAAGGTTGACGCGGAAACGTGCTCCTTCGGTGACCTGCCCGCCAGGAGCCGACTCTTGGCCGCCACGCCGAGCAACAACGGCAGCAGGCCGGTGAACGTCCAGACCAATCCGACCGCCGCGGCGACCCAGCCGACGACCGCGGGTCCGATCAGGATTCCGGCGTACGTGAACGTGGTCAGCCGCGAGACCGCGGTCGCTGCCTCGACCCCGCCGACCCGGCCGACCGCACTGAAGATCAGCGGCAACAGCACCGATCCACCGAGCCCGAGCAAGGCGAATCCGGCGATCGCTGCCGGCCACAGCGGTACGGCGACCACCACTGTCAGCCCGATCACCGCCACCAGGGCACAACCACGGAACAGGACGTCGGCGCCGTACCGCTCGGTCAAGCGATCGCCGATCAGTCGGCCCGCTGTCTGGCAGGCGGTGAACGCCGTGAAAGCCAGTCCGGCTGTCGCGAGACCGGCGCCGCGGGACTCGTGCAGGAGTACGCCGCTCCAGCTGATCACGGCCGCCTCGCCGATCATCACGACGAAGCCCATCGCGCCGAAGATCAGGACTGGCCGAGTCCAACCGCCAGACCACGGGGACCGCTTCTCGCCGCGTGCCTGATCGGCCGACGGCGGAAGCAGCCCGCGGGTCGCGAGCTGTCCCGCGATCAGCAGGACGGCGCCAACGACGACGAACTGGGTGCCGATGTCGACTCCGGCGCGCGTGACCGCCGCACTCACGAGTGACGCGAGTACGGCGCTGACGCTCCAGGCGGCGTGGCAGCCGCTCATGATCGGCCGGCCGCGCAGGCGCTCGACGGCAACGGCGTGGGCGTTCATCGCCACGTCCACGGCGCCGTGCACGAGTCCCATCAGGGCGACCGCGATACCCAATTGGACTATTCCGCGGGCTTGGCCGACCGCGGCCAACAGGATCGGCAGCAGCACCAGGGCCAGGCGGATCAACCGACCGCTGCCGGTCCTCGCAACCACCCCACCGACGAACTGCATCGACACCAGCGCCGCCGCACCGAACAGGGTGAGGACGATGCCCAACTCGCTCTCGCTCAGGTGGTGCTCGACCTTGATCGACGGGATCCGGGCGAGGTAGCTCGACACCAGACACCCGTTGACCAAGAACACCGCGGTCACCGCCCAGCGTGCTCGACCGACGTTCATCACGACCTCCGACCTGGCGTGCCCGGTGCACGCTCTCGTGGGCGACGTCGGAGACGAGTTCCGGATGTTGCCAATCCGGCTGGCGGGGAAAGTGGCACGCACGGCGCGGCGGGTCCGGAGGTTGTCGGTGCGGGGTTCTAGCATTCCGCGAGTGACTGATGTGGAGCTTTTCGGGGACCTGGACACGGCGGCGCTGCCGGAGCGGCAGCAGCGGATGCTGGTGGTGATCCGCGACTGGGTGGTCAGGTACGGCTACGCGCCCAGCAGCCGGCAGATCGGTGACGCGGTCGGGCTGAAGTCCTCCTCATCGGTGTCCAAGCATCTGACCAGCCTCGAGGACAAGGGATTCCTGCGCCGCAGCCCGTCGGTCTCGCGACCAATCGACGTACGGATGTTCCTGCAGGAGACCTCCGCCCGGGAGTCGGGCGAGGACTCGGTGCCGGTGCCGGTCGTCGGTGATATCGCCGCCGGTACGCCGATCGCCGCCATCGAGCACGTGGACGACGTGATGCAGTTGCCACGCGAGCTGACCGGGCGCGGGAACGTGTTCGGCCTGCGGGTCCGCGGTGAGTCGATGATCGACGCGGCCATCTGTGACGGCGACATCGTCGTGGTCCGGCAGCAGTCCGAGGCGCACTCCGGTCAGATCGTCGCCGCGATGATCGACGAGGAGGCGACGGTGAAGGTGTTTCGCCGGCGCAACGGGCACGTGTACCTGGAGCCGCGCAACCCGGCGTACGAGGTGATCGACGGGGACAACGCGGTCGTCCTCGGCATCGTGGTGTCGGTCCTGCGCAGCGTCTGAGCTCAGGCGGGATGGGCGTCGGCGGGATGGGCGTCGGCGGGAAGGTCCCGGTCGACGTGGTCGGCGTGGAAGAGAGCCTGGTCGAGCAGCCGCTGCACGTGGTGGTCGGCGGCCGAGTAGTAGACGAAGGTTCCCTCGCGGCGGCCCTTGACCAGGCCGGCCAGGCGGAGCTTGGCGAGATGCTGGCTGACCGCGGCGGGCGCGGCGCCGGCCAGCTCGGCCAGACAGGCGACCGACGACTCGCCCTGCAGCAGTGCCCACAGCACCTTGATGCGGGTCGGGTCGGCGAGCAGCCGGAAGGACTCGGCCGCCAGGTGCACCTGTTCGTCGTTCGGCATCTCGAAGTCTTCGATCGACGAATGCATGCTTCGCACTCTAGCTTCTGCCCAGGAGGCTGACATCTCTCTCGGACTGGCGCGGCTACTCCCCCAGTCGCTCTTCCTTCGCTCTGTCCGGCCGATGCTCGACTGGCACGCTCTGCCGCTTCACACCGAAGAGGACCGAGACACCCGGCAGGGTCGACAGCAGCCAGGCCAGTCCGGCTGACACCAGGAACGCTGCCGGCATCAGTACGGCGTACTTGGTCCAGAGGCCGGCGTTCCAGTCGACGACGTAGAACGCGATCAGCAGGATGATCGGCTGATGGACCAGGAAGAACGGCATCGCAGCGCGGGCCAGTGGTGTCGGTAGCGGTCGCTGGAACGCGCGGAGGCGCATGCCGCCGCCCAGTACGGCGACCAGCCAGCCCCAGACCGCGAAGGTGATCAGCAGCGAGTACCAGACGTACGGCCAGGAATAGCCCGGGTCCTCCCACCAGCCTTCGAGGAAGTCGATGATCGCGGTGGCCACGCCGGTGACGAACGCGGTGATGCCGAGGATGAGGCCTGGTACGGCGTCTCGTCGTACCGCCGCGGCCAGCCGGTCGTCCGACAGCACCAGGAAGCCGACGACGAAGAAGTCGAAGAAGAATACGAACTCGCCCCAGCCGTGATCGGGTCCGGGCGCGGCCAGCAGCACGAGGTGCACCGGGACGAGCGGCACGGCGAGCAGGAGGATCGTCCCGCGGCGTAGGCACCGTTGGACGATCCAGTCGACCAACCGCCGACCGTGCGGTCCGCGAAGCCAGAGGAAGATCGGCAGACCAAGCAGCGCGAACTGCAGCAGATAGACCAGGAACCACAGGTGGTAGGTGTCGCGTAGCCACAGCGGCGCGTCCCCACCCAGGTCGCTGAAGAACGCCTGCAAGGACGCGCCCGGCCGGCCCTTGTGGTGCTCTTCGAGCAGGTACTGCGGCGGCGACAGCAGCACGTAGACGATCACGAACGGCAGCAGCAACCGGAGCAGCCGCTCCTTCACGAAGCCGCCGGCGGTCCGCCACCGCAACGCCAGCCACGCACCTGCCCCCGACAACAGGAAGAAGAACGCGAGCCCCCACAACCCGAGGAACGCGATCGCGATCGAGATCCCCTCACTCCGCTCCGCGTTCTTCACGTGCCAGTCCGCATCGTCGAACGGCCGCAAGCTGTGGAACAGGAACACCCCGAACACCGCCAGCACCCGCAGCCAGTCCAGATACGAAAGCCGCCCCACCTCTTTACCCATGCCGCAAGAATGAGCCCTGCACAGGCCACGCCGCACCAGTCAGATTGGTGTTAACATCGCCAAATGGCGATGACAACTCGGATTGAGGATCCTGGGGTTGACGAAGGCGCTGCGCTGAGTGTGGCGGCGTGTCTGTTCCACGGGTTCAGTGATCCGTCCCGGCTGGCCATCGTGCGGCATCTTGCGTTGGGTGAGCACCGGGTCGTCGACCTGACCGAGCACCTGGGCCTGGCCCAGTCGACGGTGTCGAAGCACTTGGCCTGCCTGCGCGACTGCGGACTGGTTGACTCCCGACCGCAGGGCCGGGCCTCGCTGTTCAGTCTCACTCATCCGGACGCGACACTCGAGCTGCTGTCGGCCGCCGAGCGGTTGCTCGGCCTGACCGGCGATGCCGTTGCCCTGTGCCCCGTTTACGGCACGGCCGCACAGGAGGTGCAGCCGTGAGCGAGCGACAGCAGATTCCGCTGCAGATCAGCACTCCCCCGAGCACCTGGACGACCGACCCCGAGCAGCGGCGTCGCTTGAGCCGGCGTGCGCAGCTGCTGGCCGGTGCTTCGGTGACGTACAACGTCATCGAGGCCGTCATCGCGATCACCGCCGGGCTGGTCGCCGGATCGGTTGCCCTGGTCGGCTTCGGGCTCGACTCGGTCGTCGAGGTGTCCAGCGGCCTGATCATCCTCTGGCAGTTCCGCCATCGCCTGCCCGAGACCCGCGAGCGCCAAGCGCTCCGGTTGCTGGCGTTCTCCTTTTTCGGACTCGCTGCCTACGTCACCTTCGAGTCGGTCCGTGCCCTGATCGGAGGCAGCGACCCCGATCCCTCACCGGTCGGCATCGGGCTCGCGATCGCGTCGCTCATCGTCATGCCGTTCCTGTCCTGGACCCAGCGTCGTACCGGCAAGGCTCTCGGCTCCAACGCGGTCGTTGCCGATGGCACCCAGACTCTGCTCTGCACCTACCTGTCCGCCGTCCTGCTGGCCGGCCTGCTCCTGAACGCGACCCTCGGCTGGGGCTGGGCCGACCCGATCGCCGGCCTGGTCATCGCCGCCGTCGCCGTCAAGGAAGGCCGGGAGGCATGGCGCGGCGAAGGCTGTTGCGCCCCCGTCGCCGGGGCGGCGAGCACAGCCGGCTGCGGCTGCGCTTCCGGCGAATGCACTGACGGCTGCTGCAGCTGACGCCACTGCTCCCTGTGGGACTGCTGCTACTGAGCGCTGAGGTTGGCGCGGCGACCGGATCGGTGCGCGACGAGGTTGGGGCTCACGGTGACGGCTAGCAGTGAAACCCCTTATTTACTAGGGCATTTAGGTAGTGGACTTTTCAAGGATGGTGTTGGCAGCGTGGGGGCGGGGCGACCGGGGGGAGCCGTCCTACGCATGGGGGAACACGCAAATGTCTGTCAAAGATCGACTGCAGGTGGGGGTCAACGGGGCGTTGCGGCCGTTCGGCGTACAGCTGGTCCGGGGGTTCAGCACGGATCCGTTGATCAGTCCGTTCCTGCCGGCCCGACGGACGATCAAACGCGCCGCGGAGGCGGGACTGTCGGTGGGTGACTATCTCGACAGCTACAGCTCGGAACCGGGCGCGACCGCCGAGACGGTCGAGGTGATGCTCGAGGCAAGTGGTCTGCTCAAGGCGGCTCAGGTGGGCAAGGTTCTCGAGATCGGGCCTGGCTCCGGCCGGTACACGACAAGGGTGATGTCGGCACTGCGGCCGCAGGCGTACGACGTCTACGAGACGGCGCCGGACTGGGTCCGCTATCTCCGCAGCGAGTTCCCCAGCCTCACGTTCCATCCGGCCGACGGCCACACGCTGGCCTCATCGGGATCGTCCACGGTCGATCTCGTGCACGCGCACAAACTGCTCTGCTACATCCCGTTCGTGACGGCCGTCTGCTATTTCGACGAGATGGCCCGGGTGGTTCGCCCTGGCGGCACGGTGGCGTTCGACCTCATCACCGACGACTGCATGGACCTGCAGATGACGAAAACGTGGCTGGCCGAGCCTTCCCGTGGCTCCATCTACTCGGTCGCTCCGCGCGACTGGGTTCTTCGTTTCATGGCCGAGCGCGACCTGGAACTCACTGGCAGCCATTTCGTTCCGCTCAGCGGCGGCCGCACCGAACTGCTCGTCTTCAACCGCAGGTGACGCAGGTCCCGGACGGCCGGGACTTCTGGCACTGCGACGACGTACGCGGGGACCGATGAGATGGGAGGAGGCAGCTGAGGGGAGCCTTCGATGACAACGTCTGACCAGTCCCGGGCGACGAACGGAGACGATCAGTCCAACCGGGTGAGCCGCGTCGGACTCGCGCAGCAGGAGGGGTTTGTGCGAGCCGATGCGGACGCTCTGACAGTTGGAGCCTTGATCCGGTTGGCCGGGGCGCTGGACACCACAGTGGCCGACCGGATCCGGCGTATCCCGGTGCGCGGATCGTCCGCGTTGCACCCGGTCCTGGAGCACCTGAAGGAGGACGAGTGCCTGGAGTTGCTCGCATTGGGTGGCTCCGGCCGGCTCGGGTTCGAGCTGGAGGGCCGGCTGTCGGTCATGTCGGTGACCTACACACTGCACGACAGGAAGCTGGTCATCCGCACCGGAGCGACCACCCCGATCGCCCAGTACGGCGACGGGCCGGTCGCCTTCGAGGTGGATCGGATCGACGAGGCCGAGCGTGAGGGCTGGAGTGTCCTGATCTCGGGCAGGTGCTCGCTGCAGCCATGGGGAAGGTTGATGGATGGGGACAACGAGGTTCTCGTCGTGATCGAGCCGGAGCACGTCAGTGGACGCCGCATCCGCACCGCGTGAGCCGGAGGCGTTGATGCACACGGTACGGCGCTTCGATCGGACCGGACTCGAGATCCTCGACCCGGGCGAGTGCCTGCGGCTGCTCCAGTCCGTCCCGGTCGGCCGCCTCGTCTTCACCCAGGGCGGTCTGCCGGCCGTCCGGCTGGTCAACTTCTCGGTCGACGGCGACACGATCGTGTTCGCCTCCGACGACGGGGAGAAGTTCCTGGCCGCGGAACGGGGTGATGTGGTCGCGTTCGAGGTGGACGACATCGACCTCGACCACCACCTCGGCTGGACCGTCACCTCGGTCGGCCATCTGTCCGTCGTACCCCCGGAAGAGGCGGTCTGGCTGCAGCGCGCCAACCCGCTGCGACCGTGGGCGCCGTTGCACGAGCAACGACTGATCCGCCTCGGCACCGAGTCCCTCACCGGCCGCCGCCTGCTCCCCTGGGGTGAGCGCCCGCAGCCCTGACCCGCCCGACGGTCGTTCCCAAGCGGCCCTCGCATCCGTACGGTGGACAGCGTGGGAGGGACTTCGAAGGACCGCGTGGACAAGGCTCTCCTGGACGCGGTGATCGGGATCGGCACCGATCTGGACCTCAGCGGCACGCTGGACCGGATCGTCACCGCAGCCTGTGAACTCGTCGGCGCCCGGTACGGCGCCCTGGGCGTGGTCGGCCCCGACGGTAAGCGCCTGGTCAGGTTCATCACCCACGGCGTCACCGAGGAGGAGGTCGCCGCAATCGGCCCGACTCCGGAGGGTCACGGTCTCCTCGGACTGCTGATCGAGCAGCCGGTCCCGCTCCGGCTCGAAGACCTGACCGCGCATCCGCAGTCGTTCGGCTTCCCTCCGAACCACCCGCCGATGAAGCGCTTCCTCGGCGTACCGATCCGCACCCGGGGCCACGTCTACGGCAACCTCTACCTGACCGAGAAGACCGCAGGCGCCCACTTCACCGAGGAGGACGAGCACGCGGTCACCGCGCTCGCGGCCGCGGCCGGCGTCGTGATCGACAACGCCCGCCTGTACGCCGACACCGAGCGCAGGCGCCGCTGGCACGAGGTCACCGCCGAGATCACCCAGCTGATGCTCGGCGACTTCGACCCGGTCGACGCGCTCCGGCTGATCGCCCGTCGAGCTCGTGAGGTGTCCGACTCCCGGATCGGCGTCGTCATGCTGTTCCACGACGACGAGCTGGTGATCGAGGCGATCGACGGACCCGAGGAGTTCCAGCAGTACGTCGGTGAGCGGATGCCGGCCGATCTGCCGGGACTGGCTGACGTGCTCCAGGGTGGTCGGCAGGCGGTGGTCGACGATCTCGCCCAGCTGGTGAAGGACAGTGGCCGGCTGGTCGACGTACCGGAGATCGAATCGCTGGGGCGCACCATCGTCGCGCGGTTGCCCGCCGGGACGCATGTGACCGGCGGTCTGTTGTTGGTGGCCGCCGAGCGCGGCGCCGTCCTCGGGGTGACCGTGGGCACCGACCTGGTCCGGATGTTCGCGAGTCAGGCGACGCTCGCCCTGGACCGGGCGCAGGCCCAGCGGGACCAGTCGATGATCGCGGTGCTGGAGGACCGTGACCGGATCGCCCGCGATCTGCACGACCTGGTCATCCAGCGGTTGTTCGCGACCGGCCTGCAGCTCCAGGGCATCCACCGGATGGTCGACGTCGACGTCCAGCAGCGCATCGGCCGGGCCGTCGAGGACATCGACGCCACCATCCGCGACCTGCGGGCCGCCATTTTCGCCTTGCATCACCAGCCGGGCCACCGATCGCTGCGGGCGGACGTCCAGTCGCTCGTCGCGGAGTACGCCGAATCGCTCGGTTTCCGGCCGCGCCTCACCTGCGAGGGGCCGCTGGACACCGCCGTACCGGTGACCGTGCGGCCGCAGATCCTGGCCGCGATCCGGGAGTCCCTGTCGAACGTCGTACGGCATGCCCAGGCGTCCGAGGTCACGGTCGACGTCATCGTTGCCAACGGCGAGGTCATCACCCGGGTGGCTGACAACGGTGTCGGCTTCGACGCCGGGCATCGCCAGAGCGGCCTGCTCAATCTGCGCGAACGCGCCGAAACCCTCGGCGGCACCGTCCTGGTGCAGTCCAACCAAACCCACGGCACGATGGTCGAGTTGCGCGCTCCGCTGGGTTGATCACGTTCCCGCGGCCCGCCGGGAGGCAGGTGGTCGGTGGCTACCCCCCTGTTGGCGCCACCTGTCATCCGCTCCCGGCGGGCGGCAAGTCCCCCCGCTGCGTTCCAGAGTGCCGTCGGCGCCACCGGCTCCGGCAGGGTCTAAAGTCCCGAACTGTCCGGACGTTCCGCACCATGTGCATCGGCCGGTCGCGATCGTAGGCTGAGCACTGGCCCCCTGGAGGAGACGTGCGCACCGATCACCCCGAATCGCGCATCGTGCACGAACAACCGACCGCCGTACTGCGAGCGACCCTGCACCGCGACGAGGTGCGGGGCTGGTTCCGGACGGCGTTCGACGTCGTCGCCGAGTACCTGCGCCGGCACGGCATCGCGCCGTGTGGGTTCCCGTTCGCCCGGTATCACGTCCGGGCCGACGGTCGCTTCGAGGTCGAGGCCGGGTTCCCGGTGGCCGTGCGGATCAGCGGCGATCGCCAGATCCTGCCGTCCTGCCTGCCCGGCGGGCACGTCGTCGTCGCGTGGCATGTGGGTACGTTCGAGCAGCTGGGTGACGCGTACCGGGCGCTCGACAGCTGGCTCCAGACCGAGCACGGCGCTCGCGCGGGCGATGCGTGGGAGGTCTACCACGACCCGCCGAACCGCACCCAGCGCTGGCGCACCGAGGTCATCCAGCCGTTCAGGCTCAACTGACCGCAACGGCTGGAGCTGCGGCGCGGAGTCGGAGGGAGGCCGGAGCGTCACTCGATGGTCGGCGACGGGGAGTGGCTGCTCCTGGGTAATCCCGGCGCCTTCACCACCGGCCCCCCTCACACCTCCATTGCAGCGCCGGAGCGCACCTCTCTGTCAGGGCCAAAAGTCCCGAAATCCCGGACCTGTCGTGGCACTCTGAAGCATGCGGATAGTGATCGCGCTCGGGGGGAACGCATTGCTTCGGCGTGGTGAGCGCCCGGACGCCGACGTACAGGTCGCACACCTGGCCGCGGCCGCCCCGGCGCTGGCCAAGGTCGCCGAGGACAACGAGGTCGTCATCGTGCACGGCAACGGCCCGCAGGTCGGGCTGCTGGCGTTGGAGAGTTTCGCCGACACGAGCCTGTCGAAGCCGTACCCGCTCAGCGATCTCGTCGCCGAGACCCAAGGCGTGATCGGTTACTGGATCCAGCAGGCGCTGACCAACGCCGGCCTCAGCCGCCGCGCCGTCACGCTGGTGACTCAGACTGTGGTCGACGCCTACGATCCCGCCTTCAACGAGCCGACGAAGTACGTCGGCAGCGGCTACACGGAGGAACGAGCCCGCGAGCTCGCCCTCACCTCCGGCTGGTCGGTGTATCAGGACGGCACCGAGTGGCGACGTGTTGTCCCGTCCCCCGCGCCGCAGCGGGTGCTGGAACTCGACGCGGCCGAGCTCCTCCTCCAGAACGGCGTCACGGTCATCCTGGCCGGCGGAGGCGGCGTACCGGTCATCGAAGGCCCGACCGGCTTGTCCGGAGTCGAGGCCGTCGTGGACAAGGACGCGACGGCTGCGCTCATCGCCATCGAGCTCCGTGCGGACCTGCTCGTCATGCTCACCGACGTACCGGCGGTGTATCTCGACTACGGCACTCCGGCGCAGCGCGCTCTCGGCAAGGTGGACACCCGAATGCTTGCCTCGCACAACTTCCCCGCCGGTTCGATGGGGCCGAAGATCACCGCCGCCCGGCACTTCGTGGAGACGACGCGGGCGTCCGCCGCCATTGGTTCTCTGGACGACACCACGGCCGTCATCTCGGGCAACGCAGGCACTCAGATCCGGTTTGCGGGCTGACTGCCCGGGTACCGCGATGGTGCTCGCAGTTCGAACGGGGATGAGCGTGAGGAGTTCCTCGTGGGTATCGGTGTGTCCGTGTTTCTGCTTGCCGTGGGCGGGATTCTGGCCTTCGCGGTGTCCGACCGACTGAGCGGTGTCGACCTCACCGCGGTCGGCTACATCCTGATGGGCGCCGGCGCACTCGGCCTCGTCATCGCTATGTTCTTCGTCAGCCAGCGGTCGCACACCACGCACCGGGAGGTCCGCGAACACCGCCACTTCGAGGAGTGAATCGGTTGTCGGAGCTGCCCTCTACGATGCGCGCATGGCTCTTAGCTGGCGATCGTCCGCCGCCTCGAGACCACCCCTGAACTCACCGGCACAGTCCTGACCGGCACCTGGCCCGGCCAGGACTCGCCGATCACCTTGGCGTCAGCCCGGTAAGGCCCTACTTCGTTCCGACGCCGATGTTCAGCGGCGCGGTCAGCACGAGGGGCTCATCGCCACCGGAGCGTTCGCGGATCATGCCGTCGAGCACCCGGACGATGTCATCGCGCTGCCCGTCGCTGAACTCGGCGATCAGCTCGCCCGGAATCGGATTGCCGCCGAGCGTCCAGTTCCACAACTGGCGTCCGCTCGACACCGTGATGCGTTCCTGATGCGTGGTGTCGACGATGACGTCCGTCAGGCCCGCGTCGATCAGTCGCCGCCGCAGTACGGCGGGATCGGCGACCTGGAACTCGAGCATCGGTTCGTCGTCCGCCGGCCCCTCGAACTCAGGGACGACCACCTGCACCGCGCTGATGAAGAAGTGCAGCGCCTCGTACTGGCTCGGATCGCCGTACGCGATGAGCAGCACCCGTCCGCCCGGCTTCGTCACGCGCACCAGTTCGCGCAACGCCTGCGGCTGATCGGGCACGAGCATGACACCGAACTGGGAGCCGGTGACGTCGAAGCTGGCGTCGGGGAGATCGAGTGCGTGGCAGTCCATCACCCGCCCCTCGGCGTCGAGTCCTTCGGCAGCCGCGCGGGCCGTGAAGCGGTCGATCATCCGCGGTGACCAGTCGGTCGCCAGCACCTTCGCGCCAAGGCGTGCCGCGGGCAGGCTCAAGCCACCGGGGCCGGCCGCGACGTCGAGGAACGAGTCGCCCGCACGCAATCCGGCCAGTCGAAGTCCGGCCGTTGCCAGCTCGGACTCGCCGGGCGCGACATGCTCGTCGTACTGGCCCGCGATCGCGTCCCACGCCTCGACGGGCGCGGTGTGTTGCTCCAGATCTGTCATGGCCAAAACGCTAGGCGGGCAGGGATGGGACGGCTTCGGTCACACGACGCACGACCGCGCTGGGGACGTGGGTAGTTCTGTCTAGATCAGGCGGTTCTCGTAGGCGTAGGCGGTGGCCGCCGCGCGGGACGGGACTCCGGTCTTGGTGAGGATGTTGCTGACATGACGAGCGACCGTCTTCTCGGACAGGCTGAGGTTCCGGGCGATCTCCCGGTTGGTCATTCCGGACGCGATCAGGCGCAGGACCTCCGCCTCGCGAGCGGTCAGGCCGCCGTCGCGCGGCCGTTCGATCCTCACGAGGTCAGGTCTGGCACCCAGTTCCTCGAAGACCTTCCGCGCGCCGTCGAGCTCCAACGCCGCCATTTCCGGATCGCCGAGCGCCTCGCACGCCAGACCGAGCAAGACCCGGACACGAGCCGTCTCGTACGGCGCGTTCAGCGCGCGCCACGTCGCCGCAGCCATCCGGAGCGTACGCAGCGCCGAGCCGGCGTCGCCTTCGGCCAGCAGCACCGCGCCCTCCGCCGTCGCGGCCACCCCCCGCAGGTACGGCGCTTTGATGGCGTCCGCGATCTGGTCGAGTTCGTCAGCACCCAGCCGGGCCGACGCCACATCACCCGAGGCGATCATGGTCTCGACGTAGGCAGGAAGGATGCGCGACCGCGCGGACGGCTCCTGCACCTCGCTCAGTGCGCGGGTCAGGACGCCGGTGGCGAGGTCGATGCGTCCTTGGGCCAGCCGAAGCAGCGCGAGGCCAGGCTCCGGCGGGCAGCCCGATTCGCTGGCCATCCGGTAGCTGTCCTCGGCCTCACTGAACTCGCCACGCAACCGCTGCAGCTCGCCCAGCTGGTAGTAGGCCGAGCCGAGCGTGTCCCACTTGACCGGACCGGACAGGTGCTCGCAGGCCTGGCGCGCGGCCTCCGCCGCATCCGACCAGGCGCCGTCCAGCTGCATCAGCTCGCAGCGATGGATCAGGCAGTTGCCCCGGAACGGAACCAGGTCGGGCTGAGAATCGCACCAGCGGCTGAGTGCGGCGGTCCATTCCCTGGCTCGTCGCAGGTCGAATACCTCCGAACAACCGGCGATCACGGTGCAGTACGCGATGCCGGCGTACATCGGGGTCACCTCACCTGAGGTAACCCCGACCATTACCTCGTCGAGCAAGGCCAGCCCGCGCGGACTCTCGCCCTGCAGGACCAGGCACATGCCCTCGCCGAGGCGGGCCATCGTGAGCAGATCGGTGTCATCGAAGCGCAGACCGGTCCTGCCGCTCTCGGAGAAGACCGGCTGCGCCTCCTCGACGTCCCCGCTCCACATCCGGACGAAGGCGTTCCAGGTCAGCAGCCATCCTTGTTCCGCACTGTCGTCGCAGCCTTCGAGGACCCGCTCGGCCCGGGCGAACCATCCCATCGCCGGTGCGGTCTCACCGCGGAACAGCAGGCCGGCCCCGATCGCAGCCGCGGACCGGACGGCGCGCAGCGGATCGTCGCGGCGGACGGCCTCGTGGTGAGCGCGCGTCCAGACCCGCGTCGACTCCTCGTCCCGGCCGGACAGGTACGCGGCGAGCGCGAGGCTCTCCAGGTCGTCCAGCTCGAGCGGCGTCGCCACATCCGCGGTGGCGAACTGCCGGTACGCGTCCTGCCACGAACGCTCGGCAAACGACGCCCGCGCCTGCTCGAGTACGCCGTACGTCGTCCTGCCCATGTTCGCAGTCTCGGGCATAAGACGCCCCGACGAACAGGTCGGGCGTCAGGCGGCGCGGCCGATCTTGAGGGCGGTCGCGGTGTCGACGACACGGCGGGCCTGGTAGCGAACTGCTTCCAGAGCGACCTCGCCGGGTGGGCCATCGCCGGACACGTGGGAGGTGCCGTAGGGGTTGCCGGACTGGTACTGGATCGGGTCGGTGTAGCCAGGCGGCACGATGATCCCGCCCCAGTGGTAGAAGACGTTGCTCAGCGCAAGGATGGTCGACTCCTGACCACCGTGTGCCGTAGTGCTGGCGGTGAGCGCCGAGTACACCTTGCCGACCAGTTGGCCCTGCTGCCACAGCGGGCCGGTGGTGTCGATGAATGCCTTCAACTGGCCGGACGGCGTACCGAAGCGGGTCGGCGTACCGAACAGCACCGCATCGGCCCAGGCCAGGTCGTCAAGGGCTGCCTCGACCACGTCCGTGGTGTCACGGATGTGCTGACCCCAGGCCGGGTTGGACTCGATCGCGGCCTCCGGAGCCAGCTCCCGCACTTTACGGAGTCTCACGTTCGCTCCGGCCTTCTCCGCGCCCTCGGCCGCGGCGCGGGCCAGCGCATGCACGGTACCGGTGGCGCTGTAGTAGATGACGGCAACATTCACGGGTTCCATCGATGCGGTCACGGCACGAGATCCAGCTTCGACTGGCCGGTCGCGAAGTCCGTCGGCACCGAGACCTGGTCGTGCGTGATCAGCCAGGTGCCGTCGACCTTCCGGAAGACGGCGGTCCACCGGAGCCAGTACTCGTTCGTGTCGCCGCTCTGCAGCGTGCCGCTGATGTGATTGATGCTGTACGCGACGGCCAGATCACCGCCCACGACGACGGTCAGGTCCCGGATCTCGTAGTCGAGCGCCGTGTACACCGTGAAGACCTTGGTCCAGTTGTTCCATTTCGCCTCCGCGCCCAGGTGCCGCAACGGCGGCTCGATGTCGAACGAGACGAGGTTCGGTGCGAATATCGTCTTGATGCCGTCGAGGTCCCTGGTCCGTACGGATTCGACCAAGGTGTCGATCCGTTCCCGGATGTCTACTTCGTCTACGGCGGATTGTGTGGTCATGATCAGTACGACGACACAGCCGGCCGGATTGTGAGGACCTCACACTTCGGTACGGCGTTTCGTCGTACCAGGTGGACGGCGAATCCGACGAAGGGAATCGTGGACACCATGACCGGATCACGAGACGACCGGCTCGATCCGGGCCTGAACGCGATCATGAGCGAGCGACGCCAGCTGATCAACCTGGCGTACCGGCTGCTCGGCTCGCTGGCCGACGCCGAGGACGTCGTCCAGGAGACCTACACCCGGTGGTACGCGATGTCGCGGCCGGAGCAGGACGCGATCGAGTCGCCCGGCGGCTGGCTCACCAAGGTCGCCAGCCGGATCTGCCTGGACCTGCTCGGCTCCGCCCGGGCCAGGCGGGAGCGGTACGTCGGTGAATGGATCCCGGAGCCGCTGCCCGACGGGACCGAGTGGCGATCGGCCGGCACCGCCCTCGACCCGGCCGACCGGGTCACGCTGGACGAGTCGGTGAACATGGCGTTCCTCGTCGTCCTCGAGTCGATGACCCCGGCCGAACGTGTCGCCTTCATCCTGCACGACGTCTTCCGGTACCCGTTCCCCGAAGTCGCCGAGATCGTCGGCCGCTCCCCCGCGGCCTGCCGCCAGCTCGCCACCTCGGCCCGGCGCCGCATCGACGCGTCCCAGACACCGCCGACGCCCACGGCCCAGACCGCGAGCCTCGTCCGCGACTTCAAGGAGGCGTGGCAGGCGAAAGACATCCAGGCCCTCATCGGTCTGCTCGACCCCGATGCCGTCGCGATCGGCGACGGTGGCGGCCTGGTCAGCGCCGAGCTCCACCCGGTCGCCGGCGGCGAGCAGGTCGCCCGCTTCTTCGCCTCGCTGGCCGACCGCCGGTCGGACATCACCCTGCTCGAACGCACCGTCAACGGCCAGCCCGGCCTGGTCGCCCAGCACGACGGCGTGACCGTCACCGTGATCGCCTTCGACATCGCCGAGAGCCGGATCAGGCACATCTGGGCCATCCGCAACCCGGAGAAACTCCGCCCCTGGCTCACCGACTGACACACCGCCGCTGTAACGACGGACGGTTCCGGCCCGATGTGGTGGTTAGACATCGGTGTTCCGAGAAGCAGCGCCGAGGGTTTGTTTCTGCCTGTCGGAGGGCCCGATGACGTGCGAGACGACGCAGCGACTACTGGCGCTGCTCCGGATTCTGGAGCATGCCCCGGCGCCTTTCGGCGCGCTCGGGGACGACGCCGTACTCGACGCGTGGTTCGGGCCCCAGTCGCCGCTCAACGCACCGGTTGCACAGCACCAGGAAGCGGCCGCTGTGACCAGCTGATCGCCACGTCGCTACGAGGTCGCGTCGGGCGGTTGGTCGTCGTCGGGGTGCCGGGTGGTGGGGTCGACCGCGGCGGCCAGATCGAGGGCGATGAGGGCGCGGCGGAGGGTTTCGAGACTTGGTTGCGCGGCGGTCGGTGCGCCGAAGAGGCAGACCACGGTGCGGCCGTCGACGGTGAGGCCGGCCCGCTCGACCTTGCCCTCGTCGTCGTACAGCAGCTGCCAACCGTCCTCCTCCAGATGGCTCAGCGCGCGCCGGAAGTCCGCCGTGTGCAGCGACAGGCCGCCGACGAACGGCTCGTCCGGTGCCGGGATGTCCAGGTCGGGATCGGGGGTGACGAGGTAGCCGGTCCCGGTCCTCGGGTCCAGGTACGCCGTGTGTGTCGCGAACTCCACGATCGTCACATCGACGTAGTCCGACCAGCTCGGCTCGTGCTCGGACTGGTTCACCGCCGGCTCCCCCCAGGAATGATCACGCCGCCTCGACCTCGAAGACACGGTCGAGTCCGGTGCGACGCAGTACGTCGGTCATCTTCCGGCTGGCGTGCCGGATGACGACTCCCCCACCGCGGCGACGGCACACCCGGTGCGTGTCGAGCAAGGCGGCCAGCAGCGTCGACGAGATCTGATCGATCTCCGAGACGTCGATGACCACCAGGCACGCGCCCTCCATCACCAGTCCGTGCAATCGCCAGCGCAGCGGGGACAGGCTACCGTCGAGGTCGGCGTCGGACACCATCACGATCGCCTTCTGCGGAAGCGGACTGTGCGCGGCGTCGCTCATCGACGGTCCCTCCCCTGGACGGTGCGGCTCCGATTCCACTCTCCGTCCTGGACGTTGAGATCTGCCGTACCCCTACTTGACGATCCGATGACTTCGCCGCGTCCCGCCGGACCCCGGCCCTCCTCTTGTTTACGATCAGATGACATGCCGCTCCGGACAGTCACAGGCCGCGGCCGACTTGCCAGGATGTGATGATGCCGATGCAGGTCCTGGTCGTCGAGGACGACGATCGAATCAGGGAGGTACTGCGCCTCGCTCTCGAGGACGAGGGGTACCGGGTCGCCGAGGCGGCCGACACCCCGTCGGCGCTCGAACAGGTCCGTGTCGCGATGCCGGACCTGATGATGGTCGACCTGATGCTCGGCGAGGTCGACGGCTACACCTGCATCCGCGAGGTACGCCGGCTCAGCGACATCCCGATCGTGGTCGTCAGCGCCCGGTCCGACACCCATGACATCGTCGCCGGACTCGAGGCGGGTGCGGACGACTACGTCACCAAACCCTTTCAGATCAAGGAGATCACCGCCCGGCTGCGCGCCCTGCGCCGGCGTCTCCGTACCAGCGCCGATGCCGCCGAGCCCGACATCGTCCTCGACTCCGATCCCGGCCGCGGTCTGGTGCTGTCCGCCTCGCGTGGCACGGTCATGCTCGACGGTCAGGACGTCAACCTGACCGTGACCGAGTACCGCCTGCTGGCCGAGCTCGCCAAACCGCCGGGCCGGGTCCTCAGCCGTTCCGCCTTGCTGGCTTCGGTCTGGGAGCACGGGTACTACGGCGACGAGCGCATCGTCGACGTCCACATCAGGCGGTTGCGCACCAAGATCGAACGTGATCCGGGCCGGCCGCAACTCGTGATGACGGTGCGAGGGATGGGCTACCGGCTGGATCCGCGATGACGTTCGGCGTTCGTAACCTGGGCCTGCGGCACCGCCTCGTGCTCGCGTTCAGCGTGGTCGCGTTGCTGGTGTCGGCGGTGTTTGCCATCAGCACGTATCTGCTCGCCCGCGGGTATCTGCTGGTCCAGCGCGAGCGGGTGGTTCAGCATGAGGCGTTCGCGGATGCCGCCTTCGTCCAGCGCCGGTTGCGGAGCTCCGGGGCCGACGTCCCCGCCGTACTGACGGCCGCGGGAACACCAGCCGGGCACACGATCATCGTGAAGTGGCGCGGCCAGTGGTACGCGTCGGCGCTCGATGAAGGGCGCGGCGCCATCCCGGCCGGCGTGCTGGACCAGGTCGCCGGTGGTGGCGCCGCCAGCCAGCGGTTCCGGTCGAACGACGGGCCGGTGATGGTGGTCGGGGTGCCGGTGCCGGCCGTGGAAGCGGAGTTCTACGAGATTGCGCCACTGGGGGAGCTCGACGGGAATCTCCGGCTGCTCAGCGGGATCCTGATGGGTGGCGCGTTGCTGGCTGCGGCGGCCGGAGCGGCCCTCGGCCTGTGGGCCAGCAGGTCGGTCGTCACCCCGCTCAACCGCGTCGCTGTCACCGCCGCGTCGATCGCAGGTGGCGACCTCGACCAGCGGCTTCCGGCGACCCTTGACCCTGAGCTCGCGACGATCGTCGGCTCCTTCAACAGCATGGTCGACACCCTGCAGCAGCGGATCAACCGCGACACCCGGCTGGCCGCCGACGTCAGCCATGAACTCCGCTCTCCCTTGACCACGCTCGTCGGCAGCGTCGACCTGCTGAACGCCCGCCGCGACGAGCTGCCGCAGCGGTCCCAGCGGGCGCTCGACCTGGTGACCGCGGACCTGCAACGCTTCCGGCGCCTGCTCGACGACCTGCTCGAACTGGCTCGATCCGATGGCGGGCTCGCGGTCAGGCCGAGCTCGTCCCTCGAACTCGGTCCGCTGCTTCGGCAGGTACTCGGTGAGGTCGGGCGCGATTCGTCGATCCTGACCGGCGCCGAGGATGTCGTCGTACTGGCCGACAAGCCACGGCTCGGCCGGCTGTTCCGCAATGTCTTCGAGAACGCGGAGACCCATGGCGGTGGTCTCACCGGCGTTGAGATCAGCCGGGCCGGCCCGGACGTTCTGGTGCTGGTCAACGACTCGGGGCCGGGCATACCGCCGCGCGACCGGGAGCGGGTGTTCGAGCGGTTCGCCACGGGTGCGACCAAGCGCGGCTCGTCGTCCGGGACGGGACTCGGCCTCGCGTTGGTGGCGGAGACTGCGGCTGTCCACGGTGGAGCGGTCTGGTGTACGGCGTCACCGACTGGTGGCGCGCAGTTCGTCATACGGCTTCCGGAGGTGACGTCGTGAGAGTTCTTGCTGGGGTGCTCGCGGCCGCGCTGGTGCTGGTGGGGTGCGGCGTACCGCTGCAGGATGAGCCGGCGCCGATCGAACCCCAGGCGATCCCGTCCCGGTTGCAGTCCCCCGGCGGACCGACAGCCGCGCCGTCGGCGGCGAGGACGACTGTGCAGGTGAACTTCGTGCGCAAGGACCGGCTGGTGAGCTTTGCCCGGGAGGTGCCTGGTGCCGGCGTCCTGGACGGTGTGATCCAGGCATTGACGGCCGGCCCGACCGCGTCTGAGCAGGCCAACGGCATCACGTCCGCGCTGCCTCCCGGGATTGCCCTGACCGTCGTGGTCGTTCAGGGGACCACCGTCGGGCTCGAGCTTTCCGGCGAGACTGACGGTCGCTCGCCCACCGAGAACGTGCTGGCGGTCGGGCAGATCGTCCTGTCCGTCACGGCGCTGGAGACTGTGGACCAGGTGACGTTCTGGCGCGACGGCTCGCCGGTCGAGGCCCTGCTCGCCGACGGCGCGCTCACCACGGCGCCGCTGACCGCGGCCGACTACGAGGCCTTGCGGTCGCCGTAGTTGACGAGGACGCTGAGGGATCTTTGAGATCGTGTGTCGTTCTCCGCTGCAGGCGGGTACAGACCCATCGGAACGCTACACAAGTCTGTACGTCGCCCTTCGAAGGAGGAACGTGGCTGAGCGGCCGCCCACGCACAGATCACCCCGGCAGCCATGAAGGTCTACTGGGTCATCCTGCTCGTGCTCGTCGCGGGCGCCATCGCCGCGCCCTGGGCACTCAGCCTGCTGCGCCGACGCTCCGCTGAACGCCAAACGACCGTTTCCCAGGTCATCGGCATCGACCTGAGCAGCTGGACGGACTCCCAGCTGTACGGCGTCTGGTGCGCCACCGCCGACGAACTCCTCCTCGCCGCCCAATCCGACGACGCCGCCACCGCCGCCCAGGCCCGCGAACTCCTGCTCGCCGAGATAGAACGCCGCCACCCCCGCGAAACCGCAGCCTGGCTGACCTCCCCCCAAGCCCTCACTGGCGACCCACCCCACTTCCTCCTCCCCAAGAAGGCCAACTGAACTGGCTCCAACGTCTCGCAGCCACCTTCGTCGGTTCGTCCCGGTACACCTGCCCTGCGGTTAGAGGAGTTCGGGGGTGAGGGTTGGGGTGGGCATGTCGGGGTCGAAGGGGAACATGGGGCGGTCGATGTGACTGTGGCCCAGGCTCAGGAGGTCTTGGTTGACGCCGCCGGGGGTGAGGGCCAGGAGCCAGTCGGCTGCCATTGCGTAGAGCTCTGGTTCCAGGTAGCCGATCTTGACGATGACGAGGTCGGCGTCGCGTGGTGACAGGCCGAGCTGGGTGAAATCGGACTCCAGGTGGTACGGCTTGCGGCGGGTGGTGACGATGACGCGTAGTCCGCCGGTGCCGAGGACGACGACTCCCCCGGCCGGGTCGACTGCGACCACCTCAGCGGTCAGGGATACCGGCCCACACGGACCGGAGTCGATCTTGCCGCCCACCTCAACGCTCACGGTTGCGCCGACGCCCGCTTCGATCGCCGTCGCGGTCACCTCGGGGTCGACGATGGCGGCGTACAGCGTGGTCAGCTCGGACTTGGTGATCGCGGGGAGCCGGAGCAGCGCGTCCAGGGTCCAGGACGTGTCGCCGGCACCGCCCGCCGTCGGGTTGTCACCGGAGTCGCTGATGAAGAACGGGCGCGCGGCGCTCGCCAGCGCCCGCTCGACACACTCCTCGAGGGTGCCCGTCGGCGCGACGAACTCGAACTCGTCGTGCGCATCCCAGTAGGCGTCAGCAAGCCGCTTCGCCTGCGCGGTGATGACGTCAGCGTCGTCACCCGTCACCACGACCGCGGCCTGGCAACGCGGCTCGTCCGCCCACGCGTACCCGACCCAGATCGCCGCATCCAGTACGCCGTCCATCGCCTCGACCTCGTCGACCATCGCGTAGATCCGCTTGGCCGGGTCGATCCGCGTACTCGTCTTCTCCCCCGGCAACAGCACCGGCACCTGCACCCACGCCTTCTGCGGACGGCCACCGGACCGCAGCCGCGCCACCAGGTTCCGCGCCGCACGTTCCTTGGTGTCCCACGCGTCGGTGTGCGGCGCCTTGCGGTAGCACGTGATCAGGTCGAGCGTGCTGCCGAGCTCACGCGACACGTTGCCGTGCAGATCCATCGACGCCGACAGCAACACCGACGGTCCGACCCGTTCGCGGATGCCCGCGACGAACTCGGCTTCGATGTCGGTCCGGCCGAGCACGCTCATCGCACCGTGGAAGTCGACGAACACTCCGTCCAGCGGTCCCGCCGTACCGAGCTTCTCGTAGATCTCCGCCGCCAGTTGCTCGTACGTCTCCTCGGTCACCGGCCCACCCGGTACGGCCCTCGCGTGCAGCAGCGGCACCCACTCCACCCCCTCGGTCAGCTCCGAGCCCGGTGCCAGGAACGCATACCGTGCCAGCAGGTCCGCACCCCGCGTCACGTGGAAGTCGTCCAGCGTGCTCCGATGCGGCGAGAACGTACTCGACTCGATCGCGATCCCGGCAATGCCGATCCGCAGCGTTTCCGACGAGGTGTTTCGGGGGGATGAGGTCACCGAGCTGCCCTTCTCGTGTCAGACGTCGGGACCGACCCTATCCGGCGGGCCGGGTGGCGCGCACGAAGGCGAGGAAAGGCCGGCGGCTCCCGGTCTCGACGATGTAGAAGCCCGCGTCAACAGCCAGGTCGGCGAGTCCCACCTGCTCCGCGGCGTGGCCGCTGAACGCGCGGATCGCGAGCCGCGACAGTCGTCCGCTCGGTGGGCGGAAGTCCGCGACCAGCAGTCGGCCGCCGGGCTTGAGCACGCGGAACATCTCCGCGAACGCCCGGCCACGCTCTGCCACCGAGATGTGGTGTACGGCGAGACACGACAACACGAGGTCGAAGGACGCGTCGTCGTACGGGAGCTGCTCCGCACCGGCCACTCGGAACGTCGCGTTCGGTGGAGCATGCTCGTTGGCGTAGGCAACGACTGCCTCGGACGGATCAACACCCTCGACGCTGCCCGACGGCCCGACCGCGCGCGCAGCCCGACCACTCAGATAGCCGGTACCGGACCCGACATCGAGCACCCGATCCCCCGGTCGTACGCCGCTCCGTCGCACCAGACCGTCGTACACGCGCCGCCGTTGACCGGCGAAGCCGATGGCCGAGGAGATCTCGTACCGGCGCGCGTTCTCGACGTGCATGTGGTCGTTCATGTCCGGACCGCCTCGGCGGACTTCGCCCAGTTCTCGTGCAGCCGGTCGAGGTACGACTGCGCCTGTGGGCCGGGCCTCCGGCCCTTGGCGAACACCCTCATGTTGCCTCCGCCGGCGTTGTAGCCCAAGGCAAGCAGCTCGTCCGTGCTCAACTGGCTGGATCGCTGCGAGGGCAGTCGCTTGGCCAGGTCGTGCAGGTGCCAGGCCGCGGCTTGGATGGCCAGCGTCGGGTCGTCGGGCAGCTCTTCCCACTTCCGCCCGGCGAACGGACGGCCGCGCTTGGTGTCGTCGAAGGCGGGCCGGTGCATGTTCGCGATCCCGAACGCCGGATCGGAGTCGATCTCCGCCCACGATCGCTCCAGCGCCGGGTCGTGCGGCTTGTACGACTCGTTGTACAAGATTGCCATCAGCAACTGCGGCCGGATCCCGGCCTGGCCCGCGTACTTCCGTACCTGCACGGCAAAGTGCGCTGGGTCGTAGTCCTCGTACCAAGGCTTCGGAGTGCTGACAGCAGACGGCGTGGGTACCACGGACGGCGTCGGCGTCGGGCTCGGGGCACTCGTCGTACCCGGAGCATCGCTACAGCGCGCAGCCGACACGCCCACGGCAACGGCTCCGACCGCAAGCCACACCCACTGCTTCGCCACAACCCCAACCTAAAGCATCACCGGTAAGCACGGGCCTGCAACTCGAAGAGCTCGGCATAACGACCGCCCGCCACGAGGAGCTCCTCGTGACTGCCGACCTCCTCCACTCGGCCGTTGTGCATCACCACGATCAGGTCGGCCATCCGCACCGTCGAGAAGCGGTGCGAGACCAGGACGGTAATGCCGCCGGTCTCGGCCGCGGCGACTCTGGCGGCCGCGGCGTACTGCTCGTACAACCGGTGCTCGGCCTCCGGGTCCAGCGCCGCGGTCGGCTCGTCGAGGAGCAACAGCAATGGCCGTTCGCGCATGAACGCACGGGCGAGCGCGAGTCGCTGCCACTGCCCGCCCGACAGCTCGACGCCGTCGGTGAACTTCTTGCCCAACTGTGTGTCCAGCCCGCGCGGCAGCCCGGCAACAACGGCCTCGGCGTCACCTCGCGAGACCGCCGCACGCACCGCCGCCTCGTCGGACTCCCGTCGTACGTCGCCGACGCCCACAACCTCCCGTGCCGTCCACTCGAACTTGACGAAGTCCTGGAACCCGGCCGACAACTGCGACCGCCAGGAGTCCGGTGAGATCGTCGCCAGGTCCACGCCGTCGACCAGGACACGTCCGCTCGTCGGGTCGTACATCCGCGCGAGCAACTTGACCAGCGTCGTCTTGCCGGCGCCGTTCTCCCCCACCAACGCGACCGCCGAGCCCGCAGGCAAGGTCAGGCTGACATCACTCAGTACGGCGGACTCCGTGCCAGGGTAGGCGAATCCGACGTTGCGCAACTCGATACCCGACCGCAGCCGCGCCGGCGCCGCATCGACACTGGTCTGCCACGAGTTGTCCTTCGCGTACTCCCGTAACCAGTCGTACCGGCTGAAGCTCCGCACGACCTCGCCCACCCAGTAGACATTGCGCGCGATCCCGCCAGTCATCTGATCCACCTGCGGCGCCAGCAGCAGGACGAGCACTACGTCGCCTGCCGTCTGCTGCCCGTTCCGCGCTCGTGCGATCACCCACACGATCGCGACGGCGTACGCGAGACCGAACGCGAGTCGCACCGACCCGTCGACCTTCCCGCCCCACCGAGCCGCCTCGACCCGGCGCCGGAACCGCTCCGTCTGCAGCGCGAAGATCCTGTCCAGGAGCACCTTCCCGAGCCCGAAGACGCGCACCTCGAGCCCGGTCCGCGCGTCCTTCGACACGTCGATCAGCTTGTCGACCAGCCGCTCCTGCGGCAGCGAATCCTCGTAGGCCTTGTGCGACCGCACGCTGCTCACGTACGCCGACCAGATCCGCGTCGCACCGAGCAACGGCAGCAGCAACAGCAGCGGATTCACCGACCCGAGCAACCCGAGCACGGTCACAGTGTTCGCCACCGTCGCGAAGGCCCACAGCAGCACCTCCGCACCGACGCCCATCCGCCATGCCCGCTCGCGCACGAGCTCCAACCGGTCGGCGATGTCAGGCCGCTCGTGATGCGTCAGTCCAGGGATGCCCGTCGTCACGTCCAGCAGGTCGGCGTGGACCCGGCCGGCCATGCGCTCCTGAGCAGTGTCCTGCAGCGGCCAGCCGATCACATCGGCGACGAACGAGACGGCCAGACCGCCCACGATGATGCCGATGCCGAGCGCGATCGTGTTCGAGTTGTCGTCAGCGATTCCTTCGACCAGCTGGCTGACGCCGTACGTCTGGGCCGGCGTCGTGATCGCCCGCGCCGCGACGAGCACCGTGGAGATCGCCATCGGCAACGGCGCCGCCCGGAACGACGTGGCGAGCCACAGCCAGGCGATCCGCAGGCTACGCATCGAGCGCCTCGCTCTCCGGGCTTTCTGGCGACGTCACGTACCGCTCGGCCTGCAGGCGGAACATGCCGGCGTACATCCCGTCCTGGTCCAACAGCTCCTCGTGCGTGCCGTCCTCGACGATCCGCCCATCGGCGAGCACACAGATGCGGTTGGCGTTCCGGACCACCGAGAACCGGTGGGAGATGATCAGCGACGCCACTCCCGACGTCAGCTCGAGGTAGCGCTCGACCAGCTCGGCCTCAGCGCGCACGTCCAGCGCCGCCGCCGGCTCGTCCAGCACGAGCACACCCGCGCCGGCATGTACGGCGAACAGCGCCCGCGCCAGCGCGATCCGTTGCCATTCGCCACCGGACAGGTCGACGCCGCCGTCGAAGGTCTTGTCGAGGACGGTGTCCCAGCCCGCCGGCAGGCCGCGGACGACTTCGTCGATCCCGGACTCCCGCGCGACCTTGGCGAGTGAGATCTCGTCGTCTGCGCGCTCGACCGCGCCGAACACGACGTTGTCGGTGACCGACAACGGAAAGCGCAGGAAGTCCTGCACGATGGCGGCGATCCGCCGCTGCCAGGCGGTCAGGTCGAGCTCCGCGAGGTCCACGCCGTCGACCGTGATCCGCCCCTCGGTCGGCCGGTAGGCGCCGCCGAGCAGCTTCACCAGCGTGGACTTGCCGGCACCGTTGACGCCGACGAGCGCGAGCGCCTCGTGCGCGCGGATGGTGAGGTCGAGGTTGCGGAGGACATCGACGTCCGAGCCGGGATAGCGGAAGCTGACGTTCTCGAACCGGACATCGCGCGCCGGCATCGTCTCCACCCGGTGCCGCGTCGTCGCGGCCGACTCGGGGTGGCGCTCGGCGATCGTCCCCGGCAGGTCCTTCATCGCCCGGTACGCCGACAGCCCACGCTTCACCTGGACGACGCCGTACCCGTTCATGGCCACCCCGATCGACAGGATCGCGGGCACCGTCGTCGCGACCTCGGTCAACGGCAGGTCGCCGTTCAGCGCGGCGCGGCCGACGAGCAGGATCGCGAACCCGTTCGCGGCCAGATGCAGGCCGCCTGTCATGACCGACCACTTCAGGTTCCGGCGGCGCCGCTCCCAGACCGGCCGGAAGCCCGCGGTCCATTCACGGACGTACCGATCCACCAGCCAGCCGTGCAATCCGAACACGCGCAGCTCCTTGGGTGCGTCGCGCATGCCGAGGTTGAACAGGTAGTCGGCCCGCCGCTGCTCCTCGGTGTTGCCCCACCACACGTCGATCTCGCGCGCGATCAGACGGCCGCCGTACCACTCCAGGAGCAAGGTCACCGCGACCAGCATCGCGGCGACCGGCCAGGAGAACATCACGCCGACAATGACCGCCGAGCCGACCAACGTGACCCGGCTGGCCATCAGCCAGGGCAGATTCCCCAACCCCTCGGCGAGGTGGAATCCGCCTTTGCCCTTCGCCCGCTCCTGCATGTCGAGCACCTCGGTGTCCTCGAGATGCGCGACTCGCTGCGGCCGGAGCAACGGCTCGGTGATGTCGGTGCCGATCTCGCGAACGAGCGCCGCGTTCAGGATCTGCGACGCCACCTGATGGATCGCCGGCGTGAGGCTCTGCATGATGAACACGGTCAGCAGCGCCCCGAGCAACCAACTGAACGTGCCGAGCGACATAGCTCCTGGGGCAGCGTCGATCACACCTGGCACAGCCCCGACGACCTGACCGGTCAGCAACGTGACTGCCATCCCCAGCACCGAACCGAGGACTGCAAGCCCCATCGTCAAGGCAGTGCTACCAGGTGAGACCCGTAACGCATACCGCAGCAGAGTCAGCACTCAACCGACCGTAACCACACCCACCGACAAAAACACCTGAGTTTCAGGTTCGGAGCTGGCGCCAGATGTCGCGACCGAAGGAGAACATCAACGCCAGCAGTCCCAGACCGGGAAGGAGTGCGAGCCAGCCTCCGGACGCCAAGCTCGGCAGAACCGCGGCCAGCCACAAGCTCACGACCAGGAGAACTGCCTGGCTCATGCCGATCACCCGGCGCGCCTGGCTGAACGGCAGCGGTGCACGAAGCGCCGGCAGGGGTATGCCGGCCAGCAAGTACGCGTACCGGAGTGCCCCGATCGCGACGACCCACCAGCCGGCGACGTCGAAGACCGCGAGACTGATCGCCACCAGCAGGGTGGTCGCCGCGTCGGTCTCGATGTCGAAGCGCCCGCCGAAACTGCTGGTCTCACCGCGACGTCTGGCAACGCGGCCGTCGACCCCGTCCAGGATCAGGCACACCGCGCCGACCACTGCGATACAGATCGCGATCAACGGTGTGGGCTCGGCCCAGACCGCCTGCAGCAGCAACGCCAGGATCCAAACCGTCCCGACCAGCCGGGCCAGCGTCACCGTGTTCGCCAGGCCGAACCGGCGGCGACTGCGACCCCACCCGGCCACGATCAGCAGCGCTGCCGCCAGGTAGCCGACGAACGCGGCGCCGGCCGGCAGCGGCGCGGCCGCCATCAGACAACCGAAGGCGGTCGCGGCCGCGCCGGCCGAGACAGGACGTAGGACGATCACGATCTTCCAGGTGCAGTGCTTGTACGGTCGGCACCGATCACGGCCGCGACGCGCAGATGGTCAAGCCGAGAGGGTACCGGTCGAGGTCAGGTCTGAGCGATCACTTTCACCGCTTTGCCTGACTTGTCGTAGCCGGTGATCTTGTAATGCGGGTCGGAGCCCTTGAAGGATCGGTTCAGCCAGGCGATGGCGTACCAGCCCTCGGTGACCGTGACCTCGTGGACCTGCGGATACCCGGTCAGCTGGATCCGGACCTTGGTGATGTTCGACGCCACCCGGCCGTACTCCAAGGCGTACCAGCCCTTGCAAGGTGTGCCCGGACAGTAGGCACTGCCGCTGCTGCCGGCGCGCAGTTCGGCGTACTTGGTGCCCCCGGGTACGACGGGGTCCGAATCACCGAGAGCGTTCAGCGTGAGGAAGACCGAGCCCGAGCGACGGTTCATCATCGAGGTTTCCGCCGACGGGTCGAGAAGACACGAAACAGCCTTGGTACCGGACGGTGACACCGCCACCAGGCTGGTGGCGAATCCCTTCGTCTGGTCTACCGCCGTCACGCGCCAGTTGGTCAGGTCGACCCACATGTGCACAGAGCAGTTGCGCAACTGTCCGGCGGTCGTGGTCGGCATCGGATCCCGCCTGGCCGCCGCGATCAGCTCGTCCGACGGCTTGTCACCGCCGGGAATCGTGCACTCGAGGAACTTCTGGCCCACCGCTGTCTCGTACTCGACAGTGCGGCCCGCGGTCAAGATGCCCCGGCCGAGCGGACGTGTGTACTCCGGGTAGCGCAGAGCGCACCGGCGCTCCGCCTCCTCCTTGGACAGCTTCTGCCCCGCGGACTCCTCGCCCCTGGGAACGCCCGGGACCGGCTCGAAGGACGAGTTCGCCTGGGCCGCATCATGTCCTCCGCCCGCAACGGGGCTTCGATCGGCGGCGTCGAGATTGGGCAGGACGCCGGCCGCGACGGCCACTGCGGCGACACCGACCACAGTCCCACCGACGGCGAGAATTTTGCGGCGACGCCTCCCCCGGCGGCCGCGCTGGAGCAGCACCGCCGTGTCGAACGGATCCAACTGCTCGGCTTCGGCGAGTCGATGCAGTTCGGCACCGACGTCCCGCACATCGTCCATCTCGTTCTCCTTCATGAGGCGCAACTCGTTCGCCGCGCCCGGTCGATGGCCTGCCGGAGAGTCTCGAGGCCGCGCGCCGCCTGGCTCTTCACCGTGCCCTGCGAGCAGCCGAGGATCTCCGCCGTCTGCTCGACCGACAGATCCTCGTAGTACCTGAGCACCACACAGGCCCGCTGCCGGGGACCGAGCGCGCGCAACGCGTCGAGCACCTCGTCCCGATCCGCGTGACCGGCGGTGAAGTCGTCGGGCTGGATCCGTTCCGGCAACTCGGCGATCGCCACCTCGCGGCGCCACGGTCGCCGATGACCGTCCTGGGCCGCGTTGACGACCATCCGGCGGGCATACGCGTGCGGGTTTCCCACGCCGCGCACCTTCGGCCAGGCCAGGTACAACTTGTACAGCGCGTCCTGGACGACGTCATCCGCCTTGTGCCGGTCTCCGCAGACCAGGAAGGCGGTCCGCCGTAACGACACGTTCATCGCCTCGACGAACTCGACGTACTCCCGGTCCCGATCTGCCATTCGCGCCTCCCGCTCTCCTTGTCCCCCTCAAGACGGATGGTCCGGTCACCGAGGTTGCACGGCACCTCAGGTCAAGGCGGCGGGCAGGGGGTCGGCATGGATGATCTGGAGGCGGCTGACGGCGCGGGTCAGTACGACGTACAGGCGCTGGAGGCCGCGTGGTTCGGCCGCGACGATATGGGCCGGTTCAGCCACCACCACCGCGTCGAACTCCAGGCCCTTCGCGAGCGTGGCCGGTACGCAGACCAGGCGCGTCGTGTCCATCTCCTCCTCGGTCTCTCCGAGGAGGGCCGGCTCGAGGCCCGCGGCGGAAAGCGCGTCCCGCAGGCGTGCGATCTGGTCGTCAGCCGCGATCACTGCGACCGAGCCTTCGCCGGCGAGGGCGGTCCGGCAGAACGCGACGAGCGTGTCCGGCAAGGAGACCGCGTCGGTCTGCACGATGCTCAGCGAATCGGCGACCGTACGGACCCCGCGCGGCACACCGAGCGTGGGTGCGATCTCCGGCAGCAACCTCGCCGCGAAGTCGATGATCTGATCGGGCACGCGGAAACCCCGATCGAGCTCGGCCACCACGCCGTCCGTCTTCTCGAGGTGATCGAGCACTCGATCCCACGAGCCCGCGGCCCACGGGGTCGTCGCCTGGGCCAGGTCCCCGAGGACCGTTGCCGAGCCGGTCCGGCAACGCCGACCCAGCGCGCGCAACTGCATCGCCGACAAGTCTTGCGCCTCGTCCAGGACGAGATGGCCGAGTGATCCGGTACGGCGTTCGATCAGGTCCTCGAGCTCATCGAGCAACACCGCGTCCGCGCCCGACCACTTCGCCGACTTCCACGAGCGCGCCGGCTTCTGCCAGAGCAATGCAGCGCGTTCCTCCGCGGTGAAGTCGCCGGCCACCTGTGCCAGGAAGTCGGCATCGGCGAGGAGTCTGTGCAGCACCTGCTCGGGTGTGACACGCGGCCAGACCGCGTCGACCAACTGCTTCACCGGCTTCGAGCGGGCCACCGCGTTCTGCACCCGGTCGTCCGGCGACTCGCCGCGCCGCTCCATCAGCACCAGTACGGCGTGCGCGATCCGCTGCGCCAGTGCATTCCGACCCGGGTCGTACCGCGTCGACCCGCGCAAGGCCGACACGATGTCGACCAGCTCGTAGTCGTGGACTCGGTACCGCTGAGAACCCTTGCTGTAAAGGATTCCTTCGGTCGGCGTACCGACGTACGACCACAGAGCCCGTTGCAGCACACCGGCCATCCGCGCGTCGCCCTTGACCCGCGCGGCCTCCGATTCGTCCGACGCCGCGGCAGGCAGGCTGATCAGCTCGTCGATGGTGATCTGCCGTACGTCGACCTCGCCGAGCGCCGGCAGGACCTTGCGGATGTACGACAGGAACGAACGGTTCGGCCCGACGATCACGACACCGCCGCGGCTCAACCGCTCCCGCTCGGTGTAGAGCAGGTAGGCCACGCGGTGCAGGCCGACGGCCGTCTTGCCGGTGCCGGGCGCGCCCTGCACGCAGACGCTCGGGTGCAGCGGCGCCCGGACGAGGTCGTCCTGCTCCGGCTGGATCGTGGCGACGATGTCGCGCATCGGCCCGGTGCGCGGCCGTTCGATCTCGGCACGCAGGAACCGGTCGGCCTGATCGGCCTCACCGGCTCCGATCAGCGGCTCGTCCTCGAACCCGGTCAGCTCAGCGGTATCCGAGAATCCGTAGCGACGCCGCAGCAGCACCCGCTGCCGGTCGCTGCGGGTGGCTCGATAGAACGGCACCGACACCGGCGCCCGCCAGTCGATGACGAGCGGCGCACCGCTGCCGTCGTGCACATGCCGACGGCCGATGTAGATCTGGTCGAGCTCCTCGATCGTGCCGGCCTCGTAATTGAGCCGCCCGAAGAACAGCGGTACGTCGGGCATGTCGACCAGAGCCTGGGTCCGCTGCTGATGGGCGCGGGTGCTGGCCTCGTTGGTGAAGCGCTCGTCGTTGTCCTCGCCACCGATCATCGGGACCTCGCGGCCCTCGACATCGCGGTGCATCCGGGCCAGCGCCTCGCGGGCCTCGGTGAGGAAGGCCCGTTCGGCCTCGAGTTCGGCAGGGATCAGTGCGGATTCGACCATCGAAAGGAGCCTCGACTCGGTGTCAGGTGTACGAACGACGGACTGGCGGCAATCGACAGGGTCCCGCCCCGGAGACCATCCGGTTCGTTTCGATCCTTCACGCAGTGCAAGAAGCCACCCGAAAAGACAGGCCGGGGACGTTACCAGCGCCCCCAGCGGCCCGCCACTGATTTAACTAAGCTACGCGGATGGCGATTCCGGTGCTGCTCGACTGCGATCCCGGCCATGACGACGCGATGGCGTTGCTGCTGGCAGTCGCCGATCCGGCGGTCGAGCTGCTGGGCGTGACGACGGTGGCCGGCAATCAGACGGTCGAGAAGTGCACGCTCAACGCCCGCCGGGTGCTGTCGCTCGCCGGTGTGTCGCACATCCCGGTCGCCCGCGGCGCCGATCGGCCGCTGGTCCGCCCGCTGCGGATCGCCGACGACGTCCATGGCGAGACCGGCCTGGACGGTCCACTGTTCGAGGGCGACCCACAGGTGCCGGAAGCAAGCACCTGTGCTCATGAACTGGTGGTCGACGTACTGACGAAGCACGATGCGCCGGTCACGATCGTGGCGACCGGAGCGTTGACGAATGTCGCCACGCTGCTCGCCGCTCGTCCGGACCTGTCCGGCCGGATCGATCAGCTCGTCTGGATGGGCGGATCCACCGAGCGCGGCAACGTCACGCCGTACGCGGAGGCGAACTGCTTCGTCGACCCTGAAGCGGCCGATCAGGTCCTGCGATCGGGCGTCCCGTTCACCATGTGCGGGCTCAACGTCACCCACCAGGCCTTGGTGACCGATGACGTGCTGACCGCGTTCGCCGGGATCGGTACTCCGCTGGCAAGCATCTGCGTCGAGTGGATGACGTTCTTCGCCTCGACGTACAAACAGTTGTGGGGAATGACGGCGCCACCGCTCCACGATCCGGTCGCGGTCGCCAGAGTCATCGACCCGACGATCGTCCGCTGTGTCGACGCCAACGTGATGATCGAGACCGAAGGCACCTGGACCGCCGGCGCCACCGTGGTCGACCTCCACCGCTACACCGGCCGCCCATCCAACGCCCAGGTCGCGGTGGAGCTCGACCGAACGGCCTTCTGGACCAGGCTCGTCGACGCCGTCACCCGGATCGGCTGACTAGCTGTCGTCGGCCGGGGTACCGGGCGTGCCGGAGGTTGCAGACGATGACTGTGAAGCTGAACAAGACCGCGTTCGACCACGCGAAGAGCCTCGTCCGCAAGGGACAGACGGCCATGGACGAACGGGACGACTGGAGCGAGCACGCGCCGACCGCGGACCAGGAGAACTCGTACCTGGACAAGCACGGATGGCGCGAGTACGGCCAGTGGTACCTCGGCATCGACACCGAGATGGACGAGGAGACCAAGGGCCACTACAAGTTCCCGTACGGCGACTTCCGGCGGGTCCATCGGTGCGGCGTGATCAGCGCCGAGTCACGTGCCGCCCAGAACGACTACGACGACATCACCAAGGCCGTCAAGGAACTCCACGAACTCCTTGACGGCGACCACGCCTGACGCCGTCAGGGGCTCGTGACCTGTGCTGTCACTGCATCGACGGTGGACAGCGGGCCCGCTTGGTCCGGCTCGAGGTTGTAGCGCTTGGACAGCCATGCGGGCTTGAGATAGGTCATCCAGACGGTGCCGTCGTCGTCGGACCACACCAGGATCTTCGTCGGCAGGTCCAGGGCGGCGAGCGGCGCCGCGGCCATGGTGGCCACATCCTCCGTTGGATTACCGAAACCCAGCACCTTCGTGTCACGCAGATCGACCCCGGCTCGGTGTGCCTCACCGCTGTGGTCGACCACGAAGTACACCATGCCGCCCGCACCGCGGATGGCCGCCGAGAGCCTCAGAACGGTCTCGGCCACGCTCACCTCGCTCCGCTTGTGGACGACACCAGTCGTCGACCGCACCCCGGCCGGACCGGCTTTCTGATCGGTCGTCATTTCGTACCTCCACCCGTAAGCAGCTGACTGCTTCTCCAGCCAGAGTCGAGCACTGGGCGCCCGACGTACAGGGACCAGCACAATTGGTGACGCACCGTCACGCCTGGTGACGTGCGACTTCGCGGACCGGAATGCGGGTTTGTTCACCCCAGCGAGGGATCCGCGAGCGGTCTGCCGAGGCGGAGACTCGGGGTCGTGGGGTTCTTTCGGAGATGGCCAGAGTGGATCGGCCGGGCCGTTCGGGTCTGGTCGATTCTGTACGGCGTCCTCGCGGCGTACTGGCTGATCGGCGGCCGGGCAGGATTCCCAGTCGCCGACGTCAAGGGCCATCCGCCGGGAGGGACACCGGTCGCGATTGCCATCGCGCTTGTACTTCTCCTCGGAGCAGTTGTAGCCGCTGCCTCGGTTGGCTCGACCTCGAGAGTGGCCCAAGTTGGGCTCAGATTCGCAACCGCAACAGCGCTCCTCGGCACCTTCGGCCTGGCGCTCACCGCTGTCGGCATCGTTGCCTCCGGAACCATCGAGAGACCGCTCGCACTCGGGAGCCAACTGCTTGCCCTCGTCGGCGCGTTCGCGCTGTTCGCGGCCGCCCTGGCGCAGACACGCCGAAGCCGCTCGCGATGCCCACGGTGCGGCGGACCGCATCCGTTGCCGCCGAAACCCGACATGCCGCTGGTACGGCGTACGCCGCGAGCCGCATCCAAACGGAGTCGAGTCGCCGGATGCGTGTTGCTCCTGGGAGTGGTGCCGTGGGCAACAGTGAAGTTCGTCTGGGGGCTCGGCGGATCGGCGCTCGGCGTGACCGCCGCCGAATGGCACACCACCTTCGATCAAAGCACCACCTCCGGTCTGAGCCGGATCCTCGAACGGGCCGGCCTGGACATCACCGTGCTCGCGTCGCTCGCCGGCGCCGTACTGGCGATCACTCTGCTGAGCCGCCCGCGGATCCCCCGCTGGCTCCTGCTCACGCCCGCCGTGACCGGAGCCACGAGCCTCGCCCTGTACGGCGTCCCGCTCGCGATCTGGGGCACCGCCGTACTGGCCGGCCTGACCCAGCCGGCCGGCGACCCAGCGCCGTTCAGCCCGACCGGACAGGCTTGGATGATCACCTTCGGCGGCCTCGCCTTCACCGGCCTCGGTACGGCGTTGGCCATCGGCGCGCACTCGTATCACCGCCGCAGCAAACCGACCTGCTCGCTCCCCCGCTGACGCGCGCGACGGGGTGCGTGGATGACCCTCTGGCCGACTGTGGCTAAGATTGAGTGAGCACCGTACGTCGGCAACGCCTCTAGCGACGCCGATCGCGCCGCGACGGCTGCGCCGCGAGCAGGAACTCACGGCCCTTCACCAGTGGGCGTCCGTCCCACCCCGGTGACGGGTCCCGCCGGAATTCCGCATGTCGATCGCTCGCAGGTGACCGCCCGGGAGAACCGGCCGGGGCATCTCGTCGACGGGGTGCAGCTGTGCGGTGTTGCGTGCCGCCGTGACAAGGATGTCGCGGTAGTTCAGAGGAGGGGATCTTGGCCCAGCGAGGCCGGCGTCAGTCCGACGCTACCCGTAGTACTACTGCCCGGCGTCGGCGTCGTGTTCGCGACGTCGAGGTCGAAGGCCTGATGCCGGTGCTTGCCCGTGCCGTGCGGGAGGTCGAGGGTGCCGTCGAACGCTCGGCGGTGCGGCCTTCGATCCGGACGAAGTTCCAGGTCATCGCCCTGTTGGTGCGCGAGGAGCGGGCCCGGGTGAACTCGGACCCGGCCGCCGGCGACACCTACCGCGCCGAGCAACTCCGCCGCCTCGACGGGATCGCGACGATCCTCGCCAAGACCGCGGCTCTCGAACCCTCGCTGCTGGCGCTGCTCGCCGAGGACGCTGTCGTGTCCGCGGCGGCCACCTCGCTGAAGCGCGAGATGCTGGAGTCGGCCGGTGTGGAACCACCTGACGAGGAGCCGACCATCAAGGCGCCGACGGCCGCCCCGCCCACGAACCAGCGTCAGGTCGTGCCGCAATCGGTCGTCTCCCGGCAGCTCGCCAATCCCTTCCTCGCTCCCGACTTCAGCTCCCCCGCGCCCCGCGAGCCACAGGCGCGGCGCCTGGCCGGCTGGGAACTGATCGGCCCGCTGCTCAAGTCGTTCGAGTACGCCACCGCCTCGTCGACCAAGACCCTGCCCAACCCCACCTCCCTGCGGTCAGCGGCCGGCGTGGACCTGATGCCACACCAGGCGCGGCTGGTTGCCGCTGCCGCGGCCGGCCATCGGACGTTCCTCCTGGCCGACGAGCCCGGCCTGGGCAAGACCGCTCAGGCCCTGCTCGCCGCTCAGGCCGCCAACGCTTACCCGCTGCTGGCCGTCGTACCGAACGTCGTGAAGACCAACTGGGCGCGCGAGGCCGGCCTCTGGACTCCGCGCCGGGCCGCCACCGTGATCCACGGCGACGGCGACACGATCGACGGCTTCGCCGACATCGTGGTGGTGAACTACGAGGTGCTCGACCGGCACGTCGGCTGGCTCGGCGAGCTCGGCTTCCGCGGCATGGTGGTCGACGAGGCGCACTTCATCAAGAACAAGAAGTCCCAGCGGTCGCAGAACGTGCTGCGACTGTCCGAGCGGATCCAGAGCCGGACCGGGCGTCCCCTGCTGATGGCGCTCACCGGTACCCCACTGATCAACGACATCGAGGACTTCACCGCGATCTGGCAGTTCCTGGGCTGGATCGACGAGAACAAGCCGGGCGCGGCCCTGATGGAAGCCCTCGAGGACAGCGGTCTGACGCCGGCGGATCCCGGGTTCTACGCGGCCGCCCGCGCCAGTGTCATCGACCTCGGCATTGTCCGCCGTCGCAAGGTCGACGTGGCCGCCGACATCCCGGCCCGACGCATCGCCGACCTGCCGGTCGAGCTCGACGACGCCGCCGGCCGGTCCATCCGCGACGCCGAGCGCGAGCTCACCAACCGGCTCGTCTCGCGCTACCAGAGCGCCCTCGCGACGCGGGAGTCCGGCACCGTCGTGGATGGAATCGACCACGACCTGGTACGGCGGGTGGCCGGCTGGGAGCGGGCCGATCCCGACTCGAAGACCGGCGAGAACGTGTTCAGCCTGGTCCGGCGGATCGGCCGCGCGAAGGCCGGCCTGGCCGCGGACTACGCCGCGCAGCTCGCGCACAACGTCGGCAAGGTCGTCTTCTTCGCCCGGCACATCGAGGTGATGGACGCCGCCGAGAAGCTCTTCGCCGAGCGCGGTATCGCCTACTCCTCGATCCGGGGTGACCAGACGCCGAAGAACCGGCAGAAGAACATCGACGCGTTCGTGAACGACCCAGAGGTCTCCATCGCGGTCTGCTCGCTGCTGACAGCCGGCGTTGGCATCAACCTCCAGGTCGCGTCGAACGTCGTACTCGCCGAGCTCTCCTGGACCAACGCGGAGCAGACCCAGGCGATCGACCGTGTCCACCGGATCGGCCAGGAAGAGCCGGTCACCGCGTGGCGGATCATCGCGGCCCAGACCATCGACACCAGGATCGCCGACCTCATCGACTCCAAGGCAGGGCTGGCCGCCAAAGCCCTGGACGGTTCCGACGAGGAGCTCTCGTCCTCGGCCGACCTCCAGCTCGAGGCCCTGGTCACGCTCCTGACCAACGCCTTGTCAGCCGCTGGGTAAGCGCTATCCTCATCAGGTGATCTACGAGCTGAACCATGTCGGTGGTCGGGTCAGGGACTTGGATGCGAGCCTGGCGTTCTACGCCGGGATCGGCGCCGAGGTGGTCGATCGGTTGTTCATGACCAGTAGCCGGGTCAACCGGGTGCACGTGCAGATCGCTACCGGTCTGGTGGAGCTCCTGCACAACGAGGATCCGGATCCGGAGGCCAGCTACGGGCTGAACCATGTCGGGTTCATGACCGACGATCTGGACGCGGACTACGCGCGGCTGATCGGGCTCGGGTACGCCGAGCTCTCGGCGCCCAGGACGGCGAGCAGTGGGCAGGGCAGACTCGCGTTCCTCGCCGACCCGAACGGCGTACGGATCGAGCTCCTGCAGCGGTCGGAGGAGTTCCGGGTTCCGCCGATCGCTTCAGGTCCGGTACGGCGCTTGTCGTTCATCGCACTGGCCGCACCCGATCTCGACGCGGCGATCGAGTTCTACGGCACGCACCTCGGCATGGAGCGCGTGGAGTCCGACCAACCCACATTCCGGATCGGCGACGACGCTGTCCGACTCTGCGAGTCATTCCCACCAGCAGCCACCCCGATCAACCACCTCGGCCTGCTGGCGACCGAACCCCGTCCGGACACCCGCGACCCGGACGGCAACCGGATGGCGTTCGTCCAGTCCTGAGAGTTGCCATCGGCAACTCAGTCGGCGATGCGGAAGTTCAGTTCGACCTCCCACTTCGTCTTCCGCGGTTCGGTGCGGGGATCGGTGCGGAACGCCTCGTACCTGCAGGCGAAATGGTCGCCTTCGGCAACATCCCACCGATCGAAGGCGATGCCTTCTGCGGCGGCCCACTCGATGAGGGCACGGTTCGCGCGGAGAGAGTGGTTCCGGTAGGTCAACGTCGCGTACCGCCCGGCCAGGAGCGTGGCCGGCTGCACGCGACCATCACCGGCAAGCGGGCCCGGGGTGACCACGCCCACCTCCATGTCCATCGGACCGCTCATGTCGATCACGTGCAGACGAAGGAAGAACAGGCCGACGTCGTCGATGCCCTGATCGAGGAGCCAGGCGCTGAGCGCGTCGATCAGTTCGTTCCGGGTGCTCAACATGCCGCGGAACGGCGTGACCACGCGGATGCCGAGATAGTCCTGCTCCGGCCGCTCGACAACACGAGGCGGTTCGAGTAGATCCATCCGGTCCTCCCAGTCCGCAGGTCGTCCCAGCATCAGGCCTGCCACAGTGTCAAGGTCAAGACGGCCCGCCGCGGTCATCGGAAAGAAGTTGCCACTGGGCGGCGCCGATCTTCCGGAAATCACCTCATCGTGACGATGACCTTGCCTTTTGTGCGGCCGCTCTCGACGTAGGCCAGGGCTTCTCTGGTGGACTCGAAGGGGAAGGTCCTGTCCACGACCGGGCGGATGGCGCCTTCGTCGATGAGTGGGGTGATCTTGCGCAGTTGGTCTCCGCTTGCCTTCATGAAGAGGAACGAATAGTTCACTCGACGGCGTCGCGCCTGCTTCCTGATGCGGTAGCTCAGGAGCGTCATGGCGAGCCGCAGGAACCACGACGCTCCAAGCTCGTTCGCGAAATCCGGATCAGGTGGACCTGAGATCCCGATGACCGTCCCGCCGGGCCGGAGGACCCGGAGAGACTTCTCGAGGGTGTCTCCTCCCAAGGGGTCGAGTACGACGTCGTAGTCGTGCAGGACTGTTTCGAAGTCTTCCTGCTTGTAGTCGACGATCACATCTGCACCGAGGCTCCGCACCAGGTCGATATTGGCGGTGCTGGTCGTCGTTGCCACCGTCGCGCCGAGATACTTGGCCAGCTGGATCGCGGCTGTGCCCACGCCGCCCGAGCCCGCGTGGATCAGAACCTTCTGTCCTGGCCTCACGTTCGCTCGTTCGACCAACGCCTGCCACGCCGTCAGCACGACCATCGGAAGCGACGCGGCTTCTTCCATGGTGAGTGACTCAGGCTTTGCCGCCAGATCGCCTTCATTGACCGCGATGAACTCCGCAAAGGTACCGATCCGGTCCTTGTCGGGTCGCGCGTAGACCTCGTCGCCTGGCGTGAACCGCTGCACACGAGACCCGACTTTGACGACGACTCCGGCCAGGTCGTTGCCCAGGATCAACGGCAGGCGGTACGGCAGGATGAGCTTGAACTCGCCGTCCTTGATCTTGGCGTCGATCGGGTTCACGCCGGCGGCATGGATCTCCACGAGAACTTCGTCGTCCCGCAGTTCGGGAACCGGCATGTCGGCGGCCCGGAGCCCGTCCCTGCTCTTGTAGCGATCGATGATGAATGCCTTCATGATGTCGTCGTCTCCGATTGGCTGTGAGAGCAGGCGATGGCTTAGTCGGTGGTGTCGAGGAGGGTGAGGGCGTCTTGGATGCCTTGGTCGAGGACCTGGTCGGCGAGTTGGCGGTCGGACAAGGCGCGGGATAGCTGCATGGTGCCGACCATCAGGGCATAGACACTGAGCGTCTTCGCGCGCGCCGACTGTGGGTCGTGCGGCGCCAGTACGGCGGCGATGTGGTCGATGAATGCCAGCACGCCGTCCGTGTAGGCCTGCTTGGTCGTAGCCGGGCAGCGTCCGATCTCGTCAAGGAGAGCGGCAGACGGGCAGCCCTCTTCAGGGTTGTCGCGGTGAGCGGGTGACAGGTACTCGCGCACGATCCGCTCGACCCCGGCGCGGTCGGTGGCCGTGCCGCTGATCCACTCGCGCTGCCCGCGGAGCTGATCGCCGACGATCGTCGCCACCAGATCATCCTTGGACTCGAAGTGGGCATAGAAGGCGCCATTGGTCAGCCCGGCGTCCGCCATCAGCGTCGAGATCCCCGAGCCGTCGATGCCATCACGCTTGAACCGACGGCCGGCGGTCTCGGTGATTCGCTGCCGCGTCGCCTGCTTGTGTTCCTTGCCGTACCGCGCCACCTGTGCCTCCACTCGCTCCGGGCCATCTGCACCGATTGTATTACGGCCATAAGCCCTTGTGGAACCCATAATATTATGATCATACTCTAAACACCAGCGCGACTGCGCCAGCAGCTGTGCACCCGACAGAAGGAACCGACATGAACGAGTCACCAGCCGTGCGCGACAACGTGACGACGTCCTGGCAGGACGCCCCTACGCGCAGGCTCTCCGCAGCAGGAGTTCAGTTCGCCTACCGAGAGCTCGGCCCGAACACCGACGTACCAGTCGTCTTCCTCACCCACCTGGCCGCCGTACTCGACAACTGGGACCCTCGCGTCGTCGACGGCATCGCCGCGAAGCATCGGGTCATCACCTTCGACAACCGCGGTGTCGGCGCCTCCAGCGGGTCGACGCCGACGACCATCGAAGAAATGGCCAGGGACGCCGTCCTCTTCATCCGCGCCCTCGGCTTCGATCAGGTCGACCTGTTCGGCTTCTCCATGGGCGGCATGATCGCCCAGGTGATCGCACACGAGGAGCCGCAGCTCGTTCGCAAGCTGATCATCGCCGGAACCGGCCCGGCCGGAGGCGTCGGCATCGACAAGGTCACCCGGATCTCCTACCTCGACACCGCGCGCGGCTTGCTGACCCGTCAGGACCCCAAGCAGTACCTCTTCTTCACTCGGACGCCGAACGGCATCCGAGCCGGCAAGGAATTCCTGGCCCGGCTGGAGGAGCGCACGAACGACCGGGACAAGGCCATCACCGTGCGCGCGTTCCGCGCCCAGCTGAAGGCCATCCACCGCTGGGGACTGCAGAAGCCTGCGAACCTCGCCACCATCCACCAGCCGGTGCTCGTCGCCAACGGTGAGAGCGACAAGATGGTCCCCACCACGAACAGCTTCGACCTCGAGCGGCGAATCCCCAACAGCCAGCTCGTCATCTACCCCGACGCCGGACACGGCGGCGTCTTCCAATTCCACCAGGACTTCGTCCAGCGCGCCCTGGAGTTCCTCTGAGCCCACGCTGGACTTTCGTGGGGTTCCTTCAGCGGTGCGACAGGCATGATCACGGCGGTTCACCGCTCGTGGTCAGCCTGCCTCCCCGAACGCTGCAAAGTTGCTGCACACCGGCTGAGCCGCTGTGGTCGCCGCTGTCAGAACTTGGCGTTGACGTTCTGAGTCAGCTGGCGGAGGTCCCAGGCGGCAGTGCCGCGCCAGTTGAGTTTGAAGGCTGCTGCCATCAACTCGTCGGGATCGAGCAGGTGACCTGCTCGGCGTAGCTCGATCAGGCCGTCGGCCACCCAGGTTCGGTCAGAGGGATGTGCCAGTCCGGTGCCACTGTTGATCAGGTCGGTGAACGACTGCATGGCCGTCCAGACGGCGGGATCACTGACGATCTCGTCACTCACGGCGATGGCCGGGCCTCCGAGGCATTCGGGCCGGAACGCACTGACCCACGGTTTCAGGCCGCTGTGTGCGCCGACCACGACGATGGCCGTGGCCTGGCTGACCTCCTCCGCCTCCGCCAAGGACTTCAGATCCGGCGCGCAGACGAGGACGGGACCTCGGAGCGCGTGCGCGAGCACCCATCCGAGGGCGGTGAGGACGCCGTCGGCAAGACGAACCGACGAGACCACGTAGCTGCGCTCGAGATGGCGTTCCGCTTCGATCATCATGGCTGCCGTCACTGGCGGGCTCAGGCTGTGGCCGGGTCGGCAGGGTCGGCGGGGGCCGGCCAGGCGTGTTCGCGACGCTGCATGAAGCCCATCACGACGAAGATCACGCCCCAGCACAGTGCGATGATGCCGAGCCAGACCGCGATACCGACTGCACCCCGGCCGGGGTTGGCGACGAAGAACACGCCCAGCAGGATCGACAGCGCGGCACCCACGAGGAGTAACCAGCGTGGTGTGAGTCGGTAACTGCTGAAGGCCGTGAAGATCTCGAACAGACCGCGGATGATGAGCCAGATGCCGAGGAACCACGTCAGCGTCTCGGCCGTCACGCTCGGGCTGAAGATCGCGAAGAACGCCACGATCAGCGCGATGACCCCCAGCACCGCACGCGCCAGGCGGCTCCCCTGCGTCGAGGACTGAAACGCCTGGACCAGCAGGCTGATGCCTTCGGCCAACACCCAGAATCCCCACAGCAGCACCAGCGCGATCGCCGTCTCGAGCGGCCAGGCGATCGCCAGGATCCCGAACACGATGCCGATCGCCCCGCGGACCACCAGCATCTTCCAACTCGACGTGAACTGCTCCCGATCCATGTCCCGACCTCCCCGGCCTCCGCACAGCAAAGGTTGCGCGATCAGCCTCATGATTCTCCGGATCGGGGCGCTGAAGATCATCCCGTGGAGGTGAGGAATGCCCGTTCGCGAAACGCCAGGGTTGCTCCGACGCGATTTCGCGCTCGCAGAAAGGACGCTGCAATGAGTTTTTGGGACGTTGTGTGGTTCATTGTCATCACCTTCGCGTTCACCGCCTACCTGATCATGTTGTTCTCGATCGTGGCGGATCTGTTCCGCGACCGCGAAACCTCGGGGCTGGTCAAGGCCGTCTGGCTGCTCGCTCTGCTCTTCCTCCCGCTGCTCACAGCGCTGGTCTACGTCATCGCGCGCGGCCGCGGCATGGCAGACCGGATGGTCAGCAGCCATGTTGCCGCCCAGAAGCAGCAGGAGGCCTACATCAGGCAGGTCGCGAGCCCGGCCAGTCCGACCGACCAGATCGCCCAGGCCAGCGCGATGCTCGACAAGGGCACCATCTCGCAGTCGGAGTTCGACACCCTCAAGGCGAAAGCACTGGCCGTCTGACGTGTGGAACGCGCCGGCGAGCCGCTGCCTGTGGTCCAGGCGGCGGCTCGCCGGCGTGTTGGATGCCCTGGGCTACAACCCGCTCTCGGCCTGGAGACGTCCGCTGTTGATGGCGTCGACGAACGCCTGATAGTCCCGTTCGTTCTGGTCTGCGTACGCCTCGGCGTACTCGACCATCGCCTCGGGGAAGGCGTCGTCGCTGTTGAGGTAGGTAGCCAAGGCGATCCGGTCCCCGGTGCGGGCGTGCGCCCTGGCGAGGGTCCAACCGCAGAGCTGGCCGTACATCGTCATACCGCGCGGGTCCTGCTTCTCCACGACGGCCGAACCTTTCATGTCGCGCAACTGCCGCACGTAGAAATCCCGAACCTGTCCATCGATGCCTTCGACCCGCTGCCAGCCGAGGAAGATGTCACTGGCCGCCTGCATCAGACGTTGGCCCACCACCACGCGCTCCCCCTCGTTCCTGGGCGCGGACCGCTGCCTGAGCGCCATCGGCACGTGTCTCCTGAGCACCGATCGCCCGGCCTCCTTGACCTGCAGGAAGAGCGGATCACCGTCGTCTCTACCGCGCAGCAGCACGATCCAGCATCGCGTACCGACGCTGCCCACCCCGACCACCTTGCGGGCCATGTCGACGAACTCGAATTCGTCGAACAGCGCCCGCCGTTCGTTCGACAGCGTCCGGCGGTAGAGGGTCAGCAGCTCTTTGATCCCGGTCTCGAGCTCCTCCCGGCCGGCGTCGGGCAGGATATCGCCGATCGGCACGAGCAACGGCGGATCGGCCTTGATCCGGACTCCGTCGTCGGTCAGCTCGGTGAGCTTGGAGTATGCCTTGAGATTTCCGCTGCCGCGTGCCTTGAGCAAGGCCTGGTCGACGTTCTTGCGACGGCTCGAGCTCATCTTGTTCTGCAACGCCTCCTGGACCTCTTCGATGTCGGCGCGGGCGTACCAGACGTCGAGAGTGCGCATGGTCCCGAACTCGGCGCTGGCATCGCGATAGCGTCGTACTGTCTCCAGGACGCACTTGCGCCGCTCTTTCCGCGAGAACCCGTTCCCCCGGCCCGCAACCGACAGGCTCGCGGCGAGACGTTTGACGTCCCACTCCCACGGACCGGCGGTGGTCTCGTCGAAGTCGTTGATGTCGAAGAGCAGTCGCCGTTCGGGAGATCCGAAGAGCCCGAAGTTCGACAGGTGGGCGTCACCGCACAGCTGCGCCCCGAGGCCGGACACCGGCCCCGCGCCGAGGTCGATGGCCATCCCGCGGGCGTTGCCCCGGAAGAAGGTGAAAGGCGACAGCATCATCCTGCCGTGCCGCACCGGCACAAGTTCCGGAATACGGGACCGAGCCTGCTCCTCGATCAGCGACACCGGATCCGGACGGTTCGGGGGCAGCACCAGCTCCCCTTGCTCACGCGGCGGCAGCGTTCTCCGTGCCGCGAGTCCCCGGCGGGCCCGATCGGACGGGGTGAGATGACGGGCAGCGGACATCGGTCCACCGTTGGCGTGGGCCGCTGTCCTGACGATCGTGGCCGTCGGCGCCTCCACGATCGTGCTTCGTGCGGTCATACGGCCTGCCCCCTCCGGTCGTGGACGAGTCGCGTCGTCCGACTCAGATCAGTGAGATCCCCAGCCAACACCGAAGGGCGCACGAGCAGCATCACCCCCGCTGGATGAACCGACGGTGAACAGTTGGGGCTTCACTGAACCTGTGACAGAGCCTGAGGTCAGCTACCACCAGCTCCCCGCACGGACCCGTCGTCGACTCGCCATCGCGTCGCTGCTGCGCTCCTTACTGGTGTCCGTGGTCATCGTCACCGGGTATTTCCTCCTGCCCATGAGCCGCCTCGACGGACCCCTGGCCGTAGCCCTCGGCTGCGGGCTCGCCGTCGTGGCGGTCTTGTTGTGGTGGCAGATCCGCGAGATCGCTCGCTCGCCGTACCCCCGGATCAGGGCGATCGGCGCGCTGGCGACCTCGGTGCCTTTGTTCCTCGCGGTCTTCGCCACCACGTACTTCCTGATGGGACGTGCCGACCCGGAGCACTTCTCCCAGCCGTTGAGCCGGCTCGATTCGGCGTACTTCACCGTCACCGTCTTCGCGACGGTCGGCTTCGGTGACATCGTGGCTGTGTCACCAGCAACCCGCGCGGTCGTCACGATCCAGATGCTCGGTGATCTCGTCATCGTCGGCCTGGTCGCCAACGCACTCCTCGGTGCCGTCCAGCACAATCTCAGTCGTCGGCAGGGATGAGCCCTGCCGGGTGGCGGTCTAGTCCGCCACCTCGAGGTCAGCCGACGGCGGCCGATCCTCCAGTCGCCGCATCCGGAAGGTGTTCGCCAGCCCGGCAAGACCGGCGAGAATCGGAATGCCCAGTGCCACCTGCAGGGCGATCGGTCGCGCGGTCGTGTTGATGTGGATGATCTCCGCCCGAACCTGCTCCGGTTGCTTGGCGAGCTGCTCCTCAAGCGCGGTGTTGGTCATCACTTCCGCATCGTGTTCCAGCGCTTGGGCGACCTGCTGCTGCTCGGCCGGCGAAAGGACTGTGCTCGACTCCGCCTGGTTGGTGAAGCTGAACGACAGCGTTGCCAGCATGATGGCGCCGGCGAATGCCAGCCCGAACGACAGTCCGAACGAGCCCGCCGCCGAGTTGACGCCGGCCGCCTCGCTGACGCGTTCCGGAGAGATCGGCCCCAGCGTGTAGTTGTTGAGCTGGGACACCAGCAGACCCAAGCCCACCCCCGCGGCGACCAGAGGTGCGGCGAGGGCCCAGCCGGATTCGGCCCGGGGCACGATCGGGATCAGCACCGCCAGGCCCGCGGTCAAGAGCGTGAATCCCCACCTGATGAGGCTGCTCGGGCGTCGCGCTCCCAGCTTCTTCTCCGCGAGGATCGCCATCCCGAACATGCTGAGCGAGAGCGGCGCGAGGGAGAGGCCGGCCTGCATCGCGTCGTACTCGAGGACCATCTGCAGATAGATCGGCAGCGCGATCATGGTGCCGCCGAGCGCGATCTGCTGGAGCATCTGCTGGGAGATCCCGAACCTGAAGACATGGGAGCTGAAAAGGCCCGGGTCGATCAGCGTCGGCCGGCCCCGGCGCTTGCGTCGCACCAGCCAGTAGACGAACGCCGCCATACAGATCGCGCCGATGGCCAGGATCAGGCCGACGTACTCGCCGCCTTCCTGCCACACCAGGATGCCCGACACGAGGCCGCCCATGCCGAGCACCGACAGGATGGCACCGCCCACGTCCACCTCCCGGGGCCCCGTGTACGGCGCGTCGTGGATGAGGCCCTGGCCGGCGAGCACGATCGCGATCACCACGACCTCGAGCAGAAACGCGACGCGCCATGACAGGTAGGTGGTGATGAAGCCTCCGAGCAGCGGCCCGACCGCGGCAGCCAGCGCGGCGGCGGCTCCGACCAGGGCGTAGGCCTTCACCTGAGCCCGTCCTTCGAAGTTGCCGTGGATCAGCGACTGCATGGCGGGCAGCAGCAGCGACGCCCCGAGACCACCAATCAGGGCCCAGAAGACGATGATCGCGGTCAGGCTCTGAGCCAGTGCCATCGCCAGGGCGCCGACCGCATAGCCGAGCAGACCCAGGATGTACGCGCGCTTGCGCCCGAACAGATCGCCGACCTTGCTGCCGATCAGGATGAAGGCCGCGGAGACCAGCGCCTCGAGCGCGATCGCGGACTGGACACCGCTCACCGTCGTGTCGAGATCATGGACCACCGCGGAGATCGAGACGTTCATCAACGAGGTGTCCACGACCAGCACGAACATCGCCATCGCCAGCAGGATCGCGAGCTTCGGACTGGCCTTCGTCCCAGCCGGAACGCTACTCGCTCCTTCGGTCATGACACCCGCTCCTGTTCCTCGGGCAACTGGTCAGGAGATGGATGCCTTCCTCCCGGAGTGCCATGGTGCGTGCGACAGCGATTTCAGCCGGCGAGGATCTTGGCCTTCTGCGCCTCGAACTCCGCCTCGGTCAGAACCCCAGACTCCTTCAGTTCGCCCAGCGTCTTGAGCTGGCTCAGGCGGTCGGCGGTCGCCGCGGGCGGCGGCGCGGCAGGTGCCACAGGCGCGGGCGCCGCCTCTGCGGTCTGGTCGGCGTACGCCTGCTCACGTTTGACTTCTGTCTGGGCGTCCCTGTCGGCCATCTTGGCGTCCTGGCGACGCCGTACCCGCCCACTGACGGCGGTCGCCGTCCCCGCGACCACCGCGGTTCTCGCGATTCCACGCAAAAGTCCAGGCATGTCAGCCTCCTGAGGTCGTCGCTTCCAGGGTTTCCAGGGCGTCGAGCACTGCCATCACGTCCTGCGCCGGAATACGCCCGCCGGCGATCAGGGTGCCGCCGGACTCGAGGGCCGCGGCCACGAACGGGATCGCCCAGGTGTTCTCGTAGACGATCAGCGCGGCCAACGTGCCCGGCTGCATCGCCCCGGCCGCCTCGCGGAGGTCGTCGTCGGCCAGGAGTCCCGTCCGGGCGCCTTGAAGGTCCGCGAAGCCGCCGACCTGACCTGACGACTCGGCCAGGTCCACCGCGTAGCCGACGCCGTCGGCATCCTTGCCGACGATCATGATGTCGTAGACATGGATGATGCCGCGCTCGACGAGCTGCACCAGCTCCTCGGCCGCTCGACCGGTCAGCCGATTGCCGGTGAACTCGAGCAGTACGTAGTCGATGGGCCCGTGAACGTCTGCGTCTGACATGACTCTCCATCCCCACCGCGCCGTCGATCCTCGCGGCGCTACTTTCTGTCTGCCGCCACCTTGCCGTGGCCGGCAGATCGGGTCATCACCCGCACCGGATGAGCTCCGATGCCCACGGTTGTCAGCTTCACCGGTCGCTCGAACCGCGGCCGGCAACGAGCGGCTGTCTGCGGTGGAGAGGCACGACACCTGGCCGCGCTTCCCGCTGGGTCACCTTCCGGATGCTCAGAATCATCAGGTTCGCTGCCTGCACCATCGCCGCGATGTCGGCAATGTCCTGATCCTCGCGGACCCGCACCTGGAAGACACCACAGGTCAGATCCTGGGCCGGGTGCCGCAGGCAGAACGCGAGGACCGCGGGCTTCAGCTCGCCCGCAACGACGACCTGGTACGACGAGTCGTGGTGCTCAGTTGTTCTCATCGTCTCCCTCTCCCGGTCCGAGCGGAATCGCCTCGGTCGATGCCGAAGATTCCGGGATGCGTCGAACCTCCACGACCTCGATGCCCAAGGCCCGGAGTCTGGCCAGCAGCCCATAGAGCGCGGACTGGTCCGGGATGCCGTAGAGGACGGTGTTCACCTGATCCACCGCGAGGACCTCCGCGCCCATATCCCGAAGATCCTGATCCGGTACGGCGCCCGCCACGCGAATCTCGTACGTCGCCTCGACCATCGATCCACTCCGTTCGGAACGCCGTGTATCGACGGTTGCAAAGGCGGGGTGACAGGGCTTCATCCCTGCGGGGTGAACTGCACACCACCGGACGCGGCACGTCCGGTCGAAGAAGGTGGCAGCTGTGGATCTACCGAGTTGCTTCAGTGTGGAAATTTTCCGGCAATCGGACGCAAAACGCTGGTTTTAAAGGCAAATCCGTGGTGTCGTCGATATGCGGACTTGCCGCGCACCCCGCCCCAACGCGACCGGCCGTGCTGTTCGATCGCCCGGGAGGGGAAATGCCTGGCGACCACCATGCAGGAGGACATCGGGGACGGCGATCGACGCCGACGGGACTCGGGGACACGTCGGCATCCAGCATGTCCGCGGGCCGCACCGGAACGGTGCTGCGGCGCCGTCTTCTGGATCTCGTGAGCGCAGGAGTACAGCGACCGCTGACCCTCGTCAGTGCGCCCGCGGGCTTCGGTAAGACGATGCTTCTGGCCTCGTGGGAAGCTCTGTTCACCGGGCCTGGAACGGTCCGGCACATCGCGCTGGATGTCACCAGCGAACAGCCCGAAGCCGTGCTGCGATCCGTCCTCGACGGCCTGCAGCGGCGCGGGTCGATCCTCGCTGATGAACCTGTGCTGCTCACGCGGGCAGACCAGCCCGGGCAACCGGACCCTGTCCGCGACAGCGCCGTCGAGCAGGAAGCGTTGGTACTCGTGGTGGACTGCGGTGACCTCACTGTCACAGCAGAGCTTGCGCACAGTCTCGACGACCTCATCCGCGGTAGCGCCGGAAGGGTGCGGATTGTCCTGCTGACGCGCTCGGACCCCCTTCTCCCGCTGCACCGCTACCGGTTGGACGGCACGGTGACCGAGATTCGTGCCGCCGATCTGGCCTTCACCACTGAGGAGGCCACTGCACTGATGCGGCGCCAGCAGCTCACTTTGACGCCGAAGGAGATAGCGGAGCTCCGGGCGCGGACCGATGGCTGGCCTGCCGGCCTCATGTTCGCGGCGATGAGCCTGTCGGGAAAGACGGACACTGAGCAGGCGATCAAGGAATTCCGTGGCGATGCCGGGAACGTCGCGGCGTACCTCATGAGCGAGGTGCTGGACGCGCAGCCACACGCGCTGCGGGAGTTCCTGCTCCGGACCAGCATCGTGGACGAGATCCGGCCCGGGCTGGCCGAGGCGCTGACCAGTCGCCCGTGCGACCTCCGGTCGCTGGAGTTCATGTCCCGCGGGAACGCGTTCGTCCAACCTGTTCCCGGGACCGAAGACACGTACAGCTACCAGTCACTGTTCCGCGAGTTCCTGCGGGCCCAGTTGCTGTTCGAAAGGGCGGCTCTGGTCCCTCAGCTGCATCGCACCGCGGCCGGCTGGTTCGCGCACAACGGCCGGCTGCTGGCCGCGATCCGGCACGCCATTGCCGCACGGCGGTGGGGCGACGCCGCGAGGTACCTGGTGGACGACCTCGACTTCGCGCGACTCCTGGTCGGAGGTGAACGTCGGCTCCTCGAGACGTTGTTCGCCGACCTACCCGACGACCTGGACGGTGTCGAGGCCTCAGTGGTGCGGGCGGCACGGGCGGTCGCCGCTTTCGATGTGGAACTGTGTGCATCCGAACTGGGCAAGGCTCGAACCTGGCTGGATCGCGGCGTCACCCCCCGGACCCACGCGTGTCAGCTGGCGATCACCGTCCTGCAGGCAGTCACCGCGAGTCTCGAGCCGAACGTCGACACAGGGCTGGATGCCGCGCTCGCCGCGGAGGCAGCACTCAGGGCGGCATCGCCGGGATCTGTCAGCGCACATCCTGAGCTCAAGCTGCTCGTTGCCGGCTGCAAGGGCCGGGTCCTGCTGCAGCGAGGCGACTTCCAGGCGGCCTCCGCAGCCTTCGCCGAGGGAGTCGCGCTGGCCGAGGGAGCCGGTCTGCACGAGGCACTGGCTGACTTCCTGGGAATGGCTGCGCTGGTGGAAGCGGTCTGGGGACATCTCCGGCAGGCCGGCGAGATCGCCGCGAAGGCGACCGCCCTGGCGGAATCAGGGGCGCACCTGCATGAGCCGCAGGCAGCGATCGTGGCCCAGGCCTGGGTACGGACCGACCAGGGTGATCTGACGGCAGCCCGGGATCTCATGCATCGGGCCGGGGAAGCCGAACCGACGTACGACGCCCGAGTGCTGGAAACGTCGATGGCTCTGGTCCGGGCGAGACTGCTTCGGGCCGGAGGCGATGTGGACCTTGCCGGTGCAGAGCTGCGGGCGGCCCGCAACGGCCATGGGGCGCACGGTGGCGACTGGCTCGGCCAGGCCCTTGTCGTGGACGAGGCGAAGATTCTCGTGGCCGAGCACCAGCCGGACCAGGCCATCAGCAAGATCGAGCGGTCCGGAGGACGTCACCAGGTCGAGTCGCTGCTGGTTCTGCAGCGAGCCGCGACGGAAACCGGACGGCGCGGTCCCGCGCTCCCGGCCCCGACCGCGAACCGCGCCGTTGCACTCGATACTCAGGTGGACGGCTGGCTTGTCCAGGCGGCCGAAGCCATCCGGACCGGGGACCCCAGCCGCACCCGTGTCTGTCTGGAGCGCGCCCTGAGGCTGGCCGCTCCCGAGCAGCTTCGCCGCCCGTTCTCAGAGGCGCCGCCGTCGGTGCAGAGACTGCTCGGGCCCACTGGTGATCTGATCGGGCGTCACCCGTGGCTGCGCGCGGATGGAAGCTCCGGTGAGCAGTCGAGTCAAGTTCCAGCCGGCCTGATCCGGACCGCCACCTTGACCCGCAAGGAGCACGAGGTGCTCGAGTACCTCGCCGAGTTGCTCACCACCGAGGAGATCGCCAGCACCATGTACGTGTCGGTCAACACGGTCAGGAGTCATGTGCGCAGCGTCCTGCGGAAACTGAGCGCATCGCGACGCAACGATGCCGTCCGACGGGCCTGGGAGCTCGGACTTCTGCCCACCCGCCCGGAGTCCGAGCACGGCCCGACCACGAATGCTCTCCCGCTGCGCGCGGGACCAATCACTTAGTACGGAAAGGCTCCGGCGTCGTCGTGGGTCCGCACCTCGCGACCATGAAAGGTCAGCGCCCAGATCACCAGGATGCCGAAGGCGATCATGATCGTGGACCAGACCGGATAGGCCGCGAGGAACGCGGCGTTCACCAGAATGCTCAGGACGGCGAGGATGATGGCGACGATCCGGGCCCACAGCTGACCGAGGAGGAGACAGAATCCGGCCGCGCAGACGATCGCGCCGACGATCAGCTGCGTCCAGCCCCAGGCGGTGTAGTCGAGGTGGAGGGCCAGCCCGTTCTTGTCGACCAGGTAGTACTCCTCGTTGAGCAGTGCGATCAACCCCTGGAAGGCGTGGAAGAAGCCGAGAACGATCATCACCACGGCGGCGAACATGATCGGGCCGACCCAGCCTCTACGCTCCACCCCGGGCAGACGTACTCCGCTCTCCGTCTGCGGCTGTGGTGCCTGATGCCTTGGCGTCGTGGCGCTCCGGTCGGAGTCCGACATGGTCAACTCCTCATCGTGGTTGTCCGGGGCGCCAGTCGTAGATGACCGACGTACGCAGTACCAGGTCCTGCAGGGAACTGTGCCGACGGCCGCCGGCACACAACAGCAGCCCGATGGGGAAGACGGCGCAGAAGACCGCCCTCGCCAGCGCGACGAGCGGCCGCACCCGCCTTCCGCGGCGGCTGACGACCCGCAGGCCCATGACGCGACAGCCGTAGCTCCGTCCGGTCGTCGACCAGGCGACAGTCAGGTACACGATGAGCACGAGCATCCAGGCCGCCCCGCTCAGCAGCAGCGATGCCTCAGTGAATTGGAAGCCCCGTGGATCGAGCAGGAACAGGAATCCGTTGACACCCACGTAGCCGGCCAGCAGCGCCACCGCCACCACGATCCCGTCGACGGCGCCGGCCGCCAGCCGGGTGACCACACCGGCGTAGCGTCCTTGGTACGGCCGGGCCTCGCGAGGGACGATCGAGATGTGCTCGTCCGCGCTCATCGTGGCGGCGATGTCAATTCGGGTTCAGGTGCGACCGGGGGCACGTCCGGACCCGGCGACTGGGAGGCATCGGTGTCCGCTGCGGCCGGATCGGCCGGCGGCGGTTCTGGAGTCCCCTTCCGACCGAACCGCACCCTCAGCCGGCCCACCGCGCGCCCGACGGCTTCATCACCGGAGATGCCCTGCATGCGCACACCGCGGACGGTGTCGGAGGCAACGGAACCCGTTGACTGGCGGATGAGCTCGGCGAGATCGACCTCGGCGATGACACCCTCGGCCAGTTCGGCCAGATCGATCCGACTCAGCACGGCATTCGTCACCGCGGGAACCAACTTGTCGAGCGCCGCCGACACTTGGCGCTCCACTTCGTTACGTCCTGCGCCACCACGCCGCGCAAGCCCGGCCAGGTAGGTGCCTGCTTGGTACCGCTCCGTCAGCATCGGCGGCCGCAGGACAACGACAACGACGGGGTTGAAGACGCCGCTGACGCGACGCCCGACTCTCCAGGCAGTGGCCGCGGCCAGTAGGGAGGCCCCGACTGCCGCGTCGAGCACGAGGATCGCTTCCCGGCTCGGCGGCGGCGCGTCAGGCGGGTTCACAGACTGCTCCGAAGTACCCACGCCATCATGGTCCGCTCACCTGCCGGGGCGGGGCATCATCCTTGGTGGAGGAAACACCGAGCCAGGAGCGCACCCGCTTGGCGAACCAGCCCTGGCTGCGATCGAACTCCGCGCTGACCACGGTCGCACCGACGATGATGAGGGAAACGCACAGTAGCCAGCCGACGAGCGCCAGCGTGACACCGAACAGGCCGTACCGCTCGCTATAGGTCTCCATCGTCCGTGGCATGTAGATGGTGGACGCGATGCTGAAGGCAGCACCGCAGACACTCGCCAGTAGCCCGCCCGGCACCAGCCGTCGCCAGTAGACCCGCCCGTCGAGCAGCAGCCAGGGAACGCAGGTCCACAGCACCAGACCGGTCAGGATCGACACCGGAATGCTCAATAGCTGGTCCCTCGGCAGCGATCGCAGCAGGGAGCGCGCCAGGTAGAGCAACGCGATCTCCAGGAGCAGGGCGCCCAGGCCCAGGAAGGTGTTCAGCGAGCCACGGACACCATGCACGGGCTCGACCTGCCAGGCTTCCTGGTACATCCGCTGCATCCGGCGGGCGAGCGACACTCCCGAGAAGACCAGGATCACCACGCTCAGGACACCGATGCTCGAGCCACCCACGGGCCGCGCGAACACCTCCGTGACGGCATCGGCCGCGTTGCCGGTGAGCTCGAACCTCCGAATGAGAGCTTGCGAGACGACGTCACGGCGGTCCGCCGGTGCGAGGGTCGAGACCAGCAGCAGCAAGGGAATGAGCGCCGTCAGGGCCTGCGAGGCGATGACCATCGCCCGGTCGACGCCGCGCAGAGCCAGGAAGGAGCCGGCGCACCGGCCCAGGAACGTCCCCTCCAGCCGCTGTGTGATCGCCTTCAGGTCCCGACCCGTCAGTGGTCCACTCCTGTCTGCCCGGAGGCAGCGGCGTCGCGTTTCGCCGCGGCCGCGCGATACTCACTGACCGGGTGGTACCGGTCGTAGAGCATGGTCAAGATGCTGAGCAGGAAGACGAAGAACAACGTATCGGTCAGCTGGAGATCGTCGCCCCGCCGCGACAGCAGCAGATCGGCGACGACGACCAGTACGACGTTGGTCGCGAAGACGACCGCGAACGACAGCACCGCGGACTCCCACGCGTAGCCACGTCTGGCCGACCAGACCCCGATCGCCGAGTTGATCGCCACGAAGACGGCGATCCCGAGGAAGACCTCGAGGTCGCTCGCCTCGACCCCTGGCAACACCTGCCCGTAGATCACGCTGATCAGCCCGATCAGGAAGATCTTCTCCACCGCCGCCAGGTCGAAGACCTTGCGGTGGGCCGCCTGGTACGCGGCCCGCTCGTGCGCTTCGTCGATCTCGGCCGGCAGCGGGTCGGCGCGGAACCGCAACGGCCAGTCGGCCGGCCGCAGCCGGGGGCGGACGACGAACCACACGACCGCGGCGAGCACGAGCAGCAGGACCACCACGAGCGGGAGGAACCACGGGACGTCCCGGATCGTGTCGGTCAGGTCCAGTTGGGCGATGTGGATCCAGTACTCCTGCGGAAGTTTGACGAAGATCCAGATCCCGGCAGCCACCAGCACCCAGAACTTGAGCGCGTAACGCAGCGGATTCCGGCGGCTGCGGATCCCCTCGTAGGCGATGAAGTAGTACTCGAAGGTGTTCGGGAACAACAGCAGCAGGGCCCGCACCCCGGTGAGCTCGAAGGCCACCACACCGACCTGCCGGTAGAAGAACAGGAAGCGGCTGACCTGGACTGCCGAATGGTTGGTCCAGTTGCGCAGGCTGGCCAGATAGGCGATCGACAGGTAGAACACGTCCATCGCCTTGTCGTAGCTCTGGTAGTTCGGCGGATCGAACCCGAACGTCTGGAAGATCGTCTGGTCCACACCGTCGAGCAGCAGGCAGCCGACGATCGCCGGCAACGGGAACAGCGGGATGAGCAGGGGCAGCGCGAATCGCGCCAGAACCACGCTCCAGAACACCACCTCGACGCTCATGTCAGAACTCCCCCCGTCGACGCATCCCGCGCGGCCTGCCATCCGGGTCGTAGACCAGCCGGTACAGCGGCTCGGCCCAGAGCGCCTGCCATCGGGTCACTGCCTGCGGCTCGTGCGGCCGGATCTGGCCAGGTGGCCGCTCGCCCTTCTTGCCGCCGGCGTGCCAGGCTTCCAGGTCTGCGGCGGTTCGCTGCCACAGGTCGAAGCCGGCCGCCGGGTCGAGCGGCGCCAGATCGGGAATCGGCCGGCCAAGGTGCTCGGACCACACGTCGAGCCGCAGGTCCCGAGCAAGCCGACGGCCACCGTCAGCATCAGGCTGCCGGTCGTCGGGAGTCGAGTCCACGACCGCGCAGGTGAGTTCGCTGTCGCTGGTCCAGGACCGGCGGTTGAAGTTGTCCGAGCCGCAGGTGAACCAGACGTCGTCGACGACGCAGATCTTCGCGTGCACGTAGATGGGCGATCCCTCGGAGTTCTCCAGGTTGTAGATCCCGACGCGTCCGGGCTCGGCCCGCCGCAGCATCCGCACCGCGCGCAACTGACCGAAGCGCGCCGGCGGCCCGCTCACGGCACCATCGGAATCCGGGTACCGCGGTACGACGATGATCACTCGGAGCCCGGGCGATCGCTGGAGGGCCTCGAGGATCCCCTGCGCGATCAGCTCGGACCAGAGGTACTGGTCCTCGAGATAGATCAACGACCGGGCCTTCGCGAACGCTTTGTGGTAGGCACGGGCGATGCTCCGCTCCCCCTTGGGGGCGAACGGATAGCCGGGATGCTTGTAGGCATACGTTCGCAGCACCTGGACGGCGTGCGGCCCGGCCGGCGGCGGATCGGGGAACGACTCGGTCAGCGGTTCCGGATGCCGGGGCATCCGGGCGAGTCGTTGCACGAGCATCCGGTACGGCGTCCGCCGGTCCAGCGGATGGCGGTCGTCCCATCGCTCGACGAAGGTCCGCAGCAGGTCGCCGACCACAGGGCCCCGCAACTCCAGCGCGGCGTCGTGCCACGGCGTCCGGTCGCCGTACCGGCGGTCCATCGGCGCCTGCTGTGGATCCCCGCGGTGCTCGCGGTCGTCGCGGCGCTGGTGCGACAGGTCGATCCCCCCGACGTACGCGACGTCCCGCTCCGGTTGGCCCCGATGCCGGATGATGAACAGTTTCTGGTGATGCGAGGACAGCCGTCGGACCCGTTGGTCGAGCAGCACCTCGGCCCCGGCTTCGTTCAGCTCCGTCCCGAGCCGCTGGTTCTCCCGTGAGCTGAACTGCAGGTGGTCCGAGTGCGATCGCCACAGCAGTGCCCGGACCTCGATCCCCGATCGGGCCAGGTCGCACAGCACCTCTCCGATCGTCGGGCCCTCGGGCAACAGCAACTGATCGGCGTCGCCCCGCCAGTCGGTGAAGTAGACGTGGTCGCCGGCCTGCAGCACACACAGTTCCTCGTACAGGCGGCGGAAGTAGGTCACCCCGTGAATCAGCGGCCGGACCAGGTTGCCCTCGACCCAGGAACCGTTCACGTCCCCCATCCGGTCGATGTCGGTGCCGGGGTTCCCGCGCTCCTCCGGACGAAGGAACCATTGCCCAGCACTGTGGTCGGTCATCTCACACCTCCGCCGCGTTCCGGGAGATCCCGCTGCGGTGCCCGAGCTGTTCGAGATAGGCGACGAGGACGTGGTGGAGGTGATCCGCACCGCGGATCGGATGGTCCGGGAGCGACAGGTCGGGCGGGGCGAGCAGCAAGCCCCGTGCCTGCCATCCGCCGAGTCCGCCGTGGGAGCCCACCAGACCTTCGAAAGCGGCGACCTCGCCGCTGTCCTTGTCGACCGCGCTGTTGACGTACAGGTCAGGTGCCTCGGGCATCGACACCGCTCGGAACAGGTCGGCCGAGGCCAGCAGCCCGAACGGCGCCAGCGGGTCATCACCCGTCACCTTCGCATCGGACAGCCGGTGGATACCCGCCGGCCCGACCACCAGCGGCCCGTGCTCGGTGCTCATCACCGCGACGAAGCTGATCCCGTCGTGGTTCACCAGCCCGGGGATGAGAGCCGGCCAGCGAGCGGTGATGTCCTCCATGGTCAGCCTGGTTTCCTCAGCGGCGTACACCAAACCGAGGTTGCCTGACCCGAGGACGACCAGGTCCGAGGCGGCGGTGACGGTGGGAGGTGCGGAGCGGTGCTGCACCCGTTGCGCCGCGCCGTGAGCCGCACGCCCGGTGGTGGTGTCAACGCCTGCCAGGTCGGCGAGGAGGCCGTTCAATCGTCCCCAGCCCTCGACCGACTGCTCGACGGCTTCGACCTCAGCGGCGGTCAGCTGCGAACACAGTCCTGCGAGGTCGATTCCGTACCGATCGGCGAAGATCGCCCCCTGGGACTGGCCGTGGTCGGACAGGATGACGAGTCGGTACGGCCTCGGCGCTGACGCGGCGACCTCCTCCAGGCAGGCCAGCACGTGATCGAGCCGATCCAGCGCGGCCAACGACTCCGGCCGCGAGCCGCCGGCGTGATGGGCCACCTCGTCGTAGTCGACGTAGTCGACGTACACGACCCGGGTCCCACGGATCATCTCCTCCGCCACCAGCGCGGTGTTCAGGTCCCGCAGTAGGACGTTCGTGACCGCGCGCATGCCGGCGAACAGCCAGCCACGGTACCCCCTCGGGCGAACGTCGCGGCGACGTTGCCGCCGGGCCTCGAAGCGCTCGCGGGCGATCTCCGCGAGCGCCCCGAAGAAACTGCCCGCGAACCCGTCCGGCCTGGCGAGGTACCAGGCGACCCGGCGACGGGTATCGGCAGAACCACGCTTCAGCTCCAGCTTACTCATCGTCAGCAGGGACCGCTCCGCGTCACCGCTGAACAGGTTCGAGATACTCACGCCGCCGTCCGCCAACAGGCCGCGGCCGTCGGTGGCACGGCGCTCGATCTCGGCGGCGTCGGCGGCCCGGTTGGCCACCAGCACCCGCCCGAGGGCCCGGTCGTACCACCGGAACGCGGGTACGCCGTCGATACGACCATGCAGGATCCCCAACTGGCTTGCCGGCGTCGTCGGCGGCAGTATCGGGGTCCACTCCACCAGTCGATACCCACCATCACGGATCCAGCGCCCCACGGTGGGCAACGTGGCGGCCAGGAGTTGCCACTGCATGACCGGGAAGGGCACGCCGTCCAGCTGGACGAAGACGACCCCGGGAACCTCGGGATCGTCGACCGGCTGACGATGCTTTCGCGTCCGTCGTACGAGGGCCGCGGTGAAGGCCTCCGACGTGCCGGAGGTGCACAGCCACGCCACGATCGTCGAGGCGGCCGCCGCGATCCAGGCAGCCGCGAGCACGACCCAGAACGAGTTCGCCTCGACTCCTGGGATCAGCAAGAGTGCGAGTGTGAGGACCACTGCCTGTCCGAGCACCGCCAGCAGCAGGACCGCGAGCCATCCCACCGCCGCACTCGCCGCGACCAGCAGCGGGCGCACCAGCGCACCCACCAGCAACGTCGCCGCGGCCGCGGCGAGCAACTGCGAGAACGACGAGAACCGGAAGCCGGGTAACACGGCCGCCGCGAAGGCCAGGGCCAGAGCCGAGGTGACGTACGTGGCAGCGATCCGACCGAGGTCGCCGGTGCGGACCAGTGGCGTGGACACGGCTATCCGGCCGTCAGGTACGGAGCGCGCGCGGCCGCGTGAGCGCCCAGATGACCCACACGTCGAGGGCGATCAGCAGCAGCGCCCAGAACGGTGCGTAGGGAATGAAGAAGAAGTTGTCGATCGCGCTCAGCACCACCAGGAAGACGGCGATCACACCCGCCCAGAGGGCCCGGCTGAACAGACCGATGCCGGTCACGATCAAGGCCAGGCCGAGGACCAGGTGGATCCATCCCCAGGCGGTGATGTCCAGATCGAACGCGTAGCCCCTGACGAGGACGAAGTACTCGTCGTCCAGGATCGCGGCGAAGCCGGCGATCACGTGGAAGGCACCGATCATCAGCAACATCGTGGCGGCGAAGGCGACTCCAGTCATCGCCCAGCCCGAGTCGGCCTGCGGCTCGATACTGTGGTTGCCGGTCATCTGTGTCCCACCCCTCTTGTTCCTCGACGGACGTCGGGTGCCCGTCGACACTAGGTCCGCACAGACCGGCGGCGCGTCACCCCTGGGGGACGACGTCCGGAGCCGGCCGTCGGCGGTGTCAGTGCGTCAGGGCGGCCTTCAACGCGACGATCATCAGGCCCAGGACGAGGTTGATGAAGCCGGTGGCGACCATGCGCCCCCTGGTGGCGCCAGCCCTGGCGGCGACGTACAGTGCCCATCCCATCTGAGATCCCACCGCCACCGCGAGCGCCAGCCACGCGGCCCCGGCGTCCGACAGCCCGAGCAGAACACCGATGCCGACCGCTGCCGCGGGAGGTACGGCGGCCTGCACGATCGGCCAGTCCCGTCTGGCAGCGACGCGGAACTCCGTCAGGGACATGAGCGCATCTGTCGATCGCTCCCCGACCAGATGGGCATACACATGGGACAGCCAGAACACGACCCCGGTCGCGAGCAGTAGCACGATCAGCTCGCGGGGGTCCGGAGGCTCCTTTCCCGGGCCGGTGCCGGCAACGACCGACGCCGCCAGCAGAGACCCGTAGATCGCCCCCGCGTAGTCGGACGGCTGCCGCTCCTGGCGCGCTCTGGCCGCGTCGACACTCGGCCCGTCACTCATCCGACCTCCTTCGCGGGGCCGCTCTACTCGTCACCGAGCATGTCGCTGACTCGGATTCAACAGCAGCCTCTCGTGGAGACGTACCCGCCGCCTCACCCGGACCGGATGACACGATCGCGGGCGACGCGCGGCCGGCAAAGGATCATCCCGGGCGGGTGATGCTGCCCAGTGTGATCTGAGCGATCTTCAAACCCCGGGGGTGAGTCGGGAGAGGGAGGTTTGCGACCATGTCCGCAGGCTCCACCGAGTCCCCTGACGGCCGGCTGCCGGCCGACGACTCGCCTGCCTCCTGGGCGCTTCCGCGCGGAGTTGTCGTCCTGCTCGGGACCGCGGCCGCGGTGCTCACAGCTGCCGGACTGCGCGGCTTCTCCGAGATCGTCGGACCGATCTTTCTCGCGTTGGTCCTGACCATCGCGGTCAGTCCGCTGCGCCGGCTGCTGATCAGGCGCGGCGCTCCCAGGTGGCTCGCCGGGCTGATCGCGCTCGTGGTGGTGATCAGCCTGCTCCTCGGACTCGCGGCGGCACTGGCCCTGGCCGTCGCCCAACTCGCCCACCTGCTCCCTGAATACCAGGACAAGGTCACCGCACTCCTCGACGACGCGCGGGGCTGGCTGGCCGAGCGCGGCATCGGCGAAGAGCAGATCCAGGCCGCCATCCAGGCCTTCGACCTCGGCAAACTGCTCGACCTCCTGCAAAGCTGGCTGAGCGGGCTGCTCGGGATCTTCTCCGACCTCGCCTTCATCGTGGTGCTGTTGTTCTTCATGGGCATCGACGCCACCCGGTTCACCGAGCGGCTGATCGAGGCAGCCCGGATGCGTCCCGGGGTCGCCGGCGCCCTGACCGACTTCGCCCGCGGCACCACCCGCTACCTGATCGTCTCGACCGTCTTCGGGCTGATCGTCGCGATCGTGGACGTCGGCGTGCTCTACCTGCTCGACATCCCGCTCCCCTGGCTGTGGGGGCTGCTCGCCTTCATCACCAACTACATCCCGAACGTCGGATTCGTCATCGGAGTCATCCCGCCCGCACTGCTGGGCCTGCTCGACAGCGGCTGGACGACCCTGCTCTGGGTGGTCATTGCCTACAGCATCATCAACTTCATCATCCAGTCGATCATCCAGCCGAAGGTCGTCGGCGACGCGGTCGGCCTGACCCCGAGCCTCACTTTCATCTCCCTCGTCTTCTGGGCCTGGATCCTCGGCCCACTCGGCGCCGTACTCGCCATCCCGCTCTCGCTTCTGGCCAAGTCCCTGTTGCTGGACGCCGATCCCTCCACCCGCTGGATGGGCGGACTCATCTCGGGCACTCCGGTCCTGGACAAGGCCGCGGACCCCGCCCCGGAAGGGGTTCCGCCTGCCGAAGTTCCTGCTGAGCAGGTCGGATAAAGGAAGTTGCCATGTGGCGCTCAGTGTTGCTGTACGAGTTCCAGGATCAGAACACCCGATCCTTCCGAGGCCTGCCCGGCAGCTTCTCGCCAGGCTCGCTCGCGCTGAATCCATCCGGGGGTGCTGTGCTGATCGCACCGGGCCGGAGTCTCCACTACCTCCTCGACACTCCGCTTCTCGAGGTGATCGGGGTCAGTTGCCGGCTGCGGTTCATGCACCCTGGGCCAGAATTCAGTTCGTCCAAGCGGATCATCGGCCTCGGGGACGGGTTCGACCTGAGGCTCGAACGGTTGACGACCTTCCAGTCCCTGGTCCGGGTCCGGGTTCAAGGGACGACGCACTACCTCGGCCAACTGCCGAATCCCAGTGCGCAGTTCACCGAACTGAGATTCGACTGGCACACCAAGGGCCAGGCCTTCCTGCGCGTGGACGGACGACTCGTCGGCTACCACGATGCTTTGAGTCGCGGTGCCCGTCTCACCATCGCGGACGTCGCCTTCGGATTCCCGGAGTCGGTCCCCGCCGCCCCTGACCCGCCGTATCAGCTGGGCCAGTTCTTCGTCCGCGCGCTCAGTCGCCGCGCGCGCTGGCCGAGACCCGCGTCACGGCCCAGATGAGCCACACGCTGAGCGCGATCACCAGCACCGACCAGAACGGTGCGTAGGGAATGAAGAAGAAGAAGTCGATCGCGATCAGCACGGCGAGGACGATCGCGGCCCTTCCTGCCCACGTCTTACTCATGAAGAGCCCGATCCCGACCGCTACGACAGCAATTCCCAGCACCAGATGGATCCACCCCCACGCGGTGACGTCGAGGTCGAACGCATAGCGTTGGCTGACGATGATGTAACCGTCATCGAAGATTGCTGCGAGGCCGGCGACCACGGAGAACGAACCGATCATGACCATCAGGCTCCCGGCGAACGCGATGGCGCCCACCGCCCAACCCGAGACGTGCTGCTGCTCGTCCGCATCGCTGTAGGTCATCGTGCCCACTCTCCCCGGTCATCCACTCCTACCCGAACGACGATGCCCGCCGATCCCCCGCCCCGCATCGTCCATCCGGGGTGAGATGCCGATTTCAGTTCACCTCTAGGCTCGCAAGCAATCACGGGGGGTCGCGGAAGGAGACGGGCGTGAGCGGTGGTCACCGCGTGAGCGCACGCCCCGTCCGGCGGTGGCTGCGGTCGATCCGTCCGGAGCGACGGAATCTGCGCGCCGACGTGATCGCCGGGCTGCCGGGCGCGATCAGCAGCGTGCCCAACGGGATGGCGTCCGCGGCACTCATCGGTGTGAACCCGATCCATGGCCTCTACGCGAGCTTCGCCGCTCCGGTCGCCGGCGGGCTGGCGATGAGCAGCCAGCTGATGATGATCACCACGACCACCGCCGCGGCGCTGGCCGCCGGCTCTGCCCTGGAAGGTGTGGACGCCGCCGACCGGCCGCAAGCCCTGCTGTTGTTGACGATCATCGCCGGCGTGGTGATGATCGCGGCCGGGATCGCGCGGCTGGGGCGTTACACCCGCTTCGTGTCGCACTCGGTCATGAGCGGCTTCCTCGCCGGCGTCTCGGTCAACATCCTCCTCGGCCAGCTGCCCGGCCTCGCCGGCGTGACCGCCGCAGGGGAATTCCCGCTCGCGCAGGCGGTGGACGTCATCCTCCATCCCGGGCGGATCGACCTCGCATCGCTGCTTGCCGGGCTCGCGGCGCTCGGTATCCTCCTCGGCCTGTCCAGGACCAGGCTGTCGTCGGTGAGCGCATTGGTCGCGCTGGCCGTCCCGACCGCCGGCGTCGCCATCGCCGGCTCCGGCCAGGTGGCACTCGTGGAGGACGCCGGGCAGATTCCGGCCGGTATCCCGCTGCCGCAACTGCCGGACCTCAGCCTGCTGTCGTTGCCACTGGTCACCGGGGCACTCGCTGTCGTGGCCATCGTCCTCGTCCAGGGCAGTGGTGTCGCCGAAGCCGCACCGAACCGGGACGGGACGGCCTCCAATCCGAACCAGGACTTCGTTGCCCAGGGCATCGGCAACCTCGCGGCCGGCTTCTTCCGCGGTCAGCCGGTGGGCGGCTCGGTGGGCCAGACCGCCCTGAACCAGGCGGTCGGCGCCCGCAGTCGATGGGGGGCGATCTTCTCAGGTCTGTGGATGATTGTGATCCTCGCGGCTTTGTCCGGGGTGATCGGACTCGTCGCCATGCCCACGCTGGCCGCCGTACTCATCTATGCGTCCGCCGGCTCACTGAAGCCACATGAGTTGATGATGATCCTGCGCACCGGTCCGACCTCTCAGATCGCGATCATCACGACCTTCTGCGCGACCCTGTTCCTGCCGGTCTCCACCGCGGTCGGCATCGGGGTGGCGCTCTCGCTGCTGCTGCAGCTCAACCAGGAGGCGATGGACCTCAAGGTCGTCCAGCTGACACCTGTCGACGGCGGCCGGTGGACCGAACAGCCACCCCCCAAGACGCTGCCCAGCCATCAGGCGACCGTTCTCGACGTGTACGGGAGCCTGCTCTACGCCGGTGCCCGCACGCTGGGGGTCAAGCTGCCCGACCCGGCCGGCTCCGATGCCCCGACCGTCGTACTACGGGTGCGCGGCCGGACAGCTGTCGGCGCCACGTTCGTCAAGGTCGTGGCCGGCTACGCCGCCGCTCTGGATGCCGTCGGCGGCCGGCTGTACCTCAGCGGGGTCGGCCCCGAGCTCGCCGAGTTGCTGCGTCGTACCGACCTGATGGACGTATCCGGACCCGTGGCCGTGTTCCAGGCCACCGAGCTGGTCGGGGAATCGACCGAGCAGGCCCTGAGGGAGGCTGACGCCTGGGCAGTCCAGCATCGACGGAAGAGCCCGGACGAGTGAGCGTCCTGCAGGTCACCGAGCGGTACGGCGATCCCGCATCGCTGCCCGCGCCGAGCCGGAGAGCAGGCCGCCGATCGCGATCCCGACGACGAGGTTGATCACCGCGGTCGCAAACTGCGACGCCGTCGAGCCGTCCGCGAGGAACGGCGCAGCAGCCGCCGCGCACGTGGCCAAGGTGATGATCCAGCTGAAGAACCGCAACGGCCGGGGCGTGGAGATCAGCAACAGATGCAGAAGTCCGGTGGCCACCAGCGCCGCGAGACCGCAGAACAACGCATACCTCGCCGTGTCCGCGTCTCCCCAGACGCCCTCGCCCTCGGGTGCGAGTATGGCGATGTCGAAGAGGCCGCGGGCGAGCAGGATGCCGACAACCGCGACCAGCGCGGCGACGATAGCCGTGGCCGCGCCTCCGGCCCACAGCCGGCCGGCGTCGACCGCGTGCGCACCGCCTTGCGTGGGTTGAACTGTCATGACATGTGCTCCTTGTCGTACATCTGGCGTTTCCGGGTCGATGTCGATAGTGGCCACCGGCGGAGCGCGATCCGCCCGGCCAACCGCCCGAACAGCGCTCCCACGGTCGCCCCGACCAGAACGTCGCTCGGGTAGTGCACGCCCGTGTACACCCGGGAGAACGCGACGACCGTCGCGGCCACTCGCCCCACCGGCCGGAGCGCGGGCAGGACCTCTCCGACGGCGACCGCGAAGGCCACGGCGGACGCGGAGTGTCCGGACGGAAAAGATCCCGAGGACGGCATCCGCACCCATCGCTGGGTGGGAACGCCGAGGCCTTCCCGGTCAGGTCGCACGCGTTCCCCCATCGACTTCTTCATCGGCTGGTTCACGACCAGGGAGGCCGCTCCGATCGCCGTGAGCCCTGTGAGCGCGGCGTGGCGACCCCGAGGGCCGCCGAGCAGCGCGAGCGCGCCCGCTGCGAGGAACCAGGGTTTGGAGAAGTTGGCGAAGTCCGACACCTGCCGCAGCGGCTCGTCCAGGCGGGGGGTGGGCATTCGCGCCACCGATCGGTAGACGGCGCGGTCGTAGCCGGCGAGGCGGCGCAGCAGCGACGAAGCCCGCCGGCGCGCCGGCCCGGCCTCGGCCTGTTCGACGAGCCGGTCCGCCAGCCGTTCCTCAACGGGCTGCGGTCGAGGTGAGCCGGTCACGCAACGGTTTCCGTCACCATGTGAGCTCGACCTCGAGCTCGCTGCCGTCCTCCCCGAGCTCGAACTCGAGCTTGAGGTGCACCTCGTCGGGAACGTGCACCTTGACCCGCATTCCGCCGCGCTCGAACTCGACGTCGTTCTCCTTGGCGAGCGTGTCGGCGAGCGCATGGAGGCGGGCAGCGGCGGCCTCCCGGGTCAGCAGCTCCTTCTCCTTGATCTCGATCAGGTCCATTACGGCCTCCCTGGTTGTGGATGTGCTGATGTCCGATCCATACCGAGGGCGATGCGCGCCAGTTCGACCACACTGTCGCGGAGGCCCTCGGGAGCCATCGCCGACGGCGATGAACCTGGGTGCTGGTGTGCGATCCGGACCTGGAGAACTCCGGGCCGGATCCGGAACCGCAGCGGCGCATCGAGGACAAGCGCCTCCCCGTCGACGCCTGCGGGCAGTGGCCGATCGGCATCGACCTCGAAGGATGGAGCGGACCACTCCCGCCAGGGACGCTGACCGCGGCGGTGTTCACCACCCGCGGGCGCCCCCATCACGGTGATGCCGAGCAGGCCGTCGTCGATCCGCGGACGGGTGCCGGAACCGACCGCACGGCCGAGGCGGTAGCGGTTGTTGGAGACGAGCACCGCGGCACCGCCTTGGTGCCCGTGCCCGCCTGGCCCGGTCCAGCGCATGTCGAGCTCGCTGCCACCCGCACCGAGCGCGTCGGGCACGGTGTCGAGCAGGGTTCGCATCTTGGCACCGCGGTACTCGGAGCGCTGGACCGCCTCGGCGTACACGCCGAGCGACACGTTGTTGACGAACACGCGTCCGTTCACCTCGGCCAGGTCCACCCGCCGCTCGCCGCCGTCGACGAACGCGTCCAGCGCACCGACGACATCGTCACGATCGACCCCGAGATCCAGCGCGAAGTGATTGCGCGTGCCGGCGGGGATGCAGGCGTAGGGCAGGGAGTACTCGGCGGCGATCGCGGCGACAATGGCCTGCGAGCCGTCGCCGCCGGCCATCGCGAGTCCGTCGGCACCCCGCTCGACCGCGCCCCGGACGAGAACTTCGAGGTCGTCTCCACGCTTCAGCTCGATCGGCTCGATCCCGCGGGCGCGCGCTTCCTTGGCGAGTGCGAAGCGTTCTGCCTTACCCCCACCGGAGAGCGGGTTGTAGAACAGCACCGCATGGAGCGGGGCCGCCACCCGGGGCAGATCCACCCGAGCGGCAAAGCTGGCACGTGTCGCTGCCAGAGTGACCAGGAGCCCCGCCAGGACGAGAAGATCGACGCCGAACTTCCCACCCACAATGATCAAGACCAGCGCACCCGCAACCGCGAGGCCGGCCACGGTCAGCCCCGCCACGCGGGGGATCCCTCTCCGCAGTACGCCGTACCAGGCCGCAGCTGCGGCGATCACCACACAGGCCAACAGGCCTACGCCGCGCGGAAACTCACGCACAGCCACCACGACGCCGAACACTAGCGTCGCCGCACCCACCAGCAGCGCGACAACCGCCGCGAGCCGCCTCACGACTTCCGCCCGGTAGGCCGTGGCACAACCGGCACCGGGCCGTCACCTCGCCGCACATCCGCCTGCTGCATGGCACGTCCTCAGAAGGTCCCTTCGGCGTCGAGGCCCGACACCCAGAGTCATCCTGTCCGGACGCCACCGCCAGGACATCCCACAGCCCGGATGAATCGCACCCCCGAACAACCGCTTGAACAGCTGTTCGACAGCTGCGCACAGGCCCCTGACGTGTCGTATTCGGCCGAGCGCCGATCGTCTCCACTGTGAAACCAACCGCACCGAGGAGGCACACCACCATGCAAGCCAGCGTGAACGCGCTCGATATCGCAGTCGGTGATCTGGGCACGGCGATCGAGTTCTACCGGCGGCTCGGGCTCGAGTTCGTGCGGGACCAGTACATGCCGGAGGACCACGCCGGGTGCGACCTGCCGAACGGTCTGCACCTGATGCTCGACACCGACGAGCTGCGCGGAAAGATCACGGCCGGCTGGACCCCACCGAAGACCGGCCGGATCTTCCTGACGACCCAGCTGGATTCGCCTGCCGCGGTCGATGCCAAGTACGCCGAACTCACCGCCGCCGGAGTCACCGGGCTGCAGGAGCCCTTCGACGCCCCGTGGCGGATGCGGTACGCGACCGTGGCCGACCCGTCCGGCAACGGGATCGACCTGTACGCCGACCTCCCCGCCGACTGACCCGCGACCGGTCAGACTGATCACAGGAGGTGGTGCCGTGAAGTATGTGCTCATGTTCGTCGACACCGAGGAGTTCGCCAAGGAGCTCGAGGCGATGAGCCCGGCCGAGCTGGAGCAGGCCTATCAGCGGGTCAACCAGTGGTTCGTCGACCACGCGTCGAAGATCACCAACCGCGGCGCCAAGCTGCAGGGCGCGGAGACGGCCACGACGGTCCGGCTCGACGGCGGCGAGCCGGTGACCACCGACGGTCCGTACATCGAGGGCAAGGAAGTCGTCTCCGGCTTCGTCGTCATCGATGTCGCCGACCTCGACGAGGCACTGCGGATGGTGAAGACCTGGCCGGCCTGCCCGGTCGTCGAGATCCGCCCCGTGGAGTCATGACCGGCGATCCCGCCGAGGAGCTGGCCCGCGTCGTTCGCGAACACGCGGGCCGGCTCGCCGCCTCCCTGATGTCGCTGCTCGGCGACTTCTCCGCCGCCGAGGACCTGGTCCAGGACGCCGTCGAGACCGCGCTGCGGCGCTGGCCCGACGAGGGCATCCCGGACCATCCGGATGCCTGGTTGTTCACCGTCGCCAAGCGGCGCGGACTCGACGTCCTGCGGCGGCAGGAGAACTACCGCTCCAAACTCGCCCAACTGCAGTGGCCGGTCCGGTCGGCACCCGACGACCGGCTCCGGCTCGTCTTCACCTGCTGCCACCCCGCGCTGTCGCGAGAAGCACAGATCGCCTTGACCCTCCGCGTGGTCTGCGGCCTCACGACCGCCCAGATCGCCGCGGCCTTCCTCGTCCCCGAGACAACGGTGGCGCAACGCATCACCCGCGCCAAACGGAAGATCGCCGGCGCCGGAATCCCCTATCGCCTCCCTCGCGACGACGAGTTGCCCGAGCGACTGAACGAAGTACTGACCGTCATCTACCTGCTCTTCAACGAGGGCTACCTGTCCAGCACCGGCGATCGTGCGCACTCCCGCGACCTCGTCGACGACGCCGAGTGGCTGACCGCACTCCTGGCCGGCCTGCTCCCCAACGAACCGGAAGTCACCGGACTGCTGGCACTGATCCGCCTGCACCGCGCCCGCGTCATCGCACGATTCACCAGCGACGGGCAGCTCGTCCTCCTCGAAGACCAGAACCGCGCGGACTGGGACCACGCAGCCATCGCGGACGCGACCGCGCTGCTCATCCGTACGGCGCGCCGCCACCACTCCCCCGGCCCGTACCAACTCCAGGCCGCGATCGCCGCCTGCCACTGCGAGGCACCCACCTGGGCCGACACCGACTGGCGCCAGATCCTCGTCCTCTACGACATGCTGCTGCGCCTACAGCCGTCCCCGGTCACCCGGCTGCACCGCGCTGTCGCCGTACGGTACGTCGACAGCCCACGAGCAGCCCTCGCGGAACTCGACGACCTCGAGACCGCCCTCCACAACTACCCGCTGTTCCATGCGATCCGAGCCGAACTACTCCGAACCGAGGGCAGGACCACAGAAGCTCACGATTCCGATCGCCGAGCTCTGAACCTGACCAACAACCCAGCCCAGCAGACCCTCCTCCACTCCCGGCTCACCAACACCTGGCCCGGTTAGCGAGTCGTCACGCTCTGGCGTCACAGGCGATGCCGACGCTGACCTCTTGCAGTGAGGCAGCCCTTCATCCGTTGCGGGTGACGACTCCGGATCGGGCTCGACCCACGCTGGGAAGCCGCCGTCATGGTGATGCGCGAAGAGGAGACCTGCTGTGAAGACGGATCAAGAAGGAGCTGTGCGGTCGGACGCGCTGTTGTCGTCCTGGAAGCAGACCCCGACCCGACAGGCGATCGTGGACTACGTCGACCGGGCCCTCCAGGAGGGCGGGGCGGAGTACGTTCCGCCGTCTGAGCGGGTCGCGGTCTTCGACAACGACGGCACGCTGTGGTGCGAGAAGCCGATGCCGCCCGAACTCGGCTTCATCCTGCAGCGGCTCGCCGAGATGGCCGAACAGGATCCGAGCCTTCGCACCCGTCAGCCGTGGCAGGCCGCCCGGGACAAGGACTACGCCTGGCTCGGGGACGTGATCACCAAGCACTACCACGGCGACGACAGCGACGTGAGGGTGCTCATGGGCGGCATCCTTCAGGCGTTCGCAGGGATGAGTGTCGATGCCTACGCGGAGATCGCCGACCGCTTCCTCCGAACCACGCCCCACCCGACCCTCGGCAGGCAACTCTGGAGGTGCACGTACCTCCCGATGGTCGAACTGTTGCGTTACCTGGAGGCCAACGGATTCACGACGTACATAGCGTCCGGAGGCGACCGCGACTTCATGCGACCGGTCACCGAGGAGCTCTACGGCATTCCGGCCGAGCGCATCATCGGCACCACGGCCGGGCTCCGGTACCAGGATGACGACACCGGAGGATCGGTCGTCTACCAGGCGGAGATGGAGGTGTTCGACGACGGCCCCACCAAACCTGTCCGGATCTGGAGCCGGGTCGGCCGACGGCCCGTTGTCGCCGGTGGCAACTCGAACGGCGACATCCAGATGCTCCGGTACGCCGGACAGCCCTCGCGTCCCGGGCTACGGCTGCTGGTCCTCCACGACGACGAGGAACGCGAGTTCAACTACACCGCCGGAGCCGAGACCTCGCTCGAGCAGGCCCGCGCCCAGGACTGGACGGTGGTCAGCATCAAGAACGACTGGGCAACCGTCTTCGCCGACGAAGTCTGATCCTGCACCCTCCGCCGTGCCGGCGGAGGGTGCAGGCGGTCAGCTTCCTGGACAGCTCTGTGTCAGCGTTGTGGCGAACGACGAGGTCGCCGTACCGACTTGCTGGAGCGCCGTCTTGATCTCAGGTGCCTTCTGTCTGAGATTGTCCGCGCTCAGGCCACTCGTCGCGGCTTCCAATGCTGAGAATGCCGTCTTGACACTCGCCACGGCGGGCTGAAGAGCCGCCGATGCCGAGGCTGCCGCAGCGTCCAGGCTGCTCTTGGCGTTGGTCATGGCGGCATTCAGCGCGGTCAGACCGTCCTGCAGGGGCTCCACCTTCGCCAGCGTTTCGAGCGAGGTCTTCAGTTCGGACGCGGCAGCACAGTCCGCCGCGGGCGCACCCGTTACCGGCGGCGCCGCTGTCGCGGACGGACTCGGCTCACTCTGTGGTGAGCTGTCGCTGCAGGCCGCCGGCACGACGAGCAGGGCAACGGTCACCAGCGCGGCGAAGACCGATCGACGAACGCCGTTTCGCGGCATGGGTTCTCCTCGGGACTACTTGGCGGCGTTCTTGACCTCTGCTGCGCTGTCCGGGTCGACCTCGTGCTTGCTGACCTTGTCCGCATGCGTCAGCGTCTTCTCGACATCCGTGACCCACCGCTCCTCGAACAGCGCCACGATTCCCGAACTGTTCGTCGGCAAGGTGTCCTCGACGTCAGCTTTGATCGCCTTCTTCTCCCTGTGGGACTTGAGGCCACCGATCCCCAGTCCGGCACCCGCACCGACCGCCGCACTGGCCAGCAGACTGGGCGGGAAGATCAGGCCCACGACCGCACCACCGACGGCACCCCACACCGCGCCCCTGGCAGCCGTGTGGAAATTGTCCTCGACGTCGATCTTGCCGTCGGAACCGCGGCTGACGAGGATGAGCCCCTCAACCTTGATCACGTCGTCCTCGGCGAGCTGCTTGATGGCGTCCCAGTCCTCCTGCGCCCCCTTCGCGTCCGGGTAGGCGGCGATGTACAGGTCGACTGGTGCGTTGCTGTCAGATCCCACGAGCTTCTCCTCTTCATCCGGTGACCGGCACCGAGGTACCGCTCGTCCTCACCATGCCGCCGGTTCCGGCGGGAAAGCCTCACCCCGCACGGATGATGCCCGCCGCCGTCCTCTCGCGCGACGATCCAAGTCGGCCATCGATCGGGTGGGGACCAGCTCGGCGTACGCGAGAGGAATGACATGGGGTGCTTGTTCGCCTTGTTCGCGGGGCTCTTTCCGCGCCTGGGACTGTTCATCGTCTGGGTGGCGCGCCCCAAGTTGGTGGACGCCGCCTTCGATTCGTGGTTCTGGCCGCTGCTCGGCCTCATATTCCTGCCGTTCGCGACCCTGATGTACGTCGTCCTCTACACCGGCGGCGGCCTGACCGGGTTCGACTGGTTCTGGGTGGTCCTGGCCGGCCTTCTCGATATCGCGCACTGGGGCGCCGGGTGGACACAGCGCCGCCAGGCACCTGGCTACCCAGGCACCGTCCAAGCCTGAGCCAGATCACCTCACGGGCGGTCGTCCCAGCCGCGGCGGGGTGAGTGGGTGCCGACCTGGGCGTCACGGCTGCGGTAGACGATGTACGGCCTGGTCAGGTAGCCGATCGGCGCGCTGAACACGTGCACCAGTCGGGTGAAGGGCCACAGCGCGAAGAGGGCCATGGCGACGAGACCGTGGAGCTGGAAGCTCAACGGCGCCGCAGCCATCAGGTCGGGATGCAGGTCGAAGCGGAAGATGCCACGGAACCAGACCGAGACTCCGTCCCGGTAGTCGTAATGCCCGAAGATGTTCGCCGCCACGGTGTTCACCAGCCCGAGAACGATCACCGTGGCGAGGAACAGGTACATCACCTTGTCCATCCGCGTGGTGGCGGAGAACACCGGTCCGACCGTACGCCGGCGGTAGATGAGGATCGCCAGACCGACCACGGTGCCGAACCCCGCGATCGCGCCGATCGACACGGCGAGGAAGTGGTAGAGACCCTCGGAGATCCCGACCGCCTCGGTCCACGACTTCGGTATGCCGAGCCCCATCACGTGACCGAGGAAGACGGCCAGGATGCCGAAGTGGAACAGCGGACTCCCCCACCGCAGCAACCGGTCCTCGTAGAGCTGGGACGACCGCGTGGTCCAGCCGAACTTGTCGTACCGGTACCGCCAGTAGTGGCCGACCACGAAGATCGTCAGGCAGACGTAGGGGAACACCACCCACAGGATCGCGCTCATCGGCGAGTTCCCGGAAAGGTTGGCATCGGCAACGGATCGAAGCCAGGTGTCGCGTACGGCGTGAGTCCGACTTCTTCCTGTGGCGGCCCTTCGGCGGCGAGCCGATCGATGGCAGCGCGTTCGTCACCGCCGAGCGGCGGCAACGTCGCAGTGACAGCCTGTACGGCGCCATGCCAGGCGGAACCCGCGTCCGCGAGAGCCAACCGCAGTAGCTCGAGCCCTGCGCGATGGTCCAGCAGCAGGCGCCATCCGAGTCGTTGATCGACCGTCGCGGCGTACTCCAGCACCACGCAGAGATGATCAGGCAGCTCTGACTCATCCAGAACGAAGCCGGACCGCAGGTAGGTCTGCTTGAACCGCAGCAGCGCGACTCCGCGACGCCTGGTGTCACCATGCGCGAAGTACGTCAGGTAGAGGGTGTGGCGCCGCCTGTTGTCGAACGTGTCGACGTACCGCTGCTGGAGCGTCGAGAGATCGTTGGCAGCCAACTCGCGGGCCGTCGCGGCGAGTGGGTCCGCGAGGAACGGCGGCAGTTCGCCCGCCGCCTGCTGGATGAGCCCCAACTGCAAGCTCTCGTCCGGGTAGTCGAGCAGCAACGAGGCAGCTTGCCAGGCGATCGTCAACTGATCCGCCGGCAGCTTCGGGTCCGGGTGCCTGGTCATTGCCCACCGTCCTTCGGTGGGAACAACCCGTCCGGCCTGCCCTTGCCGTCCCAGTTCAGCAGGTTCACCCGGTCGCTGGTCTGGCGTTCCTTCAGCATCTGGAAGTTCTCGACCGCGATCGGCGTCGGTACGCCGGAGCCCTCGCCGAACGGACCGGAGCCGCCCATCCCGGGCCCGCCCTCGTAGTCGAGCGAGCACGCCAGCTCCTCCAGCGCGTGCGCGTCCTCCGCGTGGGCCGCCGGGATCACATACCGCTCGTCGTACTTGGCGATCGCGAGCAGGCGATACATGTCATACAGGTCTTCCTCGGTCATGCCGACTGTGTGTGGGATGCCGCCGTCCGGATCACGGCCCAGGTTGATGTCACGCATGTAGGAGCGCATCGCCGCGAGCTTGCGCAGGACCAGGTCGACCGGCCGTACGTCGCCTGCGGTGAACAACTCGGCCAGGTACTCGATCGGGATCCGCAGTGCGTCGATGGCGGCGAACAGGTTCTCCCGCTTCTCCGCGTCCTCGCCGGTCTCCTTGACCACGTCCACGACCGGCGACAGCGGTGGGATGTACCAGACCATCGGCAGGGTCCGGTACTCCGGATGCAGCGGCAGCGCGACCTTGTAGCGGTTGATCAACGCGTACACCGGCGACCGCCGGGCCGCTTCTATCCAGTCCTGCGGGATTCCGGCCCGCTCAGCTTCCCGTCGTACGTCGGGATCGGACGGATCGAGGAAGACGTCCCGCTGGGCCTCGTACAATCCGTGCTCGTCCGGCGTCGACGCGGCGGCCAGGACCTTGTCGGCGTCGTACAGCATCAGGCCGATGTAGCGCAGCCGGCCGACGCAGGTCTCCGAGCAGACGGTCGGCAGGCCGACCTCGACGCGCGGGAAGCAGAAGGTGCACTTCTCGGCCTTGCCGGTGCGGTGGTTGAAGTAGACCTTCTTGTACGGGCAGCCGGAGATGCACATCCGCCACCCCCGGCAGCGGTCCTGGTCGACCAGCACGATGCCGTCCTCGGTGCGCTTGTAGATCGCGCCACTGGGACAGGACGCCGCGCAGGACGGGTTCAGGCAGTGCTCGCAGATCCGCGGCAGGTAGAACATGAAGGTCTGCTCGAACTCGAACTTGACCTTGTCGCCGACCTTCTGGAGCACGGGGTCGCGCTCGGCCGTCGCCGCGGAACCGCCGAGGTCGTCGTCCCAGTTGGCCGACCACGACACCTTCATGTTCTGGCCGGAGATCAGCGACTTCGGACGGGCGACCGGAGTGTGTTCCTGGGCCGGGGCGTCGGTCAGCGTGGCGTAGTCGTAGGTCCAGGGCTCGTAGTAGTCGTGGATCGAGGGCATCTTCGGGTTCGAGAAGATGGTCAGCAACTTCTTCAGCCGGCCGCCCGCCTTCAGCGTGAGCCGACCGCGCCGGTTGAGCGTCCAGCCGCCCTTCCAGGTCTCCTGGTCCTCGTACGTCCGCGGATAGCCCTGGCCGGGCCGCGTCTCGACGTTGTTGAACCACACGTACTCGGTCCCGCTCCGGTTCGTCCACGCCTGCTTGCAGGTCACCGAACAGGTGTGACAGCCGATGCACTTGTCGAGGTTCATCACCATCGCCATCTGCGCCATCACTCGCATCAGTAGCTCACCTCCTGCGAGCGCCGCCGGATCACGGTGACCTCGTCGCGCTGGTTCCCGGTCGGTCCGAGGTAGTTGAACGCGAAGGACAGCTGGGCGTACCCGCCGATCAGGTGGGTCGGCTTGATCAGCAACCGGGTCAGCGAGTTGTGGATACCACCGCGCTTCTTCGAGGTCTCGGCGATCGGTACGTCGATCAACCGGTCCTGCGCGTGATGCATGTAGACCGTGCCCTCGGGCATCCGGTGCGAGACGATCGCCCGGGCCACCACGACGCCGTTGCGGTTCACCGCCTCGATCCAATCGTTGTCCGCGATCCCGACCTTGGCCGCGTCCTTGTCACTCATCCAGATCGACTGGCCGCCGCGGGACAGCGACAGCATGAACAGGTTGTCCTGGTACTCCGAGTGGATCGACCACTTGCTGTGCGGCGTCAGGTAGCGAACCGTCACGCCGTGCTCGGTGACCGAGCCGATCCCCGGCTCGGCGAACAGCGCGCCCATGTCCAGCGGTGGCCGGTAGACCGGCAGGTTCTCGCCGAGCTCGGCGATCCAGTCGTGGTCGAGGAAGAAGTGCTGCCGGCCGGTCAGCGTGTGCCAGGGCTTGAGCCGCTCGACGTTGATCGTGAACGGCGAGTACCGGCGACCGCCGGATTCCGACCCGGACCATTCCGGTGAGGTGATGACCGGGACCGGCGCGGCTTGGGTGTCGGCGAAGGTGATCTGCTTGCCCTCGTGCTCCGCGGCAAGGTCGTGCAGTCGTTTGCCGACCCGGGTCTCGAGTGTCTTGAAGCCCTCGGTGGCGAGGCGGCCGTTCGTCGTACCGGAAAGAGCCAGAATGGCTTCGCAGGCGTGCACGTCGCGCTGCAATGACGGTCGGCCGTCGGCTGGGCCACCACGGATCGCGCCGTTCTTCGCGCGCAGGTAGTCGACCGAGTCGGCCACGTCGTACGTGACGCCCTTGGTCGTCGCGCCGAGCTTCTCCATCAGGGGGCCGAGAGCCGACATCTTGGCCGCGACGGCTCCGAAGTCACGTTCGACCTCGACCAGCTTCGGCATCGTGACACCTGGAACCGGCTCGCACTCCCCCGCCTTCCAGTCGCGCACGACCCCATGCGGGTTCGCCAACTCGTCGGGAGTGTCGTGCAGGAGCGGTACGGCGACGACGTCGCGACGTACCCCCAGCTGGTCGGCGGCCAACTCGCTGAACTTCGCCGCGATCGCCTGCCACGCATCCCAATCGGTTCGGGTCTGCCACGGCGGTGCGATCGCCGGGTTGAACGAGTGCACGAACGGATGCATGTCGGTGGTGTTCAGATCGTATTTCTCGTACCACGTTGCCGCCGGCAGGACGACATCGGAGAACAGCGTTGTGCTGGTCTGCCGGAAGTCCAGCGTCAGCAGCAGATCCAGCTTTCCGCTCGGTGCCTCGGCATGCCATTCCACCTCGCGCGGGCGGGAGCCCTCAGGTGCTTCAGCGGCGCGCAGCGAGGAGTCGGCGCCGAGCAGGTGCTTGAGGAAGTATTCGTTGCCCTTGGCAGACGAGCCGAGCAGGTTCGCCCGCCAGACCGACAAGATCCGCGGGAAGTTCTCCGGCGCGTCCGGGTCCTCACAGGCGAACCGCAGAGCGCCGGTCTTGAGCTGATCGACGATGTGCTCGGCCACTGGTTGCCCAGCCGCGCGAGCCGCATCGGCCAGGTCGAGCGAATTGCGATTGAAGGTCGGGTACGACGGCATCCAGCCGAGCCGGGCGCTCAGCGCGATCAGGTCCGCGGTCGATTTCCCGGCGAGTTGCCCACTCCCGGTCTTCGCGGCCAGCGTGTCCGCGCCGAAGCCGTCGTACCGGAACTGATCCGTGTGCAGGTACCAGTACGCGGTCTGGATCATCTGCCGCGGTGGCCGTAACCAGTCCAGCCCGAAGGCGAGCTGCGCCCACCCGGTGATCGGACGGCACTTCTCCTGACCGACGTAATGCGCCCAGCCACCACCGTTCACACCTTGGCACCCGGTCAGTGTCGTGAGCGCCAGGAACGCCCGATAAATCGTGTCGGAGTGGAACCAGTGGTTCGTGCCCGCGCCCATGACGATCATCGACCGGCCACGCGAGTCCTCGGCGTTCTGCGCGAACTCCCGCGCGATCCGGGCCGCGGCCGACGCTGGTACACCAGTGATCCGCTCCTGCCAGGCCGGGGTGTACGGCGCGTTGTCGTCGTACGACGTCGGCCAGTCGCCAGGCATGCCCGGTCGCTGGACGCCGTACTGCGCGAGCATCAGGTCGTAGACGGTCGTGACGAGGTGTCCACCGATCCGGCGGGCCGGCACCCCGCGGCGGAGCTCACCGGCGGCGTCGAACCTCGGCACCTGGAGCAGCACGTTCTCGGCCTGCTCACCGGCCAGCGTCAGGACCGGGTCCGTCTCGCCGAGGTCGAGATTCCAGTTGCCCTCGCCGGACGCCCCGAAGCGATGGCCGAGTGACCCGTTCGGCACCACGACGTCATCGGTGCGGGAATCCAGCACCACCGGCCTGAACTGCGCGTTCTCCTGGTGATCGAAGGCCGGCAGCTCGGCGGCGGTCAGGAACTTCCCGGGCCGCAGAACTCCGTCGCCGGCGTCGTCGAGCCGGACCAGGTACGGCAGGTCGGTGTACGTCTTGCCATAGGCAACGAAGTACGGAGTCTGCCGGTCGACGAAGAACTCCTTCAGGATGACGTGCCCCATCGCCATCGCCAGCGCGCCGTCGGTCCCAGGTGCCGCAGGCAACCATTCGTCCGCGAACTTCACGTTGTCGGCGTAGTCGGGGGCCACGGCAACCACTTTCTGGCCGCGGTACCTCGCCTCCGCCATCCAGTGCGCGTCCGGCGTCCTGGTCACCGGGAGGTTGGAGCCCCACATGATCAGGTACCCGGCATCCCACCAGTCCCCCGACTCCGGTACGTCGGTCTGGTCCCCGAACACCTGTGGAGACGCCACCGGCAGATCGGCGTACCAGTCGTAGAACGACAGCATCGTGCCGCCGATCAGCGAGGTGAACCGGGCGCCGGACGCGTGCGACACCATCGACATCGCCGGGATCGGGGAGAACCCGGCGATCCGGTCAGGTCCCCACTTCTTCAGCGTGTGCACGTAGGCGGCGGCCACCAGCTCGGTGGCCTCGTCCCAGGTCGCCCGGACGAGCCCGCCCTTTCCGCGTGCGGACTTGTAGTGCGCCGCGCGTGCGGGATTGTCAACAATGTGCGCCCACGCGGCGACCGGATCGCCGTACTGGGACTTGGCCTCGCGATACATCTGCAGCAGCACGCCACGGATGTAGGGATAGCGGATTCGTGTTGGGGAGTAGGTGTACCAGGAGAAGGCCGCGCCGCGAGGACAGCCGCGAGGCTCGTACTCCGGCTTGTCCGGGCCGACCGACGGATAGTCCGTCTGCTGCGTCTCCCAGGTGATGATGCCGTCCTTGACGTACACCTTCCAGGAACACGAGCCGGTGCAGTTCACGCCATGCGTCGAACGGACGACCTTGTCGTGGCTCCAGCGGTCCCGGTAGAAGTCGTCGGCACCACGGCCCCCGACCTTGTGCAAGGTGCGCAGGTCGTCCGACACCTCGGCCCTGGTGAAGTAGCGGCGGGTCCGGACCAGGGCCTCGCTCAGCCCTCCGTCCAGTCCGGTCTCAGTGGTGTGCTGGTCATGGTCGGGACGAGCCCCAGTGCTCATGCGGATTCCTCGCTGGTCGAGTGCTCCTTGCCAGTTCTCTGATTCGCCGTTCTCCTCACGACCGTCACGGTCAGCAGCAAGGTCAAGGCCGCGGTGACGGAGAGCAACATCAGGCCGATCCCGTACGAGTCGGTGCGGCCGTAGACGTACCCCATGATCAGCGGCGGCACGAACCCACCGAGCCCGCCGGCCGCGCCGACCAGCCCGGTCACCCCGCCGACCCGCGCCGGATCCGTGACCCTGGCAACCAAGGCGAACGTGGCCCCGCTGCCACCGCCGAGCGCGGCCGCCATCGACAGGAAGGCCACCGTCCCCACGTACTCGAGCAACGGCGTCGTGGCGGCCACCGCGGCTCCCACCACGACCACCGCGTAGCAACTCGCGAGGACCGGGACAGGACCGAACCTGTCCGACAGCCAGCCACCGATGGGACGCATCAGTACGGCGACCGCGACGAAGCCGGCCATCCGGTTCGCGGCGTCGGCAGCGGACAGGTCGTACGCCGTCTTCAGGTACGACGGCAGGTACACCGAGAAGGCGACATAGCCACCGAACGCGACGGCGTAGAGAATGCATGCCTGCCAACTGATCGGAAGCTTGGCAGTCGCCACCAGTCGCGCGACAAGTGATCCGTCCGGTGCCTTACGCCCCGGCGCATCCCGCAGGACGAGCCACGCGACGACGGCATAAACGGCCAGGGCGACCGCGGTGAGCAGGAACGGCACCCGGTGCCCGATGTTGCTGTACAGCTTGACCGTGGTCAAGGCGCTGATCGCCGTACCGCCCATACCCGCGCCGAACACGCCGATCGCCAGGCCCCGCCGTTCGGGCGGGAACCACGCGTTCACGAACGGTACGCCGACCGCGAACGTCGTACCGCCGATGCCGAGGAAGAAGCCACCGATCAGCATTCCGGTGAACGACTCCAGGCCGACGAAACCGACGAAGAGGATCGGGATGATCGTTGCCGACGACACCAAAGGAAACATCACCCGGCCGCCGAAACGGTCGGTCAGCGCTCCGACCGGGATCCGGCCGAGCGAGCCGACGATCACCGGTACGGCGACCAGCAGCGCCACATCCGACTCCGACAACCTGCCCAGCGTGTTCTCGGTCCGGAACAACGGGCCCAGCGGGCTCAGCAGCGCCCAGGCCCAGAAGTTGAGGGCGAAGCCGGCCGTGGCCATCGCCAGCATCAACCAGGGTGACCTGGTCTCCGATCCCGCGGAGACACCCACACGACCCGAATCCGCCCTACTCATTCGCCCCGGGCTCCTCCGTCCGGACTGGGGTCCCACGCACCGGGACCAGAGGGTAGGTCAGCGCGGCCGGCGCTTGGTGCGCTCGACGGCGTACACGGCGGCCTCGGTGCGGCGCTCCATGTCGAGCTTGCGGAGCAGCCCCGAGACGTAGTTCTTGACCGTCTTCTCGGCCAGGAACATGGATTGCGCGATCTGCCGGTTGGTCTTGCCCTCGGCGATCTCGTCGAGGATCTTGCGTTCCTGCTCGGTCAGCGACTTGTAGCGCGGATCGTCCTCCTCGTCGGCCGGGTGCCGCAACCGTTCCAGCACGGCGGTCGTCATCGCCGGGTCGAGCAACGACTCCCCCGTGGCCAGGCGTCGTACGGCGCCGACCAGGTCGGTCCCGCTGACCTGCTTCAGCAGGTAGCCGGACGCGCCGGCCATGATCGCGGTGAAGAGGGCTTCGTCATCGGAGAACGAGGTCAGCATCAGGCACGCCGGCGGATCGTCCATCGCCGAACGGATCTCCCGGCAGACCGTGATGCCGTCCCCGTCCGGCAGGCGTACGTCGAGGACGGCGACGTCCGGCCGCAGCGCGGGAACCCGCGCGATCGCCTGAGCCGCGGTGCCGGCGTCGCCGACGACCTCGATATCGGGTTCACCTTCGAGAAGCTGCCGCAACCCGAGCCGGACGACCTCGTGGTCGTCCAGCAGGAACACCTTGATCGTCATGTGAGCCTCGCTCCCGGATCAGCTGTCTCTGTCAGGTTAGCCCTCTGCCGCGTGCCGGAGCCGGTCATCGGTCGATGTCGTGCTTGCGGAGGCGTGCCTGGGCGGACGCCGAGCGGAGTTCAGCGCCGAGGTCCACACCCCATTGCCGCGCCCGCGCGAGCTCCTGCTCCTCGATCGGGCCGGTGGTGTCGTCGACGTAGAAGCTCATGGGTGCCGTCAGCTGCCTGAAGTCGCGCCGGCGCAACATCTTGGCCGCCGACCGCGCGGCCGAACCAGGCAGCCGCCGGACCTTCGTGATGCGGGTGTCGAACGTCGCGGTCAGCGTCGACCTGGTGCTGTGCGGCAACTCCTCGAGCCACTCCCGGATCCCGGTCTCCACCGGCATCACCACCTCGTCCTGGTGGGCGGCGTCCGCGCGGGTCGACGGCCGGCTCATGCTGAAGGCGTGGGTCGGCCCGCCGACGACGAGCAGCCCGACATCCGCGGGGATCTCGGCCGGTGCCCGGTCGACGCGAACCAGGTCAGTGTCGCTGGCGGTCGTCAGTCCGTCGCGGATCGCGGCCGCGACCTTCCAGGTGTTACCGAACATCGACTCGTAGACGACGAGCGCACGTGGTGTCTCGGACATGGTCAGCTCCTTGTTTCGGTGGGGTCCGCCGTACGGTCCCGGAAGGCCTGTACGGCGGTTGGTAGCGTGAAGAACACGTGGTCGCGGCCGAGCCGGTCGAGGAAGCCGGCGGCTGCTAGGTCGTCGGAGAGGTCCTGCTTGACCCGGGCCATCGCCAGCACGATGCCGCGCTCGTCGAGCTCGTGCCGCAACGCGTCCAGCGCGTCGATCGCGGTGATGTCGATCTCGACGTTCGCCTCGGCGTTGAGCAGCAGCCAGCGCACCGGCGGCTCGGCGGTGTCGACCGCCGCCAGCGCGCGGCGACGGAAGTCCTCCGCATTGGCGAAGAACAGCGGTGAGTCGTAGCGATAGACGACCAGGCCGGGAACCGGCCGGGCGTCCGGATAGTCGTCGACGTCGTGCATGCCCGCGACGCCTGGCACGATCCCGAGAATCCCGTCATGCGGCCGGGCGACCCGCCGCAGCACGTCGAGGACCGACAACGCGATCGCGAGCAGGACGCCGTACAGGACATCGAGCAGGACGACGCCGGCGGTGGTGGCCAGTGCGATCAGGAACTCGGTACGGCGGAACGCGGCGAACCGGCGGAACTCGGCGAGATCGATCAGCCGGAGGGCGGCGAAGACGACCAGAGCGCCTAGCGCGGCGGTCGGGAACGCGGACAACAGGCGTCCGGCGAACAGCAGCGTCATGATCACGCAGGCGACGGCCACCAGCGAGTAGACCTGGCTCTTCGCTCCGGAGGCGTCGGCGACCGCGGTCCGGCTTCCGCTGCTGCTGATCGGGAAGCCCCGCATCAGGCCGGCGGACAGGTTGCCGACGCCCAGCGCCAGAAACTCCTGATTCGCGTCGATCCGTTCATGCCGTCGCAACGCGAACGAGCGCCCGGTCAGGACCGTGTCGGTGTAGCCGACCAACGCCACGCCCAGCGCCGGCAGCAAGAGCAGCCGGAGATCGTCGGTGGCCACCTGCGGAAGCTCGGGAACAGGGATGCCGGACGGCACTGCCCCGACCAGCTTCACGCCCTGCGCATCCAGACCGCTGATCCAGACCACGATCGACGCCAGCGTCACCATGATCAGCGGCCCGGGTAACCGCGGCATCCACCGCGCGGCAGCCAGCAACAGGGTCAGGGCAGCCACCGACAGCAGGACCGTCGCGGGGTGCCAGGAGCTGATCTGCCGGAGCGCCGAGCCGATCTCGGCGAGCGGCGAGCGACCGGTCACCCGGACACCGGTCAGCTTGCCCAGTTGGCCGGTGATCATGATGATCGCGATACCGGCCATGTACCCGACCAGGACCGGTTTCGACAGCAGATCCGCGAGGAACCCCAGCCTGGCCAGCCAAGCGACGATGCAGATCACGCCGACAAGCAGCGCCAGCACGGCGGCGAGGGTCGCGAACCGGGCCGGATCGCCGGCAGCCAGCGGGCCGATCGCCGCGGCGGTCATCAGCGCGGTCGTTGATTCCGGCCCGAGGGAGAGCAGCCGGGACGATCCGAGCAGGAAGTAGACCAGCAGCGGGCCGATCACCGTCCACAGGCCGGCGACAGCCGGCAGGCCGGCCAACTGAGCGTAGGCCATCGCTTGCGGCACCAAGTACGCCGCCACCGTGACACCTGCGAGCACATCCGAGCCGAGCCACCCGGCCCGGTAGTGGCGGAGTGCGGTCAACCCGGTGGCAGCCATGTCAGTACGTCGCGACGACGCGCAGACCTGCGGCCGAGCTGTCCACCTCGACAACGACAGGTCCACTCCATACCCAGGTCTTCATCTCATGCCTCCACGGATCTCGTTGCTGTGCCGTGCGGCCGATGAGATCGGCCGCACGGCACCTCTCGCTGCACCTGCGCACGCCCCTCACGCGCGGTTCAGCGGAGCCAGGGGTAGCGGTGGACGATGTCGAGCCTGCCCCACTGCCGGCCGAAGCCCCACACGTTGCCAGCAGCAACCAGAGCCAGGACCACGAGGGTGATCGCGCCGAGGATGTGGTCGTCCAGCACCGGGTTGGTCTCCGGGGGCAGGGCGGCGGTCCACATCAGTACGTACAGCAGGCTGCCTGCCGCCGCGGCGATCCGCATCCCGATGCCCAGCGTCAGCGCCAGGCCGATCCCGGCCAGGCCGGCCATGAACAGCGGGGTGACCCACCAGTCACCGACCAGCGACTGGTAGACGTCCGCGAACGGGCCGGTGGTGCCTTTGCCCAGGAATCCGGCAGTCGGGTCGCCGCCGTCGATCCAGCCTTTGCCGGCCGGGGTGGCGTAACCGAAACCGAAGACCTTGTCCACGAATGCCCACAAGAAGGTGAACCCGAAGGCGATCCGCAGCACCGCGAGTGCACGGCCTGCCGCGGTCGTGATCCGGCCACCGTCGGGTGCGAGCACCGGTGCCGGCATCTGCCGACGGTGCGGGGTGGTTGTCATTGTTCTTGTCCTCTCCGATTGTTCGTATGCCTTGATCGTCCGACGGCGGAGCCTCGACGGGCAGAGGCCGCGGTCACCGGTCTGAGTGCCGAAGTACCTGTCCGTTCGGGACCGTTGCCCGCAGCGCCGGGGGCCCTCGCCGGGTCAAGCTGAGTCGACGGCACGACGCCGTCACTCACAGCACTTCACGGGGCCGGTTCGAGGAGGTCTCCGATGCTGGACCACAGCCTGTCGGCGGAACAGATCGACGTACTGCTCAACGCGGCGATCGCCGCGCCGAGCATGCACAACACGCAGCCCTGGCGATTCGGGGTGAGCGGTCGCGTCATGACCGATCAGACCGCCTCGCAGGCTCAGTCGAGGAGTACGTCGGCGATCGGGCGGCGCGGGGTCGGCGGGACGGGCGGACCGTAGCCGACCCGGATGATGGCCTGCGGGCTCCACCACGGGCCCAGCGGATCGTTGATGAGCCATCGCAGCTCGTCGTGCTCGATCGCCTGGTTGAGCAGGGATGTCGACAGCCCCTGGGCGGTCGCCTCCAGGAGAACTCGCTCCAGCGCCTGACCGGCGTGGAGCCAGTCCGCCCGGCTGTCGTGCCGGGTCGAGAGCACCGCCAGCTGGGGCGCTTGCTCAAAGTTCGCAGGCTCCCGGTTCTCGTCCGCGGGATCGGCCGCCAGATCCCTGACCGGTGATCTTCCGCATGCGCCCCACGGACCCAGCGCGCTCCATGGCACACCGTCAGCAACCCGCGCGCCGCCGACCCAACGGCGTCGCTCCGCGGTCCGGGCCGGATCCTGGTCGTCGAGGACACCGGCATCATCGCTTGCCAGTTGCAACCATTCGCGGCGGGTCGGCGCGGCCGGCCACTCGAGCTCGGCACCCTCCAACCGCGCCGCCAGCCCCAGCAGCTCCCGGACCTCCTTCAGCACCCGGCGGTCGGCGTACGGCTGCCGGTTGGTCCTGCGCACCTCCAGGTACGGCGCCAGCAGCCGCAACTGCTCGGTCTCCGGACCAGCCGTCATCAGCTCGATCTCGGCCACGAGGTCAGGACGAGCACGATCGAGCACGTACCTGACGTCGGCGCCGTACCCGAGCCGGGCGGCGGCGACCCGGAGGTTCAGCACCGCGGCGCCGAGGGACAGATACAGCATCCGCCGATCCGGATCCTCGGCCGGCAGCTCGCGTTCCGGGTCGCGATGTACCTCGACCACCCGGTCGTGGAAGCGGAACTTCCACGGCTGGGTGTTGTGCACCGACGGCGCAGCGACCGCTGCCCGAAGCAGCTCGTCGCACGCGCTCCTCGCCGGCGCCTTCATGACATTTCCTCCTCCGTCGAGACGATCCACGGGGCCCGCTCAGCGCAGGCGACGTGCGTACCAATCGGGAGTCGGGGCAGCGGGCGTGAGATGCAGCTTGATGTCGACCGCGAAGGCTCCGGACGGAGCAGCCCGCAGCGGGTTGATGTCGAGCTCCGCGATCTGCGGCACCGTCTCGCACAGCCAGGCGACCCGGTGGAGTACGTCGAGTACGGCCGCCTCGTCGGCGGGGTCCGCGCCCCGGTAACCGGCCAGCAACGGCGCACAGCGCAACGACCGCACCATCTCGGCGGCGTCGAGATCCGTGAGCGGCAGACCGCGCCACCGACGATCGGCCATCAGATCCGTCAGGACTCCCCCGCTGCCGGCCATCACGATCGGTCCGAACAGCGGGTCGCGAACCATGCCGATGACCAGCTCCGTCCCGGCCGGCGCCATCGCCTGGACGACGACGTGCCCATCACCTGTCGCCGCGGCGATCTCGTCGTACGCCGCCTCTGCCGCCTGCTCGTCGACCAACCCGACCCGGACTCCGCCGACATCGGTCTTGTGGACGACTCCCTCGGCAGCGGTCTTGAGCACGACCGGGTAGCCGACCACCTGTGCAGTGGCCAGCGCTTCCTTCCGGGTAGACGCCTGGACGGCATCCACCACAGGGATCCCCGCGCATTGCAGCAGTTGTTCTGCGTGCTGCGGATCGATCCAGCCACCGTCCGGCCGGCCTTGCAGGAACCGGCTGACGACCGTTCGCGCTGCCTCGGCGTCGACCCGATCCAGCACTGGTACGACGCCCTGCGGTCGTGCCCGCCAGGCGGCGTACCGAACGGCGTGGGCGAGCGCACGAACGGCGCTCTCCGGGAACGGGAAGACCGGCAGCGACGCTCCGTCCGTCAGCTGCACCTGCGGTTCGGCATGGGGCGCTCCGATGCAGTTGACCACGATCGGCAGCTCCGCTCCGGCGGATGCCGACGCGATCGCGGCGTAGGTCTCGGCGACGTTGCCGGCCCGGGTTGCCGCGTAGCAGACCAGCACCGAGTCCGCCTCGCCGCTGTCCAGGACGATGCGGAGCGCGCGCTCCATGGTTCGCGGCGAAGCCGCGGCGCCGAGATCGACCGGGTTGCCTGCGCCGACCGCACCGGTGGCTTCGGTCAGCTCCTGCTGAGTGGCCGCGCTGAGTTCGGGGACTTCGAGGCCGAGCCGTGCGGCGGCGTCGGCCGCGAGCACACCCGCGCCGCCGGCATTGCCGATCACAGCCAGCCGGTTGCCCTTCGGCAGCGGGCGACCCGCCAACACTCGAGCGGTGTCGACAAGCTCCTCGACCGTCTCCATCCGCAGTACGCCGGACTGCGCGAAGAGCGCGTCGACCGCGGTGTCCGGGGTTGCCGCGGCCGCGGTGTGCGACGCGCCGGCTCGCCGACCGCCGGTCGAGCGACCGCCCTTCACCACCAGCACTGGCTTCGTCCGGCCCACCAGCCGGGCCAGCCGGCCGAACTTCACCGGGTTGCCGAACGACTCCAGGTAGAGCCCGATCACGTCCGTGCGCGGATCGTTCCACCAGTGCAGCAGCAGATCGTTGCCGCTGACATCGACCTTGTTACCGAGCGAAGCGAACTCGGAGATGCCGAGACCGGCCCGGCCGGCCTGGTCCAGCACCGCGATGCCGACCGCACCGGACTGCGCGGCCAGCGCCAGCGATCCCGGTGCCGGGGTCAGGTCCGCGAAGGTCGCGTTCAGCGCAACCTCGGGCGCGGTGTTGACGATGCCGAGACAGTTCGGCCCGATCAAGCGGATACTGTGCCGGCGGGCGATCGCGAGGATCTCCTGCTGCGCGCCGTCCGCCCCGAGTTCGGAGAAGCCTGAGGTGAGGATGACCGCGCCGGTGACGCCCTGGTGACCACACTCGGCGAGAACACTCGCGACCTGTGCGGCTGGGACCGCGATGACCGCGAGGTCCACTGATCCCGGCACCGCCAGGATCGACGGGTACGCCGTGACGCCGGCGACCTGGCCGGCCTTCGGATTCACGGCGTACAGCCGGCCCTGATAGCTGCCGGCCAGACTGCGGAGCACCTCGTGGCCGATTCCGCCCGGCGTTCGGCCGGCGCCGATCACGGCGACGGACTCGGGTGAGAACAACGGTCGCAGCGAGCGGTCCTCGGCGCGGCGTTCGCGTTCGGCCATCCGGTCCAGAGTCTGAACGGAGTACGACGTGTCGAGGGACAGCTCGACGACGCCGCTGTCGAAGCGGTGCACCAGTTCGAACCCCGAGGCGGTGAAGACCCGCAGCATCGGCGCGTTCTCGGCCAGGGTGTCGGCGTGCAGCCGGCTGATACCGGCCTCGCGCGCGACGGCGGCCAACTGCTCGAGCAGCAGCGTTCCGATCCCCCGGCCGTGCACCGCGTCGTCCAGCAGGAACGCCATCTCGGCCTCGCCGGGACGCAGCAGTTCGTAGCTGGCCACACCGACGACCTGGCCCGCGGTCTCCGCGACCAGCGCCTGATGCCCTGGGCTGGCGGTGGCCAGATGATGTGCGTGCTCGTCGGCCCCGTGCCGGTTGAGGCTGAAGAACCGCAGGTACACGGATCGGTCCGAGATCCGATGATTCAACGCCTTCAGCTCGACCTCGTCATCGGGCCGGATCGGCCGGATCCGGACCACCGATCCGTCCGCGGCCAGGGCGTCCCACCCGGCGTCGGGGAGCGCCGGGTGGGACGCAGACCCCGCTGCAACGGGGTCATGGCCCGGGCCGATTGCGCCATTGCCCAGGCCAGTCATCTCGCTCCTTGGTGCCTGAGGTGATTGCGCTCGGCGGCGACCGCCCAGGCGGCCAGTCGGAGGAGTTCGGAGTTGTCGAGGACGTAGCCGGCGCAGTCGCCGGGAGTCGGAGCGAAGGCACTCGGGACGACGGTGTCGGCAGCGGCGGCTCGCTCGATTCCGACTGACACCGCCACATCGAGCTGGCTCACGCCACGGTCCTCGCGATCGTTGATCGCCCAGTCCGCGAACGGCGCCGCGAAGCATCGCCGGCAGGCGGCCAGCAGATCGTGTGTCGTGTCGACGTCCTCGAACAGGTCGCGATACGGGACACCGGAAGGACCGATACTGCGTACCGACACGACGGTGCCGTCTCCGCCGAGACGGGCATAGCCGGCCGCGATCGCGTCCGCCACGGTAGCCGGAAGCTCTGCATCCGCGAACGCCGTCCGGATAGCGGCACCAACGGCGGTCAGGTCCCGGCCGTCGCGCCACCGGCGAAGCTCGCTCGCGATGTAGGGCCGCAACCGGGCCGACCGGACGAACTCACGGTAGGCGGCCGCGGTGACGGCGAATCCGGTCGAGCCTCTGGCGTCTCCGCGCGACGGCATCATTCCGACCCTCGTGACCCGCGCCCCGTCGATCTGGACGCTCGTGTTCGCCTTCTGCTGTTTCACCGACACCAGACGCGCCGGTCGGTTCAGCCAGGTGATGCTGGACTGGTTCATGCCACCCTCCCGGTCGCTGTGCCGAGGCGTCGTACAGACGCCTTACGACTCCATTCCATCTCCTGGCTGCCGAGGCCCCCAGGGCCAAAGGTCCTCGATCAGCCTTGCCACCCGACCGCCACGAAGGGCGCTCTCGGGGTCGTGGGTCCTTCGGGGTCGGGCCTTCCGGCTCTGCTCGGGTTTCGGTCGGCTGGTGTTCTCTGGTGATGTGCGACGAGGAGGCATCAGATGATCAGCACAGCGCGACGATTCGATGACACCGGACTGGAGGTGCTCAGCCCGGTGGAGTGTCTGCGGCTGCTGCGGACCGTGCCCTTCGGCCGGCTGGTGTTCACCGAGGGTGGGCTGCCCGCCGTACGCCTGGTCAACTTCTTCGTCGACGGCGACACACTCGTGTACTCCACCGCGTCCGGTGAGAAACTCCGGGCCGCCCAGCGCGGCGACGTGGTCGCCTTCGAGGTCGACGACGTCGATCTCGAACGGCACCTGGGCTGGACCGCGACCGCGGTCGGCCACCTCTCCGTCGTACCCGACGACGAACGGCCAGAGGTCCTGCGCACGATCCCGCTGCACTCGTGGGCACCGCACAGCGACAAGTACCTGATCCGGCTCGGCCTGGAGTCGCTCACCGGCCGCCGGTTGGTCGCCTGGGGACAGCGTCACGCACAGTAAGCGGACCGAAGGGCAACGCCCGAGCGGGTTCCCACCGGTACCGTGTGAGCCATGGCTGGAAGTGCCGACAGGCCGCTGGGGACATGGGATGAGGGCGCACTGGAGTTCGCCGGACTGTCGCGGGTGCGGCTGGACGCGCTGCTCCAGGAACTGCTCGCCCGGGTCGACGAGATCATGGACTCGCAGGAGCGGCTCCGTGCCCTCCTGGACGCCGTCGTCGGCATCGGCACCGACCTGGACCTGACCAGCACGCTCGACCGCATCGTCACCGCCGCCTGCGAACTCGCCGGTTCCCGGTACGGCGCTCTGGGAGTGGTCGGCCACGACGGCAAGCGCCTGGTCCGGTTCATCACCCACGGTGTCACCGAGGAGGAGATCGCCGCGATCGGCCCCTATCCCGAAGGCCACGGCATCCTCGGCCTGCTGATCGAGTACCCCGAGCCGATCCGCCTCACCGACCTCGCCGAACACCCCAGTTCGTTCGGGTTCCCACCCAACCACCCACCGATGAAGTCGTTCCTCGGCGTACCGATCCGGACCCGCGACCATGCGTTCGGCAACCTCTACCTGACCGAGAAGGCCGGCGGCGCCGCCTTCACCGAGGACGACGAGCGGACCGTCAGCGCGCTCGCCGCGGCAGCGGGTGTCGTGATCGACAACGCCCGTCTGTACGCCGACACCGAACGCCGGCGCCGCTGGCACGAGGTCACCGCTGAGATCACCCAGCTGATGCTCGGCGAATTCGATCCCGAGGACGCACTGCAGCTGATCGCCCGGCGTGCCCGCGAGGTGTCCGGGTCCGCAGTCGGCGCGCTCATGCTCGTCGAGGACAACGAGCTGGTGATCGTCGCGGTCGACGGGCCGCCCGCCTTCCAGGCCCACCTCGGCCGCCACCTCCCCAGCGATCTCCCGATCATCGGCGACGCACTGGCCGGTGACCAGCAGATCGTCGTGGAGGAACTCGCTGAGCTGATCAAGGAGCTCGGCGGCGTGACCGATGCACCGGAGCTCGAATCGCTCGGCCGGGCGATCATCGCCCCGCTGCCACCAGGTACGCGCAGCACCGGCGGGCTGCTCGTCGTAGCCGCCGAGCGCGGCGCCCTCCACGAGGTCACGGTCGGGGCGGACCTGGTCCGCATGTTCGCCATCCAGGCGACGCTGGCGCTCGAGCGCGTCCAGGCACAACAAGATCGCTCCACCCTGGCTGTGCTCGAGGACCGCGACCGGATCGCCCGCGACCTGCACGACCTCGTCATCCAGCGGCTGTTCGCCACCGGGCTCCAGCTGCAGGGCATGCACCGGATGGTCCGCCCCGACGTCCAGGAGCGGATCGGCCGGGCCGTCAACGACATCGACACCACGATCCGGGATCTGCGGGCCGCGATCTTCGAACTGCACCACCAGCCGGACCAGAGTTCGCTGCGCGCCGATGTCCAGGCCTTGGTCGCCGACTACGCCGAACCACTGGGGTTCCGGCCGCAGCTGACCTGCACCGGCCCACTCGACTCCGCCGTACCGACCGCAGTCCGGCCGCAGATCCTCGCCGCGATCCGCGAATCGCTGTCCAACGTGGTGCGACACGCGCAGGCCACCGAGGTCGCCGTCGAGGTGGCCGTGACCGCGCACGAGGTGATTGCCCGGGTGGCCGACAACGGGATCGGCATGGACAGCACGACCACCAACCGGCAGAGCGGCCTGCGGAACCTTCGCGAGCGCGCCGAAGCCCTGGGCGGCGCCGTACAGCTGTCGGCCAACGACCCGCACGGCACGGTGCTGGAGCTCCGCGCTCCACTCACCGCCTCCGCCGACTGATCCACTCACCACCTCCCCCGCTGACCGCCCCACCGCGCTGCCGGAGCAAGGTCGTTGGCCCCATGGGTTGATGCCCTCCGGCCCTGCCCGGTGTGGGGGTCGTTGGCGTTCGCTAGAGACATGTCGACCGGAGGCACCTCAGCTGACGGCGAACGAGCAATTGAGAGGTGGCATCGTGCAGCGTCAGGACGCGAAGGTCGTGCCGGTGCCCTGGGTCCGGCAGTTCGTCATCGACGCCGGCCGAGCCGCACACCGCCGGCACGCCATCCACGGCCTGTTCGAGGTCGACGTGACCTCTGCTCGCCAGGCGCTGCGCGCCCATCGGCTCGCCACTGGCGAGGATCTCTCCTTCACCGCGTTCGTGATCGCCTGCGTGGGCCGCGCCGTGGCCGCTGAGCCGGCCGTCCAGGCGTACCGCGACCTCCGCGGCCGGGAGGTGATCTACGACCACGTCGATATCGGGCTGCCGGTCGAGGTCACCCTGGACGACGACGTCCCCTTCGCCTTCACCCATGTGATCCGTGCCGCCGACCGCCAATCCGTGCAGGACATCCATCATGAGATCCGCGCGGTGAAGGCCGATCCGAGCCGCAGCCCGTCGGTGCGCAAGGAGTCCTGGGCCCGTGCGTATCTGCTTCTGCCGGCAATCGTGCGTACTGCGCTGCTCGGCGTACTGCATCGGCTCCCGGAACGCCAACGCGCGGTGGCCGGGACCGTCGGCGTCACCGCCGTCGGGATGTTCGGCGCCGGCGGCGGCTGGGGCATCGCCTTCCAGCTGCACACCCTCGGCATCGTCATCGGCGGCATCACCGTCCGCCCCGCCCTCTGCGCCGGTCAACTGGTCGAGCGCGAATGGCTCCAACTGACCGTCAGCGTCGACCACGACGTCGTCGACGGCGCACCCACCGCCCGCTTCGTCAGCCGCCTCCGTGCACTACTGACATCCGCCGACGGCTTGCCGGGACCTACCACTCCGGTTGCAGCAGCGGCGCATCCCTGAACACCGCACTGAGCTGACTCGACTCGTGTTGTCAGGTTTGTCGGCGGGTCCAGCGGGGTGAGACCTCTGCCCACTCGCGTTCCCAGTCGCGCGCCGTACGACGATCCAGCGGGACCCTGGCCAGCCGGAACAGTCCGCACAGCAACAACCACGTCGCCATCACCACCGAAAGACCGACTACCGAACCAACCGCAGTACCGTTACCGGGCTGCTTCGGTGGCGCCACCACGGCACCGGAACGGTCGAGCCAGACGATCACCTCGGCGCCAATCTTGGTGCCGATGGCAACAGAAGCCATGGCCTGTCGTCGGTGACCGATGCCGTCCTCCCAGCCGACCCGCACGGTCGAGGTCGCCTGCCCCGGAGCCACGCCGATCGCCAACGGCGCGTCTTCGAGCGCGACCGCGATGACCTGCCGCAGTTCCGCGCGGCGTTGTGCCGCCGAGTGCTCCAGGGAGTTGCCGACCGACGAACCGACACCGGCCGCGATCGGTACCGCCAGCAAGGCCAGGACGACAGCACCGAGGAACAGCATCGACTCGATGCGATCCACCCGCCGGCGCAAACGGTTACGGCCGAACCCGAACCGTCGGGCCCGCATGACAACCCAGGGCTCACCCCGTCGTTCCTTGGTGCCCATCCTCGCCCCCTCGACCGCCGCACTGATCCCAGCCTGCGCCGAGCAACGCCACCCCCGTCAGGGCCATAAGTCCCACGCTTGCGCAGTTCGACGCCCCCGCCCCCGGTCCCCCTACTTCCGGGCGCCGGCTTCGGCGTCGCGGATGAGCTCGGTGGCCACGTCGCGGAGTTTTCGGTTGGACTGGCGGCTGAAGCGAACCAGCGTGCCGAAGCCTCGATCAGCCCCGATCGAGTAGCGCTCCATCAGGAGGCCGACCGCTTGGCCGATCAGGTCTCGGGTCTCGATAGCAGCGAGTAGGTGCTCCTCCCGCTGCGCACCCGAGTAGGCAACGGCCGCATGCGCAGCAAGCAACCTGCCGACGTGCTCGGACTCGTCGGTGAAGGTGTGAGCCTGGTCGGCGTACAGGTTGAGCGCGCACAAGCTGTCGTCCTCGACGAACAAGGGAAACGCAAGCATGCTCCGCGCTCCCAGTTCGGTCGCGCGCGGGGCGAAGTCCGGCCAGCGGGTCTCCCGGCTCATGTCGTCGACCCGGATGATCCGGCGTAGCAGCAGGGCGTCCAGACACGGACCCTGGTCCAATTCGGACATCACCGAATCGACGCGGGCAGGCAGCGAGCCCGACTCCGCTTTGTGTTGAACGTGCTTTCCGCCGACGAGAGCCGTCACGGAACCGGCCTGTGCCCCAGGTACGAGGTCGATCGCGGCCTGTACCGCTTCTCGCAGTACGTCGTCCGGAGCGTCGGCGTGGTGGAGGCCACGGGCCAGGTCGCTCAGCTCGTCCGCAAGCTGGACCGGCCTGGGCTCACCGCCTTGCGGTACCGGCCCGACACTCCGCAACTTCCGTTGATCGCTCACGAGCGTTCCTATCCACTCCTGCGTACCATCTACCGCCACCGCAGTCCAGAGTGGCCGAATATGGCCGAGGACTTGATCCGAGTACCTTCAGCGGTGATAGTGGTCCAGCCTCAGACAGTCGGGCGCCGGATCTTCCGATCTGTGAGGCCTCTATGCGCGATCACGACACCAGCTCGGTGCGACAGTTGATCTTCGCCCTGCATTCCGTCGAGGACGAGTTGCGCCCGGCCCGCGGGTCCGGCGATGTCAATCGACTGATTGTCCTGATCCGGCATAAGCAAGCCGTGCTGCGCGAACTACGCCGTCGCCGCCTCCAACGGATGGCCTGAGTCTGCCCAACCACAGTCCGATTGCGGGCCCGCCCCTCTTCGGAGGGGACAGGGGGAGCGGGCCCGCAATCACTCTCCCGCCGGACACCATCAGTGACGGGCTGACGTCGTCACCAGCGGTCGGAGGACCAGAACGACAACTGACTGTCGAGCATCCGGGATGCGAGCGCTATGCCGCAGCGCGAGGAGCGGACTAGGCTCCGGCGGATGGAGCGAAGCGAGGCTGCTCAGACCCGGGTGCAGGGTGATCGGCGCTCATTGTTCGACCGGTTCGTGCAGGCGGCGTACCTGCGCGTCAGCCAGGCGCCGTTCTTCTTCCTCTGCGCCGGCATCGTCATTGTCTGGCTGGCCAGTCTCCCGCTCTGGGTCGATCTGAAAGCCTGGCAGGTCGCGATCCACACGGTGGCCAGTGTGGTCACCCTGCTCCTCCTGGTTCTGCTGGAGAACGCCGCCCGCCGAGCCGAGGAAGCGTCCCAGGAGAAGCTCAACGTGATCGCCGAGGCACTAGCCGAATTGATGGCATCGCACTCCCGCACCGATCCAGCCCTCGAGGAAGCCACCCAGAAGTTGCGCGACGCGATCGGCCTGGAAGGTCGTCACTGACGGTTCACGCCGGGCTGCTGCGGGATGGAGTCGGCTTTGACGGCGTTTCGCCGGCCGAGGGGGCGAGGCTCGCCCTTGGTGGTGTCCCGTGCCGTTTGCTGCTCCGCCTCCGCATTGATCTCAGCTCCCAGCAGTACGGCGTACGCGGTCAGCCACAGCCAGAGCATCAGGATCACCGCCCCGGCCAGACTGCCGTAGGTCTTCGCATAGTTGCCGAAGGTCTGGACGTAGATCGAGAAGCCGACCGACGCGAGCAGCCAGATGATCGTCGCGACAACGGCGCCCGTGGACACCCAACGAATCCGGGGCGCGTCCCGATCAGGTCCCAGCCGGAAAGTGACCGCAAGCGCCGCCATGATCAGCACCACGGCAACGACCACCCGAAGCGCCTCGAGCCCGATCCGGACCGGGGTCGCCAGGTCCTCACCAATCGCTGCGCCGGCCGAGAAGAGACCGATCGCGAGCAGAACGAAGAGGACCGCTCCCAACGTCATGCCCAGAGCGAGTAGCTTCCGGCGGACGAATCCGCGCGTCTCCTCCTCGTCGTAGGCCAGATTGACCGCGGAGATGAGATACCCGACACCTGCGGAGGCACTCCACAGCGCGGCGAGCACGGCCACGATGACTCCGATCCCCAAGCCCTGCCGCGGTGCCGACGTCAGGGTGTCGAGCTGCTGGAGCAGCAACTCTCGCCCCGACGCCGGCATCGCTGCGGCCAGCTCTCCGACCTGGTCGCGGATCTGCCCCGGATCCGCAATCAGGCCATAGGCGAGCACCGCAGCAACGACGGCTGGGAACAGGGAGAGGAAACCGAAGAACGCGACGCCGGCCGCGAGCAGCGGCACCTGATCGGCCTTGGCCTCCGCCCAAGCCCGCCTGATCACCTGCCACCAGCCCGCCGCCGGGATCTCCGTCGGCTTGTCGGCATCCACTCCCGGAACGTCCGGCCGTCGTTCGTCGCTCATCGGCCCGAGGAACCAGCCTGCCGGACGTTGTCCGCTGAGTCCTTCGCATCTCCGGCAACCTGCTGCGCTGCCGACCGGCTCTCGTCCGCCACCTCGCCGGCTGCCTGGGATGCGGAGTGCTTGACGTGCGTCACGGCTTCCTGCGCCGGTTCCTGCAGATTCTCCTTGACCTCTTGGGCCATCTGGGCAGCCTGCTCCTTCACGGGGCCGGCGGCGTCCATCGCTGTGTCCTTGGCCTCCTGAGCCAGCTCGCGTTCCTTCGTGGACGCGGGGAGTGCCGCGGCCACGACCCATCCGGCCGCGAACGCGATCACTCCGGCGGCCAACGGCGTACCGCGGGTTCTCGCCCGAGCCCTGTCCGGTGCTGAACCGACAGCGTCACCGACATTGCTCCCTGCGTCCTGCACTGATGACACCGCGGAGCCGGCTGTACCGCCGACCGACTCCACGGAGCCCATCACCCGCTCCTTGAACCGGTGAGCCCCGTACCGGGCGCGATCGACCCGTCGGCCGACAACGCGAGTGGGACTGACCTTCTCGGTCAAGGCGTCGACGTCGCGACCGACGGTGCGCCGTGTCTGCTCGATGTTTCGCTTCAGCTGTTCCGGGTCTTCAGCCATTTCGCGTCCTCCTTGAGTGATTCGACCGTCTGGTCGGGTTTCGGATCGACCTCGCGCAACTCCTTGCGTCCCGTCATCGCCAGGACGGCGCCAACGAGCGCCCACACGGCGGCGACGATGAGCGCTGCCCAGATGAGGTCCATGGCTTCATCCAGGGCCCACATCACCGTCAAGGAGATGAACAGAGCGACCATCCAGCCCGCGAAGGCCGCACCGCCGAGCATCCCCGCGCCCTTGCCGGCCTTCTTCGCCTCTGCCTGGAGCTCGGCCTTGGCCAGCGCCAGTTCCTGGCGGGTCAGCTGTCCCAGATCGGTGGTCAGCTGGGAGACGAGCTCGCCGACCGACTCATCCATCGACAACCTCCTCGGATCGCTGCCCGGTGGTGATCCGCCGACAGTCATGTCACTGGTCCGATCCGGGCCCGAACCTGGGCGTGGCCGACGTCCGTGGATCCCGGTCGGGCGCTGTCGGGGTGGGGACAGGAGGCGGTGTCGAGGTCGGGGCGACCGGCGGAGCACTCGTCGGCGCCGGCGGCGGCGGGACGAGATAGTCGTCGGCGGCCGCACTACCCGCCGACCCACCACGCTCGTTCATGGTGCCGCTCGTCGTACCGGTGCCGCCCGCTGCCAAGGCACGCGTGAGGCGACCTGCCACCACGCCGGCCGCCGCGGCCACGAGCAGGAACGTGCCAGGCTTGCGCCGGGCCAGGCCGCGCACCTCTTCCAGCAAGTCGCCAGGCTCGTGCTTCTGCAGGAAGTCCGCAGCCTGATCCGTGAACTCGGCACCGCGCTGAGCCAGCTGAGTGCCCAGGCCGGACTGACCATGCTCGGCCATCCCGCGCAGCTCATCGCCCACTGAGCGAAGACTGTGCGCGGCCCGCTCCTTCTGCTGGCCTGCCTGCTGGACCAGTTCGTCCCGCGTCTGACCGGCCAGTCGCCGGGTCTGCTGACCGAGATCCGACGTCACGTCCGACGCCTTGTCCTTGACGGTCCCCGCAACCTGACGAGCGGCCTCGGCCGACGTCTCTTTCAGCTGCCCGGCTTCGTCCCGGGCTGCCTCGGCCACGCCTTCTGCAGGTGGACTGTCAGCGTCCATCCGATGGTTCGTCGTGGGCGTCATGTGACGACTCCTTCCAGGAGCATGTTGAGGGTGTTGCGAAACTCGTCCCCGCACGCGTCTGATCCGCCGCTCGACAAGGGCGGCGAGAGCTGTGGAGAGAAGGATCCAATCGGGCGAAACAGCGACGGAAGCCGTACCTCGCACCATGAATTGCGGGGTCGGCGCGCGGCCGACCAAGACGTCAAATGGCACTCTGTCGTACCACCCCTGAACTGCCAGGCCGGTACCCGTCGGCAAACCCGGTAACCCCACTGAGCAAGGCAATGTGAGCCATCGGGACATTTCGCTGCTGTCAGCTGCCAGGCCACGTGTGCCCACCGCGCCCAGCGACGCAGGACAAGCCTGATCGTCTGCGGCCGAAGGTGTGAAGTCGGGTACCGGGCGCGGCACCAGAACAGACGAAAGGACAGTGAGATGCCCGCCGACGTAGTCGATCTGATCATGCAGGACCACCGCGAGGTGGAGCGGCTCTTCGACGAGCTCAAGCAGAATCCGGACAAGCGCCCGAACCTGCTACCGGTGCTCACCACCCTGCTGACCGCACACAGCCGCGCCGAGGAAGCAGAGGTCTACCCGGTCGCGGCAGCCGAGGCCGGTGAGAAGGAAGAGGTCTCACACAGCCAGCAGGAGCACGTCGAAGCGGACCAGTTGCTGGCCAAGCTCGCCAAGACCGACCCGACCTCGGCCGAGTTCGACAAGGCGCTACAGAACCTGGTCGACGCGGTGACGCATCACGTCGAGGAGGAGGAGACCAAGGTTCTGCCAGGGATGCGCTCGAACCTGTCGGACCAGCGCCGCAGCGAACTCGGCGAGGCCTTCGCCGCCAGCCGCAAACAGCACCTCGGCGACCAGCCCGGCGAAATGACCCGCGAAGAACTGGAACAGCAGGCGAAGAACGCCGACGTGTCCGGTACGTCGGGCCTGACCAAGGATCAACTGAAGCAGAAGCTCCAACGCGACGCCAAGAGCTGAACCACCCCCATCAGCAGATCCGGTCGTCGGCAAGGAACCGACGACCGGATCTTCTTCTGGCCGGGAAGCGCTCAGCGGTGCTGATCGATCAGGGCGGCCGCCATGGCCTGCGCGCGGCGGGCGGCTTCGAGGTCGCCCTCCGCGGCGGACACGATGGAGCCCTTCATGAGGATGTGCCAAGAGCGCGCGAACTCGTCGGGTTCTCGCAGGCCGGCCTCGGTGGCCAGTTGAGCGACCACGGTGCGGATGTTCTCCAGGTGGCGGATGCTGGCCTCCCCCAGGACATGTGTCGCACCCATCTCGAGCATCACGTTGACGAACGTGCAGGTGTCGAACCCGTCGCTGCGGAACCAGTCGTCGAAGACATCGAAGATCGCCAGCAGCATCTCTTCGCCGGTGCTGCCGCGCCGCCGGGCCTCGGCTTCGACCAGCCCCAGGGTCCACACCTGCTCGCGATGCTCGAGGACGGCTAGGACGAGTTCGTTCTTGGAGGGGAAGTGCCGGTACAGCGTTGCCTTGGCGATGCCCGCTTTGGCGATCACTTCTTCGACGCCGACATCGCGTACGCCGCGCTGCGCGATCAACTCGTAGGCGGTGTCGAGGATGCGCTGCCGGGGTGACGCCCGGCGCTCCGCAGTCCCAGTAACCGTCATGATGCGCCACCCTACGCCCTGGACACGGGCTCGAACAGGGAGTAGAAAGAGTTGTCTTCCTACCTACTCCCCAGTGGGCGGCAGCCGGAGCCTCGGGCCTCGTCTGACCCGGGCACATCGAGACTTCAGCCATGTGGCCGAGCGTGCATCGAGGGCATTCAGACCGCACCGGCTGCAAGGAGGAAGTCCGTGACCTTTCCAGACGTCACCCCGGAGTCCCAACCGACAGACCCGTCGGAGCTGTCCCACCGTGCAGCCGCGATCGATCGATCGGCGGCTGTTTCCGACGAGGACCGGTTGGAAGACCTGGTGGTGCAGTTGCACGAAGCGCCTGATGTCCAGCAGACCGTTGATCGCTTCCTGTCCTTCGCGGTCGAGTTCCTCACACCTGACCACGCCACCATCGCGCTGAAGCGCCGTACCCGACTGTGGTCGGCCGCAGCAACTGATGACGCCTCCTCCGCGGCGCTGGCGGCCCAGCTCAGTCTTGGCCAGGGGCCGTGCGTCACTGCGATGTCTACAGGCTTGAGTGTTCTCGTCCCTGACACCGGGCAAGAGATCCGTTGGCCCGAGTGGACCCAGGTGATCACGCCGAGGGGCCGCTCGATCTTCAGCATCCCGCTCACCGCTGCCGGGACGACCATCGGCGCCTTGAACCTCACCAGTGAACGACCGCACATCTTCGACGCTGCCGATATCAGGGCGCCCCGGGTCGCCACCTATGGCGCTGTTGCGATCGCCGCGGCGCAAGAGCGCGAGTCCCTGCTCGAAGCGGTCGAAGCGAGCAAGTGCATCGGCCAAGCCATCGGCGTCCTGAGGGAAAGATTCAGCATCGACGGCGACCGCGCGTTCGACATCTTGCGGCGCTACTCCCAGGACAGGAACAAGAAACTCCGCCAGGTGGCCAAGCACTTGCTGGACACCGGCCAACTCCCCGACTGAACTGGACGGCATCGATCGAGTTGACAGTCCGACAGGACTGACCAGGGGTACCGGGCCTGCGCACACCGGCCACTGAGGAGACCCGATGCCCCCGAAACGCACAGCCGCCACCACACGTCGCAGTACGAGCACGCCGGCGGCAGCGGCCGACGTACGGCCCGTCGAAGAGGCCGGAGGCAGGCTTCAGGAAGGGCCGTTCCTGACCACGGCGCAGGGACTCCGCCTAGCCGACACCGACCACTCTTTGAAGGTCGGTCCGCGCGGACCAAGCCTGATGGACGACTTCCACCTCCGGGAGAAGATCACCCACTTCGACCACGAACGCATTCCGGAGCGGGTGGTGCACGCGCGCGGCGCGGCTGCGCACGGAACCTTCCAGGCCTACGGGAACGCCGCGGCGGCAACCAAGGCCGGCTTCCTCCAGCGCGGTCGCGAGACCCCCGTGTTCGTGCGCTTCTCGACCGTGCTGGGCTCCCGCGGCTCGGCCGACACCGTTCGCGACGTCCGTGGCTTCGCGGTGAAGTTCTACACCGACGAGGGCAGCTTCGACCTGGTCGGCAACAACATGCCGGTCTTCTTCATCCAGGACGGAATCAAGTTCCCCGACATCATCCACGCGGGCAAACCGCACCCGGACCGCGAGATCCCGCAGGCCCAGACCGCCCACGACACCTTCTGGGACTTCGTCTCACTGCACACCGAGGCGACCCACCACGTGATGTGGGCGATGTCCGACCGCGGCATCCCGCGCTCGTTCCGGACCATGGAAGGCTTCGGCGTCCACACCTTCCGGCTGGTGAACGCCCAGGACGAAACGTGTCTGGTCAAGTTTCACTGGAAGCCGGTGGCCGGCATCCACTCGCTGGTCTGGGAGGAGGCGCAGCTCGCCGCCGGCGCCGATCCCGACTTCCACCGGCGCGACCTCGCCGACGGCATCGAGGCGGGCGCGCCACTGGAGTTCGAGCTGGGACTGCAGATCATGCCCGACTCGGAGGATCAAACGTTCGAGGGTATCGACCTGCTCGACCCGACGAAGATCGTGCCGGAGGAACTGTGCGAGGTACAGCTGGTCGGCAAGCTGACCCTGGACCGGAACCCGACGAACTTCTTCGCCGAGACCGAGCAGGTCGCCTTCCATACCGGTAATCTGGTGCCCGGGATCGAGGTGACCGACGACCCGCTGATGCAGGCGCGCCTGTTCTCCTACCTCGACACCCAACTGACCCGACTCGGCGGACCGAACTTCACCCAGCTCCCGATCAACTGCCCGCATGCCGCGGTGAACGACAACCTGCGCGACGGCATGCACCAGACCGCGGTGCATCGCGGTGTGGCGCCGTACCTGCCCAACAGCCTTGGCGGCGAGCAGGAGCCTGTCCCCGCGGCCGAAGCTGAGGGAGCATTAGTGCACGTGCCGCGCGAGGTCGCCGGGCCGAAGATCCGCGCGAATCCTGTCTCGTTCGGTGACCATTTCTCCCAGGCGGCACTGTTCTGGTCGAGCATGAGCGAGGTCGAGCGGACTCATATCGTCGAAGCGTTCACCTTCGAACTGGGCAAGTGCCACGAGCAAGCGATCCGCGAACGGATGCTCGGCGTCCTGGCCCACGTCGACGCCGACCTGTGTACTGCCGTCGCCGACGGACTCGGTCTCCCTGCTCCCCAAGGCACTCCGCCGTCGGGCGTGGTCCCATCGCCCGCGCTGTCGCAGATCGCCTTCGCCCCGGGTCCGATCGCCGGCCGAGTGATCGGCGTCGTCGCCGATCACGGCTCGGACCTTGCCGGGATCGGCAGGCTCCGCCGCGCCGTCGAGGCGCAGGGCGCCGTACTGCGGGTCATTGCGCCGGTCGGCGGGACACTGAAGACGAAACGCACTGCCCAAACCGTCGACCGTACCCTCCTGACCACTCGTTCCATCGAGTACGACGCCCTTGTCGTTGCCGCTGGCAACCCAACGCTGAGGGACAGCAAGCTGACCGTCCTGCTGACTGAACTCTTCAGGCACTGCAAGCTGATCGGCGCCTGGGGCGACGGCGACAACGTCCTGACCGAGGCCGGCATCGATACCACCGCTCCCGGCATCCTCATCGGTGAGGCGATCACCAAGGCCTACACCACCGACCTCTTCGCCCTCGTCGGCATGCACCGTGCCTGGGACCGGGCGGAACTGCTGTGACGGCAGGTGGGGAACGGGTGCTCCGGAGTTCCGGACGTGGTTCGTCCGGAACCAGGTCTAGCGTGAGGCCATGACGAGAACGAGCGAGTTCCAGCAAGCGGGCGGCGTCGAGGACTGGCGGAGCCTTGGCATCGGCGCGAGTGCCTGGTTCGACGCGCCGTCGATGACGGCAGGTGCGGCACTGATCGGCCGCATCGCCGAATTGACGGACGGCAACAGCCTGCCAGACCTGGATCTGCGCGCCGGCGGCGTACGCGTGCGGATCGGTTCTCCGGATCTCACTGAGGCCGACGTGGACCTCGCTCGCGCGGTCTCGGCGGCGGCTCAGGACCTGGGCTTGGCGGCCGATCCGGCCGCGCTGCAGACTGTTCAGCTTGCGATCGATGCCATGGATGGGCCTTCGGTGACGGCGTTCTGGCGTACGACGCTCGCCTACGAGCCGATCGGTGACAGCGGCCTCGGAGATCCGTTGCGCCGGGATCCGGCGATCTCGTTCCACCGCCAGGATCAGCCACGGCCGCTGCGCAATCGGATCCACGTCGACGTCGGCCGGACGCCCGAAGCGGTGCAGGCGGTCAAGGCCGCCCTCGGTCGCGAAGCGTACGGCGCATTCGACCTGACCATCGCCGACGCCGAAGGAAACGAGATCGACCTGGTCCCGGGCGGTGAGCTGTCGGAGCAGCCGGAGACCGCCGACTGGCAGGCGATGTTCGGCGCGATGACGTTCTACCCGACCGCGTCGCCTCCGCAGGCAAGCCGGCTCGCGACGACCGTTGCCGCGCTGGCCGACGACGCCGGCATTCCCTTGCTGGTGGACCTACGGGCGGACGGCGTCACGATCGACAGCGGGAAGGACCTGTGGGAGGACGACGAGGGTGCGGCCGAGCCCCGGTTCGTGGACCTGGCCAGTCGAATCCAGACCGCCGCGCACGACCTGGGTCTCTCCGCGGACACGACTCGCCTGCGCTTCGTACAGCTCGCCATCGACGCAGTCGACGTACCCGCGGTCCGGGCCTTCTGGACAACCGTGCTCGGCTACCGGCACGACCCGCGCACCTTCCTGACCGACATCTACGATCCGCGCCGACTGGATCCGGTCATCATGTTCCAGCAGATGGACGCATCGGAGGACGCCCGACGCCGGCAGCGCAACCGCATCCACCTCAATCTCACCGTTCCGTACGATCAGCTCCAGGCCCGCATCGACACAGCCGTCACCGCAGGCGGCCAGGTCATCACCGACAAGTCTCCGACTCACTGCACCCTCACCGACCCAGAAGGCATCGAGCTGACCATCACCACCCACCCCTAGCCCGCGGCTTCGGCCCGGAGAGGCGGCACTATGGCGATCAACGCAGTCCTGGCGGTGTTACCGGTCGCAGAGTTCGACGAGGCCTGCGACTGGTACGCAGCGTTCTTCGGGCGGCCTGCGGACCAGCGCCCGATGGACTCTTTGGCCGAGTGGCATCTGAGCGATGCGGGCGTCGTTCAGGTCTTCCACGATCCAGGCAAGTCAGGCCGAACGACGGTCAACTTCTTCATCGACGATCTCGACGATCGAGTCGCCGAACTGACCGCAAAGGGCATCACGACGACCGACCCCATCATCGTGGCGAGCGGACGCCAACGTCTCGTGACCTGTGCGGATCCCGACGGAAACCAGCTGGGACTGCTCGAACCCACTGGCTGATGCCGCTGTGCTGGCTATGGCTGCGAGGATGGGTGGGTGGACATCTTGCGCAGGAACAACGTCGTCGAGACCGGCAACCCGGGCGGGCGGGCGGTTGTGTTGGCGCACGGGTTCGGATGTGACCAGAACATGTGGCGGTTGACCGTTCCCGCTCTGGCCCCGGATCACCGGGTGGTGCTCTTCGACTACGTCGGTTCGGGCCGGTCCGACTTGTCGGCTTTCGACGAGCTGCGCTACTCCTCGCTCGCCGGGTACGCCGAAGATGTGTTCGAGGTCTGTGCCGCGCTCGACCTGACCGATGCAGTGTTCGTCGGGCACTCGGTCAGCGCGATGATCGGCGTACTGGCCGTACAGAAGGCTCCGGAGCGGATCGGGGCATTGGTGATGGTCGCCCCCTCCCCCTGCTACGTCGATGACGGTGACTACCGCGGCGGGTTCAGCGTCGAGGACATCGACGAGTTGCTCAGCTCGCTGGAGTCGAACTACCTCGGATGGTCCGCCGCGATGGCACCGGTCATCATGGGTACGCCGGATCGGCCCGAGCTCAGTGAGGAGCTGACGAACAGCTTCTGCGCGACCGATCCCGCCATGGCTCGCGTGTTCGCGCGGACGACGTTCCTGTCCGACTCCCGCGCGGATCTGGCCACGGTCCGGGTACCGACGTTGATCCTCGAGTCGGCCCAGGATGTGATCGCTCCGCGACAGGTCGGCGCGTATATGCAGGCCACCGTCCAGGGCTCGACTCTGGTCACCTTGGACGCCACTGGTCACTGCCCGCACCTGTCGGCGCCCGAGGCCACCAACCAAGCCATCGCGGATTTTCTCGCGCACCTGAGATGACGGACGGCATCGAGTGGGCAGACACCGCCGAGGAGGCGTACGACGCCGCCCCCAGCGGCCACCTGTCGACGTCGATGGACGGGATGATCGTCACGATCAACAGCACGTTGCTCGACTGGCTCGGCCTGCCCCGGGACGCGGTTGTGGGGCGACTTCGGTTCCCCGACCTGCTGACTGTCGGCGGCAAGCTCTACCACGAGACCCACTTCGCTCCCCTGCTGCGAATGCAAGGCGAGGTCGGCGGAGTCGCTCTCGAACTCAAGCGGGCCGGCGGCGCGCGGATGCCCATCCTGGTGTCGTCGGTGGTCAAGTACGACGACACGGGCCGGCCACTGCTGATCCGTACCACGATCTTCGACGCGCACATCCGGCGTACGTACGAAGAGGAGCTGCTGCGGGAGCGCAAGGTCGCCGAGGTGGCCCGGCATCAAGCGGAGGAGGATCGCGCCCGACTGCAGGACGCCTTGGCCGTCCTCCAGCAGTCCCTGCTGCCGGCGACCATGCCGGAGGTGCCGGGAGTGGCGACCGCGGCGACCTACCACACCGCCTCACCCGACGAACTCGGCGGCGACTTCTACGACCTCTTCGCCATCGACGGCGAACACTGGGGCTTCTTCCTCGGCGACGTGTGCGGCAAAGGTCCCGCCGCTGCCGCGGTGACCTCGGTGGCTCGCTACACCTTGCGAGCCGCCGCGATGCACGACCCAGCTGCAGCGCTGGGCACTCTGAACGCACTACTACACGAGCGGTATGCCGGCGGAGACCTGCGCTACTGCACGGCCGTCTTCGGGACTCTGCAGAGCGACCTCGAGACAGGCCGCGTCGCGATCCGGTTCGCATCGGGCGGCCACCCGCCACCGCTGCTGATTCGCGCCGACGGCCGCTGCGAGTTCCTCTCCAGTCCAGATGGCACGCTGATCGGCATCCTGCCGTCATCGCAGTTTCCGCAGACCGACGTCACGCTCGATCCTGGCGACATGCTGCTGCTCTACACCGACGGACTGACCGAAGCCCGGGTCAACGGCGGGCGTGATTTCTACGGTCCGGACGCCTTGCGGACGCTGGCGACGCAGTACGCCGGGACGTCACCGGACGCACTCGTCACGGCACTCTCCGACGTACTCGCCGGCTTCGGACCTCGCCTCTCGGACGACACCGCCTTGCTCGCACTCGGGGTACCGGCTCGACCTGTGAGCTGATTCGCCGCCGTCTGTCCGAGCGGCTGTCGCGGCAAGGCATCATGTTGGCCATGGATCAGTCAGGCCGGCTCTCCGGCGTCGAGAACCCCATCGTGAACCCGGCGGCCGAGCATGTCACGCTGGATCACCAGGAGGCATTCGGAGCAGGCGCCTTTGCCCGCCTCGCGGTCGAACTTCACGACGCGGGAGGCGTGGAAGAGACGGTCGAGGCAGTCGTGCAGTTCGCGCTTCAGGCGGAGGCATGCTCCTACGCCGGTGTCGTACTCACCCTGCGCGGCGAGCTGGAGACCGCAGCCGTGACCGACCCCCTGGTCACCGAGATCTACCAGTTGCAGGCCGACGTCGGCGAGGGCCCCATGCTGACCGCGCTCGGCGAAGGAGTCGTCGTGCACGTCCCCGAGGTCAAGGCTGAGAAACGATGGCCTGCCTGGGCGGCACGGCTGACGCAGGACCGGGTCGGATCGGCGCTGCACGTCCCGATGTGGGCGAATGAGCAACTCATCGGTGTGCTGTCGCTGTTCAACACCGAACCGAACGCGTTCACCGCCGACGACGAAGCGATCGCCCACATCCTGGCCCGGCATGCCTCGGTCGCCGTCGCCTCGGCGCGAGACGGCGAAACGATGGCCGCGGCGGTGGACGCGCGCAAGCTCGTCGGACAGGCGATGGGCATTCTGATGGAACGCTTCGACCTCGACGAGACCAGCGCGTTCGAGATTCTCAAGCGCTATTCACAGCAGAACAACCTCAAATTGCGCGACGTCGCGCAGGATCTGATCGACACCCGGAAGCTACGAGGGTCCGACGGTGAGTGACGAACTGCTGTCCGTCGCCGTACTGGACCGCGGGTCGGACCTGGTGATCAGCGTCTCCGGCGAGCTGGACTTCGGCACCACGGCCGGCTTCTTGGAGGTCGCTCAGCCGCTCGCAGCAGCCGGGCACTCGCTGATTCTGGACCTGGCGGAGCTGGCGTTCTGTGACTCCAGCGGCATCGGAGCCTTCGTCCGGCTCCACAAGCTGGCCGAGAATGCCGGTGGCACGCTGTGCCTGGCCCGGCTGCGGCCACAGCTCGAGTCCACGATCAAACTGACGATGCTGCACCGTCTCCTCCTGATCCGCGACGACGTACCCGCCGCGGACGACTCGGTGTAGCTTCTTTGCCCGGAATGCGTAGAAATCCTTGCGCTGGGCACCGAGGAGGGAAGTCCACACCTTCCCTGGGGAAAGAGTGCCGTGACCGACGTGTTCGCAGAGATCAACGGCCATCAAGTGGTGGACCTGTCCCGGGTGACACCACAGGGCCATTCCATAGCAGTCCCGGTCTGCTTCAGGTGCGGCGCACACTTCACCAACCGCGCCGAGATCGAAGCCACCTCCTGCCCAGCCGCCGGCAACTCCCACGGCCACGACCTCTTCACCGACCCCGAATCCGGCCTCCTGTACTGCAGCCGCTGCCCGCTGGTGGCCTACGACCTGACCGACGCCCACACCGAACCAACCTGCCCCATGCCACTGCAGCCCTGGACGAGCACGAACTGACGGCACCGCCTACCGCGCCGCCGCCTGCGCACTCGTTGCCGAGGACAATGATCGCGCTTCGGTACTCCGCGTGCAGCCCGACACCCTGCGCAATGCCTTTCGGCATCGTCTTACCCCATTGGCCGACCTCGGCAGCCTTGTCCAGCACCGCCCGCAACCGCTGATCCCGGAGAAAGTTGCGGCGGAAGCACGCTCCTCGCCAGCGACTCCGCAGTCTGCGGCGTCACAGGCCGCGCTGCGTCCTGACGTGCGACCTCGCTCATGATCGGCACAGCATCCCATACCGTCCCGACCCCTCATGCCCCTCGCGAAAGCCACGGCAACGTCAGGCATTGCGCTGTGGGCTCAGGCGACCAGGTCGGCGAATACCACGATGTTGGCCTCGTACTTGTTTGACCTGTCGTCCAGCCCGCCACAGGTGATCAGGCGCAATCCGGCATGGTCGAGGTCGCCGTACACCGCGGCGCTGGGAAAGGTGGACTTGGGATACTGCCTGACCCGGGTCACCCGGAATACGGCGTCGGAGCGGTCCTGCCGGGTCACCACGATGGTGTCCCCCGGCTTCAGCCACGCCAGCCTCGCGAAGACGCCTGCCCGTCCGGACCAGCGGACATGGCCGGCGATGACGGCTGGGCCCTTCTCACCCGGTGTGGGCGCGCCGGTAAACCAGCCGGCCGGGAAGCCGTTCGGGGGTACTTGCAGAGTGCCGTTGCGCTTGAGACCGAGGCGCATCAGGCCTGAGTCCACCCCGATCGCTGGGATCGCGACCCGGATCGGGGTTGACCTCCGCATCGGTGCCGACGGCCTGCGTCTGTTGCTGGGCGGTGGTGACCGGGACGGTTCGGCGGACGGCTCCGGGCGGAGTGATGGGCTGGACGTGCGCGGTCGCGGCCGACTGGTGGGTGCCGCGAGCGGGCTCGGCGTGATCACAGTGATGGTTGGCGCAGCGGTTCCGCTTGGTGTGACGTCGGCTGAGGTGGGGCCGGGCTGAGTCGGCCCCGTGCCTGACTCAGTTGAACACCCGGTCACAGCCAACGCTGTCGCGACGAGCAGAACCGCTGCGCCGGTCTTCATGGGGTGCCGGCTGCTATCCAACCGAACCACGAGACGGTCGGAGCCTCGATCAGGCACATCGACTCACCCGATGCGTCCCCGGTACCCACGGAACCTTCGGGGATCTCGGTGACCTGCGGAGGTAGAGGTGTGGTCGGCGGTGTGGTCGGCGGTGTGGTCGGCGGTGTCGTCGGCGGCGTGGTCGGCGGTGTCGTCGGCGGTGTCGTCGGCGGTGTCGTCGGCGGTGTCGTCGGCGGCGTGGTCGGCGGCGTGGTCGGCGGTGTCGTCGGCGGCGTGGTCGGCGGCGTGGTCGGCGGCGTGGTCGGCGGCGTGGTCGGCGGTGTCGTCGGCGGTGTCGTCGGCGGCGTGGTCGGCGGTGTCGTCGGCGGTGTCGTCGGCGGTGTCGTCGGCGGCGTGGTCGGCGGCGTGGTCGGCGGTGTCGTCGGCGGCGTGGTCGGCGGTGTCGTCGGCGGCGTGGTCGGCGGTGTCGTCGGCGGTGTCGTCGGCGGTGTCGTCGGCGTGCAGCGTGGTTTGGTGATGGTGTTGGTATCGAGCGTCACGGACCCGTTGCGGGCCAGCATCCGGCCGACGGCCCTGGCGCCGGTGTCCATGGTGATGGACGTCAACGCCAGGATGGTCCCGCGGAACCGGGTCTCGGTCCCGAGCGTCGCCGAACTGCCCACCTGCCAGAACACGTTGCAGGACTGGGCGCCGTTGGTCAGTACCACGCTGCTGCTGGTCGCCGTGGTGAGCGCGGATCCCACCTGGAACACGAAGACCGCCCCCGCGTCGCCCTCGGCGTCGAGGGTCAGGGCTCCGGTCAACCCCATCGAGGAGGCCGAGTTGTAGACCCCTTGTTTCAGCGTCTTCCCGCCCAGGTCGTCCGTGATCGGCGTTGGCGGCGACTCTCCCGCCGCGACGTTGTAGGCCGTGACCAGATCGTCCTTCGCCCCCTGGGTCACGCTGTCGCCGGCGTGGTTCGTTCCGGTGATCGTCATCGTCCCGGTGCCGCTGATCGCCGGATTCGGAAAACTGCCGATGTCCCCGGTCAACACGGTGGGTCCGGTGTTCGTGATTCCCGCACCAGCGAGGACCACGAAGCTCTCGGCGGTCCCCAGGGGCACCGGCACGGCCGCCGCCGAGGCGCTGCCGTCGGTTCCCAGCAGACCGGCCGCGGAGACGGCGAACGCTGCCGTCACCGCCAGCACGCTGAGGCGTATTCGAGGACCTACCGGTAAAGACCTGGACGGCTTCATGACTGACTCATCTCATCCTTCGATCAAGCCGCCTGACCCACAGATCACCACGACTGGTTGCGCCCGTTTCACAGCGCTTTCGCCAAAGGAGGCTCCGCGGTCACACGCTCGACGGACCCGTCAGCCGGTACTCGACAAGAGCACGGCAAGAATCGACGTCAGCAGATCATCATCGGCAGCAGGACAGGTCCGGGCCTACCGCCGGCAGACAACGTGTTCGCACCCCGTTCGACCGGCGATTGCATGCCCCCGCCGATCACGTTTCGTAACTGATCCTGACGCTAGGTTAACTGTCACGTTATGTCAATGGCCGGATGGGTGCCGTAGTCAACTATCCAAAACCAGTTGCCGCCGTCAACTACCAGAGTCGACGAGGTGGTGCGTTATCCAGACAGTGATGAGCGGATTAAGGTGGGCCAATGGACCACGAGACCGCTCAGGACTGGCTCGACCGGTACGTCGAGGCGTGGAGGTCCTACGATCCGGACGACATCTCACGGCTGTTCAGCGAGAACGTCGCGTACCGCTACCACCCGTACGACGAGCCGATCGCCGGCCGGGACGCCGTCGTCGCATCCTGGCTAGGAGAGAGCGCCTCGGCCAGTGCCTCCACCCGCGACGCACCCGGCACCTACGACGCCGAATACTCCCCGGTCGCGGTCGACGGTGACACCGTGGTGGCCACCGGCACATCGCAGTACCGCGAAACGCGCGACGGGCCGGTCGTCCGCACCTACGAGAACTGCTTCGTCATGCGCTTCGACGACGCAGGACGCTGCCGCGAGTTCACCGAGTACTACCTCCGCCGCCCCTGACCCGCTGCCGCATCCAGAAACGTCAGATTGGTGCAGTTCGACAGGAGGTGTCGGGCGATCGAGCCGCATACCGGGTGGGGTAAGGCGGGGAATGGCTGGCAGCAGGCGCATACGTCCTGTCGAACTGCACGAGGCGGACCCGTCAGAGGCGACGGAGTCACCACTGACAACATCCCGGACATCGAGGCCTGGTCGAAGGCGATCGACCAGAGCGGCCGGAAGATGTGGCTCACTGCGAGCGCCTGGCCGGTGCCACGCGAGGCGGGCGAGGGCCTGAAGCCCTGGGCCAACAGCGTCCGCGTCGACACCGACATCGAGTGCTACTGCAACACCGTGTCGACCTGGACGTCGTCGGTCGACAACCGGTGGGAGGACCTGCCGAAATGGCTCGACGTGGTCGCGCCGAACTACTGGCCGGACCTCGACTCGATGCCGATCTCCAACAACACCGGCGCCGGCATCCAGGACGGCATCAACGACATCGAACGGCAGAGCGTGATGACATTCTGGTCGATGGCCTCGTCACCGCTGTACGTCGGCGGAGACATCGCCAACCTGGACGACAAGGCCGTGTCGATCCTCACCAACCGCGAAGTGATCGCGGTCGATCAGGCCGGCGTGATCCCTGCCCAGGTCACCAGCGGAACCCTGCAGGTATGGAAGAAGCGACTGCCCGACGGCCGCCTCGCAGTCGCGGTCTACAACCTCGGCGACCAGACCACCGACATCACGGTGCCGTGGGACCAGCTTGGTGTGAAGGGGAATCGGAAGGTCCGCGACCTGGCGAACCGCCACGACCTCGGCAGCTTCAACAAGTCCTGGACCGCCAAGGGCGTTCCCGCCCACGGCTCCCGCCTGATCACCCTGTCCTGACCGCCGATCAGCTGACCGAACCGGCCCGGCGGGGCAAGACCACCGCGTGATATTCCATCGTCGAAGTGAGGAGGCTGCTGCTATCGTCGCCGGGTGGCCGTGGGGAGCTGGGATCGCTGATGCAGCACACGCCATCGGACGCGCGCTCCGGCCATGAAGGGTCGTTGGCGACTCCAATCATCGAGGTCGCCGATCTCACGAAGGAATTCTGGCGGCCCGATGTGCGGCCCGGGCGCTTTGCCGGCACCAGGTCGCTGTTCACCCGGGCGCGCAAGATCACCAAGGCTGTCGACGGCATCAGTTTCCACATCGATCCCGGTGAGTTGGTCGGCTTCCTCGGCCCGAACGGCGCCGGGAAATCCACGACGATCAAGATGCTCACCGGCATCCTGGTCCCCACCTCGGGCACCGTCACGGTCGCCGGTCAGGTCCCCTGGCGTGATCGGCGCCGTAACGCTCGCACCATCGGCGCCGTCTTCGGGCAGCGAACCCAACTCTGGTACGACCTCCCGTTACGCGACTCGTTCGAGATCATCAGGGATCTCTACACCATGGATCCGGCGACCTACCGGACGCGGCTCGGGGAATTCACCGAGTTGCTCGATCTGGACGAGTTCATCGACACCCCGGTGCGATCGCTGTCGCTCGGCCAGCGGATGCGCGGCGACCTGGTCGCCGCCATGCTGTACGCCCCGCCGATCCTGTATCTCGACGAACCGACGGTCGGACTCGATGTCGTTGCCAAGGGCAAGATCCGGGAGTTCGTCGCGGAGGTCAACGCCGGCCGCGGTACGACGGTCATCCTGACCACCCACGACATGGACGACGTCGAGCGACTCTGCCGGCGCGTGGTGATCATCGATCACGGCAAGATCCTGTACGAGGGCGATGTCGAGATGCTCAAGGCGCAGTACGTCACCAGCCGCGACATCGTGGTCCACTGCACCGACTTCGACGCCACCACCATCTCGTCCCCGTTCGCGCAGGTGGTCTCGGCCGACCCGTTCAAGGCGACGCTGCGGTTCTCCCCGGAGACGACGGCCGCACCGAAGGTCGTGCACGACCTCACCTCGCGCTACCCGATCACCGACCTGTCCGTCCTCGAGCCCGACCTCGAGGACGTGATCCGGCAGCTGTACACGGAACGGACACCGGCGGCGGCACGCAGTACGGGCAGCTGATGTACGTCGATACCCTGAACACGCGCCTGACCGGGCTGCGCGGCCTCTACCGGGCCGGGTACCGGTCGGTCCTCGCCTACCGCGCGGACCTCCTGTTCGGCGTCGTCGGGCTGGTCATCCAGGCCACCCTGACCGTGGTCGTCTGGCGCGTTCTGTACGCCGGTCATGACGAGGTGGCCGGGATCGGGAGCTCCACCGCGGTGGCGTACGCCGTACTGGCCGCATGTATTCAGTCCGTCGTCATGCCCTGGCAGTTCTCGTCACTCCCACAGCGAGTCATGCGCGGCCAGATCGGCGTGGACATGATGCGGCCACGATCGCTGATCAGCCAGAACCTGGCCCAAGCCGGCGGCACGATGGTCGGCAGGCTTCCCATCGGGGCCGCGGGTCTGATCACCGGCCTCGCGCTCGGAGGAGTCAAGGCGCCGCACTCCCTGCTCGACCTGCTGGCCTGGGTCGTGTCGATGGTGCTCGGCATCGCGAACATCATGACCATCAATCTGCTGGTGTCCATGACTGCCTTCTGGACCCTTGAGATCGGCGGCGTCCTGATCCTGTACAGGTTCGGGTCGGCGTTCCTGTCCGGCGCCCTGATTCCTCTGTGGTTCATGCCGGGATGGCTGCAACCGATCATCAGCTGGCTTCCGTTCCAGGCGCAGATCTACGCGCCGCTGTCCATCTGGTTCGGGACCAGGCACGGGGCCGAACTGCTCGGCACACTGGCGGTTCAGCTCGGCTGGGTGCTGGTGCTCTTCCTGCTCTTGCAGCTGGTCTGGCGTCGAGCGGTCCACAAGGTGGTGGTGCTCGGTGGCTGAGATGGTCCGGTCATGGTCCGCCGTCCGGGAGGATCTGCGCGCGAGCCGGATCCTGCTGCGAGCCGGCTGGCGTGCGGCGATGACGTATCGCGTCAGCTTCCTGTCGACAATCGTCGGGGGCGTGGCGCTACAGGGTACGCAGCTGTTGTTCATCGGGGTGCTGCTGTCGAAGTTCAACGTCATCCACGGCTGGCGGTTGAACGACATCGCGTTGCTGTTCGCCATGCGGCTGGCCGCACATGCGTTCTACGTGGTGCCGTTCGGCGCGCTGTTCTCGATCGACCAGGCGATCCAGCAGGGCGATGTCGACCGGTATCTGCTGCGCCCGGCCGGAATCTATCTGCAGGTCGTGACCCGCTATGCACCCATCATGGCCCTCGGCGACACGCTTCTCGGGTTCGGATCGCTGGCACTCTTCGCACCGCAGTCCTCGGTGTCCTGGACACCCGGAAAAGTGGCCTTCCTGATCGCCGCGTTGATCGGCGGCGGACTGGTCGAAGCCGGTCTGCAAACCTTCCTGGCCGGGCTGTCCTTCCGGATGACGTCCACCACGTCGCTCCGGATCCTCGCCGACGACACCATCACGCGGTTCAGCAGCTATCCGCTGACCATGTTCAGCCGCTGGGGATTCCTCTCCCTCACCTTCATCTTCCCGATGGCGTTCATCGCCTACCTGCCGGCCACCGTGCTCCTCGGACGCACCGACCAGTTGCCCATCCCTGCCTGGCTGGCGTACATCTCACCGTGCGGCGGACTGGTCGTCTTCACCATCGGTCTCACCTTCTTCAACCGGATGATCCGGCAGTACAACAGCCCCGGCAGCTGAACCTGCTGGTCGGCGGGATGACCAGAGGCGCCGTCAAAGGTTGAATCCCCTCAGGAGGATGTTGTGAACCCCTCGCACGACGCAGAGCTCAACCGGCTCGCCCACGGTGTGCTGTTCCCCGCCCTCGGCCGGCCCACGGTTCCGAACTGGGTCGGACCGCGGATCGAGGCCGGCCTCGGCGGCTTCGTGATCTTCGGCAAGGACATCGTCGACGGCGACCAGTTCCAGCGGTTGGCCGCCGAACTGCACGGTCTGCGTGACCACGTCCTGCTGTCGATCGACGAAGAGGGCGGCGACGTCAACCGGCTGGAGAACCTCGGCGGCTTCTCGATGCCCGGCAACCGGGCGCTCGGCGAGCTGAACGACGTCGAGCTGACTCGGCAGGCCGCCTTCCAGATCGGCCTGTCGCTGGTCGAGGCCGGCGTCGACTGGGACCTGGCCCCGGCGGTCGACACGGCCGTCAACCCGATGAGCCCGAACGGGATCCGCTGCTTCGGCGCCGACCGCGATCTGGTCAGCCGGCACACCGCCGCCTGGGTGGAAGGCCTGCAGGCGGCCGGGGTCAGCGCCTGCGCCAAGCACTACCCGGGCCACGGTCTCAGCGGCACGGATGCTCACCTCGCAACACCACTCGTCGACGTCTCCCGGGCTGAGCTGTTGGACAGCTATCTCGATCCGTTCCGTGCCGCGATCGACGCCGGAGTTGACAGCATCATGGTGTCGCACGACCTGGTGCCGCAGCTGGACGACGTACCGGCGACGATCAGCAGGGTGCTGCTCACCGACATCCTGCGCGGAGAGCTCGGGTACGACGGTGTGGTGATCACCGACGCGCTGGAGATGTACGGGATCGCCGACGTGGCGCCGTTGCCGGAGGCCGCCGCACGGGCGATCGAGGCCGGGGCCGACGCGCTCTGCCTCGGGTCGTGGGCGTTCCTCGACGACGTGGACGTGGCCGCCGCTGCGCTGGTCGAGGCGGTCGAGAGCGGGCGGCTGCCACTGGAGCGGCTGCGGAGTGCCAACGAGCGACTGGCTCGGCTGGGGACCCGGCCCAAGGCGGACGTCGCGCTGCGGGACAACTCACTGGGTGAGCGGCTTGCCGAACAGGTTGCGGTCACCCACGGGGACCCGGTGCTGCGGAGTGACGCCGTACTGATCATCCGGCTGGAGCCGACCCACTCCCCCGCGGCGGGCTCGGCGGGCTGGGGTGCGGAGAAGATGCTGCGCGATGCCGGGAAGGTTGTCGAGAGCATCGGGTTGTCGGGGCAGACCTACAACGGGCCCGGGATGGCTCGGGCCGGCGTCGGTGAGTTCCGGTCGGAGTACGGCGCGGACAGCCAGGTCGTCCTGCTGGTTCGGGGAGCTCACCGCTTCGACTGGCAGGAGAAACTCATCGGGCAGCTGCAGAGCCAGCACCCGGACATGATCGTCGTCGACATGGGCGTCCCGGGCACGGACTACTCGGACTTCGCCGGCTGGATCCAGACCTTCGGCAGCGCCCGAGTCTGCGCCGAAGCCGCCACCCGGAGACTCCTCGGTTCATGATCACGGCGGCGGCGGAGCCGGCCACCTCGTCAGGCAAGCAGGTGGCCGAAGAGGCGGGTAGCCAGAGCCTCTGCCTCGGACTGGTTGATGATCTGTCCCGGTACGTCGGTATGTTCAGCGACCCATGTCTCAGCCGACGAGCGGTCGGTGAAGAAGTTGAGGTAGTCGCAGCAACAGTCCGCCGACGGTCCCCCACCGGCGTCAGCACCGATGAACACCACCACCTCGACTGGCTCCCAGATACTGCGACCATCCGCCATCACTACCCTGATCGGCCGGCCGGTAGTTACGTCGACGGACTCGATCACCGTGTCCCGCCCGAGCATTGGCGCCATGCCGAGAGCATCAACCGCGCACATCGCGTACACGTCGACCTGGTCGCCGATCCTCACCCGGTGCCGCGTCGGGACCGCGGAAAATGGGTAGGCGACAGCGATGTCGCCGTACGACGTCAACCGGATCGCATCCGCGTCATGCAAAGCCTGCAGCACCTCAGCCGCACGACCTGCCGCCACCTGGTCGAGGGCATGGAGTGCGGGTGAGCGCCCGGTAGCAGCGAAGGCACACAGAATCGCCTGATGCGGTGCCCGCTCGACCGCATCCAGCGGCAAGGCCCGCGTGCGCCAGGCACTCAGAACCTCGGTGGGCGGCGCCACGTCGCCGCCGATCGCGACTCGCAACTGCTCGACTGACGGCGCAGACACCATCCGGCCGTCGTCATCTCGATACAGGCGACACGACACACCGCACGCACACTCCCCCGCAGCGAACGGATCAACCCCGTCAACCAACAACGTCGGAGAACCCGCCATCCCGAACCGCAGCGTCCGCGTCGGTCTCGATCACCCGTGTCATCATCGGCAGGTCCGTCACCTGCGCGAGGCGTTCCAGCAGTGGCGGCAGGTTCGGACAGTCCGGCACATGCAACACCTCGAGCCTCATCGGACCGCCTCGAGCAACGCGCAGCATCGATCCGCCCTGGGGAGATCGCACGTCCTCACCAACTCGGACAACGAAGCATGCATCCGCTGCAGATCCGCGATCCGCGCCGCCAGATCATCGCGCCGATGCTCGGCCAATGCTCGCGCCGCATCACAGCTGTCCGGACCGCCGTCGTCGAGGTGAAGCAACTCCTCCACCTCGTCGAGCGTGAACCCGAGTTCCCGCGCACGCTTCACGAACCGCAGCAACTCCACGGCCGCTACCGGATAGTCCCGGTAACCTCCCGGCGTCCGCGGCGGCTCATCCAGTAGCCCACGCCTCTCGTAGTACCGCAGCGTCTCGGTGTTCACCCCAGCCCGATCGGCCAGCTCACTCGTTCGCATGCCCCCATCGTGAACCCTGGACCTGGCTACAGAGTCAACCCCGCAACGCTAATCCCCGTCGACCGGTCCAGCGGCGGTCGCGACGATGTCCGTCGCCAGTACGACGCACTCACTGCAGATCCGCACGCCGGGACCGTTGACCATCACTCGGTCAGGGTCACTGCACCCGCAGAACGAGCAAGCCAGCCCATCCCGATCAGGCTTCCCGGTACGACGACCACGCCGTCCGGACCGCGGTGGCGGCGGATTCAGGTCAGCGAACTCCTTCTTCACCCGCGCCGGCTCAACCCCCAGATCGTCGAGCACTCGCCGGGCCGACGAGCCGGTGTCGACCGCCAGCGCGAACAAGAGATGCTCGGTCCGCGTCAGGTTCTGCCCTCTGCTCGCGGCCAAGCGACGCGCTCCGACGACCGCGCCCTCCGCTTCACCATCGCCGACAACGCGCTCACCGCCGGCGTCACGAGACGTCAAGAGTCGGCCGGCCGCTTCACTCACAGCCTCGCGCGTCACACCGAGCCGGTCGAGCACATTCGCGGCCACGCCGACGTGCAACAGCCCGAGCAGTAGATGCTGCGTCCCGGTCACACTGTCCTCAGCCTCAGCGGCCGCACGTGCGACCTCCAAACAGGCCAGCAGCCGTGGCTCCAAGGCAGGCAGTTCAGCGCTCACCGCCGTACCGCTCTGGCCCTCCAATCGAGGCGAGAATCGCTGCCGCGCGGCCTGCTTGGAGACCCCCAACCGCTCGCCGATCACAGTCCACGACAACCCAGCCGCCCGGGCGGCGCCGACGTAGTGATCCACCATCCCGTCGGCCATGCCGCCGACCTGCTCGGCAACTCTCACCGCCGTCTCGAGCAGCACGAGCGGATCCTGCGTAGGCGACTGACTGACCACAGCCTCGATCAATGCCCGCGTACTCACATCCACTCGACAACCTTACGTTGTCGAGTGCGACGACGACAAGATCACATTGTCGACCGACGTGCGGCTCCAGGTAGTTGGCGCGCGCACCATCGCGACCGACCATGAGACATGGAGCGGAGTCTGGCGCACGAGGAATGGGAGCGCGTTCGACGCGAATTCCATCAACTGGTTGAGCAAGCCGACGAGTCCGCTTTGCGCAGACCGTCAAACGGGACGCGGTGGAGCAACAGGCAACTGCTCTTCCACATACTGCTCGGGTATCTGATCATCCGGGCCCTACTGCGACTGGTGCGGGTGTTCGGGCACCTACCCGACGGAGCCAGCCGGTCATACGCGCGGCTGCTGAACGCAGGGACCAAACCGTTCGATGTCGTGAACTTCCTGGGTTCGTACGCCGGCGGCAACACGATGAGCCCCGAGCGCATGGTGGTGATGTTCGATCATGTCATCGACAAGCTGCATCGGCGGCTGGACGCGGAGAGCGAGTCGGATTTGGCGCGGGGCATGTACTACCCGGCGCGATGGGATCCGTTCTTCAAGGACTACATGACACTGGCGGACGTCTACCGCTTCCCGACCCAGCACTTCGACTTCCACCGGCGGCAACTCACGCTGGACAACTGACCGTTCGGGTGACGGCCAGCGCCGTGGCACGTGGGTCTGCTACTGGCCGCTGCCCGAGCGCCTGACCTGGCTGTCGACGTTCGTGTCCGTCCCGACACCCGCGTCCGCCTGACCGTGTCGCTCGACTGAGCAGGTGTTCAGGAGGCGCTGAGCTCGCCGACGAGCTTCTCCACCCGGCTTCGGATCTCGTCGCGCACCTGGCGGACCACCTCGATCGGCTGACCGGCCGGGTCGGTCAGCTCCCAGTCCTCGTACCGCTTACCAGGAAAGACCGGGCACGCGTCGCCGCAGCCCATGGTGATGATCACGTCGCTCTCGCGGACGGTCTCGGTCTCCAAGAGCTGCGGCACCGCGCCGGTGATGTCGATGCCGACCTCGCGCATAGCCTCCACGGCGACCGGGTTGATCTGGTCACGCGGTTCCGAACCAGCAGACCGGACCTCGACCGTGTCGCCCGCCAGATGCCGCAACCAACCCGCGGCCATCTGCGACCGACCTGCGTTGTGAACGCAGACGAACAGGACAGTGGGCTTGCTCACGATGACACTCCAGTGGTTTGAGAGGTGGTGACGACCTCGCTCGCGGCTCGCCCCGCCGTTGGATACAGCACAGCCAACAGCCCGACGCCGACCACTGCGCCGATGAACTGTGCGATCACGAAGCCGGGTAGTGACGCCGGTGCGATGCCCGCGAAGGTGTCGCTGAACGCCCGCCCGATCGTGACCGCTGGATTCGCGAACGAGGTCGACGAGGTGAACCAGTACGCCGACCCGATGTACGCGCCGACCGCGGCCGGCGCGTACGAGGCTCGCCCGGACGAGACCAGCGCGAAGATCAGCACGATCAGCCCGGCCGTCGCAACGACCTCGCCGAGCCAGAGGTGCCCGGCGCTGCGTTCCGTCGTCGACCAGGACACCGCGGCTTCGCCGTACATGAGATTGGCCAGTACGGCGCCCAGCACCGCACCGACGATCTGCGCCGGAACGTAGGCGCCGAGGTCACGCGATGTCAGACCGCCCCCGGTACGTCGACCGAGCCACCAGTCGACGCCCGACACCACCGGGTTGAAGTGCGCACCGGATAGCGGCCCGACCATCAGAATGAGTACGGCGAGACCAAGCGCGGTCGCGAACGCGTTCTCCAGCAACTGGAGTCCGACATCGTTCGGCGACAGCTTCGCGGCGGCGATCCCCGAGCCGACGACGACCGTGACCAGCAGACCGGTTCCGATGCCTTCGGCAACTGCCCGTCGCCAGAGTGGAGCGGTGTTCACCGGCCGCTCGCAGCAGGTACGGCGAGCTGGTCGAGCAACTGGCGGACCCGTCGCTCGATCTCGTCCCGGATCGGACGAACCTCGGCGACGTCAAGCCCGGCCGGGTCGTCCAAGACCCAATCCTCGTACCGCTTGCCGGGGAAGATCGGGCACGCATCACCGCAGCCCATGCTGACGACGACGTCAGCCGCCCGGACGACCTCGTCGGTCCAAGGCTTCGGATACTCGGTCGAGATGTCGATCCCGCGCTCGGCCATCGACACGACCGCGGCCTGATTCACCTCGACACCTGGCTCCGAGCCGCCCGACCAGCCGATCGCCCGATCACCGACCAGGTGCTCGAAGAACCCCAGCGCCATCTGGCTGCGGCCGGCGTTGTGCACGCAGAGGAACAGGACAACCGGACGATCATCGTCGTGATGACCCTCGACCCGCGCCAGTGCGGTCAGCCGCTGACGAGCGAACCGCTCAGCCAGCAGGGGTAGAAAGTTCGGCACCGTACTGCCGGTCGCGAACTGGTCATAGCTCGAGTGCAGGAACCGCTCGATCGTCTCCACGCCGTAGATGCCGGCGAACTGCTCCCCCAGCCTGGACACCGCCGTCCGCAACGCCAACTGCTGATCTATGGAGAGGTCTTCGCGGTGGTACCCAGAGATTCCGGTCATCATCCACTCCTCGATCGGTTCGCCTCAGAGGGCGAAACCAATGGCGCCAGCCGATCGATCCGGCCGGCGATCTCGTCGTACGCCGCCTCGAACGCCGTATCCGTGTTCACCGGCGCCGGATCGGGCACCGACCAATGCACCCGCGGCCGCGCTTCGGCCGGCAGATGCTCATACGCGATATCGCACACGGCGATCACCAGGTCGTCCGGCTTCACCACATCACTCACCTGAGCCGTACGCCACTTGGCCGGATCGAGTCCGTGCCGCCGCCCGACCTTCACCGCCCGCGGATGCACTCGCTCCGCAGGCCGAGTCCCCGCGGACGCCGCCGGCACCTGACTACGCCGCGACCAGATCGCGGCCGCCAACTGCGACCGGGCCGAGTTATGTGTACACACAAACACCACCCGCGGCACATCAGCCAACAAAGGACTACTCACCATCGCCAACGTCTCCGGCACCAACCGCACGTACGTACGCCGGTGATCCCCTTCCGACCGCCCGCGCACCACCACCCCAGCCTCCTGCAACACCTTCAAGTGATGTGCCACCAAGTTCGTCGGCATCCCCAGCACAGCCCCCAACTCCCCCGGCGCCGCATCCCCCAGCGCCAACGCATCGACAATCGCCAGCCGCGCCGGATCCCCCAGCGCCGCATGCACGCGAGCCCGGTCAACCAGAGAGTTCTGCTCAAGGTCCATTGACTCAATACTCACTGAGGTACTTCTGGAAGTCAATACGGACGCAACGCCAGAACGTCCTTCCGGCACTGATCTCACGAGGGAGGGATCATGCCGGCGGCAGATCCTCCGGCTCGCGGCACAGGCCCACGCCGCAGTCCCGATCTGTGGCGTAGTGAGATTGCGGTGATGACTGTCAGGGCCGCGGTGAGGTGGATCAGCCCTTGTCGCAGCTCGTGGCCGAAGCTCGCGTAGGCCAGATAGGAAGCCACGGGTACGGCGAGCCACTCGGCCCGGCCGGCGAGTACGGCGAGGGCGATGAGCGGAACGCCGTACCAGGGATAGGTCGGCGTAGTCAGCAAGAGTGCTGCGCCGTACAGCCAGCAGCAGGTGACCGCGATCGGTTGCCGACCGTGCAGGCGGATCGCCAGCAGTGCAAGGGCAATCGCGAGGACTGCGGTGACGAGCTGACGGGCCATCGGAGGCAACACGAGACCCAGAATCGCCGAGCGGGAGCTGCCGTCGGAGAACCCTTCCTGCCCGAGATAGCCGGGCAGGAACCCGACCACCAAGGTGCCGACGGCAAGGACGTACGGGACGTAGCTCGCCACGAAGGTCCCAACAGCCACGAGCGGGGTCGTGAGGCCGTGTCGCCGCACCGCTGTGAAGGCCGGCAGAAGCAGGAGCGGCAGAAGCTTGACACTGGCCGCCGCGCCAAGAAGAAGCCCGGTGATCACTGGTGCACGCCGGGCGGCCGTGATGACTGCGGCAACGAGGAGCGCGGCAGCGAGTACGTCGATGTGGGCGGCGCTGCCGGCCTCGAGGGCGACAATCGGCGACCACCCCCACAGGACCGCCCAGCGGGGATCCCGGTTGCGGCGGCGTAGTTCGGTGGCAAGCAGCGCCGTCACGCCGACGGCGAGTGCGGCGGCTGCCAGTTGGAGCCCGAAGGTGCCGGCCGACCACGGGGTGAGGAATGCGACGGCGGTGAAGTAGGCCTGGGCCACCGGCGGGTAGATGGTCGGGACCCGTGGGCGATTGATCCGCGTGCGTGGATCGTCGGCCGAGAGCGCGGTGAGCGCGGCTGGATCATGGGGGATGCGCGGTGGGCCGGTGACACCGGACCGGTCTGCCGGCGAGAGACCGGGAAAGAGGATCGGGTCGCGGAGCCTCGCCAGTGCGTCGTCGAGCGGCACATGCGAGTACGGCGACGTACCGGAGAGCTGCACGCGTCCGTCCCAGACGTAGCGGTAGGCATCTGTGCTGGTGATCGGTGCAAGAGTGAGACCCGGCACCTGGCACACCGCGGCGAACGCGAGGATGCCGAGCACCGCGCGAGGGCCTGCGGGGCGACGCGTGATCATCCAGGCGATCCCGCCAAGCAGGAGCATCGCCGCCACCAGGACGAGGTTCGGCCACCAGGCTGCCGAGGCCGTGGCGATGACTGCCGTGCTGCCCACAACACTGACTAGTCCGCCGATCGCGAGCGGCAGCCCGCGCAGGGAGGCCCGGGCCGGCCCACCGACGGCTGGACGGCGCAAGCTGCTGGATGGCCGCTGCACAGCGACCATCACCAGACCCGGCGGAGGCCGTGTGCCTGGGCCTGATGGGGCGGGTGAACCCAGGAGTCTCCTGCTGTGGTGCCGGCCGGCGAGCGGCGGAAGGTGAGGAAGGCCCGGCCGTCGGCGCGCCAGTCCTCGGTGGCGAGCAGCCCAGCGGCGCGGCCGTGCCGGATGATCGCGCGGCTCCCAACTCTTGCCCAGGGCAATGGTCTCGACCGGCGTCCGTTCGCGCTCCGCAGGACGATCGCACCGGAGTCGTCGAGGCCGTCGTCTGGATCGACCTCGACCAGGACCACCCCGTTCGGCCGGACGAGTTCGGCACAGCGTCGCAGCAGGACATCCGGGGCGCCCCCGATGCCGATGTTGCCGTCCATCAGCAGGACACTCCCCCAGCGTCCCTCGCCAGGCAGCGGTTCCTGCACCGCCCGACGCAGCGCGGCGGCGCCACGGTCGGTCGTGAGCCGTACGGCGTGGGCGGAGATATCGACGCCCAGCGCCGCAATCCCCTGCTCGGCGAGCGCCGTCACAATCCGCCCGGGACCGCAGCCGATGTCCAGCACCGGTCCCTCGCAACGGCTCAAGGCGATCCGATCCACCGCATCCGCGGGCGCCCGCCAGCGGTCCATCTCGGACAACGCCGGAACCGCCAGCCCGTCGGTGCCGGTGACGACCACTCGTCCACCGTCGAGGGCCTTCTCGAAGAGCAGTGCCGGATGTGCCGCGTGCTGCAGCCGTCGATGCAGCCGCGACATCCGCAGGTCGGGAAAGCCGGCCGCGATCGCCGCCGCGTCCGGTGGGGTATCCATGTCCCGAAGCGTCGGCAGCAGCTTCACCCGGTAGCCGAGCAGCTCGAGTCTGGCCAGCTGGTCGACCCCGGTGTGATCCGTCGACATGGGTACTCCGACCAGCGCACGCCGATCGGGTTCGCGCAGGCCAAGGCACCAATAGCCGCCGTCATCGGTCAGCCCCAGCACAGCGTCGTACCCCGACCAGTCGGTTCCGAGCAGCACGGGAGTCACCTGCGGCGTGTCCATGCCGATCAGCATCATCGGCGATCCGGCGTACGCGTCCTCGAACGCTGCGGCCAGCCGCTCGTCGAGACCGGTGCCGCGCTGAGCGATCACCGAGAACCCGTCCGGCAACCACGGTCCGGCCATCCCGTCCAGCGCCAGGACATAGCGCAGTACGGGCGTCTTCCGGACGGCGGCCAGGGTATCGGCGAGGGAAGCACGGGCCAGCGCAGCGGCCTCGCCGGGGGTGAACTCTGTCTGCAGGCGGGTCTTCACATGGCCGGGAATCGGTTCTTTCGCGATCACGATCAGCGTGCCGGCGTTCATGCGATCAGCACCTTGGTCATGTCCTTGACCGCTCGTACGGCGCCGAGCGGCGTACCGGTCACCTTCGAACGACCTGACCGGGGCAAGTAGTCCACATCGACCTCGGCGATCCGCCAGCCGGCGTCAGCCGCCTTGACCACGGTCTCCAGCGGATAGCCGGATCGCCGGTCGGTCAGTGCGAGATCCAGCAGCGATTGCCGATGAGCGGCGCGCATCGGGCCAAGATCGTGCAGACGGATCCCGGTCCGGCGGTGGATGCGGCGAGCGAGCTCCGCGTTGGCGAGGCGGAGGTGCCACGGCCACGCGCCGCGAGTGATCGGGCGACGCCGGCCGAGCATCAGATCGGCCCGGCCGGCCAGGACCGGCGCGGTGACGCGAACGAGCTGACGGGGATCGAGCGACGCGTCCGCGTCGAGAAATGCCACCACCTCGGCCGTCGCCGCTTCCAGCCCGGCGTGGCAGGCGGCGCCGTAACCGCGAAGCTCACACGAGATCACGGTGGCTCCGAGAGCGGCGGCGATCTCGGCCGAGCCGTCAGTCGAACCGTTGTCCACGACAACCGCCCGGACGCCGTCCGGCAACCGGGCGAGCACCCACGGCAGAGCGGTCGCCTCGTTCAGGCACGGCAGGACAAGGTCCACATCAGCAGCCACCCTTCGACCGTAGGGAAATCCTGTCGTTGCCTGGGGCCGCACGCGGCTACGGCTTGCTTACGGCATGGCGTTCTCCGGCTCGAGTGGGATGGGAGACGGGGTGGACGGTCCTACGCTCATGGCGTGGCTACTCGAGTGCTCGTGGTGGACGACGACCCGACCGTTTCCAACGTCGTCTCGGCGTACCTGACCAAGGCCGGGTACGACGCCCGCGTGGTCGCCGACGGGGTCGCGGCGGTCGAGGTGTGGCAGCAGTGGAAGCCGTCGGTCGTCGTACTGGACGTGATGCTGCCCGGCCTGTCCGGGCTGGAGGTCCTGCGCCGGGTCTGGGGCTGGGACTTCGGTGACTCCTCGACCGTGACGGTCCACGTCCGGCGGCTGCGGGAGAAGATCGAGGCCGACCCGTCCGATCCCCGGCTGGTGCTCACGGTCCCGCGGACCGGCTAACGCTTCGTGGGTGAGGGCGAATGAACCGCGACACGATCACGATCCTCGCGCTGACCACCCTGTGGACGCTGGTCGTCGCCGCAGTGGGCGCAGTGGTGCTGTGGAAGTTCCGGCGCAGGTCCTTGCGGATCACCATGATCGTCGTCGCCATCGTGCCGATGGCCGCCGCGCTGGCCGCCGTACTGCAGAGTGTGCGGGCGATGTTCATCTCGGCCCACGACTCGCTCGTGGTGCTGTGGACGCTGGCCTTCTCAGCGCTCCTGGGGTTGGCGATGTCGGTCCTGCTCGCCCACTGGATCAGCACCGGTTCACGTGATGTGGGACGGCGGTTGCGTCACCTTGGTACGTCGTACGAGCCCGTCGCGGGCACTGGCACCAGTAACGTGCCGGCCGAGCTGACCGCGCTGACGGTCGAACTAGAGCAGACCCGGCAACGGCTGGCTGCGTCCCGGGACCGTGAGATCGCGCTCGAAGCCAGCCGCCGCGAGCTGGTCGCTTTCCTGTCCCATGACCTTCGTACGCCGCTCGCCGGGTTGCGAGCCGTGTCGGAAGGACTCGAGGACGGCGTGGTCGACGACGTACCGGGCGCTCTGCGCCAGATGCGAACCACCGTGGACCGGATGACCGGCCTGGTGGACGATCTCTTCGAGCTGTCCCGGCTGGCCGCCGCGCCGCCATCACGCCGCCGCACGGCGGTCAGCCTCCGTGAACTGGCCGAAGACGTCGCCGGTGAGACCTGCGAACACGCCCGCTCCGAGGGTGTCGCGCTGTCGGTCTCGACACCCGGCAACAACGATCGGCTGGCGGTGCACGGTGACGCCGACGAGCTGACCCGCGCGGTGACGAACCTGGTCGACAACGCGATCCGCCACACCGAACCTGGCGGAGCCGTCCGCCTCAGTGTCGATCGCGAAACCGACGGCCGGATCCGGCTCGCGGTGACGGACGGCTGCGGCGGGATCCCGGACCACGACCTGGACCGCGTCTTCGACGTCGGCTGGCGAGGCGACCTTCAACGAACCCCGGCGGATGGTGGCGGCGGCCTCGGCCTCGCGATCGCCCCGGGCGTGGTCGAGTCCCATCACGGCAACATCGCCGTCGCCAGCGTCCCCGGCGGCTGCGCCTTCGAGATCGACCTACCGGCCGGCTGAGCTGACCAGGTCGGCGACGCCGTCGGTCAGGTCATAGGCCGGTTTCCAGCCCAGCTCTGTCTTGATCCGGTCGGAGGTAGCGGTGATGTGCCGGACGTCGCCGAGGCGGTACCGACCGGTGATCACCGGTGCGGGTCCGTCGTACGCGCGGGACAGCTCGGTGGCCAGGTCGGCAATGGTGTGGACGGTGCCGCTGCCGACGTTGTACGCCGCGAACTGCGGGTGGTCGGCCTGGGCGGCCAGCGCCACGGCCGAGGCGATGTCCTGCACGTGGACGAAGTCGCGGCGCTGGCGGCCGTCCTCGAAGACCTGGGGAGCTTCACCGCGCTCGAGGCTGGAGCGGAACAACGCCGCCACCCCCGCGTACGGCGTATTGCGCGGCATCCCTGGTCCGTACACATTGTGGAACCGCAGCGCGGCGACCCGGCCGCCGGTTTCCCGGGCCCAGGCGGCGGCGAGGTGTTCCCCCGTCAGCTTGGACGCCGCATACGCGTTGCGTGGATCGAGCCTTGTGTCCTCGCCGACCAGGCCGGGCTGCAGGAACTCCCCGCAGTACGGGCACGGTGGTTCGAAGTTGCCGTCCTCGAGGTCCGGGATCCGCCGGGGTCCAGGGGCGACGACGCCGTGCTGTGCACAGTCGTAGCGGCCCTCGCCGTACACCACCATCGAGCTGGCGTAGACGAAGTGATCGATCTTGGCGCGCCCCAACTGCCGGAGCAGAACCGCAGTGCCGAGGCTGTTGCTGCTGACATAGTCGTCGATGTCGTCGAGGTCGACACCGAGCCCGACTTTCGCCGCGAGATGGATGACGACGTCGACGCCCCTCAGCGCGGCGGCGACCGCGTCGGCATCGCGCATGTCGGCGACGATCAGGTTCTCCATCACCGGCGGTTCATCATGCACGTCAGGCCGCAGGGAGTCGAACACGGTGACGTCGTGGCCGTCGGCAACGAGCTGGGCGTGCACGTGCCGGCCGATGAAGCCGGCACCACCGGTGAGCAGGACTTTCACCGGGCAGCAGTCCCTTCGGCGGCTGTGCCGTCCAGCGCATGGCGACAGGTGCAGTCGACGTCTGGTTTGGGCAGTTGCGCGATCACGTCGGCGAGGAGGATCTTGAGGCGTTCGATGCTGCGGCCGAACACCTCGAAGACCTCGGCCTGGGTGACGCCCTCCCCCGCCACAACGCCCGCGTCGTGGTCGGTGACCACGGCGACCGACGTGTAGCAGAGCCCAAGCTCGCGGGCGATCGACGCCTCGGGGGCGCCGGTCATGCCGACCACGGACCAGCCCTGTGCGGCGTGCCACCGGGATTCGGCCCGGGTCGAGAACCTCGGACCGTTGATCACCACCATCGTGCCGTCCGGGACCACCGCACCGTTGCCTGCAGCAATCACTGCTTCCCGGCCGGTCGGGCAGTACGGGTCGGCGGGCGACGTGTGAACCACCGGATGCGGCGGACCGTCGTACACGGTGTGCTCACGGCCCCAGGTCCGGTCGACGAACTGGTCGGGTACGACGAACGTGCCGGGAACGAGCTCAGGACGCAACGAGCCGACCGCGCACGGACCGAGGACCTGGCGGACGCCGAGAGCGTTCAGCGCCCAGAGATTGGCGCGATAGTTCACCCGATGCGGCGGGAAGCGGTGGTCGGCGCCGTGCCGCGGGATGAACGCGATCTCACGACCGTTCACCTCCCCCACGACGGGCGCCTCACTCGGCTGCCCGAACGGCGTCTCGACCGTCACCGGACGTGCGTCCCGGACGAAGGAATAGAAGCCCGAACCACCGATCACACCGATCTCAGCCATGCCTCCGACCCTAGGAGCGCCGAGCCCGCCGCAGACGCGATCCGGCCGATCCGTCAGCACGCCGTAACCGCCGGCCACCGACCACCAGGGCCAGTACGCCGGCCAGCACGATCGTGGCCTCGAGCAGCAGCCAGTCGCGGAGGTAGTCGCGCGACAGCACGGTCGGATTGGCACCTTTGCCTTCGCGCAGCAGCAGCGGAATCGCGATCAGTGTGGTGATCCCGACGTACAGAAGGGTCGTGCGGACGGTCGCCACCGTACGGCCGATCGACCAGCGGGTCAGGATCCATCCGACGCCGATCGTCAACGGGATCAGGACGAAGTCGTCCGCGAGTACGGCGCCGCCCAGCCACAGCGGTAACCGGATCAGGGCAGCTGTGCTCAAGGTCTGCAACAACAACCACAACCCCCACAGTCCGAGTACGACCCCGCAGATGGCCAACGTCGTACGAGCCTTGGTCATGGCAGCACCTCCAGGCGGTGGACCCACTTGGTCTGGAGGACGCCGGGCCGATTGGGAGCGATGATGCGGGCCGGGAATCCGTGGTCGAGGTCCAGGTCGCTGCCGTTCAGCCGGAGGGCGAGCAGCGTGAGCGGGTCGGCGGCGAAGTGCGGTGGGAGTTCGCTGGTCGCGTAGAAGCCGTCCTTCTCCATCGAGACCACGCGGACGCGGGATTCCGCCGGGGCGCCACAGAGTGCCAGCAGGTCGCGGATGCGGACCCCCTCCCACCGGGCGCCCTGGCTCCAGCCTTCGACGCATGCGATCGGCAGCTCGGATCGGCTCTGCGGCAGGGCGCGCAACTCATCCAGCGTGTAAGTAAGTTGCTCAGGGCCCTTGATCGTGAACAGCCAGTCAGCGCCGGCGGTCGTTACGCCCGCATCCCGGGCGGTTCGGTTCACCGGGAGACCCTGAGGGCCGATCCCCGGCTTGCGCGGAGCCAGTATGGCGACCGGCCCGAGCGCCGGCACCGACTGCCCGACCGAGGCGATCCCGACCAGCGCGCCGGCGCCGGCAACCGTCCGGAACAAGCCGCGTCGACTCAAGCGGGTGCCGTCGGCCGCTTCCCGCTCGATCGCAGGTTTGCGCCAGTGGCTGGTGATCAGCGGGAGCTTGACGGCCAGGTGCACGAGCAAGGCCCCGACGATGATCCACGCGAGTGCGTAATGGGTCTGCCGGAAGGGGAACGGCCACGGGTACCACTGCAGCGTGTTCACGAAGCCGATGAACAGTTCCAGCGCCAGCGCCGCCACCAGCACCAGGATCGAGAGCCGCTCGACCATCATGCCCAAGGCTTTCCGGCTGGGCGGCCACGGCGGCTTGGCGAACAGCTTCGGGTACACCGTCCACAACTTGGCCAGCAACAACGGGACAGCCACGATCCCGCTCAAAACATGCAGACCCTGCGTCACCCGATAGAACGACGCCGGCCGACTCGGGATGTACACCCAGTCAGGCGCGGACTGCTGGAAATGGCTGAACAACCCGGTCAGGAAACAGACCACCACCGCGACACCAAGCCAACGCCCGATCACGGTCGCAACCCGAGGATGATGCAAAGGAGACGAGAACGCCTCCTCCGTGGGAGCACGCAACTTCATGCCTCCATCACACCCCGCCAAACCCCCCGAGCGGCCGCTCCAAGCCCTTACCGCCCACGAACATCCCTCGGACCGGCTCGACCATCTCGTAGTGGCGGATGGTTGTCGGGGTAGGGTCTGAGTCGGTGAGGCGATCTGGTACTCCTCACCCGTCTGCCCCTGATCAAGCGACCCTCGTGCCGTCGCGCCCGCGCAAGGACGCGCGGACGCCGGCCTGCGCCGAGGTGCCGCCTGTGCCTTGCCTGGAGACCGAATGACCTCGCTGGCGCCTGAGTCAGCCACGCCCGAACCCGTTCCGTCCCAGCCATCGCCCCTCGATGAAGGCGATCTCACGTCCGTGCGGGCCGCCCTTCGCTCTCCGCGGCGGTTGCGGACCGAGGTGCTGGCCGGCCTCGTCGTCGGGCTGGCTCTGATTCCCGAGGCGATCAGCTTCTCGATCATCGCCGGCGTCGACCCGCGGGTCGGGTTGTTCGCCTCCTTCACCATGGCGGTGTCGATCGCGTTCCTCGGCGGGCGCCCGGCGATGATCTCCGCCGCGACCGGAGCGGTAGCGCTGGTGATCGCGCCGGTCATGCGCGACCACGGCTTCGAGTACCTCGTGGCCACGGTGATCCTGGCCGGGATCCTGCAGGTGATCCTGGGTGTTCTCGGCGTTGCGCGGCTGATGCGGTTCATTCCCCGCTCGGTCATGGTCGGGTTCGTCAACGCGCTGGCGATCCTCATCTTCCTGGCGCAACTCCCGCACCTGACGCACGTGCCGTGGCTGGTCTACCCGCTCGTCGCCGGCGGCATCGTGGTGATGGTGTTCCTGCCGAAGCTGACCAAGGCGGTCCCGGCTCCCCTGGTCGCCATCCTCGCCGTCACGGTGTTCGTGGCGCTGACAGCCGTGACCGTTCCGACCGTCGGCGACGAGGGCAAACTCCCCGACAGCCTCCCCTCGCTGTTCTTCCCCGACGTGCCGCTGAACCTGGACACACTCCGCATCATCGCGCCGTACGCCGTGGGGATGGCGCTCGTCGGCCTGCTCGAGTCCTTGATGACCGCCAAGCTCGTCGACGACATCACCGACACCCACTCGGCCAAGACCCGCGAGGCGTGGGGACAGGGCGCATCGAACATCATCACCGGCTTCTTCGGCGGCATGGGCGGCTGCGCCATGATCGGCCAGACGATGATCAACGTGAAAGCCTCCGGTGCCCGGACCCGGATCTCCACCTTCCTCGCCGGTGTCTTCCTTCTCATCCTGGTCGTTGGTCTCGGTGACCTCGTCGGCGACATCCCCATGGCGGCGCTGGTCGCGGTCATGATCATGGTCTCGGTCGGCACGCTCGACTGGCACAGCATCCACCCGAAGACGCTCCGCCGGATGCCACGCAGCGAGACCACCGTCATGGTGTCCACCGTCGTGGTGGTCGTCATCACCCACAACCTCGCCATCGGCGTCGTCGTCGGTGTCATCGTCGCGATGGTGCTGTTCGCCCGCCGCGTGGCCCACTTCACCACCGTCACCGCGACCACCCACCCCGACGAGGAGGACACCAAGATCTACGCCGTCACCGGTGAGCTCTTCTTTGCCTCCAGCAATGACCTGGTCTATCAGTTCGACTACCGGGGCGACCCGGCCACCGTGGTCATCGACCTGAGCGACTCGCACATCTGGGACGCGTCCACCGTGGCGACGCTGGACGCGATCACCACCAAGTACCAGCGGTACGGCAAAACCGTCCGCATCGTCGGCCTGAATCCCTCGAGCGCGGAGCGCCATGAGCGGCTCGCCGGGCAGCTCAGCGCCGGTCACTGAGACCTGACCGTTGTCGAGAATCGTGTTGCTCCCCTCGGCAACCAGAGGGTCATAGGCGGTTGCGCACGGCAATGGATTGGGTCGGCCCGTCGGCCCGGATTCGGATCGTTTGCGCCGGCACCGCCGGATGGGGGAAGCTTGGGCCTGGTGCGCCGGGAAGTCTGGTCGGCAGTGCTCGCCCTCAGCCGGGGTGCGGGCTGATCGACGGACCCCGGAGGCGGCGTGACACCGGCGGCATCGCACGTTCACCGTGACACCAGGCCGACTCTGCGCAGTCGCGCCGTACCGGGCGTATCGTGCAATCGTGCACGGAGAGCAGATGGCCGAAGACTTTCCAGTGGTGAGCCTGGACAGTGGCGCTCGGGAAGCGGTCGAACTGCTCGCCTCACGGCGGTTGCCAGGGCTGATCGTGGTGGACGAGAAGGGGCATCCTCACTCGGTGCTTCCGGCGTCCCAGGTGGTGCGGTTCCTCGTCCCGAGCTATGTCCAGGACGACCCGTCCCTGGCACGGGTGATCGACGAGTCGCTCGCCGACCAGGTCGCCGACAAGCTGACGAACAAGACCGTCCGGAACCTGCTGCCGTCCGAGCCTGTCGAGTTACCGGTGGTCAATCACGACGACACCGTGCTGGAGGTGGCTGCGATCATGGCGCGGCTGCGGAGCCCGCTGGTGGCAGTCATGAAAGACAAGGAGATCGTGGGCGCGATCACGGCCTCCCGGCTGCTCGAACTGGTGGTCACACCGCACTGATCGACCTGTCGGTGATCGCATGACTGTGATCGCTGTGGTCGTCTTTGTCATTGCCTATGTTCTGATCGCGACCGAGTGGACGCACAAACTGCTCGCCGCGCTCGGCGGGGCCGCCGTTCTGCTCGCCCTCGGGGTGACCGACTCCGAGCACGCGTTCTACTCCCACGACACCGGCATCGACTGGGACGTCATCTTCCTGCTGCTCGGGATGATGATCATCGTCGGCGTCCTGCGCCGTACCGGTGTCTTCGAGTACATCGCCATCTGGGCCGCCAAACGCGCCAAGGGCTCACCGCTGCGGGTGATGATCCTGCTGACGCTCATCACGGCCGTGGCCTCGGCATTCCTGGACAACGTCACCACCGTGCTGCTGATCGCACCCGTCACGCTGCTGGTGTGCGAGCGGCTCGGCATCAACCCGGTGCCGTTCCTGATCGCCGAGGTGATGGCATCGAACATCGGCGGCACGGCCACCCTGATCGGCGACCCGCCGAACATCATCATCGCCAGCCGGTCCGGACTGACCTTCAACGACTTCCTGATCCACCTGACGCCGCTGGTCGTCATCACCCTCGTCGTCTTCACCCTCGTCCTGCCGCGGTTGTTCAAAGGGTCGTTCGCCGTCGACCCGGACAAGGTCGGGAACGTCCTGCGGCTGAACGAACGCGAAGCGATCCAGGACCCGCGGCTGCTGATCAAGTGCGGCGTCGTACTGCTGGCCGTCTTCGCCGGGTTCATCGGGCACTCGGTGTTCCATGTCGCGCCGTCGGTCGTCGCCCTCCTGGGCGCCGGTCTGCTGGTTCTGATCTCCCGGGTACCAACCAAGGACTACATGAGCAGCGTCGAATGGCAGACGCTGCTGTTCTTCGCCGGCCTCTTCATCATGGTCGGCGCGCTCGTCAAGACCGGCGTGATCGGCGACCTCGCCGAACAGGTCGGGGACGCGACCGCCGGCAAGCCACTGCTCGCCGTCATGCTGATCCTCGTCGTGTCAGCGGTCCTGTCCGGCATTATCGACAACATTCCGTACGTCGCCACGATGAGCCCCGTCGTCCTCGAACTCACCAAGAATGTCGCCGATCCCGCCCACGCACAGGCCCTGTGGTGGGCACTCGCCGCGGGCGCCGACTTCGGCGGCAACGCGACCGCCGTCGGTGCCAGTGCCAACGTCGTCGTGATCGGCATCGCGTTGCGGGCCGGGTATCCGATCAGCTTCTGGGAGTTCACCCGCAAAGGCATCGTGATGACCGCGATCACGATCCTCGTCGCGGCGCCGTACCTGTGGCTGCGCTACTTCGTCCTGTCCTGACCTCGCTCGACGAGTTCGGCCTGTCCTCGCAAGAACCGCGTCGCAGACTCGGTACTGGCCAACTCCGCGGCACGGGCATATGCCTTCGCGGCCTCTTCTCGTCGTCCGAGTCGCTGCAGCATCGAACCGCGTGCGGCGTGCAACGGGTAGTAGTTGGACAGGTCGCCGGCGATCTCCTCGATGAGGAGCAGGCCGCGGTCAGGCCCTTGGGTCTCGGCCACGGCGACGGCTCGGTTCAGCGCCACCACGGGTGTCGGCATGACCGCGATCAGCCGGTCGTAGAACCGGACGATCGACGTCCAGTTCGTATCCTCGTAGCGGCCTGCCGCGCAATGCAGCGCTTGGATCGCGGCTTGCAGCTGGAACGGCCCGAGCCGGCGTCGCCGCAGACACGCCAGCACGAGCGCCTGCCCCTCGGCGATCAGCGAGCGATCCCAGAGCGACCGATCCTGGTCTTTCAGCAGCACCACGTCACCGTCCCCGCCACGCGCCGGTACGCGTGCATCGCTGAGGAGCATCAGGGCCAGCAAACCCACAGCCTCGGGCTCTGCCGGCATCAGGTCGACCAGGCGCCGGGTGAGCCGAATCGCCTCGGCGCGAAGGTCGCGGCGGTTGAGGTCGTCCGCGCCCGCGTTGTACACCAGGTACAGCACCGAGAGCACCACCCGCAGCCGGCCCGGCAATTCGGCGTCGTCGGGCACCCGATAGGGGATGTGGGCCGCCTTGATCTTGTACTTCGCCCGCACCAGGCGTTTCGCCATGGTCTCCTCGCTCACCAGGAACGCCGAGGCCACCTCCGACGGGGTGAGGCCCGCGATGAGGCGGAGGGTGAGCGCCACCTGGTGCTCGACCCGGATGGCGGGGTGGCAGCAGGTGAAGACGAGCCGCAACTGGTCGTCGCGCATCGGCTCTGTCATCTCCGAGTCGGCGGTGGTTCCAGCACGAAGCCGGTCGGACGCGATTCCCTCGGCCAACTCGCGTCCGCGCCGGTTCCGGCGTACGACGTCGACGGCGCGGTTCCGCGCGGTCGTGACGATCCAGCCCGCCGGGTTGTCCGGGACGCCATCGCGCGGCCACCGATCCATGGCGGTCACGAAAGCATCCTGGACGGCGTCCTCGGCCAGCGTGATGTCACCGAAGAGCCTGGCCAGGGTGGCCACGGCCTGCCCGTGCGCCTCGCGGTAGGCCCGCTCGACGTCGTCCATCCACGACCTCCGTCAGTGGTCGGCCTGCACGCGTCCAGTCGCCCGGAAGGGTCGCACCTCGATGTCGTGGTTGATGGCCTCCACAACCTTCTCCGCCCACGCCAGCGCCGCATCGAGGTCCTCGGCGTTGATGATGTAAAGGCCGCCGATGTGCTCCTTCGTCTCCACGAAGGGTCCGTCGGTGGTTACCTTCTCCAGACCGGTGCCGCCCCTCACCACGGTGGCCGCGTCGGGGCCGTGCAGCGCGCCACCGAACTCGAACACACCGGCCCGATCCATCTCCTCCTCGAGTGCGATCACGCGGCCCATGAAGGCCTGCATCTCCTCAGGCGTGGACGGCGCATTGTTCCCCTCCGCGTCGTACACCGACAGCAGGTACTGATTCATCTGAACTCCTCGACTCCGCGGGACTCCCCCGCTCCGATCAACTGACGAATGGCAGAGACCCGATCAGGACAGCCCCGGAACTGAGGATGGCACTTTTTGTCCTTGGGCACGTCTAGCCTGCGGACATGAACCGCATCGACCGTCTGTACGCCCTCGTCGAGGAGCTGCGAGCGGCGGGATCAAGGGGCCGGACGGCGCGACAGCTGGCCGGACACTTCGAGGTCAGCGTCAGGACGGTCGAGCGTGACCTGAGTGCGCTCGGGCAGGCCGGTGTCCCGCTCGCGACCAAGCAGGGACGCACCGGTGGCTACACGCTCGACCGGTCGATGACCCTGCCGCCGCTCAACTTCACGCCACGCGAGGCGACGGCTGTGGCCGTGGCACTGAGTCGGAGCACCCACGTGCTCTTCACCCGCGATGCCCGGAGCGCGTTGCACAAGATCATGGCCGCCATGCCGGAGCGCGCACTCGAGGAGGCGCGCGCGGCCGCCGCGAAGATCAGGTTGCTCGTGCACCCAGTGCCTGATCCTGATGCCGACATCGCCGAGAAGATCTGGCGAGCTGTGCACGACAATCACGTGCTGCGCATCGCCTACATCGATGTCGGCGGCGTCGAGACCGAGCGCGAGATCGAGCCGCAGTACGTCGTCGTCGGTCCCAACGGCTCGTATCTCACCGCCTGGTGCCACCTGAGACAGGACGACCGGGTATTCCGAATGGACCGCATCACCAAGGCCGAGCGCACGCCGACACCGCCCCGCCCGCGGCACGCTGCCCCCGAGCTGAAGGTCGACGGCCACGAGACGAAGCTGCCGGAATCGGCGCTACGTCCCGAAGATCTGCTGCCGAACACCGACATAGGGCTGTCGCGAGGCCCTGGGACGGTGGGTGCAGCCCGCCGCACCGGTGGGTGATCCGCACGATGAAGGAGATACTCATGACCGCTCCCGCTCCCGGCGCCCTGGCCTGGTTCGAGGTCGCCACCAGCGACCCCGACGGCGCCCAGAAGTTCTATGGCAGCCTCTTCGACTGGACCTTCGTGGCAGACGGCCCGGCAGCCGCCGGCGGTATGGACTACCGCAACATCAGGGCCTCCGGAGCCGACGCGCCGATGGGCGGCCTCTTCGGCACCGGTGGGCAACTGCCCGACCACGCGGTGTTCTACATCCTCGTCGCCGATGTCGAGGCCACCTGCGCCGACGCGGAGCAGCTCGGCGGCTCGGTGGTCAGCAAGCACCTCGACCCAGGCCCCGGCGCCCCGGCATTCGCCTACCTGCGCGACCCGTCAGGCAACCAGTTCGGAGTCTTCACCCCGCCGGCAGCCTGATGGCACGAGACACCAAGCGCACGTCCCCGCCGGACGACCCCGGCGGGGAGGACGCCCGTGACCTCTACGACGAGCTCACCGACGACCTGCTCTACGACCCCGCGATCGGCCGGTCGACGATGATGGGCTACCCCTGCATCCGGCTGGCGGGGAGGTTCCTCGCGTCGTACGACGTCAAGGCCGGCCAACTGGTCGTGAAACTGCCGAGCGAGCGGGTCGCCGAACTCGTGCGGACCGGCACCGGCGACCACTTCGCCCCGGCCGGCAAGGTGTTCCGTGAGTGGGTGGCGATCCCCACGATCGATCGCCGGCTCTGGCGCACCCTGCTCGCCGAGGGCGTCGCCTTCGCCCGGATCAGCGGGATTCGAGGAGGGACTTCAGGCGGGTGAGATCCTTCTGGTTGGCGCGGCGCATCGCGGCGGACATCAGCGGTGCGGCGACGCCGGCGAACCCCGAAGGTTCACCGCGGTTGCGCAGCGACATGTGCGTGGATCGCTCACCCGACGGCGACCACTGGTAGCTGGTCTCCATCGGGAACGGGCCCTGCGCGGTCCGCATCACCAACCGCTCCAGCGGAACCAGTTCGACAACTTCATACGTGTACGCGAGCCGCCGGCCCAGGAAGTGCGCCACGAAGTCCATCCGCGATCCGACGGCGACCGGCGGCTCGGTGCGCCACCGGACCGACTCGATGTTGGCGTACCACTCAGGCGCGTTCGACGGATCCCCGACGTACGCGGCCACCTCCTGTACCGGTCGCTCGATCACGACCTCGGTCAGCACATCGACGGCCATCACGTTTCCTTGTCGAAGTACCGTGCCGGAGGTGGCAAGCGCGAGTGCGCCGCTCAGCCCTGCTTGCCGCGGCGCATCCGGGCAATGAGGGTCCCGAACCACGCGGTGCTTCTCCGGCTGCGTGGCTCTCGGACGGGCAGCGGGGTCGACAGCGCGTCGACTGCCGACGGCGGCCCTGTCGGCGCCTGCTCGGCGGGTTCGTTGTGCGCGTGGTTTCTGGCAGACATGACATCTCCTGAAGGAGAGCCGGTTAGGCCGGCACCTCCACGTGGCATGTCGTCAATTCCGGAACTACCGACAGTGTACGCCTCCTTGCGTCGCGACACGGAGACTTCGTCAGGTCAGACGCTCATCAGCACCGCGGTACCGAGGCTAGACAGCGTCGGTGCGGTGCCGGGTCGGGTCGAGGTGCCGTTGAGCGGCGGTCAGCGCAAGGCGGGCGTGTTCCTTGGCGCCGAACTGGGCAACACGGTCGGCATGCGGAATCTCCAGGGCGTACGGGATTCCGGGTGGGAGGGCGGAGAGGATGGACTCGAGGTCTATGCCGCGACCGCGACGACGCGGTCGATCACGTCGTACTGACTCATCTGCACTACGACCACACGGGCACGGCGCGAGACTTCGGGAACGCGAAATACGTCGTACAGGAGGCCGAACTCGATTACTGGACGTCCCCCTGGCCGGCCCGGATCATCAGGGAGAGCTGGCTGCTCGAAGACAAGGATCTCGCGCAATTGCAGGACGCCCAGGCGGACGGCCGCGTACTTGTGGCGAGTGGCGACGCGACGATCGTGCCCGGCCTGAGCGTTCACCTCGTCGGCGGGCACACCGCCGGTATGCAGGTGGTACGGCTACAGACCGCCATCGGGAACGTCGTCCTCGCCTCCGACGCAAGCCACTTCTACGAGAACCTCGACGAGGACCGTCCGTTTCCGATCCTGTCCACCACGACCGGCATGTACGGCGCCTTCGACCGCATCAAACAGCTCGCCGACTCCCCCGACCACATCGTCGCCGGCCACGACCCGCTCGTCCTCGACCGCTTCCCGCTGCTCACTCCGAACATCGCAGTCATCGCCGGCTGACGTGTGCTCGACCTCGATGTCCAGCATCTGCCGGGGACGATCCCGGGTCTGCGATGGGACGGCGACTGGCGCGGGTACACGCACTTTGTCGGGGCACGCGGGTAATGTCCTGGCCCGTGGACGTTGGGGAGCGCATTCAGGAACTTGCCGATCGGATCGTCGTACTGCGGGACGCCTACTACCGGGGTTCGCCGGCGGTGGCCGACGCGGAGTACGACGCGATCGAGGACGAGCTGCGGACGCTGATCGAGGCCAACCCGGAGCTGGCGCCCGACCCGAATCCGTTGGACCAGGTGGGTGCGCCCGCTGTGTTGCACGCGCCCATCCGGCACTCGATGCCGATGCTCTCACTGGAGAAGGCGACCCGCCCCGAACAGGTCGAGGCCTTCTTCAGCCGCTTTCCTGGCCAGTCGGTGGTCGTCATGCCGAAGCTGGACGGCCTGTCACTGGCTCTGGTCTACGAGAACGGGCAACTGGCACGAGCGATCACCCGCGGCGACGGGACGACCGGCGATGACGTGACCCCGCTCGTGCGGGCACTCACCGACGGAGTCCCGGACCGGCTCGACGTACGCGACCGCGTCGAGGTCCGCGGTGAGGCGGTCATGTTGCGCTCAACCTTCGCAGCCTACAACGCAGCCCACCCTGACAAGCCCCTGATCAACCCGAGGAACGCCGCCGCCGGCACACTCCGCGCCAAGGACCCGGCCACTGTTGCCGAACGGCGTCTGCAGTTCTTCGCGTTCGACCTGCTCAGCGACCGCGACGACGCCGCCGCCGATCTCGAGCGCGCGTTGCAGACGATGGGATTCACCGTCGCGGACATGCGGCACTGCGACGACGCCACTGCGGCGCAGGCGGTGATCACCACGATCGAGCAGCAACGCAACGAGCTGGACTACGACCTGGACGGCGCCGTACTGCGGTTGGCCGATCGCGCCGCCTTCGCCGCCGCCGGCACCCGCTCCAGCTCGCCTCGCGGCGCACTGGCGTACAAGTTCGCCGCCGAGGAGAAGACCACCGTGCTGGCCGACGTGGTCTGGGACGTCGGCAAGACCGGCAAGATCGCGCCAGTCGCCTGGCTGGAGCCCGTCTTCGTCGGCGGTACGACGGTCACCCGCGCGACGCTGGCCAACCAGGAAGTGATCCGCGCCCGCGACATCAAGATCGGCGACACGGTCCTGGTACGCCGTGCCGGCGACGTGATCCCGTTCGTCGCCGGCGTACTCGACGCGTCCAAGCGGACGGGAGCGGAGCGAGACATCGTGCCGCCGGCGGTGTGCCCGTCGTGCGAGCAGGCCCTGACCGAGCAAGGCAACAGCCGCGAACTGTTCTGCACCAACGTCGCCTGCCCCGCCCAGACCGTACGACGGCTGATCCACTGGGCGTCCCGGGCGGCCGCCGACATCGACGCGATCGGCGGGGTCTGGATCGAACGGCTGGCCGAAGCGGGGATCCTCGAACACCCGTCGGACTTCTACCAGCTCACCAAGGAAGGGCTGCTCGAGTTCGACCGCATCGGCGAGGTCTCAGCTGCCCGCATGATCGACTCGATCGACGCGAGCCGCCAGGTCGGCCTCCGCCGAGCACTGATCGGCCTCGCGATCCCCATGGCATCCGCAGGCACGGCGGCCAGGCTGTGCCGAGCCGGATTCGCCTCCCTGGAAGAGGTCGCCGACGCAGGCGTCGACGGGCTCGTCGCCGTAGACGACATCGGCGCCAAGGTCGCCGCCTCACTGATCGAGCACCTCGCCCGGTTACGCCCCGAGCTCGAGCGGCTCCGCGCGGCCGGCGTCTCGCTGGACGTGCGCCAGGAAGACCTCCCACCGGTCGTCGTATCCGGTGCCCCGCTGGCCGGTAAGACCGTCGTCGTCACCGGCGCCATCAGCGACCCACGCTCCGGCGAGAAGGTCGCGCGCCCAGCCTTCCAGCGCCTCTGTGAAAGGGCCGGCGCGACCATCGCCTCATCGGTCTCGGCAAGCACCGACCTCCTCATCACCGGCGCCGACGTCGGCGCCGCCAAACTCACCAAGGCCGAAAAACTCGGTGTCACCGTGGTCGATCAGTCCGAGATCTGGCAACAACTCCAAGCCGCCGACCTACTCGGCCGCTGACCGGAGAATTGCCTGGTCGGCACTACCTGGCACCGCGCCCACGACAGTGCGATCTGGAGGAGATCTTCGAATGAGTGGCCTGCGTGTTCTCTTTCTCGGCGGGACCGGAATCATCAGTTCGGCATGTTCCTGGCGAGCCATCGAAGCAGGACTCGACCTCACGGTCGTCAACCGTGGGCAGACCTCGGTCCGCCCCCTCCCGCCAGGGGCGCAACAGATCACCGCTGACATCAACGACCGAGCAGCCTTCGCCGCAGTCGCCGGCCAGGACTTCGACGTAGTGGTCGACTGGCTGGCGTTCACGCCCGACCAGGTACGCGCTCGCACGGATGCGCTGCGCGGACATGTCGGCCAGTACGTCTTCATCAGCTCCGCCTCGGCGTACCAGACGCCACCGTCCCGCTTGCCGATCACCGAGTCCACGCCGTTGCGGAACCCCTTCTGGCAGTACTCGCGCAACAAGATCGCCTGCGAGGACCTCCTGACCACTCTCTACCGTGAGGAGGGCTTCCCGGTCACCATCGTGCGGCCCTCCCACACGTACGACCGCACCCTCGTCCCGTTCGACGGCGGCTGGACGATCGTCGAACGAATGCGTCGCGGTCAACCCGTCGTGGTGCACGGTGACGGGACCTCGCTGTGGACCCTGACGCACCACCGCGACTTCGCCCGCGGATTCGTCCCGCTGCTCGGCCACCCCCGCACGTTCGGCGAGGCCTTCCAAATCACCTCCGACGACGTCCTGACCTGGGACCAGATTGCGAACGCGCTCGCCACGGCAGCCGGGACGTCAGCACAGATCGTCCACGTCCCCTCGGACGCCATCGCCGCCGCGCATCAGGGGTGGGGCGACGGCCTCCGCGGCGACAAGGCCCATTCGGCGGTCTTCGACAACAGCAAACTCCGCCAAGTGGTCCCGGACTTCGTCGCCACCATCCCCTTCGAAGCAGGCGCCCGCGAGATCATCGCCTGGTACGACGAAGACCCGACCCGACGCCGCATCGACGACAGCATCGACGAAGCGATGAACACCCTCATCGCCCGCTACACGCCTTGACCGTGGTCAGCCCTGCAATGCCGGTAGCCGATCATCCGTCACCACGGGCGCAGGTGCTCGATCGTGACGCGGTGCTGCTCGGCCAGCCGCTGCGCGATCAACGAGCGGTGGCAGGCCTCTGGGTCGCGCTCGACACAGAGCAGCGCTGCGGTTCCGCTGCTCGGCAGCGCCGACACGATCGGTGTGAGGTCGGCGCTGTCGAGGATCTCGGTGGTGTAGCGGCGGGTGTACTCGGCAGCGAGTTCGCGGCGCGAGCGCTTGCCGACCCCTTGGCGGTCGTCCTCGGCGTACTGGAGCTGGCGTAGCTCGGTGGTTGGGGCGAGCTCGAGGTGGTGCTCGTAGGCGATCCGGGCCTGGGCGAGGGCCGCCTGCAGCCGGGCCGAGTTCGCCCAGGCGTACTCGGGTCCGCGGACACCGCGGCGCTGACGGACGTCGAGCACGAGGCGGACGTTCGCCTCCCGCAGTCGTTGCAGGAAGGAGTCGCCGTCGAAGCCGTAGACGCCGATTGTCACCATTCTGAGCACTCGAAATCACCTATCTGCCTGCTACTCGGGCCGGTTCAACCGGCACGAGTAGCGGAGGCGGCGAGGTCGCATCACGCGACGGCGGTTCCCTCGAGTTCGACCAACTGGCCGGGGATCGCCAGCCGCGTCACCCCGAGCATCGTGGTGGTCGGCGCCACCCCGGCGGCGCCCAACCGCGACGCCAGCACCCCGTAGTGCGGGAACAGCAGATCGACGTCGGTGGTGTAGACGTTGAGCCGGACGAGGTTCGCGAGGGACATGCCGGCCTCGCCGAGCACGGCCTCCAGGTTGTCGAGGCTCAGCGCCAACTGCGCTGCCATGTCCCCTTCGTGCTGGGGCTTGCCGTCGCCGCTCATCGCGGTCTGTCCCGAGCAGTACAGGGTCCGGGTGTGCCCGGAGACGATCTCACCTTGGTTGAATCCCATCTCCACCGACCACGTCACCGGGTTGACTGCCGTTCGTTCTGTTGCCACATCAGCTCCATTCGATGCATTGCGAGCACGTACGTCCAGCGGCTCGGTAGCCGCCATCCCTGACGTCGTGCTGACGAACCTCCCAACAAATCACGACATCCTTGGTCAGGTATTCGGATAAAGTTCTCGTATGCGCGCCGACCGGTTGGTCTCGCTGGTGCTGCTGCTGCGCCAGCGCGGTCGGCTGACTGCGGACACGCTGGCCCGCGAGCTGGAGGTATCCACCCGGACCGTGCTGCGCGACATCGAGGCGCTGTCCGCGGCCGGCGTCCCGGTCTACGCCGAACGCGGCCGGCACGGCGGTTTCGCGTTGCTGCCCGGCTTCCGGACCGAGCTCACCGGACTGAACCACGACGAGGCTCTTGCCTTGCTGACCGCCGGATCAGGGCGCGGCGAGCAGGTATTCGGCCTCAGCTCGGCCCTCGCTTCGGCCATGCGCAAGGTGGTTGACGCGCTGCCCGAAAGCCATCGGGCCACCGCGAGCGACGCGGCCCAGCGATTTCTCGTCGACCCGGAGAGCGACCTGCTCTCACGCCGGCTGGTCACTGAGGAGGTACCCAACACCACAATGATCGAGGTCCGGCGCGCGGTGCTCGCCGGACACAAGCTCCGCATCCACTACGCAGCCACCGGCCAGACGCCAGAGTGGCGCACGGTCGACCCGATAGGCCTGGTCACCGTACGCGACCGGGCTTACTTGCTGGCCACGAGATCCGGCGCGGACCGCACCTACCGGCTGTCGCGGGTGTTGGCCGCCGAAGTACTCCCCGAACCGGCACAGCGACCAAACCGGGTCGATCTCGACCGGATCTGGCGGGAACGCTCCGCGCAGTTTCTCTCCGGCGGCGACCACATCACTGTGCTGGTCAGGCTGAACCCGGCGCGGCGGGAGGAACTGCTGGACACCGCGTTGGCCGTCCGCGCAGAAGAACCCGACGCAGACGGCTGGCTGCGGCTGGAGGTGACCTTCCAAGATTCCCGACACGCCGAATGGGCGCTGTGGCAGCTGAGCACGGACGCGGAAGCCCTGACCCCGCAGTCGTTGCGCACGTCTCTGCGCAACCGCGCCGCCGAGATCGCCACCCGCTACGGAGACTCAGCCCGGACGTAGCGGGCCGCTGTCCAGTTCCTGACGTCACACTGGCGCCCGCGTACCGGACCGGCCAGGGTTGATGACAATCGAGGAAACGGGAAGGGCGCATGACGAACAGCAACGTCGGCAACCACACCACCACCGACAAGCGCGGCGAGGCGACCGGCTTCCAGGAGCAGGCGCCGTACGACGAATCGATCGACCTGCGCACCGATTTCGTGATGGTCTACGGCCTCAACGACACCACGGCGCAGCGCATCGCCCGGTGGCGCGAGGCCGGCTATCGCGTGCACCTGATGACCGGCATCTCCTGGGGCACCTATCAGGACTATCTGGATGGACGGTGGGACGGCTCCGACCACTGGGCCGACGCGCAGACCGCGGGCGACGGATCGCCGATCCTGCACGGTCACAGCACCGACATCCCGTACATGGTCCCGACGTTCACCTTCACCGAGTACCTGGTGCAGAAGCTTCGCCCGATCATCGAACTCGGTGTCGAAGGCATCCACCTCGAAGAGCCGGAATTCTGGGCCCGCGCCGGCTACTCGGAATCGTTCAAGCGGGAGTGGCAGGCCTTCTTCGGTGAGCCGTGGCAGGCCCCGCACAGCACTGCCGAAGCGCACTTCCGCGCCGGTCAGCTCAAGCAGCACCTGCTCTCCCGCAGCCTCGACCGGGTCACCTCCGTGCTGCGCGACGAGGCCCTCCAGCTGGGCCGCCAGGTGCGCTTCTACGTCCCGACCCACAGCCTCCTGAACTACACCCAGTGGCAGATCATCAGCCCCGAATCACGTCTGCGGACGCTGCCCTCGATCGACGGCGCCATCGCGCAGGTGTGGACCGGAACCTCCCGCACGCCCAACGTGTACGCCGGAAAGGTCGCCGAGCGCACGTTCGAGACGGCCTACCTGGAGTACGGCATCGCCCAGGACCTCACCCGCGGCACGGACCGTCGCATGTGGTTCCTGCACGACCCGATCGAGGACCACCCGGACCGCACCTGGGAGGACTACCTGACCAACTACCAGCGCACCCTCGTCGCCTCGCTGCTGCACCCGGGCGTCTCGCGGTACGAGGTGGCGCCGTGGCCCAACCGGATCTTCAACCGCCCCTACCTGCGCGAGGGATCCACCGAACGGCAGCCCATTCCGCCGGACACCGCCACCAGCTACCTGATCGCCATGAACAGCCTGCGCGACCTGGACCAGCCAGAGGTGCGCTGGGCTCAGGAAGGACCGCGGATCGGGATCGCGCTGTCGGACACCGCCATGTTCCAGCGCTGGTCCCCCGGTGGCGACTGTGCACATGACGAGGGGGGACATTACGACGGTCTGCAGGACGCCCTGGCGCTGGAAGGCCGCGAGCAGTTGCACTTCTCCGACTTCTACGGTCTGGCGCTGCCACCGCTGTGCGACGGGCAGCGGGTCTGCCCGGTCCAACTGGAGAACGTGATCGACACTCCCGATGCACTGGACGATGTCGACGTACTCGTCCTGAGCTACGAATTCCAGAAGCCGCTGGCGCCCGGCATCCATTACGCGCTGGCCGGGTGGGTCAGCCGCGGCGGCAGCCTGCTGTACGTCGGCGACGGCGCCGACCCGTACCACGAGATCCGCTCCTGGTGGACCGGCCGCTACGACACCTGCGCCGACCACCTGGCGGAGGCACTCGGTGCGGATCGCAAGCGCGACGGCGTCCAGCCGATCGGGCAGGGCCGGGTCCGGTTCCTTCCGTCCCGGCCGGCCGACTTCACCGAATCACCGGAACGCGCAGCCGAGCTGGTCGCGGCGATCCGCGAGCTGGCCGAGAAGGGCGGCCACACCTGGGAATCCACCAACTGGCTGTCGGTGCAGCGCGGTCCGTACCTCGTCGGCGCCGTGCTGGAGGAGGCCGGCGGCTCGCACGTCGTCGAGGGCAAATACCTCGATCTGCTCGACCCGCAACTGGGCATCGTCCGGCAGCGGGAACTGGGCCCGGGCCAGCTGACCTGGCTCCGCGACCTGACCTACGACGAAGAACCGCTGCTGGCCTCCGCCGGTCGGGTCGTGGACTGGGAACGCGACCAGACCGGGATCCGCTTCGGCTGCGAGGCGCCGCGCGGGGTGCAGGTCACGACCGCGCTGCGCGTTCCGGCCGAGCCGGCGGCCATTCGGGCCGATGGCGCCGACGTCACCGACCTGCGGTACGACGCCGAGGTCGGTGTGCTGTGGCTGCGGCATCCCGGCGTTCCCGGTGGAACCCGCGTCGAGATCAAGTTCTGAACCGCGGCCAGACCTGGGGCGTCCTCCACGATCTGCGACGAAAGCCGCTCGAATCGCTGGGGGCCCAGGTCACTCCCCATAGAAAGGACAGCCATGAACGCCCTGCAGAAGTTCTCCCTCGAGGGCAAGGTCGCTCTCGTCACCGGCGGCAGCCGGGGCCTTGGACGCGCGATGGCCGAAGCGCTCGGCGACGCGGGTGCGTCGGTGGCGGTCACAGCGCGAACGCTCGCTTCGGCCGAAGCCGCCGCCAACGAACTGAGCGAACTCGGCATTCGCGCGTACGGCGTACAGCTCGAAGTGTCCGATGTCGAGGACGTCGAACGTGCGGTCGAGCAGGTGAGCACCGAGTTCGGCGAGATCGATGTGTTGCTCAACAACGCCGGCATCGGCGTCGCCGGCCGGGCCTTCGAGACGCCCGATACCGCATGGCATGACGTGTTCTCCACCAACGTCGACGGCGTCTGGTACTGCAGTCGTGCGGTCGGACGCCGGATGGCGGAGCGGGGTGGAGGCACGATCGTCAACGTCGGTTCCATGTCGGCCGAGATCGTCAACCAGCCCCGCTGGCAGGCGTCGTACCTCTCGTCCAAGGCTGCCGTCCATCAGTTGACCAAGGCGTTGGCGGCTGAGTGGGCGCCACACGGGATCCGCGTGAACGCGATGGCGCCGGGATACTTCCTCACGGAGATGTCGCCGGTCGACCAGCCGGAGTTCAAGGAGTGGTGCGTCGATCCCGCTGCCATGAAGCGCTATGGGTTGCCGCCAGAGCTGGGGCCGGTTGCGATCTTCCTGGCGAGCGAGGCGTCGAGCTTCATGACCGGCTCGATCGTCAAGGTCGACGGGGGCTTCACCTTGTTCTGAGCCGGCCCGCCCGCCGGCTCTCTCCTACTGCATTCCTGAAGGGTCGTTCATGGTCACCATAGGCATCGTTGGCGCCGGACTGCGCGGGAGGCTGTTCGCCGAGGCTCTCCAGGCACAGCCGGACGTCACCGTCGTCGGCCTCGCGGAGCCCTCGGCCAAGGTGGCCGAGGAGGCGAGGGACGCCACGGGTCTGCCCGTCACCGCGTCGCACACCGAGTTGCTCGAGGCATTCGATCCGGACGCTGTGATCGTGGCGACCCCTGACTTCGCCCACCGCCAGATTGCCGTCGAGGTGGCCGAGGCCGGTAAGCACCTGCTGATCGAGAAGCCGGTCGCCACCACCCTGGACGACGCCCGTGCCATCGCTGCCGCGGTTCAAGGCTCGGGCGTTCGATGCCTCGTCGGCTTCGAGAACCGTTGGAACCCACACGTGGTGCAAGCCAAAGCGGCGATGGCGTCCGGGAGCCTTGGCGAGCCGATCACCGCATCAGCCACCCTGAGCAACTCCTTCTTCGTGCCGACCACCATGCTGTCGTGGGCGGCTCAGTCGTCGCCGGCCTGGTTTCTCATGCCGCACACCCTCGACCTTGTCTTGTGGCTCACCGGTAGGAAACCCGTGTCGGTGAGCGCGGTGGGATCTCGTGGTGTCCTCGCCAAGCGCGGCATCGACACCTGGGACGTGGTGCATGCCTTGGTCTCCTTCGACGACGGATCGACTGCGACGCTCTCCTCCGCGTGGACGCTCCCGGATGCCGCCGACGGCATCGTCGACTTCCGGTTCCAGGTGATCGGCACCGAGGGGTCGGTGACCGCGGATCTGTCGCATCAGGGCCTCACCGTCGTGAGCGACAAGCACCGGTCGGTGTGGCCGGTCTCCGGCCGGATCGGGCGATCACAGGTCGGCCCTGCCGTGTGGATGGTGCAGGACTTCGCGGCGGGCCTCGTCGACGGCGGCGAACTCGGCCCGGACGTCGACCACGGCGTACTGGTCACGGAGATCATCTGCGCGATCGAGGAATCGATGACCACCGGACAGACCGTGCACCTGAGCAGTCCGAGCACCGAGGCGACGGGTCGAGCCTGATGAGTCGCCAACCGACGCGGCGACGAGAGGCATGTGACAGTTGCCTCGAATCAGACCAGGTCAGTGCTGGTCGGTGTGACGGCACCGCAACTGGTCGGATACACCGCCGACGGCGCACGATTCGAACCAGCATTCACCGCTATCCTCGACGGCAGCTGGTAGCCCTGCACCGCGAAATACGTGGTCGGCTCGATCCGGGGGCTGCTTCCAGCCTCCGGATCTGCCGGCCTGACTGCTGCGGTCAGCAGCTACCGATGTCGTGGGTGTGCAGTTCGACGAGGTGCCCCTCGCCGTCGAAGTCGGCGTAGACCTCGGTGAGCACGTGATTGTGGCAGACGTCGCCGAGATGCACGCCGCCGATTCCACCCTGATCGTTCGCCATCATGGGGAACCGCAACTTCGGCCGTTCCTGCTTCACCGCCGTCCCCTCGGTGTCCACACTGTCCATGGTCTTCCCCTCCCTGTAGTGCCGGACACCACGAGCGTGCGCCACGATCTTCAGACAGCCTTAAATCCTCTGGCACTCCGCCCACCAGTTGCCTTGGGATGTACTGGTCACAGGAGCACGTTCTTCAGGAGGTCAGATGTCTGAACCCGCTGCACAGCCCCTGCTCGCCTCGGCGATCCGCGCCGTACGGACGCTGGAAGATCTCGGCGATCCATTGCCCGCCGACGTGACCAGCCGGCTGTCCGCCCTGGACGGCAGTTCGGCGGGCGACGCGGAGCGGCGCCGCGAGCTCGAGGAGCTGCTGCGGCCGTTCGTGCTGGTCGAGGCGCGCGTCGACGAGCACGGGTTGACGATGAGCACGCGCGGCGCGGCGCCGCCGCGGTTGGTCCAGCACGGCTGGCGTAGCTTCCTGGTCCGGGTCGCGAACCCGCATCGGATCGAGGCGGAATTGTTCGCGCTGAACAAGGGCGTGTACGGCGTGATCGACCACCTGAGCCACGCGGCGCGGATCGCGCTGCACGATTCGCTGACCAGCGTTCCACGGATCAAGACCGCTTGGCTGGAGGCGAAGATCGCGGCATCCGGAGTCCTGTCCGGTCTCGAGGCGGAGTACAAAGTCATCAGTCTGTACAGCCGGGACAGCGGCACACTGCCGGGTGGGTTGATGCTCGGCGTCGCGGACAGACACAACCATCACAGCCTGAGCCGGTCACCCGAGGGCGTCGCCGGCTTCCGGACGTCCTTCGAAGACCGCGACCACTCCGCGTCGTTCCAGTTCGAGTGCGCGCCGGCCCGCGACATCCAGTTCGACGTCCGCGAGCCTGACGGAAGTAGCTGCATGGCCGCGCTCACGGTCCGCGACGCGCAAGGGCGCTCGTACCCGTCGAAGGGCATGCGGCTGGCGCCCGACATGTTCTTCCACGAACACGTGTACCGCGCGACCGGCGAAGTGATCCGCCTGCCCGATGGCCCGTACGAAATCTCCGCAGCGCGCGGCCCGGAGTACCGGCCCGTCCGGCTCGAGGCCACCGTCGACTCCGACACCACGACGATCCCGATCCCACTCGACCGATGGATCGACCCCGCGAGCCACGGCTACTACTCGGGCGACCCACACATCCACGCCGGCGGGTGCTCGCACTACAGCGTCCCCACCGAAGGCGTCACCCCGGAGACCATGATCCGGCACGTCCGCGGTGAGGGACTGTGGCTCGGCAGCGTGCTCGCCTGGGCGCCGTGCTACTACCACCAGAAGCAGTTCTTCAGTGGCAAGTCGATCAGTCCCCCGGCTGAGCTCGAATACCCCGACATGCAGGAAGCGCAGGGCATGACCTGGGTCCCGCGATCCACTGACCGTGACGGCGAGAGTCTGTTGCGGTACGACGTCGAGGTGTCCGGGTTCCCGTCCAGCCACTCCGGTCATGTGATCCTGCTCGGACTCACCGACCAGGACTATCCCGGCACCAACCTGATCGAGGACTGGCCGTCGTGGAACCTGCCGATCATGCGCTGGGGACACGCACAGAACGCGCTGGTCGGCTACGCGCACTGCGGAGTCGGACTCGCGGTCGGCACCGACGAACTCCCCAACTACCTCATCCCGTCGTTCCAAGGCATCGGCTCCAACGAGATCATCGTCGACGTACCCCTCGGAGCCGCCGACTTCCAATGCGGTGGCCAGTTCGCCCCCGCTGCCGAGCTCAACATCTGGTACCACCTGCTCAACGTCGGCTACCGCACCTTGATGCTCGGCGAGACCGACTATCCCTGCATGTACGACGAAGGCCCGGGCGTCGGACGCACGTACGTACGACTGGCCGAACCACCGCAAGGCCCGCAGGCGCTGGAGGCCTGGATCACCGGACTGCAAGGAGGTACGTCGTACTTCGGTGACGGCCGCAGTCACGTCTTCGACCTGGCCGTCGACGCCGACCTCAGCCGCGAACACACCGCAGCCACGCCCGGCCAAGTCAGCGTCAGCGCAACTGTCGCCGCCTGGCTGCCTGAGCAGCCGCCCGCGCCACCGGCAGGTCGCCCGGTCTACAGCGCCCCCATGGGCTGGCACCTGGAGCGGGCACGGCTCGCCGAGACCCGAAACGTCCTGCTCGAGGTGCTGGTGAACGGCGTCGTAGTGGCAACGCAAGAGCTACCGGCCGACGGCACCGAGCACGAGGTCGCCTTCGACGTGACACTGGAACGCTCGTCCTGGATAGCGATGCGGATCCTGCGCAGCGTGCACACCCAGCCGATCTTCGTCGAAATTGCCGGCCAACCGATCCGAGCCTCCCGACGCAGTGCCCAGTGGTTGCACGACTCCGTCGACGCCCTGTGGAAGACCAAGTCCGGATTCATCCGAGACACCGAACGCGCAGCTGCACGCGAGGCGTACGACGCCGCCCAAGCCATCTACCTCACCCGGCGAGACGAATGCGAGGCCGACTGATGGACCAGACACACCACGCAGACGCGTGCGGCTGCTCCGCCCCCGTCGAAACCAATGCACCGATCGCAGTCACCATCAACCCCGAGGCCCGCGTCAACGCCGCCCGAACCACCGCACCCATCGGCAAGCTGACCCCAGCCGAGTGGCACACCATAGACGTCACCCTGATCAACGACGGCTTCGTCACCGGCCCTCTGGCCATCGAGACCGAGCCGGTCCCGGGCGTCAAACTCGACGCACCACCGCACGAACTCACCGGACAACACCGCCAGGACATCGCCTTCCGGATCCACTTCGACGCACCCACCGTCGTCGACGTACCCCTGACCTTCCGAGCCCTCGCCGCCCTCGGCGGACTAGCCACCCACAGCACCCTCCACCTCCTCCTCCGCGCCACGAAGTAACCCTCGCCAAGACCGTCTACAGCTCATCGCTCCCGGACGAACGTCACTTGGTAGCAGTCGGAATCACGCCCGCCAGCCAGTGAGTTGCTATGGCGTGGACCTACCGAGGTCCCGGTCGGTCAGGGCCTTCTGGCCCTGGGCGACTGGCCGGGGGCGACGTGGAATGGGAGAATGAGCGAGCAGCCGGCGACTGTTGTTACCGTCGTCCCGCCTGAGCTGGCCGGCCCGGTGGTCGTAGTACCGGACGGTTGGGATCCCACTCAGGTTCAGGGACTGATCGTGGTCGGCGTCAGCGCGTCGGCGGCGTCCCAGGAAGCGGTTGGGTGCGCCTTCGAGGCCGCCGCGACGCGGGGCGCCGAGCTGATCCTGGTGCACGTCCTGGACGACGTTCCGGCGGGCTCGGGCGGCATCGCCGACCAGCCTTGGTATCCGGCTGCCCGGCGACTCGTCAGCCACGCTCTCGACGGCTGGGCGGACAAGTTTCCAGCCGTGACGTTCCGGACTCACTACCGCCGCGGCGATCCAGCTGAGGTCCTCGCCCGCTACTCACGGGCTACGGACCTCCTCGTGATCGGAGGGCCGCTGTCGACACCGCTCGGAATGAGCCTGCGGGAGCGTAGCCGGTGCCCGATCGTGTTCGCCGGCGGGCGCTGACCGTCAGAAGGCCCTCGGTCCTCGCCGGCCGGGACTTCGTCCTCTGGGGGACCGGCCCTGGCGGAGATTGGATGGCGGTACGGCACCCAGGAAGGCACTCAAGATGAACACCACCACCCCGCACCAGCCCGCGGTCGATCTCGCCACGCGCGTTCGGCAGCGGCGGATGGCGCTCGGACTCAGCCGTGCCGACACCGCCCGGCGAGCCGGTCTCAGCATCGAGGCGATCGACCAGATCGAGAGCCGGCCGGTCGCGATGACCGCCGGCGACCTGCTCCGACTCGTTGAGGCACTGGACACCACCGTGTCCGACCTGGTCACAGAGCCGCCGGAGCAACCATCGAGAGGGCTTAGCCCCGTCCATCCGACCCTTCAGGGCATGCCACGGCCGGAGTGCCTCGCATTGCTTCAAACCGGCGGTATCGGCCGGATCGCCTACCAGGCGGCCAACCAACTCATGGTCGTTCCGGTGACGTTCAGCCTGTACGACGAACTCATCGTGTTCCGTACCGCCCAGGACGCCGCGATCGCGCAGTACGCGCTGGAGCCGGTCGCGTTCGAGGTCGACCGCATCGACGAAGGCATGCACCAGGGCTGGAGCGTACTCGTCAACGGCACCGTCCGGCCGGCCACCGACGACGAGGCTGCGCAGGTCCATGACCTCGTCGAGCCATGGGCTGGTGGCACCCGCGACACGTGCATGGTGATCGAGCCCGCCCAGGTCAGCGGTCGACGGGTTCGTGCCTGGTGACCGACGCCGCCAGACCAGCGTAGTACTGCCGCTTCCGGGGACACCGCAATGACGACTCTCGACCATTTCGACACCGCCGGCCTCAAGATCCTCACGCGGGCGGAGTGCCTGCGCCTGCTCGGTTCGGTGTCGGTGGGGCGCCTCGTCTACACGGACGGCGCGCTGCCCGTCGTACGACTGGTCAATTTCGTCGTCGACGCCAACACCGTTGTCTTCGCCAGCGCCGACGGGGACAAGCTGCGGGCTGCCGAACGCGGTGACGTCGTCGCCTTCGAGGCGGACGCCGTCGATCTTGACAGGCATCTCGGCTGGACCGTGACGGCCGTCGGGCATCTGTCCGTCGTACCGTCCGACGAGACCGAACAACTCGCCCGCGAGATCCGGCTTCGTTCCTGGGCACCGCTGCGCAACCCGCGCCTGATCCGGCTCGGGATCGAGTCCGTCACCGGCCGCCGTCTCGTCCCCTGGGCCCAGCGGCCCCACGACTGAGGCACTTCGCGCGGCCGGATCGACGAGATCATGGACTCCCAGGAGCGGCTGCGCGGTTCCGCACCACCGCGACCGGGCAGGTGGCGCTGTGCAGCAGGCTCTGACTCACCGACCCAAGCAAGAGGCCGCGGACTCCGCCGCGGCCGCGTGAACCGACCACGGCCAGCGACGCGCCGCCGGCGTGCTCCGCCAAGGTGGTGGCCGGTCGGCCGCCGACGACCTCAGCCCGTACGGCGACGGCCGGGAACTTCGCGCGCAGCGGCTCGAGGCTCTCGGCCAGCCAATTACGCAACAAGGCCTCGGTGTCCTCGACAGCACGGTCGTGACGGTCCGAGGGCTGCCAGCAGTAGACGACGCTCAACGGCGCGTGGGACCTGGCTGCCTCCTCGAAGGCGAACTCCAGCGCTGCCTCGGAGTCCTCCGAGCCGTCGGTCCCGACCACGATCGGACCGTCGTGTGCATTGCCTTTGACCACCACGACCGGACAGGTAGCGCGGGCGGTGACCGAGGTGACCACCGAGCCCAGCACGGCCGCCTGCAGCCGGTGGTGGACTCGCGATCCGAGCACCACGAGCTCCGCATCGGACGATTCGGTCAGAATCGCTTCGGCCGGTGGCTCGTACGCCAGCCAGCCGGACGCGGCGTCGTACCCGAGCCGGTCACGGACGTAGGCGACCGCGGCATCCAATTCGGCCTGGAACTCGTCGACCGGCGGCGTGGGAACGTGGCCTTCGACATCGATCGCGGGCCAGTGGACGGCCTGATTCAGATAGGCACGCACGACCCGGACACCCAGGCCGCGGGCCTCAGCGGCAGCGACCGCCCAGCGCAGCGCGAGCTGACTCTCCGACGTCTCGTCGATGCCTACGACAACGAATTTCGCGCTTCCGTCCGTCATGTTCGCCACAAAACTCTCCTTCAAACGACGGATCACCGACGATGTCGCGGTTGATACCAACCTTGATGCTCATACCCACACCACTCGTAGTTGATCTTGCCGTGGTATGTCATTCCTGTCAGTAGGTCGGTACGACGAGCTCGCCGCGCAGAACGGGCTTCGCGAGTAACCGTTCCCGCTCGGCGACGGTCGGGTGATGGGGAACGATCGCGACCGGGCACGTCATCGCGGCCACCGAACGGCGTGCGACCGGATCGGCGATGGCCAGTGGGCCAGCATGCGCACCGACCACGATCAGTCCCACCTCCCGGCTCTCGTGGACCAGCGCCGCCACCGCGTCTCGGCCGGTGAGGAACCTCGTCACCCGGACCTCCGGGAACTCGCTTGCCCAGGGCGCCAGTGCCTCGGACATGGCGTGGTCGGCGCGGGTGATCCAGGAGTGGCCGGCGTCTTCGCGGACCTTGTCCTCGCCGGCATGCAGGACGATCAGATCGCCCTCCCGGTCGGCGGCCTCCCTGAAGGCGAACTCCAGTGCTTCGGCCGACAGCGGCGTACCGTCGATGCCGACGGCAACTTTCCGGTCGGCGGCCGACGGCCGCCAGGACAGCGGAACGACGACGACCGGGCAACCGGTCCGCCCGGCGAGGAACAGATTGCCCTGCGCGGCAAGCAGGCGCTGCGGTCCGCGCGCACGGGTTCGTCCGACGATCAGCATCCGGGCGTGCCGGGCGATCGTCGGCAGGACCCGCTGCCTGGATCCTTCCTGCGAGACCGCGTTCAGCTGGAGACCGTAGCCGTAGCGGTGCCGGATGTGCGCGACAGCCGCGCGCAGGCTGGCGTCGGCGAGCTCAGCCGGCGGTTCCGGCAGTTGGCCGGGCTGCATGGGCGAGTGCGCCGCATGCGCATGGTACGGCGCAGCAAGAATCAACTCGGCGCCGATCCGCAATGCCTCCATGCAGGCGTAGTCCACGATCCGCAGACCCTCCGCCGTGCCGTCAACCTCCACCGCGATGGGGCCGGTCCGTGCCCAGGTGCTCATGACGTCCCTCCACTTCTGACATTTCGAGCGTCTCAGCGAGTACGCACCGGCGGCAGAGCCGCCGTGCCCTTGGTCGCGTGACAGATGGCTGACCCCCGCGGGACCTTCGGCCCGTGGGGGTCATTCGGCGCCGGTGTCACGCCAGGAGTTGTCGAACCCGACGTGGATCACAGGCTTTGCCGGCATCCAGATCACCGCAGCCAGGGGTAGCGCTGGACCAGGTCGAGCTTGCCCCACCAGCGGCCGAAGCCCCACACGTTGCCAGCGGCAACCAGGGCCAGAACCACAACGGTGATCGCACCGAGGATGTGGTCGTCCAGCACCGGGTTGTTCTCCGGCGGCAGGGCGGCGGTCCACATCATGATGTACAGCAACGCACCGGTGCCAGCCGCGATCCGCATCCCGATGCCCAGCGTCAGCGCAAGACCGATCCCGGCCAGGCCGACCATGAACAGCGGGGTGACCCACCAGTCACCGACCAGCGACTGGTAGAAGTCCGCGAACGGGCCACTGGTGCCCTTGCCCAGGAATCCCGCTGTCGGGTCGCCGCCGTCGATCCAGCCCTTGCCGGCCGGGGTGGCGTAACCGAAGCCGAAAACCTTGTCGAAGAAGGCCCACAGGAAGCTGAGTCCGTAGGCGATCCGCAGTACGGCCAGCGCACGGCCGGCCGCGACCGTGATGACCGGGCGCGAGTCGCTATCGGGCGCCAGCACAGGTGCCGCGAGGTTCGTCCGCTGCGGGGTGGTGGTCATGATCTTGTCCTTTCGTCTTGCTGGTTGCCTCGATCGTCCGGCGTCCGTCGGTGTTCGTGGCAGGGGCCGTGGTCACCGTCCGGGCTGCCGAAAGGCCCGACCCTTCAGGACCGTTGCCGCTGTCCGCGGCCGACCGAATCCAGGCACGCTGAGAACGCGGCACCTCAGGCCGCCGATGCAGGTCGAGGAGGGCCCCCATGTCGGACATCCAGCTGTCGGCAGAACAGATCGACGTACTGCTGCGCGCGGCGGTGGCGGCGCCGAGCATGCACAACACCCAGCCGTGGCGGTTCGAGGTGAACGACCAGGTGATCGACATCTACCTGGACGGAGCCCGCACACTGCCGGCGGAGGATCCGACCGGCCGGGCGATGCGAATCGCGGCCGGGACGGCGACCTTCAACCTGCGCTGCGCGGCCGCCGCGCTGGGATACGGCTCCTGGCTCGGTCTGGCCCCGGAGGCGGACGAACCCGACCTGCTCGCCCGGATCGTGCTGGAGCCGAGCAACACGCCGGACCAGCAGCTGCTCGACCTGTCCGCAGAGATCCCGCGCCGCCACACCAGCCGCGATCCGATCCGGACCGCGCCGCTGGCCCAGGAGACCCGGATCGACCTGGTGAGGGCCGCGCTGGCCGAAGGGGCCGAGCTCACCTGGCTGTCGGCCGAGCAGATCGAGACCGTCGTCGACATGTTCCTCGACACCGACCTGCGCGAGATCGGTGACTGGCACCGCCGCGCCGAACGGGCCCACTGGGTCGGCGGCGACCGTGCGGACGACGGCATCCCGAGCTCCGCACTCGGGCCCCGAGCCGGCAGCTATCGGACGGCGTTCCGCGACATGGGGACCCGGCCAGCGGATCGGACCCGTGCCCAGGCGGCATTCGAGCAGCACCCGAACCTGGCCGTGCTGTCGACCGAGCACGACGAGCCCGCAGACCAGGTCGCTGCCGGCCTGGCGCTGGAGCGCGTCCTGCTGACGGCGACTCGTCACGGTGTCGCCGCCTCGTTCCTGAACCAGCCGCTCGAGTACGACGACCTGCGCCAGGAGGTGCAGCGGACAACCGGCAAGGCCGGCTTCGCCGACATGGTGATCCGCTTCGGCCACGCCCGCCCGCCGTCCTCCACCCCACGCCGACCGGTCTCGGAGTTCGTCCGGCCCACTCCCCCGCCGGAGTAGGCGGCTGAAGGAATACGGGCCTTGAGCCCTACTGTGCGCGGCCGCGGTCGGGGACAGTCGAGGTATCACGCCAGGTCGAGGAGGCACGATGTCGTCACAGACCGCACCGATCGTCGTAGGGTACGACGGTTCACCCGCCAGTCTCACAGCATTGCACTGGGCCACTTCCGAGGCGGTCCGGCTGCATGCGCGGTTGCGCGTCGTCGAGGTGTTCGAGCTCGTGATCACAGTCCGTCCCACACCCGGGACCGTCGTACCGCTCGAGGCGGTGCGTACCGCTCGGGAAGGTGGGCTCGCCGCCCTCGCGGACGGACTCCGTGCGCAGCAGCCGGACCTCGAGGTGGAGACTGTCCTGACCGAAGGCACGCCGGCCGAGACACTGATCGAGGAGAGCGCCCAGGCCCGGATGATCATCCTCGGCTCCCGCGGACTCGGCGGCTCGACCGGGCTCCTGCTCGGCTCCGTGACTGTCCAGGTCAGTGCCCACGCGCAGTGCCCGGTCCTCGTGGTGCCGCCCGACGTGCATCCACGGGCGCTCGAGAAGCCGACCGTGGTCGTCGGCGTGGACGGCTCGAAGGTTTCCGCGAAGGCGATCGACTTCGCCTTCGATCAGGCCGAGGCGCTCGGTGCGCGGGTGATCGCTGTCCACGCCTGGACGAGCCCGTTCCTCACCTTCGACGAAGGCCAGACGATGCTCCAGTTCGACGAGGTCGCGGTGCAGGAGTCCGGCCGCGTGCTGGTCGCCGAGTCGGTGGCCGGCGCGATGGCGGATCACCCTGACGTCGAGTGCGAGACCCGACTGATGACCGGTCGTGCCGCGCGCACCCTGCTGCTCGCCGCCGAGTCCGCGAGCCTTGTGGTCGTTGGGTCCCGCGGCCGCGGCGGCTTCACCGGGCTCCTTCTCGGCTCGGTCAGCCAGAGCGTCCTGCACCACGCCCACTGCCCCGTCGCGATCGTCCGCTGACGCCTCTGGAGACCAGCTCCTGACGGCCGCCGACGTACCCGTCGCTTATCGGATCAAGGGAGGACAGTGATGGCTCGAAAGAAGGACCGGCGGCTGCCGAAGAAGGTCTACCGAAGTGAGTTGCTGCGGCTGCAGGCCGAGCTGGTCAAGCTGCAGGAGTGGGTGCGGGTCGAGGGCGCGCGCCTCGTGGTGGTCTTCGAGGGACGCGACGCGGCCGGCAAGGGCAGCACGATCAAGCGGGTGACGGAATTCCTCAACCCCCGGGTCGCACGAATCGTCGCACTCCCCGCGCCGACCGAGCGGCAACAGACGCAGTGGTACTTCCAGCGGTACGTCGAGCACCTGCCGGCGGCCGGCGAGATCGTGCTGTTCGACCGCAGCTGGTACAACCGGGCCGGCGTCGAGCGGGTGATGAAGTTCTGCACCAGCCAGGAGTACGCCCGCTTCCTGCACCAGAGCCCGATCTTCGAGCGACTGCTCGTCGAGGACGGCGTACTGCTGCGCAAGTACTGGTTCTCGGTCAGCGACAGCGAGCAGGAGAAGCGCTTCCGCAGCCGGCTCGACGACCCGATGCGCCAGTGGAAGCTCTCTCCGATGGATCTGGAGTCGATCACCCGCTGGGAGGAGTACTCGCGCGCCAAGGACGAGATGTTCGTCCACACAGACATCCCGGAGGCGCCGTGGTACGTGGTGGAGAGCGAGGACAAGCGCTCGGCCCGGATCAACATGATCGCCCACCTGCTGTCCACCGTCCCGTACTACGAGGTGCAGCGCCCGCCGCTGGAGCTCCCACCCCGGCCCCCATCCGGCGGCTATGAACGCACTCCGCGCGACATGCAGACACAGGTCCCCGACCACGCCGCAGGTCTGGTCGGTCGCTGACCCGGTCGGGGCGCCGAGTGACCCGCCTGCCAGTGACCTTCGGCCCTGCTCCGAGCCCCGGATACGGCGTGCAATGGCAGCAGGCGAACCGAATGAGGTGAATTGCGATGCTGATCCAAGACCTGATGAGCACACCGGCGATCACGGTACTGGGCGAGACCCCGGTCGGTGAGGCGCTCCACCTGCTCGACGAGCACAAGATCAGTGCGCTGCCGGTGGTCGACCGCCGCGGTCACCTGGTCGGCGTGGTGAGCGAGGCGGACCTCATGCAGGACGCTCTGCAATTGGATGACCGGGCTCTGTCCGTTCCGATCAGGATGTCGGCCAGCGCCCGGCCGCGCCGGGTGGCCGAGGTGATGGCGCGCCTGGTGGTGAGCGTGCACAGCGACGACGTCCTGGACGACGCAATCGACCTGCTGCGCGCCACGATGGTGAAAAGCTTGCCGGTTCTCCAGGAGAACCGGGTGATCGGTGTGATCAGCCGTAGCGACGTGATCCACTTCCTCGCCGAGCGGGACACCCAGATCCGCACCGACGTCGCCAGGCGACTGCACGACCGCAACCCCGACTGGCGGGTCGAGGTCGACGACGGCGTCGTGAAAGTGTCCGGGCCGGTCAGCGATCAGGCCCGCCACCAGGCCGAAGCCGTCGTCGGCACCGTCCGCGGCGTCATCGCCGTACACGTCAGCTGACCGTCCCGAACCTGCCGTGAACGAGCGGCGGGCTCTGCACTTGAACTGGAGGGCTTCGATGTCCGGACAGGTACTCGTGGCCTATGCCACCAAGATGGGCGCGACCGCCGAGATCGCCGAGGCGATCGGTGACGAGCTGCGCGAACACGGTCACCAGGTCGACGTCCGGAACGTCGCTGACGTCGGGTCGATCGCCGAGTACGACGCGGTGATCGTCGGCAGCGCGATCTATATCCGCCGTTGGCGTCCGGAAGCGGTGCGTTTCCTCCGCAAGCATGTCGACGAGCTCGGCGACCGGCAGGTCTGGCTCTTCCACAGCGGACCCGTCGGACCGGACAAGGACCAGGAGCAGGAGCTGCCGATGAACGTCCGGCGGCCGGCCCGGCTCATCGGTACGCCACCGGTGATGACGTTCGCCGGACGACTCGATCCCCAGACAGCCAAGGGCTTCCTGGCCCGTCGGCTCGCCCGAGGTGATCTGGCCGGCGACTCTCGCGACTGGAAGCTGATCAAGCACTGGGCCGCCGGCATCGCCGGCGCGATCAGCTCGCCGGCACGATCCGAGTAGCGCAGCCCTCGACGTCGTCGGCGCTGGTGGCGGTCATCAGTACCGCGGTACCGGTTGTCGCCACGTCGCGCAGCACCACGGCCAGCTCGCGGCGACCGTGGTCGTCGAGGTCGGTCATCGGGTCGTCCAGCACGATGACATCCGGCCGGTGCATCAACGCCTGTACCAGGCCCAGCCTGCGCAGCTGCCCGCGAGACAGTTGGCCCATCGGACGATCCAGGTCCAGGCGCAGCCGTTCAGCGAGCTCCAGGGCGAACGAAGCGGTGCAGTCACGCACCGCGGCACAGATGTCCAGCACGTCCCGGGAGTTCAGCGAGCCCATCGTCTCCAGGTCCTTCACCAGGAAGCCGACACGCAGCTTCAATTCGTCCCGATCGTCGAAGGGGTCCAGGCCCAGCACTCGCACCGACCCCTCGGCCGCCGGCCGTGCTCCGACGACGGCCCGGCTCACCGTGCTCTTACCCGCACCGTTCGGGCCGACCAGAGCGACGACCTCGCCACGACGGACCCGCAAGTCGGCGATCCGTATGCCGTGGATCGACAGGCCGCTGACCACGATCGCCTCGTCCAGCCCCAGGTCGGTCGTGCCCTGCTCGATGATGGTGGTCATCGCCCGTTCCCTTCCCTCGATCCCTCCGAACGACAGTTCCCGCGAGGGCCGAACGTGCGCCCTCACCAGGACTTCGTGCCACCAGCACGGCTGGATCGGTGAGCTGGCGCTACTGGTCTGCAGGCTTCCGGGCTCGTGGGGTCGTGGGCTTCTTCGGGCGTGGGATCGAGATGATCGTCCAGCCGGCGGCGAAGATCACGACCAGGAGGACGCGGACCGACTCCGACAAGTCGCCGGTCCAGACCGCGGTACCCAGCACCCAGGGGAAGAACAGGAACCAGACGACGATCTCGGCGAACCACGGCAGGCCCTGGATCGAGTTCGCGAGCGCGTCCAGGCGATCCGTTCGGAGCAGGACGAAGAACGCCACCCACATGCCGACCATCCAGACGAACCAGACCTTCGAGCTCGTCGCAACGCGGCCTCTCACACTCTGGTGGTGCCTCAACCCCGGATCGTTAGCTTGCTCAGGCGATTTGGGCATTTGCGCGGACATCATGGCCTCCTTCACGGGCCGCTTTGATCCCGACGGGCGCCCCGTCGCCCACGGGCTGGTTCAGAGATCGATGTCGTGCTCACGCAGCCGAGCGCGGGCCTCGTCGAACTCATCGCGATCGAGCTCACCAGCGGCGTACCGGCGCTCGAGGATGTCGAGCGGCGACGGAAGCCGCCGCGGCACCGGCCGACTCTGCCTGATCAGGTGCACGCCAATTGCTATGGCACCAGCCACCACGGCCAGCCAAGCCGTCAAGGCGAGCATGATCCAGACCAACTCCGGTCCGCCGGCGTCATGCATGATCACAATCATCGTCAGTGCCCTTCGTCAGGCGGTGTGAACGACCGCGATCGGGCAGGTCGCATGCTGAAGCACGCCGCGACTGACCGAGCCGAGCAGCATCGACGTGACCCTGCGGATGCGGCGGCCACCGACGACCAGCAGCTGGGCGTCGCCGACCTGCGCGGCAGTGATCACACCATCGACCGCGTGGCCACAGCGGACATCGACCTCGACGGTCAGCTGCGGATGCTTCACGCGCAGTTTGTCGGCGACGGACTCGACGTACCGCTGGGCGTTCTCGGCCCACTCGGTGCTGACCCCTGCGACGTTCATCGCGTCCCAGCTGTAGATGTTGGGCAGGTCCCAGACATGCACGATGCGCAGCGGTACCCGCCGCTCCTCGGCAGCCGCGACCGCGAACTCGATCGCCGCGTAGTTCTGACCGGAGTCGTCGATCGCGATGAGGACCGGACCGGCGTGGTCGTTCGGTTTCCATCCGTCCGGTACGACCACCACAGGCACGGTCGCCTGGTGGACCACCGCCTCGGAGGTCGAGCCGATCAGCAGCCTCTTGAAGGCACCCATGCCCCGCCGCCCGACGACCAGCATGGCGCTGCCCTCGGCGGCCTCGGCGAGTTTGACGGCAGGTGCCCCCACCCGCAGGTCGGCGTCGTAGTCCAACCTGCTGCGTGAGCTGTCGAGGTGCCAGTGGACATCGCCGACCAGATTCGTCGCGGTGTCGTCGATGACGATCGGCGACCAGTACGGCGTACCACGGACCGCCTCGTCGATGACGTGGATCGCACGCAGCGGCTCGTGCCGAAGCTCTGCCTCTTGCACCGCCCACTCGAGTGCGCCGGTCTCACGCCAGGAAGCGTCCACGCCGACGATGATCGGCCAGTTGCCGGTGTTCATGGTCATGTCCTCTCCCCTGACTCCTTCACCTCGATCCTTCCGCCGCTTCCACGACACCGGCAGAGACCGCGGTCACCACCGGACCTGCCGAAGGACCCGGCTAGTCGGGACCCATGCCGCTGCCCGCCGGCGGCGTACTGCAGCAGGCTGAGAACGCAACCACTCATGCGTCGCCGAGTCAGGTCGAGGAGGACTACCGACAATGAACGCAACCGATGCACTGCTGCGTGACTTCGACCGCTGGGACGATGACCTTGCCCGTCTCGAGGACGAGTACGCGGCGGGCGACTGGGCCCAACGCGAGCGGCTGATGATCACCGCACAGCGAACAGTCACTACCTACCGCGACCGGATTCTTCCTCAACTGCGAGCAGAGGCGCCGGCCACGACGTACGGGCATGTGGTGGCGGACCAGCTCACCCATGCGGTCGACCTGCTCGACGACCTCCAGCGTGAGCTGGTCAGGCCGGGCCAGACCGCCCACCTGGAGCTACGCATCAACGAGACGCTCGCGGTGATCCGGGTCCTCGGCACGGTCGTCCGCCGCGTTCACCAACTCGACCATGCGCATCAGTTCTGATCCAGCGGGGCCCGGAAGGAATCGACATGAGCACGACCAGCTTCGTGACCGAGGATGAGGTGGGCATCATGCTCGCCGCCGCCGGACAGGCACCCTCGATGCACAACACTCAACCCTGGCGGTTCGAGATCAACGGCTCGGTGATCGACGTCCTGCTGGACACCGACCGCGCCCTGCCCGCAGCCGATCTGTCCAACAGATTCGTCCGTGTCGGTCTCGGCGCCGCGGCCTTCAACCTCCGCGTCGCCGCGGCCATGCTCGGCCACGAGACGACGCTGGCGATCGACCCCGATCCCGCCGTACCGGATGTGGTGGTCCGGATCTTCCTGGCCGACCGCAGGGTTCCGGTCGCGGGCCTCGCTTCCCTGTACGGCGAAGTGAGCCGGCGCTTCACCTATCGCGGCCCGATGGTCGACCGACCGATGTCGCCCAGATTGATGCAGCTGCTGATCGAGGCAGCGACATCGGAACACGCGGAGCTGCGCTGGCTGGACGACGAGCAGCGTGCAGGTCTTGGTCCGATCGTCCGGTCCGCCGACGACCGCGACGTTCACGAGGAGGACCGGCTGCACGAGAGGCTGCGGTGGATCGGCGGCGATCGCACGGCCGAGGGCGTTCCGGACTCCGTACTCGGCCCGTTGCCGGCCCGCGCCGGCGCCGTCCGGGACCTGTCCGCGGGTGTCGACATCCCCCACCGCGAGCATGCAGCCTTCGAGCCGACGCCGGTCATCGCGGTACTCGCGACCGCGGATGACGACGAGCGAGCCTGGGTGCGAGCCGGCATGGCGCTGCAGCGAGTGTGGCTCACGGCAACTTCCTACGAGCTGGCGGCCTCGTTCCTCAACCAGGCCCTCGAGTACCCGGCTCTGCGCGACCAGGTCCGGACCCTGATCGGCCGCGACGCGTGGCCCCAGTTGATCATCCGCCTCGGGTACCCGACCGAGGGATCCGGCCTTACGCCGCGGCGCCCGTGGAACGAGACACTGGACGCATGGCGCTGACAAGCAGCTGAGCCTGGCCCCGCCGGGCCAGGCCCGCCGTTGTCAGGTCGCGTGCGTCTCCGGCTCCATGCCCTGCTCGGTGAACAAGGCAATCTTCAGCGCACCGGTCTCGCCCGCCCGACTGAAGACGTCGTACGCGTCCTGCATCTCGTCCAGTCCGAAGCGGTGGGTGATCAGTCCTGGCATCGCCAACCGGCCCGCAGCCAGCATCGACAGGAGCCGCGGCGTCGTCGCGGTGTCGACCAGCCCGGTCGTGATTGTCACGTCCTTGATCCACAGGTCTTCCAGGTGCAGCGTCGCAGGTGCGCCGTGCACGCCGACGTTCGCCACCGTGCCGCCGGGACGGATGACCTCGGTGCAGAGCTCGAAGGTAGCGGGAATGCCGACGGCTTCGATCGCCACATCGGCGCCCAGTCCGTTGCTCATCTCGCGTACGGCGGCGGCCACGTTCTCGTCGGGTCCGATGGCCAGGTCGGCGCCGAGGTCGAGCGCGGCCTTGCGACGCGGTTCCGCCATATCCACCACGATGATGTAGGACGGGCTGAACAGCTTGCTGGTGGTGATCGCGGCCAGGCCGATAGGTCCGGCGCCGACGATGACGACGGTGTCTCCCGGCCGCACCCGGCCGTTGAGCGTACCGACCTCGTAGGCCGTCGGCAGGATGTCGGCCAGCAGCAGCGCCGACTCGTCACCGACGTTGTCGGGCAGCTTGTACACCGACCGGTCGGCGAACGGCACTCTGACCTGCTCAGCCTGCGTCCCGTCGATGAGGTGGCCGAGAATCCAGCCGCCTCCACCGAGGCACTGTCCGTACCGGCCCTGCCGGCAGTACTCGCACCGGCCACACGACGTGATACACGAGATCAGGACACGGTCGCCGACCGCCACTCCCCTGACACCCGCGCCGGCGGCGGTGATCGTGCCGACCGCCTCGTGGCCGAGGATCCTGCCTTCCTGCACGGACGGTACGTCACCCTTCAGGATGTGCAGGTCCGTCCCGCAGATGGTCACTGCGTCGACCCGCACGATCGCGTCCTCGGGATCCTCGATCACCGGATCCGGCATGTCCCGCCAGCTGCGCTGCCCGGGACCGTTGTAAACAAGCGCCTTCATGGTCGATCGTCCTCCAAGGTCGAACGTCTCAGCTCGACGATTGCCGACCCGACGCTCGGTTGGCAGGGCCCAAACACACCTTCGGGCGGGACCTTGGTCGCCTGTTCCCGGGTCTTCCGCCCCGGTCGCGCACTCTGGCAGCCTCCCGGGACCACGAAGGGGCCTACGGACCGGGTGGTGTGGACCTTGGACCCTGACCAGATCCGCCTTCCCTTCCTAGCGTCAGAAGTGGAGTGGAAGGAGGCGACCAGATGGAGCTCGCGATCCGGACCCGCCGACTGGGCGCCGCTCTCACCGTTCCACCAGGCCTTCACCGATGGACCTCTCGGCGCCGGACTGCCGGCTGCCTACCTCTGGCTCCTCGGCGGCGCCGCCGTCCTGGTCGCCATCGCCCTGCCGGCCCTCGACGGCCGCGACATCGCCACCAGCCACGGCAGGTGAGCCGGCTTCTCCGCACCACATCACCAATGAGGAGTATGTGATGACCATCCGGCCCGGCACGATCTCGATGCCACTCCAGGCAGGCGCGGAGATGCGCGCCCTCGCCCGCTTCCACCGCGACGTCACCTGGACCGGCACGATCGAGGCTGGCGCGCTCGGCCCCGACAGTCCCCCGATGACTGCGACCGGCGGGGCCGCACACCGCGTGATCCAGGACGGTCTGTGGATCGTCGGGGACTATTGGCAGGACCAGTTCCTTGCCGACGGCACCTTCGTGCTCCGCTGGCAGCTGCACTGGGTGGCCGGTTGGGACCCGCAGGCCAAGGAGTACCGCGCCACCATCGCCGACAACTACGGGCACACCGAGATCATGCGTGGCTGGATCGACGGTGATCTGCTCACCTTCCAGACGATCGACCGCAAGCCGATTCGGATCCGCCTGCGCTGGCAGCTCGTCGACGACGCCACGATGACGTGGCGCAACGAGGCCTCCGTCAGCGGCGGGCCGTACCAGCTGGTCGAGCGCTACGTGTGCCACACCACGGCACCTGCGTCTGCGGACTGAAGGACCGCACCAAGGAGGAATCATGAAGCACTATCCGATCCGGCTCGAGGGCAACCTCGATCCGTCCGTCAGCCGCGGTCTGTGGCTGGTGAAATGGCTGCTCGCCATTCCCCACTACGTCGTCCTGGCCTTCCTCTGGCTCGCCTGCCTGGTGCTCAGCGTGATCGCGTTCTTCGCGATCCTGTTCACCGGCAGGTATCCACGGTCGATTTTCGACTTCACCACCGGAGTTCTGCGGTGGAGCTGGCGAGTCGGCTTCTACGCCTACAGCGCGCTCGGCACCGATCGCTACCCGCCGTTCACGCTGGCCGACGTACCTGACTATCCGGCCCGGCTCTCGGTCGACTACCCGCCACGGCTGTCCCACGGACTCGTACTGGTGAAGTGGCTGCTGGCCTTCCCGCACCTGGTGGTCATTGCGATTCTGCTCGGCGGCGGTCCGTACCTGTCCTATCGGGTCGCTGATACCGCCATCTCGGCTGAAGGCGGTGGCCTGATCGGGATCCTGGTACTGATCTCGGCAGTGGTCCTGCTCTTCACCGGCCGGTATCCGCGCGATCTGTTCGACCTGATCATCGGCTTCAACCGCTGGGTCTACCGGGTCGCGGGCTACGTCCTGCTGATGACGGACGAATACCCGCCGTTCCGCCTCGACGCAGGCAGCGGAACCGCATCGCATGCCGTCGAGGACAGCCCGCAGACTCATCCAGTCACCCAGTCGGTCCCTGCCCAGTCTGGCGGCGGTCAGCCGACGACTCATGCCCAGTACGCCGACCAACCGGCGCACCGCTGGACTCCCGGGCGCGCGATCAGCGTTGTCGCGGGATCTGTGCTGGTCTTGGCCGGTATGGGCATGGTGCCCACCGGCGCCGTCGGGCTGTGGGCGGACCAGACCGCCCGCGACTCCAATGGTTACATCGGCACCGACCTCAACCGGTTCTCCAGCCCGGGGTATGCCATCACCACAGAGGCGGGCGCCATGCACTTCGAGGGCCCGGACTGGGTGATGGACCGCATGCTCGGCGACGTCCGGATCACTGCGGTCAGCGCCACGTCGGCGCCCGTGTTCATCGGAATCGCACCGGCCGGCCGCGCAACGACGTACCTGGCGCCGATCGAGCACACCGTGATCCATCGGCTGGACCAGAACGTGACGGCGAACGAACAGCGGGCCGGACAGGCACCATCGATCCCACCGGGCGACGAGTCGTTCTGGGTGGCGAAGACTGCCGGAGCTGGTCAGCAGACACTTGACTGGCAGCCGCGGTCCGGCTCCTGGACCGTCGTGGTGATGAACGCGGACGGCACCCGGCCAGTACAGACCGACCTCGCCGTCGCAGCAACCATCCCCTGGCTCGACGACGCCTCCTACGCCCTGATCGGCGTCGGCCTGCTCCTCCTCATGATCGGCGGATCACTGATCGCCATCACAGTAAGTCGTACCCAACACCGGGCCACGCCCGCCCCGATCGTTGCCTGAATCCCGACGGCCGCCTGGACGTTACCTCCGCCGTACGCCCAGGCGGCCTTTGGTGACCGCTACGAGGACCGCCGCCGCGACCACATAGACAGCCAGGATGACCCAGTCGGGGCGGTCCAAGGCGGACGTGTAGGCCCGGTCGTGCGCCATCAGGATGAGATTGTCCTGGGCGGGCGTGAAGCTGGCATGAAGCACGATGCACAGCAGCACACTGCCGGTCCTGGCCCACAGGTATTCGGTCTCGCGTCGCGATCTCGGTCATTGCACACCTCGCGTCGGGTGGTCGGATGGGGACGCGTCGTCCCACAGGCTCGGTCGGAGGAAGGTGTGCTCATCGGCACGTAGAGCGCGAAGCCATCGCACCGTCAGCCAAACGCTTGCCACGAGCAACGCTGCCGACGGACCAGCGTCGGGACCGAGGTGCAACGTCTCGCCGGTGACCAGAACTGCCGCGACTCCTGCCCAGAGCGCCGTGAACAACGTGACAATCTTGATCAGCGCCACCACCGCCAATGGACCGCCGACGGGGCGGCCGCGCAGCAGCATCACGCCCACGGCAGCGATGCACGGAAGTACGACGACCAGATCGAGCACGAACACCGGGTACGGCGTGCCGCCGACTCCCTCCGGGTCGGGGACAGGTCCGCCAGCGGCGTACGGAACAAGCGTCGAGAGCCAGAGCAGCGCGAACAGGACCGCTACGACGAGCAGCATCCAGCCGGTCCCACGCTCGAGGCGCCGCGAGCCGGGCCGTTGCCACGCCGAACCACGCAGACGAAGTAGCCCGTTGAGCAGAGCCGCGCCGGCGAGCGACTCGATCACCACGTACACAAGGAAGACGCGGTTCATCGGGACGCCGGTCAGGTAGATCGCGTAGCTGTACACGACGTACGCCAGGAGGCCGAGCCGGGCGAGATGGCCTCGCGGAGAGACTTGGGGCCGACGGACCAGGAAGACCAGGACGCCGGCGACCAGGATGCTGCAGACGTCCTGGGCCTGCGCGCCCAGGACGGTCGCGGCCGGAAGATCGCGGTACGGCTCGGCGGCCAGCAAACCGTAGGCCGACGCCATCACGATGCCCAGAGCAAGCGCGACGGTGGACCACAGCGTCACGGCAGTGCGGCGCACACCCGACGGGGGGCCGCCCACGTGAGTCGAATTGCTCGCGGTCGTGCGTTCGGTAGTCATGGCGCCTCGTCTCCCCTTGTCATCTCCAAGGTCGCCACTCGTGTGCCACCGGACCAGGGTCCAAGGTCTCCAGACACTGGGACTGTCCTCAGGTCGCGGGACCTTTGCCCCTGCCCGTGTAGGTGGGCACCGGTGCATCGTGAAGGTGTGGGCTACGGGGAGGAGACGGCAATGAGACCCAGACCAGTAGTGGCCGGTGTCGACGGCTCGCCGGCCGCCGAGGCCGCGGTCCGATGGGCGACGGCTGAAGCTGCATCCCGCGGAGCCGAACTGCACCTGATCCAGGCAGTCACACCGCTGCGCCCCGGGCAGACCGAGAAGACGTCCGAGCACCGCGCGGCCGCTGACCAGATCGTCGGCGCCGCCGTCGCGCTCGCCCGCGAACTCGATCCCGACGTGGCTGTCGACGGCCGGCTCGAGGACGGTTCTCCGTCGGCCGCTCTGATCAAGGCGTCGGCGGACGCGGACCTGGTGGTGATCGGCAGCCGCGGCCTCGGTGTGATGCTGGGCGCGCTGATCGGCTCGACCGGACTGGAGCTGGCGGCCAACGCCCGGTGCCCGATCGTCGTGGTGCGCCCCGATCTCGGTGGCGAGTCCGGCAGTCGTGTGGTGATCGGGTACGACGGTTCGTCCGCAAGCCAGGTTGCGCTCGAGTTCGGCCTGGACTACGCCGACCGGCACGATCTCAACGTCCGGGTGGTCGCTGCCCAGCCACCGCACACCGACCTCCACCGGATCACACCTGAGGAGCTACAGGCCGCGGTGCACGACCGCGACCACGGCCAGGGCGCCGAACTCGTCCAGATCACCGGTCATCCCGCCGAGCACCTGCTCCGCTTGTCCGCCGACGCACGCCTGATCGTGCTCGGGGCGCGCGGGCGGGGCGGCTTCAGCGGCATGTTGCTCGGATCGGTCAGCCAGACCGTCCTCCACCACGCCGACTGCCCGGTGGCCGTCATCCCCGCAGCCACGATCGGAGGCTGATCCACGATGACGCGGCCGGCACCGGGCACAACGCCTCCGGGCGAGTGACCCGAAGGTCCCTGTGCCCGCTGGTGGTGATCGGGCACCCTGGTCGGTAGGGGTGAGCTATGTCAGCGAGGTTGGTCGGAGCACACCGTCGGCGGGTCGCGTGGGAGGTCGCGCTCATCCTCACCGCGATCTGCCTCTATTTCGGCGTCCGCGGTCTGATCGGGACAAGGATCGACCTCGCGTACCGCAACGCCGAGCGGGTGGTCGACCTCGAGCGCTCCGCCGGCGTCTTCGCCGAGCCCGAGCTGCAGGATGCCGTCACCGGCCACGGCTGGCTCCTCGAAGCGGTCAGCTACGTGTACATCTACGGTCACTGGCCGGTACTCGCCGCCACCCTGCTGTGGCTCCTGCTGCGGCACCGCGACGAGTACTCGCGGTTCCGCAACGCGATGCTGATCTCCGGCGCGGTCGGACTGGTCATCTTCGCGGTGTTCCCGGTGGCGCCGCCACGGTTCCTGACCGGGTACGGCTTCGTCGACACGGTCACCGAGCAGACCTCGGCGTACCGGGTGCTGCAACCGCCCCAGTTCGTCAACCAGTACGCCGCCGTACCCAGCCTGCACTTCGGCTGGAACCTGCTGATGGGAATCGCCTGGGCGAGCTTGGCCGGCCACTGGCTGGGCCGGCTCTTCGGCTGGCTGATGCCGCCGGTGATGCTCGCCTCGATCGTGCTCACCGCGAACCACTACCTCTTCGACGCCTTGGCCGGCGGCACCATCGCCCTGCTCGCCTTGCTGGCCGCAACCCGCCTGGCCGATCGGTATGCCCGGCGTCAGCTGGCCCGAAGTCCTCAGCCCGTGCCCTCGGCGCGCCCGGCACCAACCAGGCGAATTGGTACAACCTGACGAGGCAGCACCACATCCACCTCGCTCTGGCTGTGGTCTGCCCACGCGTCCACGTCAGGATGCGGGAGTTGGTAACCGTAGCTATTGTCTGACGCGTCAGGTACCCGGCTGGCTGGAGCGACCCCCTCACTCTCCGCAGTCCCGGGCGCCGGAAGGAGCCCTCCGTGCAACTGGGTCATGTGCGCATCGCACAGATCTGGCGGATCGTCCACGCGATTGTCACCCACCGCGTCACCCGCATCACCGCGTTGCTGGCCGCCATCGGCCTCTCACTGTGGAACGTGGACCGCGTTCCACACACGGCTGTCCTGCCTGCCCTCGTGGGTCTGCTGCCGTTCGCGATCGGAAAGTACGTGCTGTGCCCACTGCGCTGGCACGCGCTGTCCGGCAGCGGCCGCACACGGCGCTGGCATCTGCGGGCGTACGCGGAGAGTGAGATCCTCGGCATCATCTCCCCGTGGCACGCCGGCGCGGACCTGTGGCGGATCCATCGGCTGGAGCGCATCGGCGCACGACGGACGGCTGCGGTCTCGGAGGTCGCGCTCGACCGTTTCGTCGGCGCGGTCGGACTGATTGCCGCGGTCGCGGTCTGCGGGGTGACGATGCCTCCGGTCGTGCTCGCGGTCGCCCTCGGCGCGGCGGCCGTCGTGCTCGTGGCAGCCCTGGTGGTGAACCGACGGCGGCCCAGCCTGGCTCGTCGCTGGCCGTGGCCGTCACCGAAGGTGTTCCTGCTCGGTGTGATGCTGTCGGTCGGTTACCAGATCACGATCCTCGGACTGCTGATCGGAGCGATCCACGCTGTCGGCGATTCAGTGTCGGCGATGCAGCTCGTCGCCGTGTTCGGAGCCAGTCAGCTCGCCGGCGTCCTTCCCGGCGTGCACGGCGCGAGCCCGCGTGAAGGCGCTCTCGTCGCGGGTCTGGCGTCGATCGGTGTCTCGTGGACCGCCGCATTCGGCGCGGTTGCGCTGACGGCGTTGCTCTACTGGATCCCGGCACTCCTGCTGGGCGGCGGCTGCATGCTCCTGCGCTGGCGCGGCTGGTTCACCGAGCCACATCCCGGTACGACGTGAGCCCTCGGCTCGTCGTCGCGCATCGTGCCGGAAACGACCTGGCCACGTTGCGCGCAGCGTTGGACACGGGCGCGGACCTGGTCGAGGCCGACATCCACGCCTTCCGAGGGCGCCTGGAGGTGCGGCATCTCAAGTCGCTCGGACCGTGGTGGCTCTGGGATCACGGCGAGTTCGTCCGCCGGCGCGACACGCCACTGCTCGAGCTGGCCGACCTGCTCGCGGCACTGGACGGTGACTCCCGCCTGCTACTCGACCTGAAAGGCGTGCATCCACGATTGGCGAAGAGGCTCGCTGCGGCGCTGCCGGACGCCCCAATCACCTTATGCACACAACATTGGTGGATGCTCGACACCTTCCGCGAGCATCCACAGGTACGCCTCGTGCTGTCAGCCGGCAGCCGGCGCGGCTTGCATCGGTTGCGGAGACGTCTCCGCAACCGGCCGTCGTACGGCGTCTGCGTGCACCGCCGGTTGCTCACCCCAGAGCTGGTCACCGAGCTCCGCAGAGGAGCCGACGCCGTCTTCACCTGGCCCGTGGACACCAAGGAAGCGCTCCACCACGCACGCCACCTCGACGTCGACGGTGTCATCGGAAAGGACCTTGCGCTACTCGCATCGACCCGCCGATCCTGATCGCCTCAAGCCACCGCAGCCTTCCGGCGGGTGGCCTCGCCGGGCTCGTTCGCCCGAGAGCGACGAGAACCAGTCCGATCCACATCCGTACAGGTGTCATGACACACCCCTTCCACTCAACTCCACGCTCTCGCCGGTTACCTACTGGCCCTGGTTCAACGGACCTTCGGCCCTGGTTGCTTCGGCGTCGCGGGCCGCAGTGTTGAAGCACACGTGACGACCCGAGGAGCGCAGATGCGGCAGGTCAGCGACAAGCCACTGACGGACGACGAGGTACAGGCGCTGGATGCCTACTGGCGGGCCGCCAACTATTTGTCGGTCGGCCAGATCTATCTGCTGCGCAACGCCCTACTGACCGAACCGCTGCAGGCCGAGCACGTCAAGCCGAGGCTGCTGGGCCACTGGGGCACCACGCCTGGGCTGAACATGCTGTACGTGCACCTCAACCGCGCGATCAAGCAGCGGGACCTGAACATGATGTACGTGATCGGACCCGGCCATGGCGGCCCAGCGATCGCCGCGAACACGTGGCTGGAAGGCAGCTACAGCGACACCTACCCGGACGTACCGCGAGACGAGCACGGCATGAACCATCTGTTCCGCCAGTTCTCGTTCCCCGGTGGCATCCCGAGCCACGTGGCTCCTGAACTGCCCGGCTCGATCCACGAGGGCGGTGAACTCGGCTACTCGCTCAGCCACGCGTACGGCGCCGTACTGGACAACCCGGATCTGGTGGTCGCCTGTGTCGTCGGCGACGGCGAGGCCGAGACCGGCCCGCTCGCGGCGTCGTGGCACTCCAACAAATTCATCGATCCACGGACCGACGGCGCGGTCCTGCCGATCCTGCACCTGAATGGCTACAAGATCGCCAACCCGACGATCCTGGCGCGGATCGGCGACGACGAGCTCACTAGTCTCCTGGAGGGCTACGGCTACCGGCCCTATCTGGTGGACGGCGACGATCCCCAACTCGTCCACCAGAGCCTCGCCGCCACCATCGACCACGTCCTCGACGAGATCGCCGACATCCAGTCCGAGGCAAAGGCCGATCCGTCCGCGCCGCGTCGTTCATGGCCGATGATCGTCCTTCGTACGCCGAAGGGGTGGACCGGGCCGCGAGAGGTCGACGGCGTCCTGATCGAGGGGACCTGGCGAGCCCATCAGGTCCCGCTGTCCGGCGTACGAACGTCACCGGAGCACCTCGCGCTGTTGGAGGAATGGCTGCGCAGCTACCGACCGGAGGAGCTGTTCGACGAGACCGGGCGGCCGGTTCGGCAACTGCTGGACCAGGTTCCGGACGGCCACCGGCGGATGGGGTCCAATCCGCATGCGAACGGCGGGATTCTGTCCCGCGGGCTGGAGCTCCCCGACCTTTCGGAGTACGCCGTCGATGTACCGCATCCCGGCAGCGTCAAGCACGAGCCGACGAGGGTGCTCGGAACCTTCCTGCGCGACGTGATGCAGGCCAACGAGCATGAGCGGAACTTCCGGGTCTTCGGACCTGACGAAACCGCCTCCAACCGGCTGGACGCGCTGTACGACGTGACGAACAAGGCGTGGAACGCGGAGGTTTTGCCGACCGACGAACACCTCGCGGTGGACGGCCGAGTGATGGAGATCTTGAGCGAGCACACCTGCCAGGGCTGGCTCGAGGGATACCTGCTGACCGGTCGGCACGGATGGTTCTCGTGTTACGAAGCCTTCGTGCACCTGGTCGACTCGATGGTCAACCAGCACGCCAAGTGGCTGAAGGTCACCCGTCAACTGCCCTGGCGTCGGCCGATCTCCTCCCTGAACTACCTGCTCACATCGCACGTTTGGCGGCAGGACCACAACGGCTTCTCGCATCAGGACCCAGGCTTCATCGACCACGTGGTCAACAAGAAGGCGGAGGTGATCCGGGTGTATCTCCCGCCGGACACCAACACCTTGCTCTCCACCGCGGCGCACTGCCTGGCCAGCCACGACTACATCAACGTGATCGTGGCCGGAAAGAGCCCGCAGGAGGACTGGCTGGATCTCGAGGCGGCCGAGTTGCACTGCGCCCGCGGACTCGGGGTCTGGGACTGGGCGAGCAACGACGGGGGCGATCCCGACGTGGTGATGGCCTGCGCTGGCGACGTACCGACGCTGGAGACACTTGCCGCGGTCAGTCTGCTGCGGGAGCACGTGCCCGGGTTGAAGATCCGAGTGGTCAACGTGGTCGACCTGATGCGGCTGCAGCCGGCTTCGGAGCACCCGCACGGCCTGCCCGACGCCGAGTTCGACGCCATCTTCACCACCGACAAGCCGATCATCTTCGCCTACCACGGCTATCCGTGGCTGATCCACCGGCTGACCTACCGGCGACACAACCACGACAACCTGCACGTCCGCGGTTACAAGGAGGAGGGCACGACGACCACACCCTTCGACATGGTCGTCCGCAACGATCTCGACCGGTTCCACCTCGCGATCGATGTGATCGATCGAGTTCCTGGCCTGGGCCAGCGCGCGGTGCAGGCCCGGCAGTGGCTCGTCGACCAGCGAACCCGCCACCACGCCTACATCCTCGAGCACGGCGACGACCTGCCGGAGGTCCGTGACTGGCACTGGCCGCTGCAGGAGACCTCGTCATGACCAACTCAGGAACCCCGATCATCGTCGTCGGGTACGACGGTTCGCCGGCCAGCGAGACGGCCGCCCACTGGGCAGCCACAGAAGCCGGCCGCCGGCACGCGAAGGTCCGCCTCGTCCACGTGCTCGCGATCCCGGTGTCCGGGTCGATGGGCATATCCGAGCAAACCGAATCGCTGCGCCTACAGGCCGAACGGTTGCTCGACCAGACGTGTGCGCAGATCCGTGCAGACCATCCCGGCCTGGACATCGAAGTGGTGCTGGAGTTCGGCGGCGTCGCGCCAGCTTTGTTGCAGGAGGCAACCGATGCACTGCTGACGGTGGTCGGTTCGCGTGGGCTGGGTGAGTTCCGTGATCTGGCTGCCGGCTCGGTTTCCGCCCATGTGGCGACCCAGGCGCCTTGCCCGGTCGTTGTCATCCCGCCCCGCTGGAAGTCCGAGAGAGCGGACGGAATCGTCGTCGGGGTCGACGGCTCCCCCACGTCGTCGGCAGCGATCGACTTCGCCTTCGCGCAGGCGCAGGCCCGGAACACCACACTCACCGCCGTACTGGCCTGGCACGATCCAGTTCGCACCGGTCCAGGCGACATGCTCCCACTCGTCTACGACCTCGATTCACTGGAACAAGAGGCCGCCGCTGTCCTTGCGGAGTCGATCGCGGGTCACTCCGAGACGTACCCGGACGTGCTCGTCAAGCAGGAACTGGTCCGCGGACACGCCGACGAAGTACTCGTCGATGCCGGCCGGACGGCCGAGCTTCTGGCCGTCGGATCGCGCGGGCGAGGCGCGTTCCGCGGACTACTGCTCGGCTCGACGAGCCGGTCGCTGGTGCACAACGCGCCCTGTCCGGTAGCGGTCGTGCGCTGACGGTCCGAAGAGCGCCCCCTGCAGTGAACGTGGGAGGTGCGTTGCGCACCTCCCACGGTCGCTCCCTCAGCCGAGGCAGGCCCTGACCGCGTCGGCCAGGCTCGACGCCCGCGGTTCGCCGACCCGGAACGACCAGAGGTTCATCACGTAGCCGAAGCCGACACCGGCGTCGGGGTCCGCGAAGCCGATCGATCCACCGGAGCCCGGGTGGCCGAACGACTTCGGCCCGAGCATCGGCTGGGGCGGGCAGGACCGCCAGAACCCGAGCGACATGTAGAAGGAGCGGTCAGCCGGGAGGTCCAGACCCGGCGGCAGCCCGTGCATCCGCGTCTTGTCGGTCTGGACCTCGATCGCCCGCTCGACCGTGGCCGGATCCAGCAGCCGGACGCCGTCGACGTCGCTCACCGTGGCGGCGTACATCCGGGCCACCGAACGCGCGTCGGCGACCATGTTCGCGGCCGGCACCTCGGCCGCGCGCCAGGCACGCTTGGTGAAGTAGTCCGAGGTCGGGTCGAAGGCGCCGCCGAGCACGCCGGCGCTCGCCTGGACAGAGCCCTCGCCCCACACCGAGGTCATCCACGCGTTGACCGTGTCCGCGTCCAGCCCGGTGGTCTCGAGGATCCCTTCGGTCATCTCCTCCAGGGTGAACGGAGCGGCGTACTCGATCCGGGCCACCTTCTCCTCCTGCTCCTCGGGCAACCCGATCCAGGCCTGCAGACCGAGCGGACCTGCCACCTCGTCGGCGAAGAACGTGCCGAGCGACTTCCCCGAGATCCGGCGCACGACCTCACCGACCAAGTAGCCGAAGGTCATGGCGTGGTAGACGTGCTCCGTGCCCGGCTGCCACAACGGCTTCTGCGCCTCAAGCGCCCGGATCACCGGGTCCCAGGCGTACGCCTCCTCGAGCGTCAACGGTCCATCGATGACCGGCAGACCGACCTGGTGCGACAGCAGCCAGCGCACCGGGATCTGGTCCTTGCCTCCTGCACCGAACTCCGGCCAGTACTTGGCCACCGGGGCGTCCAGGTCCAGCTCACCGCGCTGCGCCAGCATGTGCGCGCAGATCGCGGTGGCACCCTTCGTCGTGGAGGCGACCTGGGCGATGGTGTCCTTGTTCCACGGCCGCTTGGCCTCGCTGTCCGCGAAGCCGCCCCACAGGTCGACGACCGGGCGACCCCCGACGTAGACGCAACACGACGCGCCCGCCTCGCCGGGGTTTCCCTCGAAGTTCGCGCGGAACGCATCCGCGACCTTGCCCCAGCCGTCCTCAACGTGTCCGTGCACGGCTGCACCGCTCGTTGTATTCGTCCCTGCTGTAACGCCATTTCGAGAGTTGTTCATGGGGACGACGATCGCCAACCGTCCTGACGCCGAGCAGCCACCGCCCTGACACCACCCCTGACACGGCACGCCGGTGCCGCCCCGGGCGCTCGCTGAACGGTTGTCGGGCAACAGCACGCGGTGCGATCTCCCCCGCAGGCAGGCGCCTCGGTCCTGCTAGCGTGGCTGCTGTGTCGAATGACCTGCCCGACCTGCGGGCATCACACGAGGATCGCGACCGCGTCGTGGATGCGCTGCGGGTCGCCGGCGGTGACGGCAGACTCACTGCCGAGGAACTCGACCTGCGCCTGGAGAGCGCGCTTTCAGCCCGGACGCTCGGCGAGTTGGCCGAACTCACCGCCGACCTGCCGAACGCGCTCGCAGCCAAAACCAAAGACGTACTCGTGGTTGAGCAACACGGCGGCAAGTACGTACGGGAAGGGCGCTGGTCGGTACCTGCGCGCATCGAGCTTCGCACGCAGTTGTGCCGAGTCACGTTCGACTTCACCGACGCCGTGATCACCTCGGACGTCCTCCGGATCGAGACGGACATGGTGCACGGCAAGCTGTTCTTCGTCAGCTCGCCGGGCATCGTGATCGACACCGACGGACTCCACCTCACCTACTCCAAGGTCAAGCTCCGCTCCAAGAACTCCCCTGCCGATCCCCGTCTCCGCATCGAACTCGTCGGAACCCTCCTGCACGCAAAGCTCATCGAGCGCCGCTCGTAACCTGCCCCCGCGACCCCATGCAGCTCAATGCTGGTGATCTCGCTGCGCACGACCTCGGCCGCGAGCAGTAGTCCGGCGCGGCAGCGTTGCAGCGAGGCGCGGAGCTAGGCCGGTGCCTGCTCCTTGAGGATTGTCATGAAGGCGCGCATCCAGGCTGGGTGGTCCGGCCAGGCCCGCCCGGACACCACGTTCCCGTCGACGACCGCCTCGCCGTCGACCCACTCCGCTCCCCCGGCCCGGATGTCAGGCGCCAGGGCCGGGTAGGCCGAGGTCTTGCGCCCGTTCAGGACACCGGCCGCCGCAGCGATGAGCGGGCCGTGACAGAGCTGGGCCACGGGTTTCGCTTCGCCGTAGAAGTGCTGAACGATGCGTTGGCAGTCGGCATCGTTGCGGATGTACTCCGGCGCCCGCCCACCAGGAATCACCAGGGCCACGTAATCGGACGGATCCACGTCGGCGAACGCGACGTCGGCCTGCCAGGTGTGCCCTGGCTTCTCGGTGTACGTGTCGAACCCGTCCACGAAGTCGTGCACCACGAATTGCAGCTTCTTCACCGTCGGGGCGGCCACGTGTACGTCGTACCCTTCCTCGAGCAGCCGCTGATAGGGGTAGAACACCTCCAGATCCTCCGCGGCGTCACCAGTGACAATCAGCACCTTCGCCATCACGCCATCTCCTTCGCCGTCTCCACGTCCATCGCCAGCCTCCTCCGCCGCCCAGCAAGGGTCAAGGGTGACCACGTCGCACTACTTCACGCCACCTCACACCCCCACAGCCCGCCATTTCAGCCATGACGACTTCGGGAACCTCCAGCCGCTGCGAAACTTCCTCCTTCGCAACCGCCGCCTCGATAGTGCGCGGTGTAGTTCCGGTTCCGCTGTGCAGCTCTCTGGTGGTCGACCGTTCCGAGTTGCTACGTTGCGGTCGTGACCATGTTGGCCGCGAGGCAGGTGTGAAGGCGGTCGTCTACGACCGGTACGGCGGCCCCGACCTGCTGCGGGTCGAGAACGTCCCGATGCCCTCCCCCGCCGCGGGTCAGGTGCGAGTCAGGATCGTCGCGACCTCGGTCAACCTCAGCGACTGGGAGTGCCTGCGCGGATCGCCCGCATACGCGCGGACCGGTGGCCTGCGTTCCCCGTCGCGCCGCACGCTCGGATCGGATATCGCCGGCCTGGTCGACGAGGTGGGCGAGGGAGTGACCAGATTCCGACCGGGCGACGAGGTGTACGGCGACAACCTCTTGCTGAAGGGTGGATTCGCGGAATACGCGATCGCTCCGGAATCCACGCTCGCTCACAAGCCGGCTCAGCTCAGCTTCGCGGAGGCGTCGACCATCCCGCAGGCGGGAGCGATCGCGGTCCAGGGCACGAAGTGGGCCGCGGCGGAGCGCCGAATCCTGATCAATGGTGCCGGCGGAGGGTCGGGGTGCTTCGCGATCCAGCTCGCCAAACGGCTTGGCGCTCATGTCACCGGTGTCGACAACAGCGCCAAACTCGACTTCATGCAGACGGTCGGCGCAAACGACGTGATCGACTACCGCCGAGACGACTTCACCAAGACCTCCCGTCCGTACGACCTGATCCTGGACCTGGTCGCACACCGGTCGGTGTTCGCCTACCGGCGTGCGTTGGCGCCCGGTGGGAGGTACCGGTGTGTGGGTGGGTCGGTGCCGACACTGCTGCGCGTGCTCACAGCCGGTTGGATGGTCGGCCGCTTCACCGGACGCACCATCGGGATCCTGGCCGTCAAGGAGGGGCCGACTCACTTCGAGCCGCTTGCCGGCCTCTGCGCGACCGGGGATGTCAGAATCCACATCGACCGCACCTTCAACCTCGACGAGGTACCCGCCGCGCTCGCCCACGTCGGCGAGGGCCGGGCCCTCGGCAAGGTAGTCGTCAGCCTCTCCTGACACTCGCAAGCCACAATCCCAAGACCTGCAGAAGACACCTCCTGATGCGCATGCCGGAGATGGCTCAGGCGATCACCAGGCGCTGGGTTTCGTGTCTGCGCTATTGTCCACAACCATGTTCGGCGTGCGAGGCAGGACGGCCCATCTGGCGTGGTACCGGACCGATGAGGCGGCGGCCGAGGTCGCCTTCTTGCACGGTTTCTCCGACTCTGCGCAGTGCTGGGAGCCACTGCTCCGCGCGACGTCTGGGATTCGGGCGCTCGCGATCGATGCGCGCGGGCACGGCGAGTCCGGGCTTCCAGAGGAATCTTTCGGCTATGCCGCACACCGCGACGATGCCGCCCTCGTCCTGTCGAGCCAGTCCCGTGACGGCGGAGTGGTCGTGGTCGGCCACTCGATGGGCGCGATGTCGGCCGCCTACCTGGCCGCGTCGAGGCCGGACCTGGTCCGTGCGGTTGTGCTGGAGGACCCGCCGACTGGACGGCCGCCTGCCGGCCAACAGGATGAATCGTGGTCCGAGCCGAGTTGGCTCGCGGACCTCCGAGCACTCGATCTGCCGTCACGGATCGCGCGGGGCCGATCCGAGGATCCCGACTGGCCCGATGACGAGCTCGAGCCCTGGGCCGAGTCGAAGGCGCAACTCAACCCGCGTCTGTTCGATCTGCCATTTCAGGAAGCGGCCCCGCTGACCGACTCGCTGGCCGCGGTAGCGTGCCCGGTACTGCTGATCCACGGGGACACTGAGCGCGGCTCGCTGATCTCCACCGAGTACGCGGAGCGCTGCGCCCGAGCGGCGGGCGGCGAGTTCCGGGCGGTACACATCGCCAATGCCGGCCATTCGGTCCGCCGCGACAACCGCCCGCAGTACCTCGCGGAACTCACCACATTCCTCGACCGGCACCGCTGACCGTCGGCACACCAGGCTCCTGCCGACGCACCGACGAGCCGCCGGCATCGATGCACAGCCGTTCGGCTCAACCCGATGGAGGTTCAGTCGGCCCCAGGTTGCGCATCCGGCCGCACACATCCGCCAAGGCTCCGGCTACGGCCGACGTCGTACGCCGAAGCCAGCCTGAAGCGCAAACCGCCGGGCCTGTCGCGCCGCTGTGCGAGCAACCACAGCAGCTACGACCCGTTCCGGCATCAGACACCGTTGCATCTAGCACAAAGCGCTTGACCCTCACGTGGCGTCATGCCGCATAGTCCGTGGCATGGAGGAGCACCTGACCGTGGGACGTGTGGCCGAGTTGGCCGGCGTGAGCGTCCGCACGCTGCATCACTATGACGAGATCGGCCTCGTGCAGCCGTCCGCGCGGACCACGGCCGGCTACCGCGCCTACTCGGCAGGCGACGTGGAGCGACTGCGGGAGGTGCTCGTTTACCGCCGGCTGGGGTTCGGATTGCGCGAGGTAGCGGATCTGGTTGACGACCCGGGCACCGACGCCGTCGCGCACCTGCACCGGCAGCACGGGCTGCTGCTGGAACAGCGCGACAGCGCTGCTGCCATGGTGACGGCCATAGAGACAGAACTCAGGGAGCGGGCCTTGGGGATCAGGACGACGCCAGAGGCACAACTGAAAATGGTCGGTGCCCAGTTGTACGAAGTCATCGGGTCCGCTTACCCAGCGACACGGCGCACCGAGCCGCGGATCGCCGCGAGGATCTGGGAGGCGCTCGGGGACGCGCAGACGGTACTGAATGTCGGGGCAGGCGCCGGCTCCTACGAGCCCCCCGACCGCGACGTGACTGCGGTGGAACCGTCGGCAGTCATGCGGGCACAGCGTCCCGCGGGCGCGGCGCGTTGCGTGGACGCCAGTGCGGAGAGCCTGCCGTTCGAGGACCAGTCCTTCGACGCCGCGATGGCCGTCAGCACCGTTCATCACTGGTACGACCCGATCGCCGGGCTGCGCGAGATGCGGCGCGTGGCGCGTCGCGTGGTGGTGTTCACGCACGACGCCAGTGACCCCGGCTGGCGTCACCGCTTCTGGCTCACCCGCGACTACCTGCCTGAGGTCGCCGGCCTCGTCGCCGGCCGACCCTCGGTGGACCAGCTGACCCACGCGATCGGCGCCCGCATGGAGCCGGTGCTCATCCCCTGGGACTGCGCTGACGGCTTCTTCGAGGCCTACTGGCGCCGGCCCGAGGCATACCTGGACGAACATGTACGTCGTGCGGTATCGGTATGGACCAGAGTCGGGCCGGATGCCGAGCAGCGGGCAGTAGACAGCCTCCGCGACGACCTTTCCTCAGGCCGGTGGGCCGAGCTCAACGGTGAACTCGTCGCCCTCGACGCCGCAGAGCTCGGCCTCCGCCTGCTCGTGGCCTGAACCATCGTGCGCGAACGCCGCAAGGAGCTGTTACCACCAGTTACGAATCGCAGTCCTCACCGAGAACGGCCGAGGTGCTCGTGAACCATGCGGATGGCGAGGGCGCCGTCGCCCACAGCGGCGGCCACTCGTTTCACCGACCCGCTGCGGACGTCGCCGGCGGCGAAGACTCCCGTCCTGCTGGTCTCGAGCAGCTGCCGCTCGCCTGGCAGCTGGCTGCCCGTGAGGACGAAGCCCCGATCGTCCAAGTCGATCTGGTCGCTCAGCCAGCGGACGTGCGGGAGGCCGCCGATGAAGACGAACAAGGCCTTCGCGGGTTCGACGTGACGCTCCCCCGTCTTCAAGTCCTCCACCACGACCTCCTGCAGCGCCCGTTCACCGCGGGCCTCGCGCAGTTCACTGTGTACCAGCACATCGACCCCCTCGGTCTGCTCAATCCGGTCGGCCAGATAGCGGGACATGTCCTGCCCGAGTTCGTTGCTCCGGACCACAAGCACCACGTCGGCCGCGTGCTGGGCGAGGAAAACGGCGGCTTGTCCGGCGGAGTTGCCGCCACCGACGATCACCACCGGGTCGTTCCGGCACAGGTTCGCCTCCAGCTCGGTCGCCGCGTAGTACACGCTGGTCGAAGTGACGGCGTCCAGTCCGGGCAGGTCAAGTTTTCGGTAGCGAACACCGGAGGCGATCAGTACGGCCCGGCTGCTCATGCGTGCTTCGTTCTCCAGCAGTACTACGTGGTGCCCATCCCGCTCCTCCAGGGCGATGGCGGTGGCGGGCACGGTGATTTCGGCGCCGAAGCGTCTGGCCTGGATCTCAGCGCGGTCGGCCAGTTCGGCGCCGCTGATGCCCGCCGGGAAGCCAAGGTAGTTCTCGATCCTCGACGCAGTGCCCGCCTGGCCTCCGGTGGCCACAGCATCCAGGACCACGGTCGCGAGACCTTCTGACGCGCCGTACACCGCTGCCGCGAGACCGGCTGGACCCGCGCCGACAACGATCAGGTCGCACACCGACTGCACCGGCGTCGTACGGCGGAGCCCCACCGCGGCGGCCAAGCGTTCGTTGTCCGGGTTCCGCAGCACCTCACCCCGCCAGATCACCACTGGGGTTTCGTCCCGTTTGATGCCGAGTTCGCGAAGCAGGCGCTCGGCCTCCGCGTCGGTCTCCAGGTCGACCCACTGATGTGGCAGCCGGTTGCGCGCCGCGAACTCGCGCAACCGGCGGGTGTCGGCGGAGAACCGTGACCCGATGATCGCGAAGCCCGCGCCGAGTGTGAGCTGGAGTGACCGGCGGATCAGGAACGCTCGCAGAATCAGGTCGGCCAGCCGGGGATCCTGCGGTACCAGGTCTCTCAGCCGGTCGAGTGGCACGGCCAGCACCTCGCCCGGCTCCTGCGCCACCGCGGTGAGGAACATCGGCTGCCCGGTCAGCATGCCGATCTCGCCGAGGAAGCGGCGTGGACCGTGGACGGCGATGACACGTTCCGGCTGGCCCAGATCCTGCACAATGGCAACCGTGCCGTCGAGCACGACAATGAACTCGTCTGGTGGCTCCCCCGCCTGCTGCAGCACCTCACCGGCACTGGTCGTGCGGCGCTCACCCAGAGGCGTCAGCTCGGCCAGCTGGTATTCGTCCAGCCGGGGATAGGCCCCGTACAGGTCTGGCGTCTCCTTCATCCGGAGCATCCGGGTATGCCGGTCACGACGCTGCCTCCTTGGCCAGCGCTCCTTCGAGCCAGGGCCGCAGGACCGTTGCCTGCGCCGCACCGATCTGCGTCGCGACAACCTGCCCGTGGCGCAGCACCAGCAGGGTCGGAATCGACCTCACCTCGAAGCGCTGGGACAGCTCCGGCGCCTCGTCGGCGTTGACCTTGACCAGTTTCATCTGTCCAGCCTTCTCGGTGGCGAGTTGTTCGAGCACGGGACTGACCATCCGGCACGGTCCGCACCATGGGGCCCAGACGTCGACCAGCACCGGCACGCTTGCCTGCTCCACGACCTCGGCGAAATCGCTGTCGCCGGCATCGACGATCCAAGGCAGCGGCTTCTGGCAATTGCCGCACCGGGGGGTGCCTTCCGCCGCAGCGGGCACCCGGTTGCGGCGCTGACAATTCGGACAGGTCACGACCTTCATGCCGCCACCTCCACGGGGTTCTCGTGCGTGACGGCGATGTCGCCGTCCTGGACGGTCACCCGGATCACCGCCCCGTCCAGCACATTGCCGCCCAGCAAGGCGCGACCGATCCTGGTCTCCACCTCGCGCGCGATGAACCGCCGCAGCGGGCGGGCGCCATACACCGGGTCGAAGCCCTGCGCGGCGATGTGCCGGGCCGCGTCCGGTGCGACCTCGAGCGTCATCCGGCGATCCGCCAGCCGGGTCCGCAGGTCGTCGAACATCAGGTCCACGATGCGCTCGATCTCGGCCATGGTGAGCGGCTTGAACAGCACGATCTCGTCCACCCGGTTGAGGAACTCAGGCCGGAACTGCCGTCGCAGCTCGTCCATCACGGCGTCCCGCGCGTCCTCCTTGACCTGCCCGTCCGCGGTCACTCCGTCCAGCAGGTACGCCGACCCGATGTTCGACGTCATGATGATCACGGTGTTGCGCATGTCCACAGTCCGACCCTGGGCGTCGGTCAGCCGACCGTCGTCGAGGATCTGCAGCAACGTGTTGAAGACGTCCGGGTGCGCCTTCTCGATCTCGTCGAACAGGACTACGGAGTACGGCTTGCGCCGGACGGCCTCCGTCAACTGGCCGCCCTCCTCGTAGCCGACGTACCCGGGTGGCGCCCCCACCAGCCGGCTCACCGTGTGCCGCTCCTGGTACTCACTCATGTCGATCCGGACGATGTTCTCCTCTGTGTCGAACAGCGCCGCCGCGAGCGTCTTGGCCAGCTCGGTCTTCCCCACCCCGGTCGGGCCCAGGAAGATGAACGAGCCGATCGGCCGGCGCGGGTCCTTGATCCCCGAACGGGCCCGGATGATCGCATCCGCCACCAGCTGGACCGCCTCGTCCTGCCCGACCAGCCGCTCGTGCAGCACCTCGTCCAGCCGCAGCAGCTTCTCCCGTTCGCCCTCCTGCAGACGGCTGACCGGGATGCCGGTCCACCGCGACACGATCGAGGCGATCTCTTCCTCGGTCACGACCTCGCGTAACAGCCGGTGATCGTGCTGCTTGCTGGCCAGTCGTTCCTCCTCGGCCGCGAGCTGACGTTCGAGCTCCGGTAGCCGGCCGTGCCGCAGTTCGGCTGCCCGGTTCAGGTCGTAGTCGCGCTCGGCCTGCTCTGCCTCCTGCCGGACCTGCTCCATCTCCTGCCGCAGCGTCTGGACCTTGCGCAACGCCTGCCGTTCCGCCTCCCACTGCGCGTGCATCGCGTCAGCCTCGGCCCGTAGATCGGCCAGTTCCTTGCGCAGTTCGTCCAGCCGCTGCCGGCTGGCGGCGTCCTCCTCCTTGGCCAGCGCGGCCTCTTCGATCTCCAGCCGGCGCACCCGCCGGGTCAGCTCGTCCAACTCGGCCGGCATCGAGTCGATCTCGGTCCGCAGCATCGCGCATGCCTCATCCACGAGATCTATCGCTTTGTCCGGCAGGAACCGGTCGGAGATGTACCGGTGGCTGAGCACCACGGCCGCGACCATCGCCGCGTCCTGGATCTTCACGCCGTGGAAGACTTCGAGCCGCTCACGCAATCCGCGCAGGATCGAGATCGCATCCTCGACCGTCGGCTCGTCCACGACCACCGGCTGGAACCGCCGTTCCAGAGCCGCGTCCTTCTCGACGTGCATCCGATACTCGTCCAGCGTGGTGGCGCCGATCATGTGCAGCTCACCGCGGGCCAGCATCGGCTTCAGCATGTTGCCCGCGTCCATCGCGCCTTCGGTCGCACCCGCACCCACCACAGTGTGCAACTCGTCGACGAACAACAGGATCCGGCCCTCGGCCGCCTTCACCTCGTTGAGCACGGCCTTGAACCGTTCCTCGAACTCGCCGCGGTACTTGGCCCCGGCAACCAGCGAAGCCATGTCCAGCGCGAACACGGTCCGGTCCCGCAACCCCTCCGGTACGTCGCCGTTGGCGATCCGTTGCGCGAGACCCTCGACGATCGCGGTCTTGCCGACGCCCGGGTCGCCGATCAGCACCGGGTTGTTCTTGGTCTTGCGGGACAGAATCTGCACAACGCGGCGGATCTCGTTGTCCCGGCCGATGACCGGATCCAGCCGGCCCTCCGACGCATCCTTGACCAGGTCCCGGCCGTATTTCTCCAACGCCTCGTACGACGCTTCCGGCATCGCCGAGGTGACCCGCTGGTTCCCCCGGACGGCGGTCAGCGCCGAGAGGAAGCCGTCGCGGGTCAACCCCTGCTCGGCGAGCAGCCGCCCGGAGGTGCTCTGCCGGCCCTCATCCAGCAACGCGATCACCAGATGCTCGATCGAGACGTACTCGTCCTTGAGGCGCTTGGCCTCCCGGTCCGCGGCGTCAAGAAGCCGGGACAACCGCTGGGTGATCAACACCTGGCCAGGCTCCGCGCCCGGACCGCTGACCTTGGGACGCCGGGACAGCTCCGTTTCCAGGTTGTCCCGCAGCCCGTCCGGATCCGCACCGGCCTGGGCCAGCAGCCTCGGGGCCAGACCGTCTGGTTGCTCCAGCAGCGCCAGCAGCAAATGCTCGCCGTCGATCTGACTGTGCCCGAACCGCAGGGCTTTCGTCTGAGCGTCGTGCAGAGCCTCCTGCGACTTCTGCGTCAGCCGGTTCATATCCATGTCCTGGCTCCTCCTCTGGCGAAACGCCTGCGCTCCGCCTCCAGTACGGCGATCCGGTCCAGCAGGTCCATCACAAGCCCCAGCGCCGCATAGTTCAGGGCAAAACCGGCTCGCAACCGCTGGATCCGGGCCACCAGGGCCAGCTGCTGCGGCCTGAACCACAACTCACCGGTGCTGTCGGTCGTTGCCTCGAGCAAACCGAGGGCGACGAACCGCTTCAGCAGTTCGGGATGTGCGCCGGTCAGCCGGGCGAAGTCCTCCAGCGCGAGGCGGGTGGGCCTGGTCAACGGATACGTCATCACCGCCTCCTCGGGTCGAACTTCGACGTACCGGCCAGCTCCTCGAACAGGCGCTCCTCCTCGCGGGTCAGCCTCTCGGGCACCATCAGCCTGACCTCGGCGTACAGGTCGCCCGGCGTCCCGCGGGGGTTCGGCAGACCGCGGCCCTTGAGCCGCAGCCTGCGTCCGGTCGAGCTGCCCTTCGGCACCTTCACCGTCGCCTCACCACCTGGGGTCTCGACCGGCACCGACGCCCCCAGTGCGCCTTCCCACGCGGCGAGCGGCAGATCGACCGTGAGGTCACGGCCAGACACTCTGTACCGCGGATGATCTGCGATTCGGACCACCAGATACAGGTCACCGGCGGGCGCGCCACCGGTGCCCTGGCCGCCTTGCGCGCCCAGCCGGATCCGCTGACCGTTCACCACGCCTGCCGGGATCTTGACGTCGATGGTCCGGTCCGCACCGGTCGGACCGTGCACGGTCAGCTTCCGGTTGCCACCCCGGTAGGCCTCCTCGACGGTCAGCTCCAGCTCGACCTCCTGGTCCGAGCCCGGGATCCGGCCCCAGCCGCGCCGGGTTCGCCCGCCGAACATCCCGCCGAGCAGGTCCTCCAGATCGATGCCCTCGGTATCGAACTGTGTCCCTCCGGCATCCCAGGTACTCTCCCAGGCCCAGCCGTCGCTCCCAGCCCGGCCGGTACCGGCGCGGGAACGGGCGTACGTGTCGGGGTCGACGTCCGGAGGCACCCGGCGGAAGTCCTCGCCGAACGCGTCGTACCGCTTGCGCTGCTGTGGATCGGACAGTACGTCGTAGGCCTCGGAGACCTGCTTGAACCGTTCCTCGGCGTCAGGGTCCTTGTTCACGTCCGGGTGGTACTGGCGAGCCAGCCGACGGTAAGCGCTCTGGATCTCGTCGGCGCTCGCGCCGCGGGAGACCCCAAGGATGTCGTAGAAATCCTTGGCAGGCATCAGCTCTCCTGCGCGGCGACTACCACGGCAGCCGGACGAAGCACCCGCGTCCCGTCGCCGTACCGGGGCCGGACGACGTGGACGATCGTGCCGGCCGGTACGTCAGGGGTGGGCGTCGTGCCGACCGCTTCGTGCAGCGCCGGGTCGAAGGGTTTCCCGCTGTCGTCGAACCGCGGGTAGCCGAGTCCGGCCAGTACTCCGAGCGCCTGGTCCCGCACAGCCTGGATACCTTCGACGATCGCGTCGTACTCGGCGTCGGCGTGCTCCAGCGCCAGCTCCAGGTTGTCGACGACCGGCAGCCAACTGGCGGCGACCAGGGCACGCTCGGTCTCCCGCTGCTGGTCGGACTCCCGCGCGACCCGCTTCCGGAAGTTGTCCAGCTCCGCTGCCGTGCGCCGCCACCTGTCCTCCATCTCGGCGGCCTGCTCGCGCGCTTCCTCCAGAGCCTCCTCGACCGGCGGCGGCGCCGTACCAGTGTTGGTCTCCTGATCGCCCATCCCGATCAGCTCGTCGAGAACTCGGCGTCGATGACGTCGTCGTCGCCATCGTCCGCCGGCGGCGTCCCGGTGGATCCCTGCGGTGGCGGTGGCGTGCTCGAGCTCAGCGCCTGCGCGACCTGCTGCAGCTCACCGGTCAGCGAACGCAGCCGCTCCAGCGGCGCTTCCTGGTCCTTCAGCGCCTCGCGCGCGTCGCCGACCAGCATCTCGGCCCGGGCCCGGTCGTGCTCGGCAACCGCATCGCCTCGATCGGCGAGCAACTTGTCCACCTGATAGGCGACCGAGTCCAGCAGGTTGCGCGCATCGACCAGCTCACGCAGCCTACTGTCCTCGCCGCGGTGTGCCTCGGCGTCCGCGACCATTCGTTCGACCTCGGACTGGTCCAGGTTGGAGGTGTCGCTGATGGTGACCTTCTGCTCCGCACCAGTGTCTTTGTCCCTGGCGGAAACATGGAGGATGCCGTTCGCATCGATATCGAAGGTGACCTCGATCTGCGGTACGCCGCGCGGCGCCGGGCGGATGTTCTCCAGCCGGAACCGGGCCAGCACCCGGTTGTCCGCAGCCAACTCCCGCTCGCCCTGCAGGACCACCACGTCCACCGCGGTCTGGTTGTCCTCGGCGGTACTGAAGATCTCGGTCCGGCGGGCCGGGATGGTGGTGTTGCGCTCGATCACCTTCGTCATCACGCCGCCCATCGTCTCCAGCCCCAGCGACAGCGGGGTGACGTCGAGCAGCAGCACGTCCTTGACCTCGCCCTTGATGATCGCGGCCTGGACGGCCGCACCGACGGCGACCACCTCGTCCGGGTTCACCGTCATGTTCGGGTCCTTACCACCGGTCATCCGGCGGACCAAGGCCTGCACTGCCGGGATCCGGGTCGAGCCGCCGACCAGGATCACCTCGTCGATGTCGTTCGCGGTCATCTTGGCGTCGGCCATCGCCTGCTCGACCGGCCCGAGGCACCGATCGATCAGGTCGGCGGTCAACTGCTCGAAGGTGGACCGCATCAGCGTGGTGTTGAGGTGCTGCGGACCCTGCGCGTTCGCGGTGATGAACGGCAGGCTGATCGTCGTCTGGGTGACCGACGAGAGCTCAACCTTGGCCTTCTCAGCCGCCTCGAAGAGCCGCTGCAGCGCCTGAGGATCCTGCCGCAGGTCGACCCCGACCTCGCGCTGGAAGTCGTCGGCCAGCTTGTCGACGACCCGGCGGTCGAAGTCGTCGCCGCCCAGATGCGAGTCACCGGCTGTGGCCCGGACCTCGACCACCCCGTCGCCGACCGTGAGCACGCTGACGTCGAAGGTACCGCCACCGAGGTCGAAAACCAGAACCGTCTCGTTCTCCAGCTTGTCCATGCCGTAGGCGAGCGCTGCCGCGGTCGGCTCGTTGATGATCCGCAGCACGTCCAGGCCCGCGATGCGACCCGCATCCTTGGTGGCCTGGCGTTGCGCGTCGTTGAAGTACGCCGGCACGGTGATGACAGCCTCGGTGACCTTCTCCCCGAGGAACTTCCCGGCGTCCTCGACCAGTTTGCGCAGGACCAGGGCGGAGATCTCCTCGGGTGCGTGCAGCTTGTCCCGGATCTTGAACCTCACGGCCCCGTCCGGCCCGGCGACCACGTCGTACGAGACGGCGGAGAGCTCGGAAGAGACCTCGTCGAACCTGCGGCCGATGAACCGTTTCGCCGAGGTGATGGTGCCCTTGGGGTTGAGTACGGACTGACGGCGGGCCAGCTGGCCGACCAGCCGTTCCCCGGAGTCCGTGAACGCCACCACGGAAGGGGTGGTCCTGGCTCCTTCGGAGTTCGGGACGACCGTTGGCTGGCCGCCCTCCATCGCTGCGATCACTGAGTTGGTCGTGCCTAGGTCGATGCCGACGGCCTTGGCCATGGTCTGCCTCCTGTGTACTCCGGGCCTGCGTGCGACTTGTCACGGGTACACCCCAACCTGGTCCCCTCAGACGGGGAGCACATCCCCAGAACGTGTGGTTCCGGGTGTCAGGCGGTCGTCGCAGCCGATCCGCCCGTGCCACGGGTGGGCATCTTGGCCAGCATCTCGCTGGCCCGGGCTGCGTGCTCGGGCACGCAGTACACCTCGTACCGGGTCGCCACGGTGAGCCCGAAGGTGGAGAAGTCGCGCTCACCAAAGGTGAACAGATGCGCGATGAATCCGAAGACCGCTCCGAAGATCGCCCCGTAGAGCAAGCCCCAGAGCAGGATCACCAGGACGTCGGTGCCGGTTTCGGCGAACAATGAAAGCAACAGACCGACCAGTGCGCCGAACCAGGCTCCGGAGCCGGCACCGGCCAGTGCTGCCTTCCACTTTGTCAGCCGGCCGAGGACACGCTCGACCTGTTTCAGGTCGGAGCCGACGATGGTGATGTTCTCTACCGGGAAACCGTTGTCCGACAGGTAGTCCACCGCGCGCTGGGCTTCGGCGTAGCTGGTGAAGGAAGCGATGGTCTGACCGCGGATGAGGGCAGGTGTCTCCTGGGGCGTGGTCATGAGAATCCCTTCTGACGGATCGTCACCACCACGTTCTCGCTGGACCGGCGAAAACACATCCCTGGTTCGGGTGGTTTCCCAGCTCCCCGCGCTCAGCAAGGCGTAGGCGTGAGCAGCTCGGTCGCGCCCCAGCGCCGAGGACTGCGCGGAACCGGGATGCGCTGCATCGTCCCGCGTCAAAGGCTGAGAACAGCGGGACCTGACACGCCGTCAGTCCCGCGCCAGGAAGGGAGGCGGGTGCTTGCGACGCCAGACCCGTTCCTGGGGGCGCTCCGGTACGAGGTCGTTCTCGGCGCCGAACTCGATCAGGACGGTGTAGAGGCCACGCTCCGGGAAGGGGTTCTCCGGATGCGGGTTCCCAAGAGCTCGACCGGTACGGCCGGCACATTGAAGTGAAGTAAGACCTCGCCAGCTCCCTGCCGGGCGAGAAGGGCTGAATCAATGAACTATTGGCTTGAGGAGGCAGACATGTACGCACATGTCGGCGACCACATTCACGTGAACGGGAGAAGAGTCGGAGGCCCGGTCCGCGACGGCACCATCATCGAGGTTCGGGGCAGCAACGGCGCGCCCCCATACATGGTCCACTGGGCCGGCACCCACATTCTGGCTCTTGTCTACCCAGGACCGGACGCCCACGTCGGGCATTTCCCCGCCGGCGGCACCAGGCCCGAGCGGTTCTAGGGCTGCTGACCGGGCTGCTCGGCGGCGAACATCCATTCATGCTTCTGTAGCCCACCGGTGATACCGAGGACCAGGTCCTGGCTGACCAGGTCGACCGCGCCGAGCTTCTCGATCCTGGTCTGGTTGTTCTCGACGACCTTGCTCAGCCTCTCGACGATGAGTGGCGCCACCTTGGTACTGTCGACGGAGCCACTGGGAAAACTGGCGAAAGGTGTCCTCGCCGCAACGGTCTCCACGCGCGCATCGGCGGCGACGCCGACCGTCGTCAGGCGCTCGGCGACGTCGTCGGACCAGAGTCGGACGTCATCGGCGAGCTCGTCGAGCTGCGCGTGGAGTTGCCTGAACCACATGCCACTGACATTCCAATGAGCCTGCTTCGCGGTGAGTGCGAGATCGACCAACTCGATCAGCAGAGGCCCTAGTTCTTGTCCGACAGCCTGCCGCTCCATAGCTTCACTCCTGCCTCGGGGATCACCTCATCTTCGCGAGCACATCGACTCCCGGCATCCCGCGACCGCGTAGGCGCGATCACCCGATGGTCATCCATCGATTGTCGGTTCGCGGGTCAGGACGACGCGGGTGAGCTCGACCCGGGACCGGACGTCGAGTTTGTGAAAGGCGTGCCGCAGGTGAGACTCCACTGTGTGCGGGGACAGATCGAGCTCGTCGGCGATGGCGCGGTTGGTGAGTCCGGTCGCCGCAAGTCGTGCAACCCGGAGCTCGGCCGCCGTCAGGCTCGACCAGCCGAAGGCGGGCCGCCTGACTGTTGATCGTTCCCTTCCCGGCCCGGTGACCTCCGAGAGTCGCTCTCGGACGCGCCGGCCGAGTACGACCGCGCCGGCGCGGTCGTACTCGGCAAGTGCCAGCTCGAGCTGCTTCACGGCCTCTGCGGGCCGACTCTGCTCAAACAGACCGCCTGCGGCATCCTCGGCGGCACGGGCGCGCGCCAGAGGGCGGGGACTCGCTTCGAATGCGCGCACAGCCGCCACCAGGCGGTCGACATCGTCGTCGAGCAGACCGCCGGCCTGTATGCCCGCGGCGTCAAACGAGATCACGCCACGGTTGAGGCGACCGAGGGACTCTGTCGCCTCGGCGGCCATACCAGCGCGCTTGGCATCGTTCGCTCGCCTGGCCAGCCCCACCAGGCACGGCCCAACCATCGGATCGAACGCGAGCACCTGCAGACCGTCCGGCAGTTTCTCATAGAGGGAGGCAAGGTGTGCGAGCACGCGCGAGGGGTCCTCGCCGGCTGCCTCGTCGACCACCGCCGTCGCCCATGCCAGCCGGTGCGCCCCGACGCTCCTCGGCTCGCACACCATGCTGATGCCGCGTCGCAACTGGCGGCGGGCCGGGCCGAACTCCCCCCGGTATGCGTTCGCCTCCGCGAGTACGGCGCACAACTCCGGCACGTACGTCCACGACTCCAGCTCCTCGGCACGGATCAGTCCTGCGTTGCCTTCGGCGACGGCATCGTCCAGCTCGCCTTGATGCAGCAGAAGCATCGCGCGGCAGGTGCACCCGAACACGTCGGTCCACTCCATGCCGGGCTCTCCCACCCATCGGCTCGCGGCATCGAAGGCAGCCTCCGCCTCGTCGAAGCGATCGAGCGCCATCAGCGTGCGCCCTCGAGTCCAGTGGAATTCAACGCGCCGTGTTTCCGCCGCATCGGAGCCCAGCACCTCGATGGCTTCCTCGACCAGTTCGAGCGATCTTGTGAGGCGGCCGCGCACCCGCTCGGCCGTCCCCATCGTCAGGAGAGCCCGCCCAGCGCGAACCGGCCTCCTCCCGGTGGTGATCGCCTGTTCGCCTGCCCACAGCGCCGCACCCGGGTCACCGGCCACCAGATACGCGTTCGACTCTGCGGCGAACAGCAGCGCCCTCGTCGAGTCGTCGATACCCTGGAGGCCGAGGGCGGTCCTAGCGTGGTGCAACGCAGAGGCCGAGTAACCGGCGATCCCGAGCGAGTCGGCCAGTTCGAAGCGAAGTCTCGCCTCGACTTCGGCTGGTAGGTCGGTCCGCAGGGCGACGTCGGCGAGCGCATGGGCCTCCGCGGTCCGCCTCGCCCGAAGGAGCAACCCCACTGCCTCCATGACACGCCGTGGCCGACCGGCGTCGTTGTACGGCATCAGGTCGACGGCTCTCAGTCGCAGGTCGCCCGCCGTGCCAGGAGCAGCGGCCGCGACGTCGTCGGAAGCACGGATCAGCAGCGCGACCGCTTGGGCGTCGCCAGGCTCGGCACCATTGATCGCATGGGCCGCCGCCTCGGAGATCGATCCGCCAGTGGCGAGCAACGCGTCAGCCGCCTCCCGGTGCAGGATCCTCCGCGCGTCAGGCGGGAGTGCGCCATAGACCGCATCGCGGATCAGCCCGTGCTGGAAGCCAAGGTGTGTGCCTTCCTCCACCAGAAGACCTGCCCCGAGCGCCTCCTGGACCGACGGCAGCAACTCGGCAACCTTGCGGTGCAGAATTCTTGCGACAGATGGCACGTCGAAGGTCCGGCCGAAGATCGATGCCACGTCCAGCAGTTGCCGGGTCAGTGGAGCAACCTGGGTAAGCCATCCGCGGAGTCGCTGATCCAGAGAGCCGGGCAGAAGTCGGGCAGATGCCGCGTCGATGATCAGCTCGTCCTGTTCGGCGAGCGTCGTGAGCAAGTCCACCACGACGGACGGGTTGCCGGCGCACTTCTCCAGCAGTCCCAGCAGCGCATCGTCCGGTGCGGCACCCAGCAGATCACCGGCCACACCGGCCACAGCCGCGGACTCCAGCGGCGCCAGCCGGAGCGAGATCGCCCCGCCTGCGACCAGGTCGGTGAACAGCGCGTCCACCGTCGGCGTGGACGGCCAGGGACGCCGACTCAGCAGCCACATGATCGGGCTGGTTGCCAGGCGTTCGCTCAGGGCTCTGACTGCGATCACTGTGAGGGAGTCCGCCCACTGCATGTCGTCCAGCGTGATCAGGACAGGCTGGCGAACGGTCGTCCTCCTGAGCGCCCCTTCGAGCTGGTCGATCAGCCAGATGGCGTCATAGTCCAGTACATGCACGGGATCGAACTTCGCGTCGCCGAGAATTGGCGGACTGCAGCCACGCATTGCCGCCAGCAACGGTGCCAGTGGCGACACCCGATGCAGCTCGTCGGCGACACCGGATGCGACGGCGATCCCGAGAGACCGGGCCGAGGTCACCGTCTCCAGCACCAGCCCGCTCTTACCGAGGCCTGCCGTGCCCTCCACCAGGCTGACGCAGCCATGACCCGCCGCGACCGCCATGACGGATTCGCTGAGACGGCGGACCTCGGTCTCCCTGCCGTGCAAAGATCTGTGGGGCATGCTGCACCTCGCCGTCCTGACGAGCATCGAACAGCGTCGGGCCGGACCCGTCACATCAGCGCATCGGCGGTGGGGTCATCGGCGGGATCGCCGATCCCGTTCGCGGTTGACAGACGCGCGCGTCAGGTCCACGCGGCACCGGATACCGAGCTTTCGATACACCTTTCGCAGATGGAATGAGACGGTGTGCGGCGAGAGGAAGATCCGCGCCGCCACCTCGCGGTTGGTCAGCCCCTGAGCCACCAGTTCGGCTACCGTCCGCTCGGTACCGGTCAGAGCGTCCCACCCCTCGGCGGCACGCTGCGGCCGACCGGCACATTCATCAGCCCATCGCAACGGCCGGCGCATCTTCACGCGGCTCCGTACGGCTGAGCTCTCGCTGTGCCGGTCGATCATCGGGGTTGCAGCCACGGCTTTGGAGAACCGAGGCGCCCCAGCTACCTGACTGCGCAGCGCGAGACGCACAGCCGCGGGAACGCGATCAGCCACCGACTGCCGGACGAGGTCGTGGTGGAACGCCAGCACATCCTTCTCGACGGTGATGAGCAGGTCGGCCGCGACGATCTCGTGAAGAGGCCGCCGTACTTGCTCGTTCGGCCACCCGAGCACGTCGGCCAGGTCGTCCACAGCGAATGACCGATCCAAGGACGCGGCGACATCGAGGAGATGGCGCGCCGTGGGGCTGAGCCGCATGATCCAGTCGTGGACGACTTCCCGCACGTGCGCCGGCGGCTGCCCGGCCAGCAACTGTGCCCGGCCACCGGCGATGGCCACGCCGCCCTCGTCTCGCAGTCCGTCCAGGAGTGCTCTGACAAGTAGCGGATTCCCCGCCGCACCGTGCGCCATGGCCAGCAGGTCGGTGTCCGGTCGCGCTCTGAGCACGTCGGCGATGACATCGGTAACGGCATCGTCCGCCAAGGGTCCTAGTTCGATCCGACACGCTCCCAGGTGCTCCCACTCACCGAACAGCCAGTCGATCGGGGGGTCTCGCACGGCCATCCGACGTACGAGCACCCATCCGATGGGGTACTCCGCCAACCATGATGGTAACGCTCTCAACGCCGTGATGGTCGTCGAGTCGGCCCACTGAGCGTCATCCAACGTGATGCAGACCGGGCCTCGTGCGGCCAGCTTCCCGGTGTGTACCGCCAGTTCTTCAAGGCACGCGAGCATCCGCTCTTGGCTGGCCGATTCACGGACCTGCGTGACGCCCGGTGGCGCCAGGTCCAGCCCGGCGAACAGCGGCGCCAGCGGCAGAGGCCGCGGCATCTCGTCAGCATGAGCCCTCGCGAGGCTGAAACCATGGTGCGTCGCCTGGTCCTCGGCCGCGGCGAGAAGTCGGGTCTTCCCGATGCCCGGCGCACCGTCCACCAGCAGGATCGCGCCATGTCCGGTCGCCGCGGAGTCGAGAAGGTTGGCTACCGACTTCAGTTCTCCCACCCGGCCCCGAAGACGATCCGTCGAAGGCCGTTGCGTGTACATGGGAGCTCTTCCCTCTCACTCATCGTCCGCGGCGCGGTACATCTGAGACTCTCTCGGCTGACCGGTGTTCCGCCAGGGTTGTCGAGGAAGTGCCGAAGGCAACTACATCTGCCTAGCACCCTGGCCAGCCCCAAAGTCACTCAGTGGCGGGCTCGGGAACGAGCATGATCCCATCGGCGGTGATCTCGAAGTCCTTGACTCCGGACTCGTGGTCGGTGGCCCGTGTCTTCAGCACCGTGAGCGTGCGCGACATCACCCCGGCTACACGTCTGTATTGCAGCAGTACGACGTTGTCGGCCAGGTGCGACACCGCCACGTCCGAGAGTCTGGACACCCCGAACAGCTCAGGGAGCTCATAGGTCATCATCAGGCTCGTGCCGTAACGCGACGACCTGTGTAGCAGGGAGTAGAGGTACTCCCTGAAGCGCACCTGATCAGGCGCCGCGACCTGCAGGTCTGCGAGGCTGTCCAGGAGGACCCTGCTGGCCCCGGTGGTCTCGATCATGTCCAGGAGCTCGTACACCCACTGGTCCACGTTGAGATCGACGGGGCTGCGGTACATGAGTATCAGATTGTCGGCCTTCACAGACCAGCCGAACTGCGCCGCCGTTCGCTCCAGCTGCGACGGATGCTCCTGCATCGTCGCGATGATCGCGCGTTCGCCCTGGTTGACGGCATGGAAGACGAAATGCAATCCCATCAGTGTCTTCCCTATTCCGGTGGGTCCCGCCACCAGGGTCGACGCCCCCGACCAGTAGCCGTCCTCGAGCATGTCGTCGAGCGCCTGGATACCGGACGGAACCCGCTCACCGCGCAGTTCGTAGTCCCTCGAATCTGCAGGGTCGGCGAGTCGGGGATAGACCGTGATGCCCTCGTCCGAAAGGCGGTAGGAGTGCGTCCCGGACAGGAAGCCACCGCCGCGGAGCTTGTGTACCTGGAGAACCCGGGACGTGCGTTCGGCGGAACGAACGCTTTTCAGCGCGATGATCGCATCGGCCACAGCGAACTCGGGAGAGCGCTGGATCTCGTCCTCCTGGTACTCGCCGACCCACATCGAGGTCGCGGGGAAGGCGCTCAGCATGCCGGCGAGATCGTGAAGGAACGGGCGAAAGCCACCACTCCGGCCGGCGTAGGGATGCATCGCCTTGAAGCTGTCGATCACGATCATCGCAGGCTGCCTGACTCGGATGAGCTCGCGCACGCGGTCGAGAACTCCCTGCAGGCCTTGGTCACGGAGGATTGTCCCGAGGTCCTCGTACCAGATGCTTCGCCCGACTGCGGTCGGGTCGAAGAACGACAGCGTCTGACCGTACCTCAGGAGCTTCTCCAGCGGCTCGGAGACCGTCGACAGGTACAGGGCCGGCAGTTCAGGGGTGGCGTTGGCGAACACCCACTGCTGCGCGACTATCGTCTTACCGGCACCGGGGGCGCCCATCACCAGGACGATCGCGTTGCGGGGCAGTCCGCCACCAAGGACGACATCGAGCGGATCCGACCCAGAGGTCATTCGGTCGTTCATGGGCTGGATTCCGCAGCGGAGCCCGAGCGCAGGTAGGCGCTCTGTCCCAGCAGGTCCCGGACGACAGACACCAGTCGCAGCGGCTCGAGTGGTTTCTTCAGAAAAGCGGCTGCGCCGGCCTCCAGCGCCTCATCCCGGAGATCGAGCGTGGAGATCGCCAGCACCGGAACATCGAATTGCCGGCGCAACTGGGCGCAGAGCCGGAGTCCCTGTGCGCCGGAGATCAGCAGATCGATCAGTACGAGATCCGGAGTCTTCCGTACGACTTCAGCCACCGCCTGCTCGGCCGTGGAGATGACCGTGACGCCGTACCCTTCCGTCCGCAGGAAGTAGTCGGAGAAGTCGGCGGCGAACGGGTCCTGCTCGGCCACCAGGACAAGCAGGCCGTCGCCGTCCGGGATTCTTGCAGTCTCCAGTGGTACGCCGCTGGCCAAGCGGCGCTGCAGCAGCCGGTATGCGTCGCCGACCGACATCCCGTCCGACAATCGGTCACCGACGAAGCGCAGTTGCTCCACTTGCAGTCGCGAGTACAGGCGGTGACCGCCCGGGCTCCGCTCGGGCACCACGACCCCGTACCGGTCCTCCCACGTCCGCAGCGTCGCCGCCGGGATGCCGAGCATCCGCACGAGGGCCCCGATGCTGTAGACGGGCTGATCAGCCATAGGACGAACGCATTCTCCCCGGTTGTACGACACGCGTTCTACCGGCGAACAACCGCCGGGCAGGCTCCTCGTGGCTGCATCCCTGTCTGGAGCACTAATCACTAGGCACGGACGCCTACTACCTGATCGGCAGATTACCCCAATCTCCCCGGAGCTCAGTCCGCCGTCCACGAGGAAGGGAGGGCGGCGGACTACAAGACTCCGGGATGACGATGCCAGGCCCTTCGACGAGACTCAGAGCCGTGCCACCGACGTCGGGCTGAACCGGCAACGGGTCGGCTACAGCCGGTCGCACCTACCAGACCATCTGATCAGTCGCTCCCCTGCCGGAGCACACAGGAGGCAGTCATGCTGATGCGATTCGATCCCTTCCGTGAACTCGCGTTCCGCGAGCTCGACCGGATGTCCCAGATGTTCGGCGAGCAGGGTGGCGCCCTTCAACAACGAACGATGCCGATCGACGCCTTCCGCGACGGCGACCGATTCATCATCCGCTTCGATCTGCCCGGCGTGGATCGCGACTCCATCGAGCTGACGGCGGAAAAGAACGTTCTCACCGTGCGCGCGGAGCGCACGTGGAAGCCCGGGGAGGGGCAGGATGTGGTCGCCGCCGAGCGCCCGCAGGGAGTTTTCACCCGCCAGCTGTTCCTCGGCGACAGCCTCGACGTCGACCGGATCACCGCGACCTACGACCAGGGAGTGCTGACGCTCGCCGTGCCGGTCGCCGAGCAGGCAAAGCCGCGCAGGCTCCAGATCACCGAGAGTGGTGACGCTCAGGAGAGCGCGGACCGTCAGCCCGCCATCAGCGCAACCCCGTGAGCTGAGCCGCGGCGAGACAGGAGGCGAACCGTGGAGCTGCAGTTGAAGGCCTGGGAGGTGCCGTTGCGGGTCAGCGCGGGTGCCTTCATCCTGAATTCCGGCTTGGCCAAGCTCAGCGCCAACGACGCCGCGGCGGCCAAGCAGACCCACGGATTCGCCGCCGGTGCGTATCCCGCCCTCCGCAGGCTCGATCCCCGATTGTTCGTGGGAGCCCTGTCGGCGGGAGAGATCGCACTCGGCACGGCGCTTCTGGTCCCCGTGGTGCCGCCCGCTCTCGTCGGCGCAGGCCTGACCGCGTTCGCCGGCGCCCTCCTCGGCCTGTATCTGCGTACCCCAGGTCTGCGCCAGGAGGGCAGCCTCCGTCCGACCGATCAGGGCATCCCGATCGCGAAGGATGTCTGGCTCCTTGCCATCGGGCTGGCGTTCGTCGTGGACGATGTCCGCGACCGGGTGCGCGGCAAGACGTGAACCGGGTGTCCGCTCATGATCCGATTGCCGGCCCGGCGCACATGACGTCCGCGTCGCGACGCATCCGCGAGCACGTCAGCGTGCGGTGAGCGGGGAGACTGATGACTGTCACAACCGGTAGATCGGCACATCGACGCGGCCGCGGTCAGTGGGTACAGATCCTTGTAGCTGGCTTCACGCTGTGGCTCACCAGCCTCGTCGTCACGCTGCTGACTGCCAACGCCAACCTGGTACCCACGCTGATCCTGCTCGGCAGTTTTCTGATCCCCGTCACGTTCGTCGCCTGGTCGTTCGAAAGGTGGCGGGACGCGCACCTCACCGCCGAGCTCATCGTCAAAGCCTTCCTGGTGGGCGGACTGCTGGGTGTGCTGGCCGCAGCCGTGCTGGAGACCTACCTGCTGGAGCCCTCCCCGTTGTTGTTCCTCGGCGTCGGCCTGATCGAGGAGGCTGCCAAGCTCGGCGCTCTCATCTTCGTCACCCGCCACCTCGCGCAGCGCCATGGCCGGGACGGATTCGTGCTTGGTGCCGCGGTCGGCTTCGGGTTTGCGGCGTTCGAGTCGGCCGGGTACGCGTTCAACGCCTTGCTGACCGTCAAGGGCCTGTCGTTGACGGCTCTTGTCGAGACCGAACTGGTGCGTGGCGTGCTGGCGCCGTTCGGACACGGGCTGTGGACGGCGATCCTCGGTGGAGTGCTGTTCCGGGAAGCGCGTGCGGGTCGGTTCCGCTTCAATCGTGTGGTTCTGCTCATGTATCTGTGGGTCGCGGTGCTGCACGCATTGTGGGACTACACACACAGCATCGCGCTAGCGCTCACGTTCGTGCTCACCGGCACGTCGTGGCAGTACGAGCTGCTCTCCAGGGGCTATTTGCCCAGGCCCACCTCTGAGCAGGTGCACGTGTTCACGGTGCTCTCCATCGGCTTCCTCGCTCTGGTGTCGCTGCTGGGCATCGCCACTCTCTGGGCTACTTGGCGAAGGACGCGACCCGAGAAGGCGCATGAGGCGGTCCTGCCATGACGACTTCCGGAAACGTGCAGCCTGCGCCAGGTCCGATCCGGAGCAGTGTGCCGGCCCGCCTCGACCGGCTCCCCTGGACGAGATTCCACTGGCGAGTGGTCATCGCGCTCGGGATCACCTGGGTGCTGGACGGCGTGGAGATCACCATCGCGGGCACGATCGCCGATCGTCTCCGCGACCAGGACAGTCTGGCGTTCTCCTCCTCGCAGGTGGGCCTGGCGGCGAGTCTCTATCTGCTCGGCGAGGTGTTCGGTGCGCTGGTGTTCGGCCGGCTGACCGACAAGCTCGGCCGCCGCAAGCTCTTCATCGCGACCCTCGGCGTGTACCTGCTCGGGAACACCCTCACCGCGTTCTCGATGAACTTCTGGTTCTTCGCCGCCACCCGGTTCATCGCTGGAGCCGGCATCGGCGGTGAGTACGCCGCGATCAACTCCGCCATCGACGAACTGATCCCCGCGAAGTACCGCGGCCGAACGGACCTCGCGGTCAACGGCACCTACTGGCTGGGCGCGATGATCGGCGCCGCGGCGAACCTCGCCTTCCTCAACGAGGACCTCTTCGGGGTCAACCTCGGCTGGCGGATCGCTCTTCTCATCGGACCCCTGATCGGCGTGATGATCTGGCCATTGCGGCGCCACCTCCCGGAGAGTCCGCGGTGGCTGCTCACACACGGGCGGGCCGACGAGGCAGAGCGCATCGTCGGCGAGATCGAGCGGGACGCCGAAGCGAAGGGCATCGAACTGCCACCCGTCGGCGAGGACAGCGTCATCGTGATCAGGCCGCGGGGAACGGTCAACTACCGCGAGCTCGCGCGCGTGGTCCTCCGCGACTACCGCCGACGTTCGCTGGTCGGCTTGACACTCATGGTGACGCAGGCCTTCCTCTACAACGCGATCTTCTTCACCTATGCGTTGATCCTCGCCGACTTCTATGGCATCCAGGGCGGCGCGGTGGCGTACTTCATCTTCCCGTTCGCTCTCGGCAACCTGCTCGGACCGATCCTCCTCGGCCGTTACTTCGACACGATCGGCCGACGGGTGATGGTCGGCGGCACCTACGCACTGTCCGGACTGCTGCTGTTCGTCACCGGCTGGCTCTTCAACGACGGCGCGCTCACCGCGATCACGCAGACGATCCTGTGGTGCGTCATCTTCTTCTTCGCCTCGGCGGCCGCGTCGTCGGCGTACCTGACCGTGAGCGAGATCTTCCCGATCGAGTTGCGAGCGCAGGCGATCTCCTTCTTCTTCGCTCTGGCAGTGCTCGTCGGCGGAGTCGTCGCACCATGGCTGTTCGCAACGCTGATCGGTGACGGCGAGGACCGGGGAGGCGTGTTCCTCGGCTATACCTTCGCGTCGATCCTGATGATCATCGGTGGTCTCGTCGAGTTCGTCTGGGGCGTCAATGCCGAGCGGCGGTCGCTGGAGGCCGTCGCTACACCGCTGTCCGCCCGCGCGGCGACCGCCGCTGCTGAGAGCGGCCTCACGGGTGGACTCACGGCACACGTTCGCCGCGGGCCTTGAGCATGGACCGAGGGTTTGTACAGCCGACGCTCACCCTGATCATAGCGGTGGCTGTAGCTTGGCTGGCGGATTTTGCTGCCGAGCGATTGGTACGCCGCAAGAAACTCCGGTCAGCGGCCACCGTGTGGTCGTCGCTCGAGAAGCGTTGTCGGCGTCCGTTCCGGATCACTCTGATCATCGTTGCGATTCTCATAGCGCTGCCGTACGCGGGACAAGGCGGGACTCTCGTACTGGTCGGGCGGCACGTCCTCGTCCTCGCTCTGATCGCCGCCGTCCTGTGGCTGCTCATTCAATTGAGCGGCGTCTTCGAAGACATCACCGTCGCGCGGTTCGACATCGGCATCAGCGACAATCGGCGGGCTCGCAAGATTCGAACGCAGGTCGTCCTGCTCCGCAGGATAACGATCGCGACCCTCGTCGTCGTGGCCGTCGCCACTGCGTTCATAACCATCCCGTCGGCACGTTCTGTCGGCGCGAGCTTCCTCGTCTCGGCCGGTGTGCTCAGTGTTGTCGTAGGTCTCGCTGCGCAGACGACGCTCGGCAACCTGCTGGCCGGATTGCAGATCCTCCTCACCGACCCGATCCGCATCGACGACGTCGTCGTCGTGAACGGCGAATGGGGTCGTATCGACGAGATCACCCTGACCTATGTCGTAGTCCGCACCTGGGACAACCGGCGGCTTATCCTGCCGATCTCGTGGTTCACGACCAACGTGTTCCAGAATTGGACGCGGCACGAGGCAAGAGTGATCGGCAGCATCGTGCTGCACGTCGACTTCAGCGTGCCCGTCGAGGAACTCCGGGCCGAGATGTACCGCTTCGTCCGGGAGTCACCACTGTGGGATGGCCAGGACTGGGTGCTGCAGGTCGTGGACACGACCCCGTCCACGATGGTCGTCCGCGGGCTGGTGAGCTCCGCTGACGCGCCCAGCAACTGGGATCTGTGCTGCGAGGTACGCGAGAACCTCCTGATGTTCGTGCAAGCGCGTTACCCGGACGCGCTGCCGAAGGTGCGCGCCGACGTTGTCGAATCCGCCAGACCGCTCCACTTCCCGAGCACGGACAGGGCGCGCGGCTTCGGCCGGGACGATCGATCGACAGCGGAGCAGGAATTGGGACAGTGATCTGATGGGCGTCAAGCTGAACGACCGCGCCTACGCGCACGCGCGCAGGCTCATCACCGACGGCGGGTTTGTCCTGGACGACCGGGACGACTGGAGTGAGCACCGACCGACAACCGAGATCGAGAACAAGTTCATCCAGGAACACGGAATGGCGGACTACCAGAAGTGGTACCTCGGAGTCGACGACGAACAGGATGAAGACACGAAGGGTCGGTACAAGTTTCCGTACGGCGACTTCACGAATGTTCACCGATGCGCAGTGCTTTCGGCCGAATCACGCGCCGGGCAGTACAAGTACTTCGACATCGAGGTCGCGTTCGCACACCTGCACGGGATGCTCGACAGTGCGCGTTAAGGAGACTCTGCTTCCCGGCGTCGGCATCTGCTACGAATTTCGAACCGCCGCCGGCCGGCAGGTCGGTGTGGTGGCTCGCCGGGACGGGACGACCGAACTGGTCGTCTATGCCGAGGACGATCCGGAGTACGTCGCGGAGTCGGTGATGCTGCAACCGGATGAGCGGGCGACGCTTGTCGAACTGCTGACGGCGCCGCCCGGGCCGTCAGAACCCCTGGGGCGTATCCACCGCCCGATCTAGGTCCTTGACCGAGGCGCCCCGTGAACGCAGACCCAGGCGTGTGGCTGGCAGCCGGGGCGGCCGATGCAGTCGGCCAGGACCTGCTCGAACTCGGGGCTGTGTTCTTCGGGCTTGGGCTGCTGGGCATGGTCGCCCACCGGTTCGGTCTGTCGCCCGTCCCCCTGTATCTCGTCGCGGGGCTGGCGTTCGGCGACCACGGCCCGCTCCCTCTCGCCGCCGGCGAGAGGTTCATCGACGTCGGCGCGGAGGTCGGTGGTGTCTTGCTGCTGCTGAGCCTCGGACTCGAGTACTCCGCTACCGAACTGGTCGCCGGTGTACGTCAGCAACTGCCCTCCGGACTCGTCGACCTCGTTCTCAACGCCACTCCGGGCGCAGCACTCGCCCTCCTGCTCGGTTGGGGACCGGTCGCTGCCGTAGCCCTCGCCGGCGTGACGTACGTGTCCTCGTCGGGCATCATCGCCAAGCTCATCGCAGACGTCGGGCACCTCGGAAACCGGGAGACACCGGTGGTGCTGAGCCTGTTGGTGTTCGAAGACCTCACGATGGCCGTCTACCTGCCGATCCTCACCGCCCTGCTTCTCGGTCTCGGCTGGGTGAGTGCCGCCACCAGCATGTTCGTCGCACTGGGAGCCGTCGTCGCGTCCTTCTTCGTCGCGCTGCGATTCCCGCAGGCGGTCGCGCGGATGATGTTCTCGCCCAACGACGAGGTGCTGCTGCTCCGAGTACTGGGACTGGCACTGCTCGCGGCCGGCTTCGCCCAGCAGTTGAACGCCTCGGCTGCCGTCGCGGCGTTCCTGGTCGGGCTGAGCCTGTCCGGAGAGATCGCCGAAGGTGCGTATACCCTGCTCCGGCCGCTGCGCGACCTGTTCGCGGCCGTCTTCTTTCTCTTCTTCGGACTCCGCATCGACCCCGCCACCATCCCCGAGGTCGCCCCTCTCGCCGGCTTGCTCGCCGTCGTCACGGCGGTCACGAAGATCGCCAGTGGCTGGTGCGCGGGTCGGCGATCCGCGCTCACCCCGCGCGGGCGACTGCGGGTCGGGATCGCGCTGATCCCTCGCGGCGAGTTCTCCATCGTCATCGCAGGGCTCGCTGCGACGACCAGCCTGGATGCCCGGTTCGGAGCACTGGCCGCGGCCTACGTCCTCATCCTGGCCGTCGCAGGACCGCTGGCGGTGCGGATGGCCGAGCTGCAGCTCACCACTCACCGCCGCAGGGCTGTCAGATCTCAGCGAGCGAGGAGGGGCGGCGCGGCCGACCCGCCGGCTGAACGAGAGGACCGCGAAGGCTAGGTTTCAGGCGACGGTTCTACACGTTTGCGTGGTGACGCGGACAGCTCGTCGCGGCAGCATGACGAAGGTGGAGTGGTTGCGTCGAACCGCTCGGTCGGAGAGCGCCCGCACCAAGAGGAGACGGCATGACGGTCATGGCTGTGCACAGGTTCGAGCGCTTCTTCCGCGCCGCAGCGGGTCTGGACGTCGACAAGGATGACCTCAAGCGTTACAACGACTTCGTCAGCGACAAACTCCGCGATCTCCTCGTGATCGGCCAGGGCACGGCGAAGGCGAACGGCCGGGACATTCTCCAACCGCGCGACCTGCCGATCACCATGGGCTTGCAGCAGAGCATTCACGTGTTCCGGGAGTTCGACGAGGAGATCGAGCTACAGCCGATCTTGGCGCAGCTCGCGACATGGCCGCCGCTCGACGTGACTGTCAGCGTGGACACCGAATCCCGGTTGCCCGAAGTGGTGGGAGGGCTGAGCGTCGCACTCGCTCGCACCATCAAGGTCATCGACCCCGATGTAAAGAATCCGCAGACAGCACACTGGGAAGTCGCCTTCCGCATCTTCGGCCTGCTGCTCTAGCTGCACTGGCAGACGATCCGCTACGCCAGAGCGGCCGCCAGATCCCTCGGCATGCTGGACATGATGTCGTCCCATTCTCCATCGGTCACGTGGCGTCTCAGAGCCTGCAGGACGGTGTGAACCAGCGGCTCAACGCCGCCCTCGACCTCGTAGCGGAACTCCTGCCGCACCCGTTCCAGGAACTGCTCCTTGTTCATCTTCACAGGCACGTTGCTAGGGTCCCACCCGTCGAAGTACATTCCGCGGACCAGCAGCGGAAGCTGGGCCGCGAGCTGAGCTGACTCGTCCACCGTCAGCCGGTCGCGCAGCGAGTGCAGGACCGCCCTCAGCGCAGCATACGACTGGTTGCGGCGCTCCTTGGGCCAGTCATAGGCCTTCTCGATGTCCTTCAGGATCCTGTTCGTCTTCTCCACCGTGGTGCTGAACGTGTCGCTCATCCCGTGATCCCCTCTCGTACTGGCCCTTCAAAGAGCCTCGGACTGGGGCGAGAACAACACATCCCCGAATCGCGCAGTCGGGAGCTGGGCGTGCCCTCGAGGATCAGCGCGCATGGTGGTTTGCTGCGAGGGCGCACCACCCCTCCCCCGACGGACGGCCCGGAGGGTGGCCACGGCGAGCCTGCCGACCTCGCCGTCCCGCGTCCTACGACGGGTGCGGTACCTGTGTAGCTCGGTGAGGTGGGCTTCGTCGCGCCGCGGGTGGACGCCGTACGGGTCAGGGGTCTCGGCCGGTTCGGCCGCGTCGGTCACGCGTAGGCCTCATGGACGTAGCACCAGCGCCAGTCCTCGCCCGGCTGAAACGACTGGACGATCGGGTGCCCTTGGAACACCGCGTGCGCGCGGGCGTGCCGCATCGGCGAGGAGTCGCAGCACCCCACGTGACCGCAGGTCAGGCAGAGCCGCAGATGCACCCAGGCGGTGTGCAGCCGCAGGCACTCCTCGCAACCCTCCGGGGTGCGTGGCGCAACCGGACGGATCAGTGCCAGGTGCGGGTCCACGCCCCTGTTCACGACGCCACCTGGCCGGTCACCGCATCCTCCAGCCACTGCCGCAGTACGGCGGCCGGCGCGGCGCCGGCCTGGCGCGCGACCACCTGCCCGCCGCTCAACAGAATCAAAGTGGAGTTCGCCTGGGTCTCGAACCGTTGCGATACTGCGGGCGCGTCGCCGGCGTTGACTTTCACCAGCTTCAGCTCACCGGCCTTCTCGGTCGCGAGCTTCTCGAGCACCGAGCTGACGAACCGCCAGGGTGAGCACCAGGGCACCCAGAGGTCCACCAGCACCGGCACGGTGGCGGTGTCGGCGATGTGACCGAAGTCGCCGTCGCCGGCGTCCACGACCCACGGCAGCGGCAGCCGGCAGTTGCCGCAGCGCGGTGCGCCCTTCGCCGCCGCCGGGACACGGTTGCGGCGCTGGCACCTCGGACATGTGACGAGCTTCGGCGCGGCTGTCATCTCAGCTCCGTCCCGACCTAGCACACGACCGCCTGCTCGGGTCCACCGTCGCGAGTGGCTGCGGGCTGCATCCCCGGGAACGAGTGGTATCCGGGCGCAGGCCGTAGCGGAAGGTGGAACACCAGCCCCGTCACACCGGATTGAGGTGGCATAGCAGGGTCTCCGATGGATGCAGAACCCACGTGTCAACGACGGCTGAGCCCTCCCGAGACGTCGACGCTGTCCGACGGCAACCCGGCGCTGGCCGGGAACTGGAAGGACCTGTTCAGAGCAGCCTCTTGGAGGCTCCGCCCGCCCAACATCCCGTACCCAGGTCGTTCTTCCGCGCCGGTCTCGGGGCGGCGTGCCGTCCAGAGCAATGCTCACGTATTCGGAGGCGTGAGCTGGCCTTCGTGGCGGTGCTTCCAGTCCGCACACCATGTTGTCCACCTTCGCGAGGTCTCCCGCGAGTTCGGCGCCAACACGCGACTGGCGTCGACCCGGCTGATCGTCAAGCGGATGAGCAGTTGTCGTGAGCTGTGGCACACGAAACCGAGCGGTGGTGCAGGGCGGTTCGGCTAGTACGCGCGCACAGTGATCTGGTTGTCGACCGAGGCCACTCCGGGCGCGGACCAGGCCACTCGCTCCGCCTCCCTCCTCTCAGCCCATGAGCGGACGGTTCCCTTCAGGATGACCCTGTCCCCATGCACCTCAGTCGTGATCCGTTCGGCGTCTGTCTCGGCGCTGCGCACGAGGGCGTCCTCGATCCTCCTCTTCAGCTCGTCCGGTGATGGCTTGACCCGTGGTGTGACCTTGATGAGGTTGCTCACCCCACGCACGCCCGACAGGCGGCGAACAGCCCGCTCCGCGTCGTGCTTCTGGAACTGCCACTCGACTTCACCACGAAGAGTGACCCAACCTTTGGATACCGTGACGTCAATCTTCTCGATCGGCACCAACGCGTCCCATTCCAGCGCGCGGGTCGCGGCTGCTGCGATGTCTGCGTCGGTACGCTCGGCAGAACTCGGAAGCCGAACCTCGATTTCGTTGGCGACTGCTGCCACCCCACGCAGACTGTGCGCTGCCCGCTCTGCCGCCCACTTCTTCGTGTAGGAATCCACCCATCCCGTCAGGACCACGACGCCATCCTTCACCGCGACGCCGATCTCGTTGGGCTGAACGCGGGCTTCCCACTTGAGTTCGTCCAGGACCTCCCGCTGGATCTCCTCATCGCTGACCGTTGCCGTTGCTGTCCCCATTGGTTACTTCCTCCTGGCTGATCTCGTTCTGATGCTGTGCAGACGCATGCCAACCGATCCGGTTTCGACCTTCGCTCCTATTCGTTCCCGCTACCGGCGGCTCACGCCTTGGCAACCTCGACGGTGAGGGCTTGCCGGGATCAGCGGCCTCTTCGCGAACGGTTCCACCTGTACGGCGGGCAAGCATCCCCCGAATGCGTAGTCCGCACCGTTGCCCTGGGGACGTGCTCTTGCCTTGGTGAAAGTATTGGGGCGTCGGCGAGCTGCGGTCGTCGGGCAGAGGTCACAGAGTGGCCTCCTCCAGCGCGCGAAGGGTCGTCCGGGCCACCCGGCGACCCAGCCGGCGCAGGGCCAACTGGTCTCCGAGCACCTGGGCAGCGAGCAGCTCTCCGAAGCTGAAGGGGCGGCCGGGAATGGGCAGATCGAGCTCGCACGTTTCGTCGACCACCTGGATGAACAGCCCGCTGTCCGGGCCTCCCTTGTGCAGCTGGCCGGTGGAGTGGAGGTAGCGGGGGCCGAAGCCGAGGGTTGTGGCCACGTGCTTCCGGTCCCGGATCGCCAGTCGGATGCGCTGGAGCCGATCCGTGTTCGCCGGGGTGGGGTCGATGTAGGCCAGCAGGGCGACGTAGTCGCCTCGACCGAGGCTGCCCAGTGGGCCGTTGAGATCGTCGAGCCCGGGGTCGTCGTCGAGGCGGCGTTCCTTCAGGATGTGTAGTGCGGCCTTCTTGGCCTCCGCCACGTTCGGCTGGTCGAAGGGGTTGACGCCGAGCACGTGGCCGGCCACGGCGGTGGCGAACTCCCAGCGGAAGAACTCAGCCCCTAGGCGCTCCGGACCCGAGACCCGCAGCCGGGCGACGGGGTGTCCCGCCGCGGCGAGATCGGACAGCCCGTCCACGTCGCCGAGTGCCACGAACAGGCGATCAGGACCGTAGCTGCCGACCCCCCCGAGCTCCTCGTCGACCACCGGAACGATCCCGGTACCTTCCTTGCCCGTGGACTCCGCTACGAGTTGCTCCGCCCAGGCGCCGAAGGGCGCCAGATCAGCGGCGAGTATCAGCGTGAGCTTGTCTCGTCCGGCCCGGGCAGCCTCCCCCATCAGCGCCCCCAGCCAGAGCCCAGGGTTCTCCGAGCCGGCCACGTATCGGTCGCAGGCACAGGCCATCTCGGCACCGGCCTCGAGGATCGCTGCGACGTCGGCGCCGATCAAGGCTGCGGGCAGAAGCCCGAAGACGGACAGCGCCGAATAGCGGCCGCCGACGTCAGGAGGGTTCAGGAAGACCGCCCGGAACCCCCGCCGCCGCGCCAGCGCCTCAAGAGGGCTGCCGGGGTCGGTGATCGCCACGAACTGCTCTCCGCGACCGGTCTTCGCAAAGAAGTAGTCGCAGTGGCAGAGTGTCTCCACCGTGCCCCCGGACTTGGAGCTGACGACCACGAGCGTGTGCTCGAGATCGCGAGAGCGCTCGACGGCGGCGATCGCGCGCGGATGCGTGCTGTCGAGGATTGTGAGGTCGACTCCGCCCGGCGCAACGCCGAGCACCCGGCGATACACCTCCGGAGCGAGGCTCGATCCTCCCATGCCGAGCAGCAGGGCTTGCGTGAACCCGTCGGCTCTCACCTGCCTCACGAACGCCTGGAGCTCGCCGGTCCGTTCCGGCATCGTCTCGGGAAGGCCCAGCCAGCCGAGCCGATCGGAGATCTCGGTGGCGTCCGGCTTCCAGACAGTGTGGTCGCGGCTCCAGATCCGCGATGCCGTCTCGTTGCGGGCCGCGTCGTCCAGGCGCTTGGCCACAGTCGGCGCAAGAACACCGAGGTTTGTGGGGGTGTTCTGGCCGCGCAGCCTGGCCGGCTTCACCTTCGCTGCGATGGCGGCCAGCAGTTCCTCCATGTCGGCGGCGAAGCCGGCGAGCCCGTCCGCGAGCAGCCCCGCGGCGACATCCTCCAGGTCGATGCCGTGCTCACGGAGCAGCAGGAAGACTGCCTCTGCCTCGTCGAGATCCGCAAGGACCGTGAGCGGACGGACACATCCGTGGTCCCGGAACGCGTCGAGGGTGGACAGGGGCATCGTGTTCACTGTCGACGGGCCGATCAGCTCCTCGACGTAGCGAACGTCCGAGTACGCTGGGTTCTTCGTCCCCGTCGATGCCCACAGGGGCCGCTGGACCCGTGCACCGGCGCGTGCCAGACGGTCCCATCGTGCGCCGGAGAACACGGTCAGGAATCGTTGGTAGGCCTGCTTGGCGTTCGCGATGGCAACCTGGCCCCGCAGCGGCGAGCCTTCGGGAAGCAGTCCGTCGATGGCGCTGTCAACCCGCGAGACGAAGAACGACGCGACGGAGGCCACCCGCTCGAGCTCCTGTCCAGCGGCCAGGCGGTGCTCGAGACCGGCGAGATAGGCCTCGGCCACGTCCTCGTAGGTCGCCACCGAGAACAGCAGGGTGATGTTCACATTCACCCCTGCGGCGGTGAGCTCCTCGACGGCGAGGATGCCCTCCGAGGTCCCCGGAACCTTGATCATGACGTTCGGCTTGTCGATGTGTTCCGCAAGATGCCGAGCCACGGAGACGGATCCGGGCGTGTCATGCGCGAGGCGCGGTTCCAGCTCGAACGACACGAACCCGTCATGCCCTTTGGTTTGGACGTACACGGGGCGCAGCACCTCCGCGGCTGCCCGGATGTCGGCCAGGGCCATCTGGTAGAAGATCTCACGAGGGTCGCGGCTTCCGTGCTCCACGAGTTGTTGAATCGGCTGCTCATAGTCAACGGACTCTGCGACGGCGCGACGAAAGATGGTCGGGTTCGAGGTAATCCCGCTCACGGCGTCTTCTCGCGTCAGGCGGGACAGCTCCCCGCTGGTCAAGAAGGTACGGCGGAGGAAGTCGACCCAGATGCTCTGCCCGGCCTCATGCAGGCGCTGCAGCGGGTTCATCGGGCCAGCGCCGCGTGGACGTGAGCAGCTATCTGGTCCGGTGTGATCCCGAAGGCTTCGAAGAGCTTGCCGGCGGGGGCCGACGCGCCGAAGCGGTCCACAGACGCCATGGCGTCCACCCAGGCGCACCAGCCCAGAGAGCGGCCCGCCTCAACGCCGAGGGTGAGTCGATCGGGCGGTAGTACCTCCTGCTGATAGGCGACCGGTTGTGCCTCGAACAGTTCCCATGACGGCATCGAAACCACCCGCGCCGAGATCCCCGAGGAGGCGAGCTGGGCTCGTGCGGCGAGCGCGACATGGACCTCAGATCCGCTCGCCACGAGCACGATGTCGTCGCCGTCGACGCGAACGTATGCCCCCTGCGCCACTGCACCGGGCGGTGGTGGCGGCAGAATGGGCACCTTCTGTCTCGTCAGGGCCAGGGCCGTGGGGCCGTGCCGGCGATCGATCGCCACCTGCCAGGCCGCTGCCGTCTCGTTGGCATCTGCTGGGCGCAAGACCACGAGGTCCGGGACTGCTCGCAGGGCGACCAGGTGTTCCACGGGCTGGTGAGTCGGTCCGTCCTCGCCGACGCCGATGGAGTCATGAGTGAACACGAAGACCACCGGCAGTCCCATCAGGGCGGCGAGCCTGATGGGTGGCCGCATGTAGTCGGAGAACACGAGGAACGTCGCACCGAACGGCCGGAGCCCGCCATGCGCGGCAAGGCCGTTGAGGACCGCCCCCATGGCGTGCTCCCGCACACCGAAGTGGAAGTTGCGTCCACCGAAGTCACGGCAGGAGACGTCGCCGAAACCCTCGAGGTAGGTGTCCGTAGAAGGCGCCAGGTCTGCCGAGCCGCCGACCATCTCCGGGATGGCGCCGGCCAGCGCGTTGAGCGCACGCCCCGACGCGGCTCGAGTGGCCATGTCCCCATCGGCGGTGAAGGACGGGAGGTTGCGTTCCCAGTCGCCGGGCAGCTCGCCCCGACAGGTCCGCTGAAACTCGGCGGCCAGCTCGGGATACTCCTCCCTGTACGCCGCGAAGCGTTCCTGCCACGCGGCATGCAGGGCCCGTCCGGGCGTTAGGACCGCGTCGTGAAACATCCTCCGCACCATGTCGGGCACCGTGAAAGGCTCCGCGTAGGGCCAGTCCAGATTCGCCTTCACCGCTCGGGCTTCGTCCGCACCGAGCGGGGCTCCGTGCGCCGCCGCCGTCCCGGACTTTGTCGGGGCGCCGTAGCCGATCACCGACCGCGCCATGACCAGCGACGGGCGGCTGGTTTCTGACCGCGCCGCGACGATCGCCCCCGCCAGACCGTCGAGGTCGTTCACCTCGGGTGCGGAGACGACGTGCCAACCGTACGCCTCGAAGCGCTTCTCGACCTGCTCGCAGAAGGCCAAGTCGGTGGATCCCTCGATGGTGATGTGGTTGTCGTCGTAGAACGCGATGAGCTTTCCCAACGGCAGGTTGCCTGCAAGGGACGCCGCCTCTGCCGACACTCCCTCCATGAGGTCGCCGTCCGAGCAGATCACGTAGGTGTAGTGGTCGACGATGTCGTGCCCAGCACGGTTGAAGCGCGCCGCCAGCAGTCGCTCTGCAATAGCCAGGCCGACGGCGTTCGCGAAGCCTTGCCCGAGTGGGCCGGTGGTCACCTCCACGCCCGCGGTGACACCCCGTTCGGGATGACCGGGACAGCGGGATCCCAGCCGGCGGAATCGTTTGAGCTCCGTCAGCGGGAGGTCGTAACCGCAGAGGTGCAGGAGCGCATAGAGGAGCATTGAGGCGTGGCCGGCTGAGAGCACGAAGCGATCCCGGTCTGGCCAGGTTGGATCAGTCGGATCGTGCCTCATGAACCGGGTGAATAGGAGGTGACCGAGAGGAGCCAGAGCCATGGGTGTCCCTGGATGCCCGGACCCGGCAGTCTCGACGGCGTCGATGGCAAGTGTCCGGATCGTGTTGATGCTCAGCTCGGCGAGGTCCTGGGCGCCGTGCTCCTGAGGAACGTTGTCACCGTGACTGTGGACGACCACGTCAGGCCGCAGCTCCTGCTCTTCGACCGCCATCTCGCCTCCTCGGACATCGTCGCTGTCCCCGGCGAGCGCTGGGATGCCTGCGACCGAACGCAAACCGCCAGGTCAGAGTCGCCCAGTCAGATTGCGCGTTGCGCGACGACGACCGCATCAGGGGATCGCGTGGTCCTCGACGCGCTCGCCTGCCAATCAGACAGACCTGCGCCTGCGCCTGCGTCTGCAGCGGGCCGTGAGTCTCTCGCCGCGAGAGAGGTGAAAGCGGATCGATCAGGCGGGTGGCCCCCGCTGTCGGTGAGGGCGCCATGGCGATGAGCTTCGGGCATGAGCATCTCAGGCGCGTCAGTGAGGGCTGGCCGAGAGACCAGCGCTGGAGTCATCGGCGGAATAGCGAGAGCAGAACTGTGATCACCACTGACACGATCAGCATCGAGGTGATCGGGATGTACACCTGCGTGCGCTCCCCGGTGATCCGAATATCTCCAGGCAACCGCCCGAACCATGACAGCGCGCCGGACCAGGCGAGGATGCCGAGCAACACGAGCGCGAGGCCGAGCATGACCAGCACTGGGCCAACGTCGCGCACGAAAACGCCTCCTGAACCTGACTCTCACGGTAACTGGCGGGCGAGTCCCACGGTGGGTTCACGCTCGACGGACTTCTCGTGGTGGTCCGTCCGACGGTCGAATTCCTCGACAGCCTCCTTCTGGTGTACTCGAACAGTCGCGCGCTGACATCCCGCAAGCAAGTGGCGCATCTGGACCGACTAGCCGACCGACCAGACCTGCCCGTTCGGCAACCGCCCCACAGCCGTCTACGCCTTCCCAACTCAGTCGACAACATCCGCGTTGCGCTGGCAGCGCTCGGAACCTTGTGAGCGAGATCTCCTACTGCTGAACCTGCGGCGGACCACAGTTGCTCGTCGCCGGTTCTGGAACATCAGGCGCGGGCTGACTCACTCGTCGGCGAGTTTGCGGAGGAGGTCTGCCAGGTCGTTCTCCGCCAGGTCTGCGAAGTCGGCCAGGCCGATGTTGGCGGCTTGCCGGCGCAGATCGGTCAGCCGGCGCTCACCGGGGCGTTCGCCGAAGTGGTGCTCCCGGCTGCGGATGAACGGCTCCGCGAGCTCAACCAGCTGATCCTCGGCGAGCCGGTCGCGCAGGGCGGGCAGGATCTCGGTCTCCTCGTGCCGGAAGTGGTGGTCGGTCCCGTCGGCGATGTCGGTCAGGATGGTGTCGAAGACCGCGTCGTCGGGATCGACGTGTCCCAGCCTGACCAGCAGGTCTTCGGTGCGGAGGTGTTCGCGCTGTCTCGAGCCGATTCCCTCCGCATCACCGGCGTCGCGTGCCCGCGGGTAGACCACGTCCTCCTCGGCGCGGTCGTGCGCGACCAGCAGGGTGGACAACACTGGGCGCAGCATGGGCCGGCGGTGCCGGTACCGGTCAAGCTGGTCGAACAGCCGCGCGATCTCCCGATGGTCCTGCTTGACGAGATCGATCAGGTCTTTGGTCATGCCCGTTCCTCCCTGCTGCGCTTGTCCGCCCACCTCGCCTGCCACAGGATGGAAAACTCGGCCGTACCTCGGCGGTGAGGTCATCGATCCCGACTGTAGGAGCCGAGCAGCCGCGCGCGGATCACAAGATCAGGTGGTTTCCTACCCGGCGTACCCAGGTTTCTGCCGGCGCGCACGAGGCAACGTGGTCGACCTGGTGCAGCAGCCGACGGCGACCTGTTCTTGAGCTACGACCCGAACATCCGGCCGTTCTCCTCCAGGACCGCGAGGCGGCGTGGCGCGACGTGCAGACAATCGCCGCCGGGGCCTGGCTGGTGAAGCTGTGCGAACCCAGTCACCACGCGGTCCGCCGCCGTTCATGGTCCCCGGATCAGACGACTGCGCGGACCCGGGATGTGGTGATCTGCCTCATCGTCGCAGCCTTAAACGTGCGGCCTGGCAATCCTGCCGGCCCGCACGAAGGAAGGGAGCAGAGGATGGCGCTGCCTGCACTACGCACCAGAACCGATGTCGCCCGCTGGGACACGGCGAGCGAGTTCGACCGGCTCACTCAGCAGTTGTCTCGGCTGTTCCAAGAGCAGTGGCCAGAATTGCCGTCGTTGCTCGGTTCGGCCGGCTTCACCCCTCTGGCCGACTTGGAGGAGACCGACGACGCCTATCTGCTGGAGGTCGAGCTGCCAGGCGTCAAGAAGAAGGACATCAACATCGACGTCGAAGACCGACGGATCGTGATCAGTGGTGAGCGCCCGGAACAGAAGCGGACCGGTTGGTTGCGCCGCCAGAACCGCTCGTGGGGGCGCTTCCGCTACGAGGTCGTCCTGCCGGATGCAGCGGATGAGGATGGCGTAGAAGCCACGCTCCAAGACGGGGTCCTTCAGGTGCGGGTGCCGAAGAGCTCCGCCGGTCAACGCCGCCACGTGGAGGTGAAGTAGGCGCAGCCGCACCGGGCTCGACGCCTGTCTCGCCACCGGACGGAGATGCGGGCCGCGGGCCGAGTGGCCCGCGGCCCGAGCCGATTCGGCTCAGCTGCGATGAATCGGCAGAAGCTATTCATGCGTAGGTCGGAGATCACATCCACGTGAACGGAGGCCTGGTCCGCGACGGCACCACCCTCGAGGTTCGTGGCCACGATGGTTTACCCCCCGCACATGGAGCGCCGGAGTACCGGCACAGTTCGGTCTGCCGACTTCGGCTGCCCGGCCTAGACGACCGGTACTTCGCTGACGAGGTCTGGTACGTCCTTCGCCTCGCGGAGGAACACGCGAAGCTGGCCCGACTCGTTGGCAACCTCTGCGAAGATCTGCAGCGCCAGGTCGACCGCGTCGTGGTCCTGGTCGAGCAGCTCCCGCCAGCCTTCCCACAGGACCAGCTCGGGCTCGCCGGTCGACCTGTCGCTGAGGGAGTCGGCCAGGGCATCCCAGTTCCGTCCGAACCAGCGCGGCAGGTCGAAGGCCGTCGCACAGACGTCGAGGAAGCCGGCCTTGTCGTGTACGCCGGTCGTGTCGAGCAGGACGAAGTTCCAGCCGGCGGCCGTCACGCCGCGGCGTACCTGCTCGGTGCTCAGGTCTGAACGCCAGCGGTACACGCCGGGCCGCAGCCCCTTGCTCAGCAACGCGCGCAGCTCAGTCATCCGTCGGTCCCCCGTCCGCCTGGATCCGGCGGGCGCGTACTCATGGTAGTCGCCCCCGATAACGCCGGGTTCGTCGAGATAACCCGGTGCCCGGCGACCCAACCCTCGGCGTACTGGGCGGCTACAACGGTGGGACTGCACCTCGTCGACGCGAATCGGTGTACAGGACTACGTGAAGTGGGGATGCGTCACGATCATTGTCTTGCCAGTCTCGCCGCCATGACATCAACCTCCCCACGCATCGTCATCGTCGGCGGCGGGTTCACCGGGCTGTTCAGCGCTCGCCAGCTCCAACGCCGGATCCGCCACGAGGCCGAGCTGCTTTTCGTGACCCCACGCAACTTCATGACATACCAGCCGTTCCTTGCCGAAGCAGCGACCGGGGCTATTGAGCCGCGCCACGTTGTCGTTCCCTTGCGCCGAGTGCTGCCCCGGGTAGAGGTGCTCAGCGCTCGGGCCACTCGAGTGGCTCACCGGGACCATCGCGTGACGGTCCAGCCGTCGGAAGGCCCTTCCTACGACATCTCGTACGACCACCTGGTGCTCGCAGTGGGCGCAGTCACACGTCTGCCGCCCGTTCCCGGCCTTGAGGAGTGCGGCATCGGCTTCAAGAGGGTGGAGGAGGCCATCGCCTTGCGCAACCACGTCCTCAGCAGGCTTGACCTCGCGGAAACGACGCGCGACGCGGAGGTACGCCGATGTGCCCTGACGTTCGTCGTCGTAGGAGGAGGCTTCGCCGGGATCGAGGCGCTCGGCGAACTCGAGGACATGACCCGCTCCGCTTGCCGCTACTACCGCCATGTGAGGCCCGCCGACCTCCGCTGGATGCTCGTAGAGCTCACCGGACGAATCCTTCACGAGGTCGGAGAGGATGTTGGCCGCCGCGCCGCCGCAGAACTCAGCCGACGAGGCATCGACCTGCGCCTGAACACCCGGGTGGAGTCCGCCGTCGACCGGCGGATCCGGCTCTCTGACGGCACCGAGCTCAACGCCGGCACGCTCGTGTGGACTGCAGGTGTGCACCCGCACCCGATGCTCCGCAGTACCGACCTGCCCCTCGATGAGAAGGGGCGTGTCCGGGTCGGAACGGACCTCCGCGTAGTCGGTACGGACGATGCGTGGAGCGCGGGCGACTGTGCCGCCGTTCCTGATCTCACGAACCGGGGACTGACGACCCCGCCCACGGCCCAGCACGCAATTCGCCAGGCCCGGCACCTCGCTGACAACCTCGTCGCAGTGCTCCGCGGAGAGTCCGTACGGCCCTATGCCCACCGGTACGCCGGCTCCATCGCGAGCCTTGGCCTCCACAAGGGAGTGGCCGAGCTGTACGGCATACAACTGCACGGCCTACCAGCGTGGGTGTTGCACCGTACCTATCACCTGACGCAGATACCGACCATCAACCGCAAGGTTCGCATCGGGTCGGACTGGGCGCTGGCGGCACTATTCCGTCGCGACCTGGTCTCGCTGGGTGGAGAACGCGAAACGAGCGACTCCTCAGAGGGGACGGACGTCGGACCACGCGAGCACGCCGCCGTGCACTGACCGCCGCAGCAGCGTGGGGGTCGAATAGGTGTCGACCAGCCCAGTCGTCGTGATGGCGATGCTGCGGATCCACAGCTGCTCGAGATGCAGCGTGACCGGCTTCCCGTGGACCCGACGTTGGCGACCCTGCCGCCGGGGCGGATGAGACTCGTACACAGCTCAAACGTGGCAGGCACCCCCACGGCCTCGATCGCAACATCGGCCCCCAGATCCTCGCTGAGGCTCTTGACAGCATCGAGTGGATCTTCCCTGCCGTTGTTCACGACGACAGTGGCGCCGAACTGCTTCGCCGCCTCCAAGCGGCTGTCGACCAGGTCGATGGCCACGATGGCTGCCGGCGCGAACAGTTGCGCACCCACGATGCCGGCGAGCCCGATGGGTCCCGCGCCGACCACCGCGACCACGTCACCCGGCTGGACACGGCCGTTGAGAACGCCTACCTCATAGCCGGTGGGCAGGATGTCGGCCAGCATCAGCACGTTCTGGTCGGAGAACGGTGCGGCTTCGGGCGCGCCTCAGGGTGCTCGGCCGTTTGTCCGGGGTGGAGCGAACGGGGCGAGATACGCTGCGGGCTCTTCGACGATCGCCTCGACCGCAGCCGCCCCTGCAACGCGGAACGAGAGGGTGACGGTGGCGACGCGACCGGCCCGAAGGTGCCTTTGCGGGTCTGGCAGGAGGATTCGGGGATTGCCGGGGCCGCCCAGGCGGATGACGGCGCCAGCCGCGATGCTGAGGTTGGGCTCGGCCCTCAAGGGCGTGACTGTGCCTGCTAGACCGTTCGCGTTTCCGGCCGTGACCGTCACCTCCCTCAGCACGTCAGGCGGCCCATAGTTGACAATGGTGGCAACAACACCGACGGCCCGGTCGTCGCTGGCCTTGACCGGCCTGACCGCCCGCACGTGGAGATCGCCGATGGTGACATCGCCGTAGTTGTGTTCCCGGCTGACGTCCGGCGGGTTGAGGGCAGCGCAGCCAGCCAAGAGCAGCATGCTAAACGCGACCTTGACCGCCGCCACGGCGCATCTGCGCAACGGCGGGCGCACTCGCGGCCCTGGCTGCGCATTAAGGCGGGCACAGGCAGCTGCTGGTCCGTGCGTGCTGGATACCAACGCGTGTTCGACTGCAACGTCAGCCATATCGCCACTCCTGCAAACGGATTGACGATTGATCATCGCCATGCGAAGGAGATGACACATCCCGTGTCCGTCTCGCCTTCGTCATCGTGGGACCGCGCCCGGCTACGCGGTCGCGGGATGTCGGGAGCCCCCTGCGCTCGCCATCATGAGACTGATCGGGTATCCCGATGTGGGAGTGGAGTGGAGCCACCCTGATCCGGCGGGCCGTGTGTGCTGGTCCCCGCACCCGCACCCGCGCACGGGCCGTCGTCTCGTGGGCGCACGCGTGCCTCAGGCAACCAGGAACCTCGGTGCTGCTTCGCAGAGCGCTGTGACGTCGCGGCCGGCCCACAGCACCGTGAAGTCCGGTCGTACCA
>NZ_SLWN01000011.1 GCF_004342025.1 Kribbella steppae | reverse complement strand
TCCTTCGAACACGTGTTCTATCTTAGGTCATTCCGAGGGATCGCCCAACTCCGTGAGGTCGCAGAATCCCTTATCCACAAGGGGAAACGTCACACGAGCGCGACATGCTTTGAGTGGTAAGAACCTGTGACTGTCGGGACCGGCGAGTGAGTCGCAGAGCCGACGCACATGCTTCGGTTCCGGCTTCAGGCACTCGCGAGGGGCGGCTCGGGTGCGCGACGGCACGGTTCGTTGAGGTGGCTTCTGATTGAGGACACGCGACGAAGACAGCGCGAACGAGGGCGAGTGGGAGCGACTGGCCAGCATGTGATGGAGGAGCGGGCGCGGCGTCGCGTGGGGTGGGCCGCGCTCGCCCCTCGGCGTGCGACGTGGCCCTAGGAGTCGTCGGCTTTGCGGACCCAGACTTCTCGGATGATGAGGAGGAGGGCGGCGGCGGTGGGGATGGCTAGGAGGGCTCCGACTACGCCTAGGAGGGCACCGCCCAGGAGGGCGGCGATGACGGTGACGGCGCCGGGGATGTCGACGGCTCGGCGCATGATGCGGGGGGCTATGACGTAGTTCTCGATCTGCTGGTAGACGATGCCGTAGGCGAGGCAGGCGACGCCGGTCCACAGGCCGGTGGTGAAGCCGATGAGGGCGACGATGATGACGCCGATCAGGCCACCGACCATCGGGATGAAGGCGGTGAACATCACCACGATCGCCAGCGCCAGGGCGTACTCGCGCACGCCGACGATCTGCAGGAAGACGAACATGAAGAAGCCGGCGCAGGCCGCGACCAGGAACTGGCCGCTGACGTAGCCGCCGACCCGGCTGAGTACCTCGTCGCCGAGGATGGAGACGCGGGCACGGCGGCTGGCCGGGACCAGGCTGTACGCCGCGCGCTTCACCGAGGGCAGGGACGCGAGGAAGTACAGCGTCAGGATGAGGATGGTGAAGGCGGAGAACAGGGCGTTCGCGACCACCCTGCCGACGCCGAGGATGCCGCCGAACGCGCGCTGCGCCAGGGCCGGGTCCTGGATGTAGTCCTGGGCCTTCTGGATGAACTGGTAGCGGTCGTTGAGCTCGTTCAGGGTCCGCGACTTGGTCAGCAGATCGAGATAGTCGGGCGCGTTCCTGATCAGGCTGTTGATCTGGTCGGTGACGACCGGGACGATCGCGAAGCCGACGCCGGCCACTGCCATGATCATCAGCAGGAAGACGACGCCGACGGACAGGCCGCGCTTCAGGCCGCGACGCATGAACCACTCGACCAGCGGGTTCAGGCCGACCGCGATGAACATCGAGACCAGCAGCAGGATGAGCACCGACCGGGCCTGGCCGAGTGCGTTCCACAGACCCCAGGCGACCAGTACGCCGAGGGCCGCGAAGAACCCGAACATGAACGGGTTCGACCGCCGCAGCGGTGGGCCCGGCAGGCCCATGCCGACGTCGGGGTGTCGCTCCTCGATCAGCAGCTCGCCGGCCAGGTTCTCGTCCCCGGCGGCCACCTCGACCTGATCCGCCGACCGATCAGCCTCGTCGGCCGACTTGTCCGCCTTGTCGGCGGAGGCTGCGGCCTTGTCAGCGGCACCCTCGGCCGCGGCCTCGGATTCGTCGGCCTCGTCGGCTGACTCGTCGGCATCGTCGGCGGCGTGCTCGGCCTGGGTTGCCGACTGCTCGGCGTCCTTGGCGGCGGCTTCCGCCTCGGCAGCGGCGGCCTTGGCCTCGCGGGTGGCCTCCGCGAGGTCCCGCTCAGGCGTCGCTGTGGAGTTTTCGTCGCCGGGTGGCGTCACATCTTGTCCTTCGGGGATCGCGAGCCGGAAGCGGTCTCGTCGGTCTTCTTCTTCTCGTCGTCGGCGGCCGCTTCCTCATCGGACGTCTCGGCCGACGCGTCCGGAGCCGCCTGCACCCGAGTCTCCTCGTCCTCGAGGTCACTCAGCCGGAACTCGTCGATCCTGGTCGAGTCAACCGGCTCCTCGTCCAAGTCCGCAGGCCCGCCGGCGGACTTGCTGGCGAGCTCGTCGGCCAGCTTCGTGTCCACCCGCAGCCCGGTGTCGATCCGCGTCTCGTCCACCCGCGCGTCACCCGCATCGGCGCCCACGAACGGGCTGGACCCGGTGAACGGGCCGTCGTCCTCGTCGTACGACGCCTCAGCCGGCTCCTCCGTGGACGCGGCCGGCGCGAACGGGCTGTCGGCAGGCGCATCGTCCTTCGCCTTCGGCGCGAAGGGGGTCGACACCGCTGCGTCGTCGTCCGCCTCCTGCGTGAAGGAGTCGTCCTCGTCCGGCTTCGGGGCGAACGGGCTCGGCGCGGCCAGGGAGTTCTCCCGCGGCGCGAAGGAGGGCGCCGGGGGAGGGGTCTGCGGCCGGGCGAACGGGTTCACGTACGCCGGTGCGGCCGTTTCGGAGTCGAGTTCGGCGGCCTGGCGGGCGATGTTGCTGGCGATCTCGTTCAGCCCGGCGATCTGGGTGAGGATGCCGTCGCGGCGCTTGGCCAGCCGCTCGGTCTCGCGGGCGACGATGGTGCGCGACCGCTCGGCCTCGTCGGCTGCGTTGGCCAGCTCGGCCTCGGAGCGGGTCCGCGCGGTGGTGAGCAGCTGCTCGGACTCGCGGCGGGCGCGGGAGATGGTCCGCTCGGCCGATTCCTCGGCCTCGGCGCGGATCTTGCGGGCCTGCTCGGTCGCCTCGGCGACGCGCCGCTCGGAGGCCTCGGCGGCCTCGCGCATCTGGGTGGTCAGGTTCTCGGTGTCGGCCGCGATCTGCTGGTGCTTGTCGGCCAGCTCCTTGGCCTGCTGCTCACGCTCGTCGGCCAGCCGGGCCCGCAGCGCGGCGGACTCGCGCTGGATCGCGGTCCGGATCTTCTCTGCCTCGTGCAGGGCGCCGTTCTTCAGCGTGCTGGCCTGCGACTCCGCGGTCAGGATCAGCTGCTCGGCCTTGCGCCGCGCGGTCTGGAGCACCTCGGCGCCCTCGGTCTCCGCGGTCCGGCGAAGCTCCGCGGCATCACCCTCGGCGGTCCGGCGCATGCTGTCCGCCTCGTTCAGCGCGACGGAGCGGATGTCCTCGGCCTCCCGGTCGCCGGTCGCGCGGGCAGAGGCTGCTTCCTTGGCCGCGGTGATGCGAAGCTCGTCGGCCTCACGCCGCGCTTCCTCGAGGGCCTCGGACGCCTGGTCCTGAGCGAGCCGGAGGATCTGCGCTGCTCGGTCGCCGAGACCGGCGTACGACGGGTTGGCGCTGGCCTCGAGTTGGCGCCGGGTTTCCTCCAACTGGCGCTGCATGGGCGCAACGCTGCCCTGGAGCTCGTCGGCGCGGTTGCGGGCCTCGACGAGTTGCATTTCCAGCGCGCGGACATAGTCGTCCACGGCCTGCTTGTCGTACCCACGGCGACTGACCGGGAATCCCCCGGCCGCGGTCGCCGTACGGTCGAAGAATGGCAGGCTCGACTCGTCAGGCATTTCCCGAGATTCCCTTCTGGCGGCTCAGTGTGAATCCCCCACCTTAAGCCTGTCAGAACCCGGGTGTAACCAGCCAGTCGGCCCCGGTGGACAACCCCGCCCCAACTACCTGTTGCGGAAGCGATTGATGGCCGCTTCGTGTTGTTCGCGAAGGGCAGCATCGCGGACGCCGAGGCCTTCGGCCGGAGCGAGGGTGAGGACGCCGACCTTGCCCTGGTGCAGGTTGCGATGGACGTCGTACGCCGCCTGGGCCGTCTCCTCCAGCGAGTACACCTTGCTGACGGTCGGGTGGACCATGCCCTTGGCAATCAACCGGTTGGCCTCCCAGGCCTCGCGGTAGTTGGCGAAATGCGAGCCGATGATCCGCTTCAGGTTCATCCACAGGTAGCGGTTGTCGTACTCGTGCATGAAGCCCGAGGTCGAAGCGCACGTCACGATCGTCCCGCCGCGCCGGGCGACGTACACCGAAGCGCCGAACGTCTCCCGTCCCGGGTGCTCGAACACGATGTCGGGGTCGTCGCCACCGGTCAGCTCCCGGATCCGCGCGCCGAACCGCTTCCACTCCCTCTGGTCCTGGGTGTGCTCGTCCGACCAGAACTTGTACCCCTCCGCCGACCGGTCGATGATCAGCGAGGCGCCCATCGCCCGGCAGATCTCCGCCTTCTCCGGCGACGACACCACGCACACGGGGATCGCCCCGCCGTTCAGCGCGAACTGGGTCGCATAGGAACCGAGCCCGCCCGACGCGCCCCAGATCAGTACGACGTCGCCCTGCTTCATGTCGGCGCCGTTCGAGGAGACCAGTTGCCGGTACGCCGTACTGTTCACCAGACCCGGCGACGCGGCCTCCTCCCAGGTGAGGTGGGCCGGCTTGGGCATCAGCTGGTTCGACTTGACCAGCGCGATCTCGGCCAGCCCGCCGAAGTTGGTCTCGAAACCCCAGATCCGCTGCTCGGAGTCGAGCATCGTGTCGTTGTGCCCGTCCGGCGACTCGAGCTCGACCGACAGGCAGTGCGCGACGACCTCGTCGCCGGGCTTCCAGGCGTTCACGCCGGGGCCGGTCCGCAGTACGACGCCCGACAGGTCGGAGCCGACGACGTGGTAGGGCAGGTCGTGGCGGGCGGTCAGCGGCGACAACTTCCCGTACCGCTTGAGGAAGCTGAACGTCGACACCGGTTCGAAGATCGACGTCCAGACGGTGTTGTAGTTGATCGCGCTCGCCATCACCGCGACCAGCGCCTCACCCGGGCCAAGCTCGGGGGTGGGGACGTCGTCCAGGTGCAGGCTCTTGCGGGGATCCTTCTCCTTGCTGTCCAGACCCTCGAACATGCCCGCCTCGTCGGCGTGCACGGTGATGCCGCGGTAGTGATCCGGTACGTCGAGCGCGCCGACGGACGCGGTGTCACCGGACAGAATCGCTTCGAGGATCTGCTTCACGTCGTACCTCCTGCAGCGGCGGTCTGGGTGAGCGGAACTTACCGCTGAGTATGCCCGTCTGGCTGTGCCTTGTGACACAGGACAGGACAGGTGAGACGACCGTCACTTTTCAGTCCACCGTTGTCAGTGGTCTTATCAGCGCAGACGGGTGTGCAGCCGCACCTGGGTGAAGTCGTCGCCGGACCTCAGCTGGACCAGATCGCACAGCTGATTGGCCAGCCAGACACCACGACCACCGAGCCCGTCGAGCGGCGGGAGCACCCGGCCGACGAGCAGGTTGTCGATCCGGCCGCGGTCGGCCACGTCGCAGATCAGCGAGCCGTCCGCGATCCACACCGACAACGTCCCGCGCGCACCGCCGAAGCGGATGCTGTTCGTGCAGATCTCGTGCAGCGCGAGCGCCAGGTCGTCCAGCCGGTCCCGCGACACCCCGTGCGACGACGCCTGCGCGTTCACCCACTGCCGCACCTGCCCGAGATCGGCCAGCGTGAACTCCCACCGCTCGGCCCGATCCGGTACTTCGCTCAGCGCCATCCGAAACGCCTTCTCTGCAAGGGCTTCCGCGCCGGAATGGGTCGCGGTCGGGTCGATGCCGACCGAGGCCTCGTACGGGCAGACCAGCCGGAAGCCGGTGTCGTTGGCGAAGGCGATGTCGAGCAGGGCCTCGTGCAGCACGGCCTCGTCGTACTCCGCCGTGCTCCGGCCGGCGTAGGCCGGTTCGCCGAGGCCGCGGACCGGGCGGCCGGGGTTGCGCTCGAGCGCGTCACGCCAGAGTGGGATCAGGCGGGCCGGGTTGCGGCCGGCCATGGTCATGTCGATGAAGCCGACCTGGTCGCCCTCGGGCCCGAGCGCCTCGCGCAGGCGGGCGATCCGGGCAGGCGGCAGGGCAGCCACGATCGCCTCACCCGTTGCCAGGCCGTCGCGGACGAAAGGTGTCGCGAGCCGCACGAACTCCTCGTCCGAGGTGTAGACGAAGGCGCCGTGCTGGAACCCCGTCGGCACACCGTCAAGAGCGTCGGTGGCGCTGTCCCTCAGCACTCGGACAGCCTAGTCCGCGAAACGCGACTCAGCAGTGTGTCGGCGCGTGCCGTTACCGCCTGTTCGACAGTGGTGACGGTGAGGTTTCTTCAGCTTTATCGTGCAACACGCTCAGAGTCGCCCCGGTCACACAGAGGTCAGGCGGGTTCGACGAGTTCGACCAGGACGCCACCGGCCGACCGTGGGTGGATGAAGTTGACCCGCGACCCGGCCGTGCCCCGCCTCGCCTCGTCGTACAGCAACTGGGCGCCGCGCTCCCGCAGCGTCGCCGAGACCGCGTCCAGGTCACGCACCCGGTAGGCGAGCTGCTGGATCCCCGGACCGCGCTGGTCGAGGAACTTGGCGATCGGCGACTCGTCCGACAGCGGCGCCAGCAACTGGATCGACGAACCGGACCCGCCCACGGACAGCATCGCCTCGCGGACGCCCTGCTCCTCGTTGATCTCCTCGTGCGCGACGGTCATCCCGAACACGTCGGCGTAGTACCGCACGGCCTCGTCGAAGTCGGCCACGGCGATTCCCACGTGGTCGATCGCCTCGAACAGGGTCTTGGTGGCGGTGAGGTGGTCCATACCGCCAGCGTGGACCAGTCAACGGCATGATTCCAATGAAAAGTGGCCGATGCGACACTCGAGCTGTGGCGGGGGATGTGCTCATCGGCCTCGGCCGACTGCTGGCGGCCGTGCAACCCTGGCGCGCGCCCGGGACCTTCCACCGGCACGGCCTGACGCTGGCCACCCTGACAACTCTTGCCGCGCGCAACCATCCCGCCGACACGGCGCTCATCGACGACGACGGTGCGCTCACGTACGCCGACCTCGATCAGCTGACCCACGAAGCCACCGCCGGCGAACGGATCGCGGTCCGCGAGCCCAACGGACGGTCGTTCGTCACAGCCGTCGTCTCCGGTCTGCGGGCGAACGCGGACGTCGTCCTGGTCGATCCCCGCGCACCGGCCGTCGAAGTGGGGACACGACGGGCCGGGCAACGCGGTCAGGTCGTAGTCATGACGTCCGGCAGCACGGGTACGCCGAAGGTCGTCGATCGGAAGGTGAGTACGGCGCAGGCTGTGCCGGTCGCGACCTTGCTGCGCCATTTGCCCTTGCAGCGTGGGGTTCCGCTGGTGATCACGCAGCCGCTGTTCCACGGGTTCGGGGTGGGGTTCCTCGCGTTGGGGTTGGCCTTCGGGATGCCGGTCGTCGTACGGCGTCGCTTCCACGCGGACGAGGTGGCGGACTTCCTGCGCGACCACCCGGGCGCTGTGCTGACTGGCGTACCGCCGATCCTGTCCAAGGTCGCGCGAACCGGAGTCGTGGTTCCGCTGGCGGCTGTGGTGAGCGGAGGCGGGTCGTTGCATCCAGTGGTCGCAGATCGGTTGGCGAAGGCATTCGGGCCGGCACTGTTCAACCTGTACGGATCGACTGAGCAGGGCTGGTCGACGCTCGCGACACCCACCGATCTTGCCGAAGCACCAGGGACGATCGGCCGACCCGCGGTCGGTGTGAAGCTGGCGATCCTCGACGATGCCGGCCTGCCGATGCCGGCCGGCGAGATCGGTCACTTGTGGGTCGGTGGCGAACTGGCCGGCCGGATGACGGACTCCGGCGACCGGGGCCATCGCGACTCGGCCGGGCGGTACTTCGTCGACGGGCGGGTCGACGACCTGATCGTGACGGGCGGGGAGAACGTATTCCCCATCGAGGTGGAGAACGCGCTCCTCAGTCACCCGGCCGTGGCCGACGTACGCGTGGTCGGCGTACCGGACGAGGAGTACGGCGCTCTGCTCGAGGCTCACGTCGTACGACGGGAGGCCGTGGACGGATGGGAATTGCTCCGGCACGCACGGACCCGGCTCAGTCCCGCGAAGGTGCCGCGGTCGATCACGTTCGTGACCGAGCTTGCGGTCACGTCGACGGGTAAACCGGCCAGGCGTGTGACCTGATCGACAGCGGCGTACCAGTGCCGTCGCAGGTATCGTGACAAGCATGTCTGACGCTACTCGCAGCTCGCAGAACCAAACCGTCATAGTCGCCGGCGCGCGCACCCCGATCGGGCGGCTGCTGGGTGGCCTCAAGGGCTTCACCGGCGCCGAGCTCGGTGGGTTCGCGATCAAGGGCGCACTGGACAAGGCCGGGGTCGCACCGGACCAGGTCGAGTACGTGATCATGGGCCAGGTGCTGCAGGCCGGCGGCGGTCAGATCACCGCCCGCCAGGCCGCGACCAAGGGCGGCATCCCGATGAGCATCCCGGCGATCACGATCAACAAGGTCTGCCTGTCCGGCCTGAACGCGATCGCGCTCGCCGACCAGCTGATCCGCGCCGGTGAGTACGACATCGTCGTCGCCGGCGGGATGGAGTCGATGACGAACGCCCCGCACCTGCTGCCGAAGTCCCGCGAGGGCTTCAAGTACGGCAACACCACGCTGGTCGACTCGATGGCGTTCGACGGCCTGTGGGACGCGTTCACCGACCAGGCCATGGGTGCCCTCACCGACCAGGCGAACACCACCGGCCTCAAGCTCAGCCGCGAGGAGCAGGACGAGTTCAGCGCCCGCTCACACCAACTGGCCGCGGCAGCCTGGAAGAACGGTGTCTTCGCCGACGAGGTGGTGCCGGTCGAGGTGCCGCAGCGCAAGGGCGACCCGATCGTGGTCGACAGTGACGAAGGTGTCCGGAGCGACACCTCGGCCGAGTCGCTGGCCAAGTTGCGGCCGGCCTTCGGCAAGGACGGCACGATCACCGCCGGTTCGGCCTCGCAGATCTCCGACGGCGGTTGTGCCGTGGTCGTGATGAGCAAGGCGAAGGCCGAAGAGCTCGGGCTGACCTGGCTCGCCGAGATCGGCGCGCACGGTTCGGTCGCAGGTCCGGACTCGTCGCTGCAGAGCCAGCCGGCGAACGCGATCGTCAAGGCCTGCACGAAGGAAGGTATCGAGCCGGCCGCGCTCGACCTGATCGAGATCAACGAGGCCTTCGCGGCCGTCGGGATCGCGTCGGCGCGGGAGCTTCAGGTCGACGTCGACAAGGTCAACGTGAACGGCGGTGCGATCGCCCTCGGCCACCCGATCGGCATGTCGGGTGCCCGGCTCGTGCTGCACCTGGCGCTGGAGTTACAGCGTCGCGGTGGTGGCGTCGGAGCCGCGGCGCTGTGCGGCGGTGGCGGTCAGGGTGATGCCCTGATCGTGCGGGTACCGCAGCGCTGACTGAAAGAGGGCTGATGCCACGACGCACCGCTCCGGTCGGCGAGTTGGTCGAGCGTGCCCGGGAGGGTGACTCCCGGGCCGTCGCCCGGCTGATCTCGTTGGTCGAGGACGAGTCGCCGCTGCTTCGCGAGGTGATGGCGGCACTCTCGCCGTACGCCGGTCAGGCGCACATCGTCGGGATCACGGGCTCGCCAGGTGTCGGTAAGTCCACGTCGACGTCGGCGCTGGTTTCGGCGTACCGGGAGACCGGGAAGCGGGTCGGCGTACTGGCGGTCGACCCGTCGTCGCCGTTCTCCGGCGGTGCGTTGCTGGGGGACCGGGTGCGGATGCAGGACCACGCGACGGACGCCGGGGTGTTCATCCGGTCGATGGCGTCGCGCGGGCATCTGGGCGGTCTGGCGTGGACGACTCCGCAGGCGTTGCGGGTGCTGGACGCGGCCGGGTTCGACGTGGTTCTGGTGGAGACGGTCGGGGTCGGGCAGTCCGAGGTGGAGATCGCCGGGATGGCCGACACGACCCTCGTGCTGCTGGCGCCGGGGATGGGTGACGGGATCCAGGCGGCGAAGGCCGGCATCCTCGAGGTCGGCGACATTTACGTTGTGAACAAGGCCGATCGCGACGGCGTGCAGAACGTCACCCGCGACCTGCGCGCGATGCTCGCACTGGCCGAACGGGCCGAAGGCGCCTGGACGCCGCCGATCCTGAAGACTGTTGCCTCGCGCAACGAAGGGATCGCCGAGGTGGTGACGGCGATCGAGGACCGGCTGGCCTGGATGACGGCGAACGGCGTCCTGGAGGAGCGCCGGCGCAGTCGCGCCCGGGACGAGATCGAGGCGATCGCGATGACCGCGCTGCGGTCGCGGTTCGCCCACCTGCACGGCGACGCCAGGTTGGACGTGCTGGCGGCCAAGGTCGCCGAGGGGAACACCGACCCCTACACGGCCGCCGACGAACTGATCGACGCGCTCTGAGTGCGACATTCGACCACTGTCTGTCACATTGTGTCGCCGGATGTGATATGAGTGGGGCGATTTCCGAAATCGGGCAAATACCGGACGATTTACGCTCCACGGCGCGATCCGCGTCTCACGGCGGCGCGCCGGTGGCTGCCATGCCCCCGAATCCGTTACAGAATGGACCTTGTAGCTGGTGAGCATTGTGCGGTGGGCTGTGTTCAGTCAGTGACAATTGGTGACGGTCCGTGATACAACACAAACACAGTCGACCGAGTGGTTGCGAACGAGGAGTGGTGACATGCCGAAGAAGCTGTTGATCTGGTCGGTCATCGCCTTTGCGGCTTTTTATCTGTTCACTCAGCCGGCCAACGCCGCCGACGCGGTAGGAGGCGCGTTCTCGGCCGTCGGCGACGCGTTCGAGAGCGTGATCACGTTCCTGAGCGCGCTGTTCGGCTGATCTGCTGACCGGGTGTCCCGTAACGAGCGATCGTGCGGGACACTTGGCTGTAAGGCACGCAGCCGGAGCCGACCGGCCGACAGCTAGGTGTTCAGGGGAGTGAACGGATGGCCGGACTAGGCCTGTTCCGGATCTTCGACCCGAAGGTCCGGCGGCACCTGATCTCGGACGAGGGCGAAGTCGTCATCGACGAGGTCCGCCAGCACTGGGTGGTGTACTCGGTGCCGATGCTCGAGGTGGCGCTGGCGACCGCCCTGCTGGTGGCGCTGGCGAGCAACTCGATCGGTGGCACACAGGTGCTGCTGGCGATCGTGCTGGTGCTGCTGTCGCATGCCTTCTGGACATTCCTCACCCATCACCGGGACCGGTTCGTGGTCACCAACATGCGGGTCATGCGGATCCGTGGCGTCTTCTCCCAGACGGTCGCGACCACTCCGATCGCGCGAGTCCTCGACATCACCCTGCAGAAGCCGATCGTCGGCCGGATCCTCGGCTACGGCCACTTCGTGTTCGAGTCGGCGGCGCAGGACCAGGGCTTCCGCGAGATCAGGTGGGTCAGCCGCCCGGACGACCGGGATCTGACCATCCAGCGAGTCATCCAGCGCACCGGTCTGCGCGCGTCGGCGAGCGTCGACGTGGTGGAGGGCGACGACGACTCCGACGACGACGGCACCGGTCCGATCGGGATGGACTCCGCGCAGGAGGTCACGACCACGGTCGCCCCCGCGCCCGCCCATCAGGCCCGCCCGGCGCCCGGCGGCTCCGGGACCAAGTCCATCTTCAACAGCGACCGCGGCAACTGGACCGACGACCCGACTGACTGACCAGTCAGTCGGGCTGGGCCTGGCTGAGGAAGACCCGGCGACGATGTTCGCGGTGTGCGTGTTCCGGGTCCGTGGCGGGTCCGGCGAGTGCCTGGGTGAGCTCTGCGGCCGCTTCGGCGTACCGGTGATCACGCGCGAGCAGTTCGGCGCGTACGGCGTGCCAGCGAGGGCTCGGTGGGAGTTCGTCGAGCAACGCGAGCCCGGACGCGGTGCCGTCGGCCTCGGCAATGGCGACCGCGTGGGCGAGGTGAGCGGACGTGCTGGGTGCGATCGACACGAGCAGGTCGTACAGGCGGACGATCTCGCGCCAGTCGGTGGCGGCGTAGCTGGGCACGCGGGCGTGCTCAGCCGCGATGGCCGCTTGGAGTTGATAGGCGTCGGCCTGCTGGCCCGAGCGCAGGAGTGAGTCATTCAGAAGCGCGATCCCGCGGCTGATCGCTGTCGCGTCCCACCGCGTGCGATCCTGCCGGTCGAGTGTGACCACCTCGCCGTCGTCGTCCAGCCGAGCCGGTCGACGTGCCTCGGTGAGAAGCAGCAGGGCCAGTACGGCGGTCGGCATCGGCTGCTCGGGTAGCAACTCATGTAGCAACTCGGCCAGCCGGATTGCCTCGGTGCAGCCGTCGACGTCGTACGCCGTCTGTCCCTCGACCGGGGCATGGCCAGAGGTGTAGAGGCTGTGGATGACACCGCACACGGCCGGCAGCCGAGCGGGTAGCTCGTCCTCAGCCGGCACCCGGTACGGGATCCGCGCCGCCGCGATCTTCTGCCGCGCCCGGGTCAGCCGCTTGGTGGTCGCGACCTCGGTGGTCAGCAGGACGCCAGCGATCTGCGCCGGCGACAGACCACACAATGTGCGCAGCGCCAGCGCTATCCGGGTCGGTGGCGACAACGCGGGATGACAGCAGGTGAAGATCAGCCGCAGCAGATCGTCCTGCACGACGCTGTCCGGGACGATTCCGTCCGACTGGGAGAGCTCCATCAGCTCCAGCCCGTCTCGCTCCTTGCCGCGGCGTGCTTGCTCGCGGCGGATGATGTCGATCGCCTTCCGCCGGGCGGTCACGGTCAGCCAGGCACGCGGTTCCGGCGGTACTCCGGTGACCGGCCAGGCGCCGAGCGCCGCCAGGGTTGCCTCCTGGACGGCGTCCTCGGCCAGCTGTACATCGCCGACGGTCCGGATCAGGGTCGCCAGGATGCGCGTCCCCTCGACCCGGATCGTCTCCGCGACTGCGTCGTACATGGTGTTACTTGGCCAGGATGACCGGCCGCACCTCGACGGCGCCGTTCCAGGCGGCCGGGATCTGCGCGGCGATCGCGATCGCTTCCTCCAGATCCTCGGCCTCGATCAGGTAGTAGCCGGTCAGCGCTTCCTTCGTCTCGGCGTACGGCCCGTCCGTCGTGACGACCTTCCCGCCGCGCGCGCCCTCCACCCGGACGACGGTCGCCGTCGGCGTCGGATGCAGGACGGCGCTCGCCTTGACGCTCTCGGCGTGGTCCACCCCGAACTGCCGGTACTCCGCCAGCTCACTCGCCTGCTCAGGCGCCCACCAGTCGACGTCCGCGGTATAGGTCAGTGCAAGGTACTGCGCCATCGGAACGCTCCTTCTTCGTCAGGCCCACTGTGGCCCCTCAGCAAGTGAACGAACAGCCACCCGCATCCAGGACATCCCTCAGGTGGTGCACTCCGCGACCCGCGCCCGGAACTCCTGTACGACGTCCGCATCACCGGCGGACTGAATCGCGGAATCGTCCAGCCGGCCCCACAACCACAGGAACACCGCATCGGCCGCCCCGAAGATCTCGGCCGCCACCTCACCCCCGGCGTCCTGGCTCACCACGACACTCGTCGCGTCGGCGCGGACCGTCCACGACCTGCCGTCGGCCGTGATCCGTACGGCGGCATCCAGCGGATGCGCGGTGTCGCCTTCCTCCCACCAGGGACCGCCGAGGTTGGGGAAGAGCAACTCGTCGATACCGTCGAGGGCCAGCGCAGGGTCGATCGGGGTGACCACGTCGTGAGCCTGCTCGACGTCGATCCGGTGAACCACACTCTCCAGCGCCATCCGCCGGTACCAGAACCCGGAGGTCTTGTCGTCCGGGTTGAACGTCCACGTCTCCCGCTCGGTCCCGGCCGCCTCCAAAGCGGCCACGATCGCCGCGCGCGCCTCGTCGTACAACTCGAGCGCATCCCGCCCACCGAAGTCCGGCGGCCACGGATCCGGCAGCGCCCCGAGCCTCAGGACCTCCACCTTGTGCAGATACACCGTCGCGACATGCCGCACCACCGACTCGACCGTCCACCCGGGACAGCTGGGCACCGCGGCATCCAACCCCATCCGCCCGACCTCACCCAACCGCGCAGACTCAGCCCGCAACTGCTCGAGGTAGAACCCAGCCAGCTCCGTCATAGGGCAGAGCATGACACCATCCCCGGACACTTTCAGATACTGCGGGCCTTCAACGCCGTCTCCCAGTCGACGGTCTCCGACCGGCTGATCTCGGCAACGCGCTCGGCGAGCAGTTTGGCCGGCTCTTCGGCCGCGGCGTAACGGCCGGCCAGTTGGGCATAGAGCCATGCTTCGCTGCGCAGTTCCTCGGCGGCCCGGCGGTAGGTCGGGTAGGAGTCCTTGAAACCGAAGAGTGTACGAATTCCCTCGGCGAGGGCGATGAGACCGCCCAGCGCCGGGGCCAGCCAGGTCGGCACGTCGAAGGCGACCGAGACTGCGATCGAGAGCGCGGCCACGAGTTGCACGACACCCAGGGTGCGGTAGGCGATGCGAGCCTGGATGGCCTGGCGGTGATACCAGCGGAAGCGGATGTCGATCATCCGCTCGGCGGGCGAGTCCTTGCCGAGCGTCGGGAAGTCTGAATCTCTGAGAGTCGCCACGGTCAGCCACGATAAGCGTTTCGGCAGTTAATGTTCCGGTCATGGCGAGGAAGAGGGCGTTGCCGTTCGATCCTATTGACGAGGCCTCGCGGCAGTGGGGGCGACGGTGGGGCGCGGTCGAGCAGATGCGGGCCGTCACGTCGCTGATGCGGGCCCAGCAGATCGTCATCGGTGAGCTCGACGACATCCTGAAGCGGCACGGGCTGACGTTCGCGCGGTTCGAGGCGCTGGTGCTGCTGACGTTCTCCCGGCGCGGGTCGTTGCCGCTGGGCAAGATGGGGGAGCGGCTGCAGGTGCACCCGACCTCGGTGACGTCGATCGTACGGCGCTTGGAAGCGGCCGGCCTGGTCACCCGGACGCCGCACCCGGACGACGGCCGGGCCGTCCTCTGCGAGATCACCCCCGAGGGCCGCGAACTGGTCGAACGCGCCACTGCCGACCTGGTCGCTGCCGACTTCGCCCTGTCCGGCCTCACCGACGATCAGCTCAAGATGCTCTGGTCCGTCCTCGAACCCCTCCGCCACAACGCCGGCGACTTCACCTAGATCCCCGGGAGCAGGGCCCGGATCTCCAGGCCATCACAACCGCGCTGCTCTGCGTCCCTCCACGCGGCGGCCCGCCGCCGGCGCGCGATTGTGATGGCCTGGCGGTCCGTCACCAGTTGGAAATAGTTGGACGTCCTAGTATTTTGGGACCAGTTCCCGAGGAGGTCTGACTGATGGATGCCGAGCAGATTGCGGCCGGCCGGAGCCGGTGGCAGCAGCGGTACGACGCGGCACGGCGGCGGGAGGCGGATTTCACCACGCTCTCCGGCGTCGAGGTCGCCCCGGTGTACGGGCCTCCCGAGGGCGTGGACGACCCGCGGATGGACCGGATCGGCTGGCCCGGTGAGTTCCCGTTCACCCGCGGTCTGTACCCGACCGGCTACCGGGGCCGCACCTGGACGATCCGCCAGTTCGCCGGCTTCGGCAACGCCGAGCAGACCAACGAGCGGTACAAGATGATCCTCAACGGCGGTGGCGGCGGCCTGTCGGTCGCGTTCGACATGCCGACGCTGATGGGCCGCGACTCCGACGACCCGAAGTCGCTCGGCGAGGTCGGGCACTGCGGGGTCGCGATCGACTCCGCCGCCGACATGGACCGGCTGTTCAAGGACATCCCGCTGCAGGACGTCACGACCTCGATGACGATCTCGGGTCCCGCCATCCCGGCGTTCGTGATGTACCTGGTCTCGGCCGAGCGCCAGGGCGCCGACATCACGAAGCTGAACGGGACGCTGCAGACCGACATCTTCAAGGAGTACATCGCGCAGAAGGAGTGGCTGTTCCCGCCGGAACCGCACCTGCGCCTGATCGGCGACCTGATGGAGTACTGCGCCTCGACCATCCCGGCGTACAAGCCGCTCAGCGTCTCCGGCTACCACATCCGCGAGGCCGGTTCGACGGCCGCGCAGGAGCTGGCGTACACGCTCGCCGACGGATTCGGGTACGTCGAGCTGGGCCTCAGCCGGGGCCTCGACGTCGACGTGTTCGCGCCCGGCCTGTCGTTCTTCTTCGACAGCCACCTGGACTTCTTCGAGGAGATCGCGAAGTTCCGCGCGGCCCGGCGGATCTGGGCCCGCTGGCTGCGTGACGTCTACGGCGCCCGCACCGAGAAGGCTCAGTCGCTGCGCTTCCACACCCAGACGGCGGGGGTGTCTCTGACCGCCCAGCAGCCGTACAACAACGTCGTCCGGACGGCTGTCGAGGCGCTGGCCGCCATCCTCGGCGGGACGAACTCGCTGCACACCAACGCGCTCGACGAGACCCTCGCGCTGCCGAGCGAGGAGTCGGCCGAGATCGCGTTGCGGACCCAGTCGGTGCTGATGGAAGAGATCGGGGTCACCAACGTCGCCGACCCGCTCGGCGGGTCCTGGTTCGTCGAGGCGCTCACCGACGACATCGAGGCACAGGCCGAAGAGATCTTTGCCCGGATCAAGGAGATGAGCCCGGACGAGTCGATGACCGGCGGCATTCTGCGCGGGATCGAGGACGGCTGGTTCATGGCCGAGATCGCCGACGCCGCTTTCGAGTACCAGCAGCAGTTGGAGAAGGGCGAGAAGAAGATCGTCGGGGTGAACACCCTGACCGACACGGTCTCCGGTGAGCTGTCCATCCTCCGGGTCAGCCACGAGGTGGAGGTCGAGCAGTGCAGGGTGCTCGCGGAACGCAAGGCGCACCGCGACGAGGACCGAGTACGTCGTACGCTGTCCGCTCTGGTCGAGGCGGCCAGAGGGACCGGCAACCTCATCGAACCCATGCTGGAGGCGGCGCGTGCGGAGGCCACGATGGGGGAAATCTGTCACGTTCTTCGGGAACAGTGGGGCGAGTACCGAGAACCCGCCCGGTTCTGAGGACCCGCCGGCAGAACCTCCACCGTCACCGACCCCTGCCGGCAACGGTGGCGGTCCGCTCGACGGTCGCAGCGTGGTCGTCTGTGGTTCGGACCGCACGATGCTGCGGGTCGTCACCGAACTGGTCGACTCCGGCGAACGGGTCACCGCGATCGTCAACCCCGCGTCCCGGCACTACGAACGGATCGGCGAGCTCGGCGCGCAGGTGATGGGTGTCCGCGTCGTCAGCGAGGCGCTGTTACGGCGCGCGGGGATCGATTCCGCGGACGGGCAGCCGTCGACCGCGCGTGCCCTGGTGCTGCTGGACAACGACGACGTACGCAACGTCCACACCGCGTTGACCGCGCGGGACATGGATCCGAATCTGCGCATCGTGGTGCAGATGGTCAACCCGCGGCTGGGTGAGCAGTTGCACCGGCTGCTCGGCGACTGCGTGGTGATCTCGGGCCCGTCGCTGGCCGCGCCGGCGTTCGTGTCGGACGCCCTCGAGGACGACGAACTGACCTGGCTCGACATCGGCGGACGCCGGCTGGTCGCCGGACAGGCCGAGCTGATTCGTGGACCGCATCTGGCAGTGCTTGCCGACACCACTTCGTCGGCGACGCCGGAACTGCTGCCGGTCGTGAGTTCCGATCCGACCGGCGACATCGTCCTCGGCACCGGCGTCCGCAGCGTCTGGCGGACCAAGGACGTACGGCGGGCCGGGTGGCTGATGGCGATGCGCGACATCTTCGATCGCCGGGTACGGCGGATCGCCGCGGTGATGGCGTTGCTCGTCATCGGCGGGACGGTGCTCACGCACTACATGGCGAACATCGACTGGTTGCGGGCGCTCTACCTGGCCGCCGGTGCGGTGACGTCGGCCGGGATCGAGGACGACGCGTTCTCCGACGCGGCGCCCTGGACGAAGGTGGCCGCGGTCGTGGTGCAGTTGACCGGCATCGTGCTGGTGGCGCTGCTGACCGCGGTGATCGTCGACTCGTTGATCGGGGCCCGGCTGTCGCGGGTGATCGGCGGTGTCCGCGGCCGGCCCCGGAACCATGTCGTCGTCTGCGGTCTCGGGACGGTCGGCGCGCGCGTCCTGGAGATCCTGGCCGAGCGCGGGGTCGCGGTGGTCGGGGTCGAGCACGACGAGGACGCGCCCGGCGTACAGACCGCGCACCGGTTGCGGATCCCGGTGGTGATCGGGGACAGCAGCAACGAGGAGACGCTGCGGTTGGCCGGCGTCCAGCGGTGTCAGTCGGTGCTGGCGCTCACCGATGGCGACATCACGAACCTGGAGTCCGCGATGGTGGTCCGCGATCTGAACCCGGAGGCGCGGATCACGATGCGGATGTTCGACCACGACCTGGCCCAACGGGTCGAGCGGCGGCTCGGGCTCGGGCACAGCCGGTCGGTGTCGATGCTGGTCGCGCCGGCGATCGCCGCAGCGGTGGCGAACCGGCGCAGTCAGGTGACCGTGCCGGCCGGCCGCCGGGTGCTGCTGCTGACCGAGGTGACCGTGGAGCCGGGATCGGTCGCGGGCGGCCTGCGGCTGGGCGAGCTGGGTGAGGCGGGCGGTCTGCTGATCCTGGCGCGCCGGAACGGGACCACCTGGGACTGGTCGCCGGCGTCCGGCAAGGTGCTCCAGCCGGGCGACCGGATCGCCGTCGCCGGCACCCGCAGCGGCCTCGCCCGACTGCTCCTGGCGACCCGGGCGCACCACAGTTGAGGGCTGTCGGGGAGGATGGACCCGTGAACGTGAACGGAATGCGAGGGCAGTCGTGAGTCAGTCGAACTTCTCCCGTCCCGGGGCGATCGATCTGTCGTCCCTGCGCAAGCCCGGCGCGGCGCCTGCCGGTCCCGGTGGCACACCGGCCGCGGGTGGTGCACCGGCCGGCGGCGGCGCTGTGGGGTCGTATGCGCTGAACGTAGATGAGCCGACCTTCCAGGCCGATGTGATCGAGCGGTCGCTGCAGGTGCCGGTGGTGGTCGAGTTCTGGTCGCCGCGGTCGCAGGCCTCGACCTCGCTCAGTGCGGTGCTGGTCCAGCTGTCGACCGAGTACGCCGGCAAGTTCCTGCTGGCCCGGGTCGACATCGACGCGAACCCGCAGCTGGCCCAGGCGGTCGGCGTCCAGACGGTTCCGCTGGTGATCGCCGTACTGCGGGGTCAGGTGGTCCCGCTGTTCCAGGGCGCGCTGGGGGAGTCGGAGGCGCGGCAGTACCTCGACCAGCTGCTCACGGTGGCGGTCGCAAACGGCATCACCGGGCGGGCCGAGCCTGTCGGTCCGGCGGCCGAGGCTGCGTCGGAGGAAGAAGAGCCGCCGCCGAACCCGCGGTACGAGGCGGCGGAGAACGCGGTCGGTGCCGGTGATCTGGACGGCGCGATCGCGGCGTACGAGGAGCTCGTGAAGGAGACCCCGAACGACGCGGAGGCGAAGGCCGGTCTGGCCCGGGTCCAGCTGGTCAAGCGGACCCAGGACGTGCCGGCCGACGTCCGGGCCCGTGCGGCCGACAACCCTGCGGATGTCGAGGCGCAGAAGCTGGTCGCGGACGTCGACCTGATGGGCGGCCACATCGAGGACGCCTTCAACCGGCTGATCAACACCGTCCAGGTGACCGCGGGCGACGAGCGCAACGCCGTCCGGCTGCATCTGCTGGAGCTGTTCGAGGTCGTCGGCGCCGACGACGAGCGCGTGATCAAGGCGCGTCGGCGGTTGATGGCCGCGCTCTTCTGATCTCTGGTCTGATCTGGATCGTTTCGGACCCCCTCGGCCGTGCTGGTCGAGGGGGTCTTTGCGTGTGTCCGTTCCCGGTCGGGTGTGAACTCTTGCAATCTTGGTCGTCCTGGTTTGAGAATTATTCACATGAGCGTTCTCGCCGCGTCGCAGCAGCCGAGCCTGGAAGCCCGGATCAAAGGGTTGCTGCCCGCGCTCAGCCCGGCGCAAGCCCGGATCGCGACCGAGGTCCTGCGGGATCCGGCCGGTGTGGCGGCGTCGACGATCGGCCAGCTCGCGGCCCGCTGTGGGACGTCGCTGCCGAGTGTCACGCGGTTCTGCCTCGCGCTCGGGCTGTCCGGGTACGCCGAGCTGCGGCTGGCGCTCGCGGCCGAGAGCGGGCGGACCAGCAGCAGTTGGGAGCGGGGGACCGGTGCCGAGGTCGGGCCGGACGACTCGCTGGAGGACGTCCTGCAGACGCTGCTGCGCGCCGACACCCGGGCGCTCGAGGACACGGTCGCGTCGATCGACGTGCGTGCGCTCGGCCGGGCGGTGCAGGCGATCTCCGACGCGCGGCGGATCGACATGTACGCCGTGTCCGGGTCAGCGTCGACCGCCGAGGATCTGCGGCTGCGGCTGCACCGGATCGATCGCGCGGCCAGCACCTGGAGCGACGTGCACAACGCGTTGACGAGTGCGGCGTTGCTCGGTCCCGGTGATGTTGCCATCGGCATCTCGCACAGCGGCGAGACGGTCGAGGTGCTGGAGCCGTTGCAGCGCGCGGGGCGTGGCGGTGCGACGACAGTTGCCGTGACCAACTATCCGCGGTCGCCGCTGGCCCTGAGTGCGGACGTCGTCCTGCTGACCGCTGCTCGTGATGTCACCTTCCGCACCGGCGGGATGTCGGCTCGCCACGTGCAGATGCTCGTCCTCGATGCGCTGTATCTCGGGGTGGCGCAACGCGACTATCCGCTGGCCGAGCAGGCCTTCGACGCCACGGCCGAAGCTGTTGCGTCCCATCGCAAGCGCTCCTGATTTGCCCGTGATTGCTCCGTCCACCCGCCCGTGAAGGAGAACCATGCAAAGCCCCCACCAGATTCTTGGTCCCAGTCGTCGCGCCCTCCTGCTCGGTGCCGGCGCGGCCGCGCTGACTGGCGCGGTCTCGACCACGACTGCCGCGGCGTCAGGCGTCGTACCTGCTGCTGCGGCGATTCCGTCGCCTGACGACCTGCCGTTGACGGGTGGGCCGGAGTTCCCGATCGGGTTGTTCTGGCCGCCGCACCCGTACGCGAGTACGCCGGAGCGGTTCGCCGAGATCAAGGCGGCCGGGTTCGACTTCGTCATCTCCGGCAACTACGCCGGTGACGGCAACATCTTCCAGTACCAGCTCGGCCTCGCCCGCACCGCCGGGCTGCAGATGCTGATCTCGGACGACATCCAGATCCGCAACATGTCGCGCTGGTTCTCGATCTCCGACAACCCGGCCGACTTCCTCAGCGTCACCCCGGACGAGGCCCGCGCCCTCTACGTCCGCGCCCGCGACGCCTACGGTCCCTACTCGTCACTGGCCGGCTTCAACCTGTACGACGAGCCCGGCGCCGGCTGGTTCGGCACGCTGGCGAAGGCCGTCGCGGTTTCTCGCGAATTGGCTCCCGCGTTGCTGCCGTACATCAACCTCTTCCCGTCCGACGATCCGGCGTACTACCGCAGCTTCGTCGATGTCGTGAAGCCGTCGCTCATCTCGTTCGACCGGTACCCGCTGCTGTCCGAGGGCCGCGAGGACGGGAACTACTTCCACAACTGGGCGATCGTGCGCGACGCCGCACTGCACGGCGACATCCCGTCCTGGGTGTTCATCCAGACTCTCTCGTACAACAACCACCGGGAGCCGACCGCGGCCGAACTCCTGTGGCAGGTCAACATCAGCCTCGCGTACGGCGCGAAGGGCATCCAGTACTTCACCTACTGGACTCCGGAGGCCGCTCGCGGTGAAGGTTTCGGCCCGGCGCTGATCACGGTCGACGGTCGTCGCACACCCCGGTACGCCGCCAGTCGCACGATCAACACCACCTGGCTTCATCAGGTCGGTCGCGAGCTCAAGCCGCTCGTGTCCGAGTCCGTTGTCCATGCCAACGAGACGCCGTTGCCCAACGGGACGGTGGGTTTCACTCCGACGGACCTGATCTCCGGTGTCTCCGGGTCTCCTGTCGTGGTGGGCACCCTCCGCTCTCGCGACGGCTCGGCCGATCGGTGGGTCCTGGTCGCCAACCGGTCCCACTCCGCCGAAGCCCGGACGACGCTGACGCCCCGGTTGTCCGGCGTCTCGGCGGTCGGTGTGTTCGATCCCCGTACGCAGACCTACAGGGCGCGCGGGACCGGTCCTGTGCCGCTCATGCTGGCTCCAGGCGCCGCCACGTTGCTCAAGCTCGAAGCGCGCTGAGGGCTCAGCCGGTCTGACCCGTGTAGATCCCCAACGCCCGGAAGCGCAGAGCCGGCGCCGCGTACTCCTCCAGCGCATGTGCGGTCCATCCGATGATCCGCGCCAGCGCGAACAACGCGTCGCCGGCATCTGCCCGGAACTCGAAGGCATGCATCATCGCCGCCACGGCGAGGTCGCTGTTCGGGAACGACGGCATCCGCGCGGCCAGCACCTGAATCGTCTCCACCACCGGGTGGTCGCCGAGGATCCCGAGCAGCACCTCGGCGCGCGGATCCCGCTCCTGGTAGATCCGGTGCCCGAACCCCGGCACCGGTTCACCCGACCGGAGCTGATCCGACAACGCCTGGAGTGGATCACGCTGGGCGCGCTGGAGGAACTCGTACGCCAAGGTCGGTGCGGCGCCGTGGTACTGCCCGTCCAGCGCGCCCAGTCCCGCCGACACCACGGCGTACAGATTCGCCCGGGCACTTGCCGCCACTCGGGCGGCGACAGTCGACACCGCCAGGCCGTGGTCCGCCAGCAGGATCAGTGCCGCGTCCAGCACCTCCGGCTGTGGCGGGTAGGGCGAGAGCTTCGGCCAGAGTCTCTTGCCCAGCGAATCCTGCGCGCCCGCCGGTCGTCCTGGCAGAGCAGCAACCAGTACGCCGATCAGCTTCTCCGCGGCCACGACCACCGACCGCGGTGTCAGGTCGAACCGCATCGGATCGGCAGCCCCCAGTACGGCGACAGCCACCCGCAGTTGGTCCGTGAGGCGCGCCGAATCCGGCAGCACGCTCATCGCCAACCGGGCGAGCTGCACCGAGTCACCCGGCGCCGGGAACATCCGCTGCTTGGTCAGCTCACCGGTCCAGAGCAGGTGGGCCACCGACTCGACTGTCTGGTCGGTTGCGAGCTCTCTGACTGAGTGGCCGCGGTAGTACAGCTCGTCGTCCTGCAGGAGGGTGAGCTCGGACTCGATCTGCTCGACGACGCCGGAGTGTTCCACGGACTTGCTGGCCAGCCGCTCGACGTCCGCCGCCGCGAAGAGGCTGCCGCGCCGACCGCGGGCCCGGACGCTCGTCAGCAGCCCGCGGCTCACGTAGGCGTAGATCGTCTCCGGCTTCACCTTCAGCTTGCGCGCGACCTCAGCCGTGGTCAGGTAATTCTCGTCACTCTGCTGGCTCATCCAGCGCTCCTCCGGCCCTTCATGTTGACTGGATCAACATTGACAATAGTTGATTCCCTGTCAACTCTGAAGGTATGTCAACAACAATCAATGTTCCGCCTGGCCTGCGCAACGTCGTCGTCACCGAGACGACCCTCGGTGATGTCCGCGGTGACGAAGGGTTCTACCACTACCGCCAGTACTCGGCGATCGACCTCGCCAAGTCGAAGACGCTGGAAGACGTCTGGTTCCTGATGTTCGAGGCCCGTCTCCCGACCGCCGAGGAGCGCGACCGCTTCGTCGCCGAGCTCGCGCCGTTGCGCGTGCTGCCGGACGAGGTTCGTGCGGTGCTGCCGGCGATCGCGACTGCCGGCCCGTCGTTCAACCCACTGGCCGGTCTCCGCACCGCGTTGTCGCTACTGGCCGCCGTACGGAGTCTCGCGCCGTTGTGGGACGCGGACCCGGTACGGCGGAAGGCCGACGCGATGCTGGTGTGCGCGGTGACGCCCACGATCCTGGCAGCGCTGTACCGCCTGCGTGAGGGGCAGGAACCGCTCGAGCCGCGCGCTGATCTCACCGCCGCGGCGAACTGGCTGTACATGGTGACCGGCGCCGAGCCGAGCGCCGTACAGGCAGCTGCGATCGAGCACTACCTGGTCGCGACCGTGGACCACGGGTTCAATGCGTCGACGTTCACCGCCCGGGTGATCGCGTCAACGGGTGCTGATGTCGTGGCCGCCATCGCCGGTGCGATCGGAGCCTTCTCGGGACCACTGCACGGTGGGGCGCCGGACCGTGCGCTGGCCAGCCTGGACGAGATCGGTACGCCGGATCGCATCGACGCCTGGGTGCGCGCGAAGGTGTCGGCAGGGGACCGGATCATGGGCTTCGGGCACGCGGTCTACCGGACCGAGGACCCGCGGTCGCTGATGCTGCGCGACATCGCCCGCGGCCTGGGCGGGGACCTGGTTGACTTCGCCACCACCGTGGAGCAGCGCATCGTCGACGTACTCGCCGAGCTCAAGCCGGGCCGCAACCTCTACGCCAACGTGGAGTTCTACGCCGGCGTCGTGATGGAACTCTGCGGCCTGCCGCGCCCGATGTTCACGCCCACCTTCACCGTCAGCCGCGTCATCGGGTGGTCCGCCAACATTCTCGAACAGTCCACCGACCCCAAGATCATCCGCCCCATCGCAACCTACGTCGGTCCGCAGCCTCCGGTCCCTGTCGTGTAGTCAGGCGGCGGGTTTGAACCGCATGGAGTCGTCGGTGATCGGGCCGAAGCGGAGCAGGACCAGGTCGCGGGGGTAGTTCTGGCGGAGGCGCCAGGGGCCGCGGGTGCCTTGGCGGGGCAGGACGGACGCGGCCCGCTGGATGTAGCCGGAGGAGAGATCGACCACGGGACGGCGTGGGGCGTCGTACTCGGACTGGTCGATCTCGGGCACGCAGATGCTGGTGCCGGTGGCGGTGAGGTGGTTGAGCAGGCGGCAGACGTACTGCGAGGTCAGGTCGGAGCGGAGCGTCCACGAGTTGTTGGTGTAGCCGATGCACCAGGCGAGGTTCGGTACGCCGCTCAGCATCATCCCCTTGTAGACGAACGTGTCGTGCGGGTCCACCGCCCGCCCGTCGACCGTCAGCTGGATGTTGCCGAGTGCAACCATGCGCAGTCCGGTCGCGGTGACGATCAGGTCGGCCTCCAGTTCCTGCCCGGAGCGCAGTCGCAGACCGGTCCGCGTGAAGGTCTCGATCTCGTCCGTGACCACAGCGGCCGAGCCGTCACGCAGTACCTCGAACAGGTCCGCGTCCGGCACCAGGCAGAGCCGCTGGTCCCACGGCTTGTAGCGCGGGGTGAAGTGCGGGTCCAGCGGGATCGAGTCCGGCAACTCCTTCGCCACGGTCCTGTTCAGCAGCCACGCAGCATGCGCCGGCCACCTCCGGAAGGCGCTGTAGACAGCCGTACTGAACAGCACGTTCTTGCCCCGGATCACTCGGTGCGCGAGCTTCTCGGGCAGTACGGCGCGCAGGCGGTCGGAGAACGCGTCGTGAGCCGGTCTGGACGCGACATAGCTCGGTGAGCGCTGCAGCATCGTCACGTGCTCCGCCGTACGAGCCATCGCCGGTACAAGCGTCACAGCCGTCGCGCCGCTGCCAACCACCACCACCCGCTGACCGGTGTAGTCCAGGTCCTCCGGCCAGTGTTGCGGATGCACTACCTGACCCTGGAACTCACTCTGCCCCGGGAAGTCGACCACATAGCCCGAGTCGTAGTCGTAGTACCCGCTGCACACATACAGGAACGAGCACGTGTACGACGCCTCTGTGGTCTCCACGGTCCACCGCGCATCCGCCGACGACCACGACGCCCGTACGACGCGCTGCCCGAACCGGATGTGCTCGTCGATGCCGTAGGTGGATGCGGTCTCGTGCAGGTACTCCAGGATCGACGGGCCGTCCGCGATCGCCTTCGCCGCCGTCCACGGGTGGAACGGGAAGCCGAGGGTGAACATGTCGGAGTCGGACCGGATCCCGGGGTAGCGGAACAGGTCCCAGGTGCCGCCGATGCTCTCGCGCGCCTCGAGGACGGCGTACGTCCGGTCCGGGCACTGCGTCTGGAGCCGGTAGGCGGCGCCGATGCCGGACAGGCCGGCCCCGACGACGAGGACGTCCAGGTGCTCCATGAATGCCTCCTGGGTTCCTGTTGAGTACCTGGTCAAGAGTACGTGGCGCGGGCACGATGGTGCTTGTTCGTGTCTGCCACGTCACAGGAGGTGAGCCGGAAACATGACTGGGAAGTTGATGGCCGGTGCTGTCGATTCCCACTGCCGCCGATCGTCAGCAAGATGTCCAGTACACACCCGATTCAAGGGAGCCGGAGATGGCGCAGTACGTGTTCTTGCTGTACGACAGCGAAGAATGGTTCGACAACCTCACGCCGGAGGAGTGGCAGCAGGCGATGAAGCTGCACGGCGCGTTCACGGAGGCCGTGCAGAAGGCCGGAGCGCGGGTCCTCGGCGGCGAGGCGCTGGAGCGGTCGACCACCGCGAGCACGGTGCGGCAGCGCGAGGGTGCCGAGCCACTGGTCACCGACGGCCCGTTCATCGAGACCAAAGAGGCCCTCGGCGGCTACTACGTGATCGAGGCCCGCGACCTCGACCAGGCGCTCGAGCTCGCCAAGGTCTGCCCGTCGGGGAACGTCGAGGTCCGCCCGATCATGGACACCTCGTCGGACGCCGAGGCGCCGGCCTGACATGTCGCAGCAGCCGGGTGCACCGACGGACGGCCCACCGTCGGCGTACCCGCCTGCACGGGGATGAGTGAGGTGGGACCGGCGTCGGTGGTCGAGGTGGCTCGGGCGGTCGACCGGGCGCACCGGGAGAGTTGGTCGACCGTGCTCGCGTCGGTCGTGCGGCTGACGCGGGATCTGGATCTGGCCGAGGACTGCACGCAGGACGCGTACGTGCAGGCGTTGCGGACCTGGTCGGACGGGCTGCCAACGAACCCAGGCGGTTGGCTGACCACCGTCGCGCGGCGGCTGGCACTGGATCGGATGCGGCGGGAGACGAACCTGCGGCGGAAGCTCCCGTTGCTGGTCGAGGATCCGCTCGCATCCGACGACGACGAGCAGCCGACGGATCCGCTTCGGTTGGTGTTCACCTGCTGCCACCCGGCGCTCGCGCGTGACTCGCAGGTGGCGTTGACGTTGCGGCTGATCTGCGGCCTGACCACGCGCGAGGTGGCGGCCGGCCTGCTGATCAGTGAGCCGACGGCGGCCGCACGGATCACCCGGGCGAAGAAGAAGATCGCGGCGGCCTCGATCCCGTACCGGATCCCGGCCGATGACGAGTTGCCGGCGCGACTGGACGCCGTACTGACGGTCGTGCATCTCGTGTACACGGCTGGGCATGTGGCAGCCGGGTCCGAGCTGACTCGTGCGGATCTGACCGGGCGGGCGGTCGAGTTGGCGCGGATGCTTGTGCGGCTGATGCCAGCCGAGGCGGAGCCGCAGGCGTTGCTGGGGTTGCTGCTGATGACGGAGGCGCGCGGCGATGCGCGGCTGAGCGATGACGGGGAGTTGGTGCTACTCGCGGATCAGGACCGGTCGCGGTGGGACATCCGGCTGCTGGCCGAAGGCGTGTCGAGGGCGACGACCGCGCTGGAGCGGGGACAGGGTCGATTCGCGCTGCAGGCAGCCGTGGCTGGGTTGCACGTGACCGCTCCATCCTGGGAGAAGACGGATTGGGGTCAGGTCGTGCGCATGTACGACGCCATGATGGTCAGCTGGCCGACCCCCATCGTCGCCCTCAACCGAGCCGCCGCCCACAGCCTCGTCCCCGGCGCCGACCTCGACACCGTCCTCGCCGAGCTAGATGCCCTCAGCAACGAGCCCGCCCTCAAGACCTACGCCTACCTCCCCGCGGCCCGCGCCGACGTGCTGGCCCGCCTCGGCCGCACCGACGAAGCAGCCCAGGCCTACAAGACCGCCATCACCCTCACCGCCAACGAAACCGAACGCCGCTTCCTCACCCACCGCCTCGCCACCCTGCCCGCCTGACCGGTTCAGCCGGCCGGCTCGCTGGGTTCAGCAGGTGCCCACAGGAGGTCGGCGGTGCCGGCGTGGAGGCGGCCTCGGTAGACGTCGATCTTGTGGTCGATCAGTTCGAGGTTGTCCTGGAGCTCGGCGAGTTTCGCGAGCACCTCGGCCCGGTGGGATTCGAGGAGCTCCAGGCGGTCCTTCTCGTTGCCGCGGCCGGCCGAGACGAGTTCGGCGTACCGGCGGATGGTCCGGATCGGCATACCGGTGGCGCGCAGCCGCGTGCAGACCTTGATCCAGTCCAGGTCCAGCTGCCGGTAGCGGCGGCGGTTGCCGGCGGTTCGGTCGACGGTGGTGACCACCAGCCCGGCGCGTTCGTAGTACCGCAGGGTGTGCACGCTCACGCCGGTACGACGTGCGGCCTCGGCGATGCTGATCCCGGTCTCGGCAGGTTCCTTGACTTCGAGCACGCTCTAAATCCTAGCGTCGTGGATATGAGTGCTCCAACGCTCCCGACCACCGCCCCGACCGAGCTCAGCCGGCGCCGTCGCCTCGGCGTGCTCGCGATCTGCTGCGCCAGCATCATCGTCGTGGTGATGGACATCTCCATCGTCAACGTCGCGCTGCCGTCGGTTCGCGCCGACCTCGGTGCCTCGATGTCCGACCTCCAGTGGACGGTCGACGCCTACACGCTGGTCCTCGCGAGCTTCCTGCTGCTGGCCGGTTCCACCGCCGACCGGATCGGTCGCCGCCGGGTGTTCCTGACCGGGCTCGTCCTGTTCGGTCTCGGCTCACTGCTGTGTGGCCTCGCACCGAGCGTCGGCTGGCTGATCGGCGCCCGGACGGTGCAGGCCGTCGGCGGCACGATGCTGAACCCGGTCGCGATGGCGATCGTCGCCACCACCTTCCCGGACCGGGCCGAGCGGGCCCGAGCCATCGGGGTGTTCGGATCGATGTCCGGTCTGGCACTGGCCTTGGGCCCGATCCTCGGCGGTGCGCTGGTCGACGGCTTCGGGTGGCGTGCCGTGTTCTGGATCAACCTGCCGATCGTCGCGTCGGCGATCGTCTGCGCCGCCCTGTTCGTACCGGAGTCCCGCGCGGCCCGCGCGCGCCGGGTCGATCCGATCGGGCAGATTCTCGTGATCCTCGTCCTCGGCAGCGTCGTCTCCGCGATCATCGAGGCCGCAAGCCTGGGCTGGACCTCGCCGGTGATCCTCGGTCTGCTCTTGGTCGCCCTCCTCGCCGCGGTCGGCCTTCTCGTCTACGAACCACGCAGAGCCGATCCGCTGCTGGAGTTGCGGCTGTTCCGCAGCGTCCCGTTCAGTTCGGCCATCCTGATGGCACTCTTCGCGCTCTGCGGATTCGGCGCCTTCCTGTTCGTCACGACGCTGTACTTGCAGAACATCCGCGGCCTTTCGGCGCTCACCGCCGGGCTCTGCCTGCTCCCGGTGGGAGCAGTGATCTTGGTCCTCTCACCGTTGACCGGCCACGTTGTCGGCGCCCGAGGTCCCCGCATTCCGCTGGTGATCGCCGGTGCCGCCCTGGCCATGGGTGCCGCCGCATCACTCTGGATCGAACCAACCACGCCGCTTCCGGCTGTGCTCGCGATCTACCTGTTCTTCGGTCTCTTCCTGGCCACGGTCAACCCACCGATCACCAACACCGCGATCTCCGGAATGCCCACGTCCATGGCCGGCCTGGCCGCCTCCGTCGCCTCGTCCGCCCGCCAGACCGGCACCACCCTGGGAGTAGCTGTCGCCGGCACGATCGTCGGCTCGACAGCCAACCCGCAGGCTTTCACCGCCGCCGAACACCGAGTGTGGTCGATAGTCCTCGCGCTAGGCCTTGGCATCCTCGGTCTGGCCTTCGTGAGCACCACTCGGACTGCTGAGCGGTAGCCCGAACTTGGTCACGAGACCAGGCGTGCTGAAGACATGGACGTGGGTGAGGCCGGCCGAGGTGGGCGTGAGCAGAGCAAGTCCGAAGGCCTGGTAGGTCCCGTCGGCATCGCGGAGATAGGCGGCGGCCGCCGGCTGGCCGTTGGCCACCGTGCCGATCATCCGCCAGTCGCCAGGGGAACCGACCGCTGTGGCCAGCAGGCGAAGGCAATTGACCCGGCCGGAGAACCAGGTGCTGGTGCCGACCAGTTCGATGGCCGCGTCGGTGCGGAGGGCTCGTTCCAGGGCTGCGACATCGGCCTTCTCGAAACCGGCGATGTATTCCGCGAGCAGGGCGCGGGCCTGGGGATCGGTCGGTTCGATGACGTCGGAGCGATCTGGGGCCGTCTCGTCGAGGCGGGCGCGGGCTCGTTGCAAGGTGCTCTTCACCGCCGCGACCGTGGTGTCGAGCATCGAGGCGACCTCAGCGGCGGGGAAGGCGAGAACCTCGCGCAGGATCAGTACGGCGCGCTGCTTCGGCGGGAGGTATTGCAAAGCGGCGATCAGTGCCAGCCGCAGACTCTCCCGGGTGGTGACGATCGCCGCGGGATCGAGCAGGGAGTCCGGGATCGGCTGCACCCACGCGACACCGGGATCGGAGTCCACCGCAGCGGGGTCGTCGCTGGGACCACCGAGACCCGACGGGAGCGCCCGCCTGCCGCGCTGCTCGAGCGCGGTCAGGCAGGCGTTGGTGGCGATCCGGTACAGCCAGACCCGCACCGAGGAACGGCCTTCGAAGGTCGAGTACGAGCGCCAGGCCCGCAGGTACGTCTCCTGCACCAGATCCTCGGCCTCGTCCACCGAGGCGAGCATCCGATAACAGTGCGCCAGCAGTTCCTTGCGGAATGGTTCGGTACGACGCTCGAACTCGGCCATCACGGCTCCCTGTGTAGCACCGGCCGGACCCAGGCGGCCATCCGCTGAATCGCGTCGTCCGCCTCGGGTGCCCGGCCGGCCGCCATCTGGAAGGTGTGCTGCATGTCGGGGAAGACATCCAGCCGCGCCTCGACGCCTGCCTTGCGGGCATGCTCGTAGAGCAGTCGAGCATCGTCGACCAGCACCTCGTCCCCGCCGACCTGGATGTAGATCGGCCCGAACCCGGTCAGATCGCCGTACAGCGGGTTGACCAGCGGATCGCGGGGATCGCCGCCTTCGCCGACGTACATCGCGGCCAGGTCGCGGACGAGGTCCCGGTGGAAGTAGGCATCCCGGTCCCGGTTGGCGTCGTACGAGTCGCCGGTGACCTCCATGTCCACCCACGGGGAGAACGGCATCGCGGCGGCCGGTAGCGGCAGGCCCTGCTGCCGGGCGCGCAGTTGGGTGGTGATCACCAGCCCGCCGCCGCAGGAGTCGCCGGCGAACACGATCCGGGCCGGATCGACGCCCTGATCGAGCAGCCAGCGGTAGACCGCGGTCGCGTCGTCGACCTGGGCGGGGTGCGTGTGTTCGGGTGCCAGGCGGTAGTCGAAGACCAGCGCCCGCGCGCCGACGGCCTTGGCGAGGTGGCCGAACATCTTCCGGTGCGAGTAGATCGACCCGCTGAGGAACCCGCCGCCGTGCATGCACAGCAGCACCCGATCCGGTACGGCGTCCTTCGGCACGATCCACAACGCCGGCACCTCGCTGACGGAGAGGTAGTCCACATCGCGAGGCTCGCTGGTCAGTCCGGCCCAGGCGTGGTCGGCGGTCTCCCGGTCGGGTTGCTCCGCCACCGGCAGTTGACTGGTCAGGCGAGCCGTCGCCCAGTGCCGCACGACCGCTTCTGACTGCTTGCTCGGCATCCTTGCCGTCCCTTCGTCGATGAGCTTTCCCCTGTACAGACCCGGGGAGGAGCGAAAAGGAATCGGTGACGATGCGTGCCCGGCGTGCTTGACTGGAGTATGAGTGCGCCTGGTGCCGGGCCGCCGCTGTCGGCCTCGGAAGAGCGGACGTGGGGGATGCTGGCTCACGTCGGTGTGTTCGTCGCGGCCTGGTTCGCGATGGGGTTCCTGTGCCCGCTGGTGATCTGGCTGGTGTACCGGTATCGGTCCGATTTCGTCCGGCGGCATGCGCTGGAGTCGCTGAACTTCCAGCTGTCGCTGCTGATCTACACCGCGGTCGCGGTGGTGCTGATCCTGATCACGTTCGGCCTGGGCGTGCTGATCATCATCCCGCTGGTGGTGATCGGGGCGGTCGCGGCGCTGGTGGTGATCATCCTGGCCACGATGGCAGCCTCCAGCGGCAGCGACTACCGCTACCCGCTGTCGATCCGCCTGGTGCGCTGATCCAGTTGGACCAGCAGTCACCCTTTTGGCAGAGTTCCGGGCGTGGAGCTGATCGGCCAGGGGATGGAAGGTGCCGTCTACGATCTCGGTGACGGCCGGGTGCGCAAGATCTGGTTCGATCGGCGGCCGGACGACGTACGCCCGCTGAAGGCGTTCCTCGACGAGCTGCCGCCGCTCCCGTTCCGGACGCCGCGGATCCACGAGATCACCGCGGATGCCGACGGGCAGGCGGTCAGCGAGGAGGACCTGCTGACCGGCACCGCACTGCAGGAGTCCGGCGTCGCCGAGGAGCAGGCGCTCGACGCATTCGTCGCCGTGGTCGAGGCACTCCGCGCGACCGTCGCGGGTCCGGCGAGCAAGGCGCTCCCGGTCCTCAACCAGCCGTTCTGGCGCGAGGACCTGTCCTGGGGCGAGGCGCTGGCCGCCCTGGTACGACGACGTGCCGCCGAATCCCGTCACCACTTCCGGCGCGACGTACCCGACTTCGACAACCTGCTCGAGACCCTGACAACGCGACTGGCGACGATCGAGCCGGACCGGCTGAGCGTCGTCCACGGTGATATCTGTCAGCCCAACCTGCTGATGGACGGGCCGCGGACTGCCGCGGTGCTCGATTGGGGGTTCTACTCGACGGCCGGTGACAACACCTTCGACGCCGCGCTGGCAGCCGGGTTCTTCGACATGTACGGCCCCGATGCGCAACGGCTCGACAATCTGCTGCTCGACCGGTTCGAGCGGCTCGGGCACGACCGGCAGCGGATGTACCTGTACCGCGCGGCGTACGCCATCACCACCGCGACCATCTATGACGCCGACGCCGGCGACGGTCACTACGTGTGGTGTGTCGGCAACCTCAACCGACTGCCTAGATGATCGGCTCCCCGTCACGCAGGTTGTGCAGCGTGGAGGGATTGTCGAGGATCATCGGCAGCCGGCGCGCGTTCAGCGGCGACACCAGCCCTTTCAGTGCGTCCGGCGCATGCCAGGCCACTCCGCGGATCTCGAAACCGTCGGGATGCAACGTGTCCACCAGTGACGGGTCGTGAACGCCACCGTCGTACAGGATCTCGACGGCGTCGCCCCATCCCTCCCAGCGGGGTAGCCAGTCGATCGCGAGTACGCCGACCAGCGGCAAGGCGACTCCGAGCTCCTCGTGCATCTCACGGGACGCCCCGGTCGCCGGGTCCTCATCCGGCTCGACCACACCGCCGGGCAGCTCCAGATCCTTCTTGTAGCTGACCTGACACAGCAGCACCCGGCCAGCGGTGTCCCGCACGATCACATGCGCGATGACCCGCTTCTTCGGCAAAGCCGAGTCCATCAAGGCGGTCCAGCCCGTCAACGTATTCGGGCGCGGGTCGTCCTTCCGCATCCCGTACACAGCCACGTCGCGGCGTTCGTCGTCCACCAGCGCCGCACCACGCAGCACGCCCTCGCGCCGGAACCCGGACCGGATCGCGACCCGGGCCGACGCATGGAGCTCCGGGTCCACCTCGACCTGCAGCCGCTCCATCCCAAGCTCACCGAAGGCGTACTCGGCCACCAGCTGGACGGCCCGCTGCGCGACCTCGGGCCCGCCGTCCATGGCCCACGTGACCAACCCGACACCAGGGGTTGTCCGCCGTACCTCGACCGTGCCGAGCGCTCCGCCGTGCTCGACGTCGAAGGTCACCAGCTGTGGATCCTCCTGCGACAGTCGCAGGGTCAACTCACCATCGGTCAGTGGATGTACGGCGGTCACCCGGTGAACGCTACCCGGTGCGCCCCAACACTCAACCTCACGGGTTGTAGCGCAGGAACACCGTGGACAGGGGTGGGACGGACAGTTCGGTGCTGGTTTCCATGCCATGCCAGCCGGGGCCATGGGCGTCGACGGCGCCGAAGTTGCCGACACCCGAGCCGCCGTAGACGTCGGCGTCGGTGTTGACCGCCTCCTGCCACTGGCCGCGGTACGGAAGGCCGAGCCGGTAGCCGTGGTGCGGGATGGCGGAGAAGTTGGAGATGCAGGCGATGGCGGGCTCGCCGTCGTCGCCGTACCGGAGGAAGGAGAACACGTTGTTACCTGCGTCGTTGGCGTCGATCCAGCTGAACTTCTCCGGCGAGTGGTCGGTCCGCCAGAGTGCCGTGGTGTCGCGGTAGACGCCGTTCAGGTCGCGCACCAGTTGCTGCAGGCCACGGTGGTCGGCGTGGTCCAGCAGCCACCAGTCGAGCTCGCCCTTCTCGGACCACTCCGACTCCTGGCCGAACTCGCAGCCCATGAACAGCAACTGCTTGCCCGGGTGCGCCCACATCATCGCCAGGTAGGCGCGCAGGTTCGCCAGTTGCTGCCAGCGGTCACCCGGCATCTTGCGCAGCAGCGAACCCTTGCCGTGCACAACCTCGTCGTGGGACAGCGGCAGGACGAAGTTCTCCGAGTAGGCGTACATCATCGAGAACGTCAGCTCGTGGTGGTGGTACTGCCGGTGGACCGGCTCGTGCTCCAGGTAGCGCAGCGAGTCGTTCATCCAGCCCATGTTCCACTTGAAGCCGAACCCGAGCCCGCCCAGATGCGTGTCCCGGGTGACCCCCGGCCACGAGGTGGACTCCTCGGCCACGGTGATGACACCGGGCACCCGCTTGTAGAGGGTCGCGTTCATCTCCTGCAGGAACGACACCGCCTCCAGGTTCTCGCGGCCGCCGTACTGGTTCGGCACCCACTGACCCTCGGTGCGGGAGTAGTCGAGGTAGAGCATCGAGGCGACCGCGTCCACCCGGAGGCCGTCGATGTGGAACTCCTCGGCCCAGTAGATCGCGTTCGCGACCAGGAAGTTGCGCACCTGCGGCCGGCCGAAGTCGAAGACCAGCGTGCCCCAGTCCGGCTGCTCGCCGCGGCGCGGATCCGGGTGCTCGTACAGCGGCGTACCGTCGAACCGGGCCAGCGCCCAGGCGTCCTTCGGGAAGTGTGCCGGCACCCAGTCGACGATCACGCCGATACCGGACTGGTGCAGCCGGTCGACCAGGAAGCGGAAGTCGTCGGGGTCGCCGAAGCGCGAGGTCGGCGCGAAGTACGACGTCACCTGGTAGCCCCAGGAGCCGCCGAACGGATGTTCCATCACCGGCATCAGCTCGACGTGGGTGAAGCCCATCTCGTTGACATAGGCAACGAGCTCGTCGGCCAGCTCACGGTAGGACTTGCCCTTGCGCCAGGAGCCGAGGTGCACCTCGTAGACGCTCATCGGCTCGGCATAGGCGTGCGAGGCCGCGCGCCGCTCCACCCACTCGGCGTCGTTCCACTCGTACGACGACTCGTGCACGACGGACGCGTTCGCCGGGGGAGTCTCGGCCAGGTTCGCCATCGGGTCGGCCTTCTGCCGCCAGACGCCGTCGCGACCGCAGATGTCGAACTTGTACCGCGTGCCCGGGCCGACACCCGGAACGAACAGCTCCCACACACCGGACGACCCGAGCGACCGCAGCGGATGCGCGCGGCCGTCCCAGAAGTTGAAGTCCGCGGTCAGGCGGATGCCCTGTGCGTTCGGGGCCCAGACGGCGAACGACGTACCGGTGATGGTTCCGGCCGGGCCGTCGTACCGGCGGACGTGGGCGCCGAGCACGGTCCACAACAGCTCGTGGCGGCCCTCGCCGATCAGGTGCAGGTCGACCTCGCCGAGTGACGGCAGGTAGCGGTACGGGTCGTCGAGCTCGAGCGCGGGCCCGTCGGTGTAGGCCACCTCGAGGCGGTAGTCGGGCACCTTGTCGACATCGAGTACGCCGACCCAGACACCTTCGAACTCGTGCCGCAGCTCGACCCGCTGGTCGTCGTACAGCACAACGACGGACTGGGCGAACGGGCGCAGCACGCGGACGGTGACACCATGGTCGCCGAGATGCGGCCCGAGCACCTGATGGGGATCGTGGAACGTCCCGCCGACCAGCCGCTCCAGGCTCGTCCGATCAACCGGAACCGCTGTCACCACAGGCTCTTCGGTCGCCACCACCGGCGCCTCGAAAGCATCGGTTGCCGGCCCGGCGTCGTGCTCGCTCGATCCCATAAACCCCATCCTGCCCGATCCATCGGCCATCTACCGCACCCCCGTACCCGTCGATGCCGGACGTACACAAAGGATCAGGCGCGCGGGGCCGCGGTCGACTCGCGGATGATCAGTTCAGGGCGGAACAGCAGCGACTGGCCCTTGCTCGGGGAGGAGTCCTCGAGCCGGGCGCGGAGCAGGCCGAACGCCTCGGCGGCCATCTCCGGCATCGGCTGCCGGACGGTGGTCAGCGTGGGTGCGTAGAGGTCGGCGAGCACGATGTCGTCGAAGCCGACCACGGACACGTCCCGGGCGACCTCCAGGCCGCCGTCGCGGATGCCGCGGCAGACTCCGAGGGCGCACATGTCGTTGATCGCCACGATCGCGGTCGGCGGCTCGTCGAGGGAGAGCAGCTCGGCAGCGGCCGCGCGGCCCAGCTCCGACGCCTCGACGTCACCGAAGGCGTCGCCGCCGCTGCCGCTCGGCGCCAGCAGCGCCTCGGCCGGGTCGAGGCCCGCTCGCTCCAGCCCGGCCACGAAACCGCGGTGCCGCTCCTTGCGGTTGATGCTGGCCAGCGCGCCGGAGACGAAGGCCAGCCGGCGGTGCCCGAGGTCGGTGAGGTGCCGGGTGGCCAGCTCGCTGCCGACGGCGTTGTCGACGCTGATGCTCACCAGGGACGCGGGGTCGCCCGCCTGCGCGGTCCGGTCGAAGGCGACCAACTGAAGCCCCCGCTCGACCAGCGGCATGACGTGCTCGAGGGAGGGCAGCGACGAGCACAGTACGACGCCGTGCACGCCGTCGGCCCAGAGTTCTTCGATGTAGTCGCGCTCGCGGCGGGGATCGCGCTCGGAGTTGCAGAGCAGCACGTGATAGCCCTCAGCCAGTGCGGCCGACTCCAGATGCCGGGCCAGTGCACCCCAGAACGGGTTGCCGACCGACGGGACGACCAGCCCGACGGTCTGGTTGCGGCCAGTGCGGAGCTGGCGAGCGGCCCGGTTCGGCCGGTAGCCGAGTTTGTCGATCGCCGTCTCGATCCGCTGCCGGGTCTCCGGCAGCATCCGGTGACTCCGCCCGTTCAGCAGATTCGACACCGTGCTCGGCGAGACACCGGCCGCTGTCGCCACCTGCTGGATCGTCACCTCTCCCATGGTCACCCCGCGCATTCTTCCCTGAAGCTCACCGTCCTGCCACTAGGTGGTGTAACGATGCAGCAGATATGCCTCCAAGTCTAGAACAGAATCCGGTCATGGTGAGGTCTTGACGTCCGAGAATCTCCATCTCTAGCATCGGTGCATCGTTGCACCAACCGCCATCACCAGCGCCGGTGCCGGCGGTAGATCGTTGCACCAAATCCATTCCGGTCGCAGCACCACGAAAGGGCGCGCCATGGAGTACACCCGCAGATCAGTCCTGACGGTCCTCGGCCTCGGCGCGCTCGGCGCCGCCACCGGGTGTTCGGCCGCGCCGGAAGGCAGCCAGGCCGCGGCCGACGGGCCGGCCGAGGGCGAGATCACCCTGCTGACCCCGATCTTCGAGGGCAGCACGGGCAAGCAGTTGCTGGAAGGCAAACTGCTGCCGGCGTTCAAGCAGAAGAACCCGAACGTCACGGTCAAGGTCGACTACACGACGTACACCGCGCTGAACGAGAAGCTCACCACCGGGCTGGCCGGCGGTCTGATGCCGGACGTGGTGATGCTCGGCGTCGGCTGGATCCCGCCGTTCGCGCACAAGAAGGTGCTCGCCCCGTTGCCGGAGTCGCTGGCCACCCGGTACCAGTACGAGAAGCGGGTGCTGGAGCCGTCCCGGTACGACGGGAAGCTGTACGCGCTGCCGTTGGTGCTGGACACCCGGATCGTCACCTACCGCAAGGACATGTTCGCCGAGGCCGGCATCACCGCACCGCCGAAGGACTGGGCCGAACTCCGCACGATGGCCAAGGAACTGGCCCGCACGAACGGCTCCGGCAAGCTGACCCGGGTCGGGTTCGACCCGTTCTCGATCGATCTGCGGCAGTGCTGGGAGACGTTCCTGTTCGCCAACGACGGCAACCTGTTCGACGAGTCCGGCCAGCAGGTCCGGTTCGACGACGAGCGGGGTGTCGAGGCGTTGCAGCTGTTCCTGGACGTGGTGAAGGACAAGTCGGCCGACTTCTCGTTCAAGTCGGCGGCCGGTCAGCCGAGCACGCTGGCCCAGGGCCGGTCGGCGATGATGATGGCGAACAACTCCCTGTGGGTGCAGTTGCAGCAGCAGAACCCGGAGCTGCTGAAGGAGGACAAGGTCGGCGCGTTCATCCTGGCCAACAAGGTGCCGGCGATGTTGCAGGGCGGGACCCTGGTGGCCCGCTCGGCCTCGACCAAGCACGCGGCCGCGGCCCAGGCGCTGGTGGAGTTCCTGGGGACGCCGGAGACGATCCTGCCGACCGCCCAGCAGCGGGGATCGGTGCCCGGTGTGCAGGACCTGCGGACCTCGGACTACGTCAAGAGCAACGGTTTCGTGAAGCTTGCCCTGGACAACATGAACAAGGCCCGGTCCGAGGGTGGGACGCCGGCCTGGATGGAGATCCGGGAGAAGATCAAGACCACCCTGGAGACCGCCGTGGTCGGCCAGCGGACCGCCAAGGAAGCCATCGACGAACTGGCGAGCCTGAGCAAGGAAGCGATCTCGCGGCTGTGAGCGGAACCGTCGTGTCGATGCCGGAGCGGGTGCGCGAGGCCGCGCCCGGTCCGGCCACCACCCCACCCCGCCGGCGACTGTTGCGGAGCCGGCGACGGGCCGGTCTGCTGATGGTCGCCCCGGCGCTGCTGCACGCGACGATCTGGATCGGCATCCCGCTGGTCGCCGCGGTGGTGCTGAGCTTCACGTCGTACGACGTGCTGACGCCGCCGCGGTTCGTCGGACTCGAGAACTTCCGCGACCTGTTCGGCGACGACGTGTTCCGTCGCGCGGTGCTGAACACCAGCATCTACACCTTCTTCACCGTCCCGGTGGCGATGGCGATCGCGCTGCTGATCGCGTTGATGCTGAACACCAAGCTGACCGGACGGGCGATCTTCCGGACCGCGATCTTCATCCCGCAAGTGACCGCGACCATCGCGGTCGCGCTGGTCTGGCTGTGGATCTACGACCCGCGCAGTGGCTTGGCGAATGCCGTGCTGTCGTTCCTCGGCCTGTCCGGGCCGAACTGGCTGTCCTCGACCAGCTGGGCGATGCCGGCGGTGATCGCGGTCGGCATCTGGCAGGGCATCGGCCTGAAGATGCTGATCTACCTGGCCGCGCTGCAGAGCCTGCCGGCCGAGCTGTACGAGGCGGCATCGGTGGACGGTGCGTCGAAGGTCCGGCAGTTCTTCAGCCTGACCCTGCCGTTGCTGAAGCCGGCCACCTTCTTCGTCTTCGTCACCTCGGTGATCGGTGCGTTCCAGTCCTTCGACCAGGTCTACATCCTGACCGACGGCGGCCCGGCCAACAGCACCACGATGATGACGTACGAGATCTACAAGTCCGCGTTCCGGGAGTTCCGGATGGGGTACGCCTGCGCGCAGAGCCTGGTGCTGTTCGCGCTGCTGCTCGTCCTGACGCTGGTGAACCGGCGGATCACCGGAGGCGACCGTGGCTCGCGTTGACCTCCGCCGGCCGAGCCCCGGCCGGATCGCGCTGTACCTGACCCTGACCGTGATCTCCGCGGTGATGATCGTCCCGTTCGTCTGGATGCTGCTCACCTCCGTGAAGACCCCGGCCGACATCGCCGCCGCACCACCCCGGCTGTTCCCGACGGAATGGGCTTTCGGCAACTATGCCGACGCGCTCGAGGCTGCTCCGTTCGCGACGTACGCGCGGAACAGTTTCGTCATCGCGGCCAGCCATACGATCCTCAACGTGGTGATCGCCTCGATGGCCGGCTACGCGCTGGCGCGGCTGCGGTTCCGGGGGAGCACGCTGATCTTCCTCGGCTTCGTCGGGGCGCTGATGATCCCGACGTACACCAAGATCCTGCCCGAATTCCTGATCGTGCGGTTCATGCCGCTGTTCGGCGGGAACGACATCACCGGTCAGGGCGGAACCGGGTGGCTGGACACCTGGTGGGCGCTCATCATCCCGGGCGCGGTCAGCCCGTTCTCGGTGTTCCTGTTCCGGCAGTTCTACCTCGACCTGCCGGTGGAGCTGGAGGAGGCGGCCCGGCTCGACGGTCTCGGTGAGCTGGGCATCTACGCCCGGATCATGACGCCGTTGGTGAAGCCCGCGTTCATCACGGTCGCGCTGCTCACCTTCGAGGGGTCGTGGAACAACTTCCTCTGGCCGCTGCTGGTGACCAAGAGCGACAGTCTGCGGGTGATCCAGGTCGGGTTGTCGGTGTTCCGCACCGAGAACGACACCCAGTGGGCCTTCCTGATGGCCGGTACGACGCTGGCCACCGTTCCGATGGTGGTGCTGTTCCTGATCGGGCAGCGCTACTTCGTCCAAGGTTTCGCGACCGCGGGGATCAAATGACAATCATCGAAGGAGACACACCTATGCCGGAGGAACTGCAGGGATCGCGCGCACTCGTCACCGGGGCCGGGCACGGGATCGGCCGGGCGATCGCGCTCGGCCTGGCCGCGGCCGGGGCGGACGTCGTGGTCCACTACGGCACGTCCGCGGACGCCGCCGCACAGACGGTCGCCGAGATCGAGGCGCTCGGCCGGAAGACGATCGCGGTCGGTGCGGACGTCACCAGTACGGCGGACGTCAACCGGCTGCTGGACGAGACGATCGCGTTCCTCGGCGGTCTGGACATCCTGGTCTGCAACGCCGGTCACCTGATCGGCCGGGTGAAGGTCGAGGAGATGACCGACGAGCACTTCCAGCAGGTCGTCGACGTGAACCTCGGCGCCACCTTCCGCACCACCCGGGCCGCGATCCCTCACCTCGCGCAGTCCGCGAACCCGCGGATCATCACGATGGCCTCGCTGGCCGCACACAACGGCGGTGGCCCCGGTTCGGTGATCTACGCCGCCGCCAAGGCCGGGATCCGAGGTTTCGCCAAGGGCCTGGCCAAGGAACTCGGTCCTCGCGGGATCACGGTCAACTCGGTCGCGCCCGGGTACATCGCCCAGACGGCGTTCCACCAGACCTTCTCCACCGAGCAGGCGCAGGCGGCGATGGTCGCCGGTACGCCGATCGGGCGGGCCGGCTCGGTCGAGGACGTGGCGAACGCGGTCCGGTTCCTGGCGCTGCCCGCGTCGGGGTACCTGACCGGGATCACCATCGACATCGACGGTGGCTCATGGCCTCGCTGACCGGACGCCCTCCGGCCGAGCGTGGTGGCTGGTGGCACCAGTACGTCTGCCCGGCACACGGTGTGGAACTCGAGCACGTCGGGTTCGAGGCCGGTGAGTTCCCGGTCGGCGGCATTCCGTGCGCGTACGGCTGCCGGGTGGACACCGAGGCGGTGCGCGGGGCCTGGCGGGTGCTCGCGCACCACTGGTGGGCCCGCCGGATCCGATTGCTCTCGTACGACGGTCAAGGCGCGGACCTGCTCACGTCGTACGCGCGCCTCTACCTGGAACTGACCAAGGAAGGTGAGCACGAGCAGGCGCAGGGGTGGATGCAGCGCGGCCGGCTGTTCCACCAGGCGCTGACCGACGCGGTGTGGGGTGTGCCGATCGCCCATGCCATCCGCAACCTGGCCGGCCGCGCCGAGCTGAGCGAAACCTTGCCGATGCTCGACGACATGGTCGCCGGTGCTCGCCGGGCCCGTGACGCGATGGTTGCCCAGGACAAGTTCTCCTCGAACTACACGGCCTGGTTCAACGCACTCGGCATCACGGCCGGTCAGGCTGCGGCAGCAGTGCGGGGGGAGCCCTGGGAAGGCGAGAAGGAGTGGCTGACCGGTGAGCACGGGCAGTTCGCTCATCTCGAGGTCTCGACCGGTGAGGACGGCTGGGAGTGGGAAGCGAGCACGTACTACCACGGCTTCGTCCTCCGCGCGTACCTGCTGAGCCTGCGTGGTCACGACCCGGCCGCCGTACCTGACCGGCTCGAAGCGATGATCGCGGCGCTGGCCGGTATCGCCACCGACGGCGGCATCCTCCCGGCGCTGCACGACGGTCCGTACCTCCGGGTGCCGCTGGCGCTCGAATGGCTGGAGATCGTTGCCCTGGCGCGGCAGTTCACCTCGAACCACGGTCTCGACGCGGTCGCCGCCCGAGCCCGCGCGGAGGTCGGCCCGGAGTACGACGGGCTGGAGGACCGGTACGACGGCTGGTTCGCCGGACCGCCGCGAGTTGGCACGCGAGCGCACCCTCCGGTCGTCGAGCTGACCAACTCGTACGCCGTCATCCGCGTCGGCGGCATCCACGCGGTACTCGACCACGGACCACACGGCGGCTCACACGGACACCACGACAAGCTCGCGCTCTACTTGTACGGCGCGACGACACCGTGGCAGCCCGATCCCGGCCAGGTCCCCTACGGCCATGCGGAATGGCGACGCCACTACACGTCGGTCGCCGCCCACCCGACGATCCGCATCGACGGCGCCGATCCCGAGGAGGCGACCGGAGTCGTGGTCGAGTCCGGGCCATCGTTCGTAACCGCCGAGGTGAGTGGCTGGTACGACGGCGTCCGCGCGGTGCGGCATGTCGAGGCCGGAGACGGTTATCTGGTCGACGTGGTCCGGGTGGAGGCCGATCGCGAACGGGAGATCGTGCTGCAGTTCCGGCCCGACGTCGACCTCACCGTGCGGATCGAGGGCGACGAGGTGCACACCACCTGGACGGGTGACGAGGTGTTGTCCGGACATCATGTTGCCGAGGGCAACGCCGTACCGGTGACGCGTCCGGGCCCTGGGCCGGCAGACGATCCGCAACGGACGCGCACCGGCCTGGACTGGACGGTGGTCGGCACGACCGCGACTTTCCGGTCGGTCTACTCGATCAACCGGAGCGGGGGTCGCTGATGCTGATCGACCATAGGCTCGACGACCTGCGCTCCGAGCTGGACGGCCGGTACGCCGCTGGCTGGCGGCGACTGGCGGAACAGTGCGACTGGTACCGAGGTCAGACCCCGCCGACCGAGCACCCATCCGCGAGCATCACGTACTTCGGCCCCGCCGCCGCGAACCTCGCGCTGGCCTACCGACTGACCGGCCACGAGCACTATCGCGTGGAGGCCGCGCGCTGGATCTCGGCCGCGATCGGGTTCCCGCACTGGGGCAAGGCGCACCTGCCCGACCACGACCTTGACGCGGGCTGGCTGCTGCACGGCTTGTCGCTCGCGTACACCTGGCTGGGTGACGACTTCGAGCTGGCCGACGAGTTGCGCGCGAAGCTGGAGTTGCAGGGCACCCGCCTGTACGAGTTCGCCGTCGAGTCCGAGGGTTCGTGGTGGAGTTCGTCGTACTGGCAGAACCACAACTGGATCTGCTACACCGGCCTCGCCGCTGCCGGGTACGCGCTCGGCCGGAAGGACTGGACCGAGCGGGCGAAGGCGAACTTCGCGACTGTGATCGACCTGCTGCCGGCCGACGGCTCGGACATGGAAGGCGTCGTCTACTGGCGGTACGGCGTGCCGTGGCTGGCGACGTACCTCGACCTGCTGCAGGACCAGGAAGGTCTGGACTGGTGGGACCGATGCCGCTTCCTGGCGAACACGTTCTCCTACCGGCTGCAGCAGTGCGCACCCGGCTTCGAGGAGAACATCGACCACGGCGACTGCCATGACCGGCGCAGTGGGCACAGCGTCGCGCTGTACTACAAGCTCGCCTCGGCCTATCGCATCGGCGAAGCGCAGTGGCTCGCCGGTCAGGTGGCCGAACGGTTCTTCTGGCGCGAGGCGTACGCGAGTGGTGTGAAGCCTGGTGTCATGCCCGAGGCCTATCTGGAGCTTCTCTGGTACGACGACACCGTGCCGGCCGTTGCACCCGCCGAGTCCACGCCGTTGTCGGCGTACTTCCCGGACCTCGGTCTGGTCACCGCGCGAACCGGTTGGGACGACCAGGCGACGATGGTGTCGTTCAAGGCCGCGCCGGGTGGTGGCCACCAGGCGTGGGAGACCTCGCACCGGCTGGACACCGAACGCGGCTGGGAGACGTTGAGCGCTGGGCACCATCACCCGGATGCCGGGTCGTTCGTGCTCACGTCGCGGGGTGCGTTCCTCGCCGTCGACGAGGGGTACAGCAACCGCAAGCGGGCCGGCGACCACAACCTGATCCTGGTGGACGGGCAGGGGTTCGCCGACGAGGACCGCTACCACGTGTACAAGGGCGCGCCGTACGAGCGTCAGGCGCAGATGGTGGACGTCCTGGCCGAGGACGGAATGGCGCACGCGACCGCTCGGATCGCGGCGATGTACCCGGCCGAGCTGGAGATCGAACGGCTGGACCGGACGCTGGTGTTCACCCCGGCCGGCCGCCTGGTGCTGCTGGATCAATGCGCCGCGCGGTCGCCCCGCGAGTGGACGTTCTTGCTGCACGCCGATTGGCCGCTCGAGTTCGACGGCGACGACGTCGTCCTGCGGTCGGGGTCGGCCCAGGCCTGGGTCCGGACGCACTCCCCGGTCGATGTCTCGTCCGTGGTCACGGAGGTCGAGGCGAATCCGACCTCGAGTACGCCGAGTCTGCGGCTCACCCGGACGATGCACACGCTGCGCGCCACCGCGGAACGCAATACGACCGCGACCTTGCTGACCACGATCGAGCCAACGTCCTCGCTGCGGCCGGAGAAGGCGAGCGGCCGGCGGATCGAACTGACCCGCGGGTGCGGAATCGCTTTCGAGGGCGAGACCGTGCTGCTCGCAGATGACGACGGGTACATCGAGGGCGAAGGGGTTTCGGCGCGCGCGAAGGCGGTGATCCGCTCCGACACGTCCGGGTTGTCGCTGGTGGTCGAGGGCGAGCTGTCATGATGCGGCGGGCGCTGGACTGGCTGGGTTGGCTGGCGAGTCCGGTGATGGCCGGCGCCGCCTTCTCGATCCTGTGTCTCGGGGTGGTGACCTGGCTGCCGGCGCTCGCGGCAGTCGGGTTCGCACTCAGCCGGTGGCGGACCGACGGTGACACCCGCGTGTTCATCGGGGTTTTCACCGGGTGGCGCCGGTACTGGCGCCCGCTGCTGCCGCACTCGATCCTGCTCACCGTCGCCGCAGTCGTTGCCGTCAGCAACCTGATGTTCCTGTCCGGCCAATCGGGTCCGGGCGCCCTGGTCCTGTTCATGGTCCACGTCGGCCTGGTCGCGGCCGGCGTCACCTACCACCTCGCGCTGGCCGTGGCGGCCGGGCGCAACCCCTCCGGTACTGCGTCCGGCTGGCGTCGGACGGCGTTCGGCCTCGCCTTTACGTCCGTTCCCCGCGGTACGGCGCTGCTCGGCGCCGCGATCGCGGCCCCCGTCTTCTCGCTCGTCGTTCCGGCGGGCCCACTTCTGCTCGGCACCACCGTTCCGGTGCTGGTCGGCCTGGTCGTGGCCGACCACACCGAGCGTGCCACGTCCTAGTCCCCAACCGCCCTCTGGGAGGACAGCTATGTCCAGAAGACTCGTCCCGATCCTGATCCTCGGCACCGCCCCCGAACAGCAGGGTGAGAACGGCGCGCCCGACGACCAGCCCGACCGCAGTCGCAACAACCGGATCCACCACAACACCATCGCGACGGCCGGCAACGAGTGCGTCGACGTCAAGGAGAACTCGACCGCGAACATCGTCGAGTACAACGACTGCAGTCAGCAGAAGGACCCCAGCTCCGGCGGCCTGGACGCCCGGGGAGCGGCAACACCTTCCGCTACAACACGATCTACGACAACACCGGCGCCGGCGTCCGGCTCGGTGGCGACACCGCGACCGACGGCGTCGACAACGACGTGTACGGCAACACCATTGACCGGCAACGACGCCGGCGGCATCAAGTTCATGCGTACGCCGCAGGGCCAGATCTGCGGCAACACGATGTCCGGCAACACCGGCGGAAACTCTGTCGGCACGTACGGCGCCGACTTCGACCCCACCGGATCCTGCTGATGAGCACGCTGTCCCGCCGAGGGCTCCTCGGCGGGGCGGCCGCCGGCTCGCTGACTCTGATCGCCGCGCCGGCCACCGCCACCGCGACTCCGAGCGGGCCGCGCCGCTGGAGCACCAGCTGGGCCACCGCCCAGACAGCCCCAACAGCATCCGACGCCGACGCGACCACCGGATTCACTGACACGACGATCCGGCAGGTACTGCGCTTGTCCGCGGGCGGCCCGATCCGGCTCCGATTCGCCAATCCGTTCGGAACCACACCGGTCACCGTCGGCCCTGTCACCGCAGGACGCCACCCAGTCCTCTTCTCCGGCGAGAAGCAGGTGTTGATCGCGACCGGTGCGACTGTGATCAGCGATCCCGTCGACCTGCACGTGCCCGACCACGGTGACTTGGTGGTGAGCATCTATCTGCCCGGACCGACCGGTCCACTGAGCTTCCATCGCAATGTCCACGCCACCGGACTGATCGGTGCTGGCGATCTGACCGGTGCAGGCAATTCGGCGTACCAGCGGCAGACCAAGTCGGTCTTCCTACTCACCGGCGTCGACGTCACCAGCCGTGACCAGCGGACGCTCGCGATCCTCGGCGATTCGATCACCGAGGGGGTCGGCACACCGGACGACACGAATCTGCGCTGGCCTGATCAGTTCGCTGCGCTGTTCCGGAAAGCACCCGCGGTGGCGAATCTCGGGATCAGTGGTAACCGGCTGCTGCTCGACGACGGACGGTTCGGTCCCGGCGGACAGGCCCGGTTCGACCGGGACGTGCTGGCATTGCCCGGACTCGATGCCGTGCTGGTGTTCCTGGGGATCAACGACATCCAGCAGCCGCCGAGTCAGCTCGATCCCGCCGTGCTGCTGGCGGCGTACGGCCAACTGGCGCGGCGGGCCCGGGACCAGGAGCTGAAGGTGCTCGGGGCAACCATCGGCCCATTCAGGGGCTGGATCCGCTACACCGACGAGCTGGAGATGGTCCGGCAGCAGGTCAACGCCGGACTGCGGACCGGCGGCATCTTCGACACCCTCGTGGACGTCGACGCGGCACTTCGTGATCCCGCCGATCCCGCCCGGCTCCGGCCCGACTTCACCAGCGGCGACGGACTCCACCCGAATGCCGCCGGAGCCCGAGCGATCGCCCTTTGTGTTGGAAAGGAATTCGATGCCTGATCTCACCCTCCGCCGACGAACGGTCCTCGGCGGCATGCTCGGCGGCGCGGCCGCGTTGACGGCCGGCCCGCTCACGCTGCCGTCCTGGGCCGACGAGTCCACCAACGAGTTGCGCCGCCGGTGGCAGACGCTGCTCACCGGCGGTCCCACCGTGGATCCCACCGACCCCGATCTCGCGGTCGCGATCGCGCGGATCGACAAGCTCGCCAAGTCCGCGCTGACCACCCTCGACCGTTCCGCGAACCGCACGACCCTCTGGCCCGACCTGGCCAGCACCACCCTGTCCAACCACGTCGCGTCGAACTTCCGGCGGATCAAGCAGATCGCGGTCGCCTGGGGCACCACCGGTTCGTCGTACGCCGGGAACGCGCAGGTCGCCGCGGATGTGCTCGGCGCGCTCGACTGGATGTACGCCAACCGGTACAGCCCAACCCTGCCGCGGTACGACAACGACTACGACTGGGAGATCGGCGGCGCCTCCGCCTTCGCCGACACGCTCGTTCTGCTGTACGACGTGATCGACCCGGCACTGCGGTCGACGTACACGGCTGCGATCAACCACTACACGCCCGATCCGAATCTCTGGCGTGCCGACCGGCAGATCGCCACCGGCGCCAACCGGGTCTGGATCGCGACCGTGGTCGCCGTACGGGCGGTGCTCGATGGCGACACCGCGGCACTCACCCGCGTGCGCGACGCGATCAGCGATGTCGAGGGCGACGGCGCGAACAGCGTGCTCGCCTTCAACGACGCACCCGGCCGGACCGACGGGACCGGCGAGGGCTTCTACAGCGACGGCGCGTTCCTCCAGCACTGGAAGCATCCGTACAACGGCGGCTACGGGAAGGAGTTGCTCGGCACGCTGTCGTCGCTGCTCTACCTGCTCGGCGGCACCCAGTGGTCCGTCACCGATCGGGACCTGGACAACATCTACCACTGGATCGACGACGCGTTCGACCCGTTGATGGCCCGCGGCGACCTGATGGGCTCGGTCTGCGGCCGCGAGATCGCCCGGCCCAGCAAACAGAACCACGCGCCGACCCAGACGGTGATCGAGGGTGCGTTGCGGCTCATCCCCGCTGCTCCGCCGGACCGGGCCACCCGGCTCACCGCGCTGGTCGAACAGTGGATCACCGAGGACACGTTCCGCGACTTCCTGACCGTCACCGACCCGGCCTCGCTGGTGGCGGCCCGGGCCGTCCTGGCCTCCGGTACGCCGGCCCGCGGCCCGCTCGTTCTGCACAAGCAGTACCCACGGATGGACAAGGTCGCCCACCACCGGCCCGGGTTCACGATCGGGCTCAGTGCGTATTCGTCGCGGATCTACAACTACGAGTCGATCCAGACCGAGAACCTGCACGGCTGGCATCTGTCCGACGGCATGGTCCTGGTGTACGACGACGACCTCGGCCACTACTCCGGCGACTACTGGCCGACCGTCGATCCGTACCGGCTGCCGGGGACGACGGTCGACAGCCGGCGACTGGCCGACTCGTACGGTTTCCGCAGTACGAGTGCCGCCGACTGGGTCGGGGGAGCGGCCGTGCCCGGCCGGACGATCGGTGCCTACGGGATGGACCTGCGCGGTCACGGCACCGGCCTGACCGCGTTGAAGAGCTGGTTCCTGATCGATGACGTGATGGTCTGCGTCGGCTCGGACATCACCGGACCCGGGTCGGTGGAGACGATCGTGGAGAACCGCAAGCTTCGCACCGGGTCCGAGACGTTCACCCAGGCAGCCGGCTACTGTCACCTGGCCGGCACCGGCGGCTACGTCTTCCCGGACAACACGCCGGTCCGGGTGCTCCGGGAGAACCGGACGGCGACGTGGCGCGAGATCAACCTCAAGTACGGCACCGACACCCCGGTGACCAGGCCGTACCAGACCCTCTGGATCGACCACGGTGCCGCACCCGTTGCCCAGGGCTACTACTACGTCCAGCTCCCGACCGCGAGTCTGGCCGCGACCACGGCCTTCGCCAGGAATCGGCCGGTACGGCGACTACGTGCCGACTCGACCGTCCACGCCGTGCGGCTGCACGACGTACTGGCCGCGAACTTCTGGCAGGCCGGATGCGCCGCGGAGCTCACCGCGGACGGGCCGGCGTCGGTCGTGGTGGCGCGCGGCACGGTCGCGATCTCCGACCCGACCCAGACCCGGAACACGGTCACCGTCGACCTGGCCACGCCGGAGCTGCGCTTCATCGAGGCCGACGACAAAGTGCAGGTCGTCCGGCGGGGTGCCGGCTGGCGCCTGATCGCCGACGTCACCGACAGCCACGGCGGCACCCTGACCGCCACCTTCCGCTGAGGAGAACCCCTGATGCTGGTTGACATGCCCCTGGACCGGTTGCGCGAGTACCGGCCGGACCCGGAGGAACCCGCGGACTTCGACGCGTTCTGGAAGCAGACGCTCGACGACGCGGCCGGCAGTCCGATCGACGCCCGGTTCGAGCCGTACGACGCTCGCCTCGCGACTGTCGACGTACAGGACGTGACGTTCGCCGGGTGGGGCGGTCAACCGGTCAAGGCGTGGCTGCTCCTGCCACGTCATCGCAGTGGACCGTTGCCCGTGGTCGTGCAGTACATCGGCTACAACGGCGGCCGCGGCATCCCGTACGAATGGCTGACCTGGAGCGCCGCCGGCTACGCCCATCTGGTGATGGACAACCGCGGCCAGGGCGGTGGCGGCAAGACCGTGGCCGACACCGCCGACATCGCGCCGGACGGGCACGGGTCGTCGTCGCCCGGGTTCCTGACCAGAGGGATCGAGGACCCGTACCGGCACTACTACCGGCGGCTCATCACGGACGCGGTGCGCGCCGTCGACGCGGCGAAGGCCAGCCCGGACGTCGATCCCACCCGGGTCGCCGTCATCGGTGGAAGTCAGGGCGGCGGCCTCGCGCTGGCCGTTGCCGGTCTCCGCGACGACCTGTCCGCGGCGATCGCCGACGTACCGTTCCTCTGCCACTACCGGCGCGCGTCGCAGATCACCGACAACGGCCCGTACGCCGAGATCGGCCGCTGGCTGAAGGGTCACCGGTTCGAGGTGGAGAAGGCGATGGCGACGCTGTCGTACTTCGACGCGGTCAACTTCGCGGCGCGGGCGGACTGCCCGGCGTGGTTCTCGGTCGCGCTGATGGACAACGTCTGCCCGCCCTCGACCGTCGTCGCCGCCTTCCACCGGTACGGCGGTCCGGCCCAACTGGAGGTGTTCCCGTACAACGGCCATGAGGGTGGCGCCGAGTACGACGTACCGCGCAAGCTCGGCGCACTCGCCTCAGTCTTCGGACCGAGCTAGCGCCTCACGGTAGGTCGGCCTACCTGGCGCAGATTACTGTTCGGCCAGCTGTGCGGCCGCGGCCAGCGGGATCGGCAGCCAGGACGGCCGGTTGCGGGCCTCGTACAGGGTCTCGTAGATCACCTTGTCGGCCAGGAACGCGCTCAGCAGCACCGCTTGCTCCCGCGGATCCGTGCCCGCCACCTCGGCGTACCCGTCGCAGAAGGCCTGCTGGTTCCGGCTGGCCCACTCGGCCGCCCGGTACGCGATCTGCTGGTCGCCCTGGTGGTCGGCCAGCAGCGACCGGGCCGCGTAGTCGAACGACCGCAGCATCCCGGCGATGTCCTTGATCGGGGTGTCCAGCGCCCGCCGCTCGATCAGCGACTTGGCCGGCTCGCCCTCGAAGTCGATCAGCTTCCAGCCGTCGATCGTCCGCAGTACCTGACCCAGGTGGAAGTCACCGTGGATCCGCTGCACCGTCACCGGCTGGTCGTACGACGCCAGTGCGTCGAACGCCCGGGTCAGCCCGGCGGCGAACGGCGCGAGCTCCGGGATCGCCGCGGCCGCCACCTCGAGCCGGCGCCGCATCGCCGCGGCATGCTCGACCAGCAGGGCCGGCTCCCAGATGTCGGTGCCGAGTGCCTTGGCCAGCTCGGAGTGGACCTGCGCGGTACTCGCGCCGAGCCGGTGTGACTCGGCCGCGAAGTCGCCGCCGACCTCCTCGGCGTGCAGATCCGCCTCGGCGTACAGGTCCCGCACCGACGAGGTCGCGAACGCCCAGCCGTCGGTGGCGTTCTTCTGGAACGCCGTCATCATCGCGAGCTCGCCGGTGTCGGTCCCGCCGCCCGCGCGCGGCCAGGATCCGCGGGCGGATCCGAGCACCTCGGGGACCAGTTCGGACCCCGCCTCGGTGAGCGCCGACTCGATCTCGACCCCGGGATTGCTCCCGGGCTCGAGCCGGCGGAAAACCTTCAGCAGCGCCACGTCGCCGAACACCAGCGACGTGTTGCTCTGCTCCACCGTGAGGACCAGCGAGCGCGAGTCCTCCGGTACGACGGTCGCCCGCTCCGGAGCGTGGACGGGATGGAACTCCAGCCCGTCCAACTGCCGTCCGTGCGTCAGGCCGTCCAGCCAGTACGGCGTGGCTTCCTTGTCGTGCAGCGCGTCGTACACCCAGACCTGGGCGTCGGCCAGGTCTTGTTCCTCCCACTCACCGACCAGCGCGTGCCCGAGGTTGTCGACCGGTTCGCGGTGGTAGCTGAGCGGCAGTTGGTACACCCGGATGGGGAACTCCGACCCGGGCGGGCCGGCGCAGTAGACGAACCCGATCCGGACCGCGGGCCAGGCATCCTCGCCCGACAGCCACACCGAGGTGGCCATCGCGTCGACGTGGACGTCGTGTCCCTTCTCGCCGAACCACCTCTGGCCCGAACAGAAGGACTGGACCTGGTCCAGATGGGAACTCACTACATGCTCTCCTCGTGATCAGCCGGCTTGGTGACCGGCAGCCGGAACCAGTAGAAACCGTGCGCTCCGAGCGTCAAAAGGTAGGGCAACTCACCGATGGTGGGGAAGTGCACCCCGCCGAGCAGCTCGATCGGCTCCACGCCCTGCCACTGGCGTAGGTCCAACTCGATCGGCTGCGGGAACCTCGACAGATTGTTCACGCACAGCACCACATCGTCACCGAACTCGCGGACGTACGACAGCACGCTGGGGTTGGAACCCCCCAGGTCTGTGAAAGTACCCATGCCGAAACACGGGTGCTGCTTGCGGGTCTGGATCATCCGGCGGGTCCAGTGCAGCAGCGACGAGGCGTTCTCCATCTCGGCCTCGACGTTGACCGCCTGGTAGCCGTAGACCGGGTCCATGATCACCGGCAGGCTGAGCTTGCCCGGCGTGGCGGTGGAGAACGAGGCGTTGCGGTCCGGCGACCACTGCATCGGGGTCCGGACACCGTCGCGGTCACCGAGCCAGATGTTGTCGCCCATGCCGATCTCGTCGCCGTAGTACAGGATCGGCGAGCCGGGCAGGCTGAGCAGCATCGCGGTGAACAACTCCATCTTGTTGGTGTCGTTGTCCAGCAGCGGGGCCAGCCGCCGGCGGATGCCGATGTTGGCCTTCATCCGCGGGTCCTGCGCGTACTCGCCCCACATGTAGTCGCGCTCTTCGTCGCTGACCATCTCGAGTGTCAGCTCGTCGTGGTTGCGCAGGAAGATGCCCCATTGGCAGGTCTCCGGGATCTCCGGCGTCTGGGCCAGGATCTCCGAGATCGGGAACCGCGACTCCCGCCGTACGCCCATGAAGATGCGCGGCATCACCGGGAAGTGGAACGCCATCTGGCACTCGTCACCGCCAGAGGAGCGGTCGCCGAAGTACTCGACCACGTCGGCCGGCCACTGGTTCGCCTCGCAGAGCAGGACGCGGTCGGAGTAGTTCGCGTCCACCTCCTTGCGGACCCGCTTGAGGAACTCGTGGGTGCGGGGGAGGTTCTCGCAGTTGGTGCCCTGGGTCTCGAACAGGTACGGCACCGCGTCCAGCCGGAAGCCGTCCACACCGAGGTCGAGCCAGAACTTCAGCGCCTCGATCATGGCGTCGCCGACGGCCGGGTTCTCGAAGTTCAGGTCGGGCTGGTTGGCGTAGAACCGGTGCCAGAAGTACTGGCCGCGGACCGGGTCCCAGGTCCAGTTCGACGACTCGGTGTCGACGAAGATGATGCGCGCGTCGCCGTACTTGTCGTCGGTGTCGGACCACACGTAGAAGTCGCCGTACGGACCGTCCGGGTCGCTGCGCGACGCCTGGAACCAGGGGTGCTGGTCGGAGGTGTGGTTCATCACGAAGTCGACGATGATCCGGATCCCGCGCGTGTGCGCGGCCTCCATGAACGCGGCGAAGTCGGCGATCGTGCCGACCTCGGGCATCACCCCGGTGTAATCGGAGATGTCGTAGCCGCCGTCGCGCAGCGGCGACGGATAGAACGGGGGTAACCAGAGACAGTCCACCCCGAGCCACTCGAGGTAGTCGAGTTTCTCGGTCAGGCCTTGCAGATCGCCGATGCCGTCGGCGTTCGAGTCCTTGAAGGACCGCACGAGGACCTCGTAGAAGACGGCCCGCTTGAACCACAGCGGGTCACTCTTCGTCAGTCCGTGGTGCTGCTCCGGCAGCATGTCGGTCACGCTCACCTCCATCGGGTGTCTCCAAACCTAGCGGTACTGCGGCCTGTCGCCACGGACCGTGGCGACAGTGCGGGTGGACTTTCCCGGGCATGCACTGGTCTCCCATACCCCAAAGCGGGGCTCGTACTCTGGTCGATCGGGAGACTTTGCGATGCGTCCGGTGGGTGTCCGGTGATCTGGTGCACGCCGTCGGTGGGTGATCCGTCCTGGCGTTCGGCTCAGTGTGACGGGCATTTGCCAGTACAAGCAAATAGGGGCCCGATCGCGCTATTCGTGCCGGTGGTCAACCGTCGTGAACCTGCTCGCGGGACCGGTCCGGTCGCTCAGCGACGACGTCCTTCGTTGTGCCGCTCGGATGACTGCGACGGCTTCGGCGCACCGCGGGCGCGCCAGAGCCGGAGCCGTCGGCGGACGGCGCCGCGCGCATCCGCGACGCCCTCGCGAGGGTCCTTGATCTGCTCGGCCGGACTGATGATCCGATCAGGATCCAGGGGTTCCGACGCGTCGTCTCCCATCGGTCTCTCCCTATCCCCTCAGCGACGCTCCACCCGGGATCGCGCCGGGGTCAGTCGCGGGGGTTGGCCGACTTGCGGGGGCGGCGGGTGTACTTGGTGAAACCGGCGCGTTCGGCGTCGGCCTCGGAGCGGAACCAGACCTCGGGTTTGGTCCGGCCGTAGTACGGCGAGTCAGGGGTGTGGAACAGCTTCGACTGGGTGTTGCCCTTGATGGTGAACCCGTCCGGCGGACCCTGGTGCGGTACCGCTTCGGCTGAGCCCTCACCGTACCGACCGGGCGGTACAACGGCTTGCACCTGCGGCTCGGTCGCAGCTGTGTCGTCGTCCACATCGAAGAGGGTTGGCGGCGCCGCGGTCCGGTCGGCGTCCATCCGCCGGTTGAACGCCGGTTCGGGCTCCCGGGGTACGTCGGCAACCGGAGCGGGTCGTGGTTCCACCGGAGCGGGTCGTGGTTCCACCGGAGCGGGTCGTGGTTCCACCGGGGACGGTCGTGGTTCCACCGGAGCGTCGACTGCTCCGACCGAAGCTCCGACGAGGACCTCTTCCTCCACCGACTCCTCGACGACGGCCGGTGCGGGCTGCTCGCGTCGTGTCAGCAGGATCCAGGTGATCGCCGCTCCAAGCAGGAAGGCGAGCAGGGACCACAGCCAGTTGTGCCGCAGTAACCAGCTCATCGGCGCGCCCCTCTCGGCAGCAGCCGGTGTAGCAGCCAAGCGGCCGCGCTCCCCAGCAGGAACGCGACCAGCAGCAGGATCCAGGTCTCTGCGATCAGCCAACTCATGAGTTTCCTTGCAGTACTCGAAGCTCGACCCGGCGGTTGGCGATGCGGCCGGCCGGGGTGCCGTTGGACGCGATGGGGAAGGTCTCGCCGTAGCCGTGGGCGAGGAGACGTGCGGCGGGTACCCCGAGCCGCACCAGCGTCGCCTTGACCGCGGTCGCCCGTCGCTCGGACAGTGGCAGGCTGCTGGCGGGGGAGCCGAGGTTGTCGGTGTGACCCGCGATCTCGACGCGGACGGTCGAACACGACTTCAGCAGCGTCGCGGCCCGGACCACCGTCGGCTTGGAGGCGTTGTTCACGATCGACGTACCGGACAGGAAGATGATCGAGTGCTGCCGGCTGAACTCCGACAGCCGGCTCTGGAACGTCCGGCACGCCTCGCTGATCTCCGGCTTCGGCGGTGCCGGGGTCTGCAGCTGGTCCGCGATCACCGCACCCGGGACCGCCTTCGCCGCGGCTCGCGCCACGGTCGCCTTGGTGGCCTGGTCGGGCACCTTCCCGGTCAGCGTGATCGTCGTACCGTCGTACCGCACCGACGCGTCGCCGGTCCCGATCGCGAGGGCGTGGATCAAAGCCGACAACGCGGTGGCGTCCTGCAGGCCGGTCGCCGCATCGATCGTGATCCGGTCGTCGAACTCGCGCGCCTCGCCGAGCACCTTGTCGACCTGGGCGGCGATCGCGTCCTTGACCCCCTGGTCCTTCACCGCGGCCTGCACCCGGATGGAGTTGTTCGTCCGCCCGACCTCGAACGACGCGACCGCCGGTGCTTCGGTCGGCGAGGGCGCAGGCGTGGGTGGGGGCGTGGGCGTGGGCGAGGACGTGCCGCCCTCGACCCGGACCGCGCGGACGCCTTCGACGCCCGCGACCACTTCCTTGACCAGGCCGGGCTCGACACCGGCCGGTACGACGACCGTCGCATCGCGACCGTCCACGTCGACCTCGGCGCCGGTGATCCCGCGGGCTTGCAGCGCCGTCAGCGATCGGTCCCGGATGTCGTCCTCGGTGGTGCCCGCCTTGGCCGGAATGAGCACAGCCGTGATCAGCACGGGTACGGCGAGGGCCGCGAGCAGCCAGACGACGACCGGCCGCCGAACGAGTCCGGACACTGTTCCTCCGTCGGATGCGGTCAAGAGTGACCGTGCGCGTGGACATTACTCCGCCCTGCGCTCCGTCTGCACACCCCGTCCGGGAGCGTCGTGATGATCACGAGAACATTTTTATTCGGGTTTCTTCTTTTCTTAACTTGACGTGCTCGGTAGGGTGCGGACAGTTCCTCTCCGCCCCCAGGAGGTAACGCAATGAGAATCCGAGTTCTGGCTGTCGCTGCCGCGATGGCTCTGTTGGGTGCGGGCGCCGTACCCGCGGCCGCCCGCTCCGCCGATCCGAGCGGGACCCAGGCAGTCGCCGCCGACAAGAGAGTGGTCGGGTACTTCACCGAGTGGGGTGTCTACGACCGCAACTACCACGTGAAGAACATCAAGACGAGTGGCTCGGCCTCGAAGCTGACCACGATCGTCTACGCGTTCGGCAACACCACCGGCGGCCGGTGCGCGATCGGCGACTCCTACGCGGCGTACGACAAGTTCTACGACGCGGCTTCGTCGGTGGACGGCGTGGCCGACACCTGGGACACCGGTGCGCTGCGCGGCAACTTCAACCAGCTGCGCAAGCTGAAGCGCGAGTTCCCGAACATCAAGGTGGTCTGGTCGTTCGGCGGCTGGACCTGGTCCGGCGGGTTCACCGAGGCCGCGAAGAACCCGGCCGCGTTCGCCGACTCCTGCCACGCGCTGGTCGAGGACCCGCGCTGGGCTGACGTGTTCGACGGGATCGACATCGACTGGGAGTACCCGAACGCCTGCGGCCTGAGCTGTGACACGTCCGGGCCGAACGCCTTCAACAACGTGGTCACCGCGCTGCGCAACAAGTTCGGCTCGTCCGCGCTCGTCACCGCGGCGATCACCGCCGACGGCACCGAAGGCGGCAAGATCGACGCGACCGACTACGCGACGGCGGCCGGCAAGCTCGACTGGGTCATGCCGATGACGTACGACTACTTCGGTGCGTTCAGCCCGCAGGGCCCGACCGCGCCGCATTCGCCGCTGACGTCGTACACCGGGATCCCGACCGCCGGGTTCCACAGCGACGCGGCGATCCAGAAGCTGAAGTCGAAGGGCATCCCGGCCTCGAAGCTGCTGCTCGGGATCGGGTTCTACGGCCGCGGCTGGACCGGTGTCACCCAGGCCGCACCCGGTGGCAGCGCGACCGGTGCGGCGCCGGGGAAGTACGAGGCCGGCATCGAGGACCTCAAGCTGATCTCGACCCGCTGTCCGTCGACCGGGACCGTCGGCGGTACGGCGTACGCCTTCTGCAACGGGCAGTGGTGGGGGTACGACACACCCGCCACTATCCAGAGCAAGATGACGTACGCGAACCAGCAGGGACTCGGTGGCGCGTTCTTCTGGGAGCTGTCCGGTGACACCGCCGACGGCACCCTGATCACCGCGGTCAAGACGGTCGGCTGATCCCAGCGGACCGCCGGCCGGGCCCGCCGCCCCGCGGCCGGCCGGCGGTCCCCACTACTGCGGTCGTGTCCTGTCTCGGACAGGTCGCATTTGTGCCAGCCCGGCGTACCGGGAATCCCTTGACTTACTTCGCGTCGTAAAAGGTACTTGTGCCTGGCGGTTGACCAGGAGGGGACTCGAAATGGAGAGGTCGTCGGATTCGTCGTTGATCATCGGGGTGGCCACCTCCACGGCCGAGCGGGTGCAGCTCGTCAGGTTGCTGGGCGGTGCGGAGGCGCTGTTGCTGGTGTCCAGCGCGGACCAGGCGCGTGCGTTCCTCGAACTCACCGCGGTGACCTCGCCGGCGGGTCCCGTCGTGCTGACGCCAACTGTGCTCCCCGGTACCGGCCAGGCGGCCGTTGCCCAGATCGAGGCAGTGGCACGGTCCGTGGCCATCGTTCCGGTCGCGGTCTCGGCGCCGGCCGCCGTACCCGAGGTGGAGACCGAGCTCTTCCTGGACGTGGACCGGCGGGTCGTGCGGTGGAAGGACCGTGAGGTGCCGCTGACCCGGCTCGAGCACGACTTCCTGCACTGCCTGGTCAAGGAACCCGGCCGCGTCTGGACCTACCAGCGTCTGCACCACGCCGTCTGGGGCAACGAACACCTTGGCCACGGTTCGCATATCCACTCGGTCGTGAAGCGCCTCCGCCAGAAACTCGCCAACCTCGGCGCCACCGTCACCATCCACGCCGTCCGCGGCGTCGGCTTCCACCTCCTCCCGACGACGTAACTGAGGTAGCGTTCTCGCCGGGTCGTGACTGGCGCGTGAGGTGGGTCAGGCGACCTGGTCGACCATCGACAAGTTCTTCGACGAACGCCTCACCGCTCTCGAGTCGGTCGGCATCACCCGGGACCGCCTCATCCTCGACCCCGGCCTCGGCTACTTCCTCGGCAGCACTCCAGAACCGTCTCTCACCGTCCTGGCAAACCTGCGCAGCCTCAAGACCCACTACGGACTCCCCATCCTGATCTCCCCGTCCCGCAAGTCCTTCCTCCGCACCCTCACCGGCACCGACCTCGAACGCATCGGCCCGGCGACGCTCGCCGCCGAACTCCACGCGGCCAGCCAAGGCGCCGACTACATCCGCACCCACGACCCCGCTGCCCTGTCCGACGCGCTCACCGTGTTCCAGGCAATAGAGAACCGGCCCCACTCAGATGGTCTGAGTGGGGCCGGTCCTTACTGCGTGACTACTACTTGACTGCCTTCAGGGCGAAGTCCTCTGTTACCGGTTCGCCCGCGATCAGGCGGGTGGTGCGGGTTTGGGGCTTGTAGCCGTCCTTGGCGGCGATCAGGGTGAGCGGGTTGTTGCGGCGGTCCAGCCAGTAGGCGTACTTGCCGCTGCTGTCGGTGATGAAGGTGTACGACGAGGCCCAGGAGTCGACCTGGACGGTCGCACCCGGGAGCGGAGCCGTGACACCGGACGTGCTGACGCCCGTGACGGTGCCGAGCAGCTTGCTCCAGGTTGTCGGCGGGGTGACGTTCATCGTCACGCCCACTGCCTCGACCTGGTACGGCGTGTTCTCGCCGATCGTGACCGACCCGGTGTAGGCACCCGGCTGGTCGACGTTCGCGGTGAGCGTGACCTTGACCGTCGTCGACGCGCCCGGGGCCAGCGTGGCCTCGGTCTTGTCGATGGACAGCCAGCTCACGTCCGCCGACGACTCGGCGCAGTCCTCGAGACCCGGCAGGGCCTCGCTGTCCACCGTGGCGGTGAAACCACCGGAGGAACCGCCGACCTTGTAGAAGCCGCAGGCCGCACCACCGCGGTACCGCGGCAGGTTGGCGTTCGGCAGTGCCGACCAGGAGTCGGCGGCCGGGTCGTAGGCGAAGCCGGCGTTGGTGACCGCACCGGCCTGGACACCACCGACGACGAGCAGCTTGCCGCCGGCGACGGCGTACGACGCCGCCCAGTGGTCCGCCGGCGCCTCGGCGACCGGGGACCAGGCGTTGGTTCCCGGGTCGAAGACGTACGCCGACTTCAGCGAGTTCGTGCCGTCGTTACCGCCGGCACAGTACAGCTTGCCGTCGATGGCGCCGCAGGACGCGAACGCGACCGACTTCGGGTAGTTCGGCAGGGTCTCCCAGCTGTTCGCCGTCGCGTCGTAGCGGACGACGGTGTTGCTCATCGGAAGGCAGCTGGAGGTCGTGCAGCCACCGACGGCGTACAGCTTGCCGTCGACGACAGCCTGACCGGCCGCGGCCCGCGGAGCCGGGTTGGCGGCCACCGAGGTCCAGGCGTTGGCGGCCGGGTCGTAGGACCAGGTCGCCGCGTCCGGGCCGGCCGCACCCCAGCCGGAGCTGGCGATGATCTTGCCACCCACGACGCCGACGGTGATGGCGTTGCGAGCGCCCGGCAGCGGGGCGATGGCGGTCCAGGCCAGCGTCGCCGGGTCGTACACGTAGCTGTTCCCGGTCGAGGCACTACCGTTGCCACCGGCAATCGAGTAGATCTTGCCCTCGGCGTTGACCACCCGGTTGTCCATCACGGACGCGGGGTAGTCGGCGATGTCCGTCCACGGAGCCGCGAGCGGCTTCGCGGCGGCCGGCGTACCGGCCGTCTTGCCGGACAGCAGCTGCGCGAACGAGGTGGGCACCTCGAGCCGCTGCAGCGGGGCGCCGGTGCTGTTCAGCACCTCGTTCTTCGTGGTGGTGGTGCCGTTCGCGTTCTGCAGCTCGAAGCCGCCGTCACGCTCACCGAACTTCACCTCGACCGGCGCACCGCCGGTGTTGGTCACGGTGAACGACTTGGTCACCTTGCCCGTGGGCAGCCTCAGGTTGCCGCTGACACTGCCCGGGGTGACGGCCAGCTTGCCCGCGGCCAGCGAGTAGTCGGCTGTGGTGGCCCAGTCGGCCTCCACGTCCACGCTCTGGTTCGAGCTGACGTAGTTGCCGGCCTCGGCGGTGAAGCCCTGCGCACCGGACTCCGAGGAGTACAGCCAGTAGAAGCCGTCGTTCAGGCCGGTGTCCTCGGGCGTCGCCACGGTGGTACCGGTCTCTGCGGCGTTGCCGTCACGGCTGACGACCGCACCGTTCACGAAACCGTTCGTGTTGGCGTCCTTGACGTTGCCGACGACGATGCCGCCGCCGACCGCGTCACAGCTGATCTGGCTGCCGATCAGCACGCTGTCGACGATCCACCACCACTCGTACGAGGCGTTGTAGTAGTGGAACCGGACCTGCACGGCGGACTTGCCGGCCGCCTGCGGGATCGCGATCTCCTTGACACCGCGGACGTCCGCGGCCTGGGTGAGCACGTTGGTCCAGGTGGTCCCGCCGTCGATCGACAGGTCCACGTCGGCCTTCTCGCCGCTGAGGTAGTTGAGGTCCTGGTTGAAGCGGATCACCGGAGCGGTGACCGCGGTCAGGTCCACCACCGGGCTGACCAGCGAGGTGTCCTGCGAGCCGCCGCCGCCGTACTTGTCGCTGTCGATGATCGCGAACTTGCCGGTGCCGCCGGCCAGGTTGCCCCGGTTGCCCGGGTCGTTGAACTGCCAGACCTGGCCGTTGCCCTTGTTGTCGACGACGGTCCAGTTGCCCGGCTTGTTACCGGAGTCGAACGTCTCGTAGACGCCGTCCGAGCCGTACTTGTAACCCGGCGCGGTGGTGCAGGCATCAGTGCGGACCGGGACCGCGACGTTCTTCGTCAGGTTGCCCGCGCCGACCGTGATCGGCTCGCTGACCGTCTGGTAGCCCGGGTACTGCGACTCGATCTTCAGCGAGTACGCCGCACCGGACGGAACCTTCAGGCTGTAGCGGCCGTTGCTCGGCGTGGTGTAGTCGAACACACCGCCCGGACCCTCGACGCTGACCTTCGCGTACAGCGGCCAGCCGTGGCCGGAGCCGTCCGTGATGGTGCCGCCGACGTTGACCTGCGGAGCGCTGGCCAGGGCGTAGTTCTTCGTGGTGGTGGCGCCGGTGGTGATGACTGCGGTGTCGGTCTGGGTCTGGTACCCGAACGACGCCACGGTCAGGTCGTAGCTGCCGGCCGGCAGCACGGACGAGAACGCACCGGTGCTGGAGGTGGTGAGCACGCGGTCGGGCTGACCCGCCGTCTTCACCGTCACGCTCGCGCCGGCCAGCGGAGTACCGCCGGTCGCCGCGGTCACCGTACCGGCCAGGGTGCCGGTGTCGCCGATCGGCGCGGCGTTCAGCAGAGCCAACGCGTCCAGACGGCCCTGGCCGTAGACGTTGTTGTTCTCCGTGGTGCCACCGCACTGGGCGTCGGCCTTGTCGATCGCGGTCCCGTTCAGCAGTGCACGGGTCGCGTCGATGTCACCCTTCAGCGCCGGTGCGGCCGACCACAGCAGGGCGACGGTACCCGCGAGGTGCGGAGTGGCCATCGACGTACCGTTGAAGCTGCCGTAGGTGCTGCCGGGCAGGCTGGACCGGACGTTGACGCCCGGGGCCGAGATGTTCGGCTTGATCGTCGCGTTCTGACCGACACCACGGCCGGAGAACGACGCGACGTTGTTGTTGATGTCGTAGGCACCGACCGAGTAGTTGCTGGTCAGGGAGCCCGGCGACCCGCTGCTCTGGCAGCCGAGGGCACCACTGTTGCCGTTGGCCCAGGCACCGAAGATGCCCGAGTCCTTCCAGGCGTTGGTGATGTCCTCCATGAACGGGTCGTTGGACGGCAACTGGCTGCCCCACGAGTTGTTGATGATGTTCGGCCGCTTGCTCGCGTCCGGGTTCTGCCCGGCGAGGTCGGTCGGCTCGAGCATCCACTGACCGGACTCGATCAGCGCCGCGTCACTCGGGCAGCAGCCGTTCGCGGCGATCCACTTGACCGCCGGGGCGACGCCGATCTGGTTGCCCGCGCCGTCGTCGCCGACCATGGTGCCCATCGTGTGGGTGCCGTGACCGTTGCCGTCGGCCGGTGCGGTCGGCGAGGTGCCCGCCGCGTCGAACCAATTGTAGTTGTGGTTGAACGTCCCGTCGCCGTTGTTACCGCGGTAGGAGTTCACCAGCGCCGGGTGGTCGTACTGCACCCCGGTGTCGATGTTGGCGATGACGATGCCGGCGCCCTTGTCGCCGTACTGCGCCCAGACGTCGTCGGCGTTGATGTTGGCGATACCCCACTCGAGGGCGTTGATCTGGTGACCCTGCTCGCCCGGGGTGACCTTCGGCACCTCGACGGCCCGCGGGTTGTAGAGACCCTCGACCTCACTGTGGTTGGCCAGGTTCTGGGCCAGTTCGAGTGTGCCGCTGTTGATCCGGATCGCGTTCGTACCCCAGAAGGCCTTGTACTTCACCTTCTGCGCGTCGAGTTCGGCCCGGACCTTCGCCTGGCTCGCTGCGGCGGTCTGCTTCAGCGCAGCGGCGACGGCGGTGCCGCGCTCGTTCCAGTCCGTGATCGTGCTGGCGGTGGACAGGTCGGCCTTGGCGGTGAACCGGACCCAGTAGTCGGTCGCCTCCTTGGCGTCCTTACCGTCCAGCTTCGCCATCAGCTCCGGCTTGATCTTGCTGGCCGGTGTGGCTTCGGGTTTGGTGGGTGGTGCGGCCTGGGCCTGGCCGGCGGCGGCCATCCCGGTCGCGACGACTGCCACCGTCGCCAGGGCACCCACCAACGATCTGGCGAGTCCCCTTCGTCGTAGATGTGACATCTCTGCAGCCCCTCACTGGTAACGACCCCGAGTTGACTCCCCCGAGTCATCTGGTGCAGAGGTGCAGGCTCAGTTCACGGCCGCGGTCATCAAGGCGGATGGACCGGTGGTGCGAACGCTGCGTGCCCCCCAGTTCGCGGCGTGTGACACCGCGAGCCTGACGAGGACCTTATGTGTCAGAACAACGTGGTAACAAGCACACCACGTGAGCAAGATGTGACTAGCCGTCGCACCGATCCAGGCAAAGTGGTCAAAGGTTGTCAGTTCGTTGACGATCCAAGGCAGAGGTTGACATCGTGATCAAATGGTCACCGCCCGTGTTCCCGCCCCTGCGGACGCCGATCTGACCCCGACCGATCTGACACCGTCCGACAACAAGCCGTTCCCGCTGCTCATCGCGGTCGCGGCCTCACCGGAGGAACGTGTCCGGCTCGCCGAGCTCGTCGACGACGTCGCACCGCTGCTGCTCGTGTCCAGTCTCGAGGAACTGCGCCGGCTGCTGGTCCCGTCGCAGCAACCGCCACCGGTCCCCGAACACCCGGAGCCGCCGGAGCCTGCGGAGGTCGACTCGACTTCCACCAAGGCCTCCGCGGGTGAGCCCGATGCCGACGTACTGACCATCGACCGGGTCCGGTCGATCGCTCGGTGGCGCGATCGGGAGGTGCAGCTCACCGAGCTCGAGCACGACCTGCTGACCCGGCTGATGTCGGCTCCACTGCGGGTCTGGACGTACGACGCTCTGCACCAGACCGTCTGGCGCAACCGGCACCTGCGCGGCACGGCCGACATCCACTCGGTGGTCAAACGCCTCCGCCGCAAACTCGACGATCTTGGCACCACCGTCACCATCGACGCGGTCCGCGGTACCGGGTTCCGTCTCACCGATCACCAACGCCCGACCATCACCAATCTGCGCGCGGGGTAGTTTCTCCAGGTGTGACCTTCTCAGCGCTGAGCCATCTCGAGTGCCCCAAGTGCGGTCAGACCCACGACGCCGATCAGGTGATCGGGCTGTGCCCGTGCGGATCGCCTTTGCTGGCCCGGTACGACGTACCTGCCGTGACGCTGACCAAGGACGAGTTGGCCGCGCGGCCGCCGGATCTGTGGCGGTACCACGAACTGTTGCCGGTGCGTGCGCCGGAGAATGTGGTGACGCTGGGGGAGGGGATGACCCCGCTGCTGCCGTTGCCGCGTTATGGGCGCGAGGTCGGGGTCGAACGGTTGCTGATGAAGGACGAGGGGTTGATCCCGACCGGCACGTTCAAGGCGCGTGGTGCGGCGGTCGGGGTGTCGCGCGCGTACGAGGTCGGCGTACGGAGGATCGCGATGCCGACGAACGGGAACGCCGGCTCGTCCTGGGCCGCGTACGCCGCCCGGGCCGGGATGGCGGCGTTGATCTCGATGCCGGTCGCGGCACCGGAGATCTGCCGTCGCGAGGTGAAGGTCGTCGGCGCCGAACTGCACCTGGTCGACGGGCTGATCGGTGACGCGGCAGCGTTCATCCGCGAGCAGGAGGGGTACTTCGACGTCTCGACGCTGAAGGAGCCGTACCGGATCGAGGGCAAGAAGACGATGGGCCTGGAGATCGCCGAGCAACTCGGCTGGCAGCTGCCCGACGTCATCCTCTACCCCACCGGCGGCGGGGTCGGGATCATCGGCATCTGGAAGGCCCTGGTCGAACTCCGCGAGCTCGGCTGGATCGACGGCCCGCTCCCGCGGCTGGTCGCCGTACAGTCGACCGGCTGTGCGCCGATCGTCCAGGCCTACGAGAAAGGCCTGCCGGAAAGCGAACCCTGGCCCGACGCCAAGACCATTGCCTTCGGCATCACCGTCCCGAAGGCGCTCGGCGATTTTCTCGTCCTGCAAGCGATCGCGGACACCGACGGTTGTGCCGTTGCCGTCGACGACGAAACCATCCTGGCCGAGCAACATCACCTCGCCCGGCTCGAAGGCGCCTTCATCTGTCCCGAAGGCGCCGCCACCTTCGCCGCCGTACGACGCCTCCGCGAGTCCGGCTGGATCCGCGCCGACGACCAGGTCGTTGCCCTCAACACCGGCCTCGGCCTCAAGTACCCGGAGACCGTCCCGCTCTAGGAACCGGTTGTTACGCCTGGCCGCGGCGGACGGCGAGGATGTGGGCGGGTTCGCCGTTGGGGTCGAGCTTGATGTAGTTCTGCTGGCCCCAGCGCCAGGTCGCGCCGCTGATCTCGTCGTACACGGTGAAGGTGTCCTCGGGGCGCATGCCGAGCGCGGCCATGTCGAGGTGGACCATCGACTCGCGGACCGAGTGCGGGTCGGTGTTCACCACCACGAGGACGGTGTCGCTGTGCCCGTCCGGCCCGGTGATGCGCTTCGAGTAGCACATGATCGCCTCGTCCTCGACCGAGTGCAGCGTCAGGTTGCGCAGCTGCTGCAGGGCCGGGTGCCGGCGGCGGATGTTGTTCAGCAGCGTCAGGTACGGCGCCAGCGTTCGGCCCTCGGCGGCAGCGGCCTCCCAGTCCCGCGGCCGGAACTGGAACTTCTCGGTGTCGAGGTACTCCTCCGAGCCCGGCCGCAGCGCGACGTGCTCGAACAGCTCGTACCCGGCGTACACACCCCAGGTCGGTGACGCGGTCGACGCGATCGCCGCCCGGATCTTGAACGCGCCCGGCCCGCCGTACTGCAGGTAGGCGGTCAGGATGTCCGGCGTGTTGACGAAGAAGTTCGGCCGCAGGAAGTGCGCGGTCTCCTGGGTCAGCTCCTGCAGGTACTCCTCCAGCTCCCACTTCTCGTTGCGCCAGGTGAAGTACGTGTAGGACTGGTGGAAGCCGACCTTGGCCAGCTCGCGCATCATCGGCCGCCGGGTGAACGCCTCGGACAGGAAGACCACATCCGGGTCGGTCTTGCGGATCTCGCCGAGCAGGTACTCCCAGAAGTTGACCGGCTTGGTGTGCGGGTTGTCGACCCGGAACACAGTCACCCCGTGCGAGATCCACAGCCGGACGATCCGCAGCACCTCGGCGTAGATGCCTTCGGGGTCGTTGTCGAAGTTGATCGGGTAGATGTCTTGGTACTTCTTCGGCGGGTTCTCGGCGTACGCGATCGAGCCGTCCGCACGGACGCTGAACCACTTCGGGTGCTCGGTCACCCACGGGTGGTCCGGCGACGCCTGCAGCGCCAGGTCGATGGCGACCTCGAGACCGAGCTCGCGGGCCCGGCCGACGAAGTAGTCGAAGTCCTCGAAGGTGCCCAGCTCGGGGTGGATCGCGTCGTGGCCGCCCTCGGCCGAGCCGATCGCCCACGGCGAACCCGGGTCACCGGGCTTCGGGTCGAGGGTGTTGTTCGGGCCCTTGCGGAACGAGTGACCGATCGGATGGACCGGCGGCACGTAGAGGATGTCGAAACCCATCCCGGCAACCGCTTCCAGCCGCTGGGCCGCCGTACGGAAGGTCCCGGACGTCCACTGCCCGGACTGCTCGTCGTACTTGGCGCCCTCCGAACGCGGGAAGAACTCGTACCAGCTGCCGTACAGCGCGAGCTCCCGGTCGACCCACACCGGGTAGGTCTCCGACGACGTGATCAGCTCACGCACCGGATACCGCCCGAGCGCGGCCCGCACCTGTGGCGAGATTCCCGCGGCGAGTCGTGCCTCCGGCGGCAGCGCGCCGTTGGCCAGCGCCTGCGCGGCATCGGTCAGCGTCGCCCGATCAGCCCGTACGGCGGGGGGCACGCCGGCGGCCGCACGGTCGAAGAACGCGGCACCCTCGGCGAACATCAGATCCACGTCGAGACCGGCCGGCACCTTGATCTCGGCGTTGTGCCGCCAGGTCCCGTACGGGTCGCTCCAGCCCTCGACCGCGAACGTCCACGCGCCCTGCTCCTGCAGGGTCACGTCGACCGTCCACCTGTCCGAGCCTTGCCCGACCGGTGCCATCAGCATCCGTCTGGTCTGCCCGGTCGGCGAGGTCAGCACGACGTTCGCATTCACTGCGTCGTGGCCCTCGCGGAAGACCGTGGCTGCGATGGTGAACGTCTCGCCGACAGATGCCTTGGCCGGATACGCTCCGGCGTCGACGGTCGGGGTGACGTCGGTGATCGGGATGCGCCCAGTCATGGCGTAGACGAACCTTCCCTTGCGAAATAGTGGCCGGTCCGATGGCGGATCCGGCGGATGGGACGGCGTACCTGAGGAACTACAGGACTGACGTTATCGGTCGCCGCTGTCTCGTGAACACCTGGCGGTCTCGAACCGGTCCACAGCATGGAACATCGGTGACCAGCCACTGAAAAGGTCCTGCAAAATCTTGCCTGCGTTGCAAGATCGATGCATGCCGAGGATGCCCTGCTGGGCCGTGGCCGGTACGGTGTCCCGGTGCGAGCGATACGACGATTTTCCGTCCGCCCTGTCCTGCCTGAGCAGCTGACCGGGCTGGGCACCCTGGTGAACAACCTCCGCTGGGCCTGGCACCCGGAGACGCAGGACGTCTTCGAGGCCGTCGACCCGCAGTTGTGGCGGAGCACCGGCGGTGACCCGGTCAAGCTTCTCGGTGAGGTCCCGGCGGCCCGGCTCGACGAGCTGGCCAACGACCAAGCCTTCCTGCGCCGGCTGGAGCTGGCCGTAGCCGACTTGAACGGCTACGTGACCGACGACCGCTGGTTCCAGACCGACGCCGGCTCGCCGGTCAGCTCGGTGGCCTATTTCTCCCCGGAGTTCGGCATCACCCACGTGCTGCCGCAGTACTCGGGCGGCCTGGGCATCCTGGCCGGTGACCACCTCAAGGCGGCCAGTGACCTCGCCGTACCGCTGATCGGTGTCGGCCTGCTCTACCGCCACGGGTACTTCGCCCAGTCGCTGAACCGCGAGGGCTGGCAGCAGGAGCGTTACCCGCTGGTGGACCCGGACGGGCTGCCGATCAGCCTGCTCCGTGACGGAGACGCGACTGCGACCGTCACCCTGACCCTGCCCGGCAACCGGCAGTTGCACGCCCAGATCTGGGTCGCCCAGGTCGGCCGGGTGCCGCTGCTGATGCTCGACTCCGACATGGAGGAGAACGAGCCCGCCGAGCGCGAGGTGACCGACCGGCTGTACGGCGGTACGACGGAGCACCGGCTGCTCCAGGAGCTGCTGCTCGGCGTCGGCGGTGTCCGTGCGGTCCGCGAGTTCTGCCGGATCACCGGTCACCCGGCCCCGGAGGTGTTCCACACCAACGAGGGCCACGCCGGGTTCCTCGGGATCGAGCGGATCCGCGAGCTGGCCGCCGACCAGGGCCTCGACTTCGACACCGCGCTCGAGGTGGCCCGCGGCGGGACCGTGTTCACCACCCACACCCCGGTGCCGGCCGGTATCGACCGGTTCCCGGTCGAGCTGATCCAGCAGCACTTCTCGCCGGACGCGTTCGGCGAAGGGGTGCCGATCGACCGGATCCTCGAGCTCGGCGCCGAGGACTTCGAGGGCGGCGACCTCGGCGTCTTCAACATGGCGATCATGGGTCTGCGGCTGGCCCAGCGGGCCAACGGTGTGTCCAAGTTGCACGGTGTGGTCAGCCGGGGGATGTTCTCCGGGCTGTGGCCGAGCTTCGACGCGACCGACGTACCGATCACCTCGATCACCAACGGCGTGCACGCGCCGACCTGGGTGGCCCGGGAGATCCACGACCTGACCTACGCGGCGACCGACACGGCCGATGCCGACGGCATCTTCGAGGGTCTGGACAAGACCACCGACGCGCAGATCTGGGAGACCAAGCGGATCCTGCGGCAGCGGTTCATCGACGACACCCGGGCCCGGGTCCGGCAGTCCTGGCTGAACCGCGGTGCCAGCGAGGCCGAGCTCGGCTGGGTCGACTCGATCCTCGACCCCGACGTCCTGACCATGGGCTTCGCCCGGCGCGTTCCGTCGTACAAGCGGCTGACGCTGATGCTGCGCGACCCGGAGCGGCTGAAGTCGTTGCTGCTGCACCCGCAGCGGCCGGTCCAGATCGTCATCGCGGGGAAGGCACACCCGCACGACGAGGGCGGCAAGAAGCTGATCCAGGAGATGGTCCGGTTCGCCGACGACCCCGAGGTCCGGCACCGGATCGTGTTCGTGCCCGACTACGACATCAAGCTGGCCCAGCCGATGTACCCGGGCTGCGACGTCTGGCTGAACAACCCGCTCCGCCCGTACGAGGCGTGCGGCACGTCCGGGATGAAGGCGGCGCTGAACGGTGCGCTCAACCTGTCCATCCGCGACGGCTGGTGGGACGAGTGGTACGACGACGAGTTCGGCTGGGCGATCCCGTCCGCGGAGGGGATCGAGGACACCGACCGCCGCGACGACCTCGAGGCGCACGCGCTGTACGACCTGATCGAGAAGCAGGTCGCGCCGCGGTTCTACGACGGTGACGTCCCCGGCCGCTGGATCGAGATGCTGCGGCACACGATCAAGGAGCTCGGCCCGAAGGTGCTGGCCACCCGGATGGTGCGCGACTACGTCGAGCGGCTGTACGTCCCGTCCGCCCTGTCGTCGCGGTCGTTGAACGCGACGTACGACGGTGCGCGCGACCTGGCCGCGTGGAAGAAGAAGGTCCGGGCGGCCTGGCCGCAGATCCGGGTCGACCACGTGGAGCTCCAGGGCCTCGGCGACGTACCGCAGCTCGGGACCAACGTCGGCATCCGTGCCTTCGCCGCGCTCGGCGACCTGAAGCCGCAGGACATCGACGTCGAGGTGCTGCACGGCCGGGTCGACTCCAACGACGAGATCAAGGACCCGGTCCGGGCGTCGCTGTCGCTGGCGGAGACCTACGAGGGCAACCGGCACCGGTACGAGGGTGAGCTGAAGCTGGACCGGACCGGCCCGTTCGGCTACACCGTGCGCGTCGTACCGAAGCACGCGGGTCTCGCGAGCCAGGCCGAGCTCGGCCTGGCCGCCGGCCCCTCCGACCCGGAGGACCCGTCGACTCCGGACCTGCCGGCCGGCTCCGAGTTCTGATCGCGTAGATGGCCCCGCCTGCCTCACCAGGCGGGGCCCTTCGCATTACTTCTTCTTCTTGCGCAGTAGTCCCCACGGCTTGAAGACCGACAGGACCACCGCGACCATCAACAGCGTCGGCGAGACGATCGGCGGGTAGATCATGTCGCCGAGCGGTACGGCGAGATCGTTCGCCTCACCGCGGTCGGCCAGCTCCGCCACGCCCGGTCGCAGCGCGACCAGCACCAGCGCGCTCAGCAGCAGGTTGATGCAGAGCTTCAGGACAACCCACCAGTACTTCGTCAGGCCGTACTTGCTGCCCATCGCCAGCAGTACGCCGGTCACCAGACAGGTCAGCCCGGACACCGTCATCGGCCACACCGTCACCAGCTCGAGCACTCGGAAGCACAACGCCTTGGTGCTCGCGCTGTCGGTCCCCATCGCGGTGAACGTCAGCACCGCCATCACCACGTCGATGCCGAGCCACGACCCGACGGACGCGATGTGCAGCACCAGCACGGCCTTCCGCGTCCTGGCACCCAACCGCCACGGCTTAGCCGCTGCCGTCGTCGCCTCCAGCGTCGCGCTACTCATCTCCCTCTCCCGTCAGCTCGAATCCACTACCCACGATCCTGAGCGACAAGAGGTACCGCGCGCGTCGGCCGACTGGAGGCTTCCGGCGTACCGCACTCGGCGTACTACAGCAGGGGAGGAGGACGGGTGAAGCCAGGCATCGTCCGGAACATCAGACAGGAAACCGCGGGCTTTGACAGGCTATTTCCTGTTCAAGCCCCCTAGAAGGTGTCCGGCGCCTACACCGCTGGGCGTATGAGCTCGATCCAGGTGTGTGGGGCGCCGGTGGGGGAGGTGATGTAGGAGCGGCCGGTGGGCCTCAGGTCCGGGCTGGTCTGGTAGCGGTCGGTCAGCTCCTTGGTGGCGGTTTCGTCTCCGTTGTCGGAGGCAACCAAGAGGGCGGCGATCTCGTCTGTGAGCTCTACGTCGGCGCCGTCCAGGGTGTCTGTCATGGTGCCCCAGTTGTCCCAGAGGAGGAGCTCGTCACCTTGCAGGTGGGCGAGTTGGAAGTGGACGTAGTTGCGGATGAACCAGCCACCGCTGATGGGCGAACCAGGGTCGATGCCGAACAGGTCCGCGTTGAGGTCGCCGGATCGTACGCCGAGCCAGACCTCCGCCGCCGACAGGAACGGACCACGCGGCATGTCCTGGGTGTCGAACGGGTGGTCACCGGACGGGTCGAGCTGGGCGTCGGTCATCACCCAGCGGTCGCCGTTCCAGTACTCGACGACGACGTGGTCGTGGTTGTAGCCGCCGCGGAAGTAGTCCGCGAACCCGATCCGGCTGCGGGCCGGGATCCCCTTGTGCCGAAGGGCCGACACGGTCAGCAGCGTGTAGTCCCGGCAGCAGCCCACGATCCGGTCGACCGGCTCACGCGGTACGGCGAGCGCCGTACCGTTGCGCTTCTGGTCCGTGGTCAGCATCGCCTCGACCCACCGGTGGTCGATCTCGGCCAGCCGGTCGCCGGTGAACTCGATCCCGCCGCCGCGGTAGTGGATCACCAGGTTGCGAACGACGGCCGCGATTCCGGCGACGTCGTCCGGCAGCGCGTCGAAGAGCTGGGCGTGTACGCCGGGGTCGCTGTACTCGGTCTGAATCGCGTAGTCCATCAGGGCTTCCTTTCAAGTATGGGCTGAGCGATGTCGACGGCCGGCTGGTCGCGGGGGAGCAGGTGACAGTCGGGCAGGTAGACCTCACGCGGCGGACCGGCGGTCGCCTCCCCGGTCGAGCGGACCCAGTCACCGACGAGGTCGTACGCGAGCATGATCCGCGGGTACACGCACTCGTCCATCGTGATCGTGCAGTACGCCTCCCGGTGGGCCGGCTCGACCCGGATCGCGATCGACCCGGACGGATCCACCAGCCCGTCGAACGGCACGCACACCTCGACGGTCGCCTCGGCCTCCGGCGTCACCGCACCGTGGTAGATCACCCACGACCCACCGGGCAGCGTTGCCCCGGCGGACTCGAGGTACCTGCGGATGTCGTCGGTCGAGGTCACGATCACCCCGATCAGCGACTGCTGGTCGGTGTCCGAGCGGATCGACGCGATCTTCGTCTCCGGTACGTCGCGGATCAGCACCGGCCGCGGTGACAACCCAGGAGATCCCGACCGCGAGAGCCGGTCCCGCAGGTACTCCAACGTCGCCCGCCGGGCTGCGGTGGTCGCCTCCTCGGCCGCCCACCACCGGTCCAGCCGGATCAGTGCCTCCTCGTCGGATTTCGCCAGTACTTCGGCGATCGTGGTCAAGGGCATGTCCAACTGCCGCAGCACACTGATCCGCCGGGCCCGCTCGAGCTGCTCCTCGTCGTACAGGCGGTACCCGTTCGACGGGTCGACCTGCGCGGGCGGCAGCAGCCCGGAGACGTCGTACAGCCGCAACGCCTTGTGCGAGAGCCCGGTACGACGCCCGAACTCGCTGATCGTCAACACCCGACCATCAAACCCCCTGCCCTTGGGGCAAGGTAAAGACTCACGCCGGGGATGCGTGGAGATCCGGCTCCACCCAGCCTTGCCGGGCGGCCGGACTTGCGAGGGTGCGCGAGTGGTAGAACCGCGTCAGCAGGCGCTTGTCCATCAGCCCGGGGTTGCGCTCGAGCAACTCGTCGAACCCTTCACCCGGCGCCTCGGCCATGTGATATGCCGTCAGCTCCACCCACGCCCGGCTCACCGTCGCGTTGTACTTCTGTGGCACCCCGGCATACCGCGCCGTTCGCTGGATCCCGTCGCTGATCAACTCGACCGCCGCATCCGTCCCACACCGCCGTACGGCGAGCCACGTCAGCTTCACATGCTCCCGGTGCCCGAACCGCTCAGCGCTCGACATCACCTCACCCATCAACTCATCAAACGCACTCACACTGCCCCCAACGCCATGAGCACCCGCCGCGCCTGCTTGACCGAGCCTGGCGCGATTCCAGCCAGCGCCCGCTCCTCCAACTCCGCGAAGGCCCGCTGCACCCGCTCGGCGCTCTTGACACCAACCGACGTCAGCGAGATCTGCACCGCCCGCCGATCACCCGGCCGCGGCGCCCGCAGGATGTGCCCCTTCTGCTCCAGCCGATCCAGTACGCCGGTCAGCGTCGTCGGCCGAACCCCGGCCGCGGCCCCGAGCTCCGACACCGTCCGCCCACGCCCGTCGGCCAGATTCGCCAGCACGTTCACCTCAGAAGCCGTCAGCCCCAGCTCGGCCAGCTCCGTCCCCAACACCTGCAACGTCACATGCGTAGCCCGCTGCAACACCACCAGCAACAACTCATCTCCCACGAATCCAGACTATCCAGATCCGTACTATCCAGCCACCGACTTCTGCCACCAGTAGCGCCGATGATCCGGCGGCCTGCGCGCCGGGGAGGCCGCCGGTTAACCGACGGTCTCCTTGGTCGGTCGGTGGGCTGTCCAGGCGATCGGCAGGGCAGCCTGGTACCGGCGCCGTTGTACTCCCAGGGTGATGGCGAGCCCTGTGCCGCCCAGTGCGATTCCGGCCAGTGCGCCGAGTGCGACCGAGGTCGCGTCCAGGCCCTCGTCCTGGACGATCGCTGCTGGTGTTCTGTCGCCGGACGAGCCGCCCTCCGGGTTCGGATACTCCTGGGCCATGGCGGGGGACGCCGCAGTCATGAGTGCGACGCTGACCGCCGCGGCGGATGCCAGCGTGGTCAGCCTGGTCATCGTCGATCGCTTGATTGGTGCTGCTGAGGTTGGCACTGCGTTGGTGAACATGTCCGCTACTTCCTGTCCTCATCCGGCGGGACTGCCGCTGTCGGCCTTCCGATCGCCGCGATGTCTTGGTCCAGTTGTGCCGCGGAGCGGTATCCAGCCGGCCTCGCCCGGTATCAACGCGGTATCACCGACCTTGACGTCCGGTACTGCGCGGTCGACAGTCGAGGGGTGGGTATCGCCGTGCTCGGCCCGCTCACGATCGAGGGGGAGCGGGAGCATCTCGGGCGGCGTGATCGCGTTGTGTTGGCTGCGCTTGTAGTGCACCCGGGGGACGTTGTCAGTGCCGAAGTACTGGCTGACGTCTTGTGGGGCGAGCAGTTGCCCGCTTCCTGGTCCAAGGTCGTGCAGGGATGCGTGGTCCGGCTCCGCAAGGCCCTCGGCAGCAACTCGATCGAGACGTCGTCGCTGGGGTACAAGTTGACGGTTCCCCGCGACGAGATCGACACCCAACGCTTCGAGCGCACCGTCGTCAGGGCGACGAACCTGCTGGCGGCCGGCGATGCCGAGCGGTCCGCGCTGCTGCTGGCCGATGCGCTGACGCTCTGGCGGGGCAAGCCGCTGACCGACGTAGAGGGCTGGGAGAGCGCGCGGATAGAAAGCGCGCGGTTGGAGGAGCTACGCCAGCGTGCCGAGGAGTTGTACGTCGAAGCGTCGCTGCGATCGGGCCGGCACGAGAGCGTCCTTGCCAAGGCTCGGGCCCTGACATCGGAGGCACCGCTGCGCGAGCGAAGGTGGGCGCTGCTGGCCACCGCGCAGTACCAGTGCGGCCGTCAGGCCGACGCCTTGAAGACCCTTCGCGAACTCCGCGTCGTGCTGAATCGCGAACTCGGCCTGGACCCCGGCCAGGAGATCGGTCTGCTGGAACAGGCGATTCTGCGCCAGGATCCGTCCCTGGTGGTGGCGAGCACGCTGCCAGAGCCGAGCACGGAGTGCCCGTACCTCGGTCTCAAGCCCTACGACCTGGACGATGCAGAGGTGTTCTTCGGCCGTGATGCCGAGGTGGCTGCGGGACTGCGAAAGCTGGCCGACAACTCGGTGCTGGCTGTCGTCGGCCCGTCCGGGTGCGGGAAGTCATCGCTGGTGCGTGCAGGCATCGCGGCGCGCTTGCGCAGCGGCGGCCGGCGGGTCGTGGTGATGACTCCCGGCGTACACCCGCTTGCGGCCCTGGCCGATGCGCTGCCCGGCGACGTCGTGCCGGCTGCGCTGGTTGTCGATCAGTGTGAGGAGGTCTTCTCGCTGTGCGCGGACGCCGCAGAGCGCGAAGCGTTCCTCGACAGACTGACCGCTCATCGCGCCGAGGCCCCGCTGATCCTGTCCTACCGAGCTGATCGGCTTGCAGAGATCGCGGCCTATCCGGGCTTTGCTCACCTTGTTGAACAAGGGCTCCAGCTGCTCACCGGCATGTCCGAGACTGACCTACGCACAGCGATCACAGAGCCGGCCAGGCTGGCCTCGTTGGTGGTGGAGCCGGGACTTGTCGACCTGCTGGTCCGAGAGGTGGATGGGCAACCTGGTGCGCTTCCGCTGATGTCGCACGCGCTCGCCGAGACCTGGCAGCGCCGCGAAGGCCGGACGTTGACTGTCGACGGCTACCGCGCATCCGGTGGGATCGAGGGCGCAGTGGCCCAGTCAGCCGAGGAGATCTATACCCGGCTTCGCCCTGAGCAACAGGCCAGGCTGCGCGAGCTGCTCCTACGCCTGGTGACCCCGGGGCCGGATGGGCAGCCGATCCGCGGTCGGCTGCCGCGACGGCTCGTGGTCACCGGGCCGGAGTCCGACGCGTTGATCGATCTGCTGGTCGGGTCGCGCCTCGTCACCAGCGACGATGGTGTGGTCGAGCTGGCGCACGAGGCGGTCGCCCGGGCCTGGCCCAGGCTGCGGCGTTGGCTGGACGACGACCTCGAGGGCCAGCAGATCCTGCATCACCTGACGATCGCCGCCGACTCGTGGAACTCACTCGGTCGACCTCACAGTGAGCTCTACCGTGGAGTGCGCCTGGCCAAAGCCCTGGACTGGCGGGAGGGCGCGACGGTGGCGCTGACGGAGATCGAGAGCGATTTCCTCGCTGCCGGCCAACACCTGTCAGAGGCTGAACTTCGTGCGGTCGAGAACCAGGCTCGGTACCAGGTTCGCGTCAACCGACGTCTCCGAGGAGCCCTCGCCGCCGCTGCCCTGTTGCTGGCCGGGGCACTGATAGCCGGCGTCGTAGCCGTTCGGCAGGCAGAACAGGCCGACCAGCAGGCAGCCGCCGCGGAGCAGGCGGCCGTCCGCGAGCTCGCGCGCCGCGTTGGTGCACGAGCTCTGCTGACCGAAGGCATCAGCCACTCTCTGCTGCTTGCAGCGCAGGGGGTGCGCCTGGAGGACTCCCCGGAGACACGAACCAACCTGCTGGCTGCGCTGAACAAGCGCCCACTTCTGGTCCGGTCACTCCCGGCAGTAGACGGTGATCTCGGCGCCTTCTCGTTCTCCCCAGACGGAACTCGTGTCGTCGCGGGCGGCAAGAACGCGGCGTGCAATCTGTACGAGACGGAATCGGGGCGACCGGTCGCCACCTACTCGTTCGTGCCGGATCCCGAGACCCAGCTGAGCGGGAATGTCGGAGGCGTCGGGGTGGTGGGGAGTCGGGTGTTCTGCTCCCCCCTCTTCACGCCGGATGGTCGGTATGTGGCGGCGATGACCAACTACACCAGGGAATACCCTGAGGGACAGCGCGCCATGGGCGTTCGGTTGTTGACCCCCAACGCGCTTGAGGTGGTTCCTCTCGCCTTCCCGACCCAACAGAATCTCCTCTACCGCAACCTCGTCTCCAGTGCCGACGCTCAACACCTGGCTGCGAGCGTTCGGGTGATCCCCCAACTGGAGGAGATGTCGATCGATGCCCCCGGCTTCGCGCTCGTCTGGGACCTCCGCGCCCGCGGACGCAGGCCGCACAAGGTCACCCTCCCGCCCGGCCCTCACGGACTGGCTCTCAGTCCCGATGGCGACACCATCTACACCCAGCAGCCGCTCGCGGCGTACGACGTCGCCACTGGGAAAGTGCACTGGCGGCGTGACGGACCCAGTCTGGTCGGAAGCAGGGCCCAGATTGCCATCGACCTCACGCGGGACGGCAACCTGTTGGCGCTCCAACCCATCGGGGCGACCGATCAGGGGATCGCACTGGTCGACGCCCACACGGGCAAGACAGTGAGGATGCTGCGCGGTCATACCGGCGTCCTGCGGGACGTCGCATTCTCCCGGGACGGCACGCTGCTCGGCTCCGCTTCGCAGGACGGGGAGGTCATCGTCTGGGACGTTGCCACCGGCACCCCTCGCGAACGGATCAGGACTTTCGAGATCTCGTGGGCAGTTGGCTTCAGCCCCGACAACCGCACGCTGTACACGGGCGGCGACGAGGGCATGCTGCGGGCGTACGACCGCTCTGGGCAACAGCTGTATCTCAGCCGGAGACAACCCATGCCCGCGCGCGACTACCTCCACGCGCTCGCCTCTGCCGACGGCAACAGAACAGCCTATGTATGGCGGGACACAACAGATTCCTGGCTGAGTTTCGCCGACGCGGCGACCGGGGCCACCACCGCACCCGTGCGAGTGCACGGCGAAGTCGAGCAGTCGTCCCGGACACCCGCCTCATGGCATCCGGACGGCCGGCGCCTCGCCGTGTTCGATACCGGGGGTACCGTCACGGTTCTCGACGCCCAGACCGGCAAGGTCGTCGTGCGGCGCAAAGTCGTCGAGCCGGGCATCTGGTCCATTGCGTACGTCGACGGCGGGGACCGCATCCTGGTCAGTGACTCCCGGAACCAGACCACGTTCTTCGACGCGCGCACACTGCAGCCCAGCGGCGTACCCCTCAATCTGACCAATAACTGTTGTACGGCGGCATCCCCCGACAAGGAGACAGCAGTCGTCTTCGATGACTCGCCCGACGGCGCGGAAGAGCACTGGCGGGTCATCCGTACGGCGACCGGCGACGTGCTCTCGGAGGGCGACCTGAATCTCCGGATCAACCATGCGGCGTACTCGCCCGACAGCCGGCGCTTCGCGGCCATTGGGAGCAAAGGCGAGGTAGTCATCATCGATGTGCCCTCGGGTGACCTCCACAGTGCTCCGGCAACCGGGCACAGTGGCGCGGGCAGGTTCGTCCGATTCTCGGAAGACGGGTCTCGGCTGGTGTCGGGCGCTGAGGATGGGACGTTGAGTCTCTGGGACGCGCGCAACCTCGAACTGCTCGGCACCGTCGCCACCTCGGCCGGCACCAAGAAGGCGGCTATCTCCCCGAGCTTCAGCGAGGGACGCGATGTGGTGACGGTCGCCGCGTTCGACGGACGCACCTACCGCTGGGACACGCGCATCGGGTCGACGCTCGACTTCGCCTGCACGATGGCCGGCCGCAACCTCACCGACGAAGAGTGGAGACAGGCCTTCGGCGAGCGTCTGTACCAGAAGACCTGCCCTGACTTCGGCTGAGTGACGTCAGTGCTGTGCGATCGTCGCCGGCAACGCGGCGAGGAGGGCGTCGGCGTGGTGGCGGTAGCCGAGGTTGTTGGGGTGGAAGCTGTCGGGGGCGAGCAGGCCGCGCCAGGGTGGGCGGGCGTGGCGGGAGACCTGGGCCACGGGGAGACCGCGGTCGGTCGCGGTGGTGTTGATGAGGTCGTTGATGTTGGCGACGTACGGACTGCAGACGCCGCCGATGGTCCAGAAGCGGTCCGGCACGGTGAGGTCCATCATGACCGAGGAGGACGGCAGCCGCTCGATCACCTGGCGCAGGTGAGTGCGGAACCGCTTCGGTGGTGTGGCGAGGATGTCGTTGCTGCCGATCCCACACGTGACCAGATCGGCGCCGAGTCCTTCGATCAACGGAAGCTGGTCGTCCAGCACGTGTAGCGTCTGAGCACCGGAGCGGGACAGGTTGACCACGCGCCACGGCCGACCCGTTCGGCGTAGTGCGTTCAGCACCTGGCCGACGTATCCGTGCAGCGGTGACGACGCGCCGAGCCCTTGCGCCGTCGAGTCGCCGAGCACGACCCACAACGGCCCGTCGGCGGCGAGTGCCTTCTCGTTGTGCCGGGTCCAGAAGTCCGCGTACGTCCGGGCCTGGACGTCCAGATAAGCGACCCCGTCGAGCCATCGCCGCACGGCATTCCCGGACGACGACCGCTCAGCCTCGCCCCACCGGGTCACGGCTTGGTGCAGCGCGCCGATCGGCGTCGTACGTTCTCGGCCCTCTCGGCGCAGCAAGAACATTGGTCCCCCCGGAAGTGAACAGACGGTGACCAGTCACTGTACTTCCGGAAAGCAAACAACCGCCTCACAAAGCGCGAAGCAGCACCAGACAGCGAGGGGCCAGCGGGACCGTCGCACCGGCTTCGACTTCGGTCACCATGCTGTTGCTGGTGTCGAGCACCACCTCGTACGCCGGCGCCCAGGAAGCATCCGGTACGACGACCTGCCGCACCTCCGGCGTCGCGTTCAGCGCCATCAGGAACGAACTGTCCTTCAGAGCGTTGCCCTCGGCATCGGTCACCCGCAGCGCGTCACCGGCCAGGAACATCCCGATCGTCCTCAGGTTGCCGTCGTACCAGTCGGCCTCGGTCATCTCGCCGCCGTGCGGCGCGATCCAGGACAGGTCCTTCCGGCCGCCGTCGACGACGGGCTCGCCGGAGAAGTAGTGCCATTGGCGCAGGACCGGGTGCGCTGCGCGCAGGGCGAGCAGCTTCTTCGTCAGCGCGAGGTGATCCGACCATTCGCTGGGCAAGGTCCAGTCGAACCAGGACAACGAGTTGTCCTGGCAGTAGGCGTTGTTGTTGCCGTGCTGCGTCCGCCCGCACTCGTCCCCGGCGGTGATCATCGGTACGCCGGTCGACAGGATCAGCGTGGACATCAGGTTCGCCAGCTGCCGTTTGCGCAACGCGATCACGGCCGGGTCGTCGGTCTCGCCCTCGACGCCGCAGTTCCAGGACCGGTTGTCGTCGGTGCCGTCCCGGTTGTCCTCGTGGTTGGCCTCGTTGTGCTTGTGGTTGTAGCTGACCAGGTCGCGCAGGGTGAACCCGTCGTGCGCGGTGATGAAGTTGATCGACGCGTACGGGTACCGCCCGTCGTCGCCGTACAGGTCGCTCGAACCGGACAGCCGGTAGGCGAGGTCCTTGACGCCGTCGGAGGTGTTGCGCCAGACGTCGCGCACGCTGTCGCGGAACTTGCCGTTCCACTCCGACCACGGGGTGCCGAAGTTGCCGACCTGGTAGCCGAACGGGCCGATGTCCCACGGCTCGGAGATCAGCTTGACCCGGCCGAGCACCGGATCCGCCGCCACCTCGGCCAGGAACGGATGGTCGACCGTGTCCACCTCGTGCCGCTCGTTGCGGATCAGCGTGACGGCCAGGTCGAACCGGAACCCGTCGACGCCCATCTCCTCGACCCAGTACCGCAGCGAGTCCATCATCAGCCGCCGGACCTGCGGATGTGAGGTGTCGACCGAGTTGCCGGTGCCGGTGACGTCGTACATCGTCCCGCCGTGGCCGAGCCGGTAGTACGCCCGGTTGTCGATACCGCGGAAGCTCAGGGTCGGGCCGTCGAAGCCGCCCTCGGCGGTGTGGTTGTAGACCACGTCGAGGATCACTTCGATGCCGGCGGCATGGAACGCGGCCACCATCGCCTTGAACTCCGCGACCTGCTCACCGCGCGAGCCCGACGACGAGTACGGCGCATGCGGCGCGAAGTAGCTGAGGCTGTTGTAGCCCCAGTAGTTCGGCAGTCCACGGGCCGCGATCGCGGGCTCGGTGAGGAAATGGTGGATCGGCAGCAACTCGACCGAGGTGACGCCGAGCTCGACCAGATAGTTGATCACCGAGGGATGAGCCAGACCGGCGTACGTGCCGCGCTGATGCTCCGGTACGTCGGGATGCAGCTTGGTGAAACCCTTGGTGTGCAGCTCGTAGATGACCGTCTCGCCCCAGTGCACCGGACGACTGATCGGGGGAGGCGGCTCCGACGCGGCCACGACCACGCTGACCGGGACATGACCGGCCGAGTCGCCGTCGGACGAGTCGTAGATCAGTGGACTGGAGTAGTCCAGTGAGCCGTCGACTGCCCGCGTGTACGGGTCGAGCAGGAGTTTGGACGGGTTGAACCGCAGTCCGTGCGAGGGATCGAAGGGCCCGTGCACGCGGTACCCGTACCGTTGCCCATGGCCCACTCCGGGGACGAACCCGGTCCAGCACTCACCGGTATGGGCCAGATCCAGATTCCGCTGACTGCCGTCGTCCGCGATCAGCGCGAGCTCGACGCGTTCGGCGGCTGGGGCCCACAACGTGAAGGTCGTGCCATCGGTCTGGACCACTGCCCCCAGTTGGAGCCCGGTGTCGAGAGCACTCGGGGCGGCGGTCGCTTCAGTCACCGGCACATTCTGCACAAGACCTCTCAAACCGTCGCGGCCGCAGGGTGAGTTATCGATAATAAAGTTGGTTGTGCTCATGAGACGGTAGTTGCGAACGCCTGTGCGCAATGATACGCAGGAACCGTTACTAAGTTTCCGGACGCCACCAGCGCCGAGTAGGGGATCACATGTCGCAACAGTTGGCCGATCTGACCGTCGGTCTGATCGGCGCGGGCAACATCTCGCACCTGCACGTCTCCGCCTGGAAGGCCCTGGGCGCTCGCGTCCTGGTGTACTCCGAGGAAGGGGCCGACGAGCTCGCCGGGCAGTACGGGCTGGAGGTCGCGGCCTCGCTGCACGCCTGCCTGGCCGAGGCGGAGTTCGTCGACATTGTCACGCCGTCGCCGACGCACAAGGAGATCGCGCTGGCCGCGATCAAGGCCGGCCGGAACGTGATCTGCGAGAAGCCGCTGACGCTGACCGCAGCCGACTCGCACGAGGTGATCGCGGCCGCGGCGTCCGCCGGGGTGAAGGTCTACCCGGCTCACGTGGTCCGGTTCTTCCCGGCCTACAGCGCGGCGTACGACGCCGTCCACGCGGGGCGGATCGGCGACGTCGCGGTGGCCCGGTTCTACCGCCAGGCCTCATCACCGGCAGGCAAGGGCTGGTACCAGGACGTGGCCCGGTCCGGCGGCGTGATCATGGACCTGATGGTGCACGACCTCGACCAGGCGCGGTGGCTGTGTGGCGACGTGACCAGCGTGTACGCCGTCCAGAATCCGCCGACCGTGGACGGGATCAGCCCGGTCAACGTGGCGGCGCATGTCACCCTCACCCACGCCACCGGCGCGATCAGCCATTGCCGTGCGACCTGGGGTGCGACCGGGACCACGTTCCAGTCCGGGTTCACCGTCGCGGGATCGACGGGCGTCCTGAAGTACGCCTCCGACGCCGACCTCGGGTACACCGAGGAACTGCAGGCCGGCGCCGCCGTTGGTGACCTCCTGATCCCCGCCTCGACGCTGGGCGAGAGCCCCTACCTGACCCAGCTCCGTGAGCTCGCCGTGGCGTTGCGCGGTGGACCGGAGCCGCGGGTCCTCGCGGCCGACGGAGCGTCCGCGGTCTACCTGGCCGAGGCCGCCCGGGAGTCGATGGCCACCGGACGCGCGATCGACATGACCACCTTCGACCCGACGGGAGAGCACGCATGAGCCGGCTGAAGGTCGCGATCGCGTCGTTCGCGCACACGCACGCGATGTCCTACGCCTCGCTGCTCGGCGACATGCCGGACATCGAGGTGCTGTCCGCCGATCCGTCCGGCGCTGACGCGCCGGACGCCGGTCCGCGCGGCGCCGAGTTCGCTGCGAAGGTCGGCCTTGCGTACGTGGACTCGTACGACGAACTGTTCGACTGGGGACCGGACGCCGTCGTGGTGACGAGTGAGAACGCGTTGCACCGTGAGCTGGTCGAGCGGGCCGCGGCGGCCGGGGCACACGTGCTGTGCGAGAAGCCGCTGGCCACGGAGGTCGCGGACGGCGAGGCGATGCTGGCGGCCTGCGAGGCAGCCGGCTCCATCCTGATGGTCGCGTACCCGGTCCGCTTCAGCCCGTCGTACCTGCGGCTGCGGGCGTCGGTCGAGGCGGGGATGCTCGGCGACCTGTTCGCCGTACTGGGGACGAACAACGGCAAGATCCCCTACGACGCGCGGCAGTGGTTCACCGACGCCAAGCTGGCCGGCGGGGGAGCGCTGGTCGACCACACTGTGCACTGTGCCGATCTGATCGACGGACTGACCGGCGGCGCCTCGGCCGTGCGGGTCTACGCGGCGGCGAACCACGTCCTGCATCAGGACAAGGGTGTTTCCGTGGAGACCGGTGGATTGGTCACCATCAACTACGACAATGGGCTGCTGGCAACGATCGACTGCTCGTGGAGCGTGCCGGACAACGGACCGACGTGGGGCGGTGTCTCGCTGCAGGTGACCGGTACGAACGGGTCGGTGGAGATCGAGCCGTTCCTGCCGCACGTCGGCGGCACGGACGCGTCCGGTGAGGTCTATCTGCCGCTCGGAAGCAACTTCGACGCCTCCATGCTCTCCGAGTTCCTGCGTGCGGTGCGGGCATCGGGTCCGGCGGAGGCCGGTACTGCGCCTGCCGTCGTACCGCAGCCGGATGGTGCCGTGGGTGTGCGCACACTCCAGATCGTCGACGCCGCACGCCGGTCGGCGGTGTCGGGTCAACCGGTCGATCTGTAGCCTCCCCGCAGTACAAGTGCGTGGAGTGGTCCGGTACGGTTCCGGGGATGTGACCGGCGGGTAGGACCTGGACTGTAAGGAGCGAGACGATGGGCGAGTTCGTCAACCTCACCGTGAGTGACGGTGTGGGCACGATCCGGCTGGACCGGCCGAAGATGAACGCGCTGAACGTCCAGGTCCAGGAGGAGATCCGGGCCGCCGCTGTGGAGGCGACCGCGAACGACGAGGTCCGCGCGGTGGTGATCTACGGCGGCGAGAAGGTGTTCGCGGCCGGCGCGGACATCAAGGAGATGGCCGACATGTCGTACGCCGACATGGTCAAGCGCTCCGGTCCGCTGCAGTCCTCGCTGTCCGCGGTCGCCGCGATCCCGAAGCCGACGGTCGCGGCCATCACCGGGTACGCCCTCGGTGGTGGCTGCGAACTGGCTCTGTGCGCCGACTACCGGATCGCCGCCGAGGACGCCAAGCTCGGCCAGCCGGAGATCCTGCTCGGCATCATCCCGGGCGCCGGCGGGACGCAGCGGTTGTCCCGGCTGATCGGTGCGTCCAAGGCCAAGGACCTGATCTACACCGGGCGGTTCGTGGACGCCGCCGAGTCGCTGTCACTGGGGCTGGTCGACAAGGTCGTGCCCGCCGCCGAGGTGTACGACGCCGCCGTTGCCTGGGCGTCGCAGTTCTCCGGTGGCGCCGCGCTCGCGCTGCGGGCCGCCAAGGAGGCGATCGACTCCGGGCTCGGCGTGGACCTGCAGACCGGTTTGGAGATCGAGCGGCAGCAGTTCGCGGCGCTGTTCGCCACCGAGGACCGTGCGATCGGGATGAAGTCCTTCGTCGAGAACGGCCCGGGCAAGGCCGAGTTCAAGGGAATCTGAATGACCACGACATCTCACGGGTCCGCTGCGAAGCCCGCCGCCACTGCCGAAGAGGTCGAGGCGGCCTGGAACGACAACAAGCTGGCCCAGGTGCTCTACCACGACTGGGAGGCGGCGACGTACGACGAGAAGTGGTCGATCTCGTACGACGAACGCTGCGTCACCTACGCGCGGGACCGGTTCACCGCGATCGCCGGCTCGTCGGGTTGGCCGTACGGCAAGTCGTTGGAGATCGGTGCGGGCACCGGCTTCTTCACCCTGAACCTCAAGCTGGCCGGCGTACTGGCCGAGGCCCATGTCACTGACCTCTCGCCGGGTATGGTCGAGGCGGCCAAGAAGAACGCGAAGACCCTCGGGTTCGCGATCGAGGGCCAGGTCGCCGACGCGGAGAAGCTGCCGTACGACGACAACACCTTCGACCTGGTCATCGGGCACGCCGTCATCCACCACATCCCGGATGTCGAACTCGCCTTCCGCGAGATGCTGCGCGTACTCAAGCCGGGCGGCCGTTTCGTCATCTGCGGCGAACCGACCCGGTACGGCGACTTCGTGGCGCGGCGGTTGTCACGCTTCACCTGGTGGGCCACGACGAACGTGACCAAGCTGCCGGCGTTGACCGAGTGGCGCCGGCCGCAGGCGGAGCTGGACGAGTCCTCGCGGGCCGCCGCTCTGGAGGCTGTGGTCGACCTGCACACGTTCGACCCCGACACGCTGGCCCGGATGGCGGCTCGCGCTGGGGCAGTCGACGTACGGACAGTCACGGAAGAGTTGTTGGCTGCTTGGGTTGGCTGGCCGATCCGGACGTTCGAGGCCGCCGTACCGGAGCAGAAGCTCGGGTTCGGGTGGCGGATGTTCGCGTACAAGTCGTGGCTGCAACTGTCGAAGGTGGACAAGGTGCTATCGGCCGTCGTACCCGACGAGCTCTACTACAACGTCTCCATCACGGGTGTCGCGCAGTAGGGTGACTGAATGCGGTTGTTGACCGCGGCGAATCTGAGCTGGGTGGTGCGCCATCGGGCATGGACGCCGTACTACCTGAAGCGCTACTGGCGATTCGCCTGGTTCAAGCTGCGTCACCCCGGTGTGATCACCGAGGGTTTCGTCTTCCTGGGCAAGAAGCTGGAGATCGTGGCGCGACCCGGCCACGGCCGGATCATCCTCGGCAAATGGGTGCACCTGGGTGACGAGACCCGGCTGCGCGCGCACGAGGGCACGCTGCGGATCGGCGACAAGGTGGTGTTCGCCCGCGACGTCACGGTGAACTGCTATCTGGACATCGAGATCGGCGCCTCCACGCTGATCGCGGACTGGACGTATATCTGCGACTTCGACCACAAGACCGAGGACCTCGGCCTGCCGATCAAGGACCAGGGTCTGGTGAAGTCGCCGGTCCGGATCGGCCCGGACTGCTGGCTGGCCACCAAGGTCACCGTCACCCGCGGAACCGAGATCGGTCGCGGCGTGGTGATCGGCGCGAACAGTGTTGCCCGTGGCAACATTCCTTCGTACGCCGTCGCGGCGGGTGTGCCGGCCGTGGTCGTTGCCGACCGCACCGCCCGGTACGCCGCCGACGTCACCCGCCGGGCCTACCTGGCCGGGCTGGCCGAGGCGAACGAGCGCACCGCGGCCCGCCTCCGGGCCGGTGTTCCACTCGAGGTGCCGAGTAGGAGCGCCGTACCGGGGGAAGCTGAGGGTGACGGCGACGACGCGGCTGGTGAACACTGTGCTGGTGAAGGACGGGACGACGAGGGGTTCTCAAGTTACTCACCGGTCGGGCACTATGTCCCACACGTTCGACAGGATGCCGACCGATTGACCGTCGGAGAGGAGACGCAGCGTGGCTGAGCAGACCGGGACCGATCAGTCCGGACGGTCCCTGCTCGATCAGGCGGCGGCCGACGACTCGATCACCCAGGCGCGCATCCGCGCGGTCGACTCGGTTCCGGTCGTGACGGAACCCGGCGGCGCTACGTTGGAACCAGCGCTTGAAACGAGTGCTGAACCGCCGGTGGCGGTTCGTGAAGTGGGTGTGAACCGAAGGCTGGACCCAGAAGTGCAGGCAGTGGACGGCAGGACAGCGGCACCGGCCCCGCTCGCGGGTGCCCGGCGCAGGCTGTCGCCGCGCCCTGTCCCGGTCAGCCGGCGCAGGAGACCGCCGGCACAGGAGACCGCGACGGCGACGGACGAGGAACCGACCCCGGCTGAGGAGATGGACGACGTGGGTACGCAGGACGAGAAGGCGGCTGACACCTCGAAGGCGGTGACCCCGCCGGAGGAAGCAGCGGACAAGGGTGCAGCGAGCGGTCGCGGGACGACGGCCACGGCGACCAAGCCGGCCCGGCCGAAGACCGCGGCGGAGATCGTCGCCGAGCAGCGGGCCCGGGAGAAGGCCGCGGCCGAGTCCTCGGCGCCGGCCGCCGGCACTGCCGGCGCTGCGGGTGATAAGGATCCTGCGGAGACCACGGTGACCAAGCCGGTCGTGCCGGTCGCCTCGAAGACCAGTGCCGCCGGCAACAAAGCGGCGCCGGCCAAGGCTGCCGCCGCGTCGACCGGTAAGGGCAAGCAGGCGCTGAGTTCGGTGGGCTCCGGAGTGCGGAGGCTGCGGAATCTGATCGCCTCGCTGATCTGGCTGGTCGCGGTGATCGCGGCCGCGGTGCTGGCGCTCGGCGCGCTGTTCACCGCGCTCGACCAGACCAACCAGAGCAACGAGATCGTGCGCTGGGTGCTGGAGCGCGGGCACGACCTGGTCGGGCCGTTCAAGGACCTGTTCCGGCTCGAGACCGCCAAGAACACCCTGCTGGTGAACTGGGGTATCGCCGCGCTGGTCTACCTGATCGCGGGCAAGATCCTCGAACGCTTCGTACGGCCCTAGTTCCGCCGCGGGCGCGCTACGAGGAGTAGGTCCAGGGATTCGTCCAGGGTGTCCGGGCGGATCTCGAAGTCCTCGTGGCGGGTGCTCGTCACCAGCGCGGTCAGGTTGTCGTCCCAGGCGTCGTACTCGGTTGCGAGCTGCGCGTCCACGCAGTCGCCGTACTGCGATTCCCACGTGCGCAGGCGGTTGCCGTGGTGGAGGCCGAGTGCGTGCGTGATCTCGAAGGCCGGCTCGGTGAGCTCGACGAACTCGGCGGCGGTCAGTTCGCGGGTGTGGTACCAGTTGCCGCTCGGGAAGGTGAGCCGGTTCGGGGTGCTGAGGACGAGGGTGCCGTCCGGTGCCAGGATCCGCGCGCACTCGGAGACGAATCGCGGCTGCTCCCAGAGATGCTCGATCGTCTGCAGTGAGGTGATCAGGTCGAAGGTCGCGTCGGCGAACCCGGCCTGGACGAGATTGCCGCGGACGACATTGACCTGTGGATAAACGCGGCGGACGTGCCGAAGAGTCGTATGTTCATAGTCGAGACCGGTCACGGAGTCCGCCCCGGCCAGGCGGAGCTGCTCCGCGCCGTAGCCCTCGCCGCAGCCGGCGTCGAGGATGCGACCGGTCGGTGCCAGATTCGCCGTGATCCAGCGGTAGGCAGCGTCGTGGCGCGCGAACCAGTAGTTCTCGTGCCAGATCCCGGGCGCTGTTCGCTCGCCGGTGAGGGGTAACGTCTCGGTCACCCGGGTCAGCCTAGTTGTCAGTTGCCCTTCTCACGGCCGTGTCCACTTGTCCTGTGCTGTTGCTCTCGGATAAGCAGGTCAGGGTTCGCGGCGGGGCTGCGGCGGACTGTGATGGGACTCGCACGGGGATTATGTTTCTCGCGAGTAACATCCGTGGCACGCTTGGGAGAGACCGTTAACCAGAAGGGGTCCCACACGCTATGAAGATCGTCGTCTGCGCGAAGTTCGTGCCGGATGCCACCGCGGACCGCCGCTTCCGCCCGGAGGACAACACGGTGGACCGCGCCGGTGTCGACGGGCTGCTGTCCGAGCTGGACGAATATGCCGTCGAGACCGCGCTGACCGTGAAGGAGGCCGGTGATGCCGAGGTGACCATCCTCACGGTCGGCCCGGAGCAGGCTGCCGACGCGGTGAAGAAGGGTCTCCAGATGGGTGCCGACGCCGGTGTCCACGTGCTCGACGACGCGATCCACGGTTCGGACGCGGTGGCCACCTCGCTGATCCTGTCGAAGGCGCTGGCCAAGCTCGAGGCCGATCTGGTCGTGTTCGGGATGGGTTCGACCGACGGGTCGATGGGTGTAGTCCCGGCGATGGTGTCGGAGCGGCTCGGGCTGCCGGGCGTGACGCTGGGCTCGGAGGTGACCGTCGACGGCCAGACCGTGCGGATCCGCCGTGACGGCGACACCGCGAGCGACACGGTCGAGGGCACGCTGCCGCTGGTGCTGAGCGTTTCGGACCAGGCGAACGAGCCGCGGTACCCGTCGTTCAAGGGCATCATGGCCGCGAAGAAGAAGCCGGTGGAGACCTGGTCGCTGGCCGACCTGGAGCTCTCGGCGGATCAGGTGGGCGGCGCGAGCGCGTGGACCGAGGTGGTCGAGGTGACCGCCCGTCCGCCGCGGAGTGCCGGCACGATCGTGACGGACGAGGACGGTAGCGGTGCTGCCCAGCTCGTCGAGTTCCTGTCCACCAACAAGTTCCTCTGAGGGGCGATCAGTTCATGTCGAACGTTCTGGTTCTCGTTGACCACACCGGTGGGAAGGTCCGCAAGACGACCGCGGAGCTGCTCACCATCGCCCGTCGCCTCGGCGAGCCGGTCGCGGTCTACATCGGCGACGGTGTGCAGGACGCGCTGCCGGCCCTTGGGCAGTACGGCGCGACCAAGGTGATCGCGCTGACCAACCCGGAGCTGACGCAGTTCCTGGTTGCTCCGAAGGCCGAGGCGCTGCAGCAGGTCGCAGCCAAGATCGAGCCGGCCGCGATCCTGATCTCGTCGAATGCCGAGGGCAAGGAGATCGCCGCCCGGCTGGCGGTCAAGCTCGACTCCGGCCTGATCACCGACGCCGTCGACGTCCAGTCGGGCGACGGTGGAGCAGTGACGACGCAGTCGGTGTTCGCCGGCAACTACACCGTCCAGGCCAAGGTCACCCACGGCACGCCGATCATCACGGTCAAGCCGAACGCGGCCACCCCGGAGGCGGCCGAGACCTCCCCGGAGGTGGAGGAGTTCGACGTCTCGATCTCCGACGCCGCCAAGACCGCTCGCATCACCGACTCCAAGCCGCGCGAGGCGACCGGCCGTCCGGAGCTGACCGAGGCCGCGATCATCGTGTCCGGCGGTCGCGGGACCGGCGGTGACTTCGGTCCGGTCGAGGCGTTCGCCGACTCCCTCGGTGCCGCGGTCGGTGCGTCCCGTGCGGCCGTCGACTCGGGTTGGTACCCGCACGCCTACCAGGTCGGCCAGACCGGTAAGACCGTGTCGCCGCAGCTGTACGTCGCGGCCGGCATCTCCGGCGCCATCCAGCACCGGGCAGGTATGCAGACCTCGAAGACCATCGTGGCCGTCAACAAGGACGAGGAAGCCCCGATCTTCGAGCTGGTCGACTTCGGCGTCGTCGGCGACCTGCACAAGGTCCTCCCCGCCGCCACCGAAGAAGTCACCAAGCGCAAGTCCTGACGCGACCCCTCGATCTCCGGTCACCCCGACGGCCCGGCTCGGCCCTCCCGAGCCGGGCCGTCGCTGTGTGAAGATCGCCGGGTGGGTGTCGAGGAGCGGGTCTGGTACGACGACGGGCTGGAGCCGGAGGAGTTGGCGTTCCAGCGGTTGTACGGCCCGTGGAAGGTGTCGACGCCGGCGGATGCGCAGGAGTTGCTGACCGGGTACGACGGCGAGTGGTGGATCGCCGGTGGTTGGTCGATCGACGCGTTCACCGGCGTACGACGGGAGCACGAGGACGTCGACGTATCACTCTGGCGCCGCGATATCGAGAAGCTGCGCGGGCATCTGAAGGGCAGCTACGACCTCTGGTCCAACGCCGGCGGCCGACTGCGGCCGTTGACCGACGAGCGCCCGGACCAGCCGGACGACGCCGACCAGATCTGGTTGCGCAAACATGCCCTGGCGCCGTGGGAGTTCGACCTGCAACCCAACCCCGACCGCGACGGCCGCTGGGTCTTCCGCCGCGACCCGACCCTCGATTACGCCCTCGACGAGATCACCTGGATCGCGCCCACCGGCATCCGATACCTCAACCCCGAAATGGCCCTGGCCTACAAAGCCCACCTCAACCGCCCCAAAGACAACCAGGACCTCACTACAACCCTGCCGTTCCTCAGCGAGGCTCAACGCACCTGGCTGGCCGACATGATCGACCACCTCCACCCTGACCATCCCTGGCCGGTCCGCATCCGCGCGAGCTAGCTCCGGCCTCGTCCGCAAGGGGTGATGCGCCGCGTTCCGGTGGGCGGTCGACTGGTGGACCCGAGGGTAGGGAGACACGCGTGAGCGAGATCGGCACGACAGCGTCGTCAGTGGCCGGAGCCGAGGTTCCGCCCTACGCGCTCCCGGCGGAGGCGGTGGTCGCCGCGAGCGGCTCCGATGCCGTTTCAGGGTTGGCCGGGGGCGAGGCCGCGAGCCGGCTCTCGTCGTACGGCCCGAACGAGATCGCCGCGGAGAAGCCGCCCTCGGTCTGGGTCATCGCAGCTCAGCAGTTGCGCGACCCGATGAACATCATGCTGGTCGCCGTCGTGGTCGTGAGCCTGGTGATCGGGGAACTGTCGACCGGGATCATCGTCGCTTTGCTCATCCTGCTGAACGTCGGACTGGGCACCCGCCAGGAGCTGACGGCCCGGGCGAGCGTCGATGCCCTCGCCAATCTGCAGGTACCGCAGGCGCGGGTCGTCCGCGACGGCGACGTGACGATGATCGCGGCCACCCAGGTGGTTCCGGGCGACATCGTCCAGCTCGAGGCAGGCGACATCGTGCCCGCCGACGGGCGCATCGTCGGGTCGGCGACGCTGGAAGCGCAGGAGGCGGCGCTCACCGGCGAAAGCGCACCGATCGCCAAGGGCGCCGGCGCGCTCGATTCCACCCAGGTCGGTCTGGGCGACCAGACCAACATGCTGTTCCAGGGCACCTCGGTGACCCGGGGCACCGCCACGATCCTGGTCACCGCGACCGGCATGCAGACGCAGATGGGCCGGATCGCGACGATGCTCACCTCGGTGAAGCGCACCCGGTCACCGCTCCAGCGGGAGCTGGACACGCTGACGAAGATCCTGGGGATCGTTGCCTGGGGATCGGTCGCGGTCATCGTGGTGGTCGGCATGATCCGCGGAGTGCCCGCCAAGGACCTGCTGCTGCTCGGCACCGCAATGGCCATCTCGGCGATTCCGACCGGTATGCCGGCGTTCGTCTCTGGCCTGCTCTCGCTCGGCGCGAAGCAGCTGGCCGAGGCGAAAGCCGTGGTGAAGAACCTCACCGATGTCGAGACTCTCGGTGCGACCAGCGCGATCAACACCGACAAGACCGGGACGCTGACGTTGAACCAGATGATGGTCTCGACGTTGTACGCGAGCGGATCGTGGTTCACCGTCGACGGGGAGGGCTACCGCAAGAGCGGTGCGATCCGCGCGGTGGCCGGCGTCCCCGTGCCGGACTTCACCCGCCTCGGCCTCGGCCTGGCACTCGACAGCGACGCAGTGGTCGGCGACGACGGATCGGTGATCGGCGATCCGACCGAGGCGGCACTGGTGGTGCTGGCCGCGAAGCTCGGTATCGACGCGGAGGAGACCCGGCGTACCTATCCGCGGCTGTCGGAGGTTCCGTTCGATTCCGAGTACAAGTTCATGGCGACCTTCCACCGGGTGACGGTCGACGGCGTCGAGCACCTCATCGAGCTGGTCAAGGGTGCGCCTGACGTCGTGGTCGCGCGCTGCAGCCAGGCGGGCGGACCGCTCAGCGGCTCGCAGGTCCCGATGGCGCAGTCGCGGGCGGGTATCGACGAGGCCAACGTACGGATGGGGCAGAAGGGCCTGCGCGTGCTCGCGTTCGCGGCCCGTCTGGTGACCGACGACGAGTTGACCGCGATGACCGATGATCCGATGTCCTTGACCGAAGGGCTGTCGTTCGTCGGGTTGGCGGGCATCATCGACCCGTTGCGGACGCAGGCGAAGAGCGCGGTCGGTACGGCGCTCATGGCCGGCATCGACGTACGCATGATCACCGGTGACCATGCGGTCACCGCGCAGGCGATCGGCGAGGAACTGGGCCTTGGTCCCGGCGCGATCAGCGGCACCGAACTGCTGGCGCTGTCCGACGAGCAACTCAAGCAGCGGTTGCCCGAGCTGCACGTGTTCGGACGGGTCACCCCCCAGGACAAGCTGCGCCTGGCCCGGGCCATGCAAGAGGAGGGCATGATCGTCGCGATGACCGGTGACGCGGTCAACGACGCGGCCGCCCTCAAACAGGCCGACATCGGGGTGGCGATGGGAAGCGGCAGCGAGGTGACCAAGCAGGCCGCCCGGATGGTGCTGACCGACGACAACTTCGGCACCCTCGTCCATGCCGTCGAGATCGGGCGGCGCGTCTACGCCAAGGTCGTCTCGTACGTGCGCTACCAGATGACGCAACTGCTCGCGCTGGTCCTGCTCTTCCTCGGCGCCACCGTGTTCGACATCAACGACGGAGTGGCGATGACTCCGCCGATGGTGCTTTTCCTGTTGTTCTTCGCCACCGCCGTCGGTGTGGTCATCATCGCTGTCGACCCCGGTGATCCCGATGTCATGCACCGGCCACCGCGCGACCCCGCCGTACCGATCACGAACCGGAGCGCCGTGATCAGGTGGCTCGCCTATGCGTTCGTGCTCTTCCTGGCCGCTGGGGGACCGCTGGTGGCGGGGCCGGACGAGCCGAGTGCCACGCAAGGCACCGTGTCGATGACGATGACGTTCGTGGTGATGGGTCTGGGGACCATGTTCAACGCGGTGGTCAACCGGCGCGACCCGGCCAGTGGCTTGACACCACCGATCGTGAAGGCGCTGGCGATCGGCCTGATCCCCGTTGTCCTGCTGTTCCTGGCGACCCAGCTGCCGACGATCCAGAGCGGGCTGCTCACCGTCTCGCTCAGTCCGCGCCAGTGGCTCACCTGCATCGGCCTGGCCGCGCTTCTGCCGATCTTCGTCGAGTCGGACAAGGCGATCAGGAGGCGCCGGCAGCGGGTGCCGGCGACGCTCAGTCCGGAGCACGCCGTCGCGCCGGCCCGGGCCCGGCGTACACCTGCGGAGGTAAAGGGGTAGGGAATGACATCTCGCGAGCGGCGGATCGCCGACTTCATCGAGCCGTTCCGCGTCGAACCGGGCTCGAAGGTCAAGCTGTCCAGGGATTTCCAACCAGACTTCAGGGGTACGATCCGTTCCAAGAAGCGCGGCCGCAAACTGCTGGACCAGGGCATCGACCTGCTGGCCGAGTATCAGTCCCGGCTGTACGCACAGCACACCCACGGTGTGCTGGTGGTGCTGCAGGCGCTCGATGCCGGCGGGAAGGACGGCACCATCCGCCATGTGATGACCGGGGTCAACCCACAGGGTGTGTCGGTGAACGGCTTCAAGGTCCCCTCCAGCGAGGAACTGGATCACGACTACCTGTGGCGCTACGGACTGCGCTTACCGGCTCGGGGTGAGATCGGAATCTTCAACCGCTCGCACTACGAGGAGGTGCTCGTCGTCCGCGTGCACCCTGAACTCCTCGACCGGCAGAGACTTCCCCAAGGCACCCGCCAGGGGCTCTGGAGACGGCGTTATCGCGAGATCAACGAGTGGGAGCGAACCCTCACCGACAACGGCATCAAGATCGTGAAGCTCTTCTTGAACCTGTCCAGGGAGGAGCAGCGGATCCGCTTCCTGCGGCGGATCGACCTGCGCGACCACAACTGGAAGTTCTCCGCGGCCGACATCCGCGAACGTGAGTACTGGGACGACTACCAGCGCGCGTTCTCGCGGATGCTGTCCAACACGAGCACCGAGTGGGCGCCGTGGTACGTGATTCCCGCCGATCGCAAGTGGTACGCGCGCATCGCGGCCGGCGCAGTGATCGCCAACACCCTGATCGAGATCGATCCTCGCTATCCCAAGGTCGGCAAGGACGCCCGGAGGTCGCTGCAGGAGATCAAGGCCGTCCTCGAGTCACAGGCCCCAGAAGGCGCGGCGGCCGATCCGTTCGCGCAGGCGTGAGACCGCTAGGCCCAGACCGGGCGGCGGGAGTCGATGCCGGTGCCGTATTCGGGGTCTCGGCCTCGGATCAGGAGCCAGTGACTGGTGGCTCGGGCTCGGTAGAGGCGGAGGTCGGCGGGGGCGCGGAGCTCCTTGGGGGTGAAGTTTCGGAGTCCGCCGAGGCGGGCGGAGTAGAGGGCCGCGCAATGGTCGAGTTCGTCGTCGGGGACGAGGTCGGCCTGAGCGCGCAGGTAGACGGCTGACGCCTGCCCGACGGCGACGCTGGAGTCGTAGATGGCGATGCTGACGTTGGCGTTCCGGGCGAGGTTGAGGGAGTGCTCGGAGTCCGGGGACGAGACCCAGTAGAAGTCGGTGTGGCCGTCGGGGGTGAAGTAGACCGGGGTGACCCAGGGGAGGCCGTCGGCGTCCACGGTGCCCAGCGTCATGTACTTGTTCGCTTCGATGACCGCGGCTGCGCGCTGGTCGAGGATCTCCTGTGACATGACAGTTCCTTTCAGGCCACGTCGTACGTCAGGTGGACCGCGCTCGGGGTGACCGCGGCGTCGCGCTGGATCAGTCGGACGGGTGCGATCGTCGTACGTTCGAACAGCGGGGTGCCGTCGCCGAGGACGATCGGCACCAGGTGGATACGTACCTCGTCGACCAGGCCTGCGTACAGGTACTGGCGGCAGAGGTGACCGCCGCCCATGATCATGATGGCCTTGTCGCCGGCCGCCTTCTGGGCGAGTTCCAGCGCCCGGTGGATCCCGTCGGTGACGAACTCGAACCAGCCGTCCAGCCGCCCGCGAGCCGGCCGGTGCGAGGTGACGACAAAGATCGGCGGCCGCTCGGCGTCGGCGGTGGTGCCGGGGTCGTCCCCGGCCCAGCCGTGTGGCCCGTCGACGAAGTCGAACGTCCGCCGGCCCATCAGCACCGCGCCGACGCCGGCCTGAGTCCGGTCGAGCGCCTCGCGGTCGGCGTCGGTCAGATCGTCAGCGACGATCCAGTCGTGCAAGGGCTCGCCGCCGACGCCGAGGCCGTGGGCGAGATCCGCACCGGGGCCGGTCACGAAACCGTCCAGCGACATGGTGATATCCAGCAGCACGCGTCCCATCGTCTTCTCCGATCGCTTGGTGAATGTGCCACCAGACTGCGAGCCGGCGGTGCCGAATGTCGTCCGTAGTCACCACTGAACCACCACGGAGCGCACCGTGGCCCGGGCATGATGGGCCCGTGACTGGTCCGACGGAGGTGTCCGCTCGCGAGGCCGAGGTACTGGCCGCGCTCGCCGGCGGGCGCTCCAATGCCCAGATCGCGCGCCACCTGCACATCAGTGTCCGCACGGTCGAGAGCCACGTCTCGTCGTTGCTGCGCAAGTACGGCGTCGCGGACCGCCACGAACTGGCCGGCCTGGCCGAGACCGATCACCGTGGCTTCACCGCGCTAGCGAGCCCCGGTACGACGTTCGTCGGTCGCGAGCACGAGCAGGCGGAGTTGCTGGCCGCGTTAGGCAGCAACAGGCTGGTGAGCCTGCTCGGTCCGGGTGGTGTCGGCAAGACCCGTCTGGCCCTGCGCGTCGCGGCCGAGATCGGCGGCAACTATCCGTACGGCGGTGCCTTCGTGGACCTCGTCCCGGTTCGGCCAGGATTCGTCGTGGCTGCGGTTGCCGAGGCGCTCGGCGTACGGGAGCAACCTCCGCAGACTCTGCTTGACGCTCTGCTGGAGCGACTACGACAAGGGCGGACTCTGCTCGTGCTCGACAACTGTGAGCACCTGGTGGAGGACGTCGGCGACCTGGTTGCGCGGATCCTGGCCCAGGCGCCGGAGACCGCCGTACTGGTGACCAGCCGGGAGCGGATCGGTGTGGCGGGGGAGCGGCCTGTGCAGTTGGGTCCGCTGGCGCTGGGGTCCGAGGCGGAGCAGCTGTTTCGGGACCGCGCCGCCTTGGTCGCGCCAGAGCTTGCCGCCGACGAGGAGGTGGCTGCACAGCTGTGTGCCGGGCTGGACGGCGTACCGCTGGCTATTGAGCTTGCTGCGGCTCGGGCCGGTTCACTGGGACCGGACGGGTTGCTGGCCGCGCTGGACGACCGGCTGCGGCTCCTGGCCGGCGGTCGCGGGCCGAACGAGCGGCACCACTCGCTGGCGCAGGTCATCGGGTGGAGCTACGAACTCCTCGACGATGCCGAGCGGGCGCTGTTCCGGCGGCTCGGTGTCTTCGTCGGTGGGTTCGACCTAAGTGCTGCAGCAGCGATTCGCCCAGTCAGTAGCCGCGGTGAGGTCAGCGACCTGCTCGGCCGCCTGACGGACAAGAGCCTGCTGCACCGGACCCAACTCGACGGCACCAGCAGGTGGCGAATGCTGGAGACCGTCCGGGTCTTCACGCTGGACGAGCTCGGCCGATGCGGTGAGTACGACGAGGTCGCCGTACTGCACCTTGCCTGGGCCGAAAGCACCGCCGAGCGCCTCGAGACGCAGCTCGTGGCGGGTGACGACTGGCAGGCCGAGTTCGACCAGGTCACTGCCGACCTGCGCGCAGCGGTCGGCCTGCCGCGGTCCGACGTACGACGGTTGGCCCGGCGACTCGCGCACCTGACGTTCGCGCGCAAGCGGTTCGTCGAGGCGCGTGAGCACTACCTCACCGCCGCGGCCGATGCCGCTGACGCCACCGAGTTGTACGACGATCTCCGCGACGCGGCCGACGCTGCGGTGGCGGTAGCGGACGGCCCGCACGCATACGAGCTGATGATGCGGGCGGCAGCCGAGACGAACGAGGAGCTCCAGCAGGACGCACTGGCCTACGCCGTCACCATCCTGAACCGCTACGGAGCTGAGTTCCCCGACACGTCGGATCGGGGCGCCGACCTGCTGCCGGCCGGACCGGTTGTGGACAGCGTGCAGGTTGCCATCGCCCGGGCGTGGGTCGTGCTTCCCGAGCTGGAGGCGGCGGAGGCCGCGGTCGCCGCGGCCCGGCAGGCGGGGGATCCGCTGGCGCTGATGAGCGCGCTGGATGTGTACTGCACGGCCGTCGCCACCGCGGGCCGGTTCCGGGACGCGCGGCGATCAGCCGAGGAGCGGTTCGAGTTGGCCGCATCGCTGCCGCGCCACGATCCCCGGGCGGTCGCTGAGATCGTGGATGCGTTCCACGTCGCGTCGACCACCGCGGTGTCGATCGGTGATCTGACCGAGGCGGTCCGGCTGGCCGAGCTCACCGACGACCCGGTGCACGGCCACCCGTACATCACCGCGCCGCGCAAGATCCGTGCCTTCGCCCTCAGCGGTCGGTTCGAGGAGGCCGTTGAGGCGGCGGATGTGATGTGGAAGGGCTGGCGCGCTGCCGGCTGTCCGCCCCGGGCGTGGATGGCCTCGGCCGCCTCCACCGCCGCCCTGGCCCACGGACTGCTCGGCACCGGTCAGGACCGTGTCTGGCAGGCTCGCGCTCTGGAGATCGCCCGCGTGGGCGACCCGGCCGATTCCCCGGACCTGATGGCCACCGCCGCCTTCGTGGATGCGCGCCTGGCCCTCCACCTCCTCGACTCCGGAACGATCTCGGCCACGGTGGCGAACGCGGTCGAGCAAGCTTTTGCGGACTTCCCCGAGCCGTGGTGGACGCCGTACGCCCGCGCTGCCGGTGCTGAGTTGGCCGTCGTGGCCGGCTACCCCGACGCCGAGCGGTACCTCGAGCTCGCCGTCACCGAGAACGCCTGGTCGGACGCCGTACTGCTGCGCGCCAAGGGCCGGCTGACCGGGGACCGGGCTGCGCTCACCGAGGCAGCGGCCCGGTTCGAGCGGATCGGAGCGCGGTTCGAGCATGCCCATACGCTCAGCCTGCTGTCCCACCGCTGAGGCCCGAGGAGCGGGAACAACGTCGGCGGACATACTCTTGAATCCGATATGACTTCTTCCGACCGTCGCACGGTGTACCTGGACCACGCGGCGACGACTCCGATGCTGCCGGCCGCGATCGAGGCGATGAGCCATCACCTCGCGCGCACCGGCAATGCGTCGTCCCTGCATGGCTCCGGTCGGACCGCCCGCCGGACGGTCGAGGAGTCCCGCGAGACGATCGCCGCCGCGCTGGGCGCCCAGCCGAGCGAGGTGGTGTTCACCTCAGGCGGTACGGAGGCCGACAACCTCGCCCTGAAGGGGCTGTGGTGGGCCCGTCTGGCCGAGGACCCGCGCCGCCGCCGGATCCTGCTCAGTGGGATCGAGCATCACGCCGTACTGGATCCGGCCGTGTGGCTGGCGCAGCACGAGAAGGCCGAGATCGAGTGGTTGCCGGTCGACGAGCTGGGCCGGGTGCAGCCGGACGACGTACGGCGAGCCATCGAGCAGGACCCGGAGTCCGTGTCGTTCGTCACAGTGATGATGGCGAACAACGAGGTCGGGACGATCCAGCCGGTCCGCGAGATCGCGGCACTGGCCCGCGAGTACGAGATCCCCGTGCACACCGACGCGGTGCAGGCGGTCGGGCAGATACCGGTGGACTTCGCGGAGCTGGGCGTGGACGCGATGACCGTGTCGGCGCACAAGCTCGGTGGTCCGTACGGGATCGGCGCGCTGATCGTGCACAAGGAGACGAAGCTGACGCCGATCCTGCACGGTGGCGGCCAGGAGCGCGACGTACGGTCGGGCACGCTCGACGCACCCGCGACCGCTGGATTCGCGGTCGCCGTGGAGCACTCGATCAAGCACCAGGCGGACGAGGCGCGCCGGCTCACCGAGCTGCGGGACGCGCTGATCCGCGGTGTCGTGAACACGGTCGAGGGCGCGCAGTTGTCGGGTGACCCGACGGACCGCTTGCCCAATAACGCACACTTGTCCTTCAGCGACTGCGAGGGTGACTCGCTGTTGCTGCTGCTCGACGCGCGCGGGATCGAGGTCTCCACCGGGTCCGCGTGCAACGCCGGGGTCGCCGAGCCGAGCCATGTCCTGCTGGCCATGGGGTACGACGACCAGCGGGCGCGCGGGTCGCTCCGGTTCACCCTGGGGCACACCACCACCCGCGCGGATATCGACGCCGTACTGGACAACATCGGACCGGTTGTGGAGCGGGCGAAGTCCGCCGGTCTGCAGAACGTGGGAAGGAACACCTGATGCGGGTACTCGCAGCCATGTCCGGCGGGGTCGACTCCGCGGTCGCGGCGGCGCGGATGGCCGAGGCCGGGCACGACGTGGTCGGAGTGCACCTGGCGCTGAGCCGCAACCCGCAGTCGTACCGCAGTGGCGCGCGCGGCTGCTGCACGATCGAGGACTCCCGCGACGCCCGCCGGGCCGCGGACGTGATCGGCATCCCGTTCTACATCTGGGACCTGGCCGAGCGGTTCCACGCCGACGTGGTCGAGGACTTCGTCAGCGAGTACGCCGCCGGTCGCACGCCGAACCCGTGTCTGCGTTGCAACGAGAAGGTGAAGTTCAGCGCCGTACTGGAGCGGGCGTTGGCGCTCGATTTCGACGCGGTCGCGACCGGCCACTACGCGCGGATCGTGGACACTGCCGACGGCACTCGCGAGTTGCACCAGGCCGTGGATCCGGCCAAGGACCAGTCGTACGTCCTCGGAGTGCTGACGCAGCAGCAGCTGAAGCATGCGTTCTTCCCACTCGGCGACACGGTCAAGACCGAGGTGCGCGAAGAGGCCGAGCGGCGTGGCCTGTCGGTGGCGGCCAAGCCGGACAGCCACGACATCTGCTTCATTGCCGACGGCAACACTCCCGGCTTCCTGAGCAAGCACCTGGGCGAGGCGCCGGGTGACATCGTCGATGCGCAGGGCAACAAGCTCGGTGAGCACAAGGGCACGCACGGGTTCACCGTCGGTCAGCGCAAGGGCCTGCGGATCGGTACGCCGGCCGCCGACGGCAAGCCGCGGTTCGTGCTGGACATCAGCCCGGTGGACCGGACTGTCACCGTCGGATCGCGGGACGAGCTCGCGGTCTCCGGACTGATCGCGTCCAAGCCGCGGTGGTGTGGTCCCGCACCGACCTCGGAACTGCAGGTGAAGGCCCAGTTGCGGGCCCATGGCGAGCAGGTCGCCGTCACCGCGCGGCTCGAGGGTGACGAGGTGCTGGTCTCGTTCGACGAGCCGACGTCCGCGGTCGCGCCCGGTCAGGCGGTCGTCCTGTACGACGGCACGCGGGTGATCGGGTCGGCGACGATCGACACGGTGTCGCGGGTGGCGGCACAGCACGCATGACGGTGCTTTTGGCCGGGCCTTCGGCGCCGGCGGGGTCATGGGGCTTTGACTCCCGGCCTTCCCTCGTCCCTCCAGTCGCTTCGCTCCCTCCGCTCCTCAGTCCAGGCCGGGAGGCCCCATGACGACCACTGGTCTGGGTTCGCTGCCGGGTGAGGACATCCGCGAGTGGACCAAGGTCCTGCTCGGTGCTGTCGACATCCCGTTCCTTGCTGAGCTTCCGGCACGTCCGTACGGCGACATGCTCAGCCGGGCCGTCGCCGTACTGACTCAGCTGGCTGCTGACCTGCAACCGGCCGGGTGGCGGCTCACGGGTGGCAGTGATCCCCGCGCGAGTCTGGACCAGCGTCGGGCGCGGTCGCTGCTCGCTGAAGATCTGGATGTGCTCGAAGAGCTAGCGGACGGTTACACCGGGCCACTGAAGCTGCAGATCACCGGTCCGTGGACCCTGGCGGCGACGGTCGAGCTGCCGCGTGGCGACAAGGTGCTGGCGGACCACGGGGCTCGGCGGGACTTGGCTGAGGCGTTGGCGCTGGGTCTTGGTGACCACGTGGCAGAGGTACGACGCCGGGTGCCTGGGGCGGAGCTCGTCGTACAGGTGGATGAGCCGGGGCTGCCCGCCGTACTCGCTGGAGCCGTGCCGACGGCGTCCGGGTGGAGTAAGCACCGCTCGGTGGACGGTCCGGGGGCTGTGGAGCTGCTGAGCCTGGTGACTGGTGCAGCACCCACTGTGATCCACTGCTGCGCTGCGCGGCCGCCCATCGAGGTCTTCACCAAGTCCGGTGCCACAGGTGTCTCCGTGGACATCTCCCTCCTCACCAATTCCGCCTGGGACCAGATCGCCCTCGCCTCCGAAGCCGGCACCGTCCTCTACGCAGGCCTGGTCCCCACCACCGGCCCACTGCCGAACCAGGAGCAGGCTGCCGACCCACTGATCCGCCGCTGGCGGGAACTCGGCCTCGACCCCGAGATCCTGAAAAAGATCGTGATCACGCCCGCCTGCGGCCTGGCCGCGTCACCATCCCGTGCCGACGCCCGAGCCCGCCTCGACCTGCTCCGCAAGGTCGTCGACGTGGTTGCCGAGGCCGCCGACAACACCTGAAACGTCGGTGCTCGGCTGTAAGTTTTGCCTATGAGCACGGAGATTCCGGAGACGACTGCCGCCGAACAGCCTGCTGCGCCGCCTGAGGTGCGTGAGCGGCATGCCGCCTTGAGCCAGGAGATCGAGGAGCACCGGGTCAGGTACTACCTGTCCACCTCGACCATCTCGGACGCGGACTTCGACGCGCTGATGCACGAGCTGCAAGGGCTCGAGGAGCAGTACAACGAGCTCCGGACACCGGACTCGCCGACGCAGAAGGTCGGCGTGCCGATCTCCACCCTCTTCACCCCGATGCGGCACCCGACCCGGATGGAGAGCCTGGGGAACGCGTTCTCGGCCGAGCAGATGGAGGCCTGGGCCAAGCGGCTCGAGCGCGAGGTGACGGTCAAGCAGATCCACGACAGCGGCTTCCTGTGCGAGCTGAAGGTGGACGGGCTGGCGCTCGACCTCGTCTACGAGAACGGCCGCCTGGTGAGCGGCGCGACCCGTGGCGACGGCCGCACCGGTGAGGACGTCAGCCTGAACGTCCGCACCATCCAGAGCATCCCGAACGAGCTGAAGGGCAAGGACCTGCCGGCCTTCCTGGAGGTCCGCGGCGAGGTCTACTTCCGGGTCGAGGACTTCGAGGAGCTGAACGCGCGGCTGGTCGAGGCCGGCAAGGACCCGTTCTCCAACCCGCGCAACAGCGCCGCCGGATCGCTGCGGCAGAAGGACCCGCGGGTGTCCGCGAGCCGCCCGCTGCGCTTCGTCGTCCACGGTCTGGGCCGCGTCGACGGCTATCACGTCAGCCGGCTGTCGTCGGCGTACGAGCAGCTCAAGGCCTGGGGCCTGCCGGTCAGCGACCGCGCCCGCAAGGTCGAGACCCTCGACCAGGTGAACGAGTTCATCGCGTACTACGGCGAGAACCGGCACTCCGTCGACCACGAGATCGACGGTGTCGTGGTCAAGGTGGACGAGGTCGACCTGCAGCGCGCGCTCGGATCCACCTCGAGCGCGCCGCGCTGGGCGATCGCGTACAAGTACCCGCCGGAGGAGGTCACCACCAAGCTCCTCGACATCGAGGTGAACGTCGGCCGCACCGGCCGCGTCACGCCGTACGGGAAGATGGAGCCGGTCCGGGTGGCCGGATCGACGGTCGAGTTCGCCACCCTGCACAACGCGCAGGAGGTCAAGCGCAAGGGCGTCTGGATCGGCGACACCGTCGTACTGCGCAAGGCCGGTGACGTGATCCCGGAGATCCTCGGACCGGTGGTCGAGCTGCGGCCGGACGATGCGCATGAGTTCGTGATGCCGACCGAGTGCCCCTCCTGCGGTACGACGTTGCGCCCGATGAAGGAAGGCGACATCGACATCCGCTGCCCGAACGCGCAGTCCTGTCCGGCGCAGTTGCGGGAGCGGATCTTCCACCTGGCCGGACGGTCCGCGTTCGACATCGAGGTGCTCGGCTTCAAGGCCGCGGACGCGCTGATCGGTGACCAACTGATCACCGACGAGGGCGACCTGTTCGGGCTGACCGAGGAGGACCTGGCCAGCAGTTCGTTCTTCACCACCAAGGCGGGGGCGCTGTCGGCCATCGCCCAGCGCCTGCTCGCGAACCTCGAGACGGCCAAGACGCAGTCGCTGGCCCGCGGTCTGGTCGCGCTCTCGATCCGGCACGTCGGGCCGACGGCGGCGCAGGCGCTCGCGGCCGTGTACGACGACATCGAGGCGATCCGGACGGCGAGCGAGGAGGAACTGTCCGAGATCGAAGGTGTCGGGCCGACCATCGCGCATGCGGTGATCGAGTGGTTCGACGTCGACTGGCACCAGGCGATCGTCGACAAGTGGCAGGCCGCCGGCGTCCAGCTGCGTCAGGAGCGCACCGGGCCGAGCGTGCCGCAGACCCTCACCGGCCTGTCGATCGTGGTGACGGGCACGGTTGAGGGCTTCAGCCGGGACGAGGCCACCGAGGCCATCGTCACGCGCGGCGGCAAGGTGGCCGGCTCGGTGTCGAAGAAGACCTCGTTCGTCGTGGTGGGCGATTCGCCGGGTTCCAAGTACGACAAGGCCGTCCAGCTGGGCGTGCCGATTCTCGACGCCGCGGGCTTCCAGGTTCTCCTCGACGAGGGCCCCGAAGCCGCCACCAAGGTGGCCAGCACGCCCGAGCCTGGTGACGGGTAGCACAAAACCCCTCGCACGCCGACGGATCCGGCGGCTCGGCTGAGCCGTCGGACTGTTAACTTTGCACGTCTATACGTGGGTCAAAAGGAGCGAATATGACGACGCCGCCGCAGGGACCGTGGGGTCCTGGGCAGCCGGGGGGCCAGTCGGGCGGGCAGCAAGGGGGACAGGGAGGCCAAGGCGGTTGGGGTCAGCAGCCTCCCGGCCAGGGTGGTGGTGGCGGTTGGGGTCAACGCCCCCAGCAGCCCCAGCAGCCTCCCCAGCAGGGCCAGCCTCCGCAGCAAGGCGGCGGTTGGGGCCAGCAGCAGCCCGGACGACCGCAGCCCGGCCAGCCGGCTCAGCCCGGCCAGGGCCAGCCCGGACGACCCGGTCCCGGCCAGGGCCAGGGGCAGCCCGGTCAAGGCCAGCCTGCCCAGGGTGGCGGTTGGGGTCAGCGTCCTCAGCAGCAGGGCGGTAGCTCCTACGAGCAGCAGCCGTGGAGCCAGCAGGGCTCGCAGCAGCAGGGCGGCTGGCACCAGCAACAGGGTCAGCCCGGCCAGCCGCAGTGGCAGCCAGGCGGCGGCTCCAAGGGACCCGGGGGGATCGGCAAGGACAAGATGCCGCTGCTGATCGGCGGTGGCGTGGTCGGCATCGTGCTGATCGGTCTGCTGATCTTCCTCGGCGTCAAGGCACTCGGCGGCGACGAGCCCGAATCGGGCCCGACCACCTCGCCGTCCGGCGAGCCGACCAGCAGCCCGTCCAACGGCGGCGACAACGGCACGCTCGGCAACGCGACCGGTCAGGCCAAGACGGCGACCGAGAAGCTCCAGGGCAGTGGCTACCAGTGCAGCGACCTGTTCAACACCGGTCAGGGCGCGCACCGCGGCTGCTTCAAGTACGACGGTCCGACCGAGGCCGAGGCGGTCTTCCAGTTCCAGCCGGACGGCACCATCATCGGCGTCCTGCTGAAGTCGCAGAACGAGGACAACGTCAACAACGCGGCCGTCACCTTCGACGCGGCGCTGCAGGCGATCGGCAACGACACCTTCGGCGGCGACCAGGTCAAGAAGATCCAGGACGCGGTCAAGACCGGCCAGAAGTCGCAGAAGGTCGGCAGCACCTGGGGCGAGTTCGAGCTGCGCAACGACGGTGACGACCTGCAGTTGTCCGGTGGCAAGTCCGGGGCGGACTCGCTCGACCTGCCGCGGAAGAGCTTCGACACCACCGAGGCTCAGCTGATCGCCGCGCTGAAGACCAAGAAGTACGTCTGTACGACGTCCTGCAGCAAGCAGGTCGGCAAGTACGGCTCGCAGCGGGTCTACTCCTACGCCAGCAAGGGTGAGGGCATCCGGTCGCTGGAGATGAGCGCCTCGGGTGACCCCGAAGACGTCAAGGCCGCGCTCCCGGCGGCGGTGAACGACGCGTTCGCGGCGATGAAGGGCGAGGATGTGGCGGCGCTGAAGTCGTACGTCCAGGCGCACAACGACGGCAAGTCGTACTCTGCTTATGTGGCCGGATGGCGGGTCGAGATCATCGCCAACAACGAGGACTCCTACTCCTCGTCGAGAATCTCGATCAGCTACGAGACGTTCTACGTCTGAGCAGACGTGACGGGAGTCGGATGAAGTTCCCCAAGGAGAAGCGGGAGTCGCAGACGGTGGTCACTCCACCGCCGGAGGCACTCCAGCGCGTCGACGGCGGCGGTCCCTGGGGCCCGACCCAGTTCGACCTCCCGGACCGCAGCGGCAGCAACAGCCAGACGATCCTCATCGTCGCCCTGGTCGGCGTCGTGGTGCTGCTGATCCTGGCCGGCCTCTGGGTCTTCGCCTACTTCCGCTTCAGCTAGCAACGCGGAAAGCCTCCCTCTCCAGCAACCGGAGAGGGAGGCTTTCTGCATGTACGACGCGTCAGGCGGAGGCGCGGATGGTGACGGCCAGCGACGCCAGGTAGCTGAGGCGGGCGACCTCGGAGCCGAGGAACTCCGGCCCGCCGCGGCGGCCGATCACGAGGACGCGGCGGCCGTTGTCCAGCGGTGCCGCGACCAGCACCGACTCCGACAGACCCTTGTGCTGATCCGGGGCCGCGAGCGTCGTCGCCTTGTCCAGCGGCAGCCAGCCGTCGGTCACGTTGCCGAACTCCGGCGTGGCACTCGTCTCCAGCGCGACCTTCACCTCGCTGCCGGTGCCGTCCAGCAGGGCGGCCCAGTCGGCGTGCAGGACGGCGGGTGACTGCTCGACCAGGATGTCGATCGCGTCCGCGGGTGCCGACGTCATCTGCTCGACGGCTTCGAGGTCCATGTGCAGTCCGCCGCCGGCGCCGTACCGGGAGAACCAGATGACCTCGACGCCGGCCACGCCGTTGCAGGCCGAGACGAGGCGGTCGGGCAGGACACCGGGCGGCAGGTCGACCACGATGTCGTCGACGGCGGTGCCGTTCTCCCGCCGATGCTCGACGATCTCGATCGCGTGGATGTCGGCGTTCACCTCACCGAGGGCGGTGGCCACCGTGCCCAGCGAACCGGGTCGGTCCGGGATGATCAATCGCAGCAGGAACACCGAACGATCATCTCCCAGCCGATCACCTTGCGCGTAACGCCCTGTCGCCGCCAATGTTACAGAGCGGAACCCGAGGACACGCCCGGCCCTCTCGGCTGATGAGCCGGCGCCCATTGTCCACAGCCTGGGGGATGAGGCAACACGAGCGTCACAGGAGCCCACTAGGATGGCCGGGTCCGGTCGGAAATCAGCCGGTCATCCCGCGAAACCATTGGATCAGTTCATGCCTTCGATTACCCGCGAAGAGGTCGCGCACCTGGCGCGACTGGCGCGGATCGAGCTCACCGACGCCGAGCTCGACCACCTCGCACCGCAGCTCGACCAGATCATCACCCTGGTCGGGCAGGTCAGCCAGGTGGCCGCTGACGACATCCCGCCGACCTCGCACGCCCTGCCGCTCACCAACGTGATGCGCGAGGACGTGAATGTGCCGTGCCTCACGCCGGAGCAGGCGCTGTCCGGCGCGCCGGCCGCGGAGGAGCAGCGATTCCGGGTGCCGCGGATCCTGGAGGAGGACTGATGGGTGACCTGACGCGTAAGACCGCGGTCGAGCTTTCGGAGCTGATGACGTCCGGTCAGGCCAGCTCGGTGGAGATCACCCAGGCCCACCTGGACCGGATCGCCGCCGTCGACGACTCGGTGCGGGCGTTCCTGCACGTCGACACCGAGGGCGCGCTGGCCCAGGCCGCCGAGGTGGACAAGAAGCGTGTGGCGGGGGAGAAGCTCGGCCCGCTCGCCGGTGTCCCGCTGGCGCTGAAGGACGTGCTCACCCAGGAGGGTGTGCCGACCACGGCCGGCTCGAAGATCCTCGAGGGCTGGAAGCCGCCGTACGACTCGACCGTGGTCAAGCGGTTGAAGGCGGCCGGCATCGTCATCCTCGGCAAGACCAACATGGACGAGTTCGCGATGGGCTCCTCGACGGAGAACTCGGCGTACGGCACCACCCACAACCCGTGGGACCTGGGCCGCATCCCGGGTGGTTCCGGTGGTGGCTCCTCGGCGGCGATCTCGGCCTACGAGGCACCGCTCGCGATCGGCACCGACACCGGCGGCTCGATCCGTCAGCCCGGCGCGTTCACCGGCACGGTCGGCGTCAAGCCGACGTACGGCGGGACGTCGCGGTACGGACTGATCGCGCTGGCCTCGAGCCTGGACACGCCCGGCCCGTGTGCGCGGACGACGCTCGACACCGCCCTGCTGCACGAGGCGATCGCCGGGTACGACCCGCTGGACTCCACCTCGATCAACCAGGACGTCCCGCCGGTGGTCGAGGCGGCCCGGCGCGCGGATGTGAACGGGCTGCGGATCGGTGTGGTCAAGGAGCTCGGCGGCGAGGGATACCAGCCTGGTGTCGAGGCACGCTTCCACGAGTCGGTCGAGCTGCTCACCAAGCTCGGTGCCGAGGTGGTCGAGGTGTCCTGCCCGCACTTCGAGTACGCGCTGCCGGCGTACTACCTGATCCTGCCGAGCGAGGCGTCGTCCAACCTGGCCAAGTTCGACGCGATGCGGTACGGGCTGCGCGTCGGCGACGACGGCGAGAACAGCGCGGAGAAGGTGATGAGCATGACCCGCGAGGCGGGCTTCGGCGACGAGGTCAAGCGCCGCATCATGCTCGGCACGCACGCACTGTCCAGCGGGTACTACGACGCGTACTACGGCCAGGCGCAGAAGGTGCGGACGCTGATCCAGCGTGACTTCGCCAACGCCTACGAGCAGGTCGACGTACTGGTGTCGCCGGCCACGCCGACGACCGCGTTCCCGATCGGCGACCGCGCCGATGACCCGATCGCGATGTACAAGAACGACCTCTGCACGATCCCGGTCAACCTGGCCGGCAACGCGGCCGCGTCGTTCCCGTGCGGCCTGGCCGACGAGGACAACCTCCCGGTCGGCTTCCACGTGATGGCCCCGGTGATGCGCGACGACCTGCTGTACCAGGTCGGTTCCGCGCTCGAGGCCGCCCTGGCCGAGCAGTGGGGTGGCGTTCTGATGGCACAGGCTCCGGAGCTGGAGGTGACCCGATGACTGCCGACGTGCTTGAGATCGACGACGCACTGGCACAATTCGACCCGGTGATGGGCCTCGAGGTCCACGTCGAGCTGAACACGAAGTCGAAGATGTTCTGCGGCTGCCCGACCGAGTTCGGCGCCCCGCCGAACACGCAGACCTGCCCGGTCTGCCTCGGCCTGCCGGGTGCGTTGCCGGTGGTGAACGCCCGGGCGGTCGAGTCCGCGATCAAGATCGGCCTGGCGCTGAACTGCGAGATCGCCGAGTGGTGCCGGTTCGCCCGGAAGAACTACTTCTACCCGGACATGCCGAAGAACTTCCAGACCTCCCAGTACGACGAGCCGATCGCGTACAACGGGTGGACCGAAGTGGTGGTCGACGGCGAGACGTACCGGATCGAGATCGAGCGCGCCCACATGGAGGAGGACACCGGCAAGTCCACCCACGTCGGCGGCGCGACCGGTCGGATCCACGGTGCGTCGCACTCGTTGGTCGACTACAACCGGGCCGGTATCCCGCTGATCGAGATCGTCACCAAGACGATCGAGGTGCCGGCCGAGAAGGCCGCCGCGGTGGCGCGGGCGTACGTGAGCATGCTGCGGGATCTGCTGCTCGCGCTCGGCGTCTCCGACGTCCGGATGGACCAGGGCTCGCTGCGGTGCGACGCGAACGTCTCGCTCAAGCCCAAGGGGTCGTCGGTGCTGGGGACGCGAACCGAGACGAAGAACGTGAACTCGTTCCGCTCGGTCGAGCGCGCCATCACCTACGAGATCACCCGGCAGGCTGCCGTCCTGGTCGCCGGTGGCAAGGTCCTGCAGGAGACCCGGCACTGGCACGAGGACACCGGGATCACCACGTCCGGCCGGGAGAAGTCGGACGCGGACGACTACCGGTACTTCCCGGAGCCTGACCTCGTTCCGGTCGCTCCGTCCCGCGACTGGGTCGAGGAGATCCGCTCTTCGTTGCCGGAGGCACCTTCCCTGCGCCGGGTCCGGCTGCAGGAGGACTGGGGCTTCACCGACCTGGAGATGCGCGACGTCATCAACGGCAACGCGCTGGAGCCGATCGTGGCGACGGTCGAGCTCGGGGTGACGCCGGCCGCGGCGAAGAAGTGGTGGCTGGGCGAACTGGCCCGGGCGGCGAACGAGTCAGGTCAGGATCTCGACGCGCTCGGTGTCGGCCCGGCGCAGGTCGCCGAGGTGCAGAAGCTCGTCGATGACGGCAAGCTCAACGACAAGCTCGCACGTCAGGTCTTCGACGGCCTGATCAAGGGTGAGGGTTCGCCGGCCGAGATCATCAAGGCCCGTGGCCTGGAGCTGGTCTCGGACGACTCCGCCCTGATCGACGCCATCGACCGGGCGATTGCCGCCAACCCGGACGTGGTCGAGAAGGTCAACTCCGGCAAGCCGGCCGCCGCCGGCGCCCTCATCGGCGCCGTCATGAAGGACATGCGAGGCCAAGCAGACGCGGCCAAGGTCCGCGAACTGCTGAACGCCAGGCTCGGAATCTGAGCGAGGTCCAGGCCAGCCGAAGCGGCTGGCCTGGACCTGACCTCAGGCTGCGTCTCTGTGGGCGGGCTTCTCCGGGGGAGCGTCGGCGATCGCCTGGCGTTCGACCCGGCCGTCGTCCACGTCGTCGGCGTCGGCCAGCAGAGTCTGGGCGACCGAGAGTTCCTCGTCCGGGCAGCGGATCTCGAAGCGGGTCGGCACCACCTCGGTCGCGACTACGTCCGGCCGGTTGCGAATCAGGCCGCGGAACAGACCCCACAACGTCCCGAGCAGGACGCCGTACACGAAGCCCCAGACGACCACGGCGAGTCCGGTCAGGCTGGTCTCGGCCACCAATGTCACGAACACACCGGCCAGCAACCCGAGCACCGCGCCCTGCGCCGCACCGATCGCGGTCAGCTTGGCGACCGGGACTCCCTGCCGTTTTCGCGCCTGCCGGAGGTCGGCGCCGACGATGCTCAACGACCCGGCGTCCATCCCGTAACTTCGCAGATAATCCACTGTCCGCTGAGCATTCTCGAGAGTGCTCACCGAAGCGATCACACCGCTGGGAACGACGGGCGCCTGATCGGGCCGCATCACCAACTCCTCCCTGAGAGCATGGGTGTCTGGGGTCTCCTCCACTAGTACCAGACGGCCCATAACCTCAAACGGTTGGCGACAGTCAGCGGCTGATGGTGACGCGAAGGATGCGGTCGTCGCCGTTGCGGGTGTCGCCTCGGCCGTCGGTGTTCGACGTGGTCAGCCACAGCGATCCGTCCGGCGCGGCCTCGACCGTCCGCAGCCGGCCGAACTCGTTGGTGAAGAACGCCTGCGGCTCACCCGTCCGCTTGCCCCCGGCAACCGGAATCGCCCACAACCGCTCACCCCGCAGCGATGCCATGAACACGTGCCCCTGGGCGAATGCGATCCCCGACGGCGACGCGTCACCTGTGCGCCACTGCGCGATCGGGTCCGTCATCCCGTCCAGCCCTTCGACCCCCTCCGCGGCCGGCCAGCCGTAGTTCGCACCGGAGGTGATCGCGTTCAGCTCGTCCCACGTGTTCTGCCCGAACTCGGCGGCGTACAACTGATTCCTGTCGAAGGCGAGCCCCTGGACGTTGCGGTGACCCTTGGAGAACCACGGCCGCCCGCCCGGGTTGCCCGGCGCGGCCTTGCCGTCGGTCGTGATGCGCAGGATCTTCCCGCCCAGCGACCCGTCGTCCTGCGAGTTCGGCCGGTCGCCGCCGTCGCCGGTGCCGGCGTAGAGGAAGCCGTCCGGACCGAACCGGAGCCGCCCGCCGTTGTGGATCGACGCCTGCGGGATCCCGTCCAGGATCACCTGCTGGTCGCTGAGCCGGTTGTCCCGGTAGGTCAGCCGGGCGATCCGGTTGTCGTCGCCGGCGCTGTAGTACGCGTAGATGTACGGGCGGCTCGGGTACTGCGGGTCGACCGCCAGTCCGAGGAGTCCGCCTTCCGACGACGGGTCCACGTCATCGACCTCACCGACCTCGGTCACCCGGCCGCCGGCGATCCGCTTGATCTTCGTCGAGTCGCGCTCACTCACCAGCGCGCTCTGGTCGGGCAGGAACGCCAACCCCCACGGCACCTCGATCCCGGTCGCCACAGTCGACGCCACGGTCAGCTTCACCGGTCCAGCGGGAGCGGTGGTCGCCGGCGCCGCCGACGTCGGACGAGAGTTCGTCGGGCTAGGCGTCGAACTGGGAGTCGAGCTGGGACTCGTTGCCGACGTCCCCGAACCGGAGGGCTCCCCGCCGTCGCCGGAGCATGCAGCAGCGAGCGCGAGCGCGGTGACAACGACCGCGGTGCGAGACCCCTGCCTGACCATCGTCTTGACCACGCCATCTCCTCGGCTCGATGCGTGCCTCCAAACTAGCGGCTCACACCAGCCCGTACGGCGGGAATCACCCGGCCCGCGATCAGTTCGAGTGACCGCATCGCGGCGTCATGCGAGAGCGTGGGCAACCGGAGCCAGTGGGCGAAGTGGACGAACCGGGTGGCCTCGTGCACGGCGATCAACCGGGCGGCGACGTCTTCCGGCGTACCGACGAGATAGTCCTCGCGGTTCAGGGCCGGCGGTTCGGTCCCGCCGTACGACGCGATTTCGCCTTCCAGGTAAGCAATTCCCGGCGCGGCGTCGGCCCAGGCGCGATCCGCGTCCTCGTCGACGTGCATGATCCCGGTGCAGATCAGCGGCGGTGGATTGTCAACAACCTCGTCCAGGAGCTTCCGCCGGGCGATCAGGTCGGCCGGGGTCGCGCAGTAGATGATCACGCCGTCGCCCAGCCGCGCGGCCCGCCGCAGCCCCGCCGCGGTCACGCCCGCGACGTAGATCGGGATCTTGCCGCGCGGCCGCGGGGCCACCTCCGACCACGCCGAACGGATGACCCGCACGCCCTCCTCGAGCAGCGCCCCGCGCCGCCGCCGGTCGACCCCGAACGCGGCGAACTCCCGCTCCGAGTACCCCTGCCCAACGCCGAGTGTCAGCCGCCCGCCCGACACCAGGTCGACCACAGCCGCGTCCTCCGCGACCCGCAACGGATGATGCAGCGGCAACACCAAGATGTTCGTCCCGACCCGGATCCGCGAGGTCCGCGCCGCGAGCACCCCGGCCATCACGAGCGGCGACGGCAGCATCCCGTCCCCGGTCAGGTGATGCTCGGACAACCACACCCCGTCGAAGCCCAACCGGTCGGCGACGACCACCTCGTCAACCCGCTCCCCGCCGTACCCCTCCTCCCGGACATCCATCAACACCCCGAACTCGATCTCCATCCCACCCACCCTCACCTGGCGGCAGACCGACGTCCAATGCCGACTCCGCGCACCTTCCATGCGCGGTGGGCATGGATCAGCTGAGCCAGGTGGGGCGGAGCGGGAAGTGGGCGTCGGCCTCGTTGTCCAACTTCACCGCCAGGATCTGGTGGAGCTGGGTGGTGTTGCGTTCGAAGCCGACCCGGCAGGCGGCCAGGTAGAGGCCCCAGATCTTGGCGGTGGGGTAGCCGACCTCGGCGACCGCCTCGTCCCAGTGGGCGACCAGATTGTCCGACCAGGCCCCGAGGGTGAGCGCGTAGTGCTCGCGCAGGTTCTCCTCGTGCCGGACCTCGAAGCCGGCGTCCTGGGCCTCGGCGATGATCCGGCCGGAGCCGATCAGCTCGCCGTCGGGGAAGATGTAGCGGTCGATGAACGCGCCGGTCGAGCGGTACCGGTTGTCCGGCCGGGTGATGCTGTGGTTGAGCAGCCGGCCGCCCGGCTTCAGCCGGTCCAGCAGGAAACCGAAGTACGACGGGTAGTTGCGCACCCCGATGTGTTCGGTCAGGCCGATCGAGCTGATCGCGTCGAAGTCGCGCTCGGCCACGTCGCGGTAGTCCAGGAAGCGCACCTCGGCGCGGTCCTCCAGACCCTCGCGTTTGATCGCCTCGGTCGCCCACTCCGCCTGGGCCGACGACAACGTGACGCCGAGCGCCTTGACGCCGTACTCGCGGGCCGCGTGCCGGACCATGCCGCCCCAGCCGCAGCCGACGTCGAGAAGTCGTTGCCCTGGGCGCAGATCGAGTTTGCGCGCGACCAGGTCGTACTTCTCCGCCTGCGCCTGCTCGAGAGTGGCGTCCAGCGACGGGTAGACGGCGCACGTGTACGTCATCGACGGGCCGAGGATCCACTCGTAGAACGTGTTCGACACGTCGTAGTGGTGGTGGATGGCCGCCCGGTCCCGGGTCCGCGAGTGCCGCAGCCCTTCGAAGGTACGACGCCACTTCGGCAGGTGCTCCTGCGGCGGTGGAGGCGGCGGCTTCAGGTGGTTCCAGCCCAGCCCGCGGACGATGCGCAAAGCCTCCGCCGGCGTCGGGCGCTCGAAGTGCAGCTGTTTCTGCATCATCTGCATCAGCTCGTAGGGGTTGCCCGGGTGTACGCCGGTGATCTCCAGATCACCCATCACGTAGGCACGGACCAGTCCGAGGTCCCCGGGTGCGGTCAACACGTAGGACAGACCGCGTTCGGAGGCGAGATGCATGTGGATCGGCGAGTCTTCGGGTCCGGTCGCGCTGCCGTCGTACGCCGTGAACCGGAACGGCAGCCCGGCCGGCGTCACAGTTGTCAGCGCCTCCGCGATCGAGACACGGGTCTCGAGGGTTGTCATCGGCGTGTCACCGCCTTCTCGTAGAGCCCGGTGAGCCGGGCATCGGGGTCGTAGCGTTTCTTCACCTCGGTCAGGGCCGGGACGTTGTAGAGCCGGTCGAAGGTGTCTCGGTCGTAGTAAGCGTCGGAGTACAAGGACTTATGCCCGTCGAACTCGGCGACAGCCGCCTCGATCCGGCGGTTGACGTCGCCGTCGGCGGCGCCCGGGGCGATCGGGACGGTTCCCCAGAAGCCGACGTTGACGTAGGTCGTGCCCGGCTCGAGCGGGTACAGCGGCCAGGCCGTCGTACCGCGGAGTCGCAGTGGGCACAGCCAGACCGGGCGCATCCCGACCTCGGTGTCGAACCAGCGCAGGAACGCGGCCAGCCGGGTGACCGGGATCTCGACGTCCTGGACGACGCGTTCGCGATCCGGTTGGCCGCGGCGGCGGTTGAGGCGCGCGGCGAACTGGTGCCGGTTCTCGAAGCCGATGATCTTGTGGAACATGTCGCTGCGCCGCCAGCGTCGGGGCCACAGCCGCCGGACGAGAGGCTTCTGCGCGCCGAAGGCGGCCGAGCACCAGAACCAGTCGGTGTCCCAGCGCCACAGGTAGTCGTGCGCGGTGAGGAAGTCCTTCTGGCGCTGCTGGATCGAGCGGTAGTAGATCTGCTGACCGGTGTAGTCGCTCGTCTTCACCGCGGCGTCGCTGTTGCGGCCGAGCGTCAGGTACGCCTCGGACGGGCTGAACGCGACACCGTCGACGAAGTGCACCGGCTCGCCCTCGTATATGCCGGAGGCAACGATCTCCTCGATCGCCGGAGCCAGCCGGTCGAGTCCGAGCCGGACATGCCGGAGGGCGACGTACGGCGAGATGCGGTCGAGCTCGATCCTCAGCCGGGTCGCGTAGCCGAGTGTGCCGTAGGAGTTGGGGAACGTGCGGAACAGCTCCGCGTGCTCACCCTCGGGCCGGGCGGTGACGATGTCACCGGCGCCGGTGAGGATGTCGAGTTCGAGGACGGATTCGTGCGGCAGACCGGCCCGGAACGACGAGGACTCGATACCGAGTCCGGTCACCGCGCCGCCGAGGGTGATCGTCTTCAGTTGGGGCACGACCATCGGCGTCAGGCCGTGCGGGAGGGTCGCGGCGACGAGGTCCTCATAGGTGCACATGCCCTGGACGTCGGCCGTCCGGGCCGCCGCGTCGACGCTGATCACCCCGGTCAGTCCCGACACGTCGAGACCCGGCCGCTCGGTCTCCGCCCGCGGCCGGAACAGATTCGAACTGCGCTTCGCCAGCCGCACCGGCTCCCCGGGCGGGATGAGCTGGTACGACGAACGCAGCCGCCCCACGGCCTGATCATGATCAACGGTCGCAGCCAGATCCGATGTCGAAGGCACCGATCCAATGTACGACGAACCTGTGGACGGCGGGATGAAAATTGTCCGGCCGGGCGAGTAGGTTCGGGGCATGGCTGATCAGGTGTTGGCGTGGCTGCCGTGGGAGGACGCGGAAAGCACCCTCGGTGGCGTGCCCGCTGGGCTCGACGTGGAGTGGTACGCGGGTGGTGACCGGCCGGGGTCGCTCGACCAGGTGGAGTTCTATGTTCCTGCGTACATGGGCGGCTCCGACGTGGTCGAGGTCGTCCGCGACATGCCTTCGCTGAAGGTGGTGCAACTGCAGACGGCCGGCTATGAGAACGTGCTGCCGCATCTGGCCGAGGGCGTCACCTTGTGCAACGCCCGCGGCGTCCATGACGCATCGACTGCCGAGCTCGCGGTCGGCCTGATTCTGGCGTCGTACCGGCGGCTGCCGCGTGCCGTGCGGAACCAGGATCAGCAGCTCTGGCCCGCGTCGTACGACGAAATGGACGATTCGCTCGCGGATCGCACGGTGCTGATCCTCGGGTACGGGTCGATCGGCGAGGCCCTGGAGCGGCGGCTGACCGGGTTCGAGTGCGAGATCATCCGGGTTGCGCGGCGGGAGCGGGAGGGCGTGCACCCGATCACCGAGCTGCCCGAGTTGCTGCCGCTGGCCGACGTCATCGTGCTGCTGACCCCGGCGACGGCCGAGACACGGGGGCTGGTGGACACCAAGTTCCTGGCCCAGCTGAAGGACGGCGCGCTGCTGGTGAACGTCGCGCGCGGTGTCGTCGTGGACACCGACGCATTACTGACCGAGCTGGCCGGCGGTCGGATCCGCGCCGCGCTGGACGTGACCGATCCCGAGCCGTTGCCCGCCGGACACCCGCTGTGGTCTGCTCCGAACGTGCTGGTCAACCCGCACCGCGGGGGTGCCTCGACGGCCTTCGGGCCGCGGGTGGCCCGGTTGGTGCGCGCGCAACTGGAGCGGTTCGCGGCGGGGCAACCATTGATCAACGTGGTGGGGGGTCCACCGCGGTAAAGGAGGACAAGGATGTCCGAGACCGTACTGCTGATCGGAACCAAGAAAGGGCTCTGGATCGGCCGGAGTGACGCTGCGCGCCGGGAGTGGACCCTTGACGGCCCGGTGCCACAGTTCGAGATGCAGGGTGTGTACGCGGTCGGGATCGACACGCGCGGTGACCAGCCACGCGTGTTCGTCGGCGGGACGAGTGAGCACTGGGGGCCGGCGGTCTTCCACTCCGACGACCTCGGCAAGACCTGGGCCGAGCCACCGGAGGGCTCGATCGGGTTCCCCAAGGACGCCGAGACATCGCTCGAGCGGGTCTGGCAGATCCAGCCCGGGCCGGCTGATCAGCCTGGCGTCGTGTACGCAGGGTCGGAGCCGTCGGCGCTGTGGAAGTCCACCGACGGGGGAGTGACGTTCGAGCTGGTCCGCGGCCTGTGGGACCACCCGCATCGCAAGGAGTGGGGTGCCGGCTTCGGCGGTCAGGCGATCCACACCGTGTTGCCGCATCCGACCGATCCCGACCGGGTGAGCGTCGCGATGTCGACCGGCGGGGTGTACCGGACGACCGACGGCGGCGAGTCGTGGTCCCCGGCCAACCAGGGGATCAAGGCCTACTTCTTCCCCGATCCGTACCCGGAGTTCGGTCAATGCGTGCACAAGATGGCCGCGCATCCCGACGTACCGGACCGGATGTTCGCGCAGAACCATCACGGTGTCTACCGATCCGACGACGGCGGGGCGATCTGGAAGTCGATCGCGGACGGGCTGCCGTCGGACTTCGGGTTCCCGATCGCGGTGCACCCGCACGAGCCTGAGACCGTGTACGTCTTCCCGCTGGTCGCCGACGGGAACCGGATCCCCACCGACGCGAAGTGCCGGGTCTACCGCTCCCGCGACGCCGGGTCCACCTGGGAGGCGCTGACAGCTGGGTTGCCCGACGTACCGTCGTACGCACCGGTCCTCCGGGACGCGATGTGCACGGACTCGGCCAAGTCCGCCGGTGTGTATCTGGGCACTCGTGACGGCTGCGTCTACGCCAGCGCGGACGCGGGCGACACCTGGACCGAGGTCGCGCGGCACCTCCCGGACGTGCTGACCGTCCGCGCTGCCGTAGTGGGCTGAGATGGCGATCGGGGTCAAGCTGCCGACCGTGCTCAGACCGTTCGCGGGCGGTGCCGAGCGGGTCGAAGTCGACGGAGCCACCGTCGGCGAGGCCGTCGCCGCCCTGGACCCGGTCCTCCGGCGACGCCTGACCGACGAACAGGGCGCCGTACGGCGGCACGTCAACATCTACCTGGGCAACGACAACATCCGCGACCTGGACGGTCTCGGTACGACGCTCAAGGACGGCGACGAACTGATGATCCTGCCAAGCGTGGCGGGCGGCTGAGGACCGCGGTGCCGTTGCCTCGGGCACCTTCCGCCTCAGTGCCGGAACAACCGCACCCCGGTCTGCGACAAGCTGATCCCCAGCTCGGCACACGCGGCGACGACCTCGGCCGAGCGGATCGAGCCACCCGGCTCGGCAAGGTAACGAACCCCGTGCCGGTGAGCCTCGGCGATGTTGTCGACGAACGGGATCGCCCCGTCCGACACCATCGCGACCTCTGTCAGCTCTTCCGCCGAACGCCGAGCCCACCACTCTGCGGCCTTCTCACCCGCCAGCCGGGTGCAGTCGATCCGCGACTGCTGCCCGGCACCGATGCCGATCGCCATCCCGTCCTTGACCATTGCGACCGTGTTCGACTGCGTGTACCGCGCGACGACCAGCCCCAGCAGAAGATCCCGTGCCGCACTGTCCGGCAGTTCGGGGTCCAGCAGCGAGCGGTCCAGCGGCACGTCATCACGCTCCTGCGTCAGCCGGACGCCGTACACCTCGCGGACCTCGACAGCAGGCGGCTGATATCCAGGATCCGCTTCGAGCACCAGGAACGCGCCACGCTTCTTGCTGGCCAGTACGCCGACCACACCCTCGTCGTACCCGGGAGCGATGATGCCGTCGCAGACAAGCCGCTTCAGCCGGTCCGCGAGCTCCGCGTCGACCGGGTGCGACACTGCAACGAAATCGCCGTACGACGACTTGGGATCGGCATCCCGCGCCCGCCCATACGCACTGGCCACCGTGTCAGCAACCGCGGCGCCGGCAGGGGACACGTGCTTGAACGACGCCGCCGCCGGCAGACCGAGGAGACCTGAGGCCTCACGGACCAACTGCCAGCCGGCCAGACCATCGAGCACATTGATGTACGACGGCGCGCCGCTGACCACCGTGAACGGCCACCGATCCAGCGCCGTGATCGACGCGGACTGATGGGGATTCATGCCATAGCGCAACTGCATCGGGCAACCTCCGAGAAGTCGGAGGCGCCCAGGCGGACGACGCCTTGTGTGTCAGCCGCTCCACGGTGGTGCTCCACCCTCGCCAGTCGCGGTTCGGTGCGAGCCTATTGCACGAAGGTGCAAACCTGGTCCGGACGGCCGCGATCCGGCCTAGCATCGCGCGTATGGGGATCTTTTCGCGGAAGCAGCCGGCGGGAGTGGCGACGGCGGGGCTTCGGCTGGATCAGGCATGGGCCGATCCGGAGCTCGATGCCGCGTACGCCGCGGTGCGTGGGGGCGATCTGTCGACCGGGGCCGAGCTGCTCAAGGCGTCGTCGCAGAACACCGATCGGCGGTCGTTCCGGGCGATGGGGCTTGGGAAGGCGGCCATCGGGCACAGCGAGCAACTGGAGTTGCGGCTGGAGGCTGTGCCGGGTGACCCAGACCTGCTGCTGTGGCTCGGGCAGACGCTGGTGTTCGAGGCCTGGGAGGTGCGCACCGGCGCGTCGGCGGAGCAGGTCACCGAGCAGCGGTTCGCGACCTTCCACGACATCCTCCGTACGGCGGCCGAGGTGCTGGACTACGGCATCGCCGCAGCACCCGACGACGCCGCACCGTGGGAGGTGCTGCAGTGGGTGGCGATCGGACTGCAGGCGTCGATGGACGACAAGAACGACATCTTCCGCTCTGCGATGGAGCGTCACCCGGCCGGCTACCAGGCGCACAGCGGCCGGGTGCATGCGCTGGCTCCGAAGTGGTCGGGCCTCGACATCGCCCAGATCGTCCGCTTCGGCGACCAGACGCTGGCGAATGCGCAGCCCGGCAGCGCACTGTGTGCGGTTGCAGGCATGGTGGCCAACGAGGTGTGGCTCGACGTACTGTCCGACGGCGAGTTGACGAAGCTGCAGCGGGGTGCGCGCTACACGCGTGAGATCAGCAACCGGAAGGACGCCCTGCTCGCCGCCCGCGCCAAGTGGCAGGTACCCGGCCGCGAGCCCGAGGCGGCGGACATCTCAGCCCACGGCACGATGGCATTCGCCCTCAAGACCGTCGGCGCGAAGGCCGCCGCGATGGAACAGGCCGCGCTGACCCAAGGCCGGATCGAAAGCGTGCCCTGGGGCTACATCAACGCCCCCGACGCACTCACCGCCTTCGCCGCCGCTGTCACCAAGCAGATGGCCTAACGCCAGGTCGGTCATAGAGTGGGCCCATGGTCGATGTGAAGCCACGCAGCCGGACAGTGACCGACGGACTCGAGGCGACCGCGTCGCGCGGCATGCTCCGGGCGGTCGGGATGGGCGACGACGACTGGGCGAAACCGCAGGTCGGAGTCGCGTCGAGCTGGAACGAGATCACCCCGTGCAACCTGTCCCTGGATCGGCTCGCGAAGGCGGTCAAGGAAGGTGTGCACGCGGCCGGCGGGTACCCGCTGGAATTCGGCACCATCAGCGTCTCCGACGGCATCTCGATGGGCCACGTCGGCATGCACTACTCACTCGTCAGCCGCGAGATCATCGCCGACTCGGTCGAGACGGTGATGGAGGCCGAGCGGCTGGACGGTTCGGTGCTGCTGGCCGGCTGCGACAAGTCGCTGCCCGGAATGCTGATGGCCGCGGCCCGGCTCGACCTCGCATCGGTCTTTCTGTACGCCGGTTCGATCATGCCCGGCCGGCTCGGCGACAAGGACGTCACGATCATCGACGCCTTCGAGGCGGTCGGTGCCTGCGTCCGCGGCCTGATCACCCAGGAGGAGGTCGACGCGGTCGAGCGGGCGATCTGCCCGGGTGAAGGCGCCTGTGGCGGGATGTACACGGCCAACACGATGGCCGCCTCCGCCGAGGCGCTCGGAATGTCTCTACCGGGTTCGGCCGCGCCGCCAGCGGTGGACCGCCGCCGCGACGGGTACGCCCGCAAGTCCGGCGAGGCGGTCGTCGGCCTGCTCCGCAACGGCATCACGGCCCGTCAGATCCTGACCAAAGAAGCCTTCGAGAACGCGATCGCCGTGGTGATGGCGCTCGGCGGCTCGACGAACGCCGTACTGCATTTGCTCGCGATCGCGCGGGAGGCCGAGGTCGACCTGACGCTGGCCGACTTCAACCGGATCGGCGACAAGGTGCCGCACCTCGGTGACCTCAAGCCGTTCGGCCGGTACGTGATGACGGATGTCGACCGGGTCGGCGGCATCCCGGTGGTGATGCGGTCGCTGCTCGACGCCGGCCTGCTGCACGGCGACTGCCTGACCGTGACCGGCAAGACGATGGCCGAGAATCTCGCCGACATCGCGCCGCCCGATGTCGACGGCGTGATCATCCGTGCGCTGGACAAGCCGATCCACGGCACTGGCGGGATCACCATCCTGCACGGCTCGCTCGCGCCCGAGGGTGCGGTGGTGAAGAGCGCCGGCTTCGACTCGGACGTGTTCGAGGGCACCGCGCGCGTGTTCGACGGCGAGCGGGGCGCGATGGACGCGGTCGAGGACGGCTCGATGAAGGCCGGCGACGTCGTGGTGATCAGGTACGAGGGCCCGAAGGGCGGCCCGGGGATGCGCGAGATGCTCGCGGTCACCGGCGCGATCAAGGGCGCCGGCCTGGGCAAGGACGTCCTGCTTCTCACCGACGGAAGGTTCTCCGGCGGTACGACGGGACTCTGCGTCGGCCACGTCGCACCGGAGGCCGTGGACGGCGGCCCGATCGCGTTCGTCCGGGACGGCGACCGCATCACCCTCGACGTCAAGAACCGCACCCTCGACCTCCACGTCACCCCCGAGGAACTCGAGAATCGCCGCACCGGCTGGACCCCCAAGTCCCCGAGCATCACCAAAGGCGTCCTCGGCAAGTACACCCGCCTGGTCCGCTCAGCCTCCGAGGGTGCGGTCTGTATCTAGGCACCCGTGGACGACTGGAGATCGACATGAGCGACTGGAACGCGAGCACCATCGCGGAGTTCCGAGCGAACGAGGGCAGGGTCGGCGGGAACTTCGAAGGCGCTCCGATGGTCCTGTTGCACCACCGCGGCCGCACAAGCGGCCGGGAGTACGTCAATCCGACGATGTATCTCCCACACGAGACCGACCCGGACATCATCTACGTCTTCGCAACCAAGAGTGGAGCACCCACCAACCCGGACTGGTACCGCAACTTGGCTGCCGCCGGTGAGGGCAGCGTCGAACGCGGAACCGAGGCCTACGAGGTGACCGTCCACGAAGTGACCGGCGCTGAACACGACCGCATCTACGCCGAGCAAGCGCGGCACTACCCGTTCTTTGCCGAGTACGCACGCCGGACTGCCGGAGTCCGCATCATTCCCGTGCTCGAACTCAGGCGGGTGTAGCTCACACTCCTTAAGACAGGCATCTCATATCATGAGACCCTCAGGCGCCGAGCTTGACCCGGTCGCAGTGTGTCGGCGAGTGTTGCCACATGCGATCGATTCTCCTCGTACTTGTGCGGCGCGCCGACTGACGCGACCACAGAGTCGAGCGCGCCCCCTTCAGCCCACCCGGCGGAGGGGGCGTTTTTAATGTGCACAGTTGTTGCCAGGGCGACTATCTGCGACCCAGATGTGACCTGAAGACAAACAAGAGCGAGGATGGATCGGTCGCGACAAAGCCAAACGTGACAGGACTAAGGAAGGCACTCATGAGTGAGCAGCTGACCGGGGCACAGGCTCTGATCCGCGCACTGGAACATGCCGGAGTGGACACCGTCTTCGGCATCCCGGGTGGCGCGATCCTCCCGGCGTACGACCCGATGCTCGACTCGACCCAGATCCGCCACATCCTGGTACGTCACGAGCAGGGCGCCGGCCACGCGGCCCAGGGGTACGCCTCGGCGTCCGGCAAGGTCGGCGTCTGCATGGCCACCTCCGGACCCGGCGCGACCAACCTGGTGACGCCGATCGCCGACGCCTACATGGACTCGGTCCCGCTGGTCGCGATCACCGGTCAGGTGGCCAGCGCAGCGATCGGCACGGACGCGTTCCAGGAGGCCGACATCCGCGGCATCACGATGCCGATCACCAAGCACAACTTCCTCGTCAACAACCCGAACGACATCGCCAGCACCGTCGCCGAGGCGTTCCACATCGCGTCGACCGGACGGCCCGGGCCGGTGCTGGTCGACGTGACCAAGGACGCGATGCAGGCGAAGGTCGACTTCCAGTGGCCGACCGAGCTCTCGCTGCCCGGCTACCGGCCGGTGACCCGCCCGCACCCCAAGCAGGTGCGTGAGGCGGCCCGGCTGATCGCGGCCGCCGAGAAGCCGGTCCTGTACGTCGGCGGCGGCGTGATCCGGGCCAAGGCCCACGCCGAGCTGAAGGAACTCGCCGAGCTCCTCGGCCTCCCGGTGGTCACCACGCTGATGGCCCGCGGCGCGCTGCCGGACACGCACGACCTGCACTTCGGCATGCCCGGTATGCACGGCTCGGTCTCCGCGGTCGGGGCCCTCCAGCGCTCCGATCTGCTCATCTGCCTGGGCGCGCGGTTCGACGACCGGGTGACCGGCAAGCTCGACTCGTTCGCGCCCGAGGCGAAGGTGATCCACGCCGACATCGACCCGGCCGAGATCGGCAAGAACCGGGCCGCCGACGTGCCGATCGTGGGCGACTGCAAGGAGGTCATCACCGACCTCATCGGCGCGCTCCGGACCGAGATCGCGAGCTCCGGCCGCACTCCGTCTTACGACACCTGGCGGCACCAGCTCGAGTCGGTCCGGGCGAAGTACCCGGTCGCGTACGACGAGCCCGAGGACGGCACCCTGTCACCGCAGTACGTGATCGAGCGGATCGGCAAGATCGCCGGACCGGACGCCATCTACACCGCGGGCGTCGGCCAGCACCAGATGTGGGCCGCGCACTACCTGCCGTTCGAGAAGCCCGGCCACTGGCTGAACTCCGGTGGCCTCGGCACCATGGGGTACGCCGTGCCGGCCGCGATGGGCGCCAAGGTCGCCCGGCCGGACAAGACCGTCTGGGCGATCGACGGCGACGGCTGCTTCCAGATGACCAACCAGGAGCTCGTCACCTGTGCGCTGGAAGGCATCCCGATCAAGGTTGCCGTGATCAACAACCAGTCGCTGGGCATGGTCCGGCAGTGGCAGACGCTGTTCTACGACAAGCGCTACTCCAACACCGACCTGCACTCGGCCCGGATCCCGGACTTCGCCAAGCTGGCCGAGGCGATGGGCGGCGTCGGGCTGCGCTGCTCCGACCGCGACTCGGTGGACGCGACGATCGAGAAGGCGATGGCGGTCACCGACGCACCGGTGGTGGTCGACTTCGTCGTGCATCGCGACGCGATGGTCTGGCCGATGGTCGCGGCCGGTACCAGCAACGACGACATCCAGATCGCCCGCGACATGGCGCCCGCCTGGGATACCGAGGAGCTGTGATGAGCAAGCACACGTTGTCGATCCTGGTGGAGAACAAGCACGGTGTACTGGCCCGGGTGGCGGCGCTGATCTCGCGGCGCGGGTTCAACATCGATTCCCTCGCGGTCGGTCCGACCGAGCACCCCGAGGTGTCCCGGATGACGATTGCGGTCAGCGTGGACGAGCAGCCGTTGGAGCAGATCACCAAGCAGCTGAACAAGCTGGTGAACGTGATCAAGATCGTCGAACTCGAGCCCAGCCAGACGGTTCAGCGCGAACTGCTGCTGGTGAAGGTCAAGGCGGACACCCTGACCAGGGGACAGGTGCTGGAAACCGTCCAGCTGTTCCGTGCGAAGGTGGTGGACGTGGCTCCGGACGCGATCACGATCGAGGCGACCGGCAATCCCGAGAAACTCGAGGCCATGCTCCGGGTGCTGGAACCCTTCGGCGTCCGCGAGCTGGTGCAGTCCGGCATGGTGGCGATCGGCCGGGGCAGTCGCTCCATCTCCGACCGCACGCTGCGGCCGGTCCCGGTGCCACCGCCGCACGTCGCGACCGGCGCGCCGAACGTCCAGGCGCAACCCGCCGAACGACCCCACCACCCGGTGCCGGCGCCGCCGCCGGGCCGACCGGTGGCCCCCGCCCGCCAGGCCTAGACAGTTTCAAAGACCCAGAACTCAAGGAGAAGAGCTCCAAGTGGCAGCTGAAATGTTCTACGACGACAACGCCGACCTGTCGGTGATCCAGGGCCGGCACGTGGCCGTGCTCGGCTACGGCAGCCAGGGCCACGCCCACGCGCTGTCGCTGCGCGACTCCGGTGTCGACGTCCGCGTCGGTCTGCCGGAGGGCTCCAAGAGCCGGGCCAAGGCCGAGGCCCAGGGGCTGCGGGTGCTCACCCCGGCCGAGGCCTGCGAGGAGGCCGACGTGATCGTCGTCCTCGCGCCGGACCCGGCCCAGCGCAAGCTGTACGCCGAGGCGATCGAGCCGAACCTGGTCGACGGCGACGCGCTGGTCTTCGGTCACGGCTTCAACATCCGGTTCGGCTACATCAAGCCGCCGGCCGGTGTGGACGTGTTCATGGTCGCCCCGAAGGGCCCGGGTCACCTGGTCCGCCGGGAGTACTCCGAGGGTCGCGGCGTACCGGTGCTGGTAGCGGTCGAGCAGGACGCCACCGGCAAGGCCTGGGACCTGGCGCTCGCGTACGCCAAGGGCATCGGCGGCCTGCGGGCCGGCGGGATCAAGACCACGTTCACCGAGGAGACCGAGACCGACCTGTTCGGTGAGCAGGCCGTCCTCTGCGGTGGTGTGTCGGCGCTGATCCAGGCCGGCTTCGAGACGCTGACCGAGGCCGGCTACCAGCCGGAGGTCGCGTACTTCGAGTGCCTGCACGAGCTCAAGCTGATCGTCGACCTGATCTACGAAGGCGGCATCGCCAAGCAGCGCTGGTCGGTGTCCGACACGGCCGAGTACGGCGACTACGTGTCCGGCCCGCGGATCATCGACGCGTCGGTGAAGGCCCGGATGAAGGAGGTCCTCGGCGACATCACCGACGGCACCTTCGCCGCCCGGTTCATCGCCGACCAGGACGCCGGCGCGCCCGAGTTCGCCGAGTTCCGCAAGCAGAGCGAGTCGCACCCGATCGAGGCCGTGGGTAAGGAACTGCGCGGCCTGATGGCGTGGGTCAAGTCGCACGACGAGGACTACGTCGAGGGCACCGCAGCCCGCTGACGGGTCACAAGTTGGGGTCCGGGCCACCCAGGTGGATGGCCCGGACCTCTTCTTTGCCCTGTCTTTGGCACAATCAGTGACGAATCCGGTGCGGGTATGGGGGAGGTGACGGGGTGGTGGAGGACGGCGGGCAACTGCCACGGCCGCCTCGGCGTGTCCCCGCGGGCGCGGCCACGCTCACCCAGCTCCAGACGAGTACGCCGCGGACACCGCCGCCACCGCCGCGCCGGCCGTGGAAGTTCGGCCGGTTCCTGGCCGGGTTCGTCGTCGTCCTGCTGATCCTCGCCGCCGGGGCGAGCGCCGGCTGGTACGTCCGCGCGGAGAGCCTGCGGATCGACACCGAGAAGATCCTCGAGGCGGTCAGACCAGGTGTGGTCCGCGTCCTGGCCACGACCTGCGAGGGGACCGGCGAGGCGAGCGGCGTACTGATCGGTGATGGCCTGATCCTCACCGCCGCCTCCGCCATCAAGCAGCCGCTGTCGATCGCGATCGAGACCGAGGACGGCCGGGTCCGCCGGGCCAACCCGCTCGGCACCAGCGCGGACGGAGTCGCCGTACTGCGCCTGATCGGGCGACTGGACACCGAACCCGTGCCGCTGGCGCCGCCGAACCCCGACCCGAAGGCCGAGCGCGCGCTGCTCGGCTACACCGCGGCAGGGGCCGTGACCTCCCGGTCGGTCGGTACGGAGGAACAGCCGCAGGCGCTCAGCTCCTGGATGAACCAGGCCAAACTCGGCGGCCCGATCATCGACAAGACCGGTCAGGTGGTCGGCCTCGTCACCGGCGACACGGTCCCGGCCAGCACGATCGTGCCGCTGGAGAAGTTGCGGGAGTACGTCGTACCGAACGCCGCCGGCCTCACGCCCGAGGCGGGCGGGACCTGTCAGCGCTCGCGTGGTCCGCAGAACGCGGTGGTCCCGGAGCTGCTCGTCGCGTCGACCCCGCTGGCGGTGGAGTCGCAGAAGCTGCTCGGCAGCTACCTGACCTTGCTGAACCGGCATGATTTCGCCGGGCTGCGCCAGCAGGTGTACTCCCGGCGGTTGCTCCGCGCCTATTCGGAGGAGAAGGACCGCAGCAGCCACGAGACGTCGTACTTCTTCGGCGCCAAGATCACCGAGGTGACCCGGTACGCCGTCGACGGCGCGAACGTCCGGATGACCTTCACGGTGCTGTTCTCGCCGAACGCCAACGGTGCCCAGGGCCAGACCTGCAACCGGCTGGACCTGCGCTACCGGCTCGTCCGCGACAGCGGCCAGCTCCGCCTCGATCAGGGCACCTCGGTCGCCACCGCGCAGAGCTGCGACGCCGACTGACCGGATCCTGGGTGCCTCAGCGCGCCCTGGAGCGACGAGGTACTATCAGTGACAGCGGGCACAGCGCGGTGCTCTGATCTTTCGAGCCCCTACCGCTTCTGCAGGAGACTTCTCCCATGACTGACGTAACCCGGCCCGTCGTCCTGATCGCCGAAGAGCTCAGCCCGGCCACCGTCGAGGCGCTCGGCCCCGATTTCGAGATCCGCCAGATCAACGGCGCCGACCGCGCCGAACTGATCCCGGCCATCGCCGATGTCGACGCCATCCTGATCCGCAGCGCCACCAAGGTGGACGCCGAGGCCCTGGCCGCCGCCAAGCGGCTCAAGGTCGTCGCCCGCGCCGGTGTCGGCCTGGACAACGTGGACGTGAAGGCCGCCACCCAGGCGGGCGTGATGGTGGTCAACGCGCCGACCTCCAACATCGTCAGCGCCGCCGAGCTCGCGGTCGCGCTGCTGCTCGCCGCCGCGCGCCGGGTCCCGGCCGCCGACCAGTCGCTGAAGAACGGCGAGTGGAAGCGCAGCAAGTACTCCGGTGTCGAGCTGTTCGAGAAGACCGTCGGCATCGTCGGCCTGGGCAAGATCGGCGTCCTGGTCGCGCAGCGGCTGGCCGCCTTCGGCATGAACGTGATCGCCTACGACCCGTACGTGCAGGCCGGCCGGGCCGCGCAGATGGGCGTCCGGCTCGCCACCCTCGACGAACTGCTGTCGGTCAGTGACTTCATCTCCGTGCACCTGCCGAAGACCCCGGAGACGATCGGCCTGATTGGCGACGAGCAGCTGCACAAGGTCAAGCCCGAGGTCATCATCGTCAACGCGGCTCGCGGCGGCATCGTCGACGAGCAGGCGCTCTACACCGCACTCAAGGAGGGCCGGGTGGCCGGCGCCGGCCTGGACGTGTTCGCGACCGAGCCGTGCACCGACTCGCCGCTGTTCGAGTTCGAGAACGTGATCGCCACCCCGCACCTGGGCGCCTCCACCGACGAGGCGCAGGAGAAGGCCGGTATCGCGGTCGCCAAGTCGGTCCGCCTCGCCCTGTCCGGTGAGCTGGTCCCGGACGCGGTCAACGTCCAGGGCGGTGTCATCGCCGAGGACGTCCGGCCGGGGATCGCGCTGACCGAGAAGCTCGGCCGCATCTTCACCGCGCTGGCCGGCGGCGTCGCGCAACAGCTCGATGTCGAGGTCCGCGGCGAGATCACCCAGTGGGACGTGAAGGTGCTCGAGCTGGCCGCGCTGAAGGGCGTGTTCGCCGATGTGGTCGAGGACAACGTCTCGTACGTGAACGCCCCGCTGCTGGCGGCCGAGCGCGGCCTCGAGGTCCGTCTCGTCACCGACCACGACAGCCCCGAGCACCGCAACCTGATCACCCTGCGCGGCACGCTGGCCGACGGTGTCCAGGTGTCGGTGAGCGGCACGCTGGTCGGCGTCCGGCAGTCCGAGCGGCTGGTCGAGGTCGACGGGTTCGACGTCGAGATCGAGCTGTCCGCGCACCTGGCCTTCCTCACCTACGAGGACCGCCCGGGCATCGTCGGCCAGATCGGCCGGATCCTCGGCGACGCCGAGGTGAACATCGCCGGCATGCAGGTCAGCCGGGACCGCAAGGGCGGCAAGGCGCTGGTCGCGCTGGCCGTCGACTCCGCGATCGCGACCGGTGTCCTGGACGACATCTCCACGGCCGTGCAGGCGGACACCGCCCGTACCGTGGACCTGGAAGCCTGATTCAGTCCAACGACTGCTTTACTGGAGGCAGTCAGCCGCCCGCAGGCGCATGGCGGCCGACCAGGGCCCGAGCCCAATGGCTCGGGCCCGCCTGCATTCTCAGCGCCGGGTAGCCAGCAGTACGGCGGCGTCGGGGGCGACCATCACCTCGACGGTGGTGAAGCGCGTGTCCATCAGCCACTCCTGCCGCAGCGTGTCGACCCGCCCCTGGTACATCGGTGGCCACACCGCGGACGGCGTGAAGTCGTCCAGTACGACGAAGCCGCCGGGCTCGATCACGTCGGCGATGATGTCGCGGGCGGACAGCTTCGCCTCCCGGGCGTCGACGAACAAGAGGGCGAACGGGCCCCGCTCGATCAGCGCGGTCCAGTCGGCCGAGACGACCTCGATCCGCTCGTCGTCGGCGAACAGCTCCGCCACCACCTTGGCCAGCTGCGGATCGCTCTCCGCGGTGACGATCCGGGTGTTGTCTCCCGCGCCGCTGCGCAACCAGGCCGAGCCGACCCCGCAGCCGGTCCCGAGTTCGCCGAGCAGTCCTGTCCTCGACGCCGCGAGGGTCGCGAGCAACCGGCCGGTCTCGTTCCGGGTCGAGCTGACGAATCCGCGCCGTCCGGACAGGCTGAGGGCCGCCGATACCAGCGGCGGCAGTTCTGGAGGAGCACTCACCGGCTGAGAGTCGCACAGCATCGGCCCAGTCCCAGCACCGACATCTCACATCCCGGGACAAGCTGCCCGCATAGTGGTGAAATAGTCGGACGTCAGAGTAAATTCGGGCCCATCATGCCGCCCGCAACCGTCGGTTCGTCCCGGCGGTTGACGCGACCCACCGGAGTGCAGCATGTATGACATGTACCCAGCCAACTGGCCCGCGATCGACGCCCGGGAGCGGAAGGCGGCCCGGCGCCGCCGTCCGGCCCGCCGTACGTCCGACACCGCACCCGAGGCCAGAGCGGCGCAGGAAGCCATCAACCGTCTCTACAACGGGGGAGAACCCACGAAGTGAGCACCAACAAGACCTTCACGCTGGCCGTAGTCCCCGGTGACGGGATCGGACCCGAGGTGACCACCGAGGCGCTGAAGGTGCTCGATGCGGTCGCCGCGCAGCACGGCGTGACGTTCGAGCGGACCGAGTACGACCTCGGCGCGCGGCGCTGGCACGCGACCGGTGAGACGCTGCCGGACGCCGAGCTGGAGAGCATCCGCGGCCACGACGCGATCCTGCTCGGCGCGATCGGCGACCCGACGGTTCCGTCCGGCACGCTCGAGCGCGGTCTGCTGCTGAAGCTCCGGTTCACCCTCGACCACTACGTCAACCTGCGCCCTTCGAAGATCTACCCGTCCGTCGGCTCGCCGCTGGCGAACCCGGGCGAGGTCGACTTCGTCGTCGTCCGCGAGGGCACCGAGGGCCCGTACGTCGGCAACGGCGGCGCGCTCCGGGTCGGAACGCCGGCCGAGATCGCCACCGAGGTGTCGGTCAACACGGCGTACGGCGTCGAGCGGGTGGTCCGGGACGCGTTCGCCCGGGCCCAGGCGCGGCCGCGCAAGAAGCTCACCCTGGTGCACAAGAACAACGTGCTCGTGTACGCCGGTCACCTGTGGAAGCGGACCGTCGACGCAGTGGCCAAGGAGTTCCCTGAGATCACGGTGGACTACCTGCACGTGGACGCCGCGACCATCTTCCTGGTCACCGACCCGGCCCGCTTCGACGTGATCGTCACCGACAACCTGTTCGGCGACATCATCACCGACCTGGCCGCCGCGATCAGCGGTGGTATCGGGCTGGCCGCCAGCGCGAACATCAACCCGGACCGGACCGCGCCGAGCATGTTCGAGCCGGTGCACGGCTCCGCCCCGGACATCGCCGGCCAGCAGAAGGCGGACCCGACCGCCGCGATCCTGTCTGCCGCGCTGCTGTGCGACCACCTCGGCCTGACCGAGGCCGCGGCCGCGATCGAGGCGGCCGTCACGGCCGATATCGAGGAGCGCACCGGCGCCGCCCGGACCACTGCCGAGATCGGCGACGCGATCGCCAAGCGTGCCCTGGGCTGAAAGGTGGACGCTCGCATGACCACTTGGCCAAGAGGTACGGTGCGGCTATGAGCGCCGATCTGCAGTTCACCGTTGAGCCAACCACCCAACCGGCCAGCGACGACCAGCGCGCCGAGATCCTGGCGAACCCGGGATTCGGGCAGAACTTCTCCGACCACATGGCGATCGCCACCTGGACCAAGGAGAACGGCTGGCACGACGCGAGGATCACCGCCTACGGACCGCTGGAGCTGTCTCCGGCCACCGCGGTGTTCCACTACGCCCAGACCATTTTCGAGGGGATGAAGGCCTACCGGCATCCCGACGACTCGATCCACATGTTCCGCCCCGAGGCCAACGCGGCCAGGTTCGCGAAGTCCGCGCACCGGCTCGCGCTGCCGGAGCTGCCCGAGGCGGCCTTCCTGGACTCGCTGCGGAAGCTGGTCGAGATCGACCGCGCCTGGGTGCCCGGCGGTGGTGAGACGTCGCTCTACCTGCGGCCGTTCATGTTCGGCTCGGACCCGTTCCTCGGCGTCCGCCCGTCGGCCCACGTCACGTACGTCGCGATCGCGTCGCCGGCCGGCTCCTACTTCGCGAACGGCGTCAAGCCGGTCCGGATCTGGCTGAGCGAGGAGTACACCAGGGCCGCCCCCGGCGGCACCGGTGCGGCCAAGACGGGTGGCAACTACGCGTCGTCACTGCTGGCCCAGGCCGAGGCCATCGAGCAGGGCTGCGACCAGGTCGCGTTCCTCGACGCGGTGGAGAAGAAGTGGGTCGAGGAACTCGGCGGGATGAACCTGTACTTCGTCCTCGACGACAACTCCGTGGTCACCCCGGAGCTGTCCGGCACCATCCTCGAGGGCGTCACCCGGGACTCGATCCTGAAGCTCGTCACCGACCTCGGGTTCCACGTCACCGAGCGGAAGATCTCGATCGACGAGTGGCGTGACGGCGCGGCCTCCGGCAGGATCCGCGAGGTGTTCGCCTGCGGCACCGCCGCGGTGATCACGCCGGTCGCGTCGCTGAAGTGGAAGGACGGCGACGTCCAGGTGGCCGACGGCAACGGTGGCCCGGTCACCGCCGCCGTCCGCAGCGCCCTCCTCGACGTCCAGTACGGCCGCGCGGCAGACCCGCACGGCTGGATGACCCGCGTCTGCTGAAGCTCTGTCTTCGCAGCGGCCCGGCGCACGCGCCGGGCCGCTGTCACGTCCAGGCTGCTGTCAGGCCCGAGTCGCCGACCGCCCGTGGCTGCTCACTATGATCGCCAGCACCCAGAGGCCAAGGGCAACGACCGGCGCCCCGGTCCAGTCCAGCGGGTGACGATCCGGCTTGCTCACCATGATCAGGATCGTGACCCCGAGTCCGGCGAATCCTCTGGCCAGTGCGAACAGCGTCCCGTTCGTGTACAGCAGCGCGGCCACTACCAGCACGGGATAGGCGAGGAAGAGAAAGGTGCCCAGGCCACCCATCGGTGACTTCGGGTCGTTCGTCTGACCCGGACACCGACAGGCCTTTCTCGAGCGGGCGTTTCACAGGATCTTTTCAGGTTTGGGGTGTGGACCGACGGTCGCTGTCCGCAGCCGGGTTTCGGTAGGGTCGGGGTCCATGAGCAGCTTCCCGGACGACGTCGAGGCCTATTACGCGCAGCTCGCCGAGCGGCGTGGCTGGTCGCCCGAGACGATGGCCGCGATCCGGTCGACCGTCGAGCTGATCCGGGACCTCGATCGCGGCACCGCGCCACGGACGTACGGCGCCCTGGCCGACGACGAGGGCACCGACTGGCTGTACGAGGCGGTCTGGCACGAGCGCGAATGGGTCGTGGTCCGCCAGCTCGGCGCGGCCGAGGACGGCACGCTGACCCGCTACTGGTGGCAGCGTCTCGAGGACGATGAGGGCATGCTCACAGACCAGGCCCTGGACCGCGACGAGTGGGGTCTGCGCCCGCTCAGCCGGGAGGACTTCTACACTGCCTGGGACGACCCGGGCTGGTCGCTTACCGCGTAGAACCTGGACTGTGCGGCACCCCGCAGTACTGAATGTTCGTGATTCGAGACGTTTCCGCCACCCCATGGACAGGTTGTGGCAGACTGCGAAATGTCATGAAGAACTACCAGGTCATTATTCTCTAGGCGCGCTCAGCAAGCTGTACCTGAGCGCGCAGACCTCTCGCACCTTGCGGGAGGTTTTTTGTTTGCCCCAGTCATGAAACTCAGCCGTGAACCTGAACACCGTCGCGAACACCGCCAACCCCCTCCGGAAGGCCGACCATGAGCATCTCGGACGATTTCCACGTCTACGACACGACTCTGCGCGACGGCGCGCAGCAGGAGGGGCTGGCGCTGTCCGTGGCCGACAAGATCGCCATTGCGCAGCACCTGGACGACTTGGGCGTTGGCTTCATCGAGGGTGGCTGGCCGGGCGCGGTGCCGAAGGACACCGAGTTCTTCGAGCGCGCCCGGTCCGAGTTGCACCTGCGGAACGCGACGTTCGCCGCCTTCGGCGCGACCCGCAAGCCCGAGACCTCGGCCGCCGACGACCAGCAGGTCGCCGCCCTGCGTGAGTCCGGTGCCGCGGTCGTCACACTCGTTGCCAAGAGCCACGATGCGCACGTCGAACGCGCGTTGAGGACGACTCTCGACGAGAACCTCCGGATGGTCGCCGACACGGTCCGCCACCTGCGCGAGAACGGCCAGCGGGTCTTCCTGGACACCGAGCATTTCTTCGACGGCTACCGCGCCAACCGCGCCTACGCCCTCGAGGTCGTACGGGTAGCCACCGAGGCCGGCGCCGACGTGGTCGCGTTGTGCGACACCAACGGCGGGACGCTGCCGCGGGAGTTGCAGGACATCGTCCGCGACGTCCTCGAATCCACCGGGGCCCGGCTCGGCATCCACTGTCACAACGACGCCGGCTGCGCGGTGGCGAACTCGATCGCCGCCGTCGAGGCCGGCGTCACGCACGTCCAGGGCACCATCAACGGGTACGGCGAACGGACCGGGAACGCGGACCTGCTCGCGATCGTCGCCAACCTCGAACTGAAGCGGGAGCTGGAACTGCTACCGGCCGGCAAGCTGGCCGAGTCGTTCCGGATCGCGCACGCGATCGCCGAAGTGACGAACGTGCCGCCGTCGACCCGGCAGCCGTACGTCGGTGTGTCCGCCTTCGCCCACAAGGCGGGGCTGCACGCCAGTGCCATCAAGGTGGATCCCGACCTCTACCAGCACACGGATCCGGCCCGGGTGGGCAACGACATGCGGATGCTCGTCTCCGAGATGGCCGGCCGGGCCAGCGTCGAGCTGAAGGGCCGCGAACTCGGCTTCGACCTCGGCAACGACCGCGAACTGGTCAGCCGGGTGACCGACCGGGTCAAGGAGATGGAGGCCCGCGGGTACACCTTCGAGGCCGCCGACGCGTCGTTCGAACTGCTGCTCACCGAGGAGGTCACCGGTCAGCGGGCCAGCTTCTTCGACGTCGAGTCGTGGCGGGTGATCACCGAGTCGCGCGCCGACGGTGAGGCGGTCTCGGAGTCGACGGTGAAGCTGGTCGCGGCCGGCGACCGGGAGATCGTCACCGGTGAGGGCAACGGCCCGGTGAACGCCCTCGACCACGCGCTGCGGACCGCGATCGAGCGCGCGTACCCGGTGGTGAACAAGTTCGAGCTGGTCGACTACAAGGTCCGCATCCTCGACCAGGGCCACGGCACCGATGCGGTGATCAGGGTCCTGATCGAGACCGCGGACGGCGAGGGCTCCTGGGTGACGGTCGGGGTCGGTCACAACATCGTCGAGGCGTCCTGGGAAGCCCTCGTCGACGGCTATACCTACGGCCTGCTCCGTCACAAGGAGGTCGCGCGATGAGCCTGCTCGCGGTCGAACGAACAGTCACCGTCTTCAGCGCCCAGGTCGTCGAGACCGAGGGCATGCTCGCGCGCATCGCCGTCATGCTGAACCCGTACGACGTGCGCGAACTCGCGCTGTCGCTCGACGACGGCTCACTGCGCATCACGGTCGAGGGCGACGGCTTCGACGCCGGCCGGGTGGCCGCCCGCCTGGAGAAGGTCATCGGCGTCCTGGACGTCGACTACAGCCGAAGCTAGGAGAACCCCGGGGCGGGCCCGGGGTTCTCCGTTCGGTAGTCAGTCCCAGCTCAACCCGCTGGACGACTGGTACTCGATCACGCGGGTCTCGAAGAAGTTCTTCTCCTTCTTCAGGTCCATCACCTCCGACATCCAGCCGAACGGGTTGCGGGTCTCGCCGAAGATGGCGGCGAGGCCGATCTGTTCGGCCCGTCGGTCGGTGATGAAGTGCATGTACTGCTCGCACAGCTCCGCGGTCAGCCCGAGCATGCCGTTCGGCATCGTCGCGCGCCCGTAGGCCACCTCGAGCTCACACGCCTCGGTCAGCATCTGCCGCACCTCGGCCTGGAACTCGGCCGTCCACAGGTGCGGGTTCTCCTGCTTGATCTGGTTGATGCAGTCGATACCGAAGTTCAGGTGGATCGACTCGTCGCGCAGGATGTACTGGTACTGCTCGGCGATCCCGACCATCTTGTTCCGCCGGCCGAGCGACAGGATCTGCGCGAACCCGGTGTAGAACCACATCCCCTCGAACACCACGTAGAACGCGATCAGGTCGCGCAGGAAGGCGGTGTCGGACTCCGGCGTCCCGGTGCGGAAGTCCGGGTCCTCAAGATGCTGGGTGTACTTCAGCGCCCAGGCGTCCTTGTCCGAGATCGACGGCACTTCGCGGTACATGTTGAACAACTCGCCCTCGTCGAGGCCGAGCGACGTACAGATGTACTGGAAGGTGTGCGTGTGCACGGCCTCCTCGAACGCCTGGCGCAGTAGGTACTGCCGGCACTCGGGGTTGGTCAGCTGGCGATACACGGCCAGGACGATGTTGTTCGCGACCAGCGACTCCGCGGTGGCGAAGAAGCCAAGGTTGCGCTTCAGCATCATCCGCTCGTCCTCGGTCAAACCGTCGCGCGACTTCCACAACGCGATGTCTGCCTGCATGGACACCTCGGTCGGCATCCAGTGGTTGTTGCACCCGGCAAGGTATTTCTCCCAGGCCCACCGGTACTTCAGCGGCAGCAACTGGTTGACGTCGGCCCGCGCGTTGATCATCGCCTTGTCAGCGACGTGGACCCGGTCCGCGCCGACTGCGATCTCTCCCAGTCCCGTGGTCACTGGCACGCCTCGCATTCCGGGTCATCAATTGCGCACATGGCGCCGGCCGGCTCGGGCAGGGCCGGTTCAGGCAGGGCGACGGGTACGGCGTTGAGCCGGCCGTCGGTGCCCTTCAGGGTGGACTTCTCCACATGGGTCGCTGACTGGGAACGCAGGTAATACGTCGTCTTGAGGCCATGACGCCATGCCGACCGGTACAGCTCGTCCAGCGCCCGGCCCGACGGCGCGGACATGTAGAGGTTCAGCGACTGCGCCTGGTCGATCCACTTCTGCCGCCGCGACGCCGCCTTCACCAGCCACTGCGGGTCGATCTCGAACGCGGTCGCGTACAACTCGCGCAGGTCGGCCGGGATCCGCTCGATACCGGCCAGGATGCCGTCGTGGTACTTCAGGTCCGACACCATCACCTGGTCCCACAGTCCGCGCGCCTTCAGTTCGGCGACCAGGTACGGGTTGGCCACGGTGAACTCACCGGACATGTTCGACTTCACGAACAGGTTGCTGTACGTCGGCTCGATCGACTGGCTGACCCCGCAGATGTTGGAGATCGTCGCGGTCGGCGCGATCGCCATCACATTGGAGTTGCGCATCCCGGTACGCAGTACTTTGTCGCGCAGCGCGTCCCAGTCGAGTTGCTTGCCCTCATCAACGATCACGTCGCCGTCCCGGGCGTTCCGGAGCAGTGCGATCGAGTCGATCGGCAGGATGCCCTGGCTCCACAGCGAACCGTCGTACGACGAGTAGCGGCCGCGCTCGGCGGCGAGGTCGCTGGACGCGTCGATCGCGTGGTAGCTGATCTGCTCCATCGAGCTGTCCGCGAAGGCGACGGCCTCGTCGGAGGAGTAGGGGATTCGCAGCGTGAACAACGCGTCGGCGAACCCCATCAGACCGAGGCCGACCGGGCGGTGCCGCTGGTTCGCCCGCTCGGACTCCGGGGTGGTGTAGAAGTTCACGTCGATGACGTTGTCGAGCATCCGCACTGCCGTCTTCACGGTGTCGCGCAGCAGTTCGGCGTCGAGACCGCCTTCGGTCAGATGAGCGACCAGGTTGACCGAACCGAGGTTGCAGACGGCCGTCTCGTCGACGGTGGTGTTGAGGGTGATCTCGGTGCACAGGTTCGAGGAGTGGACCACGCCGTCGTGCTGCTGCGGCGACCGCAGGTTGCAGGCGTCCTTGAAGGTGATCCACGGATGCCCGGTCTCGAACAGCACGGTCAGCATCCGCCGCCACAGCTCGACTGCCCGGACCCGCCGGAACACCCTGATCTCGCCCCGCTCGGCGGCTTCTTCGTAACCACGGTAGGCCTCGGCGAAGGCAGCGCCGTACAGGTCGTGGAGGTCGGGAACCTCGTCGGGGGAGAAGAGGGTCCACTGGCCGTCGGCCTCGACGCGCTGCATGAACAGGTCGGGAACCCAGTTCGCCGTGTTCATGTCGTGGGTCCGGCGCCGCTCGTCGCCGGTGTTCTTGCGGAGGTCGAGGAACTCCTCGATGTCGATGTGCCAAGTCTCCAGGTACGCACAGACCGCGCCCTTGCGCTTGCCGCCCTGGTTGACCGCGACCGCGGTGTCGTTGGCGATCTTCAGGAACGGTACGACGCCCTGCGACTCACCGTTGGTGCCGCGGATCTTGGCGCCGATGCCGCGGACCGGGGTCCAGTCGTTGCCGAGGCCGCCGGAGTACTTGGCGAGCAGGGCGTTGTTGCGGATCTTGGTGAAGATGCCGGCCAAGTCGTCCTCGACGGTGGTCAGGAAGCACGACGACAGCTGCGGCCGAGTGGTGCCGGAGTTGAACAGCGTCGGCGTCGACGACATGAACCGGAACGAGCTGAGCAGCTCGTAGAACTGGATCGCCCGCGCCTCCCGGTCGTCCTCGCGCAGCGCCATCCCCATCGCCACCCGCAGGAAGAACGCCTGCGGCAGCTCGTACCGGACCTTGTCGATGTGCAGCAGATACCGGTCGTAGAGGGTCTGCAGGCCGAGGAACGCGAAGTCGAGATCCCGCTCGGGCCGGATCGCCGCCGCGAGCCTGGTCAGGTCGAACGCGGCCAGCTCCGGATCGAGCTGACCCGCCTCGATCCCGGTCCGGATGTACTCCGGGAAGTACGCCGGGTACGCCTCGGTCATGTCGGCCTGGCTCGCCTGACGCGGCTCACCGTGGACCCGGCCGAGCGCCTCGCGGCGGATCTGGTCCAGCAGCAGGCGGGACGCGGCGAAGCTGTACTGCGGCTCGGTCTCCACGTAGGCCCGGGCAGCCATCACCAGCGCGAGCTCGACCTCGTGCTGCGCGATGCCGTCGTAGCAGGAGCCGAGGGTCTCGTCGAGGATCAGCTCGGGGTCGACCGAGTCGAGCCCCTTGGCCGCCTCCGCAACGATCACGCGCAGCCGGTCGACGTCCAGTGGTGCGGTGCTGCCGTCGGTCGCGCGGACGGTGATCGCGGGCTTCTCGGTGATACCGGCCGGGTCGGCGGGAGTGCGGGCCTTCGTGCGCTCCTCCCGGTAGAGGACGTACGCGCGGGCGACCTGGTGCTCACCGGCGCGCATCAGCGCGAGCTCGACCTGGTCCTGGATGTCCTCGACCTGGACGCTGCGACGGCTGTCGCCGCGGCTGGTCAGGGCGTCGACGACCCGGCCGGTCAGGTCGGTCACCAGGTCCCGGACCCGGTGAGTGGCGCCGGCCTCGGCGCCCTCGACGGCAAGGAACGCCTTGGTCACGGCGACCGAGATCTTGGCTTGGTCGAACGCGGTGCTGCTGCCGTCGCGGCGGACGACGGTCAGCTGGCTGCCGTGTTTGGCCGCGATGGGCTGGTCGGTCGGCACGGCAGCCGCCGATCGGGATGACGAAGCGATGGTCACAGATGCTCTTTCCACGCGAGTTCGGAGGACCGCGGACGCTCGTGGAGGGGGAGCATGACGAGACAGCCAGCACCGGCCGGGATTGCTGCTGTCACGCCCTGCGACCCGCCCTCGAGGTCTCGGACCGCATGCACCGGCGGTGCACGCGCCGGTGGCAGGTATCCGGACTCGCGGAAGGCTTCCGCTCACCGTTGCGGGGCAGCTCCGGATTCGCACCGGATTCCCCTGTTGCCTCGGAACGGCCCGCCGTGTCAGCCGGCCGCTCCGAACCACCAGCAGTAGCGATGCTAGGTGGCCGGACCTAGATCTTGTGGTAGCGCCACGCCGTGTGTCGCACATGTTGTGGTTGTCACGCGGCGGCCGCATAAAGATCCTGCAGCGTCATGATCTCTGAACCGTGGTGGATGAGCTCGCGGTTGAGCCGCAGTACGACGTGACCGAAGGGCTCGCCGGCGTCGAGTTCGGTCGCCTGGCTGAGGCCGACGGTCATCACCTGATCCTCGTCCAGCGCGGCGATCGAGTCCTGCCAGGCGTCGACCCAGTGCTCCAGCCAGGCGACCGCGTCGCGCGCGTTGCCGTGCAGGGTGATGTCGGCGCGCCCTTGGCGGCTCTCGCCGAAGGTCCACTCCCAGCGCTCGAAGAACTGCTCGGTCAGGTGCGCGATCAGCCAGGCGATCGTGCGTGGCCCGCGATGGTCGGGCTCATCGGGCCACTGGGCGACCCACTCCCCGGAGCCGAGTGATCGGAACCGGCCGGTGTAATGGCGTCGTACGACGGTCAGCGCCTCGCCGCTCGGCTGCCAGAAGTACTGCTCGTCGGTCAGCTCGGCGAGCCGGCCGGACAACACCATCCAGCTGAAGCCGAGCTGGCCGCGGACCATCGCCATCGCCGATGGGCGGTGCAGGATGTCCCAGTCGAACGGCTCCGGCATCACGTTTCCTCACGCTCCCCGTCGGATTTTGCAGCAGGATCGAACATGTGTTCGAATTGTTGTCCGACGGGAGGAGAAAGTCAATGTGGACGGTGTGTCGGTTCTGGCCTCGACGGTACTGGTCTGGTAGGCGGTTTGATCCTGGTATCGGCGGCCGGGCTGGCGAATCGTCGTTCCAGCAGGGTGAAGGCGTCGATCAGTTCGGGCGCCTCGTAGACGCGGTTCCGGCGGCCGTCGGTGACCTCGCGCAGGATGCGCGCCTCGACCAACCGGGCGAGCGCCTGGTTGGCGGCCTGTTGCGATCGGTCGATCAACCGCGCCGCGCCGGCCAGCGTGACCACGGGCGCGGCCGGGAGCGTGTCGATCAACAGTTCCACGGCCGAGCCGGCCCGGACCGGTGCGGCGCGCTCACGCCAGTCGGTCTTGAGGTCGGCCGCGGCTCGCTCGAATCGGGCCGCCTCCGCGGTCGCGTGACTGCACGCGGCGGCGAACATCAGCAGCCACTGGTTGGCCGCGGTGCGGGCGCGCGGGCTGGTCGGCTTGCCGGTGTGCCTGAAGGCGGTGAGCGCCTCGACGTACTGGGTCGCGTGGGTCGCGAGCGACAGCGACACCGGCGGGACGGTCCGCTCGACCAGGCCTTCCGCGCGCAGGATCAGGTGGATCAGCGCCCGGCCGGTCCGACCGTTGCCGTCGGCAAAGGGATGGATCGTCTCGAACTGTGCGTGGGCGATCGCGGTCTTCGCCAGCACCGGCAGGCGGGACCCGCGGACGAACGTCATCAGGTCGGCCAGCAGTTCGGGGATCAGTTGGGCCGGCGGTGGGACGTAGTACGCCTCGGCGGGGGAGCGGCCGCCGATCCAGTTCTGCAGGTAGCGGACCTCGCCGCCGAGGTCGGGGGTCGGCGAATGCGCCATCAGTCGTCGATGGGCCTCCAGCAGATGCTCGACCTCGAGTTTGTCGCCGGCCTGCACGGACTCGGTCACCCACGTCATCGCGTCGACCGCGCCGAGAACCTCCTCGGCGGTCACATCCCGCTGCCGCTCCTGCAACACCTCTGCCTTCAGCAGCCGCCGCGCTCCGACCACCAGCCCCTCGATCTGCGACGACCCCACCGCCTCGGCCCGCAGGAGCAGTCGCGCCAGCGCCTCACTGTTCGTCAGTACGGCGGCTGTCGCATCAAGCCGACCGAGATCGCCGGCCGCATCCTCCAGCGCGGCCAGCACCTCGTCGCTCAGGTCGAACACACGCCCGACCAGCGGATCCGGGAAGTACAGCTCGTACGACCCGCCCAACCGCTCCGCCCGGGTGAACCCATCCGGATGCCCGGGCCATCGATGCAACTCCACCCGCGCCATGATCAATTCCCTTCCATGTTCAAGCTTACTCCATAACCTTGAACAAGAGGCGAGTGAGAGCGAGACCGAATCCGCGATGAGCATGAGCGCCGAGGTGTGGACCCGTACTTGGGCAGACTGGGCTGTGGCTCAACGCGGACGAACGGAGGCGCCGGTGACGTTGGACGCGGATACGCGGCAGATGGTGGCGGCCAATGAGGCGGATTGGGATGCGCGGGCGCCGTTGCATGCGGCGAGCGGGTTCTACAGTCAGCCGGCCGAGTACTGGTTCGCGGACTACGAGTGGGCGGATCTCGGACCGCTCGAGGCGCGCGACGTACTGCATCTGCAGTGTCACCTCGGGACCGAGACGATCGCGTTCGCCCGACGCGGGGCGCGCACCACCGGTCTTGATCTGTCCGCGCGGTCGCTCGAGGAAGCGCGACGGATAGCGGCCGACGCCGGGCTGGACATCGAGTACGTGCACGCCAATGTGTACGACGCGGTCGAAGCGCTGCCGGGCCGTCAGTTCGATGTCGTCTACACCGGCAAGGGCGCACTCTGCTATCTGCCCGATCTGCAGCAGTGGGCGAAGGTGGTCCGCGATCTCCTCAAGCCGGGCGGCGCTCTGTACATCGTCGAGTTCCACCCGCTCCTCAACGCGCTCCGCCCGGTCTCGCTCCCCGATGAATCCGACGATCTGACGATCCGCACCGATTACCTCGAAGGACGCGGCCCGATCGCGCACGACTCGACCGTCACGTACACCGGTGACGAGGTGCCCGGCCGCCAACGCAGCTACGAATGGCGCCACGGCCTCGGCGAGTTGGTCACCACGCTCGCCGCCACCGGCCTCACCGTCACCACCCTGCGCGAATCCGAAGTCCTGCAGTGGCCGCGCTGGCCTTCCATGCAACAAACCCCCGAAGGCTGGTGGCGCCTCCCCGACGACGCACCCCGCGTCCCGCTTCTCTTCGCCCTGAGGGCCACGAAGCAGTGACGAATGAAGCGCGGGCACAGCGCGAGAGCGACCTGATCAGCTACTACACGAACGAGGTTCGCGACCGTCAGGATCGGCAACTGCCCGACAACAGGGTCCGGGTGCGCGAGGCATACCTGCGCCAGTTGGACGCAGAGGGCCGACGCTCGGTGGTCGAGATCGGTTGCGGCCCTGGCCGCGACGGCGAAGCGTTCGCAGCGGCTGGGGTCGCCTATACCGGTGTCGATTTGGCTCCGGCCAGTGTCGAAGCTTGCCGGTCGCTCGGGCTGGATGCGCAGGTCGCCTCGGTGCTGGAGTTGCCGTTCGAGGATGGGACGTTCGAGGCGGGCTGGACGATGAGCACGCTGTTGCACGTCGCGGATGCGGATCTCGACAAGGCGTTGGCGGAGATCGTGCGGGTGCTGCAGCCGGGCGCTCCGGTGGGGATCGGCCTGTGGGGTGACGAGGTTGGCGGGGAACGCGTCTGGCAGGACGAGAGTGGGTTCGGGCCGGGGCGGTTCTTCAGCATCCGGACCGACAGCGCGATGCAGGAGGCTCTCGCGCGGCACGGCACGGTTGAGCAATGGTCGTCGTGGCGTGACGGGGGATCCATGCACTACCAGTGGGCGGTCCTGCGTACGCCGGCCTGACTCAGTCGGCCGCCCTGCGGCGGGTGGCGTGTGGGCGACCCTGGGTACGGAGGGTTGTGGTCTCCGTCTGGGCGTGTTCGCGGCCTTGGCGGAGGAAGTCGAGCAGGAACTTCAGTTGGGCGTCGGAGTACGCCGAGACCTGCTGAGACCAGTGTTCGCCGATCGGTTCGTAGTAACGCGCGATGTCGGCGACGCGCTCGGGAACGACCTGCACGACAACGCGGCGGCGGTCGGCCGGGTCGGGTTCGCGGCGCACGTAGCCGGCCCGCTCCAGCCGGTCGACCAGGCGGGTGACGGCGCCGGTGGTCATCCCCATCAGATCAGCCAGCCGCCGTACCCCGGCCGGCCCGATCTCCAGCAGGGCGCCGATCGCGTGGACGTCGGTCAACGGCATCCCGAGCTGGTCGGCGACGGCGATCTGGAAGCGCGTCGCGGCCGAGATGTACCACGGCATCTCCTGGATCAGAGCGTCCAGCAGTTCGTCGCGGGTGCTCGCCATGGACCAAACCTACGGGTTCCCCTGAACGGACCCTGGTAACTGCTCCCAGCAGTAGCTGCTTCAAGCAGCAAAATGGTTGACTCCGATCATGACGAGAGTGCAGCCGTACCTCCTGGTGGTGCCGTTCAGCGCCCTGATCACCGGACTGTTCAACCTCGGCGAGTTCCTGCCGTGGCCGATCGCGGTCCTGCTCGGTGCGACCTGGGGATTCCTGGTCGGTCTGGTCGCGCTGCGGATCCGCAACCGACGGGCCGAGGACGCCATGATCGCGATCGCCGCGGCCGGGTTCGCGTTCGCCGGCTGCGGCGGGCTGATGGCGATCCTGCTGCTGAAAGGCGCGTTGACCAGTACGTCGCTCACCGGCGAGGCACTGGAGCAGATGTTCCTGCCGTCGATCCCGTACTACATCGCCGTCAACAGCATCCTCGAGATCCTCGTCATCCCGCTGATCCTGTACGTCGGCTGGCGTCCGGGCCGGCGCCGGATCCTGATCGTGGCCGTGGCCGCGCTCTACTTCGGGATGCGCGTCTGGACGTACATCGCGTTCGTCCCCGCCCGGCTCGGCTGGGCCGACTCCGAGCATTCCACCCAGCCGCTGTCGCCGGCCGAACGCACCCAGGCCTTCGACGACCTGATGCTCAACGACCCCCGCTGGATCCTGTTGCTGGTGATGTTCGGCTTGCTGCTGCTAGCGGCGTTGGTGCGGTCCGCGGAACGCGACGTACAGCAGTGAGACTCCGGCGGCAGCGATGATCGGGCCGACGATGGCCCAGAAGCTGCTGCCGGTCATCGAGCTGCCTTTGAGATAGCCGAGTCCTTGGAACGTGAAGATCGCCCCGGACACGGTGAGCAGTGCGCCGAGCGCGATCGCGACGATCTTCCCCATACGAAGACCCTAGACGCTGTTGTCGGCACGCAGGTGGTCAGGCCCATTCACTGGAATAGCTCCTCGCACAACGCGACCAGTTGCAGCCGGAGCGGCCGGGCGCGGATGGCGAAGGAGCGTTGGGCGGCGGCGTACTCCGCTTTGCCTGCCGGTGTTTCGATTTGCACGGGGGAGTAGCCCAAGGCAGCCAGATCGTACGGCGAGGCACGCATATCCAACGTGCGGATGTCGCGGGCCAGCTCGAAGCAGTCCAGCACCAGCGAGCTGGGCGTGAACGGCATCAACTTGCAGGCCCACTTGTAGAGGTCCATGTTCGCGTGCAGGCAGCCGCCCTGTTCCAGCGCAGGCTGGGATTCGCGGGTCGGCTCGAGGACGTTCAGTCCACGCGCCGGGGCCGTGAAGAAGCGGAAGGCATCGAAATGCGAGCACGCGATCTTGTGCGACTCGACCACCGAATCGGTGCCCTCGGCACCTAGTCGCAACGGCCACTTCTGATGCCGTACGTCGGACGTCCGGTAGACCATCGCCCATTCGTGCAACCCGAAACAGCCGAACTGCGGCTGCCGATCCGCGGTCGCGGCCAGCAACCGGTGGATCCACTGAACGCTGTGCCGCCGCCTGACCACTTCGGCCGGATCCAGGACGGCGGCACCGTCGACATACGCGTAGCCACGGCGTCCGTCGTACTCAACAGCATCCAGGAGGCGGATGCCGGGGCCGGGGTGCCAGACGCGGAGCTGGTTGGGGCGGGTGGAGTAGTAGGTGAAGAGGAAGTCCTCGACCGGGTGCGCCTCGCGACGCTTCTGGCGGTCCAGGTGATCGGCGACCAGGGCGTCGGCACGCTCGGTGTGGGACCGCTGAAGTGGTCCCCATTCGGTTGGCGAGAGTGTGACAGTCACAGGTCCAGGGCGAAGGCGTAGAGATCGACACCGGTGATGGGGGACCAGTCACGTTCGGGCAGGCGAACGAAACCGAGGCGCTCGTAGATGCGGTGCGCCGTCGTCATGTACGTCGCGCTGCTCATCACCACTCGGCCCAGACCGAGCTCGCGGGAGCGCTCGATGCAACGGACGGTCAGCGCGGTCCCGATCCCCAGACCACGCGCGCGCCCGGACACCCCGAGCATCCGGAACTCGCCCTCGTCGTCGAGGCCGATCTCCCGGTAGACCGAGCCCGGCGGGCAGTAAGTCACCGTCCCGAGCAGTTCAGCGCCATCGACCGCGACCCACACCTCCGCCTTGGCCGCCCGATCCGCGGCCGCCCGCAGCGTCGACGAGTAGTCGGATCCCTCCGGCAGGAACCCGTCGTACGCGTACGCCTCGACGGTCAGCGCGCCGACAGCGTCGTACTCGCCGGGAACGGCCAGGCGGATCTCAGAGGTCACCGGATAACTGTCTCATCCCGCGCCGACGGTAGGCTCGGCCCGTGCGTATCGCCAGATTCTCCGTGGACGACGAGCCGAGGTACGGCGTCGTCGAGACCGACGACCCCGAGGGGCTCCTCGGCACCGTCTCCGTGCTCGACTCGGACCCGCTCTACCGGCCGGTCCAGTTCACCGGGGAGAAGCTGCAACTGGCCGACGTCCGGCTGCTCGCGCCGGTGATCCCGCGCAGCAAGGTGGTCTGCGTCGGCCGGAACTACGCCGCGCACGCCGCGGAGCTCGGCAACGAGGTGCCGGCCGAGCCGATGATCTTCCTGAAGCCGAACACCTCGGTGATCGGCCCGCGTGACGGCATCGTCTACCCGGAGCAGACCAACAACCTGCACTTCGAGGGCGAGCTGGCGATCGTGATCGGCCGGATCTGCCGCGACCTGCCCAAGGAGCGGGTCAACGAGGTGATCTTCGGCTACACCGTGGCCAACGATGTGACCGCGCGTGACCTGCAGAAGTCCGACGGGCAGTGGGCCCGGGCCAAGGGGTACGACACGTTCTGCCCGCTCGGCCCGTGGATCAGCACCGAGCTCGACGTATCCGACCTGCGGGTCACCACGGAGGTGAACGGCGAGCCGAAGCAGGACGGGCGGACCTCGCAGTTCATCTTCGGCATCCCGGAGGTGCTGGCCTACATCACCTCCTTCACCACGCTGCTGCCCGGCGACGTGGTGCTCACCGGCACCCCCGCGGGTGTCGGCCCGATGCTGCCCGGCGACGAGGTGTCGATCAGCATCGAAGGAATCGGAACTCTGACGAACAAGGTGATCGTGCGTGACTGAGCGGCCTGCCTCCTCCGACAATGACGTCCTGGGCGGCCTCGAACCCCACCAGGTCCGGGTCCGGTTCCCACCGTCCCCGACCGGCCTGCTGACGGTCGGCAACATTCGCAGCGCGCTGTTCAACTGGGCCTTCGCCCGGCACTACGGCGGCAAGCTGGTGCTCCGCATCGAGGACACCGACACCGCGCGCAACACCGACGAGGGCTACCAGTACACCTACGACTCGCTGCGCTGGCTTGGCCTGAACTGGGACGAGGGACCCGAGGTCGGCGGCGACTACGGGCCGTACCTGCAGTCCGAGCGGCTGGACGTGTACGCCGACGTCGTCGCGAAGCTCCTGTCGGCCGGCAAGGCGTACCACTGCTACTGCTCGCAGGAGGAGCTCGACCAGCGCCGCGAGGCCGCCCGCACCGCCGGGCAGCACAGCGGGTACGACGGCCATTGCCGCACGCTCACCGAGGAGCAGGTCAAGGCGTACGTCGACGAGGGCCGCCGGCCCGTGGTCCGGCTCCGGATGCCCGACCGGCCGATCGTGTTCGACGACCTGGTCCGCGGCGAGATCACCTTCCTGCCGGAGAACCTGGGCGACTACGTCCTGGTCCGGGCCAACGGTCACCCGCTCTACCCGCTGGTGAACCCGGTCGACGACGCGATGATGGAGATCACCCACGTGCTGCGCGGCGAGGACCTGCTCCCGTCGACGCCGCGGCAGATCGCGCTCTACGAAGCGCTCGCCGAGATCGGTGTCGGCAGCGGCCGGACGCCGCGGTTCGGGCACCTGCCGTTCGTGATGGGTGAGGGCAACAAGCGGTTGTCCAAGCGCGACAAGGGCTCCGGCCTGGGTGAGTACATGGAGCGCGGCTTCCTGCCGGAGGGCCTGCTCAACTACCTGGCCCTGCTGGGCTGGTCGATCGCCGAGGACCGCGATGTTTTCACGATGGCCGAGATGATCGAGGCCTTCGACATCCGCAAGGTGAACTCGAACTCGGCCCGGTTCGACCCGAAGAAGTGCGAGGCGATCAACGCGGCGCACATGCGGCTGCTGGCCCCCGACGAGTTCGCGCAGCGGATGATCCCGTTCCTGGCCCAGGCGGGCGTGCTGCCGGCCGAGCCGTCGGACGACCAGCTCGCCGTCCTGCAGGCCGCCGTACCGCTGGTGCAGGAGCGGATGAACACGCTGTCGGAGTCGGTCGACATGCTCGGCTTCCTGTTCGTCGACGAGGAGGCGTTCACCCTCGACCCGGATGCCGCGGGCAAGGTGCTGACCGGCGATGCGGGTGCCGTGCTGGAGGCGTCGGTCAAGGCGCTGGGCGATGTCGAGTGGACCACCGAGGCGATCGAGGCGGCGTTGCGTACGTCGCTCATCGAGGGGCTCGGCCTGAAGCCGAAGAACGCGTTCGGCCCGGTCCGGGTGGCGATCTCCGGACGCCGGATCTCGCCGCCGCTGTTCGAGTCGCTGGAGCTGCTGGGCCGCGAGAAGTCGCTGCACAGGCTCGAGCAGGCGCGCGCGTCGCTGCTGGCTGACTGATGTCGAAAGAGGTCGCAGAGGCGGGTCCGCAGCCCTACAACCGGTTGCTGCGGAACCCGTCGACCCCGAGCGGGTACGTGATCCTCGGCGCGTTCACGATCTTCGCCGGCTGGATCTTCGCCAGCCTGGTGATCCTGGCCGTCCAGCAGAGCATCCGGAAGGACCCCGAGGGGACCGTCTCCTGGTTCGGCCTGCTGGCCACGAACCTGTCGCTGATCGTGCTGATCCCGCTGAGCATGCTGGTCGCGCAGAAGCTCAACCGGCAGACGCCGGGGCTGTTGTCCTCGGTGATCGGCCGGCTGCGGTGGCGCGCGCTGGCGTGGTTCGCGCTGGCCGCCGTCCTGCTCGAGCTGCTGATGCTCGGCGTCATCCAGCTCGGCGGCGTCGAGTTACTGGGCGACGGGAACGGCGGGATCGCACCGGATGCGGCCGGAGTGATCGCGGTCACGCTGCTCACGTCGACGTTCCAGGCGGCGGGGGAGGAGTACTTCTTCCGCGGGTACCTGTTGCAGGCGGTCGGCGCGCTGGTGCGGAGCGCGGTGGTGGCGGTGGTCGTCACCACGGTGCTGTTCACGATGGCGCACGGGATCTGGCCGTGGGAGAGCCCGGCGTTGTTCCTGGACCGGTTCGCGTTCGGGTTGGTGGCCGGTTTCCTCGTCGTACGCACTGGTGGTCTGGAGGCGTCGATCGCGGCGCATGCGGCGAACAACGTGGTGACCTTCGTGTTCGCCGCGCTGACCGACAGCGTGGGTGACAGCCTGGGTGCCGATGACGCGCCCTGGTCACTCGTGGCCGTCGATGTGGCGAAGTTCGTGGCGTTCGGTCTGGTGGCGTTGTGGATCGCGCGGCGGACGAAGCTGGCGACCGTGTGCGACCTGCCGCTGACCGTTGCTCCGCTGCCCGGCAAGAGGCTGGTGTGACGGGAGTGACAACGCGGCACGGGGACCCCGTTTTGGTGTCCGGCCCCTTGCTCGGGTACTCTCTTCGAGCCAGGTTGTGAGGGCGGAGACAAGCTCACAACGGCAGTGAAATGCCTTTGGGGTATGGGGTAATTGGCAGCCCGTCTGATTCTGGTTCAGTTAGTCTAGGTTCGAGTCCTAGTACCCCAGCGGATTGGACCGCACCGATGGAAATCGGTAGAGTTCAACCTCGTTGCCCGGCCCGCAAGGACCGGTCGACAACCCTCTGGCCCCGTTGTGTAGCGGCCTAGCACGCCGCCCTCTCAAGGCGGTAGCGCGGGTTCGAATCCCGTCGGGGCTACCAGAGAAACACGAAGGCCCGGACCTCACGGTCCGGGCCTTCGTCTGTTCCCGCTCAACCAACTCTCAGTCCGCCACCACCGCCTTCAGGGCGCACAACCGCCCCGGCGTACTGTGCCGCTATGGCGCTCGCCGTGTGCCTCCTGTTCGACCGCCGCTCCGACCGGATCCTTCGGGGACTGTGGGACCGGTTGGAGGATCTCGGCGTACCGACGCTGATGTCGCACACGCACGGCCGGCACGTGCCGCACCTGTCCCTCGCGGTGCTGCGGGAGTGGGATCACGACAAGGTGATGAAGGCCGCTCAGCCACTGATGGACGACGGGCCTGTCAGTTTGTACTTCGATGCGCTCGGAACGTTCCGGCGTGGTCGGGCGTGGCTGGTCCCGGCGGTCGGCGCGGAGGTGCTGGAACGTCAGCAGCAAGTGGTCACGGCGGTCACCGGGACGGGCGCTGATCTGCACAGGCATTACCAACCTGGTCGCTGGGTGCCACACTGCACCCTCGCACCTCGCGTCCCACTGGTCGCATTGCCGATCCTGGCGGCGGCCGTGTACGACGTGCTGCCGCTCGAGACGACTGCTGACCATGCCGCGCTGATCGACAGCGGCACTGGTCAGGTCTGGCCTCTGTAGTTACTCGGAGGCGCGGCGGAGGGCTTCGGAGAGGCGCTCGGCGGCGGCCATGACAGCGGGGGCGTGCATGCGGCCGGGCTGGCGGGAGAGCCGTTCGATCGGGCCGGAGACGGAGACGGCGGCGATCACCTTGCCGCTGGGGGAGCGGACCGGGGCCGAGACGGAGGCGACACCCTGTTCGCGTTCGCCGACCGAGTGGGCCCAGCCACGACGCCGTACGCCGGCCAGCGCGGCAGCGTTGAAGGTCGCGTTGTGGAGACCGCGGTGCATCCGCTCCGGGTCCTCCCAGGCAAGCAGTATTTGAGCAGCCGACCCGGCCGCCATGGTCAGCTGGCTGCCGACCGGAACCGTGTCGCGCAGACCGGACGGGCGCTCCGCGGCCGCGACACAGACGCGGTACTCACCCTGCCGGCGGAACAGCTGCGCCGACTCACCCGTGATGTCGCGCAGTCGCGCCAGCACAGGGCCCGCGGTCGCCAGCAGCCGGTCCTCACCGGCTGCCGAGGCCAACTCGCTGAGTCGCGGACCGAGCACGAACCGTCCCTGCATGTCCCGGCCGACCAGCCGGTGGTGCTCGAGCGCCACCGCCAGCCGGTGTGCGGTCGGGCGGGCCAGTCCGGTGGCCGCGACCAGTCCGGCCAGGGTCGCCGGCCCGGACTCGAGCGCGGACAGAACGAGGGCTGCTTTGTCGAGAACGCCGACTCCGCTAGAGTTGTCCATGAGACGATATTGCCGTCTCGAATCGTGGAACGCAAGTCGCATTCGTGACCCAGTGCGGAGCACGCTACGAAAGACGCAGCCGGAGCACTGTGAGCGATAGGCACCTCACCACATACCTCAAAGGAGAAGTCTGATGGGTAGGACGTTGTCGGAAAAGGTCTGGGATGCGCACGTCGTGCGCCATGCCGACGGAGAGCCCGACCTCCTCTACATCGACCTCCACCTGGTGCACGAGGTGACCAGTCCACAGGCCTTCGACGGACTCCGCCTGGCCGGCCGTCCGGTACGGCGCCCGGACCTGACCATCGCCACCGAGGACCACAACGTCCCGACCCTCGACGTGGACCAGCCGATCGCCGACCCGGTGTCGCGGACCCAGGTGGACACACTGCGGAAGAACGCCGAGGAATTCGGCATCCGGATCCATACCCTGGGCGACCCGGACCAGGGTGTCGTCCACGTGATCGGCCCGCAGCTCGGCCTGACCCAGCCCGGTATGACCGTGGTCTGCGGTGACAGCCACACCTCCACCCACGGCGCCTTCGGCGCGATTGCTTTCGGCATCGGTACCAGCGAGGTCGAGCACGTGCTGGCGACCCAGACGCTGATGCAGGCCCGGCCGAAGACGATGGCCGTCACCGTCGACGGTGTCCTGCCCGACGGTGTCTCGGCCAAGGACCTGGTGCTGGCGCTGATCGCGCAGGTCGGCACCGGCGGCGGCCAGGGCTACATCGTCGAGTACCGCGGCGAGGCGATCCGGGCGCTGAGCATGGAAGCCCGGATGACGATCTGCAACATGTCGATCGAGTGGGGCGCCAAGGCCGGCATGATCGCGCCGGACGAGACCACGTTCTCCTATCTGCAGGACAAGCCGCACGCACCGCAGGGTGTCGACTGGGAGGCCGCGGTCGAGTACTGGAAGAGCCTGGCCACCGACGAGGACGCCACCTTCGACCGCGAGGTCGTGCTGCGCGCCGAGGACATCGCCCCGTTCGTCACCTGGGGCACGAACCCGGGTCAGGGCATCCCGCTGTCGGAGGCCGTGCCGTCGCCGGACGACTTCGACAACGAGAACGACAAGGTCGCGGCCGAGCGCGCGCTGGAGTACATGGGCCTGACGGCCGGTACGCCGATGCGCGAGATCCACGTGGACACGGTCTTCCTGGGTTCCTGCACCAACGGCCGGATCGAGGACCTGCGGGCCGCCGCCGGTGTGCTGGCCGGCCGGAAGGTTGCCGAGGGCACCAGGATGCTCGTGGTCCCCGGCTCCGGCCGGGTCCGCCTGCAGGCTGAGGCCGAGGGTCTCGACCAGATCTTCAAGGCCGCCGGTGCCGAGTGGCGCGGCGCGGGCTGCTCGATGTGCCTGGGCATGAACCCGGACCAGCTGGCCCCGGGTGAGCGCAGCGCCTCCACCTCGAACCGGAACTTCGAAGGCCGTCAGGGCAAGGGCGGTCGCACCCACCTGGTCTCGCCGCTGGTCGCCGCCGCGACCGCAGTCACCGGAACTCTCGCGGCCCCGGCGGACCTGCAGCCGCTGGACGTCGCCGTACCCGAGAATGTCTGAGGAGCAGAGGAATCATGGACGCCTTCACCCAGCACATCGGTACGGCGGCTCCGCTGCGCCGCAGCAATGTCGACACCGACCAGATCATCCCGGCCGTCTACCTGAAGCGGGTCACCCGGACCGGGTTCGAGGACGGGCTGTTCGCGGCCTGGCGCAACGACCCCGAGTTCGTCCTCAACCAGCCTGACTACGCCGGTGTCTCGGTGCTCGTCGCCGGTCCCGACTTCGGCACCGGATCGTCGCGGGAGCACGCGGTCTGGGCGTTGCTCGACTACGGGTTCCGGGTCGTGGTGTCGTCGCGCTTCGGCGACATCTTCCGCGGTAACTCGGGCAAGGCCGGACTGCTCGCGGCCCTGGTGACACAGGAGGTCGTGGAGCAGTTGTGGGCCACGATCGAGGCCGACCCGGACACCAAGGTCACGGTGGACCTGGAGAACAAGACGATCTCGGCCGGTGACGTCTCCGCGCCGTTCGACATCGACGACTACACGCGTTACCGGCTGCTGAACGGTCTCGACGACGTCGGTATCACCCTGTCGCACGAGGCCGATATCTCCGCCTACGAAGCGACCCGGCCGTCCTTCAAGCCGGCCACGTTGCCCGCCAAGGCGTAGCGAACACTGCGAAGCTTTCGCCCATCCCCACGTCGGGGGTGGGCGAAACCTTTGTGTAACGGACAGAACATCCGAGGCGATAACTCTGGTGTTACCCTTGCGGGGTTGTCAGTACAAGGCTTGCGAGATCTGGGAGGTGAGGCGCTCATGAGCAGCGATCCCTCCAGACATACCGATCTCGCTCGACCTTCGAGAGGCTGACGCTTCTTCTCTCTTGATGCGGCCTGGGTGCCGCGGGGTCGGGCAGACGTGTGCCCACATACACCCGCAACACCGCATCTGGAGGACTCATGTCCGACCTGCGCACGCGCACGCTTCGTGCCTTCAGCCGCACCCCGTCGAACCGTGCCGCCGCCCGTCGCACCGTCCAGCAGCCGATCGAGCAGCCGGTCCGCGACACCACTCCGAAGCCCAACGGGCACAGTGTCGTCGACAGTGCGATCTACAGCGACGGCCGCCGGGTCTCGTCGCCGGACTCGCTGGCCGACACCTATCGCGTCCTGCACAAGTCGCCGAAGAGCCTGGCCTGGATCGGCCTGTACCGGCCGGACCGGCGCGAACTCGCCTCGCTGGCCCAGGAGTTCGACCTGCACGAGCTGGCGATCGAGGACGCCATCCAGGCCCATCAGCGGCCGAAGCTCGAGCGGTACGGCGACACCTTGTTCGTCGTCCTGAAGGCCGCCCGCTACCGGGACGCGACCGAGGAGGTCGAGTTCGGCGAGGTGCACGTGTTCGTCGGCCCGGACTTCGTGGTGACGGTCCGGCATGCCGAGGCGCCCAATCTGGCCGCGGTACGACGCCGGGTCGAACGCGATCCCGAGTTGCTCAACCGCGGGACCGAAGCCGTGCTCTACGCGATCATGGACAAGGTCGTCGACGGGTACGCGCCGGTGGTCGCCGGCCTGGAGAACGACATCGACGAGATCGAGACCGAGGTGTTCCGCGGTGACCCGAAGGTGTCCCGGCGCATCTACGAACTGTCCCGTGAGGTGATCGAGTTCCAGCGCGCGACCCGGCCGCTGGTCGGCATGCTGGAGCAGTTGCGCGGCGGGTTCGAGAAGTACGGCATCGACGAGGAACTGCAGCGCTCGTTGCGTGACGTCGCCGACCACGTCACCGAGGTGGTGGAGAAGGTCGGCGGGTTCCGCGAACTGCTGCGCGACATCCTGACCGTGAACGCGACGCTGGTCGCCCAGCAGCAGAACGAGGAGATGAAGAGCCTCGCGATCGCCAGCAGTGCGCAGAACGAAGAGGTGAAGAAGATCTCCGCGTGGGCGGCCATCCTGTTCGCACCGACCTTGATCGGCACCGTCTACGGGATGAACTTCGACCACATGCCGGAACTGCACTGGCAGTACGGCTATCCGTTCGCCGTCGGCCTGATGGGGTTGGTGTGCGGCGGTCTGTACGTGATCTTCAAGCGCCTCAGCTGGTTGTAGCCTTCCGTCTAAGGAGGTGGACAGCTATGTGGTTGTTCCTGCGTCGGCGACTCATCATGTGGGCCGTGCTGGTGATCGCCGTACCGTTGCTGGACTGGCTGCTCGGCAAGGTGGCGGCCGAGTTGCGTGCCAGGAAGGGCGACTCGGCCATCACCCGGGGGCTCGATACGGCCCAATCGGGGCTGCGAATGCTGCGCGGCAAGGGCCGCTAGCCGGTCACGGATGGGCACCGGTTCGTTGCTCAGAAGGGGATTCGGGACCGCTGAAGGGCCGGATCGGGCCAAATTGTGGCACGAATCGCCCAAAACAAGGCCGAATTGCCGCGTTGGTGTTTGTGAACCGCGTGTTGAGTCCATAACGTTCCTGTGAGATCGAGCGCTGTGCTCGACGCCTACGTTCACGGAGGGAAGCAGTGAACAAGAGCCAGTTGGTCGAAGCGCTCGCAGTGCACTTCGACGGAAACCGCCGCCAGGCCCAGCACGCTTTGGAATCGGTGATCGACACCGTGGAGCGCGAGCTGACCAAGAAGGGTGGCAAGGTCGCCATCACCGGTTTCGGTGCCTTCGAGGCAATCGAGCGTGGCGCGCGCATCGTGCGCAACCCGCGGACCGGTGAGACCAAGCGTGCCAAGAAGACCGTGGTTCCGAAGTTCCGCGCGGGTGCGGAGCTGAAGGCCGTTGTCTCCGGTGCGAAGAAGCTGCCGAAGCTCGTCGTGCCGAAGCCGGCCGCGACCGCCACCAAGGCGGCCGCTCCGGCGAAGAAGGCCGCTCCGGCCAAGGCCGCGGCGACCAAGACCGTTGCCAAGAAGGCTCCGGCCAAGAAGGCCCCGGCCAAGACCGTTGCCAAGAAGGCACCGGCCAAGAAGGCCCCGGCCAAGACCGTTGCCAAGAAGGCACCGGCCAAGAAGGCGACCGTCGCCAAGAAGGCGCCGGCCAAGAAGGCCCCCGCCAAGAAGGCTCCGGCGAAGCGCGCAGCTTCTCGCTGACCTTCAGCACTGCAGCACCGCAACATCAGCGAAGGCCGGTCACCCCACTCCAGGGATGACCGGCCTTCGCCGTGTCAGGGTGCTGCGGGCAACTGTCAGAGCTCGGTGATGAAGTCCACCTTGGTGATGGCCAGATTCGCCCCGGAGCCGGTGGTTTGCAGCCGGACCCGCTGCCCGACGCGCAGATGGCGGACCGGGGTGTTGGCGACGGCGTGCACGGTGAAAGGCAGTTCGACACCTCGGTCGGTCAGTACCGCGCCGGAGAAGGTCTCGGTGTCGTAGCGGCTCACGGTTCCTTGCATATCAGCAGGCTAGACCCTCGGTCCCGGTCGCGGCACCGAGCACCAGCGACATCACGTCGGCCGTCGCCGGACCCACTCCGAGTTGTACGGCGTGGGCCAGATCGGCCGCCGTGTCGACATCACGTCGTACCGACTCGATGCCGGAAAGCTCGATCGGGACCGCGCCCGAGGCTTGGTGGGCTAGTGCGGAACCCACGCCGAACCGTGGATCGAGTGCAACCCCGGGAGCCGCCGCGAGCAACGTCGTACCGGTCCCGGGAAGGTCGATCACGAAGGACCGCGGTGCTACACAGGCAGCCAGTACGGCGGTCAGCTCGGCCGGCCGTAGGGCCGGGAGATCTGCGGAGAGGGCAACGACTCCGTGGTCCGGGAACTCGGCAGCGGCGACAGTGGCACCATGCAGCAGGGCTTCGTTGAGGCCCGTGGCCGGGAGGTCCGGCACCACCCGTGCACCCACCGCGGTGACGTCCGCGGCGACGACCGGATCGTCGGTGACGACCAGGACGGCGCGGACCAGGGGAGAGGCCAATGCGGCCGCAGTAGTGTCGACAGCGAAGGATCGGGCCAGCTCCGGACGGTGCTGCGGGTAGGCCGCAGCGAGCCGGCTCTTCGCGATCGCCGTACGCTTCACCGGGATCGCCAGGGTCCAGGGAGCGACCTGTAGGTCTGCCATCAGGCAGGATTCTCCCATGACGGATGGCAGTGACGAGCACCAGGAGGCATCAGTGAACGGCGGCCCGCGCGGTGACAGGCCAGACCCCCGGCCGCGCCGGGGCTTCTGGTTCGGCCTGGTGGTCGCACTCGTCAAACCGTTCATGCTGACCTTCACCAAGCCGGAGTTCACCGGCCGGGAGAACATGCCGCGGTCCGGCGGCGTGGTGTTCGCGCCGAATCACATCTCGCATTTCGACCCGCTGGTGCTCGGGTTCTACATCTGGGAGTGCCGGCGGATCCCGCGGTTCCTGGGCAAGGCGTCGGTCTTCAAGATTCCGGTGATCGGCCGGATCATCTCCAGCGCCGGGCAGATCCCGGTCTACCGGGAGTCCAGCCAGGCCGCCGACGCGTTCCGGGACGCGGTCGCCGCGGTCGAGCGGGGTGAGTGCGTCGGCGTCTATCCGGAAGGCACGATCACGCGCGATCCGGACATGTGGCCGATGACCGGCAAGACCGGTGCGGCGCGGGTCGCGCTGATGACCGGATGCCCGGTGATCCCGCTCGCCAACTGGGGCGCGCAGGAGGTCATCGAGTCGTACACCGGCAAGGTCCGGATCCGGCTGCTGCCGCGCAAGCGGATCCTGGTGCGGGCCGGGGCGCCGGTCGACCTGAGCGCGTTCGCGGGCCGGCCGATCACGAACGAGCTGTTGCACGAGGCAACCGAGGTGATCATGCACGCGGTCGCCGAGACGCTCGGCGAGCTGCGCGGCGAGACCCCGCCCAAGGAACTCTTCGATCTGCGCAAGGACCGGTCCAACGGTGAGGAGAAGGCATGACGAAGGTCGCGGTGTTCGGGGCCGGATCCTGGGGTACGGCGTTCGCCACGGTGCTGGCGAATGCGGGCAACCAGGTGTCCATTTGGGGCCGGCGTGAATCGCTCTGCGAGGCGATCAACACCCGGCACGAGAACCCCGATTACCTGCCCGGGCTGCGCCTCCCGGACACGATCACCGCGACCCACGACCCGGCCGCGGCCGCCGACGGCGCGGAAGCCATCGTATTGGCCGTGCCCAGTCAGTCGCTGCGGGAGAACCTGACGGACTGGGCCGGTGTGCTGCCCAACGCCGTACCCCTGGTGAGCCTGATGAAGGGCGTCGAGGTCGGTACGACGAAGCGGATGAGCGAGGTGATCGCCGAGCTCACCGGCGCCGGCCCGGAGCGGATCGCGGTCGTGTCGGGTCCGAACCTGGCCCGCGAGATCGCCGAAGGGCAGCCGGCCGCGTCGGTGGTCGCGTGTGCCGACGAGGGGACCGCGACCCGGTTGCAGAAGTTGTGCCACTCGCAGACGTTCCGCCCGTACACGAACAACGACGTGATCGGCTGCGAGCTCGGCGGCGCGACCAAGAACGTGATCGCCCTGGCTGTCGGGATGGCTGTCGGCCTCGGCTTCGGCGACAACGCCCGCGCGTCCGTGATCACCCGCGGCCTGGTCGAAACCGCCCGGCTCGGTACGGCGCTCGGCGCACAGGAACACACGTTCTCCGGTCTGGCCGGTCTGGGCGACCTGGTCGCGACCTGCTCGTCACCGTTGTCGCGCAACCGGACCTTCGGCGAGAAACTCGGCCAGGGCCTGACCGTCGCCGAGATCGCCGGCGCCACCCGGCAGGTCGCCGAAGGCGTCAAGTCCTGCGCGTCCATCTCCGAACTCGCCCACCACCACGACGTCGAGATGCCGATCGCCGAACACGTGACCAAGGTCGTGGCCGGCGAGATGACACCCAAGGACATGTTGTTCAGCCTGGTCTCCCGGTCGGCGAAGTCGGAGCGCTGGGGGTGATCCCGGATGCCTTCGCCCGGTCCACGATCGACCGCGAGGGCGAGGCCGGCGCGTCCTGGCTGGCCGAGCTGCCCACGATCGTCGAGGACTTGCTGACGCGCTGGGGATGTACGCGCGACGGCGACGTCGCGCATGGCCAGGTCGGCGTGGTCGTGCCGGTCCGGCGCGCCTCCGGACCCACGGTCGGCGCCATGGGTTCGGACGGGCACGCGGTGGGCCGTATCTCGACCGGATCATCGCGCTGGTGGATCAGTTGGCCGTCAGTTGGTGCTGAAGGACGAGTGTCGCGGCGCCGCGGAGGGCGGCGTCCTGGCCTGATCGGGCGGTCACGACGCGCAGGTCGGTGGTGGCCAGGGGCAACGATCTGGCATAGATCGCTTCCCGGATCCCGGCCAGCAGACTGTCGCCGGCTTGGGACAGTGAGCCGCCGACGACGATCACCGACGGGTTGAGCAGGCTGACGCAGGCCGCCAGGACGGTGCCGATCTCTCGGCCGGCTTGGCGAACCGCTTGCGTCGCGATCGTGTTCCCGGCGCGCACCAACTCGACGATGTCCCGACTGGTCGTCGCGTTCTCCAGGTGCGCCGCGATCGCCGCCGCCGACGCGACCGCCTCGAGACAGCCGATATTGCCGCAACGGCAGCGTTCCGTGTGGCCCGGCGCCTGGATGTGGCCGATGTCGCCGGCCGCACCTTGGGCTCCTCGATGCAGCCGGCCACCGCTGATCACGCCCGCACCGATTCCGGTCGCGACCTTCACGAACAGCAGGTGCTCGACGTCGGCGTACTCGGTCGCGTGCTCGCCGAGCGCCATGATGTTCACGTCGTTGTCGACCAGCACCGGTCCGGCGAGTTCACGGCTCAGTCGTTCGACCACGTCGTACGAGTCCCATCCCGGCATGATCGGCGGATGGTTCGGCCGGCCGGTGCTGTGCTCGACGGGGCCCGGCAGTCCGACGCCCGTACCCGCCAGATCTTCGACGGATCGCCGGGCTGATCGGAGCAACGCACGTCCGGCCCGCACGACCGCACTCAGAACCGCCTCCGGCCCTTCCGCGATGTTCAGGGGCATCGTGGACCGATCGAGGATGTCGCCGGTCAGGTTGGTGAGCGCGACGGACAGGTGGGTCGCGCCGACGTCCGCGGCCAGGATCAGTCGCGCAGTCGGGTTGAACCGGAACCGCGCCGGCGGCCGCCCGCCGGTCGACGCCGCCTCACCCGACGGTACGACGAGACCGGCCGCGACCAACTCCTCGATCCGCCCGGTCACAGTGGACCGGGCCAGGCCGCTGAGGTCGATGAGTTCGGCCCGTGTCCGCGGCTGTCCGTCCAGCAGCAATCGCAGCACCGCACCGGTTCCCGCAGTACCGAGATCACTCATGGCCGGACTTCCGTCAGAGGGGCGCTGGACTTTTGCTTGACAGGGTTCAAAAGTGTCACATAGCGTCCTTCAGCGTGTCCACCAGTGCGCGCAAGCTCCGGGTCGGGATCGTCGGCGGCGGCTTCATGGGCCGTGTCCACGGCAGGTCCGCGCTCGTTGCGGGCGCCCGGGTCGTCGGCGCGGTCGGATCGACACCAGCACGGGCCGAAGCTGCCGCGGAGGCGACCGGAGCCGAGCGCGGCTTCGCCGACCTCGACGAACTGCTTGCCGCCGACATCGATGTGGTCCACGTCTGTACGCCGAACAACACCCACCTCCCGGTGACGTTGAAGGCACTGGAAGCCGGCAAGCACGTCGTCTGTGAGAAGCCGCTCGCCACCGCTGTGCTGGACGCGGCCGGGTTGCACGCCGCCGCCCTCGAGGCCGAGCGAGTCGGCACCGTGCCGTTCGTCTACCGCTACCACCCGATGGTCCGCGAGCTCCGGACCCGGATCGCCGAGGGCGAAGCCGGTGTGATCACCAGCCTGCACGGGTCGTACCTGCAGGACTGGCTGGCCGGCGAGGACGATCAGAATTGGCGCGTGGACGACGAGGCCGGTGGTCCGTCCCGGACGTTCGCCGACATCGGGTCCCATTGGTGCGACCTCACCGAGTTCGTCACCGGCGACCGGATTCAGGCCATCAGCGCACAGCTGCGGACTGTTCGGTCGGAACGCGGCGGGGTTGCGGTCCGGACCGAGGATCTGGCGACGGCGCAGTTCCGGACCGAGGCCGGGGTCGTCGGCACGATCGTGGTCAGCCAGGTCGCGGCCGGCCGGAAGAACCGGTTGTACCTGGAGGTGTCCGGGACGGAGTCGAGTTTCGGCTTCGACCAGGAGGACCCGGAGCGGTTGTGGGTCGGCCGCCGTACCGCTTCGCAGCTGCTGACGCGCGATCCCGACACGCTGAGCCCGCCCGCCGCGCGAGTGAACCGGCTGCCGGCGGGGCACGCGCAGGGGTACCAGGACGCCTTCGACAGTTTCGTTGCCGACAGCTATGCCGCCGTACTTGGTGACCGCCCGGACGGCCTACCCGATTTCGCCGCCGGTGCGCGGTCCGCCCGGCTGGTCGACGCCGTACTGCGGTCGGCCGCCGCGGACAGCGCCTGGATCACCGTCGAGAACTCTTAGGAGCCAGTGAGATGCCACGTCCGATCACGTTGTTCACGGGTCAGTGGGCCGACCTGCCGTTCGAGGAGGTCTGTCAGTTCGCGTCGGAGTCGGGGTACGACGGCGTCGAGATCGCCTGCTCGGGGGACCACTTCGACGTCCAGCAGGCGGTCGAGGACGACTCCTATGTCCAGGGCCGGCACGACATCCTGGCGAAGTACAACCTGAAGGTCTTCGCGATCTCCAACCACCTGGTCGGCCAGGCGGTCTGCGACGACCCGATCGACTTCCGGCACCAGGCGATCGTGCCGGCGCGGGTGTGGGGCGACGGGGACCCGGAAGGTGTCCGGCAGCGGGCCGCCGAGGACCTGAAGAACACCGCGCGGGCCGCGGCCAAGCTCGGGGTGAACACGGTCATCGGCTTCACCGGCTCGTCGATCTGGCAGTACGTCGCGATGTTCCCGCCGGTCCCGGCCGAGCGGATCGCCGCCGGCTACCAGGACTTCGCGGACCGGTGGAACCCGATCCTCGATGTGTTCGACGAGGTCGGCGTACGGTTCGCGCACGAGGTGCACCCGTCGGAGATCGCGTATGACTACTGGACCACGCAGCTCACCCTGGAGGCGATCGGTCACCGCGAGGCGTTCGGGCTGAACTGGGACCCGAGCCACATGGTCTGGCAGGACATCGACCCGGTCGCGTTCCTCTGGGACTTCAAGGACCGGATCTACCACGTGGACTGCAAGGACACCCGGATGCGCGTCGGTGGCGGCCGCAACGGCCGGCTTGGCTCGCACCTGCCCTGGGGTGACCCGCGGCGCGGCTGGGACTTCTACTCGACCGGCCACGGCGACGTCCAGTGGGAGGACTGCTTCCGCGTCCTCAACTCCATCGGGTACGACGGTCCGATCTCGGTCGAGTGGGAAGACGCCGGGATGGAACGCAAGGTCGGCGCCGCCGAAGCCGTCAACGTCATCCGCGCGTTGGCCTTCGACAAGCCCGAGGCAGCCTTCGACGCAGCCTTCGCCACGGACAAGTAGGCCCCTCAGCTCATCCCCACCTGCTGGCGCTCGGCCTCGATCAGGCCGATGACGCGCTCCTGCTCGCGCGGGTAGGGCTGGCCGATGTACTTCATCGCGATCTGGTCGACGATCTCCCAGGCGGCGTCGCCTTCCAGCCACTCGACCACCCGGCCGCGCAGGATGATCGGCTCGAGGGGGTTGTCTGCCGTCGTCATCGAGAGCGCAACCCGCGGGTCCCGCCGCAGGTTACGAGCCTTCCGTGAGTCAGGCCCGGTGAGGAACGCGATGTGCTCGCCCACCGTCGTGACCCAGAGCGGCACGGAGTGCGGCGAGCCATCGGGGAGCACGCTGGCAAGGTGGGCTACGACGTTGCTTTCGACGACGCGGCGTACGTCGGGCTTCAGCATGGCAATCAGCTCCTAGTCATCGCCCATCAGGCCGACATACTTGTCGCCGGCCGCTTCCTTCGTGATCCTCTCGGGGTTCCTTCAGGAGACGCCACGACCGTAACAGTTGGAGTTCCGTAAGGGAACCCCAAGTGCTAGATTGGTGTCATGCAACGCACCAACTTCGGCGAGATGGTCTGCTCCATCGCGCGCACACTCGACGTGATCGGGGAGCCGTGGTCGCCGCTGATCCTGCGCGACGTGTGGGCCGGGATGCGCCGGTTCGACGAACTCCAGACCGACCTCGGGATCTCGCGCAAGGTGCTGACCGAGCGGCTCAACCACCTCGTCGACCACGGCGTGCTCGAGCGTCGTCCGTACGACAATCGGCCGCGCTACGAGTACCACCTGACGGTGAAGGGTGCCGAGCTCGTCGATCTGCTCATGGTGATGGCCGGTTGGGGCGACAAGTGGCTAGCAGGCGAGGCCGGCCCGCCGGTGCTCTACCGCCACCACGCCTGCGGCGAGATCAGCCATGTCTACCTGCACTGCTCCCACTGCGACAAGCCCATGCATGCACACGATGTAGACCTCCTGCCAGGCCCGGGCGCCAGACCCTAGGGCGATGGTGGACGATCAAGTCATGACCGACTGGGAAACCCTCCGCGCGCTGGCGGACGAGGGCAACGAGAAGGCGCTGGATCGCCTCGCCGATCTAGCGGACGAGCGCGACGACGTCGAGGCGCTGAGCGGGTTGCTGGACGAGGGGTGTGAGCGGGCCGGCGAGCACCTCACCCGCCGCGCCGTCGCCGCCAATGATCTGCTGGAACTCCAGCGGATCCGCGATGCCGGGTACGACGAAGCCGGTGAGGTGCTCGATCGTCTGCTCGACTAGACCGTCGCCAACTCAGCCGCGGGTTGGTGAGCGCTCACCGCGGTTGCGCGCGGACGCAGGCCGAACCAGACGAGGACCGCGCTGACGAGCGTCAAGGCCACGTCCAGCCACAGGGCGAGGTGCATGCCGGTCAGGTGCATCGCCTGCGTGGCGACGATCGCAGCGAGGACCGGCGTACCAACGGTGCCTGCCACCTCCTGAGTCATCGAGGTCAACCCGGTGGCCAGGCCCTGCTCGCCGTCCGGCACCCCGGACGTGCCGGTCACCGTGTACGCCACGATGGCGGCCACGTGTCCGTAGAACCCGATGAACAGCGCCGGGATCAGTATCACGAGCGCGATGAGCCGGTCGGTGCCGAGGAACACCAGCGGTAGCGTCGCCAGCCCCTGGACGGCCATGCTCACAGTCAGAATCTTGCGGTAGCCGAACCGCCCGATAATGCGCCCGGCAACCACGCCGGCGGCCACTGACGCCAAGCCCGGGATTCCGAACACAAGACCGGTCGCCAGTGGTGACAGGCCAAGCGTCTGCTGCAGGTACAGGGTCGTCAGGAAGATCATCGCGGGCTCCATGCTGCACACCACGAGTCCCGCGTAGTTGCCCCACGCCACCGAGGGCAGCCGCACAATGCGCACCGGGACGAGCGGCGCGGACGAACGGCGCTCGATCAGCCAGAATGCGACCAGTAGCAGCACGCCAACAACCGCAGTAGGCACGCTTCGCTCGATCACGGCGTAGATCACGGCCAGCAGACCGCCGGTCACAGTCACCGCTCCGGGTACGTCGAGCTTCGCCCGCCCGGCCCCAGTGCTTTCGCGAATCACGAACGGCGTGATTACCAGAACAGTCACGACGACCGGCACGTTGATGAAGAATGCCGCCCGCCACCCGAGCAGACTGACCAGCGCACCGCCCACCAACGCGCCCACAGCAAAGCCGGCTGACAGCAACGCGCCTCGCAGGCCCAGCACTCGCGCACGCACGGAGCCATCGACGAAGGTCGTGGTCAACAACGCCAGTGACGTGGGCAGCGCCATCGCGGTCGCCAGACCCTGAAGCACCCGAGCGGTCAACAGCAGTTCAGCGTTGACCGCGCACCCGCCGAGTACCGACGCCCCAGCGAGCAGGAACATCCCAGCCAGGAACAGCCTGCGCCGGCCGAAGTAGTCCGCCAGCCGGCCGAACAGCAGCGCGAATCCAGCAGCGGGCAGTGCGAACGCTGACGTGATCCACGGCAGCCCGTCCGGCCCCAGTCCGACGCCTGCGCCCGCCTGTGGCAACGCGACATTCAGGATCGAGAAGTCGACGGACAACATGAACCCGGCACCGAGCAGCACCAGCAGGATCACGCGTTGACGGGTACTGAACCGCGGCATCAGAAGCTCCACTCGATAGCAACCATTTGGTTGCTACTTTATGGCAACCGATGGGTTGCGTCAATCAGTGGAGCCGGATGTCAGTTGACGCGCGAGCGGCTGCGAGTACGCAGTACCGGAGCGAAGATCGCCAGTCCGGTGGCGAGCACGGTCACCACCAGGAACGACATCGTCAGACTGCTCGCCTGCGCGATCCCGCCGATGATCGACGGGGCAACCAGGCCGGACGCGTACGTGATGGTCGCAACGCCGGCAATCGCCTGGCTTGCGTTGGCTCCGGTCCGCCCGGCCGCGGCGAACGCGAGCGGTACGACGACCGCGATCCCGATCCCGAGCAGTCCGAACCCAGCCATCGCGGCGATCGGATTCCAGGCGACGACGACCAGTACGCCGCCCAGCGTGGCAATCACGCCGCTCCACCGAACCGTCCGTACGGCGCCGAACCGGTCGATCACCGCATCGCCCGTGAGTCGCGCGATCGCCATCGTCAACGCGAAGCCCGTGGTCGCCGCGGCCGCCACGCCCGCCGAACTGTCGAGGACGTCACGCAAGTAGACCGCTGACCAGTCCAGGCTCGCGCCCTCGGCGAACACCGCGCAGAACCCGACCGCGCCGATCAGCAACCCCGATCGCGGCGGCAACGCGAACCGCGCCGGCGGCTCCTCGTCTTCCTCGGGATGCACGTTCAGCACGAGCTGGCACACCCCAACACCGATCAGAGTCAGTACGGCGGCCGCCATCGCATGGTGGAGCTGGGCACTCAACTCGGCATGCGCGGCAACGGTTCCTACCGCTGCTCCGATCAGCGCGCCGACGCTCCACATGCCGTGCAGGCCGGACATGATCGACTTCTCCAGCCGGTGCTCGACCTCCACGCCGAGTGCGTTCATCGCGACATCGGCCATTCCCGCCGTACCGCCGTACACGAGCAATGACGCGCACAGCGTGAGCAGGTTGGGGGAGAGGGATGGTAGGACCAGTGCGAGCGTCCAGAGGGCGAGGAGGCCGCGGAGTGCGTTCCGGGTGCCGAGGGTGTGGCTGACGCGGGCCGCGAGCGGCATCATCAGCGCCGCACCGAGTGCCGGGAACGCGAGCGCCAGCCCGAGTTGGCCGGCCGATACCCCGGAGTGTTCCTGAATCCATGGCACCCGGGTGGCGAACGAGCCGGTGACCGCGCCGTGCACGCAGAAGACCGCGGCGACGGCATACCTGGCACGGCGAACGTCGTTAGCCACAGGCAAACACTCTCTTTGTTTGATCGAACATTCGGATGGTAGCTTTCTGCGCATGAGGAGCGCAGAACGGCACCAAGTGATCGTAGAACGACTGCGCAGGCTGGACCGAGTCTCGGTCCAGGAACTGGTCGAGGCCACTGAGGCATCGGATATGACCGTCCGTCGCGATCTCGACTTCCTCGCCGCCCAGGGTGTGCTCAAGCGCGTCCACGGCGGCGCCGTGTCCGCGATGCCGTCCGGTGTCGAGCCGCCGTACTCGCTGCGCGCCCAAGCAGCCATCGCCGCCAAGCGCGCCATCGCCGCGGCCGCCGTCGAGCACATCCACGATGGCGAGACCATCGTCCTCGACAGCGGTACGACGGCTCTCGAGGTGGCCAAGCTCCTCCACGACCGCGCGGTCACCGTCATGCCTCTCTCGTTGCACATCGCGCAGGAGTTGTCCGAGGCTCCGCGGATCCGGCTGCTGATGCCGGGGGGAGAAGCGCGCAAGGGCGAGTTGGCGCTGGTCGGTCCACTGACCATCGCCTCGCTCCGGGCGCTGCGCTTCGACCTGGCCGTGATCAGCCCCTGTGCCTTCAGCCTCGACGCCGGGCTGACCGCGTTCGACCTGGGCGACGCCGAGGTCAAGCAGGAGGCGCTCGCCGTCGCCGCCCGGTCGATGGTGCTTGCCGACGGCGCCAAATGGGACCGCGCCGCGCTCGCCTACGTGTGTCCGGCCGACCGTCCCGACCTGATCATCACTGACCCGACCGCCCCGGAGGACCAGCGGACCATGCTCACCCAGCGCGGAGTACTACTCGAGGTGGCCCGTTGACCGCGACCGATCTGCCGTTGCAGACCGCACCGCCCCGAGCCGCCCGGATCGCCACCTGGACCTACTTCGGTCTCAACGGTTTCGCCGTCGGCATGTGGGTCGTCCACATCCCCAACATCGAGCACGCCACCAAGATCACGCACAGCACGCTCGGACTCCTGCTGCTCGCGCTCGGCGGCGCCGCCTTCCTCGGCATGCAGATCGCCGGCCCGCTCGTCGACCGCCTCGGCCAACGCCGCCTGGTCCCGGCCGCCGGCGTTCTCCTCGGCCTCTCCCTGTTCTGGCCCGGTCTCGCTCACAACTGGTGGACGCTCGGCCTGGCGTTGATGGGGCTCGGCTTCGCCAACGGCTCGATCGACGTCGGCATGAACGCCCAGGCCGTGGTGGTCGAGCGCGGCTACCCGCGCCCGATCATGGCCGCCTTCCACGCGATGTGGTCGATCGGCGGCGCCTTCGCCGCACTGATCGGAGCTGCCACGCTGCGAGCCGACGTACCGACCGAGGTCACCCTCGGCCTCGCGGGCGTCCTGTGTGTCGTCGTCTCGCTGGTCGCCAGCCGTTTCTTGATCGAGGCAACGACCGAGGAGCACGAGGAGCAGGAGGACCGCGCCAAGCCGCCCGCCAAGCTGGTGTGGGCGCTCGGCGGCCTCGCCTTCGGCCTGATGCTCGCGGAAGGTGTCGCGAACGACTGGGCGGCCCTGCACTTCCGCGACATCCTCGGTACGTCGGTCAGTACGGCGGCCTACGCGTACGGCGCCTTCGCCGTGGCGATGACCGTCGGGCGCTTCCTCACCGACCGCGTCGCGGCCGTCGTCGGCCCGGCCGCGATCGTCCGCTACGGCGCCGCGATGGCCGCGATCGGCCTGACGATCGTGATCGTCGTGCCGTGGGTGCCGGTTGCCCTGTTCGGCTGGGCGTTGTTCGGTCTCGGCCTGGCCGGCGGCGTACCGCAACTGTTCACCGCGGCCGGCAACCTCGACCCACGCGCGGCCGGCGCCCTGATGGCCCGCGTCGTCGGACTCGGGTACGTCGGTCTGCTGGCCGGCCCGGCGTTGATCGGCGGACTCGCGCACTGGATGCCGCTGAACATCGCGTTCATCCTGCCGGTCGTGCTGTGTGTGCTGACGTTCTTCGGCGGGCCGGTGCTCAAATCCCGGTCTTGAGTGCCTGCTCGAGATCGGCCCAGAGATCGTTCGGGTGCTCGATTCCGACGGCCAGCCGGATCAGGTCCTCCGGGATGGTCGGCACCTCGATCGGCCAGCGGCGACGGCGTTCCAGCATCGACTCGACCCCGCCGAGGCTGGTCGCGTGCACCCAGAGCGCCGTACTTTCGCAGACCCGCTGAGCCCCCTCGGCGTCACCACCGAGCTCGATCGACAAGATCGCCCCGAAGCCCGACATCTGCGCCTTGGCGCGCGCATGACCTGGATCATCCGGCAGTCCCGGGTAGCGCACGCGGCTGACCCGCGGATGCTGGAGCAGCCGCTCGGCGAGGAACGCCGCGTTGGACTGCGCTCGCTCCAGCCTGAGCGCGAGCGTGCGGAGACCGCGGAGCGCCAGCCAGGCCTCCATCGGCCCGGGGATCGCGCCGAGGCTGCGGCGGCGCAGGTCGATCGCGTTCCACAGGTCGTCGTCGGCGGTGACGACCGCGCCGAGGACGACATCGGAGTGACCCGCGATGAACTTCGTTGCCGAGTGCATCACGATGTCGGCACCGAGTCTGATCGGCTGCTGCAGCAGCGGGGTCGCGAACGTGTTGTCGACGACAACGGTCGTACCCGCCTGCCGCCCGGCCGCGGAGATCGCGGGCAGGTCGGCGACCTCCATCGCAGGGTTGGTCGGCGACTCGATCCACAGCATGTCCGCTTGGTCGACCGCCCTGGTGACGTCCGCGGTGTCCGCGATGTTCACCCGATCGACGGTCAGCCGGCCGGCCGTCGCCTGCTGGTCAAGGAGTGCGAGTACGCCGGAATACGCGTGCTGCGGCGCGACGATCCGGCCCCCGACCGGGACGAGATCGGCGATCGCGGCCGCCGCCGCCATCCCGGACGCGAACGTCAGGCCACGCCCACCCTCGAGCTCCCCGAGCGTGTCCTCCAACGCGGTCCACGCATCGTTGCCGAACCGCCCGTACCCACGATCCCCACCCGCGACATAGGTCGAGCTGAAGACGGGTGACTCGCCGACCGGCGCGTTCGGCACGCGCTCAGGCCGGCCTGCGTGGACGACAACGGTGGAGGGGTCGAGTGTCATAGCCGGATTCTCCCGGCCGGGCTACCGCACTGCGACGGCGGGGAGTGGGATGCCGCCGCCGCGGAGCAGCGTCATGGCGCGGCGGGCGAGTTCCTTCACCTCGGTGTCATCCGGGTTCTCGACCCAGATCCGGACCACCGTCTCGATGATGTTCATCGCGATCCCGGCGGCCAGAGCAGCGGTGAACTCGACGTCCTGCGGGTCGTTGCCGGCCAGTCGCCGTACCAGCTCATCGGTCAGTTCGTTGCGGAATCGCCAGGTCATCTCGTTGAGGTGAGCGCTCACCGACGCCGTCTGCGCGGCCAGGTCGAACACCGCGCGAACCCGGTCCGGGTTGCTCTCCAGCTGGTCCAGCACCCGCTCGATCACCGACTGCAGACCGTCCGGCAGCTCCACCTCGGGCTGCTCGCGGAACCACGCGACCGCTCCCAGCAGACAGTCCTCGACGAACTCCAGGACGAGCGTCTCCTTGGTCGGGAAGTACCGGTACAGCGTGCTCGGGCCGACCTCGGCGGCCGCGGCGATCTGCTCCACCGTGGTCCGGCCGAAGCCGTGGTCGGTGAACAGCTCGAACGCCTTGTCCGAGATCAGCCGGCGGGTCCGCTCCCGCTTCAGTTCGCGCAGTCCCATCTCCACCTCCGCGGGCAGAGTACCGGTTCCTATGGGCGAGTCACCTCGGAGTGACCGTGTGATCACAGTGTGGTGATGACTACTCACTGCGATCTGAAGAGCTCTTAACCGAACCCCGATCGGAACCTGATCTCGGGGCCGCTACAGTCGAGCCGGTGAGTGAGTACTCGAGGGAAGAACAGCGCAAGCCCCGTGTCGCCGTGGTGTTCGGCGGCCGGTCGAGCGAACACGCCATCTCCTGCGTGACCGCGGCCAACGTGCTGCAGGCGATCGACCGGGACAAGTACGACGTGGTCCCGATCGGCATCAGTACCAGCGGCCACTGGGTGCTGGAGAGCGGCGACCCGGAGCGGCTGTCGATCACCGACGGGAAGCTCCCGGAGGTCGACGTGACCGCGCTGCCGGTGCTGTTCGGCGCGAACCGCGAGCTCGTGGTGAGCGAACCCGACCAGGTACCGAGCACGCTCGGCGAGGTCGACGTGGTCTTCCCGTTGCTGCACGGCCCGTGGGGCGAGGACGGCACCATCCAGGGCCTCCTCGAGATGTCCGACATCCGGTACGTCGGCTCCGGCGTACTGGCCAGCGCGGTCGGCATGGACAAGCACTACATGAAGGTCGTCTTCGCCGCCGCCGGCCTCGAGGTCACCCCGTACGTCGTCATCCGCGACCGCGACTGGAACCGCGACCCCGCCGCCTGCCGCGAGGCGGTCGACGCGCTCGGTTACCCGGTCTTCGTGAAGCCGTGCCGGGGCGGGTCGAGCCTGGGCATCAGCAAGGTGAACAACCTGGCCGAACTCGACGACGCGGTCGCCGAGGCGCGCGCCCACGACCCGAAGGTGATCGTCGAGGCGTCCGCGAAGAGCCCGCGCGAGATCGAGGTCGGCGTCCTCGGCGGCCTGAACGGCGGTCCGGCCGAGGTCAGCGTCTGCGGCGAGATCGCGGTGTCCGGCGGCGGGCACGACTTCTACGACTTCGAGACCAAGTACCTCCCCGAAGGCGAGGAGTACACCGCCCTCTCCGTCCCCGCCGACCTCCCCGAGGAGATCGCGGCCGACATCCGCGCCAAGGCATTGACCGCGTTCGACGCGATCGATGGCGAGGGCCTGGCCCGTGTCGACTTCTTCCTCGACGCCGACGGCCGGGTCATCATCAACGAGATCAACACCATGCCCGGCTTCACCCCCACCAGCATGTTCCCCCGCCTCTGGGCTGCCACCGGCGTGGACTACCCCGCCCTGGTGGACCGTCTCCTCACCCTGGCCACGACCCGCCCCACCGGCCTCCGCTGAGGCTGCGTCCCAACTCATAGGCGTCTCGCCCGCTCATAGAGGTACCGCTGCTGCGGCAAACTCGTCGTCCGGCTGGCCGCCTCCTCATACGCCGCGCGCGCACCCGCCACGTCCCCGGACATCTCCAGCAGATGCGCCCGCACCGCCGACGATCGATGGTCCGAAGCGATCCGCTCGTCGCCCTCGATCGTGGCCAGCAACTTCAGCCCGTCATTCGCCCCACGCGCCATCGCCACCGCGACCACCTGATTCAACGCGACCATCGGGTTGTCGACCAACTGCAGCAGCACCTCGTACAACGCGACGATCTGCGCCCAATCGGTCTCGGCCGCCGACGGCGCCTCGTCATGCACAGCGGCGATCGCCGCCTGCAGCTGATAAGGCCCCACCGGCCCTCGCGGCAGCGCCGCCGTGATCAGCCCAACTCCCTCCTCGATCAACTCCCGAATCCACAACGACCGATCCTGCTCATCCATCGGAACCAACTCGCCCAGTGGCCCCGTCCGAGCCGGCCGCCGCGCATCCGTCAGCAGCATCAACGCCAGCAAGCCGGCCACCTCACTGTCGTCAGGCAGCAGCCGATGCAGCATCCGCGCCAGCCGGATCCCCTCCGCCGCCAACTCCACGCGCTGAAGGCTCGGCCCCGTCGTACTCGCGTAGCCCTCGTTGAAGATCAGGTACACGACCTTCAGCGCCGCACCCAGTCGCTCGTCCCGATCCGCCGGCAGCGCGAACCGGGCCCCGCTGTCCTTCACGCTCGCCTTGGCCCGGCTGATCCGCCGGGTCATCGTCGCCTCCGGCACCAGGAACGCCCGCGCGATCTCCGCCGTCGTCAGACCGCCGACCGCCCGCAGCGTCAACGCGATCTGCGACGCCGGCGACAACGACGGGTGGCAACACATGAACAGCAGGATCATCGTGTCGTCGGTGTCAGCGATCCGCTCACCCGGCCCCGGATCGGGCAACGTCGCCCACTGCGCCACCCGGTCCTCGCGCCGCTGACGGGCCTGTTCACGACGAAGCAGATCCGTCAGCCTGCGCGAAGCCACCGTGATCAACCACCCTCGCGGATTGTCCGGGACACCCTCCACGGGCCACTGCTGCGACGCGGCGAGCAAGGCCTCCTGCACCGCGTCCTCCGCAGTGTCGAAGTGCCCGTACCGCCGCACCAGCGCCCCCAGCACCTGCGGAGTCAGCTCGCGCAGCAGATCGTGGAGAGCAGCGGACATCCTGATCAGTCCAGGATCTCGCCGCGGCCCTCGATCACCGGCCGGATGTCGGCGTACGCGGTCGCCCGGACGAACTCGGGTGCCGGTGTGTCACCGAGCCGGGCCGCGATCTCGGTCGCCCGGTCGAACGACTCGCATTCGACGATCCAGTACCCGGCAAGCACCTCCTGGGTCTCGGCGTACGGACCGTCCGTCACCACCGAGGCGCCGTCCTTCGAGCCCAGTCGCCTGGTCAGCACCGGCGCCGCGAGCCCGCGGGTCTCGACCAGCTCACCGGATTCGATCAGGTCGTTGTTGAACTTCTCCATGAACGAGCCCATCGCGGCGAAGTCCTCGGCGGCCCACGCCGGTTTGTCGGTGTCCTTGCCCGCCATCCCGTCGTAGTCCTGCTGCGACGCGTACGTGAGGATCATGTACTTCATCGGAATCTCCCGTCGTCCCGGGCACCACCGCGGTGCCTCTCGCCTGCTACGTCGCCCCCGCCGGACTCAACCGGACACCGCCGACGAACATTTTCGGCTTCGATTGGAGTATGCCGTCGTCAGGTACAAGGAGTGATGAGTTTGTTGAACCTGTGGACAGCGTCCGACACATCGGTCAGCGCGTTCGCCTCGGGCGCGTACTTCGACGGAACGGCGACCTCGAAATAGACCTGGCGGCCGATGGTGGTGAAGATGACCCCGTTCTCCACCTCCTTGGCGAACCAGCCCACGCCGTTCACCTCGAAGCACTGCGACTGCGCCTCGGCCATCCCGGCCGGCGGGGTGACCCCACAGGTGACCTCGATCGGCGGATCGCCGTACGCGGAGGTGAGCGGGCTGACCGGCTCGGTCTTGCGCCGCTCGGCGTCCAGCACCTTCTCGGGCAGCGCCTTCACCAGCGGCTCACAGGCCGCTGCGACCTCGGGTGCGGGAGTGGGTACGGGGACGGGCGTGGGGCCCGCGCTGCACCCGGCCAGCAGGATCAGACCGAGTGCAGCGAGCAGGACTTTGGGCATGCGGAAGGAGGGCGGGAACCCCGTGGTGGTCAGATGTGGACGACGGGGCAGGTCAGCGTGCGGGTGATGCCGGGCACGTTCTGGACCTTGGCAACCACCAGCTTGCCCAGCTCGTCGACGTTGCGGGCTTCCGCGCGGACGATCACGTCGTACGGACCGGTGACGTCCTCGGCCAGGGTGACGCCCTGGACCTCGGCGATCTGCGCCGCGACATCGGCTGCCTTGCCGACCTCGGTCTGGATCAGGATGTAGGCCTGGACCACCACGTCGTTCTCCACTCAGTCGTCCTCAGCGGGCTCCGGCCGTGACACTGCGGGGGTACTGCGAGGCGGCCGGGCGTACTCTTCGTTGCCCGGTCACGGTACCGCCTAGACTCCGGTTGGCGATATGGGAGGTCTGCTGACGTGACAGAGACGTTGGGGAGCACGGGTGAGTTCGGCCTGATCGCGGCCGTCACCAAAGGGCTGTCCACAGGTGAGGACGTCCTGGTCGGGCCCGGTGACGACGCGGCCGTGGTGGCCGTGCCGGACGGACGGATGGTGATCACGACCGACCTGCTGGTGGAGGGCCGCCACTTCCGGCAGGACTGGTCGTCGGCGTACGACGTGGGCCGCAAGGCCGCCGCGCAGAACCTGGCCGACATCATGGCCATGGGTGCGCGGCCGACGTCGCTCGTGGTCGGGTTCGGCGCACCGGCCGACCTGCCGACCGCGTGGGCGCTGGAGCTCAACCAGGGCCTGGTGGACGAGGCTGAGCTGGTCGAGGTCAGCATCGTCGGCGGCGACACGGTGCAGTCGGACAAGATCATCGTCTCGGTGACCGCGTTCGGCACGCTGGACGGTCGTCCGCCGGTACTGCGTTCCGGTGCGCGCCCCGGCGACGAGGTCGCCTACATCGGACGGCTCGGCTGGGCCGAAGCGGGCTGGGCCGTGCTGGCCCGCGGGTTCCGCTCGCCGCGAGCCGTGGTCGAGGCGCATCGCCGCCCGCAACCGCCGTACGCCGAAGGGCCTCGAGCCGCTCTGGCCGGCGCGTCGTCGTTGTGCGATGTCAGCGATGGCCTGCTGTCCGATCTCGGGCACATCGCCGTCGCGAGTCAGGTGGCCATCGACGTGCACTCGCAGGCGTTGACCGTGCCCGAGCCGTTGCAGGCCGTGGCCGCCGCGACCGGCGTGGACGGGCTCAAGTTCGTCCTGACCGGCGGTGAGGACCACGCGCTGGTCGGTACCTTCGAGCCGGCCGACGTACCCGAGGGCTGGACCGTCATCGGCTCGGTTGCTGAGGGCAACGAGGAACGGCCGGCCGGAACCGTGACGGTGGACGGAGCGGCGTACGCTGACGACGCCGGTCACGCTCATTTCAGGAGTTGAGATGTTGCCCAGAGTGCTGACGATCGCCGGATCCGACTCCGGCGGCGGGGCCGGGATCCAGGCGGATCTGAAGTCGATGCTGGCCAACGGCGTGCACGGGATGAGCGTGCTGACCGCGATCACCGCGCAGAACAGTCTCGGCGTCCAGGGGGCGTGGGAGCTGCCGGAGGAGCAGGTCAGGGCGCAGTTCCGCAGCGTGGTGGACGACATCGGCGTCGACGCGGTGAAGACGGGGATGCTGGCGTCCGAGTCGATGGTCCGGGTGGTCGCGTCGCTGCTGCGGACGCTCCCGCCGTCGGTGCCGGTCGTTGTTGACCCGGTGTCGGTGTCGAAGCACGGTGACGCGCTCCTGGCCGCCGATGCGATGGACGCCATCCGGTCGGAGATCGTGCCGCTGGCAACTGTCCTGACGCCGAACCTGACCGAGCTCGGACCGGTGGCCGGCATGGACCTGGAGACGGTGGAGGACCGAGAGCTCGCGGCAAAGGTGCTGCTGGACGCCGGAGCCTCCTGGGTCCTCGTGAAGGGCGGCCACGACCCAGGTGCGGCGTCCGTGGACATCCTGCACGGTCACGGGGTACGTCGGGCCTACAGCGCCGTACGGGCCGACAACAGGCACACACACGGCACCGGATGCACGTTGGCCAGTGCGATCGCGTCATACCTGGCGCGGGGGTACGACGTACCGGGTGCAGTGGGAGCGGCCAAGGAGTACGTGACCGGGGCGATCGGGGCTGGGTTCGCGCTCGGTGGTGGAATCGGTCCGGTCGATCACGCCTGGCGATTTCGAGGGAGTAGCAGTTGAGCAAGCAGCAGCCGCCGGTTGACGGGTACTGCGAGCAGTGTGGGTTCAACTACGACACAGGTGATCTGCAGGGCACGGTGACCACGCTGATCCGGCAGGCGGCGGACTGCAGTATGTCGCTCACGAGAGCCGCGGCCGGTCCCGATCCGGACGTCGTACGGCTCCGGCCGGAGCCTGACGTGTGGTCGGCGATCGAGTACGCCTGCCACGTGCGCGACGTACTGGAGGTCCAGCGGCAGCGGATCGCTCAGTGCCTGGCGGAGGACCGGCCGGTATACGCGCCGATGGACCGGACCGGTCGGGTGAAGCAGGCCAAGTACGAGGACCAGGACCCGATGGAGGTCGCGGCCGCGCTGATGCGGTTCGCCCGCGAGTTCGGCGCCGCCGCTCGGGTGCTCACACCGCCGCAGCTTGGCAAGCTGGGTCTCTACAACTACCCGGTGCGTGCGCCGCGCACACTGGGCTGGGTGATCCGCCACACGGCCCACGAGATCCAGCACCACCGCCATGACATCACCACGATCCTGGCGCGGGTCGAACCGCCGATCGTCCCAAAGCCCCAGGAACCGGTTGAGGACGTCAGTGCCGATCAGCCCACGTAGCGATCGACGGCTCCGTGGTGAGGTGGTCCAGCGCCAGCGCCGTGGCACCGCGCAACGGGCCGTCGGGCTGGTGCGTTGCGGGAAGCACTGGCGGGGGAGAGGTCCGGTGGAAGGTCATGAGGCCGGCTAGGTAGGCCTGCTCGAAGGTGGACTCGTCAGCAGCACGGAGTGGGATGGCCAGGCCGCCCAGCGTCACTACATCCGGGTCGTGCGCGTTGACGAGACCAGCGATGCCTGTAGCGAGCGCAGTGACCACTCTGGCGACCGCACGGCCCGCAGCGCGGTCGGTACGCCGCAGCACGGCCTCTGTGTAGCCGTACGGGTCGTCCGGCGTCGGCTCCTTGAGGTGCCGTGCCAGCGCGCGTCCGTCGATCTCCAGGTCCCAGCACCCACGGGCGCCGCACGGACACTCCCGTCCACGCTCCCCGAACGGTATGTGCCCGTACTCCCCACCGGCCCCGGACGCTCCCTGCGCCGGTACGCCGTCGATCAGTAGCGTGCCGCCGATCCCCACTTCGACGATGAGGTGCAACGCCGTACCAGCACCAGCGGCAGCACCAGTGCGGGCTTCAGCCACACCACTCAGCGTTGCGTCGTTGCCAGCGAGCAGCGGGATGCCCGTACCCGCTGCGACGGCCTCCAGGTCCACCTCTGGCCAGTCCAGCGTCGGTGCCTGCATCAGACGGTTGTCGCGAATCATGCCCGGCGCTGCCAGGCTCACCACCCGCAAGCGTTCGCCGTACTGCTCCCGCGCCTGCTCCACGACCCTCTGCAGGTTGCCGAGCACGACCTGCGGCCGTCGACTCCGGTGACGCTTGGACTGCTGCGCCAGGAACGACCCGTCCAGCGCAACCACAGCACTCCGCCAACTGCCCTGCCGCAGGTCCAGTGCGAGCACCACAGGACCCTGTGGATGCGCCCGCAGTACGGTCGTCGGCCGCCCACGCCCCTGACTGGGCGCAGGCACCTCAGTGAGCAGTTGTACGTCGCGCAGCCGTGCAGTGACCTCAGTAGTCGAGCTGGTGCTCAGCCGCAGCTCCCGTGCCACCGCAGCGCGCGTGATCCCGGGCCGACGGCTCACCTGCGCGAGTACGTCGGCAGCCGTCTGCCACTGTCCGCGGCGAACTGCTGTTGTCATGAGATGGTTCTACCTTATGCTCGGAGAACGAGTTTAATGGAGGGGTGATGGGGATCCGGGACATCCGCGCCGTGCTGTTCGACATGGACGGCACGCTGGTGGACTCCGACGCCGCGGTCGAGCGTGCCTGGACAGTCTGGGCAGGGGAGTACGGCGTACCGGTGGCCGACGTACTCGCCATCGCCCACGGCAGCCCGGCCGAGTCCACCGTCGACCGCATGCGCCCGGACCTGCCGGCGGAGGAGCGGGCGACTGCCGCGGCCCGGCAGCTGGAGCTCCAGTACGACGACCTGTCCGATGTGACGGCGACACCTGGCGCGGTCGAGGTACTTGGTGTGTTGGATCAGCTCGGCTTGCCCTGGGCGGTCGTGACCAGCGCGGACAACCGGCTGGCGAAGGTACGCCTGGCTGCAGCCGGCATCGAGCCACGTGTCCTGGTGACCGTCGAGGACATCTCTCGCGGCAAGCCGGACCCTGAGGGCTATCTACACGCGGCTGACCTGCTCGGGGTACCACCTGCTTACTGCCTGGTCGTGGAAGATGCCGAAGTCGGCCTGGCCGCTGGCCACGCAGCTGGAGCCGTGACAGCGGGTCTGAAAGGCCTGGCGGCCGACATCCAGCTGACCGACCTGCACCAGCTCGCCGACCTCCTGGCGGCCGCCCGGACGGGGTCTACCGACCTGACAGCCAGATGACCGGCCGGACGGACGAGGTCCGGATCGGGATCGGTCTCTCGTCCATGGGGTACCTGCTGGCCGGGCTCGGGGCCTGTGTCGCGATACTCGCGCGGGACCTGGACGAGTCCACTGCTCGACTCGCGCTGCTGTCCTCCGGGTTCGCAGCCGGGTTGGTCGTTGTCGCGGTGGTCGGCCCGAGGCTGCTGCGTTCGTGGCCGCTCCCGACGGTGCTCCGCCTCGGCTCTCTCGTGTGTGCGGCCGGCGCGGTGCTACTCGCGCTGGCACCTGCGTACGGCGTGGCGGTCGCAGGCGGACTGTGCATCGGACTGGGCGGGGCCCTGCTCGTGCTCGTCGCTCCACTCATCCTGCACGGCCCAACAGCTGCTGCCCGGCTGAGTCGCGTCAACGCCGTCGCCAGCGCCACCGGCATCCTGGCGCCAATCACCATCGGTGCCATTGACTCTCTCGGCCCCACCGGCCGCCTGGCAATGCTGGCCGCCGTACCACCGCTTGTCGCCCTGGCCGTGGTGAAAGGCAGGAGGACGCCGCAACCTCCGACGGTCGAATCCCTTGACCGGCAGCCGGTTCAATCGCTCGACATGCCACGCTCGAGGCCATCGTCGACCCGGCATGTCGCAGTGGCCGTCGGGCTGGGCTGGCTGCGAGTGGTGCTCGCGGTTGGGATCGAGTTCTGCTTCGTGGTGTGGGCGGTCGCGCGGCTGCTGGCCACAGGTTTGCCGATGGCAACGGCCGCCCTCCTGGGCAGCGCCTTCCCGATCGGCATGGCAGTCGGCCGCGCAATCGGACCGATCCACTGGCGCAACTGGTCTCCCGTCGTCCCAGCCGGCTTACTCGCGATCATCGGCACCCTGCTCGTCAGCCTCTTCGACACACCCACCGCCGTCACGATCGGTCTAGTCGTCGCCGGCACCGGCGTCGCACCCCTCTACCCCGTCACCTTGGCGGCCCTCGTCGCCACACCAGGCCTCAACCCAACCCGCCTATCAGCAATCGGCGCCCTAGCCTCCGGCACAGCAATCCTCCTAACCCCCGCCGCCCTAGCAGCCTTAGCCCGAGTCGCCGACCTCCGCACCGCCTACCTCATCACCCTCCCTCTCATAGCCGCCCTAATCACCCTCACCCACCGACGGACCCGTCCAGTCCGCACACCTGACCACCACCACAACCTCATCGACCACCAACCCCCACGCATCCCACAAACCGACTAACCCCCAGCCGGCCCGGACCCACACCCCCAGATCAAGCTGGCCGTCTGATCGCCTGCCTGCGATCCCTCTGGCTGCCGTGATCCACGAGCCGGGGCCTGGGGCACGCAGGCCAAGCTGGCCGCCTGACCGCCTGCCTGCAATCCCGCTGGCTGCCGTGATCCACGAGCCGGGGCCTGGGGCCACGCAGGCCAAGCTGGCCGCCTGACCGCCTGCCTGCGACCCCGCTGGCTGCCGTGACCCACGAGCCGGGGTCAGGACCCACACGCCCACGCCAAACAGGCCGCCCCACCGCCTGCCTGTCATTCCGCCGGGCAGCCGCGACCCACCAGCCAGGGCCGCACGCCCAGGTCAAGTTGGCCGTCCGACCGCCTGCCAGCCACCCCCGCTGGCAGCCGTGACCCACCAGCCAGGCACCGGACCGACACTCCCGACCATGCAGGCCGTCTGACCGCCTGCCTGCCACCCCGCTGGCTGCCGTGACCCACGAGCCGGGGCCTGGACCCACACGCCCAGACCGAGCGGGCCGTCCCACCGCCTGCCTCTCACTCCGCCGAGCAGCCGCGACCAACCAGCCGGGCCCGGAGCAGCACGCCCAGGCCAAGCTGGCCGTTCCATCGCCTGCCAGCCACCCCGCTGGCAGCCGTGACCCACCAGCCGGGCACCGGACCCAGACTCCAGGCCATGCAGGCCATCCCACTGCCTGCCTGCCACCCCGCGGGGCAGCCGCGACCGACCACGCACCGCCCGTCGCCAACCGCGCGACAGCCGGCCCGCTGAAGCCCTGACCACCGTCCTCTGCCACCCGCGACTATCCGCTGCGCCGCTCTCCAGCACTACGACGCCTACGCGCGCCCGGCACCACAGCCGTCCACCACAGCGCGCAGCCCCCCACCCGCACCGTGGCCAGCACCACGGTCGCGGACCCGCGCACCGCCTACTTTCCCCATGGCCACCATCACCCGCGCGCAGCGCCCTGCCGTCCGCCTGCGCCAGCGCAAACGCGGCGTGCCGCTACCGAACCCGGCATCGGCACCGCCGCCCTCCCCGCCGGCCGCCCTCCCCGCCCGTCGCCCGCGCCGCCGTCGTCCGCCTGTGCCGCTCACGTGCACCGACCACCCGTCGCCAGCAGCGTTGTTGTAAACCGGCGCCCAGCGCCGCCACCCATCCACCCGACTCGGCCGCCACGCGGCCATCCAGTGACTCAGCCTCTGTTGGGATGCTTACTCGATTTCCTAAGCTTGAAAGTGTGACGTTTCCCCTTGTGGATAAGGGGTTTCGACGATCATCGCGGTTGTCTGGTTGCGATGAATGACCTAAACTAGAACACATGTTCGACGGAGATCTGACCTCGCTCTCGACGACCGACCTGCTGGAGTCGGCCGCCGAGCACCGTGCCGAGGAGAACCGGTGCGCGGTCCGCCGGCTCGAACATGCTCAGATCTTCGCCGACCGCCACCACCCCGATCTGTGTCCCGCCCGGCCGGGCCGCCGCTCCTTCGACGGCCGCGAACGAGCCATCGTGTTGGGTGGCCACGGCTGCCCGGAGATCGCCGAGTTCGCCGTGGCTGAGTTCGGTCTCGTGGTCGGCATCTCTTCAGGGGCCGCCGCGGGATACATCGGTCAGGCGTTGGCGCTGCGGCACCGGTTTCCGTTCATGTGGGCGAAGGTGCAGTCCGGCGAGGCGACACCGTGGCGAGCCGGCAGGATCGCCGACGCCTGCCTGAAGCTGTCCGAAGAGGCCGCCCGGTACGTCGACAAGCGCGTCGCCGGCCTCGTCGACTCGATCACGCCCTACCGGCTCGAGAAGATCGTCAATGCCGCCAAAGCACATGCCGATCCCGAGGGCGCCCGAGCCGAGGCCGACGAGAAAGCCCGCGAACGCGGAGTGTTCGTCGGCCGGACCGACCAGCACGGCACCAAAACCATGTACGTCCGCGCACCCTCCGGTGGAGTCATCCGGTTCAACGCCAGCATCGCCAGCATCGCCGACGCGCTGAAGACCCTCGGCGACACTCGCAACCTGGACCACCGCCGCGCCGACGCCGTCGGAATCATGGCCGACCCGCGCTACATGATCGAACTCCTCCTCCAAGCCCACGAACACTCCCTCCGCCACCCCACGCCAGACACCACCCCCACCCCCACCCCCACCCCGCCCGCTCCCGCCGACCCGACCTCCGGCCCCGCCGATCACCCGGCCGACCCGGCCTCCGGTCCCGCCGATCACTCCGCGGAACTGGCCTCCGCTCCCGCCGATCACTCCGCCGACGCCCGCTCCGGCTCCGAGCCCGCCATCGCGCCCGGGTGTGGTGGCCAGGGCCGTGCCGCCGCGGATCCCGGCACCGGACCCAACTGGGGTGACGAGGGCCTGCGGGACGACTGCGCGAATGCGGGCGGCGAACCCGGCGTGGACGACGAGGCCGACCGCGACGCACCCCACCCGAGTACCAGCGACCTCCCCGACCCACTCGACGCGCCGTTCAGGGAGCCGGTCGAACCAATCGACCTTCACCAGCGGATCGATCCTGGGCGCTGCGACGATGGGGAGGAAGGCGAGCCACTTGATGCCGCCGCCATGCGCGCCCTGAATGCCCGCCTCGCGCAGATCAGGCACGACGCTCACACCCAGCCGACCACCCACGGCCGCGCAAACGATGCAGGCAGCGCGGCCGGCCGGCTGCGCCCGGGCAAGACCGAGATCTACGTCCACCTCACCGACCACACCCTGGCCACCGGCACCGGCGTCCTCCGCGTCGAGGACCTCGGCCCCCTGCTCGCATCGCAGTTGAGCGAGCTCGTCGGCCACGGGCCGTACGTGGTGAAGCCGGTCATCGACCTCAACGACGCGGTCAGCGTCGACGCCTACGAGATCCCCGACCGGATCCGCGAACGCGTCAAGCTGATGTACCCGGTGGAGCTGTCCCCCTACGGCACCCGCGAAACCCACCCGGCGATGGACTTGGACCACATCGAGCCCTACGACGCCCTCGGTCCACCGGGTCAGACGAGCACCGAAAACCTCGCACCGCTGGGGCGTTTCCCTCACCGGTTGAAGACGCACGGCCGCGGCTGGAACGTGCGCCGACTCGACCGCAAGACGCTGGAGTGGAGCACCCCCAACGGCTTCACCTTCCACGTCGGTCCGACCGGCACCCACCGTGTCCCCAAGCCGCTCCCGGGCGACTGAACCGCCCGCGCGACGCGTGCGCTGGTAGGGACGGCTGCCGATATGGCCTGTTCGTTCATGGCTTGCGCCGTACGACAGCATCCACTGCTGGTGCTCTGAGGCCTCGCTAAACCACTGGTGGCGGCAGTCGTGAGCATCCTCTTCCTGCACGAGGTGCTCTCTCTGCAGTCAGCACTCGGCTGGCTCCTCCTGCTCGCGGCCCTTGGCACCGTGACCCCTCGGCCGTCGCGCGACGCGCGTTGGGGCGCCATCGTGCTGTGAGTCGGGGGAGTAGATTGCTCGCATGGAGTGCTTCGCTGCCTGGCGTACTCGCCGCTGAGGCTGGCCCGCCGCTACGTCGCGATCGACGAGCGCGGGTCAGGCATTTGCCGACCCCTTCAGCGCGAGAGGCACACTTCATGCTCATTCGTTCGTACGTCCAAGCTGACCTTGCTCGGCTCACCGAGCTGACCATCGAGACGTTCCGGCCGTTCTACGAGGAATCATTCCGCCCGCTCGTGGGCGAGACCATCTTCGCCAACCAGCACGGCAGCTGGCGCGACGACTACCGCAAGCAGGTCGCCGAACTCCACGACCCCGCGCAGCACAAGTACGTCGCGGTGGCCGAGGCCGCCGGCCTCCTCACCGGTTACGTTGCCTGGAGCATCGATCCGGTACGCCGGAACGGCAGCATCGTCATCCTGGCTGTCGCGGCGGACCGCCGCCGGGACAACGTCGGCACCGCACTCTGTGAGCACGCATTCGCTGCGATGCGACAGCAGGGCGCGGAAGTAGTCGAGATCGGCACTGGTGGAGATGGCTTCCACGCACCCGCCCGCGCCCTCTACGAAAGCCTCGGCTGCATCCAACTCCCGGTAGCCGTCTACTACCGCAAGCTCTGACCCACGTCCGTCTGGGCGCAACCAGCGCCCAGACGGATCCGGTCGCCTAGGGCTTGGCGTACTGGCCGACCATCTTGACGAGAGTGTCGGGCGGGATGACCTTCACGTGCGGGGCCAGGCCGTTGACGACTGTCATGACGTTGTCGACGGACTTGCTCCAGGCATGCCAGAGGACGACCGAGTAGCCAGCTGTCGAACGCGGGTTGCGGACGGCACTGTTGAGTTCGGCGGTGACTGATGCCTCGTCGGCACCATCGAGACCGTCCCACAGCATGGTGCGGGCGGAGATGACGGGCTTGCCTTCGGACCAGACGACTTCGCCTTTGTGGCCGTCGTAGCGGGAGTACTCGAGGTAGATGAGGCCGTCGATCTGGCGGTGCTTGAGGTACGACGACCACAGTCGCTTGTCCTGGAAGGAGTCGAAGTCGATGATCTGCACGGCCGACAGGTCGGCGCGCTCCATCGAGTTCGCGAGCGAAGCGGTGTGCCGTTCGAGTGCCGCTGAGGGGTACCTGCTGGGGTACATGTAGCCGCCGCCGGACGGGCCGACGACCCAGCGGTCCTTCACCGATTGGTCGTAGTACCAACGCATCACCGAAGGCGCGAGGTCGATCAGAGACGGTGAGATGCCCCACCCGAGATCCACTTTGCCGCGCTGGGGACTGCCGAACCACCGCTGGTCGGTGGGGAAGTCGCCGAGCATCCATTGGATGTTGTCGCCGTCGGTGATCAGGAACGTGACGTAGTGGGCATTGGGATCCGGTTCGAGGGCCCTCCCCCCACCCCCTCCACGCTGGCTCAACCGGTCCTCCGTAATGCCGGACAGGACTGACAGATTGCGGGCATGGTCGGCCGGGATCGCCTTGACGCCGGCGTCGGAGTTCGGGCCGATGAACTTGTCCTCGCCGTCGGCAGCATCGCCCCAGCCGATCACCGTCGCGTCGTCGTCGAGCGCGTCGACCACCTCGGCGCGGAACGCCGAGTTGCCGTCGAAGAAGGCGAGCGTCCCCGCCATCGTGACGTAGTCCCGCAGTCGTTCCGGCCAGTCTCCGCTCTGCTCGATCGCGACGTCGTGCCGCAACCGGGTCCAGTAGTTGTCCAACACCCAGCGGTCGTCCTTGTCCCGCACGTCCAGGACCTTGCGCAATCCGTGCCGGATCGCGAGTGCCTCCAAGCTCTCCTCGACAGCCACGGCACCCGTCAGGCCGGCGAGTGTGGTCGCCACGTTGACCGACGGGGTGCCCGTTCGAAAGAGAACATATCCGCCCACGCGGGACCGGCTGACGGTTTTCCACAGGTCGCCGGGGCGGGCGTGGACGCCGTACCGGGAGACGAGGTCGTCGAGCCAGATCTGGTAGCCGAGCGAGGGGATGTTCAGGTACAGGGTCTCGTTGCCGCGACGGGCCAGCAGGCCCTGCAGAGTGGTCGCGAGCGTGCGCTCGGCCGGGCTCAACGAGTCCTCGGCCAGAACGCTCAGCAGTCGCGGCCGCTGGCCTTTCGGGTACGCCGAGCTCGCAGCAGTGAAGCTGGACGCGGAAGAAGATGCAGCAGCGGGGAGCGCGAAGGACGGAGCGAGGGAACCCAGGCCCAGTCCGGCGGTCAGGCCGAGGGCATGGCGGCGGGTGAGACGTCGTCGATCGGACATGCGGTGCCTCCAGGAGCGGCTGGTGACTGTCCTACGTTGTCATCTGCCGGGCGACGATGCCACAACAACCCTCGCGCCACAAGAGGTCAGGTCAGTCCGTAGCGGCGAAGCAGGTCAACGAGCGCGTCCACACCGGATGAGAGGTCGTACACCTCGGCGTGCAGGCCGACGCTCGAAGCACCCGCCACGTTGCTTTCGTTGTCGTCGATGAAGAGCACCGACGAGGCGGGCACCTGCAGAGAGCCGAGGATGGCCCGGAAGTACGCCGGATCAGGCTTGGCCAGCCCGAGATCGCAGGAGTAGAAGGTCTGGTCGAACCACTTGCCGTACCCGCGCTCGTCCTGCATGATCGCGCGTCGATAGGCCTGCTGGTTGGTGGCGAGATGACAGCCGATGCCGTCCGCGCGCAAGCGGGCAATCAGCTCCACCACCGCCGGCTCGGCGGCGAACCAGGTCCACGGCTCGAGGGCTTCCTCCAGCGACACCGGAGAGTTCCAGCGCTGCAGGACCTCGGCGACCGCCTCGCGGAAGTCGCCCTTGCCTACCAGGCTCGGCTTCTCGGCCGCCATCAGATCGGCGATGAAGGCCTCGCCGTCACCGGCGGGGGCGAGCGACGTCAGCCGGGACCACCAGTCGACGGTCGGGCGCTGGATGACGCCGTCGGCGTCGAAGAGAACGGCGGAGATCATGCGGCCATCCTGTCAGCCGCCTGAAGCTGGGAAGTCCGTGACAACCGGCGGGTCGACAGAGCGCTGGGAACCGGCGATCGGAAACATGGGCCCTTGACCGGTTCAGTCGGTATGCGCTTACCTGGTGTCCGAACAATTATGGACAACTTCCGGCGGAAATGAACACAGAAAGCGCCAGGTGAGGCGTATGACAGTGAGCAGAAGGAAGTTTCTCGCGCTCGGCGCGGGCGCTGCCGCGGCCGCGACCGGCCTCACCGGCTGCGGGTCGCGAAGTTCGCTCGGTGCGTCCGACGAGCTCAGCATGTGGACCTGGGTCGGTTCGGTGAACGACGACCTGATCGCCCAGGCGGAGAAGGCGATCCCCGGGTTCGACAACATGAAGCTGGCGATGACCCGGATCGGCACCAGCTACAAGACCAAGGTGCTGACCTCGCTGGCCGGCAAGTCCCTGGTCCCGGACATCGTGGCCATCAACGACGACGTGGCGACGTACTTCCCGAACGCCGACCAGTTCGTCGACCTGAAGACGCTCGGCGCCGACGACCACGAAGCCGACTTCCTGCCCTGGAAGTGGAAACTCGGGATCACCGCCGACGACAAGATGATGGCCTACCCGATGGACACCGGCCCGACCGCGCTGTTCTACCGCACCGACATGCTCCAGAAGGCCAACATCGACACCGATCCCGCTGCGGTGGCCGAGCTGGCGCCGACCTGGGACGCCTACATCGAGCTCGGCAAGAAGCTCAAGGCGGCCGTGCCCGGTTCGGCCATCACCGACAACATCACCGGCATCTACCTCTACGCGCTCGCGCAGCAGTCGAAGCGCTACATGACCGAGGACGGTCAGTACATCGGCGACCAGGACCACATCCGCGAACAGTTCGACCTCGCGATCCGAGTGGTCAAGGAAGGGCTGTCCGCGAACGCGCAGCAGGATACGACCGACGCCGACGCCGTCGTCACCAACGGCAAGCTCGTCGCCTACAACGCGGCCGTCTGGTGGGCCCAGCTCGGGCCGAAGAACGCGGCCCCGAAGACCAAGGGACTCTGGCGGGTGACGGCAGCTCCTGGTGGTGCCGGCAACCGTGGCGGGTCGTTCCTGGCCATCACGAAGTACTGCAAGAACCCCGAGGCCGCGTTCGCGTTCATCAGCTGGCTCGAGACGGCCAAGAACCAGGCCCAGGCGTTCCTCGAGCCGGTGCTGTTCCCGTCCACGCCGGCCAGCTACACCGACGAGCGGATGACGGCACCGGACCCGTTCTTCGGCGGTCAGAAGATCGTCGACGTCTTCGGCGAGTCGGCGAAGAAGTTCCCGGGTGCCTACTTCAGCCCGTACGACTCGATCATCGGGGCGCCGATCGCCGCCGAACTCGTCAATGTCGAGACCGCCGGCAAGTCGCCCGACCAGGCGTGGGCCGCTGCCCAGGAGCAGATCGAACGCGAACTCACCCGAGCGGGGGCGATCTGACATGGCAGTGACCAGTAAGACAGTCCCAACCGCCGTCAGCACGGCCGAGGATCCGGGCGGCCCGTCGAAGCCGCCGAGCAAGTACAAGCTGGCGTTGCCGCAGTACGCCGCGATCTCGCCGTTCTTCATCCTGTTCGCGATCTTCGGCGCGTTCCCGGTGCTGTTCTCGATCTGGATCTCGTTCCACTCCTGGGACGGCATCGGCGAGATGAAATGGGTCGGGCTGGAGCAGTACAGCTACCTGCTCTCCGACCCGAAGTTCTGGCAGTCGATCGGGAACACCCTCATCATCTGGGTGCTGTCGACCGTCCCGATGCTGCTGCTCGCGCTGGTGATCGCCAACGCGCTGCACAACGCCACCCGGTTCCGCAGCTTCTACCGGATCGCGTACTTCATCCCGAACGTCACCTCGGTGGTCGCCATCACGATGGTGTTCGGCTCGATCTTCAGCAACAACTTCGGCCTGCTGAACGCGTTCCTGCAGTCGATCGGGCTGACCCAGATCGAGTGGCTCACCCAGCCGTGGGGCATCAAGGTCGCCATCGCCTCCATCGTCACCTGGCGGTGGGTCGGCTACAACGCGATCATCTTCCTGGCCGGCCTGCAGGCGATCTCGAACGACGTCTACGAAGCCGCCAAGGTGGACGGCGCGTCGCCGCGGCAGACGTTCTGGCGGATCACCGTACCGCTGCTGCGCCCGGTCATCCTGTTCACCGCGGTCACCTCGACCATCGGCGGCCTGCAGATCTTCACCGAGTCCCAGGTGCTGCTCGGCGACACCGGCGGCCCGGGCGGATCAGGGATGACGATCGTGTCGTACCTGTACGAGAGTGCGTTCCTGGACAACCAGTTCGGGTACGGCGCCGCGATCGGCTGGGCCCTGTTCATCCTGATCGTGCTGTTCAGCATCATCAACTGGAGGCTGATCGGCGGCAGCGGCGAGCGTGTCAGCCGGCGAGCCGGCCGCCGGACCGTGGTGGCGACGACTGGAACGGAGCAGGACGATGCGCGCTGAACGAACCCGCAACGTGATCAGCCACGTGGTGCTGATGTTCGGCGTGGTGCTGTCGATCTTCCCGTTCTACTGGATGGTGGTGATGGCCTCCAACACCACCCCGGACATCTTCAGCTACCCGCCGAAGCTCGTGATCGGCTCGCACCTGTTCGAGAACATGGGCAAGGTGCTCGACAACATCGACTTCTTCGGCTCGATGCTGATCACCCTGATCGTCTCGGTCGCGGTCACCGTGCTGGTGCTGTTCTTCGACTCGCTGGCCGCCTTCGCCTTCGCCAAGTACGAGTTCCCGGGCCGCGACTGGCTCTTCGGACTGCTGCTGGCAACGTTCATGATCCCGGCCCAGCTGTCCCTGGTGCCGCAGTTCGTGACGCTGGCCGAGTTCGGCTGGATCGGGTCGCTGAAGGCACTGATCATCCCCGGCGCGGCGAACGCGTTCGGCATCTTCTGGATGCGCCAGTACGCCCGCGGCGCCATCCCCGACGAGCTCATCTCCGCGGCCAAGGTGGACGGGGCCGGCTTCTTCCGCCAGTACCTCACCGTCGGCATCCCCGTGCTCAGGCCCGGTCTGGCCTTCTTGGGTATCTTCACCTTCATCAACGTGTGGAACGATTACCTCTGGCCGTTGATCGTCATGACCGACCCGAACAAGCTGCCGCTTCAGGTCGCCCTGCAGCAACTGAACGGCATCTACGGCACCGACTACTCGATGGTGATGGCCGGCGCCCTGATGAGTGTCATCCCGCTGATCGGCGTCTTCATCATCGGTGGACGCCACTTCATCGCCGACATCGCCGCCGGCGCCATGAAGTTCTGACCCACTACCGACCATTGAACGGGACACCCTTTGACTGCGCCTGAAACCAAAGTTCGCTGGGGAATCATCGGTACCGGGAACATCGCGTCCCGATTCGCCAGCCAGGTACCGACGTCGGCGACCGGTGAGGTCGTCGCCGTCGGCAGCCGATCGATCGAGTCCGCCAACGCCTTCGCCGACAAGTGGGACATCGCCAACCGGCACGGCTCGTACGACGACCTGCTCGCCGACCCGGGCGTGGACGCGGTGTACATCGCCACCCCGCACCCGATGCACGTCGAGTGGGCGATCAAGACCGCCGAGGCCGGCAAACACGTGCTGTGCGAGAAGCCACTGGCGATCAACAAGGCCTGGGCCGAGGCGATGATCGAGGCCGCGGTCGCCAACGACGTCTTCCTGATGGAGGCGTACATGTACCGCTGCCTGCCGCAGACCAAGCTGATCGCCCAGCTGGTCCGCGACGGCGAGCTCGGCACCGTCCACCAGATCCAGGCCACCTTCGCGTTCGCCTCGTCGTACCGGCCGGAGAGCCGGATCTTCGCCGACGACCTGGCCGGCGGCGGCATCCTCGACGTCGGCGGTTACCCGGTGTCGATGGCCCGGCTGATCGCCGGGGCCGCGACCGGGCAGCCGTTCGCCGACCCGGCAGCGGTGACCGCGGTCGGGCACGTCGGTGAGACCGGCGCCGACGAATGGTCGGTCGCGACGCTGTTCTTCGACGGTGGCGTGACCGCCCAGGTCAGCACCGGCGTCCGGCTCCGCGACGACAACCAGGTCCGCATCTACGGCAGCGAGGGGTACCTCGTCGTCGAGGACCCGTGGTTCGGCGGCGACGGCAAGCCGACCCACGTCACCCTGCACAAGGCGGGGGAGGAGCCGCGGGACATCTCCGCGGACCCGGCCCTCATCTACGCCGCCGAGGCCGACGCGGTCGCGGCCGCGATCGAGCAGCGGCAGGCACCCGAGATGAGCTGGGCCGACACTCTCGGCAACCTGACCGTCCAGGACGCCTGGCGCAAGGCGATCGGCCAGCAGTACGCCAGCGAGCGGGATGACGCGATCATCCCGACCGCCACCGGGCGGCCGCTGGCGCGCAAACCAGACGCACCGATGAAGTACGGCCGCATCGAGGGGCTGGACAAGGACGTGTCCAGGCTCGTGATGGGGGTGGACAACCAGCAGACGCTGACCCACGCGGCGGCGATCTTCGACGACTTCGTCGAGCGCGGCGGTACGACGTTCGACACGGCGTACATCTACGGCGGCGGACGCGGCGAGAAGCTGCTCGGGCAGTGGATCACGTCCCGCGGCAACCGCGACGAGATCGTTGTCATCGGCAAGGGTGCGCACACGCCACACTGCGATCCCGAGTCGATCACCCGGCAGCTCACCGAGAGCCTCGAGCGGTTGCAGACCGACCACGTCGACCTGTACCTGATGCACCGGGACAACGAGGAGATCCCGGTCAGCGAGTTCGTCGACGTCCTGGACGAGCACTACAAGGCCGGCCGGATCAAGGCGTTCGGCGGCTCGAACTGGTCCACCACCCGCTTCGACGAGGCGATTGCGTACGCCGAGGCGAACGGCAAGCAGCCGTTCACGCTGCTGAGCAACCACCTCAGCCTCGCCCGGGCGTACGACGTACCGTGGAAGGGCTGCCGGCACGTCTCCGACGACGAGTCGCAGGCGTGGTTGCGGGACCGGCAGGTCGCACTGTTCCCGTGGTCGAGCCAGGCACGCGGGTTCTTCACCGGACGGGCCAAGCCGGAGGACCGCTCCGACGAGGAACTGGTCCGCTGCTTCTACTCCGACGAGAACTTCCGCCGGCTGGACCGGGCCCGCGAGCTGGGTGCGGCCAAGGGGGTCGAGCCGACCGCGATCGCACTGGCCTGGCTGCTGCACCAGCCGTACCCGGTGTTCCCGCTGATCGGCCCCCGGCACATCAGCGAGACCCGGACCTCACTGCCGGGCCTGTCGGTGGAGCTCACACCCGAGGAAGTGGCCTGGCTCACGGAGTAGTCCACGAGCCTGAGCCGAATTGGTCGTGCGTCGGCGCGCATGTAACATGGTCTGTCGGTGTCACGACCCTGAACACGGAGAATCATGTCTAAGAAGTGCGATGTCTGCGGCAAGCAGCCGACGTTCGGCAACAGCGTTGCCCGCTTGGGTAAGGGCGCGATGATCCGCCGGGTCAAGGCTCGCACGCCCCGGCGGTTCAACCCCAACATCCAGCCGGTCCGGGCGCTCATCAAGGGCACCCCGACCCGCATGAAGGTGTGCACGTCCTGCATCAAGGCCGGCAAGGTCCAGCGCGTCGTCGGCTGACCCACAGCTTTCTTCCGTGTAGGGCCTTGAGATAGGCGCCCGGGATCACCCCGGGCGCCTATTTCGCGTCTTCTCAGAGCTTCCGCGCGACCACGGTGATCTCGTTGCGGTTGTGATGGAGTTGCCGAGCGTGCAGTACGTCGTACTCCTGCCGCAGCACGTCCATCCCGCGGCGCGCCCCGTCGAGCGGGTTCTTCCCGCCACCCTTCAGCGTGACGACCGCCAGCCCGCCGCGGCGCAGGTGCGCTCCGGCGTCGAGCATCATCCGGGCGCTCATCACCTGGTCCATCCGCATGTCGTTCACCACCACGTCGAACCGCACCCGGTTCTCCGCGAAGAACCGGCCGGCCGTCGTCGCCGCATGGTGGATCCGCCGGTCGCCGCGCAGCCGCGGATCCAGTGCGCCGGGATCCACCGACCAGACCTCCTGGCCGTGCTGCCGCAGAATCCGGGTCCAGCCGCCCGGCGACGCGCCCAGGTCCAAGGCCTTCCCACCGGCCGGCAACTCCAGCCCGAAGGTCGCGATCGCCTCCTCCAGCTTGAACTCCGACCGCGACACCCGATCCTCCGAGCGAGCCAACCGCATCCGCCCACCCGGCCAGTCCGACAGGCTGAACTCGAGCCGGTTGAGGCCCAGGAGCACGGCCCGGCGACCGACGAAGCAGGACACCACGACCTCCTGGTCCGACCGCGTGACCGTCACCCCGCGGTCGGCGAGGGCGTCCTGGAGCAGGTGGTAGTAGGACCCGCCGGTGCTCGCGCCGTCGGTCCAGGCCTGCACGGCCAAGGCCTTCGGGTAGTCCCTCAGCTCCGCCAGGATGAGCTCGGCCAGCTCGTAGCCCGGCGGCAGATCGTCAACCCGGAAGCTCGCCACCTCGATGGTCAGGTGCCGCACGAAGATGATCCGGCCCGCATCGCACGCCTCGGCGAACTCCTCGACAGCCAGGCCGACGACTCGCCCGAGGTCCCCGCTGACCCGCTCGATCCGCACGTCCCGGCCGAACTCGGCCCGGATCTCCCGGACGGCCGACTCGTAGCTGTCAGCCGCGACCGAGAACAGCACGCTCCTGTCGCTCACGCCCTGACCGTACCGAAGGACAGGAGGTGTTGGCGGTTCGGCGTCCCGGGAGCGCTCGGCTCACGCTCAAGCTGGCAGACCCGAGCGCACTACCTCCTGTCCTTGGGCACGCGACCAGTTAGCCTTCCGGGCGTGGAGGAACTGACCGTCGAAGTGTTGCGGGCCTGGGCTCGGACCGCGCTGGCCGACCTGGGCCGGGCGCGGACCGAGATCGACGAGCTGAACGTGTATCCGGTACCCGACGGGGACACCGGGACGAATCTCTACCTGACCTGGGAGGCCGCCTGCGACGCGCTGCCCCAGGGAGAGCTGACGTTCGCCGAGGCGGTCCAGGCGTTCGGCCGCGGCGCCCTGCTCGGCGCCCGCGGGAACTCCGGTGTCATCACCTCCCAGCTGGTTCGGGCCTGCGGCCTCCGCCTCGCCGAGAACCTGCCGCGTCACCAGGACGCCGACGAGCACGCCGTACTGGCTGATCCCAGGATGAGCGAGCCCGTCGCGTTCGCTGACGCGCTGCGGTACGCCGCTGATGCCGCGTACGGCGCGGTCGCGCAGCCGGTCGAGGGCACCATGCTGACCGTCGCCCGGGCCGCCGCGACCGGGGCGATGACGGCCGCCAACGACGGGAAGAGCCTGGCCGACGTGTGCCTCGCCGCCGTCGCGTCCGCCCGGCAGGCGCTCACGAAGACGACAGAGCAGTTGGACGTACTGCGGCGCGCCGGGGTCGTGGACGCCGGGGGAGCGGGCCTGGTCGTCATCCTGGGGGCGATGGAGTCGGTGCTGACCGGTCGGCACGTGCGAGTCGACGTGCCGGCCCGGGTACAGCCCCGGGGCGAAGACGCCGAGAGCCAGGATGGACCGGCGTACGAGGTGATGTACCTGCTGGACGCGCCGGACGACAAGATCGGCGACTTCCGGCAGAACCTGGCCGGCCTGGGCGACTCGGTGGTGGTCGTCGGCGGGGACGGGCTGTGGAACGTGCACGTCCACACCGACGACGTCGGCGCCGCGATCGAGCAGGGCATCGACATCGGCCGGCCGCACCGGATCCGGGTCACCCACTTCGCCGACCATGCGCACCAGCACGAGCCGGTCCCGGGCCGTGCGGTGATCGCGGTCGTCGCCGGTGACGGCCTGGCCGACCTGTTCAGCGAGGCGGGGGCGCACGTGATCCGTGGCGGTCCCGGCCGGAGGTGCTCGACCGGTGAGCTGCTGGCGGCGATCGAGAAGTCGAAGGCACCCGAGATCGTGCTGCTGCCCAACGACAAGGACTCCATCGCGGTCGCCGAGGCCGCCGCGACCGCGGCCCGCCAGGACGGGATCCGGGTCGCCGTCATCCCCACCCGGGCGCAGGTCCAGGGGCTGGCGGCGATCGCCGTCCACGATCCCGACAGCAGCTTCGACGACGATGTCGTCCACCAGTCGGCGGCCGCCGGGCAGACCCGGCACGGCGCGGTCACGATCGCGGTGAAGGACGCCTGGACGATGGCCGGGATGTGCCGCATCGGCGACGCGCTGGGCGTGGTGGACGGCGACTTCGCGCTGATCACGGCGGATCTCGAGGCGGCCGCGATCGGCGTGGTCGACCGGCTGCTCGGCGGTGGCGGTGAGCTGCTCACGATCGTCACCGGGCAGGACGTGGAGCCCGGTCTGGTGGTCGCGGTGGAGCGGCACGTACGCCGGAATCGCAAAGATGTCGATGTCGTGGTGTACGACGGAGGACAGGACAGGTACCCGCTGCTGATCGGGGTGGAATGAAGACGGATATGGACCGGAAGCTCCGTGACTTCCTCGGTGCCAGGACGGCCAAGTCCTTCGCGGAAGTGCTCGGCCTGGAGACCGTCGGGGAGCTGCTGCGGCACTACCCGCGCCGGTACCTGAAGAAGGGCGAACTGACCCCGTTCGACGAGCTCGAGGTCGGCGACCAGGCGACCGTGAACGGGCGGGTCAAGAAGGTCACCGTGCGATCGCTGGACACCAAGGCGGAGATCCCCATCGCCGACGTGCAGAAATGGGCCCGGCGCAAGACGCTGACCAAGGTCGTCGTCACCGACGGCAGCCGCGACCTGGAGCTGGCCTTCTTCAACCAGCCCTGGCTGGCGGCCAAGCTGCAGCCCGGTACTGCCGCCCTGTTCTGGGGCGAGGTGACGATGTTCCGCGACATCATGCAGCTGAAGAGCCCCGGGACCGAGATCCTCGACACCGACGACCTGTCCGAGGCCGAGATCGAGCGCCGGGCCCGGCCGTTCCGGCCGCTCTACCCGGCCACCGCGAAGTTGCCCACCGCAACGATCGAGCGGAGTATCAAGATCGTCCTGGACAGCCTGGACGAGAACCTGGACGACCCGATCCCGGAGCTGATCCTGCGCAAGGAAAGGCTGCTCGGGCTGCGCGAGGCCCTCCAGAAGGTGCATCTGCCGGACACCGAGAAGGACATCCGCGACGCACAGCAGCGGTTCCGGTTCGAGGAAGCGCTGGTGATGCAGACGATCCTGGCCCAGCGCCGGGCCGTCACCGACGCGCTGAACGCGGTGCCGCGGCCGCGGTCCGAGGGCGGCATGCTGGACGAGTTCGACCAGCGGCTGCCGTTCAAGCTCACCGAGGGCCAGGCGGAGGTGGGCGAGGAGATCTTCGCCGATCTGGCCCGCCCGCACCCGATGCACCGGCTGCTCCAAGGCGAGGTCGGCTCGGGCAAGACCGTGGTCGCGCTGCGGGCGATGCTGTCGGTGGTCGACGCCGGCGGCCAGGCCGTCCTGCTGGCCCCGACCGAGGTGCTCGCGACCCAGCACCACAAGACGTTGACGAAGATGCTCGGCGACCTGGCCGAGGAGGGCATGCTCGGCGGTGCGGAGCGGGCGACGCGGGTCGGCCTGCTGACCGGGTCGCTCGGGGCGGCAGCCCGTCGTACGGCGATGTTGGACGCGGCCAGCGGAGCGGCCGGGATCGTGGTCGGCACCCACGCCCTGCTCGAGGACAAGGTGCAGTTCGCGGACCTCGGCCTCGTGGTCGTGGACGAGCAGCACCGGTTCGGCGTGGAGCAGCGGGCGGCGCTGAGCCAGAAGTCGGGCGACAACACCCCGCACGTGCTGGTGATGACCGCGACCCCGATCCCGCGGACCGTGGCGATGACCGTGTTCGGCGACCTGGCGGTGTCGACGCTGACCGAGCTCCCGGCCGGGCGCTCGCCGATCCAGTCGTCCGTGGTCCCGGCCAAGCAGAAGCCGGACTGGCTGCAGCGGGCCTGGGCCCGGATCCGCGAGGAGGTCGGCAAGGGCCATCAGGCGTACGTCGTCTGCCCGCGGATCGGCGACGAGGTGAAGAACGCGGCCGACGAGGAAGGCGAGTTCGTCGCGGGCGAGGAGGAAGAGAAGGGCACCAAGAAGCAGGCCCGGCCGCCGATCTCGGTGCTGCAGGTGTCCGAGGCACTGGCCGAGATCCTCCACGACCTGCGGGTGGAGATCCTGCACGGCCGCCTGCCGGCCGAGGAGAAGGACTCGGTGATGTCCCGGTTCGCGGCCGGTGAGGTCGACGTACTGATCGCGACCACGGTGATCGAGGTCGGCGTCGACGTACCGAACGCGTCGACGATGGTGATCATGGACGCCGACCGCTTCGGGATCTCGCAGCTGCACCAGCTGCGCGGGCGGGTCGGGCGGGGGCGTGTGCCGGGGTTGTGCCTGCTGGTCACGGATCTGTGGCCCGGGTCGAAGTCCTACGGGCGCCTGGACGCTGTTGCGTCGACCACGGACGGGTTCGAGTTGTCCCGGATCGACCTCGAGACCCGGCGCGAGGGCGACGTACTGGGCGTTGCGCAATCGGGCAAGCGGAGCAGCCTGAAGCTGCTCAGCGTGCTGCGGGACGAGGAGATCATCTTCACCGCGCGGCACGTGGCCAACTCGATCGTCTCGGTGGACGCGGAGCTGGCCGAGTACCCGACGCTGAGGTCGTTCGTGCGCAGCGCGCTGGAGTCCGAGACCACCGAATACCTGGAGAAGACGTGACGCGAGTGATCGGGGGAGCGGCCGGGGGGCGGCGGATCGCCGTACCGCCGGGGACCGGGACGCGGCCGACCGCGGACCGGGTCCGGGAGGCGCTGTTCTCGTCGCTGGAGTCGGAGTTCGGCAGCTTCGACGGGCTGGCGGTGCTCGATCTGTACGCCGGTTCCGGGGCGATCGGGCTCGAGGCGCTGTCCCGGGGCGCCGCTCGGGTCGTGCTGGTCGAGTCGGACCGGCGGGCGGCCGAGGTGATCTCCGCGAACGTCCGGGCGGTCGGGCTGCCGGGGGCGACCGTGCTCACGCGTCCGGTGGAGAAGGTCGCGGCGGGGAACCCTCCCGCGGTGTTCGATCTGCTGTACGCCGATCCGCCGTACAAGCTGGAGACGGTCGAGCTGCAGGAGATCCTGGTCGCCTTGGCCGAGGGCGGGTGGCTGGCCGACGACGCCGTGGTGGTGGTCGAGCGGGGCAAGCGGGAGCCGTGGGAGTGGCCCGAGGGGTTCGCCGCGCTGCGGGATCGCAAGTACGGCGAGGCCCGGCTTTGGTACGGTCACCGGCATGAGTAAGGCGGTGTTCCCCGGGACATTTGACCCGCCCACGAACGGGCACCTCGACATCATCGCCCGGGCGTCGGCCGCCTTCGGCGAGGTGATCGTCGCGGCCGGGGTGAACCAGTCCAAGAGCCGGATGTTCGAGGTCGACGAGCGGATCGCGATGCTGACCGAGATCGCGGCGCCGTACCCCAACGTCCGGATCGGCACCTTCGAGGGTCTGCTGGTCGACTACTGCCGGGCCGAGGGCGCCGGGGTGATCGTCAAGGGGCTGCGCTCGGCTGCCGACTACGACTACGAACTGCAGATGGCCCAGCTCAACCACGCGATGACCGGGGTGGACACGGTGTTCCTGCCGACCCGCTCTGAGAACGCTTTCATCTCCTCCAGCTGGGTCAAGGAGATCGCCAAACTGGGTGGCGAGGTCGCCTCCTTCGTGCCGCCGAGTGTTCACTCGCGGTTACTGAAGAAACTCTAGAATCACCCCGAATTGGGCGACTGGCCGTGGAGTTGGTAATGTTGAGCACCGGTCTCGACGAGACCGAGATCCTGCCTGCCCACGCCTGAAAGGGATGTCCTGAGCGTCTTGGACCCGCGGTCCCCCCTCGTGATCGATACGCACGAGCTGACACGCCGCGCCGGGTCCCAACGCGAAGTCACCTTCACGGCACCGGCTCCGGAGGATCTCGGAATCGACGTGATCGGCGTCCCCGAGGGCGATCCGATCCAGTTCGATCTACGGCTGGAATCGGTTGTCGAAGGGGTTCTCGTCACCGGCACGGCCCGAGGCCGTCTGGTCGGGGAGTGCGCGCGGTGCCTGGTCGATATCGAGGACGAGTTCCTCGCTGACGTCCAGGAGCTGTACGTCTACCCGGAGAGCGATGCCGAACCCGACGAGGCCAGCCGGATGGAGGGCGATCTGATCGACCTCGAGCCGGAGCTGAGGGACCAGGTGGTGCTCGCGCTGCCCTTCCAGCCCTTGTGTACGGACGACTGTCCGGGTCTGTGCCCCGAGTGTGGGGTACGCCTGGCGGACGACCCCGGCCACAAGCACGAGGACGGTGGCGACCCACGCTGGGCCGCGCTCAGCGGCCTGCTCCAGCAGGACGAACGACCGCAGGACAACTAGATACCGAATACACACGTCAGCCAGCCGGCCGGGTCACCAGCCCCCGGCCGAACCGAGGAGTCATAACCGTGGCCGTTCCGAAGCGGAAGATGTCGCGCAGCAACACCCGCAGCCGCCGGGCCCAGTGGAAGACCACTGCCCCGTCGCTGGTGACCTGCGTGAACCCCGCCTGCCGCGCGAAGCACCTGCAGCACACCGTTTGCCCCACCTGCGGCCAGTACGGCGCCAAGGGCGAGCGTCGCCAGGTCGTCGAGAGCTAAGAGGCACCAGCCAGTGAATTCGGTCAACCCTGAGTTGATCTCGGGGAACGGGGGCCTCTACGCCGAGCTGAACCAGCGGCTCGGCGTATCGCTGGCTGACAACTTACTGGAGCACGCCTTCACCCACCGCTCGTACGCGTACGAGAACGGTGGGCTGCCGACGAACGAGCGACTGGAGTTCCTGGGGGACTCCGTCCTCGGCGTCATCGTCACGGAGTCGCTGTTCCGCAACCATCCGGACCTGTCCGAGGGTCGGCTGGCGAAGCTGCGCGCGGCTGTGGTCAACATGCGCGCGCTGGCCGGAGTCGCCCGCGAGCTCAAGCTGGGCAAGTACCTGCGGCTCGGCCGGGGCGAGGAAGCGACCGGCGGGCGGGACAAGTCGTCCATCCTGGCCGACTGCGTCGAGGCGCTGATCGGTGCCGTCTACCTGGACCGCGGTTTCGAGACCGCCGGCCTGGTGGTGCACACGCTGTTCGACGACCTGATGGAGTCCTCCGCCCGGCTCGGCGCCGGCCTGGACTGGAAGACCTCGCTGCAGGAGTTGGTCGCCCAACTCGGCGTCGGGGTCCCCGAGTACGTGATCGCCGAGTCCGGCCCGGACCACGCCAAGACGTTCGAGGCGCGGGTCCGGATCGGCGCGGACACCTACGGCCACGGCATCGGCCGGAGCAAGAAGGAAGCCGAGCAGCAGGCCGCGGAGACCGCCTGGAAGGCGTTGCGGGCGGCGCACCCGGACAGCACGGACCCCTCGCAGCAGCCCTGAGGTGCCTGAGCTTCCTGAGGTAGAGGTCGTACGCCGGGGTCTGGCGGAGTTCACCACCGGCCGGACGATCGACGCCGTCGAGGTCCTGCATCCCCGCCCGGTACGGCGCCACGCCGCCGGACCGGACGATTTCGTCGCCCGGCTCAAGGGTCAGGTGTTCGCCGAACCCGCCCGGCGCGGGAAGTACCTGTGGCTGCCGCTGGAATCCGGTGACGCGGTGCTGACCCACCTCGGGATGAGCGGCCAGTTCCGGGTCCAGCCGGTCGGCGCGCCGGACGAAGCCCACCTGCGGGTCCGGTTCCGCTTCGCCGACGACGGCGGAGAGGTCCGGTTTGTGGACCAGCGGATGTTCGGTGGTCTGTCCTACTCCGAGAGTGGCGCCGAGCTGCCGCCGGAGATCGCGCACATCGCCCGCGACCCGTTCGATCCTCTGTTCGATCCGGAGGCTTTCGTGGCTGCGGTCCGCAAGCGAAAGACCGGTGTGAAACGGGCCTTGCTGGACCAGCGGGTGATCAGCGGGGTGGGCAATATCTACGCAGACGAAGCGTTGTGGCGGGCCAAGCTGCACTACGCGCGGGCGACCGAGACGCTGAAACCCTTGCAGATAAGGGAGATCCTGCGGCACGCCCACGACGTGATGGCCGAGGCGCTGGACGTCGGCGGCACCAGCTTCGACGCCCTGTACGTCAACGTGAACGGGGAATCCGGCTACTTCGAACGCGGCCTGAACGTCTATGGACAAGAGGGTTCGCCGTGTCCGCGCGACGGCCGGCCGATCCGTCGCGAGCCGTTCATGAACCGTTCGTCGTACCGCTGCCCGAAATGTCAGCCGGTCCCTCGCCAGGTCCGCTGGTGAGAGAGGTATCGTTAAAGAGTGTGGACCCAGGTTGACCACTGGGCCCACCGGTGTCACCCTGAAAGACGGCACACATTTATAGGCGCTCCGGGGACCAGGGGCGCTCACAGGCCAGAACCCTTCCGGAGGACAGCACAATGGCCAAGGCTCTTCTAGGGCACCTTGGAGGCACTGACCCGCGCATGCTCGAGCAGGTTCGTCTGCTCAACCGGCGTGTCGCCGATCTGGAGGCGCACGTGATGCGCCTGCAGGCAGAGAACGACCACCTCGTCGCACAGGTCCACGAGGGCCGGTTGCTGACCGTCGACGAGGCTCTGCGCGCCCCCGCTTCGGTCTGAGGACCCGAGCCGCGACAACGAGAGTTCCATCTCTACCGTCCGCACAACCACGGCGGTGGCCCCCGTCCGGGCCTCCGCCGCCTTTTTTGACCACAAAGCACCGCATGTCCAGCTTCTGTGCCCTTCGCCGGCCACTCTCACGGTCGGCCTCCATCAGTTCGCGCGCATCTGTTTGTAGACTGCGAAGCGGAACTACTTCCCCCGGGTAGCGGCAGCGTCACGAGCAGTACTGGCGTCATGTGCAGTTATGGCGGTTCCTTCGGTATCGTCTGTCCTTTCACGGGTTGGAGAGCTTCGCCTTGTACCTGAAGAGCATGACGCTCCGAGGCTTCAAGTCGTTCGCGTCGGCCACGACGATGAACTTCGAAACGGGCATCACCTGCATCGTCGGCCCGAACGGCTCCGGTAAGTCCAATGTCGTCGACGCACTCGCCTGGGTGATGGGCGAGCAGGGCGCCAAATCGCTGCGTGGCGGCAAGATGGAGGACGTCATCTTCGCCGGCACCTCCGGCCGCGCCCCGCTGGGCCGCGCCGAGGTGGTGCTGACCATCGACAACACCGACGGCGCGCTGCCGATCGAGTACGCCGAGGTGACGATCTCGCGGACGATGTTCCGCAACGGCGGGTCCGACTACCAGATCAACGGCCAGAACTGCCGGCTGCTGGACGTCCAGGAACTGCTCAGCGACTCCGGGATCGGCCGCGAGATGCACGTCATCGTCGGCCAGGGCCAGCTCGACTCGATCCTGCGCGCCACGCCGGAAGGCCGCCGCGGGTTCGTCGAGGAGGCGGCCGGCGTCCTGAAACACCGCAAGCGCAAGGAAAAGGCGATCCGGAAGCTGGAGGCCACCGAGGGCAACCTGCACCGGCTCGGGGACCTGATCACCGAGATCCGCCGCCAGTTGAAGCCGCTCGGGCGCCAAGCGGAGGTGGCGCGCCGGGCGGTGACGATCCAGGCCGAGGTCCGCGACGGCCGGGCCCGGCTGCTCGCCGACGACATCGTCCAGGCGCAGTCCGCGCTGGAGGCCGAGCTCAAGGACGAGGCCGCGTTGACCCAGCGCCGCTCCGAGACCGAGGCCAAGCTGCGCGAGGCGCGCGAACTCGAGGCGGATCTGGAGGATGCGCTCCGGGAGGACGCGCCGGCCCTGCAGGCGGCTCAGGACACCTGGTACCAGTTGTCCGGCTTCGGCGAGAAGATCAAAGGGACGGCGCGGATCGCGGCGGACCGGATCCGGTCGCTGAACGACGAGGCCGAGGAGCCGCGGGCCGGGCGCGACCCGGACGAGCTCGAGCTGGAAGCCGCCCGGGTCCGTGAGACCGAGGCGCAGATCGAGGCCGAGGTCGAGGCGCACTCGGAGCTGCTGGCCGAGGCCGTCGAGCGTCGTCAGCAGCTCGAGTCGCAGGAGGCCGAGGAGGAGCGCCGGATCTCGGCGCTGATCCGGGCCGCCGCCGATCGTCGCGAGGGGCTCGCCCGGCTGACCGGCCAGGTGAACGCGCTCAAGAGCCGCGCGGCCGCCGCCGAGTCCGAGATCGGCCGCCTTGCCACCAACATGCGCGAGGCCGAGGCGCGGGCTGCGAAGGCGCAGCACGACTTCACCGCGCTGGAGACCCAGGTCGCCGGGCTGGACGCCGGTGAGAAGGGGCTCGACGACCAGTACGAGGCCGCCCAGGCGGTTCTCGACGAGATGGACGAGCGCCTGGCCAAGCTCCGCGCCGAGGAGCGCGACGCCGAGCGCGAGCGCACCGGCCTGGCCGCGCGGAAGGAAGCGCTCGAGCTCGGTCTGAACCGCAAGGACGGCGCCGGTGCCCTGCTGGCCGCCTCCGAGCAGGTGAACGGCCTGATGGGCTCCGTGGCTGCCCTCCTGAGCGTTCGGGCCGGCTATGAGACCGCCATTGCGGCCGCCCTCGGCGAGGCTGCGGACGCTGTCGCGGTCACGCACGCCGACGCGGCCTTGCACGCGGTCGGCCACCTGAAGGAGCACGATCTCGGCCGTGCCGGGATGCTTCTCGGTGACGCCCCCTCCGACGACTACGCCCTGTGGCCGCCGCTGCCGTACGGAGCGTCGTACGCCGTTGATGTCGTGGACTGCCCGGACACCCTGCGGCCTGCCTTGCGGCGGCTGCTGCGCAAGGTCGCCGTGGTGGACGACGTGGCGGCTGCCAAGTCCCTGGTCCGCAACCTGCCCGACGTCACGTGCACCACGCGGGCCGGCGACGTACTCGGGGCTCACTTCGCGTACGGCGGGTCGGACGCGGCGCCGAGCCTGATCGAGGTGCAGTCCGCGGTCGACGAGGCGGCGGAGAAGCTGACCGAGGCGACCGCCCGGAGCGAGCGGCTGCGGTTCGAGCTGGCCGCGCTCGAGGACGAGCGGACGCGGCAGAAGGAGTCCGTCGAGATCACGCTGGCCCGGCTGCACGAGTCGGACGCGGCGATGGCCGCGGTGGCCGAGCAGCTGGCGCACTTCGGGTCACTGGCGAAGGCGTCCCGCGGCGAGGCCCAGCGGATGGCCGAGGCGATTGCGGCGGCTGAGGAGGAGCGCGACCGGAACCTGACCGGCCTGGCCGAGCTGGAGGAGCGCCTCACCGACGCCGAGCAGTTCGACGACGACGGCGACGAGCCGGACACCACCGACCGGGACCGCCTCGCCGAGGCAGCCAAGGCTGGCCGTGCCGCCGAGATGGAGGCGCGACTGGCGCTGCGGACCACCGAGGAGCGGGCGCGGGCACTGTCCGGGCGTGCGGACTCGCTGGAACGCGCAGCACGGCAGGAGCGCGAGGCGCGGGCCCGGGCGATCGCACGGGCCGCACGCCGGGCCCGGCAGTCGGAGGCGGCGCAGGCCGTACACCTGGCCGCTGGTCACGTGCTGGCCCGGCTGGAGTCCTCGCTGCAGCAGGCCGCTGCCGAGCGGGCCGCGATCCAGGCGCAGCGGGCGGACCGCGAGCAGGCCCTGGCGCAGTCCCGGTCCGCGACGCGGAACCTGAGCTCCGAGCTGGAGCAGCTGACCAACACCGTGCACCGGGACGCGCTGGCGCGGGCCGAGCAGAAGATGCGGTTGGAGCAGCTGTACGAGAAGGCGCTGGGCGAGCTCGGGATCGAGGTCGAGGCGCTGGTGGCCGAGTACGGCCCGGACCAGCTGGTGCCGCCGCTGCCGAAGGACGGCGAGGACACCCTCGAGCTCGAGGGCGAGCCGTTCAACCGGACGAAGGTGGAGAAGCGGCTCAAGCAGGCCGAGCGGGCGCTGAACCAGCTCGGGCGGATCAACCCGCTCGCGCTGGAGGAGTTCGACGCGATGGAGGAGCGGCATCGCTTCCTGTCCGAGCAGCTCGACGACCTGAGGAAGTCCCGGCGCGACCTGATGGACATCGTCAAGGAGGTCGACGAGCGGGTCGAGCAGGTCTTCACCGAGGCCTACCGGGACGTCGAGGTGGCCTTCCAGCACGTGTTCAGCCGGCTGTTCCCCGGCGGTGAGGGCCGACTGGTGCTGACCGACCCGGACGACATGCTCGGCACCGGCATCGATGTCGAGGCGCGCCCGCCGGGCAAGAAGGTGAAGCGGCTGTCGCTGCTGTCCGGTGGTGAGCGGTCGCTGGTCGCGGTCGCCTTCTTGGTCGCCCTGTTCAAGGCGCGTCCGTCGCCGTTCTACATCCTCGACGAGGTCGAGGCGGCGCTGGACGACACCAACCTCGGCCGCCTGCTGGAGCTCTACGAGGAGCTGCGCGAGAACAGCCAGCTACTCGTCATCACCCACCAGAAGCGCACGATGGAGGTCGCCGACGCCCTGTACGGCGTGACCATGCGCGGCGACGGTGTGTCGTCGGTGATCTCCCAGCGGATCAGGGAACCCGAGCCAGCCTGATCGGTCAGGCGGTGATCGTCATCGAGGCGATCTGGTCGTTCTGGACGTCGAAGGTGAAGTGGGACGGGCCGTTGAAGCCGTCGCCGCCGACCTGGGTGACGATCGTCAGGGGGTTGCCAGGGGTCGACACCTCGGTACCGGTGAAGGTGGCGCGCTTGCCGATCAGCTCGTTCTCGCTCCAGGACCGGATCTGGTCCGGTCCGCGGAACTGGCGGCCCCAGTCGTCGACGTAGCCGTCCGCGGCGAAGGCCGCGACGAACGCGTCGTTGTCCTGTGCGTCGATCGCGGTCAGCGCGCGCTGGACCGCGGCCGGGATCTCGTGGCTCATGCGAACGACGATATCCCTCCCGGTTGAACCGGTCCGGGTCTCCGCACGTGTGGGGGGTGAAGATCGGCAAACCGTGAGGGGAGACATCATGAAGCGTCTGGGCATTGTGATCGGTGTGTTCGTGCTCGGCCTGGCCGGTTTGACGGCCTGTGGTGACGACAGCGACACACCGGCGAGCGGGGCCACCGCGGCCAGCAGCGGGACGAAGCTGGCGACGGCAGACGTCGGCGGGCTCGGCAAGGTCGTTGTCGACGGCAACGGACGGACCGTGTACATCTTCGACAAGGACACCTCCGGCAAGTCGAACTGCGAGGACGACTGCCTGGCGAAGTGGCCGGTCGTGCCGGCCGGTGAAGGCACCCCGAAGCTCGACGGCATCGATGCGTCCCTGGTCAGCACAGTGACCCGGAGCGACGGCAGCAAGCAGCTGGCGATCGGCGGACTGCCGATCTACCTGTTCGCCCAGGACAGCAAGGCCGGCGAGGCCAAGGGTCAGGCGGTCGGTGGAGTCTGGTGGGTCGTGGGAGCAGACGGCAAGAAGATCACCACGCAGCCGGCCGACAATGGCAATTCCGGCTACTGAGGCTTTCCCGATGTGGGTGCCCACCGTTACCGGTATCGTGCGGTCGGTGGGTGACTACCCGGGTCCACAGGCCGCCGAGGCGCTTGTCCGTTCCCTGTACGCCGAACATGGCCGCAGCCTGCTCGCATACGCGACCAGGCTCACCGGTGACCGGGCGGCCGCGGAGGACGTCGTACAGGAGACTCTGGTCCGGGCGTGGAAGCATGCGGACGACCTGACGGAGGGTAAGGGGTCCGTGCGGGGGTGGCTGCTCACCGTGGCGCGCAACATCGTCACCGACCGGGCCAGGGCGCGAGCGGTCCGGCCGACCGAGGTGGCGGACGTGGTGGACCGGCCGCCGGTGGAGGTTGACCACTCCGAGTCGGTGGTGAACACCATGGTGGTGCTGGACGCGCTGGACCAGGTATCTCCTGAGCACCGTGAAGTACTGGTGCAGCTGTACTACCGCGGCCGGTCGGTGACCGAGGCGGCGAAAGAGCTGGGTGTCCCGCCCGGTACCGTGAAATCGAGATCGTATTACGCCCTCCGAGCTCTGCGCGCGGTGATGGCCGGAACTGCTGAGTTGGCTCCAGGAAAGGGGGAGGTGGCGAGATGAGTGAGCACGACCGCTCGCAGCTCGGCGCCTACGCCCTCGGCGCGCTGGAGCCCGACGAGGTCCGTGAGGTCGACGAGCACCTGGCCACGTGCGCGGAGTGCCGCGCCGAGGTGGCCGAGCTCGAGGAGATGAAGGAGTTCCTCGGCGAGGTACCGCCCGAGGCGTTCCTGGAGGGTCCGCCGCCTGACGGCGACCTCCTGCTGCAACGCACGCTGCGAGAGGTGCGTACGGCGGCGGCACCTGCTGCTGCGCCTCGTGCGAAGCGGTCTCGATGGCTGGCGGTTGCCGCCGCGGTCATCGTGGTAGCCGGTGCGCTCGGTGGCGGTGTGGTCATCGGGCGGCAGAGCGTGGACCAGAGCGATGTGCCGGTGGCCGGCTCCAAGCAGGTGACGGCGACCGACACGACCACTGGTACGACGATGGCGACCACAGTGGAGCCGCGGGCCGGGTGGAGCTGGATCCAGGTGCAGATCAAGGGTCTGAAGGCTGGAGCCGAGTGCGAGATGCTCGTGACCGACAAGGGCGGCAAGACCTGGGTAGCGGGCACGTGGAAGGTGTCGGAGAAGTCGGCACGTGAGGGCAACAGCCGGTTCGAGGGCGGTGTGCTGGTCCCGATCGACCAGGTGAAGACGGTGCAGATCAGGACGCTCCAGGGTCAGCATGTGGTGACCACCCCGATCTGAGTCGCTTGCTCGGTCGCTTGCCGGGCACGAGAGGATGGGGCCGTGGCTACTACCTCCGACGACCTTCGGGCCCGCCGTCAGGCCGCGGCCGACAACTGTGAGCGCTGGGTGTCCGCCCGCCGGGTGCCGGTGACGGACAGGTTGCAGCGACTCGCTGAGGCCGCCACTGAGGGCAAGACCGACATGTACGGCAGCGGCGGTGACGTTGCCGCGTTGGAGCAGGAGGTAGCCGAGCTCCTGGGCAAGCCGGCGGCCGTGTTCATGCCGACCGGGATCATGGCCCAGCAGAGCGTCCTGCGGGTGTACGCCGACCGCGCGGGGACCAACCGGGTCGCGCTGCACGGGCAATCCCACCTGCTGGTGCACGAGCTGAACGCGCTGGAGGAAGTGCACGGGCTGCGGATCGAGCGGCTGACGTCCGAGCCGCGGCAGCCCCGGCCGGATGAGCTGGCTGCTATCCCGGGGAAGCTGGCCGCGGTGACCCTGGAGCTGCCGCTGCGGGAGGCCGGGTTCGTCTTGCCGACATGGGACGAGCTGGTCGTGTTCGCCGAGTCGTGTACGGAGCGCGGCGTACCACTGCATCTGGACGGGGCTCGGTTGTGGGAGAGCACGCCGTACCTGGAGCACAGCCTGGCTGAGGTGGCTGCACTGGCTTCGAGCGTCTATGTGTCGTTCTACAAGGTGCTGGGTGGGCTGAGCGGTGCGGCGCTGGCTGGCCCGGAGGATGTGATCGCCGAGGTACGGCGTTGGCAGCGCAGGCTGGGCGGCAACCTCTTCACGCTGTTCCCGTACGCCGTGTCCGCGCGCGAGGGACTCAAGACGGTGCTGCCGCAGATGGGGGACCTGTACCAGCGGGCCGTGGAGCTCTCGATGGCCTTGCAGAGCGAGGGATTCCGCGTCTTCCCGGAGCCGCCGCACACCAACTCGTTCCGCGTCTACGCGCCGCGGGCTGCCGAGGCGATCGAGCGAGTGGCGGTGGAGCGGATGGAGGCGACACGCGAGGCGATCTGCCAGCCGTGGCAGCAGGCCGACGTACCGGGCTGGTCGTGGGTGGAGCTGGTGGTGACTCCGAACACGTTGGACTGGGAAACGGACGAAGTGGCGAAAGCGTACGGGGAACTTCTGGAACAATGAGCTCGTAGCACCTTCAGTGAGGTTGGTGTGGGGATACGGGGAGAGAAGTGCTGACGTTCGTTGTCACGATGGTTGTTCTGCTGGTTCTGTCGGCGCTCGTGCTGCTGGCGGTTGCTCGGGGGGAAGGTAAGCATTTCCCGTAAACGACCGGGGCGGTGGGGTGGGATAGAGCCGTGTACGGTGCCGGGATGAGACGGTTGATCTTCCAGGAGTATGTGACGCTCGACGGTTATGCCGCCGAGCCGGACGGGGGACTGGAGTTCTCCGGCACGGTCTCCGAGCAGGCCGACGTCGACAATCTGGCGCTGCTCGAGACCGTCGACACGATGCTGCTCGGCGCGGAGACGTACCGGCTGTTCGTCGGCTTCTGGCCGACGCCGGCGGCGGCCGACGATCCGATCGCGCCGAAGCTGAACGCGCTGCGCAAGGTGGTCGTGTCCAGGACGCTCGACAGTGCGCCATGGGGTTCGGACGAGCCTGCCCTGGTGATCCGTGATGCGGTCGAGGACGTGCGCGAGCTCAAGAGCGAGGGCGGTAAGGACATCATCTTGTGGGGCAGCATCTCGCTGTTCCACACGCTGCTGATCGCCGGCCTCGTCGACGAGGTGCAGTTGCGCGTCTGCCCGGTGCTGATCGGTGCGGGGAAGAGCGTGTTCCCGACCAGTGGCGAGCTGCGCAACCTGGAGCTGATCGAGGCCAGGCCGTGGGCGAACGGCGGCGTCCTGCTGCGCTACCGGCCGGCCTAGCTGACCGCGTCGACGATCGCTTTCACGATCGGCGCCGCGACGGTGACCGTCGGCAGGACGAGTAGTCCGACGGCGACGGCGTACGTTCCTGCTGAGAGCCACGGGTAGCGTGGCTCGGGGTCAGCCAGGCGCTGGACTCTGAGCACGGTGGCGGACTTGGCTGCGGCCAGTCCGGCCTCTGGAGCGGGTGCACCGGCCAGCGCGACCAGTGCCCGGGCCAGTGGGCGTGGACCGTTGCGGCGGCGGGCGTCGTCGTCGGCCAGCAGCTCTACCAGCGTGCGTGCCTGCTCCAGCGCCACTTCACTGCGCACCCAGCGCGGGAATGCCTGGTGCAGCGCCGTGAACGCTTCCAGCACCAGGTCGTGGCGTGCACGCAGGTGAGCCTGCTCATGCGCGAGTACGGCATGCAGTTCGCTCTCATCGAGTCTCTCAAGGGCTCCGACCGACACCACCACCCTCGCGCCACGGAGCGCGGGCAGGCAGTACGCGAGAGGCGTCTCCTCGGACAGGACTCGTAGTCCAGGGATGAGACCGTCCGGTGTGGCCAGTACGTCGACCAGGTCGCGGTGCCGTTTGCGGCGGGCTCTCGTACCGACTGCCACTCGTCCGGCCGCCCAGACGAGCTTCACCAGGACCAGTGCGGTCATGGCGAGGATGGCTGCGGCCAGAAGGTCCCTGATGGAGGACGGGTTGAAGCTGGGCTCACCGGGCTGGCCTGCGGTGGAGTACGACAGGGAGATACCCGCGCCGAGTGCGGCCAGGACCGCGGCGATGGCTATCGCCTGCCAGAGCGCTACGGCGGCCCGGGGGATCCGGTAGGGCCAGGCGGAGCGGGCCAGCAGCGCCGGTGCGGGGCCGGTCAACACCAGGGCCAGTGCGGCGAGAAGGACCGGGGTGATCACCCCGCCCGATCCTCCAACCGCGCCAGGGCCTCGCGCAGAAGTGCGGCTTCCTCGTCGCTGACCTGGCCGACGAAGCGGACCAGCGCCTCACGACGATCGCCCGAGCGGTCGAGTGCGTCGCGCATGAGGTCGGCGGCCAGCTCCTCGCGTGGCGCCGCGGCCCGGTAGCGCCAGGCCTTCCCGTCGCGCTCCCGCTCGGTCAGCTTCTTCTTGGCCAGCCGGTCCAGCACTGTCATCACGGTCGTGTAGGCGAGGTCGCGGGTGGCCGACAACTGCTCGTGCACCTCGCGAACGGTCAGCGCAGTGGGTGCTGCCCAGAGCTGCTCCATCACCAACCGCTCCAGGTCCCCCAAGGGCCTCGGTGCCTTCTCGTCGCTCGCCACGTGACCAGTATAACTACACGTCGTAGTAGATCCGCGCTAGCATCTACTACGTAACGTCGTAGATGGCACGGGAGGGCCCGCGCGTGGACACCCTGGATCTGGCTCGGTGGCAGTTCGCCGTCACCACCGTGTACCACTTCTTCTTCGTCCCGGTGACGATCTCGCTGGTCGCGATCACCGCCGGGCTGCAGACCGCGTGGTACCGGACCGGCAAGGAGAAGTACCTGCGGCTGACCAAGTTCTACGGGAAGCTGTTCTTGATCAACATCGCGATGGGCGTGGTCACCGGCATCGTGCAGGAGTTCCAGTTCGGGATGAACTGGAGCGACTACTCGCGCTTCGTCGGCGACGTGTTCGGCGCGCCGCTGGCACTGGAGGGGCTGCTCGCGTTCTTCCTCGAGTCGACGTTCATCGGGTTGTGGATCTTCGGCTGGGACCGGCTGCCGCGGCGGGTTCACCTGGCCTGCATCTGGATGGTGGTGCTGGGCACGCAGTTGTCGGCGTACTTCATCCTGGCGGCCAACTCGTGGATGCAGAACCCGGTGGGCTTTCGCTACAACGCTGAGCGTGGCCGGGCGGAGTTGACCGATCTGTGGGCGGTGCTGACCAACAAGGTCGTCCTGGTCACTTACCCGCACACGATCTTCGCCGCGTTCATGGTCGGCGGCGCGTTCGTGGCCGGGGTCGCGATCTGGCACCTGGTACGGCGGCCGGACGTGGACCGCGAGGTGTTTCGGACGGCGTTGAAGCTCGGCGCGGTGATCGTGATCGCGTCCGGGGCAGGGGTGGCGATCAGCGGTGATCAGCAGGGCAAGGTGATGACCGAGGTGCAGCCGATGAAGATGGCCGCGGCCGAGGCACTGTACGAGACGGAGAAGCCGGCGTCGTTCTCGGCCTTCACCGTCGGCACGCTGGACGGATCGCGGGAGATCTACTCGCTGAAGGTGCCGTACCTGCTGTCGTTCCTGGCGACCGGGCACTTCGACGGCGAGGTGCAGGGGATCAACTCGCTGCAGGAGGCGTATGAGCAGCTGTACGGGCCGGGGTCGTACAAGCCGAACATCCCGCTGACGTATTGGACGTTCCGGTTGATGATCGGGGTCGGGATGGCGTCCGCGGCGATCGCGCTGTGGTTGCTGTGGGCAACGCGCCGGGGCAGGGATCCGAACCGGTGGTGGATCTGGCTGGCGATCCCGTTGCCGTTGCTGCCGCTGGCGGCGAACTGCTTCGGCTGGATCTTCACCGAGACCGGGCGGCAGCCCTGGCTGGTGTTCGGACTGTTGCCGACGGCATCGGGTGTGTCGCCGGGTACGACCAGTGGCGAGGTGATCACGTCGCTGGCCGGGTTCACCGTGTTGTACGGCGTGCTGGCGGTGGTCGAGGTGAAGCTCATGTTCCGGACCATCCGGGGTGGGCTGGCCGGGACGGACGCGGCGTCCGGGCACGACTCGCCCGATGACGCGCCCGAACAGAAGCCGCTGTCGTTCGCCTACTGAGAGGGCTGGGGAAATGGAACTCACGACTGTCTGGTTCCTCGCCATCGCGGGGTTGTGGATCGGGTACTTCGTCCTGGAGGGCTTCGACTTCGGCGTCGGCATGCTGTTGCGGGTGCTCGGCCGGCACGAGCCCGAGCGGCGGGCGGTGATCACCACGATCGGGCCGGTCTGGGACGGCAACGAGGTGTGGCTGATCGTGGCCGGCGGGGCGACGTTCGCCGCGTTCCCGGAGTGGTACGCGACGCTGTTCAGCGGGTTCTACCTGCCGCTGTTCGCGATCTTGGTGTCGTTGATCCTGCGCGGGGTGGCGCTGGAGTACCGCGGCAAGCGCGACGACCTGGCCTGGCGCGGGCGGATGGACACGTTGATCACGATCGGGTCGGTCGTGCCCGCCTTCCTGTGGGGACTGACGTTCGCGAACCTGGTCCGCGGTGTTCCGTTGGACGCGTCCTACGAGTACGTCGGGAACCTCGGCGACCTGTTGAGCCCGTTCGCTCTCCTCGGCGCCGTTGCCTTTACTGCGGTCTTCGTCGCCCACGGCGCGATCTTCCTGGCGCTGCGCACGACCGACGACCTCCGCCACCGCGCCAACCGGCTGGCCTCCCGCGCCGGCTTGGCCGCCGCCGTCCTGGTGGTCGCCTTCCTGTGGTGGGCGCAGGCGATCCGCGGTGACACCGGCTCGGTGATCGTCGCGGTCGCCGCAGTGGTCGCCTTCGCCGGCGGGCTGCTCGCGAACCGCGTCCGCCGCGAGGGCTGGGCCTTCATCGGTACGGCGCTCGCGGTCGGGCTGGCCGTGACTTCGCTGTTCGCCGCGATGTTCCCGGCCGTCATGCCGTCAACACTTGATCCCGGATCAACATTGACAACAGTTGATGCGGCATCAACGCCGTACACATTGAAGATCTTGACGATCATTGCCGCGATCTTCTTGCCGCTGGTGTTGCTGTACCAGGGCTGGACCTACTGGGTCTTCCGCAAGCGCGTCACCGTCGAGCCGGTCTCGGTCGCATGAAGCCGCTGGATCCGCGCCTGCTGCGGAGGGCGCGGGCTGCTCGGATCTTTCTGGCCGCATCGGTCGTGATCGGCGTTGCCAGCGGACTGTTGATCATCGTGCAGGCCGTCCTGCTGGCCCGCGGCATCGCCGACGTCGTTCTGCATGGTGATCCGATCGCGGGCGTCGCGTGGGGGCTGGGCGCTGTGGTGGTGGGTCGGGCGCTGCTGGTGTGGGGGCAGGAGGTGGTGGCACAGCGAGCGGCGGCTGCGGTCAAGTCGACGTTGCGACGCCAGGTGCTGGAGCACTCGCTCAAGCTAGGGCCGGTCTGGTTGAGCGGCGAACGCAGCAGTGCCCTGACGACCCTGCTGACCAAGGGACTCGACGACCTGGATCCGTACTTCGCCCGCTACCTCCCACAGTTGGTGCTGGCAGCAACCGTTCCCGCCGGAGTGATCGGCTGGATGGCGACCGGCGACCTGATCGCTGCCGGGACTGTGCTGGTCACCTTGCCGCTGATCCCGATCTTCATGGCGTTGATCGGTTGGGCGACCCAGGCACACAGCAGACGTCGTCAGCACGCGTTGTCCGTCCTGGCGCACAACTTCGCGGACGTCGTCGCCGGACTGTCGACACTCAAGCTGTTCGGCCGTGCGAAGGCCCAGGAGGCCGCCGTACGACGGGTGACCGACAAGCACCGGGTCGCGTCGATGAGCAGTCTGCGGTTGGCGTTCCTGTCGTCACTGGCACTGGAACTGCTGGCCAGCATCTCGGTGGCGCTGGTCGCGGTCGGTGTCGGACTCCGACTGGTCGAAGGAAGGCTAGGACTCGAGACGGCGTTGATGGTGCTGATCCTCGCGCCCGAGGCGTACCTCCCGCTGCGACAGGTCGGCATGCACTTCCACGCCAGCGCGGACGGGGTTGCCGCCAGTGAAGAGGTGTTCCGCGTCCTGGAGACACCCCTACCCGAGCGAGGCGACCGCACCGACGTCCCCGACCTACGCGTGAGCTCCCTCCACCTGTACGACGTGACAGTGCGGTACCCGGGTCGCGACGAGCCGGCGCTCGACGGCTTCGACCTAGATGTCCGGCCGGGTGAAGTGATTGCACTCACCGGCCCGAGTGGTGCGGGCAAGTCGACAGTGCTGGCCGTCCTGCTCGGGTTCGTCGCGCCGGACCGCGGTGTGGTGGTTGCCGGCGGGAGTGCAGCCGACGAGTTCGCGCCGACGGTCTGGAGGCAGCAGTTCGCGTGGGTGCCGCAGCGGCCAGGGCTGCGCATGGGCACGGTCGCGGACAACGTGCGGCTCGGCCGCCCGGATGCATCGGACGACGAAGTACGACTGGCGTTGATCGGTGCCGGGGCCAGCGAGCTGGCGCAGGACAAGGCGGTGGGGGAGCAGGGCCAGTTGTTGTCGGGCGGTCAGCAGCGCCGGGTGGCTCTGGCTCGCGCGTTGATCACGGATGCACCCGTGTTGCTGCTGGATGAGCCGACGGCTGGGTTGGACGCCGACGCCGAAGCCACAGTGATCGCGGGCCTGCGTGCCAGCGGTCGGACAGTGCTCATGGTCGCCCACCGGCCTGCACTGATCGCTGCCGCAGACCGAACAGTCACCGTGGGCGCGAGAGAGCTGGTGAACGCATGAGCGCGAAGAGAAGTGCTGGTGTGGTTGGCGGGGCTCAGCTCTGGAGTCTGGTCAGGCCGGAGGGGCGTCTGTGGTGGCGGCTGTTGCTGGCGCTGATGACCGGGGTGCTCGCGGCGGGTTCGGGGGTGGCGTTGCTGGCCACCTCGGCTTGGTTGATCACCACTGCGGCGGCTCAGCCTCCGGTGCTGATCCTGATGGTGGCGATCGTGGCTGTGCGGGCGTTCGGTGTCGGCCGGGGCGTGTTCCGATACGTCGAGCGGCTGGTCGGGCACGACGCGGCGTACCGGGTGCTGGGGGAGACTCGGGCCCGCATCACCGGACGGCTGGAGAAGCTCGCACCGGGAGGTCTGAGCTCACGCCGCAAGGGCGACCTCCTCGCGCGACTCGTGCTCGACGTCGACGCGGTGCTCGACCTCTGGTTGCGAGTCCTGCTGCCGGTTGCAGTCGCAGCAGTCACCGCAACAGCGACCGTCGCCCTCCTGGCACTGCTGCTCCCCGCAGCAGGCGCTGCCGTTGCACTGGCAGTCCTCGTCGCATGCACCGTCGTACCGTGGCTGACGGCTGGAACGGCCGCCCGGGCTGAGCGGAAGATCGCCGGCTCACGTGGCGAGGTGGCGGCCGCTGCAACCGAGACACTCCTCACCGCAGGAGACGTGGTCGCCTTCAACGCGGTCGACGACGTACTCAACTCCTTCAGCGCCAGTGACGCGAAGCTGGCCAACGCGGAGCGACGCTCGGCCTGGAGTGCAGGGCTCGGCAGCGCGTTGCTCATGCTGTGCGTCGGCGGCGCGAGCGTGGCCGGGCTCATGCTCGGCAGTACGGCGAACATAACCGGCGCGGTGTTCGCTGTACTCGTCCTGACGCCGCTCGCGCTCGCCGACGTACTCGGAGGCATTCCAGCCGCCGCGCAGCTAGCCATCCGCGTGCGGGCGTCACTCGGCCGAGTGCAGGAGCTCCTGGACAGCCCCGAGCCAGTGACCGAGTCCGTAAACCCGGTGCCGTTGCCAGACGGCCGGGACCTGGAGGTGAAGCTCCTGCGGGTCGGGTACGGCGACGACGACGTACTGGATGGGTTGAGTCTGGACATGCCGGCCGGGAGCCGGGTGGTGATCACCGGGCCGAGTGGTTCGGGCAAGAGCACGCTGGCCGCGGTGCTGCTGCGGTTCCTGGAACCTCGGGCTGGTGAGGTCCTGCTGGACGGTGTGGACCTGGCGCGGCTCGAAGGCGATCAGGTGCGGTTTGTGGTCGGGCTGCTGACGCAGGAGAGCCACGTGTTCGACACGAGCATCCGGGAGAACCTCCTGCTCGCCAAACCCGGTGCGAGTGACCTGATGCTGTGGAGAGCGCTGTACCGGGCTCGGCTCGGGGTGTTCGTGGAGAAGCTGCCGGATGGGCTCGACACGATGGTGGGCGAGCACGGTGCGCGTCTGTCGGGCGGTGAGCGCCAGCGGCTCGCGTTCGCCCGTCTGCTCCTGGCCGATCGCGACGTACTCGTGCTCGACGAGCCGACGGAACACCTGGACGAGGAGACCAGCCGAGCGCTGCTGGAGGACCTATTCGCCGCGGCCGGTCGCCGTACTGTGGTCCTCCTCACCCACCGGCCCGAGCTGGTTCCTCCTCACGTATCGCGACAGCTGGTGCGCCTGACGTGACGAATGCGGGCGGCGGGCTGGGTGTCTGTCAAGATGGGGAACCGTGTTGACTCCCCAGCTTGTCGCTCAGCTTGCCGACTCCGTTCTGATCGTCATCATCGTGGCCGCAGTGGTCCTGGCCGCCGGTACTGCCGGACTGGTCGTGACCCGCCGCCGCAAGGCTCAACTGCCGCCGTCCGACCAGCCGGCGTCGCTGGAGACCGCGGAGCCGAAGGTCGGTGACGACGCGGAGGAGCCGCGCGACACGCCGACGCGGACGCTGGAGGACACCGAGCTCCCCGAGGAGCCGGTCGCGACCATCGAGAAGCCCGAGTCGGCGCAGGGTCGGCTGGTCCGGCTGCGGGCCCGCCTGGCGCGGTCGCAGGGCTCGCTCGGCAAGGGGCTGCTTGCGCTGCTGTCGCGGGACAAGCTGGACGAAGAGGCGTGGGAGGACATCGAGACCACCCTCATCACCGCTGACGTCGGTGTGGCGCCCACGCAGGAGCTGGTCGAGCGGCTGCGGACCCGGATCCGCGTCGAGGGCGTCGGCGCCGAGCAGGCCCGGCAGATCCTGCGCGAGGAGCTGATCGAGCTGGTCAACCCGTCGCTGGACCGCTCGCTCAAGTTGAGCCGTAAGGACAGCCAGCCGGCCGTTGTCCTGGTGGTCGGGGTGAACGGCACCGGCAAGACCACCACGGTGGGCAAGCTGGCCCGGATCCTGGTCGCCGAGGACAAGCACGTCGTACTGGGTGCGGCGGACACGTTCCGGGCGGCGGCCGCGGACCAGCTGCAGACGTGGGGCGAGCGGGTCGGTGTGCTGACTGTGCGCGGGCCTGAGGGCGGTGACCCGGCCAGCATCGCGTTCGACTCGGTCAAGCAGGGCATCGAGGAGGAGGCGGACGTCGTAATCGTCGACACCGCCGGACGGCTGCACACCAAGACGGGCCTGATGGACGAGCTCGGCAAGGTGAAGCGGGTGATCGAGAAGTCCGCGGAGGTGGACGAGGTGCTGCTCGTCATCGACGCCACCACCGGCCAGAACGGCCTCACCCAGGCCCGGGTGTTCGCGGACGTCATCAACGTCACCGGCCTGGTCCTGACCAAGCTCGACGGGACCGCGAAGGGCGGCATCGTGATCGCGGTCCAGCGCGAGCTCGGAGTCCCGGTGAAGCTGGTCGGCCTCGGCGAAGGCCCGGACGACATGGCCCCGTTCGACCCCGAGCAGTTCGTCGACGCGCTGCTCGACTGAGGGGTCTCGTTTCGCCTGGGTGGAATCTGGTACCCAGGGAGAATGAAGCGACCGAGGATCGTCATCGTCGGGGCCGGGTTCGCGGGGTACAACGCGGCGAAGACGCTGTGCCGGCTGGCGCGCGGGCGGGCCGACATCGTGGTGGTCAACCCGACGGACTACTTCCTGTACGTGCCGCTCCTGCCCGAGGTGGCGAGTGGGATTCTCGAGCCACGGCGGTTGACCGTGTCGATCGCCGACTCGTTGCCCGACGTACGCCTGGTGCTCGGCGAGGTGGACGGTCTCGACCTGGAGCACCGCAAGGTCCGGTACGCCGATCCGCTCGACCGGCGCGAGGAGATCCGGTACGACCGGCTCATCATCGCCGCGGGCAGTGTGAACAAGCTGCTGCCCATCCCCGGCGTCACGGAGTACGCCCACGGGTTCCGCGGCATCCCCGAGGCCGTGTTCCTCCGCGATCACCTGACCCAGCAGGTCGAGCTGGCCGACGCCACCGACAGCCTGGCCGAGCGAAACGCACTCTGCACCTTTGTGGTCGTCGGAGCCGGCTATACAGGCACTGAGGTGGCCGCACACGGTGTGCTCTACACAGAGATCCTCAAGAAGCGTCGACCACGCCTACGCCACCAACGGATGCGCTGGATGCTCCTGGACATCGCCGACCGGGTTCTGCCCGAGCTGGACGAGCGGTTGTCGCGTACGGCGGACAAGGTGCTGCGCGAGCGTGGTGTCGACGTACTGATGGGCAGATCGGTCGAGGAGGCCAAGCACGACGGCGTACGGCTCACCGACAAGTCGTTCGTGCCGACACACTCGCTCATCTGGTGTGTCGGCGTACGGCCGGACCCCATGGTCGACGGGCTCGGGCTGAAGACCGAGAAGGGTCGTCTGCTCGTCGACGAGTACCTGAACGTGCCGGACCACCCCGAGGTGTTCGCCTGCGGTGACGCGGCCGCCGTGCCCGACCTGACTAGGCCAGGCGAGTACACGCCCATGACAGCGCAGCATGCCGAGCGTCAGGGCAAGCGGGCCGCCAAGAACGTCGCGGCCGGCTTCGGGACCGGTGAGCGCCAGCCGTACGTGCACAGCGACCTCGGGTTCGTCGTGGACCTGGGTGGTACCCAGGCCGCGGCCAACCCGCTGCAGGTCCCGCTCGCCGGCTTCCCGGCGAAGGTGGTGACACGCGGCTACCACCTCCTCTCCATGCCGGGTAACCGCGTCCGCACAGCCACGGACTGGCTGTACGACGCGGTACTGCGGCGCCAGACCACCCAACTCGGTGTCATCCCCGCGGCCGACGTACCACTCGAGACCGCAAGCCCGGAGCGGACCAGAAAGCACTGAAGAGCGGAGCAGCCGCGCTCAGATCGGACGGCGATGACCTGCCTGGGGCCGGGAATCGCGGAGAGCGTCGGCCGTGTCGGTGGACAGATCGGTCCACCACTGGATCTCCTCGTGCCTGGTCGGTTCCTGCGGCACCCGCGGTAGCTGGCCGAGTCGCTCCACCTGCTCCGCGAGAGCGTCCAGGACCGACCGGAGTTGGACGCTGGCCACCTGCGTGAAGGTGCGGACGTACTCGAGCTCGGCTGCCTGCGCGTCGCTGGGCGGCAGGTGCTTGACCGCAGTCTCCACCGAGTCGCGCGCCTGCTCCAGCGCGTCCCGCTGCTGACCGCGGGCCGACTCCACCAGATCCTTCGCGTACTGCTCGGCCTCGGCGACGAGGTTGTCCGCGATCTGCTGGGCCTGGCTGAGCAGCCCGACGGCATGCGCGGTGATGTGGGCGCGCTGATCGGCATCGGGTGTGCTGTTGCGGTGCCGCTCGACCTCGGCCCGGAGCTCGGCCCGGTCCGCGTCGGCGTACTCGATCTGTTCGGCCAGTCCGCCCAGGTACGCCGCCACCTCGTCCGGGTCCAGGCCCCTCCGCCGGGTACGGAAGGTCTGGTGCCTGATCGCGTATGGCGACTGCGCGGGTCTGCGGGCGAACGGGTCTTCAGGCGTCACTGCTGGCCCCCTGCCGAGGTCGTGGTCCCGAGGGACTCGGTGCGGATGTCGGCCGCCGGGACACCGGCTCCGGTGAGTTCTTCGACGGTCTGCCGGACCATACCGGGGGAACCGCACACCAAGGCGGTGTGGCCTGCCCACGGCCCGTGATCCGCCGCGACCGTCCCGACCGGCCCACGGGGGCCTGGGAACGACTTGTCGTCGGAGACGACGCCGGTGTAGCGGAACCACGGCCGCTGGGTGAGGTTGCTGAGTTGCTTGTGCTCGTAGAGGTTCCACGGCATGCGGGCACCGTGGAACAGATGCACCCGCGGCACCTCGGCCGGTTGCGTGCGCCGGTCGAGCTGTTCGAGCATCGCCCGGAACGGCGCGAGTCCGGTCCCGCCGGCCACCATCAAGATGTCCTGGCCGCCCGCGGGCAGCTTCAGACTGTCACCGACCGGAGCGCCGAGGCGGACCGGGTCACCTCGCTTGAGCGAACGCACAGCAGGCCCACTGACCTGGCCGCCGGGGACCAGTCCGATGTGCAGTTCGAAGGAGCCGTCGTCGCGTGGCGCGCTGGCCGGGCTGTAGTAGCGCCAACGCCGGGGCCGGTAGGGGATCTCCAGCGCGACGGACTGCCCAGGCTGGTAGTCGAGGGGCCGCTCAGGTCGGATCTGCACGATCGTCACGTCCATCGTGCGTCGATCGACCCCCAGCACCTCGCCGGACCACCAGGCAGGGCTGTCCTCCGCCGCCTCCTCGGCGGCCTGGACCATCACGGTCGCGACCAGGCCGTACGCCTCGGCCCAGTCGGCCGCCAACTCGGCGGTCCAGGCGGCGCCGAGGAAATGCTGCAAGGTCGCCAGCAGCGACCCCCCGACCGCCGAGTAGTGCTCGGCGACCGCGCCGAACCGGCGGTGGTCCCGGCCGAGCTGCTGCAGGAACGGCACGACCTCGTCGACCTGCGCCACGTTGCTGACCACGGCACCGAGCGCGCCGACGAGCTTGTCCCGCTGGGCGGCCATCGAGACCGGGAACATCTCCCGGACCTCCGGATGGGACAGGAACAGGTGTGAGTAGAAGAACAACGGCACCTCGTCGCCTGACTTCGCGACCACGGCCCAGCTGTTCTTCAGTGCTACCGGGTCCATCCCCGGATCAGTGTGCGGTGACGATGTCGCCCTGGGTGGCGCCCAGTGCCGTCACAACGCGCCCGACGATGTCGCCGGGCACCTCGTGTGCCTCCAGCGCATCGACCAGGTGGACGACCACCTTGCCGAAGTCGTCGCCGGTGATCCCGCGGCCCTGGTGTGCCTGCGCCAGATCGGCACCGTCGTACGACACCGGACCGCCCATCACCTGCGAGACCAGCTGCACCTGGTGCCGCTTGAGGCGGGCCAGATCGGTGTCCACGAAGTAGCCGGCGAGCTGCGGATCGCCGAGCACCTTCTGGTAGAAGACATCCACCACCGAGGCGATCGCCGGACCACCGCCGACCGCCGCGTAATCGCTGTTGTCCCCGCTGGTGCCCTGTGCCTGCTCGACCACGGCGCAACCATCTCCCAGTCCTCGAAATCGGCTCCCCGAGCGGTGACGATCCGAGCACCCTCCGGGGCCGGGGTCAAGCGTTTGGCGACAATTGGTCACAATCCGTCCGAAGTTCGTGCCAGCCGTTGACACGGACGTCTGGTCTTGTGAAGGTGTTTGCTTACTATGTCCCGCAGTAGTTGCTGAAGGCAATTATTCGGCCCGCCCGCAGCCTCTAGCGGTACTGCGCGAACGCCGCCTCGAGATCGTCATCCGTTGCCAACAGCAACCGAAGTAGGATGCGCGCCTTGTAAGGGTCCAGGAAGCCGCCGTCGACCAGTCCACGCTGCAGCAGGTCGGACTCCGACCCCACCGACTTGTAGGTGTTCCGCAGTACCGAACCACCACCTGTCCGCGACGTCAGCACCACCGGCATCACTGCAGCCAGTTCGCCCAGCACAGGGGCGAGTGCAGACGGCACGTGGCCCACGCCGAACCCAGCAACGACCAGACCCTGGTGTGTGTCCGCCAAGCCCTGCAGTAGCAGGCCGTCGTCGTCCATCGTCACCGTGTACAGTGCCACCCGGGTCGCATCGAGCTCAGCCGGCTCAGCCCTTCCGTGTACGCCGTCCAGTCGCAGCGGACGGGTGAGGATGCGGACTCGGTCCTCGACCACATGGCCGATCGGACCGGCGTTGGGTGATACGAACGTCGCCGTACTGGTGCTGTGGGTCTTACACACCCACCGGGCCGCGTGGATCTCCTCCTTGAACACGACCAGAGCACCGAGGTCGCGGGCCGCAGGGGCGCCGGCGACGCGTACGGCGGCCAGGAGGTTGGCCGGACCGTCAGGACCGGCGAGCGTCGGGTTGCGCATCGCACCGGTGAGGACGAACGGCTGCGGGTGCGGCCACACCTGGTCGACGAGGAAGGCGGTCTCTTCGAGGTTGTCGGTCCCCTGTGTGACCACGACACCGCTGGCGCCGTCCGCCACCGCCTTCGATGCGGCGTCGACCACGTCGAGCATCGTCGAGGCGGTCAGGTTGGCACTGGGTACCTTCTCGACGTCCTGGATCTCGACGGCGTGACCGACCTCGGCCAGCCCTGGTACGGCCGCGGTGAGGTCGTCACCGGTGAGCCGGTGGTTGCCGGCCATCGAGATGGTGCCGCCCAAAGTGAACAACGCGACGCTCACAACAGTTCCTCCTCCGGATCGAACTGGCGCAGGCTACCGGGTGCGGGCGCGCACATGCATCCGTTCGCCCTGCGGGCCGTAGAGGCACAGCGCCTCGGCCGGGCCCGGCCCGGGGTTGCCGAACCAGTGCGGCACCCTGGTGTCGAACTCGGCCACTTCACCCTCGGTCAGCATGAAGTCGTTGTCGCCGAGCACCAGCCGGATCCGCCCGGACAGCATGTAGATCCAGTCGTACCCCTCGTGCGTCTTCTGCACCACGTCACCGCCCGGCCATCCCTCCGGCAGGATCTGTTTGAACGCCTGCAGCCCGCCCGGCCGCCGGGACAGCGGGATGTGCACGACGCCGTGGTGCTTGATCGGCTTCGCGTGGATCCGCGGATCACCCGTCGGTGGCGCGTCGACCAGCTCGTCCAGCTGTACCTGGTGCGCACGGGCGAGGGGCAGCAGCAGCTCCAGCGTGGGGCGGCGCTGACCGGACTCCAGCCGGGACAGCGTGCTCACCGAGATCCCGGTGGACTCCGACAGCTGGGCCAGCGTCGTCTTCCGCTCGGCCCGCAGCATCCGCAGCCGCGGTCCGACGGCCTCGAGAACGTCATCGAACGTGTCCATGTTGCCATTGTGGCAAAGAAAGTTGTCGAAAACGAAAGCCCGGGCGGATCCTCGAGGTACCGAGACAGAGGAGTCCGAGAGATGAAGACCTACGACGTGATCGTGGTCGGCGGGGGAGCCGCCGGGCTGAGTGGTGCGCTGGCGCTGGTGCGGTCGCGCCGGTCGGTGCTGGTCGTCGACGACGGTACGCCGCGCAATGCCCCGGCCGAGGCGGTCCACAACTTCCTGACCCGCGACGGGGTCCCACCGGCCGAGCTGTACGCGATCGGTCGCCAGGAGGTCGCCGGGTACGGCGGTGAGTTCGCGACCGGCACCGTGACAGCAGTCCGCCGGGACGAGCTGTTCACAGTCGAGCTTGCGGACGGTACGACGTACCAGGGCCGGCGGCTGCTGGTGACGACCGGGCTGACGGACGTGCTGCCCGACGTACGTGGACTGGCCGAGCGGTGGGGGCGTGACGTGCTGCACTGCCCGTACTGCCACGGTTGGGAGGTGCGTGACCAGGCGATCGGCATTCTGGCGAGCAGTGGGATGGCGACGCACCAGGCGCTGCTGTTCCGGCAGATGAGTGACGACGTGACGCTGTTCGTGCACACCGCGCCGGAGCCGACGGATGAGCAGTGGGAACAGCTCGCAGCTCGCGGAATCTCCGTAGTACAAGGGAAAGTCGAGCAGCTCGAGGTGGAGAACGACAAGCTGACTGGTGTCCAACTGGAGGGTGGCAGAGTCATCCCGCGCCAGGCGCTGGCCGTGCAGACCAGCATGCGGGCCCGTGCGGCGTTCCTGACCGATTTGGGCCTCGAGACCGTCGAACAGGAGGCCAACGGGCTGGTGATGGGCACTGTCGTCCCGGCCGACTCGATGGGCGCCACCGCCGTACCCGGCGTCTTCGTGGCCGGCAACGTGACCGACGCCCGCGCCCAGGTCATCCCGGCCGCCGCGGCCGGCCTGATGGCCGCTGGAGGTATCAATGCGGACCTGATCGCGGAAGAGACCCGGCTGGCGGTGGCCGCGCGCAGTAGTTGAGGAGTTGAATAGGGGCGGGAGGGTGGATGCAGGAATCGGTCGACCCGGACTTCGCCTCGTATGTCGACGCGAGGCAGGGCAGATGGCTCCGTACGGCGTACCTCGTGTACGGCGACCTGGAGCGAGCTGAGGATGCACTGCTGCACGCCTTCACCCGGCTGTCACTGTCCTGGTTCAAGGTGGACGACCCGGACGCGTTCGTCCAGCGGCTGCTCTACCAGCCGGCTCTGGTGCGGTGGAACCGGGTGAAGGCGTTCCCGGACGAGGACGACCCAGTCAAACTCGCACTGGCCGAGCTGACTCCCGCACAGCGCGCTGTGTTCGTGCTGCTGCACCTGGAGGAGCTCACCGAGTTCGAGGTGGGGGACATACTCAACCTGTCCCACACAACCGTGCACGGACACGGCCTCACCGCGTTCAGTCGCTTCCGTACGGCGCTCGGCGCGGGCGACTGGCGTGACGCGGAAGAACCGCGATGAGGCGCGAGGACATCCAGCCCCTGCTCTACCAGGCTGCGGACCGAGTGCCAGAGCCTGACCTGGCCGACGCGGCCTGGGCCGATGGAGTGGCAACCAGGCGCCGTCGACGTCGCAACGTCCTGATCGCCTTGCTGACTGTCCTGGGCATCGCTGTGGGCGCGGCGATCGGATTCGGAGTCAGTGGGAGCAGGAGCGCCGAGCTCGTTCCGCCACCGACCACGCCGACGCTCCCTCAAGGCTATCTGCCACCGGCCGGGCAGATCGCCGGGATCGACTACTGGGTCGCGCCACCCGCCGGCAGTGAGCGATTCCTCGACCGGCTCTACACACCGCTCGGCGACCGCCTGCGGCTGCCGGACGACCCAGACTCGCTGTCCGAGCACCGGCTCGAGAATCTGGCCGCGGTGGTGCTCGAGGAAAGAGGCGGCCGGTACGACGCGCTGCTGCTCGGTGAAGACTCGAGCTGGGCGCGCGCAGACCTGCAGCTGCGCAAGATCCGCACCGGATCACCGCTGAGCTCAGGTGCGATCTCGCCCGACGGACGCTTCGCAGCCTTCCCGCAGCCGGGCGAGCTGGTCATTGTCGACGTGACGACCGCAGAGGTCTTCCGCTTCACCCTGCCGAGCCAGGACGTCAGCAGCGTGTCCTGGCTGCCGACCGCCGAGCGCATCCTGGTGAGCGGGCCCGGTGTGGCCTATCGAGTGGTGGTGGGCGAGGGCGGTGACGGTGAGAAACCGGTGACCGCGATCCCGTCGGCCAGGAATCCCGCGTCGATCACAGCGCCGTACCGGATGGACAGCGGAGCCGTACTCCGATACTTGGTCAACGGCGAGTATTCACTCGACAGCGAGCTGCAACTGCCCGTCCGGACCTGGGTGGGCCAGACCTTCTCGACGTACACGATGACGGCCCGGCTGTTCATCGCGAACGACATCCAGCAGGTGCCCACCAAGTCCTCTCAACCACAGGTCGTGGCGGCGATCTCCACCCTGCGCGCCCTGCGCAGCAGCCTGCTTGTGCTGGGGGAGACCGACCCGTCGACGCCGGGCACGGCCGACCCAGCCCACGTCCGGGAGCCCGGCTGCTGCGCCGTACTCGGCTGGTACGACGACTACAAGCCGCTGATCCTGGTCCGTGGCTGGGTGCTCGCCTGGGACGTCCGCACCGGCAAGGTGCAGCGCGTCACCGAGCTAGCCGTCGACGGTGTCGCTCTCGGGCCGGGGATCCGGCCCTGAGTCCTCCTCCATGACGCAGCGCAGGGTGAACCTCAGCAGCCGGTCGGCGTCCTCGGGCGCGGGCATCGGCTCACCGGTCAGCGCACGGATGACGAACACGCCGGCCAGCCACTGCACCATCAGCGCCGGGTCCGCGGTGCGCCGGATCGGCTCACCGCGGGCGAGGGCCCGGTCCAGCGCGGCCTGTGTGAGCTGGATCCGCCGCTCCAGGAAGGCACGGTAGATCGCGGCCGACCGCTCGTCGCGGTTCGCCTCCGACACCGCCAGGCGGATCAGAGCCAGCCCTTCTTTGCTGTTCACGAACATCAGAGCATCGGTGTAGACCTGGCGCAGGTCGCCCTCGATCGACCCGGTGTCGGCATCTGGGATCTCGATGTCGAACAGGTCGGCCAGGGCGTCGTTGGCCAGTTGCTCCTTGCTCACCCAGCGTCGATAGATCGTCGCCTTGCCCACTCCCGCGGCCTCGGCGACATCGTCGACTGTCATTCCGTCGAATCCCCGCTCCAGCAGCAGCTGCACGGCGTTCCGGCGGATCCTCGGCTCCGCATCCGGGTCTCGTGGCCTGCCTCGGCGCGGCCTCACCCCGTGGTTCGTCCCCATTTCGCGTCCCCAGGTCGGACGGGTGCAGTGGCGCGGCTGCATACCCGTGTGGTCCAGGCCAGAGTGCCACACCTTCGCCGATGTCACGCCGATGTCACCTGAACGCCCTGTTTGTCACATGCCTGAAACAAACGGACCGATCGGCTGAAACGGCGCGCCGACACCGTGTGCGGTGTGGCTGAGCGCGGGCTCCCCGGCGTTGTGGAGTTCTCCCCGACTGAGGACGCCGGCCACTCCCCAGATCGATGGAAGGGATGACGTTGATGGAGATCAACGCCGGCGATACCGCCTGGGTCTTGATAAGCGCCGCCCTGGTGATGCTGATGACACCGGGCCTGGCTTTCTTCTACGGCGGCATGGTGCGCGTCAAGAGCGTGCTGAACATGATGATGATGAGCGCCATCACCATCGCCGTCGTCACACTGTTGTGGGTGCTGGTCGGTTACTCACTGACGTTCGGTGGTGACACCGGGCATGTGATCGGCAACTTCTCCGAAGTCGGCCTGGCCGGCCTGATCTCGCCCGACGCGGTGAGCGGGACGATCCCGACGCTCGCCTTCGTCGCTTTCCAGTTGATGTTCGCGATCATCACGCCGGCGCTGATCTCGGGTGCCATCGCCGACCGGGCCTCGTTCCGCGGCTGGATCGTGTTCGTGGCGGGCTGGACGACGCTGGTGTACTTCCCGGTCGCGCACTCGGTCTGGTTCCTGGACGACGGCAACGGCGGCTGGATCGGCGACAGCCTGGGCGCGATCGACTTCGCCGGCGGTACGGCGGTGCACGTGAACGCCGGTGCGGCCGCGCTGGCCCTGGCGATCGTGCTGGGCAAGCGGATCGGCTGGCGCAAGGACCCGATGCGGCCGCACAGCCTGCCGCTGGTCGTTCTCGGTGCCGCACTGCTGTGGTTCGGCTGGTTCGGCTTCAACGCGGGCTCCGCGCTGAGCGCCGGCACCACCGCCGCGGTCACCTTCGTCAACACCCAGGTCGCCACCGCGGCCGCCGTGATCGGCTGGCTGATCGTCGAGCGGATCCGGCACGGCAAGGCCACCACGCTGGGAATGGCCTCCGGTGCGATCGCCGGTCTGGTCGCGATCACCCCGGCCTGTGGCGCACTCACCCCGGTCGGCTCGATCATCCTCGGTCTCGTGGCCGGTGCAATCTGCGCCTTCGCGGTCTCGCTGAAGTACAAGCTCGGCTTCGACGACTCCCTCGACGTGGTCGGCGTCCACCTGGTCGGCGGTCTGGTCGGCTCGCTGGCGATCGGCTTCCTGGGTACGGCGGCCGCGCCGTCGGCCGTGAACGGCCTGTTCTACGGTGGCGGCGTCTCGCAGCTGGGCAAGCAGGCACTGGCCAACGTGGTGGTCGCGGTGTACTCCTTCACCGTGGCCTTCCTGCTCGGCAAGCTGATCGACAAGACCATCGGCTTCCGGGTCAAGGAGGACGACGAGGTCGCCGGTGTCGACCAGGCCGAGCACGCGGAGACGGCGTACGACTTCCTCGGGGCGTCGGGCCTGCGCGGCCACACCCCCCTCGCCCGGCCGCAGGCCGCGGCCGACAATGAGACCACCGAGGCTTCGAAGGAAGGTGCGAACGCATGAAGCTGATCACCGCGGTGGTCAAGCCGCACAAGCTGGAGGACGTCCGGGCCGCCCTGGAGACGTTCGGGGTCACCGGCATGACGGTGACCGAGGCCAGCGGCTACGGCCGGCAGAAGGGCCACACCGAGGTCTACCGCGGCGCGGAGTACGAGGTGGACCTGGTCCCGAAGGTCCGGGTCGAGGTCGTCGTCGAGGACGGCGACAGCGCGGACGTGGTGGACGTGATCGTCAAGGCGGCGCAGACCGGCAAGATCGGTGACGGCAAGGTCTGGGTGACTCCGGTGGAGTCCATCGTCCGGGTGCGCACCGGCGAGCTCGACGGAGACGCACTGTAGATGGTTGATCGAGCAGAACAGCGGCGCGTTCGTGCCGAGGAGGCCGACGCGCTGCTGTACCTGCTCCTCTCCAAGGCTTGTGACGCCCTCGGTGTACCTACCGAGGGCGTCGCGCTGGTCGCTGTCGGCGGCTACGGCCGGGAGGAGCTGTCGCCGTACAGCGACCTCGACGTGATGCTCGTGCACGCCGAGGGGTACCCACGGGTGGACGAGCTGGCCGCACAGATCTGGTATCCGCTGTGGGACTCGCGGACCAAGCTGGACCACAGTGTTCGCACGGTCGCGGAGGCCCAGAAGGCGGCTGCCGACGACATCCGGGTGGCCCTCGGCCTGCTGGACGCACGGCATGTCGCGGGGGACTCACATCTGACCCTGCAACTGCGGTCCGTGCTGATGGCGGACTGGCGCCGTACCGCGAAGACTCGGCTGCCCGCACTGGCTCAGGCGTGCAAAGACCGTGCCTCGACCGTCGGAGAGCTCGCACACCTTGCAGAGCCCGACCTCAAGGAGGCGTACGGCGGTCTGCGGGATGCCGTCGTACTGCGTGCCTTGGTGGCGTCGTGGCTGATCGACGTACCGCACCCGGTGGTGGAGCGGGCGCGACTGGACCTGCTGGAGATCCGGGACGAGCTGCACACGGTTGCGGGGCGTTCCACTGACCGGCTGGTCGCCGACGTGGCTGGAGAGGTTGCTGCGGGGCTGGGCATGGATGGCCGCGAGGAGCTCCTGCGGCACGTGTACTCGACCGGTCGGACGCTCGCGCACGTGTGTGACGTGTCCTGGCGGCGGATCGAGGGCCTGATGACCCGGCCGCCTCGGTCCCGGCGTCGTCAGCGGACCGGTGGACCGTTGCTGCTGGCACTCGACGAGGGAGTCGGCCAGCACGAGGGTGAAGTCGTACTGATGCCGGACGCGCGGCCGGAGCGGGACGCAGTACTGGGGCTGCGGGCTGCTGCTGTTGCCGCGGATCGAGAGCTTGTCTTGTCGCCTGCTGTCTGCGGACGGCTGGCCAATCGCGCTCTGGCTCTTCCTGAGCCCTGGCCGGGTGAGGCGCGGCGACTGCTGTGCGCTCTGCTGGGTGCGGGCAGCGGTCTGCTCGAGGTGTGGGAGGCGCTCGACCAGGCAGGCTACATCTCGCGGATCCTGCCCGAGTGGGACACAGTGCGGTTCCGGCCGCCGCAGTCGGCCATCCACCGATTCACTGTCGACCGGCATCTGCTGGAGACGTGTGTCGAGGCTTCGAAGATGGTCCGCGACGTACGGCGGCCCGACCTGCTCCTGGTCTCCGCACTGCTGCACGACCTCGGTAAGGCGGTCGAAGGCGACCACAGCGTCACAGGTGCGGTGATCGCAAGGACTGTGGCTCGCCGGCTCGGTTTCAGCGAGTCGGACGCGGACACGATCGCCCTGCTGGTCCGGCAGCACCTGATGCTCGCGCAGGTCGCTACTCGGCGAGACCTGGACGACCCGATGACCGTTGACCTGGTTGCCGGGATCGTCCGCACTACCGAGACATTGGACCTGCTGGAAGCCCTCACGTACGCCGACGCGCGTGCAGCCGGTCCCGCTGCGTCCTCGCCGTGGCGGATGCGGCTGGTCGGTGAGCTGTGCCGACGCGTGCGCGGTGAGCTGTCCGGGGGAGGGGAGAGCATGTGGACCGACGCTCCGCCGATCCCCGTACCCACGCTGCACCAGATCGTCGGAGTAGGGCGCCTCGGCGTGACCGTCTCCGAGCATCTCGGTGACCTGCGGGTCAATGTCGCCGTACCCGATCAAGTGGGAACGCTGTCGACTGTTGCGGCTGTGCTGGCGGTTGAGCGGCTCGCCGTTCGGTCTGCGGTCATCACATCCGTTGAAGGGCTGGGTATCTCGCAGTGGACCGTGGCCGGCTCGCCGCCCGACCCCACACGGTTGCGGGACCGACTCGCGGTGGCTCTGCGCGACGACACTGACCTGGTACGGCGCTTGGCCGCGCGCGACTCGTCCGCAGTGAAGGCACGGGTCGCCAGCCGGGTGGACCTGTTGCCTGGTGCTTCAGAGACGGCCACTGTGCTGCAGGTGCGAGCACACGACCGTCCGGGCCTGCTGTACGACGTCACGTCGGCTATCGCGTCCACTGGGGCCGATATCCGCTCTGCCCACGTGAGCACACTGGGTGCTGAGTGTGTGGACGTCTTCTACCTCACCGACAGCCACGGCTCGCCGCTGGACGACGAAGACGCGCGCACGACGGCAAAGACGGTCCTGGATCGTCTGACCTTCTAGTGTCGGCAGTGTGCATGTCGTAGAGACTCTCCAGCGTCAAGCGGTTGCCTGCGAGGACCTCGGGTCGTCGATGTACGCCGAGCTGTGCCGGCTCCTCGTGGACGACTACGAGGTCGGTGGGGTGTCCACTGGCGTACTGGCCGGCTATGAGGGCCGTCCGTTCGGTGACGCGATAGCACTGCGGTTGCTGGGCTCAGTGCATCGGCTTGTGCTGGCAGGGGAGGCGCCGGAGCTTGCAGCCTTCTATCCGAGCGTGGGTGGGTCGTGGGACCCGGTGCTGGGGTGGGAAGCGTTCGAGCAGGTGCTGCAGTCCCGGTCGGCCGAGCTGCGGTCGTTGCTGACCCAGCCGCCGCAGACGAACGAGGTCGGCCGGGCTGCTGCGCTGTACGGCGGCCTGCTGCAGTTGGTCGAGGCTGTGCCGCTGCCGGTGCGGCTGTTCGAGATCGGGTCGAGTGGTGGGCTCAACCTGCGGGCGGAACACTTTCGGTACAACGTGGCCGACGGGACGTCGTTCGGTGCTGCGGAGAGTCCGGTGGTCTTTGACGAGGCCTGGTCGGGTCACGCGTTGAAGCCGGCGCCGTTGCGGATCGCGGAGCGGGTCGGGAGCGACATCGCGCCGGTGAACCCGCTGACCGAGGACGGTGCGCGCACGCTGACGTCGTACGTGTGGCCGGACATGCCTGTGCGGCTGGCCCGGTTGCGCGGTGCCCTGGAGATCGCGCGTGAGGTGCCGGCCGACGTACGGCGGGAGGACGCGGTCTCGTTCCTGCACGGGTTGGAGTTGTCACGCGGGCACGTGACTGTCGTGTGGCACTCGATCATGTGGCAGTACCTGACCCGCGACGACCGGGCTGCGGTCGAGGCGCGGCTCGCAGAGCTCGGTGCCACGGCAGGGGAGTCGTCGCCGTTGGCCCGGCTGCGGCTCGAGCCCCTTCCGCGGACGCCGGGTGGGCCGTACGACTTCCTGGTGGAGTTGCAGCTCTGGCCGGGCGGCGTCCGGCGGATTCTCGGCCGGGCCGAGCCCCATGGCCAGGGCTTGGTCTGGCAACTTCCCACCGAGGTCAGGTAAGCCCAGCCCTCAACTGAGGGCCGCGACCAGGGTGTCGGTGAGCTCGGCGGCGTACCTGCCGTCCAGATCCAGATCGGGGTCGAAGATACCGATGTCGATACCCCTGCAGGTGGGTGCCGCGAGCAACGGTCGCAGCAGCTCGACGAGCTGGGCGTGATCGATGCCGCCCGGGTCGGGGCTGTCGACCGCCGGCATGATCGTCGCGTCGAGGATGTCGACGTCGAGATGCACCCAGAACCCGTCGAGCTCGTCTCGCTCGAGGTGCTGCAGCACGCCGCTCGCTGCTGCGGTCGCATCCTCGGCGACCTTGAGGGCCGGCCAGACCGGGATCCCGGCGGCCGTCACGTCGCCGACGTACTCGTCGTCCGCCCGAATGCCGAGCAGCGCTGCATCGGTGTCTCTGGTGTAGGGGCCCTGCTGCTCTAGATCGGTGAGATCCGCCTGCCCGCGCCCGGTGATCAACGCGAGCGCCTCACCACCGGCGGCCCCGACGTGCGGCGAGTTGTCGACCGTCCGGAAGTCCGAGTGCCCGTCCAGGTAGACGACGCCGTACCGCCCCCGCCGCTTCAACGCCAACGCCGGCCCGAGCAGGTTGCTGCACTCACCCCCGAGCAGAACCACGAACCGCTCTTCGTCGAACAGCTTCGTCAGCCGATCCGCCAACTTCACCGTGTACGCCGCCATCCCCTCGGCGTTGAACACCCCGTCCCCCGGCTTCCACCCCTCCCGGTCGTACCGAGGCGGCGTCACGCACCCCGCATCCCCAGCCCCGATCCGCTGCAGGAACCCCTGATCCCGGACCGCCCCCGCCAACTTGTAACACCCCGGCACACCCCCCACCACCGGCGGCCGCAACCCCAAATTGGAAGGCCCATCCACCACCACCCAGCTCTTCGCCACACCACACCTCTAACCGCTAGTAGTTGCTCTACCGGTTAGATCCTGGCGGTCTCTGGGGTCAGGTGTCAACGAACCTCAATCCCGCCACCGTCTGCCGACGGATCCACCCACGGCGTCCCGCCCGCCAACATCTCCTCCGACCGCTCACTCACGGGTGCGGCCCGGCTCTGGCGTGGAGGGCGGGCCGGTGCGCCGCGCACCTAGCCCCAGCGACGGCCTCAGTGCTACGGCTCCATCCGCTGGCGCCTGCGCATCCAGGAATCGCAAGCCACCAGCCACATCGGCCTCCGCAGACCCGGCCTCGAGCCGTCCACGCCCGGCCACCTGCCCAAACCCCTCACCCTCGAACGGCCGCCAACCGCCGCCCCGGTAATACCGCCGAACCTCATCGACCTTCGCATCCAGCCCCATCCGAATCTCCAGCGCGACCCGCTCACCGATGCTTGTCGGCTGGTCGGGAAGCTGAGGCCACACGTCGTGAAGCATCGGTCTGATGAGCGCCGCTCGCACCGCGCGTTGATGATCCGGGTGGTGTGGCACGACATCCCACAGCCGGTTGCGGACGACGCCGCCGGCGAGTCGATCGAAATGCGTCGCAGCTGGACCCGCGACGAGCTCGTCCGTCAGATCTTCCCGTGACGTGAAGATTCCACTGGCCTGGTCGAGCAGGCGGTCAGTCGCCGCGAAGGCACCTTCGTACTGCGGTCCGGGCAGCACGACATCCTGGTAGCCCGCCCGCCAGGTGAAAGCCTGGAAGTCCTCAATGGCGCGCACTTCGGCGACACCCTCGGTCAGGCCGAGGCTGTGCTTGGAGTCCACCGCATTCGGCTCGGTGGGGGCCTTCAGCGCCATGCCTGCGTGCGTCGACTCGTGCAGGACCGTGGCCAGCGCCTCGGCCTGCTCGACGGGGTGGTGATGCGACGTCTTTCCAGTCAAGTGCGGCAGCACGAGCTGGGCGGAGAGACGGACAGCGCCGGTCAGCGGGCTCACGCTGCCCCAGACGGCGGTGTCGGTGGCGTAGAGCTCACCGTTCCATCTGTCCACCGGCGTCGACCGGAGCGTCCGGGCTATCCGGTACAGGCGCACGAACTCCCGGTAGACCGCAGACTCAGGCGCGATCAGCCGGTCGGCGGCGGCCACGAGTCAGCTTCCCGGGCCTGCGGGGCCGTCGGTCCAGCTCGGCTCGCGAAGCTCGGCTTCGAGGTGGTCGAGCACTCGGGTCATCGCCCTGATGTGCGGCGCCTCGTCCTCGGGCGCGCGATCGGCGATCGCCCAGATGCGTCGACGTGCCTCCTGCAGTGCAGCGATGCGTTCCTCGACGGTGTCGCCCGTCCGGTACGAATCGGCGTGGATCGCGCCGGCTTCGTCGTACAGCGCACTCCACTGACGAGGCGGTGCGGGCGGTACGGCGAGCGACTCGATCAGGCGCAAGGCCCAGTCGCGGTCCTCGGCGGGATCGTCGGCCGACACCAGTGCGCGCAGCCGCTCCTGCTCCCGGCCGACATCTGCCCGCTCGGACCTGATCCGGCGCCTGGCCCCGGAAAAGGCAGAGTTGAAACCCGCGATGTCCATGTCTGTTCCTCTACGCGCCGTCGATCGCTGTCGGTGACAACGGTAGTGACCGGAGTTCGACGGCGGCGGGAGTTATCCACAGGTGGGGTGGTCGGTAGACTCGGTGGGGTTGTACTGGGTTTTCTCTGAGGAACGGACTGTTTCGTGTTCGATACGCTTTCTGATCGGTTGGCGGCCACCTTCAAGAACTTGCGTGGCAAGGGCAAGTTGACTGATGCCGATATCGAGGCGACGACGCGGGAGATCCGGATCGCGCTGCTGGAGGCGGATGTCGCGCTGCCGGTGGTGAAGGAGTTCATCGCGGCGGTCCGGGAGCGGGCCAGCGGGGCCGAGGTGCGCGGCGGGCTGAACCCGGCGCAGCAGGTGATCAAGATCGTCAACGAGGAACTGGTCACGATCCTCGGCGGCGAGACCCGCGAGCTGCAGATGGCGAAGCGGCCGCCGACGGTGATCATGCTGGCCGGTCTGCAGGGTGCCGGTAAGACGACCCTGGCCGGGAAGCTGGCCAAGTGGCTGAAGGAGACCAGGCACCAGACGCCGATGCTGGTCGCGGCCGACCTCCAGCGGCCGAACGCGGTGACCCAGCTCCAGGTGGTCGGCGAGCGGGCCGGCGTACCGGTGTTCGCGCCCGAGGCCGGTAATGGCGTCGGCGACCCGGTGGACGTGGCCCGCCGGGCGATGGACGAGGCGCGGGACAAGCAGCACAGCGTGGTGATCGTTGACACGGCCGGCCGGCTGGGTGTCGACGAGGTGCTGATGAAGCAGGCTGCCGACATCCGCGACGCGGTCACGCCGGACGAGATCCTGTTCGTGGTCGACGCGATGATCGGTCAGGACGCGGTCACCACGGCCCAGGCGTTCCTGGACGGGGTCGGGTTCGACGGCGTCGTCTTGTCCAAGCTGGACGGTGACGCCCGCGGTGGCGCCGCGCTGTCGATCGCGCAGGTGACCGGCCGTCAGGTGATGTTCGCCTCGAACGGCGAGAAGCTCGAGGACTTCGACGTCTTCCACCCCGACCGGATGGCCTCGCGCATCCTCGGCATGGGCGACGTGATGAGCCTGATCGAGCAGGCCGAGCGCAGCTTCGACGCCGAGGAGGCCGCCAAGACCGCGGCCAAGCTGCAGAAGAAGGGCGGCAAGGATTTCACCCTGGACGACTTCCTCGCCCAGATGCAGTCGGTCCGCAAGATGGGCCCGCTGACCAAGATCTTCGGCATGCTGCCGGGAGCGTCGCAGTTCAAGGACCAGCTGGAGAACTTCGACGAGCGCGAGATCGACCGGATCGAGGCGGTCATCCACTCGATGACGCCGGCCGAGCGGACCGATCCGAACATCATCAACGGCTCCCGCCGGGCCCGGATCGCGAAGGGTTCCGGCACCGAGGTCGCCACCGTCAGCGGGCTGGTCGAGCGGTTCTTCGAGGCACGCAAGATGATGAACGCGATGGCGACCGGCAAGGGCATGCCGGGGATGCCGGGAATGCCCGGGATGCCGGGGATGGCCGGTGGCGGCGGCGCCCGGAAGGCGAAGCAGCAGGCGAAGAAGGGCAAGAAGCGCGGCTCCGGCAACCCGGCCAAGCGGGCCGGCCAGACCAACGCGCAGCCGTCCGCACCGCAGCCGGGCCAGCTGCCCGCCGCGTTCGGCGGCGCCGGCCAGAACGGCGACGACTTCGAGCTCCCGGACGACCTGAAGAAGATGCTCGGCGGTCAGTAGGCGCGCGTACGGTGGGTGACACGCGAGGGGGAGCTTGATCGGTACTTGGTGACTGCGTGAAGTGGCGCACCGTTACCGGTTGTCCGTAACCCTCTGGCGACTAAGATCGTGCCTACGCCCGAACACCCCGGTACTGCGAACACGTCGAAGGACGGCTCGGATGAGGCAGCAGTTCAAGAACCTGGATACGTGGCGGGGAAAGTTGACCGCCACCTGGGTCATCTTGGCGCCGCCGACCGCCATGGTCGCCGTGTTCGTCGCCGGCGGAGTCACCTCGAACACGTTCATCGTCGACGCGCACGCGCTGGCCCAGCCGCGCCAGGATGCGCAGTTCGACGAGTTGGCCGAGAACGTCCCGAGCCAGCCGGGTGCCGACGGCAGCCTGCCGACCCAGGAGAAGTCGCAGATCCAGGTGCCGGTTACCGGTGCGGTCGACGGTCCGGTGCAGCCGATCCCGGGGATCACCGGCAACCCGTCGGGCATCCCGGGGACAGTGCTGGCGGCGTACCAGAAGGCTGCCAACGAGCTGGCCGTGACGATGCCGGGTTGTCACATCACCTGGCCGTTGCTGGCCGGGATCGGCAAGGTCGAGTCCGCGCACGCCAGCGGCGGCCGGGTGGAGCCGAACGGGAACACCCGCGGCAAGATCCTCGGTCCGGTCCTCGACGGCGGTCCGGGGATGGCTGCGATCACGGACACCGATCAGGGTCTGTACGACGGGAACACGGCCTGGGACCGTGCGGTCGGGCCGATGCAGTTCATCCCGGGGACGTGGACGGCGTTCGGGGCCGACGGCAACGGTGACGGGGTCAAGGACCCGCACAACGTCTACGACGCGGCCCGGGCGGCCGGCGGTTACCTGTGCTCGGGTGGTGCGAACCTGTCCGATCCGCAGGGCCTGGTGCAGGCGGTGCTGCGCTACAACCACTCGATGGACTACGTGTCCACGGTGCTCCGGTGGATGCAGACCTACGCCAACCAGACCGTGACGATCCCGGACACCGAGGGCGTGATCAGCCCGCCGGTCGACGACAACGGCAACGTGGACCAGTCGAACGATCCGACCCGGACGAACACCACGGCGCCGACCACGCCTGCGCCGACGGTCGCGCCGACGTCTCAGCCCAGTACGCCGATCCCGTCGACGACCACCTCGAAGCCGCCCACCACGTCGAAGCCGAGCAGCCCGGCGACCACCACGCCCAAGCCGCCGATGACGGCGTCGCCGAAGCCGCCGACGACCACCCCGACGACGCCGCCGACCAGCACCCCCACCACGCCGTCGGAGACGCCGACACCGACACCGACACCGACACCGACGCCGACACCGACGCCGACACCGACGCCCACGCCGACTCCGGAGCCGACGCCGACCTGTACGCCGACGCCGACCACCACGCCGACGGCCACCCCGACCCCGGAACCGTGCGCGACGGCCCCGCAGGGCGACCCGAGTTCCCAGTCCACCCCGGACCAGGCGCCTCAGCCGGCCGGCTGAGCCAGCCGGACCACCGGGGTTTTCAAGCCGGGGTAACCGGGCAGATTACCTGCCTCTCGCGGCGCCTCGGCCCGCTGACTCACGCCTGAGCCGTGCCCGTTGTCGGAGGTGTTGGCGGGTCAGGTAACTTTGCGTCGACTTGATGTAACTTTCTGGCGTAGAGATCGTTGAGGGGTCTATGCGCCTAACCCGTAGTGGTAACCGTCGGGTCAAAATCATCATCGCCTCACTGTGCACGGCCCCTCTCCTGGTCGGGGCCATCGTGACAGTCGCCTCGGGCGGGGCCGGTGCCTCCGGTCAGCTCGCGGCGGACAGCCCGGTTGCTCCATCGCCTGGAGCCGGTCTGAACAGCGGTGAGTTCGACGAACTGACGATGATCGTCCCGCAGCGTCCCGGAGTGGACGGCCGGGTCGGTTCGGACAAACCTGCCCGTGCCGACGTACCCGTCCAGGGTGCGACCGACGGCCGGTCCGTGGTCCGGCCGGGACGACCGGATGCCGTCAACGGCATCCCGCGCGGGGTGTTCCCCGCCTACCGCCGCGCCACCGCGAATCTCGCCGTGGTCCGGCCGAACTGTGGGCTCACCTGGCCGTTGCTGGCCGGGATCGGCAAGGTCGAGTCCGACCACGCCAGCGGCGGCCGGGTCGACGTGGCCGGCACCACCCGGGGCAAGATCCTCGGCCCGGTGCTGAACGGTCGCGGCGGCAACGGCCGGATCACCGACTCCGACAAGGGCCGGTACGACAGCGATCTGACCTGGGACCGTGCGGTCGGTCCGATGCAGATCATTCCGCAGGTGTGGACCGAATTCGGCGCCGATGGCAACGGTGACGGCTTCCGCAACCCGAACAACGTGTACGACGCGGTCACCACGGTCGCGGTGTACCTGTGCTCGGAGGGCGACGACCTCAAGCGGCCGCGTGACCTGGTCGCGTCCCTGCTGCGGTACCAGCACTCCAAGGACTTCGTCGCCACCGTGCTGAAGTGGATGCGGGTCTACAGCAAGAACGCGGTGCTGATCCCGAACGAGAAGGGCAGCCTGTCGGTGCCCAGGGCAACCGGTAACGCCGAGCGCAAGGTGGACCCGCGCGACGTGCCGGACATCGCGGACGACAAGCCGACCACGTCCACCACGCCGAAGCCGAAGCCGACCGCGCCGACCACGGACGAGCCCACTGTGCCGGACCCGGTGGACACGCCGACCAAGGAGCCGACGCACAAGCCGACCCGGCCGCCGACAAGGCCGACGCCGACCCCGACGCCGACTCCCACGCCGACACCGACCCCCACGCCGACACCAACCCCGACGCCGACTCCGACCCCGTCGGACACGCCGACCAGTACGCCGTGCTCGACGAGTGATCCGACCACGCCCACCTGCACCCCGGGCGGCGGCTCGCACGGCTGAGGTCGTTCCGGTTAACGTCGCGGTATGACGGAAACCGGCGTACTCAGGCTCGTCGGCACGGTGTTGCCGGCCGGCGAGCGGCAGGAGATCCATCTCAGCGGTGGGCTGGTCGTCGACCCGCCCGCCGCTGCCGATGTCAGCACCGTGGACACCGGCGGCTGGATCGTGCCCGGTCTGGTCGACGCGCACTGTCACATCGGGCTGGACCAGCACGGTGCCGTCGACCGGGAGACCCAGGAGCAGCAGGCGATCGCCGACCGGGAGGCCGGTGCGCTGCTCGTCCGGGACGCGGGTTCGGCCGCGGACACCCGGTGGATCGACGATCGCGAGGATCTGCCGAAGATCATCCGGGCCGGCCGGCACATCGCACGTTCGAAGCGCTACATCCGCAACTACGGCTGGGAGATCGAGCCGGAGGAGTTGGTCGCGTACGTCGAGCAGGAGGCCAAGCGTGGTGACGGCTGGGTCAAGCTGGTCGGCGACTGGATCGACCGCGACGCCGGCGACCTGACCGCCTGCTGGCCGGCCGAGGCGCTCGATGCGGCGATCGCCCGCGCCCACGAGCTCGGCGCCCGGGTCACCGCGCATGTCTTCGGTGAGCACGCCCTGCCGGACCTGCTTGCCGCCGGCATCGACTGCATCGAGCACGGCACCGGTCTGCTCCCGGACATGCTGGACCGGATGGCCGAGCACGGTGTCGCGGTGGTCCCGACGCTGATTCAGGTGGAGAACTTCCCGGAGTACGCCGACCAGGCCGCCGCCAAGTTCCCGGTGTACTCGGCGCACATGCGTGACCTGTACGACCAGCGCCTGGTCCGGCTCCGGGATGCCTTCGAGGCCGGCGTACCCGTGTATGCCGGGACCGACGCGGGCGGTGTGCTCGGGCACGGCCTGGTGGCGCAGGAGATCCAGGCGCTGACGAGCATCGGCATGTCCGGCGAGCAGGCGCTGGCCGCCGGGTCGTGGGCGGCACGCGAGTGGCTGGGTGCCCCGAGCAACCTCCGGCCGGGTGATCCGGCCGATCTGGTCGTGTACGACGAGGATCCCCGGGTGAATCCCACCGTCCTCAGCCACCCGCGGGTGATCCTGCTCCGTGGCAAGGTGGTCTTCGGGGCGTGACGGACCGAATTCACGCCGTGACGGGAAAAAGTTCACCCAAACCCTGGTCGCGGCGGAAGAATTTGGCTTAGCGTGACCCGTGACACCGGGACCGCCGACGCCCCTCGGCGGACCGGAGCAAGGGAAGGAACCGCCCGATGGGGAAAACCGCCCGAGTACCCAGAATGTCCGGACTGCTCGCCGCCGCGGCCGCCGGCGCCCTCGCACTGAGTGCCCTGCCGAGCAACGCCGCACCGTCCGAACCGACGAGAGCGTCCACTGACCTCGCCACCGCGTTCCAGGAAGCGGCAGCCACGTACGACGTACCGCGGGAGGTGCTCGTCGGCGTCGGCTACGCCGAGTCGCACCTCGACGGCCACAACGGCCTGCCCAGCCAGGCAGGCGGGTACGGCGTGATGCACCTGGTCAGCAACAACAAGAACCCGACGATGTCGCAGGCAACGAAACTCACCGGTCTGCCGGTCGAGAAGCTGGCCAAGAACACCGCGGCCAACATCCTCGGCGCCGCGGCCGTCCTGGACTCGTACGCCGATGCAGCGAAGCTGACTGATCGGTCGAACCTCGGCAAGTGGTACGAGGTGATCGCGAAGTACTCGCACTCCGCGGACGCCCCGACCGGCCGGCTCTACACCGACGAGGTCTACAAGATCATCGGCCAGGGCGTGAACGCGGCAGGCGTCACCACCGAGCCGAAGAAGGTCACCCCGGACCGTGGCGCCTACGCCAAGGTCGCTCCGCTCGGAACGCGTACGCCGACCTCGGTCGCGGCCGTGGACTACCCGGGCGCGATCTGGAATGCGGCCAGCACCAGCAACTACCGCGTCGGCCGGACCGCGGCGATCTCCACGATTGTCATCCATGTGACGCAAGGCTCGTACGCCGGCACGATCAGTTGGTTCAAGAACCCGTCGGCCCAGGTGAGCGCGCACTACGTGATCCGGTCCAGCGACGGCCAGGTCACCCAGATGGTGGCCGAGAAGGACACTGCCTGGCACGTGCGGACCGAGAACCCGTACACGATCGGCATCGAGCACGAGGGCTGGGTGGACCAGCCGTCCTGGTTCACCGACGCGATGTACCGCTCGTCGGCCGCGGTGACCCGCAACATCGCCGACCGTCGTGGCATCCCGAAGGACCGGGCCCACATCCGGGGCCACAGTGAGATGCCCAACAACGACCACACCGACCCGGGTCCGAACTGGAACTGGAACTACTACATGGAGTTGGTGAACGGCGGGAACCCGAACCCGCCGACGTACAACTTCACCACCTATGGCACCGGCGTCCGGGTCCGCTCGGCGCCCAGCCTGTCCGCCTCGATCGTGACCACACTGCCCGGCCCGACCCAGGTGTTCGTCATCTGCCAGGTGCAGGGTGACCCGGTCACCGCCGAAGGCACCACCAACAACTGGTGGGCCAAGCTCCGCGACCAGGGCGGCTACATGACCAACATCTACATCGACCACCCCGACCCAAAGCTCCCCGGCGTACCTGAGTGCTAGCTGAACATCCGAGGGCCCGGGAGATCCCGGGCCCTCGGCGTTTGTCAGCCTGGTCCAGCGAACGCCCGGGTGAAGGGTAGAGCCTGCTGTAGCGACTGCGGTGTCCTGGTGGCGGAGGATTGAGGACATGTTGACCAAGATCCTGTCCCGTGGCGGCAGAGCCAGCGGCTACCTAGCCCTCCGCTTCCTGACGGGTATGGGCATCCTCGTGGCGCTCCCGCTGGGCTTGCTGTTCGCCTGGCTCCCTGCTGTGAGGGCAGGTCTCGTCCGGCTGGCGAACGTGGAGCGATCCCAAGCGTCCCGGTACCTCGACCTTCCGGTCGAAGCGGCGGGCAGCTCCTTCAAGCGCAGCCTGCGGCTCCTGCTGATGCCAGTGGTCATGATCCCGGAACTGCTGGTGGCAGTCATCGCCGTGGTCGGCGCACCGGCAGCACTTGCCGGCATGCTGCTGTGGCAGCTTGACCCGGGCAACTTCAGCCTCATGGGTGTCGGTGTGGACGGCTGGTTCGAGGCGCTCACAAACGGTCCGATGCAGGTTCTGGTCAGCCTGGGTGTCCTGGGCTGGGGGGCTCCGGCACTGGCACGTGGACACGCTCGCACTGCCCTCAGCCTGCTCGCACCGAGTGAAGCCGAGTTGGACACCGCTAGGCTCAGCCAGCGAGTGGAGCAGCTCACCAAGAGCCGTGCCGGTGCAGTGGACTCGCATGGTGCGGAGCTGCGTCGCATTGAGCGAGACCTGCATGACGGGACCCAAGCCCAGCTGGTGTCGCTGGCCATGCGCATCGGCATCGCCAAGCAGATGATGGCCGATGACCCGGAGAAGGCCGCCAGCCTCCTCGACGACGCCCGTGACGGTGCAGAGCAGGCTATGAACGAGCTGCGCGGCGTACTGCGGACCATGTACCCGCCGATCCTCGCCGACCGCGGTCTGGCCGGGGCGGTCTCCGCACTGTGCGCCCGCTGCCCACTACCGGTCGACCTCAGGTTGGGCGAGCTCGGCCAGGTCCCGGCCGCTGTCGAGGCTGCCGCCTACTTCGCCGTTGCCGAGTCGCTCACCAACATCACCAAGCACTCCGCGGCCGGGCATGTCGACGTACTGATGGAACGGCGTGGTCCGGAGCTGTACCTGGCGATCACCGACGACGGGATCGGTGGTGCGCGGATCAGCCAACAGGCTGACCAGCTGGGCCGGGGGAGCGGTCTGCATGGCATGCTCCACCGGGTGGAAGCGATCGACGGACGGCTCGAGCTGCAGAGCCCGATCGGTGGGCCGACGACAGTCGAGGTGGTGCTGCCGTGCGGGTCGTGATCCTGGAGGACAACCCGATCCTGGCCGAGGGACTGGGCCTGCTGCTCGGTAACTCCGGCTTCGAGGTGGTCGCGGTCGCCGGTGACGCGGACGAGTTTGCGAAAGTCATGGCCGACAACGCTCCGGAGATCGCGATCGTCGACGTACGGCTGCCGCCCACGTTCACCGACGAGGGCCTGCGCGCCGCGATCGAAGCCCGCCGGCTCCGCCCTGGTCTCCCGGTGCTCGTGTTCTCGCAGTACGTCGAGGAGGTGTACGCCGCCGAGCTGCTGGCCGCCGGAAGTGAGGGCGTCGGCTACCTGCTCAAGGATCGCGTCTCCCGGGTCGACGAGTTCTTGGAGGCGGTACGACGAGTGGCCGCCGGCGGGACCGTGCTCGACCCGGAAGTGGTCAGCCAGCTGATGGTGAAGCGGAGCAGTCCGCTGGATCGCCTGACACCGCGCGAGCGGGAGGTGCTCGCACTGATGGCCGAAGGACTGGGCAACGCGGCGATCGCGGAGAAGCTGGTCGTCTCCGAAGGTGCCGTGCACAAACACGTCGGCAACGTGTTCCTCAAGCTCGATCTGCCCCCGACCGATTCGGGTCACCGCCGCGTCCTCGCCGTACTCGCACACCTGGGTCTCTGACAACGTCGGTCATTCGCCCTTGACGAGCCGGGCCCAGTAGGTCACTCTCATGTGCGAGAGCGCTCTCACGCACCGAACCGCCCCTAGGTGAGGAGAGTCCGATGAAAGTCCTTCTAGCCGCCGTGCTCGTCGTGAGCGCGGTGACCGTCCCCAGCCAGGCTGTCGCGGCGAGCCCTGACCAGCCGCTCGCCGTACCGCGTCAAGCGGCAGCTATGCAGCAAGACTTCGGTCTGACCGAGCAGCAGATGAAGCAACGTCTGAAGGCCGAAACAGCCGCGGCCAAACTCCTGCCGGCCGCTCAGCGGGCTGCTGGGGCCGACTTCGGTGGCGCATGGTTGGACGCGACCACTCAGAAACTGGTGATCGGCCTGGCCGGGCAGGATCGTGCGGCGGCAGTGAAGGCCACCGGCGCGCAGACTGTCGCCGTACCGGTGCCGGCGGCGGAGCTGGACCGGCGCAAGGCAACTGTCGACAAGCTGGCCGGCAAGGCAGTGCCCGATGCGGTCAGTGGCTGGGCGGCTGACCCGCGCACCGGCAGCGTCGTCATCAATGTGCAAGCGGGTAAGCGTTCCGAGGCTGTCGACGCGTTCGTGGCCAAGGTCGCGAAGGCCGGCGCGGTCACGGTCCGGGAGGTGGCTGCCCAAGCACCACAGACGTTCGCGGCCGGCACGGTCGGCGGTGACCCGTACTACGTCAGCAACATCCGCTGCTCGATCGGGTTCTCCGTACACGGCGGCTTCGTCACGGCCGGCCACTGCGGTCGCGGCGGCACGGTCCGCGGCTGGGACGGCTCGGACATGGGCAGCTTCCGCGGATGGTCCTTCCCCGACAACGACTACGGCTGGGTCTCGGTCGGCAACGGCTGGTGGACCGTACCCGTGGTGCTCGGCTGGGGCCAGGTGAGCGACCAACTGGTCCGCGGCTCCTGGGAGGCGCCGGTCGGTTCGTCGGTCTGCCGCAGTGGGTCGACGACCCATTGGCACTGCGGCCAGATCCTGGCGAAGAACGAGACCGTGAACTACGGCAACGGCCAGTTGTTCCACGGCGCGACCAAGACCAGCGTGTGCGCCGAGGGCGGCGACTCCGGCGGGTCGTTCATCACCGGTGACCAGGCCCAGGGTGTCACCTCCGGCGGCTGGGGCAACTGCAGCAGCGGCGGGGAGACCTGGTTCCAGCCCGTCAACGAGATCCTCTCGGCCTACGGCCTCACCCTGCACACAGCCTGAAACGCAAAGATCCCGGATCCCCGCCGCGCGGGGATCCGGGATCTTTGCGTCACGCAGGTTCGTTGGGAACCGACTCGAGGGTGGGCTTGTCGCCGTTCTTGGTCGACAGCGAGTCGATCAGCTGCTTGGCCAGGGCGAAACCGGAACCGCCCATGGTGATGGTCTTCACCAGGGTGTCCTCGATGCCCTGGGCACCGTTCAGCACGACCATGTTGCCGACCTTCTCGAACGAACCCGCCGCCGCGGCGACGATCTCCGGGTACGCCTCGGCCAGCTGCTGGGCGACGACCGCGTCGGTGTTGGTGGCCAGCGCCTCGGCCCGCGCCTTGATACCGGCCGCCTCCGCCATCGCCTTGGCCTGGACGGCGGACGCCTCGGCCTTACCGTTCAGCTCGGTGGCCTTCGCCTGTGCCTCACCGCGCAGGGTGACCTCGCGGGCGTGGGCCTCGGCGGCCGCGATCTGTGCGTCGCGCGCGGCCTGGGCCAGCGTGCGCTGCTTGTACGCCTCGGCGTCGGCCGGCTTCAGCACCGTCGACTCCAGCTGCTTCTCGGCCAGCGACGCGTTCAGCTTCGCGGTCTCCGTCTCGGCGACGACGACCTCCTGCCGGGCCAGGGCCTCGGCCAGCGGGCCGGACTGCGAGGCCTTCGACTTCGCCTGGTCCACCTCGGCCTGGTAGCCGGCCTGGGCGATCGAGCTCTGCCGTACTGCGGCCGCCTTGGCAGCGGCGGCGACCTGCTCGCGCTCGGTCGCCTCGCGGTCCCGCTCGGCCTGCGCGATTCGGGCGGCCGCCTCGACCGCCGCGGCCTGCGGGCGGCCCAGGTTCTTGATGTAGCCGGACTCGTCGTCGATCTCCTGGATCTGCAGCGAGTCCACCACCAGGCCGAGCTTCTCCATGTCGCCGGCCAGCGAGCCGCGGATGTTCGTGGTCAGCGTCTCCCGGTCGTGCAGCATCTCCTCGACCGTGGTCGAACCGACGATCGCGCGCAGGTGGCCCGCGAACAGCTCGTGGATGGTGCTCATCACCTGCTCGTCGCTCTGCTCCAGGAACCGCCGGGCCGCGTTCGCGATCGAGCCGTAGTCGTCACCGACCTTGTACGCCGTGACGCCCTTGATGTGCAGCGGGATGCCCTGACTGGACACACACGTCACCGTCAGCGGCGTGGCGCGGATGTCCAGCGGCAACCGCCGTACGGTCTGGAATCCGGGCAGCACCGCGGTACCGCGGCCGACGACGATCTTGAAGCCGAGCGTTTCGTTGACCTGGTCCTGGCTCGAGTGCGCGCCGAGGCCGGAGATGATCAGGGCCTCGTTCGGTTCGGCCACCCGCCAGACCATCCGGAACAGGATGAGCAGGACCAGCAGTGCGACGGCACCGATGATCAGGTACGTCCAGAGCATTTCCCCTCCAAGGGAACAAGATTTCAGAAGGCGCGAGCGACGTAGACCGTGCGGGGCGGGTCGAAGTCGACCACCACTACCGGGGTGCCCACCTCGATCACCTCGTCGGTCGCCGGGTAAGCGTAGAAGGCCTCGGTGGCACCCCGGACCGGCAGCATCACCTCGCCGACGATTCCCGGTGCGATCCGGCCGATCACGCGTCCCCGCTTCCCCACCATGACGCCCCTCCGACGTAGCTCAGCCGACTTCAGTTCCCGAAGCCTAGTGCTTGTGGCGGCGACCGTACCGGCGCATGGTGGTGATGTCGGACTGGGGGTGTTGGGGGGAGGCCTGATGGGGGCGGACGTGCTGGTCGGGGTCGTCGAGGAAGGGTCCGACGACGCGCGGCTCGAGGAACTTGCGTTGGTACTGCGGCAGGAGTTGCTGGCGACCGATGTCCGCGCGGTCGAGCCCTATCGCGAGGGTGAGGTACCGGACGGGACGCGGGGGCCTGGTCTTGCTGCCATCGCGGGGGTGCTGAGTGTGTCGCTCGCGCCCGGTCTGCAGGTGCTCGGCTCGGTCGTGACTGTCGTGCGCGACTGGTTGCGCCGGTCCGGCAGCGGGCGGACGGTGAAGGTCACGATCGACGGCGACACGATCGAGCTGACCGGTGCCAGCGACGCGGTCCAGCAGCAAGTGGTCGATGCCTGGGTCCGCAAGCACACCCCTGCGGACGGGTGAGATGGACGGCTCGCGCATCGCGCTCGTGATCGCGAACGACCAGTACGACGACCCGGGCCTGCGCGCCCTGGTGGCGCCGGCCCAGGACGCGGCCGCGCTGGCAGAGGTACTCGCGGATCCATCAGTCGGCGGCTTCGAGGTACAGGTCCTGCACAACGCGGCGGCCCAGGAGATCCGGTTCGCCGTCGAGGACTTCTTCGCGGACCGAGCGCCCGAGGACCTGCTGATGCTGCACTTCTCCTGTCACGGGTTGAAGAACGCGGCAGGCGAGCTCTTCCTGGCCGTCGCGGACACCAAGCCGACCCGGCTGGCCTCGACCGCTGTGGCCGCGGATTTCGTCAACCGGCAGATGGCCGACAGCCGGGCTCAGCGGATCGCCTTGTTCCTGGACTGCTGCTACGGCGGCGCCTTCCCGCGCGGCATGGTCGTCCGCGCAGCCGGTGAGGCACAGGTGCGGGATGCCTTCGCGGGTCAGGAACAAGTGGGTGGTGGACGCGGCCGGGTGGTGGTGACGGCGTCCAGTGCGATGGAGTACGCCTTCGAGGGCGGGCAGCTCGCGACGGATGCGTCGGCGCCGTCAGTGTTCACCAGCGCGGTAGTGGACGGGCTGACGACCGGCGAGGCCGATCGCGACGGTGACGGGTGGGTCGGCCTGACCGAACTCGTCGGGTACGTCACCGATCGGGTCCACCGGGTGACTCCGAACCAGAACCCCCAGATGTGGACCTTCGGCTCCCAGGGCGAACTGCTGCTCGCCCGCAGCCGGATCCGCCGGATCACCCCGGCCCAGCTCGCCCCTGAGCTGCTCGAGGCGATGGAGAGTCCGTTGCCCGCAGCAAGGTTCGGCGTGGTCGACTACCTGCGTGAACGCCTGCTCGGGAGCGATCTGAGCCAGGCGTACGCCGCGTGGCAGGCACTCCAGCCGATGGTCAACGACGACAGCCGGCGGGTCGCGCTGGCTGCGACGGAGGCGCTCGAGGTCGGCGTTCCGCGGATGACTCCGGAAGTGCTTGACCTTGGTACGGCGGGGGAGGGCGAGGTGCGACTGGACGGGGCGCCGATCGCGTTGATCGCGGTCGCGTCGTCCAGCGTGGAGTGGCTCAGGGTCGAGCAGGACGGGGCGATCATCCGGGTCCGGGCTGGAGCGCCCGAGGACCAGGAGGCGTCGGTCGTGGTCAGCGGTCCGACGGGGGAGTGGACGATCCCGGTGCGGCTGACGATGCCGGAGACGGAGTCCGAGCCGCCTCCACCACCTCCCGAACCAGAACCCGAACCACCCCAACCAGCACCACAACCCGAGCCCCCGCACCTACAACCGGTCGTGGAGATGGTCCCGGAGACGGTCCCGGAGCAGCGCCGGCAACCGCGTCCAGAGCCGCGCCTGGAACCGGCCCGCGACCTTGCGGAGCCGAGCTTGAAACCGCCTCCGGAGAAGCGCGCGGAGCCTGCGGTGAGGCGAGTGGAGCCTGCAGCGAAGCTCGTAGAATCGCCCCCGGAGAAGTCGGTTCAGCCGCCCGCGGAGCAGCCCGCGGAGGAGCGCACGGAGCCGACGCGGGACGACGTGGCTTTCACGCCGCCTTGGTGGCTGATCGGCGTGTTGGTCGTCGGCGCGGTGATTCTCATCTACCTGAACTGGCCGGGGCCGGAGGGTGACCCCCGGTATATCTGGAAGGACCATGACAACACCGGGTGGTATGTGTTCCGCAGCTGGCACGATCCGGAGATCGTGTCCTCGTTCGGTGCACTGCTGGCCGCCTTGGCCGCTCGGTGGTCGGGTCCCATCGCGCTGGGAATCGTGGCCGGCTGCGTCGGGTCCCTGATCGCGGACGGACTGCTGATCCTCGGCGGCGGGATCGCGTACATCGAGCAGAACTACTGGCTCGGCGTGACCGCGGTCGCCGGCGTGATGGTCGGCGTACTCCTGATCGTGTTGTGGCCTGGGCGTTGGCCGGTGTGGCCGGTGCCGCCGGCGGGCGCGGCCCTGGCCGTTGCCGGCGGCATCTTGATGCTGATGAGCCCGTTGATCACCAACCCCAACGACGGCGTGGCCTTCGTCGACGTCACCAAACTGGCCTTGCTGGAACCGGTGGTCCCGGTGGCCCTGGCCTGGCTCGCGTTGGCCGCGTCCGAGGTCCGGGCCCGGACCTGGCTCGCTGCTGCGGCGACGACGTACGCGCTGATCAGCATCGTCGCGGTGATCCCCGCGTACACCGAGGGGAACTCGGCGGCTGCCTTCCTGACCGCGCTGTTCGGCAACCTGCTGGTGATCGCCGGAGTTCTCAGCCGCGGATTGCGCCTTCAGTCGCGCCCTTGATGAACTGGCGGGCGAAGATCCCGAACACGATCACCAGCGGCACCATCGCCATCAACGCACCCGTCATCACCATGCTGTAGTCGACACCGTGGCTGCGGTTCAGCGTGGACAGTGCCACCTGCAGGGTGAGGTGATCGGGGTTGGTGAGCACGATCAGCGGCCACATGTAGTCGTTCCAGGACGCGACGAAGGTGAAGATGCCGAGGAACGCCAGCGCCGGCCGGGCCGACGGCAGCGCCACGTGCCGGTAGACCCCGAAGAACCCGCAGCCGTCCAGCGTCGCAGCCTCGACCAGCTCGTCGTGGATCGAGTTCTGGAAGTACTGCCGCAACCAGAAGATGCCGAACGCGTTCGCCGCCCCGGGAATGATCAGTGCCTTCAGCGAACCGACCCAGCCGAGCAGCGCCATCGTCTGGAACTGCGGTACGGCGGCCAGTTGCGCCGGCAGCAGCATCGTCGCCAGCAGGATGACGAACAACGCATTGCGGCCGGGGAACCGGAACTTGGCGAACGTGAACGCGGCCAGCGAGTCGAAGAACAGCACGAGCAGCGTGGTCGAGACCGCCACGACCGCGGTGTTGGCCATCGACTGGAAGAACGCGACGTTCGCCAGCACGTGCCGGACGTTGTCGTCGAACTGCGACCCGAAGGTGAACTTCGGCGGGAACCGGTAGATGTCCGCGGTGCTGTTCGTCGCCATGATGATCGTCCAGACGAACGGGAACATGAACACCAGCAGGGCGACGATCAGTACGGTGTGCAGCGCGATCCCGCGCCACCGGTAGCGCATCACTTGCCCTCACCCCTGTCGCGGAAGATCCGCCAGTTGATGGCCGTGAACAACAACACGAGCATGAAGATGCTGAGCGCGATCGCGGCCGCGTAGCCGTAGTCGTTGTCCAGGAAGGCGGCGCGGTAGAAGAACAGCACGACCGTCATCCCGCTCTGCCCGGTGCCGCCGCTGTTGCCGACCATCACCTGCGGCTCGGTGAAGGTCTGCAGTCCGCCGATGGTCGAGATCACCACGGTGAACAACACCACCGGGCGAAGCTGCGGCAACGTGATCGAGAAGAACGTCCGGGTCGCGCCGGCGCCGTCGACCTTGGCCGCCTCGTACTGCTCCTTCGGGATCGCCTGCAGACCGGCCAGGTAGATCAGCGTGTTGTACCCGACCCACTGCCACACGATCATCGTCGAGATCGCGATCTTGATCCCCCACGGCTGGCCGAGCCAGTCCTGCTCGGGGATGCCGAGCGACCGCAACGCGGCGTTGACCAGGCCGAAGTTGGTGCTGAACACCGAGCCGAAGAAGATCGCCATCGCGACCAGCGAGGTGACGTTCGGGATGAAGTAGGCGATTCGGTAGACATTGGTGAACCGGATGGCCGACTGCAGCATCACCGCGAGCACCAGCGCGATGGCCAGCGTCGGGACGGTCGACATGAAGAACAGCACGACGGTGTTCTCCAGCGACAGCCAGAACGTCGGGTCCTCGACCAGGAACCGGAAGTTGTCGATCCCGGTGAACTGGCGCGGGCTGAGGCCGTCCCAGCGCTGGAACGCCAGCACGATCGTGGACAGCATCGGGTACAACCCGAAGACCGCGAACAGGAGGTAGAACGGCGACAGGGCCAGATAGAACCGCCAGTACGACCAGACCCGCCGGCCGGGCCGCCGACCGGTGGAAGGCCCGGTCAGCGGTTCGGCCGGCGCGGTCGGCGCCGTCGCAGTTCCGGTCATGGGGCCTCCCGGCCTGGACTGAGGAGCGCAGGGAGCGAAGCGACTGGAGTGACGAGGGAAGGCCGGGAGCCAAGGCCCCATGACCCTGCCGGCGCCGAAGGCCCGGCCAAAAGCACTGTCACTGCACTCCCTGGCGCTTGGCGATCGCCTTCGCCTTCGAGACAGCGGAGGCCCACGCGGCGTCGGAGGTCTTCGAGCCGGACTGCACGGTCTTGAGCTCGTCCTTGAACGGCTGCGCGACCGCGCCGTCGGACGGGGCCTCGTAGGCGACCGGGATGGCCTTGGCCGCCGGGCCGAAGACGTCGATCGGCACCTGCCCGCCGAAGAACGGATCCGCGACCTTCAGCTGCGGCTTGTCGTAGGCCGCCGGCGTCGCCGGGAAGATCTGGGCGTCGGCGTACGCCTTGGCCTGGTTGTCCGGGCTGAGCATGTACTTGATCACCTCGAACGCCTTGGCCGGATCGGCCGCGTTCTTGGTGATGGTCAGGAACGAGCCGCCGAAGTTCGCCGGGCCGCTCGGGGTCGCGGCCAGCCGCCACTTGCCGACGCTGGACTTGACCGCGGACTTGATGTCGAGCGCCACCCACGCGGCGCCGACGTGGGCCGGGATCGTGCCCTGGTCGAGGCCCGCGTTCCAGTCCGGCGAACCGCTCGCGGTCTTGCCGTCGATCTTCAGCGTCATCGCCTTGACCACGGTGTCCCAGGCCTTCCGGATGTGGTCCTGGTCGCCGATGAAGGTGTTGTCCTTGGAGACGTACCGCTCGGTGCCCTGGCCGACGACGATGTCGTACAAGTCGGTGGCATCCCAGACGATCAATGCCTTCGGGTTCGACTTCTTCAGCTCGACCCCGGCGGCGAAGAAGTCGTCCCAGGTCTTCAGCTGCTCGGCCACCTTGGCCGGATCGCCCGGCAGGCCTCCCTTGGTGAACACGTCCTCGCGGTAGTACAGCGCGGTCGGCCCGATGTCGATCGGGAGACCGATCACCTTGCCGTCCAAGGTGGTGGCCTGCTTGACCTTCCACTCGACGTAGTCACCGAGCACCGAGTCCGCACCGACCGTCTTCAGGTCCACGAACCGCTCCGCCTGCGGCAGCATCGAGGCGATGTCCTCGCCCTTGATCCCGGTGATGTCCGGGATGCCGGTGCCACCGTTGAAGGTGGTGATCAGCTTCTGCTTGAAGTCGCCGCCGATCTCGGAGTACTTGATCGTCGGGTCGGGGAAGTGCGCGATGGTGTCGTCGACCACCGACTTGCCCAGGCCGCCGGGCCAGCACCACAGCGTCAACGTGGTGGCGGTGTTCTTCTTCGCTTCCGTCCCGGTGTCCATTCCGGACGAACAGCCGACGACCGTACCGCCGAGCACGGCTGCGAAGCCCCCAGCGAGCAGCGTCCGACGTGAGAGCTCCATGGTTCTACCTTCCTGAGTGGGCGCTGATCAGCGCTTGGAGATGGTGGTCTTCGGGGTGGGCGGCCTGCCATGCGGCCAGGTCGGCCCAGCGGGGCGCCGCGTCGGCGCCACCGAGCCGGGTCACCGACAGCGCGGCCACGAGTGCGGCGAACCGGACCCGCTGCTCGAGTGGCAGGTCCCACAGCGTGGCGGCGATGAAGCCGGCGGCGAACACATCACCCGCCCCGGTGGTGTCCGCCGCCTGCACTTGATACGCCGGTACGGCGACCCGCTCACCGGTGGCGGCGTCGAGCGCCAGCGCACCGTCGGCACCGTTCGACACGACGACGAGCGGTACGAGCTCCGCCAGTCGGTCGAGGGCCTGCTCCGGGCTGTCCGTCCGGGTGTAGTTCATCGCCTCACCGGCGTTCGGCAGGAAAACGTCGCAGTGCTCCAGTTGGTCGAGCACCTGGGGGTCCCACTGCTCCGACGGGTCCCAGCCGACGTCGGCGAACACCACACAGCCGGCCGCCTTCGCCTTAGCCAGCCACTCGTTCGGCCAGGGGCCGATGTGGGCGGCGACAGCTCGGGCGACCGGCGGTGCGGTGATCAGCTCGTCGGCCGACAGCAGAGGAGGGGTGCCCCGGGTGACCAGTGCCCTGTCGTTGTCATAGGCAAGGGCCACCGTCAGTGGGGTCTGCCAGCCGGCGAGCTTGCCGGAGAGAGTCAGATCGATGCCTTCACCGTCGGCGAGCCGGTCCCAGAGGCGGTCGCCGAGGTCGTCCGCGCCGAACGCGGCGGCCAGGCCGGTACGCAGGCCCAGCCGGGACAGCGCGACGGCGAAGTTGGCGATACCGCCCGGGCTCTCGAGGGAGTCGGTGGCCCAGACCTCGGTGCCGGGGCGCGGCGGAGTGGGCAGGCCGAGCACCAGGTCCTGGAACACCAGCCCGGAGACGACCACGTCCAACTCGGTCATGCTCTCGTCACACTCCTGCACGCTCGATCAAACTCGTGCATGAATCTTGAATCCTCTGCGCAGGATGCGCAATACCTGCTCACAAATTTGACGGAGAATGACGGAGTTTGCGTGATACGGTCTCTCTGTGTTGCCAAAGCAGCGGCAGGATCAGATCGTTCGCTCGCTTCGGGCCGATGGGGCCGGGGGCGTGAAAGTGCTGGCCGAACGGCTCGGCGTGAGTGAGGCGACGATCCGGCGCGACCTGGAGCAGCTCCATGCCGAGGGCCGGCTGACCCGGGTGTACGGCGGTGCCCTGGCGGTCGACGGCGGTGACGAGCCGTTCGCCGACGTGAACGCCGTACATGCCGCTCAGAAGGACCGGATCGCGCGGCGGGCTGCGGAGTTGGTGACCGACGGTGAGTCGGTGCTGCTCGACATCGGGACCACGGCGCTGCGGGTCGCACAGCATCTGCACGGCCGGTCGTTGACGGTGGTGACGAGCAATCTCGCCGTACTGGAGGAGCTGCAGAACGACGAGCAGATCGAGCTGATCGTGCTCGGCGGGTTCGTCCGGCGGAGTTACCGGTCGCTGGTGGGGTATCTGACCGAGGAGAGTCTGCGGCAGATCCACGTCGACTGGCTGTTCCTCGGGACCAGCGGGGTCCGGCCGGACGGGCGGGTGATGGACAGCACGATGATCGAGGTACCGGTGAAGCGGGCGATGATCCAGTCCGCCGACCGCGTGGTGCTGCTGGCGGACGCGACCAAGTTCCCGGGGCACGGCGTCGCGCGGGTGTGTGAGCCGGGTGAGCTGAACATGGTGGTGACCGAGCCCGAGGCCGACGAGGCGACCCGGGCGCAACTGGTGGAGGCGGGCGTACAGGTGGTGTTGACGTGAGGCTGACCATCCTCGGCGGCGGTGGGTTCCGGGTGCCGCTCGTCTACCAGGCGTTGCTCGGTGACCGCGGCTCCGGCCGGATCACTTCTGTGGTGCTCTTCGACACGGACTCGTCCCGGCTGGCCTCGATCGGGGCGGTGCTGCGGCAGCAGGCTGTCTCGGTTCCCGATGGGCCGGTGGTGACCGAGACGACGGATCTGGACGAGGCGCTGCGGGGCGCGGACTTCGTGTTCTCGGCGATCCGGGTCGGTGGTCTTGAAGGGCGGACGGTCGACGAGCGGGTCGCGCTGGATCTCGGCGTACTCGGTCAGGAGACGGTCGGCGCCGGTGGGATCGCCTACGGACTGCGGACCCTGCCGGTGGCGGTCGCGATCGCGCAGCGGGTGGCCGCCGTGGCGCCGGAGGCTTGGGTCATCAACTTCACCAACCCGGCCGGGATGGTGACCGAGGCGATGATCCCGTACCTGGGCGACCGGGTGATCGGGATCTGCGACTCACCGTCCGGGTTGGGCCGACGGGCGGCGCTGGCGCTCGGTGTGGATCCGTCTACTGCGTTCTACGACTACGCGGGGCTGAACCATCTGGGGTGGCTACGCGGGCTGCAGTCCGGTGGGGTCGACCGGTTGCCATCGCTGTTGGAGTCGGGCGATGCCTTGGCGTCCTTCGAGGAGGGGCGGCTGTTCGGGGCGGACTGGTTGCGGTCGCTGGGGTCGATCCCGAACGAGTACTTGCATTACTACTACTTCGCCCGCGAGACGCTGGCCGCCGTACAGGCTGTGCGGCAGACGCGCGGGACGTTCCTGCTGGAGCAGCAGTCCGCGTTCTATGCGGAGACGGCTCGGCACCCGGAGCAGGCGCTGGAGCTGTGGCAGAAGACCCGCGCCGAGCGTGAGTCGACGTACATGGTCGAGAGCCGTGAGGTCGCCGACGCGGGGGAGCGGGACGAGCGGGACATGGCGGCCGGCGGGTACGAGCAGGTCGCGCTGTCGCTGATGCGCGCGATCGCCCACAACGAGAGGGCGTCGCTGATCCTGAACGTGCGCAACCGGGGTGTCCTGCGTCACCTGGACGACGATGCGGTCGTCGAGATCCCGTGCACGGTCGACGCCAACGGCCCGCTGCCGGTCACCGTGTCGCAGTTGACGGATCATCAGGCCGGTCTCGTCTGCGCGGTGAAGGCCGTCGAGCGGTCCACTATCGAGGCTGCCGCCGGTGGCTCCCGCGCCGCCGCGCTGCGTGCCTTCGCCTGGCACCCGCTGATCGACTCGGTCACCGCCGCGGGCAAGCTCCTCGACGCCTACGCCGACCAACTCCCCGACCTGGCCCCCTTCCGCCGGTGATGCCACCTGGCCCCAGCCAGAGGTGGATTGGTTGGAAACCCACGGATCTGGCACAATGGCCTGCTGAGTCCGTCCAGGTTCGTGCAGCCCTCTAACTCCACCTCCTGGTCGGCCCATTCGAGTGGTCACCCGTTGTCCCCACGACGCTGTGCTGCTCACCCAGACATGTATTCCAAGGGAGACCCCCGAAACGTGGCAGTCAAGATCCGTTTGAAGCGCATCGGCAAGAAGCGTGCGCCGCACTACCGCATCGTCGTGATGGACGCCCGGACCAAGCGGGACGGCCGGGCCATCGAGGAGATCGGCAAGTACAACCCGAAGACCGAGCCGTCGTTCATCCACGTCGAGTCGGACCGGGCGCAGTACTGGCTGGGCGTCGGCGCGCAGCCGACCGAGGCCGTCGAGGCGATCTTCAAGGCCTCCGGCGACTGGCAGAAGTTCAAGGGCCAGGACGCTCCGGCGCCGTTGCGGGTCAAGGAGCCGAAGCGGGACAAGCAGGAGGTCTTCAACGAGGCCCTGGCCGAGGCGCACGGCACGCTGAAGACCGAGGCCGTCACCGCGAAGAAGACCGCGGCGAAGAAGACGGCTGAGAAGAAGGACGCCGCGCCGAAGGCTGCCGACGAGGCACCCAAGGCTGACGAGGCTCCGAAGGCTGACGAGGCTCCGAAGGCTGACGAGGCTCCGAAGGCTGCCGACGAGGCCCCGAAGGCGGAGGCTGCTGAGGCCCCGGCCGAGGCCGCGCCGGCCGACGACGCCAAGGCCTGACCATGATGGAGACCGAGGCGCTCGAGCACCTGGTCCGAGGCATCGTGGACAACCCCGACGACGTCAGCGTCCGGGCCCGGAACCTGCGGCGTGGTCGCACGCTGGAGGTGCACGTGCACCCCGACGACATCGGCAAGGTGATCGGCCGCAACGGCCGGACCGCGACCGCGATCCGGACCGTCGTCGGCGCGCTCAGCTCCGAGTCGTCGATCCGGATCGACTTCGTCGACGAGTTCAACCGGCGCCCGCGCCGCTGACTCGCAGTACTTCCTGGAGGGCCGCACCCACCGCGGGTGCGGCCCTTCGCCATATTCTCTTGGCAATTGGTAGAGCCTCAGTCAATCGGTAGTGAGCAGAAGGGCTTGTGCTGGTGTTGGTGACAGTCGGGCGGATCGGCCGGGCGCACGGAATCAAGGGCGAGGTCGGCGTGGACGTCCGGACGGACGAGCCGGACCGGCGGTTCGCCGACGGCGCGACCGTCGTCACATCCGCCAAGGTGCCCAGGGCCCTCACTGTGGAGTCCAGCCGGTGGCACAGCGGGCGGCTACTGGTGAAGTTCGCCGGCGTGCCGGACCGTACGGCGGCCGAGCAACTGCGCAATCTGGTCGTGCAGTCCGAGATCGACGAGGACGAGCGCCCGGAAGACCCGGACGAGTACTACGACCGCGAGCTGATCGGCCTGGCCGTCCGTACGGCTGACGGCGCCGAGGCGGGCGAGGTCACCGATGTCGTCCACCTGCCCTCGCAGGACCTGCTCGAGATCCGCCGCCCGGCCGGCAACGCCGTACTGGTGCCGCTGGTCGAGGCGCTGGTCCCGGAGCTCAACGTCGACAAGGGGTACGTCGTCGTGGCGGACCGGCCCGGCCTTCTGGACCCAGAGGGCGCTGAGGTGGCTCCCACCGAGCCAGGCGCTGACTGATGAGACTGGACGTCGTCACGATCTTCCCGGAGTACCTGGCCGCGCTGGACGTGTCTCTGGTCGGCAAGGCGGCGAAGAGCGGCCTTCTGGACATCCACCTGCATGATCTGCGCGAGTGGACCTACGACCGTCACCGGACTGTCGACGACACCCCGTATGGCGGTGGCGCAGGCATGGTGATGAAGCCAGAACCGTGGGGTGAGGCTCTCGACGCCATTGCACCCCCTGATGGTCCTGCACAGCCCAGACTGATCGTGCCGACCCCTGCCGGTCGCCCCTTCACTCAGGAGCTCGCCTACGAGCTTGCAGCCGAGCCATGGCTCGCGTTCGCGTGCGGCCGCTATGAGGGCATCGATGGACGCGTCACGTCGTACGCAGGGGAGCGGATGCGTGTCGACGAGGTGTCCATCGGCGACTACGTGCTCAACGGCGGTGAGGTCGCCGTACTGGTCATGGTCGAGGCCGTCGCCCGGCTGCTGCCTGGCGTGATCGGCAACCCGGAGTCCCTGTCTGAAGAGTCGCACTCGGGTGATGGCCTGCTGGAGTACCCGGTGTACACGAAGCCGCCGAGCTGGCGCGGGTACGACGTACCGGACGTGCTGCTGTCGGGTAACCACGGCCTGATCGCCACCTGGCGTCATGCGGAGTCGGTACGGCGCACTGCCGAGCGCCGGCCTGATCTGCTCGCGGCGTGGGGCGATGCGGTCGCTGGGAAGGACGATGCGACGTCACAGGTCCGCCTCCTGCCCGCTACCGAGGCTGACGCGGGGGAGATTCACACACTGCAGTTGGCTGCCTTCCTGTCGGAGGGACGGGCGTACGACGACCTGTCCATCCCACCGCTGGCGGAGGACCCGGCGGCGAGCGTCGAGCGGCTGAAGCAGGGCGGCGTACTCAAGGCTGTGGCTGGCACCAGGATCGTCGGCTCGGTACAGGTGACCGTGGACGGCTCCGTTGCCCGGCTCGGCCGGCTCATCGTCGCTCCGGACTGGCAGGGCCGTGGTCTGGGCACTCGGCTGCTCCGAGTGGCCGAACAGCTCGCGCCTGCCGACGTCACGTCGTACGAGCTCACCACCGGTGCGGAGAGTGACCGGAACCTCAGGCTGTACCAGAAAGCCGGTTACCGAGAGGTACGACGGGAGCGGCAGACCGCGAAGGTCGAGCTCGTCCTGCTCACCAAGCGTCGCCGCCGCCGCTGATTTCGTCGTCGCTGGGGCGGTGTGGCAAGATTGCTGGTTGCTGCCCTTTCGGTGCTCCTGCCACAGGGGGTGACCACCGCTCGGCAGCATCTGGACGACTCTCACCATCGACATTTCGTGGGTGACCTGTGGCACGCGCGAGGAAGAGACACCTGATGAGCAACATCCTGAACGAGCTCGACAACGCGAGCAAGCGCGACGACATCCCCGCCTTCCGTCCCGGTGACACCGTCAAGGTGCACGTCAAGGTCGTCGAGGGCAACCGGTCCCGCGTCCAGGTGTTCCAGGGTGTCGTGATCCGCCGCCAGGGTGGTGGCCTGCAGGAGACCTTCACGGTCCGCAAGGTCAGCTTCGGTGTCGGCGTCGAGCGGACCTTCCCGCTGCACACCCCGATCGTCGAAAAGGTCGAGGTCGTCACCCGCGGTGACGTCCGCCGGGCCAAGCTGTACTACCTGCGCGAGCTGCGCGGCAAGGCAGCCAAGATCAAGGAGAAGCGGGACGTTCCGGCCTCCTGAGCGTCTTAGCGACGACGGTCACCTATGGCGCCGAGCACTGCGACTCGCGCTCGCCCTCGCCCGGTAGCCAGGAGGGCACGTCGCAGCAAGGGACGTCACCGCAGGCTGAAGCAGCGCAACCCGCTGCTCAGCCTGCTCATCGAGATGAGCACCGTCACGGTGCTCGCGCTCGTCATCACGGTGGTACTGCGGCTGTTCGTCGCGGAGGCGTTCTACGTACCGTCGGAGTCGATGTACGACACGCTGACCACGAACGACCGGATCCTGGCCGAGAAGATCAGCTACATGCACCGCGACGTGGATCGCGGCGACATCGTCGTCTTCAAGGACCCCGGCAACTGGCTGAACGAGGAACAGGTCGAGCCCGGCCCGTTCCGCAAGATCGGTGAGTTCGTCGGCATCCTGCCGCGCAGCGGCGAGGGGCACTTGGTCAAGCGGGTGATCGGCATCGGCGGCGACCGGGTCATCTGCTGTGACCGGGCCGGCCGGATCACCGTGAACGGCATCCCGCTGGACGAGCAGGAGTACCTGCTCACGGACGCCAAGCCGTCGTTGCAGCCCTTCAACGTGCTGGTTCCGGCCGGTCACCTGTGGGTGATGGGCGACAACCGGGCCGAATCGGCCGACTCCCGCGCCCACATGGGCGGCCCCGGCGGCGGATTCGTGCCGACCGAGAACGTGGTTGGCCGGGCCTGTTGCGTAATCTGGCCGTCTGACCGGATGACGATGCTTCGTCCTCCGGAAACCTTCAAGAAGCCGGGGCTGAAGAAGTGACCGATACACCGACGAAGACGCCGGAGAAACCCGCCCACCGCTCGGGGTTCGCCGCGGCCGCCCGTGAGTTCGTCCTGATCGTGGTCGGGGCACTCATCGTCTCGTCGATCCTGCGCGCGTTCGTCGGGCAGATGTTCATCATCCCGAGCGAGTCGATGGAGAACACTCTTCTGGTCGGCGACCGGGTCGTCGTGGAGAAGCTCACCGACGTCAAGCGTGGCGACGTGGTCGTGTTCGAGGACCCGGGCGGCTGGCTCGGCCCGGAGGAGAGCGGTCAGAAGCGTGGTTCGGTCGGCCGGTTCTTCGAGGTGGTCGGCCTGCTCCCGGACTCCAGCCACGGTCACCTGATCAAGCGGCTCGTCGGCATGCCGGGCGACAAGGTCGCCTGCTGCGACGAGAAGGGCCGGCTGCTGGTCAACGGCCAGCCGCTCGAGGAGACCAGCTACCTGTATCCGGGTGACGCGCCGTCGCAGATGGAGTTCCAAGTCACCGTCCCGGCCGGCAAGGTCTTCGTGATGGGCGACCACCGATCCGCCTCCGGTGACTCCCGGGTCCACCTGAGCGACACCAACACCGAGGGAAGCAACCCCGGCGACGCCGCCTTCGTCCCGATGGACAAGATCACCGGCCGGGCCATCCTGGTCGTCTGGCCCGCTGCCCGCTGGAGCAAGCTCGGCGTCCCCGACACCTTTAAATCCGTCCCGGCCGCGGCCGAGCCGCCCCCGGACAAACCCTCCATCTCCCTCACCGCACCCCCCAAGTGAGGCAGCCCCCGGTGCCCCAGTCCGCCCCCCACCTCCCGGCCCCGGCAGTCCTCCCCACCCACCCCACCTCTGTCGAGCCGCAGGTCGTCCCGGCCCAGCCGTCGCATCACGCGTCGCACCGGTGCGACGCGTGTCTCGCACCTGCTGAGCGGTTGGGTTGCTGTGTGCTGTCGGCACCCTCCGCGTGCGGCTCACCCCGGCTGCGGCACCCACTGTCCGGGGTGCCTAGGGTGGGTTTTGTGGCTGGAGTTCGGAGGGCTGGATGAGTGCGCTGCCGCGGGGGAGCACGGTGCGGCGGGATGCCGGGTTGTACGGGTACGAGCGGGCGCTGCGCCGCGTCGGCCTGGATCCGATCGCCGGCGTGGACGAGGCCGGCCGCGGACCCTGCGCCGGACCGCTTGTCGCCGCCGCGGTGATCCTGCCGGACGGTAAGCGCGGCCAGATCCCCGAACTCGCCGACTCCAAGCTCCTCACCGCCAAGGCTCGCGACCGCTGCTACGACGAGATCCGCAAGCGCGCCCTGGCCTGGTCGGTCGTCGCTATCGAGGCCACCGAGTGTGACCGGCTCGGCATGCACGTCGCGAACGTGGAGGCGCTCCGCCGCGCACTGTTCCGGCTCGACGTACGGCCGTCGTACGTGCTGACCGACGGGTTCGGCGTGGACGGTCTCGGCGTCCCGGGCCTGGCGATCTGGAAGGGTGACCGCGTGGCGGCTTGTATCGCCGCGGCGTCTGTGATCGCGAAAGTGACCCGCGATCGGGTGATGGAGCACTGGGACCAGGTGTACCCGCAATACGGTTTCGGGATTCACAAGGGCTACTGCACGCCTGAACACCAGGCGGCACTGGACGAATACGGCCCGTGCCCGCAACACAGACGGCGGTTCGAGAATGTCCGCCGCAGTCTGCGGCCCGATATGGGACAGAATGTGACCAGTCCCACCGGAGTGGAGAGCCGATGAGCGAGCGTAGCGAGCGAACAACCAACACAGCCGCTTTAGTGCTCATGCCGGAACCGAGCGCTAGCGAGGTGGAGGCGTGAGCGCTGACGACCTCGAGAAGTACGAGACCGATATGGAGCTACAGCTCTATCGGGAGTACAAGGACGTCGTCGGGATCTTCAAGTACGTCGTGGAGACCGAACGGCGGTTCTACCTCTGCAACGCGGTCGACCTGAAGGTCCGCACCGAGGGCGGCGACGTGTACTTCGAGGTGACGATGGCCGACGCGTGGGTCTGGGACGTCTACCGTTCCGCCCGCTTCGTCAAGAACGCCAAGGTCGTCACCTTCCGTGACGTCAACATCGAAGAACTCGCCAAGTCCGACTTAGAAGTCCCCAAAGACTCCGACTTCGGCCGCTAACCGCCCTGCCGATTCCGCTAGCCCGCCGCGCGGCTATGGGGTTGGGGGTAGGCGCCAGCCGGTGTCCTCGTGCTGGATGAGGGTTAGGTCGGCGAGGGTTTCCAGGCATTGCTGGGTGGTTTCCAGGTCCAGGCCGGCTGTGCCGGCTATGCGGGTGGCGGGGACGGGGTTGAGGACGGGGACGGCGTCGAGGGTTCGGCGGAGGTCGTGGTGGAGGTCGTCGGTCGGGCTCTTCGGGGCTTGGGGGTACGGCGTGAGGCGGGTGCCGAGTGGGGAGATCGCCTCGACGATGTCGGCGACGTTGGTGACGAGCACCGCATCGCGTTCGCGGACCAGGAGGTGCGAGCCTTCGGACATGCGTGAGGTGATCGGGCCTGGTACGGCGAGGACCGCCCGACCGCACTGCTCGGCCCACCCGGCGCTGTTGAGCGCTCCACTCCGAACGGCCGCCTCGATCACGACAGTGCCGAGCGTTCCCGCAGCGATCAGCCGATTGCGCGCCAGGAACCGGAGCTTCGTCGGTGAACACCCCGGCGGCAGCTCACTCACCACCAGCCCTTCCTCCACGATCCGGCTGAACAGCGCCGAGTTCTGCTTCGGATAGCTGACATCAACCCCGCACGCCAGCACCGCCACCGTCACGCCCGAACCAGCCAGCGCACCCCGATGAGCCGCCGCATCGATCCCGAACGCGCCCCCGGACACCACGGTGATCCCGTTGTCCGACAGCCCGGACGCCAGCTCAGCCGCCACATGCTCGCCGTACGACGAACTCGCGCGTGCACCCACCATCGCCACGGACCGCGTGAGCACCTGTCGCAGATTCGCCGGCCCGCGCACCCACAACCCGAACGGCACCCCGGCCCGTCGCGTCAACTGCCCGGCATCCGCGAGCACCTCCACCTGCTCGGGCCACTCGTCGTCTCCAGGGATCACGAACCGCGCGCCGGCCGCCGCCGCCCGCTCCAGATCGCGCTCCGGCTCGGCCTCAGCCAGCCGAGTTGTCCACCGCTCCGTGCCAGGAGCACCCTGCTGAAGCAGTTCCCAGATCTGCAGCGCCTCAAGGCCCTCGAAGGCCTTCAACGCCGCGAGATCGCCGGGTTCAACGACCCGAGACAGTCCCGCCCGAGCCAGCCGATCGCTGTCGTCCGCGCCGGAAACCGCCGCACCCGTCGATCCACCGGTGCCTCCGACCCCCGCTTCGTCTACCCGGGCTGAAGATTTCTGTGCGACCCCTCGCGGTGCTGCGCCACCAACTGGAGCAGTGTTGTCGACGAGGTCAGAGCTGAGAGCGCAGTTCGTGGTCATGCGGCGGTTCCTTTGATGGGGCGAGCGTCGGCGAGGTCAGTGAGAGGTTCGCCGGAGCGGAGTTGGAAGGCTTGATGGGTCAGCTCGACGGTGGGTCTGTCGAGGCCCTGGAGATCGGCCAGCGTCCAGGCCAGGCGGACGACGCGGTCGAAGCCGCGGGCGGTGATGCGACCGGCGGAGTACAGGTCCTCGAGCATCTTGTGGCTGGCGGCATCCAACGGAAAGTCGCGGCGCAGCACCGGGCCGGGGATCTCGCTGTTCAGGATCCAGCCGGTCTCCCGGTAGCGGTACGCCTGCCGGTCACGGGCCGCCTTCACCCGCTCGGCCACGACCTCCGTCGACTCGGGCTTCTCCCCGTCGGTGGTCGTGCGCGCGGCCGGAAGGATCTGGCGCTGGATGTCCAGCCGGTCCTTGATCGGCCCGCTGATCCGCTGCCGGTAGCGCGCGAGCACCTGCGGCGTACACGTGCAGATCCCGCGGTTGGTGCCGGACAGCCCGCAGGGACACGGATTCGCGGCGAGCACCAGCATGAACCGCGCCGGGAACTTCGCCACCGCTGCCGACCGGTGCACCTCGATGTACCCGGACTCCAGCGGCTGCCGCAACGTGTCCAACGTCAGCGGATGCATCTCCGGCGCCTCGTCGATGAAGAGGATCCCTCGATGCGCGCAACTGATCGCACCCGGCCGCGGCATCCCCGAACCACCGCCGACCAGACTCGACAGCGACGCGGTGTGGTGTGGCGCGATGAATGGCGGCCGGACGACCAGTTCGGCGTCGCTGGTCAGCAAGCCGGCCAGCGAATGCACCGCTGACACCTCGAGCGAATCGTCCGTACTCAGATCCGGCATCAACCCTGCGAGCCGCTCGGCCAGCATCGTCTTGCCCGACCCCGGCGGCCCGTGCAGGAGGAGATGATGACCACCGGCCGCGGCGGCCTCGATCGCTCGTCGCCCTTCGCGTTGACCGATCACGTCGTCCAGGTCCACCTCTGGCACCCGGGTCAGCGACTCGGACAACAGCCGCGGTTCGGCGCGTGGTGGTTCCTCGTCCGGAATCTCGGTCCCGCGCAACATCGCCAGCACCTGCCGCAACGATCGAACGCCGTACACCTCGATGCCGGGCACGAGCCGTGCCTCGCCGGCATTCAACTCGGGTACGACGATGCGCGCGAAGCCGGAGCGGGCCGCGGCCAGGGTCATCGCGAGCGCGCCGCGGACCTCGCGGACCCGGCCGTCGAGCCCGAGCTCGCCGATCATCGCGGAGTTCCGCATCGACTCGCTCTCGAGGACCCCGGCGGCCGTGAGGAGAGCGATGGCAATGGCGATGTCGTAGTGCGAACCCGTCTTGGGCAGCGTGGCCGGCGAGAGGCCGATGGTGACCTTGCGGTCGGGGAATCGCTCGCCGCTGTTCACTACAGCGGCGCGAACCCGGTCGCGTGCCTCGGACAATGACGCGTCCGGCAGGCCGATCAGGGTCGTCTTCGGCAGGCCTTGCGCGATGTCGGCCTCGACCTCGACCAGGTGTCCTTCGAGACCGACCAACGCCACGGACCATGTGTGTGCGAGAGGCATCAGGCTGCGCCTCTCACGTGGTCCACGCGCGGCGGTGTGTTGTGGTCGAAGAGGACGGCGACGAAATCGATCCGGATCGCGCCCGGCTTGACTTGGTGGGTCTGCAGCCAGCGGCCGGCCAGCTTCCGCAGCGTGGTCAGCTTCCGGTAGGTGATCGACTCCAACGGGCTGCCGTAGTTGAGCCCGCGGCGGGTCTTCACCTCACAGACGACAAGGGCGTCGCCGTCCCGCGCGACGATGTCGATCTCGCCCAGCTCGCAGCGCCAGTTGCGCTCGAGGATGACGAAACCTTCGGTCGTGAGATACCTCGCGGCGAGATCTTCGCCGTACCGCCCGACTGCGTTCTTGGTCCGCATCGATGACCACCTCCGGCTAAGAACATGCCGGGATCAGGTACCGATTTCGGGCGCGACTTGTCGGGCTGTGGACAACCCCCAAGCGGGTTGCGTCAGCTACGCATGTGTTTACCGCGGGTCGGCTTCTGCGGCGGTGTGCGAACCGCGCGCAGCTCGCTCTCCGGCCGGACCGCCTGCAGTCCGCCCGTCCCCGGGTCGGTGTCGCCGATGTCGAAGTCCCAGCTGTCCTCGTTCGCCAGCCGGCTGTGCCAGCGCCCGTACAACCCGTAGATCAGCAGCCCGACGACCATCCAGATACCGAACTTGGTCCAGGTGCTCGTCTTCAGGTTGAGCATCAGCCACAGCGTCGCGCCCAGTGACAGCAGCGGGATCAGCGGCACCATCGGCACCCGGAACCCGCGCTCCAGGTCCGGCTCCGACCGGCGCAGTGTGAGTACGCCGATCGCACAGAAGGCGAAGCAGAACAGCGCACCGATGACCAGCAGCTCTTCCAGCTCGAGCACCTTCGGGTACAGCGTCAGAGCCAGTGCGGCGGCTCCGGCAGCGGTGGCCGCACGCGCGGGGGAGGAGTACACCCGGCTGACTCGGCCGAGGCTCTTCGGTAGCAGGCCGTCACGACCCATGTTGAACAGCACGCGGCTCTGTGCGATGAGCACGACCACGATCACCGTCATCAGCGCGAGCAAGGCACCTAGATTGACCACCTTCGCGGCCCAGCCGACCCCGACCGCTGCGAGCGCTTCCGACACCGGTGCGCTGCCGCCCAGTTCGCCGTACGGGCGCATGCCGACCAGCACGACGGCCATCGCGATGTAGAGGATCGTGACGGCGCCGACGCCGAGCAGCATGCCCTGCGGGACCGTCTTGCGCGGGCTGCGGGCGTCCTCCGACGCGGTCGCGATCAAGTCGAAGCCGATGTAGGCGAAGACGATCGAGCTGGCCGCCGTGAAGATGCCCATTATGCCGAACGAGCCGAACGACGAGTCGAGGATCCAGCCGAGCAAGGTCGGACTGGCGGTCGCGGGCGCGGCCCTGGCCATCGGCACGAACGGCTGGTAGTTGGCCGTGTCGATGTGCATCGCACCGACGACCACGACCAGCAGGATCACCGCGACCTTCGCGATCACCACGACGGTCAGAACCCGGGCCGACAGCTTAGTGCCGGTGACGATCATCGCGGTCAGGATCAGCAGCAGCAGCGGCGCGACCAGGTTGACCTTGGCGTCGGGCCCGAAGAACTGCGCGACATTGGCGGGCAGCGTCACCCCGAATCCGTCCAGGGTGGCCAGGAAGTACGCCGACCAGACACGCGCGACGATCGCGGCGGCGGTGACCAGTTCCAGCACCAGCGCCCACCCGACCAGCCAGGCCCACATCTCGCCGAAGGTCACATAGCTGAAGGTGTAGGCACTACCCGAGACCGGGATCGTGGACGAGAGCTCGGCGTAACAGGCCGCGGCCAGCACACAGACGATCGCCGCGATGACGAACGACAGGATCACGGCCGGACCGGCGACCTTGGCCGCCTGGTTACCGCTGATGCTGAAGATGCCGGACCCGATCATCACGCCCAGGCCGAGTACAACCAGGTCGCGACGACCGAACAAGCGCGGCAGACGGTGCCGCGCGTCCTCGACTCGAGTGAACGCCGACTCGACCGGCAGGCGCCGGCCTACGGTCTGTCCGTTCGCTGAGGGGGCCATGGTCAGGGGTGCCTCCGTTGCTACTAGGGCAATCGGGCCGAACAGTAGTCGACCGTCGGGCTATCGACCAGCCCTCCTCTCCTCGACCTCCGCGCGGTGGCTTGCGATGCCGGGTCCGCTCCCGCATGGTCGAGGCATGGCGCCGGACGATGTCGGTACGACCCCTTCCTGCCCGGAAGGTTTCACAGTGTTACTGGCCGACTACGAACGGCATCTGACGGCGGAAAGGGACCTCAGCAGACATTCGGTCAGAGCGTACCTTGGAGATGTCGCGGATTTACTCGAACATTTGATTCGGCTTGGTCACGATGATCTCGAGGGCCTGGACATCCGCGGTCTGCGCTCGTGGCTGGCCAAGCAGCAGAGCCTCGGGAAGTCGCGCAGCACGATGTCGCGCCGGGCGACCGCCGCGCGTGTCTTCACCGCGTGGGCACAGCGGACCGGGCGGATCACCACGGATCCCGGCGCACTGCTGGCGAGTCCTCGGCCGCACAAGACCCTGCCCGGCGTACTGGGCCAGGCAGATACGCGGGCAGTGCTGGATGCGGCGGCCGTTGCGGCCGACGACGGCAGTCCGCTCGGGCTACGCGATCTGGCCATCATGGAGCTGCTCTACGCGACCGGCATCCGTGTCGGCGAACTCTGCGCACTCGACATCGACGACATCGACCCGTCGCGGCGGGTGGTCCGCGTGTTCGGCAAGGGCCGGAAGGAACGCTCGGTCCCTTACGGCGTGCCGGCCTCCGACGCGCTTCGCCGCTGGCTGGACGAGGCGCGGCCACAGCTGGTCCGGTCGGGGAGTGGTCCGGCGGTGTTCCTCGGAGCTCGCGGCGGCCGGATCGATCAGCGAGCGGTACGGCGCCTTGTGCACGAGCGGATCGGGGTCGTCGACGCGCCGGACCTGTCGCCGCACGGGCTACGCCACACGGCCGCAACCCACCTGCTGGAAGGCGGCGCCGACCTCCGCAGTGTCCAGGAACTCCTCGGTCACGCGTCGCTGGCGACGACGCAGATCTACACCCACATCTCCACCGAACGGCTGCGTCGGGCCTACGAACAGGCGCATCCGCGAGCCTGACCCCCGCTATCCGGGCTGGGCTGGGTGGGTGAGGCGGCAGGGATCGCAGCTGTCCGCCGCCCGCTCGAGGTGAGTGTCGGTGGGGTGGGATGCGGCGCGGTGGTGGGGGAATGCGGCAGACTGCGGGGCATGCGGGTTTCGGCGAAGTCTGACTATGCGTTGCGGGCGCTGATCGAGATCACTCAGCGCTGGGTGGCCAACGACCCCTCGGTGGTGTCGGCCGAGGAGCTCAGTCGCGCGCAGGGGATTCCGCACGGCTTCCTGCAGGGGATCCTGGCTGACCTCCGGCGTGCGGGCGTGCTGGCGAGCCAGCGCGGACAGTCCGGCGGGTGGAAGCTGGCGGTCGACCCGAACGAGGTCTCCGTCGCCGACGTGATGCGCGCGGTCGACGGCCCGATCGTGAGCATCTCCGGCGTACGGCCTGAGAGCGTCGCGTACAACGAGCGGGCTGTTGTGCTGCAGCGTGTCTGGATCGCCGCCCGCGCAAGCCTGCGGGACGTGCTCGAGCACACCACCCTCATCGACCTCGCCAAGGGCAAGCTCCCGGCCGGCGTCGAACGCCGCTCCCGCGACGAAGACGCCTGGCAGGCCCGCGTCCCCGGCAGCTGACAACAGCCGACCTGTGGCAACCACCTGCGGTCCCTGCTGATGCCGGCGACTACTCGTGCAGCCCAGCTGCCTAGTGCCGTCTGACCAGGAGCCCGGCCGCCAGGGTCAGCGCTGCCGTGGTGGCGACGACAGCCGTGGCTGTTCGTTCGCCGCTCGAAGGAGGCGTCGCGTCGGCGACGGCGCGCGGTTGAGGTAGGCCGGCCCTACCCGGTGGGTCCGCGCCCGGCGGCGCTGCATCTGGTTGGTCGGCGCTGGGTTCGGTGTCTGGGGTTTGAGTGAGGGGGAGTAGGCGGACTGGGCGGTTGGGGAGCAGGGTGAGGGGGTTGAGGTAGTGCTTGCCTTGGATGAGGCCCCAGTGGAGGCAGGTTGCGGGGGCGCAGTGGGAGCCGGCGGCTGAGAGGTGGCCGAGGACAGTTCCTGGGGTGACCACGGTGCCGACGGTCGATGAGGGGACGACCGGCTCGTAGGTGGTGCGGCGTGGGCCGGTGGATACGACGACGACACCTCGGCCCGCGAGTTGGCCGGCGTACGTGATCGTGCCGGCGGTTGCGGCGAGGACAGGTTGGCCGGGTGAGCCGGCCAGGTCGACGCCTCGGTGGCCAGGAAGCCAGGGCTTGGCCGGGAGGTCGAAGCCGCGCACGACTTGAGGTCGTGGTTGTAGGGGCCAGGTGGCCGCCTGCGGCCGGGCAGGCGGAGGTGGGCTCGCCGCTGCGGGCGCGGCGGTTGCGAGTGGGAGGACGGGGATGGTTGTCAGGGGGAGGGTGATGAGGAGAAATCGGAGTGGGCTCATGTCTGGAAGATGCCGTGAGATGGGGCGGTCACGGACGGTGAGTTCGGGGGCTGTGGACAACCGGGTCCCGGTTCGCTTCGACCTGGGGTGGTCCCGTACACTTCCGGTGGCGTCCCATGCGAGTGGGACGACTTCGCACGCCCGCATACCTGTGCGTTCCCCTCGGTCCCGGCCTACGCCGGGATGGGTGCGCACACCGGGCGTCAGGCGCGGCGGACCACCCGGTTCGGCGCGGGACAACCGAGACAGCGCCGATCGGACCGGGGAGCCCGGCCACGGCGCGACAGGAGGAAACACCTCATGGCCGTCGTGACCATGAAGCAGCTGCTCGAGAGCGGCGTGCACTTCGGGCACCAGACCCGTCGCTGGAACCCGAAGATGAAGCGCTACATCCTCACCGAGCGCAATGGCATCTACATCATCGACCTGCAGCAGTCGCTGTCGTACATCGACCGCGCCTACGAGTTCGTCCGGAGCACCGTTGCCTCCGGCGGCGCGATCCTGTTCGTCGGCACCAAGAAGCAGGCCCAGGAAGCGATCGCCGAGCAGGCGACCCGGGTCGGCATGCCCTACGTGAACCAGCGCTGGCTGGGCGGCATGCTCACCAACTTCCAGACCGTGAACAAGCGGCTCCAGCGGCTCAAGGAGCTCGAGCTCATCGACTTCGACGACGTGGCCGCCTCCGGCGTCACGAAGAAGGAGTTGCTGCAGAAGCGGCGCGAGCACGACAAGCTGCTGAAGACCCTCGGCGGTATCCGCGACATGGCCCGGGTTCCGGCCGCCGTGTGGATCGTGGACACCAAGAAGGAGCACCTCGCGGTCGACGAGGCGCGCAAGCTGAAGCTGCCGATCATCGGCATCCTGGACACCAACTGCGACCCGGACGAAGTCGACTTCCCGATCCCGGGCAACGACGACGCGATCCGCTCGGTCGGCCTGCTGACCCGCGTGGTCGCCGACGCTGTCGCCGACGGTCTGATGTCGCGTGGTGGCCAGGGCGCTGCCGCGGCCGGCGAGGAGCTGGGCGCCGAGGAGCCGATGGCTGCCTGGGAGCGGGAGCTGCTGGAGAGCCAGAACGGCACCACCGAGGCGAAGGCCACCGAGGCGAAGGCCGCTGAGGCCCCCGCCGCGGAGGCCACCGAGGTCAAGGCCGAGGAGACCCCGGCCGCTGAGGCCCCGAAGGTCGACGAGGCTCCGAAGGCTGAAGAGGCGAAGGCCGAAGAGGCTCCGAAGGTTGACGAGGCGAAGGCCGAAGAGGCTCCGAAGGTTGACGAGGCTCCGAAGGCTGAAGAGGCCCCGAAGGCCGACGAGGCCTGACAGCCCTGAGTGCCGCCCGGCTCACGCCGGGCGGCACCACCCAAGGCCCAACCACCGGGCCGCAAGCACCGGGCCCAGAAGCACGAGGCCCGGAGCACCAGGCCCACAGCATGCACTGGGCCCCCAAGCATCAGGCCGAGTGGGCACCGCGGACTGCCGCGGAAGCGCCCGCCGAAACCTGCAGGCCGCCCATCCAGCCGCACCGACAAGACGAGAGAACGAGGAATGGCGAACTACACCGCCGCTGACGTGAAGAAGCTCCGCGACGCCACCGGCGCGGGCATGATGGACGCGAAGAAGGCGCTCGAGGCGACCGACGGCGACTTCGACAAGGCGATCGAGGAGCTGCGCATCAAGGGCGCGGCCAAGGCCGCCAAGCGTGGCGCCGAGCGCTCCGCCACCAACGGCCTGGTGGCCGCGGCGGAGAACGCGCTGGTCCAGCTCAACTGCGAGACCGACTTCGTCGCCAAGAACGAGCAGTTCCAGCAGCTGGCCGCCGACATCGTCGCGCACGCCGCCGCGAGCAAGGTGGGCGACGTCGAGGGTCTGCTGAGCGAGAAGCTGGCCGACGGCAAGAGCGTCGCCGAGAACATCGAGGCCCTGGCCGCCGTCATCGGCGAGAAGCTCGAGCTCGGCAAGGTGGCCGTGTTCGACGGCAAGGTCGCCGCGTACATGCACAAGCGTGCCGCGGACCTGCCGGCGCAGGTCGGCGTACTGGTCGAGTTCGAGGGCGACAACGTGGAGGCCGCCCGTGGCGCCGCCATGCAGGCCGCCGCGATGCGCCCGCTGTACACCACCCGCGACGAGATCCCGGCCGAGACGGTCGAGAACGAGCAGCGGATCGCCGAGGCGACCGCCCGCGAGGAGGGCAAGCCGGAGCAGGCGCTGCCGAAGATCGTCGAGGGCCGGGTGAACGGCTTCTTCAAGGAGGTCGTGCTGCTCGAGCAGCCGTCGGTCCAGGAGAGCAAGAAGACCGTGAAGGCCGTGCTCGACGAGGCCGGCGTGACCGTGAAGCGGTTCGCCCGCTTCGAGGTCGGCGCCTGACCCCAGCAGGGACTGACAGCACAGCATCATCGACGAGGAGGCCGGAATCGTGACGGAAACCCTGGGTACCGAGACGAGTCCGGCCTCTTCGCCGCATCTCCCGGCCTATCACCGGGTGCTGCTCAAGCTGTCGGGTGAGGTGTTCGGCGGCGGCAAGCTCGGCGTCGACCCCGATGTGGTGAACTCGATCGCCAAGCAGATCGCCGACGTGGCCCGGTCCGGTGTCCAGGTCGCCGTGGTGGTCGGCGGCGGCAACTTCTTCCGCGGCGCCGAGCTGCAGCAGCGCGGGATGGAGCGCAACCGGGCCGACTACATGGGCATGCTCGGCACCGTGATGAACTGCCTGGCGCTGCAGGACTTCCTGGAGAAGATCGGCATCGAGACCCGGGTGCAGACCGCGATCACGATGGGCCAGGTTGCCGAGCCGTACATCCCGCGCAAGGCCGAGCGGCATCTGGAGAAGGGCCGCGTGGTGATCTTCGGCGCCGGCTCCGGCATGCCGTACTTCTCCACCGACACGGTCGCCGCGCAGCGGGCCCTGGAGATCGGCGCCGAGGCGCTGCTGATGGGCAAGCAGGGTGTGGACGGGGTGTACGACTCCGATCCGAAGAAGAACCCGGACGCGGTGAAGTTCGACCAGCTCTCGTACGACGACTTCCTGGCCCGTGGGCTGCGGGTGGCCGACGCCACCGCGATCAGCCTCGCCCGGGACAACGCGCTGCCGATCGTCATCTTCGGCCTCGAGGAGGGCAACATCGCCCGGGTCGTGCACGGCGAGAAGATCGGCACGGTCGTCTCCCCGGGGCAGTAGCCCAGGTACTGCGACACGCCCGGGTGACCGGGGTGGGTCGTCGTACCCGAGGACCGGGATCGGCCCGGCCGGGAACAAGCACTAGGATCGTTCGACACGGGCGGTGACGTCCGTGGTCTGGTAGACCTGCGTTCGTAGGGTTCCTGTGTTCGCAGGTTTGGAGCGGCCGCGCCGAGGCGGCCCTGAGGAAGCGAGGAATGTCGTGATCGACGAAGCTCTCCGCGAAGCCGAGCAGAAAATGGCGAAGGCCGTGGAGGTCGCGAAGGACGACTTCGCCGCGATCCGCACCGGCCGGGCCCACCCGCAGATGTTCGCGAGCCTGCTGGCCGACTACTACGGCAGCCCGACGCCGCTGCAGCAGCTGGCCGGTTTCCAGGTGCCCGAGCCCCGGACCGTGCTGATCTCGCCGTACGACAAGGGCGCGATGGCGGCGATCGAGAAGGCGATCCGCGACTCGGACCTGGGCGTCAACCCGGGCAACGACGGCGCGGTGATCCGGGTGGTGATGCCGCAGCTGACCGAGGAGCGGCGCAAGGAGTACATCAAGGTCGCCAAGACCAAGGCCGAGGAGGCCAAGGTCTCCATGCGCAACATCCGCCGGCACGCCATGGACCAGGTGCACAAGACCGTCAAGGACGGCGACGCGGGCGAGGACGAGGGCAAGAGTGCTGAGAAGCGGCTCGACGGGTTGACGAAGAAGTACGTCGACTCGATCGACGAGCTGCTCAAGCACAAGGAAGCCGAACTGCTCGAGGTGTGATGGGCGTCGAGAGTACGCCCGCGCCGAGCCCCAGCCCGAGCCGCGCCGGCCGCAACCTGCCGGCGGCCATCGCGGTCGGTGTCGGCCTCGGCGCGCTGATCATCGGGTCGCTGTTCTGGCAGAAGGTCCTGTTCACGGTCCTGGTGCTGGCGACCGTGCTGGTCGCCGTCGACGAGATGATCAAGGCGCTCCGCACGGGCGGCGCGGTCATTCCGCGGATTCCGATGTTCGCCGGTACGACGGCGATGCTGATGGCGGCGTACTTCGGTGGGCCGATGGCGCTGCTGGTCGCGCTCGCGATCACGGTGCTGGCGACGATCTTCTGGCGGATGCCGGGCGGTTCGGTCGGCTTCGTCCGCGATGCCAGTGCCGGAGTGTTCCTGATCGGGTACGTACCGCTGCTGGCCGGGTTCGCGATCCTGCTGGTCCAGCCGGAGGTGGACGGTCCGCAGCGGGTGGTGACGTTCTTCCTGGTCGTGGTCGCCAGCGACGTCGGCGGTTACGCGGCCGGTGTGCTGTTCGGCAAGCATCCGATGGCGCCGACGATCAGCCCGAAGAAGTCCTGGGAGGGCTTCGCCGGCTCGACGCTGGCCTGTATCGGTGCCGGCATCGGCTCTGTCGTCTGGCTCCTCGACGGGAACTGGTGGGCCGGTGCGATCGTCGGCGCGGTCGCCGTCGTCACCGCGACCGTGGGCGATCTCGGCGAGTCGATGATCAAGCGGGACCTCGGCATCAAGGACATGTCCAACCTGCTGCCGGGTCACGGCGGCGTGATGGACCGGCTGGACTCCTTGCTGGCCACGGCTCCGGCCGTCTGGCTGCTGCTGCACGTACTCGTCTGATGAGGACCTGATGACTGTTGCTCCCGACGGTCGGCCGCTGGTCGGCGACGTCGTCCGGCTGGACCGTCTCGTTGCCGCCGACATCGAACCGCTGTACGACGCGATCGCGAACGAGCAGGTGTACGCGTCCGGGTTCGGCGGCGGCATCGCCGGCCTGCCCGCCGACGCGGCGGAGATGGCCGGGCAGTGGATCGAGTCATCCGCCAAGCGAGTGGCGTACGTCGTCCGACTGGTTGCCGACGGCACCGTCGTCGGTACAACGAGCCTCGGAGACGTGGACCTTGGCAACGAGTCGGTGCACCTGGGCTGGACCGGCTATGCGCCGTCGGTGTGGGGGACCGCGGTCAACCCGGAGTGCAAGTTCCTGCTGCTGCAGCACGCCTTCGAGGACTGTGGCTTCGGCCGGGTGAAGATCCAGACCGGTACGGCGAACACCCGGTCCCAGGCAGCGATCGCGAAGCTGGGTGCGACGCGAGAGGGCGTACTGCGCCGGCACAAGCGGCTCGCGGACGGCTCGTTCCGCGACACCGTGGTGTTCTCGATCCTGGCCGATGAGTGGCCGGAGGTCCGCAAGCGGCTCGAGGACCGCCTCAGCTGACGGTGCTGCGGGTGCCGGCCAGTTCGGCGAGAGCGGCGTACGAGGCGAGTAGGTCCGAGCGGTCGTAGGTGCTTGTCGTGAGCAACACTTCGTCAGCCGCGGTACGGCGTACCAGACCGCCCAGTGCGGCGTCGACCTCCTCCGGAGTGCCGTAGATCTGGCCGCGGAGGGACTGCTCGAAGAACCCGTGCTCCTTCTCGGTCATGTCCCGTTGCTGTACCGGCTCCAGCGGTGGGAACACCCCACGGGTGCGCGAGTAGGCGCTGGACCAAGCCTCAGGCAGTAGTAGCCGTCGCGCCGCTTCAGTGGTTGCTGCAACCGCAGCACTCGTTGCCAGTACGACGTAAGGCCTCGGAGCCCACGTGGACGGCTGGAACTCGGTGCGGTAGCGGTCCAGCAACTGCAGCAGGTCTGACTCGGCTTTGACGCCGGCGATGACCAGGGGGAGGCCTAGCGAGGCTGCAAGGAGTGCGCCTTCTCCTACGGCGAGGATGAAGGGTGGGACGCGCAGGCCTTCGCCGGGGCGGGCGTGGACCTGTGGGTGGCTCTGCTGCGTGCCGTCGAAGTACCCGAGCAGCTCCCGGACCTGTACGGCGAAGTCCTCGGCCGCATCCTTCTCGACGCCAAGTGCTCGGCGGATGCCGTTGGTGAAGCCCACCGAGCGGCCCAGACCCATGTCGATGCGGCCAGGGAAGAGTGACTCGAGTACGCCGAACTGCTCAGCCACCACGAGTGGGCGGTGGTTCGGCAGCATCACACCGCCCGTGCCGACGCGGATCCGGCTGGTGCTGGCCGCAACAGCCGCCGCCAGCACAGTCGGCGCCGAGCCGACCACACCGGGGACACTGTGGTGCTCAGACACCCAGAAACGCTTGTAGCCAAGCTCTTCCACCTGCTGGGCCAACGCGACGGTCTGCCGCAGGGTCTCCGCCTCCGACTCACCAACTCGAGTCCTCGAGCGGTCGAGCACAGACAACGGAACACCAGTCAGTGCGGACATGCCTCGTTCAACTACCGCATTCGCAGCGCCATTCCCAAGGTCAGTAGAGGAGCTTGCGGAGATCTTCGCGGAAGCCGCATCCGCCCGCCGGCTGTGCTCGGCAAGATCGCCAGCACGCTCGACATCATCTCCGGCGGTCGGCTCGTCATGGGACTCGGTGCCGGCGGCACCCATCAGCCGCCCGGCGCCGGCGGCATCCCCGGCGATAACCCGGCCGTTGCGGAGTACGCGTCGTACGGGCTGACTCTGGTCCCGCCGCGTGAAGGTGTCGACCGGCTGCGCGAGACCATCGAGATCCTGCGCGGCATGTGGACCCAGGACGTCTTCGACTACCGCGGCCGCTACTACACCCTCGAAGCGAACCGGAACGAGCCGAAGCCGATCCAACGCCCCGGCCCCCCACTTCTGATCGGTGGCTGGGGCAACCGGATGATGCGCCTGATCGCGGAGCACGCCGACAGCTGGAACATCAGCGGCCCACCCCACAACGACTTCGAATTCCTCGAAGATCGGGTACGGCGCTTGGACGCGGAGTGCGCCCGGATCGGCCGGGACCCGGGTGAGATCGGCCGCTCACTCCAGCAGATCGTCTCGTACGACGACCCGGCCGCCACCCGGTCCGTCGTACGCCGGGCTGTCGCGCTGGGCTTCGACCACATCGTCCTGTCGCTGCCACGCCCGTACCCGGATCACGCCGCCCGCTGGCTCCGCGACGAGATCATCCACCCTTCGATCTGAGTGGAAAGGGTTGGTGAGTTTTTCACCAAACTCCAGCGGCGGGCGGAAACTGGGTACGGATGACCACGCCCGGTTATCCAGTGAGTCCGAGGAGTGACATGAGGATCCAGGAGCGCACGACGACGAGACTCAGGGCCGCTGTCAGCGGTCTCGCCCTGATCGCCGCGGCCATGGTGCCGCTGGCATCCACCCCCAGTGCCGCAGCAGCGGTCGAGGCGCCGAGCGCCGTACAGGCTCAGGCCGCGGCTGCCGCCAAGCCGGTGCCGACGCCCGGCGACTCGGCGCAGGGCGTGCGGACGCTGAACATCGACTTCCAGTACCAGCAGACCGGTTACTGGTGCGGGCCGGCGGCGACGCGGATCGCGTTGTCGGCACGGATCTCGCCGCCGAGCCAGCAGCAGTTGGCCAACGAGCTGCCCACCGACGAGAACGGCACCGACTGGATCGGGCAGGTGACCCGGGTGCTCAACAACCACCTCGGCACCGGCTGGTACGAGACCAAGGAGATGCCGAACGACCCGCCCACCCAGGCCCAGCGCGATCTGCTCTGGCGGGACGTCGTCCTCGACATCGACAACAACTACGCGATCGTCGCCAACATCGTCGCCCCGGCCAGCAACCACCCGCCGGGCTACCCGAACTACACGATCTGGCACTACTTCACCGTGATCGGCTACGACACCAGCGACATGACCGTCCTGATCGCCGACCCGGCCGGCTTCGCCCCGACCGCGACGTACTGGCTCACGTTCAACCAGCTCGCCACCCTGATCCCGCCGAAGGGCTACTCGGCCTGACCGGATCGCCCGTGCTCACCGGCCCGCCCTCCGGTGAGCACGGCTGTGATCCTGGGCACGTGGTGGATGTGAATTTGTGAAGGACGAAGGCGGCGGGCGACAATGGGTCGGTTATGACTACCTCCCTTCCGCTTGTTTTCGATGAGCCGCGCCGTGCCAAGAAGCCGCCGCGGCACCTGGCCGACCTGTCCGGGGAGGAGCGGCGTACGGCGGTCGCCGCGCTGGGAGAGCCCGCGTTCCGGGCCAAGCAGCTGTCGAACCACTACTTCTCCCGGCTGGTCTCCGACCCGGCCGAGATGACCGATCTGCCGGCCGCCACCCGGGACAAACTGGTCGCGGAGCTGATGCCGCCGCTGCTGACCCGGGTGCGCGACCTGGAATGCGACAAGGGGCAGACCCGCAAGACGCTGTGGAAGCTGCTCGACGGCTCGCTGGTCGAGTCCGTCCTGATGCGGTACACGGACCGCACCACGATGTGTGTCTCCTCGCAGGCCGGCTGCGGAATGGCGTGCCCGTTCTGCGCGACCGGCCAGGCCGGGTTGACCCGCAACATGACCACGGCGGAGATCGTCGAGCAGGTCGTCGACGGTGCTCGCGCACTGTCCCGCGGCGAGATCGCGGGCGGTCCCGGCCGGGTCAACAACATCGTGTTCATGGGCATGGGCGAGCCGATGGCGAACTACAAGGCCGTGATCGGCGCCGTACGGCGGTTCACGGACCCGTCGCCGGAGGGCCTCGGCATCTCCGCCCGCGGTGTCACCGTGTCGACCGTCGGCCTGGTGCCGCGGATCAACCAGCTCGCCACCGAAGGCATCCCGGTCACGCTCGCGCTGTCGCTGCACGCGCCGGACGACGAGCTGCGCGACGAACTCGTGCCGATCAACAACCGCTGGAAGGTCGACGAGGTGCTCGACGCGGCCTGGGGCTACGCGCAGCAGACCAAGCGCCGGGTCTCGATCGAGTACGCGATGATCCGCGACATCAACGACCACGCCTGGCGCGCGGACCTGCTGGCCGAGAAGCTGGCGGCGCGCGGCGACTGGGGCTGGGTGCACGTCAACCTGATCCCGCTCAACCCGACACCCGGCTCCAAGTGGACCGCGTCGGACCCGGCCGACGAGCGCGAGTTCGTCCGTCGCCTGCAGGCCGGCGGCATCCCGACCACTGTCCGCGACACGCGCGGTCAGGAGATCGACGGCGCCTGCGGTCAGCTCGCCGCGGCCAACAACGCATGACGGTGCCGGAGGCGCCCGCGCGGTTCACGCGGGTTCGCTGGCGCCAGGGGTACGACGTCGCCGAGGTGGACCAGTTCGTCCGGCGGCTGCTCGCGACCCTCGACGGGCATCCGGTGGACAGCCCGGTGACATCCGATGAGGTCAGGAACGTGGCGTTCCGCAGTTCCCGCTTCCGCGGGGGCTACGACGTGGGCGAGGTCGACCGCTTCCTGGACCTGGCCATCGGCTGGCTCAACGGCCGCTGAGTCGGGCAACCTGCATCAGGCAAGTCCGGTGAAGATCTTCGCCAGCGCGGCTGGCTGCGAGAACATCGGCCAATGGCCGGTCGGCTGCTCGACCAGCTCCCAGTTGGGTGACTTGAGCTGCGCGGCGACGTCGCGCGAGGGCTCGGCCCCGTCCATCAGGCACTTGATGTAGGTGGTTGGCAGCTCCCCGATCGGGCGAACCAGGTGGGCCGGCTCCGAGATGGCTCGCCCAGGGTGCGGCGTACTGCGGCTGACGATCGCGGCGATCGCCTCGTCCGACAGGTCCTGGTCCACGTAGTCATCGGCAGCGAGCGGTGGCCAGAAACCACCTGACTCCGCCAGTTGCCCTTCGACCCAGGCGCGCCCCTCGGCCGACCACCCGTCGATGAACGACTTCCCGTCGGTCGGGATGTTCGAGTCGACGTACACCACTCGCCGCAGCCGGTCGCCGATCCGCGCCGCCGCCTGACCGACCGGGATCCCGGAGTAGCTGTGCCCGGCGAGTACGACGTCGCGCAGATCGTTGCCCTCGACCACCGACACGATGTCGTCGACATGCTGCTGCTGACCGACCTGCGCCGAGTCCGAGCCGTGCCGCTCCGCGAGGCCGCTCAGCGTCACGGCGTACACCTCATGCCCCTCGGCCCGCAGCACCTCGGCCACCTCGTCCCACGCCCACGCACCCAGCCAAGCCCCTGGAACCAACACAAAATCCACCATGCCGTGCACCGTAAAGCACCCCACCGACAAACTGGGCCCATGCCGGCCGGCTCGGCATCGACCGGGTCACGCTGGAGACCGGAGCTGCCAATACTCCAGCGCGCGAGTTCTACCGCAGCCTCGGCTTCGAGGAGGAGGACGTTCGGCTCACCAGAGTCCTCAGCTGACCAGCGCGGCGGCTTCCTCGATCGTGTCGACGAGGTGGATGGAGGTTGCCATTGCCCGCTCTGAGGCCAGGGACTGGAGGAGTGGCCAGACTGGGAGCTTGACGGTCCAGTGGTGGATGTCTACCAGGATCAGGGGGACCTGGGTGGCCTGGTCGCCGTAGTAGTTGGGGGTGACGGCCTGGAAGATCTCCTGGACCGTGCCGGCCGCGCCGGGGAGGTAGAGGATGCCGCCGCGTGCGCGTCTCAGCAGGACGTCCTCTCGCTGGGCGTTGGAGAAGTACTTCGCGATCGACGACGCGAACACGTTCGGCGGCTCGTGACCGTAGAACCACGTTGGGATCGACACTCCACCATCGCCGGGGAACTCACGCCGTACGCCGAGACCCGCAGCCGCCCACGCTGCCACGGAGGGACAGAACGAAGGTACGGCGGCCAGCGTGGAAAGAGCCGTGTCGACGACGGAATCGTCGTACCCGGACAGCGACGAACCCAGGTTGGCTGCCTCCATCGCGCCCGGACCGCCGCCGGTGACGACGGTGTGCCCGGCCCGGGCGAGGGTGCGACCGAGGAGCACTGCGGAGCGGTACGCCGTACTGCCGCGAGCGATCCCGTGTCCGCCCATCACGCCGATCCATGGCTGGCCGTCGGGGAGCTCGGTGAGGGCGTCGGCGATGGCGTGGTCGTGCAGGGCCGCGGCGAGGGTGCGGCTGGTGTCGCCCTTCTCGTCGTGCTGGCGGGACCAGGCGTAGATCTGCGCGTCCGGGGTGGCGTCGTACCCGTTCTCGAGGCCGGCGTAGAGCTCCTCGGCGTCGTAGAGCGTGCCGCGGTAGGCGTCGAACGGGAGCGACGGGATGGCCGGGAAGACGAGCCCGCCGCCATCGCGGATCCAGGCCTCGGCCTTCTCCTCCAGGGCGCAGCCGAGGAACAGGGAGCCTCTCGGGTCCAGGCCGAGGAGTTCCGCCGTCCGGCCGGACAGGTCGACCGATTGCACCCGCCAGCCCTCCATCGAGGCGGCCCCGGCGGCCACGATCCGGTCGAAATGGGCCAGCGACTCGATGTCGACGTGCGGGATGCTCGGCAGTGTCACGAGCAGCACCCTAACGGGCCGGAACGCACCCGGAACCGAACCGGCATTCTTCCGGCATTTCATCGGCCTCGGCTATGAGGAGGCGGTCCGATGAGGTAATCCTTGGGGCATGACACATGCGGAGCTCTGGGAGCGTCACAAGGCCGTCATGCCGGACTGGCTCGCGTTGTACTACGAGGAGCCGATCGAGATCGTCAAGGGATCCGGACGCCGGGTCACCGACGGCGAGGGCAACACCTACCTCGACTTTTTCGCCGGCATCCTGACCAACGCGATCGGCTACGACATCGCGGAGATCTCCGACGCGGTGCGCGAGCAACTGGCCACCGGTATCGCGCACACCTCGACGGTGTACCTGATCCGCAAGCAGATCGAGCTGGCCGAGCAGATCGCGGAGCTGTCCGGCATCCCGGACGCCAAAGTGTTCTTCGCCAACTCCGGCACCGAGGCGAACGAGGCGGCGATGATGCTCGCCACCCAGAACCGCCGCTCCAACCAGGTGCTGGCGATGCGCAACTCGTACCACGGCCGCGGTTTCGGCACGGTCGCGATCACGGGTAACCGCGGCTGGTCCGCGAGCAGCCTGTCACCGGTGAACGTGCAGTACGTCCAGGGTGCGTACCGGTACCGCAGCCCGTTCCGCGACCTGCCCGACGCCGACTACATCAAGGTCTGTGTCGACGACCTCCGCAACGTCATCGACACCACCACCGCGGGCGATGTCGCCTGCCTGATCGTCGAGCCGATCCAGGGCGTCGGCGGGTTCTCCTCACCGCCGGACGGCCTGTACGGCGCCTTCAAGGAGGTCCTCGACGAGTACGGGATCCTCCTCATCGCCGACGAGGTACAGACCGGCTGGGGCCGGACCGGTGAGCACTTCTGGGGGATCCAGGCGCATGATTTGGTGCCGGACGCGATGACGTTCGCCAAGGGTCTGGGCAACGGGTTCGCGATCGGCGGCGTGGTCGCGAAGCCGGCCTTGATGGACAGCCTGAGCGCGAACTCGCTGTCCACCTTCGGCGGCAACCCGATCTCCACCAGCGCGGCGAAGGCGACCATCGACTACCTGCTCGACCACGACCTGCAGGCGAACGCGGCCAAGCGCGGCGCCCAGTTGGCCGACGGGCTGCGCGGGATCTCCGAGGAGTTCCCCGAGCTCGGCGACGTCCGCGGCAAGGGCCTGATGCTGGCCGCCGAGATCGTCAAACCCGATGACAACAGCCCCGACGCAGCCACCACCGCCAAACTCCAGCAGGAGACCAAGAACCGCGGCCTGCTGGTCGGCAAGGGCGGCCTCTACGGCAACGTCCTCCGGATGGCCCCACCCATGACTCTGACCGAGGCCGAGACCACCGAAGCCCTGGAGATCATCCGAGACTCCTTCAACACGCTGCGCTGACCTCTGAAGCGCTCAGTCGACCGCGGCGGTGCTACCGGAGGGCTACCAGGCGACTACCAGACGCGCTCAGACAAGCGAAAGGCCCCGATCACCGGGATCGGGGCCTTTGGCACCTGATTTACAGCGGAGCTTCCACCGAAGTGGCCGCTTCGGCGGCCGACGGAGGCGGTGCGCCGGTGATCTTGCGGCGGCGGCGGGAGCGGCCCTCGAGGTAGCGGGCCAGCATCGACAGCAGCGAGCAGAGGCCGATGTAGATCACCGCGATGACGATGTACGTCGGAATGTACGGGAAGCCGTACTGGAGCCGGCCGCCCATCTGCTTGCCGACGTACAGCAGCTCGGCGTAGGTGATGATGAAGCCGAGGGCGGTGTCCTTCAGCAGGACGACGAGCTGGCTGACGATGGCCGGCAGCATCGAAGTGATGGCCTGCGGCAACAGGATCAGCCGGACCACCTGGTTCTTCCGCAGCCCGGTCGCGTACGCCGCCTCACGCTGACCCTTCGGTACGGCGGCGATACCGGCCCGGAAGATCTCCGCCAGCACGGAGCCGTTGTACAACGTCAACCCGAACACGACCGCCCAGAACGGGCCGATACCGAGCTGGAACTGCAGGTTGCCGTAGTAGAAGAAGAACATCAGGATCAGCAGCGGGATGGCCCGGAACAGTTCGACGACGAACGTCGCCGGCCCCCGGAACCACCAGTGGTCGCTGATCCGGGCCGCCGCGAACACGGCACCGAACAGGAGTGCGAGCACCGTGGCCAGGCCGGCCGCCTTGAGCGTGTTGAGCAGACCGTTCCACAGTTCCTGCTGGATCGAGGAGTAGGTGAACTGGATCCAGCGGCGTTCGGCGAACTGTCCGCTCTCGTTCAGCCGGTAGATCACCCAGCCGATGACGGCCAGCACGGCGACGATGACGATCAGGTTGAGGATCCGGTTGCGCGCCTTCGCCCGCGGGCCGGGTACGTCGTACAGGACCGCACTCATCAGGCCACCGCCATCCGTCGCTCGGCCCACCGCTGCAGGAAGACCAGGGGAATGATCAGGATCAGGAAGCCGACGGTGATCCAGACGAGCGTGGCCATCTGGTTCTGACCGCGTTCGGCCATCACGGCAGGGATCGCACCGGCCTCCGCGACGGAGAACCCGGCCGCGATCGTGGTGTTCTTCAGCAACGCGATCATCACGCTGGTCAACGGCGGCACGATCGCCCGGAAGGCCTGCGGGAGGACGACGATGCCCAGCACCTGCATGAACGTCATGCCGACCGAGCGGGCGGCCTCGGCCTGGCCGGGCGAGATGGTGTTGATACCGGATCGGACGATCTCGCAGACGAACGCCGACGTGTAGACCGTCAGCGCGATCACCGCGGACCAGAAGAACGTGGGCAGGGAGATCTGCATCTTCGGGGCGCCGAAGACGAGGAACGCGAACACCAGCGTCAGCGGAGTGTTCCGCAGGATGTTCACGTAGCCGGTGCCGATGGCGCGCAAGGCCGGCACCGGGGAGACCCGGAACCCGGCCAGCAGGGTGCCGAACACCAGGCTCAGCACCGCGGCGATCAGGAACAGCCTGACCGTGGTCCAGAAACCGTCGACGAACAGTTCCCAGTTGTCGGTGAGGACCGAGAGCATCGCGACCTTCCAGAATCAAGTGGAGCGCAATCCCCAGAATCAGCGGCGCGCGGGCCGGCCGCGACGCCCCTCAGGACGCCGCGGCCGCGGTGGATCAGTACTTCTCGAGCGGCGGCGGCGTCGAGTCCGAACCCGACTTGCCGAGCGTCTCGTCGTAGATCGCCTTCCAGGTGCCGTCGGTGGCCGACGTCTCCAGGATGGTGTTCACCTTGTCCCGCAGGGCCTTGTCGGCCAGCGGCAGGCCGATGCCGTACTTCTCGGTGCTGAACGGCTTGCCGACCACCCGCAGCTCGTCGGGTGCGGTCGCCGCGTAGCCCTTGAGGATCGCGTCGTCGGTGGTGACGGTGTCGACCTTGCTGTCCAGCAGTTGCGAGACGCACTCGGAGTAGGTCTTGAACTCGGAGATGTTGCTCGCCTCGGTGAGCTGCTCGTCCTTGACCCGCTGAATCGGGGTCGAGCCGGTCGCGGAGCAGACCTTCTTGCCCTTCAGTGCGGTCTTGCCACCGTCCATCGAGGTGTCGGACTTGCGGACCAGCAGGTCCTGGCCGGCGATGAAGTACGGGCCGGCGAAGCCGACCTGGGTCTTGCGCTTGTCGGTGATCGAGTAGGTGCCGACGTAGTAGTCGATCTCACCACCGGCCAGCGCGGTCTCCCGGTTCGCCGACGGGATCTCCTTGTACTCGATCTTCTCCGGGTCGAAGCCCAGGTTGGCCGCGACCATCCGGGCGACCTCGATGTCGAAGCCGCAGCGCTTGCCGTCGGCATCCTTGTAGCCGAGGTTCGGCTGGTCGGCCTTGACGCCGACGACCGGGTTCCCGCGGGTCTTGATCTTGGTGTAGGTCGCGCTGCCGGCCACGTCGGCCGCGGCCGCGGTGTCGAACTTGTGCAGGTCGCCGCAGGCGTCGGAGGCCGCGTTGCCGCCGCCACCACCGCCGGCATCGGGCTCGTCGGATCCGCAAGCGGCGACGGTGAGCGCGAGCGCCGCGACGCCGAGGCTGGCGACGAGGTTGCGCATTCTCATGATCTGGTTCCCCTTCGTGTGGTTGCTGGTACGGCAGCGGGCGGACGTCAGTGCTTCAGGATCTTGCCGAGGAAGTCCTGGGCACGTCGTGAGGTGGGGTTGGTGAAGAAGATCTCCGGAGTGGCCTCCTCGACGATCTCGCCATCGGCCATGAACACCACCCGGTTCGCGGCGGTGCGCGCGAAGCCCATCTCGTGCGTGACCACGACCATCGTCATGCCCTGCTTGGCCAGGTCGATCATCACCTCGAGGACCTCCTGGATCATCTCCGGGTCGAGCGCCGAGGTGGGCTCGTCGAAGAGGATGACCTTCGGATCCATCGCCAGCGCCCGCGCGATCGCGACGCGCTGTTGCTGGCCACCGGACAGCTGAGCCGGGTACTTCGAGGCCTGGTTGGCCACCCCCACCCGCTCCAGCAGTTCCATCGCCCGCTGCTCGGCCGCCTTCGGGTCCGTCTTGCGGACCTTGCACGGGCCGAGCGTGACGTTCTGCAGGATCGTCTTGTGCGCGAACAGGTTGAACGACTGGAACACCATGCCGACATCTGCCCGCAGCTTTGCCAGGGCCTTGCCCTCGCTCGGCAGCGGCTGTCCGTCCAGCATGATGGTGCCTTCGTCGATCGGTTCCAGCCGGTTGATCGCGCGGCAGAGCGTCGACTTGCCGGACCCGGACGGGCCGATCACCACGACGACCTCGCCCTTGGCGATGGACAGGTTGATGTCCTTCAGGACGTGCAGGTCACCGAAATGTTTGTTGACGCCGGTCAGGGCCACCAGACCGGTTGTCGTCAAGGTGCCGGAATCGCTCATGGCCAGAACCTAGCGGAGCCTTGGGTTCCGTCGCAGCGCTGGTCGGTTCCACGGTGGTAACGATCTGCAATATAGCTGAGCAGGCTGTGACCACCCGGTCACAGCCTGCTCGAAGTGTCGCTCAGCAGCACCCACTCGCGGCGATCGTGGCCGCGGTCGGAGGCTCCTTCACCGCCGCCTCCACCTCGGCGAGCATCCGCTGCCGCGCCGTCGGGGAGATCACCCGGCCGCGGGTGATCACGCTATGGATCCGGCGAGTGTTGCGGATGTCGGTCAACGGGTCCGCATCCAGGACGACGAGATCCGCGATCTTGCGGGGTTCGACCGAGCCCAGATCCGCCCGTAGCCCGAGGAACCGGGCCGGCTCGACGGTGGCGGCGTACAGGGCCTGGCGCGGGGTCGCACCGGCGTCGACGAGGTGCTCGAGTTCGTCGTGCAGGGCGAAGCCGGGGACGGAGTACGGCGTACCGGTGTCGGTGCCGGCCAGGATCGGGACGTCGTGCGCGAACAGCTCGCCGACGAATCGTTGCCGCCACGCCCACATCTGGCGCTGGCGGGCGATCTCCTCGGCCGGGCGGTTGGCCTTGTAGAGGGTGTTGAGGGCGTAGTCGTAGGCGAAGACAGCGTCCTCGCTCAGGTACTTCGCCAACGCGGGATCGAGGGCTGCGTGGTCGGGCTGGTCGAGCACGGTGTGCATGGTGAGCGTCGGTGTGACCCGGGTGCGGTTGCGTCGCAGCGTGCCGAACACGTCCGCGGCGCGGGCCCGGCTGAAGGTGTGCGCCGCGATCCACTCGATCGGGTGCAGCTGCCGGAACCAGGAGTTGTAGTCGCCCGACGTCACGGTGATGTCGAGGAGCATCCGCCGTACCTCGGCCTCCCGGGTGGAGACGGCGAGACCGAGCGAGTGGATGTGCTCGATGCTGCGCTGCCCGGCGTTGCTGACCTGCTTCGAGGTGAGCTGGTCGGGCCCGTGGCCGTGCACGGTCACGCCGTTCCTGCGGGCCTCGTCGAGGATGGCGGCGTACGACGTGGGGCTCAGGCGTGAGTAGACCTTGACGAAGTCGGCGCCTTCGGCCTTGACCCGGCGTACGGCGGCCCGCGCGGACGGCTCGTCGTCGACCACGATCACCTGGATCAGGTTCTGGTCCCACAGGGTGGGGTCGCCGTCGATGATGTTGCTCGCGACGACCATCCGCGGCCCGAGTAGGGTGCCGGCCTCGATCCGGTCGCGCCAGTCGTACAGCGCCGGGTTGTTGCCGGCCATCTCGCGGACCGTGGTGATCCCGTTCGCGAGGTACAGCGGGGGAGAGACCCGCTCGTCTCCGAGGCTGTGGACGTGCATGTCGGAGAGACCGGGGATGACGAACTTCCCGGCCAGGTCGAGTTCGACGGCCCCGCGCGGGACCGGGAGGTGGCGGCCGACGCCGATGATCCGGTCGCCGCTGATCAGGACGGTCTGGTGGCGGTCCCGGCGGCCGGTCGCGACGTCGATGACGGTGACCTTGGTGAGCGCGGTGAGGGGTGTCGCACCGACGGCCGCGAGCGGCCTGACCAGGCCGGTGCTGACGGAGCCCCCGGCGATGACAGCGGCACCGGCGGCGGTACGGGCGAGGAACTGACGACGAGAACTGTTCATGCCCTTCACTATTCTCGTCGCGCCGCCGCGGGTCAGGGGGTGCAGGCCGCGCATCCCAGGTAGGGGAATGTCTACCGCGGCACGTACTCTAGGTGGCTGTCATGCGTACTTATGAGGTCCGCACCTACGGGTGCCAGATGAACGTCCACGACTCCGAGCGGCTGCGCGGGCTGCTGGAGGACGCGGGCTATGTCCGCGCGCCCGAGGGCGACCAGGCCGACGTGGTCGTCTTCAACACCTGCGCGGTCCGGGAGAACGCCGACAACAAGCTGTACGGCAACCTCGGCCACCTGGCGCCGGTGAAGGCCAAGAACCCCGGGATGCAGATCGCCGTCGGCGGCTGCCTGGCGCAGAAGGACAAGGCCAGCATCACCAAGAAGGCGCCCTGGGTGGACGTCGTCTTCGGGACCCACAACATCGGTTCGCTGCCGGTGCTGCTGGAGCGGGCCAGGGTGCAGAAGGAGTCGCAGGTCGAGATCCTCGAGTCGCTCGAGGTGTTCCCGTCCACGCTGCCGACCCGGCGCGAGTCGCCGTACTCGGCCTGGGTGTCGATCAGCGTCGGCTGCAACAACACCTGCACGTTCTGCATCGTCCCGGCGCTGCGCGGCCGCGAGAAGGACCGTCGGCCGGGCGACGTACTGGCCGAGGTCGAGGCACTGGTCGCCGAGGGCGTGCTCGAGGTGACCCTGCTCGGTCAGAACGTGAACTCGTACGGCGTCGAATTCGGCGACCGCTACGCCTTCGGCAAACTGCTCCGCGCCTGCGGCACGATCGACGGACTCGAGCGGGTCCGGTTCACCTCGCCGCACCCGCGGGACTTCACCGCGGACGTGATCGAGGCGATGGCCGAGACGCCGAACGTGATGCCCTCGCTGCACATGCCGCTGCAGTCCGGCTCAGACCGGATCTTGAAGTCGATGCGCCGGTCCTACCGCCGAGACCGCTACCTCAAGATCATCGAGGACGTCCGTACGGCGATGCCGGACGCGGCGATCACCACCGACATCATCGTCGGCTTCCCGGGGGAGACCGAGGAGGACTTCCAGGGCACGCTCGACGTGGTCCGGCAGGCGCGCTTCGCGGGTGCGTTCACCTTCCAGTACTCCAAGCGCCCGGGCACGCCGGCGGAGTCGATGGAGGAGCAGGTCCCGCGCCACGTCGTACAGGATCGGTACGAGCGGTTGGTCGCGTTGCAGGACGAGATGGCCTGGGAGGAGAACAAGAAGATCGTCGGGCGGTCGCTCGAGGTGCTCGTGGCCGAGGGGGAGGGGCGCAAGGACGCCGCCACCCACCGGCTGAGCGGGCGGGCTCGCGACAACCGGCTGGTCCACTTCGCCCTTCCCGAGGGGGTCGAGGCGCCGCGACCGGGTGACCTGGCAACGGTCGAGGTCACCTACGGCGCCCCGCACCACCTGGTCGCGGATGTCTTCGGGTCGGTACGGCGTACGCGCGCCGGCGACGCGTGGGAAGCGGCGCAGGGCCAACCGGCGTCGACGCCCGGCGTGATGCTCGGCATGCCCACCATCGGCGCCCAACCGCTCGAGCCGGCAGTCGGCGGCTGCCAGGTCGGGTGACCGACCGGCCGGCCGCTGAGCGCGCGCCTCTCCTTCCCCCTGACGCGCAGCCGTTCGCGGCGGGGCGGGATGCGGATGTTTACGCGCTCGACGACTCCTGGGTGCTGCGGCGCTACCGCAACGGGCACCCGGTGCGCGACGAGGCCGACTTCATGCGTCACGTCGCGAAGTTCGACTATCCCGTGCCGGCGGTGCGCGAGGTTTCCGGCCCGGACATGGTCATCCAGCGACTCGACGGGCCGACGCTCGGGGACGCCGCCATGGCCGGTGACCTCAACGCGACCGAGGTCGGCGAGATCCACGCCGATCTGCACCGCCGCCTGCAGGCGATCCCCGCGCCCAGCGGTACGCCGGGCCAGGTCGTCGTCCACGGCGATCTGCACCCGCTCAACGTGATCGCGACCGCCGACGGACCGGTCGTCATCGACTGGCGCAACGCCGAGGAAGGCACGCCGGAGTTCGACATCGCGATGACCGCGATCATCTTCGCCCAGGTCGCGCTCGACCCGTCGTTCGAAGCCCTGACTCCGCTTCTGCGCGAAGCCCTCGGTGCCTACCTCGCCAACTCCATCGACCCCACGCCGGGTCTCGCCGACGCCCTCGCCGTACGCGGGCGCAACGTCACCCTCACCCCCGAGGAGCTGGCCCTCCTGCCGGCGCAGGAAGACCTGATCCGCTCGTATCTCTGACGGTTGGGGGACCGAAGGACAGGAGGTCCTCGCCTCGCCGGACCGGAGCCAGGCCGGCCTGCGCTCAGGCTTGGCACGAAGGGGGCACTACCTCCTGTCCTTCGGTACCTAGGCGTTCAGGAACTGCGACGGTTTCAGGGCGCGCGTGACGATACGGAGTTCGCCGATGTGGCCGGCGAAGGCTTGCTCGATGACGTTGTCGTAGTGGTTGGCGGCGACTAGCCACGGTTTGCCGGCGGTCGCGAGTCCGTTGGACGGGGTCGCCGGGTTGCGGAGCAGCGGTGACGAGTCGACGTACAGGGTGGAGTGCCGTCCGTCGTTGACCACCGCGAGGTGGAACCACTGGCCGGCGACCCGCTCGTGGCCCCAGTTGGTGAAGGTGTCGTTGCGGTCCAGCGGATACACCGCCCACTGCAGTTGGCGGCCGCCGGAGAAGGCGAGGTTGACGACCGGCTCGGACGGGTCGCTGCCGGTCTTCCCCGCGTCCGCGCCGGTGCCCATCCGGCTGAGCAGTCCCTGCCAGGCGTGGTCGGCGCCGTCGTCGGTCAGCTTCACGAACGCCTCGATCGTGTAGCCCTTGCTGAATGTCATCGCGTTGAGCGGCGCGTTGTCCGCCGTACGCAGGTAGCCGCCACGGGCCGGCTTCTTGCCGCCGGCAAACAACCAGCTGGCGTGCCCAGGCTGGTCCGGGTGGTACTCCGCCGAGGCGCTGATCCCGTCCTCGGACAGCAGCACCCGCGTCAGGTGGTTGCCCTGACCCGAGTGATCGGTCACCTGGTCCGACAGCGGTCCGTCGAATCTCCAGTACGCCGCTGTGCCCGGAACGACGAGCTGCTTGGCCGGCCGGGCCGGGCGGACCGGGATCGGGGCGAACCCGGCGAACCGCTGATCGAAGTCGATCGGCACGCTGAACCGGTTGGTGTCGTCGGTCAGCTCGATCTCACCCTCGGCCAGCTCACTGCGCCGGGCCGGGTCCTGGTCGAGGATCCACGGTGCGATCGTCTCGACGTCGATCGTGTTCCGGGCCAGGTCGAAGTGGTAGAGCCGGATCATCGCCGATCCGCCGTAGTACCGGTCCTGGTAGTTGGTCAGGTGCAGGTGCACGTCGTTGCCGGCGGCATTCTTCCGGACCACCCGGCCGGGCGGCCAGAAGTGCCCGTTCAGGGTGAGGAAGATCTGGTCGTTGTCCTCCACCAACTGGTCCCAGACCCGGTTGCCGTGGTCGGTGAAGTACGCCACCGGGTTGCCGTGGTCGGCGTTCACGAGTTCGTGTGTGGTGAGGATGGCGGGCAGCCGCGGGTGGGCCGCGATCACCCCGCGGGCCCAGGCGAAACTCGCGTCGGACGGTCGCCAGTCCATTGCCAGTAGCAACCACTGTCGGCCGGCCGCGCGGAACACGTGGTAGCTGTTGTAGCCGTTCTGGGTGGAGCCGCCGTACGTCGACATCCGGCGGAACCGCTGCGGCCCGAAGGTCCGCAGGTACGCCGAGTCGCCGCGAGTGTCGTCCTTGGACGCGTCGACGTCGTGGTTGCCGGCCAGCACGCTGTACGGCATCCGGGCCCGGTCGAGGACCGTGAACACCGGGTCGGCCTGGGCGAACTCGGACGCCAGCGCGTTCTCCACCACGTCACCGAGATGCGCGGTGAAGACGATGTTCTCGGCCGACTGCTGGTCGATCAGGTACTCGAAGCTCGCGATCAAGGGCGTCGCATCACCACGATCCAGGTCGAACAGATATTGCGTGTCCGGTACGACGGCCAGCGTGAAGCGCGGGTGTTCGGTATCGGCTCGTGTTGTGGTGGCGGCCGCAGTCGAGTCCGCCGCGGCCTTCCCGGCACTCAGCACGCCTGGTGCGATCACCGCGCCGGCGCCGAGTGCGCCCGCTTGCAGCAGCCGCCGCCGACTCGTTCCGTCGTACCGCTCGTCCATCCCGCCTCCAGAGCTCGCTGACACAGCAGGAAACTCTAAAGCGGTTCAGCTCATCGGTCGATGAACCCGAGAAGAACCCTGGGCGGCGCGGGAGGGCTGGTCAGAAGCCGTGGGCGATCACGGCGGGAAGCCCACCGCCGTACAGCCCGGCCAGAACGCGCGCCTCATGCGGCACCACAGGATCAGGCAGTTTGTCGAGCGCGAACCAGTCGAGGGCATCAGCCTTCCCCGGCTCCATCAGCCGCGGCTCGCCACTCCACCTCGACGCGGTGAAGAAGAAGTCCACCCGCTCGTCGATCGGATCCCCGTTCCCACCGGTCCGATGCATCGCGGTGACCGGCACCAGGTCAGCCGGATCGATCTCCACCCCAACCTCTTCCCGCGCCTCCCGGATCGCCGCCCCGAACACCGACTCATCCTTCTCCACATGCCCCGCCGGCACCGCCCAGTGCCCGTCCATGTAGCCGGTGTTGGCCCGCAGCAACATCAACACCTCATCCCCCCGCCGCAACACCACGTATGCCGCCGGAACCACCCGAAACCGATCCATACAGGCACCCTAGTAACCCCCACCGACAACAGAAGGTCCTCGGGAGAAAACCGGGAGGCGGTGTCGGATCAGGGTCGAGGTGTTCGTAGCAGGGGTAAGGGGGCGCCCATGAGGGGGCGCCCCACCGTACGCAAGGAGGCCATCATGACCGCGACCTACACCTTCGACATCTTCTCCAGCCTCGACGGCTTCGGCTCGTACGACGGTGGCGACTGGGGCGGCTACTGGGGTAAAGCTGGGCCTGAGTTTCTCGACCGCCGCCTCGCCTTGTACGGGGAGGAGCAGCGGATGGTCCTCGGGGCCAACACCTATCGGCAATTCGTGCAGGTGCTCGGCCCGAGCGCCGCGGAGTCCAAGGTGGACGACCCGGTGAACACCCGGATGATGAGCCTGCCGACGACCGTGGTGTCGAGCACACTCGAAGGACCGCTCGACTGGTCGAACGCGACCCTCGCGAGCGGCGACGCCGTCGACATCGTCGCCCGGCTGAAGGAGGAGTCCGAGGTGCCGTTGCGCTCGCACGGCAGCCTGTCGCTGAACCGGGCGCTGATGGCCGCCGGTCTGGTCGACCGCGTCCAGGTGACGCTCTTCCCGGTGATCACCGGACAGACCGGAGTGGACCCGATCTTCCAGGGTGCGGCCGACTTCGACCTCGAGCTGATCGAGAGCCGCACGCTCGACGGCCACACCCAAGAGCTCATCTACCGGCCCACCCTGCACAGCTAAGGCGGGTACGGTTTGGGCAGCCAGGTCGACCGCTCGAGCGGAGGTGACTGATGGCGGCGGATGCGGTCAGGTTGACGACGCGGGAACTGTCGATGCGCACGTTTCCCGACTTCGAGCAGTTCTTCTCTCAGGTCCACGGTTGTGCCTGCACCCTCTACTTCTTCGGTCGGCATCTGACTCCGCTTGCGGGTACGGCGAAGGAGCGAGCTGATCGCCTGGGGGCTCCAGACCGATCCCAGAAGCAGTTCCCGCACCAGGAGTGGATGCGCGCCCAGCAGTTGAGCGCGGTCAAGGAACTGGTTCGGAGCTGGCAGGCGCACGGGATCCTGGTGTACGCCGACGGCGAGCCGGTCGGCTGGTGTCACTTCGGTCGCGCGGACGAAGTACCGCTTGAGTGCGATCACAAGATTCCGGAGCAGATGTTCGCCCGGCATCCCTCGTCGCAGTGGCGGATCACCTGCCTGACAACTCTGATGACGTACCGCAGACAGGGCGTGGCCGGCACGGGGTTGGCTGCGGCGGTCGCGGCGATCCGGAAACACGGCGGAGGCTGGATCGGGGCGACACCGATGGCCTTCCCGCACCACGATCCCATGGTGGGAAAGCTGCGCAAGACATTCGGCCACCGGTCGCCGGAAGTGCTGGATTACCTCCAGCAGAACTGGCCGAGCAAGGAGATCCCGGGCATCGGACGGGTCAACGCATGCCCGGCGACCACCCGCACGCTGGGACATATGGGGACGATGTCGATGTTCGAGAAGCTCGGCTTCAAGGCAACCGGCCGCGACGAACTCCGCAGCTCCGACGACCCGCGCAATCCGTGGGGCTTCGTCGTGATGCGCCTCAAGGTCTGAACCGCCGTACGGGTGATTCGTGGGCTAGAGGCTGGTGGTCGCGGGCAGCGTGTCCGGAGGCCGGCGCTCGGATCGGAACAGGCTGCGCAGTCGTTCGAGGTCCACTTCGGGCAGGTGAACGTCAACCAGGTCGTAGGTCTCTTCGACCAGGCTGCGGGCTGCCGGAACATGCTGAAGGGCCGCGAGCTGGTGCTCGCGGCCCTTCAGGTGTGGTGCTCAGGCGGGGCGGTTCGGGTTGTCCGGGATGTCGTCGTTCTGGCCGTCGAGGCCGTCCAGGCCCTGCTTGGCCTTGTCGACACCCTGGTCGATCTTGTCGCCGTACTTGCCGCCCGTCTTCTCGTCGACGAAGTCACCGGCCTTGTCCAGACCCTCGCCAACCTTGTCGCCGTGCTGGTCGACCAGGTCGCCGGCCTTGCCCTTCAGGTCCTCGGCCTTGCCCTTGAACTTGTCGAAGATGCCCATCTCGGGGCTCCCATTCCTGCGTAGTTGAGTGCTTACAGACAGCTAACGGTGATCTTCGCACCTGGTACGCCGAAACTGTGGGATCCCCGCCGTGCCATAGGACGGGCTCAGACGCCCGACCCTGGCTCGGACTCTACGTCCCCACCGGACTCGATGTCGCCACCCGACTCCACATCTCCACCGGACTCGACATCCCCGCCGGACTCCACGTCACCGCCGGACTCCACATCCCCACCGCTGCGCTCGACGTCCCCACCACTGCGCTTCACGGCCGCGATGTCCTCGTCCTGCCCCAGGCCGACAGCGTCCTTGGCCGCGTCGGAGCCTTCCTCGAACGGATTCGTCACTTGTTTCATCCTCCCGTATGAGTGTTGCGATCTGCAGCGTTCCTACCGAACATCCCGGGTCATCCACAAGGTCAGTGCCACCCTCTTGTCCGAGACTTCATGGGGAGCCTGCCAGACTGGAGCGATGGCCGAACCACTCGTCGTCGCGGTCGTCGGCCCGACCGCGGCCGGCAAATCCGACCTGTCCGTTGCCCTGTGCAAGCGCCTGAACGGCGAAGTGGTCAACGCCGACGCGATGCAGGTCTACCGCGGCATGGACATCGGTACGGCGAAGATCGGCACGGCTGAACGCCACGGCGTACCGCATCACCTGCTCGACATCCTCGACGTGACCGAGACGGCGACCGTGGCCGAGTTCCAGCAGTTGGCCAGAGCAGCGATCGACGACTGCATCGGCCGTCAGGTGGTCCCGGTCCTTGCCGGCGGTTCGGCGCTGTACGTCCGGGCCATCCTCGACGACTTCGTCTTTCCCGGCACCGACGCGAAAGTCCGGGAGCGGCTCGAGAACGAACTCGAGGAGATCGGGTCCGGGGCCTTGCACCAGAAGCTGGCCGAGGTTGATCCGGCCGCGGCCGCGCAGATCCTGCCGAGCAACGGGCGGCGGATCGTCCGGGCGCTGGAGGTCATCGAGATCACCGGTGGTCCGTATGTCGCGACCCTGCCCGAGCATCACTACGTCTACCCGGGTGCGGTGCAGATCGGTCTCGACGTACCGCGGCCGGAGCTGGACGAGCGGATCGGCCGCCGGGTGGACCGGATGTTCGACGCGGGTTTCGTCGCCGAGGTGCGAGATCTGCTGAACAAGGGTTTGCTTGAGGGGAAGACGGCCAACCGTGCCCTCGGCTACTCGCAGGTGATCGCGTTGCTCGACGGTGAGATCAGTGAGCAGGAGGCGCGGGAGCGGACCGCGCAGTCCACCCGCCGCTTCGCTCGGCGGCAGGACTCGTGGTTCCGTAAGGACCAACGCATCACTTGGCTGCAGTACGACGACCCCGATCTGGTGGAGAAGGCACTTTCAGTGATAGCCGAAGGCAACCGACGGGGGATCGGTGGCGTAGTCGGGGTGGAAGAAGGCGTAGGCCTGGGGGCCGTCGATGCGAGGGGGTGACCGTGAGGCCGAGTTCCGCGAGTACCTGCTCGCGGACCGAACCCGACTGATGAGGACGGCACTGCTGCTCACCGCGGGTGACGCGCACACCGCGGAGGACCTGGTTCAGATCGCCTGCACCCGGGTGTACGTGCACTGGCACCGGATCCGCCACGAGGGCGCCGGGCCGTATGCGCACCGCATCCTGGTCAACGCGTTCCTGGACGAGCGCCGCCGGGCCGGCCGCCATCCGGAGGTGGTGACCGCGGAGACGCTTGAGCCGAGGCTCACCGACGAGGTGGACCCGGTCGACACCCTCGCGGTCCGGCGGGCCCTGCTGGAGCTCGCGCCGCGGCAGCGCGCCGTACTCGTCCTGCGGTACTTCCAGGATCTCGACGTGGCCAGTTGCGCGCGGATCCTGGAGTGCACCGAGGGCACCGTGAAGAGCCAGACCGCCAAGGCCTTGAAACGACTGAAGGATCTGATGAGCGAGGAAGCGGATCCTGCGACGGGGAGTAGCTAGAAGTGGACGAGGTTAGGAAGCTGCTGGAGGGGTTCGCCGACCAGGCGGCCGACGGACTCCCGGCTGCGGACATCGACGCGGATGTCGCCCGCGGCCGGCGTGCCCTGCGCCGGATCAAGCGGCGCCGCCGGGTGACCGGTGTGCTGTGCGTCGCCGCGGTGTCGGCCGCCGTACTCGCGATCGGCGACCAGGTGAAGTGGTGGAACAACGGCAGCAGCGAGGTCGCGTCCGGCGAGGGTGAGAAGACCGCGGCGACGACCACGGCCGAGTCTGCGGTGCCGACCACGGCCGAGTCCGCGGTGCCGACGCCGATGATCGCCGAGGGCAGCGAGCCGACCTCGACCTACGCCGGCATGCTGGTCGAGCTGGTGTCGAACCGGCAGCCGTGGAACACTATCGGCTGCTCACTCACCCCGAAGGGCTGGACCGCGGAGACCCCGATCGCCGAGGACCGCGTGGTGCTGTCCAGACCGACGGTGCGGACGGCGGACGTGGCCACCAAGGTGGTGCTGCAGGCGGCGCCGGCAGCGAAGAGCCTGCGGGCGGTCCGGGTCACCGACGCGGGCGGCAAGGCGTTCCACATCGGCACGTTGAACGGCCGCCTCGCAGGTCAGGTGAAGCTCGAGGACCAGTGGCTCCTGGTCGAGCTCCCGGCCGGCACCCTGGACTGGAACGACGGACTTCTGCAGCGCTTCATGGCGTCCTGCACCGTCAACTAGCCGCGCCAGAACTGGCATAACGGCCGACTTCGGGATAGGCAAGGGCATAGACACCACCTAGTCCCTGTACGTCGACGCCCGCGGGAGTATCCGGTGACACCGAAGAAGCTGGTCGCATCCCTGTCTGCTGGTGCGCTTGTCCTGTCCGCCCTGACGGCGAGTACGGCGGCCGCGCATCCATCACAGCCGCCGGTCAAGACTTCGACCTCGATCGGGTTCGGCGGCGCCGTCTCCTCGGTCGACCCGGAGGCGACGAAGGTCGGTTTGGACGTCCTGCGACGTGGCGGCAACGCGGTCGACGCCGCGGTGGCCACCGCGGCCGCGCTCGGGGTGACCGAGCCGTACTCCGCGGGGATCGGTGGCGGCGGGTACTTCGTCTACTACGACGCCAAGAAGCGCAAGGTGTCCACGCTCGACGGTCGCGAGACCGCGCCCGCGGGGATGCGGATCGACTCGTTCGTCGACCCTGCGACCGGCCAGCCCTATCCCTTCGCGCAGTTGGTGACGTCCGGGCTGTCGGTCGGCGTACCGGGAACGCTGGCGACGTGGGACTCTGCGCTGCGGCGGTGGGGTTCGCTGTCACTCGGGAAGGCCCTCAAGCCGGCCGCGGAGCTGGCTGATCGTGGGTTCGTGGTCGACCAGACCTTCCGACTTCAGACGCTCGACAACAAGGCCCGGTTCGCCCAGATCGTGCCGACCGCCAAGCTGTTCCTGCCCAATGGCGACGCGCCGCTGGTCGGCTCGGTGTTCAAGAACCCTGAGCTCGCCGATACCTACCAACTGATCGGGAAGAAGGGCCCGTCGGTGTTCTACGACGGACCGCTCGCGGCGGAGATGGCGGCGACGGCGCAGAACCCGCCCAAGACGGCGAACGCCGTGCTGCCGGTGTTCCCCGGTCTCCTCACCACCAGCGATCTGGCGAAGTACAAGGTGATCAAGCGGGATCCGACCAAGGTCCGGTACGACGGTCTGGACGTCTACGGCATGGCGCCGTCGTCGTCGGGTGGGACCACGGTCGGGGAGGCGCTGAACATCCTCACGCCGCAGCACATCGGGCAGATGACGACTCCGCAGGCACTGCACACCTACCTCGAGGCGTCGGCCCTGGCCTTCGCCGATCGCGGTGCGTACGTCGGGGACCCGGCGTTCGTGAATGTCCCGACGAAGGAACTGCTGTCGCCCGGCTTCGGCGCCGAGCGCTCCTGCCTGATCAAGCCCACCACGGTTCTGACCAAACCGGTGCTGGCGGGCTCGCCGGACGGGTCGTACTCAGCTTGTCCGCCGGGCGTAGCGACCGCCGAGCGGCCGGACAGCGAGGGTCTGTCGACGACGCACCTGGTCGCGGCGGACAAGTGGGGCAACGTCGTGTCCTACACACTGACGATCGAGCAGACCGGCGGCAGCGGCATCACGGTCCCCGGCCGTGGCTTCCTGCTGAACAACGAGCTGACCGACTTCACCGCGGCTCCCAACCCCAACGACCCGAACCGGATCGAGGCGGGCAAGCGGCCGCGGTCGTCGATGTCGCCGACGATCGTGCTGCGCGGCGGCAAGCCGTTCCTGGCCCTCGGTTCGCCGGGTGGCTCGACCATCATCACCACCGTCCTGCAGACGCTGACGAACCGGCTCGACCGCGGCATGACCCTGCCTGAGGCAGTTGCCGCGCCGCGCGCCTCCCAGCGCAACACGCCGGCCGTGACGGCCGAGCAGGCTTTCATCGATACGCCGGCCGCAGCCGAGCTGACGGTGCTGGGACATACCTTCGTTGCAGCGGGCGCGCCAGGCACTTCGGCCGCCGAGATCGGTGCGGTCGCGGCCCTGGAGTTCCTGCCCGGCGGAGCGATCCTGGCAGCGGCCGAGCCGACGCGTCGAGGCGGTGGATCCGCAGGAACTGTGAAGCAGGTCTACCCGCGCTAGAGCGTGGTGATGATCGCGGCGACCAGGGCTGCCCGTTCGGCCAGGCTCGCCGCGATCACCTGCTCGTGGACAGCGTGGGCGCCCTTGCCCCGCGGTCCTAAACCATCGAGGGTCGGGACGCCCAGCCAGCCGGTCAGATTGGTGTCGGCGGCACCTGACGCCGCCGCACCGCCGACCTCGTGACCCACAGAACGACCGGCCTCTGCGACCTTGGCCAGCAGCAGGTCGGCAGCCTCGGACGGTTGCCAGGCCGGCCGATTCGACATCACGGACACCTCCAGTACGGCGTCACGTCGTACCGGCTGGAGGCCTTTCACGGCATCGAGCACGGCCCGTTCCGTTTCCGGATCGACGAACCGGAAGCCGAGGTCGGCCGACGCATTCCCGGGTACGACGTTCGTCCGCCCGCCACCCGTGATCGTGCCGACGTTGCACAGCACGTCGTCGTACTCCGAGACCAGTGCGCGAACGGCGATCAGTTGATCGAGGAGTTCGTCGATCGCGGAGACGCCGGTGCCGGGGTCGAGGGCCGCATGCGCCTCGCGGCCGGTGACCTCGATCCGGACCCGGCTGCTGCCGCGGCGGGACGTCTTCAGGTCGCCGTTCGGATGCGGCGGCTCCAGACCGAACGCGGCGACCACGCCGGCCGACTCGGCCGTCACGAGCTCACGCGCTGACGGGGAACCGACCTCCTCGTCAGCAACGACAACAACCCGCACCGGACGGTGGTCGAGGCCGGCGACCTGCTCGAGGGCCGTCTCCAGGACGACGAGGCCGCCCTTCATGTCGAAGACGCCGGGGCCGTGGATCACGCCGTCCTGTTCGCGCCACGGCATCGCGTCCTGCAGTTGGCCGATCGGCCAAACCGTGTCATGGTGCGCAAGGAAGAGCAGTGGTGCCTCGGCGGCGCGTGGACCGCGGCCGGGGAAGTCGGCGACGACGTGGTCGCCGGTCGGCGCCGGTACGCGTCGGGCGGTGCCGCCGAGCTCGCCGTACCGGCTGAGGAGGCGGTCGGCGAAGGCGTTCAGCGCGTCCACCGCACCCGTCGGGGTCTCGTCCTCGACGTATTCACGCAGCCGATCGATCATTCTCATGGATAGTCAACGTATCATCATCTGGTCGTCGATTGACTGCCTCTGTCCACGAGGGATTTACTCGACACAGCATCAAGATCCGTTACGTATCTTTGAGGGGTTTGCCGTGAGGTTCCGTCCTGTCACGCTCACCACCGCGGAGCGGTTCGCGGAGGCAGCCGTGCTGTATCGCACGGTGTTCGGCTACCAGGACCCGGACTACGCCCTGAACCCGCGGCTGCTCGGCGCTCTGGTGAGCAACGGCGGCTCGGTCGTCGGCGTCCTGGACGAGGACGATCGGCTCGTCGCCTTCGCGTACGGCTTCTGCGGCACCGACCGGCGCGGCTATTACCACTACTCGCAGTCGGCCGTGGTCGCCGCGGATCAACAGGGTCACGGACTGGGGCGTCTGCTCAAGCAGACCCAGCGCGAGGTGGCGCTCAGTCACGGCATGACCCGGATGCGCTGGACCTACGATCCGTTCCAGATCCGCAACGGGCATTTCAACCTCGACGTGCTCGGCGCGCGCGGCCGGTGGTACGCGCCGGACATGTACGGACCGGGCGGCGACCGGCTGATTGTCGAATGGGACCTGCGTGCCGAGCCGCCGGAGCACGAGGACGTCGAGCTGGACCTGTCCGAGGCGGACTGGGGAGTCCTCGGTGGCGCAGGTGACCGTCCGTGGCTGGCTCTGCCGTCCGATCCCACCGCCGTCACGACCGAGGTCGCCGAGCGGGTACGCCAGGGGTTCGCCGATCTGCTCGGCAAAGGGCTGGCTGCCGAGTCGTGCCGCCGGTTGCCGAACGGGACGGCGGTCTACCTCTTCGGGACGGTGGGCGATGTCTGAGGACCTGACGGTCCGCAACCGCGAGCTGGCCAGTCCGCACGAGCGGTACGACGCCCGCCTGCAGCGACGCTCGTCGACGCTGTTGCAGCGCCGCGTGGTCGAGCAGGAGCGGGCCTCGATCGAGGCGGCCCTCGATCAGATCCTGGCCGACGACTCGATCGCCCAGGCGGCGGCCCGGATCGTGGCTGCCCGCCGGCGCTTCATCGCCGGCTCGGCCAAGTCGTTCTCGTACGCGTCGCTGCTCGCCTTCGATCTCAGCGCCGGCCTGTCCCACGTGACGCTGATCGACGGCACGGTGGTGCGCGGCGTCGACGTCCTGTCCGACGTCCGGTCGAGCGACCTGATGGTGGCGTTCTCGCTGCGCCGGTACCGCCGCGACACGGTCGAGCTCGCCCGCCGGTTCGTCGAGGCCGGCGGCGAACTGGTCGCGGTCACCGACTTCGAGGACGCGCCGTTGGCGAAGATCGCGGACCAGTGCATCTACGTCGCGACCGGCAGCGCGTCGTACGTCGACTCGCCGACCGTGGTGGCCTCCGTGCTGCACGTACTGGCGACCCTGACCACGGCGAGTGCCAAGGGCGCCCGCCGGCGGCTCGGCGAGCGCGACCGGTTGAACACGGAGCTGGGACTGTATGTCAACTGAGCTGAAGGTCACCGCCGCCCGGTTGCATCGGGTCAGACTGCCGCTCGTGCACGCTTTCCGCACCAGCTCGCACCAAAAGACGGAGCTGGACCACATCCTCGTCGAGTTGGAGGACGCGTCCGGAGCGATCGGCTGGGGCGAGATCGCGTCGCCGTCCAATCCGTACTACGCGCCGGAGACAGTCGAGACGTGCTGGCACATTGCCGAGCGCTACCTCCTTCCAGCCGTGATCGGGAAGACATGGGAGCGGCCGGAGCAGGTGTCGCAGTTCTGGGCCAAGGTCCGCGGCAACCAGTTCGCCAAAGCCGGCGTGGATGTGGCCGCCTGGGTGCTGTGGGCTTCTGTTCACGGACTCCCGCTCGCGGAGGCACTCGGTGGGACCCGGGCCGAGGTCGTCGCCGGAGTGTCGCTGGGGATCGAGCCGACCATCCGCGACCTGCTCGCCGAGGTACATCGTCAGGTGGCCGCGGGCTATCCACGGGTCAAGCTGAAGATCGCGCCGGGGTGGGATGTCGAACCGGTGCGCGCCGTCCGGGCCGATTTTCCCGACCTGGACCTGCATGTCGATGCCAACGGCATCTACACCGAGTCGGTCGAGCACCTGACCGCACTGCGCGCACTCGACGAGTACGAGCTGACCATGATCGAGCAGCCGTTCGCCCCGCGGAATCTGCTCGCCCACGCTCGTCTGCAGCCGCACCTGGTGACGCCCATCTGCCTGGACGAGAGCGTGGAGACGCTCGACGACCTGGAGACAGCGCTGTCGATCGAAGCTCTACGGGTGCTGAACATCAAGGTGTCGCGGATGGGCGGTCTCACGGCCGCTCGGGCCGCCCACGACCGCGCTCAGCAGGCCGGCGTCCGGGTCTGGTGCGGTGGCATGCACGAGTTCGGTATCGGCCGCGCCGCCAACGTCGCCATCTCCAGCCTGCCCGGGTTCACCCTCCCATCGGATGTGTCCGCCTCGGAGAAGTACTACGCCCGGGACCTGATCAACCCACCCGTCAGCGCCGAGCACGGCGTCGTACAGGTGCCCAAGACAACGGGTCTCGGACATACCGTCGACACTGAGCTGATCGCGGCGAACACCGTCGCCACGCTGTCCCTCTGACCAGAACAGGAGCGGTTCCATGCGCACGGCTTTGACCGGCGGGCAGGTGGTGGACGGCACCGGCGCGGAGCCGGTGGCCGCGACGGTACTGATCGAGGGCGGGCGGATCGCCGACGTGCTGCCACCCGGTGCCGACCTGTCCGGGGTTGAGGTGATCGATGCTACTGGCAACATTGTGGCACCGGGGTTCATCGACCTGCACTCGCATGCCGACTTCACCGCGCAGACCTCGCCGGAGGCGACCACGCAGCTGTATCAAGGCGTCACCACGCTGGTCACCGGGAACTGTGGCTGGTCGCCGTTCCCGATCACGGATCTCGAGCAGATGAAGGCCGGTACGGCGTTCCTGACGCCCGAGCACGACTGGTCGTGGCGCGACACGAAGGGCTTCGCCGATGCGGTCGAGCGCGACGGGCTCGCCGTGAACCTGGCCCTGCAGGTCGGCCATTCGGCACTCCGGCTCGCGGTCATGGGTGGTGCCGAACGGGCGCCGTCACCGGACGAGTTGCGGCAGATGCAAGACCTGCTGCGCGAGGCCGCCGACCACGGAGCGGTCGGGTTCTCGACCGGGCTGATCTACGCGCCGGGCACGTTCGCCGATCCGGCCGAAGTGGCTGCGTTGGTGGCGACGGCGGGGGAGTGCGGCCTGCTGTACTCGACGCACATCCGCAACGAGGGCGCCCGCCTGCTCGAAGCGCTCGACGAGGCGATCACGGCCGCGCGAGCCGGTGGGGCACGTTTAGAGGTCTCCCACCTGAAGGCCGCCGGCCGAGCGAACCACGGCCTGATCACCGCTGCACTCGAACGTCTCGACCAGGCGCGGGCCGATGGGTTGGACGTTGCCTGGGACATCTATCCGTACACGGCCTCCAGCACGACATTGACTGTCTGGCTGCCCACCTGGGCGATGGGCGGCGGCACTGCATCCCTGTTGGCCCGCCTTGCGGACCCGGTCGAACGGGAGCGGATCGCTGCGGAGATGCGCACCGCGGGCCAGTTCGACCCTCGAGCCCTGGTGATCGCGTCCCTACCGCCCGGACGGTACGAGGACTGCCGAGGCCTCAACGTTGCCGAGATCGCATCGCGCGATGAGGTGGATGCCGCCGAGGCCATGCTCCGGGTGCTCGAACATCACCAGGCCGCGGTCAGTGTGGTGAACCACTCGATGAGCGAGGACGACGTCGTGACGGCTTTGCGGCATCCCTGCACCAGCGTCGCGAGCGACGGCTGGATCCTCAGCGCCACTGGCTCAAGCCACCCGCATCCACGCAATTTCGGGACCTTCCCTCGCGTCCTCGGCCGGTACGCCCGGGACCTCGGCGTACTCACGTTGCCCGAGGCAATCCGTCGGATGACGTCACTGCCCGCGTCGCGGCTGGGCTTCGACGACCGTGGTGTGGTGAAGGCGGGTGCGGTCGCGGATCTTGTCGTACTCGATCCCGAGCAGGTCGCGGATCGGTCGACGTACAACGATCCGTGGCAGCTGTCGGTCGGGATCGAGCACATGCTCGTCGCGGGCGAGCCAGTGTTGGCGGACGGCGTACCCACGGGGCGTCGGCCCGGTCGCGTACTCAGGTCCGCTTGAAGCGCTTAGGTCCGGACGGCAGCGGGGGAGGGGCGGACGCCGGCTCGTCCACGGTCGTTTCCAGCCATCCGTCGTACTCGGTCAGGAGCTCGTCCAGTACGGCGTGATCCACGTCCTGGAGTACGACGAGCCACGGGTGGTCCTCGTCGTCGTCCTCACCGTGGAACCGTCCACGTCGTACGACGCCGTCCAGCCGGGCAGCCACCGCGTCGGCGTCCTCCTGCTCCCAGAAGTAGGCGATCAGCTCCATGGGCACACCGTACGATCTACGCATGAGCGCTGGCACGTTTCCCTGGTTGAAGGGGCATGGCACGGAGAACGACTTCGTGTTGCTGCCCGACCCTGACGGATCGATCCACGGGGAGCTGGATGCGAGCCTGGTGCGGTTCCTCTGCGACCGGCACGCCGGGATCGGGGCGGATGGCGTACTGCGGGTGATCGAGGGCAGCAAGCAGTCGTACGTCGAGGACGGCGGCGACTGGTTCATGGACTACCGGAACTCCGACGGCTCGGTCGCGGAGATGTGCGGCAACGGCATCCGGGTGTTCGTCCGGTACCTGGTGGACGCCGGGCTCGCCGGGGACAAGCCGGTCCGGGTCGGGACCCGAGCCGGGATCAAAGAGGTCGTGCTGAACGACGACGGCACACTGACCGTGGACATGGGCGAGCCCGTGCTGCCAGGTCCGGTGGGCATCGTGGTCGAGGCGAACGGTCACCAGTGGCCGGCCCAGCACGTCGACATGGGGAATCCGCATGCCGTTGCCTTCGTCGACGATCTGAGCGAGCCCGGTCATCTGATCGACCAGCCGGCCTGGTCACCGGAGGAAGCGTTCCCATCAGGTGTGAATGTGGAGTTCGTCGTACGCACGGGACCGAACGACGTCTCGATGCGGGTGCATGAGCGTGGCGCGGGGGAAACGCGGTCCTGCGGGACGGGTACGTGTGCCGTCGCGGTGGCCTCGGCCCGGCAGGCTCGGCAGGAGCGGCCGGTTACTTACCGTGTCGGCGTACTAGGTGGTTCTGTGACCGTGACGTGGCGGGAAGACAACCACCTCGAGATGACCGGACCGGCCGTGGTGCACGCCCGTGGGGACTTCGATCGGGCCTGGTTGCCCGCCTGAACGGGAATTCAGCTGGGGCGTGGGGCGTTGACGTCTGAAATCGGGTCGCTTGTACTGGTGGCCCGTGCCACGATGGAAGGTATATGACGACCCATTCGAACTTTTACGACGAGACCACCGACGTCGAACTCGACCTGGTCCAGGGCGATGACTCCGGCGATTCGTTGACGGGTCACGACTCGGAGCTGAGCCCGGAACCGGGCACCGAGGGCCTGGAACTCGAGGAACGCCAGGCGCTCCGCCGCGTCGCCGGCATGTCGACCGAGCTGACCGACATCAGCGAGGTCGAGTACCGCAAGCTGCTGCTCGAGCGGGTGCTGCTGGTCGGCGTCTGGACCGAGGGCAGCGCCGTGGACGCGGAGAACTCGCTGGCCGAGCTCAAGCTGCTCGCCGAGACGGCCGGCTCCGAGGTGCTGGACGGCGTGATCCAGCGGCGGAAGAAGCCGGACCCGGCGACCTTCATCGGTTCCGGCAAGGTGGCCGACCTGCGCAACCTGGTCGCGTCGCTCGGCGCGGACACGGTGATCGCCGACGGCGAGCTGGCTCCCGCGCAGCTGCGCAACCTGGAGGACAAGCTCAAGGTCAAGGTGGTCGACCGGACCGCGCTGATCCTGGACATCTTCGCCCAGCACGCGAAGAGCAAGGAAGGCAAGGCCCAGGTCGAGCTGGCCCAGCTGCAGTACATGAAGCAGCGGCTGCGTGGTTGGGGTGGCAACCTGTCCCGCCAGGCCGGTGGACGTGTCGGCGCGGCCGGCGGCGGTATCGGCGGCCGTGGTCCCGGTGAGACCAAGATCGAGACCGACCGGCGCCGGATCAACACCAAGATCTCCAAGCTCCGCCGCGAGCTGAAGGACATGAAGGGCACCCGCTCGACGCTGCGGCAGGAGCGCCGCCGCAACTCGATCCCGTCGGTCGCGATCGCGGGCTACACCAACGCGGGTAAGTCCTCGCTGCTGAACAAGATCACCGGTGCGGGCGTGCTGGTCGAGAACGCGCTGTTCGCGACCCTCGACCCGACCACCCGCCGGACGACGACGTCCGACGGCCGGGTGTACACGTTCACCGACACCGTCGGGTTCGTCCGGCACCTGCCGCACGACATCGTCGAGGCGTTCCGGTCGACGCTGGAGGAGGTCGCGGACGCAGACCTGCTGCTGCACGTGGTGGACGGTTCGCACCCGGACCCGCTGGCGCAGATCCAGGCGGTCCGCGAGGTGCTGCACGAGATCGGCGCCGACAACGTCCCGGAGATCATCGTGATCAACAAGGGCGACATCGCCGACCCGATCGCGCTGGCGCCGATCCTGCACCGTGAGTCGCGTGCTCTGGTGGTGTCGGCGCACACCGGCGAGGGCATCGACAAGCTGCGCTCCCTGGTCGAGGCGTCGCTGCCTCAGCCGGACGTGGCAGTCGACCTGCTGCTGCCGTACGAGCGCGGCGACCTGGTCTCCCGGATCCACTCCGAGGGGTCGGTCGACCAGCTCGAACACACCGCCCACGGCACTCGGGTCACCGCTCGGGTCCATCCGAATCTGGCCGGCGACCTCACGCCGTACGAGGTCACCAAGACCGGCTGACAGGCCCTACACGTCCCGGCGGAGCAGGGCGGATCGGGGCTCAACATGCGGTCCAGCCTCGCGGAGGCGGGCGCTGCGCGGATCGGCCCACGGGGCGAGATCTCGCGTCTGCCCGGAGGCAGAGAAACGGCCCCGGGGATCCCGGGGCCGCTCCTTTGGTGCTCAGGACATCAGCTGCGCTTGGAGACCTTGACCGTCATGGTCGTGCCGTTGCGTTCGACGACCTTGATGTTGACGCCGTTGTTCGGCACCTTGACGCCGGCACTCGGCTGCTCCTTGTACCAGTACGTCTTGCTGTCGTTGAAGGTGGACACACCGTTCTGGCCACGGATGTAGCTCGGTGCGCCGTTGATGTGCAGTGTGAACGAATCCGCCTTCTCCAGACCGAACGGAGCGTCGTACCCGCTGACCCGCGGCCGCCAGAGCTGACCGTCGAGCCGGTTGATCGGGACGGGGTGCGAGTCGATCGGCAGGATCAGACCCGAACCCGGGTGCTCGTTGGTGTTGTTGTCGTCCACCGAGGTGTCCCAGTACGAGACCAGCAGGCCGTCCTGGTACGGGAAGTGCTCGACCCAGTCCGGCTTGGTGTTGGCGAAGCCGAAGTTGTACGGCCCCGTCTTCAGGTGCTGGTCGTAGGACACGTAGTTGAGGTGGGACGCCAGATAGTAGTTGTCGTGCATGCTGATGAAGCTCGCGCCCATCGCGCTGAAGCCGTTCAGCGTCCAGCCCTCGGGCGATGCCTCCGCACCGGACGTGAAGAGCGTGGTCGCGCCGTTGGCCACCTTGATCTCGTCGGCGAAGAAGCCCTTGCCACCCGCCGCCGGGTCGGTGCTGTAGCGGAACTGCAGGCCGACCGTCTTGCCCTGGTACGCCGACAGGTCGAAGGTCGCGTCGACCCAGCCGGGGCTGGTGCCGTCGATCCCGTTGCCCTCGGTGGCCTTGGTGATGTTTCCGGCGATCGGCTTGTAGCCGGTGCCGTCGTTCACCTCGACGTAGGCGTAGTCACACGCCGTCGTACCGCAGTCCTCGATGTCCCAGTTGGCCTTGAAGGTCAGCGTCGTGGTGCCCGCCGGGATCGCGACCTGCCGGCTCATCGTGTTGTTGAGCATGTGGCCGCGTCCGCTCCACCAGGACTTGGTGCCGGCGGCGGGTGCGACGAGTTCATTGACCCGTTCCTTCAGCGGCAGCGTGACCACCAGGCCCTGGGCCCGCGTCGAGTTGTACTCGTGTGGACCGAGCTCGAGGGTGCGGTTCTGGCCTGCTGCGACGATCTCGTAGTCCAGCCAGCCGAGCTGCAGCTTCTCCCAGGCACCGAAGTCGGCCGCCTGCTCGCCGATACCGCCGTCGCTGGGCTTGCCGACCCGGCTCTGCGCCATGATCGACCACCAGTTCACGCCGTTCTCGACCGGCGGGCCGGAGGTGTCGTACAGGTCCGGCAGACCGAGGTCGTGGCCGTACTCGTGGGCGAAGACGCTGATGCCGCCGTTCTCCGGCTGGATCGTGTAGTCGCCGACCCACAGCCCGGTGTCGCCGAGCTGGGTGCCGCCGGCCGGGTTGTTGGTCGGGCCACCGGCCAGACCGACGTACCAGCGGTGTGACCAGATCGCGTCCTCACCCTGCCACGGGTCGCCGTCGGCCTGGTCGCCGCCGGAGTGGACGATCTGGAAGTGGTCGATGTAGCCGTCGGCCTCGTTGAAGTTGCCGTCGCCGTCGAAGTCGTAGCGGTCCCACTGGTCGAACGTCTTCAGCTCGGCGGTGATCTCCGCGGTGGTGCGGCCGGCGGCCTTCTGGTCGGCGACCCACTGGTTCACCGCGTCCCGGACCAGTGCCCAGGTGTTGTTGCAGACGTTGCCGGTGCACGGGTACCCGTTGGACCGGCCGTAGCGGGCCTCGTTGTACTGGACCTTGACCCAGTCGGTGACGGTGCCGGAGACGCTGTAGCGGCCGGACGACTGCTTCTCGTAGTACTTCTTCACCGAGTTGCCGGTGCCGAAGTACATGTCCTGGAACCAGTTGCGGTTGTAGTCCGGGTGCCAGACGGTGGAGTTGTCGACCGAGCGGTCCGGCTCCGGGATCGCGTTGTGCAGCGGTCCCTCGAAGGTGGCCGGGCCTGGGAAGTTCGGCGAGGTGTCCTGGTCGGGGTAGTTCGGGTGCCGCTCGTTGCCGAACTCGGCCAGCACCACGAAGATCCGGTCGGTCTTCTCCCGGCCCAGCTCGACGTACTGGTCGACCCGTCCCTTGGCGTTCTTGGTGCCCGTCGCACCGACCTGCTTGGCGCCGAGGTTGACCACGGTGCTGGCACCGCGCTTCTCGACCTTGGCCGAACCGTTGAGCACCTTGGTCAGGGCTTCCTGGCGCAGCTCGCGACGCTTGTCCTCGAGCGGGCTCGACAACTCGTCGGACGTCTGGGCCGGCTCACTGGCACCGGTGGCTGCGGGAGCCCCTTGAGGCGGAGCAGCGGCGCCGGACGAGGCAAAGCTCAGTCCGATCGTCGCCGCAAGGGCCAGGCTGAACAGCCCGGCGGGTAGCTTGCGCACGATTCCCCTCCGTACATTCGTCGACACCCGCCGCGCATGGTGACGCGGCGTGTTCAAAGCTCCCCCGAGCGTGTTTCGCGCGACAGTACGGGGAAATTCGCGAATCCTGAAGTGGTAGCCGGAAAATTCGGGAAAGGTGCGGGGAATCCTGCGTGATCGGTGGAACTACTCAGGCGTGCGGGCCGGTCCGTTGGCAGACTGTCTCGCGTGGAGCGTGACTCGGTCGACCTGCTGCAACCGCTGTGGCGCGCCCTGGTCGTGTTCCGGCTGATCACCTGGGTGTTCGCGTGTTTCGGGGTCTGGTCGCGGTGGGACGGGATCGTCCGGCCGTCCGGGGCCGTGCTGCAGCTGGCGATCATGGGTATCTGGACGGTGATCTCCTCGATCGGCTACAGCCGGCGATGGGGGCGGCGGAACACCCGGCTCGCGTTCGCTGACCTGATCGTCACCGTCGGCTGCATGTATGCCACCCTGCTCGCGCAGCCCCTGGTCGACATTCGCGGCGGCGCCTCCGTGTTGACCTCGGTGTGGGCGGCCGGGCCGGTGATCGCGCTGGCGATCTCCCGCGGCCGCGACGGCGGCCTGCTCGGCGCCGCGACGATCAGCCTGGTGCTGCTGTCACTGCGGGGTGTCGAGAACGCCTCGAAGATTCTCGCCAACGTGCAGCTGCTGCTCGTGGCCGGTCTGGTCGTCGGGTACGCCGCGTCCACCCTGCGTCAGGCGGGAGCCCGGCTGCGGGAGGCGATCGCGGCCGAGAGCGCGACCGCCGAGCGGCTGCGGCTCAGCCGGTCGATCCACGACGGCGTACTGCAGGTGCTGGCCCAGGTGCAGCGCCGTGGCACCGCGATCGGCGGCGAGGCGGTCGAGCTGGCCCAGCTGGCCGCCGAGCAGGAAGTTGCCCTGCGCACCTTGATGTCGACCCGGCCTGTCGTTGCCGAGGGTGACCGGATCGACCTCTGCGGACTGTTGTTGCCGCTGGCCACCACGCGCGTGGACGTCGTCGTACCCGCGGGGCAGGTGCTCCTTCCCGCGGCCGTTGCCGGGGAACTGGTTGCCGCGGTCAAGGAAGCGCTGAGCAACGTGGACAAGCACGCCGGCTCGCAGGCCCGGTCCTGGGTGGTGGTCGAGGACCTCGGTGACGAGGTGCTGGTGTCGATCCGCGACGATGGAACCGGTACGACGCCCGCCCGGCTGGAACAGGCCCGGGTCGACGGGCACCTCGGAGTCAGCCAGTCGATCCGCGGCCGGATCGCCGACCTGGGCGGATCGGTCATGGTCCGCACCGCCCCAGGTGAAGGAACCGAATGGGAACTGAAAGTGAGTACGGCATGACTGTATTGATGCCGCGCCCCCGGCGCGGCGGGTCATGGGTCCCATGACCAGGGTGATGATCGTCGACGACCATCCGATGTGGCGCGAGGGCGTGGCTCGGGATCTGGGCAGCCGCGGGTACGACGTCTGCGCGACAGCATCCGACGTGTCGGGTGCGGTGAAGATCGCCCTGGCGACCCGGCCGGACGTAGTGGTGATGGACCTGCAGCTGGGCGACGGCTCTGGTGTCGACGCGACCCGGGAGATCACCACAGAGCTGCCGGACACGCGGGTGCTGGTGTTGTCGGCCAGCGCCGAGCAGGACGACGTACTGGCCGCGGTGAAGAACGGGGCGTCGGGGTATCTGGTGAAGTCGGCGTCGCTGGACGAGTTCGACGACGCCGTACGACGTACTGCGGAAGGCGACGCCGTGTTCAGCGCCGGACTGGCCGGACTGTTGCTGGGGGAGTACCGGCGCCTCGGGTCCGGGCCTGAGGTGCCGAAGCTGACTGACCGGGAGACAGAGGTGCTCCGGCTCGTCGCACGCGGGCTGACCGCCCGGCAGATCGCTACCCGGTTGGTGCTGTCGCACCGGACGGTCGAGAACCACGTACAGAACACACTGCGGAAGCTGCAGCTGCACAACCGGGCCGAGCTGGTCCGGTACGCGATCGAGCACGGGATCGACGACGCCCCCGAGTAGACCCCGGGGGCGTCGTCCCGTGAACTACAGGCCGTTCGAGTAGAGCAGGCGGTTCACAGTGCTGCCGGTCGAGCCACCGCTGATCACGTTGGGCGTGGCGTTGGACTCGATGTACGACTTCACCGTGGCCGGGCTCGCAGACGGGCTCGTCTGCAGGTAGAGAGCCGCGACACCCGCTACGTGCGGCGTGGCCATCGACGTGCCGTTGTAGGACCCGGTGGTGTTACCGGGCAGCGTGGACACGATCGCCGAGCCCGGTGCGTAGATGTCCACGCAGGACCCGGTGCTGGAGTACGACGCCCGTGCGTCGGTGCTCGTGGAGGCAGCGACAACCAGTGCGGTCGAGATCTTGCGCGGCAGCCGGTCACACGAGTTGGCGCCGGTGTTGCCGGCCGACGCGGCCAGGAACACGCCGGAGTTGATCATGGCACGCAGCGAGTTCTCCAGCGTGGTGTTCGCGCTGAAGTTCCACGACGCGTTGGCCACTGCGGGCTTCACCGCGTTGCGAGTCACCCAGTCGACCGCTGCGATCGCGGACGACGCCGTACCGCCGCCGCTGCAGTTCAGCCACTTCACACCGTGCAGCCGGGCGCTCTTGGCAATGCCGTACGACGTGGAGCCGATGGTGCCGGCCACGTGGGTGCCGTGACCGTTGCAGTCGGTGTTGTTGGAGTCGATGCCGTTGAAGTCGAAGCTGGCCCGGCCGCCGAAGTTCGGGTGCGACGGGTCGACGCCGGAGTCGATGATGTACGCGTGCACGCCGGAGCCGGTCCGGGTGTAGGTGAACGAGTTCGACAGCGGCAGGTTGCGCTCGTCGATCCGGTCGATCCCCCATGACGGCGGGTTGGTCTGGGTCGTGTCGAGCACGTTCTGCACGTAGACGTCCTGCGAGATCGCGACCACGTCCGGGCTCTTCTGCAGGTCGGCGAGCTGGGCCGGGGTGAGCTTGGCGCTGAACCCGTTGACCGCCGTACTGAACTGGCGCTGCGGCGCGATGCCGAGCCCGCTCTTCAGCCGGATGCCCTTCTTCAGTTCGACGATATAGGTGTCCTTGACCGCGCTCACGCCGGTCTCGGCCTTGGCGAGCTGGACCGGGACGATCCGCGCCGACGGTTCGGGGACGGGCGCGGCGCCGGCACTGCCGGCGGCGGCCAGGGCTAAGGCCGGCACGATGGCGGCGGCGAGGGCCAGACTGATGCGGCGTCTGATTACGGGCACTGTTCCTCCTCAGGGAACTCATCACCCACCGGGGCGGAAGGGGTGATCACCGTCGGTCCGCAGGCGACTACGGAACGCGGGTGCTGAGAAGTTAGGGCGTGCTCACCTGACGCGTCAATCAGTTCGGTTGCGACCTGATGCCATGGCACTCCCTTGCCGCCGTGGTGCGCTTGAATGGCTTCATACACTGTGCGTTCCACGTCGAGCGTGGTGTGCTCTTATCACGACGCCCGTACGTCGGGTGCCCAGCTCCGGAGGCTTTGTGAACCGGTCGTCCCTCGTCCGTGCGCTGCTCGCGCTCGTCGTCCTGGCCCTGTCGACGTACGTCGTCCTGACGGCCTCGCCCAAGCTCGGGCTCGACTTGCGCGGCGGGACGCAGATCGTGCTGGAGGCGAAGGACTCCCCGACGGTCAAGGCGAACAAGGAGACCACCGACCAGGCGACCACCGTGCTGCACCGCCGGATCGACGCCCTCGGCGTGAGCGAGCCGACCGTGACCCGCCAGGGCGAGAACCGGATCATCGTCGAACTGCCCGGCGTCCAGGACCCGCGCGAGGCCGCGAAGGTGATCGGCAAGACCGCGCAACTCACCTTCCACGAGGTGCTCGACCAGGTCGCCGCGAAGCCGGCCAAACCGGCCGCCGGCGAGCTGTACCTGCCGCCCGAGGACGGCCAGGGGTTCCTGCGGCTGGCCAAGCCGGCCATGACCGGCGAGATGATCGGTAGCGCCGAGGGCAGGCTCGACCCGCAGCAGGTCGCCCAGGGCTGGTTCGTCGAGCTGAACTTCAAGGGTGACGGCGGCAAGATCTGGTCGAACATCACCGGCAAGGCCGCCTGCCAGCCGGTCAACACCCCGCCGCGGATGATCGCGATCGTGCTCGACAACGAGGTGATCAGCGCCCCGCAAGTGGACCCGAACGGCGGCAACCAGCTCTGCAACGTCGGCCTGACCGGCGGCAGCAGCACGATCAGCGGCACCTTCACCGAGGCTGAGGCCAAGGACTTGGCCGCGCTGATCGAGGGCGGTTCGCTCCCGGTCCCGGTCGAGGTGATCGACCAGCGCACCGTCGGCCCGTCGCTCGGCAAGGACGCCATCCAGGCCAGTGCAACGGCCGCGATCATCGGCCTGTCGCTGACCGCACTGTTCATCATCCTGGTCTACCGCCTGGTCGGCCTGACGGCCGTCCTCGGCCTGATCGCCTACTCCGGTATGTCGTACGCCGCTCTGACCGCACTCGGAGCGACACTCACCCTGCCCGGTCTGGCCGGTTTCGTGCTCGCCATCGGTATGGCGGTCGATGCGAACGTCCTGGTCTTCGAACGAGCCCGCGAGGACTACCTCGAAGGCCGCACGGACGGATTGGCGCGATCACTGCGCAGCGGCTTCCAGAACGCGCTGTCCGCGATCGCCGACTCGAACATCACCACCCTGCTGGCCGCCGGTCTGCTGTTCTTCCTGGCCGCCGGGCCGGTCCGCGGCTTCGGCGTCACGTTGAGCATCGGTGTCATCGCGTCGATGCTGTCCGCCCTGGTGGTGACCCGCGTCCTGGCGGAGTTCGTCGTCTCCCGCAAGTTCGTCATGAAGCGTCCGGGGATCAGCGGTATCGCCGGCCACGGCCGGGTCCGGACCTGGCTGGAGGCGCGGCGGCCCAGTCTGATGCAGCACAGCCGTCGCTGGCTGCTGATCACCGCCGTGGCGATCGTCATCGCCCTCGCGGGTGTCTTCGTGCGCGGGTTGAACCTCGGAATCGAGTTCACCGGTGGGCGGTTGCTCGAGGTGAGCACCGCGCAGCAGATCACGCCGGACCAGGCCCGCGCCGCGGTCGCCGAGGCCGGGTACCCGAACGCGGTGGTCCAGGCCTCCGGCGCCGACGACATCACCGTGCGGACCGGGACGATCACCGACGACGAGGCGGAGAAGATCCGCGAGTCGATCTCCCGGATCGGCGGCGGGACCGAACTGATCCGGAACGAGAGCATCGGTCCGTCGCTGGGCAGCGAGCTGCGCAACAAGGGTCTGATCGCGCTCGGCATCGCCCTGCTGGCACAGCTGCTCTACCTGGCCGCGCGATTCCGGTGGACCTTCGGTGCGGGCGCCGTACTTGCCCTGCTGCAGAACGTCGCGGTCGTGATCGGCGTGTTCGCCTGGACCGGCAAACCGATCGACGGCATCTTCCTGGCCGCGATTCTGACGATCATCGGTTACACGGTGAACGACTCCGTCGTGGTCTTCGACCGGATCCGGGAGACGCGCAGTGCGCGCTCGACCGAGAACCTCGGCCCGGTCATCGACACCGCGATCGTGAACGTGTTGCCGCGAACCATCAACACCGGTATCTCGACGCTGTTCATCCTGGGCGCGTTGCTGTTCCTCGGTGGCGACTCGCTGGCCGACTTCGCGCTCGCACTGTTGCTGGGCATCCTGGTCGGCACCTACTCGTCGAACCTCACCGCGGCCCCGCTGCTGCTCGAGTTGGAGCGCCGCTACCCGGCGCCGCCACCGCGTCCGAAGCGTCCGCAGGTGGACCGGGACGCGCAGCCGGACCGCGGCGCCGTGGTCTGAGCCCAGCGGTTATCCACACCCTGCCTGCCGGACCGGAAAACTGTCGTCCGCGCGGGCTAGGGTGTGGCGGTGGGAGTCGACGTACGCGAACTGCTCGAAGCCGCTGTTTCCGGTATCAACGGTCAGACCCGGCCTGGTCAGGTGGAGATGGCCGAGGCCGTCAACACCTCCATGCACGACGGTTCTCACCTCCTCGTCCAGGCGGGCACCGGCACCGGTAAGTCGCTCGGCTACCTCGTTCCCGCGCTCGTGCATGCGATCGAGGACCGACGCGTCGTCGTCTCCACCGCGACGCTGGCGCTCCAGTCTCAGCTAGTCGATCGCGACGTACCCGCGCTGCTGGATGCAACGGAGAAGTTGCTGCCGCGCAGACCGACGTACGCGATCCAGAAGGGCCGCAACAACTACGCCTGCCTGCACCGCATCCGTGAGGGCGCGCCGGACGACGACGGCATGCTCATCGACGTGCCGCCACCCGGCCAGATCGGCCAGCAGGTGCTGGAGCTGCGCGACTGGGCCGAGCAGCAGTTGCTCGACGGCGAGGCCGGCGACCGCGACCACGCGCCCTCGCATCAGTACCAGGCCTGGCAGCAGGTCGCGATCGCGGCCCGCGAGTGCCTCGGCGCGCAGAAGTGCCCGTACGGCGAGGAATGCTTCGCCGAGAAGGCCAAGGAGCAGGCCCGCAAGTCCGACATCGTCATCACGAACCACGCGCTGCTGTCGATCGACGCCTTCGAGAACCGCACGGTCCTGCCGGAGCACGACGTGATCATCGTCGACGAGGCGCACGAGCTACCGGCCCGGGTGACCGGCGCCGCGGGTGACGAGCTCTCGCCGCAGATGGTCGAGCGGGCCGCGAAGCGGACTCGCCGGTTCGTCGACGACGACAAAGCCGACGACCTGATCGACGCCTCGGACGCGCTGCGTGCCGCGCTGGACGGGACGCGAGAAGGGCGGATCGAGGCCTCGAACGGTCCGGTGCTCGAGGCGGCCGCGCTGGTCCGCGACGCCGCCCGCTCGCTGTACTCCGACCTCAACAAGAAGACCGATGACAAGGACGACGACCCGGACGGCGCCAAACGGCAGTCGAAGGGTGCGGTCAAGGAGATCTTCGACGTATCCGAACGCGTCGCCGCGCTGAGCGACGCCGACGTCGTCTGGATGGTCGACCGCGACCGCTTCGGTCGCGAGCTCCGGATCGCCCCGCTGACAGTGGCCGGCCTGCTGCGCGAGCTCGTGCTGAAGGACCGGACGGCCATACTGACCTCCGCGACGCTCAGCCTCGGCGGTGACTTCGACTCGATCGCCCGGCAGGTGGGTCTGCGGCCGTCGGACAAACTCGCCGACGACGACGAGATGCCGGACGTCGATTCCTCGTCGGAGACCGGGCCGCTGCCGTGGCGTGGCCTCGACGTCGGCTCACCGTTCGAGTACGAGAAGCAGGCCATCCTGTACGTCGCCAAGCATCTGCCGCCGCCGCATCGCGATGGACTGGGGCAGAAGCAGTTCGACGAGATCATCGATCTGGTGACCGCCGCGGGCGGCCGGACGCTGGGGTTGTTCTCGTCCCGCCGGGCGGCCGAGGCGGCGACGGCCGCGGTGCGGGAGGCGACCGATCTGAAGGTGCTGTGCCAGGGCGATGCGCAACTGGGGGAGTTGGCCCGCGAGTTCGTCGACGAGCCCGAGACGTCGCTGTTCGGCACGCTTTCGCTGTGGCAAGGCATCGACGTACCGGGCTCGACCTGCAACCTGGTGATCATCGACCGGGTTCCGTTCCCGCGTCCGGACGAGCCGTTGATGGCCGCCCGTCAGCGCGCCGTCGACGAGGCCGGCGGGAACGGATTCATGGCGGTCGCCGCGACCCACGCCGCGCTGCTGCTCGCCCAGGGGACCGGCCGGTTGATCCGCCGCAGTAGCGACCGCGGCGTGGTCGCCATCCTCGACCCCCGCATCGTCACCCAGCGGTACGGCGCCTTCCTGCGCGCCTCCTTGCCCCCGATGTGGCCCACCGCCGATCGTGAAAAGGTGCTCGGCGCCCTCAAGCGGTTGCAGTCGTCATGAGTCCGGCGACCAGTCCACCGGTGCTGCCGATGATGGCCGCGCTGGGCGAGATGCCGTCGGGGGCGGGCTGGTCGTACGAGATGAAGTGGGACGGCATCCGGGTCATCGCCGAGGTGGACGACGGCGTCTGCCGACTGTGGTCGCGCAACAGTCGCGATGTGTCCGGCGGCTATCCCGAGCTGATCGGTCTGGCCGAAGCGCCGGGTCTGCGGCTGCCCGCCGTACTGGACGGGGAGATCGTTACCCTGGACGAGGACGGGGCGCCGTCATTCGGCCTCCTACAGCGGCGGATGCATGTGCGCGATCCGCGCCAGCTGCGTCACCTGATCACCGAGGTGCCTGTCTCCGTACGGCTTTTCGACCTGCTCCGCTTCGACGGCAAGTGGTTGCTGGAGGCAACGTACGACGAGCGCCGCGGGCTGCTCGACTCGCTGGAGATCGGCGACCCGTTCTGGGAGACACCACCCGCGTACGACGACGGTGACGCGGCGCTGGAGTTGTCCGCGTCGACCGGGCTCGAGGGTGTGGTCGCGAAACGCCGGAAGTCGCGGTATCTGGCCGGCCGTCGTAGCGCCGACTGGATCAAGGTCAAGCCGGTGAAGACGCGTGATGTGATCCTGTGCGGCTGGCATCCGGGGGAGGGCAACCGGACCGGGAAGATCGGCTCCTTCTACTGCGGCGCCTACACCGAGCCAGGTGGCGAACTCGTCCTGATCGGCAAGGTCGGCTCCGGCCTCGACTTCGCCACCCTCGACCTGCTCAGCGCCGAACTGGCCGGTCTGGAGATCGACCAGCCACCCTTCGACCCCTCGACCATCCCCACCTCCGACCGCCGCCGGGCCCACTGGCTCGATCCCGCTCTGGTCGCCGAGGTCACCTACTCCGGTTGGGCCGCCGACGCCCGCCTCCGCCACCCCGTCTGGCGCGGCCTCCGCCTCGACGTCAACCCGGAAGCAGTCCTCGTCGACCGCGACTGATCGGACGCCTGTGCGAATGCACGGGAATGTTCTCGTGCGCCTGGAGAAAGGACAGACACGGTCGGCGCGGCGAATGTTCGGAATGCGGGGCGAATGGTGCGGCGCTGCGACGGATGATGTTCAGGTGTCTCATTTCAGCGCGGATTTCAGGCAACGCCGAGATGAACTCTGGTGCTTCTCACGTCAGTAACTGCCTCGTGCGGAATCGCCGGCATCGAATCCGCGGGGTGAGTCAGTCGTTCGCTTCCCGCGATGGTGCGGGAATCGCGAGCGCCGCCTCGATCTTGTCGGCCAATTTCTCGGGGGAATGGGTCGGCGCGTACCGTGCGATCACCCCGCCATCCCGCCCGATCAGGAACTTGGTGAAGTTCCACTTGATCCGTCCGCCCAGCAGGCCGCCCTGCTCACGCTTCAGCCAGTTGTACAGCGGAAGCGCCTTCGACCCGTTGACATCGATCTTGGCGAACATCGGGAACGTGACGTGATAGATCGTCGAGCAGAAGTTCGCGATCTCGTTCTCGTCACCAGGCTCCTGGTGGCCGAACTGGTCGCAGGGGAAGCCAAGCACCGAGAAGCCCTGCCGGCGATATGCCTTGTAGAGCTTCTGTAGTCCGGTGTACTGCGGAGTTTGGCTACACTGTGACGCGGTGTTCACCACCAGGAGCACCTGGTCGCGGAAATCGGCAAGAGACTGTTCATTGCCTTCGATCCGCCGGGCGCTGAAGTCATAGACAGTCGTCATGACTCAATGCTGACACGACACGCCCGACTTCGCGCGTCGTCTGAGATGTCAGACTCGGCGCAGAACTGTTACGACCTTTCCGAGAATGATGGCGTCCTTGCCGTCGATCGGCTCGAACGCCGGGTTATGTGGTAGCAGCAGGATCTCGGTCTTGGTCTTCTTGAACGTCTTCACCGTCGCGTCGCCGTCGATCATCGCAGCGACGATGTCACCGTTCTCCGCGGTCGGCTGCTGCCGCACCACGACCCAGTCGCCGTCGCAGATCGCCGCCTCGATCATCGACTCACCCTTGACCCGGAGCATGAACAGCGTGCCCTCGCCGACCATGGCCTTCGGCAGCGGGAAGACCTCTTCGATCTCCTGCTCGGCCAGGATCGGCCCACCGGCGGCGATCCGGCCGACCACCGGCACGTACGCCGCGGCCGCGTGCACATCGCCCGCACCGGTTTCGTCGTACGTCGTCTGTCGCACCGAACCGAGCGCGGCCCGGCGTGCCGCGGCGTCGACCTCGCCCGGGTAGCGGACCTCGATCGCGCGCGGGCGGTTCGGGTCGCGGCGGAGCAGGCCCTTCTGCTCCAGCACGCGGAGCTGGTGCGACACCGACGACGAGCTGGTCAGGCCGACCCGCTCACCGATCTCGCGCATCGACGGCGGGTAGCCGCGGCGGTCCACCGAATCGCGGATGACGTCCAGGACCCGGCGTTGGCGCGGCGTCAGGCCGGTCGCGTCGGCCGGACCGTCGGGCAGCTCGGTCACGGTCTGATCCGTGGCGGTCTGGTCCGTGACAGTGCTGTCCGTGGTCGGGTCGTCCTTGCTGGAACCGCTCGGCGTCCTGGCCATCGGTGGTTGCTCCTCGGGTCGGGCCGGCGGTTCCCGCACCGGCCAAGCTTGCTCGACTGACACGACCGTAGACCGAATCCTGAGATTCTTCAAACATCTGTTCGAAGGCGTGTCGGTTCGCACGCTTGTTCGTGTGTCGGGTTATAAGGCCCACGCGGTTCGGGAATTTCGTGGGCGTGTCGTGGTTGGAGATGGTTGCGCCGGAGGTGCCGATCGGTTAATCATTCGTACAGGCGTTCGATCGAACAGGTGTTCGGGCCGGTCGCCGGGGGTTGCTTTCAGAACCCGACCGGGGCTGGTGGGGTGGGACAGGAGAAAAACTGTCGGAGGCGGCCGGTAGACAGGGGATCGACACCGCAGGACGAGGTCTGAACGAGGTCTGGAGGATCCGATGAGCACAGCGGCTCTCGCGGCAGACGCACTGGTGGCACGCCAGGCACCCGAGGCGGTGCCCGACGCCCGCCCGCGCCGTCGGCCCAGGATCGCGGGGACGACGACCGAGCGCCTTCCGGTCCGCGCCTGCTCCGGTGACGACCTTGGCCGTCGGGTTGCCGACGGCCACGGCGCGCGGGTGCGACGCCAAGCGGCGGCCGAAGCGCCGGCGCTGCGGCTGACTCGGCGCGGCCGGATGTTGTTGACCGCTCTGTCCGTGATCGTGTTCGGCTCGGCGATCGTCGTACTGGGCCTGCGCGTCACCGGCGTGCTCGAGCCCGGTCCGAACTTCACCCACACGGTGCCGGTCCAGGTCGCGCCCGGCGAGACGCTGTGGTCGATTGCCCAGGACACGAATCCGACCCAGGATCCCGCCATCGTCGTCGAGCGGATCGCCGACCTCAACAAGCTCGCGACCCCGGCCGACGTGATCCCGGGTCAGACCCTCCAGATCCCGATCGCCCGCTGATCCTCGCTGTGGTCAGGCTGCCTTGACGGCGTAGCCCATGTAGGAGACGGCCGTGTCCTTGACCTGACCGACGTCCATCAGGCGGCTCAGTTGGCCGAAGGTGATCCGGCCGCGCCGGGCCTGGAAGAAGTTCCACAGCAGCGACGCCTTGTTCGACCGCGGTCCGAGGCCGGTGACCTCGCCGAGCCGCAGCGCGTGCCGGCGCAACGTTTCCTCGAGTTCCGTCGGCTTGACGAACATCTCCCAGGAGTGCAACTGGGTGTCGACGATCCTGGTCAACCGCCAGTCCTGCATCACTTTGATCGCAAGCACCTTGCTCGCCGTGGTCCGGTTGATCGTGTCGAACAGATAGATCCCGCCGGGCTTGAGGACGCGGGCCGTCTCCTTGATGACGAGGTCCAGATTCGACACGTGTTCGAGCACGTCACAGCAGTACGCGATGTCGAAGCTCTCGTTGTCCAACGGCAGCCGCTCACCGGTGGCGACGGCGTACTTGATCGGCAGCGCGGAGGCATCGGCATGCTGCCGGGCGGTCTTGATCGACACCGGTGACGGATCGATCCCGACCACCCGGCACCCGAGTCGGGCGAACTCCTCCGCCATGAACCCGCCGCCACATCCGATGTCGAGGGCCCGCAGTCCGGCCGGATCCGGTCCGGTCCGCTCGAGTACGGCGCGGAAGTAGGCGAACCGCCCGGGCGTGAAACTGCCCTGCAGCATGTTCAGCGGGTTGGCCTCGTCCCACCAACTCTCGCCGAGCCGGTTGTAGATCTGGTTGTCGATCCCCATCGCAACCCCTCCCCGAGCCCAGTAAAGCAGCGGGTCAGGCTGAGGTGGTGCGCCATTCGTCCTCGCGCAGGGCGTAGATGTACTCGTTCGCCCACTCGCCCTTGAAGAACGCGCACTCGAGGAGGTGTCCTTCGCGGCGCATGCCGAGGCGTTCGAGCAGGAGCGCCGACGGGCCGTTGCGGTCGTCGAGGATGGCGCAGATCCGATGCAGTCCGAGGTCCTCGAACCCGAGCCGGAGAATCTCGCGCGCCGCCTCGAAGGCGTACCCCTTGCCCTGGTAGTCGGTGTGGAGTGCGTACCCGATCTCGCCTTGGCGGTCGGCCTCGCCGGCCCACTTGAGCAGGACCTCGCCGATCACCGTGCCGGTCTCGCGCAACTCGATCGCGAGCACGAGCCACTGGCCCGGCTCGGTCAGGGCGTCCTGGGCGAGCTTGGCCTCGAGCGCTGTGCGCGTCTGTTCGCGATCGCGCACCGGCCATGGCGTGTAGCGCACCACCTCCGGCCGCGAGTGGAACGCGTACAGGTCGTCCAGGTCGTCCATCCGGTGCGGCCGTAGGTCGAGTCGCTCGGTTCGCAACGGATAGTTCGGGCGCAATCCAGGCACGGGTGCCGTCCTCGGGTTAGGCTGTCTAATGTTGTTAGACAGCAACCTAGCTGTGCCCGCACCGCGCCGACAATGAGGTTTCCGTGAGCAGACGCGATCCGTCATCACATACGGCGGCCGGGATCTCGGCGAGCACGATCGCCGACGCCGCGCTCGCGATCATCCGTGCCGACGGAGTCGCCGGCCTGACCATGCGGTCGGTCGCGGAGCGCCTAGAGGTCCGCGCGCCGTCGCTCTACCACCACGTCCACAACAAGGATGAGCTTCTCGAGCTCGTTGCGCGGAACGCGTTCGACCAGTTCGCCGCGGACCTCACGGCGTACGACGAGATCCACACTGTCGACGACTGGATCGCGGTCACCACTGCCGGCTCGCTCGAGCTGCGCGACTTCTACGCCGACCATCCCGGTCTGGCCGGCCTGATCCAGGCGAAGGCGACGCCCGATCGCGACCAGGGCGAGGGATCGCGCGCGGAACTCGTCCGCGCGCAGATCCGCTCGCTCGTGGACCTCGGCGTACCCGAGCCGCAGGCCCGTGCCATCTTCGAGTCCAGCGCGCACTGGACGCTTGCCGCCGTGGTGGCCGAGCCGATCAGGTCCGACCGGTTCAAAGACGGGCCCGACCGGTTCAGCGACGGGCTCGACCTGTTCATGGACGGCGTACGCGCCCGCCTGAACGAGCTCGTGGCTACTTGACCGTGCTCAGCCAGAGGTCGGCGTACCGCGCGCCGTCCACAGCCGTTGCCACCTGTACGACGGTCGACGAAGGGCCATGCGGGTCGCTGCTGAGGTCGGCGGACCAGTCGCGCGTGTCGACGATCGTCCGGCCGCGCGACCAGGTGCCGGAAAGCTCGACGCGCAGCGGGAACGACTGTGTCGTGAGCCCGGCCGGCTCGATCACCGCGCACACTGCGCCGCCGTCGCCGATGCTCGCGCCGTCGGACTGGTAGAGCTCGCTCCGCTTCTCGATCAGCTTCCGCGCCAGCTCGGCCGACGGTGAACCACCCAGCGACCGTGCCTGATCCAGCGAGATCTCCACGTCGTAGAACACGTCCAGGCCGTACATCGTCACCGGTACGCCAAGCTCCGCGGCAGCATTGAGCGCGATCGCAGCCGCCTCCGGATCGGTCCAGATATTGAACTCCGCCGACGCGGTCGCGTTCCCGATGCCAGCCGCGCCACCCATGAACACGATCTCCCGCAGACCGGCCGCGACGTCAGGGTAGGTCCGGAGCAGCAGTGCGATGTTCGTCATCGGTGCCAGCGGGATCAGCGTCACCAGCTCACCTGACGCAGCGGCTGCCCGCAGTACGTCGCGGAGTAGGTCGACCGCGTGGCCGGCACCCGCCGTACGCGTAGAGCGGGGCCAGTCGAGGTTGCCGAGTCCGTCGGCGCCGTGCACGTGGGGAGCGGCGCGGACAGGTTGGAGCAGCGGTACGGCGGCACCGGCCGCGACCGGCACGTCAGAACGCCCCGCCGCCTCCAGCACCGTCAGTGTGTTGACCACAACGTCGTCCAGCCCGACGTTGCCGCCGACACAGGTCACAGCCTTCAGATCGAGCTCTGGGTGGCGGGCGGCGAGCAGCAGTGCACAGGCGTCGTCCAGCCCGGTGTCGACATCAAGAATCACCGGCTTCATACCGCCATCCTCACGCATCAGCCCGTACCCATCGGCGGAGCCACCCTGCGTTGGCAGTCAATTCATCACATGCTCTGGCGCTGTTGGTGTCGGTTTCCTACGGTCGTTGGCCATGATGCTCATGTCACGCCGCCCCCGTGCAGTACTGGCCGCTCTCGCTACTGGAGCCACCATTACCGCCTTCCTGACCACACCGTTGCCGGTCGCAGTCGCTGAGCCCGCTCTTGGGTCGGCGACTGCACCCACACCGACGGTCAACGAGACCTTCGACGGTACGACGTTGCCGGCCGGCTGGTCGGCTGTCGACGGCACGTGGAAAGTGCAAGGCGGCCGGCTGATCGGTACGTCGGCCAGTGCCAGCCAGCTGAGCCGCATCACGTTCGGCAGTCCGCTGACCGACTTCCGGATCGAGAGCCACCTGCGCTTCGACTCCGCGCTCGACGGCGCCCGCTGGGTCGCGTTCGGGCTCGACCTCGCCCCGAGCGGCGCCGTCCCGTGGTCGATCGCGACGCTGCGGAACGGTTCCACCGCCACGAACGGCCTCGAGTTCGCCCAGCGCACGCCGGCCAACACGTGGAACGTCACCGACACCGCCGCCGCGCCCATCCAGGTCGGCGTCGGCAAGGAGGTCGCCGTCGCGGTGGAGGTCCGCGGCACCCGCGCCACCTGGTACGTCGACGGCCGTGAGTCGCTGCGCACCACGATGGTGAGCCGCAGTACGACGGGCGTGCAGGGGCTGCTCGTCAACGGGGCGACCGTCTCGTTCGACGACCTGAAGGTCACGCCGCTCGATCAGGAGTCGTTCATCCGCAAGCCGGGTGCGCCGCTGCGGGTATGGGCGCACCGAGGTGGTTCGTCGGCCGCACCGGAGAACACGGCTGCGTCTGACGAGGTCGCCCGTCGCGGGCGCGCCGAGTGGATCGAGAACGACGTACAGCCGACGAAGGACGGCGTACCGATCATCCTCCACGACACCACCGTCGACCGCACCACTGACGGCACCGGCGCGGTCCGGTCGTTGACGGCGGCTCAGGTGGCTGGGCTGGATGCCGGGTCGTGGTTCGCACCTGCGTACGTCGGTCAGCGTGTGCCGACCCTGGCATCGCAGCTCGACGGGCTCAAGACGCGCGGCGGCAACCTGCTGCTCGAGGTCAAGGGTGAGCACACGCGCGCGTCGGTCGAGCGGATCGTGCAGGAGATCCACAGCCGTGGGATGAGCAGCCGGGTGTTCGTGCAGAGCTTCGAGCCGCAGCACCTGCGGTGGATCCGTGAGCTTGCGCCGGAGTTGCCGCTCGGTCTGTTGCGGTCGACCCTCGACCCGGATCCGGTCGCGATCGCCAAGGACCTTGAGTTGTCGGCGTACAACCCGTCGGACGCCGCGTTCCAGACCCGCCCGGGCATCGTCGCCGAACTGCACGCGGCCGGAGTCGCGGTGAACGTGTGGACCGTTGACGACGCGACCCGCTGGAACGCCTTGGAGAAGGCCGGCGTGGACGGCATCATCACGAACCGGCCGGCCGAGCTGACGGGCTGGAATACCGCCTTCGCGCAGCGGGTCAAGCCGGCCGCGACCATCCTCAGCCCGGCTGCGGGGGAGCGGATCGACCGGGCCCAGGTGCTTCGTGTTGCTGTTGGCAACAATTCGGCCGAGCCGGTCGCGCTCACGCTCGACGGAGTGGCGATTGTCAACGGGTCGATTGTCGACACCACCGCCCTGGCGGCCGGGAAGCACGTCCTGACGGCAACCGTCGCCGGCTCGACCGTCGAGAGCAGCTTCGACGTCATCGCCACTCCGACGGGTCTTGCCAACCTCGTGCTGACCTCTGGTGCGACGCCGTCGACGGTTTCGACGATGACGACACTGCTCGGTCAGAAGCAGTACGCCGTACTCGCGACCTACGCCAACACCCCGGCCGCCCGTGGCCTGACCGCCGTACGCCGGCAGCAGATCGTCGCCGAGGCCAACGCTCTCGCCGCGCGCTGAAGTCCGCACTTTGTGCACCGCTCAGCCACGACACGCTGAGGCGTGGTGCTCGAGCGGTGCACAAAGTCGAGCGGTCAGCTGTCGTGACGCGCGGCGAAGTCGAGCGGTCAGCTGTCGTGACGCGCGGCGAAGTCGAGCGGTCAGCTGTCGTGGCGGGCGGCGATGAGGCGGTGGTAGGCGCCGGTGAGGTGGTTGTCGATGGCCTCGACGGCGGCTGCGGCGTCGCCGCCCGCGATGATGTCGCGGATCGCCTTGTGCCCGGCGTACGCGATCTCGTGGAAGTCCGGCCGGGCGACGTGACGTGAGTACAGGAACATGGCGACCTGGCTGCGGATCTGCTGCCAGGCGCGGTCGAGGCGAGCATGGGCGGCGGCCTGGTACAGCACGTCATGGAACGCGAAGTCCAGGTCCAGCGCGGTCTGCGGCTCGTAGTCCGGCTCGAGCGCCCGCATCTTCTCGAGTACGTCGTCCATCGTCGACAGATGGACGTCGGTCAACCGGGGGAGTGCCCGCTTGATCGCCAGTTGCTCCAGGCTCAGCCGGAGCGTGTAGATCTCCTCGACGTCCTCGTCGGTCAGTGCGATCACCTGAGCACCGCGGTGCCGGCGCAGGACGACGAGCCCCTCCCGCTCGAGCTCGATCAGCGCCTCGCGGATCGGGCCGCGGCTCATGTCGAGCGCGGTCGCCAGTTCGCCCTCGGGGAGGTGCTGGCCGGGGGCCAGGGCGCCGCTGACGATCATCTGACGAATCGCGGGTACGACGGTCGCCCACAGCGCGGGGCTGCGCTCGGTCTGCCGGGCGAGTTGATCCAGCGGTCCGGCCACGGCCGTCCTCCATCGGTGTAAATCGTCGATTGTTAACCATTGACTTTTGACAAGGCCGAGACCAGGCTAACTGGTAGACCCCCAGACGGCGAGCCCCCGGAGCCGGCGATCCCGGCACCGCGCTCACCGCAAGCCCGGCCCGGCTGCCCGGCCCGCAATCCGCTCGACCTCCACTCGCCCCGAGGGAGAACTCCGTGCCGCCCACCCCGCCCGCAAATCCCCGCCCCCACCCATCACCCACCCCTCCCACCCACCCCGCCGCCGCACCCCTCCCGCCCAGCGCCGCGCCTGCCAGACTCGCCGCCCCACCCCTCCCATCCGCGGCGCTGCGACGTCCAGCTGGTGTGAGCGGCTCGCGCGCCAGTGGTGGACCGCCAGGTCGGCCGGCCACCGGCTTGTCCCGGCGCAAACTGCTTGCACTGGGAGCAGGTAGTGCTGCGGCTCTCGCCGGTTGTTCCTCGCCGTTCGACGACACCACTCGCGGTGGTGGGCGGGTGCTGGAGTTCACCACCTTCTACACCGGTCCCGACGGCGCCTTGATGCAGACGATTGTTGATCGATACAACAGCTCACAGGACGACGTCGTCGTACGGTTCACGGCACCGGCGTACGGCGGTGACTACCTAACCAAGATCCTGACGGCCTCGCTGGCCGGCGCCCCGCCCGCGATCATCGCGCTGCACAGCTACGAGATCCCGCCGCTGCGCCGCTTCCTGCACACGATCGACTTCAACGACCTCGGCTTCAGCCAGGACGACTTCATCGACGGCACCTGGCAGCTCGCCAACATCGAGGGCCGCCAGTACGGCGTGACGATGAGCACCGGACCCGCGGCCCTCGGGTACAACCGCGCCCTGTTCGAGAAGGCCGGCCTGGACCCGGACCGCCCGCCGACCACCGGCGCCGAGTTCGTCGCGGCCGCTCAGGCCCTGAAGAAGTCCGGCCCGTGGGGCTTCATCCGCGAGACCGGCACCTTCAACCCCTGGCTCACCCTCAACTGGCAGGCTGGCGGCGATCTGATCGACGCCGACAGCCGCGCACTGTTCGCCGAACCGCCGGGGATCGAGGCCGGCCAGTTCGAACGCGACCTCGTCCACCGCTACCAGGTCGAGCCGGCCCAGCTCGCCGGACCGCAGCTCGGCGCGCTGTTCCGCAACCAGAAGGTCGGCATGGTCTTCACCTTTCCCTGGGTGCTGTCCCAGCTGATGAAGACCAACGCCCAGCGGGGCACCCAGCTCGATGTCGCCCCGCTGCCGCAGTTCTTCGACGGACCGCGCTCGGTGGTCGCGACCTCGCACATCTACTGCATCCCGAAACAGCGTAAGAACAACGAGTGGATCCAGGCCGAGGCGCAGAAGTTCATCGCCTGGCTGGTCCGCGAGGGCAGTGTCGACTGGGCCGGTGCGCAGGCACCGGCGAGCGCGGCCGCAGCCGCGGCCATTGCCAAGAGCAACGACCCGGTGGTGCGCAAGATGGGTCTGTTCATCGACGAGGCCAAGCACGCCCGGTTCGCGCCGTACGCCTATCGCTGGACCCAAGGGTTCCAGTACCTGAACGACGCGCTCGACGACGTCGTCTACCAGGGCGCGGACGTGGCGACCGAGCTTCGCCGGGCCACGGCCCGCGCGACCGAGAGCATGCGGGAGCCGAAATGAGTGTTCTCACCTCCCGTATCCCATTGAGCCGTACGGCGTCCAAGCGCGAGAAGCCGCGCTCGTGGTCGGCGGTGATCTTCCTGGCTCCGTTCGGACTCCTGTTCCTCTTCCTCTGGGCGGTCCCGATCATCCGGGGCTTCTACCTGAGCCTGACCGACGTCAACGTTGCCGAGGGCACCGGTGGGTTCGTCGGCCTGGCGAACTACACCAACCTCTTCGGCGACGGCGACTTCCAGGCGGCACTCGGTCACACTGTCCTGTTCGTCGTACTCAACGTCCCGGTCCTGGTGGCCGCCGGTCTGATCCTCGCCCTGGTCCTCAACCGCGACCTGTCCGGCCGCAACATGCTCCGCGCGGCCTTCGTCGGTCCATACCTTCTGCCGGGCGCGGCCGTCGCTCTGATCTGGACCCTCGTCCTCGACCCGGTCGACGGCTCACTCAACACCATCCTGAAAGCCGTCGGCCTCCCAGTGCAGCAGTGGTTGACCGAGCCCGGTCAGGCGATGGGCGCGGTCGTCCTGCTGACGCTCTGGTGGCGCGTCGGCTTCCCGCTGCTCATCCTGCTCGCCGCACTGCAGGACATCCCGAAGCAGTTGTACGAATCAGCCCGGATCGACGGCGCCGGCAGGTGGCAGCAGTTTGTGTATGTCACGTCGCCTGGTATTGCACCTGTACTTGGCTTGGTTGTGCTGTTGCGACTCATCGACTCGTTCAAGGTGTTCGAGCAGGTCTACCTGTTGACCCAGGGCGGTCCGAGCGGCAGCACTCGCGTCGTACTGCAGATGCTCTACGAGACCGGCTTCCGCGACTTCCGGACCGGGTACGCCGCCGCGATCGGCTGGCTGCTCGCACTCATCATCCTCGTGGTCACGGTCGTCCATCAGGTCGTCAGCCGACGGAGCGTGAAGTCATGACGGTATTGATGCCACGCCTCCGGCGCGGCGGGTCATGGGGCTTTGGCTCCGGGCTCCCTGCGCTCCTCAGTCCAGGGCGGGAGGCCCCATGACCGGCACCGCGCAAGTACCTCGTGTCACGACAACCGTCCGTGCCCAACGCCGCCGTGCCCGCTGGCTCGCAACAGCCGCGGCCCTCGTCTTCGCGATCCTCTGGGGACTGCCGCTGCTCTGGACGCTCTCGTCGTCCTTCGAAGGCTCGACCACACCGGGCAGCCGGCTGTTGCCGAGCGATCCGACGCTGGCCAACTGGGAGATGCTCGTCGATCCCGGCGGCCGTGCCGTCAACATCTTCATCGCCTTCTTCAACAGCACGGTCGTCGCCGTGGTCTCCACGGTTCTCGCCTTGCTGGTCTGCTCGATGGCCGGCTACGCCCTGGCCAAGCTCCCGTTCCGCGGCAACGCCGTCGTCTTCGGGTTGCTCCTGGCCACGATGCTGATTCCGGGCGAGGTCGTCCTCGTGCCGCTCTTCCAGCAGTTCCGCGAACTCGGCCTGCTCAACACGTATGGCGCGTTGGCTTTGCCACACATCGTGTCATTGCTGGGAGTTGTACTTGTCAGACAGTTCGTCGTGAATCTCCCGCCTGACCTGATCGACGCGGCCAAGGCCGACGGTGCGAATGCCTGGCAGATCTACCGGTACGTCGTCGTACCGCTGATCCGCCCGGCCCTGGCGACCCTCGGGATCCTGGTGTTCCTGGGAAGTTGGAACGACTTCCTCTGGCCGCTCATCTCCACCAGTTCGCCGAGTATGCAGACCCTCCCGCTGGCCCTCGTCACGTTCCGATCGGCGTACGGCGACGTCGACTACGGCGTCGTGATGGCCTCGGCCGCACTCGCGATCACTCCTCCGCTTCTCGTCTTCCTCTTCGCCCAGCGATTCATCATCGCCGGCATCAGCACGACCGGACTGAAAGGCTGATATGACCCAGGATCAGACTCAGAACGCCTCTCCCAGCGACGTTCAACGACTGCCCTATGCACCTTCCGACCCGGATGCCGTCCCGATCCGTGCGGCCCGCGTCACCGTCGACGCCGGCGGCGACCTCGGCGTACTCGATCGCCCGTGGGCGAGCCTCGGGTACGACGAGATCAACTGGACCTACACACCCCAGGGCCGCCGGACCCTGCAGACGATCGGTGGGTTCGCGGAGACGCCGTACCACGTCCGCCCGCACAACATCTTCAACAGCGGCACCGGGCTCGGCCTGCCGCACTGGGGGAGCGGCAACGTCTATCACGAGGACGCGGACGGCAAGCCGTTCTACGACTTCACCATCGCCGACCTCACGTACGACGCAATCGTCGGCTCCGGCCACCATCCACTGGTCGAGCTCGCCTTCACCCCGCTCGCCCTCGTCCCGGACGAAGCGAAAGACGAGTTCCCGTTCGAGAACAGCCCCAGCCAGTACAGCGCCTACGAGGCCGGCTGGTGGTCATACCCGCCCAAGGACTATGCAAAGTGGGGTGGTCTGGTAGCGGCACTTGTCGAACATGTACTCGAGCGATACGGCGTCGACGAGGTGCAGCACTGGCTCTGGGAACTCTGGAACGAGCCGGACATCTCCTACTGGCGCGGTACCCCGGAGCAGTTCCACGATCTGTACGACGTGACGGTCAAGGCGATCCGCGACGTCTACCCGGCGGCGAAGGTCGGCGGACCCGCGGTCACGGGTGGCGACAAGGGCGCAGTGTTCCTGCATGGCTTCCTGCAGGCCTGCGCCGACCGTGACTTACCCGTCGACTTCGTCTCCTTCCACACCAAGGGCTCGCACTTCACGCCGTGGCGCACGTACGGCCCGATCGGCGCACCAGCGCCAGTGAAGGAGTCGCCGTCGACCCCGAAGATGCTCCGCGAGATCGACCGCGCGCTCGCCGTCATCGAGCAGTTCCCGCAGTACGTCGGTGCGCCGGTGATCGTGGACGAGTGCGACGCCTCGGTGCCCGCGCACTGGGGGATCTACGACAACGCGAACTTCGCCTACCGCAACAACGAGTACTACCCGGTGTTCCAGGCGAAGCTGATGAAGAAGGTGCTCGATCTCAACGCACAGCACACCGCGAAGGTGCACGAGGCAACCACCTGGAGCTTCTCGATGGAGGGTGAACGCTACTTCGAGGGCACCAGAAGCTTCGTCACCGCGTCCGGGATCGAGAAGCCGCTGATGAACGCCTACCGGGCCTTCGCGCATCTCGGCGACCGACGCCTCGCCGCAACCTCGGACCAGTCCGCCGACATCTCCGACATCAGTGCCCTGGGCAACGGACTGCCGGAGGAGGTCGACGTCATCGCGAGCCGCAACTCGACCAACGGCAGCGTCGCGATCCTGGTCTGGCGGCACCGGGACGATCAGTATGCCGAGGACCCGGACCCGACTCGGGTTGACGTCGAGGTCAACGGACTCGACACCGGTGAGTGGACCGTGCGGCACTACCGGATCGACGCCGGCCACAGCAACAGCCACACCGTCTGGCAGGACCAGGGCGCGCCGCAGGATCCGACCCCGGAGCAGCTGGCCGCGATAACCGCCCGCCAAGGTCTCGAGAAGTTCGCGGACGACACACAGGCTCAGGTCGACGGCGGGTTCAACCTCCAGCTCGAGCTGCCCCTGCCCTCGCTGAGTTTGGTCGTCCTGACCAAGGTGGCCTGATGTTCATCGGTGGTGCCTGGCGGGAAGCCTCGGACGGCCGGACGATCGATGTCCTGAATCCGGTCACCGAGGAGGTCGTCGCCCAGGTCCCCAACGCGTCCGACGCGGACCTGGACGATGCCCTCGCCGCAGCCGCGGCCGGCTTCGCGATCTGGCGTCGTACGGCGCCTGCCGAACGAGCGGAGGTACTCGACCGGGCCGGCCGGCTCCTGCTCGACAGATTGTCAGACATCGCCACAGTCCTGACCGAGGACCAAGGCAAACCAATTGCTGAAGCCGAGGCAGAGGTCAGGCAGTCAGCGGAGTACTTCAGCTGGTTCGCCGGCGAGGCGGTCCGGTCCTACGGCCGGTTGTTGCCGTCCGCACCGGGCCGCCGCTCCTGGGTCGAGCGGCGGCCGATCGGACCGGTCGCCGCCTTCACGGCCTGGAACTTCCCGGCGTCCCTGCCGGCCCGCAAGCTCGCACCGGCGGTCGCGTACGGCTGCAGCATCATCGTCTGCCCGGCAATCGAAGCACCGCGTACGGCGGCCGCACTCGTACGAGCCCTGGCGGACGCGGGCGTGCCGGACGGCGTGGTCAACCTGATCACGGGCGACCCGCCGCGGGTGAGCGAGCGGCTGATCGGCTCCGACGTGATCGCGAAGATCACGCTGACCGGCTCGGTGCCGGTCGGTCAGACGTTGGTGCGGCTGTCCGCCGAGCGGCTGCAGCCGTTGACGCTCGAGCTCGGCGGTCATGCGCCCGTACTGATCTTCGACGATCTCGACGAAGATCAGCTCCGCCGTGCCGCCGACACCCTGGTCCGGGCGAAGTTCCGCAACGCCGGTCAGGTGTGCATCTCGCCCAGCCGGGTCTTCGTCCAACGATCCGTCTTCGACCGCTTCGTCGAGCTGGTGGTCGACCGGGCCCAGGGATTAGAGATCGGACCGCTGGCGAACGCCCGCCGGCGGGAGGCAGTGGCGGCGCTTGTCGCCGGCAGCGATGCGAAGATCCACTGCGGCGGTGTGAAGCCCGAGGGACGCGGGTACTTCTATCCGCCGACTGTGCTGACGGACATCCCGGCCGGTGCGGCGGTGCTCCGGGACGAGCCGTTCGGGCCGATCATGCCGATCCTGCCGTTCGGCGAGATCGAGGACGGGCTGGCTCAGGCGAATGCGGTGCCGTACGGCTTGGCGGCGTACGTGTTCACCACTGACCTGGAACGCGCCGACACCGCGGTTGCACTGCTGGAAGCGGGCATGATCGGTGTCAACGAGGTGGCGCTGGCAGCCGCGGCCTCGCCGTTCGGCGGGGTGAAACTATCCGGGTACGGCAGGGAGGGTGGCACCGAGAGCCTGGAGGCGTACACGGTGGCCACGGCGGTGACGACGAGAGGAGCCCCATGACGTTGGATCCCGGGGTGTGGGGCGTGCTGGCGACGCCGCTCACGGCCGACGGCTCGGCTGTCGACACCGAGTCGCTGGCACGGCAGGTCAGGCACTACGAGACGATCGGCGCGACCGGACTGACCGTGCTCGGCGTCTTCGGTGAGGCGGCCCGGCTGACCCCCGCGGAACGTCGTACCGTCGTGCAGACGGTCGTTGCCGCTGCCGACCTTCCGCTCGTGATCGGCATCAGTGCCCTTGACCTCGACGAGGTCTGCACGGAGGCTGCGAACGTCCTGCCAGTAGTCGGATCGCGTCTCGCCGGGCTGATGGTTCAAGTGAACTCCAGCGATCCGGTGGCCCTGAGCAAGCATCTGAACGAGGTTGCCGACCGCACTGAACGACCGCTCGTGGTGCAGGACTACCCGGTGATCAGCGGAGTCCCGATCGCCACCGCCGACCTGGTCGCCGCCACCCGCAATGTGCCCTCAGTCGTCGCGGTGAAGTCCGAGTCGTCGCCGAGCCCGCCCGCGGTCGCTGAGCTGGTGGCCGGACTCGACGTACCGATCTTCGGCGGCCTCGGCGGTACCTGCCTGCTCGACGAACTGGCTGTCGGCGCGGCCGGTGCTATGACCGGCTTCTCCGTCCCCGAAGGTCTCCTCGCGTGCGTTGGGGCCTTCCGGGAAGGCGGGTTCGAGGCGGCACGCGAGGTCTGGCGCGACTACCTCCCGCTGGTGAACTTCGAGTTCCAGGCCGGGATCGCGCTCGGTCTGCGCAAACGCAGTCTGGTGTTGCGCGGCTTGATCTCGTACGACGCGGTTCGCCCGCCGGCCGCCGTACCGCCGGAGAGCATGTATCGGCTGTTGAACGAGCACCTCCGTCGGACGCCGGATGTCTCACTACCCCCACCCCCCGAGCGAAGCGAGGGTTTGCTTTGAGTGGGATTTATCGCGGTCTGGTCAGCTACGGCGACCGGGACTTCTCGCGCTTTCTGCGGCGCGCGTTCCTGCACGCGAGCGGCCGGTCACCGGAGTCGCTGGACCGGCCGGTGATCGGTATCTCCACGTCCACCAGTGACTTCAACCCTTGCCACCGGCAACAGCCGGAACTCGTCAAGTCCGTTGCCCGCGGCATCATCGCGGCCGGCGGGCTGCCGATGGAGTTCCCCACCATCTCGCTGGGGGAGAGCTTCCTCGAACCGACCGCGATGGTCTACCGCAACCTGATGGCGATGGACGTCGAGGAGCTCGTCCGGGCCCAGCCGATGGACGCCGTCGTCCTGGTCGGCGGCTGCGACAAGACCGTGCCGGCGCAGCTGATGGGCGCGTTCTCGGCCGGCCGCCCGGCGATCCAGCTCGTCACCGGCCCGATGTCGACCGGCCGGTACCAGGGCGAGCGGCTCGGCGCGTGCACCGACTGCCGGCGGTTCTGGGCGCGCTACCGGGCAGGAGACGTCTCTGAGACCGAGATCGGCGAGGTAGAGCGCAACCTGGCCACCACTGCGGGGACGTGTGCGGTGATGGGGACCGCTTCCACGATGGCCTGCATCGTGGAAGCACTCGGCATGGCGCTACCGGACAGCGCTGCCGCGCCAGCCGTGCACGCAGACCGGTTGCGGCTCGGTGAGGCGACAGGTGCCGCGGCTGTGTCGATCGCGGTGGCAGGGCGTACGCCGGACCAGGTCGTCACGGCGGCGTCTGTCCGCAACGCGTTGCGGGTGCTGCTGGCCATTGGCGGGTCGACCAATGCGCTGATCCACCTGACCGCGATGGCTGGACGGCTGGGGCTGGCAATCGATCCAGATGAGCTGAACGAGCTGAGTGACACCACACCGGTGCTGGTGGAGCTCAAGCCCACCGGTGCGCACTACATGGAGGATCTGCATGCGTCTGGCGGCCTCCCCGCCGTACTGCATGAGTTGAGGGACCTGCTGGACCTGTCTGCGCTCACGGTGACCGGGGAGACGCTGGGAGAGCGGTTGGGTGATGGGCCTGCCTGGGTGGACCGGGAGGTCGTGCGACCCCTGAGCGAACCGAGCCGGGAGAAGGGCGGGCTGGTGTGGCTGCGTGGCTCGCTGGCGCCGTCCGGTGCGTTGATCAAGCGATCCGCGGCTGATCCGGCACTGTTCGAGACGACTGGGCGCGCTGTCGTGTTCAGCTCGCTGGAGGACCTGGCTGCGCGCATCGACGACCCGGATCTGGATGTGGAGGCGTCCGACGTACTGGTGCTGCAGAATGCCGGGCCGTTGGGAGCGGGCATGCCGGAGGCGGGCTATCTGCCGATCCCGGCCAAGCTGGCGCGGGCCGGCGTACGCGACATGGTCCGCATCTCGGACGCCCGGATGAGCGGTACGGCGTACGGCACGATCGTGCTCCATGTGACGCCGGAAGCCGCGCTCGGCGGGCCGCTGGCGCTGGTCCGGACCGGCGACCAGATCCGTCTGTCCGTCTCCGAAGCTCGCCTGGATCTGCTCGTCGCACCCGAGGAACTGGAGAAACGCCGGGCCGACCTGCCTGAGCCCGCCACGGAGCGGCTCACCGGCTACCGAAAGTTGTTCCGCGACCACGTTCTGGGAGCGGATCTGGGCTGCGATTTCGACTTCTGCCTGCCCGCCCCCTGACCCCCTCGGCGGGCCATAGTTTGCGCCCGTCGGGGTCCGTTCCGGCGGCGCCACGCGGGACTACACCGGCCTGCGCGGGTGTTGGAACAAAGAGACGCGCGCGGGATCCGGACGTTCTTGCAAACTGTCGGAGCAGCGATCTAGGATCCCTAGATGTAGTGGTTACACGGGTGTAATTTTCCACAGGTAGTGGTCAGTTACACACAAGTTGTCCCCAGGCTGGTCCACAGGAAGCCCTCGCGGCGACCTCACGGGAGGAGTGATTCGTCGTGCACTGTCCGTATTGTCGGCACGTCGATTCCCGTGTGGTCGACAGCAGGGTCGCCGAGGACGGCGGAGCGATCCGCCGGCGTCGGCAGTGCCCGGTGTGCGAGAAGCGGTTCACCACCGTCGAGCAGATGCAGCTCACGGTCGTGAAGCGCTCCGGCGCGACCGAGCCGTTCAGCCGGGAGAAGGTCATCAACGGGGTCGGCAAGGCCTGCAAGGGCCGGCCGGTGGACGTCGACGCACTGGCCCGGCTGGGCCAGCAGGTCGAGGACGCGCTCAAGGCGAGCGGCTCGCCGGAGGTGCCCGCGCACGAGGTCGGACTCGCGATCCTCGGGCCGCTGCGGGAGCTCGACGAGGTCGCCTACCTGCGATTCGCGAGCGTGTACCGGCAGTTCGAGTCCGCCGACGACTTCGAGACGGAGATCGCGCTGCTGCGGGCGGAGAAGGAGCCGGAAGGCACCGAGCCGCGCCCGCTGAAGCCGACCCAGCAGACATAAATCGGGGAACCCAGTAACACGCAAGACAGGCGGTTGAGCAGTCACGCAGTACCGGCACGAACCTAACGGGGCGGTCCCGACAGACCGCGGCAGTGCAGACACAGGGCGAGGAGCAACCATGACAGAGACGGTGACCGGCCACTCGGGGTCGACCAAGAGGTCGGCGGCCGGGTTCCGCGGGCGGAAGAACGCGCCCACGGGACTCACCATCGAGCGCATCTTCACGACCGAGGGAGTACATCCGTACGACGAGGTGACGTGGGAGCGCCGCGACGTCGTCCAGCAGAACTGGAAGACCGGTGAGACGGTCTTCGAGCAGCGCGGGGTCGAGTTCCCCGACTACTGGAGCGTGAACGCGTCCACCATCGTCACCACGAAGTACTTCCGTGGCGCGGTCGGGCACGACAACCGCGAGTGGAGCCTCAAGCAGCTGCTCGACCGGGTGGTCAAGACGTACCGCAAGGCGGGCGAGGACTACGGCTACTTCGCCGGTCCGGCCGACGCCGAGGTGTTCGAGCACGAGCTCACCTGGATGCTGCTGCACCAGTACTTCAGCTTCAACTCGCCGGTCTGGTTCAACGTCGGGACGTCCTCGCCGCAGCAGGTGTCGGCCTGCTTCATCCTCGCCGTGGACGACTCGATGGACTCGATCCTGAACTGGTACAAGGAAGAGGGCCTCATCTTCAAGGGCGGCTCCGGTGCCGGCCTGAACCTGTCCCGGATCCGTTCCTCCAAGGAGCTGCTGCAGTCCTCCGGCGGTACGGCGTCCGGTCCGGTCTCGTTCATGCGCGGTGCGGACGCGAGCGCCGGGACGATCAAGTCAGGCGGCGCCACCCGGCGGGCGGCCAAGATGGTCGTGCTCGACGTCGACCACCCCGACATCGAGGAGTTCGTCGAGACCAAGATGCGCGAGGAGGAGAAGATCCGCGTCCTCCGCGACGCCGGGTTCGACATGGACCTCGGCGGCCGCGACATCACCTCGGTGCAGTACCAGAACGCCAACAACTCGGTCCGGGTCACCGACGAGTTCATGCGCTCGGTCGAGGAGAAGGGCGAGTTCGGGCTGCGGGCGCGGCTGGACAACTCGGTGATCGAGACCGTCGACGCGCGTGAGCTGTTCGACAAGATCTCGCAGGCCGCGTGGGCCTGCGCCGACCCCGGCCTGCAGTACGACGACACCATCAACGACTGGCACACCACGCCGGAGACGGGCCGGATCACCGCGTCCAACCCGTGCTCGGAGTACATGCACCTGGACAACTCGTCCTGCAACCTGGCGTCGCTGAATCTGATGAAGTTCCTCCGCGACGACGACCTGTTCGACTCGGAGAAGTTCGTCAAGGCCGTCGAGCTGATCATCACCGCGATGGACATCTCGATCTGCTTCGCCGACTTCCCGACCGAGGCGATCGGCGACACCACTCGCGCCTACCGCCAGCTGGGCATCGGGTACGCGAACCTCGGTGCGCTGCTGATGGCGACCGGCCACGCGTACGACTCCGACGGTGGTCGCGCACTGGCGGGCGCTATCACCTCGCTGATGACCGGTACGTCGTACAAGCGCTCGGCCGAGCTGGCCGGCGTCGTCGGCCCGTACGACGGTTTCGAGCGGAACAAGGACGCGCACACCCGGGTGATGCGCAAGCACGCCGCGGCCAACGACGCGATCCGGACCATCCACGAGATCGACAAGGACGTCCAGAAGCACGCCACCGCGGCGTGGGAGGGCGTGCTGAAGGTCGGTGCGAAGAACGGCTGGCGCAACGCGCAGGCCTCGGTGCTCGCACCGACCGGCACCATCGGCTTCATGATGGACTGCGACACCACCGGGATCGAGCCGGACTTCTCGCTGGTCAAGTTCAAGAAGCTGGTCGGCGGCGGCTCGATGCAGATCGTCAACCAGACGGTGCCGCGGGCGCTGCGGCAGTACAGCTACACCGAGGAGACGATCGAGGCGATCGTCGAGTACATCGCCGAGCACGGTCACGTGGTCGACGCACCGGGCCTGAAGCCGGAGCACTACGAGATCTTCGACACCGCGATGGGCGAGCGGGCGATCAAGCCGATGGGTCACGTGCGGATGATGGCGGCCGCGCAGCCGTTCCTGTCCGGCGCGATCTCGAAGACGGTGAACCTGCCGGAGACCGCGACGGTCGAGGAGATCGCCGACGTCTACTTCCAGGGCTGGAAGCTCGGCCTGAAGGCACTGGCCGTCTACCGCGACAACTGCAAGGTCGGTCAGCCGCTGGCGGACGCGAAGGCGAAGAAGGCCTCCGAGGCTGTTGCGGCCGAGGCCGCGGTCGCCGAGAAGATCGTCGAGAAGGTGATCGAGTACCGGCCGACCCGCAAGCGCCTGCCGAAGTCGCGGCCGTCGCGGACCACGTCGTTCAGCGTCGGCGGGGCCGAGGGCTACATGACCGCCGGCTCCTACCCGGACGACGGTCTGGGCGAGGTCTTCCTGAAGATGGGCAAGCAGGGTTCGACCCTGGCCGGGGTGATGGACGCCTTCTCGATCGCGATCTCGATCGCGCTGCAGCACGGCGTACCGCTGGAGACCTACGTCCAGAAGTTCACCAACCTGAAGTTCGAGCCGGCCGGTCTGACCGACGACCCGGACGTCCGGATGGCGCAGTCGATCATGGACTACATCTTCCGCCGGCTGGCCCTGGACTACCTGCCCTTCGACGAGCGGGCCGCCCTGGGCATCTACTCCGCGGACGAGCGGTCCCGGCAGCTCGACACCGGCTCCTACGAGCCGGCCCCGGTCGAGGTCTCCGAGGCCGAGTCGCTGAAGTCCGTCGAGCCGGCGCCGGAGAAGTCGGCTCCCGTCGAGGCGGCCGCTGCCAAGCCGATCGACACCTCCGAGGTCCGCACCACCGCCGAGATGTTCGAACTCATCACCGGCACCTCGGTCGACGCACCACTGTGCTTCACCTGCGGCACCAAGATGCGCCCCAGCGGCTCCTGCTACGTCTGCGAAGGCTGCGGCAGCACCTCCGGCTGCAGCTGACCTAGCTGACCGGCCGCAGCCGACATCGGGTTGCGGCCGACCAGACTGAAAGCGCCACGGCCCCCGGGAACTTCCCACTTTCCCCGGGGGCCGCAGCGCGTCTACCGTCGAGGGGTGGAGGAGATCGGCGGTCTCCTTGCGGCCGGGGAGAAGGCGCTCGGCGACGGGGACTGGGTGGCGGCGCGAGCTGCGTTTGGCTCCGACGGTGTGAAGGACACCGCCGCGGGTCTCGCCGGGCTGGGCAACGCGCAGTGGTGGCTCGGCGACACGCGGGCCGCCTTCTCGTGCTGGGAGCGTGCCTATCCGTTGTTCCGCCGCTCCGACCCGGCTGAGGCCGTCTTCACGGCCCTCGGCCTCAGCCTGCTGTACGACGCCAACTTCGGCGACCATGCTGCGGCAAAGGGGTGGGCCTCCCGGGCAGTCCGGGTGGCTGCCGATGTCGGTGACCCCGTCGTGTCGGCGTGGGCCTCGCTTGCCCGAGCTGGAACCGCGGACGACGCGGCAGACGCTGCTGCCTGGTCCGAGGCGGCGTACGGCGTTGCAGCCGAAGTGGGGGACCGGGACCTCGAGCTGTGCGCACTCAGCTTGTGGGGCTCGGCTCTTATCAACCTGGGGCAGGTCATCGAGGGCACTGCCTTGCTGGACGAGGCTCTGGCCGGTGCACTCGGTGGTGAGGGCGCCCGGCCTGACACTGTCGTCTTAACCAGCTGCCTGCTGATGCGTTCGTGTGTGCGTGGTGCCGACTTCCTGCGGGTAGTGCAGTGGACCCGCTCGCTCGACGGCTTCATCGAGCGCTACGGCAGCCCGTACCTCCACGCGACGTGCCGTGCGTCGTACGGCGCCGTACTGATCTCCACTGGTGACTGGCCGCGAGCCGAGCTCGAGCTGACCGCGGCAGCGGAGTTGGCGCGTGATGCGTTGCCAGCGGTTCAGGCGGAGGCGGCTGCCTTCCTTGCCGACCTCCGACTCGGTCAGGGCCGAGTGGGCGAGGCACGTCGTCTTCTCACCGGTTTCGAGGACCGCACCGTCGTACTGCCTGTCCTGGCGGCTGCCAACCTGGCTGCGGGGGAGGTGGCGATGGCTGTCTCGCTCGTACGACGCCAGCTCGACGACACGACGCCTCTGGAGGAGGCCCGACTGCGTGAGGTGCTTGGCGCCGCCTGTCTGGCGACCGGTGACGTTGCCGGGGCGGTCGCGGAGGCAGAGCGGTTGTCTGCCCTCTGTACGACGACCGACAGCGGGCTGATCGCAGCACGCGCTGCCCGTCTCTGTGGACGAGCCCTTCTGGCACAGGGGAAGTCTCGTGAGTCAGCGGCCCGGCTGACGGCGGCGCAGACCTGGTTCGGCCTGTTGGAGATGCCTCTCGAGGTTGCGCGTACTCGGATGCTGCTCGCGCACGCCCTGTGCTCCTACGATCCTGCTCCTGCCGTTGCCGAGGCCCGGATCGCTCTCGCCGTATTCGAGGACCTGGGCGCGGCTGCTGATGCCGACGCGGCTGCTGCCTGGCTTCGAGCCGCTGGAGCGACTGCTGCTCGTCTCGGTCCACGGGGGCTCGGGCTGCTGACCAAGCGGGAACTCGACGTCCTCGCCGTACTGGCCGAGGGTCTGCCCAATCCGGAGATCGCGGCCCGGCTGTACATCAGTCGCCGTACCGTCGAGCACCACGTGGCCAGCATCCTGTCCAAGCTCGGCGTACGGAATCGCACCGAGGCAGCCGCCTACCTCACCCGGGCGCACGAATAGGCGAATTCACCGATGCTCGGGTCGCCCTCCCGGTGCGACGCTGCGAAGGTGAAAGGAGCTCATCATGAGCCAAACACTGCTGGACACCAATCGCATCGAGGCCTTCGGGCAACAGATGGGCGACGTACTCAACCACGGGACCCTTGCGTTGCTGATGAGCATCGGCCACCAGGTCGGCCTCTACGACACGCTCGCGGAGCTGCCGCCGGCCACCAGCCACGAGATCGCCGGCGCCGCCGGCCTGCAGGAGCGGTACGTGCGCGAGTGGCTCGGCGCGATGACCGTCGCCCGTGTCGTTGAGTACGACGCTGGCGACCGCACGTATTGGTTGCCGCGCGAACACGCCGCGTTCCTGACCCGCGCTGCCGGACCGGACAACCTCGCGGGAGCAACCCAGTTCCTCGCGCTGCTGGCCGGTGTCGAGTCGTCTCTGGTTGAGTGCTTCCGCCGGGGCGGTGGCGTTCCGTACTCGGAGTACACCGAGTTCCATCGCCTGATGGCCGAGGACAGCGGCGCGGTCTTCGATGCCGCACTGATCGACGCCGTACTTCCGCTCGTGCCCGGGCTGCCTTCGCGGCTCGAGGATGGCATCGATGTCGCCGACGTCGGCTGCGGTAGCGGGCACGCGACCAACCTGATCGCCGCCGCCTACCCACGCAGCCGATGCGTCGGCTACGACTTCTCCGCCGAAGGCATCGCCGCCGGTCAGGCCGAGGCCGCCGCGCTGGGATTGACGAACGCGGAGTTCGTCGTACGCGATGCCGCTTCGTTGGGGGAGCACTCTCGCTTCGACTTCGTGACTGCCTTCGACGCGATCCACGACCAGGCGCATCCGGCGCAGGTGCTCGCCGGAATCGCGGCGTCCTTGCGGCCCGGCGGCGTCTTCCTGATGGTCGACATCCAGGCGTCGAGCAACCTCGAGGACAACCTGGACAACCCGTTCGCCACCTTCCTGTATGGCGTCTCGACCATGCACTGCATGACGGTCTCGCTGTCCCTCGGCGGCGACGGACTCGGCACGGTCTGGGGCGAGCAGAAGGCCCGGCAGATGCTGGCCGACGCCGGCTTCTCCTCGGTCGAGGTCGCTCACGTCGAGGCCGACGCGTTCAACGCGTACTACATAGCCCGTCGCTAGCGCTGGGCTGGAAGCGCTCCCAGTTTTGATCGCTCACCAACCTCATACCGAGGGACAGCGGATGATCCTGGTCTTCTGTTCCGTAGGCCGCTGAAGATCGGCCAGCCGCGTCCATGGTCGTCCAGATCGCGCGTGGAGTCCGAGCGCCGCGAGCCCAGATCGTCGGTAGACGTCCAGGGTTGTCCAGACCTCGTGTTAGCAACCGCGTTAGCAGGATCCGCTGATTAAGAGGATCTGGCGCGTTGATCTGGCACGGTTCGGTCGCGAGGCCTGGACGGCCTTGACGAACGTGGTGAGCCGGCCGCGACAACGTGTGGCTACGCGGCTACAACCCCCTGGTCGCAACATTGTCGACGCCGCTGTCCGGCACGACCGCACCCGAGCCGTCGTTCCGGGGCACTTCAGGTCGGAGCGATACCGGATGGGTCTCGAGCCCGTCCAAGCCCGGGTCCGAAACGCTCGGAAACGGCACTTATGCGGCTGCTGGCCGGGGTGGGAGGCTAAGGCACGCCCGAGGGTACGCTCCTCCACGCTTCGTCGCAGAGGTTGGTTAGCGCGACATGCCAGCCGCTTCAGTGGAGTCGGAGCTCGGCCGAGAACTCCAGTCCCCGAGCGCGGCCGCCGGACTACGACGAGAGTTCAGCCCGGCGCGACCACCAGGCCTCGGCGGCGGTCATGGCGCTCTCGGCCTCGTGGATGCCGTCGCCCACGAGCCCTGCGGTGGCAGCCCAGTGCAAGGGTATAAGGGCTAGAGCCCCGGGGAGCCAACGGTGCTCGTCGCGAGTCAGCGGTTCCGGAGCGGTGCCTTCGTAGGCGGCGAGCAGTCGTCGCGGCTCCAGCAATTCGCCGTCCTGTGCGACGTGGTGCAGGCTGGCCGCGATGTCGTACACCCGCTCCCTGACCCTCGCAAAATCCAGGTCGAAGGTGGCCCATGAGCCGTCTGACAGTTCTCCCGCGTTGCCCAATTTGTAGTCCCCATGAATCGGAGTGCATGGCAGTTCGACCTCCTTCCGGAGCTTGGAGAGCTCGCCGGTCAGTTGGCGCATCCGATGCACGACCGGCTCGCTGCGGGGTCCGAACCTGCGGCGTGTGAAGCCGACCGAGTAACGCAGTTGGCCGAAGGTTCTGTGGTCGTCGAGGGGTTCGGGCGGACTGGGCTCCCAGACTGCTTTGAGCGCAGTGTGAAGGCGTCCGAGCTCCTCGAATAGTCGGACGTAGGAGTCCTCGTCCGCCCGTGGCTGGACATGATCGATGAACTCCTCAATCTCAGCCCAACGATCAGCGACCCTCAGGAGGTCGCAGCCGGGAATCCGAATCGGCCGAGCGACGCGGACTTGGGTCCGCTGGAGCCGCTCCCGCAGGCGCCGCAGTCCCGCTACCCGGCCGCGGCGGACCCAGGGCCTATGAACCCGGAGGACAACCGGCGGCTCAGCGTCTATCCGCACGTTGAGGTTGAACCCACCGCCGATGTCTGCCCATCCGGCCCCTCGCGCGACGCGGGCGATCAGGGCCGAGACGGCCGGGTCATCTGGGCTGGCTCTGGGTCCGAACCAGCCCGGCAAGGGAGGGGGAGAGGTCGAAGCTTCGATTCCGGTCATGGCAATGGCCCACCAGCGCACCCGAGGAAGGGTCCGCCGGCGAGCATGGCGCAATCTTGCCGCGACGCAATGACGGCCGGCACCCCGCCAGCCCTTTCAGCTCGCCTGATCACCATCGTGGAGACAGTAGCTGGTCGGTCGAGCCACTGGGCACTAGCCAGTCGATAATGCCGGCTACATCGCTCCCGTGACAGCAGTCGCACCGTCCGGTATCGCTCCGGGCGGCGCCACCGATTCGGCGATCTGGACCGCCGCCACGCGCCCATAACAACGGACACCAGCGCTACGTCAGGTAGCGCAGATCCGGCGATCGCGCGCACCACGCGAGCAGGTCCCGTACGCCCAACATCCGCGGCGGAGATGGCGACCGTTGTGTCCTTCTGATCCGTAGAGGCAGGCAACTCGATCGCGACCTGCTCGTCCGCGCTCCGGAGGTCGTCGCCCAGGTGCTCATCGTCGCGCGGCGTTTGGTCGTTGGGGTCGCGCTGGGGTCAGTCCTGCGTGCGACGAGAGCCCCAGCTTGGAAGGCTGGTCGTTCTGCAACTTCGCCGTCACCGACGGAACCCTGGTCCGCATCCGCCTCTGGTCCCAGAAGGACGGCGTCGAGTCCTACGCCGTCGTCACCGGCTCCTTCACCACCTGAGCCCTTTGTGCTGGTACGACGTATACCCGTTTAGCCGGCGTACGTCGTACCAGCCTTGGCTGCTGATCGGCCCCGGTTGCCCTCCGCCGTCTTCTGCGTTCCCGGCCGTCTAGCTTTCGCGCCGCGAGTCAAGGTTGAGTTTGGGCAGGTGTGAGTGACGCCGGGCGTTTGTTGTGAACGTTCGGCGTGGCTCGCGACGAAGGA
>NZ_SLWN01000010.1:274316-365073 GCF_004342025.1 Kribbella steppae | reverse complement strand
TCAGAAGACGCCGACACCAACACCGCGCCCGAACCAGCCACTACCAACGCCGACAAGCCCGCACACCATGAGGATCACGAAGTCCGGCTGTCGTATTAGGCATGCGGGTGATCACGGCCTCGGTGAAGCGGTCGAGCCTGACCCCGGCGTCCTCGAGACGCTGGTGGATGCCACCCGGGCCGGGATTCTCGTCCTCGATCGCCGTCCCGCGAGTCAGCTCGCGCGGCAGCCGGGACGTCGACAGCTGGACCGTCACGCCGTCGGCCTTCATGATCCGCTCTCGCACGAGCAGCTCGGTTCCCGGAGGTACGCCGAGCGCTTCGCCGTGGTCGTCGGAGGCTGGCTCGGTCCGGACTGTCGTCTCCACCTCCGGGCGGAAGCCGCTCGCTTCCGCGTCGCCCTGGAAGGCGGCGCGGTTCTCCTGACGTGCCTTGCGACCAAGCCGGGTGCTGCTCTGCCTTCGCACTGAAGGAGGGTTACGGACGAACAGCCCCTTGCCCTGCTTCGGCTCCACAAGGCCCTCGGAACGGAGAAGGCCGATCGCCTCCCGAATGGTGATCCGGGACACCCCGTAGTCCTCGGTCAATACGCGCTCAGACGGCAGCTTGGCACCGGGCGCATAGTCGCCCGAGTTGATCTTGTCGCGAAGATCCGTGGCGACCTGGCGGTAGGCGGGGATGCCGCTCACCTGGTCGATCCTCACCAGCGCATCACACCTTGAGTCTTGTTATGTCGTCCTGCCATTCCGACCAGTCTTACATCTTCGCGGCGTGAACCGTTGACCGGCAGAGCGCGACTCCGCATACTCTTAACTGGTCATGACAACATGACCACTAATGGTGAGAGCGGGGTTCTGCAATGCGTGGACGGCTGGTGATGTGCTGATGCGCAGGTTCGAGTTGTACCGATATCGCGACCCTTCAGGTGTGAGCGGCACGGGCGTCGTCGCACTCGGGATCGAGTTCCCGCCCGACGAACGCGGCCAGCAATGGATCGCACTCAAGTGGCTCGGCAAGTTCCCAAGCCTGGTGTTCTGGCCCAGCATCGCCGATCTGCTTGAGGTCCACGGACACCTCGGGGCCTCGGACGTTCGCTGGTTCGACTCGGACCCGTTCGATGCCGAGGACCAGACCGGCGAAACCCCTTCCTGTCATGGGCTTTCGTCGGCTGCCCGCTCACTGGACTCCGGACCCAACCACGGGGTAGGCCCGGTATAGGCGGCGCGGCTGGCGTGCTGGCAGTCCCCTGAGCCCGCGCCGGTCGCGCCTTCCAATTTTCCGATGTCGTGGACGTGAGTCCGACCTGAAATCGCGTCTATTTGACATCTATCCCCCATGTATCCCATCCTTGTCAGGAAATCACCGGATTCTGCCGGGATACATCAGGGGAGGACACCATGAGGATCGAATTCGACACCGACAACGCCGAGGACGTCGCGAAGGTACGTGCGCTGCTCGGACTCACGGCCGACGCACCGGCCGCCAACGGCGACACACCGGACTACGAGACCTACGTCCTGGGGCACGGCAACGAGCCGTCCCGCCGCCCGCACATGGTCTCGTTCATCAAGCAGGCCAAGGCCAAGTACGGCTTCACCTCACACGTGCAGGAGAAGTCGGATCGCGTCACGCTGCGGCTCGGCAGCACCCCGATGATCTACGTCTACACGTCCGGTCGGACCCTGTTCCGGATTCAGGATGGACGGAAAATCCCGGCAGCCGCCGAGTCCTGCATCAACCCGACGTCCGAGTCCGACAAGGAGCTGGGGTGGGCCTACACCGTCTACCTGCTGACGGAGGACCACCTCCGCGCCGCACTCGCGCTGGCCGAGATTACCCGCACCGACGCAGTTGGCTCGTAGCCCGATAGAGCCCGCGCCGGTCGTTCCCTCCAAGCCCTCGCGAGGGGAGCGCAGCCTGCCCCCGGTCCCGACCTCCTGGGACCGGGGGCACGTGCCGTCTACGGCGCAGGCGTCACCGTCACCTGGCGGATCGCCTTCGTCGGGTTCGGGACACCGACCCCGAACTGGCCGGAGGTCCGAAGGGCCACCGAGTCCCGCTCATAGGCCGGTGCGTAGTCCCGGCTCGGTGTGATGGTGAAGTCCTCGGCCACCACCCAGAACACCTCGGACCGGTCGTACACCATCGCCTCACCAGCTGCCAGCGCCGGGACTGCCACCACGTCCAGGCCGTTGTACCGGGTCAGGCCGTCGCGGTAGACCGGGTAGCCGTTGGCGTCGATCCGGCCCTCCTCCTGGACCACGGCCACGGGGTCGAGCGCCAGGGTCGTCGGCGTACCGCCAGCGGCCACAATCTCGCCCTTAGCTACCGTCACGGCGTCCCACAGGCTCTCACCGGCCGCCGCGTCCGGGGCGACGGAGAACACGCCCTTGGGGTTCGGCGGTGCGCCGTCGCCGTGCAGGAGGCCGTCATCGAGGCGGCGGGCGAAGAACTCCCGCATGACCCGCTGGACCTCGGACACGATGTCGGTGCGGGAGTCGCGGATCATTCGGTCCGACAGCATCGGGATGCCGGCCAACTCCTCGGCCTTCACCAGCACGCCTTCGGTCTGGATCTCCACGGTGGGCTTCACGTCACCCTCGTTGATCCACGCCGCGCCGGACATGCCGGTGATGGTGCGGAAGACCGAGTCGGTCTGGCCCGAGTCCCACCGGGTGAGGGACTGTGCGAAGGGGTTTCCCCCGGCAATCGCGTTCAGAATGACGGGGTAGACCTCAGCTGGGAATTGTCCGTCGAAAGCCGAGGTAGTAAGTACGGTAGGCATGGCTGAGAGCCCTTTCAGGCAAGGCAAATCACTTGCCCTGCCAGCGGCTCATGCAGCCAGCGGCTCCGGCCGGACGGCTCCGTCAGCCAGTCCTGCTACGCATTCTGGCACGCAACTCCGACGCTCGGCGGTGTACGTCGGCCAGATCGTCGCCGGTCAAGATCCCGTAGTCGTCGCCGGTCGCCAGCAGCAGCGCGGCCACCGCGTCGACCGCAGCGGCCCGGTAGTACAACCGATCACGGTTGGCACGTTCGAAGTCGCGGCGGTACCGCTCATCCCTCATCGGCATCGTCGCCCTCGTCATAGTGGCCGGTCGTGTCCAGGTGCCGCAGGTGCGCCAGGCGACCATTTGGGTCCACGACCACGACCCCGGCGAACCAGCTGTCCCGCTCAGCTGTGATATCGCCGTCGCCATCGACCTCGAAGTAGTCCGCGCCGTGCTCGGTGACCTCGACGTGGGTGGTTAGCACCCGGCGTTCGTTCTCTGGCTTCTCGGTCATGCCTTACCTCTCATCCATGGGTCGTTGCCACCGATGCACACGCCGCAGGGGCGCAGGTTCCGGGCGTTCACGTCGTCCATCGACAGCCGTACCGGGTAAGGAGCCTCTCCCCGTCCCGCAGCGTTGAGCGCGGCACCGACCATGGGGCAGGTGACGAAGTGGAACCTCGACCCGCCCGGCGTCACCGCGTACTCCAGGCTCGTGTCCCGGTACCACGCCTCCGCGGACCGGGCGTGCTCCTCCACCTCCGCCCGTAGCTCGGCCTCGGATCGTTGCCTCATCGCGTCATTTCCTAGTTCTCCTGTGGTTGTTGTTGCTAGCCCGTCCCGACCCGACCCGTCCCGACCCGGGTAACGCGTATCGTCACTGAGTGAGTCACGCCGTGACGGATGACTCTCGACTAGTCCGGCGTCTCGTCGGCGCTTCCGTCGCTGGCGCTCGGCCGCCTGGCCGCGTCGCCGTTCAACTAGATCGGGCTCTGGCTGGTGCTCCATGTGGTGGCGGATGCGGTAGCCGGTGTCCTCCTCGGTCCAGTAGCCGAGGGCAACCAACTCCTTGACCCCGGCGTCCGCGTCCGGCGACTCAGCGAACCGGCGTACGTCTCGGTCTGTCAGCATCCCGCCCGTGCAACGCCGCATCGTCCACACCAGCGCTTCCACGTGGGTACGAAAGGCTGCGTCCGAGAGGCCGGCCACTTGGTCACCGAAGTCGTCCGACAGCTTGGTCCACGTCATGCTGCACACCTCCACCGCTCCCGGAACTGCGCGTGCATGTCCTGCGACATCAAGCCCAGGTCGTACAGGTGGAAGTACGCACCCGTGATCGAGCGGCGACTCGGGATGCGTCCGGCCAGTCCGTCCAGTGGGTCTCGCAGGCTATCGGCGTACTCCGGTAGCCTGTAGCTGGCCTCACGGCGACGACGTACCTGTATGAGGTGGGCGGTCTCTGGGTGGCTCTCGTTGGAACGGTTCTCCTACTGGTCGGGCCGCGCTTCTCACGGAGCGCGGCCCGAACCGTGTCCGCACCGTTCATGCAGGGTCACCACGCCTCCTGGCGCGGGCAAGGCGCATCTCGGCCATGTGAGCCTTCAGCGCGTACTCGGCCAGTTGTTGGCGGCGATCGGCTGGCAGTTGGCCGTCCGGATCAACCTGGATCTCGAAGCGACGCCGCAGTGCGCGGGCCGCCGCCTCGCTCTGCTCATCGCGCGCTGTTGGCCGTGCCCACCGGCTGTTGATCGCCTTCAGCGCGCGTTCGCGGCGCTGCTCCGGGGTCACGCCACCCTCCGCGCACCGGCAAGCACTGCGTCAATACTGGCCTGGCTGATGAAGATCTGACGTGAAGGAGGGATCTGCTTAGCAACTAGGCGACCCTCGCGAATGTAGCGATAGATGGTTGGCCTGCTCTTGCGCAAGGCAACCATCGTTTCGTCGGTGGTTGCCCAGCGCACCGGATCCAAACTGTCGGAAGTGCTCATGACAAGTCAGGATGAGCCGAAACCCGTTACCTCGCAGGGCGTTGTCTAGGTACGTCTACCTATGGCCATGGGTGGCCAGCATTGGCCGGGTGCATCTCGATGCACGAGATCGAACATCTCAGCACGCGATTCCAGTCAGTGGAGATGCCCCCAGGTGCAGACCACCAGGGCTCGCGCCTTCGCCTCACTCATGAGCGCGTCACCGGACCGTCGCCCGATCCGGGTCCGGTGTGGCCCAGCGGTCCCGTAGTTGGCGTGCAGCGCCACCAGGTGCGGCCCGGTCGCGGGGTCGAGCGCGACCACCGCGAGCGGCTGGTCAGCCGTTGTACTGTCCCCCAGCGCCGCCGCAGCCGTCCGCCAGCGCGCCGCCCACCGGCAGGCGTCTGGACCGTCAGAGTCGGTGTCGTACTCCTCGCCGTGTGGATCATCCTCGGCCAGGGCGAGCGCGTCCCCGGGCAGGCAATCCCGGTGGTCACCCAGGGCATGCGCGTTGTCCCGGTCAAAGCCGTGCCAGCAGCCGTCAGCCCGGCGAGGGTGCCGCCTCACCGGGCACAGCAGAGCCGCACAGCGAGGGCAGACCGTCGTCGACCATTCCCCACGTAGTAATTCCATTCCCCACCCCTGCATTCTTAGACACACAGTTTCGGAGTAACTCAGTAGTCATTACCCCGACATTCTCGCAGGTCATCCCTGAAGGAGCGGGGCCGGTCAAGAGTTGCTCGTGACCGTTGTTCTGCTTCTCCGCTGGGTTTGGGACGCGCCGAAGTGAGGCGTCGGGGTCAGGGCTCGGGCGTAGCCCGACCGCGATAGCGGCCGGAGGGCCTTGACGTCGGCGTCGTTCGGCGCACGATGTGGGAGGCGGAGAAGAAGTTTTGCGGTGGCTCCGTTGCTGAAGTCGGATGGTGGGGCGTAGCGCTCGTCATGGCCCGGTGTCTCCGGTGCTGGCAGTCCTGGTGAGGGCTGCTGTCATCCCTTCGCCGCGGCAGGGGCGGCATGATGGGGTGCGCGGTGCTGGGTCGGCGGGGTCAATCAGAAGGGCGACCACGCCACGGATGGGGGTCTTGACCTGCACGACCCGCGCTGACCGGTTTCGGGGCGAGACCGGCTCATGCCGCCGTCCTCGCGGGAGGGTTCGTTTGCTGGTTCAGGGCGCGGACGTGGTGGTCGCGCAGCGCGTAGTAGACGTACTCCAGTTGCCGGCGACCGGCCGCGACGACACCGATGTTGTGGCCGCGGCGGGCAGCGACCCGGTCGCGGAATTGCCCGACCACCGTGGTGTCAGGCAGGACCTGCACCGACTCCACCACCGCCCACCGGACCAGCCGGGAACCTTGCTTGGTGATCCGGCCGCGGTGGACATGGGCATCGGACTCGTGATGGGTCGGTGTCAGCCCGGCCCAGCAGGTCAGCTGCTCCGGCCGGGTGAACCGGTCGATGTCGCCGATCTCGGCGACCAGCACCGCGGCCAGGGTCGGGCCGATCCCGGGGATCGTCTGCACCGCGAGATAGCCCGGATTCGTCGCCAGCCGCCCGCGCACCATGCCGGCGACATGGTCGATCTCGAAGTCGAGCCCGTCCATGATCCGGCGTAGCGACCCGATCCTGGCCGCATACGGCGCCGCCAGGTCCAACCGGTCCAGCAGCGCGGTGCCCTCGACCCCGAACAGGTCACTGACCGCCACCTGCACCCCGCACTTGGCCAGCACCGCGTGGACCTCGGCCTTGCAATGCGAACGCAGCCCGACCAGCTTCGCGCGGTGCCGGACCAGTTCCCGCAACTCCCGCGTCGCCGGTGGCGCGATCCACGCCTCGGGCAGCCGGCCCATCCGCAACAGATCGGCCAGGTCGACGGCATCCCGCTCATCGTTCTTCACCCGCCGGTACTCAAACGCCTTCACCCCCAACGGATGCGCCAAGTGCACCACCGCGCCCTGCTCCCGCAACGCATCCACCGCCCAATACCAGCCATAGGTGGCCTCCAACACCACCTCCGGGCTCTCCCCGGCCCGGGCGATCACCGCCGCCAACCTCTCGACGTCGTTGACGATCCGGACCCGCTCGAGCACATCCCCCGCGGCCGTCATCCGCACCAGCACCGACCGGCGACGATGCAGATCCATACCCACAAACTGCCGTCCCGCGTAGGCTTCCATCAGGGGCCTCCTTCGTCGTGAAACGCGAGCAACCCCAGCATCCGCCGGGGACCCACGAGGAGCGGAGGCCCCGCTCCTTCATCGCATCAGGGCCGTGTTAGTATCTAAGTAATACCGATCTATTTCCTAAACCGTGCGTCGCAGGTTCGAATCCTGCCGGGGGCACCGTGTGATGTCTCAAGACATCGGCGACAGCCGAACCTACGATTCGTGGGTTCGGCTGTTGGTCATTTGGGGTGTTTGCGGGCTGGTCCTGGCGGTCTTCCGGTGGGTTGGTAGTCGCGGTTGGGGTCGTGGACCAGCTCGCGGAGGAGTTCGCCGGTGGCTGCGGCTGCAGGTGGCCTCGTTCATCCTTGTCCTGCTGGTTGCGCATGCCGGCGGCGGTGTCGCACCGCTGACCGGCGTGCTCAGCCGCTCACGCCGACGCCGATGACGAAGGCGCCGATGACAATCATCATCGTGGCACCGACCGTGCTGGAGTGAGCCGCGATCCACCCCTTCGCCGCGAGGAGGCGAGGTTCCATCCGCCGTGGAAACAGGATCGTCGCGACGATGGGAACGCCTACGGTGCAGGTGGCGATCGCGGTGTAGAAGACCACCAGGACGAGGTTGCCGTGGAACACCAGGTCCACCCTGACGATCGCCAGGCCCGCCGCCGCCGCCAGGAGTATCGCCTTCGGACGAAGGCTCAGCGCCAGGCCGATGCCGAACACGGGCAGGATGCCGAACGTGGCGATGCTGTCCAGCCAGCCCGGTCCACTTCCTCTCCCCGCGCGGGACCGACGCGCGAGGGTCACCACGCCCAGCAGCACGAGCGCAATGCCGATCACCACCTCCAGCTTCCCGACGAGAGCGCCATGTTCGCGTGGTCGTCCGGGAAGCGCGTGGCCGGCCACAGTCGCCAATGCGACGGTGGCGAAGGTGCCGAGCACCGTGCCGGCCAGGAAGCCTAGGCCGGAGCGGCTGCGGCGCTCCGACAGCAGGATGAAGATGGTGGCGGTGATGGGGACGCTGCTCAGCGCCGCCGCGAGGGCCAGCGGTATCAGCTGAAGCAGCGCCTGCCCCATCGCGTCTCCGATCTCGACCCACGACGAGGCTTCCGGATTGGCGTACACGGTCGTCCCATCACCGGAAGTATCGCGCACCCGGCCATGCCGGTGGAGGCGCCAGGCCCTGGAGCCCCACGGCGGCTCTCCGCATTCACCCTTGGCGGGGGGTGAAACACAGGCCTGAGGGAACAAGTCTTGCCTGGTCAGGCTCCTACCTTCGTGAACGGATGCGGTCATGACGCAGCAAGGACTGGGTCCAGGTGTTTCGGCAAAGGTGCGGGAATCGCTCGGCTCGCCACCGAAGATCGACACCCCGTTCGGGGTGATGGAGTTCTTCGACGGGGTGCCAACCGCCGCGACAGTCGAGCTAGGCTACGACGCTTTGGCCCTGTTGCGCGGGATCGACGTGTACCTGAACTGTGTACCGGGCGCCTCGATGCTGGCCATGCGCAACGGGCTGCGCAGCATCGGTGCACGATCGAATGTCATAGCCTGTACGGACCCGCGTAGTACCTCCGCGCCGGTCGTGCTGACGGCGAACACCGAGACGACCTACGGCACCACCTTTCTCGACCTCAAGGGCGACGGGCCGACCGTGGTCGAGGCGCCGCCGAACTCGTTGTGCTTCGTCGACGACCTGTGGCAGCGCTACGTCGCCGACATGGGCAACGCGGGACCGGACAGGGGTCAGGGCGGCAAGTACCTGTTCCTGCCGCCCGACCATCAAGGCGACGTCCCGGACGGATACTTCGTGTTCCAGTCGCCGACGTACTCGAACTGGCTGGTGATCCGTGCCCTGCTCGGTCTCGACTCCCTGCTGACGACGCGGATCTACCCGCTCGCAGCCGCCGCCGACCCACCCACCACCGGGTTCGTCGACATGGCTGAGTCCTCGTTCAACGGCATCCACTCCAACGACTTCACCTTCTTCGAGGAGCTCAACACCATCGTCCAGGAGGAGCCCGTCGGCGCCCTCGACCCCGAACGCACCGGGCAGCTCGCCGCGATCGGGATCGTGAAGGGACACTCGTTCGCACCCGACGATCATCAGCGCGCAATTCTCGACCAGGCCGCGAAGATCGGCGCCGGACTCGCCCGAACCCTGCTCTACAAGCCTCGGGATCGGGCGCCGTACATCTACGACGACGGGTCGTGGAAGACCGCGTTCGTCGGCGGCAGTCACGAGTTCCTCGCCGATGGCGCCCGCCTGCTCGACTGCCGCACGATGATGCACTACGTCGCCACCGGCATCACGCCGGCAATGACCCACGCAGCGGTCGGCGTGGGATCCCAGTACGCCTACACCGCCGAGGACGCCACCGGCGCACCGCTGGATGGAGCAAGGACCTACACGCTCACACTGCCCGCCGGAATACCGGCCAAGACCTTCTGGGCCATCGATATCTACGACACCCAAACGCGGTCACTGCTCCAAACCGACAACCCCTACCCGAGCATCAACAACCGCTTCACCGACGTCCACACCGAAGACAACGGCGACACCATCCTCACCTTCGGTCCAACCCCACCGGCACAACCCAACGCGAACTGGCTGCAAACCCTCTCCGGCAAGAGCTGGTTCCCCATCCTGCGTCTCTACGGCCCACTCGAACCATGGTTCGACCAGACCTGGCGACTCGGAGAGATCCAACCCACCTAACAGAGGCGGCCGGCAGGTCAGCGTCTTCTCCCAGTCGTCCTCGGCGAACTCGACGACCTGAAAGCGCGGTCACCGCGTCCCCGAAATGCGCGAGGTCGCCCGTAAGGCCGATCGCCGGATGAAGGGACTTCGTGACAACGGAGACGTGCGGGTGGGAGCCAGGGTGGCCGGGCGGATCCGGTGTTGGTGGTACTCGCGGAAGGCGACGCGCAACGCTTGGTGCTCGGCCAGGTGGTGGCACACGACTCTAGGTGGCCGCCCCAGTCGCGGTTCCCAGCGTTGCTCGATTCCGATAGAGATCGCGGAGCAGGGAGATTTCGGCGCCGTGATGAACCTGCTCATTGACGAGAGTCATAAAGATACGACTGACTGGCCAACTCGCGCCCCAGTTGGTCGCCACCTGCTCGTCCAGCGCGTCGTCGTCGGACAGCTCCGACAGTGCTTCGGCGAGCGGTCGCTGGCTGCCCCGAAGCCAGGCAATCGCACTGCCCGCGTCACCGGGCATCTCCAGGTCGAAGGTCGCCGTAGCGGGGCCGAACGCGTAGTCCCAATACAGGTAGTTGACGGCGCCGATGTGAACCGTGCGCCAGGCGATGGTGGTGACGGGGCCGGGCGAGGGCTCGGGGACCTCGTAGTCGATGACCCATCGTCCCGCGCCGTCGGCATGAGCCGCCCGTCGCTCCGAACGGTCATGCACCGTCCAGCAATGGGCGACCGGTTCCCAGAAGAACTCCACGTCCTGGATGCCTGCGAGGACTCTGTCCAGGTGGCTGCACGAGTTCTGAAACTGCTCCTGCAGTACCGTCCTCGCCGTGACCATCGCCGCCTCCTGCCGTCGACTCCACAGCCATTCTGAGACTTGATCTTGCTGCGCAGTAGATCAGGCCTCGGCAGTATCGCTTGGCCGGACCTGGTGTTTGGGGTCGACGGACTGGGTTCAGTCGTGCGTGCTCGGGGCCACCTCGCGCACCATCACGCAGTTGCCCAGGCCCTTGGGCCGGTTGTAGGCGAAGCCCTCGCGCTCGTACATCGTGCGGGTGCCGTTGTAGAGGAACGACGAGTTCTTCTTCCGGACCCCGCCGGTGTCGTGCGGGTAGCCCTCGACCAGGCCGCCGCCGGCCTGCGCGATCAGCTCGACAGCTCCGCGCAGCGCGATCGCCGCCAGGCCCTGACCGCGAAGGCCGCGCTCGACCAGGATGCAGGTGACCCGGTAGTCGGGCAGTCGCTCGGCAGTGGCCACGTACTCCTTGCGGTGCTGGATGTTGGGCAGCTCCTCGGGTGATCCGTACTCCGCCCAGGCGACGGCCCGGTCGCCGTCGTAGACCAGCGCCGCGTGCGCGATCCCGTCGGCCACCAGACGTTGCTTGAGCGCCCGGTTCCCCTCAGCGCTCTGGCCCTTCTCCGCGCAGTCGGGATGGAAATGCGTACACCAGCAGCTGGCGAACATGCCCTTGTTCCGCTCGACGAGAGCGGCGAAGTCGTCGAACGTCTCCGGCGTGAGCGCCTTGATCGTGAAGTCGGACATGCCAGCAACGTACCCCCGATTCCGGACGTTCTGCGTCCGGTAGCTCAGCTTCCAAGGCCGCGTAGGCGCCGTCGCGGGCGAGGAGCACGGCCGGCGCGCCGAGCTCGACGACCCCACGCCTGCCGAAGGGAGGCAGATTCTGAGCACGCCTTCTGTGACCTGCTGGCCCGGCCTGGCTAGCCCGAGACGGTCGGGCTCGCGGCCGGGCGGATCATCGAAGACGTCGCGACTGGCGAGGTGACCTTCGCCGCCGGACACCTCACTCCGGACACCTCCGCGTTCTGCGCCGCGTTTGGCTGATCGGGCGAGCCAACCGGAACGAGCCAAACTCAGTCCCTGCTGATGGTCAGCAGGGCCCGGAGTTCACCGCTGACGTCTCGGCTCGATCTCGCGTCTGGCAGCGAGCAAACGTCACCTTCATGAGGCCGCGGCGTCGCCCTTGCGAGAGCGCATAGGAACAGCGTGCGGGCCTCTGAGGCCAGACTGTTGCGGTTCCGAATCTGTCGCCACATGATGCAGAGGTTCGACATGCTGGACGAACGCAGAGAGGCGGGCAGCGATGAGAACTCGACTTCTGGCGGCCGTGGCGGCGACCGGCCTAGCGGCCGCAGTAGCGGCGAGCCCTGCGTCGGCGCTGGCGGCGCGCAACCTGACGACCGATGCTGCGACGCCTGCGGTCCCGACGTTCGTTGATGGTCTTGCGCAGGCCGTGTTCTCGGCCAACCCCTCCGACTGGTACAGCGGTGAGGTGTGGGTCCAGGCGTCGTTCGACAGCGACAACGACGGCAAGCTCGACCGGATCCACGTCGATTTCACCGCGCCGCCCGAGGTTCTCACGGACGGCCTCAAGGTGCCGGTCGTGTTCGAGGACAGCCCGTACTACGCGGGAACGGCGCCGGACTACAGCAACTGGGCCGTCGACCACGAACTCGGCGCACCGCCGTCGTCGAGGCCGGCAACACCGTTCTGGACGGCGTTCAACACCAGCCCCACGATCAGTACCAGGTACGAGTCGACCTGGGTGCCGCGCGGCTTCGCCGTAGTACACGCGGAGTCACCAGGTACCGGCTACTCAGACGGTTGCCCGACCTCGGGTGGCACCAACGAGACACTGGCTGCCAAGGCTGTGATCGACTGGCTCAACGGCCGGGTGGCCGCGTATACGACGCGCACTGGCGACACTCCGGCGGCCGCGTCCTGGACGACCGGCAAGGTCGGCATGATCGGCACTTCCTACAACGGGACCATCCCGGAGGCCGTGGCGACGACCGGCGTCGAGGGGCTCGAGGCCATCGTGCCGATCTCTGCCATCTCCGACTGGTACGACTACTACCGCGCCAACGGCATGGTGCGGGCGCCACACTCCTCGTCCAACCCCACAGGCAACAACAACGCCTTCCAGGGTGAGGACCTCGACGTCCTGGCGGACGTCGTGTACTCACGTGTCGACGAGGCCGGGCAGCGCACGATCTGCCAGCCGGAGATCGACTACATCGAGGCTCACATCGATCGAGCCACCGGCAACCGCAGTGGGTTCTGGCAGGAGCGCAACTACATGAAGGACGTCGAGAACGTCCACGCCGCGACCCTGCTTGCCCATGGCAACAACGACTTCAACGTCATGACGAAGAACGCAGCGCAGTTCTACGCGGCGCTCAAGAAGCGGGACGTGCCGCACATGTTCTACTTCCACCAGGGCGGTCATGGTGGAGCGCCGCCCGATGTGCTGATCAACTACTGGTTCACCCGCTACCTGTACGGCGTACAGAACGGCGTCGAGTCGCTGCCGCGCTCATGGGTCGTCCGAGAGGCCGCGTCCTGCCCGCCTCGCCAGACGACGGTTGCCGGCGATCAGTCGAACACCGCGACGCTGACGGTGGCGGACACCAGCCCCTTCGGGATCGGCTTCGTGCTGACGGTCCCGCAAACGAACCTTGACGGCACGATCACGAACACGACGCGCCTGATCACGGACATCCCGGACGCCACGCACCTGGTACTGGCATCAGCGGTGGCCACCGGAACTGGCCAGAAGGTCGCTGACGGCGCTGTCGTGAGCCTTGTCTGTAGCACTGCCAATCCGACCCCGTACGCCGAATGGCCAGACCCCACATCGAGCGAGGTCGCACTGCACCTCACACCAGGGGCCCCGTCGCGCGGCGGACTGACAATCGCACCACCGGTCCCGGGGAGCCCGACGGAGACGCTGACCGATGACGCGTCGATCGCCGCGCTCACCTCAGCGAACACGCCCTTCTCGAACGTGCGCCTGATCTACCAGACGCCGCCGCTGACGCAGCCCGTCCGCATCAGCGGAACACCGACGATCTCGCTGCAACTGGCGTTCAGCAAGTCGAGAGCGAACCTGACCGCGGCGCTGGTGAGCTATCCACCGACAGGTAACGGCACGATCCTCACGCGGGGCTGGATCGACCCGACCAACCGCAACTCCGATTGGGCCGACGTCCCGATCAAGCCGGGCCGAATGTACGGGATCGACTTCGACATGCAGCCGAAGGACATCGTCGTACCGGCCGGCAATCGGCTCGCGGTGATGGTCGTTTCCAGCGACCGCGACTTCACGATCCGGCCGACGGCGGGGACCCAGCTGACACTCGACCTGGCCCACAGTTCGCTCACGGTCCCGGTGGTCGGCGGCTCGAAAGCGCTAGCCGACGCCATCGGCTGAGAAGGCGCGGCCTACTGCCCTGCGCGAGCACAGCGGGCCGCCTGGTTCAGCGTGGGAACACCTGGGGAACGAAGGGCCTCGATCCGAGTCAACTGGAGTCAAGACCGGCCGAACTAGTGTGGGCTGGACACGCCTGTAGGGGTGTATGTCGGCGGGGTGCGCCGGTTTCGCAAACCGTGCGTCGCAGGGTTCGAATCCTGCCGGGGGCACCATGTGATGTCTCAAGACATCCCGGACAGTGAACCCATGATTCGTGAGTTCACTGTGTGACGATGCCGGTGGCGTCGACCTTGAGGTCGTGGCTGAGGAGTAGGACGTGGGTGTCGGCCGGACCCGGTGGTGAGTGTCCGGTCGGTGCTGGGGTCAGCTTGGGAGGCATGTCCCACGGCAAGGGCTGGGCCCTCGTCCGCAGTCTCACCCTCGAAGGATGACGACCGGCTGCGGGCCGGCAACGAGACTGGCGTCAGCAGGACGCGGCGGCCCGGGCCGGGCTGTCGCCGTCGTTGACAGGCGTTGCGCGAGGGGAGAGGGCCGGCGTGAGCAAGCCGTTCCGAGGAAAGATCGACATTGACATCAAGGATTCGGTTCCCGATTGGGAGCCGTACACTCAGCCGATCGCGGCGGATGGCGCCCCGAATGTGTTGTACGTCGTGCTAGACGATGTGGGTTTCTCGGCGATCGAGCCGTTCGGAGGTCTGATCGAGACGCCGAATGTCAGACGGATCGCTCAGCAGGGGCTGACGTACACGAACTTCCACACGACCGCGCTCTGCTCCCCTACCCGTTCTTGCCTGATGACGGGGCGCAACCACACCACCAACGGCATGGGCTGCATCACAGAGGCGACGTCCGGGTTCCCGAACGCTAACGGTCACATCCCCTTCGAGTGCGCGAATATCGCCGAGGTCCTGGGCGAGCAGGGCTGGAACACCTTCATCGTCGGCAAGTGGCACCTGTGCGCCGAGGACGAGATGAACCTCGCCTCGTCGAAGCGGCAATGGCCGCTCGGCCGGGGGTTCGAGCGGTATTACGGATTCCTCGGCGGCGAAACGAACCAGTGGTACCCCGACCTGATCTACGACAACCACCCTGTGCCGCAGCCGGCGATGCCGGAGGACGGCTACCACTTGACGGTCGACCTGACGGACAAGGCGATCGAGTTCATCCAGGATTCAAAGGCGATCGCGCCGGACAAGCCGTTCTTCCTCTACTACTGTCCCGGCGCTGCCCACGCACCGCATCACGCGCCGAAGGAGTGGGCCGACAAGTACCGGGGCCGCTTCGACATGGGATACGAGGCGTACCGCGAAGGCGTGCTCGATCGGCAGAAGGCCATGGGCCTCCTGCCCGAGAGCGCTGAGCTGTCGCCGATCAACCCGTACACGGAGACGACGAGCCACGACGGCAAGCCCTGGTCCGAGGTCGACCGGGTCCGGCCGTGGGACTCGCTGTCCGACGCGGAGCAGCGGCTGTTCGCCCGGATGGCGGAGGTGTACGCCGGTTTCCTCAGCCACGCCGACCACGAGCTGGGTAGGCTGCTCGACTACCTGGAGGGCGCCGGCCAGCTCGACAACACCATCGTCATGCTCGTCTCCGACAACGGCGCCTCGGGCGAGGGCGGCCCGAACGGCTCGGTCAACGAGAACAAGTTCTTCAACGGTGTTCCCGACACGATCGAGGAGAACCTGAAGGCGCTGGACCGGCTCGGCGGGCCGGAGACGTACAACCACTATCCGACGGGTTGGGCCTGGGCCTTCAACACCCCGTTCAAGATGTGGAAGCGCTACGCGAACTACGAGGGCGGCACGGCCGACCCACTGATCGTCTCCTGGCCGCGTGGTTTCACCGCGAGCGGCGAGATGCGCCGTCAGTACACCCACGCTGTCGACATCGTGCCGACCATGTACGAATGCCTCGGAGTCGAGCTTCCCGACGTCGTCAACGGATATACGCAGAAGCCGCTGGAAGGCACCAGCTTCAGGTACACCTTCGACGACGCGGCCGCGGAGACCCAGAAGGAGACGCAGTTCTACTCGATGCTCGGGACGCGGGCAATCTGGCACAAGGGCTGGAAGGCCGCCACTGCGGTGCCGGCCGCGCCCGAGTCGTGGGGCGACTTCCATCTGCAACGGTGGGAGCTGTTCGACACCGAGGCGGATCCCAGCGAATGCGAGGATCTTGCCGACAAACACCCGGAGAAGTTACAGCAGCTCGTCGCACTGTGGTGGGCCGAAGCCGGACGCCTCCAGGCCCTCCCACTCGAGTCTCGCGGCGCTGTGGAGATTCTCACCACCGAGCGCCCCCAGCTGTCGCGGCCGCGGACCCGCTACGTCTACCACGCTGGTGGCGCAGAAATCCCCGAGTCAGTCGCCCCGAACATCCGCAACCGCTCGTACACCATCGCAGCGGAGCTCGAGGTCGCGACGCCCGAGGCCGGCGGGGTGATCTTCTCGCAAGGCTCGAGGTTCGGTGGGCACGCCCTCTACCTCAACGAAGGCAAACTCCGCTACGTCTACAACTGGGTCGGCGAGCTCGTGCAGACCATCGAAGCCGACCAGACGATCCCGACCGGTCACGTGGTTGTCTCTGCCTCGTTCGAGAAGGACGGCAATGCCATGCCCGCCGAGGGCGTGCTCAGTCTCTACATCCGGGACCGCAAGGTCGGCGAGGGACGGATCCGGACTCAACCCGGAAAGTTCGGCCTCGGCGGCGGAGGGCTCGTCGTCGGCCGATCGGGAGCCGAACCAGTCACCGACGACTACCCCGGTGAACGGCCCTGGCCATTCGTCGGCGCCACCGTCAAGCGGGTCGTCATCGACGTCAGCGGCGAGTCTTTCGCGGATCTCGCTCTCGAGGCGCGGGCAGCGTTCGCACGGCAATAGAAGGCGGGACCAAGCTGCACATACTGAACTATCGAGCTCGCGATCGCGTACTCAACCACGCACTCACGCCGGCCGTCACCCGCACGGGTCGCGGAGGAGCAGCTGGTAACTCTGGCAAAGGTGCTCTAGGCCCGGTTCACCGTCAGCTGCTTGGCGGTGAACCGATCTTCCAGACAGCCGCCGATTCAGTGTCCGCTCCATCGACACCGGCCGAAGCCCACAGATGCCCGTGTGGAAGGGGTGGGTCGAGTGAGTAGAGCGGCGCGGCGATGTTGTTGATGATGTTCATCAGCGAGGTAGGGGCTGCTGTGCGATCAGCACGACCGCGGCGAGCAGCAAGACGCCGCCCACCACTGCGAGCACATAACGCACGCGCTTCTGCTTGAACGTCGTGCCGATGCCGACCAGGAAGAGCACAGTGGCCAACAGCAGCGTGATCCGAATGTAGTTGTCTGCCACGAGCCCGGCGTGGTCGCCACCCGCGGTGGCTTCGTCGGCCATCTTGTCGAGTGCCGCGGCCTTCGCCAGGTCAGGCTGCACGTACTCCTTCATGAACGTCGGGCCGGGCGGCGCCGAGGGGTTGGTGTCAGGGTTGGTGGCCAGCCACGCGTCGAAGGCGACTCTGAACTGGGGGCGGAAGCGACGCTCGGCAATCGCCGCCTTCTCCTTGTTGCCGAGCGTGTAGGCGGTGAACCAGGCGCCAAACGTGCTCGAGTCGAAGTTGCGCAGCTCCGTCGCGGTCGCCAGCGCCCGGTTCGCCTGGAGCCTCAGCGACGACGCCTGGGCGAGGTCGAGCCGAGACTCTGTGCTCCATTTGGCGGCCGAGTAGCCGGCCCAGGCCGTCACGATCGTGACGATCGACAGCAGCACGGCCTCGATCACCGGAATCGCCCGGCCGATGGCCTCACGAGCCTCTTCCTCGTGCTGGTCGTGACGAAGCTCCTTGGCCACCTCCGACGGCGACGATCCATCAGACATGAGTCGAGGGTCTCCCGTCGTGCGCGAATGCGCATCCTCCGCGATGGGCGACCCGGATGGTTCACCCAGGCCGAGCTCGATGGCTGTCCACGCGGCCTTGAGTACCGCTGAGATCTCGTCCGCCTCACGTCCTGGCTCAGCCTCATCTCAGTTGCTACGACTGCGCGAGCTGGCCTCACGCTTCAGCAGTTCAGCGTGGCCGGCAGGCTTCACTGGCGGCCGGCCGAGATCACCCGTGGAGGATGAGGCCCGGCGGTCGCCCGGTACGCCAGCATGGGCAATCGCGGGGGTCGGAATCGGCTCGCGGGGCCCTCCAGACGGTGCACTTCGCCAGGCCGACCTCGAGCTGGGAGGAGCGCCGCGAATCTCAGAGGAGGAACGATGTCGACACCTGCGACTGGAACCTCTCGCCCGGGGGTCAGTGTCGGCCCGACAAGCGAGTTCAGCTTGTTCTTCCATGTCAAACCGGGCGAGGGCGAAGGCCTGCGGACCGCGCTAGGCGGTCTACAGCAGACACCCGGGTACCGGCCGGGGGACTACGGCATGGCGATCGCGACGATCCACGAGGCGAGATTCGTGCTCTTCGACGACGACACGAGGCTCGCGTTCATCACGAGTTTCGACGGGCCGTGGGACGCCTACATGGAGGACTTCTTCACGTCCGGACCGACGCTCGGGCTTTTCGATGTCATCTTCCGGCATGTAGAGGGCTACGAGGGGTTGCCGGACCTGGCTGCGGTGCAGGCATTCATCCTCAGCGCGCAGCAGACGGCGGCTGCATATGCACGGAACTACGGCGGCACGGTGAAGGAGATCAGGAAAGCGCAGCGCGTGAATGCGGCTTTCCAGCAGGTGCTGGATCACCCGGACGCAGCGGACGTGTTGCAGCACCCTGCCCTGCGGCCTTTGCTGGACGAGGCCGCCGACTAATCAGCCGAGCACTGCGCTACCGGGACAGAGGACGCCGATGTCGGATCACATCTCAGGACCGCGAGCCTTGGCCGAGCCGATCGCGGACATCACCGACGTTTATGCGTTCCCCAGCCCGGAGCGGCCGGGACGTCTCGTGCTGGTGTTGAACACGCTCCCGTTCGCGAAACCATCGGACCTGCTGTCGGACGGACTCGTCTATCGCTTCCGACTGCGCCCGCTGACCGCGAGCGCGCCGGGCGATCCGGTGCCATTCACCGTCCTCGCGGAGGAGTTCGTTTTCGACTGCGTCTTCTCCCCACCTGCGTGGAGCGATGGGAACCAGGGCACGCAGGAGGGCACGGTTACTATGCCGGCCGGCGACGCGGTCTCGTTCCGGGTGAACAACGTGGAGGGCGGCTCGTCGCAGGGCATTCGCGTGTTCGCGGGCCCACGCTGGGATCCGTTCATCATGGACGCCCCGGCAGCCTTGAAAACGATCGCTACGGGCGAGTTGGCCTTCACCGACCCTGGTTCGATCTTCCTCGACGGCAAGAACGTTCTCAGCCTCGTCGTCGAGGTGGACTCGACACTCCTGGGAGGCGCGGACCTGGTTGGCGTCGTCGGGGAGACGCTCACCCGCGGCAAGTTCAACGTTCGGATCGAACGGGTCGGCCGGCCTGAGGTGAAGAACATGATGCTGGCGCCGAAGCAGTTCGACCCGGTGAACCGCGACCTCGAGATCCGCGACCTCTACAACCTGGAAGACGCGTTCGGTCTCGGACCGGCGTACCAGGGGGCCTACCGGGCGCGGCTGAACGCCAACCTCGCCTTCTGGGACGGACTCGACGGCAAGACCGACTGGGCCATCGATGAGCACGGCGACCACCCCCTGACGAAGCTGATCCTGGCCGACTTCCTCGTCGTCGACCTCACCAAGCCGTACGCCGAGCAGGCCTCCTTCCTCGAGATCGAGCTCGCCGCCCGCCGGGGCAAGACACACGAAACCTGTGGCGGCCGGGCGCTCAACGACGATGTGATCGACACGATCTTCACTCAGCTCGTCAACGCCGGAAACGGGCCCGTCATCCGGGACGGGGTCGACCAGGCGTCGAGGCCGGCCTCGACGACGTTCCCCTACCTCGCGGCGCCGAATCCGAACCCGCCCGAACCGCCTGAGCACCTCTAGCGATGACGTGGGTGAACGCCGTGACGACCAGAGAGAGCACAGGCCTCGAACTCGACGACATCCAGAGCGGCGCGCTGCACGAGCGACCGTCGCCCTACGTCGGAAGCTACCTCCTGCTGCGCATCGACGACCGAGCCGCCGGCCGCGAGCTGGTGCGGCGACTGCACCCGATCGTCGACTCCGGGCGGCCCTCGCCCGATCCCATCCACGACGCCTGGATCACCGTCGCCTTCACTTATCAGGGCTTGAAGGCGCTCGGCGTACCGCAGGACTCGCTCGACAGCTTCGCTCCGGAGTTCCAGCAGGGGATGGCGGCGCGGGCAGCCGAGCTGGGCGATGTGGGGGAAAGCAGCCCCGACCACTGGGAGAAGCCGCTCGGCACCCCCGAGGTCCACGTCGCCCTGGCGGCGCTCTCCCCCGATGCCGCACGGCTGCGAACCGTCCTCGAAAAGGCACGCCAGGCCCACCAGGAACTTCCTGGGGTCGAGCTGATCTGGCAGCAGGACTGCTACCAGCTCCCGACCGGGCGCACCTCCTTCGGCTTCAAGGACGGGATCGGCCAGCCGGCGGTCGAAGGGAGCGGCATCCCGACGTCGAACCCGAAGGAGAAGCCGCTCAAGGCCGGTGAGATCATCCTCGGCTACCCGGACGAGACGGGTGAGCTGCCGCCCATGCCGACGCCGGCGGTCCTCGGTCGAAACGGCACGTACGTCGTCTTTCGAAAGCTGCACACACGGGTGGCGGCCTACCGCCAGTACCTCCGCGCGAAAGCTGCAACCCGCGAGGAGCAGGCGCTCCTCGGCGCGAAGATGGTCGGGCGCTGGCAGAGCGGCGCCCCGCTCGCGCTCTCCCCCGAGCAAGACGATCCCGAACTCGGCGGAGACCCGCACCGCAACAACGACTTCCACTACGCCGACGATCTGCGCGGCCTCAAATGTCCCGCCGGCGCACATGCGCGGCGTGCCAACCCCAGAGACGCGCTCGATCACGAGGGCAGTGTCAACGTGCGCCTGCACCGCATGATCCGGCGCGGCACGAGCTACGGCCCGATGCTGCCCGAGGGCGAGCTCGAAGACGACGGCGTCGACCGGGGCATCATCTTCGTCTTCGCCGGCGCGCACCTCAAGCGCCAGTACGAGTTCGTCAAGACCCAATGGCTCAACGACGGCATCTTCATCGGCGCCCCCGTCGAGAAGGACCCGCTCGTCGGGCCGAACGATGGCTCGGGTGCCTTCACCATTCCCAGGAAGCCGATCCGCCGCCGGTTGCAGGAGCTGCCGTCGTTCGTGGTCACCCGCGGTGGCGAATACTGCTTCGCCCCCGGTCTGCGAGCGATGCGCTGGCTCGCGGAGCTCGACACATGACCAGCCTCGATCGAGAAGAGGAACGCGACGTGGATACGAACTCGACGAGCACCGACCGCTGGAAGACACTCGACTTCGGTCCGCCGCCGTCGGATGTCGCCGAGCCCGAGTCCCCTGTGCTCGTCGACTACCTCTCCGGCGATCGTGTCGCGGTCATCACCCTCAATCGGCCACACGCCGACAACGCGATCACCACCGAGATGGGCGCTCGCCTCACTGAGGTCGTCGAGACGATCGCGGTCCGCCCCGCCGTCCGCGTCGTCATCCTCACCGGAGCCGGGGAGAAAGCCTTCTCCGTCGGCAGCGACTTGCGCCAGCGCAAATCCATGACGAAGGAGGACTGGCTGCGCCAGCGCCAGGACTTCGATCGCACGCTCTACACGGTGCGCCAGCTGCGCAAGCCGATCTTCGCCGCCGTCAACGGCATCGCCTACGGCGGCGGCTCGGAGCTTGCCCAGAGCACCGACTTCATCATCGCCGCCGACACCGCCACCTTCGGCCAGCCCGAGGCGATGCTCGGCCTCGCGGCCGGCGGCGGTTCGCCGGTGTTCCTGCCCAGGTTGCTCCCGCCGGGGAAGGCCCTGCAGATGCTGATGACGGGCGACCCGATCACGGCCCGAGATGCGTACCGGCTGGGCATGGTCAACGAGATCTACCCGCAGGCCGAGCTCATCAACGCGGCACACCGAATCGCGGAGAAGATCGCGAGCAACTCGCCGACAGCAGTGCAGGCAGTCAAGCGCGCCGTGCAGCTGGGCCAAGGTCAGCCGACCGAGCAGGCGATCGCCATCATGATGGAAGCCCACTGGCGCTCGGCCGTCCATCCCGACCGCGTCGAGGGTATCGGCGCCTTCAACGAAGGCCGAGAGCCGACCTTCCAGGATCCCGACTACTGATGTGCGGCATCGCGCGTCATCGCGCGTCGACCAGGAGGCTGAGACATGACCGTGGCAGAGGATCTCGTACGAGCGCGCGCCGCACTTCGGATGATCCACCCCGCTCCCTTCAATGCAGAGGCACCGCCTGAGGCCCTCGCCGGGCTGATCACGCCCACCGAACTCCACTATGTCCGCAGCAACTTCGCGGTGCCGACACACGACGGCACGCTCGAGGTCGGCGGCGCGGTCGAGAACCCGATCACCCTCACGCTCGACGACCTGCGCGCCATGCCATCGGCCGAGCGGACGGTCACGCTCGAATGCGCAGGGAACGGGCGAATCGACATGCGACCGTTGCCGACCGGCGAACCATGGGGAGCTTACGCGGTCTCGACCGCCCGCTGGACCGGCGCGCTCCTCCACGACGTGCTGCAGCAGGCGCACCCGGCAGCAGACGGCGTCGACGTTCGGTTCGAAGGCGCCGACCACGGCGCCTACCACCTGCGGCCGATCCTCGCGGAGACCAGCAAGGACGACCTGACCTTCGCGCGTGCTCTGCCCCTGTCCCACGCAGCCGATCCGGCAGCCGAAATCCTGGTCGCTTACGAGATGAATGGCGAGCCGCTGGGTCGGGACCACGGAGCGCCGTTCCGGCTCATCGTGCCCCACTGGTACGCCGTCGCGTCCGTGAAATGGCTGAAGCGGATCGACGTACTGACCGAGCCGTACACCGGCGAGTTCCAGACCGGGCACTACATCTACGAGTGGCCCGACCGACCACACGAGGCCGTCGGCCTCATGCGCGTGCGAGCGCGAATCACCGATCCCGCTCCGGCATCGACCATCGACGTCGGAACGTACACGGTGCGCGGCAAGGCATGGTCGGGCACCGGACCAGTGACGCGAGTCGACATCAGCCTCACCGGCGAAGGCGACTGGCTGCCAGCACGACTCGAGCCACCCCAAGGCCCCTACCAATGGCAGGACTGGTCGTTCGACTGGGAGGCGACCGACGTGGGCAGGCACACCCTCCGCGCCAGAGCGACCGACGCGTCCGGAAACACCCAACCGGACGTCCCGCCGTGGAACCGGCTCGGCTACGGAAACAACGCCATCGAGGTCCCCTACATCGACGTCCGCTGACCCGCCACAACAGGCGCAAGCTCTCCGCGCCTGAGAATTTCGGCGGCAGCCGAACCAAACATGCGCCAGCGGTGCAACAGAGGCCTGAAGGACCAACTCTGGGCTGGCCAGGCTCCTACTTCGTGAACGGAGGCGTCATGACGCAGCAGGGACTGAGTCCGGGGATCTCGGCAAAGGTGCGGGAGCACCGCGGTAGTAGTCCCATGTTGTCGATCATCGCCTGGCGATACTCGAAGAATTCCAGCAGACCAGCGAAGTCGTTCTCCTCGCGAGCCTGGGCCAGCAGCGAGCGGAAGATCTCGTCGAACAGCTCGAAGACCTCGGTGATGTGAGTCTCGGTTGCGGGGATGAACGAGAACATCGGGCTACTGCGGACCTGGTTCAGCCCGACTGGGATTGCCGCGTTCACGCCTGGCGTGTGCAGGTAGATGGTCGCGCCGTGACCTTTCTCGAATCCTCCGTGTGAGTAGGGACTGCGCCATCGCTCGACCACCTCAGTGAGCCGTTGCCGGTAACGGCCGGCGTCACCTTCCTTGCCGAGCACGCGATCAAACTTTTCGCCCACCTGGACCGATCACTGCTGTCAGGTCGTCTTTGGTCGGATCGAAGTCGGTGAACGCCATGTGACGGCTGATGCCTAACAGTCGTGTACCAGCTGATGGTTGTCATCGGCATGACCGCGCGGAACGCGGCTGGATCCGGACGTTGGTTTCGGTGGCCTCATCCGTTGCGGGGGATGTGTCCTCGGTGGCGGGTTATGGACGCTGCAGTTGAAACGCTGCAGACCTCCATTCGCCAGTCATCGAGCGGAAAGGACGCACGATTGTGGCCAGCCCCGACCGGTCCAATGCCCTTGACCATGTAGTGGTGGTCATGTTCGAGAACCGCTCGTTCGACAACCTGCTCGGCCGGCTGTACGAGCCGGGGGAGGTGGCGTCGTTCGAGGGAGTGCTCGGCAAGGACTTGAGCAACCCGATCCCCGAGTGGGCCGAGCACGGGGCGGACAACAAGACGGTGGCGTACGGGATCTCGCAGACCATGAACAGCCCGTGGCCCGATCCCGGTGAGGAAATGCCCCACATCAACACCCAACTGTTCGGGAACCTCGACGAGGCCAACCGCGGGGTGCTCCAGCCGGAGCAGACGTTCAACACACCGGACTACCCAACCCAACAGCCCACCATGGACGGGTTCCTCACCGACTACATCAGCACCTTCATGGCTGAGTTCCAACGCCAGCCGACCTATGACGAGTATGCGCAATACATGACCGGGTACACGCCCGACCAGATGCCGGTCCTGTCCGGGCTCGCGCGCGGGTTCGCGACGTTCGACCACTGGTTTTGTGATGTGCCCTCGTGCACCTTCCCCAACCGGTCGTTCTTCCACGCAGCCACCTCGTCCGGCTACGTGGTGAACATGACTCCACCGGACTCATTCATCGCCCACAACGACGCCGAGACACTGTTCGACCGCCTCGAGGCCCACGGCCTGACCTGGAAGATCTACTGCGACCCACCCTCGCACTACTCGCTGACGGGACTGATCCACGCCCCGCGTCTGCGCGACAGGTTCGCGACCCACTTCTTCTCCACCGCCCAGTTCTTCGAAGACGCGGAGAAGGGCGAGCTGCCCACCTACGCGTTCATCGAGCCGCAGATCATCGGCCACGCCCACAACGACATGCACCCCGCCTACGGCATGCTCACCCCGGGCCTGACCTGGGACCCGCCGTCCTCGCTGATCGGTGGTGAGGACCTGCTCGCCCGGCTCTACAACGCGATCCGGTCCTCGTCGTCCCCGACCGGGTCCAACCACCTCAACACCACCCTGCTGGTCACCTTCGACGAACACGGGGGCACCTACGACCATGTCGTCCCCCCGTCGGCGACACCCCCGGACCCCGCTGCGCCCGCCGGCCAGTTCGGGTTCACCTTCAACCGCTCCGGTGTGCGGATCCCGACTCTGGCGATCTCGGCATGGATCCCCGAACGCACCGTGGTCACTCAGGAGCATCGGGCCACCTCGCTGATCTCGACCATGCGTGAGCGGTGGAACCTCGGCGAACCGTTCACCGGGCGCGACGCAAGCGCCCGCAGTTTCAGCCCGATCTTCACCCTCGACCAGCCCCGCGAGCAGGCCGATTGGCCCGAGATCCTCGCCCGTCCGGTGGAACCGATGTCCGAGCCGCTGATGCCCTTGGCCGCCCCCCTGAACGGGTTGGGCAAAGCCCTCTTCGGCGGCCTCATGGCACTGGGCAAGAGGATGGGAGCAACCGTGCCGGACGCGCCACCCGACGCCGTGATCACCGGCGAAGAAGCCATCGCCATGGGCCAGGACATGTTCGGAGACCTTTTCCCAGCGATGCGCCCCTGAGCCAGCGAGCGGCCGCTCGCACCCACATCGGCTGCGTCGACGAGCGCCACACCCTCGGTCTCCTAGGGTGTCAACCATCAGCCGGCACGGAGTCGTCGGGCATCAGGTGGCACACGACAGGATCGACAGGACCGGCGGGAGTTGTCCTCCGTCAGGTGATGCGCGACACGCATCCACCAGGTGGCGTCGGTCGTCCCTGCCCCAAATGCGCGGCGCCGCGCGGCAAGCTGGAGTTGGTCAGCCAGCTCGATCGTCGGTCGAGTTCGCATCCTCGACGAGAGCCTGTCGCACGTTGAATCGCACTCTGTGGATGGCCTCGACGAACAGGTCACTACCTTGTCTCCCGACTCGTCGGTGGGCTGCTCCTCCGGCGAGTGGCAACGAGGTACTTCACCGACTCCATCGCGAGGAACGCTGTGATGACGGCGATCAGGATCGGTGTGGTCTGCAGTGCCCCCACCTGGGTCATGAACGTGGCAAGCAGCACCAGCGCAAACGGTGCAGAGACCATGGCTCCGGGAACCGCGGCAAGCATGCATGTGAACGCCAGTCCCAAAGGGATGCCGGGGATCACTTGGTGCACGAGCACTCCAGCCGTTCCCCCGATGAAAAGCGCTGGGAAGATCGGCCCGCCGACGAATCCACTCGCCTCACTGACGGCGAAGGTGAGGATCTTGCCGACCACAAGGGCGGTCAGCAAGCCCGCGCCGAGGGTCCCACCGGTCCCCACCACGGTCTTGAGCTGATCACTGCCCGTGAACATCGTCAGCGGCAGGATCACGCCGACGACGCCGAACACCAGGCCACCGATCAAGGGCCGAACGACGGCCGGCACCTTGAGCCGGCCGAACATCCCTACCGCCAGCTTCATCACGGTGGCCAGAAGCGTCACCACCACCGCCGCGAACAGACCCAGGCCGATACCAGCCAGCAACTGCCAGTCCTCGAACTTGTACGACGGCACCTGATAGGCGTCAAGGAAGAAGGCGCCCGCGACGACGAAGTAGATCGCGAAGGAGACGCTGGAGGAAACGATCGTGGCGGCCAGCGTTTTGGCCATGCGTTGTCCGCCCGGGCGGGCGACCTCCAAGATCAGCATGACCACGATGACAGTACTGGAGAACAACCCACCGTAGGCGCCGGCGAACCCGGCGAGCGTGTTCACCTCGCCGTCCTCATCGTTGAGCCGTCGTCGCCGGGAGATCCACCCGCCGGCCCCACCGCCCATGGCCCCGAGCGCCTGCTCCGGGCCCAGGCTCGCGCCTCCGATCAACGACACGGCCGACACAGCCACGATCCCCGGCACCAATCGGCCGTCGACATGCGCGTGCTCGAGGTCGTCGATCAGGCTCGGGATCCTGGCTGGAAGGTGGGTCCACCGGCGCAGCAGTCCGACCACGACTCCCGCGGCCGCCGTGACGCCCACCCACCACCACTGGCCGCCGAACCATCCCGGATCCGGAGCCTTGTACCAGTTGTTCCCGAGTCCGATCAGGCCCATGAACAGAAGGGCGGCGGCTGCGCCAAAGACGCCGAGCCCGAGCGCACTCACCATCAGCACCCAGAACTGTGGCGTCTGAGAGAACGGCGGCGCCGGCGCCGATCCTGACGTGGCGCTCATGAGGTGCGGGCCTTCTGCCTGGTCCGCATATGGGCCTCCCTCGCTAGAGCCGTCCCCAGGACCTTTGTCTGACTCAGTGTCCACTGACCCGCCCTCGGCGCGACATGCCCGATACCTTGGCGATCGGGACGAGCCTGTCGGCACGCTGGGTCTGGCTGTATGCATGCTCGACCGTGTCGGCCAGCGGAGCGCTGGGGGTCTCCAGGGCCGAGCCCCATCTCGCCACTCCCAGGTGGCTCGGAACCTACGCCCGGCCATCCACACCCACATCACCCAGACGGCATGACTCGGATCGTGGCGAAGGCACCCTCGAACCCGCCTCCGCGCACGGATAAAACAGCCCCGACCTGCACAAACGCGAGCGGGAGCCAGTCGGGGACGCCTCGGTGGCCGGGACGGCGACTGGATTGACTCCGCGGGCGCGGGCCAAGATTCTGGCTTCACCGCGACCGCCGAGACGCGCCGTCAGTACACACACGCCGTCGACATCGTGCCGACTCTGTCAACCACGCACTCACGACGGCTGTCACCCGTACGGGTGGCGGACGAACCAGAGTCACGGACGACCGAACTGGTGCAGACACTTGATGCCTGCAGGGGCCCACGTCAGCGTGGTGCGTCGCGTCTTTTGGGGCCGGGACGGTGGGACAGCCACTGCATGTAGGACTTGGAGTCATCGAGATCGGGTTCCGCACCACCGGGCAGGGGGCGGTTGAACACGAGCCGGGCGGTGGCCTCGAGTGCGCTTCGGCGCAGATCGGCAGGACCGCTCGCCTCGAACCCCAGGGTCCACCAGTCCTGGCCGATCGTGCTGACCTCGGTAAGTTCCACGTCGCACTGCGGCTCATGGTCCAGCTCCGAGGCGCGCACCACGATCTGTCCTCCGGCCAGTGAGAAACGGCTGATGCGTCGCCTTTTGCGTACCGGCCGCCAGCCTGGCGGGCAGCCGCTGGACTGGTTGGACGGGCTGACCGGGAAGGACCACTTCTGCCAGGACTCCAGGCGTCCGTGGGCCCGGCCCGCCAACTCCAGGATTCCCGGGCTCCCGTGGTACATCTTGACCTCCAGTGCCCCGCCCCCGCGGATCTTCACCGAAAGCCCAGGCAACCGCGGATCCAGCAGGTAGGCGTCCTCGCGCGCCTCCGTCTCGATCGGGAACCGCCCGAACCATCCGGTCACCGCGGTCTCCAGCCGGCCCGGGAAGATCCAGCGCACCTCCAGGCTGCGGTCTCCCTCGCCGACCTGGCCCTCAGGCGGTTCAGCCGTCATCGACATACGCTCCTGACGCTGGCCGGATGCCAGATGCCTGTGGGGCTGTCTACTCAGTGGTGCTGGTCATCGGCAGGGCATCGCCCTCAGCGGCCTCACGCTCCTCCTTGTCGGGCAGTCCGCGCACGGCTCCGATGATCGCCACGGCGATGGCAGCCCCGAGCAGTGGGCCCGCGACATAGAGCCACCAGCCCGTGTAGTCGTTGCCGATGATGTCGGGCCCGAGGGTGCGGGCGGGGTTCATGGACGCGCCGCTGATCGGGCTGGCGAACAAGCCGAGCAACGCAACCGTCGAGCCGACCGCGATCGCCGCGTTGTGGCCGATGCTGCGGGCGCCGGTCGCGGTGTTGAGGATGATGCTGACCAGGATCGCGGTCAGGACGGTTTCCATCACGAACGACTTCCACTCCCCGCCGGACGTGTTGATCGGGTAGTTCCCGCCCGTGCTGACGTCGCCGTACATCAACTCCAGGAACAGCGCGGCACAGATGGCGCCGGCGAACTGGACCACCCAGTACGGCACCACCCATTTGGTGGGAAACACTCCCCGCGCGGCGAAGGCGAAAGTCACCGCGGGGTTGATGTGCAGGCCCGACAGGGGGCCCCAGGCGTAGATCATGGCCATGACCACCGCCCCGGGCGCGATCACCGCCGCGGTCCTGCTGATCGGGTCGTTGCCCACGTAATGGTTGATCACACCCGATCCGGCCGCCACCGTCACCAGGACGAACGTCCCCAGGAACTCGATGATCAGCCGGATCCACAACGGCCGTTGCCGCAGGGTGTCTTCCTCGAACCGGATGAGGTACCGGCGCCTGAGTGCCGCCCTCTGCTCAGCATCGGGATCGATGGCTGGCTCTGCCATGGCGCTTCCCTTTCCGTCTCGGCCGTCCGGGCTGGACCGCCCGGGTTCGGTTTTCAGATCTCGGTGGTCGCTTCGGCTCTGCCGTCTTCGACGGCGCTCTGGAGCGCCGCGTAGTCGCGCTCGTTCTGGTCGGCGTAGGTTTCGGCGAAGTCGGCGATCGCCTGGTCGAAGGCGTTCGAGCCGCCGAGGTAGGCGGCCAGGGCAACACGATCGCCGGAGCGTGCGTGAGCGCGGGCCAGGGTCCATCCACAGATGCGGGCGTAGACCGCCATGCCCGAGGGGGCCACCTGCTCGATCGGGAAGGAGAACTTCCAGTCCTTGAGCTGGCGGACGTAATAGTCGCGGTCCACTCCGTCCGGGCCGGGCGTGTGCGTCCAGCCGAGGAAGATATCGCTCTCGGCCTGCATCAGATGCTGTCCAGCGACCACGCGCTCGCCCTGGTTGCTGTACTGGCTGCGCCCGCAGTAGTCCGCCAGGACCGACGGCTGCGCCTCCTTGGCCTGCAGGAACACCGGTTCGACTCCGTCTCCACTGTCCATCAGCACGATCCAGGCGCGGGTACCGACGCTGCCCACGCCGACGACCTTGCGGGCCGCCTGGACCAGCGTGAACTGCTCGAGCATGTGCCGCCGGTCGGACTGCAGGGTGCGCCGGTACTTGCCCAGCACCGCGCGGATCTGCTCATACACTGCGCTGGCTTGCATGTCGGCGAGGACTTCCTCGACGGGGACGACCATCGGAGGGTCACTGATGATCCGCCGACGGCCGTCGACCACCGTGGTCAGCTTGCGCAGTGCCTGGGTGCTGTCGCGGGTGTGGGCCTTGGCCAGCATCTTCTCCGTGGCCTTGAACCCTTTGGCCTTCATCTGGGACCGGAACTGCCCGATGGCCTCTTCGATGTCCAGGTGCGCGTACCACACCTCCAGGAACGTCTGCTCCGCGAACCCGCGCATCGCCGTCCGGTACGCATGCACCGCCTCGAGGACGATCTTGCGGCGGTGCTTGCGGCGGTATCCGTTCTCCCGTCCCGCCACGGCCAGGCTCGCCGCCAGCCGCTTGACGTCCCATTCGAACGGGCCGGGCAGCGTCTCGTCGAAGTCGTTGACGTCGAAGACCAGCTCCCGCTCCGGTGAGGCGTACGCGCCGAAATTGGACAGATGCGCATCTCCGCACAACTGCACCTGCAGCCCCGACGTGGGCGTCGTGGCCAGGTCAGCCGCCATCGGCAGCGCAGCCCCCCGGTAGAACGTGAACGCCGAAACCAGCATCCGGCCGTGCCGGATCGGCACCAGCTCCGCCACCCGCGAGTTCGACTGCTCCAGCAACAGCCCCACCGGATCCCGCGCCCCGCCGGGCTGGAACTCCGCGTGCGACTCGCGCGGAGTGACCCTCCGGGCATCCTTTCCCAGGGCGACCCGGTCCGCATGGCTCAACTGCCCGAGTGTCCCGGCCCGCTTCGAATCTCTACGGAACGTCCGCGCGGCAGGTCTCGCCGATCTGCCACCCCCGGTCTTCACAGTCACAGCTCCCCCTACCCCACTCCATCGAGAAGTGCCGAACCAGATCCAGCGGGACGTGGAATTCTTGGACCACCAAGAGCGTCAGGCACGCAGCGTGCCCGGAGGCCGGGGACCGTGCGAGCAGCCTCGCCCCCTGGACCACGCTCCTACCCTGATGCCGAGAGGGGAAGCGTGGCATCACCCCTGCCGGGTGACGAGAGGCCGAACTCGGAGTGCGAACAGCCGCGCGGCTCCTATCGTGAACCGGCTCGCATCACGTTCTCCTCGGAGATCGTGCCTACCGCCCGGCCAAGCGTGCTGCAGCGGACCTAGCCCGTGCCGGCCGGGCGCGCGTCAGGCGAAGGGGTCAGGCAAACCGACTGCAGCGAATCGCCTTCGACTAGCCAGCAGTTGCCCGTACGGCGAGGCGGGCCAATACTCCAGAGTGTCAGCCGGTGGTGTCGCGGCTACGTGCTGCAGCCGGCCGACGGTTCGAGGGACCCCGCCCAGCAGGTCCCGGCTCTCCCTCTGGAGGCCCAAGTGAGGATCGAACGCACGTCAGCCCGCCGCCGGATCGCCCAACTGGCAGCCGTCGTCAGTGCGGTCGCGGCTTGCCTGTACGCCGTACCGCCCGCAGCCGCCGTACCGTCGCCGGCCGCACAACTGTCCGCTGCCACTGCCACGGTCGACCAGTCAGGGGTGAAGGGCATCGCCTGGTACGCCGATGCCGCCTCTGGCAAGGTGGTTGTCACAGCCGACAGCTCCGTCTCGGCCAAAGACCTCGCGGCTCTGAAGCACGACGGTGTCCAGGTCAACCGGACGACCGGCGTGTTCCGGCCGCTGCTATCGGCCGGTGACGCCATCTACGGAGGTCAGTACCGCTGCTCGCTCGGCTTCAACGTCGTGAAGGGCAGTACCTACTACTTCCTCACCGCCGGACACTGCGGCAAGGTCGCGAAGACCTGGTACACCAACTCCGGTCACACCACCCTGATCGGCCCGACGGTCGGCTACAGCTTCCCTGGCAACGACTACGCGCTCGTGCAGTACAGCAACTCGTCGCTCAGCCACCCGGGCGGCTTCACCGCGGCCAACGCGTTCGTCGGTGAGAACGTGACCCGCAAAGGCTCGACGACAGGCACCCACAGCGGCAGGGTTACCGCGCTCAACGTCACCGTCCGGTACTCCGGCGGCGGCCGCGTCAGCGGCATGATCCAGACCAATGTCTGCGCCGAGCCGGGTGACTCCGGTGGTCCGCTGTACGACGGCTCGAAGGCCGTCGGCATCACCTCAGGCGGCAGCGGCAACTGCCAGACCGGCGGTACGACGTTCTACCAGCCGGTCACCGAGGCCGCGAGCACCTACGGCGTCACCGTCAACTGACCACCAGCACAGGCCTGGCCGCGACATGGCGGCCAGGCCGGCCCCGGCGCCGATCCGGCTCACCGTCAGCGGACCGGGCGGCCGGTGCCTGGACATCGACCACAGCTCGATCGTCCCCGGCACCAAGATCCAGCTGTGGGACTGCAACGGCACCCAGGCGCAGCGGTGGACGCGTCCGGCAGACGGCACGTTGCGGGCACTCGGGATGTGTGCGGACGTCCCGGGAGGCCATCTCAAAGTGGCGCTCCGCTGCGGACCGACCTCTGCAGCAGCACCGATCCCGCCCAGAAGTGGACCATCGGTACCGACAGCAGGATCAAGTCCACCACCAAACCGAAGCTCTGCCTGTCGGCCCCCGGCAAGGTCAACGCCGAACAGGTGACCCTGGCGAACTGCAGCAACTCGCCCACCCAGGTGTTCCGGTACTAGTCGTCAGCGCGTCCCGAATGCTTTTCCCAGATCCGTGTGAGCGTCGCCGCCTTCCAAAGCTGCGACGATAGGCTTTCAGGGCGGCCGCGTCAGCCATCGCTCGGGGGCTGGTCTGACGGGCGAAACGCGGGTCGGAGGGATCGGCTGCGTCGCGGCGAGAGATTCCTCCGGGGCCGTGTCGATCCGCGGGCCGCTCGTTCGACCTGGGGGTGGGAGGGCCGAGACGCGGCCTCGCCGGATGAGGAGAACGCGATGGCGCAGTACATGCTGATCATGCGGGGCACCGATGAGACGAACGCGGCCATGATGGCCAACGTCGACGAACTGATGGCCGCGACCCGCCGATTGCTCGAGGAGATGGACAAGGCCGGCGTGTACGTCGGGGCCGAAGGGCTGGACGATCCGGGAGAGGGCGTCGTGGTGCACTTCAGCGACGAGGCCCCGGTGGTCACGGACGGGCCGTACGGAGAGACCAAGGAACTGTTCGGGGGCTTCTTCCTGGTCGATGTCGCCTCGAAACAAGAGGCGATCGAGTGGGCCAAGCGGGTTCCGGCGGTCCCCGGGTCCAAGATCGAGATCCGGCGGGTGCCCGGGGAGGACGAGGTCCCGCAGGACAGCGGGAAGTTCGTCAAGGAAGAGGCCTTGCGCGAGAGCAGCGGCCAGGTCTGATGGGTACGGCCGACGTCGAGGCCGTCTGGCGGATCGAGTCGGCGCGGATCGTCGCCGCGCTGACCCGGTTCACCGGCGACTTCGGGCTGGCCGAGGATGCGGCCCAAGAAGCGGTGGCTGAGGCACTGGTGTCGTGGTCGCGTGCGGCTCCGGCCGATCCGGCCGGCTGGCTGATGGCCACGGCCCGGCGGCGGGCGATCGACGCGATCCGTCGCCGGACCGCCCTGAAGGACCGCTACGCCCTGCTGGCGGCCGTCCCGACGGCGGTCGACGACGAGATCGACCCCGACAGGATCGACGACGACGTCCTGGCGCTGATGTTCATCAGCTGCCACCCGGTGCTCTCCCGTGAGGCCCGGGTAGCGCTGACCCTGCGCGTGGTCGCGGGCCTGTCCAGCGAGGAGATCGCCCGCGCGTTCCTCGTGCCTGTGCCGACGGTGCAGGCCCGCATCACCCGGGGCAAGAAGACGATCGCGGCGGCCGGGGTGCCGTTCGAGCTGCCGGCGGCCGACCAGCGCCGGGAGCGGCTGGGCGGCGTGCTCAGCGTCCTCTACGTGATCTTCACCGAGGGGTCGACAGCCACGTCGGGCGACCGGCTGGTGCGCCCCGACGTGGCGTATGAGGCGATCCGGTTGGCCCGCACGCTGGTCGCACTGCAGCCGGACGAACCGGAGGCGCACGGCCTGCTGGCGTTGTGCGAGCTGACGGCCGCGCGCTTCCCGGCCCGGATCGGCGCGGACGGTTCGCCGGTCCTGCTGGAGGACCAGGACCGGCGGCGGTGGGACTACTCGGCGATTCGCCGTGGGCTGGCCGCGCTGGTGAAGGCCTCGACTCGCGGCCTCGGCCCATACGGCCTGCAGGCTGCGATCGCGGCCGCCCACGCGTCGGCGCCCTCGTTCGAGGCGACCGACTGGGACCGGATCGTGGTGCTCTACGAGGCGCTCGGCCGGGTCGCGCCCTCGCCGGTGGTCGAGCTCAATCGGGCCGTCGCCGTGGCCATGGCCTCAGGTCCGGCGCAGGCCCTGGCCATCCTGGACGAGCTGATCGCCTTGGACCGGCTCCCCGGTTCGCACTTGGTTCCGACCGTACGCGGTGAGCTGCTGGCCCGCCTCGGACGACGACCGGAGGCGCGCGCCGAGCTGGAGCTGGCGGCCCGGCTGTGCGCCAACCAGCGCGAGCGCTCAGTGCTGCTGCGCAAGGCGGCCGCGCTGAGCTGACTTCTCCAGCTCGGCCAGCCGTCCTTCGAGCGCGGCCCGGATGCCGTCGATCACGTACACCGAACGAGAGTGGGGCGGGCTGGTGCCCGCCCCACTCAGCTTTTCGGTGTCAGGAGGTGGCCGCCAGGGCGTTCACCATGCCGGCGCCGAAGAAGGTGGTACTCGACGGCCCGCCGGTGCACCGGCGGACGTCGTCGGCCGGCCAGTTGGCCGGGCAGGCCATCGGCGTCGCAGTGCGCCGAATCTGCGCTGCCACAGCACCCGGGCTCCAGTTGGGGTGGAGCTGACGGATCAGCGCTGCCACCCCAGCCACATGAGGCGATGCCATGGAGGTCCCGCTGATCCAGACCCAGCGGGCGCCGTTGGCGTCCTCGACCCCGCGCCCGGCGGCGGCGAGGGCCTCCCATTGGCCGGTGTCATCAGTGCTCGACCAGGCGGCAAGGATCCGGCCGTACGTCGTACCAGGAGTCTGCGCCGCGTCGCCACCTGGCGCCGTCACATCCACGGTCGGACCTCCGGTGTTGGAGTAGCTGGCCAGCGTGGTCACACCAACCGCCGACACCGTGACCACACCGGGGAGTTCAGCAGGCGCGACTCGGCAGTTGTTGCGTACCTCGCGGGTCACGGCTGTGTCCGGCGGCCAGTCCGGGCTGATGGTGTCAGTGGTCGGGTGCCCCAGGTCCTGCGCCTCGTTGCCGGCCGCGGCCACGACCACGACGCCGCGCTGCTGTGCGTACCGTGCAGCATTCCGCAGGTCCGCGAGGATCGCTCGCTGCTCGGCGTCGTTGCCGCAGAAATAGAGCCACGGGTCCGCGAACAGGCTCAGGTTGACGACGTCGAGGCGCTGGTCACCGGCGTACCGAAGCGCGGCCGCCACCGAGTCGGCGAAGCAGAAGCCCGCGATGGTGCAGGCCTTGATCGCCACGACCGTGGCCCTGGGTGCCACCCCCGCGATGCCGACGCCGTTGACCCGGCCGGCGATCGTGCTGGCCACGTGCGTACCGTGGCCTTGCAGATCTTGGACAGCGGCCTTGTTGCTGCAGTCACCGTTGGCGACCTCCCGCGGGTCGGCCGTCGGCGTGGTCGAGAAGATGAACGAGCACGACCGAGCGACGTCGATGCCGCCGACAAGGTCGGGGTGGGTGAAGTCGACCCCGCTGTCGATAACCCCCACGTCGACGCCGGCACCAGTGGCGTTGGCGTACGACGCCGCACCGACCCCGATCGCACGCATGTCCCACTGACAGGCGGACAGCGGCTCAGGTCCGGCTGCGACGCCGAAGAAGGCCTGGCAGTTGGCAGAGGCCGCCGCCGGGGTCAGTGCGCCGGGTGTGACCGCTGTCGCTGGGGTCAGCAACCCCAGCGTCAGCGTGAGCACCGCTCCCACGAGCAGCACGAACTTCCTCATCTGATTCCCCTTCCCCTAGGGCGGCGCGGACGACTCGGAAGGAACCGGCGCACCGCCCAATCAATGCTTCATGATCGATCCACACAGGTGGCCCTGCAACGCCTCAGCCAAGGTCGTTCCCCCGGGACCTCTATGGGGATGTCGTGGTCAGCCGGACCGTCCCGCTCACCGAGGCTCAGTCCGCCGAGCTCGTCGGACGTACTGCGTCCGGCCAAGCTCGGCCACCATCAGGCTGGTGCAGCCTCACATCTGGGATCTCAGTACGTCGAACTCGCAGCCTGGCGAGGACGGGTCGAAGCCGTGCTCGACCAGCCAGCGGACCGCCCGCAGGCTTCGCAACGCGGATCACGTCCAGGTCGACGTGATCCGCGACGTCACCCCGATTGTCACTGGATCGGCTGCCCGTGATTACCGCGCCGATATGAACGATGCCCAAAGCAACCGTCATACTTCGGGCGCCGAGACCAATGGGCTACCCGTCCGCCACCCCGCGCTGTGCCGCGAGACGAATTCGGCGATCGGCTCGGCTACGGCCGCTGGGTCCGTGGCGACCGAGAAGTGATCTCCACCCTCGAGGATGGCCTCCTCGCGCTGCGGGAACAACTCGTAGATGAACGCTCGCGTCGCGGGGTTGATCGGGTTCTCCGAAGCGGCACCCCACGAGAGCACTGGGCTGTCGATCGTTGCCGCCTGCTTGACCCCGTAGTCCCACTCGACCAATGCGGCAGCTTCACCCTCGACAAACGTTGCCGCGTCTTTGATGCCCTGGGCGACGACGCCAGGCCCCGCGGCTGCCGCCGCCGCGCGCCAGTCCAGGCCAGTTGGCTCGAAGAGCGAATCGTAAGCGCCTGGTACGTCACCCGCCTGGTAACGACCCACCATCGCCTCGAACGCCGGTCCGAGAATTCCCAGCACGTCCGCGAAGTCGCCGGCAGCCAGCCAACTGCTCGACGGCAGCGGCTCGAGCAGCGCCAGGGATCGTGCCCGATCGGGGTAGGAGGCTGCGAGTACGAGCGCGATCATCGCACCCTCGGAGTGGCCGACAAGGTGAGCCCGGTCCACCCCGAGGTGGTCCAGCAGGGCAACGATGTCGGCCGCCTGCAGGTCGAAGCCACCGGCTGGTCCGCCGCTCTCGCCGTACCCGCGCCGGTGGTAGCGGATCCTCTGGAACCCGCGGAACGCCGGCTGTTCAGCCAGCGGACGAAGGAAGTCGGCGAAGATGGCGCCGTGGATGAACAGCACCGGCTCCCCCTCACCCTGGACGTCGTAGGCCAACTCGATGCCGTTCACGTTTGTTGTCTTCACCGGAACCCCTTAGTTCGTAGGTGTGGCGTCCGCCTTGCGAGCGTCTGATTCGAGACTGGCCGACCGCTCAGCCGGGGGGATCGGCATTGGCTGCCACCCTGGGTCCAACGGCGTGGGTATAACTACCCATCTCCGATCCGGCGGGCCATGCTGGAGGCATGGCAGCCGTCGCCACGGCGCACCTGGTCCGCGCGCGGGAGCTTCACCGGGCCTCCCGGTGGGAGGAGGCGTGTGCGGAGTACGCCGCGGCAGACGCCGAAGAGCCGCTCGTCGTCGAGGATCTGGAAGCGTTCGCCGAGGCGGCCCAGGTCTCTGCCCGGGGTGACGAGGCGGTCGCCCTGCTTCACCGTGTCTTCGACCTCCGGGTCAGTGCCGGCGAACTCGAGGACGCGGCGCAGGTGGCGTTCTGGCTGTGGTGGGCCCTGTTGAACACCAACGAGATCGTCGAAGCAAGCGGTTGGCTCAAGCAGACGAGCCGCACTCTGGGCCCCGCTATGGCCACCAGCCTGTGGCTCAAGATCCCCGAGGCGATGTTCCACGCAACGACGGGCAACCGCGCTCGTGCCGACGAGCTGCTGAGGGCGATCGTCGACGAAGGTCAGGGCGAGGTGGTCCCCTGGGCATTGAGCCTGTGGGGTCAGACCCTGATCGACGACGGGCGGCCGCAGGACGGGCTCGATCACCTGGAGGAGGCGATGGCCATCGCCACCCATGGCCTATCGCCACGTGTCACCCCGTGGATCTACTGCGCCGCCGTCCGCGGCTGCTTTCTGGCCCGCGACTTCGCTCGCGCCCGGGCTTGGAACCGGTCGATGGCCAGGTGGCTCGATTCGCTCAGCAGTCTGGGAGGTGCGTACCTCGGGAACTGCCGCATCTACCGCTCACGGTTGATGTTCCTCAACGGTGCCTGGCCGGACGCCCTCGAGGAGATTGCCGCGGTCTGTACCGACCTCGACGGCTACACCGGTTGGGTCTGCGGCCACGCGTACTACCAGCTCGGTGAGGTCCGGCGACTGCGCGGCGAGTGGGATGCCGCCGAAGACGCCTACCGCCGCGCGGCGGAACATGGCTGCCCGACACAGCCGGGACTCGCCCTCCTCAGACTCGCCGAAGGTGATATCGACGCCTCAGAAGCCGGCGTCCGTCGGGCGCTGACCGAGGTGACCGCGAGGCCCGACCGCCTGGACCTGTTGAAGGCCGTGGTCTCCATCTACCTCGAGGAGGGGAAGATCGAGGCGGCCCGGGATGCCGTGACCGAGTTCGAGGAGATCACGGGCGAGCTGACGACGCCTGTCATCGAGGCCGAGACCTCCGCCATCAGAGGCGCGCTGGCGCTCTCCGAGGGCGATCCCGGGAGCGCGCTGCCACTCCTCCGCCAGGCCGCCGGTACCTGGCAGGAGCAGGATGCCCCGCACGAGGTGGCCAAGCTGAACGTCCTGATCGGGCAGGCCTGCCGCGCGCTCGCTGACCATGATGGTGCGCGGCTCGAATTCTCTGCGGCCCGGGAGACATTCGAACGGCTCGGCGCGCGTCCGGATCTGGCTCAGCTGGACCGGATCGTCGCAGCCACGGACGCTGGTTCCGAGACACACGGGCTCACTCGACGGGAGATCGAGGTCCTCTGCCTCATCGCCCGAGGCAAAGCGAACCGCGCGATCGCCAACGAGCTGCACCTCAGCGAGCGCACGGTCCATCGCCACGTGTCCAACATCTTCACCAAGCTCAACGTCGACTCGCGTACCGCCGCCGTCGCGTACGGAATCAGGCACCGCATCGTCGAGAAGGGCACCCTCTAAGTAAGTGCAGAGAAGGTCATGGCTGGCAGTTCGGTCCATCGGTCTTCCGAGTACGGCGTTGTGTGTGCTCGCCCTAGTCGCCTGCGCCCATCCTCCCTCAGCCAGCGATGAAGAAGCCCAAGCTCAAGCCGGCGGCGTGCTTGGAGGTCGCCGGGTACATGTGGCCCTTGCCGGGGAAGAGCACCGCCCGCCCGTCCGGCACACCAGCGGCGGTCCGCCTGAAGAGGTCCTCGGAATAGAAGGGATCTGTCGTCCCACCCAGCACGAGTGTGGCGGCCTGGACACGATGGAGGCCCGGCTCCGCGTCGAAGGAATCCTCGGCCGCCACCGTGATCAACATGTCGGCCGGATCGTCAACGGCCAACCTCCGCCCCGCGAGCCAGCCCAACCCCCATACGGGAGGCCTGAGTAATCCTGGCGCCACCATCCCCATCACGTTGGCCCATGCCCGACGTACGTCGCCTTCGGTCGTCAGGCGTGCGAACTCCGCCTGCATACGCCGTCCTGCAGGTGACAACCGGCATGCGGCTGAAGCAAGCACCAACCGCTTCACCAGCTCGGGCCGGTCAACCGCCAGCTGCAGCGCCACAGACCCGCCCGTCGACGTTCCATGCAACATGACAGGCTCGCCGATGTCGTTCTCGATCGCTACGGCGTAGTCCGCGGCGATGTCCGTCATGGATGATCCGGGCGCCAGACCGGCTCGCCGGTTGGCCAGGAATACCGTGAAATGCTCGGCGTACGGGGCTGCCCCAGACAGGTATATGCGGCGCCACAGACCGGTCGGGTTCGCGTGCTCAGCACTGAGACCCGGCATCATGACCATCGGAGGTCCTTGCCCCAGCTGCAGGTAGGGCAGACCGGACGAAAGCGTGCCTTCGACTACGGCCACCATGTCATCCACACTACGTCGAGGCACCACACGAATCTGCAGGTCCGGTGACAGTTGGGGTTAGTGGTCGGGGGTGGGGCGGGCGGTTTTGGGGAGCAGGAAGCCGGCCGCGAACGCGAGGAGGATGCCGCCGGTGGTTGCGAGGAGGGCCGTCTGGGTGCCGTCGAGCGCGGCCAGGGCGCGGGTCGAGGGCTCGGCGTGGGCGACCTTGCCCATGAAGATGGTCCCGATCACCGCGATACCGAGCGCGATGCCCACCTGCTCGAGCGAGCCCAGCATGCCGGTGGCCGAGCCGACCTCCTCGTCCCGGACGCCGCTCAGGACGATGTCGAACAGCGGGACGAAGACCATGCCCATACCGGCGCCGCCGATCAGATTGGGGACTGCGAGATCCCAATGCCCGACGTTCAGGCCGCTCAGCGCCAGTACGCCGTACAGTCCGACCAGACCAATCGCCATCAGCGCGAGGCCGATGTGAAGCAGCTTGCGGCCGTACTTCTGCATCGCAATCCCGGAGACCGCCGAGCCGACCAGCGCCCCGAAGGCCCAGGGCGCCATCGCCAGGCTCGCGTGGATCGGGCTGTAGCCGAGGCCGACCTGGAGGAACATGCCCAGGACGAACGTGCCGGCCATCGCACCGAAGAAGACCACCGCGAAGAACACGCCGGACAGGTACGAGCGGCTCCGCAGCAGCCGGGGCTCGATCAGCGGGGTCGCACCGCTGCGCTGCCGGCGGGACTGGTAGACACCGAACCCGGCGAGCACCGGTACCGAGGCGACCAGCAGCGCCTTCGACCACAGCGGCCAGCCGATCTCGTGACCCTGCACCAGCGGGTAGACCAGGGCAACCAGGCCGGCGCCGGCGATCAGCAGCCCGGGAATGTCCAGCGAGATCCGGCGGCCCGTGGGCCGGCTGTTCGGCAGGTACTTGGCCGCGACGACGAAGGTGAAGATGCCGACCGGGATGTTCACCAGGAAGATCGCTCGCCAGCCGGTCCCCAGCAGGTCCGCGTCGAGCAGCGTGCCGCCGACGATCGGGCCGATCACCGCCGACAGACCCATCACCGGACCGAAGAACCCGAACGCCTTGGCGCGCTCGCCCGGTTCGAACAGGTCCCGGGCCAGTCCGAAGCCCTGCGGCAACATGATCGCGGCGAACGCGCCCTGGGCGACGCGCGCGGCGATCAGCATCTCCGACGACACCGCCAGGCCGCAGAGGAACGAGGTCACGGTGAACCCGCCGACGCCGATCAGCAGCGCCTGCTTCCGGCCGACCAGGTCACCCAGGCGGCCGCCGACGAGGAGCAGGACGGCCAGGGCCATCGTGTACCCGGCGGCCATCCACTGAAGGCTCGCGTAGGAGCCGCCGAGGTCGGCGCGGATGGCGGGGGCAGCGACGTTCATCACGGTCGAGTCGAGTAGGTCCATCACGGACGCGGTGATGACCGCGGAGAAGGCGAGCCAGCGGTTGCGAAGGCGCCGCGGGGCGGGCTCGATGACGGCTGCTGCTGCGCTGCTGGGGAGTTCTGCGACTGCGGTCATCATCGACTCCAGACTCAAACGGAACGAACTGTTCTGTTCCAACTCTAGCGGAACGGAGCATTCCGTTCAAGTGGTAATCTTGGTGACATGACGAAAGCTCTCAGTGGCCGGCAGGCGCAGGCGGCCCGCAACGACGAAGTGATCCTGGCCGCGGCCCGGGCGGTGTTCATCGCCGATCCCGGCGCCCCGATCTCCGCTGTGGCCGAGCGCGCTGGTGTCGGTATCAGCGCCCTCTACCGGCGGTACGCGAGCAAGGAGGAGTTGCTCCGCAAGCTCTGCAGCGACGGACTGGCCCGGTACGTCGAGGAGTCGGAAAAGGCGCTCGCCGACGACCGCGAGCCGTGGGTTGCGTTCGGAGCGTTCCTGCACGCGCTGGTCGACGCTGACACCAACTCATTGACCCAGCGGCTGGCGGGAACGTTCACCCCGACGCCCGACCTCTGGCAGGACGCCGCCCGGGCGGCTGAGCTGAACCAGGCCATCTACGCGCGGACGAAGGAGTACCTCCGGCCGGGGATCGTGGTCGAGGACTTCGGGGTGATCCTGGAGCAGATCACGTCGATCAAGCTCGGCGACGAGGCTCGGACGAACCAACTCCGGCATCGGTACCTCGCCTTGATGCTGGAGGCGATGCATCGGCGCGAGGAACGACCGGGCGGCGGTTCGGAACTTCCGGGACCGCCGCCTAGCAATGACGAACTGACCGACCGCTGGCGAGCCTGACTGCTGGGGCGACCGAGATCGCAAGGGCGGGCATCGGATTCATCCTGGCGGGACGAGGTTGCCGCCGCTCGATGAGCACACAATCGAGATTCGGCCCTGTGGGCGCGCCACCGAGCGATCGGTGACTGGTTCGGGCGAGGCGCAGTCGTCTCGCGGCCGCACCAGGTCATGACGTGCGGGACATCGGGCAGCAGTTCGTGAACGACAGGCGCCGAACTCGGCAAGCTGATGGAGGCAGCACGATGTGACCACTCGGCCGCCCGAAGTGACCGGCAAGCCGGGGTAGTTCTGGTTAGGGAAGCGAGACTGATGAGCGATTCGCACGTCCCCTCGGGCGTATCCCCCGCGGAGAGTCGGGCTGCCGCTTCGCCGCCGGCCGGACCACCGAACCTGGACCCGGTCCAAGTCATCCGCTCCAAGCCGTACCTATCAGCCCTGCTGCTCGCCGCGATCCTGGGCATCCCGATCTCAGGTGTCGCCTACGGTTTCCTGGCGCTGGTCGGCGCGATCCAGGAGTTTCTGTTCGACGATCTGCCGCAGGACATCTTCACCGGCGGTGTCCCCGCCTGGTGGCCGGTTCCTTGGTTGGCGCTGTGCGGCTGCCTCACCGGGCTGACCATCCGGTACCTGCCAGGAAACGCGGGCCATTCACCCGCCTTCGGGTTCAAGACCGGCGGAGGTCCACCCGTGGACAAGGAGCTCCCCGGCATCATCCTCGCCTCACTGACCACGCTCAGTCTGGGCGCCGTCCTCGGACCCGAGGCACCCCTGATCGCCATCGGTGGTGGCCTCGCCGCGCTGACCGTTCACCTCGCGAAGAAAGACGCGCCGCCGATGGCCTTGACGATCATGGCCTCGGCCGGCAGCTTCGCCGCAATCAGCACACTGCTCGGCTCCCCGGTGCTCGGCGCGTTCCTGATCATGGAAGCCGCCGGCATCGGCGGTGCGACGCTGAGCCTGGTGGCGCTGCCGGGACTGCTCGCCTCCGGCGTCGGCGCGCTGGTCTTCATCGGGCTGGACAACTGGACAGGCCTCGGCAGTTTCTCGCTGGCCCTGCCCTCAGTGCCGCCGGCGGTGGATCCGACGCTGGCCACGATGGCCTGGGCTCTGGCCATGGGCGTGGCTGGAGCGCTACTGGGCTGGGTGATCCGCTGGATCGGGCTGTCGCTGCGCCCGGTCGTGCACCTGAACCGTGTGCTGGTGACGACCGTTCTCGGCGTGGCAATCGGCCTCACCGCGATGGCATACCAGCTCATCTCCGACAGAAGCTTCACCCAGGTGCTGTTCTCCGGCCAGGATGCTATGCCCGCATTGGTCGAACACGCCGCCGACTACTCGGTCGGCGTACTGATCCTGCTCGCGGCCTGCAAGGCCTTGGCCTACGGGCTCTCGCTGAGCGCCTTCCGCGGGGGACCGGTCTTTCCCGCGATGTACATCGGTGCGGTGCTGGGGATCGCCGCGAGCGGCTTGCCCGGCATGAGTCTCGCGCCGGCGATCGGCATGGGCATCGGAGCCATGTGCGCCACGATGCTGCGGCTGCCAATGACCTCGGTGCTGTTGGCCACCCTGCTGCTCGGTGCCGACGGAATATCGGTGACACCGCAGGTCGTGGTGGCTGTGGTGGTGGCCTTCGTCATCACCTACATGCTCCCGGATCCAAGTCCTGAGGCGCCGAAGCCGTCCCGGTCGCCGCAGGCGCGCTCCACCGGCTGACTGCACCGAGGCTGGTCGATCGGACCCCCGCCGCACCACCTCCTCGGCGGAGGGACAAACGGACCGAGGCGCCGGCAGAGCCCGTGATCCTCCCGCAGGGGTGATGCGGCGACCCGAGTCCTGCTGAATTGTCGGCAGAGTACGCGGATTGCGGGGTGGGGACCCGGCTCGCCCGACGAGCCGCCCTGCGACGGAGCGAAGGGTGGCCGATCATGCCGACGAAGGTTCAACATCTGACGCTGGAGGAGCGCAGAGCACGCGGTCTGGAGGCTCGCACGCGAGCGATGCCGGACAGTCACGCAGGGTGGAAGCCCGCCACGGACCGGCCGGACCCGGTGGCCCTCATCGAGGAGCAGAACCTCCGGCGTGACGCAGACCTGGTCCCGGTGCGGCACGGCCGGATGATGGCCTCGCCGTTCACGTTCTACCGCGGTGCTGCCAAGATCATGGCGTCGGACCTGGCCGACACACCCACGGCCGGTCTCGAGGTCCAACTGTGTGGGGACGCCCATCTGTCGAACTTCGGGGTCTTCGCATCGCCGGAGCGAACGATGCTGTTCGACATCAACGACTTCGACGAGACTCTTCCGGGACCGTTCGAGTACGACGTCAAACGGCTGGCGGCGAGTTTCATGGTGGCGGCACAGAACAACGGCTGCTCGGAGTCGGAGGGTCGTGCAATCACGAAGGACTGTGTCACCGCCTACCGGGAGACGATGGCTGAGTTCGCCACCATGAGAACCCTCGACGTGTGGTACGCCCGCACCTCCGAGGAAGAGATCAAGCAGTCAGTCGTCGACTTCCTGGCCGGAGCCGATGCCAAGGGCAAAGACAAGATGTCCCGGAAGAGCAAGAGCAAGGCCACCCGCGAGGACGAGGGTATGCGTGGGCTGACGGCGAAGCAGGTGAAAGAGGCCAAGAAGCGCTTCGAGAAGAACGCCCAGAAGGCGCACTCCCGCAACAGCGAGCAGGCCCTGTCCAAGCTCAGCGAAGAGGTCGACGGGCGCTACCGCATCGCCAGTGTCCCGCCAGTGATCGTCCCCGCGCGCGAGCTCCACACGACGTACGGCGTGAGTCCCGAACAGATGGGCGAAGTCGTCGTCAAACTGTTCCGGGACTACCGTTCCACCCTTCGACCCGAGCTTCGGCAACTGCTGGAGCGCTTCGAGATCGTCGACTGGGCACGCAAGGTCGTCGGCGTCGGAAGCGTCGGAACTCGAGCGTTCATCGTCCTGTTGCAGGGCCGTGACCGCAGCGATCCGCTGTTTCTCCAGGTCAAGGAAGCCACCAGGTCTGTTCTCGAAGGTCCGTTGCGCAAGAGCACGTACAAGCAGCCCGGCGAGCGGGTGGTCCAGGGACAGCGATTGATGCAAGCCAGCAGCGACATCTTCCTGGGCTGGTCCAAAGGTGTTCAGGCCGACCGCTATTTCTACTGGCGCCAACTGCGCGACATGAAGGGCTCAGCGATCGTGGAGCTGATGCAGCCCGCGGAGCTGGCCTTCTACGGCCGCACATGCGCGTGGACGCTGGCCCGTGCACACGCCCGATCCGGCGATCCGGTGTCCATCGCCGCCTACCTCGGCGAAGACGACTCCTTCGACAAGTCGATCACCGACTTCTCCGAACGCTACGCGGCCCAGAACGACCAGGACTTCGCAGATTTCGCCAAAGCCATCAGCTCGAACCGGATCGAGGCTATCCAGCAAGTCTGACGTTTGGGAGGGTTTGAGCCTGATCCCCGAAGCGCTGCGTGGCTACCGCCGGGCCTGACTGGCCCGCGGCGACTCACCCGTGACCACGGGCCCAGACTTGCCGGAATCAACCGATGGTGCCGCTAGTCGAGATGGACGGCCGGCTCGAACCTGGCTCGCACGGGGGGATCACCGAATCCGACCTCGTTCACCAGTCGCGTCACGATCTGTTCTTCGCTCTCGTCGGCGGTGATGATCGACTCGTCAACGAGGCCGAGCAGATCGCGGTGGCGATACCACTCGGACAGTTTCTCCGGGCCGACGGTGATGAGCGGTTTGGTCTGATGCCGACGCTGGGTCTCCTCCAGCGGTACGTCGAAGTAGTACAGCTTGGTCACGCCCGCATGATCAGCTGTGAGTCGCCGAAGCATCTCGCCGTACCGTTGCGCACCGAAGGTTCCTTCGACGATCACGTGATAGCCGGCGTCGAGGGCGTACCGGGTGGTCACCTCGATCAGTCCAAGGTTCGGAAGGCCCGGGCGGTCGTGCTCCCGGAGCACCGTACGGCGCAGGTAGTCCTGCTCGACCCAGGCGACACCACGCCCGAGGCGCTCCCGCAATAGCTTCGCGATCGTCGACTTACCCGAGGCGGAGTTGCCACGGAGGATCACCAATCGGGTTTGTGGGCTGCCGACCATGGCGAGACGATATCCGGCTCATTGGAGGAAGTCCGGGAGGCGGTGTCGGATCGGGGCTGAGGTGTTCGTAGCAGGGGTGAGCGGCCGCCCACGAGTGGCGTCCCCATCGAACGACGACCAACTCAGCGAGAAGGGAACTGAAATCATGAAACTGACGACCGTTACGAACGTCTCCGTCGACGGCGTGATGCAGGGACTCGGCGGGTCTGAAGAGGACCGCAGGGGCGGATTCGAGCGCGGCGGCTGGGCCTTGCCGCTGTTCGAGGGCGAGACCGAGGCGTTCCTCGGCCAGGTCTACCAGCGCGCCGACGCGTTCCTGTTCGGCCGGCGGACCTACGAGATCTTCGCCGGCTCCTGGGGTGCGATGGAAGATCCGAGCAGCAGCCCCATCGGAGCGGCGTTGAACACGCGGCCCAAGTACGTCGCGTCGAACACGCTCACCGACCCGCAATGGGCGGACACGACCGTCCTGTCCGGTGACGTCGCGGCGGCTATCGGCGAGCTGAAGGCCAAGCCGGGTGGTGAGCTGCAGGTACACGGAAGCGGCAGCCTGGTCCGCTGGCTGTTCGACAACCAGCTTGTCGACGAGATCATCCTGCTCGCCTATCCCGTGGTCGTCGGCCAGGGCGCGCGACTGTTCCCCGCCACCGGCCCGGACACAGCGCTCGACCTGGTGGACTCGCGAGCCACCCCCGAGGGAATAACGATCCAGGTCTACCGGCCCAGCGGACGCCCTCAGTACGCAACCGCCACCGCCGACTGAAGCACGTGACACAGGCGTTCTCACGTCGGACTTCGAACCACCGGACGGGATACTGTCGCTGTCCGATCGCTCACAACCCGGCGTACCAGAAAGTCCTGGAAAGAAATCCGGGCGGCGGTGTCGGATCGGGGTAGCGGTGTTCGTAGCAGGGGTGAGAGGCCGACCACGAGGGGCGTCCGCAAACCACAGGAGATGATTCGAGATGCAGTACCTGGTTTCCGTGATCGATGACAAGAGCAACCCCGGCAGCACGGACAGGCAGCCTGCCATCAGCGCGTTCAACGAACGACTGGTCGCCGAGGGCTACTGGGTTTTCTCGGGCGGACTCGCAGACACCACCGCGGCCACGGTCATCGACAACCGGGGCGAGCAGGCGGTGCTCACCGACGGGCCGTTCGTGGAGTCGAAGGAGTACCTTGCCGGCGTCTGGGTGTGGGAGGCCCCCGATCTGGATGTGGTGCTCAAGCTCGCCGCCGAGGCGTCGAAGGTCTGCGATCGCAAGATCGAGGTGCGGCCATTCCAGTGAGCGACGTCGAGGAGGCGATCATCCAGGCTCACCACGAGGAGTGGGCCCGGGTGGTCGCTGCCCTGACCAGGCGTTTCGGCGATCTCGACATCGCCGAGGAGGCCGCGGCCGAGGCATTCGCGACCGCCACCGAGCGATGGCCGGCCACCGGCGTACCCCCGAACCCCGGCGGCTGGCTGACCACGACCGCCAATCACAAGGCCATCGACCGGATCCGGCGCGAGAACAAGCGCGACGACAAGCACAAGGAGGCTCAGATGTTGTACGACGACGACCCGCCTGAGCCTCTCGGCGCCATCGACGACGAGCGGCTCCGGCTGATCTTCACCTGCTGTCACCCGGCGCTCGCGATGGAGACCCGGATGGCGCTGACGCTGCGGATGGTCGGCGGTCTGACCATGCCCGAGATCGCCCGTGCCTTCCTGGTGCAGGAGACCACCATGGGGCAGCGGATCACCCGCGCGAAGGCCAAGATCAAGGCGGCTCGGATCCCCTACCGGGTGCCGTCCGCGGAGGATCTCCCGGCCCGCGTCTCCGGCGTCCTCGCCGTCCTCTTCCTCGTCTTCAACGAGGGCTACCTGGCGACCGGCCCCGACACCGATCCCGTCCGTCACGACCTGACCGCCGAGGCGATCCGGCTCACTCGCCTGATCCGTGCCCTCCTACCGGACGACGGCGAGGTGGCCGGACTGCTGGCGCTGATGCTCCTTACCGAGGCCCGCCGTACCGCCCGGGTTTCCGCGAGCGGCGAACTCGTCCCCCTCGACCAGCAGGACCGTGGCGCCTGGGACGCGGCGATGGTTGCCGAGGGCCATCGGCTGGTGCGCGAACGCCTGGCCTCCGGAGTAGCTCCAGGCCGCTACCAGGTCCTCGCGGCGATCAACGCCGTACACACCTCCGCTCGCGACATCCGCGACACCGACTGGTCGCAGATCGTCGCCCTCTACAACCAACTCGTCCGCCTCGACCCCTCGCCGATCGTCGCCCTCAACCGGGCCATCGCAGTCGCTGAGCTCGACGGCCCGGAGGTGGCACTGGCCGCCGTCGACCGTCTCGAGGACGCGTTGGCGGGCTATCACGCCTACCATGCGGCTCGCGCCGACCTGTTGCGCCGGCTGGGCCGCAGTCAGAAGTCGCGCGCGGCGTACGACAAAGCCATCGAGCTGGCCGGCAACACCGCCGAGACCGCCTACCTGACCCGCCGCCGCGACCAGTTGCGGTAATCGAGCGAGCGCCACCCTCGTGGATCCGTGGACGACGGGATCCAGCCAGCCGGTCCTGCGCCCGCTGGTGGTCCTTCCTCATCCGGGCGGGGTGATGCCTAACGGTCCTGCCGGCGGTCGAATGGTGGTCGAACGATGCCCTCCAGGCGACCACCTGAGGAGGACCGACGTGCCCGGACTCAGACAATCGCCCTGTCTCATGACGGCCGTGACGGCAGGGGGCGGCGGATGACCTCGCCCTGCTTCTCGATCCGTGCCCAGATGGTCGGCTGACCACCATGCCGGCGCTGACCGATCGACCCGACGTGACTCCGCCTCGATGGCAGGAGTACGTACCTGGTCTGGCGCTGGCGAGGTCGTACGAGCGGGCATGGTTGCCCAAGGATGTGGTCGCCGGCCTCGTCTTGTCGGCGCTGCTGGTGCCGCAGGGGATGGCGTACGCACAGCTGGCGGGGCTGCCTCCGGTGACCGGGCTCTACACCTCGATCCTGTGCCTGCTCGGCTACGCGGTCTTCGGACCGTCCAGGGTGCTGGTCCTGGGTCCGGACTCGTCCCTGGGCCCGATGATCGCGGCAACGATCGCACCACTCATGCTCGCCAACGGCGACCCGGCTCGAGCCGTCGCGCTCGCCTCGATGCTGGCGATCATGGTCGGCGTGGTGATGACGGTCGCCGGGCTGGCCAAGTTCGGGTTCGTGGCGGACCTGCTGTCGAAGCCGACCCAGATCGGTTACATGAACGGGCTTGCGCTGACCATCGTGGTAGGTCAGTTGGCCAAGCTCTTCGGGTTCTCGATCGACGCCGACGGGCTGGTGGACGAGGTACGCGACTTCGTGTCGGGGCTCGCGGCCGGTGAGGCCAACACGACGGCCGCGATCCTCGGGGTGGGATCGCTCGCCGGCATCCTGCTCCTGAACCGGCTGCTGCCCAAGCTCCCGAGCGTCCTGATCGTCGTGGTGCTGGCCGCCCTCACGGTCAACACGTTCGACCTGCAGTCGCGCGGCGTCGACACGGTCGGCGTACTCCCTCAGGGTTTCCCACCCTTCGATCTCCCGTCGATCAACTGGAGCGACGTCGCACCGCTGTTGCTCGGGGCGCTCGCCATCGCGGTCGTCGCGCTCGCCGACACGATGTCGACGGCATCGTCGTTCGCCGCCCGCAAGGGGGAGCGGGTCCGCGGCAACCAGGAGATGATCGGCATCGGTGCCGCGAACGTCGCGGCCGGGTTCTTCCAGGGTTTTCCGGTCAGTACCAGCGGATCCCGCACCGCCGTCGCCGAGCAGGCCGGCTCCCGGTCCCAGGTGACGGGCGTCGTCGGCGCCGCGGTGATCACCGTCGTCCTGGTCTTCGCCACCACCCTGATGCAGTACGTACCTCAACCGACCTTGGGCGCGATCGTCATCGCCGCCGCACTGTCGCTGGCCGACATTGCCGGAACGCGTCGCCTGTGGCACCAACGCCGGGTGGAGTTCTTGCTGTCCATCATCGCGCTGCTCGGCGTCGCCCTCCTGGGTGTGCTGCCCGGCATTCTGGTCGCGGTGGGCCTGTCCATCCTCAACGTCTTCCGCCGCGCCTGGTGGCCGCACCAGGCCGAGCTCGGTCAGGTGGAGGGGATCGCGGGCCTGCACGACACCGAGAGCTACCCCGACGCCGACGTGCTGCCCGGTCTGGTCGTCTACCGTTTCGACGCGCCGCTGATCTTCGCCAACGCGCGAATGTTCGGTGAGACGGTCCGGGAGATCGCGGAGGATCACCCAGATCTCCGCTGGATCATCGTGGCCGCCGAGCCCATCACCGACGTCGACACCACGGCCGCCGACATGTTGCTGGAGCTGGACTCCTGGCTCAACGCGCGTGGTGTGTCCCTGGTCTTCGCGGAGATGAAGGATCCGGTCCGTCAGAAGATCGAGCGGTACGGGCTCACGCGCACGATCGACCCGAGGCACTTCCTCCCGACGCTCGACGAGGCTGTCGCGGAGTACAGACGGCAGACGGGCGCGAACTGGCGCGACTCGAGGAATGAGACCTGACGACGACGATTGCGGGCGGCGTTCCGGTGGCGGGGTTGGGATTCGTCCGGTCCGGATGATGTCTCGAAGTGGCAGCAGGCGCAGGGTGAGCAGTGGCGTCGGATTCGCCGTCACAGCAGACTTTCTGAGGAGAAGCCATGTCTGATCTCACCACAGCAGACACCCCCGTTCTCGATCTCCTGGCGCGGATGACCGCCGATTCCGTGGCCACGTCGACCCTCGACGTGCCGTCCATCGCGCTCGTCAGACTCGCCGCTCTGGTGGCCAGCGACGCACCTGCCGCGTCCTATGCCCTGAACCTGGCCGCCGATGCCGAGATCGGCCTCACTGCAGAAGACGTTCGCGGTGTTCTCGCCGCGATCGCCCCCATCGTCGGAACCTCGCGGGTCGCCGCGGCGACAGGCCGCATCGTGACGGCCCTCAGTATCGCTATCGAGGTAGCGATGGCGGAGCTGGAAGACGAGCGCGTCGCCGGTGCGTGACCGTAGCCCCCCGATCAGTGACGGGTCACTCGATGATGGTCGCGTCCCCCGGCCGTCGTCGTGACCCTGTCAGGCCGGTCAGGGCGATCTCCTCGGAGTACAGGCCGAGGCGCCCCGATGTCTCGACCTTCGGGGGGCTTTACTGAGGAGGTAAGCTGGTGAGACTCCGGAACAATGGCACACCAGGCGGTCTGTCGGGAACCGGCTAGCCTGATTTGAGGCGATGCCTGATGACCATCCACCCCATAGCCCCCCTGCCCAGTATTCGGCGCCGCTCGACCGCGGACCATGATCTCTCGCACCTGTACGCCGAGGTCGTCACCGCTCGCGCCGCCGAACAACTGACCCGCAGCACGAAGCGTCCGGACGACAACATCCGCAGTAACTCCCGTCGCCTCACCGCCTCCCTCAGTGCCTACGCCAGCGCATTGGAGGGATACCGGCTGCCGGTGCCACGCGCGATACGCGACGAACTGCGCCTGCGCCGTCGGTTGTCGTCATGACCGGGACGGCACAAGGCCGGTCCCAGCGTGCCCACGGCGAGCGGCTCCTCCGTAGTCTTCCGCTCCCCGGCCACGTGATCCTGCGGACGGACACCGGCTGGCGACGGGGCTGGTTGATCGCCCGGCAGAACGGGCCTAACGGCTGGGTCGGCCTCGTCCAGTACGACGACGGCCACGGCGAAATCACCGACTACTTGCCCGCCGACCGCATCGCCTCCCCGGACGTCTGGGTCGCGGAGTAAACCAGCGAGAACACCCGGGTTGTTCTTAGTTTGGTAGGCCGGTGAGGTCGGCCATCAGGCTCATGTGGTGGTCGAAGTACTCGGCGCGGGCCTCGATCATGTCGTCCAGGCGGCCGAAGACTTCGAAGTTGAGTACGCCGTACAGGTGGGTCCACGCGACCAGGACTCGATCGAGCCGTTCCTCGAGGAGGTCGCCTTGGCGCTGCTCGATGAGGCGGCGGAGGTCGGTGCGGAGCGGTGTGAACAGTGGCGACGCTGTCAGCGGGTTCAGGCGGTCGAGGCCGTCTACGACGATGTCGACGAGCAGGAGGATCACCTTGGACGCCGGCTCGACGGTGTCCTGCGGGGCGGCGTAGTCGGGCACTGGGGCGCCGTAGATGAGGCCGTACTCGGCCGGGTGTGCGAGAGCCCAGGTGCGTACGGCGCGGCAGACAGCCAGCCAGCGACCGCGGAGGTCGTCGCGAGGTACGGCGGCATCGGCCTCGGTCGCGGCGGTGGCGAGTGCGTTGTACGCGTCGATGATCAGGGCGGTGAGCAGGGCGTCGCGGCTCGGGAAGTAGCGGTAGAGGGCCGAGGCAACGATGTCCAGGTCGCGGGCCACGGCACGCAGCGAGAGGTTGGCGCCGTCCGTGGCGAGGTGCCGGCGGGCGACGCCCTTGATCTCCTGGCTCATCTCCGAGCGGACCCGGGCGCGCAGTGACGGTGCGGACATGGGGCCAGTCTGGCACAGATCCGAGAACACTGGAACGCGGCGAGAACAGTGTTCTTGACGGCGGTCGGCGGTCTGCGTACAGTGAACCTATTCGAGAACACTGTTCTCCTCAGCGTCAACGAAGGGGTTACCCGCCATGTCCCTGCACGTCATCGTCGGAGCCGGCCCTGTCGGTTCGGCCACCGCCCGCCTCCTGGCCGCTCGCGGCGAGCAGGTCCGCCTCATCACCCGCAGCGGCAGTGGACCCCAACAACTGCCCGGCCGCAGCACAAGCGGCGCCGGGATCGAGTGTGTTGCGGCGGATGCAAGTGATGAGGTGGCGCTGGAGCGGCACACCGCGGGCGCTGTCGCGTTGTACTCCTGTGCAGGGCCGGCGTATCACCGATGGACTACGGACTGGCCGCCGTTGGGGGCGGCGCTGGTTCGGGCGGCTGAGGCCAGCGGGGCCGTGCTGGTGACGACCGGGAATCTCTATGGGTACGGCGAAGTGGACGGGCCGATGACTGAGGAGATGCCGTTGCGGGCCAACTCGGTCAAGGGGCGGGTACGGGCGAAGTTGTGGGAGGACGCGCTGGCTGCGCATGAGGCTGGGCGGATCCGGACGGCTGAGGTGCGCGGGTCGGATTACCTCGGAGCCCATGCGGTGTCGCCGTTCAGCGTGATGGTGCTGCCAAAGGTGATTGCCGGGGGTCGCGGAACGGCGCCGGCTGACTTGGATGCGCCGCACAGTTGGACGTACGTCGGTGATGTGGCACGCACCCTGGTTGCAGTAGCGGCGGATGAGAAGGCGTGGGGTCGGCCGTGGCACGCGCCTACTCCCCCGCCGATGTCCATTCGGGAACTCGCCGGTCGCGCTGCTGAGCTGGCCGGAGCACCGGCTGCCCGGGTTGCCAAGATGCCGGGGGTGGCGCTGCGGTTGGCGGGGCTGTTCAACCCGGCCGCGCGGGAGATGATCGAGACCCAGTACCAGTGGCAGCGTCCGTTCGTCGTGGACTCCAAAGCCGCGACTGTTGCCTTTGGCATCGAACCCACGCCGACCGACGAAGCCCTGCGCGAAACCATCGACGGGATCCGCGCTCAAGCAGCTGTCTGAGTCCGGCCGGGGATCGTCCTTTGGTGGTGTGCCCTAGGCTGTGCGGGTCCGACGGGGCTGCTGGGCTGCCGATGGAAGGGCTGGGATGAGTTCGAGGAGACCGCGTCGGTGGTTGCGGCGTTTGGTTGTCACGGTGGTGATTCTGGGGCTGCTGGTTGTCGGTGCCGATCGGGCGGCTGCGTGGGTGGCCGAGGACCGGCTGGCGACGATGGCCGCGAAAGAGGCGGCGCAGTACGACGTCCAGGCCGCGGACACCAACGTGGAGATCGGCGGGTTCGGGTTCCTGCCGCAGGTGGTGAAGGAAGAGTTCTCGACCGTCACGCTGACCATGCAGGAGCCGACGTTCTCATCGGTCCCGGCCGAGGACCTCACCGTGACGATGAGCGGAGTTCACGTGCCGCGCGCGTTGATCACGGGCGGTTCCGGTGCGGCGGTCACCATCGACTCGACGGACATGAAGGTGCGGTTGTCTCCGGCGGAGCTGGCCAAGCTGGCGGCACGCGCGACCGGTGTCGACAATCTGGTTCTGAGCGTCGTCGACGGCAGGTTGCACGCGCGACTGTCGGTGCGCGGCAACGACGTGGACGCGACACTCAGCCCGAAGGTCGACAAGGGTCGCGTCGTCCTCGCGGTCGACGAACTGTCCGACTCGGTGCCGTCCATCCTTCGCAGTACCGTCTCCCGACTGCTCGCGAGAGGTATCACCCTGCCTGAGCTCCCATTCGGCGCCTCGCTCAAACAGGTCGCCGTCGAAGGCAACTCCGTCGTCCTCGTAGCGACCGTCGCCGACCTCGAGTTCGCCGGCTGACCTCCCCCTGTCGAGCTCCCCAGCAGCCCGCGGTCAGCTCGGGGCTGGAGCCAGGCCTACGGGATGTCCTGGATCGACTTCTACGCCCTCCACCAGGAGGCATCAGCCACCTTCAACAAGGCGATGTCGCAGCACTCCCGCGACGCCGCCCCCGGCCTGATCGCCGCAGCCTCCTCGAGAAGGCCGGTCTGACGATGACCCGCGTGAGCAAGGCGCTACCGCCGTACGACTACCACGTCATCGAGGCCGCACCCGCGCAGGACGTGTACTGACAGGGCCTGCCTGATCCTCGCGAACACCTTTAGCGTCGGGACATGGAGTATCTGAAGTTGGGCAGAACCGGACTCACCGTCAGCCGGATCGCGTTGGGATGTATGAGTTTCAGCGATCGCGACGGGTTCCATCAGTGGACGCTGGACGAGGAGAGTTCGCAGCCCTTCTTCCAGCAGGCAGTCGAGCTAGGGATCACCTTCTGGGACACGGCGAACACGTACGGCGGTGGCACCTCGGAGGAGTTCGTCGGCCGGGCGATCAGACGGTACAGCCGCCGCGAGGACGTCGTACTGGCGACCAAGGTGTGGGGCAAGATGCACGACGGCCCGGGCGGCTCCGGCCTGTCCCGTAAGGCGATTCTCGAACAGCTCGACGCGTCCCTGACCAGGCTCGGGACCGAGTACGTCGACCTGTACCAGATCCACCGCTTCGACCCGGAGACGCCGGTCGAGGAGACGATGGAGGCACTGGACGACGCGGTCCGGGCCGGCAAGGTCCGGTATCTCGGCGCGTCGTCGATGTGGGCGTGGCAGTTCGCCAAGCTGCAGCACGCGGCCGACCTCGGCGGGTGGACGCGATTCGTGTCCATGCAGAACCAGTACAACGTGATCCGGCGCGACGAAGAGGACGAGTTGCTGGCGCTCTGCGCCGACCAAGGCGTCGGTTCCATCCCCTACTCGCCACTCGCCAAAGGCCGGCTCGGACAGCCGTGGGGTCGCCAGACTCGGCGCGCGGAGACCGACCAGGTGGCCAAGGCCCTCGAGCGGAGCACCGACCGTCCCCTGGTCGATGCTGTCGAAGCAGTCGCGGCCGATCGCGGCGTACCGATGGCGCAGGTCGCGCTGGCCTGGCTGCTGACCAGGCCCGTCGTCTCCGCGCCGATCGTCGGCGCCACCAAACCGCACCACCTCACCGACGCCGTCGCCGCACTCGACCTCGAGCTCACCGAGGACGAGATCCGGCGGCTGGAGGAGCCGTACGTCGCGCAGCGCCGCAACTGGTACTGAGGGAGGTACTGACAGGGAATCCCACCCTGCGGAGCGCCGCGCTAGCCTCGAAAGCATGGACAACCGCAGCGAGATCCGCGAGTTCCTGGCCAGCCGGCGGGCGAAGATCAGCCCGCAGCAGGCCGGACTCGGTGGGCTGCACAGCGGTCACCGCAGGGTCCCGGGCCTCCGCCGCGAGGAGGTCGCGCTGCTGGCGGGCGTCAGTGTCGAGTACTACGCCCGCCTCGAGCGCGGCAACCTCGGCGGCGTCTCCGAAAGCGTCCTCGACGCCCTGTCCGGCGCACTCCAGCTGGACGAGGCCGAGCGCCAGCACCTCTACGACCTGGCCCGTACGGCCGGCGCAACCCCACGGACGACGCGACGTCGCCGTACCACTGACGAAGTCCGGCCGAGTGTCGTCGCCATGCTCGAGTCGATGACCGAGGCGCCGGCGTTCGTCCGCAACGGCCGGCTCGACCTCCTGGCCGTCAACCGGCTGGCCCAAGCCCTGTTCGCGCCCGCCTTCGCAGCCGAGGCCCGCCCGGTCAACCTTGCCCGGTTCGTCTTCCTCGATCCGGTCGCCAGGACCTTCCATCCCAACTGGGAGCACTCGGCGAACACCACCGTCGCATTGCTCCGGACCGAGGCCGGCCGCGATCCGTACAACCGCAACCTGACCGACCTGGTCGGCGAGCTCTCCACCCGGAGCGACGAGTTCCGGACCCGCTGGGCCGCGCACGACGTCCGGCTGCACCACTCCGGCGTCAAACACTTCCACCACTCGGAGGTCGGCGCGCTCGAGCTGAACTTCGAGGCGATGCCGCTGCCGGCCGATCCCGGTCTCACCCTGACCGCCTACAACGCCGCGCCGGGCACTCCGTCGTACGACGGCCTCCGCCTACTCGCCAGCTTGGAGATCGTGCACAGCTGACCCTTGGGTTGCGATCGTTCGCGATATATCGTCGACGTATCGCAAACTCACCTGAGGGACGGTGGTCGGGATGACCGGATCGACATACGCCGCGGGGTGGCCCTGGCAGTACATCGCACGGCACTGCTCAGCTTTCGACGACATCAAAGACGAGTTGCGCGCCGCGATGACCGGCCGGCGCACGCATCACGGGCACGGGCAGTCCCCGTTCGGGACGCAGTGGGGCCCGTTCGGCGGCCAGATGTTCGGCCCGCCGTGGGGGCCGCCGCCGCGCTGGCGCGGACCCAAGGCCCGGCGCGGTGACGTCCGCGCCGCCATCCTCGCCGTCCTGGCCGAGCAGCCGATGAACGGCTACCAGCTCATCCAGGAGATCGCCGAGCGCAGCGGCGGGGCGTGGAAGCCGAGCCCGGGCTCGATCTACCCGACCCTGCAGCAACTCGAGGACGAGGGCCTCGTCACCGCCGACGCCGAGGTCGGCCGCCGTACCTTCACCCTGACCGACGAGGGACGCACGTACGTCGCCGAGCACGCCGACGAGGTGTCGGCACCGTGGCAGGCGATGAGCGCACCGGCCGAGGACGAGAACGGGCTGAAACCGATGCTCGGCCAGGTCGCGACGGCGATGTGGCAGATCCTCGCGACCGGTACGCCGGAGCAGCAGGCGCGGGCCAAGGACGCGGTCGCCGAGCTGCGGCGCAAGCTGTACGGCATCCTCGCCGACGACGAGCAGGACGACCGGTCATGACCTCGTACCTCCCGGAGCGCCACGGCCCGGTCCGGATCGGCGATGCCGAACGCGATCAGGCCGTGGCCGTGCTCAGTGACCACTTCGTCGCGGGCCGGCTGACGCAGGACGAGTTCGAGGAGCGCAGCGAGCACGCGACGCGGGCCCGGTACGCCGACGACCTCACCCTGTTGTTCGACGACCTCCCGGATCCGGCCGAGCTGCAACTCGCCCAGGGTCCGTGGTCGCCGCAGCCGGTCCGGCCCCGGCGCCGCCAGGGCCCGCCGCCGCCGATCCTGATGCTGGTGCCGATCCTGATGATCGGCCTCGTCATCTCGGCGGTCATCCTGACCGCGCCGTGGCTGCTGTGGGGTCTGTTCTGGATCGCCTTGTTCAGCGGGGCTCATCGCCACCGCTGGCAGCACCAGAACCATCATCACCGCCACTACCACCGCTGACCCGCCCTCGGCGCCGAGGGATCTCCTGCGCGAACTCGACGACAAAGCCGTCGGGATCCGCGATATGCACCGTCCGGTGTCCCCACGGACGGTCGGCCGGCCCGCTGAGCACCGTCACGCCCTGGGCCGCGAGGCGATCGGCGCACGCGTCCACATCCTCGACGACCAACACGATCTCCGCCGCCGGCCCCGGCGACACGGCCTGCCCGGTCAACCACTCCGCCCGGCGCCGCTCGTACAACGCGAACCGCGTCCCGTCCGTCCCGAATTCCGCATACCCCGCATCGGTGAACTTGTACGGCAACCCGATCACGTCCCGGTAGAACTCCACCGAGCGCTCGAGATCCTCGACGTACAAGATCACATAGCCAAGCTCCACAACCCTCACGCTAGCCGCTGACTGTCGGCAGGACGGCCTAATCTCGGCAGTGACGAGAGGAGAGTCTGGTGTACGACGGGGCGTTGATTCTGGAGAGTCTCCGGGTGGGGACGGAGTTGTCGGGGATTCCGGTGGTGGTGCGGAAGATCAGCCGGTACGACGTCAGTAGTGCGACGACTGATCAGCCTCCGGTGTGGTCGGTGCTGGAGTTCGAGGTGGAGGACTGGCATGCCGAGGCGCTGGCCAAGGACCTGGCGGCAGCGCTGGACGCGCCCGGGTGGTACGCCGACTTCCACAACGACAAGGAGATCTTCGTAGTGTTTCCTGGTCGGGTGTTCCGGTATCCGCGCGGCGATGCTGCGGCCCGCGAGGAGGCGCAGAGGTTCGGGCGGGAGTTGGGGATCCCGGAGCCGCAGCTGGACTGGACCGAGTAGCCATGTCAAAGCCGGCGCAACTGCTCCGACCGACGGGTGCGAGCACGACCTGAGGAGACTGACATGGCCAAGGTCCGGGTACACAACTTCACCATCACGCTCGACGGCTTCAGCGCCGGGGTGAACCAGCGGATGGATGCGCCGTTCGGGGACGGCGTGGACAAGCTGCACGACTGGATGTTCGCGGCGCAGGAGAACAACGCGACCGGCATCGACGCGGAGCGGATCGGCCGGTGGAACGAGAGCGTCGGCGCGACGATCATGGGCCGGAACATGTTCGGCCCCATCCGCGGGGAGTGGGAGGACGAGTCCTGGAAGGGCTGGTGGGGCGACAACCCGCCGTACCACCACGATGTCTTCGTCCACACGCACCACCCGCGCGAGTCGTTCCCGATGGAGGGCGGTACGACGTTCCACTTCTACGACGAGCCGGTCGAGAAAGTGCTCGAGCGCGCTGTCGAGGCGGCCAAGGGCAAGGATGTGGTGATCGCCGGTGGGGCTGCGACGGTCCAGCAGTACCTGCGCGCCGGGCTGATCGACGAGCTGAACCTCGTCGTGGCCCCGCTCCTGGTCGGCGCCGGCGAACGCCTCTTCGACAATCTCGAAGACGCCCTGGGAAACTACGAGGTGACCGAGATGGTGAGCTCCCCCGCCGTCACCCACGTCACGTTGAGGCGCCGATGACCGAAGTACTCCGCTACACAGCCTTCACCACCGATCCGGCCGGCGGAAATCCCGCCGGAGTCGTCCTCGATGCCCGCGGGCTCGACGACGCGGCGATGCAAGCGATTGCGGCCGAGGTCGGGTACTCCGAGACGGCCTTCGTGACCGGCGAATACCAGGTGAGGTACTTCTCCCCCAAGGCGGAAGTCCCGTTCTGCGGTCACGCGACCGTGGCCACCGCGGTCGCGCTGGCGGAGCGGATCGGCCCGGGCGAGGTGGTGTTCTCGACCGCGGCCGGGCTCGTGCCGATCGTCGTGGACGAAGGGCTGCGGGCAACACTCACGAGCGTCGAGCCGTACGTCGAGGAGGCCGGCGACATCAGCGAGGTCTTGGACATCCTCGGCTGGCGCGCAGACCAACTCGACCCCGCGTTGCCGCCGGCCATCGGGTACGCCGGGGCACGCCATCTGATCGTGAGTACGGCGACCCGGCAACGACTCGCCGAGCTCGACTACGACTTCGATCGACTGCTCGCGTACATGCTCGAGCGTGATCTCACCACCCTGCAGTTGGTGTGGCGGGAGTCCGCGACCACCTTCCACGTTCGCGATCCGTTCCCGGTCGGCGGTGTGGTCGAGGATCCGGCGACCGGTGCTGCAGCTGCCGCGTTCGGGGCGTACCTGCGTGAGCGCGGCATCGTCCAGGCGCCCGTGACGCTCACGCTCCACCAGGGCTACGACCTGGGCCGGCCGAGCGAGATCCAGGTCGAGCTGCGGACCGACGACAACCGGGTCCGGGTGAGTGGCAACGCCGTACCGATCAAGGAACGCGGATGAGCCAGTCGTCGGTGCCGAACTTGCTGAGCACGCGGTCTTCGGCCTGCTCCACGGTTGTGGGGTCGATGGCGCCGGGCTTGAGGCCGTAGCGATTCGCGAAGGATGCGACCATCCGGTCGATCACCTCGGCGCGGTCGAGGCCGGTCTGGCTGCGGAGCGGGTCGACGCGCTTGTTGGCGCTCGTGGTGCCCTTGTCGGACAGCTTCTCGCGGCCGATCCGCAGGACCTCGAGCATCTTCGCGGCGTCCATGTCGTAGGCCATCGTGACGTGATGCAAGACGGCGCCGCCCGCCAACCGCTTCTGCGCGGCGCCGGCGATCTTGCCCGCGGGCGAGGTGATGTCGTTGATCGGCTGGTACGTCGCCGCGATGCCGAGGTCGTTGAGCGCTCCGATGACCCAGTCGTCCAGGAACGCGTACGACTCGGTGAACGACAACCCGGACACCAGTGACTCGGGGACGTAGAGCGAGTACGTGATCGTGTTCCCCGGTTCGACGAACATGGCTCCGCCGCCGCTGATCCGACGTACCACTGTCACGTCGTGCTGGGCGGCACCGTCCAGGTCGACCTCGTTGCTGAGTGACTGGAAGCTGCCGATGATGACCGCATTCGAGGCCCACTCCCAGACGCGGAGCGTGGGCGGGCGCTCACCGGAACCGACCTGCTCGGTCAGCACCTCGTCGAGCGCCATCTGCAACGCGGGCTCCCGCGGTACGTCGTGCACGAACTCCCACTCGTGGTCACGCCAACCGGTCGCGCCTGTCAGGGCACGCCGTACGGCGACCGCCACTGCCTCCGGCGAGAACCCGAGCATCTCGACGCCGTCACCCAGTACGGCGCGCACCCGCGCAGCCACCTGAGCCGCCGGAGTCGCGACCGGCAAACCGGCGAGCGCACCGTTGATCCGCTCCAGCGCGTCGTCCGGCTCGAGGAAGAAGTCTCCGCTGATCTGAGCCCGCCGTACGTGCTCGTCGACTACCTCGAGGTCCGCGACAACGAGCTTTCCGCCCGGCACTTTGTACTCACCATGCATATCTGTGGACAACTTGCCGGGAGCCACAAATGTTCCCCGGGGAAACACTTCGGCCTACACTCCGAAACCATGGCGGAAATGATGAGTATGAATAAGGCGATCCACGCCGCTTTCCGGCGGGATCTGCAGCGATTCATCGACGCGTTGGGGCGGTTTCCGGCGGGGGATCGGCAGCGGGCGGAGCAATTGTCTACGGCCTGGGCCAACTTCGACGAGCAACTGACGCACCACCACCAGGGTGAGCACGACATCGCCTGGCCGGCGCTGGCGTCGGTCGGCGTGAGCCACGAGCTGCTCACCCAGATGGATGCCGAGCACGACACGATGGCGGAGGCACTGACCGCGACCCGCAATGCGCTCGCGACCCTGCGCAGTACGGCGAGTGCCGAGGACGCGGCGGCCGCGCTGACTGCGATGCAGGAGTTGCAGCGAGTCACGGTGCTGCACCTGGATCACGAGGAGGCCGCGATCGAGCCGGTGTACCTGGAGAAGAAGGACTCCGCCGAGATCAAGGCGATGGGCCGGCAGTTCGCCAAGGTCAGCCCGTCGCAGGGCGGCACGTTCTTCGCCTGGGCCCTCGACGGCGCCGGCCCGGAAGAGTCCGCGGCGATCACCGGCACCGTGCCCAAGCCGGTCCTGACCATCATCTCCGGCGTCTTCGGCCGGAACTACCGCAAGTCCGTCGCTCCCGTCTGGCGCAGCTGAAGGAGGCCCGAGCCCCGGGATTGCCGGGGCTCGGGGCAGCCGTCAGGCCGTCGGCGTTGCGGTGGACGCGTCGGTAGGCGGCCTTGAACTCTTCGGTGAAGTAGATCTGCGACGTGAACTCGTACGGGTTGCCGTCGGTGCCTGTCGTCTGCACCTTCACGTGAGTGTGGACGGTCCGGCCCTGGTACCAGCCGGGTAGAACGGTGGTGAACTTGACGATGCCGCCGCGGTTCGTCACCTGGTAGCCGCGCAGGAAGTTCTTGCCGGTGGTGCCTTCGGCCGCGATATCGGAGTAGATGCCGGCCGCGTCACAGTGCCAGATGTCGACAGTTGCACCCGGCAACGGCGTGCAGGCGCGCTCCCCCACTTGCAGGATGTGCAGCACCAGGGTGAACGCCGTACCGGCAACCTTCGATCCGTCCGAGGTGTCCACCCGGATATCCGACCGATTGAGCCGTTCGTCCCGTGCGAAGGCAATGACGCTAGAAAGAGCCGCTGTGAAAGCCCCTCGGCTTTCCTGGCAGTACGCCGTGAACGTCAGCGCTGGTGCTCAACCGGCAGCCGGGCCGGTGGGAGGTCACTCAGCCGGTGTGAGTGCGCAGGCGACCTCGAGGACGCGTTCGCGGACCTCGTCGATCTCGCCGTTGCCGTCGACCTCGCGCAGCAGGCCGCGGCCGCCGTACAGGCTGATGAGCGGGACGGTCTGGTCCGCGTACACCTGCAGCCGGCGCCGGATCACTTCCTCGGTGTCGTCCGAGCGGTGCTCGATCTCGGCCCGGCGGAGCAGGCGTCGTACCAGGGGTTCCTGATCGACCTGCAGGACGACGACCGCGTCGACGGTGCAGATCTCGTCCAGCACAGCCACCTGGTCGACGGTGCGCGGGTAGCCGTCGAGCAGGAAGCCCGAGCGGGTGTCGTCGGCCGCGAGGCGCTCGCGGATCATCGCGTTGGTGACCTCGTCCGGGACGTACTCACCGGCGTCCATGTGCCGCTGCGCAGTTCGGCCCAGGTCGGTCCCGGAGGCGACCTGGGCACGGAAAATGTCACCGGTCGAGATGACCGGGACACCGAGACGACCGGCGAGCAGCTCGGCATGAGTTCCCTTGCCGGCTCCCGGCGGACCCATCAAGACGACGGTCGTCACGGTCGGCTCTCCTGACTCTCGGTAAGGTTCAACAGAGTAGGAGAAGTTCCGCGGCGGCGGTACGGCGTACATCACGTCCGGACGCGAACTACGTCACCCCAGCGGATCCCAGGTCGACAGGCAGAACGGGTGCCCGGCCGGGTCCGCGAAGACCAGGCAGTGGTCGTCGTTCGGCTGATGGTCGTACCTGGTCGCCCCGGCGGCGAGCACCCTCGCCGCGGTCGAGTCCAGATCGTCGACGGTGAAGTCGAGGTGCATCTGGATCGGCGTCGCCGGATCCGGCCAGGTCGGCGGGACGTAGGCGGGATCGGTCTGGAAGTCGATCCGCCCACCCGGCCCGTCCATCGAGGCCCAGACCGGATCGACGTACACGACCTTCCCGCCGGTGATCTCGGCGTAGAAGCGCGCCAGCGCAGTCGCATCGGGGCAGTTCAGCGTCGGCGATGCGAGCCTGATCGCGTCGGACATGCTCACATCACCGGCCGGAGTTCCACCGTGTCGCCGGGGCCGGCGAACTTGGTGGCGATCTCCTCGGCCCGCTCGCGGGTGGCGAAGTCGAACAGGAAGAACCCCGCCAACTGCTCCTTCGCCTCGGCGTACGGCCCGTCGGTACTCACCGGCCGGCCGCCGTGCCACCGGTAGACACTCGACGAGGCCGGCGCATCGAGCGCCGCCGCCGTCAAGAACTCCCCCGATGCGTTCAGCTCGGCGAGCAGTTCATCGAACTCCTTGTACATCTGCTCCCGCTGCGCCACCGGGATCGCGCGCCCCACCTCGGTGAAGTCGACGGTCGGGTGCCCCCACGGCTGCGGATTGGAATGAATCAGGATCACGTACTTCACGACATCCTCCTGTGGTGTGCGTCGATACGCAGGAGACGTCGGAAGCGACGTGCCGTGCTCGACACTTCTTCGCGGTGTATCACAATCGGCTGCATGAAGGCTGACGTCAGTGCAGAGCCGTGGGCCTCGAGTCCGGTGTGGTTTCGGCGCCCGGCAGTGCTGCACGCCGCGACGGCGGTGCTCATCGCGGTGTCGGCGTCGGTGGAGCTCGTCCGGATCGTGGCCGACCGGGCCGGGGTCATGGCCTTCGCAGCGCTGCTCATCACGGTCGCCGGGGCCGCGCTGGCCCGCTGGCGGCCCTGGCCGGGTCTGGCGGTCGCGGCCGCAGGCTGCCTGATCTCCGCCCTGGTCGGGTGGGATCCGATCGTGATGTGGAGCATCACGGTGTTCGCGCTGTTCTCGCTCACCTTGGACGGCCTGCCGGCCGTCCGCGGCACGGTCTTCGTCGGTGCCGCGCTCTATCTGGTCACCGCGATCGCGCAGGACTACGACTTCCTGAGCCTGCAATCCTTCCCGGCCGTGGTCTCCGCAGTGGCCGGTGGCGCCACGGGCGCCGCGATCCGCATTCATCAGCAGTACTGGATGTCGCTCGAGCAACGGGCGGCGGATGCCGAGGCGACGCGCGACATCGAGGCAACCCGGCGGGTGGCCGAGGAGCGGCTCCGGATCGCCCGCGACCTGCACGACGTGGTCGGTCACCAGGTCGCCGTCGTGAGCATGCACCTTGGAGTCGCCGAGGTGGGTCTGCCACCCGGAGCCGACTCGACGCGTACGGCGCTCGACGCGGCGCGGACCGGCGTACGGTCGGTCCTGCTCGAGACGCAGCGCATCCTGGAACTGCTCCGCCGCGGCACCGACGACGACCCGGCAGCCGAACCTGCGCCCGAGCTCAGCCGACTGCCCGAACTGGTGGAGTCGTATCGCCAGATCGGGCTGCGGATCGAGTCCACCGTCGGCGAGATCCCGGCGACGATCGATCCGGCGGTCAGCCTGACGGCGTACCGGATCGTCCAGGAGGCGCTCACGAACGCGCACCGGCACGGGGACGGTACGGCGACGTTGAGCGTGACTTCTGTGGACCGGCGGTTGCTGATCGAGGTGGTCAATCCACGCGGGCCCGGTGGCACGGTCGAGCGGATCGGCGGCGGTTACGGTCTGGTCGGCGTCCGGGAGCGGGTCGAGTCGGCCGGTGGGCGGCTCACGGTGAGCGACGAGGACGGTACGTTCCGGTTGAGCGTCGTACTGACCGTTGACGGGAGCAACCTCAGATGACGCGCATCCTGATCGTCGACGACCAGGAGATGATCCGGGTCGGTCTCCGGTCGATCCTGCAGACACATGCGCCCTTCGAGGTGGTCGGGGACGTCGGGGACGGGCTGCAGGCGGTGCGGTTCCTGCAGGAGCAGCCGGTGGACGTCGTCCTGATGGACATCCGGATGCCCGGCGTGGACGGGGTTGAGGCGACCAGGCGGATCCGGGAGACGTCCCCGGCGGAGCGGACCCGGATCATCATCCTGACTACCTTCGAGCAGGACGAACTCGTGCTCACCGCGCTCCGGGCCGGGGCGAACGGCTTCCTGAGCAAGGCGGTCGGGCCGACCGAGCTCATCACCGGCGTCGAGGAGGTCGCGGCAGGTGGCGGCGCGTTGTCGGCCGCGGCGTCGGCGGCGCTGATCGGGCACGTCAGCGAGCAGCCATCGGTGACCGTCGACGAGGCGATGGCGGCCCGGTTCGGCGAGCTGACGCCGAAGGAGCGGGAGGTGGTGGTCGCGATCGCGTCCGGGCTGGACAACGCACAGATCGCCGCGGGCATGTTCCTGTCGCCGTACACGGTGAAGACCCATCTGAACCGGGCGATGACGAAGGTCGGGGCGAAGGACCGGGCCCAGCTGGTCGCGTTCGCCTACCGGGCGGGTATCGCCCGCTGATCTACTGCGATCGCAGTAGATCGATCGCTGCGTCCGGACGATTCGGCGAGCGGCCGAAATCCAGAGGATGAATCACGCCAAACGTCTCTTTCGTCCTCAGGAGCATCATGCCGCAGCTACTGGCCCGGATCGGCCGCTTCAGCGCTCGCCACCGGCTGGTCGTGATCGCGATCTGGCTCGCCGCCTTCGCGATCCTCACCGGCGTCGTCGCCTCGTCGTCCGCATCCGACAGCGCCTCGACCACCTCGATCCCCAGCACGAGTGCGTCGAAGGCGCTCGACATCGTCCACCAGAAGTTCCCCGGCACGCAGTCGAGTGCGAAGACGCTCACGCTGGTACTCCAGACCCGCGGCACCGCGAAGGTGACCGACCCGGCTGTGAAGCCGGAGATCGTCCGGATCCTCACTCAGGCAGCGACGATCCCGCAGGTGAACGCGGTCAGCAACCCCTTCGATCCGCAGCAGCCTTCCGTCTCCACGGATGGCACGACCGTGATGTCGACACTGTCGTTCGAGGGCGTGACCGAGGCCAACCAGGAGCAGGTGTACGACGACGTCCTGGACCTGGCCGCACAGGCCCGGACGAACTTGACCGCTGAGGTCGGCGGTGAGCTCTACGCCCCCGAGGTGGCCGCCATGGGCGCCGGTGAGCTCCTCGGTGTCGCGGTCGCGTTTCTCGTGCTGCTGTTGACTTTCGGCTCACTGGCCGCGGCCGGCGCCAACATGCTCGTCGCGTTCGCCGGAGTCGGTGTCGGCACTCTGGGAGTGCTTGCCTACGGCACCATCAATCCGTTGCAGGACACCACGTTGACGCTGGCCACCATGCTCGGCCTGGCCGTCGGCATCGACTACAGCCTGTTCATCCTGACCCGGTTCCGGGCCGAGCTCCGGGAAGGCCGCAGCGTCGAGGACGCCGTCGCCCGTTCGGTCGGGACCGCGGGTACGGCGGTGGTGTTCGCCGGGCTGACGGTGATCATCGCGCTGGCCGGTCTGAGTGTGGTCGGCATCAGCGTGCTGCGCGACATGGGGCTGGCCGGGGCGTTCGGCGTACTGATGGCTGTGCTGATGGCACTCACTCTGCTGCCGGTGCTGCTGCGGACTCTGGGTCGGCGTGCGCTGCCGCGACGAGACCGGGTGCAGGCTGCTGCCGGCGGACATCGGCCGTCGGTGCTGAACCGGTGGGCGTCGTTCGTCGTACGACGGCCCGTGCTGTCCCTCCTGGGCGCGATCGTTGTCGTCGGCGTCGTCGCCGTACCCATGCTGGACATGAAGACGGCCTCGAACATCCCGGGTGGCAACGACCCGGTGTCGACCCAGCGGCACGCGTACGACCTGGTGGTGGAGAAGTTCGGCGGCGTGCAGAGCCCGCTGGTCGTGCTGGTTCAGGGCGATGACGTGTCCGGCAAGCTGCCCGCGGTCGAGAACCGGCTCCGTGGCCTCGAAGACGTGCAAGTGGTCGTGACGAGTGCTGTCACACCGCAGAACGACGCGGCGCTCGTCACGGTCGTCCCGCGCGGCGGCCCGATCGACGACTCGACCAAGGACCTCGTCACCACCATCCGCGACCAGGCGGGCACGATCAGCGGGGTCGACCTGCAGGTCACCGGTGAGACCGCGATCGGGATCGACAGCGACGCGATGTTGCACAAGGCACTGATCGAGTACGTGATCCTGATCGTCGGGATGTCGTTGCTGCTGCTGATCCTGATGTTCCGGTCACTGCTGATCCCGCTGGCCGCGACACTGGGTTACCTGCTGTCCGTCGGAGCGTCGTTCGGCGCGAGTGTGGCGGTGTTCCAGTGGGGCTGGTTCGACTCGATCATCCCCGCACCGCAGGGCGATCCGATGCTGAGCACACTGCCGATCATCCTGGTCGGCGTCCTGTTCGGGCTGGCGATGGACTACCAGGTCTTCCTGGTCTCGCGGATCCAGGAGATGCACAGCCGCGGTGCCTCCCCGAAGGAGGCCGTGATCAGCGGCTTCTCCAAGTCCGCCCCGGTCCTCGTCGCGGCCGCCGCCATCATGGCGTTCGTCTTCGCCGGCTTCGCCTCCTCCCCCATGGCCGTCGCCGCCTCCATCGCCCTCGGCCTGGTCGTCGGAGTCATCGTCGACGCCTTCCTGGTCCGCATGATCATCATGCCCGCGGCCCTCTCCCTCCTGGGTCCCGCCGCCTGGTGGCTCCCCACCTGGCTGAACCGCCTCCTCCCCCACCTCGACACCGAGGGCCACACCCTGGAGACCCCGCTCGACGAGAACAAGGAGCTAGTCCTCACCTGACCTCCACGCCGACCAACGGCGGAGACAGGAACCGGGGGCCCAGGACAGGTCATTTCCTGTCCTGGGCCCCCAGAAGGTGTCCCAGGCAGCTGCGGCGGGTGGTGACGCCGGACACAGCGGTCACACTCGTCGATCGGGGCTCGTCAGAAGGGTGAGGACCCAGGAGGTGGGTCCGACTGACGAGTGGAGGCTGTTGTGGGCACGATGCTGGTGACTGGTGGGACCGGGACGCTGGGGCGGCAGGTTGTGCCGTTGGTGCAGGCGGCGGGGTGGAGGGTGCGGGTGCTGAGTCGGCACGCGCAGGACCGGGGCGACGGGGTCGAGTACGTCGCGGCGGACCTGCTGCAGGGTGACGGGATCGACGCTGCGGTGGAGGGTGTCGAGGTGGTGGTGCACCTGGCGGGTGGGCCGAAGGGCGACGACATCGGGACGCGGAACCTCGTCCAGGCGGCGGAGCGGGCTGGAGTGAAGCACCTGGTGCACATCTCGGTGACTGCGGTGGACCAGTTGCCTCTCACGTACTTCAAGTCGAAGCTCGGCGCAGAGCAGGCCGTACGGGAGTCGTCGGTGCCGTGGACGGTGCTGCGGGCGGCGCAGTTCCATGACTTCGCCTTGAAGTCCGTGCAGGCGATGGCGAAGCTGCCCGTGCTGCCTGTTCCTGGCGGTCTGCGGTTCCAGCCGGTGGATGCCCGGGACGTGGCCGACCGGCTGGTCGAACTCGCGTTGGGCGAACCGGCCGGGCTCGTGCCTGATCTGGTCGGGCCGAAGGTCTACACCCTCGGAGAGCTCGCCCGCGACTACCTGAAGGCGACCGGCAAGCGGCGGCTGTCACTTCCGGTCCGGGTTCCGGGCAAGGCCGGCAAGGTGTATCGGGCCGGGGGCAACTTAACGCTCAGCGGCGCCACCGTCGGAACGCGGACCTGGGAGGACTTCCTGGCCGCGCAAACACACGGGGCTTCCGCCAAACCGCTCGGGGAGTGATGCTTGGCCCATGGCGATGGTGGGGCGCCGGGGGGAACTGCAGGCGCTGCGCGCGTGGGTGGACGAGGCTCGTGCGGGACACGGGCGGCTGGTGCTGTGCACCGGCGAGGCCGGGATAGGTAAGACCCGCCTGGCGCAGGAAGTCGCCGGCCTGGCCCTCGCGCAAGGTGCCGCCGTCGCGTGGGGCCGATGCGTCGAGACCGAAGGCGCCCCCGCCTACTGGCCGTGGCGGCAGGTCCTGCGCTCCCTCGACCTGGACGCGGACCACGTACTCACCGGCGACGATCGTTTCAAGCTCTTCGAGCAAGTGACGGACGAGGTACGACGGGTAGCCGGCGACCGTGGCCTCGTCATCGTCCTCGACGACATCCACCGCGGTGACGAACCGTCCTTGCTGGTACTGCGACACCTGGCCGACCAACTCACCAGCCTGCCGGTGCTGATCCTCGCCACCGCCCGCGACACCACCGGACTCGGCGAACTCTCCGCAGTCGAGCGCCTGGACCTGCACACCCTCGCCGCGACCGAGGTCGCCGAACAGTTGTCAGCAGCAACTGCGGATTCCGGGCTGGCGGCAACGGTCTACGAGATCACCGGCGGCAACCCGCTGTTCGTCCGGGAACTCGCCCGCGCGATCGCTGACGGCGCCTGGCGTCCGAATCAGCCACCGCCACGCTCGGTGCGGGAGATCGTCGGCACTCGACTCGACCGAGCCTCGGACGACTGCCGCCGGCTGGTCCAGGCGGCGGCGATCGTCGGTCGCGACTTCCGCCTCCGAACAGTTGCTGCGACGCTGCAACGACCCGTCGACGACTGCCTGCCACTGGTGGACGAGGCAACAAAACTGGGCTTCATCGAGAACTTCCGGTTCGTCCACGCCCTCACCCGCGACGCCGTCGAGGCATCCCTGTCGACCACCGAGCGGACCATGCTCCATCGGGCCGTCGCAGCAGCACTGGAAGACGATCCCGAGGAGGAGCTGGCCACGATCGCCAGTCACCATGCGGTCCTCGCGCAGTACGGCGACGGCACGACCGCTCGGCAGTGGATGGTCCGCGCGGCCGATGACGCCGTACGACGCCTGGCTTATGAGGAAGGTGTTCGGCTCTATCGGCAGGCGCTGACGACGCGACCTCTCGACCCGCACGAGTCATGCGAGATCTTGATTGCTCTGGGCAAAGCGGCGTACCTGGCGGGTGATCTGCAGGGATGTTGTGCTGCGGCGGTCGAGGCGACCGCGGCGGCGCAGAGTCCGGAGCAGGCTGCCGAGGCCGCGCTGGTGCTCGAAGCCGTCCCCGACCCGACCATCAACGCGACCGCCAAGCGACTCTGCGAGGAGGCACTTGCCCAGGACATCGATCCCGCACTCCGCGCCCGACTGCTTGCCCTGCGCAGCCATCTCGCCTTCTACGACGGCGAACAATCGCGACTCGACGAGCTGAGCGCGGAGGCTCTCGACCTGGCTCGGGCCTCGAAGGACGACCGAGCTCTGGCTGACGCCCTGCGCGCTCGGCAGGAGGCGTGCCCGGGTCCGGACGGCCGCGCCGAGCGGCTGGAGTTGGCGACCGAGATGCTCCAGCTCGCCAAGCGGACCAGCAACCCGCGGGCGGAGATGTGGGGCGAGATCTGGCGGCTCGACGCGCTGGTCGAAAGCGGCCGCCTCGCCGCCGCAGCTGAGGAACTCCCCCGCCTCCGCGTCGCCGTCGACCGCCTCGGCGGCCCGGTCGCCGCCTGGCATCACGACCGCATCGCCGCCTGTATCGCGCAAGCCCGCGGCCTGTACGCCGAAGCAGCGATACTCGGCCGGCGCGGCTTCGACCGGATGCGCCCGGTCGAACGGGCGCCGGCCACCGGTGCGTACTTCGCCCTGCAGATCGCCTTGGCCGGACATGTCGCAGTCACCGACGAGATGCGGCAGTTCGCCCAGCAGCCGTTCGAACCACCACCACGGTTCGTCACGCTGTCCCTGCTGTCCCGTGCGCATCTGTTGCTCTGCACGAACTCGCCCGAGCAGGCGGCGGCGTCGTACCAGCGGGCCGGGCCGATCGACACGTGGTCGTTGCCTGCGTTCTTCGTGCTGCCGGCGTACGTGTACGCGACCCTGGCCTGCTGCGGCCTCGGCCGGTACGACGACCTCGCCGTCCTGCTGAACAGGCTGCAGCCGTACCGCGGGGAACATGCCGTGGGCAACGGTGTCGCGTACATGGGACCTGCCGAACTGGCGATCGGTCGAGCCGCGGCGACACTCGGGCGATTGGATGCCGCAGTCGACGATCTCACCACGGCGGTCGCCCTGGCCGAGACCGCCGGAGCCGCCGGGTTCGTTGCCGAGGCGCAGTATCACCTCGCCTGGACGCTGTTCACCCGCGACCGGGCCGGTGACCGCGACCGGGCCCGGCCGCTCGCGATCGAGGCGGCGCGCTTGGTCGACGCGCTCGGCATGTCCGCCTACACGGAACGGGCTGCCGTTCTCGTCGCGCGGTTGAACGGCGACGAGACGCACGGGCTGAGCGCCCGCGAACTGGAGGTCGCCGGACTGGTGACCGAGGGGCTGACGAACCGGCAGATCGCCGCGCGGCTGGTGATTTCGGAGCGGACCGCGCAGAACCACGTCCAGCACATCCTCACCAAGCTCGGCTTCACCACCCGCAGCCAGATCGCCGCCTGGTCCAGCCGCCGCTGAGTCCCGCCGTCGAGTCCCCGCGGCTGAGGACCCCGCCGATGAGTACCCCGAATGAGTGATCTGGCGGATTCGGGGCGGCGCCGCGATCCCTAGCGTGACGAGTATCAGCACTCACCCAGGAGGAATCATGCAGTGGATCGCAGTCGCCACCCCGCCGTTCGCGGCGATCGAGCAGTTCGACCGGGTACTGGACCAGCTCGGCGAGGACAAGGTCGACGGCCTGGAGGCCCGCTACGTCGGCACCACCGCCGACGGGCTCCGAGTGGTCACCCTCTGGGAGACCAAGGAGCACGCCGACCGCTTCTTCGCCAACCAGCTCGGCCCGGCCCTCGCCAAGGTCCTCGGCCCCGAACCGGCCGGCCGCCCCGAGATCCTCGGTATCGACGTGGCCCGCAGCTACACCCGCCAGCCGGTCTGATCCAGCGTGGTGGGCGGGCGGATCCCGCCCACCAGGTAGGGCTGGAGCAGTCGGCTGGGCTGCGCGTGCAAGCGACGGGCAATGCCGGCCAGCAGGTCGGCCACCTGCACGCGCGGGTCGCGACGAGAGTCGACCTGAGTCACGGTCAGCAGCGGCGGTGGGGAAGGAAACGCAGCCCCGGCCAGGTACGTGCGCAGCCGGTCGATGCGGTGCCGGGTCAGCGCACTCTGCTCATCGTGCACCACCGCGACCGACCGACGACCGGCACTCCAGAACAGCGCGGTCTCCGCCAGTGCGGGCACCATCGGCTCGAGCGGAGGCGGGATCGCCGGATCGTCGTCGATCAACCGCAGCAGCACGTCTTCCACACGCGTACGCGTCAGCTCCTGCAGCGCCGGTACGCCGGCCGGCATCGTCTCGAAGAACCGGTCGATCAGCGCATGATCGATCAGCCGCAGCCGCTTCGTCCGCGTCATCGTAATGAACGCGTCCAGGAACTCGGTCCGGCCGGCCGCCTGGTAGATGGCGATCGCGCTCTCGTGGTGATCGCCCTCCAGGCTGGTGCCCGCGCCGTACGACGGCTCGGCCACGAGCAACTCGATCACCCGGCGGGCGACGTACCAGGTCTTGTCGATGACGTGCACGTGCGCACGCCCACGCAGGGCGGTCAGGAACCACTCGAGCTCGGACCGATGCTCGGGCCGGAGCAGCAGGTTGGATTTGTACTCGGTGGATCGGCGACGACGGGACGACCGCAGTACGGCGACCACCTCGGCGGCCTCCGGGAGGGTGAGATCCACGCCGGCATGGGTGATCACGGGCGACTCGGGATCCAGGAGGTTGCTCCCTGAGAATCCCGACTCGTCACAGGCGATCTCGACCCACGCCTGCGATTGCAGGGTGTGCATAAGTGATGAACTCCAAGGCTGAAAGCTGCGCGCTGAAGGGCCCGTCGGTGACGGGCGTGATCCGGCGAGGTGTCGCGGGATCAGTGAGCGGCAGCGGCCTTCGGAGACATGCACCCCATGATCGGCCATCGAGGGCCGGATCGACCAACGATTTGCGTCAGGGCTTGCGCGCGACCGCGACCAGGAGCAGCAGGGCGGTGCCGCCCGGCCCCGGCTTCTGCTCCCGGCCCGGCCACCAGGTGGCGAGGTCGACCAGGCCCGGCTCGACCAGGTCGACACCGGTGAGGATCCCGCCGATCTCGTCCGCGGTGCGGAAACGGATGTCCGGGAAGGCGTCCTTCAGTTTGGTCTCGAGCGAGCTGGAGAGGTCGGCCAGCCGGCTGCCGTCACGCGGATTCAGCGGGTGGGTGATGGCCAGCCACGATCCGGACGGTACGGCGTCCAGGTAGTCCGCGACGATCCGTCGTACCTGATCGGTGTCGGTGATGAGGTGCAGCACCAGCCCGAGGATGATCCCGACCGGCCGGTCCAGGTCGAGCGCACCGGACACGACCGGGTGCCGGAGGACGGCCACCGGGTCGGTCAGGTCGGCATCGGCGAAGTAGGCGTGCTCGTCGTCGGCGAGCAGCGCCTGACCGTGGGAGATCGCGGTCAGGTCGTTGTCGACGTACACGACCCGCGCCGCCGGATCCGACCGCAGGGCGACCTCGTGGGTGTTCTCCGCGGTCGGTAGGCCGGAGCCGAGGTCGAGGAACTGGTCGATCCCGCCGTCGCGGATCATCAGGCCGACCGCCTCGGCCAGCCAGCGCCGGTTCGCACACGCCAGCCGCGGTGCCTCGGGGGCGATCCGCACCAGCGCCTGGTACAGCCGGCGGTCCGCCTCGAAGTTGTTCTTGCCGCCGAGGAACAGGTCGTAGAGCCGGGCCTCGGACGGGCGGTTGACGTCGTTCCTGGCGGCGTCTGCGGCCCGGTGGTACGACGTGGACCGACGCGCGTCGTCCGGCATCGCCCGGGTCCACCTCCGTCGCCGCCCGAAAGTCCGAAAATCCGAAAAGCCCGATTGTCCGAAGGCTACCGGCACCGCGTCTGGTCGGCGCATCCGGGCTGTGTCGCGGAACCAGGTGGCTGCTTGGTCCCACCCGGCGGGAGATCCGGACGAGTTCGTCGGCAAGCGCTTGCCAGACTCGTCGGCGAGCCACAGACTGGGCGCCACATCCGGACCACCGCCCCGATCCCGGAGGAGAACCCATGCATCGCCGTACCTTCCTGACCACCGTCGGCGCCGGTCTCGCCACCACCGCGTTCGTCGTCCCGCCCGCCCGCGCACACGCCCGAGCCGTCCGGGCGGGAACCCTCGACGAGCTCCGGAAGGCGATCACCGCGGCCCGGCCGGGTGACGAGATCGTGCTCGCCAACGGGACGTACGACGTGCCGGACGGCCAGACGATCGCGATCCAGGGCAAGCGCGGGACCGCGGACGCGCCGATCACCGTGCGGGCCGAGTCGATCGGCGGCGTGACGTTGACCGGGAGCAGCGGGTTCGTGTTCGGCGACTCGTCGTACGTCACGGTGAGCGGGTTCAAGCTCCGGCAGCGGTCGACGTTCGAGGTGCCGACCACCTGTCATCACGTCCGCGTCAGCCGGAACGACTTCCAGTTGGCCGATATCGAGGGCATGCACTGGCTGATGATCCGCGGCGACTACTCGACCGTGGAGCGGAACCACTTCCACGGCAAGTCGACCCTCGGCGTCTTCCTCGGGGTCGAAGGGCCAGGTTCGGACGGGATGGCGCGCGGGGTGCGGATCACCCGGAACTACTTCTCCGACCACACCTTCGCCGGCGACAACGGCGGTGAACCGATCCGGCTCGGGCTGAGCGGCCGGTCGCTCAGCGACGCGGGCGCGGTGGTCGAGTACAACCTGTTCGAGCGTGTCGACGGCGATCCGGAGGCCATCTCGGTCAAGTCGTCCGGTAACACCATCCGGTACAACACGATCCGCGACAGCCTCGGCGGGATCGTGCTCCGGCACGGCAACCGGACCCGGGTCGAAGGCAACTTCATCCTTGCCGGGAGCAACGGAATACGGATCTACGGCAACGATCACCTGATCGTCAACAACTACGTCGAGCAGGTCGGCGGCTCGGGCGTCGTCCTGGGCAGCGGCAACGTCCAGGACCACAAGCCGGAGGACTCACCGGAGAGCCGCCGCGGCAACGACGCACCGGACCGGGTGACGATCGCCCTCAACACGATCCTGTCCTGCGGTACGGCGATCAGCGGCGAGTCCCAGCGGACACTGCCACCGCGCGATTGCACGATTGCCGACAATCTTCTTGTCGGCGACTCGGGCAAGCAACTGGTGTCGATGCCGTACCTGGAGGGCATCAGCTGGTCCGGCAACATCTGCTGGGGTGCGGCCGCCGATGGCAACATCCCGGGCGGCTTCAGCCGGAAGGACCCGAAGCTTGCCACTGGTTCCGACGGCATCCGCCGTCTCAGCTCCACCAGCCCGGCGATCAACGCCGCCAGCAAGACATACTCGAACGTGACGCGCGACCTCGACGGTCACCCGCGCACGGGCCGGGCCGACGTCGGCGCGGACGAGTACAGCCCGGCCGCTCCGCTCAACCGGCCGCTCACCCCCGGGGACGTCGGGCCGCGATGAGTTTTCGCCGGCTCGCTCGTCTCAACAGAGGTAAGGACGAGCGAGCCGGAGGTTTCTGATGGCGAAGGTGCTGTACTCGGTGACGATGTCGGTGGACGGTTTCATCACCGGGCCGGATGGCGACATGCAATGGATGCGGCCGTACCTCGGGCCGAATCCGGAGGTCGAGGAGCTGATCCCGCGGATCGGGTCGCTGCTGATCGGACGGCGGTCGCACGACGGGGACGACCCACACAAGGGCCAGGCCGGCGAAGGCGAAGCGTTCGGCGGCGGATGGGACGGGCCGATGTTCGTGGTCACGCACCGCCCGCCGGCCAGTCCCGAGCCCGGTGTCACGTACGTCGACGAGTTCGCGAAGGCGCTCGCGATGGCGAAGGACGCGGCCGGCGACAAGTACGTCAACGTGATCGGCGCGAACATCGCCAAGCAGTGCATCGAGGCCGGCGAACTCGACGAGGTACTGCTCTGCTTCGCGCCGGTGCTCCTCGGCGACGGCACTCGCCTCTTCGACCACCCAGGCGGACACACCCTCGCACTGAACCGCCTGAGCCTGACCGAGCACCCCCTCGCCTCCAACCTCTGGTTCGCAGTGGACAAGGACGGCTAGAAGTCGACCGCGGTCGAGTGCATGACGGCGCGGATCTCCACCGAGCGCCCGGGAGCGCGGGTGTCGGGAAGGAGGTGGGCGAGCTCGACCGCGCGGACCGGAGAGTCCACGTCGATCAGGTAGTAGGCGTCGATCGGGGCCGCGCGGGCTCGGTCGGGAACGGTGATCGCCAGCTGTGGATCGGCCAGCAGCTCGCCACCGACCAACTCGCCGGCCTCGCGGGCGGTGTGTTCGAACTCGTCGCGGCACAGGTCCGCGCCGGTGTCGCCATGCAGGATCAGTAGGAACTTCATCGGCCCACTCCTCTCACTGATACGACGGAGTCGAAGCCGCGTTCTTGACATGATGGCGGGATGTTCCTACAGACCGAGCGGTTGGGCTTGCGGCGCTTCACGACCGCGGATGCCCAGGCCTTCGCGGCGTACCGGTCGGAGCCGGAGGTTGCCCGCTACCAGTCGTGGGATGCGCCGGTGAGCCTGGCGGACGCGCTCGAGTTGGTGGAGGACTTCGGGCAGGGCGATCCGGCCGTGCCCGGCTGGTTCCAGTACGCGATCGACCTGGACGGCGTACTGATCGGGGACCTCGGGCTCAACCTGCACGACAACCTCATGCAGGCGGAGCTCGGCTTCACGCTGTCGCCGGCGTACCAGGGAAACGGGTACGCGACCGAGGCCGTTCGCGGACTGCTCGACCACCTCTTCATCGAGCGGGACCTGCACCGGGTGTCGGCCGAATGCGACGCCCGCAACACCGCGTCGGCACGGCTGCTCGAACGCGTCGGCTTCCGGCAGGAGGGGTTGCGGCTGTCCAACTCGTGGTTCAAGGGCGAGTGGACCGACGACCTGCTCTTCGGCCTCCTCCGCAACGACTACCTCAGCTGACCCTCAGCTGACCGCCTTCGCCGCCCACGCCCGGGCGGTGAGCCGGATCGAACCGTCCGCCTCGATCGGCAATCGCGAGCGCACCGCCTCCCGCACTACTTCCTGATCCGGCACGGCCAAGCTGCGCAGGTAGGCCGGCGCAACCCCCTGCCCGCCCAGGAACGGCCGCCAATAGTCGTCGAACGAGGTGAACTCCGTCGGTACGACGATCTCGCGCGTAGTGACCGTGGTGAACCCGGCCTCGGTGAACAGCTCTTCAAGTCCCTCCGCCGTACAGAACGCGAAGCGGATCCCCTCGTCGTGCTCACGGTCCTGCGGCCGCACCTCGGCCACCGCGTCGAAGAAGTGCCGCATCAGCTGCATGCCGCCGGCGTAGTCCCAGACGTAGACCGCGACCATCGAGCCGATCTCCCGCATCCGGCGTAGCGCCTCGACCCGTTCGGGGATGAAGTTGAGCACGAGCCCGGCGACGACCGCGTCGTACGGACCGTCCGGGAGCTCGGCCGCCGACCTGACCTCGAAGCTCGCGCGCTGGTCGTCGACCGTCTGGCGGGCGTACCCGATGAACCCTTCCGACGGGTCCACGCCGAGCACCGAGGCGGGGTCCGCCGTACGCAGGATCGTGCTGGTCAGAGCGCCCGTACCGCAGCCGACATCGAGCCAGCGCCGTCCCGCGGGCTGGTCCAGCCAGCCGATGAACTCCGCCGCGACCGGCCGGCTCCACCGGCCCACGTACGACTCGTAGATGTCGCCACTCGACCACTCGCTCATCCCCGCAGCGTAGGCCTACCTGACGTGGGTCGGGAGGGAGACACCGGTGAGTTCCTCGGCCGCCTTCCAGAGGCGCGCGTTGGCTTCGGGGTCGAGGGAACGCTTCGGGGCGCTGACCAGCTTGGTCGGGCCGACCAGGCCGAAGCGGCCGGACGGTCCGTAGTACGCACCCGGCTTGGCGTCCGGGCTCGTTGCCGCGAACAACAACGGCTCGGTGCCGATCTGCACGTCCTGGGTCGGGAGCGGGTTGAAGCGCATCAGAAGTTCCACGTATCGCGGAGTTTTGTCGCGGCCGAGGCTGGCACCGGCGGTCTGCAGGTTGGTGCGGGTGAAGCCGGGATGCGCGCCGTTGCTGACCAGCGGCCAGCCGCGCTCGGCGGCCAGCTGCGCGAGGTGGTTGCTGAACATCAGGTCGGCGAGCTTCGACTGCCCGTACGCCGCGATCCGGCGGTACCGGCGCTCCCACTGCAGATCGTCGAAATGGATCCGGCCGGAGTTCGCGGCGCCGCTGCTCATCGTGGTGATCCACGGCTCCGGGGCGGCCAGGACCAGCGGCAGCAGCCGCAGGGTGAGCGCGAACGGGCCGAGGAAGTTGGAGCCGAACTGGAGTTCGAACCCGTCCTTGGTGGTCATTCGGGTCGGCGGGACCATCACACCGGCGTTGTTCACGAGCAGGTCGAGGTGCGGCTCGTCCGCGATCAGGCCGTCGGCGAACTCCTGGACCGAGGCGAGGTCGGCGAGGTCGATCCGCCGTACCTCGAGCTGGGCGTGCGGGTGCTCGGCGAGGATCTCGGCGCGGGCCGCCTCGCCCTTCGCGACGGTGCGGACGGCCATTACGACGCGGGCGCCGGCCGCGGCCAGCCGCTTGGTGGCTTCCTTGCCGGTGCCGCTGTTGGCGCCGGTGACGACCGCTAGCTTGCCGGTCTGGTCGGGTACGACGTACATGATCGTGTCTCCACTCATAAAAGACTGGTGGTCTGTTATGGCTTCGACAGTAACAGACCGGCGGTCCGTTAACAACAGACCGCCGGTCTGTAGACTGTGAGGGTGACGACATTCCAGCGGGCCCGGAGCGAGGAGCAGCGGGCGGCCCGGCGGCGGGCGATCCTCGGCACGGCGGCGGCGATGCTGACCGAGATGCCGGTCGCGGACCTGAGCCTGAACGAGCTGAGCCGCCGCGTCGGCCTGGCCAAGTCGAACGTGCTCAAGTACTTCGAGTCCCGCGAGGCCGTCCTGCTCGAGCTGTTCGGCATCGAGTTCGACGCGTGGGTCGAGGATCTACGGACGGCGCTGCGGGACGTCACCGGCAGCCCGTCCCAGCGCGGTGAACAGCTGGTCGACGCAGTGGTGCGGACACTGTCGGCGCGGCCGGTGTTCTGTGACCTGATCAGCGCACAGGCGTCCGTGCTGGAGCGGAACATCTCGGCCGACGTCGCGCTCACCTTCAAACGCGCAGCCCTGCGAGGCTACGAGGGTCTGCTGACCGTGGTCATCGCAGCCCTTCCGCAGATCGGCGTGGACGGCGCGTCCCGCTTCATCGCCAGCGCGAGCATGCTGGCCGGCACGATCTGGACGCACTCGCACCCGACCGCCGCCATCCTGGCCGCATACGAGGCCGACCCCGCACTCGCGGCCATCCGCCAGGAATTCGAACCCGCCCTCCGCGAGGCCCTCACCACCCTCCTGTACGGCGTCCTCCCCCGCTGAGCCCGGGGCTCAGGGCGCAGGTTTCCCCTGGAATTGCGGCTGTGGCAACTCCATTGGAAAGGAATGGAGTTAGTTTGCTTTCGCAAGCTTTCTTCGTGGGAGAGGTAACTCATGAGCATCCGTTCCTGGCGCCGGCCCTCGCGTCGGCTGGTTCTGACCGGCGCCGCATCGGTCGCGATCGCGTCGATCGTCGGCGGGGTCGCGTACTCGGCCGGAGTCGCGGCCCAGCAGCCGGCCATCCAGACGTCGACACCGCGGACCGAACGACAGGTCACGAACATCGACGTCCTGCGCCAGCAGCTGCGCAACTACTACGGCGATCCGCTCGGCACCGGCACGTTCGGCGCGAACAGCAACTACGCCAAGGAGGCGAAGTCGGTCGCCGCCGCGGGCGCCCGCTGGATCTCCACAACGCATCACACCAGGACAGCCACGAAGACCAAGGCGATCCTGCTGGACGTCGACGACACCTCGCTGGCCACCTGGAACTACGAGATCGCCAGCAACTGGGCGTACAACCCGGCGACCAACGCGACGTACGTGCTGGACCAGAAATTCCCCGCCGTGCCGGGGATGGTCGACCTGGTGAAGACGGCCGAGCGGGAAGGGTACGCGGTCTTCTTCCTGACCGGGCGCGGTGCGGCGCAGGAGCAGGCGACGCTGGGCAACCTGACCGCGGACGGCGTCGGCATCGACGCGGGCTTCCCGAAGCCGACCACGCTGCCGAACGGTGAGGACGGCCTGTTCACCAAGCCGGCCGTCGCGGACTACCCGGACTACCTGAAGACGGCGTGCGCCGCCGACCCGAACGGCTCCTGCACGACGATCCACTACAAGTCGGCGACCCGCGCGCACATCGAGTCGCTCGGGTACGACATCGTCGCCAACTTCGGCGACCAGTACAGCGACCTCAAGGGCGGGTACGCCGACCGCACCTTCAAGCTCCCCAACCCCAACTACTACCTGCCGTAACTTCCGAGCGGGCCCCGTCAGACCGGCTTCGTGTAGCGGTGACACGGGACGGGGATGGGGCCCGAGTCGGTGGTAGCCGGGTAGTCGAAGGCGCCGGCGTCGGTCCAGCCGCTGCGCTCGTAGAAGCGGCGAGCCCGGGCGTTGCCGGTGGCGACCGCGAGCCACGCCTCGGCGTGACCGTCGGCCTTCACCTGCCGCTCGGCTTCGGTCAGGAGTACGCCGGCGATACCCGAGCCACGGTGGTCGCGGGAGACGTACACCTGCTCGACTTCATCCCCGACCACCATCACGAATCCCGCGACGTCCTCGCCCACCACCGCGACCGTGGTGTCGGCGACGCGTTCGGCGGCCCGGGTCAAGAACGACTCCTTGGTCCGGATCGCGACCAGCTCTTCCGGCACGTGCCCGAGATGCCCGTCGCCCCACCCGGCGTACCAGATGGCGGCGACGGCCTCGGCGTCGGCGGGCTCGGCAGGGCGGAGCGAAGCTGTCATGCCGTCAGGGTAAGCACCAAGGAGGTGCTCGCCGCGCCCAGGAACACCACGGCAAGCCCGAACTGTGCCGTGTAATCCGCGGCCCTAACGTGGGTATACAAAGCACAGACGAAGAACAGCACCAGCCCGATCGCGGCAGCGGCCACCAGCCACGGCGCTCCGATCAGCAGCCCGGCGAGCAGCCCGGCGGCACCGGCCGTCTTCAGTGTGCCGATCGGGAACGTCAGCCACGATTCCGGGACCTCGGCCTTCGCCATCCCGGGCAGGATCGCCTTCCAGTGCAGCAGCGCCGCGATCCCCGAGAACGCGTTCATGGCCAGGGTCACCACCACGACAACCACGGCGATGGTGGTCATGTCAGTCCACCTCCACATGCGCGAGCTTGTCCGGGTTGGTGATCGCGTAGATGCCTGTCACCTGATCGCCTTCGACATCCAGCACGATCACGGCGAACGCAGTGTCACCCGACAAGAGCAGCGCGGACGGGTCGCCGTTGATGGTTCGGTAGCGGATGCCGAGCGAGTCCAGCGGGCGGCGACGGCGGTCACCGATGATGAGCGGGGCGATCTTGTCCCGGCCCAGCAGCGGATGCAGACCCGCCGCGCGAGCCTTGCCGCCACCGTCGGCCCAGAGCGTCACGTCTGGCGAGAGTACTTCCATCAGGGCGTTCAGATCCCCGCCGACCACGGCGTCGATGAACCGCTGCGTCACCTCCTGCTGCACCTGCCGATCCGCGGGGAACCGAGGACGCCGGGCCGCCACGTGTTCCCGCGCCCGATGCGCCAGCTGCCGTACCGCCGCGGGCGTCCGACCCACGATCTCCGCGATCTCGGTGTGCGCGTACCCGAACACCTCACGGAGCACGAACACCGCCCGCTCCAACGGCGTCAGCGTCTCCAGGACGACGAGCACCGCGAGCGATACCGCCTCGGCCCGTTCGACCGGGTCGGCCGGCGTGACCACCGGCTCCGGCAGCCAAGGCCCGACGTACTCCTCCTTGCGACGATTGATCGTCGTACGCCGGGCCAGCGCCGAGTTCACCGCGATGCGGACGAGGTACGCCCGCGGGTTCTCGACCTCGGTCCGGGTCGACCAGGCCAGCCAGGTCTCCTGCAGGACGTCTTCGGTGTCGGTGACGCTGCCGAGGATGTTGTAGACGATCGAGAACAGCAGTTCCCGATGCCCGACGAACACCTCGGTCGCCGCGCCCGAACTCATGTCATCGTGTGCTTTCACACCTTCTAGGAGTCATCCGGGCGCCGAAGTGTGACATCTCAGGCCGGGTCGTACGCCAGGTTCGGCCGCAGCCAGCGCTCCACCTCGTCGACAGGCATCCCCCGGCGTACGGCGTAGTCCTCGATCTGATCGCGGCCGAGCCGACCGACGCTGAAGTAGCGCGACGCCGGGTTCTGGAAGATCAGACCGCTCACCGCAGCGGCTGGCGTCATCGCGAACGACTCGGTCAGCCCGAGGCCGAGCTTCTCGGCCTCCAGCAGCTCGAACAGCGCCTTCTTCTCGCTGTGGTCCGGGCTCGCCGGGTACCCGAGCGCCGGCCGGATGCCACGGAATCGCTCGGCATGCAGATCCGCCAGCTCCGGCTCCGCGTCCGGCTCGAACCAGGCCCGCCGCGCCTCCAGGTGGATCCACTCGGCGAACGCCTCCGCCAGCCGGTCGGCCAGCGCCTTCACCATGATCGCGCGGTAGTCGTCGTTGCGAGCCTCGTACGACGCGGCCAGCGCCTCGGCACCGTGGATCGCCACCCCGAACCCGCCGAGGTGGTCACCGGCGGGCGCGACGTAGTCCGCCAGGCAGCGGTTGTGCCGCCCGGCCGGCTTCTGGGTCTGCTGCCGCAGCATCGGGAAGGACACGTCCTCACCGTCCAGGATGATGTCGTCACCCTCGCTGTGCGCCGGCCAGAACCCGTAGGCACCCTCGGCGGTGAAGGAGCCGCTGGCAATGATCTCGTCGAGCAGCGTGTTCGCGTCGTCGAAGAGCTCACGCGCCACCGGCTGGTCCAGGATCGCCGGGTACTTGCCCTTCAGCTCCCAGGCCAGGAACAGGAACTGCCAGTCGATCATCTCGCGCAAGGTCTCGATCGACGGCGAGACGTGCCGCAGCCCGGTGAACGCCGGCACGGGGAGTTCGTCGTACGAGACCGGCTCGGCGTTGGCGCGCGCTTCGGTCACCGTGAGGATCGGGGCGCGCTGCTTGTTGGCATGCTGTTCGCGCAGCCGCTCCTGCTCGATGCTGTTGCTCCGGGCAAGTTCCTCGGCGCGCTCGTCGTCGAGCAGGTCCGACACCACCCCGACCACGCGCGACGCGTCCAGCACGTGCACGGTCGTGCTTTCGTACGCCGGTGCGATCCGTACGGCGGTGTGCTGCTTCGACGTGGTCGCACCACCGATCAGCAGCGGGAGCTTGAGCCCGCGGCGCTGCATCTCGGTGGCGACGGCAACCATCTCGTCGAGTGACGGCGTGATCAGGCCGGACAGGCCGACCGCGTCGGCGCCCTCGGCCACGGCGGTGTCCAGGATCCTTGCCGCCGGCACCATCACGCCGAGGTCGATCACCTCGTAGTTGTTGCAGCCGAGCACCACCCCGACGATGTTCTTGCCGATGTCGTGCACATCGCCCTTCACCGTGGCGAGCACGACCTTGCCCTGGCCGCGGACCGACTCGGCGCGACCTTCCAGCCGGGCCTGTTCCTTCTCCGCCTCCATGAACGGCTCCAGGTAGGCGACCGAGCGCTTCATCACCCGGGCGCTCTTCACCACCTGCGGCAGGAACATCTTGCCGGCGCCGAACAGGTCGCCGACCACCTTCATCCCGTCCATCAGCGGGCCTTCGATCACCTCGAGCGGCCGCGGCAGCTTCTGCCGGGCTTCCTCGGTGTCGGCCTCGATGAAGTCGACGATCCCGTGCACCAACGCGTGTGACAGCCGCTCCTCGACCGGGCCCTCGCGCCAGGACAGGTCGACCTCACGCTGGGTCCCCTTGCCCTGCACGGTCTCGGCGAAGCTGACCAGCCGGTCGGTGGCGTCGTCGCGCCGGTCGAAGATCACGTCCTCGACGAGTTCCAGCAGGTCTGCCGGGATGTCCTGGTAGACCGCGAGCTGCCCCGCGTTGACGATTCCCATGTCCAGGCCGACCTGGCCGGCGTGGTACAGGAACGCGGAGTGCATCGCCTCCCGGACCACGTCGTTGCCGCGGAACGAGAACGACAGGTTCGAGATACCGCCGCTGATGTGGACGCCCGGACAGCGGTCCTTGATCAGAGGCAAAGCCTCGATGAAGGCCTTGGCGTAGCCGTTGTGCTCGCTCATACCAGTGGCCACCGCGAGGACGTTCGGGTCGAAGATGATGTCCTCGGCCGGGAAGCCGATCTTCTGCGTGAGCAGGTCGTACGCCCGGCCGCAGATCGCCACCTTGCGCTCGACGGTGTCGGCCTGGCCCTGCTCGTCGAAGGCCATCACCACCACGCCGGCGCCGTAGTCGCGGATCCGCCGGGCCTGGGTGAGGAACTGCTCCTCGCCCTCTTTCAGGCTGATCGAGTTGACCACGCCCTTGCCCTGCACGCATTTCAGTCCGGCCTCGAGGACGGACCACCTCGAGCTGTCGATCATGATCGGGATCCGGGCCACCTCGGGCTCGGTCGCGATCAGGTTCAGGAACGTGGTCATCGCCTGCTCGCTGTCGAGCAGGTCGGCGTCCATGTTCACGTCGAGCAGGTTGGCGCCGCCGCGGACCTGCTCCAGCGCCACGTCCACCGCGGCCTGATGGTTGTCTGACTCGATCAGCCGGCGGAAGCGCGCCGAGCCGGTCACGTTGGTTCGCTCGCCGATCATCACGAACCCGGTGTCCGGCCCGATCTTGAACGGCTCCAGCCCGGAGAACCGGGTGGTGTCGTTCGGCGGTACGACGGTCCGCGGCTCCATACCGGCCACGCTGTGCGCGATCTGCTCGATGTGGGCGGGCGTCGTACCGCAGCAGCCGCCGACGATGTTGACGAGACCGGACTCGGCGAACTCCTGCAGCATCCCGGCCGTCTCGTCCGGCGTCTCGTCGTACCCGCCGAAGGCGTTCGGGAGGCCGGCGTTCGGGTGCGAGGCGACGTACGTGTCGGCGAACCGGGCCAGGTCGACCACGTGTGGGCGCATCTCGGCGGCGCCGAGCGAGCAGTTGACGCCGACGATCAGCGGCTTGGCGTGCTCGACCGAACTCCAGAACGCCTCGACCGTCTGGCCCGACAGCGTCCGGCCGCTCAGGTCGACGATCGTCACCGAGATCCACAGCGGCAGGTGCGGTGCGACCTCACGGGCCGCCATGATCGCGGCCTTCACGTTCAGGGTGTCGAAGATGGTCTCGATCAGCAGCAGGTCCACGCCGCCCTCGGCCAGCGCCGCGATCTGCTCGGCGTACGCGGCCCGCACCTGCTCGAAGGTCACCGCCCGGTAGGACGGGTCCTCCACCCGCGGCGACAGCGAGAGCGTCACGTTCAGCGGTCCGATCGAACCGGCCACGAAGCGGTTGCCGAACTCGTCCGCGGCCTGCCGGGCCAGCCGGGCACCCGCGACGTTCATCTCGCGGACGTGGTCCTGCAGACCGTAGTCGGCCTGGCCGATGCTCGTCGCGGTGAACGTGTTCGTGGTGGTGATGTCGGCACCGGCCGCGAGGTACTTCCGGTGCACGTCGAGGATGACGTCCGGCCGGGTCAGGTTGAGCAGATCCGGGTCACCGGTGACGTCGTGCGAGTGCTCGACGAAGCGGTCACCTTGAAAGTCGGCCGTGCTCAGCTTCGCGGACTGGAGCATCGTGCCCCACGCGCCGTCCAGCACCGCGATCCGCTGATCCAGCAGCTCCCGTAGAGCGATTTCACTCATCTGCCGTCACCTCCAGAAAATCTCCGGAGGCGCCCTTGCAAATAGACCCCGGGTCGAGCGTGGCGGACCTGAGTGTCCGTTGCAGCGCCTCTCGACCCGGCCCCGCCATGTTAGCGGCGTCACACCTGGATTACAGGGTCAATGCCCACTTAGTGAGACCGCTGTTCAGTCAGTGGATAAGCGCCTGGAGGCCGGGAGCGTACTGATCGGCGATGGCCTCGGGGTCAGCGGTCGCGGTCGGGCCGGTCTTGTCGAGCGACATCGTGGCGCCCAGGCCGAGCAACTGGGCGGTGATGAGCTCGGCCCGCAGGTCCGCGTCGGCTCCGGTCAGGCGGGCGGCGAACGCCCGCGTCACCTGGTCGCGGAAGTGCTCGCGGATCAGCGCGCGTTCGTCACCGCTGCCGGCCGAGAAGATCACTCGGACGAGCAGGTCGAGACCGTTCTCGCGGCGGTAGTTCACCAGGGTCAGGATGGCGTGCCGGCCGAGGTCCTCGTCGGCCGCGTCGAGCAGCTTCTCCGCGGCCTCACTGAAGTCCGCGACCTGGTCGAACAAGGATTCCTTGCTGCCGAAGTGCTTGACGATCAGGGCCGCGCTCACGTTCGCGTCGGCGGCGATCCCGCGCAGGGTGACGGCGTTGTACGGCTGGAGCGCGAACGCCCGCCGCGCCGCCCGGAGGATCGCGATTCTTCCGACGTCGGTCACGTCCTACCCACCGTGCTTTCCAGGTGGACCGGCGTCTGCCGCCGTACCGGGATCAACAGGACGAGCCCGGCCGCGACCACGGCTGCCGCGCCCGCGATCACGAAGACGATCAGGTACGCCGACAGCGCGGGCGCCACCTGGCCGGACCTGGTGAGCGTCACGTTGGTCAGCACGGTCACCACGATCGTGCTGCAGATCGCCGCCCCGAGTGTGCGCATCAAGGTGTTGAGGCTGTTCGCCGCGGCCGTTTCGGTCACGGGCACAGCATGCATGATCAGGGCCGGAAGTGCCGAGTAGGCGATCGCGGTCCCGGCCGAGACCACGGTCGCACCGGCCACGATCCCGGCGACATTGCCGCTGGTGAACAGCCGGACGACGTACCCGGCGGCCATCAGGACCGACGCGATCACCAGGGTGAACCGCGGACCACGGGCGGCCGAGATCCGCGCGGACACCGGCGACAGCAGCACCATCGCGAGACCGCCGGGCAGCAGGCACAGACCGCTGACGACGATCGACTCACCGAGTCCGTAGCCGGTCCACGTCGGCTCCTGCACGAGTTGCGCGGTCGCCAGCGAGTTGGCGTAGAACGAGAATCCGATCAGCAGCGCGGCCAGGTTGGTGAACAGTACGGCGGGACGCGCGGACACTCGCAGATCGACGAGCGGACTGGTCGTCCTGAGCTCGAACAGTCCCCACAACGGCACGATCGCCGCGGCTGCGACGTACAGGCCGATGGTCGCCGTCGTACTCCACGTGCTGCCCTTCGAGACGGCCAGCAACAGGCAGACGAGGAACGCACTCAGGCCCAGCGCACCCAGGATGTCGAACCGGCCTCTCGTCCGCACCGCCGACTCCGGCACGATCAGCAGGACCAGGGCGAGGTCGAGCACGCCGATGCCGGCGCAGATCCAGAACATCGTGTGCCAGTTCGAGTACTCCACCACCAGCGTCGCCGCCGGGATGCCGAACGCCGCACCGACGCCCAGGGTCGAGCTCATCATCGCGATCGACGGCAGCACCCGGCGCGGCTCGAGTTCGTCGCGCAGGATGCTGATCCCGAGCGGTACGACGGCGACCGCGGCCCCCTGGAAGGCGCGGCCAACGATCAGCACCGCCAGCTCCGAACTGCTTGCGCAAAGCAACGAACCGATCACCATCGAACCGAGCGCGATCAACAGCACCCGGCGCTTGCCGTACATGTCGCCGGCCCGGCCGAGCAACGGCGTGAACACCGCGCCGGTCAGCAGCGTGACCGTGATCAGCCAGCTGACGTCGGCGGGCCCGCGATGGGTGATCCGCGGCAGCTCGGGCAGCAGCGGTACGACGATCGTCTGGCTGATCGAGACGAGGACGCCGCAGGAGGCGAGCGCGGTCAGGATGAGGCGTGGACGGGCTGGGCGGACGGTCGAGGTGCGGGCGCTCACGCGGTGTCCTCACGGAGGTGAACAGCTGTTTACTTTCACTTCAGAATAGACGCACCGCCGCGAATGGCCCACCGAATTCACCGTGAACTGGACCACCATCCAGATGACGGCGATCGCCTAGGTTGCCAAGCATGAGGATCTTTCTCGCCGGCGCGACCGGCGCGATCGGACGCCGGCTGGTACCGCTCCTGCTGGCCGCCCACCACGACGTCACAGCCCTGACCAGACGCGACCCGTCATCCCTGCGCAGGCAGGGCGTGACCGCTGTCGTCGGAGACGTGTACGACGCCGCGTCGTTGCCCGAGGTGGTCGCGGCGGCCCGGCCGGACGTGGTCATCCACCAACTGACCGACCTGGGATCGCGCGACTTCGCGGCGAACGGGCGGATCCGGCGAGTGGGCACCCGCAACCTCGTCGACGCCGCACTGGCTGCGGGAGCGCGACGGGTGATCTCACAGAGCATCTCGTGGGCGTACGAAGGCGGCGACGATCCGGCCATCGAGTCGACCCCACTGGACCTCGCCGCACCGGACGAGGGACGCCGCGGAATGGTCGAGGCAGTCGCGGAACTCGAGAACATCACCGCCGAGGCTTCCGAGTGGGTGGTGCTGCGTTACGGCATGCTGTACGGCCCCGGCACCTGGTACACCAAGGGCGGCCTGATGGCCGACCTCGCCGCCGACCTCCCGACCGGCTCCGAGATCACCAGCTTCCTCCACGTCGAGGACGCCGCGATCGCCGCCGTACAGGCCCTCAACTGGCCAACCGGCCCGGTCAACATCGTCGACAACGACCCAGCCCCGGCCTCGGCCTGGTCCCCGGCGTTCGCCGAATCCGTCGGCGTACCTGCTCCACCGACTGTCGCGACCAGTCGCCCTGCTTGGGCCCGAGGCGCCTCCAACGCCTACGCCCGCACCCACCTAGCGTGGACGCCCACCCACCCGATTGGCGCACCGGCTTCTCGGACCAGCAGTAGAGCGCAGGCGATGCCGCCAAGGGTCACGGTCGCGAGACCTGAGGCGCCGAGCGTTGCTCTTGGACCTAGCGCTGTGGTCAACGGGCCGCCGAGAGCCGTGCCGAGGGGCGCCGCGGTGAGAAGAACTGCGCTGCGGGCGGCGAGGACTGCGGCCAGGTGTTGGGGTGGGGACTTCGCCTGGACGAGGGTCACGGAGAGCGGGACGAACGGACCATAGATTGCGCCGCCAACCATGAAGCAGACGACGGTGACCACGATCGGAACGTCGAAACCGAACGGCAGCAGCAGAAGGCCCCAGAGGACGACGATGGCGATGGTCACCGGCCAGAGGGGTAGCTGGCGCAGGGCGCCGATCGTGAGACCGCCGAGGACCGCACCGATGCCGAACAGCATCCAGTAGAGGCCGAGCAGCGTGCCCGGTGCGTCCAGGTCGTTGGTCACGTGGAGCGGCAGCGCGACCTCGACCGGGCCGTAGAGGAAGTTGAAGAACCAGGTGAGCGCCAACAGCCCGAGCAACTCAGGATGCGAACGCAGGAACGCGAACCCACCGCGGGCCGCCGGCTCGTCGACGACGTCGACAGTGTCGACGACGTCGACGGTGTCGACGCGTCGTGACGCAGGCAGTCGGGTCGTCACGACGATCACCGCGAGGAACACATAGGTCAGCGCATCCAGGCCGATCACCAGCGCAGAGCTGACGTACGTCACCAGCACACCGGCGATGGCAGGCCCGGCAATGGTGGCTGAGAAGTTGAGCGTGCTGACGAGAGTGTTCGCCGCCAGCCGCTGCTCCTCGGGCAGCAACTCGGCCATCAGCGTGTACATCCCCGCGCTGCCCCACGCGTGCAGCAACGACGACACTGCGAGCAATACGACGTACAGCGGCAGCGTCAGCGCCCCGGCGAACCAGGCAAGCGGTACGGCGCCCAGGAACACCCCGCGCACAATGTTGTCGGCCAGCAGGATGCGCCTGGGCGGAAGGTGACGCAGACGGCGACCGAACACCAACGCGCCGACGACGCCCGGCAAGGTGTACGCCGCCACCGCGGCGCCGACCCACAGACCTGCCGTCGCCTTGGGCGCCAGCTCGATGGCGAGCCAGGCCACCGCGACGAAGCTCATCCCGTCGCCGAGGTACGACACCGCGAAGCCGAGGATCAACCGCCGGAGCACCCGGTTGGCCAGCACCGGCCGATAGGCGGCGGGGACGAGGCGGTGGATCACCATGAGCTCACGCTAAGCGCGGCCTACGCCCCCGGGCTTCTCAATTCCTGACCGTTCCGCACACCACAAGATCGGACCCGGCTCCCCGGAGGGGACAAGGCGCCGAGCCCGATCGTCTGTGCCGACCGGACCCGGCACCTCGCAGGGGAACAAGGCGCCGGACCCGATCTTGTTCGATCAGACCCGGGCTC
>NZ_SLWN01000010.1:269657-274219 GCF_004342025.1 Kribbella steppae | reverse complement strand
CTCCTCGGAGGAGAGGAGACGCCAGACCCGACCGTCTGTGCCGACCGGACCCGGCACCTCGCAGGGGAACAAGGCGCCGGACCCGATCTTGTTCGATCAAGCCCGGGCTCCTCGGAGGAGAGGAGACGCCAGACCCGACCGTCTGTGCCGACCGGACCCGGCACCTCGCAGGGGAACAAGGCGCCGGACCCGATCTTGTTCGACCAGGCCCGGGCTCCTCGGAGGAGAGGAGACGCCAGACCCGATCGTCTGTGCCGACCGGACCCGGCACCTCGCGGGGGAACAAGGCGCCGAGCCCGATCTTGTTCGATCAAGCCCGGGCTCCTCGGAGGAGAGGAGACGCCAGACCCGATCGTCTGTGCCGACCGGACCCGGCACCTCGCGGGGGAACAAGGCGCCGAGCCCGATCTTGTTCGATCAAGCCCGGGCTCCTCGGAGGAGAGGAGCCGCCGGGCCCGATCGTGTTGGATCAGGCCCGGGCTCCCTCGGAGGGGAGGAGGTGGCCGGGCCCGATCGTGTGCCGACCGGACCCGGCCACCTCGCAGGGGAACGAGGCGGGGATCCGATCGTGTGCCGACCAGGCCCGGGACACCTCGCGGGGGACGAGGCGCCGAGCCCGATCGTGTTGATCAAGCCCGGGCTCCTCGGAGGGAGGAGACGCCGGGCCTGATCGTCTGTGTTGATCGGGCCCGGGCACCTCGTGGGGGGAGGTAGGAGGTGCCCGGCCCGATCGTTCGGTCCGCTTCAGCGAGGGGGTAGCGCTGGTGTCAGCGGACCGGGCCTGTGATGAGTTCGATGGTTGCCTTGTGCTGCTGGCCGCTCTGGTCGACCCAGCCGACCTCGACCTTGTCGCCGGGGTGATGCTCGTTCAGCAGGGCCGACAGGCTGTCGGGTGACTCGACCGTCTTGCCGGCGAAGGAGGTGATCACGTCGCCGGCCTCGATCCCGGCCTCGTCGGCCTTGCCGTTCGCCAGTACGTCGCCGACCGCCGCGCCGGTCGTGTCGGCATTCGGCAGCACCGAGACTCCGAGCATCGCCGACTCACCGATGTGCACGGTGTCCGACGCCTTGCCGTCCTCGATCTGGTCGGCGATCTCCATCGCCTCGTTGATCGGGATCGCGTACCCCTGCGTCGTGGTCTGCCCCTGCCCGTTCCCCGAGCCGTCGCCCTGCCCGTTGCCCGAGCCGTCGCCGTACCCGTTGCCCGACCCGTTGCCCGAGCCGTCGCCGTACCCGTTGCCGTCGCCATAGCCGTTGCCGCTACCCGAGCCGTAGCCGGGGCCGGGGTTGTCGTTCCCGTTGCCGTCGGCCGTCTCGGTCGCCGTACCGGCCGATGCGAGCGTCGCGGTGGCGGAGCTGGCCGTGGTCGCGGCTGTCTGCTGCTGCGGCCCGTTGCCCTCGCTGTTGCTGCTCGAGCCGGCCGTGTCGACGCCGATCACCTCGCCGGACGCGTTCGCCAGCGGTCCGCCGGAGTCGCCGGCCTGGATGTTCGCGTTGGTCTGGATCAGGCCGGTCAGGTTCTCCGGGTCCTGCCCGCTCTCGTCGGTCGCGGTGATCGACTGGTTCAGCCCGGTCACGGTGCCGGCCGCGTAGCGCGGCGTACCGCCGACGCCGCCCGCGTTGCCGATCCCGACCACCTTGTCACCGAGCGCGACCTTGTCCGAGTCGCCGATCTTGGCCGTCTCCAGCCCGGAAGCGTCCTTCAGTTTCAGTACGGCGACGTCGTGGTCCTCGTCGTACCCGACCACACCCGCGGTGTACGTCTTCCCGTTGCCGACATCCACCACCGAGATCGATGTCGCCCCCTCGATCACGTGGTGGTTCGTCAGGACCTCACCGTCGGAGGTGAGCACGATGCCGGTCCCGGCTGCCTTCGCGCCCTCGTATCCGAGGGTCGTGTTCACGTTCACCAGTCCGGGCGAGACCTTCGCGGCCACGGCGGCCGGATCCAACTGCTGGTGCGAGAGCTGCGAACCGCTGCCCGCACGCTGATCGATGCCCCAGGCAACCGAACCGGCGACCACCGCGACGGCGAGCCCCAGCGCACCGGCTCCCAGCAAGTGCCGCCCCCGCTTCCGCGGCGCCCGCTGCTGCGGCACGCCATACCCCGGATACTGCGGATAACCCATCCCCGAGTACGGCGCCTGCTGCGGACCACCGTGGTACGGACCGGGCTGCTGCGGGCCGCCATGGCGCGGACCCGGCTGCTGCAGACCGTCCTGGTACGAACCAGGCTGGTGCGCGCCGCCGTGGCGCGGACCCAGCTCCTGCAAACCGTCCTGGTACGAACCGGGCTGCTGCAGACCGTCCTGGTAGGAACCAGGCTGCTGCGGACCGCCATGGCGCGGACCCGGCTCCTGCAGACCATCCTGGTACGAACCGGGCTGCTGCAGACCGTCCTGGTAGGAACCAGGCTGCTGCGCGCCGCCATGGCGCGGACCCGGCTCCTGCAGACCATCCTGGTACGAACCCGGCTGCTGCGCGCCGCCATGGCGCGGACCCGGCTGCTGCAAACCGTCCTGGTAGGAACCGGGCTGCTGCAGACCATCCTGGTACGAACCGGGCTGCTGCGCGCCGCCATGGCGCGGACCGGGCTGCTGGAGACCGTCCTGGTAGGAACCGGGCTGCTGCAGACCATCCTGGTACGGACGGGGCTGCTGCGGGTTGGCCGGCTGCCAGTGGCCCGGCTGCCCGGGAGCCTGCGCACCGGGACCGTGCGGACCGGGACCTTGGTTGCCGAAGCCTTGCTGGCCGGCACCTTGCTGGCCGGCGCCCTGTTGCCCTGCGCCGTCTTGTCCCTGTCCGGCTCCCTGCTGTCCCGCGTTGTCGTTCATTCCCGGTGCCCTCCTCGGCCAGTTCTCTCTGCCTTGAAGTAGAGCTCGCGAGACTGAGAAACTCCCTCGGCTGAGGCAATGAGTTGGCTGAGAATCCATGGTGTTCTGCGCCACACCTACGACGAGAGCAACCGCCGCACTGCCTCCACAACCGCCTCGCGACGAGAGGCTCGACTCGGCGCGGATGCGCCGTACTCGGGGTTCATCGACGACCAGCTGGTGGCGATGGCCTGGAGCAAAGCAAGCAACTCGATGGGGGTGAAATTTCCCGGTACGACGCCGGAACGCTGGGCCTGGTCGAGGTCGCCGAGGCGGCTCTTGTTGACGGCAACGATCGCCTCCAGCGCGGTGCCGTCGGGGCGCTCGAGGCGGTACCAGATGTTCAACCGCTGATGCTCGGGATGCTCCTCGAAGTAGTCGAAGACGCGGCCGGCGTACCCGGGGAGATCGGCGGTGTCGAACCCGACCTCGGCCAGATAGGTGTCGACCGCCGCCGTGTAGACCGCGTCGAACAACCCGTCCTTGCTGCCGAAGTACGCGTACAGCATCGCCTTGTTGCAGCCGGCCACCTCGGCGATCCGGTTCACCCGCGCCCCGGCGATCCCGCGGGCGGCGAACTCCTCGGTGGCGGCCGCCAGGATCCGGGTCCTGGTCCGGTCGGCATTCCTCTGCATGCGCCCATCTTACCAACCACACGGTTGGTTAGCTGTGTCATCATCGGGGAATACATCCAACCAGTTGGTTAGTTAGGATCATCATGAGCAGAGTAGACTCCTCCCCGTCCTCGAGCGAAGCGAGAGGGCGGGTCTGGTTGATCACCGGCAGTTCCCGCGGTCTCGGCCGCGCCCTCACCGAAGCGGTCCTGGCCGCCGGCGACCAGGTCGTCGCGACCGCCCGCAAACCGGAGCAACTCGACGATCTGGTCGACCGGTACGGCGAGCGGATCCGCACCATCACGCTGGACGTCACGAACGCGGCCGCGGCGCAGTCCGCCGTACAGACCGCCCTCGACGCGTTCGGCGGTCTCGACGTGGTCGCGAACAACGCCGGCTACGCGAACAGCGCCGCGATCGAACACACCACCGACGCGGACTTCCGAGCACAGGTCGAGACGAACCTGTTCGGCCTCGTCAACGTCACGAAGGCCGCGCTACCGGTGTTCCGGCGCCAGCGGAGCGGGCACTTCCTGCAGTTCTCGTCGATCGGCGGTCGGGCCGGCGGTACGCCGGGGATGGGCGCGTACCAGACCGCGAAGTACGCGGTCGAAGGGTTCTCGCAGGTCCTGAGCAACGAGGTCGCGCCGTTGGGCGTGAAGGTGACGATCATCGAGCCCGGTGCGTTCCGAACCGATTGGGGCGGTACGTCGATGACGCTCGCGCCGGTCGATCCCGACTACGACTCCACCGTCGGCGCGATGAACCGCTACCGGCTTGAGACCGACGGCCAACAACCCGGCGACCCGGCCAAGGCGGCCCGCGCGATCCTCGAGATCGTTGCCCTCGACAACCCACCGCTCCGGCTCCTGCTCGGCAAGGACGCCCTCACCCACGCCGACCAGGCCTCCCGCTCCCGAGCCGAAGAAGCCGCCATCTGGGCTCACATCACCACCTCTACCGACTACGACGACTGACCCGAAAGTGCAGCCGAGCGCCGCTCGCATGCGCCGAGCGTGCAGCGGTGACCGCACCGCAGCTTGGCGGAAACGTGCCCAGTGGCACCGAAGCGAGC
>NZ_SLWN01000010.1:0-269560 GCF_004342025.1 Kribbella steppae | reverse complement strand
TGCGAACGGCTCAACTCGGCGGAAGAGTGAGCGCAGTCGCACCGAAGCAAGCGAACGGCTCAACTCGGCGGAAGAGTGAGCGCAGTCGCACCGAAGCAAGCGAACGGCTCAACTCGGCGGAAGAGTGAGCGCAGTCGCACCGAAGCGAGCCAACGGCCCAGCTCGGCGGAAGAGGGCTCAGTGGCACCGAGGTGAGCGAGCGTCGACTTAGGCAGCAACCATCGACGGTCCGTGAACGAGACCAGCAGCCCAGCCAGGCACTAGCTGGGCGGGCGAGCAGCAACGAAGGGTGATGGTCTTGTGGTGGCAGGCTTGGCAGGTTGGGATGATCCGGGGGTGGCCGGCCGGATGTCGTCACCCCAGATCGCCTGACGGACCTCATCCGGTGTGGCGTTCAGCCGGAGATCTGGTGTGCTGGCCTGGGAACGGCTGTGATGCTGCCCGCGGTCGTTGTTGTGTGGGCGGGCAGGATCGGCGACACACGTGGAGGTGTCCGCGGTGTCGTGGTGGATGGGTGGTTTGTATGTGTTGGGTGGGATGGGGTCGGGGGTGGCCCAGCCGGGGCGGGTGACGTGGACGACGTCGTTGATGATTTGGATGTGCCAGTGGCCGGTGTGGAGGTCGATGTGGTGGCGTTTGCAGAGTAGGACGAGGTTGGAGACGCTCGTGTTGCCGCCGTCGATCCAGTGCACGAGGTGGTGGGCTTCGCATTGGATGGGTGGGGCGCCGCAGACGACGCAGCCGCGGTCGCGGGCGTTGAGGGCGAGTCGCATGGGTGCGGTGATGAGGCGTTTGGTGGTGCCGACGTCGAGTGGTTGGGATTTGGTGCCGAGGACGACGGGGATGGCTTGGGCGTCGCAGGCCAGGCGGCGGACGGCGGCTGCGGACAGGTCGTCGCCGAAGACGGTCTGGCCGGTCGCGTCGGCGGTCGCGGCTTTGAGGGCGTGGTAGTCGATGGTGATGGTCAGGTGGGCCTTCGGACCGTGCCCGGGAATGTACTGGCCGAACGTGTCGTGACCCGACGCATCTCGACTCGACCCGTCGTGAGTCGATGCCTCGTGACTGGACGCCTCATGACTGGGCGCTTCGTGACTGGGCGCTTCGTGACTGGGCGCCTCGTGAGCAGCGGGGCTGTCGACCGGTGGCAGGTCTCCACGGCCGCGCTGGTCGGAGTTGCCAGCGGTGCTGGTGCTGTCGCGATGTCCAGGAGGTGCATCCGTGCGGGCGTTTGCGCCGGTCGAGGTGCTGGGGCGGGTGGGTCCGTCGGGGTGGCTGGCTGGGCTGGGATCACTGCCGGCGTTGCCTGTTGTGTGGCGGTCGGCGGGAGAGGTGTTGGTCGTGCTGCGGTCGCCGGCGGTGGTTGTCGTGGTGCGGCTGCTGGCGGTGGTTGTCGTGGTGCGGTTGCTGGCGGTGCTGGTCGTGCTGGTGGTGTGGGTGATGGTGGCTGCGGTGTTGAGGAGGGTGGTTAGGGCGTCGGCTTGGCGTTTGTCGCGGGGGCGGGGGTCGGGGTGGCCGTCGATGGTTTTGTGGGGTTTGGCGCCGCTGTGGATGAGGGTGCGGAGGAGTTCGGCGTTTTCGTTGGCGAGGTAGCCGCCGAACTTGACGCCGTTGTCGGCGGGTTTGAGGGTGAGGGATTCGCGGTGGTAGGCGCGGTTTTCGTCGGGTTCGGGGCCGTCGGGGTCGAGGATGTTGCGCATGCGGTGGGCGGCGTTGCGGAGTTGGCTGGGGGTGAAGGTGCGGGCCAGGTTGATGAGTTGGCGTTCGGCGGCGTCGAGGTTCTCGACCGGCACGGTGTCGGGGACCTTGTCCAGGGCGGACACGATGGCAGCCGCCTGCGCCGGGTGCATCGGGCGACCCCGGTCGGTCTGCTTGTTGCTATCGGCCTCATCGACCGTGCCGGCGCCTTCGGCCTGGTCGGCGTCAACGTCCTGGTCGGTGTCTTCGGCCATGCCGCCGTCATCGGCCCGGTCGGTGTCTTCGGTGTGGTCGGGGTCGGCGGTCTGGTGGGGGTTGGCGGGTGCGTCGGGGGTGGGCGGGCCGGGGAATGGGGTGGCGGGGTCGGGGAGGGCGGCGGCGATGGCCTGGTACTTGGTCAGGGATTTGGCGAGGCGAAGGTCGCGGCGTGCCTCGTCCGCGTCGATGCGGTAGCGCGTCGATAGGAAGCGGGCGGTGTCGCCGGCGCCGATGTCGTTGGCGTAGCCGGAGGCGTCGAGGTCGCCGGCGAGGTGGAGGTAGTAGGTCTTCAATCTGTGGATCTCGGCGACGGCTGCGTCGAGGCGCGACAGCTTCTCGCTGTCGGTCATCGACCAGGCGGGTCGTTCGCCGAGGATCTCCATGGCGACCACCCTAGGCACCGCCACCGACAGTTCTCAAACCAGGAATGCCCTTATTTTTAAGGGATTTCTGCCCACAGGCTTCGTCCCCAGGTTGTCCACAGAAACCAAGTGACGCGAGCGATCAAGCAGGCAGCGGGTAGGGGTTGTCGGTGAGGAAGTCGTCGATGAGGGCGTTCACCTCGGCCGGCGATTCCAGCGCGGCAAGGTGAGCGGACTGCTCCAGGACGACGAAGCGCGCGCCTGGGATCGAGTCGGCCATCTCCTCGGTCTCGGCGACCGGGAAGGTGGCGTCCTCGGCGCCGGCCACGACGAGGACGGGCGTGCGGATCCGGGCGAACAGTTCGCGCTGATCCGGGCGGCGTGGGACCACGCTGGTGACCGCATGGCGGCCGGACGCGATGTTCACCCGCCGGACGGATTCGTTGACCGCGGCAACGACATCCGGCTTCTCGTGTTTGGCGGTCGGGCCGAGGAACGCGTCGATCACCGGCCGGACAAGTGGTCCCCGGATCGCACCGAGGAGTTGGGCCGATCGGGTCAGGACGCCGTACTCGAACTTCTGCCGCAGGCCGGCCGGGGAGGCGGTCGCGTTCATCAGTACGGCGATGCCGATCCGGTCGGGGTGGAGGGCGGCGAACGTGCCACCGATCATGCCGCCCCAGCTGTTGCCGATGAGGTGGACCTTGTCGACGCCGAGGTCGTCGAGGATCTCGGTGATCACCTGAGCGCACTGCTCGAAGCTGAACGGTCCCGTCAGTGGGGTGCTGTCGCCATGGCCGGGCGGATCGACCAGGATCACCTGGAAACGGTCGATGAAATGCGGCGCCTGACCGGACCAGAGCATCCCGTCCATCAGCAGGCTCGGCCAGAAGAGCATGGCTGGTCCCGATCCCCCGACGCGCAGTCGGGTCCGGCCGAGCACGGTTTCGACGTACCGATCCTCCACCCCGGCAAGCGACATGACTGAAACCGTACAGGTCAGCCCGGCGGGACAGCGGCAGCCAAGCGGGTGGTCAAGGAGCGGACGTGAGCGATGAGTTCGGGTGGCGACTGGACTTCGAACGAGTAGGGCAGGAGGCCGATGTAGAGGGCCAACTCGTCCAGGGAGTTGGAGCCGGTCTCGACCCGGGTCGTGGCGGCGGTCACCGGAGTCACGGTCGCGATGCTCGGGCCCAAGCGGTCGGCGACCTGCTCGGCGGGCGCGTGGATGAGGAAGCGGGCCTGGTAGCGGTAGCCGCCGGACGCGACGCCGCGGGCGGTGGTATCCAGGTCGGGGACCTCGCGGGGAGTGAAGCGCGGTCCGGTCGGGATGCGCGGCTCGAGCCGGTCGAGGCGGAAGGTTCGCCAGTCCGTACGGTCGAGGTCCCACGCGACCAGGTACCACCGCCGACCGGTGTGCACGAGCCGATGCGGCTCCGTCGTACGGATGCTCGTCGTACCGTCATGACCGCGGTAGTCGAACCGCAGACGCTGCCGATCGCGAGTGGCCGCGGCGACCGCCAGCAACACGTCCGGTTGCACCACAGGACCGCCGGACGGCGTGACAGCGATTGCCTGTAGCAACTTGATGCGATGCCTCAGCCGGGACGGCAGCACTTGCTCGAGCTTCGTCAGCGCACGGACCGACGACTCCTCGATTCCGGCCACACCGCCCGTCGCGGCTTCGCGTAACCCGATCGCGACGGCGACAGCCTCGTCGTCGTCCAGGAGCAACGGCGGCAGCGCCGTACCCGCGCCGAGGCGATAGCCGGCCACCCCTGGTACGGCGTCGACGGGGTAACCGAGATTGCGCAGCTTCTCGACGTCGCGACGGACGGTCCGCGCCCCGACACCCAGCTCCGCCGCGAGCGCGGCGCCACTCCACTCCCGGGGTAGCTGCAGCAAGGAGAGCAACTTGAGCAATCGAGCAGAAGTTTCGAGCATGCCGAGATTCTGTCAGGAAGTTAGGACTGAAGCTGTCCTAACCGGATGACACTGTAGAACCATGATCGAACCTTTCCGCATCGACATCCCGCAGAGCACCCTCGACGACCTGGCGACCCGGTTGGAGAACACCCGGCTCTCGGCCGCACTCCCCGGCGACGACTGGGACACCGGCGTACCGGTCTCCTGGCTGTCCGAACTGGTCGACTACTGGCGCACCGGGTATGACTGGCGCAAGGCCGAGGCAGAGCTGAACGCGTACCCGCAGTTCACCACCACGATCGACGGCCAGCAGATCCACTTCCTGCACGTGAAATCGGCTGAGCCCGAGGCGCTCCCGCTCGTCCTCACGCACGGCTGGCCGGGATCGATCGTGGAGTTCCTCGACGTGATCGGCCCGCTGACGGACCCGGTCGCGTACGGCGGCTCGAGCGCGGATGCCTTCCATCTGGTCATCCCCGCGCTCCCCGGATTCGGTTTCTCCGGCCCAGTCAGCGACAGCGGCTGGTCGACGGACCGGGTCGGGCGGGTGTGGGCCGAGCTGATGAACCGCCTCGGCTACGAGCGGTACGGCGTACAGGGCGGTGACATCGGCGGGGCGGTGTCACCCGAGGTGGCCCGGGCGGCGAAGGACCACGTGGTCGGCGTGCACGTCAACGGCGCTCCGGGACTGCCGCCGTTCCCGTTGGCGGACGAGGAGTTCAACAGCCTGACCCCGCTGGAGCAGGATCGGATCGGGCGGATCGCGACCTTCATGCAGGCGGAGTTCGGCTACATCTCGATCCAGTCGACGCGGCCGCAGACGCTGGCCTACGGGCTGGTCGACTCGCCGGTCGGGCAGCTCGCCTGGATCATGGACAAGTTCCGCGCCTGGACCCATCCGGCCGAAACCTTGCCCGAAGAGATCATCAGCAAGGACCGGCTGCTCACCAACGTGATGCTCTACTGGCTCACCGGTACGGCGGGATCGGCGGCGTACGTCGGTTATGCCCAGCAACAGGCGTGGGGCGCGACCAAGGAGAACTCGGGCGTGCCCACGGCGGCTCTGGTGTTCGCGCACGACGTCGGCATCCGCCGGTACGCCGAGGTGGAGAACACCATCACCCGCTGGAACGACGTCGACCACGGCGGCCACTTCGCGGCCCTCGAGGAGCCCGAACTCCTGGTCACCGATGTCCGCGAGTTCTTCCGAACCCTGCGCTGACGAACCGCGGGCCAGGAAACGTCAGCCCGTCAGCCGCGAGCCGGGACGCGGGTGCGGGTCAGGTCGGCGGCGACGATGATTTCGCCGGTGAACTCCTCGGCGGCCTCGTCGTGGAAGGCCTGCGGGTCCAGGTAGCGCTGGGAGAAATGCGTCAGCACAAGCTTACGGACGCCGCATTGCTGGGCCACTCGGGCGGCCTGGCGGGCGGTGAGATGACCGAAGCGACGGGCCAGCAAAGACTCGCTGGAGAGGTAAGTGGACTCGATCACGAGCAGGTCGGCGCGGTCGGCGAGCTGGAGGACGTTGTCGCAGAGACGGGTGTCCATGACGAACGCGAAGCGTTGCCCGGGCCGCGGCTCGCTGACCTGCTCGATCGTGACGGTCCGGCCGTCGATCTCGATCGAGCCGGCTTGCTGCAGCCGCCCGACCGCGGGGCCAACGACACCGTGCGAAGCGAGCTTGTCCGGAAGCATCCGCCGGCCATCCGGCTCGATCAACTGGTAACCGAAGGACTCGATCGGGTGCTCGAGGCGGCGCGCCCACAGTTGCCCGAACGGTCCAACCGACAGCAGACCGTCCTCCTCGACGGGTTCCTCGATCAACTCGGCCCGCTCATAGAACGAAGCGGCGTACCGCAGTCGGGTGAAGTAGGTCTGCCCGGACGCCGGATAGTGCGCCCGGACCGGATGCGGTACGTCGTCCAGCGACAGCCTCTGCACGATCCCCGGTACGCCGAGGCAGTGGTCGCCGTGGAAGTGGGTGACGCAGAGCCGGGTGATCGCGCCGGCCGCGACCCCGGCGTACAGCATCTGGCGCTGCGTGCCCTCACCCGGATCGAAGAGGAACCCCTCGGAGTCCCAGCGCAGGAAGTAGCCGTTCTGCGTGCGCTCGCGCGACGGCACCTGGCTTCCGGTGCCCAGCACAACCAGTTCGCGCACGCGCCCAACAGTAGTGCCTCGCTAACGCAGCGCTTGTTGGAACGCGATTAAGAACTGCTCGACTTCGGCCGCGGTCCAGATCAGCGGCGGCCGGATCTTCAGCACTCCCCCACCAGGTCCGGTCGTTCCGACCAGTACGCCGTACTCCCGCAACCGTTCGGCGAAGTCTGCCGCGCCGGGCATCTCCACTCCGACCATCAGCCCTTGCCCGCGCACCGGCAGGTCCGGGACCAGCGACTCCAAGCCGGCGCGCAGCAGTGCACCGACCTCGCCGGAACGAGCGACCAGGTCACTCTGTTCGATCACGTCGAGGACGGTCAGCGCCGCGACGCAGGAGACCGGGTTGCCACCGAAGGTGCTGAAGTACTCGTCCACCTCGACGAATGCCTCCGCGATCTCCCGCCGTGTGATCAGCGCCGCGACCGGGTGCCCGTTGCCCATCGGCTTGCCGAGCGTGACGAAGTCCGGGGTCAGTCCGAAGTCCTGGAACCGCCAGAGGTTCCGCCCGCCGCGCCCGAACCCGGCCTGCACCTCGTCCGCGAGGAACAACCCGCCGACCGCCCGTGCCTCGTCCTGCAAACCACGCATGAACGAGTCGGTCGGCGTCAGGATCCCCGCGCTGCTGAACACAGTGTCGACCGCGAGCAACGACAGATCGTGTCCGGCCCGCTGCAACTCCGCTCGCGCGGCCCGAACCCGTTCAACCGCAGCGATCCCGTCATCACCAGCATCCCGAGGCGCCTCGAAGACGGCGACATGCGCCGGCCGGGCCTCCACCGGATACGTGTTGGTCGAGAACGCCGCGGTCGCCTCGCTCACGCCGTGATAGGAGAGGTCGGCAACAACCGCACCACCCCGCCCGGTGACGACGCGCGCCATCCGCCACGCGAGGTCGTTGGCCTCACTCCCCGAGTTGGCGAACACACACGTGTCCAGCCCGTCCGGCATCGACGCCGTCAGCCGCTCGGCCAACTCGACCACGTTGGGATGCAGGTAGCGCGAGTTCAGATTGAGTACGGCGGCCTGCCGCGAGATCGCCTGGACGACGGCCGGATGCGCGTGCCCGACGACCGGAACGTTGTTGTAGGCATCGAGATAGCGGCGACCGTCAGCGGTGTGGATCCACGGACCCTCGCCCCGCACGACCTGCAGCGGCGATCGGTAGAACAGTGGCGACAGCTCACCACCGAGCGCGGCCTGCCGTCGTACCAGCAACGTCGGATCAGCCGCCTGGGCGGAGACGACGCGCGAGGTGCCGCTCAGGCGGTGGAAGCGGTCGGCCAGGTCGGCTGACGAGCTGTCGGCGAGGAGGTCGAGGATGCGCCAACTGCCGGCGACCAGGCTGGTCAGGTACTCCTCGTTGTCCGGGTAGAGCGGCGCACGCCAGGCCGAGATCAGCACACTCGCGGCGGATCGGGCGAGGACGAGCTCACCGATCAACGCGACTTCCGAAGGCTCGAGCGGCAGCACCCGCTGGTACCCGTCGAGGAACCGGGCGGCGTCACCCCACAGATCGTCGGACTCACGCAGCAGCGACGTCAGACTGATCGCGAGATCGGCGACGCGGGCCGTGTGGTGCATGTCGCCGAAGTCGATCACACCGGTGATACGGCCGTCCTGCAGCAGCACATTGCTCAATGTCACGTCGCCGTGCAGCACGTACCCCGGCAACTCACGCGTCGCCGCGTCGAGCCCTTCGAAGCGATCGAGCAGCCAGTGCATCGGGGCGCGACGACGCTCGTCCGGCAGGCGGTCGGCGTACGGACGCAAGGTGGTCACGATCCGCGGATCCCAGTCGAGCCGCCGGTACGCCGCCGGATGGCCGAAACCCTGCAAGGCGCGCGTCAGCCACGCACTCACCGACCCGAAGTCGGCCGCGAACCACGCCGGCAGCGTGGCCAGATCGGCGACCTCGCCAGGCATCACCGTCATCACGCGGACCAGATGCGACCGCCCGTCGGCCGCCTCGACCGTCACCACCGAACGACCGTCGAGGCTGGTCAGTACGCGCGGGATCGGGAGGTCAGGGTCGACCACCTCGACGTGATGCATCGCGGCGCTCTCCATCGCGATCTGCTCCGGGTCGTCGCCCGAGTTCGACACCTTGATCACGAGTCGTCGGCCGTCCGGCGCCGCCGCGAGGAAGTTCCGGTCCCGCTCACTGCGCAGGTCGGAGACCTCGGCGTCGATGCCGTACTCCACCTGCAGCAACCGCGTCGCCGCGGTCAGGTCGACCTGAGGCGGATCCTCGAGCATGCTCGGCGTCCGCTCGGGGATGGTGTCCACAGCAACTCCTTCGCTCACGGGACCCGAAACTCCAGTGGCACAGCCGGTCCGGTGTAGTCGAAGCTACCGTCCGGGGCGAGCCGAATCGGCCGATCGTGGCCCGGATAGACAACCTGAGCCATCGATCCGACCCGCTCGACCGACGCATCGGCCCGCGCCCGGTCGTACGGCCTGCCGGACGCCCGGCGAGAGCGCAGCACGGCGAGTGTTGGTACGGCGTCGGCCGCGAGTACTGCGGTCCCCTCCGGCGTACTGACTGCCAGACCGATCGATCCAGGCGTGTGTCCCGGTAGCTCCAGCACCTGAATGCCCGGGATCACCTCGTCCCCCTCGCCGACCTCGTGCAGGTCGAGATCGTCCAGGACTGCCTTGGCCCACCGCGGGGTACCGAAATCGGTCGACGGCGGGTTGGCCAAGTTGCGGAGTTCGTCGGGGTGGATGAGGACCTGCGCCTTGTCGAAGAGGTCCGCGTTCTGGAGGTGGTCCCAGTGACCGTGGGATACGACCACCTTGCTGATGTCGTCCGGCACCAGACCGCGATCCGCCAACGCTGTCAGCAGTTTCCGCCGCCGCCCGACGTGACCGAAGTCGAACAGCACTCGCTCGTCGCCGCTCTCCACCAGCACCACGGAGCAGAAGGCCGGATTGCCGTGGTCCGACGTCAGCGAGTAGCCGTTCAGCAAGGGTGTGACCGAGGGCATGCAGTCTCCAGACGAGGTTGGTGCAGCAGTGCCCCGCGGATTATGAGCACGCGTCACGCGGGGCACTGCTGGATCAGGGGAGGGCGAGCGGACCGGCGTCGATCAGCAGGGACGGTACGACGACGCTGTCCATGAAGGTGGTGTCGCCGCACTCACGGGTGTTGCCGACGGCAAGGACCGCGTTGAGTACGTCGTCCATCCGGAAGGTGAAGCGCACCTGCGGGTGCCACGCAACGAGCTCGCCACCTTCGGCCCAGTACGTGCCATCACGTGTCGTGCCGGTGACCAGGGTCTGCTTCGGATGAAGCGAGCGCAGGTAGTCCAACCGGTTGACGACGAGCCCGCTGCCGCAGTCGGAGAGCAGTTCCTCGTCCGTTGCGTCGCCAGGAGCCAGCAGCAGGTTCGACGGGCTCGGGTCCCCGCCGAAGCGCCAACCGTCCGGGACCGCGTGGCCGGTCGGAACGCCACCGGTGACAGCCGCGCGACGACGGTCGGAGACGACACCGGTGAGGACACCGTGATCGATCAGCTGGGTGCGGCGTCGTACGTTGCCCTCGGCATCGAAGCCGCTGGGCAGGCCATCCGCGTCGGCACCGTCGTCGACCAGGCTGAGGAGGTCGCTCACGACCCGCTCCCCCAGCCGGCCGGCGACTGCCGAGCGGCCGGTTGCGTAGCCGGTCGCGCCGAGGACGAAGTGTCCGTACGTCGCCATGAGCGTGATGACGGCCTGTGGTTTCAGCAGCACGCGGCAGGGACCGTGGTGGGCTCCGCGGGTCGGCAAGGGGGTCAACGCCGTACGCAGCTTCGCCGGGATCTCGTCGACCGGAATCCGGTCGGCATCGCGGTGCATGTACTTGACGCTGACCGAGTTGTCACCCTTCTTGGCGATCGCCTGAATGGCTGCCTTGGTCAACGTCTCGGCGCGGAACAGCCCGTCCGAGTCGGCCACGACCCGATCCAGTACGTCGTACCGGATCGCACCACCGAGCGTCGTCGACGAGTCGAGCCCGTCGCGAACCGTCGAGAACCACCGGTGCCGGACGGCGGGATCGGACTCGAGCACCGAAGCCGAAGGCACCACCTGAGGCGCCACCTCCGCCTGCGCCCCGTCGGCCTGCGCCGCACTCCCCGCACTCGCAGCACGTGGGGAGTGCGCGTCGGGCAACGGCGCCAGGTCGGCCAGGGCGGCATTCAGACGGTCAGCCAACCCCTGAACAGCTTCGGGATCCAGCGTTTCCAACGAACCTGCGACGGAGCGGCCGTTGCGGGTGGTGCGGACGCGGACGCGGAGACGGCGTTCGCTGTGCTGGGCGGTGACTTCGGACTCGGCGAAGCGGAGCAGGTCGGCGTGTTCACCGAGTACGTCGAGCCGGGTGCCCTCGCCGAGGATCTCCAGCGCCTGTTCGACCTGGGACTGTTCGATGCTCATCGACCCACCTGCACATTCTGGAAGCGACCTGGGACCGTGCCGTGACCGACGTGCGCGACCTGCAGCGGCTCGCCCTTGTTGCAGGACGGGACGCCGTGCAGTTTCCACTCGTCCGGTCCGCCCAAGGCGTCGAGGCTGGCCCAGAACTGTGGCGTGACACTTTGGTACGTGCAGTTCTTCAGCAGCCGGCCGACCTTGCCGTCGCGGATCTCCCAGCCGACCTCGGTACCGAACCGGAAGTTCATCCGCTGGTCGTCGATGGAGAAGCCGCGGTTGGTGTCGACCAGGATGCCGCGCTTGGTGCCGGCGATCATCTCGTCCAGCGAGGACTCCCCCGGCTCCAGGCAGATGTTGGTCATCCGTACGAGCGGCAATCGCTGCCAACCGTCGGCCCGGGCCTGCCCGGTCGACTCACCGCCCAACGTCCCGGCCGACTCGCGACCGGACATGTAACCGAGGAAGATGCCGTCCTTGACCAGTTGGGTCCGCTGCGCCGGCACGCCTTCGTCGTCGTACCCGAAGGAACCGAGGGCGCCGGGGATGGTGGCATCGGCGTACGCCGACACGATCGGTGAACCCCACCGGAAGGTGCCGCGCCGTTCGGGGGTGGCGTAGGTGCCGCCGGCCAGGCTGACCTCGGTGCCGAGCGCACGGTCGGCCTCCATCGGGTGACCCGCGCACTCGTGCAGCACCATCGCGAGTTGGTTGCTTCCAGCAATGAGTGTGGTGATCTCGTCCGGGCATTGCGGAGCGGACAGCAGAGCGACCGCCTCGGAGGCGATCCGGGCTGCCTCGCGATCCAGGCCGAGCGAGATCACGTGCTCGTAGCCGGCGGTCGCGAAATCGCCGCGCTGGCCGCGGATCTGCCGTGGCACGCCTTGCGGGAAAGACCTTCGCTGCAGGTCGTCGCCGTCGCTGGCGTTGACCATCAGGCCGCCGCCGCTCTCGGTCAGGGTCTGCTCGATCAGCGCGCCCTCGGTGTTCGCGAACACCTTGTGGTCGCGGTAGAAGTCCACCGACGCCTCGATCTGCTGCACCAGCGGACCGGCGGTCGCGGCCTCCTTCACGGTCGCGGCCAGCAGGTCGAGCTTGCTGGACAGCGGAACGGTGAACGGATCCACCTGCATCGGCGAGCTCCACGTGTCGCGGGTCGTCACCGGCGAACCGAGCGACACCCGCCCACCACCGCCGGCGGCGCGAGCCTGGCCGACCGCCTGGGCGACCACCGCGTCGATCCCTTGCCGATCGAGCCGGTGAGTAGCGGCGAAACCCCACTGGCCGCCGATCAGTACGCGCAGGCCGAGTCCGGTCGAGTCGTCGTACCCGACCTCGCCGGGGCCTTCGAGCTCGACCAGCACCTGCTCGTGCGTCCGCCGGACGACGCGGACGTCGCCGTACTGCACCTCTGCGGGAAGCAGCCCGAGCACCGCCTCGGCGGTATCGCGCAGTACCGATGAATCAGACACTTCGGGACCTCCGATGCAAAAGGGAACGGGCGCCTCGATCTGCACTGTAGCAGATACTACGAGATCTTGAGAAGACGTTGGATTCACTACAGAGCCACTCGGGCAAGACTCCGGCCCCGCACACCTGTGCGGGGCCGGAGGTCAAGCAGACAAGGAGAATCAGCGTCGTTTCGGGCGTACGTCGATCGCCAGACTGATGGCGAACGCCACCACGATCGCGACCCCGCCGAACAAGGTCAGCGCGGTGTCACCGAGGGCACCGGTAGCCATCACTGCCAGTGTCACGCCGAGTGCGAGCACCACGGCGACGGCGATCTTCCAGTCGTCACCGATGATGAAGTCGTACCAGAACTGCCCGAAGGCCTTGAGAAACTTCACTTCTTCACCTCCACAGGGGCGTCGCCGGCAACCACCGGCGTCGCGGACGCGGGCGTCCGCAGCACCGCGACGAAGATCCGGCTGAGCAGCAGCCAGGCGGCCAGCAGGACCAGGATCATCAGGTCGTGACCGGGCCAGTCGATGCTCTCCCGGCCGTCCCGGAAGATGCCGAGACCCTCCACCGCCCAGTAGGTGCCGAACGACGCGAGCAACAGGCCGACGCCGTACTTGAGCAGGTTCTCGTTGATCATCGACAGTGGCCGGCGCAGCGCCACCGCGACACCGAGCACGATCACCACGGCGGCGATCGCACCGAGCGCGGCACCCGGGATGTTGTCCGCGTTCAGACCGAAGGTCAGCACGATGAACACGACCTCCATCCCTTCGAGGAAGACGCCCTTGAAGGAGACCATGAACGCGAACAGATCCAGGCCGGTCTTGGTCTCACCGGCCGCCTTGGCCGCCGCGACCTCCTCGCGGTAGATCGCATCCTCGTCATGGACCGCCTTCCGCCCGGACGATCTGAGGATTGCCTTGCGCAACCACTGCAGACCGAAGATCAGCAGCAGACCGCCGATCGCGAGTTGCAGCGCCGATTCCGGCAACCAGTTCGCCAGTGCGTACCCGGCTGCCAGGGTGACCACCGCGAGCGCACCGAGCGCCGCGAAGGTGCCGGCCAGCGCCGACCGCCAGCTCCGGGTGTACCCCATCGCCATCACGATCGTGGTCGCTTCCACCATCTCCACGAAACACGCGACGAACGTCGCGATGATCAACCCCCACGTTGCCGCATCCATCAGCCACTTCCTCATCTCAGATGAAACATATGCTGCACGAAACGATAGTTACGTCGTGGCGAAGGTGTCAACGGCACGCCGAGAACAGCCACCAGTGCCTGGACGCGGGCAGGCCGAAGCACCCGAGGTGGTTTGCCTCGGGTGCTTCGGCGGGAGGGGTCAGCTCAGCGCGGCCACCAACGTGCTCGCGGAGATGTTGCCGCCGCACGAGACGACGGCGACCCGCTTGCCTTCGAGTTCGGTACGACGGGCGCGCGCGGCAGCGAACGCCATCGCGGCGGATCCTTCGATCAACTGGTGTTCGGTGTCGATCACCATCCGCAACGCGGCGCTGATCGCGTCCTCACTCACGAGCACCCAGTCGTCGACCAGTTCACGACACAGGTCGAAGGTGATACTGCCGGGCTCGACGCTGCCCGCCGTACCGTCCGACAACGTGTCCTGCGCGTCGACCTGGACGATCTCCCCGGCCCGCACCGACGCGGCCATCGCGTCGTCGCGCACGGGCGAGGCGCCGTACACGCGAATCCCCGGCAGATGCTTCTTGAGGACCGAAGCGACTCCGCTGATCAGCCCACCACCGCCGACCGCCACGACCACCGCATCGAGCGGTTCGCCGGCCAACTGCTCGAGGATCTCGACCGCGACCGTGCCCTGCCCGGCGATGATGTCCGGGTCGTTGTACGGCGGCACGTAGGTCAGGTCGTGCTCGGCGGCGTACGCCCGCGCCTTGGGCTCGAGCACGCCGGAGTCGTTGCCCTCGGCATGGAGATCGAGACCGAGCCGGCGCAGCGCGGCCACCTTGCTCGGCGACGCGTTCTCCGGCAGGTAGACGAGACCGCGACCACCGAGCGTCGCCAGCGCGTTCCCGACCCCGAGGCCGTGATTGCCTGTCGAGGCCGTGACCACGCCCCGCTCCCGCTGCTCGTCGGTCAGCGTCAGGATCTTCGCCATCGAACCACGGGCCTTGAACGAGCCGGTGCGCTGGAGGTGCTCACACTTCACCAGCACCTCTGCGCCGACCTCGTCACTGAACGCACCGAAAGTGACCAACGGTGTCGGCGGCAGATGCTCGCGCAACCGAGGCGCCACGCGTTCCGACCGCTCGGCGGCTTCCGCAGGGCTCAATGTCATCCAGTACTCCTATCCAGTTGCCACGGAGAGCTGGGCGCGGAGGCCGGCTCGCAGTGGGATACACATCGGCTTGCCACTGACCGGGTGCGGGACGACCTTCGACTCCACCCCGAACACGTCGCGGATGATGTCGCAGGTGAACACGTCTTCCGGCGTTCCTTGGGTGACGAGGCCGCCGGACTTCATCACGAACACGTGATCGGCGTACTCGGCGGCCATGTTGAAGTCGTGCAGCACCATCGCGACCGTCTTGCCCTGCTCCTGGTTGAGCTGGTGCAGCAGGTCGAGCACCTCGAGCTGGTAGGCGACGTCCAGGTACGTCGTCGGTTCGTCGAGCAGGATCAGGTCCGTGCCCTGGGCCAGGCACAGCGCGATCCAGACCCGCTGCCGTTGACCACCGGACAGCTGATCCACGTGCTGGTGCCGCAGTTCCGCCGTACTGGTCACCTCCATCGCCCACTCGACGGCTTCCTTGTCGGCCGGGCTCGGCACCTTGAGCGAGGCTCGGTGCGGATGGCGGCCGAACCAGACCAGGTCCTCGACCGAGATGGACTCGGGGGTGACCAGGACCTGCGGCAGGATCGCGAGCAGCCGGGCCACCTCCTTCGTCGGTGTTTCCTGGATCGACTTCCCATCCAGGATCACACTTCCTTTCTGCGGAGGCAGCAACCGGGCCAGGGCCCGCAGTGCGGTGCTCTTGCCCGAGCCGTTGGGACCGATCAGCACGCTGACCTTCCCGTCCGGGATGGTCAGGGTCAGGTCTTTGGCGATGACGCGCTGGTCATAGGCGAGCTGTACGCCCTGTGCCTGCAGACGCATGGCGGTTCTCCTACTTTCCGGTCTTCACGAGCAGGTAGAGGAAGTACGGTCCGCCGACGACCGCTGTCACCAGTCCGGCGGGGATCTCGAGCGGCGGGGCGAGTCCGCGGCCGAGCATGTCGGCGAAGAGCATCAGCAGGACGCCGAACAACGCGGCGGCCGGGATCGACGCAACGTGCTTGCCACCGAACACGCGGCGGGCCATGTGCGGTGCGATCAGTCCGACGAAGCCGATCGTGCCGGACACCGCGACCGCGGCGGCGGCCAGCGCGACCGAGAACAGCAGCAACGTCCGCCGGGTTCGCTCGACCGGCTCACCGAGTCCGGCGGCGAGGTCGTCACCGAGCCCGAGGACGTCGAGCTTGCGGCTCCAGATCACGATCAGCGGCACGAGGACGAGCACCCAGGGCAGGATTTCGAGCACCGAACTCATCGACCGGCCGAACAGGCTGCCGGTCAACCAGATCAGCGCCGCGCTCACGTCGAGCGGATTGCGCACCAGCAGGAACCGGATGCCCGCCTCGAAGGCCGCGCTCACCGCGATACCGACCAGCGCGATCCGAACCGGAGTAGCGCCGCGGCGATAGGCCAGCAGGTACACCAGTGCTGCGGCGGCCAGACCACCGACGAACGCCGCCGGTACGACGGCCACCACCGGCATGCCGGGGATCGCGAGCAGCAACAGCATGCCGGCGAACCCGGCACCCTTGGTCACCCCGACGACATCAGGTGCGGCGAGCGGGTTGCGGATCACACCCTGCATCACGCTGCCGGACACCGCCAGAGCGATCCCGACCAGCCACGCCAGCAGGACTCGTGGCAGCTGGAACTGCACGACGATCTGTGCCGCCTGATCGCTGGTGTTGCCAATCACGGCGTTGAACACGTCACCCATCGACACGTCGGTCGCGCCGACACTGAGACTGTAGAAACTCAGCACCACCGCCAGCACACACAGCGATCCCATCAGAACGGATGGATGCCGCTGGGCGAGCGACGTACGCCGAACGTGCTGCGCGAGAATCGCCGTACTCATCGACGTCCTCGCTTCGCTCCGGGCGCCGATGAGTAAGACTCACTGTGCTTGATGATGAACTCGCTCCGCTCGTTCATGATGTCACCTTCTGTCGACGAGCCAGGTAGACGAAGATCGGTGCACCGATCAGCGCGGTGACCACACCGGCAGGCACCTCGAACGGTGGCTTGACGTACCGGGACGAGATGTCGGCGTACAGCACGAGCACCCCACCGCCCACCGCACACAGCGGCAACAGCACCGTGTAGCTCGAACCGACCAGCCGGCGGATGATGTGCGGCACGATCAGCCCGATGAACGCGACGGGACCGGCTACCGACACCGCCGCACCACACAACACGATCACCAGGGCCGACCCGTACATCCGCGTCCGCTCGACGTTCTGACCCAGGCCGCGGGCCATGTCGTCACCGAGAGCCAGCAGATTCAGCGGCCGCGCCATCGCGAACGCACCGATCAAACCGAGCACCAGCCACGGCAACAGGTTGCGGATATCGCTCCAGCCGGCGAAGTTGACGCCACCGACCAGCCAGAACAACACACTGTCGGCAGAGTTCTCGTCGAAGATGATCAGCACCTGCGTCAGCGAGATCAGCAGACTGCTCGCCGTCACACCGGCCAGAGCGAGCCGGACCGGACTGACCCGGCCCCCGCCGGACCCCGCCAACAGCATCACCGAGACACCCGCAACGGCCGCACCACCGAACGCCAGCAGAATCGTCGGCGCACCCGACAGCGACGGCACCACAGTGATCGCTAGTACGACGATGAACACCGCGCCGGCGTTGACGCCCATGATCTCCGGTGCCGCGAGCGGGTTCGCGGCGACCGCCTGCATCAGCGCGCCGGCTACCGCCAGGGCGGCGCCGACGCAGAGCGCCAGCACCACCCGCGGCATCCGGATCGACTCGATGATCAGTTCATCGGGCTGATCGGCCTTGAAGATCGCCCCCGGCACCCGCGACAGCGGGATCTGCTGACTCCCGATCGACAGACCCCACAGCACGCCGGCCACGACCAGCACCAGGAGTGCCAGCGTCACCCAGGTGACCCGCTGCTTGTTGGTGACGATCCTCGGACGCTTGTGGGTAGCGTCCTCGGCTGGTTTGGGCACAGTGCCCACGGACGAGGCCATGTCACTTCCCGTAGAGGAGCTTGACGGCTTCCTGGGCGACCACCTCGGAGGCGATCAGACCCCGCGACCGGGACCACTCGTTCGGGTTGACGTCGAAGGTCGCGTTGTTCTTCACCGCCGGGATCTCCTTCCACAGCGGACTCTTCACCCAGGTGTCGCGCAGCGTCGGTCCGTCGTTCGGGGCGATGAACATCACGTCCGGCTTGGTGGCGACCAGCGTCTCCAGCGTGAGCGAGACCGAGGCGTCCCCGGAATCGTCCGGCAGCGGCGACCGGATCCCGACGACGGCCAGGACTCCCGGCGTGTAGGCCTTCGGCGGGAACCCGGTGAAGCCCTTGTCCGAGGCGCGCACGAACAGCGCCTTGCGGTTCTCACCCGCGGGCACCTCGGCCTTCAGGTCGGCCATCAGCTTGGCGTGCTCGGAGAGCCGGGTCTTCATCTGGTCGCACTTGTTCAGCGCGATCGCGGTGGACATCTCACTGTCCAGCACCTGCTGGTAGTTCCCGTTCAGGCTGGCATAGGCGATCGTCGGCGCGATCTTGGACAGCTGGGCGTAGATCGCCTTGTGCCGGCCGCTGTCGGCCACGATCAGGTCGGGCTTGAGCGCGGTGATCACCTGGATATTCGGCGTCGCCCGGAGGCCGACCGACTTGTACTCGCCGACCTTGTCACGCAGGGCGGGAATGATCCGCTTCGGCTGATCGTCGTCGGCGACACCGATCGGCGACATCCCGACCGCGACCAGGGCGTCGACGAAGGAGTACTCCAGCGCCACCACCTTGGTCGGGCTGCCGGTGATCGTGGTGCTGCCAAGGTCGTGCTTGACGGTGCGGGCCTCTTTCCCGCACTGGTCCAGGTTGACGTCCGGGCTGACGCCCTCGGCCGCCGCGGCGCGGTCGGCGTTCGGCGCCGCGCCGGTGGCGAGCGAGGACGATGAGCCGCCGCAGCCGGTCAGGGCGGCCGCGGCGACGGTCAGGGCTAGGACGGCGACAGTACGCCGTACCTTTGTGGCGGAGTGGGACATGGCACTTGCTCCTCGGACTGAAGCTGGGTCATCGGGTGCCGGCGAGTGCATGCGCCGGTCCGGGGACGTCGGGACGGTCATCTGGACCAGGACCGTCGTACAGATTCCACGGCGCCTGCTGGTAGCTGTTCGCACACGGCAGGCCGGGAGTGAGCCGGTAGGTGCCAGTGGTCAGATCGACCAGGCTGGACACGATGGTGGCGTAGCGGTCGAGCTCGTGCCGGCGCGGATCGACGTGCTGGCAGACGGCGTCGGGATGGCCGAAGTGGTCGCTCATCGTGTCTTGCACGATCTTCGCGAGCCCGTCTTCGGTGGTGCCGTCGCGGCGGACCCGGTTGAGGCCCTCCTCGACTCGCGGCACCCGGTAGAGCGAATCCACCGAGAACGGCTGGTAGCTGTTCTCGATCTGCGGTGGGACGAAGGCCTGGAAATGGTTGCCGTGCACCAGCAACCCCTCGGTCGGGTACATCCAGGCGTTCCGTCCCGGGGTGGTCTCGACGTCGATGGCGAAACCGTCCCGATGGGTGAGCAGAAGATTGCTGGACAAGGACTGCCGGGCGTCGAAGATCGCCTTCAGCGCCTCGTGGAAATCCCAGCTCTCCAAGACTTTGCGGCGGACGAACGCGCCGGGGATCCCCAGCCCGGTGCCGAAGCCGGCGCCGAGGCCGTTGGCGTTCAGCGCGATCCCGGCCGAGTTCGCCCCGTGCCGGCCGACCTGGCCGGCTTCGACGTGACAGATGATCGTGGGCTTGCCGGGCTGCGCGATCCGGACGGCGACGATCGTGTCGGCGACACCGGCCCACAGATCCCAGTTCTGCCCGGCCCACACCCGCCCGAGCGGGTTGGCCGCGGGCAGGATCGCGAACGAGGTGCAGCCCTCGTCCTCGGTGGGGTCGCCACCCAGCCCGGCGGTGGAGGGGGAGACACCGGGCTGGGTGGTGGTCTGGAAGGGGTTCCCTCGGGTCAGTTCGCCCCGGCTGTTGAGGGCGACGATCTCCTCGAAGGAACGGCCGGAACCGTCGGCGATCCCGCGCAGCTCGGGCACGATCTCCGGCAGGTAACCCTCGATGATCGGAACCCACGCACCGGCCCGCTCCTGCACCTGGGGCCAGGACAGTCCGGTCTTGTGGGCGACGGACTCGGCGTAGAAGGCCACCGAGCGGGCGATCTGCTCGCGCGCTGCCTCGCCGTACTGGCGACCGCGTTCCCGCGGGTCCGCCGCCGAGATGTCGATGGTGTCGATCACGGATGCTCCCTGAGCTGGACGGAAACAGGTGGGCCGACCCTCACCCACCGCCTGCCGCCGGAGGTGGCGGCCTAGTGTTGTCGTTGTGTTCACTACGAATATTCAGTTGACGGTAGTGATTGCTACAATGTCTGTCAACGGGTTCTGCCCGGGTTTACCTGTCGGTGATCTGCGACCGGCAGGTGACATGATCAATGCGTAGCGACCGGACGACCGTGAGGGGTGAAAGCGTCGTGACCACTGCGGAGACCAAGCCGCCTACCTTGCAAGAGCGGGTGGCCGCACGGATGGCCGGCCTTACCGCGACCGAGCGGAAGGTCGCGGAGTACCTGTCCGCGCATCCGCAGGAGGCCGCGTTCTCGTCCGCCGAGGAGCTCGGCCGGGCGACCGGCACCAGCGACGCGAGCGTCGTCCGGACCGCCAAGGCACTCGGGTACGACGGCCTGCCCGGGCTGAAGCGTTCACTACAGGATCACCTGCAGACCCTGCTCACCCCGGCCAGCAGGCTCAGCGCCAGCCTCGAGACGCTCGGCGACGGACCCGAGGCGGTCCTGCGGGCGACCCTGCGCGATCACATCGAGCACCTGATGATCGCCGAGCAGACCATCGACCCGGACGAGTTCCGCCGCGCGGTCGAGCTCATCGACGGCGCCCGGGAGACGGTGGTCTGCGGATTCGCCGGCCTGGACGGCGTCTCGGAGTACGTCGCCACCCACCTGACCCGGATCGGGCACCGCGCCCGGGTCGCGACCGACACCGGTTACCGGCTGGCGGACCGGATCCTGCTGCTCGGGCCCGAGGACGTCGTCGTCGTGATGGCGCACAACCGGATCAACCGCGAGGCGCGGATCATCCTGGACCACTGCTCCGAGACCGGCATACCGGTGATCCTGGTGACCGACACCCTCGGCGAAGCGCTGCGGGACGAGGTGGCCGTCGTACTGTCCACCCGGATGAGCCGGCCCGGGACGTACACCAGTCAGGTGATGGTCCTGATCGTGCTGGAGGCCCTCGTCATCGCCGTCGCCGCGCATGACCGCGAGCGCGCGCTGAGCAACACCGTCCGGATGAACCAGCTCCGCGAGCAACTGAACGGCTACCCACTGGCCGACGAGACGATCCTGGGTCTCCCCCGCACCGTCCCACCGAGGTCGAAACCCCGGCGCCGCAGCTAGCCCTCAGCCCACCAACTGGGCTAGACCTTGCCTTCGGTCCGTTCGTAGACGTCGGCTTCGAACTCTTCCAGCAGGCGTTCGCAGTCGGCGACCTTCGAGTGCGCCAGCTCTTTGCCGTCGGCACCCATCCAGTCCCGGCCCTCGACCTTCGCGAGCCAGCGACGGAGCTTCTCCAGGTCCTGGCGAATCTCCTCGGCCTCCTCGAACGTGTAGTTCTCCCGGAACCGCTCGAACTCGATCTCCTTGACGAACTTGGTGTCGCACTCCTCGACGATCTCGGCGTACTCCTTCGCGGACTGGCTCCGGAAGCCCTCCACGAACTGCGAGCGAGCATCCTCGTCGACATCGGTGAGGGTGAGGAACACGCTCGAGCCGCCGAGCTCGGCGACCCGCTCCCGCACCTTCTCCAACCCGGCCCGCAACTCCTCACGGTCCGGCAGCACACACACCGCCTGCTGGACGTAGAACCCGCCGAGCCGCTTCAGCTCCCGCCAGACCGCCACCCGCGCCCGCGACGAGTCACTGGGCACCTTGTAGATCAGCAGCAGCCAGGCCTCGGTGTCAGGGGTGGGCACCGCAGCCTTCGTCCGTCGGGTCGTCGCCATGCCGCACAGGTTATCCGGCCTCTCGCGCACTCACACGATTACGCAGTCCTTCCACCAGGTGAGGCATCACCTCCCGCCAGTCCGCGACCAGCCCGACGTCACAGTGCGCGAAGACCTCCGCGGCCGGGTCGGTGTTGATGGCCAGGACGGTCCCGGCCCGGCTCGCGCCGGCCAGGTGGTTCAGATTGCCGGACAGGCCGACCGCGAAGTACATCCGCGGCGCAACGCTCCGGCCGGTGATGCCGAGCTGCCGACCGTGCGGCAGCCAGCCTTCGTCGGTGACCTTGCGGGTCGCGGCCAACTCCGCGCCCAGCAGGACGCGCATGGGCTCGAGCTCGGCGTATCTTTCGGGCGCTACGCCGCGGCCGACTCCGATCACCACGTCGGCGCGGTCGAGCGCGTCGCCTTCACTTCCGGTACGACGCTCTGCCCGGCGTACCGCTGGATCCGCCGGCACGTGCAGGGTGTGGTCGTCCAGGGGTCGGTCGGCTCGCGGGGTGCGCAGTGGGAGGAGGCCGGTTCGCAGGGTCGCGATCTGAGGCGATCCGTGGCTGACGATCTCGGCGAGGGTGCCGCCGCCGGATGGTTTCAGGCCGGCTAGGTGGGTGCCGTTGATGTTCAGGCTGACCAGGTCGGACATCAGTCCGGCGCCGGTCGCCACTGCGAGCCGGGCGAGCACCTCGCGGTCCCAGGGCAACGCCGCACCGAGCACAGCCCAGGGCTCGCGGTCAGCCATCCACTTCACCAGGCTCTCGGCAACCGGCCGGGGCTCATCACCCGTCAACGTCACGACGGCGTCAGCACCCCACCGCGCGAGGTCGTCGCTGCTCTGCTCTGTTCTGACTGCAGTCACCGACCCACCAACCTCCGCGGCGAGCGATGCCGCCGCACCCAGCAGAGCCTGGGTGCCGGCCGACGGACCAGGCCCAACAAGCACAACCACCTCGGACCCACCCGGGAGCTGAGCACTGGGGACGGGCTCGGCTGATTCCGCGTGAGGGGCTTCGAAGCAGCCTCGGGCTATTAGTTCGGTGATGGCTCGGGTTACCTGGGTTTCGGGGCGGCCGCGGAAGATTACCGGGTCTCGGGTGAGGGAGGCCGGGTGGACGTTGGCGACCTTGGTGGGGCTGCCGTGGAGACCCCAGCGGCCGGGGGGCAGGTCGGACGTGGTGACGCGGCGGATGGTGTCCCCGGTGGGCCAGGTCTCCGCGGGCGCTTTACACGGATTGCAGGAGCGTTCGGCTACAGCTACCACCGCAGGGAGTTGTACGTCGACATCCTCGATGCCGGTGTCGTACTGGACGGTGGTTCGGAGGCGGGTCGTCGTACCGGACGTGTGTGGTTCGAGCGTCAGGACCGGCCCGGTGAAGGGGACGCCGAGGAGTTCGGCGAGCATGGCGCCGACCGCGCCGGTGCTGCCGTCGACGGAGCTGGCACCGACCAGGATCAGGTCAGGTCGGTCGTCCAGCACCGCGATCGTGGCGGCCAGGGCGCGGGCGGTGATCAGGCAGTCCGACCCGGCCAACGCCGGGTCCGTCAGGTGCAGAGCGTCGTCCACACCCCACGCGAGGGCCTCTCGCAGTACGTCGGCAGCCGCCGGAGGACCCATGGTGATCGCCGTACTGCGACCGCCGGAGTCCGCCGCCAGCCGGACGGCTTGGGCGACGGCCCGGCGACACCACGGATTCATCTCCGTGACGGCGCCGGCCCGCTCGAGCCGCCCGTCGGCGTCCAGCCGTCCACTGTGGTCGCCCTTCGGCACCTGCTTGATCAGAGCCGTGATGCGCACAACGGCCATCCTCCTTGTGTCATGACAACCCGGTTCCTACTGCTAGTCCGATGACGAATGTGACTGCGGCCGACACCCCACCCAGGAGGAGCTGCCGGCCACCGCCGTACCAGAACGGCCGTGCGGTGATCTTGCCGACGATTCCGCCGGTGACGACCAGACCGAGGGCACTCAGCACCAGCGCCGGCCAGACGCTCATGGCGCCGAAGATGAACGGGATCAGCGGAATCACTGCGCCGAAGGCGAAGGCGATGAACGACGATCCGGCCGCCAGCCACGGCGACGGCAGGTCGTTGGGGTCGACACCGAGCTCTTCGCGAACGTGCACGTCGAGCGCGACCGCCGGGTCGCTGGTCAGCTCGCGGGCGACCTCCGCCGCAAGCTCGGGACGCAGGCCCTTCGCCTCGTACATCATCGCGAGCTCGCGCTCTTCTTCCTCGGGGTGGATCTGCAACTCGCGCCGCTCGATCTCGATCTCGGCCTGCATCAGCTCGGTCTGGGACGAGACCGAGGTGAACTCGCCGGAGGCCATCGAGCAGGCGCCGGCGACCAGGCCGGCCAGTCCGGTGATGATCACGACCTTGCCGGTCGCGCCACCACCGACGACACCGGCGACCAGGGCGAAGTTCGACACCAGGCCGTCCATCACGCCGAAGGTCGCGGGCCGCAGCCAGCCGCCGGTGACGTCGCGGTGCGAGTGGTGAATCTCGGGAGTCGGTACTTCCGCTACATGCGCGGTCATTTCGAAGAATCCTTCCGCGGGGGTAGGTGAGCGTAACCTTAGTTAATTTGCATCACCTGTTACATCAGTCTACTCGTTACTTTTCTGACCCCGCAACGATTCCTCCCGCAGACGGTTAAGCACATGGGGCAGAACGCCGCCGTGGTGGTAGTAGTCGACTTCTCGAGGGGTGTCGAGGCGGATCTTCAGCCGGTACTCCTTGCCCGCGGAATACGCGGTGGCGAAGCCGTCCTCGCCGAGGTGGATGCCGATCGGCTCCGCACCGGTGAGGTCGTCGCCCTCACCGGTGCGGAACTCCAGCGGCAGGATGCCGAGCCCGACCAGGTTCGACCGGTGGATCCGCTCGAACGACTGGGCGAGGACCGCCCGCACGCCGATCAACGCCGGCCCTTTCGCGGCCCAGTCCCGGGACGATCCGGTCCCGTACTCCTTGCCCGCAACAACCACGATCGGTACGCCGGCTGCGCGATAGGCTTCGGCCGCGGCATAGATCGACGTCAGTACGCCGTCCGGTCCTGGGGTCGTCGGCCCTTCGATGCCTTGAGCAAGCTGATTGCGCAGCCGGACGTTGCCGAAGGCACCTCGCATCATCACCAGATGGTTGCCGCGTCGCGACGCATAGGTGTTCAACTGGCTGCGCGGCACCCCTAGTTCGGCGAGGTACCGACCGGCGACGCTGTCCGGCGGGATCGCACCCGCGGGCGAGAGGTGGTCCGTGGAGACCGAGTCACCGAGTCGCACCAACGCACGTGCCCCGATCAATTCACCCGGCGCCGACGCCTGGTCGAAGTACGGCGGCTTCTGCAGGTACGTCGAATCACCCCAGGCGAACGTCTCCCCCTCGGGCGCATCGAGCCGTCGCCACCGCTCGTCACCGGCGAACACATCGTCGTACGCACTGGTGAAGAGCTCGGGCTTGAGCGTCTGGCCGATCACCGCATCGATGTCGGCTGACGCAGGCCAGAGGTCTGCGAGGTAGACCTGGTCACCGCTCGCGTCGATGCCGAGAGACTCGGTGAGCAGATCGATGTCCATCCGGCCCGCCAGCGCGTAGGCGATCACGAGCGGCGGCGAGGCGAGGTAGTTGAGTCGCACGTCGGGCTGGATCCGGCCCTCGAAATTGCGGTTGCCGGACAGGACGGCGGCCACGGTCAGGTCCTGCGCACGGACCGCCTCGCCAACCGAGTCGATCAGTGCACCCGACGCCCCGATACATGTCATACAGCCGAAGCCGGCCAGGTGGAATCCGAGTTTCTCCAGGTACGGCGTGAGGCCGGCGTCGCCGAGGTAGTCCATCACCACGCGCGATCCGGGCGACAGTGTCGTCTTCACCCACGGTTTGCTGGTGAGACCGCGTTCGACCGCGTTCCTGGCGAGCAGCCCGGCGGCGACCATCACCGCGGGATTGGAGGTATTCGTGCAGGAGGTGATCGCCGCAACGACGACAGCACCATGGCCCGGAGCCCCGACTGTGCGGCGCCCCGTCGGGAGTTCCGCCTCAACGGCTTGGCGAGCCTCGGCGAGTGAGGTGCGCTGCTGTGGCCGACGTGGACCGGCGATCGACGGGACCACCGTGTTCAGGTCGATGTCGACGTACTCGTCGTACCGAAGCTCCACCGCCGGGTCATGCCACAGTCCTTGCGCCCGCGCATACGCCTCGACCAGCGCGACTTTCGAAGGCGGTCGGCCGGTGAAGAGCAGGTAGTCCAGCGTGCGCTGGTCGATCGGGAAGTACGCCGCGGTCGAGCCGAACTCCGGGCTCATGTTCGCGATCGTGGCCCGATCCGGCACCGGCAACTCGGCCAGCGCCGGACCGCCGAACTCAACCAGCTTGCCGACCACACCGTGCGTCCGCAGGGTCTCGGTGATCGTCAGCACCAGATCGGTCGCCGTCGTCCCGATCGGCAGCGAACCGGTCAGCCGTACGCCGACCACCCGCGGCAGCATCATCGACACCGACTGCCCGAGCATCGCTGCCTCGGCCTCGATCCCACCGATCCCCCAGCCGAGCACACCCAACCCGTTGACCATCGTGGTGTGCGAATCCGTACCCAGGCAGAGATCCGGGAACAGCAGACCGTCATGTTCCTCGACCACGCGGGCCAGATGCTCCAGGTTGATCTGGTGCATGATCCCCGCACCCGGCGGGACAACCTTCAGCTGCTTGAACGTCTGCTGCCCCCAGCGCAGGAACCGGAACCGCTCGGCGTTCCGCTCGTACTCCAGCGCGACGTTCAACTGCATCGCATCCGGCCGGCCGAAGGCGTCCGCGATCACCGAGTGATCCACTACCAGTTCTGCCGGGATCAAAGGATCGACCAGCGCCGGATCCTTGCCCTCGGCCACCATCGCGTCACGCATCGCCGCCAGGTCCGCGAGCACCGGTACGCCGTTGGTGTCGTGCAGGAACACCCGCGACGGATGCACCTCCAACTCGCCGACCACACCGGGCTCCCAGACCCGGAGTACGCCGCTCGACGTCTGGTGCCGGAGCGCGTTCTCGAGCAGGATCCGCAGCGTCCGCGGCAGGTGGTCCGGCGCGATGCCGCGTAACGAGTGGAAGGAGTACTCGCGGTCTCCGACAGTCAGGGTGTTCATCTCAGACCATCGGCCACGGCCGAGGCGAACTCCGACGTACCGGCAGTTCCGCCGAGGTCCGCCGTACGGATGCCTCGAACAACCGTGGTCCGCAGCCCCTGCTCGACCAGTACGGCGGCCTGCCGCGCGACCGGGTCGTCGCGCCGGTTGCCGAGCCAGTCGAGCAGCATCGCGCCCGACGCGATCATCGCGGTCGGGTTGGCCAGGTTGCGGCCGGCGATATCCGGTGCGGAACCGTGCGCGGCCTGGGCCATCGCGTGGTCGGCGGAGGCATTGACGGACGGCGCGATACCGAGGGAGCCGGCCAGTTCGCCGGCCAGGTCGGACAGGATGTCGCCGAACATGTTCTCGGTGACGAGGACGTCGAAGTCTGCGCCGTGCCGGACCAGGTGGACGGTCATCGCGTCGATGTGGAAGTCGTCGACCCGGACGTCCGGGTACTCGACGGCGATCTCGCGGCAGATGTCGCGGAAGAAGCCTGTGGTGAGGCGCAGCACGTTCGCCTTGTGGACGACGGTCAGATGCTTGCGGCGCCGCATCGCCAGCTCGAACGCCTGGCGCGCGATCCGCTCGATCGCGGGCCGGGTGAAGATCCCCATCGCGATGGCCACGTCGGCGGTCGGCATGTACTCGCCGGTGCCGCGATACGTACTGCGGTCGGCGTAGAAGCCCTCGGTGTTCTCGCGGACGACGACCAGGTCGAGACCGGGCACCAGCGCGGGCGTCCCCTCGAAGGCCTTCGCCGGCCGGATGTTCGCGAACAGGTCGAACTGTTTCCGCAGGAAGCCGCTCGGGTTCAACTGCACTCGATGCTCTTCCGGGTACGACGCACTGTCGTGCGGACCGAGCAGCCAGCCGTCGAGTTGCTCGAGCGTCTCCAGCGTGATCGGCGGAAGCGCACTGCCGTGCGTCTCGATCGCCTCGGCACCGACCGGGAGCGGAACCCACTCGATCGCCGCACCACCGGCAGCAGCTACCGCCGCGTCGAGCACCTGAACGGCCGCGGGCACGATCTCGGGCCCGATGCCGTCACCGGCCAGCACGCCCAGCCTGTAGTTGTCTGCCATGGCCACCTTCCCAACAGCACGTCCACCAGATCAGCTCTGACTATGAGTCGTTATAACCTTCTGCGTCAACAGGTCATCTATGATCGTCTCAAGCCTTGAAATCAGGCGGTCTGTGCCTGGATCTCGTTATAACCAGATGCCTGAGGTAAGTTGTAGCCCGGTCCGGACGAGGAGGGCAGGCGTGGCAGAGCCGAATCTGGCGGCCAACGGGGCGGCCAAGATGGCGACCAAGGCCGAGGTCGCGTACGAGCTCGTGCGCGACCAGGTGCTGCACGGAGATCTGGTGCCCGGATCGGTCATCCAGCAGGCAGCCCTGGCGCGGCAGTTGGGGATCAGTACGACGCCGCTGCGGGAGGCGCTGCGGCGGTTGATGAGCGACGGACTGGTGGAGCTGGATGCACACCGGGACGCGCGGGTGACCCGGCTGACCGCCGAGGAGGCGCGTGACCTGGTCGAGCTGCGCCGGTCGCTCGACCCGTTGGCGGCCGGGCTCGCGGCTGAGCGTCGTACCAGGCAGGACCTCGAACTGATCCGCGCGACGGCGGACGAGCTGTTGCCGTTGCGGACCGACCCCGGGCCGGCCGAGTTGTCCACGCATCGGCGGTTCCATGTCGCGATCTACACCGCGTCGCACAACCAGATGCTGGTCCAGACCCTGGACGGACTGTGGGACAAGGCGGACCGGTACCGCAGGCTTGCTCTCGAGGACGGACGCACCGAGGAGGACCTGGACCGTACCCACGCCGAGCACCTCGCGTTGGTCGACGCGATCGCGGCCGGGGACTCCGAGACGGCCGCTGCGGTCATGCTCGCCCATGTCGATGCCAGCCTCGGTGCGCGTGCGGTCGCCCGCCTCACGTCCGCCGCCGCACAACCCGTCGCCCGGTCACTCCGGGGCATCCGAGGAGCACGAACATGACCGACGCGCTGTGGACCGGTTTCCAGCATCGTGAGGTCGACGCCGACGGCTGGACGACGTACTGGCGGCTGGATCCGCGTGGTCACGATTTCCGGCAGATCGACTGGACCGGGTACCCGGACCGCCCGGGTCATCGGCTCTGGGATCGCGCCGCGACACCCGCGGGCGTACGAGGAGCCTGGCGTACGGCGGCATCCTCGGTGAGCCTGGAGATCCGGGCGGAGCTCGGGATCTACACCAGGATCGCGCCGGTCGACGTCCTGGTCGACGGCGAACTGCACCAGCGGTCCGCGGTCCGGGAGGGGGAGCAGCGGCTGACCTTCGACCTGCCGGGGGGTCAGGTGGAGGTGGAGATCTGGCTACCGCAGGCCGGCGTGATCTCGATTCGCGAGCCGCGCTTCGACGGTGCGGCCGAGCCGCTCGCACCGACCGGACCGCGGTGGGTGACCTACGGCAGCTCGATCACCCAGAGCGGCGGTGCGTACGGACCGTCCGAGACCTGGCCGGCTCTGGTCGCCAGGCAGCACGGCTGGGAGTCCGTCAATCTCGGCTTCGCCGGTGAGTGTCATCTCGACCCGGTCGCGGCCCGGACGCTCCGGGATCTCCCGGCCCGGCTGATCTCGCTGTGCCTCGGCATCAACATCCACGGCGGCGAGACCTTCAGCGGCCGGACCCTGCCGGGCCAGGTCGAGGCATTCGTCGCAACGGTCCGCGCGGGCCATCCGAAGACGCCGCTCGTCGTGATCACTCCCCTGCCCGCCCCGAACCGCGAAGACAAACCGAACGCGGTCGGCCTCACCCTGGACGACGTCCGCGCCTGCGTCGAGCTGGGCGCCCGGACCGACCCGGCCGTCCAGGTGATCGACGGGCGCGACGTGCTCACGACGGACGAGGCCCGGGCCCTGTACGCCGATGATGTGCATCCAGGGCCCGACGGCTACCGTCTGATCGGCGAACGCCTCGCCGGTCTGCTCACTCTCCCGCACTGAGGCTGGTGCCGAGGGCCTGCCAGTCGAGGACCGGCGCGGCGAGCGCGCTGATCGTTGCCAGCAGCCCCAGTCGGGCAGCGCGCAGGTCCTGGTCCTCGGCCATCACCAGGATCTCGTCGAAGAAGGTGGTGACCGGCTCGACCAGTACCGATGCGGCAGTGACGAAGTCGGCCAGCACAGTCGGCGCCTGGCCGACCTTCTGGACCGCCTCGTGCAGGACGACCTCGGCCGGCTCGGTCAGTTTGCCCGCGTCGTACGACGCCTCGGTCCCTTCCGGCACGATCCGTCGTACCCGCTGCAGAACCGCCACCAGGTCGGCGAAGTCGCTGCTGCCGACCAGCTCCTGCAAGGACGCCAGCGTCTCGTCCGCGACCGCCGGAGCCGTTGCCAACGGCAACACCGCAGCCACCTGGTGGTGGTCGTCACCGCGATCGATCAGCTGCTGCTCGTACCGCCGGACGGTGAACTCGGCAACCTCGTCCAGCGAATCCGCCGGTACGTCGATGCCCTGGGCACCGATCTCCGCGGCGGCAGCCTTCAGGCCGGCCTCCAGGGTGATCGCCTTCAACGACGGGTGCTCGCGCAGGATCGCGACCACACCGGCGGCCGCGCGGCGCAGTGCGAACGGGTCGGAGCTACCGGTCGGCTTGGCGCCGATCCCGAACAGCCCGGCCAGCAGGTCGAACCGGTCGGCGAGCGCTAGCAGCGCACCCGGCGTGGTCGACGGCACCGGGTCGCCCGCGGACCGCGGCAACTCCATGTCGTAGAGCGCCTGGGCGACGGCCTCGGTCTCACCGGCACGCCGCGCGTACTCACGGGCCATCGTGCCGGCCAGGCTGGTCAGCTCGACCACCATCTGCGACCCCAGGTCGAACTTCGCCAGCTCGGCAGCCCGCTTCAGCGTGGTCAGGTCGTCGCCGTCCAGCCCCACCACCGCGGCCAGGGCCGTGGCGATCCGGCCGATCCGCGCCGCCCGGTCGGCCATCGAGCCGAGCCGCTCCTCGAAGGCCAGCTTCTCCAGCTCGCTCTTCATGGTCTCGAGCGGCGTCTCCAGGTCGGCCCGCCAGAAGAAGGCGGCGTCCTCGTAGCGCGCCCGCAGCACTCCCTCGTTCCCACCGCGGACCACGGCCTCGTCGACCGAACCGTTGGCCACGGCAACGAAGTGCGGGAGGAGGTTGCCGTCGCCGTCGCGGACCGGCAGGTACCGCTGGTGCTTGCGCATCACGGTGGTCAGGATCTCGCCCGGCAGCGTCAGGTAGTCGGCGGAGAATCCACCGAGGATCGCGGTCGGCTCCTCGATCAGGTTGACGATCTGGTCGATCAGGGCGGATTCGCCCTCGACGTCGATCGTACCGCCGACGCTCGCGGCCAGCTCACGCGAGGCGGTGACGATCTGCTCGCGGCGACGAGCGGGGTCGGCCTCGATGCCGTGGATCCGGAGCAGGTCCAGGTACCCCTCGGCCGCGGCGATCTCGACCTGCGTCTGGGCAGCGGTCCGGAGCACTCGCGTCGTCCGGCCGGCGGCCAGAGACGACACCGACACCGGGACCACCTGGTCACCGAGCAGCGCGACCAGCCAACGGACCGGGCGGGTGAACGACAGCTTGGCGTCGTTCCACCGCATGTTCTTGTCCGACCGCAGCCCGCTGACGATCTCACTCAAAACGCCGCTCAGTACCTCGGCCGCACCACGACCCGGGTCGGGCTTGGTCACCGCGACGTACTCGACGCCGTCGACGTCCAGATCGTGCAACTCGCTCACGTCGACACCCTGACCGCGGGCGAACCCGGCGGCGGCCTTGGTGACGTTGCCGTCGGCGTCGTACGCGGCCGACTTCCGCGGACCACGCACGACGCGCTCCGCGTCCGGCTCGCCCGCCTGGACACTGGCGACGAAGGCGACGACGCGGCGCGGAGTCGCGTACGCCGTGATGTCGCCATGGCCGAGGCGGGTCGCGGCCAGCTTCTCGGTCAGAGCCGTACGGACGGCCTCGGCGGTCTTGGTCACCTCCGACGGCGGCATCTCCTCGGTGCCGATCTCGAACGTCAGCTGCCGGGTCCCGGTGACGGTCGGGAACTCGGTCGGCTCCGGCGCCGCGGCGGGCAACTCGGCGATCCCCAGCGGGTGCTCGAGCTCGGTACGACGCTCGGCCCACAACTGAGCCACCTCGCGGGCCAGCGACCGCATCCGGCCGAAGGCCTTGGCGCGTTCCGTCGTACTGACCGCACCACGGGAGTCGAGCACGTTGAAGGTGTGCGAGCAGCGCAGCACGTAGACGTGCGCCGGGACCGGGAGCCGCGCGTCGAGCATTCGGCGGGCCTCGTTCGCGTACTCCTCGAACAGCCGCTTCTGGCTTTCGACATCGGCGTCGTCGAGGTAGTAGCGGCTCATCTCGTACTCGGCCTGGCCGAACGCCTCGCCGTACGAGATTCCGGGCGCGTAGGCGATGTCCTTGAAGTGCGAAACGCCCTGCAGCGCCATCATGATCCGCTCGATGCCGTAGGTGATCTCCACCGACACCGGGTCCAGCGTCATCCCGCCGGCCTGCTGGAAGTAGGTGAACTGGGTGATCTCCAGGCCGTCCAGCCAGACCTCCCAGCCGAGCCCCCAGGAACCCGTCGCCGGGTTGGCCCAGTTGTCCTCGACGAACCGGACGTCGTGGGCGTGGACGTCGATCCCGAGCGCGGTCAGGCTGTCGAGGAACAGCTCCTGCGGGTTACCCGGGTCCGGCTTGAGCACCACCTGGAACTGGGTGTGCGTCTGCAGCCGGTTCGGGTTCTCGCCGTACCGGCTGTCGTCCGGCCGGACACTCGGCTCGACGTACGCGACCCGCCACGGCTCGGGACCGAGCACCCGCAGGATGGTCGCCGGGTTCAGCGTTCCGGCGCCGACCTCGGTGTTGAACGGCTGCACGACCATGCACCCGCGGTCGGTCCAGTACTTCGTCAGCGCCAGCAGCGCGTCCTGCATGGTGAGCACAACAAACCTCGAGCCATCTTCGGAGGGGGTTCCAGCCCCCGAAGTCTATTCGCCCCGACCGGGTGCCCAGGTCCCGGCCGGAGGCGGAGACCAGCAATCGTTTGATTCGCGTCAGCGCGGAGGGGGCTCACCCTCCCGCTCGGGGAACCGCAGTTCAGCTGAACGCGGTTGCCGTTGGCCCTGGGGTGTTGTTCTATCGGCGGGTGACGGTTATCGAGGCCCAGGGGGCGGTAGACGCGGTCTGGCGGATCGAGTCCGCGCGGATCATCGCCGGTGTGGCCAGGATCGTGCGGGATGTCGGGCTGGCCGAGGAACTGGCCCAGGACGCGCTGGTGGCGGCGTTGGAGCAATGGCCGGAGTCCGGCGTACCGAACAATCCCGGTGCCTGGCTGATGGCGATCGCCAAGCGCCGAGCGATCGACCTGATCCGGCGCAAGGAGACGTACCAGCGCAAGCTCGCGGAGATGGGCCACGAGCTGGAGATCGACGGCGACAGCGTCGAGGACGACGTGGAAGCGATCCTCGAGGACCACATCGAGGACGACCTGCTCCGGCTGGTGTTCACCGCCTGTCACCCGGTGCTCACCATGGACGCGCGGGTGACGCTGACACTGAAACTTCTCGGCGGCCTGAAGACCGACGAGATCGCCCGCGCGTTCCTGGCCCCGGAGGCGACGATCGCCCAGCGGATCGTCCGGGCCAAGCGGAACCTCGCCAAGGCCGGCGTCGAGTTCGAGGTCCCCTCGGGTGACGACCTGCTCGACCGGTTGACGAGCGTGCTCGAGGTCGTCTACCTGATTTACAACGAGGGCTACTCCGCGACCGCCGGCGACGACTGGATGCGCCCGGCGCTGTGCAACGAGGCGATGCGCCTCGGCCGCCTGCTGGCAGAGCTCATGCCCGACGAGCCCGAAGTCCACGGCCTGCTCTCACTGATGGAACTCCAGTCCTCCCGCGCCAACGCCCGCATCGGCCCCGAAGGCGAACCCGTCCTGCTGCTCGACCAGGACCGCCGTCGCTGGGACCGCCTGCTGATCCGCCGCGGTCTGGAAGGACTCGACCACGCCTGGGCCCTGGACAAACCGCCCGGCCCGTACCTGCTCCAGGCCGCCATCGCCGCCTGTCATGCCCGCGCGGCCGACCCCGACGACACCGACTGGGCCCGGATCGCCGGCCTGTACGCCGTCCTCGCGCAAGTCACCCCGTCACCGGTGGTCGAGCTCAACCAGGCGGTCGCGCTCTCGATGGCGTTCGGCCCGGAACGCGGACTCGCGGCCGTCGACGCGCTCGCGGACGAGCCCTCGCTGAAGGACTACCACCTGCTGCCGAGTGTCCGCGGCGACCTGCTGTTCAAGCTCGGCCGGTTCGACGAGGCGCGCGCCGAGTTCGAGAAGGCGGCCGGTCTGACCCGCAACGAGCGGGAACGCACGCTGCTCCTCGAGCGCGCGGCGGCCTGTCAGTAAGTTCTCCGGTACGGCATGTCGATTTCCGGGACCGATGTTCGACGCAGGGGTGAGGCCAGCTGAGTGGCCCACTGATGCAGGAGGAACATCATGGAGAAGGTCACGTCGGCGGACGGTACCGCCATCGCGTACGACCGGCTCGGCGACGGGCCCCCGGTCGTCCTCGTCTGCGACAGCTCCGTGGACCGGGTGTCGAACGCCGGACTCGCAGCGCTGCTGGCCCAGAACTTCACCGTCTACAACTACGACCGCCGCGGCTGCGGTGACTCCGGCGACGGCGCGGAGTGCGCGATCGAGCACGAGATCGAGGACCTGGACGCGATCTTCGCAGCCATCGGCGGCTCGGCCCACCTGTGCGGTACGTCGTCCGGCGCCGACCTGGCCGTGCTGGCGACGGCCGCCGGCCGCCCGGTGACGAAGCTGGCCCTCTGCGAGCCGCTCGGAGGCACCACTGAGCTGCCCCCTGAGGCGGCGACGATAGCGATTCCGACCCGAGTGTTCACCGGTCCCCCGACCGCCCTGGCCCCCGCGCTGAAGGAGTTCTTCGCATGACCGCGACAGTGATTTCCAAGGACGGTACGACGATCGCCTACGACCAGCGTGGTAGCGGCCCGGCCGTGGTCCTGGTGGACGGCGCCCTGTGCAGCCGCGCGCAGGGACCTATGCCGGAGCTCGCCGAACTGCTGGCGTCTGAGTTCACGGTCTACAACTACGACCGGCGTGGCCGAGGCGACAGCGGCGACGCGACGGAGTACGACGTCGAGCGCGAGATCGAGGACCTGGCCGCGGTGATCGAGGCGGCCGGCGGGACGGCGTACGTCTATGGCACGTCGTCGGGCGCGGCGCTGACGCTGCGGGCCGCGGCGGCCGGGTTGCCGATCACGAAGCTGGTCGCGTTCGAGCCGCCGTACGTCGTGGACCAGAGCCGCAAGCAGATCCCGTCGACCTGGGTCGCGGACATGCGCGCACTGAGCGACGCGGGCAAGCCGGGTGACGCGGTGAAGTACTTCATGACCAAGGGCATCGGGCTGCCGGGATTCATGGTCGGGATGATGAAGCTGATGCCGGCCTGGAAGGGGATGAAGGCGGTCGCGCACACCCTTCCGTACGACGCCGCACTGCTCGGCGAGAACTGCTTCGGCCGGCCGCTCGACCCGGAGCAATGGGCAACGATCGAGGCACCGGTGCTGGTGGTCAACGGCGGGAAGAGCCCGGGCTGGATGCGGACGTCGGTGAAGGCGCTCGCGGGCGCCGTACCGGGTGCGAAACACGAAGAAGTGCCTGGTCAGAACCACATGATCAAGGCTTCGGCGATCGCGCCGGTGATCTCCGCCTTCCTACGGTGACACCTTCCTGCGGTGAACAGACCGCGAGGGGCGCCCGTGGTCCGGGCGCCCCTCGAGTCGTGTGTAGCTCAGGTCAGCCGGTGATGAGACCGGAAGCGCCTGCGCGGGCCGCGTCGAAGCGGGCCTGGGCGTCGCCCCAGTTCACCACGTTCCACCAGGCCTTGACGTAGTCCGGCTTCACGTTCTTGTACTGCAGGTAGAACGCGTGCTCCCACATGTCCAGCATCACGATCGGGATCTGCCCGGCCGGCAGGTTGCCCTGCTGGTCGTACAGCTGGTGGACGAGCAGGTTGCCGGCCAGCGCGTCCCAGCCGAGGATCGCCCAGCCGGAGCCCTGGATGGTGGTCGCCGCCGCGGTGAAGTGGGCCTGGAAGGAGTCGAACGAGCCGAAGAACTCGTCCAGCGCGGCACCCAGCTCGCCGTCCGGCTTGTCGCCGCCGTCCGGTGACAGGTTCTTCCAGAAGATCGAGTGGTTGACGTGCCCGCCGAGGTTGAAGGCGAGCGACTTCTCCAGCCCGACGATGGCGCCGAAGTCACCCTTCTCGCGGGCCGCGGCCAGCTTCTCCAGGGTGTCGTTCAGGCCGTTCACATAGGTCTGGTGGTGCTTGGAGTGGTGCAGCTCCATGATCTCACCGGCGATGCTCGGCGCCAGTGCGCCGTAGTCGTAGGGGAGGTCGGGAAGCGTGTACGTGGTCAACTCTGCTCCTTCGTCGGGGCCCGCGGGGGCCGATATCTCCGATGTCCTGTTTCAGCGGCACCAGCTTGAAACTTCAACCACGGTTGAGGTCAAGGCGCCACGCGGGTGAACCCGGCCGGCACCTCCGCCCAGTGCCCGATCCGGGCCCGTTCACACAGGCCCACACCGGTCACCCCCAGCTTCACATACTCCGCCCGCGGAGCCACGGGCGAGTCTCATCTAACCGAGGACCGCGCGCAGAGCGACCGCGAACGGCTCGGGGCCCTCCGCGAATCCGGTGTGGTCACCGGGGAACCGGGTCGGCTCGATCCCGAGCCGGGCGGCCAGTGCGGTCGAGGTCCGCTCGCACAGCTGCCCGCCCGACTCCGCGCCGATCCCGACCACGATGCGGACACCGCCGGCCCGCAGCGTGTCGACGTCCGGCAGCCAGGTGATCGACTCCCGCAGCTCGTGCTCGAACCAGAACAGCTCATCGGCGAGCTGCCGCGGATCCCGCTCACCACCGAACATCCCCTCGATCATGCCGTCCGGGACCTGGATGTTCGCCAGCGCGAAGAACTGCTTCCAGGCACCGATCACGTCCCCGGCCACGTAGTCGGCCATCATCTGCTCCGACGTGGCCAGCAGTTCGTCGGCGTCCTCGACCAGCCGATCCAGCGGCGGCTCGTGGGCAATCACCGTGCTGACCAGCTCCGGATGAGCCTGAGCCAGGGCCAGCGCGGTCACCGCGCCGCCGCTCGACCCGAACACGGTCGCCGGCCCGGCGTCCACGTGCCGGATCAGCCGGGCCAGGTCGTCCGCGCGCTGCTCAGGCGTCGACCCCTCACCGCGCAGCGGGCTGCGGTTGATCCCGCGTGGATCGGTGGTGAGCACGGTGTGATCGCTAGCCAGCAAATCGGCGAGCGGCGCGAACGAGTCGGCATCCATCGGCGCCCCCACCAGGACCACCAAGGGCCCGGTGCCACGGATCTCGTAGTACAGGTCCGCGTCAGGGACGGTCAGCGTGGTGCTGGAAACGGAAGTCGCGGTCATTGTCTTCTCCTTCGACGAGTTGTTTGGCACTACCACGAACGGCAACCCGCCGAATGGACACCGGTACCGACCTCGTCCCGTGAGCTGATCAAACTTCTCGCAATTCGCACACGGCCTGGACCCTGGCGGACGCACTTGTTGCCAGGGGCCAGGTCCGTGAGGCGATCGCTGCCTGCAGCAGCATGCCCAGGCCGGTGACAGGCGGTCAGTTCTGGTAGAGGTCTGAGTTCGGGTCGAAGTCGGCTTCTTCTACTACTCGGCGGACTTCTACTTCGCTACCGAGGGCTTCGGCGAGGCGGGCGGCCCATTCGACGGCTTCGTCGCGGTTGCGGACCTCGACGACGATGACACCGCCGATCAGTTCCTTGGTCTCGGCGAACGGGCCGTCGGTGACGGTGCGCTGACCGCCCTGGACCTTCACCCGGGCGCCGAGCGAGCTACGGTGCACGCCTTCGGCGAACAGCAGGACGCCGGCCTTCGACATCTCCTCCACGGCCTGGCCGACGGCGCCGGCCACCTCGTCGGACGGGAACTTCCCGGCTTCGCTGTCGGCGTCCGCCTTGTTGATGATCATGTATCGCATCGCAGTGACTCTCCTCGTCGTGTCGGTCGATCCTTACTCTCACGTCGAGCGGTTCACGACCAGATCGACACTCGCCGCGACGGGTAATTTCAGCGGCCGGCCATCCCTGTCGTCAGGTCGTAGAGCCGGCGCGCGTTGTCAGGATCGAAGGTGGGCAGCGAGGGGTCGACGGGCGTCCCGACGGCCCGCAGGATGAGCCGAGCTATCCGCGGCCTGGCTGCTCGGCGTCGGCATCCTCCGGACGGCTGTCGGTACGCCGACGTTGACCAAGCAACCGAAGAGGAGCTCAAACCGCACCTGGCCGCAGTCGCCGAAGCCCTCTTCGGCCGGAAGGTTCCCGTCGACTTGAGAGACGTGCCCTAGTTCGGCTGGTCGCCGTCCGGGTGGTACGCGCAGGCGTCCTCGAGGTCCTGCGTGGGAGCCGGAGGCGCCGTTGTGGTCGGCTTGCGGGCGGGCTTGGTCGACTTCGGGATGGCCGGTGTGGTCGGGGCAGTGGTCGCCGCGGGCGTCGGCTGCTCGAGCGCCTTCTCGACCGTGTCGCGCAGCGCGTCGTAGTCCGGGTGCAGGTACTTCAGCCGCAGCTTGGTGACATCGAGGTTGACGTTGGAGACGGTGCCCGACTTCACCCTGAGGGCGAGCTGGACCAGGGCGGGCAGCAGTTCCTGCGGGATGTCGGTGCGGAGCAACTGCTGGCCGGCCTTGGCGATCGCCTTGTACTTGGTCATCAGGGTCTGCGGGTCGGCCGCGTCGACGATGCCCTTGATCGCGCAGCGCTGGCGGATCTGGCGCTGGTCGTCGTCGGCGCCGTACCGGCCGCGGGCGAACCAGAGCGCGTGCAGCCCGTTGAGGTGCTGCTTCGGACCAGGCTCGATCCACCTGTCCGGCGGGATGTGTGAACTGCTGACGCCGCCCATCGCGACCCGCTCGTTGACGTTGACGGTGATCCCGCCGAGCGCGTCGACGAGTTGGGCGAATCCCTTCAGGTTGACCTGCAGGTAGTAGTCGAGTCGCAGCCCGATCGCCTCACCGACGGACTGCTTGAGGACGTCGGCGCCCTCGTTGTCGGACGGGCCGAGGATGCCGGGGTGCGCGGCCGGAATGTTCTGGTACATCGCGGTCAGCATCCACTCCAGCCGGCCCTCCAGGCTGAGCCCTTCCTTGCCGAAACCGTTCGGGTAGATCTCGTGCAGCGGCGAGTCCTTCGGGAACGGCATGAAGGTCAGCTGCCGTGGCATCGAGATCAGCGCGGTGTTGCCGGTCTTGGTGTCGATACTCGCCACGATCACCGTGTCGGTCCGCACCCCCGGCCGGTTCGGCCCATCGTCGCCGCCGAGCAGCAGCAGGTTGAGCCGCTGCTTGTCCTCCCACGGGTCCTGGGTGTTGACCACCGACGGCCTGGTCGCGCTCTTGCTCTCGCCCTGCGCGACGAACACGTCCTGGACCAGTTCGCGCTGGGCCAGCACACTCTGTACGCCGATCGCCGCCGGCACCGCGATCGCGAAACACAGGACGCCGACCAGCAGCGCCCCGGCCGCCCGGCCGCCGGCCCCACCTGTTGCCGGACGCAACGAACGGTGCGAGGCGACGATCACCACGATCCAGAGGAACCCGAGCGTCCCGATCGCCACCGAGGTCATCAGCAGCCGGCTCGGTACGACGGCCGCCGCCAGCACCTCCTCGCGCCGGGTCAGGCCGATGTACACGCCGAGCCCGATCAGCCCGAGGGTGACGGTCAGGATGAAGACGCCGATCCGGCGCCGCCCACCGGCGATCAGGCCGGACCCGGGGAGCAGGGCGCCGAACAGGGTCAGCCCGAGCAGCTTCGGCACCGATCGCGGCCGTCGTCCGGCCGATTCGGCTTCCGGCAACTCGGAATTCTCCGTGGCGCCTGCCTCGCGCGAGCGTCTCCCCATGGCTCCCCTGTCGCCGTCCCCAGAACCAGTGTGCGTCAAGTACCCACACCTGTACCCGTTCAGACGTGTTACAGGGTCAATCGGTTGTCATACGGGCAGGTGACTGCCCGCAAAGCCGGGGGTCTCGACGAGGGTGCGCACCACGCCGGCGATGCGTTCCGGCGGGGTCCACTTGCTGGTGTCGGCGTTCGGCATCGCGGCGCGGTTGGCCGGGGTGTCGATGGTGCCGGGGATGATGGTGTTCACCTGAATGCCGTCACGTGCGTACTCCGCGTGCAGGGCGTCGGCGAACGCGATCACGCCGGCCTTCGCGGTGATGTACCCGGCCGCCCCGGAGAACGGTCGCAGCGCCGCACCGCTCGACGTACACACGATGGCCCCGCCGCCGGCGGCGAGCAGATGCGGAAGCACGGCCTGGGTCATCAGGTACGTCGGTCGCAGGTTGAGCCGGAGCTGTTTCTCGAACTCCTCGACCGGCGTCTCGTGCACCCGCGAGCCGGAGGCGAATCCGCCGACGAGGTTGACCAGTGCGGTCAGGGGTGCGGTCTCGTCCGACGTGGCGAGCGCGACGACGTCCGCCGTACCGGCTGGGTCGAAGGGGTCGGCGACGATCGGGTTCAGCGCCGGATCGGTGCCGAGCCGGGCGAGTGACTCCTCGGTCCGTCCTGGGACGACGACCCGCCAGCCGGCCTGTAGGAACTCCGCCGTCACCGCGGCCCCGAGCGCCCCGGTGCCTCCGGCAACCACCACCGTGTTCGTCATGGTCGGAGCCTATTCGGATGCGCCAACGCATCAGGAGGGTTACGGTCAGAGGTTGTGCGGATTCTGATGCTGGGCGGTAACGGGTTCGTCGGGCGCGCGGTCATGGCTGACGCGCTCGACCAAGGCGCCGAGGTGGCGTCCTTCAGTCGAGGCAAGAGCGGCACCGACCTCCCGCCGGAGGTCACGCAACTGGTCGGGGATCGCGACACCGGCGACTACGCGGCGCTGCGGACCGGCGAGTGGGACGTCGTCGTCGACCTGAGCGGTTACCAGAGCAAGCACGTCGACGATGCGATGGACGTGCTGGGCGACCGGGTCGGCCGGTACGTGTTCGTCTCGAGCCACGCCGTCTACGTACGCGATCTGCCGCCGGGCACCGACGAGAACGCCGCACGCCGTCCGCCACTGCGGGCGGCCGCCGTACTGACGAACGACACGTACGGTCCGTGCAAGGTCGCCTGCGAGGACGACGTGCTCGAGCGGTACGGCGATCGCGCGACCATCGTGCGGCCCGGGAAGGTGACCGGCCCGGGCGACTCGACGAGCACGGTCGTGTACTGGATCAGACGCGGCGGGCGCGGCGGGCGGGTCGCCTTGCCGACCAGGCCCGAGCAGCCGCTGCAGCTGATCGACAGCCGGGATCTCGGGCGGCTCGTCGTCCAACTGATCACGGACGGGCGGTCGGGTGCGTTCAACGCGGTCGGTCCGTTCAGCACGATCGCCGAGCTGATCGAGACGGCGGCCGAACTCTCCGGCACCTCCGTGGAGTTGGTGCAGGTGCCGGTGGACGCCGTACCGGCGCGATTCCCGCTGGTCGAGGCTGTGGAGGAGGCGGGTGAGCGGCGGCGCAACCCGGCGAAGGCGCGGGCGGCCGGGATGCCGGTCACGCCGCTGCGGCAGACCGTCGCCGACGTCCTCGCCTGGGACCGCGACCGTGGCGAACCGCCGCTCGATGTCGGTCTGTCCGCGGAGGACGAGCAGAAGCTACTCGGGCAGGGCTAGCGTCCGGCCGGCGTCGCGGGCCGCGTTGATGCTGCGGGTGAGGGTGTCGCGCAGGGCGCCCGCCTCGTCGGCGAAACCCTGGACGACCGAGGTGTCGCCGGCCGGTTCCGTCCGCGCCAGGAGTTCGATGTAGCGGTCGCCGTCCTCGAGCGCGGCCTCGGCCCGGAGGGCGGCATCGGCCGAGCGGACGCGATCGGCGTACCGATCGAGGAGGTCGACCTTGCGTTTGATCGCGTCGACCGAGAGCGCGAGTGCGCGGCGCTGCGGCCCGAGCACGGCCTCCAGTTCGGCCGTCGCCATCCCGCGGGCGATCTCGCGCTGACGGGCGCGCAGGATGGACTGCTCGCGCAGCACCTGGGCGATATCCCAGAGCTGTTCGGGCAGGACCAGGTCGTTCTTCACCTCGTCCAGCAGCCCGCGCCGGGTGACTGTTGCCTCAAGCACCGTTTTCACCGCACGCTGGGCCCGGCCCAGCAATCGGCGGGCCTCGTCGTCGAAGTCGTCGGAGAGCAGGTACTTCCCATGCTGCCGGCGGACCGCCTTGTGGCCGCGATCCTCGAACCCGGACATGACCAGGATCCCGGCGGTGGCGACCACCGCGATCCCGGCCAGCACCACGGCGGACCAGGCGGCGACCTCGGCCGGCAGGGTCCCGGCCATGATGATCACGGCCAGGATCCAGCCACCGACGCAGACCGCGAGCCAGACCAGCAGGGTGCCGAACGTGTTCCCCGGCGCGACCGACCAGGACGTCTCCCGCTTCGGCTTCGGCTGCCCGGCCGGTACGAACAACTCGGGTCTGCGCTCGTACAACCGCCGTACGCCGTCGGGAACGTCAGGTGCGAACACCGGCTCCATCGGCACCTCCACGGCTGTTGGCGCTGTATGCACTCAGCGTAGCCGGGACAGCTTCACCTCGAGACCGTCCAGGACCAGTTCGAGACCCAACTCGAACAGTTGGTCCAGGTCGTAGTCGAAGTCGAAACCGGGCTGGAAGACCGCCCGGAAACCGGCCAGGTCCTTCAGGCTGATCATGGTGGCGATCGGACCGATGTGCTGGTCGGCCCATTCGTCCGCGGTCATCCCGGTGTCCTGCTCGGCCTGGACCTCGGCCTCCATCGCCAGCGCGACGCCACGGACGTAGGCGAACACGGTGATCGCGGTGTAGAGCGCCGTACTGCCGTCGAGCCCGAACGGACCGAGCGCACGCAGTACGGCGTCCGTGTGCGGCAGCAGGTTCGGCAGGGCCTGAGGACGGCTGAGGCTGATCGCACTCGCCAGCCAGAGATGCCGCCGGTACGCCGTCCATTGCAGCCGGGCCACGGCCTCGATCTCGGCCCGCCAACTTTCCACCGGCCGCAACGGGAACTCGCCGATCGCCGTGTCGACCATCCGCAACACCAGCGCGTCCTTGCCACCGACGTACCGGTACAGCGCCATCGTCGACACCCCGAGCTCGGCCGCGATCCGTCGCATCGACAACGACGCGAGCCCCTCGGCATCCGCGATCGCGATCGCGATCCTGACCACCTCGTCGCGGTTGAGTTCACGCGACGGCTGGGCCGGGCGGACGCGCACGGTCCGGGGCCCGACGACTGTGCCGACTCCAGGGAGCGCTTGGACGAGGTCCTGTTGTTGAAGCACCTGAAGCGCCTTGGTTGCTGTTGCCATGGCGACACCGAACTCCCGGACCAGCGCCCGGGTGGAGGGCACCCGGTCTCCTGGACCCAGCTCGCCCGCGTCGATCCGGCGCCGGAGCTCGGCCGCTATCACCCGGTACGGCGCTTCAGCCATCACTCTCTCCTGTACTAGTGCGCTTCAGGCGCCGGTAGACGACCGGCAGCAGTGCACCACACGGTGTACGTGTACAGCGTAAGCGCACTAGCTCCACGAGAGGAACCCACCATGACGAAGAGCGTGCTGATCTCCGGCGGCGGGATCGCGGGACCGGCCCTGGCCTACTGGCTGCGGCGGCACGGGTTCACCCCCACGATCGTCGAGATCGCGCCGGCACCGCGGCCCGGCGGGCAGACCATCGACATCCGCGGGATCTCCAAGGTGGTGGTCGAGCGAATGGGCCTGATGCCGGCGATCAAGCGGGCACAGTTGCACGAGCGCGGCCTCGAGTATGTTCGGGCCAACGGCCGCACCGGCGCCGCGATGCCGGCCGAACTGCTCGACGGCGCCGGCCCGGTCGCCGACATCGAGATCCTCCGCGGCGACCTGGCCGGGATCCTGAACGACGCGATCGCGGGTGAGATCGAGTACCTGTACGGCGACTCGATCGCCGCACTGGACCAGGACACAGCCGGAGTGTCCGTCACCTTCACCAGTGGATCGCAGCGGCGGTTCGACCTGGTGGTTGGCGCGGACGGGGTGCACTCGCGGGTCCGGAAGCTGGCCTTCGGGCCGGAGGAGCAGTTCGTCCAGCACCTCGGCGGCTACGGGTCGTTCTTCTCCGTCGAGACACCCGAACCGCTGAACCACTGGATGAAGATCTACTCCGCACCCGGTGGTCGCTGGGTCGGACTGCGGCCGGACCACGACCCGCGGTACGCCAAGGCCCTGCTGAGCTTCCGCTCCCCCGTCCTCAGCTACGACCGGCGCGATGTCGATGCCCAGAAGGCACTGCTGACACAGCGCTTCAAAGGTCTCGGCTGGCACACCGACCACATCCTCACCGCGCTGCGCGACGCGGACGACTTCTACTTCGACAGCACGAGCCGCGTCGTCGTACCGGAGTGGTCCCGCGGCCGGGTCGTGCTCGTCGGTGATGCCGGGTACTGCGGTTCGCCATTGGCCGGACACGGGACCGCGCTGTCACTCGTCGGTGCGTACGTCCTCGCCGGTGAACTGGCCGCCGCGGAGGGCGATCACGTCCGGGCCTTCCCGTCGTACCAGGCTCAACTGCAGGCGTACGTCGACCAGCGGATGGAACTGCCGCCGGGCGGGATCAGGATGGCGATGCCGATGACGGCCGTCGGGATCTCGTTACGCAACGCCCAGATCCGCTTGATGATGTCGCGTCCGTTCACCGGCCTCCTCGCGAAACTGGCCGCCGCCGTACCGGACAAGATCGAACTGAAGGCGTACACCCCGCTAGTCGAACGGGGAAACCCAGTCGGGGTTGCGGCCGAGGAGGCCGAGTAGCTGGTCGAAGTCGGACGCGTCGCCGGGGACCTTGACGCTGCGCTCGAACGCGGCGCCAGGACCCCGGGCCGTGTCGGTGTCCGGGATCTTGCGGGCCAACGCGAACGCTTGCTCGACCAGGTCCGGCGGCGGGTCGTACGGGACGTCGATGGCCCGGGCCAGGTCCCAGGCGTGGATGACGCAGTCGAGTAGGTGGAAGGTCAGCGCGATCCGGCGCGGGAACGAGCCGTACTCGCGGACCTCCATCAGCCGGTCCAGCGCCCCGCCGTCGGCGAACGCCTCCGAGACGCCCACGTTGGACCGCCGGTAGGCACCGGCCGGGTTGTCCCCGAGCCGGCCGCCGTTCCACGCCTGGACCTGAGCCGAACCGTTCAGGGCCGCGGCGGCGAACCCCTCGTTCTCGCTGACGATGTGGCGGAGCAGACCACGGACAGTCCAGTCCGGGCAGGGGGTCGGGAACCACAGGTGCTCGGGGCGCACCTGCATGATCACTTCCCCGAGTACCGCACCGGCCCTACGATCCAGATCCCGGATGTCCATCCGTGCTCCTCCCGTCGGCTGCCCCCGGCTGAGCATAGGCCGCCCGGAGCTGTTTCGGCAGAGACCTCGTCCCAGCACAAGGGACATCCCGCACCACGCCCCGTGAGATGATGCGGTGATGGGCTTCCAGATGACCAACCTGCCTGATGCCGACAAGGTCCTCGACGAGTACCCGTTCGCTGTCGTGCTCGGGATGATGCTGGATCAGCAGTACGGGATGGAGCACGCCTTCCGAGGTGGCTGGAAGGTGCTCAGCCGGTTCGGCACCCTGGATCCGGCGGCGATCGCTGCCGCTGACCCGGAGGCGTTCAAGGAACTGTGCACCCAGCCCCCGGCGATCCATCGGTTCCCCGGTTCGATGGCTGCCCGCCTGCAGGAGCTGGCCGCGTTGGTCGAGTCCAGGTACGACGGTGACGTAACGCGACTGTGGACGGAGCCGACGACCGGTAAGGAGCTGTTCAAGCGCGTGCAAGAGCTCCCCGGCTTCGGCAAGCAGAAGGCTCAGATCTTCGTGGCGTTGCTGGCCAAGCAGCTCGGCGTCCGGCCCGAGGGCTGGGAGGCGGTCGCGGGAGACTACGCGCTCGACGGGTACCGGTCGGTCGCGGACGTCGTGGACGCGGACTCGCTGCTGAAGGTCCGCGAGTTCAAGCAGCAGAAGAAGGCCGCCGCAAAGGCCGCCGGCTGATCAGCGGTTCGGGACCCGGGTCCGCCACAGCAGGTAAACGAAGTACGGCGCTCCGATCAGCGCGGTGAGCAGACCTGCCGGGATCTGCGCCGGAGCCAGCAGCGTGCGGCCGAGACTGTCCGCGACGCTGACCAGAATCGCGCCGAGCAGCGCGGCGACCGGCAGGATCCGGGTGTGCCGCCCACCGACCAGTGCCCGGGCGGCATGTGGCGCCACCAGCCCGACGAACCCGACCACCCCGATCGCGGACACAGCCGCCGCGGTCAGCAACGCCGCGCACAGCAGCGCGGTCAGTCGGGTGCGCTCGAGTCGTACGCCGAGAATCCGCGGTACGTCGTCGTCCAGCGCCAGCAGATCGAGCTCGCGCCGGGCGTGGACGACCACCGGGGTGAACACCAACAGCGCAATCGCAACCGGCGCGACCTGCGGCAACGTCCGACCGTAGGTGCTGCCGGACAGCCACGTCATTGCCATGCTGAGGTTCCACGGATCGGTGGCGACGATCAGCAACGTGATGATCGCGGTCGCCCCCGACGACACACCGACACCGATCAGGACCAGCCGGTCAGAGCTCAGTCCGCCCCGCCACGACACCAGATAGACCAGCGCGAACGTGCCGAGCGCGGCCAGCGCGGCGACACCCGACAGTAGCCAGATGCTTGCTGACGGCAACAGTACGAGCGTGACCACGGCACCGACGCCGGCCCCGCCGGTGATACCGAGGATCCCCGGCTCGGCCAACGGATTCCGGCACACCGCTTGGACCGTCGTACCCGCGATCGCGAGGGCCGCGCCGCACAGCACAGCGGACAGGACCCGCGGGAACCGCTGATCGAGCACGTAGGTGATCGCCCGGCCGGACTGCCCGTTGACCCAGTTGACGACATCGCCCGTGCGCAGGAACGCATCGCCGGCCAGCATCGCCAGTACGCCGGCGACGACCAGCAGTACGACGAGCACACCCGTGACGATCCAGAACGTCCGCACGCTGCGCAGACCCGAACTCGCACCACCCGGTGTCCGGCTCGGCCCTGAATCCCGATACCGCCGCGCCAGCCACACCAGCACGACCGCACCGACCATCATCGTCATCACACCGGTCGGGATCTCCACCCCGGCCTGACCGCCAAGCACAGCCCGGAGTACGACGTCCGCACTGAGAACGACCAGTACGCCGGCCAGCCCGCTCATCGGAAGCAGTACGCGATGCCGCAACAACCCCGGCACCAGCGGAGCGATCAGCCGCACCAGCACCGGCGCTACCAGGCCGACGAAGCCGACCGGTCCGGCAACAGTGACCGCTGCGGCGGACAACAGCACCGTCAACAGGGTGATCAGTACGCGCACTCGTCGTACGTGAACTCCCAGCACCGACGCCGTGTCGTCACCCAGGCCGAGGAGGTCGAGCTTCGGCGCCAGCAGCATCGATCCGATGATGCCGACGGCAACGACCGCTGTCATCTGGGTGACCGCCCTGAGGTCCGTCTGGACCAGCGTGCCCGCGCCCCACGCGAACGTGCCGACCGTCTCCTCTCGATAGAGGAGCAGCAGCAACGTCGTCACACCGGCCAGCGCCATCGCGACGGCCGAGCCGGCCAGGATCAGCCGGGTCGGCCCGGACGAGCCGCCGGCGGACAAGGCGAGCACCAGGACGGCGGCCGCCAGCCCGCCGAGGAAGGCGACTCCTCCGGCGGGCAACACCGGCAACGAAACCCCGAACGCGGCCACGACGACGACCGCGAGATACGCCCCGGCGTTGACCCCCAACGTGTCCGGTGAGGCGAGTGGGTTCCGCGCCAGCGACTGCAACCCCGCGCCCGCGAAACCGAGCGCCACCCCGACCAGTACGCCGGCCAGCAGCCGCGGCAGCCGGGACGCGATCAACACGTTGGCCGAGTTGTCCGTGCCCTGCCCGACCAGCAGCCGGAGCAGGTCACCGGCGTTCACCGACGACGTGCCCTGGGTGAGGTGTACAGCAGCCAGCAGTACGACGGCCACGGTGGCGATGACGAACACGCTCGCCACCCGGAGCCGTCGTACCGGCTGCAGAGCCTCGGAGACCTGAACGTCAGGCCCCGGGGCGGTTACCTGGGTCAAGAGGTGACTGCCTGGACGGCCGCGTCGATGAACTGCTCAGTGGACTTCGGGCCGCCGAACATCCAGATGCCGTCCGGCAGCCGGTGCACGTCGTCGCTCTTCACGAACGGCAGGTTCTTCCAGATCGCGTTGCCGGCCAGGTCGCCGCCGAACACATCGCCGCCGTCGGCGTCGTTGGCGATGTAGAGGAAGTTGCCTCCTCGCACCTTGGTCAGACCTTCGAGGTCGGTCTGGGCCAGGCCGTAGTCCTTGTCACCCGCGCCGGTCCAGCCGTTCTTCAGGCCCATCTCGGTCAGTACGGCGCCGAGCAGCGAACCGGTGGTGTACATCCGGATCGAGATCGTGCTGCCCTGCTTGTAGCCGTCGGACATGGTGAAGTTCTCGCCGGTCTTACCCGCGTCCGCGATCTTCTGCTTGCCCTCGGCCACCTTCTTGTCGAAGTCGGCGTTGATCTGCTTGGCCTGGTCGGTCTTGCCGATCGCGCTGCCGATCAGCTCCAGGTTGGTCTTCATCTGCGGGATCGCATTGGCCGCGTCGGCGCCGCGGATCACCAGCACCGGTGCGATCTTCTCGAACTGGGCGATCGAGTTCGCCGACTCGTCGGTGGTGGTGATCACCAGGTCGGGGCTGAGCGCCGCGATCGCGTCGACGCTGGACTCGCCGCGGGTACCGACGTCCTTGACCGAGGCGTCCAGCTTGGCCGCGGTGACCCAGTTCGTGTAGCCCTTGACGTCGGCCACCCCGACCGGCATCACGCCGAGGGTGACCAGGTTCTCGACCGCACCCCACTCCAGGCCGACCACCTTGGTGGCGGGTGCCTTGAGGTCGATCTTCTTGCCCCGCGCGTCGGTCACCGAGACCGGCTCGGCGGTGGTCTGCGCAGCGGCGTCGGTGGTGGCGGGCTCGCTCGTCCCGCAGGCCGTCAGCACGAACGCGGCAGCGGCGAGCAGGGCGGTGATTCTCTTCATCAGTTGACCTTCAGATCGTTGTGACGCGGCTTAGATGTGTGCCGATCGGGCGAGTGGTGACGAACCCCGTGGCCGGGTCGGTCCCGACCTCGATCCGGATGCCGTAGGTCTCGGTCAGCGCCTCCGCCTCGAGCACCTCTTCCGGCGTACCGGTCGCACGAACCCGTCCCTGATCGAGCAGTGCGATCCGGTCCGCGACGGCGGCGGCCTGGTTCAGGTCGTGCAGTACGACGCCGACCGCGACCCCGTGGCTGTCGGCGAGCTCACGCATCAGGTCGAGGATCTCGATCTGGTAGCGCAGGTCGAGGAACGTGGTCGGTTCGTCCAGCAACAGGACGCCGGTGTCCTGGGCCAGACAGGTCGCGAGCCAGACGCGTTGCAGCTCACCGCCGGACAGTTCGTCGACCGCGCGCTCGGCCATCGCGGTCACACCGGTGACAGCCATCGCGTGGTCGATCGCTCGCTTGCCGTCCGGGTCGTCGGCCCGCCAGCGCCCGCGATGCGGATGCCGGCCGTAGCCGACGACGTCGCGCACACTCACACCGTTGGGAGTCGGCCGCGATTGGGACAGCAGGGTGACCTTGCGGGCGAACTCCTTCGCGGACAGGTCGAGTGCGTTCACGCCGTCCGGGAAGGTGATCCGGCCGCCGTCGGGATGATGGAGCCGCGCCAGGGCGCGCAACAGCGTCGACTTCCCGCTGCCGTTCGGGCCGACCAGCGCGGTGACACCGGCCGCCTCGATCTGTAACGAGGCGCCGTCGACCACCAGCTTGCCGTGATACCCGAGGCGCAGGTCGTCTCCGGCCAGCCCCACCTGTTCCCGCATGGAGCAGAGGATAGCCTTACCTAAGCTGACATGTCAGCTTCAGTCCAAATGCAGGCGCGGGGTCATGTAGAAGGTGGGCGCCCCGTCGGGCCCGAACTCGACACCGTTGAACGGCGCGTGCTCCCCGAACGGCGACAGGATCCGGATCACCGTGCCGTCGGGGTCCGGTACGTCGAGTTGCACGCCACCGCCCGGACCACGGTCGAACAGCGGGCCGTGCTCAACGCCGAGTTCGTCGAAACGCTCGGCCAGCGCCTTCAAGACGTCGACAGACGGTACGCCGAGGCTGACGACGTCGAAGCCGGCCAGTGACGGCTCGCCGGACACGGTGTCGAGCCGACGCAGGCCGATGAGAAACCGCTCGGCGTCATCGGTCAGGACCGCGCCGGTGACGACGCCGGGCTCGCCGAACTCCCAGGCCAGCCGCAGCCCGAACACCCGCCGGTACCAGTTGACACTGCGCTGAAGATCCGTCACCGGGATCTTCACCTGCAAGATCCGCTCGAAGCCCAGGTCCATTGCGATTCCCCTCGAAGTCGGCCTTCCCCGAGGATGACGGCCACCCGGCCGACTCGTCCACCGTGCCAACCCGGAATCCTCCCGCCCGTTCGGGCAGAAGAACCTTGGGAGGTCAGAGAGTGAGAGCGAGGCGCGTCGCCTGATCGATGGCTCGTTTGGCGTCGAGCTCGGCGGCGACGTCGGCGCCGCCGATCACGTGGACCGGGCGACCGGTGTCACGCAGCGCGTCGGCGAGGTCGCGGACCGGTTCCTGGCCGGCGCAGACGACGATGGTCTCGACGTCCAGGACGCGCGGATTCTCACGCTGCGGGCCGAAGCTCAGATGCAGGCCGTTGTCGTCGATGCGTTCGTAGTTGACGCCGCGAAGCTGCTCGACCTGCTTGTTCTTCAAGGCCGCGCGGTGGACCCAGCCGGTCGTCTTTCCGAGGCCGGCACCGATCTTCCCGGCCTTGCGCTGCAGGAGGTAGACCTGCCGCGGCGACGGCTCCGGGCGCGGCTTGGTGAGTCCGCCGGGTGTGACTGTCGGATCGGTCACACCCCACTCCGCCTTCCAGGCCTCCAGGTCCAGTGTGGGCGACGACTCGGTGGTCAGGAACTCGCTGATATCCACGCCGATCCCGCCCGCGCCGATTACGGCGACGGTGCTGCCGACCGGCTGACGATCGCGGACGACCTCGACGTACGAGAGAACCTTCGGGTGGTCGATGCCGGGGATGGCCGGGATGCGCGGGACGACCCCGGTGGCCAGCACGATCTCGTCGAACCCGGCCAGGTCCTCGACGGTCGCGCGGCGGCCGAGGTGCAGCTTGACGCCGGTCAGGTCGAGTCGGCGCCGGTAGTACCGGATCGTCTCGGCGAACTCCTCCTTGCCGGGGATCCGCTGCGCGATCCCGAACTGGCCGCCGATCTCGTCATCGGCTTCGAACAGCTCCACCGAGTGGCCGCGCTCGGCCGCCGTCACCGCCGCGGCCAGCCCGGCCGGTCCGGCCCCGACAACCGCGATGTTCTTGGTCCGACGGGTCGGCAGCAGCTGGAGCTCGGTCTCCCGGGCCGCCCTGGGGTTGACCAGGCAGCTCGCCTTCCGCTTGGCGAAGACATGGTCCAGACAGGCCTGGTTACACGCGATACAGACGTTGATCTCGTCGGCTCGATCGGTGGTTGCCTTGAGCACCCAGTCCGGATCGGCCAGGAACGGCCGGGCCATGCTGACCAGGTCGGCGTCACCGCGGGCCAGCACCTCCTCGGCGACCTGCGGGAGGTTGATCCGGTTCGAGGTGACGACCGGAATGTTGACGTGTGGTTTGAACGCCGCGGTCACCGAAGTGAAGGCCGCGCGCGGTACCGAGGTCACGATCGTGGGTACGCGCGCCTCGTGCCAGCCGATGCCGGTGTTGATGATCGACGCGCCGGCCGCCTCGATCTCTTTGCCCAGCGCAACGACTTCCTCCCAGCTCTGACCGCCCTCGACCAGGTCGGCCATCGACAGCCGGTAGATGATCACGAAGTCGTCGCCGACGCGTTCCCGGGTCCGCCGGACGATCTCGACCGCGAGCCGGCGCCGGTTCTCCGGGCTGCCGCCCCAGCGGTCGGTCCGCTGGTTGGTGCGCTCGGACAGGAACTGGTTGATGAAGTAGCCCTCGGACCCCATGATCTCGATGCCGTCGTACCCGGCCTCCCGGGCCAGCGCGGCGCAATCGACGTACGCCTTGATCTGCTTGCGTACGCCGCGATCGGTCAGGGCCCGTGGCTTGAACGGGTTGATCGGGGCCTTGAGTGCCGAGGCGGAGACGCTGAACGGGTGATAGGCGTAGCGACCGGCATGCAGGATCTGCAGGGCGATCAGGCCGCCCTCGGCGTGCACGGCATCGGTGAGGAGCCGGTGTCTACGGGCCTGCCGGCGACTGGTCAGCCTGGAGCCGAAAGGGGTAAGCCAGCCGGTCCGGTTCGGTGCGTAGCCGCCGGTGACCATCAGGCCGACGCCGCCGCGGGCGCGCTCGGCGAAGTACGCGGCCAGCTTCGGCAGGTCCTTCGCCCGGTCCTCCAGACCGGTGTGCATCGAGCCCATGATCACCCGGTTGGGCAGCACGACATGACCGAGATCAAGCGGCTCCAACAGGTGCGGATAGGCGCTCATCGCGTGTCCTTTCGCAGGGCGTCGATCACTTCGTCGCACCAGGCCACGAACGACTCCTCCGCGCGGATGCCGCCGCGGAGGACGAGGTACTGGTGCAGGTCCCGGCCGTGCAGCGTGGCCGGCTTCGGGAAGTCTCTGCTCTGGATCCCGCGGTACACCTCGAGCCGGTTGGCGTGCTCGGCCCGATGCCGCTCGATCTCCTTGAGTACGACGCCCGGATCGCCGAGTGACGCGCCACGCAACTTCACGCCGAGGCCGTCCCGCAGTACGGCGGGATCCTCCGGCTCGGCCAGCCACCGGCTCAGCTCCGCCTTCCCCGCCGCGGACACCCGGTACAGCTTCTTGTCCGGCCGCCCGTCCTGGGCGATCTCGGTGTGCCGGACCCAGCCGGCCTCGTCCATCCGGCGCAGCACCCGGTAGATCTGCTGGTGCGTGGCCGGCCAGAAGTACCCGATCGACCGGTCGAACCGCCGGGCCAGCTCGTAACCGGACCCGGCCCGCTCGGTCAGCGAGACGAGAATCGCGTGTTCCAGGGCCATGTCCGGCAGCGTACCTATGCAACTGGTTGCAGTGCACCTGATTGCAGCATGGATCACAGCTGAGCACCGGACAGCCCGCTCAGGATGCGGGACAATGGTTGCAGACGCCAGCTATCGCGGGATCGAGGAATCATGGACCAGCAGGCCCACCCGACCAGGACGACGTTGCCCGGGATTGGTACCCGGTACGACCTGACCACCGAAGGCGGTCAGCACGTCTCGGTGGTGGTGCACAACGACGGACGGCGGTTCCTCGGCTTCCACGATCCCGAGGACGACGACAACTGCAAGGACTCCGTCCCGCTGGATCCCGGCGAAGCGGCCGCGCTCGCCCAGTTGCTGATCCCCGCGCCGATCGACCCGGTGCGCAACGAGATCGAGATCGACCTGATCACCGAGCACATCCCGATCACGGCCAAGTCGCCGTACTCGGGTCGCACGCTGGGTGACACCCAGGCCCGCAGCCGGACCGGTGCGTCCATCGTCGCCGTGCTGCGCCGGACCGGTGCGACCCCGTCCCCGGCCCCGGACTTCCGGTTCGCCACCGGGGACACGCTGGTCGTCGTGGGCACCCGCGAGGGCGTCGACGCGGTCTACGACCTGATCGCGGGAGGGTGACGTGCACGAGAACATCACCGCCCTGCTGATCGAGTTGGGGGCGGTCATCCTGGCCCTCGGCATCCTCGGCCGGATCGCGTCCCGGTTCGGCTTCTCGCCGATTCCGCTCTACCTGCTCGCCGGGCTGGCCTTCGGCCACGGCGGACTGTTGCCGTTGGCGGCCAGTGAGGAATTCGTGGCCACCGGCGCCGAGATCGGCGTCATCCTGCTGCTCTTGCTGCTCGGCCTGGAGTACACGGCCAGCGATCTGGTCAGCACGTTGAAGACGCAGTACGTCTCGGGTGTCGTGGACTTCCTGCTCAACGCGTTGCCCGGCGCGGCCGTCGCGTTGCTGCTCGGCTGGGGCCCGGTCGCCGCGGTCGCGTTGGCCGGTGTCACTTGGATCTCCTCGTCGGGTGTGATCGCCAAGGTGGTCGGCGATCTCGGCCGGCTCGGTAACCGGGAAACCCCTGTGGTGCTGGGGATTCTGGTGCTCGAGGATCTGTCGATGGCGGTCTACCTGCCGATCCTGACCGCACTGCTCGCCGGTGTCGGGCTCGCGGGCGGCAGCATCACGCTGCTGATCTCGCTCGGCACCGTGAGCGTCGTCCTGTTCGTTGCCGTGCGCTACGGACGGGTGATCAGCCGGGCGGTGTCCTCCGACAACCCGGAGATGCTGCTGCTCGTCGTACTCGGGCTGACGTTGCTGGTCGCAGGCATCGCACAACAACTGCAGGTGTCGGCGGCGGTCGGTGCGTTCCTGGTCGGGATCGCGTTGTCGGGTGAGGTCGCGCACGGCGCGCGGAACCTGCTGAGTCCGTTGCGGGACCTGTTCGCCGCGGTGTTCTTCGTGTTCTTCGGGTTGAGCACGGATCCGGCCGAGATCCCGCCGGTGCTCGCGATCGCGCTCGGGCTCGCGATCGTCACCGCGCTGACGAAGGTCGCCACGGGTTGGTACGCCGCCCGCCGGGCCGGCGTGGGAACGGCCGGACGCTGGCGAGCCGGCGGCACGCTGGTCGCCCGAGGTGAGTTCTCCATCGTCATCGCGGGTCTCGCGGTCGGCGTCGAACCCAGGCTCGGCCCGCTGGCGACGGCGTACGTGCTGATCCTGGTCATCCTCGGCCCGATCGCCGCCCGCTACACCGAACCTCTCGCCCGCCGCCTGACGAACCGCAACCAGACCCCCGCCACCCCGCCCGCCGCCGAACGCTTGGACAACCCCGCCAACACCCCCAACTGATCCCGTGCGCCCGCTGGCCTCTCAGCGGGCGCGCACGTTCTGGGCTGCTTGCTCGACGGTTTGCTCGATCCGGCCCGCTCGGGTCTCCGGGCGTTTGGCAAGGGTGATCCACTCGAGGATCGCCCGGCGCGAGGACGGCGGGAACGCCTGGAAGTGCTTGTCTGCCGGCGGATTCGCGGCGAGGGCGGCTGCCAGGTCGGCGGGGACGATCAGGTTTTGGGCGTCGGCGAGGAGATCCCACGTGCCGGTGTGCTTGGCCAGGTCGATGAGCTCCTGACCGGCCGGGTCCATCAGACCCGCCGAGATCAGCTGCTCGACCCGGTCGCGGTTGATCTTGCTCCAGGTGCTGCGCGGGTTTCGCGGGGTGAAGCACTGGTACGTCGTCTTGTCGTCCCGCTTCACGGTCTTGCTGTCGATCCAGCCGAAGCACAACGCCTGCTCGACCGCGCTCATGAGATCGACACCCTCTGCGTCCCGGTGAACGATCAGCCAGACCGACCGCTCCGTCCGCCCGTTCGCCGCCAGCCACGTCCGCCACTCCGCCACCGTCGAACAGGCCAGCGCGTCCTCATCGGTCAATGTGCTCATACGTAGAGCATGCACCCGATAAGTGCTCACCAAATGAGCACTTATCTAGAACAGTGCGTCGCCGCGCTCGTGGTCCAGCAGTGCCTGCTTGCGGTCGAGGCCGCCGCCGTACCCGGTCAGGCTGCCGGTCGACCCGACGACGCGGTGGCACGGCACGATGATGCTGATCGGGTTCTTGCCGTTGGCGAGGCCGACCGCCCGCGATGCGCCCGGCACGAGGCCGAGGGTTCGGGCGAGTTCGCCGTACGTCGTCGTCTCGCCGTACGGGATGTCCTGCAGGGCGGTCCACACCCGCTGCTGGAACGGCGTCCCGCCCAGGTGCAGCGGTATGTCGAACGTCGTCCGGCCCTGCTCGAAGTACTCGGTCAGTTGCTCGGCCGCCGCGGGCAGCACCGAGTCGTCGCGATCGCCGAATGTCTCCATCGGCGGGCGGTGACGGTGCTGCTCCATGTAGACGCCGGCGAGCCTGTCGTCCTTCTCGACCAGCATGAGCGGACCGAGCGGGCTGTCCATCACGGCGAATGTCACCGCGTCGCCTCCCACTGGGCTCGGTCGATCCGGTAGAGGACGTGACGCTGCAGCGGGTGACCGTCCGGCAGGCGGACGTGGTCGAAGTCGCCGGCCTCGTCGTGGGTCATGCCGATCCGTTGCATCACCCGCTGGGACGGCAGGTTGGTGGTCGTGGTGAACGAGACGATCTCCGTCAGCCCGGCCGGACCGAACCCGTGGGCCAGCGTCGCCCGGGCCGCCTCGGTCGCATAACCGTTGCCCCAGGCCTCTTTCGCAAGCCGCCAGCCGATCTCGATCGCGGGCATGAAGTGCGCCTCGAAGCTCGGCACCGACAAGCCGGTGAAGCCGATGAACCGGCCCGTGTCCTTCACCTCCAACGCCCACAGACCCCAGCCGCGTCCCTCGATCTCGGGGATGTTCCGGTCGATGAGCGCGTCGCTCTGCTCGCGCGTCTGCGGTGCCAGGAAGTGCGCCATCACCGCCGGGTCGGCGTTCATCGCCGCGAACGGCTCGCGGTCGGAGTCGCGCCACTGGCGCATCAGCAGGCGGTCGGTGGTCAGCTCGGTCATACTCACTCCGGGATCTTGTTGATGGCGTGGTCACCCGTGGCCCAGAGGTACTGCACCGCGTACGCACGCCAAGGCCGCCACGCACGGGCGTGGTCGGTCAACGGTTTAGGGGCTTCAGGCAATCCTAGGTCACGCGCGGCGTACCGGACACCCAAATCGCTGGCCACGAAGGCGTCCGGGTCGCCGAGCGCCCGCATCGCGATCGACTCCACCGTCCACGGCCCGATCCCCGGCAGCGCGGTCAACTGCTCTCGCGCGCGCTCCCAGTCCGCGCCCGCACCCAGCTCGATCTCCCCGGCGGCGAGCGTGGCGATCAGCGTGGTGAGCGTCGTACGACGGGACTTCGGGAACGCGAGGGTTTCCGGATCGAGCCCGGCCAGCGCCTGCATGGTCGGGAACAGATGCGTGAGCCCACCGGCCGCGTCCTCGATCGGCTCACCATGCTGCCGGACGAGCCGATGCGCATGAGTCCGCGCGGCGGCGGTCGACACCTGCTGCCCAAGCACAGCCCGTACGGCGAACTCCTCGCCGTCGACCGTGTGCGGCACCCGGCGACCAGGCGCCTTCGCGATCAGCGGTGCGAGCACCGGGTCAGTGCTCAGCAGATCATCGACCGCGACCGGGTCGGCATCGAGGTCGAGCATCCGGCGGCAACGGCTGATCGCGATCGCCAGATCACGCTGGTCGGTGAGTGACAGTTGGCAGGCGATGTGGTCCGGCATCGGCTTCAACGCGACGACACCGTGGCCGTGCGGAAGCCGGAGTGTGCGTCGATAGTGACCGTCGCGCCACTCCTCGACACCCGGCACGCCGGTCGCGATCAGATGGCCGAACAGGTTGTCAGGAGTCAGCGGTGCGCGGAACGGCAGCCGTAGTGAGATCGTGCCGGGCGCGGCGGTCGTCGTACCCTTCCTGGCCCGGGTGCGCAGCTCGGTCGGCGCGAGGGCGAACACCTCCTGCACCGTCTCGTTGAACGTTCGCACGCTGGAGAACCCGGCCGCGAACGCCACGTCGGCCATCTGTAGCTCGCTGGTCTCGATCAACAGCCGGGCGGTCTGGGCGCGCTGGGCCCGAGCGAGCGCAAGCGGACCGGCGCCGAGCTCGGCCTGCAGTTGGCGCTGCACCTGACGGACGCTGTACCCGAGCTGGGTGGCAAGGCCTGGTACGCCGTCGCGGTCGACGACGCCGTCCGCGATCAGTCGCATCGCGCGGGCGACGAGGTCAGCCCGGTGGTTCCATTCCGGCGACCCCGGGCTGGCGTCCGGACGGCAACGCTTGCAGGCGCGGAAGCCGGCCTGCTGAGCGGCGGCGGCGCTCGGGTAGAACCGCATGTTCTCGACCTTCGGCGGCGCCACCGGGCAACTCGGCCGGCAGTAGATCTTCGTCGTCAGCACCGCGGTGAAGAACCACCCGTCGAACCGCGCGTCCTTCGACTGGACCGCGCGGACACACCGCTCTCTGCATTCGTACACGTCCTCCAGCATCCCTGGCCGCACCGACAGTCTCTAGCGGTTTTGCGCCATGGAGGTGTCGCGAGAATGCGACACCAGGATCTCGGGTCCGATTTCCGCCAGAACGAGCGGACGTACCCCGGTGAACTGAAGGCATGAACGAACTACTTGGCAAGAAGGTAGTGGTGACCGGTGGCAGCCGCGGCATCGGCGCGGCGACCGCGATCGCACTGGCCGAGCGCGGCGCGGATGTCGCGCTGACCTACAACAGTTCTCCGGACGCCGCGGCGAGGGTGGTGAAGGAGATCGAGGCGCTCGGACGTACGGCGTACGCACTCGAGATCGATGCGGCCGACGCGGTCGCGGTGGCCGACGGCGTCGCCCGGGCCGCGGACCGGCTCGGCGGGCTCGACATCCTGGTCAACAACGCGGGTGTCGGCGCGATCGGCCCGATCACCGACTTCACCCTGGACGATGTGGACCGGGTGCTCGCGGTGAACATCCGTGGCGTCTATGCCGCCGCGCAGGCCGCCGTACCAAGAATGTCCGACGGCGGCCGGCTGATTCATCTCGGCAGTTGCGCCGCGGGCCGGGTCACCAGCCCGGGCATGACGCTGTACGCGATGAGCAAGTCGGCACTGATCGGTCTCAGCAAGGGCCTGGCCCGCGAACTCGGGTCCCGCGGCATCACGTCGAACGTCGTCCAGCCCGGTCCGATCGACACCGACATGAACCCGGCGGACGGCCCGTTCGCGGCGGCCCAGATCGCCGACCTGGCCCTGGACCGCTTCGGCACCACCAGCGAGGTGGCCGCGGCCATCACCTACCTGGCCGGTCCGAACGCCGCCTACCTCACCGGCACCGAACTCACCATCGACGGCGGCCACACCGCCTGATCTGTCGGTGCCGGTGGTTACCGTCATCGGCATGCGATTCTCGGTCACGGTCGGGGCGGTAGGACCAGGACGGGATCCGCGCGGGCTCGCCGAGCTCGCGCGGGCCGCCGAGGACTCCGGCTGGGCTGCGATGTTCCTGGAGGACTATCTCGTCTATCAGGGCGACGCGACGCAGCCGACGTACGACCCGTGGATCTGCCTGGCCGCGATGGCGGCGGCCACGTCCCGGATCAGGATCGGTACGACGGTGACACCGCTGCCTCGGCGGCGGCCATGGAAGGTCGCGGCCGAGGCGGTGGCGCTGGATCACCTGTCGGGCGGACGGTTCGTGCTGGGTGTCGGCATCGGCGACCCCGGCGACCCGTTCTTGGGCCGGGCTCCAGATCCGAAGGTGCTGGCGGAGATGCTGGACGAGGGGCTCGAGGTGATCGACCGCCTGTGGACCGGCGAACAGTTCAGCTTCGAAGGCAAGCACTATCAGCTCGACCGCGTGCAGTTGACGGCACGACCTGTGCAGACGCCGCGGATCCCGATCTGGATCGGCGGAAACATGCTGGTTCCCGCCGTACGGCGCCGCATCCTTCGATGGGATGGCAGTTGCGCCTACAAGGGCTCGACCGACGCACCACAACAGATCACGCCGGACGACGTACGGGCGTTGCTGGCCGAGCGCGGAGAACCGTTCGACATCAAGGTGAGCGGTGGCGACCCCGCTGACTTCGCCGCCGCGGGTGCCAGCTGGTGGGGTCGCTGGATCGCCCCCGCCTCGCCGGAGCACACCCTTTCGATCATCCGGAAGGGGCCGCCGAGGCGTTGACACGGCCGGGGCGGGGCGGCAGACTGCGGATGTTTTTAACGTTCAAAGTATCCGTGGGAGGTCGCCGTGGCTACGTTGAAGCAGGTTGCCGCCCACGCCGAGGTGTCGGTCCAGACGGTGTCGAACGCCCTGAACGCACCGCATCGCCTCCGGCCGGACACGCTCGAACGGGTGAACCGGTCGATCGAACTGCTCAACTACCGGCCCAATCGTAACGCCCGCAGCCTGCGCACCAGCGCCGTCGAACTGATCGGCTACTGCGTTCCCAGCTGGCCGGACCAGGCCCACCTGGTGATGGACCAGTTCCTGCACGAACTGTGCGCCGCCGCGGAGAAGACCGGCCGGCACATCCTCCTGTTCACCGCGCCGCCCGGCGTCGAGGGCATGCCGACGTACGACGACCTGCACGCACGCCGCCTGGTCGACGGGTTCGTGCTCTCGCAGACGGAGACGCACGACCCGCGGCACGGCTGGCTGAAGGACACGCAGATCCCGTTCGTGTCCTTCGGCCGGGTGTGGAAGGAGACCACCCAGCCTGGCCCATGGGTCGACGTCGACGGCGCGGCCGGGTCCGCGATGGCAGTGCAGCACCTGTACGAGACCGGCCGCCGGCGGATCGCCTTCCTCAGCTGGCCGAGGTCGTCCGGCCTGGCCGAGGACCGGCTGGCCGGCTGGCGTGGCCGGTGCAAGCAGCTCGGCCTTCCCACCGGCGGGCTGGCCGTGCGGTGCGGCGAGGACGCGATCGACGAAGGCGCCCGGGCCACCGCCGAGCTGCTCGACAGCGACCAGCCGCCGGTCGGGATCGTTGCCCTGAGCGACATTCTCGCCCTCGGTGCGCTCCGCGAGCTCGGCCGGCGCGGCCTCACTCCCGGCGTCGACGTCGGCGTCACCGGCTTCGACGACTCACCGCTCGCCTCGGTGGTCTCCCCCGGCCTGACGAGTCTCCGGCAGCCGATGGACGAGATCGCCTGCGAGCTCATCGCCATTCTCACTGAAACACAGAGCTTGACTGGTACGACGTCCGGCGTACCGACCGAACGCCTGCTGCAACCCGAACTGGTGATCAGGGGTAGTTCAGCCCCTGGCTGATGCGGTGCATGCGCGCCGCGAAAAAGGAGGACACCGCCATGACTCTCCGCCCATCCGTCAGACGCAGCACCGCCCCACCACGTCGGGCCCGACGTACGGCCGGCGTCACGCTGCTCGCCACAGCGACCATCCTGGCCGGCACCGCCTCGGCGACCGCCGGCTCGACCCCGCCCCAGGCGGCCGGCGGGCCAACCGTCGCACCGTCAGAGCTCTCGGAGACAACCCGGCTGGCCGACCGCCGGTCGCTCGTCGTCGGCGATCGCGCCTACGCGATGGGCGACGAGACCGGCCTCTACCCCGCGGCCGGGTGGCACATCCGCGGTGAGATGGGCGGCTTCTGGACGCAGCCGATCAAGCTCCTCGACGGCCTGTGGTTCGGGCTCGACGGCGCCTGGCTCGGTAAGGACGTGGCTGCGCAGAAGTACACCAGCGGCCACGGTTACAGCCGGATCGACTACTCCGGTGATGTGCGCGTAGGCCGTACCGACTTCGTCCCGGACGGCATCCGCGCGACGCTCGTCGGGCTGACGCTCGAATCCAGTACGGCGAAGACGGTCAAGCTCGACGTGGACGCGCACTCCGAACTGATGGCGTCGTACCCGTGGGGCTGGACGACACCGAGTGCGGCCGCCGCGAACCTGCCGGACACCGGCGCGTACGCTGACGGCTCGCTGCGCTTCCGCGAGCAGGGCACACCGTCGTACCCGAACGCGACCGAGCACGACTACGCCGCGTTCGTCGGATCGTCCCTGCGTCCGACGGGCCACGCCCTCAGCCCGAACAACCGCGGTCCGCAAGATCCCGCAGTGATCTGCCCGGCCGACGGCACGACGCCCGCACGCTGCGACGACTCCCTCGTCGGCAAGGGCACTGGCGGGCGGCTCACGTACGACGTGAGTCTCGCGGCCGGCAAGTCGAAGACGATCTGGTTCGCAGTCGCCGGCTCTGACGGAGGCGTGTCTGCCACACAGCGCGAGTACCGTCGCGCCCTGAGCAGCCCGGAATCATTGCTGAAGGCAAAGACGCGGGACCGGCAAGAGATCGACAGTATGTCCGCAGTGGACCTGCCTGGTGACCGGCTACTGCAGCAGAGCGTCGAGTGGAGCAAGCAGAACCTCGCGGACTCCGTCCAGGAGGCACGCAACCTGCGCATCCGCGACGTGAACGAGGGCAAGGCCTACCCGGCACCGGTCGGCACGATCGACACCGCCCGCTGGTTCGGGGCGGGCTTCCCGGACTACCCGTGGCTGTTCGGGACCGACGGAGAGTACACCGCGTACGCCGCGGTCGCGGCCGGTCAGTTCGACACGACCAAGGAGCACCTCCGCGCGCTGCGTGACATCAGCGACCTCCTCAACAACCGCAGCGGCAAGGTTGCCCACGAGGTGGTCCCGACCGGCGACGTGTACTTCGGCTCCAACCAGAGCGCGGGCAACACCGACGAGACGGCGAAGTTCCCGAGTGCGGTCGCGACGCTGTGGCGGTGGACCGGTGACGACAGGTTCCGCAACGAGATGTACGACTTCAGCGTCCGCAACCTGCAGTACATCTACCGTGAACTGGACAAGGACAGCGATGGCTGGCCAGAGGGCCTGGCGAACGTCGAGCGCAGCGGCATGGGTGTCGAGAAGCTCGACAGCACCGTCTACCTCGCCCGCGGTCTGCGCGACGTCGCGGACATGGCCGCGTCCAAGCACGACACGGCGGTCCAGCAATGGGCAACCGCCCGCGCCACGGACCTCGAGTCCCGCTTCGAGGCGCAGTGGTGGGTTCCGCAGGCCCTGGGGTACGCCGACTCGATCGACGACCCGGCCAATCCCGCGAACGACAACACGCCGATCTTCCAGCGGCACTGGACCGGCGTGACACCGATGGAGGCGGTCCTGGTTCGTCCGGGTCAGCCGGATTCTCCGCTGTCCTCGACGGCGAATGCGACGACCGCGCTCGACCAGCGCGAGAAGCCTTGCTACACAGGGGAATTCGGCCTCTATCACACCGGCACCGGGCCGACCTCCGACCCGGCCGGCAACCCTGGGCCGTCCTGTGACCCGGTCGTCTCGCAGGTGAAGAGCGAGCGGGCCATGTTCGGATTGAACACCTCGATCATGGCGGTTGCTGAGGGCAACTACGGTCGGCTGGGCAAGGACCAGCAACAGGTCTACACGACCGGCAACGCCCGCATCCAGCTCGACCCGACGGTCTGGGAGACACCGGGCGCGATGCCGGAGATCGCACCGTCGCCCGACTCACCGGCGAACATCGGCCGGCCGTTCTACGACCGCTCGATGGCGCTCCAGGCCTGGGGCGCGTACGGCATCCTGTGGCCGGTCGTGCACCAGCAGCTCGGCGTGGACCCGGACCTCGGACACGGCAAGGTCGCGGTGATCCCGCAGCTTCCGGAAGGCCAGCAGAAGGTGGCCGGTAGCAACATCCGGCTCGGTCGCGGCTCGGTCGATGTGTCCGCACGCCTTACAGGTAAGGAATTGCGGACCGATGTCAAGGTGAAGGGTGTCGGCGCGAAGTTCACGATCGGCGCCGTACTGCCGACCGGCGCGACGGTGAAGAGTGTTTCGCTGGACGGTCGCTCGGCGTCGTACCAACTGGTGACCACGACGCGCGGAGTGGAGGTGCAGGTAGCAGCCCGCGGCTCGTCCTCGGCGCTGAAGATCGCACTTCACTGACTCACCCCGAAACCGCCGGCCGGCGCACAACCGTTCTGTGCGCCGGCCGGCGCTGTGCTGTCGACGGCCCTACTTGTCGTCGACGGCCATGCTGGTTGTCGACGGCCCGTGCGTTTGTTTGAAACGGCACGGCGGGGTGCCGATATGCCGGGCATGCTGTGCCGCTATGCATGAAGCGGGGCCCCTCCGAGTATGAGTCGGAGGGGCCCCGCAATAGCTGAAGGAAGGTGACGTCTCCAGCCTCCCGAACGGGTCCGTAGAGGCCGGCAGACCCCGTCACCGGTCTACCTCGGTGGGGATCCCCACCGCTAGGGTCCTCGGTTTCCGTTCGACCCACCGCTCAGATCAGAAGCGGCGTGTCGACATTTCTACCGCCGTCGCCCAGGGCCGCACAACCCTTTGTGCCAAGAGATTTCGTGAATTCGCCACCTACCGCGTGTCATCCACAGTGATCCCGCGACCATCCACAGAAATCGTCCTGGTTATACACACCCCCTGTGCATAACCAGGGTCTCAACTCTTCGCCGGCTTCAGTGCCATCGGCCGCAGCAGAAGGTAGCCGACGTACCACCCGAGAGCACTCACCACCAGGATGGACGGCACGGCGACAGCGAGTGGCGGACGCTGGTAGCCGATGCTCGTCAACACGTCGGCGAGCCACTGAGCGATCAACAGGAACTCGGTGACCGCTGCCGGGATCAGCGAGAGCGGCAGCATCAGCAGACCGCGCCAGAAGCCGAACCGGCAGAACGTGATGCCGAGCAACCACCCGGCCGCCTCGTGCGACAGGATCAGCAGGAAGAACTCGGTGAAGATCAGACCGGCCTGCGAGGTGTCGTGGAACAGGTGCGGGTTCTGCATCGTCTGCGACCAGCCCTGTGCGCTGTAGAGCACGCGCTCGCCCTGGTACATCAGCACCCACAACGCCGCGGTCGCGACCGCGGCACCGGTGAGATAGATGCCTGAGGCAATGGAAAGCATCCGCCGGGTGACGCCTTGCGCGATCAGCAGGCTGAGGTACGCCGGAGTGATGGTGATGCCGATCGCCATCGAGAAGTACTTCGGCGACTGAGTGCCCCAGTCCCACATGCTGCGATCGAGCCCGCCAGTGGCGATCAGGTACCAGACGCCGATTGTGAGGAACAGGAACAGCATCACCAGCCAGTAGCCGACCAGCATCGGCCGGGTGCCGACGAGCATCGCCAGCAACACCTGCCGCAACCGGTTGGTCGAGGTGACACCCCGCGGCAAGGCGTGCTCGACTGTCGCGCTCACCGGCGATCTCCCTTGCTGCTGGTAGCGGTCAGGTGGACGAAGAGGTCCTGCAGTCCGACCGGGCCGATCTCGAGACCGGCCGCAGTTGCCTGCGCGAGGAGCGCGGGATCGAGGTCGCCCAGCACGGTGGTGGACTTGGTGCCGCCGAGCTTCTCCTCGGCGAGCACGGTGAACCCGGCGGTGAAGTCGTCCACCACCGCGGCCGGTCCGACGATCGAGGCGCCACGGCCGCGGAGCGCGTCCACCGGCGCCTGGGTGACGAGCCGGCCGTTGTCGAGGATGACGACCTCCTCGAGCACCGTGCTGACCTCGCTGACCAGGTGGGTCGACAGCACGATCGTGCGCGGCACCTCGGCGTAGTCGGCGAGCAGAGCGTCGTAGAACAAGTTGCGGGACGGCACGTCCATGCCAAGGTAGGTCTCGTCGAAGATGGTCAGCGGCGCGCGGCTGGCCAGCCCGAGGACGACCCCGAGCGCGGACTTCTTACCGCGGGACAGCTTCTGCACCTTCTTGTTCGTCGGCACCTCGAACCGGTCGAGCAGCTCACCGGCGAGGTCTTCGTCCCAGTTAGGACGCAGGCTCGCGGCCAGACCGAGCGCGTGCTTGACCGGCGCCGCGGCGATCAGGTCGCCCGACTCGCGGATCAGGCAGATCCGGCTGGTGGCGACCGCGTTCTCGTACGGCTCGACCGCCGTACCGAGGTCGCCGCCCTCGATCAGCACCCGGCCCTCGTCCGGCCGCCGGAAGCCGGCCAGTGTCGCGGCGAGCGTGCTCTTGCCGGAGCCGTTGCGGCCGAGCAGGCCGTGGATCTTGCGCGGCGCCAGCCGCAGGTCGAGCCGGTCCAGCGCCGGCACACCGGCGAACCGGACCGACAGGTTCTCCGTCCGCGCCGCCAGCGCGGGCTCGGTCTCCTCGGCGGAGACGAAGTCGGCGGCTGCCGAAGTGGTTTCCAGGGTGCGGTTGGTCATCACGCGTCTCCGTAGGTGCGGATGTGCTGGACGACGTCCTTCAGCGGTACGCCGATCGCCTTGGCCTCCCGGATCATCGGGTCGACCACCTCGGCGAAGAACGAGTCGCGGCGGCCGGTGCGGAGCAGCTCTCGCGCGTTCGGGCTGACGAACATCCCGATCCCGCGCTTCTTGTAGAGCACACCCTCGTCGACCAGCTGGGCGAACCCCTTGGCCGCGGTGGCCGGATTGATCCGGTAGAACGCGGAGTACTGGTTCGTGGACATCACCTGCTCATCCTCGGCGAGGGCGCCGGTGACGATGTCGTTCTTGATCTGCTCGGCGATCTGCAGGTAGATCGGGCTGCGATCATCGAACATCACGGCCTCCTCTCGCGATCGACTCCGGCCGGATCAGGTGATGATCAGGTTCTTAGGTTCATTACTTGAGTAAGGAACCATAGCACCGGGCCGGGTTCACCGGTCAAGCCAGGTCATCCGCCGGCCGACGAGTTGCTCTGCTGGAGCGCCTTCTTCAACGCCGGCACCACCGGACCGACTCGTACGGCGAGTTGCGCCAGGCGATCCTTGTGCCGGGCGCGCTGGTCCTTGGGCACGACAGTGCGCAGATCACCGGTCGCAGCCAGGACGACGATCGCCGCGTCCCGGAGGTCGATGCGCGTGACGAGCCGGGCCGGCCGGAGCGCGTCGGTGGCGTTCCGCAGCAGCTGGCGTCGTACCAGCGGATGCCGCAGGGTGATGCGGTCGGCCGGGAACAGGCCGAGGATGCGGTAGCGCTCGACCTTGATCAGGCGGGCGCGTTCGAGCCCGTCGCGGACGTCCCGAACGATCGCGCCGTGGCGCCGGTCGATCCAGGTTCGCCACTTCCGCGGGCCGACCCGACTGACGTCCTTGAGCACACCGGCCAGCACCGGGTCGGCCGGATCGGCCGCTTTGGTCAGCCGGGCCCGGCCGTTGTCGTCGGCAAGGTTTCCGCTGAGCTGGAGGTCCACGAGGGCCGCGGCCCGGAGGATCCGGCCGAGCTTCGTCCACCGGCCCACCATACGCCCGCTCTCCGGGTCGTACGCGAGCAGGAAAAGCCTGGCAGCCAAGGCGTCCGGGGCCTTGACTCTGCCGAGGGCAACAACTCGAGGGCGCCGCAGTGGCGGTCGCCGCGGCAGCGTCCCGCGGCCGCCCGGGGCACGCACCAAGCTGAGGTGGTTGCCTGAGGCGACGGTACTGACACTTCTACTCATCGTCTTCCTCCTTGGACGGGCGGCCCGGACGGCGCATCTTGCCGACCCCGGACGGGAGCCGGCCGGCGTCGGCGAGCGCCCGGCGGAGCAGGTACTCGATCTGGGCGTTGGTGCTGCGCAGGTCGTCGGCTGCCCAGCGGGCCAGCGCATCATGCACCACGGGATCCAGCCGGAGCAGGATCTTCTTACGTTCGACGGCCACGGCGCCGGCTCACTGGTAGAGCGTGCCGGTGTTGACCACAGGCTGGGCGTCCTTGTCACCGCACAGCACCACCAACAGGTTGCTGACCATGGTGGCCTTGCGCTCCTCGTCCAACTCGACGACGTCGTGCTCGGACAGCCGGTCCAGGGCCAGCTCGACCATGCCGACCGCACCTTCGACTATCCGCTGCCGGGCGGCCACGATGGCACCGGCCTGCTGGCGGCGCAGCATCGCCTGGGCGATCTCCGGCGCGTACGCGAGATGGGTGATGCGGGACTCGATCACCCGGACCCCGGCAGCCTGCACCCGGGCGCCGATCTCGGTCGACAGCGTCTCGGTGATCTCGTCGGTGCTGTCCCGCAGCGACAGGCCGCCGTCCTCGGTGTGGACGTCGTACGGGTAGCTGTTCGCGATGTGGCGGACCGCGGTCTCGGTCTGGATCGCGACGAACTCGACGAAGTCGTCCACCTCGAACGTCGCCTGCGCGGTGTCCTCGACCTGCCAGACCACCACCGCGGCGATCTCGATCGGGTTGCCGTCGGCATCGTTGACCTTGGCAACAGCTGTCTCGTGGTTGCGGATCCGGGTGGACACCACTTTGCGGGTGGAGATCGGGTTGACCCAGCGCAGCCCGTCGATGCGAATCGTCCCGCTGTACCGCCCCAGGATCTGCAGGACCCGCGCCCGGCCCGGCGCCACCGGCGTCAACCCGCCGGCGACGAACAGCCCGGCCAGGAACACCAGGATCGAGATGACGACCAGCGTGCCCTGTCCGTTCGCGATGCCGAGGATGAACACCACGACCCCGAGCACCACCAGCACGAACGCCAGCCCGGCCATCGGCCACCCGTTGATCTCCCGGGCCACCCTCTCCGTCACCTTCGGCGCCGGCATCTCCACCGCGACATCCACCTCAGCCATCACAGCTCCTCTCGAATATCCAAAAGGTAGCATTGTGATATCACTTTTTCAACACACACCAATCGCCCCGAGGCGCCGAGTCGTGGATTTCTGCTCCTCAACCGCCCGATCCCGCGCAGATCTCCACGACCGAGCGTCAGCTCACCCGGTCAGGGTTTTACAGCGGTTGGGCGAGGGCGGTCAGATGGTTCTGCCAACTGGTGGCTTGCGAGTTCGGCAGCGGGTCGATGGCGGAGTCGGACCAGGCGTGGACGGGGCGGATGCCGTGGAGGGCGTTGAGGAGCCAGACCTCGTGGGACTGCAGGTCGGTCGGTGTACAAGCTCGTTCGGCGACCTCGATGCCTTGGGTCGTGGCGACCTGGCGGAGCAGGGCGGCGGTGACCGACGGGAGGAGTGGGCGGTCGGAGGGCGGGAAGCAGAGGGTGTCGTCCTCCCACCAGGCGATGGCGGAGTACGCCGCTTCGAGGACCGTGCCGTCCTGGTCCAGCAGGAGGATCTCGTCGGCTCGGTGGGACGCGGCCTCCTTCAACTTGCCCAGGAGTTCCAGATCGGGCCCCTTCACGCGCGGCGCGGTGCGCGGATCGGGACCTTCGTGTACGACGACCCGCACCCGACCGCCGACAGGTGGGGCCGGGCGGAGCTGAACCGCCAACTCCCCCGAGGTACGGAGCTCGAACCGCGGGAACCAGCGACCGAACCCCGGCAACCGGCGGACCTGGTCGGTCCAGAAGCCCGCGGCCTCGACGCCGGCCGCCGCACACGACCCGACGAACCGTTCCCGGTGCAGCTCGATCCCCCGAACCTTGCCATTGGCCACCAGGAACGAATCCGCCACCTGCATGTCACTCATCTCCCCCACCCTTCGGCCGCGGCGTTCCCGCCGACGGCTGCCGTTGCCTTCAGCACCATTTCGTCGTACTCCGCGACCGGGTCCGAGTCGAGCACGATCGCACCCCCCGTACCGATGACCGTCTCGGACGGCGTCAGCACCGCGGTCCGGATCACCACACTCAGATCCGCCCGCCCGTCCACGGTCAGATAACCCAGCACACCCGAGTACACCCCGCGCGCACTCCATTCGAGCTCGTCGAGGATCTCCATCGTCCGGATCTTCGGCGCCCCGGTCATCGACCCCGGCGGGAAGCACGCCCGGACGGCGTCGAGTGCGGACACCCCGGACCGCAGCCGGCCACGCACGGTGGTGACGAGCTGGTGGACGGTCCGGTAGCTCTCGACCTCCATCAGCTGCGGGACATGCACCGTACCCGGTTCGCTCACCCGGCCGAGGTCGTTGCGGATCAGGTCGACGATCATCAGGTTCTCGGCCCGCGTCTTCTCGTCCTCGGCGAGCGCCTTCGCGGCCAGCTCGTCCTGCGCCGGGTCCGGGTCGCGCGGGGAGGTCCCCTTGATCGGCCGGCACTCCGCCCAGCCGTCCGCGTCCACGGTCAGGAACCGTTCCGGCGACGAGCTGGCCACCGCGAGATCGCCGTACCGGAGGAAGGCGGCGTACGGCGCCGGGTTGTGCGCCCGCTGCCAGAGGAAGAACTCGAACGGATCGGGTACGGCCGGCAGCCGGACGCGGTTCGTCAGGCACACCTCGTACGTCTCCCCGGCCTCGAGCGCGGCCATGCACTTGCCGATCCCGGCCAGGTACGTCGCCCGGTCCTGCTCCAGATGCGTCTCGAGGTCGAGCCGAGCGATCGCCTGCGTGTCGACCCCGGACATCGACCAGTGGGACGTACTGCGCGAGGCCCGATCCAGCCAGCCGTCGTCGAACTCGTCCACATGGACCAGGTAGCTCACATCCCGGTCGTGGTCGATCACCACGAACCGGTTCGCCCAGATCCACAGCGCGTCCGGCGTCGGCGACTCGTGGGCCGCGGCTCCCCCGGTCAGCGCCTTCAACTCGTACCCGAAGTACCCGACGTACCCGCCGTTGAACAGCCCGGTCAGCTCATCCGGTACGCCGTCCAGCCGCGCACCCTTGGCCGCGATCAGCTCCTGCAACTCGGCGAACACGTCGCCTGAAGCAACATCTCGTACGACGACCTCCGCGCCGGCGCCGAGCGTCGTACCGAGGATCGAGACCCGTCGGACCGCCCGGTCGGTCAGACTGCCGTCGAGCCAGAACGCGACGGGTTCACCGGCCAGCAGCTCGCGGTAGACCGTCTCACCGTCGAGCGCCCGGTCGACCGTCCGAACGGACCAGCGCAGCGCACTCACGTGCACACGTTACCTACCGCAGGCCCTGCCGGGTGCGGGCGATCAGGACCCGGTCAGGGCCAGCTTGGTGCGCATCGCGGTGATACGGCGGATCGGGATCGCGACCTCGAGGCCGTCCTTCGACTCGGCCCGGTCGGCGAGCCAGCCGGCCGCGGTGTCGCGGCGGAGGTCCGGCGTACCGGGAAGGTAGAGCGCGTTGACCAGGCGCTGGGCGTCGTCGCGGGTGCGGATCATGTACACGTACCGCTCGCGCTGGCTCTCCATCACATCGAAACCGGCGTGATGCAACTTGTCCTTGAGCTCGGTGATCTCACCACCGGCCGGGAACTGCGGGGTCGACCGCAGCCGCGTGGTCAGCCCGCTCAGCGTGCGGATGTCACCACGCCGCAGCGGTCGCACAGCCGGCACGATCGCGGCCAGTACGCCGCCACGCCGCAGTACCCGAGCCGCCTCGGCCAGTACGCCGGGCAGCGGCTGCAGCACCATCAGGCCCATCGAGCAGGTGACGACGTCGAAGACCTCGTTCGCGAACGGGAGGTGCAAAGCGTCGGCCTGGACCTTCGGACCCGGTGCGGCGGCGAGCTGGGCCGGGTTGTTGTCGACACCGACGACCCACCGCCCGTACAGCTCACGCGCGACCGGACCGTTCCCACACGCGAGGTCCAGAACCCGCCGGGCCTCGCCGGAGACAGCACGAACCAGCCAGCGGTACGGCGTGTGGTCGCCTGCTACCGCTCGGGACAGCAGGGCTTCGGTGCTGCCCGGAGTCGCGGTGTGGAACTCCCGCAGATACTCCGGCCAGTCGATCTCGTTCTCAGACATTGCGGACAGACGCTACCTCGTGACCACACGCTGTACAGCATCGAGCGCTCAGCGTTGGAGGTCTTAATACAGCTTTGAAGTACGGAAACCTCAGACCCGGCTGACGAAGATATGCCCGGCCGTCTCGTCGCTGATCACGCCGCCGGCCTCGCGGCTGCCGACCAGGACGCCCTCGGCGTCGAGGGTGGAGTCGACCTCGCGGCCCGGCAGCGCGCCGGCCTTGCGCAGCACCGCCATCGCACCGTCGTCGGTCTGGACCGGCTCGGCGATCCGGCGGACCAGCACCCGGACGCTGTTACCGGTGGCCTGGTCGAGCACCTTGTCCAGCGGCTCGACGCCGATCCGGAACTGCTCGGTGCCGCTCGCCTGGCCGTCGGTCAGCAGCTCCTCGAGGCCCGGGATCGGGTTGCCGTACGGCGACTCGGTCGGGTGGTTCAGGATCTTCAGCAGCCGCAGCTCGACCGCGTCGCTCATCACGTGCTCCCAGCGGCAGGCCTCGGCGTGCACGTCCTCCCACTCCAGCCCGATCACGTCGACCAGCAGCCGCTCGGCCAAGCGGTGCTTGCGCATCACCCGGACCGCCTGCTTCCGGCCGACCTCGGTGAGCTCGAGATGGCGATCGCCCTCGACCGTGACGAGCCCGTCGCGCTCCATCCGCGCCACCGTCTGACTGACCGTCGGGCCGGACTGGTGCAGTCGCTCGGCGATCCGCGCGCGCAGCGGCAGGATGCCTTCTTCTTCCAGCTCGTAGACGGTCCGCAGGTACATCTCGGTGGTATCGATCAGCTCGCTCACGAAAGCCATTCTCGCCTATGGAGGCAAGCCTTACCCAATCGCCTGTTCGGTTCTTGTGGTAGCAGGTCGGCACGGCACCGCGGATGGTGGTGGGTACTACCGGAGGATGCGGGATGTGGCAGCAGTGATGTGGTTCCGCCGGGATCTACGCCTGGCGGACAATCCGGCCTTGCTGGATGCCGTCTCCGCGGGTGACGGGCGGGTGGTGGCCCTGTTCGTCCTCGACCCCAGGCTCTGGGATCGGGCCGGCGATCCACGGCGTGAGCACCTGGCCGCATCGTTGCGGAGCCTGTCGGAGTCGGTCGACGGCCAGCTCGTCGTACGACGGGGAGATCCGGTCGAGGTGGTCCCGGCACTGGCGGGCGAGGTCGGGGCGACCAGCGTCCACATCAGCGCGGATCACGCGCCGTACGGACAGGACCGGGACACAGAAGTTGAAGCCTCATTGAACTGTCCGCTGGTCGCGACCGGATCGCCGTACGCGATCGCACCCGGCCGCATCCTGAACCAGCAGAACCGCCCCTATCAGGTGTTCACGCCGTACTTCCGCCGCTGGCTCGAGCACGGCTGGCGACATCCGGTCGACCCGCCGGCGAAGGTCGACTGGATCGCGGCCGACGGCGACAATCTCCCGGACAGCACAGCTGAGGGTGCCGGCGAGCAAGCTGCTCTCGACCATTGGCGCGACTACTTGGACGACGTCGGACGGTACGACGACGAGCGCGATCGGCCCGATCTCGACAGCATCTCGCGGATGTCGATCCCGCTGAAGTACGGCGAGATCCACCCGCGCACGATGCTCGCCGACCTCGCCCGCAAGCGCAGCGCCGGCGCGGAGGCGTACCGGCGCCAGCTCGCCTGGCGGGAGTTCTGCGCGGACCTGCTGGCACGGCATCCCGAGGCGGCCTGGAAACCGTTGCGGCCGGAGTTCGAGCGGATGGAGTACGACGAGCCCGGGGACGCATTCGAGGCTTGGTGCGAGGGCCGGACCGGGTTCCCGTTCGTCGACGCCGGGATGCGGCAACTCGCGGAGTCCGGCTTCCTGCACAACCGGGTGCGGATGGTCGTCGCGTCGTTCCTGGTCAAGGATCTTCACGTGCACTGGAGGTTGGGTGCCCGCTGGTTCATGCGGTCGTTGCGCGACGGCGATCTCGCGTCGAACTCGCTGAACTGGCAGTGGGTCGCCGGCTGCGGTGCGGACGCGGCGCCGTACTTCCGGATCTTCAACCCGATCGGGCAAGGGCTCAAGTTCGACCCCGACGGCGAGTACGTACGGCGCTGGATCCCTGAGCTGCGCCACCTCGACGGCAAGGCCGCCCACGAGCCGTTGAAACACGGCGGCGCCGACGGCTACCCGGCCCCGATCGTCGACCACGCCGAGGCCCGCCGCGAGGCGCTCAGAAGGTACGACGCGATCCGCTGACACCACTGTGTCTTGACGGCTATTTGAGTCATGCCCCTATAGTGCTAGTTACCTAGTTGAATGGGGTTGAAGATGATCGAGTTCCATCTGGACGGCCGGTCGGGGGTCTCGCCGTACCAGCAGATCGTTCAGCAGGTCCGCAACGCGCTGCGGCTCGGACTGCTGCGGGAGGGGGACCAGCTGCCGACCGTCAAGGACGTGGTCGCGGCGCTGGCGATCAACCCGAACACGGTGCTCAAGGCCTACCGCGAACTCGAGCACGAAGGCCTGGTCCAGGCCCGGCCCGGGCGCGGCACGTTCGTGACCCGGACGCTCACCGACAACACGCTCGCCGCCCACGGCCCGCTCCGGCAGGACCTGCGCCGCTGGCTGGCGAAGGCGCGCAAGGCCGGCCTCGACGACGAGAGCATCGAGGCGTTGTTCCTGACAACCTTTCGGACCGCCGCTCTGGAGGACTTAGCATGACCGCGGTTCTGCAGGCCCATGGATTGGGCAAGAGATACGGGCGGCGCTGGGCGCTGACCGACTGCGACCTGGAGGTTCCGGCCGGGCACGTGGTCGGGCTGGTCGGGCCGAACGGGGCGGGTAAGAGCACGCTGCTGAACCTGGCGGTCGGGATGCTCAGCCCGACCACCGGGACCGTCGAGGTGCTCGGTGCGGCGGCCGGAGCACAGCAGGCGAAGGTCGGGTACGTCGCTCAGGACACGCCCACCTACAGCCGCCTGAGCATCACCGATCATCTGAAACTCGGTGCCCGGCTCAACCCCGGGTGGGACGATTCTCTGGCCCAGCAACGGATCCAGCACCTCGGCCTCGATCCGAAGCAGCGCGCCGGCAAGCTGTCCGGCGGCCAGCGGGCGCAACTCGCGCTGACCCTCGGCCTGGCCAAGCGTCCCGACCTGCTGATCCTCGACGAACCGGTCGCCGCGCTCGATCCGCTGGCCCGGCGCGAGTTCCTGCAGGATCTGATGCAGGCGGTCGCCGAGCAGGAGTTGAGCGTCGTCCTGTCCTCGCACCTCGTCTCCGACGTGGAGCGCGCCTGTGACTACCTGATCGTGCTGGTGGACTCGCGGGTCCAGGTGAATGGAGAGATCGACAGCCTGCTCGCGACGCACTTCCGGCTGACCGGGCCGCGGCGCGCCGCCAAGGACCTGCCCCGGGACCAGCACGTGGTGACCGAGAGCCACACGGACCGGCAGTCGACGTTCCTGATCCGGACCGACAAGCCGATCCTCGACCCGGCCTGGAACGTCAGTCAGCTCACTCTCGAAGACCTGGTGCTGGCCTACATGGGCCGCACCGCCCCCGCCCAACCCGAACGCCCGCTGCTGGAGGTACACCGATGATCTGGCTGACCTGGCGGCAGTTCCGCGTCCAGTTCCTGGTGGTCGGCTCGGTGATCGCCGCGGCGATCATCACCCTTGCCGTCACCGGGCCGGGCCTCGCGGACGACTATCAGCGGCTGACCACCGAGTTCATCAGGAACCTCGGATTCCAACGGCTCAATCCGCAGCTGTACTACATCGGACAGGCGCTCCTGTACGCCGTACCGCCGGTGATCGGGGCGTTCTGGGGCGCACCGCTGATCGCGCGTGAACTGGAGACCGGGACACACCGGCTGGTGTGGAGCCAGAGCATCGGCCGGCGGCGCTGGCTCGCGACCAAGGTCGGGATGACCGGCCTGAGCGCGATCGCGATCACCGGACTGCTCAGCCTCGCCGTCACCTGGTGGGCCGACCCGATCGACGACGCGATCAACGCCGGACAGGAGTCGAACACCTACCTGCCCAGAATGTTCCCTCCGGTCTTCTCCGCCCGCGGTCTGGTCCCGGTCGGGTACGCCGCCTTCGCGTTCGCGCTGGGTGTCGCGGTCGGACTCGTCGTACGACGTACTCTCGTCGCACTCGCGGTCACCCTGGCCGTGGTGATCCTGGTGCAGATCCTGACGCCGACGTTCATCCGGCCGCACCTGATGGCGCCGACCGACCTGACCATCGTCGCTTCCGCGGAGAACATCCGTGGCTTCATGCTCTCCGGGCCAGGGCCCAATCCGGAGGTGAAGCAGATCGAAGTCGCGACCGGGGTCGTCGGCGCGTGGAAGCTGACCGACGAGACCGTCGACAAGTCCGGTAAGGCGCTGAGCGTGCTGCCCTCGTGGACCATCGACTGCGAACCAGGTGGGCCGCCGGGCCAGGCCAGGGAGACGAGCCCCAACCCGAAGCGGGACGCGTGCTTCCAGCGGCTGGCCGACGAGGGCTATCGGCAGCACGTTCGGTACTTCACGGCCGACACCTTCTGGGCTCTGCAGTGGCGTGAGTTCGGGTTGTTCATGCTGCTCGCGCTGGGGCTGACCGGGTTCAGCTTCTGGCGGATTCGCCGGGACCTGTCCTAGGTGCTCGCAACCGCCGTACAAGCAGGGCAAGACCAAGTAGTGCGGCAGCGACCACTGCTGAGGTCCACGGCAGGGTGACGGCGAGGACAACGCAACCGACCAGGCCGATCACGTTGACGGCGCGAGGCCAACGACGTTGATCGGCCGGTTGCGTGAACGCGGAGGCGTGGGCGATCGCGTAGTACAGCAGGACACCGAAGGACGAGAAGCCGATCACGCCTCTGAGGTCGGTGGTGAGGACGAGGATGCCGACGACCACGGCGAGCGCGATCTCGGCGTGGTGGGGCACTTGGTAGCGCGGATGTACGGCGGCCAACCACGCGGGGAGGTCGTGGTTGCGCGCCATCGCCAGGGAGGTCCGCCCGATGCCGGCGATCAGGGCGAGAAGCGCACCGAGGCTGGCGAGCGCAGCTCCGATCCTCACCACCGGCACCGCCCAGGCCGCACCGACCGCGTCGACCGCGGCGGCCAGCGGCGCGGCGGTCGTCGCGGGGTCGAGCACCCGCAACAGCGCGAGGCCGACCACGAAGTAGATGCCGATGGCAAGTATCACGGCGATGCTGATGGCGCGGGGGATGGTCTTCGCGGGGTCCCGCACCTCCTCGCCCATCGTGGCGATCCGCGCGTAGCCGGCGAAGGCGAAGAACAACAGCCCCGCCGCCTGCAGGACTCCGTACGGTGAGGTGCCGGTGAGGGCCGGCAGTTCGCGATGTGGCTCACCGGTGAAGAGCAGAACCAGCACGAGAGCAAGGACCACCAAGGTGCACGTGACCAGGATTCTGGTCAGCCGGGCGGTCCTGGTCACCCCGCGGTAGTTGACGGCCGCCAGCCCGGCAACTGCGAGCAGTGCGATCAGTCGCTGGAGCCATTCGGCACCGGGCACCGCATAGGTGGCGAACGTCAGCGCCATTGCCGCACACGACGCGGTCTTGCCGATGACGAAGCACCAGCCCGCGGCGAAACCCCACCACTCCCCCAGCCGCTCCCGGCCGTACACGTACGTCCCGCCCGACACCGGATAGACAGCCGCCAGCTGAGCCGACGACGCCGCATTGCAGTAGGCAACAACCGCCGCAATCACCAACCCGATCAGGAGACCTGCACCGGCCGCCTGCGCGGCCGGGGTCCACACCGCGAACACACCAGCACCCACCATCGACCCCAGGCCGATCACCACCGCGTCCGCGACTCCCAGCCTGCGCGCCAACGCCGGCTGAGGTCCGGGGAGAGGCGCCTGTCCGGGGTGTGAGCCGGTCGGGGTCACGTCAGTCGCCCGCCGCCATCGCCGCAGCGATCTTCCGCTCGGCATCGGCCACGACCTCCTTGGGTGCTTCGGGCAGTAGGTCCGCCCACAACGGCAGCATCTCCCGCCGTGCCTCGAGCATGCCGAGCGGCCGGGGGAAGAACCACACGTGGAAGTGGGCCGAACCGTCGCCCCAACGATAGACATGCACCCGCGCGATGTCGCCCAGTCCGAGAATCGCGCGCTCGACCCGAGCGACGACGGGCCCGTAGCTCGCGGCGACCCGGTCCGGCAGATCGGCGAACGTGTCGTGATGGCCCCGGCTGGCCAGCCAGACCACCCCGGGGATGGTGACACCGGTCGCCCGGATCAGCGCCCAGTCCTCGTTCACCCAGAGCGGCGGCTGATGCTCGGAGTGCTCGTAATCGGCCAGCCAGTCGCACAGGCCGCACGGGTCACCACCGGGCTCACCGACGCGCGGCGGCTCGGGGATCACCCGGGGCTGTGGCGCCAGCCGGGTCAGCGGTTCGGCATAGGGAAGAGTCATGGCGGTCCTCCAGGAACGTGGTTTCCGCCAGTGAAACATGGCCGTTGCGGAAATTGCAACAGTCATGTTTCATCAGAAGGCGACGCCGCGTAGCACCAGGTCGAGCGTCAGCCGGCGGACGCGGGCGCGGGACCAGTGGTGGCGGCCGCGCATGTGCACGTAGGTGAAGGCCGCGGAGACCATCAGCACCTCGGCCACGTCGCTGATCCGGCCGTGCGGATGCAGCGTGCCGTCCGCCTCCCCCTCGCGCAGGAACCGCTCGAACGGATCGATGAACGAGACCGGACCGTTGCGCGCCTGCTCCTGGTGGAAGACCAGATCCGACGACAGCATCAGCGGCAGATGCCGGTCGATCACGTCGAACAGCGCTTCCAGCGTTCTGATCAGGCCCTCCCGGCCGGTGCCGGAGCCGGCCAGGACCGGCCACATCGTGTTCCGGTAGTCCTCGGCGAGCGCGTCGAGCAATGAGTTCAGCAGCATCTCGACGGTCAGACCCTGGCGCCACAGGGTGACCCGCGAGCGGCCGACCTGCTCGGCCACCCGTTCCAGCGTCACACCGGACCAGCCGTGCTCGGCGAGCACCGCGATGGTCGCCTCACGCAGCGTCTCGTCCACCGTCACGGTCATCCTGATCGGAGCCTCATCCTTGAGTATTGTGCAACACGGTCGTTGCACGGCACCATGACTGTACCAAGCGCAGGAGGACAGACGTGGACAGCAGAACCGAGCTCACGGTCCGGCTCACCGACCACGAGCGGGCGGGACTGACCGCACTCGCCGCCGGACTCCGCGAGGTGGCCGAGTCCGACCTGTCCGAGGAGGACGCCGTGGTCGCGGCGCTGGAGTTGGCACTGACCCGGTTGATCGAGGACTTCGAAGTACCCGATCCGAAGGCGCGCGAGCAGGTGCAGTTCGCGCGTGACGAGTTGCGCGCTCACTGGGTCCGCGGCAGCGCCTCGCTCTAGACCGCTTTCAGCTCGCTCTAGACCGCTTTCAGAACTCCGAGCAGCCGAGCCACCTCGGCGGCGACCGCATCGCGGGCCGGGCCCAGGTACTTGCGGGTGTCCACCAGCGTCGGGTTGTCGGCGAGCGTCTGGCGAACCGACTCGGTGAAGACGTTGTTGAGGTGGGTGGCGATGTTGACCTTTGTCATGCCGGCCTCGACGGCGCGGGTGAGATCGGGGTCGGCCACACCGGAGGAGCCGTGCAGGACGAGCGGTACGGCGACCGCGGCGTGAAGCTCGGTGATCAGATCGAAGTCGAGGGTCGCGGTGCGCTCGGTCATCGCGTGGGACGAGCCGACAGCTACTGCGAGGGCGTCGACGCCGGTGGCTTCGGCGAAGGCGACGGCTTCGTCGGGGCGGGTGCGGGCGCCGGGCGCGTGGACGCCGTCCTTACCGCCGACCTCACCGATCTCGGCCTCGACGAAGACACCGTGGTCGTGGCAGAACGTCGTCACCTCGCTGGTGGCGGCGACGTTGTCGGCGTACTCGAGCTTCGACGCGTCGTACATGACCGAGGTGAAGCCGAGTGAGACCGCCTCGGTGACCAGGTCGCGGTCCATCGCGTGATCGAGGTGTACGACGACCGGGACCGATGCGGCGGCCGCAGCAGCCAAGGTGGCGACACCGATCGGTTTGAGCGCGCCGTGGTACTTCACCGCGTTCTCACTGATCTGCAGGATGACCGGCGCGCCGGCCTGCTCGGCACCGGCGATCAGCGCGATCGCGTGCTCCAGCTGGATGACGTTGAACGCGCCGACCCCGCGACCGGCCTTGGCAGCGGCCAGCACGACCTCGGCCCCGGAAACCAACGGCATGAGAACTCCTTCTAGTTGACGGCAACCTGAGGTTGCCAACGCCGGTACGCGCCCAGATCGATGTCCCCGGCAACCGGTGTCAGGACAGCGGCGGCGGATGCTGCGACGGCAGACTTCAGTACGACGGTCCAGTCCGGCTCGGGCGCCTCCGCGACGGCCGCGGCGACCACCGCCGTACAGGCATCTCCCGCCCCGGTCGGATTCCCGGACACCTTCTCGACCGGCAACGCCCGCCAGACACCTTTGTGGCTGGCGGCAACCATTCCGCGCGACCCGTCGGTGATCACGGCCGCGGTCGCGCCGAGCTGAACCAGTTGCCGAGCGCCCTCTTCGACCGTGGTGTCGCCGAGCGCGTCGCGCAACTCGGCCGCGTTGGAGCGCACGACCGCACCGGCCTTCGCCGCCGCGGTCAGCGCGTCGCCACCGGTGTCGATCACCGTCAGTACGTCGTGATGCCGGGCCCGGACCGCGAGTTCGGCGTACGCATCGGCCGGCAGACCCGGCGGAAGGCTGCCGGAGCATGCCAGGACACCCAGCCGACCCCACGGCATCCGGTCGAGGAACGCTCGCCACTCGTCGCTGGTGACCGACGGGCCGGCCTCGTTGAAGATCGTCGCGTCCCCGTCGGCGCCGTTGACGATGGCAACGGTACGGCGGGTCTCCCCGGCGATCGGGGTGAGCAGCGCGGTCAGCCCGGCGTCGAAGAGCTCCTCGGCGACCAGCTCACCGGTGACACCGCCGACGAACCCGAGCACGAGCACCTGGTGGCCGAGCGTCGACGCCACCCGCGCGACGTTCACACCCTTGCCGCCGGCCCGTTGCCGGATCGCGTCGACCCGATGACTGCCGCCGAGGACGACCTGGTCCACCTCGTAGGTGACGTCCAGCGCGAGGTTGAGAGTGACGGTGCCGATCATGGGCCGATCAGTCCAGCCACGACCCGGCCCGCATCACCTTCTGGACGGCGTACTCCTCGTCCAGAAGCACCAGGTCGGCCCGCTTACCGGTCTCGATCGCGCCGACGTCGTACCAGCCGAAGGTCTGGGCCGGCGTGGTCGACGCCATCCGGGACGCGTCGACCAGGGACACCCCGGCCTTGACCGCGTTGGCGTAGGCGACGTCCATCGTCAGGGTGCTGCCGGCGATCGAGTGTGTGCCGTGCGCGAGCGTCACCAGCCCGTCCTTCACGTCCACCTCGAGGTTGCCGAGCTTGTACCGTCCCTCCGGCATCCCGGTCGCCTCCATCGCGTCGGTGATCAGCGCGATCCGGTTCACCCCCGCGGCGGCCAGTGCGACCCGGACGACCTGCGGATCCACGTGCAGGCCGTCGTTGATCACTTCGAGCAGCAACCGCTCGTCGTTGATCGCGGCACCGACCGGACCGGGGTCGCGGTGGTGGAACGGCCGCATCCCGTTGAACAGGTGCGTCGCCACGGTCGCCCCGGCGTCGGCACCGGCGATCATCTGCTCGTACGTCGCGTCGGTGTGCCCGAGCGCGGCGACAGCGCCGGCGTCGACCACCTGCCGGATCGCGTCCAGCCCGTGCTCGAGCTCCGGCGCGATCGTCACCATCCGCACGACGTCACTCAGCACCTTGGACACATCGTCCGAGACCGGGTCACGCAGCTGCGTCGGCTCGTGCGCACCACACCGTGCCTCGGACAGGAACGGTCCTTCGAGGTGGACGCCCGCGATCACACCGTCAGCGACGAGATCCGCGAGGCACGCGGTCTGCGAGACCAGGTCGTCGAGCGGCGACGTGACCAGGCTGGCCAGCGTGGTCGTCGTACCGTGCTTGGCATGGAAGGCCGCGACCTTGCGCGCCTCCTCCGGATCGGTCGTCGAGTACGTCGACCCGCCGCCACCGTGGGTGTGGATGTCGACGAAGCCCGGGACGACCGTGACGTTGCCGAGCTCCTCCGGCCGCTTGCCGTCGGCCGGCATCCCCTCGGACCGGCGGCCGAAGGCGAGGATGTCCTCGTCGACCACCTGGATCCAGGCGTTCTCCAGGACGTCGTCCGGCGTGACAATCCGGCCCACGCGATAAGTCGTCATGCCGTCCCTTCACCCTCGTCTGCAGCTACCCGGTCCCAGGCCATCCGGGCGGCGCCCAGACAGCCGGCCTCCTCGCCCAGGACGGCGGCGACGATCTCCGGCTCGCGCTGGAACGTCAGCCGCGCGTGCAGACCGTCACGGAGCGGCTGCAGCAGCGTCTCGCCCGCTCCCACCAGTCCACCACCGATCGCGATCCGCGTGGGCGCGACCAGGGTCGTGTAGAGGACGAGCGCGTCGACCAGGACGGTCAGCGCGTCGTCCCAGACCTGTGCGGCATCCGGGTCACCGGCAGCGAGCAGCTCGAGCACCTCGCGGGCGCCGTCCACGGTCCGTCCGGTGCGAGCGCCGTACCTCCGGGCCAGGGCCGCGGCGGAGGCGACGGTCTCGAGGCAGCCCCACTGACCGCAGGCGCACAGCTCGGCGGCGTCGCCGTGGACGAAGCGGGTGTGACCGAGTTCACCGGCGTACCCGTCGCCGCTGACCAGCGAGCCGTCGACCACCATCGCGGCGGCGATCCCGGTGCCGAGCGGAAGGAACATCGAGTTCGTGGTGCCGGCCAGAGCGCCCTGGCGGAGCTCGGCGTACCCGCCGGCCCGGACGTCGTGGGCGAGCACGACCGGTACGTCCTCGCCGACCGCGGCGGTCAGCTCGGCGAGGACCGGTGTACCGACCCAGTCCAGGTTCTCGGCGCTGACGGTGCCGGTCGCGGCGTCGATGACGCCGGGGACGACGACGCCGATGGCGCGCACCCGGTGGCCGTCCGCGGTCGCCTTCTGGCCGAGTTCGACGACGGTTTCCAGCAGGGCGTCGAGCACGGCGCGGCCCCCGCCCCGTGAACCAGACACAGCCCGGGGAGTCGGCCTGGTCTCGCGGTGCAGCACGGCACCGTCGGCGGCGACCAGGCCGCACTTCATCCGGGTTCCACCGAGATCGACGGCAACCACGACTTCACAGGGGTCCACGGAGCGCCATTATGCAGCGTTACCCGGCAGTCCGAACATCCGTGAGCAGTCTTTGGACATCCCCCATCAGACCACCTGCGATGCTGGTCCAGTTGCGTCCGAAGATCCGCGGGCAGGGCGCCACGGGTATTCGGCCGCCACCGGATCAGGCCCGCAGGCCCCGGTCGAACGCCGCCACCAGGAACGCGATCAGGTTCTCGGCCAGTTTGCCGGGGTCCTCTGCGTCCTCCAGACCTGGTGTGCGGGACAGCGCCTGCGACTGATGCAGGGCGAGCAGACCGAGCATGTTCACATACCCGAACGCGACCGCATCCGGCGTCGCGTGCGGCAGTGCGGCCTTCAGCGCGGTCAGGTACCGCGCCTCGATCGGATCGGACTCGGCCGCATACAGATCGCGGATCCGCTGACTCGGATCGAAGGCGATCCGGCCGATGAACCGTGCGACCACGGCACCGCGTTCACCGCGGCGCGTGACCAGGTCCAGTCCAGGCTCGATGAAGGCGCGGATCAGCTGATCCGCCTCCGGCTGACCATTGGCCTCCAACTGGTCCAGCCGACGCCTGCGCTCGGTGTTGACCGGCGCCATGGCACGCGCCACCGCCGCCCGCAGCAACGCTTCCTTCGAGCCGAAGTGATAGTTGACCGCCGCGATGTTCGCGGCTGCCGCGACCGTGATGGCCCGCAGCGATGTTCCCTCGTAACCCCCTTCGCCAAACCGTTGCTCCGCGACGTTGAGCAATCTCTCCCGGGTCGATTCGACCGGCGTTTCCACAGAGTTCTCCTTCCCCCCGGCCACTGCTTGCTCAGGCACCCCACCTGCTCACTCGCCGTAGCCTGCAGTCAGCATAGTTCAAACGGTCGTTTGAACAGGAGTACTCAGCTCAGTTATCTCCGAGAATTCCTCAGATTTCTCTGAAACTCCTTCTTTCCCACCAGGATCGCAACTCACACCTTTGTAGTTCGCTTCATGGCCCAGTCCAAGGATCAGGTACTCCGGGATGGTCCGAGCACCCAGATTTGATCACTGTGTGTGGCAATGCGAGGCACCGACCGTGAACGACTAGGGTCGAGATCCATGAGTGACCGGGAAGCGGTGTGGATCGCCAGGCGGTTCCAGGGACCGGAGAGATCTGGGAACGGTGGGTACGTCGCCGGCCGGCTGGGGACCGCCCTGGCCGGAGTGATCGGCGGCGGGCTGGTGCCGCAGGTGACTTTGCGGATGCCGCCGCCGTTGGAGCGGGATCTGGAGCTCGTCGCCAACTCCGACGGCGCCCAGCTGTTCGACGGTGAGTCCTTGGTTGCGAGCGCCGTACCGGTGGCGTCTGACTTCCTGGCCAGCGCGGCTGTCGATCCGGTGTTGCCCGAGGAGGCTCGCGTCGCCGAGGCGTCGTACCGAGGGCTGAAGAACCACCCGTTCCCGACGTGCTTCGCGTGCGGGCCGGCCAACGCGGGCGGGCTGCACCTCAAGCCCGGACCGTTGGGTGACGGGCGTACGGCGTGCACCTGGAAACCGGCCGCCGACCTCGCGACCGGCGACGACGGGCTGGTCGACGCGGTGTACCTCTGGGCGGCCCTCGACTGCCCGGGCGGGTGGGCGATCGATCTGGAGGGCCGGCCGTCGGTGCTCGGTCAGCTCACGGCGTGCATCGATGCGCGACCGCAGGTCGGGGAGCCCTGCGTAGTGCTCGGCCGCTACCTCGGTGAGGACGGCAGGAAGACGTTCACCGCCAGCACCCTGTACGACGCCGACGGTCGAGTGCTCGCCCGCGCCCGCCACACGTGGATCACCGTCGACCCGGCCCTGTTCAACTAACGCAATCGGGCCGCGTGAGCCCGGACCTTGGCGCGGTTGCCGCAGGTCGCCATCGAGCACCAGCGTCGGCGCCCGCGCTGATCGAGGAACAGCCAGCCGCACGACTCCCCCGGGCAGACCCGGACATGCGCCCGGGACGGCCCGGTCAGCAGCTCAGCCGCGAGCAGTGCCACCTGGTCGAGCGGCTGAGCCAAGTCCTCCGGCAGCTCCCACGACGCGCCCTCGTCCGCACGCACGAGCTGCCGTCGCCCGGATGCCTTCTCGATCACCCGGGCCGCGCCATCGAACGATCCATCAGCGAACGACCCACCGGTCGCCTGGCCGGTCAGGACGTCGTACAGATCGGCTCTGAACTCCAGTGCCGTGTGCAACCTGCGGGCCGCCTCGGTCGGCTTGCCGCTGGCCTGTTCGATCAGGCGGAACACCGTCGCCGGCGGCAACAGGCCGACGTACGAGTTCCAGATCAGGAATGCCTCGTACGACGTCAGCCACTCGGTCCGGGCCGGGCCACGGGTGGTCCAGTCGGACCGGGTGTTGACGAAGTCGAGCACCGGATCCGCGCCGACCGGCTTGGGCAGGACGACGCCCTGCACGAGCTCTAGGTGCGACGGCAGCCCGGTCATGGGGCCTCTCGGCCTGGACTGAGGAGTGTAGGGAGCGCAGCGACCGGAGTGACGAGGGAAGGCCGAGAGTCAAAGCCCCATGACCCCCGCGCCGGAGGCGCGGCATTCAACACGGACACGGATGCTCCTGGTTCAGCGGTTCAGCGGGTCGGTTGAGCCTGCTGGTTCGGCTGGGTGGTCTGGGCGGTGGTCGGCACCGGGATGCTGACGTTGCCGTTCTGCGGGATCACCATGAACTGGATCTTGCCCGACTCGATCGCCGTCTTCAGCAGGTAGCCCTGCGCCCCCAGCATCGCCACCTGCTGCTTGACCGACTGCAGCTCGACGTTGACCTGCTGGTTCTTCTGCTCCTGCGTCGCCTTGGCCAGCTCGGCGCGCTGCTTGGCCTCCAGGCCGTCGATGATGCCCTTGTCCAGCGGCGTCGGCTTCTGGATGGTGAAGGACAGCTCGCCGCACGCGTTGTTACCGGTGTACGACGGGCCGCAGAAGTAGTCACCGCCGACCGCGGCCGGCAGCAGCCGGGTGAACTCTGCGGACGCGGCGGTCTGGAAGGCGGACTTCTTCGCCTCGTTGTTGTAGAGCTCGGCCCAGGTGTAGTTGGTCGCGACGGCGGCCAGCGCCCGGTCGATCTGCGGCCGGAAGTAGGACTGCAGCATGTCGTTCCAGCCCCGCTCCTCGTAGGCGTCGGTCTTCAGGCCGATCCGCTCGTGGAAGGACTTCAGCGTCTCCTCGGTGCGGTTCAGGGTGAAGTAGACCTGTACGCGGACGCCGAGGCGGACGTTGTCCTTGCTGACGACGGTGACCTCGTCACCGCCGTCGGTGTCCGCGCCGGCGCCGCCGATGATGTAGGACCGCTGGTCGGTCGGGTAGGCGTAGACGGTGTCGCCCGGGCCGATCAGCTTGTTCGTCGAACCCGGCGGGATGATCGACTTGAACTTCTTGTCCTCGACCACACCTCCGCCGTAGTGCAGACCGATCTTGTTCGCGTCGGTGTCGGCGAAGTTGAAGATGTTGAACAGCACGATCAGCGCGATCACGGCCAGGACGATCCCGCCGATCACCTTCGCCTTGACGCCGCCGCCCCCGGTGGCCTTCACCGCCGCCGCGGCGTTCCCCAGCTTTGCCATCAGTCGTCGAGCTCCTTGCGTTCTACCAGTCGCCGTACGTCGGCGATCGTCAGGTCTGCGGTGAGCGCTACGTCGCGCGGCACCGACGGATGCGAGCTGAGCGTACGCAAGCCCTGCTCGGCAGCCGCGACCGCCCGTTCCAGCGCCCTGGCCTCGTGCAGCAACGCCCGGTTCTCGGCGTGCAGCTCGGCCAGCGCCCGCTCAGCCTGGGCGGCCCGGCGGTACGACGCCCACGCGAACCAGGCGGTTCCGACCAGCAGGATGACGATCAGCGGCAGTCCGACTCTGAACATGTCCCTTATGGGATCACGTCTACGGGCTGGGATGAGGGCGAAAAGCGGTTGAACAGGGGACTGTCGGCCAGTAAGTTCGCAGTACACGCGAAGGGAGGTGGTCCAACGCATGAATTGCTATCGGACTCGTGAGGTGGCGGCGGGTTAACCGCCAACCACTAGTTAGTGGGCAGTGGTCGGCCAATTCAACGCCAGCCACCGGGCCCGCGGGCAGTCAGGTCAGTCCGCCTGACCCAGAGTTCGGCCACCCGGCCGTGTGTCTGGAAGCGCCCGCGGGCTTTTTTCATGCCCTCATTCCGGCAGCGGGCAGTCGAGCCCCAGTGCCTGGCCGATCTCGAAGAGCTGGGCCTCGAAATAGGCGCCGGCGTCCTCCAGCGCCCAGTGCAACTGGCCGAACACCTCCATGCAGATGAGGCCGTAGAGCCTGGTCCAGTAGTTCAGCGACAGGTAGATCGCACCCGGCGGCATCCCGTCGAAGTGCTCGGCCTTCCGGGACAGCTGCGCCACCAGGACCGGGCCGAGGTCCTCGTCGGACGGATGCGGGAACGGCTTCTGGTGCCAGACCTGGGCGACCAGCGCCTTGAAAACCGCCGCGAACCGCATCGCCGCCTGATGGCCGGGGGTGTCCACGTGTCCCTCGGCGTCGGGATCCGGGATCGCGGTGCCGAACAGCAGCCCGAACTCGGCCGGGTGCGCCAGGGCCCAGTCGCGGAGGCCGTTCGCGAGCAGGTAGAGCCGCGCCCCCAGATCCGGGTCGGCGTCGTTGTCCTGCAACGCCATCAGCGCTGCGGTCAGTTCGTCGTACAGATCCGCGATCAACGCGGTGATGAGGGCCTCGTGGCTCGGGAAGTATCGATAGAGCGCCGGCGGGGTGAGACCGAGCTCGCGCGCGACGGCGCGCAGGCCGACTGCGCCCACGCCGCCGCCGACCAGCAACCTCCGGGCGGCCGCCTTGATCTCGGCGACCGTGGCGGCCCGCTGGCGATCGCGCCGGCTCGGAGTCGGTTCCATCTGTCGGTTTTCTCCCTTGACAACGACGACGACCCTGGTCTTAGAGTTAACACCGTTAACAGTTAACGCTGTTCACTGTGCACCTGCCGCTCAAATCTACGCCCTTTTGGGGGGACAGTTTCGTGTTCGAGACGCTCGGCCGCTTCAGCTATCGGCGCCGCCGCCTGGTGCTCGCCCTGACCGGAATCTTCGTAGCCGTCGGCCTCGCCTGGGGCACCGGCGTCTTCGGCTCGCTGGCCAACGGCGGTTTCGACGCACCGGACACCGAGGCGGCCAACGCGGTCGCGACCATCGAGCAGACCGTCGGCCGGACCGGCACCGACGTCATCGTGCTGTACGACGGTGGGTCGAAGACGGTGGCCGATCCCGCCTTCCGCCAATCGGTGGAGCGTCACCTGGCCGAGTTGCCGTCCGCCGAGGTGACGAGCACCGCGACGTACTGGACGACCCGGTCCCCCGCCTTCGTCTCCAAGGATCAGCACAGCACGTACGCCGTACTGACATTGGCCGGCGCGGATCCGGAGGCCCGGCTGGAGACGTTCCACAAGATCGCCGATCAGTTGCGAACCTCGCCGGCCGGGCTGGACGCGAAGGTGGGCGGTGAGGTCGCGGTCTTCGACGAGGTGAACACGCAGACCGAGCACGACATCGTGCGGGCGGAGACCATCTCGATGCCGATCGTGCTGGTGCTGCTGGTCGTGGTGTTCGGTGGTCTGGTCGCGGCCAGCCTGCCGCTGTTCGTCGGCGCGCTGGCGATCCTGGGCGCGTTCGTGCTGCTCAGAGGCTTGTCCGCGGTGACCGACGTGTCGATCTTCTCGATCAACATCGTCACCATGATCGGGCTCGGCCTGGCGATCGACTACGCGCTGTTCATCGTCACCCGGTTCCGCGAGGAGCTTGCCAAGGGCAATGACGTGGAGACGGCGCTGGCGGTGACGATGTCGACGGCCGGCCGGACGGTCGCGTTCTCCGGAATCACCGTCGGCGTCGCGATCAGCAGTCTGGCGCTGTTCCCGGTGATGTTCCTGCGTTCGATGGCGTACGGCGGTGCGGCTGCGGTGGCGGTCGCCATGGTGGCGGCGTTGACGGCGCTGCCCGCCTTGCTCGCCGTACTGGGGCATCGGGTGAACAATCTGCGGCTGCCTTTCCTGCGGCGGCGTAAGTCTGGGGTGGCGGAGCATGGCGCGTGGTACCGGCTCGCGCACAGTGTGATGAAGCGGCCGGTGCGGTATGTGGTGGTGCTGATTCCACTGCTGCTGGTGCTCGGGATTCCTTTCCTGCAGGCGCAGTTGGGTGGGGTGGACCATCGGGCGCTGCCTGCGGGTGCGACGTCTCGCACGGTGACGGAGACGCTGCAGCAGGACTTCGCCGGGGCTGGTGGGTCGGACATCTTCGTGGCGGTGCGGTTCTCCTCACCGCCTGCTGATCCTGCTACCGCATTGGCGTCGTACGTGGGAACGCTTGGGCAGATCAAGGATGTCGACAACGTGCGGCTCGGCGGTTACTCGGACGGGGTCGCCTCGGTCGTCGTGCACACACACTTCACCGGACAGGAGTTGCCCGCGCGTGACGTCGTGCACGACGTACGGGCGGTGTCGCCGCCGGCCGGGACGCAGGTCGAGGTCGGTGGTGAGACGGCTGCTGTTATCGATCTGCTCGACGTACTGGCCGAGCGGGCGCCTTGGATGGCCGGGTTCATCGTGCTGGTGACGTTCGTCCTGCTGTTCGTTGCCTTCGGCTCCTTCGTGCTGCCGGCGAAGGCGCTCGTGATGAACGTGCTGTCACTGTCGGCTGCGTTCGGCGCGATGGTGTGGATCTTCCAGGACGGGAACCTGTCCGGGCTGCTCGACTTCACCCCGGCCGGGTTCCTCGACGCCACCAACCCGGTACTGCTGTTCGCCGTACTGTTCGGACTGTCGATGGACTACGAGGTGTTCCTGCTCAGCCGGATCCGGGAGGAGTACGACCGGACCGGCGACAACACCCAGGCGGTCGCGCTCGGGCTCCAACGGACCGGCGGGATCATCACCAGCGCGGCGTTGCTGCTGATCATCGTGGTGGCCGCGTTCTCCACCTCGGGCATCGTGTTCGTGAAGATGATCGGCGTCGGGCTGGTGATCGCGATCGCCTTGGACGCGACGATCGTGCGGGCGCTGCTGGTGCCGGCCACGATGCGACTGCTCGGCCGGGCGAACTGGTGGGCGCCGGGTCCGCTGGTGCGGTGGTGGGAGCGTAACGGCTTCCGGGAGAGCGCTGAGGGTCCCCAGGGCTCTCAAGGCTGGAGCCGGGAGAGCTCCCATTCGGACGCTTCGGACGACGGCTTGGTGCGGCGGTAGGCCAGGCGGTCGTGCAGGCGGCCGGTGCGGCCCTGCCAGAACTCGATCGTGTCCGGGCGGACCAGGTAGCCACCCCAGAAGTACGGCGTGGCGATCTCGGTGCCCTCCGGCCATTGCCGCTCGTACGAGCCGTACTGCAGGTCGAGTTCCTCCCGGGACTCGACTGGCTGGCTCTGCTGCGAGGCCCAGGCGCCGAGTTGTGACTCGCGCGGACGGCTGGCGAAGTACGCGTCGACCTCGTCCGTCGGGAGCTTGGTCACGGTGCCTTCGACCCGGACCTGCCGCTCCATCGCGTGCCAGGGGAAGACGAGGGCGCAGTGTGGGTTCGCGGCGAGGTCTTCGGCCTTGCGGGACTGCTGATTGGTGTAGAACACGAATCCGCGGGCGTCCAGGCCTTTGAGGAGGACGGTCCGCGCGGACGGGCGGCCGTCGCTGTCCGCGGTGGCGAGCACCATCGCGTTCGGCTCCGCGAGGCCGGCTTCGGTCGCCTGCTCGAGCCAGGTGCCGAACTGGACGATCGGGTCCGGGTCGACCTGGCTCTCGAGCAGTTCGCCGAGTCCATAGATACGCCGCATCTCCGCAAGATCCACGGTCCGAGCCTACTTACTCAGGCTTCTCCACGAGCGACCGAGGCGGGTACGGCGGAACGTCTTCCAGAGGGGGTTGGCTGCCAGGCGCCGTACGGCTGGGTTTCGGACGAGGCGTCGTACCGGCGTGACTTTGAGTGCTGGCGGTCCTGCGCTGCTCGGCTTATCGGGCTGCCTCGGCGTCGCTTGCTGCTCGGCGCGGGCTGCGGTGGCGCTCGACGGCAGGTGGCGGTTGATCTCGTCCAAGTGCTGGTTGAAGGTCGCGCGCCATAGAGCCTGGTTGAGGGTGGCTTCGGCGGCGGCTGAGCTGGCGCCGGCGGTGGAGGCCGCCCAGAGGGTGTTGAGTGCTTGCTGGTCGAAGCCATCGACGTCGCGCAACAGTTCCTGAATGAGATCGCGGTCCGGCGCGTCGGCCAGGCAGCGAAGTCTGGCGGGGGTCGTGCGTGGTGCGGGCCGGTCCGGTTTGAAGAACGGGATGTCGGCCCACTCGGGGATCAGGCGGCGGACAAGTTCGCGGTGGAGGGTGTTGTCGACGCGCTGCGCCGGGCTGAGTGCGAACGCGGACCGGACGAAGGACGGGACGAGCAGAGGCGACACGACACCGCTGCGCTCACCCGTCGTACCCCACCGGCGGAGGCGTTCGACGACGTAGAAGTAGTCGATCATGGTCGCGTTCTCGATGCCGCCATGCACCGCCGTCCGCAGCACGCGCTCGATCTGCTCGGCGACCGCGGCGCGAGCCGGCGCCGCCGGTCCCGCGGTCGGTGTCAGCCTGGCCTGCAGGCGGTTGCCGAAGGCATTCAGCTTGTCGTGCAGGGGAAGCGCGTCGAGCTGCAGAACGTCGACGGGATAGAAGTGGCCGTGGGCAACTTCTCCGCCGGCCCCACCGATGGCCAGGTGGGCGACGTTCGCCAGCGTCCCCGGCGGAGCGTGGAAGAGATAGCTGGCCGGGCGGAGTCCCTCGGCGTACCTGTGCCAGCGGAGCGCACGATCTGCCAGTGCGGGTGGCTTGGGCGGCTGGGGGTTGGTCGCAGGTTTGATTCCGATCGTCTTGCGGCTGGTGGTGGCGTGTTCGACCTCGAAGGGCAGCGCCTGGACGAGTGACTCGGCCACCTGCAGTTCGCCCGGCACTGCGTCGTAGCTGTTGAGCTTCAGGTCCACACCGGCTTTGAGAAACGCGGCCGCAACCACTCTGGAGTCGCGGCCGCCGCTGAGGTCGACAGTAGGCCTGCCAGGCCACAAACTGGCCACCGACTTCGCGACATCCTGCAGTGCTTCGGCAGTCTCCTCGACCGTGTCAAGACTGTCGGTCGACCAGACGCTGGTGGTCTCGATGCGAGACACCGTCAGTCGCCGACTCCGGCCATCAGAGACGATGTGCGTCGCCCCCGGTACGGCGAGCACACCGTCGTACGGCGTGCTGTCGTCCATGAACCACCCGCACGCCGCGGCAAAGCTCCAGCCGCGTGGAGCGGCTGCGGCTGCTACCCCCGCGAACAGCAGCGCTGCGACCGGACGATTGCTCCACACCCAGCCATCGGCGAGTCGCAGTTGGAAGAGCCTGCCCACACCGATGGAGTCGGTGAAGAGGTCTAGACGTTCCTGTTGTGGCTCGAGCACCGCCATCGTGAAGGGTGGCGCCAACTCCAGGAAGTCGGCCGGAGTACGCCGTACTGCGTGTGCCAACCGACCAGGAGCGTCGTACGGCGGCACGTCGCCGATGACACGCTGGTAGCCGAGTGGGGTATGGAGACTCGCCACCCGCAGGTCACCGCTGTCGTGCCACGACGGCCAGAAGCAACTGGTGTCGTCTCGGTCCCACACGTGCAGGCCGATCGTGCTGCCGTCGTAGCCTTTGTGTTTGGCCTTGTGGTCCCACAGGCCGCTGTAGTACGCCTCAACTCGTGCCGTGCCCGCGGCGGCCCTGGCCACGCTGTCGGCGTGGAAGGTGTAGGCGACCAGTGTTTCCATGCAGAGCCAGATGCAGGCCCTGCGCGGAAAGTTATCGCGGCGGCTGCTGCCCGCCGGGTGGTTGCTGGCCGTAGTCCTGTGGTTGCTGGTGGCCCGGATATCCGCCTTGCTGCTGGCTGGGGTGACCACTCTGTTGTTGCTGGCCCGGGTAGCCGCCGTACTGGGGCTGCTGGCCGGGCTGCGGCGGCTGGACGTGCTGGCCGTGTTGTGGTGCCTGGGGCTGCTGGCCGGGGTAGCCGCCCCACTGCTGTGCCTGCTGTGCTTGCTGGCCGGGCTGCGCCGGGAACGTCGGGGTGTAGGCCCGGTCGTGCGCCTGCCCCTGGGCCGTCAGCAACCGATAGACCTTCGCGTCCGAGGCCCAACGCCGTACGCCGACCAGCAGCAGAACGAGCCCGAGGAGCAGCAACGACCCGTCGAACAGCATGTACGACGGGGGGAACCGCGACCCCGGGACCTTGAACGCCTTGCTCAGATCGAACACCTGCCGCAACGGCATGACCAGGAACGCCAGGCCGACCAGCGTCATCAGACCGCCCGCGCCGACCATCGCGCCGGCCCCGATCGCCGGGATCGCCATCAGCACACCCAGCACCACCGCGACAGCGATCAACAGGGCCAGCCACGGCAGACTCCGACCGAGGTCGCTCTCGAACCGGACGGCCCGTGCCATCGCGAGCCGCGTGGTCGCGTACGAGCCGCCGACGATTGCGGCGTATCCGACAATGACCCCAAGAACTAGTCCGAGGCCGGGAACAGGCTTAGCGGGCATGCCGACGAGCCTAGACCTCTAACCGGTCAGCCGCCCGCGCTTCCATCCCGCTGTCTTGCCAGGCGGTCTGCCCCTCCGCTCACTCCCCAGCCGGCAGCTCATGCCCACACCTAGCCGGTCGCCCGTGCAGCTGCAGACACTCCGCCGTTCCGAGCTAGACCTCCGTACGCCGGGGTGACGACGTGCCGAGCGCGTCACAGATCTGTCCGGGGGTCACCGGCGAGAACTATGCTGCCTGGGCGCCTAGCAGTGCGCCGGCCACTGGTGGGCGGGGGTGCTGACTACGAGGACGAGGGAGTCGCATGTCAGATCCGAGGACCGAGGTGCAGCACGGCCTGGAAGGCGTGGTCGCGTTCGACACGCAGATCGCCGAGCCGGACAAAGAAGGTTCGGCGCTGCGCTATCGCGGCGTGGACATCGAGGACCTGGTCGGCCGGGTGCCGTTCGAGAACGTCTGGGGCCTTCTGGTCGACGGTGCCTTCACCCCCGGTCTGCCGCCGGCCGAGCCGTTCCCGCTGCCGGTCCACACCGGTGACGTGCGGGTCGACGTACAGTCCGCGCTGGCGATGCTCGCACCCGCCTGGGGTCTGCGACCGCTCTACGACATCGATGACGTACAGGCCCGTGAGGACCTCTCCCGCGCCGCGGTGATGGCGCTGTCGTACGTCGCCCAGGCCGCTCGTGGCATCGGGCAACCGATGGTGCCGCAACGCGAGGTGGACAAGGCGAAGACGATCACCGAGCGGTTCATGATCCGCTGGCGCGGCGAACCCGACCCGAAGCACGTGAAGGCCGTCGACGCGTACTGGACGTCCGCAGCGGAGCACGGCATGAACGCATCCACCTTCACCGCGCGGGTGATCGCCTCCACCGGCGCCGACGTCGCAGCAGCGTTGTCCGGTGCGGTCGGCGCGATGTCCGGCCCGCTGCACGGCGGAGCGCCCGCACGCGTACTGACGATGATCGAGGGCGTAGAGCGCAGTGGCGACGCCCGTGCCTACGTCAAAGGCCTGCTGGACGCGGGCGAACGGCTGATGGGCTTCGGACACCGCGTGTACCGGGCCGAGGACCCCCGCGCCCGCGTGCTCCGTCGTACGGCGCAAGAGCTCGCCGCACCGCGTTACGAAGTAGCCGAGGCGCTGGAGAAGGCCGCACTCACCGAGCTCCGGGAACGCCGACCCGACCGAGTGCTGGAGACGAACGTCGAGTTCTGGGCGGCCATCGTGCTGGACTTCGCCGAGGTACCGCCGCCGATGTTCACCTCGATGTTCACCTGCGCCCGCACAGCAGGCTGGAGCGCGCACGTCCTCGAGCAGAAACGCACCGGCCGTCTGATCCGGCCCTCTGCCATCTACTCAGGCCCGTCCTCCCGCGCAGCCACCTCCATCGACGGCTGGAACCCCAACTGGGCCTAGGCGGCGCCCACGCTTGAACGCACCGCTGCCCGCGCCCGCCCTCGAGTCGGCTGTAGTAGTGCCGCCTGGGCGTGCGCGTTTGCAGGTCAGGGGCGGGCTGTGCTGGGGGACTTGCCGGTGCGTTGTTTGTACTGGCGGCTGAAGTACGGCACGTCGGTGTAGCCGAGGGCGGCGGCGACCTGGGTGACGGTCATACCGGTCTCGGTGAGCAACTGGTGCGCGCGGTCGATCCTGGCCTGGATCAGGTACTGCGCCGGCGACATGCCGAGCTGCGCGACGAAGCGCCGGGTGAACTGCGCTCTGGACAATGCGGCTCGCCCGGCCATCTCCGCGACGGTCCAGTCATGCCCCGGATCCTGCCGAAGCTGCCGAGCCACCTCGTCGACAGCAGTGTCGGTCGCACTGCGGCCGGGATTGTGTACGGCGTCCCAGATCATCCCGAGAAGCTGCTCCAGACACAGCTCAGCCTGACGCCTCCCCACCGGATCCCGCCGCCGGTACGCCGCATCACTCGTCCGCGCCAGCACGCCCAACAACTCCCGATCCCGCACCTCCCCCCACCGAGGCTCCGACACCACCCCACCCGCTCTTTCAACATCAGAACCTTCGACGCCTGACAATTCGACGCCTGACGATTCGGATGCTTTGACGTCAGAACCTTCGACGTCGAAATGCATACCGAACACCAACAGCCGGCGCTTCGGATCGTGACCCGCAGTCGGCGCGTCACCCGGCGCAAACACTGCGCAGACTCCCGGATGCAACTCCCGCTCAGCCCCGTCCAACTCCAACCGCCCGCGCCCATCCAGCACGCACCACAGCAGATAGTCCGGCAGCGGCCGGGACACCCACGACCAACTCGGCTCACACCGCCAAAACGTCGGCCCCGACAACAACCGCAACCTCAACACCTCACCCCCACCCACTCCGCGCCCCACCGCCCCACCGCCTCACCACCCGCCACTCCCCACCTCAACACCCACTCCGTGCCCCACCGCCTCACCACTCCTCAACACCCGCCACTCCGTGCCCCACCGCCTCACCGCCCGCCACTCCCCGCCTCGACACCCGCCACTCCGTGCCCCACCGCCTCACCGCCCGCCACTCCCCGCCTCACCGCCTCACGACCCGCCAGTCCACCCGTCTGCGACTCGTCGGCGGCGGCCACCCACCGACACCAGCTGACCGACTGCACCCCACCCGACAAGGCGTCACCGGCTCGCCGCCAGGTACTCCACCCGTTCGGTGACTCGTCGGCCGCCAGTCCGTGCGCCACTGGCTCACCGGCAGCCGGTCCACGCTGCAGCGGCTCGTTGGTGACCAGTCCGTGCGTCAATAGTTCAAGTCCTTGCGTCGATCGTCTGTGGTCCGGTGGTGGTAGTGGATCGGAGAATTGCTGTGTCAGGGACAGAGTAGGGCTATCCGGGAGTGGTTGCCGGAACTACCGCGGGAGTGGTGGATGAGCGTTTCGTACAAGGTCGAGGAGCAGACGGCCGCGGCGTACAAGGAAGAGTTCGACAGCGCCGGGTACACACTGGTGCGCGGGCTGTTCGGCGCGGACGAGGTCGATCGGCTGCGGGACCACTACATGGAGCTGCGGCATCGTGGAGCACACCCGGGCGATTTCGCCGGCCTGCAAGGGGACAGCCGGGATCCCCTGCGCCGGTACCCGCGGATGGCCCAGATGCACCGCTGGGACGACGCCTCGCTGCGCTGGATGATCGACGCACGCCTCGACCAGGTGATGACGGCGTTGCTCGGCAGGTCGCCGTACGCGGTCCAGACGATGATCTACTTCAAGCCGCCGGGCTCCCGCGGCCAGGCGCTGCACCAGGACAACTTCTACCTGAAGGCCGAGCCCGGTACCTGTGTGGCGGCGTGGATGGCGCTCGACCGCGTCGACCAGGCGAACGGGTGCTTGGAGGTCGTCCCCGGTAGCCACCGCTGGCCGATCCTGTGCACCGAGAAGGCGGATACCAAGGTCAGCTTCACCGACGTCACCGTCCCGCTGCCGGAGCCGGACGCCGCCGTACCGATCGAGATGGAGCCTGGGGACGTGCTGTTCTTCCACGGTGCTCTCGTCCACGGCAGCGCGCCGAACGTGACCACCGACCGGTTCCGCCGGGCGCTGATCGGTCACTACATCGAGGGCGAGGCGGAGCGAGTCGCCCAGTACTACCACCCCGCACTCCGGATGGACGGCAACCCGCTGGAACTGGAGGTCGCCGAGGGCGGCGGTGCCTGCGGCGAATGGACCGACACCCCAGACGGCCCAGTCGCCCTGATGACCGGCACCCAAACCATCACCCGCAAGCACGAGTAGCCGACCCGCGCGTAGAGCCATAGTCGCGGTTGGCGGCTGGCGGCTGGCGGCCGTACGACACCGGTGGTGTCGACGCCGATCAGGCCGCTCTGCCGGGCTGCGGTCGCCACGCGCAAGCACGAGCTGCCAGCCGGACCGAGCCCGAGCAGCCGTGGTTGCGGTGGCGGGCGGCGACGGTCCGGCGCGGGGTCCGGTTGATCGGCGCACGCGGGCGGATGAGACCCGCAGGTGGGTTGGGAGCGGTGCGGATAGCGGGATCGAGCGCGTGGAGCCGTGGTGGTGGCTGCGGGCGGCGGGGGCGGTTGGGCGGCCTGTGTGGGTGGGTGAGACCCGTGGGGATGGGTTGAGAGGGGTGTGGGAAGATGGGTGGCGCTGACAGCGTCGTCGGCCTAGGGATTGCCAGACGACGAAGGGAAACCGCTGGTGACCAGCGACATTCAGATTCCTGCAGAGCTCAAGCCCGTTGACGGCCGCTTCGGGGCTGGGCCGTCCAAGGTGCGTCCGGAAGCCGTCGCCGCGCTCGCCTCTGAAGGCGCCAAGCTGCTCGGCACGTCGCACCGCCAGGCGCCGGTCAAGAACCTCGTGGCGCGGGTGCAGCAGGGCGTGTCCGACCTCTTCCAGCTGCCCGACGGGTACCAGGTGGTGCTCGGCAACGGTGGGTCGACCGCGTTCTGGGACGTCGCGACGTTCGGGCTGATCCGCGAGAAGAGCCAGCACCTGAGCTTCGGTGAGTTCTCCTCGAAGTTCGCCAAGGCCGCGCAGTTGGCGCCGCACCTCGCTGAGCCGAGCGTCGTCAAGTCCGACCCGGGCACGCGGCCGGTTGCCGTCGTCGAGGCGGGTGTCGACCTGTACGCCTGGCCGCACAACGAGACCTCCACCGGTGTGATGGCGCCGATCAAGCGGGTCGAGGGAGCCGATGAGGGCGCGCTGGTCGCGATCGACGCCACCTCGGGCGCCGGCGGCCTGCCGGTCGACATCAACGAGGCCGACGTCTACTACTTCGCGCCGCAGAAGTGCTTCGCCTCCGACGGTGGCCTGTGGATCGCCGTGATGAGCCCGGCCGCGCTGGCGCGGGTCGAGGAGATCACCGCGTCCGGCCGGTGGATCCCGGCGTTCCTGGATCTGGCCACCGCGGTCGACAACTCGACCAAGCACCAGACGTACAACACGCCGTCGCTGGCCACGCTGTTCCTGATGGCGGAGCAGACCGACTGGATCAACAACCAGGGCGGGCTGGAGTGGAGCGTCGGGCGGACGACCGACTCGAGCAGCCGGCTGTACACGTGGGCCGAGAAGTCCGAGTACGCGACGCCGTACGTCGAGGACCCGGATGCTCGCTCGCTCGTCATCGGCACCATCGACCTGGACGACTCGATCGACGCGGCCGCGGTCGCGAAGACGCTCCGTGCCAATGGAATCGTCGACACGGAGCCGTACCGCAAGCTGGGTCGCAACCAGCTGCGCGTTGCCATGTTCCCGTCGGTCGACCCGGACGACGTCGAGAAGCTCACGCACGCCATCGACTACGTGGTCGAGCAGCAGAAGTAGGTCTTCAAGAGTCTGCTGGTACGCCGAACAGCCGCCGATCCGAGTCCCGGGCCGGCGGCTGCTCGGCGTTCATCCCCTGGCACCGGCCGCCGGGGCCGCTGCCGCAGCCGTGGCCCGGAGCAGGCAAGGCGCTGGGGAGTGGTGGCCAGGGCGGGTGGGGCGCTGGGGTGGAGGCGGTGTCTGGTTAGGAGTGGGTGCGGCGGTGGGGGGTCCGTGGGGATTGGCCGGTGAGGCGGGCGTTTTCGGCCATGCGGTCGAGGCGCTCGCGGCGGCCTGGGGGGAAGGTGATGATGGTGATGATGAAGGCGAAGGCGGCGGCGCCGATGAGGATCCAGCGGAGGTTGTGGCTCTTCGCGGGTTCGGTGCTCGACTCGTTGCCGTTGGCCGGCTTGGGGGTCGCGGAGGCGGCGGGTGGGGTGGCGGCGGCCTGCTTGGCCGGGACCGGGACCTGGTAGACGGCCGAGTTCTCACCCTCGCTGCCAATCACGACCGTGTCGGACGCCTGGCCGACGGCGACCGATTCGCACAGGGCGACCGAGGTGCATTGCGCGGCTGGCACCTTGGCGCTCGCGACCAGGGCCGGGGCCTCGCCCCAGGCGACCGTGGAGACGCCGGTGGTCGTCCGCAGTACCACTCGCTGGCCGTCGGGGAGGAACGTGCCGTCGGTGAAGAGGCCGGCCGGAGCCGGCGCGAGCTTGGTCAGCTCGTTCGTGCCCGCGCGGGACGGGGCCGGTGGTGCCGCGTAGATCCCGCCGCCCTTCGCGGACTTCGTCACGATGTACAGCTGGTTGGTACCGGGCTCTACCAGCAGGGTCTCGGCATCGTGGGCGCCGTCGGGGTAGGTGAAGTCGTACCGGTGGTAGCTCACGTTCTCGGCGTCGCCGAGTTGCTCGGGCTCCGGGATCGTGTAGATCTCGATCATGTCCCGATTGGCCTTGTTGTCACCGATGTCGGCGATGTAGATCGTTCCATCGCGGTCCACGGCGACCGCCTCGACGTCGCGGACCTCCGCCTTGAAGCTGATCACCATCTTGACCTTGCCGGTGGTGTCGACGCCGAGCACGCGCGCGCTGTCGCCGGAGTCGTTCACCGTCCAGTAGATGCCGTCGTACTTCTGGGACTTCGCGAGCCCCGACGACTCGGTCACCCGGTCGTCGCGGATCGTGAACAGCTTCTTCGCCGCCGGCGATGGATCGGCCACCGGCACCTGCACGCCGGCTCGCGATGACGCGGACCCGGCAGAAGCCTGCGATAAAGCGGCCGAGGAGGCATCGGCGGACTGTGGCGCGGAGGCCGACGCTCCGGCCGGGAGCGCCGTACCGGCCAAGCTGAAGAATCCGGCCGCCACCAGGGCAAGACCAGCCCGGAGACGCATCACGACACCACCTCGTGGCTGTCCGTCAGGAGCAGCTGGGCGAGGCGTGGAGTGACGTGCCAGTCGTTGATCAGGGTTCGGTACTCGGTCTGGAGGTCGGGAGTGGGCTGGGCGCCGGTGCGGGCGGCACGAAGGAGGAGGTTACGCGGAGTGTGCTGACTGTCCACGAACTGCACAACCTCCACCCGGTATCCGACCTGTCGCAGTACCGCCGCCCGGAGAGTATCGGTCAGGACGTCGGCGAATCGCTCACGAACGATGCCATATCTCGTCATCAGCGCATAAGGCGCCGGTGGTGTGACGCTCTTGAGCTGCTTTTGGATGTCGTGATGACAGCACGGCGCGGCGAGGACCAGCGGAGCCTCCCAGCCGACCGCCCGGGCGAGCGCGTCGTCGGTCGCGGTGTCGCAGGCGTGCAGCGCGAGTACGACGTCCGGGCGTACGTCGAGCTCCGCCGCCTGGATGGTCGCGTCGACGAACCGCAGGTGGTCCTGCCAGCCGAGCGCCGTCACCACCCTCGTGTTGCGCTTGCGTGCCCCGGGGTTCTGGTCGATACCGGTCATGCGTACGTCGTGCCCGGCCGCAGTCAGGAGGTGGTAGGCGGCGAGGGTGAGGTACGCGTTGCCGCAGCCGAGGTCGACCACCTGGAGCGGTCTGCCGGTCGCGATCCGGCCCGCCGCGATCGCCTCGTCCAGGGCCGGGGCGAGCAGCTTGCAGAACTCCTCGATCTGCTTGTACTTCGCCTGCCGGGACGGCTTCACCCGGCCGTGGTGGTCGCTGATCCCGAGCTCGATCAGGAACGGCGCGGCCGGCTCGAGCACGCGTTGCTTCACCCGGTCGTGGCTGGTTTCCTGCTCCCGGCTGTCCGCCTGCCGGTGCAGCAGTTCCTTGCCCTTCTTGGTGTACCGCAGCCGCAGCGTCTCGGTCGTCGTCTCGACGTGCCACGTCCCGTACGGCAGGTCGAGCAGTTCGTCGACTGCCTTCTCCACCTCCGGGTCGGCGACGTTGCGGGTGTGGGCCTGGCGTTCGTCGTACTCGGTGATCTGCAGGTGACGGACGTCCTTGAGGTCGACGTAGCGGAGCTCGACGCGCTGGTAGTGCGGTGGTTCCAGGCCGCGGCGGCGGCCCGAACTGACCGCCCGAACCAGGCCGGCAGGATCCAGCAGCGCTGCGCGGATCACCTCGCGCGCCCCGGACTCAGCTCCGGACTCCAAGCCGGTCTCCGCGCCGGTCTCCGCGCCGGTGTCCGCGCTGGACTCCACGCCGGAGCCGGCGTCCGGCCCGCCGGGAGTCTGCTCCGGATCCACGTCTGCCTGCATCGCGCCATTGTCTCCGACCCCTCAACCCGATCACAAAACGGTCTCGCCCAACCCCGCAGAGCACGCACCCAACCGGCACCCACCGCCAACCCGTACACCTGTCCAGACCTGCCGTCACCCGGGCCGCCGGCCGCCAGTGCCCAGCGGGGCGGGAGGTGCCGGGACGGGAGCTGGCCGTGGTCGGGCTGGGGGCGAATCACTCGAGCTTTTCGTCTTCTTTGAGGAGGCCCAAGGAGCGGAGACGGGTGGCGATACCGCCTGGTTGGCGGCCGAGGGTCTCGACGAGTTCGTCTTTGGTGGCGCCGTTGCGGTAGAGGTCGGCGAGGTTCTGCTCCTCCTCCGGGGACCAGACGCGAAAGGCGTTGGGGTGGTTCTTGCGGGCGGCCTTGATCTTGCGGGTCATCGAGCGGTTGTCCAGCAGTTCCAGCGACCGGATCCGCACCTGGCGGTGCCGGCCGACCTCCTCGCCGTCGCGCCAGAACACCACCGCCTCCGCCTCGAACGTCATCAGGTCGGCCGGGACGTCGCAGTAGTCGGCGTCCTCGAGCATCACTCGCAGCATGGGTCGTTCTCTCCGTTTCGTCGTACGGTCCGGCGGCCACGGCGGCCGCATCCGGTCCCTGTCTCGACAGAGAAGATGCCGCGATCCCACCCCTCCCCGACCACCGATCCGCAAGCTGTGGACAACCGACCGCACAATCTCTTTGCAAAAACACTTTGCAAAGAGTCTTTGCAGTCCTATGCTCAACCCCATGAGCGAGGACGCACCTGACACGCCGGACACACCTGACGCAACGAACGCGCCTGACGGATCTGTAGAGGCCGCGCTTGTCGGTGGGAAGACTGTCCGGCTGGATCGGCACCTGGTGCGGGCGCTCGCGCACCCGATGCGGAACCGGATGCTCGGGCTGCTGCGGGTGTACGGGCCGCAGACCGCCACCACCCTGGCCGGCCGGCTGGGCGTGAACACAGGCGCTACGAGCTACCACCTGCGGCAGCTCGCCGAGGCAGGTCTGGTCGAGGAGGACGACACGCGGGGGAACGCGCGGGACCGCTGGTGGAAGTCGGCGCACCAAGGGACCGCCTTCGATGCGGCCGAACTGCTCGATCAGGAGCCGGAGCTGACGATGGGCTTCCTGCACGGGATCGGGCAGTCGTATGCGGAGAACATGTTCGGCTTCATCGACGCGATGCAGACGCTGCCGCCAGCCTGGCGGGACGCCAGCATGCTGTCGGACTACCTCTTCCATCTACGGCCGGAGGAGCTGGCGGCGATGTTGGCGGAGGTCGTGGCGGTGTTCGAGAGGTACAAGACACCGGACCTCACCGCTCCCCTGCCCGAGGGTGCCGAGCAGGTGACGGTCCAGATCCAGGCCTATCCGCGAGAGACCCGCTAAGCCGCCGTACGGCGTGCGTGCAGCAAACCGCGTGAGGCAGTAGGTGGACGTGCGAAAGGTGAGGCAGATGGGTGACTCGAGTACGGCGTTGAGGCCCGACCGGGCGCCGTTGGTGGCGTTCCTGGTCGCCAATGTGGTGTCGATCTGCGGGACCCGGGTCAGCGCCATCGCGATCCCTTGGTTCGTCCTGATGACGACCGGGTCGCCGTTCAAGACCGGTGTGGTCGCGTTGGCGGAGATGGCTCCGCTGGTGATCTCCAAAGCGGCGGCGGCCCGCTGATCGACCGCGTGGGACCCCGTCGGATCAGTGTGCTCGCAGACACCGCCAGCACCGGAGTAGTCGCGCTGATCCCCTTGCTGCACACGTTGAACGCCTTGTCCTTCCCACCATTGCTGGCGCTGGTCGCAATTGCAGGAGCACTCCGCGGACCTGGCGATGCAGCCAAGAGCACGCTCATCCCGGACATCGCGAAGGCCGCCAACGTCCCGCTGGAACGCGTGACCGGCTTGGAAAGCACCACCGAGCGGCTGGCCGGGTTCATCGCATTCGCCATCGCCGGGGCGCTCATCACTTTCGTCGGCGAGGTCAACGCGCTGTGGATCGACGCAGCATCGTTCGGCGTCTGCGCTGTCCTCATCGCCCGTTGGATCCCCAGCCAGCACCAGAAGGCTGCGGAGCCGGACGAAGGAACCTACAAACATCGGTTGCTCGAGGGCTGGCGGTTCCTCCGCAAGGACAAGCTGATGATGCCGCTCGTCATGATGATCGCGGTGACCAACCTGCTCGACGCGGCCGTCGGCGCCGTACTGCTGCCCGTCTGGATCAAGGACCACGGCCTCGGCCCAGGACACACCAGTCTGATCCTCACGTCGTTCGGAGTGACCGCCACCCTGTTCGCGCTGGTCGCGTCAGCAGTCGGCGACCGCATACCGCGGAAGCTTGTCTTCACGCTCGCGTTCCTGATCTGTGGTGCACCGCGCTTCGTGGTGATGGCGTTCGACGCACCGGTGTGGGCAGTGATGGCGGTGTACGCCGTCGGCGGTATCGGAGCCGGGTTCATCAACCCCGTGCTGGGCGCACTGTTCATCGAGCGGATCCCCCGGGACATGCTCGGCCGGGTCAGCTCACTGGCCGACGCGGCCTGCTGGACCGGTGTGCCACTCGGTGGAGTCGTGGCCGGCGCAGCCATCGCCGGCATCGGCCTGGCGCCCGCACTGCTCGCGGCCGGCGTGGTCTACCTCGTTGCGACCATGTCACCGCTGCTGATCGGGCGCCACGAGAGCTGGAAGGCTACACAGGATCGGACGGATCCTCAGGGAACGGCGGCTGGTCCGGATCCGGTGGCAGTCCCCACGTCTTAGCCTTCGTCGCCTCGACCTCCTTGCGGGCCAACCGGTCCCGCTCTGCACCCAGTAGTCCCAGCAGCACCAGGTCGAGCAGCATCCCGAACGCCGCCGCGAACTGCGTACCGGCGAACTGGAACACCTGCGTGACCAGCAGCGACACCAGCACCGCCAGCTCGAACAACCGGACCGCGCGAGCCCTGTTCTTCTTCCGCAGCTGCACCGCACCGCGCAGCGTGAAAGAGGCCGACAGCAAGCTCCCGGCCGCCACCCCGAGCACCGGGATGTCCGCGGCCAGCCCGTCGTCGAATCGGATCCCGGCCGCGATGACCGGCGCTCCGATCGCCTGGACGACCAGTACGCCGACCGCGATCCGGGGCGCGAGTGGATGGGTGGCCAGCCGGTCGAACCCACGCCGCGTGGCCCGCCACGCGGCATCCACCGGAGCGGCGAGCTCCACCTCGTCGGCCGGGCAGGCGGCCAGCAGCTGTCTGGTCTCGTGCCGGGCGGTCACCTCAGCGCCGACCTGACGAAGCTGCTCCGAGGCCTGCGCAAGCCGGCGGCGCGACAGCCCGCCCGCGACTCCTTCGACGGCATGGTCGACCACGTTCGCCAACTGCTCGCGCGGATCGATCGGCCGTCGGGTGGTGAGGAACCTGGAAGCGAGCACGATCAGCACGAAGACGACGTACACGATCGCCGCGGCCGGTTGGTAGAAGTAGTTGTTGTCCGAGGTGACGAACTTCCCGACCTCGTCGATGAACAGCCCGAACCCGACCCCGCCGATCAGTGCTGCCGCGGGCCGGACGACCGGGCCGACGTACGCGAGCAGCAGCGAGATCGCGACCAGCATCAGCAGGCCGCCGGGCAGGACGTGGGCGATGTGCAGGCCCTTGCCGCCGATCTGCGGATAGCCGCTCAGCCCGAGGAACAGGCGGGTGATCAGGACGGTCGCCACCCCGGACACCACGAAGGTGGTCAGGTGTTCCGCCGACCGTACGTTGCGGACCAGCCCCGCTCGCATCAGGTACGGCGACCGTGCTCCCGTGGTGATGGTCATGGGGCCTCCCGGCCTGGACTGAGGAGTGGAGGGAGCGCAGCGACTGGAAGGACGAGGGAAGGGCGGGAGGCAAAGCCCCATGACCGAGCCGGTGCCGGAGGCCCGGCCAAGAGCACTGTCATGCGGTAGAACGTTAGTCGCCGGAGTGTCAGCGGACGAGGGCGGCGATGACAACCATGGCGACCAGTGCGGCCAGTACGAGCGAGGTCACCAGTCGGCGGGTGCGGGGGTCCACGCCATCAGGCTAATGGACCCCCTTCGAGGACACGTCAGGGCAGGGCCTCGACGCGACCGACTGGTTCAGCGTGGGCTGACCAGCGGCTCGGGCCGGTGGACGCCGCGGGGACGGTAGCCGACGGCGTCCGACAACCCCAGGTAGTCGGAGAGCAGCCAGATGATGGCCAGCCACATCTCGGTGCCCTGCAGGCCGGGGATGGAGCGGTCGTCCGTACCGTCCGGCGCGAAGGCGAAGCCCTCTCCGTCGACCCAGCGGTCCAGGATCCGGCTGAGCTGGTCCTCGGCCCAGCGAGTGCCGTCCGCCCGGCCCACGTCGGTCTGCTTGCCGGCCAGCCAGAGCGGATGGATCACGTCCAGCACGTTGCACGCGTTGTAGCCGTCACCGCCGAACATCCGCTTGTCGTTGCTGTGGGCAAGAAGCGTCTTCACGGCCTGTTCCGGATACGGCAACGGCAGCCCGAACTGTGCGTAGGTGCCGCGAGTCAGCCGGTAGAAACCGTTGACCACCTGCAGCCATCCGTCGTCCGGATGCGGCTGACCCCACATGCCGGAATCTGCATCGGCGCGAACGAGCAGCCAACCCATCAGCGTCTCCAGCGGCCCGGATTCCCCGTGATCCTTGAGGTTTCGGGCCAGAGCGGTGCCGAGGGCATCGATTCCGGAGCCGGACGACCAGGCATGTCTTGCCCAGGGCAAGTTGTCGAGCTGCCGCTCGAGCTCGCCGGGCGCGAAGTCCGTCCGAATCGGGTGCTCGAAGCAACTGTCGAGAACCTGAAGGGCGTAGCCGACGCACAGGATGTGATAGCTGGCCGGGCCTTCCAGGACAGACAGCTTGTCAGGGGCCGGCACGTCGAGGCCGACGTCGGCGAGGTCTCCTGGTGAGACCAGTCCGGTCTCGGGGTCCTGGCGGGCGCGGAAGCGGCGGACCAGGTCGTCCCGGGTGTGACCTTCAGGGGTACGACGAAGCAGTACGTCGGCGATCTCGACGGCGTCGCACCACGGGCGGATCGCCGGTTCGTGATCGAGTCCGGGGCGGTCGACGAAACGTTCGCCGTCCCAGCATCGGCGCAGTACGTCATCAGATTGTTCTCGTGCTTTGGCGGCGAACGCGGTCAGTCTGCCCGCGAGGTCGCCGGACGGCTTCGCGGACTCGGTGCGGGACCGAAGGACGCGGGCCGGGTTGCCGGCGGCGATTCTGTTGGCGGGGACATCCTTGGTGACCACTGCACCAGCTCCGATGATCGAGTGTGGGCCGATGGTGACGCCGTCCAGCACGGTGACGTTCGAGCCGATCCAGACGTCGTCGCCGACGGTGATGCCGAGTGAGGTGTGCCGCTGGCGGAAGATCGGCTCCCCCGGCGCGGTCCCGTGGTTGAACGCGAGCAACGACGTGTGCGCCCCGATCCGGACGCCGTCGCCGACGGTGACCCGGCCGCGGACCGCCGAGAACGGGTTGATCGTCGTGTCCGAGCCGAGCGTGATGTGCCCGGTCACGTACGCGTGCGCCGCGATGTACGACCGCTCCCCCATTCGGAGCTCCTCGCAGTACACCGCCGCCGACTCCGCGACGTACACATCGTCGGCCAGCGACAGCGTCCCACCGAGCCGCTGCTGCCGTTCGAGCTGACGCTCACGCTCCTCGTCGGACGCAACTCGCTTGTACTCCCAGGGCAGGAAATCCAGTCGCAACGGTTCACCAGGCGTCATGGGAAAACGCTATCCAAACCTCGCTGAACGCGCTACCCCCGAAACCTCGCTGCTACCCTCTCGGCTGTGCGGGGTACCAGACAGACATGACGACACCCGGATCCTTGGCCGGCGGGGACAGCGCCGACGACGGTCCGGCGGGCGGTGGCGGGCGCCGGCGAGTCACGATCAGCGATCTCGCGCGCCGTCTGCACATCTCGAAGGCGTCGGTCTCGTACGCACTGAACGGCCGGGCCGGAGTCAGCGAGGAGACCCGGCAGCGGGTCCTCGACCTGGCCGAGGAGCTCGGCTTCCACCCGAACTCGGCCGCCGTCGCACTCTCGGCCAGCCGGACCCGCACGATCGGCATCGTGATCGCTCGTGACCCCGCGCTGATCTCGACCGAAGCGTTCTACATGCGCACGCTGGTCGGCATCGAGCAGTACCTGAACGAGGTCGACTCGTCGCTGCTGCTGCGACTCACCGGCGAGCACGGCGAGGATCTCGACGTACTGCGGCGATGGTCCCGGCAGGGGCGGGTCGACGGGTTCATCCTGTTCGACGAGCACGACGACGACCCGCGGATCACGCTGCTCAAGGAACTCGGGATGCCGTGCGTGGTGGTGAGCTCCAACGACCCCGGCGACCAGGTCGGGCGGCTCATCAGCTCGCCGGTCGAGACCGTCACACTGCTGCTCGACCACCTGGCCGAGCTCGGGCACCGCGATATCGCGCACATCAGCGGGCCGTTCACCTTCGTCCACGAGCAACTGCGGGTGCGGATGCTGGCCGAGGGGGCCGAGCAACGCGGGATGACGGTCCGGCACTTCGAGGGCAGCTACCGGTACGACGACGGCGCCGAGCTGACCCGCAGACTCCTGACCGACCCGAACCCGCCGACCGCGATCGTGCTCGGCAACGACCTGATGGCGGTGGCCGCGCTCCGGGTGGCGATGGACCTCGGCACCGACGTACCCGGTGAGGTGTCGATCCTCGCGTGGGACGACTCGCCGTTGTGCGAGCTGGCCCGGCCGGGGATCACCGCGATCGACCAGAAGACGATGGAACGCGGCCGCGCCGCCGCGGATCTGCTGCTCCGCGTCGCCGGAGGCGAACCCGAGCTCCACGAGGAGGCCCCCGGCGGCGAGCTCCACGCCCGCGAGTCCTCCGGCCCCGCCGTACGCCCCCACATCTGAGGGGTTAACCCCCGACCTGGTGGGTTGCCCCCTCGGATTCTGAGTGGGCAACCCCACACCTGAGCGGTTAACCCCCGAAATGGGGCGTTCGCCCGCGAAATGGGGGGTTCGCCCGCGAAATGGGGCGTTCGCCCGCGAAATGGGGGGTTCGCCCGCGAAGTGAGGGATTCGCCGGCGGAATGGGGGTCGCTCGTGACTGGGTGGAGCGCCGGTTCGGCCGGGATCGGCCGGGGCGGGGTGGTCGGAGCGGGTCGGGCACGTACGTTAAGACTCTTTGAAGTCGGGTGGATTCGGAGCGTGTCGGATTGTGTCCTGACATGGCGGGGTGAAGGTTGGTTGACATCACGAGGTAGTAACGAAGCAGGGTCTACTGAACCGGTTAGGGTTTCGAAACTTAACCGGTTAGGCCACTATGGGGCCGATCCGCCTCCGCAGGTCCGCGGGGGCTCGACGGGACGAGGGAGTCCGACGTGAGACTGCGTTCGCTTGTAGCCGCAGTAGCGGTGACCGCCCTGGGAATCAGCCTGGCCGCCTGCGGTGGCAGCGACTCGGGCGATTCCTCCGGCGGTAGCTCGGGTGGAGACCAGACGCTGACCTACTGGGCCAGCAACCAGGGCACCAGCCTGGACAACGACAAGGAGGTGCTGACCCCGGTTCTGCAGAAGTTCACCGAGGAGACCGGGATCAAGGTCAACCTCGAGGTGATCGGCTGGAACGACCTGCAGACCAGGATCCAGACCGCGATCACCTCCGGCCAGGCGCCGGACGTGGTCAACATCGGTAACACCTGGGCCGCGTCGCTGCAGGCGACCGACGCGTTCCTGCCGTTCGACGGTGACGCGATGAACGCCATCGGCGGGAAGGACAAGTTCGTGCCGACGGCCCTGGCGACCGGCGGCAAGGAGGGCACCGACCCGACCTCGGTCCCGCTGTACGGCCTGGCGTACGGGATGTACTACAACAAGGCGATGTTCGCCGCGGCCGGTGTGCAGCCGCCGAAGACCTGGGAAGAGATGGTCGCCGCGGCCAAGAAGCTGACCAACCCGGCGAAGAACCAGTACGGGATGGCGATCGCGGCCGGCAGTTACACCGAGAACGTGCACTTCGCGTTCATCAACGCCGCGCAGAACGGCGCCGACTGGTTCGACAAGGACGGCAAGCCGACCTTCACCGGTGACGGTCAGGTGCAGGGCGTCCTGCGGTACCTCGACCTGATGCAGAAGGACAAGGTCGCCAACCCGTCGAACGCGCAGTACGACAACGGCACCAAGTCGGTGAACGACTTCGCCACCAAGAAGGTCGCGATGATCATCAACCAGAACAACGCCGACTCCTCGATCGCCGCCAACGGCATGAAGAGCAGCGAGTACGGCGTGGTGGCCTTCCCGGCACCGCAGGGTGCGGCCAACCAGACCGCGAGCCACGTGGCCGGCATCAACCTGTCGATCTTCAAGAACACCAAGAACAAGGACGCGGCGCTGAAGTTCGTCAAGTACATGACGGACGCGAACACCCAGACCACGCTGGGCAAGCCGTTCGCCTCGCTGCCGGTGCTGAAGGACGCGAAGCCGGTCTTCACCGACAACGCCGAAGAGGCCGCGACGTTCGCCGACATCTACAACACCAAGTCCAAGCCGCTGCCGCTGGTGCCGGCCGAGGACCAGTACGAGAGCACCGTCGGCAAGGCGATGAACGCGATGTTCGCCAAGATCGCCACCGGCGGGACCGTGACCGCTGACGATGTGAAGGCGGCCCTCAAGACCGCCGAGGATCAGGTGGCCGCGAGTAGCTGACGCACGGTGCGGTGGCCCGGGCGCGAAAGCGCGTCCCGGGCCATCGACCGCGTCAGCCGACCACTGCGATCCCAAAGGACAGGAGGGCGACACAGCATGGCCGTCGCCACGACGGAAGCCCCGGTGAAAGCCACCAAGCCCAAGCGCGGGCCGGAGCGCCGGCCCGGTCTGAGCCGGTGGCTCCCGTACCTGCTACTGGCTCCGGCAGTAGTGCTGGAACTGCTCATCCACATCCTCCCGATGCTGGTCGGGATCTGGATGAGCTTCGTCAAACTGACCAAGTTCTACATCGCGAACTGGTCGGCCGCGCCCTGGGCCGGGCTCGACAACTACAAGGTGGCCCTCGACTTCGACAACGCGGTCGGCGAGGGACTGCTGAAATCCTTCGGCGTCACCATCGCCTTCTCGCTCATCACCGTCGGGCTCTCCTGGGCGCTCGGGATGGCCGCGGCCGTCGCGTTGCAGCCGCCGTTCCGCGGCCGGAGCTGGGTCCGGACCCTGTTCCTGGTGCCCTACGCGTTACCGGCGTACGCCGGGATCCTGACCTGGAACTTCATGCTGCAGCGCGACACCGGCATCGTGAACCACATCCTGGTCGACAACCTCGGGCTCGCCTCGAACCGGCCGTTCTGGCTGATCGGTGGGAACGCGCTGGTGTCGCTGATCGTGGTCGCGGTGTGGAAGCTGTGGACGTTCGCGTTCCTCACCCTGATGGCCGGGCTGCAGAGCATCCCGCGCGACGTCTACGAGGCCGCGTCGGTGGACGGCGCCGGCAACCTGCGGCAGTGGCGCAACATCACGTTGCCGTCGCTGCGGCCGGTCAACCTGGTGCTCGTGCTGGTGCTGTTCCTGTGGACGTTCAGCGACTTCAACACGCCGTACGTGCTGTTCGGTACGGCGCAGCCGCCGGCGGGTGACCTGATCACCTTCCACATCTACAACGCGTCGTTCCTGACCTGGAACTTCGGCTCCGGTGCGGCGATGTCCGTGCTGTTGCTGATCTTCCTGATGATCGTGACCGGCATCTACCTGTTCGTCACCGGAAGGAGGTCGCGTCGTGCGTGAGACCAGGGGCTTCAAGATCTACCGGGGCGTCGTACTGGCCGTGCTCGGCCTGTTCGTCCTGATCCCGCTGTACGTGATGGTCACTTCGTCGCTGAAACCGCTGAGCGACGTCCAGGGCGCGTTCACCTGGTGGCCGTCGAACCTGACGCTGGCGCCGTTCTTCGACATGTGGAAGACGGTGCCGCTGGCCCGGTACTTCGTGAACAGCACGATCGTCTCGGTGGTCGCGACGGTGTTCTCGGTGGCGATCGCGATCGTGGCCGCGTTCGCGGTGTCGCGGTTCCGGTTCCGCGGCCGGACGGTGTTCACCACCACGGTGCTGTCGACGCAGATGTTCCCGGGTGTGCTGTTCCTGCTGCCGTTGTTCCTGATCTTCGTGAACATCAACAACTCGGTCGGTGTGCAGTTGGTCGGGACACGGCTGGGGTTGATCATCACCTATCTGACCTTCAGTCTGCCGTTCTCGATCTGGATGCTGGCCGGGTACTTCGACAGCATCCCGCGCGAGCTGGACGAGGCCGCACTGGTGGACGGATGCGGACCGATGGGCGCGCTCGCCCGGGTGGTGCTGCCCGCGGCCCGGCCCGGTGTCATCGCGGTCGCGATCTACTCGTTCATGACCGCGTGGGGTGAGGTGCTGTTCGCATCCGTGATGACGACAGAAGCGAACCGGACGTTGTCGGTCGGCCTGCGTCAGTACTCGACCCAGACCAACGTCTACTGGAACCAGATCATGGCCGCCGCCCTGGTCGTCAGCATCCCGGTCGTCATCGGCTTCCTGCTGGCCCAGCGCCACTTCGTCGCCGGCGTCACGGCAGGCGCCGTCAAGTAACTCGACACAGCACAAAAGGGGGCCTCCGCAAACGGAGGCCCCTTTGTGTTGCCGTCCTCACGTTGCGCCCGGCAGAGCACTTACATACATTCATGTACGTAGGTTTCATCAGGAGGCAGAATGCGTACGACGCAAGCCGAGCGGCGAGCGCGGACCCGGGCCGCGATCCTGGAGTCGGCCGCCCGGGGCCTGTCCCGGTACGGCTACGGCAACCTCGTGCTCGAGCAGGTGGCAACGGACGCCGGCTACACCCGCGGCGCGCTCTACCACCTGTTCAAGAACAAGGAAGACCTGACACTGGCGGTCCGCGAGTGGGTCATCGAGACCTGGGACCAAGAGGTCGGCGTAGCGGTCCGCCAGGAGTCCGACCCTGTGCAGGCCCTGTTGACACTGGCCCGTCGTCACGCCGTCTTCTGCCGCCGTGACATCGCCCGCGTGGCCGTCGCGCTGCGCTTGGAGTTCTCCGGCCAGGACCACCCGGTCGGCAACCAGATCGAAGCGAACTACGAACAGTTGATCGCCCTGTGCGCCAACCTGGTCAAGGCTGCCCGCCGCGCCGGATCACTCCCGCCAGGACCGCCGGCCAGAGTCGTCGCGAGCGCGTGCGTCGGTGCTGTCGAAGGCACCGTGATCGCCCTGGCCGGCCAGGCCCCACATGACGAGCGGTACGCCGCTCGCGCCGTGGCCGGAGTCCTCGGCCTCGAACCCGACTGATCTGAAGCTCGAACCCGACTGATCTGAAAGGAAAGCACATGAAGCTGCCGAAGTCCGCCTACACCGACCCACCGTGGCGGATGCACGAGATCGCCCCCGAGTTCACGTCGAAGACGTCTGGGCCCTGCCGACACCGGGCGGCCCGAATGACTTTCCCCGGCTCCTCAAGTTGATGTCGGGCGGTGACACCAGCGACAACCCGTCCTGGATCGCCCGGACGCTGTTCGCGATCCGCTGGAAGCTCGGTGAACTGTTCGGATGGGACGACCCCGACTCGAAGGTCGGGTCCCGGGTCGCCACCTTGCGCGACCGCCTGCCCGCCGACCTCCGCGAGGGCCCCGCCGGGCCGACGTTCGAGCGCCTCCCGTTCACCTCGGTCTTCCTGACCAGCAACGAGTTCGTCGCCGAGATGTCGAACAAGACCTGTCACGCCGCCATGCATCTGACCTGGGTCCCGGACGGCACCGGCCGCTACCGCGGCCAGATGACCGTGCTCGTCAAACCCAACGGCCGCCTCGGCCGGCTCTACATGGCCGCGATCCTGCCGTTCCGCCATCTCCTCGTCTATCCCCCGCTACTCAAGGGCATAGCCAAGGAGTGGGAAGCTCAGGCGAACAACTTCTCGCCCCAGTAGGAACCTGCCGTGACGCCGCCGGGGCAGGCGAAGATGCCGGAGCCGACGTGGACGATGTATTCGTTCAGTACGTCGGACCGGGCCAGCTGGTTCTGGACCGGGATGAACTGCTTGCGCGGATCCCGCTGGTAGGCCAGGAAGAACAGTCCCGCGTCCAGCCGGCCGAGACCGTCCGAGCCGTCGACGAAGTTGTAGCCGCGGCGGAGCAACTCGGCGCCGTTGTTGAACGACGGATGCGCCAGCCGGATGTGCGCTTCTTTCGCGACCTTCAGGTCACCATCGGAGTTCTTCGCCTCGAAGTCGATCGCGTCGAACTCGTCCGCCTTGCCCAGCGGCGCTCCGGTGCCCTTGCCCCGGCCGATGATGGATTCCTGTTCGCCGAGCGACGTACGGTCCCAGATCTCGATGTTCATCCGGATCCGCCGCGACACCAGGTAGGAGCCGCCGACCATCCAGTCCGGGCCGTCGTCGGGCTGCACCCACAGCTGCTGCTCGAGCTTGGCCGTGTCCTCGAGCTTCAGGTTGTTCGTGCCGTCCTTGAAGCCGAACAGGTTCCGCGGTGTCGTCTGCGCCCTCGACGTGGACGCCGTCCGCCCGAACCCCAGCTGAGAGTAGCGGACCGCGACCCGGCCGAAGCCGATCCGGGCCAGGTTCCGGATCGCGTGGACGGCGACCTGCGGGTCGTCCGAGCAAGCCTGTACGGCGATATCGCCGCCGGACCGGTTCGGGTCCAGGTCGTCGGCGATGAAGTGCGGCAGATCCACCAACGCCTGCGGCCGTTTCGACGCCAGGCCGAACCGCTTGTCGAACAGGCTCGGCCCGAATCCGATGGTCAGCGTCAGCCGGGCCGGCGGCAGACCGACCGCTTCACCGGTGTCCTCCGGCGGCGCCTCGCCCGGTCCGTTCACCGCGCCGTACTGACCGATGTCGCGACCTGCCGTGAGGAGGGCCGCGGCCGCGGACCACTCCTTCAGCAGCGAGACGAGCTCGGCGCGCTTCGTGGTGGTGACGTCGAACGCGGCGAAATGCAGCCGGTCCTGGACCGGGGTGATGATCCCGGCCTGGTGCTCACCGTGGAACTCGACCGGACCGGTCGTGTCAGCTGCCTGGGACTCCTCCCCGGCGAGCACGGAATGGGCGGCGTACCCGGCGACGCCCGTGGCCACGGCCGCGCCGGCGGCCCCGAACAGGCCGCGGCGAGAGATTCCCTTGCGCTGTGCCGATTCTTCGGTCATTTCGTTGCAATCACTCCGGCGACCTTGCTGACCGGCTCGGCCAGCCCGTCCACGACCTGGCCGAGCTGCTTCTTCTCGGCCTCGCTCACCACATAGGGCTTGAAGCCGTCGCCGACGCGGTACTTGTCAAGCGCGGCGAAGACTGCCTTGAAGTTCGTGTCCAGCGTGACGACGAGGGCGGCGTCACGCTTCTGCAGGGCCGGGCGGAGCGCCTGGATGGCGGCCTGCGAGCCTTCCACGTTGGCCTCGAAGTCCCACAGGTCGGTGTGCGAGTAGCGGTCCTCCTCGCCGGTGATCTTGCCGGTGGAGACCTCGTCGAGCAGTTCCTTGGCGCCGTTGGCGAGCTGCAGCGGGTTGAGCTGCACCACCTTGGCCTTGGCCACCACCGTCTTCACGTCGGTCAGCAGCAGGTCGGCGTACTTCTCCATGCCCTTGGTGGTGTTCGAGACCCAGAGCGCCTGCTCGATCCGGTGGTACCCGGTCCACTCGGTGCCCGGCTCGACATCGTTGATCCGGGCATCGATCTTCGGGTCCAGGTCGCCGAACGACTCCGCGACCGGCTCGATCCGCTCCCAGTACGTGCGCGACACCGGGAACAGCTCCTTGGCCTTGGCCACGTCGCCGGCCTTGACCGCGGCCACGAACTCGGTGGTCTTCTGCTCCAGTGCGATCGCCTGCGAGTTCACGTACCGCTGGTAGCTCTGGGTGGCCTGCTTGAGCAGGGTGTCCTCGTCGACCTGCGCGGGTGCGTCACCGGTGACAGTCAGGTCGCCGCGGATCCCGTTGCCGACCATGCCGGGCTTGCAGACCGCCTGGTACTTGCCGGTCGGCAGCTCGACGATCAGGTCACGCTTGAGGCCGGGGCCGATGTTCTCGACCTCGCCCATCACCCGGTCGCCCTCGGCGTACACGTAGAACTCGGTGACCTTGCTGCCACCGTTGGTGACGGTGAACGTACTGGTGCCGGACTTCACGTCGCGGCGGCTCAGGTCGCACTCCGAGTCGGACGCCTTGACGGCCACCGGACCGGTGCCGTCGTCGGTGGCCGCCGGTGTCTCGTCGGCACAGCCAGTGAGCGTGGCGAGCCCCAGTACTGCGCCGATGACGGTAGCCCGGCGGGCCGCTGACGTGAACATGGTTCTCCTGGACTGTGAGTGGTGGATCAAGCCGTTTCGGCGTTCGTTGCCGGTACGGCGGGCGGCGTCTTGCTCTTCAGCGGGCGGAAGTACAGCACCAGCACGGGGACGAGGTACGCCAGCCAGGCGACCGCCTCGACGACGGTCGGGGACGGGTTGAAGTTGAAGATTCCCTTGAGCAGCACGCCGTACCAGCTGTCCGGCGGGATGATGTGGGAGATGTCGAAGGCGAGAGTCTGCAGGCCGGGCAGGATGTTCGCCTCCTGCAGGTCGTGGAAGCCGTAGGCGAAGATGCCCGCCGCGACCAGGATCAGCAGCGCACCGGTCCACTTGAAGAAGACCGCGAGGTTGATCCGGACCGCACCGCGGTAGATCAGGAGCCCGAGCAGCACGGATGTGGCCAGGCCGAGCAGTACGCCGATGAGCGGGGTCGCCGTGGTCGCGGTGGCGGCCGACGCGTAGACGATGAACGCGGTCTCGATGCCCTCCCGGAAGACCGCCAGGAAAGCCAGGATGACGACCGCCCGCGGACCGACCTCGAGCGCCTGGCCCATCCGCTCGCGCAACTCCTTGGCGATACTGCGCGACGCCTTGCGCATCCAGAAGATCATCCAGGTGACGAAGCCGACCGCGAGGATCGACATGATTCCGCCGATGGTCTCCTGGGTGGTGAACGACCGGGCGGTCAGCACGGTGATGAACTGCAGCAGTGACCAGCCGGCCACCGCGACGGCGACCGCGACGCCGACTCCGATCCAGACCAGTTTGAGCCGATCCCGGTGCCCTGATTTGACCAGGAAGGTAGCGAGGATGCTGACGACCAGCGATGCCTCGAGGCCTTCCCGGAGTCCGATCAGGTAGTTCGCGAGCATGGCGGGACTCCAGCGGCATTAGGTACGGCTAACCTTGCTGAGGTTAGCCTAAGAACTCCCATTCGCCCACTGTGGCGTACGCCGCACTGTGGCCCGGACCTTCACCGAGCCGGGACTCGATCAGTTGCAGGCTTCCCGCGGTCCACGACGGACCGGCGTAGGTGTCGAAAACCCTGACCCACTTGGTGGCGTCGATCGGGCGGCGCAGCCGGGCCAGGGTCAGGTGCGGGGTGAATTTCCTACCTTCCACGGTGACGCCGGCGCGATTCGCTGCCGCCTTCGTCGTCATCGCCAGGTGCTTGAGCGACTCGGTGTCGTCGCGCACCCCGGCGTACAGCACCCGCGCATCGGGCACACCCGGGAACGCACCCGCTCCGGTGAGTTGCAGTTCGAACGGCTTCTGCCGCTTGGCGGCCAGCTCCAGCCGCTCTGCCAACTCGTCCGTCTTCCAGTCCGGCACGTCGCCCAGGAAGGCCAGTGTGATGTGCCAGTGCACGTCCGCGGCCCATCGGATGTCGTCATCCGGATGGTCCCGCCGCGGCTCCACGAACTCGCTCAGATCCTCCACTACGTCAATCGGTGGCACTACCGCCACGAACAATCGCATCCCAAAATCTTATCGGTGCGGGAAACTGCTTTTGTGGATGAGCTGAAGCTGCCGTCGCCGTGTGTGGTGATCCTGGTGGGGCCGGGTGCCTCGGGGAAGTCGACCTGGGCGGCAGAGCGGTTCGCTGCGGACCTGATCGTGTCGAGTGATCGGCTGCGGGCGCTGGTCGGGGCCGGCGAGGACGATCTGGCGGCCAGTGCGGATGCGTTCGCGTTGCTGGAAGAGGTGGTGCGGCAACGGATCGGGCGGCAGCTGACGACGGTGATCGACACGCTCGGGCTCGATCGGGAGCGGCGGTTGCGCTGGCTCGAGTTGGCCCGGGCGGCCGGGATGCCTTGTGTTGCGGTTGGTTTCGACACGCCGGCCGCCGAGTGCAGGCAGCGAAATCGCGCGCGGGTGAAGCGGATCCCGGCCGATGTGCTGACGTCGCAGCTGCGGTCGTGGGCCGCGGTGAAGAAGGAGTTGCCGGTCGAGGGGTACGACGACGTGCTCGAGCCGGCCGTGGTTCGCGTCGTACCTTCGGCGTTCGTGGATGCCGGAGCGGCAGCGCTGCGGCAGGAGGAGATGCCGACTAGATTGCGGTTCGGGCTGCAGTTGAGCAGCTACACCCACAAGGCCGGGCGGGCGGGGACGGCTGCGTGGATCCGTGAGGTCGCCTCGAAAGCGGAGTCCGCCGGGTTCGACGCGATCTACGTGATGGACCACTTCCGGCAGATCCCGCAGGTCGGCCGGGCCTGGGACGACTTCCTGGAGAGCTGGACGACGCTGGGGTACCTGGCCGCGTGTACGACGCGGGTGCGGCTGGGGACTCTGGTCTCCGGGATCACGTATCGGAACGTCGCGCACCTGGGGAAGATCGCCGCGACTCTCGACGTACTCAGTGGTGGGCGTACTGTCTGCGGTGTCGGGCTCGCGTGGTTCGAGGCGGAGCACAAGGCGTACGGGTGGACGTTCCCGTCGGTCGCGGAGCGGTATGCGTTGCTCGAGGACGCGTTGCAACTTCTGCCGGTTTTATGGGGACCAGGCAACAAACCGTTCCGCGGCGCGGTGCTCGACGTACCGGACACGACGTGTTACCCGCGACCGCTACAAGAGCGTTTGCCCTTGCTGGTCGGCGGAAGCGGACGTCGGACGATGCGAGTCGCCGCGAGGTACGCCGATGCCGTGAACGTGTTCGGAGACGTCGCGGCAGTGCGCAAACACGCGGACTACCTTCGCGAACTCACCGACCGCCCGGTCGAGCTCACGCATCTGTCCACAACCCTGGTGGGCAAGGATCATCGGGACGTGGACGAACTGGTGTCCCGCTTGCGCCCACGCAACCAGAACCCGGCCCGCTATGCCGCGTCCGTCAACGCCGGCACTATCGCCGACCAGATCGGCCGCTTCCGCGAACTGTCCGAGGCCGGTGTCGCCGAGGTGATGATCAGCCTGCCCGACCTCGACACGCTCGACAGTGTGACCGAGGTGATCTCAGCTTTTCGCCTTTAGGTCCAGCTTGAGCAGGGCGTTCTCGATCAGCTCGGACATCGCCGGGTGAATCCAGTACTGGTCGCGGGCCATCGAGTAGGCGTCCAGGCCGAAGCTCATCGCCTGGATGACCGGCTGGATCACCGACGACGCCTGCGGGCCGATGATGTGGCAGCCGATGATCTGGCCGGACTCCGGGTCGGCCAGGATCTTGGCGAAGCCGGTGGTGTCCTCCATCGCCCAGCCGTAGGCGATGTCGGCGTACTGCTGACGTCCCACGACATAAGGGATTCCACGCTCCTGGGCCTCCTCCTCGGTGACGCCGACGGCCGCGATCTGCGGTGCGCTGAACACGGCGTGCGGGACGAAGCGGTGGTCTGACTTGATCCGATCGGTGGGGTTCAGCACGTTGTGCTTCACCACCCGGGCCTCGTGATTCGCGACGTGCTTCAGCTGGTGTGGTGACGTGACGTCGCCGAGCGCGTAGATGCCGTCGACGGTGGTCTGCTGGTACTCGTCGACGACCACGCGCCCCTCGTCGTCGACCGCGACACCGGTGGCGTCCAGGTTCATCGTGTCCGAGTTCGGCGTACGGCCGACGGCGACCAGGACCTCGTCGACCACGAGTTCGTCCACGCCCGTCGGGCTGAGCATCTCGAGCGCGATCGAGCCGTCGTCGCGCCGGGTCGCCCGGACGGTGTCGTGTTCGAGGCGTACGTCGTACTTGCCCTGGGCGATCTCGGTGAAGCGCTCGGCGATCTCGGTGTCCTCGTGCCGCATCAGCAGCTCCGACCGCGCGATCAGCGTGACGTCGACGCCGTACGACGAGAACACGTGCGCGAACTCGGCCGCGACGAACCCGCTACCGATGATGCCGAGTCGGCGCGGCAGCTCGTCCAGCCGCATGATCGTGTTCGAGGTGTGGTAGCCGACGTCCTCGAGACCGGGGATGGACGGCACGATCGGCCGGCTGCCGGTGGCGAGGACGAACTGATCGCCGGTGAGCACACTCGTGGTGCCGTCCTTGCCGTCGACGGTCAGCTCCTTGGTGCCGGTGAACCGGCCAGTACCGTCGTACACGGTCACGTTGGCGTTGTCCGCGTGGTGGTGCCGGTACTCCGAGCCACCCGCGGCGATCGGGTCGATCCGGCCGAAGATCCGGTCCCGGACGGCGGGCCAGCGGACGCCGACCAGTTCCTCGTCGACGCCGTACCGGGAACTGATCGACGGCGTGGCGGCCAGGTCGGCGGTGTGCACGAACATCTTGGTCGGGATGCAGCCCACGTTCAGACAGGTCCCGCCGAACACGCCGCGCTCGACGATCGCCACCTTCCGGTCCGCGAACCGCCGGTTCACGATCGTGTTCCCCGAGCCCGTCCCGATGATCACCAAGTCGTAATGAGTCACACCCCATTGTGGGGGTGACCCGCAAGCGCGCTACGCCACCCGGGGTCCGAGATCCTTGGACGGCTTGGTTCCAGACTCGACCGGGATGAGCACCGGCTTGGCGTCCGGCTCGACCGGGATGAGCTCGGTGCCGACTGCCTTTTCGCCGAGGAGTTCCGTCTGCGGCACGATGTCCAGGCGCGGGCGGGGCAGTAGCCGGGGGCGGATCGACAGGCCGCGGCGGCGGGAGAAGTAGAGCACCGAGGCGGTCGTCCCGAGAATGGTGAGGGCGCCACCGACGATCAGCGACCAGCGCGGGCCGAACTGCTGTCCGACCCACCCGATCAGCGGCGAGCCGATCGGCGTACCGCCCATAAGGACCGTCATGTAGAGCGCCATCACCCGGCCGCGCATGGTCGGATCGACGCCCAGCTGCATGGTCGCGTTCGCCGTGGTCAGCATGGTCAGCGAGGCCAACCCGACCAGCGGGAGCACGAGCGCGTAGCTCAGGTACGTCGGCATCAGGCCGCTGACGATCGCCATCACACCGAAGACCAGGGCCGCGCCGATCACCATCCGCCCGCGGATCCGGGCCCGCCGGGCCGCCAGCAGCGCACCGGACAGAGAGCCGATCGCCAGGATCGAACCGAGGATGCCGTACTCCCCCGCGCCCTTGTGGAAGGTCTGCGTCGCCATCAGCGCGGACGTCAGCTGGAAGTTCAGGCCAAAGGTGCCGGCGAAGAACACCGTCACCATCACCATCATCAGATCCGGCCGGCGCCACAGGTAGCGCATGCCGTCGCGGATCATCCCCTTGTCCCGGGCTGCCGGCTTCGGGGTGTGCAGCTCACTGACCCGCATCAGCCGCAGCGACAGGATCACGGCGAAGTACGTCACCGCGTTGATCAGGATGACCGGGCCGGTGCCGACCCAGTGGATCAGCAGACCGGCCAGCGCGGGGCCGATCAGCCGGGCCGTGTTGAAGGACGCCGAGTTCAGCCCGACCGCGTTGGCCAGCTCGTCGCGGCCGACCATCTCGACCACGAACGACTGCCGGGCCGGAGCGTCGAAGGCGGTGCCGACGCCGAACAGCAGGGCCAGCAGGTACACATGCCAGGGCTCGACGAGGCCGGTGATCGTGAGAGTGCCGAGCACCAGCGCGACGAGGCTCATCGCGATCTGGGTGCAGGTCAGCACCCGACGCTTCGGGAAGCGGTCGGCGACGAGTCCGGCGTACGGGCCCAGCAGTAGAGCGGGTAAGAACTGCAGTCCGGTGACGATGCCGAGCGCCGTACCGGAATGGGTCAGCTCCAGGACCAGCCAGTCCTGGGCGACGCGCTGCATCCAGGTGCCGACGTTCGAGACGATGGCACCGGAGGCGTAGAGACGGAAATTTCGGACCTTGAACGCGCGGAAGGTCGGACTCATGTAGCCGCCAGGCGTTCGAGAACAGGGGCTGCCTTGCGCAGGATGTCGCGCTCCTCGGGGGTCAGTTGCTTCAGTTTGGTCTGCAGCCACTCGTCGCGGCGCCGGCGGTTGGCCAGGATCAGCTCGTCCGCGCGACCGGTCAGCTCGACCAGGATCTGGCGCTTGTCGGTCGGGTGGGGCCGGCGGGCGACCAGGCCCGCCTCCTCCATGTTCGACACGATCCGCGTCATCGACGGCGGCTTGACCTGCTCGTGCGCGGCCAGCTCGCCGATCGTCATCGCGTCGTGTTTGGACAGCGCACCGAGCACGCTGAGCTGGTTGGCGGTGAGGTCGTGACCGGGCTCACGCTGCCGCCGGAGTTGCCGGGACAACCGGAGCGTGGACGACCTCAGGGCACTCGCCAGCCCGACGTCACTCTTCACCTGCTGGGCTACGACTTCGGGCATATCGTTACCTTAACTCATTACCTTTGCTAACGAAAACGCTTGTCCGGCCGCCGATATTCCGTGAAGGTTGCCCACCGGGACCGGGGGTTGCCCACTGGGAATACCGGTGGGCAACCCTCCGACTCAGGGGTTGACCACCGTGGTTGGGGGTTTGCGCGTACTAGGGTTCCGGGGCATGGGGACACCTGCTGAGCTGGAGCGGTACGAGCAACGGTTCCGGCGGGCCGGGCTGCCGCTGTTCATCGAGGACTTCTCGCCGACGCACGACATCTACACCCGGGCAACCCCGCTGCTCGTGCTGGTCTTCCTGGCCGAGGTGATCGGCGCGACCGACCTCGACTGGCCGGCCTGGAAGAACATCATGGCCGCGCTCATCGCGCTGGCGGCCCTGGTCGGCGGGTTCGGGCTACTGAACGGATTCCGCGGCCGCCGGTTCTGGTCCCTGCCGACCCGCTTCGGCATCCCGGAACTGGCCGTCTTCGTCCTGCTCCCGGCGCTGCTGCCGGTGGTCACCCAGGGGCAGTTCACGCAGTTCTTCGGCGTTGCCTTCGGCAACCTGGTGCTGATCGGTGTGGTGTACGTCGTGGTCGGCTACGGCCTGATCGCGACGACGTACTGGAGCCTGCGCCGGCTGGCCGGCGACCTGGCCGCGTCGATCACCAGCATGGTCAGAGCACTCCCGCTCCTGCTGGTGTTCTCGCTGGTCCTGTTCATCAACACCGAGATGTGGCAGGTCTTCACCGGGATGCCCGTCGCGTTCATCCTGCTCTCGGTGGCCGCCTTCACCCTGCTCAGCACGCTGTTCCTGATGGTGCGGCTGCCGAAGGAGCTCGACGCGATCGAGCGGGACGTCGACTCAGGCCCGCCCCTGCGCCGGCTCCAGCGCCTGAACCTCAGCGTCAGCCTGGTGATCCGGCAATGGGTGCAGACCCTGGTGGTGAGCAGCGGTGTCGGCCTGTTCTTCGTTGCCTTCGGCATGCTCGCGATCAGCCAGCAGATCTACGAGAGCTGGGACATCGACCCCGGCGCCTGGTCGTACGACGTACAACTGCTGGGTCACCCGATGGTTTTCAGCGCCGGGCTGGTGAAGGTCGCCGTCGGCATCGCGAACTTCACCAGCCTCTACTACTCGATCGCGCTGCTGACGGACTCGTCGTACCGCGAAGAGTTCCTCGACACCATCAGCGCCGACCTCGGCGACCTGTTCACCGCGCGGGCCGAGTACCTCCAGCTCCGCACCCAGATTCCTAGGTGAGCCAGTCGCTGAGCGGGCCGATGGCGAAGTAGATGACGAACAGGGCGGCGACGACCCACATCAGCGGGTGGATCTGGCGGGCCTTGCCGCGGACGAGTTTGAGCACGACGTAGGAGGCGAAGCCGGCGCCGATACCGGCCGTGATCGAGTACGTGAACGGCATCAGGATGATGATCAGGAACGCGGGGAACGCGACCTCGATGTCGTCGAAGTCGATCCCCTTCACCTGCGTCATCATCAGGAACCCGACCAGGATCAACGCCGGCGTGGCCGCCTCGTAGGGAACCAGCGTGACCAGCGGCGCGACCACCATCGAGATCAGGAAACAGATCCCGGTCACCACACTCGCCAGGCCGGTCCGGGCACCCTCGCCGACACCCGACGCGGATTCGATGTACGACGTGTTGCTCGACACCGAGGCGGCACCGCCGGCGGCGGCCGCGACCGAGTCGACGATCAGGATCCGCTGCGCGTTCGGCGGGTTGCCGTCCTTGTCCAGCAGTCCGGCCTCGGCACCGATCGCGGTCATCGTGCCCATCGTGTCGAAGAAGTCGGCCAGCATCAGCGTGAAGATCAGCAGCAGCGCGGCCACCACGCCGACCTTCTCGAACGACCCGAACAGGCTGAACTCGCCGAGGGTGTCCAGGTTGGGTTTGCTGAACCAGTCGTCCGGCAGCTTCGGCACGGTCAGGCCCCAGCCGTCCGGGTTGTCGGTGGTCCGCGCGCCGATGGTGAAGATCGACTCGACGATGATCGCCAGCACGGTCGCGCTCAGGATGCCGATCAGGATGGCACCCTTCACCTTGCGCGCGTACAGCGTGACGATCAGCAGCAGGCCGAACACGAACACCAGCACCGGCCAGCCGCGAAGGTTGCCGGCGACACCGAGTTCGACCGGCGGCGCGGTCGGTGAGGCCGGACGCCGGACGACGCCCGCGTCGACGAAGCCGATGAACGCGATGAACAGGCCGATCCCGACGCTGATCGCCACCTTCAGCTGCACCGGGACCGCCTCGAACACCGCTTTCCGGAACCCGGTCAGCACCAGGATCAAGATGATGAGGCCTTCCAGCACCACCAGACCCATCGCGTCGGCCCAGGTCATCTTGGTCGCGATCGAGAACGCGACGAACGCGTTCAGGCCGAGACCGGTCGCGAGCGCCAGCGGGAAGTTCGCCAGCACGCCCATCAGGATGGTGACCACCCCGGCCACCAGCGCGGTGGCGACCGCGACCTTCGCGATCGACGCGGCCGGATCGGTGCCCCCGCCGATGAGCTGGCCGGTGCCGTCCTCGACGGTGCCGATGATGAGCGGATTCAGCACCACGATGTAGGCCATCGTGAAGAACGTGACCACGCCGCCGCGGATCTCCCGGTTGACGGTGGATCCACGCTGGCTGATCTTGAAGAACGAGTCCACGAAGTTGGCACGATCGCGGGCGGTGGCGGCTTGGGGCGAGCTCATGACCGAATGGTGCCAGTTCCTGAGGGCTGCTTGCGAGCACTAACGGCAAGCTTGTCGAACTCACCGTCTAAGGTGGAGTCGTGGCAGCCGAGAAGCCGACCAAGCGGACCGACCCGACCAGCCAGCTGGCCCGGGGCGAACTGGTGCACGCCGAGGTCAAGCCGCTCGATCTGTCCGGTATCCCCAGCGTGATCGCCGGGATCATTGCCTGGGCGGTCGCATTCGTCGTCGTCCTGATCTTCCGCGACGAGCTCAAGAAAGACGGCCTCGAGTGGTGGTTGTGGGTCACCGTGGCCGGCTTCGGCCTCGGCCTGATCGGCCTCGTCTACTGTCGCCGCCGCTGGTCCGCCATCCAGGCAGGCCACCGCAGCGCCATCGAAGACTGACACCTCCACCCACGTAGCGTTCGTTTGAGTTCTGATCGACGGCTCAGGGCTTGTCTCCGGAGGGTCCGGACGTGTTCCCCGCAGGGTCGGAGGACCGACCGTCGGCGGCGTGGGCGAGTGCGCTGGGTGAGAGGCAGCTGACGATCGCCGGCGCCTCATGGATGAGTGTGTCGTCGGTGAGTGACTCCACCATGAACAGTGCGAAGTCCACGCGTCGCGTCAGGTTGCTCGCGAGGACCGGGTCGCCGACGTGGCGGCTCCACACGGGCAGACCCTGGCTCTCGCCCTCCTCCAGGTCGCTCCCGCGGACGACGGTCCACCGCCGGTCACTGGCGAAGATCCGCCGGCAGGCTTCGACCTGGTCGTCGATCTCGACGACGCGGACGAAGCGGGCCAATCGAGTCATGATCCGGACGGCCGCCCGGAACCTCCAGGAGTACTGGTCCTTGCCGTCCCGGGTGATGTGCCAGCCGCAGGAGAAGACCAGGCGCGCGTCCGGTACGGCGTAGTCGAGCACCGCCTGCGCCGTACCGGACGAGTACTGATGGACGCCCCAGGGAACCAGCACAGTCAGTACGCCGTCGCAGCCGGCGACCGCCTGCCGGATCACCTCCCGGTCGTTCGTGGGCCCGGGGACGATCGTGATCCGGTCCGCGCAGCCGGCGAGCTTCGGGACGCTGCGTTCGCGGCAGACGCCGACGACCTCGTAGCCGCGGTCCAGCGCGTGCTGGACCATGTACCGCCCGAGCTTCCCCGAGGCGCCGACGATGCACACCTTCCGAATCTGGTCCGTACTCATGTCTCCACCCCTGCCGATCGTACTTACAATGTAAGTCACGCTAGACTTACACCGTAAGTCAGTCAAGTGGTGGCGGAGGAAGCAGCTATGGCCGAGCGCAGCACCAACCGTCGGGCGAGATCGACGCGGGCGCCGCTCAGCCGGGAGCGGGTCGTCACCGCCGCGATGGCACTCGCCGACGAGAAGGGTGCTGCCGGGGTCACCATGCGCGCGATCGCCGCTCAACTGGGCGTCGAGGCGATGTCGCTCTACAACCACGTGGCCGGCCGGGAGGACATCCTCGACGGCATGGTCGACGCGGTGTTCGGCGAGATCGATCTTCCGGCTTCGACCACAGGCTGGAAGAAGGCGATGCGCGAGCGTGCCGCGTCCGCCCGTACGGTGCTCCGGCGCCACCCCTGGGCTGTCGGCCTGATGGACTCCCGCACCGGCCCGGCCCCGGCCCGGGCGACCTGGCGCCACCACGACGCCGTACTGGGGGCGCTGCGAGCGGGAGGCTTCTCCGTCGGGATGGCCGCTCACGCGGTGTCGGTGATCGACAGCTATCTCTACGGGTTCGTCATCCAGGAGCTGAGCCTGCCGTTCACGAGCCCTGCCGAACTCGACGAGGTCGCCGGCGACATCCTGCGCGACCTACCGGCCGACACCTACCCACACCTCACCGAGATCATCACCGAGCACGCCCTCAAGCCGGGCTACGACTACGCCGCCGAATTCGAGTTCGGTCTCTCCTTGATCCTCGACGCCCTACACCCCGACGAGGCCTAGGGGCGCCTGTAGGGGTGCTCAAGCAAGCCGGTGTCGCGCGGAGGCGGTGTCCTTGGGGTGATCAGCTGGGCTGGTCGGTTTCGACTTCGTCGTCGGATTCGGGTTCGGCGGAAGCTTCGACCTCGGCCTGGACGGCGTCTGCCTCGGCGGCCTCGTCGGCCGCGGCTGCTGCCAGAGCCATGTCGTCGTACCCGGTGGTGTCGAAGGCGTGTTCGGAGGCGGGCTGGTCCGGGAGGTCGATGACCGCATCGGAGTGGGCGCCGCAGCCGTAGTCGTAGGCCACGACCCGGCCGTCGCCCGGAGCCATCTCGTTCGAGCACACGCCGAACGCCTGCCCGAGGCTGTCGGCCAGGCGGATCCAGTAGCCGCACGCGTTGCACTTGTACGGAACGGCCTGCGCGATCGCGGATGACGGGCCGAAGTCACCGGCGTACCAGCGGTCGGCTGCCTCTTCCCGCCCGTACTGCGACAGCACGCGCTCGCGGCCGAGCCCGAGCTCCTCGACGACGGTCAGCACGTCCTCGGGCGCACCGGTGTCGGTGAATCCCGGCTCGAGCCGCGGGTCGTCCTGGTGGGTCGGGAACAGGTCGCCGGGGCGCAGGTCGCCGGGCTGAACCCGCTCGGACCACGGCACCCACTCCGGCGCGACGATCGCCTCGCCGCCGGGCAGCATGACGACCTCGTTGACGGTGACCGTCTTCGCGCGGGAGGCGCGGGTCAGCGTGACCGCCCACCGCCAGCCCCGGTACCCGGGGTGGGTGGAGGCGAAGTAGTGCGTGACGAGACGCTCGCCCTCGACCTGGTGACCGAGGTGCTCCCCGATCTGCGCGGCGCCGGCCTCGGCGATCGCGGCCTCGCGGGCAGGTTCGACCGCCGCGACACAGATGGCGTCGGGCTTGGCGCGAACCGGTTCCGGAGTTTTGACGGGAGTCACAATCGCCCATTCTCGCACGCCCGCGACAGTGTTCCGAACGCGCCGTGACTACGGTCTGTCCCCCACAGGAGGCAGGATGGTTCTATGCACAGCCCAGACCCCGCGGACCGGAAGGCGACGCCTGGTTCAGCCGGCGCGAAACCTGCTGGCGGGACGCCTGGTGACAAGCCCGGCGACAAGCCTGGTCAGAGGCCTGGTCAGGGGCCCGGTGAGACGCAGGGTGACAACGCGGCCGGGAAGCGCGCCGGTGAGCGACTCAGCGACGCCCGGGAGAAGCTCGGGACCGCGAGCAAGAAGGTGGGCCAGGCCTCCAAGGTCGGGGCCACCGGGGTCGCCTCCGCGTCGCGGAAGACGGCTGTGGTCGGCGGGAAGGTCGGCCGGGCCACCGGTCGGCGGATCCGTGGGCTGACCAGCGCGCAGGGCGCCGGTGAGTCCGGGCTGTCCCGGCTGATCGAGCTCGGTGCGGTGAACGCAGCTGGTGACACCGCATTCGCCGTGTCGCTCGCCGGGACGGTGTTCTTCGCCGTACCGAGTGAGCAGGCGCGCGACCGGGTCGCTTTGTTCCTGGTGCTGACGATGGCGCCGTTCGCGTTGATGGCTCCGCTGATCGGGCCGGTCCTGGATCGCTTCCGGCATGGTCGCCGGTGGGCGATCGGGGCGACGCTCGGTCTTCGCGGGTTCCTGGTCTGGAGCCTCGCCGCCTCGATGACCGGCAGCGCGTCACCGTGGTTGTACCCGGCCGCCCTAGGTTGCCTCGTCGCATCCAAGGCGTACGGCGTGACGCGGGCATCCGCCGTACCGCGGCTGCTCCCGAAGGAGATCACCCTCGTCACCGCGAACTCGCGGATCTCGCTGGCCGGTGTCGCGGGTGCGACCATCGGCGCCGGCATCGCGGCGGCGTTCGCGTCGATCGGGCCGGAGTGGTCGCTGCGGTGGGCCGCACTCGTCTACACGATCGGTCTGGTGCTGGCGATCCGGCTGCCCAACAAGGTCGATTCGCCGGCCGGCGAGGAGATGACCGGTACGGCGGGACGCGACGCGCGGCGGCGCGCGATCACGGCTGCGGTCGCTCGCGGGATCCGGTGCAACCTCGGGCTGCGGTTCGTGTCCGGGTTCCTGACCATGTACTTGGCGTTCCTCCTGCGGGACGAACCGGTCAGCGGGATCGACGGCGCGCTCGCCGCGGGTGCGGTGATCGCGGCGGCGGGTCTCGGCAACAGCCTCGGGACTGTGGTCGGATCGTTGCTCAAGGCCCGAAAACCCGAGACCGTCGTGCTGGTGGTGCTGCTGGCGGACGTGACGGTCGCGATCCTGGTGGCGGTGTTCTACGGGTTCCCGATCCTGATCGCGCTCGGCCTGGTGGCCGGGTTGTGCAGCTCGCTCGGCAAGCTCTCGCTGGACGCGATGATCCAGCGTGACGTGCCGGAGACCGTGCGTACGTCGGTCTTCGCCCGCTCGGAGACCGTGCTGCAGCTCGCGTGGGTGATCGGCGGCGGCTGCGGGATCATCCTGCCTCTGATCCCCCGCCTCGGCTTCGGCTTCCTCGCCGCCGTACTCCTGGCCGTCATCTTCCTCGTCATACGCATGAAGCCGTCCAGCCGACAAACCCCGGGCCCGCTCAAACCGAGGCCGGCAGGCCCTGGTGGTGGTCGCCAAGCTCCGGAACCCGAGCGGCCGACGAGCACCAGCCGGACGATCCTGACCACCAGCGTCGCCGAGCAACGCGCCAACCGCGAACGCTCGTCGCAGCGGCACGACGAACCGACCGTGGAACTGAAGCTCGACGAGCAGTCAGGCGCCCAGCGACCAGAGCGACCAGTCGGCCGATGGTGGAGCGGCCAGCCCGACGAAGACGACGAGGAGACGGCCGAGGACCAGGCGCCGTGGGCCGAGGAGCCCACCGTCGAACGCGACCGCAACCTCTTCAACCGCCGCCGCCCCGGCGGAGGCCGCCCACCCCGCTGACCCCAGCGAAGGCCGCCACCCCGCCCGACCCCGCCCGCCTGCTGACTCGCGACATTTGAGGGGTTAACCACCGAGGTTGGGGGTTGCCCACTCGGATTTTGAGGGGGCAACCCCCAACGGCGGGGGTTAACCCCTCAAATGCACCGTGGTGGGGCGGGTGGGTGGGTCAGGGTGTTGGTTGGAGTTCGTTGGTGGGGGCTTCCGCCGAGGCCGTGCCGCGGAGGGTGAGGGTGGCGGCGATGGCGGTGGTGAGGAGTAGGACGGTGCCGACCAGGGCCACGACGCTGAAGCTGTGGGTGAAGGCGTGGCGGGCTGTGGCCAGGACGGTCCCGGCCAGTTCGGGCGGTAGTTGGGCGGCTGCGGCGGTTGCGGCCGGGAGGCCTTCGCGGACCGGGGCTGCGACGTCGGCGGGGAGGTCTGCGCGATAGGCCGCCGTACCGATCGAGCCGAGGATGGCGATGCCCAGGGCGCCGCCGAATTCGCTGCAGGTCTCCATCACCGCCGAGGCCGACCCGGCACGCTCCGGAGCGACGGATCCGACCACAGCCTCCGTGACCAGGGTCATCACCATGACCAGTCCGGCCGCGAGCAGTCCGGACCCGACCAGGATCACCGCGAGCGAGCCGACCTGCGTGAGTACGCCATACCCGGAAGCCGCCACCACGAAGGCGCCGCCGATCACGTAGGCCCGATCGAACCGCCGCGCGAGTGCTGTCGCGAGCGGCGCGGCACCGCCGACGATCAGGGACGGGGCGAGCGACCACAGCGCGGCCTCGAACGGGCTCATCTCGAGCACGAGCTGCAGGTACTGCGTCATGAAGACCGCGTTCCCGACCAGCGCCAGCATGCCGATCGTGTTGGCCGCGAGCGATCCGCTGAACGCCCGGCTGCGGAACATCCCGAGGTCGATCATCGGGTAGGCCGCCGTCCGCTGCCGCCGCACGAACATCGCCCCGAACACCACCCCGGCCACGATCGCCACCACCGGCAGCATCGCCATCCCGTGCGCGGCCAGCTCCTTGATCCCCCAGATCGCCGGCAGTACGGCGGCCAGCGACAGAACCGACCCGATCAGGTCGAACCGGCCCGCGGCGGGCGCCTTGAACTCCGGCAGCAGCACCGGCGCGAGCACCAGCAGCAACACCATCGCCGGCGTGTTGATCAGGAACACCGAACCCCACCAGAAGTGCTCCAGCAGGAACCCGCCGAGCACCGGACCGAGCGAGATCCCACCCATCATCACCGCACTCCAGAACGCGATCGCCTTCGACCGCTGGGCCGGGTCGTGGAACATGTTCCGGATCAGCGCCAGCGTCGACGGCATCAGCGTCGCCCCGCCGATGCCGAGGATCGCGCGGGCGGCGATCAGCTGCTCCGGGTTCTGCGCGTACGCCGCCGCGACCGACGCCAGCCCGAACGCGACCGCACCGAAGAGCAGCAGCCGGCGCCGCCCGATCCGGTCACCGAGCGAGCCCATCGTGATCAGCAGCCCGGCCAGTACGAATCCGTAGATATCGAAGATCCACAGCTGCTCGGTCGCCGAGACGCCCAGGTCCGCGCTGATGAACGGGACCGCGAAGTACAGCACCGAGACATCCATCGAGACCAGCAGCAGCGGCAGGGCGAGCACGCCGAGCGCGATCCACTCCTTGCGTCCCGCACGTTCAGTCGTACCCATGACAACCCCTCAGAGATCTGTGTACGACGCACACTGTGTGCGCCGTACACAGACCATAGCCGCATCTGTCTATGATGTAAACAAATAAACTTCGAGGTGGCCGAGACGAGAGGACGAGATGAGCGACGAGACGCCAGTGGAGCTGCCGCGGGTGCTGGAGCAGCTGTGGGGCATCGAACGCCGGCTTCGGCCGGGGCCGAAGCCGGCCTTCCACATCACCGATATCGGCCGGGCCGCGATCAAGCTGGCGGACACCGGCGGGCTGGCCGCGGTCTCGATGAGCAAGGTGGCGGCCGAGCTCGGCTTCACCACGATGTCGCTCTACCGGTACGTCGACTCCAAGGACGACCTGTACGTGGTGATGCTCGACCACGCCTTCGGCGTACCGCCGAGCCTGGATCAACCGAGCTGGCGGGAGCGGATCACGGTCTGGGCGGAGGCGTTCCGGGACGCGATGGTGCGGCACCCGTGGATCCTCCAGGTGCCGGTGTTCGAACCGCCGCTGTCACCGAACCAGCTGGTCTGGATGGAGCACGGACTGCGCGCGTTCGAGGACACCACGCTGCCGCCGCCGGAGCGGTTGTCGTCGATGCTGCTGGTGAACATCTACGTCCGCGGCACGGTCCAGATCACCGCGGACATGCAGACGCGGCCGGCGGAGGTGGCGCGCGAGGCCGACCGGCTCTATGCCCGGCGCCTCGAACTGCTCGCCGACCCGGACCGTTTCCCGGCGATCAATGCCAGCCTGATCGGCCCGGACGCCCACCAGGACGACGGCGACCCGAGCGAGTTCGACTTCGGACTGGACACCGTCCTCGACGGCATCCAGTCCCGGATCGACCGCCGCGACCAGGGTGCGTCTTGAGAGACGTGCCCTAGACGTCCAGCTTGTCGGCGACGCCGCGCAGTACGGTCGCGACCTGGCGGGCGGCCTTGCCGTCGGGCTGGCGGCCGCGGCGGTAACCCTCGCCCAGGTTGTCGAGCAGCTTGATCAGGTCCTCGATGACGAGTTGCATCTCCTCCGGCTTCGGCCGCATCGCCTTCGCCACCGACGGCGGCGGGTCGATCAGCCGGACCTGGAGAGCCTGCTCACCCCTGCGTCCCTCGACGACACCGAACTCGACCTTCTGGCCCGGCTTGAGGTTCGTCACTCCGGCGGGCAGGGCGTCGTTGCGAACGTAGACGTCCCCGCCCTCCTCTTTGCTGAGGAAACCGAACCCCTTCTCGGAGTCATACCACTTGACCTTGCCAACGGGCACGAGAACCTCTTGTTGTCAATCGTCGGAACAGGACGGGCGGGCTGCCCGATCGGCTACCCAGCGTACGTGAACCAGCGCCGCGGCGCCTCAGGAAAATTATCTGACGCGGCGAGGATTCCGCACTACTACCGGTACTTCTCCGGGTCCTTCAACCGTTCGTTCATCGACCCGGAACGGAAGCCGCGAGGATCGACCTGAGCGGCTGGGAATCCTTCGGCCACGACCGCGTCGACGAGCCTTTGATGGTCCACCTGATCCAGCAGCCGGGCATCGATCTCGATACTCGCCGTCTGCCCGACATCGCGGACCCGGACGTTCTCGACGCCGTACGGCGTGAGCAGTGAACGGACCGTCTGTTCGGCCCGGTCGACCCGGGCCAGCAGGTTCGGCGTGATCCGGATGCCGTACGCGATCCGGCTCGACAGGCAGGCGGCCGCCGGCTTGTCCGAGGTCTCCAGACCCCAGCTCCGGGACGCCTCGCGGATCTGCGCCTTGGTCAGCCGCGCATCCTTCAGCGGCGTGATCGCACCCCGCTCGAACGCGGCCCGGATTCCCGGCCGGAACCCGGCGATCGCGTCGTCGGCGTTCGTGCCGGTCGCGATCGCGGTGATCCCGAACTCGTCCGCGATCGGCTGCAACGTCTCCACCAGTTCGGCCTTGCAGAAGTAGCACCGGTCGCCCGCGTTGGCCTGATACCCCTCACGGTCCATCTCGTGCGTGTGCGGAGTGACATGCCGTACGCCGATGCCGTCCGCGAACCGCGCAGCGGGCTCCAGCTCGGCGACCGGAAGACTCGGCGATACCGCGGTCGCGGCGATCACGTTCGCCGGGCCGATCGCCCGCGCCGCGGCCGCCAGCAGGAACGCCGAGTCGGCACCGCCGCTGAACGCAACGACCATGTTCTTGTAGCCCGACAACCGCCGCATCAACGCTTCCAGCCGCTGCTCGAGCACATACGCGTCCAGCCAGGCCGGGAACTCGGTCAAGTCATTCAGTACGACGTCAGCGCCGTACGCCCGGAGCTCGTCAGCAGTGAACGGGCCAGTGGCCACGCTCACCGCGACCGCACCGGCAGCACGCGCGCCGTCGATGTCGGCGGTGTGGTCGCCGACATAGATCGTCGCCTGGTGCTCCCGCAGCGCGATGCCCTTCTCGGCACCGTGCAGATCACCGACCGGCTCGTCGACGTCCAGCCCGAGGTGCTCCAGGTGCAGCACGACCGAGGGCGTGTACTTCGCCGAGACCACCATCGTCCGGCCGCGCAACGCCCGTACGGCGGCCAACGACTCGAGCACGCCAGGGAGTGGCAGACTCCCCGTGATCGCGTGCGACGGGTAGTGCTCGCGGTAGCGGGAGACCATCGCGTCGACCTGCTCGGGCGGGAACCAGTTCGCCATCTCCCAGGTCAGCGGCGGCCCGAGCCGGCTCACCACCAGGTCGGTGTCGATCGGTACGCCGGTCTCGGCGGCCAGTAGGTCCCAGACAGCCTGGATCCCCGGCCGGGAGTCGATCAGCGTCATGTCCAGGTCGAACCCGACCACGAGTTCCGGCACATCGAACGTGGCGGCGGCAGGCTGGATCTCGGCGGTTGACACGTCCCCAACCCTACGTGCTCCCGATCCTCGCCCGGTCTCGCATCCCGAAACCGGACCGCCAGGCCATCACAATCGCCCGCACTGCGGCCCCTCCACGCTCACAACGCCTGCGACGCCGGAGTTGTGATGGCCCGGCGGTCCGCGATCTCGGATGCCGGACTATCCCATATGTCTAGTAATTCAGTAGGAAACTGAGTATTAACCGACACTCCGAGGGAGCTCGAATGACCACTCAGCTGGAAGCACCTGAGATCACCGTCAGCAAGGCCGGTGGCGCGATCGGCGCCGTGATCGGCAACGTCCGCCTCGGCGGCGACCTGCCCGAGCAGACCGTCAGCGCGATCCGGCAGGCGCTGCTCGACCACAAGGTGATCTTCTTCCGCGAGCAGCAGCACCTCGACGACGCCGGCCAGCTCGCCTTCGCCAAGCTCCTCGGTACGCCGACGCTCGCCCACCCGACCTCGAAGAGCCTCGAGGGCGCCGAGCACGTGCTGCCGATCGACTCCGACTACGGCAAGGCGAACAGCTGGCACACCGATGTCACGTTCGTCGACCGGATCCCCGCGATCAGCCTGCTCCGCGCCGTCACCCTGCCCGCGTATGGCGGGGCGACCACGTGGGCCAATACCGTGACGGCGTACGCGAAGCTGCCCGTCCCCCTGCAGGCCCTGGTGGACCGGCTGTGGGCCGTGCACAGCAACGTCTACGACTACGCCGGGCGGGTCGACGAGACCCGGATCGGCGGGGTGGACGTGAAGGTCGAGGAGCACCGCAAGCAGTTCGTCTCGAAGCTGTTCGAGACCGAGCACCCGGTCGTCCGCATCCACCCCGAGACCGGCGAGCGCTCGCTGGTGCTGGGTCACTTCGTCCGGCGCTTCGTCGGCTTCACCTCGGCCGAGACGACCGCGTTGTTCCAGCTGCTGCAGAACCGCATCACGAACCTCGACAACACCGTCCGCTGGCAGTGGCAGCCCGGCGACCTGGCGATCTGGGACAACCGGGCGACCCAGCACTACGGCGTCGCGGACTACGACGACCAGCCGCGGCGACTGCACCGGATCACCCTGGCCGGCGACATCCCGGTCAGCATCGACGGCGTCCGCAGTACGCCCCGGACCGGTGATGCGGAGCACTTCTCCTCACTTGACAACTGAGGACACTCTGTCCGACGTCTTGACATTCGAGGAAGAAATGTAAACCCTCGGTCTCATGGACTCGTTCGCCGACCGGACCAAGCGCCGACTGCGCGACGAGCTGCTGGACGCCGCGTACGACGCGATCGTGGCGGGCGGGTACGACGGGCTGCGGATGAACGAGGTGGCCCGTCGTACCGGTGTGTCCCGGCAGACCGTCTACAACGAGTTCGGTGACAAATGGGGCGTGCTGCAGGCGGTTGCAACACGCGAGACCGAGCGGTTCCTGCTGGACGTGAACGCAGCGCTAGCCGAGCATTCCGATCCGATCGACGGTCTGCAGGCCGCGGTCGAGCGGGCGCTCGCACTGGCCGGGGAGAACCCGCTGGTGAAGGCGGCGCTCGGCCAGCCGGGATCGGACCAGGCCAGTCAACTGCTGACCACACGGGGGCAGCAGGTGCTGGAGGTGGCACACCTACGGCTGGGTGAGCACGTCAGAGAGCACTGGCCGGAGGTACCACCGGAGGACGCGACCAGCTGCGTCGACGTCGCCTTGCGCGTCGTCCTCAGCCACATCGTCACGCCAGGCCCTCCCCCGCCGGCGGTGGCGGCGCAGCTGGCTCGCGTCCTCAGTCCGTTTCTGTCCGAGAGCAGGAGGCACGGATGACGGTGCTTTTGGCCGGGCCTCCGGCGCCGGCAGGGTCACGGGGCCTTGACTCCCGGCCTTCCCTCGTCGCTCCAGTCGCTTCGCTCCCTCCACTCCTCAGTCCAGGCCGGGAGGCCCCATGACCACGAATCCCCTTCATCGCAAGGGTTTCAGCTCGCTGCGGTCCGGCGGGCTCAACTGGGAGGCGCTGCCGCTGCGGTTGTTCGACAAGGGCAACCGCAAGTTCTGGAACCCGCGCGACATCGACTTCGGCCAGGACGCCAAAGACTGGCAGGAGCTCAGCGACAACGACAAGGACAACGCGTTGCTGCTGTGCGCCCAGTTCATCGCCGGTGAGGAGGCGGTCACCGAGGACCTGCAGCCGTTCCTGCAGGCGATGGCGGCCGAGGGACGGTTCGGCGACGAGATGTACCTGACCCAGTTCTGTTTCGAGGAGGCCAAGCACACCGCGGTCTTCCGGCTCTGGCTGGACGCGGTCGGCATCACCGAGGACCTGCACCACTACGTCGAGAACAACCCCGGCTACCGCGCCATCTTCTACGAGGCACTGCCGGTCGCCCTCAAGTCACTCGCCGACGACCCGTCCCCGGCCAACCAGGTCCGCGCTTCGGTGACCTACAACCACGTGGTGGAAGGGACCCTGGCGCTGACCGGGTACCACGCGTGGAACCTGCTCTGTACGTCGCGCGGCGTCCTGCCCGGTATGCAGGAGCTGATCCGCCGGATCGGCGACGACGAACGCCGGCACATGGCCTGGGGCACCTTCACCTGCCGCCGCCATGTCGCGGCGGACGCGTCGAACTGGAAGGTCGTCACCGACACGATGGAGGAACTCCTCCCACACGCGCTGACCCAGATCCAGTGGGCGATGGACAACTCCCCCGAGCTCCCGCCGGAGATCAACCCGACCGCGCTGATGACGTACGCCGGCGACCGCGCGACCCGCCGCCTCGGCGCGATCGAGTCGGCGGTCGGCGCGGACGTGGCCGGGATCGACCTCGACTACTCCCCTGAGAAACTCGAGGACGTCTTCGGCGACGAGGACTCAGCCGCGCTGGCGGCGGTTCGCTAGTACGACGACCAGCGCAGCGGTCCCGAGGATCGCGGGTAGCCAGGTGACGGTCGTCGTACCGACGTGGTCGGCGACCTGGCCGCCGGTGAAGGCACCGAGTGCGATCGAGCCGTTGTACACCCCCACGAGTACGGCGGACGATGCTTCGGGGGCAGTAGGTGCCGCCGCGTGACCCCATGCCTGGGTGCTCACGCTCGTACCGCCGTACGCGAGACCCCAGACCAGCAACAGGATCAGGGCTCCGGTGAGCGTCGTACCCAGGAAGGGCATCACGATGCTCGCGGCCGCGACACCGGCTGCGATGAAGGTCATGGCGCGAGCGGGACGCATGGACCCGGTGAGGAAGTTGCCCAGTACGCCGGCCACGCCGTACGCGAGGAGCAGGCTGCCGATCAGCGTGGGGCTGATGCCGGCGAGCTTCTCCAGCAGCGGACGGACGTAGGTGTACGCCGAGAAGTGACCGGTGACAACAAGTGCGACCAGGACGAGTCCAACGCGGACCTGCTTGATCTTGAGGACCGCGAGGACATCACCCAGCCGGACTGCTTTCGCGGCGGGAAGCGGAGGCAGCAGGAAAGCGAGTGCGACGGCCAAGACTCCTGACAGGACACCGACGGCCGCGAAGGCCCAGCGCCACCCGATCAGCTCACCGACGTAGGCACCGGCTGGAATGCCAAGCACAGAAGCGATTCCGATGCCGCTGAAGATGAGCGAGGTCGCCGGACCTACGGCGTGCGGCGGGACGATCCGGGGTGCCAGACCGACCGTGAGCAGCCAAACGCCGCCCAACGAAATCCCCATCAGCACCCTCGCGACGGCCAGTACGCCGAAACCGGGAGCGACCGCTGCGAGCAGCCCGGCCGCACCCAGCAGTGCCATCAGACCGACCAGGACAGTCCGGCGGTCGAGCTTGCCGAGCAGGAGCGGCAGCACGGGAGCCGCGAGCGCCGAGACAACGCCTGTCATGGTCAGAGTCAGGCCGGCCGTTCCTTCGCTGACGTGCAGCGCGGAGCCGATCGGGGTGAGCAGGCCGACCGGCATCAGTTCCGCGGTCACAACGGTGAACACGGTGGCCGCCATCGCCACGGGTGCGGCCCAGCCCTGTGTCCTGGGAGCTACCTGGTCGGCGCAGATCGTTGTCATACTTCAAGACTTCGGCCAACGGAGGTGCGGAACAACGGCGATGTGGTCATGCTTGTATTAGCTGAGCTAATCGATGGGAGGTGCGCTCATGGCAGTCGAGATCCGCGAACTGGAGTGCTTCCTGGTGCTGGCCGACGAACTGCACTTCGGCCGTACGGCGGAACGCCTGTACCTCTCCCAGAGTCGGGTCAGCCAGTTGCTCCAGTCGCTGGAGCGCCGGATCGGTGGGCCGTTGTTCGAGCGAACCAGCCGCCGGGTCGCGCTGACTCCGCTCGGCAAGGAGTTCCTCACCTCGCTGCGACCGGCGTACGCGGCGCTGGAACGCGTCGTGGAGAACGCCCGCGACTTCGCCAGCTGTGTGAAAGGCAAGCTCCGGATCGGCTTCCAGGGAACGGCGAACGACATCATCCTGGCCGCGGTGTCGGTGTTCCAGTCGCAGAATCCGAACTGCCTGATCGACACCTGCGAGCTCCCGCTGAACGATCCGTTCGGCGCGCTGCGACGCGGTGAGATCGACGCGGCCGTCGTCATGCTGCCGGTCGCCGAAGACGACCTCGTCCTCGGTCCGGTCTTCTCGCGGCAGCCGCAGACCCTCACGGTCTCGACCCGGCATCCACTGGCCGACCGTGACAGCCTCGACCTCGAAGACCTCGCGGACTCCGTACTCATCGCGATCTCGGGCCCAGCACCCGGCTACTGGCGTCAGGCGCAGGCTCCGACCCAAACACCAGCAGGCGCCCTGATCCACCGAGGCCCCGAGTACCGCACTCTCCAGGAAGGTCTGTCGCTGATCGCCGCCGACCGGGGCGGCATGGTGCTGTGCCGTCGCAGCGCCGAACAGAACCGCCGCGCCGACATCGTCAACATCCCGCTCACCGGCGTCCCCGAATCAGCCCTCGGCCTCGTCTGGCGCCGCGGCGAGGACACCCCGTCCCTCCAGGCCTTCGCCGCCCACCTCAAAGAAGACTGACGGCGCCGATCACTGCCCGAGACCGAGTAGCTCGACCGACTTTTCGCGCATTTCTACTTTGCGGATCTTGCCGGTCACCGTCATGGGGAAGTCGTCGACGAGGAGGACGTACTTGGGGATCTTGAAGTGGGCGAGTTTGCCGGTGGCGAACTCCTTGATCGCGGCCGCGTCGAGGGGATCCGCGCCGGACTTGAGTTTGATCCACGCGCAGAGCTCCTCGCCGTACCTGGCATCCGGTACGCCGACCACCTGCACGTCGGCGATGGCCGGGTGGGTGTAGAGGTACTCCTCGATCTCGCGCGGGTACACGTTCTCGCCGCCGCGGATCACCATGTCCTTGATCCTGCCGACGATGTTCACATACCCGTCCTCGCGCATCACCGCCAGGTCGCCGGTGTGCATCCAGCGCGCCTGGTCGATCGCCTCCGCGGTCTTCTCCGGCTCGTCCCAGTACCCGAGCATCACCGAGTACCCCCGGGTGCACAGCTCACCCGGCTCACCACGGTCGACCACGAGCCCGGTGGCGGGATCGACCAGCTTCACCTCGACGTGCGGCATGACCCGCCCGACGGTCGACGTACGGCGGTCCAGATCGTCGTCGCGACGAGTCTGCGTCGAGACCGGCGACGTCTCGGTCATGCCGTAACAGATCGCCACCTCGGCCATGTGCATATCCGCGACGCATCGCTTCATCACCTCGATCGGGCACGGCGATCCGGCCATCACCCCGGTCCGCAGACTGGTCAGGTCGTACTCGGCGAAGTCCGGCAGCCCGAGCTCGGCGATGAACATGGTCGGTACGCCGTACAGGCCGGTGCACCGCTCATCCTGGACCGCCTTCAGCGTCGCGGCCGGGTCGAACGCCGGCCCGGGAATCACCATGCAGGCGCCGTGCGTCGTACAGCCGAGGTTGCCCATCACCATGCCGAAGCAGTGGTAGAAGGGCACCGGGATGCAGAGCCTGTCCTCGGGGGTGAAAGCGATCGTCTCGGTGACGAAGAAGCCGTTGTTGAGGATGTTGTGGTGGCTCAGGGTGGCGCCCTTGGGGAAGCCCGTGGTGCCGCTGGTGTACTGGATGTTGATCGGGTCGTCGAAGGCCAACTCGGCCTCGCGAGCGTGCAGTTCGTCCTCGGTGACGCGGTCGCCGGCCGCTCTGAGCTCGTCCCAGTCGCCGGTGCCGATGTAGACGGTCTCCTCGAGCGCCGGACAATCCGTGCGCACCTCGTCGACCATCGCGCGGTAGTCGCTGGTCTTGAACTCTGTCGCCGAGATCAGCAGCCGGACGCCGGACTGGTTCAGCGCGTAGCCCAGCTCGTGGGTCCGGTACGCCGGGTTGATGTTCACCAGGATCGCGCCGATCGTCGCGGTCGCGTACTGCGTGATCGTCCACTCCGCGCAGTTCGGGGCCCAGATGCCGACCCGGTCACCCTTCGCGATCCCGTGCGCCAGCAGGCCGCGCGCGACCACGTCCACCTCGGCGCCGAAGTCGGCGTACGTCCAGCGCCTTCCGGTCTGGACCTCCACCAGGGCGTCCCGGTCGCCGTACCTGCCGACCGTCCGTCTGAGATTGGCGCCGATCGTCTCGCCCAGCAACGGAACCTCGGACACCCCGGACGCGTACGAAGGCAGGCTCATGTCGGTCATCGTCACGCGCGGTGGTGCACGCGGGCAAGGGCACATGCGGCAGGAAACAGGGGGTGGACGGCAAGCAATGTCCTCACCAACTCTCCGTCCCCGCCGCACCGGTTGACGTCGTCCTGAATAGTGGGCATATGACTGATATAGTGGGCAATCGGAGGTGGTTGCCGTGCAGTTCCCCGAGCCGGTGTCGAGTGTGGTTCCAGGACTGCACGGCCGGGTTCTGGGCGTGCTCGCCCGCACCGACAAGCCGCTGACCGGCCGCGCGGTCACGAGCTTGGTCCGGACCTCGGCAAGTCCCAGTGGGGTCCAGAAAGTGCTCGACGACCTGGTCCGGAACGGCGTCGTCATCGCGGAGCCGGCCGGGCGCGCGAAGCTGTACACGCTGAACCGTGAACACGTCGCCTACTCGGCCATCGCGACGCTCGCGCGACTGCGGGAATTGCTGCTCGAACGACTCAAGGCCGAAGCAGAGTCCTGGGAGGTGCCGGCAGAGTCCGTTTGGCTGTTCGGCTCCACCGCTCGCGGACAGGGCGGAAGCGACAGCGATCTGGACCTCCTGATCGTGCGCTCGGACGGCGTCGACGAGTCCGATCCTCGCTGGCTCGAGCAGGTCGAAACCCTCACCCAACGCGCCACGCTCTGGTCCGGGAACTCCTGTCAGGTCGTGGAATACAGCGCACAGGAAGTCCGCGACCTGATCGACCGCGGCGAACGCCTGGTCACCGAACTCCGCCGCGACGCCGTCCCCGTCGCCGGCACCTCCCCGCAACGCACCCTCACCCGAAAGGCCGGTTAGTGGCAGCTCTCGACGAAGCCCGAGCCCACCTGGCAAAGGCCCGCGAGTTCCTCGAAGCCGACGAGCTGACCAACGACCTCGCTCTCTACAACGCCGCCGCCACCAAAGGCATCCTCATCACCACCAGCGGCTTCGGCCCCTCCAGCTACCGGTTCGCCACCGGCAAACCCCTCCCACACACACGCTGTCACCGCGTCAATCGAGGGAAATGCCGTTCAGGGTCTATCAGCTGAGGGACCGAAGGACAGGAGGTGTGGCTTGGGTCGCGTCTGAGTCAGGCGTGTGGGTGCGGGGGATGGATGCGAGCGGTCGACTACCTCCTGTCCTTCGGCTCCCTAGCCCAGCGGGGATTCGTAGATTTGGAGTTCGGTGCCGGTTTGGTCTTCGCCGTCGTCGGGGGCGGTGTAGAGGCGGAGCTTGGACTCTGTGGTTTCCAGGGCTACCGGGTTGCGGGTGGCGTTGTGGCCGGTGGGGCTGAAGTAGGGGAAGGGGATTTCGTGGAGGATGCGGTTGGTTTTGAGGTCCAGGAGGGCTAGGCCGCCCAGGTCGTAGGTGCCTCCGGTGGCGGTGGGGAGGCCGGTGACTCCGCCGCAGAGTTGTTTGCCGCGGGAGACGTAGTCGCAGTCCTGGTAGTCGAGGAGGTGGCTTTCGTTGGGCGTGGACTGCAGTTGGCGGCCGGTGGTTGTCCACTTGTAGAGGGTGCGGGAGCCCCAGCTGACGCCGTGGACCTGGCCGGTGGTGCGGTCGCGGACGACTCCGCCGACGTGGTCCGTCACCCGGAAGCGCTCGGTGACGCGGTAGGTCTTCGGGTCGACGGTGTAGACGATCGCGCGCGAGTTCGGCCGGTACTCCGCGACCGGGATCCACACGTTCCGGCCGTCGTAGTCGATGCCGCCCGGGTGGTACGCCGTACCTTCGTCGATCCGGATGTCCTTCAGCAGCTTGCCCTGCCGGTCCAGCACGAACAGGTGCCCGACACCCTTGCCCGGACTGCGGTCGTACCCGTCCACCGGCTGCGGATACTTCACCGGCGCCTCGATCACCTCCACGCTGGACAGGAAGATGAGATCACCCACCAGCGCAAAACCCTGCGGGTGGTACGTCGGGAAGCGCAGGGGAATCCGCGCCACCTGAGTCCACGCCGTACTCCGCGTGGTCGCCTCGAACGCCCGGGCGACCCCGGAGTCCTTCGGGGACGCGTCGGCGGTGGTGAGGCCGGTCAGCAGTACACCAGCGAGGACGGTCGGGATGAGGAACCTTGCGCGCATCAGCGTCTCCTTGGGCGTGGAAGTGATGGTGCAGTCTGTGGCGGCCGGATGACAGCCAGGCCGACACCAGGTGATCAGACTCGGTTGACCGAGGGAAGCGTTGGATGGCGAACTCGCTGCGCTCGTTCACGTGTCAGACTGCCTCTATGGACACTGGGGTGAGTGTTGTCGGGTCGGGACAGGTCAGCGCGCCGGCGGACGTACTGCGGATGGCACTGAGCGTCGGCCACGACGCTGCCGATGTGGCGACTGCAGTTGCTCAGGTGGCGGACCGGACTGACGCGGTACTGGCGGCGCTCCGGCAGCAGGGCGTCGAGGCCGCCGACATCGCGACCAGCTCGGTCAACGTGCACCCGCAATACAAGGAGATGGGGTCGCCGGGCGGCTACCACGCCGCACACACGCTGACGGTCAGAACGAAGGATCTGACCGGGTTCGGCCGGCTGCTGAACGCCGCTGTGGATGCCGCAGGCAACAGTCTCGGCCTGGACTTCCTCCAGTTCGACATCGAGGAGAAGACCCCGCTGCTCACCCAGGCGCGTGAGCTCGCCTTCCGTCAGGCTCGCACCAAGGCCCAGGAGCTCGCCGGACTGGCCGGCTACTCGCTCGGCTCGGTCACCTCGATCTCCGAGAGCTACAGCCACGCCCCCTTCCAGGAGCAGTCGCAAATGTTGGGAAAGGGTTTCGACGCGCCCCTCAACATCTCTCCCGGCGCCCAGACCATCGAACTCTCACTCGAAGTGCATTTCTCCTGGGCCTGATGGCCCGCATACCGGTCTAGACTCCCTGCAACATTCCTGGGGAGGGATCTCATGTCGTTGCAACGACCCTTTGTCTCCGCCGTACTCACGGCGGGCCTCGCACTGACCCTGGTCGCCTGCGGCGGCGACTCCACACCCGAGAGCGCCTCGTCGCCGAGCGGCACACCGTCGGCGACGCCTACGCCGACGCCGACCGCGAGCAGCAGTACGCCGTCCGTCGTCCCGACAACTCCGCCCGCGCCGGCGCCGCGGACCAAGGCGACGCTGACGAAGGCGCTGCTGGCGTTGGGGGATCTGCCGGCCGGGTTCGCGGTCGATCCGGAGACCGGAGGCGATGACGGGACCGAGTTGTCGGCCACGGGTTCGAAGTGCGCCAAGCTGGTCCAGCTGTTCAACGCCGAAGCGACACCCGGGTCGAAGCTCGGGGTGCACCGAGGATTCTCCGGCGGTCAGAACGGTCCGTTCGTCGGCGAGACCCTCGAGGCGATGCCGTCGGCCGCGGCGACCACTGCCTATCTCGCCACGGTCAAGGCCGCGGTGAAGGCCTGCCCGAAGGCCAAGCTGACCATCGAAGGCGCCGGTAGCTCGACAGTCACGGTCACTGAGGTGGCCGCACCCAAGGCCGGCACCACTCCGGTGGCGGTCCGGTTCGCCGCGGCGAGCGGCCCGCTGGAGGGTCTCGAGGTGGTCTTCGCCTTTACCGGGCTCGGCGACGTACTGCTGACCATGGACTTCGACAGGTCGGACATCGAGGAGCCGGTGGTTGATGCGGTGGCCAAGGCGAGCAAGGTGCTCGGTACCTCCACCGGCACCTGACGCCCGCCTGGGGTTGCGCTGCTGGCGCCGTCGTAGAGACTTCTCTCATGTATGCGCCGGGGCCGTTGAAGCGGCAACTCAGCCGGTCCGGGCTCTTGCTGCTCGGACCGGCCTTCGTTGCGGCCGTCGCGTATGTGGATCCGGGCAACTTCGCGACCAACATCGCGGCCGGGGCGACGTACGGCTATCTGCTCTGCTGGGTGGTGGTCGGGGCGAACCTGATGGCCGTCCTGGTGCAGTATCTGGCCGCCAAGGCGAGTATCGCGACCGGGCAGACCCTCCCCCAGTTGTGCCGCGACCACTTCAAGCGATCCACGTCGACCGCCCTCTGGGGGCAGGCCGAGCTGGTGGCGATCGCGACCGACCTGGCCGAGGTGGTCGGCGGTGCGATCGCGCTGAATCTGCTGTTCGACATCCCGCTGCTGCTCGGCGGTGTGATCACCGGCGCGGTGTCGTTCGGCTTGCTGATCTATCAGTCGAAGCGTGGGCAGCGGCCGTTCGAGGCGGTGATCATCGGGCTGCTCGCCGTCGTACTGGTCGGGTTCGTGGTGTCCACGGTGCAGTCAGAGCCGTCCGCGGCCGGTGTGGTCGGCGGAATGGTGCCGCGGCTGGATGGGACCGAGTCGCTGGTGCTGGCGGCCGGCATGCTCGGCGCGACCGTGATGCCGCACGCGATCTGGTTGCACGGCGCACTCGTCACCGACCGGCACTGGAAGACCCTGGGCTCGCCCGCAGGCAAGACGCGCGTACTGCGAGCCACCCGGGCGGATGTGGCCGTCGCGATGGCGCTGGCCGGTGCGGTGAACCTCTCGATGGTGGTCGTCGCCGCGGCCGCCCTGGACGGTACCGGAGCCGATTCACTCGACGCCGCCTACAGTGCAATCAGCGTCCGGCTCGGTGAGGTGCCGGCGCTGTTGTTCGCGCTCGCCCTGCTGGCCAGCGGGTTCGCGTCGTCATCGGTCGGCACGTACGCCGGTTCGGTGATCCTGGAGGGATTCTGGCGACGCCACGTCCCGCTCGCGGTCCGGCGGCTGGTCACGCTGCTGCCCGCGCTCCTGATCCTTGCGATCGGCATCGACCCCAGCCGGGCCCTGGTGGTCTCGCAGGTGGTGCTGAGCTTCGGCATCCCGTGTGCGCTCTGGCCGCTGGTCAAATTGACCGCGTCCCGGCGCGTCATGGGTGACTTTGTCAACCGGTGGACGACTACTCTCACCGCATGCCTGGTAGCGACTGCCATCTCGGTGCTCAACGTCGTCCTGATCGTGCTGACGTTCAGAGGATGACGCCGGTATGACTGCTGTCTATGCGGTGAGTGACATCCACGGTCACCCGGAGAAGCTCGAGGCCTCGCTCCAGGCGGCCGGGCTGACCGATGCCGACGGCAACTGGTCCGGGAAGGACGCCCGGCTGTGGTTCCTCGGCGACTTCTTCGACCGCGGTCCGGACGGGATCGGCGTACTGCGGTTCGTCCGCAAGCTGATCGGGCAGGCGCCGGCCGGGGACATCCGGGTGCTGCTCGGCAACCACGAGATCCTCGCGCTCGGGATGCACAAGTTCGGCGACACGTTCGTCCCGCACGACGGGATCACCACCCGCAGCTTCGAACGGTCCTGGGTACTGAACGGCGGCCAGGACCGCGACCAGGAGCTGCTCACCGACGACGAGGTCGCCTGGCTGCTCGACCAGCCGATGCTCGGGCTGGACGCGGGTCACCTGCTGATGCACTCCGACACCGCGGAGTACGTCGAGTGGGGTGACACGATCGACCAGATCAACGCCGCGGCAAGCGCCGAGCTGCACAGTGACGACATCGTGGTCTGGTGGGAGATCTGGCGGCGGATGACGTCGCGGTACGCCTTCCGCGGCCCGAGCGGAGGCCAGGTGGCCTCCATCATGATGGAACACCTCGGCGGCCACCGCATCGTGCACGGCCACAGCATCGTCGCCGACCAGCTCGGCATCGACCCGGCGTACCTCACCGAGCCCCTCCTGTACGCCGACGGCCTGGTCCTCGGCATCGACGGCGGCGCCTTCGACGGCGGCCCCTGCCTCGTGGTCGAACTCGAACAGCTCTAGCGGGAATGCCACCGCCCCCTCCCGGGTTGTTGAAATGTTGACGGTGAACCACGCCCCTTGGGAGACGTTGATGGCGGAGAAGAAGAGTCCTGGTCCGGACCACCCGATCACGGTGGGGAAGAACCCGGATCGGGTGGTGGTGAAGGCCGGTGATCAGGTGATCGCGGACACCCGGGACGCGTTGTCGCTGCAGGAGGCGAGCTACCCCGCCGTCCAGTACATCCCGCGCGAAGACGTCGACCTGACGCTGCTCGAGCGCACCGACCACCAGACCTACTGCCCGTACAAGGGCGACGCGTCGTACTACAGCGTCCTGCCCGCCGGCGCGGCCGGGGTGAACGCGGTGTGGACCTACGAGCAGCCGTACGACGCGGTCGCCGACATCCGCGAGTACCTGGCCTTCTACCCCGACAGGATGTCGATCGAGATCATCGCCGACTAAAACCAGCTACTCGAGGAGATGGGCACGTAGGACCGGCGCGAGGATCTCCGGCGGTACGACGTGATCCTGGTCGGCCAGTTCGGACAGTGACGCGGCCGGCAGTTCCTTCACGATCCGGTGCGCCGCGTCGACCATGAACGGCGGCGACGCGGTCCCGGCCACGACGAGGGTCGACTGCGTGATCCGGCCGAGCAACTCGAACGGCACCCGCCCACCGGGTGAGGCGTGGTCCATCACGGCGAAGTCGTACGCGAGGGTCGGCGCGAGGTCCGTCAGACCGGGCGCGGCCGCGGTCTCCAGCGCGGCCTCCTTCGGCATCCCCGCGAGCATCAGGAACAGCTCGATGGCCTCGCGACGCCGGTCGGCGGCGAGCAACTCGATCACCTGTGCGCCCTCGTCCTCTGTGTCGACATCCTCCGGCCCATACGGCGGCTCGTGCAGCACCACCTGTGTGAACGGCAGCCCCGCGCCCGCAGCCACGGCGGCGAGCGCGGCGCCCGACGAGTGGCCGTAGATAGCCGCCGTACCGCCGAGAGCGGTGAGCAGCGCGCCGATGTCATCCACCTCGCGCTGGACGGCGTACGGCGTACTGTCGCCGCTGTCACCGCGGCCGCGGCGGTCGTAGGTCACCACGTCGAAGTCCTTGGCCAGTTCGTCGGCCAGTGGGCGCAGCGCACCTCGATCGCACAGCGCGCCGGCGACCAGAATCAGCCGTGGGCCGCTGCCCTGGCGCTCGTACGCGATCGTCGTACCGTCCGCGGATGTCACCTTCTGCATGTCCGTCCTCCTCGTGTCGTCGCTGACGAGGGAACGTCGGAGCCGGTGCGCCAACTTCGACATAATCCCTGGCGCCCGTCCCGCCGGGGGTGATTCACTGCGTCGCGATGATCACCAGAGTCGACAATTACCTTCATGCGGTCCCGCTGTCCGGCTCGGTCGCCGAGCAGGTCGGGCCGTTCACGCTCTTCCGCAGTACGACGGTCTGGCCGTACTACGCCCGCCCGGTTCCGGGTTCCGGTCGAACCATCGAGCCTTCGGACGTCGAGGCAGTGCGATCCCGGTGCGAGGAGCTCGGCATCCCGCTGAGCTTCGAATGGGTCGTCGAGACCTGCCCGTCGCTGGGCCCAGCAGCCGCCGCGGCCGGGCTGACCGTGGTCGAACACCCGCTGCTCGTGCTCGAGCGCGACGATTTCCGCCCGGCGACCGCGGATGCGCGCTGCGAGATCCTGCCTGCGGAGGAGGCTCTCCTGCGACAAGGCCGGGCCGTCGCAGGACTCGCCTTCGGTGACGCCGGTACGGCGGTCGGAGCGGCCGGACCCGCGGAACGCGACGCGAAGGCGGCCGAGATACCGGACGACATGATCAAGGGATTGCTGGGCCGGGCTCGGGACGGCGTGACCGTATCGGCGGCCGCGTTCACCGACGACGGCCTGGTCTCCAGCGGGCAACACCAGCCGGTCGGCTCGACCACCGAGATCGTCGGAGTCGCGACCCTGCCCGCCATGCGTCGCAGGGGTCTGGCCGCAGCCGTCACGTCCACCTTGGTCGAGCACGCCTTCGCCAACGGCGTCGACCTCGTCCTCCTCTCGGCGGAGAGCGACGCGGTCGCCGCCGTCTACGAACGCGTGGGCTTCCACCGCATCGGATTCGCCGGCGCCGCCGAGTAAACCGGGAACGGTTAGTGGTGGATGGGGTTGGGGCCGTACCGTTGTAGGGATGAGCACAACCGAGCGGAACCGCCCACGTACCCTCGCTGAGGCGTTACGTGCCTGGGACGACGCTGCGCTCGGTCTGTTGCTGCAGCGGCGTCCGGATCTGGCGATGCCGATCCCGGCGGACACCAGTCAGCTGGCGGCTCGGGCGACGACGAATGCGTCGGCGGCGCGGGCGATCAACCGGCTCGACGAGTTCGGGGTCGATCTGTTGGAGTCGCTGTCGGCCCTGCCGGAGCCGGTGGATCTGGCGGCTTTGGCGGCTGGAGTGGCTCAACCTGCTGAGGTTGTGCGACCGCGAGTCGCCGAGTTGCTCGATCTGGCGTTGGTGTGGGGTACCGAGGACGACCTCCGGCCCATCCGCGCGGTGCACGAACTACTCGGTCCGACACCGGCCGGTCTGGGTCCGGTCACCACCAGGCACTTCGGTGATCTGGACAAGCTGATCGACGAGGCCGGTCCGGACGCCCGTGAGGTGCTGGACAAGCTGACCTGGGGTCCGCCGACCGGTTCGGTGGAGAAGGCCGAGCGTCCGGTGACGATCGCGTCGGCCCGTACGCCGGTCGAGCGGTTGCTCGCACGCGGTCTCGTCGTACCGAAGGATGCCAACACTGTCGTGCTGCCGCGGCAGATCGGGCTGCACCTGCGCGGTGGACGAGTGCTCGCGTCTACACGACCCGCGCCACCTCCGCTGGACGGCAAGAAGGTGTCGGCAGCGATCGCGGACCGTGCAGCAGCGGGTGCGGCGCTCGACCTCGTGCGGCAGGTTGACCGTGCTCTGGAGCAGCTCGGCACCGAGCCACCTCCAGTACTGCGCACGGGCGGCATCGGCGTCCGTGAACTGCGCAACCTGGCCGGCAAGATCGGCGCGGAGGAGCACACAGCTGCCGCCGTGCTGGAGATCGCGTATGCCGCCGGACTCGTTGCAGCCGTGGAGGTAGGCACCAACGAGTTCTGGCTGCCGACGAGCGCGTACGACGACTGGCTGGAGCTGGACCTCGCACATCGATGGGCGCAGCTCGTCATGGCCTGGTTCACCGGGCTCAGAGCGATCGGACTGATCGGCAGACGTGACAGCGGCGGTGCGACGGCCGCAGCTCGCGAGCGACTCATCAACGCGCTGGCACCCGACCTGGAACGCCTGCTGGCCCCAGAGGTCCGTGTGCTCGCTCTACAAGCCTTGGCCGAAGCAGGAACCAGTACGGCGCCTGCCACCGAGTCAGTGGTCACCTGGGTCGCCTGGCACCGGCCGCGACGTGGTGGGCAGTTCCGCGACGACCTGGTCGAGTGGACTGTCACAGAGGCTGCACTACTCGGCCTGACTGGCCTGGGTGTTCTGGCGCAGCACGGGCGACCGCTGCTGGAGGCAGAGCCCACATCTGACGACCTGGCCGAGGCGATCCGCCCGCTGGTCCCGGAGCCGGTGTCGGAGGTGCTCCTCCAGGCCGACCTCACCGCAGTCGCCCCTGGCCCACTGGTCCGCACAGTGCAGGACGAGTTGTCTGCCATGGCCGACGTGGAGTCGCACGGCGGTGCAGCGGTCTACAGGTTCAGCGAGAGCTCGGTACGTCGTGCCTTCGACCTTGGCCGGACCGCGGACCAACTGCACAAGTGGCTGGCCGAGCACTCACGGACACCGGTCCCCCAGCCGCTCACGTATCTCATCGACGACGTTGCCCGGCGTCACGGCGTACTACGGCTAGGTACGGCGTCGACGTACCTGCGCTGTGATGACGAGGACGTGCTCACCCACCTGCTCAACTCGAACCTGCCGGGCATCCGGTTCCGTCGGCTGGCTCCGACCGTGGTGGTGTCGCCGTCGCCGCCGGACATGGTGCTGAGCCGGCTGCGTGAGGCAGGTCTTGCACCGCTCGCGGAGACGTTCGACGGGGTTGTGCACGTGACGAGCACGGGGACACGTCGTGGTGACGCTCCACGTCGTCGTAGCAGCCGGGACTTCGCCGACAGCGCGCTGGATCTCACCGACGACCAGGTGAAGGCCGTGATCGAGAAGGTCCGGGCCGGCGACCGCGTCGCCGCCGAACGCCCGGCCGACCAGGGTCTGGTCGAGTCCACCGCCCCGGCGGAGACAATCGGCGTACTGGCCAACGCAGCCGAGGCGCACACCCGCACCTGGATCTCGTACGTCGACCACAATGGCACCGCCTCCGAACGCATCGTCGAGCCCGTCCGAGTAGCCGACGGCTGGCTCACCGCGTACGACGAGGGAGCCGACCAACCCAGGACCTATGCCCTGCACCGGATCTCCACTGCCAGGCCGGTCAGTTGACCGCTGAGGCACAATGGAAGGTCGGACATCGGTGAATGGGAGATGCAGTGACAGACGGTCCTCTGATCGTGCAGTCGGACAAGACGCTTCTGCTCGAGACTGCACATCCGGACGCAACTGACTGCCGGAAGGCGATTGCCCCCTTCGCCGAGCTGGAGCGAGCCCCGGAGCACGTGCACACCTACCGGCTGACACCACTCGGGCTGTGGAACGCACGGGCGGCCGGCCACGACGCCGAGCAAGTGATTGATGTTCTGCTGCGCTACAGCCGCTACCCCGTCCCCCACTCGCTCCTGGTCGACATCGCGGAGACCCTGGACCGCTACGGACGGCTGCGGCTCGAGAAGCACCCGCAGCACGGTCTGGTGCTGATCACCACCGACCGGCCGGTGCTGGAGGAGGTACTGCGCAGCGCCAAGGTCAAGCCGATGCTCGGTGCGCGGATCGATGACGACAGCGTGCTGGTGCACCCGTCAGAGCGCGGTCACCTCAAGCAGACCCTGCTGAAGCTCGGCTGGCCGGCTGAGGACCTGGCTGGGTACGTCGACGGCGAGACGCACCAGATCGAGCTCGTCCGGGACGGCTGGGACATGCGCCCGTACCAGCAGCAAGCAGTGGACTCGTTCTGGCATGGCGGCTCTGGTGTCGTCGTACTGCCGTGTGGTGCCGGGAAGACGATCGTCGGCGCAGCCGCGATGGCCCAGGCGTCGGCGACCACGCTGATCCTGGTCACGAACACGGTGTCCGCTCGGCAGTGGAAAGACGAGCTGCTGAAGCGCACGAGCCTGACCGAGGACGAGATCGGCGAGTACTCCGGTGCCCGCAAGGAGATCCGCCCGGTGACCATCGCGACGTACCAGGTGATGACCACGCGCCGGAAGGGCGTGTACTCGCACCTGGAGCTGTTCGACGCGCGCGACTGGGGCCTGATCGTGTACGACGAGGTGCATCTGCTGCCGGCGCCGATCTTCCGGATGACCGCCGACCTGCAGACCCGGCGGCGGATCGGCCTGACCGCGACCCTGGTCCGGGAGGACGGACGCGAGGGTGACGTGTTCTCGCTGATCGGCCCGAAGCGGTACGACGCGCCGTGGAAGGACATCGAGGCGCAGGGCTGGATCGCACCGGCCGACTGCATCGAGGTGCGGGTCGACCTGGAGCAGACCGAGCGGTTCGTGTATGCGACCGCGGAACCGGAGGACCGCTACCGGCTGGCCGCATCGACCCCGGCGAAGTCGAGGCTGGTACGGCAGATCGCCGAGCACCACGCGGGTGAGCCGCTGCTCGTGATCGGTCAGTACATCGACCAGCTGGACGAGCTCGGCGAACGGCTGGAGTGCCCGGTGATCAAGGGCGAGACGACGGTCCGCGAACGCCAGCGGCTGTTCGAGGCGTTCCGCAAGGGCGAGGTCAACCGCCTGGTGGTCAGCAAGGTCGCCAACTTCTCCATCGACCTGCCCGAGGCGTCCGTCGCCATCCAGGTCTCCGGCACCTTCGGCTCCCGCCAGGAAGAGGCTCAGCGCCTGGGCCGCGTCCTCCGCCCCAAGGGCGACGGACGGACCGCGAGGTTCTACTCCATCGTCGCCCGCGACACAGTCGACGCCGAATTCGCCGCCCACCGCCAGCGCTTCCTGGCCGAACAAGGCTATGCGTACACGATCGTGGACGCCGAAAACCTCTTCGCCTGATGTGCAGCTCGACAGGAGGTGTCGAGGTCGACCCGTCGTCGACACGCTCGGCGGCGGAAACCTGGCTGACCATGGCGAGTACACCTCCTGTCAGTTTGGACGCAATCAGTCGGTGAGACGCTGAGCCAGGGCGGCACGGACGGTGGCGACCACCCACGCCGGGTCGCCGATGATCTGTTCATAGGTGAGCCGGAGCACCAGCCAACCCGCCGCCACCAGTTCGTCGTACCGCCGGCAGTCGGCGGCGAAGTCCCGGCGGGAGCCGTGGAACTCGAAGCCGTCCGCCTCCAACGCCAGCCGTGCCCGGCGATGACCCAGGTCGACCCGGGCCCGGAACCGGCCGTTGGAAACCAGGACCTGTGGTTCGAAGCCGTCGATGCCCTCGGTGATCAGGAGAGCCCGGAGCATCGACTCGAGGAAGCTGCCGGAGTCCCCGATCGCGGCTGCGGCCACTCGGCGACCGTTCGGGCAGCCCGGACCCCGCATCGCCACGGTGGCGGCAAGCAGCTCGTCCTGGTTGATCCGTCCGGAGGCGACGGCCGCGTCCGCCACGGCGAGTGCCTCCGAGAACGGGAGGAGCCGGGAACAGTCGAGGACGGTCCGCAGTAGTGACGTGATCCGATCCCGGCGCTCGTCGGGACAAGTGTCGGCCCAATGCAGCACAGCCGGGGGTCCCGGACGTGGCCGGCGCTTGGGCGGAACGGTGACATGTGGCTTCTCCGGTGTGACCAGGAGCGGCTATCCACAACGGGCAGCTCGACAGGAGGTGTCCACGTCTGAGCCGGAGGTCAACGCTCACCCGCTCGGCCATCACCCAGTAGTGGAGGTATACGTCCTGTCGGACTGCACGGTGTCAGTCGTCGAGGCGGCTGTGGATGCCGTGGAAGTGCTTCTTCATCGAGTGGGCGAAGGCGTCCGAGTCGCCGGTTTGCAGGGTGTTCAGGAGGTCGCGGTGCCAGGTGGCAGCGTCCGCGGGTGAGTAGCGGGCGCCTGGCAGGCGTACGTCGACCTGCGCGAACGTGCGCCAGAAGACGCTGAGCAGGTCGATCACCAACGCGTTGCCCAGCGGCTCGTACAGCGCCTGGTGGAAGGCCCAGTCCTCGTCCGGGAAGTACTCACCGGACTCGGCCTTGGCTTCCATCCGCTCGACGATCGGCTCCAACGAGTCGTACCCGTGGGAGGTGAAGTGGGCGACCACGTCGTCGGCCAGGCCGACCTCGATGGCCTGGCGGACCTCGAGGACGTTCTGGACGTCGCGGAGGTCGCCGGCCATCGACTGCGACATCCGGAAGGCGAGCCCATCCTCCAGCGACTGCAGTGATACCTCGCCGACGTACGTGCCGTAGCCGTGCCGGATCTCGATGATGCCGACCGCCTGCAGCGCCTTCATCGCCTCGCGCAACGGGTGCCGTCCGACCCCGAGCTGAGCCATCAGCTCCTGCTCGTTGGGCAGCGGGTCACCCGCCTTCAGCCCGCGCTCCAGGATGTACGACTTCATCTGGTCGCGGATGAAGGACTGATTCCCCGCCGCACCCCGTGCCCGGCTGAGCCCACCCGTTGTCACTGCCGGCCTCCTCGTCCAGGTCGTGTCTGGTGATCCCGCGCCGTAGCGAGCAGGTGCTCGGTGCGGTGCATCGGCGTGCTGGAGCGAAGGTCTCGAAGCGGAGCATCGTGGCCTTTGCGCCAGTGCGGCGAGGTGCCGTGCCGAGTGCCGCGCAGTAGGCGTGGGATCACCAGACACGACCTAAGACCGCTCAGTGTAATCCGGCGCGGTCCAGCAAGGGGCGGACGGCGGCGATCTCGGCCTCGTCGAGCGGAATCGACGGGTACGCCGTCACCGGGCACGCGATCACACCGAGCAGGTACAGCCCGGCCTTGAACGCACCCAACGCGGCCGAACTCGCCCCCATCCGGTTCCGATCCGCCACGTCGATGATCTCGAACAGCCGGATCAGCCGGTCCTGCTCGGCCCGCGCCGCACCCAGGTCCCCGGCGGCCACCGCGTCGTACAACCGCACGTACCCGGCCGGATCCACGTTCCCCAACCCTGGTACGACGCCGTCGACGCCGAAGGCCAGCGAGGAATCGACCGTCACCTCGGACCCAGTCATGATCGCGAACCCGGACAGCCCGGCGTCCCGCCGATCCAGCACCAACCGACGCAGACTCGCCTCCTGCCCGCTGGAGTCCTTCACCCCCGCGATGACACGGCGCTGACCCAGCTCGATCATCAGCGATGCCGGCAGCTTCACACCGGCCCGCGGCGGGATGTCGTACGCGTACAGCGGCGTGTCTCCGGCCAGCGAGGCCAGCCGCACGAAGTGCCTCTCGATCTCGGCCGGATGCGTGGCGGCGTAGAACGGCGCGGTCGCGACCAGACCGTCCACGCCGGCCTTCAACGCGGCCGACAGATGCGCACCGGACCGGGCGGTCGACGTGTCGATGACACCGGCCAGCACCGGCACCTGACCTGCCACCTCCGCCACGGTGGTCTCCAGCACGACCTGCCGCTGTTCGTCGGTCAGGAACGTGCCTTCACCGGAGGTGCCGAGCACGAACACCCCGTCCACACCGCCGGTCAACTGATGATCGATCAACCGGGCCAGCGATGCGGTGTCGACGTCGAGCTCGGGCGTGAGCGGGGTGACGAGCGGCGGTACGACGCCGGTCAACCGGGCTGCGTCCTGGGCGGGGTCGTGGGCGGGGTCGGTCAAGGGGTCTCCCAACGTCATAAGGCGGAATCGAAGAAGGCGAAGCGCAGGGTTGCGAACGACGAGGTCTCACCGGCCTCGTAGAAGATCCCAACCCGGCCGTCGGCCAGCAGCACCAGATCGGAGTAGCCGGCCATGCCCGGGTGCACGACCAGACCGGGCCGCCACGACTGCCCGGAGTCCGCACTGACGAAGACGGTCAGCTCCCGGCGGCTCGACGGGTTGACCGGCGTCGACAACAGCAGCCGGCCGTCAGGCAGCGCGAGCACACTCCCCTGGATGCCCGGCGCGGTGATCTCCGGAATCCCGGTGTACGGCGCGTCGAGCGTCGTACCGCCGTCCGAAGACCAAGCGTGCACACGCGCCGGCCCGGTCCCCTGGTGGTTGCGGGCATTGAAGTACAACCGCCCGTCCGGCAGCTCGGCGACAGCCGTCTCGTTCGCGTTGATCTCCGGACCGTCGTTGCGATCGACGAAGCCGACCGACCACGTGACACCACCGTCGTCGCTCACGATGCAGTGGCCGCCGTTCAACCGGATCAGATCGTCGACAGGTGCATCCGGCACGAAGGAGTGATTCGCCGGTACGACGAGACGACCGGTCGTCAGCGCGATGCCGTGGCACGGCCCGGTCGCGTACCAACCCCAGTCGGCCGGCTTGACCTGCGCGGTGATCTCCTCGGTCGGGCTCCAGGTCGCGCCGTCATCTGCCGAGCGCTGGACGAACACCCGGCGACCGGACTCTGGATCGGTCCCGCGGGCCAGCGACATCTCCACCGCGTGAGCGCCGTTCTGCACCGTGACCAGCACGATGTCGCCACTCGCTGGGTCGATCATCGGCACCGGATTGCCGCACGTCTTGCCGGGAACCGCGGACACGACCTGCAGCGGCAGCCAGGTCCGTCCGCCGTCGAGTGAGCGGCGCAGCACGACCTCGATCTCGCCCGCGTCGCCAGATCCGTGCAGCCGTCCCTCGCAGAAGGCGAGCACCAGCTCGCCCCGCGCCAGGACGGACGGGATCCGGAACGTGTGATAGCCGCTGCCGGCCGGATCGAACACAGCTCCGGCGATTTCCACCGCGCCGACTCTTGAAGACATAGGACGTACTATGTCATGGTGTGGCCCTCCGATGGAAGTGAGGACTCATGCCAGTCAGCAGAAGAACATTCCTCGGCGGTGGTCTGGCCGCCGCCGCTGTCGCGGTCACCGGTACGCCGCTGCTGGCGGGGTGTGCTTCGGACAAGAAGAACTCGGCCGCCGCCAACCTGGCCGTGAAACTACCGACCTATACCAAGTACGGCGACATCAAGCCCGACCTGCCCGGCACGGACGTCGTCCTGGACGGCTTCCTGAAGTACCCGGCGAATCCGACCCGGGCGATCACCGAGGTGCCGGGTGACGGCAAGCCGATCACGTTCATGACGAACATCCCCGGTGCGATCCCGCCGGCGGTGGACAAGAACCAGTTCTGGCAGGCCGTGAACGAGCGGCTCGGTTCCGAGCTGCAGATCAGCATGGCGTCGAACGACGAGTACAAGGACAAGTTCGCCACCCGGATCGCCGGCGGCGACCTGCCCGACATCCTGAACATCCCGGTCGACACCGTGCAGATCCCCGGTCTGGTGAAGGCCAAGTGCATGGACCTGACCGAGCAGCTGTCCGGCGACGCGGTCAAGAAGTACCCGTTCCTGGCGAACATCCCGACCGAGTACTGGAAGGGCTGCGTCTTCAACGGCGCGATCTACGGCGTACCGGTGCCACGCGGGATGTCCCGGACGTCCCTGCCGCTCTACCGCGCGGACCTGCTCGCCGCGAAGGGCATCAAGGACCCTGCGCCGAAGAACTTCCAGGAGTTCTTCGACCTGGCCAAGGAGATGACCGCGGCCAAGCAGAACAAGTGGGCCTGGACCCGGGTGCCGCTGTCGACGATCCGGCAGATGCTCGCGATCCCGAACGTCTGGAAGGAAGAGGGCGGCAAGTTCACCTCGATGTACGAGCACGAGGCACAGCTCGAGGCACTCGAGGCGGGCCGCAAGATGGTCGCGGCCGGCGTGATCAACCCGGACGCGTTCAACGACAAGGCCAGCGCCCGCAAGCAGTGGTTCAACGGCGGGATCGCCGCCTTCGACTACGACAGCTTCGTCGCCTGGAACCAGTACTACTCCGACAACACCGCCGGTGACGCGTTCGCGGTGAACATGCTCGACGTCCCCGGTTTCGACAGCGGTGAGGGCGCGCCCTGGATGGGCTCGGCGCTGAACAACATCACCTCGTTCAGCAAGGACAGCAAGCACTCGGCCGACACGCTGCTGAAGATCGCCAACTGGATGGCCGCGCCGTTCGGCACCGAGGAGTACCTGTTCCGCAAGTACGGCGTCGCAGGCCGCCACTACGCGTTGCAGGGCACCGACCCGGTGCCGACCAAGACCGGTGTGGTCGAGACCGGTATCGGCCTGCAGTACATCAGCGACTCCGCGCTGGCGCTCTACTGGGCGGGCAAGCCCGACGTACCGCAGAAGCAGCACGCCATCCAGCAGAAGGTGGCCGACCGGCTCGTGTACGACGCGTCGTACGGGCTCTACTCCGACACGCAGTCGAAGAAGCAGACGCAGCTGGCCAAGACGATGACCGACCTGGAAGGCCAGATCGTGCAGGGCAAGAAGCCGGTGTCGGACTGGACGGCGGCGGTCCAGACCTGGAAGTCCTCGGGCGGCGACACGATGCGCTCCGAGCTCGAGAAGGCCTTCACCGACGCGGCAGGGAAGTAGATGCTCCAGCGATCCAAAACGCGACCGCAGCAGCAGCTGAGCCTGGGGCAACGGCTGCTCCGGGACAGGGTGCTGCTGCTGTTCGCACTGCCCGGGACCGCGCTGATCATCGCGTTCCACTACGTGCCGCTGCTGGGGAACGTGATCGCGTTCAAGGACTACCAGCCGTTCCTCGGCATCAGTGGCAGCGACTGGTCCGGCTGGGCGAACTTCGGGGTGATCTTCAACGGCGACCCGGCCTTCCTGCGGGCGCTGAAGAACACCCTGATCCTGACCAGCCTGCAGTCGATCTTCGTGTTCCCGGCGCCGATCCTGCTCGCCCTGCTGCTGAACTCGCTGTTCTCGGAGCGGATCAAACGGATCGCGCAGAGCATCCTCTACCTGCCGCACTTCATGTCCTGGGTGATCGTGGTCGCACTGTTCCAGCAGATGCTCGGCGGCAGCGGGTTGCTGAACAACTACCTGCGGTCGCACGACCTGGCCACGATCAACATCATCGGGAACTCCGAACTGTTCCACGTGCTGCTGACGTCGCAGATCATCTGGAAGGACACCGGCTGGGCGACGATCCTGTTCCTGGCGGCGCTGTCCCAGATCGACTCACAGCTCTACGAGGCGGCCAGTGTCGACGGCGCGAGCCGGATGCGGCAGCTGTGGCACGTCACGCTGCCGGGGCTGCGCGGGATCATCATCCTGCTGTTCATCCTGCGGCTCGGCGACTCGCTCACCGTCGGCTTCGAGCAGATCATCCTGCAGCAACAAGCGGTCGGCCGGGACATCAGCGAAGTACTGGACACCTACGTCTACAACAACGGCGTGATCGGTGGCGCCTGGGGCGTGGCCGCCGCGGTCGGCCTGGTGAAGGGTCTCGTCGGCGTCGCGCTGGTGCTGGCGGCGAACAAGGTGGCGCACATCTTCGGCGAGCAGGGGGTGTACCAGCGATGAGTCCCAAGACCGTTCAACGCCGAATCGTCAACGGCGTACCGATGCCGTCCTGGCCGATGCGGGCCTTCAAGGGTCTCGTCCTGCTGGTGTTCTGCGCGGTGGTGATCATCCCGTTCGTCGGGGTGATCTCGACCAGTGTGGCGCCGAACAAGCAGATCAACGAGTCCGGCGGGCTGGTCCTGTTCCCGGAGTCGGTCAACTTCGCCGCCTACCAGTCGCTGTTCGCCGGCGGCGTGGTGACCCAGGCGCTGTTCGTGAGCGTGTTCGTGACGGTGGTCGGTACGGCGCTCAGCCTCACCGTGTCCTGCCTGCTCGCCTACGCGCTGTCCCGGCCGTCGTTCACGGCCGGGCGGCCGATCCTGCTGGTGATCCTGTTCAGCATGTTGTTCTCCCCCGGCATCATCCCGACGTACCTGGTGGTGAAGGGTGTCGGGCTGCTGGACAGCATCTGGGCGCTGATCGTGCCGACGATGGTCAGCGCGTTCAACGTGATCGTGTTGCGTGCGTTCTTCATGAACCTGCCGAACGAGATCACCGAGAGCGCCCGGATCGACGGTGCGGGTGAGCTGAAGACCTTCAGCTACATCGTTCTGCCGCTGTCCAAGGCGGTGCTGTCGGTGATCGGGCTGTTCTACGCGGTCGCGTACTGGAACGCGTTCTTCAGCGCCTTGCTGTACCTGAACGACAGCAAGCTGTGGCCGTTGCAGCTGGTGTTGCGCACGTATGTCATCAACGACACCCAACTGGGCAGTGCCGAGCTCGGCACCGAACTGCTCCCGCCACAGGCGTCGATCCAGATGGCGATCCTGGTCGTCTCGATCGTGCCGATCCTGATCATCTACCCGTTCCTGCAGCGGCACTTCGCCAAGGGCGTGCTGACCGGCGCCGTGAAGGGCTGATCGACCGTCCAGAAGCTGGTCGTCGCGACCGTCAAGGGATGGTCGCGACGGCGTGACGGACGCGTCACGAACGGTCGCTCCGGGGTTGCCCAGGGCAACGCCAGGGTTCCTCCTGGGCCAATCCTGGGGGAAGGCCAGGTACCGTCGAAAAGATGGGGACACAGGCGCTGGAGCGGGTGGGGATCGGTGGGGACGGCGAGGGGCGGGACACGAGGTCCGGGCCTGTCGTCTGGCGGGTCATACGAGAAGCGGTTCTGCTGGCCACTTTGTTTCTCGTCTACAGTCTCGGCCGGCAGGTCGCCGCGAAGCACACGGGCTCCGCGTTCGACCACGCCCACGAGATCCTCGCCCTGCAGAACTGGCTGCACCTGCCGAACGAAGCCTCGATCCAGCAGGCGGCGCTGAAGATTCCTCAGCTGGTCGAGGGGGCGAACCTCTACTACGCCAGCGTCCACGCACCACTGACCGCCGCGGTCCTGCTCTGGCTGAGCATCTGGCGGCCGAGGGCCTACACGCATGTCCGCTGGACGATCGTGTCGGTCACCGCGCTGGCACTGGTCGGGCACATCGTGTTCCCGCTCGCGCCGCCGCGGATGATGGCCGGCTTCGTCGACACCGGCCTGCAGTTCGGCCAGTCGGTCTACGGCGTGGAGCGCTCCGGCGGGGTGGCGAACCAGTTCGCCGCGATGCCCAGCCTGCACGTCGGCTGGGCCGCGCTGATCGCGCTGTCGATGATCCTGATCACCCGGTCGAAGTGGCGCTGGCTGTGGCTGGCCCACCCGATCATCACCTTCGGGGTGGTCGTGGTGACGGCCAACCACTACTGGCTGGACGGGATCGTGGCATTGCTCCTGCTCGCGGCCAGCCTGCCGCTGCTGCTCCGCCCGGGCCTGCACGAGGACCGGCTGCGGGCGCGTAATTCGGTTTCCCTCCGCCAAGTGCTCAAGTAACGTGGCCGGGCTTCCCACACCCCTTGCCGGAGGTTCGCTGTGCCCGCAGATACGACCGACACCCTCCAGGCCGAGAAGGACCATCTGAAGACATCCCGCGTCGCGCTCGCGGTGATGCGGGAGAAGACCGGCGCACTGGAGATCCACAGCGCGGACCGGGTCAACCAGGAGTTTCTGAAGGCCGCGATCTGGCGGCGGATGAAGGAACTCGAGGACGACCCCGAGGTCCCGCTGTTCTTCGGCCGGCTGGACTACCTCGAGCCGACCACGGAGACGTTCCACATCGGCCGTCGGCACGTGAACGACGCGCTGGGCGAGCCGCTGGTGGTGGACTGGCGGGCGGACATCTCGGTGCCGTTCTACCGGGCCAGCCGGACCGAGCCGATGGGTGTCGGCGTCCGGCGCAGGTTCGGGTTCACGCATGGCGAGATGACCGCCTTCGAGGACGAGGACCTGACCTCGGCCGCGGCGCCCGACGAGCACAGCGACATCCTGGACGCTGAGATCGAGCGCCCGCGTTCAGGGCCCATGCGCGACATCGTGGCGACCATCCAGCCCGAGCAGGACGTGATCGTCCGGGCCGGTGTCGACGACACCATCTGTGTCCAGGGAGCACCCGGGACCGGGAAGACCGCGGTCGGCCTGCACAGAGCGGCGTACCTGCTCTATGCCTATCGGGACCAGCTCAGCCGGGCCGGAGTGCTTGTGGTCGGGCCGAACGCCAGCTTCCTGCGCTACATCGGTGACGTCCTCCCCGCGCTAGGTGAGATCGAGGCGAAGCAGACGACCGTCGAGGAGCTGGTCGCGCGGGTGCGCGTCGCCGGGCCGGGTGCCGCGGCGGTCGACGTACTGAAGGGCGATGCCCGGATGGCGGAGGTGCTGCACCGGGCCGTGTGGTCGCAGGTGCAGCTGCCGAAGGAGGCTCTGGTCGTGCCGCGAGGGTCGCATCGCTGGCGGGTTGCGGCGTACCAGGCGGAGGAGCTGGTCAACGAGCTGCGGACCCGTGGTGTCCGGTACGGCGCGGGCCGCGCGATGTTGCCGCAGCGGCTGGCGCACGCCGTCCTGCTGCGGATGGAGGCGGCCGGTGACTCCCCGGACGACCGGGTGCAGGATGCGGTGGCGCGGAGCCGTCCGGTGAAGCAGTACGCCGAGGCGCTCTGGCCGGCTGTGGACCCGGCCAAGCTGGTCTTCCGGCTGTTCACCGACCCGGAGCTGCTGGCCGAGCACGCCGACGGGATCCTGACGACCGAGGAGCAGGCGCTGCTGCTCTGGGACAAGGCACCCCGGTCAGCCGGTGCCGCGAAGTGGTCCGTGGCCGATGCCACTCTGATCGACGAGGTCGCCGATCTGGTCGACCGTACGCCGTCACTCGGGCACGTGGTCCTGGACGAGGCGCAGGACCTGTCAGCCATGCAGCTGCGCGCGGTCGGGCGTCGGTGCTCGACCGGATCGATGACAGTCCTCGGCGACATCGCACAGGGCACCACACCCTGGGCCACGCCGTCCTGGGACGAGGCGCTCAAGCACCTGGGCAAGACCGGCGCTCACACCGAGGAGCTGACCGCAGGCTTCCGTGTGCCCGGTCAAGTGATCGAGTACGCCGCCCGCCTCCTACCGTCGATCGCACCGCACCTCACGCCGCCGACCGCAGTACGTCGGGCGCGCGGTGAGCTCACCATCACGCGCGTACCGGACAGCCTCACCGCAGCCGTGTCGACGGTCGAGGAGGTGTCGACGCGCCTCGGCTCCATCGGACTGATCGTGCCGGACGCACTGGTGACAGCTACCCGGAAAGCCTTGCAGGACAAGGGAATCGTGTTCTCGGTGCTGGGCGACGAGGACGACGTCGACGCGCATCTGGACGTCGTACCGGCCTCCCTGGCCAAGGGTCTCGAGTTCGACCACGTGGTCCTGGTCGAGCCGGCCGGCATCGTCGCGGGTGAGGCCGACGAACGCACCGGCCTCCGCCGCCTCTACGTCTGCCTCACCCGTGCGGTCACGTCGCTGGCGGTCCTGCACAGTGAGGACCTGCCAGTGGTCCTAGAAACGGCGGGAGCCGCCTGACCGCCGCGACGAGCGGCGGGACGAGCCTCCACCGCTCGAGCGAGTGCGGGAGGACCAGGAGCGTCTCCTCGAGCTCCCGCTCGACCAGCTGTCGTCATCTGAACCACTGGACGAGGACGACGACCAGCTACTGACCGAGCTGCCCACGTCGGAGCCCCAGAGTCTGAGCCGGGCACCAGGGCGACGTGAGTGCCAGCGAGTCCGCATCCGGTCCGCAGTACGACGCGCATCGTCGTCCGGGAACCACCAGCGGCGGCCGTCACCCTGCGACCAGTAGCCGTCGATGTACGCGGCCATGTCCTCGCCGACCATCCAGTACGGCCGCAGGCGGCCTTCCCACTGCTCCACCATCCGGACTTCAGGCTTCTGTCCGGCGTCGGCCCGCTGCTTGCAGGCCGAGCAGACGGAGACTTCGCGGACGCTCCCCCGCTCCGGCTGCCACTCGACCGCGGCCGCACTAGGCCCGTGACGCGGGTCGAAGAAGCAGGGCGCCGTCGGCTCCGGGATCGGCTCCCCGGCGCGAATCGCCTCGAGGCAGACCAGTCCGTAGCGGGCAGATCCGAGCAGCGTGGTCACGGCCTCGATGTCGGCGTCACCTCTGGCCTCGTCCAGCCGGTGCCTCGCCTTCTCGACCGTGTCGAGGACGTCCTTGGAGAGCTTGGACTGCTGCGGGTCGGACGTCGTCGGCAATGCGGAGACCTGCTGCGACAGCGCGATGATCTCCTCGTTCAGCAGGGGCCGGATGACCTCGAGGTGCTCCTTCTCGTCCTTCCGTCGCGTCCGCCGGGCACCCAGCGCGGTCAGACCCCACCAGAGCCCGATCAGCCCGCCCACACCACCGGCGTACGGCGCTGCGTCGACGTAGAACGGCTTGTCCACGTCCTGCGCCCGCTCGATGAACCGGACCAGCATGTCCTCGTAGTCCGGCGCACAGCAGTCCACCGCCTGGTCCACCGCGTCTTCCACGTGGTACGTCGGCCCGTGGTCAGCCCGCTGTACGGCGTGGAACCCGCGACCCTTGGACTCCGACGTCGCGTCCACCAGGACGGCGTACACACCCTCGACACCGACGCGGTCGTACAGCTGGTCGGCGATCTCCTCACCCTCCCAGGCGGGGGTCGAGTAGTACGTGGACTTGGCGACGTTGATCCTCGCGGCCGGGATCACCGCGATTCGCATCGGCGCACCGGCCGCCTTGGCAGCCCGGTCCAGCTCCGCGGCCTCCGACGCCGTCAGCCCGTCGACGTCGGGGTCCACCCAGACACCGGGCTCACCGAGCTGTCCGGCCACGGTGTTCATGTACGCGTCCGGGTCCTCAGCCGCGTGAGCGGGTGCGGCCGGCAGAACGGCGGCGGCGACCAGCGCGATCGCTCCGAGCAGACGTTTCATCGTGTCCCTCTCGAGAGGCGGTCCTGACAGGCAGCGCAGATGGGGACCTCGCGGCGCTTCCCACCGGTTGGTGTGTACGTCCAGTCCGTCACCGAGATGCCATCAGCGGGGTTGAAGAAGCAGAGAGCCCGCCATGGAGGTGCGGGCTTCCCTGCGATCCGCGCCTGTGCGGAGGCCAGCCGCCAGCGGCCGTACCCGACCGTCGCCCGCACTCCACGCAACTGCTCGTCGTCGGGCTCACCGTCGACCACCCGGCCCGCGTCGGCGTACGCATCCATCGCCGCCTGTACGTCTGCCGTGGTGTCCACGCCGTCCAGACGCACGTCCGCCGTATCCAGTTCCTCCCCGAACCGCGTGACGTCCTCCCGCGCCAGCGCCTGCCGCTCCTTCAGCGTGTCCGCCTCGTCCGGCAGTACGTCGTACGACGGCCGGTACAGCGCCGGCCCTTCGTCAGGCCGGGACCTCCACCAGCGCAGTCCGAACCACCCGCCGACCAGGAGCACCAACAGGACCGCCATCAGCCACAACCAGGCCGGCGGACCAGACGAGGCCTTCGGTACGTCGAGCTGGTCCAGCACCCCGTTGAGCGTGCCGACCGCGTCGGACCGGCTGTGCTTACGCAGCTCGTCGGTCAGGATGTCGGCGATCGGGGTGTCGACCCCGACGGCACTCCCCCAGGTGACCGCGCCACCGAACACGACCAGGTAGATCCCGTCCGCCGCCTGCTTGTCGACGGCCGACTCCACGTACGCCCGGGCGGAGTCGGTCCGGTCCCGCCTCCCGTCGTTGAGTGCCTCAGCCGGCACCACGGCGATCCGGATGACCGGCTCATGGTCCTTGACTCGATCGGCCAGCTCCTCCGCAGCCTCGTCCGGGACGAGTGAGCGCTGGGTCGGATCGACGTACACCGGTGACGTCTTCCATCCGTCGACAACCGGCGTCGGGTCGTTCGGACCGGTCACCGTAGACGTGAGCAGCAGCAGCACGGCCAGAAGACGCATGGGCGCTAGCCTGCCCTAAGCCCCGTCCGACTCAGAAAACAGACACAGTTGCGAGTCTCACCTTCGACCTGGACTGGGTGATCCGCACCCGGAGCTCCGTGGTGGTCGCCGGGCTGTCCAGGGTCAGGATGCGCCGCTGCCCGACCGCTCCGAAGGTCGCCACCTGCTGCCAGCCGTCAGCCGTCCGTACCTCGACCACACCGCTCTCGATCTGCTGGCCGAACCGGATGTCCTCGCCGAGTGAGACCCTGCGCAGCGTCGCCGGCTTCGGCAGCGTGAGTGCCAGCGTGCCTGTCCCCGGGTTCCGCCAGGACGTGTCCGGGTTGCCGTCGATCGCCGCCCGCGGGCTCACGCCGTCACCGGTCGCCTGGGCCTCCCGAGCCAGGTCGCTAGGCATCTCCGCGGCCAGTCGGGCCCTCCACTCGGCCAGTCTGGTCACGTCACGCTCGTCGAACCGGCCCTGACGGTCAGGTGGGATATTGAGCAGCAGCACCGAGTTCCGGCCGACCGACTTGTAGTAAATGTCGGTCAGCTGCTCCACTGACCGCGGCTCCTGCTCGGGGTGGTGGAACCAGCCCTCACGGATCGACACGTCCGACTCCGCCGGCCACCAGGCCAGCTCGGTCGCACCAGCGTCCCGCCCGGCCAGCAACGCCTTCCGGCTGCCCTGGTCGGCGGCGGCGTACCCGAGTGCGTAGTCGGGTGAGCCGTTGGGCTTCGTGATCGTCGGTACGACGCTGAACTCGTCCGGCCGCGCCAGTCCCGACTCGTTGCCGACCCAGCGCACATCCGGTCCGCTCACCGCGATCGTGGCCTGCGGCGCGAGTTCACGGATCAGCGTGTACCAGCTGGGGAAGTCGTACGTCTCCACCTTGTCCGGTGGGATCCGGCCCTGCGCACCGTCGAACCACACCTCGTCCACCGGCCCGTACTCGGTCAGCAGCTCGTACAGCTGGTTGAGCATGTAGGCGCCGTAGTCCGACGCGGTCAGCGTGTACTGCGGCAGGTCGCGGCCCTCCCGGTCGTCACCGGGCACCAGGGTCGGGATGGTCCGTGGTGTGTGCGCACTGCCGTTGGCGTAGACGCCGTCAAGGTACTGGTTCTCGTCCGCAGGTGACAGGTAGAGCCCGACCTTCAGGCCGTACTTGCGCATCGACGTGACGAACGCCCGCACCACGTCACCCTTGCCGTCCTCCCACGAGCTGGCGGCGACGCTGTGCTTGCTGTAGCGGGACGGGTAGAGCAGGAAGCCGTCATGGTGCTTCACAGTGAGGATGGCCAGCTTGAAGCCGGAGTCACGCAGTGTCCGGGCCCACTGATCGGTGTCGAGACCAGTCGGCCGGAAGAGGTCCGGGTCCTCGTCGCCGTGACCCCACTCCAGTCCGGTGAAGGTGTTCACGCCGAAGTGCAGGAACGCAGTCTGCTCCATCCGCTGCCACGCAACCTGCCGCGCGTCAGGCCGGATCGCCGAGGCCTTGGCCACCAGGGAGGTCACACACTCCCCCTCCGCCACCGGCTGCGTGCGCCCGGGCTCCAGCCTGCCTACGACACACGGCAACGCCTGCAGCCCTTTCGTTTCGGACGGCGGCTTGCCGAGGAACGTGCTGACACCAACGCCATACGCCATCCCCCGTGCCCCGACCAGCCACCGCACCTGGCCGTTGGACGTTGCGACGGGGACAGTACGTCGTACAGCGGACGCACCGGTGAGCACAGTGACGGTGTCGCCGTTCTCGATCGCCAGACCGAGGTAGTAGTAGCGCACCCCCTCCTTGACCGACGGAACCGGTAGCTCGATTGGGACGGTCTGGCCACCCGCCTTGAGCTCGACATCGTCCTGGCCGACGACCAACTGGGCAATGCCGAGCAGGTCGATCAACTGGACGCCTGGGCGGAGGACATCCGGGGACAAGACGGTCTCCGCCAGGACCCCGCTGTCTTCCGGAAGGCCGGAGGCGTCCCACCTGACCGCCGAGTCACCGGAGAGCCGGAGCCGACCGGGTTCGGGGACGACGCCTCCGCTGATCGAGGGTGCCGGATCGGCCCGCTCGCCGAGCGCCGGCTGGTAGTTGCCGTCAGCACCGATCTGGCCTTCGAACCCGACGCTGACCTTCGCGGTCGAGACCACCGGGCGGGCCAGCTTCAGATCGGCCGGGTTGAAGGCGCCGGCGAAGGTCGCCAACCTCACCTGCCGGATCGAGCCCTCGAGCCCGCGCTGCAAGGCCGACGGGTGTACTTCGTTACCGAGCCCGATGTCCGCACCGGCGTCCGGATGCCAGGTCGCGTCCCCATCAGTACTGACCGCGGCCGGCAACTGCTGCCCGTCCAGGAACGCGTGCAGCGTCGCACCGCCACCGCCGACCTCATAAGCCAGCGCGAGTACGTGCTGCTCACCCGCCGACGGCACCGGGACGCTCTGGACGACATCGCGCCACTCACCACCGCTCTCGACGCTGAAGCCGTACTGCAGATTCGTGCCGTTGTAGCGACCGAAGATCGCACCACCGATCGCAGTGATCGTGGCGAGGTTGCCTTGGGTCGCGTCCGGTGTGTACGCCGTCTCGATCAGGAACGACCGCTGGACGTCGCCACCGCTGAGCGCCGTACTCGGCTGGAACCGGACGCCATCTGCCCCGCCGCCGAGGACGACACCACGGGCCGGGTCGAGTGACTCGGCACCCGACCGGCGGGTGAGCGTGCCACCCATCACCTCACCGGTCGCGGCCGTGTAGGTGTTGCCACTCGAGAACGAACCACCGAACGAGACGTTCAGTACGTCGGGAGCGGCAGCCTGGGCCGGGACACCGGTCAACGCACTCGCCGCCAAGGCAGTGGCGAGCAGGACGGCGGTTGCTCGCATGACATCGTCCTCACTTCGCGTCGACGGTGATCTCGGCAGCGGTACCGAACGGGTTCCCGCTCGCCTCGGACAACTGGACCAACCGCAGATAGCGAGCGGTGGTCGCGGCGATCGGCACCCACTTGGCATCCGGGCTGTTCGCGAACGTGCCCTTGGCCACCGGCTGTCCCCAGTTCGTACCGTCGGTGCTCAGGTAGATCTCGTAGTCCGCGATCCGCCCGTTCGTCGCGTTCAGCCGGGTCTGGTACGTGACCGCGCAGACCGACTTCGTCGAACCCAGGTCGAGCTGGATCTCGTGCGGCGGCGGGGGCTGACTGGCCGACCACTCGGTGTGCCAGAACGTCGCCGGGTTCCCGTCGATCGCGTTCACCGCGCGGCCGTCCTCCCCAGCCGTCTCCTCGCTGTCGACGTACGTGACCGCCACCGGACTACTTGCTTCCGGCACACAACTCAGTCGTACGCCGGCCGTCGTCGCCAGCTGATGCGTTGCACGTCCTTGCATGTACGACGTGACCGCACCGAGAGCGACCGTGGACGCGGGGGCATCGGCCGGTGGAGTCGCGGTGAACGACAACTCCTTCGTGGCGCCCGGGGCGAGGGCGTCGACGGATTGCTTGCTAGGGGCAATGTTCCAGCCGGCCGGGGCGGACGGCGTGACGGTGATGTCGGTCGCAGTTGTCTTGGTCGTGTTGGTGACGGTGACGGTCAGCGTGGCAGCGGTGCCCGGCGTGACCGTCTGACGGTCAACAGCGGCGGTGGACCGGACCACGGGCGTGATGGTGAGCGGAGCCGGGCTGTGGCCGTCCGGGATCTGCTGGATCAGGCCGCTGCCATCGAAGGTGGCGACCATTCGAGTGATCGCATTGACCAGCGTGATGCGATCGCCAGACTTCGCCAGTTGCCACCGTTGCAGGCGGTTGGTCGTGTCGCAGGTCTGCGCGGTGATCGCCGTACCAGGCTCGAGTGGTGTGTTGAGGTAGCGGGTCCCGAGGCGGGACTCGGCGCAGCGGCCGGAGGCCAGGTTGGTCAGCGTGTAGTAGCCGTCGGTCGTCGGAGTGACATCCCAGGCCGACTCGGTCCCGCCCAAGGTGAGCGGCGCGCCTTCGGTGTTGTCCTTGGGGCCGAGGAACTTACCGCCAGTAGCCAGCGAATAGGTGCCTGCGGTGACAGGTGTGCGGTTGACGTTGTCGAAGCCGGGAGCTCGGCCGACCGCGTCCGCCCGGGCGGTGAAGGCGGCGTAGTCCGGGTCGGGCTGGGGCGAGCCCCAGGTCGCCTGCGCGATGAAGCGCAGCGGCATCCGGACCTCGGCCTCGATCTCGTTCTCGGTGTTGCCGGACCCGTTGTCCGGCCAGAGGGTGATCTTGGCGCCGGTGATTCCGTTGCGGTCAGCAACCGTCTCACCGTCGAACTTCAGCGGCGTCCAGCCGGAGGTGTAGAGCTGCTGGGCGTTGGTCTTGAAGCCGCCGCGGACGTTGTAGAGCGCGTACGCCGCGTTCATCACCTGACGCCCCTCGGCGAGCAGCGCACTCGGCTTCACGCCGCTGCCGAGCCAGTGCTCGACGATGATGTCGCGATCCAGCGGAACCGTGGCCGCGGTGGTGATGCCGTCGTTCCAGATCCGCAACGTCTTGCCCTTCGCCTTCACATGGGCGTTGATCCGGTTGATGAAGTCGACGAACGCATCCTGCGGTACGGCGTCCGGCCCGAACTTCTCCCGGGCGTACGCGAGCAGCTGTGGGTAGCGGGCGTAGTCCGAGCCGAGCATGTACTCATCGGCTCCCATGTGCCAGTACGGCGTACGGAACACACTCAGGTTCTCGTCGATGATGTCGGTCAGGAACTCGAACGCCTCGGGCTTGGTGATGTCGAGCCGGCTGACCTGCTTCTGGCCTGCGTTGTCGGTGAGCTGCAGATCCAGCCGGTTGCGGATCCACGGCTCGATGTGGCCGGGAGAGTTGACCTCCGGCACGATCGTCACGTGGTAGCGGTCCGCAAGCTGTTGCAGGGCAGCGATCTGAGGCTTGGTGTAGTAGCCCCACTCGACCGACTCGGGATGCGTGTCGCTCTTCACCTTCAGCTCGACCCACAGCTGATTGAGCTTCAGGTACGCCGCGTCCCTCACCAACCGCTCGAACCACGCCATCGACACGTTGATCAAACACGCGCACACACCGACCCCACGCTCGGCGTACGCCGGTACGTCGACGACGCTCCCGGCCGGGATCGTCGTGGTCTTGAGCAACTGCAGGACGGTCCGGGTGCCGTAGAACGCACCCGCGTCGGTCTTCGCGGTGATGGCGACGGTCTTCCCGACTGTCAGCTCGTAGCCTTCAGCCCCGAGATCCGCCCGGGCCGGGTCGAGCCGCACGACCAGATCGCCCGCAAGCCCGGCCGACGTACTGCGGACGACCGGGAGAACGCGTCCGGTGAGCTCCTTCGCGTCGGCGGCGAAGGTGGCGGCGTCGTCGTGCACCGCCGTCTGACTTGGCTCCACCAGGATGCGGCTCTGGCGGGTGAGCTGGAACGTACCGGCCGCCGACTGCCAACCGGTCAGAGCCGGGATCGTCTTGGGAGTAGGCGCAGCCGGTTCAGCAGTAGCCGGTGTGCTCACCAGTCCTGCTGCTATCAAGGCGGTGAGCAACACAGGGATCAGGCGGGACTTCATCGTCGGTCTCCTCGGTGGCGGCGAGTTCGGACGGAGTGTTTGGCGCTGATGTCTTCGGTCAGATCGATCGCCTGGCCGGCGCGGTCCGAGGTCAGCTGGGCGACCCGGATGTAGAGGCAGTCGGTGACGACCAACTGGGAGTGCCGCGCGGCCAGACCGCCGCTGCGGAACGAGGTCTCGAGCACGGCCGTGGTCAGCACCTCGTCGACCACGCCGGCCAGCGGCGACCGCGGATCGCTGGTGATGCCGATCGTGGTCGCGCCCCGATCGCGGGCGAGCTCGACCGGTTCGAGGACCTCGGCGGTCGCGCCGGAGTGGGAGATCGCGACCACGGCGTCGGCGTCGGTGAGCAAGGCGGCGGAGGTGGCCGCACCGTGGATCTCGGGCCAGGCCCGGACCTGCGCGCCGATCCGGAACAGCCGCATCTCCAGTTCGGCGGCGATGGTCGAGCTGCCGCCCACGCCGTACACGTCGATCCGTCGGGCGGAGGCGAGGGCATGCGCGGCCCGGTCGAGAGCCTCGAGGTCGAGTTGGTCGACGGTCTGGGTGATGGCCCGGATGTCGGCGTTCGCCACCACCGTCGCGACCCGGCCGACCGTGTCGTCGTCGGCGATGACCGGACCGAGGTCGGTGCTCCAGCCGGGGACGGTCGCGCGGCCGAGCTGGGTCGCGACGGCGATCCGCAACTGCTGGTGGCTCGCGAGCCCGATCGCCTGGGCGAACCGGGTCACGCTCGCCTGTGACACCCCGGCCCGCTCCGCCAGCGCCGCGGTGGACAGCTCGGCCACGATCTCCGGCTCCGCGAGCACGGTGTCGGCGACCAGCCGCAGCGCACCGGTCAGCCGCGGCAGTGTCGCCCGAACCCGGTCCGCGATATCCGACGGCGGCTGCGGTGCAGCGGGTTCGGGCATGTGAATCATCCATTCACCGATGGGGCGGATCGATGAAACACTGCGTCAGTGCCGGAGCAGTGTCAAGAGCTAGTCCGCAACCGCAGCGAGGACTTGCTCTTCCTCCTCCAAGTGCTCGACCCGCTGGAGCGCCGGATCGCGCCGCAGGGTGACGAGCAGGCCGAGCACGGCCACGTCGAGCACTGCCGCGATCAAGGGCAGATAGGTGATCCCGACCAGCTGAATGACCAGTCCGCCGACTACAGCGGACAGTCCGGCGCCCAGGTAGATCGCAGATGCGTTCAGCGAGATCAGCAGGCCACCACCGAGTTCGAGCAGCAGGTTCTGAATCGGCGGATTGAACGCCCACGTGAACATGCCCCACAGGAACAGTGCAGTACCAGCGCCGACCACAGTCGTCGCCGTCAGGTCCAGAGTCGCGACCATCACGATGCTGCCGAGCAGGACGCCGTACAGGGTCCGGAGACTGCCGAAGCGGTCAGTCGCCCGGCCGCCGAGCAGATTGCCCGCCACGGCGCCCAGCCCGTAGACGAGCAGCAAGATCCCCACTGCGCTGCCACCGAGGTGCACGGTCTCCTTCAGTAGCGGCACGACGTAGATGTAGACGCTGAACGCGGCGAGGACTCCGAGGACCGACATCGCCAGTACGGTCTGCACCCGGCGGTCGGTCACGCCGGCGAACCGTTCTCGCAGGCTGACCACAGGCGGCGCATCCACCTTCGGCAGTGCGGAGCGCTCGGCGATGGCAACCAGCACGGCGACGACGGTAATCAGAGCGAAGACGCCCTTGTAACCGAGGACGGGGCCGAGCAGGGTCCCGGCCGGTACGCCGAGCACCAGGGCGAAGGTGAGACCGCCGAACACGATCGCGACGGCTCTACCGCGCTCCTCCGGCGGCAGCAGGCCTGTCGCGAACAGGGTGGCCGCAGGCGTGTAGACCGCGGCTCCGAAGGCGGCCACGACCCGACCGACGATCAGTACGGGGTAGTCGGTGGCGACGGCGGCTATGAGGTTGCCCAGCGCTGCCAGGACGAGTGCGGCGATCAGGAGGGTACGGCGCTCCCACCGGCCGGTCAGCGTGGACAGGATCGGCGCACCGACGGCGTACGCCAGGGAGAATGCGGTGGCGAGCTGGCCCGCGGCCGTCAGCGAGACGTGGAGCTCGGAACTGACGTCGGGCAGTACGCCGGACACGACGTACGCGCTGGTGCCGACCGCGAACGCGCCGGCGCCGAGCAGGTAGATCCGTGCGGACATCGAGGACCTTCCGAACGAGGATTGGTAGTTCGACGAAGATCGTACTACGAAGTTCATCAAACTTCGACCGGCGTCGTATGATGGGCCCATGAACGAGCGAAGCGAGTTCATCGTCAAGCACAGCCCAGCTCGTGCCTCGTCGGCGCCCGGAGCGAAGCGAGGACGACGATGAGTAGGAAGGCTCTACCGCAGCCGGCGCGTGACGAGATCCGCGTCGAGGCGGTGCTGCAGGCCCTCGGCGAGCCGGTCCGGCTGCAGATCATCCGGGCGTTGGCCGACGCCCCCGAGGGCATCGCGTGCGGCGAGATCGAGCTCCCGGTGACCGCCTCCACCCGCGCCCACCACCTCCGCATCCTGCGCGAGGCCGGCGTCCTCACCACCCACACCGAAGGCACCCGCCGGATCAGCTCGCTGCGCCGCGAAGACCTCGACACCCTCTACCCCGGCCTCCTCACCGGCATCCTGACCGCCCGCCGCTAGGGCACGCTGACGCGGGCTTGGGCGGGAACCGCAAGGTCTCGGTGGGGAGATCGAGCGTTTGCTGAGGGGTGCAACTGGCAAACTGTGGCAGTGGTGGAGCTGCGGGCGAGGTGGGACGGGCTGGTGCCCGGCTCGGCGCGGCTTGCGGACGAGCTGGTCGCCCGGTACGTCGACCGCAATCGCCGCGCGTACCGCGACTACTACCTCGACATCGTCCTGACCGCGCTCGACTCGCTCATCCAGCTCTCCACCGACCCCACCTCCGTGCGGCTGGCCGCCTGGTTCCACCGGGCCGTGCACGAGCCCGGTGGCACTCCGGCCGAGGACGCCGAGGCCTCCGCCGTACTGGCCGAGGAGCTCCTCCCGCAGTACGGCGTACCACCCATCCGCATCGCCGAGGCCGCCCGTCTGATCCGCCTCACCGGCGACCTGGCCGCACCACCGCCCGACGCCTACGCACCGCCCCGGCGCGACGCCAACGGCGACGTACTGCTCGACGCCGTCAACGCCATCCTCGCCGCCGACCCCAGCCGGTACGCCGTCCACATCTCAGAGGTACGGCGTGACGCCACCGACCGGAAGTCCGCCCTCGAGCACCGGTACGACGAGGTCCGCGAACTGCTCGACGGCCACCTCTACCGGACCCAGCTGGCCCGGCAACGCCTCAGCCCGGTCGCACGCGTCAACCTCGAGACAGAGCTCGCCGGACTGGACAGTGAGCTCCCGGCACCCTGGCGTGGTTGGCAGCAGGCCGCACTCACCGCAACAGCCACCTTCAGCGCGATCGCCTCCGCAGTCGTCGCGATCGCCGCGGCGGGCGCCTCCTGGGAAGTCCCGGCCGCCGAGGATGAGGTCGGCTGGCCAACCGTCGTACTGGCTGCCGTCGCGTTGCTCAGCGCACCTGTGTTGTTCCGGTGCGCCCGCAGCGCCAGCCAACGCTCACGACTCATCGCAGGCGCGGTGGTAGCTGTCGCCGTCACCGGACTGCTCGTCGCCTGGGCTCAGGTGCCAAGAGTCAACCCAGCCTTGGGCGTTGGCCTTCGAGTCCCGCTGCTCATCTCGGCTCTGCTCCTACTCCTCCTGGCCGGCTCAGCCGCACTGATCGCCTCACTCCTCCGCACCAGGACTGCCCGCTTCCTCCCCTCGAGGAACCTCGGCCAGCACCTCGCCTGGCTAGCGGTGCCTGCGGTGGTCGCACTCGTCCTCCTGCTGATCATCCAGCCGCTGGCCCGCAACTACGTGCTGAGCACCAACGAGCGCGTGGAGGATGCACGCCGCCCAGCAGGGAAGGCCACGGCCTCCACCTTGGACGGCAGCGTCGCGTGGGTCAGCAAGTCAATGCTGGGGTCGGGCGCCGAGGAGGCAATCGGCACCAGGTACGGCATCGCCATCCCCCGACAGTCCGGTGTGGTCGAGATGCTCGACGCGGCAACCGGCGTACTGCGGTGGCGCTACAGCCGGTCCGACTCGGACGAGAAGCCGGAGATCGTAGCGACCGGCAATGGCGACTATGTGCTCGCTGAGTTCGCCGACGTCGGCTACCTGCTCCTCGACGCCAACACCGGCAAGCGCAAGGCCGCCTGGCCGGGCGGCACCCGCGACCACCTGATCCACCAAGCCGACCCGCTGCTGACCGGCGAACGTGTCGCCCGCGGCTCCGACAAGCTGCGCGGCGTCGACCCGGACGGCAATGACCGGTGGACGTTCGAGCCCGGCCGCTGCACCAGTATCGGCGCTGTCGCGACCACCGACACCGTGGTCACCTTCCTCGGCCGCAGCTGCGGTGACGAAACCGACGACATGGTCGGCCTCGATCTGAAGTCCGGCAAGAAGCTGTGGACCAAGGAGTCCAGCGACAACTACCGCCGGCCGGTCGTCGTGGCCGGTCTGGTCGTCGTGGCCGAGCCCGGCGGCGACTCCGACGTACCCGCTGCTCTGACCGCCATCGAGCCGCGGACCGGCGAGACCAAGTGGCGGTGGCCGGTGCCGGGGAACTGGGCGTGCCGGACCCTGCTCAACGCGGCCGGCAGGTACCTGGTCGTGGTGGACTGCCCGGCCGCCAGGAAGCTCGAGGGCGGCCGGACCCTGGTCACTGCGATCGACGCCACCACCGGTCAGACCGCCTGGCAGACGAGCGCACCGGTCAGCCCGCGGATGAAGGTCACCGTCACCGCCGACGGCCGGGTGATCTCGTTCAGCCGTGGCTCGGACGCCTGCTGGGCGAATGTGATCAGCCGGGGCGGCTACCGTCAGGTCCGTCTCCCCGCCGGCATCTCCTGCAGCCGCGACGTCCGCGCGATCGGCAACCTGGTGCTCGCCTCCGGCTCGGACACCGTCATCGCGCTGCGTTGAGCTGCTCCTCGGCGGACGCCAGCAGCTCGACCACTCGGGCCCCGAAGGCGACGTCGACCGGGTGCGACTCGCCTGACTCAGCCGCAGCGACCAACTCGTGTACGGCGAGTTGGAACGACTCCTCCGGCGGCCAGTAGCCGTCCGGCAGGAACGCCGTACCCGACTCGCCCCAGATGCCGGTCTCGAAGCTGCTGCCCTCTGGTGGGGCGAACAGCGACAGGCTCGCCGTACTGGTCGCACCGGACTCGTGCCGGACGACCAGATGCACCAGGTCGCCCTCGCCGCCGACGGCTGTCACATCGGTGATCGGACCGAGCATGACGGTCAGGTTCGACAGTGCGTGCGGCCCGATGTCCCAGAGCGCGCCATGCTCCTCCCGCCGCCAGGGCGAGTCCGTGAACGGGTTGTCCGGGGCATCGAGTGCGGCCAGCATCCGGGTCCAGCCACCCTTCCACCCGCCCTTGGCCTGGACCTCGGCGAAGAACTTCCGGCTCGGCGGCTCGAACCGATGGGTGAAGAACACCACCGACGCGATCCCCTCGTCCGCGGCCTCGTCGGCCAGCGCGCGGGCGTCGTCGACCGAGGTGGCGACCGGCTTGTCCAGCAGCAGGTGCTTGCCCACCGCGGCCGCCTCGAGCGCCATCGACGCCTGCACCTTCGGCGGTACCGCGAACGCGACCGCGTCGACCGATTCCAGTAACTCCGCGTAGTCGCCGTACGGCTGGACCTCCAGGTCGGCCGCGATCGCGGCGGTTTTCCCGGCGTCCCGGCCCCAGACACCGATCAGTTCCGCGTCCGCCGCGGCCCGCAAACCCGGTCCGTGCGTCAGCTTCGCCCACGGACCGGTGCCCACCAAGCCGAATCGCATCGATGCCTCCCCTCCAGGCCACCTGCCCCCGCAAGGCCAGATCGGTGTGATCTGGGCCGCAATCGCATCGGTCGGATTCGATGCCGGACGCACCCATCGCGCCGGTCAGGTGACGAGCCGATATCGCTTTGGCCACGAGACTATCCGGGAGCCCCGGATCGGTCGGTCCAGGCTCCCACCGGGTGCGAGACTCCCAGCCATGGACCTGCGCGACCAGTGGAATCGCCTGCTGCCGCACGCGCAGCCGTTGGGCGACGATCTGCTGGCTCGTTACGCAGAGCAACACCGCCACTATCACAACCAGCGGCACCTGACCGAGGTGCTGGAGACCATCGACGCGCTGGCCGACTCCGCCGCGGACGCCGACACGGTCCGGCTGGCCGCCTGGTTCCACGACGCGATCTACGACCCGCAGGCCGACCCCGGCGAGAACGAGGAAGTCTCGGCCCAACTGGCCGAGCTCGAGCTGGCGGCGTACGGCGTCGACGCCGAGCGGGTCGAGGAGGTCGGCCGGCTGGTCCGGCTGACCGCCAAGCACGACTGCGAGCCGGACGACGCGAACGGCGCGGTCCTCTGCGACGCCGACCTGCGCATCCTGAGCCTGTCCCCCGAGCGGTACGACGAGTACGCCGCGGGCATCCGGCAGGAGTACGCGCACATCGGCGACCGGGAGTTCGCCCGCGGCCGGATGACGTTCCTGCAGGGCCTGGCCCAGACCCGGTTGTACGCCACCGCGAGAGGTCATGACGAGTGGGAAGCGGCCGCCCGCGACAACGTCTCCCGGGAGGTCGAGTCCTGGGGCCCTGAGGCGGCCCGGCCGATCGCCGGGCTGATCCCGATCGTGTACTTCGGCGCCGCCCTCGGTGCGGTCGTGGCCGCCTCGGTCCTGCTCGGACGTGGTCTCGGCGCGGCCGCGAAATGGCCGGCCGACCCGGACCAGATCACCGGCTTCCCGGTCTGGGCCCCCATCGCGGGTACGGCGTTGTCCGCCGGACTGGCCTGCGTATGGTTCCGCCGGGCCCAACCGCGACTGGTAACCGTCCCGGCTCTTGCCTTTGCTGTGGTCGGGGTGATCGCGGTCGGCCTCTGCTGGTGGCGCTGGCCGGCGGCACAGCCCGGTGCCGCGATGTCCGAGCGGTGGCCGTACCTCCTGCTCGCGTCCGTGGCTCTGGTGCTCGCCGGCGCACTGCTGGCCTTGGCGAGACGTTTGCGGCTTGCACCGGCGTACGCACAAGCTCCACCGCGGCTGCTGAGTCTCGGGCTGACCGTGGTGTGCGGGTCGCTGCTCGCCTGGATCGGGGTGTCCGCCGGCGAGCCGTTCGTCCAGGCCCGGCTGGAGACCGCCAACACGGTCAGCACCACGACCACCACCAAGCCCGAACAGCAGCCGGTCCAACTCGACGGAGCCCTCGCCTGGAGTCGCGAGGTGCCTGCCAGCGGCGCCATCGCCGGTACGGCGGGCGGCGTCGCCGAACTGCGATCGGACGGCGTCGTCATGTCCGACGCGAACACCGGCCAGATCCGGTGGCGGTACTCCCGGGCCGACGTCGACGACGCGGCCGACAACGGTTCCAGAGGTCTCCTGGTCTCCAGTGACGGCCGCACTCTCGCAGCCCATCTCCCGTACGCCGGAACCCGTGCACCGAGTGGCATCAACCTGCCGACGTACGCCGTCCTGGATGCGGTGAGCGGGAAGGTGCTCACCGAGGTCCACACGGATGGCACGGCTCTCGCGGTCGATGCGAACCAGTTGCTGGTGGCAGAGGACAACCACGTCGTCGCGCATGGCGTGAGCAATCCGACGCACTGGCGGACGCAGTTGCACTGCACCGTGACGCAGGGCGAGCTCATGGGCGACCAGGCTGTCGTGGTCGATGCGTGTGGTGGCAACGGCGCCGTCGTACGCGGGCTGGATATGAAGAACGGCGACCAGCGGTGGGAGGTCAACCTGGGCAACCGGTTCGACCTGAGCGCCGAGCTGGACCCGGCCACGTGGGTCGGTGACCTGGTCGCCGTACCTGACACTCGTGAGGTGTCTGGACTCATCTGGACCGGTGCGGCCGGAGGCACGCTCTACCAGTGGGCCGTCGACGTCGGTGAGGGCCGCGTTAGCTGGACGACGCCGGTGCCGGGCACACCACGACCACGACTCGGGTCGTCCTCCTGCGACGCACAACTCGCGGCCACGCACGCTTCACTGGTGCTGATCACCTGCCGGAATGCCACCGATCCCGGCCAGCCCCAGACGTACGACGTGTCCGCGGTGAGCCCGGCGGACGGGACGCCGCAGTGGCACCACTTGCTGCAGGTGCCGCCGAAGCTGCAGCAACCTGAGTATCCGCGGGCCGGCTTCGGCTTGCTGCCGGACGGTCGAGTGGTCACGCTGATGCCCCAGACCAACGGCAGCTGCTCCCCGGTGATGATCGGCACCACGGGCATCCAGCCGCGCCCCATTCTGGCCGGCCCGACCGCGGAATCGGTCGCCCAGTCCGAAGAGGTCACCTGCAACAAGCCAGCCGTCACGGTCGCCGGCGCCCGACCCGTCTTCTCCGACGGCACCCGCCTCTTCGCCCTCAACTGATCCTCACTCCCTCACCGCGACCTCCTTCTTCTCCCCGCGCACAGCGCGGGAATTCCGTTGCCGACGGCAGCGTTGATCCCTACCGTGATGCACATGTTCCGCGTGGTTTTCGAGTACGACCTGTCAGGCACCGGCCTGACGGGCGCTCCCACGTGGGCGGCGTCAGTCGATTCAGATCTGTTCACCGGCGCGCGAAGCCGACCCTCTTCCTGCTGACCAGGACCCGCGGAGGAGGGTGGACCGCTCACCGGCCCCCTCCCCTGCGGTGACAGCGCTGCGGAAGGAGCCGGGGGTCCTGGCTCGATCGAATCTTCTGACACGCAAAGGAATCAGTCATGGCCAAGAGCCAGTTCGTGCGGACCAAGCCGCACCTCAACATCGGAACGATGGGTCACGTCGACCACGGCAAGACCACCCTCACCGCCGCGATCACCAAGGTGCTCGCCGAGCGCGACCCGGGCGTCAACCGGTTCGTCGCGTTCGACGGGATCGACCGGGCGCCGGAGGAGGTCGCGCGCGGGATCACCATCAACATCTCGCACGTCGAGTACGAGACCGCCACCCGGCACTACGCGCACGTCGACATGCCCGGGCACGCCGACTACGTCAAGAACATGATCACCGGCGCCGCCCAGGTGGACGCCGCGATCCTGGTCGTCTCCGCACAGGACGGCGCCATGCCGCAGACGCGTGAGCACGTACTGCTCGCGCGCCGGGTGGGTGTGCCGTACCTGGTGGTCGCGCTGAACAAGTCCGACGCCGTCGACGACCCCGAGTTGCTCGACCTGGTCGAGCTGGAGGTCCGTGAACTCCTGTCGGAGTACGGCTTCCCGGGCGACGACGTCCCCGTCGTCCGCGTCTCCGGACTGCGGGCGCTCGAGGGCGACCCGCACTGGACCGCCGCGATCGGGGAGCTGCTCGACGCGATCGACAGCTACGTGCCGATCCCGGACCGTGAGCTGGGCGAGCCGTTCCTGATGCCAATCGAGAACGTGCTCACCATCAGCGGCCGCGGAACCGTGGTAACCGGTGCGGTCGAGCGTGGTTCGCTGAAGCTCGGCGACACGGTCGAGGTGGTCGGGCTCGGTCCGACGGTCACCAGTACGGCGATCGGGATGGAGACGTTCGGGAAGTCGCTGGAGTCCGCGGAGGCGGGCGACAACGCGGCGGTGCTGCTACGTGGCGTGAAGCGCGACGAGGTCCGTCGCGGCCAGGTGGTGGCGTTGCCGGGCAGTGTGCAACCGCACCGGAAGTTCCGGGCGCAGCTGCACGCGCTGTCCACGGCCGAAGGCGGGCGCCACACCCCCTTCGCCGCGGACTACCGCCCGCAGTTCTACTTCCGGACGACGAACGTGTCCGGTGGTATCGACCTCGGTGACATCACCCTGGTCATGCCCGGCGACACGATCGACCTCACGGTGGAACTGGAGAAGCCCATCGCCATGAACCTCGGCCTCGGCTTCGCCGTCCGCGAAGGCGGCCACACGGTCGCCGCCGGCACAGTCACCGAGTTGCTCGACTGACCCAAGCGCCCGGATCCACCAGGATCCGGGCGCTTGTTCATGTCCTAGGCACTGTGCCGTTTGCGTTGTCTGAGGCCGGCGGCGGTGATACGGCGGACGAGTTCACGGCTCGAGACGGGGACGGCACCGGCGGCGATGAGGTCGTCGTAGCGGTCGCTGGGGACGTCGTAGTGGTCGCGGTCGAAGCCGCGGGCCGGGATACCTGCTGCCCGGGCGAACGCGTGCAGCTCGTGGTACGACTCGTCACTGACCAGGTGGGACCAGACTCTGTTCCAGGCGGGCCAGGCCGGTGGGTCGATCAGGATCACGCGTCGGAGTCCCGGCTGTCCTGGGCGTCGAGCAGGTTGCGCCAGGACCGGACGAAGCGCGAGTTCACGTACGCCTTCGTCCACGAGCCGTCCTGGCGGACCGACGAGCCGACGTGGAAGCGCCGTACGCCGCTCTGGTACAGCCAGGGCACATGCTCCGGTTGCAACGAGCCGCCCGTCATCATCACCTTCGCCACTGCCGGATCATCCTTGGCCAGCTTGCACAGGTCATCCAGTCCGGTGCCAACCCCGAGCGACGACCCGGCCGTCAGTACACAGTCCAGACCCGGCAGCGTCCGCAGCGCACGCCAAGCAGCCCGCTGCTCCAATACCGCGTCTATCGCCCGGTGAAAGGTCCACGGCGTACTGGCGAACGTGCTGGCCAGCGCGGCCACCGACTCGACGTCCACCTCGTTGTCCGGCGTCAGGAAGCCGAACACGAACCCATCCGCGCCGGCAGAAAGGTAGGACTGCGCCATCGCGGTCAGCCGGTTGAGCTCGGCGCCGTTGGTGGTGAAGGAGTCGGACAGCCGCAGCATCACCCGGAGCGGCAGATCGGTCGAGCGCCGGATCGCACTGACCGTCGACACCGACGGCGACAACCCATCCGCCTCCATCGACGCGCACAGCTCGAGCCGGTCCGCCCCACCCTCTTGTGCAGCCTCCGCATCCGCCGGATGCAGCGCGATGACCTCCAGCAACGACCCCATGCCCGCCATCATCCCGCATGAGGTGCCGAACGACAGGAGGTATTCACTGGCCGGCGTCCGCGCCCCGCCTGGGCGCTCCCCTCGCGCCAGCCTCAGCAGCAGTACCTCCTGTCCTTCGGTCCCGGCACCGCGAGAAATACCCTCTTGCACTCCCCAGAGGTCTTCTGTATCGTTTTTCTAGATCGATCTAGAAGATCGATACAGAAGGCAGTCAGAAGGAGAGGAGACGAGAGATGGCGGGAGTCACGCTCAAGACCGTGGCGCAGGCCGTCGGGGTGTCCCCGTCGACCGTCTCCAACGCCTACAACAAGCCGGACCAGCTGTCCGCCGCGCTGCGCGAGCGGATCATGGCCACGGCCCAGGAGCTCGGCTACGCCGGTCCCGACGCGTCCGCACGGGCGCTACGGAGCGGCAAGGCCGGCGCGATCGGGGTGCTGTTCACCGACAAGCTGGCGTACGCGTTCTCGGACCCGTACGCGGTCGGATTCCTGGCCGGACTGGCTGAGGTCGCCGAGGAGTTCAGCACCAGCCTGCTACTGATGCCGCTCAGCTCGGCCGACATCGTCGGCGGCAGCAACGCGGTGCAGCAGGCGGCCATCGACGCGGCGGCGATCTTCTGCGTACCGGGCGACCACCCGGCCGTGGACATCCTCACCGCGCGCGGCATCCCGGCGGTCTCGACCGATCGCGGCGACCACGCGGACCTGTCCTGGGTCGCGATCGACGAGGTCGAGGCGGCCGCGAAGCTCGGTCAGCACCTGACCCGGCTCGGCCACCGCGACATCGTCGTCCTGGTCGACAAGCCCGAGGCGAAGGACGGGGCGGTGGAGCTGTCCTTCGACGAGGTCGGTTGCAGCGACTGCGAGTCGCGGATCCAAGGCCTGGAGAAGACGATGCCGGATGCCCAGATGCGGATCGTCTCCGGCGGTTACAACTCCTTCAACTCCGGTCGCAAGGGAGCCGAGTACGTCCTCGACTCCCAGGACCGGCCGACCGCGATCGTCGGGCTGAGCGACGTGCAGGCGCTCGGCGCGATGGAGGCGATGAAGGTCCGCGGACTGACTCCCGGCAGGGATCTGACCGTGGCCGGATTCGACGACATCCCGGCCGCCGAGCCGGCCGGACTGACCACGATCCGCCAGCCGATCACGGACAAGGGCCGCATCGTCGGCCGGATCCTGCTCGACCCGGCCACCACCGAACGCCAGGTCCTGATGCCCACCGAACTGATCGTCCGCGCCAGCAGCGGGCCCGCACCGAAACGCTGACAACCACACAGAACACCTAGGACCCGCCTCAGGGTGCCTGGGCTGATCAACCACGACCTCCGACGGCCGACCGGCCGCCGGCCGACCGAACACGCTCTCAGGAAGGGAGCAGAACCATGACGTACTTCATCGCCGGCAACACCGCAGTAGAGAACGCTCGCAACCTGGCGCAGTCGGCTCTTCCGAACGCTCCGCAGCAGCCGCACGACGAGCCGGCCCCGCGCCGCACCCTCACGGTCCGCTCCCGGATCAGCGCCGTACTGCGGACCGCTGCCGAACGCGAGCTCCGCCTCGCCGACCGCATCGACCCCACCCCGGCCTGCACCGCCAGCTGACCATTTCGGTGGATAACCCTTCACCTGGCCGGTTCTCCCCTCCGAACACGGGGGGAGAACCGGCCACTTCGGTGGTTATCCGCTCAAATGGCCGCAGACCGAGGTCGCCTCGGCCGTGGCGTGGGGTTTTGTCGGTACGGCGTGGCACCCTGAAGGGCGATGAATGAGCCCGGGGTGTTGCTGACCGCCCGCGCCATGGTCCTGCACGACCTGGCTGCGCGGGGATTCGACGATGCGGTGATGGTGTCGGTACTCGAGGACGCGGTGGCCGGCCGGCAGTGGTGGCTGGACCAGTGGCCGGACGGCGCCGAGCACATCGCCGGCCTGGTCGCGCAGGACGTCCAGGACCGGCTGGTCGACTCCCGCGTTCGCTGGCCGCGCTGTACGGCGTGCGACGACCTCAACGACCACGAGCTCCGGATCGAGCCCGAGCTCGGCCCCGACCCGCACTGGGTCTGCGAACGCGCAGGCATCACCGTCGCACCCCTCGGCCACCTCACCTGACCACTCGCCCGGAAGCCTGACCACTCGCCCAAAGCCTGACCACTCGCCCGAAGCCTGACTACTCGTCGGGAAGCCTGACCAGCCCTCCGGAAGCCTGCACCCGCACCCCCGGGGCGCACCTGAGCGCGCCCCAGGGAGATACCTGATTGCCCTACATGTAGCCAGACTACTATTGTCTGTCTACATGAAGTCCCTTGCCGCCCTCCGGCTGGTTGCCGCGACCCACGCAATCGCGGTCTGCCTGCAGCCGATCCTGGCGGGCATCTACCTGAACGGTTCCGGTGGCGCCCTGCGGATCCACGAGCCGCTCGGCCTCGCAGTCACCGTCACCGGCCTGTTCCAGTTGCTCGTGGCAACGATCTGGTGGCGTTCCGGCGGTCGCCTGCTCGCCCCGGTCGTGACCTTGCTGATCGTGCTCGGCGAGGGATTCCAGGTCGGCATGGGCTACAGCCGCCAGCTCGCCCTGCATATCCCGCTCGGTATCGCCCTCGTCGCCGCCTCGGTGGCGTTCGCGTTCTGGACCTTCACCGCCGCCCAGCCGGCGAGCAGTCCCCGGCGCCGGCGCACGGAGGTCGCGTCATGACGGCGCCGGTCGCCGCCGAGCGACGAGTCCGTCGCCCACGCGGGTCGTTGTGGGCGTTGCGGATCACCCTGCTGCTGCACGCGGGCCTGGTGGTGGCGCAGCCGATCCTGGCCGGGTACTTCCTGTCCGGTGACGTCGACGCGATGAACGTCCACGGCCCGATCGGGTCGACGCTGTGGATGGTGTCGATGATCCAGTTCGTCGCCGCGTTCTTCTACTGGCTCGTCGGCGGCGGCCGCATCTGGCCGCTGCTGCTGTCCGTCGTCCTGTTCGTGGCCGAGTTCGTCCAGCTGACCTACGGCTACCTGCAGAACTTCGCCGTCCATGTCCCCCTCGGTACGGCGATTGTCGTCGCAGTCGTGTGGATGACCGTCTGGTCGTTCCGCCCCGCCGCACGCCGCAGCCGGAAGGAGCCCTCCCAGTGAAGATGTCCCGCCGTGGTTTCCTAGCCGTTGCCGGCGGCACCGGTGCCGCCCTCACACTGACCAACTGCGGTCTCGACCCGTCGCCGTCACAGGCCGGAGAGCTCCTACGCAGCCAGGCCAAGCTGCCCGAGCCGTTCCAGGTCCCGCTCCCGATCCCGCCGGTGAAGAAGCCGGTCCGCACCGACGCGCGAGCCGACTACTACCGCGTCGTACAGCGGAAGGCGAGCCTGGAAATCCTCCCCGGCCTCAAGACCGAGGTCCTCGGGTACGACGGCCTCCTGCCCGGCCCGACGTTCGACGTACGGAGTGGGCGGACCACTGTGATCGAGCAGGTCAACCAGCTCGAAGTACCGACCGCCGTACACCTGCACGGCGGTCACACCCCGGCTGCGAGTGACGGCTGGCCGCTGGACCTGCTCATGCCGCCTGGCGACCACCAGGGCCACGGCGGCCACCACAACATGACCGGTGGCGACGTGAAAACGGGCAGCCGCGTCTACACGTATCCGAACACGCAGCGGGCCGCGACACTCTGGTACCACGACCACCGGATGGACTACACCGCTCCCCAGGTCTACCGCGGCCTCTTCGGCTTCCACATCATCCGCGACGACGAAGAGGACCGTTTGCCCTTACCAGCAGGCGATCGCGAGATCCCGCTCGTCATCGCGGACCGAGCGTTCGCGGAGGACGGCTCGTTCCTTTACCCGGCCGCGAAGGACCGGCCCGGTGTCGAGTCGGCGTACATGGAAGGTGTCGTCGCCGACGTGACACTGGTCAACGGCGCGCCGTGGCCGGTGCATGAGGTGGACGCGGTCCGCTACCGCTTCCGGATCCTGAACGCCGCCAACGCGCGTCGCTACGAGCTGGCGTTCGACAAGGGTCCGGCGAAGTTCGTCCAGATCGGCAGCGACGGCGGACTGCTCGACGCACCGGTCGAGCACGCCACCCTGGTGATCGCGCCGGCCGAACGCTTCGACGTGATCGTGGACTTCTCCCAGTACCAGCCCGGCGACGAGGTCACGCTGGTCAACAAGCTGGACGGCAACGCCAACGTCCTGCGGTTCAAGGTCGCCAGGAAGGCCACCGACGACAGCCGCATCCCGGCCAAGCTCTCGTCGTACGCCGTCCTGCCGAAGCCGGCGGGCGCCGTACGGCGGAAGTGGAAGTTCAGCCGTGGTGACGCCGGCGGCCACAAGGGGTGGACGATCAATGGGAAGGCGTTCGATCCGGTGGTGATGCAGGCCCAGGTGAAGCTCGACCAGTACGAGATCTGGACCTTCGTGACCGATGTCCACCACCCGGTGCACGTCCACCTCGCGCCGTTCCAGGTGCTGAGCCGCCGCGGCAAGGACCTCGGCCCGTACGACGCCGGCTGGAAGGACACCGTGGACATCCGGCCGGCGGAGGTGGTCGAGGTGCTGGTCAAGTTCACCGCCCACAAGGGCAAGTACCTGATCCACTGCCACAACCTCGAGCACGAGGACATGGCGATGATGGCCGGGTTCGAGACCGTCTAGGTACGGCGGATGCGGAGCGCCAGCGCGAACATCCAGGCCCAGCCGATCGTGACGGCCAGCCGCTGGAAGAGTCCGGCGACGTCGACCAGCGATGCCGTCTGACTGAAACCGGAACTGGCGAGCAGGAAGCACACCACGAAAGTTGTTGCGCTAAGCAATGAATAGGTGAGCCACTTCCACCCCTGGCCGCGGGACAGCACGACCTGCGCCGCGGCCAGGGCGAGGAAGGCGGGCACTGAGAACCCGTCATGCAGCGCACCGATCGTGGTGTAGTCGATGGTGGCCGGCGTACCCACCGGGAACCCACTCACCGGATCGGTCACGAACAGCCCGGCTCCGATCAGGCCGACTCCCCAGACGCCGATCAGCACCGCGCCGGTCCGGATGCCGGATCGCCATAGCCCGACAGCGAAGGCGATCGTCAGCACGCCGCAGACCAGGAAGTTGGCCACTTGCACCCAGCCGTTCGACCCGAGCGCCAGTGAGCTGACGGGGTGCCGCAAGGCGTCGTACCCCGATCCCTTGAGGGCACCCTGGATCAGGAAGGCGGCGACGAAGACCGGGCCGACCAGCAGACCGCAGGAGATGAGGCGGCTGGTGATCAGACGCGAGCCGGCCAGGTCGACGGACGTCTGCGAACGTACGGCGCCGGATCCCCGCGGACCCGGGCCGGGTTCCTGTGGGCGCTCCGGGCCGGACATCAGTGGACGCCTTGGGCGAGGGCTTCGGCGGCGCGGGCGCGGAGGGCGACCCGGTCCACGCCGGCGCCGTCCAGGGCACGGGCCACCCGGCCGCGTTCGGTGTCGAGGATGCCGACCAGGATGCGGACCGAACCGATCCGGGTACCGCCGACCTTCGGGTCAGCGTCCAGCGCCCGCTTGAGCAGCAGCCGGACCGACTCACCGATCTGTGGATCGCGGCTGTGGTCAGGCGTTGCCTGTGGCAACAGTCCGACCCGGACCGCGATCCCGGCGATGGCCAGGCTCTGCTCCCACTCACGATCCAGCGCGGCCCGGATCGCATCCTCGGTCAACCCGGCATCGGCCAGCAGCCGCGCGGCCGGATTGCCTTCCATCGCGGCGAGAGCGACCAGTACGTGCTCGGCCTCGACCGTCCGGGACCCGTCCCGGCGGGCAACCTCTCGCGCACCACGCACCAGGATGGTGCGAACGTCCTTCGCGTCGGACGACATCAGCGCCTCCTCAGGGCGACACCCGCGGCGATCAGCCGCTTGGCGTGTTTCTTGTGAACGGCCTGCCGGGTGACCCCCAGCACCTCGGCCACGTCGGACCAGCTCCAGCCGGCCCGCATCGCCTGCTCCACCTGGCTGTCCTCCAGCCGGTCGGCCAGCCGGCGCAGCGCCACCACCGCGGCCAGGCCGGCCGCGGGGTCCTCGGGATCCACCAACTCCGTCATACAAGCAACCTAAGTTGACAAGAGCCGCTTGTCAACCAAAGTTGCTAGCCGTACTGGGTCCACGAGGGGTTGACGCGCGAATGAGGGATGCTTATAGTCAACGCATCGGTTGATCAAGGGAATGGTTGATAAAGATGCCAGTTGACGATGGGCAGCTCGATCGGGCCTTCACCGCACTCGGTGACCCGGTCCGGCGAGCGATGATCGCGCGGCTGTCGCGTGGTCCGGCGACCGTCAACGAGTTGGCCGAGCCGTTCCCGATCACCAAGCAGGCGGTGTCGCGGCACATCCAGGTGCTCGAGGCCGCCGGGCTGATCTCCCGGACCCGGGACGGCCAGCGCCGCCCCTGCCATCTGGAGCCGACGGTCCTCGAAGCCCTGACCAGCTGGATCGACGAGTACCGGCTGGAGACCGAACGCCGGTTCCGCCGTCTGGACGCCGTACTGAAAACCGTGAAGGAGCAGGAGAAATGAACGCCACCACCATCAACGCACCCGCCGGCACCCCGTTCGTCGAGGTCACCCGCGAGTTCGACGCCACGCCGGCGCAGCTGTTCAAGGTGACCACCGACCCGAACCTGATCGCGGAGTGGCTCGGCCCGCGCGGCCTCGAGATGACGGTCGAGTCATACGACGTCCGCCCCGGCGGCAGCTACCGCTACATCCACAAGGACGAGTCCGGTGAGTACGCCTTCCGCGGTGTCTTCCACGCCGTCGAGCAGGACAAGCTCGTCATCCAGACCTTCGAGTGGGAAGGCGCTCCCGGCGAGGTCTCGCTGGACAAGATGACGTTCGAGCCGACCGAGACCGGTGTCCGGCTGCACCAGCGCTCGGTGTTCCCGTCGATCGAGACCCGCGACCTGTTCGTGGAGTCCGGCATGGAGGTCGGCATCCGCGACTCGATGGACCGGCTCGCCGCGCTGGTCGCGAAGGAGGGCTGACCGATGACACAGGTCGTCGTCGACATCTCGGTCTCCCTGGACGGCTACGTCACCGGCCCCAACGTCAGTCTCGCCAACGGGCTCGGCGACGGCGGCGAGGCCCTGCACGAGTGGGTCTTCAACGGCACCGCCGAGGACCGCAACGTGCTGGACGAGGCCTTCGAGGCAACCGGCGCGGTCATCCAGGGCCGGATCCTGTTCGACATCATCGACGCCCCGGGCGGCTGGAGCGACGAGATGGGGTACGGCGCCAAGCCGACCGGCGAGGTGAATCCGCCGATCTTCGTCGTCACCCACAAGGCTCCGGACAAGACCCGGCTCGGCGATCGCTTCCGCTTCGTCACCGACGGCGTGGAGAGTGCGGTCGACCAGGCCCGGGAGGTTGCCGGAGGCAAAGACGTCTACGTGATGGGTGGCGGCCAGATCTGCCACCAGGTCCTCGCCGCCGGGCTGGCCGACATCGTCCGGTTGCACGTCGCGCCCGTCGTACTGGGTGCCGGAACCCGGCTGTTCCCGGCCGATGCGGCACCGACCTATTCGCTGGATCTGGTCGAGTCGGTCTCGACCCCGGCCGCCCAGCACCTCACCTATCGGGTCAAGAAGGAGAAGTGATCATGGGAAACGTCATCGCCTCCGCAGTGGTGTCGCTGGACGGCTTCGTCGCGGACACCGAGGACGATGTCGGCGCGCTGTTCGACTGGTACTACAACGGCCCGGTCGAGGTCTACGGCAGCGACCCGGGCCGCCCGTTCCAGCTCAGCCAGGCGAGTGCCGACTACATCAACGCGACCTGGCCGAACATCCGTTCCTGCGTGATCGGGCGGCGGCTGTTCGACATCACCAACGGCTGGAACGGCGTCCCCGCGGTCGGTGACCACGTCTTCGTCGTCACCCACGAGGCCCCGACCGACTGGCCGTTCCCGGACGCGCCGTTCACCTTCGTCAACGGGATCGAGGAAGCGATCGCGCAGGCCAGGAAGCACGCCGGCGACGGTGACATCGCCTTGACCGGCGGCAACCTGACCGGTCAGGCGCTCGCGGCCGGCCTGGTCGACGAGGTCGCGTACAACCTCGCTCCAGTGGTCTTCGGCAGCGGCGTCCGGTTCTTCGGCGACTACGTCGGCGAGCACGTCCTGCTGGACAACCCGAAGGTCGTCGAGGGCGACCGGGTCACCCACCTGCACTACCGCGTCAGCAAGGGATGATAGCGATCACGGTCCGCGAGCCCGGCGCCACCTCGGTGAAGCCGGCGTCCTGGACCACAGGGAGACCACTGGTCAGCAGGTCCCGCCAGCGACCAGGGGTGGCGGTGCGCACCGCCAAGGCGAAGTCCGCCGCCACCCACTCCTTCCGGCCCGCCGCTGACAGCGCGAGCCAGGCGAGGTGCGCCGCATGGCCGCACTGCGCCATCGCCTTCCCACTGGACATCGTCAGTCCCGGATTGATCCACAGGACCGGGATCCCCGGCTCCGGCGCCGCCAAGTCGTCCGGGTCCTCGAAGTCGGTGCCCGTCACCTGAAGCTTGGCGAGATCCTTCGGTACGGCGTCCAGCGGCACCGGCGGGAAGACCCGCACCTCGGCGTCCGACCCCGTCACCGTGATCCCCGGCAAGGCCTCGGCGCGTCGCCACTCGGCCCCGCGTGCGCGTCGAACCACCTTCCGGATCCTGGCGTCCTGCCAGGCCCGCATCGCCTCGGCCCACTCCCCCTCACCGGCCGACCGCTCGTCCGCCAGGATCGCGAGCACCGCCCGCGCCGCCGTCTCCAATGCATCCGTCTGCCCCGGCCGCGCCCCCTTCTCGACCCGCACCACCAAGGTCAGCACGTACTCGTCCACCCCGCGAGTCTGCCAGCCCGGACCGCCAGGCCATCACAATGGCCTGCCCTCGCCCGCCGCCGGCGTGGTGCCGCGCAACGGGCGCACTTGTGATGGCCTGGCGGTCCGCCGGCTTGTCGGAGGTCGGTGTTAGCTTGGCGCCATGCAGCAGTACCTGGATCTTCTTCGGCATGTGCTGGACCACGGGGTGCAGAAGGGCGACCGGACCGGGACGGGCACGGTGAGTGTCTTCGGGTACCAGTCGCGTTACGACCTCCGCGAGGGCTTCCCGGCGGTGACGACGAAGAAGCTGCATCTGCGCTCGGTGATCGGCGAGCTGATCTGGTTCCTCAGCGGCTCGACCAACATCAAGTGGCTGCACGAGAACAACATCTCGATCTGGGACGAGTGGGCCGACGCCGAGGGTGAGCTCGGGCCGGTGTACGGCTACCAGTGGCGGTCCTGGCCGACCCCGGACGGCCGGCACGTGGACCAGATCGCGGGCGTGATCGAGTCGATCAAGAAGAACCCCGACTCCCGCCGGCACATCGTGAACGCCTGGAACGTGGCGGATGTGGACGACATGGCGTTGCCGCCCTGCCACACGATGTTCCAGTTCTACGTCGCCGACGGGCGGCTGTCGTGTCAGCTGTACCAGCGGTCGGCCGACATCTTCCTCGGGGTGCCGTTCAACATCGCGTCGTACGCGCTGCTGACGCACATGGTGGCGCAGCAGACCGGGCTCGAGGTCGGCGACTTCGTCCACACACTCGGCGACGCGCACCTCTACCTGAACCACCTGGACCAGGCCCGGCTGCAGCTCACCCGGGAGCCCCGGCCGCTGCCGACACTGAAGCTGACGCCGCGCGACGCGATCGACGGCTACGAGATCGCGGATGTCGAACTGGTCGGGTACGACCCGCACCCCGGAATCAAGGCGCCCATCGCCGTATGACCGAGCGAAGCGAGGGCATCATCAAGCACAGCGCGCCTCGTGCCTCATCCGCGCCCGGAGCGAAGCGAGGACGTGGATGAGCTTGATCCTGATCGCTGCGGTCGGCGCCAACGGCGTGATCGGGCGGGACAACGACCTGCCCTGGCGGATCCGCGAGGACCTGCAACACTTCAAGCAGCTCACCCTCGGCCACACCCTGGTGATGGGCCGCAAGACGTACGACTCGATCGGCCGCCCGCTGCCCGGCCGCCGTACCGTCGTCGTCACCCGGCAACTTGACTGGTCCGCCGACGGCGTCGAGGTCGTGCACAGTGTCGAGGAGGCGCTCAAGGCCGACGGCGACATCTATGTGGCCGGCGGCGGGGAGATCTACCGCCAGGCCCTTCCGTACGCCGACCGCCTCGAACTGACCGAGGTAGCCCAGTCCCCCGCCGGTGACGTCACCTTCCCCACCGTCGATCCCGACCTCTGGACCGAAACCGCCCGCACCCCCCACGAAGGCTTCACGTTCGTCAGCTATCGGCGTAGCTAACAACGAGTAGGCAACAGGGGCGCCAGGGGGACCTGGAACCGCGTAGATTGTGTGCGCGTCACGGAGGTGACAGCGCATCTGCCGGGGGACGCAGCGGAGGGGAACGACGATGACCGAAGCCGACAACACACCAGCCACACCTGGAGCCGCGGCGCCGGCTGCGCAGGCGCAGCCGCTGCAGCCGCCGACGGCGACCGCACCCGGTCTGATACTGACCGCGCCGCCGCCGTCACAGCCGGTCGCCGCGACGGCCGCGCCGACGATGGCCCCCGCGGTCGACCCGGCCGCGCTGCCCGGGCTGGACTCCAAGGTGGACACCTTCCTGTCCGCGCTGATGACGGCCGAGCCGCGCTCGCCGGAGTTCGCCGCCAAAGCCAGTGACGTCCGGAGCATGGGCGATGTCGACATCCGCGCCGCCGCGGACAGCTCGAACCGGCTGCTCAAGTCGCCGGTCCGGGCGCTGCAGGAAGGCGGCCTGTCCGAGGGCTCGACCGTCGGCAAGACGCTGCTCGAGCTTCGCCGTACGGTCGAGGACCTGGACCCGAAGGAAGCCACCGGCCCGAAGAAGCTGCTCGGGATGATCCCGTTCGGGGACAAGATCGAGGACTACTTCCGCAAGTACCAGAGCGCGCAGAGCCATCTCGAGGGCATCCTGCACGCGCTGCGGAACGGCCAGGACGAGCTCGGCAAGGACAACGCCGCGCTGAACATGGAGAAGCAGCAACTCTGGGACGCGATGGGCAGGCTGAACCAGTACGTGTACGTCGCCGAGCGCCTGGACGCCCGGTTGTCGGCGGCGATCGCCGAGCTGGACGCGACCAACCCGGACAAGGCGAAGGCCTTCCGCGAGGACGTGCTGTTCTACGTCCGGCAGAAGCACCAGGACCTGCTCACCCAGCTGGCCGTGTCGATCCAGAACTACCTGGCCATCGACATCGTGATCAAGAACAACATCGAGCTGATCAAGGGCGTCGACCGCGCGTCGACGACCACGGTCTCGGCCCTGCGGACGGCGGTCATCGTGGCGCAGGCGCTGGGCAACCAGAAGCTGGTGCTGGACCAGATCACCGCACTGAACACGACCACCAGCGGGATGATCGAGCGGACCTCGCAGATGCTGCGGGACAACTCGGTGGCGATCCAGCAGCAGGCGGCGTCGGCAACGATCGGCCTGCCGCAACTGCAGGCCGCGTTCGCGAACATCTACGCGACCATGGACGCGATCGACGCGTTCAAGGTGGAGGCGCTGGACAACATGGCGGCCACCATCGGGACGCTGGAGACCGAGGTGACCAAGTCCCGGGCGTACCTGGACCGGGTCGCGCAGCAGGACCAGCGCGTCGTCCACGGCAGCCTCGACCTCGACCTCGGTCGCTGACACCACGGGGAGCGGGGGACGGAGTTGAATGGCACTCGGTGACTTCTTCGCGCGGCTGACCGGCCGCAAGGCGGAGCCCGAGCCTGCCCCGACTCCCCGCGCTCCGACGACCGACGACCTGCTGGCGGCCCTGGTCCGGGTCGAGGAGTTGGTTGCGGGCGGCGCCGTACCGGCCGTGGTGGCGTCACGCGTCGCCCGGGTGGTCCGGGTCGTGCGGGAGACGATCCCACGGCTCGGCAACCTCGGCGGCAGTGCGCAGGCGTACTCGGTGATGGCGACCGCGACCGACTACCTGCCGGAGGCGATCGGCGGGTATCTGCGGCTGCCACGGCAGTGGGCGGACACCCGGCCGGTCGACAAGGGCAAGACGTCGCTGATGATCCTGATCGATCAGTTGGACCTCTTGGGCGCGACGATGGACAAGGTGTTCGACGCAGTGAACCGGGCCGACGCGGCGGCGCTGATCGCCCACGGCCGGTTCCTGCAGGAGAAGTTCGGCACCGGATCGACCGGCGGTGGCCTGGCCCTCGGCCCCACTCCGTCGACACCACCACCGGACACAGGACCACCGGACACAGGACCGCTGGAACCACCAGCTGGACGAGGAGGAGCATGAGCGGCGAGGGGGGCAAGTCATTGCAGCAGGCCCTGTCGGACCTTCTGGCTGTAGCTACTCGCGCCGGCATCCCGGAGGAGACCGCCCGCGCGGAAGCACTCTCGCTGGCCGCCGCGCTGGCGGAGTCGGCTCCGGGTGCTCCAGCGGACTGGGGAAAGGTGACCCCCGGCGCGACGACCCAGGACTTCTTCGACGCCGCTGTGCGCGGTCGCCGGTGGCGTGGTGCGCCGACCGCTGTACTGACGGAGCTGATCACCACTGGCTCGCTCGACAAGGTCGCCTACGCAGAGGCGTTGGCCGAGATCTCTTCGGCGGCTTGCACGCTGGGTGAGCCGACCATGCGGGTCGTCGGCAATGCTTCCGTTGCTGCCGCAGCTCAATTGCAGGCTGCCGGCGCGCGACCTCTTCAGGTAGGTGCCCCGGCTCAGGTCGGTGCCCCGGCTCAGGTCGGTGCCCCGGCGAAACCAGCTGTCGAGAAGGCGACCGCGACCGAGCCGGCCGTCGAGCAAGAGCCCGCGAAGACTGTGGAAGAGCTCCTTGCTGAGCTGGACGAGTTGACCGGGCTGGCCAAGGTGAAGCGGGAGGTTCACCGGCAGGTCGCCGTACTGCGGGTGGAGAAGCTGCGGACCGAGGCGGGACTGAAGAGTCCGACGATCACCAGGCACCTGGTGTTCGTGGGGAATCCCGGTACGGGCAAGACGACCGTGGCCCGGTTGGTCAGCGGGATCTACAAGGCGCTCGGGCTGCTGTCCAAGGGGCAGCTGGTCGAGGTGGACCGCTCCGAGCTGGTCGCCGGGTATCTCGGCCAGACCGCGACGAAGACCGCCGAGGTGGTCGCGTCCGCGGTGGGCGGGGTGCTGTTCATCGACGAGGCGTACAGCCTGACAGCGGGTGACTTCGGCGCCGACCAGTACGGCCGGGAGGCGGTCGACACGCTGGTCAAGGAGATGGAGGACCGGCGCGACGACCTGGTCGTGATCGTGGCCGGCTATCCGGAACCGATGGCGACGTTCATCGCGGCGAACCCGGGGCTGGCCAGCCGGTTCCGGACCACGATCGGGTTCGAGGACTACACCGACGACGAGCTGACCGACATCCTCACCGGGCTGGCCGAGGGCGCCGACTACGAGCTGATCCCGGAGACGCTGGAGAAGTTCCGGGAGATCCTCGCGGCGACCCCGCGGGACCGGTCGTTCGGCAACGGCCGGTTCGCCCGGAACGTGCTGGAGGCCGCGATCGGCCGGCACGCCTGGCGGCTCCGCGACGTCACGGCACCCACCAAGGACCAGTTGCGTCAGATCCTCGCCGAGGACCTCACCGACGAGCCCGAACACACCGAGCCCGAACGCACCAAGCCTGAACACACCGAGCCAGAGCGGGCCGCCGAGCCGGCGAAACCAGCGGGACCGGAGCAGGCAGCGGAGCCGGAGCAGGCAGCGGCAGCGCAGCAGGATCAGTCCGAGCAAGGAGAACAGGCGTGACCCAGACCCAGAGTGCGCCGCCGCCCGCGGCCTGGTCCCCGCCGGCCCAGCAGTCGGCCCCACCGGCTGTACAACAGCCGACTGCGCAGGCACCCAGCCCGCGCGGCCCGATCGCCCGGTGGTTCGACGGCACGCCGGGCCGGATGCGCGCGTTCCTGATCTTGGCCGCGGTCATGAGCGTCGTCTTCGGCCTGGCCGCCGCCCAAGGCTTCCGCCAGGCCGACGGCGCCCTCGAGCGCGCCGAGGCCAACGCAGCTCAGCTGGTCCGGATCCAGGCGATCCACACCAACCTGGTGAGCGCGAACGCCGATGCCACCAACGCCTTCCTGGTCGGCGGTCTCGAGCCGCCGGCGCAGCGCGAGCACTTCGTCGAGTCGCTGAACGAGGCCGCCCGCCTGATCGCCGAGGCGGCGACCGCGCAGCCCGCCGACACGGACGCGCTCGGCGCGCTCAACCAGACGCTGCTCACGTACGGCGGCCTGATCGAGCAGGCCCGGGCCAACAACCGACAGGGCCTCCCGATCGGATCGCAGTACCTGAGGGATGCGAACGCCGTACTGCAGGACGACTCGCTCCCGCTGGTGAAGGCGCTGGTCCAGGCCAACGAGGAACGCGTCGACACCGAGTTCGACGGCATCTCGCAGGGCAACATCTGGGTCCTGGTCGGCGGCCTGCTGACGCTGGTGGTCTTCGCTGTCACGCTGCGCTGGCTGGCCCGACGTACCCACCGCTACATCAACGTCCCGATCGCCACCGGCGGGGTGCTCGTGCTGCTGACCACGATCATCGGTGGGTTCGCGCTCGCCAACGCGTCCAGCGACGCCTCGGACACCCGTTCGGGCTCCTACGACCGGACGCTCGCGCTGTCCCGGGCCAGGATCGCGGCGTACGACGCCAGGTCCAACGAGAGCCTGACCCTGATCGCCCGTGGTTCCGGCGGCGCCTACGAAGAGGCCTACCAGGCCTCGGCCGGGACCGTCGACGAGCAACTGCGCAAGACCTCCGGCATCGACGCATCACTGCAAAGCCAGTGGGACGACTACAAGGAGGTCCACGTCGGGGTACGGAAGCTCGACACCGACGGGGCCTGGGACCAGGCGGTCGACCTGGCCGTCGGGAAGACACCGAAGGCGAACTCCGTGCTCGCGTTCAGTGCGTTCGACCGCAGCTCGGCCGAGCAACTGAACACGACGAGCGGAGATGTCAGCACCTCGCTGACCGACGCCCGCAACGGTCTGCCGCCGATCGGCTGGCTGGGTGTGCCGATCGGGATCGCTGCCGCGCTGCTGGTCGCCTGGGGAATGTCGCAGCGACTGGAGGAGTACCGATGAAGAAGCTGCTCGCCCCGGTCGCGGCCTCGCTCGCGATCCTGCTCGCCGCCACCGCCTGCGGCACGGATGCGTACGACGCGACCGAGATCCCGCCGAAGGAGCAGCCCTCCGTGGCGGCACCAGCACCGCCGGCCACCCAGCCGGACTGCGGGAACCCGCTGATGTCGTACACCCCCGAGGGCGCGATGCCACAGCCCGGCGCGATGCCGGCCCGCTCCTACATGGCCAAGATCCAGCAGCGCGGCCGGCTGATCGCCGGAGTGTCCGCGGACAGCCTGAACCTCGGCGCGCGGAACGCGGTCTCCGGGAAGATCGAGGGCTTCGACATCGACATGATCCGGGCCGTCGCGAAGGCCATCTTCGGCGACCCGAACAAGGTCGAGCTGCGGGTGATCTCCAGCCCGCAGCGGATTCCGGTGCTGCAGAAGGAACAGGTCGACATCGTCGCACGGAACATGACGATCAACTGCTCCCGCTGGCAGGACATCGCCTTCTCCGCCGAGTACTACCGCTCGGGGCAGAAGACGCTGGTACCGATCGACTCGACGGCAAAAAGCACGGCTGATCTGAACGGCAAGACCATCTGTGCCCCGGCCGGTTCGACCAGCCTGGACAACCTGAAGAAGCGGAACCCGCAGGCGATCCCGGTCACCGCCGACACCGACACCGGCTGCCTGGCGCTGTTCCAGTCGGGCAAGGCGTACGGCATCAGCGGTGACGACACCGTGCTGGCCGGTGACGTCGCTCAGGACCCGTACGCGAGGGTGCTCCCGGAGCGGTTCAGCGACGAGCCCTACGGCCTCGGCATGTCGCTGAAGCACCCGGAGTTCGTGCGGTTCGTGAACCAGGTGCTCGCACAGATCAAGGCCGACGGCACCTGGATGATCTCGTACAACAAGTGGCTCAAGCCTGCGCTCGGCACGCTGACGTCCCCGCCGCCGTCCCTCTACGGCAGGATCCCGGGTCAATGACCGTTCGTACGCCGACGACCTCGGCGCCGGCGCCGCCGGGGAGGATGGGGAGCAGCATTCCGGCGACGGAGTTGCTCTCGTTCCTCGATGCGCTGGGGACGTGGCGGGACCGCCGGAAGGCGGAGCTGGAAGAGTTGGACCAGGCTGCACTGCACTCCCCCGACGCCGATGCGCTGAGTGCGGACGTCGTCCTCAGCATGGCGGTGTGGAAGGCGGTGTCGGACCGGTACGAGCTGATCCTGGTCACCTGGGACTCCGGGCGGGTCGGGGCGGCCGAGACCGAACGGATCTCCACCTTGATCTGGGGCGGTCTGGATACCGGCGGGGCCGGCGGGTCACTCGCCGTCTCGTTGCCTGAGGCATGCAAGTTGTCGGACGCGCTGGCGTCCAGCCTGCGGGCCAAGCTCGCGCTGGAGCCGGGTGACGCCGACCTCGCCGCGCATCTGCGCCAGTTGCGTGCGCAGGTCGAGCGGATCAACGACCTGGTCGCCCGCGAGCCGGCCAGCACCCGCAATGCGGCGATCGCCGAGCACCACGACCTCGATCGCCGGCTCACCGATCTTGCCGAGCGCAACAAACGCGGTGCGGACATCGGCGGCTTGATCGGTCCGCTGGAGATCGACGCGGCCCGGGCCGAGCGCGACCTCATCGTCGGTGCCGCGACCCGTAAGGAGCGCGCGGCCGACGTCGCCCGGGCCCGGTCGCTCCGCAGTGAGCTGGAGGCGCAGGGCATCGCGGTACGGGCGCTCGCCGACCGGGCTGTCGCTGCGGTCACACCGGCCCCGCGTCTCGCCGTACCGGATGTGACTGCGATCGGGGCGGTGCCGAACACCCCGGCCGAACTGGAGAAGTACCTGACCCGGCTGGACGCCGTACGACGTGCGCTGGGTCAGGCGCAGTCGGCGTACGGCGCGGCGCTGGAACGGCGGGACGAGCTTGCCGCCCGACTGGACGCGTACAAGGTGAAGGCAGCCAAGGTCGCGCCGGCCAACGAGGATCTTGCCGAGTTGTACCGGCGTGGACGGGAGGTGATCGAGTCGGAGCCAGTGGACCTGGTCAGGCTCGGTGCACTCGTCACGGCGTACCAGGCTTACCTGGAGAGCACCGGAGGGACCAGATGACGACGACCACCGCCTGCACGCAGCCTGGCTGCACGGGCACCATTCTGGACGGGTACTGCGACGTCTGCGGCTCGCCCGCGTCGTCCGGGACGGCGAGCCCGAGCCCGGCGGCCGGTGCCTGCAACCAGCCCGGCTGCACCGGCACCTTCGTCGATGGGTACTGCGACGTCTGTGGGTCGCCCGCGCCGGATGGCTCCACGGCTCCGGACCAGCTCAGCACCGTGTCGACGGTCTCCCGAGCGTCCAACCGGCTCGCCTCGACCCCCCTGGGCTCAGCTCGCGCCCACGCGGCCGGCTCGAAGCTGACCCGCCGGCTTGGTACGTCGTCCACACGGCTGCGCGGTGCACGTCTCGGCGCAGGTCTGACGCACGTACCGTCGATCCCCGCGATCGACGCGAGCAAAGCGATCCTGGTCAACCCGATGGTCCCGGAGGACCGCCGGAACTGCCCCAACTGTGGCAACCCGGTCGGGCGGGCTCGTGGTGACCAGCCGGGCCGCACCGACGGGTTCTGCCCCAAGTGCCGCAGCCCGTTCTCGTTCTCGCCCAAGCTGCACCCGGGCGACCTGGTCGGCGGCCAGTACGAGGTGGCCGGCTGCCTGGCCCACGGTGGTTTCGGCTGGATCTACATGGCCCGGGACAAGAACGTGTCCGACCGCTGGGTGGTGCTGAAGGGCCTGCTCAACTCCGAGGACCCGGACGCCGTCGCGGCCGCGATCGCCGAGCAGCAGTTCCTGGCCCGGGTCGAGCACCCGCTGATCGTGGAGATCTACAACTTCGTCACCCACGAGGGTGCCGGCTACATCGTGATGGAGTACGTCGGCGGCACCTCGCTGAAGACGTTGCTCAAGCAGCGGATGGCGGCCAACAAGGGCGAGTACGACGCGCTGCCGATCGACCAGGCGATCGCGTACATCCTGGAGATCCTGCCGGCCTTCTCGTACCTGCACGACCTCGGCCTGGTCTACTGCGACTTCAAGCCGGACAACATCATCCAGGTCGGCGACGCGGTCAAACTGATCGACCTCGGCGGTGTCCGGCGGATCGACGACATGGACTCGGCCATCTACGGCACGGTCGGTTTCCAGGCCCCCGAGGTCGCCGAGGTCGGGCCGTCCGTTGCCTCCGACATCTACACGCTGGGCCGGACGCTGTGCGTGCTGGCGATGGAGTTCCGCGGTTACCAGTCCCGGTTCGTGACGTCGCTGCCGGCGGTGAGCGACGTACCGCTGTTCCAGAAGTACGACTCGGTCTACCGGCTGCTGCTGAAGGCGTGCGCCAAGGACCCGGCGGACCGCTTCCAGACCGCGGACGAGTTCCGGGTCCAGTTGCTCGGCGTACTGCGTGAGGTCGTCGCGGACAAGCAGGGCAACAAGGCCGCGCAGCACTCGGCGTCGTCGTTGCTGTTCGGCACGCCCGGCGACAAGTCGGCCGGGCTGGGCGACAAGGCCGCACCGTGGCAGCAACTGCCGTCGCTGATGCAGGACGACAGCGACAAGAATGCCGGCTGGCTGAAGACCGTGAGCGTGCCGGACCCGTCCAAGCGGCTCGAACTGCTCGTGGACGCACCGGAGTCCTCGCCGCAGACGCTGCTGGAGATCGCCGAGGCCGCACTCGAGGTCGGTGAGTACCGCTACGACATGGTCGACACAGCGGTCTCCGACCTCCTTGCTGAGGACCCGTGGGAGTGGCGCGCGGTCTGGATGGCCGGACTGGTGGCACTGGCCCGTGGCGACGCTGCTGCAGCCCAGTCGGCGTTCAACGCCGTCTACGGCCAGGTTCCGGGTGAGCTGGCGCCGAAGCTCGCGCTGGCGATCGCCTGCGAGCTCAGCGGTGAGTACGACGTTGCCGAAGGCCTCTACCTCACCTGTGCCCGGACCGATGCCAACTACATCGCACCGTCGGCCTTCGGACTGGCCGACATCCGCACCGAGCGCTCCGACCTGGACGGCGCCATCGCGGCGCTCGACCTGGTGCCCCGGACCAGCGGCGCGTACGTTCGGGCTCGTCGCCAGCGGGCCGGTCTGCTGGCAGGATCAGGGCGTGGCCTGCCCGCGCTGGCCGAGGCGATGGACAGCATCGATTCGCTGACCATCGACCCGGTCGACCGGGCCAACCTGGCCGCGAACGTGTTCCGGTCCGCGCTGGCGGAGGTTCAGCAGTCCGGTCCGCAGGAAGGTCTGCGGATCGACGGACAGGAGGCGACCGAGCCGGCCCTGCGGGACGGGCTCGAGGCCACCTACCGTCAACTGGCGGACCATGCGCAGAGCCGGCCGGAGCGGATCGCCCTGGTCGACCAGGCCAACGAGGTTCGAGGATGGACGTTGCGATGACGAGTACGACCCAGACGGTCTGCCCCAGCTGTGGTGGCCCGGTGTCCGAGGCCGACCGCTTCTGCGAGGCCTGTGGGGCTGAGCTCCAGCCGACCACGCCCACCACACCGGCCCTGGACACGGACACCGAGCCGACGGTCGAGATCAACACGACTCCGGTCAGCCCGTGCCACTCCTGTGGCGGTGTGGTCGGTGCCGACGGCTACTGCGAGACCTGCGGTACCAAGGCCGCCAAGCCACGCGACCACTTCGACGAGCAGCCCGCACCGTGGGTGGCCGGGGTGTGCGACCGAGGCATCCGGCACAGCCGCAACGAGGACGCCATGGCCCTCGCAGCCGACGCCGAGCCGGGCAGCAGGGCTCTGCTGGTCGTCTGCGACGGGGTCAGCTCGTCACTCGACTCCGACGTCGCCAGCCTGGCCGCCGCGCGTGCCGCTCGCGACGTACTGGCGGCCGGTCACGCACAGGGCATCGGCACCGAGTCGTCCCGTCACGGTGCGATCGCGGCCCGGCTCAAGGCGGCTGCCGATGCGGCCAATGACGCCGTGCTGGAGAACACGAGTCCGGACAGTCCCAACCCGGCGTCGTGCACGTTCGTGGCGACCGTGCTGGAGGACGGTCTGCTGATGGCCGGTGTGGTTGGGGACAGCCGCGCGTACTGGTTCCCGGACGACGCCGAGGCGGTCGCACTGACCGTGGACGACTCATGGGCCGCCGAGCTCATCGCGACCGGTATCTCGCGGGCCGAAGCCGAGTCCGGTCCGCACGCGCACGCGATCACCCGCTGGCTGGGCAAGGACGCCCCGGACCACACACCTCGTACGACGACCGTCCAGGTGAGCGGGCCGGGATGGCTCGTAGTCTGCTCGGACGGGCTGTGGAACTACTGCTCCGAAGCGGCACCGCTGGCCGACCTCGTACGTCAGACCGCAGCGGCGCACGGTGGCGAGCCTCTGGCCACCGCGTCCGCCCTGGTCGACTGGGCCAATGCCCAGGGCGGACAGGACAACATCACCGTCGCGCTGGCGCGGCTCTAGACCAGCTTTTTGCAGAAAGGACGCTGCACTCATGGCCGAGTTCACCGCATCCGTCTACCAGAACGAGTTCCTGCCCGACGGCGGAACCGACGTGCACGCCATCGTCACGGTGGACTGCAGCGGCGCCGGTGCGGCCGGGCAGTCCGGCAGCGGTGACGCGGGCGAGATCATCATCGTCGACACCTCCGGCTCGATGGGCGCCGACGGCGTCCGGGCCGCCGCGTACGCCGCGCAGACCGCGCTCGACCAGATCCTGGACGGGGTCTGGTTCGCGGTGATCTCCGGTAACGACCGGGCCGCGCTGGCGTTCCCGCCGTCGCCGGAGCCGGTGATGGTGAGGATGGACCAGTTCACCCGGCAGGCGGCCAAGGACGCGGTGTCCCGCTTCTACGCCGACGGCGGGACCGCGATGGGCACCTGGCTGCGGCTGGCGTCCCGGGTGTTCGCGACCGTGCCGTCGCTGACCCAGAAGCACGCCATCCTGCTCACCGACGGCGAGAACCAGCACGAGACCCCCGAGGTGCTGACCCAGACCATCCAGGCGGTCACCGGCCAGTTCCAATGCGACTGCCGCGGTGTCGGCGTCGCCTGGCAGGTCGACGAGGTACGGCGGATCGCGACCGCACTGCTCGGCACCGTCGACATCATCCCGGCGCCGGACCAGCTGGCCGCCGAGTTCTCCAAGCTGATCCAGAACGCGATGAGCCGTGGTGTCGCGCAGGCCGATCTGCGGGTCTGGGCTCCGCAGGGCGCGGAGGTGCTGTTCGTCCGTCAGGTCGCCCCCACGGTCGACGACCTGACCGCACGTCGTACGGCGGTCAACGCGCTGACCAGCTCGTTCCCGACCGGCTCGTGGGGTGACGAGTCACGTGACTACCACGTGGCGATCCGCCTGGCGGCCAAGGCGATCGGGCAGGAGCAGCTGGCCGCGCGGGTGCAGCTGGCGATCGGCGACGACGTGGTCGCGCAGGGCCTGGTCAAGGCGCTGTGGTCCGCGGACGAGGCACTGACCACGCGGATCAGCCCGGAGGTCGCGCACTACACCGGGCAGACCGAGCTGGCGGACGCGATCCAGGAAGGCCTGGCCGCGAAGGCCGCGGGTGACACCGCGACCGCGACCACCAAGCTCGGCCGCGCGGTCCAGCTGGCCGCGCAGACCGGCAACGAGGAGGCGACCACCCGGCTGCGCAAGGTGGTCGACATCGAGGACCAGGACACCGGCACCGTGCGGCTCAAGCGCACCGTCGAGAAGGCGGACGAGATGGCGCTCGATACCGCCTCCACCAAGACCACCCGGGTGAAGAAATGACGACAGTCAGCTGTCCGAGCGGGCACCCGTCCGTCTCGACCGACTACTGCGACGTCTGCGGCCTGCCGATCGGCGCCGCGGCCACCCCGGCCGCGGCGTCCGTCCCGACGCCGGCCGTTGCTGCGCCGGCGCCGGCGGCGGCGCCGTCGACCCAGACGTGCCCGAACTGCTCGGAGTCGGCCGCCGTGGACGCCTTGTTCTGCGAGAGCTGCGGCTACGACTTCACCACCGGCACCATGCCGCGTCCGAAGTCGTCCCTCGACCTGGGGACGCCGCCCGCGGTGCCGCCGGCGCCGGCCGCGACCGCCGACTGGGTCGTCGAACGCTGGGTCGACCCCGACTGGTACGCCGTACAGCAGAGTGACGACCCGTGTCCGTCGCCTGGTCTGCCGGTGGTGATCCCGCTGACCGAGAAGAGCGTGCTGATCGGCCGCCCGTCGAAGAGCCGGAACATCCATCCGGAGATCGACTGCGGTGACGACACCGGCGTCAGCCGCCGGCAGGCTCAGCTCACCACCGACGGCACCCGCTGGTGGGTCGAGGATCTCCAGTCCTCCAACGGCACCTATGTGGCGCCTTCCTCCGGTCCGCTGCCCGAGGACCCGATCGTCCCGGGCCAGCGTCGCGAGCTGAACTCCGACGACCGCGTCTACGTCGGCGCCTGGACCCGTCTCGTCGTCCGCAAAGCCACCCCCGAAGAAAAAGCCGGTCAGGCCTGAGCTCTCTGACCGACAACCTGGACTTGAACCCCGCTAAGTCCAGGTTGCTGAACAACCTGGACTTAGCCTGGATCCGTGGACAGCCGGGTGGTAGCCGCCGGCGCGAGTGGTCCAGCGTCGACAAGGTGAACACCATTTCAGGTGTTCCTGCCTGGTGTGGGTCGTGGCCTGGCTCAGGTACTGGTCGGAGGGGGCCCGCGGCTCGCACGTCGTTGCCGGTGTGGAATCGGGTGGATGTTCCGAAGAACGGGTAGTAGTCGGTCGTGGTGAGGTTTGGTCAGGGGTGTCCAGGCGGCGATGGACTTGTCCGAGGGCGCCAATTCCGGCCACTACCCGTTCGTCGGTACGCCGCGCCCGCCTACGCCGAGGAGCGACGTACGCGAGGAAGTCTGACCTTTCGTCCTTCTTCCTGATTGCGGAAGGGAGCTCGCCGCAATTGTTTCTAGCTTGAGGGCATGACGAACACAGCAAACATCAGGCCCTTCCGGATCGAGATCCCGCAGGCTGAGGTGGACGACCTCAAGGCGCGGCTGGCCGGCGCTCGCTGGCCGGCCACGCCATCGGTGGACGACTGGAGCCGCGGCGTTCCGGTCGGGTACCTGAAGGAGCTGGCGGCGTACTGGGCCGACGGCTACGACTGGCGCGCTGCCGAGGCGGCGCTGAACGAGATCCCGCAGTTCATCACCGAGCTCAACGGGCAGCGGATCCACTTCTTCCACCAGCGGTCGGCCGAGCCGGACGCGGTGCCGCTGATCCTGACCCACGGCTGGCCGGGCTCGCCCGTGGAGTTCCAGCAGATGATCGGCCGGCTGACCGATCCCGTGGCGTACGGCGGTGATGCGGCCGACGCGTTCCATGTCGTCGTACCGTCGCTGCCCGGGTACGGGTTCTCGACGCCGCTCGGGCCGGGCGGGTTCAACCTGTTCGGGGTCGCGCAGATGTGGGCGGAACTGATGAGCCGGCTCGGGTACGAGCGGTACGCGGCCCACGGGACGGACGCCGGCTCGGGGGTCGCGGGGATGCTGCCGATGGTGGATCCGGCGCGCGTTGTCGGCGTACATCTGGCCGGGGTGACCGCGGGTACGCCGTTCGGGGATCCGCTTCCGCTGGAGGGATTGTCGGCGTCTGACCGGGCGCGGGCCGAGCGGTTCAACCAGATGATGGATGAGGGCTTCGGGTACCTGGTGCTGCAGTCGACCCGGCCGCAGACGTTGGCCTACTCGCTGAACGACTCGCCGATCGGGCAGCTCGCGTGGATCGTGGAGAAGTTCGCCGAGTGGACCGACCCGATCCACAAGCTGCCCGAGGAGGCTGTGGACCGCGACCAGCTGCTCACGAACGTCAGCCTGTACTGGTTCACCGGATCCGGGGCGTCGTCGGCGCACGCGGTGTACGACGGAATGCAGGCCTGGAAGGCGTACGCCGCTCAGCAGGCCGACGGCGACTCCGAGGGGTGGGGCGACGTTGCCGGACCGCCGACCGGGGTCGCGGTGTTCGGGGCCGAGACGGCGATCAAGAGCCTGGCGGACCCGGCCGGGAAGATGAGTCACTGGAAGGAGTACGACCGCGGCGGTCACTTCGCCGCGATGGAGGTGCCCGACCTGCTGGCCGGTGATCTGCGCACCTTCTTCCAGCCACTGCGCTGACGTCAACTGCCGGGCTGGACCTCCCTGGTCCAGCCCGGCATCGGCTTGAAGCACAGCCACTCGATGATCGCGGAGCCGACGATGATCGGGATCACCCACGACCACGGCTGCCGGGGTGCGCTGACCACCAGAATCGCTGTCCACAAGGCGATCCAGCCTCCGCCGTACCCGCGCAGCACACCGCGGTACCAGAGCCCGCCGGGTGCCTCGGCGGCGCGTTGACCGAGATAGACGAACAGGTACGACGCGACCGAGATCGGCCAGAAGAACCAGAGCCCGGCCCAGTCGTACGGGACCATCACGAGAGCGGTCAGGCAGACGATCGCGATCGTCCAGTGGTAGACCTCGCCGGCCCAGTTCAGCCCCCGTCGGCGCAACGTGAGGACGATCGCCAACGGGCCGAACGGCACCGCCAGAACCCCAGCGGCGACATGCAGGATGAGCGCGATGTCACGCATCGCCGGTCCTCGCCCGTCCCCGGCATCCGCCGGAGCTCTCTGACATGTCAGGGAGCATAGGGGTCGGAGCCGTTACCGTCTTCCCCTCGGCGCGCCCGAGTTGGACGCGCCGAGGGAAAGTGTCAGTTCGCCGGGAAGTGCAGCACCAGGCGGACCGCGAAGTTCCGGTAATGAAGGCGTTCGAAGCTCCGGGCCATCGGGACGTTGCCGAAGTCGGTGTCCGCCGTGATGCGCTCGGCACCCAGCTCCGCGAGGAAGTGGGTGATCTCGGCCAGTAGATCGTCGCTGTAGCGGTGACCGCGGTGCTCGGACAGTACGCCGAGGTACCCGACCGTCATCCCGCCCTGGTTCGCCGACGGGATCTCGAATCCGATCAGCTTGCCGTCGGCGTCGTACGCAAGCCTCCACCAGGCCCGGTCGCCTCGCATCGACTTGTACAGCTCCAGTTCCTCACGGGCCGCGCCGTCGGCGCCGAGCCGGGCGATCTCCCGTGCAGTTGCGGCGTCGAGGCTGCCCTCGGACACCTGGCGGAACACGTCCACGAAGGCCTCGTCATCGGCCTCCTCGAACCGCAGCCGCGTGGATCGCGGCGGCAGCCCGTACTCCGGCTTCCAGTCGTACCGCAGTCGCTCGGTGACCGCGGTCAGCCCAGCCGCTTCGGCCGCCTTTCGACGGAGGTCGAGCTCGGCGACGACCTCCGGCTGCTCCTTCCAGTCGCCGGGCAGGAAGAAGTGGTACTCCGGCGGCTCGGCGTCGGCCGGGCGACTCTTGAGGGTTTGCTCGATCAGCGCCGTCCAGACCGGCACCGGGTCGCCGTCGCCGGCGTAGTACAGGCCGTCGATGCTGAACGGGTGGTCGTGCTCGGGCGGGCCCCACCAGATGGCGAGGGCCACGATCTTGCCGTCCTCTTCGACGACCCAGGTCCAGTCGTGCCGGTAGGTGCGGTCGGCAAGGAAATCGCGGTAGCGGTCGAGGGTGACGGTGTTGACCGACTGCCGCTCGATCAGGGCAAGGATGGTGTCGAGGTCGGCCTCGACGGTGGTGCGGATGTTCACGAATCCTCCAACAGGAGGCGCGACTGCTCCGCTCAGTGCGAGCTGTGCGAGCGGGTCGGACGCGCCGGGAAACAAGTCAGTGTGTTCATCGGTCGCTCCTTCCGCTGCGGGATCGTTCTCGCCGGGCCAGACTCTAGGGCCTGACCGGGGTCATAGTCCAACTGTTATTTCACACCTGGGATGTACCGGCGCTATCTCCGCCGGGAAGCCTCCCGCACATGAGAACCCTCATCGCCGCCCTCACCCTCGTCACCGCGACCACCTTGGGCTCCACGGCGTACGCCGTACCTGTTGCCGAGCTCACCTACTCCGCGCCGACGGCCATCCCGACCTGCGCACTGAGCACGCTGCCGTCGCAGGCCTCCGACACGCTCGACCTCATCCACTCCGGTGGGCCGTTCCCGTATCCGCAGGACGGGACCGTCTTCCAGAACCGGGAGGGCATCCTGCCGGACGAGTCGAGTGGCTACTACCACGAGTACACCGTGAAGACGCCCGGCTCGGACGACCGCGGTGCGCGTCGCCTGGTCGGCGGTGGTGCGCTGACCACACCGACGTACGTCTACTACACCGATGACCACTATTCGTCGTTCTGTGAGGTCGACGAGAACAACTAGCAGTCTCCCGGGGTAACGTCGTGGACACGTTGAGTAGTCACTGCCGCTCCTGACGGAAGGACCTACCGCGATGTCCCCTTTGCGCACGGCCCCACTCGGCCAGCTCACCGCCGGCCTGCTCACCGCCGGCCTGCTCACCGCCGGACTGTTCAGCCTCGGCGGCCAGCCTGTGCTGGCCGCCGAGCCGCGACCGGCGACCGGTAACCCGGTCCAGCTCACCAACGGTTTCTACGTCGACCCGAACTCCAACCCGGCCGCATACGTGAAACAGCACCCGGGCGAGACCGAGATCAAGACCAAGATCGCCGACCAGGCCGGCGGACGCTGGTTCGGCAACTGGAGCGGCGACATCACGGCGGCGGTGACGTCGTACACCACTGCCGCGGACCGGGCCGACAAGCTGCCGATCCTGGTCGCCTACAACATCCCCGGCCGCGACTGCGGCGGCCACTCCGGTGGCGGTGCCGGCTCGCCGGCGGCGTACCGGGACTGGATCGCCAAGTTCGCCGACGGGATCGGCAACCGGCCGGCCGTGGTCGTGATCGAACCGGACGCATTGGCCCAACTCGACTGCATGCCGGAGGACCAGCGGCAGATCCGGATCGACCTGCTCAAGTACGCCGCGAACCAGATTGCAACCAAGAATGCGAACACCTGGGCCTACATGGACGGCGGAAACACCAACTGGATCGAGGCCGGTGAGATGGCCCGGCGGCTGCGACTGGTCGACGTCGGCAAGATCCGCGGCTTCGCGCTGAACGTGTCGAACTACTACAGCACCCAGCAGTCGGTGACGAAGGGCAACGCGATCAAGACCGCGCTCGGCGGCGGCAACCAGTTCGTCGTCGACACCAGCCGGAACGGCAACGGCTCGAACGGCGAGTGGTGCAACCCGGCCGGCCGCAAGCTCGGCGTCCCGTCCCAGGTCGGCGGCGGTGCGGACCTGCTGCTCTGGCTCAAGGTCCCCGGTGACTCCGACGGCGACTGCGGGATCGGCAAGGGCATCCCGGCCGGCACCTTCTCCGCCACGCTCGCCAAACGCCTCATCGCCGGCACGTGATGCTTTGAGACTTCTCCAGCACTGGCTGGCAGCCAGTGCTGGCGAAGTCTCCACCAACAGCTTCAAAGATACGATTGACACACATGAAGCTGACCGACGAAGACCGTCGTGGTGTCACCCAGTTCGCCGTCGATTGCGCCGAGCGCGCGTTGCCGCTGTTCGAGGCGAAGGCTCCCGCGGACACCCGCCCACGTGAGGCGATCGAAGCTGCCCGCGCCTATGCGCTCGGAGGCGATCGGACTGCTCAGCTGCGCTCATGTGCCTGGGCTGCTCAGAAAGCCGCAGGCGAAGTCGGCGATCCGGCTGCCAAGGCCGCTGCTCGCGCCGCGGTCGGTGCGGCCGGGGCGCCGTACATCCACGACCTGGAGTCCCCGCACCAGCTGAAGCACATCCTCGGCCCGGCGGTCTCGATGGCCCAGGCCCGTGAACTGGCGGCCGACGACCCCGGCCTCGGCGACGGGGAGATCCGCTGGGCGATCGAGCACGCGTCGCCGACAGTTCGCGAGGTGGTACGGCGCTGGCCCGGTCGCGACCCGAGTCGCAGCCGGGTTGGCACGCTCTACCACCAACTCGACACGGGTCTGCGCAGCTGATCCTCAGGGAGTCGGCGGGACACCAGCGCTCTCGCGTGGCTGCGGTGGCGGCTCCGGGGCGCCTTCGAGTTGGATGTCGGGAATGATGCGGTCCATCCAGCGAGGCAGCCACCAGGCCTTGTCGCCGAGCAGCGTCATCACCGACGGAACGAGCACCATCCGCACCACGCTGGCATCGATGAGGACGGCCACAGCCATGCCGACGGCCAGCATCTTCACGGTTGGGTCGTCGTCGAGGACGAAGCTCAGGAAGACGACGATCATGATCGCCGCCGCGGTCGTGATCACCCGGGCGGTCGCGCCGATCCCGATCGCGACCGCACGGTGGCTGTCATTGGTCGCGACCCAGGCTTCATGGACCCGGGACAGTAGGAAGACCTCGTAGTCCATCGACAGGCCGAAGACGATCGCGAACATCAGCATCGGCACGAACGACGGAATCGGAACCGTCTCCTCGATGCCCACCAGCGACGATCCCCAGCCCCACTGGAAGACCGCGACGATGACGCCGTACGCCGCTCCGACTGACAACAGGTTCAGGACCGCGGCCTTCACCCCGATCACGACGGAGCGGAACGCGACCGTCAGCAGGATGAGCGCCAACAGGACGACTGCCCCGATCAGCCACAGCATCCGCCCGGCGACCTTCTCGGTGAAGTCGACGTACCCGGCAACGGTGCCGACGACGTAGGTCGTCGCACCCACGCCGGGCAGTACATCGCTGCGGATCCGGTTGACCAGGTCTTCGGTCTCGGCCGATGACGGTGAGGTCGTCGGGACGACGTTGACGGCGGCCGTCGTACCGGCGGGGTTCGTCGTCGGCGGTTGGACGGCGGCGACGCCCTGCGTCTTCTGCAGCGCGCCGGTGAGGTTCGTCAGCAGCGCCTGGTTGGCGCTCGCGTCCTGGGTCGGCAGCGAGACGACGACGGTCAGCGGCCCGTTGGCGCCCGGGCCGAATCCTTGGGCGATCAGGTCGTACGCCTTCCGGCTCGAGTCCTCGGCCGGGTCCGTGCCGGCATCCAGTTGGCCCAGGTTGAGCGAGAGCAACGGGATGGTCAGGATCAGGAGCAACAGGGTCGCGATGGTCCCGTACGTCCACGGGCGGTCGCTCACCCGGCGTCCCCAGCGAGCGAAGGCGCTTTGCTCATGCTTCGCATCGCGGATCGCCCGCTCCTCGGCGCGATGTGCTGCCGCGGCGTCGGGTTCCAGCTCCGCCTCGAGCGCGCGTTCCTCGACGACATGCTTTCGATCGGCGCGGTTCAGCACCAGCAGACCGGCCAGACCGAGGAGCGCCGGGATGAGTGTGAGCGCGGCCACGACGGTGACCGCGACCAGGATGGCCGACGAGAGGCCGAGCGCGCCGACGAACGGCACGCCGGAGACGTACAGACCGAGGATGGCGATGACCACCGTGCCACCGGCGACCAGGATGGCCGCACCGGAGGTCGATTCCGCCCGGCCGATCGACTCCTCGACCTCCATGCCGTTGTCCAGTTGCTCACGATGACGCGAGACGAGGAAGAGCCCGTAGTCGATCGCGACACCCAATCCGAGCAGGGTCGCGACGGTCGGGGCCGAGACCGGGAACTCCTTCACCGCCGCGAGCAGCCCCAGGATCGCGAGACCGCCGCCCACACTGAAGACCGCGGACACCAGCGGCAGCGCGGCGGCGACGATCGACCGGAACATCAGGAACAGCAGGATCAGTGCCAGGGTGAGACCGATCGCCTCCGAGAGTTGGTCGTCGGCCTGCTTCCCGATCTGCCCGGCGCCGCCGCCGTACTCCACCTCGAGCCCGGCGTCGCGGGCCGGCTTGACCGCCGTGTCCAGCGAGGCGAGGTAGTCGGTGTCCAGGGCCGCGGGGACCACGGAGAACGAGACCGGCGCGTTGACGACAGTGCCGTCCTTGGAGACGTACGGCGATGGGGTGGTCGCCAGCGGATCGGTCGCGGCGACCACATCCGGTAGACCGCCGACGTTCGTCATCGCCGTCTTGACCGCGGCGGCCTGGTCGGACACCTTCCCCGACGTCGAGTGGAACACGATCGATCCGGAGTACCCGCCCTGTTTCGCGAAGTCGCGGTTCAGCACGTTCAGGCCCGCCGAGGACTCGCTGCCGGGCACGGTGTAGTTGTTCACGTAGGTGCCGCCGAAGAACGACCGGAGTACGAACAGCCCGACGACGATGACCAGCCAGACACCGATCACCGGCCAGTGATGGCGAGCGGCCCCCCGGCCGAGACGTTCCAGCAACGCGTGCATGCGCACCCCCCGGGCGCCACCCCTGACACCCGAATTCGACAGTACGGCGCTCGCCGAGGCCCTGACAACCCGTCACGACCGGGCTCACTCAGTCACGGAGAGTTGCGGGCCGGACAACAGAAAGCGGCCCCGGGCGGGTGCCCGGGGCCGCTCTGTGCAGCTGTGCTGTCGGACTTCAGTGGATCAGAAGTCCATGCCGCCCATGTCCGGGGCGCCACCCGGAGCGGCCGAGGCCTTCTCCGGCTTGTCAGCGATGACCGCCTCGGTGGTGAGGAACAGAGCCGCGATCGAGGCTGCGTTCTGCAGCGCCGAGCGGGTCACCTTGGCCGGGTCGATGATGCCGGTGGCGATCAGGTCGACGTACTCGCCGGTGGCGGCGTTGAGGCCCCAGCCCGGCTCGAGGTTGCGAACCTTCTCCACCACGACGCCACCCTCGAGGCCGGCGTTCACGGCGATCTGCTTCAGCGGAGCCTCGACCGCGGACCGCACGATCGCGGCACCGGTGGCCTCGTCACCGTCGAGCTCCAGCTTCTCGAACGCGATCACGCTGGCCTGCAGCAGGGCCACGCCGCCGCCGGCGACGATGCCCTCCTCTACGGCCGCCTTCGCGTTGCGAACGGCGTCCTCGATGCGGTGCTTGCGCTCCTTCAGCTCGACCTCGGTGGCCGCGCCGACCTTGATCACCGCAACGCCGCCGGCCAGCTTGGCCAGCCGCTCCTGCAGCTTCTCGCGGTCGTAGTCGGAGTCCGACTTCTCGATCTCGGCGCGGATCTGGTTCACCCGGCCGGCGATCTGGTCCGCGTCACCCTCGCCCTCGACGATGGTCGTCTCGTCCTTGGTGACGACGATCTTGCGGGCCTGGCCGAGCAGCTCCAGGTCGACGGAGTCGAGCTTGAGGCCGACCTCCTCGGAGATCACCTCGCCGCCGGTGAGGACGGCGATGTCGACCAGCATGGCCTTGCGGCGGTCACCGAAGCCCGGCGCCTTGACGGCGACGGCCTTGAAGGTGCCCTTGATCTTGTTGACGACCAGGGTCGCCAGCGCCTCGCCCTCGATGTCCTCGGCGATGATGGCCAGCGGCTTGCCGGTCTGCATCACCTTCTCCAGCACCGGGACCAGGTCCTTGATGCTGGAGATCTTGCTGTTCACGATCAGGATGTACGGGTCGTCGAGGACCGCTTCCATCCGCTCCGTGTCGGTGACGAAGTACGGCGAGATGTAGCCCTTGTCGAAGCGCATACCCTCGGTGAGCTCGAGCTCGAGGCCGAAGGTGTTGCTCTCCTCGACGGTGATGACGCCTTCCTTGCCGACCTTGTCCATCGCCTCGGCGATGATCTGGCCGACCTGGTTGTCAGCAGCCGAGATCGACGCGGTCGCAGCGATCTGCTCCCGGGTCTCGACCGGCTTGGCCAGCGCCAGCAGCTGCTCGCTGACCGCCTCGGTCGCCTTCTCGATGCCCTTCTTCAGGCTCATCGGGTTGGCGCCGGCCGCGACGTTGCGCAGACCCTCGCGGACGAGAGCCTGAGCCAGCACGGTGGCGGTGGTAGTGCCGTCACCAGCGACGTCGTCGGTCTTCTTCGCAACTTCCTTGACGAGCTCGGCCCCGATCTTCTCGTACGGGTCCTCGAGCTCGATCTCCTTGGCGATGGAGACACCGTCGTTGGTGATCGTGGGGGCGCCCCACTTCTTCTCCAGGACGACGTTGCGGCCCTTCGGGCCAAGCGTCACCTTGACGGCGTCGGCGAGGGTGTTCATACCCCGCTCGAGGCCGCGGCGCGCCTCTTCATTGAAAGAAATCAGCTTGGGCATTCTCCGCGAGTCCTCCCGCGTCGAGTCTTGGTGGTTCAGCCGGCCGGATGCCCGCGACGGACGGCGCCACACCGCGACGGTCACGTCCCGTCACGCTCCGGCACCTCATCGAGGCCGTCTTCTTGCACACTCCGGGGCAGCGAGTCTTATCACTCTCACCCATGGAGTGCTAACCAAGTATTAGCACTCGCCCCAAACGAGTGCAAGCCAGCCCTCGCTACGGTAAGCCCATGGTGGACGTGCGAGCAGCCGGTCCCGACGCCTGGCCGGACGTGGCCGCGGTGATGGGTGAGCGCGGCGACCCGGCACGCTGCTTCTGCCAGTATTTCCGCCTGCGCGGACAGCAGTGGGCCGCCGGGACCCGCGAGACCAACCGCCGCGACCTGCGCACCCAGGTCTGCAAGGGCGACGTTCCGCCCGGTGTGCTCGCGTACGACGGCGAGACGCCGATCGGCTGGTGCGCGGTCGCGCCGCGGACGTCGTACCCGCGGGTGGTCGCCTCACCCAACTGGCGCACCGACCACCCGGACGCCTGGGTGATCACGTGCTTCGTCGTACCGGTCGGCCACCGCCGCCAGGGCATCGCCGGTGAGCTCGCGGTCGGCGCCGTCGACTTCGCCCAGTCGTACGGCGCCCGCACGGTCGAGGGCTGCGCGGTCGACACCGATCAGGACGAGAAGGTCTCCTCGGCAGATCTCTATCGCGGCCCGCTCTCCGTCTTCCTCGACGCCGGCTTCACCGAGGTCAGCCGGACAAGCCCCCGCTGGGTCCTGGTCCGCAAGCGCCTCAGACCTGATCGAGCTGGGTGATCAGGTACTTCGGGGCGCTCAGGCGCCAGGCCTCGGTCACCAGCTCGAGCAACTCCTGGTCGTCCGCCGCCGCGAAATCGACGTTGATCCAGGCGAAGCGGCCTGAGGCCCAGGACGGTGCGTACACGTCTGGATCCTCGGCCACCAGCGCCTCCTGTTCCTCCCGGAGCGCCTTGAGCTGCAGCCTGGTGCCGTCCTCCGACATGTAGGCGAAGCTCTTGTTCCGCACCTTGAAGACCGGCTGACCCGCCCAGCCCTCGTGTTCCTCCACTCCCGGCAATCCGAGCACGACCTTCGCCAGTACGTCGACGTCCATCCACCGACCGTAAACAGGCCCACCGACACTTTCTCCGTCTTCGGTCAGGCAATCCTGGTCCGAAAGTCTTCAGGGCCGCCGGCTCGGGGTCCCCGGGGTCAGGCCAGGGTCGGGTCGGTACCGATCCGGATGTCGCGGGAGCCCTCCAGGCGCGAGAGTTGAGTCATGACGAACTCGAACGCACCGTTCTCCAACCTGTCCGGCAAGGTCCTCCGTCGTTCCCGCGACCAGCGGATGCTCACGGGTGTCTCCGGCGGTATCGCGGAGTACCTGAACATCGACGTGACGCTGGTCCGCCTCGGCATCGTCGGCCTCACTCTGATCACCGGCGGCACCGCCCTGATCGGCTACGTGGTCGCCTGGGTCGTGATCCCGGAGTCCGACGGCAAGGCCGTCTGGCAGAACGTCCAGCAGTCGGTGAACCAGCCCCCGACCCCGGAGGCCGACATCGCCACCCGCATCTACGACGACACCACCACCAACAACAAGCCCCCGGCGGCGTGATCTCGACTGCGCCAACCGGGCGCAGCAACCACCGCCGGCGTGCGGCAGGGTGATCCGGCTCATCGCACCCTGCCGCACGTCTACACGTTCAGAGCGGTCTTGCGGACTGCTGCCAGGGCCTGGTCGGGGTGGTCGGCGAAGAGGCCTTGGATGCCCAGGCGGGTGAAGGCGGATAGTTCGGTGGGGAAGTCCGTGTCGGTGGGGAGAAAGCGGCGCTCGGCGCGGAAGGTCCAGACCTGGACGGCGAGGCCGGCGCGGTGAGCCTGGTCGACCAGGCGGGTCGGTTCGCCCAGTGAGCCGTCGGACCTGCGGGGGATGACCAGGTCCTTGTGCGGCGCCAGTACGTGCGCGTACGTCGAGACCTCGCGGAGACCGGCCGGCTCGATCAGGTCCGCGAAGGTGCGGCCGTCGCCGGTCCGCAGGAAGTCGTTCGGCGCGCTCTCGGAGTCCACCAGCTGCACCAGCGGCACCCGCGTCATCACCGACAACCGACGCAGACTGGTCGGCTCGAACGACTGCACCATGATCTCGTCGTTGCGCAGCCCCAGAGTCAGGATCCGCTCGGTCAGCAGCTCCTCCAGCGGCAGTCCGACCCGCCGGAAGTACGCCGGGTGCTTGATCTCCGGCAGTAGGCCGATCGGCCGGCCGAGCCGCTGTGACTCCTGCCGGGCCAGCGCCACCACCTCGTCGAAGGTGGGGACCGTCTCCAGCCCGTCGTACTCCGTGTTGCCGGCGCGCAACGCGGGCATCCGCTCCCGCGCCCGCAGGGTCCGCAGCTCGGCGTAGGTGAAGTCCTCGACGAACCAGCCGGTCACGGCGGTCCCGTCCACGATCTTGGTGATCTTCCGGTCCGCGAAGACCGGGTGGTCCGCGACGTCCGTCGTACCGGAGATCTCGTTCTCGTGCCGGCAGACCAGGATGCCGTCGAGGGTGGCGACCAGGTCCGGTTCCAGGTAGTCGGCTCCAAGTTCAGCAGCCAGGCGGTACGCCGCCGGCGTGTGTTCCGGGCGGTAGCCACTCGCTCCCCGATGCGCGATCACCAGCATGGTTCCAGCACAGGCGGCGCACATGGCGCGCCGGAGACTCGTTGCCCAACGCAAGGTGAAGGTCTTTTGATGCGCGGGGAGACCGGAGCGGCACCCACCGTGCCGATCCCAGACGCGATTAATTCGCATGCGGCTGTCGGTGCGCACACCTAGCCTGAAGGAGCCATGAGACAGCTTCCTCTCGCCGATCCCGGCGTTCCCGATCACCGCTCTCCGACCCGCTATCTGGCCTGGGTCGCGCGCGGTCAGTCGCGCACGCTCGCCGGCGGGATGGCGTTCGGCATCCTGTGGATGGGTTCGCAGGCCTTCATCCCCGCGATCCTCGGCAAGGCGATCGACGAGGGGATCTCCGCGCGCGACGGCGAGCGGCTGCTGCAGTGGACCGCTGCGCTGTTCGTGGTCGGTGTGGTGCAGGCGCTGGCCGGCATCATGCGGCACCGGTTCGCGGTGACGAACTGGCTGACCGCCGCCTACCGCACGGTCCAGGTGGTGACCAGGAAGTCTGCCGACCTCGGCGCGACCCTGCCGAAGCACCTGGCCACCGGCGAGGTGGTCAGCGTCGGAGCCGGCGACCTGGCCTATGTCGGCAACCTGATGGAGGTCTCGGCCCGCTTCGCCGGCGCGATCGTGGCCTTCGTCGTGGTCGCCTCGATCCTGCTCTCCACGTCGACCGCGCTCGGCCTGGTGGTGCTGATCGGCGTACCGGTGATGCTGTTCTTGCTCGGTCCGATGCTGCGGCCGCTGCACAAGCGGCAGTCGGCGCAACGTGAGGCCGTCGGCGAGCTGAACTCGCTCGGCTCCGACATCGTCGCCGGTCTGCGCGTGCTGCGCGGCATCGGCGGCGAGGAGTCCTTCTCCCGTCGGTACCGCGCCGAGTCGCAGCAGGTGCGGCACGCCGGTGTGCGGGTGGCGCGGATCCAGTCCGTGCTGGACGCCGCCCAGGTACTGCTGCCTGGCGTCTTCGTCGTACTGGTCGTCGGTCTCGGCGCGCACTTCGCCCTGCGCGGCGATCTCAGCGCGGGATCGCTCGTCGCCTTCTACGGCTATGCGACGTTCCTGGTGCTGCCGCTGCGCAACGCCACTGACTTCGCCAACCAGTTGATGCGCGGCCTGGTCGCGGCGCGCCGGGTGATCCGCGTGCTGGCGCTGACGCCCGACATCACCGATCCGGTGCAGCCGGTGCGGCTGCCGGACGGCGGTGACCTGGTCGACCCGGTGTCAGGTATCCGCGCCCGCGACGGACAGCTCACTGCGATCGTCTCGGCCGAGCCGGACACCTACAGCGAGCTGGCGGACCGCCTGGGTCGGTACGACGACACCAGCGAGGTGCGGTACGGCGGCGTGACTCTCGCCAGCGCCACTCGCGAGGACGTGCGTGCGCGGATCCTGGTAAGCGACACCGCTTCCCAGTTGTTCACCGGCACCTTGCGCCAGGAACTCGACCCGGACAACCGTCGTACCGATGACGAACTGATGGCAGCGATGCGTACGGCGTCCGCCGAGGACGTGCTGGTCGCGCTGGCCGACGGACTCGACTCCGAGGTCGAGGAGAAGGGCCGGTCCTTCTCCGGCGGGCAGCGGCAGCGCCTGGTGCTGGTCCGTGCCCTGCTGCTGGACCCGGCCGTGCTGGTGATGGTCGAGCCGACCTCCGCGGTGGACGCGCACACCGAGGCGCGGATCGCGGACCGGTTGCGTGCCCACCGGGCCGGACGCACCACCGTCGTGCTGACCGCAAGCCCGCTGCTGCTGGACCGGGTCGACGAGGTCATCTTCGTCGCCGCCGGCCGAGTGGTTGCCACCGGCAAGCACCGCACACTGCTCGACACCGACCCGTACTACCGCAAGACCGTGACCCGTGAGACGGAAGAGGAGGAGGTGCTCACATGAGGCAGATCCTGCCCGTTGCGGGCCCCGCCGAGATCCGTCGGCACGCCCGCCGGCTGGCCCGGCGGCGCTGCTGCACGGGCTGGCCGCGATCACCGGTCTGGCCGCGCCGCGGCTGATCGGCGGTCTGGTCGAGGACGTCCAGAACGGCACGACCGCTGCCAAGGTCAACCAGGTGATCCTGGTGATCGCGGTGTTCATCGTGGCGCAGTCGCTGCTGACCCGGTGGGCCCGGTTCAAGTCGTTCGCGCTCGGCGAGCAGGTGCTGGCCGAGCTGCGGGAGGAGTTCGTCGACAACGCCCTCGCGCTGCCGATCGGCACCGTCGAGCGGGCCGGCACCGGCGACCTGCTGTCCCGCACGTCGCGTGATGTCGACACCCTGTCGCGGACGGTGCGGTTCGCCGTACCGGAGACAATGATCGCGTTCGTCACCGTGGTGTTCACGGTCGCCGCGACGATGCTCGTCGGCGTCTGGGTGCTGGTGCCGCTGCTCGCGATGACCCCGCTGCTCTGGCTCAGCACGAAGTGGTACCTGCGTCGCGCGAAGGGCGGGTACCTGCGCGAGAACGCGGCGTACGCGCAGATGACGAGCTCACTGGCCGAGACGGTCGAAGGTGCGCGGACGGTCGAGGCCCTGCAGCGGTACGACGAACGCGTCCGCCGGACCGATGCCGACATCCGCGGCTCCTACCTGGCCGAGCGCTACACGCTGTTCCTCCGGACCATGTACTTCCCCGTCGCCGAGATCAGTTACCTCGTGCCGGTGGTGGGGACGCTGCTGTTCGGCGGCTGGCTGCACATCAACGGGAATGTCTCCCTCGGCGCGGTCACGACTGCCGTGCTGTACGTCAACCAGCTGATCGATCCGGTCGACCGGTTGCTCTCCTGGCTGGACGAGCTGCAGTCCGGTGGTGCCGCGTTCGCGCGGTTGCTGGGCATCAGCGACGTACAGGACGATCGGACACCGTCCGGCCGGGCACCTTCGGGTGAGCTCGTGGAGGCAAAGGACGTGCGGTTCTCGTACGTCGACGGCCGCGACGTGCTGCATGGCGTCGATCTGACCATCCAGCCGGGTGAGCGGGTCGCGATGGTCGGTCCATCCGGCGCGGGCAAGTCGACGCTCGGCCGGCTGGTCGCGGGCATCCATCCGCCACGGACGGGTTCGGTGACGGTCGGCGGGGTCGGGATGACCGAGCTGCCGCTGGACGAGTTGCGCAACCAGGTCGCGCTGGTGACGCAGGAGCATCACGTCTTCGTCGGTACCTTGCGGGACAACCTCTCGATGGCTCGACCTTCAGCGACTGACGACGAGCTGATGAGTGCACTGGCGGCTGTCGACGCACGCGAGTGGGCCGAGGCGTTGCCGGACGGTCTGGAGACGCGCGTCGGCTCCGGGCAGCTGGCGTTGTCGCCGGCGCAGGCGCAGCAGTTGGCGCTGGCCCGGCTGGTGCTGGCTGACCCGCACACGCTGGTGCTGGACGAGGCCACGTCGCTGATCGACCCGCGAGCGGCGCGACACATGGAGCGCTCGCTGGCCGCCGTACTGGAGGGTCGCACGGTGATCGCGATCGCCCACCGCCTCTACACCGCCCACGACGCCGACCGCGTCGCGGTGGTGGAGGACGGCCGCATCAGCGAGCTGGGCAGCCACGACGAGCTGGTCGCCCGCCAAGGCTCCTACGCCGCGCTCTGGACCTCCTGGCACGGCTAGTTGCTCACAGCAAAGAACCCCCGCCGGTCACCTCTGACCGGCGGGGGTTCTGCCCTTTCTACCGTTTGCGCAGCACCAGAACTGCTGAATCGACATGGGGCGGTGGGGTGAAAGCCTTACGGGGAAGGCGAAGACCGATCGACAAGTCGTAGTGGTAGTACCACCGGTTCGCCCCTGGTGCGTCACCGCGAGACCACCGGTTCGCCACCGCCCGCTGCAACACCAGATCAGCCGACACCAGGCGGGAACCCGGTGCCAGCAAGCGTTTCAGCAAGGCGGTGGAGACGTTGTACGGCGGACTCGACACCACCCGGAACGGTCGTGACGGCAACCGCAGATCGGCGGCATCGGCACGGACCACCGTCACCGGCGCGTCCGCGAACCGCCGACGCAATCGGTCGGCACGACCAGGGTGGAGCTCGACGGCGACCACCTGGGCTCCGGCCCGGACCAGCGGCGCGGTCAGCGCACCGAGGCCGGCTCCGACGTCGAGGACGAGTTCACCGGGTCTGACCCCGGCGGCGTCCACGACGCGTTGGGCCCAACGACTATCGAGCGGATGCCATCCCCAGGCACCCCTCGCCTGCCCGGAGGCGGGCACGACGGACCATCACGAAGTACGTACTCATGCGGCCGACCATAGACCGCCGCACCGCCCACTCTCAAAGCATTTTCAGCACATCGACGTCACGCGGAATCGTCACGGTCGCGCGTTTCACAGGGGTCGCGGCGTAGCACCGAGTGACTGAACGGTTGCCGTCGTACGACGGTCTGCCCGTTCCAACCTGGTACGTCGTGCGGCTGCCAGACCGGTCTTGGCGAGCTCACGTCGTACGTCGAGAACGCGCACGGGCAACGCATCAGTCATCAACAGCGGTGCGTACTCGGCCGCCGAGGTGATCCACCGATCGCCGGATCGCTTGAAGGTGAAGCGGACCAGGAGTCCCTCGGCCTTGGGGCTGCTGGGTTCGCGGTGCGCGGCGATCAGGTTGCCGAGCCCGTACGCGACCCACTTGCCGTTGTGCTGCTCCATCGGCTGGACGACGTGGGCATGATGACCGAGCAGCAGATCGATGTTGCTGTCGGCAAGCAGTTGCGGAGCCACCTCGCGCTGCTGGTCGTTGAGCTTGCTCGAGTACTCGGTGCCCCAGTGACAGCTGACAACCACGATGTCGGCACCGGCGTCACGCGCCTTCTTCGCCATCTCCTTGATCGTCGGTACGTCGATCGTGCCGGCGCGCCAGGTGTCACCGTCGGGATAGGGCAGGCCGTTGAAGCCGTAGGTGTAGCTGAGCAGCGCGATCTTCACGCCGCGAACGTCAACAATTGTTGGCGATTCGGCCTCGGCCGACGTGCGGGCCGTGCCAGCGTGACGGAGGCCGGCTCGCTCGAGTGTCGTCAGTGTGCGGTCGACACCGGCTGCGCCACTGTCGAAGCTGTGATTGCTCGCAGTAGTGCACACGTCGTACCCGGTCTGCTTGAGAGCAGCGGCGATCTGCGGCGGCCCTTGGAACAGCGGGTAGCCGCGGTAGGGGCCTCCGAGCGGCGCCAGCGGGGTCTCGAGGTGACACACCGCGAGGTCGGCGCCCTGGACGAGCGGCTTCACGCTGCTCATCACCGGCGCGAAGTCCCAGTCCCCGTTGCGCCCGTCGCGCTTCGCTGTGGTCCAAAGACGTTCATGCAGCAGTACGTCGCCGGTCGCCACGAGGGTGAGCTCGTCAGGCTGATTCGCCTTGTCTGTCTTGCGTTTCTGCCCGGTCGCCGGTCCAGCGCCTCGACCGGCACCGGTGTCCGCGGCTGTGTCCGCGATACACCCCGCCGTTGCGAATGCTCCGGCTCCGGCGAGCATCGCGCCCAGCACAGCCCGTCGTCGTACCGCCATCCTGCGCCCCCAAGCTCAACCCGTTGCTTGGGAGACGCCCCGCCCACCCGTTTGGTTCGCACTTCAGGAGATCAAGCGCCGAGTTGCCGGCCCCGCCCGCGGTCCCCACTGGGCAGAGGTGGTCGACCATGACCGTGATAATAGTACCGGTATAGTTATCCGGGAAGCTGCCGAGGTCGAGGAGTTGGCATGGTCGAGTTGAAGACTGCGGCGGAGATCGAGCAGATGCGGGCGGCCGGACGGGTCGTCGCCAGTGCGCTCGCCGCGGTGAAGAAGGAGGCCGCGGTCGGGGTCTCGCTGCGCGAACTCGACGGCGTGGCCCGCGACGTACTGCGGTCGGCCGGTGCGGTGTCCCTGTTCGAGGGGTACCAGCCGGGCTTCGCGACCAGCCCGTTCAGCGGTGTCATCTGCACCTCGGTGAACGACGCCGTACTGCATGGACCGCCCGGCGACCTCAAACTGCAGGACGGCGATCTGCTGAACGTCGACTGCGGCGCCTCGATCGACGGCTGGTGCGCGGACTCCGCGATCAGCTTCTGCGTCGGTACGCCGCGCGCCGAGGACCTGGAGTTGATCGCCACCACCGAGGAAGCACTGGCGGCCGGGATCGCCGCGGCCGTGCCGGGAAAGCGGCTCGGTGACGTCGGCGCCGCGATCGGCCAGATCGGCAAGGCGGCCGGGTTCGGCACCAACCTCGATTTCGGCGGCCACGGCATCGGCCGGCGCATGCACGAGGAACCCCACGTCCCCAACGGCGGCCGGGCCGGTCGCGGCCTCAAGCTCCGCGCGGGTCACGTCTTCGCCATCGAGCCCTGGTTCTGGAGCGGCCCCGGCAGCACCTACGTCATCGACGACGACGGCTGGACCCTCCGCTCGGCCGACCAGACCCGCGGCGCCCACGCCGAGCACACCGTCGCGGTCACCGAAGACGGCCCTCAGATCCTCACACTCGTCTGACTCACCAGACCGGGTCGACCGAAACTGCTCGACACTTTTCGTCCAGCCGGTGTCACCGATCGTTGCTCGCCAGTTACGATACTTCCTCGACGCCAACCCTGTACTGCGGATGGGAAGCTTCATGAATGAATCGCAGGACGCCGAGGTCTACGACCGACTGAACCTCGATCGGCCGCATGGCGCCCGTGTCTACGATTACTTCCTGGGCGGCAAGGACAACTTCGCGATCGACCGGCAGGCGGCCGAGCACCTCCTGGAGGCGTTCCCGGGTTTTCGCACCGCCGCCCGCTCGAACCGGATGTGGATGCACCGGGCCGCCCGGTACGTCGCCGAGCGCGGGGTCACCCAGTTCCTCGACGTCGGCACCGGCATCCCGACCAGCCCGAACCTGCACGAGGTCGTGCAGCAGGTGGTTCCGGAGGCTCGGGTCGTCTACGCGGACAACGACCCCATCGTGCTGGCGCACTCCAGGGCCCTGCTGGTCAGCAGCCCGGAGGGCAAGACCGCCTACCTCGAGGCTGATGTCACCGACCCGCAGTCGATCCTCGAATCCGCCGAGGTCAAGGACGTCCTCGACCTGAGCCAGCCGGTGGCGCTCAGCCTGGTCGGCGTCTTCCACTACCTGCCCGACGCGCTCAAGCCGTACGACCTGGTCCAGCAGTTGCTCGAGCCGCTCGCGTCAGGCTCTTACCTGATCTTCTCGCACTGCACGCCGGACTTCGCGCCCGAGCTGTGGGAGCGCGCGATCCAGGTCTACAAGGCCGACGGCGGTGACGCGCAGGTCCGCAGCAAGGAGGAGATCGCCCGCTTCTTCGACGGTCTCGAGCTGGTCGAGCCCGGCGTGTCCGCGCCGTTCCGCTGGCACCCCGACGCGGAGACCGAGCGACTGGTCGAGAACGGCGAGTTCACCGACGTCTCGTGCAGTCTGTGGGTCGGCGTCGCGCAGAAGCCCTAGTCCTGCAGCCTTAGCTGAGCCCGAGGAGCCGTCATCGACGGCTCCTCGGGCTCACTCGCTTCGCAAGGTGTCGTACGCCGCGTCGACCGCGGCTGCCCGAAGCTCGTCGACATCGACGCCCTCGAAGGCGACGGCACAGTCGGACAGGCCACCGATCGCGACCATGCCGCGCACCTGGTCGGCCAGCGCCGGCGACTCCCCGATGAGCAGGGCGACGATCCGACGGCGCCAGCCCGCGACATGGTCGGTCAGATGCATCTCCTGCAGCACGGACAGATCGCGGATCGCGAGCAGCAGCAGTCCGCGGTGCCGATAGGTGACGTCGAAGAACGACCCGAGCAGTTCACGCCGGTCGGCCGGCGGATCGGCTTCCATAGCACCGACGTACGCGTCGAAGTCGTCGATCAGCGGTTTCGCCAGGCTGCTGACCAGGTCGTCGCGCGAGCTGAAGTGGTAGTAGAGCGCCGGCTTGGTCATCCCCAGCCGGTCCGCGATGTCCTTCAGGCTGGTGTGCTGCACTCCCTTCGCGCTGAACAGGTCCAGCGCCGCCTGCTGGATCCGCTCCCTGGTGTCTGCGCTGCGCGCTCTCGGCATGCCGGCAAGTTTAACTGACCTACCGTTAAGTAAGGCATTGACAAGACCGCATCCTGATTGCTTACCTTCCGTTAAGTAAACAAACAGAAGGGGCCCGCCGTGGCAAGGGTGCTGATCTCAGGAGCGAGTGTGGCCGGTCCAGTACTCGCGTACTGGTTACGCCGGTTCGGCTTCGAGCCCACCGTGGTCGAGCGCACCCCGGCGCTGCGGCACGGCCTCGGCGGACACGCCGTCGACCTGTTCGGTTCAGGTGTCGAGGTGGTGCGTCGGATGGGCCTGTGGGCGCAGATCCACGAGGCACGCACCCGGACCACGATCATGACTCTGGAGCGGCGCGGTGGACGCCCGGTCGATGTGAACGTCGACCGGCTGAGCGCCGGCATCTCGGACCAGCACGTCGAGATCCTCCGCGGCGAACTGACGAAGATCCTGTACGACGCGACGCGCGCGGACGTGGAGTACCTCTTCGGCGACTCGATCGCCACCGTGCACGACGACGGTTCGGGCGTCGACGTGACGTTCGACCATGCGGCACCGCGCCGGTTCGACCTGGTGATCGGCGCCGACGGCCTGCACTCGACGGTCCGCCGGCTCGTCTTCGGCCCCGAGGAAGGACTGCGCCGGCCGCTCGGCGGCTACCTCGCGGTGTACTCGCTGCCTGATCTGTTCGACCTGGGGAACCGGATGCTGGTCCACATCGACGTCAACCGGATCGTCAGCACCTATGGTGTGCACCAGACCGGTGAGGCCCGAGCGGCCTTCCTGTTCCGCAAGCCCGAGGAGTTGCGGTTCGACCATCGCGATCAGGAGCAGCAGCGGCAGATCGTCGAGGCCGAGTTCCGCGACTGCGGCTGGCGGGTACCGCAGTTGCTCGAGCATCTGGCGACGGCCGACGACTTCTACTTCGACGCGATCAACCAGATCACCCTGGACAGCTGGTGCCGGGGCCGGGTCGGGCTCGTCGGGGACGCGGGATTCAGTCCTGGACCGGCCATCGGCGGTGGGACGAGTCTGGCCGCGGTCACGGCGTACGTGCTGGCCGGCGAGCTCGCGTCGGCCCGGAACGACCTCCCGGCCGGGCTGCGCAGCTACGAGCAGCGGATCAGCCGGTACGTCGACCTCAGTCGCGCGGCCGCGGTGAAGACGATGCGGTCGGTGATCCCGGGGAGCCGGACCGCCGTACGACTGGTGCCCTGGGCAACGGCAACCCTGGTCAAGCTCCCGGCCTCGATCCAAAAGCTCGCCTGGTCCCAGAACGGCCTCGGCAAGGCGCTCGGCGCCCTACAGCTACCGGACTACAGCCCTCACCTCACCAGCCGCTAGCCAAGCCGCCACCCAGACCAGCACGGCGACCTCGAGCACTGCGGCCCTCCGCCCTCGCGTCACCTCTGTCCACAAACCTCGCGGCCGTCCCTAAGCACAGATGCAGAATGGGTGTCCAGCCGGGTCGAGCATGACCCGGAGCTGCTTCGGGTCGCGGTCGGGCGGCTGGTGCGGCGCTGCCATTCCACCGGCTTGGACCACCAGCGCGACCGCCGCTTCCATGTCCCTGGTATCCATCTCGAAGTGGATCATCTTCGTCTGCGCGGATGCGTCCTCCGGCCACACGGGAGGCACGTACCAGTCCTGGGCCTGAATGTTGATGCACCGGTCGTCGACCATGAGCGCAGCCCAACGCGTCTCGTGCTCGGACACCTCCACCTGGAGGATGTCGCGGTAGAAGGCCACCAGCACGCGTGGGTGAACCACCGGCTAGAACAGGGTTTGCTGGTCGACGTCGGGGGTGGTGTGTGGGATCGGGGCGGGGTGGCGGGAGTGGCGGACTGGGTTGCGACGGCGGGGTGAGCGGACGCGGGCAGCGGTGGAATCTTCGGGGCTCATCGGGTCCGAGCGGTGGCGGGAGCTTCGGCCGAAGCCGTGTTTGTCCAGCAACGGGCGAACCTTGGCTTCGAAGGCGTTCTGGTAGCTCGGCGCGGCATTGACGCCGTGGGCGTAGAGGGATTCGTAGCGCGAGACCAGATCCGGACGCTCCTGGGCGAGCCAGGCCATGAACCACTCCTTCACGCCCGGCCGCAGATGAAGCACGAGCGTTGTCACCCCGCTGGCGCCGGCCTCGGCCAACTCACCGAAGAGGGCGTCGAGTTGCTCGGCCGAGTCTGTGAGCCACGGGAGCACCGGCGCGACCATCACACCGCAGGTGAGACCGGCCTCGCGGACGGCGCGGATCAGGTCGAGCCGACCACGGACCGACGGGACGCCGGGCTCGACCAGCTTGCGTAGCTCCTCGTCGGCCAGCGCGAGCGATATGCCGATACCGACCGGGACTTCGGAGGCAGCCGACTCCAACAGCGCCAGATCCCGCCGGAGCAGCGTCCCCTTGGTCAGCACGGACAGCGGCGTACCCGAACCCGCCAACGCCTCGATGATCCCCGGCATCAGCCGGTAGCGCCCCTCGGCCCGCTGGTAGGGATCGGTATTGGTGCCCAAGGCAACCTGTTCGCCGGCCCAGGACGGCCGGGCCAGCTCGCGCCGCAACACGTCCACCACGTTCGTCTTCACGATGATCTGCTGGTCGAAGTCCTCCCCCTGGTCGAGCTCGAGATAGCGATGCGAAGGCCGGGCGAAGCAGTACCGGCAGGCGTGCGTGCAGCCGCGATAGGGATTGATCGTCCAGTTGAAGGGCAGTGACGTCCCCGGCACCGAGTTCAGCGCGGAGCGCGCCAGCACCTCGTGGAAGGTGATACCGCGGAACTCCGGCGTGGTCACCGACCGGACCAGACCCGCGATCGACCCGAGCCCCGGCAACGTCCCCGGGGTCTCCGCGTCGACCTGCTGACCAGCCCATCTCATGCAGCACAGTCGAACATATGTTCCCCAGATCTTCAAGTCGGCCATGTGCGCCACATTCAATTCCCGTATACCCTACGAGAATCGACCACCCAGGGAAGGCACATCCCATGACGATCCTCGTGACAGGCGCGACCGCGAGCGTCGGACGTTTGCTCGTCGACGAACTCGTAGCGGCGAACGCACCGGTCCGTGCGCTCACCAACAGCCCGAAGAAGGCGGCGCTCCCCGACCACATCGAGATCGCGAAGGGCTACCTCGGCAAACCGGAGACCCTCCCCGCGGCCCTCGAGAACATCGACACGGTCTACCTCGCGCCACTTCCGGCGTACGTCGACGACTTCGTGCGGTGTGCGCAGGAGGCCGGCGTCCGGCGGGTCGTCGTACTGTCCGGTGAACCCGCGGAGTATGAGGCACAAGGCGATCCGGCGGAGTGGCACTACTACAAGATCGAGCGGGCGATCGAGGACGGCGGGTTCGCGTGGACGCACCTGCGACCGGGGCAGTTCATGAACAACACGCTGGACTGGGCCACGTCGATCAAGGCAGAGAACGTCGTCCGGGCGCCGTACCCGGCCGCCGTGCAGACACCGATCGACCTGGCCGACATCGCGGCAGTAGCGCGGGTAGTCATCCTGAACGAGAGCTTCACCGGGCAGAAGCTCACGATGAGCGGCCCGGAAGGGCTGACCGCTCCGCAGCAGGTCGAGTACATCGCCCAGGCGATCGGTCGCGAGGTCAAGTTCGAGGAACTGTCGCCCGAGCAGTACATGGCGATCTGGACGCCGATCGTGGGTACGGAGACCGCACAGTGGCTGCTCGACGGCTTCCGGATGATGGCCGAGTACCCGATGACCCCCGAGCCGACAGTTGAAGCGCTCACCGGTCGCGCCGCGACGACCTATCGCGACTGGGCGATAGCCAACGCCGACGCCTTCCGCTGACGCATGGGACGCTGTGCACTGTGACAGTCCGGCACAGCGGTGGAGGTCAGCCCGAGCGCACCCTCGCGCTGCTCTGGCGCAACCAGGGGAAGGCCCAGCAGCCGGCCCAGCCAGACGCAGGCCAGCAGGTACGACGCACTGCCGGCCGACGACCCTCATTGGACGTCGACGGCCTAGTGCGAGCCGGCATCCGACTGGCCGACGAGCGCGGACTCGAAGCAGCCTCCATGGGTGGAGTGGCGAAGGCACTCAGCGTAGGGACCATGACGCTCTACACCTACGTGCCCTCCAAGGAGGAGCTCCTGGACCTCATGGTCGACGAGATCCTGGCCGAGCGACAGCTACCCGGCCCCGGCGACCCCAGACCGGCCGACTGGCGTGAGCAGGTCGAGCTGTACTCCGAACAGACCCGCGCGATGTTCCAGCGCCACCCTTGGCTCGCCCGGGTCTCCACCGTCCGCCCGCCTGTCGGCCCCGGCATGCTGGCCGGCCGCGAGTACCTACTGTCCACCCTCCTCCCCCTCGGCCTCAGCCCTCGCGACACGAACACGGCCGCTCTTGCCATCACGACGTACGTCGACTCAGCCGCCTCCCTGGAGGCCGAGAGCCGACTGGTCGAGCGCGCGACCGGCCAGAGCGACGAGACCTGGTGGCACGAACGCAACGACCTCTGGGAGACGTACTTCGACGTCGAAAGACATCCCGCGATGACGGCGATCTGGAACGCGAACGGCTACCAGGACACCGTCCGCGAGGCGGCCACCGACTCGTACCGCTACGGTCTCGACCGCCTCCTGGACGGGATCCAGGCTCAGGCGAAATCCCTATAGATCAAGGGAGATCCAGGCCGGGTCGTGATCGGTCCCGTCCCGTTCGAGCTTCTTCCGCCGGCCGATGAACGCGTCCCGCAGCCGCGGCGCCAACGCCGGAGACAGCCAGATCTGATCGATCAGGTCGAACGCCCGCGGCTGCCCGGACGCCTTGAACGTCGACGTCCAGGCCGGGTTGGCCGGTAGCTGCACGGTCGTCTTGACCGTGCCGACCTCGGTCGGCGTGAGCAGCGCGTTCACCATTCCGGCCTTCTCGTACGACGTCAGCGCCGGCGAGTCCGGGGTGTCGTTCATGTCCCCGCAGAGCATGAACCGCTGCCGGGTGCTCGTCCGCTGGGCGATGATCCGCATGATCGTGTCCGCCTGCCGGGCCCGTAGCAGTTCTGCGGCCGCCGCGGCCGCGACCGGATCCTCGACGGTGAAGTCGACGAACTTCGACTTCAGGTGCGTCCCGAACACGGTCAGCACCCGCCGCCCGCGCGCGTCGAGGATCTCCGCCTCGACCAGGTCGCGGGAGAAGATCGGCCGGTCCGGCACGTCCGGATGGAACGTCCGCTGGTAGCTGGTCACCCCGCCGAGCGGCCGTCGCGACAGCAGGCCGATATCGATGAACCGGGTCGAGTCGTTGCCGTCGATCACCATCACGTGCTCGTACGCGCCGTTCAGCTGCACGCGGTTGAACTCGCGCAGCACGTCGGCGTTCTCCACCTCCTGCACGACCCACACGTCGGCATCCGCGGCGAGCAGCCGCTCGGCGACCCGGTCCGTGTCCTCGCGCTTCTTCGCCACGAGCAGCTTGCCGCGGCTGTCCAACTGCAGCCGGCGTCGGTGCTCGTCCTCGAAGGTGTACGTCGCCGGCACCGAGCTCGTCCCCTGCGCGAGCGCGTCCACCGCACCGGCGAAGTTCCACCGGTCGAACAGGTTGTTCAGATTGAAGGTCCCCACCGTCAGTGTCATGTCCCCACCCCCTATGACGAAAGTACGCCGTACACCACCGCGCGTCACCAACACGAAGCGAACAGTTGCCAACGCCTTTCGGCCAGATCCGAAGAGACCCCACCGCCATTCGGGCGATCCCGAAGGGCCGGGCGAGCGATCCGCCCACCGACGGAAGGTTGACTCAGCGCCCCACCAGACCACTTCGTCTTCAACAACCAGTCCGGCGGCGCGGGGGCGTGGCTCTGCAAGGGGTCGAGCGGCACCGACTGCACCGACTACCTTCCGGCCTGGAGCTACGGCAACTACAACCTGACGCCGATCAACTCGATCAAGCTGGTTCGCTGACCCGAGGCCCCGGCGCCACGGGCCAGGGAACTGTGGCGCCGGCTCGGCTCACTCCGCAGCCGACACCGTGATGACGTAGGTTGCCGGGGTGAGTGAGAACTTCCAGGTCGATCTGCAGGGGATCGTCGACCTGCTGAGCAACCATCTGTACAGCAGTCCGCGGGTGTATCTGCGAGAGTTGCTGCAGAACGCCGTCGACGCGATCACCGCCCGTCAGGGCATGGATCCCGAGGCGCCGCGGCGGATCGACGTACGCACCGCCGACGACGTACTGAGCATCAGTGACACCGGGATCGGCCTGCGGCCGGACGAGGTCCGGGAGTTACTGGCCACGATCGGGCGGAGCTCGAAGCGGGACGAGATCGGGTTCGCCCGGACGGAGTTCCTCGGCCAGTTCGGGATCGGGCTGCTGTCTGCGTTCATGGTCGCCGACGAGATCGAGGTCGTCACCCAGCCGGCCGACGGCCCCGCGACCCGCTGGATCGGTACGGCGGACGGCCGCTACACGATCGCGGACACCGCGGACCGCTCCGAGGTCGGTACGACGGTCACGCTCAAGGCCCGGCGTGGTGCGGAGCAGTGGTACAAGCAGGCCACCGTCGTCGAGCTGATCCGGCTGTTCGGTGCGCTGCTGCCGATCGAGATCCGCGTCGACGGTGAGCAGGTCACCGACGGCAAAGCACCCTGGGAAGGGATCGGCGGCGCCCAGCGCGCGGACCTGGTCGGCTACGCCCAGGACAAGCTCGGGTTCACGCCGTTCGACGTCATCCACCTGAACAACCCGGCCGCCGGCCTCACCGGTGTCGCCTTCGTCCTGCCGTTCGCGGCCAACCCGGCCGAGCGCGCGACGCATCGCGTCTACCTGAAGCGGATGCTGCTCGCCGAGAACGTCGAAGGGCTACTGCCCGACTGGGCGTTCTTCGTCCGCGCGGTCATCGACACCTCCGAACTGCGGCCGACCGCGAGCCGTGAGGCGCTCTTCGACGACGGGAACCTCGAGGCCACCCGGGACGCACTCGGTGCGCAGTTGCGCGGCTGGCTGGTGCGGCTCGGCAGCACGGACCCTGCCAAGCTCGACAAGTTTCTCGCGATCCACCAGCTTGGTGTGAAGGCCCTGGCGCTGCACGACGACGAGATGCTGCGGCTGGTCCACCGCTGGCTCCGGTTCGAGACGAACCACGGTCGGATGACGACCGCCGAGCTGCAGGAGCGCTCCGGCGAGATCCGGTACGTCGCCACGATCGAGGAGTTCCGCCAGCTGGCCGCGGTCGCCGCCGCGCAGCAGATCACCGTGGTGAACGGCGGCTACACCTACGACAGCGAGTTGCTCGAGCGGCTGCCCGAGGTGGTCCCCGGCCTCGTCACCACCAGGTTCGACCCGACCGAGCTGAGCACCAGCTTCGACAGTCTGGACCCGGACACCGAGCTGCAGCTTCGCCCGTTCGTCCAGCTGGCACAGGACGCGCTGGACTCGGTTGGCTGCGAGGTAGTGGTCCGTGCCTTCGAGCCGGCCAGTCTGCCCGCGCTCTACCTCGTCGACCGGTCTGCACAGTTCGCCAGTGAGCTCAGAGCCACCAAGGACCGTGCGGACGCGCTCTGGTCGGAGGTGCTCGGTGCACTCGACACCCACGACGACAGCCGCCCGCAACTGGTCCTGAACCACCGCAGTCCGCTGGTACGGCGGATGGCGTCGCTGGGCGACCGTGAGCTCGCACAGCTCGCAGTAGAAGGCTTGTACGGACACGCGTTGATGCTCGGCTACCACCCGATCAGCCCGGCCGACTCCGCGCTGGTGAACCGATCCTTCCTCGGTCTGCTCGATCAGGCCGTCCCCACCCAGGAGGACCCGTCCCGATGAACCAGGAACTGGTCGACCGGCTTCAGCGTGCCGAGAGCGCGCCGTACGGGAAAGCACGGTCCGCTTTGCTGGAGGACGTCGTACGGCGGGCTGACGCGGCCGGTGAGGACGACCTGGCGTTCTACAGTCGTCTGTCGCTCGTCACGGCGTACGTGATGGGTGGAGAGCCGCGGAAGTCGTTGGTGCCGTTCGCTCGGTGTGTGGCGGACTGGGATGCGGACCCGGGCAAGTACCAGGACTACTCGCACCTGTTCCACTGGTGCTTCAAGTACGCACCCAGCACGCTGACCAAGTTCCCCGAGGTCCCGCTGGACCGGGCGTACGCCGTACTGGACGACATGGAACGGCGGTGGCAGGTCAGCGGTCACAGCATGCACGCCGTACATCAGCACCGGTGGCTGGTCGCGCACCACATCGGCGATGTGGAGGCTGCGGCCGAGCAGTTCCGGCTCTGGTCGACCGCACCACGCGACGACCTGTCGGACTGCGTCGGCTGCGACCCCACGTCCAAGGTGCACCACCTGACCAGCGTCGGACGTACGGCGGACGCCGTCGCGCTGGCCGTGAACGTGCTGGACGGGCAGCTGACCTGCGCCGAACAACCGCAGCAGATGCTGACCGCGTTGCTGCCGGCATATGTTGCCGAGGGCATGTATTCCGAGGCAGTCGACGCGCACCGCAAGGGTTACCGGATACTGCGCGGCCGGGTCGGTGAGCTGGCTGAGCACGCGGATCACGTGGTGTTCCTGGCTCGCACCGGCAACGAACTGAAGGCCGTGGAGCTGATCGAGCGGCACCTGAACGAGTTCGACGACCCGCCGTCGCCGTACGCGGAGATGACGTTCGCGGCGGCGGCCGCGCATGCACTCGGCCGCGTGGACGGCTTGACGATTCGGCTGCCGCGAGCAGAGGCCGTCCCAGCGGCGGAGCTGAGCGAGCAACTGACCGGGCGTGCGCTGGAGCTCGCTGCACAGTTCGATGCTCGCAACGGGACGAAGCACCGCAGTGAGGCGATCCAGGCGATGCTGACCGCCGAGCCGTGGGTGGAGTACTTGCCGCTGTCGGAGACCGCGCGACGGGCGCAGCTTCACAAGCAGGCACCGCGCCCGGTGGATACGGCAGTCGACGAGCAGCCTGTGCCCACTGGGCGTGGCTGGCTCGACCGGGCCGAGGACGCGTGGCAGCAGGCGCGGATCGATGAGGCGACGGCTGCGTGGCAGGCCTTCGAGCAGGAGGTGCCGGAGAGCGAGTGGACGCCGGTGGACCGGGCCCGCGTGCTGGACGGCCGCGGTCTGGTGGCGCACGACGAGCCCGAGGTCGCACTGGAGGCTTGGCGCGAGGCGCTCGCGTTGTACGCCGAGGCAGGCGAGGAGGTCCGCGTACTGCGCGACCGCGGACGCATCGGCCGCTTGCTGTGTGAGAACGGCCAGATCGACGAAGGCCTCGCGACGGCTGAGGAGCCAGTGCGCTGGCTCGTTGCCAACGACGAACCACGGCGCCGTGGCCACTGGCAGTACTCGCTGGCGACCATGTACGCGCAGGCCGACCGGCCCGAGGACGCCGTACGGGAGTTGTCTGAGCTCCGTGAACGCGCTGACATCGACGAAGACCTCCGCTCGGGCGCTGCGATCGTCGAGTGCAACCTGCTGGCGCAACTGGGCCGGTTCGAGGAAGCAGAAGCGGCCGCGACGGTTGGCCTTGGTACGTCGGCCGAGCTGCCCCGATCCTTTGCGTACAAGCAGCGTGGGCGTCTTCGGCTGGAGCTGGAGCGTCCGGCCGAGGCAGCCGAGGATCTGACCGAAGCGGTCGCGCTGGCAGCGGGCACGCCTGGTCTGGAGGTGCATGTCGCACTGACTCAGGTGGAGCTGGCCCGCGCGTACCTGCTGACCGGACGCCCGCTGGAGGCGGCAGAGACGGGTGAGGAAGCCCTACCTGCGCTGGGCAGCATCCCTGAGCTCGCCGATCCGCTTGCAGACGTACGCGGCGTACTCATCGATGCCTACCGGGCGCTGGGCGAGCTGGAGTCCGCACTGACGAAGGTGCGGGAGCTACTGGCCGCCGCACCGGCCGAAGCACACCCCGCCTGGCTGGGCATGGTTCGGCAGGATGAGGGCCTGCTGCTGGAACAGCTCGACCGCGACGAGGACGCGGTCGACGCCTTCCTCATGGCCGCGTCGTACCACGAGACTGCCGAGCAACCTGTAGAGCAGGTGCAGGCCGTCCGGCTGGCAGCACAGTCGGCCCGCTATGCGGGCAACTTCGCCCAAGCGGTGGAGCTGATCGAACGCGCCCGACCAGTCCTCGACGCACTCCCGTCAGCCGACCAGCGCGTCCTCTTCCAGACCGCCGGCGTTCACTGGGACCTGGCCATGATCGCCCTCCAGCAAGGCGAAACGGACATCGCCGTACAACACGCGACACAGGCCGCGGAGCACTACGAACGAGGCGGCTACGAGGACCAGCACACCAACGCCCGCCTGCTGGTCGCCGAACACGGCACAACCGACGAGAAGCTGGTCGAGCAGATCTTCACCGCCCTCCCCACCGGCCACGACCTCTGGTACCGCGCCGGCTGGCTCCTGGTGGACCGCCTGAACACCCAAGGTCGATCCCAAGAAGCCCACGCCCTCCACGTCCGCCTAACCGAGTAACTAACCCACGCGCGCCCGCCGTCCGGCGGCGGGGCGCTGGCGGGCAGCACCCGTCACTCAGCGGGTGGTTACTCCCACTCGATGGTGCCGGGAGGTTTGCTGGTGATGTCCAGGGTTACGCGGTTGATTTCGTCGACCTCGTTGGTGATGCGGGTGGAGATGCGCTCCAGGACGTCGTACGGGAGGCGGGCCCAGTCGGCGGTCATCGCGTCCTCGCTGGTGACTGGACGCAGTACGACGGGGTGGCCGTAGGTCCGGCCGTCGCCCTGGACGCCGACCGAGCGGACGTCGGCGAGCAGGACCACCGGGAACTGCCAGATGTCGCGGTCCAGGCCGGCCGCGGTCAGCTCGGTGCGGGCGATCAGATCGGCGGCGCGGAGGATGTCGAGGCGCTCCCTGGTCACCTCGCCGATGATCCGGATGCCCAGCCCGGGGCCTGGGAACGGGTGCCTGTAGACCATGGTCTCGGGCAGTCCGAGGGCCAGGCCCAGCTCGCGGACCTCGTCCTTGAACAGCGTCCGCAGCGGCTCGATCAGGCTGAACTGCAGGTCGTCGGGCAGACCGCCGACGTTGTGGTGGGACTTGATGTTCGCGGTGCCGGTGCCGCCGCCGGACTCGACCACGTCCGGGTAGAGCGTGCCCTGGACCAGGAACTCGATGTGCCGCTCGGCGTCCAGCTTCCGCGCGGTCGCCTCGAAGGTCCGGATGAACTCGCGGCCGATGATCTTCCGCTTCTGCTCGGGATCGGTGACCCCGGCCAGCGCACCGAGGAACTGATCCTCGGCGTCGACCACCTCGAGCCGGATGCCGGTCGCGGCGACGTAATCCTTCTCGACCTGCTCCGACTCCCCGGCCCGCTGCAGGCCGTGGTCGACGTACACACAGGTCAGCTGGTCGCCGATCGCCTTGTGTACAAGGGCCGCCGCGACCGCGGAGTCGACGCCGCCGGACAGCGCGCACAGGACCTGCTTGTCGCCGACCTGCTGGCGGATCAGCTCGACCTGCTCCTCCACGACGTTCGTGGTGGTCCAGTCGCCCTTGCAGCCCGCGATGTCGTAGAGGAAGTGCTCGAGCACCGCCTGTCCCGCCTGCGAGTGCAGCACCTCCGGGTGCCACTGCACACCGGCCAGCCGCTTGTCCAGGTCCTCGAACGCCGCGACCGGCGCGCCCTCGGAGGCGGCCAGTACGGCGAAGCCGGCGGGCGGCGCGTGGACTGCGTCACCGTGTGACATCCACACGTTGAGATCCTCGGGGATCCCGGCCAGCAGCGTGCCCGCCGAGCTCACCGTCACCGGTGTCCGGCCGAACTCGCGCAGCCCGGTCCGACGGACCTCGCCGCCGAGCGTCTGCGCCATCGCCTGGAATCCGTAGCAGATCCCGAAGGCCGGCACCCCGGCCTCGAACAGCCCGGACTCGACCCGCGGCGCGCCCTCGGCGTAGACCGACTGCGGCCCACCGGACAGGACGATCGCCTTCGGGTTCCGGGCCAGCATCTCCTCGACCGGCATCGAGTGCGGCACGATCTCGGAGTACACCTTGGCCTCGCGGACCCGGCGCGCGATCAGCTGCGCGTACTGCGCCCCGAAGTCGACGACCAGAACCAACTCATGCTCAGTCACCCGCAAAGCCTATCGGTGCAGGTCAGCGGGGTTGTAATCCGAGGTCCGCAGCGGCTCGTTGGTGATCTCCAGACCCGGGAACCGGCGGCGCATGGCGGCTTCGTGCCGGTCGGCGGAGGCCGGCTCGCCGATGTAGTCCGCGATCAGGTGCCGGCCGAACCACAGCCGCACCCGGCGGCGGGGAGGGAAGCTCACCCAGCGGACGCTACCGCCGCTAGTTGTCCGAGGTGTTACTGCGCGTTACGACTCGAAGTCGTTGCGGGGCCCGGAACGACAGCAGCTCGATCATCGGCGGTTCTTCCACCAGGTGTACGGCGCTCAGCAGGTCAGCCGCACACTCGAGCGCCACCCGAGCCTCCAACCGCGCCAGTCCAGCACCCAGGCAGCGATGGATCCCGATTCCGAACGCCAGATCGGCCGGACCTCCTCGGCCGGTCAGCCCGAGCAGGACCGGAGCCCCAGCAGGCAGCTCGAAGTCTCCGACCACAGCGGGCTGGGCCGTGACCCGACGCCAGGTGGGCACCGAGGAGGCCTCTCGCAACACCGCCTCGACCACCTCCGCAGGATGCTCGCCCGCACCCTCCACTCCGTCGCCCGGCTCGCTCTCCGCTCTGCTGCCCGCAGGGCGGAGTGTGCGATGAAAGGCGGTGGAGATGAGTTGGGTCGTCGTCTCCTGGCCGGCGATCAGCAGGAAGTAGCCGACCGCACACACTTCCTCGTCGGTGAGGCCGAGGTCAACCAGGACGCTGAAGAGGTCGTCCCCTGGGTCCTGGCGCGCGGCCGTCGTACGAGATCGGAGCCAGTCGTAGAACTCGGCCGCACTGTGCGCGAGCTCCAACTGCCGGTCCTCGTCCGGCCACCCCCAGAACAGCTCCAGCGACTCGCGACTCCACGCCTTCAACGCGGGTACGTCGACATCGCGCAGACCAAGCAGGTCGAGCACGACCAGCGCCGGCGGCTCCGCAGCAACTGCCTCCACCAGATCGACCTGGCCGCCCCTGGCCAGAACGGTCACAGCCTCGGCCACCCGCGACGCCGTCAGCGATCGGGTCAGCGGCTCGACCGCCGCGACCCGGGCAGGGCTGAAGAACCGCGCCACCGCCGCCCGGATCGGCCGGTGCGACTCCCCCGCGTTGTTCGCCAGCGTCGGCGGCAACGCGAACCCGACCGCCGACAACACCCGCAACGCCTTCACCGACAACGGCGTGTGCGCGAGTACGGCGTTGTCCGGCCGGAACGTCTCCGGGTCCAGTAGCACCTCACGGGCCAGCGCGGGATCGTCGACAATCCAGTACCCGAGCTCCTCGTCGTACCGAGCGGGGCAACCGGTCATGTGAACCAGCCGGGCGCGGCGCCGGTGAAGGCGGCCCGATCGAGCCGGCCAGCGTTGGCCGGGATCCGGCCGATCACCGGGACGCCGGTGGTCACGGGGAGGTCCTCGAGGTTGCACTGCTCGGCCAGGTCAGGCTCTGCGGGCCAGGAGCCGATGATCAGACCGTCGATGGGTAGCCCGCGGGCCCGGAGAGCTTGGATGGTCAGCCCGGTGTGGTTGAGGGTGCCGAGGCCGGAGCGGGTCACCACGACGAAGGCGAAGGGTGCGCTCAACGCAGCGGCGAGTTCGGCGAGGCCCCGGCCGTCCTCGTCCAGGCCGACCAACAGGCCGCCGGCGCCCTCGACCAGGACGGTGTCCCGAGTGGTCGCCAGGTCGTCGATGAACTTGGCCTGAGCCTCGACCGTCGGGAGTGGAACACCTTCCCGGCGGGCGGCCGTGGTCGGCGCCAGCGGGTCGTGGAGGCGGATGCCTTCGTGCAGGTCGGTGAGGCCGGTCAGGCGCTTGATCTCGGCGAGATCACCTGGCTCGTCCGGCGTGACGCCGGTCTGAGCCGGCTTGACCACCGCGACGGACGACCCACGGTGCGCGCCCGCTCCACCCACGTTGAGCGCGGCACCCACAACCCCGCTACCCGCGCGAAGCGCGGCGCCGGCGTAAATGGTGGCGAGGGCTGCGGTGGCGATGGTTTTGCCTACGCCGGTGTCGGTGCCGGTGACGATGAGGACCTTGGTCACGAGACGTCCTGGATGGCGCGGCTGATGACGTCGCAGGCCTGGTCGAGGTCGGCGTCGGTGAGGCCGGCGTGCGCGGTCAGCCGAAGACGCGAGATGCCGTCCGGCACCGAAGGCGGCCGGAAGCTGCCGACCCGGACACCGCCGGCCAGGCAGAGCTCAGCGGCCTGCACGGTCTCGCGAGGTCCAGGCATCGGCACGGAGACAACCGGCCCGGAGGCAGCGGGAACGTCGCAGGCCGACGCAAGCCGGGCCGTGGCAGTGTGGATCGCGAGCGGCCGCTCGGGCTCATTCTTCAACACCTGAAGGGCCGCGAGCGCAGCGGCACAGGCCGCCGGGTTGAGACCGGTGTCGTAGATGAACGACCGCGCCCGGTTGATCAGGTGCGCACGCACCAAGGCCGGCCCCAGCACGACGCCACCTTGGGAAGCCATTGCCTTGGACAACGTCATCGTGACGATGACGTGGTCGAGACCGGCGAGGCCGGCGGCGTGGACCGAGCCGCGACCTTCGCCGGTGACGCCCAGGCCGTGGGCCTCGTCGACCAGCAGTACGGCGTCGTGCGCGCGGGCGGCGGCGGCCAGTTCGGTCAGTGGGGCCGCGTCGCTGAGGACGCTGAAGACCGATTCCGTCATCACCACCGCGTGCGGCTCGTTGCGCTCGGCAAGGACCTTGGTGACCGCATCGACGTCGTTGTGCGGGACGATCTCGACGCGGGAGCGGGACAACCGGCAGGCATCGACGAGCGACGCGTGGACGTGCTCGTCGGACACCAGGAGCGTGCCGGGGCCGCCAAGTGCGGTGACCACGCCGAGGTTGGCGAGGTATCCGGACGAGAACACCAGCGCGGATTCCTGGCCCACGTAGTCAGCCAGCGACGACTCGATCTCCTCGTGCAAAGCCGTCGTACCGGTGACCAACCGGGAAGCTGTCGAGCCGGTCCCCCACACGCGTACGGCGTCAGCCGCGGCCTCGATCACCCGGGGATCGGACGCCAGACCAAGATAGTCGTTGCCCGCCAGGTCGATCAGCCGTTCATCGGCCGCGCGCGCCCGGAGTCGACGGGTGAGTCCGCGCGACTCCAACGCGGCGGCCTTCGGGGCGAGCCATTCCTCGAGCATCAGCCGACCTCCTGCACAGCACCCGTGATTGCGGCGCCGATGGTCGCGATCTCCTCGTCGGTACAGATGTACGGCGGCATCGTGTAGACCAGATCGCGGAACGGCCGGACCCACACTCCCCGGCGCAGTACGGCCTCCGTCATCCGCTTCATGTCGACCGGACCGCCCAGCTGTACGACGCCGACCGCACCGATCACGCGGACGTCCTTGACCCCTGGCATCGACGCCGCCGGCGCCAGGCCGGCCGATAAACCCGCGGAGATCTGCGCGACCCGGCCGGCCCAGTCCTGGGACAGCAGCAGATCGATCGAGGCCAGCGCGACCGAGCAGGCCAGCGGGTTCGCCATGAAGGTCGGGCCGTGCATCAGTGCACCGCCCGGACCGTTCGAGACGGTGTGCGCGACGTCCGTCGTACACAAGGTCGCGGCCATCGAGAGGTAGCCGCCGGTCAGCGCCTTGCCGATGCAGAGGATGTCGGGGTCGATCCCCGCGTGCTCGGAGGCGAACATCGTCCCGGTCCGGCCGAAGCCGGTGGCGATCTCGTCCAGGATCAGCAAGAAGCCGTGACGGTCGGCGAGTTCACGCAGTACGCGCAGACAGGCCGGGCTGTACGGGTACATCCCGCCCGCGCCCTGCAGGATCGGCTCGACGATGATCCCGGCGATGCCGTCCGCATTCCGCTCGGCGATGTCAGACACTGCCGCGGCCCAGGCCAGGAACTCCGGATCGTCGTCCGGGCGATCGAACCCGGCCGGCGGCTGCGGGCCGAACACCTGCTCCTTCAGGGCACCGGTGAAAAGCGAGTGCATCCCGTTCACCGGGTCGCACACGCTCATCGGCGCGAACGTGTCGCCGTGATACCCGCCGCGGACGGTCAGCATCCGGGTCCGGCCACTGTTGCCCCGGGCAACTTGGTACTGCAGGGCGAGCTTGATCGCGACCTCGACCGAGACCGAACCGGAGTCGCAGAAGAACACATGCCGCAGCGGCTCCGGGGTGATCTCGACCAGCCGGTCGGCCAGCCGGATCGCGGGCTCGTGCGTCAGCCCGCCGAACATCACATGACTGAAGTCGTCCACCTGGCTCTTCACCGCCGCGTCGAGCACCGGGTGGCGATAGCCGTGGATCATGCACCACCAGGACGCCATCGCGTCGATCACCTCGACCGTGCCACCAACGTCACCGGCAACGTCACCGCTCTCGCCGGAGGGCCCGGAGGACAGACGCAGCCGTACGCCGTCGGCACCGCGGACCAGCCGGACCGGCGACGGCTCGCTCAACGAGGAGTACGGATGCCAGAGGCGCTCCGAATCCCGCTGCAACCACTCACTGACCGACTCTGCCACCGCTCCCGCCTCCATCCTGAGGATCCAGCTCGCCGTGCACAGAGCAGCGGGCCGACCAGCCCATCGGGTGCACCTGGACGATCATCCTGCGGCGGCACTCACCGCAGTAGCGGGGCGGCTCCAGCGCAAGGGCCCGGCGGCAGTCCTCGTGACTGCTGCCGGCCAGTTCCCGGCCGCAATGACCGCAGTACCCGTTCACAGTGTCTTCTGGAGTTCCTTCACCGGCATCTTCAGCTCGGCGAGCAGGTCGAGGTCGGCGGTCGCCGGGCGGCCGAGCGTGGTCAGGTAGTTGCCGACGATGACGGCGTTGATACCGCCGAGCAGGCCCTCGCGGGTGCCCAGGTCGCCCAGGGTCAGCTCGCGGCCGCCGGCGTACCGCAGCACCGTCCGCGGCATCGCGAGCCGGAACGCGGCGATGGTCCGCAGCGCGTCCTTGCCGGCCATGATCTCCATGTCGCCGAACGGCGTACCCGGGCGCGGGTTGAGGAAGTTGAGCGGCACCTCGTGCGGGTCCAGCTCGGCCAGCTGCGCGGCCAGCTCGGCGCGCTGCTCGAGGGTCTCGCCCATCCCGACCAGGCCGCCGCAGCATAGCTCCATGCCGGACTCCTTGACCATCAGGCAGGTGTCCCAGCGCTCCTCGAAGGAGTGCGTGGTGACGACGTCGCCGAAGTACGAGCGGGCCGACTCGAGGTTGTGGTTGTAGCGGTGCACCCCCATCGCCTTGAGCTCGTCGACCTGCTCCTGGGTGAGCATGCCGAGTGAGCAGGCGATGTTGATGTCGACCTCGGCGTTGATCGCCTCGATACCGGCCTTCACCTGGGACATCAGCCGCTGGTCCGGACCGCGGACGGCGGCGACGATGCAGAACTCGGTCGCACCGGTCTTCGCGGTCTCCTTGGCTGCCTCGACCAACTCCGGGATGTTCAGCCAGACCGAACGGACCGGCGAGGTGAACTGGCCGGACTGGGAGCAGAAGTGACAGTCCTCCGGGCAGCCGCCGGTCTTCAGCGAGATGATCCCCTCGACCTCGACCTCCTCACCGCACCACTTCACCCGTACGTCGTGCGCGAGCGCGAGCAGATCGGCCAATTGGTCGTCGGGCGATTGCAGCACCTCGATCAATTGCTCCTGGGACAGACCCACGCCCTGCTCCAGAACCTGCGCCCGGGCCACCTCGAGGATGTCGCTCATCGTTCTCCTGCCTCATCTGACGGTCGGCCCACAGTAAGACAGCCGGGCCGGTTCTCTCTGCGAGGGGCGTCACGTGGAACACCTGGCCCCGACCTGCGTCAGCCACTCTCCGCACTCCCCGGGAAACTTTCTGGATTTTTCCGGGGAACCTCGTAACCCCCTGTGAGAGGGCTCGTTGATGTGTGCAGAGGCGGTTAACCGCAAGGAAGACCGCCACCCGGTGACAAGGAGCAACGAAATGCTGATCATTACGATCAGCACGCAGAGTGGTCACAACCACTTGCGACAGCTCGAAACTCCTGGAATCGGATGTAGAGTGGGGTACCAAGAGCTCGGGTCGCCAGCTGTGGCTGGTGACCCGATCCCAAGCGCCGGGCGCCTCACCCCGGCTTGAGTGGGTCCCTCGGGAAACGATTTGGGCGGAAACGTTCCTGAGGGACCTGCTCCCTTTTATGGCACTTTTCAGAAAACCTCAGAAACCTCAGCAGCCACATCCGTGCTGAGGTTTTTTCATTTCCCTGGTGACTGTGCGGAAGTATTGTCGTTGTGTTACGGCTTCGTCACAGGCTGCTTAGGCACAATCGGCAACCGCAAGGCGCCCGGCGCATCGGCCGGTACGACGGGATGCCCTGGCTTCACCGGTTGCACCCGCTGGTACGCCGATCCGATCGCCGGCCGGACGTCGTCCGCACCCTTGTTCGGCCAGAACGCCAGTGCCCGTTCCGCCTGGGCGGTGATCGTCAGCGACGGGTTGACGCCGAGGTTCGCCGAGATGGTCGAGCCGTCCAGGATGTGCAGGCCGTCGTACCCGTAGACCCGGTGGTACGGGTCCACCACGCCGGTCTCGGGTGAGTCGCCGATCGCGCAGCCGCCGATGAAGTGCGCCGTCATCGGCACGTTGAACGGCTCGCCGATGGTGCCGCCCGGGGTGCCGTTCATCAGCTTCGCCATCCGCCGGACCACCTGGTTCGCGACCGGGATCCAGGCCGGGTTCGGTGCGCCGTGACCCCGTTTCGAGGTCAGCCGCCAACGTCCGAGCCGGTCCCGCTTGCCGAACGTCGTGATCGAGTTGTCCGCGGTCTGCATCACCAGGGCGATCACGGTCCGCTCGGACCAGTGCTTCAGGTCGTACAGCCGGCGGATGTTCTTCCGCTGGACGCGGAGTTCACGCAGCCAGGTCCGCCACCGCGGCCGGTCCCCGTCGCCGTCGGTCAGCACGGTCTGCAGCAGCGACATCGCGTTGCTGCCCTTGCCGTACCGGACCGGCTCGATGTGGGTGATGTCGTCGGGGTGGAACGACGAGGTGATCGCGACGCCGCGGCTGTAGTCGACGTCGCGGTCCCTGGAGATTGCCCCGAGCAACGATTCGGAGTTGGTCCGGGTCAGTACGCCGAGCCGGTCGGACAGCCGGGGCAGTTTGCCCTCGTCCCGGAGCCGGTGCAGCAGTTTCGCCGTACCGAGGGCTGAGGCGGCGAACACCACCTGCTGGGCGGTGAACCGCCGCGTGCTCCTGCGGTCGGAGGTACGCCGGGTGTCCACGGCGTACCCGCCGCCCGGCAGCGGCTCGACCGAGGTCACCGTGGTCATCGGGTACACCTCGGCGCCGGACTTCTCGGCCAAGTAGAGGTAGTTCTTGGTCAGTGTGTTCTTCGCGTTGTGCCGGCAGCCGGTCATGCACTCACCGCAGTTGATACACCCGGTCCGACGCGGGCCGGCGCCACCGAAGTATGGGTCGTCCACCTCGACACCCGGCTCACCGAAGAAGACGCCCACCGGGGTCGGGTGGAACGTGTCCCCCACCCCCATGTCGTCGGCGACCTGCTTCATCACCTCGTCGGCCGGAGTGAAGCCCGGGTACGTCGTGACGCCGAGCATCCGCTTGGCCTGGTCGTAGAACGGCGCGAGCTCGGCCTTCCAGTCGGTGATGTGCGCCCACTGGCGGTCGGTGTAGAACGCGGGCAGCGGCTCGTAGAGGGTGTTCGCATAGACCAGGCTGCCGCCGCCGACACCGGCTCCGGACAGGATGATCACGTCCCGCAGCGCGCTGATCCGCTGGATGCCGTACCAGCCGAGTTTCGGCGCGAACAGGAACCGGCTCTTGTCCCACGAGTTCTTCGCGAACCCGGCGTCGTCGAACCGCGCGCCCGCCTCGAGTACGGCGACCTTGTACCCCTTCTCGGTCAACCGCAGCGCACTGACACTCCCCCCGAACCCCGACCCGATGACCAGCACGTCGTAGTCGAAGGTCATGGACGGCCCAGCTTCTTCAGCACCCGCAGTGCTCCGGTCATCAGTTCGGCGTAGGTCTCGTCGGAGAGTCCGTGCGAGGCCGCGATCGGCAGCAGCCGCTGGGTCGCGATCGCCTGCATGTCGACGTACCGGCGGATGCCCTCGACCCCCTGACGGCGGCCGAGCCCGGAGGACCGCATCCCGCCCATCGGGGTGTCGATCGAGCCGAAGGTCGCGCCGTAGGCCTCGTTCACGTTGACCGTGCCGGCCACCAGTTGTGCCGCAATCGCCCGGCCGCGCCGGCCGTCCCGCGTCCAGACGCTGGCGTTGAGCCCGTACTCGCCCTCGTTCGCGCGCTGGATCGCCTCGGACTCGTCGGAGAACCGGTAGATCGACACCACCGGCCCGAACGTCTCGTTGTCGAAGCACTCCATCTCCGGCGTCACCCCGGACAGCACCGTCGGCTCGTAGAACAGCGGGCCGATATCCGGCCGGGCCTTGCCGCCGGCCAGTACGACGGCGCCCTTGGACCGGGCGTTCTCGACGTGCCGGGTGACGGTCTCCAGCTGCGCCTTCGAGATCAGCGACCCCATGTCCACGTCCCAGCCGGTCCCGGCGGACAGCCGGATCTTCTTCACCCGGTCGATGAACGCCGTGACGAACGCGTCGTACACCTGGTCGGCGACGTAGAGCCGCTCCATCGAGACACACAACTGACCGGCGCTCGAGAAACACGCCCGGACGGCGCCTTCCGCGGCGCGGTGGATGTCGGCATCCCGCAGTACGAGCATCGGGTTCTTGCCGCCGAGCTCGAGGCTGCAGCCGATCAGCCGCTCGCCGGCCTGCTGTGCGACCAGCCGGCCGGTCCGGGTCGAGCCGGTGAAGCAGATGTAGTCGGTGTTCTGGATGATCGCGCCGCCGACGGTCGGGCCGTCGCCGTGCACCGGCTGCCAGGCCTCGCGCGGCAGCCCGGCGTCGTACAGCAACTCGATCGCTCGGAGCGCGGTCAGCGGGGTCTGGCTGTCCGGCTTGTGTACGACGGTGTTACCGGCGAGCACGGCCGGAAGACCATCGGCCATCGCCATGCTGAGCGGGTAGTTCCACGGCGAGATGATGCCGACGACACCCTTCGGGACGAACCGTTGCTCGGCCCGGGTGAGGATCGGGAACATGCCCAGCTTGCGCTGCGGCTCCAGCAACTCGGCGGCCTTGCGCCCGTAGTAGCGGGCGGTGAGAGCGACGTGCGCGACCTCCTCGAACGCCTGCTTGCGCGCCTTGCCCGACTCGAGGATCACCAGGTCCACGAGCTCGTGCCGGTGGTCCAGAACCAGGTCGTGGTACCGCAGCAGGATCGCCGCACGCTCGGCCAGCGGCACCCGCCTCCAGGTCTGCTGGGTCCGCCGCGCCGACCGGACGGCCGCGACCACGTCTTCCGGGCTGGACACGGGTAGTGTCGCGATCGGCTGCCCGGTCGCCGGCGCGTAGGTGGTCCTGGCCCCGGCCGAGGCGCGGAGCAGCCCCGACAACCGGCGGACAACCGACTGGTCGGTCGCGTACGACGCGGTCGGGTCGAGCTCGGGGTCGGCAGGAATCGAGGTCTGCTCGCTCATTCCTCCACCTCGCTGGCGCTCGGTTCCGGAATGAGCGAGAACACTGCTCTACCCATTATTCGCTCACTACGCTCGCTCATGAATCCAGGCTACCTGCCGGTAATACTCATGTCAGTACCGGAAATCGCACGTGTCAGCCCTAAGGGTTCCGCCCCAGAGACCACTAAGGTGTTCGGTTGAACCTGCGAAGGGGTGGAACGTCAAGATGGTGGACAGCGGGGGGCTTTGGACGCCTCCTGAGGACGAGCTGGCTGAGGCTCTGCAAACAGCTCAGGTACTGATCGAGGAAGGTCGTGCCGACGAGGCCGGGCCGTACCAGCAACGTGTCATCGAGTTGGCCCGGGAACGCGCCGAGGGGCACCCGGATCATTACGAGGCCAAGCACCTGATGGCCGCGACGCAGTACGAGCTGGCCGGCTCGCTGAACGCGTCGGGCCGGCACGAGGAAGCGCTTGCCGCGCTGCACGAGGCTCAACTCGGCTACACCGAGCTCAGCGACGCCGGTGTCCTCGACGCCACCTCCTTCCTGGCCGACGTCCGGGCCCGGCGGGCGATGACCCAGGCCCATCGCGGTCACGGCGCGACCGCCGTACTGGAGATGGACGGGGCGGTGATCGCGTACGGGCAGCTCGTCGGTGGCGAGGACGGGCTGAAGCACCAGCCTGACTTCGCCCGGGTACTGGCGATGAACGCGCTCATCCTGCGGCGGTACGGCGACCCCGCGCTGGCGGTGGCGTCGGCGGACGCGGCGACCCAGCTGTTCCTGCAGTTGGCTGACAGGATCAACGAGAGCCCACAGTCGCTGTCCTACGCGCGATATCTCTGTACGGCGGCTGCCGTATCGGCCGACGTACATGCCGCCGAAGGCCGGCTCGACCTCGCCCTCGAGGCCGACGAGATCGGGCTGACGACCGCTGACACCCTCGCGGACTCGGAGTCGGCCACCGACCTCCGCACGCTGGTCGCCGCGCTCACCCGCAAGGGCAAGCACCTCGGCATCGTCGGCCGGATGATGGAGGGCGAGACCAGCCTGCAGACGGCGTTCGCCACCGACGCGGAGACGGCCGCACGTGTCACCGAGGAGCTCGACCGTGGCCTGCCGCTGACCCTGGTCGCAGCGCTGGAGAACGCGGAGATCAAGCTCGGGCCGTTCGAGCAGTACCACCGCCTGCTGGCGCTGAGCGAGCCTGCGCCGGGGATGACACTGGCGACGGTGTCGGGCCGGACCGACCCCGAGTCGGCGGCGGTACGCGCGACCGAGCTGGCCGAGCTGGTCCGGCCGCTGTTGCTGCAGGACGCCGACACCGCGCTCACCCTGGGCGTGGAGGCGCACTACCTGTTCGCGATCTCGTCCGAGCGGGAGTCGCAGCGGATGCGGTACGAGACGAGCACCTACGCGCCGATCTGGGCGCAACTGCTGCTCGACATCTCCGAGGCGTACTACCAGGCCGGGCGGACCGAGATGGCGCTCGACCTGGGCGGTTGGTGTGCGGAGGTCGCGACCGCGCTGATCCCCTTCACCGACGACGACACGGTGATGAAAGACCTGGCCGGCTCGTGCTACCGCCACCACGGCAACCTGCTCGCCGCCACCGGCGACATGATGGCCTCCCAGCACGCCCACGAGGCCGCGGAGCAGCTCCAGCTCGGGCGGTAACCCCCCGGTAATTGACGCCCCCTCTCCCCGGGGCGGACTCTGGCGCTAAGTGCTCCGGCACGGGGCACCTGCCGAGGGGGAGCGCTCATGGACGTGGTGGAACTGCACAACCGGACGGTCGACGGCTTCGTCAGGTTGGTGAACGAGGTGGGTCCCGATCAGTGGTCGGCGCCGACGCCGTGCTCGGACTGGGACGTGCGCACGCTGGTGAACCATGTCGTCGGGGAGGAGCGCTGGACCGTACCGCTGATGGAGGGCAAGACCATCGCGGACGTCGGTGACTCCCTGGACGGCGACCTGCTCGGTGACGACCCCGGCACCGCCGCGGCCGCCGCCGCCCGCGCTGCCCAGGAGGCGGCCGCGGCGCCGATCGACAAGGTGCATCTCTCGTACGGCGACGAGGACCCGCCCGAGTATCTTCGGCAACTGGCCGCCGACCACCTCGTCCACGGTTGGGACTTGGCGGCCGCGATCGGCGCCGAACCCCGGCTGGATCCGGAACTGGTGGACGAGGTCGCCACCTGGTACGCAGAGCGGGAGGAGATCTACCGCTCGTCAGGCGCCGTCGCCGAGGCGGTCGCGGGCTTCACCGACCCGGCCGACCAACTCATCGGCGCCTTCGGCCGCAACCCGCGCTGGTCCACGGCAGATTCCGTCGTCGCCCGGTTCGGTGCGGCGTTCGACCGCCAGGACCTGGAGGCGGTGATGGCACTCGTCACCGACGACTGTGTCTTCGAGTCCACCTCACCCGCTCCGGACGGCGCTCGGTTCGAGGGCGCGGCCGACGTACGGGCGGAGTGGGAGAAGCTCTTCGCGAACACCGGCGACCCACGGTTCGAGACCGAGGAGACCGTGGTGCTGGGTGATCGGGCCGTGGTGCGCTGGCAGTACTCCTGGCAGGAGCCGTCCGGTGAGCGCGGTCATGTCCGCGGTGTCGACGTACTGCGTCTGCGCGCCGGCAAGATAGCGGAGAAGCTCTCCTACGTGAAGGGCTAGGAATCCTGGAGGTCGGTCTTCAACGCGCCGACGAACAGGCCTGCCTCGGCCTCGGTCATGCCGGTCTCGGACACGACCAGCGCCGTGGCCTGGTGCAGCTCGCCCTGGGCCTTGAGGGCGCGGGTGCGCTCGGCCAGGTTCGTGCCGGGCCGGCGGACGAGCGGTGTGTCGGTGACAGGCGCGACGTACCGGCCGAGCCGGATGTCGTCGACGAGTCCCTTGGCGTGCTTCAGGTCCAGGCCGGTCCGGTCGCGGATCAGCTTGACCGCGTGGATCGTCTTCTTGGTGGTGATCAGGAAACGCACCTGATCGACGTCGTCCGAGGAGAGTCTGCCCCGCGCGGCGGCGAGGGCAACGTTGTCGGCGTCCTGGCTGCTCTGTCGGCTGAACAATCCCATGGCGCCATCCTTCCAGAACGACTCAACCGGTGAGGACTCGACGCACGTCGCCCACACTCAGCCGCCGAGCACCCTGCGTACGTCGCCCCAGGCCAGTGTGCCGAGCTCGCGATCCGCTTCCTCGGTCCCGCCGCGCGCCATCCGCTGACCGCCGGTCTTGGGCGTCTCACCGGGGAAGATCACCCGGTGACCGGCGCGCGCTCCAGGTCCGGCGTACCGCTGGACCCGTGCAGGAGCAGGACGCCCGTCCTCACCCGACGACGACCTCCACCCGCTGGAACTCCTTGAGCTCCGTGTAGCCGGTGGTGGCCATCGCGCGCTTCAGGGCGCCGACCAGGTTCATCGTGCCGTCCGGCACCCAGGACGGGCCGAACAGGATCTGTTCCAGCGTCCCGGTGACGCCGACCTCGACCCGCTCACCGCGGGGCAGATCGGCGTGCCACGCCTCCGCGCCCCAGTGGTACCCGCCGCCGGGTGCGTCGCTCGCCCGGGCCAGCGGCGAACCGACCATCACCGCGTCCGCGCCGCAGGCGATCGCCTTCGCCACGTCACCGGACCGCCCGACCGAGCCGTCCGCGATCACGTGCACGTACCGGCCGCCGGACTCGTCCATGTAGTCCCGCCGCGCCGCCGCCACATCGGCCACCGCGGACGCCATCGGCACCGCGACACCGAGCACCTTGCGCGTGGTGTGCGCCGCACCGCCGCCGAAGCCGACCAGTACGCCGGCCGCGCCGGTGCGCATCAGGTGCAGCGCGGCCTGATGGGTCGCGCACCCGCCGACGATCACCGGTACGTCGAGGTCGTAGATGAACTGCTTGAGGTTGAGCGGCTCGGCCTGACCCGAGACGTGCTCCGCGGAGACCGTCGTACCGCGGATGACGAACAGGTCGACGCCCGCGTCCACGACGTGCTTCGCGAACTGCTTGGTCCGCTGCGGCGAGAGCGCGCCGGCCACGGTGACACCGGAGTCGCGGATCTCCTGGACCCGCTGCGAGATCAGCTCGGGCTTGATCGGCGCGGAGTAGATCTCCTGCAGCCGGTGGGTCGCCTGCTCCTTGGTGATGGAGGTGATCTCCTCCAGCAGGCTCGTCGGGTCCTCGTACCGGGTCCAGAGGCCCTCGAGGTTGAGCACGCCGAGACCGCCGGCCTTACCGATCGCGATCGCGGTGGCCGGCGACATCACCGAGTCCATCGGCGCGGCCAGGATCGGCAACTCGAACCGGTACGCGTCGATCTGCCAGGCGACCGAGACCTCCTCCGGGTCCCGCGTCCGCCGCGACGGCACGATCGCGATGTCGTCGAACGCGAACGCCTGCCGCCCCCGCTTCGCGCGGCCGATCTCAATCTCGTTCATGCCGACAGGCTACCGATCTTCCCCGTCTCCCCCGACATCGAGTCCATCCGGCGGCGGAACCCCCGAGCCGAGGCAAGCTCCCGCATCCGTAAACACCACCCGGACGCAAAGCACCCCCGCAAGCTGCGGGGGTGCTTTGGGTGACGGTTAGCGGCCGGAGTAGTTGGGGGCTTCGACTGTCATCTGGATGTCGTGGGGGTGGGATTCCTGCAGGCCGGCTGAGGTGATGCGGACGAAGCGGCCCTTGTCCTGGAGTTCGGGGACGGTGCGGGAGCCGCAGTAGAACATGGACTGGCGGAGGCCGCCGATCAGCTGGTGGGCGACGGCCGACAGCGGGCCGCGGTACGGGACCTGGCCCTCGATACCTTCGGCGATCAGCTTCTCGTCGGTGCCGACGTCGCTCTGGAAGTAGCGGTCCTTGGAGTACGACTTGCGCAGCCCGCCGGCCGACGACATCGCGCCGAGCGAACCCATCCCGCGGTACGCCTTGAACTGCTTGCCGTTGATGAACACCAGGTCGCCCGGCGACTCCTCGCAGCCGGCCAGCAGCGACCCCAGCATGACCGTGTCCGCACCGGCCACGAGGGCCTTGGCGATGTCACCGGAGTACTGCAGGCCGCCGTCGCCGATCACCGGGACGCCGGCCGGCTTGCAGGCCAGCGACGCCTCGTAGATCGCGGTGACCTGCGGTACGCCGACGCCGGATACGACCCGCGTCGTACAGATGGAGCCCGGTCCGACGCCGACCTTGACGCCGTCCGCGCCGGCCTCGACCAGCGCCTGGGCGCCCTCACGGGTGCCGATGTTGCCACCGATCACGTCCACGCCGCGGGTGGCCGGGTCGGCCTTGAGCTTGCGGATGATCTCGAGCTGCGCCTGGGAGTGTCCGTGTGCCGTGTCCACGACCAGTACGTCGACACCCGCCTCGACCAGGGTCATGGCGCGCTTGTACGCCTCGCCGAAGAAGCCGATCGCGGCCCCGACCATCAGCCGGCCGCTGGCGTCCTTGGTGGACAGCGGGAACTTGTCACGCTTGACGAAGTCCTTCAGCGTGATCAGACCGGTCAGCTTGCCGGCGTCGTCGACCAGCGGCAGCTTCTCCACCTTGTGCCGGCTGAGCAGCGCCATCGCGTCGTCGGCGGAGATACCCTGCTTGCCGGTGATCAGCGGCTGCTTGGTCATCACCTCGCGGACCGGCCGGGACAGGTCGGTCTCGAATCGCATGTCCCGGTTGGTGACGATGCCGACCAGGACACCGGCGTTGTCGACCACCGGTACGCCGGAGATCCGGTACTGCCCACAGAGCGCGTCGGCCTCGCCGATGCTGGCGTCCGGGCCGATGGTGATCGGCTGCGCGATCATGCCGGACTCGGAGCGCTTGACCAGATCGACCTGCTGGGCCTGGTCCTCGATCGAGAGGTTGCGGTGCAGGACACCGAGGCCGCCCTGGCGGGCCATGGCGATCGCCAGCCGCGCCTCGGTGACGGTGTCCATCGCGCTGGACAGCAGCGGGATGTTCACCTCGACGTTGCGGCTCACCCGGGACCGGGTGCTGACCTCGGACGGGATGACGTCGGACTCGTTGGGCTGCAGCAGTACATCGTCGAAGGTGAGACCGAGGACGGCGAACTTGTCGGGAACTCCAGCGGGTGTGATGTCCATGGGGAAAACGAGCACCTTTACACGGCGAGAACGGGACACCATCCTATGACGCCCCCGCCAGGCACCCCGAACCGCCCGTCCACAACCGGCGGTTCCCCGGCACCACGACGAACCCGCCCGGTAGCAACCGGGCGGGCACGTGCGGTGATCAGTTCGTCGGCGCGTTGACCACGCTGAGGATCGTGAGCACGTCCGGCGAGTCCGTGGATCCGTGCGCGCGGGCGATGGCGGCGTGCTTGCCCTCGGCGTAGCTGCCGGTGGAGTGCCTGCCCGTGGCGTACGTCTCCTTGACCGAACCGGTCGTGACCTTGCCGCTCGAGTGCTTCCCCTCCGTGCCGAAGAACGTCGCCGCGCTCGGCACCTCGACCGCCTCACCGGTAGAGCTCGGCAGTACCTCCGGCAGAATCTTCTCCACCAGCCCGGTCAGCCCGTCCAGCGGCGATTCGGCCGGCTTCTCGTCGGCCGGCGGCGCCTTCTGGTCGGCGTCGGCCGGCGGCTGAGGCGTCTCGTCGGCCGGCAGGTTGCCGACCGGCGACTGGTCCTCGGACTCACCTGTGTCACCACTCGGCAGCGTCGTCGGCGGCGTGGCCGGGTTTGTCGGGTTCCCCGTCTCACCGGTGCCCGACTCATCGTTGTTCGCCGGCGGCGGCGTCGTCGGCGGCGTGCTCGGGTCGGTGGACGGCTCCGTCGGCGGCGTGCTCGGGTCAGTCGTCGGCTCGGTCGTCGGCGGCGCACTCGGCTCCGTGGACGGCTCGGTCGTCGGATCGGTGGACGGCTCGGTCGTCGGCTCCGTGGTCGGATCCGTCGTCGTCTCGCCGGTCTGATCCGGCGCCTTGGTCGGCTCGGACGTCACCGGTGCGATCGGTTGTTCGATCGCCGACGGCTTCTCAACCGGCGCCGGCCGCAGCAGCGGCGGCATGGCCTGCTGCCGGTCGGCAGGCGGGTCGGCCGCCAGCGGATCGACCTTGGCCTTCTGCTCCTCCTCGGCTGCCTTCCGCTCTTCCGCCTTCTTCTGGAAGTCCTTGGCGACCTTGACGATCTTCGTCTTGTCGACCACCGGCATGCCGTCGAGCTGTTCCTTCGGGAAGCTCGTCTCCGGGCGGACCGCGTTGACCACCTTCTCGATGACCTTCTCGTACGGCGACAGCGGATCGCCGGTCACGGCCGCGGCGACGCCGGAGACCGACAGTGCGGCCACCGCGGCGACACCGAGTGCCAGACCGCGCGTCGCCATCTTGCGGGCGAACGGGTCCATCACCGGGTTGAGCGCCGCGCACCGCGCCAGGAAGCTCTCCGGATCGTCGATCGTCTCGACCGGTAGTTCATCCTCGACTTCCACGGCGAGCCGCAGATCGGCCAGCAGCTTCACGGCCGGGTCATGCTCACCCGCGATATGCGCGGACTCCCCACCAGCGGCCAGCAGGTCGAGCAGTGCGTCATCAGCGTCGATCGCGTCGAGATCGAAACGGTCAGCCATGATGCCCCTCCCCTGCTCCTCGTTCCAGCTGTGCCTCATGCCCCACAAACCCCCTGAGCGTGTTCAACGCCCGATGTTGTGCGACCCTCACCGCCCCCGGTGTCATCCCCAGTGCCCGGCCGGTCTCCTCGGCTGACATCCCCGCTACCACCCGGAGCCGGAGGATCTCCCGCAACTTCTCCGGCAACTTGTCCAGCAGGTCCATGATGTGCTGGACCTCTGAATGCCGGACCGCGTGCTCCTCCGGCGTCGGTGACTCGTCCGCGCCGTCCGGCAGGTCCGGCGTCGAGACGTCGGCCACCGCGAACGCACGCTGGGCATCGGCGACCTTGCGGGCCGCGATGCCGTAGACGAAAGCCTCGAAAGGCCTTCCCTCATCACGGTATCGGCTGAGTGCGCCGAACACCGCGACACATACCTCCTGAGCGACGTCGTCGACCATGTCGGCGCCGCCGGGATACGTCCAGAGCCTGGACCGCACGTAGCGGTGGGCAACGGCGCGCACCCTGGTGAGCAGGTCATTAAGAGCTGTCCGGTCGCCTTCGCTCGCAAGCGCGGCAAGATCCCTGAGCTCGACCCGGTCGTGGGTGTGCGGTGCTTGGACCTCGGTCACCCTCGCCCCCTCGTGTTGGACCGGTCAGCCTGAAAGATGGTACGACGCTCACCTTCTCCTGCCTAGTGGCAATTCGTAATCACGCAGGGTTTTCCATCACAATCTGTCACTACCCGCCCGTACGGCCACCGGGCCGGGCGATCTGCCGGTAGATCGTGGCGCGACGCAGCCCCAGTTCGTCAGGACGAGGGCTCGAAGTGGAGTACGGCGGAGGCCTGGTCGGCACCCCAGTCGATCGGTGTCCGACCGATCTCCCGCCACCCCGCCCGCCGATAGAGCCCGATCGCAGCATGACAGTTGTCGGCCACTTCCAGGCAGACCCGTCGCCCCAACTCCGAGCCCATCAGCACGGCATGGTCGAGAAGCTGCCGCCCAAGGCCACCGCCGGTTGCCTTCGGATCCACGAACAACCGCTCGACAAGCGCGCTGCCGTCCGAGCCGGCAGTCAGAGCGACGTGCCCGGCGACCCGGCCGTCCTCAGTCGTGATCACCCACGCGCCGAGCAGCCCCGGCGGCGTCAGCCACGCCCGCGCATCCGCCGGCCAGTTCAACGGATATCCAGCCAGCTCATGCACGTCCCGCAGAAAGCCGACACAGCTCTCCAGGTCGTCCTTGCTCCGCTCCCGAATCACACCGCAACCCAAGCACACCCGGTGACCTCAGGCTTCGGTTGCCACTTCGACCGGTTCACGAGGGCCTCGCCGGCCACACACAGTGAACCGCCCGGCCGGTCCGAGGGACCAGCCGGGCGGTTCGGGTGTTGCGTGTGACCTGAGGATCAGTGGCCGTGACCGTGACCGTGACCGGCCGCGGCGGGCTCCTCTTCCTCGGGCTTGTCGACCACCAGGGTCTCGGTGGTGAGCAGCAGCGCGGCGATCGAGCCGGCGTTGGCGAGCGCGGACCGGGTCACCTTGACCGGGTCCAGCACGCCCTGGGCCAGCAGGTCGCCGTACTCGCCGGTGGCGGCGTTGAAGCCGCTGCCGAGCTCGAGCTCCGCGACCTTCGCGGTCACCACGTAGCCCTCGTAACCGCCGTTCTCGGCGATCCAGCGCAGCGGCTCGACGATGGCCTTGCGGACGATCCGGACCCCGGCGAGCTCGTCACCCTCCAGGCCCAGGCCGTCCTCCAGCACGGTGGCCGCGTGCACCAGGGCGGAGCCGCCGCCGGCGACGATGCCCTCCTCGATCGCGGCCCGGGTCGCGGACACAGCGTCCTCGATCCGGTGCTTCTTCTCCTTCAGCTCGACCTCGGTGGCCGCGCCGACCTTGATCACGCAGACGCCACCGGCCAGCTTGGCCAGCCGCTCCTGCAGCTTCTCCCGGTCCCAGTCGGAATCGGTGCGCTCGATCTCGGCCTTGATCTGGTTCACCCGGCCGTCGATGTCGTCGGCCTTGCCGGCACCCTCGACAACCGTGGTGTTGTCCTTGCTCACCACGATCCGGCGCGCCGAACCGAGCACCTCCAGACCGACCTGGTCCAGCTTCAGGCCGACCTCGGGGGCGACGACCTGCGCACCGGTCAGTGCGGCCAGGTCCTCCAGCATCGCCTTGCGGCGGTCACCGAAGCCCGGCGCCTTGACGGCGACGGAGGTGAAGTTGCCGCGGATCTTGTTCACCACCAGGGTGGACAGCGCCTCGGCCTCGACGTCCTCGGCGATGATGAGCAGCGCCTTGCCGGACTGCACGACCTTCTCCAGCAGCGGCAGCAGGTCCGCGATCGCGGAGATCTTGCCCTGGTGGATCAGGATGTACGGGTCCTCCAGCACCGCTTCGCCGGCCTCGGCGTCGGTGATGAAGTACGGCGAGATGAAGCCCTTGTCGAACTGCATGCCCTCGGTGAACTCGAGCTCGGTCCCGAAGGTGTTCGACTCCTCGACGGTGATCACACCGTCCTTGCCGACCTTGTCGAACGCGTCCGCGATCAGGGTGCCGATCTCTGCGTCCCGGGCGGAGATGGTGGCGACGTGGGCCATGTCGCCCTTGTCGTCCACCGGCCGGGCGGTCTCGACCAGCCGCGCCGACACGGCCTCGACGGCCGCCTCGATGCCCTTCTTCAGGCCCATCGGGTTGACCCCGGCGGCGACGGCCCGCAGGCCCTCGTGCACCAGTGCCTGCGCCAGCACCGTCGCGGTGGTGGTGCCGTCACCGGCGATGTCGTTGGTCTTGGTGGCAACCTCCTTGGTCAGCTGCGCACCAAGGTTCTCGAACGGGTCGTCCAGCTCGACCTCACGGGCGACGGTGACTCCGTCGTTGGTGATGGTCGGGGCGCCCCACTTCTTGTCCAGGACGACGTAGCGGCCCTTCGGCCCCAGCGTCACCTTCACCGTGTTCGCGAGCTTGTCGACGCCGCGCTCCAGCGCGCGCCGGGCGTTCTCGTCGAACTCGAGGATCTTCGGCATGGAAAAACCAGTCCCTCTCTGAATTCTCTTCTCGTTGCGCCAAGCAGGTCCGAGCCACACTGCACCGGACCGACTCCGCCCCGGCGCCGGTGGTCGGCACCAGGGCGGTGTCAGTCAGGAACAGCGGGCGGTCGTCACTTGTTGACGACTGCGAGGATGTCGCGGGCGCCCAGGATCAGGTAGTCCTGGCCGTCGTACTTGACCTCGGTGCCGCCGTACTTGGAGTAGATGACCTTGTCACCAACGGCGACGTCCAGCGGGACGCGGTTGCCGTTGTCGTCGATCCGGCCCGGACCGACAGCGAGGATCTCGCCCTCCTGCGGCTTCTCCTTGGCGGTGTCCGGGATCACCAGGCCGGACTTCGTGGTCTGCTCGGCTTCGAGCGGCGCGACGAGGACACGGTCCTCGAGCGGCTTGATCGTGACCGACACTTGCTGACCTCCACGGTCGATTCGCTTGTCTGTGGTTCAGAGTGGTCGCGCTCCCCTGCCGTCGCGGGGGTCAGAGGCCGGACCGCTGGCACCCTCCACCGGAGAGTGCCAAGACCGAATCTAGGCCGCGATTAGCACTCGGTCAACTCGAGTGCTAGATCTCGGCCGGCCGGAATACAGCTGTGACCATCCGAGTACGGATTGTGGTCAAACGCTGGGCCTAACCGGGGGTGCCGTGCGACCGTTCTCTGTACGGCGTCCCGGCTGCCCTCGGGACCTGGGTCCGAGGAGAGACCATGGCCCTCAGTTTTCCCTCTCTGCCCAAACTGTCCGGCCGCACTGTCGCGGTCCTCGCCGCAGCCGGCGCGCTCGCAGTAGGAGCGGTCGCCGCCGGCGCCTCGAAGGACCAGCCTGCCGCCAGCCCCAGCATGGACGCACCGGCCGCAGCGCCCCCGCAGGCAGCGCCGGCCGCGGACACCAACAGCGCCCGGACGGCCGCCGCCGCGGCCGCGCTGCCGCAGTGCCGATCAGCCATGCTGGTCCCGGTCAACCGCAGCTGGGGCATCCCGATGCCGTCCGTCTACGGCAGTGCGAGCACCTACTGCAACCTCATGTACGGCGACGACCCACACCGCGGCTCCACGGTGTTCGGCGACCCGGACACGGCCATCCGCATCCTGCAGCGCAACCTCAACTTCTGCTACGGCACCAAGCTGGCAGTCGATGGCGTCTACGGCAGCAACACGCGTGCGGTGGTCAAGACGGTTCAGCGCAGGCACAAGCTCGTCGCGGACGGCATCTACGGCCCCAAGACCCGCTCGGCCATGAACTGGCGCCTCTACTCGATGGCCACCCGCAGCTGGAGCAAGGGCTGCTCTAGCCCCCTCTAAAGTGGCGGGGTGACAGTCACCGGCTTGCTGGACGGACCCGGCGCCGAACTCCTCGCTGACGCCTGTGCGAGCTACCAGCCCGGCCAGGAGCTCCAACTGGTCGAGAAGCTTCGCCGCCAGTACGACGCCGCACTCGTGACGACTGCGGTCACCCAGGCCTCACTACGCCACCGAGCCGTTGCCAAGTTCGGTCCGGACGCAGCCCGGATGTTCTTCACTCCAGACGGCCTGGAACAAGCGACACGAAGCACTGTGGGCTCTCACCGGGCTCAGCGCATTGCAGCAACGCTGCCAGGTAGCAGCGTGGTCGACCTGGGCTGTGGCATCGGCGGCGACCTCATCGGCGCTGCACGCGCCGGCCTGCGAGTCACCGGCGTCGAACGCGATCCAGCCACCGCCGCCGCGGCCCGCGCCAACCTGTCCGCACTAGGCCTGCCCGGCGAGGTCGTCGTCGGCGACGCCGAGTCGTTCGACCTCGCGCCGTACGACGTGGTGTTCGCGGACCCGGCGCGTCGGGCGGATGGCCGGCGCGTGTTCGACCACAACGCCTACTCACCACCGTGGACCTTCGTCACCGAGCTCCTGAGCCGCACGGCGTGTGTGAAGGTCGCGCCGGGCATCCCGCACGACGCCGTACCGGATGGCGTGGAGGCGGAGTGGATCAGCGATGCCGGTGAGGTGAAGGAGGCCGCGCTGTGGTCTGGGCGCTTGTACGCCGGTACTGCGCGGCGGGCGACCCTTCTACCCAGTGGCGCTTCGGTGACTGAGGCACCGGAGGCTGAGAGTGGTCCGGTGGGTCAGTACATCTACGAGCCTGACGGTGCCGTGGTGCGGGCCGGTCTGGTGACTGCGGTCGCTGCTGCAGTCGATGGGTGGTTGCTGGATCCGCGGATTGCGTATGTCACTGCAGCGAAGCTGGTGCCGACTCCCCTCGCCTCGGCGTACGAGGTCGTGGAGGAGCTGCCGTACAAGGAGAAGGCGCTGCGCTCCTGGGTGCGCACTCACGGCATCGGCACACTCGAGATCAAGAAGCGTGGAGTCGACCTGGATCCGGCCCAGCTCCGGAAGAAGCTCACCCCGAAGGGCTCCGCGAGCGCCACGCTGATCATCACGCGAATCGGCCGGGACGCCGTCGCGTACTCGTGCCGCCGAGTCTCCGGGTGAACTTGCATTGTGAGTACAGTCGAACATATGATCGATCTTGCGTGCGGGTCTTCGGGAGACTTGCCGGTGGGCGAGGTGCTGCGTCCGCTGCTGCACTCTCCCGAGGGCCCGCCACTAAGTCGACGTACGGGCTGAGGAGCCGTACGTCGACTGACCGTCACCCGGCCGAAGTCGCCCGTTCACCTGGCTGGGGCAGGGTGCGGTGCAGAACCGGTTAGCCGCTGGCCGTTCACCTGGGGAGCAAGCGGCGCATCAGCCCCAGGTCTCTGCCCGCTGCCGCGCCCTTCCCCGCGCTGCAGCGCAGTCCCCCGCTGCACCGTAGTCCCGCCGCTGCAGCTAGCTCGCGCCGTAGAGCTCGGCTGCGTCCCTGCGAATGACCATCATCCGGCTCGGGTCCGCCAGCTCGCTGAAGCCGTAGCTGCGGTAAAGCTCGTGCGCATCCGCGGTCGCCAGCATGAAGCGGCGGACACCCTTCAGCTCCGGATGATCCAGCAGTGTGGACACGACAAACCGACCGAGCCCGTGACCCCGGCGCCCTTCCACCACGAACACGTCCGCGAGCCACGCGAACGTCGCCCGGTCCGTCACCACCCGCGCGAACGCGACCATCGAGCCATCCGAGGCATACACACCCAGATTCAGACTGCCCTCGATCGACCGCGCCACGATCTCCCGCGGAATCCCGGTCGCCCAGTACGACGTACTGAGGAAGCCGTGCACCACATCGACATCGATGCGCTCGACCGAGTCGTCGGCCTCGAAGCCGTCCGGCCCCGTCCACCTCACTTGTTCAGCACCTCCGTGATCGGCATCGACGAGTCCGCCGGCAATCCCAACGGCGACGGCGCCTTCCCGGCCCGGACCAGTTCCGATCCGAGCGCCGCCACCATCGCACCGTTGTCGGTGCACAATCCGGGCCGCGGCACGCGTACGGCGATGCCGGCCGCAGTGCACCGCTCTTCGGCCATCGCGCGCAGCCGTGAGTTCGCCGCGACCCCGCCACCGATCAGCAGGTGCTCGAAGCCACGGTCCTTGCACGCGTCGATCGCCTTGCGCGTGAGCACGTCGCACACCGCTTCCTGGAAGGCCGCGGCGACATGGTTCACCGGCACGTCCTCCCCGTCGCGACGCTTCGCCTCGACCCATCGGGCCACGGCCGTCTTCAGACCGGAGAAGGAGAAGTCGAACCGGTGCCGCTCGAGATCCCGCTGCGAGGTCAGCCCGCGCGGGAACTTCACGTAGAGCCGGTCACCACCGTCCCGCGCCGCTTTGTCGACATATGGACCACCCGGGAACGGCAGCCCCAGCACCCGCGCGACCTTGTCGAACGCCTCCCCCGCGGCGTCGTCGATGGTGCTCCCCATCGGCTGCACGCCCTCGGTGATGTCCTCGACCGCGAGCAGCGACGAGTGCCCGCCCGACACCAGCATCGCGACACAGCCCTTCGGCAGATCGCCGTGCTCCAACGTGTCGACGGCGACATGGGCCGCGAGGTGGTTCACGCCGTACAGAGGCTTTTCGAGCGACAGCGCGAGTCCCTTGGCCGCGGCGACACCGACCAGCAGCGCGCCGGCCAGGCCGGGCCCGCTGGTGACCGCGACCGCATCGACGTCGGTCGGCTTGATCCCCGCGGTCTCGCACGCGCGCCGGATCGTCGGGACCATCGCCTCCAGGTGCGCGCGACTGGCGACCTCCGGTACGACGCCGCCGAACCGGGCATGCTCCTCGACGCTGGACGCGATCGCGTCGGCGAGCAGCGTCTGCCCGCGGACGATCCCGACACCGGTCTCGTCACACGACGTCTCGATCCCCAGGATCAGGGGCTCCACCGTATTTGAACTCACACTGTCTCCCGCCACCGCATGATCACCGCATCCTCGCCACCGGCGTAGTACCCGCGCCGCCGGCTGATCTCCTCGAACCCGAAGGCCCGGTAGAGACCATCGGCCGACTCGTTGCCCGCAGCAACTTCCAGCAACACCGTCCGGCCGGAGCACTTCGACAACGCCGCCGTCATCAACTGTCCACCGATCCCGGTCCGGCGCCCGGCCGGTGCCACCGCGATCCGCAGCAACTCGACCACGTCCAACGCGACCGGCGGCACCAGCAGTACGACGTACCCGACGATCGCACCTTCGTCCGCGACCAGGATCACCCGGTCCTCGGACAGCCGGTCGAACTCAGCCGCCCACGAGACCGTACTCCACGCCTCCGACCCGAAGCACACCTCGTCCAGCGCGACCAGAGCGGGCAGGTCGTCCGCGGTCACCGGTCGAATGGCGGGTCTCACCTGAATCGTCGCGGAGAAGCCCCGTCGTTCGGGGTGGGGAGGTACCGCGACTGCCTCCCCTCGGGGATCGGAGACTGTCGGTCCCGGCTGGTTGGATCGATTCCATGTCCCGGTTCCGGATGTACCCGACTCCCGCGCAGCAGGCTGCGTTGCTGGAGCAGTGCGGGCACGCCCGGTACGTGTGGAATCTGACTCTTGAGCAGTGGTCGATGTGGACCAACGACAAGGAAGCGACGCCGAACTTCGCCGAACAGTGCCGACAGTTGACTGAAGCGCGAGCCGCGCTCGGCTGGCTGCGAGCCGGGTCGCAGACCGTCCAGCAGCAAGCGCTTCGGGACTTCGACCAGGCCGTCAAGAACTTCTACGCAGGCACCCACCAGCGGCCGACCTGGCGTAAGGCCGGCCTGAACGAAGGGTTCCGCATCGTCGGCGGTCAGGCGACGCGGATCGTCAGGTTGAACCGGAAGTGGGCTGGGATCAACGTGCCGAAGGTCGGCTGGGTTCGGTTCCGGATGTCCCGGGCCGTGCCCGACGCGAAGTCGTACCGCGTCACCCGCGACCGGGCGGGCCGCTGGCATCTTGCGTTCGCTGTCATCCCGACGCCGATCCCGGCACCAGGGACGGGCGAGGTCGTCGGCGTGGACCGCGGCGTCACCGTCTCCGCCGCCCTGTCGACCGGTGAGCTGCTGATCTGTCCTGGTCTGTCGGGCCGTGAGCAGACACGGCTGAAGCACCTGCAGCGCCGACTTTCCCGGTGCCGACGCGACTCTAAACGGCGCCAACGGGTGAAGGCCGCGATCGCCAAACTGTATGCCCGCGCCGCGGACCGCCGCAAAGACTGGGTCGAGAAAACCAGCACCGACCTCGCCCGCCGCTTCGACGTGATCCGCGTCGAGGACCTGCGCATCATGCAGATGATCAGGCGGCCGAAGCCCAAGCCCGATCCGAAGCGACCGGGTGCGTACCTGCCGAACCGTCGCCGTGCCAAAGCCGGCCTCAACCGCGGCGTCCTGGCCAACGGCTGGGGACTGCTCGTCCAGCGCCTGGAGCACAAGGCCGCGAGGCGGGTCGAGAGAGTCAATCCTGCGTTCACGTCGCAGACCTGTAGCGTCTGCGGGCATTGCGCACCGGACAACCGCGAGAACCAAGCGGTCTTCCGATGTGTAGCCTGCGGACATCGGGCGAACGCGGACGTGAACGCGGCAGTCAATATCGCGGCCGGACGGGCCGTCAGCGCACGCCGAGAGACGCCCGTACGGGTCTCGCCGAAGCGTGAACCTCAACACGCTACCTCCGCGTAGTAGTTGAAATCCCCGACCTCCACGGGCGGGGAGGATGTCAATTCGGCAGCACGCTCTTCGGCCCGCCGGACATCGTCACGTCGGGCCGGCGCAGGTACAGCGGGTCCGGCGCGACGACCTCGAGCGTCCCGGTCGCCACCCCGGTCGCCAGCACCTCGGCCGACGGGTACTCCACGACCTCAGCGTCCGCCACACCAAGGACATCCGCATAAAGCACAGCACCGCGCCCGATCACCGGCAGGCCCGACAGGACGTGCGCCACCTCGGCCGGCCGATCGACTGCCGGACCCTCCAGGCGACGTCGGCTCCCGTCCGCGGCCGGGCCGTCGTACAAGGCCCAGTAGATCTCCTTGCGCCGCGCGTCCGTCGCAACGGCAACGGGAAGCGACAACGACGACTGCCGGGCCAGAACATCCAGGCTGCACACCCCGGCGACCTCGATCCCGAGTACGTCGGCCATGGTCCGCGCGGTCACGAGTCCGACCCGGAGGCCGGTGAACGGACCAGGCCCGACGCCGACCGCGATCCGGGTGAGGTCGCGCGGCGTACAGCCCGCCTTCTCCAGCGCGGCAGCGATCGCAGGCGCGAGCAACTCACCGTGCCGAAGCGCGTCGACGGTCGTCGAGGACGCCGCGATCTCACCACTTGTCGGATCCGCCAGCGCGACGGTGACCGCGGCACTCGAGGTGTCAAAAGCAAGCAGCATCTCAGTAACTCTCCATCACAGACACGCGGACGCCGGACGCCGCCCAGCGCGGACCCACCGGGGTGATCCGGATCTCGCGGGTCTCGTCCGTATCGTCGTCGCCGCGGGTCACCACGATGTCGAGCCGGTCCGGAGCCAGCGACTCGGCCAGCCCGTGACCCCACTCGACCACCGTGACCGCGTCGTCCAGGCTCGCGTCCAGATCGAGATCGTCCAGCTCCGCGATCCCACCCAGCCGGTACGCGTCCACGTGAACCAGCGCCGGACCACCCGCGAGCGACGGGTGCACCCGTGAGATCACGAACGTCGGCGATGTGATGTCACCCCGCACCTTCAGCCCGGCACCGAGGCCCTGGGTGAACGTCGTCTTGCCCGCGCCGAGGTCACCCGACAGCACGAGTACGTCGCCGGCCCGCAGCTGACCCGCAAGCTCCTCGCCGATCGCTCGCATGTCGTCGGCCGTCGGGACAGCGAGCTCGATCGGCATCGCCTTGGCGTAGATCAGGTTGTGGTCGTGCTGCTCGACAACCGAGTACCCACGCCGCCGCCAGAACTCCACGGTGTCCGGCAACTCCATCCGCGCGATCAACTGCACCCGGCTCAGCCCCCGCCGTCGGGCGACCTCCTCGGCGCAGCCGACCATCGCCGACGCGACCCCACGCGCCTGGTGCCGCGGATCGACCGAGACCCGGCGCAGATTGAGGACGTCACCCGACTCCTCGAACAGCACCGCACCGGCCGGGGAGCCGTTGACCCGGACCAGCAGACCACCGTGCTTGTTCACCGCGGCGGTGACGGTCGTCGCGTTCTCGGACAAGGCGGTGGACGGCGGATCGAGCACCCGCCGGGACGAGAACGCATGATGGATCACCGCGACGATCTCATCCGCATGCTCGGCAGTGGCATCCACCACATGAAGATCGGTCATCGGGCCTCCCGGCCTGGACTGAGGAGCGCAGGGAGCCCGGTCATGGGGCCTCCCGGCCTGGACTGAGGAGCGCAGGGAGCGAAGCGACTGGAGTGACGAGGGAAGGCTGGGAGCCAGGGCCCCATGACCCGCCGCGCCGGAGGCGTGGCAGTGTGCACAGCGACTGGAGTGACGAGGGAAGGCCGGGAGCCAAGGCCCCATGACCCTGCCGGCGCCGAAGGCCCGGCCAAAAGCACAGTCATGTGTGTCCTAGAGATTGTTCGGCTCGCTCGATCATGCCAAGGAGCGCGGCCGTGAACTCACGGTGGTGCTCGATCAAGCCCAGGTGGCCGCAGTTCTTCACCTCGACCAGCTCGGCTCCGGGCACGTGCCGGACGATCTCCTCGGCGTGGGCGAACGGGGTCAGGTGGTCGTTGTCACCGCCGATCACTACGCACTCCACCTTCTGCAGCGGCTCCAGCGAGCCGTACTTGTCGTGCAGCGCGAAGATCGGGTAGAACTCCGCGATCACCGAGATCGGTGTCGCCGCGATCATCTCGTTGACGAACTCGGTGAAGGCCGGCGGCACCTCGGAGCCGAACGAGTACTTCCGGGTCAGCAGGTAGCTGATGTCTGTGCCGGCCTTGCGGCTGCGCTCCACCACATCGGGGATCCGCGCCAGCACCGACACCGTCGGAGTGGCCAGCGACCGGACCAGCATCCCCAGCCTGCCCGGCAAGGCGATCGGGACCTGGTCCAGGCCGCCCGCGCTGGTCGAGCACAGGCCGACACCGATGATCCGGTCACCGAAGAGCTCGGGGTGCGCCTCGGCCAGCGCCATGATCGACATACCGCCCATCGAGTGCCCGATCAGGATCACCGGGCCGGTCGGCGCGAACTCCTGCAGGATCCCGTACAGGTCGCGGCCGAGCTGCTCGATACTGACGTTCTCCTTCGGCGACCGCCCGGAGCGTCCGTGCGAGCGCTGGTCGTAGAACACCATCGTGCCGATCCCGGCCAGGTCGCGGCGCTCGAAGTGCCAGCAGTCCATGTTCAGGCCGTAGCCGTGCGCGAAGATCACGGTCAGGTCTTCCGGTGGCAGCGGCAGCCGCTTGCCGAACCGTCGCTTCGGCGGCGGCGCGGCCCGGCGTGATCGCTTCAGCTCGTCCACCTCGACGTACAGCTCGACGCCGTCGTCGGCGGTGAACACGTGCGGCGTTCCGCGCAGCGAGCCGAACGGTTCGGCTTCGAGCTGCGCGCGCTGACTCGACCGGCGGCCGATCATCTGTCGCTCGACCGCGACCCCGGCCGCCGCTCCGGCAGCCAGCACCCCGACCGCGGCTCCGATCAGGCCGGCGGTCCGCCCTGCTTTGGAGACAGAAGGGGTCATGCCGGTCCGCCATCGACGTAGCGACGCGGGATCCTGGCTCCCAGCCGGGTGACGATCTCGTAGTTGATGGTCCCCGCCGCATCGGCCCAGTCGTCCGCCGTCGGCTCGCCCGCGGTCCCCGGTCCGAACAGCACCACCTCGTCGCCTGCGGCGGCCTGGTCGTCCTGGAGGTTGACCACGCACTGATCCATGCAGATCCGGCCGACGATGGTACGGCGTTCGCCGCCGGCCTGGACCGGGGCACCGTTCGACGCGTGCCGCGGCAGGCCGTCGCCGTACCCGAGCGGGATCAGCCCGAGGGTGGACGGCCGCGACGCGGTCCAGGTCAGTCCGTAGGAGACGCCGGCGCCGGCCGGGACGCGTTTCACCATCGCGAACCGGGCCTTGAGCGTCATCGCCGGCACCAGCCCCAGCTCGGCCGACGGCAGCGTGTGCCCGAACGGCGAGAGCCCGTACGTCGCCACGCCGGGCCGGACCAGGTTGAAGTGGGTCTCGGGCAGCGCGAGGGTGGCGCCGGAGTTCGCCAGGTGTTTGAACTCGGCGTCGATGCCGAACGACTCCGCCACCTCGATCGCCTCGGTGAAGGTCGCCAGCTGGGCCTCGTTCGCCACACTCTTCGGCTCGTCCGAGGAGGACAGGTGCGACCAGAGGCCCTTGATCTCGATCCGGCCGGTCTGCTGCTCGCGGAGCGCGGCCCGGATCAGCCCCGGCCACTCCTCCGGTACGGCGCCGCCGCGGCTCATGCCGGTGTCGATCTTCAGGTGGACCCGGGCCGGCCGGTCGGTCACCCCGGCGGCGAGCTCGTCGATCTCCCAGGGCGCGCCCGCGGACAGATCGATGCCGGCGGCAATCGCGTCCTCGAGCGGCTCACCGGGAGTGGTCAGCCAGCAGAAGATCGGCCCGGTGTCGCCGGCCTCGCGCAGCGCGAGTGCCTCCTCGAGGACGGCCGCGCCGATCCAGTCCGCACCGGCCTCGCGGGCGGCCCGGGCGACCGGGATCATGCCGTGGCCGTAGCCGTCGGCCTTGACCACGGTCATCAGCTGCGCGCCCTGGGCGCGGGCACGCAGCGTGGTGACGTTGTGACGAATCGCGGCCAGGTCGACGACCGCTTCGGCGCGGACCGGTCGATCGCTGCCAGGTGACTGGAGGGTAGACATAGCCCCTCCAGTGTCTCAGGCCCCGTCGATCAGTTCCGCCAGGGCAGCCATGTCATGGAAAACCGCGGTCGCGGCCGACAGCTTCGCGGGGTCCGTCATACCGGCGTACCCGAACACCGTCATCCCGGCCGCGTTGGCCGCGGCGACGCCGAGAGGGCTGTCCTCGACGACCACGCAGTCGCCCGGTTTCACACCCAGCCGGCTCGCGGCGTACAGGAACAGATCCGGTGCGGGCTTGCCGTGGGCAACGTCCTCCGCACTGAAGATCCTGCCCTCGAAGCGATCCAGGAAACCCACCGTGGTCAGGGCGGTTCGAATCCGGCGATGGGTGCCGGACGACGCCAGGCAATAGGCCACTCCCCCGGCGTCCAGGTGATCGAGCACCGCCTCGACGCCGGCGATCGCCTGCAACTGCGCGAACCCGTCGAACAGCCGCTGGTGGTACCGGTCCTCCAGGTCGGCGGGCAGCGACCGTCCGAGCTGCGCCTCGGCCTTCTGCCGCATCGAGGCCATGCTCCCGCCCATGAAGTCGCGGACCGCTTCCTCGAAGGTGTACGGCAATCCCGCCTCGGTCAGCAGCTCAGCCAGGATCGTGTTGGCCAACCGCTCCGAGTCCACCAGCACACCGTCGTTGTCGAAGATCACCAGTCCGCTCACGCCAGCACCCTACGTACATGCGGCGGCCGCCGTGACGTCGGGCGTCACGGCGGCCGCGGGTTCGCGAGAGCGGGGTCGGGCTCAGTTCTCCTGGATGGAGAAGTCGGTGAAGCTGAAGCGCTGCTTGGTGTTACCGGTGGACACGACCTCGACGCCGTAGTCGACCTGCCAGGTCGTGGCCTTCGGGGCCCAGCCGCGGTCGACCATGTCCTTGAAGAAGCTGGCCAGCGGCATCGTGCCGGACTTCTGCGTCACCTGGGACACGTAGGCGGTGTAGCCGTCCGAGTGCCAGACGTCGTACGTGAACCCACCGAAGGTGACAGTACCCACCTTGCGGCCGGCCGGGACCTGACCCTTGTTGTCGGTCCAGATCATCAGCTCGTTGTTCAGCCCGTCGCCGATCCAGGCGTCGAACGCGACGTTGTAGATACAGGCGCTGCAGTTGGCCGGAGTCGTCGCGGCGAACTTGGCCGACTGGATCTTGGACAGCGGCACGTCGTTGTAGTCCTTGTGCACGTTCGGGTACGCCTGGACGCCCTTGTCGCCCGGCAGCGGCTGGGTGACGTCGACGTACCAGTTGTCGAAGCTGCAGGCGCCCAGCGCGTAGGTGCCGTTCTCGTTGTTCCACATGTTGTTGTGGACGTAGTACGCGCCGAAGGTCCGGCCCTCGCCCTGGTTGTTGTTCGACGTGGTGGTCCACACCGGGTTCGTGCAGCTCTTCACCGGGCTACCCGTGGATGTGGGGGTCGACGTCGCGGTGGGAGTGGCCGTCGGGGTCGGCGTGGTCGGTGTCGCCGTCGGGGTCTTGGTCGGGGTGGCTGTGGGCGTCGGGCTGCTGGTCGGCGCCTTGGTCGGCGTCGACGTGGCCGTCGGGGTCGGCGTGGTGGGCTGTGCGGGCGCCGCGACGAAGTCGTAGTGCGCCGTGTAGCGGATCGTGGTGCCGGAGCGGTACTTGTCACCGCCGCGGCTCAGGGCCCGGAGCCGGAAGCTCTTGTCAGTGGTCTGGTTCGGGTCGATCGAGATGATCGACGGACCGGCACCGGTCGCCGTGATGGCGGTCGGCTTCACGCCGAAGCCGTGCAGCACCGTACAGCTGGAGTACGCGTCCAGGACGCAGGTCTCCACGCGTCCGACGCTCGGGAGGGTCGAAGCCGTGCTGTCCGCGCTGGTCGTGGTCGCAGCGACAGGGGAGTCCTTGGCCGCCTGAACGGCGATCGGCGCGGCGATGAGCGCGCCGATGGCAAGGAACACCGCTGGGATGACCACGCGGCTTCGGGCAGTTCGGATGGGGGGCATGCGAAACATTCCTCGTCTGCTCGACGGGCCGCGCTGCGTTGCCCCAGCACTACAGGACGGCCCAACAATTGTTCTGTTTGGTCCCCAGAGAGGCCAGGACAGTCGACGCCCCCGATGCGCCGCACCGATCCGGGCAGACCGGGAGATGCAGACTCCCCGGCCATGTCCTTTTCGTTCGCTCTCGCACGTACGGCGCCCGACGTTATCCAACCGTGATCTGAAAAGCCAACCCGGGGTCCCCTTTTCACTGAGAGTATCCGGCTTCCCAGTGGTGTCGCGCGTGTCGCCATTACCCAGAGCCACCGGCCGACCGGTGCAACGCCTGACGCGCCGGCCGCGTCCGTAGGGTGTGAGGATGCGGATGATCGCCGTTGCCGGCGCCGGCCTGATGCTGGCGCTGACCGGGTGCGGAGACGAGTCGAGTGCCGGCGGATCACTGAAGGGCAAGGTGTACCTGTCCACAGCGGTGACGGAGGACGGGAAACCGAAGCAGCTTGTCCCTAACAGCCAGGTCCGACTGACGTTCACCGACGACGGCCGGCTGATCGCCAGTGCCGGCTGCAACTCTATGCAGTCACCGGTGGACACCGGCGACGGCAAGATCACCGTCGACCGTGAGATCGCGTCGACGGCGATGGGCTGTGACGAACCACGGCACGCGCAGGACGGCTGGCTGATGAAGATCCTGCAGTCCGAGCCTGCCTGGAAGCTGGAGGCCGACCGGCTCACCGTCACGTCCGGCGGTACGACGATCTCCCTGACCGACCGCAAGTCGGCCGAGCCCGACCTCGTCCTCGACGGCACCAAGTGGTCGCTGGAGACCGTGATCAGCAACGAGACCGCGTCCCATCAGGCCGGCTCCGGGAAGGCCTGGATCACCCTCAACGGCGACCGCGTCACCGGCTCCACCGGCTGCAACGAACTCCAGGCCAAGGTCGCGCGCGGAACCGGCACCCTCACCTTCGGCGAGATCGCCACCACCCGCCGGGCCTGCCCCGGCGACGCGGGCAAGCTCGAGCAGACCCTCCTCACCACCCTCAAGGGCGACGTCAGCTACGGGGTCGACTCCAACCGCCTCAAACTCCGGGCCGGAGGCAACGGCCTCGACTTCACCGGCACCCGCTGACCCGCACTCTGCGGAAGAAAAGTACCGCCTGGCGACGCTGGATTCAGGTGATTGTCGCAACGCCTGACTGTTGGAGGGTGTTGTGGCGAGACCGAGGGTGTCTGGGGATCGGCGGCGGCTGGTGCTGGACCTGTTGAGTCGGGGGCACAAGCCGATGGAGGTGGCGCGACGTACCGGCGTGTCGAAG
>NZ_SLWN01000009.1 GCF_004342025.1 Kribbella steppae | reverse complement strand
TCCTCGACAGCTCAGAAACCTAGACAGGGAACGGCGTGCGCCACTCAAGGCGCGCTCAAATCACCCACACATGCGTCAGGAGAGCCGGATAACCCCTCAGATGGTCGAGGGGCGGGGGGCGGGGGTGGTTAGAGGGTTTCGAGGTCGAAGGCGAGCGCGATGGCTTCGGCTAGGGCTGGTTCCTGGTCTGGGTGGAGGTAGCCGATCAGGCGGCCCAGTTGGAGTTTGGGGATGGTCTGGATGTTGTCGCAGCTGATCGCGCTGGGGTGGTCGAGGCCGTTCTGAGGGCCGACCAGGACTTCGGTCGAGAGGCCGCGGATGGTGCTCGTGATCGGAGCGACCGTGACGTTGGTGAGCCGCGGCCGGATCAGCTCGCGGGTGAGGACGACGACTGGGCGGGGCTTGTCCAGGCGTGCGATGTGCAGTGGACGCATGACGTCGTACGGCGGCTCAGTCGAGGTCGGTGAGCACGGTACCGGAGGCCGCCGGCGCGAGACCCTCGAAGTCCGGGTAGTCGCCGTGCTCGGTCAGGATGGCGAGGTCACGAGCGGCCAGCTCCCGGCGCCGCTCGCGTTCCATCGCCCGGGCGACCACGGTGGCCCGGCTCGACGCCTTGTCGGCCGCCACCAGTTGGTCCATGAACTCCACCAACTCATCCGGCAACCGCACAGTGATCTGCTTGCTCATACCAAAACCATACCGCTCTGGGATTCAATTTACTACCAGCCCAGTCTGCCCGTCTGACCAACCAGTCAGTTGGGGGACATGGTGGACCAGTTGATGTCGGTGGCGGGGAGGGAGGGGAGGGCGGCGATGGCGGTGAGCTCGGTGTCGAGGAGGCCGACGAGTTGGGCCAGGCGGGACGTGGTGTCGGCGGCCTCGAGGAGCTTCTGGCGGTCGGGGGTGAGCAGCGTCATCGCGGCGGACATCAGGTAGGACAGCGTGCCCGGGTCGTCGGGGAGGTCGGCGATGTGCAGACCTGGACGGCTGATCTCGGAGACCGCGGCGGCGTACCGGCGGAAGCGGTCGATCGCGATCGTCGCCGTACCCAGGGGATCGTCGCCGAGGCTCTCGACCAGCCACTCGACGTCCGCGACCAGGTAGTCGCCGCTGCCGTCCAGTTCCGCCACCTTGAACCGCCGGTTGCCAGTCAGCGTGATCTCGACCGGCCCGTCGTCGTCCGCGTCCAGCGTGATCTCGGAGATCGTCGCCGCGCAGCCGGTGCCGTAGAGCGACCGGAACACCCGCTCACCCAACTCGTATCCGTCCCGGACGGCGAGTGCACCGCAGACGAGTTCGCCACCGTTCTCGACCAGGTCGCGGACCACCGCCCGGCCCTGGACATCGGTGACCGGAATGGGGAGCACCAGCCCGGGGAAGATCACCGTGTCGACAGTGAGCAGCGGTAGGCGGGAGTCCATGTCAGTGAGCTTAGTGCCCGCCACCCCCTGATCACGCCTCGTAACTGCCAGCTTGTGGATACGGCGGATGGCTCGCGGGTCGTCACCACTAGACTGAGGCCATGATTCGCCGCGTCGACCTGCGGGGCCGAGTGGCGGCCGGAGAGGTGTCTGACCTCCAAGCCGAAGTGAACGCCCTCGTCCCCCGAGCCGTGTTCGACGTCGAGAAGGCTCTCGACGTCGTCCGACCGATCTGCCTGGACGTCCGTCATCGTGGACTCGAGGCGATCAGGGAGTACGGCGAGAAGTTCGACCATGTCCGGGTCGAGGACGTCCGCGTCCCGGCCGACGCCTTCAAGACCGCCCTCGAGGAGCTCGATCCCGAGGTCCGCAGAGCGTTCGAGGAGTCGATCCGCCGCGTCCGCGAGGTCAGCCAGGACGAGTTGACCGCCGACATCGCCTCCGAGCCCGCGCCCGGCGGCCGGGTCACGCAGCGCTTCGTCCCGGTCCAGCGCGTCGGCCTGTACGTCCCCGGTGGTCGCGCTCCACTGGCCTCCAGCGTGATCATGAACGTCGTACCGGCACAGGTCGCCGGCGTCCCGTCCCTTGCGCTCGCATCCCCGCCCCAGAAGGAGTACGGCGGCCTGCCGCACCCGACCATTCTCGCGGTGTGCGCGCTGCTCGGGATCGAAGAGGTCTACGCGATCGGCGGCGCGCAGGCGATCGCCGGTTTCGCGTACGGCTTCGAGGGATGCAAGAAGGTCAACCTGATCACCGGGCCCGGCAACATCTACGTGGTCGCCGCCAAGCGGTTGCTGCTCGGTGAGGTCGGCATCGACTCCGAGGCCGGTCCGACCGAGATCGCGATCCTCGCCGACGACACCGCCGACCCGGCGCACGTCGCCGCCGACCTGATCAGCCAGGCCGAGCACGACCCGATGGCCGCCAGCGTTCTCGTCACGCCCAGCGAAGCGCTCGCGGCGCAGGTCGAGGCCGAGCTCGAAGGCCAGGTCGCCAAGACCAGGCACCGGGACCGCGTCACCGAGGCGCTCAACGGTCAGCAGTCGGCCGTCGTACTTGTGGACGACCTGGACCAGGGCACCGCGGTCGTGGATGCGTACGCCGCCGAGCACCTGGAGATCCAGACCGCCGACGCCGAGCAGCGGGCCGCGTTGATCAACAACGCCGGCGCGATCTTCGTCGGCGGCTGGTCGCCAGTCTCCCTGGGCGACTACTGCGCGGGCTCGAACCACGTCCTCCCGACCGCCGGCTGCGCCTGCCACTCGTCCGGTCTGTCCGTCCGCAGTTTCCTCAAGGCGATGCACGTTGTGAACTACTCCCGCGACGCCCTCCAGCAGGTCGCCGGTCACGTGGTCGCACTGGCCCACGCCGAGGACCTGCCGGCTCACGGTGCTGCGGTGAGTGTGCGATTCCCAGGGGAGAAGTGATGGGCCGCTTCGACGGGCTGCCGATCCGCGAGGAGCTGAAGAGCTTCGAGCCGTACGGCGCCCCGCAACTCGACGTACCCATCCTGCTCAACGTCAACGAGAACCCGTATCCGCCGAGCGAGGAGACCGTCGCCGACATCGCGGCGTCGGTCACTGAGGCGGCCCGCGGATTGAACCGCTACCCGGATCGCGAGTTCCTCGACCTGCGGGCGGACCTGGCGGCGTACCTGGGCCGCGAGTCCGGCGCGCAGTTGACCGCCGAGCAGGTGTGGGCGGCCAACGGCTCCAACGAGGTCATGCTGCACATCCTGCAGGCCTTCGGAGGCCCGGGGCGTACGGCGCTGTCGTTCGCCCCGACCTATTCGATGTACCCGGAGTATGCGCGCGACACGAACACCGCCTGGGTGACCGGTCGCCGGGCCGAGGACTTCACCCTCGACCAGAGCAAGGCGCTGGCCGCGATCTCCCGGCACCACCCGTCCGTCGTGCTGCTCGCCTCGCCGAACAACCCGACCGGGACGGCGCTGCCGATCCAGGTGGTCGAGGCGCTCGCCGCCCGGACCGCCGCGAACGGTGCCGTCCTGGTGGTGGACGAGGCGTACGCCGAGTTCCGCCGGACCGGGACACCGAGTGCTGTCACGCTGCTGCCGTCGTACCCGAACCTGGCGGTGGCACGGACGATGTCAAAGGCGTTCGCACTGGCCGGCGGCCGGGTCGGATACCTTGCCGCGAGCAAGCAGTTGGTGGACGCGCTGCGGATCGTGCGGTTGCCGTACCACCTGTCGGCGGTGACCCAGGCGGTCGCTCGGGCCGCGTTGCGGCACTCCGAGGAGTTGCTCGGCCGAGTCGAGCAGTTGCGGGTCGAGCGCGACGAGACGGTCGACTGGCTGCGGTCGCAGGGCCTGCGCGCGGTCGACTCGGACGCGAACTTCGTCCTGTTCGGTACGTTCGCCGACCGGCACGCGGTCTGGCAGTCGCTGCTGGACGACGGCGTACTGATCCGCGAGACCGGGCCGGACGGCTGGCTGCGGGTCTCGATCGGCACCGGCGCCGAGATGGCCGCATTCCGCGCTTCACTGGAGCGTGTCCTCAAGACAGACATTGGAAGGCTGACATGAGTGAGCGAAGCGAACTCATCAAACAACACAGCGTCGAAGGCGAGTCATGCTTGCCCGCAGCGAAGCGAGGACAAGCATGACTCGCACGGCACGGATCGATCGGGAGACCAGCGAGTCGAAGGTCCTGGTCGAGCTGAACATCGACGGTGAGGGCCGCGCCGACATCTCCACCGGTGTCGGGTTCTACGACCACATGCTCAACGCGCTGGCCAAACACGCGCTGCTCGACCTGCACGTGAACACCGTCGGCGACCTGGAGATCGACGCCCACCACACCGTCGAGGACACTGCGATCGGCATCGGCCAGGCCCTCAAGGAAGCGCTCGGCGACAAGCGCGGCATCCGCCGGTTCGGCGACGCGACCGTGCCGCTGGACGAGGCGCTCGTGCACTGCACGGTCGACCTGTCCGGCCGGCCGTACTGCGTCCACACCGGCGAGCCGGACGGTCAGGTCTACGCGATCATCGGCGGCGACTACGCCGGCTCGCTGACCCAGCACGTGTTCGAGACGCTCGCGTTCAACGCCGCGATCTGCATCCACATCCGGGTGCTGTCCGGTCGCGACCCGCACCACATCGTCGAGGCGCAGTTCAAGGCGTTCGCCCGGGCGCTGCGGACCGCCGCCGAGCTGGACCCGCGGCAGCCGGGAATCCCCTCCACCAAGGGCGCCTTGTGAGCAAGAAGGTCGTCCTGCTCGACTACGGTTCCGGCAACATCCGGTCGGGGGAGCGGGCGCTGCAGCGTGTCGGCGCGGACGTCACGGTCACTTCGGACTTCGACCAGGCTCTGAACGCCGACGGCCTGCTCGTCCCCGGTGTCGGTGCCTTCGAAGCCTGCATGACCGGGCTGAAGGCGGTGCGAGGCGACGTACTCGTCGACCGTCGGCTGACCGGCGGCCGTCCGGTGCTCGGCATCTGTGTCGGCATGCAGATCCTGTTCGCCCGCGGTATCGAGCACGGTGTCGAGACCGAGGGCTGCGAGCAGTGGCCCGGCACCGTAGAGCGGCTACAGCCGGTGAACGGCGGGGTGGGTAGGGGTGGGGCCGAAGGCAGGGCGCTACCGGTTCCTCACATGGGGTGGAACACCATCGACGTCCCGGCCGGGACCACGCTGTTCGACGGCATCGAGAAGGAGCGGTTCTACTTCGTCCACTCGTACGGCGTCCGCGAGTGGGAGCTGAAGGGCGCCCGCGAGTCGGTGGCTCCGCTGGTGACCTGGACGACGTACGGCGCCGACCGCTTCGTCGCCGCGGTCGAGAACGGGCCACTCTCGGCCACCCAGTTCCACCCGGAAAAGTCCGGCGACGCCGGCGCTGCCCTGCTCTCGAACTGGGTCCGCTCGCTCTGACAGCGTCGCGGGCCGAGGGTTCGCGCCTCATGCGGAGCGGGTGAGGACGGTTCGGGGTGCCCGGGTGTGGGATGGGTTGCGGCGGCAAAATCATGTCGTCGTGATCGAGGGGTGGTCGGCGATGACCGGGATCAGTAGCACGAATGGGCAGGCGGTTCGCGATCTGGCCGCGTTACCACGGTTCACCAGGGACAGCCTGCTGGCGGTCCCGAAGGACCGAATGCCGAGTGACGAGATGCTGCCGCAGTCGGCGTACCAGATCGTCCGGGACGAGGTCATGCTGGACGGCAACGCCCGGTTCAACCTGGCCACGTTCGTGACCACCTGGATGGACGACGAGGCGGACCGGCTGTACGCCGAGACGGCCGACAAGAACATGGTCGACAAGGACGAGTACCCGCAGACGGCGGACATCGAGGCCCGCTGCGTGCGGATGCTCGCCGACCTGTGGAACGCGCCGGACACGGCCGACGCGATCGGGACGTCGACGACGGGCAGCTCCGAGGGCTGCATGCTGGGCGGCCTGGCGCTCAAACGGCGCTGGCAGCACGCCCGTCGCGCCGCGGGTAAACCCTTCGACCGGCCGAACCTCGTGATGGGCCAGAACGTGCAGGTCGTCTGGGAGAAGTTCGCCGAGTACTGGGACGTCGAGCCGAGGTACGTGCCGCTCGAGGGCGACAACCTGTACCTCACCGCCGACCGGGCTGTGCAGTACGTGGACGAGAACACCATCGGCGTGGTCGCCATCCTCGGCTCGACGATGGAAGGCAGTTACGAGCCGGTCGCCGAGATCTGCGCCGCGCTGGACGATCTGGAGGAGCGGACCGGATTGTCCGTGCCGGTGCACGTCGACGCCGCGTCCGGGGGCTTCGTGGCTCCCTTCCTGCAGCCCGACCTGGTGTGGGACTTCCGGCTGCCGCGAGTGGCCTCAATCCAGTCGTCGGGGCACAAGTACGGGCTCGTCTATCCGGGCGTCGGCTGGGTGCTGTGGCGGCACACCGAGAATCTGCCCGAGGAACTCGTCTTCAAGGTGAACTACCTCGGCGGGGACATGCCGACGTTCGCGCTGAACTTCTCCCGGCCTGGCGCACAGGTACTGCTGCAGTACTTCCAGTTCCTACGGCTCGGCCGGGACGGCTACCGGCGAATCCAGCAGACCTGCCAGGACGTCGCCGTGCACCTCACCGATGCGATCAAGGAGATGCCCGAGTTCGAGCTGGTCTCGGACGGACGCGACCTGCCGGTGTTCGCGTTCCGGATGGCCGACGGCATCACCAAGTACACGGCGTACGACGTCTCGCGGAAGCTGCGCGAGCGGGGCTGGCTGGTGCCGGCGTACACGATGCCGCCGAACCGGGAGGATCTGGTCGTACTGCGGGTGGTCGTGCGCAACGGGTTCAGTCACGACATGGCCGAACTGTTCTTGCGCGACGTGCGGGTGGCGGTCGACTGGCTCGACGGGCTGGTGGCTCCGATGCCGCAGGAGAAGTCGCCGGCCGGGTTCCATCACTGACCGACATGAGCGGACAGCGACCGGTGATCGCCTGGGCAGCTGGGTTCCGAGCTCGCCAGTTCGTCCGGCAGAGCCTGTGGGTGGTGCCGCTCATCGGTGGCGTGATCGGTGTGGTGCTGGCCGACATCGACGTGTGGATCGAGGGCCGGATCGCCTTGCCACCGCAGTGGTCGTACTCCGCGGACACCGCGAACAGCGTGTTGTCGGCCGCCGCGGCCGCGATGGTCGGGCTGATCGGCTTCGTGGTCACGATCGGGGTGCTGGTCGTGCAGATGGCGACCGGCACGCTGTCGCCGCGCTTCATGCGGCTGTGGTACCGGGACCGGCTGCAGAAGCTCGTCCTCGCGGCGTTCACGGCCACGTTCACCTTCAGCTTCGCCCTGCTGCGCCATGTGGAGTCCGACTCCGTGCCTGACCTGGGCATCACCCTGGTCGGGCTGGCCGTCAGTACCGACCTGATCCTCCTGCTGCTGTACTTCAACAGGTTCGTCCATGCCCTGCGGCCGGTCGCCGTCGCGGCGGCGATGGCACACGCCGGTCTGGCCATCGCGGCCGCGAACGACGGCCTCACGTCGTCCGCCGGGAGCAACGACCACCGGGACAGGCGCGGGCAGCCGGACGCGCAGGTCCTGGCGCCCCGCTCGGGCGCCATCCAGGACCTCGACATCGCGGCTCTCGTCCGGTTCGCGGCGGCCCGCGGCCAGGTCTGTGTCATACCGCACACGATCGGTGACTTCGTCACCGCGAGGACGGTGCTGATGGAGGTTCACGGGGCGGCGAGCGAGATCGACCTGCGGCGATTGAGCGCGATGGTCTCGCTGGGCCGCGAGCGCACGATCGACCAGGACCCGGCCTTCGCGCTGCGCATCATGGTCGATATCGCCATCCGGGCGCTGTCGCCGGCCGTCAACGACCCCACCACGGCGACCCAGGTGCTCAACCATATCGACGACCTGTTGCTCGGGATCGGCTCCTCCGACCGGGTCTTCCGGGGAACAGCGCTCGACGCCGACGGCCGGGTCCGCCTGGTCGTCCGGACCCGCGGCTGGGTGGAGTACCTCGACCTCGGCGTGACCGAGATCCGCCAGTACGGCGCCTCCTCACCGCAGGTCTGCCGGCGGTTGCGCGCCATGCTCGAGGATCTGCTGGCCGGAGTCCTGCCCGCACGCCGGGCGGCGGTGCAGTCTCACCTCGACGCCCTGAACCGGGCGACCGACGCGGCGTTCGCCGACCCGTTCGATCGGGCCGTGGCGCGGATGAGCGACCGGCAGGGCCTTGGCACCACCCGGCCCGGTGAGACCTCCGATGCCCGCCGTTGACCGGCGACTGATCGCGCGGACCCGGGCAGTCCGGGCGTTGTTGCTGCGGTCCGCCGCTCTCGGGGTCGCGACCGCGGCCCTGGTCGTCGCGCAAGCCTGGCTGCTGGCAGGGCTGATCTCCGCGTCGTTCCAGGACGGGGCGGGCCTCGACGAGTTGCGCGGCCCGCTGCTGGTTCTGCTCGGCGTCATCATCGCCCGTGCCGTGCTCGTCTGGTCGGCCGAACTGATGGCGCACCGGGCCGGCACCCAGGCCAAGGCGGAGCTGCGGATGACCCTGCTGCGGCAGGTTGTCGCCCTGGGCCCGGCCTGGCTCGCCCGGCACCGCACCGCTGACCTCGAGGCATTGGGTACCCGCGGCCTCGATGCTCTCGACGGCTACTTCACCCGTTACCTGCCGCAACTGGTCCTGGCGGTCGTGATCCCCGTCGCAGTCATCACCGCGGCGGTGACGCAGGACATCGTGGCCGCGGCGATCATCGCCGGCACGGTTCCGCTGATCCCACTACTGATGGCGGTCGTCGGTGCCGGCGCCAAAGCCCAGTCGGCCAAGCGTCTTGTCGCCCTGCAGCGTCTCGGCGGGCACTTTCTCGACAGCATCGCCGGACTGACGACGCTCAAGGTGTTCGGCCAGGCGCGCGCCCAGGCAGACCTGGTCCGGCGGACGACGGACAACTTCCGCCAGGAGACGATGGGCACACTGCGCGTGGCCTTCCTGTCCTCCCTGGTGTTGGAACTGCTCGCGTCGTTGTCGGTGGCGGTTGTCGCGGTGGCTGTCGGAATCAGGCTCGTCAGCGGCGATCTCGACCTCTCGACCGGTTTGTTCGTGCTCATCCTTGCTCCTGAGGCCTACCTACCGCTGCGCACACTTGGCGCCAGCTTTCACGCCAGCACGGATGGTGCCGCCGCGGCGGAGCAGGTGTTCACCGTGCTGGACAGCCCGCTGCCGGCCGGCCGTACCGGTGTCGGTCTTGTGCGCCACCAGGCCGTGGATCTGCGTGTGGACGAGGTGTGCGTGAGCTACCCGGACCGGGCCGAACCCGCACTCGACCGGGTCAGCCTGTCGGTCCGGCCGGGTGAGGTGGTGGCCTTGACCGGTCCGAGCGGCTGCGGCAAGTCGACCCTGATCGCCGTACTGCTGGGCTTCGTCGGCGTGGACTCCGGGCAGATGACCGTCTGCGGGGTGGACCTCGCCCAGCTCGATCTCGACCGCTGGCGCGGGACTGTGGCCTGGGTCCCGCAGCGGCCCTACCTGCTGGCCGCGAGCCTGGCCGACAACGTCAGGCTCGGCAGGCCGGACGCTGCTGACGAGGACGTACTGCGAGCGGTTCACGACGCCGGGCTGGCACAACTGACCGACCGGCTGCCGCACGGGCTCGCGACGCCACTGGGCGAGCGCGGCGCCGGTCTGTCCGCGGGGGAGAGGCAGCGCGTCGCACTGGCCCGGGCGTTCCTGGTGGATGCTCCGCTGCTGCTGCTGGACGAGCCTACGGCCAACCTGGACGGGGAGACCGAGGCGTCGGTCCTCGCTGCGGTCACCCGCCTGACCACCGGCCGGACCGCGCTGATCGCCGCGCACCGGCCGGGCCTGGTCGCGTTGGCGGACCGGGAGATCCGGCTGGAACACGCGACCTCGTTGGACTACCGATGACGTCCGGAGTGACGGCCCGGCTGGCGGCGGCCAGCCTCCTCGGGGCGGGTGGCGCCGCCGCCGGCCTCGGTCTCGCGGCGACCGCCGGCTGGCTGATCGCCCGCGCCTCCGAACACCCGAACATGGCGGTGCTGGGACTCGCTGTCGTCGGGGTGAGGTTCTTCGGGATCAGTCGCGGGTTGCTCCGGTACGCCGAGCGCCTGGTCGGCCATGATGCGGCGTTCCGCGTCCTGGCCGACGTACGGATGAAGGTCTACGGGCGACTCGAGCGTCTCGCCCCGGCGGGTCTGCAGACTTTCCGCAGCGGTGATCTGCTGGCCCGTTTCGTCGATGACGTGGATTCGCTGCAGGATCTGCTGCTGCGCGTGGTCTCGCCGTACGTCGTCTTCGTCGCCTCCGCCGGGTTGACGGTCGGCCTGGTCGGGACCCTGGTACCGACCGCCGGCGTCGTGGTCGTGGTCGCTGTGCTGTTCTGCGGGACCGCCGTTCCCGTCCTCGCCCGGCATCTGGTGCGACGGTCGGAAATGCGCCAGGCCGAGACGCGAGGCGAGCTGTCGACCGCCGTGGTCGACCTGGTCCAGGGCGCGCCCGACCTGATCGCCTACGGTGCCGCGAATGCGCAGTTGCGCCGGGCCGGGCGGGCCGATGCGGAGCTGACCACGGTGGCCCGGTCGGCTGCACGCACCGCCGGGACCGGCTCGGGGCTGACCACCTTGCTCGCGGGCCTGTGCGTCTGGGGTGTGCTCGTCGCCGGAATCGTTGCCGTCGACAACGGCCAGCTCCCCGGTGTGCTGCTCACCGTCGTCGTCCTGGTCACCTTGGCCGCCTTCGAGCTGGTCACCGGACTCCCGCAGGCCTTCGCGATCTTCGAGCGGGTACGACGGTGCCAGGCCCGGGTGGATGCCCTCCTGGCTACCGAAGTCCCGGTCCGCGAGCCCGCGGCTCCGGTGCCGCTGCCGGCTGCGCCGTACTCGATCCGGCTACGCGACGTGCGCGCCCGCTACCCGTCCGGACACCTCGCGCTCGACGGGATCGACCTGGAGCTGGCTCCCGGGGATCGCGTGGCGGTGGTCGGACCCAGCGGAGCCGGCAAGTCCACGCTGGCCGCCGTCCTGCTGCGGTTCCTCGAACTCGAGTCCGGTGCGGCGTCGCTGAACGGGGTCTGTCTCGGCGACCTGGAACCCGACGCCGTCCGCCGCGTGGTCGGCCTGGCCGGGCAGGACGCACACGTCTTCGACCGGACGATCGGCGACAATCTCCGGCTGGCGCGCCCGGACGCGACCGAGGCCCAGATCCGGGCCGCGCTGGCGGCGGTCGGTCTGCTGGACTGGGTCGAGGGCCTGCCGAGGGGCCTGGCCACCGAAGTCGGCGAGCACGGCGCCCGGCTCTCTGGCGGCCAGCGGCAGCGGCTCGTCGTCGCTCGCGCCCTGCTGGCGGACTTTCCGGTGCTCATCCTCGACGAGCCGACCGAGCACCTCGACCCTCGGGCCGCCGACGCGCTGACCGCGAACCTGCTGGCTGCGTCCTCCGGGCGCACCACACTGCTCATCACGCACCGGCTGAGCGGCCTGCAAACCGTCGACCGGATCCTCCTGCTGGAGGCCGGCCGGGTGGTGGAGTCGGGCACGCACGCGGAGCTGGTCGCGGCCCGCCGGGCGTACGCGCGGCTCTGGGCCAGGGAAAAAGCAGAACTCATCCAGTCTGAGTGATGCGCCGACGGCGGCGCTCACGTGAGCCTGCCAGGAAGGACGAACTCTTCCGACCAGGGTGATCAGCCCGAGGAAAGGTCTTCGATGGACCCGACCGATCTGGCGCGCATCCAGTTCGCCACTACCACCATCTACCACTTCGTCTTCGTCCCGGTGACGATCGGGCTGGCGTTCCTGGTAGCCGTCCTGCACACCAAGTGGTATCGATCGGGCAAGGAGGACCACAAGCGGCTGACCCGGTTCTTCGGCCACCTGCTGCTGATCAACATCGCGGTCGGGGTCGTCACCGGGTTGGTGCAGGAGTTCCAGTTCGGCATGAACTGGTCGGCGTACTCGCGGTTCGTCGGCGACGTGTTCGGTGCACCACTGGCGATGGAGGGACTGGCGGCGTTCTTCCTGGAGTCGACGTTCCTGGGACTGTGGGTCTTCGGCTGGAACGTGCTGCCCCGGCGGATCCACCTCGCCACGATCTGGCTGGTTGCCGTTGGGGCCTCGCTCTCGGCGGCGTTCATCATGGCCGCGAACTCGTGGATGCAGCACCCAGTGGGCTACACCACCGACGCCCAGACCGGGCGGCCACAGCTCAGCTCGATCGGTGCCCTGTTCACGAACCCCGTGTTCGTCTGGGGCTACATCCACGTGATCCTGGCCTCGCTGCTGACCGGAGCCGTGCTGATGCTGGCAGTGTCCGCGTGGCAGCTCAGGCGCAACGAGCACGGCGGACTCTTCCGCGGCTCGGCCAAGCTCGCGATCATCGTCCTGGTTCCGGTCTCGTTCCTGGCCTTGGGGGTCGGCAGCCACCTCGGTGTGGTGGAGGCGGAGTACCAGCCGATGAAGATCTCGGCCGCCGAGGCGCAGTGGGAGACCTGTCAGCCCTGCTCGTTCTCGCTGTTCCAGATCGGCGGCGGCAGGAGGGACGAGGACCCGACCCAGGTGCTCGAAGTACCTCATCTACTGTCCTTGCTCGCCACCGGCACGTGGAACGGCGAGGTGGAGGGGCTCAACCAACTGCAGGCGGCCGACGTCCAGCAGTACGGCCAAGGCGACTACGTGCCGAACGTGTTCGTGCAGTACTGGTCGATGCGGGTGATGGCCTACCTCGGCAGCCTGATCACGCTGCTCGCCCTCTGGGGCGCCTGGCTGCTGTACCGCAAGAAGCTCAAGGAGTCGCGACTGTTCCTCGCGGTGGCGACCTGGGCGGTGCTGGCGCCGTTCCTGATGAACACGGCCGGCTGGATGCTGACCGAGAACGGGCGCCAGCCGTGGATCGTCCAGGGGCTCATGAAGACCGCGGACGGCGTGTCCACCTCGGTCAGCACGACCGAGCTCGCGATCAGCATCGGGGTGCTGGTCGCCGTCTACCTGCTGCTCGGGATCGTCTACCTCTTTCTGATGCTGCGCTACGCGCGGCGCGGCCTCGAACTCGAGCATGGCGAGGAAGAGCCCGGCCGCGATCCCCGTACGCCGGCGATCACCTACTAGCGAACGTTCCGGGAGGCGGCTGTGGGACTACCCGAGCTGTGGTTCGTGATCATCGCGATCCTGTGGACCGGCTTCTTCGTCCTGGAGGGCTTCGACTTCGGTGTCGGGATGTTGCATCGGGTTCTCGGCCGGACCGGACGCGAGCGCCGGGTGGCGATCAACACCATCGGCCCGTTCTGGGACGGCAACGAGGTCTGGCTGATCGTCGGCGGTGCGGGGATCTTCGCCGCCTTCCCAGACTGGTACGCCACCTGGTTCTCGGCGAGTTACCTCGCGGTCGTGCTGTTGTTGGTGGCGCTGATCGCCCGCGGCGTGTCCTTCGAGTTCCGCGGCAAGGTCGACCGGCCCGGCTGGCGCCGGCTGTGGAGCGGAACACTGACGACCGGCAGCCTGCTGGCCCCGCTCGTGCTCGGGATCGCGCTGGGTGACCTGGTCGCGGGTCTGCCCATTGACGCGGACGGCGAGTTCACGGGCTCGTTCTGGGATCTCTTCACGCCGTTCGGCCTGTGGACCGGGGTGACGCTGGTGGTGCTCTGTCTCGTGAACGGGGCGACGTTCCTCGGCATCAGGACCACTGGTGAGCTGCGTGAGCGAGCACACCGCGCCGCTCGCGGGTTCGGCTGGGTGGGCTTTGTGGTGGTCACGGTCTACACGGTCTGGCTCCTGGTCATCTCCGACCACGGCTGGGCGCCGGTCCTGCCGCTGGCCGTCGGCCCGGCGGCGCTGGTCGTCTCCATCTGGGCAGTGCACCGGGCGCGCGACGGTACGGCGTTCGTCCTGTCGGCGACGGCGATGGCGTGTGCTGTGGCTGGACTGTTCGCCGCCCTCTACCCACAGGTCCTGGTGTCCAGTACGGATCCTGCGAACAGCCTCACCGTGGCCAACGCGGCATCGGCCGACTACGCGCTCACGGTGATGAGCGTGGTCGCGCTGGTGTGCTTCCCCTTGGTGCTGCTGTACCAGACCTGGTCGTACTTCGTGTTCCGTCACCGGCTGAGTACCTAGCTCAATCATCCAAAGAGGATGAGGCTCAGGCGCCGCTCTCGGCGAAGGCTGGATAGATGGCAGGAGACCAGCACTACGACGTGATTATCATCGGTACCGGCGCGGGAGGCGGCACGCTGGCCCATCGGCTGGCGCCGTCCGGTAAGCGGGTCCTCCTGCTCGAACGGGGGGACTACCTACCGCGAGAACGCCAGAACTGGGACTCCTCGTCGGTGTTCGTCGAGGGCCGGTACCGCGCGCCGGAGTTCTGGTACGACGCGCACGGCCACGAGTTCCCGCCGGAGGTCAACTACTACGTCGGCGGGAACACCAAGTTCTACGGCGCCGCGCTGTTCCGGCTGCGGCCACAGGACTTCGGCGAAATCCGGCACCACGGTGGCATCTCGCCCGCGTGGCCGCTGGGGTACGACGATCTCGAGCCGTACTACACCGAGGCCGAGCACCTGTACCGGGTTCACGGCCGCCACGGCGAGGATCCCACCGAGGGGTCGGCCAGTGCGGAGTACCGTTTCGCGCCGGTCGAGCACGAGCCCCGGATCCAGCAGTTGAGCAACGACCTGGACAAGCAGGGGCTGCATCCGTTCCACCTGCCGATCGGCGTCGACCTCGTCCAGGACGAGCACGGCCGCGCGACCAGGGAGAGCGTCTGCATCCGGTGCGACCGAGTGGACGGGTTCCCGTGCCTGCTGCAGGCGAAGTCGGATGCACAGGTGATCTGTGTCGACCCGGCGCTGCAGCACGAGAACGTCTCGATGCTGACGAACGCGCACGTGCTGCGGCTGGAGACCGACCCGACCGGACGGACCGTCTCGCAGGTCGTGACCGAGATCGACGGGTCAACCGTTCAGTTCAGCGCGGACCTCGTGGTCGTCGCCTGCGGTGCGGTCAACTCCGCCGTACTGCTGCTGAAGTCGGCGAACGACCGCCATCCGCAGGGTCTCGCGAACAGCTCTGACGTCGTCGGCCGCCACTACCTGCGGCACAACAACCTCGCGCTGATGGCGGTGTCGAAGGAGCCGAACCCGACCCTGTTCCAGAAGACCCTGGCGATGAACGACTGGTACCTCGGCGCCGACGACTGGGACTACCCGCTCGGCGGGATCCAGATGCTGGGCAAGTCCGATACCGAGCAGGTCCGCAGCGGCGCGCCACGCTGGGCCGGCAAGGTCTCACCGGGCATGCCGTTCGAGATGATCGCCCACCACGCGGTCGACTTCTGGCTGTGCGGTGAGGACCTGCCGCAGCCGGACAACCGGGTCACCGTGCGCGCGGACGGATCGATCCAGCTGGCCCTCGACGAGAAGAACAACGTCGAGGGGGTCAACCGGCTCCGGCACAAGTTGCAGGACATGCTCGGCGACCTCGGGATGCACGAGCACAAGTTGCTCGACCACAGCATCTACCTGCACAAGGGGATGCCCATCGGCGCGACCGCTCACCAGGCCGGCACCGTGCGGTTCGGCGACGACCCGGCGAGCTCGGCGCTCGACGTGAACTGCAAAGCCCACGATCTCGACAACCTCTACGTCGTCGACACCAGCTTCTTCCCGAGCATCGGTGCCGTGAACCCCTCGCTGACCGCGATCGCGAACGCGCTCCGGGTCGGCGACCACATCCTCGACCGACTCCGCTGAGCCCAGCAGACCCGAACTGAATAGGAGAACCTCTATGCCAACCGCCGACATGGACGCGCTGGTCATCTTCGGAGCGACCGGTGACCTCGCGAAGCTGGAGACCTTCCCTGCTCTGGTCGGGCTGGTCGACCGGGGCGTGCTCGACGTACCGATCGTCGGGGTGGCCAAGAGCGGCTGGGGAATCGACCAGTTCCGCGCGTACGCCGCGGCATCGTTGCAGGCCAACGGGATCGACCCGGACAGCCCCGCCGCGGCCGGCATGCTCGGCCTCCTGCGCTACATCGACGGCGACCTCGACGACAACGCGACGTACGCCGCGATGGCCGACGAGATCGGCACCGGCGGACGGGCGCTGTTCTACCTCGAGGTGCCGCCGCCGTTGTTCGGCCGGATCGCCGAGGGCATCGCGACCGCGGGCAAGGCCGACGGTGCCCGGGTGATGGTCGAGAAGCCGTTCGGCACCGACCTGGCCAGCGCCCAGAAGCTCAACGCGACCATGAACAAGGTCTTCCCCGAGGACGCCATCTACCGGGTGGACCACTGGCTCGGGCTGGACCCGCTGGAGAACGTGCTGTTCGCCCGCTTCGCCAACTCGGTGATCGAACCGCTGCTCAACCGCGATCACGTGGAGAGCATCCAGATCACCATGGCGGAGAGCTTCGACGTGTCCGACCGGGGCAGCTTCTACGACCGCACCGGGGCGATCCGCGACGTCCTCCAGAACCACATGCTGCAGGTGCTCGCGAGCGTCGTGGCCGATCCGCCGGGCCACCTCGACGATGCCGCTTGGCGGTCTCAGAAGACCGGGGTGATCAAGTCACTGCGCCCGCTCACCGCCGACGACACGGTGCTCGGGCAGTACGACGGCTATCTGGACGTCGCCGGCGTCGACCCTCAGTCGCGGACCGAGAGCTACGTCGCGGTCCGGCTCGCCCTCGACACCTGGCGCTGGGCCGGAGTACCGATCGCGATCCGCGCCGGGAAGTGCATGCCGGTCACCGCGACCGAGGTGGTGGTCCGGTTCCGGCGCCCACCGCAGGACTTCTTCGAGCTCGGGAGTTCCGCCGGCGCGAACATGCTGCGGTTCCGGATCTGGCCGGAGAGCCAGGTCGGGCTCACCCTGACCGGCAAGAAGCCCGGCGCCGGCTGGTCCGCGCAGGCCGAGGACCTCACCTTCGCCGAGGCGCCGGGATCCGACCAGCGACCGTACGACCGGCTGATCGGGGCGGCGCTCCTGGGCCGGCAGGCGCTCTTCGCCGCGCAGGACACGGTCGAGGCCGCCTGGCGAGTGGTCGAGCCGGTCCTCGGTGACGCCCTTCCCGTGATCCCGTACGCCAAGGGCAGTTGGGGGCCCAAGGAGGCCGACGCCCTGCTGCCGCACGGCGTGATCTGGCACGACCCGGCCGGATGATCCAGGAGGCCAGTCGATGAGACAGCGGACCAGGAGCGGCGCGGAGGATCGATCGGAGCCTCGCCGGGTGGTGATCGTGGGCGGGGGCTTCGCCGGTCTGTTCGCAGCGCGTGCGTTCCGGCGCCGACGGGTGCAGGTCACTCTGGTGGACCGCGCCGCCCATCACCTGTTCCAACCGCTGCTGTACCAGTGCGCCACCGGGATGCTGTCCGAGGGCCAGGTCGCGATGCCGCTGCGGGCGATACTGCGCAGGTACACCAACGTCGACTGCGTGCTCGCCGAGGTGACCGGTTTCGACGTCCAGGCCCGCATCGTGCACGCGACTCGGCCGACCGGCGGCGAGATCGAGTTCCCGTACGACGACCTGATCCTGGCCGCCGGCGTGCGGCAGTCGTACTTCGGGCATGACGAGTTCGCCGAGTTCGCACCCGGGATGAAGACCCTGGCCGATGCGTTGCTGATCCGGCGCCGGGTCTTCGGTGCGTTCGAGATGGCCCAGACGGCCACCGATCCCGCCGAGCGCCGGCGGTGGCTCTCGTTCGCGCTGGTCGGCGCCGGCCCGACGGGTGTCGAGCTGGCCGGGCAGATCCGTGAGCTGGCCACGACGACGCTGAGCAAGCAGTTCCACGACATCGATCCCACCGAGGCCAAGGTGCTGCTCTTCGACGGCGGCGACGCGCCGCTCGCGCCGTTCGGCCCGAAGCTGTCCGCCAAGGCAGCCGCCGCACTGACCGACCTCGGCGTCGAGCTCCACCTGGGGTCGATCGTCACCAACGTCGACCAGCACGGGTTGGTGGTCCGGGGACCCGACGGCGCGAGTACGCCGTACGAGGTGGGAACCGTGCTGTGGGCCGCCGGGGTGGCGGCGCAGCCGGTCGCCGATGAGCTCGCGAAGGCGGCAGGCGGGGAGCAGGACAGGGCCGGGCGGATCAAGGTCCAGCCTGATCTCACCCTGCCCGGCCACCCGGAGATCTCGGTGGTCGGTGACGTGATGAGCCTCGACGACCTTCCCGGCGTCGGCGAGGTGGCGATGCAGACCGGGTACTACGCGGCGAAGCGGATCAGGAACGAGATGGACGGGCAGACCGGTCCGCCGAAGCCGTTCAAGTACCGCGACCTGGGCTCCGCGGCCTACATCGCGCGCGGTCAGGCTGTCGTTTCGGTCGGTCGGGTGCACCTGAGCGGCCGGCTCGGCTGGCTTTCCTGGCTCGGCATCCACATCGCCTTCCTGACCGGGTTCCGTAACCGCTTCGGGGCGGTGCTCGGCTGGGCGATCGCCTTCAGCCGGGAGACCCGGCGCGAACGAGCCTTCACGATGCAGCAGGTCGCGCCCGGCGGCGCCGATCTCTACCGCAACCGAACAGGAGACGACCCATCATGGCCGACTACCCCCCCATCGCCGACCACGGGTTGATCGGCGACCTGCAGACTGCCGCACTGGTGACCACGGACGGGTCCATCGACTGGTTCTGCTGTCCACGGTTCGACTCGCCGAGCGTCTTCGCCGCATTGCTCGACCAGGAGCGCGGCGGCTACTTCCGGGCCCGGGCGACCGGCGCCGGCGTCACGAGCCGGCAGCTGTACTTCCCGGACACCGCGATCCTGATCACCCGGTTCATGACCGAGGACGGCGTCGGCGAGGTCGTCGACTTCATGCCGCCGGCCGGCAAGCAGCCCACCGCGAACCACCGGATCCTGCGGATGATGCGGTGCGTGCGGGGGCGGATCGACTTCGAGGTGGACATCGCGCCCCGGTTCGACTACGGCCGCCAGGAACACGAGACGCAGCTGGTCGAGCTGGGCGCGGTCTTCGTGACCGACGACCTGACCCTGACGTTGCACGCGGTCCGTGAGCCGGGTGACGAGCGGTTGGCGCAGGTACGGGTGGACGGTGGCGACATCCACATCGACTATGCGATGTCAGCCGGGCAGGTCCGGGGGCTGGTGCTGGAGTCGGCGGCCGACGGGCCACCCCGGGAGATCGGGATCGCGGAGTTCACCGGGATGTTCGAAGACGCCACGACCTTCTGGCGGGAGTGGCTGTCCAAGTCGACGTACACCGGCCGGTGGCGGGAGATGCTGCAGCGCTCGGCGATCACACTGAAACTGATGACGTACGCGCCGACCGGCGCGCTGGTGGCCGCACCCACTGCCGGGTTGCCCGAACAGGTCGGCGGCGAGCGCAACTGGGACTACCGCTACACCTGGGTGCGGGACGCCTCGTTCTCCGTGTACGCACTGCTCGGCATGGGCTTCACCGAGGAGGCGGCCGAGTTCTGTGCGTGGTTGCGGGACCGCGTCCAGGAGAAGACCACGGGCAAAGGCGGTCCGCTCAACATCATGTACCGCGTGGACGGTTCGTCCGACCTGGTCGAGGAGTCGCTCGAGCATCTCGAGGGCTACCGAGGTTCCCGGCCGGTGCGGATCGGCAACGGTGCCTCGGACCAGCGGCAGATGGACATCTTCGGCGAGGCGCTGGACAGCATCTACTTCGCGGATCAGCACGGTATCGAGCTCGGCCACAGCGGCTGGATCGCGCTGCGTGGCATCGTCGACTGGCTGACCGACAACTGGGACCTGCCGGGTGAGGGGATCTGGGAGACGCGCGGTGGGCAGAAGGACTTCACCTATGGCCGGGTGATGAGCTGGGTCGCCTTCGACCGGGCGATCCGGATGGCCGCGGAGCATGGCCGGCCGGGGGCGGTGGACCGCTGGACCAACAGCCGGGACACGATCTACAACCAGGTGATGCAACGCGGCTGGAACGAGAAGGTCGGAGCGTTCGTGCAGCACTACGACGACACCGTCCTCGACTCGTCAATGTTGCGGATGGCAACGGTCGGTATGATCACACCCAACGACCCGATGTGGCTGTCCACGCTGGACGCGATGGAATCCGAGCTCGTGGTCGACAGTCTGGTCTACCGCTACAACCCGGCCGCTTCGCCGGACGGCCTGGCCGGCGACGAGGGCACGTTCTCGCTCTGCACCTTCAACTACGTCGACGCACTGGCCCGGGCCGGTCGCCTCGAGGAGGCCCGGCTCATCTTCGAGAAGATGCTCACCTACGCCAACCACGTGGGGCTGTACTCCGAGGAGATCGGCTCGACCGGTGAACAGCTCGGCAACTTCCCGCAGGCGTTCACGCACCTGGCGCTGATCGACGCGGCCATCACCCTCAACGCCGCGCTGGATCAGGCGAAGGCCGAGGGACGGCACACCGCGATGAACGTCGCGGCCGCCCGCCGGGAGGAGGACGCGGCGGCAGATTAGCCGGCGTGCCGGCCACAGAGGTGAGCTCGTGGGAGCCCCTCGACCATGACGAGGGCAGAGAAGGGGTAGCTGTCGTGGCATCGAGGGCGGAGAACCGGATCGTCAACCTGGCGGGTCTGGTTCAGGGCATCACCCTGGTGACTTTCCCGGCCGCCAGTTCGATCTTCACCGACCCGACCAGGTACGACCTGTCCAACACGCAGTACGGCACGATGTTCCTGCCTCAGGTGCTGACCGCGATCGTGACGTCGCTGATGGGGGCCACCCTGGCGCGCCGGTTCACCGCGAAGCGCGTGCTGCTCGCCGGACTGGCGGCGAACATCACCTCGATGGTGGTGCTGGTTGTCACCAGCGGCATCGACAGCGACCCGGCGGCGTACCCACTGCTCCTGGTGGCAACCGGGTTCCTGGGGATCGGGTTCGGGTTGACCGTGCCGGTCCTGAACACCTTTGCCGCGGTCTTCCATCCCGCCGGTGCTGACGGCGCTGTGCTGATTCTCAACGCCCTGCTGGGGCTCGGCACGGCCCTGGCACCGGTCTTCGTCGCCATCTTCGACGGCCTCGGCTTCTGGTGGGGTCTCCCCGTCCTGTCGACACTGCTGCTCGTCCTGTTGCTACTGGCAAGCATCCGGCTGCCGCTCGACGTCGCGACGGCGGGTGCCACTGCCCAGCGCGCGCAGACTGGCGGGATCCCGCGACGGTTCTGGTTGTTCGCCGGGTTCGCAGTGCTGTACGGGATCTGCGAGACGATGAACGGCAACTGGTCACAGCAGGACCTGACCTCGCGGGGCTCGTCCACGACCCAGGCCGCGCTGGCACTGACCACCTTCTGGGCCATGGTCACCGTCGGCCGGCTGCTGTTCGCGCAGATCGTACGCAAGATTCCCGCGCGGGTCGTCTTCCACCTGTTGCCGGTGGTTCTCGTCATCGTTTTCATCCTCATCGCGGCCCTGCCCGACGATGCACCGGGGCTGGGCATCGCGGTCTTCGGCCTGGCGGGGCTGGGCTGTTCCGCCCTGCTACCGCTGACGATCAGCCTCGGACAGAATTCCCTGACGACCATGTCGACCGCGGTCGCCGGCGGTGTGATCGCCTTCTACCAGGTCGGTTATGGGATCGCTGCCTTCGGGGTCGGCCGGCTCGTCGACGGCGGCACCAGTCTTTCGACCATCTACGGCTGGACCGCCGCAGCCCGCGGCCGCGATGGTCTTGCTGTCCTTCGCGGTCGCCCGAGGACACCCATCCCCGCGGCGGCTGCACCCCAGCCCGCTGAGCACGGACGGTGAGGCAACCTCATCCGGCTGAACGTGCTCCTGAACGTGCTCTGTCATCGTCAGGTCTGACCGGGCCTGCTGGTCAGGGCTGGGGCTCGGCGAGGGGGTCTTGGGTGCGGGCGAGCCTGCGGTCGATGGCGACGGCGATCGCGGGGTACACCAGCACCGACAACACGCCCGCGCCCACCAACGCGGCGGCGTTCTCGGGCAGCATGTGACCGGTCTCGAGTCCGATCTCGCTGAGGGCGACGAGCAGCGGCAACGCCGTCGACACGATGAAGACGAGCTCGAACCGTCTCGTCCGGGGGAGCGCGGTCCGGTACACCAGCAGCGTCGGGACGCCGCGGACGAGGAGCAGCAGGATGAAGAACAGGAACAGCCGCCCAGGCGCTTCGACGATGGATTGCAGGTCCAGACCCATCCCCGACGACACGAAGAAGATGGGGATGAAGAAGCCGTAGCCGACGGCATCGAGTTTGTGGTCCAGCGTCTCGACGTTCCCGGGCGCCCACCGACGCAGGACGACGCCCGCGACGAAGGCGCCCAGGACGACGTCGAGCCCGAAATCGTTGGCGACGACGAGCAGGAGCAGCAACATCGCGACCGTCCACCGCAGTGTGGTCTGCGAAGTCGCGTGCTCGCCCTCCGACAGGATCCGCGCGATCCGGCCGCCATGACTCAGCCTGGGCACCAGACTCAGCAGGAGCCCGAGGACGCCAACCGCGACCAAGGAGATCAGCCCGATGAACCGGCCGTTCGACCCGAGGAAGATCGCGATGGCCACGACGGGCAGGAACTCCCCGACCGCCCCGGCGGCAAGCACGTAGGAGCTGAACGACCCGCGCAGCATGTTGTTGTCCCGCAGGATCGGCAACAGCGTTCCCAGCGCTGTCGTCGTCAGACCGAGCGCGACCGGCACGTACGCCTTGACGGCCCCCAGCGCCGCGAGCGCCGCGACGACCCCGACGGCCAGCACCAGGGTGACCAGCCAACCGACGATGGCGAGCTTGCCTGCCCGCTGCCGGAAGACCGCCAGCTCGAGCTCGTAGCCGGCCAGCAGGAACAGGAACCCCAGACCGACGTTCGCGAGCAGTTCGATGCTTTCCGGATCGGCCAGGTCGAGCACCTCCGGGCCGACGACCACGCCGCCGAGAATGAGCACCACGACCTGGGGGATCCGCAACCGGCCGAACAGCCCGACGAGCACAGGTGTCAGGGCCGCCACCAGCGCGACCACGAAGAGGCTGGTCAGTCCCAGACCGAGTTCGGCGCTCATCCCACCAGACTGACTGCCCGTCGGTGCCGGAACCTCCCCCGGCCCGGACGATCCCCACCGCGGCGCGGCCGGGGTGAGCCTGATACCAGTGGCATAACTGGTTTCACCCCTGACCAGGGATCACGGTTGGGTGGCAGTGTCCGATTTCCGGGCTGCGAGGTCTTCAAAGACGACAGCGGTGGTGTCACACTCACTCGCCAGGATGGTGGTTGGGAACCTCCAAGCACTTGAGGAGGCTGGGTGCTGGCGGCGAAGAACCTCGAGGTCGTCTACGACGACGTGATGCTGGTCCTGCGTGGCGTCGGTCTCGAGGTACCGCAGGGGCGGATCGTGGCCCTGCTGGGGGCCAACGGTGCCGGCAAGTCCACCTTGCTGCGCGCCCTCTCCGGCCTGCTCGACGTCCATGACGGCGAGGTCCGGCGCGGGTCGATCACGCTCGACGGCGAGCCGATCCATACGTACGACGCCAGCCGGATCGCTGCCCTGGGCATCAAACAGGTGATGGAGGGCCGGCGCATCCTGGCCGACCTCACCGTCGAGGAGAACCTCCGGATCGGCGGTCACGTCAGCCCGCGCTCGATCAGGACCAACCTGGACCGGACCTACCAGCTGTTCCCGGTGCTGGCCGACCGCCGCCGCAAACTGGCCGGCTACCTGTCCGGCGGCGAGCAGCAGATGCTGGCCATCGGCCGGGCGCTGATGTCCGATCCGAAGTACCTGCTGCTGGACGAGCCGAGTCTCGGCCTGGCGCCGATGATCGTCCGGCAGATCCGGGACGTGATCGTGCAGATCAACCAGCAGGGGACGACGGTCCTGCTGGTCGAGCAGAACGCGGCGATGGCGCTGGCGATCGCCGAGCACGGTTACGTGCTGGAGAACGGCGCGGTGGTGATGGACAAGCCCGCGGCCGATCTGCTCGCGGACGGCGACGTACGGGAGTTCTACCTCGGCCTCGGCGCGGAGGGATCGGCCGCCAGGTCCTTCCGCGACGTGAAGCACTACCGGCGCCGGAAGCGGTGGTTGTCATGACGGTGCTTTTGGCCGGGCCTCCGGCACCGGCGTGGTCATGGGGCCTTGCTCCCGGCCTTCCCTCGTCACTCCAGTCGCTGCGCTCCCTCCGCTCCTCAGTCCAGGCCGGGGGCCCCATGACCGGGCTCCATCCGCTCCTAGGTCCAGGCCGGGAGGTCCCATGACCGCGACGGAGGCGCGGCGGAGCGAGAGCACCCAGGCGCCCAGCCCGGTGCTCACGTTCGAGGACGTCGTGCTCGGCTTCGAAGGGGTGACCGCGCTCAACGACGTGAGCTTCACCGTGAACCCGGGCGAGTTGTTCGCGGTGATCGGGCCGAACGGGGCCGGCAAGACGTCGATCTTCAACGTGCTCTCCGGCGTGTACCGGCCGCAACGCGGCACCGTCCGGTTCGGCGGCGAGGACCTGCTCGGCCGCCGGCCGCACGCGATCGCGCGCCTCGGCATCGCCCGCACCTTCCAGAACATCGAGCTGTTCTCCAACCTGACCGTGCTGGACAACCTGATGCTCGGCCGGCACCACCATCACCCGTACGGCGTCCTCGCAGCCTTCGCGTGGCTCGGCAAGGCCCAACGCAACGAACGGGCCAACCGCCGGGCCGTCGAGGAGATCGTCGACTTCCTCGAGCTCGCCCAGTGGCGGCGACTCCCGGTCGGACTGTTGCCGTACGGCGTACAGAAGCGGGTGGAACTCGGTCGCGCACTCGCCTCCGAGCCGAAGCTGTTGTTGCTGGACGAACCGGTCGCCGGGATGAACCTGGAAGAGACCGAGGACATGGCCCGGTTCATCCTCGACATCCGCGACGAGCTCGGTCTGCCGATGGTGATGGTCGAGCACGATATGGGTCTGGTGATGGATCTGGCCGACCGGATCATGGTGATCGACTTCGGCAAGCCGATCCGCACCGGTACGCCGAAGGAAGTGGCCACCGACCCCGATGTCATCCGCGCCTACCTGGGCGAGGAACACAAGGTGGACCGGTCATGACCGCCACGATCGCGACCCGTGTCCGGGACCGTGCGGCGACGACACCGGACGTGATCGCCTTGCGGGAGAAGGATCTGGGCATCTGGCAGCAGGTCAGCTGGGGCGAGTACTGGGACACCGCCGCGCTGGTCGGTCACGCGTTGCTTGCCCTCGGCATCGAGCCGGGCGACCGCGTCGCCATCCACTCGGAGAACCGGCGCGAATGGCTCTACACCGACGTTGGTACGGTCGCCGTCCGCGCCGCCACCGTCGGTCTCTACCCGACCAACCCGGTCGCCGAGGTCGGGTACCTGCTCCGCCACTCGGGTGCGAAGGTGCTGATCGCAGAGGACCAGGAGCAGGTCGACAAGGCACTGGCGGTCGACGACCTGCCCGATCTGAAGCACATCGTGTACGTCGAGCCACGCGGTATCCGGTACCGGTACGACGACCCGCGGCTGATCGCCTGGCCCGATTTCCTGGCGATCGGCGACGAGCACCGCGAGGCGAATCCGCACGCGGTGAGCAGGCGAATGGACGACGCGCGGCCGGACGACGTGGTCACGCTGATCTACACCTCGGGTACCACCGGCCCGCCGAAGGGCGTGATGCTGACCGCCACGAACGTCGACTTCGCCATCGAGGAACTCGTCGTGCGCGGCGGCTTCACCGCGCCGCCGCCGTCGCCGCGCGACAGCGTGCTGTCCTACCTGCCGTTGTGCCACGTGGCCGAGCGGATCTTCAGCGGCTGGTTCGGCGCCGGGGCAGGCGTCTGCGTGCACTTCGCCGAGTCGATCGAGACCGTCGCGACCAACCTGCACGAGGTCCAGCCGAGCATCCTGTTCGGCGTGCCGCGGATCTGGGAGAAGATCGCGGCCGGCGTGCAGATCCGGGTCGCGTCCGCGGATCCGGTCAAGCGCCGGATCGGTGGCTACTGGCTGCGCCGAGCGGACTGGATCGGCGCCGTGCTCGCGGCCAACGGTGGACGTCACACCGCTGCGTCCAGGGCGGTCTACACGATCGGCTGGCTGTTCTGCTACCGAGCGTTGAAGGATCGCGTCGGCCTGCGCAAGGTCCGGTACGCCGCCTCCGGGGCCGCACCGATCGCGCCCGAAGTGCTGCGGTTCTTCATGGGTCTCGGCCTGCCGATGCACGAGGTGTACGGCATGACCGAGAACACCGCCGTCGCGACCGCCAACCGCCCGGGCCGGGTCAAGGTCGGCACGGTCGGCGAAGCGCACGAGGGCGTCGAGGTGCGGATCGACGAGAGCACCGGCGAGATCCTCACCCGCCATCCCGGGACGTTCGCCGGCTACTGGCAGGACCCGGACGCGACCGCGAAGGTGCTCGACCCGGACGGCTGGCTGCACACCGGGGACGTGGGGGAGTGGGTCGACGGCACGCACTTGCGCATCACCGACCGGATGAAGGACATCATCATCACCGCGGGCGGTAAGAACGTCGCCCCGTCGGAACTCGAGAACGCGCTCAAGGCGTCGCCGTACATCAAGGAAGCGGTGGTGATCGGTGACCGGCGCAAGTTCCTCACCGCGCTGATCGGCATCGAGCCGGACACCGTCGGCCACTGGGCGCAGGTCCATCGACTGCCCTATTCCACGTACGGCGACCTGTCCGCGAAGCCCGAGGTGATCGCGCTCGTCCAAGGCGTCGTGGACGAGATCAACCAACGGTTCGCCACGGTCGAGCAGGTGCGGTCGTTCCGGCTGCTGCCGAAGCTGCTCGATCACGAGGACGGCGAACTGACCGCGACCCAGAAAGTGAAACGCACCGCCGTCGCCACCGCGTTCGCCGGCCTCGTCGAGTCCATGTACACCGGGGGTGTCAGGTGAACGAGTTCGTCGCCACGGTCGTCCGCGGTCTCGGCAACGGGGCGATCTACGCGCTGCTGGCGTTGGGATTCGTGATCGTCTACAAGTCGATGCGGGTGATCAGCTTCGCCCAGCCGGCGTTCATGATGGCCGGCGCGCTGCTGGTCAGCTACCTGGTGCTGTCGATGAACTTCTTCGTCGCCGTCGTGGTCGCCTTGCTGCTGACCGCGTTACTCGGCATGGGGGTGGAACGGGTGGCGTTGCGGCCGGTGATCGGCAAGCCGGTGTTCGTGATCGCGATCATCACACTCGGCGTCGACATCGTGATCCGTACGGTGGTGAACTCCTTCATCGGCCTGGACATCCGGCAGATGGGTGATCCGTGGGGTCTGAAGCAGGTCGACATACTGGGTGTCACGATCGACCAGCGGCACCTCGCCACCCTGGTGACGACGCTGATCGTGGTGGCCGTGCTGTTCGCGTTCTACCGCTGGTCGCGGACCGGTCTGGCGATGCGGGCGGCCTCGTCGGACCAGGAGGTCGCACTCGCACAGGGTGTCTCGGTCGGGCGGGTGTTCTCGCTGTCGTGGGCGCTCGCGGCCGCGCTCGCCGGGCTGGCGGGGGTGTTCCTGTCGACCGGCATCGGGCTCGAGCAGAATCTGTGGCTGACTGCGCTCAAAGCCCTGCCGGTGATCATCCTCGGCGGCCTCGATTCCCTCGGTGGAGCGGTGATCGCCGGCCTCGCGATCGGGGTGGTGGAGGCGCTGGTCGGCGGCTACGGCGGCGACGTGCACCCCGCCCTCGGCGGCGACTTCTTCCTGGTCGTCCCGTACCTGTTGATGCTGCTCGTCCTGTTGGTCAGACCGTACGGCCTGTTCGGCACCAGAGAGGTTGAGCGGATATGAGCCGACCACTGCTCTACCTGTCGTACAAGCAGGACATGGGCCTGCTGAACACGCCGGCGAAGCGGGGCTGGACATTTGTGCTCGCGATTCTTGCGGTGTTGTTGCCGTTCATGCTGACCGACGATCTGCTCGTCGTCCTGGCGACGGCCTGTGTTGCGTCGATCGGCGCGATCGGGCTGAACATCGTCACCGGGTACAGCGGTCAGGTGTCGCTCGGTCATGCGTTCTTCCTGGCCATCGGCGCGTACACCGCGGCGGCGTTGTCGGGCGATCCGGACAGCACCCGCCTGATCGGGTTCGGGATCACCTCGCTGCCGATCTGGTTGCTCGCGGCCGGGCTGGTCGCCGGGCTGGCCGGGCTGATCGTCGCGCCGCTGGCGGCTCGGCTGCGGGGGTTGTACCTGGCCGTGGTGACGCTCGGCCTGGTGTTCCTCGGGGAGCACGTGGCCAAGCACTGGCGGGAGCTCACCGGGGGAGTCGGGGTCGGGCGGCCGGCCGCCGTACCGGAGTTCTTGGGCATCCAGTTCGCGGTCGACGGGGAGGTGTTCACGAAGGCGCAGAAGCAATATCTGCTGATGCTCGTGCTGCTGGTGATCTTCGGCGTCCTGGCCCGGAACCTGGTCCGGTCCAGGATCGGCCGGGCGCTGGCCGCCGTGCGGGACCGGGACCTGGCCGCCGAGGTGATCGGGGTCGACGTGACCCGGTACAAGATGATCGCGTTCGCGGTGTCGTCGTTCTACGCCGGCGTCGCGGGCGCGCTGCTGTACGTGATGATCGGCTTCGTCGAGCCGGGGTCGTTCAACCTCGCGATGTCGGTGCAGTACATCGCGATGGTGCTGATCGGCGGTGTCGCCACCATCTCCGGATCGGTGCTCGGCGCGCTGTTCATCACCCTGCTGCCGAGGGTCACCCGCGAGCTTCCGGCCGTGCTGCCGTTCATCAGCAGCAGTTCGGCGGCCGAGGGCATCACGGTCTTCCAGGTCGAGGCGATCCTCTACGGCCTGTTGATCATCGGCTTCCTGATCTTCGAACCGCGGGGGCTGTTCGGGATCTGGATCCGGATCCGCACCTATTGGAAGTCGTGGCCGTTCTCGCACTGACCCTGCGCGCCCCGGATCCCCGGGGCACGGGGCCGGCGCCGACTGGCCGGAGAAGGAGTATCGATGAGCGTGCACAAGGGAATCGTCATCGCGCTGGTGGCGGCGATGGCCTTGGTCGCGGGGTGCCGCAACGACGCCCCGGAGACACAGGAGGCCGGCTCCGGCGTCAAGTTCGACGTCGGCGTCACCGCCGAGCCGTGCCCGGCCGCGGTCGACAAGGCCAAGGGCTGTATCTACCTCGGCTCGATCTCGGACCTGACCGAGGGTCCGTTCAAGGCCCTCGGCGTACCGATCACCGAGAGTCAGAAGGCGTTCTGGAAGCGGGTCAACGAGGCAGGCGGGATCGGGGCCTTCGAGGTCGACGCGACCAAGTACATCAAGGACAACAAGTACAACCCGCAGATCCACAACGAGGTGTACGCCGAGATCAAGCCCGACGTACTCGGTCTGGCCCAGACCCTCGGCTCACCGACCACGGCGGCGATCCTGGCCGATCTCAAGTCCAGCAACATGGTCGGCGTACCGGCGTCCTGGACGTCGGCCTGGGCGTTCGAGGACGTGATCCTGGAGTCGGGCACGAACTACTGCTTCGAGTCGATGAACTCGGTCGACTTCGCGGTCGAGACGCTCAAGCCGAAGACCGTCGCCGCGGTGCACTTCCCGGGCGACTACGGTGACGACGCCGCGGCCGGGACGAAGATCGCGGCCGAGGCCAACGGGCTGACGTTCACCGACATCCCGACCGCACCGGGCCAGGAGAACCAGGGTGCGGCGATCCAGAAGCTGGTCGCGGCCAAGCCGGATCTGGTCATCCTGACCACCGGCCCGACCGAGGCGGCGACGATCGTCGGCGGCGCGGCGCAGAACGGCTTCAAGGGACAGTTCATCGGCACCAGCCCGACCTGGAACCCGGCCCTGCTGAAGAGCCCGGCCGCGCCCGCGCTGACCGCGCTCTACCGTCAGTCCGGGCCATGGGCGCCGTACGGCACGGACACGCCCGGACACAAGGCGCTGGCCGAGTCGATCGACCAGGCGACCTTCAAGGCCGCGCCGAACGACGGCTACACGGCCGGCTGGGTCTGGTCGTACCCGCTGAAGGCCGCGCTGCAGAAGGCGGTCGAGTCCAAGGACCTCACCCGGGCCGGGCTGCTGTCCGCGGTGAAGTCGCTGCAGACCGTGGACTACGAAGGGATGCTGCCGGCCGAGGCGGGCCGATTCGACGGCGAGCCGAACGAGCGCGTCTTCCGGGCCAGCATCATCTCCAAGGTGGACCCGTCGGCCCCGACCGGTGTGAAGGTCGAACGTGACTTCTTCACCGGCAAGACGGCCAAGGCCCACGACTTCAGCAAGCCCTGCTACCAGTAGTTAGTTGAACCCCGAAGCTGCCCCGAACCGACAAATAGCGGGTTCGTGGTGACCCGAACACGCCCCGCGGTGCACGCTCATGCGCCGAGAGTGGACGTCAGAGGACCTGCTGGCCGTCGTGTCGATCTTCTCCTTCACCGGTGTGTGGGACGACTTCGTCTGGCCACTTGTCGTCTCCACTTCCGAGCGGCTCGGCGGCGTCGCCGCGGTCCGGCCCGGACGCCGTCAGGCGAAGGTCGCCGACACCGGGAAGTGGTCGGACACCGGCACGAGCTCCTCGCCCGCATGGACCTGACACGACCGGAGCCTGGGGGCGAGCGACCTGCTGGCGAAGATGAAGTCGAGGCGCCAGGTCGGGGCGTCGGTCGGATGGGTGAGTCCGTCCTGTCCCGGGTTCACCGTGTCGTAGCAGTCGACGAAGCCGTCGTCGAGGATCCGCGTGACCGGTGCGGACGGATTCGTCGTGTTGAAGTCGCCGACCAGGATGCGGGGGCGGTCGGGACGTGCCCGGACAACGTCGAGGAGCGCCTCGACCTCGATCAGACGGCGGATCTCCCGGTCCGGCCGGAGCAGCGGGGTCAGATGGGTGGCGAAGAGCTGGAGCGGCTGCCCGTCCCAGTCGATGTCGAGCTCGAGGAGGGTCTTCGAGAGTACCGGGTGCCGGTGGTTGTGATGGCTCAGGATCGGCCGGCGGGTGATCCAGGCGAGGTGGAACGGGGTGTTCGCGTGGCCGAAGACGATGTCGTACCCGAGCTCCCGCGCGAGCCATTCGGCGTTCGACCGGCTGTTGGCCTCGACGATCGCGGCGGCGTCGGGCTGCAGGTCCCGGAGGATGGCGGCGATGGCCTCGAGACGGCCGTGGCCGCCGTCCTGGATGTTGTACGCCACGATGCGCAGCACTGGTCGCTCCTTTGGGGTCACGGTCGGGCTCCGAACGAATGGAGGGTCCACTCGCCGTCCACGCCGGTGCGGATCTCGGTGAGTGATCCCGGTGCCGGTCGCACCCGCCCGATGGCGTTCGGCGCCGCTTCCAAGGTCAGATGGATGAGCGAGCGGATCACCACCGAGTGGGTCACGACGACCACGGTCTGCCCCGGATGGCCGGCGGCCACCCGGTCACGGGCCCGGGTCACCCGGCCGGCGAGCTGCGCGAGCGACTCCCCGCCGGGCGGCGCCGCACTCAGGACACGGAGCCACCGCGAGGCGGCCTCGGGGTACCGCTCCCGCATCTGGACGAAGGTGAGTCCCTCCCACCGCCCGAAGTCGCACTCGCGCCAGTCATCGTCCTCGTGGACCTCGACACCCAGCTCGGTCGCGATCACCTCGGCGGTCTGCAGGGTGCGGACCAGCGGCGACGCGACGACGGCCACCGCCCCGGAGGACGCCAGTGCCGCCGCCGCCCGCATCGCGTCCTGGCGGCCGGACCCGTTCAGGGGCGGGCCGGGAACACCGCCACCACTGCACATCTGGGCGTCGGTCATCGCGGTGTGACCGTGGCGCACCACGATGAGGCGCGTCGATGGCGCCGTCGCGGCCGCGTGGACGCCGGCGTCGCGGCTGGTGTCTTCTCGGGTCGTCTGCATCGGTGGTCTCCGGGTTCAGCCGTGCGGGGAGCCGCGAGCTCGAGTGAGCTCCGTCCGGCGTGCCGGTTCCGGGTGTTCGCGGCCGGAACCGTCGGGATGGTCTACGTTCGACGCGTGAGCGATGAGGACACCCATGACCGCTGAGCGCCATCAGGCGGCGCCCCGTGGCGCCGCGTTCCTGACCCACGTCCAGTCCGTCCTGGAGGGAATGCCGGAGGCACAGCAGCGCCTCGGCCGGTTCGCTGTCGAGCAGCCCATCACCGCCGCCCAGATGACGATCACGGAGCTGGCCGACCGCATCGGCACGTCAACGGCCACCGTGACGCGCTTCTGCCGTGCCCTCGGCCTGAACAGCTACTCCCAGCTGCGACTGGAGTTGGCCACCGCGGCTGAGGAACGGAGCCGGGCCGGACGCGACGGGCTCAGCGGCGACATCGGGGCCGACGACAGCATCGCCACGGTCATCGAGAAGATGACGGCCGCGTATGCCCAGATGATCGTCGAGTCGGGCCGGTTCCTCGACGCCGAGGATCTGGAGCGGGTCGCCCGGGCCATCCTCGCCTCGCGCCAGGTGCGCATCTTCGGCATGGGCGGCGGCGGCGCCGTGGCGCGGTACCTGCAGGGGAAGCTCCGGAGTCTCGGGGTCCCGGCGATTGCGTTCCGCGACCCGCGCGAGGCCGTCATCGACATGGCGAACGCCGCCGCGGGGGACGTCTTCCTCGTGATCTCGCAGAGCGGCGTCGCCGAGGATGCCGATCACGTGCTGGCCGAGGCCGTCGCCCGCGAAGCGCTGACGGTCGCGGTGACGAGTGATCCCGGGTCCTCGATCGGTCGCCGGGCCGACGTCGTGCTGCGCACCGTGGTGCGGGAGGAGACCCTCCGCACCGGCGTCCTGAGCACGCGTCATGTGGAGATGTGGCAGGCAGACTGCCTGTCGGCCGCGGTCCTGATGTGCCGCTACGACGAGTCCAGAACCGCACTGGCCCGGGTGAAAGAGGTGCTCGCCCGGGTGCCGCGGTCGGTTCGCTGAGCCGACCCGGCCGGCAGCACCGAGACCGGTGTTCAGAGGCTCGGTGAACGGCGATCTACCCATGGATGAAAATTAATACCTCGTTTGCTAGGGCTTTGTCGATAGTTATTGACTCTTGCGTCGCGCTCTGGGAGCGTGAACGCGCCGATCACGGTGGCTACGCGCCCAGTCGCCGCCCGCCGCACCCCCGGTACCGCTGCGAGAGAGAGGACGCCTGTGACTGACGAACTACAGGGCCCGGTGACGTTCATTCCGGCCGATCGACGAGCTAACGCGGCGACGCGGCGCCAGCTGTCCCGTCGGACGTTCATCGGAGCATCCTTGACCGTCGCCGGCGGGGCCGGCGTGGGCACTCTCATCGCCTCCTCGGCGACCGCCGCTCCACGCACCTCCGCCTCCGATCCGTACCCCTTCACGCTCGGTGTCGCCTCGGGGGAGCCGACGAGCACCGGGATAGTCCTGTGGACCCGCCTCGCGATCGACCCGATCGCCGAGGACGGCAGCGGCGGGATGCCGCAGCGCGCCTTCGAGGTGCAGTGGGAGCTGGCGGCGGACCCGCGGTTCAGCCGGGTCGTCCAGCGGGGAACCACCGCGGCGGAGCCGCGATGGGGGCACAGCGTCCACCTCGAGGTCGACGGACTCGAGCCCGCACGGGAGTACTGGTACCGCTTCCGCGCCTTCGGCCACGTCTCGCCCACGGCGCGGACGAGGACCCTGCCGCCGCCGAACAGCGACGAGCCCTGCCGGGCGATCACGGTGTCCTGCAGCCACTACGAGGGCGGCTACTTCGAGGCCTACCGGCACGCGGCCGAGGAGCGGCCGGACGTGGTCCTGGCGCTCGGCGACTACATCTACGAGGGTGCGGGCGTCGCCGGCCGCTTCCGGGTGCACCCCGGATCCACCTGCCTGACCCTCGGCGACTACCGCCGCCGTCACGCGCTGTACAAGGCCGAGCCGCAGACCCAGCAGCTGCACCACACCGCACCGTGGCTGGTCACGTGGGACGACCACGAGATCCAGGACAACTGGGCCGGGCTCTACCCCCGTGACGGGGTGCCGACCGATGCCTGGCGGCTCCGCCGGGCCGCCGCGATCCAGGCATACTGGGAGAACATGCCGCTGCGTCCGTCGGCGCTGCGCCCCGACGGCGAGCTCCAGCTGTTTCGCCGCTTCGACTGGGGTCGCACGGCCACGTTCCACGTGCTCGACACCCGGCAGTACCGCGACCTGCAGGCCCACAACGATGGCGGCCGCACCTGGTGGTTCGCCGACGGCCCCGTCCAGGCCGACCCGAGCCGGACCATCCTGGGGGACCGCCAGGAGTCCTGGCTGCTGAACGGGTTCCAGGGGCGGGCCGACGCCTGGCACCTGATGGCGCAGGGCGTCTTCTTCGCCAAGCGCGACAACACCGCCGGCCCGCAGACCATCGTCGGGTCGGACGGCTGGGACGGGTACCAGGCCGACCGCAACACGCTGGTCCAGGGCTGGCAGGACGCCGGCGTCGACAACGCGGTCGTGCTCACCGGCGACGTACACCTGCACTTCGCCAACGAGCTCAAGGCCGACTTCCGCGACCCGGACTCGGCGACGGTCGGGGTCGAGCTGGTGACGACCTCGGTATCGACCAACGGCGACGGCTCGGACACCGTCAACGGCGGCCCGACCGTTCTGGCGGAGAACCCGCACATCAAGTACATCCAGAACCGCCGCGGCTACGTGTCCATGTCGATCACGAAGCACGAGCTGACCGCCGATTTCAAGGTCCTGCAGTACGTCACCCGGCTCAACCAGCCGATCAGCACCGGCCGCCGGTACGTCGTCCCGGCCGGTGCGCCGCAGCTGATCCCCGCCTGACTGCCGTCCCGCCGAGCCAGGCGTCGTGAGGGCACGTCGGGCTCAGCGGAACTCGCCCAGCCAGGTACCCGCGGGTCGTTCGGATTCGCGGGTGCCTCGGCGCGCCGTTCGCCTTGTCGTCGTCGGTTGTTCACCGTACGTTCATCGTTGACCGGCAGACCTTTCCGCCCATGAGGAGGCCACACACCGTGTCCGTTGAACAGAATCCCCTGTCCCGGCGGCAGTTCGTCGCCCGAGCGGCCGCGGCCGGTGTCGCGGTCAGCGTCGCCGGCTCGGTCGAGGCGCTGTACACCGCCCAGCCCGCGCTCGGCACGTCCGGCCCGAAGATCGGGTACGGCCCACTGATCGAGGACCCGAACGGCATGCTCGACCTGCCGCGTGGGTTCAGCTACAAGATCCTGTCCCGCGAGGGCACCGTCCGTCCCGACGGCCTGAAGACGCCGAGCCGGTTCGACGGCATGGGCACCTTCTCGGACCGCGACGGCGGCGCGCGCCTGGTCCGCAACCACGAGTGCAGCCCGACCGCCACGATCAAGGTGGTCGCGCCACCGGAGCGCACCTACGACCCGGGCGCCGCCGGCGGCACCAGCACGCTGGTGGTGGACCGGCACAACAACGCCACCAAGGAGTTCGTCAGTCTCGGCGGTACGGCGATCAACTGCTCCGGCGGCATCACGCCGTGGCGCACCTGGCTGACCTGCGAGGAGACCGAGCTCAAGGCCGGCGACCCCGCCGGATACACCAAGGACCACGGCTTCATCTTCGAGGTCGACCCGTACGACGACCGCCGCAACGACAACCCGACCCCGCTGACCGCGATGGGCCGGTTCCAGCACGAGGCGGTGGCGATCGATCCGGCGACCGGGATCGTCTACGAGACCGAGGACGCGTTCATCGCGCCGCTCGGCGGGTTCTACCGGTTCCTCCCGAACCGTCCGCGCGGTGGATGGGGTTCGCTGAGGGCCGGTGGCGAACTGCAGGCCATGTACATCCCAGGCCTGCCTGACCTGTCCGTCGTCCAGGAAGCGGGCGCCGAGTTCGGCGGGGTGCAGTGGATCAAGGTGCCGGACCCGCTGGCGACGACGGTGTCGGTCCGCGCGCAGGACTACGGCAAGCCGATCACCGGCGGCTACAAGCTCGAGGGCTGCTGGTGGGGTACGCGGGACCGCTGCGTGTACTTCGTCTCGTCGTTCGCCCGGACCGAGCTCGGCCCGAAGGTCAACCACGATGGCCAGGTCTGGCGGTTCGACCCGCGGAAGAAGACGCTGCGCCTCGAGGTGATCTTCACCCGGCCGAGCCCGGGCTCGGACGACCCGGAGTTCGACGCCCCGGACAACATCACGATGTCGCCGTACGGCGGTCTGATGATGTGTGAGGACGGCCTCGGCGAGCAGCACATCCTCGGTACCACCGAGGACGGCGAGGTGTTCAAGTTCGCCCGCAACCGGGTGAACAACGGCACCCCGGAGGACCCGGAGTTCGGCGAGCTGGCCGGGGCCGGCTTCTCCGCCGACGGCCGGACGATGTTCTTCAACGTCTACACACCGGGTATCACCTACGCGATCACCGGACCCTGGCGCCGGAGGAGGTAGTCCCCAGGAGTCACAGCGCTGCGACGTACACCCACGCGCCGTTCTCGCGGACGAAGCGGCTGAGTTCCTGCTGGTGGCCTGGCCGGCCGTCGAGCTGGTAGTTGGCCCGGAACTCGACCGTGCCCTCGGTGTGGAACGGGCTGCCGTCGGTGGTGCTGAGAATCTCGAGGCCCGTCCAACGGATGTCCTGGTCCAGCTGCAGGTCGGCCGGACGGGTTGCGGCGGACCACGTGCGGAGGAGATAGGCCGCATCTCCGACGACGAAGGCCGAGTAGCGCGAGCGCATGAGTTGTTCCGCGGTGGTTGCCGAAGCGCGGCCTTCGTGGAGGCGGCCACAGCAGTCGGCGTAGGACGTGTCGAGCCCGCACGGGCAAGGGAGAGCGCGTTTGGCCATCTGCAGATTGTGACTGGACCCGGGCGGTGGTGGTCCGCCCGGGCCCCGGTCAGGGGGTCTCCGTCGGCTGTGCGTCAGCGGGTTTCGATGACGATCCCGGCCTCCATCTCCAGTACGCGGTGGTAGTCGGCGTCGAGGGTGGCCGGGTCGCTGTGGATCAGGATGACCCAGGCCAGGCAGGTGAAGAGGTCGACGGTCTCCGGTACGACGGCGTCCTCGTCGTACAGGATCTTCATCCATTGGAACGACTTCAGCGCGTCGATCCCGTCGAACACCTCACGGTTGCGGAAGTACCCCTCCCGCGGCGCGATGACGAAGATGCCGCGCAGGTGCTGGACCAGGTCGAACCCGTCCCGGACCTCACCGCGGACGCGATGGGCGACCGTCCGCTTGATGTGGTTGTCGCCGGTGGCCAGCTCGCTGACCATCTGGTGACCACCACCGGCAGGCCGGGCCGCGACCTCGATCAGTCGTGGGCCGTCCGGTGTCATCATCACCTCGACGTGACCACAGCCGATCCGGATGCCGACCGCGTCGAGCACCTGCTCGGTGTACGGCCACAGCGCCTGGACCTCCGGGTCGTCCTCGGCGAGGAAGTCGATCCGCCGGTAGATGCCGATCTTGTCGCCCCGGCCGACCTTCGTATAGCGGCACACGTCGACCAGCGCGTGCTTGCCGTCCACGCTGTACGTGTCGACCAGGTACTCGGTGCCCTCGGCGTACTCCTGGATCAGCACCGCGTCGTTGGTCAGCCCCATCTTGTTGGTCCGCCCGAGCACCCGGTCGAACCGCTCCCGCCAGTCGCCGTCCTCGAAGACGACGTACACCTCGTCACCCGCGGCGCTCTTCGGTGGCTTGATCACCAGCCGCCGGCCGAGCAGGTCGTTCTCCTTCAGCCACTTCTCCGCATCGGCCGGATCGGCGGTGCGGAACTGCCGTAGCCGCGGCACACCCGCGGCGGCCAGCGCTTGCGCCATCTCCCACTTGTCCCGCCGCGCCGACGCCAGCTCCGACACGTTCCCGGTGCCGGGCACCAGGAACTCGATCAGCTGGTCACACAGCTCGACCCCGCTCTCGGCACCCGGAATCAGGTACTCCGGCTCGTACTGCCGCAACTCCTCGGCGAGCGCCTGGACGTCGCCGGTGAAGTAGTGCACGTGCTCGAAGTCGCCCGGATGCCAGCTGGCCGTGTACGCCGGCGGCGGCTCCGCACCACTCAGTACGGCGACCGGCAGCCGACCGGCCTCGCGGAACGCAGCCGGGTATTCCTGTCCCGTGGACAGCGGATCCACGATGATCGTGTAGTTGCTCATGCCATGTTTCATGAACTCAGCCTCCTAGGAGCTCTGTGCCGGCTCCGCGGCCGTAGTCGGAGTTGTCGCTTCGGCGGTGGCGGGTTCCTCGGCCGGCCGCATGCCGAAGTAGGCGAGGACGACGCCGATCGCGCCGGCCAGCCCGCACCACACCCAGACCTGGGCGCTGGACTGGTTCCACACCCACACCCCGAGGAACGGGCCGAGTGCGGATCCGAGTCCGAACATCGCGTGCGCGGACCCGACGTACCGGCCGAGCAGCGGCTTCGGCGCGGCCATCCCCGGGTAGGCGAACATGGTCGGCCCGCCGATGATCTCGGCCAGCGTCCACAGCAGGGTGCCGATCACGAAGATCGCCAGCCCACCCGGCAAGGCGTAGAACGCGAGCCCGCCGCCGAGCAGCATGAACCCGGTCATCGCGACGATCCGGGCCGGACAGTTCTGCACCACCTTCGTCACCAGCAACTCGCAGGTGATGACGATGAAGCCGTTCAGCGCGACGACCGCGCTGAACCACCAGGTCGACAATCCGTCGGCCTTCATGTGCAGCGGCAGGACGGCCAGGTACTGCACGTAGATCGCCGCGTTGATGAACATGCACAGCAGGAACAGCACGTACTTGTAGTCCCGCAGTACGGCGACGTAGCCGCCTGCCGACGGTTGATCCGCAACCGTGTCCTCGACAACCTTGGCGGATCGCTTGGGCAGAGCAACGATCGCCACCGCCGCATACGCCAGGGCCGCGAGCGCCTCGCCGATGAACAGCAGGTTCCAGGACACCGCGACCAGGGCGGCACCGATCAGCGGTGCCGCGGTGGTCCCGAGATTCATCGCCAGCCGGTAGACCGCGAAGATCATCACCTGGCGGTTCTTCGGCGTCAGCTCGGTCAGCAGGGCTGCCGAGGCCGGACGGTAGAACTGTCCGACCGCACCGGCCAGCGCGACCACGACCACCACGGCCGTATAACTCGGCACGTAGGCGATCGCCAGCACGAAGCCGGCCATGCCGAACATGCTGATCATCACCGCGGCTCTCGGCCCGACCTTGTCCGACAGGGATCCGCCGATGATCAGGCCGATCACCGAACCACCGCCGTACACGCCGAGCGCCGTACCGGCCTGCACGGGGGTGAAGCCCTTCGAGGTGGTCAGGAACAGCACCAGGAAGACCTGGAGGAACCAGCCGAGCTTGTTCACGAAGACGCCGACCAGCAGCGCCTTCACCGGCACCGGGGCCTCCTTGATGGTTGCCCAGATGCCAGTGCTCTCGTCATTGGTCGTCATTTCGGGTGTCCCGCCCACCGCAACGCCTTCTCCGCGGCGTCCAATCCGGCCCGGCACTCGGCGATCGAACCGGCGACCGCGGTCGCATAGGCGATCCGGCCCCAGAGCGTCCCGGCCGGCGGCGGGCTGGTGGTCTGCCCGGCCTCCATCAGCGGCACCAGTTGGTCGATGGACTCCGGCAGAATGTCCGCGTCGAACTCGACCGAGTCGAGCACGGTGTCGTTCTCGTCCACGTAGAAGAACCGGACACCGCCGACCGCCTTGCGGTTCGGCACCAGCTCCGGTGCACGGCCGCAGGCAACCGCGGCCGCGGCCAGCCCCGGGTCGACTCCGGTCGCCTGCAGACCGAGGTACGGGATCAGGTCGCCGCCGATCCGGGCGTTGATCTCGATCACCTTCGGGCCGTCGGCCGTCATCATGATCTCGGTGTGCGTGACGCCGTCGGTGAACGCGATCGCCTTGTGCGCGTCGACCAGCACCTGCATCAGCTGGTCGTCGGCGAGCAACGGGTCCGCCGCGTCGACGAAGTGGCCGACCTCCTCGGCGTACGGCGGGTAGCCGAGCTCCTTGCGGGCGAGGCAGAACGGTGTCACCTGACCCTGGAACACGGCCGCGTCGATACTGATCTCGTAGCCGTCGGCGAACTCCTCGACCAGTACCTTCACGTCGTAGTGCGGTGCTTCGGGCACGGTCGTGTCGTGCGCGAAGTCCCAGTTCTCCCGCAGTTCCTCCGGTGAGTTCACCTTCACCACACCGAGGCTCGCGGCGAGCGCACGTGGTTTGAGAATGCGCGGGTAGCCCACGTCCACGGCGAGGGCTTCGTCGACGGTGTTCACGAGGACCGACCTCGGCTGTGGGACCCCGTGCTCGGCGAGCGCCGTACGGGTGAGGTGCTTGTCGCGGCATCGGTTCACCATCGCGATGTCACCGCCGGGCAGGCCCAGCGCCTCGGCAACGTGGGCGGTCTGCAGGATCCGGGCCTCGTCCCAGCACAACACCCCGTCGATCGACTCCTTGTCGTGCAGCTCGTGCGCGGCGGCGACCAGGGCGTCGGCGTCGAGGGTGCTCTCCAGCACGGTCCAGTCCTCGAGGTAGTCCTGTTCCCAGGTCGGTTCGCTGTGCAGGAACATGTGGATCCGGTACTGCGGTGCGATCGACCGCAGGATGTACTCGCGGAACAGCCGCATGCCGGTGGCGACCACCAGCAGGTGAGATCTGTCGGTCATCTCATGCCTCCCTGACCGGTGCGGGGATCTGCCGGATGTGGCTGGTCCCGGTGGTGCCGTCGCTGCGACGGAAGTGGTCGGTGATCCGGATGTTGCCCTGAGCATCGAACTCGGGGACGCTGTGGCACTCGCCGCTGATCAGCTCGCCGGTCGCGCCGATCAGGCAGTACGCCGCGTCGAACGAACCGTCCGGCCGCAGATGCCCGACCAGCCGGCCACTGCGCAACGCGCCGCCGGCGTAGAACTCTGCCCAGATCAGGTCGTCCTCGCGGTGATACTGCCCGTACGGCGCACCGGCCGCCGGGTCCTCGACCTCGAGCCGGAACCACGCACCGTCGACGTCCGGAGCCAGCGGCTCCTGGGCTGCCGCGGTCACCACTGCACCGCGCAGAGCTCGTCGGTGATCGGGTAGATCTCCCGGTCGAACATGGAGTTCAGCACGATCGCGGCCCGGACCGGCAGCTGGGTCAGCCCGGCGTTGGTCAGACCGTGGCTGTAGCGGTTGGCGTTGAACGTGTAGATCTTGTGCCCGTTCATGCCCTTCCAGCGCACCGAGTAGTCCGGTTCGACCAGCAACTGCCCGTCGTCGTCGAACTCGATCCGCTCCCGCAAGTCGTCGTCGAACGGTGCCTCCACGTGCTCCCGTCCGCCGGCGACCACGACCTGGCGTACGTCGTGCTCCTCCGGCGTGGTGGGCGTCGTACAGCACAACCGGATGCCGCCGTCAGGCATCGGTGCGGACGCTCGTACGTCGCGGCCCGGCAGCAGCGTGACCGGGAAGCGGCCGAGCGACAGGAAGCCGTCGTAGTTCGACTGGTACAGCGCCCGCAGTCCGCCCGGCGTGATGGCGTCGCCGCTGTAGCGGGAGTCGTCGATCATCTCCCGGCGCTTGCCGCGGTTCAGGCCCTGCAGGAACTCGATGTGTGACGGCCGGTAGAGCTCGTTGGCCATGGGCGAGTCGTCGATACTGCGGAACCACTGGTTCCGGCCCAGCCATCGGATGTCGGTGAAGCCGGATCCGAGCAGCCGCAGGACACACTCGAGGCCGGTCTGACCGCTGCCGACGACAGCTGTCGGCGCGGCCTTGTCCAATGCGGGAATCCGGTCGGCGAGATCGTCGGCGATGAAGGCTCGCTCGGCCGGCAGGCCGCGGAGGTACTCCGGCCGGACCGGGCGGGTGCCGAGCCCGAGCACGAGGTGCTCCGAGACAGCCGTCGGTACGCCGTCGACGGTGACCTCGAACCCGTCGTCGGTGATCGAGATCGTCTGCACCCGAGAGCCGAAGTTCACCACGCCGAGCCGCTCGGTGGCCCAGGCCAGGTAGCGCTCGTACTCGATCCGGGGGAGCGAGTCGAACTGGGAGTTGATCAGCGCATAGAGCCGCCCGGAGGTGACCAGGTAGTTCAGGAACGTCAACTCGTGCCGGGGGTCGACCAGCGAGACCAGGTCCTTCATCCAGCCGGTCTGCATCCGGACGCCCGGGTAGAGCAGGGGAGTGTGCCAGCCACTGCCCGGACGGGCGTCGAACAGGGCCAGCCTCTCGGTGGTGACGTTCTTGTACAGGGCTGCCAACGACAGGTTGGAGGGCCCGGCCCCGATACCGATGGTGTGGTACCGGGGCGTTGTTCGCCTGCTGCCTGGTTCTGTGATGGTCATGCGCTGGTTCTCCGTCCGCGAAGTGGTGGTGCGCGTCTCACCAGTGACGAGCAGGTCGCTCGCAGCCGCCCGGCTAGCGGCCAGCGCGGTTTTCACGCTGCCGCCGGACCCACCGGTGAAGGTGAAGAGCCGATGTGTGCTGCCGAGCACCGACCACAGGGTCAGTACCGGCGGATCGGCATAACAGTCGGCGTTGCTGACCAGGTGGTCGGGCGCCGACAGCTTGAGGTGTGGCAGCCGCTCGCCGGCGATCCGGACGGCCTGCGCGGCCAGGTCCGGGATCGGGCTGCTGCTGCCTGGTGGGACGGCCCAGCGGTGCGTGTCCACGCCGAGCAGCAACCTGCCGTCGGCTGTGGGCCGCCCGAACAGGTCGTTGGTCTCGTCCACGAACATGGTCGGCAAAGCTCCGTCCACCGTGTAGGTGGCGACCTGGATCGCCTTGGTCCGGTACGGCTCGGCCGGCAACGCGCTGCCCGTGAGTAGGCCGGGCGTCCATGGGCCTGCAGCCACCACGACGACGTCGTACCGCTGGCTCAGGCCGGGGAGACGACAGCTCACGGAGCCGTCCGGGTGTGGGACGAGCCGCAGTACCGGCCCATCGAGTACTCGGCTCCTGGGACCGGCAGCGAGTTGCCGGATCACCGCCGTACGGAGCTGATCCGGCCTGATGAAGCCGGCGCGTTTCTCGCAGACGCCGACCGTGCCCTCGGGTAGTCCGTGCCAGCCCCGGCGGCGGAGCTCGTCGCGATCGAGGATCTCGGTCGAGCCCGGGTGCGCGTGCTCGACCTCTGCGACCGCCCTTTCGAGTCCGGCGTACGACGGCAAGAGGTAGGTGCACCCGGTTTCGGTGTAACCGGCCTCTTCCTGGAGGCTTTGGAACAACTCGGTGAGGCTCTCGATCGCCAGGCGGCGTTGGACCGGGTGGGTCTCGAACCCTCGTACGCCGCCGCCCGATGCCGCGGTCGCATCCGTCCCGGGCGGACCGGTCACCAGGTCGACCTCGACGCTCTCACTCAGGCGCCAGGCAAGCAGCGTGCCGGCGATACCGGCCCCGATCACGCAGACTCGCATGGTCTACTCGCTCCCGGTCAGAGCGGCCCGGAGCGATCCGGTGTCGTGGACGCCACCGGCCAGCAGGGTGAGCAGGCTGCGGACCGCCAGTGGCAGGTCGAACCCGCTCGGCCGGAGTGCGCTCTCACCGCGGGCGCGCTCGATCGCGGCCAGCGCCGGATCGAGTGGTTCGGAAACCCTGTGCACCCCGGCCAGCAATGGTTCGACCCGGTCCGCGAACGCACGGAAAGAATTGAAGGTGAAATCACTGCGGTAGCGATCGGGCCGATCCCAGGCCAGAAACAAACGAACGATTGACGGATCTGAGGTGCGCAGTAATTCCGTCGCGGTGATTCCATGATTCCGGCTGGTGGAGAATTTCTCGCCGTCGAATGTGTAGAACTCGTTGACCACGAGCCCGGCCAACGGGAGCCGGGCGACGCCGGCTGCGGCCCAGACGGCAGGCCAGTAGAGCGCGTACCAGAACGCGTTGTCGAGACCGAGGAAATGCCACAAGTGGTCTACTCGGTCGAGTGCGGCCAGGTACCCGGTCGCGTCGTCGGCATCGGGGTCGACTGCACGCGCGACGCCGTACAGGTCGGACAGCGCGATCTCCGTGTACGGGCCGATCCGCAGGCCGGTGAGTGGGCCGTCGCCCTCGATACCCCAGTTGGTCGGGTAGGCGAGGGCGATCTCCGGCAGGCCGGCCCGCAGGGTGCGGTCGATCAGGTCCCGGACGGCCGGTGGCAGGTCGGCTCGCAACCACGTCGCGATCAGGGTTTCGCGGTGGTTCTCCATCCGCAGTACCGGCACTGTTGCCGTGAACGGACGGGGTTCGCCGCCGCAGCGGCCGCAGACCGGATCGACCATGGTGTCGACCTGCGTGAAGCTCCCGCATTGCTCGCAGGCGCCGCCGGCCGCGGATGCCTTGCACTCGCCACAGAGCCCGCTGAGGTAGGACTCGTGCAGGGTCCGGCCGCAGTCTGCGCAAGCATGCAAGGTGACCTCGCGCAGTGGTGCGGCGCCGGTGCTCACGAGGTGGTTCATCAACTGTCGGATGATCGGCGTGTGCTCCTCACCGAGCGGGTCGGTGAAGTAGTCGAAGCCAATCCGGGCCAGGCCGTACGTGTCCTTGATGTCATCGCGGAAGTCGGCCGTCATCGCGCCGACCTCGAGGCCTTCGCGCTCGGCCCGGGTCAGGACGTAGTTCTGGTGCACGTCCAGGCCGGTGGTGACCACGACGCGCTCGCCGCGGGCGCGTGCAGCCCGGGCGGCGATGTCGGCGGCCAGGTAAGGACCGGAGAGATGACCGACGTGTAGTGGGCCGTTGATGGTCGGCTGCGGGAACGTGAAGACGGTGACCGGATCAGTCATGGCCGGCCGCCTCGGCCAGCGGCATCCAGTACGCGCTGAAGATGGTCAGCGGTACCTCGGCCGAGCGGTTCTGTACGACGTGTGCCTCGGTGCTGCTGAGCAGGAACGCGGCGCCCTGCTGAACCTCATGCTCCTCGTTGCCGACCAGGACGTGCGCGGTGCCCGCGACGACCACCGACAACTCCAGCTCGGGGTGCTGGTCGACCGGGCTCTCCGAGCCTGGCGGAACGCTGTACCACATCGCTTGGAACGGCAGATCCCGCTCCAGTGCGTACTGCTCCCAGCGGACCACTCGGATGTCTTTCACGTACTGGTCGTCGCCGGTGCTCAGATCGAATGTGCGCATGCTTCGCCACCCTCCGTAGCCGACGCAAGGCGCGGCTCAAGAAGTGAATAAGAGCGGAATGAAGGTACGGAACACAGACGCTTAAGTCAGCCTTGGATCGAGCACGACCATCGCCACCAACGCGGTCGTGCTGAGCTCATTGAAGTGCGGCCGGCGACCCCCCAGTCTCCGTGGCGAAAATATAGGGAAAGTAGCGCTACGAGTAAAGGGAATACGCCACGAATTTCCGGCCGATCCACAACTGGACAGGAGGTTATTCGTTAGAGACGACTCTCCACATCGCTAGGTGATCGAGCGATTACGCTCAGACGTCACCGGGGAACGCGACCGGAGCCCCACCCCAGGCGAGCTGGGCGCTCGCACTCGCCAGCAGACTCTGGATCGCGAGCGCACGGACCGCCGGCTGCTCGGCCGCCTCGACCAGATCGCCGTACACGGCTGCCAGTCGTCGCTCGATCAGCAGGACCAGCGCCGAAGCGGTCGCCGCGTTCGTCACTACCTGCGGCAGGTCGTACGCCGCTTCCGCGGCAACCGGGGTCTCGCCGGCCGCGACGACCAAGCGGGTCAGCCGGTCGCGGTTGCTGCGGTGCAGCTCGTACATGTCCGTCGCCGCGCGGAAGCGGGCGCCGCTGAGCTTGCCGCCGGCAACGCCCACGCCGTACATGGCTGCGTGCTCACCGGCGAGCGCCGCCTGGAGCGCCTCAACCTCGGTCACTCGGACTCCGCCTTCTTCTTGGGGGTCAGCGTGGTGGCCAGCTGAGTCTCGGCCGCGGCGATCATCGCGAGCAGGCGAGCGGCTTGCCCGGAGACCTTGGCTGCTGCGGCGGCATGGGCGATGGCTGCGGCCTTCTCGCGCTTCGCCAGGTCGGTCAGCGCGGCTGACGACGTACTCGGGAGCGCTGGGAGCTTGCCGGGCGCGGGCGGTTGCACGCCGGCGGTTTCCTTCAGCCGGGCCAGGTGGCTGGCGTGGTACTTCGCCCCGGCCGCGAGCTGGGTGCGCAGAGCGGGGAACTTCTGACTGACGCTGGTGTACCGGAGCGACAATTGAGTTACCTGGGCGGCCGCCGTACTGAGTGCCGCGACGATCACCGGGTCGGTGCTGGGCGTCTCCTCGGCGGGCTGGCCCGACTTCGAGTTCTTCGCGGCTCCCGGCGTACCGGAACCGCTCGAGTTGTCGTCGCAGCCGGTCAGCACGACGGCGCCCGACGCGAGGGCAGCGGTCGTCAGCGCGGCACGGCGCGACAGGCGGAGGGGTTCGTTCGGCACGGCGGAACGATACCCGGCGAAGGAGGTGACGAGCGGGTGGCCGGTCCGGTGACGAGCCGGTGACCGGCCTGGGACGAGGCGGTGACGTGAACACCGTCGCGGGCCGGATATGGTGGGCTACTGCCCTCGGTCGGATCGCCGGGTGGTGGAACGGGTGCACAACTGGAGAGAGAGGCAGGTCTACCTGTGAGCCGAAGGACTGACCACACGGACACCTCGAGCCTCGAGAACTTCCTGCGGCCGATCGTCAAGCAGTTCGGCTGCGACCTGGAGGCCGTCGACATCGCGCCGGCGGGCCGCCGACGGTTGCTGCGCGTGCTCGTCGATCGCGACGGCGGGATCAACCTGGACGACGTCGCCGACGTCACCCGGGCGATCTCCAAGGCACTCGATGCCGACGACATCATGGGCGACGGCGCCTACACGCTGGAGGTCTCCAGCCCCGGCGTCGATCGGCCGCTCACCCTGCCCCGGCACTGGCGCCGCAACGTCACCCGGCTGGTCGCGGTCACGCTGACCGCCGGCGAGAAGGTGACCGGCCGGATCAAGTCCGCCTCCGAGGAGGCGGCCGAACTGGACGTCGACGGCAAGCTGCGGACCATTCCGTACGCCGACGTGGCCAAGGCCAAGGTCCAGATCGAGTTCAACCGGGCTGCCGGCAACGACGAAGCTGCCCCAGAAGCTGCTGGCGGCACGGTGGAGGAGAACTGACATGGACATCGACATGGCCGTCCTGCGGTCGCTGGAGCGGGAGAAGGACATCGCTCTCGACGTCGTCGTCGAGGCGATCGAGCAGGCGCTGCTGGTGGCGTACCACCGCACCGAGGGTGCCCAGCAGCACGCCCGGGCCGAGCTGGACCGCAAGACCGGGCACGTCACCGTGTTCGCGCGGGAGTTCGCCGAGGACGGCACGCTGGCCCGCGAGTACGACGACACGCCGCACGACTTCGGCCGGATCGCCGCCACCACGGCCAAGCAGATCATCCTGCAGCGGCTGCGTGACGCCGAGGACGAGGTCCGGTACGGCGAGTTCTCCGGCAAGGAAGGCGACATCGTCTCGGGCATCGTTCAGCAGGGCCGCGACCCACGCTCGGTGATGGTCGACCTCGGCAAGATCGAGGCGGTGCTGCCGGCTCCGGAGCAGGTGCCGGGGGAGAAGTACGAGCACGGCTCCCGGCTGCGGGTCTACGTCGTCGGTGTCCGCAAGGGCTTCAAGGGCCCGCAGATCACCGTCAGCCGGACCCACCCGAACCTGGTGAAGAAGCTGTTCGCGCTCGAGGTGCCGGAGATCGCCGACGGCACGGTCGAGATTACCGCGATCGCGCGTGAGGCGGGTCACCGCACCAAGATCGCCGTCCGGACACTGAATCCGTCGGTGAACGGCAAGGGTGCGTGCATCGGGCCGATGGGGCAGCGGGTGCGCAACATCATGCACGAGCTGCACGGCGAGAAGATCGACATCATCGACCACAGCGACGACCCGGCCACCTTCGTCGGGAATGCGCTGTCCCCGGCGCAGGTTACGTCTGTTGAGGTCGTCGATGCCGCGGCTCGCGCCGCGCGGGTCGTCGTACCCGACTATCAGCTCTCGCTCGCGATCGGCAAGGAGGGGCAGAACGCCCGCCTCGCCGCCCGGCTCACCGGCTGGCGGATCGACATCCGGCCGGACACCGATGTGACTCGTGAGGACGAGAAGGTAGACTGATCTCTCGGTCGGTCGACTGAGTCGCAACCACACCCTGAGGATCACGTGACAGTGACGGTGACTGTGATGGATCCGGGGCGCCCTGGTAAGCCCAGAGAGCGCACCTGCATCGGGTGCCGGAAGCGGTCCAGTCCGGTTGATCTGCTGCGGATGACGGTGTCCGGAGGACTTGTCCTCCCGGATCCCGATCATCGGGCGCCTGGCCGTGGGGCGCATCTGCACCCGGTGGCCGAGTGCCTCGACCTCGCCGAGCGACGTAAGGCGTTCCCGCGGGCCTTCAGGGTCCCCGGTCCGCTTGACCTGAAGCTGGTGCGGGAACATGTTGCGCAGCGCAGTGAAGGAAGTACCGCAGTTGAAGTAACCAAGGCGGCCACCCGGCCGCCCGCAACGGTCTAACGGGACCGTCGCGACGACATGAAGGCGGGTCATCGACTCATGACCACTCGATGAGTGTCTACCGATGAGTGCAATGCGATGAGCATGTACGTCAACTAACGGTCCGCGCCCCAGGCTCGGACCAGAGGGAGAGTAGTGGCAAAGGTCCGGGTCTACGAGCTCGCGAAGGAGCTCGGAGTTACCAGCAAGGTCGTTCTGACCAGACTGAACGACATGGGCGAGTTCGTCCGATCGGCATCCTCGACGATCGAGGCACCAGTAGTCCGTAGGTTGGCGGAAGAGTTCGAGAAGAACCCGCCGAAGAAGCGCGCGGCCAAGAAGGCCGCCGCCAGCACGTCTGCCGCGCCGCAGGCGACCGCACCGGTCGCGCCTGCCGAGCCGGCGAAGAAGGCCGCACCCGCGGCCCCGGCCGAGCGTCCCGCGCCGGCCGCCGAGCCGACCCCGGCTCCGGTCGCCGCCGAACCGACGGTGACCGAGAAGTCCGCTCCGGCGGCCTCGCCGGCGTCCCCGGTGAAGCCGGGTCCGCGGCCTGGCCCGAAGCCGGGTCCGCGGCAGGAGCCCGCACCGCAGGCTCCGGCCGAGGCCCCTGCGGCCGCCCCGGAGCCCTCGTTCGAGGCTCCGGCGGCGAAGGCTGCACCCGAGGCGGCCGCACCGGCTGCCCCGGCTGCTCCGGCCGAGCGCAAGGCTCCGGCGACACCGTCGCGCCCCGCGCCCAGCCCGGGCCAGCAGCGTCCGGCTGCCGACGGTGGTTCGGCTCGTCCGGCCACTCCGCGTCCGGGTGCGACCCCGCGTCCGGGTGGCGCACCCCGTCCCGGCGCTCCGCGTCCGGGTGGTGCACCGCGTCCGGGTGGTCAGGGCGGTCAAGGCGGTGGCCCCCGTCCGGGTGCTCCGCGTCCGGGGAACAACCCGTTCAGCTCGACCCAGGGAATGCAGCGCGGTGGCGCTCGTCCGGGTCCGGGTGGTCAGGGTGGTTCCGGTCAGGGTGCGAGCCCGGCCGGCATGCCGCCGCGTCCGCCGCAGGCCCGTAGTGACGGCCGTGGCGGCAACGACCGTCCGCGTCCGTCGGGTGTGCCCGGTGCGCCGCGGCCCAACCCGGCGATGATGCCGAAGTCCTCGGCCGGTACGTTCACCGGTCGTCCGTCCGGTCCGGGCGGCGGCGGTGGGGGTGGCGGCGGCGGTGGCCGTGGCCGTCCCGGCGGCGGTTCGGGTGGACCGGGTGCCGGCGCGCGTCCAGGTGGCGGTGGCGGTGGCGGCGGCTTCCGTCCGGGTGGCGGTGGCGGCCCGAGCGGCCCGCCCGGTGGCGGCGGTGGCCGTCCGGGTCCGGGTAACCGCGGTCGTGGTGGGACACAGGGTGCCTTCGGGCGTCCGGGTGGTCCGGCCCGCCGTGGCCGCAAGTCGAAGCGGGCGAAGCGCCAGGAGTTCGACAACATGCAGGCGCCGGCAGTCGGCGGCGTTCGCGTCAAGCACGGTGACGGCGAGGTCGTGCGCCTTGCCCGCGGTGCGTCGCTGACGGACTTCGCCGAGAAGGTCGGAGTCGACCCGGCGTCGCTGGTGCAGGTGCTGTTCCACCTCGGTGAGATGGTGACCGCGACCCAGTCGGTCAACGAGGAGACCCTGCAGCTGCTCGCCACCGAGCTGAACTACGACGTCCAGATCGTGTCCCCGGAGGACGAGGACCGCGAGCTGCTGCAGTCGTTCGACATCGACTTCGGGTCCGACGAGGGCGGCGAGGACGACCTGGTCAAGCGGCCGCCGGTGGTGACCGTGATGGGTCACGTCGACCACGGTAAGACCAAGCTTCTGGACGCGGTCCGCGAAGCGAACGTGGTCGCCAAGGAAGCCGGTGGCATCACCCAGCACATCGGTGCGTACCAGGTGACGACCGAGGTCGACGGCGAGCAGCGGGCCATCACCTTCGTCGACACCCCGGGTCACGAGGCGTTCACCGCCATGCGTGCCCGTGGTGCGCAGGCCACCGACATCGTCATCCTGGTGGTCGCGGCCGACGACGGCGTGATGCCGCAGACGATCGAGGCGCTGAACCACGCCCGGGCGGCGAACGTCCCGATCGTGGTCGCGGTGAACAAGATCGACGTCCCGAGTGCGGACCCGGCCAAGGTGCGCGGTCAGCTGACCGAGTACGGCCTGGTTCCCGAGGAGTACGGCGGCGACACCATGTTCGTCGACGTGTCGGCGAAGTCCCGGATCAACATCGACGGGCTGCTCGAGAGCGTCGTACTGACCGCGGACGCGGCACTCGACCTGCGGGCCAACCCGAACATGCCGGCCCAGGGCATCGCGATCGAGGCCAACCTCGACAAGGGCCGTGGTCCGGTGGCGACCGTGCTGGTGCAGCGCGGCACGCTCCGGGTCGGCGACTCGATGGTGGCGGGTCCGGCGTACGGCCGGGTCCGGGCCATGCTCGACGAGCACGGCGACCCCGTCGAGGAGGCGACTCCGTCGCGTCCGGTGCTGGTGCTCGGTCTGACCGCCGTACCAGGTGCGGGTGACAAGTTCTTGGTGGTCGACGACGACCGGAGAGCACGGCAGATCGCGGAGAAGCGGGAAGCCCGTGCCCGTGCGGCGGCCAACGCCAAGCGTCGTGCGCGCCGGACCCTCGAGGACTTCATGGCCTCGATGGAGAAGGGCGAGACGCAGGAGCTGCTGCTCATCCTCAAGGGCGACGTGTCCGGTTCGGTCGAGGCACTGGAAGACGCCTTGGTCCGGATCGAGGTCGGCGACGAGGTCAACCTCCGCGTCATCGACCGCGGTGTCGGTGCGATCAACGAGAACGACGTCAACCTGGCCATCGCGTCGAACGCCGTCATCATCGGCTTCAACGTGCGGCCGGCGGGCAAGGCCGGTGACGTGGCCGAGCGCGAGGGCGTGGATGTCCGGTACTACTCGGTCATCTACTCGGCGATCGACGACATCGAGGCCGCCCTGAAGGGCATGCTCAAGCCGATCTACGAGGAGGCCACCCTCGGCCAGGCGGAGATCCGGGAGATCTTCCGCTCCTCGAAGGTGGGCAACATCGCCGGTTGCTGGGTGACCAGTGGCGTCATCCGGCGCAACGCCAAGGTCCGGTTGATCCGGGACGGCGCGGTGGTGGTCGACAACACCGAGCTCTCGTCGCTGAAGAGGTTCAAGGACGACGCATCCGAGGTCCGCGAGGGCTTCGAGTGTGGTCTGACCGTGAACGGCTACAACGACATCAAGATCGGTGACATCGTCGAGTCGTTCGAGCTGCGCGAGAAGCCGCGCAACTGACAGCAGTCGGTGCCCAGGTCCTCTGGGTACCGGAGTAACGTCCGGGGAGGCGATCGTCTCTCCGGACGTTACTCATGAATGAGGGAGTGAGCCCTGATGGGTGAAGCAAGGGCGAAGCAGTTGGCCGACCGGATCCAGGTACTCGTCGCCGAGTTGCTCGAGCGCCGCGTGAAGGACCCCCGGCTGGGCTTCGTCACCGTGACCGATGCCCGGCTGACCGGCGACCTGCGCGAGGCCAGCGTCTTCTACACCGTGTACGGCGACGAGCAGGCGCGCGCCTCGACCGCGGCTGCCCTGGAGTCGGCGCGCGGGCTGATCCGCAGCGAGGTCGGCAAGGCCCTCGGCCTGCGGCACACTCCGAGCCTCGCGTTCTTCCTGGACGCCGTACCGGAGACCGCCGGGCAGATCGAGGACCTGCTGGCCAAGGCGCGGCAGGCCGATGCCGAGGTGGCCAAGGCCGCCGCGGGCGCCAAGCCGGCCGGCGAGGCGGACCCCTACAAGCACCGCGAGGACGATGACAGCGACGACGAATGAGCCTGGTGCTCCGGCCGTTGCCGACGGCATCGTCATCGTCGACAAGCCGGCGGGTCTGACCTCGCACACCGTGGTCGCCCGGATCCGCCGGCTGGCCGGCACTCGCAAGGTCGGCCACGCCGGCACGCTGGACCCGATGGCCACCGGTGTCCTGGTCGTCGGCCTCAACCGCGCGACCCGGCTGCTCGGCCATCTCCAGTTGGCCGACAAGTCGTACGACGCGACCATCCTGCTCGGCGCGTCCACGACCACCGACGACGCCGAGGGCGAGGTCGTGTCGACTGCGCCCGTCGACGGCATCACGGCCGAGGCGATCGAGGCCGCGGTGGCTGGATTCCGCGGCGAGATCTCGCAGGTCCCGTCCAAGGTCTCCGCGATCAAGGTCGACGGGCGTCGCGCGTACGAACGCGTGCGCGCCGGTGAAGAGGTTGCCCTCAAGGCGCGGAGTGTGACGGTCTCCCGGTACGACGTGGTCGACGTACGCCTGGGGCCGACCGGTCTCGAGGTCGACATCTCGGTCGACTGCTCCAGCGGCACCTACATCCGTGCCCTGGCTCGCGACCTCGGCGCCGAACTGGACGTCGGCGGTCACCTCACCGCACTTCGCCGTACCCGCGTCGGTGCTTTCGATCTCTCGGCCGCCCACACCCTGGAGTCGCTGGGGGATTCGTTCGAGTGGCTGCCCATCGCGGAGGTCGCCGCCGGCACCTTTCCCCGGTACGACGCCGACGCCGAGCAGGCCGCTGCCATCCGCACCGGCCGCCCACTGTCCGGCCTGAAACTCGAGGCCGGCCAAACCGCGATGTTCGACCCCACCGGCATCTTCCTGGCCCTCTACGAACCCCACGGCCCAGTCGCCAAACCCACCGCGGTGTTCGTCAGCTGACAGCGCAGACAGGCCCGCCTGGCGGCCCCGGAAGCTGTCATGCCGATTTCGGGGCAAATTCGGCGATGCTCGTGGGGGAGAATCGCGGCCCAGCGCTTTCGGCCGGCTCTCCGGGTAGTGGGGTATACATTTGCCGCCAGGCGAACATCTTCACAGTAGGCCGATCCGGACCGGCCCGTACCGGAATTCATTCGAAGTGAACCGCTGAGCGGACACTTCTGTCCATGCAGTCGTAGTCCTTCAATCGGTTGATTTTCCACGTGCCGTCGCCGAGGTCGGAACTGCACGACGAGCGCCTGTCCGGTGTATGCGTTTCCTCGAGCACGACGACGTTGTCCGCGGCATGCAGCCAATTGTCCGTGGGGGCGTCTAGCGTCTAGCAGCATGAGATACGGCTTCGTGATGGCATATGGGGACGCTCGGGCGGCGGCCGAGTTGGCGACGTTGGCCGAGGACCATGGGTGGGATGGCTTCTTCGTGTGGGAGTCGATATGGGGTATCGACGCCTGGGCGATGCTGGCCGCGGCGGCGATGACGACCGAGCGGATCCGGTTGGGGACGATGCTGACACCCTTGCCGCGGCGGAAACCCTGGGACGTGGCCGGGCAGACCTCGACGGTGGACAACCTGAGCAACGGCCGGGTGACGCTGGCGGTCGGGCTCGGGGTCGCCGGGGAGGAGCGGTTCTGGTTGTTCGAGGACGATCCGGGGCGCAAGGTCCGGGCGGAGTTGATGGACGACTCGCTGGCGATGCTGCAGCACCTGTGGCGTGATCAGCCGTTCGAGTACGCCGGCAAGCACTACCGATCCCGCAAGGTCGCCGACCTGATGCCGCCCGCGCCGCCGCCACCGGTTCAGCAGCCGCGGATCCCGACCTGGGTGGTGGGTGCGTGGCCGCGACCGAAGTCGATGCGGCGAGTGGCACTGCAGGACGGCTGGCTGCCGAACTACGCGCCGATCGTTCAGCCAGGTGAGGAGCCAGGGGAGTGGTCACCCGAGCTGCTCGCCGAAGGTGTCGCCTGGCTCCGCGAGGAGCGCGCCGCGCACGGCCTGACGATGGACGGGTTCGACATAGTCGCCGAAGGCAAGACAGCCGCCGACGACCCGAAGGCCGCCGAGACCGTACGCCCCTGGGCCGAGGCCGGCGCGACCTGGTGGATCGACGCCGACTGGTCCTCGATGGACGCCACCGAGGTCCGCGCCAAGGCCGAACGCCGCCTCAAGGCCGGCCCACCCCGAATCGCGTGAGCACGCAGCCTCAGAGCCCTCGCAGCAGGCCGATCTGGCCGGCGTGGGCGAAGGAGTCGTGCAGTTGCCCGGCCAAACGTTCCTCGACGGTGTGCGTGTTGCCGAGCGTGGGACTCACGACGAGCCGGCCGAGATCGTCATCAGCAGCGGAAGCCAGGTACGTCTCGGCGAGTCCGTGGGTGGCGGCGTGGTAGGCCAGCAGGAACTCGAGCTCGGGACTGCGGAAGGCGGCGGCCTGCTCGGCCGAGTGACCGAAGCCTGTGTCAGTGGGATCTGCCGGCCGGTCGAACCGGTTGGCCCAGTCGTCGGCGAGCCAGAGTTGCGTACTCCCGGTGAGCTCGGACAGATTCCGGTCCTGCCCTCGGGAGATGTGCCAGACCAGCCACCCGACGCTGTTGCTCCCGAGGCGCCGGTCCAACTCCTCGGCGGTGGCCCCGTCGATCGACGTACGCACGTCGTCGCGTACCCGGCGGAACAACCCAAGCGTCAAACCCTGCCAGCCCGCGTCCACTCAGTTCCCTCCGACTGTCAGTAGCCCGGCTGGAACGCTAGCCGTCCAGCCTTCCGACCGCATCCCGGTTACCTGCGGATGGTGCCGGTGGTGCCGTCGAGGGTCAGCGGTTGGCCGTCGTACAGGGTGGTCATGGCGGCGGGGACGCCGAGGACGGCGGGGATGCGATGTTCGCGGGCCACGATCGCGGCGTGGGAGAGACGGCCGCCGGTCTCCGTGACTACTCCGGCAACGACGCCGAAGAGTGGTGTCCAGGCCGGGTCGGTGAAGCGGCAGACCAGGATGTCGCCGGGGCCGACCCTGCTGAAGTCCTGAGTCCCGTGAACGACCCGAGCAGGTCCGGAGACGAGCCCCGGACTGCCGGCGGTTCCGCGCAGGTCGGTGAAGGTGGGCGGCGGATCGGCGGGGTGCGGGAGCGGAGCCGTGATCGGGCGGGCTTGGAGCAGCCAGATCTGGTCGTTCTCGATCGCGAACTCGATGTCCTGCGGAGCGCCGAGGTGCTCGGCCACCTGGCGGCCGAGCGTCGCCAAGCGGGCGAGTTGCTGGTCGTCGAGGCACAGCCGATTCCGGGATTCGGGTGCCACGGCCGTCGTGATCGTCCCGTTGCCGCTGCGGTCGATTCGTGTGTCCTTGTCTCCGGTACGGCGGCCGACTGCACCGTCCGCGGACACGGAGAAGCTGTCCGGCGTTACGAGTCCGCCGACGACGCTCTCGCCCAGCCCCCACGATGCCTCGATCTGGATCCCGGGCGCGTCCGTGAAGAGAACTCCGGCAACCTCGGCGTCGATGTGGCGCTGGACGATTACGGCCATCTCTGGTGCGACAGCGGCGGTTGACCGGTAGGCGACAGCACGCGTGGACCACAGCGACGCCCACGTCGCCGGCAGCCGCTCGATCACCGCTGCCGATCCGGTGACGCCCAGGTAGCTGTCATGTTGCCCGGCAGCTGAGGCGCCGACCGTGTCCTCGGTCGAAGCAGACGACCGTACGGCGACCGCGTTGCCGCCAAGTCGCGTCATCGCCTCGGTGAGCTCACGAGCGAGCTCCGCCGGAAGCGGCCGGGACTCGATCAGCCGTCGTACCTCATCAGGTCCGTCCACGGCGGCAAGATCCAGACCACTCGTCACGGCTCGATACACCTCAGTCGGTACGACGAAGCCGGGCGGGACCGGGAAGCCGGCCCGGGCGAGCGCTCCGAGGACGGCGGCCTTACCGCCCGCCTGCTGCCGGGTGGCCTCGGTGAGACTGACGATCAACGAGGCCGTCCTTTCAACAAAATATTGACAACATCATGTTGAAGGATCCACGGTTCTCGAGTGCAAAGCAACCACGAACCCTTCGACGACCAGGCCCAGGCCGACCGGGAGCACGAGGCGCGTCGGCTGCTCCTGGACCACGGAGCCGACCGGCTTGCCCGTCGTCCCTGGCAGCCGGGTCCGGTGCCGCCGTCGGCCGTCGACCTGATCCAGTTCTTCCTCTGGCAATCCAGCTCGGCGATCGACACGGACGACGTACGGCGGGAGGCTGTGGCGGCGTTGCAGTTGTTTCCGGCTGCCCGGGCTGAGCTTGAGCAGCTCGAGGCAGGCTTGATGTTTGCGGCGCGCGGTCTCGGTCTCACCTGGGCCGAGATGGCGCGAGCGCTCGGCCTCAACTCACCTCAGGCGTGCCAGCAGCGACTCGACCGGCTGACTGCACGCAGCAGCCGCCCAGCGGACGGACCGACGACATGACCCAGGTCTCCACCCCAGAGCTCCTCGTGCTGCACGCCGTACGGCTGCAAGGCGTCGCGGACGACCAGCAGGTCGCCCGACGGTTCGGGCTCGACCAGGCGGTGACGAAGGAGTTGCTGCTCGACTATCAGGCCTTCGGCTGGATCACCTGGAGCGAGTTCGCCGGCATCGGCGGCTGGTCCCTGATGGCGTCGGGCCGGGAGGAGAACGAACGCCGCCTGGCCCAAGAGCTCGAATCCACAGCCGGCGCGGAGACCGTCCGCGAGATCTACCGAGCCTTCCTTCCACTCAACGAGCGTCTGCAGATCGCCTGCACCCAATGGCAGTTGAGACCGACGGGCGACGACCCGCACGCCTTCAACGACCACGCAGACCCGGCCTGGGACCGCCGCGTCATTGTCGAACTGACAGCACTCGCCGAGCAACTTGGTCCCCTGACGGAGACGCTGGAAGGGGTCCTCAACCGGTTCCAGGGCTACCGGACCCGGTTCGCCACTGCCCTCGAGCGTGTCCAGGCCGGCGACACCGGATGGGTCGACCGGACCAACGTCGACTCGTGCCACAAGGTCTGGTTCGAGCTCCACGAGGACCTGATCGCCACGCTGGGCCTGGTCCGCGGCGACCACTGACTGGCTACCCTGGGCACGTGCGTTCGCGTCCGACACTGCAATGGGTCCCCGGCCCGGAGGTGATGGCGCTCGAGCCCGGTACGACAGACCTCGCCCCGATCGCGGACGTGGTTGCCGACGGCGATGTCGTCGTACTCACCGGCGCAGGCATCTCCACCGAGTCAGGTATCCCGGACTACCGCGGCGAGACCGGCAGTCTCCGGACCCACACCCCGATGACGTACGGCGACTTCGTGGCGAGCGAATCCGGCCGGCAGCGGTACTGGGCCCGCAGCCACCTCGGCTGGCGCACCATCGCCCGGGCCCTCCCGAACGAAGGCCACCGGGCCGTCGCGGCCCTGCAAGCGCGCGGCTACCTCAACGGCGTCGTCACCCAGAACGTCGACGGCCTCCACCAAGCGGCCGGCGCCAGAGACGTGATCGAGCTGCACGGCAACCTGGACCGGGTCATCTGCCTCAACTGTCCTACGACGTCCGCCCGCGAAGCACTCGACCGTCGCCTCCGCGCGGCCAACCCGGACTTCGAGGGCGAGGCCACCCGCATCAACCCCGACGGCGATGTGGACCTGCCCGACTCGATCGTCCGCACCTTCAACGTCGTCCCATGTGAGGCGTGCGGGACCGGCGTACTCAAACCCGACGTGGTGTTCTTCGGCGAGAACGTGCCGAAGCCGCGGGTCGAACGCTGCTATCGCCTGATCGACGACGCGGCCGCCATGCTCGTCCTCGGCTCGTCCCTGACGGTGATGTCCGGCTTCCGCTTCGTCCGCCACGCCGCCAAGGCCGGCAAGCCGGTCCTGATCATCAACCAGGGCGTCACACGTGGCGATCCGTACGCCGCCCATCGCGTCAACCTCCCGCTCGGCCAGGCACTCACGGAGCTCACACAACAGCTCTAGAACACCGCCGGGCCGAGCCACGCGTGAGGTGGCTCGACCCGGGGTCCGCTCTACGGATTGGAAAGGGTCAGCGTTGCGCGCTGGTCCGTAGACGGTTCAGGGAGGCCTCGACGGCCTGAGGCGACGCAGCTGCTTGCCGGGACAACTCCCGACCGCGAGCGGCCCAAGCGGCTTGCTCGGCCGCAGTCACCACGACTGGCTCACCGGTCAACGTCTTGAAGGTCAGCGACGCGACGCCGGCCTGTCCTTCGTAGCGCGGGTGGTAGTTCAGCGCCCGCAGCAAGTTGATGTCCTTGCCCTGGATCCACGCCTGCCCGTCCGGTGCACAGGCATCGTGCCCGGTCGACGGCCCGAACGTGTCCACGTACGCCGCTCCGGTCGCAGCCGCAGCGTTCGCGATCGCGGTGTTGAGCGCCTGCTCGATCGAGTACAGGTAGGTGTAGTCGCCGTCCGCGAACGGCAGGATCGCCGGGCAGGTGCCGTGTTCCGGCGCGATCTTCGGGTAGCCGATCAGCGCGATCGTTGCCTGCGGCGACCGCTCTCTGATCCCCTGGACAACGGTCGTGATCCGGGCCTGGGTCTGGAGGATCCGCGCCTTCAGCGTGTCCACACCGTTGACGGTGAAGTGCGCCTTGCACGGCGCACCGGACGGATCACTGGCCCGCAGCCCCGGGCAGGTGCCGATGATGTCGCCGAACACGCCGAAGTCGTTGCCGCCGATCCCGAGGGTGACCAGGTCCGTGTCCGGTCGCAGCGCGTTGAACTGTGGAGCGGCCGTGCCCAGGGCCGTGCTCTGCGGCGTGGTCATGTTCGTGGTGTCGGCACCACCGCAGCTCACGTCGGTGAACTGATAGGGCCGCAGCATCGCGGCGAGCATCTTCGGGTAGTTGCTCGTCGATCGCACACACCCCAGCGACAGCAGGTCCGGCAGCGGCACCAGCGGCGCCGACGAATACGAGTCCCCGAGCGCGACGTAGTGCTTGAACAGCGGTGCCTGGTACGACGCCGAGGCCGGCGCGGCCACGAGCGCCGTACCGGGGAAAAGCACCAATGCCAGCGCAGCCGCGGCGATCCGACGGATCCTCACGTGCAACCTCCCCAGGCAAGCAAACGCTCGTGCCGCCACACCCTAAGTTGAGTGACACGCCGATTACAAGGGGTGATCGCGGACCTGCCGCATCGGACCCGGGTCCGGCATGGAATCCTTCTGTCATGCGTGTCTGGCACGGATTGGACGAGGTGGAGCCGGAATTCGGCCCGTCGGTCGTCACCATCGGCAACTTCGACGGCGTGCACCGGGGGCATCAGGAGGTGCTCGCGCACGCCAAGGCGCGAGCGGCCGAGCTGGGTGGCCTGCCGGTGGTCGCGCTCACCTTCGATCCGCACCCGATGGTCGTACTGCGGCCCGATCGGGCGCCCGCGATGCTCAGCGAGCCCGAGGGGCGGGCCGAACTGCTCGGCAACCACGGCGCCGACGCGGTGCTGATCCTCCCGTTCGACAAGGACGTGGCGGGCTGGTCGCCGGAGGAGTTCATCGAGCGGGTCCTGGTCGGCACACTGCACGCCAAGGCGGTCGTGGTCGGCGAGAACTTCCGCTTCGGCCACAAGGCGGCCGGGCACGTGGACACACTGGTCGCGGCCGGGGCGACGCATGGGTTCCAGGTCGAGGGCCTGAGCCTGGCAGGCCTGAGCATGACCGCAGATGGGCAGCCGTGGTCGTCGACGTACATCCGGGGGCGGATCGCCGAGGGCGACGTGGAGGCGGCCGCGGAGGCGCTCGGGCGGCCGCTCCGGGTCACCGGGGTCGTCGTGGAGGGTGACAAGCGGGGCCGCGAGCTCGGGTTCCCGACGGCGAACATCCCCGCCGATCCGCAGGCCGCGATCCCGCTGGACGGTGTGTACGCGGGCTGGCTGACCGTGCTCGACCCGGCGGAGGGCGCTCCGGCGTACCCGGAACCGCTGCCCGCGGCGATCAGCGTCGGCAGCAACCCCACCTTCGACGGCGTTGACCGGCGGGTGGAGAGCTACGTGCTGGACCGCGACGATCTGGAGCTGTACGGCGCCCGGATCGCGGTGGACTTCGTCGCCCGGCTCCGCGGCAGCCAGATCCGGTTCGACAGCATCGACGAGCTGCTGGTCCAGATGAAAGCCGATGTCGACGGGGCCCGGCGCATCTTGACCGGGAATTAGGGTGACGCGTCCACGGACTGATACGCTGACTGCTGCCGTCTGAACGGCCGCGGACTGAGAGTGCTCGGGTGACGAATGCCCCGGTGCGCCGCGCAACGGAAATCGAGAGGAACTCCGTGTCATCAGTTGATGCCGCAACGAAGAAGAAGATCATCGGTGAGTACGCCCTGACCGAGGGTGACACCGGGTCCCCCGAGGTTCAGGTGGCGCTGCTCACGCACCGGATCGCCGACCTGACCGAGCACCTCAAAGAGCACAAGCACGACCACCACAGCCGTCGTGGCCTGTTGCTGCTCGTCGGTCAGCGCCGCCGGCTGCTGAACTACCTGGCGAAGAAGGACATCAACCGCTACCGGTCCCTGATCGAGCGGCTCGGCCTTCGCCGATGACGTCGCGAGGAGCGGCCCCCCGCCTGGGGTGGCCGCTCCTGGCGTATCCGAGTGCCGCCGTAGGGCGCACGCCGTACGAGGGCTAGCCTCGGAACAACTGAATAACGCAACGACCACGAGACGACGCGAAACGCGTGGCGGGAGGAGACCGGTCCTCGGTAGTGGCCTTCGGGAGTACACACCCCGCGGGCCTCGATCGAAGACCGGCAACCCCAGGAGCTCGCGCCTCGCAGTCGTCTCACCGAGAGACGCAACTTGTGTCTCAGTGAGAAAGGGGAATCCCGTGTCGGGATCCACCGGTACGCCCATGGAGGGCGCCGAATTCGCTGAAGCCGTCATCGACAATGGCAGCTTCGGCACCCGCACCATCCGCTTCGAGACGGGCCGTCTGGCCCAGCAGGCCGCCGGTTCGGCCGCCGCGTACCTCGACGGCGACACGATGGTGCTCTCGGCCACCACGGCCAGCAAGAAGCCCAAGGACCAGTTCGACTTCTTCCCGTTGACGGTCGACGTCGAGGAGCGGATGTACGCCGCGGGCCGCATCCCGGGCTCGTTCTTCCGCCGGGAGGGCCGCCCGTCCGAGGAGGCCATCCTGACCTGCCGGCTGATCGACCGCCCGCTGCGGCCGTCGTTCGTGTCCGGCCTGCGCAACGAGATCCAGGTCGTCATCACCGTCCTGGCGCTGAACCCGGACAAGCTGTACGACGTGCTGGCGATCAACGCCGCGTCGATGTCCACCCAGATCGCCGGGCTGCCGTTCTCGGGCCCGATCGGCGCTGTCCGCGTCGGCCTGATCGACCAGCAGTGGGTGGCCTTCCCGACCCACACCGAGCTCGAGGACGCCGTCTTCGACATGGTCGTCGCCGGTCGCGTCACCGACACCGGTGAGGTCGCGATCATGATGGTCGAGGCCGAGTCCACCCCGGGCACCTTCGACGCCGTCGCCGCCGGCAAGCAGGCGCCGACCGAGGAGATCGTTGCCGAGGGCCTCGAGGCCGCCAAGGGCTTCATCAAGACCCTGGTCGACGCGCAGTCGGAGCTGGCCGCCAAGGCGTCCAAGCCGACCGGCGAGTTCCCGGTCTTCCCGGACTACCAGGAGGACGCGTTCGCCGCCGTCGAGGCCGCGGCCACCGAGGAGCTCAGCCAGGCGCTGACCATCGCCGGCAAGCACGAGCGTGAGAGCGCCACCGACGCGGTCAAGGCCGCCGTGGTGGACAAGCTGGCCGCCGACTTCGAGGGCCGCGAGAAGGAGCTGTCCGCGGCGTTCCGGTCGCTGACCAAGAAGCTGGTCCGCCAGCGCGTGCTCAAGGACAAGGTCCGCATCGACGGCCGTGGGCTGGCCGACATCCGGCCGCTCAAGGCCCAGGTGCGGGTGCTGCCGCGAGTGCACGGCTCGGCGCTGTTCGAGCGCGGCGAGACCCAGATCATGGGTGTCACCACGCTGAACATGCTCCGGATGGAGCAGCAGCTCGACACGCTCTCCCCGGAGACGCGCAAGCGCTACATGCACAACTACAACTTCCCGCCGTACTCGACCGGTGAGACCGGCCGGGTGGGTTCGCCGAAGCGCCGCGAGATCGGTCACGGCGCGCTGGCCGAGCGGGCCCTGGTGCCGGTGCTGCCGTCGCGCGAGGACTTCCCGTACGCGCTGCGTCAGGTGTCCGAGGCGCTCGGCTCGAACGGCTCCACCTCGATGGGTTCGGTCTGCGCCTCGACGCTGTCGCTGCTGTCCGCCGGCGTGCCGCTGAAGGCCCCGGTCGCCGGTATCGCGATGGGTCTGATCTCGGGTGAGGTCGACGGCGAGACCGAGTACGTCGCGCTGACCGACATCCTGGGCGCGGAGGACGCGTTCGGCGACATGGACTTCAAGGTCGCCGGGACGAAGGACTTCGTCACCGCCCTGCAGCTGGACACCAAGCTGGACGGCATCCCGGCCAGCGTGCTGGCCGGTGCGCTGACCCAGGCCAAGGACGCCCGGCTGACCATCCTGGACGTGATGGCCAAGGCCATCGACGCGCCGGGTGAGATGAGCGAGTTCGCGCCGCGGGTCATCTCGGTGAAGGTCCCGGTCGACAAGATCGGCGAGGTCATCGGCCCGAAGGGCAAGATGATCAACCAGATCACCGAGGACACCGGCGCCGACATCTCGATCGAGGACGACGGCACCGTCTACATCGGCGCGACCGACGGTCCGTCGGCCGAGGCGGCCCGGGCCGCGATCAACGCGATCGCGAACCCGACCATGCCGGAGAAGGGCGAGCGCTACCTGGGCACGGTCGTGAAGACGACCAACTTCGGTGCGTTCATCAGCCTGCTGCCGGGCAAGGACGGCCTGTTGCACATCTCGAAGCTGCGCGGCCTGGCCGGCGGCAAGCGGGTCGAGGCGGTCGAGGACGTGCTCTCGGTCGGCCAGAAGCTGCAGGTCGAGATCGCCGAGATCGACGACCGGGGCAAGCTGTCGCTGATCCCGGTGGTCGAGGAGGACGAGAAGAAGGCTGAGGCTGAGCCGGCCGAGTGACTCGAGCCATCACCAGCACACTGCTGAGCTCGGAGGCGGGCGGTCCGGTGAAACGGACCGTCCTGCCCTCCGGGCTCCGTGTGCTGTCCCAGTCCGTACCGGGTTTCCGCTCGGTCACCTTCGGCGTCTGGGTCGGCGTCGGCTCCCGGGACGAGCCGGAACCGCTGGCCGGCGCGACGCACTTCCTCGAGCACCTGCTGTTCAAGGGCACCGAGCGCCGGGACGCGCTGGAGATCTCCGCCGCGATCGACGCGGTCGGCGGCGAGATGAACGCGTTCACCGGCAAGGAGTACACGTGCTACTACGCGCGGGTGCTCGACTCCGATCTGCCGCTCGCGGTCGACGTCATCTGCGACATGATCACCTCCGCCACGCTGACCGGCGCGGATGTGGAGAGTGAGCGCGATGTCATCGACGAGGAGATCGCGATGCACGCCGACGAGACGTCGGACCACATCCACGACCTCTTCGCCGAGCAGCTCTGGGGCAGGTCCCCGCTCGGCCGCTCCATCACCGGTACGCCGGAATCCGTGGCCGGACTGTCCCGCCAGCAGGTGGTCGGCTGGTACCGCCGCCGCTACAAGCCGGCCAACATCGTCGTGTCGGTCGCCGGCAACGTCGACCACACCGACGTGGTCCGCCTGGTCCGCAAGGCGTTCGAGCGGCACTGGGTGACCGGCGAGGCCGAGCCCGCCGCGGTACGCCGTGGATCAGCTCGACGCGTTCCGACGTACGGCGGGGTGCAGGTGCACCACCGTGACGTCGAGCAGGCGCACCTGGTGCTCGGGATGCCCGGGCTGGTGCGGAACGACGAGCGGCGGTACGTCGCCGGCGTCCTGCACGGGATCGTCGGCGGCGGCATGTCGTCGCGGTTGTTCCAGGAGGTCCGGGAGAAGCGCGGTCTGGCCTACTCGGTCTTCTCCTTCGGGTCGGCGTACGTCGACTCCGGCATGGTCGGCGTGTACGCGGGCTGCCTGCCGAAGAAGGCCGGCGAGGTCCTCGACGTGGTCCGGTCCGAGCTGGAGTCGATTGCCGGCGGCAACATCACGCCGGACGAACTGCTCCGCGGCAAGGGCCAGATGCGCGGCTCGGTGGTGATGGGCCTGGAGGACACCGGCGCCAAGATGACCCGGATCGCCAAGGCCGAGCTCGTGTACGGCGAGCTGCCGACCGTCGACCAGATCCTGCACCGGATCGACGCCGTCACCCTCGACGACGTCACCCGCCTCGCCGCCGAGTTGTACGCCGGCACCCCGGCCTTGACCGTGATGGGCCCGTTCGACGAGGACGGCACCGCTTTCGACCTCTGAGACCTCTGAGAGCTCGGAGCACCCTCGACAGCCCCTTGGCCGCAGGAGCAGACTGGCCGGTGACAGGGGGCCTGGGGGAGGGGACTCGGGAGCTGCTCATGAGCACGATGACTCCGGACGTGCAGGCACTGGGGGAAGACTTCCGCGGGGAGCTGATCCATCCGGGGGAGCCGTCGTACGACGATCTCCGCGCCGTCTGGAACGGGTCGATCGACCGTCGGCCCGGACTGATCGCCCGCTGCACCGGTGTGGCCGATATCCGGTCCGCGCTTGCTTACGCCCGCAGTACCGGTGGGCCGGTGGCGGTACGCGGCGGCGGGCACAGTTTCCCCGGGCACTCGACCTGCGACGGCGGCATCCTGCTGGACCTCCGGCTGCTCAAGGGCATCCGGGTTGATCCGGTACGGCGTACTGCCCGAGCACAGGCGGGAGTGCTGCTCGGGGAACTCGACCGCGAGACCCAGGCCTTCGGCCTCGCCACGCCGTCCGGCATCGTCACCCACACCGGCGTGGCCGGGCTGACGCTAGGCGGCGGCATCGGCTGGCTGATGCGCAAGTACGGGCTGAGTATCGACAACCTGCTGTCGGTCGATCTGGTCACCGCCGAAGGCGAACTGGTGACCGCGAGTGAGGACGTCAACGCCGATCTGTTCTGGGGGATCCGGGGTGGTGGCGGGAACTTCGGCATCGTGACCGAGTTCGAGTTCCAGCTGCACGCGGTCGGGCCGATCGTCTACGCCGGCCCGGTGATGTGGCCGATGGAGCTGTCGCCGGAGTTGCTGCGCTTCTACCGGGACTGGATCACCGACATTCCGGACGAACTGACCACCGCGGTGATCCACCGGTGGATTCCGGCCCTGCCGACGATCCCGGCCGAGCTGCACGGCCGGCCGGTGGTCGTGGTGGTCGCCTGCTACGCCGGTTCGGTCGAAGCGGGGGAGCAGGCGGTGGCGCCGCTCAAAGCCTTCGCCCCGCCGCTGCTCGACATGTGTACGGCGAAGCCGTTCGTGGACCACCAGGCGATGTTCGACCCCAGCTTCCCGCACGGCCGCTGGTACTACATGCGGGCCTGCGACGTCGCCGAGCTGACCGACGACGTGGTCGACATCGCCGCGGCACGCGGTCTGGCGATCGACTCGCCGTACACCGCGTACCCGATCTTCCATCTCGGCGGTGCGATCTCCGAGGTGCCTGCGGACAGTACGGCGTTCGGCGACCGATCGAGCGGGCACACCTTCAACTTCGCCGGCGTGGCGCTGGGCCCGGACGGCTTCGACGGGCAGCGGGAGTGGGTGCGGGAGTCGTGGCGGGCGATCGAGCCGCACCAGACCGGCGCGTACGTCAACTTCCTCACCGACGAGGGCACGGAGCGGATCCGATCGGCGTACGGCGCCGCGACGTACGACCGGCTCCAGGACCTGAAGCGGAAGTACGACCCGGGCAACCTGTTCCACCTGAACCAGAACATCCCGCCCCACTGAGGCGGTAACCTGCTGGGAGTTGTGTCGCGTCACCACGTGATCTGCCGCTGGATTCCACTCTGAACGGGATCGCAAGCATTTGACGGCCGACGTGCCGCACCGCGCTGGATCGACCCCAGCGCGGTTAGGCCTGCCGTCTGCGAAGGAAGATCACCGTGCTCGCTCCGCTCCGCGATGCGTTCCGCACCGCCCGCGAATCCCTGACCGACGCCGCCCACATCACCCCGGGCTGGCTGCTGCTCTGCTCCACTCTCGTCCTGGTCCAAGCCGCCTTGCCCGGGGCTCAGGTCGTCCTGCTGGAGAACCTGATCGATGGGCTGTCTGCCGGCCTCTCCCCCTGGAGACCGCTGCTCGGGCTGACCGTCGTGGTCGGGTTGATGTATCCGCTGGGGCAGGTGGCCGTCGCCGCCGGTCAGCGGATGATGCTGCGGTTGCGGCTCCACTACCGCACTGAGCTCGCGCAGGCGGCCGCACGCCTGAGTCCGAATCAGCTGGCCCGGCCCGAGGTGACGACGGATCTGGAAGCGAGCCAAGTTGCGACGAACCCGCTGAGCGATGTGGCCGGCAAGCCGGTCCAGGTCCTCGGTGCGGCCGCCACCTCTGTCGTGTTGTGCGTGGCGGTCTCGACGATCAACCCGGTGTCCGGAGTGCTTGTGCTGGCCGCGCTGGTGCCGACGGTGCTCGCGTTCACGGCGATCGCCCGGGTCGAGTCGAAGGGCTGGCCGAAGGTCGCCAACCATGATCGCCGTGCCGGGTACGCCACCGAACAGCTCATCCAGCAACGGTCCGGGACAGAGCTGGCCGTCCTCGGGTCCGGCGCCAGGGTGGCGGGTCTGGTCGCCCGCAGCCGGGCTGAGGCCACCACGGTTCTGGACAGGATGATCGGTACGGCGATGACGCTGGAACTCGGCGCGGCGCTGGCGACCGCACTGCTGTTCGGCGGCGCGCTGATCGCGATGGTGAGTGGCGGCGCGTCCGGGGGAGCGGCGGCGGCCGCGGTGGCCGGCACGATCTCCGGGCTGAACGCGATTCGCCTGTGCGGGTACGCGTTCGGGACGATCGTCACGGCCGCACCGCAGGCGAAGATCTACCGGCGCTTCGTCCGCAGTGTGCCGGTCACGGAGCCCCAGGCCGTCGTACCGGCGGTCGAATCCGTTGCCCTCGACAACGTCACGTTCAGCTACGCCGGCGAACCCGCGGTCCGGGAGGTGTCCATCAAGGCGGAACGCGGCGAGATGGTCGCGTTGGTCGGCGTCAACGGAGCGGGCAAGTCGACGGCGATCAACCTGTTGGTGGGCAGCCTCACGCCGGACTGTGGGCGGGTGCTGATCGACGACGGGGATGCTTCCGACCTGACCGAGAACGAGCGGCTCGGGCATTTCGGCCTGCTGGTGCAGGAGTTCGGCCGGTTCGAGTTCACCCTGCGGGATGTCGTCGCGCTCGGCTCCCCGCAGGTCGACGTACCTGAAGAGCGGATTCGGACCGCCCTCGAGGCCGCGGAAGCCGATGCCTTCACCGAGCGGATGTCACTCGACACCCAGTTGGGTCAGCAGTGGGGCGGCACCGGGGTGTCCGGCGGGCAGTGGCAACGGCTGGCGCTGGCCCGGATCTACCTGCGGAACGCCGGGGTCTGGATCCTGGACGAGCCGACGTCGGCGATCGACGCCGAGGCCGAACGGGAGATCTTCGCCGAGCTTCGGCGGACCAAGCACACCCGCATCACGATCGTCGTCTCCCACCGCGCCTGGACCCTGCTGGACATGGACCGCATCTATGTCATCGACGCCGGCTCGGTGGTCCAGCAGGGGACGTACCGGGAGCTGATGTCCCAGCCGGAGGGCCGGTTCGCACAGCTGTTCGCGACGGGCTCAGCGGATCAGGACTGACCAGCGCGGACTACCGCGCTCTGGTGCTCGGGTACAGCGCTCCGGCGCAGCATGCGTGGCCGGGAACACTCAGTGCACTGGTGGACGCACTGGGTGTCACGGCTGATTGAGCATTTGTGCACACAAACGAATCTGACCAAGATTTGCGCTGACGTCTGATGACTCGGGGAGGTTATCGGATTAAGGTCGGGCACTTGTGCCGTGGTCTTCGGTGGTCGTCTGAGGTCTTGGGAAAGTAACGCCTACGTTACGCGCCGCCGCTTTGCGCCTGACAACGTTGACATGCGCAGTTTCGACCAGCGAACATGACGCTTGATCCGCCCGCCTAGCGGCCCTCCCGCCGAGGAAGTTGGTTCGACCGTGCGACGTCTGACAGGGGTTGTGGGGGTGACAGTCGGCCTCGCGCTGGTGCTGTCGTCCTGTGGTGATAGCAAGAGCAGCAACAGTTCCGGCGACTCCGGCAGCAAGAGCGAGACCATCGCGATCGCCGCCGATCCGCTGGAGTACATCAACCCGCTGAACGAGAACGGCAGTCCGGGGATCCAGGTCGCGATGGCGATGTTCGCCCCGCTGGTGACGACCGACCCGAACACCGGCAAGACCGTCAACGTGCTGGCCGACTCGGTCACGCCGGACAAGGCCAGCCAGACCTGGACGATCAAGCTCAAGGCCGGGAACACGTTCCAGAACGGCCAGCCGCTGACCGCCAAGGACTACGTGGACAGCTGGAACATGACCGCGCAGGGCTCGAACGCGTGGAAGAACAACGGCTTCTTCTCCAAGGTCGAGGGGTACGACGCGCTGAACCCGCCGACCCCGGACGGCGCCACCCCGAAGCCGACCACGGTGAAGACGCTGAGCGGCCTGAAGCAGATCGACGACCTGACCTTCTCGGTCAAGCTCAAGGTGCCGTTCTCCCAGTTCGGCCTGACCCTGCAGTACCTCGGCCTGGCCCCGCTGCCGGAGGAGGTGCGGAAGGACCCGGACGCCTACAAGCGCAAGCCGATCGGCAACGGCCCCTACAAGCTGGACGCCACCTGGAATGCCGGTGACGACATCAAGCTGGCCAAGTGGGACGGCTACAAGGGCCCGAACGCTCCCGAGGCCGATGCCATCACCTACCGGTTCATCCCGAACGCGGACACGGCGTACAACGAGTTCCTGGCCGGCAACGTGGACTTCGTCGACGTACCGTCCACCAAGGTGAAGAGCTTCGAGACCGACGCTCCGGACCAGTGGGTGAAGAGTGTGAGCTCGGGCGCGAACTACCTGGTCATCCCCGCCTGGGACGCGCGGTTCAAGAACCCGAAGCTGCGGCACGCGTTCTCGATGGCGATCGACCGGAAGGCGTTCGCCGACCTGGTCGGCCTGTCCGAGCCGGCCAAGGGCCTGATCGCGCCGGACATGGCCGGCTACCGCGACAACGCCTGTAAGTACTGCGACTTCGACGCGACCAAGGCCAAGCAGTTGCTGCAGGAGGCCGGCGGCTTCTCCGGGCCGGTGAACATCAACTACAACACCACGTCGGCGACCGGCCAGATCTTCGCCGAGGCGATCGGCAACATGATCCGGCAGAATCTCGGCCTCGAGGTGAAGTACACCGGCAAGCAGGGCTCTGAGATCACCGAGCTGGCCGACACCCGCAAGCTGGACGGTCTGCGGTTCGGTGGCTGGGGTCACGACTACCCGTCGATCGAGGACTACCTGACCCCGATGTTCAAGTCGTCCGGTGACGCGAACTTCGCCGGCTACAACAGCCCGGCGCTGGACGCCGTACTGGCCAAGGGCGACGCCGAGCCGGACCCGGAGAAGGCGATCGCGCTCTACCAGCAGGCCGAGGACATCGCGCTCGAGGACATGCCGCTGATCCCGCTGTACACCAAGTCGAACGCCTACCTGCACTCGGCCAAGATCGAGCCGCGCGTGTCCAAGTACACCGGGGTGTCGGCGCTCTACGCGACGTTCAAGTGATCCGGTTCGTCGCCCGCCGGTTCCTGACGGCGATCCCGATCGGCCTGATCGTCACGCTGGGGGTCTTCGCGCTCGTCTTCGCGATGCCCGGGGACCCCCTGCGGGAACTGGCCGGTGACAAGCCCATCCCGGCCGCCGTCCTGGCGGCCAAACGGGCCCAGTTCCACCTCGACGATCCCTTCATCGTCCAGTACCTGCTGAGCATGAAGGACATCCTGACCGGGAACTTCGGGACCACGTTCGCCGGTGCCGACATCCGCGACCAGTTGGCGTTGCGGATCCCGGTGACGCTCAAGCTGACGCTGCTGGCGAACGCGTTCCAGTGGACGCTCGGGCTGTTCTTCGGGATCTACGCCGGGTTCAAGCGCAACGGGCTGATCGACAAGTCGTTGCTGCTGGCAACGTTGGTCCTGCTGGCGGTGCCGGGGCTGGTGGCGTACTTCGCCGCGCAGTACGTGTTCGGCGTCGAGCTGAAGTGGTTCCCGGTCTCCGGGGTGCTCGAAGGGTTCCCCAGGTCCTACCTGCTGCCCGCGATGGTGATTGGCGTCCTCGGGTTCGCCGGGCTGGCCCGGCTGATGCGGACGTCGATCGTGGAGACGGTGACCGCCGACTTCGTGAAGACGGCACGGGCCAAGGGTCTGGGGGAGCAGCGGGTGCTGTGGCGGCACATCCTGCCGAACGCGCTGCTCCCGATCGTCACCTTCATCGGGATCGACCTGGCCGGCATGTTCGGCGGGGCGATCATCACCGAGAGCATCTTCAATCTGCCCGGCCTGGGCCAGTTCATGTTCCAGGCGATCAAGCTGAAGGAGGGCGGTGTGGTGGTGTTGCTGTCGACCCTGGCCTTCATCTCGTTCATCCTGATCAACCTGCTGGTCGATCTCCTCTACGGCGTCCTGGATCCGAGGGTGCGCAATGTCTGAGATCCAAGCGGTCGTCGGTGCAGAGGCGCAGGAGCTCGGCGACGGCAGAACCCTGTCGAACCGGGAACTGCTGCGGGCTCTGCTCCGCAAACCGCAGTTCAACGTCTGCTGCCTGTTGTTGCTACTGTTCTTCGCCATGGCGGCGGTGCCGACCCTGTTCACCTCCGTCGATCCGCGCTTCTGCGAGCTGACCAAGAGCCGGCAGGGCCGCAGTCCCGGGCACCTGTTCGGCTACGACATCCAGGGCTGCGACTACTTCGCGAACGTGGTGTACGGCGCCCGCCCGTCGGTGCTGGTGAGTATCTGTGCCAGCTTCGGGGTGTTCGTGCTGGCTGGATCGCTCGGTCTGCTGGCCGGCTACTTCCCGGGGTTCGTCGACGCGCTGATCTCGCGGACCGCCGACGTCCTGTTCAGCGTGCCGGGCATCGTCGTCCTGATCGTGATCCTGAACTCGGTGCCGAACCGCAGCATCTGGATCATTGTCGGCGTCATCCTGCTGATCGGCTGGCCGGGCGGGATGCGGTTGATGCGGGCCACGGTGTTCTCGGTGCGCAACCGCGAGTACGTGCTGGCGGCCCGGTCGATCGGGGTGCCACCGGTGCGGATCCTGCGCAGACACGTGTTCCCGAACGCGATGGCGCCGTTGCTGGCGATGACCACACTCGGCATCGGCGGCATGGTCGGTCTGGAGGCGGCGCTGACCTTCCTCGGCGTCGGGTTGCAACCGCCGTCGATCTCCTGGGGCTCACAGTTCGGCGTCGCGGCGTCGTACCGGGACACTCCACATCTGTTCATCTGGCCGGCGCTGTTCATCTCGACGATGACGATCTCGTTCATGATCATCGGCGACTCGATCCGCGACGCCCTCGACCCGAAACTACTGCGATGACTGTGCACATTCCTCGCCTCCGGCTCGGTGGGTCATCGGGCCTTGCCTCCCGGTCTTCCCTCGTCACTCCAGTCGCTTCGCTCCCTCCACTCCTCAGTCCAGACCGGGAGGCCCGATGACCGGACCAGGCGAAGTACTGCTGAAGGTTGACGATCTCACCGTTGAGTTCGACACGCCGCGGGGGCCGGTGCGGGCCGTCGACGGTGTGTCGTGGCAGGTCCGGGCTGGGGAGACGCTGGCGATCCTGGGGGAGTCGGGGTCGGGGAAGAGTGTGTCGACCCAGGCGCTGACCGGGATCCTGGAGATGCCGCCGGGCCGGATCGTCTCCGGTACGGCGGAGTACCGCGGCGTGGACCTGATCGGGATGACCGTGAAGGAACGGCGCAAGATCGTCGGGGACCGGATCACCATGGTGTTCCAGGACTCGCTGTCGGCGCTGAACCCGGTCCAGTCGGTCGGCACCCAGATCGCCGAGTGCTACCGGGTGCACCGCGGGATGGCGAAGAAGGACGCGCTGAAGCAGGCCGCGGAGATGCTCGACCAGGTGCGGATCCCGGCCGCGGCGAAGCGGGTGGGCGACTATCCGCACGAGTTCTCCGGCGGCATGCGGCAGCGGGTGATGCTGGCGATGGCGCTCGCGCTCGATCCCGACGTACTGATCGCGGACGAGCCGACGACCGCGCTCGACGTCACCGTGCAGGCGCAGATCCTCGAGTTGATCGCGGAACTGCAGGCCGAGCGGGACATGGGCGTCGTCCTGATCACCCACGACCTCGGTGTGGTGTCGGACGTCGCGGACAACGTGGTCGTCATGTACGCCGGCCATGTCGTCGAGCGGGCCTCGACCGCGGACGCACTGGAGTACCCGGTGCATCCGTACACCGAAGGTCTGCTCGGCTCGATGCCGTCGGCGGACCTTAAGGGTCAGGAGCTGCCGACGATCCCCGGTACGCCGCCGTCGTTGCGGGCGATCCCGTCCGGCTGTGCGTTCCGGCCCCGGTGCCCGATCGCGATCGACGACTGCGCATCGGAGACACCGCCGCTGCTCACCGTCGGACCAGGTCGTGATGCCGCCTGCCTCCGTCGTACGTCGATCGCCGCGAAGGAGGCAGTGTGATGGCCGACGAGTTGCTGGTGGCAACGGGTCTGGTGAAGTACTACGACATCAGCCCGGCGCTGAGTTTCGGCACCAAGACCCTGGTCCGTGCCGTCGACGGGGTCGATCTGACCCTGCGCAAGGGCGAGTCGCTCGGCATCGTCGGCGAGTCCGGCTGCGGGAAGTCGACACTGGTCCGGCTGCTCGCCGCCCTGGAGAAGCCGACCGCGGGCGAGATCTCGTACGGCGGGGTCGACGTGAGCAAACTGGGCAGCCGCGAGCTCCGCCGGTGGCGGCGGAACGTCCAGGTGGTGTTCCAGGACCCGTACTCGAGCCTGAATCCGCGGATGCGGGTCGGCGAGATCGTGGCCGAGCCGCTCGAGGTCCATCCGGACGTCTCGAAGGGTCTGGACATCCGCACCCGGGTGCGTGAGCTGCTCGAGTTGGTCGGGTTGCGGGCCGAGGACGAGACGAAGTTCCCGCACCAGTTCTCCGGCGGGCAGCGGCAGCGGATCGGGATCGCGCGGGCGATCGCGCTCAACCCGGACGTGCTGCTGTGCGACGAGCCCGTGTCCGCCCTCGACCTCTCGGTTCAGGCGCAGGTGGTGAACCTGCTGATGCGGCTGCAGCGTGAGCTCGGCCTGAGCATCATCTTCGTCGCCCACGACCTGTCCGTCGTCCGCCACGTCTCGGACCGGGTCGCGGTGATGTACCTCGGCCGGGTCGCCGAGTTGGGCGAGCACCAGCAGGTGTACGACGTACCGGCGCATCCCTACACGCAGGCACTGCTGTCGGCCGAGCCCGGTCTGGCTCGGCAGGGGCGCAAGCGGATCGTGCTGGCCGGCGACCCGCCGTCGCCGGTGATGCCGCCGTCCGGCTGCCGCTTCCATACCCGGTGCCTGCGCGCGGAGTCCCGGTGCAGCACGGAGGAACCACAGCTTCGGTTGATACCGACCGGGCAGACTGTGTCCTGCCACTTCGCCGAAGACGCCCAGTCCTCCTACACCCCGGCGGCCACTGCTTGATGCTGATCGAACCCCGCCCCTCCGACGACCTCGGCCTGGTCCTGCTGCTGGACCTGGCGCTGAAGGAACTGGTTACCCGCTACCCGGACAGCTCGTCCACCCACGCGGTTGATCCGGCGACCAGCTACCTGGTCGCGGTCGACGACGGTGACGGCGTCGGCTGTATCGGCCTGATGCCGGTCGTGGCCGGGGTGGGCGAGATCAAGCGCATGTTCGTCCACGAGGACCACCGCGGTCGCGGTATCGCCCGGCAGCTGGTGACCTCGGTGGAGGCGGTGGCCCGTCACCGGGGCGCGACGTCGCTCCGGCTGGCCACCGGCACCCGTCAGCCGGAGGCGGTCGCGCTGTACGAATCGGTCGGGTACGAGCTGACGGCGCCGTACGGGAAGTACGTCGACGATCCGCTGGCGCGCTGCTACCTGAAGCAGCTCGGCTGACCAACGTAACTGTGAAGTGATGCCCTAAGGTGTCGGCCGTGAAGTCGCTGGCCGGAAGGAGCACGCTGCGTAGGCAGACGGTGCTACTTCTTGGCGTGATCGCGGTTGCGGGTGGGCTCGCCGCGTGGTGGATCCTGACCGCGGGCCGGGCCGCGAACGAGGGCTTCGACATCACCGACGAGGGCTACTACCTGCTGTCGTACCGGTGGTGGGACCAGAACCCGCTGGCGCTGACCGGGGTGCAGTACCTCTACGGGCCGATCTTCGAGTGGCTCGGGTACGACGTCGTCCGGCTGCGGTTCTTCCGGTTGCTGACCGTGGTCGTCGTACACCTGTTGTTCGGGTACAGCTTCATGCGCTGGCTGCGGGGACGGCGGCCGGGTGCGCCTCCGACCAAGCTGTGGGAGCTGGCCGGGATCGCGACGATCCTGGCGGCCGGTGGGATGTGTTACAGCTGGCTGCCGATGTCGCCCGGGTACAACGACGTCATCCTGCTCGGGGCGCTGACGCTGGTCGCGTGCGTGCTGTGGATGGCGACCGCGGTGGATCGCGGGACGCCGGTGCCCTTCTGGGTGCTGATCGTCGTCGGCCTGGTGATCGGCATGATGGTGCTGGCGAAGTGGACGTCGGTCGTGGTGATCGGGCTGATCGTGATCGCGGCCCTGATCGTGCTGTCCGGTCAAGGCCTGCAGGCTGTTGCGCGGGGCATCGGGTTCGCCCTGGCCGGGATGGGCGTCACGGCACTCGTGGTGCAGCTGTTCGTGGTCCGGCTGAACGTCGCGGTGCCGGGGATCATCACCGTGAACAGGTTCATCGCGGAGACGTCGTACTCGCCGAGCGCGTTGCTGCACGTCTACTGGTCGACCGGCCTGGAACTGCTGGGCACGACCCTGCGCCAGCATGCGCTACTGCTGATCGCGGCCGCCGTCGCCGTGATCGGCCGCTGGCCGTGGCTGCGGATCGTGGCCGCGGTTCTCGCGGTTGCAGGGTTCGTGCTTTCGGTACGGCGGGTTGTCGTCGACGATGCCGCGATCGGTGGATCGGCGCACACCTCGGACTACACGGTGACGCTGCTGGCCGCCGTACTGGTGGCACTGGTGACAGCTCTCGCTGCGGTGCTCGCGGGTCGGTACGGGCTGACGCCGCGGTCGGCGCTGAGCCGGGAGAAGGCCCGCGGCTGGGTCGTTCTCGGGCTGCTCGTGGTGTTGCCGTTGGTGCAGGCGTTCGGGACGAACAACCCGCTGTACACGATCGGCTTCAACGCGTTCGCCGCCTGGGCCGCGGTGATGATCGCGGTGCTGACCGGGATCTGGGCCGTTCCGGTGGTGGCGCGGGTGACGGTCGGTGTGGTCACGGTCGCGTCGCTGGTGGCGGTGGCGTCCGTCTCCTACAGCGGGATGTTCCTGCACCCGTATCGCTCGGTCGGGCATGCGGAACTGACCGAGCCTGCCACGCTGCCCCCGCTGAAGGGCGTCTACGTCCAGCCCTCGGCGGCGCGGAACTACGCCGCCCTCGAGGCCGAGCTGCGGCCGTACCTCCAGCCGACCGCACGGCCGATCCTCGCCTTCGACAAGATGGCCGGACTCGTCCTGATGCTGCAAGGCAAGCCGGTCGGTGAGGCCTGGGTCGCACCGAAGGAACGCAACCGGACGGCCGCCGGGATCGAAGAGGTCTGCCGGCACGGCCAGCCGTGGAGCCCGGGCCGGCCGCCGATCATCCTGCTGAACCGCCGCATCTCCGACGTCGAGATCGCCGCGCTGGGCGCCTGCGCGCTGGACTTCACCGCCGACTACGAACTGCTGGCGCCGCCGCAGAAGACGATGAACCTGCAGGTCTTCGTGCCGCGCAACGAACGGGCGATCAAGACACCCTGACTCGGGCTGTGCGGGCCTGATGAGATCCTTGGGGCGGTCGAACGTCTGTCGAAAGGGTGCGGATGATCAAGGTCGGTGTGCTGGGGGCCAAGGGCAAGATGGGCGCTCAGACGTGCCTCGCGATCGAGGAAGCCGAGGACTGCGAACTGGTCGCCCGGCTCGACCAGGGCGACGAGCTCGAGGAACTGGCCAAGGCCGGTGCCCAGGTGGTGGTCGACTTCACCCGTCCCGAGGTGGTGATGGACAACCTGGCCTGGTGCATCGAGCACGGCATCCACGCGGTCGTCGGCACCACCGGCTTCGACGACTCCCGCCTCGCCACGCTGCGGGATCTGCTCGGGAAGAGCCCGGGGACCGGTGTCCTGATCGCCCCCAACTTCTCCATCGGGGCCGTCCTGATGATGCAGTTCGCCGCCCAGGCCGCGCGGTACTACGAGTCGGTCGAGATCATCGAGTTGCACCACCCGGACAAGGTCGACGCTCCGTCGGGTACGGCGCGCCGTACCGCGGAACTGATCGCGGCCGCCCGCCGGGAGGCCGACGCCGGGCCGATCCCGGACGCCACCACCACCTCACTGGACGGCGCGCGCGGTGCGGACGTCGACGGGATCCGGGTGCACGGTGTCCGGCTGCGCGGGCTGATCGCGCACCAGGAGGTGCTGTTCGGCGACACCGGCGAGACGCTGACGATCCGGCACGACTCGATGGCCCGGGTCTCCTTCATGGCCGGCGTCCTGCTCGGCGTCCGGAAGATCGTCGACACGCCCGGCCTGACCGTCGGCCTCGAGCACTTCATGGACCTCGACTGAGATGACTGTGCTTTTGGCTGGGCCTTCGGCGCCGGCGTGGTCACGGGGCCTTGGCTCCCGGCCTTCCCTCGTCGCTCCAGTCGCTTCGCTCCCTGCGCTCCTCAGTCCAGGCCGGGAGGCCCCGTGACCGCGAAGCGGGCGGCGATCGTGCTCGCGGTCGTCTTCGTCGCGTACGCCGTACTGCTCGGCTGGCGCGGGGTGCTGCTGATCGGCACCGGCGATCCGGTCGCCGTCATCCTCGGCATCGCCGTACTGGTGATCCCTGTGCTCGGGGCGTACCTGGTGTGGCGTGAGTTGCAGTTCGGTCGTCGTACCGAGGCGTTGGCGCGCGAACTGGAGGCGGCCGGTGGCCTGCCGGTGGACGATCTGCCGCGTCGGCCGTCGGGCCGGATCGAGCGCGCCGCGGCGGATGAGGCCTTCGAGAAGTACAGGGCGGAGGCCGAGGCCGCGCCCGACGATTGGCGGGTCTGGTTCCGGTTGTCGACTGCCTATGATGCGGCCGGCGATCGGAGGCGTGCCCGCTCCAGCATGCGCGCCGCGATCGCGCATCACGACCGGAGCTAGCCGGGAGTTACCTGGGAGTTGGCCGAGAAGGACAGCGAGGTAACTGACAAGCCGGTGTGAAACGGGATACTTTCAGGGAAGGCGCGTGGCAACCGCCACGTGTAGGTCGGAGACTGGGTGGAGCCGTCCTGTGCCATCAGACGGGTCTCGCCGCGGCTCGGACGACGTGCAGGGGGCAGGTTTCGGCGGTCTGTTGCGACGACACCGGCGTGATGCCGGATTGTCGCAAGAGGGTCTGGCCGAGCTCGCCGGTCTGAGTGTCGACGCGATCGCGGCTCTGGAGCGGGGGCGCCGTCGCGCGCCCCGAGCACACACGCTGCGCTTGCTCGCGGACGCGCTGCGACTCGGGGTGGCGGATCGTGCCGAGCTCACCACGGCCGCCCGCCGCGACACCGAATCTCCGCAGCCACAACTGCGCCGGCCACCTGCCCCGCCGAACGAGCTGATCGGTCGGATCACGGAACTCACCGCAACCAAACGCTTGCTGGGTCAACGCATCACCCGGTTGCTGACCCTGACCGGACCGGGCGGCGTCGGCAAAACGCGTCTGACCCTGGCTTTGGCGGGTGAGCTCGAGGAAGGCTTCCCGGACGGCGTCTGCTGGGTTCCGCTCGCTTCTCTGACCGATCCCGCCGGCGTGGTCCCGGCCGTTGCGGCCGCCGCCGGTCTGCACCCGATGGAGAACTCGAAGCTGGTCGACGCGATCGCCGAGCAGATCGGGCGCCGGACCATGCTGCTGGTGCTCGACAACTGCTCTCACGTCGTCGCCACGGTCGGGCAGATCTGCGCCGCGCTGCTGGAGTACTGCCCGAACCTGTCGGTCCTCGCGTCCAGCCGCGAGCTGCTGCGCGTGCCGGGTGAGAGCGTGTACGTCGTACCGGCGCTGGCGCTGCCACGCGACGAGGATCAGCTCGAGTCGTCGGCCGCGGTACAGCTCTTCATCGAGCGGGCGACCGCACGCGGGTACGACCTGGACGGACAGGTCGACCAGGTCGCTCGGGTGGTACGGCGGCTGGAGGGCATGCCGCTCGCAATCGAGCTGGCCGCGGCCCGGACGAACGTGATGACCGTCGAGGAGCTGGCGTCCGAGCTGGAGACCTCGTTCACCATCCTGGCCGGCGGATCGCGGACGGCGTCGCCGCGACAGCAGTCCATGTACGGCGCGATCGAGTGGAGCCACGACCTGCTCACGCCGGCGGAGCGGGACGTGTTCGCGCAGCTGTCGGTGTTCGTCGGCGGGTGGACGTTGAGCGCTGCCGCCACTGTCATGTCCGGTCAGCCGATACCAGGTCCGCTGGAGCGCGCCGAGGCGCTCGACCTGACCGGACGGCTGGTGGACAAGTCGCTGATCCGTGTCACCCGGCGCAGTGGTGTCGCGCGGTACTACATGCTCGCGGTGATCCGTGAGTTCGCCGCCGACCGGCTGATTGCCGGCGGTATGGCGGAGGAGGCGGCTCGTCGACACGCGGGCTTCTACATCACCCTCGCCGAGGAGGCCGAGGGCCAGTTGCGCGGCGTCAACCAGGCACAGTGGCTCGAACGGCTGGACGGCGAGTTGGACAACATCCGGTCCGCCATGGCGTGGTCACTGCGGACGAGGTCGGTGCGCGAGGCACTGCGATTGGCCGGTGGGCTCTGGCTGTTCTGCTACCTGCGTGGTCACTACGCCGAGGGCGGTCAGTGGCTGGAGCGTGCATTGGCGCTCTCCGACACACTCCCTGCGTTGGAGCTGGAGGGACTCGCTCCTGCGTGTGCGAAGGCGAACCTGGGTGCAGGGATGCTCGCCTTTCTGCAGTGCGAGTACGACATCGCGACCGCACGACTGGAAACAGCACTGGCGCAGTACAAGGGGCTGGGCGATGCGGCCGGTACCGCGCTGGTGCTGCAACGTCTTGGTGGTGTCGCACGGGAGCGCGGGGACTACGCGGCCGCCGAGGACCTGCATTGCGAGAGCTTCGACCTCTACGAGAGTCTCGGCGACCGGTCGGGGATGGCGTGGGCGCACAACCACCTCGGATTCGTCGCCTGGTTGCGTGGTGACCTGGAGGTCGGTGCCAAGCGGTGTCGTCGGGCCCGGGACAGCTTCCGGCTGCTGGGTGACGGTGAAGGGCTCGCGTGGTCGTTGATCAGCCTCGGGACCATCGCGCAGTACGGCGGTGAACTCGTCGAGGCCGAGGACTTGCTGCAGGAGAGCCTGGCGTTGTCCCAGCGGCTCGGGTACCGCGAAGGTGTTGCCTGGTCGCTGAACCAGCTCGGCATCGTCGAACGACGTCGCGGGCTGACGGAGCGCGCCGTACATCTGCTGGACGAGAGCCTCGCCGAGCACCGCGACCTGGGCGACCGGTGGCGGTCCGCGAGTGTCCTCGAGGAGCTGGCGACGGTCGCTCAGCAGCGGGGGAGAGGCGAGTACGCCGCGTTCCTGCTCGGAGCCGCGGATGGTGTGCGCGAGGTCATCGGTGCGCCGGTGCCGGTGATCGAGAGGGCCGACCATCTGGCGACTCGGACCGCGATCGAGCAGTCCCTCGATCGCCGGGCGTTCCGAACAGCCTGGTCGGCCGGCCGAGCCGCTCCGCTCGCCGCCGTGGCCGACGGATACCCACCCGCTCCGAGCAGCTCCAACCCCAACCACACCGGTCGGCTCTGACCGGGCACAAAGAAAAACCGATCAGCAGTCCACCAGAACTGCTGATCGGTACGTTGCCTCGCGAGGCACCACGACCTGGGGGATCGACGGTACCCCGCGAGGGATCTGAGAGCGCGGGCCTGACGTGACGGACCCGGCCGGCTGTGTCCCTGTCTGACCCCCCAGGCAGTCCCCCCACCTCACAGCCGGCCGAAGCCACGTCGGCGAAGTCACCTGTCGTCGAGCCCTCCCAGTCGACGGCCAGTTCCTCCGCGCTGACACAAGGTTGCCGAAATCACGCTCTGTCAGACAGGGACGGAACCCTGACATCGCCCTGACAAATATGTCCTGACAACGAAATCCCTTCCAGGCATTCGCCGACGGTGATCACTGACTGCCCGAGCGTAGGCGAAACCCCTCGAATTCGTGCGGATTCCCTGCCCTATCGGGCACCGGTCGGGTGTTTTGTTCGAAGCCTCTTCGGTGGTTGCCGTAAAAGGTCCGCGAGCTGAAACCCTTGCGGAATTATGCAGCTTCAGTGCAGATATCCCGAGACGGCTTTGGTGAATCCCGCGATCCGGCGCAGCGGCGTGCTGTCGCCGTACCCCTGCTGTCCGGCTTCGTACTCGGTGCCCACCGGTGGCGACGACGGGGCCGGGATGCCCTCGCCGACGCAGGTGACGTCCTTGGCCGGCGCCTTGCCGGTGGTGAGGAACGCGTTGACGATCTTGTCGGCGCACTTGTTCACGCCGCCGTAGATGCCGTGGTCGCCCTCGCGGGTGACGGTGACGAGCCGGGAGCCGGCGTACCGGTTGTGTGCGGAGACCGCGAGCGAGTAACTCGTCGCCGGATCGTGCACCGACTGGACCATCAGGGTGGTCGGCAGGCCCTTGCCGGTGGGCTGCGGCATGGTGAGGTTCGGGCGCTTCCAGTAGAAGCAGGGGTTCTCGTTCACGCCCCAGCCGAGCAAGGGGTACTTCGGCCCGAGACGGCCGGCCATCTGGTCGCCGTACTCGCGGCCCTGCGGCCACGGGGTGTCGTTGCAGGTGACTGCCGTGAAGGTCGCGCCTTCGGCGTCGTCGCCGACGATCCGGCCGAGTGGACGCAGGCCGACGGTCTCGCGGGATGCACGTCGTACCAGCTGGTGTTGCCGGGCCAGTGACAGCGCATCTACTTTCCGTTGCGCGGCGCGCGGACCGCCTTTGGTCTGTGCGGCGGAAAGGTCGCGCAGAAATGCCAGGTCGATCGCGAGCGAATAGAAGTCGATTTTTGTATACATATCCCCGGAGACGATCTCGTCCAGGGTGTTCTGGTCGTAGCTGATCTTGATCGAGCCGTCCAGGAACTCCTCGACCGCCGGCTGCGCTTTCAGCGCCGCCCGGAGGCGCTCGTAGGTCCGGATCACTGTGCGTGACGACGACCCGAGTTTCAGCTCACTGTCGTACTTCGCCGCCCACGGCGCGAAGTCCTCGCGGAACCGGCGCTCGAACGCCTCCGGCTGCCCGAGGAAGGTGTTGATCCAGGGCTGGGTGAAGTCGGTGTTGGAGTCCAGCACGAAGCGGCCGACGTGCTGCGGGAAGTACGTCTGGTAGTACGCCCCCATCCAGGTGCCGCCGGAGTACCCGACGAAGTCGATCTTGTCGAAGCCGAGCAGCTGGCGGATCAGGTCCATGTCCTGCACGGTCTGCGCGGTGTTGACGTACGGAAGCAGGCCGCGGGACTGGCGGTCGCAGTACGGCTGACTGAGCTGCGACGCCTCCGCGATCAGGTCGAGGTTCCACGGGTCGCGGTCGCGCGCGTCCATCGTGTACCCGGGTGCGCCCTGGCAGGTGACGTTCGTGCTGTCGCCGGTGCCGCGCGGGTCGAACCCGACGGTGAGGTGGTCCTTGGCCAGCGGTGCCTGACTGGCCAGGTACGGCGCCATGCCGAGACCGGCACCACCTGGTCCGCCTGGGTTGCCGAAGACCACCCGGCTCGGCTTGCCCTTCACTGGTGCGACCTTGCTGACCGCGATCTGGATGTCGTTGCCGGAGTACTGGTTGGCCCAGTCGCGCGGTGCGGTGATCTTGGCGCAGTACGTCCGGTACTCCTTCTCGCCGCACGGTTGCCACGCCGGTCTCTGCTTCAGGTACCGATTGGCCACCGGATGCGCCCGGTCGACCACGGTCGCCTGCTCCATCGAGGCGGTCGCACCCGAACCCGGGACGACGAGAACAGCGGCAGCGGAAACGCCCAGGCCGACGGCCAGGGTGAGGTACTTCATGCAGACTCCAGCGGATGGCCACGCGTAATCGGACCGTCGCAATCTGTCATGTCCACCCCTGCCGGTCGAGCACCACCCCCGGCCCGTCGCCGATCCGCCCCGTGCTATGGCCGGTTTTGTCGGCGGCAGGTTCTAGGGTCGGCGTACTGATCTGAAGGGGAGGTGCCTGGATGGCCGGCTGTGGTGACCTGCTGATCGGGCAGTTGGCGTTCTACTGGGACTTCCATCTGTGGCCGCGACTCCAGGGCCTGACGGATGACGAGTATCTGTGGGAGCCGGCCGAGGGTGCTTGGTCGGTACGCCGTGACGACAGCGGGCGGATCGTGGTCGACCACGAGGATCCGGTGCCTGATCCGCCGCCGCTGACGACGATCGCGTGGCGGTTGGTGCATGTCGGCGTCGGTTGTTTCGCGACCCGGGTGAGCACGTTCTTCGGTGACGGGAGTGTGCCGGACGACGCGAACATGTTCGACCCGCGGCACATCCCGGCCGACCTCCCCGGGACGGCGGCCGACGCGTTGGTGTTCCTCGAGCACTGGTACCGCAGGTGGAACGCGGCGATCCGAGGCCTCGACGAGGAGGCGCTGAACCAGCCGCTCGGCCCGAAGGGTGCCTACTTCGCCGACGACACCATGCTCGGTCTGATCACCCACGTGAACCGTGAGGCCATGCACCATGGCGCCGAGATCTGCCTGCTCCGCGACCTCTACCGGGCCGGTCTGGCCCAGAAACAAGGTGATCACCGTGCCGTCGTTTGACCTGCACATCGTCTTCGACTGCGCGGATCCGGACCGGGTCGCACGGTTCTGGATGGCGGCGCTCGGTGGGTACGACTTCCCGATGGGCGTCCCGGACGGCTTCGCGACCTGGGACGAGTGGGCCGACGCCAACAACATCCCGGTCGATCAGCGAAACGCCGGCCGCACCCTGGTCGACAAGGACCGCGGCACCCGCCCCGACATCTTCTTCCTCCAGGTCCCGGAGTCCAAGCAGGTGAAGAACCGCGTCCACCTCGACATCAAAGTCGCCCCCGGCCTCGCCGCCGACGACCGCCGTACCGCGATCGAGTCCGAAGCCAACCGCCTGACAGCGCTCGGCGCCACCGTCGCAACCCGCATGGACGCCCCCGACGGCTTCCACATCATCATGCAAGACCCCGAAGGCAACGAATTCTGCCTGGCCTAGCTGCGTCAGTCGGCTGAGCCGGGGTCGGTGTGGAGGCGGATTTGTTTGATGCGGACGGATTCGTCGCCGTAGAGGTCGAGTTCGCGGTGGGCGCCGTCGGGGGCCCAGCCGGCTTCGGTGTAGAAGGCGCGGAGGACGTCGTCGGTAGAGTTGACCCACACGGTGACCCGGCCGAAGCCGTCGGCGCGGACGGTGTCGACGACCGCGTTGAGCAGTCGTGAGCCGTGGCCGGCCCGGGTCGCCTCGGGCTTGATCGCGAGCTCGGCAATCAACGCGTCCCGCTGCGGATCGCCGTCCGGGTCGTCCGACGGCGTGATCGCCGCGAACCCGACCAGGGTCCGGCCGGCCAGCGCGACCATCACCCGGTTCCGGGCCTCTCCGGGAGCGATCAGCGCGGCTCGCCACTGGGCGGCGAACTGCGCGGGGTTGAGGTCGGCGAGCACATCCACCGGCAGCAGTCCGGCGTACGACGCCCGCCAGGCCGCGACCTGGATCTCGCCGATCTCGTTCGCCTCGGCCGGAAGCGCCAGCCGCACACTCGTCTCCGCCACCGGGCTCTCGTCCGCGCCGGTCAGATCCGAGAGGCTGGCAGGTTCCGGTACGCCGAAGTCGTCACTCACGTGCACCATCCTCGCAAAGCGCCTCATCGGCAGGACACCTGGTCCTGCCGATGAGGCGCTGAGCGGTCAGTAGACGAGCCGCCGGAGCAGCGTCTCGGCCGGGCCGCGGTTCCCCCGCCTGCTCATCGCGTACGTGGCGATCACCGAGGTGACCCACACGCCGATCGCGATCAGCGCCGCGGTGTACGCCGTACTCCCAAACTGAAGGTCGAGAGTGAAAGGAGCCAGCAGCACCAGCCAGCAGACCGACTGGAACAGGTAGCCCGACATCGACCGCTGACCGAGTGCGGCAATCGCCTGAACCGGCAGCGTCAGCCGGGTCAGTCGCGCGACCAGCAGACCGAACAGAGCGACGTACCCAGGCCCGCCGAACATGCCGCTCACGTGGGAGAGGTAGCTCAGCGAATCGACCGCGGCCGAGTCGACGTGCAGCCAACCGGCGCCGACCAGCGCGAGCGGCAGACCACCGAGGATCGTGATGCCAAGGCCGACGAAGGCGACACCCTTCAGCAGGGCGCGGTGTGCGGCCGGGTTCTCCAGGATCTGCTTGCGGGCGGCCCAGATGCCGAGCCAGACGACCATGATGAAGCCGATCACGCTGGCGGTGTGCATCGGGTACTCGTGCAACCGGTCGACCAGGCTCGCGCCGTACGAGGAAGCCGCGAGCGAGGGGTTCGGGCTGTTCGTGAGCGGATGAGCGGGACCGTTGCTGTTCATCACTGCGACGACAGCCTGGAAGCCGACGTGGAAGACGTACAGGGCCTCGATCGCCCAGATGCCGATCACGATCCGGTGGAACTTGTCGCCGCGATTGAGCAGCAACAGCGTGCAGATGATCCCGACGATCCCGTAGGCGCCGAGGAAGTCACCGAAGTACAGCAACGTCGCGTGCACAGCGCCGAAGGCGATCAGCCAACCGTTCCGCTTCAGCAAGATCCTCCGGACGGCACTCGGCGTCGCGCCGGCCGATCGCTGCCGCCGGGCCAGCTGGACCAGGCCGTAGCCGAACATCACCGCGAATACCGGGTAGGCCCGGGCGTCGACGAGCGTGAGCTTGAGGAAGTTGAGGAGGCGCTCGAGGCCGTGCGGCGTACTTTCGACGCCCGGCTGGCCGGCGAACGCGAAGTTGGCGCTGTTGGCCAACCCGATCAGCAGCAGCATCGCGCCCCGGATCAGGTCGGGTGCGAGTGCGCGTTCCTTACCGGTGACCGGTCCGCGGTGATCGACGGCCGGGAGAGTCTGCGTGGTCACGGGGTCCACCCTTTCGGAAAACTGTGTAAGCCTTGAACTGAATACTCCCGGCCGACCAGGCGTGGACCCAGCGCGTTGCCACCACTTCCGGGGTGGGGCTAGCACCACCGTCCGACTTTGTGACACTTATGCGTTGATCTGGACAGAAAGTGTCACAACTCGGCTATGCTGACCGACATGGACGACAGCTTCCAGGCGACCATCGACGCCGACGGCCGGATCGAGCCGCGGGACGCGATGCCGGACGGGTACCGCAAGACCCTGATCCGGCAGATCGCGCAGCACGCGCACTCGGAGATCATCGGCATGCAGCCGGAGGGAAACTGGATCAGTCGCGCGCCGTCGCTGCGCCGCAAGGCGATCCTGATGGCGAAGGTGCAGGACGAGGCAGGTCACGGGCTCTACCTGTACGCCGCCGCCGAGACGCTCGGCGTGGATCGGGCCGACCTGCTCGACCTGCTGCACAGCGGCCGGCAGAAGTACTCCAGCATCTTCAACTACCCGACCCTGACCTGGGCCGACATCGGCGCGATCGGCTGGCTGGTCGACGGTGCCGCGATCGTGAACCAGGTCCCGCTGTGCCGCTGCTCCTACGGGCCGTACGCGCGGGCGATGGTCCGGGTCTGCAAGGAGGAGTCGTTCCACCAGCGGCAGGGGTTCGAGATCCTGCACACGCTGTGCAACGGCACCGAGGGGCAGAAGGCGATGGCTCAGGACGCGCTCGACCGCTGGTGGTGGCCATCGCTGATGATGTTCGGGCCGCCGGACTCCGCGTCGACGCACTCCGAGCAGTCGATGGCGTGGGGGATCAAGCGGCACAGCAACGACGAGCTGCGCCAGCGCTTCGTCGACATGACCGTCCCGCAGGCCGACGTACTCGGGCTGAAGGTCCCCGACGAGGGACTGCGGTACGACGAGGAGTCCGGGCGCTACCGGTTCACCGAGCCCGACTACACCGAGCTGTACGACGTGGTGAAGGGCAACGGGCCCTGCAACCAGGAGCGGCTCGCGCATCGGGTGAAGGCGCATGAGGACGGCGCGTGGGTCCGTGAGGCCGCAGCGGCGTACGCCTCCAAGCAAGCTGCTCGCAAGCAGGGGAGTGCCGCATGAGCGTCGAGCCGTTGTGGGAGGTGTTCGTCCGCTCGCGCCGCGGGCTCTCACACACGCACGTCGGCAGCCTGCACGCGCCGGACGCGACCATGGCGCTCCGCAACGCGCGTGACGTGTACACCCGCCGGCAGGAAGGTGTGTCGATCTGGGTCGTGCCCGCGGCCGACATCACCGCGTCGAGCCCGGACGAGAAGGACGAGTTCTTCGACCCGGCGGGCGACAAGGTCTACCGGCACCCGACCTTCTACCACGTTCCGGAAGGCGTCGAGCACCTGTGAACGACCTCTTCGTCTACGCGCTGCGGCTCGGTGACGACGCGCTGATCTCCGCACAGCGCACCGCCGAGTGGATCGCGGCCGCCCCGCAGCTCGAGGAGGACGTTGCCCTGGGCAACATCGGACTCGATCAGCTCGGCCAGGCCCGGTCGCTGCTGCAGTACGCCGGTCAGGTCGAGGGGGAGGGGCGGTCGGAGGACGACCTCGCCTACTTCCGGGACGAGCGCGACTTCCTCAACCTGCAGCTGTGCGAACTCCCGAACGGCGACTTCGCCCACGCGATGGCAAAGCTGTTGTACTTCGCGACCTACCAGCACTTGCTGTACGAAGAGCTGCGGGGGAGCGCCGACGAGATGCTGGCCGGTGTTGCGGGCAAGGCGGTCAAGGAGGTCGCGTACCACGTCGACCACGCGACCCAGTGGGTGCTGCGGCTCGGTGACGGGACCGAGGAGAGTCACCGCCGGATGCAGGCCGGGCTGGAGGGGTTCTGGCCTTACACCGCGGAGATGTTCGAGTCCGACGACCTGGTACGACGTCTTGCCGTCGCTGTCGACCCGTCGACGCTGCACGACGAGTGGGAGCGCCGGGTGATGGCAGTAATCGACGAGTCCACGTGCAGCCGGCCTGAGTCGTCGTACCAGCATCGTGGTGCTCGTCAGGGGCGTCACACCGAGCACCTGGGGTACCTGCTCGCGGAGCTGCAGCACGTGGCCCGGTCCCACCCGGGGGCGACATGGTGACGGACACAGCCATCCTCGAGGCCGTTGGCGAGGTGGCAGACCCTGAGGTGCCGGTGCTGACGATCGCGGACCTTGGCGTACTGCGTGGTGTTCGGCATGAGGGTGATGAGGTCGTCGTGACGATCACACCGACGTACTCCGGCTGTCCGGCCATGGACATGATCCGGCACGAGGTCGAGCTGACGCTCCAGGCGTTACACGTCGACGGCCGGGTCGAGACCGTGCTGTCGCCGGCCTGGACGACCGACTGGATGAGTGAGGCCGGCAAGGCGAAGCTGGTCGAGTACGGCATCGCTCCGCCGACCGGTCGTCGCGCTGTCGGCCAGGTGATGCTGAGTCTGACCATCCGGTGCCCGTTGTGCGGATCGCCGGACACGACCGAGCTGAGTCGCTTCGGGTCCACGTCGTGCAAGTCGCTGTGGCGGTGCAACGCGTGCCGCGAGCCTTTCGATCACTTCAAGGCGTTGTGATGAGTACGACTATGACCCGGCGGCGGGCGGTCTTTCATTCGTTGAAGGTGGCCGGCATCGAGGCGATCACCGACGATTCGGTCGCGATCACCTTCGAGGTGCCGCCCGAGCTCGCGGACGACTACGAGTTCACCGCGGGTCAGCACCTGACCATCCGTCGTACCGGTGAAGACGTCCGACGCAGCTACTCGATCTGCTCGCCGGCTGGTTCCGGCGTACTGCGGATCGGCGTGAAGCGGATCCCGGGTGGCGAGTTCTCGGCGTACGCCGCCCACGAGTTGAAGGTCGGCGACGAGCTCGAGGTGATGACTCCGCTCGGCCGGTTCGGTACGACGCTCGATCCGGCGAACGCGAAGCACTACGCCTTCGTTGCCGCGGGCAGCGGGATCACGCCGGTCCTCTCATTGGTCGCAACGATTCTCGCCACCGAACCGATGAGCCGGGTCACGCTGCTCTACGGCAACCGGACGGTCGGGTCGGTCATGTTCGCCGACGAGCTGGCCGATCAGAAGGACCGGTACGCCGAACGGTTCCACCTGGTGCATGTGTTGTCGCGGGAGTCGACCGAGGTGGAGTTGTTCAGCGGCCGGATCGACGCCGAGCGGCTGGGGCGGATGTTCACGACGATCCTGCCGATCGCGAGTGTCGACGAGTGGTTCCTGTGCGGGCCGTACGCGATGGTCGTCGGTGCGCAGGAGTTGCTGCTCGAGCAAGGTGTTCCGCGTGAGCACGTGCACGCCGAGCTCTTCCACGTCGGTGACGAGGCTCCGACGGCTCCGGTCGAGGAGGCTCCGGTCGACGAGGACGCCGCCGAGGTCACGGTGATCCTGGACGGTCGCCGGTCGAGCTTCCCGCTGGCCGAGCACTCGAAGGCCGTGCTGGACGCGACGCTCGCCGTACGCAGTGACGCGCCGTTCGCGTGCAAGGGCGGCGTCTGCGGCACCTGCCGGGCCAAGGTGATCGAGGGCTCGGTCCGGATGGATACCAACTGGGCCCTGGAGCCCGACGAGATCCGCGCCGGCTACGTCCTCACCTGCCAGTCGCACCCCACCACGCCAAAGGTCACCCTCGACTTCGACGCGTGAATTTCGCTGGCTGACCACCGAGATGGTGGGTCTGCCACCCGGAATCAGGGTGGCAAACCCACCATTTGCCTCGATAGCCAGCCAAATCGGGCGGCGGGGTCAGTCGGTGCCGGACTCCATTGCGGCGCGGTCGAGGAGCTCGTCCTCTTCGGTGGCTTCGCCGCGGGAGGCGATCGCCTCGGCGCCGCCGGTGGGCATCGGGCCGATGAGGTCGGTCGACGAGGCCAGGGCGGGGTTCGAGCTGCCGAACATGCCGAGCCCGGCGTACTGCTCGAGCTTCGACCGGGAGTCGGCGATGTCCAGGTTCCGCATGGTCAGCTGGCCGATCCGGTCGACCGGGCCGAAGGCGGAGTCCTCGATCCGCTCCATCGACAGCTTGTCCGGGTGGTAGCTGAGCGCCGGGCCGGTGGTGTCGAGGATCGAGTAGTCCTCACCCCGCCGGAGCCGCAACGTCACGTCACCGGTCACCGCCGTACCGACCCACCGCTGCAGGGACTCCCGCAGCATCAGCGACTGCGGGTCCAGCCAGCGGCCTTCGTACATCAGCCGCCCGAGCCGCCGGCCCTCGTTGTGGTAGTTCGCCAGCGTGTCCTCGTTGTGGATCGCGCTGACCAGCCGCTCGTACGCCGCGTGCAGCAGCGCCATCCCGGGAGCCTCGTAGATGCCCCGGCTCTTGGCCTCGATCACCCGGTTCTCGATCTGGTCCGACATCCCCAGGCCGTGCCGGCCGCCGATCGCGTTGGCCTCCAGCACCAGGTCGACCGCGGAGCCGAACTCCTTGCCGTTGATGGTCACCGGCCGGCCCTGCTCGAAGCCGATGGTGACGTCCTCCGGCTGGATCTCGACCGACGGGTCCCAGTGCTTCAGACCCATGATCGGGTCGACGGTCTCGATCCCGGTGTCGAGGTGCTCCAGCGTCTTCGCCTCGTGGGTGGCGCCCCAGATGTTCGCGTCGGTGGAGTACGCCTTCTCGGTGCTGTCTCGGTACGGCAGGCCGTGCGTGACCAGCCACTCCGACATCTCCTTACGGCCGCCGAGCTCGGAGACGAAGTCCGCGTCGAGCCACGGCTTGTAGATCCGCAGGTGCGGGTTCGCCAGCAGGCCGTACCGGTAGAACCGCTCGATGTCGTTGCCCTTGAACGTCGACCCGTCACCCCAGATCTGGACGTCGTCGTCGAGCATCGCCCGGACCAGCAGAGTGCCGGTCACCGCCCGCCCGATCGGGGTGGTGTTGAAGTACGTCCGCCCGGCGGACCGGATGTGGAACGCACCGCACGCCAGCGCGGCCAGGCCCTCCTCGACCAGCGCCGCCCGGCAGTCGACCAGGCGGGTGATCTCGGCGCCGTACGCCGTGGCGCGACCCGGGACGGAGGCGATGTCGGGCTCGTCGTACTGACCGAGATCGGCGGTGTAGGTGCAGGGGACGGCGCCCTTGTCCCGCATCCACGCGACCGCGACCGACGTGTCGAGACCACCGGAGAAGGCGATGCCGACCCGCTCACCAACAGGCAGAGAAGTAAGAACCTTGGACACAGGAAAAGTATGCACTCCCCTGAATGATTATGCAAACCGGCTGATGCTCCGAAGTCGAACGGTTGTGACTGGGGTGGTCAGCGTGGCTGTTGGGGGAGATGGGGTTGGAGTTGGGAGGATGGGGTTCCGCTGATGAGGGGAGTGGGGCGCCATGATGGGGCGGTCGCATGCGTTGTCGGGGTGGTGTGCCGGGCTGGTGGTGGCGCCGCTCATCGGGCTGACCACGGTGGCCGAGGTGGTGCCGTTCGCGGCGGCAACCGCCGGCTACGCCTTGGTCCCGGACCTGGATCACCCCGGTGCTCGCGCATCCCGCCTGGTCGGCCCGCTGACCCGCATCATCTCGGAGGCGGTCCGCGCCTTCTCGAGCGTCCTCTACAACCTCACCAAGGGCCCGCGCGACGAGGACAGCACCGGCAAGCACCGCCACGCGACCCACACCCTCGTCGCCGCGATCCTGCTCGGCATGCTCGCGGCCAGCGCGGGTGATCGGGGAAAATGGGCAGTCCTCGCGGTAGCCGTCACCGGTCTGCTGCTGGCGGCCGACGTACTGGGTGACTGGTTGATCGTCCTCGTGCTCGGCGCCACCGCATGGTCTGTCACCGGTACGGCGTTACCCGGCACGACGACCGCGGACGCCGTACAAGCCGGTCTGAGCGGGATCGGTGGCTGGATCGGAGTGGCTGTCGGACTCGGCATGTTCGTTCACTGTCTCGGCGACAGCCTGACCCGCTCCGGCTGCCCGTGGATGTGGCCGCTGCCGATCCGCGGCGAGACCTGGTACGAGATCCGCCTCCCGCGTCCGCTCCGCTTCCGCACCAACGGCTGGTTCGAGCGGCTGATCATCGTTCCGCTCCTGCTCGGCGCCGCCGTACTCCTACTTCCTGGCGCTCTGCAGGCGGTCGCGCAGCTCTTCAACGCGACGTCGATCTGGCTCGCCGGTCAGTAGTCCTGGACCCGACCGGTCAGGTGCGACGGGATGCCGCCGGCTTCGAGTGCGGCCGCGAAACGCTGTTGGTTGCGTGCGCCCGGCCACACCTCCCAGAGGAACAGCGGCACCGCGAGCACGGCCCCGATCAGGATCATCCAGAAGCTGTCGACCACGAACGCGAGCGGCATCGAGATCAGGAAGACGGCCTCGCAGACCGCGAACCGGACGAAGGTCGACGCGGTGAACCGCCGCCACGACTCCGCCTCGACCTCGGCCGGCGGCCGGTCGCTGTGCTGGAGCGGGGGAGTCCGGAAGCCGGCCAGTTCACAGAACGCGTAGGCCAGCGCGGCGGCGAGCAACACGAACGACGGCGCCCAGGTGGGCGGGAAGTCGCCGATCCCGTCGGCGGCCAGGACGAACCACATGGTCAGCGTGATGAGCGGGATCGCGCCGAGCAGCGCGCTCGCCGTGGTGGTCAGGGATCGCTGCGCGGGGGAGACGGTAGGCACCCGGCAGAGACTAGCGGTCCAGAAAGTCATCGAATTGTCGACAATGCGCGATCCCGAGATGACGCAGAGTATCCACAGAATTTTTTCCTGACTTTTTTGCCGGAAGCTGTAACGCCTACCGGGCCCGGCCCGATAGGACGAGTGAGCCTGGTGGCTGCCCGGACCCCCGAGCGGACAGCCATCAGGCCTACTCATTTCATCGAGGCTGCGGAGCGGTAATCTGAGCCCCATGTCCTCAGCATCTTCCGCTGCACCGGCGTTGCCCTTCGGCCGCCTGACGACGGCGATGATCACCCCGTTCCGGGCCGACGGCTCGCTCGATCTCGATGCTGCGCAGAAGGTGGCCACCTACCTGGTCGACCGCGGCAACGACGCACTCATCATCAACGGGACCACCGGCGAGGCGCCGACCACCTCGGACCAGGAGAAGGTCCAGCTGGTCAAGGCGGTGCTCGACGCGGTCGGTGACCGGGCCAAGGTGGTTGCGGGGGTCGGCACCAACAACACCGCGCACACGATCGAGTGCGCGAAGCAGGCCGAAGCCGCCGGTGCCCACGGTCTGCTGGTCGTCACGCCGTACTACAACAAGCCTCCGCAGGACGGGCTGCGCCTGCACTTCACCGCGGTGGCCGACGCCACCGGCCTGCCGAACATGGTCTACGACATCCCCGGCCGGGCCGGGGTCGAGATCAAGTCCGAGACGCTGATCGCGCTCGCCGAGCACCCGCGGATCGTCGCGGTGAAGGACGCCAAGGGCGACGTGGCCGGGGCCACCAAGGTGCTGGCGAACACCGATCTGTTCTACTACTGCGGTGCCGACGAGTTGAATCTCGCCTGGCTCGCGATCGGTGCGGTCGGCGTCGCCAGCGTCGTCGCGCATGTCGCGAGCGAGCCGTACCGGCAGCTGATCGACGCCGTGGTGGCCGGCGACCTCGCCACCGCACAGAAGATCGATCGACGGATGGTGCCTGCCGTCGAGGCGATCATGACCAGGACCCAGGGCGCCATCATGGTGAAGGCCGCGCTCAAGCTGGCCGGCGTCATCGAGCACGCGACACTCCGGTCGCCGTTGATTGAGGCGACCGCCGAGCAAGTGGACTGGCTCACCACCGACCTCAAGACGGCAGGACTGATTGCATGAGCCATCCCCATCCAGATCTCGACGCGCCCGGACCACTGGCCCCGGGCGCTTTGCGGGTCATCCCGCTCGGCGGCCTCGGCGAGGTCGGCCGCAATATGACGGTGTTCGAGTACGACGGGAAGCTGCTGGTCGTCGACTGCGGCGTACTCTTCCCGGACGAGAACCAGCCCGGTGTGGACCTGATCCTGCCGGACTTCCAGCCGATCCGGGACCGGCTGGACGACATCGTCGCCGTCGTCCTGACCCACGGCCACGAGGACCACATCGGCGGCCTGCCCTACCTGCTGCGTGAGCGGGGTGACATCCCGGTCATCGGCTCGCAGCTCACGCTCGCGCTGCTGGAGGGCAAGCTGAAGGAGCACCGGCACCGCAACGTGCCGCAGCAGACCGTGGTCGAGGGCGAGTCGCTGCAGATCGGCCCGTTCGTCTGCGAGTTCATCGCCGTCAACCACTCGATCCCGGACGCGCTGGCGGTGGCGATCAAGACGCCGGCCGGCCTGGTGCTGCACACCGGCGACTTCAAGATGGACCAGTTGCCGCTGGACAACCGGATCACCGACCTGCGCGCGTTCTCCCGGCTCGGCGAGGAGGGCGTGGACCTGTTCTGCGTCGACTCGACCAACTCCGAGGTGCCCGGCTTCACCACCCACGAGCGCGATATCGCTCCGGTGCTGGACGGCGTGTTCACCAAGGCGAAGAACCAGCGCATCATCGTCGCCTGTTTCGCCTCGCACGTGCACCGGGTCCAGCAGGTGATGGACGCGGCCGTGAAGCACCGTCGCAAGGTCGCGTACGTCGGCCGGTCGATGGTCCGCAACATGGGCGTGGCCCGTGATCTGGGCTTCCTGAACGTGCCCGGCGACACGCTGATCGACATGCGCGAGCTGGACAACTACCCGCCGGAGCAGGTCGTGCTGGTCTCGACCGGTTCCCAGGGCGAGCCGATGTCGGCGCTGTCCCGGATCGCGGCGAACGACCACCACGTCGTCCAGATCCAGTCGGGTGACACCGTCGTACTAGCCTCGTCCCTGATCCCGGGCAACGAGAACTCGGTCTACCGGGTGATCAACGGGCTGACCCGGCACGGCGCGAACGTGATCCACAAGGGCAACGCGCTGGTTCACGTCTCCGGTCACGCCAGCGCCGGCGAGCTGCTGTACTGCTACAACATCGTCAAGCCGCGCAACGTGATGCCGATGCACGGCGAGATCCGGCACCTGCACGCGAACGCGGACCTGGCCATCCAGACCGGTGTCCCGGCGGAGAACGTGGTCGTCGTGGAGGACGGTGTGGTGGTCGATCTGATCGACCGCAAGGCCGTCGTGGCCGGCAAGGTCGACTGCGGGTACGTGTTCGTGGACGGGTCCACGGTCGGCGACATCACCGAGACCTCACTGAAGGACCGCCGGATTCTCGGCGACGAGGGTTTCATCTCGGTCATCGCCGTGATGGACTCTGTCACCGGCAAACTGACAGCCGGTCCGGAGATCCAGGCGCGCGGGTTCGCCGAGGACGACACTGTCTTCGACGACCTCAAGCCGAAGATCGAGGCGGAGATCGAGAAGGCGATCGGCAGCGGCGTCGACGACATGTACCAGTTGCAGCAGGTGATCCGCCGGGTGGTCGGCAAGTGGGTCAGTGACACCCACCGCCGCCGCCCGATGATCATCCCGGTCGTCGTCGAGAGCTAAGTGCCTCGTGCGCTTCGTAACTTGACGCTACCGGCGCCCAGGCACGCACCTCACGGCACTGGAGAAGCGCCCACGATGCTCCGCATCGAGGGCGCTTCGCCAGCACCGTGATGCACGCACCTGGACACCGCTATCGTTCAAGCTACGAAACGCACGAGGCACTGACCGGGACTACAGGGGAGAGAGGGGCCGGCGATGACCATCAGCGGAGTGAACGGGACGGGCCAGCGCCGGCCCACCATGAAGGAGGTCGCGGCCCGGGCCGGAGTCGCGCTGAAGACCGTCTCCCGGGTGGTGAACGAGGAGCCGAACGTCAGCCCGGAGCTGACCGCCAAGGTCCAGGCCGCGATCAAGGAGCTCAACTACACCCCGAACGAGAGCGCCCGGATGCTGCGCCGGGGCAAGACCGGGACGATCGCGGTGGTCATCCGCGATATCGGCGACCCGTTCTTCGCCTCGCTCGGCCGGGCGGTCGAGCTGTGGGCGCGGTCGTCCGGCTCGGTCGTGATGATCGGTCTGACCGACGAGGACCCGGACCGGGAGCGCGACGTCTGCCTGGAGTTCGTCGCCCGGCGGCCGGACGCGCTGATCATGGCGCCGATCGGGGAGACCCAGGACTACCTCGCACCACATGTCGACGCCGGCATGGCGGTCGTCACGATCGACCGTCCGGCGCACGGGATCGAGGCGGACGCCGTACTGGCCGACAACGCCGGTGGGATCGACCAGGCGATCGACCACCTGGTCCGGCAGGGCCACCGGCGGATCGCGTACCTCGGTGACGACGAGCGGATCTTCACCGCTCGCGAGCGGGTCGTCGCCTACCGGGCCGCGATGCTCCGGCACCGGATCGAGGTGGACGAGGATCTGGTCCACCTGTCCGAGCCGACCACCGAGGGCATCGGCATCACGCTGTCCGCCGTACTGGATCGTCCGGAGCCGGCCACTGCGTTGCTGTCGGCAAACAACATGACGACGGCCGAGGTACTGCGCGGACTCGCCGGCCGGCGGGACCGGGTCGCACTGGTCTCGTTCGACGATCTCGCCCTCGGCGATCTGCTCAGCCCCGGCCTGACCGCGGTAACGCAGTCGGCCGACGTGATGGCTCGTACGGCGATCCAGCTGATGACCGAGCGTCTTCCGGAGCCGCACCGACCGGGCCGGACCGTGCGGGTTCCGGTGAAGCTCACCATCCGCGGCTCGGGCGAGATCCCGCCGCCCGCCTGAGCTCTACTTCCGGTAGAGCTCTACCAGCGGGCACTGGAAGGGATCGCGGGCCCGGAGGCCGACGTTGTTCAGGTAGTCGATGACGATCCGGTACGACGAGAACAGTCCGACCTCGGTGTACTTGACCCCGTGCAGCTCGCAGTAGTCGCGGACGATCGGCTGGACCTTCCTGAGGGTCGGCCGGGGCATGCTCGGGAACAGGTGGTGCTCGATCTGGTAGTTGAGCCCGCCGAGCGCGAAGTCGACCATCACGCCGCCGCGGATGTTGCGCGACATCAGCACCTGGCGGCGCAGGAAGTCGAGCTTCATCGTCGCCGGCACGAGCGGCATGCCCTTGTGGTTCGGGGCGAACGACGCGCCGAGGCAGATCCCGAACACAGCGAGCTGGAGCCCGAGGAAGGCGCCGGCCTTGCCGATCGGCAACAGGATCAACAGCACCGCGAGGTAGCCGCCGAGCCGGGTCAGGATGATCGCGGCCTCGATGCGCTCGACGGACGACGCGGATCGGCGGAGCAGATGACGCAGGCTCGCGACGTACAGGTTCAGGCCCTCCAGGGTGAGCAGCGGGAAGAACAGCCATCCTTGACGACGAGTCAGCCAGCCGCTGAACCCAGTGCGCTTCTCGACGTGCGCCGGGGTGAAGGCGACGACTCCGGAGCCGATGTCCGGGTCGCGATCCAGTTGGTTCGGAGCCTGGTGGTGGCGACTGTGCTTCGAACGCCACCAGCTGGCACTCATGCCGACCAGTCCGCTGGCCAGCAGGCGTGCGGTCCAGTCGTTCCACGCCGCGGAGTCGAAGATCTGCCGATGCGCGCTGTCGTGACTGAGGAACGCGACCTGGGTGAGGACCAGCGCCAGCGCGCCGGCCATCAGGAGCTGGAACCAGGAGTTGCCGAGCAGGCCGAAGCCGACCCAGACGCCTGCGAAGGCCGCTATCACCAGGCCGATGCGGGTCCAGTAGTAGCCGTGGCGCCGGCGGAGTAGTCCGAGGTCACGTACGGTCCGGGAGAGGTCGGTGTAGAGGTTTGCGTACCGCTGCTGCGGCCGCTGCGGACTGTGTTCGTCCGCGACTAGCTGTGACATGAGAACGCCCCAGTCCGGAGTGCATCGGTCGATGCGCTACCGGGTCCGGGGCAGCGCCACGAGAAGGTGGCTGTGACTGTCAACGGAACCACGGCCGACTGCCACACGCAAGCTGTCGTCCAGCTAACGAGTGAGCAGCGCAGACGTGTCGAGAGTGCCGTCGAGTACGCCGTGCGCCACCATGCTCAAGCCCTGGCCCGTGCCTCGTGCGTACGAACGCATCACGGTGAACGCGTCCGACGGGCTCAGCCCGGTCCGCTCGGCCAGCATTCCCTTTGCCTGCTCGATCACGATCCTGCTGTTGAGCGCGTGCTGGAGCTGCTCGGCCAGCACTTGCTGACCACGGTGCCGCCGCTCGTGCAGGAGGCCGATCGTGGCGATGTCGGAGAGCGCCCGGCTGAGGGCGATGTCCTCGTCGGCGAGTGGTTCCGTACTGGTCCGGAAGAGATTGAGCGCGCCGATCACCTGCCCGCGAAGGCGTAACGGCACCGCATGGGCCGAGGCATAGCCGCCGGCCGCAGCCGCCGCGGCGAAGTCGGGCCAGCGGCGCAGGTCGACGTTGACCACCGCGGCGCCGGTGCGGAAACACTCCGGGCACGGGCCTTCGTTCTGCTGGAGCTCGAACAGTTCCAGCAGCTCGGCCTGGTCGTCCGACGACGCCATCACCCGCAGTACGCCGTCCTCGTCGGCCAGCATCAACCCGGCGGCGTCGACATCGAGCAACTCGACACTGACCTCGGCCAGCGTGTGGAGGAAGTCGACCACGTCGAACTCGTCGACCAACGTGTCGGCCAGCTCGATGAAGACTTGGGTGATGCGGTGTTCCCGTCTCAACTGTGTTCCCTTCGGCCCGGCCGGCCCTTCCATCTTCGTCACACACGGCCGGGAAGTGAATGATTTGGTGACCCAGTTCGCCCGGTCGTCACCGGATCGATGTGGTGAGACCCCGGCCTACCGGTCCGAGCCGACCACGGCGGGCATCGGAGTCAGTTCCGGTACTGCATGACGAGCGGGCACTGGAACGGGTCGCGGGCCCGCAGGCCGACGTTGTTCAGGTAGTCGATGACGATCCGGTACGACGTGAACAGGCCGACCTCGGTGTACGGCACTCCATGCCGCGCGCAGTGCTCCCGCACGATCGGCTGCACCTTCTTGAGTGATGGCCGGGGCATGCTCGGAAACAGGTGATGCTCGATCTGGTAGTTCAGTCCGCCCATCCCGAAGTCCACCAGCACCCCACCGCGGATGTTGCGCGACATCAGCACCTGGCGGCGTAAGAAGTCCAGCTTCATCGTCGCCGGCACCAGCGGCATGCCCTTGTGGTTCGGGGCGAACGATGCGCCCAGGCAGATCCCGAAGATCGCCAGCTGAATGCCCAGGAAGGCGCTGGCCTTGCCGACCGGCAACAGGATGAGCAGGACGGCCACATAGCCACTGAGCCTGGTGAGTACGATCGCGGCCTCGATCCGCTCCAGCCGGGTCGCCTTGCGCCGCAGCAAGTGCCGAAGACTGGCCACGTGCAGGCTCAGCCCCTCCAGCGTCAGCAGCGGGAAGAAGAACCATCCTTGGCGGTCGCCGAACCACTTGACCAGGCCGCGGCGCCTGCCCACCGCCTCGGGAGTGAAGGCGATCACCCCGATGTCGATGTCGGGGTCCTTGCCCAGCTGGTTGGGCGCGTTGTGGTGCTTGCTGTGCTTGTTCCGCCACCAGGTGACACTCATCCCGGCGAGACCGCTGGCCAGGAGGCGCGCGGTCCAGTCGTTCCAGGCGGCGGAGTGGAAGATCTGCCGGTGTGCGCTGTCATGGCTGAGGAACGCAACCTGCGTGAGCACCAGGGCCAGCGCACCGGCCATCAGCAGCTGGTACCAGGAGTCACCCAGCAAGATGACTCCGGTCCCGACGGCCGCCAGGGCCGCGAGTACCAGCCCGATCCGGGTGAAGTAGTAGCCATGACGCCGCCGCATCAGGCCCAGTTCACGCACGGTCTGCAAGAGGTCGGTGTAGAGGCTCGCGTGCCGCTGCTGCGGTCCCCGCGGGTGCGCGTCATCGGCAACCAGCTGTGACATCGGAATACCCCGTCCTGGAGTGCATCGGTCGAGATGCGCTACCGGATCCGGGGCAGCGCCACGAGAAGGGTGGCTGAGGGTCAACCGAACCATGCCCGACCGCAGCACGCATCCAGTCGGAGTGTCGGCCGGGTCGGCCACGACGAAAATATCGCGCGCAACGCGACTGCCTCGCCCGACCTGGATCGATTTGTCAGGTCGTTCGCCCCGTCGTCACCTGACCGTCACCGGGGGAGCGCACCTTCGGATCATGAACTTGAGCCGCCGCCAGCTCCTGGCCGCATCCACCGTCGCCGGCGCGTCCCTCGCAGTACCCGGGGTAGCCGCCGCGACGCCGAACCTCGTCCGTCGGGACCGTCCCGGGCTGCCGTCCGGGATCATGTCCGGCGACGTGACCTCGAACTCCGCCGTCGTCTGGTCCCGGACCGATCGCTGCGCCCGCCTCGTCGTCGACCTGACCAGCCACGGCCGGTTCGACCGGGCGATCCGGCTGCGGGGTCCGGTCACCGGTCCCGACGACGACTACACCGCGCAGCTGCCGCTGAAGGGCCTGCGCCCGGGCCAGCGGTACGACTACCGGATCTCGTTCGAGGACAGCGACGGCCGCCGCGGCCAGTCGCTCGAGGGTTCGTTCAGTACGCCGGGACGCAACCGCGGACTCTCGTTCGTGTGGACCGGCGACACCGCGGGGCAGGGCTACGGGATCAACCCCGAGCTCGGCGGCATGGCGGCGTACAAGGCGATGCATGACACCCGGCCGGACTTCTTCCTGCACTCCGGGGACAACATCTACGCCGACGGCCCGATCGCGGCCGAGGTGAAGGTTGCCGACGGCACCGTGTGGAAGAACGTGGTGACCGAGGAGGTCTCGAAGGTCGCCGAGACGCTGGCCGAGTACCGCGGCCGGTACAAGTACAACCTGCTCGACGACAACGTCCGGGCGCTGTACGCCGACGTACCGATCATCAGCCAGTGGGACGACCACGAGACGGTCAACAACTGGTATCCGGGCGAGATCCTGGCCGACGACCGCTACACCGAGAAGCGGGTCGACGTACTCGCGGCCCGGGCGCGGAAGGCGTTCCTGGAGTACCTGCCGATGGAGCACACGGCAGGTCGGGGCCGGATCTACCGCAAGGTGAGCTACGGCCCGCTGGTAGACATCTTCTGCCTCGACATGCGGACGTACCGCGACGCCAACCCGAAGCCGGGTGTCGCCGGCGAGGTCGCGATCCTGGGCGAGGAGCAGGCCGAGTGGCTGGTCCGCGAGGTCGCCAGGTCGAAGGCGACCTGGAAGGTGATCGCCAGTGACATGCCGATCGGTCTGCTCGTCCCGGACGGGACCGAGATCGAGGCGGTCGCCAACGGTCTGCCCGGTGCGCCGGGCGGTCGCGAGCACGAGCTCGCCTGGGTGCTGAGCCAGTTCAAGCGGCGCAAGGTTCGCAACACGATCTGGCTGACCGCGGACGTGCACTACTGCGCTGCCCACCACTACGACCCGTCGCGCGCGGCCTTCACCGACTTCGACCCGTTCTGGGAACTCGTCGCCGGGCCGATCAACGCAGGCACGTTCGGCCCGAACTCGCTGGACTCGACGTTCGGGCCGAAGGTCGAGTTCGTCAAGGCGGCCGACTTCCCGAACCAGCCGCCGAGCGGCGGCAACCAGTTCTTCGGTCACGTCGACATCGACCCGCGGACCGGCGTCTTCACCGCGTCACTGCGCGACCTCTACGGCACGGTCCTCTGGACCAAGGACATCCACCCGGCCCGCCACTGAGGGCCTCGTCGTACTCACTGGCCCCGGCGCCTGTGCGGGATGCCGCCCACCGGGGCCGGTGGGTACGACGCTCAGCGTCCGAAGAACTCCATGACTCGCTTGGTGACCTCGGCAGGCTGATCGTCGACGACGAAGTGGGACGCCTCGTCGACGACCTCGATGCGCAGGTCGTCGACGTACGGCTCGTAACCGTGCAGGAACTCGAGCCGCACGTTCGGGTCGTCGGCGCCGAGTAACACCAGGGTCCGCGTGGTCAGACGCTGGTCTTTGTACTTACCGCGCAGCATCGCCGTTCCGGTCGGCTGGATGAAATGCCGGTACAGCGCAGACCCGGCCAGGGCGCGCTCCGGTTGCCGCGCCCGTTCGGCGAAGATCTCCCTGTCCTCGTCGCTCAACCCGGTGGTGAACCCCGTCAGCAGGTGGCGCGTCAGCCACCCGCGTAACGCCCACGGACCGAGCCCCGGCACCGGTACGACGAGGTTGAACCAGGCGTGCCGCAGGAGGCTACGCATCATCGCGCCGTCGAAGTCGATGTACGGCGGCGGGATCGCGATCGACACGTGGTCGCGGACGCGCTCCGGATGCTGCAGGCACAGCAGGTACACGACGATCCCGGACCAGTCGTGCGCGATCAGGCGCACCCGATCGAGGTTCAGCGCATCCAGCAGCGCGAGGAGGTCGGCGAGCAACTGGTCGGCGGTGTACCCGTCGCGCGGTGCGTCGGTCCAGCCGGCGCCACGCAGGTCGGGGCAGATCACACGGTAGTGCTGAGCGACTGTGGGAATGACGTCGCGCCATTCCCACCAGTGCTGCAGAAAATCGTGGAGCATCAGGACAGGTTCGCCGCTGCCGGCTTCGGTCACATGCATCCGGAGTCCAGGCAGGTCGACGAAGGTGTGGGTCACCCCATCGAGTGTCGGAAGCATGCCACCGACGGTACTACGATCATAGTAGTCGGCGCTAGACTTTGGCACTACGTCTATAGTGACCGGATGACGCCAACGCGTGTCCGCGCCCTGGACGCCGCCATCGAACTGCTCGGCACCGAAGGGTTACGCGCCCTTACTCACGCGCGCGTCGACGACAAGGCCGGCCTGCCGAAGGGCTCGACCTCGAACTACTTCCGGACTCGTGCCGCGCTGCTGACCGGGGTGGCCGACCGGATCGCCGAGAGCGAGAACCAGGCGCTCGGTACGGCGTTCAACCCGGCCACGGCCGAGGAGTTCGTCGACACGATGTGCGGTCTGTTCGACTACCTCACCCGGATCAATCGCGTGCGGACGACCGCGCGGCTGATCCTGTTCCTGGAGGGCAGCCACGACCCGGTCGTCCGGGAGGCGCTGTCGCGCGGCCGCGAGGCGATCGAGGGGACCGCCACCGCAGCGCTGGCCGAGCTCGGGGCACCCGACCCCCGCGAGGCGGCCCGGGCGATCGCGGCCGCCTCCGAAGGCCTGATCCTGCATCGGATCGCTCGTCACGATGACGTCGATCCCCGGCCGACGTACGAACTTCTGCTGAAAGTCGCACTCGCCGGTTAGGTTTGTCCGCATGACCTATCCGGAGAGCCGCCGCGACGATGTGGTCGAGACGCTGCACGGGCATCAGATCGCCGATCCGTACCGCTGGCTGGAAGACCCCGACTCACCCGACACCGTCGACTGGGTCCGCAGGCAGAACGAGTTCACCGAGGCGGAGCTGTCCGGGTATGCGGAGCGGGGCTGGTTCCAGCGCACGATGTCCGCGATCCTGGCCCGGCCGCGGGCCGGCGTACCGGTGCGGAAGTCCGGCTGGTACTTCGTCGGCCGGAACGACGGCACGCAGGCGCAGGACGTCGTGTACGTCGCCGAGTCCCTCGACGAACTGCTCTCCGCCGGCCGGGTGCTGATCGATCCGAACACGCTGTCCGCCGACGGCACCGACTCGCTGGGATCGTTCACGGTCAGCCCTGACGGCAAGTACTTCGCTTACGGCATCAACGAGAGCGGCAGCGACTGGACGACGTTCCGGCTGCTCGACATCGCCACCGCCACGCCTGTGGACGACGAGGTGACGGGGGCCAAGTTCTGCGAGGCCACCTGGTTGCCGGACAGTTCGGCGTACCTCTACCTGCATTACCCGGCGAGCGGTCGCAGTGAGGGCACCGAGACGAAGACGCTCGCCGGCGGCCGGCTGATGCTGCACAAGGTCGGTACGTCGCAGTCCGAGGACGAGCTGGTGCTCAACTTCCCGGACAACGACCGCTACTTCATCACGCCCGAGATGTCCGAGGACGACCGCTATCTCGTCGTCCACATCACCGAAGGCACCGACCCTGCCACCCGGCTGTGGGTCTTTCCGATCACCTCCGACGGGCTCGGCGAGCCGGTCAAGGTGGTCGACTCGTTCGACGACGAGATCGCGTTCGTGCGGATGTCCGGGGATCAGTTCGTACTGCGGACCGATCGTGACGCTCCTCGTGGTCGTGTGGTGCTCGCGTCTCTCGATGGGCAGTTCACTGACCTGATCCCGGAGGGTTCGAACACCCTGCAGGCGGTCCGCGGTACGGCTGCCGGGCTGGCGACGTTGACGCTCGTGGATGCGCAGCCGGTGCTGACGTTGTACGCGCTGGACGGCTCCGGTGCGCGCGTCGTGGATGCGCCGGGCGGGGGAGTGGTCGGTCTGAACGCTTCACCGGAGTACGACGACATCTTCGTCGGCCTGTCGACCGCCACGGACCCGACGCTCTCGTACCTCGTCTCGGCCTCGTCCGGCGACGTACGTGCGCTGCCCGAACTCGTCCGCGGGTCGGGTGGGTTCACGTCGCCGACGATCACGGTCGAGCGGCGGCTCGAGCCCGGTCGCGAGGTGCCGTACTTCGTCATCACCCGCTCCGACCTGGACTTCTCGTCACCCCGTCCGACCATGCTCTACGGGTACGGCGGCTTCCGCATTCCGATCCTGGCCGAGTACCGGCCGGGCTGGCCGGCGTGGCTGGCAGCAGGCGGTGTGCTGGTGATCGCGAACCTGCGCGGCGGTGGTGAGTACGGCAGCGACTGGCACGAGGCCGGACGACTGAAGAACAAGCAGAACGTGTTCGACGACGTCATCGCCGTGGCAGAGCACCTGCGGGACACCGGCGTGACCACTCCGTCGCAGCTGGCCCTTCACGGCCGCAGCAACGGCGGTCTGCTGGTCGGTGCCGCGATGACGCAGCGCCCGGACCTGTTCGCGGCCGCATTGCCGGGCGTCGGCGTCATGGACATGCTCCGGTTCCACCTGTTCACAGTGGGAGCCGCATGGGCCTCCGACTTCGGGCACCCGGACGATGCGGAGCAGTTCGAGGATCTGCTGGCCTACTCGCCACTGCATCGGTTGCGCGACGGTACGGCGTACCCGGCGACCCTCGTGGTCACCGGTGACCACGACGACCGGGTGGTGCCGCTGCACAGTCACAAGTTCATCGCCGCGTTGCAGCATGCCCAGTCCTCGGCGGAGTCCGATCCCGGACCCGTCTTGACCCGGATCGAGGTCAACACCGGTCACGGCTTCGGCAAACCCGCCGCGATGGTCGCGTCGGAGTGGGCGGACCTACTGGCGTTCGCTGCTCACCACGTAGGTCTGGTTCCTCCTGAGCAGTAGGAGGGCTGCCTGGGCGCGTGTTGTCACCCTGGGGCGTGTGGTCACCAGATCCGCGGGGCTTGGAGATCACGAGGGTCGTTGGCCGGCTGACAGCCGTGCGCGGACTCCTCGTACTCCGACCGCGGTCCGCTGGTGGCCAGCGCCCGTACGGCGTTGACGAGACGGTCGACGTGCTCACGCGTCGTCCCGAGGCCGAGGCTCGCCCGGATGGCCGTGCCGTGCTCGGGGGAGTCGGCGAGGAGGTGGCCGACCAGCGGGTGCGCACAGAACTTGCCGTCGCGGACACCGATCCCGTACTCCGCGCTCAGCGCCGCGGACACCAGGGTCGAGGTCAACCCGGCGACGGTGAAACACACCGTGCCGACGCGGTCCGCCTCCTGACCGAAGATCGAGTACGTCGTGACGCCGGGGATCTGAGCGAGACCGGTACGGAGCCGGGCGAGCAGGCTGCGCTCGTGCTGCTCGATCGCGTCGCGATGCTTGCTGATCGCCGCACAGGCCGAGGCCAGCGCGATCGCGCCGATGACGTTGGGGGAGCCGCCCTCGTGCCGGGCCGGTCCGGTCGCCCAGACCACCAGGTCGTTGGTGACCGCGGTGGTGGCGCCGCCGCCGTACAGGTAGGGCTCAGTGGCGTCCAGCCAGTCCGCACGGCCGATCAGGGCGCCGGCGCCGTACGGGGCGTAGAGCTTGTGGCCGGACAGCGCGACCCAGTCGACGTCGAGCGTGGCGATGTCGACCGGCCGGTGCGGGGCGAGCTGCGCGGCGTCGAGGCAGACCCGGGCGCCGTGGGCCTTGGCGACGGCAGCGATCTCCGCGATCGGGAAGATCTCGCCGGTGACGTTGGACGCGCCGGTGACGACGACGAGCCGCGGGCCCTCGGGTGCTTCGCGCAGCGCGTCGGCGACGCTGGTGACAGCCTCGCTCTGACTCGCCGGCGCGGCCAGCCGGATGGTCCGCTCGGCCGGCCAGGGGAGGAGCGCGGCGTGGTGCTCGGACTCGAACACGATCACGGTGGCGTCCGCGGGCACCGCATGGGCGAGCAGGTTGAGCGCGTCGGTCGTCTGCCGGGTGAAGATCACCTGGTCGTCCGCACGGGCGCCGACGAAGGCGTGCAGTTCGGCGCGCGCCCGCTCGTACCACTGGGTGGTGATGCGGGACGCGTACCCGTTGCCGCGGTGCACCGACGCGTACGACGGCAGTGCCGCTTCGACGCTGGCGCGGACCGACTCCAGGCACGGCGCGCTGGCCCCGTGGTCGAAGTTGGCGTAGTCAGTGACCCGGCCGTCGGCCAGCGGGACCAGCAGGTCCGACCCGACCGTGGCGGGGATGCTGCCGGTGGCGAGCCGGGCGACCGTCGGCCGCAGCGTCGTCGTACTGGCAGGCTCGAGGATGGAGAGGATCGACATGGTGCAACTCCCGGGAAGTCCGCGCTTGCCGAACGGGGTATCCGCACGGCCTGGTCTTCACCCGGGGCACCCCACCGCGGAGGAGGGTTGCCGGCCAGCGAGCCGGGGCTTGACGCTGGCACTCATGACCTGCCGATGACGGTAACGAACGGGATACGCAGTACGCCAGTGGCTATCTCATGTGATGAGATAGCCGAACACATCGTGGACAGTGAGGGAAGGCATGACCTGGAGAGCACCCGCCGTCGACCGTCCGGACGGTTCGCTGACCGCGCCCGAACGCGAGCTGCTCCAGGGATATCTGGACTTCTATCGCACCACCTTGCTGTTCAAGTGCGCCGGCCTGACCGCCGAGCAATTGGCCGAGCGTCCCTCGCCGCCCTCGAATCTCTCGCTGCTCGGGCTGATCCGGCACGCGACCAAAGTCGAGCGGATCTGGTTCCGGATCCACTTCGCCACTGAGCCCGCCGAGCCGGTGTTTCCGTTGGAGCTCGGCAAGGACGCGGACTTCGAGCTGATCGATCCGGCTGACGCGCAGGCGGCGTACGACGGATTGATCGCGGAGTGGAAGCTGTCCGACGAGGCCGCTGCCGGGCGCGCGCTGGACGACCGGTTCACCTTCGGCGGCACGGAGTCGACGCTCCGGATGATCTACATCCACCTGATCGGCGAGTACGCCCGGCACTGCGGGCACGCCGATCTCATCCGCGAACAACTGGACGGGACCACCGGCGCCTGAGCGGGGCGGGCAGGGTTGGTTGCCTAGGGCGACGACCTCTGGCTCTACCGCTGGTTCCGCCGCACCACGCCGCATCCGGTCGCCCCGACGGCCCTGGTCCCGTCCTGGGCCCGGTACGTCGTGGCCTGGCACGCCGTACGACTGGACAGGCTGCGTTGGGGCGGTGACGCTACGGATGGGGCAGTGTGATCGGCGTGTGACACGTGTGACTCGAGAGGTAATCGGGGTAGCCTGCTAAGCATGGCGACCCGCACGTCTTCCCCGGCGCGGGCGCAGAAGTCGGCAGCCAAACGGCCGAGCACGGCACGTTCGGCTGCTGGTGGACGCTCCCGTCCGTCAGGCGCCCAGAAGCGTGGGCAGAGCGCGAAGCGCGGTGGATCCACCGCCGCGCGGACCAGCACGCCCAAAAGCAGCGGACCGGGCCCGTTCGCGGCCGCCATGATCGCCGTCGGTCGCGGCATCGTGAAGATCTGGATCGGTATCGCGCACCTGCTCGGCAGCATGGTCCGCGGGATCGGCAACGGCGCCCGCGACCTCGACCCCGAGCATCGCCGTGACGGTGGCGGCCTGTTCCTCATCGGCCTGGCGGTCGTGGTGGCCGCTGCCATCTGGTGGGACCTCCCCGGGGCTGTCGGCAAGGGCATCCGGACTGTCGTCGGCGGCAGCGTCGGCATGCTCGGCTGGGCCGTCCCGCTGATGCTCCTGTTCATCGCGCTGCGCACCCTGCGCCACCCGGACCGCAACGGCCCGGCCGGTCGGCAGGTGATCGGCTGGACCGCCGTCTCGCTCGGCGTGCTCGGTCTGGTCCACATCGCCAACGGTCTGCCGCGTCCCGGCAACCCGGCCGACGGTCCGCTCCAGGAGGCCGGCGGCGCCATCGGGTACGTCGTCTCCTCGCTCTTGTCCGACCTGCTCACCCAGTACGTCGCCGCACCGCTATTGGTGCTGCTCTCGATCTTCGGCGCCCTGGTGATCACCGGTACGCCGGTCTACGCGATCCCACTCCGGGTCCGCGCGGCTTTCGACGTACTGATGGGACGTACGGCGCTGCCCGAGGACGCACCGTCGGTCGTGGCCGCACCGACCGACGACACCGTGCGGTTGACTCGCAAGGAGCGCCGGGCCAAGGCGGCCGCTCTGGACGAGGACGGCGAGCCCACGATCAAGCCGTACGACTCGCCGGTGCTCGAGGGGCGTGAGCTCACCAAGCGCGGCCGCAAGTCCAAGGCGGCCCCTGTTCCTGAAGAGGACGCGTACGACGTCGATGGGGATGCCGCCGCTGGAGCCGGCGCAGCGGTCCTCGGCATTGCCGCCGGTGCCGGCGGCGGTCCCACCAAGCCGGAAGCGGCGCCAGAGCCGCCTCCGCACACGCCGATCCCGCAGCGGGTGGAGCAGCTCAGCCTGTCCGGCGACATCACGTACACGCTGCCCGACGGGCAGACGCTCAAGCCGGGGTCGGTGCACAAGGCGCGGACCAAGGCGTCGGACGCGGTGGTGGATCGCCTCACCGAGGTGTTCGAGCAGTTCGGCATCGACGCGCAGATCACCGGCTACACCCGCGGCCCGACGGTCACCCGGTACGAGGTCGAGCTCGGCTCGGCGGTGAAGGTCGAGAAGGTCACCGCCCTGAGCAAGAACATCGCCTACGCGGTGGCGTCGGCCGACGTGCGGATCCTGTCGCCGATCCCGGGCAAGTCCGCCATCGGCATCGAGATCCCGAACACCGACAAGGAGATCGTCAGCCTCGGCGACGTGATCCGGTCGGCGACCGCGCGCAACGATCACCACCCGATGGTGGCCGGCCTCGGCAAGGACGTCGAGGGCGGCTTCGTGGTCGCGAACATGGCGAAGATGCCGCACCTGCTGGTCGCGGGTGCCACCGGTTCGGGTAAGTCGGTGTTCGTCAACTCGCTGATCACTTCGGTCCTGATGCGGGCCACGCCGGACGAGGTGCGGATGATCCTGGTCGACCCCAAGCGGGTCGAGCTGAACCACTACGAGGGCATCCCGCACCTGATCACGCCGATCATCACCAACGCCAAGAAGGCGGCCGAGGCGCTGCAGTGGGTCGTCCGCGAGATGGACATGCGGTACGACGACCTCGCGGCCTTCGGGTTCCGGCACGTCGACGACTTCAACAAGGCGGTCCGCGGCGGCAAGGTGAAGCCACTGCCGGGCAGTGAGCGCGTGCTGACGCCGTACCCCTACCTGCTCGTGATCGTCGACGAGCTGGCCGACCTGATGATGGTCGCCCCGCGCGACGTCGAGGATTCGATCGTCCGGATCACCCAGCTGGCCCGCGCGGCCGGTATCCACCTGGTGCTCGCGACCCAGCGGCCGTCGGTGGATGTCGTCACCGGTCTGATCAAGGCGAACGTGCCGTCGCGGCTGGCGTTCGCGACCTCGTCGCTCGCCGACAGCCGGGTCATCCTGGACCAGCCGGGTGCGGAGAAGCTGGTCGGCCAGGGTGACGGCCTGTTCCTGCCGATGGGCGCAAGCAAGCCGATGCGTATCCAGGGCGCCTGGGTCACCGAGTCCGAGATCTGCTCGGTGGTCGAGCACTGCAAGGAGCAGCTGCAGCCGACGTACCGCGAGGACGTCACCGCCGTGGCCGGGCCGAGCAAGGACCTCGACGACGAGATCGGCGACGACCTCGACCTGGTCGTCCAGGCGGCCGAACTGATCGTTTCCACGCAGTTCGGCTCCACGTCGATGCTGCAGCGTAAGCTCCGGGTCGGTTTCGCCAAGGCGGGCCGGCTGATGGACATCCTGGAGAGCCGGGGTGTGGTCGGGCCGAGCGAGGGTTCCAAGGCCCGCGACGTGCTGGTGAAACCCGACGACCTAGAGGACTTCATCGCCACCCTGCGAGGAGAGTGACGTGCCCACCCCTTGGAAGCCCCGTAACACCGAGGCCCCCATCGCACCCGCCGTCCCGCCCCCACCGCACGGCGTCAGTCACCCCGCCCCAGCCCACCAACACCACCTCCTCCCGGTTATGCGGCGGCTCGTTTGGGAAGGAGCGTGAGTGTGACTGCTGCTAGTGCCCTGCACAGGGAAGATCGCTTCGACCTCGAACCCGAGCCCGTGCCGTTCACCGTTCGTGCCTCCCAGAAGGTGCACGGCGGGCTTGCCCTCGGCTCCGCCATGGTCGCCGTCGGCTTCGCCACGTCCGCATCCAGCAGCCCGACCGGCGTACTGCGCTGGATCGCCGCAGCCGCGTTCGCCGTACTGGCGCTCGTCTGCGCGCGAGCGCTGACGGTCGGGGACATGCTGGTGGCCGACGACGTCGGGATCCGGCTGCGGATCGGCAGCGAGTGGATCGGAACCCGCTGGGAGGACATCGACCAGGTGACGGTGCTGAAGCGCCGGCACCTGCTGGACGACGGCAGGATCGCCGTCCATCTGCAGGATCCCGGACCGATCCTGGGCGCCATGCCGAGTTCGACTCGCAAGACAACTGATGCGAACCGTCGGTTGACCGGCTCGTCGCTCGCGGTACCGTTCGGGTTGACGGCTCGGCCGTCGAACGGGGAAGTGGTACAGGCACTGCACATGCTGGCGGATGCCAGGTGTCCGGTCAGGGAGCAACTCTGACTCGTCCGTGACCCTGTCGCACGAAGGCCGTTGAGTTGATGTCGACGGTCCAGCTGTCGGCATTTCGATGTCGACAGTCCGCCAAATAGTCGGGCGATGGAGAGGACGGTGGGGACGTGAGCATCGGCAGCGAGCTCACGGCGGCGCGCGAACGGGCCGACATGACGATCGAGCAGTTGAGCGCCGCGACCCGGATCAGAACCGGCCTGCTCGCCGCCATGGAGGCCGACGACTTCTCCCGCTGTGGTGGCACCTTCTACGCCCGCGGCCACATCCGCGCGATCGCCCGCGTGGTCAAGGCCGACCCGGCGCCGCTACTCGCGTCCTTCGACGCCGAGCACGCGGTCGAGGAGGACAAGTCCCGCCGCGAGGAACGCGTCGCGGTCAAGCGCCCGTCCCTCCACCCGGCCCGCCCGCGCTGGGCCGTCGTGGTCGGCGCGATCCTGGTCGGCCTGATGGGCTGGGGCATGGTCCGCCTCTTCACACTGCCCAGCGACGTCGAGGCGAACGCGTCCAAGACCGCCACCTCGACCCCGGCCGTCACCACCGCGACCCCGAAGGCGACCCCCACGCCGACCGTCAAACCCACCAAGAGCAAGCCGACGAAGCCTCCGGTCCCGACCAAGACCAAGCTCACCCTCACTGCCAAGGGCGACGGCTCCTACGTCACCGTCCGGGACAAGAAAGGCAAGCGCCTCTTCCAGGGCCTCCTCGGCCCCGGCACGTCCCAAACCGTCACCACCACCGGCGAGTTCCGCGTCTCCGTAGGCGACCCAGGCAACCTGTCCGTCACCGTCAACGGCCACACCCACTCCATCAAGCTCTACCGCTTCACAGCCCACCCCAACGGCACCATCACCAAACCCGAATAGCCCACACCCAGGCCGCACGACCGCCGTCGGCCGCCCCACCTAGCCGCACGCCGCCGGGGCCACGCCTGCACCGCAATCCGATCGGCGACCCAGGGGTCCCGCTACCACCACCGCCCTCCACCACGTGCGTCAAGCACCGCAACCCACCACGCGCGCCCGCCCCAACACCCATCACAGCTCCTGGGTGGACCCCGCCACTGCAGTGCTTCACCACGTGCGGCACGCATTGCCAGGACCGGGTTGTCGGGCCGTGTGAGATGTGCTGGTGAGTTAGGTGGGGGAGTGGGCGGCGCGTCATACTCGGGGGGATGACTACGACTCCCACCACCGTCGCCCTGGTCACGCTGGGCTGTGCCCGCAACGATGTCGACTCCGAGGAACTGGCCGGCCGGCTCGAAGCCGGTGGGTTCCGGTTGGTCGAGGACGCCGCCGAAGCGGACACCGTGGTGGTGAACACCTGTGGCTTCGTCGAAGCCGCCAAGAAGGACTCCGTCGACACCCTGCTCGCGGCCGCCGACTACAAGGAAGCCGGTCGCACCCAGGCCGTCGTCGCAGTCGGCTGCCTCGCCGAGCGGTACGGCGACCAGCTCGCCGAAGCCCTCCCCGAAACCGACGCGGTGCTCAGCTTCGACGACTACGCCGACATCTCGGACCGCCTCCGCTCGATCCTCTCCGGCACCAAGCACCAACCCCACGTCCCGCGCGACCGCCGCAAACTTCTCCCGCTGGCCCCCGCCGACCGCGCCAACTCCTCAGGCGTAGCAATCCCCGGCCACGGCGACCACACTCCTCAGCAGCTCAAGGGCAGGACGACCCCGGGAGCACCCACCTCAGCCGACCAACCAGGCACAGCATCCAACGGTGCATCCGCCACACCGGCCGGTGCTCCGGCAGCGGGCGGCCCGGCCGCAGGTCCTGCGAGCGTGCTCAACGGCCCATCGACCGCGGCGAGGCGTGACAGTACATCGGCCGACTCCGGCTCTGGGAGCGACCTCGAGCTGAAGATCGAAGCGCCTGATCTGCAGTCGGCGCCGGCGAGCGGCCCCCGGGTTATGCGACGCCGGCTGGACGGCGGCCCGATGGCGCCGTTGAAGCTGGCGTCCGGGTGCGATCGTCGGTGTGCGTTCTGCGCGATCCCGATGTTCCGCGGTGCGTTCGTCTCACGCCGGCCGACCGAGGTACTCGGCGAGGCGCACTGGCTCGCGGAGAACGGCGTACGCGAGCTCTTCCTCGTCTCCGAGAACTCCACCTCGTACGGCAAGGACCTCGGTGACCTGCGCCTGCTCGAGACGCTCGTCGGCGATATCGCCGAGGTGCCAGGTATCACCCGCGTCCGAGTCTCGTACCTGCAGCCCGCAGAGATGCGTCCGACCCTCATCACCGCGATGACGTCCACGCCTGGTGTGGTCCCGTACTTCGACCTCTCCTTCCAGCACGCCTCCGGTCCGCTGCTGCGCCGCATGCGCCGCTTCGGCGACGCGGAGCGCTTCCTGGAGCTCATCGCCCAAGTCCGCGCGGCCGCACCGTCGGCCGGCATCCGCAGCAACGTGATCGTCGGCTTCCCGGGGGAGACCGAGGAAGACGTCGACATCCTGTGCGACTTCCTTTCCCGCGCCGGTCTCGACGCGATCGGTGTGTTCGGCTATTCGGACGAGGACGGCACCGAGGCCGAGACGTACGACGGCAAGCTCGACGAGGACACCATCGCCGCCCGCCTGGACCGGGTCACCCGCCTCGCCGAAGACCTCACCTCCGCCCGAGCCGAATCCCGCATCGGCGAGCTCCTCGAGATCCTCGTCGAGTCCATCGATGCCGACGGCGCCGAGGGTGTCGAGGGCGCGACCGCCGAGGGGCGGGCGGCCCATCAGGGCCCGGAGGTGGATGGGTCTACCTCCGTAACTGGGCTTCCGGACGGGGTACGAGTAGGTGATTTGGTGTCGGCGAAGGTGGTCGGGAGCGATGGTGTTGACCTGATCGCCGAGTTCGCGGCACTCGTGAGCACCCAGGACGGCCGTCGGGCAGCTAACCTGACCGCGTGACCAACCCGCCGACGAACCCGGTGCCGCGCGCTGCCTCCGGTGCGCTCAGCGCGCCGAGCGCGTGGAACGTAGCCAACGCGCTCACGGTCCTGCGGCTGGTCCTGGTACCGCTGTTCGTCTGGCTGCTGCTGCGTGACGGCGGCACCGACGACGGCAACCGGCTGCTCGCCACCGCCGCGTTCGTGGTCGCGATCGTCACCGACCGGTTCGACGGCGACATCGCGCGCCGCTGGAACATGGTCACGAACTTCGGCAAGATCGCCGATCCGATCGCCGACAAGGCGCTCACCGGAGCCGCGTTCATCGGGTTGTCCATCCTCGGCGAACTGCCGTGGTGGGTGACCGTGGTGGTGCTGGTCCGCGAATGGGGCGTGACCCTGCTGCGGTTCTGGGTGATCCGGCACGGCGTGATGCCGGCCAGCCGAGGCGGCAAGCTGAAGACCGTCCTGCAGGCGATCGCGCTGGGCCTCTACCTCCTTCCGTGGCAGTCGGTGGCGATCATCCACTGGACCGCCGTCGCATTCATGGGCGCCGCCGTGATCGTGACCATCGTCACCGGCCTCGACTACGTCGGCCGCGCCCTCCGTCTCCGCGCCGCCGCCAAACGTCCCCTCCCATGACCTCAGACCCAACGGGTGCCCCCAAGCCATCGGGCGGGAGTGGCGAGCTGGTTGGTGGGGAGCGGGAGCTTGAGGTTGTGCTGGATCGGTTGGTTGGGGTGCTGAAGCGTCGGGGGGAGACGCTGGCTACGGCGGAATCGCTCACCGGTGGGATGGTCGGCGCGGCGCTGACCGACGTACCTGGGGTCTCCGCTGTGTACCGCGGCGGTGTGATCGTCTACGCCACTGATCTGAAGGCCAAGCTTGCGGGCGTGCCTGACGAGCTCCTGGCCGCTGTGGGGCCGGTTCACCCGGACACAGCTGCCGCACTTGCCACCGGCGTACGGGAGCGGCTGGACGCCACTTACGGGCTCGCCACGACCGGTGTGGCCGGCCCGGACCCGCAGGCAGGGGTGGAGGCCGGCACTGTATACGTCGCAGCCGCTGGACCAGAGGCCGTCGAGGTGCGCAAGCTAGAGCTAAGCGGGGATCGGACAGCCATCCGCAGGGGGAGTGTGCAAGCCGTTCTGGAACTTGCTGCGGCTTTGGTGGCGGAAGAACTCGACTGACCGGAGTGTTGAGACCAGCATGGGGACAGGTAGGGCAGACTGGCACGGCGCACCGAAGGTGGACATTGCGAGGAGTAGTGACCCAGCAACGGGTACCGTTGGTTCCTACGGTCGAGCTACCGTGCGAGTAGAGACGACCGGACAGGCGGAAGGGAGAAACCTCATGGTGCTGGTTCGTGGCCTGCTGGGCGACGTCCTGCGGCGTAAGCGGCTGCGCCAGGGGCGCACCCTCCGCGAGGTGTCCGCCGATGCCCGAGTGAGTCTGGGCTACCTGTCCGAGGTCGAGCGCGGTCAGAAGGAAGCCTCGAGCGAGCTGCTCGCGGCGATCTGCATGGCGCTGGAAGTTCCGTTGTCGACGATCTTTGCCGAGGTCAGCGAAGACCTGGCCCGTGAAGAGGCCCTGGTCCTGACGCACCCGACCATCGAGCCCGAGGTCGCTTCCGCCGCCTGACCGAGCCGCGTGGCGCTCCGCCGCGTGAGAGCCGGTTGGGCGTGTCATCGCTCGTCCTTTCCGCGTGTCGTGGCTGTTACGGCCGCCTGGAACAGTCCATTCCGGCTCGGCCAGATCAGCTGCAAGGCCGGGATCGGACCCTCGCCGGGCTGCCGGAACATTGTGTTCGCCGTGAACAGGTGTGTCGCCGAGTCGGGGAAGCGGAGCAACTCCGCCCGATCCGGCGGTGGGAAGTACGCCGTGAGGTCGTCGCCCTCGTCGAACACCTCACCCCTCTGCACCGCCCACGCCAACGGTTTGACACCGAGGTAGACCCAGTCCGGGTCGGGATCGAAGACGATGATCTCCGGGTGGCCGTACAGGCTGAGACCCAGCGTGTACCCGAAGGCTGGATTGCGTACGCCGTCTCCCGCAATGAACTGCATGGTCCAGCCGTAGGTCTGGATGTTCCGCTCCAGCCGCTCCGAGTACTGCTCGTCAGTCAGACCGCCGCACAGGTCACACATGACCCTCTCCTCTCTCGCTCGAACAGGTGTTCGATATGCCGGAGAAGATATCCGCGTTCCGCCCCGTCGCTGCGGCTGTCCACAGGCCAGTTCCCGGGCCCGATCCCTGACTGCTCAGCTCACGGCTGTTGGGTCTGAGGCTGCTCGGTCTCGGGTTGGCAGGTTGGACACCAGTAGGTGACGCGATCTCGTGGTGGTTCGCCGATTGTTGCGGTCAGGATCGTCGTACCGCAGCGCCAGCACGCCTTGCCCGCCCGTTCGAACACCCACGAGCGCTGCCCGGGCCGGTCGACGCCGGTGCTCACCTGCGTGCCGTTGCGTACGTTGGCTTTCATCAGCCGCCGGCTCAGATCGACCGCCGCGGCCACGTCGACCGACGAGACTGGTCGCCACGGATCGAGACCGAGCAGGAAGCAGACCTCGGTGCGGTAGAAGTTGCCGATCCCGGCGAGGTTCCGCTGGTCGAGGAGCGCCTCGCTGATTGTCCGCTCCGGCTCGGCCTCGACGTTGGCGATCGCCTGCGCGCGGTCGAACGACGGCGACAGCAGATCCGGCCCGAGATGCCCTACGACGCTCTCCTCGGCGTCAGTCGCGACCAGCTCAAGCACCGGCAGCCGGTAGCCGACGGCGATCCAGGACGCGGTCTCCAGTACCGCCCGGACTTGGTGGTCTGGACCACCTCGCCATCGCTCGCCCGGCCGGTACAGATGCCAGCTGCCATCCATCCGGAGATGACTGTGCACCGTCAGTCCGCCGGACACTCGCATCAGCAGATGCTTGCCGCGCGCAATGACCTCCAGCACCGTCCGGCCGCCGAGGTCCGTCGTTGCCAACGCGGGCACGCGAAAGTCGGTCCGGATCAGCTCCTGCCCGCCCAAGGCCTGATCAAGCCGCTTGCACGCCCGCCAGACGGTGTCGCCTTCTGGCATGACTCAGGCCCGCAATCGCAATCCCCGCGGCGTCGCGTGGAACCCCGCCTTCGCCAGCGCATCGCCGAACGCCGTGTGCCGGACCTGTTCGCCATCGGCCGTCTCGACACTGAGCTTGCCGAGCTGACCGTCCCTGATGGCCAGAGCGAGCGCATCGACAGCTGGCTGCAGCAGGTCGGGATCCTCGGTGAAGCTGAGTACGGTCCGTCCGCCTCGCTCGACGTACACGATCAACTGTCCGTCCACCAGCATGACCAGCGCCCCGGCCTTCCGCCCGGGCCGGTGCCCGCTGGCACTCTCGCGCTCAGGCCACGGCAACGCAGCGCCGTACGGATTCGCCGGATCAGAAGCCGCGAGTACAACGGCCCGCGCCGCCGGCTCCTCATCACGCCGACCGCGCCCCGCACCGCCAACCCGGCCAGGCCCAGAGCCAGGTCGAGTGCCTCCTGAGCCAGATCCACCTGGCCCAGGTCCAGGACCAGTCGGGGAACCACCAACCGAGCTGGGCAGCTCAGCCATCGCGCGCAACCGATCGACCGCGCCAGGCAAGGCGAACTGCGCCGCCCCAAGCCCGGCCACGAAGTACCCGCGCCGGCACCGTCCCGACTCCTCGAACGCGCTCAGCACCTTGTACACGGCCGCGAACCCACCCGGCGTCCGCTCAGTGATCACCGACCCCCGCGTGACGATCCCGTACCGATCGAGCAGCGTCTCCGCCGCGGCATGCGCGCGACGGGTCGCGTCCGGATTACGGGCTGGAAGCAACGACCATCGCCCACCGGCCGTCGGCGGTCCGCTCCGAGTCGGCATCGCTGGTCGCCCGGCACGCATCGGACGACCCGGTCGTGCGCGTGGCGTCGTACGGCGGGTCCGATGACTGCCGCGGCCACCGCCGACGAGCGACCGAACTGGCGCGAGTGTGTCGTTCGTCAGATGACCTGCCCAGACGAGATCCCACAGCACAGTGACAAGGGTCTCGTCGTCCACCACACCAGCGGCCGCCCCGACGACATCGCTCAGTTGGCGGAAGAAGAACGCACCGCCACCCGACAGCGCGTCGAGCACCGCCTGATGCGTGTCACCGAGCTCGAACGCCGGGTCCGGATCCGGCAACGTCAGATCGCAGTTGTCCGCAAGGTGCAACGACACCCAACCGTCCGTCCCCGGCAACGAGCCCGAACCCGCCCACACGACCTCACCGGTGGCGGTCAGCTCATCCAGCATCGACGGTTGATACCCAGGCACCCGCGAGGGCAGCACGATCGACTCCAGCGCCGACGCCGGCACCGCGCATCCGGCCAACTGCTCGACTGCACCGAGCAGTACGTCGTACCCGCGCCCGCGGCTGCTCGTGATGCCTTGCCACGCTGGCAGGAAGCGTGCGAGCGCAGACGGATCGACGGGCTCGACCTCCTTGCGCAGAGCGGCCAGCGACCTACGCCGCAACAGCCGGAGAACCTCGCTGTCGCACCACTCCATGGCAATCCCGCCGGGCAGGAACTCGCCCTCGACGATTCGCCCAGCCGCACTCAACCGCCGCAGCGCATCGGTGACCACGGCCACGCCGGTGCCGAGACTCGTCGCGAGATCGACCGCACGGAACGGCCCATGTGTCCGCGCGTAGCGGGACACCAAGTCCCCCAGGGGATCCGCGACCGGCTCCGCGTGCGCCTCCGCGATCCCCGGTGGAAGCGGTACGCCGAGTGCGTCGCGAAGCCGAGCCACGTCCTCGACCACGGCCCACCGGTGTTCGCCGGCGATCCGCACGCGCACGACCCGGCGCGCTGCCGCCAGCTCGGTCAACCAGGACTCGGCATCGGCATCGTCCACACAGCGCTGTGACGCTTCGGACAAGGACAGCGGTCCGACCATCCGCAGTACGTCGAACAGCCCCTCGGCATTGCGAGCGCGGCGATCCTCGGCAAGCCGTTGCAGCTCCGCCTCGGTCCGCAGTACGACCTCGGCGTCGAGGAGCTCGCGCAACTCCGTCCGCCCGAGCAGCTCGGCGAGCAGGCTCTGATCCAGCGCGAGGGCAGCAGCACGCTTCTCCGCGAGCGGTGTGTCGCCCTCGTACATGAATGCGCCCACGTAGCCGAACAGCAGCGACTTCGCGAACGGCGAAGCCTCCGATGTCTCGACCTCGACCACTGAGATCCGCCGCTCGCTGATCCCAGTCAGCAGATCCTTCAGTGCAGGCAGGTCGTAGACGTCCTGCAGCACCTCACGCAGGGTCTCGAGCACGATCGGGAACGAGCCGTACTTGCTCGCCACACTGAGCAGCTGCGCCGACCGTTGTCGCTGCTGCCACAACGGCGACCGCCGACCCGGATTCCGCCGCGGCAGCAGCAACGCCCGCGCCGCGCACTCACGGAAGCGCGCGGCGAACAGCGCCGAGCCACCGACCTCCGTAGTGATCAGGTCCTCGATCTCGGCCGGATCGAACAGCACCAGATCGGCACCCGGTGGCGGCTCGTCCGTCTCCGGCAACCGCAGCACGATCCCGTCGTCACCCGAGACCGACTGCGCATCCATCCCGTACCGCTCGCGCAGCCGCGCCGCGATCGCCAGCGCCCACGGTCCGTGCACCTGGCCGCCGTACGGCGAATGCACGCAGACGCGCCAGTCACCGAGCTCGTCGCGGAACCGCTCGACCAAGATCGTCACGTCATCCGGCACCCGGCTGGTCGCATCGCGTTGCTCGGCCAGATACGAGACCAGGTTGTTCGCCGCGTACTCGTCCAGCCCCGCGGCGCGCGCTCGCTCGACCGCCTTGCTCGCCGGCAGCGAAGCCATCTTCCGCACGAACGCGCCGGTCGCCGCACCCAGCTCAGCCGGTCGGCCCACCGCATCGCCCTTCCAGAACGGCAACCGCCCTGGTTGACCGGGAGCGGGGGAGACCAGCACGCGGTCGTGGGTGATGTCCTCGATCCGCCAGCTCGACGCGCCGAGGGTGAACACGTCGCCCACCCGCGACTCGTACACCATCTCCTCGTCCAGCTCACCGACCCGGTGGTTCGTCGACTCACCGACCAGGAAGACTCCGAACAACCCGCGATCGGGGATCGTGCCGCCGCTGGTCACCGCGAGCCGCTGCGCACCGGGCCGGCCGGAGATCTCCCCGCTCACCCGGTCGAAAACGATCCGCGGCCGCAGCTCGGCGAACTCGTCCGACGGGTAGCGACCCGACAGCATGTCGAGCACCCCGTCGTACGCCGATCGTGGCAACGTCGCGAACGGGGCACAGCGTCGTACCAGAGTGAAGAGCTCGTCGACGTCGACCGTGTCCAGGGCGACGATCGACACGATCTGCTGGGCCAGTACGTCGAGTGGGTTGGCCGGAATGTGCAGGCTCTCGATCAGCCCGTCGCGCATCCGCTGTACGACGACCGCTGTGTCGATCAGATCGCCGCGGAACTTGGGAAACAGCACACCCCGCGACACAGCGCCGACCTGGTGACCGGCTCGGCCGACCCGTTGCAGACCGCTCGCGACCGACGGCGGCGCCTCCACCTGGACCACCAGGTCGACCGCGCCCATGTCGATACCGAGCTCGAGGCTGCTCGTCGCCACCACGCACGGCAGCCGCCCGGACTTCAGATCCGCCTCGATCAGCAGCCGCTGCTCCTTGCTGACCGAACCGTGATGCGCTCGCGCGATCAACGGTGGTGCAGCAAGCGATGCGCCGGATTGAGCCATCACCTGAGCGGGTGAGCCCGCTTCGGCGAGCTCCAGTTCGGCCCGCTCGGCCGCGATCTCGTTCAGTCGGGCAGTCAGCCGCTCGGCCAGGCGCCGCGAGTTGGAAAAGACGATCGTCGACTTGTGCTGCGCGATGAGGTCGAAGACGTGCTCCTCGACATGCGGCCAGATCGATGCGTGCTGCGGTGGACCGGCGGCGGATCCGGAGGTCTCCACCTCGGTGCTGGCCAGCTCGGCCATGTCCTCGACCGGTACGACGACGCTCAGATCCCACTGTTTGGTGAACTTCGGCTGCACCACCGTCACCGGTCGCTCGCCACCGAGGAAACGCGCGACCTCCTCGACCGGCCGAACCGTCGCCGACAGCCCGATCCGCTGCGCGGGCTTCGGCAACAAATCGTCCAGCCGCTCGAGCGTGAGCGCCAGGTGGGCACCGCGCTTCGTCCCCGCGACGGCGTGCACCTCGTCGACGATGACCGTCTCGACACCCCGCAACGACTCACGGCCCTGCGAGGTCAGCAACAGGAACAAGGACTCAGGTGTGGTGATCAGTACGTCGGACGGCCGGGTGGCGAACCGTCGTCGCTCACTGGCCGGCGTATCGCCCGACCTGACTGCGACCTCGACATCGACCGGCGCCTCGCCGAGCCGTCGCGCGGTCTCGCGGATCCCGATCAACGGCGCACGCAGGTTGCGCTCGATGTCGACGGCGAGCGCCTTCAGCGGTGACACGTACAGCACCCGGCAGCGCAATTTCGGATCGTCCTGCGGCGGCACTGTGGCCAGCCGGTCGAGTGCCCAGAGGAAGGCCGCCAGCGTCTTGCCCGAACCGGTCGGGGCGACCACCAGCGCATCCCGGCCCGCGGTGATGGCGTCCCACGCCTCGAGCTGGGCCGGGGTGGCCGCCTCGAAGACGTCGCCGAACCACGCCCGGGTCGCGGGCGAGAACCGGCTCAACGCGCTGGTTTTCTTCACGTCGCCCATCTTGCCCGGTCCCACGGACACTTTTCCGTCCCCGCCTGACCGCCCCGGTCAGCCAGTTTCGGATTTCCCTGTCTGACCAGGCGGTTTCCGTCCGGTGGCGGCGTTGTCCCCGTCTTCTGGAATGATCGACCGCATGATGAACCGCGTACGTGCAGCGCTCGTCGTCGGGGCGTGCCTGGTCGCGCTGACCGGGTGCGTGAAACTCGACGCCGACCTGAAGGTCAGCTCCAACGAGACCGTCTCGGGCAACATGCAGATCGGGGTCGACAAGCAGCTGCTGGAGTCCAGCGGCCAGTCGCTCGACAAGGTCCGGGAGCGGATCGAGGACGGGATCAAGGAGACCACCACCGACGGGGTCACCTGCAAGGCGTTCGAGGACGATCGGTACGTCGGTTCCAACTGCACCTTCGAGAGCGTGCCGTTCGACAAGATGGGCAGCTCGAGTGGCGAGGGCGTCGGCTTCAGCAAAGAGGGCGACAAGATCAAGGTCACGGTGAAGGCGGACGACCTGGGCAGCAGCATGCCGTCCGGCAGCCAGCCCACGGTGAACTTCAAGATCACCATGCCCGGCAAGATCATCGAGCAAGACGGCGGTGCCAAGGTCGACGGGCGGACGGCGACGTACGACAGCCTCGACAAGCTCGGCAACGTGTCGCTGACCTCTGAGGCCGGCAACAGCTTCCCGCTCTGGGCGATCATCCTCATCGTTGTGCTGCTGTTGCTGGCGGCCGGTGCGGTTGTCTTCTTCGTACTGCGGAGTCGTCGCAAGGCCAAGGCCCAGCAGGGCTACGGGCAATACGGTCAGTACCCGGGCCAGCCGCAACAGGGCCAGTGGGGCCCGCAGTACGGCGGCCAGCCGGGTCAGTACCCCGGGCAGCCGGGGTACGCGCAGTCCGGTCCAGGTGGTCAGTACGGCGGACAGCCTGGCCAGTACGGCGGTCAGCCCGGACAACCCGGCCAGTACGGTGGCCAGCCAGGACAACCCGGCCAGTACGGCGGCCAGCCCGGGCAGTATGGCGGTCAGCCGGGGCAGGGCCAGCCTGGTCAGGGCGGTCAGCCGGGGCAGGCGCCGTACCCGGGACAGCCTGGCCAACCGCAGTACCCTGGACAGCCTCAGCCAGGTCAGTGGGGTCCGCAGGGCCAGCCTCCACAGCAGGGGCAGCCGGGTCCGGGGCAGGGGCAGGGCGGCTGGGGACAGCAGCCTGGCCAGCCGCAGCAGGGCTACGGGCAACCAGGGCAACCGCAGCAGGGTGGCCGGGGTCCGCAGCAGGAAGGCCGTCCGCCGGCACCGCCCCAGCAGGGCCAGCCAGGCGGGCAGGACGGTTCACAGGGCGGGTGGGGACAGCCACCGAAGGACGACGACGGGCAGGCATGAGACTGACGGAATTCTGGGCGCGGATGGATCAACACCTCGGTCCCGCCTATGCACGTACCTGGGCCGAGACCCAGGTCGTCCGGGACCTCGGCGGCCGCACGGTCGTCGAGGCCCTGGCCGACGGCGAGCACGCCAAGACTGTCTGGCGCGCCGTCTGGGCGCACCTGCAACTCCCACCCAGCGAGCGCTGACCGGAGCGTCCGCTCAGGTGGTTGTCAGCTCCGGCTCCGGTAGTTCGTCTGCCGGTTCCGGATCGCGTTTCTTCGCCAGCTTGCTCGGCCACCACAGGTGCCGGCCGATGTCGAGGTTCAGCGCCGTCACCAGCACTGAACGGACGATGATGGTGTCCAGCAGGACACCGAGTGCCACCGCGATGCCGATCTCGGCGAACGCCACCACCGGAAGCGTCGCCAGCACCGCGAACGTCCCGGCCAGCACCAGCCCCGCCGACGTGATCACGCCGCCGGTCGCGGCGACGCCGATCAGCGCGCCGCGCCGGGTGCCGTGTGTCTTCGATTCCTCGTGCACCCGGGTCATCAGGAAGATGTTGTAGTCGATGCCCAAGGCAACCAAGAAGACGAAGACGAACAGCGGTAGCGAGACATCCGCGCCGCCGAAACCGAGTACCTGGTCGAACAGCAGCGCGCTGATGCCCAGCGCCGCGCCGAACGACAGGACAACCGTCGCGACCAGCAGTACCGGCGCGAGCAACGCACGCAGCAACAACGCGAGGATCAGCAGGACCACCGCCAGGACGACGGGGATGATCACCTTGTTGTCCTGATCGGCCGCTCGCTGCGTGTCCAGCAGGATCGCGGCTCCGCCTCCGGCCAGTGCGTCGGCATCCGGTACCGCATGCACTGCCGTCCGGACCCGATCCACGGTGTCCTTCGCGGCCTGAGTGTCCGCCGCGTCCGTCATCGTCCCCTCGAGGTAGGCCAGTCCTCCGGCCACCCGCGGTTCGGCCACGGCGGCGATGCCTGGCGTCGAGGCCATCGCCGTACGGACCTCTGCTGCCTTGTCCGCGTTGCTCACCACGACCAGCGGGTTGCCCGCGCCGGCGGGGAAGTGGGCGGCCAGGACCTTCTCACCGACCACAGAGTCCGGCGTACCGATGAAGGACTCTTCGTTGCTGAGGCCGTTCGGGTCCAGCCGCAGAATGCCGAGTGCGGCGATGGCCAGCACCACTGTGGTGGTGACCCAGGTCAGACGGGGTCGTACTGCGATCCGTCGCCCGATGCGACCCCACACACTGTTCTCGGTGTGGTCATCGGAGCCGTACGTCGGCCGTAGCGGCCAGAACACCCAGCGGCCGCAGATGACCAGCAGAGCGGGCAGCAAGGTCAGCATGGCGATCAGTGCGATGACTACGCCGACCGCTGCGACTGGTCCGAGGCCACGGGTCGAGTTCATTGAGGCGAACAGCAGGCAGAGCATGCCTGCCACCACAGTGGAACCAGACGCGATGATTGCCGGGCCGGACCGGTGTAGCGCGAACGCCATCGCCTCGTGCCGGTCCTCGTGTCTCCTCAGTTCTTCGCGATATCGGGCGACCAGCAGCAGGGCATAGTCCGTCCCAGCGCCGAACACAAGGACTGTGAGGATGCCGGCGCTTTGGGCGTTGACGGTCAGGTCCGCCTCGGTTGCCAGGTAATAGATGACCGCTTGCGCGGCGAACAGAGCTACTCCGGCTGACACCACTGGCAGCAACCAGAGCACGGGGCTGCGGTAGGTCAGCAAGAGGATGACGATCACGACGACTGCAGCGGAGTACAAGAGCTTGCCGTCGATGCCGGCAAAGGCCTCCTGCGAGTCAGCTGCGAAGCCACCGGGGCCGGTCACATGGAACGACATGCCGTCGGGGCGGTCGGCAGCCACCTGCCTGATGTCATCTGCTCGCGCGCCGATCGTCTCCCAGCCGCCGGATCCGGCGTTGATCGGGACCAGCACTTGCAGCGCCTTGCCGTCCTCCGACGGGATCGGCCCGATCACTTCGCGGTCGACATCCTCCAACTGCGCGAACTGCGTCACGTGCCGCGCAACCGCTTGCTGGTCAGCGGGTGTGATGCCGGCCGATCGTTCGTAGACGAGCACCGCCGGGATCTCGTCCGGCGACGAGAACTGCTGCGTCGCCTTCAGCACCTCGGTGGACTCTGCCTTCGCAGGCAGCCAGGACACCGCATCGTTCTCCTGAGCACCGGTCAGCTTGCTCGCCGGTCCGAAGGACGCCGCCACCGCGACGATCCACAGTGCCAGCACGATCCACTTGGACACCTTGCCGCATGGCAACGCTGCCAGCCGTCCTGCTCCACCCACCAGAACCACGCCCCCTTGAGGGGACGCCCGCCCGTACGTCGGACTGCCCACGACGCACCCCCGATCCAGCGTGCGGGCTGAACCCGGACAGGGTCAACGACCACGCTGTAGTACTGCACTCACCCTGCGTCTCCTTGCCCGATCGGTCAGGGAGTCCAGTCAGTGCGAGCGGCCCACTCTTCCGCGGGCAGGTAGATGAGGTCGCAGACCGGGTCCTTGAGGTCGGCATAGTCCCCGACCGACTCGATCGGCAGGGCGGCTGCTCGGCGCTTGAACTCGCCGTACGCGGCGGCTGTCTCCGGATGGCTGCGCAGGTAATCCCGGAACAGCAGGGCATACCGCTGGTTGGCCCGTCCGGCGACGCGGACGTGCAGGTTCACCCGCCGCCTGTACATCGGCTCGACCACCAGGCGCTTGACCCATTGCACGTCGTCGGCGGGTAGTCCGGGAACCGGGTGGTCCCGTCTGGGCGGCCGGACTTCCCAATCCGCCGCGACCATCCGTTCCACCACGTCGTCCAGTTCAGGCTCTGTCCCGACCGTCACCTGCATGTCCAGGATGTCCTTGGCCGCCAGCCCAGGTACGGACGTCGACCCGATGTGGTCGATCCGCTGCGCAGTCTCCCCGAGCAGGTGGCTCACCGCGCCCGCGATTTTCTCGAACTGCGCCGGCCAACTCTCGTCCGCCCTCACGATGACGATCCCAGTCATGCCGAGATCATCCCAGCACCAGGCCCCGGCCCGCAGCCTCTAGATGGGCTTCACCCGGAAGGCGCTGCTCGCGAGCAGGTCCGCGGCCGCGTACGCCGCTTTGCGGATGCCCTTGCGTTCGTCGAAGAAGCCTCCGACCACGCCGATGGCGGGGAGCCGGCCGATGAACCTGGCACCGATGCTGCCGCGCGGGCGATCGTCGAACACCTCGCCGAGCCCGCCGAACAGCTTGCTGATCCGCCAGACCAGCCGGATGCCCTGGCTCAGTCCTGCCCGGTCCGACTCGTCTCCGAGCCCCAACTGCTTGGCGACGTCCTCGCCGGCCTCGGTCGGGTCGTCGTACTTCAGTACCTCGTCCGGTGTGATCGGCCGGTCGGTGAGTACGCGTGCGATGACCGCCGTACGGTCGGCATGCGCTTCGACGCCGTACTCGCGGCAGACTGCGCCGATGACCATGGCCTGGACGGACGCGCCGAGGGTGTCCTTGAGCGGCAGGTAGTCGGCGGCTGCACCGCTGATGCGGGGGAGGCCCGCGACGACAGCCGCGAAGCCGCCAAGCCGCTCCACCCACCAGTCGCAGCGCTTCGCCAGCGGCAGCGACGGCCATTCGGTGTGTCCCGGCACCTTCATCTTCAGCAGTCGGTCGATCGCCAGGATCAGGCCCTTCTCGGCCAGGTTCGGTTGCTCCTGGGCGGAGTACTCGGTGAGGATGCTGCGGATGCCGAACGGGTCCTGGGAACGGAGCGCGTCGAGCACGGAATCGATCCCGAACTCGACCCGGCTGAGCGCGAGGATGACGGCGGAATCGGGGATGTCTTGACGGTCTGCCACGCCGACAGGGTAGGGAGTCGGCGGTTCAGGACGGCGGCTGAGGAACTTCGGCGTGTCAGTTGCGATTCGAACAGGTGTTCGGGATAGTTTGGTCTCCTGAAGGTACCCGGGCGGCCGAGTTGTCCACAGTTTCCAGGTGGCGACGAAAACTGTCCGACGTAACCCGTACCTTCTCTGGCGACAAGGAAATCCTTCGGGCGGCTGGGACAGCGGCCCCGATACGTAGATGGGTCAGGTGGCGGTCACATGGCTGGTGCAGCGAGTGCGGAACGCGCGGTAGCGGATCGGGAGAAAGCGCTGGCAACCGCGCTGACGCAGATCGAGCGGCAGTGTGGCAAGGGTGCGGTGATGCGACTGGGCGAGCAGGGCAGGGCCCCGATCGAGGTCATCCCGACCGGCTCGATCGCGCTCGACGTCGCGCTCGGGATCGGCGGTCTGCCGCGTGGCCGGGTGGTGGAGATCTACGGCCCGGAGTCCTCGGGTAAGACGACGGTCGCCCTGCACGCGGTGGCGAACGCCCAGCGGGCCGGCGGGATCGCCGCCTTCATCGACGCCGAGCACGCGCTCGACCCGGACTACGCGGCGAAGTTGGGTGTCGACACCGACGCGCTGCTGGTCTCGCAGCCCGACTCCGGTGAGCAGGCGCTGGAGATCGCCGACATGCTGGTCCGCTCCGGCGCGATCGACATCGTCGTGATCGACTCGGTGGCCGCGCTGGTGCCGCGGGCCGAGATCGAGGGCGAGATGGGTGACAGCCACGTCGGTCTGCAGGCCCGGCTGATGAGCCAGGCGCTGCGGAAGATGACCGGCGCGGTCAACGGCACCGGTACGACGGCGATCTTCATCAACCAGCTGCGCGAGAAGATCGGCGTCATGTTCGGCTCGCCGGAGACCACGACCGGTGGCCGGGCGCTGAAGTTCTACGCCTCGGTCCGGCTGGACGTGCGCCGGATCGAGTCGCTCAAGGACGGCACCGACTTCGTCGGCAACCGGACCCGGGTCAAGGTCGTGAAGAACAAGGTGGCCCCGCCGTTCAAGCAGGCCGAGTTCGACATCATCTACGGCCAGGGCATCAGCCGCGAGGGCAGCCTGCTGGACCTCGGCGTGGAGCAGGGCTTCGTCCGCAAGGCCGGCGCCTGGTTCACCTACGAGAGCGACCAGCTCGGCCAGGGCCGGGAGAACGCGCGGAACTTCCTGCGCGACAACCCCGATCTGGCCAACGAGCTGGAGAAGAAGATCAAGGAGAAGATGGGCATCGGGGCGGCGGTGGACCAGCCGGCCGACGAGGCCGCCACGGCCGAGGTCGATGTCGATTTCTGATCGATCCGCTGCGGACGGCAGCGCTCCTCGGCCCACAGCTGTCGAGGACGCTGCCCCCGAGGCACTGTCCCTACCCCACGCAGACCGCCTGGCCCTGGCCCGAGCCCTCCTAGCCGAGGGCGGGGGTGTCGGCGGGACTCCGGACTCTGTCGAGAAGCCGCGTCGGCGACCGAGTGCCCGCCCGACACGCGCCGCCGCCGATCCACAGGCAGGCGAGGCCGTACCCGATGAGCCCTCCGAGTCGAGACCGGCCAGCCTCCGTGTCGGGAGAATCCGACAGACCCCAGGGACCACAGATCCCTGGGCCGAAGACGACGCCGCGCCCGACGACCTACCCGGGCCGGGTCAGGCTCACCGCCGTCCTAGCGCAAGCCGGAAGAAGCCAGCGACCAGGGACCCCTGGGGAGAAGCTGACGATGTCGCTCCCGTCGACCCGCCGGAGTCGGGCAGCGCGGGCCACCGTACCGGTGGAAGCAGGCGGAGGCCAGCGATCGTGGATCCATGGGGAGAAACCGAAATCGCTGAGCCCGACGAGCCGTCGGAGTCTGGCCGCGGTGCCGGTGGAAGTCGGCCTGTTGCGGGGTCCGAGGATTCCCGGGCCGCTGCGATAGCCTTCGCGGCCGACGAGTCGCCGACCTCGGGCCCGACCCTGGGTCGTCCGTCGCTCAGCGAGCCCGTCACTCAGGCAGAGCTCGACGGCGTGCCGGCTGACAGCTCACAACATCAGTCAAAGGCTCCCGCGATACCTGGCCGAAACCGTGGCGCGGACACGACCAGCCAGCGAGCTCGTCCGCCCGCTGGGCCTGCCGCTGCGAGTGGGGTTGAGGCGGTGCCCGAGGTTCGGGGTGCGGCTGAAGCGCCGGCTCCTGGTGGGGTTGAGAGTCGGAGTCGGCGTGCGGTGGTACGCCGGCGGGAGTTTGGGGGTGGGACATCTCGGCGGAGGAAGAAGCGTGCGGGCGACGGGCCGGAGGGGGAGGCGGACCCTGCGTTGGACGGGATGGCGGATCCGCATTCAGTGGCTCGGACGATTCTGCTGGACAAGTTGACGGGGCAGCCCCGGACGCGTGCTGAGTTGGCTGGTCTGCTGGCTGAGCGGGAGATTCCGGATGAGGTCGCTGACGAGGTGCTCGATCGGTTTTCCGAGGTCGGGTTGATCGATGACGCCGCGTTCGCCACCGCGTGGGTCGAGTCTCGTCATCGTGGGCGTGGTCTCGGCAAGCGAGCGCTGGCCCAAGAACTCCGTCGCCGGGGAGTGGACGACCAGTTGGCTCGCGACGCGCTTGACGAGCTGGAGCCGGGGCAGGAAGAGGAGACGGCCCGCGCTCTGGTTCGCCGCAAGCTTCGATCCATGCGCAACCTGGATCGCGAGGTAGCGATGCGCCGGCTTCTCGGCATGCTCGCCCGCAAGGGTTACCCCGGCGGCATCGCCATGACCGTCGTCAAAGAAGAACTCTCCGCCAGCCACGAAGAACTCCCGCTCCTGGACGCGTCCGGCCTCGAACCCGACTGACCCCTCGGATGCGAGTCCGGCTCGTTCCTTCGGACGAAGTGGTGGTGTTGCTCGACTGGGTCGACGGGCGCGCAGTAGCGTGACCGCCATGGCGAGCTTCGAAGACGTGGAGCGACTGGTTGCGGCGCTGACGGAGACTGAGGAGACGACGCGGCATGGCCACCGGACGTGGGCGATCGCCGGCAAGGGGTACGCGTGGGAACGCCCGTTCAGCAAGGCGGATCTGAGGCGCTTCGGCGACGAGACTCCGCCGGACGGTCCGATCCTGGCCATCCGGGTGGAGGATCTCGCCGAGAAGGAAGCGGTACTTGCTGCCCGGGCGGCAGATGGGTTCTTCACGATCCCGCACTTCGACAACTACGCCGCCGTCCTGATCGAGCTCGACAAGGTCTCGGAGCCTGTCCTGAGGGAAGCGCTCGTTGACGGCTGGCTCGTCTTTGCGCCGCCGCAGTTGGCGAAGGCACACCTCGACGGCGAGTAGTAGGCCCAGGCGTCCGCGCTGATCGCTCGAGCAGACCTTGGCGTCGAGGCAGGATCAACAGGACAAGATCAAGCTGACGGGTTCGGCAAAGTCAGGTCGTGGCGTTGAGGAGGCGGTGGGCGAAGGTCTGGCAGGAGGTGGTGAAGGGGGCGCCTTCGGTGATGTGGAAGTCAGCGTCGAGGAACGCGAGGTTGAGGATCAGCCACTGCCAGGAGTCGAGGGCGAGGGTGACGTTGGTTCGGTGGTCGTCGACGGATTGGATCTCGGCGTCCTGGTAGCGCAACGCATCCATGACGGCCGCCGCGGGTGCGTCGACCACGAGGCTGACCGTTTGCTTGTGCCGGTTGAGTCCTTGGCGCAGGTAGTCCGAGGCTGATTCGGCCGGGAGAGGCCGTGGTTCGTACCGAGTGCCGGTCCGAAGGAGATCGCACATGCGATCCAGTCGGAACACGCGCCAGTCCTCGCGCTCGAGATCCCAAGCCAGCACGTACCACCGGAGCATGTGGTGGACCTGCCGATAGGGCTCCACCCGCCGACGCGCTCGTTCGCCACGAGCGTTCTGGTAGCCGAAGGAGATCGTCTCTTGGTCAGCAATCGCCTCAGCGACCAGACCGAGTTGCTCGGCGGTCACGCTCGGCGCCGGTTGAGGGCTGGTCTCCAAGCTTGAGCGAACCGACACCGCCCGCCCCCGAAGCCGAGCCGGCAGAAACTGATCCACCTTGCCGTAGGCACGCGTCGCGGCGTCGTCGATCCCGCCTTCGACCTGCTGGTCGCGTTCTGCACGGGTGTCGCTCGACGGTCCGACGGCGGCAGATCCGACGGCGGCAGGTCCGACCGCCGCGAGGGACGCCAAGGCAAGCAGCGTCGCGACGGCCTCATCGTCGTCCAGGACAAGCGGCGGCATGGTGCGTCCGGCGGCGAGCCGGTAGTACCCGCCGGGTCCGGGCTGAGTCTCGACCGGGTAGCCGTACCCACGCAGCCGGTCGACATCCCGGCGCAGAGTCCGCGGGCTGACGCTGAGCCGCCGGGTCAACTCGTCGCCGCTGAACGACCGGCCTGTCTGCAGGGTCGACAGCAGCGCCAGCATGCGTGCGGTGACATCGGCCATGACCCCGATCATCCCAGCTAATGCGGCCAGAATCCGGCCACATCTGCTCGTAGCGTCGTACTCATGACACAGCGAGCCATCACCCTTCGCCGAGCCCGGACGAACAACCTGGCCGACCTGGACCTCGACATCCCGCGGAACCAGTTGGTGGTGTTCGTCGGCAGATCCGGTTCGGGCAAGTCGTCGCTGGTGTTCGACACGATCGCCGCGGAGGCGGGCTATCAACTCAACGAGACCTTCCCGCCGTTCGCCCGGAACCGGCTGCCGAAGTGGACGCGACCGCAGGTCGACCACATCGGCGGCCTGACGCCCGTGATCGTCATCGACCAGCGGCGGATCGGCGGCAACGCCCGCTCGACCGTCGGCACGATCACCGACGCCTGGACGTACTTGCGGCTGCTCTTCTCCCGCCTGAGCGAGCCGTACGTCGGCGAGTCGAACCACTTCTCCTTCAACGACCCCATCGGCATGTGCCCGACCTGCTCCGGGCTCGGGGAGGTGGTGGTGAGCAACGTCGAACAGTTCCTGGACCTGGACAAGTCACTCGCCGACGGCGCCATCATGCTCCCGGGATTCGGCAACGGCGGCTACTGGCACGCCCAGTACGCCGACATCGGCACCTTCGAGGTGGACACCCCGCTGCGGGACTGGACCGAGTCGGAACGCCAGGCGTTGCTGTACGGCGGCCAAGCAGCAGCCGATCTGGGTCAGAAGCTCCCGAAGGAGTACGAGGGAGTCGTCGAACGGTTCGAGCGGATCTACCTGCACACCTCCGACAACCTGTCCGAGCGGAAGCAGGACGCCATTCGCAAGTTCACCCGCTCCGAGATCTGCCCGGATTGCGCCGGCGACCGGCTCAATCAGGCGGCGCGGACCGTGACAGTACTCGGTTACACGATCGGTGAGTTGTCGCGACTCGAGATCACCGAGCTCGTCGACGTCGTACGCAGGATCGACGAGGCGGGCGTCGTACCGGTGGTGGCCGCGTTGACCGCGCGGCTGGAGGCGATGGTCACGATCGGGCTCGGGTACCTGACGTTGTCTCGGGCAACGACCACTTTGTCCGGTGGTGAGTCGCAACGGATCAAGACGGTGAAGCATCTCGGGTCCAGTCTCACCGAGATGACGTACGTCGTGGACGAGCCGACCGTCGGCCTGCATCCGACCGATGTGGAGTCGATGATCGACCTGCTGGAACGGCTTCGTGACAGCGGCAACAGCGTGCTGGTCGTCGAGCATGACCCCGCCGTGATGGCCCACGCGGACCAGATCATCGAAGTCGGTCCCGAAGCGGGGAATGCCGGTGGACGGCTGGTGTTCCAAGGGACGTTCGCGGACCTCCGCGATGCCGGCACCTCCACCGGTCGCGCGCTGGCTCGAGAGCGACCACTCAAAGTCGCGCCACGTCGCGGCATCGGGAAGCTGACCGTGGTGGATGCCAGTCGCAACAACCTACAGGACGTGACCGTGAGCTTTCCCACGGGTGTGATGAGTGTGCTGACCGGTGTGGCTGGTTCTGGGAAGTCCAGCCTGGCGGCGGAGTTGGTGGAGCAGTACTCCGCGGTGGTGATCGATCAGAAGCCGGTGAGCACCAACCGTCGGTCGACGCCGATCACCTACACCGGCATCGCTCCGGCGATTCGCAGGTTGTTTGCGCGGCACAACGACGTACCCGCTGCTCTGTTCAGTGCCAACTCGGCGGGAGCTTGCCCGGACTGCAAAGGGTTGGGGGTCATCTACACCGACCTCGCGTTCATGGATGGGCAGGAGGTTGTGTGCGAAACGTGTCACGGGCGCCGCTTCACTCCGGAGGTCCTCGCGCACACGGTGGACGGACTCTCCATCGCCGACGTCGACGAGCTCACTATCGATGAGGCCACTGCGAGACTGCCCGACGCGGGTATTTCGCGGGCTCTGCATCAGTTGGCGGCGGTTGGTTTGGGGTATCTGCGGTTGGGGCAGTCGTTGAACACGCTGTCGGGTGGTGAGTGTCAGCGGGTGAAGATCGCGAAGGAGCTTCGGCAGGCGGACCAGCCGACCACGTACCTGCTGGACGAACCGACGACCGGTCTCCACCTGAGCGACATCGACATGCTGCTGCGTGTGCTCGACAGCCTGGTCGAACACGGCCACACCGTCGTCGTGGTCGAACACAACCTCGACGTCATCCGCCAAGCCGACTGGCTGATCGACCTGGGCCCAGGCCCCGGCCGCCACGGCGGCTCCATCCTCTACGAAGGCCGACCCGCCGACTACACCCATCCGGCAACCCCCACCAGTACTGCTCTGACATCCACCCGCAAGGCGGGTGGTGGATGTGTCGTGGAGTAGGCGGGTGTGCGGCGGGCGTTGCGGCGCCGGGGTTGTGGTTGGGGGATGAGTGAGCTGGAGCGGGTGGCGGAGGGTGCGGATTGAGCGCGATGGGGGGAATCTGTGGGGCTGCGGGCGGCGAGGGGCGTTGACGGGTGCGGGCTGACGGTGTGTCATCCGAAGAGGGCCGGTGTTTGGACTGGTCCGTAGGCTGGGATTTTCGGTCGATCCGCCCCTGACACCGCGGAGGGTGCAATGAGCGATTTCCAGGAACAGGCGAAGAACTGGCTCCGGAACGTCGTCAAGCAGAACCCGGACAAGATCAAGGCCGGTGTGGAGAAGGCCGGCGACCTGGTCGATAAGCAGACAGGCGGCAAGTACGCGGAGAAGGTCGACGCTGTACAGCAGAAGGTCGGCGGCTACGTCGATTCACACAACTCCGAGAACCCACCAGCCCAGCCGCCTACCGCCGACTCGACAACCACCGAGTCCGCCGGCGAGCAGTCGGCCAGCGCCGGGGGAGAGTCGACCGCGGAGCAGCAGGGTGGGGAAGCGTCGGCGAGGGCCGAGGAACCGCAGTCGTCCGGTGAGGCCGGAAGCGCGAGCGCGGAGGCTGAATCCGGCTCTGCCGACGAGGGGCCTGAGGCACAGGCCAGCGGCGGTGTGGCTGAGCCGGGTGGTGGGGGCGATCCTGAAGCTCACGGCGGAGTCGTAGGCGGAGACGCCCCTGACCCGTCGACCGAGCCGGCCAGCTCGGCCGGATCACGCCCCGAAGGCACCCAGACCGGCGGGACCGTCACTGGCCAGACCGAGACCACCGAGTCCGAGACCACCGAGTCCGAGACCACCGAGTCCGAGGAAGGCCTCCCCGGCCCACGCGGGTAACTGGAGTGGACCAGTGCGGGTGGTGGTTTTGTTGTGCGACGGGGTCGCAGGGTAACGGAGGACGTTGGTTTCGGTGCCTTCGGTGATGGTGGGCCGGGGTGGGAGTGTCCGTCTTGACCGGGTGGTGGGGCACGCCTAGCCTCGGAATCAATAAGGGATCACTCCACCTGACGGTGGCGGGTATAGCACCGGCAGGCCGGTTGATCACGGGCCGACCGGCCGGAGAAGACACGACACTACGCTCGACCGAGCTGAAGGACTGACGACGGCGACTCGCAGCGTCGTCGGATAGACGGCACCGCGGTTCGACGGTGGCGGCCATGAGTACGTGCCTGGGTGACGCACACCCAGGGGCCGCCCGGTCGCTGAGCGGTACCGCCGTAACGGACGGACAGCCCACCGCCGTACGCCGGTGGTGCGGTCAGCCGTACCGTCAGTCGGCTCCCGTGGCGGATCCCTTCGACCGACCACAAAGTCCCGCCTGGTGGGACTCGAAAGAGGGGAGACGCCGATGACGGCCACATCTGTCGGTCTGTCTCTGATCGGACTTCTGATCGCCGGGCTGCTGGCCTGGATCGGTTTCACCCTCTCCCGCCGAAAAGCCGCCGAGGGAACGGCGGCCGCCGAGCTCCAGGCCGCCACCATCACCGCCGGTGCGAAGTCGGCGGCTGAGTCGGTCCGCCGCCAGGCCGAGGAGGAGGCCGCCGTCCTGCGGGTCCGGGCCGAGGCCGCCGAGCAGCGGGCCGAGGAGATCCGCCGCGCCGCGGAGGACCGGGCGACCGAGGTACGGCGGGAGGCCGAGCAGCGGGCGTCCGACGTACGGCGGGAAGCGGAGTCCGAGGCACAGTCGATCCGGGACGACCTGCGCGAGCAGCGCCTGGAGATGGAACGCCGTGAGCACCGGCTGACCGAGCGTGAGGAACGACTCGACGAGCAGCACCGCACGACCGAGCAACGCCAGACCGAGCTGACCGCGCAACTGGCCGAGCTGGATCGCCGTAAGGCCGAGATCCGCGACCTCGAGGACGAGCGTCGCCGGATCCTGGAGGGTGTCGCGAACCTGACCACCGAGCAGGCGAAGAGCGAGCTGGTCGCGGCGATCGAGGCGGAGGCGAAGCGGCACGCGCACGCGATCGTCCGCGATATCGAGCGGCAGGCGCTGGACGAGGGCGAGACGAAGGCCCGCAAGATCATCACCGGTGCGGTCCAGCGGCTGGCGTCGGAGCAGACCAGCGAGTCGGTCGTGTCGGTGGTGCACCTGCCGAGTGACGACATGAAGGGCCGGATCATCGGCCGCGAGGGCCGCAACATCCGGTCGTTCGAGCAGACCACCGGGGTCAACCTGATCATCGACGACACCCCCGAGGCGGTGCTGCTGTCCTGCTTCGATCCGGTACGGCGGGAAACCGCACGGCTGACCCTGGATTCGCTCGTCCTCGACGGCCGGATCCACCCGAGCCGGATCGAGGAGATCTACGAACGCAGCAAGGGTGAGGTGGCCGAGCTGTGTGAGCGCGCCGCCGAGGATGCGATGGCGGAGGTCGGGATCACCGACCTGCACCCGGAGCTGACCCGGACGATGGGGCTGCTGCGGTACCGGACGTCGTACGGGCAGAACGTGCTGAAGCACCTGATCGAGTCGGCGCACATCGCCGGGATGATGGCGGCCGAGCTCGGGCTGGATCCGAAGCTGTGCAAGCGCGGCGCGTTCCTGCACGACATCGGCAAGGCCCTGACGCACGAGTCCGAGGGTAGTCACGCGATCGTCGGTGCGGAGCTGGCCCGGAAGTGGGGCGAGAACGACGACGTCGTGCACTGCATCGAGGCGCACCACAACGAGGTCGAGGTGCGGACCGTCGAGGCGGTGCTGACCCAGGCTGCGGACGCGGTGAGCGGCGGCCGGCCGGGGGCACGGCGGGAGTCGCTGGAGGCCTACGTGCAGCGGCTCGAGCGCCTGGAGGAGATCGCGATGCACCACGACGGAGTGGAGAAGGTGTTCGCGATGCAGGCCGGCCGGGAGATCCGGGTGATGGTGCTGCCGGACGCGGTCGACGACATCGGCGCGCAGGTGATGGCACGCGATATCGCCAAGCAGGTCGAGGAGGAGCTGACCTATCCCGGCCAGATCCGCGTCACCGTCGTCCGCGAGTCCCGCGCCACCGAGGTCGCCAAGTAGTCAGTCGGCGTACTTCGCCCGCCACGGCGGCGGATCGAAGGGTGCGCCGTAGATTCGGGTCTCGCGCGCGATCCGGCCGTCGCGGAACTCGACGACGTTGGCGACGTAGTAGATGTCGCCGCTGTAGTCCGAGCGGCCGAGGACGACGAAGTGGTCGCCGGCACCGGTGATGCGGATGAGCTGGATCGACGGCGGATTCGGGTACTCCTGTTGCATCGCCCGCATCCGGTCCCGCCCGACGATCCGCTCACCGGACTGTGGCATCTCGAGGACGTAGTCCTCCGTGCGCATCTCGTGTTCCGCCTCGGCCGACAAGGCGAGTTGATCGGAGGTCGGCCACAAGCGCTCCAGCAATTCACGATTCCGGTCCATGGTCCACTGTCCCCGCGGTTCTTCAGGCAGCCTTAAAGCGGGTGCGGTCCGACGGCAACTCGCCGTACGGTCGGACGATGGACATCAGGCCTGCCACGCAAGCGGAGGTCGACCAGCTGATCGCCCCGGCCGAACCTGCCTCCCAGCACCACCTCCGCGAGCGCTGGGAAACGCAGCAACGAGGTGACGGCGTGTTCCTGCTCGCTCACCGCGACGGCGAGATCGTCGGCCACACGATGCTGCTCAACCAGTCGAAGTACGCCGAAGTCCGCGCGGCCCACGACCCCGTCGAGATCAACGCACTGGACGCCTACGTCCCGGGCCAAGGCATCGGTACGGCGATCATCCGCGCGAGCGAGGCGATCGCGGCGGACTGGTCCCGATCCGCGATCGGCATGGCTGTCGGTGCCGACAACCCGCGCGCCCGCAAGCTGTACGAGCGCCTCGGCTACCAACTGTGGGACGGCCCGCAGGTGATCGACACCTGGACCGAACAGGATGCCGAGGGCAACATCGTCCGCTCGCACGCGGACCCCTGCGACTATCTGCTGAAGAAGCTGACCTAGTCCCGGCGCTCCTCGCGCAGATGACTCGGCGTCACGTCGATCGGCCGCTCGGCCACCTGCTCCGGCGGGTCGGTGGTGTACTGCTTCTCGACCTCCGGGTCGATCACGTTGAACTCGCCCCGCTTCCGCGGGTTGGCGAGCCGGTAGGACACCCAGATACCGGCCACGCCGGCGAGCATGATGATGATGCCCAGGGCGGTCAGGTTCAGCCACCCGGACGTATCGCGGACGGCGAAGGCGATGATGGCGCCGATGGCGACCAGCCCGATGCCGGCACCGATCCTCATGATTGCTCCTTCCTGGCGTGCAAGCGCCGCGGGCGGAGACGACACAGCAACAACACAGCGGGGTGTCAGGATGACATTCTGTAGTCCCCGCTCACTCACGGTACCCAGGCAGCGAATCGTCATGCACCGCGGTCGGCGAGAGCGGCTCGGACGAGCGCGAGCGTCCGGTCCAGCCGCGACCACTGCGCGGACCCCCAGGTGACCATTCCTGCACGAGCGTCGGCGACCTCGACCGCCGACAACCCGCCCTGCTGCAGCCGCAGAACCCGCGCCGAGTAGTCCGCGACGTTCCGCCGGAGCAGGAAGAAGGCGAACAGCTCCAGCTCGAGCGGTACGTCGCGAGGGTAGACCGCAAGCACCCGGCGCAGGGCGTTGTCGTCGACGGGTTGCTCACCGTGCATCAGCAGAGCCAGGTCGTGCTCCGGGGGACCGAGGATCGCGGTGTCCCAGTCGAGGGCGCTCAACCGCCCGTCCGCACCGACCAGCAGGTTGTCGCCGATCAGGTCGGTGTGGCACACCACGAAGCGTTCCGGCAGTCGTCGTACGACGCTCTGCAACTGCGCGAGGCGGTCGTGCGGCACCAGCCCGGCGATGGAGAAGTCCTCACGTGGCAGATCCGCCGCCGGTGTCACCGCGTGCAGATCGGTCAGCACCCAACCGAGTTCGTCCAGTACGTCGTCCGACCACCTTGGCCACCCCGCTGGCGTCGTACCAGGTAGGAAGGGGAACAACGCCACGACACCGTCGGGGGTTGGGACGGACAAGCGGCCGTCATGAGTGGCGATGGGGTAGGGGAGTCGGGCGCGGAAGCCGGTCTCGTGCATGTGCTGCACCAGCGGGAGCCGGGCGACTGCACGGGCTGCGTCGTCTGGCGTGAGCCAGAGCTTGAGGAAGTACCGCTCGTCGATCTCATAGCAGGCTGCCGCCCAGCCGACCGGTACGAACCGCAGGCCGTCGACAGTGATCCCGTACGACGTCCTGACCGTGTCCACCAGTGCCGCGCGATCCAGCCGCGGCTCAGTCAGCATGTGTCAGCGGAAGGCCGCCTGGCCGGTGAGGGCCTGGCCGATGACGAGCTGGTGGACCTCGGAGGTGCCCTCGTAGGTGAGGACGGACTCGAGGTTGTTGGCGTGCCGCATGATCGGGTACTCACCGCTGATCCCGTTCGCGGCCAGGATCGTGCGGCACTCACGCGCGATCGCGATCGCCTCGCGGACGTTGTTGAGCTTGCCGACGCTCACCTGCTCGGGCCGCAGCGTCCCCTTCTCCTTGAGCCGACCGAGGTGGACAGCGAGCAGAATGCCCTTGTTCAGCTCGACCGCCATGTCGGCGAACTTGGCCTGGGTCAGTTGGTATCCGGCCAGCGGCTTGTCGAAGACCATCCGCTCGCCGGCGTACGCCAGCGCCGTCTCGAGGCAGTCCCGGGCCGCACCCATCGCGCCGAAGATGATGCCGAACCGGGCCTCGTTCAGGCAGCCGAGGGGACCGGACAGGCCACGGGCCTCAGGCAACAGGGCCGACGCCGGCAGCCGTACGTCGTCCAGCACCAACTCGGACGTGACCGAGGCGCGCAACGACAACTTCCCGGTGATCTCCGGTGCCGAGAAACCAGGGGTCGACGTCGGTACGACGAAGCCGCGGACGCCGTCGTCGGTCCGGGCCCAGACCACCGCGACTTCGGCCACCGAGCCATTGGTGATCCACATCTTCGAGCCGTTCAGCACCCAGTCGTCGCCGTCGCGCCGGGCGTTCGTGCGCATACCGGCCGGGTTCGAGCCGAAGTCCGGTTCGGTCAGGCCGAAGCAGCCGATCGCCTCGCCCGCGGACATCCGCGGCAGCCACTCGTTCTTCTGCTCCTCGCTGCCGTACTTCCAGATCGAGTACATGGCCAGCGACCCCTGCACCGACACCAGCGAACGCATCCCGGAGTCGGCCGCCTCGATCTCCAGACAGGCGAGCCCGTACGCAACCGGACCGAGGCCGGCACACCCGTACCCAGTCAGGTGCATCCCGAGGAACCCGAGCGCACCGAGCTCCTTCGCCAGCTCCCGCGCCGGAATGCTCGCGGACTCGAACCACTCCGGCAGCGACGGCCGCAGCCGCTCGTCCGCGAACCGCCGGGCGGTGGCCCGGACGTCGACCTCCTCCTCGGTCAACAGCGAGTCCACATCCACAAGATCCAGCGAAGCCGTCATGAGGCTCACGCTAGCCGGTACGACGGGTATCCCGGAGCGGCGCAGCTCACTTCCGGTACCAGGGCCACCACCAGTGGCGCTTGCGCGGATGGCGTACGACGATCGAGCCGTGCTTGGCCTGGCCGGTCACTCGGAGGCGGACACCGCCGGACCGAGGAGTGGTCGCCTTGTTCTTGGCGGTCCCATGGACCATGTCGACGGCGTCGAGATCGATGCTCCAGCCCTCCGGCACGATCATCACCACCGAGCTGTGCTTGGCCTGCGCGTCGACGTGGATCTCGGGCCACCGGACCACCGCGTCGGTGAAGTCCAGCCGGACCGAAGAGTGCTCGGCCACAGCGACGACCCGCTGCGGCACGGTCCAGGGACCTTCGCGCTTCTGCGCGCTGTGCTTGGCCCGGATGACCAGTTCGACCGCGTTGCTGCCGTGCGCGACCGGCACCAGATCCGCCGTCGCGGTCCGCAGCTCGAGCTGGGTCTTGGACGAGTAGATCTGGGTGAGCCGCTCGTCCAGCTCCTGGAAATCCAGCCGTCCGTCGCTGTGTGCTTCCTGGACCACGGCGGCGGCTCGCTCGCGGTCGTTGTCAGAGGCCCGATGCCCGGGCGGCGGCTGCTCCAGACTCATTCCCCAAAGGTAGCGCCGCTACCGGTCCCGGGTACGAGCGGACCGGCCGGCCAGGTCCAGGAACCTGCCGAGCACCACGGACCAGGTCTGCTCCAGCTCGGCCTGATACCGCTCGGCCGCCGCGTTCACCGCCTCAGGATCGAACCCCCAGGATCGAAGCCGCTCGGGATCCCAGCTCTGCACCCGGTCGACAGTGACCTCAGGGTGGAACTGGACGCCCCAGCTCCGGCCGATGCGCAGCATCTGATGTGCACAGCGCTCGCTCGACATCAACGGCACCGCCCCGGCCGGCAGCCGGGTGATCTGATCCTGATGGCTCTCGATCGCCCGCACGGTGGTCGGCAGACCGGCGAGCAGCGGGTCGTCCTCGGCGCCGGGCAGCAGGCGAAGCTCGGTCACGCCTTTCTCGGGCAGGCCGTACTTGCCGCGCACCTCACCGCCGAACGTGTGCGCCAGTAGTTGCGCGCCGAGGCAGATTCCCAGCACGGGTACGCGGTCCTGTTCCGTCGTTGCCCGCAGCAGTTCCCGCTCCGCCTTCAGCCACGGCGACTTGTCATCGGCGTCCGGCAGCATCCCGCCGCCCAGCAGTATGAGCGCAGAGTGGCCGTAGACGTCGGAAGGAATCGGCTCTCCGGCCCAGGCGCGGACGACGACGGGAGTGAAGTCCCGTTCCTCGATCCAGCCGAGCAGTCTCCCCGGACCGCTGCCGGGATCGTTCTCGATGATCAACACCGTCATCGGGCGGGTGGCAGTTGCAGACACAGTCGCCAACGGTAGACCACCACGGCACACCGCGAGCCGCCGTACCGCGGTGCCGGCTCCGGGATACCGAACTGCAGAGCTGGGTGTGTGCAGATGGATCCGATCAGTGGGTTCGTGACGGCCGCAGTGGGGGATGTGGCCTTCAACTTCGGCAAGGGCGTCGTGAGTGCGTTCCTCGGGGCGCGGCGTAAGTCACGGAGCTACAGAGCCGTGGCCTTGGTCACGGAGGCCGCGCCGCAGCCGGTGTTGATGAGCCCTGACAGTCACGTCGTACCGGTCCTGGACCTGGTGCTGATCGGGCGGGCGTCGGACTGCGACCTGATCCTGGAGCACCCGGACATCAGCCGCCATCACGCCGAACTGCTCCGGATCGACGGAGTCAGCTTCGAGTTGCGGGACCTCGACTCGACCAACGGCACCTTCGTCAACGGTGTACGGGTCGGCAGCCGGCTGGTCGGCGACGGCGACGAGATCCGCCTCGGAAGCTTCCCCCTCAACCTCTATCTGGAGTGACAACACCGAATCGCTTCCTGGTGTCCTGACCTGGGACAATGGCAGGCGTGAATCCGCGAACCGTTGTCATCCTCGGCTCGACCGGCTCTGTCGGCACCCAGGCGCTGGAGCTGATCGGCCGGAACCGCGACCGGTTCCGGGTGCTCGCGATCTCGGCCGGCGGCGACAACGTCGGCCTGCTCGCCGCGCAGGCGCTCGAGTTCGGCGTCGAGGTGGTCGCTGTGGCGAAGGCCACGGTCGCCCAGGACCTGCAGCTCGCGTTCTACGTCGAGGCGAAGCGGCAGGGCTACGCGCAGGGCGCGTTCCGGATCCCCAAGATCATTACCGGCCCGGACGCGTCCAGCGAGATCGCGGCGATGCCGTGTGACGTGGTTCTCAACGGCATCAACGGTTCGGTCGGGTTGCAGCCGACGCTGGCCGCGCTCGACGCCGGGAACACGCTTGCCCTGGCCAACAAGGAGTCGCTGGTCATCGGCGGCCCGCTGGTCACCCGCCGGGTGAAGCCCGGTCAGATCGTCCCGGTCGACTCCGAGCACAGCGCGATCGCGCAGTGCCTGCGCGGCGGCTCGGCCGACGAGGTCCGCAAACTCCTGCTCACCGCCAGCGGTGGCCCGTTCCTGGGCCGGCCGCGGCACGACCTCGCGAACGTCACGGTCGAGCAAGCCCTGGCCCACCCGAACTTCGCGATGGGCCCGGTCGTCACCATCAACTCCGCGACCCTGGTGAACAAGGGGCTCGAGCTGATCGAGGCCCACCTGCTGTTCGGCATCCCGATGGACCGGGTGGATGTCGTCGTCCATCCGCAGCAGGCGATCCACTCGATGGTCGAGTTCTACGACGGGTCCACGATGGCGCAGGTGTCACCGCCGACGATGACACTGCCGATCGCGCTCGGCCTGGGCTGGCCCGACCGGATACCGGACGCGTCGCCACCGTGGAACTGGGCAGAGGCGAGCACCTGGCAGTTCCTGCCGCTCGACCACGACGCCTTCCCGTCGGTCCAGCTGGCCCGCGAGGCCGGGACCCGCGGCGGGACGGCGCCGGCCGTGTTCAACGCCGCCAACGAGGTCTGTGTCCAGGCGTTCCGGGACGGGCGCTTGCCGTTCCTGGCGATCGTCGACACCGTGGCCCGGGTGGTGACCGAACACGACGTACCCTCGTATGAGGAACTGTCCATCGACGACGTACTCGCCGCGGACAGCTGGGCGCGCGCCCGGGCCCGTGAACTGACCGCCACCTCAACCGACCAGCGCCAGGAGAACACGAAGGCATGACCGCGCTTCTCACTTTCATCGGCATCCTGCTGTTCGTGGCCGGCATCCTGATCTCGGTCGGACTGCACGAGATGGGTCACATGCTGCCCGCGAAGGCGTTCGGCATGAAGGTGACCCAGTTCTTCGTCGGCTTCGGCCGGACCGTCTGGTCCTCCAAGCGCGGTGAGACCGAGTACGGGATCAAGCTGATCCCGGCCGGTGGGTTCGTCCGGATCATCGGCATGATGCCGCCGGCCAAGGGTGAGGACCCGAGCAAGGTCCGCAAGGCCAACACCGGCCCGATCCAGTCGATGGTGGAGAACGCGCGCTCGGCGGAGTACGAGACGATCGACCCGAGCGACAACGGCCGGCTCTTCTACCAGAAGGTGTGGTGGAAGAAGCTGATCGTGATGGCGTCCGGGCCGCTGGTCAACGTGGTGATCGCGTTCGTCCTGTTCGGCGGTCTGTTCATGCTGTACGGCGCCAACGTCGCCCAGACGACCGTTGCCACCGTCACCGACTGCGTCATCCCGGCCTCCCAGGCCAGCGCCGACCGCAAGTGCGAGCCGGGTGACCAGACGTCGCCGGCCAAGACCGCCAACTTCCAGGTCGGCGACAAGATCGTCGCCTTCAACGGCACCCAGATCACCAGCTGGGACCAGCTCACGCCGCTGATCCGGGCGAACACCGACAAGGCCGCCACGATCGTTGTCGAGCGCAACGGCCAGCAGCAGACCCTGCGCACCAGCACGATCATCAACCAGGTCCGGGACGAGGCCGGGTCGGACAAGATCGTCTCGGTCGGGTTCCTCGGCGTCTCGCCGGAGATGAAGGTCGAGCGGCAGGACTTCGGCTTCGTCGTCAACAAGATGGGCGAGCTGACCGTCGCCACGGTCAAGGCGATCGGCAACTTCCCGGAGAAGCTGGTCGGCGTGGCCAAGTCGATCGTCGGCGGCGACCGGGACGAGGACAGCCCGATGAGCGTGGTCGGCGCCAGCAGGGTGGCCGGCGAGATCGCCTCGAACCAGTCGCTCACCGGCGGCGAGCGGATCGCCTTCCTGATCTCGCTGCTCGCCTCGCTGAACCTGTTCCTTGCCCTGTTCAACTTCATCCCGCTGCTGCCGCTGGACGGCGGGCACATGGCCGGGGCGATCTGGGAAGGCATCCGGCAAGGCTTCGCCAAGCTCTTCGGCCGGCCCGACCCCGGGTACGTCGACGTGGCCAAGCTGCTCCCGATCGCGTACGTCGCGGCCAGTGTCATCGTGGTGATGGGCGTCCTGCTCGTCATCGCCGACATCGTCAACCCGATCAGACTTTTCAACGGATAACGCATCACCTCAACAGATAAAGGACCCATGAGCATCAACCTGGGCATGCCCGCGCTGCCGCCGCCGACCCTCGCTCCGCGCCGTAAGACCCGCCAGATCAAGGTGGGCAAGGTGCTGGTCGGCGGTGACGCCCCGGTGTCCGTGCAGTCGATGACGACGACACTGACCGCGGACGTCAACACGACGCTGCAGCAGATCGCGGAACTGACCGCGTCCGGCTGTGACATCGTCCGGGTCGCGTGCCCGTCCCAGGACGACGCGGACGCACTGCCGGAGATCGCCCAGCACTCGCAGATCCCGGTGATCGCCGACATCCACTTCCAGCCGAAGTACGTGTTCGCCGCGATCGAGGCAGGGTGTGCGGCGGTCCGGGTGAACCCGGGCAACATCCGCAAGTTCGACGACCAGGTGAAGGAGATCGCGGCCGCGGCGAAGGATCACGGCACGTCGATCCGGATCGGCGTGAACGCGGGGTCGCTGGATCCGCGACTGCTGAAGAAGTACGGCAAGGCCACGCCGGAGGCGCTGGTCGAGTCGGCCGTCTGGGAGGCGTCGCTGTTCGAGGAGCACGACTTCCACGACTTCAAGATCTCGGTCAAGCACAACGACCCGGTCGTCATGGTGCGTGCCTACGAACTGCTGTCCGAGGCCGGCGACTGGCCGCTGCACCTCGGCGTGACCGAGGCAGGCCCGGCCTTCCAGGGCACGATCAAGTCGTCGGTCGCCTTTGGTGCGCTGCTGTCCAAGGGCATCGGTGACACGATCCGGGTGTCGCTGTCGGCGCCGCCGGTCGAGGAGGTCAAGGTCGGCCTGCAGATCCTGCAGTCGCTGAACCTGCGCGAGCGGAAGCTCGAGATCGTCTCCTGCCCGTCCTGCGGTCGCGCCCAGGTGGACGTCTACACCCTGGCCGAGCAGGTCACCGCCGGCCTGGAGGGGATGGAGGTCCCGCTCCGCGTCGCCGTGATGGGCTGCGTCGTCAACGGTCCGGGTGAGGCCCGCGAGGCCGACCTCGGCGTCGCCTCCGGCAATGGCAAGGGCCAGATCTTCGTCAAGGGCGAGGTCATCAAGACCGTCCCGGAGTCCAAGATCGTCGAGACGCTGATCGAAGAGGCCCTCCGCATCGCCGAAGAAATGGGCGAAACCGGCGAACCCACCGTCACCGTCAGCTGAGACGAGCACGAAGGTGCCGCATCCGGTGGGATGCGGCACCTTCTGTCGTTGAGTATTGGGTCATCCCCGGATGCGTTCTTGGTGCATCCTAGGTTCAGATTTTGGTGCCATGAATGGCTGACATCTGGTGTATGATCGGTGTCATGACGCGCATCTCAGTGGACGTGAACGACGAGTGGCTGGACGCCGCTCGCGCCGAGCTGGGCACTGACAGCAAGGTGGAGACGATCAATGGGGCTCTCCGAGAGCTCGCCGTGCGACGGCAGGGGCGGGAGATCGCCGAAGTCTTCGCGACTGCACCGATGGACTTCTCCCGCTCGGCCGAGGCCTGGCGTTACGGCGGCGGTCGCGATCTGGAAGGGCTGGCTGAACGCGCCCGGGAGGAACGCAGCGCATGATGGCCGGCACCGTCTACTTGGCCGACACCTCCGTCTACGTTTACCAGTCGCGGTCTGAGGATGTCTTCAGACGATTCCAGTCGCTGCTCGTCGAAGGCAGGCTCGCTGCCTGTCAGATGGCAGCACTCGAGTACCTGAATAATGCTCCCGACCCCCAGTGGTACGAGAGATTGTGGGGAGCGCTCCACGGTCAGCGGTGGGTGGATGTGACCAGTGAGGCGATGGATCGTGCGCTGGGGGTGCATCGCGAGCTTGCGAAGAAGAGTCAGCATCGGCACTTCAGCCTGCCGGATCTGATCATCGCGGCGACCGCGGAGCTGGCAGGGCTGACACTCCTGCACTACGACGAAGACTATGACCGGATCGCCAAGATCACCGGGCAGCCGGTGGAGTGGGTTGCACCGAAGGGATCGCTCTGAGCGTGACGGAGTACCTGGTTGTCAGTGCGGTAGCGGGTGAGGCTCGGTATGTGCCGGCGGGGATTCCGGTGGTGGTGACCGGGGTGGGGAAGACTGCAGCGGCGGTGGCTACTGCGAGGGCTTTGGGGGAGCGGGATTCGAGCGAGTTGGTGGTGCTGAATGTGGGCACGACCGGGGCCCTGCGGGATGGGATGGCGGGGTTGTACCTGCCGTCGCAGGTGATCAATCACGACATCAATGCGGACGCGGTGCGGGCGTTGGGGATCGATCCGCAGGAGACGTTGCAGGTCGACGGTGGGGACGGGACCGTGCTGGCCTCGGGCGATGTGTTCGTGACCGATCCGGTCGTCCGGGCGCGACTGGCGGAGCGGGCGCACCTGGTGGACATGGAGGCGTACGGCGTCGTCTACGCGTGCCGGGAGTACGGCGTACCGGTGCGTGTCGTGAAGCACGTGTCGGACTCGGCCGACGAAAGCGCCCTCGACTGGCCGGCCCTGGTCGACGCCAGCGCGAAGGTGTTGGGGGAGTGGGTCACCGCCTACGTGTCTTGAGACGCTAACCATTCGAGTACGGCGGTCTCTCGCACCAGCCACCGCATCACGCCGACACCACCGGCCCGCACAGCATGATTCGCCGCGAGCGCCTCAGCGACCGTCACCCACCGCGGCTCCAACTCCAACTCAGCCTCGTACCCTTCCAGCTCAGTCGAACCGCCCTGCACGCCGCCTGAGCACTGGAAATAGTGCGAGGTCATCCGGAAGACGTCGTACGCCGACTCAGCTGCCGGCACCTCCTCGATTGTCGAGCCGACCCCCGGGCCGACGGTGACGTCGACCAGCCCGCACTCCTCGCGGAACTCCCGGCGCAGCGCGTCCGCATGCGACTCACCCGGCTCGACGCCGCCGCCGGGGAACTTGTAGTCGCCGTGCCGGGACGCGAGCAGCAGCAACTCCCGGCCCCGGAACAGCACGCCGCGGACGGCGGTCCGCTCGATCAGGCGACCGCCGGGGACGAGATCCGCTGAGGTGAACCGGCCGAGGAGCATGCGGACTATGCTGGCTTGACCTTGACCCTGGGGGCAAGGTTTAGCGTCGGGGTGAAGGAGGCGGAATGCGGATCAGCGATCTGGCGGCCGAGGCCGGAGTGACGGTCAAGGCGGTCCGGTACTACGAGGCGCAAGGGCTGCTGAAGCCCCGTCGGGAGTCCAACGGGTACCGGGCGTACGAGGCCGACGACGTGGTCGTCGTCCGTGAGGTGAAGGCGTTGCTGTCCCTCGGGCTGACCGCGGAGCAGACGTACCCGTTCATCGAGTGCCTGCGGGCCGGCAACGAGCGGGCCGACGTGTGCCCGGCGTCGCTGACGGCGTACCGGACCCGGATCGCCGAGGTGGACCGGCGGATCACCGAACTCACCGAACTGCGGGCCCGGCTGACCGACCTCCTGACCGATGCCGAGAGCTGGAGGACGAGACAACGATGAGTGGTTTGCAGACGGTCGACGAAGCGACGTTCGACGAGATGGTGCTGCGCGCGGATCAGCCGGTGCTGGTGGACTTCTGGGCGCAGTGGTGCCCGCCGTGCCACCAGATCGTGCCGGTGCTCGCGCAGATCGATGCCGAGCGCAACGACCTGACGGTGGTGAAGCTGAACTCCGACGAGAACCCATCGATCTCGGCCCGCTACCGGGTGATGGCGCTGCCGACGCTGATGCTGTTCCACCGCGGTGAGGTGATCTGGTCGGTGGTCGGCGCCCGGCCGAAGCACAAGCTGGTCAAGGAACTCGACGACGCCCTACTCGCCGCCGTCTGATCTCGGACCGATTACCAGGAGCCCGCTGGCAACCCGCCAGCGGGCTCTGTGGTGAAACACCCGCCACTAGGAAATGAACTTGTAGAGCTCGACCAGGACCCCGTGCGGCCCGGCGACGTACGCCGAGGTCGTGCCCCAATCCGTCTCGGTCGGCTCGAGCACGACCTTCCCGCCGCGCCGCCGGATCTCCTCGATGTCGGCCCGGACGTCGTCACTGCTGAACTGCAACAAGGTCCCGCCATGCGCGCCGAAGTCGTCAACCATCGCGCCCGTGTGCAGCGCGATCGTCATTGCGCCGGCCTTCACCTCGGCGTACCCCTCGGCGGCGTTGCCGGAGACCTCCAGGCCGAGTACACCGGCGAAGAATTCGGCGATCTCCTGGTTCTTCTCGCCCGTGTCGGAGAGCAGGCCCAGGTGGTCGAAGCGGAGGTTCATTCGTCGACATCCTCTCGGTTGACTGGTAGCTGTCTAGGATGCTAGCAATATAGCCATGGGTGACGAGGGTGGCAAGAAGGCGCAGTTCAACGTGTATCTGCCGCCGGAGCTGATTCGGCGGGTGAAGCACAAGGCGATCGACGAGGCGGCCAGCCTGTCCGCGCTGGTGGAGCAGGCGTTGACGGAGTACCTGGACAAGCATGGGGAGGCCCGAGGATGAACGACGTGGTGATCCGGCCGCTGCGGTTCACGGCGGACGTGGATGCGATGCAGGCGTTCCTGGAGACGCTCGGACTCCGATCGCGGATCGAGTCCGAGCGTGGTGGATGGGCTGTCCTGGTGGCCGGCCGCGGGCAGGTCGCGCTGCACGATGCGGCCACCAGCGCTACGGGCGGTCAGGCCGGCCAGACCCGGCTGTCGTTCGAGGCGGAGGACATCGACGCGTTGAAGGAGAAGCTCGAGAGTGCCGGGTACGACGACGCGACCGTCTGGGACGAGGCGTTCGGGCGCGTCCTCTCGGTCACGGGGCCGGACGCGACGAAGTTGTGGATCGACGAGCGCAGCAAGGATCTGTACGGCTACAAGCAACTGGACTCGCAGCCTGATGAGCGGTGGTCGGTCACGCCGTTCCTGACAGTGGCTGATCAACCGGCGTGGGAGCGGCTCTTCGACGTGCTCGGCATCGAGCAGTCGGTCTACTTCGGAGCGGGTGTGGAGCTGGACGTGCGGCTGGACCTGTCCACCACCGAAGACATGGATGACGTAGCGAGACGGATTGGTGAGCAAGCCACCCGGACGGCCGAAGGGCTCGAGATTGTGGATCCGGATGGGCAGATCGTGGTGGTGCACGGGTGATCGAGGTTCGGAGGGCCGAGCTCGGCGAGGTCGAGGCGGTGCGGGAGATCGGGGTGCGGACCTGGCCGGTGGCGTACGGCGGTTTGGCCTCGGAGGAGTTCGTCGTCGACGGACTGGCGCAGTGGTGGTCGCCCGAGGCGGTCGAGCGGGGCATCCGGAACGGGATCACCCTGGTCGCGGCGGAGGGCAAGGACCTGGTCGGGATGGTCGGGCTCGGCCGGGAGGGCGACTTCTGGGTGATGTGGAAGCTGTACGTGCTGCCCGATCACCAGGGCAAGGGCGTCGGCAAGGCCCTCCTCGACGCGGCGGTCAAGGCTCTTCCGGAGGGTACGACGGAACTCCTGCTCGACGTCCTGGTCACGAACGAGAAGGCCATCGGCTTCTACCGGGCCAACGGCTTCGGCGATCCTGTCAGCACACCCGACCGCGATCTTGGTGACGAACTGATGTGGATGCGCCTTGACCTCCAGACGACTTGAAGTTGGAGAGTCCCCGCATGACGACTGAGGCGATGCCGGTGCGGCTGCGGGACGATCCGGACTTCCGGCGGTACTGGCTGGCGCGGGCGCTGTCGATCACCGGGTCGATGGTCACCGCGGTCGCGCTGCCGGTGCTCGTCTACCGGCTGAGCGGCTCGACCATCCTGACGGCTCTGACGACAGCGCTCGAGGCAGCGCCGTACCTGCTGACCGGGCTGTTCGCCGGCGCCCTCTCGGACCGGTGGAACCGCCGGCGCGTGATGGTGTCGGCGGACCTGGTCAACGCGGTGCTGATCGGGTCGATCCCGGTCGCGCACCTGCTCGGCGTACTGACCGTCGGGCAGGTGCTCGTGGTCGGGTTCGCGGTGCAGTCGGTGTACACGTTCTTCGACGGCGCGAACTTCGGTGCGCTGCCGGTGCTGGTCGGGCGGGCTCGCGTCGCGCAGGCGAACTCCGCGGTCTGGACGGCGTCGAGCCTGATCGAGCTGTTCGTCCCGGCGCTCGCCGGTTTGGCACTGGCAGTGCTGAATCCGGCCAGTCTGCTCGCTCTGGACGCGTTGAGCTTCGTCGCGTCCGCGATCGCCGTACGGGGGATCGTGCGGGCGATGTCGGAGCGGCGCGAGGGGCAGTTGCCGCTGCGGCCGCGGGTGCTCTTCGCGGACATCGCGGAAGGGGTTCGGTTCCTGGTCCGGCATCCCGGGGTGCGGACAATGACGATCGTGGGCAGTCTGCAGTCGTTCGCCGGCGGCGGGTTCGTCGCGCTGATGGTGGTGTGGTGCGACCGGATCCTGCACGTCGGTACGTCGGGTGTCCGGTTCGGACTCGTGTGGGGTGCGTGGGGGATCGGCGGCCTGATCGCCGCGGTCGGTCTGCCGCGGCTGCTGAAGTGGATGCCGCCGGCCGCGATCACGCTCTACGCGCTGCCGATGTCGGCGGTGCTCGGGATCGTCACGGCGCTGGTGCCGGGCTGGGGCCTGGCCGCACTCGCGTTGCTCGTGTGGGGTTCGGCGTACGTGCTGGTGATCGTCAACTCGATCTCGTACCGGCAGCAGGTGACACCCGAGCAGTTGCTCGGCCGGGTCAACACAGCCGGCCGGATGCTGTCGTGGGGAGTGGGCTGGACGCTCGGCTCGGTCGTCGGCGGGCTGCTCGGGAATCAGTACGGCATCCGGACCGCGATGGTCGTCATGGGTGCGTTCGGATTCGTCGCGGTGGCGGTCGCGTGGACCTCGCCGCTGCGCCGGATCGCGGCCGCCCACAACCCAGGGCACGACCCAGAGCACGCCTGAGGGACCAACATCCGCTAGGTTCTGCGCGTGGGCGTACGGGTTCTCGGTCCTCGTGACCTCGCGGCGGCGCGTGCGGTGATCGCCCGCGATCCCGTCATCAACGTGTTCGTCGACAGCCTGGTGCAGGCGTCCGGACTCGATCCACGGCGGGGTGCCGAGGTCTGGGGGTACGTCGAGAAGGGCGTCCTCGAGGCGCTGTGCCATGCCGGTGGCAACATGGTGCCGGTGGGGGCGGACGACGCGGCGCTGCGCGCGTTCGCGGCGTACGCGCTGCGCCGCGGCCGGAACTGTTTCCAGATCCTCGGTCCGGCCCGGTCGGTCGAACTGTTGTGGACCACGCTCGAACCGCACTGGGGCCCGGCCCGCGAGGTGCGCGACGACCAGCCGTTCATGGTGGTCGAGAACGGGCCGGCGATCGCACCGGATCCGCTGGTCCGGGCGGTCGAGCCGGTTGAGTTGTCGATCCTCTACCCGGCCTGTGTGGCGATGTACACCGAGGAGGTCGGCGTACCGCCGCAGACCGGTCCGGACGGGACGTTCTACCGGTCGCGGGTGGCCGAGCTGATCCGGACCGGGCGGGCGTTCGCGCGGATCGAGGACGGCCGGGTGGTGTTCAAGGCCGAGGTCGGGTCGGTCGGGACCGGGGTCTGCCAGATCCAGGGGGTCTGGGTGGATCCGGAGTTCCGCGGCCGCGGGCTGGCCGCGCCGGGGATGGCGGCGGTGGTCGAGCTGGCCCAGCAGATCGCGCCGGTGGTGACGTTGTACGTCAACGCCTTCAACACGCCGGCCCGGGCGGCGTACGAGCGCGTCGGCTTCCGGACGATCGAGACGTTCGCGACGATCCTGTTCTGATACTGGGCGCTCACCGTGATGCGGCGTTGACAGGTGGTGCGGTTGGCTGTTCGTCTGCGCCGCCCCGCCCAGTGGAAGGATCTTCCTCCGATGCGAAGACTTGTCGTGTCTTTGTGCAGCTTTGCCCTCGTCCTGGTCTCTCTGACGAGTCTGTCCGAAGCTGCGCCACCCGATGTCTCGTACTACTCGATGAAGCTGCCGGCCGGAATGACGGTCGCGGACCTCATCCGGGACGGGTACGACGTCGGCCACGGGCACGGGTCCCGGCCGACCGTGATCGCGACTCCGTCCGAGGTCGGACGGTTGCGAGCGCGTGGCGTCGTACTGGGCAAGACGGGCGACGTCTATCAGCCGGTACCACGGTCGGAGCCGGGTGGTTCGACGTACTACGGCGGCTACCACACCACCGCGGGACATGAGCAGCACAACGCGGAGGTCGCGTCGGCGCACCCGGACCTGGTGAAGCTGTACGACGTCGGTGACTCGTGGAAGAAGGTCAAAGGCCAGGGCGGTCACGACATCCAGGCCCTGTGTATCACCAAGCTGGCGTCCGGCGACTGTGCGTTGACCAGCACGGGAAAGAAGCCGAAGTTCGTGCTGCACACGCAGATCCACGCGCGGGAGATCGCGACCGGTGAGATCGCGTACCGATGGGTCGACCTGCTGGTTTCGTCGTACGGCGTGGATCCCGAGATCACCGCGTTGCTCGACACCCGGGAGCTCTGGGTGGTGCCGATCGCGAACCCGGACGGTGTGGACGTGGTCGCGTCGAACCCGAGCCGGCCGGTGCTGCAGCGCAAGAACCTCGACAACAGTGCGGGCGGCTGCCCGGCGGCCGATGCCGGCGTCGACCTGAACCGGAACTCGTCGTTCCAGTGGGATGTCCAACAGGGCGGACCGTGTGACGAGACCTACCCGGGTGCGAAGGCGGTGTCCGAGCCGGAGACAGTCGCGATCCAAGGGCTGCTCGACGCGATCTTCCCTGACACCAAAGGGGATGTGGGCGAGCCGGCCGCGGCGGACACCACCGGGGTGATGCTGAGTCTGCACAGTTTCGGCAACGACATCCTGGCGCCGTACGGCTACACGAATACGGACGCGCCGGACAAGGCGAAGCTGGTTGCTCTGGGCAAGAAGATGGGCCAGTTCGCCGGGTATCCGGTGTCGACCGGGGACGGCGGGGTCGGGTACTTCGCGCCGGGTGCGACGGACGACTGGCTCTACGGGACGCGCGGCGTACCGGCGTACACGTTTGAGATCGGGCCGCCGTCCGGGGCCTGCGCGGGCTTCCTGCCGGCGTACTCGTGTGTGTCGTCGACGTTCTGGCCCGCGCTGAAACCGGCGTTGGTCTATGCGGCCCGTGCTGCGGCGGCGCCGTACGGGAAGCTGCCTGTTACCTCTGGGTAACAACTCCGCTATGCTCCGTGGCATGACGTCGCGGAGCAGGAGTACCACCGGTCTGGCCGTGCTGTTCGGGGTACTGGGGTCACTGCATTTCGTGAAACCGGAGCCGTTCGAGCAGATCGTGCCGCGGGCGCTGCCGCGGAAGAAGGAACTCGTCTACGCGTCCGGCGTGGCCGAGCTGGCGTGTGCGGCCGGACTGCTGCATCCGCGGACGCGGCGGGCGGCCGGATTGGTCAGTGCGGCCTTGCTGGTGGCGATTTTCCCGGCCAATGTGCAGATGGCGATGGACCTCAACCGGAAGGGATCGCCGACCGCGCGGGCGATCGCGTTCGCGCGGTTGCCGCTGCAGCTCCCGCTGATCCGGGCCGCGCTGCGGGCGTCGCGCGAGGGTCGCTGAGCCTGGTCGCGCGGGCTTTTTCGCTGCGGACCTGTGGATAACGTGGTGAGAGCATGCCCGCGGGGCGGATATCCTCTGTGACGTCCGTTGTTTCAGCCATCTTTTCTCAGGCTTTTGGAGACTCCCGTGATTCTGCGTATGTCGTCGATGTTCCTCCGCACCCTTCGCGAGGATCCGGCGGACGCGGAGGTCCCGAGCCACAAGCTGCTCGTCCGCGCCGGCTACATCCGGCGGACCGCGCCCGGTATCTACACCTGGCTGCCGCTGGGCCTGCGAGTGTTGCGCAACGTCGAGCGGATCGTCCGCGAGGAGATGGACGCGATCGGCGCGCAGGAGCTGGTGTTTCCCGCGCTGTTGCCCCGGGAGCCCTACGAGGCGACCGGCCGCTGGACCGAGTACGGGCCGAACATCTTCCGGCTGAAGGATCGCAAGGGCGCCGACATGCTGCTCGGGCCGACGCACGAGGAGATGTTCACGCTCGTCGTGAAGGAGCTCTACTCGTCGTACAAGGACCTGCCGCTGTCGATCTACCAGATCCAGAACAAGTACCGCGACGAGGCGCGGCCGCGGGCCGGCGTGCTGCGCGGGCGCGAGTTCGTGATGAAGGACTCGTACTCGTTCGACATCGACGACGACGGGCTGGCGGCGTCGTACGAGCTGCACCGGCAGGCGTACATCAACATCTTCGACCGGCTCGGCTTCGACTACGTGATCGTCAAGGCGATGTCCGGTGCGATGGGCGGTTCGCGGTCGGAGGAGTTCCTGGCCATCGCGGAGAACGGTGAAGACACCTTCGTCCGTTCGCCCGGTGGGTACGCCGCCAACGTCGAGGCGGTCGTGGTTCCGCAGTCGGAGCCCGTGGACGCTTCCGGTGTGCCCGCGGCCGAGGTCGTCGACACCCCGGACACGCCCACGATCGACACGCTCGTGGACGCGATGAACGCGAAGCACGCCCGGACCGACGGTCGCGAGTGGATCGCGGCGGACACGCTGAAGAACGTGCTCGTCATGCTGGTGCACCCCGACGGCACCCGCGAGCCGCTGGCGATCGGCGTCTCCGGCGATCGGGCGATCGACGAGAAGCGGCTGGGTGCGCAGGTGGAGCCCGCCGAGGTGGTCGCGTTCGAGGAGTCGGACTTCGAGAAGTTCCCCTCGCTGGCGAAGGGCTACATCGGTCCCGGCGTGCTCGGCTCGGAGAACACCTCCGGGATCCGCTACCTGCTCGACCCCCGGATCGCCGAGGGGTCGGCGTGGGTGACGGGTGCGGACAAGTCCGGCTTCCACGTGATGAACCTGGTGTACGGTCGCGACTTCACCGCCGACGGCACGATCCAGGCCGCGGAGGTGCGCGACGGCGACGAGGCGCCCGACGGTTCGGGTCCGCTGGCGTCGGCGCGCGGGATCGAGATGGGCCACATCTTCCAGCTCGGCCGGAAGTACGCCGACGCGCTGGACCTGAAGGTGCTGGACCAGAACGGCAAGCTCGTCACCGTCACCATGGGCTCCTATGGTGTCGGCGTCACCCGCGCGGTGGCCGCCATCGCCGAAGGCAACCACGACGAGTTCGGCCTGGTCTGGCCCCGCGAGATCGCGCCGGCCGACGTCCACCTCGTTGCCACCGGCAAGGACGCCGAGGTGTTCGAGAAGGCCGCCGAACTGGCCGCCGAGCTGGAGTCCCGCGGCCTGAGTGTCATCTACGACGACCGCGAGAAGGTCTCCCCAGGCGTCAAGTTCAAGGACGCCGAACTCATCGGCGTCCCCACCATCGCCGTTGTAGGCAAGGGTCTCGTCGACGGCACCATCGAGGTCAAAGACCGCCGCTCCGGCACCCGCACCGACGTCCCCCTAGCCGACGTAGCCGACCACCTGGTCACGGTCGTCCGCTCGTGAGCGAGAGCCGGCCTTCAGCGAGTAGCTGAGGGCCGGCTCATCCACCTGGTTGGGCCCGGGCCTGTATTCGCCTGATCTGCCGCGGATGCGCATGCCCAGAAACAGGTCCAGAAAGGTCGTGGCCCCGGCGACATGACCTAAGTCAGCGGTCCACCGGGGCTTCCATCGGAAGCTTACCACCGACGAGGAGGCACTCGTGGAGCCCGTCGCGCCGCTGCCGCCACCGGCCGGTCCATGGGTGCAACGCTGGCTGAGTCCGGCACGCCTAGCGAAGTACCGCACCGCGACCGACTGCGATCTGCAGCGCGCGCTCCAGCTCTACGAGTGGAATGCCAAGATCAGCGCGGCGTTGATGAGAGATCTCGGCCATGTCGAGATCGGCCTGCGCAACGCCTATGCCGAGGTCATCGAGCACTACTGGTCAGGTACGCCGGATCACTGGACGCGCTCCGCGGCGACGCTGTTTCGACCGGTGTACCGCATGCGCGACGGCGAGCCGGTGGATATCAACCGTCAGCAGCGGGCGCAGCTCGAGGAGGCCTGCGCGCGGGTCGGGCCCGATGGTCCGCCGGGGAAGGTGATCGCCGAGCTGACCTTCGGGTTCTGGCGCTTCCTCAGTTCGTCTGCGCACGAGAAGACGGTTTGGGTGCCGTTCCTGCACCGTGCCTATCCGCCCGGGACCAATCGCAAGCGTGATGTCGACAGCAGGGTTGCGACGCTCAACAGGCTGCGCAACCGGGTGGCACATCACGAACCGCTCATCGGCGAAAACCTGCCGCGGGAAGCCGCGAAGGTCAGTGCGCTGGCTGGTCTGCTTGATCCGGAGCTCGGGGCGTATGTGGCAGCGACGTCCGACGTACCGGGACTTTTGCTGGCGCGGCCGTAGGTTACGGGCGGATCCAGACGGTCCAGCGTTCTAGGCGGTGGTAGTTGAGGCGTTCGTAGACGGGTTGGCCGGCGTCGGAGGCTATGAGGGCTGCCGGCTGGGTGGGGTGGTGGGTGGTGGCGGTCCAGGTGAGGGCTGCGCCGGCGCGTCGGCCTCGGGCGGCGGGCATCACGGCGACGTTCTCGACGACGGTGATGCCGGCGGCGTTGTGGGCGGTCGCGGTGGCGAGCGGTACGTCGCCGTCGTACCCGACCCAGACGGTGGACGGGCCGCCGAAGAAGGTCGCGTTGTAGAGGGCGGCAGGCTGGAAGGGTTGGAGCTCGGGGAGCGGGTAGCCCTCGATCAGGACGCGTTCGGCGTCGGCGAGATCGGCTTCGTCGGTGACCTCGCGGATCTCGAGGTCGGTGACCGGCGGGGTGGTCGCGGCGTCGGGAAAGCGCAGCATGAGTGGGGGATGGCCGGCGAGGGCGAGGCCGTGTTCGCGGAGATCGCGGGTCGGCCACGGGATGAGGTACAGGTACGGCACGTTGTTCGGCAGGTGCCGCGCGACTTCGAGGATCACGTCCGCCGGGTCGACCGGTTGTTTCTGCACGACCCAGTTCGTCAGCGGTCCGCGGTCGCCGAGGAAGCCGCCGGCCCAGGCGTCACCGTCGTACCAAGGCTTGCCGGCCCGGCGGGCGGCGTCGGTCGCCCAGGACGCGTGCGCGAGGACCGCCTGCCGGACGAGCGAGTCCGTCGGGGTGAGGTCCGGTTCCCAGCCGGTGGCGAGCGATTCGCCTTCCGGTGGCAGGATCGAGGACGCCATCCGCCCACTGTCGCACCGCCGCCGTGGTTTGTCTCTCATTCCCCGCTGTAAGGGTTGAGCGAGAGTATGCCCTTACCTGATCATCGGTTCGTGACAACTTCTCGACCGCGGTGGCGCTGTGCCTGACGTCTCTGTGTGGACCCTGGTCTTCCTGGTGATCGCGGCCTTCTCGGCCGGCTGGATCGACGCCGTGGTCGGGGGTGGCGGGCTGATCCAGCTGCCGGCGATGCTGCTGGGGCTCCCGGGCGCGACCCCGGCGCAGATCCTGTCGACGAACAAGATCTCGTCCTTGTGCGGTACGACGACCAGCGCGGTGACGTTCGGGGTGAAGGTCCGGCCCGATCGCCGGACCGTCGTCCCGCTGGCGATCCTGGCCGGACTCGGGTCGGCCGCGGGGGCGCTGGTGGCGACGAAGATCCCGATGTCCTGGTTCAAGCCGATCGTGCTGGTGCTGCTGATCGGGGTCGCGATCTACACCGCGATGAAGCCGTCGCTCGGTGCTCGCACGGCGTTGCGGTTCGACGGCCGGGACCATTACGTCGCGGCGAGTGTGGTCGGCGTACTGATCGGCTTCTACGACGGTGCGGTCGGGCCGGGCACCGGATCGTTCCTGATCTTCGCGCTGGTCGGGTTCCTCGGTTACAACTTCCTGCAGGCCAGCGCGAAGGCGAAGATCGCCAACGTCGCCACCAACCTGGGTGCCATCATCATCTTCGCCTTCAACGGCGCCCCACTCTGGATCCTCGGCCTGATCATGGGCGCCGCCAACATGCTCGGCGGCCTGCTCGGCGCCCGCACCGCGGTGGCGCGCGGCAGCCGCTTCGTCCGCGTCATCTTCCTGGTCGTCGTCTCCGCCCTCATCCTCCGCCTCGCCTACGACGTCTTCTGGGGCTGAGGCCGGCTCACCCGTTGCTGAAGGTCGGGGCCCATGGGGCATCGGCCAGGCCGATGCGGCGGATTGCTTCGGCGGTGCGCCCCGCCAAGCGTTGGAGGTCGTCGATCTGACGCTTGGTGGCGTGGTGGTGACGGGACCAGTAGGCGCCGATGGCGGCGGTCGGGGTCGGGGAGCCGACCGGGACCATCAGCAGGCTGCGGACGAAGGTGGGCATGTACGCCTCGAGCGGGATGCGCTTGTCGAGCTCGATGTTGGGGACGACGGCGGTCTCGTCATGCTGCATCGCCCAGCCGCTGATACAGGAGGTGATCGGGAACCGCTGGCCCTTCCACAGCGGCGCGATCGCGTCCTCGTCGGCGTAGAAGCAGCGGTCCTGCTCGCGGAGCACGAAGGTCGCTCCCTGCGCACCGGTGAGCCGCCGGGCCTCGACCCGGACGATCTCGCCGACCTCGGCCAGGGTTTGCGCGGCCGCCAGGTTCGTCATGCGGTCATTGTGCGGCGCGCCAAGCGAACTGCGCCAGTACTAGGGTCCGGATCATGGTCGACTACAACGGACGGTTAAGCAGCGTGTACGCCGCGGGACGTGAGATGACCGTGGACGAGGTACAGCGGTGGACCGCCGCCATCCAGGCGTACCTGCCGGAGGAGCGGCCGCTGACGATCCTCGACCTCGGCAGCGGGACCGGCCGGCTCACGCCAGGGCTGGCCGAGGAGTTCGGCGGACCGGTGTACGGCGTGGAGCCGTCGGACCGGATGCGGGAGATCGCCGAAACCAGCGCGGCGCACCAGGCCGTGACCTACCTGCGAGGGAGCGCCGAGAAGATTCCGTTGCCTGAGGCATCGGTTGACGGGGTGCTGATGTTCCTGTCGTTCCACCACTTCCGGGACCAGTTGAAGGCACTGCAGGAGGTCCACAGGGTGCTGAAACCCGGGGGAGCGGCGTTCCTGCGCAGCCAGTTCGCCGACCTGATGCCGGATCTGTTCTGGTACGATTACTTTCCGTCCGCCCGAGAGGTCGACGCGGGCATGTACCGCACGCTCGACGAGTCGAAGGCGCTCGCCGAGGCAGCCGGGCTGCGGCCGGGTGAAGGCCCGGTCTGGGTGAGTACGGAGCCGCCGCGCACGCTCCGCGAGAGCTACGACCGGCTCAAACACAGGGCGCTGTCGACGTTCGAGCACCTGCCCGAAGCAGAGATCGAGCGTGGGTTCACCCAACTGGCTGCCGACGCCGATCAGGAGCCGGACAAGGACATGCCGGTGTACCCGGCCGCGATTCTGGTGCTCAGGCGTCCCAACTGACATTGAGTGCCGGCGGTTTGCGGAAGACGAGGCCGTGAGGGGGTGGTGAGGCCGGATCGAGGCGGAGTCCCGGCAGGTCGAGGATGGCGCTGACCGCGGTCTGGGTCTCCAAGCGGGTCAGGTGCATCCCCAGGCAGATATGCGGACCGCTGGCGAAGGCCAGGTGACGGCGGGCGTTGGTACGGCGGACGTCGAACGTGTCGGGGGACGGAAAGACGGCCGGGTCGCGGCCGGCGCCGGCCAGGGAGACGGTGACCAGGTCGCCACGGTGGATCGAAGCGCCCGCCAGTTCGACGTCGCGGGTCGCGTAGCGATCGACCACGGCGGCGGCCGGCTCGAGGCGGAGCGACTCCTCCAAGGCGTTGGGCAGCAGCGTGGGATCGGCACGGACGAGGTCCAGTTGGTCCGGCGCGTTGAGCAGATGCCAAAGAGCGTTGGTGATCATGCCCTCGGTGGTCTCGATCCCGCCGAACATCAGGACCGCGGCATTCGCGACCACGTCGTCGACGCCGAGGCCGGCGCGGGCCGCGGCGGCGATCAGGGAGTCGGCGGAATCGATGCCTAAGGCAACGTGTGCGTGCAGCTGGGCGAACGCCTCGGCGCCCTCCGGCGTCACCTGCCGTCCGGCCGAGACGCCCGTGACAGAGTCGGAGATCGCGGTGTACCAGTCCAGCACCGTCGAGGCCGAAGCAGGCGGGAGTCCCAGCGAGTAGGCCACCACGGCCACGGACAACGGCCCGGCCACCGTCCGCCGCAGGTCGACGGTGGCAGGCCGCGGCCCGCCGTCCGTGGGCTGGATCGCCGCGATCAGGTCGTCGACGGTCTGTTGTACGACGGGGGTGAATCGGCGGCGGGTCTCGGCGAGGCCGAACGGGGACTCGAACGGATCCCGGTGTGCCTTGTGCGCCGCGCCGTCCAGCGACAGCATCGACGGCCCGACCACCTGCGCCGTCGAGAACCGCGGATCGTCGACCGTGAACGTCACCGGATCGCGCATCACCGCCATCGCGTGCTCCCGGCTCGCCACCACCCAGCCGCCCAGCGCGTCCACCCACCCGACCGGCCGGATCCGCGCCAACGCCGGGTGAGGGTTTTCGGTCAGCTCCTCGAGCGAAATCATCGCCGCCCAGCTTAGGTGCGGACCTGTGGTGCTGCGCGCCGCCGAATCGCACACTGAGGCCATGGACTGGACCACCGTGCTGACTGCGCTCCTGGCACTCGCCGGCGTGTGGGTCGGTGCCTACCTCCAGCGGCTCGGAAACTACGAGGAGTGGCGCCGGAACCGGCTCTACGACCTGTACGTGGAACTCGTCCCGATCCTCCGCCGCGCCCAGGGAGCGCTCGGATCGGAGCGGGCCCTGACGTCCAACAAGGTCGCGGGTGAGCTGAGCCCGTTGATCGTGCGGGCGGAGATCCTGTGCTCGCCCGAGGCGCTGGCGGGCATCAAGGGCATCTACGCGATGATGAAGAAGACTGGTGTGCCCTGGTATGTGAAGGGCGACGATCGCGAGCAGTTCCCGCGGACGAAGCAGCTGGGCACCGAGTCGGCGATGCGTCGGCAGATCGAGGAGCTGATGTCCGCGATGACGAGTGACATGAAGGCGCCCCGGTGGCGTTCGGCCAGACGGCTCGTGCGCCTGCTCAAGCGGCGCCCGCGGCCGGCGGAGGACCGGCCGACTGGATAGGACCAGAAGGACTACTGGTATTGCTGCGACAGATTGGAAGGCAACGACTCAGCGGGGCAGCGGGTTACGAAAGCTGAACTGAGGCCATCTAGGGTGTGGGCCATGTCTGAGAACCTGGTGCTGCTGCCTGCCGTCGATGTGGCGGACGGTCAGGCGGTCCGGCTGGTGCAAGGGGAGGCCGGCAGCGAGACGTCGTACGGCGATCCGCTGGCCGCGGCGATGGCCTGGCAGGACGCCGGCGCCGAGTGGATTCATCTGGTCGATCTGGACGCCGCGTTCGGTCGTGGCAGCAACCGTGAGTTGCTCGCGGACGTGACCGGCAAGCTGGACGTCCAGGTCGAGCTGTCCGGCGGTATCCGCGACGACGACTCGCTCGAGGCGGCCCTCGCGACCGGCGCGCGCAGGGTCAACATCGGCACCGCCGCGCTCGAGGACCCGGAGTGGTGCGACCGGATCATCCGGCAGTACGGCGACCGGGTCGCGATCGGGCTCGACGTCCGCGGCCGGACCTTGGCGGCCCGCGGCTGGACCAAGGAAGGCGGCGACCTCTACGAGGTGCTCGAGCGGCTGGAAGCGGCCGGCTGCGAGCGGTACGTCGTCACCGACGTGACCAAGGACGGCATGCTCCAGGGACCCAACCTGGACCTGTACCGCGATCTGTGCGCGCGCACCGACAAGCCGATCGTCGCCTCCGGCGGTGTCTCCAGCCTGGACGACCTCAAAGCCCTCAGCACGCTCGTCAAGGACGGCGTCGAGGGCGTCATCGTGGGTAAGGCTCTGTACGCCGGTGCGTTCACCCTGACCGAGGCACTCGAAGTCACGCGTGGAGGCGACAAGTGAGTCTGGCCGACAAGCTCAAGGACAAGAAGGTCCTGGTCACCGGCGTCACCGGATTCGTCGGTGAGGCTCTGCTGCATCGAATGATCGGGGACCTCCCCGGTACGACGGTCGTCGCGATCATCCGGCCGAAGGGCTCGCTGACGGGTGCCGACCGGATGGCGCAGCTGCTGAAGAAGGACATCTTCAAGCCGTTCTACGGCGAGGGCACCGAGCATGCCGACGCCGAGGCGCTGACGGCGGCCCGGATCCAGGTCGTCGAGGGCGATCTGTCCGACGTACCGGAGCTGCCGAAGGATCTCGACATCGTCGTGCACTGCGCCGGCGACGTCAGCTTCGACCCGCCGATCCACGAGGCGTTCACAACCAACGTGCTCGGCACGAAGAGCCTACTCGAGCGGATCGTCGAGACGGGGCGCCAGGTCCACTACGTGCACATCTCCACTGCGTACACCGCGGGCCGGCGGCGCGGCGCGATCCCGGAGGCGCCGGTCGACCACAGCGTCGACTGGCGGACCGAGGCCGAGGCCGGGATGGCGATGAAGGCCCGGATCGAGGAGCAGTCCCGGTCGGCCCCGATGCTGGCCAAGTTCCGCAAGGACGCCGAGAAGCTGCACCGCCGGGCCGGCCACCTGACGGCCGCGACCGACACCGAGCGGCGCCGGACCGAGTGGGTCGCGAAGAAGCTGGTCGAGACCGGCACCGAGCGGGCCCGCAGTCTCGGCTGGACCGACTGCTACACCTTCACGAAGGCGCTCGGCGAGCGCGTGGTCGAGGAGTTCTCGGCCAAGCTGCCGACCTCGATCGTCCGGCCGGCCATCATCGAGTCCGCGGTGCAGAGCCCGCACCCGGGCTGGATCGAGGGCTTCAAGATGGCCGAGCCGCTGATCCTGGCCTACGGCCGCGGTGAGCTGCCCGAGTTCCCGGCCAGCCCGGACTCCGTGGTCGAGATCATCCCGGTCGACCACGTCGTCGGCGCGATCTGCGCGGTGATGGCGACCGAGCCGGAGCTGTCGAAGCCGGAGTACTACCACGTCAGCTCCGGCGCGCGGAACCCGCTGACCTTCGAGCAGCTGTACGCCGGCGTACGGGCGTACTTCTCCAAGCACCCGTTCGACCTGGGCGAGCGCGGCGCCGTCCGGCTGCCGGTCTGGAAGTTCCCCGGCGGCGACTCGGTCGAGAGCATGCTGCGGTACGGCGAACGCGCGCACAAGATCGCCGACAAGATCATCACCCACGTCCCGCGCGGCGAGCGCACCCGGAAGTACGCGCGCGAGCTCGACGTCCAGAAGCGTCGGCTCGACTTCCTCCGCCGCTACATGGATCTGTACTCCGAGTACGCACAGGCGGAGCTCCAGTTCATCGACGACAACGTGCTGGCCCTGCACAACGCGCTCGAGGGCGACGACCGGGAGAAGTTCTGGTGCGACACCTCGATCGTCGACTGGCAGCACTACCTGCAGGAAGTGCACTGCCCGAGCGTGACCGACTCGCTCCGGCGGCTGGACGTCGTCCGGAAGAAGCGGAACAAGGCGCTGGCCGAGTCCGCCGGCGTACTGAAGAAGGTCGAACCGCAGCAGGACGCCGAGGTGATCGCCGCGTTCGACATGGACGGCACGCTGCTGTCCTCGAACGTGATCGAGACCTACCTGTGGATGCGGCTGCCCGAGCTGGACAGCCACCAGCGGGTCGGTGAGATCGGCGCGATGCTGCGCAAGCTGCCGAAGCTGATCTCGGCCGAGCGCAAGGACCGCGGCACGTTCCTGCGAACGATCTACCGCCGGTACGAGGGGGCCGATCTCGAAGAGCTGAACCGCATCGTCGACGAGCTCCTGGCCGAGCATGTCCTCGAGCGGCTGAGTGGTGACGCCGTACGACGGATCCGCGAGCACCGCGCGGCCGGCCACAAGACGATCCTGATCACCGGGGCGGTCCGGCCGCTGACCCGGCCGTTGGAGCCGTTGTTCGACGAGATCGTCGCCGCCGAGCTGGCGGTCGACGACCGCGGCCGGTGCACCGGGTTCCTGTCCGGGCCTCCGCTGGTCGGTGAGTCCCGGGCCGCGTGGATCAAGCATCGCGCCCGCGGCACCAATATCGACCTGTCCAAGTCCTATGCCTACGCCGACAGCCACTCGGACCTCCCGATGCTGCAGGTTGTCGGCAATCCGGTCGCCGTCTCCCCGGACGTATCGCTGTTCCGGGCCGCCCGGGCCGCGCGCTGGCAGATCGTCGACTGGAAGACCCCGTCCACCTCTTCCCGACTGGAGCTGCCCGGGGTGAACGCCTGATGATGCTCGCTCTCGAGATGTACCGGTCGCCGGCGAAGTACCTGGCGGCCAAGGCGGTCGGCGGCCGGATCCCCGGCATCCTGACCGGCCCGGCCGCGCCACTGCGCCTCGTCACCATCAACGAGCCGAAGGCCGAGCGGGAGGGATGGGCGCGGATCCGCCCGATCCTGTCCGGCATCTGCGGTTCCGACCTCGGTATGGTCACCGGCTCGACCAAGCTGTACTTCTCCGCGATGGTGTCGATGCCGTTCGTCCCCGGTCACGAGATCGTCGGCGAGCTGCTCGACGACTGCGAGGACCTGCCCAAGGGCACCCGGGTGGTGATGGACTCCGTCCTCACCTGTGCCGCCCGCGGTGTCGAGCCGTGTCAGGGCTGCGCGACCGGTAACACCAACCGGTGCGACCGCATCACGGTCGGTCACGTGGCGCCGGGCCTGCAGACCGGGTTCTGTCAGGACACCGGTGGCGGCTGGGGCAACGTGATGGTCGCGCACCGCAGCCAGCTGTACGCCGTACCGGACGGGATGTCCGACGAGCGCGCCGTATTGACCGAGCCGCTGGCCTGCGCCGTCCACACCGCTCTGCGCGCGAAGGTGGAGCCGGGTCAGTCGATCCTGGTCAGCGGTGCCGGCGCGGTCGGACTGTTCGCGACCCTCGCACTGCGCGAGCTGACCCAGGCCGGCCGGATCACGGTCGTCGCCAAGCACGCCAAGCAGCGCGAGCTCGCCCGTGCCTTCGGCGCCAGCGACGTCGTCGCCCCCGACGAGGTGTTCCGTGGGGTACGACGCTCAACCGGTGCCTTCCGGTTGAAGCCGGAGCTGGCCAAGGAGTTCCTGCTCGGCGGTGTCGACATCGCCGTGGACGCGGTCGGCAGCAAGGACTCGATCGACACCGTGCTGCGAGTGACCAAGGCCGGTGGCCGGGTGGTGCTGTCCGGGATGCCGGCCAGTGGCGCCGACCTGTCGCCGGTGTGGTTCCGGGAGCTGGAGCTGACCGGCACCTACGCGTCCGCGCGCGAGGAGTCGAACGACCAGCCGGCCTTCGAGACCGCACTGGAGCTGGCCGCGAAGGCTCCGCTGGACGGCATTGTCGGTGCGCGCTACCCGCTGTACCGCTGGCGCGAGGCGATCGACCACGCGCATTCGGCCGGCCGACTCGGCACGGTCAAGGTCGCATTCGATGTGAGGGCCTCATGAGGGCCGTGACACTGGTGCTGAACGTACGACGAGAGAGGTTCTGACATGGCTCGGCCAGGGTTTGTGCTTGAGGTGGACGACCGGACGCCGCCGCTGCTCGTGCACAACGGTGAGGGCTTCCTGCTGGAGCGCTTCCCGCTCGGCACCCGGGTGGTGTACCCGCCGGAGGCGCTGCCGCCGGTGCGGGACGTCGAGGAAGCGATCCAGACCGCGCTGCTGAACCCGATCGACTCCGAACCGCTGCCGGAGCTGCTCACGGCCGGGATGCGGCTGACGATCGCGTTCGACGACATCTCCCTGCCGCTGCCGCCGATGAAGAAGCCGGACATCCGCCAGCGGGTCATCGAGGCCGTCCTGACGATGGCCGCCGACGCCGGTGTCGACGATGTCGAGCTGATCTCGGCGAACGCGCTGCACCGCCGGCTGACCCCGAACGAGTTGCGCGAGATCGTCGGCGAGCGGGTCTTCCGGTCGTTCTTCCCCGACGGCAAGCTCTACAACTTCGACGCCGAGGACACCGAGAACCTGACCCACCTGGGCCAGACCAAGCACGGCGAGGACGTCGAGATCTCCAAGCGGGCGGCCGAGTCCGACCTGCTGGTCTACGTGAACGTGAACCTGGTGGCGATGGACGGCGGCCACAAGTCGACGTCGATCGGGCTGGCGTCGTACAAGTCGCTGAAGCACCACCACAACAGCCACACGATGATCCACTCGCGGTCGTTCATGGACCACAAGGCCTCGAAGATGCACCACTCCGCCTGGCGGATGGGCGCGGTGCTGACCGAGCACGTCAAGGTCTTCCAGATCGAGACCACGCTGAACAACGACATCTTCGGCGGCCCGCTGGAGTTCCTGCAGAAGCGCGAGTGGGAGTGGTCGATCAAGGACCAGGCCTCGATGCTCGGCACCAAGCGCGCCCTGGCGGCGGCGCCGAACAAGCTGCGGCACAAGATCTTCACCGACGTCCGGTCGAACTACGGCCTGACCGGGATCAACGCCGGCTCGATCGAGCCGGTGCACGAGAAGACGATCGAGACCGTGCACCGCCAGCACCTGGTCGAGGTGCAGGGCCAGTCCGACGTCGCGATCATGGGCGTGCCGTTCGTCGGCCCGTACAACGTGAACTCGGTGATGAACCCGATCCTGGCCGCCTGCATGGGGTTGGGCTACTACTTCAACTCGTACCGGGGCAATCCCGTGGTCCGCAAGGACGGCGCGGTCATCCTCTACCACCCGGTGCCGTACGAGTTCAGCCAGTTGCACCACCCGTCGTACGTCGACTTCTTCGAAGAGGTGCTGTCGGAGTCGACCGACCCGGCCACGATCGAGGCGAAGTTCGAGAAGCAGTACGCCGAGGACCCGTGGTACATCCACCTGTACCGGACGTCGTACGCGTACCACGGCGTGCACCCGTTCTACATGTGGTACTGGATCTCCCATGCCCTGGACCACTGCGGTGACATCGTCTGGGTCGGCGCGAACCGCAAGACGGTCGAGCGGATGGGCTTCCGGTCCGCGTCGACGCTGCAGGACGCGCTGGAGATGGTCAGCCACTCGGTCGGCCGGTCGCCGTCGATCACCTACTTGCACAACCCGCCGCACCTGCTCGCGGACGTGCGCTGATGGGTACGAGCCTGGTCAAGTTCAGCCGGGATACCGCGCGGGACGTGAAGCAGGTCGCGCGTGGGTGGCGCTGGGGCCGGCGGCCGCAGGTACCGCGGTCGGCCGAGCCGTACGTGATCCCGAAGGAGACCTCGGTCTTCCCGACGCGGTGGGCCCGGACGCCGGCCGCGATCGCCGTCCGCGAGGTGCTGCAGAAGGGCGCGCTCAACTCGGTGCTGCGGTGGGAGGTCAACCCACAGGTGAGCGGGCTCGACTCGCTGCTCAAGCTGAACGGCCCCGCCCTGATCGTGGCGAACCACTCGTCGCACCTGGACACCCCGCTGGTGCTGTGCACGCTGCCTGACGGGATGCGCCGCAAGACCGCAGTCGCGGCCGCCGCCGACTACTTCTTCGACACCTGGTGGCGGGCGACCGCGTCGGCGATCGTGTTCAACACGTTCCCGATCGAGCGCCGTGGCGGCAAGCTCAGCTCGACCCCGGGCGACCTGCTCGCGGACGGCTGGAACGTGGTCGTCTTCCCGGAGGGCACGCGGTCACCCGACGGCTGGATGGAGCGGTTCCGGATGGGCGCGGCGTACCTGGCCGTCGAGCACGGTGTGCCGGTCATCCCGGTCGGTATCAAGGGCTCGTTCGCCGCGATGCCGCGCGGCCGCGGCTGGCCGGTGCCCGGCCGCCCGACGGTCGCGGTCCGGTACGGCGACCCGCTGATGCCGGCCGAGGGCGAGAACGCCCGCGAGTTCGCGCCGAAGATCTCCGCCGCGGTGTCGGCCCTGCTGGACGAGGAGTCGACCACCTGGTGGGAGGCCCGGCGTCGGGTCGCATCCGGCACCTCGCCGTCCCAGTCCGGCCCCGACGCCGCCCGCTGGCGCCGGGTCTGGGAATCAACCGCCCCCATCAAGCCCGCCGCGTCCAAGCGCCGCGCCTGGAAATGACGCCGTTGGTGTTCCGGCCGAGGTTCGCCTCGGCCGGCGGCCAGTTCTGGGTGCTCGCGGGTGCGTACCTGCTGGTCGGCGCGATCCTGTGCGCGTCGCTGGCAACCTGGGCGATCAGCCTGATCGCCGCCGTGGTTCTCTACGTCGGTGTCGTGCTGGTGCTCGCGAGCATGCTTGTACTCACCTTCCGGCACACCTGGTTCGCGATCGACGCGGAGACGGTCACCTGCAAGGGGAGTCCGTGGGGCCGGCCGAGAGTGCTCTACCTGTCGCAAGTGGTGCGGGTGCTGTCGATCGGCCGGATCAAGAACTCGCTGCCGATCGGAGTCCTGGTCATCCTCTCGGCGAACGGCGCACGCCTCGGTGCATCACGCTGGCTGTGGGACCAGGACACGCTGGAACAGGTGGCGGCCGCGGTCTCGGCCGACCGGGTGCCGATCGAGCGCCGGCCTGTGGTTGGGCAGATCGAGATGGTGCGTGAGCTCGGCGTCGATCCGGAGTTCAAGAGAAATCCCGCGCACGTGCTCGTGCTGCTGGCCGCCGCCGGCGCCGGCGTCCTGATCGCCTGGCCGATCGTCCGGGCGCTCCTCCTCTGACGGCTTGCGGTGGACGGGTTGAGCTGCTCCTCGGCGCCGACTCGGTACGCTGACGGCGTGAGTCTTGCCGTGCGAGTGATTCCCTGCCTGGACGTCGACGCCGGGCGGGTGGTCAAGGGGGTCAACTTCATCGATATGCGCGACGCCGGGGACCCGGTCGAGATGGCCCAGGTGTACGACGCGGAGGGCGCCGACGAGCTCACCTTCCTCGACATCACCGCCTCCTCGGGGTCGCGCGAGACGACGTACGACGTGGTCGGGCGGACCGCCGAGCAGGTGTTCATCCCGCTCACCGTCGGCGGCGGCGTCCGCGAGGCGGCCGACGTGGACCGGCTGCTGCGGGCCGGCGCGGACAAGGTCGGCATCAACACCGGCGCGATCGCCCGGCCGGAGGTGATCCGCGAGATCGCCCATCGGTTCGGCAACCAGGTGCTCGTGCTGTCCCTCGACGTACGACGGGCGCCGGACCAGCCGAGCGGGTTCGAGGTGACCACGCACGGCGGTCGCAAGTCGGCCGGCCTGGACGCGATCGAGTGGGCCCAGCGTGGCTGTGAGCTGGGTGCGGGGGAGATCCTGCTGAACTCGATGGATGCCGACGGCACCAAGAAGGGGTTCGACCTCGAGCTGATCCGGGCGGTTCGTGCGGTGGTCGACGTACCGCTCATCGCCAGTGGGGGAGCGGGGGCACCCGAGCACTTCCCGCCCGCGGTCGAGGCGGGTGCGGACGCCGTACTGGCCGCCAGCGTGTTCCACTTCGGCGATTTCCGGATCGCCGATGTGAAAAAGGCGCTTCGCGACGCCGGGATCGTGGTCCGGTGACTGTGCACACGCCAGAGACCGACAAGCCGGAGCAGAGCGAGCGGCTGGTCGCCGACATCGAGCAGGAATTGTCCGCGTTGTTCCGGCGATCCCGGTCGGCCTCGCTGCGGCTCGCCCGCCGAGTGCACCCGGAGATGGACGCGGCCGGCTACGCGCTGATCTCCCAGATCGAGCTCGGTACGGCGAACGGCGGGCCGGGCGTACGAGCGTCCGACGTCGCCCAGGCACTCGGCCTCGACAAGTCGACCGTGAGCCGCGGTATCACCCAGCTGGAGAACCTCGGCCTGATCGAACGCGTCGGCGACCCCGACGACGGCCGCGCCCGCCTGCTCCGCCTCACCACCGTCGGCGCCGAAAGCTTCGGCGCCATGCGCACCCAGCGCCAGACCGAGTTCCGCGCCATCCTCGAACGCTGGAACCCCACCGACCTTGCCGACCTGGGCCGTCTGCTCTCCCGCTTGAACACCGACCTGAGTTGATCAGCGGTCGGCTCGTTCGGCCCGGCCGTGCTCGTCGTTGCCAAGGGCGCGCCATTGGCCCCAGGTCAGGTCGGTGTCGTTCCAGGAGAAGTGCGGCTCGGTGACCGACGGCAGGTAGTAGGTGTTGGCTTCGAAGCGGTTGTTGCTCTCGGTGTAGACGGCTGTGTCGCCGATGTCCTGGACAGCGCCGGTGGTCTGGCCGGTGGACATGGTGATGCGGTTGTCGTGGACCCAGACGTTGCGGACGACGTGCGGGCCGTGCGGCGCGGGTACTTCCTCCGTGCGGTTGCCGCTGTCGATCAGCGCGATGCCGTTGGCGTTGTCGCTGACGATGTTGCCGGCGACCTCGATGAGTCCCGTGCCGCCCGACGACTGGATCTGGATGCCGGCCTCCCAGGCCCAGCCGCTGTGCCGTAGGCCGTTACCGGAGATCTCGTTGTGCCGGATGACGGCGTCGTAGCTGATCTCGTGCTGGATGCCGGCTCCCCAGTTTCCGGTGATCTTGTTGGCCGTGTACTCGGTGTGGATGTTGCCGCCATCGGTCCACAGCCCCGGACCGCGGTTGTCGTGGACGAAGTTGTGCGTGACCGTGTGCCGGGTGGTTTCCCAGCTCTTGCTGCCGCCAGCCTCCCAGCCCGCCGAGTAGCCGGCGACACCGTTGAACGAGATCTCGTTGTTGCTGACCACGGATCCGGTGCCCCAGGCGCCGAAACCGAGCTGGCCCTGGTGGTGCACGAAGTTGGCATCGACGACGGCTCCGTCGGCCAGCCCCAGACCGACGCCGTGGTTGAGGCGCACCTCGTTGTTGACGATGCGCCAGCCGGACCCCGATCGCTGCGGGGTGACCTGACGGCTCTCGACGGCCGCGACCTGGGCCTCGTTGGCTGCCTGCTCGAGGACGAGGTTGGCGACGGTGACGTCGTCGACCGTCGCGCTGATGAGGCCCTCCGACACCGCCTGCTCGACCAGGTGACCGCCCGGGTCGTCGCCGATCGTGATCGTGTTCGTGGCGTAGTCGGCATGGAAGGTGCCACCGGCGACCGCGGACGGCGAGTCCACCCGGGTCAGCCGCTGCTTGCCCACGAAGACGTCTTCGGCGTACGCACAGGTCGGCGCAGACTCCAGGCACTCGCCGTGGGTGCCGGGAACGGCAGGCAGGAAGCCCTTGGTCGACCACACCCGGCCGAACCGCTGCCAGTCGGTCAGCACCTTCGACCCACTGACAACGGCCCCCTGGCGACCGATGAGCGCGTCGCCTTCCTTCGGCTCCAGCGGCTGCTCCAGCCGGTACGTGCCGGGGGAGAGGCAGTACGTCGTACCGGCCGCGTGCGCGTCGATAGTCGATTGGAGGTCGTCCGACGGGCTGACCGTGACGCCGTCACATGATCTAGGGATCGGCCCGACGGGACCGGTGAGGCCCGCGCGATCCGGTGGCGTCGATTCGCCGGTGCCGTCCAAGGGCCATGCCACGGCCAGCAGCGCGGCCAGCACGCAGGTGGCAGCGATCCAACGCCGCCGAGCCGACCCAGGATTCACGGTCGGGTCTCATGACGGAACCAGGGCCGGACCGTAGTCACCGCCATACCGATCCCGAACGTGGTCCACAGCAGGGCCGCCACTTGCGGTCCCTCCAGCTGGGGATCGAAGAAGCAGGACACCAGCACCGCCGTGGTCACCATCAGCGAGAGCACTGCCACCTGCCGTCGGGTGTGCGAACCCTCCCGCGCCAGGCGTCGGCAACCGGCGAGCAGCCGCCAGTACCAGCCCACCCACAAGGCGATCCACAAGGTGATGCCGACCAGACCCATCCTGGCCACGATGTGCAGGTGGGAGTTGTGCGGGCTCCGCAAGGTGTCCTTGCCCGCGTCGTAGATGCCGACCTCGGTGGCCAGGTTCTGACCGAAGCCGGACCCGTCGATCAGATGGCCGTCCGCCACCTGTTTGTCGAGGATCCGCGTCCACAGTTGCTGACGCCCCTCGACCGTGCCGCCCAGGTTGCCGGGCGTGTCCTTCCCGCTGAGGCTCATCAGGTTGTTGATCAGTTGCGAGGCCGAGAACTCCCGCCCCTGCAATCCGCCGAGCGGTACGTTCAGCGACAGCAGCGACGCCAGGCCCAGTCCGGCGCCCATGACGAGTACGACGCGGGCAGCGAGCCCCACGCGGTTGCGGACGAACGCCAACCCGACGGCGAGGCCGGCGATCACGCCGAGCAGACCGCCCCGGTTCTGGGTGGCGGCGAGGGCGATGACCAAGAGTGCCATCACGCTCCAGATCGCGCGGCTGCGAGCGCTGCGCGTGCCGGGCATGAGCCACATGGACCCGAGTACGAGCAGCGCCGCGATGGCTGAGCTCCCGGATTTGTGTGACAGCACCGACACAGTGGAGAACGGCACCGTGGGTGCGTCCTGGGCCAGCGGATAGAGCACTACGGCGAACGGCAGCCACAGCAACAGCAATGGAGTCAGCCGGGCGAGCTGGGTGATCAATCGGTCGAGTAGCTCCGGCGACCTGGCCAGCGCAGCCGTCACGAAGAACGCGAACAGGCAGTAGAACCAGAGCGCGGCATCCCGCACCGCGTCCAGCTGGTAGGTGGCCACGCCCGGCACCATCCGGATCAATCCCCAGAGCGCGAACGTCACGAGCAGCGCGAGAATCGGCTCGTCCCTGATCGGCATTTGGAGGTACCGGGTCGCCACGAGGGTCGCCACCGCGCCGACCCACAGCACCATCTCGCCGACGAACAGCGGACTGCCCGGCAGATGGAGGTATGCGAAGGCCCGGTCGAAGAGCAGATATCCGGCCAGGAGAGGGCCGAGCAAGCGGCCGTAGAGGACCCAGAGGCGTCCTGATGCCGCCGGCGACGGAGCGCCCACGAAGCCGCCGTACGTACGAGGGCTACCGGTGGGCGACATCCCGCATCAGCCTTGCGGTACGCGTGCCGACGATCGGCGGTCCTTGGCGGGCCGGTAGGCGAACTGCTTGGCTGACGGCACGTTCTCGGGGTTGGTCCGGCGAGCGACCTGGGCAGCGAACCGCACCCGCAGTCGGCGGAGGACCCTCGGCCCAGGGCTTGTCTGCCGGTAGAGGTAGCCGGCGAGGTCGGACTCGACCCTGTCCAGCCGTTCGACCATGGTGACGTGGTCCTGGACCGATTCGCCGGGGCCGAGGACGACGACGGACGCATCCGCGTCCTGCACCAGTTCGACGGCATTCGCCACGCTGAGCAGCGCGGGACTGTCGATCAGCACGAGGTCGAACGACGCCTTGGCCTCGGCGATGATCTTCTCCACCGATTCGGCGTACGCCTGGCCGGTGGTCCGCTTCACCCGGGCGGGACCCGCCCGGAGAACGGTGACGTCCGGGTTGAGCGGGCTGAGCTCGATGCAGTCCAACACCGAACGGCGGCCGGCCACCACCTGCTCGAAGCCGTCGGCTTGTGGGCTGCCGGGCAGGAGCAGAGCGGTGAGGCCCCCGGTGGCATCGGCGTCCACCGCCAGCACCGGCGTCCCGCTCTCGGCGACAGCGAGCGCGATATTGGCCACGACTGCGCTCCGCTCGGCACCGGTGCCCGCCGAGACGAAGACGACGGCCAGCCGGTCGTCGCGGGTAGCGTGAATCCGCTCGACCGCTGCCGCGGCGAACCGGAACGCCTCGGCCGCCGGCGACTGCGGGTCGGCGGCCATCGGCAGCGGATCGGCCGCAGCCGAGAGGCCGGACCGGATCCCCTTTCTCTCGGCCGACGGAATCTCGCCCATGAGCGGCACGTCGTAGATCGCGAGCGGGTCGGACCGGTCGTCGACGCAGCGGCGGCGGCTGGCCCGCCAGTAGGCCAGCGCGGCACCCAGCACGAGTCCGGCCAGCAGCCCGATGGCACCGGACCGCTTCGAGTTGCCATTGATCGGCACCTGCGGTTCCGTGGCCCAGGCGACAGTCGGGTGATTGGCCAGGGCCAACTGCAGGTTTACCAGCGTCTGCGTCCGCTGGTTCAGCAGGTCGGCCAGCTGGCCCTTGGCGCGAGCGTCCCGGATGGTTCGCTCGACAGCGGCGACGTCGTCGGTGCCCTGAGCAGCGATGTCGGCGGAACGTACGTCGTCGAAGGCCTGGAGTACCGCGTTGACAGCGGTCTGGGCGACCCTGGAGTTCGGCCAGGTGAAGGTCAGGGCAACGATGCTGGAGCCGAAGCCGCCTGGCGTGCTCCCCTCCGGCGGGGTGATCTCCAACGACTTGCCTTCGCCCGCGAAGTCGCGCATGGACAGCACGTTCTCGTTCAGGGCCGCGTTGGCGATGCGGGCGGCGCGATCGGCGACCTCCTGGGATTGCAGCAGCAGCACCTGGCTGTCGAAGTACTGGTCACGGGACTCGTCCTGGTCAAGCGAGCTCTGCGGCACCGTGACCGTGGCATACGACCGGTAGATCTCCGGTTGCACCAACGAGTACCCGACCGCCGCCGCGGCTGTCAGCACCGCGATGAGCAGAACCATGGCCCGGTACCGGCGCATCGCGCCGAAAACGGTCGGCTCAAACCGGTCTTGTTCGATTCCCGTGGCCTTCATGGCCTCGCCTCAGTCGCTGACCTGGACTTCGGTGCACCGCCGCAGCACAGTGCGCCCCTCTGGCGAGGATAACGGAGAGTTGCCGAAAAGGTGTCACCGCCGACGAAGAACTACACTCCGTATACGGAACTGGCCAGTCTGCCATATGGTTGCAGAAACCAACTAATCCCGTATATAGTTGGGTTATGCAACTAGCTCAGGAACCCCTCGTCCCGGGGGTAGAGCGGGACGCGCCGGCCCAGGAACTGCTCGAAGGAGTCAGTTCACTGATCCGCGCCGTGCGGTGTGTCGAGCACCGGCATCTGGCGCTCGACGGTGGACTGCGGCGGGCTGATGCGAGTGTGCTCAAGGTTCTGCTGAGGGACGGCGAGCAACGCGGCGGTGAGCTCGCCGCCAAGCTCGGTGTCGACGCGTCGGTGGTGAGCCGGCAGCTGACCGCGCTGGAGGCCGACGGCCTGGTGAGCCGTCGGCCGGATCCGGCCGACGCGCGAGTCGGCCTGGTCAGCCTGGCGCCGCGCGGTCAGGCCCAACTGGAGGCCCTCTACGCGTCCTACACCCAGAATCTTCGCGCCGCCCTGGCGGATCTCGACGACGATGCGCTGCTCGCCGCCGCTGACACCATGCAGCGAATCGCGCACGCCATCACCGACGTCACCAGGTCCGCACGGCGCACACCGCCCGTACCTTCGACTGGAGACCGATGACTGTCATCGAGACCCGGCAACTTGCGCCCAGCACGCCGGAACTCACCCACCGCGAGATTCTCGAGATCCTGATCGGCCTGCTCGCCGCGCTGTTCACCGCGATGCTGAGCTCCACGATCGTCAGCAATGCCCTGCCGACGATCATCGCCGACCTCGAAGGCTCCCAGACGCAGTACACCTGGGTGCTGACCGCGAGCCTGCTGGCCACCACCGTGTCCACCCCGATCTGGGGCAAGCTCGCCGACCTGATGAGCAAGAAACTCCTTGTACAGCTGGCGATCTCGCTGTTCGTGGTCGGGTCCGCGCTGGCCGGCCTGTCCCACAACGTGCCGTTCCTGATCGGCGCCCGCGTTCTGCAGGGTCTCGCGATGGGCGGTCTGATGGCGTTGGCGCAGGCGATCATCGGCGCCGCGATCCCGCCCCGTAACCGCGGCCGGTACTCCGGCTACATGGGAGCCGTGATGGCCGTCGCGACCGTGAGCGGTCCGCTCATCGGTGGCGTCATCGTCGACACCTCGTGGCTCGGCTGGCGCTGGTGCTTCTACGTGTGCGTCCCGCTGGCCGTCATCAGCCTGGTGATCCTGCAGAAGTACCTGCACCTGCCGTTGATCAAGCGCCGGGTCCGGATCGACTATCTGGGCGCCGTACTGATCAGCGTCGCCGCCAGCCTTCCGCTGATCTGGGTCACCTTCGCCGGCCACGACTTCGCCTGGATGTCCTGGCAGTCGGCGCTGTTCGTCGGTGGCACCCTGCTGTTCGGCATCCTCGCCGTCGTGGTCGAGAATCGCGTCGCGGAGCCGTTGGTCCCGCTGAAGGTGGTCAGGCAGCGCACCACCGCGCTGGCGATCGTGGCCAGCCTCGCGGTCGGTGTCGCGATGTTCGGCAGCGCGCTGTTCCTCGGTCAGTACTTCCAGGTGGCCCGCGGCTACAGCCCGACCGAGGCCGGCCTGCTGACCATCCCGATGATGCTCGGGTCGTTCTTCGGCTCGGTCGGCTCCGGCCAGCTGATCACCCGGTTCGGCAAGTGGAAGCGCTACCTGGTTGCCGGTGGCATCCTTCTGGTCGCCGGCCTGGCGGTCCTCGGCACGATCGACCACACCACGCCGTACTGGTACGTCGGTATCGGCATGCTGGCGATGGGTCTCGGCATGGGTATGACGATGCAGAACCTGGTGCTCGCCGTACAGAACACTGTGGACGTCAGTGAGATCGGTGCGTCGAGCGCGACGGTCTCGTTCTTCCGCAGTCTGGGTGGTGCCGTCGGTGTCTCGGTTCTTGGTGCCGTGCTCGCGGTCCGGGTGAAGGACCTGATCATTCAGGGACTGCTCGCCGGACCAGGCGGTGCCGAGGCTGCGCGGAAGTTGCAGGAGGGCGGCTCCGGAAGCACGAGTCTGCTCGACGTCGGTCACCTGCCGCCGCAGTTGGCGGAACTGGTGCGACAGTCGTACGGCGACGCGACCGGCCGGATCTTCCTGATCGCGGCAGCGTGTGCAGTGGTCAGCCTGATCGCGGTGCTCTTCATCAAGGAGGTCCCACTCCGCCGGACGGTCGCCAAGCTCGAGATCGACGACTAGGGCGCACCCTAGATCTCCGGTGGCTGCAGGCCGTCGAGGCTGCGGGTGCGGATGATGGGGGAGCGGACCAGCCACAGGACGGCGAGGAAGCCGCCGGCTGCCGAGACGAGCAAGGTCTCACGGACGCCGATCCAGGTACCGAGGAGGCCGCCGACGATCGCGCCGAGCGGTCGTACGCCGTAGTTGATGCTGCTGAACGCGCCCGCGACCCGGCTGCGCATGTGGTCGTGCGTGACCGCGGCCTGCAGCGAGTTGAGCGGTACGTCGAAGCACATCACCGCGAACGCCCCGATGAACTCGGCCGCGGCCAGCGCGGTGGCCCGGGCCCAGGTCGGACCGTCCGCGAGCGCCGCGATCGCGATCGACCCCGGGAAGATGATCGAGCTGGCCGCGATCACCCGTCCGGCACCGAAGATCCGGGTCAGCGGAGAAGCGGCCAGGGCGCCGAGCAGGCCGCCGGAGGCGCCGATCCCGAACGCCAGACCGATCGTCCCGGCGGACAGTTCGAGGTTGCGGCTGGCAAACAGGACGAGCAGCGCCAGGCTGATCAGGTTGAAGAAGTTGACCGTCGTCGCGCAGCCGAGACTGCTGCGCAGATACGGGTGGTGGAGCAGGTAGTGCATCCCGGCGCGGGCTCGCTTCAGGAGCGGCTCGACCGACTCTTCGGGCTCCCCTGGAGGCGTCTTGAGCCGGCCGAGCTGGAACGCCGACACCAGGAACGAGAGCGCGTCGACCACGATCGCGATCGGTGCCGTCAGCCACTGCACGAGCGCGCCGGCGATCGCCGGGCCGCCCATGAACGAGATGGACCGGGTCGCGGAGAGCTTGCTGTTCGCCTCGAGGAACTGGTCGCGCGAGACCAGACGGACGAAGAACGACGCGTACGACGTACCGAACACGACGTCGGCGGTCCCGGCCAGGATGGCGATCACGTAGAGATGGCCGAGCGTCAGCATGTCCAGCCAGTACGCCGCGGGAAGGGTGAGCAGCAGGCCCGCCCGGGCGATGTCGGCCGCGATCATCAGCGGGCGTTTGTCCGGCCGGTGGTCGACCCACGTGCCGATGAACAGCGACGCGATGTTCGGCAGCCAGACCGCAGCGGTGAGGAAGCCGACCTGACTGGGTGACGCGTCGAGCAGCAGTACGGCGATCAGCGGCAACGACAGCTCGGTGACCCGGTCGCCGAACTCGGAGACGGTCTGCGCGGACCAGAAGGTCCGGAACTGCCGGTCGCGCCAGAGACTCGTGGCGGGAAGAGTCTTCACCTGTGGGGTCCCCCGGTCAGTTTGGTGCTTCAGGCAAGGACATGCGGAGATAGCGGATCGCCCGGGCGTCCGCGGGTGCGCCCTCTTCGCCGCGCTGGACGTAGGGCGCCAGCAGCTGCTCGATGGCGTCCTCGACGGCCTCGGCCTCGGCTGCGGTGAGCACCAGCCGGGTGTTCGCGGAGCCGGCCAGCCGGTCCCACTCGGGGTCCAGCTCGGATTCGGTCTCGACCAGCCACTGCTGGGCGGACTCCAGCGCCTGGTTCATCATCTCGGCACGGAGTAGTCGGCCGGCCTCGACGCCCTCAGGGGTGTCCGGCATCTCGTACCGGAACCCGCGCGCCACCGCTCGCCACCAGCGCTGCCGCTTGTCCGCGTCCGGCGGATGCTCGTCGACCACCAGGCCGAAGTTCGCCAGGTGGCGCAGATGCCAGCTGGTAACCGACGGCGACGCGCCCACGTGCTCGGACAGCTGGGTCGCCGTCGCCGGGCCGTTCTTCTGCAACCAGCTGAGCGCGGCCAGCCGGACGGGATGCGCCAACGCCCGCATCGCCTGCGGGTCGGTGATCTCGAAGTCGCCGTACGGATTTCTGAGAGACATGTTTCGAGAGTAATCTCTCAGATCTCCGGAGTGCAACACCTACCGCTCGGTCCTCCGGCCGGGAAAACTTCTTCGGACCGGGATGGAACCGGGTGCGGTAGTCGCGCGTGTTAGCCGTGTGACGACCGGTGGGGAGGGGTGAGTGTGCAGGACTTCGACGGCGATCCGGCGGCGGACGTGGCCGCGCTGTACCGGCGGACCTGGCCGCGGCTGATCGGCGTCCTGGTGTCGATCGGGGGTTCCCGGGCGGACGCCGAGGAGGTTGCGCAGGACGCGTACGTGAAGCTGCTCAGCCGCTGGGACTCAATCCGCCGGTACGACGACCCGGAGGCCTGGGTGCGGGCGGTCGCCGTACGCACGCTGGTGAGCCGGTTGCGGCGACAGCAGGTCGCGACGCGTGCGCTGGCGAAGCTCAGGGGTCGGCCGACCGAGGTCCCCGGGCCGGATGGTGAGGCGTTGGATGTGGCCGCGGCGCTGGCCCGGATCACGCCGACGCAGCGGGCGGTCGTCGTACTGCATCACGTCATGGATCTGCCGATCGAGCAGATCGCCGAGGAACTGCAACTGCCGTCCGGCACGGTGAAATCGCGGCTTGCCCGGGCGCGCCAGGCTCTGGCGCCGTTGCTTGCCGTGAAGGAGGTGACCGATCATGCGTGAGTTGCCGACCGAGGTGCTGGTCGAGTACGTCGACGAGCAGACGCCGGAGGAGGCTCCGCCGTTCGAGTACGTCGAGCGGGCCGTCCGCGCCCGGCGTCGGCGGCGGAACGTGCTGGCGACCGCGGCCGCCGTGATTGCCGTCGCGGGTGCGGTCGTCGCGACCGTGGACCTTCCGCGTGCCGAGCAGGAGCCGGCCGAGGTGATCACGACTCCGACGCCGGGTTACCTGGACGACGGGCCGCCGCCGGCGCAGTTCAAGGTCGGTACGACGTTGCTGGTGCTGCAGGCGGAGACCGCGGTCTCGTCCGTGCGCCTCGATCCGCACCGCCCGTCGATGCTGATCGTGGAGGTGCCACGCGATCCGTACGTCGCCGCGGCGTGTGTGCCGACCACCGTCGTACGCATCCTGGGGCAGGACGCCTCGACCGTCCGGATCGCGGCGTACCGGTACGCCGTCGGCCCGGAGCAGAACGAGGGCCGCCAGTGCGTGCAGCCGGACGAGACCCCGACCGCGGTCCACCTCGACCTCCGCCAGGCGCTCGACGGACGCAAGGTCTACGCCGGCAGTACCGGCTACCGCACCCTCCTGAACTGACGACCTCGCCGGGGCGGACCGCGACCGCCCCGGCGAGATCGTCTAGAGCTGGATCGTCCGTCGCCAGATGTCGCTGATCAGGTCGGGGCGCATTCCGACGGAGGTGTAGAGGCCGACGGCCGGAGTCGGGTTGGAGCTGTCGACGTGCAGCATCGTGCCGGCGCGACCCGCGGCTGCGTCGGTGGCGAAGGCGTCGTACAGCAGGAACTTCGCGAGGCCCTTGCCGCGTGCCTGGGGTACGACGGCGAGGCGGCCGATGTACCCGCAGTTGTCGGTGCTGATGAAGTTGTCGTTGCACTCGGCGACCGCGACGGCCTGTCCGTCGAGCCCGACCGTGGTGAGTTGTGACCAGTCGAAGGTCGACCGGCTCTCCCGCGACGCGGCCCATTCCTCGTACGGCCGCGGATCCGCCCCCCGCTGCGTGCTGAATGCCTCCACCAGTACGGCGTGCGCCGCGCGGCGACTCGGGTCATCGAAGGCCCCACGCCGTACGACTGCTCCGGCCGGAACCGGCGGCGGCTCGACCACGCCGTCGAAGGTGATCCGCATCCGGTGGATCGACGTAGCGATCGCGAAGCCCTTCGCGGCCACGAACTCCGGCATGAACTCGTCCTGCCGGATCACGCCGACACTCAGTACGACCTCGCCGTGCCCGGCCGCCCGCCCAGCCTCCTCGGCCCTCGTGATCGCCCGCTCCAGCAGCCACTCGGCCACGGCCGGAATCTCACTCAACACCTCGAGATTCAGCCGCGACCCGTCACTGTTCGCCGCCGCGGTCGCCGACCCGGCGAACTCCCCATCGGCATCGAGCACAACCCACCCGTCGGTCCCAGGATCGAACCCAGGATCCCGCAGATAGTTGGCAACATCCTCCGCACTGTGCTTCGCGAACCCGAGCAGCGCGCTGGTGTAGGCGCCACTCCGCTCAGCAATCAGCGCGGCGTCATCCATCGTTATCGGACGGATGTCGAAGCCTTCCATCACGCCACCACCTCCAGGCGCCAGACATCGATCACGAGTGCGGCGCGCATGCCCACGGCGAGGTAGAGGTCGAGTGCCGGAGTCGGGTTGTTGGTGTCCACGTGCAGGATCGTCCCGGTCCGCCCGGCCGCCGCGTCCAGGGCGAACTGATCTCGCAGGAGGAACTTGGCCAGGCCGCGACCACGCGCCTCGGCCAGGACGCACAACCGGCCGATGTGGCCGCAGTTCTCGTCCTCGACGAACTGGTCGTTGGACTCCAGGAGAGCGACCGGCTGCCCATCCACCTCCAGCAAGGTCACCTGCGACCAGTCGAACGCCGAATGGTTCTCATGCGCCGCATGCCACTCCTCGAAGGTCCGTGGAGTGAACCCGAACTGTCCCTCGAAGCTCTTCGTCATCACGGCATGCGCCACGCGCCGGCTTGCCTCATCCGGCGCGCCTCGGCGGACCGTGACACCGGCCGGAACGACGGGTGTCTCGACCGGTCCGTCGTGGTCGATCCGCATCCGGTGGAACGTCGTACCAGGCCTGAAGCCGTCGTCCGTAAGCCGCCGGCGGCGCGGTTCGTCGGCGCGGTAGACAACGGCATCGAGCTGGACCGACGAGTGCCCGTACTCGACGGCGAGCTCGCGCGCCCGCCGGACGATCTGTCCGAGCAGGTAGGTCTCGACCGCCGGATCGGCGGTGAAGAGATCGATGTCGAGCAGGTGGTGGTCGCCCTTGCCGAACACCCAGCCGTAGCCGATCGGGGTGTCCCCGGCGAACACCAGCCAGCCGTCCGTCTCCGGTTCGAATCCGGGCTCGGTCAACGCGTCGACCGCGTCGTCGAGGGTGTAGTCGGCAAAGCCGACCACCGCGGTGTTGTAGGCGGACACCAGGGCGAGGACCGCCTCCGCATCCTCCTTGGCCGGTGGACGGACGGTGTAGGTGTCGGGCAGTACGGCGGTCATTCACACATCGTGATGAACGACCGCCGTGCTGTCGAACCGATTAGCAGGCCTTCTCCCATTCGAGGTCGCACTGCTCGGTGGTGGTTCTGAGGGTGTTGGGGGCGATGGCGACGGGAGCCTGGTCAGACCAGGAGGCGAGGGTGACGCCGACTGCGTCCTCGATGGAGCGGGGGCTGACCAGGTAGTTGTTGCTCATCATCGAGAACACCAGCTTGCGGCCGTCCGCGTTGGTCACGTAGCCGGACAGGGACGTGACACCGGTGAGGGACCCAGTCTTGCCGTGGAGATTGTTGGCGGCGGGAGTGTTGGCCATCCGGCTGCGCAGCGTGCCGCCGACGAAGCGTTGCGCGTTGCCGGCGATCGGCAGAGCGTCGTACCACTGCTGCCACCACGGCTCCTGCTGGACCGCGATCAACAGATCGGTGATGCTGTCCGCGGTGACGTTGACCTTGCGGGACAGGCCGGAGCCGTCGGACAGCCGGATCGTGCTGGTGTCGACGCCGACGCTCTGCGCGTAGTCGGTGACGACACCCAGGCCGGCGGGCCAGCTGCCCTCGGCCTCCGCCACCGCACCCATCGCCTTGACCAGCGTCTCGGCGTGCATGTTGTTGGACAGCTTGAGGAACGGGTTCATCAGTTCGCCGACCGTCATCGACTCGTCCCGGGCGAGGACCCGGGCGGTGGTGGGGGAGGCGGCGTTCTTGATCTGCCCGACCATGCTGATGCCCTGGGCGGCGAGGGCCCGCCGGAACACGTCAGCCGCGTAGAGCTCCGGCTCCCACACCGTCACCCACTCCTGGCCGACGCTCGCGCCGAGCGGCACCGAGCCGGTCACCCGGACGATGTTGGTGCCGTGCTCGCGCTCGATGCTCAGCGTGTTCGACGACCCGGCCGCGCCGGTCTTGGCGGTGCTGACCAGTTTGAGTACGCCGTTCGCCGGGACCAGCGTGAGGTTCACAGGTGCTCCGACCGTCGCACCGGGCCGGCTCTCGACGATCGCCGTACCGGAGTCGTAGTCGGTGTCCGGGGCGAGCGTGAGGGCGGAGATCTGGGCGGAGTAGTAGAACGGTTCGTCGTCCCAGGCCCAGCTGTCACCGAGCCGGACGTGGTCGAAGTACGTGTCGTCCGCGATCAGGTCGCCGACGACGCGTCGGACGCCGGAGTCGGCGAGTTGCTTGGCGAGTCCGGCGTAATCGGACTCGAGGGCGGTCGGGTCGCCGTACCCCTTGAGATACAGACTGCCGAGCAACGTGCCGCTATGGACCGGGCCGGTCGCGAGAACGTCGGTGTGGAAGCGGTACGACGGGCCGAGGACGTGCATCGCGGCCGTCGAGGAGAAGAGCTTGGTGTTCGACGCGGGCAGCATCCGCTGGCCGCCGTTCCGGTCGTACAAGGTCTCGCCGGTCGTCGCGTCCCGGACCACCAGCGCGACCTGTGAGCCGTTGTACCGGCTGTCGTTCAGCAGCGTGTCCAGCTGCGTCTGCAGCGGCGTCGCCTGTACGGCGGTCGGCGCCGTACCTGACTGGATCGCCACCCCGCCGGCCGCCGTCGCCAGGACGGCTACGGCAGTGATCACCCCACGCCCCGACACTCTCGGTAAATACCTCACGAGAACTCCCCTCAACCCAGGCGGAAACCAACTAGCGGGAGTCTCCACCCCGCGCTGCCCTGGGTCCAGTGATCAGCGCAATTGATCTCTCGCCATCCAGGTGAATCGATGGAAAACTGCTCGGCACAGGTTCCGCCCCACCTGAGGAGTACTCATGCTTCGACGACTACTAATGGCTGCGCTGGCCGCACTCAGCCTGGCCGCACTGCTGTCAGCGCCCGGCCAGGCCTCGACGCAGCGCACGACCGCAGCCGTCTTCCCCGCACAGATCATCGGGGAGGATTTCCCGGATCCGGACGTGTTCGAGAAGAACGGCACCTGGTACGCGTACTCGACCAACAACGGCCGTGGACACGTGCCGGTCGCGACCGCTCCGAGCGCGAACGGGCCCTGGACGATCCGCGGTGACGCGATGCCCGGCGGACCGTCGTCGGGCTGGGCGCAATCGGGCCGCACCTGGGCGCCGGACGTCTACCCGAACCCGGACGGCTCTTACACCCTCACCTACACGGCCTGGCACAAGGCATCGGGTCGCCAATGCATCGGCGTCGCCACGGCAAGTTCACCGCTGGGCCCGTTTGCCCCGGTCGGTAGCCAGCCGATGATCTGCCCGCTCGACCTCGGCGGCGCGATCGATGCGAACACCTTCGTGGCGAACGACGGCACTCGCTCTCTGGTCTGGAAGAACGACGGCAACGCGATCGGCCAGCCGTCGACCCTCTGGCTCACGCGTACGGCGAACAACGGCACCACCCTGGTCGGCGGGAACTCGGCGCTGCTCACCTCGAGCGGCATCATCGAGGCACCCGATCTGGTGCAGCGCGGCAGCCAGTACCTGCTGTTCTTCTCCAGTGGCGGCTACACCGACTGCAACTACCTGACGTCGTACGCGACGGCGCCGAGCCTGAGCGGGCCGTGGACGACCGCCTTCCGGCCGCTGATGACGACGGCGACGGTCGACAACCACATCTGCGGGCCGGGTGGCGCGGACTTCGTCGGCGACAAGGTCTTCGTCCACGGCTGGGTCGGCGGTTCGCGGCATCTGTACGTCGCCGACCTCGGTTGGGCCAACGACTATCCGGTCGTCCGGGGCAGCCGCGTCCGGTACGAGGCTGAGCGCGGGACGCTGAACCACTGCGTCGTACGGTCGAACGCGGCCGGCGCTTCGGACGGGAAGGTCGTGGCGTACATCGACTACGCCGACTCCTGGGTGGAGAACACTGTGTACGCGCCGGTCGCGGGCAGTTACACCCTGCACGTCGGGTACGCGAACGGCTCGGGTGCCACTGCCAGCCACGGAGTTGTTGTCAATGGCAACAGCCAGGGGGCGGTCAGCTACCCGGCCACCGGCTGGGACAACTGGCAGCAGAGTTCTGTGTCAGTCACGCTGAACGCCGGCTGGAACACGATCCGCCTGACGAAGGGCGAGCTGTATGCGGAGGTTGACTACCTAGAGGTTCAGTGACAGGTCAGGGATCGCCCGGTGGGTCCCGGAGGTGAACCCGGGATCCACCCGTCCGGTGCGTGGCGCGGTGCAGCTGCAGTGGACGATGCCTCGTAGGCTCGGTCTGGCACAGTGACATAGGGCGGGGCACGACGGGGAGCACCGAGCAGGAGATGGCGAAACCACCTGAGCAGATGTCCGGAGACCGGCGGCGACGACGCCCGGTCTGGCTCGACCTGCGCCGACGGACCGGGCGTGGACTGCAGGCGATGCTCTTCGGAGGCCTGGCCTCGCTGATCTCGCTCATCATCACGTTCTGGACACTGCCGCAGATCAGCAGCGACGGCCGGATGCCGATCCTGCGGCTGGTCGTGCTGCTGGCTGTGTTCAGCATGCTGATGCGCTGGGTACTGGCCGGAGTCGCGATCCTGATCGGCTCGGTCGGCGTCCTGGTCGGCGGCCTGCTGTCCCAGTTCGGCGTCGTCTACCTCGGCATCACCGTGGACCCGGGGATCAACCTGCACGGCGGGGTCGAGGCGGCACTGCTGGTGGCGATCGTGATGTCGTCGGTGAGCGCGTTCGTCGGCTGGGTCGCGTACGCCGGCAGTGACGACGCGTACGTCGCCGAAGTCATGCGGGTCGTGCACCGCCGGGCCCGCAAGATCACCCCGGCACCGAAGACCGGGATGCTGATCATCCAGATCGACGGCCTGTCCGAGCCGCTGCTGAACTGGATGGTGCTGGCCGGCAATCTGCCGAACCTGGGCGGCTGGATCCGGGACGGCAAGCACTCGTTGGTCGGCTGGCACACCGGCGTACCGTCGACGACCCCGGCCAGCCAGGCCGGCATCCTGCACGGCGGCTCGCGGCAGATCCCGGCGTTCCGGTGGTACGAGAAGGAGTCCGGCCGGGTGATGGTGACCAACCGGGGCCGGGACGCCGCCGAGATCGAGGACCGGATGTCGACAGGGCGCGGCCTGCTCGCCGACGGCGGCGTCAGCATCAGCAACAACTGGTCCGGGGACGCGCACCGGTGCGAGCTGGTCTTCAGCCGGGCGTCGCTGCCGAGCAACCGCAGCCGTGGGTACGTCCGGTTCTTCTCCAGCCCCCAGGGCGCCGCCCGTGGCCTGGTGCTGTGTGTCGCCGAGATGGTGAAGGAGTTGCACCAGGCCCGGCGCCAACGGGTCCGGCACCTGGTCCCGCGGGTCAAGCGCGGTGGCGCCTACATCTTCCTGCGGGCGATCAGCAACGTGCTCCTGCGCGACCTGAACGTCTCGCTGATCACCGACGAGCTGGTCAAGGGCACTCCGGTGATCTACTGCGACTTCGTCGACTACGACGAGGTCGCCCACCACGCCGGCCCGACCCGCGCCGAGTCACTGCAGACCCTGGAAGGGCTGGACCGCGTCCTCGGTGCGCTGCAGCGGATCATCGACATCCTGCCGCACTCGTACGAGATCGTCGTCCTGTCCGACCACGGGCAGAGCCAGGGCTCGACCTTCCTGCAGCGCTACGGCCGGACGCTGACCGAGGTGGTCGACGACCTGGTCGACACCACCAAGGAGCCGGTGGCCGCGGTCGGCAAGACCGAGGGCTGGGGTCCGGTGAACGCGTTCCTGACCGAGGTCAGCCTGCGCCGCGGCGTGGCCGGATCAGTTACCCGGAAGGCACTGCACGGCAAGGCCCTGAGCGGCGAGGTGGAGCTCGGCCCGAAGGACTGCCCGCCGGAGGTGGCCGCCGACGAGCAGGTGGTGGTGACGTCCTCGGGCAACCTGGCGCTGATCTACCTGGCGACCACGCCCGGCCGGGTGCCGCTGGAGGAGATCGAGCTGCTGCACCCGAAGCTGATCCCCGGTCTGGCGACCCACCCTGGCGTCGGCTTCGTGGTGGTCGACTCGCTGGCCGAGGGACCGGTCGCGATCGGCCAGACCGGTGTCCACGTCCTGAAGACCGGCCGGATCGAAGGGGACGACCCGTTGACGCCGTACGGACCGTTCGCGGCCGCGTCGATGCTGCGGCAGGCGGAGATGCCGCACAACGGGGACATCGTGGTGGTCAGCCGGCTGGACCATTACACCCACGAGGTGGCGGCGTTCGAGGAGCTGGTCGGGTGCCATGGCGGGATCGGCGGCTGGCAGACCGAGGCGGTGCTGGTGCACCCGAGTCGTTGGGTGGTGGACGAGGCTCCCGTAGGCTCCGACGCGGTCCACGCGCTGCTGATCAGCTGGCTCGAACACCTCGGCCACCGCAAGGACCTCCGGAGTTCGGTCGAGACGAGTGTGGAGGCCTGACGCGTGCGGATCACCTGGTGGGGGCATGCCACCACCACCATCGAGGACAACGGCACGCGGCTGCTCACCGATCCCGTCCTCACCTCGCGCATCGCGCATCTGCGCCGGCGCCGCGGGCCGGCCCCGCTACCCGCTGCGGCCGAGTGCGACGCCGTACTCATCTCGCACATGCATGCCGACCACTTGCATCTCACCTCGATCCCGCTGGTCGCGCCGGACGCCGCGCTGGTCGTGCCGCAGGGTGCGGCCCGGCTCATCCGGCAGGACTGTGGTGACGCCGTCGCGGACCGCTGTATCGAGGTTGCCCCGGGCAACCAGGTGCGGATCGGCGCACTCGACATCACCGCGGTCACGGCCCATCACGACGGCCGCCGGCTGCCGTGGTCGTCGTACGTCGGACCGGCTCTCGGCTACCGGGTCGAGGGCTCGCCGAGTGTGTGGTTCGCCGGTGACACCGACCTGTTCGACGACCTGGCCGCGGAAGCCGGCCCGGTCGACCTGGCGCTGGTGCCGGTCGGCGGCTGGGGGCCGTCGCTCGGTCCCGGGCACCTGGATCCGGTCCGGGCGGCGGACGCGGTTCGGCTGGTCGGGGCCCGGGCAGCGATCCCGGTACATTTCGGGACGTTCTGGCCGATCGGGTGCGATTGGCTGAAGCCGGAGCTGTTCCTGCCGCCGGGGGACAGGTTCAAGACCGCGATGGCCGAGCTGGATCCCGCGGTGAAGGTGGACGTCCTGGTGCCGGGCGAGTCGACCGAGGTGGTCGTGCCGTGAGCGGCAACACCCACTTCGATCTCTGGTATCTGTTCGCGCTCGCCGGTGCTGTCCTGCTGGGCGCCGTACTGCCGGTGCTGCCGACCGGCGCGGCGGTGTCGGCCGGCGCCGTACTCGCGTCGCACGGGAATCCGATCGGGCTGGCCGGCGTACTGCTCGCAGGTGCGCTCGGGGCGTATCTCGGGGACCTGATCGTGTACGCCGGTTGCCGCTTCGGTGGTGAGCGGTTGGCGAAACGGGTCGGATGGCTGCGCGACAACGCGTCCTTGGACGCGCTGCGGGTCCGGCTGGCCGATCACGAGATCGGCGTGCTGCTGACATCCCGACTGATTCCGGGTGGCCGGGTGCCGGTGCTGCTCGCGGCTGGGCTCGCCGGTTATTCATGGGAGCGGTTCGCGGTGGTGGATCTGATCGCGTCGTCGCTGTGGGCTGCGGTCTACATGGCGATCGGGCTGCTCGGGTACGCCCTGTTCGACGAGCCATGGCAAGGCGTGCTGGCGGCGATCGTGCTCGTGATCCTCACGACCGTGGCGAGCGGCGTGGTCCAGCGCTGGCGGCGGAAGAAGCGCGCCTCAGACTCCGAATGACGCGCTGCGGAGCCGCTCGACCGTCTCCGCCTCGCCGTCCAGTTGTACGTCGGCCACCTGCTGCCGGCCGAAGCAGAACAGCACCAGCTCCGCCGGCTCACCAGTCACTGTCACCGACCCGAGCTCGGTCGGCTTCTTCGCGATCGACGTCGTACCGTCCGGCGACCGCAGCACCAGACCGCTCGGCGCCTTCCGGGTCATCGACTTGGCGGCCAGCCGGACCGCCTTCCACAGCCCGGCCTGCTGACCGGCCGGGAGGGTGCGGACGTCGTACGACGGCTGGGCGCGGCGGACGTCCTCGTGGTGGACGAAGTACTCGGTCGTGTTCAGTTGGTGTCCGAACTTCGGCACCGAGTAGATCGAGAACGTCGGCGGTCCGTTGCGGACCTTGTCGACGACCTCGGTGAAGCTGTACCGCGCCTTGACCCGGGCCATCCGCTTCTCGGTGGTGTCCGACAGCGCCGGGATCACGATGCCCGGACCGGCCATCGGATCGGCCTCCCGGACGTGCAGGTGCACGGCCAGATCGTAGGTCGTCCAGCCCGCGCACAACGTCGGCTGGTCCGGTCCGAGCTGATCGAACAGATCACACAGAGCAAGTCGTTCTACCCGGCTGTAGTCGGTCACAACTCGATCGTAGTTGTCGGAGTGGAATGGCAGAATGTCAATCGTTGTCATGCCTGTGCCTGGTTGATGCACCTGACTGTCCTGGAGCGTGTTGCCCGTGCCGCCGAAAGTCCCAGACAAGGGGAGCGTGACCCGCAGGGGCCTCGCGGTCCTGAAGGTCGCGATCTGGGAGGAGCCGTGGATCTTCGCCCTGTCCGTGCTGGCGAGCATGTTGTACGGCGCGATGACCGTGGCCGACGGGTGGGCGCTCGGATGGGCGACCGACCACGTGGTCCGGCCCGCGCTGGAGAGCGGTCACACCACGTTCGGTGCGATCGCCGGCATGGTCTCGCTCTTCCTCGGGATCGCGATCCTGCGGGCGATCGGGGTGGTCGGCCGGCGGATCGGGGCCGGCGTGATGCAGTACCGGCTGCAGGCGACGTACCGGCGCCGGGTCACCCGGCAGTACCTGAAGCTTCCGCTCGAGTGGCACCACCAGCACTCGACCGGCATGTTGCTGTCGAACGCCAATGCGGACGTGGAGTCGATCTGGTTCGTGATCGCGCCGCTGCCGATGGCGATCGGCGTGCTGGCGATGCTCGCGTTCGCGACGGTCGCCATGTTCATGGCCGACCCCTGGCTGGCCCTGGTCGGCTGCCTGGTGTTCCCGCTGGTGTTCGTGGCGAACGTGATCTTCCAGCGCTACCTGCAGCCGCTCGCGACCCGCGCGCAGCAGCTCCGCGCGGACGTCTCCGAGGTCGCGCACGAGTCGTTCGACGGCGCGCTGGTGGTGAAGACGCTGGGCCGGGAGGCGGCCGAGACCGAGCGCTTCCGCACCCCGACGTACGCACTGCGGGACGCGAACATCGCGGTGAACAAGGCCCGCGGTGTGTTCGACCCGGTCATCGACGGTCTGCCCCGACTGGGTGTGCTCGCGGTGCTGCTGGTCGGCGTCGGCCGGGTGCAGTCGGGCGCCGCCGACGCGGGTGACGTGGTCCAGGTGGCGTTCCTGTTCACGCTGATCGGGTTCCCGATCCGGGCGCTCGGCTGGGTGCTCGGCGAGCTGCCACGTTCTGTCGTCGGGTGGGACCGCGTCCAGCGAGTGCTGACCGCCGAGGGCGGGATGGAGTACGGCTCCGCGGAGCTGACGTCGACCAAGGCGGCTCGGCTCGAGGTCTCCGACGTACGGTTCGGGTACCTGCCCGAGCGGGATGTGCTGACCGGCGTGGACTTCACCATCGAGCCCGGTCGGACAGTCGCGATGGTCGGTCCGACCGGTGCGGGGAAATCGACGCTGATGACGCTGCTGACCCGGCTGATCGACCCCGAGGAAGGTGCAATCAAGGTCGACGGGCTCGATCTGCGCGACCTCGCCCGGGACGAGCTGGCCGGTTCGGTCGCGCTGGTGGCGCAGACCGCGTTCCTGTTCGACGACACGATCCGCGGCAACGTGACGCTCGGCGGCGACTACAGCGACGAAGACGTCTGGGACGCGCTCCGGATCGCCCAGGGCGACGGCTTCGTGAAGAGCATGCCGGAGGGTTTGGACACCAAGGTCGGCGAGCGCGGTACGACGCTGTCCGGTGGTCAACGGCAACGAATCGCGCTGGCCCGGGCCCTGGTACGACGACCACGGTTGCTGATCCTGGACGACGCGACCAGTGCGGTCGACCCGCAGGTCGAGGCGCGGATCCTGGCTGGGCTGCGGTCGACCGTCCAGGACTCGGAGGCCGCGACCACCGTGCTGGTGATCGCCTACCGCAAGGCGACGATCTCGCTCGCCGACGAGGTGGTGTTCCTCGACGAGGGCCGGATCTCGGCGCAGGGGACGCACACCGAACTGCAGCAGAAGTCGGCCGCCTATCGCGAGCTGGTCGACGCGTACGAGAAGGACGCGGCACGGCGACAGGAAGAGGCGGACCTGGCCGCCGAGATAGACGACCTTGACTCGGAAGGAGCGTCCGCGTGAGCACGGTCGAAACGAGCCGGCTGGATCACGGCGATGACGCGGGTGGTCTGGACACGCTGCGGCAGGGCGTGCGGGTGTCGCCCGAATTGGGTCAGGGCTGGTGGATCACCGGGCTTCTCGCGCTGGTGATGACGGGCGGGAGGATCGTCGTACCGATCGCTGTTCAGCAGACGATCGACAAGGGGCTGTCCGGTCCGGGCGGGCCGGATATGTCGTTCGTGGCGTGGATGTGCGTGGTCTGTACGATCGCGATTCTGATCACCGGGGTGGCGTCGTACCTGACGACCGTACGGCTCGCGGTCAACTCCGAGCGCGGGCTGTCGACGATGCGGATCAAGGCGTTCCGGCATGTACACGACCTGCCGGTGCTGACGCAGAGCACCGAGCGGCGGGGCGCGCTGGTCAGCCGGGTCACGTCGGACGTGGACACGGTGTCGCAGTTCCTGCAGTTCGGCGGGTTCATCTTCCTGGTCAGCATCGGGCAGATGGTGCTCGCGACCGTGGTCATGTTCGTCTACTCCTGGCAGCTGGCACTCGTCGTCCTGATCTGCTTCATCCCGCTGTTCGCCAGCCTGAAGTCGCTGCAGCGGCTGATGTCCGCGGCGTACGGCGTGGTGCGGGCGAAGGTCGGCGAGATGCTGTCCGCGATCGCCGAGCCGGTCGTCGGCGCGCAGGTGGTCCGGGCGTACGCGATCGAGAAGCGCACCCAGGACCGGATCGACGCCTCGATCGAGGACTACCGGCGGACGGCGACACGGGCGCAGGCGATCACGGGTCTGACCTTCTCGATCGGTGGCTTGGCCGCCGGTCTGGCGAACGCCGGGGTGCTGACGGTCGGCGTGCTGCTCGGGGTCGACCAGCAGGCGACGCTGGGGGAGATCCTCGCGTTCATGTTCCTGGTGGCGCTGTTCTCGGACCCGGTGCAGATCGCGACCCAGGTGCTGACGGATGCGCAGAGCGCGTTCGCCGGCTGGCGGCGGGTGCTCGGCGTGATCGCGACGCCGGCTGACGTGGTCGACCCGGGTGAGTCGGGGGTCGTACAGGCGCGCGGGCCGATCTCGGTGCAGTTCTCGGACGTGGACTTCGCGTATCCGGAAGGCGAGCTGGTCCTGCGGGATGTCGACGTACGACTGGAACCGCATCGGCGGGTCGCGGTGGTGGGGGAGACCGGGTCGGGGAAGACGACGTTCGCGAAGCTGCTGACCCGGTTGATGGACCCCAGTTCGGGCGCCGTACTGCTGGACGGGGTGGACGCGCGGGAGATCTCGTTCGCGTCGCTGCGGGAGCGGGTGGTGATGGTGCCGCAGGACGGGTACCTCTTCGACGCGTCACTGGCGGAGAACGTGCGCTTCGGCCGACCGGAGGTGACGGACGCTCAGCTGCTGGCGGCGTTCGAGTCGCTCGGCCTGACGGACTGGCTGGAGTCGTTGCCGGACGGTCTGGATTCGCCGGTGGGTCAGCGCGGTGAGTCGATGTCGGCGGGTGAGCGCCAGTTGGTCGCGCTGGTTCGGGCGAATATCGCCGACCCCGATCTGCTCGTCCTCGACGAGGCGACATCGGCGGTCGATCCGGGGACCGAGGTTCGGGTCAACGCGGCACTCGAGCGGCTGATGGCGGGCCGGACGTCGGTGACCATCGCGCACCGGTTGTCGACGGCGGAGGCGGCCGACGAGGTGCTGGTCTTCGACAACGGCGAGATCGTCGAGCGCGGTCCGCACGCGGAGCTGGTCGGCGCCGGCGGGGTCTACACGCGACTGCACGACAGCTGGATCGCCCAGCGGAGCGCCGTCTAGCTCTTTGAGGGCACGCGTAACGGCCGGGACCGCGGAAAGGGGCCGGTCCCGGCCGTACGCGTGCGATCAGGTCGACTCAGGGAGTCGGGGCGGCACCGTTCTCCCGGCCGTTGCCCGGCTGGGGCACCAGCAGGAACTCGACGCCGCCCTTGTCGTCGACCGCCGCGTCCAGGATCTTGTCGTCGAGCGCGTTCGCGGCGTTCTCCTCGAGGAACACCCGCGCGCCACTCTCCTCGACCACCTGGTCACCCGGGCGCGGCGCTTCCGTGGTCGTCACCGCGAGCGCGGGGTTGGCCGGATCCTCCTGCGAGATCCGTACCCCGGCGCCCTCCGGCGCACCGTCGACCCCCGTGATGCTCTTGATCACCAGAGTCGCGTTCTCGGTCAGCGTCAGCACAACTACTCCAACCTCTAGGAATCACTGAGCCCGCCCCGTGCCCGATGACGTCATCTCCAAACAGGGGCGTGTGCCAGGTCACTGTCTGCCGCCGGGAAAGTCGGGTGCGGGTGTGGGTGGGGTGGTGTGTGATCGGGGTATGGCTATTGGGATGGGTGTGCCGGGGGTTGACGGGCTGGGCGACGTGGTGCGGGTGTTGCGGGGGTGGCAGTACGACGGAGCTGTGGTGCAGCTGCACCCGGGGGATCTGGGGTGGTACTGGCGCTTCGGCGGGGAGCAGACCGCGGCGGCGACCAGGATGTGGAGCCGGGACGGGGAGACCCTGGCGGTCGGGATGCTGGACGATCCCGAGCTGCTGCGGCTGGCGATCGCGCCGGAGCTCCAGCACGACGAGGAGCTGGCGCGACAGTTGGTCGAGGACGTGTCGGCGCCGGAGCGCGGCGTACTGATCGAGGGCAAGGTGTACGTCGAGGCGCCGCTCGGATCGCTCGTTCTGGACCTGCTGATCAAGGACGGCTGGGAGCTCGACGAACCGTGGATACCGCTGCGGCGTGACCTCAGTGAGCCGGTGCCGGACCCGGGTCTCCGGATCGAGGTGATCGGTCCGGAGCAGGCGCACGAGCGGACCGCGGTCCAGCGGGCGTCGTTCGACGGATCTACGTTCACCGACGAGCGCTGGCACGCGATGGCGGCCGGAGCGGCGTACGACGACGCGCGGTGTCTGGTCGGCCGCAACGGGCAGGGCGAGGCGGTCGCCGGTGTGACGGTCTGGTCCGCGGGACCCGGCAAGCCGGGGCTGATCGAACCGATGGGCGTGCATCGGGCACACCGCGGTCACGGCTACGGACAGGCGATCACGGTCGCGGCGGCGCGCGCCCTGCGGGAGCTGGGTTCGTCCAGCGCGGTCGTGTGCACGCCGGCCTTCAACGTGGGCGCGGTCGCCACCTACAAGGCGGCCGGGTTCGAGCAGTTGCCCGAGATGCGGGACGTGTACCGGAACGCCTAGCCGGCGGCCTCGTCGGCCGCGCGGAGCACGCGGAGAATGTTGCCACCGGCAAGCTTTGCCAGTTCGGCCTCGTTCCAGCCGCGGTCGGCGAGCGCCCCGAAGAGCCTGGGGTACGACGCCACGTCGGCGAGGCCGGTGGGGAACTCCGGGCACCCGTCGTAGTCGCCGCCGATCCCGATGTGGTCCACGCCGGCGATCCCGCGGACGTGCTCGATGTGATCCACCACGTCGTCGAGCGTGACCTCGGGCTTCGGTACGTCGTACGCGTTGGCCAGCTTGACCTGATCCGCCGGGTTGAGCGGATTCAGCTCCGGCACGGCCTCCCGCGCGCCGGCGATCCAGTCGACGTACGGCTGGGACACGAACGCCGGCACGAACGTCACCATGCAGACGCCCTCGTTCCGCGCGAGCGTCTCGAGGACGTCGTCGGGAGCGTTCCGCGGTACGTCGCACACCGCACGCGCCGACGAGTGGCTGAAGATCACCGGCGTGCTCGTCACCCGGAGCGCGTGCCGCATGGTGTCCGCCGAGACATGTGACAGGTCGACCAGCATGCCGATCCGGTTCATCTCCCGGACGACCTCCTCGCCGAAGTCGTTCAGCCCGCCCAGCACCGGCTCGTCCGTCGCGGAGTCCGCCCACGACACGTTGTTGTTGTGGGTCAGCGTCATATAGCGAACACCGAGCGCACGCATCACCCGCAGGACGCCGAGGGACTCACCGATCGAGTGGCCGCCCTCCATCCCCATCAGCGACGCGATCCGGCCGGCCTTGATCGCCGCCTCCACGTCATCGGCCGAGGATGTCAGCTCCAGCTCCGACGGGAATCGCTCGACCAGTCGCCGGACGAAGTCGAGCTGCTCGAACGTACGCCGTACGGAGTCAGCGTCCTGGGGAACCCACAGCGACCAGAACTGGGCACCCACCTGCCCCTGTCGCAGCCGGGGCAGATCGGTGTTCACCTGGGGGACCGGACCGCTCAGATCGTGCGCGTCCAGGTCGTACCCGCACAGTTCGTAGAAGGCGATCGGCAGGTCGTTGTGCCCGTCGACCACCGGGTGCTCAGCCAACAGTTCCCGGACGCGTGCCTCACTCGTCGTCATTCCGCCATCCTCTCAGTCCGGCAGCAGGAGGTGTTCATGCCAGGACACCGTGTGCGGAGCACGACTTGTGATCGGCGACAATGGACAGGTGAGTATCGACGAGCTGACCTTCGACGCGGCCGGGCTGATCCCGGCGGTAGTACAGCAGTACGACACGCGTGAGGTCCTGATGGTGGGCTGGATGAACGCCGAGGCGGTACGCCGTACCGCGGAGACCAAGCGGAGCACGTTCTGGTCCCGCAGCCGGCAGGAGTACTGGGTGAAGGGCGAGACCAGCGGCCATCGTCAGCACGTCAAGCAGATCCTGGTCGACTGCGACGCCGACACCCTGCTCGTCCTGGTCGACCAGGAAGGCCCGGCCTGCCACACCGGCACCCGCAGCTGCTTCGAGCACGGCGAGATCGAGGTCAAACCGTGAGCCTGGAGACTGAAACCACAGTGAACAGCCCCAGCCTGGAGACCTTTCGCGAGTACGCCAAGGACCGCCGCGTCATCCCGGTGACGCGGCGGCTGCTGGCGGATGCCGAGACGCCGATCGGTGTCTACGGCAAGCTCGCCGCCGAGCGCCCCGGCACGTTCTTGCTCGAGTCGGCCGAGAACGGCGGCGTCTGGTCGCGGTACTCCTTCATCGGTGTCCGCTCTGCCGCGACCCTGACCGAGCGGGACGGCGAGGCCGTCTGGACCGGCAACCCGCCGGTAGGTCTGCCGGAGACCGGTGACCCGCTGAAGGCGCTCCGCGAGACGCTGGAGATCCTGCACACCCCGCGGCTGCCGGACCTGCCCCCGCTGACCGGCGGCATGGTCGGCTTCCTCGGGTACGACGCGGTCCGCCGGCTGGAACGGTTGCCGGACACAACGACCGACGACCTCGGCCTGCCCGAGCTGACCTTCCTGTTCGCCACCGACCTGGCCGCCCTCGACCACGAGACCGGCGAGATCTGGCTGATCGCGAACGCGGTGAACTGGGACGACTCCGACGAGCGGGTCGACGAGGCCTACGCGGACGCGGTCCGCCGCCTCGACGCGATGGAGGCCGACCTGGCGCAGCCCACCCCGTCGTACGTCGTCCGCGCCGATCGATCCGCGGAGCCGGATCCGCACCGGCAGCGGTCCAGCGCCGAGTACCGGGAAGCGGTCGAGCACGCCAAGGAGGAGATCCGCGCGGGCGAGGCGTTCCAGATCGTCGTGTCCCAGCGGTTCGAGCTGCAGACCACCGCGACCGCGCTGGACATCTACCGGGTGCTCCGCCGTTCTAACCCGAGCCCGTACATGTACCTCGTCCGCCTGGACGGGTTCGACATCGTCGGCTCCAGCCCCGAGGCGCTGGTCAAGGTGACCGACAACAAGGTGATCCTGCACCCGATCGCGGGCACCCGCCGCCGCGGTGTGACGCCCGAGGAGGACCACGCGCTGGAGGAGGAGCTCCGGGCCGACGCGAAGGAGCGGGCCGAGCACCTGATGCTGGTCGACCTGGGCCGCAACGACGTCGGCCGGGTCTGCGCACCGGGCACCGTCGAGGTCGTCGACTTCATGGACGTACGGCGCTACAGCCACGTGATGCACCTGGAGTCGACGGTCACCGGGCAGCTGGCGGCCGGCAAGACCGCCTTCGACGCGCTCACCGCCGCCTTCCCGGCCGGAACGTTGTCCGGGGCACCGAAGCCGCGGGCGATGGAGATCATCGACAAGCTCGAGGTGACCCGGCGCGGCGTGTACGGCGGCGTGGTCGGCTACCTCGACTTCGCCGGTGACGCCGACACCGCGATCGCCATCCGGACCGCGGTGCTGCGCGGTACGACGGCGTACGTGCAGGCGGGGGCGGGCATCGTGGCCGACTCCGACCCGGCCGCGGAGGACGCGGAGTGCCGGACGAAGGCGGCCGCCGTACTCGACGCGATCGCGGTCGCGGGAACCTTTAGCGACGTCTGATGAGGCCGCAGCGACTGGTTGACCTCCTGGCGGTAGTAGCCCTGGCCCTGCTCGGCCTGTCGGCGTACCTGCCGTGGACCACGGTCAACGACAAGGAAACCTTCAAGGGCTACGACCTGACCCGCGCACCGGTCTTCCTGGCTGCGGCGGCAGTGGTGGCCGTGATCGTGACCAAACTGGCCGGTACTGCGCTGCGCCGCGTGCTGGCCGTCCTGGTAGTACTGCTGGGCGTGCTGGCCGTCGTGGTCGCGTTCCAGGTCCGCCCAGGACTCGAGGAGCTGACCCGGCTGCGCCCGGCGCTCACGCTCGGAACCGACTCGTTCGAGATCACCACCGGACCGGCTCCCTGGCTCGCGCTGACCGGGGGAGTGGCGCTGGTCGCAGCAGGGCTGGTCGCCGTACTGACAGCGCATCGCTGGCGACGGGCGACGGCGCGCTATGAGCGTGATCCGGCCGCCGCAGGGTCCGGTCACGGGACCGATCAGTGGAAGGCGATCGACGCCGGGGAGGACCCGACTCTCTGATCGCGGCGGGCTACCGCCACAATAGGACGGGACGACGACGAGGAGTGGCGCCAACCATGGACAAGACGACGGCGGATCAACCGGTGACGCAGGTGAGCGAGGAGGCTCACGACCTGCACGGCAACAGCCCGGCGGCCTGGACCGCCGTGACCATCGTGCTGATCGCTTTCACGGTCGGCGCCATCGCGATGGTGCTGGGGCCGAACTGGCTGCTGTTCTGGATCTCAGTCGCGATCGCTCTGGTCGGTGCGCTGGCCGGCAAGGTGATGCAGCTGCTGGGCTTCGGGGTTCCGACCGACGACCGGCACTGAGGGGCGAACCGACATGACTGTGCTTGACGACATCCTCGCCGGGGTCCGGGAGGACCTCGCGGAGCGCCAGGCGCGGGTCAGCCTGGACGACCTGAAGCTCGAGGCGCAACGCAAGCCCGACGCCAAGGACCCGATGCCGGTGTTCCGCGGCGACGGGATCGCGATCATCGCCGAGGTGAAGCGCTCCAGCCCGTCCAAGGGCGACCTGGCCGAGATCACCGACCCGGCCGCGCTGGCCGGTGAGTACGAGGGCGGCGGGGCGGCCGCGATCTCGGTGCTGACCGAGCAGCGCCGGTTCAACGGCAGCCTGGACGACCTGCGCGCGGTCCGCGGCCGGGTCGACGTACCGGTGCTGCGCAAGGACTTCATCGTGTCCTCGTACCAGCTCTGGGAGGCCCGGGCGGCCGGTGCCGACATGGCCCTGCTGATCGTCGCGGCGCTGGAGCAGGAGGCGCTGGTCTCGCTGATCGAGCGGGCCCATTCGATCGGGCTGTGCCCGCTGGTCGAGGTGCACGACGAGGAGGAGACCCGGCGTGCGGTGGACGCCGGAGCTCAGCTGATCGGCGTGAACAACCGGAACCTGAAGACCCTCGAGGTCGACCGGGACACCTTCGCCCGGGTCGCGCCGACGATCCCGACCAACCTGGTCCGGGTGGCGGAGTCCGGGGTCCGCGGCCCCCATGATGTAATCGAGTTCGCGCGCGCCGGGGCCGATGTCGTCCTCGTCGGTGAAACCTTGGTGACCGGCCGCGATCCCCGCGCCTCGGTCGCCGACCTGGTCGCTGCCGGATCGCACCCCGCCATTCAGCAGCGGCACTAGTACACCCGGGCCGTGAAGCCGGCCGGGAACACCACCCCCTTCGGGGTATTGGAAGGCTTGTACGGATGACAACTGTGCTGCCCGACCAGTTCGGGCACTTCGGCCGTTTCGGCGGCAGGTTCATGCCGGAGGCGCTGATCGCGCCGCTCGACGGGCTCACCACGGCGTGGCGGGAGGCGATGGCCGACCCGGCGTTCACCGGTGAGTTCGAGCGGATGCTGCGCCAGTACGTCGGTGCGCCGAGCCTGCTGTACGACGCGACCCGGCTGTCCGACGTGGCCGGTGCCCGGATCCTGCTGAAGCGCGAGGACCTGAACCACACCGGCGCGCACAAGATCCGCAACGCCATCGGCCAGGCCCTGCTGACCAAGCGGATGGGCAAGACCCGGGTGATCGCGGAGACCGGTGCCGGCCAGCACGGCGTCGCGACCGCGACCGCCTGCGCCTACCTGGACCTCGAGTGCGTGGTCTACATGGGCGAGGTCGACACCGAGCGGCAGGCGCTGAACGTGGCCCGGATGAAACTGCTCGGCGCCGAGGTGATCTCGGTCAAGACCGGCAGCCGGACACTGAAGGACGCGATCAACGAGGCGTTGCGCGACTGGGTCGCCAGCGTCGACAAGACGCACTACATCTTGGGGACGGCGGCCGGTTCGCACCCGTTCCCGGCGATGGTGCGCGACTTCGTCCGCGGCATCGGCGACGAGGCCCGGGAGCAGTCGCTCGAACTGCTCGGCAAGCTTCCGGACGCCGCGGTCGCCTCCGTCGGCGGTGGGTCGAACGCGATCGGCCTGTTCGCCGCGTTCATCCCGGACGCGGACGTGAAGCTGTACGGCATCGAGCCCGGCGGTGACGGGTTCGAGACCGGCCGGCACGCGGCCACGATCAGCGCGGGCCAGGTCGGCGTACTGCATGGTGCGCGGTCGTTCCTGTTGCAGGACGAGGACGGGCAGACGATCGAGTCGCACTCGATCTCGGCCGGGCTGGACTACCCCGGTGTCGGGCCGGAGCACGCGTGGCTGTCCGAGACCGGGCGGGCGTCGTACCGGCCGATCACCGACGCCCAGGCGATGGAGGCGTTCAAGCTGCTGTCCCGGACCGAGGGGATCATCCCCGCGATCGAGTCCGCGCACGCGGTCTCCGGCGCGCTCGACATCGCCAAGGAATTGGGGCCGGAGGCAACCATTCTGGTGAACCTGTCCGGCCGCGGGGACAAGGACATGGACACGGCCGCGACCTGGTTCGGCCTGGCCGACAAGGAGACCGGTCGTGAGTGAGCTCGTTGCCCTGGGCAAGGCCGGGGCCGCGATCCGGAAGGCGAACGCCGAGGGCCGCGGCGCCCTGGTCGGCTACCTGCCGGCCGGCTTCCCGACGTACGAGGGTGGCGTCGACGGGATCAAGGCGCTCGTCGACGGCGGGTGCGACGTGATCGAGATCGGCCTGCCGTACAGCGACCCGGTGATGGACGGTGTCACCATCCAGCGCGCCACCGAGGCCGCGCTGGCCGGCGGACTGCGGACCCGCGACGTGCTGAGCACGGTCGAGAAGATCGCGTCGTACTCCGATGTCCCGGTGCTGCTGATGACGTACTGGAACCCGATCGAGCGGTACGGCGTCGACCGGTTCGCCGCCGATCTCGCGGCGGCCGGGGGAGCGGGGCTGATCACGCCCGACCTGATCCCGGACGAGGGCGCGGAGTGGATCGCGGCCGCGGACAAGTACGACCTGGACAAGGTCTTCCTGGTCTCGCCGTCGTCGACCGACGAGCGGATCCGGCTGACCACGGCCGCCTGCCGCGGTTTCGTCTACGCGACCGCGGTGATGGGTGTCACCGGTGCCCGGGACAAGCCGTCCGACCTGGCCGCACCGCTGGTCGCCCGGACCAAGGCGGCGACCGGACTGCCGGTCGGCGTCGGCCTCGGAATCTCGAACGCGGACCAGGCGGCCGGTGTGGCGGCGTTCGCGGACGCGGCGATCGTCGGTGCCGCTCTCGTCAAGGCGCTCCAGGACGGCGGCCCGGCCGGGGTCCGCAGCCTCGCCGGAGCCTTGTCCGAAGGCGTCCGACGGGAACACAGCGCCGCCGCCGGTCGTTAGACACGCCGTGAGTCGAACCAGGAACGCGGCCGTTCTGCTTGCCGCGGTGGCTCTGCTCGCCCTCGCGGGCTGCAGCGGCGGCAAGGACAAGGAACAGGCGGACAACCCCGGTGGTGCGATCATCCGCACCACCGGGGACCCGAACGGGCTGCGGGGGGCGACGCTGGACCGGCCGTACACGTTGCCGACGGCGACGTTGACCGACACCGGCGGCAACCAGTTCAACCTGGTCACGTCCACCAAGAAGCCGGTCACGCTGGTGTTCTTCGGCTACACCAACTGCCCGGACGTCTGCCCGACCGTGATGGCCGACGTGGCGTCCGCGCTGACCAAGCTGGACGAGTCGGTCCGTGGCCAGGTGCAGTTGCTGTTCATCACCACCGACCCGTCCCGCGACACCGGTCCGGTGATGCGCAAGTACCTGGACCGGTTCGACCCGTCCTTCGTGGGGCTGACCGGGTCGCTGACCCAGATCAAGGACATCGCCAAGGCTGTCGGCGTACCGGTGGAAGGTATGAAGAAGCTGCCGTCCGGCGGTTACGAGGTCGGCCACGGCGCGCAGGTGCTCGGATTCGGAAAGAACGACAAGGCGAACGTGCTGTGGTTGTCGAACGCCGCCATCGGCGACCTCGCACATGACTTCGGGAAGCTGGTGGAGGACAACCAGTGAAGGTGAAGCAGCAGCCCTGGTCCCCCTGGGTGTCGCTGGTGGCCCGGCTCGTGCTCGGCGGTGTGATGCTGGTGGCCGGTGCGCTGAAGGTGACCGATCCGGAGACCGCGTCCCAGGCGGTCCGGGCGTACGACCTTCTGCCGTCCGGGCTGGTCGCCCTGGTCGGCTGGGGATTGCCGTTCCTGGAGATCGCGATCGGATTGCTGTTGATCGTCGGTTTCGGTGTCCGCGCCGCGGCCGTGGCCGCAGGTGTTTTCATGGTCGTGTTCATCGCCGCGGTGGCCTCCGCCTGGGCGCGCGGTCTGGCGATCGACTGCGGCTGCTTCGGCGGCGGCGGAACGGTCGCCCCGGGTGAGACGAAGTACCTGCAGGAGATCCTGCGGGACGTCGGCCTGCTGCTGCTGGCAGTCTGGCTCTGGTTCAGCCCGGTGAGCAAGTTCGCCCTCGAGTCCGATCCGCACATCCCGACAGGAGTCACCGCGTCGTGAGCAAGACCAAAACCCCCGTGAACCCGCTGCTGCAGCAGAAGAAGCGGCGGATCTCGCCCGGGATCGTCGTGGTGATCGTGCTGCTGCTGGCCCTGGGTGGCGGGGTCGGCGTGCAGTACTGGCGCAGCCACTCCAAGGTCGAGGTGAGTTCGAACGGCCGCCCCGAGCCCACCGTGATCCAGGGGCCGGGCACCACCGGCAAGGGTGTCACCGTCGGCAAGGAAGGCGCCAAGGCGCATATCGACATCTACCTGGACTTCCGCTGCCCGCACTGCGCGGAGTTCGAGGAGCGGACCGGCGCGACCGTCGACAAGCTGGTCCAGGACGGCACCGCGACGCTGACCTACTGGCCGCTGACCTTCGTCAACCCGGACGCCTCGCCGCGGCTCGCGAACGCGTTCGCCGCCGCGGCCGCGAACGGCAAGGCGCTCAGCTACGCCGACGAGATGTACGCCGACTTCTCCAAGTCCTGGACCACCAATCAGCTGATCCAGCTGGGCCAGCAGTTGGGCATCGACGACGCGACGTTCCAGCAGGCGGTGCGCGACAACACCTACGGCAGCTGGCTCGACTCGGTCTCCAAGGCCGCCGATGACCGCGGTGTGACCGGGACGCCGACGGTCTACGTCAACGACAAGCAGCTGGATGCCGACAACCTGACCGGCGAGGGCCTGCAGAAGGCCGTCGACGAAGCGGTCGCGGCCGGCTGAGGCCCATGGGCGCTGACGCACCGAGTCCCCATCGTGACCATGAGTTTCTGGTCGCGATGGGGCCGGTCGAGTAGCGTTCCTGCTTGCCATGTCTAGTCTGATCCCCGCCGTGATCGTTCCGGCGTTCATCCCAAGCCCCAGCCAGGGTGTCTGGCACGTTCTCGGTCTGCCGATCCGCGCGTACGCGCTGTGCATCCTGGCCGGCATCTTCGCCGGCTACTGGCTCGGCCGTCACCGCTGGGTTGCCCGCGGCGGTTCACCGACGGTGCTCGCCGACATCATGTTCTGGGCCATCCCGTTCGGTCTGGTCGGTTCCCGGATCTACCACGTCATCACCGACGCCGAGCTGTACTTCGGCGAGGGCCGGCACCCGATCGACGCGCTGAAGATCTGGCACGGCGGGCTGGGTATCTGGGGTGCGGTCGGGTTCGGCGCACTCGGTGCCTGGATCGCCTGCCGGCGGGCCAAGGTGCCGTTCCTGGCGGTCGCGGACGCGATGGCGCCGGGGATCGCGCTGGCCCAGGTGCTCGGCCGGTTCGGCAACTACTTCAACCAGGAACTGTTCGGTAAGCCGACGAACCGGCCGTGGGGTCTGGAGATCGACCCCGCGCACCGGCCGGAGGGGTACGCCGACTTCGCCACCTTCCACCCCACGTTCCTGTACGAGGCGATCTGGAACCTCGGCGTGATCGCGCTGGTGATCCTGGTCGGCCGCCGGGTCAAGCTGGGGCACGGGCGGGCGTTCGCGCTCTACGTGGCCGGTTACACCGCCGGGCGGGTCTGGATCGAGGACCTGCGCATCGACACCGTGAACCACTTCCTCGGCCTGCGCCTGAACGTGTGGACCTCGCTCGTGCTGTTCGTCCTCGCGGTCGTCTACCTCATCCTCAGCTTCCGCTACCGTCCCGGCATCGAGGACATCTCCACCGGCCCGGCCGCCGGCCAGCCGTATGCCGAGGCCGACAAGCCGGCCGACGACGCCGCCGGGCCGACCGACGATGCCGGGCCGACCGATGACGCCGAGCTGACGGACGATGCCGAGCTGACGGGCGATGCCGAGCTGACGGGCGATGCGAGGAAGCCGGAGGCCGCCAAGCCGACGGTCGAGGCGAACAGCACCAACGGGCCCGAGACAGACGGGTCTCGTGACTGACGATCGGACCTCCGCTTCCGAGGGCGACTCCAGCGGATCGCCCCCGGAAGTCTCCGCCGAGCATCACGGGGACCACACCCATCGGGACGTGAATGGCGGCTGGCTGCGGCCGGCCGTGTTCGGCGCGATGGACGGCCTGGTGTCGAACTTCGCGCTGATCGCCGGCATGGACGGCGGCACCGAGTCCGGTTCGCAGTTCATCGTGCTGGCCGGGTTGGCCGGTCTCGCCGCGGGCGCGTTCTCGATGGCGGCGGGGGAGTACACCTCGGTCGCGTCGCAACGTGAGCTGGCCCGGGCCGAGATCGAGGTGGAACGCAAGGAGATCCAGCGGCACCCGCTCGACGAGGAGATCGAGCTCGCCGAGACCTACCGGGCCAAAGGCCTCGACCCGGACCTGGCCAGCAAGGTCGCCAAGCAGTTCCACACCGACCCGGACCAGGCACTGGAGGAACACGTCCGCGAGGAGCTCGGCATCGATCCGCACGATCTGCCGAACCCGATGTTGGCGGCCGCGTCCTCCTTCATCTGCTTCGCGGTCGGCGCGTTCATCCCGCTGCTGCCGTACCTCCTCGGTGCCGGCAACGTCGTACCGGCCCTGGTCCTGTCGCTGACCGCCCTCTTCGTCTGCGGTGCCGTCGTCTCCCGCGTCACCACGCGTTCCTGGTGGTACTCCGGCCTCCGCCAACTGATCCTCGGCGGCCTGGCCGCAGCCCTCACCTACTTCGTCGGCACTTTGGTCGGTCCGAGCATCTAGACCGGACGTGTGTGGGTGAACAGACCGCTGTAGGCGTTGAGGGCGGGCTGTCCACCGAGGTGGGCGTAGAGGACGTTGGAGTCCTTCGGGATCTCGCCGTTGCGGATCAGGTCGATCAGGCCGGCCATCGACTTCCCCTCGTAGACCGGGTCGATGATCATCCCCTCGAGCTGACCGGTCAGGCGGATCGCGTCGAGGGTCGACTGCACCGGTACGCCGTACAGGTCGCCGGCCCAGCCCTCGAGGACGGTGATCTCGTCCTCGCGCAGGTCCCGGCCGAGCCCGATCAGTTCCGCGGTGGCGCGGGCGATCCGCTCGACCTGGTCGTGGGTCTCCTTCAGCTTGGCGCTCGCGTCGATGCCGATCACGCGCCGCGGGCGGTCCTGACCGGCGAAGCCCGCGATCATCCCGGCCTGGGTCGACCCGGTCACCGCGCACACGATGATCGTGTCGAAGAAGACACCGAGCTCACGCTCCTGCTGCTCCACCTCGTACGCCCACTGCGCGAATCCGAGCCCGCCGAGCTTGTGGTCGGAGGCACCGGCCGGGATGGCGTACGGCGTACCTCCTCGAGCCTCGACGTCGGCCAGTGCCTGCTTCCAGCTGTCCTTGAAGCCGATGCCGAAACCGGCCGGGTCGAGCCGGACCTCCGCGCCCATGATCCGGCTGAGCAGGATGTTGCCGACCCGGTCGTTGAGCGCGTCGGGCCAGTCGACCCAGTTCTCCTGCACCAGCACCGCCTTGAGCCCGACCTTCGCGGCGACCGCGGCGACCTGCCGGGTGTGGTTGGACTGGTAGCCGCCGATCGACACCAGCGTGTCCGCGCCCTGGGCGAGCGCGTCGGGGATCAGGTACTCCAGCTTCCGCGTCTTGTTGCCGCCGTACGCGAGCCCGGAGTTGCAGTCCTCGCGCTTCGCCCAGATCCTCGCGCCCCCGAGCTGCGCACTGAGCCGGTCGAGCGGATGGACCGGACTCGGCCCGAACAACAACGGGTACCGGGCGAAATCAGCCAGTGACATCGTTCCTCCGAAAGTCGGTCGCTCGACGGCGGGCGCCGTGACTAGGGTCAGCCAGATGTTCCCCGGCGAGATCGATGTCCAGCCGTCCACCTACCTCGAACACCTCGGCACCATCTTCGCCCGCTTCAGCTCCGGCACCCAGGGCTCCGGCAACATCTCGCACGGCGTCCGCATCGCCGACCAGAGGTACCCGCTACCCGAGCTACACCGCCTTCCACCAGGCCTGGACCTCAGCCTGAGGGGTTGGCACACCTTCCGGGGGGGCTGAGACAGGAAATAACCTGTCCCGGCCCACCGGTTCCTGTTCAAGCCCAGCCGCGCGCTCTACGGTCGTCAGGCGGTCCCGCAGTACGTTGCGGGCACCCCAGGCGGGCTCGTCCAGCGGGAGGCGCGCAAACCGGCCCAGAGCGGCAGCCAAGGCCACCGGCGACCACGCGGCCGGCTCCACCGTCTCACCAGGTGAATTTCGGGTGAGGTGGGTGGTTGTGGGAGAGGGTGCTGGGAAGATGAGGGGGCAGGTAGTGAGCGCTTGCTTACTGTGGGTGAGTAGGCGTTGTGACGGTGGAATGGGCGTCCATCTATCGGGCGTCATGAGGTAGTCTCGGGACTCCCGGCTTGGGCCAATGTTGTCCCGCGGCCAGTTGTTGACCGTAGGACGACGGGAGCTCCTGAATGTTTGGTGTCCCCCCATTCCCGAGCGAGGGTCTGTACGACGGGCAGCACGAGCACGACGCTTGTGGTGTCGCCTTCGTCGCGACCCTGACCGGTGAACCCAGCCACGACATCGTGGCGAAGGCTTTGACCGCCCTGCGCAACCTCGAGCACCGCGGCGCTTCCGGCGCCGAACCGGACTCCGGCGATGGCGCCGGCATCCTGATCCAGGTCCCGGACGCGTTCTACCGCAAGGTGTGCGACTTCGAGCTGCCGGTGCAGCGCGCGTACGCCACGGGTATCGCCTTCCTCCCGGCCGACCCGGACGACGCCGCCAAGGCGGTCGCCCGGATCGAGGAGCTCGCCGCGGAGGAGAGCCTGACCGTCCTCGGCTGGCGCGACGTACCGACCACGCCGGACCTGCTCGGCGCCACCGCTCGTTCGGTGATGCCGACCTTCAAGCAGCTGTTCGTCACCGCCAAGGCGGGCCGGGTGCTAGGCCTGGCGCTGGAGCGGATGGCCTTCCGGCTGCGGAAGCGGGCCGAGAAGGAAACAGAGACCTACTTCCCGTCGCTGTCCGGCCGGACCATCACCTACAAGGGGATGCTGACCACCGATCAGCTGGACAAGTTCTTCCCCGAGCTGACCGACCCCGACCTCGCCTCGGCGATCGGCATCGTGCACTCGCGGTTCTCCACCAACACGTTCCCGTCCTGGCCGCTGGCCCACCCGTACCGGTACATCGCCCACAACGGTGAGATCAACACCGTCCAGGGCAACCGCAACTGGATGCGCGCCCGCGAGGCTCTCCTCGCCAGCGACCTGATCCCGGGTGATCTCGAGCAGCTCTACCCGATCTGTACGCCGAGCGCCTCGGACTCGGCCTCGTTCGACGAGGTGCTGGAACTGCTCCACCTCGGCGGCCGGTCGCTGCCGCACGCGATGCTGATGATGATCCCGGAGGCGTGGGAGAACGCCACCACGATGGACCCGCAGCGGCGTGCCTTCTACGAGTTCCACTCGACCCTGATGGAGCCGTGGGACGGCCCGGCGTCGGTGGTCTTCTCCGACGGCACCAAGGTCGGCGCGGTGCTGGACCGCAACGGTCTCCGCCCGTCGCGCTACTGGGTCACCGAGGACGGTCTCGTCGTCCTCGCGTCCGAGGCCGGCGTCCTCGACATCGACCCGGCCACCGTCACCGAGAAGGGCCGGCTCGAGCCTGGCCGGATCTTCCTGGTCGACGTCGAGGCGCACCGGGTCATCACCGACGCAGAGGTGAAGAACGCACTCGCCACCGAGCACCCGTACGACGAGTGGCTGCACGCCGGCCTGATCCGGTTCGAGGATCTGCACGAGCGCGAGCACGTGGTCCACAGCCACGCCTCGGTCACCCGGCGCCAGCAGGTGTTCGGGTACACCGAGGAGGAGCTGCGGGTTCTCCTCACCCCGATGGCCCGGTCCGGCGCCGAGCCGATCGGGTCGATGGGCACCGACACGCCCATCGCCGTACTGAGTGAGCGGCCGCGACTGCTGTTCGACTACTTCGCCCAGCTGTTCGCCCAGGTCACCAACCCGCCGCTGGACGCGATCCGCGAGGAGCTCGTCACCTCGCTGTCGTCGTCCCTCGGCCCGGAGGCGAACCTGCTCAGCCCGAGCCCGGCGTCCTGCCGTCAGGTCGTGCTGCCGTTCCCGGTGATCACCAACGACGAGCTCGCCAAGCTGCGCCACATCAACCTGGACGGCGACATGCCGGGCCTGGCGACCACGGTGCTGCGCGGTGTGTACGACGTCGAGGGCGGCGGAGAGGCGCTGGCGGCGCGGCTCGCGGCGATCTGCGCCGAGGCCGACGCGGCGATCAAGGACGGCGCCCGCATCCTGGTGCTGTCCGACCGGCACTCGAACGCCGACAGCGCGCCGATCCCGTCGCTGCTGCTGACCGCCGCGGTTCATCACCATCTGGTGAGGGAGAAGACCCGCACGCAGGTCGGTCTGGTCGTCGAGGCCGGTGACGTCCGCGAGGTCCACCACGTCGCCCTGCTGATGGGGTACGGCGCGGCGGCGGTCAACCCGTACCTCGCGCTCGAGTCGGTCGAGGACCTGTGCCGCCAGGGCACCTATTTGCCGGGTATCGAGCCCGAGCAGGCGGTGCGCAACGTGGTGAAGTCGCTCGGCAAGGGCGTGCTCAAGGTGATGTCGAAGATGGGTGTGTCGACGGTCGCGTCGTACACCGGTGCCCAGATCTTCGAGGCGACCGGTCTGTCGCCCGAGCTGGTCGACACCTACTTCACCGGTACGTCGTCCAAGCTCGGCGGACTCGGGCTCGACACGATCGCCGAAGAGGTACGCCGCCGGCACCTGCGCGCGTACCCGGCCGACGGCATCCTGGCCGCGCACCGCAAGCTGGAGATCGGTGGCGAGTACCAGTGGCGGCGTGAGGGCGAGCCGCACCTGTTCGACCCGGACACGGTGTTCCGGCTGCAGCACAGCACCCGGACCGGGCGCTACGACATCTTCAAGCAGTACACCTCCCGTGTGGACGAGCAGTCCGAGCGGCTGATGACGCTGCGCGGCCTGTTCGGCTTCAAGGATGCGGACAGTGGCTCGGACCGGGAGCCGATCCCGATCGACGAGGTCGAGCCGGTCAGCGAGATCGTCAAGCGGTTCTCGACCGGTGCGATGAGCTACGGCTCGATCAGTGCCGAGGCGCACACCACGCTGGCGATCGCGATGAACCGGCTCGGCGGCAAGTCGAACACCGGTGAGGGCGGCGAGGACTCCGACCGCCTGCACGACCCGGCCCGGCGGAGCTCGATCAAGCAGGTCGCGTCCGGTCGGTTCGGCGTCACCGCGGAATACCTGACCAACTCCGACGACATCCAGATCAAGATGGCTCAGGGCGCGAAGCCCGGCGAAGGCGGTCAGCTGCCCGGCAACAAGGTCTACCCGTGGGTGGCCGGCACCCGGCACTCGACCCCGGGTGTCGGCCTGATCTCGCCGCCCCCGCACCACGACATCTACTCGATCGAGGACCTGGCTCAGCTGATCCACGACCTCAAGAACGCCAACCCGCAGGCGCGCGTGCACGTCAAGCTCGTCTCCGAGGTCGGCGTCGGCACGATCGCCGCAGGGGTCAGCAAGGCGCACGCGGACGTCGTACTGATCTCCGGACACGACGGTGGTACCGGTGCGGCTCCGCTGACGTCGCTGAAGCATGCCGGTGGTCCGTGGGAGCTCGGTCTGGCCGAGACCCAGCAGACCCTGCTGCTCAACGGGTTGCGCGACCGGATCGTCGTACAGACCGATGGTCAGCTGAAGACCGGCCGGGACGTGATCGTCGCGGCGCTGCTCGGTGCGGAGGAGTTCGGCTTCGCCACCGCGCCGTTGGTGGTGTCGGGCTGCATCATGATGCGCGTCTGCCACCTGGACACCTGTCCGGTCGGCGTCGCCACGCAGAACCCGGTGCTGCGCGAACGGTTCTCCGGCAAGCCCGAGTTCGTGGTGAACTTCTTCGAGTTCATCGCGGAGGAGGTCCGGGAGTACCTGGCCCAGCTCGGCTTCCGGTCGCTGGACGAGGCGATCGGGCACGCCGAGGTGCTGGACATCCGGCGCGCGGTCGACCACTGGAAGGCCGACGGACTCGACCTGTCGCCGATCCTGCACGTGCCGGCCCTGCCGGACGGCGCGGCTCGACACCAGACGGTGCTGCAGGACCACGGTCTCGACAAGGCGCTCGACAACGAGCTGATCCGGATCTGCCAGCCGGCGCTGGAGACCGGTGAGCCCGTCCGTGCGCAGCTGCCGATCCGCAACGTCAACCGGACTGTCGGCACCATGCTCGGTCACGAGATCACCAAGCGGTACCGGGCCGCCGGCCTGGCCGACGGCACGATCGACCTGACCTTCACCGGGTCGGCCGGCAACTCGTTCGCCGCCTTCGTCCCGCGTGGTGTGACGCTGCGCCTCGAGGGTGACGCCAACGACTACGTCGGCAAGGGCCTGTCCGGTGGTCGCGTGGTGATCCGGCCGGATCGGCACGCGCGGTTCGACGCGGCCGACCAGATCATCGCCGGCAACGTCATCGCGTACGGCGCGACGTCGGGCGAACTGTTCATCAGCGGTGGGGCCGGGCAACGGTTCTGTGTCCGGAACTCCGGAGCCACCGCGGTCGTCGAGTCGGTCGGCGACCACGCCTGCGAGTACATGACCGGTGGGCGCGTCGTCGTACTCGGCGCCGTCGGCCGGAACTTCGCGGCGGGCATGTCGGGCGGCGTGGCCCACGTGCTCGACCTGGACCACGCCTTGGTGAACCCGGAGCTGGTGGACCTGCACCCGGTCACCGAGGACGAGTCCGAACTGCTGCACGATCTGGTCCGCAGGCACCACGAGGAGACTGGTTCGGAACGGGCGGCCAAGCTGCTCGCCGACTGGCCCGCGGCGGCGGCCAGGTTCACCACGGTGATGCCCCGCGACTACGCCCGGGTGCTGGCGGCCAAGGCGGCCGCCGAGCGGGACGGGCTGGACGAGGACGCCACCACGCGAGCGATGATGGAGGCCATCTGATGGCTGACCCGAAGGGATTCCTGACCACCCCGCGGGAGGTCGCCGAGCGGCGCCCGGTCGACGAGCGGGTGAAGGACTGGAAAGAGGTCTACCCCGGTGGGCCCGGCAAGGCACTGCTGCCGATCATCACCAAGCAGGCCGGACGGTGTATGGACTGCGGCATCCCGTTCTGCCACAGCGGCTGCCCGCTGGGCAACCTGATCCCAGAGTGGAACGACCTGGTCTGGCGGGACGACTGGTCCGGTGCGATCGAGCGGTTGCACGCGACCAACAACTTCCCGGAGTTCACCGGCCGGCTCTGCCCGGCGCCGTGTGAGCCGGCCTGCGTACTGGGCATCAACCAGGAGCCGGTGACGATCAAGAACGTCGAGGTCGCGATCATCGACAAGGCCTGGGAGGCCGGTGACGTCAAGCCGCAGCCGCCGGAGTGGCTGACAGGTAAGACGATCGCCGTCGTCGGCTCCGGCCCAGCCGGTCTGGCCGCCGCCCAGCAGCTCACCCGCGCCGGTCACACCGTCGCGGTCTACGAGCGGGCCGACGCCCCGGGCGGACTGCTGCGCTACGGCATCCCCGAATTCAAGATGGAGAAGGAACAGGTCGACCGCCGGATCCAGCAGATGAAGGAGGAGGGCACGGTCTTCCGCTCCGGCGTCAACGTCGGCGTGGACGTCACCGGGACCCAACTCAAGCAGCGGTACGACGCCGTCGTCATCGCCACCGGCGCGACGGCGGCCCGCGATCTGCCGGTGCCGGGACGCGAGCACGGCGGCATCCACCAGGCGATGGAGTACCTGCCGCAGTCCAACCGGGTCGCGCTGGGGGAGACCGTCGACGACCAGATCGTTGCCACTGGCAAGGACGTGGTCATCATCGGTGGCGGTGACACCGGTGCGGACTGCCTCGGTACGGCGCACCGGCAAGGTGCTCGCTCCGTCACCCAGCTGGAGATCATGCCGCGACCCGGCGACGACCGGCCGACCGGGCAGCCTTGGCCGACGTACCCGATGATCTACCGGGTCGCCTCGGCGCACGAGGAGGGCGGCGAGCGGGTGTACTCCGTCTCGACCGTCAACTTCGAGGCCGATGCCGACGGCAACGTGGCCGGGCTGAACCTGGTCGAGGTGGAGTTCAAGGACGGGAGGTTCAGCCCGATCGAGGGCACCGAGCGGACCATCCCGGCGCAGCTCGTGCTGCTCGCGATGGGCTTCCTCGGCCCGGAGCGCGAGGGCTTCCTCGAGCAGTTGGGTGTCGATCTGGACGAGCGGGGCAACGTCAAGCGGGACAAGAGCTACCAGACCTCGGTCGAAGGGGTCTTCGCCTGTGGTGACGCCGGTCGCGGTCAGTCCCTGATCGTCTGGGCGATCGCCGAAGGCCGCTCCTGCGCCAACGGTGTGGACACCCACCTGACCGGCTCGTCAACCCTGCCAACCCCCATCCCACCGACAGCCCGCCCGCTGGCGGTCTGAATCCGAGCTGCGATGAACCGGGCCGTAGGCAACGAACTGTTGCCTGCGGCCCGCAGCGGTTCGAGGTGCAACGGCTTGCCTGGACCAATACGGTTGACCCATGGCTAGGCGCCTCGTGACCAGAGCCCGGCTCCGTGCGATCGCGCCGTGGGCCGCGCTCAGCCTGCTCTGGTTCGTCACGTCGGTCGCGGTCGGCATGCTCGGGTTCGCGAACGACTCCGAGCGGGTCACCATCGGTGCGCACGCGGCCACTGTCTCCCCGACCTTCGACGGCCACGCCACCCTCGACCTCGGCGCCGTACTGCCGCGGCTGCGGATCCCGACCAACGCCCCGGTCAGCATCGGTGTCAACCTCGACGTCCAGGAGACGGATGCCGACAACCTCACCGAACTGCTCAACCGGGACGCCCTGATCGCCTCCCAGCCGGATGGTGAGATCGCGCGGATCCGGCAGGTGATCGAAGAGATGGCCGTCGACAATGCCGTCGCCGGTGCGGGTTCCGGCCTGCTGGTCGCGGTCGTGGTCGCAACGGTCTGGACCGCTCTCGGCGCGCGCCGGCGTCGTGAGTTGTGGGATCTGGTGCACAAGCACGAACGCCGGGTCGAACACCGCGCGATCGTCGTACTGGTCGCGATGCTGATCACGATCGCGTCGATCTTCGGCCCCGGCCAGATGCGAACGGCCGAGGTGCCGCCGACCGCGTGGCGCCCGCTGCACGAGTTGCTGCCCGAGCTCTCGTTCGACGAACGGCTCAAGAGCGTCGAGGTCGCGTCCGGGTTCTCCACCACCGGCGGTGTCGGCGTCATCCGTACGGCGGTCGAGACGTACGAGCGATCCACCGAGTTCTACGGCCGGCTGCAGGAGCGGGTGACCCGGGTCGGCGGCCGGATCCACCAGGCGAGTGAGGGGGAGACGGTCGCGTTGCTGGTGTCGGACCGGCACGACAACATCGGTATCGACCGGTTCGCCTCCGAGGTGGCCAAGGTCGCCGGTGCGAAGGTGCTCATCGACGCCGGCGACGACTCCTCGTCGGGACAGTCGTGGGAGGTGTTCAGCATCAACTCGCTGGCCCAGCACTTCAGGGACCTGAAGAAGGTCGCGGTGGCCGGCAACCACGACGCCGGCGGCCACATCGAGGACGCGATGCGCAAGAACGGGTTCACCGTGCTGGACAGCAAGCCGGTCGAGGTGGAGGGGATCCGGTTCCTCGGCGACAGCGATCCGACCCGGACCGGGCTCGGCAGTGCGGACTCGGCCGGCGCCGAGACGATCGCCGAACAGTCCGAGCGGCTGGCCGGCATCGCCTGCGAGCAATCCGACGACAAGCGGATCTCCACGTTCGTGGTGCACGACCCGGCCTCGTTCGCCGACACGGCGCAGCGAGGTTGCGCGACGCTGTTGCTGTCCGGGCATCTGCACCGCCAGGTCGGGCCGGAGCACAAGGTCATCAACGGTCGTCCGGTGACGACGTACACGAACGGTACGACCGGGGGAGCGGCGTACGCGTTCGCCCTTGGGTACACGTTGCGCCGGCCGGGTGAGGTCACCCTGATCACCTACGCGGACGGTCAGCCGATCGGCCTCCAGACCGTGACCGCCGAGCTCAGCGGCGAGGTCACCGTCGGCGCCTACACCCCCTTACCTTCTTGACGATTCAGCCGATGTACCAGATCGACGCCAGCTGTTAACCGTCCAGTAAGAGGGGCGGACCAGCGGGCTAGTGGTCTTGTAGGAGTAGGGTTTTGTGACGTGCGTCGCGCAAAGATCGTTTGTACGCTTGGCCCGGCTACGGCCGCCCCCGAGCGCATCCTGGAACTCGTCCAAGCAGGTATGGACGTCGCAAGGCTCAACCTGAGCCATGGTGCCCATGCCGAGCATGAGCGCATCTATCAGCGGATCCGCACCGCAGCGGCCGAGACCGGCAAGAACGTCGGCATCCTGGTCGACCTGCAGGGCCCGAAGATCCGGCTGGCCGAGTTCGCCGAGGGCAAGGTCACGCTGACCTACGGCGAACGCTTCACCATCACCACCCGGGAGGTCCCGGGCGACGCGACCATCTGCGGGACGACGTACGACGGTCTGCCCGGTGACGTGCACCCCGGCGACCAGTTGCTCATCGACGACGGCCGGATCGCGCTGGTCGCCGAGGAGGTGACCGAGACCGACGTGGTCTGCCGGGTCACCGTCGGCGGGCCGGTGTCGAACCACAAGGGCATCAACCTGCCGGGTGTCTCGGTCAGCGTGCCGGCCCTGTCGGAGAAGGACGCCGAGGACCTGCGCTGGGCGCTGCACCTGCCGGCCGACATGATCGCGCTGTCGTTCGTCCGGGACGCCGCCGACGTGCAGCTGGTGCACAAGATCATGGACGAGGAGGGACTGCGGGTCCCGGTCATCGCCAAGATCGAGAAGCCGCAGGCGGTCGCCAACCTGGACGAGATCATCGAGGCCTTCGACGGGTTCATGGTGGCCCGCGGCGACCTCGGCGTGGAGCTCCCGCTCGAGGAGGTCCCGCTGGTCCAGAAGCTGATCATCGACCAGGCCCGGCTGAACGCGAAGCCGGTCATCGTCGCCACCCAGATGCTGGAGTCGATGATCTCCGCGCCGCGGCCGACCCGGGCCGAGGCTTCCGACGTCGCGAACGCCGTCCTGGACGGTGCCGACGCGGTGATGCTGTCCGGCGAGACCAGCGTCGGCCGGTTCCCGATCGAGACGGTGACGACGATGGCGCGGATCGTCGCCTCCACCGAGCAGCACGGGCTGAGCCGGGTCAAGGAGATCGAGTGGGAGCCGCGCACGAAGGGCGGCGTGATCGCCCGGGCCGCCGCGGACGTGGCCGAGCGGCTGGACGCGAAGTTCCTGGTCGCGTTCACCCAGAGCGGTGACACCGCACTGCGGCTGGCCCGCTACCGCACCGAGATCCCGGTGCTCGCCTTCACCCCGGTCCCGTCGGTCAGCTCCTGGCTGAGTGTCGTCTGGGGGATCGAGACGCACATCGTCCCCACCGTCGACCACACCGACGAGATGGTCCGCCAGGTCGACCAGCGCCTGCTCGAACTCGGCAAGCTGAAGAAGGGTGACCTGGTCGTCATCGTGGCCGGCTCACCGCCCAGCATCCCCGGCTCCACCAACGCCCTCCGCGTCCACCGCATGGGCGACGCCATCGAAGGCATCGCCCCGGCGTACCGCACTCCGAACCCGTAACAGCACCTTTTCTCGAGGCGGGCAGTCACCTGACTGCCCGCCTCAGCCATGTCGTCAGTCCGGCAGGTTGCAGGCGACCGGATGCCAGGGCTGGAACACGGGCACTCGCATGCGTCCAACGAACACGTCGTACCGCTTTCGTGGCTCTCGCGTTTCCGGATGATGCGGGCCGGGTACCGAGCTCGCAGTCCTGTGAGGAGTTGGCCATGCGTCGATCAGTGGTGTTCACCGTCCTGTTGACCCTGGTGCTCGCCCTTGGCGGCACCACACCTGCTCAGGCGATCCCGGCGCCGTCGAGCATGGCGTCGATCGGGGACTCAATGACGCGGGCGGCCGACGTCTGCTGCTGGTACGGCGACCATCCGGCGAACTCGTGGAGCACGGGTGGCGCGAGTTGGGACGGGATCACCAGTCACTACGAGCGGCTGCGTGCTCTCAACCCAGCCATCTCCGGTCGCAACTACAACGACGCACGGTCCGGCGCCCGGATGTCCGACGCTCCGGCGCAAGCACAGCTCGCAGTCACCCAGCAGGTCGGTTACGTGACGATCCTGATGGGTGCGAACGACGCCTGCACGTCGACTCCCGCCTCGATGACTCCGGTGGAGACCTTCCGCAGCCAGTTCCGCCAGACCCTGCAGACGCTCGACGTCGGCCTGCCAGGTTCGGCGCGCATCTTCGTGGCCAGCGTTCCGGATGTGTATCGGCTGTGGCAGATCTACCACACCGACTTCCTGGCGAGGGTGGTCTGGGAGGCGGCCAGTATCTGCCAGTCCCTGCTGGCGACGGAGCGAACCGAGGCCGAGCGGCAGGCGGTACGTGCGCGCGTGATCGCCTTCAACGCCGTACTCCGGGACGAGTGCGCAAACCTCGCGAAGTGCCGATTCGACGACAACGCCCTCTTCAACTTCCAGTTCAGCCGCAGCCACGTCAGCCGACTCGACTACTTCCACCCCAGCCTCACCGGCCAGGCCGCCCTGGCCCAGACCACCTGGCCCCACTCCTGGTGGACCTGAGCCCCCGCCCTGACCGGCCGGCCCCGCGGTGGTCAGTCCGGCAGGTTGTAGGCGACCGGGTGGAGCGGTTGATACACCGGCAGTCCGGCACCGCTGGGGAGCGGGATGCCGGCCAGACGTCCCCAGCGTTCCTCGGTGATGTCGCGGGAGACCTCCACCCCGGCGCCGGCCAGCTTGTCGAACAGCGCCTCGATGTCCTCGCACATCAGGTAGAACTCGTGCCGCTCGCCGCCATCGGTCGGATGGACGGCGATCTCCGCCGGCGGCAGCCGGAAGATGAGCCACCCCGCACCGGCATCGACATGCGGAAACCCGAGCACATCTGCGATGAAGGCCCGATCAGCATCGGCATCATTGCTGTAGATGATCACGTGCGATCCGACAAACACTGTCCACTCCTCTCGCCGCCCAGCCTCTCGCCGAGCCTCCTCACAAGCTAAGACTTCGGACCGATGAACTCGTCGAGCTTGGCCACCGCATTTCGGTGCGCAACTGACAGGGCGTTCGAGCGGGGCATCCGCCAGGGGACGTCGAGTAGGTCGAGTGCCCACTGACACAGGCGCATGATGTCCGCGGACTCGTTGGAGAACATGTAGCGCGGATAGTCGTAGCGCTTCGTCTTGCCACCGACCATGCGGACGGTCCAGTTCGCCACTCTGCACCCGTCGGCGTCGAACAGTCCTCGAAGAAACTGTTCGGGGAACTCGGCAACGATGTCCTGCTGCCAGTCGGCGAGCTCGATCGGTCGTAGATGCTTCCGCCCGGGGCCGTGCTGCGGTAGCAAGCAGGGCCAGTGCTTCCAGTACGACGTGAGCACCACACAACCGGGTGCGTCGACACGGTGCACCGGCCGTGCCGGGTAGACGGCCGCCATCGCCGCTGCCGCTTCCTCGATCAACCGCGGGTAGACAGCATCACAGGTGAGCCGAAGCGAGTGGACGCCCTTCGCCTGCGAGGAAACGCATCCGTCGCCCAGGTACAAACCAAGCAAGTGCGCGTATGGACCCCGGTCGAGCTTCCCGTTCGTGCAGCGCGGGCAAGCTGTCGGGTCGTCGAGAGGTGCCGGATTGTCCCGCCAGTCACGGAGCGTAGTTCGGCTGACGCCGAGGCGTTTGCTCACCGAGTTGAGGCTTTCACCACTCACGATCGCGGCCAGGGCTGTGGCGCGCGTCTCACCGTCGTACATGACCAGAGATTCGCAGGTGGCACCGACAAGATTGTCAGCCGATTGTGTGCCCTGGGTGGGACTCGAACCCACACTGTATGGTGTTTGAGACCATCATCTCTGCCTATTGGATTACCAGGGCTTGCGGACCAAGATCCTAGCCCATGGCCCCGGTGGAACTGCGAATCGGGGACCCGCGTGTGGCACTGCCGACCTCGTTCGGTCCGGTGCTCGATGGCAGCACGGTCGGCCTCGATACAGTGTCGGGTGTGACTGCTAAGCGCGTGGTGATCGCTGAGGACGAGGCGTTGATCCGGATGGATCTGGCCGAGATGCTGGCCGAGGAGGGGTACGACGTCGTCGGGCAGGCGGGCGATGGCGAAGAGGCCATCCGGCTGGCGACGGAGCATCGGCCCGATCTGGTCATCCTCGACGTCAAGATGCCGAAGCTGGACGGGCTGAGCGCGGCCGAGAAGATCGCCGGCGAGCGGATCGCACCGGTGCTGATGCTGACCGCTTTCTCGCAGCGCGAGCTGGTCGAGCGGGCCCGCGACGCCGGCGCGATGGCGTACCTGGTGAAACCGTTCTCCAAGGCCGACCTGCTGCCCGCGATCGAGATCGCCGCGTCCCGGTACGTCGAACTGGCCGAGCTGGAGCGTGAGGTCGCCGATCTGGCCGAGCGGCTGGAGACGCGCAAACTGGTGGACCGGGCCAAGTCGGTCCTGCAGACGAAGTTTGGATTGTCCGAACCGGACTCCTTCCGGTGGATCCAGAAGACCGCGATGGACAAAAGAGTTTCCATGCGTCAGGTCGCGGAGTTGGTCGTTGACGAGGCGGGCGGTAGCGAGTGAATCACTCTCCGCGTACGGCGCTGAGCGGGCGTACAGGTATCACTGCCATCCATGCTGCTTACCGCTGTAACGACCTCACAACACACGTTCCGTGACATCGCCTCAAGTGCCAAGAGAGGTCTAACCTGCGGGTGCTCGCGGCATTCGCGGGAGTCCGGGGATCTGCTCGGACTATCCAGACATGGGAGGAACAGTGCACCAGCGTTCCGTAGTACGGGTCGGCGCGTCGCTGATCGTTGCGTCGTTGGCCCTGACTGCGTGCGGTTCGCGCAGTGGCGACGACTCTGGCGGGGGCTCCGGAGATGCGACCAAAACCGCCAAGATCGGCGTGATCGCGCCTCTGTCAGGAGACCTGTCGGCGCTGGGTCTGGGTATCCAGCACTCGGTCGAACTGGCCGTCAAGCAGGCCAACGACTCCAACGCGATCCCGGGCTGGAAGCTCGAGGTCGATGCCAAGGACGACGAGGCCAAGCCGGAGCCGGGCAAGAACGCGGCCACCGCGCTCTCCAGTGACGCCGACGTGATCGGCGTCGTTGGTACGCTGAACACCAGCGTCAGCCAGCAGGTCCAGCCCGTTCTCGCACCGAAGAACATCGTCCAGGTCTCGCCGGCCAACACTGGCCCGGGCCTGACCCAGGGCGCGAACTGGCAGACCGACCCGAAGCGGCCGTACGCGACGTACTTCCGCACCTGCACCACTGACGCGGTCCAGGGTCCCTTCGCTGCTCGCTACCTGTACGAGACCGCGAAGATCACCAAGGTCGCCACGATCCACGACAAGAAGGCGTACGGCCAGGGGCTGGTCGGCACCTTCACCGAGGAGTTCAAGAAGCTGGGTGGTCAGGTCGTCGCGGCCCAGACCATCAACCCGGACGACTCGAACTACCAGGCAGTGATCTCGGCGGTCAAGCCGTCCGCCCCGCAGGCGGTCTACTACGGAGGCGAGTACCCGCAGGCCGGTCCGCTGTCGCAGCAGATGAAGGCCGCCGGCCTGAACGTGCCGCTGATGGGTGGCGACGGTATCTACGACCCGAAGTACATCAGCCTGGCAGGTAAGACCGCCGACAACGACCTGGCCACCTCGGTCGGGGCCCCGGTCGACGCGCTGGAGTCGGCGAAGAAGTTCGTCGCGGACTACAACGCAGCCGGCTACAAGGACCCGTACGCGGCGTACGGCGGTTACTCCTACGACGCGGCCAACGCGATCATCAACGCGCTGAAGACGTCGCTGAAGGACGCCAAGGACGTCGAGTCGGCCCGCCAGGCCACGGTCGATGCCATGAGCAAGGTTTCGTTCGACGGCGTCACCGGTAAGGTCGCGTTCGACCAGTACGGCGACACCACCTCGAAGGTTCTGACCGTCTACAAGGTTGCCGGTGGCAAGTGGACCACCGTCGAGACCAAGGACTTCGAGACCAAGTAATCGAGTCGACCTCATGTCTCGGGGGTGGGAGCTGATCCTCCCACCCCCGTGGCATGTCGGGACTGAGGCAGTTGGGAGGTCGACGTGGACCAGTTCTTCCAGCAGCTCGTGAACGGGCTGACCCTGGGATCGCTGTACGCCCTGATCGCGGTCGGGTACACCGTCGTTTACGGCATCGTGCAGCTCATCAACTTCGCCCATGGCGAGGTCTTCATGATCGGTGCGTTCGGCGCACTGACCACGTACCTGTTGTTCTTCGACGGTCAGACCAGCGTGTGGATCCTGCCGGTGATGATCGTCGGCGCCATCATCGCGTCGGTCGGCACCGCGGTGGCGATGGAACGTGTCGCGTACCGTCCCCTGCGGAACGCGCCACGACTCGCACCGCTGATCACCGCGATCGGTATCTCCGTCTTCCTGCAGGAGTTCGTCCGGCTCTTCTACGAGCGGCCGGAGTGGACCGTGGTGGCGTTCGCCGTCATCGCGGTCGGAGTCGGATACTACGTCGGCTCGGTGCTGACGAAGGCTGATCTGAACCACCAGACGACCAAGTGGTACGACCGTGCTCCGCTGATCGGCGCCGCGCTCGGCGCCGTCGCGCTGTGGGTCGTGGTCCGGCTGATCGAGCCGGACCTGAGTGTGGTCCTGGCCCTCGGTGTCATCGTCCTCGGCGCTGTCGTCGGTACGGCGGTCGGCTGGCTGGCCGGTCTCGCCGCGCGGGGGCGGGCACAGAGCGAGGTCAAGCTCCTGACAGTCGTGGAAGCGGCCGCCGCGGCGATCGTGTTCTCGGAGCTGTTCTGGGTGTTCTACAAGCAGGTCATCACCAGCATCACCTGGCCGAGCGCCAAGCAGCGCATCCCGTTCCCGCAGATCGATGTGGTCACCGGCCCTGCGCTGGACGTCAGCGGGGTGACCATCCAGCGGTCCGCGATCTTCACCGTCGCGGCGCTGGCGGTGTGCGCGGTGCTGCTCTGGTTCTTCATCAATCGGACCCGGCTGGGCCGTGGTATGCAGGCGGTGTCGCAGGATCCCGACACCGCCCGGTTGATGGGTATCAACGTCGACCGGATCATCGTGGTGGCCTTCGCCCTCGGCGCCGTGCTGGCGGCGATCGCCGGGATCTCGCAGGGCTTCCAGAACAACAACATCGACTTCCGGATGGGCTTCCTGGCCGGTCTGAAGGCGTTCACCGCCGCGGTTCTCGGTGGTATCGGCAACGTCTACGGCGCCGTCGTCGGTGGCTTGGTGCTGGGCGTCGTCGAGGCGCTGGCCACCCAGTACATCCCAGGTCGGTTCGGTGGCGGTTCCTGGAAGGATGTCTGGGCGTTCGTCATTCTGATCCTGGTACTGGTGTTCAGGCCGCAGGGCCTGCTCGGAGCGAGGGTGGTGGATCGGGCATGAGCGAGGTACAGACAAGCACTCCGGCGGAGCCGGAGGCGTCTGCTCAGCAGCCGGTGAAGCCGATCGCGTGGCCGGCCGGTATCGCCGGCGTGGTGCTGGTGATCGTGGGCTCCTTCCTGTCCTGGAGCTACGACAGCTCGATCCTGAACGATCTGTCGATCAACCTCTATCCGGGCGGCCTGCAGATCCTCGCGATCATCGGGGCCCTGCTCGCGCTGGTCCTGCTGCTCGCCGAGCGGGGGCCGCTGACGGCGCTGGGGTCATGGCTGGACGCGACCCTCGGCCTGCGGGCGCTGGGCCTCGGCCTGACGCTGTACATGGTGTTGGTCATCGTGGCGATCACGGTGGAGTCGGACGGCCTGATCAACGTCAACCCGGGTGCCTACGTCTCCCTGGCCGGTGCCGTTCTGATCCTGGTGAGCTCGCGGATGCTCCCGTTGCGGCAGCTTCGCGACCTGAGCCAGGCGAGGCTGCCGGGCTGGGTGGAGATCCTCGCCATCTCCGTGATGATGGCGGTGATCCTGTTCGGTGCGGCGTACGCGCTGGGCCTGACGGACGCGTGGTCGTTCATCCTCTGCCTGCTCTTCATCGGTACAGTGATCCTGGCGCTGTTCCGGACCGGGGTGATGACCTGGTTCGGCCACGTCGCCCAGCGGCACAAGAAGGTGCTGACGCTGGCGGCGTTCGTGGTCGCGTTCTTCTTCCCCTTCACCCAGCGGGGGTCGGATGCGAACATGTCGATCGCGTGCCAGGTGCTGATCTTCGCGGCCACCGCGATGGGCCTGAACATCGTGGTCGGTCTGGCCGGCCTGCTGGACCTCGGCTACATCGCCTTCCTCGGCTCCGGCGCCTATGTGGCCGCGATGTTGTCGGAGTCGGCGTTCTCGACGATCGACTGGCACCCGCCGTTCGTGGTTGTGATGCTGCTCGGCGCAGGTACGGCGGCGACTCTCGGTCTCATCATCGGGTCACCGACACTCCGCGTCTCAGGTGACTACCTGGCCATCGTGACATTGGGCTTCGGTGAGATCTTCCGGCTGGCGATGTTCAACCTGGACGGCATCAACGGCCCGCTGCTGACCAACGGCCCGAACGGTATCCCCGGCATCCCGGATCTGGAGATCGGCAACTTCAACTTCGGCGACGAGCACACGGTCGCCGGGCTGGACCTGGGTCGCTTCTCGAACTACTACTTCCTGCTGCTGCTCCTGATCGCGTTCGTCATCCTGGTCTTCGCCCGGCTGAACAACAGCCGGATCGGCCGGGGCTGGGTCGCGATCCGGGAGGATGAGAAGGCCGCCGAGGCGATGGGCGTGAACGTCTTCGGCCTGAAGGTGCTGGCGTTCGCGATCGGGGCCTTCCTGGCCGGTCTGGCCGGAACCATCAAGGCACACCAGGACGTTGCCGTCAGCCCCGACCAGTACATCTTCCTCGAGTCGGCGTTCCTGCTCGCGGCCGTCGTGCTGGGCGGTATGGGCACCATCGCCGGTGTGCTGCTGGGAGCAACGATCCTGAAGCTGCTGCCGGAGAAGCTGCGGTTCTTCTCGGAGTACCGGCTGCTGCTGTTCGGCCTGCTGCTGGTGCTGATGATGCGGTTCCGGCCGGAGGGCCTGGTGGCGAGCAGACGTCGGCAGCTGGAGTTCCACGAGGAGGACGAGGCGTTGGCCGTCGCAGTCGAGGAAGAGCTTGTGGAGGAGGCGAAATGACCGTCACCGAGACAACGTCCACATCGACCCGGGCGAGCGGCCAGCCGGTGCTCGAGGCCTCCGGGGTGACCATGCGGTTCGGTGGTCTGCTGGCGGTCAACGACGTCAACCTGACCGTGCGGGAAGGCGAGATCGTCGGTCTGATCGGCCCGAACGGGGCCGGTAAGACGACGTTCTTCAACTGCCTCACCGGCCTCTACAAGCCGACGTCCGGGGCGGTCCGGTTCGCCGGTGCGCCGCGCAAGCCGGAGCCGGCCAAGCGCCAGGTGAGCGAGGCGGACGACGCGGTGGTGGTGCAGCCGCTGGCCGCGCTGACGCCGTTGCCGCCGAAGCCGCGGGCCGTGGTCCGGGCCGGAATGGCGCGGACGTTCCAGAACATCCGGCTGTTCGCCAACATGACCGCGCTCGAGAACGTGATGGTCGGCCGCTACTGCCGGACCAGTTCGGGTGCGCTCACCTCGGTACTGCGCGGGCCGAAGTTCCGCCGGGAGGAGTCGGCCACCCGGGAACGGGCCCAGGAGCTGCTGAACTTCGTCGGGCTGGGCAAGTCCGCCGAGCACCTGGCCCGGAACATGCCGTACGGCGACCAGCGCCGGCTCGAGATCGCCCGGGCGCTGGCCACCGATCCGAAGCTCATCCTGCTGGACGAGCCGACGGCCGGTATGAACCCGCTGGAGACCCGGCAGGCCAGTGACCTGATCTTCAAGATCCGGGACTCGGGGCTGTCGGTCGTGGTGATCGAGCACGACATGCGGTTCATCTTCAACCTCTGCGACCGGGTGCTGTGCCTGGTCCGCGGTGAGGCCCTGGTCGAGGGCACACCGGCCGAGGTGCAGTCCGACCCGCGGGTGATCGAGGCCTACATCGGCACCGGCGAGGACGACGAGGACGAGGACGACGAGCCACGGCGTTCGCAGGACGTCGCCGATGGCGAGGAGGAGGCCCCATGAGCGCGATGCTCGAGGTCCGCGACCTGGAAGTTGCCTACGGCAAGATCGTCGCGGTGAAGAAGATCAGCTTCAGCGTGGAACAGGGTCAGGTGGTGTCGCTGATCGGCACCAACGGGGCCGGCAAGACCACCACGCTGCGGACGATCTCGGGTCTGCTCCGGCCGTCGTCGGGGGAGATCCTGTTCCAGGGCGAGCGGATCGACACCACGCCGGCGCACGACATCGTCGAGCGCGGGCTGGCGCACTCGCCGGAGGGCCGGCGGATCTTCCCGAGGCTGTCGGTCGAGGAGAACCTGCTGCTCGGCGCGTTCGCCCGCCGGGACGCCAGTGGGGTCCGGACCGACCTGGACGCGGCGTACGACCTCTTCCCGATCCTGGGGGAGCGGCGCAAGCAGCCGGCCGGGACGTTCTCCGGCGGTGAGCAGCAGATGCTGGCGATGGGCCGGGCGATGATGAGCCGGCCGAAGCTGATGATGCTGGACGAGCCGTCGATGGGTCTGTCGCCGATCATGATGAAGCGGATCATGACGACAGTGACCGAGTTGCAGCGGCAGGGTACGACGATCCTGCTGGTGGAGCAGAACGCGCAGGCGGCGCTGAAGCGGGCCGACTACGGGTACGTGCTGGAGGTCGGCAAGATCGTGCTGTCCGGCACCGGTCGCGACCTGCTGGTCAACGACGACGTCCGCAAGGCCTACCTCGGCGAGGACTAGCACCAGTAGTTGCCGAGAGCCCCGGTCCGGGTACGGGCCGGGGCTCTTGTCAGCTCCGGATGACGACCAGCAGTTGCACCAGCAGCGGCGCGACGACCAGCGCCGGCAACAGGTCCGCCACGGCGATCTGCTTGAGCTTCAGCAGTCGCAGGGCGACGCCGATCAGCATCACTCCACCAGTCGCCCCCAGCGCGGTCACATGCGCGTCCGGGAGTACGTCGCCGAGCACCGCACCGACCGCGGTCATCAGACCCTGTACGACGAGGACGACGAGCGCGGAGGCGAGCACGCCCCAGCCGAAGGACGCGGCGAAGGCGATCGCGGCGAAACCGTCCAGGACCGCCTTGAGGAACAGTTGGTCCGCCCCACGGCCGAGTCCGTCGGACAGCGACCCGAGGAACGTCAGCGGCCCGACGCAGAACACCATCGACGCGGTCACGAACCCCTCGACGAACGTGCTCTCGCTGTCGGCACGGGTGAACCGGCGCTGCATCCACGCGCCGAAATCCTCCAGCCGCTGCTCGATCCGCAGCAACGAGCCGGCGATCCCGCCGATCAGCATCGCGCCGAGCACGATCAGTACCGGTGCGCTGTCGCCGACGGCGTCGCTGAGCACCCGATCGCCGACGGTGAGTGCCGACATGATCGCGATCAGCAGTGTGACCAGGCCGAGTGCGTCGGTGACGAGGTCGCGGGTGCGGTGACTGAGCCGATGGCCGATGAGTACGCCGAGTACCGAGCCGGTGATCACTGTCGCGACATTCACGACAGTACCGATTCCGATGAACAAACCTGGTCTCCGATCGCCCCGTCGGGGCAGCTTTGCAAGTGACTCCCGAGGGCCTACTGTTGCGCGAGGACGAGCGTATCCGCACGTCCCGTTCACCTCGGGGGTGGACCAGACCAGGAGGTCGCTGTGGCAGCAGCCATCGAGGTGAGGGACGCCCAACGCGGTGATGCCGATGCCTTGGTTGCGTTGTGGCGTGAGATGACCACCGGCTCCGGTCACCCGCTGCGACTGCCGGCGCCGCCGACGGCCGCCGCCGTCGAGGTTGCTGTCGGCAAACATCTCGACGACCCGTTCGGCCGGCTGCTGGTCGGTGAGCTGGACGGCGCCGTCCACGGGATGGCCTACCTGCGCCGTACGGCGATCAGCCCGCTGCACGACGACTTCACGGTCACGGTGGAGTACCTGCACGTCAGCGACGCCGCCCGTCGGCACGGCCTGGGCAAGGCGCTGATCGCGGAGGCGGCCGCCTGGGCCGAGCACGAGAACTGCGCCCACCTGGCCGCGGTCGCGCCCGCGATCGCCCGCGAGGCGAACAGGTTCCTGGCCCGGTTGGGTCTGGGGCAGGCCGGCGTACTGCGTTTTGCCACCACGCACACCGTGCGTCGCCGGCTGGCCGCCGAGCATGCGCCGAACCTGTTGGCCCTGCTCTCGTCGCGCCGGTCGGTGATCGCCCGCCGTGCCCAGCTCGGCCGGCCGCCGCTGACGCTCGACCCGGGGGCCGCTGACGTCAGCTTCCCGGCGGCGCCTGAATCAGCTGGCACGTGATCCGCGCGGTGCAGACCCGCTTGTCCCGCTCGTCGGTGATGACGACCTCGTACGACGTCGTCGTACGGCCGAGGTAGATCGGCGTGGCGACACCGGTGACGAGGCCGTCGCGGACCGCGCGGTGGTGGGTGGCGTTGATGTCGACGCCGACCGCGACCTTGCCGTAGGCCGCGGCGTGCAGCGCCGAGCCGATCGAGCCGAGGCTCTCGGCGAGGACGCAGGATGCGCCGCCGTGCAGCAGCCCGTACGGCTGGGTGTTGCCCTTGACCGGCATGGTCGCCACGATCCGCTCCGGGGCGGCCTCCTTGACCACGATGCCCATCAGGCTGAGCAGGGTTCCCTCCATGCCCATCCCCGGGCCGAGGTCCATACCGTCGGTGCTCTGATCACTCACAGACGGCAGACTACGTCAGCCTCACGGCGTACCCGAGGCACTGTGACAAAACTGTCGGGGGGAACCACTAGAGTCGGTGTGTGGCTCCAGAAACCAACACCTCGACGATGACCAAGGACACCGCGCAGCCTGGCACCGGCCGACCGCGGATCCTGCTGCTGGACGGGCACTCGCTGGCGTACCGGGCGTTCTACGCGCTGCCGGTGGAGAACTTCTCCACCACCACCGGGCAGCACACCAACGCGGTGTACGGGTTCACCTCGATGCTGATCAACATGCTCCGCGACGAGCAGCCGACCCATGTCTGCGTCGCGTTCGACGTGTCCCGCAAGACCTTCCGCTCCGAGCAGTACGCGGAGTACAAGGCGGGCCGGTCGAAGTCGCCGGACGAGTTCAAGGGGCAGGTCTCGCTGGTCAAGGAGGTGCTGGAGGCACTCCGGATCCCTACCACCGAGATCGACGGCTGGGAGGCTGACGACGTCATCGCTACGCTGGCCACCCAGGCGTCCGAGCAGGGCTTCCAAGTGCTCATCAGCAGTGGTGACCGGGATGCGTTCCAGCTGGTCAGCGACGACATCACGGTGCTGTACCCGAAGCGCGGCGTGTCCGAGATCGCCCGGATGGACCCGGCCGCGGTCGAGGACAAGTACGGCGTGACGCCGCGGCTCTACCCGGATCTGGCCGCGCTGGTGGGGGAGCAGAGCGACAACCTGCCGGGTGTGCCTGGGGTCGGGCCGAAGACGGCGGCCAAGTGGCTGAACCAGTTCGGCTCGCTGAACGACGTGGTCGACCGGGTCAACGAGATCAAGGGCAAGGCCGGCGAGTCGCTGCGCGAGCACCTGGCCGACGTGATCCGGAACCGGCAGATCAACGAGCTGGTCCGCGACCTGACCCTGGACGTCACGGTGGACGACCTGGTCCGGACGCCCTGGGACCGGGACAAGGTGCACACACTGTTCGACAGCCTGGAGTTCCGGGTGCTGCGGGAGCGGCTGGTCGCCGAGCACGAGGAGGTCGACGCGACCGTCGACCACGGTTTCGAGCTGGACGGCGTACAGCTGAAGCCAGGGGAGGTGGCCGCCTGGATCAAGGAGCACGTCAGCAGCGGCGAGCGGATCGGCGTCGCGGTCCAGGGCAGCTGGGGTCGTGGTACAGGTGAGATCACCGGCCTGGCGCTGGCGAGCACCTCCGGTGCGGCGGCCTGGTTCGACCCGACCACGCTGACCCCGGACGATGACGCGGCCTGGCAGGCCTGGCTCGCCGACCCGAAGCAGCCGAAGGCGCTGCACGACGCGAAGGGGCCGCTGCTCGGCTTCCTGGAGCGTGGCTGGACGCTGGCCGGTCTGAGCTCGGACACCCAGCTGAGCGCGTATCTCGCCCGGCCCGATCAGCGGTCGTACGACCTGGCCGACCTGACCGTTCGCTACCTCAAGCGCGAGCTGCGCAACGAGGAGGCCGACAACGGTCAGCTCAGCTTCGACGACGTCGAGGGCGGCCCGGCAGCCGATGCGACGATGCTGCGCGCCCGCGCGATCGCGGACCTGGCCGACACCCTGGACGGGGAGCTGGAGAAGCAGGCCGGGACGGCGTTGCTGGCGGATGTCGAGCTGCCGCTGATCGACGTGATCGCCGCGATGGAGCGGGACGGTATCGCGGTCGACCGGCCGTACCTGGAGGAGCTGGAGGAACGGTTCGCCACCGGGGTGCGGGAAGCCGCCACGGCGGCGTACGAGGTGATCGGCAAGGAGATCAACCTCGGCTCGCCGAAGCAGCTGCAGGTGGTGCTGTTCGACGAGTTGCAGATGCCGAAGACGAAGCGGACCAAGACCGGGTACACGACTGACGCGGACTCGCTGCAGGCGCTGTTCGAGAAGACCGAGCACCCGTTCCTGGCGAATCTGCTGGCGCACCGGGACGCGACCCGGCTGCGGCAGACCGTCGAGGGGCTGCTGAAGACGATCAGCGCGAAGGACGGCCGGATCCACACCACGTTCAACCAGACCATCGCGGCGACCGGCCGGCTCAGCTCGACCGACCCGAACCTGCAGAACATCCCGATCCGGACCGCGGAGGGCCGCCGGATCCGGCAGGCGTTCATCGTCGGCGAGGGCAACGAGTCGCTGATGTCGGCCGACTACAGCCAGATCGAGATGCGGATCATGGCGCACGTGTCCGAGGACCAGGGACTGATCGACGCCTTCACCTCCGGTGAGGACTTTCACTCCGTCACCGCCGCCCGGGTGTTCTCGGTCGAGGCGTCCGAGGTCACGCAGGAGATGCGGGCCAAGATCAAGGCGATGAACTACGGCCTCGCCTACGGCCTGTCGGCGTACGGGTTGAGCCAGCAGCTGAAGATCGGCGTGGACGAGGCGAAGGGGTTGATGGACGAGTACTTCGAGCGCTTCGGCGGCGTCCGCGACTACCTGCGCAGTATCGTCATCGACGCCGGCAAGAGCGGCTACACCGAGACGATCCTTGGCCGCCGGCGCTACCTGCCGGACCTGACCAGCGACAACCGGCAGCGGCGTGAGATGGCCGAGCGGATGGCGCTGAACGCTCCGATCCAGGGTTCGGCCGCGGACGTCATCAAGATGGCGATGCTCAAGGTCGACGCGTCGCTGCGCGAGTCCGGCCTGAAGTCGCGGATGCTGCTCCAGGTGCACGACGAACTCGTCTTCGAGATCGCCCCGGGCGAGCGCGAGCCGCTCGAGGAGCTGGTACGACGGGACATGGGTCACGCGGTCGACATGGCCGTACCGCTCGACGTCTCGGTCGGCATCGGCCGCACCTGGCACGAGGCCGCCCACTAGTCGTGGAGCAATTCGGCTCCCTCCTCAGGTAGTCCGCGAACCGACCATCAACGAACGCTGGTTGCGCGATCTGCAGCTGGCGCTTCGCTCCTAGCCGCGGGCGTAGACCGGGGTCGGGTCGGGGGAGAGGGCATTGGCGATGGCCTCCTGGTCCGCAGGCGACAGGGCCGGGAGGTCCGAGAGCGGGAACCAGGCAACCTCCAACGACTCGTCGTCGTTGACGCGCGGCTCGCCGTGCAGGGGGCGGCAGCGGAAGCAGAGGTCGAGGAACTGCACCTGGTCGCCGTTGGGATAGCTGGTCGGCGGCAGAGACTGCATGCTGACCAGCCGTTCGACCTCCGCGACGACCGCGGTCTCCTCGTGGATCTCGCGGATCAGGCCGACGGCCGGCTCCTCACCAGGCTCGAGAATACCGGCGACCAGACTCCATCGCCCGTTGTCCGCGCGTCGTACCAGTAGCACCTGATCGGCGTCGTCGAGGACCACACCGCGGATGCCCGTCAGCCACAGCAGGTCGTGGCCGATCTTCTCGCGCAGCTCGAGGATGAATTTCGGGGTCGCCATGGTGTGAACCCTATAGAAGCAGAGGGCCCCTTTAGTTTCCGCAAGAAAGTTGAGCGGATCACTGCAAGTGGGAAGCGCTTGCCGCGCAAGACACGGACTGTGTGCATCCGGTCCCGGGTAGTTACACCCGAACCCTTCCGAAGTCATCGGATCTGTGCCATTCTCCGGCCAAAGATCCGAGATCCTATCGGATATTTCGTCTCTGTTCCGTCCTATACCGCCTTGGAGGACCCATGCCGAACAACGCTGCCCGGTCGACGGGGATCAGCCGTCGATCACTCATCGCGGGCGCGCTCGGACTGACCGCCGCAACAGCCGGCGGAGGTCTGCTCAGCGGCTGCAGTGGCTCGAGCAATGCGAGCGGAGCGGGCGGTGGAGGTGCTGCTCCGGCCCCGCCCAGCGTCACCCTCGGCCCGAAACTGGAGGGGGTGCTGTACCCGGACGGGTACGTCGGCCCGGTGGCCCGGGAGCTGAAGCCGATCACCTCCGAGAAGGTCACCTTCAAGATCGTGGTCAAGCAGGACGTGACGATCGGCGACTGGAAGACGAACGCGTTCACCAAGTGGCTGGAGCAGAAGACCAACATCCACATCGAGTGGAACCAGGTCGGCGGCACCGACGACGACGTGATGACCAAGGTGAACGCGATGATCGCCGCCGGCGACATCCCGGACGCCTTCATGGGGATCGAGTTCACCCGGTCGCAGCTGTACCTGTACGGCCAGCAGGGCCTGTTCACCGACGTCAACCAGTTCATCGACGGGTACGCGCTGAACCTTCAGCAGGCGATGAAGGACTACCCGGACGCGCGCAAGCTGGTGCAGGCACCGGACAAGAAGATCTACTCGTTCCCGAGCATCAACGACTGCTACCACTGCCGCGCGAGCAACGGCCGCACCTTCCTCAACACCGACTGGATCAAGCAGGTCGGACTGGACGTCCCGAAGACCACCGACGAGTTCCGCGAGGTCCTGCGCGCGTTCAAGAAGGCCGATCTCGGCGGCAACGGCCGGACCATCCCGTTCTGCGGCTACAAGGACGCGCCGTTCGACACCTACTTCATGAACTCGTTCCTCTACAACCCGGGCGATCCGTGGCTGGTCGTGAACGACGGCAAGGTCGACGTGAACTTCAACAAGGACGAGTGGCGCGAGGGCCTGAAGTACATCCACGGCCTGTACGCCGAGGGCCTGATCAACAAGGACGTGTTCACCGCCGACCAGGACCAGATGGACCGGTACGGCAACGCGCCGGGCAAGCCGATCATCGGCGGCGCCCGGTCGTACTACTGGGGCGGCTTCCTCGACATCGACCAGAAGGACCCGGACGCCCGCTGGCGCAAGTACCTCGCGGTCCCGCCGGTGAAGGGGCCGAACAACGTCCAGTACGCCGCCTGGAACTACCTCGGCGTCGGTGTCGAGGTGGCGAAGCTGGTGATCACCAAGAAGTGCGCCAAGCCCGAACTGCTGGTCCAGTGGGCCGACGCCCAGATGGAACTGGAGGCGATCCTGCGCGGCTACGGGGGCCCGAAGTTCGCGTGGGCGAAGAAGGGTGAGCTCGGGATCAACGGCAAGCAGGCGGTCTACGGCTTCTCGGCGACCTGGAACACCGAGAAGAACATCAGCTGGAGCCAGGACAACGCGATGTACCGGTCGCAGGACTTCCGGCTGGCCGAGCGGGTGAACCCGAAGGACCTCACCTTCGAGAGCCCGCTGTACCAGCAGACCGTGGACAACTACTTCCCGTACAAGCAGCCGCAGGAGATGCAGTTCCCGCCGGTCACGCTGGACCAGGACCAGGCCGCGCAGGAGGCCGAGCTGAAGACGAACCTGACCAGCGAGGTCAACCTCTCCTTCTCCAAGTTCGTCACCGGCCAGCTCGACCCGAACGACGACGCTGCCTGGAACGACTACAAGGACCGGGTCGAGAAGATCGGTGTGAAGCCCTATCTGGAGCTCGAGCAGGCTGCCTACGAGACCTACAACGCATGAGCGCCGCCGGTACGCTGCCGCCGGACGAGAAACGGCTGGCGGTCGGAGCGCCGATCCAGGACACCCGGGGCGACAAGATCGCGCTGGCCTGCATCTACACCGCGCTCGGATTCTTCTGCCTCGCGGTGCTGTATCCGATCATCTACGTCCTCAGCGCCTCGGTCAGTAACACCAAGAAGGTGTCCGCGGGTGAGGTGTGGTTGTGGCCGGTCGGCTTCACCGTGGATGCGTACAAGGCGATCTTCGACTACGACGCGATCGTCAGCAGCTTCGGCAACTCCGTGTACTACGCGGTGGTCGGCGCTGTCGTGGCCACGGTCCTGACCCTGCTGGCAGCGTACCCGCTGTCCCGGAAGGGGTTGCCGGGCAAGGGCATCATCATGGCCGCGTTCGTGTTCACGATGATGTTCAGCGGCGGTCTGATCCCGACGTACCTGGTGGTGGATCAGCTGGGGCTGCTGAACACCCGGTGGGCGATGATCCTGCCGACCGCGCTGGCGGTCTGGAACGTGATCATCACCAGGACCTACTTCATGGTCACGATCCCGGAGGAACTGGTCGAGGCCGGCAAGGTGGACGGCTGCAGCGACTTCGGCTTCTTCTGGCGGATCGTGTTGCCACTGAGCAAACCGATCATCGCGGTGAACCTGCTGTTCTACGCGGTCGGCCAGTGGAACTCGTTCTTCAACGCGCTGATCTACCTGACCAACGAGCATCTGTTCCCGTTGCAGGTGGTCCTGCGGCAGATCCTGATCCAGAGCAAGGTCGACCCGTCCCAGATGCCCGACACGAGCAAGCTGGCGCAGCTGAAGGAGCTGCAGCAGCAGCTGAAGTACTCGCTGATCGTGGTCGGCATGATTCCGCCGTTGCTGGTCTACCCCTTCGTGCAGAAGCACTTCGTCAAGGGGGCCATGATCGGCTCGCTGAAGGGATGACGAGATGACTGCATCGACGGAAACCCGCGCCACCGTCCAGGCCACGAAACCGCCGGCCGGGCGCCAGTCGCCCAACGGCCACAAGAAGCGCCGGGTCAAGCCGGCCAAACCCTCGGTCCGGCTGGGCATCCGGATGCGCCGGAACTGGCAGCTGTACGCGATGCTGGCGCTGCCGCTGATCTGGCTGGCGATCTTCGCCTACTGGCCGATGTACGGCGTGATCATCGCCTTCAAGGACTACAACGTGGTGTCCGGAATCTGGGGCAGCCCGTGGGCCGGGTTCAAGTACTTCGACCGGTTTATCGAGTCGTACCAGTTCTGGAAGCTGATCCGGAACACGGTCTACCTGCACGTGTACGAGCTGGTCGCGACATTCCCGTTGCCGATCATCCTCGCGCTCTGCCTGAACACGGTCCGGAAGAAGTGGTTCAGCCGGTCGGCCCAGCTGATCACCTACGCACCGCACTTCATCTCGACCGTGGTCGTGGTCGGTCTGGTCGTCGTGCTGACGAATCCGAGCACCGGGGTGGCGAACAAGTTGATCGGGCTGTTCGGCTTCGGCCCGGTCGACTTCCTGGGCGACGCCGGGTTGTTCCGGCACATCTTCGTGTGGTCGGGCGCGTGGCAGACGATGGGGTTCTCGGCCATCATCTATCTGGCCGCGCTGACCAGTGTGCCGCCGGAGCTGCACGAGGCGGCGATCGTCGACGGCGCCTCGCGGCTGCGGCGGATGTGGCACATCGACCTGCCGTCGATCGTGCCGGTGGCGGTGATCCTGCTGATCCTGAACATCGGCGCGATCCTGTCGGTCGGGTTCGAGAAGGTGCTGCTGATGCAGAACAACCTGAACCTCGACACCGCCGAAGTGATCGACACCTATGTGTACAAGATCGGTCTGGCCTCGGCGGTGCCGCAGTTCAGCTATGCGACGGCGATCGGGTTGTTCAGATCAGTGATCGGGCTGGTGCTGCTGGTACTGGCGAACACGTTCGCCCGACGGTTCGCGAAGAGCAGCCTTTGGTGAGTGGCAACCCTTTGGTGAGTCAGTCGACGTCGGTGGTCTGGCGGTGCAGGCCTGCCGCCAGACCGACCGACAGCAGCACGGCGCAGGTACTGGTCATCGCGACCAGGACCGTCACACCGGCCATGCCGGTGGCGATGTCGGTGCCGAGGACGATCCCGGCGCCGATCGCGAGCACGATCAGACCGATCCAGATCAGCAGGGCAGCTCGCTGCTCCTGCTGGGCGATCGCGGCGTAGACAACGAGTTGCAGTACGGCGTACGCCGAGCCGGAGATCGCGAACATCCAGGCGTACGGACCAAGCGGCCCGTACTGCTCCTCGCCACCGATCACGGCCACGACCAGGTCAGGCAGGAGCCACGCGCCGACTACCGCGCACACACCGAGTCCCACAACGGCCTGGATCGCCCGGCGCAGGCGGATCGTGTCGCCGGGGGAGCTGGCGAGTGAGGGAAACACGATCACGATGACGAACTGCGGCAGGAACAGACACGCCTTCGCCACGATGACACCGGCCGCGTAGTACCCACTGTGCCGGCCGTCGAGCAGAGCGCGGGCGAACAGCACGTCTGCATTGGCGATCACGAAGAACGCGAGCAGCGTGTGCGTGCCGTGCACCGTCTCCCGCAGTACCTCCTTGACCTGTTCCGCCGTACCTCCCGCAGACCCACGCAGCAGGAAGCCACCGAGCAGTGCCGGTACGGCGGCGCCCAGCGCCAGACCGATCATCGCCGCGTCGAGTGACGGGTGGATGAGCAGCGCGCCACCACCCAGCACCAGACGTCCTACACCCACCGCGGTGTAGACGGCTGCCAGCTCGGTCCAGCGTTGACTGCCTTGGAGTACGCCGAGCTGTGAGCCCATCAGGGTGAGGCAGCCGAGCGTGGGGGCGAGCAGCATGATCGCGACCACTGAGTCGATGTGCAGCAGCCAGACGAACAGCGGCGTCGCCAGCAGGCAGACAATCGTGAGTCCGAGTGCGGCACGGCGTCCTGCCTTGAGCATTGCGTCGGCCAGCGTTGCGGCGCCCTCACCGGTGTGGGTGGCGAGCCGCCGGGCGCCAGTCGCTTGCAGGCCGAGTGACGCGACGTTGCCGATCAGCAACAGGCCGAGTAGCGCGGTCATGGCGCCGAACTCCTCGGGCACCAGCCGGTGCACACCGATGAGCGTGAAACCGTAGGCGGCCATGTTCATGATGGCCATGCCGACGGCAACAACGGTTGCACTGCGGAGGAACGCCAGCCTCGGCTGATGCTCTGGCGTCGTGTCTGAACTCATGCTCTGCTGTCCGGTCTAGGTTCCCGGTAGGTTGCGCTGCAGTGAGGGGGTGGTGAGGTGGTCATGTCAGAACGTGCCGTGCGCGTCCTGCCCTGGCTGTGGCCTGTCCTGCTCACCCTGTTGATCACTGCTCCGCTGCTCGCTCCAGGCTATGTGGTCGGCTACGACATGGTGTTCGTGCCGGACCTCACGGTACGGCTTGACCTGTTCGGTGTCACAACGGCCATGCCACGAGCGGTCCCGTCGGACGTGATCGTCGCCGTACTGGACGAGGTCGTCGGCGGCCAGGTCCTGAACAAGGTCGTTCTGGTGGCCATCCCGCTACTGTCCGGACTCGGCATGACCGCCCTCTGGCGAGAGCTACGACTCGGAACCGCGCTACCGGGTGCTGCGGCCGTGACGCTCTTTGTCTGGAACCCGTTCGTCGCCGAACGTCTCCGCCTGGGCGCGTGGGCGCTACTACTCGGGTACGCCGCTCTGCCGTGGCTGGTGCGGTCCGCACTGCGACTGCGGAAGGGCTCGGGATGGCCAGGGTTCCTGCTCGCGTCTGCCGGCTGCGCATTGACTGCGTCGGGTGGGATCACCGGATTGCTTGTCGGCGGTCTCATCCTGCTGTGGCCGGGACGCGGTCGGGTGTGGCCGCTCGGCGGAGCGGTGCTGCTGAACGCTCCCTGGCTGGTGGCAGGCCTTGTGCACGCTGGCATATCCACGGTCGACCCTGCATCGGTGACGGCCTTCGCCGCTCGTGACGAGGGCTATGGGGGAGTGCTGCCTACCCTGCTCACGCTCGGCGGTGCCTGGAACGCAGACGTTGTCCCTGGCAACAGAGGCGACCTGCTGCCGCTGATCTTCGCGCTCGTCATGCTGCTCATGTCCGTAGCCGGTGTAGTGCTGTGGTGGCGGCAGGACCGCGTTGCCGGCGCACTGGTCGTGGCAGCTGTCATCGCCGTATTGGTGGGCATGGCCGGCGCGGTCGCACCAGGAGCCTTTGCGGATGTCGTCGCCAACGTCCCCGGTACCGGTCTCTTCCGTGACGGCCAGCGCTATCTCGCACCACTGGTGCTGCTCCAGTCCATCGGCTTCGGTGTGGCCGTCCATGTGCTGCTACAGCATGTCCCACTCCATCGGGTTGTCGGTGCGACCGCCGTACTGCTGCCGATCGCAGCGCTGCCGGCACTGGCCGGTGGGGCTGGGCTCAAGGTGTCGCACTATCCAGCCGACTGGGCGCGGGCGCAGCAGGTGCTGGCCGGGCCGTTCATCCCGTGGCCGTTCGAGTCCTACCGGGCACCGGTCTGGAACGGCCGCCGTCCGGTGCTGGATCCGATGCCGCGGTACTTCGACCAGCCGGCTGTCGTCCCCGACGAGCTCATCGTGGGCGGCCACCGCCTGGCCGGTGAGGACCCGCGCGCTGCCACGGTGGCAACGGCATTCCGTACGGCGATCCGCAGCGGAACCGACCCGACACCGGTGCTGCTGCAGCAGGGCGTCGGCTGGCTGGTCTTCGACCGCGGGGCCGGCGGGCCGTCGCCGCGTGACTCGATCGCCGGGTTGACCGAGGTGTACGCCGGAATGTCGGTGAGCGTTTACGAGCTGCCCGGAACGCCCGCGCCGCAACCGAATCGGCCCTGGCGGACAGCCGTCGTACTGGCCGCGTGGGTGGTTGCCGGAGCGACGCTGGTGGCCGCGGCAGCCGGTCTGGTGATGCGGCGCTCCACGGTCTGGCGGAGTCGCTGAGCGGTTGTTACTCTTCGGTTCACTTATCGAGGAGGGGACACGCTTCATGGGATCACTGATCGGTGCGGCCATCGCCGTATTCGCCGGGCTGGCAGTTGCCACCACCACGGTCGTCGGCGTCGTGCAGTCGGTGAAGGAAGACCCGGTGCCGCCGGCCGGCCAGACCCAGGGACAGGCCGACGTCCCGATCGTCGGCTACGGCACGAAGTAGTACGGCAGCGGGTACAACCGCTCTGAACGGGGCCGGTCGACGGATTCGTCGGCCGGCTCTCCGGTGAGTAGCCGGTCGAAGGCCTGCGCGGTCGCACACCAGGTGAAGTTGCCCGCGGTGGCCGACGCGCCCGCCGACAGCCGCCGACGAAGCTCGACGTCCTGCAGCAACGCGGTGATCGCAGTGGTGAACTCACTCGGGCTGTCCACCAGCACACCTGACACTCCGTCGTGCACGGACTCTGTCGGACCACCCGCACTCCGGTAGGCCACAGTCGGTACGCCGTGCCCCGCAGCCTCACCGACGACGAGTCCCCAGCCCTCCTTGAGGCTCGGCAGCGCCAGCACCCACGCCTCGTCATACGCTGCATGCTTGTCGCCCTCACTGACGTGGCCGCGGAACTCCACCGCGTCCTGCAGCCCGCGCTCCTCGACGTACGTCCGCAACGAGTCCTCCCACCAGCCGGAGCCGACAACGACCAGTCGCGCGTCGGGCAGCACCTTGCGGGCCGCTGCGATCGCGTCGACGGCGTGCTCGACCTGCTTGTGCGGCACGATCCGGCCGACGCACACCACGGTCGGCACCGGCGACTGAGGCCGTTGCCGCGGCAGTGCCGGGTCGGTCCCGTTGTGGATCACGTCGATGCTCTTCACGCCAAGGCTCAGCAGTTCATCGCGTGAGGCCGACGACACGGTCACGTAGCGGCAGTCGTCGTACAGCCGTGGTGCGACCCGCGACTCGAGCCACCAGCCCAGCCGGCCGCGCCAGCCCGGGTACACCACCTGCCACTGCTCCTCGTGCACGTGATGCACGAGGACGACGACGCCGGTACGACGTACGAGGCGAGTAAAGAATGGGAGACCGTTCTGCACGTCGATCACGTGGTCGGGACGGCGCAGCCACGTGTGCAGCAGGCCACGGAGGTACACCGTGACCTTGGTGCCGCGGTACAGGTATCGCACGTCGTAGCGACGTGCTTCTCGCGGACTGCCCGGGTAGGCCGCGCACAGCACGGTCACTCGCCAACCCAGCGCCGCAAGGCCTCTCGCCACCTCCTCCACATACCGCTCAGAGCCTCCGCCCTCAGGGTTCGTCGTGTCCCGCCAGTTCAGCAACAGCACGCTCTGAGCACGCACCTTGTGAGCCCCACCCTCCGGTAACCTCCCCCGAGGTAATGGGCGGGGACGTTACCAAGGAGTAACGATGTCCGCCAGAGCTCGCAAGATCCGTTAATGTCCCGCCTGTGCCAGTGATGACGAACCCCACATCGAACAGCGTGTGGACAGCCGACCTCGGTCGTGCCGTCCGGCTGTTCCGGGCGTTCGGGGTCGAGCAGTCGGACCCGGATCACTTCTACGAAACGCTTGCTGCAGACTCGGTCGGTCAGCTCGAGCAGTACGCCGACCTGCGTGGTGCGGTGATGCTGGACGTCGGCGGTGGTCCCGGGTACTTCGCGGACGCGTTCCGGCAGGCCGGAGCGACGTACTACGCGATCGACTCCGACCTGGGTGAGCTGAGTGGCCGTGGTGAGCCTCTCCCGGGTACCGTGCTCGGCAGCGGCATGGCGTTGCCCGTGGCGGACGCCTCCGTCGACATCTGCTTCTCGTCCAACGTGCTGGAGCATGTGCCCGACCCGTGGCTGATGGCCGACGAGCTGGTCCGGGTCACCAGGCCGGGCGGCACCGTGTTCCTGTCGTACACCGGCTGGTGGGGTCCACACGGCGGCCATGAGACCGCTCCGTGGCACTACCTCGGTGGACACCGAGCGGCGCGTCGGTACGAGCGCCTGCAAGGCCACCCGCCGAAGAATCGGTTCGGTGAGTCGCTCTTCCCGATCACTGTCGCCGGCGGACTGCGCTGGGCTCGCTCCTGCCCGGACGCGGACCTGGTCGCCGCTGTGCCGAGGTACCACCCGCGCTGGTCGTACGGCGTACTCGCGCTGCCCGGGGTGCGGGAAGTCGTGACCTGGAACCTCGTCCTGGTGCTGCGGCGGCGATGAGGAGGCTGAAAGCAGGAAGCACGGAACAGGTGGTCTGGCGGGCGCGGCTCGTGCTGGGCTGCCTGGTCCTGATCGCCCTGTGCTTCCACCAGGCACCGGGCAAGATCGTCCCGGACACCAAGCTCGACCTCACCGCGGGACCGGGCGGCTTCCTCGCCCGCTCGCTGCACCTGTGGGATCCGCAGGGAGCCTTCGGGCAGCTGCAGAACCAGGCGTACGGCTACCTGCTCCCGATGGGCCCGTTCCACTGGCTGCTGGACGCGCTGTCGGTGCCCGACTGGGTGACGCAGCGCCTGTGGTGGTCGGTGGTGCTGTGCGTTGCCTTCCTCGGTGTCTGGAAGCTGTGCAACGCCTTCGACTATGGAGTGCCCTGGACCCGCTTTGCTGCGGCACTGCTGTACGCGCTCAGCCCACGCATGCTTGGCGAGGTGTCGATCACCTCGGTCGAGGTGTGGCCGATGGCGATGGCTCCGTGGGTGCTCTTGCCACTCGTGACACCGCGGGCGCGCTCGGGCTGGTGGCGGGTCGGCTGGTCGGCCGTGGCGTTCGCGCTGGTCGGGGGAGTCAACGCGGTCGCCACAGGTGCGACGCTCGTACTCCCTGCGCTCTGGTTGATCACCCGACGGCTGGACCGGTCGACGCTGAAGGTGGCGGTCGGCTGGCTGGGCTGCGTGGTCGCCGTGTCGGTCTGGTGGCTCGTCCCGCTGATGCTGCTCGGCCGCTACAGCCCACCGTTCCTGGACTGGATCGAGGACGCCGCCGTCACCACCGGCATGGCGAGCGTGTTCGAGTCGTTCCGCGGTACGTCGCAGTGGCTCAACTTCCTGTCCGGCGCTGACGGACCGAGCTGGCCTGCCGGTTGGCTCTACGTGACCCAGCCGATGCTGATCCTCACGACCGGCGTCATTGCATTGCTGGGCCTGGTCGGCCTGGCGATGGGGTCGCTCAAGCACCGCGGGTTCCTGCAGCTCTCGCTGGTGGTGGGACTCCTGCTGGTGACACTCGGCCATGCTGGTGCGGCTGGCTCACCACTTGCGTCGCAGCTCCAGGGCCTGCTCGACGGACCGCTCGCCGCACTGCGCAACACCCACAAGTTCGAGCTCGTCGTCCGGCTGCCGCTCGCCCTCGCGGCAGCACACGCAATGAGCAAGCTGACCGTGTTGGCGACGTCTCGTGGTCTCCATCGCCGGGTCGTCCCCGTGCTGGTCGCCTGTCTGATCGTCTCGGTGGCAACGCCAGCCATCTTCGGACAGCTGCCCAGACGTGAGGGGTACGACGCCATGCCCGCGCACTGGCGTGAGGCCGCGACCTGGCTCGACAGCCAGACGACGAGCGGCAGTGTCCTCGTCGTACCGGCCGCATCGTTCGCGGACTTCACCTGGGGCTCCACCAAGGACGAGCCGTTCCAGGCGTTGCTGAAACGACCCATGGCCGTGCGGGACGCCGTACCGCTGGGGTCCGCTGGTACGACGCGGTGGCTGGACGAGGTGGAGCGTCGACTCGGCACAGGTGTCGGCGACCAGACAGTCCGGCAGGCATTCGCTCGCGCAGGAGTCAGGTACGTCGTGGTGCGCAACGACCTCCGGCACGACGCACAGGTGACGCCGTCGCTGGCAGTCCACGAGAGCCTGGCCGAGTCGGGCATCGAGCGCGTCGCCTACTTCGGACCGGCCACCGGCAGCACCATCGAGCAGCCTGGGGTGACGCTCGACGGACGCACCCGGTTGCCGTACCCGAGCGTGGAGATCTACGACGTCGGCGACACGAGTCCGGCCCGGCTGATCCCGCAGTCGCAGCTCGTAGAGGTCCGTGGAGCCGCCGAAGACGTGCCAGCCGCTTTGACCGCACTGGGCGGTGACCGGGACGCCGTGACCACGTCAGACGCGGCCGGAAAGCTCAGCGGACTGCCACTGATCCAGACCGACGGCCAGCAACGCCGTGAGGTGTCCGTCGGACGCTCGGCCGAGAACTACTCGCCTGTCCTCACCGCAACGGAGCCAAGCCGGCTAGGCCGCCGCGCCCTCGGGTACGACGTCAGCCCGGCTGCACCGAGTACGACGCGGACGTGGGGTGGCGGCATCGTCGACGTACGGGCCTCGTCGTCGGCAGCGGATGCGGACGCGACCCTGCGGACCGGGCCCGGCAATGGGCCGTTCGCGGCGGTCGACGGCGATCCGTCGAGTCGCTGGATCTCCGGCACCTTCGGGCGGAGTAGTGGTGAATGGCTGGAGCTGACCTTCGCCGAGCCGCGGTCTGTCGAGGGACTGAAGGTCCAGTTCTCGCTGGCATCTCCGACGACCGAGCCGGTCCGGACGCTGCAGGTGGAGACTGACGCGGGATCGCTGACCTCTGTGGTGTCGGGGTCGATCGAACCGCAGAACATCCCGGCACCACCGGGCAAGACGCAACGGCTGCGGCTCAGCGTCGGCATCACCGACGGCAAGAACCCGAACGGCGTGTCCATCGCCGAGGTAAGCCTGCCGGGGATGCTGGCGGTCAGCCGCCTGACTGTGCCGGCGGAGGCTCGTCTGCCGAGCGCACTGGTGTTCAGGAACCAGCAGATCGGCCGCTCTGCCTGCCTGCACGTGGACACGCGGCCACTGTGCCGGCAGAACGTCGCCAAGGACTCCGAGGAGCCCACTGGGCTTCATCGCAGTGTGGAGCTGCCGAAGACCGCGTCGTACCGGCTGCACGGGACCGCGCTGCCCAAGGACGGTGCCGAGCTGGAAGGTCTACTGACCGTTCCGGGCGCGATCACGGCCGCTGCCTCGTCGCGCGCCGTCACGGCTCCGGAGGGCCGCCCGGGTGCCGCGGTGGATCGTGATCTGGGCACCGGCTGGGTCGCGGACCCCTCCGACGGTCGCCCGACCCTGACCCTGAGGTTGCCGAGGGCAAGGATGGTCAGCGGGCTGCAGTTCCTCACCGACCCGTACCTGACCGCGTCGCAGCCGACCGAGGTGACACTCCGGATCGACGGCGGCCCACCGGCCGCGAGCACGATCGATCCAGAGGGCTACGTCCGATTCGCGGCCCGGGCGGCACGCACGATCGAGTTGGACTTCACCAGTACCAGAGCGTTGGTCGACTTCGACTCCGCGACCGGCTTCGCCCGGAACGCTCCGGTCGGCGTGGCAGAGGTACGGGTGTTGGGCGCCGACGATCTGCGCAAGGCACTCCACCTGGACGGCCAGACTGGTTCGTTCTGCGGCTACGGCCCCGGCGTGCGGTTGGACGGCGTACCTGCGGACACTCAGGTGAAGGCGACTGTGCGGGACCTGCTGCAACGGCGGCCGGTGACGTTCACGACGTGCGGGAAGGACAGCACGGTCGCTGTACAAGCCGGGCGGCACAACATCGATGTCCTGGCTGGTGGCGGCTTCGTACCGGTCGAGGCGACGTGGACCAAGGCCGGCTTCGGCAACGTGTCGAAGACGCCGGTGCGGTCCGGGGAGGTGTGGCGCCCCAACGCTGCCGAGCTGACTGTCGAGGTGCCGGCCGCGGAAGAGCAGTCGGTGCTCACCATCGCGCAGAACTACAACGAGGGCTGGGAGGCGTACGACGGCAGTGGGCGCAAGCTGACCCCGATCCGGATCGGTGGCTGGCAGCAGGGGTGGGTGTTGCCGGAGGGGACCGAGCAGGTGGTCACAGCGCGGTTCATGCCCGATCGCATCTACCGGGCCGGGTTGCTGGTCGGTCTGCTCGCTCTGCTCGCGGTGATCGCGATGGCCGTGTTCTTCCGGCGCCGGTCGAGGCACTCGGGGCACCGGCTGCGCGAAGGTCGTTACATCGGCCAGTGGGTGGCTGTAGGACTCGGCCTTGCCGCAGGTGCGTTCATGTCCGGCTGGATCGGCTTGGTGGCCGTGGCGATCGCGGCAGCGTGCACGTGGTTCCTGTCCGGCCGCTTGGTGATCGCGGTGGCTGCCGGTGTGGTGGCGGTCGGAACGTTGATCGCGGCGGTTCAGCCCTGGCCGGACGGGGGAGCGGGGCTGACTTCCGGAGTGGTCCAGGCGTCGATCTTGTTCGGCTGTGCACTCGTGCTGCTGTCCCGGCCGACCGGTGAGACGTCGTAGCCCTTGTCGCGTCGGCCGAGCCGCATGATCGGCCGCTCCATCCCGTAGTAGCTGGCAGCCGCGACAGCGGCCGAGACCACCAGCGTCGGGAAGAACAGCAGCGCGAACCGGCCGCTGAACAGCGTGTACCCGCTGACCTGCTCGACGACGCCCAACACGATCACGTGGTACGCGAAAACGCCGTACGAGATGTCACCGGCGATGTGACCGACCTTGCCGCCGAGGACTCGGGCAGAACGTGCTGTCGGGTTCAGAGCCGGGAACAGCACGCAGGCGGCGATACCTGTGTACAAGAGGCTCTTCACGAAGGCCTGGCCGGGTGTGGGGGTCGACAGGTTGTACGGACCGGCCACCGGACTCGCGGCGATGACCAGCAGCACTACAGCTACACCCCACACCGTGCCGGGGATCTTGGTCAGCGTGTCCAGCGCCGACGGCCCGAGCCTCTCGCTGCTACGCGCCACCTGCCACAGTGCGAACCCCATGCCGACCGCGAACCAGCCGACGTACCCGGGAAGCCAGAGCCCCGCACGGGCGTGGTCCGTCGCGTTGGCGCCGGCCATCCACGCCGGACCGAGCAGGGTGAACGCACCCAGTACGACGAGCCGCCAGCGCACACTGCGTCGGGTCGGACGCTCGTACCCGGTCAGCAGTTTCGCCAGCACCGGCAGCAGCAGATAGAACGCGACCTCAGTCGCGAGACTCCACAGCTGCGTGAGCCCGTCCGCTGCCAGGCCGTCGAAGTAGATCTGGGTGAGTGTGGCGTGTTGCAGGTACGTCGCCCAGGTGATGCTGTCCTTGTGCGGCACCAGGAGGGCGGCAAGCACGACGGCGACCCAGAGCGCGGGGAGGATCCGCAGCGCGCGGTTGCGTAGGTACGGCAGGGTCAGCGGCGGCAGGGTGCCGTCGAACCACGCGACCACGTGCGGGCGGTAGAGCAGGAACCCCGAGATCGCGAAGAAGATCGCGACGCCGACGTCGAGCCGGGCGAGCAGGCCGGCGAACGGGCCGTTCAGTGACTCACCGCTGTGAAACCCGACATGCGTGGTCAGCACCGCGAGCGCCCCGATCGCGCGCAGCCCGTCCAACGCCGGGAATCTGGTCCGTGTCACAGCGGCAATCCGATCTCGAGGTTCTCCACGCACAGGTTCGTCGCGGGATCGGAGGAGCGTAGCCGAACCTCGGTGGCGGTGATGCGCCGCGACGGGCCGAGGTACATGGTGCCGACTCCGGCGGGCCACCTGGCGGCGGGCAATGGGGTGACGTTGCCGTCGGCGTCGACGAGTTCGATCGTCACCTGGTTCTCCCGGTCGGAGAAGTACGCCGCCTTGACGAACCACTCGGCGGCCGCGAACTCGGGCTCCGTCGACTTCAGCGGTACGGTCAGCGGCCCGGTGCCGCGGAGCAGCAGGTTGCAGAAGGGGTTGCTCCTGGACGCCGGCTCACCACGCGACCACACCGCCAGCGGCGAGGGCCGGAGCTTGCCCGTCTCGTCGACCCGCAACGGCTCGCTGCCCGGTGCCTGCAACTGGAACGGAATCCCCGCCATCCGCAGCACCGGGGACAACCGGGAGTCGGTCATGAGAGCAGTGCCGATCGGCTGCGGCATGGCCGTGTCCCAGAGGTTCACGTTGGGTCCGGCTCGGTCCAGCTCTGCAGTGACGTTGGCGAAGTACGCCTTCGCCGGGTTGTTCGCCCACTCCTTGGCGAACCCGGCGTCCGACACCACCACTGCGGCGACCAGACCTCCGATCGCCGCAACGCTCACCACCGGTCGCATTCGCAGTGTCCGGGCCGACAGGACCGCGGCCAACGTCAACGGGATCGAGAGATCGGACCAATAGTGGTAGTGCACGGTGAAGACAGTCCCGAACGTCGAGAAGCGTCCATAGGACACGAGCACTACGGTGACGAGGACGTAGGCCACCACGGCGGCCCACAGCAGGAGCACTCGCCGGTCCCGTCGCCAGGCCGCCAATAGAAGCACGCCGGCCACCAGTCCACCGACCACGAGTTCAGCGATGCCAGGTGCGGCGAAGCTCAGCGGCTGCCCGGTGTCGGCCCAGGACCAGGGGCCACCGGCCAGGGCGGACAACGGCACCCGGAAGCCGCGCACGATCAGCCCCATCAGTTCCCCGGTCGGGAGCCGGCCCTGGGACGGGTTGCCATGGGTCAGGTAGAGGGTGCCGAAGGCAACGACGGCGGCGGTCAGGGCAGCGGCGTACGGCCAGGTCCGACGGAGCCAGACGCGGAACGGCTCATCGCGCAGGTAGAGAGCGAGCGCGACGGCCGTGCACAGGATCAGGGCTGATTTCTCCCAGCACGCAAGGGAGACGAGCAGTGCCAACGGGCCGTAGGCGATGGCTCGGCGGCGATGTCCGTCGTACCAGTCGATGGTTGCGTGCAGCAACAGCAAGCCGAAGACGTGCGCGGACAGGTTGTTCACACCACTCGACAGCGACATGAACGACGGCATGCTGAGCGGGGTGAGCGCGTAGAACAATGTCCCGGCGACGACCCACCAGCTCGAGCCGAGCAGGCGCACCAGCAGGTGGCCCATCAGGAAGATCGCGACGGCCTGCATCACGACCCGCCAGGCGACGGTGAAGTCGTGGTTCAGCGGCGCCACCTCGGCGAAGACCGCGTAGACGAACCGCAACCCCGGCGCGATGTGGTCGTTGACCGGCGTGAGCAGTTCGGCCGACGCGAACCCGCGGCCGCCCTGGACCAGGAAGTCGAGGTCGTCGGTCAGCCAGGAACCCCGGCGCGCGAGCAGCCCGAGTACGGCGGCCTGCAGCACCGCGATCGCCACCACGACACCGCGGAGCACCGATGAATCGGGTGCCGTCGCCAACCCGGGGATCCCCCTCATGCGGCGCGACTATATGACAGTTCGGACACCGGCGAAGTTTGTTGTTCCGGCGTCTGTTCAAGGTGGCTACCCGCTGGTAGCGTCCCGCGGACAGACCGGGAGGGGATGTTGTGGGGAATCGCAGTCGAGCACTGATGATCGGGCTCGGGGTGTTCTTCGTCGGCGTTGCGGCGCTGGCCAGGTTCTACGCGTATCCGACGCTGGCGGTGGCGCCGGCGGACCAGATCGCGCATACGGTGTCGGCGGGGCCGGACGCGACCATCTTCAGCATCGCGGAGCTGAAGGAGAAGAGTGGCGTCGAGCTGGAGGCACGCCGTACCGTCCGCGGCGACGTGGCCGCGGCCGACAAGATCAGCGAGGCGCTGGACCGCAAGGTCGTGGTGTTCGACACGGCCGTGGTCACCGACGACTCGAAGAACTACCAGTTCCCCGACGACGCGTCGAAGACCGACGAGATGCCGCTGAGCTTCGTCCAGGAGCGCGTCGTCCTGGACGCCCACACCGGTGAGGCGGTGCGCTGGAACCCGTCGGGTGACGACAACAGCGGCGAGTACATCGCCACCACGCTGGAGAAGACCGACCGGCTCAAGCCCGACCAGAACAGCCCGTTGTTCAAGGGGCACGAGGGCCTGGTGCTGAAGTTCCCGTTCGGCACCGAGAAGAAGACGTACGACTTCTGGGACAGCACGCTGCGCAAGGCGTTCCCGATCCAGTTCAAGGAAGAGGCCACGGTCGAGGGTCTCAAGGTCTACGTCTTCGAGCAGGAGGTGCCGAAGCAGGAGGTGCCGTTGGCCAAGCCGCTGATGGTGCCGGGCCCGCTGGTCGACGAGCCGGGCCGGGACGCGGTCGAGGTGCAGCGCACGTACAAGAACACCCGGACCCTGTGGATCGAGCCGATCACCGGCGCGATCATCAAGGGCCAGGAGAAGCAGCACGCCACCATCGCCTACAACGGCGAGGACAAGCTGACCGCGACCCAGGTCACCATCGCGTACGACGACGCGACCGTGACGAAGAACGTGAAGGGTGCGACCGAGAACGGCGTGGCCGAGGGCGGCTACCAGTCGAAGGCGGCCCAGCTGAACCTGATCGGCTTCTGGGTGCCGCTCGGCGCACTGGTCGTCGGACTGCTCCTGTTCGGCTTCGTCGGCTTCCGGCAGTGGCGTCCTCGTACCTGATCAGCTCTTGTGGGCGGACCAGATCGCGGTGCCTGGGATCAGGCGGCCGCGGTCCGGTCCCCACCCACCCCAGACTAGCTCGTGCCCGGCCGGCCACTCGGGTTCGAGCAGGTCGTCCACCACGAACCCGGCAGCGGTGAGCGCGCGGATCCAGTCGCCGGTCGTCCGGTGGTGCTCGGCGTAGACCGGCGTACCGGCGCCGTCGACTTCCACGTACGGCGTCCGGTCGAAGTACGAATGGGTGATATGCAGACCGGCCGGGGTCGGGTCGTCCGGCATGGTCCAGCGGAACGGGTGGCTGACCGAGAACACCAGCAGCCCGCCCGGCTTCAGGGTCCGGGCGATCTCGCGCAGCGCGGTCTCGGCCTCGGCCACGAACGGCAGTGCGCCGAAGGCCGAGCAGACGATGTCGAACGTGACATCTCTGTAGGGCAAGGCCGTCACGTCGGCGGCGACCGTGCGTACGGCGGTGCCGGTGCGCTGATCGAGTTGCCGGGCGATCCGGAGCTGCTCGACCGAGATGTCGAAGGCGACCACGTCGGCGCCCTGGCCCGCCAGCCAGCGCGAGCACTGGGCGCCGCCGCAGCCGACCTCGAGGATGCGTTTGCCGCGGACAGGTCCGAGCAGCTTGGTGGTTTCCTCGTCGACCCCTTCGGGAGACCAGATGAACCGGTCGTCGCCGAGGAAGTCGCCGTGCTCGGACAGATACTCCTCGGCCGCCGAGTCCCAGTACGTCCGGCTGGCACGTGACGTCTGAGCCTCGGTCAGCTCAACCCTCCGCGGCTCGACCACCCGGTCACCTTATCCAGCGCTACTCGCTCAGCCTGTTCTCGGCGTACACGGTCATCGCGTCCCGCAGGTACTCGACAAGCGAGTCGTCGCCGCTGCCGATGTTCTGCCGGAAGCGCTCGTCGTCGACGTACATCTGCCCCAGGTTGCGGTACGCCTCGCGCGTCGGCGTCCAGAACAGGCAGGTGACCTCGTAGTGCAGCTGGATCAGTTCCTGCACGCTCAGCTCGGTCACGTCGACCCCTTCCGCCTTGAGCGCGGCCAGGCCCTCGTGGACGCGGGCCTGACCGGTGCGGGCCTTCTCGGCGTCCGCCTCGGTCCAGCCGCGCATCCGCTCGTAGCTCGCGTCGACGGCCTCGTCACCCCAGCGCTCGCGGGCCTCGGCCTCGTACGGGTTGTGCTCGAATCCTTCGAAGACCTTCTCCGGTGACATCTCTCCTCCTTTCTTCAGGTTCTCGATGGTGGAGTCGACGGTCCGGACCAACTGGCCGAGGCGTAGCTGCTCACGCAGCAGCCACTCCTTGTGCCGGGCGAGCACCTCGATCGTGTCCTGGCTGCTCCGGTGCGCGATGACGTCGGCCACCACCTCCAGACTCAGCCCGAGGTCCCGCAACAGGAGGATCTGCTGCAGCCGCAGCAGCTGCTCCTGCTCGTAGTACCGCCGCCCGTTGGGTGCGGTGCGGGCCGGAGCCAACAACCCGATGGCGTGGTAGTGCCGCAGAGTGCGTGAAGTGACACCGGACGCCCGGGCCACCTCCGCGATCGACCACGCCATCGTGCTGCTCCTTCCGTCGACAAGCTCGACGGTAGATGTTGCCGTTACGTCAACTTCAAACCCTTTTGTCGACGTGATGCGGCAGGATCGCCGACATGAGTGACTTCGCGGCGAGTGCTGTTCCTCTGACGGGTGGGTACGGCGGTCAGACGTATGCGGTCAGCGCCGGCGGTGAGGACGCCGTACTGAAGTTGTATGTGAAGGATCCCGGGCGGGCGGCGGTGGATGCGGCACTGCTGCGACTGGTGCACGGGCTGCTGCCGGTGCCGCGGATCCTGGACGCGAAGCGCGAGGGGTCGCCGGACGATCCGCCGTACCTGCTGACCGAGCGGTTGCCGGGGATCAACCTGCAGGTGTTCCTGGAGACGGCGGGGGAGGACGAGCGGCGGACAGTCGGGCGGCAGCTGGGGGAGTTGCTGGTCCGGCTGAGCGGGATGCCGTTCCTGACCTTCGGCGAGTTCCGGGACGGTGACCTGGCGATCGAGCCGTTCGGGTTCGGTGACCTGGAGGCGTTCTTCCAGAGCCGTGACCTCGGCTTCGACCAGAAGCAGGTGGAGGGCTTCGGGCAGGTGATCCGGTACGCCGAGGACGTCCAGGCCGAGGGGGTCGACCGGGTCTGCCTGGTGCACAGCGACTTCAACCCGAAGAACCTGCTGGTCGACCCGGCCACCGCGCGGCTCACCGGGTTGATCGACTGGGAGTTCGCCCACGCCGGGTCGCCGTACACGGATCTGGGAAACCTTTTCCGGTTCTGCGACGATCCGGTGCTGGCCGGCGCCGTGCTGAGCGTGGTCCGGGGGAGTGGGCTGGATCTGGGCGAGCCGCTGGTGGACCTCGGCCGGGCGGCGGATCTGTGGGCGCTGCTGGAACTCGCCGCACGGTCGGCCGAGCACGAGATCGCCGCGGCCGCCCACGCTCTGGTCTCCCGAATGGCGGACACCGGCACCCTTGCCGGGGGCCGAGTGGCCCTGGACGTCGTACATTGAGATGAGTGGCAACGTCGGGAGACCTCGGCGGGCAGCCGGTGCGGGCCGGGTGCCCCGGGTTGCCGTGCCTTCGTCAATACCCGTATTCTGTGAGATGCGCTATGGGCCCGCGCGACCTCGGACGGAGCAGGCTCGTGCTCGCAGCAGTCGGTGGTGATTCTGTGCTCTTCAGGCAATCCAGCGGTTTGGTGCGATCCAACGGTTCATGACGCGACCGCACGACACCACCAGTCCACGGAGCAACCCACCACATGACGGCCAGCATCGAGGCACCTCTCGACCCCGCAGTACGCAGCACCCCGCAGGTAGCGGTCAATGACATCGGGTCGGAGGAAGACTTCCTCGCGGCGATCGATCAGACCATCAAGTACTTCAACGACGGTGACATCGTCGAGGGCACCATCGTCAAGGTCGACCGGGACGAGGTCCTGCTCGACATCGGTTACAAGACCGAAGGCGTCATCCCCTCCCGGGAACTGTCGATCAAGCACGACGTCGACCCGAACGAGGTTGTCAACGTCGGCGATCACGTCGAGGCCCTGGTTCTCCAGAAGGAGGACAAAGAAGGCCGCCTGATCCTCTCGAAGAAGCGCGCCCAGTACGAGAAGGCCTGGGGCACGATCGAGAAGATCAAGGAAGAGGACGGCGTCGTCACCGGTACCGTCATCGAGGTCGTCAAGGGTGGTCTCATCCTCGACATCGGCCTGCGTGGCTTCCTGCCGGCGTCGCTCGTCGAGATGCGCCGGGTCCGCGACCTTCAGCCGTACGTCGGCCAGGAGATCGAGGCCAAGATCATCGAGCTGGACAAGAACCGCAACAATGTGGTCCTGTCCCGCCGGGCGTGGCTGGAGCAGACGCAGTCCGAGGTGCGGATGAACTTCCTCACCCAGCTGCAGAAGGGCCAGATCCGCAAGGGTGTCGTCTCCTCGATCGTCAACTTCGGTGCGTTCGTGGACCTCGGCGGCGTCGACGGTCTGGTGCACGTGTCCGAGCTGTCCTGGAAGCACATCGACCACCCGACCGAGGTGGTCGAGGTCGGCCAGGAGGTCACCGTCGAGGTGCTGGACGTCGACATGGACCGCGAGCGCGTCTCGCTGTCGCTGAAGGCGACCCAGGAAGACCCGTGGCAGCAGTTCGCCCGGACCCACCAGATGGGCCAGATCGTGCCCGGCAAGGTCACCAAGCTGGTTCCGTTCGGTGCGTTCGTCCGCGTGGAGGAAGGCATCGAGGGTCTGGTGCACATCTCCGAGCTGGCCGAGCGGCACGTCGAGATCCCGGAGCAGGTCGTCCAGGTCAACGACGACGTCATGGTCAAGATCATCGACATCGACCTGGAGCGGCGCCGGATCTCGCTGTCGCTGAAGCAGGCCAACGAGGGTGTCGACCCGGTCTCGGACGACTTCGACCCGACCCTGTACGGCATGGCGGCGACGTACGACGACCAGGGCAACTACGTCTACCCCGAGGGCTTCGACCCGGAGACCGGCGAGTGGCTCGAGGGCTTCGACAAGCAGCGTGAGGAGTGGGAGCGGCAGTACGCCGAGGCCCACGCGCGCTGGGAGGCCCACAAGAAGCAGATCGAGGACGCCAAGACGGCGGACGTCGAGGCCGGCGAGGCGTCGACGTACTCCTCTGCCGCGGCTCCGAAGGACGACGCTCCCGTCGAGGGTGCGCTCGCTTCCGACGAGGCGCTGCAGGCGCTCCGCGAGAAGCTGACCGGCCAGGGCTGACCCTGACCCAGGCTCTGCTTGACCGATAGGCCCGAGGCCCCCGCATCCCCGTACTGGATGCGGGGGTCTCGCACGTCCGGCCTCAGTCGTAGGGGCGGCGCGGTTTCGGGTCGCCGAGACCGTTGCCCCAAGTGCCGCCGCCTTCACCCATCAGCTCCGACCTCAGCCCGATCACCTGGGCACGGGCACCACTGGAGGCGAAGAAGCTGATCCGGTACGGCTCGATCGGCGCACCCGGTTCCCAGAGCGGGATCTGCTGTTCGCCGTACCGGACCAGGTACACCGGTGCGTCCTCGCCGGCGCGGATCCGGGCGGCGTCCTGGGCGCATGCGGACACTCGGCGCGTCGGCCCGTTGCGCGGAGTCCAGACGACTTCGGTGGTCGACGGCCCGTGTTGCGGGTTGAAGAAGCAGGGCGTACGGCGCTCGGGGAGTGGCCGGCCGGCGACCCGGGCACGAACGCACGCCAGCGCGTACCGGCCCGAGGTGAGGGTGTCGACGACGACCCGCACCGACTCGGCCGACCGCAGGTAATCGACGGCGCGTTTGGCGGATTCGTAGGCGTCGAGGGCGGTCTGGTAGTCGTGCCGTGTCTCGGCGTCGAGGTCGCGCGCGGCCGGAGACTCGCCGAATCGCGCCAACTCCTCGCCGAAGTGGATCGCGTCCGCTTCGGCCGTCCGCCGGATGTGTTCCAGCTCGAGAGCAGTCCGGCGCCGCGCCGCCCGCCGGAACCACACGTACCGTCCGGCAGCGGCCGCGCAACCGCCGCCGAGTACCAGCAGCATCCACTCCATGTTCCATGCTAGGCCGGTCTGCGCGTCCGAGTGAGGGGCTGAGTAGGGTGCTGGCGTGCTGAGAGTGGGACTGACCGGTGGGATCGGGTCCGGGAAGAGTGCGGTGTCGTCGCGGCTGGCGGAGCGTGGGGCGGTGCTGATCGACTCCGACGTACTCGCGCGCGAGGTGGTGGCCAAGGGCACCGACGGGCTGGCCGAGGTGGTCGAGGCGTTCGGCGACGGCGTACTGACTGCCGAGGGTGAGCTGGATCGGCCGGCGGTCGGGCGGATCGTGTTCGGTGACGAGGCTGCCCGGCGCACGCTGGAGGCGATCATCCATCCGCGGGTCCGGGCCCGGGCGGCCGAGATCGAGGCGGCCGCGCCGGCCGACGCGGTCGTGGTGCACGACATCCCGCTGCTGGTCGAGACCGGTCAGGCGGACCGGTTCGACGTCGTCCTGGTCGTCGATACGCCGGTCGACGTACAACTCGAACGGCTCACCAAGCAGCGCGGGATGACTGAGGCGGAAGCGAAACAGCGGATCGCCAGTCAGGCGTCCCGCGACGACCGGCTCGCGGTGGCCGATCTCGTCGTGGACAACTCCGGCACGCTCGACGACCTGGATCGGCGGATCGGCGAGGTGTGGGCCGGGTTACAGCAGCGGGTAGGGCACGGTCCGGACACGAAACCGTGACCCCTGCGCGGTAAATGATGGGTCCAGGGCGGGCCTGTACGAGAATCTGTCCCGGTTCGGCCCGGGTGACCCGGGCCGGCACCACCGTCGGCGCGGCCCCGCGCCGGTCCGGACGTCCGAGGTTGGGAGGATGGCGTGGTCTGTCCGCGCTGCAACTCAGACGTCCCCGAGGTATCGCATTTCTGCCACCACTGTGGCAATGATGTGCGCTCCGGGGACGCCGAGCGGAAGAAGGCGTACGCCGCCAGGCCGGATGAGCCGGTGGCGTCGTTCCGGCTGGTCTCGACGATCATGCCGCAGGGCGCCGGCCGGCAGCCCTATACCTACAAGGTCGCCCTGGGCGTCGCGCTGCTGCTGACGGTCGTCACGGCCGCGCTCGGCGCTCTGCCGGTGGCGATCATGGTGGCCGCCTTCTCCATTCCGATCGTCTACATCCTCTACCTGTACGACGTGAACCTGTGGGAGGACGAGCCGGTCCCGGTCGTCGCCGCGGCGTTCGTGCTGACCGGCGTACTGGCCGCGGTCTTCACCTGGCTCTGGTCGGACAAGATCGTGCTGTCGATCGACACGATCGGCGGCAACGACGCCGGACCGGCCCTGCGGGATCTGCTGATCCTGCTCCTGCTGGTCCCGGTCGTGTCCGAGCTGATCCGCCAGATCGGCCCGCTCTACCTGGCCTCCCGGCCGCGGTACGACGACCTGATGGACGGCTTCACGTTCGGCGTGGTGGCCGGTGTCGGGTTCGCCTGCTTCGAGACGCTGGTGCTGCACTGGGGCTGGATCAGCGGCGGCTTCGCCGGTCCGGGCAGCAGCACCGGTACGTGGATCTCGATCGTGGTCCTGCACGGGTTCATCAAGCCGCTGATCTACGGATCGGCGACCGGCCTCGCAGCCGCCGAGTTCTCCGGCCTGGGCGAGGGGTACGACGGCTTCACCCCGCGCTGGGTGGCCGGCGTGATCCAGGCGATCCTGATCAACGCGCTGTTCCAGGGTGGTGTCTACCTGCTCGGCTTCGTCGGCGGTCACGGCTCGACGATCGGCGCGATCCTCGCCGTCGTCTGGGGTCTGCTGCTGCTCGGCGCGCTGATCATCCGGGTCCGCACCGTGCTGCACAAGGGTCTGCTCGAGGCGGCGCTGGAAGCGGCCGCGCGGGGCGGTTCCAACCACGCGTCGGGTGACCTGGCCTTCTGCTCGCGGTGTGAGATGCCGCTGCTGCCGCACTCCGACTTCTGCTCCGCGTGCGGCAACTCGGTGCGGTCAGTGCCGAAGTCCGACCGGGGTGTGACAGCACCGGTGGCAGCAGGTGGGTACGAGGCGACGACTGGAGAGACGCAGGCATGAGCGAGCGCAGCGAGTTCATCAGAAAACACAGCGCAACTTGTGCCTCAGGCGCGCCCGGAGCGAAGCGAGGACGTGCATGAGTGGCCAGCAACCGCCATACGGACAGGGCGGCCAGGGGCAGCAGCCGTACGGCGGCCAGCCGGGCCAGCCGCCGTACCAGGGCCAGCCGGGTCAGCAGCCTGGATACGGGCAGCCGCAGGGGCAGCCGGGTTACGGGCAGCAGCCTGGGCAGGCGCACCCTGGGCAGGCGCAGCCCGGGTACGGGCGGCCGCAGCAGGCTCCACCTGGCTACGGTCAGCCGGGCCAGCCGCCGTACCAGGGCCAGCAGCCGGGGCAACAGCCTTACCCGGGCCAGCAGCAGTACCCGGGTCAGCAACAGCAGCACCCGGGCCAGCAGGGCTACCCGCAACAGCAGGGGTACCCGGGCCAGCAACAACAGCAGCAGCCGTACGGCGCTGGCCAGCAGCAGTGGGGTCAGTACGGCGATCAGCCCCCGCGCGGCAAGGGCGGGAACAAGATCCTGTTCATGGCCGGCGGTGCGCTCGTCGTCGTCGCCGTGATCGGTGTCGTCCTGGCCCTGATCTTCGGCGGCGGTGACGACGAGCAGGCCGGCCCGAACCCGGAGCCGACCACCACCAGCACCGAGAGCCCGTCGCCCGAGCCGACCGGCAACGTCGACGAGGGCATCGAGGTCGCCCAGGGCGTCTACGTGAAGCCGCAGCCCGGTTACGTCCGCAAGAGCCTGGACAACTTCTCCGGTGTCTACCTGCTCAAGCAGGGCGAGGCCTACTTCATGGTGAACGCGTTCAAGGCCGACGGCGAGACCACCTCGACCGTGCTGCCGGAACTGCTGAAGATCGAGACGAAGGGCCTGTCGCAGGTCAAGACGGGTCAGCCGAAGGAGACCAAGCCGGGCGAGAACGACAAGACCGAGGTCAAGGTCGTCACCACCCAGAGCTTCCAGGCCGTGTCGTCCACCCAGAACGGCAGCTTGCCGGTGGTCGGGTTCGTCGGCGTGATCGAGCGCAACGACGGCGTGATCACGATCATTCGGGTGTACGGACGCAAGGACAAGATCTCCACCGTCCAGCCGGACACGACGGCGATGCTGAAGTCGGTGGTCAGGAGCCAGTGACCGGTAAGCGCGACAAGGGTGCCGGCGCAGGCAACCCCTGGGTCAACCAGCCCGGACCGGACAACGACGACGCGGCGGCTCCGCAGGAAGCGGAGCTGCCGCCGTCGCCGTGGAACCAGGAAGTAGCACCTCCGCCCAGTCCGTGGACCGACACGCCTGGGCCCGGTCCGGCCACGGAGACGAGTTCCGCATGGGGCGAGAAGGTGGGGGCGCCGTCGTTGCGGCGGCCACCGCCGGAGAAGAAGAGTCCGCGGATCCCGCCGCTGCTGCTCCCGATCGGTGCCGGGCTGATCGTGGTCGTGCTGGTCGCGGTCGCGCTCGTCCTGCTGTCCGGTGGCGACGACACCGCCGAGCCGCCGCCGACCCAGTCGCCGGCACCGACGGCGAGTACGCCGGTGACGTCGTACGTGCCGCCGGCCAACGCGCTCCAGGTCGGCTTCGGCGTGTCCGTCGTACCGGTCGAGGGCTGGAGCCTGCTGGAGAAGGAGAAGCAGGGCAAGGAACTCGTCACCTACGCACCGAACGGCGAGGCCCGGGCGTTCTTCTGGGTCCGGCAGAAGCAGAACGTGACCGCGCAGGCGTACCTGCTGGCGATCGTCGAGGGCGAGACCGAGAACGAGATCGCCCAGCTCGGCAACACCCGGAACCTGCCGTGTCCGAAGGACGTCTTGGAGGAGTGCGTCGCGATCAGCTACACCTCTACCGCCAAGGACAAGAACGGGCAGGACGTGAAGGTGCAGGGCTACGTGGAGGTGTACCGGCGCAAGGACAACGTGGCCACCGCATTGGACTTCCGGACCCGGGTCGACTTCGCCCAGAAGGCCGAGGCGGACGCCGAGACGATGAAGAAGTCAGTGCTCGACAGCCTCTGATGATGACATCTCAGACACACCACGAGGAACAGCTATGAGTCAGCAGTACGGGCCGCCCCCGGGACCGCCACCCGCCCCCTCGTCCGGCGGCTGGGGTCCGGCTTCCGGCGCCTCCGGCCCCGGTGGATCCGGCCCTGGTGGATCCGGCCCCGGCGGCTGGGGCACCGGACCGCGGCAGCCGCAGCGGCCGCGGAAGTCGAACCGGAGCCAGTTGATCATCATCGGCTGCGCGATCCTGGCCGTCGTCCTGGTCGCGGTCGGCGTGGTCCTGCTGGTCACCGGTGGCGGTGATGAAGGAGAACCGGTCGCGACCGATACCCCGGACCCGACCGGCACCATGTACACGCCGCCGACGCCGACCAAGGCAGTGATCACCAAGGGCCCGAACGACACCGGGGTCGAGGTGGGCGGCGGGATCTGGTTCACCCCGGCCAAGGGCTGGCTGCCGGACTGGGACAAGTCCAAGGGCGGGAAGAACTACATCCTGCAGCAGTTCAACCGGCGTGGCCTGATCGACGGGTACTACTGGGTCCGGCAGACCGAGTTGTACGACGCCAAGGGGTTCGCCGAGCACCTGGTCGACGTCGAGTCGAACAGCATGAAGAACGTGCGGATCAGCAAGGGTGTGGTCTGCAAGCCCGCGAACGAGGCGATCAAGGCCTGCTACGCGCTGTCGTACTCCGCCTACGTGAAGACCTCGAGCGGGAAGCTGATCCCGTTCAAGGGTTTCGTGACCGCCTACCAGGACCAGTTCGACAAGGTCACCGCGACCGACGCCGGTCTGGAGGCCACCGTCTACAAGCGGCGCGTGAACGAGCTCATCTTCATGAACAACACCCTGGTCAAGAGCTTCTGACATCCCCCCGCCGAGCGGAGCGAGGCGGGGGAATCCAGGGTCTGACCTGGGGTTTTTAGAAACTGTCGGGGGCGGGCCGTACGGTGGAGGGCATGAGACAGGTCTCGGATCTTCAGCGTATGGTCGCGCCGCTCAAGGTCGTGTCCGACTTCGACCCGGCCGGCGACCAGCCGACCGCGATCGCGGACCTCGAGCGCCGGATCAACTCCGGCGAACAGGACGTCGTCCTGCTGGGCGCGACCGGTACCGGCAAGACGGCCACCATCGCCTGGCTGGCCGAGCGGATCCAGCGCCCGATGCTGATCCTGCAGCCGAACAAGACCCTCGCCGCCCAGTTCGCCAACGAACTGCGGCACTTCTTCCCGGCCAACGCCGTCGAGTACTTCGTCTCGTACTACGACTACTACCAGCCGGAGGCGTACGTCCCGCAGACGGACACCTACATCGAGAAGGACTCCTCGATCAACGAGGAGGTCGAGCGGCTGCGGCACTCGGCGACCTGGTCGCTGCTCACCCGCCGCGACGTGGTCGTGGTCGCGACCGTCTCCTGCATCTATGGCCTGGGCTCCGCGGACGAGTACCTGAACCGCATGATCCACGTGAAGGTCGGCACCGAGATGGACCGCGACGGCCTGCTCCGCAAGCTGGTCGGGGTGCAGTACGCGCGCAACGACCTGGCCGGCACCCGCGGCACGTTCCGGGTCCGTGGCGACACGCTCGAGGTGTTCCCGGTGTACCAGGAGCTCGCCGTCCGGGTGGAGTTCTTCGGCGACGAGATCGAGCGGGTGATGACGCTGCACCCGCTGACCGGTGAGGTGCTCAGCGAGGAGGACGAGGTCTACATCGGCGCCGCCACGCACTACGTGACCGCGCCGGAGCGGATGGAGCGCGCGATCACCTCGATCGAGGCGGAGCTGGCCGAGCGGCTGGCTGAGCTCGAGCGCGGCGGACAGTTGCTGGAGGCCCAGCGGCTGCGGATGCGGACGACGTACGACATCGAGATGATGCGCCAGATCGGCACCTGCTCGGGGATCGAGAACTACTCCCGCCACACCGACGGCCGTGAGCCGGGGACGGCGCCGCACTGCCTGCTGGACTACTTCCCCGAGGACTTCCTGCTGGTCATCGACGAGTCGCACGTCACCGTGCCGCAGATCGGCGGGATGTACGAGGGCGACATGTCCCGGAAGCGCACGCTGGTCGAGCACGGGTTCCGGCTGCCGTCGGCGATGGACAACCGGCCGCTGCGCTGGGAAGAGTTCCTGGAGCGGATCGGTCAGACGGTGTACCTGTCCGCGACGCCGGGGCAGTACGAGCAGGACAAGTCGGACGGCTTCGTCGAGCAAATCATCCGGCCGACGGGTCTGGTCGACCCCGAGGTGATCGTGAAGCCGACGAAGGGCCAGATCGACGACCTGATCCACGAGATCCGGGGCCGGGTCGAGCGGAACGAGCGGGTGCTGGTCACGACGCTGACCAAGAAGATGTCGGAGGACCTGACCGACTACCTGCTGGAGATGGGTATCCGCACCAGGTACCTGCACAGCGAGGTGGACACGCTGCGCCGGGTCGAGCTGCTCCGCGAGCTGCGGATGGGTGAGTACGACGTCCTGGTCGGCATCAACCTGCTGCGAGAGGGTCTCGACCTGCCAGAGGTGTCGCTGGTCGCGATCCTGGACGCGGACAAGGAAGGCTTCCTGCGGTCAGGCCGATCGCTGATCCAGACCATCGGCCGCGCCGCCCGCAACGTGTCCGGTCAGGTGTTCATGTACGCCGACAAGATCACCCCGTCGATGGAAATGGCCATCGACGAGACGAACCGGCGCCGTGCGAAGCAGATCGCGTACAACGTGGCGAACGGCGTCGACCCGCAGCCGCTGCGGAAGCGGATCGCCGACATCACCGACATGCTGGCCCGCGAGGACGCCGACACCGCCGAGCTGCTCGGCTCCGGCCGGAATCAGTCGCGCGGCAAGGCACCGGTGCCGGGTGGCGGTAAGGCGAAGGCCGGCGAGAAGGCGAAGGAGCTGGCCGGCGGCCTGCCGTCGTCGGACCTGGCCGACCTGATCCAGCAGCTCACCGACCAGATGCACAACGCCGCGGCCGAGCTCCAGTTCGAGGTCGCGGCCCGCTACCGCGACGAGATCTCCGAGCTGAAGAAGGAGCTCCGCCAGATGACCGCCGCCGGCGCCAAGTAGGCGCCGGTCAGGCCTGACGTACGACGGTGTGCTTCGGTGACTCGTCGACGTTGAGGCTGAACACGTCCGGCCGGGCGTAGTGGCCGTTCGCATCGAAGTCGAACTTCGACCGGTCCAGGTCGCCGAGATCGAGCTCGGCGACCAGCACGCCCTCGCCGCCGCGTAAGGGGCCGGCCAGGATCTCGCCGAGCGGGGAGATCACCGTGCTGCCACCGTCGATGAGCACGGTCTCCGGCGCCTCGCCCTGGACCGGATGCACGTCGTCCGGCAGGTCGCCCCGGGTGAGGTACTGGTTCGCGCTGATGACGAAGCACCGGCCTTCGAGCGCGACATGCCGCATGGTGGCCTGCCACTGATCCCGGTCGTCCACCGTCGGGGCGCACCAGATCTCCACGCCCTTCGAGTACATCGACTGCCGGAACAGCGGCATGTAGTTCTCCCAGCAGATGGCCGCTCCGAGTACGCCGATCTCGGTAGGCACCGCCGGCATCGTCGACCCGTCGCCCTGTCCCCAGAGGAACCGCTCGGCCGCGGTCGGCATCAGCTTGCGATGCAGTGCTCCGGACCGGGCGACCGTGGACACGATCGATGCCATTGCCCGAGAGTTGGAGGCCGAGGTCCTGCACGAGCCGCGCGAATGGCCGCAGTTCGGGCTGACAGGGGAGTGAGATGACGAGACTGACCGGTGCCGACGTTCTGGAGCACTGCCTGGCCAAGCCTGGTGCCTGGCAGGACGAGCCGTGGGAGGGAGATGTGGTCGCCAAGGTGGGAGAGAAGATCTTCGCGTTCCTCGGCGGCGACGGGGTCGGGCTCAAGTGCGGCAGCAACCGCGAGGAGGCCGACGAACTGGTCGACACCTACCCGGACGACGTCGGCAAGATGGCGTACATCGGTCGCTCGGGCTGGAACACCGTCCGCCTCGGCGGCGCCGTCCCCGACGACGAGATCCTGGAACTGATCGACTCGTCCTACGAGACGATCGTCGCGAAACTGCCGAAATCCAAGCGACCGTGAGCACTACGGTGCGTGAGCACGACACCCAGACGCAGCGTATACAGTACGCCGTAGACAGTCTGACCCGCTGTGATCAGGCTGGTTTTCGTGCACAACCGGTGACGGAACGGGGATATTCCCGTTGCGAGCCGTGATCATTCCGACAAGTGGATTCGGCGCTCCGGATTTGGAGACTTGGACACCGACCGGTCAGAATAGGGGCGGAGAAGGGGAGTATTCCTTTCGCGGCGGTATCGTCATCACGGTCAGAGGTTCGTTTTCCTCGCCCGGTGCCGCCGGCCAGGCTCGGCCTACGAGTCAGGCGGAAGAGACCTTCGGAGTCCTGTTCCGTCTGCGCTCCGGAGGTTTCCTGTGCACGTTGCTGACTACGTTTGGTACATCACTGTCGGCGTGCTGCTCGCGCTGCTCGCGTTCGATGTCTTCATCATCGGACGGCGCCCGCACGAACCGACCACCCGGGAATCCGCGCTCGCGATCGCGTTCTACGTCGGTCTGGCGGTGCTCTTCGGCCTCGGGGTCTGGGTGTTCTCCGGCGGCAACTACGCAGGGGAGTTCTTCGCCGGCTGGCTGACCGAGTACAGCCTGAGCGTCGACAACCTGTTCATCTTCTTGATCATCATGTCCAGGTTCGGGGTCCCCAGGAAGTATCAGCAGACCGCGTTGCTGGTCGGCATCATCCTGGCGCTGGTCTTCCGTGGCGTCTTCATCGCCGTCGGCGCGGCCGCGATCAACCAGTTCTCCTGGGTCTTCTACCTGTTCGGTGCCTTCCTGCTCTACACCGCGGTCCACCTGGCCAGGCAGGGTGAGAACGACGACGAGGACTTCAAGGAGAACGCGGTCATCCGCTTCGCCAAGAAGCGGCTGAACGCCAGCGACGAGTACAACGGCGTCAAGCTGACCATCGTCAAGAACGGCAAGCGGCTCGTCACCCCGATGGCGATCGTGATCGTCGCGCTCGGCACCACCGACCTGCTGTTCGCCCTCGACTCGATCCCGGCGATCTACGGCCTGACCCAGGAGCCGTTCCTGGTCTTCACCGCGAACGTGTTCGCCCTGATGGGTCTGCGCCAGCTGTACTTCCTGCTCGGCGACCTGCTGAAGCGGCTGGTGTTCCTGTCGCTCGGCTTGTCCGTCGTGCTCGCCTTCATCGGCGTGAAGCTGGTGCTGCACGCGATGCACGAGAACGAACTACCGTTCATCAACGGCGGCCAGCACATCGAGTGGGCCCCGGAGATCCCGATCTGGTTCTCGCTGGGCTTCATCATCGTCACGCTCGGCATCACCACCATCGCCAGCCTGCGCGTGTCGGGTCACCGCGCGGAGGAGCTGCAGCACGCGGCCGGCGGCGGCGAGCTGGACGAGGCGACCCCGGTCGTCGACCGCCCGAACGGCACGACCGACAGCCTCAACGGCAAGACCGACACCCCGAACGGCAGGACCGACACCCCGAACGGTCAGCAGGACGCCGTCGACGACAAGACCAGGGCCGAGCTCGACGCGTTGCGCGCGCCGGAAGAGACGGACGCCAGGAAAAGCTGACCCCTCCAGCTGAACGAAAGTCGCCCCGGACCTGTGTGGTCCGGGGCGACTTGCGTGCTGTGGGTTTTACAGGCGCGCGGCGCTGACCAGGGTGGCGCGGCGCTCGTCGGAGACCGGCTCGTTCTCCAGTCGCTTGCCGGTTTCGGAGGCGTGCAGCATGCCTTCGGCGGAGACGAAGCCGACGTGATGGACCGTCTCGCCGGGCCGGGCGAAGAAGTACAAGTCACCAGGCTGCGCTTCGTCGATCGCGATGTTCTCGAGAGTGGCGGCCTGGTCGTGCGCGTCGCGCGGCGTACGCACGCCGAGCACTCGGCTCACGGCGTGCACGAGCCCCGAGCAGTCGAGACCGTACGCCGCGGTGCCACCCCAGAGGTACTCGAGCCCGAGGAACTGCGACCCCAACCGCAGCCGGTCCTCCGCTGTGCCCGGCCCGGTCCGCAGTACGTCGTCAGCCAGCCAGCCCGACCCACCATCCGGCGTGGCCACCCGCGTGTACCCGTCCGCATGCTCCATCGACGCGAGCACCGTGGCGAACGACAACTCGGCGACCGGCCCAGCGCCCGGCTCGGCGAACAACTGCGCAGTGGGTACGGCGACAGCGACCGGATCGGACGCGGCGCCAGGCAGCTCACCCAGGTGGCTCGATGGCACCCAGCCCGGGTACCCGAGCTCATCCTGCGACGACGGCTGCCACGGCGCGACGATCTCCGACCATCCGGCGCGCTCCGACCGCACCAGCACGGGCTCGGCGAACAGCAGTTGGGTCAGGGTCCGGCCGTGCAGGCCGAGGCGGGTCTCGGTGTCCATCGACTTGGCCCACGCGGCCACGTCGGGCTGGGCGGCGGTTGCAGGCGCGTCGATGTCCCGGGGCGCGTCCGGCGAGGTCCACACAGTGCTGACCGGGACTTTGGCGGCGACTAATTTCATACGGTCAAGCCTGTCACGCCGAGGCCAGGAGCCGCAGGCAGGTGGATCAGCGCGCCGTCGTACCGGATCCCGCCGACGACCGGCGACTCCTTCAGCCACCAGGCCGCATCGAGATCGTTGACCGCCGACGTCGGGTACGCCGACACCAGCGCGGCGGCCGCGCCGACACCGACCGGGCCCTCCATCATCGAGCCGACGATCGACCGGATCCCGTGCTCCCGGGCCAGCTCCAGCAGCGTCCGGGCCGGTCCGAGCCCGCCGCACTTGGCGAGCTTCACGTTCACCATGTCCGCGGCACCGTGCCGGATCACCGCCACCAGATCCCGTACGCCGTACACGGACTCGTCGGCGAGGATCGGCGTACTGACCCGATCGGTCACCCACGCCATCCCTTCGAGATCGTCCGCGGGCACGGGCTGCTCGACCAGTTCGAGGTCGCAGTCCTCCAGCGCACGGATCGCGTTGACCGCGCCACGGCGCGTCCAGCCCTGGTTCGCGTCGAGGCGCAGGCGCGGCCCGGGCCCAACCGCCTCGCGGATCCGCCGGACCCGCGCGACGTCGGCGGCCGCGTCACCAGTACCGACCTTCACCTTCAGTACGTCGAACCCGTCGGCGACCCGATCACGTGCGGCGGCGGCCAACGCGTCGGCGTCACCGGCGGACAGCGTCACATCGGTCGGCACCGTGTCGACGGTCGAACCGAGGAATCCGTGCAGCGTCTGCCCCCGTCGCCGGGCGGCGAGATCGTGCAGCGCGACGTCGACCGCGCCCTTCGCGCCGAAGTTGCCGACGGCAGCGTTCTGCACCCGTCGCAGAGCCTCGGTCAGGTCATCTGGCCCGATCCCGTCCAGCGCGGCGGCGATCGGTCCCGCGACACAGGCCTGTGCTCCGGCGAGCGATTCCCCGGTGACCTTCCAGACCTGCGGTGCCTCACCCCAGCCGCTCAGCTCCCCGTCGCTGATCTCGACCAGGAGCGAATCGGCGTGCGTCGCCGTACGGAGGGCCGTCACGAACGGCGTGTGCAGCGGTGCCGACACCAGGTGCGTGGAGATCTTCATCGAACCGCCCCCAGATCGTGTCGGTGGTTCCAGGCTTCCAGGGCGATCGAGGAGATCAGCTTCTGCGCGTCCGCGTCGGCCAGGTCGGACGTCGTACAGACCACGAGCACGAAGGGGTCCGCGTCCGGCGGGCGGACGATACCGCCGTCGTGCCGGATCCGGGTGTCCCAGCCGTTCTTGTGCTCGACCCGGGTGCCGGTCGGCAGCAGCGCCGGGATCTCGCCGTTCCACTGGTTGCCGGCCAGCAGGTCGCGCAGGTAGTCGCCCGAAGCACCTTCCTGATTGCCCACCGCAACCAGTACGCCGGCCAGCCCGGCCGGGCTCATCTCGTTGCTGATCCCCGCCCGCCGCGCCGCGATATCGTCGATCCCACGCCGGACCGCGCTGGGGCCAGGCCCGAGCTCGGCATGGGCTGCAGCGACACCGACCTGCTCCAGCACCAGGTTCGTCGCCAGGTTGCTGGACAGCGTGATCATCTCGGTCGCCAGCCAGCCCAGCGGTACCTGCGTGCCCAGCTTCGCCCAGGTCGCCGGCGCCTCGTCCTCGTCCGGATTCACACCGAACCGCCCACCGGCCGCGGACTCGAAGTCGTTGTGCACGGTCACCGGTTGGTCAAGCGCCAGCTCACCCGCCTCGACCTTGCGCATCATCGCCATCGCCACCGGCAGTTTCATCGTGCTGGCGGAGTAATGCGTCCGCTCTGACTGATGCTCGAACACCGGTCCGCCGTCCAGCCGGCCCAGCCACACCCCGAACTCGCCGCTCCCGTCGACCTCCCGGAGCAACCCCGCGATTCCCATGCAGCTCACCCTTCCATATCGCCGCCTGGCAGACTGCCGAGGGTGTCCAGAGCGTTGGGTCTGATCCTCGGGTTCGCCGCCGACCGCGTCCTCGGCGATCCCCGCCGGTACCACCCGGTGGCCGGCTTCGGCCAGGTCGCGTCCCGCCTGGAGGCTCGCTGGTACGACGACTCGCGCGCGGCCGGTACGGCGTACGCGAGCGTGCTCGTCGGTACGGCGACCGCCGCCGGAGTGATCGCGGAACGGCTGACCAGGAACCGCCCGATCCTCCACACTCTGGTCACCGCCGCCGCGACCTGGACCGTGCTCGGCGCCCGCAGCCTGGATCGCGAGGCCGAGGTGATGGCCGGTCTGCTCGAGGAGAAGGACATCCCGGCTGCCCGCGACCGCCTGAGCCACCTGTGCGCGCGGGACGCGACCAACCTCGAAGCTGACGAACTGGCCCGTGCGACGGTGGAGTCGTTGGCCGAGAACACCTCCGACGCCTGTGTGGCACCGCTGCTCTGGGGCGGCGTGCTCGGCATACCCGGGCTGCTCGGCTACCGCGCCGCGAACACCCTGGACGCGATGGTCGGCTACAAGTCAGCGAAGTACCTCAACTTCGGATGGGCCGCTGCCCGGCTGGACGACGTACTCAATCTGCTGCCTGCTCGGGCCTGCGCTCTGCTGACCGGACTCGCGGCGGGACGGCCGCGACAGGCGGTTGGGGTGTGGCAGCGGGATGCGTCCAAGCACCCCAGTCCGAACGCGGGTCCGGTCGAGGCCGCGTTCGCCGGTGCGCTCGAGCTGCAGCTCGGTGGGCGAAACAGCTACGGCGACTATCAGGAGGACCGTGGCACGCTGGGCGGTGGACCCCCGCCGACGGTCGCGGACGTCCGCCGTACCGCTGCCCTCGCACGGCGCGTCGGTGTCGCCGCGACCGGCGCCGCGGCGATCCTGGCACTTACAGCGCGATGGAGTGGGCAACGGAAGGGGTGACGATGGGTCTGAGCCTGCGACCGCTGCGGATCGCGCTGATCCGGCACGCCGAGTCCGAGGCGAACCTGGACAAGACCATCTTCGAGCGCGTCCCCGACCACGCCATCCCGCTCACCCAGTACGGCCACGAGCAGGCGGCCGAGGCCGGTAAGGAACTGCGGGAACTGTTCGGGAACGAGCCGGTCCGGGTCTACGTGTCGCCGTACTTGCGAGCCTGCCAGACCCTCGAGTCACTCGGTCTCGACGACCTGATCGGCGACGCCCGCGAAGAGCCGCGGCTGCGGGAACAGGACTGGGCCAACTTCCAGGACACCGCGGACATCGAGCGGCAGCAGCAGTTGCGTGACTCGTTCGGGCACTTCTTCTACCGGTTCACGCACGGCGAGTCCGGCTCCGACGTGTACGACCGGGTCTCCACCTTCCTGGAGACGATGCACCGCGACTTCGAGACACCCGACGCGCCGCGTAACGTGCTGCTGGTGTCGCACGGGCTGACCATGCGCCTGTTCTGCATGCGCTGGTTCCACTGGTCGGTCCGGTTCTTCGAGTCGCTGCAGAACCCGGACAACGCCGAAACACGCGTCCTGCTGCGGCAGCCGGATTTCCAGTACAAGCTGGATCGGCCGTTCGAGCAGTGGACACCTTACGAACCGACGGAACGGGAGCGATCGGCATGGTTGTAGAGCAGACCCGGGATGCTGTACTCGACCTGCTGGCGAGTCTCACGCCCGCCCAACTGGACAAGATCAAGGCGGCGTTCGACACGCCCGATCACCAGGAGTGGACCTACCTGCCGGGAGACCGGCCCGGATTGCCGCTGGCTGACCTGACGCCGGCGCAGCAGCGGCTCGCCGAGCGGCTGATCGAGATCGGCTGCAGCGAGCGCGGCGCAGCCGACTCCTGGGACGTGCTGGAGTCGGAGGTCATCCTGCGCGGGATCCCCGAGCTGCCGCTGACGGGGGAGTGGGAAGGATCCGTGCTCGGCGGGCGGTACTTCCTCCGGGTACTCGGCGATCCGGCCGGCACGGAGCCGTGGGCCTGGCGCCTGAACGGTCACCATCTGGCGCTGCACGTGACGCTGGTCGACGGCGCGATCGCGTTCACCCCGCAGTTCATCGGAGCGAACCCTGCCGAGGTGAGGTCCGGTCCGCAGGCGGGCCGGCGCTTCCTGGCCGCCGAGCAGGACCTCGGCTTCCAACTCCTGCACGCCCTCGAGCCCGACCAGCGCGCGGTTGCCGTCGTCTCCGACGAGGCACCCGACGACATCCTCACCCGGCACGACCCGGTCGCCGACGCGTCCCTTCTCCACCAGGGCCTCGCGTACGGCGACATGACCGCGGAACAACGCCAGTTGCTCAGCCTCCTGATCGGCCAGTACGTCGGACGTGCGGCCGGACCGATCGGGTTGCAGACCTGGCAGGACATCACCGATCACGGCATCGAACGGCTCAACTTCGCCTGGGCCGGCAAAACCGAGCCCGGCGTCGGCCACGGCCACTACTACTCGATCGCCGGCCCCTCCTTCCTGGCCGAATACGACAACACCCAGGACAACGCCAACCACATCCATTCCGTTTGGCGAGACTTCCGCAACGACTGGGGCACCGACCTCCTAGCTGCGCACTACGCCATGCACCGCTGAGGTCAGCGCTTCGGCAGGAACTCGTGACGCGCGGTCCAGGTCGCGACCCGATGACCGAGGTAGTTCCCGTCGTCCATCGCCTGCCGGAAGTGCAGCCCCAGCCAGATCCGGGCGTTCTTGGTCTCGGCATCCAGCGCCGCGGCAGTGCGGAAGTGGCGCGTCGTACTCGTCACCGTCGACGAGACGTCCACATTGATCGACCGTGCACCGAACAGGCGGCCGAAGGTCTCGGACGCGGCACCGGTGACGCACGCATGTCCGCTGACATAGTCCGGGTACGGCGGTGTCGCGACCAGCGGTGACCACGTGGGATCGGGCTTGGTCGCGCGGTTGCCATCGGTGTCGGCCAGCCGGATCCCCGTGATCGGCCGCCAGTAGGCGTAGTCGTACTTGGACCGCCAGCAGCCGATCAGCGCATCGGCGGTGCTGGTCCCGAGCAGGGCGAAGGCTCGCGCACTCCGCACGATGTCGAACCCGCGCTGGGTGACTTCGGTGCGCAGCGACGCCTGGTACTGCGCGACCGAGTTCGCGTTCCAGAACAACGCGGTCTGGGTCTGTGCGGGCGTCCGCGTCGAGTCTTCGAGCGCACCCTTCGCCTTCACCTCGGCGAAGTCACGGGCGTACGCCTTCGACGTGATCGGGTCAGGGCCCGGCAACCGCACCTGCGTGGGCGCCTTGAGCGCGAGCGGCCGGACGAAACCCAGCCAAGGCACGGCCATCGGCGCGAGCAGCTCCGGGGTCGGGCGCCACACGCCGGGCGCCGGTGTGACATTGAGGGTTATGGGCGCACCGCGACCGTCATTGAGCCGCGCCGCGATCAGCGACGCCGCAGCGGTAGCGCCGACCTGCTGCCCACGGGTCTTCGCCGTGCCGTCGGGGATGTCGTCGAGCGATTCGGCGTAGTCGTCCGCGAGGTTCTGGGCGGAGGCAGGGAAGTAGTTGCTCAGCACGCGGTACGCCGCGGTGGCCGCAGCGGCCTCGGTCGACGCCTTGGCCCGAACCTTCGGTTGCTGCAGATACGGCCGATACCGACCTTCGATCGCGACCACCGCGTCGTACACGGCGATCGACACGAAGCCGAAGTACAGCCCGGAGGCCGGAATCGGCGTGGCGTTCTCGGCGAAGATGGTCCGCTCGGCGATCGCGTTCCAGGTCGTGATCACCGCCGGATCGGCGTGTCGGGTGCCGGTCGCCTGACTCGACGGGACGGCAACGGCAGAGGTGAGAAGTCCGGCCACGGTGACCGCGGTCATCAGCGCCGGGTGGTGGAAACGCACAAGAATCTCCTTCAGTCGAAGTCGAACGACTTGTGCTGAAGCAACAATCTGCGCGATGCCGGAGGGCGCAGCGGACAAGCCCCGTTATTTCCGGCCTAGCACGGTTGAACCGAGCGGGTCAAGGACTCCGCCCGGCTCCTTCGGCAATCAAGCGTTGGTCAGAATTGGCTTCTCCAGAAGGAACATGCGTGGTGTCGACGGCGGCTTTAATAAGACTTGACTTAAGTAAGCAAGCTTTGACACGATCGGAGTCGTGGAGATCTTCAGTGCCCTGGCGGACGGGACCCGGCGGCGGATCGTTGAGTTGCTGGCTCGCGGTGAGCGGACGGCTGGGGAGCTGGCGGGTGAGTTCAGCAGTACTCGGCCGGCGGTCGCGCACCACCTGAAGGTGCTGCGTGAGGCGGGGCTGGTGCGGCGGCGGGTTGACGCGCAACGCCGGGTCTACAGCCTCGACCCGAAAGGGCTCGAGGACCTGGATCAATGGGTCTCCACCCAACGGCAGTTCTGGAACCGGCAGCTCGACCGCCTGGACGAACGCATTCGCGCCGACCTCGCGGCGGGCACGACACCGAACAGGAGCGACAGATGACAAACCTCGGAACCATCACCAGCCGCGGCACCGTCCGGCTGGAGCGCGTGTACCCGGTCGACACCGGCACGCTGTGGTCGTACCTCACCACGAAGGACGGTCTGAGCCGCTGGATCGCCGACGGCGAGATCGGCCCGGAGCGGGTGAGCTTGGTCTTCCACGACAACCCTGACTACCCGATCACTGGAGCGGTACTGGTCTGGGAGCCGCCGCAGGTGGCCGAGTTCGAGTGGAACGGCGGCTCCACCCAGCCCCAGGACAGCGTCGTACGGATTGAGCTCACGCCGGAGGAGAACGGCACCCGCCTGGTCCTGACCCACAGCCGCATCACCGACCCGACTGACGCTCCCGACTTCGCCGCCGGCTGGCACTTCCACCTGGACACCCTCGACTCACTTGTCCTCGGCACCCAACCACCAACCGACCGCCCGACCTGGGACCACCTGCACGCGCACTACGTGAAGGCCATCCCAGCTCATCGGGCCTGAGCGCAGAAGGAGCCTCGGTGACCTCCTGATGCCCTGACGCCGGGGCCCGGGCGGCCGGCGTCGGATAGAGTCACCGACGTCATCCGACGGCATAACGTGCCCCGACGCGGGGCACGGCAGGAACCCGGTGTGAGTCCGGGACGGTCCCGCCACTGTGACCACCTCGTGTGGGAGTCAGGAACTGCCGCCGTCGAACCTCCGGACGGGGCGTGGACACCCCGAGGAAGGACCGGTCACGCGTGCCCGCGAACCTGTTGCTGCTCTCCACTGCCGACACCGATCTGCTCGCCGCCGCCGAGGCGGAGGCCGGCTGGAAGGTCGCGAACCCCGCCCGGCTCACCCTGGACGACCTCAGCCCGCTGCTCGAGGACGCCGAGATCGTGGTGGTCCGCCTGCTCGGCGGTCGCCGGGCCTGGGAGGAAGGGCTCGACGCGGTCGTCGCCTCCGGCAAGCCGGCCGTGGTGGTCAGCGGCGAGTCGGCGCCCGACGCCGAACTCATGTCGCTGTCGACCGTGCCCGCCGGCGCCGTGACCGAGGCGCTCGCGTACCTCCGCGAGGGCGGCTCGGAGAACCTGCGCAACCTGGCCGGTTTCCTCCGCGACACGCTCCTGCTGACCGGCGACGAATTCGACCCGCCGCGCGCGCTACCGGCGTACGGGGTGCGGGGGACGTTCGTCGAGGACGAGCGGCCGGTGGTCGGCATCGTCTACTACCGTGCGCACGAGATCTCCGGGAACACCGCCTTCGTCGACGCGCTGGCCGCCGCGGTTTCGCAGGCCGGTGCGCAGCCGTTGCCGGTGTACTGCGGGACGCTGCGCGGACTCGATCCGACGTCGGCCGAGAACGCCGGACTCTTCGAGTTGCTGCGGAAGTGCGACGTACTGGTCACCACGTTGCTCGCCGCCGGTGGTTCCGTTGCGGCCGACGCGAGCGCGGGTGGTTCGGACGACGCGTGGGACGCGGGTGCGCTCGCCTCGCTCGACATTCCGCTGATCCAGGGCCTCGCGCTGACCTCGACGCGCGAGCAGTGGCTGGCAAGCGACGCGGCGGTGAGCCCGCTCGACGCGGCGACGCAGGTTGCGATTCCCGAGTTCGACGGACGACTGATCACGATCCCGTTCTCCTTCAAGTCGTACGACGAGCAGGGCCTGGCCCGCTATGCGCCGGATCTTGAGCGCTGCGATCGGCTCGCCGGGATCGCGGTCGCGCACGCCCGGCTCCGGCACGTCCCGGCGGCCGAGAAGCGGCTCGCTCTGGTGCTGTCGTCGTACCCGACGAAGCACGCGCGGATCGGGAACGCGGTCGGTCTGGACACCCCGGCATCGGCGGTCGTCCTGCTCGGTCAGCTCCAGGACGCCGGCTACGACCTCGGTGATCTCGACCTGGATGAGCTCCAAGGACCTGACGGTGCCGACGGGCTGATCCACCGTCTGATCGCGGCCGGTGGTCACGATGTCGACTGGCTGACCGACGAGCAGTTGGCCACGGCGGTCGCGAAGATCCCGCTGTCGACGTACGCGCAGTGGTTCGGCCGCGTCCCGGAGTCGTTGCGCGAGGCAATGACCGAGGCATGGGGTGCGGCGCCGGGTGAGCTGTACGTCGACACGTCCGGTGGGGAGCCCGCGATCGCGCTGGCCGCGTTGCGCTTCGGGAACGTCGTCCTGATGATCCAGCCGCCGCGTGGTTTCGGTGAGAACCCGGTGGCGATCTACCACGACCCGGACATGGCGCCGTCGCACCACTATCTGGCGGCGTACCGCTGGCTCGAGGCTTCGGCTGACGAGGGCGGGTTCGGCGCGCATGCCGTCGTACATCTGGGTAAGCACGGGACGCTGGAGTGGCTGCCGGGCAAGGGCATCGGGATGGCGGCCGACTGCGCGCCGGACGCCGTACTCGGGAACCTGCCGATGGTGTACCCGTTCATCGTCAACGATCCCGGTGAGGGGACGCAGGCGAAGCGGCGGGCCCACGCGACCGTCGTCGACCACCTGGTGCCGCCGATGGCGCGGGCCGAGACGTACGGCGACATGGCGAAGCTGGAGTATCTACTCGACGAGTACGCGACCGTTCAGGCGCTGGATCCGGACAAGGTGCCGACCCTGCGGGCGCAGATCTGGACGCTGATCCAGGCGGCGCAGCTGCATCACGATCTCCACACCTCGGAGAAGCCCGAGGACGAGGAGTTCGACGAGTTCGTGCTGCACCTCGACGGGTATCTGTGCGAGATCAAGGACGTACAGATCCGCGACGGGCTGCACGTGCTCGGCGGTGCGCCGACCGGCGAGGCGCGGATCAACCTGGTGCTCGCCATCCTGCGGGCCCGTCAGCTGTGGGGTGGTTCGTACTCGATCCTCGGGCTGCGGACGGCGCTGGGGGAGACGTACGGCGTCGACGAGGCGGAGCTGCTCGCGAACCCGGGGCAGGCCGCGGACCTCGCCGACCTCGCCACGCTCGCGGACCTGCCTGCGGTCAGCGGCGCCGACGGCGTGGATCTGCTGGAGGCGGTCGCGCGGAAGCTCGTCGTCGGGATGGAGACCCTGAGCTGGGACGCGGCCAAGGTCCCGGTGGTCGTGACCGAGGTGCTCGGCCGCTCGTCGGCCGGGGTCGAGGCGTCGTTGACGTTCGCCGCCTCCGAGGTTGTCCCGAGGCTTGCGCGCACCGGCGACGAGCTGGCGAACGTGCTGCGCGCGTTGGACGGCCGCTTCGTCGAGGCTGGTCCGTCGGGTTCGCCGACCCGCGGCCTGGTCAACGTGCTGCCGACCGGCCGCAACTTCTACGCGGTCGACCCGAAGGCGATCCCGAGCCGCAACGCCTGGGACGTCGGCGTCGCGCTGGCCGACTCGCTGCTCGCCCGGCACAAGGCTGAGACAGGGGAGTGGCCGCGGTCCGTCGGCCTGACGGTCTGGGGTACGTCGGCGATGCGCACCCAGGGCGACGACCTCGCCGAGGTGCTCTGGCTGCTCGGCTGCCGCCCGGTCTGGGACGAGGCGTCGCGCCGGGTCACCGGGTTCGAGGTGGTCCCGCTCGAGGAGCTCGGCCGGCCGCGGGTCGACGTGACGATCCGGATCTCCGGCTTCTTCCGGGATGCCTTCCCGCATGTCGTCGCCCTGCTGGACGAGGCCGTGCGTACCGTCGCCGCCCTGGACGAGTCCGCCGACGACAACTACCTTCGCGCGCATGTCGACGCTGATGTTGCGGCGGGCAACGATCTGAGAGCGTCCACCGCGCGTGTCTTCGGCTCCAAGCCCGGCTCGTACGGCGCCGGTCTGCTGCCGCTGGTGGACGCGCGGAACTGGCGTACCGACGCGGAACTGGCCGAGGTGTACGCCGTCTGGGGCGGGTACGCGTACGGCAAGGACCTCGACGGTGCCGAGGCGCGCGGGTCGATGGAGCGCGCGTACGCCCGGATCCAGGTGGCGGCGAAGAACGCCGACACCCGCGAGCACGACATCATGGACTCCGACGACTACTTCCAGTACCACGGCGGCATGATCGCGATGGTCCGCCACCTGACCGGTGCGAACCCGAAGGCGTACGTCGGGGATTCCGCCGTACCCGCGCAGGTGAAGACGCGGACGCTGGAGGAGGAGACCAAGCGCGTCTTCCGGGCCCGGGTGGTGAACCCGCGGTGGATGGCGGCGATGCGGCGGCACGGGTACAAGGGCGCGTTCGAGATGGCCGCGACGGTGGACTATCTCTTCGGGTACGACGCGACCGCGGGTGTGGTCGACGACTGGATGTACGAGACGCTGACTACCGAGTACGTCGCGAACCCGGAGATGGCCGAGTTCTTCCGCAAGTCCAACCCGTGGGCCCGGCACGGTATCGCCGAACGGCTGCTCGAGGCCGCCCAGCGCGGTCTGTGGTCGGAGCCGACGGACGAGGCGTTGGAGACGCTCCGCAGTGCGGTCCTCGAGACGGAAGGCGACATCGAGGACCGCAGCTGACCCCATGTGATTGGGTAGAGGCATGGCGCCCGACACCTTGCGAGTCCTGATCACCAACGACGACGGTTACCAGGCTCCGGGGATCCGGGCGCTCGCACCGGCGATCGCCGAGCTCGGGTACGACGTACTCGTGGTGGCGCCGTTGGACGACCAGAGCGGCGTCGGCTCGGCCCGGGCAGCGATGGTCGGGCGGCCGATCCGGACCGTCGTCGAGGAAGAGGGCGGAATCGCCTACCACGGCATCGACGGGACGCCGGCGCTCGCGGTGACGCTGGCGGTCGTCGGGGCGTTCGGGGCCGCGCCGGACCTGGTCGTGTCGGGGATCAACCGTGGCCACAACATCGGCATACCGATCTTCCACTCCGGCACCGTCGCCGCGGCGCTGACCGCGGCCGGCCAAGGTCTGTCGGCCGTTGCCGTCAGCATCGACTCCGAGGACCCTGCTCATTGGGGCACTGCGGGCGCGGTGGCCGCGGAGGCACTGACCTGGATCGTGCCGGAGCCCGCCGGGACCGTGCTCACCATCAACGTGCCAGACCGACCGCTCGACCAGTTGGCCGGCGTACGGCACGCGTCATTGGCCCCGATCAAGCGGTCCCGGATCATCGGCACCACGGCCCCGACCGGCGAACCGATGATCGAGCTCGAACCGCCGGCCCCGAACCCGGTCCCCGACTCCGACGAAGCCCTCCTCGCCGCCGGCTTCGTCGCCGTCACCCCGATCATCGGCATCCGCGAAGTCAAGGACGACGCCGCCGCGACCGCGCTGGGCAAACGCCTCTCCAGCTACAGGTAGCCCAGGAGATCGGCGTTGCCACGGACCTGCTCACCGTCGGGTCCGCTGAGCATGTCCTCGAGGCCTACGCGTACGCCGTACCCCTGCGACGTGGCCCAACGCAGGACAGGCCAAGCCCACTCGTTCTCGCCGTGCACGACTACGTCGGTGGTCGCGAGTACGGCGAGAGTGGCCTGAGCCGCCGCCAGTCCGTCCTCACCTGGTGAGACGCCGGGGATCGCTTCGACCAGCACCCGGGTGAACGGACCGCCCCAAGCGACGTAATCCTCCGCCGCGGCCGGCGTGAACAACCCGGCCTCGATCTCGATCCCACGCTCGATCAGCAGGTCGGCGATCTGCTCGGCGCCCACCTCGTGAAAGTTCACACTCGCGAAGTCAGGCCCACGATCCCACTCGGCCAGCAGCGCCAGGCGCTCCCACACATCCGGGACGATCTCCTGCCGCGTCGATACCCCGACCGGTACGCCGGGACACGCCGCACGCACCGCGTCGACCGCGACCCGGATGTCGTCCCACCGCAGACTTTCCTTCTCGTCGGCGCCGCGCGGATGGATGTGCAGCGCCTGCGCTCCGGCCCGCACCGCGGCCGCCGCCTCGCGCGCCAACTCGATCGGCGTGATCGGCACCCCCGGATGATCGGCCCGCGACCGATCCCCGTTCAAACAAGCCTTCACCAACCGCTCCACCTCCCCAAGCTAAGCCATCTAAGGAGGTACGTCGCCGATCTGAGGAGGATCGACGGATGTGGCAGACCCGGGCCTCGGCCGACGGTGGATTCAAACGGCGATCCGCGCCGTAAGGAGGAACCATGAAGCACATCCGCACCCTCGTCGCCGTACCCGTCCTGACCTGCGGGATCGCCCTGGCGGGCATGACCCAGGCTTCGGCGTACGAGACCTACCCGGAAGACGACTATCGCACTGTCGTGGAGCCGGCCCAGAGGATCTATGTCGACGACACCGTCGCCGAAGTCCTGCAGGCAACAGCCGGCGCCATCGGTGGGGCAGGAATCGCCCTGTCCACCCTGTGGGTCTACCGCCGTCGTCATCCGATCCACGCTCAGTAGTACGGCGGCCGTCGCTCCGCCAGAGCGGCGGCCGCCACCCGGCTGGTCGTACCGGTCTTCCGAAGGATGTTGGAGACATGGACGCTGACCGTCTTGGCGCTGATGAACAGCTCCTGTGCGATCTCGCTGTTGGACCGTCCGGCAACCAGGTAAGCCAGCACTTCCCGCTCGCGGTCGGTGAGTGTGGCCAGTCTCGAGTCGTCCACGGTCTGCATGACCGGCACCGGCGTACTGAGGTCGATCTTCGACCGCCGGGCGAGCGATTCGACGTCGGCCTGCAGGGGTCTGGCGCCGAGCTCGACCGCGCACCGATGCGCCTGACGCAGGAGATCACCGGCCTTCGACGCCGGCCAGCCACTCGTCAGACCGGCCTCGGCGCAGCGCCACTGTGCGACCGCCTCGTGCCAGCGGCTGTCCGCCGTACCCGCGTTCTCGATGACCCGGCGCCACAGCTCGGGCTGATCCGGAGTGTTCCGGCAGCGGGCGAGCTCAGCCGCGACGATCGACCGATCCATCGCCGCGACGTCCTTCCCACCCAGGGCGTGCGAGAAGGGCTCCCACGGCCATTCGGCAAGGACGGTCTCGACCGCCTCCGAAGCCGCGAGGCCTTGCTCGCCGCTGTCCCGCGCGGCCTCGGCCACCGCGTGCACGTACACGGCAAGCGCCTCATCGTCGTCCGGCTCGGGATAGTCAGCGACGACGAGCCGTCGGCGTGCCCAGGTCACTGCGTCCGCGGCCTGGCCTTCAGCGATCCGCAGCTCGATACCGGTGATGGTCATGAACTGGCGGAGCGGGTTGAAGTCTTCGGACACCAATTCGAGCGCCCGATCGAAGTGTTGCCGCGCCTCCTCGGTCCGTCCCGACCGCACCGCCAGCAGACTCGCGGCCAACCTGATGCCTGCTCCGGGGATGCCGATGCAGCGTGCGGCCAACGCGGACCGCAGTACCGCCCGGCAGTCCGCCCAGCGTCCGAGGTCGATCAGCTCGTCCGAGGCTTGGAAGGCGAGGAAGTAGGCCCAAGTGCCCCCGCCTCCGGCAACGGCGTCGTGGTAGGCCGCACGGGTGACGTCCGCGGCTTCGTCTCGCCGACCAAGCGTGTGCAGGGCATCAAACCGCCAGAGAGCGGCGTTCATGGCTGTGTCGACATCACCGCAGGACTTTGCCAGCTGCTCCGACCGGTCGGCGTCGGCGAGCGAATCCAGCGGCACGGTGCGGTCGTTCGCGCCCGCGCGGGCGCAGAGTGCTCGGCCGAGGGCTTGCGTCGATTTCGACCTCTCCGCGATCCGGACGGCTTCCTCCGCATGGACCAATTCGCCCGGGATGCCGTACATTCCCTCGATCTCGGAGAGGTCGGCGAAGGCAAGAGCTCGTTCCGGGCTGTCCAGGAGATCGTCGGTCATCGCGATCGCTTCGTGGAGCTCTTCCAGGTCTGGCAATTCGGGCGTTGTCGATTGCCAGCGAGCGTGGGCCAACGCGACGAGCAGACCGCAGGCCAGCCCTGGGTCTCGAGTTCTGTCCACCAGGCTCAGGGCCTCGCTGAGGAACGCCACCACGACTTTCGGCCAACCGGCTCGCCCGCACGCCACGCTCGCACGTCGTAGTAGCCCGATCCTGTCGTCTGTTGACCCTCGGATGGCGGGCGACACCGTCGCCCAGAGATCACACGCCCGGCGGAGCTGGATCGCCACCTCAGTCGATGCTCGCAACCGGGCCGCCTCGTCCGCCGCGACGAGCGACCAGTGGTAGGTCGCGTCGATGTTGCCGGTCTTCTCGTGATGGGCCGCCAGTTCGGCCGCTGACGCGTCGGCGGGCTGTGCCTCGAGTACGCGGATGTACGCGGCGTGGAGCTCAACGGCTTGATCAGGCGACAGACCGTCGTACAGGACGTCGGCAAGCAGCGGGTGCCGGAACCACCAGCCGCCCCCGTCGGCACTGGTCACCACGCCGCGGTCCTGCGCCTCCAATAGTTGGGCGCCGATCAGGTCCGCCTTGAGCCCCTGCCCGGCTGCGACCTCAGTCAGTACGGCGGCCGACGTCGGGCGGCCGCCGACGGCCAGGATCCTGGTGATCAGGCGGGCGTGTTCGGACAACCGGTGCCAGGCGGCGAGCAGGGCTTCGCGGAGTGCTGCCGGTACGGTCGCGGGCAGGGTGTGCTCCGAGCCGGACAGGTCACGCACCATCAGTTCGATCAGGTACGGGTTGCCGTCCGACCGGGCGAGAACCTCGCTGACCAGTCCGATGTCGGGTGTCTTGCCGAGGAGTCCTTCGATCTGACTGCTCGCGGCATCCAGATCCAACGGCTCCAAGGCGATCTCGTCGAACAGCGGCATCCGGCGCATATCCGCCAGCCAGCCGTGCAGCGGATGTCCTTCGGGTCGTTCCTCGGTCCGGCAGGTCGCGATCAGGACGAGTCGCTGGTCGCGGAAACCCGCGATCAGGTACGACAACACGTCGAGCGAGGCGACATCGGCCCACTGCAGATCATCCACGACCACGACCGTCGGCCGCCGTACCGCGATCCGATTCAGCACCAGATCGACCAGCACCGGCAGCCTCGTCGTGTCGAGACTGTCAGGTCCGTCGCTGCTTCCGAGTGCGGGCAGTAAGGCGCCCAGCCCGTCGATGCCGGCGAGCACTTCGGTCCGCTCCTCGGACGACGCCCGAGTCAGCCAGTCCTGCAGTACGCCGGTGATCGGCGCGAACGGAACAGATGCGCCGCCGAAACGCACACAGGATCCCCAGAGCACGGTCTGCTTCGGATCCCGGAACGCCTCCCGTGCCAGCCGGGTCTTCCCGATGCCGGCCTCACCGTGAATGACAACCGCGCGCGGAACGCCATCCATCGCTCGGCGCATCACCTCGCCGAGCAGCCGCAGCTCAGCATCCCGCCCAGCCAAAAGACCCCGCACAACCCCCATGCGCACCAGTCAACACCCGCCGTCGTAGGGGACGATCGTTTCAATCGTGGATTTCGGTCGCAATCCGGCGATCGCGGCGACTGAGATCCACGACTCGGCGCCGGAGTAGAGCTCCTCACGAGCCGCGGGGTGTGAACCGCGTCGCTGAGGGTGGGGGCGGGGTGTGCCATGATCGGGCCGACGGTTGTGGAGGAACACCGGTGACTGGCGGGAGCCAGGAGTCCGGGGCGGTCCCGCCACTGTGACCGGGCCACGCGTTCGACGGGCGGCCCGGAAGCCAGGACATCCGCGTCCGTCCGCCGGACTGCGATCTCCGCGGTACGGCGTACCAGTTGCCGAAGCGGGCGTGGACACCCGCTCGACGAAGGGATCCCGCCGATGCGGCCTGCTCCAACCACCTCCGGCACTGCCTCTGGATTTCCGTTCACGGCGGTGGTCGGGATGGAGGATCTGCAGCTCGCGTTGATCCTGGCGGCCATCTCGCCCGCGATCGGCGGCGTACTGATCCGTGGCGAGAAGGGCACCGCCAAGTCGACCGCGGTCCGCGCGCTGACGGAGATCCTCCCGCCGGTCGACGTCGTACCCGGGTGCCGGTTCTCGTGCGATCCCGATCATCCGGACCCCACCTGCCCGGACGGTCCGCATCAAGCATCGGACGCGCCGCTCACCCGCGCCGCCCGTCTGGTCGAGCTGCCGGTCGGCGCGACCGAGGATCGCGTGCTCGGCTCTCTGCATCTCGAACGCGCATTGGCCGAGGGCGTCACGGCGTACGAGCCCGGTCTGCTGGCTGCTTCGCATCGCGGGCTCCTGTACGTCGACGAGGTCAACCTGCTGCACGACCACCTGGTCGACGTACTGCTCGACGCCGCCGCGATGGGCCGCGCGACCGTCGAGCGCGACGGCGTGTCCGTCACCCACCCGGCGCGTTTCGTCCTGGTCGGCACGATGAACCCGGAGGAGGGCGAGCTCCGCCCGCAACTCCTCGACCGCTTTGGCCTGACCGTCGACGTCGTCGCCAGTCGTGACCCGGCCGTCCGCGTCGAGGTCATACGCGCCCGCCTCAGCTACGAGGCCGATCCGCCGGGCTTCACCACGCGGTACGACGGAGCACAACGCGAACTCGCCGAGCGGATCGTCAAAGCCCGCGACCTCTTGTCCGAGGTGATCCTGACCGACTCGGCCCTGCGCCAGATCGCCGAGATCTGCGCGTCCTTCGACGTCGACGGGATGCGGGCCGACCTCGTCACCGCACGTACGGCGGTCGCCCACGCAGCCTGGTCCGGTCGGACGGTCGTCGAGGTGGATGATGTCCGTGCGGCAGCCAAGCTCGCACTGCCACATCGCAAGCGCCGCAACCCCTTCGACGCGCCGGGCCTGGACGACGACCAACTCGAAGAGGCCATCAACAACAGCACCCCACCCGCAGACCCCGACGACGATCCGGACGGTGGCCCAGATGGTGGCCCGGGTGGGGGCGTGGACCCGGATGAGTCTGGTGCTGATTCTGCTGATGACCATGAACGTGCATCGGGTACGACGGGTCCGGCGCCGGCTGGTGACGTTGTCGGGAGTTCCGAGCCGTACAAAGCTCGCCTGCTGAGCGTCCAGTCCGCCGGTGCGGGAGTCGCGGGCCGACGGTCTCGGGCGATCACCGATGTAGGCCGCGTGGTGGGCGACCGGCCGCGGATCGGGCGGGAGTCTGGTCGGCCGCACCTGTTGGCGACCATCCGGTCGGCGGCACCCCATCAGCAGGTCAGGGGTAGGAGCGGACCAGGGCTTGCGGTGAGACCGGAGGATGTTCGGCTGACTGTACGCGAAGGCCGCGAGGGCAATCTCGTCCTTTTCGCCGTCGACGCCTCCGGTTCGATGGGCACCAAGAAGCGCATGGGCGAGGTGAAGACAGCGATCGTCTCGCTCCTCCTCGACGCGTACCAGCGCCGCGACACCGTCGGCCTCGTCACCTTCGCCGGCGCCGCCGCCACGGTCGCGCTGCCACCGACAGGCAGCGTCGAGACCGCCGTACGACGTCTTGAAGCGCTCCCCACCGGCGGTCGCACCCCTCTCGCCGAAGGTCTGCTCCAAACCGCCGAAGTGCTACGCATCGCCGCCATCCGCGACGCACGCCGCCGACCCCTGCTCGTGCTCGTCACCGACGGCCGGGCGACGCACGGCGACAACGCCTTCCCGCGCGCCCGCCAGGCAGCCGGATGGCTTGCCCAGCAAGGAATCGCCACGGTCGTCGTCGACTGCGAACCGCATCGCGGCGTCCGGCTCGGGTTGGCCGCGGAGCTCGCCGCGGATCTCGGTGCGGAGTACCTCGATCTCGGTGACGTTGCCGCCGGCAATCTCGTCCGCACGGTGACCGAGCGGAGGGTTGCCTGATGCCGAAAGGGCAGCCGAGTGTGGTGCCGCAGGACGGCCTGACCACCCGGCAGCGGCGGAACCGGCCGTTGCTGATGGTGCACACCGGCGAGATGAAGGGAAAGTCGACGGCCGCCTTCGGGATGGCGCTGCGCGGCTGGAATCAGGGCTGGAACATCGGCGTGTTCCAGTTCGTCAAGAGCGCGAAGTGGAAGGTCGGCGAGGAGGGTGCCTTCAAGGCCTTGGGTCAGTTGCATGAGGCAACGGGGCAGGGCGGGCCGGTCGAGTGGCACAAGATGGGCGAGGGCTGGAGCTGGTCGCGTAAGGCCGGCACCGAGGAGGACCACGCCGCCGACGCACTCGAGGGCTGGCACGAGATCCAGCGGCGGATCAAGGCCGAGACGCATGACCTCTACGTGCTCGACGAGTTCACCTACCCGATGAAGTGGGGCTGGGTCGACGTCGACGAGGTGGTGGAAACTCTGGTCAACCGGCCGGGTCACCAGTACGTCGTCATCACCGGCCGCAACGCCGATCAGCGACTGATCGACGCCGCCGATCTGGTGACCGAGATGACCAAGGTCAAGCACCCGATGGACGCCGGCCAGAAGGGCCAGAAGGGCATCGAGTGGTGATCCCACGGGTGGTGGTCGCGGCGCCCGCCTCGGGAGCCGGGAAGACAACCGTCGCCGTCGGCCTGATGGCGGCGCTCCGGCAGGCCGGGCACACGGTCGCCGGCTTCAAGGTCGGCCCCGACTACATCGACCCCGGCTTCCACGCGGTCGCGACCGGGCGGCCGGGGCGGAACCTCGACCCCATGCTGCAAGGCGAGGAGCGCGTCGCGCCACTGTTCGCGCACGGCGCCGAGGGTGCGGACCTGGCCGTCGTCGAAGGCGTGATGGGCCTGTACGATGGCGCACTCGGGACCGAGGGGTATGCGTCCACGGCCCACGTCTCGAAGTTGCTCAAGGCACCCGTCGTACTCGTCGTCGATGCGTCCGCGGCGGGTCGCAGTGTCGGTGCTGTCGTCAACGGTTTCGTTGCCTTCGACACCGAGGTGCGGATCGTCGGCGTGATCCTGAACAAGGTCGGCTCGGACCGGCACGAGGCTGAGGTCCGGGCCGGTGTCGCGCCGACCGGCGTACCGGTTCTCGGCGTACTCCGACGGGACACCCGCCTGACCGTGCCCAGCCGTCACCTCGGTCTGGTCCCCGCCGACGAACAGCGCGAACAGGCAGCCGCGGCCGTCGAGGCAGCGGCCGACCTGGTCCGGAAGGGCGTTGACCTCGAGGCCTTCGTCGCCGCTGCCCGCGCCGCGATGGAGGTCCACACGGAGGTGTGGGATCCGGCGACAGAAGTGCCCGCAGCGGAAGGTCGACCGGTCGTGGCGGTTGCCGGCGGCCCGGTGTTCTCGTTCCGCTACACCGAGACGACCGAGCTGCTCGTTGCCACCGGCGCCGATGTCGTCACCTTCGATCCGCTGTCCGACCCACTGCCTGAAGCGACATCAGCGTTGTACCTGGGTGGTGGCTTCCCCGAGCTGCACGCGGAAGCCCTGTCCGCCAACGTCAAGCTCCGCCGTCAGGTGGCCACCGAGATCGCGGCCGGCCTTCCAGTCATCGCGGAGTGCGCCGGCCTGCTGTACCTCTGCCGCGAGCTGGACGGCCACCCGATGACCGGCGTCCTCGCCGCGACCGGCCGGATGACCGGCAGCCTGACCCTCGGCTACCGTACGGCGATCGCCGCGACCGCGACCGCGTTCTTCGACGAAGGCCGGCGCGTCCGAGGACACGAGTTTCACCGTACGACGATCGACCTCGACACCGAGGTGGATCCGGCCTGGTACCTCCCAGGCGGGGTCGAAGGAGTCACCCAGCCCCGGGTGCACGCGTCGTACCTGCATCTGCATTGGACGGCGACCCCCGACGTGCCAGCACGTCTGGTAGCGGCCGCCCGCATTCACGCCGGGATGGAGAAGTGAACCTGGTCGTCGGCGTCGGACTGCGATCCGGTACGTCGTACCGCGAACTTCGCGAGCTGGTCGACGCCGCGCTGGCTGCAGTTGGCGGGGGAGTCGTGCGGACGGTGGTCACCGTCGACGGCCGAGAGAGCGAGCCCGGGCTGCAGCGGTTGGTGGCCTACCTCAATGCAGACCTCCACACCGCGCCGACTGCTGAGCTGGCGCGTCAGCCTGTGCCGACGCCGAGCGACCAGGTCGAGCAACTCAAAGGCACGCCAAGCGTTGCCGAGGCAGCGGTCCTCCTCACCGGCGCAGAACTAGTGGTGACCAAGCGCCGCTCCATCAACGCGACCGCAGCGGTTGGGCGACTCCCTGCTGCACCTGGCTACCCGCCGAACGAGCGCGACGTGGTGCACCGGGTGCTGGCCGAGCGCCGGGACGTACGGCGGGGGTTCGTGAGCCAGCCGATCGCGGACGACGCACTCATCCGGGTGCTGGAGTCCGCACACCGGGCACCGAGTGTGGGGCTCAGCCAGCCGTGGGACTTCCTGCTGATCCGCGACGTCGCCACGCGCCGGAAGGTGCACGACCTCGCTACTGCCCAGCGTGACGCGTTCGCAGCGTCGCTTCCGCCCGACCGGCGGCAGGCGTTCGACGGGCTGAAGATCGAGGCCATCCTCGACACTCCACTGAACATCGCGGTCACCTGCGACCCCGGCCGCGGCGGCAGGCACGTCCTGGGCCGGCATGCGGATCCGCGGACGACCTGGTTCTCGGCAGCCATTGCTATCCAGAACCTCTGGCTTGCCGCACGTGCCGAAGGGCTCGGAGTCGGCTGGGTCTCCTTCTTCGAGCCCGGTGAGGTTGCGGCCGTACTAGATCTTCCGGCACATGTAGAGCTAGTCGGCTACCTCTGCGTCGGGCACGTGGAGGAGTTCGCGGCTGCACCCGAGTTGGTGCGGACTGGTTGGGCTGCACGTCGTCCACTCGCGTGGGCCGTCCACCACGAGCAGTGGGGCCAGCGAGGCGCCACGTCCATCGAGGAGGACGCGGCAAACGCCGGTGTGAACGCACTGGGTGCTGCCGGCCGGCAGCGGGTGCGAGTGGTCGTGGGTGGTGACCCAGCGGAGTACCTGGGCCAGGCCGATGCGCTCGTCGTCCAGCTGGGACCTGACAAGCCGGTGGCTGACTTCGGAGTGCTCTGGCGGCCCGCGCGTACGCCGGTGGAGGCAGTCGAGCTAGGTGTCGAGGTGGCACGCGATCTGGCGATGCAGGGGGTCGGGCAGCTCGCCGTACAGGTAGTAGAGCAGTCAGAGCTGGCTGATGGGCTGGCACGCGGGCTACGGGCCGGTGCCCTTGCGTGTGGAGTGGCCTGGTCGGGGTGACAGACTCGTCTGTATGACCGTTCCACCGCAGGGCCCCAGCCACGATCAAGCAGCCATGTACGTGCCCGCGTTCTCGATGAAGCAGCGGATCACCATGATGGCGAACAAGTACGAGCTGATCGCCACCAACCCCGACGGCACGGACGGGCAGGTGCTGGCGTTCGCGCAGCAGAAGCGGATGGCCTTCAAGGAGCAGGTCACCTTCTACACCGACGACACCAAGTCGCAGCAGGTGTTCTCGTTCAAGGCGCGCAAGACGATCGACCTCGGCTCCGGCTACGACGTGCTGGACGCGAACGGGCAGCCGATCGGCTGGTTCAAGAAGGAGTTCGGCAAGAGCCTGCTGCGGTCCAGCTGGCTGCTGTCCAGCGGTCACCTGCACGCGAGCGGCACGGAGCGTAACCCGACGATCGCGATCGTCCGCCGGCTCTGGGACTTCGTGCCGTTCATCGGCGAGATCCCGCTGCCGTTCATCTTCCACTTCGACTTCACCGACCAGGCAACGGCACAGCCGGTCCTGTCGGTCGAGCGTAAAATGTCCGTCCGCGACCGCTACCGGATCACCGTCCAGGACAACCGCATGGACTTCCGCGTGGCCGCCGCGATGACAGTTGCTCTGGACGCGCTCCAGAGCCGGTGACATCCACCGAGCGCAGTACGTCGTACGCCTGGCGTACTGCGCTCGTCGTACACCCTCCTCCCTCTTTTGGGTGAAGTGACCCTGAGAGCACTTGGTTCCGCCCGGTCACGGTGCGAGTCTTGACCCATGGGGACAGCGCAGCGCAGTCGACGGTGGTTGGTACCGGTCGCAGCAGTCGCAGTGGTCGCGGGGGTGGGCACGCTCGGACCAGTGGTTGCGGACGCGTCACCCAATCTCCCCGACATCACCGCGCAGGAGCTGCTGACCAACGTTCAGACGGCGAAGGTCGACGGACTGAGCGGCACCGTCCGGTCCGCCGCGGACCTCGGCCTGCCCGCGCTGCCCGGGGTCGAGGGCGGTAACCAGATCCCCGACCTGCTGACCGGCGAGCACACCGCCAGGGTCGCCTTCGCGAGCCCGAACAAGGCACGCGTCGCCGTCCTCGACAACATGGCCGAGCGGGTCTGGACGACCGACGGCAAGACCGCCTGGGCCTACGACTCCTCCGAGCGCGAGGCCGTCAAGCTGACCCTGCCGGCCCGGACCCAGCGGCCGAGCAAGCCCGAGGCCAAGCCGGAGTCCTACGACCCGCAGGCCATGGCGAAGAAGTTCCTGGACGCGATCGACCCGACCACCAAGGTCGAGGTGAGCGGGACCGAGAAGGTCGCCGGCCGGGACGCGTACAAGCTGCGCCTGGTGCCGAAGACCGACAAGTCCACGGTCGGTTCGGTCACGCTGGCGATCGACTCGAAGAACTGGGTTCCGCTCGAGGTGACGGTGATGCCGCGCACCGGGTCGGACCCGGCCGTGCAACTCGGCTTCTCCTCGGTGTCGTTCGACGTACCGGCGGCGAGCACGTTCGCGTTCACCCCACCGAAGGGTGTGACCGTGAAGGAGGAGAAGGTGCCGGCCCACCGGCAGGTCCCGACTCCGGTCAAGCCGCCGAAGAGCACGGAGAAGCCGGCCACACCGGCCGGTGACGACAAGCCGACGACGATCGGCGAGGGCTGGGAGACCGTGGTCGCGTTCCGCGACGTGAACATTGCGCGCACCGGGCCGGTCGGTCAGTTGCTCGCGAACGCCCGGACCGTCGAGGGTTCCTGGGGCACTGGCAAGATCCTGACCAGCAAGATGGTCAACGCCCTGATCACCGATGACGGCCGGGTCCTGGTCGGCATGGTCAGCCCGGACACTCTGGTCGCCGCCGCACCGAAGGCGCCGCGCTAGCCGTGGCAAGCCCCTCCTCGCCGCCTGTGGTGACACGGGGGCTGACCAAGCGGTTCAGAGGCGGGCAGGTCGCGGTGGACGCGGTCGACCTCGAGGTGCCGGCCGGGAGCGTGTTCGGGTTCCTCGGGCCGAACGGTTCCGGGAAGACGACGACCATCCGGATGATGCTCGGACTGATCTCGCCGACGGCGGGATCGGTCGAGCTGCTGGGGGAGTCGATGCCGAAGGCCCAGCTGCGGGTGCTGCCGCGGGTCGGTGCGCTGGTCGAGGGTCCGGCGTTCTATCCGTTCTGGACCGGGCAGGCGAATCTGCTCCGGTTCGACGCGGCGGACCGGACGGCCGACCCCCGCACGCGGAAGGCACGCGCAGGGCAGGCGCTCGAGCGCGTCGGCCTGTCCAACGCGGCGAACAAGAAGGTGCGCGCCTATTCGCTCGGCATGCGGCAACGGCTGGCCATCGCGGTCGCACTGATGCAGCGCCGCGAACTGCTCGTCCTCGACGAGCCGACCAACGGCCTCGATCCGCAAGGCACCCGCGAGGTCCGCCACCTGATCCAGGAACTCGCGAGCGACGGCACCACGATCTTCACCTCGACCCATCTGCTGGCCGAGGTCGAGCAGGTCTGCACCCACGCCGCCGTGATGAGCCGCGGCCGCCTCGTCCGCCAGTCCACCGTCGCCGAGCTCCGCTCCGAGCTCCGTCCCCGGTTGGTCGTCCGTACGCCGGACGTCGGCCAGGCCGCCGAGACACTGAAGAGCCTCGGAGTCACCGACCTGAAGACGACGGCCGAGACCGTCGAAGGTGACGCCGGTGAGCTCCCGATCGACAAGTTCGCCGCCGCCCTGGTCGCCGCCGACGTCCGCATCCACGGCTTCGGCCTGGAACGACCCAGCCTCGAAGACGCCTTCGTGGCCCTCACCGGAGAAGGTTTCGATGTCGCCGAGTGAGCTGTCGCCCAGTGAGCTGTCGCCCGGCGAGCTGTCGCCCGGCGAGCTGTCGCCCGGCGAGCTGTCGCCCAGCGAGCTGTCGCAGGTCCGGCCCAGCGCTGGTCGTCATACGTTGGCCCTCTTCAAGTCCGAGCTGCACCTGGTGTTCGGGCGGGCCCGGACCTGGGTGCTGCTCGCCGTACTCGCCGCGGTTCCGGTGATGATCGGTGTGGCGATCAAGCTGTCCGGGTCCGAGGGGGACGCCGAGGGGTTCCTCGGTCAGGTCGCCGGGAACGGGCTGTTCTTGATCGTCGCCAGCCTCGCGATCTCGCTGCCGTTCTTCCTGCCCACCGCCGTGACGGTGGTGTCGGGGGAGTCCCTCGCCGGTGAGTCGAGCCTGGGCACGTTCCGCAACCTGCTCACCGCTCCGGCCGGCCGATCCCGGTTGCTCGCCGCGAAGATGGTCGCGCTCGCCGTGTTCTGCCTGGCCGCGACGATGGTCATCTGGCTGTCCGGGCTGATCGCCGGTGTGGTGCTGTTCCCGGTCGGCGACGTACTTCTTCTCTCCGGGACGACGGTCTCGCTGGCCGACGGGTTGGTGCGCGCGCTCGGCATCGCCGTACTGATCGCGCTCTCGATGCTCGGGCTGGCCGGTATCGGGTTGTTCGTGTCGTCGCTGACGTCGACCCCGCTGGCGGCGATGGCGGCCACCTTCGGCGCCTTCATCGTGTCCGGGATCCTCGGTGCGATTCCGCAGATCGACGTGATCCACCCCTGGCTGCTGATCTACGGCTGGCCGTCGTTCGCCGACCTGTTGCGCGACCCGCCGTACTGGGACGCGATCGGCCGCAACCTGCTCCTCCAGGGCGCCTATCTCGCCGTCTTCTACGCCGCCGCCTGGGCCCGCATCACCAGCCGGGACATCAACGGCTGAGACAATGGCTCGGTGGATGCCGACCTGGTCGCCGTACTGCGATGTCCCGTCTGCGGTGACGCGCTCGCACTGAACGACCGTACGGCGCGGTGCCCGCGCGGCCACTCGTACGACCTGGCCAAGCAGGGCTACCTCAATCTATTGCCCTCGGCATCGACCGGGATCGAGGGCGACTCGGCCGGGATGATCGGCGCCCGTACCGTCTTCCTCGGCGGCCGCCACTACGCGCCCATCCGCGACGCCCTGATCCTGACCGCTGCGTCCAACGGCCTGCAGGTCGACGGCGAGGAGCTGGTCGTCGAAGTCGGAGCGGGTACGGCGTACTACCTGGCCGGAGTCGTCGGCGCGGCGCCCGGCCGGCGGGGGATCGCGCTCGATGTCTCCCGGTACGCCGCTCGGCGGGCAGCCAAGGTGGACCCGCGGATCGGGTCGGTGGTGTGCGACGCGTGGCAGGAGTTGCCGTTGCTCGACGACTCGGCGCAGCTGATGCTGAACGTGTTCGCCCCGCGCAATGCCGCCGAGATGGCCCGCGTACTCGCGCCAGGCGGCACGCTGCTCGTGGTGACGCCCAACCAGGAGCACCTGGCCGAGCTGGTCGGCGTACTCGGGCTGGTGAAGGTCGATGAAGAGAAGGAACGACGCCTGCAGGAGTCACTGGCCGGGAAGTTCGACCAGATCGGCAGTGAGGTGGTCGAATCGGTGATGCGACTCGACCGGACCGCGGTCGAGCAGTTGGTGCTGATGACACCGAGCGCGCGGCATCTGAACTATCGCGAACTCGCGGCCAAGGTCGCCGTACTGCCGGAGCCGGCGATCGTCACGCTGTCGGTCACGCTGTCCACCTGGCGGGTCGGCTGAGTGATGCCGGCTCGAGCTCGGCACCACCACCCGGTCGACGTCAGGCGGCGGCGTTGCCGGTGAGTTCGCGAGCCACCACGGCGCCGTGCTGCTCGGCGGTGACGTGGGCCTCGGACTCGGAGACCTTGGAGGCGTCGATGAGCTCCTCCATCCCGGGGGTGACCGGGGCGAGGGTGAGCTCTGCGACGGCGGTGCGGATGTTCATGCCGAGGACGTCGCCGAAGACGCGCTCCAGGTACGGCGTGGCGTGGTCCCAGCCGTGCTTCGGGGTGCCTGGGCTGTAGCCGCCGCCGCGGGCGAGCGTCAAGATCACCGGCCGGCCGGCGACCGGGCTGGGCCCGTAGACCAGCTCGGGGTCGATCAGCAGCAGGTCGATCCAGGTCTTCACGTGCTGGGCGATGCCGTAGTTGTAGAGCGGTACGGCGAGCAGGACCGCGTCGGCGTTCTTGATCTCGGTGGCGAGTTCCTCGGCGAGCGCGGCGGCCTCGGCGAGGCTGGAGTCGGTCTCGGCGCCGAGCTTGGCCGCCACGAGGGTCGGCCAGGCGTTCGCCGGGAGCGGGTGCAGACCGAGGTCGCGCCGGACCACGACGCCGTCCGGGTGTTCTGCCTTCCAGGCAGCCTCGGCGCTGTCCGCCAGGGCACGGCTGACCGATCCGTCCAGCCGGATGCTGGCGTCGACACGTAGCAGGGTCGTCATCTCAGTTGTCTCCATCATTCATGAGGGGGCGCTCGAATCGAGCTGTTCTGAAGATAGTCTGTCGGACAGAACATCTTCAAGTCAGATCGTATTCCAGGTGGCGTACACCACGTACGATGGGGACATGACCAGTACTCCGCCGGACGTCAAAGGCCGGATCGCCCGCGAGGTGGCGCGCCGGGGTGCCGGCGGCGTGGAGCCGCAGGTTGCCAGTGGCGCCCCGGTCGAGTCGGACCTGGGCTGGGCGCTGGGCGTCGTGTTCCGTCGGTACGCCAAGGCGGCCGCCGCGGCGCTGGAGGACGTGCCAGGCGGCCCGCGGGGCTACCAGGTGCTGGCGACGACCGTCGCCGAGGGGCCGCGACGGCAACTCGACCTGGCCGCGCAGCTCGCGGTGGACCGGACGGTGATGACCTACCTGCTGGACGACCTGGAGAAGGCGGACCTCGTGCAGCGGCAGGCGGACCCGGCCGACCGGCGGGCGCGGTTGATCGTGCCGACGGACCAGGGCAAGGAAGTGCTCTGCGAGATGGAGCGACGCCTGTCCACGGCCGAGGACGAGGTCCTGGGCAGCCTCGACCAGGCCGAACGCTCCAGCTTCCGCCTGTTGCTGCAGCGGGTGGCGATGAAGGCCAACGCGATCGACCCGGTCCATAACGCCTGTGACCTGGCCGACGACGCGGTCGACGACTGCTAGTGCAGCGGGACGAAGCCTGACTCGTAGGCGCGGATCACGGCCTGGGTGCGGTCCCGGGCGTTGAGCTTCGCGAGCACGTTCGCGACGTGCGTCTTGACCGTCTGCAGGCCGAGGATCAGCTCCTCCGCGATCTCGGCGTTCGACAGCCCCTTGGCCATCAGGCGCAGTACCTCCTGCTCGCGATCCGTCAGCTGAAACTCGTCCAGGCCGGCCGGACGCGACGGCTGTTCGCCCACGTGCGCGAGCGCCAGCGCCCGGATCGCCTCGGGGAAGAGCAGTGACTCGCTGCTTGCGACCGTCCGGATCGCAGCGATGATGTCGTCCGGCGGTGTTCGTTTCAGCAGGAACCCGGACGCGCCAGCGCGCAGAGCGTCGTACACATAGTCGTCGTTCTCGAACGTCGTCACCACCAGCACGCGCGGCGCTGGGTCGAGGCTCTCCAGCAGCAGCCGGGTCGCCTGGATGCCGTCGACCGCCGGCATCCGGACGTCCATCAGTACGACGTCGGCGCCGGTACGACGGACGACCGGCAGTACCTCCGCGCCGTCGCCGGCCTCACCGACGACCGTGAGGTCGGGTTCGGCGTTGATGATGGCGCGCAGCCCGCTGCGGATCAGCGGCTCGTCGTCGACCACGACCACCGACAGGTTCATCTCATCCCTTCGTCGTCACAGCGACCGGCAGTGTCACCGCGAGCCGCCACACGTTCCCGTCCAGGCCGGCGTCCACGGTGCCACGCAGTACGGCGACTCTTTCACGGATACCGGCCAGGCCGCGCCCACCGCCGGAATGGTCGGAGCCGCTGCTGACCGGATTGGTCAGCTCGAGCCGCAGCCCGGACGCGTCCAGCCGGATCGACAGGTCGACCGTGAGCTCGTCGTCCGGACGGCCCGCGTGCCGGATCGCGTTGGTCAGGCCCTCCTGGACGATGCGGTACGCCTCCCGCGACACCGCCGCCGGAAGCTCACCCAGGTCGCCGTCGCTGTGGACCTCGACGGTGATCCCGCCGGCTCTGGTGGCGTCGACCAGCCGGGGGAGCTCGTCCAATGTCGCCTGCGGTGCGATCTGCGAACCGGGCCGCCGGTCGTCCCGCAGCAGGCCGAGGACGTGATCGAGGTCGGCCAGCGCGTTGCGGGCCGAGGTCTCCATCGCCGCCAGCGCGGTCTCGGCGAACTCCGGATCGGTCGCCAGGACCCGGCGTGCCGCGGCCGCCTGGATGGTGACCAGGCTCAGTGCGTGCCCGACACTGTCGTGCAGCTCCCGGGCCAGACGGTTGCGCTCGGCAAGCGTCGCCGTACGGCGCTCGAGCAGCTCGATACGCTCCGCCGGCGTCGGACCGAGGACCCGCGGGGCGAGGTAGGCCAGCAGCGCGCCGACGGCGGCGGACAGGATGAACAGCGCGACGATCCCGGCCAGGGCGACGGCCGGCATCCAGAGATCGGACCAGCCACCCTTGATCTGGTACGAGATGTCCGGGACCAACTCGTGCCGGCCGGGGGAGCGGAAAGGTGCCGCGAGCAACACCGCGCCGACGCCGAAGACGATCGTGCTGAGGGTGCCGACGATGCCGCCGGTGACCAGGTGCAGGCAGAACCAGGTCGCCGTACGGCGGCGTTGCGCCCAGGTGCGGGCCGGGCCGAGCGGGCGTTCCTCGAATCGGACGCCGAGCAGCGACTCGACCGCGATGCCCTCGACCTCGCGGACCGCGGGCAGGGTGCCGAGCGCGATCGGCGGTCCGGCGACGAGGATCGCGATCAGGATGCCGCTGACGACGGCCGGCAGGTCGAGCTCCTGCGCGAGGGCACCCAGCGCGCTGTCGACCAGGATGAACGCCAGCACCAGCGCCGCCCCGAGCAGCAGGTAGACCCAGCGCAGGTACGTCGACGCCCGGCCCAGGCAGGTGACACCCCGCACCAGGTACGACGCGAACCGGCCCGCCGGGCGCGTCCTGCCGCGCCCGGAAGCCGCCGACCCGCGCACCAGCCCGTCCACCACCCTCATATCGTCCCAAACCCCGGTCCCACCCACCTCCCTCCCCGGAGGGAACGGCGTGTGACGGTTAACCCTTGACTGAGCGGCGGACACGTGGGGTGGATCACTCACTACGGTGGGTTTACACAAATTTGACGCGGGAAGGACGGGGTCGGAGCCGGTGAACGTCGCGATCTGCTGTCCGGACGGGTACGGTCTGTGGTCGGGGCGGGATGCCCGTCCGGTGCGGACAGGTATGGGGAACGGCTCCAGGACGGGTGGCAAGCGGGCTCTGAGGGGACCGGTGCGGTGGACGTAAAGTCACCGTGAAGTCCCCGGGGACCCGATTGACCACCTTTCCATATTTGATGTTTGATCAAATATCGGAGGAGAGAGGTCGATATGAGGTTGAGGCGTTCCGCTGTCGCCTTGATAGCGGTCCTGGGGCTCGCCCTGGTCAGTGCGTGCAATAACAGCAACGAAGGTGAGAGTCAGGACTCGGGTCTCCAGAAGGTCAGCTATCTGACCTCGTTCAACGCCTTCGGTCGTGAGGCTTACGCGTACGTCGCCCTGGACAAGGGCTACTTCAAGGACGCCGGCTTCGACGTCACCATCAACAAGGGCTCGGGCACGGTCGACGTGATGAAACTGGTCGCCGGCGGCCAGGCCGACTACGGCATCGGTGACTTCACCGGCACGGTCATCACCCTGGGCAAGCAGAAGTTGCCGATCACCACGGTCGGGATGATCCACCAGCGCTCGATGGCCGCGATCGTCTCGCTCGAGGGCGGCACCATCAGCAAGCCGCAGGATCTGGTCGGCAAGCGGATCGGTGACCAGCCGGGCTCGACCAACCAGGTGATGTTCCCGGTCTACGCCAAGGCGATCGGCATCGACCCCGAGTCGGTCACGTTCGTGCCGTCGCCGCCGCCGGCGCTGCCACAGTTGCTCGCCTCCAACAAGGTGGACGGCATCGGCCAGTTCGTGGTCGGCGTACCGCTGGTGGAGAAGGCGGCGAAGAAGAAGGTGCTCACCCTCCCGTACGGCGACAAGCTGCCGGACCTCTACGGCAACGCGATCATCACCCGTTCGGACATGGCCAAGGACCACCCGGACCAGGTGAAGAAGTTCACGACGGCGCTGTTCAAGGGCCTGCAGGACACGTACGACGACCCGGCCGCGGCGGCCGCGATCCTGAAGAAGTACGTACCGGAGACCGACCTCGCGGTGGCCACCGCGGAGCTGAACCTGATGAAGCCGTACATCAAGCCGCCGCTGTTCAAGGACGCGCTGGGCGCGGTCGACCCGGACCGGGTGCAGACGATCATCAAACTGCTGGACGAGTCGAAGGCGATCCAGCCGGCCGGTTCGGTCAAGCTGGCCGACGTCGTCACGGTCGACCTCGCGCCGAAGGGCTGAGCCCACTCGATGATTCGGCTGGACGGTGTGGGGCAGGTCTTCGACGGACGCGAGGGCCGGGTAACCGCCCTCGAGGAGATCGACCTGCACGTCCGGCCGAACGAGTTCGTCACGCTGATCGGCCGGTCCGGGTGTGGCAAGTCCACCCTGCTCCGGCTGATCGCCGGCCTGCTGCCGCCGACGTCCGGCACGGTCACGGTGGCCGGGGAACCGGTCACCGGGCCGCGCCGGGACGTGTCGTTCATGTTCCAGCGGCCGGCGCTGCTGCCGTGGCGGTCGGTGCTGTCGAACGTAATGCTGCCGATCGAGATCGACGGCGGCGAGGGCGACCGGGGCCGGAAGACGTACCGGGACCGGGCCCACGCACTGCTCGAGCTGGTCGGGCTGACCGGGTTCGAGCGGCGGCTGCCGCACGAGCTGTCGGGTGGGATGCAGCAGCGGGTGTCGTTGTGCCGCTCGCTGATCCGCGACCCGCAGGTGATGTTGATGGACGAGCCGTTCTCCGCGCTCGACGCGCTCACCCGGACCGAGCTGTCCGAGGAGTTGCAGCGGATCAAGATGGAGCTGTCCACCACGATCGTGTTCGTCACCCACTCGATCGAGGAGGCCGTCCTACTCGCCGACCGGGTGGTCGTGCTGACGCCGCGGCCGGGCCGATTGCGTGAAGTCGTCGACATCGACATCCCGCGGCCGCGCAGTCTCGGCCAGAACGCGCACCTGACCGAGGTCGCGCAGATCAGCGGCCTGCTGCACGGTTTGCTGGCGGAGAAGGAGTCTCAGCCGGTCGACGAGGTGCGGCAGTGAAGCGGCGCTCCTGGCTCACGACGTCGCCGACCGCGGCGGTACTGCTGCCGATCCTCGGCCTGGCCGGTGCGATCGCGCTGTGGTGGCTGGCCACGATCGTCTTCTCGATCGAGTCGTACCTGCTGCCGAGCCCGTACGACGTGGTGGTGAAGTTCTTCGACGATCCGGCGTACCTGCTGCAGCACACCGCGACGTCGTTCCTGGAGACGGTCGAGGGCTTCCTGCTCGCGATCGTGCTCGGGGTGCCGATCGCGCTGCTGATCGTCCGCTCGGTGATCCTGGAGCGGCTGGTCTACCCACTGCTGCTGATGGTGAACGCGATCCCGAAGATCGCGATCGCGCCGCTGCTGGTGGTCTGGATGGGGTTCGGGCAGTGGCCGAAGGTGGTGATGGTGCTGCTGGTCTGCTTCTTCCCGATCGTCATCTCGACCGCGCAGGGGATGAAGTCGACGCCGCTCGAGCTGGTCGAGCTGCTCCGGTCGCTGAACGCGAGCCGGACGCAGGAGTTCTTCAAGCTGCGGCTGCGGTACGCGATGCCGCAGATCTTCACCGGGATGAAGGTGGCGATCTCGCTGGCCGTGATCGGTTCGGTGATCGCCGAGTTCGTCGGCGCCACCCAGGGACTGGGGTACGTGATCCAGCAGTCCGGTGCGAGTGCCGACACCGCGCTGGCCTTCGCCGCGATCACGCTGCTCAGCATCATGAGCATCATCTTGTTCTACGGGCTGGTCCTGCTGGAGCACCTGCTCGTGCCCTGGGCGCAGGAGACCCGATGACCGTGCATTTGGCCGGGCCTCCGGCGCCGGCAGGGTCATCGGGCCTTGGCTCCCGGCCTTCCCTCGTCACTCCGGTCGCAGTGCATTTGGCTGCGCCTCCGGCGCGGCGGGTCATGGGGCTTTGGCTCCCGGCCTTCCCTCGTCACTCCAGTCGCTTCGCTCCCTCCGCTCCTCAGTCCAGGCCGGAAGGCCCCATGACCGGGCTCCCTGCACTCCTCAGTCCAGGCCGGGAGGCCCGATGACCGCCCAAGCCTCCGATGCGGACCGCCGGGTGCTGGTCCGACCCGCGTGGTTGGAGGCCACCGTCTCGGCCGTCTTCAGCGCCCTCGGCTTCGACCCGTCCGACTCCGCCAAGATCGCCGCGGCCCTCGTCGAGGCGGACTTACGCGGAGTGAGTTCGCACGGCGTCATGCTCGTCCCGATGTACGTCGAGCGCCTCAACGCCGGCGGTGTCACCCGGGAACGCGAGCTCGACATCCTGTACGACGCCGGCGCCGCCCTGGTCGTGGACGCGCGCGGCGGGATGGGCCAGCTGTCCAGTCCGCAGGCGATGGGACACGCGATCGACCGGGCCGGCCGGTACGGGATCGGCCTGGTGTCGGTCCGCAACGCGCACCACTTCGGCGCGGCCAGCCGGTGGGCCATGCAGGCCGGCCAGGCGGGCTGTGTCGGGGTCGCGATGTCCAACACCACGCCGCTGATGCCGGCTCCCGGCGGGGCCGAGCGGATCGTCGGCAACAACCCGCTGGCGATCGCGGTCCCGACCTCGGCCGGGGTGGAGATCGTGCTCGACATGGCCCTGTCGGCTGTTGCGCTGGGCAAGATTCGGCTGGCGGCGTCGGCCGGCCGGCCGATCCCGGACACGTGGGCGACCGACCCGTCCGGGACGCCGACCACCGACGCCGAGGAAGCGGTCCTCGGGATGCTGCTGCCGGCCGCCGGGCACAAGGGCTTCGGGCTGGCGCTGATGATCGACGTACTGACCGGCGTACTGAGCGGCGGCGGCTGGGGCGACCAGGTGCGGCCGCTGTACCGGGAGCCGGACGCGCCGAACGACTGCGCGCATCTCTTCCTGGCGATCGACCCGGAACTGCTCGGCGGGGTCGAGAGCTTCCGGCGTCGCTCGTCCGGGCTGGCCGCGCGGGTTCGTGGCAGTGCGACCGCACCAGGCGTGAGCCGGCTGTACCTGCCGGGGGAGATCGAGGCGGAACGGGCCGCACACCAGCGGCGTCACGGCGTACTGATCGAGAGGTCGGGGCTGGACGGTCTGCTGGCTGCCGCACGGGCGGTCGGGGCCGTCGTTCCGGCCGGAGGGGTGCTCGACTGATGCCGAAGACACAGGTTTCGACCACCGAGTTGCACTCGCCGAACGGGGTGTTCTCACAGGCCACCGTGATCGAGGCGACCGGGCGGCTGGTGTTCGTCTCCGGGATGACCGCGCGCCGTCCGGACGGCACGATCGCCGGCGTCGGCGACATCCGGGAGCAGACCCGGCAGGTGTGCGAGAACGTGCAGGCCGCGGTCCGCGCGGCCGGCGGCACGCTCGCGGACGTCTGCCGGGTGGATGTGTACGTGCGCAACATGGAGGACTTCGCCAGGATTCACGAGATCCGGGCGGAGTACTTCGCCGAACCGCTGCCGGCCTCGACCATGGTCGAGGTCAGCAAGCTCGCACATCCTGACTATCTGATCGAGATCAACGCGATCGCGGTGATCACATGAACGAGCGAAGCGAGTTCATCATCAAGCACAGATCGCTCGGTGCCTCATCCGCGCCCGGAGCGAAGCGAGGACGTGGATGAGTGAGGGGTGATTCGCATGCGTGGCGTCGAGTGGACCTGAGATGCGGTACGTGATGGTGGAGCACGCCGGCCGCGAGCGGCCGGGCGTGCTCGACGGGGATTCCGTTCTGTTGCTGTCGGCACCTGACCTGACATCGGTGATCTCTGGTGACGTTGCCGTTGGCGACGAGAGGGTTCCTTACAGCGAAGGGATTCTGCGTCCGCCGCTGCGGCGGTTCCGGCGGGACATCCTGTGCACCGGGTGGAACTACTGGGACCATTTCGAGGAGAGCCGAGGCAAGCGCGAGGGCCAGGACGTCGACCGGCCGGAGCACCCGACGTTCTTCACCAAGGGCCCGGACGTGGTGATCGGCCCGTACGACGATATCGCCTGGGACCCGGCGATCTCGGCCAAGTGGGACTACGAGGCGGAGCTGGCGCTGGTGATCGGCAAGGCCGGTCGCAACATCCCCGTCGATGAGGCGTTGGACCATGTCTGGGGCTACACCTTGGCCAACGACGTGTCGCAGCGGGACCTGCAGCGGGCGCACGGTGGGCAGTGGCTGAAGGGCAAGAGCATCGACAACACCATGCCGCTCGGTCCGTGGATCGTGACCGCTGACGAGCTGGGTGATCCGCAGGACGTGCGATTGCAGTGCCTGGTCAACGGTGAGGTACGGCAGGACGCCTCTACCAAGCAGATGGCCTACGACGTCGCCACTCTCATCAGTGAGCTCTCCTTCGGCATGACACTGCGCCCTGGCGACCTGCTGCTCACCGGTACGCCGGCCGGCATCGGCAACGCCCGGGAGCCGCAGGTGTTCCTGCAGGAGGGTGATGTGGTCGTCACCCGGGCCGACAAGATCGGTGAACTCCGCAACCGGGTGGCTCGGGCATGAGCGGGCCGTTGGAGCTGCTGCCAGGTGGTGGCCGGGGAGGGCGTCGTACGCTCGCCGAACACGCTGCCGCCGAGTTGCACCAGCTCATCCTGTCTGGAGAGTTGCCCAGCGGTACGCCGTTGCGCCTGGTCGAGCTGGCGAGTCGGCTGGAGATGAGCCAGATGCCGATCCGGGAAGGGCTCCGCAGGCTGGAGGCTCTCGGACTGGTCGAGATCATCCCGCACCGGGGTGCCTGGGTCCGGGATCTGTCGCTGGACGACCTGCGGGACACGCACGAGACCAGGCTCGCCCTTGAGAGCCTCGCCGTACGGGCTGCTGCGGAGCAGTTCAGCGACGAGGACCTGCAGACGGCAGCGGCTGCACTGGCCGAACACCTGCGGTTGTCGCGGGCCGAGGACTCGGTGGGTGCTCGGCAGGCGCATGCGGACTTCCACTTCGCCATCTACCGGGCCGGTGGGTCGCAGTGGCTCGCCCGGGCCATCGAGCCGGTGTGGCAGAACAGTGAGCGGTACAGGTTCGGCAGCCGGCCCACCGCGTTCCTGATCGAGCGGAACCGTGCGGAGCACCAGGCCATCCTGGACGCGTGTGTGGCGCGCGACCCGGACGCGGCTGAGCGGGCCCTGCGCAACCACTTGGCCGGCGCGTTCCAGCGGATCACCGAGACCATGACGAGGCGGGCCGAGGGGGATCAGCACGGCCCGTCGAAGCAGAAGGAGACGTCATGAAGGTGAGCTTCGACGCGACCGGTGAGGTCGTGGTGATCACAGGCGGCGCGCAGGGCATCGGAGCGGCGCTGGCGCAGGCCGTGACGGCTTGCGGTGGTACTGCGGTGATCTTCGACGTGGTGAAGCCCTTGGACGCGGCTGCCGAGGTCGACTTCGTCGAGGTGGACGTGGCGGATCGGGTCGCTGTCGAGGCGGCTGTGGCGGCTGTCGTCGAGCGCTACGGGCGGATCGACGGACTGGTCGCCGGAGCTGCTGTGCAGCCGCGGTCGTCGGTGCTGGAGATGGATCCGGCCGAGTGGACCCGGACGCTGCAGGTGAATCTCGACGGTGTGGTGTGGGCGTGCCAGGCCGTCGTACCGCACATGGTGTCGCGGCGGTCCGGATCGGTGGTCGTGTTCACGTCGGGCATGGCTGTCACCGGGTACGCCGGTGCGGCGGCGTACGCGTCCAGCAAGGCTGCGCTGATCGCCTTCGCCAAGTCACTTGCCGCCGAAGTTGCCGAGCACCGGGTGCGCGTGAACGTGGCCGCGCCGGGCGTGATCGACACCGAGCAGTTCCGAGGAGCGAACGCCGGTGCGGACCGGGAGCACTGGCAGAACACCATTGGTGTCGGAGACCCCGAGGACGTGGTCGGTCCGTTGCTGTATCTGCTGTCCGATGCGGCCGCGATGACCGGGTCAGTGCTGACCCGTGAGCGTGCGTTCGCGAAGCTGAAGACCTTTACGGAGTGATGAGTGACTGCTGACCAGCTGCCCGTCGCCGTAGTGGGTGCCGGGCCGATCGGCCTGACGACGGCACTCGGCCTGGAGCACTACGGCGTACCGTACGTGCTGCTCGAGGAGGACGCCGTCCTGTCCTCGGATACCAAGGCCGGTACGACGCTGAGCCGGACACTGGAGATCTGGAACCGGTACGGCGCGGTGGACGAGATCCTGGCCGCCGGACTGCGGATCGACGAGATCGGTGACATCGACAGGGCCACCAACACGCCGCGGGCCTCGGTGCGACTGGCCGAACTGGTCAACGACACGCAGTTCCCGTTCGTGATCAACCTGCCCCAGCAGAAGATGGAGCCGATCCTCGCGGCCGCCCTGAACCAGCCGGTGCTGACCCGGCATCGGCTGCAGTCGTTCGACGTACAGGACGACCGGGTTGTGCTGCAGGTGGAGACGCCGGATGGGCCGCTTGAGATCGAGGCGTCGCACCTGCTCGCGTGTGACGGCGGCCGAAGCAAGGTGCGGGATGCGCTCGGCGTGACCGTCGTGGGGGAGACCCTGCCGGAGCGGTACATGCTGATCGACGTCGTGGTCGACCTGGACGTCGACAACGCGCGCGACTACCCGTACCTGGCGTACTTCGCGGACCGGTCCGAGTGGATGGTGCTGATCCGGCAGCCGGACAACTGGCGGTTCCTGTTCCCGCTCGGCCCGGGTGCCGAGCCGCCGGGGGACGAGGACCTGCTGGTGAAGGTGAAGCAGTTCATCGGCGAGGTGGACCGGATCGAGCTGCTCGGCTCGGTCGTCTACAACGTGCACCACCGGGTCGCGGACCAGTGGTCGGTGGACCGCAAAGTGTTCCTGATGGGCGACGCGGCCCACCTGATCACACCGATGTGGGCGTTGGGTCTGAACACGGGTGCGCTGGACGCGTCCAACCTGCCGTGGCGGCTGGCCTGGGTACTGCGAGGCTGGGCGGACGAGACGCTCCTGGACGGTTACGAGCAGGAGCAGCGGCCGGTGGCGGTGAACGGGTCCGGTGAGATGGCCGAGGCGGCTCGCAAGTATATGTCCCACCAACGCGGTTCCGTGACGGCGTCGGGCAGTGACTGGGCGACGGCGTACACACGGACCCTCCTGAGCGTGCGGTTGGACGTGGACGGCGAAGGGGACTGGTCGATGGTGGCCACGACTGCCGAACCACCGACCGTACGAGCTGGTGACCGGGCGCCGGACCTTCAGCTGCAGGGTCCCTCCGGCCGGGTGACCATCCACGAGCTGTGCCGGCAGTCGTTCGTTGCGCTGTACTTCACCGACGTACGACGGAGGCCGGACATCCCGGTCAACGACTCACCTGCGTTGCAGCACTACGCCGTATCCCGGTGGGACGCGCCGCACGACTCCGGTCTGCGTGACCGCGCCCTGTTCGACCCGGGGAGCGTTGCCACGAACAGGTACGGCGTACCGCCGGAGAGCGTCGTACTGGTTCGGCCCGACGGGCACATCGCCGCTGTCGCTCCGCTGCGAGCTGGTGTGGCTGAGGAGCTGTACACCGGGATCACCGGTCGGCCTGTACCCCGGGAGGCCCCATGACCGGCTTTGACGAGCCGTTGCGCGAGGTACTGCTGCAGACGGAAGACCTGGAGTGGGTGGACAAGTCGTTGGCCGGGCTGTCCCACAAGATGCTGTGGCGTGACCCGGAGACCGAGGCATCGATAGCGCTGGTGCGGTTCGAGAAGGGCTCTGGGATCCCGTCGGAACACAAGCACGCGTCGAACCAGTTCATGTTCTGCCTGTCCGGGCGGTACGTGTACCTGCCGACCGGGACGACGCTGACCAAGGGCAGCTTCTACTGGAACCCCAAGGGAGTCGTGCACGGGCCGACGCTCGCTCAGGAGACCTCTGTGCTGCTGGAGGTGTACGACGGGCCGCACTACCCGGAGCGGCCGTCCTTCTACGACAACGACGAGGACGCCCGCTGACATGGCCGGTTGGGACGTCCACACCCACCTGATCCCACCCACTGTGCTGTCCGCGGCGCACAAGGGTGAGTTCGGGCTGTCCGTCGACAGCGGCTCGCTGGTCGTGGACGGACAGCGGCTGCCTTTGCGGCGCCTGGCGGACCCGGCCGCGCTGCTGCATTGGGTTGCGGAGCAGGAGTTGGACGGTGCTGTGGTGTCCGTACCGCCCGCACTGTTCCGGTACGACGCTGGTGTCGAGTGGGCCGAGCTGGTGAACCAGGGGCTACGTGAGCTCGCGACACCTCAGCTACGCGTGCTGGGCCAGCTACCACTGCTCGACCCGGAGGCACCGGCGGTTGCGGCATCTCTTGCTGGTGAGGGCGTCTTCAGTGGCTATGCTCTTGGTACGCCGAGCTACGAAGGGCTGGACGCGGTGTGGCAGGTGCTGCACGCGGTTGAGGCCTTCACGCTGATCCACCCGGGTCACAGTGACGACAAGCGGCTTGAGTCGTTCTACTTGACGAATCTGTTGGGCAATCCGTACGAGACCGGGCTGGCCGCGGCCAGCCTCGTCTTCGCGGATGTGCCGGGGCGGTTTCCGGGGATCCGGTTCTGCCTGTGCCATGGGGGTGGTGTGACGGCGGCGTTGGCCGGCCGGTGGCAGCGGGGGATCGACACGGCCCGGCCGGGGATCGAACCGCCGTCGTTGCCGGTGGCGGACGCGTTGCGCCGGTTCTACGTCGACGATCTGGTGCACGACGACGCCGTACTGGAGTTGCTCGGCTCGACCTTCGGGGCCGATCGGGTGCTGGCCGGCAGCGACTGGCCGTTCCCGATGGGCAGCGATTCGGTGTCCTCCGCGCGGGCGGTGGCGGCCGGTGAGCTGACCGCGCCGCTGGCGAAGGAGGTCGTCGCGCCGTGAGACGGGGTTTTTGTCAGGACTTGCATGTGATCAGATATCAAATGTGGATGAACGGGGTGGAGAGATGAAGTCGCGCACGGGGGCGGTGCTGCGCTGTCACGGGCCAGGTCAGCAGGTGAAGGCCGAGGAGCTCGAGGTGGTTGCCGGACCGGACGAGACGCTGGTCGAGATGCGGCTGGCCGCGGTCACTCAGGCCGACAGGTCGGTGCTCACCGGCAAACAGCCCACGCAACCCTTCGTCCTGGGATCCGAGGGCGTCGGCGTCGTGGTCGCTTCATCGGTCCTCGAAGCCGGGACTCCGGTGGTGATCCGGGGCGAAGGAGTCGGTGTGACCAGGCCCGGCCTCTGGGGTCGGTACGCCGTCGTGCCGGACGCCGCCGTACATCGTCTGCCGGCCGGACTGGATCCTGCTGCCGCCCTGGCGCTGCTGACACCTGCTCTCACGGCCCACACCGCAGTACGACGGGTTGCCGGCGTACTGGAAGGTGAGACTGTCGTGATCACCGGGATCACCAGCCTGGTCGGTTGTCTGTCCGCCGCAGTCGCACGATCGGCCGGTGCGGCGAAGGTGATCGGGCTGGCGCGGCTCGGCGAGTCCGTGGACGTGGTGGCCCCGTTGGTCGACCAGATCGTGCGGGTGGATGAGTTGGGCCAGATCGGACGTGAGCTGCCGTGGTGTGACGCGGCGATCGACACTGTGGGCGGTCCGGTGACCAGTGGGGTGCTGGGACACATCACTCCGGGCGGGCGGGTCGCCGTACTGGGTTACAAGGCTGGTGAATTCACCACCATCGACCTGCATCAGTTGATCGGGCGGGACCTGCGGATACTGCCGGTGAACGTGCAGCGAACCGTCATCGAGCCCGGTGCAGTCAGCCAGGCGCTGGCTGACGTGGCACCTGCGCAGCTGAGCCCGCCCGTCGACGTGTTGCCTGCCGATCGAGTCGGTGACGCACTTGATCGCAGCGCAGCCGATCGCCGGGTTCTCCTTGATCTGACGGCGTTCTAGCGACTTGCCTGTTTGGACTGCTGGACTAGACCAATCGGTGTTGCGCAAGTCTCCACTAGGCAATCTGTTGTCGAAGTGCCCCAGATCACCTGCTGCCCGCTACGGTTACCTCCCAGAGTTGTGCAGTGGAGGAGAGAGGCAGCCCGCACCCTATGACCCGACGACTCGAGCTCACGCCCGGGGGACCGACCGGCCGTCGTACTCTCGCCGAGGAGGCTGCGGCCGAACTGCACGAACTCATCCTGTCCGGTGAACTCCCGAGTGGTACGGCGCTGCGGCTGGAGGAGCTCGCCAAGCGGCTGGACATGAGCCAGATGCCGATCCGCGAAGGGCTGCGGCGGATGCAGGCGCTCGGGCTGGTCGAGATCGTGCCGCACAAGGGTGCGTGGGTGCGCGAGTTGTCGATGGAAGACCTGCGCGACACACACCAGACCCGGCTGGCACTGGAGTCCCTCGCCGTACGGGCCGCGGCGACGCGCTTCTCCGAATCGGACGCCACCTTGGCCAGGGCCGCGTTGGCCGAGCACGTCCGGCTTTCGAAGGCCGGCGACAACATCGCCTCCCGGCAGGCGCACACCGAGTTTCACTTCGCGATCTACCGGTCCGGCGGGTCGCGCTGGCTGCCGCGCGCGATCGAGCCCGTGTGGCAGAACAGTGAGCGCTACCGCTTCGGCTCCCGCCAGACCAAGGCGCGGATCGAGCAGACGCGGCGTGAGCACCAGGCCATCCTCGACGCCTGTGTTGCGCACGACGAAGCCGGTGCGGAAGCCGCGCTGCGCGAACACCTCGAGGGTGCGATGCAGCGCATCACGGAAACGATGGAGCGTCGCTACCAGAAGAGCTGAGAACCTCGAAGCGATCGCAGTGCCAGCCGGCCGCGTCGAAGACTGCCCGAAGCAGTAGGGAGTCGCCGCGTCTGCCGTACGTCGTGACCAGCTCTGGGATGTCCGTCGTACCGAGACCGTCGTAGTACTGGTCCAAGGCCTTCCGGCGTCGTACGGCGATCTCTGGTGTGCCGGTGAGCTCTAGCAGCGGCGTCGTACATCCGGTGACGAGGCCTGAGCCGACCTGCTCGCCCGGCAGCAGTTGCTGAAGGTGTTGGTGGCCTGCCTGCACGTCTTGCGCTCGCAGCCGTGCTCCCAACGCGTGACACGGCTGCTGTTGCACGGCTTTTGAGATGGCTATGTGGTCCGGGTGACCGGTGAGTCCGTCTCTGCCGACGGTTAGCACCAGTTGCGGTCTGACTTCGCTGATGGCCCTCTCGACCTCATGAGCGACCTCACTGAGCTCAGCACTCGCCAGAGTGTTTGGACCAGCTGAGCCGCCGTCGTCGATCCAACGGTCCTTTGTGCTCAGCCAGTCCCACTCGTCGATGCCTAGCAAGTCGCAGGACGCTTGGAGCTTGTCTGCTGCGTCGCCGATCCCTTGCGTGGCAACCCGCATGACTACGTTCCACCCCGCATCACTCAGCAATGCGGTAGCAGCACCGGTGGCGAACACCTCGTCGTCCGGGTGCGCTTGTACTACGAGCGCTGTGCGCATTCAGTCGGCCAGGCGGGCTGGGAAGCCACCTGTCGCGACCGGACCCCAGCGCTCCGGGGTGATGCGGATCAGGCACTTGCCCTGGGTGCGCATGGCCTCGCGGTACTCGTCCCAGTCAGGGTGCTCGCCGGAGATGGAGCGGTAGTAGTCGACCAGTGGCTCCACTGCGTCCGGCAGCTGGATCACTTCGCCAGTGCCGTCCACCTGGACCCACGGGCCGTTCCAGTCGTCCGACAGCACTACGACACTCGTCCGCGGGTCCCGCTCCACGTTGGTGCTCTTGGCTCGCTCCGGGTACGACGAGATGACGATGCGGCCCTCGTTGTCGACACCACCCGACACCGGCGACGCCTGCGGCGTACCGTCCGCGCGAGTGGTGATCAGCAGCATGTGGTGACGGGGCCGCACGAACTCCAGCAGCTTGTCGACCCCGACCTTGGTGTTGGTGGCAATAGTCCTCGGCATGACTCCACCCTATGCAGTCCGTCAGACGCGCTTCGGTTGCAGGTCGGCTGGGGTGAGGAGCTGCTCCAGCTGGTCGTCGGTGAGCTGGTTGATGAGAGCCTTCGTGCGCTGTGCCTGTGGGGTCGTCGGGAGTGCGCCTTCGAGCAGGTCGGGAAGGTAGAGCTCGTAGCCGGCACGGGCTCGTGGTGAGTACCTGTGCCTGGTCCGGGCCACGGCGGAGGAGACCCGGATGGCGTGCTCGTTGCCCGGTGGTACGTCGGGGCGGTCGGTCTCGCGGGCGGCGAACCGGAAGCCGTTGGCCTGGTCACAGCTCGCACAACCGATCGGTCCGGCGCCGAGGCCGGAGCCACAGTCGGGGCAGGTCAGCTGCTTGAGCGCGCCGTCCACGATCCGCCAGTCGAACTCGGAGGTGTCCTGCAGGACGACCTCGGCCAGCTCGCGCTCGTCCGCCGTACCGGCTGTGATCCCGGACTCGGCGCAGAACCGCCACCAGGCCTCGTCGATACTGTCCTCGACCTGGCGGAGCGCGGCGATCAGCCGTGGATGATCGACCCGTCGCATGCGGTGACTTTAGTCTTCCGGCGGGCTGTGACGACCGCATTGACATGTTCGAACAGGTGTTCGAACATGGATTCATGACGGGGACATCCGCAGTAGATCGAGCGCGATCGGGGCCGGCGGTCACGACGCTGGACCAGGCGCGGATGTTGCTCGCCCGAGCCAAGGCGCAGAAGGCCGCCCGCCTCCGCGACCTGGAGGAAGCCGCCGACTCCACGTACGGCAGCGACCCTGCCGTACGCCGCCTGACCCCCTCAGCCCGCATCACCCTCGCCGACCACTCCACCGCTGACCTCGATCCCGCCCATCTGAGCCTCACCGCAGACTCGGGGGAGCTCGGCTCTGTGGTGACAGCAGGGCCTGCGGAGCTGAGACGGCTGGTGCCGGCGCCGCGGACCACCGAGGTGCGGGTGCAGCAGGCGTTGGATACCGCGAGTGTGGATCGGGTGCTGCCCACTCTGCCGGCGGTCTCCGAGTTGCTGGCCGGCGCCGGGCTGCGCGGCGGGTCGGCGTACTCCGTGCGCGGTTCGTCCGCGTTGGTGATGGCGATGATGGCCGGTCCGTCCGCGGAGGGTGCGTGGTGCGGGGTGGTCGGGCTGCCGTCGTTCGGAGCGGAGGCGGCGCGTGGGCTCGGGGTGGACCTGGAACGCCTGGTCCTGGTGCCGGATCCGGAGCACGACTGGCTCAACGTCGTCGCCGCACTGGTCGATGCTCTGACCGTGGTGGTCGTCCGTCCGCCGGGTGAGGTGACACCGGGGGAGGCGTCCCGGCTCGCCGCGCGCCTGCGGACTCGGGGTGCGGTGCTGATCGCGGTCGGCTCCTGGCCGGGGAGCGAGGCGCGCCTGGAGGTGGAGAGCAACACCTGGACCGGTTTGGGGTCCGGCGAAGGCATGCTTGCCGCCAGACAGGCGACGGTCGTGGTGACGGGCCGGCGCGCCGCCGTACGCCAACGCAAGCACCAGCTCTGGCTCCCCGGACCGGACGGCACCATCCGCTCGGTCGAATCGGCTGATCAGGTCCGCTCGGTTGATCCACACGGCTCGGTTGATCCACACGGCTCGGTTGGTCCACTCGGCGAGCCGCATTGGCAGGACGAGGCGGTGGGCTGATGGGTGGTCGCGGACTGACTCGCACGATGGTGGTCTGGGTGCCCGACTGGCCGGTGACAGCGGCTGCGGTGGCGGCCGGACGCTCCCCGGACGAGCCCATCGCCATTCTGGAGAAGGGCAAGGTGCTCGCCACCTCCGCCGCCGCCCGGGCCGGAGGGGTGCGCCGCGGTCTGCGCGCCCGGGACGCGCAGTCGCGGTGCCCGGAGCTCGTCGTTCTGAAGTACGACCCGGTGATTGACGCCCGCGCGTTCGACCCGGTGATCGGCTGCCTGGAGGCGCTCATCCCCGGCATCCAGGTGATCCGACCGGGCATGTGCGCGTTGAAGGCGCGCGGTCCGACCCGGTTCTACGGCAGCGAGCCCGCGGCGGCGGAGAAGCTCCTCGACCGGCTCGAGACGTTCGACGTACCGGGGGGCCGGGTGGGGGTCGCCGATGGCCCGTTCGCCGCCGAGCAGGCGGCCCGGTCGAGTCCGGCACAGACACGGATCCTGGTGGTCCCGCCGGGGGAGTCCGCGGAGTTCCTGGCGCCTTTCAGTGTCGACACGCTCGAGCAGCCGACACTCGCCGACCTACTCCGCCGGCTCGGGCTGCGGTCGCTGGGTGCGTTCGCGCAGTTGTCTCCCACCGAGGTGCTGACCCGGTTCGGTCCCGACGGCGCGTTCGCGCACCGGCTGGCCTGCGGGTACGACGAACGTTCGGTGGTCGGCCGCGAGGTGCCGCCGGAGCTCATCCGCATCCTCGACTTCGAGCCGGCGGTGGACCGGGTCGACCAGGTCGCCTTCGCGGTCCGGTCGGTCGCCGACGAACTGATCGCCCGGCTGACCGAGCTCGGCCTGGTCTGTACGACGCTGCGGGTCGAGGCCGGTACCGAGTCCGGCCGGATCCACGAGCGGGAGTGGTTGCATCCACGCTGGTTCACCGCCGCCGACGTAGTGGATCGGGTCCGCTGGCAGCTACAGGGGAGTGGTACGGCGACCAGCGAGCTGACGTCCCCCGTCGTACGGCTCCGACTCATTCCTGAACAGGTCGACCCGGTCGGTGCGCATGTCGAAGGGCTGTGGGGAGGTGGGCCGGACGAGCGGATCCACCGGGCGCTGTCGCGAGTCCAGAGCATGCTCGGTCATGGTGCCGTCGCGTCGGTGGTGATCGGCGGCGGTCGCGGGTCCGCCGAGCGGCAGACCCTGATCCCGTGGGGCGACCGCCCGGTGCCGGCCCATCCGGTGGATCAGCCGTGGCCGGGCTCGATCAGCTCCGCCGACCCGCGCTGGCCCACGCTCGCGCCCACCACCATCTTCCCCACGCCGCTGCCCGCCCAGGTCCTCGCCGAGGACGGCAGCCAGGTCTCCGTCAGCGCCCGCGGCGCCCTCTCCGGCACCCCCACCGCCTTCCGCCTCGCCCCCGACCCTGGAGTAGCCGACCCTGGAGTTGCCGACCCTGGAGTTGCCGACAGCAACAAGCTCCACCCCATCACCGCCTGGGCAGGCCCCTGGCTCGTCGACGAACGCTGGTGGGATCCACGCCCCGATTCCCGCCGAGCCCGCTTCCAATTCACCACCGCCGACACCCGAGCCTGGCTCTTCACTCTCCACCAAACCACCTGGCAAGCCGAAGCCACCTACGACTAACAGGACTCCACGTGCGGGCGACAGCAATCCCCTGAGGCCACTTTCGGATGCCGGCTTCCTGCGGGCTTCTCGCTGGCTGCCTGACGGGGCTCGCCGGATTGCGGCCCGGGTCGCCTTCCTGCGCGGCTTGGGGGCAAGGCTGGCCGAGGTTACCCGGAGGGCTGGCCTTGACGCCGCCGAGGACGAGCTCAGCTCGGTGTGCGGGAAACCATAGGTCACTCATGCTGCCTGGGCATTGTTCTGGCTCGTTGCCGTCTTTTGGGGGATGCCGAGTCGGGTGCAGGCGCCCGTGCAGGCGCCCTGGAAAATTCCGGCGGTGCATTCACCTGCGCTGCCTGGTCGGTGTGGAATACGGGACCCCGGCGACCCCGGGACCCCGGGACCCCGGGACCCCGGGGACCCTGGCGACCGCGGGTTGCCGCCGCGGACCGCGACCGCCATCACCACCGCGGAGTTTGGGCGCTGATGTATACCCGCTCCTCGCGCGGCCGGGAGTGTGACGTTTCCCCTTGTGAATAAGGACTTTGGGGTTTCTGTGGGTTTGGATCGCCGCTCTAGATGGCGTAGAATCAAACACATGTTCGAAGGAGATCTGACGACGCTGTCGACGCCCGACCTGCTGGAGTCGGCCGCCGAACACCGCGCCGAGGCCAACCGCCTCGACACCCGACTCCTCGAACACGCCCAGACCTACGCCGACCGCCACCACCCCGACACCAGCCCCACCCGCCCCGAACACCGCCCCGGCCGCTCCACCAGCGACGGCCGCGAACGCGCCATCGTCCTGGGCGGCGACGGCTGCCCCGAGATCGCCGAATTCGCCCCGGCCGAGTTCGGCGTCATGCTCGGCATCTCGGCCGGTGCGGCCGCCGACTTCATCGGCCAAGCACTCGCACTGCGCCACCGCCTCCCGCTCACCTGGGCCCGCGTCCAGGCCGGGCAGGCGACCCCGTGGAAGGCGCGCAAGATCGCCACCGCCTGCCTCGACCTGTCCGAAGACGCCGCCCGGTCCGTCGACCGGCGAGTCTGCCGGGTGGTCGATTCGCTCACCCCGATCCGGCTGGACAAGATCGTCGACGCCGCCAAGAACCACGCCGACCCCGACGCCGCCCGCAAGAAGGCCGCCGAGAAGGCCCGCGAACGCGGCGTCTACCTGGCCCGCTCCGACGAACACGGCACCAAAAGGATCCACATCCGCACCGGCACCGGCGACGCGATCCGGTTCAACGCCCGCATCGGCAGCATCGCCGAAGCGTTGAAGGTTCTTGGCGACACCAACCCGCTGCAGTCCCGTCGCGCGGACGCGGTCGGCATCATCGCCGACCCCCGCTACACCGAAGAGCTCCTCCACCAAGCCCACAAGCTCCTGAACGCCCGGCCGGCCCCTCCCGGACCGCCAGCAGACACAGGCAGCGGCGGCACCCAAACGACCGACACAGCCGCCGAAGCAACCACCGATGACGGCGCCAGGCGAGCAGCCCCTACGGTCGCCGGTCGAGACACCGGCCCAGGTGCGGGCATGGACAAGGAGCAGAGCACCGCTCCGACCGCCGATCCGGCCACCGATCAAGGCTCCGCCTCCACTGCCGGCACGACCACGGACCAGAACACCGCCCCGAGCACGGCCTCGACCACCGCCCGGACAGCCCACGCGGCCCGTCGAGGCGTTGGTCCAACGGCCGACGCGGCCACCGAGCGCGGGACCTCATCGAGCGCCGACCGCTCCAGTGCGCCAGCCTCTTGCCGGGTGTCCGACCGCGGTGATCTGTCGACCGCCGACCCGGCTTCTGCTCGCCACAAGGCGTCAACAGCCGAGCCGGGTGGTGCTGAGTGCGGTCGGCGTGCACGAGGAGGCGCGGACCACGGTGCCTACTCGGTTGACGAGGGTCTGCTGGAGGACTGGGCAGAACCTGGCCTGGACGACGAAGCCGACCGCGACGCCCCGCACCCCAGCCACAGCGATCTCCCCGACCCGCTCGACACCCCGTTCAAGGACCCGGTCGAGCCGTTCGACCCCGGCCTGCGGCTCGACCACGACGACGACGGCGAGGCCCTCGATGCCGAGGCGCGCCGCGCGCTCGATGCACGGCTTGCCCAGATCAGGCACGACGCGCACACCAACCCGCGATCGGGCGGCAGGCTGCGCGCTGGGCAGACCGAGATCTACGTACACCTCACCGACCACACCCTGGCCACCGGCACCGGCGTCCTCCGGGTCGAAGACCTCGGCCCACTGCTCGCATCACAGCTGAGCGAGCTCGTCGGCCACGGGCCGTACGTGGTGAAGCCGGTCATCGACCTCAATGACGCGGTCAGTGTCGATGCCTACGAGATCCCCGACCGGATCCGCGAACGCGTCAAGCTGACCCACCCGGTGGAACTGTTCCCGTACGGCACTCGCGAAACCCACGCCGCGATGGATCTGGACCACATCGAGCCCTACGACCCCCTCGGTCCACCCGGCCAAACCACCCCGGCAAACCTGGCACCCCTGCGCCGTTTCCCGCACAGGGTGAAGACCCACGGTCGGAAGGTGCGCCGCCTCGATCCCAGGACGCTGGAGTGGCTCACCCCCAACGGGTTCGCCTTCCACGTCGACCCCACCGGCACCCACCGTGCTCCACAACCAAACCGAGACGCATGAACGGTCAACGCCGGGCCGGCGCCGTTGACATCTGTACCGGTGAGGCGACGGACGATGGACTCATCCCAGGCGAGGCAGGCACTCCGGTGGACCGGCAAGGTGAGTCCACAGCAGAGGTCGAAGCGGTGACTCTTCCTGCCACTGGTGCGATCTCCGCGCTGTACCGCGATGACATAGACCTCACCCGGGCAAGGCCGTGGTGCAACATCTCCGCGACTACGCCGGGGGCTGAGCCTTGATGGTGAGCCGCAGTGGAACTGAGACACCAGTCGGGGGTGGGAGGGCGCAGTCAGCTGTTGGCGGTGGGAGCTGGGTCGAGCGACGTGTGGGTGGGTGGTTTGGCTGGGTGAGAGGGTGGGAGCAGTTGGGGGAGCTGGGGTCGAGCCGGGTGGGCGTGGCGCGCGGCCGCCCAACCGCCTGTGCCGAGGTGAGGGGAACTGTCGGTGGGCTGGGTGAGAATGGCGGGGTGGATGACGAAGCGCAGTTTGGGCCGCATCGGTGGTCGGCCGGGTATCACGACGATGGTGCGAATGACAGGTTTCGTGGGGCGACCTTCATGGTCGGGGATCTGCGGGGTACGCGGTTCGTCGACTGTGATCTGAGCCAGGCGAAGATCGTCGACGGGTGTCTGATCGACGTCGACATCTCGGGGTATGTCAGCAACCTGGTCGTCAATGGGATCGACGTCACCGAGTACGTCGAGGCCGAGCTCGACCGCCGGCATCCCGAGCGGGTGCAACTGCGGAACGTGCGGAACGCGGACGACTTCCGCGCGCTGTGGACCACGATCGAGCGGCTGTGGTCCGAGCTGACCGCCCGCGCCGAGCGGCTGCCCGAGTCCGTCCGCCACGAGCGGGTCGCCGACGAGTGGTCGTACGTCGAGACGCTGCGCCACCTCGTCTACATCACCGACTCCTGGGTGAGCCGCACGATCCTCGACGAGGAGAGGCCGTTCCACCCACTCGCGCTGCCGCAGACCGCCTACGCTCCCGCGGATGCCACGGCGCTCGGCATGGAGCTCGACGCCAAGCCGTCGTACGCCGAAGTGCTCGAAGCGCGCGCGGATCGGGTGGCGGTGGTGCACGGCGTACTCGATGGTCTGACCGACGCCGAGCTCGGACGGCTCTGCCTGCGACCGCCAGCGCCCGGCTATCCAGAGGAAGAACGCCCGGTCGCCGAATGCCTCGGCGTCCTGATGGACGAGGAATGCGAGCACTACCGCTTCGCCAACCGCGACCTGACCATCCTGGAATCCCACTGAGAACGGCCCGCGCCGCGAGTCAGGGGGCGACGACGGTAAGGATGACGGTGGCGCCGACGGGGAGCATCGTGCCGGCGACGGGGGAGACGGCCATGAGTTGGCCGGGAGTGTAGCTGGGGGACTTGATGGTTCGGATCGTAGATTTCAGGCCCAGCTTGCGGAGTACGGCCGCATACGCCTCGCCGGTCGGTCCCTGCCCGTTCGTTCCCAACGAGTAGAGATCCGGTACGCCGACCTGATCGGGAACGATCCGGATCCGCTCGAGGATGCGGTCGACCTCCTCGGCGTTCGTGGACGACTCCGCCCAGAACCAGACATCCAGCGACGGAATGCGGACCCCGCCCGAGCACGTCCTGACCTGGTAGACGTTCCCCGAGACGCAGGTCGTGTGCCGGCGTTCGGCGCGCACTCCGTCGATCTCGATGATTTCGTCGGCGGTGAGGTCGAAGATCGTCGGCCTGCCGCGCCCAACATCCACACTCTCGACCCCCAAGGGACGGGGCGTCGCACACAAGTGGGGGTCCCGCCTGAGGATGGCCGTGTCCCGGTACGGAGTCAGGCAATGCGTCTGATTCGTACCCCAAGCCTTGGGTACGGCGATGGCCGCGTGCCCGAGCCCGACCAGACGCATGTCCGCGGATACGACGCCCGGGCTGGCGGACGCGACCGGCGGAGGGGAGACCTCAGGACTCGCGCCAGGCCTCACAAGCAATGCGGTTCCGCCGACCGCAGCCACCACCGCGACCGCAGCAGCTACGGAGACCGCGACAGTGCGACGGCGACGGCGCCGGGTGACGCGCGCGTGCATCAGCTCGATCGGGGCCGGCCCGACGTCGGTCCGTTCCCCGGCGCGTTCGAGGAGTTCGGTCAGCTTGGTTTCGATCATCGGGATCCCCGCAGTTCTGCCAGGTCTGGGTCCTGGGCCAGCGTCTTCACGGCTCTGGACAGGCGGCTCTTCACGGTGCCTGCGGCAACGTCCAGCACCGAGGCCATCTGCTGTTCGCTCAGGTGGGCGTAGTACCGCAGTACCACCGCGGTGCGTTGGTCGCTGGGCAGTCGGTCGAGGGCACGCATGACGGCGTCGGCGTCGTCGATGCTGGTCGTGTGGTCGCTGCCGGCCTGTTCGGGGAGAGTGGCCGTCGGCTTCTCACTTGTCCAGCGGCGGCGTCGCCCGGAGAGGAAGATGTTGATCAGAACTCGGTGAACGTAGGCATCCCGGTCATCGGCCGCCTGCACTTTGCCCCACTTCATCAGGCACCGTTCCAGAGCGGTCTGGACGAGGTCCTGAGCTTCGGCGTGCGTGCACCCCAGGAGCACCGCGGAGCGCACCAGACTGGGCCAGCGCGCCGCCACGTACTCGCTGAAGTCGTCCCTGCTCATGCCCACCCGATCTCCCCGTCGCCCTCACCGTATAGACACGCTGGCACCGGGCCGAGGTTCCGAGGAGGGCCGGAGAGGTCAGAAGTCGATGCGCATGACGGTGCGGCGAACGGTCGGCCGGGTGATCTCCTTGAAGCCGGCTTCTTCGAAGGCCTGGTGCGGGCCGACGTGGAGTTCGCCCCAGGTGATCTGCTTGCCCGCCTGGGTGACCATCGGATAGGCCTCGAGCGCGCGGGCGCCGCGGGTGCGGGCGTGGTCGATGGTCGCGCGCGCCAGTAGATAGGTGAGGCCGCGGCCGCGGTAGCCCTTGCGTACGACCATGCAGGTGACCGACCAGACGCTGTCGTCGTCCTTGTCCTCGGAGCGGTCGGTCCACGGGATGCGGGAGGTGCGGAGTTTCGGGTACGCCGTCCGTGGCTCGACCGCGACCCACCCGGCCGGTTCGCCGTCGACGTACCCGACCAAGCCGCTCGTCGACGGCGAGTCGGGGTCGCCGCACACGGTCTGGTCCTGGAGCATCGCGGTCCGCTCGTCCTGGGTGGAGTCGCGCCAGATCCAGCCGCGGATCTTGAACCGCTGGCATTGGCAATGCCCCGCGTCGGCGATCCCGAAGATCGCCTGGAGGTCCGCCCATGACGCCTCGTTCGCGGGTACGACGGTCAACTGCTCCGCCTCGATCGGCGTCATCGCTTTCAGCCTGCTCATGACCGGCAGGCTAGCTCCAGTTCCGGACGGTCTACTTCCGGAACAGCACCCGCGAGAGGAGATCAGCAAAGTCCGCCGGGAACTCATGGCCCACCCCAGGCAGCCACTCCACCGAGACGCCGAGGCCGCGCAGTTGCTCGCCGGCCTCCTCCACGACCTCGCGCAGCTCGTCGTCCGTCCCCATCAACACCACCGCCGGCTCCAGCGCACCCGACGCCTCCGAAGGCAGTTGACGAAGAGCAGGAGCCAGTACGACGACGCCGGCGACCGGCCGTGGTTGCGCAATGAGCGCCCAGTCGAGTGCTACCCGACCACCTGCAGAGAAGCCGGCAGCAATGACCTCTACAGACTCCAGTTCTGTCGGCAGCTGGGCGAGTGCCCGGGCAACGTCGTCACGAGAGCGCTCCGGGTCGGGCCAGGTCCGGTACATCGGAGACATGAGCTGCGACGACTCCACACACACCAGCGCATAGCCGAGCGACGTCGCGCTCGCCCAGTCGCGGGCCGCATGCGTAGCCCGCTGCCCCGCCCCATGCAGAGCAACCACCACACCCCGCACCTCACCGCTCGGCAGCAGAACAACCGGCTTGGCGCTGGCACTGACGGAAGCTGCGCGCCGCTCGCCGGACAACGACAGCAGGTCGGCGAAACCCGGGAGGCTCTGCAGACTGGTCAGGTCGTCGTCCTCGGTCAGGAGCGATTCGTCCCACCAGGCGCCGGCGGTGGCGGCGGACTGGAGTGCGGCCAGGGCCTGGTCCGGCTGACCGAGTACGGCGAGGAAGCACGCGCGGAGGTGGGTCAGTTCGGCCAACCAGGGTTGGAGCGCGTCGTCGGCCTGGTCCAGGGCGGCCAGGGCCTGCCCGTAGGCGCCCTGTTCATACAAGGACGCGACGCGGTCGGTCAGGGCGTCGTACTCAGCCTCGGGACTCTGCACCGGATGATTGTCTGGCTAGGTTGGGGGCATGCACAGGAGCAGGGTGTCCACCTTCCTCATCGACGTACGGCGGGACGAGGTCGGCAAGGCGACTGAGTTCTGGGCGAGTGCACTGGGCGTGGAGACGGCCACCCCGTCGGGGGAGCCGCAGTTCACCAGGCTCGAGAACGCAGTGCCTGGGTACGTGACGGCAGTGCAGTCGGTGGACGACGAGCCCCGGTACCACCTGGATATCGAGACCGACGACGTCGCCGCCGAGGTCGCACGGCTCGTCGGACTCGGTGCGGTCGAAGTGTCGAGCTGGCAGGGCTGTCACACCCTCCGGGCACCTGGCGGCCACCTCCTGTGCGTCATCCCGGTGCACAGCACACCCGAGTACTTCGCCGAGCGCGCCACCACCTGGAACAGCTAGCGAGCGCGCAACCACCCGGGCGAGGGAGGCAGTTCGCTCTCGCGAGTGATTCAGGGCCGATGCGCTGATGTCTACGGTCGAAGCGACAGAGACAAGGAGTGGGCGTGAACATCCAGCGAGCTGCACCGCGATGGTGGATCACCGCCGCCGCATATGCGGTGCCGCTGTGCATCCTGCCGTCGGCGGCTTGGCGAACGCACCTGGTCATCGACACGTGGGCCGGACAACAGGACAACGCTTGCATGCAAGGCGGCGGTATCGAGATCTACCTGACCTTCCTGTCGCTCGGCTCGTTCGCCCTGGGTCTCCTCACGATCGGCCTCGTGCGGCCGTGGGGGGAAGTCTTCCCGCGCTGGATACCGGTCGTCGGTGGGCGGGTCGTCCCTGTCCGCGGCGTGACCGCAGTCGCCGGGACCGGCGCAGCCCTGGTCGGCCTCCTCGTCGCCTACTTCCTGCTCAATCAGCAGTTCCACATCGTCGACGGCCCTCTGAAGCCCCTCCCGCCCGGCTGTCACGTCCCGGACTTCGACGTCCTGGTCTGGTACGTACCCCTCATCGCCTGGCCTCCGCTCCTGGCCCTGGTCACCTGGGATTACCACCGCCGCCGCACCGCCACCCCCACCGTCTCCGTCGAGCGGTAGGTTCCAGCCGGCGAGCAGCCACCTGGGAGAGCTAGAGAGCGTCAGCCCGGGACTGCAGATAGCGCTGTTCGGGCACGCTGTCGGTACGGCGCGCGGCCTGCTGGTAGGCAGAGCGGGCAGCGGGAAGGTCACCGGACAGTTCCAGCAGATGCGCGCGTACGGCGGCCAGCCGGTGATGGTCCTTCAAGGCCGGATCCACATCGTCGAGGAGAGCGAGCCCGCGAGCAGGGCCATGGACCATCGCGACCGCGACGATGCGGTTGAGGGTGACCATCGGGCCGGGCGCGGTCGACTCGAGGAGTTCGTACAGCATCAGGATCTGCCGCCAGTCGGTGGCCTCGGCCTGCCGGGCCTCGTCGTGTACGGCGGCGATCGCGGCCTGCAACTGATACGGCCCGACCGGTGCCGTGCGCAACGTCGAGGCGATCAACTCGGTGCCCTCGGCAATCGCCTCGGCATCCCACAACGACCGGTCCTGCTCCGGCAACGGCACCAGCGCGCCGTCGGCCGTCGTACGGGCCGGCCGTCGCGCGTCCGTCAGCAGCATCAACGCCAGCAGCCCGGCGACCTCACCCTCGGCCGGCAACTCCGACCGCAACTGCCGGGTCAGCCGGATCGCCTCCGTGCTCAGCTCGACCCGGTGCAGCGACGATCCGGATGACGCGGTGTACCCCTCGTTGAAGATCAGATACAGCACATGCAGTACGGCGGCCAGCCGCGACGGCAGCTCCGCGGCGGGCGGCATCGCGAACCGGGCACCGTGCAGCTTCGCCTTCGCCCGGCTGATCCGCTGCCCGATCGTTGCCTCCGGCACCAGAAACCCCCGGGCGATCTCACCGGTGGTCAGCCCGCCGACCGCCCGCAGCGTCAGCGCGACCTGCGACTGCGGCGTCAGCGCCGGGTGACAGCACAGCATCAGCAAGGTGAGCGAATCGTCGACCACCGGCGCCGGCTCCGGGACGGGCTCCGATGCGACCGCCGATTCCCGCCGTACCCGAGCCGCCTCACTCCGCAGTACCTCGATCCGCCGGCGCGACGCGACTGTGATCAGCCAGCTGCGCGGATTGTCCGGTACGCCGTCCGCCGGCCACTGCTGCGATGCGGCCAGCATAGCCTCCTGTACGGCGTCCTCGCACGCGTCGAAGTCGCCGTACCGCCGGACCAACCGGCCGAGCACCTGCGGAGCCAGCTCTCGCAGCAGCTCCTCGACCATCACATCAGGGCGCCGAGGTCCCGGACGGGGCGGATCTCGACGATGCTGAACGGCGCTTCCGGGATCTGCGGAACGATCTCGACCGCACGCTCCATGCTCTCGCAGTCGAGCAGGTAGAACCCGGCCAGTTGCTCCTTCACCTCGGCGAACGGACCGTCGGTGGTCATCACCTGGTCGCCGCGGATCCGCACCTGCACCGTGGCGTCGGGGTCGTCGAGTGACTCCGAGGCCACGAGTTCGCCGCTCGCGGAGAGTGCCTCGTGCAACGCGGTGTAGCCGGCCATCCCCTCCCGCTTCTGCTCGTCGCTCAGCGAGTCCCAGACCTTGCGGGACTCCGGGTTGCCGTAGATCAGCACCAGGAACTTCACCAGCTCTCCTCCCGTTCAGTTCAGCGTAAACCGGGGGCAAGCATCACCCTTGGATATCGATCGGGTCACTGGTTCGTAGCAGGCGTAGCGGGAACGGGGCGGGGGCGTTCTGGTATCAGGGGAAAGCTGGGGCTGCCCCGGAGTGGCCGGGCGTAAACCTGTCGAGGGGCCCAAGTACAGTTACGACGGGTATCCAGGGTGAGAGAGGGAGGGGTCGCGTGCCGGAATTGGAAGTGTCCGACCGGGTACTGACGATCCCGAACGCGCTCAGCTTCCTCCGGTTGCTGGGGGTGCCACTGTTCCTGTGGTTGATCCTCGGTCCGGAGGAGGACGGTTGGGCGCTGCTGGTGCTCGCCATCTCCGGGTTCACCGACTGGGCCGACGGGCAGATCGCCCGGCGGATGAACCAGACCACCCGGCTCGGCCAGATGCTCGACCCGGTCGCGGACCGGCTCTACATCTTCGCCACCGTGATCGGCCTGGCGCTGCGCGACATCATCCCGTGGTGGCTGGCGATCGCGCTGCCGTTGCGCGACCTGCTGCTGATCTTCACCCTGCCCGCTCTGCACCGCCGCGGCTTCAACGCGCTGCCGGTGCACTTCCTCGGCAAGTCGGCCACGTTCTGCTTGCTGTACGCGTTCCCGCTGCTCCTGCTGGGTGACGGCGACAGCACTCTCAACCTGCTCGCGCGGGTGTTCGGCTGGGCGTTCGCGATCTGGGGGACCGGGCTGTACTACTGGGCCGGCGTCCTGTACTTCGTCCAGCTGCGCCACCTCGTCCAAACGGTGAAACCGATCAACGACCCGGCCGGGTAGACCCGTGACTCAGCAAGCCCCACCGAAGGAAGGCCCACCCAAGCCGCGGCGTGTCGACGCCTCCATGTCGCTGCTGAACAACCTGATGGCCCACCCGCTCGACGAGGGGTACGCCGTCGCCGCCCGCACCCGTCCGAAGCAGGACAAGCCGGCCCGCACCCGGCACCGCGCGATGCTGGTGGCCGCGACCCTCGTGCTCGGGTTCCTGCTGGCCGTCGCGGCCTCGCAGAACTACCGCAGCGCGCCCGAGGCGGAGAAGCAGCGCAAAGAGCTGATCACCCGCATCAACCAGGCCGACACCCGGCTGAGCACCATGCGCACCCGGCAGGCTCAGCTGGCGGACGAGGTACGGCGGTTGCAGGCCAGCGGACTGAGCAACACCAGCTCGGGTGCCGCGCTGCAGCAGCAGCTGGACACCCTGGAGCTGCAGACCGGCGCGATCGCTGTCGCCGGGCCAGGGATCAAGGCCGTGGTCGACGACGCGAAGGACGCCGACAAGGAAGGGCGCCTGCTCGACGTCGACCTGCAACAGCTGGTCAACGGACTGTGGACGGCCGGCGCGGAGGCGATCTCGGTGAACGGTCACCGGCTCACCTCGATGACCGCGATCCGCGGCGCCGGCAGCGCGATCACGGTCGACTACAGCTCGCTCAACCCGCCGTACACAGTGCTCGCGATCGGGGACAACGCGACCATGCCGGCCCGGTTCGCACAGAGCTCGGGCGGTCAGTGGGTGCAGTACCTGGTCAGCAACTTCGATGTCCGGATGACGATCACGACGGAGGAATCCTTGCTGGTGCCCGCCGATGCGACCATCGCGTTGCGCTACGCGAAGGTGAGTGGACCGAGATGATCGCCGTACTCGGACTGGTGATCGGTGTCGTGATCGGCCTGCTGGTCGCGCCCGACGTCCCGGAGTGGGCCCAGCCGTACCTTCCGATCGCCGTCGTCGCCGCCCTCGATGCGGTGTTCGGGGCCCTCCGGGCGTTCCTGGACGGAATCTTCGACGACAAGGTGTTCGTCGTCTCGTTCATCTCCAACGTGCTGATCGCCGCACTGATCGTCTACCTGGGCGACCAGCTCGGTGTCGGCTCCCAGCTGTCCACCGGCGTGGTCGTCGTCCTGGGCATCCGCATCTTCACCAACATGGCCGCGATCCGACGGCACGTCTTCAGGGCCTGACATGAGCGACGACAAACCCGACCCGACACCCGACCCGAAGCCCGACCCGACTCCCGACTCGAAGGCCGGCCCGACACCCGATCCGAAGCCCGATCCGGTCGAGGCGCCGCATCCGGACGAGCCGACGCCGATGCCGCAGCCGAAGAAGCCGCGCACGCCGAACCTGGCGCTGCGCCGGCTCAAGGCCGGGTTCAAACCGTCCCGCGGTCAGGCGATCGTGGCGGTCGTGCTCGCGCTGGTCGCGTGTATGGCGGTCGTCCAGGTCCGGGTGAACCGGGCCGACGACGGCTACCAGAACGCCCGCCGCGAGGACCTGATCGCGATCCTCGACGGCCTGGGCCAGAACACCCGCCGGCTGGAGAGCGAGATCACCGAGCTGGAGGAGCGGAAGAACTCGCTGTCGTCCAGCGCGGACAAGGCGCAGACCGCCCGCGAGCAGGCCGAGGCGCAGGTCCGGGTGCTCGGCATCCTGGCCGGCACGCTGCCCGCGCAGGGGCCGGGCGTCCGGATCACGCTGAACGACCCCGACAGCAAGATGACGTCGAGCAACCTGCTGGACGCGATCGAGGAACTGCGCGACGCCGGTGCCGAGGCGATCCAGATCAACGGCTCGGTCCGGGTGGTCGCCAGTACCGACCTCGTCGACGACGCACCCGGTATCCGGATCGACGGTCAGAAGGTCAACTCGCCGTACGTGATCGAGGCGATCGGTGAGTCGCACAACCTGGCCGAGGCGGCCAACTTCCCCGGCGGCCTGGTCAGCGAGGTGACCGGCCCGCAGGTGGGCGGGACGGCCGAGGTGACCGAGCTCCCGCTGGTCCAGATCACCGCCTTGCACGCGCCCGAGGAGCATCGTTACGCTCGCCCGGCGCCCAGCCCGACCAAGTAGCCCAGCGCCTGACCAACTAGCTGTGCTTTGAGCGAAAGAGGACGAAGGTGTACCCCGAAGACCTGAAGTACACGGCCGAGCACGAGTGGGTGAAGGCCGACGGCGAGGCCCCGGTGCGGGTCGGTATCACCGACTTCGCGCAGGACGCGCTCGGCGACATCGTCTACGTGCAGCTGCCCGAGGTCGGCAGCAAGGTGCGGGCCGGTGACGCCTGCGGCGAGCTGGAGTCGACCAAGAGCGTGAGCGACCTGTTCGCCCCGGTCAACGGCACCGTGACCGCGGTGAACGAGGCGCTCGCCGACCAGCCGGACCTGGTCAACACCGACCCGTACGGCGAGGGCTGGCTGCTCGACATCGACGTCGAGGACCCCGAGGAGGTCGAGGCGCTGATGGACGCCGAGACCTACCAGGGCCAGCTCGACCAGACCTGAGCAGAACCGCCCGGAGCCGGCCTGGTCCGAACTGATAGGTTGGCCGGACCTCAACCGCTGGTAGAGGGTTGAGGTCCGCGGTTCTGAGTCCACACTTGTTCATACGGGGTCTATCAAAAACGTCGCCGGACCGCCGGCGATCGGGAGGATCACAGCATGCCGTTCTGCAACCAGTGCGGGCACGAGAACTCCGAGGGCAGCCGGTTCTGCTCGCAGTGCGGAGCGATGCTCCCTGGCGCGGACCGCCCGGCGGCAACCCCGCCGACCCCCGGTGTCACCGACACCGCGATGCTCACCCCGATCGGCGTCGAGCCGGAGCCGGAGCGCACCGGTGAGCCGCTGTCGGCCGACGACGAGGCCGCGGTCGGCGCACTGCCGGCCGGGTCCGCCCTGCTGATCGTCCAGCGCGGGCCGAACGCGGGCAGCCGCTTCCTGCTCGACGTCGACGTGGTCACCGCCGGCCGCCACCCGGACAGCGACATCTTCCTCGACGACGTGACCGTGTCCCGCCGGCACGCGGAGTTCCGCCGGGACGCGTACGGCGTCAAGGTCCGCGACGTCGGCAGCCTGAACGGCACCTACGTGAACCGCGACCGGATCGACGAGGTCCAGCTGAACAACGGCGACGAGGTCCAGATCGGCAAGTACCGCCTGGTGTACTACGCCAGTGGCCAGGCCTGAGCAGTCGGTCGAAGGCCGCGGCATCGGTGAGGTGCTGCAGTTCCTGCAGGCCGAGTTCGCCGACGTCACCATCTCCAAGATCCGGTTCCTCGAGGCCGAGGGGCTGGTGGCGCCGGCCCGGACCGCGTCGGGCTACCGCAAGTTCAGCGCCGCCGACGTCGAGCGGCTGCGTTACGTCCTGACCGCGCAGCGCGACCAGTACCTGCCGCTGAAGGTCATCAAGGAACACCTCGCCGCGATGGACCGCGGCCTGCGCCCGTCGGCCGGCGGTCCGCCGGTGGCGCCGAGTTCGTTGCCGGAGCCACCCGGTCTGCCGGTCGCCGAGGACTTCGGTGCCTATGGCACCGAGCTGAGGCTGACCCGGGAGGAGCTCCGGGCCGCGGCCGACATCCCGGCCGAGTTGCTGGACCAGGTGGAGAACCACGGGCTGGTGGTGGCCCGCGGCAACCACTACGACGGGGACGCGCTCCTGGTCGCCACGTTGGCCGGTGAGTTCGCCCGGTACGGGATCGAGCCGCGCCACCTGCGCCCGTTCCGTACGGCGGCCGACCGCGAGGCCGGCCTGATCGAGCAGGTCACCGGCCCCCGCCGTACCGAGAAGACCGAGGAACTGGCCGCCCTGGCCGTCCGCCTGCACGCGGCCCTGGTCCGCTCCCGCCTGCCACGCTGAGCCTGAGTTATCCACCGGCGCACCCGCGGGCCTGCCCGGGGCTGCCCCGCGGAGTAGGCTGAAGACGTGCGCGAAGTCGACGTGGTCGGAGTCCGGGTTGAGATGCCCTCGAGTCAGCCGATCGTGCTGCTCCGGGAGGTCGGCGGAGAGCGGTATCTGCCGATCTGGATCGGTGCGGCCGAGGCGAGTGCGATCGCTTTCGCCCAACAGGGCATGGAGCCGCCCCGGCCGCTGACCCACGACCTGTTCGCCGAGACCATCCGGGTGCTCGGGCACACGCTCAGTCAGGTCCGGATCGTGAACCTGACCGACGGCGTGTTCGAGGCGATCCTGGTGTTCGACGACAAGACCGAGATCTCCGCGCGGCCGTCGGACTCGATCGCGCTGGCGCTGCGCACCGGGACACCGGTGTTCTGCACCGAGGAGATCCTGGCCGAGGCCGGCATCCCGGTCCCGGACAGTGAGTCGACCGGCACCGACGAGGTGGAGGAGGAAGAAGAGGTCGAGCGGTTCCGCGAGTTCCTCGACCAGGTGACTCCTGAGGACTTCGACAAGACCTGAAACACATCGGCAGATTTGAACGGTCTGGTACAAGGCACGGCAGGTAACGATTGAGGTCGGGATTGCGACACGCTCTCGGGGGAGGGCTGTGATCGTTGACCCTCCCTGATCGGCGGCTTACCTTGAAGGAGTTGTGGGGTGTTGTCACTCCACGGATGTGACCCGTTCCAGTCGGTACCCAGGGAGGCTCAGGCGTGACACGCACCGGCGACACGGATCTGACGGCGCAGTCGACGTCCGACGCACACGCCGAGGCGGTCGCTACTGCCGGCGTGCAGGGTCTGCTCTTCGACGACGACCTGCGGCCGATGCCGGAGGATGTCGGGTTCCGCGGTCCGACGGCATGTGCCGCGGCCGGGATCACCTACCGTCAGCTCGACTACTGGGCCCGGACCGGCCTGGTCTCCCCGTCCGTCCGCCCGGCCACCGGCTCGGGGACGCAACGCTTGTACGGTTTCCGTGACGTTCTGTTGCTGAAAGTGATCAAGCGGCTGCTCGACGCCGGGATCTCGCTGCAGCAGATCCGGACCGCGATCGCGCACCTGAGCAAGCGCGGGATCGACGACCTGACCCAGATCACCCTGATGAGCGACGGTGCCTCGGTCTACATGTGCACCTCGCCGGACGAGGTGATCGACCTGCTGGCCGGCGGCCAGGGCGTGTTCGGTATCGCCCTCGGCGGCGTCTGGCGTGAGGTCGAGGGCTCGCTGTCCGAGCTCCCCACCGAGCGCGCCGACGGTCACGACGACGGCGACAGCCACGCCAACGACGAGCTCGCCGCCCGCCGCCGCGCGCGGATGACCGGCTGATCTCACTGTCCACACTGTGCGCCCACTCACCGCCGAATCGCTGCGCGGTGTGTGGGCGACTTTGTTGTTGCCGCTGAACGCCGACGACTCGATCGACTTCCACCGGCTGGAGGCCCAGGCGGCCACCCTGGCCGGCACCGAGCTCGATGGTCTCTACGCCCATGGCACAGCGGGGGAGTTCCAGACCCTGACCGAGCCCGAGTTCGACCGGATCAACGACGTACTCGCGGCCACTGGCAAGCCGTTCCAGATCGGTGCGAGCCACCCGTCGGCGCAGCTTCAGTTGGAGCGGGTACGACGGGCAGCCGCGCTCGACCCAGGTGCGATCCAGGTGATCCTGCCCGACTGGTTACCGCTGAACGATCAGGAGGTGCTGGACTTCCTGCGTCGCGTGGCGGACACGGCCGGCGACGTACCGCTCGTTCTCTACAACCCGCCGCACGCCAAGACCCGGGTCGGCCCTGAGCTGCTGAGCAGGCTGGCGGCCGCCGTACCGAGTCTGATCGGACTGAAGACGGCCGGTGGGGACAAGCAATGGTTCGAGCAGGCAACCAAGTCCGGGTTGTCGATCTTCGTGCCGGGTCACTTTCTGGCGAGTATGTCGCTACTCGGTGCACACGGCAGCTACTCCAATGTCGCGGCACTCTCGCCGAACGGCGCGGTCAGATCGTCGGGGTCGCTCGACGTCGAGCGGCGGATCGGGGAGTTCTTCGAGCAGCACGTCGCTCCGCTGCAGAAGGCCGGCCTGTCCAATCCGGCGCTGGACAAGTTCCTGGCCGCGGTCGGTGACTGGGCCGACGTCGGTACCCGGGTCCGCTGGCCGATGGCGTCGGCCACCCAGGGGCAGGTCGAGGCCGCCCGACCGGTCGCGCGGGGCCTGCTGCCCGAACTGTTCGAGGATTCCTGATAGCCTCGGAAGCGCCGTACACAGCATTCGGGAGAGACCCGTTCGCCGGGCGCCGAAGGGGCAATTCCTCCCCGGAACCTCTCAGGCCCATGGACCGAGTGCCACAGGCGACTCTGGAGCGTGCACCGCGTGACAGAGGGGGAGGCGACCGGTAGCACTGTCAGCAACGGAGCCTCTCGATGACCGAATTCTCAGCAATTTTTGCCGACCGACACATCGGGCCGCGCCCGGACGAGGTCGCGCGGATGGTCCAGCTGCTCGGGTACGACGACGTCGACGCGCTGGTGGATGCCGCCGTCCCCGCGTCGATCCGGTCCGCCGAGGCCCTCCGGCTGCCCGAACCGGCCTCCGAGGTGGACGCGCTGCACGAGCTCCGACAGCTCGCCGCCCGGAACGACGTCGCCACCTCGATGATCGGCCAGGGCTACTACGGCACCTTCACCCCGTCCGTCATCGTCCGCCGCCTGGTCGAGAACCCGGCCTGGTACACGGCCTACACGCCGTACCAGCCGGAGATCTCCCAAGGCCGGCTCGAGGCGCTGCTGAACTTCCAGACCGTGGTCTCCGACCTCACCGGCCTGCCGACCGCCAACGCGTCACTGCTCGACGAGGGCACCGCGGCCGCCGAGGCGATGACGCTGGCGCACCGGTCGAACAAGAAGAGCAAGTCGGACCGGTTCCTGGTCGACGCGGACTGCTTCGCCCAGACCATCGCGGTGGTCCAGACCAGGGCCGAGGCGCTCGGCATCGAGGTCGTGGTCGCCGACACCACCGACGGTCTGCCCGAGGGCGACTTCTTCGGCTTCCTGGTGCAGTACCCGGGCTCCGGTGGCGTGGTCCGCGACCTCAAGCCGCTGATCGCTGCCGCGCACGAGCGCGACACCCTGGTCGCGGTCGCGTCGGACCTGCTCGCCCTGACGTTGCTCGAGGCACCGGCTGAGGCCGGCGCCGACATCGTGATCGGGTCGTCGCAGCGCTTCGGCGTACCCCTGTTCTACGGCGGTCCGCACGCGGGCTTCATGTCGGTCCGCACCGGCCTCGAGCGGTCGTTGCCGGGTCGCCTGGTCGGTGTCTCGGTGGACTCCGACGGCTCGCCGGCGTACCGGCTCGCGCTGCAGACCCGCGAGCAGCACATCCGGCGTGAGAAGGCGACGTCCAACATCTGTACGGCGCAGGTCCTGCTGGCCGTGGTCGCGTCGATGTACGCCGTCTACCACGGCCCGGACGGCCTGAAGGCGATCGCCGAACGCGTCCACGACTCCGCCGGCAAGCTGGCCGCGTCACTGCGTGAAGGCGGTGTCGAGGTCGTCCACGACAGCTTCTTCGACACCGTGCTCGCGCGTGTGCCGGGCCGTGCCGCGGATGTGGTCGACGCCGCCCGGCAGAACGGCGTCTGGCTCCGGCTCGTCGACGCGGACCACGTCGGCATCTCCTGCGACGAGAAGACCGACGCGCACGCCCTGCGCTCGGTCTGCGACGCCTTCGATGTCCGGTACGACGGTTCGCTCAGCACGACCGCGCTGCCCGAGGCAGTACGCCGTACGACGGACTACCTGTCCCACCCGGTGTTCAACACGCACCGGTCGGAGACGGCGATGCTGCGGTACCTGCGCAAGCTGTCCGACAAGGACTACGCGCTGGATCGCGGCATGATCCCGCTCGGTTCCTGCACGATGAAGCTGAACGCGACCACCGAGATGGAGCCGGTCACCTGGCCGGAGTTCGCGGACCTGCACCCGTTCGCGCCGATCGAGGACGCGGCCGGCTATGTGAAGCTGATCGGTCAGCTGGAGCGCTGGCTGGCCGAGGTGACCGGGTACGCGAAGGTGTCGATCCAGCCGAACGCCGGCTCGCAGGGTGAGCTGGCCGGTCTGCTCGCGATCCGCGGGTACCACCTGGCCCGGGGTGACGAGGACCGCACGGTCTGCCTGATCCCGGCCAGCGCGCACGGCACCAACGCCGCCTCCGCGGTCATGGCCGGGATGAAGGTGGTCGTTGTCAAGGGCAACGACGACGGCACGATCGACCTGGACGACCTGCGGGCGAAGGCATCCGAGCACGCGGCGAAGCTGGCCGCGATCATGATCACCTACCCGTCCACGCACGGTGTGTACGAGGAGAGCGTCACCGAGGTCTGCCGGATCGTCCACGACCACGGCGGCCAGGTGTACGTCGACGGCGCGAACCTGAACGCCCTGCTCGGGCTGGCCAAGCCCGGTGAGTTCGGCGGCGACGTCAGCCACTTGAACCTGCACAAGACCTTCTGCATCCCGCACGGTGGTGGCGGTCCGGGCGTCGGGCCGGTGGCGGTGGCCGCGCATCTGGCGCCGTACCTGCCGAACCACCCGCTGCTTGACCAGGCCGGACCGGAGTCCGGTGTCGGCCCGATCAGCGCGGCGCCGTTCGGGTCCGCCGGTGTCCTGGCGATCTCGTGGGCGTACATCCGGATGATGGGTGCCGAGGGTCTGACGGCCGCCACCAAGGCCGCCGTACTCACGGCCAACTACGTGGCGAAGCGGCTCGAGGACGTCTTCCCGGTGCTGTACACGGGCGAGAACGGCCTGGTCGCGCACGAGTGCATCCTCGACCTGCGGCCGATGACGAAGGAGACCGGGATCAGCGTCGACGACGTCGCGAAGCGGCTGATCGACTACGGCTTCCACGCGCCGACGATGTCGTTCCCGGTGGCCGGCACGCTGATGGTCGAGCCGACCGAGTCCGAGGATCTCGGTGAGCTCGACCGGTTCTGCGACGCGATGATCGCGATCCGGCACGAGATCGACCGGGTCGCGGCGGGGGAGTGGCCGGCCGCCGACAACCCGCTGGTGAACGCGCCGCACACTGCCGAGTCGGTGATCAACGACAAGTGGGAGCACGCCTACACTCGCGAGGAGGCCGCGTTCCCGCGCTCGGTCGACCGCGCGACGAAGTACTGGCCGCCGGTCCGCCGGATCGACGGTGCGTACGGCGACCGCAACCTGATCTGCTCCTGCCCGTCCCCGGAGGCTTTTGAGTGACTTCAGTTCGACCTGAAACCGCCGACGCTCTGTACGCCGAGATCGCGGCGGCGCAGAGCGAATGGAAGTTGCCGTCGGTCAACGCCGGGCTGGTCCGGGACGGTTCGCTGGTGTGGACCGGGTCGCGCGGGCAGTTCGCCACGGCGGACGGCAGTGCACCCGGTCCGGACGTGCAGTACCGGATCGGGTCGATCACCAAGACGCTGACCGCGATCCTGGTCCTGCAGTGCCGCGACGACGGGTTGCTCGGGCTGAACGATGCCGTGGGCAAGCATCTGCCCGGGATCGCGTTCGGGGACAGGACGATCCGGCACTTGCTCGCGCACTCCGGCGGGATGAACGCCGAGCCGGAAGGCCCGTGGTGGGAACGCAATCCGGGGGTCTCCTTCGACCAGCTGACCGCGGCGATGGACGAGTCGCAGGCCGCCGGTCCGGCCGATCGCCGGCACCACTACTCGAACCTCGGCTACGCGTTGCTCGGTGAGCTCGTCGCCCGGCTGCGCGGTGCGTCCTGGCTCGACCTGGTGCGGGAGCGCATTCTCGACCCGTTGGAGATGCGGCGTACGTCGTACTTCCCGTCGGGTGTGACAGCGCAGGGGTTCTCGGTGCATCCGTTCAGCGGTCAGCTCGTCCCGGAGCCGGCGTACGACGCGGGTGCGATGGCGCCGGCCGGCCAGCTGTGGAGCACGATCGAGGACCTGGCGAAGTACGCGATGTTCTGGATCGACCCGGTCTACGAGGTGCTCAGCCGGGACACGGTCGAGGAGATGGCGGCCCCGTCGGCCGCCGATCCACGGGAAGGGCTGACCGCGTCGTACGGTCTCGGCCTCCGCCTGATCGCCGACGACCCCTACCTCCTGATCGGTCACACCGGATCGATGCCCGGCTTCCTCGCCGGACTCTTCATTGACCGACTCCGGCGGATCGGCGCCGTAACGTTGGGCAACGCCACCTACGGCCGCGTCGCCTCCCTGCCCCCAGACCTCCTTCGTGTCCTGGTTGACCACGAGCCGGTACTGCCGCAGGAATGGGTCCCGGAACCGACCCTTGCCCAGGGCACCGAGTTGCTGGGCCACTGGTTCTGGGGCAACACGCCGCTCACCATGACTGTCTCCGGCGGCATCCTCCACCTCACCGGCGGCCTCACCACCCGTCTCTCACCCCTGGGACCCGACCTCTACCAGGGCCGAGACGGCTACCTGGCCGGCGAAAAGCTCCGCGTGGTCCGCGACGGCGACCAGATCACCCACCTGAACATCGCCACCTTCGTCCTGACCCGGACTCCCTACGCCCTCTGATCAGCCGGTTCACCGATCGGCGTCACTGTTGTGCTGCTCCCAGATCCCGACGCCGCGCAGTTCGGTACGGCGTGCGTCCTGGGGCCGCCCCACCCGATGCCGCAGGACCGCGTGCTGCTCCAGTTCGGTGAGCATGGTGGCGAGATAACTGGGGTTGTCGGCGATCAGCTCATCCAGCAACGTCAGGACCTCCTCGCCGAGTGCCACAGCAGGTTCGAACTCGCCGAGGTGCTGGTGTGCGGCCGACAACTCCTGCAGAGCTAGGAGGAGGGCGTGGCTGGTCGTCGAGTCGGGGTGTTCGCGGCAGACAGCCAGAGCCTCGGCGGCGAGTTGACGGGCCAGTTCCGGTTCGTGGTACGACCTGGCGCACCGGGCCGAGTGCGTGAGCTCGCGCGCCAGGTCGTCGGTGTGAGCGGTATCCGCGTCCGCCAGCGCGCGGCGGATGTCCAGGCCTTCGCGCAGGACGGCCAGTGCCTCCTCGTAGTCCGCGATGGCCCCGAGGCGCTGCCCGATCGTGCTGCACTCCTCGGCGAGCGTGACTCGGTGCGCCGCGTCCTCCGCCGCCAATCGCCGGCGGATCTCGAGCGACTCCAGCAACAGGGTCCTCGCCTCGTCCGGACGGTTCGCGTCGACGAGCAGGCTGCCGAGGGCGAAGAGTGCCGTGGCGAGCTCGGGTGCCCGGTCGGCCCGGACGCTGGTCAGCGCGCGTTCGTGGCCGGCCCATTCCCGAGCCGCCTCGAGTGCGTCCTCAGGCCGGTCCAGGCGATCCAGGACACCGGTCAGGCTGCGGGCGCTGTCCGCGGCCGCCTCGTGCTGGTCAGGATCCTCCACAGCCAGCCGTCGGCCAATGGCCGCAGCCTCCTCCACCGGCGGCAGCGCCGACTGCCATTCACGGCGCCGACGGTGGATGAGCGCCAGGTTGAAGAGACTCGTCGCCAGCAGTCGATCGTGCCGCGCGATGACCCGGCGCCTCGCGGCGATCGCTTCCTCCAGGACAGCAGGCACCTCGTCGGTGTGTTCCAGTCTCTCCAACGTGACGGCGAGATTGTGGAGCGTCGTGGACAGTCGCTCGTCGTAGCCCGGATCCGTCGCCGCGACCAGACGGCACGTCTCCACGGCCTCGCGTGCCACGGGCAACGCGTCCTCGTGCTTCCCGAGCTCGTTGAGCAGGTGCCACTGGGCCTCGAGCATCTGGGCCAGACGCTCGCGCTCGTCAGGGCGTTTGGCCGCGAGTTTGCGGTAGTGGTGCACGGCGCCGGCCGCGTGGGTCAGGGCTTCCTCGCCGCTGCTCCGTCGACTGCGCACCGCCTCGAAGGTCCCCAACGTACGCTGCAGGCTGACGCCGCGGGTGAAGAGACTGGCCAGGTACACGGCCAGCCCGATGGTGACCAGGCTGTGGCCGTGCCGCCACCCCGCGATCCAGCCGATCGCACCCGTGACGACAGCGGTGAAGCCGATCTGCACGGTTCCGCGGAGGTACATCCCACGCAGGTTCGCCGCCCGACTCGTCATGCTGCGTCCCCCCTTCGACGTCTTCCGTATAGATGCACGCCGAGCCCGGCCGGTTGCATCGGATCGCCGTGAATGTTGTCCACAGGGAGCTGGAATAGGGTCGCGTGGTGCGCTGGTGCGTGGTTACGCTGTGGCGCATTGCATGGAGTAGATCAGGGGTAGATCACCCGGCTGCTTACCGGGAGGGCGCAGGTTCGAGTCCTGCCTCCATGTCCAAGTCTGGTCGAGGGAACGGGGTGTCTTGTGCCGGACGAGGCAGAGGTAACGGCGTCGCCCGCCTACGCGGTGGGCCAGCTGCAGCGTGCATTCCAGCGGGCGCTCGCCGCTGACGATGCCGGCGTACGTCGACGGGCGGCCGGCCGCGCGGAGATGTGGCGTGCTGTGCTCGACGGGATCGCGACCGGACGCCTCACGATCGGTTCGCGTACGCCGGTGGCGGACACCCCGGCATGGGTGACTCTGGAGGTCGCGCACGGCGGATTCGCGACCGGACGGTACCTCGCCGAGACGGCGCTGCGGGACGACGAGCTCGAGCGGCTTCGGTCGGTTCCTGTCGATGCACCGGGTGACTCGGATCGTGAGCGCCTGAACCTCTGGTACCTCGGCGATGACGGACTGGCCGAGCTTCTCGACGCGTTGCGCACCGGCCGGTACCGGGTCGACGTACCCGAGGAAGCAGCGTTGCTGGTGGTCGCGTGGCTGCTCGAGCACGGCCGTGACGCGGCAGCTCTCGACCTGGTTGCCGAGCTGCGGCCGCTGATGCATCGGCTGCGGTTCACGCCACGGTTCGAGGTGACGCCGGTGCCGTCCGGTGCGGTGGTCCGGCTCCAGCCGGTCGGCGAGGTCAGAGACTCGTTGCGGCAGGCAACCGTGCGGCCTCCGATCGCCGCGATGCTGGAGACATTGCGAGTCTGGAACCCGTTGTACGACAGGCTTGTGGAGCTGTGGTGCGAGACGGTCGAGGACGAGCTGCCCGAGGTAGCCGGCTCCACCGTCGTAGGTGGATGGCCGTGCACAGTGTGGCCGGCAGACTGGTCGGAGCGACGCCGGCAGTGGCTCGACGACTACCGGGCGGCAGCCGAGAGCCATCACAGCTCGGACGCGCATCGGCACGCGAGGAGCAACTTCACGCGGCTTCGGTCCGCCCTCGAGCGCTGCCCGGACGACAGTGCGGCGCTGACCGGTCGCGAAGTCGGCTGGATCCGTCGGGCGCTGGCCAACACGATCACCGCCCACGGTGCACCGCGATCCCAAACCCGCGCCGCGTTGCGGGCGACTCAGGCTGCCGTGGCCGCTCGGCCGACGTACGCCGCCCTGTCCCGGGTGCTGAGCGCTCGGATGGACAGCTATCCCGATGACGGCGGGCTTCCGTCGCTCGACCCGATAGCGGCGGACGTCAGCGAGGACGAAGCGTCGGTGGCATCGCCGGGGTATCCGATTCCGCCCCACCTGGTGGCCAAGGCCGCGCGCGCTTTGGAGGCGCCGGTTGGTGAGCTGGTGGATCGCGGGGTGATCCCGTCCGGCGAGGTGCTCGCGCGGGTGCTGCCACAGATCACGTCCCAGTTGATCGCCGCGAACATCGACGACAGCGCACTGGCCTCGGCGTACGCGCGGGCATACGCCGCGTTCCGGCGACGCCGGAGCCTCCTGCTGCTCAACCTCGAGCACCAGGTCCGGTTCGACGAGCTGCCGTGGATCGCCGCGGTCGCGCCGTTCCGCGCACGACGTGGGCAGGCGGCTCGGGCCGCCGACCAGTCGCTGCGGGAGACGACCGTCCTCGCACTCGGGGCGTTCCCACAAGCGATCCTGCCGAATCCGCTGCTGCGGGAGCTGAGTGCGCTCACGAACCAGGCAGGTCTCCGGCTGCCGCTGGTCGAGGAGGTCGCGGCGGACATCTTCATGGGGACATTCACGACCAAGTGGCGAGACGCCGCGACGATCGCCAGCCGTGTGTTGAGCGGCACGCTGTACGGCGGGTACTACGACCTCCCCGAGGACTGGCCGGCTGCCGGTGTGACCCGGAAGCGCTGGCGCAAGTCCACCGCCGAGGACTTCGCCCAGTTGTGCGTCCGGCGATCCCAGGAGGCGCGGACCGGGGATGGCAAGGGCTACGTCGCGAGCAATGGCGTCGTACTGGAACAGAGCCAGATCCTCACCACCCAGAACCTTGCGGTGCTGGTCGATGCGCTGGAGCTGATCGGCTGGGCGCGCGATGCCGGGGGCGAGCTCGCGGACCGTTCGTTCGTCTGGCTGGTACGTCGGATGTCGCAGCCTGCGCTCAACTGGGTGAGCGGCTTGCAGACGATCAAGAACGCGGCTTACGCGTGGCGGCAGGCGATCTTCTTCCTGAGCTTCTGCGAGCCGGCGGTGCAGCGGGAGTCGCTGGCGCGGCTTCGCGATCGGGCGGCCGTGCTCGGGCCGCGGTTCGCGCCGGCCGTCGACGGTTTGGAGGCGGTCATCGAGGGCGGGCGCTTCGACGGATCCGGGCGGATGTCTGGCGGCGGACGACGGCTGCTCGGCTGGTCCGTCGGCCCGCACTGGGCCCAGCGCGACTGACCTCGTCCACCCCGGCTCTGCGACCCGGGGTTCGGCCGGGATCGGGGTGGGAAGATACCGCGGTCGGGAGTGGCGCGGGTGCTGGGTACGTGAAGCTCGCCACATTTGCACCGGCCTTGACGGCGTCGATCGTTGATTCGCTTGCAGGGGTTGGGCTTTCCAGTGGTTGGACCGCCACGCACCGGAGTTGACACGGTACTGCGCTCCCAGACTAAGTTAGGCGTGCCTTACTAAGGCTTACCTAACAACTTCTTCGGGAGATCTGGATGCCGCAACCCGCGCGTCTGACTGCGCTGCCCGCCCCGGCACGCAGCCCGTTCACCTCGTGGCCGATGGCCTCGACCGTTTCTGATCCCGGCCGTGGGCCGCTGCCGGCCGGGACGCCCGCCGACGTGCTGCGGCGGACCTCTGACGTACTGGGGGAACCTCGGATCCCCTCGACGGGCGTCGGCGAATCGGCCGCGTTGGACCTGATCGCCGGGCTGCTCGAGGAGCACGGGATCGATCTGAGCCACCCGCACGCGGCGGCTCATCTGCAACCGCCGGTTCTTCAGGTGGCGGTGGATGCGGATGCGCTGGCGTCCGCGAGCAACGCGTCGATGGACACCTACGACTCGGGTCCGGCGACGCTGGCGATCGAGCAGTGGGTGGTGAAGTCCCTGGCCGGGCTGGCCGGATTCGGTCCCGAGGCGGACGGCGTACTCACGCCAGGCGGGTCGATCTCGAACTTGCTCGCCGTACTGATCGCCCGTGACAGTGCGGCCGCCGCCCTCGGTGTCGACGTACGGCGCAACGGCCTGCAGGGACTCGACCACCCGGTCGTGTTCTGCTCCGAGCTGGCCCACTTCTCGGTTCAGCGAGCCTGTGCCGCCCTCGGGCTCGGGGAGGAGGCCGCGGTCACCATCGCCTCCGACGAGAACTTCCGGATGCGCACCGACGTCCTGGCCGACGAGCTCGCCAAGCCGGGCCGGACCCCGGTCGCGGTGGTCGCGACGGCCGGTACGACGGACTACGGATCGGTCGACCCGATCGCGCCGATCGCGGCACTGGCCCGGCAGCACGGCGCCTGGGTGCACGTGGACGCGGCGTACGGATTCGGTGCGCTGTTCTCCGAGCAGCTCGCGCCGCTGCTGGCCGACCTGTCGCATGCGGACTCGGTCACGCTCGACCTGCACAAGATCGGCTGGCAGCCGGCCGCGACCAGCGTGCTGCTGGTGGCGGACAAGCGCCGGTTCGCCTCCTTCGGCCGCTCGGTCGACTACCTCAACCCGGCCGACGACATCGACTCCGGTCTGGACGGACTGCTCGGCCGGAGCCTGCAGACCACGCGCCGCCCGGACGCGGTGAAAGTCGCGACCACTTTGACGGCATACGGGCGGGCCGGACTGGGCAAGATGCTCGACACCTGCCACGAGCTCGCGCACGCCGCCGCGGCCAGAGTCGTTGCCGACAGCAACCTTGAGTTGCTGGCGCCGGTGACCCTGACCACGGTGTTGTTCCGGGTCGCCGGGCAGGGCCTGGAGCCGGCCGACGTCGATGCCGTCCAGGGTGAGGTCCGGCGCCGGTTGCTGACGTCCGGGCGGGTGCTGATCGGCCGGACCAAGCTCCCGGCCCGCGGCGGTCGCCCGGCGGCGGTCGCGTTGAAGCTGACGCTGCTGAACCCGAACGCCACCGCTTCGGACATCGAGGACCTGCTCGATCAGGTCGTGGCCACCGGCCTCGACGTCCGGGCAGAGAGTGGCGAAGGAGCGGCGTGACTGTACATACGGCCGGGCCTCCGGCGCCGGCGTGGTCCTGGGGCTTGGTCTCCCGTCCTTCCCTCGTCGCTCCGGTCGCTTCGCTCCCTCCGCTCCTCAGTCCAGGCCGGGAGGCCCCATGACCTCGACAGCGGTTGCTGCCCACCTCAACGCGATCCTGCGGTGCTACACCCGGGAGTCGTCCGTCCCCGTCGCGGTCGGACCGCTGACCTTCGGGGTCGGCGAGTCGACCGTTGCGGTGCGGGTCGAGCACGCCTCCCGGACCGGCCTGCACCAGTTCACCGACGTACTGGTGGATGGGGTGCCGCCGGCGCCGAAGGACCTGGTGAGGTTGTTGTCGACCGGCGCGGATCCCGCTGAGGTCGAGGATCTTGCCGCCCGGACGGCCGAGTCGGTGCGCAACGTCGAGCGCTTCGTCGCCGAAGCCGACGGCGAGCGCGGCCCGGGTCGCTTCTTGGAGGTCGAGCAGGCCCTGCTGTTCGGTCATCTGAACCACCCGGCGCCGAAGAGCCGGGACGGACTGAGCGGTGACGAACTGGCGGCGTACTCGCCGGAGCTCGGTGGCCGCTTCGCGGTGCACTGGTTCGAAGCCGACGCCGAGCTGGTGTCGTCGGACCAGGTGGCCGGCGCGCCGTCACTGCAGGGACTGGACGCCCTGCAGCTGATGGGCGCGCTGGCCGGCATCACTCCGTCGGCCGGCCGGGTGCTGATCCCGGCACACCCGTGGCAGGCCGCTGCGGTGGCCCAGCGCCCGCGGGTGGCCGAGCTGATCTCTGCGGGTCGCGTCAAGGCGCTCGGTCCGCAGGGAGCGCAGTGGTATCCGACCTCGAGTCTGCGAACCGTGTACCACCCGGACCTGCCGGTGATGCTCAAGCTGTCACTGGGTCTGCGCATCACGAACTCTCGACGTGAGTCGACGCCGACCGAGCTGCGCCGCGGTCTGGAGATCAACAGGCTGCTGGATGCCGCGTACAACGCCGGTACGGCGACCTCACACCCGCGCTTCACCATCGTCCGTGATCCGGCGTGGGTGGCCTTGGACGAGAGCGGTCCGACGCTGACCGGCCTGGACGTCGCTGTACGGGAGGTGCCCGCCGACGTCGACAGCTACGCGTGTCTGGCCGGTCTGGTCGCGCCACGGCCCGGTGGGATCAGCCGTTTGAGTGAGTACGCCGCTGAGGACCCAGCCGGCTGGGTGGCGACGTACATCGACAGCGTGCTGGTGCCGATGCTGCACCTGTACGCCGAGACGGGCATCGGCCTGGAAGCACACCAGCAGAACACGCTGGTGCGACTGGACGGTGCTGGGCGGATCAAGGGTGGGGCTTACCGCGACAACCAGGGGTACTACTTGGCGTCGTCGTACCTGCGTGGGCTGCTGGCTGTGACCGGGTTGCGGGATTCGACGTTGGCGGTTGTCGATGATGCGATTGTCGACGATCGCCTGACCTACTACCTGTTGCACAACCAAGCCTTGGCCGTGGTGGGGTGTCTGGCTTACGACGGGATTGCAGACGAGGACTCGTTGCTTGGTGTGGTGCGTGACCGGCTGACGCTGGCGCTGCCGTTGCTGAAGGCCGCCGGGCCTGAAGGTGATCGGCTGGCTCGTAGGTGGCTCGAAGCCGACACACTGCCGTGCAAGGCGAACATGCTGACGCGGCTGCGCGGAATCGACGAGGTGATCGCGCCGCTGGACGCGCAGTCGGTCTACATAGACATCCCCAACCCACTCCGGCCAGGTGACCGTGCAGTGTGAGGTCGGGCCGATGTTGCATCTCGACAGCGGCTTCGACCTGCGACCCGCCCGCGCTGAGGACGCCGCGAAGATCGCGTGGTGGATGGCACAGCCGCACATCCGCCAGTGGTGGCATCAGGACTGGTCGGTGGAGCGGTGGGCGCAGGAGCTCAGCGAGCAGACCGCGGGGGAGCACTCGATCCCTTGTGTGGCCGCGGTCGACGCGGAGGACTTCGGGTACGTCGAGCTCTACCGGGTGAGGCACGACCGGTTGGCCGAGTACTACCCGAGTGACGAGAACGACTGGGGAGTCCACGTCGCCATCGGCGATGTCACGCGGGTGGGCCGCGGGCTCGGACGCCGACTGCTGCGAGCGCTCAGCGACGCCTTGCTGGGGAGCGACCCGGACTGCCGCCGGGTCGTCGCCGAGCCCGACATCGACAACACGCAGTCCGTCCGCGCGTTCGCCGCGGCCGGGTTCGTCGGGCAGGGGGAGCTACAGCTCCCCGAGAAGACCGCACTACTGATGGTCCGCACCCGGACCGTGGAGGCATGACATGAGTACCGCCCCTTATGACGTAATCGCGATCGGCTGCGGGCCGTTCAACCTCGGACTGGCCGCACTGGCCGACGGCGTGGACGACGTTCGCATCGCGGTGCTGGACAGCCGCCCGGAGTTCACCTGGCACCGCGGCCTGATGTTCGACGACGCGATGCTGCAGGTATCGTTCCTGGCCGACCTGGTCAGCTTGGTCGAGCCAGCGCACCCGCTGTCGTTCCTGTCGTACCTGCGCGACAACGACCGGCTGTATCAGTTCTACGTGCGGGAGAAGTTCCACCCGACCCGGCGGGAGTACGAGGCCTACCTGCGCTGGTGTGCGGCGCAGCTCGACTCGTTGCACTTCGGTCACCACGTCAGGGACGTGTCCTGGGACGGCTCGGTGTTCGAGCTGACCGTGGAGCGGGGTGAGGCTATTGAGACCTTTGCAGCCCGCCATCTGGTCGTCGGAGTCGGCACTGAGCCCGCCGTACCGGCTGCACTTGCCGGACTGCCGGAGGAGCGCTTCCTGCACTCTGCCGACTACCTGTTCCGGCGGGACGACCTCCTGCGCGCAGGACGAGTGACTGTCGTCGGCTCGGGGCAGTCGGGTGCGGAGTGCGCACTCGACCTGCTGCGTGCCAATGCCGAGGGTGGTCCGGCAGTGTCCTGGCTGACGCGTACGCCGTCGTTCGCGCCGCTGGACTACTCGAAGCTGGTCCTGGAGATGACCACGCCGTCGTACGTCGACTACTTCCACGCACTGGACGAGTCGGCACGCGACAAGCTGGTCAAGGAGCAGTGGCGGCACTACAAGGGCATCTCGTCGGACACACTGGACGACATCCACGACGTTCTCTACCAGCGTGATCTCGGTGCTGCATCAGTCGCGCCGGTGGAGCTGCAGTGCGGTGTAGCCGTGGTGTCTGCTGTGGCTCGTGCGGACGGCATCGAACTGACGCTGCACCACTCGGACAGCGGCAAGAACTTCCAGCACTTCTGCGACGCGGTGGTAGCGGCGACTGGTTACCGCAACCGTCCACTGCCCTTCATGACCGCGCTGGAAGATCGCGTACGACGAGACGCGGCAGGGCGCTGGGTGATCAACAGGGACCACAGTGTCGAGACCGACGACGGGCTGACTGGCCGGCTGTTCGTATCGAACGCTGACCTGCACAGTCATGGTGTCGCGGCACCAGACCTCGGTATAGGGGCCATCCGCAACGCCACGATCCTGAACGCGGTCGCCGGGCGTGAGGTGTTCCGCCTGCCGAAGTCCACGGCGTTTACCAGCTTCGCCATCCCCGGATGAGTGTCTGGACTCGCTGCTCCTCCGAGCTGCTGGCGAAGCTCATCTCCCAGTTCTGCACGGAGAACCTGCTGCAGCCGGTCGACAATCGCCTCGACCTCGGGGCCGTGGCCTACACTTTCACGGCGACCCGGGGCGCGTTCGGGAGTTGGCGGGTGGCTCCTGACTCGATACGCCGTACGACCGCCGGGATCCTGGGCAACGACGAGAGCGAGGTCGCGACTGACCCGGTGCAGTTCCTGGTCGACGCGGCCGACGTACTGGGGCTGGACGGGTCCACCGTGGCCGGGTACGTGGCGGAGTTGGCCAGCACGTTGGCGGCCGACGTACGGATGGCTACTAGCGCTGTGGACCGGTCTGAGCTGCTGGGCCTGCACCACAGTCGGCTGGAAGGGCACCTGACCGGGCATCCGTTGCTGGTGGCAAACAAGGGCCGGCTGGGGTTCTCGGCCGAGGACAGCTTGCGTTATGCGCCTGAGGCACGCACACCGTTGCGACTGGTCTGGCTCGCCGCACGTCGTGGGCTTGCCGAGTTCCGCGGTACGCCGGACCTGTCGGAGCACTCGGTGATCGGGCGTGAGCTGGGCCCTGATGTGTTGGAGGCCTTCCGGGGTCAGCTTGTCGATCCGGACTCGTATGTGTGGCTGCCTTGTCATCCGTGGCAGTTGGACCACGTCGTACGGACGCAGTGGGCGCGTGAGTTGGCCAGCGGGGAGATCGTCGTACTGGGGGAGGGGCCGGACGACTATCTGCCGACACAGTCGATCCGGACGATGGTGAACATCTCCCAGCCCTTGCGGTACCAGGTGAAGCTGCCGCTGAAGATCCTGAACACCTCGGTGTATCGCGGCATCCCCGAGCACTGCACGCTGGCGGCGCCGATGATCACCCAGTGGCTGCGCGGCCTGTGGTCTCGGGACGAGGTGCTCAGCCGGCTCGGCACCGAACTCCTTGGTGAGGTTGCGTCCGTCACCGTTCGGCATCCACAGCTCTCGAGTGCGCCTGGGATCCCTTATCAGTGGACCGAAACGCTCGGCTGCATCTGGCGCGATCCCCTCGATCCGCGACTGCTCCCGAACGAGTCGGCGTGGGCGCTGGCCGCCGTACTACACACAACTCCCGAGTGTCCACTCGTCCAAACCCTCATCGAGAAATCCGGCGCCGAACCCCGCGAGTGGGTCTCGCACCTGCTGTCCGCCCTACTCCGCCCCCTACTCCACCTGATGCACCACTACGGCATCACCGTAAACCCCCACGGCGAAAACCTAGCCGTCATCTGCAACCCCGAAGGCCTCCCCACCCGAGTAGTCATCAAAGACCTAGTAGACGACATCAACATCTCCACCGACGAGATAGTTGCCCGAGGCCCCGAACCCGACTCCCACGCCCGCGTCCTCCCCCGCAAACCCTGGCACATCCTCCGCCAGTACCTCGTCGACGCCCTCCTCCTAGGCGTCCTCAACCCCCTGGCCGACCTCCTCTCCGAAACCAACCTCCTCACCCCCGAAGAGTTCTGGGGCCTGACCCGAGGCGAAGTAGAGCTCTACGCCAACCACCACCCCCAGTACGCCGACCGCCTCGAGGCCACCGCCCTCCTAGCCCAAACCTTCACCCGCTACCCCTTGAACGGCTACCGCCTAACCCTCGGCTACACCGATCTGGGCACCCGCCCACCGATCCCGTCCACCGGCACCATCCCCAATCCGTTGTCGGAAGCGAGCCCTGTCGCACCGCTCCGTCCCTGGTAGCCGCCGAAAAAGCGGTATTCTTGAATCCCGAGCATTTCATCAGCCAGTCGTTTGACCGAAACGACGGTTCGGTGTCAGTAGCCAGTGCTCGGCGCGGGAGGCGCAGCGGGGTATGGCTCATGATCAAGTGCAGCTTCCGGCGGGACCGGCGGCACCTCAAACGTTTGCTGCAGCAGACGGAGGGCTGGCCCAACCGGAAGCAGACAATCGATTCGAAGACTGCATCACGGCGAATGACGGAGCCATCCGTCGTACGGCGGCGGAGGCTGGTATCCGATCCGGTGAGTTGGAGCGGCAAATACGCCTGCACCTGCCGTCCGTCGACCCTGGGCTATTGACGCCGGAAACGTCTGCGGACGCAGTTGAGTCGATTCTGCAGCCCGCGCTCGAACGAGCGGTTGCGATCGATCTGCACGAGCGGATCACTGCTCTCGGCGCGAACATGAAGTTGCTGAATCAGGCCGACTACCAAGGCCGGCGGGATCTTCGGCTGGATGCCGTCGACGGTCCGAGCCTGCCGCTGCGGGTCGACCGGATCAAACCGAGTGTGGGCAACGAGTATCAGTCCTCCCTGCATTATCTGCGGTCGATCCGAGGCGACACTCACCTCCACTATGGGGTCTTTCTGCCGGACGCCGAGTTGCCGATGGCCTACATTGCCGTGTCGCCGTGCGACCGGTCGTACATGCTCGAAGGACTCATCGGCGGCTATCGGTTCGAGGACGTCGTCGTGCTGACCCGGATGTACGGGCTGCCGGGGTTGCCGGCCAACGTCATGAGCATGATGGTCAAACATCTGATCCGGTCCGTACGCCGGGTGACCGGAGCCCGCATCATGCTCACGGCCTACAATCCGCTCCTCGGCTTCAACGGGTCCGTTTATCGCGCGTCCGGGTTTCGTCCGTTCGCGACAGCTCCGGTTGCCTATAGCTATGATCACCGAGGCCAGTACGCAACCCGGCGGCTCGGCAGGAACGCGCGGCTGTCGCGCGTCGACACGCCACCGAACGTTCTCATGGCGCGAGGACTGGATCGAATCTCCCAAGGTTCTTTGAACGAGGTGAAATCCCTCGTTCGAATCTCTGACGACGACTACTGGGGAAAGACCGGTGCCACCGTTGGGGACGTCCTGTCGCCTGCGCCCCTGGGGCTCGCATCATCGCTGCACGATCTGGAACAGATGCTGGAAAACGTGTGGTCGCCGCAGACCGCACAGGCTTGTGCTGCAGCCGAGTGCTCCCCGTCGATGAGCTGCAATGGTCAGTGCGCCTCGAGTTCCATTTGGCTCGTGCGCGAGCTGAAGCGTCAGTTCCAGGCCCACGCGGTCTACTGCTCTGGGCACGTCGCTTGCGCGGATCGTGTCTTCTCGCGCCCGCCAAGCCATTCGTGGGTGGAAGTCGGCGGTGGCGAGGGCGGCAGCCTGGTCGTCGATATGGCTCTCCGGACGCGACAAGGTAAGTACATTTGCGAGGACCGTCGATCACTGGCTCGCCGCGGGATTCGGTACGACGCCATCGAGCGTCTGACGATCGATCAGTTGCCGGCACAGCCGGTCTGGCAGCGTTTCGAGTCTCTGGACGACGAGGTCTACAGCCTCGGGCGGACTGCCGAATCGCAGTGAGGCGAAGATTCTGCTCGGCCGGCCGGGGTTGCGCTTGCCAACGGGGGCAGAAACCCGATGGAATGCACCATAGGAACATTCGGCACGGCCTGGTTCAGGTGACTCGGGGGAGTAGCTGCGCCTGGCGAAGTCGTGACGGCAAGTTGCCCTCGCCTGCCCGACACGCCGACCACGAGAAGTAGTGATGCTTTCACTAAGCGCGACACTCATGCCAGACTGTGCCGTCGGCAGGTGGCCGACCTGCTGGATGGAGCCCGTGGCGTGACGTTTGTCGACGATGTGCCTGCATCTGTAGCGACCGCGGACCATGTCCCGGTCGACGATCAGTCGTCCCGCACTGTGCCGTTGTGGCCGATTCCGGACGACCTGTTGCACACGTACCGAACCCTGCTCTCCAAGGCTTGGTCGCCGCGCACCATCCACCCCGACTTCGCGTTCACGCGTATCGATGGCAAGCCTGTGTCGCGGGGGCAGTGCGGAGTGACGTCGGCCTGGTTGCTGCACAAACTCCGTCAGTGGCAGCCCGAGATCGAAGCTACCTACTGCTACGGGGAAGTCGTCTCTCTCGACGAGACATTGGCCGACCATTGCTGGGTGGAGATCAAAGGGTCGTCATCACCAGAATGCTGGGTCGTCGACCTGACCTGTGATCAGTTCGACGTGTTCAAGGGCGAGGCCGTGCGCTGCGAAAGCCATGACAGCCTGAAGCGTCGATCGATCGAGTACAAGGCCATCAGTCAGTTGTCCTACGGAGACCTGAAGCGCGACCTGGTGTGGAAACGGTTCAAGAAGTTGAAGTACCGGATTCGACTCAGTTCGCCGCTGGCGACTGTTCGCCTGCGCTTCGCCACTGCGACCCGGTCGAGCTGAGGTGAACAGACCAGCGGCCGACCGGCTGTGCGCCGATCGGCCGCAATTGCGATGGTTCGGTGTCAGTGTCGATGCAAGACCATTGGTTGCGCCGCGAATCCTGGAAGACTGACCGTTGCAGCGGCCGGCTTGAGTTCGTCGTGAACCGTCTCGAAGAAGCTGACTGCCCCGAACCCGGCGAAGGCGATCACAGCAGTCGCGAGAGCGACGAGAATCTGCTTCAGATACTTGATGACGTTGTAGACGGCAAAGGCAATCAGAGCCAAAACAAGTGCATGGTTCCCGGCCATGGCGTCCCTCGATCCTGAATCACACATCCGATCGGTCGCGAGGTTCCAGCTGCTCGACGACATTGTGGGTGCTGGAACTTGATCTCAGGACGATTGAACCTCGGGGCTTTTGGTGAGTCAGCCGTGATTTTTGGCCGGCGACGATCCAAGCTTCTGGGGTCGAAGTCTCCGTTCAGCATCTCCCGAGGCCGACCCAGCTGCCTTTTGGCAGCCAAACGGAGGTGGGCGTCCTAGCTCATGTTGCGTTCTGATAACTCTCGCAACTCCCGCTCCACCCGTGGCACCTTCGGTGTGGTCGGAATCAGGCTCTCGCGGTCACGGTAGTCCTTCGCAAAGGCGCCCATCGCCGCACTCGCCCATCGGATAGCGGAGTCGCCACGTGCCGTGGACACTGCCGGAGCGGCGCCGCGGGTATAGCGCTCGCCGACCGCGCAGAACGCTAGAGCGGCGCAGAACACGTCCCGGGCGATGGAGGACTCCTTGAGATGGCCTGTTAAAGCTGCCGAGATCTGTCGCACGGCGGTCCCGGTGTAAATGGTGCTGTCTCGGCCCTCCAGTAGGCACAATGACTTGAGTCCGCGGCCGACCAGGTCTTTGCTGAATTTCTCCGGATCACGTCCCATCCCGGCAGAGTTTGCAAATTTCTGCAACTCCCACCAATGTGCGACGAGATAGTCGATCTGGCCGAGGTTATCGATCGGGAGGTAGCCGTCAGAGTACGGCTGTCCGGGGGTTACGATTGCTATCGGCGACTGTTTCCCAGGCTTCCCCACGAGTTGCAGTGTCTCATAGAGAACTGGCTTTGGGATCTCAAATGTCACCATCAGGACATCGCAACTGGACATCGCGTCGGCGTGCTTCGCAAGATGATTCAGGTCCAGTTGGACGTTGCTCCGCCAGACAGCAGCGTTGCTGTCGCCGCGAGGCTTCTCGTTGATGCAGGTCTGCGGAGTCGTCAGGTCGGGAATGCGCTGCATCCGCGATGTGTCGACCCCCTCCTGCTCCAAATGATCCAGGATTTCATAGCTGTCGTTGTCATTGGTGATCGCCGCGACCAAAGAGACGTCGAGTCCCATCCGGGCTGCGGCAACGGCTTGACTGACCCCTTTCCCGCCCGGTGCTCGTACGTAGCCCTCCGCGAGTGTCGACGTCTCGGCCTCGGGGATCTGCTCTACGTGCCAGATGTGATCGATCGCCACGCCGCCGATCACGACCACTCTGCCGACCGACGGTGAAGCACCCAGTGGTGGCCGGGATCTGGTGTCCCGAGAACGGTTCAGCAGGAGCCGGATCAAATCGTGGAAAACCCTGGTCTCGATTGTGCCCCGGAGCTTGCGCTCACTCGGCTTCTGATAGGCAGGGTCAGCACCTAACGCTCGATGAAGAGTTGCCCAATGGAGCAGCAACGCCCTTCGCCGCGTGGTCACCGCATCGTCCTGGAGTCGACGGATCATCTGTTGGGTGATCCCCTCCTGCGACTCGTAGACCGCAGCGTACATCCGTAGACCGAGCACGGTGTCCGCGACGAGCCTGTCAGTCATGTGCGGAAGCAATTGAACGCATTCCGTGATGACTTGAATGACGGCCGTGGGTGGGTCGCTCCGCGCGAGCGCGTGGCTTCGGACTGCCGGCAGACGAAGCAATGGCTCGGCTTCTGCTTGCATGTCGATCCGGGCAGGCGTAAGACCCGCGCCCTTCCGCAGGAAACGGAAGCTCATGGCCAGGTGTGAGAGGCTTGGTGACCCTGCCGAATGTGGATCGGACATCCGTTCCCCCGTTTTAAGTAGCTAGGCGGGAATTTCAGTATGTGCGAGGATCCATCGGCAGGTTGGATGTCCGCGCGTCGCCGGTGCCAGGAGTCGGCTCGGTTAAGGGCCTCTATGTGACGCCGCCGTTGACTATGAACGGCGAGCGGGCGATGAGGGAGTCGATGCGTTTGCGGTCGGGCATGGAGTTGGAGAGCGGGAAGTCGGCGGTGGCACAGGACATTGCGGCAGCGGCCCAGATCGCGACCGAGCCGGAGAATGTGCGGTCGTTCTCGATCAGCTTGGCCGCGAGGGCCGCGCAGAACGCGTCCCGGGCTGCCCACGACTCCTTGTAGATCGAGGGGATCGTCGGCACGCTGATGACGTCGTGCGCAGGGCCGGAGTAGACCGTGCAGCCGCCGTTGACCAGCATGCACAGCGTCTCGACGCCGAAGGAGAGCAGATTCCGTGCGACCGGGTCCGGGTCGAACGGAGCGAGCCCTTGCGGGGCGAAGCTCCCCAGTTCCCAGGGGTGCGCCACGAGGTAGTCGATCAGCTCGAAGGTGTCTCGCGAGATGCGCTCGTCCTCGTACGGCTGACCGGGCGTGACGATCGCCAGCGGCCGGCTGCTCGGATCACGGTGGGCCACGGCCAGCGTGTGCTGCATGGTCTCGCGCGGAACCTCGAACGTCATCAGCAAGGCGTCGCACCCGGTCAACTGCTCGCGCCGGTCGTCGATGTCTTCCCGCGCCAGAAACACCTCGGCCTGGTTTCGCCAGTTGACCGCGATGCTGTCACCGAGTTCTTTCTCGAACACCCCGGTGAACGGCGTACGGCCGCCGCGCACTCGCTTGATCAGCGACGTGTCGACGCCTTCACCCTGCAGGTACTGGACGATCTCCTCACCGAACCTGTCGTCGGCGACGGCGGCGATGATCGACGTCTGCAGACCGAGCCGCGCGGCCGCGACCGCCTGGTTCAAGCCCTTGCCGCCGGGGGACAGATCGAAGCTGTACGCCTCGCTCGACGTCTCCGGCGCGGGCAAGGTCCTGGTCCGGAAGGTCGCGTCCATCACCGCGCCGCCGACCACGATCACCCGGCCGGCCGATGGAACAGCGGAGGCCGGGGCCGCGTCCATCATCGTCACGGTCTTCGAGCCGACCGAGTAGATGTCGCGGCGGATGAGTTGGTTGGCGAGCTCGCGCAGTACGGCTGGCTCCGTCGTACCGCGGAGGGCTCGGTCGCTCGGGGCCTCGCCCGGCTGCTGTCCCAGTGCCTGGTGCAGACGGTGCCAGTGGTTGAGCAGAGTCTCCCGGCGTCGGCCGAGGGACGTGCTGTACAGCGACTGCGCGATCCGCTTGTCGATGCCGGCGTGCGGATACGCGTCACGGTGCAGGCCGAGGGCCAGAATCGCGTCCGCGACGATCTGTTGGGTGCCGTGCAGGTCGTCGCGAACGCAGTTGGCGACTAGGTCGAAGGCGGCGGAGGCGAGATCCAGCTCGTGCACGGTGGCGAACCGGCGGGTCGCGGCGAGGTCCATCAACGGTGCCGCGATCCCGCTCCGGTTGGCGTGCAGCCGGGCGATGGTCAGTCCGTCATGGGTCCGCAACTTCTCGAGCACGCTGGCAAGCAGCAGCACATCCGCGGTCTGCTTGTCGCTGCGGTTCGTCATCCGGCCCCCGGGTCGCGGTCTCCTCGACCCAAGTATGCGGATCACGGGGCCGCGGGGGAAACCGTCCGCGCGCGTCACCGCAACGCCGACAGCCATCGAGCGGCTTGTTTGGCTTGGGTTAGGCGGCGTTCGTAGGTTGCTCCTACGGCGAGGAGGATGGTGCCGGCGGCGCCGAGGGTGATCCAGCGAGGGATCAACGGTGCGACCTCGATGAACTGCCAGATGCCGATCTTCGCCAGGACGGCGGCGCCGATCACGAAAGGTGCCTGGAGCCCGAGCTGGGCACCGAGCACGATCACCACCAGCGCGGCGGCCACCACGCACGTCACCCGGATCCAGTTGTCGTTGCCATCGGCAATCAGTGCCGAGGGCACCAGACCGATCAGCAGGCCCGGGCCGAGGTAGACCCAGCTCGGCTGGTCGCGCCAGGCGAGGACGCCGATCGCGACCATCACGATCGCCGGCGGCACCGTGAACCACTCGATCGTCGTCCCGCCGGCCGCCAGGACGAACGCGGTGTTCGCGACGATCAGCAGCAGCCCGGCCACCAGCAACGCCACGCGGCGGGCCGGAATCATGCCGTACGCAACCAATGGCGCGGCGGCGATGGTGAGGACGACACCGGTGCCGGCGTCGGCGGACACCATCGCCGCGATGATCTCGGCCACCAGTACGGCGCTCGCCGACGAGCACATCAACACTCGTTCCAGCGGCCGGCCGACGTACCGGCAGGCGAGACCGATCCCGCACGCGCCGACCAGGGCGAGGCTGACTGCGCCGGCCCACAGGCTGATGAACTCGTCGATGGTGAACAGCACGATCGCGAACTGCGCGCTCAGGCTCGCGACCCCGGCGGCCGGGACCGCATCGACCGCCTTGCGCACCGCGGCGAAGACGGCCAGTACGGCGACGATGCCGGCGATGAAGCCGAGTTGCCGTACGTCGGCCCGCCACAGGCAGAACAGCAGGTTGACCAAGGCAACAGTGATGGTCGCCACGTGCAGGATCAACGAAACCATTCCGGTACGGCGGTTGCGCAGGATCACCGTGATCGCGAGCGCCGTGGCGAGGCCGGTGGTCAGCCAGCGACCCGGGCCGGGGAGCTGCGGAAGGCATGTGGCAATCACGAAGCCGGCCGCGGCCGCGCAGACGGCTTCGCCGAGTCCCGGTGTGATGGACGAGGGGAGTGGTCGCTTCCGCAGGATCATGATGCCGGTGATTGCGGCGACGCAGACGACCGCGGTGGTGGCGATCACGGTCATGAGTGCCGCGTGCGTGAACGATGTAGCGGTGAAGTCGCGGTAGTCGACGGAGTACCTGGTCAGCAGACCCGAGAAGGTCCGCAGCATGCCGGTGACGAGGATGCCGCAGAACACGACAGCCGAGGTGATGGCGCCGGTACGACGGACGATCGCCGTGCCCTTGGCGGACAGGACGAGGGTGACGACAACCTGCGCGAGCAGAGCGGCGAGCAGCCAAGGCAGGCTGACCCGGTCGATCAGGATCAGCGGCAGTGGCAGTTGGCCCGCGATGACCGTGGTGACGCCGTACGTGACCACCTTCGGCGCCAGCCGGGTCATCAGGAGGTTGATCAGGGCAACGGTCCCGAAGACGATCGCGCTGTAGGTGAGGTTGTCGACGGCATCCTTCGAGATGAGTCCCAGGGCTCGTGCGCCGTACAGGTCGACGGTGAGCAGACCGCAGCCGAGGATGGCGAGGGCTTCGGCCGATGCGGCGAGGGAGCTATGGCTCGCGGGGATCGAGCCGGCGAAGGCCAGGGCGGCGAGCAGGCCGATGATGCCGGCCTGTGCGGTGACCGGGAGGCTGTCCCAGTTGACCGCGAGGAAGGTGACGCCGGCTGCGAGGAGAAGGAGTACGCCGAGGCTGAGCAGCGTCGCCTGCGGACTCAGGCGACGGCGCGGCGGTGCCGCGCGCCGTACCGGCTGAGGTGGCGGCGGGAGAGGCTGGAAGCTCGCAGCTGGCCGGCGGACCGGCTGCGGCCGAGGTGCCGGTGTAGGAGCAGGTCCAGGCGGTGCGGAGATGCCGCGTGGGGGAGCCGGCGGATAGACCGGTGCCGGTGGATAGACGGGGGCTGGTGGTGGGAAAGGAGGTGCCTGCGGCAACGGGGGTGGCGGCGCAGGTTGTGGGCCTGCTTGCACTGAGAGGTGTAGCAGTGTGTGACAAGCCGGGCACTGGAAGGGGGCGGTGACATGCGCGTTCATGGCATTCCTCCTGAGTCTCACCTCACTATCCCGAGCAGGAACGCGTGGCCGCGTGAGTACGTCTACTCAATTCGTGACGTAGGCTGCTGCGGGTCTGCCGGTCGTCCAGACCGGCGTGACGAACACGGGGAGCAACATGAACACTGGGCATGTCGAGCTCGCGAGGGCTCAGCAGGAACGTTGGCAGACGGCGTACAAGCACCATCCGCACCTGCACGGGACCGAGCCGTCCGCGGCGGCGCGATGGGCGGCCGAGGCATTCGGTGCCGCAGGCATCGATGATGTTCTCGAGGTCGGCGCCGGACAGGGTCGTGACGCGTTCTTCCTGGCACAGCAGGGTTTCAGCGTGCACGCCACCGACTTCAGTGAGTCCGCGCTCGACCAGCTGCGGCTGGAAGCGCAGCGTGAAGGACTCGATGACCGGGTCACCGCGGCGCTGCACGATGTCCGCGATCCGCTGCCACCGGCCGACGCGACCGTCAACGCGGTGTTCGCGAACATCCTGCTCAACATGGCCTTCTCCCGCGCCGAACTGCGGTCACTCGTCGGCGAGATCCACCGCGTCCTGCGGCCCGGCGGAATCTTCGTGTACGCCGTGTGGTCGGCCGACGATCCGTGTTCCGGACACTGGCAGGAACTGGCGGACGGGTTGTCGGTGCACGACGGTTTCGCCGGCCGGTTCTTCGACGAGGCGCTGATCCACGAACTGGCCGACCGCTGGCGGGTCGACGACACGACGCCGTACCAGGAAGGGTCGCGCCGGCTGTGGCGGGTCGCGCTCGCGAAACCCAGCCCTGCAAGCTGATTCCGTACTCTCCACCGGGAAGCTGAAGCCGGCTCTAGAAGTACCCGATTCCGAAAAGGTGAAGTTCACTCTAGCTACGGCGCGGCAGATTGCGGTGTGGTCACCAAAGCGAAAAGTTGCATTGACGAACCCGACCGGTTCCGACAGGCTCAGTCCGCGTCTCACCTTCGACCATCGGAGAAACAGCAATGCAGTGGTACATCGACGTCCTCAAGAAATACGCCGTGTTCGACGGGCGGGCCCGGCGCAAAGAGTACTGGATGTTCGTACTCTTCAACGTGATCATCTCGATCATCCTGGGCATCCTGGACCGGATCATCGGCACGGACTTCGGCGGCGGCAGCAGCAGTGGCTGGCTGTCCACGATCTACAGCCTCGCGGTGCTGCTGCCGTCCATCGGTGTCGCGATCCGGCGGATGCACGACACCAACCGCAGCGGCTGGTGGATCCTGATCAACCTGATCCCGTGTGTCGGTTTCATCTGGTTCATCGTGCTCGCTGCCCAGGAGGGCACGGCCGGTGACAACCAGTACGGTCCCGACCCGAAGGCCGCGGAGCGCTTCGGCCAGCCGGGTGCGGGTCCTGCCGAGCCGGGCTACCCGACGGTCTGATCCAGGCCAACGCCCCGCGGACCTGGCGAGAACAACGCCGGTTCGCGGGGCGTTTCGCTGCCCTGTGGATAAAGGTCAGCTGGCCTGGCTGACACTCGACATGTTGAAGTCCGGGACGAGCAGCGGCGGCGTCGCGGTCCGGGAGAAGTCGTCACCCCACTCGCGCGAGAACGACGGCACCGTCGCGCCGGCCGCGGTGAATCGGGCCAGCAGGTCGACCGGACTCTCGTTGAACCGGAAGTTGTTGACGGCACCGGTCACCTCGCCGTTCTCGACCAGGTACACACCGTCCCGGGTGAGTCCGGTGAGCAGCAGCGTCTGCGGGTCGACCATCCGGATGTACCACAGGCAGGTCAGCAGCAGCCCGTTGTCGAGCCCCGCGACGAGGTCGTCGGTCGTGCCGGTCGCGCCGTCGACCGACAGGATGTAGTTGTCGATGTCCGGCGTGGCGGTCGAGGCGCCGGTCAGGTCGGCGGTGTGCCGGCTCGTCATCAGCGACTCGAGCTTGCCGCCACGGATCCAGTCCGTCGCGGTCAGCGTGAGGCCGTTGTCGAAGACGCTCGACGAACCGCCGGACGACCGCGCCACCGCGAACGGGAACGTCTCCAGCCCGGGCAGTTGCGGATCCGATCGCAGGGTGACCGGCTGCGACGTCAGCACCTCGCCGACGCGCGTTCCACCTGGCGGTTTGGCGAAGACGCTGCGCCCCTCGAACGCTTCCCGCCCGTCAAGGCACCAGAAGAGGTACGTCGTGAGGTCCGCAACCGCGGCTGGTGGCAATACCGTGGCGTGCCGGCCGGCCTCGACGGAGACGGTCCGGCTCGCCCAGCCGAGCCGACGGGTCAGTTCGGCGTCTATCGCGTGCGCGTCGATGTCGGAGAAGTCGCGGGTGGCGGCGCCGACCCATGCGGACTGGCTCAGGTCGCCCGACTTGCCGGTCGCGGTGACGAACCCGCGGGGGAGTGCCTGTCGCAACCGCAGTCCGGTGGACGAACCGACGTACAGGGTGATGACCTGGTGGTCGGCGAAGCCGTAGAGCCAGCGGTTCTCGTTGCCGGCCCGCTTGAGCGTCTCGCCCAGTGCCGGTGCGAACTTCTCGTAGACGCTGACCGACGTCTCCTCGGGCTCCTCGTCCCAGTCGGTGCCAACAGCGCCGCCGACTAGCGGGCGGGCGTCCTCGGCCGGGCTCGACGCCCGTGCGGTCGCCACCGCGGCCGACACGATCTCGCGCAACGACGCGTCGGTCACCGAGGACCGGCCGACCACGCCGGCCGCCGTACCCTCGCCGGCTCCGACCGTCGCGATCACGGTCACGCTGGAGCCGCGCATCGCGCCGTTGGTGGTGAGGGTGTTGTTGGCCCAGCGCAGGTTGGTGCTGGAGCTCTCGGCGACGATGACGACGCAGCCGTCGGCGCCCTCGGCCGCGGCCAGGGCGAGACCCCGCTCGATGGTGTCCTGCGGGGTGAGCTGAATGGCGGTCGTCACCGGCCGGCCTCCTGCGTGGTGTTGAGAATGCGGACGCTGCGGAACAGGGCGGACGGACAGCCGTGGCTGACGGCCCCGGACTGCGCGGGCTGGGCCTTGCCGCAGTTGAGCGCGCCGCCGAGGACGTACGTCTGCGGACCGCCGACGGCCTCCATCGAGCCCCAGAAGTCGGTGGTGGTCGCCTGGTAGGCGACATCGCGGAGCTGACCGTCCAGCTTGCCGTCGGTGATCTTGTAGAACCGCTGGCCGGTGAACTGGAAGTTGTACCGCTGCATGTCGATCGACCAGGACTTGTCGCCGACGATGTAGATGCCGTCCTCCACCCGGGAGATCAGCTCCGCGGTGGACGGACCGTCGGCGGCCGGCTGCAGCGACACGTTCGCCATCCGCTGGATCGGGATGTGACCGGACGAGTCGGCGTACGCACAGCCGTTGGAGCGCGGCGTACCCAGGAGCTCCTCGTTGACCTTCGCCATCCGGCGGTCGACCTGGTAGCCGACCAGGACGCCGTCCTTGACCAGGTCCCACTGCTGGCCGGCCACACCCTCGTCGTCGTACCCGACGGTGGACAGGCCGTGCTCGGCGGTGCGGTCGCCGGTCACGTGCATGATCGGCGAGCCGTACTTCAGCGTGCCGAGCTTGTCGGTGGTGGCGAAGCTGGTGCCGGCGTAGTTCGCCTCGTAGCCGAGGGCGCGGTCGAGCTCGGTGGCGTGGCCGATCGACTCGTGGATGGTGAGCCACAGGTTGGTCGGGTCGATGACGACGTCATACGTGCCGGCGTCGACGGTCGGCGCGGCCATCTTCTCGGCCAGCCAGCCGGGGATCTGGGCCAGTTCCTCGTCCCAGTTCCAGCCGGTGCCGGTCAGGTACTCCCAGCCGCGCCCGGCCGGCGGCGCGCAGGAGCTCATCGAGTCGAACCGCCCGGTCTCGGCGTCGACCGCGAACGCGGTGATCTTCGGCCCGATCCGGACCCGCTGCTGCGTGTACGACGTACCCGCGGAGTTCGCGTAGTACTTGCACTCGTGGACCGAGGCGACGTGGACACTGACGTGCGCGACGCCTTCGGCCTGCAGCAGCCGGTCGCTGTAGTCGGTCAGCAGCGCGACCTTCTCGGCCCGCGGCAGGGCGAACGGGTCGATCTCGTACGACGAGGTCCAGCTGACGTCGGTGTAGACGGGCTCGTCGGCGAGCTCGATGGTCTCGGCGTTGATCGGCCGGGACACCTGGGCCATGTTCACCGCCTGCTCGACGACCTGGACGGCCTCGTCCTTGGTCAGCGCGACCCCGGCGGCGAAGCCCCACGTGCCGTCGTGGATGACCCGGACCGCGAGGCCGAGGTCCTCGTCGTCCTTGGCGTTCTCCAGCTGGCTGTCGCGCAGCGCGATGGACTCCGACCGGATCCGCTCGAGCCGGAACTCGGTGAAGGTGGCACCGAGGTCCTTGGCCCGCTGCAGGGCGGCTTCGGCAAGCTCATGACGGGGAAGGGCGAGGAAACTCGCGTCGACTTCTGGCACGAAATCGACCCTATGTCACGGAACCATCGGATCACCCGCGGTGTAGTGACAATGTCAGCAACGCGTCAGTGCGGACAGGAGGAGCGATCAGCCAGGCGGACGAGGCGGCGATCGTGGCTCGGGTGCGTGGTGGGGAATCTGCCGCGTACGGCGAGCTGGTGGTGCTGCACGCCCAGGTGGCGAAGCGTACGGCGGTCTTCCTCGGCGCCGGTGCGGACGCCGATGACGTGGTGCAGGAGTCGTTCGTGAAGGCGTACCGGGCCCTCGGGAGCTTCCGGACCGGAGCGGCCTTCCGGCCTTGGTTGCTGCGGATCGTGGCCAACGAGACGCGGAACGTTCTGCGGTCGCGCAGTCGCCGGTCCCACCGTGAGGAGTTGGCTGCTCCGCTCGACGTCGTACTGGACCCTGCGGAGCACGCTGTGTCGCTGGAGCGGCGGCGGGAGCTGCTGGAGGCTGTGCGCTCGTTGCCGGAGACCTTCCGGCTGGTGGTGACCTGCCGCTACCTGTTGGACCTGGACGAGCAGGAGACAGCTGTGGTGCTCGGCTGGCCGCGTGGGACGGTCAAGTCCCGCCTGCACCGTGCACTGGGACGCCTACGGGATTCGCTACCTGACAAGGAGGTGCAGCGATGAGCTTGGACGACGAGCTACGGGCTCTCGGGCGTTCTGCCGTCGTACCTCCTGTCGACGAGGGCCTGACGGCTGCAGTGCTGACCCGGGTAGCTGACCTGCCCGTACGGCGCTCGCTACGGGACCGCTGGCGGACGTTCCTGGCCCTGTTCCTGGTCCTGGTCGCGGGTGCAGTGGCGACACCACCTGTCCGCGCCACGGTGGCGGAGTGGCTCAACATCGGGGGAGTGCGCGCCCAACCTGTCGGGACTGGTCCGACCACTGCGCCCGCACCACCCGCTGTGACCGGTCAGCTGTCGTTGGAGGAGGCGGAGCGGGTCGCTGGGTTCAAGCCGGCTCTGCCCAGTGAGCTCGGTGCGCCGAAGGGTGTTGAGGCGTCACCGGCGTTCGTGGCGATCGGGTGGGACGGCGTACGCCTGGAGCAGTTCCGGGCCGAGGTGTCGCCGCTGTACTTCAAGAAGTACTACCGGACCCTGGAGCACGTACCGGAGATCAACGGCTACTGGTTCGACACACCGCATGAGCTCGTGCTGGTCGACACCGCCGGAGTCGAGCGCCGAGTACGCGTAGCAGGCCCCACGTTGGTCTGGGTGCGTGCCGGAGTCACCTTCCGTCTCGAAGGCGTCGCCGACAAGGCGCGGGCGGTGCAACTCGCGCAGGGAACCTCGTAGCCGTCGGCGGTGTACCTGGGGTGAGTCCTCGTTCTCAGGGAGAGCTGCCATGGTCCGCCGTACTCTTGCTCTGTTCGTCGCCCTGCTCGCCGTCGCCGCCCTCGGCGCCACCCCCGCCCACGCCGGCGGTCCGACCAGTGTGCTCCTCAGCAGCCCGCCGAAGGTGATTGCCGTCGGCTACGAGGATCAGCAGTACGCCGCCCTCCAACGGCTGACGCAGATCAATGGATCGCGCAACGTGCCCCGTGACGGGAGCCATGATTCCGGCCGGTTCGTCCGTGCCACCTGGATGATCCACGACATGTCGGTGTGGCGCATCGACATCATCTATCCGGACGCGCCCGGTGGGGCCTGGATCGCCACCAGAGCATCGATGGACGGCTCATCGCTGCCGGAGAATCCCACCTGGCACCACGCCACCGACTCAGCCACCCTGGTCAAGCTCCTCGGCTCCCTGGGGCTGCTGAACACCGAACGCAACGGTGTGCCGTCGTGGGGCGGGCCGACCTTCTTCGGTCAGCAAGCCGAAGACCCGTCGGCGCAGGCGGCCGAACCGCCCGCGGAGTCCGCTGCGACTCAGACTGCCTCGACCAGTGCGTTCACCGGCTGGCGCTGGACGATCCCGGGCTTCCTGCTCGGTGCGGTGATCGCAGTGATCGCCGTCCGCCTGCTACCCAAGCGCCGCGACTGGCAGCTGATCGACGCCGAGTGAGGTGTCAGACCGGCTGAGCGGCCAGCTCGAACCCGGCGAACAGTCGCCCGCCGTACTGGTCGAGGATGCTTTGCACCTCCTCGACCAGTACATCGGTGTCTCGTAAGCCGGCAATCAGCACCCGAGCGTGGTCGGTCCCGTGCTGCTCGTCGTACGCGTTGAGCTCCCGCAGCAGGCCCTTGCCCGTGCCGGACCAGTGCCGCGAGCCGGTGAGCAGCAGTCTGGCGGCGTCCTGCCAGAGCACTGACGCGACGGCTGTGCGTACGTCGTCGGTCGACGCGTCAGCGAGGTCGTCCAGCAGGTTGGTGATCATGTAGCGCAGCAGGTCCAGCTCCGCGGTCGTCAACGCCCGAGGGCCGGCCGCGACCACCGCAAGGCACTCCTGCTGCAGCCGCGCTCCGGATCCGTCGGTGTCGACCAGCACGATCGACTCGCCGACGAGGCGCATCATGGTCGGCTGCCAGCGCTGCTGGTCCTTGGCGCAGAAGTGCGCCACCGAGTCCTCGGTGTGCACGAACAGCTCGACCGGCCAACCGCCGTACTCGAGCGACCGTCGCATCGGCGCCGGTGGGCCACTGAGCAGCACAGTGATGTCCAGATCAGACGTCGCGGAGGCATCACCCCGTACGACGCTCCCACCCAGCCACGCCGCCCGCGCGTCCGGGTACTGCTCTGTCACCAGCTGTCGTGCGACCTCTACCGCGTCGTTCACCATCACCCCAGTGTCCGGCCAACGACCGTTGGGCTGCCAGCGGGTTTCAGGCCTGGACAGGCGAAGCGATGACCACTGTGACGTCAGCCGAGCTGTCTTTCGTGTGGTAGCTGTGCGGTGCGTCGCCGGCGAACGCCAGCAGGTCTCCCTGACCGAGTTGGCGGAGGTCACCGGACGGACCGGCCGTCAGCTGGCCGTCCGTCGCTCGGCGACCGGCCTGGGTGCGGCTCTGCTCGACTGGGCCGTCGCCACCAGTCGTGCCCTCGGGTGTGGGTATCTCCGCCTCGACTGCGTCAGTTCCAACAGTCGGCTCAGGTCCTACTACGAGTCGCGAGGGTTCCAGCACCAAGGCGACGTACCGGTCGGCGGCGCTCCCGGTCAGCGCGACAGCGACGGCCCGACCTGGGTGAGCCGCTATCGGTTGCCGCTCTGAAGCCAAAGCAGGAGATTGCGGTAGGCGGGGGCGGGCTGGATGTGGCCGCCGGCGTACGGCACGAGTTCGGCGTGCGGGAGCTCGGCTGCGAGGAGGTCGGCGTACCTCTGGGCGCGGTCGTCGCCGGAACCGAACCAGACGCTGGTCGGGACACGTACGTCGGCGAGGCGGAATCCCCAGTCGGTCGCGAAGGCGATGTTGTCGTCCACCCAACCGTCGTGGCTCGTGACGAAGGTCGCGGTGAGCCGGGCCATCGCGTCCGCGTCGTCACGGGCAGGTGGTGCCGGCGGCGCAGGGGAGTGTGGGTCGGGCGGAATCTCCGGTCCGCCGGCTTCGACCGCCGACATGATCCTTCGGGTGGCCTCCTCGAACAGGGGCCGGATGTGTTCCTCGCCGCGAGCGGCCAACCAGGACGTGCGGTTTCGCCGTGGGTCCGCCTCGTCCTCGCCCGGCTCGGGTCCGTCCACGAGCGGCGGCGTGATGCCCCCACTGACCGCGCAGCGCGTGACGCGAGCGGGGAGAAGGGCCGCACAGGCCAGAGCGTGTGGGCCGCCGCCCGATCCGCCGGTGAGTGCGAAGCGGTCCCAGTTGTGGGCGTCGGCCAGTGCTTGCACATCAGTGGCCACATCGGCCACCGTGCGACCCGGCTGTCTGGTCGAGCCGCCGTAACCGGGGCGGTCGGGGATGAGCAGGCACAGGCCGGATTCCTCGATGGTCCGCACGGCGTCCGGCCGCTTCCAGCGGGTGCTCGGGGAACCGCCAAGGGACACCACCGGCGGGCCCGCCGGATCGCCGTACAGGCAGTAGCGCAGCACTCGGTCATCGATCCGCAGTTCGTGGTCCACGAGCGGAGCGTACTCACTATCTGAATCCCGAGTTCCTGGGTTGGAATTCTCACGACTCGGGATGGTCCTCCGGTGGTGGGAGGATGCGGCCTAACGTTTGCCGGCTGCCTGTGCGTTGCCTGGGTTCGATCTGTCGGGAGTGCTTGTGAGTTCGTCGGTCGCCGGGACCGTTTCACCGACCCGGCAGGCGTTGCGCCTGGTACGTCGGGATCGGAGTGCACGCGCAGGTGTCGTGATCGTGGGCCTGCTGATCCTGATCGCGGTGGCGGCGCCGTTGCCCGCCGTACCCGAACGTGCTGATCGTCGGGCTCAGTAAGTAGCTACGTACGGCCCTCTTTCTCCTGGGCCTCGAAGAGGGTCGGCTGGGTCTCGGCATCGAGTCCCCAGTCGGCCCTCATCACCGAGTAGCCGGCCTTCTCGGCGGCCGCGCACACCTTCACGTCGTCGTCGACCAGGACGGCGACCGGACGGTCCTCGGCCAGCCGCTTCAGCCGGCCGAGTTTCATCGTCATCGACGGGCGCCGGTCGGTGTTCCCGCGCATGTACATCTTCCCGTCCGGGAAGCCGTTGTCCTTCAGCCACTTCAGCGTGTCCCGCCGCAGCCGCTCGGGCCGGCCGGTCAGGTAGACGATCTCGTGGTCGGCCGCCAGCGTGGTCGCGACCGCGAGCCCTTCGTCCAGGACCGCGTCCTCCTTGGCATGCGCGAAGAACGAGTCCCAGTCCTTCGGCCGCGTCTGCAGGAAGTGGATCCGCTCACTGGTGTCGGACAGCGTCGCGTCGATGTCCAGGACGGCGTACGGGCGTTGATCGTCAGGCACGTTGTCCAGCTTCCCAGGTACGGCGGTCGACGGCGTACTCGACCTCGCCGAACTCGGTGCCGGGCAGCGGATCGTCGAAGTGTTCGTGGAAGATCCGGACGAACCGCAGGCCGGACCGGCGCATCACCGCCCGGGACCGGTGGTTGACCGCCATCGTGTCCGCGATCACGTGGTCCATCCCGAGCTCCCCGAACGCCTTGTCGATCAGCGCCTTCGTGCCTTCGGTCGCATACCCCTTGCCCCACGCGGTCCGATTCAGCCGGTACCCGACGTCCACGGTCGCCGGTGCGGCGGTCGGCAGGAGGCCGAACCACCCGATGAACGCCCCGTCGGACTTCTGCTCGGCGGCGAACGTGCCCAGGCCCGGATGCTCGTCGTACAACCGCAGGATCGCCGGCAGAACGACCTTCTCGACCTCGTCCGGTGGCGTCGGCTGCCCGGTCAGGAACCGCATCACCTCGGGATCGGAATCCAGCTCGACGAGTAATCCGGCGTCCGCTGCCGTGAACCGGCGTAGCCGCAATCGCTCCGTCTCCACCCTCTGACCCTCTCATCCGGCTGTCCGGAGTGTGGGCGGTGTGGGGGTTGGGGTGTGTTGGGTTGGGCGGTTGTCGGTGGCGCAGGTTAGCGTTCTGACCGCGATGGAAGAGTCGATCACGTTTCTGCACAGTTCGGACTGGCAGCTGGGGATGATGCGCCGGTTCCTGGGGCCGGACGGTCAGGCCCGGTGGGGTCAGGCCCGGCTGGATGCTGTCGCGCGGATCGGTGACGTCGCAACCAGCACCGGAGCGGCCTTCGTGGTCGTCACCGGCGACGTGTTCGAGCACAACCAGGTCGAGCGGCAGACCATCTTGCGTGCTTGTGAAGCACTCAAGCGGATCCCGGTCCCGGTCGTCCTGCTGCCGGGCAACCACGACGCCCTCGAGCCCGGCTCGCTCTGGACGTCGGCGCAGTGGCAGGCACACGCGCCCGAGCATGTGACCGTCCTGACCGACACCACGCCGCTGGAGATCATGCCCGGTGTCGAGATCGTCGGCGCGCCCTGGCGTTCGCGGCGCCCGCTGTCAGACCCGGCAGCCCCCGGGTACGCCGACCTGAAGCCCGTAGCCGGTACGACGCGGATCCTGCTCGCGCACGGTCAGCTGACCAGTCTCAGTGGCGGCATGTCCGACGTGCCGACGATCGATCAGGCAGCCCTGGAAGCGGCGGTTGCCGACGGACGGCTGCAGTACGTCGGTCTCGGCGACCGGCACTCGACGACGCAGGTGACCGAGCGGATCTGGTTCTCCGGGACGCAGGAGGTCACGTCGCCCGAGGAGGACGATCCGGGCAACGTGCTCAAGGTGACCGTCGGCGGCGGCGAGATCGAGGTCGAGCCGGTGCGGGTCGGCGCCTGGCACATGGTCGACCATCGCGCCGAACTGTTCGACGAGGAATCGCTGCAGGGACTGGAGGATTGGTTCGCGGAGTTGCCGGAGAAGGAGCGGACCTATGTCCGGCTCGCCGGCGACGGTTCGTTGGCGCTGCCGTTGCTGAGCCGGCTCGACGCCATGATCGACGCGCAGGGTGAGGTGTTCGCCAGTGTCGAGCGGTGGGCGAAGTTCTGGACCGTCCGGCCGGCGCCCGACGCGGCCGACCTGGACGCGTTGCAGTTGAGCGGCCCGGCCCGGGCGGCGATGGAGGAGTTGCGGCAGGCGCTGGCCGCCGGTGACGAGGGTGCCGGGGCGGCACTGTCGTTGATGCACAGACTGGCTCGGGACGCCGGATGAGGTTGCACAGTCTGACGCTGCGGGACTTCCGCGGCGTCAAGGACCGTACCGTTCGGCTGCCCGCCCTCGGCACCACCGTGGTCGTCGGCGACAACGAGGTCGGCAAGTCCAGCCTGGTCGAGGCGTTCGGCCTGATCTTCGACCTGCCGGACGACTCGAAGTCGACCCGGATCCGCGACATCCAGCCGGTCGGCCAGGACGTCGGACCCGAGGTGACGGTCGAGCTCAGTCTCGGCAGCAAAGAGCTGACCTACACCAAGAGCTGGCTGAAGAACCGCTCCACCGAGCTGACCGTCGTCGACTTCGACGGCCGTCGCATGTCGTGGACCGGCCGCGAGGCGCACAACGAGGCGGAGCGGCTCTTCCACCAACACGTCGACCCGGTGCTGTGGCAGACCCTGATGGTCAGCCAGGGCCAGTCGTTGGTGCTGCCCACACCCGCGGATGCTGAGCCGCTCATCACTGCGGTGACAGCGGAGTCGGGTACGCCGGTCGACGGTGCGTCGATGCCGCTCGTGACAGCGGTCGAGCACGAGTACCTGCGCTACTGGACGCGCGGCGGTCGAGCAACCGGTGATTTCGCCAGGTCCGAGAAGGCCGTCGTCGCCGCCGAGCTCACTGCGGCCCAGGCGCTGAAGGCGATGGAGGAGGTCCAGCAGGACATCCGTCGCGCCGAGCGGCTGGCGCTCGACCTCGACGACGTCGCGAACCGGCTCACCGACCACCTCACCTCGGTCGAGGAACTGCGCGAACGCAAGAAGGCGACCGACGAGATCCTGCTTCGCCGCGACTCGGTGAAGTCCCGCGCCGAGACTGCCCGCGCCCGGCTGGAGAACCACACCCGGACCCGGGTCGAGCGGGAACGGCTGCTCGATGAGGTCGAACGGTTCACCAAGACCGACGCCGAACTGATCGAGCGCCGTACCGATGCCGAGACGGTCGCCAAGACCGCGGCCGACATGGTGCACGCGGCCGAGGCGGCACTGGCCGAGGTGGTCGAGCTCAAGGACGCCCGTCGTACCGACGTCCAGGAAGCGGAACGCCGCGTCTCGGAGTTGATGGACCGCGCCGAGCTGGACCGACTGCTCGGTCAGCAGACCGAGCTGGTCGACGTACGTGCCCGGATCGCCGCGGCCGGGACGATCCTGGACCGGATCAAGGTCGACGACGCGCTGGTCGCCGCGTTGGAGGACGCACACGCCGCGGTCGTCGAGGCCCGCGCCGCGCTGGCGGCCGGCGTACCGGAAGTGTCGGTACGACGCCTTGGTGCCGAGCCGGTCGAGTTGTCGGGGACCGGGCTCGATGCGGGCTCGGGTGGTGTACCGGCGGAACTGGGCTTCGACGAATCGGCCGAGCTGCTGGTCTCCGGTGAGTTGGTGGTCGGCGTACCGGGGCAGGTCGAGGTGACGGTCCGGGCCGGCGGGGAAGCGGCGACGCTGCGGTCGCGGGTGGACGACGCGGTCCGGCGCGAGAAGGACCTGCTGAAGAAGGCGGGCGTGAAGGATGTCGCGGCCGCCAGGGAGCTGCTGCGGAAGGCCGACACGGCATCCGCCGAGCTGCACGAGGCCCGCCGGACCGAGCGGTCGCTGACGGCTGGTGGTGATCCGGGGGAGCGGATCGCCGTGCTGACCGCGCGGCTCGGGCCGGACGAACCTGAGGAGCTGTCGGACCAGCAGGCCGCGGTCGAGGGCGTGCCGGGTCAGATGTCGTTGTTCGAGGAGTTCGTCTCGCCGCACGACACGCTCTTCGACGACTTCGAGCTTCCGGTCAGCGAGCCTGATGATCTGACCGGCGCGCAGCGCGCGCTCGATGAGGCGCGAGACGGTCTCGCCGAGGCCGAGCGGTTGCTGCGCGACGCGGAGTTCGCCGCGGCGCAGGCCCGGAAGGCGGCGGACGAGGATCGGTCGGAGGCGCAGAACGCGCGGGCGCGGGCGGAAATCGCGGCGGAGCGGTTGGCTGCGGCGGTTGAGGCGTTGGAGGTGGCCCGGGGTGTTCTCGACGATGAGGCTGTCGCCGCAGTCGAGGCTGAGGCGACCAGTGAGGTCGAGGCGGTGCTCGAGGAGCTGACCGGCGTACAGGAGCAGGTCGATGCTGCCGGAGCCGACCAGGTCGCCGGTGAGTTGGCGGACGCGTTGGCTGTGGCTGGGCGGCTGCAGGGCGAGCGGGATACGTTGCGTGACGCGCTGCGGACGACCGAGGGGCGGCTGGAGCAGTCGGGCCGGGATGGGTTGGCGACGCGACGCGACGTGGCCGAGCTGGAGTTGGCCGCCGTACGGTCGGAGCACGACAGCCTGCGGCGCCGGGCGGAGGCGGCTCGGCGGGTGTTCGAGACGTTGAGCCGTCATCGGTCCGAGGCGCAGACGAAGTACTCCGAGCCGTTGCAGAGCCGGATCGAGTCGCTCGGGCGGAGTGTGTACGGACCGTCGTTCCGGGTGTGGCTGGACGACGACCTCGCCGTGTCCGAGCGCGAGCTGGATGGCACGCGGCTGCCGGTCGAGGCGCTGTCGACGGGTGCGCAGGAGCAGTTGGCGATCATCACCCGGCTGGCGATCAGCCACCTGGTCAGCACCGGCGAGCACAGTGTGCCGGTCATCTTCGACGACGCCCTCGGCTGGTCCGACAAGGCCCGCCTGCGCGACATGGGCGCGCTCCTCGGCCGGGCCGGCGACCACGGCCAGGTCATCATCCTGACCTGCATGCCGGACCGCTACGAGTACGTCCCGAAAGCGACCTTCATCAAGCTGGACGCGTGATCCGCTCCGGCGCGCTGTAGACGACGCAGCGGTCGCCGCGGGTGAAGCCGGCCACCGTGACGTTGAACCGCCGGGCCAGCTCGACCGCCAGACTCGACGGTGCGCCCACCGCCACGATCATTCCGATCCCAGCGGCGACTGCTTTCTGGATGATCTCGTATCCGGCGCGGCCGCTGACCACCAGAACCAGGCCCTTGCGGCTGTGGTTGTTGAGGACAGTCCAGCCGACCACCTTGTCGACGGCGTTGTGGCGACCGACGTCTTCCTTCACCACGATCTTCCGGCCGTCTGCGGTGAACAGGCCGGCCGCGTGCAGGCCGCCGGTGCGGGTGAACATCGGCTGACCTTCGCGGAGCAGTTCGGGCAGGCGTCGTACGACGTCGACGCTTGTTTCCACCGGGTCGACGGGGTCGTAGTCGCGCTCGGCCAGTTCGTCCAGGCTTTGCTGACCGCAGACCCCGCACGCTGCCGACGTCACGCCGTACCGCTGTGGTGGCTCCCGGTCGGGCGGGCCGTCGAACGTCACGGTGACGGTGTTGAACTGCTGCTCCCGGGTCAGCTTCACATCGGTGCAATAGGCAACGGTCTTGATCGCGTCCGGCCGCACCGCGAACCCTTCGCCGAGACAGAACCCGGCCGCCAGCTCGAAGTCGGAGCCGGGCGTCCGCATCGTCACCACCAGCGGCTCGGGCGGCCGTCCGGGCCACTCCAGCCGGAGCTCGAGCGGCTCCTCGGTGACGACGACGTCCTCACGCCGGGACGTCCGATCGCCGTCCAGCACCTCGACCTTGAACCTCGTGGTCGGACCTTTCGTCATATGTCCACGGTAGGCGCTGTCACCAGCCGCGGCGTACGGCAAGCCAGTCGAGGAAGGTCCAGGCGTAGTACCGCTGGTGCTCCCGCAGCGCCGGCGTACACCCGAACGGCGGCGGGGCGTCGGCGTTCTTCATCATGTACGCCGCCACGGCCGCGATGTAGCAATCGAGATACTCAGCCGGTACGCCGTCCGTCAGCGGGCTGGTGTGGATCGCGGCGATCGTGTCGATGCCGTGGTGCTGTGCGACCGGCAGCAGACCGACCCAGTCCATCCAGGGTGGCCCGAGGGCGAGCCAGTTCCAGTCGAAGGTCCAGCAGGTGCCGTCCGCGTCGATCAGCATGTTGTCCGGCCGCAGATCGCCGTGCGTCGCCGACTCCCCGGCGAACGCTTCCGGTGCCAGCTGGATCAGGTCGACCAGTTCGGGCAGGATCTTCGGCACCCACGGTTGCAGGCCGGTTGGCAGCGGTGCCTCGTCCGCCAGGATTCGGGCCGGAGTCTGCAGCGGTGAGTCGTTCTCGTCGAGATCTTTCAGGAAGCTCTGCAGTCCGTCGAGCGGACTCGGATCCATCACCTCCGCGATCCGCTCACAGGTCGCGGTCACCTGCGCGAAGTCCCCGGCCGTCCAAGGCGCTCCAGGCATGCGGCCCGCCACCCACTCGGACACGACGGCGAACCACTGACGGTCCCCGTCACTGGCGTGTGCGGAGGCGACGATGGCCGGGACCTGGATGGCACCTGGCAGCTGGGGGACTACCTCGGCTTCGCGTTGGTAGGCGCGGTAGGAGTGGAGGGTGTCGTCGGACGCCTTGATGAAGACGTGGCGACCGTCTGCCAGTCGGGCAGGTGCGGCGAACCCGCCGGTGAAACCTGAGCTGACCGGGGGTCCCGCCTCGGCGACCTCGCTGCCGAGGGCAACGGCGAGGGATTCGTGCAAGATCGGCGGGAGCGTGTTCCAATCCGGTCGCAGTGAGGTTGCGGTGTAGTCGACATCGGGCGCTCCACTCATGTCCACAGACCATAGAGTGCGCGGGCGGCCCGTCGCCTGTGGTTTACGGTGCCGACTGTGACTGGACTGGAGGCACTGCATGCGCTCGACCTGGTCGGGATCTTCGTGTTCGGGATCACCGGCGCGCTGGTCGGCGTACGCAAGAAGCTCGACGTGTTCGGCATCCTGGTGCTGGCGCTCGTCACCGGGCTCGGCGGCGGGTTCATCCGGGATGTGCTGATCGGTGCGATCCCGCCGGCCGCGCTGGAGGACTGGCGCTACCTGGTGGTCCCGGTCGCGGCCGGGCTGCTCACGTTCTTCCTGCATCCCGGGATCGGCCGGGTCGAGCGGCTGGTGAACATCTTCGACGCGGCCGGCCTCGCGCTGTTCTGCGTGACCGGCGCGGTGAAAGCGATCGAGTACGGTCTGTCGCCGCTCTCGGCTGCGCTCCTCGGCACCATCTCCGCCATCGGCGGCGGCGTGATCCGCGACATCCTCAGCGGCCGTGTCCCCGTCGTACTGCGCGCCGAGATCTACGCCACCCCGGCGTTCCTCGGCGCCGGCATCGTAGTCGTCGCGGCAGCCCTCGACTACGACGCCCTGTGGGTGCCGATCGTGGGCGCGGTCACCTGCTTCACCATCCGCCTGCTGGCCATCCGGCGCGGCTGGAACGCGCCGCTACCCCGCCATCCGTGACGGCGCGGCCCAGCCGTTGACGACGGCAACCAGTTCCAGATAGCGGTGCCAGCGCGGGCCGGCCTCGGTCCGGCGGAGCTCGATCAGCCGGTCGCGCAGCTCCGGGTCGTGCTGGAGCGGCGCACCGGCTTCCGCTGCGATCGTGCGGTACCCGGCGGCCATCCGTCGTACGGCGGAGCGGAAGGTGTCGTCCTGGACCAGCGACGCCAGCTCCAGCCAAGCCTCGACCTGCTGAGGTTCGGCGTCGTCGGGGAGCACGGGCGTGAGGTTCTGCCGGATCGCGGCGAAGTCAGGATCATCGCCGAGGGTCGAGGTCAGGAAGTCCGTGATCAAGGCGCGGCGCTCGTGTGCGGACCGGGCTGTCAGTTCATGCATGCGTTCGAGCTCCTCTGGCGTCGAGTGACGATGGGCGACCACTGACAGCACCGCGTGCTGCAACTGCAGCGTCCGGATCTGTACGGCGACCGCCTCGGCGTGTGCCGTGAGTACGTCGGCGAGCGTCCGCTCCTGCTCGAGCACCGCCCGCACCATCGCCAGGTCGATGCCCAGACCCCGTAACGTCCGGATCAGCTCCAGCCGCGCCACCGCGCCGGCGTCGTACCGGCGGTGACCGGCAGCAGTACGACGTGACTCCAGCAAGCCGAGGTCGGAGTAGTACCGCACCGTCTTGACGGTCACCCCGGCCCGGCGCGCCAGCTCACCGATCGAGTGGTCCATGCCCACACCCTCACATCTCCCGTCGGAGGAGATACAAGGCTAGTTGTGCGCGAACCTCGTCTTCGGGCGGGCGAAGGTGATGGAGGCGGCGGCGATCAGGGCGCAGGAGATGCCGAAGCAGACGGGGACCCAGTAGGCGTCGGACGAACCCCACAGGTCGACGGCGTGGCCGGCGGCGGCGTTGCCAGGGGCCACACCGAGGAGGATGCCGGTGACGGTCCAGGTGATCGCCTCGGTGAGGCGCTGCGGCGGCACCCACTCCTCGACACAGGCGGTGACCGCGACCATGGTCGGCGCGATGGTCATCCCGCAGCAGAACAGGACGACGCCCAGCATGAGCACGCTGTCGACCCAGGGGAGCGGCGCAAGGGTCAGCGCGAGCAGGATGGTGCCGATCAGCAGGCGGCGCTCGACCGGTGCGCGCCAGTGCACCGAGCCGTACCAGAGACCCGCCAGCAGGCTGCCGAACGCCCACACGGCCAGTACGACGCCGGACATGCTGGCCTGGCCCTTCTCGGTGGTGAACGCAACCGTGACGACCTCCGCACCGCCGAGGGTCGCGCCGAGGCCGAGACCGATCAGGCTGAGCAGCAGGATCGAGACCCAGGGGAGTGGTGCCTGCTCGGCCCCATCCGACTTGCCCCGGCCCGGTGGGTCGGACGCACGCAGCAGCGCCAGCCAGATGCCACCGGCCAGCCCTAGTACGCCGGCTGCGGCCAGAGCGGCGTACGGACTGACCTGAGTGGCGAGCGCCGTGACCAGCACCGGGCCTACGATGAAGACGACCTCGTCACCGACCGCCTCGAGGGCGAACGCGGTCTGCAACGCCCGGCCACGGCCGAGGAGGTGCGTCCAGCGGGCACGGACGAACGAGCCCACCTGCGGACGGGTGCCACCGGCAACGAACGACACCACGTAGAGCACCCAGGTGGCGTAGTCGGCACGTACGGCGACCAGCAACACCGCGAGCGCGATCGTGCAGACCACCGAGCCGATGATCAGCAGCTTGCGCTGCCCGAACCGGTCGACCAGCCGGCCCTGGATCGGGCCGGTCAGCGCGCCCGCGATGACGGCCACACCGGAGACCGCACCTGCCAGACCGTAGGAGCCGCTCTCCTGCGCGATCAGGATGACGATGCCGAGCCCGATCATCGAGATCGGCATACGCCCGAGGATCCCGGCAGTGAAGAACGCACTGGCACCGGGACGGCGCATGAGATGGACGTAGGGCTTGAGCATGAGGGACCGGGAACACCCTAACCGCTGGGGATTCGGTCGGACCGCCACGCCATCACATCCGCGGGCGTACCCGCCGGCCCGCGCTCACCCAGGCTGCGCCGGGGCGATTGTGATGGCCTGGCGGTCCGGGCTCTGGCCTCAACTGAGAAACTTGGAGCATGCCAGTGGATGCTTCGCCGTACGACGCGGTGCTGTTGCTGTCCTTCGGGGGGCCCGAGCAGCCGGACGACGTACTGCCGTTCCTGCAGAACGTGACGCGGGGCCGGGGGATCCCCGACGAGCGGTTGAAGGAGGTCGGGGAGCACTACTACGCGTTCGGTGGGAAGAGCCCGATCAACGACCAGAACCGCGCCCTGCTCGCGGCGCTGCGGGAGTCGTTCGACGAGATCGGGGTGGACCTGCCGATCTACTGGGGCAACCGCAACTGGGCGCCGTACCTGACCGACACCATGCGGCAGATGGCCGACGACGGCATCCGCCGGGCCGTGGTGATCGTGACCTCGGCCTACCCGTCGTACTCGGGCTGCCGGCAGTACCGCGAGAACCTCGAGGACGCCGCCAAGCAGGTGCCGAACGCGCCCCGGATCGACAAGCTTCGGCACTACGCGAACCACCCCGGCTTCGTCGGCTCGTTCGTCGAGGCGACCGCGAAGGCGCTCAGCGAGCTGCCCGAGGGCTCGGCGATCGCCTATGTGACGCATTCCATCCCGACCGCGATGAACGCGACCAGCGGACCGGACGGCAACGGGTACGTCGACTGGCACCTGGACGTGGCGGCGGAGATCACCACGGAGATCGAGCGCCGGACCGGCCAGTCCCTCCGGAGTGACCTGGTCTACTGCTCGCGCTCCGGCCCGCCGCAGGTGCCGTGGCTCGAGCCGGACGTGAACGACCACCTGGAGGCTCTGGCGGCGGACGGCGTACCGGGTGTGGCAGTCGTACCCATCGGGTTCGTCAGCGACCACATGGAGGTCATCTACGACCTCGACACCGAGGCCGCCCAGACGGCCGAGAAGCTCCGGCTGCCGATGACCCGGGCCGCGACCCCCGGCACCGACCCGCAGTTCGTCGCCATGCTGCGCGACCTGGTCGTCGAGCGGGCCGCGGCTGAGCGCGGCGAGGAGCCGGCCCGGCCCTGCGTCGGCAAGCTCGGCCCGGCCTGGGACGACTGCCGTCACGACTGCTGCCCACCCCTGCGTCGACCGACCCAACCAGCGAAGGAATCTGCATGAACGAGCGAAGCGAGTTCATCAATAGGCATAGACCGCTCCGAGCCTCATCCGCGCCCGGAGCGAAGCGAGGACGTGGATGAGTACCGAAAGCCCCCAGGACCTGCTCAAGCTGGCCGTGGAGGTGGCGGAGGAGGCGGCGCGGCTGATCGTCGAACGCCGCCGCGGCACGATCACGGTCGCCGACACCAAGAGCACCGTCACCGACGTGGTCACCGCGGTCGACCGGGAGTCGGAGGAGCTGATCCGGGCCCGGGTCCTGCAGGCCCGCCCGGACGACTCGTTCCTCGGCGAGGAGGGTGACGACGTGGTCGGCACCAGTGGCGTCCGCTGGGTGGTCGATCCGATCGACGGCACGGTGAACTACCTGTACGACATCCCGACGTACGCCGTCTCGATCGCGGTCGAGTACGACGGGGAGACCGTGGCCGGTGTGGTCGTGGACGCGCCGAGAGGCGAGGTGTACACCGCGACCAAGGGCGGCGGCGCGTTCCTGGACGGAAAGTCGATCCAAGTGTCGGGGTGCACCGAGCTGAGCAAGGCCCTGGTCGGGACCGGGTTCGGGTACGACCCGGCCCGGCGGGAGGTCCAGGCCGCGGTGATCCAGCAGTTGATCACCGAGGTCCGCGACATCCGGCGGATCGGGGTCGGTGCGATCGACCTGTGCTACGTCGCCTGCGGCCGGCTGGACGCGGTCTACGAACGCGGACTGAATCCGTGGGACTACGGAGCGGGTGCGCTGATCGCCGCCGAGGCCGGCGCGGCCATCGGCGGGCTGAACGGGGCGGACGTGTCGCCGGAAATGTCGATCGCGGCCAGCCCGGCGCTGTTCGGGCCGCTCCACGACCTCCTCGCCGCTACCGACCCGTTGCGCGCGTAACCGCTCCTGTATGCTCATTAGTGCGCAGTATCGCGCACCCATGAGCATTCTGGTGTTCGGTCCTGACATTTGTTGCGACACGCTGGCCGGAAGGTGGACCCTGACGCGCGGGTAGGGCCCTTCATAGGGCACAATCCCGTCCTCGGGAACGGTTGTTGCCGGTCCCGGCCTGGCTGTCAAGGGTTTCGGGGGACGAAAGATTCCAGTGCGGAATTTCTCGGCCGCTGTACCTGTTCAAGGGCTCAGCAGGCAACACCACGGGTACGAAGAGGGCAGGGAAACACCATGGCGACTGATTACGACGCCCCGCGCAAGACGGACGAAGATGCTTCCGAAGAGTCGATCGAGGAACTGAAGACTCGCCGTCACGACAAGAACTCCGGCAAGGTCGACGAGGACGAGGCCGAGGCCGCGGAGAGCTTCGAGCTGCCCGGTGCCGACCTGAGCCACGAAGAGCTGGCGGTGCGGGTCCTCCCGCGCCAGGCCGACGAGTTCACCTGTTCGAGCTGCTTCCTGGTTCACCACCGCAGTCAGCTCGCCGAGACGAAGAACGGGCAGCTGATCTGCCGCGATTGCGCAGCCTGACACCAGCGCCCTACTTCGGCATCAACCGCAGCGGGACCGCCCCCAGACTTCTGGGGACGGTCCCGCTGTTGTGCTTTTGTCTTTAGTCGTTGTCCTTGGCGACGCTCTTGACCAGGACGCCCTTGACGGCGTCCTGCTCGTAGCCGGGCGGTGCGTACCCGGTGGACTTCAGCCAGTACGCCGCCGCGCGCTTCTCGGCGAACAGCTTGGCGGCCGCCGCCGCGGCCCCGCTCGCGACCGCCCAGGTCACCACCTCGGCGTAGCCGCCCTGGCCGCCCTTCGGCGGCTTCCCGCCCGAGCCGACCTTCCAGGCCGTACTGACCGCCTTGTTCGCGACCAGGCCCACGACCAGCGTGAACGCGGCCAGCACCAGCTTCCAGCCGATCTTCGCTCCGACCACAACAGCCTCCTAACGCAAGTCCCCGACAGTCAGGATCTTGCCACGCTGTTCCCCGTCAGCGCTGCTGCCAACCGGTCCGGATGCCGGGTGGCGATCACCCAGTACGGCGCCGGGTCGCGCGGATCGGTGATCTCGACCCGGACCGCGCCCCGGACGTAGCTGCGCAGCAGCAGGTAGGCCTTCGGATCGCAGTCCCGCCCGAATGCGTGCCGCGCGTCGTCCCCGGTCAGCGCCTCGACCTTGCCCAGGTGCGCCCGTTCAATCACGGCCCGCCCGGCCCGGAGCCGCTCACCGTCCACCTCGACCCGCGCGCCGCCGTACTGGAGAAAGAAGAGGACCAGCAGGAGCAGGGCGGTGCCGCCGACCAAGGCGCCGGCGAACGTCCCGACCGGTACGGCGGTGATGACGAAGAGCGTGACGGTCGCGGCGGCGGCGATGATCCACCACGACACCGGCACCCTGAGGTTTTCGCGATAGGTACCCACAGGACCAGCCTGGCATGTGGCTGGTCCGGGCCCGTCGGTAAGGTCGCCTCTCGTGACCGAGGTTCTGATCCAGCGACTCGACCCCGACCTGCCACTTCCGGCGTACGCCCATCCCGGCGACGCCGGCGCGGACCTGGTGGCGGCGAGTGACATCACACTCAAACCCGGCGAGCGCGGCCTGGTCGGCACCGGCATCGCGATCGCCCTCCAGGACGGGTACGCCGCCTTCGTGCATCCCCGCTCCGGACTGGCCGCCAAACACGGGGTGTCGCTCGTCAACGCGCCGGGCACTGTGGATGCGGGCTACCGTGGCGAGATCAAGGTCTGCCTGATCAATCTGGACCCCCATGCCGAGGTCACGTTGCGGCGCGGCGACCGAATCGCGCAGCTGGTGATCCAGCAGGTGGAGAAGGCGCGGTTCGTCGAGGTGACCACCTTGCCGGGCTCGGCCCGCGGTGACGGGGGGCACGGCTCGACCGGCGGTTTCGGCGATGTGACACGCTGATCAGGTGCGCCCGTTGACCTGACGGATGCGCGAGACTACGGCGGCTGTACGTCAAAGAATCAGGCTGGACCACTTGAGAAGCAGAGGGCAAGAGCAGTGATCTTCCGCCGCAAGGCCAAGAACGAAGACGTCGAGAACGAGCAGGCGCTCGCCGACGAGGCCGGTACGCCGGAACCGCGGGCCGACGGTCCGTTCGACTCCACCGAGGTTGACGCCGACGTCCTGGAGGCGGAGGACCGGATCAACCTGGGTGCCCTCGTGATCACCGGCCAGCCGGGGATGGAGCTGCGGCTGCAGGTCGACGAGCAGTCCGGCCAGGTGCAGGCGATCCTGCTGGTGCTGGAGGACTCCGCCCTCGAGTTGCGCGCGTTCGCGGCGCCGAAGCGGACCGGCATCTGGTCCGAGGTACGGCGTGAGATCGCCGCCGAGGCGAGCCGGATGGGCGGCACCGCGACCGAGACCGAGGGCCCGTTCGGCACCGAGCTGGTGCTCGTCGTGCCGGTCGAGGACCCGGACGGCCAGATCTTCAGCCAGACCTCGCGGGTGATCGGTGTGGACGGTCCGCGCTGGCTGCTTCGGGCCACTGTGCTCGGCCGGGCCGCGGTCGAGCCGGACGCCGCGCCGCCGATGGAGGCGACGCTGCGCAACACCATCGTCGTCCGCGGGACCGAGCCGATGGCGGTGCGCGAATCGCTGCCGTTGCAGCTGCCGCCGGGCGCTGAACCGGCTGCCGAAGCTGAGGCGTGACGGACTACACTCGAATCATGGGTAGCGACAAACCCGCGGGCCTGTTGCGGCGTGCTTTCCGCGGGCTGGCCGGCGACCGGGAGCAGCAGGACGCCGAAGTTCTCCGGGACTTCGCGCAGGACTGTGGTGCCCGGTCGATCACCGGCTGCCACGACCGCGAGATGGTCACGCTGTTCGGTACGCTGCGCACCATCACGTTCAGCCCTCGCGGCGGCGTACCAGCCTTGGAGGGCGAGTTGTACGACGGCACCGGCACGGTCAAGCTGATCTGGCTCGGCCGGCGCAAGATCGCCGGGATCCACCCCGGCTCCGAGCTGATTGCCTCGGGGCGAATCGGTGTGGTCGACGGCGACCGGGTGATGTTCAACCCGCGCTACGAGCTGCGTCCGCAGGCCGCGCATGGCTGAGCCGACGTCGCGCCGTGACGAGGTCGAGGACGACCCGCAGGCCGAGGATGGCCCGCGCCGCCACTTGGACGAACATCTCGACGAGAAGCTCGTCGAGATGCTGCGTCCGGAGGTCGAGGCCGCCGAGTCCGTCCTGACCGGCGACGATGACACGGACGGGGCGAAGACGGCCGAGCCCACGAAGCCCCAGACGACCGACAAGGACTTCTTCCACGCCCTCGGTGGCTGGGGGGCGCTGCTCGACATCGGCCTGCCCTGGATCGCGTTCCTGATCGTCTATGCCGCCAGTGACCACGATCTGCGTCTCGCGCTGATCGTCGCGGTCGCGTGCGGCGCGGCGGTCGCCGTACTGCGGATCCTGCGCAAGCAACCACTGCGGAACGTGGCCGGCGGCTTCGTCGGCGTGCTGATCTCCGCCTGGGTCGCGAACCGCACCGGCAACGCCAAGGACGTCTACCTCCCCGGCTTCTTCACCAACCTCGCGTACTTCGCTCTCTACGCGCTCACCGTGCTGTTCCGCTGGCCGCTGTTCGGCGTCCTGTACGGCGTGATCACCCAGACCGGCACGGCCTGGCGCCGGGATCCCGCGATGCTCAAGGGCTTCACCCGCGCGACGCTGGTGTTCGCGGGACTCTTCGCCCTCCGCCTGATCGTCCAGGTGCCGCTGTACCTCGTCGACGCCTTGAACGCCCTCGGCATCGCGAAGGTCGGCATGGGCCTGCCGCTCTACGCACTCGCACTCTGGCTCGCGTACGCCGTACTGCGTGGATCGCTGCCGCCGGACAAGTGGGACGAAGCCCGCGACCACGTCACCCACCTGCTCCGCGGGAACCGGAAATAGGAAAGCCCGGGCCACACAGCCCGGGCTCTCTTCTTGGACTACTCCTACTTGCGGTGGTGCGGCGAGAGCATGTCCTCGAGCTGTTCCTCGGTCTCGTCGGCGGCGACGAACAACAGTTCGTCGTTCAGCTCCAGGGTGCCTTCCGGGTCCGGGCGCAGGACGCGGCCCTCGCGCAGGATGACGACCAGCGCGGTGTCGAGCGGCCAGTCGATGTCCCCGACCCGGAGGCCGATCATCGGGGAGTCCTCAGGCAGGGTCAGCTCGACCAGGTTCGCGTCGCCCTGGCGGAAGGTGAACAGCCGGACCAGGTCGCCGACCGATACGGCCTCCTCGACCAGTGCGGACATGATCCGCGGGGTGGACACCGAGACGTCCACACCCCAGGCCTCGTTGAACATCCACTCGTTCCGCGGATGGTTGACCCGGGCAACGGTCCGGGGAACGCCGAATTCGGTCTTGGCCAGCAGCGAGACGACCAGGTTGACCTTGTCGTCGCCGGTGCTGGCGATCGCCACCTGGCAGCGTTGCAGCGCGGCCTCCTCGAGCGAGGACAGCTCGCAGGCGTCGGCGAGCAGCCACTCGGCCCGCGGCACCGACTCGGCCTTGATCGCCCGCGGGTCCTTGTCGATCAGCAGCACCTCGTGGCCGTTCTCCAGCAGCTCGGCGGCGATCGAACGACCGACGTTCCCGGCGCCGGCGATGGCTACCCGCATCACAGCTCCTCAGGCTTGGTGCCGAGTTGGGACTCGATCGCGGCCGCGTCCCGTTCGAGCATCACCACGTGGACCAGGTCACCCTCCTGGATGACCGTGTCGGCCTTGGGCAGCAGGCCTTCACCCAGCCGGGTCAGGAACGCGACCCGGGCACCGGTGGCCTTCTCGATGTCGAACGCGGCCCGCCCGACCCATCCGGAGTGCACGTGCACCTCGGCCAGCCGAACCGTGCCGGATGGGTCGCGCCACTCCGGCTCGGAGCCCTCCGGAAGCAGCCGGCGCATCATCTGGTCGACGGTCCAGCGCACGGTGCCGACGGTCGGGATGCCGAGCCGCTGGTACACCTCGGCGCGGCCCGGGTCGTAGATGCGGGCCACCACGTTGTTGATACCGAAGGTCTCCCGGGCCACCCGGGCGGCCAGGATGTTGGAGTTGTCGCCGTTCGAGACCGCGGCGAACGCCTCGGCCTGCTCGATCCCGGCCTCGGTCAGGATCTCCCGGTCGAAACCCATACCGGTGACCGTCCGGCCGGTGAAGTTCGGGCTCAGCCGGCGGAACGAATCGCCCGCCTGGTCGATGATCGCGACCGTGTGGCCCCGCTTCTCCAGGGTTCTCGCAAGCGTCGACCCGACGCGGCCGCAGCCCATGATGACGACGTGCACTGGGTGATCACTCCTTGCCCCGAGTGGGGCCACTGGCATCGGTTCGGCAGGGATAGACGCTACACCGGACCGGGGCTCCCTCTAACATCACCGGTGTGACTCCCGCTCTCGGCGATATCGGCAAGAGGCTGCTGCTCGGCCGCAAACTGCGCAGCACCCAGCTCGGTGAGACGCTGCTGCCCAAGCGCATCGCTCTGCCGGTCTTCGCCAGCGACGCACTGTCGTCGGTCGCGTACGCCCCCGACGAGATCTTCCTGACCCTGTCGCTGGCCGGTCTGACCGCGCTGACGATCTCGTGGAAGGTCGCCATCGTCGTCGCTTTGGTGATGCTCGTGGTGGTGGCGTCGTACCGGCAGAACGTCCACGCCTACCCGTCCGGTGGCGGCGACTACGAGGTGGCCAACGTCAACCTCGGGCCGACCGCCGGTCTGACGGTGGCCAGTGCCCTGCTGGTCGACTACGTCCTGACGGTCGCGGTGTCGATCTCGTCGGCCGCCCAGTACGCCGCGTCGGCGATCCCGGCGCTGGAGGGTCACCAGGCGACCGCTGCGGTGATCGCGGTGCTGTTCCTGACCACGATGAATCTGCGCGGTGTCCGCGAGTCCGGCGCGGCCTTCGCCGTACCGACGTACATCTTCATGGTCACGATCCTCGGGATGGCAGCGTTCGGGTTCGGCCGGCTGCTGTTCGGGACGCTGCCGAACGCGGAGACCGCGGTCTTCGACGTCGCCGCCGAAGAGCCGTTCGTGCACGGGGCGGGTGGCCTGGCGATGGGGTTCCTGGTGCTGCGGGCGTTCTCGTCCGGGTGTGCCGCGCTGACCGGTGTCGAGGCGATCAGCAACGGCGTGCCCGCGTTCAAGAAGCCGAAGAGCAAGAACGCGGCGACCACGCTGCTGCTGCTCGGCTGCATCTCGATCGCGATGGTGATCAGCGTGGTGACGCTGGCCAACGTGATGAAGGTGCGGTTCGCCGAGGATCCGGCGACCCAGCTGCTGCGGGACGGCGTACCGGTCGGGGCCGGCTACCACCAGGACCCGATCATCGGCCAGCTGGCGAAGGGGATCTTCGACCACTTCTCACTAGGCTTCTACCTGGTCGCCGCGGCCACCGGCGTGATCCTGGTGCTGGCCGCCAACACCGCGTTCAACGGCTTCCCGGTGCTCGGCTCGATCCTGGCCCGGGACGGATACCTGCCGCGGCAGCTGCACACCCGCGGCGACCGGCTCGCGTTCAGCAACGGCATCATCATCCTGGCCGCGTTCGCGAGCCTCCTGATCGTTGCCTTCAACGCCGAGGTGACCCGGCTGATCCAGCTCTACATCGTCGGCGTGTTCGTGTCGTTCACGATCAGCCAGACCGGCATGGTCCGGCACTGGACCCGGTTGCTGAAGACCGAGACCGACGGGGCGAAGCGCCGGCAGATGCACCGGTCCCGGACGATCAACGCGATCGGCCTGACCATGACCGGCGTGGTGCTGGTGATCGTGCTGCTCACCAAGTTCACCCACGGCGCCTACATCGCGATCATCGCGATGGCGGTGTTGTTCCTGCTGATGAAGGGCATCCGCCGGCACTACAACGCGGTCAGCAAGCAGATGGCGGCGGAAGGTGACGAGCAGCTGATGCTGCCGTCCCGGGTGCACTCGATCGTGCTGGTGTCCAAGCTGCACAAGCCGACCCTGCGGGCGCTGGCCTTCGCCAAGGCGGCCCGGCCGTACATGCTCGAGGCGGTCACGGTCGACGTCGACCGGGAGGAGTCGGAGACGCTGCAGGCCGAGTGGGACGCCCGAGGTATCCCGATCCCGCTGAAGCGGCTGGCCTCGCCGTACCGGGAGATCACCCGCCCGATCCTGCAGTATGTCCGGGACATCAGGCGGCAGTCGCCGCGCGACGTGGTGATGGTCTACATCCCCGAGTACGTCGTCGGCCACTGGTGGGAGCACCTCCTGCACAACCAGAGTGCCCTGCGGCTGAAGGGGCGCCTCTTGTTCACACCTGGTGTGATGGTTACGTCGGTTCCTTACCAGCTGATCTCGTCGCAGGCAGCAGAGGAACGGCAGGACCGGGAGGAGCGGGTGGCAGGCCAGGTACGGCGTGGAGCCCGCAAGGCGTCAGGAGATCGGTGACAGGCGAGGACATCGTCGGGGCGGTAGTCGAGCTGGAAGTAGGACCAGTAGCGCACGGGGGACACTGTGTGGCCCGGCATGAGGGGCAGGTGGTCTTCGTCCGGCACGCGTTGCCGGGTGAGCTGGTCCACGCGCGCGTCACCGAGCAGAACGCGAAGTACCTGCGGGCGGACGTCGTACAGGTCCTCACCCCGTCACCGCAGCGGATCGAGCCACCGTGCCCGTACGCCGGGCCGGGGCTGTGCGGAGGCTGCGACTTCCAGCACTCCAACATCGTGGAGCAGCGGCGGCTGAAGGCCACCGTGGTGTCGGACACGCTGCGGCGGATCGGCGGGATCGAGCGCACGGTGGTGATGGAGTCCCCGGGCGACGACGGTCTCGGCTGGCGGACTCGGATGAGGTACGCCGTGGTGGACGGGCGACCCGGCATGTACGCGCACCGGTCGCACGACCTGGTCCAGATCGACAGGTGCCTGATCGCGCACCCGGACAGTCCGGACGTGCTGGGGCAGCGGTGGCCGGACGTGACGTCGGTGCAGGCTGTCGTCTCGTCCGAGGGCAAGACCGCCGTACTGACCGACGAGGAACCCGGTGGGCGCGTGGTGGAAGTCGTGCGCAATCGGCGGTTCCGGGTTGAGGCCGGTGGGTTCTGGCAGGTGCACCCTGCCGCTCCGGAGACGCTGGTGGACGCCGTACTGAGTGGACTGGAGCCTGCGACGGGGGAGACGGCGCTGGACCTGTACTCGGGTGTCGGGCTGTTTGCTGCCTTCCTGGCTGAGGCTGGGTGCCCGGTGCTGGCCATCGAGGGTGACAAGGACGCGGTTCGCAATGCCCGGCGGAATCTGCACGACCTACCGGACGTGACGCTGGAGACGGGGGACGTGGACCGGGTGCTGAACACGGCGGTCGGGCAGGGGCTGGAGCACGTTGACCTGGTCGTGCTGGACCCGCCGCGGACGGGTGCGGGCAAGGACGTCGTACGGCGGATCGCTGCGCTGACCCCGCGGCGAGTGGCGTACGTTGCGTGTGATCCGGCAGCGCTGGCGCGGGACCTGAAGACGTTCGGGACGCTCGGCTACGGGATCGCGTCGCTCCGGGCGTTCGACCTGTTCGGGATGACCCACCACATCGAGTGCGTGGCCATCTTGGAGCCTGTGGACAGTGAAGTGGTGAGTGTCCGGGGGCTCGGGTAGCGTTCTGGCCCTGGATTCCGATGCGCTGGAGACCTGATGCCGCTCGTTGACCTGGACGACCCGGAGGAGTTGCGCGCCCGCTGGTGCGCACTCGCCGCAGTCGCCCATGCCACCGGGTTCGACCGGCGGTGGTACGCCGACGAGTCGGGGTACCACCACCAGGACGAGACCGCGTCCATCCTGCGCATGGTCCGGCTCGAGGGCGGGCGGTCGGTGCTGTTCGGGTTCCACACCCAGCACAGCCGGACCGCCGGGTCGGACCTGCTCGCGGGCTCGCCGGACTGGATCGGGCAGCCGGACGTGCGGCGGCTGATCTCACGGGGCGAGTTGGGCTTCGTGTACGGCGCCTTCAACGGCACGTGGGCGCGGGCGTCGTACCAGGGGGATCCGTGGCAGCCGGTCGACGACGGGTTCGCGCCGATCGGGCAGTGGATCACGTCGGACGAGGAAGCCGCCGGCGAGATGATCGAGTGGGTCGCCGAGTGGGCCGACTACCTCGGCGGGCTGGACGAGTTGGTGCCGTTCGGGGTGCAGCTGATCCGGGCGGCCGGAGCCGGGGACATCACCGTTGACGTGCTGGGGGAGTTCTTCGACCGGTTCGGGATTGACCCGCGGTCGCCAGTGCAGCCGGACCTGCCGGCCGGCGTGGTCGCGGCGCAGGATTTCAGCCTGAACGTTGCGGTCCCGGAACTTTTGGCTGACGAACCTGACACAGCCGAGGTCTCGGTCGTTGAAGATGTCGTGACTGGAGCATCCGAGGGTCCGGAGGACGAGGAGTCGTACGTCGTCCCGCCCGGCATCAGCCCGTTCACCGGCCAGCCGATAGACGAGGCGGTCAACGCGGCGCCTTACCCGGAGCCCTACGCGGCGTCTGCTGCTGAGCCTGCGGTTGAGCCTGCTGGGGAGCCTCAGGTGGCGTCTTATGCGCAGACGCCGTACCGGGCGGAGCCGCCGGCTCGCAGTGACGACTACGGCGTGGTCGAGAAGAAGCAAGGCTGGCTGCGGCGCCGGAAGCACGACGACGCCCCGGAGCCTGAGCCCTCGGTTGATGCGTTCCCGGGTGGTCCTGCGCCGGGCACGTACCTGCCCGACGGCGAGATGGGCGGGGGTCTGCCGTACGGCGCACTGCCTTCGTCGGAGCCGCCGCGTGTCGGCGGTGGGGTGCACGAGGGGGAGGACTTCTACGCGAGCCTGTTCGCCGACGCTCCGGCCGCGGCGGCGTACCAGCAAGACGCGCCGTCTGCCGAGGAGCAGGACTGGGAAACCGCCGAACAACCGGAGTGGTCTGACCAGGACGCCACCAGCGAGTACAACCCGTTCGACGACGACACCGCAGACGTCGTGCCCGCGGTCGACTCACCCGCAACCCCGGACCGCGAATGGGTAGGCGGCGCCTGGATCAACGGCGAATGGGTCGAAGACCCCGCCTCCTACCACCCCGCCCCAGCCGACCCCCACCCCGACCACCACGCCGTCCGGCCAGAACACCCCGACCCCCAGTCCTTCCCGGCCGAGCCCCAGTCGCTCGCGGCCGACCGCCAGCCGTTCCCGGCTGACCCCGAGTCGTTCCAGGCCGAGCGCCAGCCGTTCCCGCCCGAGGCCCAGTCGTCCCAGGGCGAGGCCCAGGCGTTCCAGAGCGAGGCTCAGGCGTTCCAGGCCGAGCGCCAGCCGTTCCGGCCCGAGGCCCAGTCGTTCGCGGCCGAGTCATCCGTCGACCAGGCCGGCGCCGCCTCCTCCGCGCCGGACGCCGATTTCGAGGACGCCGACTTCGCGGACGACGACGCCCCGACCGCCGAGATCGCCGCCGTGCTCGACCCCGAGTCCGCCGACGAACCCGACGAAGAAGACGAGCCCTCATCGTTCACCGGCCCGTCCCCGTTCGCTCCCTTCGCTCAACCAGAAGCCCAGCAGCCGCCACCCGCACCTCCCACCACCCGACCTGCTGAGCCTGCCCCTCGCCCCGACCACTTTCCGTCTCGCGTCGAGGAACCAGCCGCTCGTTTCGACGAGCCCGCCGCTCGGCCCCACCAGCGGCACGGTGGAGTCGACGAGCGCCCAGCACCCCTTCAAGAGCCCGCCGCCAGGTTCGACCGGAGCCCTGCCGGGGCCGAGGGCCCAGCGCACCTTGAGGAGTCCGCGGCTCGATTCGACCAACCTCGCGCTCTCGCCGAGGAGCGAGCCGCTCGCTTCGGCGATCCCGCCGGCGGGCCGGCCAACCTGCCCGGTAGGCGTGACGACCCGGCTGCCCAGTTCGATGCCCCCGCCGCTCGCCTCGACACCGCTCGGCCCTACCAGTCCCATGGCGGAGTCGAGGAGCGCCTGGCCCACCTCGAAGAGTCGACCGCCCGCCTCGACCAGCGCCCCGCCGGGTCCGACGAACACCCAAGACACCCCCAGGAGCCCGCGGCCCGCTTCGACCAGCCGCCGCCCCTCCGCCGTAGAGACAACCCCGCTGCCGAGCCCTCGGTGCAGTTCAACACCGCAGCAGCCGCGCGGGAAGCGCAGGACGACGAGACAGCGGCCGAGTCCGGAGCGCCTGCCGGGCGGTTCCACGAGTCAGCGGCTGAGTCCGCCGCGACTGCCGGGCGGTTCCACGAGTCGGCGGCTGAGTCCGCCGCGACTGCCGGGCGGTTCCATGACTTAGCGGCCGAGACCGCCGCACAGTTCGATGACGCTGAGGACGACCTCACTGCGGAGATCCCCGTGGTGTCGGACGAGGCACCGGTGGCAGGTGCCGAGCAGGGCCGATCGGAGCGGGGTGCACCGGAGCAGAGCGCACCGCAGCAGGGCGCACCGGAGCAGAGCGCACCGGAGCAGAGCGCACCGGAGCAGGGCGCACCGGAGCAGGGCGCACCGGAGCAGGGCGCAGCGGAGCAGGGTGCAGCGGAGCAGGGTGCAGCGGAGCAGGGTGCAGCGGAGCAGGGTGCAGCGGAGCAGGGTGCAGCGGAATCTGCGGCGCCTGCGCTGCGGTTCAGCGTGCCGGTGGATCCGGACGCCGAGGAGGACGAGGTCTTCGGTACTGCTCCGGCGGCTAAAGCTCAGGTTGAGCCTCACCCTCAACCTCAGCCCTGGCCGCAACCCCGCCCCGAGCCTTGGCCCCAACCCGAGCCGCACCCGGCCCCCTGGCCCCAGCCCGACCCGCACCGCCCCGAGCCCGCGCCGGGCCCCGACCCGTACCCACAGCCGGGACCCGAGCCCGAGCCCACCCCGGGCCCGATGCCCGGCCCGGACCCCGGGCCGTGGCCCGAGCCCGAGCCGAGCCCTCAACCCACCCCAGAGCCCACTCCGGAGCCGGAGCCCGAGCCATGGCCGGAACCCGAGCCACAGCCGGCGCCACACCCCGAGCCCGAGCCAAACCCCTGGCCGGAGCCTGAGCCGTCCCCACAGCCAGACCCGATGCCTCGCCCCGAGCCCACTTCGCACGCGGCCCGGTACGACGCCCCGGCGCACCCCGGCCCACAGGCGGACGACGAGACCGGCTACGACTCCCCAGGACACCCGGACGGGCAGGAAGAGGACGAGTTCGGGTACGACGCCCCGGGCCGTCCCACCGTGGAGCACGCAGCCCAGTTTGAGGACCCGAGTCGCTCCGGCACGTCCGTGGAGCACGCGGCCGAGTTCGAGGACCCGAGCCGCTTCGCGACGTCCGTGGAGCACGCGGCTGGGCTCGAGGAACAGGGGCGGTACGAGTCCTATGACGAGCGTGCGGCTCGGTTTGCAGCGGATGCTGACGACGATGAGCCGACCAGCTTCATTCCTGTGGTGGATGGGGAGTCGGAGAGTCACCCAGGACCTGTGAACCTGTCGGCGGCCGCAGATGTTGCCGCGGCGGTGCGGATGTCCATCCCTGGGTTGGGGCTGGTCGGAACCGACGGGCCGCGGATCGAGGCGGCGCCGGGGTCGATCGAGGAGGCTATGCGGGCCGAGGTCGAGCGTCCGAGGCCGCGACCGCAGGAGTCCGACGCTTTCAAGGCTCTGCACGCGTGGTGCCGGGCCCGGACCGCGATGGTGCCGTCCGGGTTCACCATCCAGGTCCAGGTGCTTGATCCCGCCGCTCCGTCGTACCGGTTCGATCTGGAGCCGCCGGACGTGGACGACCCGGAGTTCGGGGCCGACAAGCTCAGCGGCCTGCTCGGCGACCTCTGGATCAGCGAGGCGGCAGCCGACCAGGGCGGCTGGCTGTTCGCCCGGATCGACGCAGCCGGTCGGACGTTGCGGATTGACCGGTGGTACGACCGGGTGCCCGACTGGTGGGACAACCCGGTGGAGCCGCGGCTCGACGTACACGGTCTGGTCCGGCGACTGCACGACCGCGGTCCCGAGTGGCAGCCGTCGTACCTGGAGAGGCTGTACACGACCGCGAGATAGCGTTGTCCGCATGCTTCTCAGGATCTTCACCGAACCCCAGCAAGGTGCCTCGTACGACGACCAGCTCGCGGTGGCACGCAAAGCCGAAGAGAACGGGTTCGACGCGTTCTTCCGATCGGACCACTACCTGGTGATGGGCGACCACGACGGTCTGCCCGGACCCACCGACGCGTGGGTCACGCTGGCCGGGCTGGCGCGTGAGACCAAGCGGATCAAGCTCGGCACGCTCGTCAGTTCCGCGACGTTCCGCAACCCGGGCGTGCTTGCGATCACCGTCGCGCAGGTCGACCAAATGAGCGGCGGCCGCGCGGAGCTCGGGCTCGGGGCCGGCTGGTTCGAGGCCGAGCACAAGGCGTACGGGCTGGACTTCCCGGACACGCCCGGCCGGTTCGACCTGCTCACCGAGCAGTTGGAGCTGATCACCGGGCTGTGGGACACGCCGGTGGGGGAGAAGTACAACTTCGACGGCACGCACTACCAGCTGACCGACTCCCCGGCGCTGCCGAAGCCGGTCCAGCAGCCGCACCCGCCGATCATCGTCGGCGGCGCGGGTAAGAAGCGTACGCCGTCCCTCGCCGCACAGCACGCGGCCGAGTTCAACGCCGGCTTCCGCTCGGTCGAGGAGACCGAGACCCTGTTCAAGCGCGTCCGGGCCGCCTGCGACGCGATCGACCGCGACCCCGACACGCTGGCCCTGTCCACTGCCCACACCGTCGTGGTCGGCAAGGACGATGCGCAGGTCAAGCAACGCGCCGCCGCCATCGGCCGCGACGTTGAAGAGCTCAAGTCCGGCGCCATTGCCGGCACCCCCGCCGAGGTGGTCGACCGCCTCGGTCAGTTCGCCGCCGTCGGCTCCACCCGCCAGTACGTCCAGATCATGGACCTCCAAGACCTCGACCACCTCGACCTCATCGCCGCCGAAGTCCTCCCGCAGGTGTCGTAGTAAGGCTTCAAGTCGGAACAACCCGGAACAACCCCCGACGTTATTCTGAGTTAGACTGCATAAGTCGGAATATCTCCGACGTTGTTCCGACTTGAGGGCAGCACGGTGGAGTTCGAGCAGACCGGCCGAGCGGATTCAGGACAGACCTCCCCGGCGGAGGTCGATCCGGCCTGGCCGGCGCACGTCCCTGAGGTGCGACCGTGGCGTCAGCGCAGCCGTGGCGGTACGGCGGCGGACCGCATGCTCAGCGAGGTGGTTGCGATGCGACCACCGCTGATCGGGCACCGCGACGTACGACTGAGTCCTGAGCTCGTGGGGGCGATGGAAGCGTGTGTGCTCGAGATCGCCGCGCTCGATCACTCGCACGGTGCCGAGCTCGCGGCGCTGGAGACGCTCCTGCTGCGGACCGAGTCGGTGGCCTCATCGAAGATCGAGCACATCGATGCTTCGGTCGATGACTTCGCCCGGGCGCTGCACGGCATCAAGTCGAATCCCTCGGCGACGTCGATGGCCGCGTCCACGGCCGCGCTGGCCGCGCTGATCCGTTCTGTCGACGAGGGTGGCGACATCGAGACCGCGATGGTCCAGACGGCCCACCTCGCCTTGATGGTCGACGACCCGCACGAGCATGCGTACGCCGGCCGCTTCCGCGACATGCAGAACTGGATCGGTGGCAGCGACCACTCACCACGCAACGCTGTCTACGTGCCGCCGCCACCGGGGACCGTGGACGAGTACATGGCCGACCTGGTCGTCTTTGCCAACCGGACCGATCTGCCGGTCCTCGCCCAGGCGGCGGTCGTGCACGCCCAGTTCGAGTCCGTGCACCCGTTCACCGATGGCAACGGCCGCATCGGTCGTGCGCTCATCAACACCGTGTTGCGTCGTCGCGGAGCGACCCGGCGTGTGGTCGTCCCGCTGGCCTCTGCGCTCGTGGCACGACGCGACGACTACTTCGACGTACTGGGTGCGTATCGGGAGGGTCGGATCGAGCCGATCATCCGATCGTTCACCGCGGCATCCACGGTCGCCGCGCGCGAGTCTCGGGTGACCGCGGCCCGGATCGCCGAGTTGCAGTCGACGTGGCAGCAGAAGGTCGGATCCCGGCGAGGCAGTGCGGCGTCCCGCTTGCTGGACGGCCTGATCGCTGCGCCGATCTTCTCGGCGAGCGAGGCCGAGGAGGCGATCGGTGGTGCGACCAGCAGTGTGTACGCCGGTATCGAGCGACTGCACGAGGCCGGAGTGATCCGTCCGCTGACGAACCGGACCAGGAATCAGGTCTGGGGAGCGGCCGATCTGCTGGACGAACTGGACGACCTCGCGGCCCGGATCGCGGCCGCCGCGCGGTGACTGCCGGACCCGTGGCGTTTGTCCACAGGTCGTCGATTGGGGTGCTGGGGTGACTCGATGTCGTGTATCTTGATGTCGAGAGAGTTTGTGGGTGCGGGTTAGGGGAACCTGACCTCGCGGCCGGGCCGGGCGCTCGGCAGGATGGGCACAGCGGAACAGGACCGGATAGAGGAGCAGGTTGATGGCGAGCGTCGACAGCTTCGGTGCCAAGGGTGCACTCGAGGTCAGCGGACAGTCGTACGAGATCTTCAGGTTGGCGGGTATCGAGGGAGCGGAGACGCTGCCCTACTCGCTCAAGGTGCTGCTGGAGAACCTGCTGCGCACCGAGGACGGTGCGAACATCACCGCCGAGCACATCACCAAGCTCGGCAACTGGGACCCGAACGCGGCGCCCGACACCGAGATCCAGTTCACCCCGGCCCGGGTGATCATGCAGGACTTCACCGGTGTGCCGTGTGTCGTCGACCTGGCCACCATGCGCGAAGCCGTCGCCGAGTTGGGTGGCGACCCGACCAAGATCAACCCGCTGGCGCCGGCCGAGCTGGTCATCGACCACTCGGTCATCACCGACGTGTTCGGACGGCAGGATGCGTTCGAGCGCAACGTCGAGTTCGAGTACCAGCGCAACGGCGAGCGGTACCAGTTCCTCCGCTGGGGCCAGACCGCCTTCGACGACTTCAAGGTCGTTCCGCCCGGCACCGGCATCGTGCACCAGGTGAACATCGAGCACCTGGCCCGGACGGTCATGGTTCGCGACGGCGTGGCGTACCCGGACACCTGCGTGGGCACGGACAGCCACACCACGATGGTCAATGGTCTGGGTGTGCTGGGCTGGGGCGTCGGCGGCATCGAAGCCGAGGCGGCCATGCTCGGCCAGCCGGTGTCGATGCTGATCCCCAAGGTGGTCGGCTTCAAGCTGAGCGGCTCGGTCCCGGCCGGTGCCACCGCGACCGACGTGGTGCTGACCATCACCCAGCAGCTGCGCAAGCACGGTGTGGTCGGCAAGTTCGTCGAGTTCTACGGCGAGGGCGTGGCGGCGGTGCCGCTGGCCAACCGCGCCACCATCGGCAACATGAGCCCGGAGTTCGGCTCCACCTGCGCGATCTTCCCGATCGACGACGTCACGCTGGAGTACCTGCGGCTCACCGGCCGGTCCGACGCCGACGTCGCGCTGGTCGAGGCGTACGCCCGGGAGCAGGGCATGTGGCACGACGTGTCGGTCGAGCCGCGCTTCTCGGAGTACCTCGAGCTGGACCTGTCCACCGTCGTACCGTCGATCGCTGGTCCGAAGCGGCCGCAGGACCGCGTCGCGCTGTCGGAGTCGAAGGAGGCGTTCCGGGGTGAGCTGACCGACTACGCCACCGAGGAACTGGACGTCGACCCGTCGGAGATCGGCAGCTTCCCGGCCAGCGACGCGCCGAACGGCCACGGGAACGTGAATGACGAGCCGCACGTGCCGCACGGCGCCAATGGCCGGCCGTCGAAGAAGACGATGATCAGCCTGAACGGCCAGGAGGTCGAGCTCGACCACGGCCACGTCGTGATCGCCAGTATCACCTCCTGCACCAACACCTCGAACCCGTCGGTGATGCTCGCCGCCGCACTGCTGGCGAAGAACGCCGTCGACAAGGGCCTGTCCTCGAAGCCCTGGGTGAAGACCTCGCTCGCGCCCGGCTCGAAGGTGGTCACGGACTACTACGACAAGGCCGGCGTCACGCCGTACCTGGAGAAGCTCGGCTTCCACCTGGTCGGTTATGGCTGCACCACCTGCATCGGCAACTCGGGCCCGCTGCCCGAGGAGGTCTCGGCCGGCGTCCAGGAAGCCGACCTGGCGGTCGTGTCGGTGCTGTCCGGCAACCGCAACTTCGAGGGCCGGATCAACCCGGACGTGAAGATGAACTACCTCGCCTCCCCGCCGCTGGTGATCGCCTACGCGCTGGCCGGGACGATGGACTTCGACTTCGAGACCGATGCCCTGGGCAAGGACACCGACGGCAACGACGTGTTCCTGAAGGACATCTGGCCGGCCGCCGACGAGGTCGAGAAGGTGATCGCCTCCTCGATCAACAAGGAGATGTTCACCAAGGACTACGCCGACGTGTTCGCCGGTGACGAGCGCTGGCGGTCGCTGCCGACGCCGGAAGGCAAGACGTTCGCCTGGGACGCGGAGTCGACGTACGTGCGCAAGCCTCCGTACTTCGACGGGATGGCGAAGGACCCGTCGCCGGTCACCGACATCGCCGGTGCCCGGGTGCTGGCCAAACTGGGCGACTCGGTCACCACCGACCACATCTCCCCGGCCGGTTCGATCAAGGCCGACAGCCCGGCCGGCAAGTACCTGGCCGAGCACGGGGTCGAGCGCAAGGACTTCAACTCGTACGGTTCCCGCCGCGGCAACCACGAGGTGATGATCCGGGGCACGTTCGCCAACATCCGGCTGCGCAACCAGATCGCGCCCGGCACCGAGGGCGGCTTCACCCGCGACTTCACCAAGGACGACGGGCCGGTCACCTCGATCTACGAGGCCGCCGAGTCGTACGCCGAGGCCGGTACGCCGCTGGTGATCCTGGCCGGCAAGGAGTACGGCTCGGGTTCGTCGCGTGACTGGGCGGCCAAGGGTACGGCGTTGCTCGGCGCGAAGGCCGTGATCACCGAGTCCTTCGAGCGCATCCACCGGTCGAACCTGATCGGCATGGGCGTGCTGCCGCTGCAGTACCCGGAGGGCGAGAACGCGGAGTCGCTCGGCCTGACCGGTGAGGAGACCTTCGACATCACCGGCGTTACCGAGCTGAACGACGGGACCATCCCGCGCACAGTCCACGTCAAGGTGACCGCGCCCGACGGGTCGGAGAAGGAGTTCGACGCGGTGGTCCGGATCGACACCCCCGGCGAGGCCGACTACTACCGCAACGGCGGCATCCTGCAGTACGTACTCCGCTCCCTGATCGCCAGCTGACACCAACGAGTACGGCGTACCCCGGCCTTCAACCGGAGTACGCCGTACTCGTCTGTGAACTACTTGCAGCCGGGGCCGGTCACGTGGTCGGGCGTCCTCGGGTGAGCCCACCCGCCGCAGGGCGTAACCGAGCAGTTGGCGGAAATGACTGTCGAAGAGCTCACGAAAGCGCACTTCGCGATCCGCAACCGCGCGACCGAGACTGTGCTCTCGCCTTCGATCACGCGGACTCGCAGATGCAGAGTTGTAGCGGCGTATCCACGGCAAATGGTCGACCGGACCAGTCGCCGAAGCGCTCGACGAGCCGAAGGCCGCCGAGCGAGACGAGCAGCGGCAGCTCCTGCGGGAAGATGCTCCTGATTTCGAGCGGTGCGACGACGAAGTCGGGCTCGGAGTCAGTCGAGAGGTACCACGTCCCGCGGGTAACTTGCGCGGGCGCGTCGTAGATCTCAGCGACATCGACGCTGACGTTGCCACGGTCAGGGTCGATGAACGACAACGACTCCCGGGTGCGCCGCACGCCATCGGCTTCGGCAAGGAGGCGCACGCTCGGGTTGAATACATCGAAGACGAACCGTGCTCCGGGTGCCAGGTGTCTTCGAACCGACCGGAAGCAGCTCACCAGATCCTCAGCCTCCTGCAGATGCAGGAGGGAATTGGCTGTGATGAACACGAAGTCGAAGGTGCGGTCCAGATCGAAGGCCCGCATGTCGCCCTGCATCCATTCCACCGCTACACCGCGCTCGTTCGCCTTACGCTGAGCCTCAGCCAGCATGTCTGACGAGAAGTCCAGGCCGACGCACGGATGCCCGTCGGACGCGATGGGGATCAGCTTGTGCCCGGTGCCGCACCCGAGTTCCAATACGCGCCCGCCTTGCCGATCGGCGTCGGCCCGGTAGAAGTCGACTGCGGGCCCGCCGCCCGGGAACATCAGGTCGTACAGCCTCGCGTGCGAGTAGAACGCTTGACTCATCAAGCGCATCCTCCTTTCCGGCTCATCCGCAGTTGGCCGTGGTGGCCGGCTGATTCAAGCGTGTGCGCCGCCGGCGTGTCTGCCGGTGGCCGCGTAGCAGGATACGGGCCTGGTATTGCTCGTGCCGGGTCAGCCGGGACTGTCGGTGGGGCGGGGTTTACTGATCCCGTGACCGATCGGCAGCCACCGCGCGAGATCGTCCTCGAGTCGTGTGCGAAGCACGGCAAGGATGCGGTGATCGATTTCGCGATCGCCGTACTGACCGGCGAGGTGAGTGCGGAGGTGGCGTTCACCACGGAGGTCGAGAAGCTGAAATGGCTGGTCGGCCCGATCGTCGGGGGATGGGCCAAGCTCGATCCGGTCAACTTCTACTGGGCCCGCGTCTGGGCGGCCCGGATCTTCCTCTACGTCTGGCGCGAGGATGCGGTCGATGCACTCGGCAGAGCCGCCGACGACCCGGCCTGGCGCGTTCGCGAGCACGTCGCCCGCGTCACCGCGCAACGCGAGCTCGGCCAACTCGTCGACGCGCTGCTCCCGGGCCTGACCTACGAGCTGCCCCGAGTCCGTGCCACCACCGCCCGAGCCGTCGGAGCCGCCGGAGAGGCTGAGCACGCCGAGGCCTTGCTGGACCTCCTCGACGACCCCGACCACACCGTCCGCGCCGCCGCCGAGAAGGCCCTCGACCGGTTGGAAACCCGCCTCGACCGCAGCTTCCGCTGAGGTGGCCGCCGCCGCAGCCAGTTGTGTCATCCATTGGCCATCTGGATGTCAGCCGCCGCACATCAGTAACGGGAACGGTCGGGCGCATGGAGACTTCCCGTAGATCCGTCCTGAAAGCCGGTCTGGCTTCCACTGCGGCCGTCGCCGGCCTGACCACCGTCCTGAGCACTCCGACCACCGCCGCGGCCACGCCAATCCGGCAGAACCCGTTCACTCTCGGCATCGCCAGCGGCGACCCGTGGCCCGACGGGTTCGTGCTGTGGACCCGCCTCGCTGTCGACCCGGTCGCACCGGACGGCCTCGGCGGCATGCCGAGTCGCGCGTACGCCGTCCAGTGGCAAGTCGCCACCGACTCGCACTTCCATCACGTCGTACGCGCCGGTGTCGCCGTCGCCCGGCCGGAGCACGCGCACGCGATCCACGTCACCGTGCAGGGGCTGCAGCCCGGCCGCGAGTACTACTACCGCTTCCGCGCCGAGGGCCACGTGTCCCGCACCGGCCGGACTCTGACCGCACCCGCCCGAGGCACCACGCCGCGCGAGCTGTCGATGTCGTTCGTCTCGTGCTCCCAGTTCGAGCACGGCTGGTTCACGGCGTACCGGCGGCTGGCCGAGGACCACCCGGACCTGGTGCTCCACCTCGGCGACTACCAGTACGAGTACACGAAGGGCGCGTACGTCGCTCCGGGTGGAAACGTCCGCGATCACGACGGACCGGAGACCACCGACCTGGCGTCGTACCGGCAGCGGCACGCGCAGTACAAGACCGACGCCGACCTGCAGGCGGCCCACGCGGTCGCGCCGTGGCTGGTGGTCTGGGACGACCACGAGCTCGACAACAACTGGGCGAACGAGACACCGGAGAAGCCCGAGGACGGCTTCCTCGCCCGCCGCGCGGCTGCGTTCCAGGCGTACTACGAGAACATGCCGCTGCGCGCGTCGTCGAAGCCGCGGGGGATCGACCTGCAGCTGTTCCGGCGGGTCAAGTGGGGTGAGCTGGCAACGTTCCACATGCTCGACACCCGGCAGTACCGTGACGACCAGGGCTGCGGCGACGGCTACAAGGACTGCCCGGCCGCGGTCGACCCGAAGCGCTCGATCACCGGCGAGCGGCAGGAGAAGTGGCTGATCGACGGCTTCCGGCGTTCGGAGGCACGGTGGGACATCATCGGTCAGCAGGTGTTCTTCGCCCAGCGAGACAACAACTCGGGGCCGCTGAAGGTGACCTCGATGGACTCGTGGGACGGGTACGTCGCCTCCCGCGACCGGATCACCCGTGGCTGGGTCGACGCGCGCGTGCGCAACCCCGTCGTACTCACCGGTGACGTGCACGCGCACTGGGCCGCGGACCTGAAGCTGGACTACGACGACCCGACGTCGCGGACGGTGGGGTCGGAGCTGGTCTGCTCGTCGATCACCAGCGGCGGCGACGGCGCGGACTCGGCGACCGGCTCGCACCCGTGGTTCGAGTGGAACCCGCACCTGCGGTTCCAGAACAACCTCCGCGGTTACGTGAACACCACGATCACCCGCCAGTCCCTGGTCGCCGACTTCCGCACCGTCCGCAAGGTGCAGACGAAGGACGCCGAGGTCTTCACCCGCTCGCAGTTCACCATCGAGGACCGCAAGCCCGGGCTCAACCTGACCGCCGACACCCCGCCGGCCGCAGCGGCAGCGCGCACACTCGCCGCCGCCGACGACACCGTCGCGTGGGAGACCGCCCGTCCGTAGCTGATAGACCCTGAACGGCATTTCCCTCGATTGACGCGGTGACAGCGTGTGCGTGGGAGGTGTCAACGTGGAGCACGCGCAGCGCAGCGAGCA
>NZ_SLWN01000008.1:233568-489569 GCF_004342025.1 Kribbella steppae | reverse complement strand
CGTCACCCTCGAACCCGCCGCCTGAACCACAACCGGCTCCCCTGCGCTCCACCGGCATCTTGCCGCACGCCCGACCCGGTCCATTTTCGGATTAGATAGAACGGGTTGTCGTCGAGCGTGTGCAGGTCCATGGGCACGGCGCCGAAGAAGAACGCCGGCATCGGCTGCGGTGGCCCGGACTCCCCGGCCAACGGCTGGTACAGACCGCGGCGATCGAGCATCCGGACCACCTGGCCGACCAGGCCGTTGGCCCGGTTCATTGTGGTGAGTTCGGGCAATCGCTCCAGCACCACCGGCCGGACACCGGCCAGGCGCAGCTCGCAGGCGAGCATCAGCCCGTTCGGCCCGGCACCCGCAATCACCACATCGGAAACCATCACGACACTCCTCGAACAGTAAGACGCGGGTCTCCCGGGTTGAGGAATTCCGTATGAGACCTGCGCTGATACACGCCGTTCCCGGCCTCGTCTCAGGCCGAGCGGCTGGATCCGGGCTCCGTGCCGATCAGTTCAGTCGGTGCAGCAGCGACTCGGCCGACGTGACGGCCAGTGTCAGTTCGACGTGGGCCGTGGTGTCGCGGTTGACGCGCCACCGGCCGCAGGCGCAGTGGCCGTATGCGACCACGCCTTGGCTGGTCCGGTGCCGGGACCTCGTCGTCCAGTGGTGGGCGTGGGCCAAGGTATTCATCGGTTCAGGAACCATGAATGCGTTCCATCCTGACCATCGGGGGCGATCCACTCGCGGTCGGCCATGGCCGGTGCGGTCGTCGCTGCGATCGTCAGGGCGACGAGTGCGGCGATCGCCGCCAGGATGCGGGCGATTCTCATCTGTCCTCCCAGGCTGGTAATCGTCAGAAGGTCGGAGCGACCTTCGGTCCTGATCCACCCTTCGCCGAGGCACGCGCCGGTCCCAGGTCGCCGACCGGACATCTGCCGGACACTTCCGGAATTCGTCCGGCAGAAGCACACCGCGCTGGCGCCAGGTGTAGCCAATGGGTCCCTCGCGCTGCCTAAACTTCGACGGGGAGGCAGGAGTGACCGAACCTGGACCGTCGACCTTCGGTGAGCTACTGCGCGGATGGCGGGAGCGCGCGCTCCTCACCCAGGAGGAGCTCGGCGAGCGAGCCGGCGTCGATGCACGGACCTTGCGGCGGTGGGAGACCGGAGAGTCGTTCCGGCCGCGCAACAGCTCCCTTCGACAGGTCATGGAGATCCTCGGGCTGACCGACGACGAGTCGATCGAGCTGGCGGCGGCCGCACGCGGAGCCACTCTGCCCACCTCGACGACGTCCACGATCCCCCATCCGCCGCACCAACTGCCGCCCGCGCCGTCGCATTTCGTCGGCCGGCACGAGGAGCTGGCCGCCCTGCACGCGCGCGTCGCGGAGGGCCGGGCCGTCATCGCCGTCGAGGGTATGGCGGGGGTCGGCAAAACGGCCTTCGCCGTCGAGGCGGGCCGGTTGCTCGCGCCGAACTTCCCCGACGGCCAGATCTTCATCGACCTGCACGGATTCAGCGACAGTACTCGCCCGCTCGAACCGGACGAGGCGCTGGCCCGAACGATGCGCGCGCTGGGCGTGCCGGGTGACCAGCTCCCGGTCGAGGTCGAGGAGTGCGCGGGCCTGTTCCGCAGCCTGGTCGCCGACCGACGGCTGCTCTTCGTCTATGACAATGTGGCCGGCGCCGGCCAGGTCGCGCCGCTGCTGCCGGCCACCCCGACCTGTCAGGTCCTCACCACCAGCCGCCACACGCTCGCGAGCCTCGACCGCGGCGCGACCATCCGGCTCGGCACGCTGCCGCGGTCGGCGGCCATCGACCTGTTCACCCGTGCCTCGGAAGTCACCGGATCGCCAAGGACCGGCGTCGATCAGCTGACCGAGGTGGTCGAGCTCTGCGGCCGTCTTCCGCTTGCGCTGCGGATCGCCGCGGCTCGGCTGCGGTCCCGGCCCTCATGGCAGCTGGCCGACCTGGTACTGCGGTTGCGGGAGCAGCGCGCCGTCGTACTTGACCGCCTCGATGCCGAAACCCTCGGAGTGTCCGCCGCCCTCGACCTGTCGTACGCCGCGCTGGACGAGCCGACCCGACGGGCTTACCGGCTGGCCGGCGTGATCCCCGGCCCGGATGTCGATTTCGGCGCGGCCTCGGCGCTGTTCGGCACCGGTGGCGACGACGCCCGCTCCGCGCTGGAGACCCTGCAGGACCTGCACCTCCTCGCCGAGGGACCGGCCGGGCGGTACAGCATGCACGACCTCACCCGGACCCACGCGGCCTGGCACGCCCAGTCCACTGAGACCGTGCGGGACCGGTCGGCGGCGCTGATCAGGCTGTTCGACCATTACTGCGCGTGGGCGAGTGCTGCCATGGATCTGGCGCATCCGTACACCCGCAGCCGGCGGCCGGATCCGCCGTACGTGGTGGACCCGACGAGCTGGACCGCGGACGAGGCGAATGGATGGCTCGACACGGAGCTGCCGAACCTGCTGGCCAGCGCCCAGGCGGCCAGCGAACTCGAGCTGCATCGGTATGTCGTCGACCTGGCCGGCGTGGTGCACCGGCGGCTGATCATGCGCAACCGGCTCCGCGAGGCCGAGGTCCTGCACCGGATCGCGCTGCAGGCCGCAGACAAGCTGGGTGACCGGGCCGCCGTGGCCCGGGCACACGGGGACCTCGGCCGGGTGCTGCGACGCCAGAACGAGTACCCGGCCGCCGCCGACCATTTCGCCCGAGCGCTGTCTCTCGCCGCGGCGGAAGGACTGACGCTGGTGGAGGTGGAGGCGCACTTCGGGCTCGCCGCAACGGTGCAGTACGGCGGCAGCTCCGTGGATCCCGACGAGCACCTCACCCGTGCACTGCGGCTGGCGGAGGACGCCGACGACGAATTGGGGCAACTCGAGTCGCATTCCACGATCGCTCACGCCCGGTTGAGCGAGGGCGCCTACCGGACGGCGGTGAGCCATTTCGACGAGGCCCTGGCCCTGGCCCGACGAATCGGCTACCGGGCACGGGAGGTCGACGCGCTGATCGGCCGTGGCCGGGCCGATGCCGAACTCGGGCGAACGGCCGCCGCCGTGGACGGGTTCCGTCGTGCTGTGGAACTGTCGCGCCAAGAGGGTCTACCCATCGGCGAGCTCGCCGGCATGCACAACCTGGGCAACGCAGTCCGCCGCAGCGGCGACCCGTCATCCGCCCTGGACTCCTACCGCGAGGTGCTCGAGGTAGCGCTCCGCACCGGGAACCGGAACTGGCAGTACGAGGCGCACCAGGGATTGGGACGCGCCTATGTCGACCTCGGTGACGGCAGGTCCGCACTAGAGCAGCACCGGCAGGCCCATCTCCTGGCCGAGCGGAGTTGGCTGCGCCCCGATCTCGCGCGGGCCGAGGACGGCCTCGGCGCGGCGTACGCCGTCCTCGGTGACGTAGCCCGGGCGAGGCAGCATTGGCAGAGCGCCCTCGCCCTCCTCGCCGAGATCGGCGTCGATCACACCGACGATCCGGAGGCCAGCCGGGAGGCGATCACACAGAAGCTCAGAGACGTACCGGCCAGTTGATGATCAGCTGCCGGCCTGCGTATCTTCTCCGGATCGAAGCGCCCGCCAACCCGTGGACGCCCACCCCAAATAGCAACACCCGAACCACAAGGATGCGGGTTCGGGTGTGCCGATCTCTTGGACGCGAGGTTGCATCCAAGCGCGGATCAGTCGGTGACCCAATCCATGTGTTCGAGCCACTGGTCGAGCAGTGCCCGATCCCCGTGCAGTTCCAAGCCAGGAGCCGCATCCAGCGGGCGGCGCCTGCTGAGCACGAGCAGTAGCTCGGCGGCTGGGCCGCGGACCGCGACATCCGCCTTGGTGTGCGTGCGTTCCAGGACGACCCTGTCCGGTTCCCGGCGTGCCAGCCACTCCCCGGGCGCGTCGGTTGCATGGAAGTGCAGGGTCTGGCCGCCGCCGCGCATCGCATCGGCGAAGTCCGGCCTGTTCTCCCAGTAGCCGCGGGACGTCATCGTGTCCAGCCAGTCCTCGATGGCCGCAACGGCAGGCTCCGGCGCCAGCTCGTACCGCATTCCGAGCGCCGCAGCCGCGTCCGCGCGATGCACGGAAGCCTCGCCGAACAGCCGACGTGACCAGAACGGCACGCCTGCGGAGCCGCCGGACGGATCCCACACCGGCGTGTCATCGGCGACCGACTCGAACGCCTGCTTCGCCTCGGCCGCGCCGTCGGTCAGCCAAGCGCGCCACTGGGCCGAATCGGTCGGGGCCGGGACGTATCTGGCGTACGCGCTGCTCGGCTCGCTCATCCGCTCGCCCACGAGCATTGTCACCATGCGCTGTGTCGCGCCGACATGGTCGACAAGATCGGCCAGCGTCCACTTCGGACATGTCGGCACCGGGGCAGACGCATCCTTGCCGTGCACCCAATCGGCGAACGTGATCGTCTGTTCGACAACAGAGTTCAAATGCGCGGATGTGTCCATCGCTGCACCTCCAAGTGCTCCGTCGTTATCTGCTGAAAATGCGTCATGCAGCGTCCGTCACACTGCCCGTCACCACTTTCAACGCGCTTTCACGGACGATGACTTTTCCCATGTCGGTGAGGCTAGGAGCCGGGCAGGAAGGTCCGCATCTGTCAAACGACTGGTGCCGATCCGCCGGGTACGGGAGCTCGGAGCGCGGGCTCAGGAAGAGCCCGACGGCGATCTCCCGGTTGCTCATGCCCAGGGCGGCGACGCACCACCTGCGCCGGAGGGACAAGCAGCAAAGGAATCACGCTCAACGCCTCGTCTCGTACCTGGTCAGGACCACGCCGCCGGCAAACGTCCGCGTCTCCACCAGGTTCAGGTTCACCCAGCTGTCCAGCGCGGTGAAGAACGGTTTGCCGCCGCCCACCAGCACCGGATGGGTGACGATCTCGTACTCGTCGACCAGCCCGGCCCGCATGGCCGCCCCAGCGAGCGTGGCGCCAGCGACCCTCATCGGCTCGCCGTCGTCGGCCTTGAGTCGGGTGATCTCCGCTACAGCGTCTCCGGTGACCAGGCGGGTGTTCCAGTCGACCTTGTCGATCGTCGAGGAGAACACCACCTTCGGTGTGTCCCGCCAGTTCCGCGCGAACTCGATCTGCGCCGGGGTGGCGTCGGGCTGCTGGTCGCCGGTCGGCCAGTGGGAACTCATCTCCTCCCACAGCTTGCGCCCGTACATCAACAGCCCGATCGCCAACTCCTGGTCGAGCCACCACTGAAACAGCTCGTCGCTCGGCGCGCTCCAGCCGAGGTCGTCGCCGGGCGCGGCGATGTAGCCGTCCAGGGTCAGGTTCATGCCGTAGATCAGTTTCCGCATGGCGCCATGCCTTTCTGTCAGTCCGGCGGCCTTCCTCCGGCCGCCTGTCACCCCTACTACGAACGCCTCACTCCGGATCCGACAGGTCATTGGCAAAAATTCTCACGAGGCTTCTCCGTCGGCGCCTATACGGCAGTGGCACTTGCTGGGGCCCGCGCCGATGAGCTCCTTGGACTCCGGGTATGGGCCCGTCTCGGGAGTCTAGATCGGCTCGGCGCAGGAAACTGATCAATGCGGGATCTGAGTTCGGCGGTAGTCATTCGTGCTCGGTGCGCGCACCGTCGCCCACTCGGCCGACCAGGGCAACCCGCCTAGGTACTGCGACTGCGTGGGCAGTTGGCCGAGGCCGGGCTGGACGCGGGTGCGGACACCATCGAGTGGCACCTGCTGCACCGGCACCAGGTCAGGGTGTCGCGGGCGACGATCCACCGGATCCTGACCCGGGCCGGCGCCGTCGTTCCTGACCCCGGGAAGCGGCCGATGTCGTCGTACCATCCATGCCGCCGGACCGCTCCCTATTGCTCCACGACGCGCGGTGAGCCGACACTCGCACCATGACGCAGGAAGCTCGGAATCATTGGCGCAGCCCGGCAACTTTCCCATGAGCACGGACGAGGTGGCGATCGGGCTCATCTCGGCTCCGGGTACGGCCACCGAGATCGCGTCGACCCTCGCCGAAGACCTGCAAGGCGAGCTGAGTGTGCATCTGCCCGCCGCCCAGTGGCGGGTGCCAACGGTGGTCGACGCGCTCGTGCATCCACCTGCCGACGACGCCGCCCTTGTCGCCGCGGCAAGGGACCGGCTCTTGAAGGAAGACTGGGATCTGGTCGTCTGTCTCACCGATCTGCCGCTGAAGGCTCACCGGCGACCGGTGGTGGCTCACGCGAGCCCACTTCACGGCGTCGGTGTCGTGTGCCTGCCGGCACTCGGCGCCATCGGACTGCGTCGACGCACCCGTGACACAGTCGTCGGCCTCGTGCGCACCTTGCTCGGGGACACAGACGACCACGCCCTGTCGGGCCCGGTTGCCGGTCTCGGACGCCGCGCCCGCGAGCTCGGAAGGAGCCAGCAGCCGGAGGGAGACGGCAGCGTCATGTTCACCGCGAGGGTTCTCAGCGGGAACCTGCGACTGCTGTTCGGAATGATCCGGGCCAACCAGCCGTGGAAGCTTGCAATCGGACTGTCGAGAGCGCTGACCGCCGCTCTCGCAACGGGAGTGTTTGCCCTCGTCACCCCCGACATCTGGCAGCTGGGCGACGCGCTCGGCTGGATCAGACTCTCGGCGATCGGGGTGGGGTCTGTCGCAGCGATCACCGTCGCGCTGATCGCCGGAGCTGGTCTGTGGGAACACGCGTCATATCCGGTCGGTCGCAAGCAGGTAACCCTCTTCAACCTGGCCACCACGGCAACGGTGGTGCTGGGCGTGCTCTCCCTCTATGCCGCACTCCTCCTGCTCGCAGTGCTGATCTCACCAGTTGTGGTGCCTTCACAGCTGCTCGAGGAGGGCATCGGGCATGCGGTTCGAGTTGGCGACTACATGAAGCTGGCGTGGCTCACCAGCTCCCTCGCAACGGTGGGCGGAGCTCTCGGGGCGGGTCTGGAGAACGACGAAGCGGTTCGGGCCGCCGCTTACACGTACCGGCAGGATTGGGGTAAGGGCCTGCGGGAGGGATAAGCAGCACTTGTCACTACCGCGTCCGCACCGACCGCGTCGACCACACCGGCGTGGTCACCCTGCGCGTGAACGGCCGGCTCCACCACATCGGCATCGGGCGAACCAACGTCCTCCTCCTCGTCCACGACCTGCACATCCGCGTCGTCGACGCCGCCACACCGGCGAACTCCTTGCGAACTCACCCTCGACCCCAGCCGCGACTACCAACCCACCGGGAGACCACCCGGACCCACCCGCAAGCACCCCAAATAACAAACACCCGAACCCACGAATCGTGGGTTCGGCTGTCGCCGATGTCTTGAGACATCACAGGGCGGAGGGTGTGGGATTCGAACCCACGATGACGGTCACCCGCCATACCGGTTTTCAAGACCAGCGCACTCGGCCACTATGCGAACCCTCCAGGCGACGTGGTCGCCGATCGTTGAGGATAGCGCGGCGGTCTGCGGTGGGCGAACGGGAGTGCGGGGACGGGTGGTGAACTGTAGGGTCTGCGGAGAGGCGGACAGACCGCCCAGTAGGCGGACGGAGGTGAGCGCAATGTCTCGGTCGTTCGAGGACATGGCACACACCGTCCGGTCACCGCGCTGAATCAGCACCGCCTGATCAGCAGCTGACCGGACCACCCGCCGGCGTCGGAGCGGCGCCGGTTGTCAGGTTGTTCCGTCATGCCCTCTGGAGATTCGTATGCGATCCCTCCGTACGTCCCTGCTGCCGCCCGAACTCGGCTCCGACTTCGGCAAGATCTGGCCGGCCGCGATCATCTCGAACCTCGGCGACGGCGCGATGCTTGCCGCCGGCCCCTTGCTCGTCGCCTCGATCACCCGCGAGCCGGCCGCGGTCGGTGCGGCCGCGTTCGTCCAGCAGCTGCCATGGCTGCTGTTCGCCTTGTTCAGCGGGGCTCTCGTCGACCGGTTTGATCGCCGCTTGATGATCGTTGCCGCTGACATCTTTCGTGCGACCGTCCTCGGCGCACTCGGAATCGCCGTACTGCTGGACACCTCGCCACTGTGGGCGATCTACGCCGCGCTGTTCCTGCTCGGTACGGCGGAGACGCTGGCCGACAACGCATCCGGTGCGCTGCTGGTGAGCGCCGTACCCAAAGATCAACTGGGCAAGGCGAATGCGCGGTTGTTCGCCAGTGGCACGGTGTTGCAGCAGCTCGGCGGTCCGCCACTCGGCGCGTTGATGTTCGCCGTCGGCGCCGGTGTCCCGCTGGTGTTCGACGCTGTCACCTTCGCGGCCGCGGCCGCCCTCATCGCGCGGGTCGCCGTCCGTCCGGCGCCTCCGGACTCGGACCGTACGGCGCTTTGGAGCGAAGTACGCGAGGGGGTTCGCTGGTTGTGGGCGCACGCGGGTGTGCGGACGCTGGCCTGCTCGATCCTCGTCATGAACATCACCTTCTGTGCAGCCTTCGCGACCTGGGTGCTGTTCGCCCGGGAGCGGCTCGGGCTGAGTGAAACGCAGTTCGGCCTGCTGGTGTCGGTCGGCGCGATCGGTGGGTTGTTCGGCATGCCGGTGTACCACGTGCTGGAACCACGTGTCGGCTCACTGACCCTGCTGCGGGCCGGACTGGTGATCGAGACGACGGTGCACCTGATCCTCGCGCTGACCCGGAGTCCGTGGGTCGCCGGCGCGACGATGGTCGTGTTCGGCGTCCACGCGGTGGTGTGGGGCATTGTGTCGACAACTGCCCGGCAGCTCGCCACACCAGAGCCGCTGATGGGGCGGGTGAACAGCGTGTACCTGCTCGCCTCGGTGGGCGGTGCGGCGATCGGTGCTGGGCTGGGAGGTGTACTGGCGCAGCGCTACGGACTGGCGGCCCCGTTCGCCATTGCCTTCTTCGCAATGGTGCTGATGACAGCAGTGGCGTGGCGGCCGCTACGGCACGTGTCGGTACGACCGGTGGTCACCGCGGACTGAGCAGCGGACTGGGCAGCGGACTGAAAAGAACTAGAGGCTCTCGGCCGGAGCTTGCTAATGTCTTTGGCCGAGAGCCCCAACTGTAGTCAGGGGAACGCCCCCTGGTGGAGTGGTCTCGTAGCAGCGCTGCGAGTGGGCCGAGTCGATGCGATCGGAGCACTCTGTCATGCCTACAGCCACGTCCCTCGGCCTCCCGAACATCCGCGGCCGCCTTCCGCTGCTCGCCGGCCTGGCGATCGACTCGTTCGGCGGGGGCTGTGCCGGACCGCTGCTCCTGCTCTACTTCGTGCGGGTCGCGGAGATTCCCCTCGGTACGGCGGGAACGCTGCTGACCGTGGCGACGCTGTTCTCCATCGCCGCACCAGCCGGAGTGGGTGTGGTGATCGACCGGGTCGGGCCGCGCACCCTGGTGGTGGGTTCCCAGTTCGCCCAGGGGCTGGCGTTCACCGGGTTCTTCTTCGGCCGGTCGCTGTGGCTGCTGTTCCTGTGTGCGCTGCTGACGACGTTCGGTCAGCGGGTGTTCTGGTCGTCGATCTTCAGTCTGCTGTCGGACGTGGCCGACGAGGGCGACCGCGACAGGTGGTTCGGTCTGGGCGGCATGATGCAGGCCGGCGGCTTCGGCCTCGGTGCACTGGCTGCTGGTGTGGTGCTGGCTGCAGGTGGTGACGCTCCGTTCCTGATCGCGATGGCTCTCAACGCGGTGACCTTCTTCCTGGCCGGCGTGCTCTTGCTGCGGCTGCATCCCTCTCACCACAAGCGTGAGGTGCAGGACACGGGCCCGGCACCGCTGCTGCGGAAGGACAAGCCGTTCCTGGTCCTGATCGGTGCCAACACCATGCTGGCGCTCTGCACGATGCTGATCGGCGTCGGGCTCCCCGTGTACGTCGCTGACGCGCTCCCCGCACCTGCGTGGTTGGTCGGCGTCTTGCTGGCCGGGGTGTCCGTCGTGCTGGCGACTGGGCAGACGCTGGTAGTGCGGCACACCGAGCGCCGACGTCGTACCAATGTGATGATCGTCGCCGGCATCACGTGGGCCGTGTGGGGAGTGCTGATGGCGTCGCTGCTGCACATCCCGACCGCACTAGTGGTGCCTGGGCTCATCCTGGCGACGATGGTCTTTGCGTTTGCCGACGTACTGCACGCGGCGACCTCTAACGCACTCGCTGCTGCGGTCGCACCGGTGGTGGGGCACGGGAAGTACTTGTCCTACTGGCAGTACTCCTTCACCTTCGCGGCTGTGTTGGCGCCGGCGTTCTTCGCGCAGCTCTTCGAGGTCCGCCACGAGTTCCCCTGGCTGGCGCTGTCGGCCTTAGCCATCCTGGCTGCCGCCATCATCTTCGCGCTCGACCGCACCCTCCCGCACTCCACCACCCAGCGCCGCTGACCTCCGCTGGTCTGGCCCGTGGCGCAGCTCTGTGTATTCTATTGAATGAACGTTTAGTCAATCTGGGGAGTTGCGATGACGCGGGAATCGACCACGGTGGCCATCGCCGGCGGAGGGCCGGCCGGGCTGATGCTCGGCACGCTGCTGGCCCGGCAGGGCGTCGACGTGATCGTGCTGGAGAAGCACGCCGACTTCCTGCGCGACTTCCGCGGCGACACGGTGCACCCGTCGACGATCGAGGTGATGCACGAGCTGGGTTGGGCGATCGAGTTCCTCGAGCTGCCCCATCGGAAGATGGAGCGGGTCACGATGGGCACACCGGACGGGCTGTTGACCATCGCCGACTTCCGCCGGCTTCGGGTGCGTTCGCCGTACGTCGCCTTCATGCCGCAGTGGGACTTCCTCGACTTCCTGGTCCGGAAGGCCTCGGCGTACGACGGTTTCCGGCTCATCCGGCGGGCCGAGGTGACCGATCTCGTCTCGGAGGGTGGCCGCGTGGTCGGCGTACGGGCGGAGACGGCTGATGGACCGTTGGAAGTTCGTGCCGAGCTGGTCGTTTCGGCCGAGGGGCGGAACTCGACGCTCCGCGAGGTTGCCGGGCTCACGCCAGCCGCGGTGGCGCCGGGGATCGACGTGTTCTGGTTCCGCGTCTCGCGTCGCACCGACGAGACAGCACCGTTCTTCCAGAGTGGGCCGGGCGGGTCGCTGGTCGCCGTCGACCGTGGGACGTACTGGCAGTTGGCCTACGCGTTCCCGAAGGGGGAGGCAGAGGCGATCGAGGCGCGCGGGATCCAGGCGTTCCGCGATCAGGTCGCCGTACTGCTGCCGATGCTGGCTGATCGGCTGGACGAGATCACCACATTCGGCGAGGACATCCATCTGCTCAGCGTGCGGATCGACCGGCTGACACAGTGGTACCAGCCGGGCCTGCTGTTCATCGGCGATGCGGCGCACGCGATGTCGCCGGCCGGCGGGGTGGGCATCAATCTGGCGATCCAGGACGCCGTGGCGGCGGCGAACCTGATCGGACCGGCGGCGAGGAACGGCGGGATCGGCGTCGACGTACTGCAGAAGGTCCAGCGGCGGCGGACGTTCCCGGCCACGGTGACGCAGCGGTTCCAGGCCTCGGTGATCAAGGGGTTGTATGCGGAGGACGTGCCGTTCTTCTTGCGGGTACTGCGTTCTGTTCCGGTGCTGACCCGGCTCACGGGCAGGTTCATCGGGCTGGGTGTGCGGCCGGAACATGTCGCGCCCCTGCCAGAATGACGCGGATGGAACCAGTGGCCGAGAGCAACCGCCGTCGTCAGGCCGAGCGTCGGCGCGAGCAGTTGCTCGACGCCGCGCTCGAGCTGTTCGCGGAGCGCGGCGTCGACGGTACGTCGGTCAAGGCCTTGGCGCAGGCCGCAGGTGTCACGCCGGGGTTGCTGTATCACTATTTCGAGAGCAAGGAAGCGCTGGTCGTCGCACTGCTCAGTGAGCGCGGATTCCTGCCACAGCTGCGAGCCCTGGTGAGTGAGGGAGCCGACGAACGACCAGCCCGAGAAGTCCTCACCGACCTGCTCGAAGGATTCGATCGCACGCTGGCCGAGAACGCCCAGCTCATGTCCCTGTTCTTCGACGCCGGCCGGGCCCGGCCCAAACTGAACGGCTTCGCCACCGAGGGCCAACAAGTCATCAGCGACTTCCTCAGGGCCCGGATAGCCACCGGCGAGCTACGCCCCCACGACACCGCGGTCGCCGCCCGGGTCCTGGTCTCCACCATCGCCCTGGCCCGGCTCACCAACACCCCCACCAACCCGAAGTCCCTGATCGACCTCCTCTTCCCCACCCCCTGATCTCTGTCGGCAGCCCCAGCAATTGACGGGTCAGGATGTCTTGTCGCAGGACATAGGTGACGGTTCTGCATCAGGACATCGGTGACAGTTTCGGGGGTCTTGGTGGTGACACTTCGGTGAGTCGGCCCTCTACGTCTCGGCAGTTGTGGGCCAGGCGGGCCCCTCGACAAGCCCAGCCAACCAAACGCGGAAAGGGCGCGCAGCCACGCTTTCTCTGCCACAATCCAATCTGCGACGACGTAGATGCGTGAACCCTGGGAGAGGAACTGATGCCGGACGAACCCGATGCCGAGATCCGACGCCGGGTCGAACAGGCACTGGGCCGGCCGACCACGACGTGGGCCGTCCCCGATACCGGTTGGTCGGGGGCGATCCGGCACTCAGTCGGATTGGCCGACGGCACGCGCGTCTTCGTCAAAGCCGCCACCGACGACGATACCGAGCGCTGGCTCCGCACCGAACACCTTTCCCTGCAGCACGTTCCCGAGCGGTTCGCGCCAACGATCATCGCGTGGCTCGACGAGCCCGGCCGCCCGATTCTCGTCACTGAAGATCTCAGCCGGGCTCACTGGCCGGCCAGCCATCAGGGTGTGAATTGGCGCCCCGGCGATATCGATCTCCTACTCACCGCTGTCGCCAATCTTTCACATATCGAGGCACCGAACGTTTTCTCACCCACACCGCGAACGCGCGCTCGCTGGCCCGGCCTACTGTGCGGCCCGGACCGAACGGCCTTCCTCGAATTGCAGCTGTGCTCGGAGAAGTGGCTCGACAACGCCGCACCGCAGCTCATCGCCGCCGAATCCCGCTGCGACGAGGACGGAATGAGCCTGGTGCACGGGGATATTCGCAGCGACAATATCTGCATCGACGGCGACCGGGTGGTTTTCGTCGACTGGAGCCATACCTCACGCGGCAGCGCCGACCACGATCTGGCCGGATTGCTCCCGACCCTGCACCTGGAAGGCGGCGCCCTTCCCTACGACGTCATGCCCGACGGCGCACCCTGGGCCGCCGCCGGTGCCGCCACGCTCGCCTATCGCGTTCACCACGATTCCCTGCCGGACTGGCTGGTCCCGGTGATGATCCGGCTGATCGCGATCGACCTGTCGTGGGCAGCGTCATCGCTGGGGCTTCCGTCGCCCGACGGCACCGGCCCGCGCTAGCCGAACAGTTCTGGATCATCCGAGTCCGCGTTCTGGCCACCGATCGCGAAGAATCGGCGGGCCGGGACGCACCCGGGCCGGTGCAGGCCGAGGGTCGACACCTTCGACCACATCTACAACACCCAGCGCCCCCACCAAGGACTGCCCGGCCGCGTCACACCCCTGACCGCCTGGCAGGCCACCGCCAACACCGAGGCACCTCGCCCACCCGTGACCTGATGCGCCGTCCCGCCAGCCGGCCCCGACCCACCCCGGCGCCGCTACCCACAGACCTGCCCGACGGCACCGTCGTCAAGAAGCTGACCAGCAACGGCGTCTTCATCCTGAACAAAGTCCAGTACATGGTCGACGGGCGACGAGCTTCCAGCAGGTCCTCGTCATCACCGCCGGCAACAAGATCACCGTCGCCGACCTCGAAGGCGAGATCCTCATCGAGCACACCAGACCCGCGCCCGGAGTGACCTACGTCTGCAACGGCGCCCCCGCGGCCCACGCCAAGACCCCTGAATCGTCACCGATGTCCTGACACACCCAGTGTCACCGATGTCCTGATACAGAACCGTCACCGATGTCCTGAGACACCACAATTGACGGGTCAGGATTCGTTGCATCCGATCGAACATCTGTTCTAATGTTTTCCTCGTTCGCGGTTCTCCAACACCCGGAGCGCCCGGGCGACCGAACCTCCCACCTCCGACGTGGACGGCCGCCGGGCACTGCCGCCCGGGTGGTGAGGGCCCGGGCAGTGGAGATCCGCCTGCCGAACGGGTACAGCTAGCGAGGACGAGGTGATGCTCAACGGAGGGACAGCGCTGAATGCTGCTCGAACACCGCGGCCGACGACCGGTCGTGCCCGAATCCGCTTATGTCGCACCATCGGCAGTGCTCTGCGGCGCCGTCGTACTGGCTGAAGGCAGCAGGGTCCTGCACGGTGCCGTGCTGACCGCGGAGAACGGCGAGGTCCGTCTCGGTGCGAACAGTGTGGTGATGGAGAACGCCCTGGTGCGCGGCCGGGCCGACCATCCCGCTCTGCTCGGCGACGCGGTCCTGGTAGGTCCCCATGCACACGTGAACGGCGCCACGGTCGAGGACGAGGTCTTCATCGCCACGGGCGCCGCGTTGTTCCCCGGTTCGGTCGCCGGCGCGGGCGCGGAACTCCGGATCAACAGCGTGCTGCACGTGAACTCGCGCCTGGAACCCGGCGCGGTCCTCCCGATCGGGTGGATCGCGGTCGGCGATCCGGCCCAGCTCTTCTCGCCCGACCGGCACGAAGAGCTCTGGCAACTCCAGCGCGACCTGGACTTCCCCGGCACCGTGTACGGCGTTCCCCGCGGCACGCCCATGCGCGACATCATGGCCCGCCAATCCACCTTCTACGGCGCCCACCTGGGCGACCGTCAGCTGCCTACCCCGGACTGAGCACGCCTGGCTGCTCGGTCGACGAGGGCGAAGCGTGGCGAGGCGCGGAGGTGCGCTCTGCGCCCATGCCGGCCAGGACGACGAAGGCGATACCGAAGGCGGGGAGGAGGCCTGGAGTCTGGTGGAGGAGGAGCCAGCCCACGAGCAGAGCAAGGGCTGGTTCGAGGCTCATCAGGGTGCCGAAGACGCCTGCGTCGAGGCGGCGGAGGGCCAAGTACTCCAGGGTGAACGGGACGACCGGGAGCAGCAGCGCCAAGCCGATTCCGATCGCCACGAGGTCCCACGTCATCAGCGGGATCGTGCTCGGTCCGGCGACCACGGTCGCCACCAGAGCTGCGACCGGGATGGACACGCCCATGCCTTGAAGTCCGGACACGTTGTCGCCGACATGCTGGGTGAGCAGGATGTACGCCGCCCAGCACACCGCGGCGGCGAGCGCGAACAACACACCCAGCACATCCAGCGAATCCACTGCTGCCGAGTTACTCACGAAGCGCCACGGCTGGGTCAGCAACATCACGCCGACGAAGGCCAGCGCCGGCCACACCAGTCCGACTCGACTCTGCACCGAGCGAAACCTCCGCGAGTTTCGCACGACGGCAACGCTCAGTGGTCCGAGGAACTCCAGGGCGCTCGCGACACCAAGCGGGATTCGGGCTGCGGCAGCCATGAAGAGCAGCGTCATCGCGCCGGTTGCGACGCCCAGGCCGACCGCGGCGAGGAGGGAGCGGCGGTCGAACGCACTGAACCGCGGGCGGAACAGGACCAGCACGATCACCGCCGCGAAACTCAACCTCAGCCACGCGGCGCCCTCGGGCCCGAGCCGGTCGAACAGGCTGACCGACGCCGAGAGACCGAGTTGGACGAAGCTCATCGCCAGAACGGCGAAGGCCACGCCGGTACGGCTCTCCCGGGTACTCATGCCGTCCAGTGAAGCCCGGGAATCCGTTCACGTCCACGTGAGAATCGTGCACATATCGTTCACAGAAGCCGAACAATCAGACCATGGACGGTTCAGCTCGCCGGCCGACCTTCCGAGAAGCCGGGTGGCTCCGAGGCGTACCAGACGGCGTTCACAGACGCCGTCCCAAACTCCTGCCGGCCCTGTCGCGACCATCAAGCTCACTCAAGAGCTGGGCTCGGGACTCAGAAGGTCCAGCGGGTGGGGAAGAAGTCGCCGTTGGCGGGGAAGGCGTACGCCGTGGTCGGGGTGATCTGGTAGATCCGGTACGGCGGGCCGCCAGAGGTCGGGGCGCCGTAGTCGGCGTCCAGTTCGTCACCGGCGACCCTGGTGGGCCAGCCGTAGACGTCCTGAAACGCGGCCGACGCCTGGCGCAACGTCTCCTCGTCGACCACCCGGCTCGCCACGCCCTCCACCACCACGTGGGCGCCGTCGACCTCGGTCGCGATCGAGCAGCGCCCGTCCACGTCCAGGTTCCGGCTCTTCCGGGCGGTCCCCTTCGACGCGGTGAACAACACCGACTCGGACCACACGGCGAACACGGGCCGGGTGTGCGGGTGTCCGTCGGGTCGCAGCGAGGTGAACCAGCGGAACCCGCCCGACCTCAACCGACGGACCACGTCCGGCCATTCGATCGACCGAGCATCCTCGGTCACTCCGGTCCCTCGGCCCGGCATCGGGAGCACCTGGGCGGTCGGTGACTGCTGCGTCATGGCGATCTCCATTTCTGCTTACCTTTGGAAAGCAGTCTCAGCCTAGGATTGACTGCACCTGATAGGCAACCTCTGTGGAAAGAACTGCAGAATGACGACTCATCGGTCCGCGTGCCCGCTGAATCTGGCGGTCGAGGTCCTCGGCGACCGCTGGAGCCTGCTGGTGCTGCGAGACGTCATGTTCGCCGGCCGGCGGCACTACCGGGAGCTGCTGCTGGCCTCGGACGAGCACATCTCGACCAAGCTGCTGGCCGACCGGCTGCGCTCACTGACCGCGGCCGGCCTGCTCACGCGGGTGGCAGACCCGACCCACCGGCAGAAGGGGATCTACAGCCTCACCGAGCGGTCGATCGGCCTCTTGCCGACGCTGGTCCAGCTCGGCGTGTGGAGCCATCGCGAGCTCTCGGCGAGCGACGAGCTCAGCCGCTACGCCGAGACCCTGGCCCGGGGCGGCCCGGAACTCCAGGCGTCGTTCATGGACGACCTCCGGGAGACCCATCTCGGTGCGGACGCGCGGCGCCGGCCGAGCGAGGACAGCCCGTCGGTCGCGCAGGCCCTGGCGGCCTACGACGCCGAGACCACCGACGGGTCCCCCGACTAGTGGACTCGGGCCACCGGATCGCAGTCCGTCCGGTCGTATCGGCCGGTGAAGGCCGAGGGTCGGGCCGGGCTCGTCTGTGCAGGTCACGCGGGCGTGAACCAGCAGTGGTCGGCGTCCATCGCGAATCCGTTCGCGCCCACGTGAGGATCGTGGACAGATCGTTCGCGGAAGCTGAACAATCGGGCCATGGACGTACGCCGGCTCGAGCTCCTGCTGGCCTTGTCGCGACTCGGGTCGATGCGCGCGGTCGCGGAGACGCTCGGGGTGACCACCTCAACCGTTTCCCAGCAGATCGCCGCGCTCGCCCACGAGGTCGGCGTCCCACTGCTCGAGCCTGACGGGCGACGGGTCCGGCTGACCCCGGCCGGGCGGCGGCTGGCCGGTCACGCGGTGGACATCGTCGCCGCGGTCGAGGCGGCCCGCGTCGACCTCGATCCGTCGGCCGATCCGACCGGCACGGTCCGGGTGGCCGCGTTCCATACCGCCATCCAGGACACGCTGCTGCCCGTCGTCCATCGGCTGGCCACCGCGCATCCCGCCGTACGGCTGGAGATCCAGGAGCAGGAGCCGCCAGAAGCACTTGCCCTGCTCGAGCGCGGCCAGGTCGATCTCGCGGTGAGCTACGACTACGACCTGGCCCCCGCGAACCTCGACCCCGGCCTTCAGGTCGCCCGGCTGTGGCAGGCGACCTGGGGTCTTGGGGTGCCCTCTCGCTCCCGCCGTACGTCCGGCACGGCAGCCGAGGTGCTCGCCGGCTTCGCCGAGAGTGACTGGATCGTGAACTCCCGCCACACCGGCGACGAGCAGGTCGTACGCACCATCGCCTCGCTGGCCGGCTTCGAACCGCGCGTGACGCACCGCGCGGACAGCCTCCCGCTCGTGCGAGAGATGATCCTCGCGGGTCTCGGCGTCGCCCTGCTGCCGACCGGCAATCCGAAGACCCCCGGCATCTCGGTACGCCGGTTGCGCGACCCGGAGCCGATGCTGCGCACGTACGCCGTCACCCGGCGCGGTCGAGGCGGATGGGCTCCACTGTCCCTGGTGCTCGGCCTTCTCGAAGAACAGCGCCGAGCACCGGACGCTGTCAGCTGGACGTGATGGGCGCTGTCAGCTGGACGTGATGTGGTGGAGCTCGAAGCGGCGGACCGTGGCGGGCGCAGTGCCGGCGCACGTCAGCTTGGCGTCGACCGTGTCGAGGTGAGCCGACACCTCGACGGTGACCAGACCGGTGCCGGACAAGGCGAGATCCACCTGCCAGTGATTGCCGGCCAGTTGGCGAAGAGCTCTGGGGCGAAGGTCATCGACGACGAGTGAATGCCCTGCGGCGCGCGCGAAGTGCTGCGCAGCCTGCACCGGCGGGACGAAGGCGCCTGATCCGCGGAAGAGATCGGGCACGACGAGTCCTTCGTCGTAGTGCTTGGCGAGCTCGACGGCGCGGGGCGCGGCGAGGTGCCCGTAGAACAAACCATGAGGCAGCACGACGACATTCGCCGCGAATCGGTCACCGCCGACGTGACTGCACTCCCACGTGCGCTCGGGATAGGCAGCCGCCAACGCCGCCGTCACCGGTCGCCCCCGCACGGCACAACACGCGTCGTGCCGACCGTGCGTGCACACCAAGTACACCGGCTCCTGACTGACCTCGCCCGAATCCGCCCCGTCGAGCACCTCGAGCAAGTGCTCGTCCGACGGCAACACACCCCACCGCACCGACTCACGCCCAGGCCGGCAGTCCACCAGCCCCCACCGCCGCGGCACCGAACGATCGATCCGCCCATACCGCCGGATCAACACCGGCCGATACCCAAGCTGCGCGCACCGCCGCGCGACCTCGGCTCCTAGGTTCTCAGCGGATGGATCCTCAGCAGGCCCGCCGGGCTCCGCCGAACCCGGCCTCGGCTCGGGCGACGAGTGGCGGAGGCTGGTGAGGGCGTTGCGGGACCATGGGGCTCGGGACTCGATCAGGAGCCAGCGTTCGGCGGGTGGTGCGGTGGCGACCAAGGAGTCTCCGCGCCCGTCGGCCAGCGCCGCACAGCCCGTCTCCGCGCGGTACCTCTCAGCCACAACGCCCGCCCGCCTCACACCGCAACTCTACTGTTGCCCGCTGCAACCAATCCACGGCCTACGAGGTGCTCGTGACGAGAACTGCCTCGGTGAGCAGTCGGCGTACCAGGACCAACTGGTCCTGCTCGTCGAGCCCCGGAAGATCGCCGACCTTGTGATCGGCACCGGAGCAGACCGCCTGGACGGCTTCGGCCGTGATCGCGGGAAGCGTGATCCTGCGATCGGGAAGCTGAAGAACCACAGGATCCCCCGGTACGACGCGGCAGCGAAGGCCGGCCCGGAGGCGCACCGTCGTACCGACAGCCAAGGACGCGATCGAAGCGGCGTGGGCCAGGGGCGCCAGCGGTGCGGGACGAGTGCTGGACCACGTACGACGGCGGAGACGCTCAGCCAGCTCATCAGGCGTTGCGGACTGGATCTGCTGCACGAAGAGGTCCACCACCTCTGCCAAGACCTCACTGACCTGCGCAGGGTCGCCAGCATCGAAGCCAAGCGGCAGGGCAGCGCGCAACGCGGTCTGGTCCGCAGCGAGCGCTGCGAGCTCCTGCACGAGCAGATAGCGCGTCATCGTGTGCAGTCCGACAGTCAGGTGCGCACTGACCCCACCCAGCGCCTTCGCCGAGTGCAGGAAGCCCCGCGGCACGTACAGCGCATCACCCGGCCGCAGTACGTCGTCAATCACCGGAGCCCTGTCGCGCGCAGCAGCAGCTACAGCCTGCGAATGGTCCGTCCACGGCTGGTTGCGCAGCGGGTCCACGTGCACCGGCTCGTGCACGGTCCAGTGTTTCTCACCTGCCACCTGCAGTACGAAGACGTCGTGTACGTCGTAGTGCGCGGAGAACCCCTGTGACTCCGCAGGAGTGATGTACGCGTTGATCTGCACCGGGTGACCCGCGTCCACCGACAACTGCGTGCCGAAGTCGACGAGTGCCGGCCAGGTGCGGTGCAGCGCCTGCAGTACGACGGTGTGCCCGCTAGCGAAGAGCGCTGCCACCTTGTCGTCGCGGACCTGGTCGGCGATCTCCGCACCCACACCGCCCGACCCGGTGAACTGCGCGTCGCCGACGACCTCTCCGTTCTTCGCGATGCGCAGGAACGGAGTGCGGAGGCCGCGGCGGGACAGGAGCTCGTCCGCGGCGTCCAGGCTGAACAGGTCGTCGTACGGCGCCGGCAGGTCCGGGCCGTGCGACAGCAGAGCCCGCGCGCCCCAGTAGGAACGCGCGAACTCGTCCAGATCACCCGCTACACAGCGCCGGAGAGCCGGGCGCTCGTCCGGCAGCGGCCCGGCCCCCGGCACCGTCCTCATCAACTTCCGGAGCTCCCGCTGGCTCCACCGTCGGCCCCGCCGTCGGTCGCGTTCGGGTCGGCGCCACCGTCAGCAGGTCCTTCGGAGCCGCCCCCAGCACCACCATCGGCACCTCCGTCGGCGCCACCGTCGCTGACACCAGGCGACGCGCCGCCGTCTGCAGGTCCTTCACCACCACCGGAGCCGCCCGCACCACCGTCAGCGCCACCATCGGCACCGCCATCCGCGCCACCATCCGTGCCGCCTGGCGTAGCGCCGCCGTCCGCCGGCCCCTCGCTTGAGGACTCGCCGCCGGCTGAGCCTCCGTACTCGCCGGCGCCGCCGTCAGCACCACCATCCGTCGCACCCGCGGTCGCGCCACCGTCCGCCAGACCCTCGTCACCTTCGGACGAGGTCGTCATGTCGTCGTTGTTCAGACTCATCGTGCTGCTCCCTTCGCAACTGGCCGCGAGAGTGCCGGACATGGAAGCGGACACTCTGCGACCATCCTGTGCGCAAAGTGAAGACGGGCTAAACCCCACCAGGGTTACAGCGACGACTCGGTTCAACCGCGAAGGTCGCGCCACACCTTCACGAAGGACTCGGTGATCTCTTCCGGACGTACGGCGATCCGCAGCCAGTCCGACCCGAGCCCTGGGAAGGTGTCGCCGCGGCGCACCGCGAATCCCCGCTCCCGTAAGGCGTTCCGCAGTACGGCGCCACCCTCGACCTGCACCAACACGAACGGCCCGCGCGGCACGCCGTACGTCCTCGAACGCAGGTCGACAGGATCGAACAAAGCGTCCAGCAGGTAGGCACGTTGTCTGTCGATGTCGAGAGCAGCCTGGGCCGCTTCGGCGAGCGCGTGCTCGTTGCTGCAGGCAATTGCCGCAGCCAGCGCAGGAGTGGACACCGGCCAGTGCGGCTGCACCGCCGCGAGCTGCTCGATCAATCCCGGGGCGGCGAGGACATACCCGACCCGCAGGCCGGCGAGACCCCAGGTCTTGGTCAGGCTGCGGATCACGACCAGCCCGGGGATCGAGGCACCGGCGAGCGACTCCGGCTCACCTGGCACGGCGTCCATGAACGCCTCGTCGACGACCAGGATCCGGTCGGGTCGCGCCAGTTCGCGCAGGTCGTCGGCGCGGTGAAGCACCGACGTGGGGTTGGTCGGGTTACCGATGACCACGAGATCCGCGTCGGCCGGCACCACCCGAGGATCGAGAACGAACCCATCCTCCGGCCGCAGGAGAACCCGGTCCACCACGTGCCCGGCCGACCGCAGCGCCGCCTCGGGCTCGGTGAACTGTGGATGTACCACGACCGCATGCCGCGGCCGGAACGCGCGGGCGATCAGCACGAACGCCTCCGCGGCCCCAGCCGTCAGCAGCACCCGATCCGCCGTCACCCGGTGCCGCGCGGCGACGGCCGCCAGCGCCGCATCCTGCCGCGGGTACGACGCCAGGTCGCTCAGACTGCCCGTGATCTCGTCAACCAACCAGCCAGGCGGTGTGCCGGTCCGGACGTTGACCGCCAGATCGACCAGCCCACCCCCCACCTCGAGATCACCGTGATGCTCCAGATCAAACCCATCGGCCACCTCAGGAGGCTAACCGCTCCCGGCGCTCGTGGTCTGTGAGTCCGCACACCACGTCAGCGGGGCGTGACGGTGTAGCGGCGGTTCTTCAAGGAGGGGTTCCGGTGGCGTACGTCGGCCAAGCGGTCACCCGAGAGTTCCGCGAAGGCCTGGCCATCGGCTTCGCCGGCCGAAGCGATGGTGACGCCTTGGGGGTCGATGACCTGGCTGAGGCCGCAGTACTTCTTGCCGTTCTGGGCGGCCGCGACGACGTAGCAGGTGTTCTCGACGGCGCGCGCGGTCAGCAACGTCGTCCAGTGGTGCTCTTTCAGCGGCCCGCGGACCCAGGCGGCCGGTACGACGAGGCCCTCGGCGCCGGCGTCGACGAGTGCGCGGGACAACTCCGGGAACCGCAGGTCGTAGCAAGTCATCAGCCCGAAAGACATCCCGCCCACCGAGACGACAACCGGCGCGACATCGCCCGACGTCAGCTGATCGGACTCCTTGTAGCCGAACGCGTCGTACAGATGGATCTTCCGGTATGCACCCAGCAGCGAGCCGTCCGCGCCGACCGCCAGCAACGTGTTGTACGGACGGTGCTGGTCGCAGCTGCGTTCGAACATCCCCGCCACGATCGCCACCCCGTGCTCCACCGCGCTCTTGCGCAGGGTGGCGACGAACTCCCCGTCCAGCGCCTCCGCGGCCTCCGCCACCGAGCCGCCCTCGAGCGCGAAGTCGGACATGATCGCTTCCGGCAGTACGACGAGATCCGGCCGCTCGCGCGCAGCGTCAGCGACGACCCTGGTCACCAGTTCGCGGTTGGCGGCCTTGTCGTAGCTGCTGGCGGTCTGCACCACGGCGATCTTCACGCCTCCATGGTGCCGCATTCCCGCCGCCGCGGGCCTCGCCACGCGATGCAGGTCCAGTTGGCACACTGTCGACGTGGAATACGACGCGTTGGTGCTGGCCGGGGGCGGGTCGACCCGGTTCGGCGGGGTGGACAAGGCCATGCTGGTGCTCGACGGCGTCACCATGCTCGACCGGGTGCTGACGGCAACGGAGGACGCCACCTCGACCGTTGTGGTCGGCCCGATCCGCACCACGTGCCGCCCGGTCGACTGGACCGTCGAGGACCCACCGTCCGGCGGCCCGATGGCAGGAATCGCAGCCGGACTCGCCCACGGCACCACTCCCGTGGTCGTGGTGCTCAGCTGCGACCTCCCCTGGTTGACCAAGGGCGACATCACCAACCTGATCAACGGGCTCGGCGACCACGACGGCCACGGACTGCGGGACACCGAAGGCCACGAACAACACCTCGCCACGGCCTACCGTCGGACAAAACTTGCCGAGGCCATCCAGCAGGTCGGCGATCCCCGGGACAAGTCGGTACGACGCTCCCTCGCCGGCCTCGACCTGACCTGGTCCGCGCCAACACGAGCCGGCCATGACGTCGACACTTGGGCCGACTTGGACGACTGAATAACCGGTGGACAGCCCTTCTACCGTGAAAGTCGTGGACATCGAGGCGATGGTTGCCAAGGCCTGCCCCGGCAGCGAGATCGCCGAGGTCGTACGACGGACCGGCGGCCAACTCAGCACGGTCTTCGAGGTACGACGTAGAGCCGCACAACCGCTGATCGTCAAGGTCTACACACCCGAATGGGCCTGGAAACAAGCCAAAGAAGTCCACGTCTACGGCCTGCTCGAAACGCAACTGGCCGACACCGTCCCCAAGGTCATCCACGTGGGAGACAGCTTCACCATCCTGACGAAGCTGGACGGCGTACCACTGTCCGAGACCGATCCGCCCGACTGGCGAGCGACGTACCAACAACTCGGACAGCTCCTGGCCGCGATCCATCGCATCGAGCAGCCGGCGTACGGCTATCTCACCGACGAGATCCTCGACCCGCTGCCGGACAACACGCAGTACATGCGGCGCCAATTCGCCAAGAAACTCAAGGAATTCGAGGACCTGAACGGCGATCCCGCACTACACCAGGGCATCCAGCAGTACGTCGAGACACACGCCGCACTCCTCGAGTCCAGCACGACGCCAGTCCTCTGTCACAACGATTTCCATGAGGGCAACGTGCTGGTGGATCCGTCGACCTGGCGCGTCACCGGCTTCATCGACGTCGAGAACGCGATCGCCGCCGACCCGCTGATGGACCTGGCCAAGACGCAGTCCTACTCCATCCGCGGGAACGAAGAGAAGCTGGACGGCCTCCGGGACGGGTACGGCGACCTGCCCCCGGACTGGCGGGAACGGACCACCCTCTACCGGCTCTACCACTCGCTCGAACTATGGGACTGGTTCGCTTCGATAGGCACCACCGTTCACCTGGACAGCATCGCCGGAGACATGGCCGAGATCGTCCGAACGTAACGGGTACCGTGTGCAGCATGCGAGCTGTCGTATGTGAGGGTGCCGGCGGAATCGAAGTTCTCCAGATCGGCGAGATCGAGGATCCGACACCGGCCGTCGACGAGGTCGTCATCGACGTGGTGGCGGCCGGGGTGAACCGGCCCGACCTGCTGCAGCGCAAAGGCCTCTATCCACCACCGCCGGGCGCGCCGGGAACGCTCGGGCTCGAGGTGTCCGGGACCATCTCCGCGGTCGGTTCCGAGGTCGAGGGCTGGTCCGTCGGTGACGAGTGCTGCGCACTGCTCGCGGGCGGCGGGTACGCCGAGAAGGTCGCCGTACCGGCGCCGCAGGTGATGCCTGTCCCCGACGGTCTCGACCTGGTCAGCGCGGCGGCACTGCCCGAGGTGGTCGCCACGGTGTGGGCGAACGTCTTCATGACCGCGCACCTCAAGGAGGGCGAGACCCTACTCGTCCACGGCGGCGCATCGGGCATCGGGACGATGGCGATCCAGCTCGCCGTCGCGCACGGCGCGCGGGTGCTGACCACGGTCGGCAGCACGGACAAGATGGAGTACTGCACCCGGCTCGGCGCCGACGTCGCGATCAACTACAAAGAAGCCGAGTGGGCGTCAGTGGTGAAGGAGGCGACCGGCAAAGCCGGCGCGGACGTCATCCTCGACATCATCGGCGCGAAGTACCTGGCCGACAACGTGAAGTCCCTCGCGTACGACGGTCGCCTCGTGGTGATCGGCCTGCAGGGTGGCACGAAGGGCGAACTCGACATCAGCCGGCTGATGAGCCGCCGCGGCTCGATCACCGGATCCCTTCTCCGCGTCCGTTCCGTTGCGGAGAAGGGCCACATCCTCAGCGAGGTCGTCGGTCACGTCTGGCCGCTGATCGCGGAGAAGAAGGTGCGCCCGATCGTGCACACCACCTTCCCCCTCGACCAGGTCGCCCGCGCCCACGAGACCCTCGAGCAGTCCGCCCAGATCGGCAAGGTCCTCCTCACCATCTGAGGGCGAACCATCTCAGGCCGAACCAGCTGAGGGCGGACGTCGGCTCACGTCGCCGGGAAGTTCTCGGCCAGCCATTGCGGGTCCGGGGACACCAGCTGAATGACGTCCAGCCAGCTGCCTTCGGGGTCCCGGACGAAGAAGTGACGCTGGCCGAAGACCTCGGTGACCACCTCGGACTCGAGCTTCACACCCGCTTCGACCAAGGACTGCGCGACCTTGTCCGCGTCCTCGACGACGAAGCCGAACAGGTTCGTGCTCTCGGTCAACTGGCTCACCGCGGCCGGAACCGTCTCGTGGCCGCGTTGGCAGATGGCGATCTCCCAGTCCGCCTCGCCACGACGCAACGTCATGAACCAGCCGAGGTCGAGCGTGAGCTGCAGATCGAAGTGCTGTTGGTAGAAGGCGGCGACCTCCGCCGGTCGGTCCGTGACCACGGTGGCGCCGAAAGCGGCGGGTTGCATACGTTCTCCTGACTACTACATCTGTCGTTGTTGTGTACGACAGTTGTAGTGGACTCTGCTAGCCTTGTCAAATGCCAAGGAACCCCGAACGCCGTACCCAACTCGCCGACGCAGGCCTGGCCGTCCTCGCCGAAGCCGGCGCCCGCGGCCTGACCCACCGAGCCGTCGACGCCGCGGCAGGACTCCCGGCCGGTACGGCGTCCAACTACTTCCGCACCCGCGACGCACTGCTCGGCGCGCTCGGCGAGCGGATCTTCGAGCGTCTCGCCCCCGACGAAGCCGTCGTCGAGCCACTGTCCAAGCGCGAGCCGACGATCGACCTGATGGTCGACTACGTCCGCTATATCGTCGAGCGGCTGCTCGGCCGGCCCGAGCTTTCCCTCGCCCTTCTGGAGCTTCGACTCGAAGCAGCCCGCCGACCCGGCCTGCACGAGATCCTGTCCCGCACCCTGCGGCAGGGCTTCGACGCCGACGTCGCCTTCAACTCCAACGCCGGCCTGCCGGGCGGCGCCGAAGAGATCCGTCTCCTCCACTTCGCCATCGACGGCCTCGTCCTCGACCAGCTCACCCCCGGCACCGGCCGCCCGTACGACGTCGACAAGACCACCGAGCGCCTCGTCCGCCGCCTGGTCGGCGACCACCGTTGACCCGAGCATACTCAGTATTGCCCTTGTCCTGTTGGGAATCACCATGGTGATCGCCGGCCTCGTCTGGTCGCTGCCGAGTCTGGTCGGCAAGCTCTCGGGCCTGGCCGGACGCTTGCCGCTGAGCGGTCGGCTCGCGCTGCGCGATGCTGCCCGGCACCGGCATCGCACCGGCCCCGCCACCGCGGCGATCATGATGGCCGTCGCCGCTACGGCCGCCCGATCTCACCACCAAGGACACGGTCGAGGTGATCAGTGGCACCGCGACCAGCGGCAAGCGGATCGACCGCCACGCAGCGGTCTACGCGGGCGGCGTACCCGCGGTCCTGGTACTGCCGGACGCCGCACTCATCAGCCCGGAGGCGGCCGCCAAGTACGGCACCGTGGGCATGCTTCAGGTCGAGTACGGGCTGAGCCGTACGCCGTCCAAGGACGAACTCGCTGCCGCCAATCGCCTGCTCGGCCACGACGACCTGGTGACAATCGAGAAGGGGTACCAGAGTCCCGCGCGGCTCTTCCTGATCGGAATCCTCGCGGCCGCACAGGCGTGGGTGCTGGGACAGCTCGGTTGCGTGCTGGGCGTGGGTGTCGGTGCGCTCTACGGCTACACAGCACACGCAGCCTTCGGATCACCGCATTTCGTGGTGCCGTGGCTGGAGATCGGTGGCATTCGTGATCGTCGTACCGCTGTTCGCCGGGCTCCTTGCCTGGTTGACGCGGTCGCGCTTGCCGATGGTGAGCCGGATCGACTAGCTCGCGATCCGCGCCTGCTCAGGGTAGGCAACCGGGTACGGCGGTGGTGTGCTTGTGACTCTCCACTGACCGCAGGCACACCGCTGGTAGACGACCAGGCCTTCACTGACCTGATGGGAGGACGCCACCGTCCAACGGTGGCGGTGGGCTTCGAGTCTGGCTGTCATGGATCCATCGTGATGTAATGCCATTATGCATCTCAACCCTTACGGCGCCGACGCGGTCCTGCTGGCCGTCAACCTCGTCACGCGACCGGCCCACTCGCCTGCGGAGTTGGCCGAGCGGTGTGAGGAGAGCGGCGTCGAGAGCCGGCTGGTGCGCGAGCGCAGCGTCACCGACGCTGACCTGTCCGCCGTACGGGTTGCGCTGGACGAGTGGCTCGCAGTGATTGACGCAAAGGACGAGCAGACGCGCGTCGACCTGGTCAACGCGATGCTGGCCAAGTACACCGAGCATCCGCGGCTGACCAACCACGCGGGCGACGGCTGGCACATGCACTACCGGCCGGAGAAGGTCCCGGTCGGACGACTGGTCGCGACACTGATCAGCACGGGTACTGCGCTGCACCTGGCGGGCCGTGGCATCACCCGCCTCGGCCGGTGCGCGACGGACGGCTGCGACAACGTGTACGCCGACCTGTCCCGGACCGGCCGGCAGCGGTACTGCAGCCCCGCCTGCGCCAACCGGGACGCCGTACGACGCCATCGTGCTCGCTCATCGTAGTCATCCACAGCCCATCCGCGGATCGGGACGAACGGCGCCTAGGATGGGCAGATGAGCGAGAGCAGCAGCGAGGGCCAGGAGACTCCGATGGCCGGGGCGCGGACCGAGGACGGCAAGGTGCTGATCGTCGGGCCGGACGGCATGGCCGTCGAGGGGCCGCCGCGCTCCGACAGCGATGACGACGAGCGCGACGAGCAGCGGTCGGTGACCGAACTGGTCGAGCAGCCGGCCAAGGTGATGCGGGTCGCGAACATGATCCGGACACTCCTCGAGGAGGTGAAGTCGGCACCGCTCGACGAAGCCTCCCGGCAGCGACTGAAGTCGATCCACAAGGTCTCCATCAAGGAGCTCGAGACCGGCCTCGCACCGGAGCTGGTCGACGAGCTGGAACGGCTCAGCCTCGACTTCACCGACGACAGCGTGCCGACCGAGGCCGAGCTGCGGATCGCGCAGGCCCAGCTGGTGGGCTGGCTGGAAGGCCTGTTCCACGGCATCCAGACGGCGTTGTTCGCCCAGCAGATGGCGGCCCGCCAGCAGCTGGAGGGCATGCGTCGCGCACTGCCCGGCGGCCAGCAGATCCAAGGCGATGAGGCTCCGGGGTTCCCAGGCTCACCGCAGGGCAGCACCGATGGCCCCGGCAGCGGTGGGATGTATCTGTAATCCATTAATTCAAAGGCTGAAACAACTCTTCGAGGACGGCGGCGACGCCGTCCTCGTCGTTTGACGGGCACACCGTGTCCACCATCGCCAGCACCTCGGCATGCGCGTTGGCCACCCCGTACGACGTACCGGCCCAGGCGAGCATCGGCAGATCGTTGATCGAGTCACCGAACGCGATCGCCTCCGCGGCCGGAATCCCTTGGGTAGCAGCGAAATCGGCCAGCATCGCCGCCTTGGACACACCGCTCGCGGAGATCTCCACCAGGCTCGTCCCGCCGCTGTGGCTGGCGGTGACCCGGTCGGCGACGACCGGGTTGATCCGGGCCAGCAGATCGTCGGAGTGCCAGCTCGGATGGCGGACGAGCAGTTTCGCGGCCGGCTCGGACAACAGCACTTCGATTCCGGCGACCAACGTGTCGTCGGGCTTCGGCCAGCGGTTCACGTAGTGCGGTTCCTGCCCGTAGCGGTCCGATCGTTCGATCGCGAACTCCACTTCGGGAATCTCGGCCCGGATCGCCTGCGCCACCTCGAGGGCGACCGCCGGATCGATCAGCCGGGTCCGGATCGCCTGCCGCCGGACGACGTCGTACAGAATGGCGCCGTTGGCAACAATTGCGACACCGTGTTCGCCGACCAGATCGGCCAGGTCGTGCAGCCAGCGAGGTGGCCGGGCGGTGACCATCACGAAAACACTTCCGGCGTGTTGGGCCGCGAGCACAGCTGATCGGGTACGCGCGGAGATGGTTCCGTCGCTGCGTACTAAGGTTCCGTCAAGATCGGTGGCGATCAGACGGGGTGGGCGGAGGTCGTCAAGGGCCGTCACCGGACCACCGTATCCGGCCTTCTGAGGATTGCTCATTACCCCTCCCGGGCCGTCCGGCGCAAGCGATCGGCGCCCGGTTTCAGACGTTTCTGACCAATCTGATTGAGCCTTGAACAACGTCACCAGACCGTTACGGCAGGATGCTGCAAAGGCAGCAAGTTCCCCTGCGCAGCACGGTTTACGCGTGATTTCATGCGGTGGTCTGGCGGGGAACCGGGGGCGATTCGACCGCGTCGTAAGCCTGTTCTGGATCAGCGCGACTGATGTAGCCCCACCCTGGAAGCACATACAAACGTCGGAAAACTGTTGTGGAATTGGCTGCAACCAAAACCACAGCAGCGGCGTCAACAGTTATGGATCGGTGCGTCCCACGCCGGGGCGACAACGGTGGGTCGGCAACAGTTCGTCGGTCCATCAGCTAGTGGATCCGCATGGCCGAACGTCGTTCACCGTCGTTCGTTCACGCGGGTCCTGATACTTGGGGAGCCACGATGACCGTCAACAGCGCCAATCTAGCGGGATCAGGGGGCAGCAGTTCCCGAGCCGCTGTCGACACATCTTCCAGCACGGAAGGGGCAATGACCGGCTGCATCGCCCGGTCGGATATTTTCCAGCACCGCCTGATGGAGGAGCCGCCGCCCGCATCCGCCACCCGGCGGACGCGCGAGCGGTACGAACAGCTCGTGCGGGAGGCGAAGACCTTGTGTGCTTCGTGTCCGCTGTTCACCGACTGCCTGTACAGCGCGGTTGCCGAGCACGATGTCAGCGGTTTCGTCGCCGGAACCACTGCCGCACAACGGCGTTCGATGCGTAACCTGCTCGACGTCGAGGTGCAGGCCGACGACTTCGACCAGCTCGCCGGGGCCCGCGGGACCCGCCGGCCGGTCAGCCACGAAGAGGTGCTGCGGCTGCGGACGCAGTACCCGAACGACAGCCTGGAGTCCCTGGCCATGCGGCTCGGCTGCTCGCTGTCGACGGTGAAGCGTCACCTGCGCCGGGCGCGCCGCGGTCAGAGCCCGGCCGCCAAGACCCCGCGGCCGCGGCCGCAGGTCAACGCCGTACTCGACGCCTTCGACACGGTCGTCGACCAGCAGCGCCAGCCGCGCCGGACCGGCAGCAGCCGCGTCGCCTGATCCGATATTCGGCCCGCCAGCGGACTGTCGGACACTGACAGCGAAGGCCCGGAACCCCTGCGTACGCAGGAGTTCCGGGCCTTTCGGTTGCCTATGGCAATCTATCTCTGTCAAGCCTTTCGATTCTGCTCGAAAGGTGTTGGCAGCACGGCCGCCATCGGTTCGACTGGATGGATGGGTCAGAACCAGCGATTGAGGACAGCGGCGACACCGTCGTCCTGGACCGACTTGGTCACCTCGTCGGCGGCCGCCTTCACCTCGTCCGGCGCCGACCCCATCGCGATGCCGAGACCGGCGTACGTCAGCATCTCGATGTCGTTGCGTCCGTCCCCGAGCGCGACCAGTCCGGAGGGGTCCAGGTCGTACTGCGCCAGCGCGACCTTCAGCCCGGTCGACTTGTCCACACCCTCGGGGGCGATGTCCAGCCACGCGGTCCAGCCGACGAAGTAGCTCACCCCGTGCAGGCCGAGGCGTTCCGCCAGGTGGACGAAGTCCGCCTCCGACTGCTCCGGGTCCCGGATGATCAACCGGGTCACGGGTTCCGGTGCCAGGTCCTCGGGGCCGACCACCCGGATCTGTGCCTCGGGCCCGAGGTCGCCGTCCGGGAACGGCGCGGTGACCAGGTAGCTGCCGTCGTACTCCTCGACCGCCATCCGGGCGTTCGGCGCGTGCTTGCGCACCGACGCGATCACTGTCGTCGGGTCGAAGGTCCGCTCGTCGACCACCTCGCCGGCCGGGAACCGCATCGTCCGCGCACCGTTGCTACAGACAACCAATGTGCCGGCGGCCAGGCCGAGCCGCTCGGCCACCGGCCGGGTGGTCTGCCAGCCCCGGCCGGTAGCCAGGATCACCGGTACTTCGGCAGCGGTGCGCCGGACCGCGTCGATCACCGCCGGAGACAGCAGTTCGTCGTGGTCGAGCAGAGTGCCATCGATGTCCAGGGCAACGGCCGTCGGCCGCGGCGTGTCTGTCATCTGCCAACCGGTTCGAGGACCTCGCGACCGCCGACGTACGGACGCAGCGCGGTCGGCACCCGGACCGAGCCGTCGGCCAGCTGGTGCGTCTCCAGGATGGCGACGATCCAGCGGGTGGTGGCCAGCGTCCCGTTCAGCGTCGCGACCGGCTGGGTCTTGCCGTCGGCGTCGCGGTGCCGGATGTTCAGCCGGCGGGCCTGGAAGTCGGTGCAGTTCGACGTCGAGGTCAGCTCGCGGTACCGGCCCTGCGTCGGCACCCACGCCTCGCAGTCGAACTTCCGGTACGCCGAGACGCCGAGGTCACGTGTCGCGGTGTCGATCACCCGGTAGCTCAACTCCATCTTGTCGAGCATCTCCTTCTCCCAGTCGAGCAGCCGCAAGTGCTCCGCGGCCGCATCCTCCAGGCTGCAGTAGGAGAACATCTCGACCTTGTCGAACTGGTGGACGCGGATGATCCCGCGGGTGTCCTTCCCGTGCGACCCGGCTTCCTTGCGGTAGCACGACGACCAGCCGGCGTACCGGATCGGGCCGGCGGAAAGGTCGATGATCTCGTCCATGTGGTAGCCGGCCAGGGCGACCTCCGACGTACCGGTCAGGTACAGCTCGGGGTCCTCGAGCCGGTAGACGTCGTCGTGGGCGGACAGGTAGCCGGTGCCGCCCATCACCTCGGGCTTGACCAGCGTCGGCGTGATCATCGGGGTGAAACCGGCCTCGACCGCCTGCTGGATGGCCAGCTGGAGCATGCCGAGCTGGAGCAGCATGCCGACACCCTTGAGGAAGTAGAACCGCGAGCCGGAGATCTTCGCGCCGCGTTCCATGTCGATCGCGCCGAGCAGCTCGCCCAGCTCCAGGTGGTCCCGCGGCTCGAAACCCTCGGCGGTGAAGTCACGGGGCTTGCCGATCTCCTCGACCACGACGAAGTCGTCCTCGCCGCCGACCGGGGCGTCGTCGGACACCAGGTTCGGCAGGGCGCGGGCGAGCTCGTCGAAGCGGTTCCCGGCCTCGTTCGCGGCCGCCTCGGTGGCCTTCACCTCGCCGGCCAGCGTCTTGGTCCGCTCCAGCAGCGCGGCCCGCTCGTCGCCCTTGGCCTGGGCGACCTGCTTGCCGAGACCCTTCTGCTCGGCCCGCAGCGCCTCGAAGGCGGAGATGGACGATCGACGCTCACTGTCGGCCACCAGGATCTGGTCGACCAGGTCCGCACTCTCACCGCGCTTGGTCAGGGCCGCGCGCACGACATCGGGGTTCTCACGGAGCAGTTTCGCGTCAATCACACGATGAGGGTATCGGGGCGTGTCAGAAGGGGCGAAGTCTATTCGGGATGATGGGCTGGACGCACGCGATCACGAGGGGGAATCGAGCGGGTCATGAACCACCATCCACCCAGTCCGGTCGGCCGTGGGCTCACGGTCGTGCTGGGTGCGCTGCCGTTCATCGTGATCACCCTGCTCGTCGCCAACCACTGGGGGCCGCTGGAGCGCTGGGACCAGTCCGTCTCCGCCCGGGCCGCGTCGTACGGCGCCACCCACCCGAACGTGGTGGATCTCTGGCATGTGACCGGCGACGTGTTCCTGCCCTGGGCGATGCGAGCGGTCATCGTGATCGTCGCGGCGTACCTCTGGCACCGGCGGGCCCGGCTGCTGACGGTCTGGCTGCTGGTCACGGCCGGCGCGGAACTGGGCCTGGTCAGCGCGGTCAGGCACATCTTCGACCGGCCTCGGCCGGCCCCGATGCTGGTCGACGCCGACGGCTGGTCCTTCGTCTCCAGCCATGCCACCGCCGCGTTCGTGATGGCCGGCGCGCTGGGCGTCGTCCTGCCGTCGGTGCGTGGGTGGCGGCGCCGGTTTCGCCTGCTGGTGATGCTGCCGACGATCGCGGTGGTGTGGATCGCGTCGGCCGACCGAATCGCGCTGAACGTGCACTACGTGTCCGACGTGCTCGGCGGCTGGGCGCTCGGCCTGGCCATCCTCACCGCCACGTCGATCGGGTTCGGGTTACGCGCAGGGCTGCGGCGACGGCGTCGTCGTACCCCTTCGGATGACGACGGTACGTCGATCCCGCCACGAGCCGCCGTGATCGTGAACCCGATCAAGGTCGGCGACGGGGTGGCGTTCCGGCGGAAGGTGACGCGGGCACTGTCGGTCCGGGGGTTCGACGACCCGCTCTGGCTGGAGACCCGCGAGGACGACGCCGGGAACGCGATGGCCAAGCGGGCGATCGAGAACGAGTCGGATCTGGTGCTGGTGGCGGGCGGCGACGGTACGGTCCGGGTCGTCTGCGCGGGGCTGGCGCACACCGGGATCCCGGTCGGGGTGATCCCGGCCGGCACCGGCAACCTGCTGGCCCGGAACCTGCACATCCCGCTCGACCTGGACGACGCGCTGGAGCGGATCCTGGAAGGCCGGGACCGGCGGATCGACCTGGTCAAGGTGCACGGTGACGAGCTGGACACCGACCGGTTCGCGGTGATGGCCGGGCTCGGGCTGGACGCGGCGATCATCTCGGACGCGCCGCCGCACCTGAAGCGTCAGATCGGCTGGACGGCGTACCTGGTGTCGGCGGCGAAGAACATCAACCACCCGTCCGTGCGGGTCCAGATCACGCTCGACGACGAGGAGCCGATGGAGCGCCGGGTGCGGACGGTCGTGGTCGGCAACGTGGGCATGCTGCAGGCGAACATCCCGCTGCTCCCGGACGCCCGGCCGGACGACGGCCTGCTCGACGTCGTCGTGATCGCGCCGCGACGGGTGACCCAGTGGCCGATCGTCGTCTGGCGGCTGATGACGCGGACGAACCGCGCCGACATGTACCTGGAGCGCTTCACCGGCCGGAAGGTGGAGATCACCGCGGAGGTCGACGTCCAGCGGCAACTCGACGGGGATCCGATCGGGCCGGGGCGCTCGCTGACGGCCGAGATCGAGGCCGGGGCGCTGGTGGCTCGGGTGCCGAAGCGCCGTTGACTCGTTGCCTGTGAAGTGCTCACTCAGCCTTCGACGGTCGGGCCGGCTTCCTTACGGAGGGTCTCGATCGCCTCTTCCTCCTCCGGCGACAGCTTGGCCTCGCTCGCGAACGCCCGGACCTCCTTGGCGTACGTGCGCGCATCGGCCCGGCTGTTGATCGAGGTCAGCACGACCCCGTCGCCCTTGTCGTCGAGCAGCGCCATCGACCACGACAACTTCCCGCCGGTGTCGCCGAAAGCGTCGTACCGGACCACCGCCAGGTGCTGCAGCGACTCGCGCAGCTCCCCGCGGGTCACCTCGATCTCCTTGCCCAGCTTCCGCAGCTCGGATCTGACCGTGCCCGGCTTGGCCTCCGGCTGCCCCGGCTGCGGCTCGGGCTCGGGCGTGGGCGTCGCGGGCAGCTTGGCCGTCCTGGCGGCACCGGACTGCGTTCGCAACGCCTGGATGGCGAACACCAGGGCGAGGACCGCCACGAACAGAGCGGCGATTCCGAATGCACTGGCTAACGTCGAAGACACGCACGGAAGCCTAAAGCATCGCTTGTCATACTTGAGTATTCAGGCGATTGCGGAGAGTGCTCGGGTGGTGCTTTTCGGTGGACCACACGACGTGCTGGTGTCGGGCGCAACGTAGATTCACGACGTGACACATTTGCCTGACCCAGGTCCCCAGCCGGGCGTCCACGACCTCGGATACGCCCGCCTCGACACCGATCGACTGGAGCGTACCGGCGACGCCGAGGTGGTCTACGGCGCCGGCAAGACCCCCGCCCAGGTGGTCGAGTTGCTGCGCACTCTCCACGCCACCCACCCGTCTCACGCCGTACTGGCCACTCGCCTGAGCGTGGAGGCGCAGGAGGCCGTTGCCGCCGCTCTGCCGACCGCAGTGGTCGATCCAGTCGGCCGTACCGCGGTCCTCGGTGAGCCGCCCGTACTGCGGGGGACGGTCGCCGTCGTGGCCGCCGGTACGTCGGACGCCCCAGTGGCAGCCGAGGCGGCGACCACCGCCCGGGTGTTCGGCGCCGAAGTGGATGTGGTCAACGACGTGGGTGTAGCGGGGCTGCACCGGGTGATGGGAGTACGTGAGCGCCTGGATGCGGCGGACTGCCTGATCGTCGTCGCCGGTATGGAGGGCGCGCTCCCGAGCGTCATCGGCGGATTGGTTGGCGTACCGCTGGTCGCCGTACCGACGTCGGTCGGGTACGGCGCTTCGTTCGGCGGGGTCGCCGCGTTGCTGGGGATGCTCAACTCGTGCGCGCCGGGTGTGACCGTGGTGAACATCGACAACGGCTTCGGGGCCGGCGTGTTCGCGGCCCGGGTGGCCCGGCGCTCGGCGCCCCGCGAAATCAAGGAGAACCAGTGAGGATCGCCTGGATCGACTGCTCCGCCGGTGCGTCCGGGGACATGCTCCTGGGCGCCTTCCTGGACGCCGGCGCCGATCTCACGGCGATCAACGCGGCCGTCGCCGCGGTGGATCCGTCGTTGTCGGTCACAGTCGAGCGCACCGCCCGCCACCAGATCGCCGCCACCAAGGCCACGGTCCGCGTCTCCGGCACCCCCCACCCCGAAAACGTCCCACCCACCGAGACCGGGCCGGCGACATCCACCCCTCCCGGCACGAACCCGGCCGTCGCCCACCCCTCCACTTCCGCAGTCGGCGAGAGTCCGGCTGCGGCTCACTCCCACCCCGCCTCCGCTCCCGTCCCCGCAGGGGATCACGATGCAGTCGGCCACGGGCATGGGCACGGACACGGGCAGGGCGAGGAGCAGGCTGCTGGGCACGGGCACGGGCCGACTCGCCCTTGGGCCGAGGTCCGGCGGCTGATTGAGGCGGCTGGGCTGGATGACGCCGTACAGGCTCGGGCGCTGGACACCTTCGCGCGACTGGCTCGGGCCGAGGCCTCGGCGCACGGGGTCGAGCCGGATGCGGTGCACTTTCACGAAGTCGGGGCGCTGGATGCGATCGCGGACATCGTCGGCGTCGCGGCGGCTTCGGTGTCACTCGGGCTGGACCGGGTCGTGGTGTCGACGATCGCACTCGGCGGCGGTCGCCAGGTGCGCGGTCAGCACGGCGGCATCCCGGTGCCCGGTCCCGCCGTACTCCACCTGCTCTCCGAGGCCGAAGCCCCTGTCGTCGGCGGCACAGCGCCGTACGAGATGACGACACCGACCGGTGCCGCACTGCTCGCCACGCTGGCCGACGAGTTCGGCATGATCCCGCCGATGCGGATCACCCGGACCGGCGTCGGCGCCGGCGGCCGCGACCCGGTCGAGGTGCCGAACCTCGTCCGCGTGGTCGTCGGCGAGACCACCGCCCGCCCGGCGACCGAACTCGTCTACGAGACCAACGTCGACGACCTCGACCCACGCCTCTGGCCGCAGACCCTCGCCCGCCTGCTCGAGGCCGGTGCGGCCGACGCCTGGCTGACGCCGATCCTGATGAAGAAGGGCCGGCCCGCGCACACCCTCTCGGTCCTGGTCAGCAGCGTGAACGCCGACGCGGTCCGCCGCGTGATCCTCACCGAGACCACGGCGATCGGCCTGCGCGAGTTCCCGATCAGCAAGCACGCCGCCGACCGCGAGTTCACCAGCGTCGAGGTCGACGGCCAGCGCATCAGCATCAAGATCGCCCGGTACGACGGCCAGGTCGTCAACGTGCAACCCGAGTACGACGACGTCGTGGCCGCCGCGGCCGAGCTCAAGCAACCGGTCAAGGTCATCCTCGCCCGAGCCGCCGCAGCAGCAGAACCCCTCTGGCGCTAACGACCGCTGTAGGGAGGGGCGAAGAAGACCAGAAGTGCGAGGTCCTCGGTGATGTCGGTGAACCGATGCTCCTCCTCGGCCGGGACGAAGAGTACGTCGCCCGGCCCGACCGGCTCGGACCCGCTCGGCGTCACCAGGGTCGCCCGGCCGGTCGTGACGACGTAGATCTCGTCCTCGTGGTGCGGCGCCTGGTCGTCCACACCGCCGGCCGGGATCGAGTAGGTACCCACCGACATCGACTCGTTCCGGAACTGTTCCACGTAGTCGTTCGGCTCGCGGCGCACGAAGACGCCCGCCCCCACCAGTTTCTTCACCCGGCGAGACTAGTGGGCTTCGGCCTTCTGCGGCACGGCTTTCTGCTTGCGACGCGGCCAGTCGTACGGCCACCACTGAGCACCGCCGCGGCGGGCCCAGACGATGAGCGCGATCAGGACCGCCAGCTCGATCGCCGGGCAGATCGTGTCGCGCAGACGCGCGCTGAACCATTCCAGCGAGTCCGAGAGACTCGCTGCCACTTGGCGTGCGTTCGGATCTCGTCCGGGCACGTAGGCGATCGCCAGCATCGTCGTCCGGATCACCATCAACCCGTCCACCTTCGACGCCGCCACGGCGGCCAGCGCGACCCAGGCGATCAGGTCGTACCAGGGCAGCGAGTACATCGCGGTCAGGATCCAGGCGATCGCGTAGATCGCGGTGTAGCGGATCGCGGCCGGCGTCGGGTCGTCCGGATGCGTCTGCGGAACCAGCGACTTCGGGAACACCTGGGACAGCAGGATCGCGACGACCACGAGTCCGAGCCACGCGATGATCGCCAGGAACGTCCTGACCAACGCGCCTGGCAAGAACAGGTCGAAGAAGCTCAGCAACACCTTGTGCGGCGTACCGGTGGAGATGAACGACGTCTGCGAGCGTGCCTGCTGGAACGCCTGCAGGCCGACAAAGGCATACAGACCGCCCATGGCCAGGGCGCCACCACCGCAGAAGATCGCAGCCTTCCGCCGATCCGTGTGCAGCGCCCACAGCATCGCCACGCCGACCAGGCCGATCGACAGCTTCGTGCAGCCCGCGACACCGATCAGGATGCCCGCCCAGAACACGTGCTTCCGGAACAGCACCAGCGCCATCACCGCGAACATCACCGCGATCGCGTCGTTGTGCGCACCGGCCAGAACTGTCCACAGGATCAGCGGGTTGGCCAGGCCGAGCATCACCACGCGCCGGCGGTTCGGCAGGTTCGGCCCGACCAGCTTGAGCAGGAGCAGCCCGGTGACGACCAGGCTGATCGCGACGGACAACTGGAGCATCCACACGGTCAACTGCATCGAGTCGCCACCGATCAGCGACGAGATCCACTGGACCCAGGTCGCGATCGGTCCGTACACACTCTTCGCGCCCTGCCACGGCCGCTCGGTCGCCGCGATCACCGGGTCGTACCCGAGGCGGATCGTGTCCGCCGGCGCGGTCGTGTACGGGTCGCCGCCGAGCGACATGATCCGGCCGTACGCCGCATAGATCAGGACGTCGCCCGATGCCATCGGCGGGACCAGCGTGATGGCGGCCGTCGTACCGATGCCCAGAGCAACCAATCGCTCGACCCGCGGCGCCCAGCCGTGTTTGAGTGCCCTGGTCGCGAGGAAGACGCCGTACCCACCGAGCAGGATGGCGACGTAGATCATCACGGTGACGAGCCAGTCGTTCGGCTTGCTGTCGAACCAGTACGACGGAAGCCACGCGTGCCGGTTCGTCAGCGTCAGCACGACCACGGACGGGCCGAGCAGGCCGGCTGCCACGATGAGCGTCGTACTGGCGAGGTACAGCGCGACCGCGCGGCGTCCGTAGCGATCGGCCAACCGCGGGTCTGTCGTCTCGGAGGTGTCGCCGGGCGTGCTGCTGCTCATTGCGCCGGCTTCCGCGGGATCAGACTGCGTAGCGACGGACCGCTTCCGGCTGGCAAGGCGCTGCGCGCGGCGAGGGCGCGGCGGACATGCAGGTACTGACGGCCGCGGTGCAGTTGGCCGCGCAGGTCCGTTCCGGTGGCCCGGTGCTTGACCTCGATCGGCACCTCGAGGATGCGGAACCCCTTGCGGCCGAGGTCGATGCTCAGCGCGGTCTCGACGCCGAATCCGGCGGCCAGCGGTACGGCGGCGTCGAACGCGACCCGGGTCAGGCAACGCTGCCCGGACAGCGGCTGCTCCGGCGCCCAGCCCGTCGCCTCCTCGATCCCCGCCCGCGCGAGCTTGACGACGAACCCGTGACCACCCGCCTTGGAACCGTCCGCACGCACCTGCATCGGCAGCGTGCCGATGGTCATGTCCGCGGTGCCGCTCTGCACCGGCTCGATCAGCGGCGCCGCCGCGGTCGCGGAGTCGGTCAGGTCGGCGTCGAGGAAGAGCAGGTGCCGCGCGCGTGCGCCGTCGCGCTCCGCGACCGCCGCCGCTCCGGTCTCCATCGCCGCTGCCTTCCCCCGGTTCCGCTCGTGCCGTACGACGACCGCCCCGGCGCGCTCGGCGGCTTCCGCCGTACCGTCCGCCGAGCCGTCGTCGACGACCACGACCAGGTCCACCCCGATGATCTTGTTCACCGCGTCCACCGTGACCGCGATCCGCTCCGCTTCGTCCTTCGCCGGGATCACACAGGCGACGGCTCGCTCGAACGGCTCGGAAGGCAGGTCATGACCGGACACAGCACCGCAGCCTAGTTCCTCCGCAGCCGAACGACCTCGTCAGTTCCCGGCCGCTGTGGATATCTCGTTCTTTCGAACGACCTGTGGAAAACCCGGAAGCCCTCCGCCCGGATCACGGCATCTTCTCTGCCGAGAGCCGATCAACCAGCTGAGCGGAGGACTCCATGAACAATTCACAAGCACACACAGTCATCGCGAGTGCGGGTGCCGCGCACTCACGAGCGGACGCGGTCGAAGAGCAGACAGATGGCGCCGGACTCCGTCGGCGTCGAGTCGGCCAGCTGCCAGGAGGACGCCGGCAGACCGTCCTCGAAGAGCCGGGCGCCGCCGCCCACCAACTCCGGCGCGAGCGTGATGCTCAGCCGGTCGACCTCGTCCGCGTCCAGCAGCGCCTTGATCACGCTGACACTGGCCAGCACGATGATGTCGCCGCCGTCCTCGCCGCGCAACTGCTTGACCACATCGGCGGCCTCGGCGTCCACGATCCTGCTGTTCTGCCAGCTCGCCTCGGTCAGCGTCGACGACAAGACGACCTTCTCCGTCTCGTTCATCCACTTCGCCACGGCCCGGTCCTGCGGCGCCGCATTCTCGTCGTCGGCCACCGCCGGCCAGAACCCGCCGAACCCTTCGTAGTTCTTCCGACCCAGCAGAATCGTGGTCCCAGGCTCCGTCACCCGGATCATGTGATCCCGGGACGCCTCGGTGATCGCGTGCGGCACGATCCAGCCCATATCGAAGTCGCCACCTACACCGTTTACCCGCCCGTCCAGCGAGAGCGTGATGTTGGCGGTCACCTTGCGTGTCATCTCGGTACCTCCGGTCCCGGACACCCTCTCGGCGTCCTCACACCAAAAATCCTGTCCCCACTCGACCCCCCGAACATCTGCCACCTGGCCGATATCCCCCGGCCCCTGGCCGACCCACCTCCGCCCTCGGCATCGCGACACAGCCGAGCGGCGTACAACGTGTGCCGTCTCTCATCCACCGAGGGTTGGAGGTTGAGGAATATTGTCGGACAATCAGACAGATTGGAGCGGCATCCAGCGTGCAGGACGCGGCTGCCGTAGCGTGGTTGGGACGACCGGAGAAGGGACAGGCGGATGACCGAGACTCAGGGAGTCGACAAGGGGTACGGCGTCGACAGTGAGGTCGGACCGCTGCGGACGGTGATGCTGCACCGGCCCGGCAACGAACTCCGTCGGCTCACCCCGCGGAACAACGACAAACTGCTCTTCGACGGCATCCCATGGGTCGGCCGGGCGCAGGAGGAGCACGACGCGTTCGCCCAGGCGCTGCGCGACCGCGACGTCGAGGTGCTGTACCTCGGCGAGCTGCTCACCGAGGCGCTGGCCGACCCCGAGGCACGTTCGGTCGCCGTCACCGGCGCCATCGAGGACCTCCGGCTCGGCGACACGCTGCGCGACTACCTCCGCGTCTCACTGAGCGACCTCGATCCGGCGCAACTGGCCGAGGCACTGATGGCCGGCGTACGGAACGACGAAGTCCGCGCCGGCGGCCTGGTCACGTCGCTGCTCGCCCACGAGGACTTCCTGATCGACCCACTCCCGAACTTGCTGTTCACCCGCGACTCGAGCGTGTGGATCCGGGACTCGGTCGCCGTCACCTCGCTCGCGATGCCGGCCCGGGTCCGCGAGACCCAGCTGACCGACTTGATCTACACCTTCCATCCCCGGTTCGCCGGCGCGGACAAGACGTACGGCCACCAGCTCGAACACGTCGAGGGCGGTGACGTCCTCGCGCTCGGCCCCGGCGTACTGGCTGTCGGTGTCGGCGAGCGGACGACGCCTGCGGGGGTCGAGCGGCTGGCCCGGCGGGTGTTCGCGAAGGATCTGGCGCACACCGTTCTCGCGGTGCCGATCGCACAACAGCGGGCGACGATGCACCTCGACACGGTCTGCACGATGGTCGACGTCGACGCCGTACTGATGTATCCGAACATGGCCGAGGAGATGCGCGCACACGCGGTCACCACGGACGGCGACCAGCTGCATGTAGCCGAGCCGGAGCCGTTCCTGGTAGCGGCGGCGAAGGCCCTCGGCATCGACACACTCCGGCGGATCGACACTGGTCTAGACCCCGTCACGGCCGAACGCGAACAGTGGGACGACGGCAACAACACCCTCGCGGTGGCGCCGCGGGTGTGCATCGCGTACGAGCGCACCGTGGAGACGAACGCGCGCCTGGAGGAGTCCGGGATCGAGGTCATCCGCATCTCCGGTTCCGAGCTCGGCTCCGGCCGCGGCGGGCCGCGGTGCATGTCCTGCCCGATTCTCCGCGCCCCACTCGCGGTGGTCTGAGCGTGCCTGAACCTTCGCGCGAGTGGCCTAGTAAGCCCAACGACACGCGCTGTGAAATCGGGGCTTGTGGCGGACCACCAATCTGAGTACTCTTCATGGCTAGGCCCAGGCCCTGTTGCTCCCCCGTCAGCAGGACTTGGGCCGTCCACGTTTCTTCACCTCGGTCGCAGGCATCCCCCGCCTCCCGAACACGACACTTTGCCTAAGGCCCCCGATCGGCCTAGACCACAACGGTTGCCCACCGCCCCTAACAACCCCGGCAACCCTGTAATTGCTCGGCTACCGCGGACATCCCGCCGGCACACCGACACGCATACGCCAGCCACCGCGCCGCCGCCCAGCGCACCCGCTATCTCGTGAGCGCCGCGCCGCATCAGCCAGCACGCACCCATTACCAGCCGGCCACGCCGCCTCGCGCCACCCCCGCGGCACCCGCCAGCTCATGAGCCGCCACGCCGCACGGCGCAGCACGAACCATCACCAGCGGACGCGCCAGCCTCGCGTCACCGCCCGATGGCACCCGCCAGCTCGTGAGCGCCACGCCACACGGCGCCCTCCGCGCGCCCTCACTCACCGACTCATGCGTTGTCGGCGACTAGCCAGGTGCTTGGCGCGGTTGAGCGGACAAAGCAAACACCCGGTCGCGCGGGGCGGACCGGGTGTTGTGTGTTGCTTGTCTAGCGGATGGTGAGTTGCCGGCTGGCCAGTCCAGCTCGTGCAGCGCGTTCTTCCGTGGTGAGGGACGCCTCGGTTGCGAGCGCCTTCTCGAGGGCGACCGCGAAGTCAGCGGCCGGCTTCTCCACGTCAGCTGCTTCGACGTCCGCGGGGAGCTCCCAGACCGGCGCGAGTACACCCAGCGCGCGGAAGGAGCCGATCAACCGGCTGCCCTCCGTCAGCGCGGACGAGCCGGCCGCGTGCAGACGAGCCAAAGCGTCCAGCAGGGTGTCCTCGCTGTGCGGCAGCACCCAGCGCAGGTACCGCCGGTCGCCGATCTGCGTCCAGTACGCCGCGTCCACCGACTCCAACCGCACAGTCGGGGCCGCGGACGCGTTCGCCCGCTCCAGCCCCGCGGCGACCTCACCGGTCGGGTCCTCGACGTTCTCGCTCACCCAGAAGTCGAAGCCTTCGTGCACCTTCACCTCGATCGGCTTCGAGGTGTCGATCAGGTCCTGCAGCCGCGGGCCGTCCTTCAGCAGGTCGCCCAGCTGGATCGGGTTGCCCGGTTCGGTGTTCAGCGCCGCGGTGATCGCGTGCCCGAGGTCGCGGCTCGGGTCGCCGGACGACGCGTGCGTCTGCAGACCGATCCAGATCGTCTCGTCGTCGCGCACAAGACCCGGCATCGCCATCGGCAGCAGGGTGACCAGATTGACCACCTTGCCCGCGTTCTCGCCGGTCAGCACGACCTCCGCCGTACCGGACGGAACGATCTCCCGGAACGCGATCAGGTCACACTCGGACGGCAACCCCTCGAACGGCCGCACCACGAACGCGTCGGCTGCCTGGGCCTTCTCCCGCCCATGGCACTGCTTGAATCGCTTCCCCGACCCACACGGGCAAGGTTCCCGCGGCCCGACATCAACAAGGTCGGCCGGATCCAGCGTGACGGTCGTCGTGTTCTTCGCGCGCTGCCGCGACTTCTTTCCCATGCCCGCAGTCTTGCAGCCCTCCACCCCCAACAGCCAACCCGCCAACCCCTCCCGCAGATATCAGGCCCGCAGCCGGTGAGTACGTCGAGCAGTACGACGTACGCGTCTGATGGCGTGCGAGGACGCAGAGCTCGAGCCCTCAGCACCTGGCGGGATCACCTGGATCACCTGGAGCGGGTTTGCTCGGTTGCGCAGGTTTAGTTGGGGATGATTGCGTGGACGGTGCGGTGGGTGGGGGCAGTGCGAACGTCCCAGGTGGAAGTGAGGACGTCCACGATCGCCAGGCCGCGGCCGCCGATGGATTCGGGGTGGGCGTCGTTGATGCGTTGCGGCTCGGTGTCGCCGCGACCGTCGGTCACCTCGACGTGGATGCCGGCCTTGTCGATCCACCAGGCCGCGCGGACCTCACCGGCCGGCAGTGGCGGTGCGTAGCGGATCGCGTTCGAGAGCAGTTCGGACAGGACGAGCTGTGCGTCGTCACAGGCGGTTTCGGCGGCCCGGAAACGCTTGAGGTAGGCGGCTAGACGGCGACGGGCATCCGCTACCGCGGACACTTCATGCGGCAGTACGACGTCCACAACGCTCACGTCGGCAGGCAGGGTCGCAGAGGACAAGCAGGGTCTCCTCATTCATCGGAACAGCCATATGCACTTCTGCCCACGTTCCAGCCTGGGAAAACACCCGCGTGCATTCCGTTACATAGCACCGCTGAAGATCACACGTTTAGCGAAGAAACCGAGACGAAAACGACAGAATTGAACGTTGCAATAACGGCCCGCATTCACACCACTACGTATCCACACCACCCTCCGTGACCCACCCGCCCCGCACCCGCCCCCGCCAAGCTCCCGCCAGTCACGGCGAACACATTCCCGGGCCGGCGGCACCCCACCCACCACCTTCCCCACCAGCCACTCCCACCACTCACTCCCGCCACCCCAGCCCCCAGCCACCGAGCAGCACGACTACTGCGCCGCCCATCTCCCCGACCACGGACAGTTCCAACCGCCCCGGGCGCTCACCGTTCCACCGCCCCGGTGCGCTCCACACTCGCGGCCCACGGACGCTCGTAGTACCCCTGCGAACCCTCCGCCATGTCCTCCGCACGACGACTGCCCCGGACCTCCCGCCTCCGCTGGCCCGGTCCGCTCCGCGCTCCCGGCCTACGAACGCTCGCAGCACCTCCTGCGGCCCCTCCGTCCGACCCTCACCGCGCCAGCCCCAGGTTTCTGGGGAGGCGGGACAGCTGAGGCTGTGGGTGGGGCGGGCTATTGCTGGCGGCGGGGGTGGCGTTTTGGGGGGAAGGTGAAGGAGGGGAGGGGTGGGGACGGGGGTTCGGCGAGGGTTTTGAGGGCGGCTTCGGGGCGGTCGCTGATGATGGCGTCGACGCCGATGTCGCGGCAGTGGCGGACGTCGGCGTCGGCGTTCACGGTCCAGACGTGGACCTGGTGGCCGTGTTTGTGCGCGCGGTCGACGTACTCGGGGTGGGCCGTGACGATCTCCAGGCTCGGGCCGGCGTACGAGACTCCGGTGGGGAGTGAGCCGTCGCGGAAGAGGAGCGGTACGCGGTCCATCAGCAGGACGGTGCGCAGGCCGGGCGCCAGCACGCGCAGGCGGCGCAGCGACAGCCAGGAGAAGCTCATCACCCGGACCGGCGACTCGGTGCCGATCTTCGGGTGCGCCCAGCCGTAGCGGTCGAGGGCCTCGATCAGGCGGCGTTCGACCAGACCGGCGTACCGGGTCGGGTGCTTCGTCTCGATCGCGAGCTCGAGCGGCCGGCCGGCGTCGCGGACCGTCGACAGGAGCTCGTCGAGGGTGAGGACTTTCCGCAGGTCGGGACTCGGCAGCTCAGCCTCGTCGTCGAGCTCCGCCCACGGGTTCTTCCAGGAACCCCAGTCGAAGGCCTCGAGCTCCTCCAGACTCATCGTGGACAGCACGCCACGACCGTTGGAGGTGCGGTCGATCCGGCGATCGTGGACGCAGACCAGATGTCCGTCTGAGGTGAGCCGAACGTCGCATTCGAGACCGTCAGCCCCCGCGTCGACCGCTCGGCGGTACGCCGCAAGCGTGTGCTCGGGACTGACTTCGCTAGCGCCGCGATGTGCCACCACGCTTGGGCGTTTCCCCATGAGGACAACTCTGTCACGCACGCAAGTCACCAAGTCACGCAGGCACGCCGACTGCCGGAAAACGATTACTTACCACCTGCCGGCCTAGGCCAGTTGGGGTGACAACCGGCGCGCGGGAGCAGGCCGGGTCCGGGTCCGGGTCAGCGTCGGTGCGAGTAGGCCAGCGTGGGTGGGGCTGGCGTGGTTGGGGTGGGCTGGGTGCCGGTGGGGCTGGCGTGGATGGGTGTGGGGCGGGGGGCTCGCGTGGCTCGGGTGAGTTGGCGCGGGCGGAGGGCTGGTCTGCTTGGAGTGGGCTGGCGAGGGCGGGTAGTTGTGCGGCCGGTGTGGCTGGCGTGGGGGCTGTGGGGCGGGGTGCTGGGGTGGGGTGAGTAATGGGTGGGCGAGGTGTTGGGGGTGGGGTTTGGGCGAGAGGTGAGGATTGGGGGATGGAGATGCGGGCGGTGGTGTTGGAGGGGCCGGGGGAGCCGGAGGAAATGCGGGTGCGACGGGTGGCTGTGCCAGAGGTGCGGCATGGGTGGGTGCGGGTGAAGGTGGAGGCGTTTGGGCTGAATCGGTCGGAGTATCACCTTCGGGCTGGGCTGGCGACCAATGCGCGCTTTCCGGTGATTCCGGGGATCGAGGCGACCGGGACGGTCGACCTCGCGCCGGGTGGGGAGTTCGAGCCCGGGCAGCAGGTGGTCGCGATGATGGGTGGGATGGGGCGGGAGTACGACGGTGGGTACGCCGAGTACACCGTCGTACCGGCGTCGTCAGTCATCCCGGTCAAGACCGACCTCGACTGGGCAACCCTCGGCGCGCTGCCGGAGATGCTGCAGACGGCACACGGATCGCTGCACACCGGCCTGGCGATCGAGCCGGGACAGACGTTGCTCATCCGCGGCGGTACGTCGTCCGTCGGAGTGGCCGCGGCGGCCATCGCGAAGGAACACGGCCTGACCGTGTTCTCGACGACCCGGAATCCCCAACGAACAAAGGTACTCGAGGATCTCGGCGTCGATTACCCGATCGTTGACGACGGCAACGTTGCGGCAAAGGTCCGGGAAATCGTGCCGGGCGGTGTGAATGCGGCCCTCGAACTCATCGGGACGAATGTGCTCCCGGACACCCTCAATGCGACCGCCGTCCACGGCACCGTTTGTTTCACCGGGATGCTCAGCGACAACTGGACGATCCCGGATTTCTACCCGATCGGCTATCTGCCCAACGGTGTGCGGCTGACGGCGTACGGCGGGGAAAGCAGCGACCTGCCCGCGGAGGCGTTCCAGCGGTACGTCGACCTGGTTGCCAACGGCAAGCTCCCGATCCGGGTCGATCGGGTCTTCACGATGGAGCAGATCGGCGAGGCGCACCGCATCATGCAGGATGGTGCCGCGGTCGGAAAGCTGGTCGTCAAAGTCAACTGAGCGCCGGGCCCCGCCACCTGACAGGGGCCCGGCGCACAGCAACTCAGGCCGTAGCCTCCGACACCACAGAGGTACGACGACCAGCCGGACGAGCCAGCCCGTAGTGGTCCCGCAGCGTCGTCCCGGTGTACTCGGTCCGGAACAGTCCACGCTGCTGCAGGATCGGCACCACGTGGTCCACGAACGCAGTCAGCCCCGACGGCAGTACGGCGGGCATGATGTTGAACCCGTCCGCCGCATCAGCGTCGAACCACTCCTGGATCGCGTCCGCGACCTGTTCCGGCGTACCGCTGAAGGTTCGGTGCCCTCGGCCACCACCAAGCCGGCCGATCAACTCGCGCACGGTCAGCTTCTCCCGTCGCGCCAGCGTCACGATCAGGGTGTAGCGGCTCTTCGCACCCTCGATCTCGTCCTCGTCCGGCAGGTCGGCCGGCAACTGCTGATCGAATGGCAGGTCCTCCGGCTTGACCCGCAAGGTGCGAGCCAACTGCAGCCGCGCGTACTCGGGCCGGATCAACGAGTCCAGCTCCTGCTCGAGCCGCAACGCCTCCTCGACCGTCCCGCCGATCACCGGCACGATCCCCGGCAGAATCAGCAAAGTCGACGGATCCCGCCCCACCGCGGCCGTCCGTGCCTTCAGGTCCTTGTAGAACGCCTGCGCATCCTCCAGCGTTTGCTGCGCGGTGAAGACGGCCTCGGCGTACCGAGCCGCCAGACCCTTGCCGTCCTCCGAGGACCCGGCCTGCACGATCAGCGGGTGGCCTTGCGGCGACCGCGGTAGGTTCAGCGGCCCGCGGACCTGGAAGTGCCGCCCGACGTGATCGATCGGCACCACCCGGTCGTTCAGAGCCCATACGCCCGACTCTTTGTCGGCGATCGGAGCGTCGTCCTGCCACGAGTCCCACAGCTTGTACGCGACCTCGAGGAACTCCGCGGCCCGGTCGTACCGCTCGGCATGCGCCGGCTGGTCCGCCAGGTTGAAGTTCTTCGCCGCCTCAGGACCGGCCGTGGTCACCACGTTCCACCCTGCGCGGCCACCGCTCACGTGGTCGACACTGGCGAACCGTCGCGCCAGGTTGAACGGATCGTTGTACGTCGTCGACGCGGTGGCGATCAGCCCGATCCGCGATGTCGCAGCCGCCAGAGCGGTCAACAGCACGGTCGGCTCCAACGAGCCCGCCGGACGGCGCCCGACGTCACCGAACAGCACCGGCGAGTCGGCGAAGAACACCGAGTCGAACTTCCCGCGCTCCGCAATCTGCGCCAGCGAGCGATAGTGCTCGACCGACGTGTTCGCGAACGGATTGCTTTCCGACAACCGCCACGACGCCTCGTGGTGCCCGGTGCTCATCAGAAACGCGTTCAGGTGCAACTGCCTACTCACAACGAAACCCCCAATGCATCCAGCAACCGCGAACGAACCGCTGAGAACCCCGGATCGGCCGGGCTCCGTGGCGCAGCCAGCTCGATCCGCTCCTCTGCGACCAGCTTTCCTTCGTCGAGCACGATCACCCGGTCGGCCAGCACGATCGCCTCGTCCACGTCATGTGTCACCAGCAGTACGGCGGGCTGATGCGCAGCGCACAGTTTCCGAAGCAATACATGCATCTTCAGCCGGGTGAGCGCATCGAGCGCCCCGAACGGTTCGTCCGCGAGCAACAACTCCGGCTCACGCACCAACGACCGCGCCAACGCGACCCGCTGCTGCTCACCACCGGACAACTCGTTCGGCCAGGCGGACTCGCGGCCCGCGAGACCAACCTCGTCGAGACTCTGCCGGCCGCGCTCGCCGGCACCGCCGAGTCCGAGTACGACGTTTTCCAGCACCCGTGCCCAGGGCAACAACCGGGAGTCCTGGAAGACGACGGACACATTGGCCGGTACGACGAGCTCCCCGGCCCCGTCGACGCCAAAGTCAAGCCCAGCCAATGCCCGCAGTAACGTGCTCTTCCCGGAGCCGCTCTTCCCGAGCAACGCCACGAACTCGCCGGGCGCGATATCCAGGTCGACCCCGTCCAGCACGGCGCGGTCGTCGTACCGCCGTACCAGGTCCCTGACCTGAACGGCTGCTGTTAGGAGTCCAGGGTTCGGCGCCATGACAGGGCCCTTCTTTGGATTAGGCGGACGGCGCCGTCGGAGAGCAGGCCCAGGACGCCGTACAGGACCAGGCCGACGATGATGATGTCGGTCTGCCCGTAGGTCCGGGCCAGTTCCATCATGTAGCCGATACCGCTGGTGGAGTTGATCTGCTCGACGACGACCAGCGACAGCCAGGCGCCGGTGACGGCGAACCGCAGGCCGAGCAGAAATCCGGGCAATGCACCCGGCAGGACCACCCGGCGGATGAAGTCCCACTGCGACAACCCGACGGTCTGGGCGAGCTCGACGTACCGCGCATCGATGGTGCGCAGGCCGTTGTGGGTGTGGATGTAGATCGGTACGAACACCCCGAGCAGGATGGTGACGATCTTCATCGACTCACCGATGCCGAGCCACAGGATCAGCAGCGGCAGCAACGCGAGCGACGGGATCGCCCGCTTGATCTGGATCGGCCCGTCCAGGATCGCCTCGCCGAGCCGGGACAGTCCGGAGATCAGCGCGAGTACGACGCCCAGCACGATGCCGAGGCCGAGTCCGATGAACGCCCGCTGGGTGGAGGTCCACAGGTTCGACTGGAGCCGGCCGTCGGCGATCAGGTCACCGGCCGTGGTGACCACGGTCCAAGGCGCCGACAGCACCCGCGGGTCGAGCAAGCCGGTGGCCGACCCGATGCTCCAGATCGCCAGCAGCATTACAGGTCCGAGTACGGCGCCGAACTTGATCGGCTTGCCCGGTCCGAGCCGGCGACGTCGGACGACGGGCCTCCCGGCGGCCTGCTGTGTGCGCAGGCCGGGCAGAGTGGTGGCGCTCATCTGGCGGCTCCCTTGATCGCGTCGGATGCGACGGTCTGGAAGCGCAGGTCGTAGAGGTCCTTCGCCTGGATCACCGGGTTTCCGGTTTCCTTGGCGAGCAACTCGATCGTCTCCTGCTGACGCTGGATCGCGTCACTCCAGTCGGCGCTGATGTCCGGGTGACCGGCGTTCTCGACCAGCCACTGACCGTCTGCCTCGGTGAGGCCTTGGTCCTTCACGTAGTACCCCGCGATCCACTCGCGAGGGTGCTTGTCGATCCACTGCTGGGCGGCACCCCAGGCGGCGACGTACGCGCGGATCGCGGCGGCCTTGCCCGAGTCCTCGAGCGACTCGGTGGACACGTAGAGGTGACCCGCGTCGTCGCGCAGCCCGTGGTCGATGGTGGCGGCGCCGTCCTTGCCGTACTTGGTCAGGTACCGCTTGATCTGGACGCCGCCGATCGGCGCGACCTCGACCTGCTTACCGGCCAGCGCCTGCGAGTAGACGTCACCGGTGCTGGGCAGCTCGACCAGCTTGACGTCCTCCTTGGTCAGCCCGGCCTTCTTCAGCACCTTGAGGATCAGCGCGCCCTGCGCCTGCCCCGGGCTGTAGGCAATCTTCTTGCCGCGCAGGTCCGCGAGCGTCTTGACCGTCGTACCCGGCGCGATGCCGAGCTCGTAGATCGGATGGTTCAGCGCGTCCTGGCGGAACTTGGAGGCGACGATCTTGACGTGCAGGCCGGTCCAGGTCGCGTGGATCGGCGGGATCTCCGCAACCGAGCCGACGTCGAGGGCCTTCGCCCGGAACGCCTCGGTGGTCTGCGGGCCGCCGCTGAGGTTGGCGAACTGGACGAACTTCGACACCTTGTCGATCTGGCCGGACAGTTCCAGCGCCTTCTGGGTGGTGGGATCGCCGACGACGATCTTGGCGCCGTCCGGAACGGTGGTCGGCAGCGGGGCGTCGAGAGCGAGCTTCGCGGCGCCGCTACCTCCGGCCTCGGCGTCACCGCCACAGCCGGCCACCAGGGTGACGGTGGCGAGTGCTGCGGCGAGTACGGCGTACGTGCGGGTCCTAGACATGTTGTGCTTTCGGGTTCGGAGTGGCGGTGGCGTAGCGGCCGTCGTGGTAGAGCAACGGCTCGTGCTCACGTCGTTCGGAGTGGGTGGTGAGGCGGGCGACGACCAGGTAGTGGTCACCGACGGCGAAGCGGTGCTCGACCTGGGCGCGCAGGAAACTCGGCGCCTCGTCGAGGACCGGCTCACCGGTGCGCAGCCTCGACCAGCTGGTCGGCTCGGCGAACCGGTCGATGCCGCTGGTGGCGAACCGGCCGGCGATCCCCTGCTGGTCGGCGGACAGGAAGTTGATCACCAGGCTGTCGACCTTGCTGACGGTCGGCCAGCTGGACGCGCTGGTGGCGATCGCGAACGAGACCAGCGGCGGCAGCAGGCTGACCGAGACCAGTGAGGTGGCGGTGAACCCGGCCGGGCCGTGACCGGCGTCCGCGGTGATCACCACGACACCGGCGGCGTGGCGACGGAAGACGGACCGGTAGACATCAGCGTCGACGGTCCGCTCCTCCAGACGGTCGGGTACGACGGAAAGGGGCGGACGATCGGACGGGTTGATCGCATGGACTGACATGTCTCTCCCTCGGAACGGGGGCAGGGACGACCGGAAGTGGGCAGCAGGCAGCGCCACAACCGGGCGGGGGTGTGGAGGCGGTATCAGACAGGCCTCGTACGGCGGATGTCCGCCGGAGCAACGCGAATCGGCGCAGCCGTCACCGACAGGTGGCGCTCGCCGTCCGCAGGAGATCGATGACGCGACGGCGTGTCAGCAAAGTCGTCGTCATGTCAACGACTATCTCATCAATGTCGACCCAATAACTAGACAATCTCGGAATCTGGGACATCCGTCCGAAAATGACCGCTGGCTGGAACGACACGCCGCCGGGTTGCCCTCACACAGCTGAGCGTGCGTGCGTTCTACTGACGTGATGGCTCCGGAGAAGGTTTCGCTACCGCCGTTCCAGGCGCTCGTCGACGCGCACTGGCGGGACGTGGCGCGACTGGCGCGGGCGCTCGCCGGGCCGGTGGACGGCGACGACGTGGCCCAGCGTGCCTGGGAGAAGGCCTTCGCCGCCTACCCCGGGCTCACCTCGGCGAAGAACCTGCGCAGTTGGCTCCTGACCATCACAGCCCGATGTGCCACCGACGTACACCGGGCCCGCAGACCACAGAGCCCGCTCGACGAAGCTCCACCGATCACGGTCGACGGCCCGGACGCCGCCAACTGGCCGGACCCGGATCTCTGGCAAGCCGTCAACGAGCTACCCGAACGCCAACGCTTCGCCATCACGCTCAAGTACGTCGGCGACCTCGACCACCACGGCGTGGCCGCCGCCCTGGACACCACGCCTGCGGCGTCGCGACGACTCGTCAGCGACGCGCTCGCAACCTTGCGCACCAAACTCGGAGTACACCTATGAATGACCTCGAGAGCCGGCTGTCCCGGCTCACCGCACCAGACCTCAAGCCACCGGTCTTCCCGACCGCCGACGTCGCTTACACCCTGCACGACACCCCAATCGGCACGATGCTGCTCGCGGTCGCGAACGGCCGCGTCGTGGCCAGCTCCTTCGGCGACGAGGAGACCCTGACCAACCGCCTCGCCAAGGCCGTGTCCCCGCGCGTACTCCGGCAGCCTCAGCCGCTGGACGACGTACGACGGCAACTGGACGAGTACCTGGCCGGTCGACGGCACGAGTTCGAGCTGGACGTGGATCTCGCACTGGCGACCCCGTTCCAGCGGCTCGTGCTGACCGATCTGCCGGCCCACACCAGCTATGGCCGGACGACGACGTACGGGCGACTGGCCGGGGAGATCCACAAGCCCAAGGCGGCCCGGGCCGTCGGTACGGCGCTCGGCGCGAACCCGGTGTGCGTCGTCCTGCCGTGCCACCGGGTGATCGGCTCGAGCGGAGCACTCACCGGGTACGCCGGCGGACTGGAAGCGAAGCGATTCCTGCTGAATCTTGAATCGAAAAGCTGAGTTTTCCCGCCGCGCCGAGAATGGATTTACACTGAACAGACAAAGGAGCAGATCCCCAGTGTGGAGTGGGGATCTGCTTCTTGTTTTCCCTTGTCTGCAAGGGATCCGGGCCGGTTGTCTGCAAGGAATCTGGGTCGGTGGATGTTTTCCGGAAATGTTTTCAGGTCAAGAATCTGACCGGTCAGCGATCGACCCGAGTTTCCGCTAGGTTGGGGCGATGACCACACCATTGTTGTTCCTCAGCGGAGCCGGGCTGCCGGCCTGGATCTGGGACGACGTCCGCACCGCACTCCCGGCCGACCAGGCGACCTCCGTGGCGTCGTACCCGGGCGCTGGATCGCTGCGCGACTACGTCGGCAAGGTGCTCGCCGAGGCTCCGGAGCGGTTCATCGTGGTGGCGCATTCGATCGGCGGTGTGATCGGCAGCCAGCTCGTCGCCGAAGCACCGGATCGGGTCGAGGGATTCATCGGTGTCGCAGCCTCGATCCCGAAGCCGGGGCAGTCGTTCGTCGGCGCACTGCCGTTCCCCAACAAGCTCATCGTCAGCGCAATCATGCGACTCGCCGGCACCCGCCCGCCGGCCAAGGCGATCCGCTCGGGCCTGGCCAGTGACCTGGACGACGAGCAGGCGGCGCGGATCGTCAAGGAGTTCAGCCCCGAGTCGCAACAGCTCTACCGCGACCCGGTCGGTGATCGCCGGTTCCCGGCGCTGCGCGGCTACGTCCAGACCACCAACGACAAGGAACTGCCGCCCGCTCTCCAGGCCACCTACGCCGCGACGCTGGGCGCCACCTCGGTCCAGTCCCTCGAGACAGGTCACCTGCCGATGCTGGCCGCCCCCGATGCCTTGGCCGCGGCGGTGCAGGGCTTTCTCGGCGCGAAGGACTAGGGTGCGTCTCTCAATTCCCTGCGTGCCCTAGCCGGCTGCGGGGGCGTGGATCTCCAGGATGAGGCGGCGGCGGCCGCCCCATTCGCGCTTGTAGACCTTGTAGTCGTCGATGCCGGCGGCCGCGCAGAGCCGGCCGTAGCTGATCTCGTCGTGGATGAAGTGCACGCTGCTGGAGTCGAAGTGCTCGGTCGTGACGATCCGGTGCTCCGGCCCCTGGCGCATGCCGTTGGCGATCTCCGCCGCCGTCGCCGGACCCCAGACCGGGCCCTCGATGATCGCCACGCCACCCGGCTTCAGCACCCGGGAGATCTCACAGATCGTGGAGATCTGCTCGTCCTCGGCGAACAGCTCGTGGAACGCGGTCCACAGGCAGATCACCGCGTCGAACGAGTCCCACTTGTACGGCAGGTCGGTCATCGAGCCGATCGCCCAGTCGATCGACAGCTCCTCCTCGGCCGCCTTCGCCCGACCGGCCTCGATCAGGTTCGGCGAGATGTCCAGCGCGCGCACGACCTTCCCGGCCCGGCGCAACGGCAGCGCCACCCGGCCGTACCCGCAGCACAGGTCGAGCACCGACTCGCGGTCGCCCAGGAGCTCTTCGACGGCTTTCACGATCGCTGCGTCCCGCTCGGGCGTGGTACGCGCGGCCAGTCCATCGGCCCCGAGTTCCGCGTACTCGGCCCGGCTGCGCAGTGCGGAGTTCAGCATTGCGTAAGTATCCCGGTTACTCCGGGTCAGTTGTCCAGCGGTCGGCGACCGATCCTGCCAAGCAGTATCGCGGCCACCATCGAGACGACGATGGAGGTGTACGTCGCGCCGAGCCAGCCGGGGACTGGTTGGTGGTTGAAGACGCGCTGCTGGAGGTCGAGCCAGAAGGCGGACCAGCCGGAGACCGTGCCGGGGTTGACGAGCTGGTAGGCGACGAAGCCGATCAGCCAGGCGACGGCCGGTTGCCAGCGGAAGGGCGCCGTACTGGAGACGTCCCAGTTCATCTTGCTGACCACGAAGAAGTCGGCGATCGCGACCGCGAACAGCGGGATGAAGACCGACCCGATCAGGTAGAGGAACTGCGTGTAGTTGCCCAGGTCAACCAACAGCGCGAGACCGGTGGCGAGCACTCCGATGGCGATCGAGATCCAGCGCCGGTCGACGTGACCGACCAGGTTGTGCGCGGCCATCGTGGTCGAGTAGACGTTCGCGTACGCCTCGTCGACCTCGTCCACGAGCAGGACGAACAACGCGATCGCGCCGGCCGGCAGCGTGACGAGTGCGGTGATCACGTCCGTGCTGTTGGTCTGCAAGGTCGCGACCGCGAACACGCCGAGTGCGTAGTACGCGATCGCCGCAATCCCATAGCCGAGGGCGGATCCGGCGAAGGCAGCCTTGTTGGTGCGCGAGTGCCGGGTGTAGTCGGCGGCAAGCGGCGCGAACGACACGACGCCTGCGGCAGCCAGGTCGACGGCCGGCCAGAAGCCGAAGACGCCGTCCTGCGGCAGGGCCTGCACCGGCTTGCTGAGCACCTGCACGAACAGGTACACCGACGCGATCAGCACCAGCCAGACCATGAACTTCCGCAGCAGTTTCACACTGCCGAGCGGCCGGACTGCCATCGCCGTCGCGAGCACACCGGCCAGTACGACGAACAGCCAGCGCCACCGTTCACTCGTCACCGCGACCGCGGCCTGTGAGATGACGATGATCTCCATCGTTGCCCAACCGACGTTCTGCGCGATGTTCAGGACCGTCGGCGCCGTCGAGCCGCGCCGGCCGAACAGTCCGCGCAGACACGCCATCGCCGGCGCTCCGGTCTGCGAGCCGAACACGGCCGCGCCGCCGAGCACCAGCGCACCGATCCCGCAGCCGACCACGACCGCGAGCAGGCCTTGTGCCAGCGAGCCCGTATACGCCGCGACCAGCGCACCGGTCACCGGGCCGAACAGTGAGATGCCGAGGTTCCCCCAGAGGGTGAACTGGTCGAGGAAGCCGAGGGTGCGCGGCGCATCCGTGGTGAGGACGAGCGGCGCCTCGGTCTGGTCGGCAGGACGAACAGCAGTTTCGGTCATGATTGGACCCGCTCCCTACGCCGGCATTACCCGGTCAGGTTCAGGCGGTCGGCGACCCGGCGTCGCCCTCTCAGCCCGCGCATGGTGCGAGCTCCCGCAAAGGTTTGTTACCGCGTCAACGATAGCGCTTCAGGCCGGACCCGGTGCAGCCGCTGCCCGCTGGATGAGCGCGGCGAGCTCTGGACCATTGGTCAGCACCGGCATGTGCGAGCCGGTCGCCAGGGTCCGGACTTCACCGTGAGTGAGCTCGGCAAGCCGGTCGGTCCACTCCGCCGGCGACAGGTGGTCGTGCCGGCAGCGGACGATCACTATCGGCGCCTTCACCCGGGTGATGACCCCGGCCATGTCGTGGCGCCTGGCCGCTTCCGCCGCCCGGGCGATCGAGGAGAGCGTCGTGCGCGCGTATTGCGGCGCGAGGGCCGGGATCAGGCGCGGGGATTCCGGGACGGCCGAACCCAGCCAGCGGCCGACGAGATCCAGCCAGCTCGACGCGCGGACGTCTCCGGTCGGGGCGATGAGGACCAGCGCGTGGACGAGTTCGGGGTAGGCGACGGCGGTTTCCACGACGATCTGGCAGCCGGCCGAGTGTCCGACCAGTACCGATCGCTCCCGGATCTTGTCGGCTACCGCCGTACCCAAGGCTTGTGGACGAAGGTCGTCGCCGGGCGCGGCTGGTTCGCCGTACCCGGGCAGGGTGACGATCCGGTACGGCGTGGTGAGGTGCTCGACCGTGGGCGCGTACGACCGCGGCCCGAGGCCGAGGCCCGGGACCAGGACGACCGGAATGCTCACTCCCAGGGCGCGCGGGCCGGCGCGGCCTGGACGACCGGGTTGCCGACGGGCGGCTTCAGCTCGCGGTACCCGAGGAAGAAGCCGACGGACAGGATCAGCAGACCGATACCACCCCAGCCGTACGCCGAGGGCAGTCGGTCGAGCGAGTCGTCGATGGCACCCATGCCGGTCGACAGGACCATCACGGCCCAGATCACGATCGGCACCAGCGCCACCCCGACCAGCAGGAGACCGCCGACCTCGATCGGGTCGAGCTCGCGCCCGACCTTGCGCCGGGCCAGTACGTCGCGCGTCCACATCGCGATCGCGGCCGCACCGACCAGGAGCAGCAGCAACTGGCCGATGGTGTCGATGACGTCCGTGCGGAGCGGGTGGTTCAGCGCCGAGCCGGGTGCCTGGGAGATCTCGCGCAGGGCGACCCGCTGGACCGACAGCACCAGCAGGCCGTAGACGGCGGCGATGATCGCGGCGATCAGTACGACGCGGGCCGCGCGGGGGTCACGGGGTGCGACGGGTTGTTCCCGCCCGTACTGCGGGAGCTCGTGTTGCTGCGGGTGAGCAGGGGGGCCGTACGGGGAGCCCGGCCGGTAGTTGGGCGGCTGGGAGTACGCGCCGGGTGGTGCTTGAGGTGGTGGTGCGCCGTACTGGCTGGGTGGGGTGCCGTAGGGCTGGGGCTGGGCGTAGCTGCCCGGCGGCTGGCCGTGCGGCGTGGAGCCGTAGGTGCCGCCGCCGTACGGAGCAGGCGGGGCGTAGTGCTGCTCGTCGGCCGGCTGCTCGGGTTGCTCGTCCCGGCCGTATGTCGGGAAGTCCTGTGACGACATCGCTGCTCCCTCCCCTCGGACTCAGCTTCTCACGAACGAGGGCTTCGCTCAGGTCGCCTTGATCGTCGGCCAGGCGTTCGGGAGGCAGCCGCCGAGACCCTTGGTCTGCTGCATCATCACCGGCGCGGGGGTCTTCGCCTTGGTGCAGGTGGAGTGGCCGTGGCCGAGCGCGTGCCCGACCTCGTGGTTGACCAGGTAGCTGCGGTAGAGGGGGATGTTCCCCGAGTACGCCGGGACCGCGTACATCCAGCGCTTCGCGTTCAGTACGACGCGGTCCTCGACCCGGCAGGAGACCTCACCGCCGGTGTCGAGCGGCAGACACAGCTTGTCGGTCAACGTCGGGGTGGCCAGGATGATCCGCAGGTCGGCGTCGACCTTGTCGGTCCGCTCGAAGTTGACCGGGTGGATCGCCTGCCAGCCGCGTGCGTCGATCAGCGTCTTGTGGATGGCCGCCGCGACCGCGTCACCGTTGACCGAGAGACCCTGCTCGATCTCGACCCGGTAGGTCAGCTTGTCGCGGATGCCGCTGGCCTTGTTGAACCCTGGTACGACGGCGAGCCTGCCGGTGGAGACGGAGTAGTTCGGCTTCGAACCCTTCGGCGGCCGGGTCAGCGTCGGTGCCGGACGCAACGGCGTGGTGAACTTCTGCGTCGGCGTCGCCACCGGCGTCGGCGCCGTGAACGGCGCCTCGGTCGCCGACGCAGCGACCCCGGCCACCACTTCGGCCGCCAGACTCCGCCGGTTGGTCGCGTCCGGATGCGCCACCATCACCGTCCCCAGCACCGCCAATGCGGTCACCGAGAACCACTGCACCTTGTGCGACTTCTTCCGACTGTGCCGCCCAGCCCGACGCTTCCGCGCAGCCGCGTCCGCAGGCTGGCCAGTCCGCCGGGTGGTCATGGCGATTCACCCTACCCACCCAAACCCACCCCCCGAAAGGCCCCCTCCAACCCTTGACAAACAAACGAACCAAAGGCACCCGGCCGCAGCGGCCGGGAGGAAGCCGGCCGGCATCACGGCTCGAGCGTGACGCCCAGGATCTGGTAGGCCAGCAAGGCCATGGCCAGGAAGACCAGGCTGGTGAAGACCAGGTCCTCGAACCAGTCGACGACGCCGGGCTTGCGCGCCGCCATGATCGTCGGGTTGTAGTACAGGATTGACACCGCGGTCACCACGGCCGAGAAGATCAGGCCGACCCATGGCGCGCAGCGGAGATCGGCGAACAGCGCCGCGATCACCAGGGCGGCGACCACGTAGAGGGCGAGGTTGGTCCGCACGAAGGCCGTCATCGAGTCGTGCGGCGACGTACCTGCCTTGACTGTCGCGCGGTAGAGCTCGTACACCAGCGAGAGCACGAAGGCCGCCAAGAGAACCCAGGCCGCTTGTTCCACCAGATCCATGAACGGATCATAGGTTGCCTGTCTACTTATCGTCCATTACGCTCCGAACGTGTGAGCACTGAAGAGGACTCCGCGGACGTCGACATTCGCCACCTGGTGAGCGTCGGCTTGCCGGGCTATGCCGTCCGAACGGTCGCCCGTCTCGGCGCCGGCCTGGACAACGTGGCTTACGAGGTCAACGACGAACTCATCGTGCGGATCGCGCGCGAACCGGACTCGGTACGCCGGGAGGCCGCGCTACTGACCCGGCTCGGTGAGGTGAGCCCGCTGCCGGTGCCCGAGCCGGTCTTCACACTGGCCGAGCACAACTGCCTGGCCTACCGGAAGCTCACCGGTACGCCGCTCATCGACATCCCGATCGCCGACCGGTCGTCATCCACCGTTGCCGTCGGCGCCCAGCTCGGCGGCTTCCTCGCCGTACTGCAGACGTCGGACACCGATCGCTGGACCGACCTGGTCGACATCGACGACGAACCGTTGGCCGACTGGCGCGACGAAGCCGCCGAACACTACGCGGACGTCTCCGCGGCCCTGCCACCCGACCACCACCGCAAGATCGAGGCGTTCCTGCGCGCCCCGCTGCCGGCACCGGCACAGGACCTGGTCTTCTCCCACAACGACCTCGGCATCGAACACGTCCTCGTCGCTCCCGGCACCAACAAGCCCACCGGCATCATCGACTGGACCGACGCCGCCCTCTGCGACCCAGCCCGAGACTTCGGCCTCATCCTCCGCGACCTGGGCCCAGCCGCCTTCGACGCCGCACTCCCGGCGGGCGAGAGCCTCCGTGACCGCGCCCAGTTCTACGCCCGCTGCTCGCTTCTCGAGGACCTCCACTACGGCCTCGAAACCGACCGCCCGCCGTACATCCACAAGTCACTTGCCGCCCTGGATTGGGTCTTCCCCCCAACCTGAGCGCGCCCGTGTGATCAGCCAGGCGACGATGCCGACGGCGACACCGACCAGAAGCCCGGTGACGATGCTGCTGACCACCGCGAAGCCACGAACGACGAGTGCCTGAACGGCATCGGGAGCATCGGCGAGGTTTCCGCCGAGCCGGGGCTCTTCGTCGACGGCCCAGGTCCAGAGGACTTGGTGACCGATGGCCAGGAATACGCCGTACGCGAGCCCGATCGCGGCGAGCGTCACGATCGGGCTCGGCACCCGTTTGGCGAGGACGACCACCAACCAGATCACCAGCGGAGCGAAGACCAGGACGAGATTGACGGCCGGCCCGACCAGGTCGAGGTCGTGAGCAACAACTCGCGGAACGGCGAGCAGGGCCAACAAGACGATCGCCGACACCGGCAATCCGAGCTGAGGGAATCTGCTTCTCATGTAGATAGCCTACATGTAGCCTCATTCACTACTGTCCACGACGGGTTGGCGCGACGGAGACGGAGCGGCTGCGTAGCACGCGTGGGTTGGTCTGTTTACGCGGTGCGGGTGCGGAGGAACTTGCCGAAGTGGGGGACGGTGAAGGCGACGGTGCCGCGTTCGGCGGAGAAGACGAGGCCCTTCTTGATCAGGCCGTCGCGGGCCGGGGAGAGGGACTGAGGTTTGCGGTTGAGGGTGCTGGCCACCTCGGCGGTAGGGACCGAGCCGTCGTCGACACCGATGCCCAGCTCGGCCATCGCGCGCATGTATTCACGTTCGGCCGGGGTGGCGCGCTCGTACCGCGAACCGAAGAAGCCGACGGTGAGTTCGGCGGATGCTTCCGGTGCGGCGACGGCGACGTCCTTGATGGTGATCGGGGAGGTCGGGGCGTGGTCCCAGGTCGAGTGGGCGAAGGCCTGGACGAAGTACGGGTACCCGTCGGTCTGGGCGTACAGCTCGTCGAGGGCCTCGTCGTCGTACCGGACTCCCTCGCTCTCGGCCGGGATCATCAGGGCACGGTCGCACGCTTCGCGGGCGAGGCGGTCGACGCGGATGTAGCGGAAGAGTCGCTCGGAGTAGGACTTGCTGGCGGACAGTACGGCGGGCAGATGCGGCAGGCCGGCGCCGACGACGACCAGGGGTGCGCTCTGCTGGGAGACCTCGTGGCAGGCGGCGCACAGCGCGGAGAGGTCGTCGGCGCTGATGTCCTGCATCTCGTCGATGAACAGCCCGACACCGACGGACAGGTCGCCGGCCAGATCGGCCGCGTCGGTGAAGAGCTCGATCAGGTCCATCTCCAGGTCACCGGAGTCGGCGCGGCCCTTCGCCGCGGCCACGTCGACCGGCGGGTGCCAGCGGATGCCCTTGCGGTCGTTCGCCGCGGTCCGCAGCGCGAACGCCTTCAGTACGGCGCTGAACTGGTCGACCCGCTCGTTGTCGCGGTGCCGGTGCCCGAGCTCGCGCATCGCGGTGTGCATCGCCTGCGCGATCGGCAGCCGGATGCTCTGGTCCGGCCGGGCCTCGATCTTCCCGGTACCCCAGGCGCGTTTGATCGCCTGGCTCCGCAAGGTGTTCAGCAACACCGTCTTACCCACACCCCGGAGCCCGCTCAGCACCAGACTGCGCTCCGGCCTGCCTGCCGCGACCCGCTCGAGCACCACCTCGAACTGCCGCACCTCGGTGTCGCGTCCGGCCAGCTCAGGCGGCCGCTGACCGGCGCCGGGCGCATAGGGATTCCGGATCGGATCCATGCTGCCACTGTATGAGCCCGTCTAGCGTTTTCCTTAGATTTCGCTATCCACCACCAGAACGTGTCGCATCAGCATTCTCTACAGCTTTCTAGCAAAACTGCTAGATTTTGCTAGACCTGTCGAGACAGCGCCAGCACCGCGGGAGCACTAGGGTGCGGCCATGGTTGGGGAGTGGGCTGGGCAGTACGAGCGGGTGCATCAGCAGTACGTCGGGGGTGCGCGGAAGCTGGAGTCGTTGATCAATGAGTTGATCGGCGAGGAAGAAGGCATCAACTACCTGACCGCGACGGCCCGGGCCAAGGATCCGGAGTCGTTCCTGGCCAAGGCGTCGAAGCTGCATCCGGATGTCCCGGGCCGGCCGAAGTACGACGATCCGCTGAACCAGATCACCGACCTGGTCGCGGCCCGGGTGATCACCTTCCTGGTGGAGGCGGTGGACCGGGTGTGTGAGGTGATCGAGGCCGAGTTCGAGATCGTCGAGCACACCGACATGGGTGCGCACACCCGGGCGCAGGGGGTCTTCGGGTACGCGAGCAAGCACTACCTGGTCCGGCTGAACGCGCATCGCCGGGAGCTGCCGGAGTACGCCGTACTGAAGAACCTGACGATGGAGATCCAGGTCCGGACGGCGGTCCAGCACGCGTGGGCCGAGTTCGAGCACGACATCCGCTACAAGCTGGACATCCCGCCGGAACGCAAGCCCGAGTTCGACCGGCGGTTCCTGCTCGCGGCGGCGTTGATGGAGCTGGCCGACAACGAGTTCACCGAGATCGACCGCCTGTACCGCGAGCTCGCCGCGGCCGAGCCGGACAAGACCCCGCGTGACCTCACCCCCGCGACGCTGACGACGTACCTGACCCGGCGCTACCCGGACGCCCCGCACGCGAAGACGAACCACTATGCCTGGATCCTCAGCGTGCTCGCGCGCCTCGGCGTCACCACCGAGGAGCAACTCACCGACCTGCTCGCCGGCATCGACAGCTCCGCCGTCCAGGCCGCGATGACCCACCGCTTCCCAGCTGGAACGGTACGACGCCTCGACGACGACCTGCTCGCCGCGAAGGGTGCGGCGTACATCGACCTGTTCCCCGACGAGGAGCGTCGGCAGAAGATCCTCCGCGGCCGCCTCAAAGCCCTCGCCCGCGCCGGTATCACCGAGCCCTGACGAGATCCTCGGCGACAGCAGCAGCGGTACGGCGTGCCCACGAGCCGGTCGTGATCAGTCCGAGGATCAGCACGAGCAATCCGCAGCCGGCGATGATGTACCAGCACAACTGAGCCGCGTCGACGAACCCGGTCTCCAGCGGACCGACCAACCGCGCCGTCAACACGGTCCCGGCGATAGCGACCCCGAGTGATGCGCCGACCTGGCGGCTGGTCGACGCGATCGCGGCCGCGACACCGGCCTGGGACCGCGGCATACCGGACACCGCGGCGTTGGTGATCGGCGCGTTCAGCATCCCGAACCCGAGCCCGAAGACGAGGTAACCCGCCAGCAACACGAGCGTCGGAGTGTCCAGCGAGAGCTGCGACAACACCAGCCCCGAAGCGGTGAGCATGCTCCCGGCAACCACCAGCGGCAGCCGTGGTCCGCGATGCCCGACCAGCCATCCGGACAGTGGCGCGAACACCACCGTCATCGCCGCCATCGGCAACGTCAGCAACCCGGCATGCAGCGCCGAGAACCCGCGCACCGACTGCAGATACAGCGAATTGAGGAACAGGAACCCGGACAGTGCCGAGAACCCCGCGACCGCGATCAACGTCGCCCCCGAGAACGGCGCACTCCGGAAGAACCGCGGCTCGAGCAACGGCTCCTCCCGCCGTCGCTCGTAGAGCACAAGACTCACCAGCGAGACCCCGGCCAGCACGAAACACCCGATGATCAGCGGCGACGTCCACCCGGCCATCTGCCCCTCGATGATCCCGTACGTCACCCCACCGAGCAGCAGCACGACCAGCACCTGCCCGACCGGATCGATCCGTCGCGGCACCGCGGCCCGCGACTCGGGCACGAACAGAGCAGTCAGCAGTACGGCGGCCAGCGCGACCGGCACGTTGATCCAGAAGATGAACCGCCAGCCCACCGTGTCGACCAGCGTCCCGCCGACCACCGGTCCGACGGCCAGGCTGAGCCCGACCACACCGCCCCAGACCCCGATCGCCTGCGCCCGCTCACGCGGATCGGTGAAGGTGTTGGTGATGATCGACATCGCGACCGGGTTGAGCATCGACCCGCCGACCGCCTGCAGCATCCGGAACACGATCAGCAGGTCGACGGTGGGCGCGAAGCCGCACAGCAGCGACCCGATCCCGAACACCACCAGCCCGGTCTGGAACGTCCGCCGCCGCCCGACCCGGTCCGCGGTCGAGCCGGACACCATCAGCAGGCTGGCCAGCACCAGCGTGTAGGCGTCGATGGTCCACTGCAGCTTGGAGACGTCCGCGTCCAGCTCGGCCCGGATGGCCGGCAGCGCCAGGTTCACGATGGTGGAGTCGAGCCCGACGATGAACAGGCTGAAGCAGCAGATGACGAGGATCAGCAGCCGTCGCCTGCGCGTCAGTTCCTGCACCCGACTCCTCTCGGATCGTCGTACTTGAAGACTGTACAACCGCCGGATTGGAACGTTTCCGGGCAGCGTCTCAGCCACCGGGATACCGGCCTTAGACCACGGGCCGAAAAGGGTTTGAGGACTGTCGGTGGCCGCACCTAGGCTTGATCCACGCCTGGTCAGGTGCCTTCTTCACCCCTCCTATGCCTCTTTGTGAGACGTCATGTCGCTGCGCCTCATTCCGTTTGCCGACCCGGGTGTGCCGGACACCCGGTCCGGTCTCCGACTCATCCTCTGGCTGGAGCACCAGCAACTACGCGGTCAGCTGATCGCGCTCTTCTGGGGTCTCCTGTACTTCGGCGGTATCGCCGCCGCTCCGGTCGCCGTCGGTCTGGCCGTCCAGGCCGTGATCGACCTGTCCTGGCCCAAGCTCTTCCTGGCGGGCGGCCTGCTGCTCGCCTTTGGCGCGGCCAAAGCCGGTGCCGACTCGTTCTTCCACAAAGCCGTGGTGACCAACTGGATCTGTACGGCGTCGCGCCTGCAGCAACTGCTGTTCCGCAAGGCCGCGGAGCTCGGCTCACTGCTGACCCGGCGGATCGCCGCCGGTGAGGTGGTCGCCGTGAGCAGCGGCGACGTGGAGAAGATCGGCTGGTTCGTCGAGGTGCTCGGCCGGTTCGCGGCCGCACTGCTGACCTGTTTCGCCGTGGTGATCGGGCTGCTCTTCTACGAGCCGCAGCTCGGTCTGGTGGTCGCCGTCGCCGTACCGGTGCTCGCGTTCTCGATCGTGCCGCTGATGGGTCCCGCGGAGCGTCGCGCGGACGCGCAGCGGGCCAAGGGCGGCCGGGCCACCGAGCTGGCCGCCGACACCGTCGCCGGTCTGCGCGTGCTGCGTGGCATCGGCGGTGAGCAGTTGTTCCTGGACCGCTACCGCTCGGCCTCGCAGGAGTACCGCGCCAGCGCGGTCCGTAGTGCGCGGATGTGGTCGCTGATCGCGGCCCTCCAGGTGCTGCTGTTCGGGCTGTTCCTGGTCGTCATCGTGTGGCTGGGTGTCGGGATGGTGACGTCCAACCGGATCTCGGTCGGCGAACTCGTCACGACGTACGGGTTCATCACCTTCATGCTGGTGCCGCTGCACACGTTCGAGGAGACGGCGAGCGCGTTCATCTTCTCCAAGGTGTCGGCGCGCCGGGCTGCTCGAGTGCTGTCGCTCAAGCGGACCGACGAGACCATGGGCACCGCTGACGCCCAGCTGCCGGACGGTGACCTGCTCGACCCGGTCTCCGGGCTGCATGTGCCGGCCGGGAGTTTCACTGCGGTCGTGTCCGGTGACCCGGATGCGGGTGGCCGGCTGGCCGACCGCCTCGGTGGCCACAGCCCGGCCGCCGAGGACAACCAGGCCTCAGTGCTCCTCGACGGCGTCGGACTGGACGACATCCCGTTGGAGTCCGCGCGGACCGTCGTACTGGTGCAGGACAAGGATCCGGTGCTGCTGTCCGGGACCGTGCGGGAGCTGTTCGACGTACCAGCGAGTGGTGAGGTCTCTCCGGAGACAGCACTCGACGCTGCGCAGTGCGCGGACATTCTCGACGTACTGCGTCAAACGCTGCCGGCTGGTGAGTCGGACCCGATGCAGGCCTTGCTGACCGAGCGCGGCCGGTCCCTGTCCGGTGGGCAGCGGCAGCGGGTGGCACTGGCCCGTTCGCTGTACGTCGACCCGCCGGTGCTGGTGCTGGACGAGCCGACCAGTGCGGTGGATGCGCACACCGAGGCACGGATCGCGGACGGCCTACGACTGCTGCGGTCCGGCCGGACCACTGTGGTGTTCACGTCCAGTCCGCTGATGCTGGACCGCGCGGAGCGGGTGGTGTTCATCCCGGACGGCCGGGTCGACGCCGTCGGCACCCACCACGAACTGGTGCACAGCAACCCGCGCTACCGCGCGGTGGTCACCCGTGAAGAAGAGTCAAGTCTCGAGGAGACGGCGTGAAGCGCCCAGAGTACGACCCGGCAGCGCCGCAGGAAGTTGCCCGGCTGCCGGTAGCAGGCAGCGCGACCGTGCGCGCCTATCTGAAAACACTGTTCCGCCGGCATCGTCGTGCGTTCGGCTGGCTCACGCTGGTGAACGCAGTGGCGGCGCTGTGCGGCATGGTCGGACCCTGGCTGCTCGGCAACGTGGTGGAGAAGCTCTCGCAGGGGGAGCGCGATGTCGACCTGCCGTACGTCGTCCTCGGGTTCGTCTGCGCGCTGCTCGTCCAGACCGTGTTCGTCCGGCTCACGCGCCTGCGTGGTGCGGTGCTGGGTGAGGAGATGCTGGCCGATCTGCGGGAGGACTTCCTGATCCGCGCGGTCGGACTGCCTCCGGGTGTGCTGGAGCGGGCCGGCACGGGTGACCTGCTGTCCCGGATCACCACCGACGTCGACCGGCTCTCGCACGCCATGCGGGACGCCGTACCGCAGCTGACCATCGCGGTCATCTGGGCGTCGTTGCTGATCGGTGCGCTGGTCGTCACCGCGCCGGAGCTGGCGGTGGCCGTGGTGATCGCGGCACCGATCCTGATCATCGGCGGCCGCTGGTACTTCCGCCGGGCGCCGGCGGCGTACCGGTCGGAAGCCGCCGGATACGCCGCGGTGGCCTCGGCGCTGGCCGAGACCGTCGACGCCGGCCGGACCGTGGAGTCGCACCGGCTCGGTGATCGCCGGATCAAGCTGGGTGACACCCGGATCGGACAGTGGGTCGGGTGGGAGCGGTACACGCTCTACCTGCGGATGGTCCTGTTCCCGGTGATCAACATGACCCACACGGTCGCGTTGGCGGCGGTGCTGGTGATCGGTGGCGGCTTCGCCATCCAGGGCTGGCTCACCGTCGGCGCACTCACCACGGGTGCGCTGTACATCCAGATGCTGGTCGAGCCGGTCAACATGATGATCCGCTGGTACGACGAGCTCCAGGTGGCGCAGGTGTCACTGGCACGCCTGGTCGGGGTCCGTGAGGTCGAGGCGGCCGCAGCAGGTGATCAGGCCGAGCCGGAGGGCCGGACTGTGCTGGCCGACGAGGTGCGGTTCGGCTATCTGGAAGGCCGCGACGTGCTGCACGGCGTCACGCTGACTGTGCAGCCAGGTGCCCGGGTCGCGCTCGTAGGCCCTTCTGGAGCAGGGAAATCGACGTTGGGCCGGTTGCTGGCCGGTATCTACTCGCCGCGGGTCGGTGACATCACCTTGGGTGGTGCGGCCCTCGACAGGATGTCGGCCGAGCAGGTCCGGAGCCACGTTGCCCTGGTCAACCAGGAGCACCACGTGTTCGTGGGCAGCGTCCGGGACAACCTGCGGCTGGCCAGGCCGGAGGCGTCCGACGCCGAGCTGTGGACTGCACTGCGTGCTGTCGACGCTCACGCGTGGGTCGCCGGCTTCGACAACGGTCTGGACACCGAAGTGGGTTCCGGTGGGGTCTCACTGACTCCTGCACAGGCACAGCAGGTCGCACTGGCCCGGTTGGTGCTGGCGGACCCGCACACACTGGTTCTGGACGAAGCGACCTCGTTGATGGACCCGCGTGCCGCCCGGCACCTGGAGAGGTCGCTGGCCGGTGTGCTGGAGGGCAGGACCGTGGTGGCGATCGCCCACCGCCTCCACACGGCGCACGACGCGGACGTGATCGCGGTGGTGGAGGACGGCAAGATCGTCGAGCTCGGCGGCCACGACGAACTGGTCGACGCCCAGGGTGCCTACGCGGCGCTCTGGCGCTCCTGGCACGGCGACCGCTGACTCGGTGGGGCAGCCCAGCACGGGCTGCCCCACCACGCCGTGCCCCGCCGCCCATCAGCGTCCTCGTGTGAGGATGCAATGGTGCTGCTGACGACATTGCTCTCGCTGCCCACCACGCTGGCCCTCGACGTGAACGAGGAGGGCCGCCTACTGGTCCTGTACGACGGGACCGGCACCCGCCAGGTCAACGAAGTGGCCCCCGACGGCACCTGGCGAGCGCTCACCGATCTGGACGAGAGGTGCGCCAACGCCCTGTTCGTCCCCGGTAGCCGTCGGGTCGTCGTGGAGCACGACAGCGGTGGCAACGAACGCGGTCAACTGTCCATCCTCGACCTGGACGACCCGACGCTCACGCCGCTCGTCCACGACCCTCGGTTCAAGCACTACCTGGTCGAGGCCACGGCCGACCGGGTGCTGTTCACCACCAACCGTCGCAACGGCGTCGACTTCGACCTGATCGCCCACGACCTCTCCACCGGCACCGAGTCCGTCCTGTACGACGGCGGCGGCTGGGCCATGGCAGTCAACCCGTCGCCGGACGGCAAGTGGGTCGTCCTGTCACTGGCCAGCGCCCCGGCCAACTCGATGCAGCTGGTGCTCGTCGACACGACCACCCGAGCAGTCACCGAGCTCACGCCGTACGACGCGCACAACGACCAGAGGGCGGTGTCCTGGCTGCCGGGCTCGTCCGAGTTCATCGTGGCGAGTAACGCGGACCGGGACTGGATGGCGTTGCGGAAGTACGACGTGGCCGAGGGGACCTGGTCGGACCTGCTGGTGGACGACGAGCACGACCTGGCCGGCTGGGTCTGCCCCGACGCCGAGCACCTCCTGGTCGCCACGATCGACGACGGTCTGGTGCCGCTGGCGTTGCACAAGCTGGAGGACGGCGCACTGGACGGACCGCTCGACCTGCCCCCGCTCGGCTGCGGCGCACAGGCCGTGATGATGCCGGACCCGATCTGGTCTGCGGACGGTGCATTCGCCCTGCTGACGTACCACTCACCGATCGAGCCGCCCACCGTCTACCGCTACACGCTGGCGACCGGTGAGGTCGTCGCGATGCGGCCGCCGGAGATGCCTGAGGTGCCGGCCGAGCTGACGCACCCGGAGACCCACCGCGTGCCGTCGTTCGACGGTGAGCAGGTGCCAGTCTTCGTCTACCGGCCGATCGGGCCCGACCTCGGGTCCACCGTCGTCCACGTCCACGGCGGTCCTGAGGGTGCGGCTATGCGCGGCTGGTACCCGGTGGTCTCTGCACTCGCCGCAGCTGGCCACACCGTCGTCGTACCGAACGTCCGGGGCTCAGCGGCGTACGGGAAGCGCTGGTACTCCCTGGACGACCGGGAGCTGCGGCTGGACTCGGTGAAGGACTTGGCCGCGATCCACGCGTGGCTGCCGTCGATCGGGTGTGATCCCTCGCGGGCTGCGCTGTGGGGTGGCTCGTACGGCGGCTACATGGTGCTGGCGGGGTTGGCCTTCCAGCCGTCATTGTGGGCGGCCGGTGTGGACATCGTTGGCATCGCATCGCTGGTGACGTTCCTGGAGAACACCTCGGACTACCGGCGGGCGACGCGGGAGCGGGAGTACGGGTACCTCGCGACCGACCGCGAGTTCCTGGAGTCGGCGAGTCCGTTGAGCCGGGTCGACGACCTGCGGGCACCACTGCTGGTCATCCACGGCGCCAACGACCCACGCGTGCCGCTGTCCGAGGCAGAGCAGATTACGGGCGCTCTGACCAAGCGCGGCGTACCGTGCCAGCTCCTGGTCTACGCGGACGAGGGCCACGGGCTCGCGAAGCTGACGAACAAGCTGGACGCGTACCCGCAGGCGCTGGCGTTCCTACGCGAGCACCTCAGCTGAAGAACGGTTTGAGGGTTGCTGCTGTCGCGTCCAGCCGGACAGACAGCCCCAGCGGTACGGCGAGGTTCACGTCCTCATGCCCGATCGCGGCGCCCTCCACCATCGGCAGACCGAGTGGCTCCAGCCGATCGAGCACGACCGCGCTGACCAACCCGGAGTCGTCGGCTCCGCTGAAGTCGCCGATCACCAGTCCGGTGACTCTGGCGAACCACCCGGATCGCAGCAGCTGGGTCAGCAGCCGGTCCACTCGGTACGCGTCCTCGCTGACGTCCTCCATCACCACGATCCCGGTCGGTGGCGCGTAGGTCGGCGTACCGACGCTTGCCGCGAGCAGAGCCAGGTTGCCACCCCGGAGTGGTCCTTCCGCGACTCCGTCGACCACTGTGCGGGCTCCTGCGGGTGCAAGCAGGTCTGTGACGCTCGTTGGCTCGAACAGCAGGTCGTACAGGCGTTGCCGGCCGACGGATGCACCCAACTGCTCGACAGCGGCAGCCATCGGCCCGTGGACGGTGACCAGCCCGCGTGCGTTCAGCGGCTCGTGCAGTGCAGTGATGTCGCTGAACCCGATGAACCACTTCGGCACAGCCGCCAGTTCGTCGAAGTCGACGTACTCGAGCATCCGCTGCACGCCGTACCCACCTCGCGCACAGAACACCGCCGCAAAGCTCGAGTCCAGCCACGCGTTCCGCAGATCCTCAGCCCGAGCCTTGTCGTCCGCAGCCAGGTAACTCAACCGCTCGTGGCCGGCCAGCACCGACGGCAGCACCTCAACCTCGAGGCCCCACTGCTTCAGGTACTCGATCCCGGTCTCAAGCCGCTCCGCCCGCACCGGACCGGACGGCGCCACTACTGCCACCCGATCCCCAGCCACCAACCGCCCAGGCACAATCACGTCGGTCACGCTACCAACCGACAGTGATGGTGGTGCTCTTGCTGATGCCGTTGACTGTGACGCCCAGCTGCGCCGTACCCGGGCGCAGTGCGGTCACCTGACCGGTCGCCGGGTCGTACGACGCCACTGCCCAGAACGGAGCGGTCCCCGCCGGACCGATGTGCAGCTCTCGCGATCCCCACCAGTCAGCCGACACCGGGAACGCGACAGGCACCCGCCGACTCTCTTGTACGACGGTCGCGCCCACCGGACCCGTCTCACCCCGGCGCAGTGACGCCGGAGCGATGAGCTCGAGCGAATCCACGTGCGGGCGGAACTCCACCTTGAGCCAGGACCGCTCCGGCGCCGACCAAGTCCGCTCAGCGGCTGCGGCCTCACGCGCCTGCGCGTCGACCCCGACGAGCGCCCAGCCGGTGAAACCACCGTCATCCGGGGCGGACGACGGGCCCTTGCCGGAGTTGCCGGTCAGCGGCAGCAGTACGCCGTCCGTCCGGGACGCCGCGAACGTCCCCGCGTGGGCGGCCATGTAGGCGGCACCCTTGCCGGTCGATGCCCGGAAGTCGGCCAGCCAGTCGACGATCAGCCGGGCCTCCTTGCGATCACCCAGCTGCGAGTTCGCCGTCGGCGACGGGTCGTCGATCGGGTGGTGCGCCATCACCACCACGTTGCGGATCGACGTGTTCGCAGCGGCGTCGTCGAGCTGCGCGCGCAGGTCGAGGATCTGGGCGAAGCCGCCGGCCTGCAGCGACCCGAGCGACGAGTCACGCAGGATGAACCGCGTCCCCTTGTGGTCGAACGTGCTGGTCGGTGGCCCGAACACCTTGCTCCACTCGGACAGGTTGCCCGGTCCGTAGCTCTCGTGGTTGCCCGGCACGTAGTGCAGCGGCACCTTGCCTGCGACCTCCTCGTCGATGATCTGCTTGGCCAGCGCGATGTCATTCGCGAAGCCGCGGTCGACGAAGTCGCCGTTGATCACCAGGAAGTCCGGGTTCTGCGCGAGCGCCTCGCGGATCGTCCGCCGGGCTTGCTTGACGAAGTCGGAGTTCGGGTCGTCCGCGGTGAACTGCGCGTCCGACATCACCGCGAACCGCCACCGGCCGCTGGTCGTCACGGTCCCGTCGGTGACCACCATCGGGTCGACCACCTTCGCCGGTGGCGCCATGTCCACCGGCGGCGCGCCGCGCAGGGTCAGGTCGTCGACGATGATCCGGCCCGAGTACTGCCGGGTCGGCACGGTCTCAACGACGTAGATCCGCCAGAACCGCAGCGGCATCGCCAGCCCCGGCGGGATGTCCGCCTCGACGTACTTCCACCCGGTCCAGTCCACCGCCGCCGCGATGTTCAGCGTCTGCGGCGAACCGCCGGCCGCGGTGTAGGCGTTCGCCCGCAACCACGCACCCTTGCCGTCGCCGTAGACCCACGCACCCAGCTTCTGCGGCTGACCGGGCAGCGTCAGCTGCGGCGTCACCGAGAGGTACGCCGCTCGCGTCGCTGTCGAGCCGGTCAGCGAGTAGTCGAGCGCGATCGCCTGCCCACCGTCGTGCCCCTCGGCGGCGGACCGCGACGCCGTCGCCGCTCCAACCGGTACGGCGTTCGCCGCCCAGCGAGTCAGATCGTCGACCTCGTCGATCACCGTGCTGGTCAGACCGGAAGTGACGCTGAGCTGTGTGGTCAGGTCGCCAACCTTCGCGGTGATCACGGTCGACACCGCATCGTTGCTGAGGGCATTCACCTCGAACCCGTTGCCGCGCGCAACCACATTCACCAGCGCCGGGTCGTACGAGAGCTCGAGGTCGCGTGGCTCGATCCAGGTGGAGAAGCCGTCGGCGTCGTATCCGTTGATCTCGAAGAAGCCCTTGGCCGATGCGTCGGACAACGACACCTGCCGGGTCGACGGTGCCAGGCGGGTCGGCCTACCGAGGACGGTCATCGGGAACCTGCCGATCGCCTCGTCGCGTGCTGCCGTGACAATCGCATCTCCGGCCCTCCGTCCGGTCACCACACCTTTCTGGTCGATCCGGACATTGCTGCCGGCGAACCAGTACGGCGTACCTGTCGCGGGAGCGTAGGTCTCGTCGTGGCCGGACGCGGCCAGGACGCGACTGAGGCCGGTGAGGACGCGGGAGCTGCGCGAGACGTCCGCATCCGGGTCCTCTTCCGCGGTGCCGACAGCTTCGACGCGGAAGCCCGTGAGCTTCCCGGAACCCTTGACCGGCAAGAGGCCGAGACCGTTCGGGATCACCCGCTCGCCACCGTCGGACGGGTCGTTCACCACCTTCGGCCCCGCCTCGCCCGGCGACCGGGCCAGCATTGTCGACGAGCCGCCGCCGTCCAGGTTGAGCGCGTCGTCGGCACCGAGGCCGATCATCAGCTGGCCCATCTCCTTCAGCGACAACCCGCGGGAACCGGTCGCGCGACCGTCGACGGTGAGCAGCAGCATCCGGCTGCCGTCGGCGTCGAAGCCGATCGCGGTCCGCGGCGCCAGGTCGGCGTCCGGGACGCCGTCGGGCACCTTGCCGTCCTTGGCGAGCTGGTAGTTGCCGCTGATCCCGACGGCGACATCGGCCGCGTCGGGGCGTACGCCGTACTGCACCTCGACCTTGTCGCCGACCTCGAAAGCGTCGAGCGCGATCGCACCGGCCTCGCGGCCGATCAGCGCCTGCTCGTTCGCGGCCAGCGGGGTGGTGCCCGGAGTGGCGGCCGACGAGACGACCACGCCGTCGCGAAGGATCACCTCGCGGACGGTCGGTAGGCCGTCGACGGTCCTGGTGCGGGCCGCGTCGCCCCACTCCGGTGTGTAGAGGCCGATACCGGCGGCGTTGACGGTCGGCGAGTTGAGGTTGGTCAGCTCGAGCTTGGTCGCGTCGTCATCGGTCGCGCTGCCCTGCAGGAACAGCTCGGCGATCCGGCCGAGGCCGTCCTGGCCGATCACCGCGGTGTCGTTGTGCCCGGCCGCCGGCGCGTTGATGAGCCGGCCGCTCCGCTCGATCCCGACGCCCAGCGGTGCGGTGGTGTCGTTGATGTCGAAGAAGTCGCCGTTGACACCGGCGATCGCGCCCTTCCGGGCCAACTGCTGGCTGAGCGGCGTACCGCCGGAGACCTTGCCGGTGTTGACGTAGTCGACCGTCACACCGTGCTTGTCCAGGTCGGCGGCGAGGATGTCGCCGCGGAGCCAGCCCTTCGGGTCGAGGCGCTCGAACGAGGTGTAGTTCACCCCCGGCGCGACCGGGCTGTCCTCGCGGGTGGTAAGCACGCCGTCGCCGGCGATCGCGGCATCCGGGATGCCGCCGACCGTGGTTTGCGCACCGGCCGGAGCGACGACGGAACCGGCCAGCAGGCCGCCCACACCGATCGCTGCGGTCAAGGGACGGATGAGCGACACAGGAGCCTCCCCAACGTGGACGGACGCGGCCATCCGACGCGGTGCGCTCTACCGCCACATGAGGCACAGGTGTACGCCGGTCAACCGACCGGTGACAAAGTAACGTCTCCAGAGGCTGACCGGAAGGTTTTCTCCTATACTGATCAGATAGTGCTGACCGGGCGGCCCATGGTCTGCCAGGCGTGCATGCCGCCGTCGAGGTTGATCGCCTCGCGGCCGAGCTGGTTCAGGAACTGCGTCGCCATCCCGGACCGGCCACCGACCGCGCAGACGCACAGCACCTTCTGGTCCAGCGGCACCTCGCCGACCCGCTCCTGCAGCTCGCCGAGCGGAATGTGGTTGGCGCCCTCGATGTGCCCGCGGTCCCACTCGTCCGGCTCCCGCACATCCAATACGAACGCCTCGGCCAGCAAGGCGTCGTCCAACTCGGCCACCACGACCGAGGGAATCTCCTGGTTCTGGAACATGCTCCGATCATCTCAGGCGAGCGGTCACCACCGTACCGCCGGACGGCAGGAATGCGGTTGCCCGAAGCGTGGATCGCGCGTTGACACCCGGCCCGCCGATTGCGGAACCTTCTTCGGAGGAGGCGGCGCGATGGCACTGATTCAGGGCATCCCCGGGGAGTTCGGGCCGCAACCCTGGGGTGAGGCGATCCTGCGGACCGGCGAGCTCCTGCTGCTCCGGATCACCCGCCGGCCGGCCGATCACGAGATCCGCCTGCCCGGCCTGGCGACGACACCCCTCCACGTGGTCGAGGAGCACACCGGCCGCGCGCTCACCTGGCGGCTCGACGGCGATGACCTGCTCGTCCGGCTGCCCGACTCCGGCGAGACACCGGTCGTCCGCGTCGCCCTGGAGGGCAAGCTGCGCATCGTTCCGCCAGACACGGTCACGGCCAACGCCGACGGTGTCTGGGACCTCACGCCGACCGGTACGACGTCCCACCTGATCGCCCGCCGCTCCGCGGATGTCGCTGTCCGCGTGTTCGCCGACAGCAAGGCGCGCATCGTCCTGGCCAACCAGTCGTCCGTCACCACGGACGTGAACCGGACGGTCGGCCCCTTCCCGATGCCGGCCGGCCTGGTGGTCCCGCTGCAGGTCGAGGCGACCGGCGTACGACGGATCCTGGTGGCGCCGATCGGGACGGTGCTGGCCTCGATCCACCCGACCGGCGACGGCGAACTGTCCGTCGTGGTGACGAACTTCGGCCGGGCGACCGCTCACGGCGAGGCCGCCTTGAAGTTGCCCGATGGATCGCGCGGCCGGTGGAGCTTCGAGGGCCTCGATCCGGGCGCCTCGATCGCCTGGCCGGTACCGATCGGTGGGCTGTTGCAGATCGCTGGCCCGGTGCCGATCGATGGGCCGGTGCCGATCGGTGGGCCGGTGCCGATCGGTGGGCCGGCGGGCCGGCACGAGCTCCGGGTCCGGCTCGACGCGGGCCGGCGCTCGGCCTCGTCGCCGTACACCGTCCACCTGCCCGCGACGGGTTGACCCCCGCCGGACGACCAGCGGTACGGCCACACCCAACTCGGCCGACGTGAAAGCGATGTTCGACCAGATGACTACCTGAGCAGCCTGACGGCTTACTTCAGCAGCTTGGACAGGCGGCGGTCGGCGAGCGGCTTGCCGCCTGTCTGGCAGGTGGCGCAGTACTGCAGGGACGAGTCGTGGAAGCTGACCTCGCGGACGATGTCACCGCAGATCGGGCACTTCTGGCCCTTGCGGCCGTGGACGCGGAGGCCGGACTTCTTCTCCGACTTCAGGTCCTGGACGGCGAGGCCGGCGGACCGGTCGACGGCGTCCTGGAGGGTTTCGCGCATAGCGTCGTACAGGACCTTCAGCTCGTCGTCGGACAGGTTCGACGCCGGTTTGAACGGGCTCATCTTCGCCACATGCAGGATCTCGTCGGAGTACGCATTGCCGATGCCGGCGATGACCGACTGGTTGCGCAGGACCCCCTTGAGCTGGACCCGGCCCTCGCGTTTGAGGATGGCGCTGAAGTCGTCCAGGGACAGCGTGAACGGGTCGGGTCCGAGCCGCGTGATCCCCGGCACCTCGGCCGGATCGCGGACGACGTACACCGCGAGCTTCTTCTGCGTGCCGGCCTCGGTCAGGTCGAAGCCGGAGCCGTCGTCCAGCACCGTGCGCAACGCGATCGGACCCTTGCCCGGCCGCACCAGCGCGGTCGACTGCTCGTCCCTCCACCGCAACCAGCCCGCCCGGGCCAGGTGGATCACCAGGTGCACGCCCTGCGCGGAGATGTCGAGGAACTTCCCGTGCCGCTGCACGTCGTCGATCAGCAACCCGACCAGCGCCGAGATCGGCGGGTCGTAGGTCTTCAGCGCACTGATGGCCGTCACGTCGGCACGCACGAACGCCCGCCCAACGGCACGCTCCCGCAGGAACCCCGCCAGCGACTCGACCTCCGGCAACTCAGGCACCGTCCCAGTGTGCCCTACCCCGGGGACACTTTTCCTGCCTGGAACGGGCTAAGGGGTGGGAACAGGGAAGTGGTGGGGGGAACCCGCAGGTGTTTGTTGGCTCGGGGCGGTAGCGTCTTAGGGCAAGAGAGTAGGGAGGCCCTGATGGGGTTTGTGAAGACGTTGGTCAAGGGTGCGGTCGTCGCCAAGCTGGCACAGGTCGCGCAGCGGGAGCTCAGCAAGCCTGAGAACCAGCGCAAGCTCAAGGACGCGTTCCAGAAGATGCAGCAGCGCCGCGGCGGCGCGCACTAGGCATCACTGGACTTCAGCCCGGCTGGTCGGCACGCACAGCCGGGCCTGAAGTGCGCCTTCAGGCGGGCTTGTGCACCTGCAGGGTGTACGTCGCGGCGAGCCGGCGCGGGTGGTGGGTCAAGCGCCATTCGCCGGCCTCGTCCTCGGTCATCAGGCCGGGCAGGGCGTTCCAGGGCGAGCTGTCGTGCTCGACGAGTGAGTCGAAGACCAGGCCGGCCCGCTGAAGCGCGGTGATGATCTCGGCCAGGCCGTGGTTCCACTCGTGCGTGACGGTGGTGGCGAACTCGGCGTCGGTCTCGACGTACGTCCCGCCCTCGTCCCAGATGATCGGCTCCGGCGTCTCGAAGTACGGGTACTTCAGCACCGGATACTCCGGCGCCGCGTCCAGTGCCCACAACATCGGGTGCCCCTCGCGGATGAACAGCCGCCCGCCGGGCTTGAGCAGGCCCGAGACGGTCTGCGCCCAGCGTTCGATGTCCGGCAACCAGCAGATCGCGCCGATCCCGGTGTAGACCAGGTCGTACGACGCCGCGCCGAGCACCTCGACCGCGTCGTACGCATCGGCTACATGGAAGTCGACGGGCAACCCGAGCCGGTCCGCCAGCGACTGCGCCTGCTCGATCGCCGGAGCGGAGAAGTCGAGACCGCTCATCCGGGCGCCGAGCCGCGCGAGGGACACCGTGTCCGTCCCGATGTGGCACTGCAGGTGCACCGCGCGCAGCCCGGAGATGTCGCCCAGCCGCGGCCGGTCGAACCGGACCACCTCGCTGAGGTACTGCGGGTCCTCGAAGTCGGGCACGTGGTAGCTGGGTGACGCGACATGCGCCGGCACCCGCTCGTCCCAGTTGGCCCGATTCACTTCCCGGTAGTCAGTCACAACCAGACGATGCCACACGTGGTCATGGCCGAGCCGCCGATCTACTGGAAGGCCGGCGTCCAGATCCGTGCCTTGTAGAACTGCGCACCCGACCGGGTCCGGTCCGGTGAGGCAGAGAAGCGGACCGTCTTGTTCGCCCAGATCAGCCGCAGTACGGCTTCCTTGCCGGTGAGGTTCAGTCGGTCGCGACGATGCTGGTCTTCACCGGGATCGGGCTGAGTCTGGTCGGTCAGGTGTCACCGCTGGAGACGATGGGGATCGCTGTTGCGATCTTCGCCGTACAGGTCGTGCTGAGTCACCTCTGGATGAGCCGGTACGGCTACGGCCCGGTGGAAGGCGTGCTGCGGGCCGTCACCAACGCGACGGCTCCTACCTGGCAACGCAAGGTCTGAGACAGCAGAAGACCGCCGGAGTCCGGCGGTCCTCTGTACTTCGGTTGCCCCTGGCGCTGGGTCCCGTCAGCGCGGGGCAACCTGCTCAGGCCGCGTGCCGGCCGTGGTGGGTCAAGGCGCGGGCCCGGCGGATGGCGTGCACGGTGCCTGCGGTCGCTACGGGCTTGTGGTTGAGGGGCTCGGCCACGCCACCGAGGGCGAGCAGGTCGAGCTTGGTCCTGGTCAGGTCGCGGTCAGCGGAAGCCCAGGAGCCGTTCGGGCCGGCGGTGAGACCGGTCGAGTGACGCCTGTTGCTGAATTCCAGAGCCGCGATGACGGCCAGTGCGAGTACTGCGAGAACAAGGATTCCGGTCATGGCACCAATTGTGCTACCAACTAGATCCAGCCACCATTGGCACTATTGACATCCTTCCACAAATTACTGCCATACTGTCGGAATGCTGCACAAGATCGCTGTCGTCCTGATGGAGGACGTCGCGCTGTTCGAGTTCGGGGTGCTGGCGGAGGTGTTCGGCATCGACCGGACCGATGACGGTGTGCCCGCGTTCGACTTCAAGGTGTGTTCGACCCGCCCGGGTGAGCCGTTGCAGACCAGCAGCCACTCGCAGGTCATCGCGCCGTACGGGCTGGAGGAACTCGAGGACGCCGACCTGATCGGAATCCCGGCGACCACCTGGCGGGACGAGTACGACGAGCGCATCCTCGACGCTCTGCGCCGGGCCGAGGCACGCGGCGCGATCCTGCTGACGGTCTGCTCCGGTGCGTTCGTGCTGGGCGCGGCCGGGCTGCTCGACGGCCGGGCGTGTACGACGCACTGGCGCTACGTCAAGCTGTTCAACGAGCAGTTCCCGACCGCGAAGCTGGACGCCGACGTCCTGTTCGTTGACGACGGCAGCATCATCACCAGTGCCGGCACCGCGGCCGGGATCGACGCGGCGCTGCACCTGGTCCGGCGTGAGCTCGGCAGTGCGGTCGCGACCCGGATCGCGCGCCGGATGGTGGTCCCGCCCCAGCGCGACGGCGGTCAGCGGCAGTACGTCGAGGTCCCGGTGCCGGAGTCGTCGAGTGAGAGCCTGCAGCCGGTGCTCGACTGGATGGTCGACAATCTGACGATCGACCACACCGTGCCGGCGTTGGCGCGGCGGGCGCAGATGTCGGAGCGGACGTTCGCGCGGCGGTTCGTCGCGGAGACCGGGACGACGCCGCTGAAATGGGTCACCACACAGCGAGTGCTGCGGGCGCGGACGCTGCTCGAGCAGACCCGGATGGGGATCGAGCAGATCGCGGCCGAGTCAGGATTCGGGACGGCGGCGTTGCTGCGGCACCACTTCCGTAGGGTGGTGGGCGTGCCACCACAGGACTACCGCCGCACCTTCCAGACCGCCAGTTGATGGTCGACTACCGCAACGCCGTCGCGGCCGATGCCGACGACGTGATGAAGTTCTGGGCCACTGCTGCTGAGGATTCACACCGCCCGCCGGACTCGGCCGACGCCGTACTGCGCCTGATCGAGCGCGACCCGTCCGCACTGATCCTTGCCGTAGACAACGACATCGTCATCGGCTCGATCATCGTCGGCTGGGACGGCTGGCGCTGCCACCTCTATCGCCTGGCCGTCGCTCCCACCCACCGCCGCCAAGGCATCGCCCGCAAGCTGGTCGCTCTGGCCGAGGACCGCTTCGCGTCATACGGCGGGACCCGAGCCGACGCGATGGTTCTCGACGACAACGCCCAGGCCCACCACATCTGGAGTACAGCCGGCTACGCCCCGCAGCCCGAATGGTCCCGCTGGGTCAAGGCGCTCTGAGCCCACCGGTTCTTCGCGGCGCACCTGCCTGACGGTCGACCGAGAGCGGCGTGATGCAACCCACAGGATTTGCGCTGCCACCACCGGCTCCCCCTAGGATCCTTCGAAGTGTCACAGGGGGATAACAGCCGAAGACGATCGGCGAGCCGAGAGATGTTGGAGCAACTGTGGCAACGCCTGTCCCGTTCCGGGCCAGCACATCACGCCGTCTGAGCTGGGACGTCGTCCGCGTCCTCGCAGTCCTCGCAGTGGTCTTCTGCCACACGACGTACCAGGGCCCGGTGCTCCACCCCGAGCTCGGTGCGCCACTGGGTAGGTATCCACTCCAGGTCGGCGCCAGCGTCCTGCTGGTGATCAGTGCGTACTTCATCTGCGTGACGATCCGGAAGGCATCCACGTCACAGTGGCTGTGGCAGCGGGTCTGCCGGGTGCTCCCGCCGTACCTGGCCGCCGTGCTGGTCACCTACACGGTCCTGATCGCCTTCGGACCGGACAACTGGAACCTGCCCACCCAGCACGACCTCTGGGGCAACCTGACGCTGGCCAGCGCCTTCGACCCAACCGTGCGCCTCATCGACGGCTCCTACTGGACACTGCCGCTGCAACTGATGGCCTTCGCCGCCGCGGCCCTGCTCTGGCCGCGTGGCATGGGCTCCGGCCAGCGGATCACCGGACTGCTGTGGATCATGACCGTGGCACCGGTGGTAGTGCAGTGGCACGACCGGATCCTGCACTGCCCACTCTGGGTCCAGGTGGCGTGGAACGGTCTCGGCCTACATCGACTGCAACTGTTTGCCATCGGTATCGCGATCTGGCTCTGGTCACAGCACCGGATCGGCGTACTGCACCTGGGCTCCCTGCTCGCCGCGACCGTGTTCGCCCAGCACGCGCACACCGCTGACCTGCCGTCGTCGTTGGGCATCGGGGTTCTGCTGGTGTTCGTCGCACTGGCCGCCCGAGGCCCGGACTGGCACGTGTTCGCCCCGATCCGCCGGCCGATCCAGTTCCTGGCGCGGATCTCGTTCGGCATCTACCTCCTCAACCAGGAGGTCGGGTACCTGATCGCGTACCACCTGATGGGGCTGGGGGCGGGGCGGATCGAGCAGATCGCCGGAGCGGTGGCCGGGGTCATCGTGCTGGCCTGGCTGTTGACGAAGTACGTCGAGCAGCCGGTGTACCGCGTGCTGACTGCCCCGCGCGTTCGGCCGGTGCAGCGGCTGGGGTTCCGTGCCTTCGCCTGGCTGAATACTTGACATCGGATACCCATGAACTAATACTCGATTTCGAGTACTTGAGATCGAGGAGGGCGCGATGGCGCGACGGAAGGTCGGCAACCCGCTCGCGTTCGCGGTGCTGGGGAGCCTGGGCGAGCGCCCGATGCACCCGTACGAGATCTCGACCATCCTCAGAGCCCGCGGCAAGGACCAGAGCATCAAGCTCAACTACGGCTCGCTCTACTCGGTCGTCGCGGCGCTGGAGAAGAACGGCTTCATCGAGGCCCGCGAGACCATCCGCGAGGGCAACCGCCCCGAGCGCACGGTCTACCAGATCACTGACACCGGCCAGCAGGAGTTCGCCGACTGGCTGACCGAGCTGATCGGCACGCCGACCCGCGAGTTCCACCCGCTCGAGGCCGGCCTCGCCTACCTGCCGGGCCTCCCGCCCGATCGGGTGGCCGAGCTCCTGGAGCAGCGGCTCAAGGCGGTCGACGCGGAGATCGAGCAAGTCACCGCCGTGCACGAGCACATGACGTCGATGGAGTTCCCGCGCATCTTCTGGGTCGAGTCGGAGTTCCGGCTGGCGTTGCTCAAGGCCGAGTCGGCGTACATCCACCAACTCGCCGAGGAGATCCGGACCGACGCGCTGGACGGCTCGGCGTTCTGGCGCAAGGCCTGGAAGCACTACCAGGAGGACGGCATCAGCCCGGGCGAGCAACTGAAGGACCCGGTCAAGTACTTCGGCACCGACTTCGCCTGGATGCGGGCGATACCACCGGAAGCCACCTAGAAGGAAGTCACCTGGAAGCAGGACGGCCCTCGACCCGCGGTGCGGCAACACCAGGGGTCAAGGGCCGCAGTTCCTCGAGTCGGTCCGAAGACCTGGCACCCAAGGCGCAACCATCAGGATAGCCAGCAGCGGACCGGCTCCCGTCACCACAAGGGAGTCACCACATCATGGCTACGCCTGCCCTCGAAGCGGTCGACCTGGTCAAGACGTACCCGGCCGGCCGCAAGAACCCACCTCTGCGCGCGCTCGACGGTCTCACCTTCAGCGTCCCGGAGGGCGTCGTACTGGGTCTGCTCGGTCCCAACGGCGCCGGCAAGTCCACCACCGTCAAGATCCTCACCACCCTGTCCCGGGCCGACTCCGGCACGGCACGGGTGGCCGGGTATGACGTCAACCGGTCGCAGGACGAGGTACGACGGTCAATCGGCTACGTACCGCAGAAGTCCAGCTCCGACCCGCAAGCCACCGGCGTCGAGAACCTCGTCCTCAGCGGCCGGATCTACGGCCTGACCCGCGCAGAGGCAGTACGACGTGCCGCCGAGCTGCTCGAGCGATTCGACCTGACCGACGCGGGCAGCCGCCAGGTCAAGACCTACTCCGGCGGTATGCAACGCAAGCTCGACGTCGCTCTCGGTCTGGTCCACCGGCCGCAGGTGTTGTTCCTCGACGAGCCGACGACCGGCCTCGATCCAGAGGCGCGAGCCGATCTCTGGAACGAGGTCGGCCGGCTGTCCGGTCACGAGGGTCTGACCGTGCTGCTCACCACGCACTACCTGGAAGAGGCGGATCGGCTGGCCGATCAGCTGGCCATCGTCGACCACGGCAAGATCGTTACCGAGGGCACCCCGGAGGCACTGAAGGCCGAACTACGCGGCGACTCGGTCCACGTCGAACTGGTGTCGCCGGACACCGATGGAAACGTGCGCGGGTTACTGAGTGGGTTGCCGGGTGTCGGCGAGATCGTTGTCGAGGGCAACACATTGCGTGCCCGGGTCGACCACGGTGCGACCGCGGTTCCCGCCGTACTGGGAACCCTTGAGGACAAGGAGATTCCGGTCACCGCGGTGACCGTGTCGCGGCCGTCGCTGGACGATGTGTACCTGCGGTACACCGGCCGGTCGTTCCGTGAGGCTTCCGTTGAAAGGGAGGCGGCGTGATGTCCACGTTGACCTTGGCCGGGCGTCGTACCGGATTCGTCGGGCACACTCGACTCATCACGGGCCGTTGGCTGCGAGCGCAGTACCGGCAGCCGGCACTGATCGCGTTCACGTTGATCCAGCCGGCGATCTGGCTGCTGCTGTTCGGGCAGTTGTTCAAGGGTGTGGTGAACATCCCGGGCTTCAGCGACTCGTCGTACATCGCCTTCCTCACGCCCGGCATCGTGATGATGACCGCGCTGATGACCAGCGGCTGGAGCGGTACGACGTTCATCGCGGACATGGAACGCGGTGTGATGGACCGCATGCTCGCGTCACCGGTCAGCCGCGGCGGACTGATGGCCGGGCAACTGATCAGCAACGCGACCACCACGCTGATCCAGACCCTCCTGGTGTTCGCGATCGGCATGGCCGCGGGCGCCCGGTACGACGGCGGTGCCGCGGGCTACGCCGTCACGGTCGCGGCCTCGATGCTGGTCGGAACGGCCTTCGGCTCGCTGTCGAACGCGGTGGCTCTGCTGACCCGCCAGCAGGAGGCGCTGATCGGCATCTCGCAGTTCGTCTCGCTCCCGCTGACGTTCATGTCCTCGATCATGATCGACCCCGCGGTCGCGCCCCACTGGGTCAACGTCGCGGCCCGCTACAACCCCGTCGACTGGGCCGCCATCGCCGCGCGCCAAGCCCTCTCCGCCAACCCGGACTGGTCCTCGGTAGCCCGCCACTCCCTCTACCTACTGGCCTTCACTCTCTTCGTGGCCTGGCTCTCCACCCGAGCCTTCCGCACCTACCAACGCTCCGTCTGACGGCCTGAGCCTGCCCTCGCGTGAGGGCAGGCTCAGCTCGCCAGGACTTTGGCGTACCAGGGCTTGATGGTGTTGTCGATGATGGCCAGGCGTTCGTCGAACGGCAGGAACGCGGACTTCATCGCGTTGATGGCGAACCAGCGGAAGTCCGCCAGCCCGTAGCCGAACGCCTCGGCGAGAAGGGTGAGTTCCCGGCTCATCGACGTACCACTCATCAACCGGTTGTCGGTGTTCACCGTGACCCGGAAGCGGAGCTTGGCGAGCAGCCCGATCGGGTGGTCGGCGATCGACGCGGCCGCGCCCGTTTGCAGGTTGGAGCTCGGGCACATCTCCAACGGGATCCGTCCATCCCGCACGTACGCCGCCAGTCGGCCGAGCTCGGCCTTCTCGCCGGCCTCGTCGTACGTGATGTCGTCAATGATCCGGACGCCGTGGCCGAGGCGGTCCGCCCCGCACCACTGGATCGCCTGCCAGATCGACGGCAGACCGAACGCCTCGCCGGCGTGGATGGTGAAGTGGGCGTTCTCCCGCTGCAGATACTCGAACGCGTCCAGGTGCCGGGTGGGCGGATACCCCGCCTCCGCGCCGGCAATGTCGAACCCGACCACCCCGGCGTCGCGGTACGCCACCGCAAGCTCCGCGATCTCCATCGACCGGGCCTTGTGGCGCATGGCGGTCAGCAACTGCCGAGCGACGATCGGCCGCTCGGCGGTCGCCATCCCGTGCTCGAACCCCTCGCCAACCGCGTCCACCACCTGCTCCAGCGTCAACCCAGCGGTCAGGTGCTGCTCGGGCGCGTACCGCACCTCCGCGTACACCACCCCATCCGCGGCCAGATCCTGCACACACTCACTGGCCACCCGCTTGATCGCCTCAGCGTTCTGCATCACCGCGACGGTGTGATCGAACGTCTCGAGATACCGCTCCAGCGACCCCGAGTCCGCCGACTCCACGAACCACGCACCCAACTCACCGGCATCAGTCCGCGGCAACACATGCCCGATCTCCCGAGCCAGCTCCACCACCGTCCCCGGCCGCAGACCACCGTCCAGGTGGTCGTGGAGCAGAACCTTCGGCGCCGCAATCAACTGTTCGGGAGTGATCATCCCGCCATCTTGTCAGGCACTCCGACAGTCTGCCCCGCAATGCCCCGCAAAGGCCCTAGGTGACCGGGGTGTCGCCACGAAAGCCTTGAGGGCATGAATGACAAGACACCGCGCTTCGAGAGCGCCCCTGCCCGGTCGTCACTTCCCAACTGGTACCCGAAGCTCCTGGGCAGGTGTCCTGTTCAAAATCAGGGGCTGGTTCAAAGTGCGCCGACGCGGGCGGCGAAGTCGCGCATCCCGGGGAGGTCGTTGTGGCGGGCGCTGGACAGCAGATCGCGGGTGAGTTTCTGCGCCCACGGGCGGTATCGGACTTCCTGTGGGGTGTCGCGATCGGCCGCGACGAGCGCCTGGAATGCTGCCTGTGGGCGACCGCGGCCATGCAGCGCGAGGGCAGTGTCTTCCCAGTAGCGGGCGCGACGCTCGGGCGACGGAATTCGGGCCGGGTCGACCAAGCGCGCGTAGTCGACGGCGGCGCCGAAGTCGCCGAGAACCCGCGACACACTGATCTTGTAGACGGCCAGTTCGAGCATGTCGAACCGGTCATTCTTCACAGTGCCAATGCGGCGTGCGGCGTTCTCCGCTTCTTCCAGCAGTGTCCAGGCGCTGTCCCGGTCGTCGCGCAGGGCTGCAGTGTAGGAGGCTGCGGCGAGTAGCTGCCCGTATACGGCGGCTGCTGCGGTGTCGGCGAGTCCGCCGTCGGTGTGTAGTTGACGAGCGGCGTCGAGCATGAGCCGCTGTGCGCCGTCGCGGTGCTGGGTACGCCGCATCACGGTGGCCGCGAGGCGGCGTGCGTCGGCAAGCACCATCGGGTCGTTGCCGCTACTGGCTGCCTGAACGGCACGGTCCGCGGTTGCCCACGCCATCCCGTTGTCGTGCAACTTGACCAGCAGTTGCGTGGCCAAGTTATAGGTTTGCGCCAGCCGATCGGCGGCCTGTGAAGCCTCAGTGAGGGCGGCAGCCTCACGGCAGGCGACAGCCTGGGCGAGCAGCTTTGGTAAGCGGCGGGCGAGCTGGCTGAAGCGGGTCGCGCGGAAGTCAGCACGCGCGGCGGCGATCTGGGCCACCGGTGCGCCACCCCGGGCCGGCGCCGCGACCGCCGACCACTACGGCACCGCAGCCTGACTAACATCACGACGGCGTGCTTCCACGAGCGGGAGCGCGTCGCAGGTATGAATCACAGCACCTGAAAGCCGTTCTCCAGATCGAACACCTTGCCTTCGACCTTGGCCCGCAGCGCGGCAGTCACACGCCGGGCCAGCAGCGACGACATCCGCTGCTCGATCTGCTCGCGGTCACACCATGCCCAGCGAGACAGTTCGTCCGGCGGTAGGTGGATATCGGCCGTACCCTGCTCATCGAGCGTGCCGCCGTCATACACAAACATGACTCCCTCGGTGCGGTCCGGCCGCGGCGGCACCCAATCCACCACCAGCAACCGCCCTAGAGAGACCGCCTTGCCCAGCTCCTCTTTCACCTCGCGCACCGCGGCCGTTCGTGGCGCCTCGTTCTCCTCAACGCACCCGCCCACGATCTCCCAGTAGTCCTTGTACACAGGCTCAACGAGCAACGCCCGCCCATCCGCGTCCGTGAACAAGACCCCCGCGCCCATGCGTTTTCGGGGAAGCGTCGCCGTGTAGTCACCCGGTGAAGTCATCTCCGCAGGCTACCCCGCCGCGTGTGCCCCGATGCCGCACACCATCCAAGCTGTCAGACCTCGTCATGAACGTGGCAGACACTCTGCCGGCGGACGTCTTCGCAGGTCGTCGGCCTGCAAACCTGCACGGGCTGGAGATGGATCTTCCACCTCGAGCTCCGGTGCTACGTCGTCATCGAACTGAAGGCGGTGAAATTCAATGCCGCGTTCCTGGGCCAGCTCGGTCTCTACATGGCGGTGGTCGACGACGTGCTCGCGAAGGCCGGCGACAAGCCGACCATCGGGCTACTGCTCTGCCAGAACAAGAAGGAGGTCGTTGCCGAGTACGCGCTGCGGGGCTTCAAGGCACCGATCGGCGTCGCGGACTGGACCATGGCGATCAACAACTCGCTACCCGAGGAGTTCCAGTCCGCTCTTCCGAGCGTTGCTGAGTTGGAGGCCGAGTTGGCCTCCGCCACTGATGACGATTGATCGGCGACGGGTTGGTCAGGCGGGGTGGATTTTGAAGACGGGGACGCCGGGGGCTATGTGGTGGAGGGTTTCTTCGGGGGAGTTCTTGGTGACGTCGCCGCTGAAGAAGGTGCCTACTTCCCAGGACCACTTCTTCAGGTAGAGGCGGAGGACGTCCGTCTTGTCGGCGTCGGCGATTTCTTCGGCGCGGAAGGTCTCGATGGTGCGGCCGAGTTGGAGGCGGCCCTCGGGGTTCGCGCGGAGGTTGCGGACCCACTGGGTGTGGCCGCGCGGGGCGACCAGGTAGCGCTGGCCGTCGAGAACCAGGAGGTTGACCGGGGTGCTGCGCCAGTCGCCGGTCTTGCGGCCGCGGACGGAGAGGACGCGGCTGCCCATCAGGCTGATGCCGAGCTTGGTCAAGCGGGCGACGATCCGGTTGAAGACCCGCATGCTGCCGTCGGCGGCGGTGATCACGCGCTTGCTGTCGTAGGTCTGCTTGTACTCCGGCATCGTCGTACCCTTCATCGTTTGCGAGAGCGGTGCTCTCTGTTGTGATCAGTGAACACGGAAGCAGTGCTCACTGTCAAGAGCACTGCTCTCGGTTTTGTGGCAGACTGCCGCTATGAACGCCGGACGCACCGCACGTGAGAGAGCCCGGGCCGAGCTGACCGACCAGATCAAGATGGCCGCCCGGCGGCAGCTGGCGATCGAGGGCGCCGAGCGGCTCTCGCTCCGGGCGATCTCCCGGGAGCTAGGCATGGTGTCCTCGGCGCTGTACCGGTACTTCCCGAGCCGTGACGACCTGCTGACGGCCCTGATCATCGACGCGTACGACGCTCTCGGAGCCGCTGCCGAGTCAACAGCCGCCGCCAAGGACGACGCACATCCGGCGGATATCTGGCTGGCCGTGTGTCTCGCCGTACGGGAGTGGGCTCGGGCGCATCCACATGAGTACGCGCTGATCTATGGGTCGCCGGTCACTGGGTACAAGGCGCCACAGACGACTGTGGAGCCCGCGAGCCGGGTGCCGATCCTCATGCTGGGAATCGTCACCCGGGCCCAGACCTTGGGCTGGCTCGCGCGGCTGGACAACGCTCCTGAGCCCACCGGCCGGCTGGCTGAGCAGGTCGACGTGCTGGCGGCGTTGGCGCCCGGCGTACCGCGGAGGGTGTTGCTGCGGGTTGCGATCGTGTGGACTCAGCTGTTCGGGATGATCAGCTTCGAGCTCTTCGGCCAACTGGTCGGCACGATGGACCCGGCCGACGACTTCTTCGCCGAAGCCTCCAAGCAGATGGCCGCCTTCATAGGCCTCCGCTGAAGGCCTTTGGGAGCGGCAGGGTCACGGCGTGTTGTACGCGGTGGACGTAGGTGTCGCGGGGGATGGTGACGGCGCCGAGGGTGGCCAGGTGGTCGGTGACCCATTGGATGTCGAGAACGCGTTCGGCGGCGTAATCGTCGTCCAGTAGCTCGATCAGGCCGGCGACCGCCGCCTTCGAGCCGTCCGTCTTGTGGTGGAACATCGACTCGCCGGCGAACAGCCCGCCGATCGCGACGCCGTACAGACCGCCCGCGAGTTCGTCGCCGTCCCAGGCCTCGACGGAGTGCACCCAGCCGAGCCGGTGGAGCTCGGTGTACGACGCGATGATGCCCCGGTCGATCCAGGAGCCGGGACGACGCGGGTCGGCGCAGGCACGGATGACCTGGTCGAAGGCGGTGTTCACCCGGATCTCGAACTTGCTCCGCGCCCGCCGCACCGACCGCGACGGGCGGTAGCCGGCCACCTCGATCACACCGCGATCGACCGGCGACCACCAGAGCAGCGAACCGCGGTGGTCGGGCATCGGGAAGAGCCCACGCCGGTACGCCGCCAGCACGGTCCCCGGCTGTAGATCCGCCCCGCCCGCGACGATGTCACTCGCCCCGGCAACCGCCACCGGCGGAAAGTCCCACACAGAAGCAGCTGGCTCGACAGGCACACCACCATCCTGGACCACACCCGTTCACGCAGTACGACGGCCCACCCGACTTCCGCCGTACCCGCGGCGGCGCGAGTCCGGGGACACCAGGGGTTTCTCCCGAGTGGCGCTGTTCCGGGAGCCACGTAGAGTTGAAGCACGCCCAGCTCCGACGCGGGAGGGCGGGAAGGAGCACCGTGGCCGGAGTAGCCAGGTTCGTCGCGAGCAGTCTCGCGCCCGCCGCGCAGCGATTCGCCCCGCAGGCCGCGGCGGGTGTATTGCGTCAGGTCCTCGAGATCGCGATCGACGGGTACCAACGGTTTCCCGGCGCCGAGCAGGTCGCCGAGTCGAAGCTGGCCAAGTCGTCCGGCGACGCTCAGCTGGCGATCGACGCGGTGATCGACCAGCACATCCGGCTGGCCGGCCTCCAGGGGTTCGTCACCAGCATCGGCGGACTCGTCACGCTCCCGGTCGCGCTGCCCGCGAACCTGACCGGCCTCGCGATCGTCCAGGCGCGGATGGTCGCCGCGATCGCGCACCTGCGCGGGTACGACCTGGACGATCCGCGCGTCCGCACCGCGGTGATCACCTGCATGCTCGGTGAGGAGGGCGTCGACGATCGGCTCAGGAAGTCGAGCCTGCCGACATCACCGATCGCGATCGCGACCGCGCCGGTCTTCGATCCGGAGCTGGACCGCCTGGTCGCCGGCGAGGTGGTCGGGGAGCTGATCGCGCGAATCAGCGGCAAGCGGATGGCCCTCACTGTCACCCGTCGCATCCCGCTCCTCGGCGGTGCGGTCGGCGCCGGAGTGGATGGCTGGGTGACGTACCGGATCGGCGAGTACGCCGACAAGAGCCTCATCCGCCGCATCCGCCGCCCCATCGAGCCGTGATCGCGGGTACGACGCACACTTCCGAGGCCGCCGTACGACGTCATGGTGGTGCGAGCCACGTGGCGCACTCCGTCCGGTCCACCTGAGTCCCGCTAGACGTCGGAAACTGTCGGTGGCGGCCGTCAGGATGGGGTTCGTGAGTGATCGCCGGGCTGAGCTCGGGGAGTTCCTGAAGGCGCGGCGCGCCCGGGTGTCCCCCGAGGAAGTCGGCCTGCCGTCCGGCGGACGACGTCGTACGCCGGGTCTGCGTCGCGAGGAGCTCGCCCAGCTCGCGGGCGTCGGCGTCACCTGGTACACCTGGCTCGAGCAGGGCCGGCCGATCAACGCCAGCGGCCAGGTTCTCGATGCCGTCGCGACCACGCTGCGGCTCAGCTCGATCGAGCGCGAACACCTGTACCGGCTGGCCGAGGCGACACCGGCGCGCCTGCCCCGCGCGAACGTGTGCGCGAACGAGCTCGTCTTCACCGAGATCCTCACCGCACTCGATCCGCTGCCTGCGGTCATCACGAACACCAGGTTCGACATCGTCCAGCCGAACCAAGCCTTCAGCGACCTGTTCCACGACTGGCACACGCTGCCCTGCGTCCACAAGAACCTGCTCTGGTGCCTGATCACCGAGCCTCGCGCCCGACAGCAGCTACTCAACTACGACGAGGAAGTGCCGTATCTGGTCGCGCGGCTGCGATCGGCGTACGGCGAACACCTCGGCGACCCCGACTGGGAAACCGACCTCGAGCGACTGTGCAAGCTCAGCCCTGAGTTCACCCAGCTCTGGTCGCGCCACGAGGTCGCCGCCTGCACGCCACGCCCGCGGCACATCCGCCACCCGATCGCCGGCGAGCTCCACTTCACCGTCACCGAGCTGGCCGTCCCTGCCTATCCCGACCTCCTCCTGTTCATCGAAACGCCCGCCACCCAAGAGACCCGGGAGCGCCTCCCGCTCACCCGCCGCACGCTCGACCCCGCCAACGCCTGACCCAACCGCGTGGGTAGTGAGTTGCAGGGGCAGCCGTGAGCCACCTGCAGCGGGGGGCACTGGCGAGCCGGGTTGGGTCGGCCCGGGCACGGTCAGGCGGATCAGCGTCAGGGGGTTGCCGGGTCGTCGGGGTGCTCGGCGAGGGCGGCGATGAGGCGACGTTCGTCTTCGTCCGTCCAGGTGGTGCGGAGGATCTGCGGTGTCAGGGATTTGAGTTGGTCGACGGCCTTGTCGCCGTCGACGACGTTTCTGATCACCAGCAGGAGTGCCGCATGGCCGGGGGTCAGGGTTGCTCTGAGGTCGCGGACGAACTTGGCGTTGAGGATGCCGGCCGAGACCTTTCCACCAACGGCGCCGGCGGCCGCGCCGACCGCGGCCGAGAGCAGCGGGACGAGCAGCATCAGCCCGATCAGACCGCCGCTGGCCGCACCGGCGACGGCTCCGGCGGCTGTCAGCCGGAGCGGCTGGATGAGTTCGATCTCGCCGTCGTCGCGTCGGTAGGCCACCGCGGCGCCACCGAGTTCGAGGGCGCCTTGGGATTCCAGTTCGGTGGTCCGGCGCAGGGCCTCTTTCGCCAGGTCGCGGTTCGGGAATCCGAGAACGATCAGGTCGGTCATGATTCCACTCCGTTCGGCGTACAGGTGACGCGGAGGGAGAGGCGAGGCGGACTGTGCGAGGACCACGCAACAGAACACGACTTCGACGCTCGACACACCCCCGGCCCAGTTCTCCGACGGTAGCCGACCGACCCCGCCGCTGCCGACAGTTCGAGATCGCGCACTCGTACGACGGCCTGCCACTGGTGGTCGGCCCACCAGAGGGCGGCGGAGGCGCGGACGGGCAGGGGTCGGGGCGGCGGGGTGGGGTGCGGCGGCGCAGGTGGGTCAGCCGGCGAGGGCTTGGACTACTCGGCTGGCGGAGGGCTTGTCCAGTTGACCTGCCATCCAGACGCTGGTGGCGACCAACTTCTCCAGGTCTACGCCGGTTTGGATACCTAGGCCGTCGAGTTGCCAGACGAGGTCTTCGGTGGCGAGGTTGCCGGTGGCACTCTCGGCGTACGGGCAACCGCCGAGGCCGCCGGCCGAGCTGTCGACGGTGGTGACGCCTTCGCGGAGGGCGGTGAGGGTGTTGGCGAGTGCCTGGCCGTAGGTGTCGTGGAAGTGGACGGCCAGTTTGTCCACACCGACTCCGGCGGCGGCGAAGGCGGCGATCAACGCCGTCACCTGGCCTGGTGTCGCGACGCCGATCGTGTCGCCGAGGGAGAGTTCGTGGCACCCGAGGTCGACCAGGCGCGCGCCGACCTTGACCACCTGGTCGATCGGTACGTCGCCTTCCCACGGGTCGCCGTAACACATCGAGACGTACCCGCGCACCGTCAGTCCTTCGCCCAGCGCCCGCTGGATCGTCGGGGTGAACATCGCGAACTGCTCGTCCAGCGTGGAGTTGAGGTTCTTCGCGGCGAACGTCTCGGTCGCACTGGCGAAGATCGCGATCTCACGGACGTTCGCGGCCAGAGCGCGATCGAGGCCGCGTTCGTTCGGGACCAGGACAGGCGCGCGGACGGCGTCCGAAAGGTCGAGCGCGGCGAGGAGCTCGGCAGCGTCGGCGAGCTGCGGTACCCATTTCGGGTGGACGAAACTCGTCGTCTCGACCGTCGTCAATCCGGCCTCGACCAGCCGGTGGATGAACTCCGCCTTGACCGCGACGTCGACGATCGCCGACTCGTTCTGCAACCCGTCGCGCGGTCCGACCTCGTAGATCGTGACCCGGTCGGGCAGCCCGTCGGTCCCCACCAGTTGCGGCTTCCGCATGTATGTCGCCTCCGTCGCGTCCGTGATCGAGCCTGGTTAGGGGTCTCCTCCACAATGGCTCTGATGACAACTCTGGCTGACATTCTGCGCGGGATCGAACGCGGGGTCTTCCCCGCCCCGGACCTCGGCATCACCCTCGTACCGGCACCGTCCCCGCGCGAGGCCTGCGTGGTCGCCCTCACCGGGCACATCGTGATCGCCGCGGACGTCGACCCGGCCTGGGTCGCCGAACGGGTTCCGCCCGGCGACCTCTCCGCCCCCACGAACCCGCCGTTCCTTTCGGCTCTGGAAGACGCCACCGGCCGACGGGTGAACGCGATCGACGCGATGCTGCTCGCGTCGGCACTGACCGATCCGGGCGAACGCGACGCGGCGACCGCCGGCCTCACCGAACTCACCGACCACGACCACCCACGCGTCGAACGAGCGTGGCGGTATCGCAACGACGTCCGGGTGTACGTCGACGAGTACGGCGGCCTGGTGCTCACCGGAAGAGGGTTGGCGGATCGCATCGAGTGCGCGATCGAAGTACCCGACGACTCCCGAGGCAAGGGCCACGGCCGCCGCCTCGCCCGGGCCGCCCGCGCACTGATCCCGCCGGACGCGCACATCTGGGCACAGGTCACGCCCGGCAACGCCGCGTCCTTCCGCACGTTCCTGGCCGCCGGCTACAAACCCGTCGGTTCCGAAGCCCTCCTGGTCGACTAGCCAGTCGTTGCTATAGGCACCCAATCCGCCGCAGGGACCTCCGTCGACGGAAATCCACAGCTGTGGACAACCTGGGGATAGTTGCCTGCGGCCCCTTCGGACGAGCGGTTTGTTCACCTTGGCGTCGCCAGAGGTTTCAGGACTTGCGGTGGTAGGTGTGGGGTTCGTTGGCGTAGAGGTTGCCTCGGTAGAGGCCGTGGATGATTTCGGCTTCGTAGCCGTCGAGTTCGGGCATACCGAGTTCGCGGGCGATCGCGAGCTCGGCGTGGGCGTCGTACGGGATGCGGACGAACTGGATCGAGAACGGCGCCGGGTCGGGTGAGTCCGGGACGCCTTCGAGGATCACGTACACCGGGGTCGGGTCGTCCAGACTGTTGCCGACCGAGCCGATGTTGAACAGCGTGCGGCCGAGGTCGACCTCGTAGAACGGGTCGTGTGTGTCGGCGTACCCGACCACGGTCGGGATCGGGCCGTCGCCGGTGGCCTCGGTGTTCGCGAACAGCTCGACGTACTCGGCCTCGTCGTGGTCGAAGCGCACGCGCCGGTGCACGCTCGTCGACGACGCGTGGAACAGGCGGATCTGCCGGCCGCTGAACAGGAAGTCGTGGCAGAACGGGAGCTCGCGCAACCAGGTCCACTGGTCCTCGCGCAGTTCCTTCTTCCACCAGCGCAGCGCTTCGGTGTCGTACTCGCGATCCGGGTTCGGCAGGAAGTCGTCCCAGTTGCCGAGGATGTTCACCTCACACAGCTCCTGGCACCGATCCACCACCTCCTGACCGCGCGGGCCTTTGCCGACGTAGTCGCCGAGGTTGAAGATCCGCTCGATCCCGCGCCTCTCGATATCCGCCAGCACCGCCTCGAGCGCGGTCAAGTTCCCATGAACGTCCGAGATCAACGCGATCCGCTCCAGCCCCATAGCCGCCATGCTGTCATCCTGTCCCACCCCACCGACAACGCTTTTCGCCACAGCCGGTCGCGAGGTAAGCGACCGACTATCGGCTGCCGCTGGGCCCGGCTGGTTCGGGGATGCGTTCCTGCCCAGCGGCGGTGGACTGAGATCGTGGCGGACGTGCACGGGAGCCGCCACGAGATATCGGGCCGAACGACGAGGTCGGGGTGATCGAGCCACCTCCTGATTCGCCGGCAGAGTGAGCCGCGGCCCCGGCCACCCCACCGGCAACCTTCCGGGCTCCGTTGACGGCTGCCCCCGCGGCGACGAGGCCCGCGCTGGCGACAGCTCCGACCCCGACAGCACCCGACGCCCCGCCGCCTCCACCTGCCGCACCGCCGCCCGAAGCACCGCCGCCGCCACCCGAGCCGCGAGACCCAAGACCGAGGGACGAACGCCCTACGTTGATGGCACCGGTGGCAATCCCGCCCGGGTCCGCGACCGAACTACCCATTCCCGCGCTGCCACCAGCGACCGCCGCGGTCACCGGGACCATGAACCGCAGCAGCGCCGGCAGGGCGAAGATCGCGAGGAACAGCATCATCAGACCGGTCGTGGTCTGCACGAAGCTGTTGGTGGACTGGCCGACTCCCAGCTCGTTCATCTTGATCGCGGCCGCGTAGATCAGGGCGGCGGCCGGTTTGTACGCGATGAATGCCAACGCCCAGCCGCAGTACTTCTTGAACCAGGTCTTGCCCATCTCGGTGTTGGTCGCCGCGGCGGCGAGCGGGAACGTCCCCGCCAGCAGAATCAGCATCGCCGAACGGATCACCATCAGGACGACCTGGATCAGGGCCGCCATGATCACCGCCACGCCCGCGAACATCATGATGAGACTCGCAACGTGGTCGCCGGACGCCATCCCGAGGCTGCCTTGCATCACCAGCTCACCGAGCGCGGTGGCCAAAGTCTTGTCGTCGGGATGCGCCGATCTCACGATGTGCAGCGAAAGCTCGTCCGACCATTCGACCAGCAGTTGCATGGTCGCCGTACCGGCCGCGCTCGCAACGACGAACACCAGCACCGCCTTCAGCAGGTCCTGAAGTGGTTGGGCTCGCTGCTCCCAAGCCAGCCGCATACCCGCGATCAGCACGGCGATGGTGAAGACGACCCCGGAGATCCACAGGACGTTGCTCTGCAGGAAGTCCACCATCTCGCTGTTCTGCCGAGCAGACCCACCGGCATCGGCCACCAGAGTCGGGCTGGGCTCCTTGATCCAGTACGTCGCGATGGCATTGATCCCCTCCATCGCGGCCTGGCCGATGCTGGCGCTCAACTCCTTGAGGGCATTCGTGGCCACTGCATCGAAGCCGTCGCTGACGTGGCAGGCGAAATCCGTCGGGATACACATCAGACACCACTCCAAGCAACGAAGTCGTTGAGATCGCGGTGTTGGGCGAAGGGGGTGCCCACGGGCTCGCCGGGCGGGGGTGGTTGGAGGTGCCAGTCGTCGTGGTGCCAGGCGAGGGTCAGGGTGATGCTCATGTACGCCGACTCGACCGGGAGGGCGAGCATGATGGTGGCTCGGTCCTGGTCGGCGTCGAGGACTCGGTAGCCGGCCAATTGGATGACGGCGGACCTGGTTGACGGCTCTTCCTTGCGTAGCTCGCGGATGAGGGCGTCGGTGTTCGGGCCGGGGAGCATGAGCTTCCGGACGGTGGGGATGGCCTGGCGCTGGTCGGCCAAGGCTGCGACGACGTTGTAGGCGGCGAAGACGGCACCGCTGGGGGAATGGGCGAAGCAGTGGCGGAATCCGTCGGGGTCGGTCGTGGCTGGGCCGTTGGTCGTTGAGCGGGGTACGACGACCCGGCGGCTGACATCCCAGCCGTCGACGGACGGCGGCTCGGTGGGGATGGTCTGGTCGCCGGCGGGAAGAGCGCAGCTGGATCGACCGGCGCCGGACTCGACGGCCGGGATCGCTGGCTGAGCAGTCGAAGTGGTCTGGGCCGGTTCGCGGGCTTGCGCGACCTGCGCCGTACCAGCGGAGGTGTCGGCAGAGCCCGAGGTCAGGCCGGTGATGAGGAGAAGGGCACCGCAGAGCAGCACTGCGCCGATGACGATGCAGGCGGCGATGAAGCCGCGGCCGAAGGGTGACTGGTCCTCGTTCTCGTTCATCGCGCTCCCCGATCCGTCGGTCGAAAACCTCACCGCACAAGGCTTGCAAAGATCGCCCGACCGCCGCGGAAGTTATCCACAGGCCCTGGGCAGGACCGCCGGAGAGGCGCCGGGTTACGCTCGGGTTGCTTGCGCTTGAGGGTCGATCTGTAGCCGAAAGGTCACCCCGTGTAGCGAAGTGACCTAGTCAGCTAATAGAGTCCGCGCATGACCATCGCGCCTTCGCTTTGCTCGCCCCTAGCGCTCGCCGATGCAGAACCCACTCGCGCCGCCGAACCCTGGGAAAGCGACGTGATCAGCGCGTACGGCCTGCTGCGTGAAGCAGCAGCCGAACTCGATCACCTGATGCGTCATTCCCTCAAGCGCAGTGGTCTGCAAATGGCAATGTTCGAACTGTTGCTGCGGCTGGCCCGCAGCCACGGTGAGAAACAGCGTCTTACGTCCCTTGCCCGGGAGTTGACCGTCACCACCGGCGGCATCACCCGGCTGGTCGACCGCGCCGAGAACCTCGGTCTGGTACGCCGGGAGCCCTGTCCCGACGATGCCCGCGGTTCGTTCGCGGTCCTCACCGAGGAGGGGAAGCGGCGGCTGCGCGAAGCACTGCCGGATCACCTCCTGGAGATCGACAGCCTGTGGATGTCCCAGCTGGCCGACGAGCGGGAGGTCGTGCTCGGCAAGCTTCGCCGGGTTCGCGACAACGCTCGCCGCTGGCCGAACGGCCGGCCGAACCTGGGGCCGATCACGCCCGACCGGATCTGAATCAACCCGACAACTGAACATTTCGCATTACCCGCGACTAACGGATGGGGCGCTCGACTGGTGTCGGGCGCCCCGCCGCGTAATCGTTGAGAGGTGAACCAAGCCGATCAGGTCCCCGGAGCCATCCACGGCCGGGTTGCGGACGAAGCGGGGCGCGGCGGCGATGACGCCGGCCGTGGGTACGACGCCGTCCGCGGTGGAGATGGTGCGGGTCGCGGGTCGAGCGGGCGGTGGGACGCCACCTGGTGGCGGGGTGCTGTTGGTGGAGTGCTGGCCGCGTTCGCCGGTTTGGCGGCGGGGAGTGTGGTCGCCGGCCTGCTCGGGACGCGGCAGACGCCGGTCGTGGCGATCGGATCCGCGTTCATCGACCGGGTGCCGCCGTGGCTGAAGGATCTGGCGATCGCCTGGTTCGGCACGAACGACAAGACCGCGCTGCGGGTCGGCATCCTGACCGTCCTACTCGTGCTGGCCGCAGTCGGCGGGATTCTCGCGGTACGACGCTATTGGGCCGGCGCGCTGATCACGGTCGTACTGGCCGGAGTGGCGGTCGCCGCGGCCGCGACCAGGCCGGACAGCGGACAGACGGGCTTCGTCCCGTCGGCAGTCGCCGGGATCACGGCCCTGCTCGTCCTCAGACTCTTCTCGCGGCGACTCGAGCCGCTCATAGACAACCCGGACGACGGCGTCAGCCGCCGGGGCTTCCTGCAGCTGTCGGCCGGTGTCGCCATCGGTACCGCCGCGGTCGCCGCACTAGGACGGATCGTCGGCGGCAATCGCGCCGCGGTCGCCGAGGCCCGCGCAGCGCTCGACCTGCCGAAACCACCGACGCTGGATCCGCCGGCCGGAGTCCAGGCCGACGGCGCGACGCCATGGGTGACGCCGAACGACGACTTCTACCGCATCGACACCGCTCTCTCGGTGCCGCAGATCCTGCCGTCGGACTGGAAGCTGCGCATTCACGGCATGGTCGAGCGCGAACTCGAGTTGACCTTCGACGACCTGCTGAAGCGTCAGGTCGTGCACAAGTGGGTCACCCTCACATGTGTCAGCAACCAGGTCGGTGGCGACCTGATCGGCAACGCGCTGTGGTCCGGCGTACTGCTCAAGGACCTCCTCAACGAAGCCGGCCCGTCCACGGATGCCGACGCGATCCAGTCGACGTCGAAGGACGGATTCACCGCCGGTACGCCGCTCAGCACGCTGCTCGACGAGCGGCAGTCGATGCTCGCGTTCGCGATGAACGGTCAGCCGCTGCCGGTCGAACACGGGTTCCCGGTGCGGATCGTCGTACCAGGGCTGTATGGGTATGTGTCGGCGACGAAGTGGCTGACGGATATCGAGGTGACGCGGTTCGACCAGTTCGATGCGTACTGGACGCCGCGCGGCTGGTCGGAGCTCGGGCCGATCAAGTTGTCGTCGCGGATCGACGTACCGTTCGGCAAGAAGGTGACCGCGGGCCAGGCGACCGTGGCCGGGGTCGCGTGGGACCAGCACGTCGGGGTGTCGAAGGTCGAGGTGCGGGTCGACGGTGGTCCATGGCAACAGGCGACGCTGGCGACGGACGCATCGATCGACACCTGGCGGCAGTGGCACTGGACCTGGGACGCTCCGCGCGGCAACCATGTCCTGCAGGTACGGGCGTTCGATGCCAAGGGCAACCCACAGATCGAGGCGTCCGCGCCACCGGCTCCGAACGGCTCGACCGGACTGCACTCGGTCAACGTTGTGGTCGACTAACTCGTCGCTGGTCAGCGCGGGCGGTACGTTCCCGTGGCAGACGATCCCCGAGCCGCTGTACTTCTTCCACCACGCACTCCCGATGAGCTACGCGATCGACGGCGTACGTCACCTCATGTACGGCGGACCCGGCGCATCACTCGGCCGCGACCTCCTGGTCCTCGCAGCCTGGCTCCTCGCCGCACTGGCCGCGTCCACCCTGGCCGCCCGCAACCAGCGCGTCTGGTCGGCCAAGAAGTTGCAACCAGAGCTCGCGCTCTAGCAGTTCATGAAGGCGGCGGTCTCGGTGAGGAGGCGGTTGGTGGTGGGCTGGTCGAAGAAGGTGATGAGGGCTTCGTAGGCGCCGGACTCGGCGGCGGACGGGTCGACGATGTAGCCGTAGTACCCGTCCGTGTAGCCGACCACTCGGGTGATCGGATGCGTACTGTCGGCCTGCAGACAGGCGCCGTGCAGGGCGAACAGCTCGACCGGCAGGTTGACCCAGCACACGTCGCCCATGGTCACCACGCTGATCGGCAGCTCCAGCGCGTCCGGTAACGAGGCCGCCGCCATCAGCGACTGGCCTCGTGCCCCGTCCAGCCGGGTCTGCGCGATCCGGCCTGACGGGTCGTCCACACCGCTGCGGACCGCGCTCGCCGCGGCCGCAACAGTCGACGCCGCCTCCTCCGCCGGAGGCATGTCCCGGACCGCGAGGTTGATCGTCGTACGACGGATGGCCGGTGCTGACTGTGGTAGCTCCAGTCCGGGGCCGGCCAGCGCCTCACGGACCCGTGACGCGAGCAGACCGCCCAGCCGAGCCACCTCACTGGCACCCCGGCCCCGGCGAGTGAAGCGTGGACTCACATCGCCGGCTGCGCCCTGGAGGTAGCCGACCACCGCAGGAGCCAACTCGGCCCGGGCAGCTCCCGGCCAGTCGGCGGACCACTGCAGGTTCTCCGGGCCGTACGTCGTCGGGTGACAGGCGAAGTCGAACAGCACCGCTTCCAGCGAGCCTTCCGGCGAGTGCAGCGCCAGGATCCCGGCCGTGTTGTCGTGCGGGCCGTTCTTGCGATGCCGGTTGGCGCCGACGCCGATCACCTCGATCGACCGCCAGGACGCCGTGACCGGACGGCGCGGCAGCGAGGCCTTGGCGACCGCTCCGATCAGCGGCTCGTACAGCGCAGGCTCGCGCTCCGCCGGGATGACCGGATGGATCTCACCGGTCCACCCGGCCGGTCCGGAGTGGGTGTGCGACGCGGACACCACGACGCGCGAGGGCGGGATGCCGGCCGCGCAGCCGGCCGCCGCGGACAGTTCGGCGGCGAGGTCCTTGCCCACCGCGATCGCGTCGAGGGTCAGCCAGAGGACGCCGGGGTCGTCCGCTGTACTGAGCCAGATCAGGGTTGCGCGCAGTGGGTCCGCGGTTCCGGTCGCAGGGCCGGTGCGGGCGGCGTAGCCGTCCAGCCGGTAGCCGGGCGGTGGCGTGACGTCCAGAGAGGTCGCGGCCAGGAGGAGTTTGCTCACTTTCTTACACGCTCCAGCGGTCGTGCCGGTGAAAACTTTCCGGTCCAGTCAAGATAGCCCGCCGGCGCCGGCGGAATCGAGGGCTGCCTCCAGTGTTGCGCGGTCACGGGCGAGATCGAGTAGACCAATTCGGTGAGGTCGCGCTCGCCAGCCGGGTGGTGATGTGCGTCGGGTTGGTAATCGCGGAGCCGACGACGACGGCATGGGCACCGGCGTCGCAGACCGCGCGAACGTGTTCGGGCGTCCTGATCCTGCCCTCGGCGACGACCGGGCAATCCACCGCGGCGGCGAGTCGGCGAACCAGGTCGACGTCAGGTCCGGTCGGCGTACCGCCACCGGTGTAGCCCGAGAGGGTGGTCGCGACGTAGTCGGCACCGGCGTCGCGGGCGGCGAGGCCCGCGTCCACGGAGTCCACGTCGGCCAGAATTGGTACACCGAGCTCCTGGTGGATCCGCTCGATCTGACGGCGCAGCGACTGACCGTCCGGGCGCGGCCGGAGCGTGCCGTCCAGCGCGATCAGGTCGGCGCCGGCCCCGACGACGTCGACGGCGGACTCGAAAGTCGGGGTGATGAACACACCGGACGGGTCGCCCAGCTTGTTGATACCGATGATCGGCAGGGCCGTCACTGCCCGGATCGCGGCGACATGCTCAGCTCCGTTCGCGCGGATCGCACCCGCTCCGCCCAACTCGGCGGCTCGCGCCATCAAAGCCATCAGTTCGGCGGAGTCGAACGGGTCCCCGGGGATCGACTGGCAGGACACGACCAGGCTGCCGGGCGGCAGCAAAGTCACGATCGGCGGTGGGTGATGATCAAGTCGGCGTACGGCCCGGGTGGGCTGGTCGCCAAGCGCTCAGCGCCATCGAGGGAGGTGCCGGCGGCTGCGACGAGCTGGGCTCGGGGTGACACGGCTGCACGGACCGGACCGAGTAGCTGTTCACCGGCGCCGGCAAACAGGCCGCCTACACACGCGACCGGGACAGCACTCCGGCCCGCAAGCGTCGCCACAGCCGCATCGATCGTTTCGGCGATGTCCTGAGCAGCCCGTACGACGAGGTCCGCCGCAACCGGGTCACCTTCGGTGGCACAGCGCAGTACCTCCGGAGCGAACCGTGCGACGTCGTCCACCAGCGTGGCCGACTTGTAGAGCGTCACCGGCTCCAGAGTGGTCTCCGCAAGCTTGGTCGCCGGACCACGCCCGTCCCGAGCCCGCTGTACGGCGACCAGCCCGGCGCGACCGATCGCGAACGCGCTGCCCGCGTCCCCGAACAGGTACCCGTGCCCGTCGACCTTGTGCCAGGAGCCGTCACGGTCGACGGCCAGGCAGACCAGTCCGGTGCCAGCAGCAACCACCACGCCGTACCCGTCGGCCAGTGCGCCCGCGTGGGCAGTGACCATGTCCTGACTCAGCCGCACCTCGTCGGCGTCCAGCAACTCGGCGATCCGCGCGGCAAGCTCCTCTGCAACTTCACGCACCGGCGGGAACCCGGTTAGCCCGAGCGCAACAACCTCCGCAGGCTCAGCAAACCCTGCCGCGTCCGCAGCCGTGCGGATCGCACCCAGCAGGTGCTCTGAGCTGGTAGGACCGTGCACATAGCCAGGCCCCGTTCCCACCCGTCCACCGGGCACAACGCGAAGCCTCAGGGCAGACTGCCCACCGTCAATGGCGATGCTGCTCATGCAAGTGATTCCAGGAGGAGTCGGGACTTGTTGTCGGGCCTACTCTTGCGCCCCGGCCGCGGTACGTAAAGCGACGCGACGACGTGCCCTAGACCACCTACGCCTCGATGTTCGACATGACGTGCTTGATGCGGGTGTAGTCCTCGAGGCCGTACATGGACAGATCCTTGCCGTGGCCGGAGTGATTGAACCCACCGTGGGGCATCTCCGCCACGATCGGGATGTGGGTGTTGATCCAGACGCAGCCGAAGTCGAGACGGCGCGCCATCCGCAGCGCCCGGCCGTGGTCGCGGGTGAAGACCGATGAGGCCAGGCCGTACTCGACTCCGTTGGCCCACCGCAACGCCTCGTCCTCGTCGCTGAACTGCTGCACCGTGATGACCGGTCCGAAGATCTCCTGCTGGATCGCCTCGTCGTCCTGGCGCAGCCCGGAGACCACGGTCGGCGCGTAGAAGAATCCTCGGTCACCAACGGCGGAACCACCGGTCCGCAGCGTCGCGTGGTCCGGGAGGCGGTCGATGTATCCGTTCACCCGGTGCAACTGATCGGCGTTGTTGAGAGCGCCGTACACAACGTCCGGGTCGTCGGGCTGTCCGGTCCTGGTGGCCTTGGCCCGCTCTGTGATCGCGTCGACGAAGTCGTCGTGGATGCGCGGGCCGGCCAGCACGCGGGTTGCCGCGGTGCAGTCCTGGCCGGCGTTGAAGTACCCCGCGTCGGCGATCGCCTCCGCCGCCTTCTCCAGGTCGGCGTCGTCGAAGACCACCACGGGCGCCTTGCCGCCGAGCTCGAGGTGGGTGCGCTTGAGCTGCCGGGCGGCGGCCGACGCCACCTCCATCCCGGCCCGGACCGAACCGGTGATGGCGACCAGCCGCGGGATCTCGTGGTCGACGAGTGCACGGCCGGTGTCCCGGTCACCGCAAACGACGTTGAGCACACCCGGCGGCAGGAACTCGTTGCACAGTTCGGCGAGCAGCACCGTTGACGCCGGGGTGGTGTCGCTCGGCTTGAGCACCACTGTGTTGCCGGCGGCAAGGGCAGGTGCGATCTTCCAGATCGCCATCATCAGCGGATAGTTCCACGGCGTCACCTGACCGACGACGCCGATCGGTTCGCGCCGGATCCACGACGTGTGGCCGGCCAGGTACTCGCCCGCCGACCGCCCTTCCAGCACCCGGGCCGCACCGGCGAAGAACCGCAACTGGTCTACACACGGCGGCACCTCGTCGCTCGCGGTCAGAGCCAGCGGCTTCCCGGTGTTCCGGCTCTCCACCTCGACGAACTCGTCGGCCCGCCGCTCCAGCGCGTCGGCGATCCTCAGCAGTGCCAGCTGTCGCTCGGCCGGGGTGCTGTCACGCCAGGCATCGAACGCCCGCGCGGCCGCGGTCATCGCCTGGTCGACGTCCTCGGCATTGGACAACGGCGCCCGCGCGTAGACCTCCCCGGTCGCCGGCGCGATCACGTCGTACGTCGCTCCGCTCAGCGCACCCACCGGCTTGCCGGCCACGAAGTTGGTGAGGGTCTGCAGCTCAGCCATGACAGTCCTATCTCGTCGTTTGATCGCCGAAGACGCATTCGCCTTCGACATAGGTGGCCCGCACTCGTGCATCCGCGATCGCTTCCGGCGGTCCGGTGAACGGGTCCCGATCGAGGACGGCCAGGTCCGCGAGCGCCCCGACCTCGATCCGCCCGGTCTCGTCCTCGTGGTTCAGCCACGCACTCCCCGACGTGTAGGCCGCCAGCGCGGTGGCCAGATCCAGCGCTTGCTCAGGAAGGAAGGCATCTCGGTCGCCCGGCGCCATTCGGTTCACAGCAACATGTACGGCGGCCAGCGGGTCCGGACTCGACACCGGCCAGTCCGAGCCGGCCGCGAGCCGCGCACCCGACCGGGCCAGCGCCCCGAACGGGTACTGCCAACCGGTGCGCTCCTGGCCGAGGAACGGAATCGTCAGGTCGACCATCTGCGGCTCGTACACGGCCCACAGCGCCTGCAGGTTCGCGGCGACTCCGAGCTCGGCGAACCGGCCGAGGTCGTCGGGATGAATCACCTGCAGATGAGCGATGTGGTGCCGCAGGTCGCTGTCACCGTTCTCCTTCAGCGCAGCCTCGAACGCATCCAGCGCCTCCCGAACGGCCCGGTCTCCGATGGCATGCACATGCACCTGGAACCCTTCGGCGTCGAGCCGCGTGACATGTCGTTCCAAGGCGACCGGGTCCACGAAGGAGAGCCCCGCGTTGGCGGTGCGGCATCCACAGCCGTCGAAGTAGGGCTCGAGCATTCCGGCGGTGAAGTTCTCGGCTACACCGTCCTGCATGATCTTCACGGTGCCGGCCCGGAATCGCGGGTAGCGCAGGGCGTCCCGTCGTACGACGAGCTCCGGGATCTGATCGGCACCGCGGTCGCGCTGCCACCACAGGGCCCCGACCACCCGCGCGGTCAGCCGCCCGTCCCGGGCGAGTTCGACGTACGCCGGAGTCGCGTCGCCGATGTTCGCGTAGTCGCCGAGGATGGCGTCCTGCCAGCCGGTGATGCCCAGCGAGTGCAGATACGCTTGCGCGTCGATCAGCGCGGCGACCAGCTCGGCCTGGGTCGTCGGCGGGACGAGCCGGCCGACGAGATCCATCGCTCCCTCGTGCAGTGTCCCGGTCGGCGCGCCGTCCGGCCCACGCTCGATCCGTCCGTCCGGTGGATCCGGGGTTCGAGTGTCGACGCCGGCCAGTTCGAGCGCCCGTGAGTTGGCCCAGGCTCCGTGGTGGTCCGCGTTCACCAGGAACACCGGCCGGTCGGCGACCACCGCGTCCAGGTCGGCCGCCGCCGGTACGCCGCCGGGGAAGTGGGGCTGGTGCCAGCCACCACCGACGATCCACGGCAGCTCCGGGTGCTCCCCGGCGTACCTCGCGATCTTCTCCAGGTACGCCGCCAACCCCGACGCCGGCGAGAGGTCGCAGCGGGCCCGTTCGAGGCCGCCCTGCACCGGGTGGATGTGTGCGTCCACGAAGCCCGGCAGCACCAGACCGCCCGCCAGGTCGACCACCTCAGTCCGCGGACCACGGAGCTCACTCAGGTCCGCGGCGACCGCGGCGATCCGGCCCGCCCGGACGCCCACCGCCAGGCCCGGCCGGTGGCGACGGCCGTCGAAGACCGAGCCGTTGACGAACAGGGTGTCCACCCCGCGACCTCCCGCCGTACGGATTCCGAATCAGATCTCGCCGTGGACTGATGACATCGATACAATATCGGCTGTATGGGCACGAAATCACTTGCCAGTGTGCACATTCGCAGGCAGGATGGCGAGCACCGGCCCGGCTGAGACGGAGGAACGAGGATGCCGTCCGACACGCTCGACGCCACCGACTTCACCCAGCTGCAGCAGTCGGCGCACGACCACCTGTGGATGCACTTCACCCGGATGTCGAGCTACCAGCAGGCCGAGGTCCCGGTCATCGTCCGCGGCGACGGCGTGTACATCTACGACGCTCACGGAAAGCGCTACCTGGACGGTCTGGCCGGCCTGTTCGTCAGCCAGTTGGGCCACGGCCGCACCGAGCTCGCCGAGGCAGCGGCCAAACAGGCCGCGGAGCTGGCGTTCTTCCCGCTCTGGTCCTACGCGCATCCCAAGTCGATCGAGCTGGCCGAGCGCCTCGCCGGCTACGCGCCGGGCGACCTCAACCGGGTCTTCTTCACCAGCGGCGGGGGTGAGGCGGTCGAGTCCGCCTGGAAGCTGGCCAAGCAGTACTTCAAGCTCACCGGCAAACCCGGTAAGCACAAGGTGATCAGCCGCGCGATCGCCTACCACGGCACCACCCACGGCGCCCTGTCCATTACCGGGCTGCCGGAGCTGAAGGCGGCGTACGAGCCGTTGGTGCCGAGCACGTTCCGGGTCCCGAACACCAACTTCTACCGGGCCCCGATCCACGGCGACGACCCGGCCGCGTTCGGCCGCTGGGCCGCCGACCAGATCGCGGTCGCGATCGAGAACGAGGGCGCCGACACCGTCGCCGCCGTCTTCCTCGAACCGGTGCAGAACGCCGGCGGCTGCTTCCCGCCACCACCTGGCTACTTCGACCGCGTCCGCGAGATCTGCGACCAGTACGACGTACTGCTCGTCAGCGACGAGGTGATCTGTGCGTTCGGCCGGCTCGGGCACATGTTCGGCGCCGAGCGCTACGGCTACCAGCCGGACATCATCACCTGCGCGAAAGGTCTCACCTCCGGCTACTCCCCGCTCGGCGCGATGATCGCGACCGACCGGCTGTTCGAACCGTTCCGACACGGCGACACCACGTTCGCCCATGGCTACACCTTCGGTGGCCACCCCGTATCCGCCGCGGTCGCGCTGACCAATTTGGACATCTTCGAGCACGAAGGCATCAACGAGCACGTCCGGAGCCGGGAGGGGGATTTCCGGGCGACGCTCGAAAAGCTGCTCGATCTGCCCATGGTCGGTGACGTCCGCGGTGCGGGGTACTTCTACGGGATCGAACTCGTCAAGGACAAGGCGACCAAGGAGACCTTCGACGACGAGGAGTCGGAGCGGTTGCTGCGGGGGTTCCTGTCGAAGGCCTTGTTCGACGCCGGTCTCTACTGCCGCGCCGACGACCGCGGCGACCCGGTCATCCAACTCTCCCCACCACTCGTCTGCGACCAGCAACACTTCGACGAGATGGAACAGATCATCCGAGCCGTCCTGATCGAGGCCGAGTCCAAGCTCTAACATCCGGCCCTATGAACGCTTCCCTTATCGAGCAACCTGTCGATCTCGACGTGGTCCGGACCTCCTACGACCGCGTCGCCGACAACTACGTCGAGATGAACCTCGGTGACATCACGACGTATCCCTGGTTGCGGACGGCGATCGACGGCTTCGCCGTCGCGGTGCACGGTCTTGGCCCGGTTCTGGACGTCGGATGCGGTCCTGGAGCTGTGACCGCCTACTTGGCCGAGCGCGGCCTCGATGTCTCCGGGGTCGACCTGTCGGCCCGGATGATCGACCACGCCCGGCGGTTACACCCCGACCAGCGGTTCGCCGTTGCCTCGGCAACTGAGCTGGATCTGGCGGACTCGTCGCTCGGAGGGATTCTCGGGTGGTGGTCACTGTTCAACTTGCCCCGGCACATTCTTCCCCTGGTCCTGAAGTCCTTCGCCCGAGCCTTGGTTCCGGGCGGGCACTTCATCATGGGCACCCACATGGGTGACGGCGATATCGAACGAACCGAGGCGTACGGCGCAGTCCCGGTCGCGTGGACGACTCACCTCTGGCAGCCCGACGATCTCTGGGCCCTCCTGGCTGCCGCAGGCCTCGATCCGGTGGCCGAACTGCGCCTCCCCGAGAGCGTGGCCGGCGTCCCCTCATTGGTCCTCGTCGCACAGCGCTCGAAAGGCTCGTCATGACCCGGTGCGTGGGCTAGGTCTAGAAGGTGAAGCCGAGGCCCATTCGGTCGAGGGTTCGGAGCCAGAGGTTGCGGTGGCCGGCGTGCGCGTCGGCCTGTGCCATGGACCAGCGGGTGAGGTGGATGCCGGCGGTGCGCAGCGGCTCGGGTGGGAACGGGGGTGGGCGTTCGCGGACCATGCGGAGGCGGGTGCGCTCGGTGTCCTCGCCGTACAGGAGGTCCAGCATCACGTCGGCGCCGAAGCGGGTGGCGCCGACGCCCAGGCCGGTGTAGCCGAGGGCGTAGCCGATGTGGCCGGAGTGCGCTGTGCCGAAGAAGGCGCAGAACCTGGTGCTGGTGTCGATCACACCGCCCCAGCGGTGGGTGAAGTGCAGGCCCTCCAACTGGGGGAACGTCGTGAAGAAGTGGCGGGCGAGCAGCGTGTGGATCGACTGGCGTTGCTCGAACGCTGGGTCGATCCGGCTGCCGAAGTGGTACAGCGGCATGTACCCGCCCCACAGGATCCGGTCGTCGCGGGTAAGGCGGTAGTAGTGGAACAGGTTCGACGCGTCGCCGACGCCCTGGCGATGACGCCAGCCGATGCTCCTCAGTTGCACGGTCGACAAGGGTTCCGTGACCAGGACCAGGTCGTAGACGGGCACGGTGTACCGGCGCAATCGCCGCAACAGCGAAGGAAAGGCGTTGGTGCCCAGCGCGATCCGATCCGCGCGCACGGAGCCAGTCTCCGTGAGCAACGATTTGGCGTGCAGCCTGGTCACCCGGCTGTGTTCATGGATGCGTACGCCGACTTCCAGGCAAGCCCGACGTAGTCCCCAGGCCAGACGGGCGGGCTCGACCAGCGCGGTCCGGTCGGGATCGAACAGCGCACCGAGGTACGTCGGTGAGTTCAGCTCCGCGCGGGCCGCCTCCTGGTCCAGGAGCGCGACAGCAGGGCGCTGGGCCGCCTCCTCGCCCAGTTCGTGGAGGTGGTGCGGCGCGGTGGCGACGGTGAGCTCACCGGTTCGTTGCCAATCGCAATCGATGCCGAACCGATTGATGGTGTGACCGATGGCGTCGAGGTTGTCGGCACCCAGCTGCTCGAGCTGATCGACCTCGTCCGGCCAGCGGGCCAGGCCGTTGCCGTACCCGTGCGTCAGGCTGGCGTCGCAGAAGCCTCCGTTGCGACCGCTGGCCGCGGATCCACAGGTGTCCGACTCGAGCAGTACGACATCGAGGTTCGGGTAGCGTTCCTTCGCCCGCAGTGCTGTCCACAGGCCGGTGTACCCGCCGCCGACCACAGCCAGGTCGGCCACGGTCGGCCCGAGGAGTGCCGGCGAAGGAACCGGTGCGGTCTTGTCCTCGAGCCAGAACACCCGAGGTTCGGCGTCCGCGAGCGCCGCAAGCTTCATCGGGTCCTTCGACGTCGGCCCAGTTCGCCGCCGAGCACGAGAATCAGGGCGAGCAGGAACATCGCCGTACCGACCGCGTTGATCTGCGGCGGGATGTCACGCTGCGCCGAACCCCAGACGTACATCGGGAACGTCACCGTGGTCCCGGCGTTCAGGTTGGTGATGATGAAGTCGTCGAACGACAGCGAGAAGCTGAGCAGCGCGGCGGCCAGGATGCCGGGGAAGACCAGCGGGAAGGTGATCCGCCAGAACGTCTGCGACTCGGTGGCGTACAGATCCATCGAGGCCTGCTCCAGCCGAAGGTCCATCCCGGTCAGCCGGGCCTTCACGGTGACGACGACGAACGACAGGCAGAACATCACGTGCGCGATCAGGATCGTCCAGAAGCCGAGCTGGCCCCCGAATCCGCTGGACACGAACAGCGCGAGCAGGGACGAGCCGAGCACGATCTCCGGCGAGGCCATCGGCAGGAAGATGAACAGGTTCGTCGCGGACCGGCCGCGGAACCGGTGCCGCGCCATCGCGAACGCCATCAGGGTGCCGAGCGCGGTCGCGACGACCGTGGCCAGCAGGCCGATCCGCAGACTGGTGCTGACCGCCTCGCACAACCCGAACGGCCGGCACGGGTGCAGCCAGTTGTCCCAGGTGAAGCCGTCGAACGTGTACGACAACTTGCTCTTGGGCTCGTTGAACGACATCAGGATCACGACGATGATCGGCACGAACAGGTACAGCAGGACGAGGAACCCGAGCACCATGATCAGGTGCCGTCCGACGAACCGACCGGCCCTGGTCATACCAGTTCCTCCGTCCCGGTCCGGCGTACGTACAGCAGCACCAGTACGACGATCGCCGCCATGAGCGTGACCGACAATGCGGCTGCGGTTGGATACGCCCCGGCGGCGAACAGGCGCTGGATGTCGTTGCCGATCATCCGCTGCTTCGGCGTACCCAGCAGCTGGGAGTTGATGTAGTCACCCGCCGAAGGAATGAAGGTCAGCAGCGTGCCCGCGACCACACCCGGCATCGACAGCGGCAGCGTGACGGTGCGGAACGTGGTGATCGGACCGGCGAACAGGTCCCCGCCCGCCTCGATCAACCGCCCGTCGATCCGCTCCAGACTCGCGTAGAGCGGTAGCACCATGAACGGCAGGAAGTTGTAGGTCAGGCCGGTGACGACCGCGGCCGTGGTGGCGAGCAGCCGACCGTCCGGGCCGAGGATGTGCACGGTCTGCAGGAAGTCCACCACGAAACCGTTGTCACTCAGCAGCAGCTTCCACGACAGCGTCCGGATCAGGAAGCTGGTGAAGAACGGCGCGATCACCAGCGCCAGCATCAGATTCCGCCACCGGCCGGCCTTGATCGCGATCGCGTAGGCGAGCGGATAGCCGAGCAGCAGGCAGAACGCGGTGGTCAGGAACGCGTACCAGAGCGACCGCCCGAACGGACGGGCGTAGTCCGCCATCGCGTCGGCGAAGTTCTGCCAGTGCCAGGTCATCGCGAACCCGGTCTCGATCGAACCGTTCGGGTCGTACAGGCTGGCGGCCAGCAGCGACACCAGCGGTACGACGAAGAACAACAGCAGGAAGAGCCCACCAGGAAGCAGCAACAGGTACGCCGTCCGCCGTCGACCCGAGCGTTCGGGTTTCGCGGCCGGAGCCTGGACAGTCGCGCCCAGTTGGCCGATCGCGCTCACCCGGCACCACCCGGGTCGTCGACCCCGGCGAGCGCGTCCTGCGCGGCATCCAGCACGAAGGTGTGCGACGGCTGCCAGTGCAGGTCGACCTGGTCCCCGACCACGAGTGTGTCCCGGGCCCCGGTGTTCTGCTCGAAGATCGTCAGCTCCTGATCCCACGGCAGCTTGGCCAGGTATTGCGTACTCACGCCGACGTAACTGACGTCGGTCACGACCGCACCCCGGAGCTGGTTCACGCCGTTGCTCTGCTCCGTGCCGGCCGGGGCCAGGAACACCTTCTCCGGCCTGATCCCCATCCAGACATCCCCCTCGGTCACCCGGCACCGTGGCAGCGGCACGGTCACCTTGCGGCCATGCACGTCGAGGACGAGGTCGTCGTCGGTCTGGCCGATGATCGTGGCCCGGATCAGGTTGGACTGGCCGAGGAAGTTCGCCACGAAGGTGGTGGCGGGCAGGTCGTACAACTCCGTCGGGGTGCCCAGCTGTTCGATCAGGCCGCCATTCATCACCGCGATGGTGTCGGCCATCGTCATGGCCTCTTCCTGGTCGTGCGTGACATGGACGAAGGTGATGCCGACCTCGGTCTGGATCCGCTTCAGCTCGATCTGCATCTGCCGGCGTAGCTTCAGGTCGAGCGCACCGAGCGGTTCGTCCAGGAGCAGCACCTGCGGCCGGTTGATCAGCGCCCGGGCCAGCGCGACCCGCTGCTGCTGGCCTCCGGACAGCTGCGCCGGGCGGCGCTTGCCAAAGGCACCGAGCTCGACCAGGTCGAGCATCTCGTCGACCTTCGGCTTGAAGTCCTTCACGCCACGGCGGCGCAGCCCGTAGGCGACGTTCTCGAAGATGTCCAGGTGCGGGAACAGCGCGTAGTTCTGGAACACGGTGTTGACCGGCCGTTTGTACGCGCGCAGTCCGGTGATGTCCCGCTCACCCAGCCGGATGCTGCCCGTACTCGGTTCCTCCAGCCCGGCGACCATCCGCAGGGTGGTGGTCTTACCGCAGCCGGACGGGCCGAGCAGGGCGAAGAACGTTCCGGCCGGAACGGTCAGGTCCAGGTGGTCGACGGCTCGCGACGCGCCGTACTGCTTGCTGATACCGCTGAGGACGAGATCGCTGGGCGGTGCGGCGGGAATCGTTGCAGACATGGTCAGCCCCCGATCGCGAGATTGAAGTCGGATTCGTAGAGCTTCGCCTGGGCCGAGTCGAGCGCCATGAAGTGGAAGGTCTTGGCCAGCGTGGCCTCGTCGGGGAAGATCAGCGGATCCTCGACCAGCTCGGGGTCGATCGCCTCCATCGCCTGCTGCGCGCCCTCGACCGGGCAGATGTAGTTCACCCAGGCGGCCAGCGTGGCCGCGACCTCCGGGTCGTAGTAGTAGTTCATCAGCGCCTCGGCGTTCGCTTTGTGAACCGCCTTGTTCGGCACCAGCAGGTTGTCCGACCACAGGCTCAGGCCCTCTTCGGGCACCACGAACTTGATGTCGGCGTTGTCGGCCTGCATCGCGATGACGTCACCGGACCACGCCTCGCACGCGGCGATGTTGCCGGCGTTCAGATCCTGCACGTAGTCGTTGCCGGTGAAGCGCCGGATCTGCCCGGACGCGACCTTGTCCTGGAGCAGTTCCAGCGCCTTGCTCCACTCCGCGTCGTTGAACTTCGCCGGGTCCGCCCCGACCAGGCGCAGCATGAACCCCATCGTGTCGGGCATCTCGGACAGCAGGGTGATCCGGCCCTTGAGGTCGTCGCGGTTGAGCAGGTCGGCGAAGCTGCCCACCGCACTGGTCACCTTGGCGTTGTAGGCGATCCCGGTCAGCCCGGTCTGCCAGGGAACACTGTGGTCCCGCTGCGGATCCCAGCTCGGCGCCTTGAGCTGCTCGAGCAGGTGGGCATCGACGTTCGGGATCTTCGCGTGGTCGAGCTTCTGGATCCACCCCAGCCCGATCATCCGGGCCGCCATCCAGTCGGTCAGCGCGAAGAGGTCCCGGCCGCACGGCTGGCAGCTGCCGAGCTGGTCGCGCACCTTGGCGTAGAACTCGGCGTTGTCGTTGACGTCGGTGGTGTAGGTGACCTGGATGCCACTCCGGCTCTGGAACTCCTCCAGCGTCGGCAGCACCGTCTTGCCGTTCACCTTCTCCTCGGACTCGTCCATGTAACTCGGCCAGTTCGAGAAGAGCAGCGTCTTCTGCTCGGCGGACAGATCGGTGCTGACGCAGCTGCCCTCGCTCTGCTTCGCGGCCGGAATACCGCACCCGGTGAGCAGTCCGCCGCCGGCCAGCCCGAGCGCGGACAACGACACCCCACGGAGAACCGCCCGGCGCCCGACGACAGGCTGGTGACGAGGACTCATAGGACCCCCTAGAGAACTGCTGTCGCGGGCGATACTGTCAAACCGGACTGATCTGGACAAGGGATTCCGCAGCCATTGGCGCATTTCGCAACGAATTCCGCTGCGGCAACTTGCTGACGCCCCGTGACACTGAGAGGATCTCAGAGTGGCTGTACGAACGGGGAACCCCGACAAGAACCAGGCGTTGCTGGACGACACCTCCAAGGCGATCATCGAACAACTCCAGCTGGACGGGCGCCGCTCGTACGCCGCGATCGGCAAGGCGGTCGGACTGTCGGAGGCGGCGGTCCGGCAGCGGGTGCAGCGACTGACCGAGGCCGGCGTGATGCAGGTCGTCGCGGTCACCGATCCGCTCGAGCTCGGCTTCGACCGGCAGGCGATGATCGGGATCAAGGCCGAGGGCGCGCTGGAGCCGATCGCGGACGAGCTGGCAAAGATGGACGAGGTCGAGTACGTCGTCATCACCGCCGGATCGTTCGACGTGCTGGCCGAGGTGCTGTGCGAGAGCGACGAGCACCTGCTTCGGGTCCTGTCCGAGCGGATCCGCCAGATCGAGGGCGTGAAGGCGACCGAGACGTTCGTCTATCTCAAGTTGGTGAAACAGACCTATTCGTGGGGTGTGCGCTGATCCTTTGGGCCGAGACCACCGAGCCCCCGGCCGAGCGGCCCGGGCTCGCAGGTGACCGGGACGCGGACGTGGCGATCGTCGGCGCCGGCTACACCGGCCTGTGGACCGCGTACTACCTGGCGAAGGCCGATCCGGCGCTGCGCATCGTCGTACTGGAGGCGAGGACGGCCGGGTTCGGAGCCTCAGGACGTAATGGTGGTTGGTGTTCCGCGCTGTTCCCGGTGTCGTCGCGGCGACTGGCGTCGCTGCCCGGATCGAATCGCGATGCCGCGATCGAGCTGCACCGGGCGATGCAGGCGACGGTCAACGAGATCGGGCTCGTCACCGCCGCCGAAGGCATCGACTGCGACTACCACAAGGGCGGCACGATCGTGCTCGCGCGCACCCCGACCCAGCTCGCCCGGGCCCGCGCCGAGGTGGCGGCTGCCCATGACTGGGGTCCGGGTGATCTGCGTCTCCTGACTCCGGCCGAGGTTGCCGCGAAGGTCCGGGCAACAAAGGTGCTTGGGGCAACATTCACGCCACACTGCGCCGCCATCCACCCCGGCAAGCTGGTTCGTGGACTGGCCGCCGTCGTCGAACGCCTCGGCGTGACGATCCACGAGAACACCCCGGTGACCGCGATCGAGCCCGGCCGGGCGATCACGCCGTACGGCGTCCTGCGGGCCGACGTGGTGGTCCGGGCCACTGAGGGGTTCACGCCGGGACTGACTGGGGACGTACGCACAATCGCTCCGGTGTACTCGCTGATGGTCGCGACCGAACCGCTCGACGACGCCACCTGGGATCGGATCGGGCTCGCTGACCGGCCGACGTTCAGTGACCACCGGCACCTGATCATCTACGGCCAACGCACGGCCGACGGGCGACTGGCGTTCGGCGGCCGCGGGGCGCCGTACCACTTCGGCTCCCGGATCAAGCCGTCGTACGACGAGGCACCCCGCGTCTTCGCGGCGCTGCGGGCCACCTTGCGGGACCTGTTCGAAGGGCTCGACGGCGTCACCTTCACGCATGCGTGGGGCGGGGCACTCGGCGTGCCGCGGGACTGGTGCCCGTCGGTCGCGCTCGACCGCGGCTCGGGGCTGGCCTGGGCCGGCGGTTATGTCGGCGATGGCGTCAGCACGGCGAACCTGGCCGGGCGGACGCTGACGGACCTGATCCTCGGGCACGACACCGGCCTGGTCCGGCTGCCCTGGGTCGGCCACCGCTCGCGCCGCTGGGAACCCGAACCGGTGCGCTGGTTCGGCATCAACGCCGGCCTGCGGGCGATGACGATCGCCGACACCGAGGAACGCCTCACCGGCCGCGACAGCCGGATCGCCCGGCTGATGGCACCCCTACTCGGCCACTGACTAGGTCAGCTCACGCCTAGACGGGCACGATGCACGGGCGTGGTCCGGTCCAGGAGCGAGGGAACGGGGACGCCGTACAGCGGGAGGCTCGGTTGGAGCCAGTCGTTGAGGATGGGGTCCTCTTTGGTGAGGTGGTCGGTGAGCTCGGTGCGGCTGAGCTCGAAGACGTGGGCCGGGTTGCCGGTGAGGTCGACGACCGACTGCATCAGCCGGGCGGCCTGGTCCTCCCAGAGGACGTCGCCGGTGTCGACCTGGTCCGGGCGGATCAGCAGCAGGTCGACGTCACTCTCGAGATCACCGTCGCCGCGCGCGATCGCGCCGTACAGGCTGGCGTGCACCGGCGGGATCCGCCAGGCGCTGATCTCGTCGGCGAGGCGGCTGGTGAGAGTACTGCGGAGGTCGGCGAGGAACTCCACGGCCGGGGCGACGAGGTGGTTGCGGTTGAGGTGATAGAGCAACGAGTTGCCGACGTCGTCGACGTGGACGAGGCCGGTGGTCGCGAGCCGCTGCAGGACGAGGCGAACGCCGGCGACGCTTCCGGTGCCGGCGAGTTTGTGGATCTGCCGGCCGGACAGGCCGCGTTCACTGCGGGCGAGCACCTGCAGCACGGGGCCGTCCAGCGATGGGATGGCGGTGCTGATCGGGCTTCTGAGATCCATGAGGCTGCCCACGATAGTTACCTGCTGTCCACCGAGAGTAATCACCGTGACACGGCAACTACTCCTTGCCTTCAGCAAGGAGTAGCGGCTACAGGCCGCGGGCGTCGGCGCGGAGGGTCGGGGTGGTGCGGAGTTCGGTGGTGAAGGCGTAGCGGTCGCCTCGGTAGAGGGCTGAGGTGTACTCGAAGACGCGGTCGCGATGGTCGAAGCTGATGCCGTGGACCGCAAGGCAGGGCTGGGTCGTGGGGATGTCGAGCCAGCCCGCGGTCTTGGCGTCGGGCATGACCGGTTCGATCCGTGAGGTGCCGCTGACGTGGTCGATGCCGTACCGGTTGTTGAGCAGGTCGTACAGCGAACCGTTGAGGTCGTCGGCCTGCAGACCGGGGACGTACCCGGCGGGCAGCGTGGTGCGCTCGACCACCATCGGTACGTCGTCGGCCAGGCGGAGCCGGGTGAACGTGATGATCGGGTCGCCGACGGGGATGCGGAGCCGGCGGGCGGCGGAGCGCTCGGCCTTCTGGTGCCGGAACTCGAGCATCGTGCTGCCCGGTCGCATCCCGCGCCGTCGGACGTCCTCGGAGAAACCGATCATGCCGAGCCACTTCGCCACCTTCGGGCGGTTCGTGTAGGTACCGCTGCCGTGCCGGCGGACCAGCAGTTCCTCGATCACCAACTCGTCGACGGCGCGGCGCAGCGTCATCCGGGCCACGTTCCAGCGGACCGCCAACTCCCGCTCCGGCGGCAGCGCGGCACCCTCGGGCAGGGTGTCGATCAAGCTGAGCAGCAACGCCCGGATCTCGGCGGCCTTCCCGGGCAGCGAACCATGCATTGGTCTTGCGTAACACCTACACGGGGTCGTCAGAAAGACTTTCCACACCGATCGAAACGCTTGAACCACGCGCCAAACCTGGTAGACCACTTCCCCCCGGGAGCTTGCGAAGAAGTAGCCTCCGACGCATGGGGACGCGTGAGGAAACTTCGACCGCGCTGATCATCGGCGCCGGCATCGGCGGGCTGGCGGCAGCGGTGGGACTGCGGCGGATCGGCTGGTCGGTCACTGTGCTCGAGCGGGCTCCGATCATCGCCGAGGTCGGCGCCGGGCTGACGCTGTGGCCGAACGCGGAGCGGGCCCTCGACGTGCTCGAACTGGACGTCGGGCCGCGGACGATCCCGACGATCTCGCGCGGCAACGTGCGGACGCCGTCCGGCCGCTGGCTGCGCCACAGTCACCCGGAGGATGTCGGCGTACTCGCGATCCATCGGGCCGACCTGCACGACGTACTGCGGAAGGAACTGCCCGAGGCGGCCCTGCACACCGATGCCGAGGTGGTGTCGGTGTCACCCAAGGGCGCCGTGGTCTGCCGATCTGCCGGCGAGGAACACGAACTGAGCGCCGACCTGGTGATCGCCGCCGACGGAGTCAACAGCATCACCCGGCGCAGCCTGTGGTCCGGCGACCCCGTCTTCCAGCACCGGACGGTCTGGCGTGGTGTAACGCCGAGCGGGTCCGTCTGGCCGGTGCAGGAGTCGCTGACGCTCGGCCGTGGTGTGCAGGTCGGCGTACTGCCACTCCCGGACGAGCGCGTCTACTGGTTCGTCATGGTCAACGGAGACCGGCCGAACCAGCTGTACGCCGACGATCGCCGGGAGGTGCTGAATCGGGTCGGTGACTGGCACCATCCGATTCCGGCGCTGATCGCGACAACGCCCGAGGATCAGGTGTTGCACAACGACATCGTCGACATCGACCCGCTGCCGACGTTCGTGAACGATCGCGTCGTACTGCTCGGCGACGCGGCGCACGCGATGCCGCCGGACCTGGGCCAGGGTGCATGTCAGGCGATCGAGGATGCCGTCGTCCTGGCCGCTTGCCTCGCATCGGGTGACGTCTCTGACGGGCTGAAGAGGTACGACGAGCAACGACGAGCAAGGGTGCAACCGATGGCGGAGGCGGCCCGCGCGTCGGTACGGCGGACGTCGAACACCAGCTGGCTGGCCCACTTCGCGGTCTCCGTCGCCGCCCGGTTGATCCCGCCCGCGGCCTGGCGGAAGGCGACCGCGCAGTGGTCCGACTGGACGCCGCCCACGCTGCCGAACTGAAAAACAAGCACGCTTGATTCTTTTTGCCGGCCGTGCAACGCTCGGCAGGCAAGATCCCGACCCCGGGGAGTGCAGCGTGCAACTGGAAGAAGTGCTGGCCGATCTGTGGGCCGAGAGCGCGGACCTGGACCGGCTGGTCGGCGGATTGCCGGCCGACGATTGGTCCACGCCGACACCGGCCGAAGGCTGGACGATCGCCCACCAGATCGCCCATCTCGCCTGGACCGACGAGGCCGCGCACCTCGCCGTCACCGATCCCGACGCCTTCAAGGCCTCGCTGGAGCACGCCGCCGCCAACCCGTCGACGTACGTCGACGAGGGCGCCAACGAGACGGCCGCATTGCCGCCGGATCAGCTGCTGACGTATTGGCGTGAGACGCGCGCCGAGATCGCCGAGGCGCTCAAGCAGGTGCCGGCCGGCGAGAAGGTGCTGTGGTACGGACCGCCGATGAGTCCGACCTCGATGGCGACGGCACGGCTGATGGAGACGTGGGCACACGGGCAGGACGTGGTCGACGCACTGCAGGTCACCCGCCAGCCGTCAAACCGACTGCGCCACGTCGCCCACCTGGCGGTCCGCACTCGTGACTTCGCCTACCTCCTGAACAACCGCACCCCACCGACCGAGCCGTTCTACGTCGAGCTCACCGGCCCGGACGATCAGACCTGGACCTGGGGTCCCGACGACGCCAGGCAGCGCGTGACCGCTCCGGCGCTCGACTTCTGTTTGCTGGCGACCCAACGCCGGCATCGCGACGATCTCGCCGTACAGGCCGAAGGTGCGGACGCGGAGGAGTGGCTCGGCATCATCCAGGCGTTCGCGGGGCTGCCCGGTCAGGGCCGCGAGCGAGGGCAGTTCGGATGACCACGCCGATCAGGATCGGGAACGCGTCCGGGTTCTACGGCGATCGGTTCAGCGCGGTCCAGGAGATGCTCACCGGCGGGCCGCTCGACGTCCTGACCGGCGACTACCTGGCCGAGCTGACCATGCTGATCCTCGGCCGGGACCGGCTGAAGGACCCGTCGCTCGGGTACGCACGGACGTTCCTCAAACAACTCGAGACCGGCCTCGGCGAGGCACTCGACCGCGGCGTCAAGATCGTCAGCAACGCCGGCGGCCTCAACCCGGCGGGCCTCGCCCAGGCCATCGCGGACCTGGCTGACAAGCTCGGCCTGCACCCCAAGATCGCGTACGTCGAAGGCGACGACCTCCTGCCCCGGGCCGCTGAGCTCGACCTCGGCACGCCGCTCACCGCTAACGCGTACCTCGGCGCTTGGGGCATCGCCGACGCCCTGCAAGCCGGCGCGGATGTCGTCGTCACCGGCCGGGTCACCGATGCCTCGGTGATCGTCGGACCGGCCGCCGCCCACCACGGCTGGAAGCGGACCCAGTACGACGAACTCGCCGGTGCCGTAGTGGCCGGGCACGTGATCGAGTGCGGCTGTCAGGCGACCGGCGGCAACTACGCCTTCTTCGGCGAGATCCGCGATCTCGGCCGGCCCGGGTTCCCGATCGCCGAGATCGACGCGGACGGCAGCAGCGTCATCACCAAGCACGACAACACCGGCGGCGCGGTCTCGATCGACACGGTCAAGGCGCAACTCCTCTACGAGATCACCGGCGCCCGGTACGCCGGTCCGGACGTCACCACCCGCCTCGACACGATCGAGCTCAGCGTCGACGGACCTGATCGCATCCGGATCAGCGGTGTCCGCGGTGAGCCGCCGCCACCGACGTACAAGGTGTCGCTCAACAGCGTCGGTGGGTTCCGCAACGAGGTGGATTTCGTGCTGACCGGGCTCGAGCTCGAGGCGAAGGCGGAGCTGGTGCAGCGGCAGCTCGAGCAGGCGCTGGCTTCCAGGCCCGCTGAGCTGCGGTGGACGCTCGCCTGGACCGAGAAGCCGAACGCGGACTCCGAGGAGGAGGCGAGCGTCTTCCTCCGCTGTGCCGTCAAGGACCCGGACCCGAAGGTCGTCGGTCGTGCGTTCTCCAGTGCCGCGGTCGAGCTGGCGTTGTCGAGCTACCCCGGATTCCACGTCACCGCTCCGCCTGGCGAGGGATCGCCGTACGGGATCTTCCAGGCCGGGTACGTCGACATCCACGAGGTCGAGCAGGTCGTCGTACTGCCGGATGGCACTCGGAAGGCCGTCGAGCCCGCGGCGGAGACGCAGCCGCTGACCCCGGTCGAGGACATCGAGCTGCCGATTCCGCTGCCACAGCTCGCGTCGAGTGGCCGCCCACGGACGCGTGAGGTCCCGTTCGGCCGCATCGCCGGGGCACGGTCCGGCGACAAGGGCGGCGATGCGAACGTCGGCGTGTGGGTGCGGCAGGAGAAGGCTTGGCGGTGGCTCGCGCACACGTTGACGGTCGAGCTGTTCCAGGAGCTGCTGCCGGAGACTCAGCCGCTGACTGTCACCCGCTACCTCCTCCCGAACCTGTGGGCGGTCAACTTCGTCGTCGAAGGCTTGCTGGGTGAGGGCGTCGCGTCGCAGGCGCGGTTCGATCCGCAGGCGAAGGCGGTCGGCGAATGGCTGCGTTCCCGGTACGTCGACGTACCGGAGGTCCTCCTGTGAACGACTTCAGGCAGACCGTCCGACGATTCATGGCAGCCGAGGTGCTGCCGTATCTGGACGAGTGGGAGCGGGCCGGTGAGTTGCCGCGCGACCTGCACGAGAAGGCCGGGAAGATCGGGCTGCTCGGGGTCGGGTTCCCGGCTGAGGTCGGCGGCGGTGGCGGTTCGCTGCTCGATGCGATCGCGGTCGTGGAGGAGATGCACTACGCGGGTGGGTCGGGCGGTCTGGTCGCATCGTTGCTGACCTGCGGGATCGCACTCCCGCATATTGTTGCTGCGGGCAACGTTGAGCAGATCGCGCGCTGGGTGGAGCCGACGCTGCAAGGTTCGATGATCGGCGCCCTGGCGATCACCGAGCCCGATGGTGGATCGGATGTCGCCTCGCTGCGTACGACGGCCCGGCGGGACGGCGACTCGTTCGTCGTCAACGGCGCGAAGACCTACATCACCTCGGGATGCCGCGCGGACTTCGTCACTACGGCGGTCCGGACGGACGGGCCGGGTGCGCACGGGATCAGCCTGCTGGTGATCGAGCGTGGCACGCCCGGGTTCGAGGTGTCGCGGAAGCTGGAGAAGATGGGCTGGCTGTGTTCGGACACGGCCGAGCTCTCGTTCACCGACGTACGCGTGCCTGCTGCCAACCTGGTCGGAGCGGCCGGCTCCGGATTCGTCCAGCTGGCGGTGAACTTCGTCGCCGAGCGGCTGACGCTGGCGGTGCAGGCGTACGCCGGAGCGCAGCGGGCGCTCGACCTGACCGTGGAGTGGTGCCGGGCTCGGGAGACTTTCGGCCGGCCGTTGATCTCGCGGCAGACCGTGCAACACACACTCACCGAGATGGCGCGGCGGATCTCAGTGGCCCGGGTCTATGTGCATCACGTGGCTGAGCGGGCCTTGAAGGGCGAGGACGTGATCGCCGAGGTGTGCTTCGCCAAGAACACGGCCGTCGAAGCCGGGCAATGGGTGTGCGACCAGGCACTCCAGCTGCACGGCGGTCTCGGCTACATGCGTGAGGCCGAGGTCGAGCGCCAGTACCGCGACCAGAAGATCCTCGCGATCGGCGGCGGCACCACCGAGATCCTGACCACCCTCGCCTCGAAACGACTGGGGTTCACCGGATGACGGTATTGAATTGCGCCTCCGGCACGGCGGGGTCATGGGGCTTTGACTCCCGCCCTTCCCTCGTCGCTCCAGTCGCTTCGCTCCCTCCACTCCTCAGTCCAGGCCGGGAGGCCCCATGACCAATCGTGAGGCGATGCTGGAGAAGCTCGAGGCACTGGACGCCGAGCACGCCAAGGCGCTGGCCGGTGGCGGCGAGAAGTACGTCGAGCGGCATCACAAGCGGGGGAAGTTGCTGGCCCGGGAGCGGATCGAGTTGCTGCTCGACCTGGACTCGCCGTTCCTCGAGTTGTCGCCACTGGCCGGCTGGGGTTCCGACTTCACGGTCGGGGCGAGCCTGGTCACCGGGATCGGGGTGGTCGAAGGCGTCGAGTGCCTGATCACCGCGAACGACCCGACCGTCAAGGGTGGCGCGAGTAATCCGTGGACACTCAAGAAGGCTCTGCGGGCGGACGAGATCGCCCGCGCGAACCGGCTGCCGGTGATCAGCCTGGTCGAGTCCGGCGGTGCGGACCTGCCGACGCAGAAGGAGATCTTCATCCCCGGCGGCGCGATGTTCCGCAACCTGACCCGGTTGTCGGCCGAGGGGATCCCGACGATCGCGCTGGTGTTCGGCAACTCGACCGCGGGCGGCGCGTACATCCCCGGCATGAGCGACTACGTGGTGATGGTCGACGGTGGTGCGAAGGTGTTCCTGGCCGGGCCGCCGCTGGTGAAGATGGCGACCGGTGAGGACGCCGACGACGAGTCCCTCGGCGGTGCGTCGATGCACGCCCGGGTCTCGGGGCTGGCCGACTACTTCGCCGTCGACGAGCAGGACGCGATCCGGCTCGGCCGGCAGATCGTGTCCCGGCTCAACTGGCGCAAACTCGGTCCGCCGCCGCTGCCGTCGTACGACGAACCTCTGTACGACGCCGACGAGTTGCTCGGGATCGTGCCGGGTGACCTGAAGATCCCGTTCGATCCGCGGGACGTGATCGCCCGGGTGGTGGACGGCTCGGTCTTCGACGAGTTCAAACCGCTGTACGGGTCGTCGCTGGCGACCGGGTGGGCGTCGGTGCACGGGTATCCGGTCGGCATCCTGGCGAACGCGCGCGGCGTCCTGTTCAGCGAGGAGTCGCAGAAGGCGGCCCAGTTCATCCAGCTCGCGAACCGGGCGAACACACCGCTGATCTTTCTGCACAACACCACCGGCTACATGGTCGGGCAGGAGTACGAGCAGGGCGGGATCATCAAGCACGGCGCGCAGATGATCAACGCGGTCTCCAACTCGCGGGTGCCGCACATCTCGATCCTGATGGGCGCGTCGTACGGCGCCGGCCACTACGGGATGTGTGGTCGCGCGTTCGATCCGCGGTTCCTGTTCGCCTGGCCGTCGGCGAAGTCGGCGGTGATGGGTCCGCAACAGCTCGCCGGTGTGCTGTCGATCGTGGCACGCGCCGCCGCGGCCGCGAAGAACCAGCCGTACGACGAGGACGGCGACGCCGCCATGCGCGCGTACGTCGAGGGCCAGATCGAAGCCGAGTCACTGCCGATGTTCCTGTCCGGCCGCCTGTACGACGACGGCGTCATCGACCCCCGCGACACCCGGACCGTCCTCGGCATCTGCCTGTCCGCCATCCACTCCGCCCCGGTTGAGGGCACCCGCTTCGACGGCGCCAACTTCGGCGTCTTCCGGATGTGATGCCAATGACAGTGCTTTTGGCCGGGCCTCCGGCGCCGGCAGGGTCATGGGGCCTTGGCTCCCGGCCTTCCCTCGTCACTCCAGTCGCTGCGCTCCCTCCACTCCTCAGTCCAGGCCGGGAGGCCCCATGACCGGGCTACCTCCGCTCCTCAGTCCAGGCCGGGAGGCCCCATGACCACGTCGGAGTCGGCTGTGATCACCTCGGTATTCGTGGCCAACCGCGGTGAGATCGCCCGCCGGGTCTTCCGCACCGCTCGTGCCCTCGGCCTGTCGACCGTCGCGGTGCACTCAACGGCTGACTCCTTGATGCCGTACGTCGACGAGGCCGATGCAGCTGTGCACCTGCCGGGCAACGCACCCGGCGACACCTATCTGCGCGGTGAGTTGGTGATCGAGGCGGCGTTGAGGGCGGGCGCCGACGCGGTGCATCCGGGGTACGGGTTCCTGTCGGAGAACGCCGGGTTCGCGCAGGCGGTGATCGATGCCGGGCTGATCTGGATCGGGCCGCCGGTGGACGCGATCTCGTCGATGGGCTCGAAGATCGAGGCGAAGAAGCTGATGGCCGCGGCGGGTGTCCCGGTGCTCGCCGAGCTGACCCCGGCGGAGGTGTCGGCCGCTGATCTGCCCGTGCTGGTGAAGGCGTCGGCTGGCGGCGGTGGCCGCGGGATGCGGGTCGTCTCGCGGTTGGAGGACTTGCCGCACGAGATCGAGGCCGCGTCTGCGGAGGCGTTGTCGGCGTTCGGTGACGGGACGGTGTTCTGCGAGCGGTACCTGGCGTCCGGCCGGCACATCGAGGTACAGATCATGGCCGACCAGCACGGCACGATCTGGGCGGTCGGCGAACGGGAGTGCTCGATCCAGCGCCGCCACCAGAAGGTGGTCGAGGAAGCCCCGTCACCACTGGTCGAACGCATCCCGTCCATGCGCGCCGAGCTCTTCGACGCCGCGCGCAAGGCGGCCGCCGCGATCGGGTACGTGGGCGCCGGCACGGTCGAGTTCCTTGCTGATGAGGCAGGGTCGTTCTACTTCCTCGAGATGAACACCCGCCTCCAGGTCGAGCACCCGGTCACCGAGGAGACCACGGGCCTCGACCTGGTGGAGTTGCAGTTGGCGGTCGCGGCTGGGGCCCGGCTACCGGCTGAGCCCCCGCCCACGGTCGGCCACGCGATCGAGGTCCGCCTGTACGCCGAGGACCCGACGAACGACTGGCAACCCCAAACCGGTCGCCTACACCGCTTCGGAGTCGGGGTAGACCGAGTCTTCGGAAGAAAAGTTGCACCCAGCGACCACAATCTTCCGGAAAGCGGCCCGACTCGGGTGCGGGTTGACTCTGGGGTGGTGGATGGGTCGGAGGTGTCGCCGTACTACGACGCGATGCTGGCCAAGGTGATCGTGTGGTCACCTGAGCGGACCGCGGCAGCGAGGCGGCTGGCCGCCGAGTTGGCTCGGGCAACGATCCATGGGGTGGGAACCAACCGCGACCTGCTCGGCTGGATCCTGCGACATCCGGCGTTCCTTGCCGGGGACACCGACACCGGGTTCTTCGAGCGGCACGGGATCGGCGTGCCAGTCGATCCTGCGGTCGGCCAGGTGTCGGCGTTGGCGGCGGCGTTGGCGGATGCTGCTGGGCGGGTGCGTGGTGTGCGGGTGCCGAGCGGTTGGCGGAATGTGCCTTCGCAGCCGCAGCGGAAGAGCTATCGGGTGGGTGAGACCACGCATGAGGTGGCCTACCGGCTGACCCGTGACGGGCTGGTTGTCGAGGACAACGTTCAGCTCGTCTCCCACCTCCCGGAGCGGGTGGTGCTGGAGGTTGACGGCGTACGGCGGACGTTCGAGGTGGCGGCGTACGACGGGTTGGTGTGTGTGGACTCGTCGCTCGGGTCGGTGGCATTGACGCCGGTGGAGCGGTTCACGGATCCGTCGCAGCAGGTGTCGGCGGGGTCTTTGCTCGCGCCGATGCCTGGCGTTGTGACCCGGGTCGGCGTACAGGTGGGTGACGAGGTCAAACAGGGGCAGCCGCTGCTCTGGCTGGAAGCGATGAAGATGGAACACACCATCTCCGCTCCGGCCGACGGGGTGGTCGGCGAACTCACAGTCGAGGCAGGTCAACAGGTCGAGGTCGGCGCCGTACTGGCCGTGGTCGAGGAGGATGCATGAATTTCATCGAATCCGAGGAACGGCAAGCGCTGCGGAAAGCAGTCGGGGAGCTAGGTAAGAAGTACGGCTACGAGTGGTTCAACCACCAGGCGCGGACCGGTGGGCACACCACCGAGCTGTGGCTGGAGGCCGGCAAGCTCGGGTACCTCGGCGTCAACCTGCCGGAGCAGTACGGCGGCGGAGGCGGCGGCATGGCCGACCTGTCGATCGTGCTCGAGGAGCTCGGCGCCGCGGGCTGCCCACTGCTGATGCTGGTCGTGTCGCCGTCGATCTGCGGCACGGTGATCGACCGGTTCGGCACCGACGACCAGAAGCAGCAGTGGCTGCCCGGACTGGCCGACGGTACGACGATCATGGCCTTCGCGATCACCGAGCCCGACGCCGGCTCGAACTCCCACGAGATCACCACGACCGCACGTCGTACCGAGGACGGCTGGTCGCTGACCGGGCGCAAGGTCTTCATCTCCGGACTCGATGTCGCGAAGGCCATCCTGGTCGTCGGCCGCACCGAGGACGCGCGGACCGGGAAGCTGAAGCCGGCCCTGTTCGTCGTGCCGGTGGACGCGCCCGGGGTGGAGTTCAACCAGATCGAGATGGACCTGATCAGCCCGGACAAGCAGTTCGCGCTGTTCCTCGACGACGTCCGGCTGCCGCGCGAGGCACTGGTCGGCTCCGAGGACGCGGCGTTGATGCAGCTGTTCGCCGGGCTCAACCCCGAGCGGATCATGGCGTCCGCGTTCGCGATCGGGATCGCGCGGCACGCGCTCGGCAAGGCGACCGCGTACGTCAAGGACCGGCAGGTGTGGAAGGGCCCGATCGGCGCCCATCAGGGGATCGCGCATCCGCTCGCGCAGATCAAGATCGAGCTCGAACTGGCCCGGCTGATGCTGCAGAAGGCCGCCGCCCTGTACGACGCCGGCGACGACCTCGGCGCAGGTGAGGCGGCGAACATGGCAAAGTACGCGGCCGGCGAGGTCGCGGTCCGGGCCACCGACCAGGCGGTCCAGTCACTCGGCGGCAACGGCATGACGACGGAGTACGGCGTCGCCTCGCTGATCGCGGCGGCCCGGGCCACCCGGATCGCGCCGGTGAGCCGGGAGATGATCCTGAACTTCGTCGCGCAGCACAGCCTCGGGCTGCCCAAGTCGTACTGAGATCTTCCGGATTACCGCTCGGTAGGTCAGAGTTCGTGCACCAAGCGATCGTGCAGACAGACAGTGCCGAAAGGATTGGCGCCAGATGATCATCACCAGCGAGTTCCCGCCCGTCGAGATCCTCGACGTCCCCATCCATGACGCAGTCCTCGGCCGGGCCCAGGAGTACGGCGACCGGCCGGCCCTCGTGGACGGGGTGAGCGGCCGGGAGATCACCTACGCCCAGCTGGACGGGATGAGCCGCCGGGTCGCGGCCGGGTTCGCCGAGCTCGGCATCCGGCACGGCGACACGATCGCGCTCTACAGCCCGAACACGATCCTCTACCCGGTCGTCTTCTACGGCGCCACCCGCGCGGGCGCGACCGTGACGACGGTGAACGCGCTGTACACCGCGGGCGAACTGCACAAGCAACTGGTCGACTCCAAGGCGAAGCTGCTGGTGACGATCTCGCTGTTCCTGCCGGTGGCGACCGCAGCCGTGGAAGGCACCGACGTCACCGAGATCTTCGTCTGCGACCAGGCCGAGGGGTACCGCTCGGTGATGGAACTGGTCGCGTCGACCGGCCCCGAGCCGGAAGTGACGATCAATCCGGCCGAGGACGTCGCCGTACTTCCGTATTCGAGCGGTACGACGGGCGCGGCCAAGGGCGTGATGCTGACGCACCGGAACATCGCGACGAATATCGCGCAGGGCGAGGTGATGATCAAACTCGGCGAGAACGAACGAATCATCGCGATCCTGCCGTTCTTCCACATCTACGGGCTGACCGTGCTGATGAACCTGCCGCTCCGGCTCGGCGCGACGGTCGTCGTACTGCCGAAGTTCGACCTGGAGCAGTTCCTGACCACGCTCGACCAGCAGCGGATCACCCGGGCGTTCGTCGCGCCGCCGATCGTGCTGGCGCTGGCGAAGCACCCGGCGGTGGATGGGGTGGACCTGTCGGCGCTGAAGTACGTGATGTCCGCCGCGGCGCCGCTCGACGGCGAGCTGGCCGAGGCGTGCGCGAAGCGGCTCGGGTTGCATGCGGTGCTGCAGGCCTACGGGATGACCGAGTTGTCGCCGGGTACGCACTCGGTGCCGCAGGACGACGAGGAGCCACCGCCCGGTGCCGTGGGCAAGCTCTTCCCGTCCACCGAGATGCGGCTGGTCGGTGCTGATGGCAACGATGCGGCGGAGGGCGAGATCTGGATCCGCGGGCCGCAGGTGATGAAGGGATACCTCGGCCGGCAGGCCGAGACCGACGCGACCATCGACCGGGACGGCTGGTTGCACACCGGCGACATCGGCCGGATGGACGACCGCGGGTACTTGTACGTCATCGACCGGGTGAAAGAACTGATCAAGTACCACGGCTACCAGGTGCCGCCGGCCGAGCTGGAGGCGGTACTGCTCACCGACGAGCGGATCGCGGACGCTGCGGTGATCGGGGTGCAGGCCGACGGCAACGAGGTGCCGAAGGCGTTCGTCGTACCGATGCCGGGCGTGGAGCTGACCGAGGCCGACGTGATCGAGTACGTGTCCGCGCGGGTGGCGCCGTACAAGAAGATCCGGCAGGTGGAGTTCATCGAGGCGGTGCCGAAGGCGGCCTCGGGCAAGATCCTGCGGCGTGAGCTCAGAGCCCGCGAGGCCGCCCGTGACTGAGGCCCTCAAGGAACCCCAGCAGGACCGCAGCCGGGCCACCCGGCAGCGGCTGCTCGAGGCGGCGGTCGAGTCGCTGGCCGAGGTCGGGTACGCCGGGACGACGGTGTCGGTCGTCGCGGCCCGGGCTGGGGTTTCGCGGGGTGCCGCACAGCACCACTTCCCGACGCGGGCGGACCTGTTCGCTGCGGCGGTCGAGTACATGACCGAGGTCCGGCTGGCGGAGATCAGAGCCCAGGCCGCCGCACTGCCCAGTGGGCCGGGGCGGACCGAGGCGATCGTGGGGATGCTCGCGGATGTCTACACCGGACCGCTCTTCCGCGCCGCACTGCATCTGTGGGTGGCTGCGTCGACAGAGGAGGCGCTGCGGAAGCAGATCGTCCGGCTGGAGTCGCACGTCGGGCGTCAGGCCCACAGGGCTCTGCTGGAAGTGCTTGAGGTGAGTGAGCGGACTCCTGGGGTGCGGGAGACCGTGCAGGGCGTGCTGGACATGGCACGCGGGTTGGGCCTGGCTGACCTGCTCACGGATGACAGTGCTCGCCGGCGCGGGATCGTGCGGCAGTGGAGCCACATCCTCGATCAGGCATTGCCTCGATCAGGCGCTGCGTGACCCAGGGGTGTGACCGAAGGCGCGGCGGAACGTGTCGATGAACGCACTGGTCGACGCCCCAGCCGCACTGGTGAGCGACGCGAGTCACGGAGTCGCCACCGGCCAGCAACCTGAGCGCTGTGTGCAGCCGCAATTGCGTGCGCCACTGTGGAAAGGTCATGCCTAGGTCTGCCCGGCAGAGCCGGCTCAAGGTCCGTTCACTCGCACCTATGCGGCCTGGTCAGGAAGGGACTCGGGATCTCGTGCGCTCGGTGATGCGGCGGTCGACCTTGGTGGCCAGGTGGTTGGGTGCGCACTCGGCCAGGTGGTCGCGGACGAGCAGGTGGATGAAGGAGTACTCACCACGGCCCGTGCGCGCCAGCACGTAGCGGTCGGCGGCGTACCGGAGGAACGCGCGGCGGCGCCACGGGAGGTAGCCGGTCCAGCGGAGCAGGAAGTCGTGCAGGAGGCGGGAGAGCGGCCCGGCGAACACCGGCGGACGGCGGCGCCAGGCCTTGGCTGCGACGACTCCGACCAGTACGCCGGCGACGGCTTCCAGCTCCGGCGACGCCAGGTCGGCGCCGAGTGCGGTCGCCAGCAGGATGCCGACCAGCGCGCCGCCGATCACCCACGGATCCATCCGCCAACCGTTCCCGGTGCTGGGGAGGACCAGGTGGTCGGTCGGCAGCGACTTCACCATTCTGATGCCCTGGGCAACCATCAGGCCGACGGCGAGCCCGGTCGCGAAGCTGCCGGGCGCGTTGCCGAGGCTGAGGGCGAGCCAGCCGCCCACGATGACCACGGTCAGCCGGACCGCGAGCAGCAACCGGCGCCGGTTGTCGTGGGACACGATCAGTTCGATCGCGTACGTCGCTCCGATCGCCAGTGCCTCGATGGTCAACGCCAGCCCGATCGGTAGGAGCTCGACCAGGCCCATACCGGCGACGACCAGAACGAGGGTGGTCGCCGTACCTGCGACGAAGGTGAGAGCCAGCAACGGCGCCCACTGTGGCTTGGAGCCGTCTGTGGTGAGCACCTGCCACGGGCGCGGCCGCAGGTGCACCAGCAGCAGTGCTGACCCGGCCACGGCCAGCCCGGCCAGTACGCCGTACTGCGCGACTGCAGCGAGTGTCGCCCCAGCAGCGAGCCCGGCGAACAGTGCGGGGAGGCAGACCGCGTGTGCGAGGTAGTGCACCTCTGGCACCGAGAGTCCGTGCCAGCCGTTGGGGATGAGCCACCTTGGTACGGCGGTGCGGTCGCCGGCGCGCTGACGGGTCCACCAGGCCAGGCACCACAGGGAACGGACGGCAGTGCGGGAGTCGTACTGACGGCTGGACAAGCGGTCGCGGGACAGGACTTCGGAGATGTAGGTGTCGAACAGTTCGCGGCGCAGGTCGGCGACACCGCCTGCGACGACCTCCTCCGGGGCGCGGCCCTGGTAGGCGAGGATCATCACGTTGAGCATGAGTGGCGAGTTGACCAGGTCCCAGACCTCGTCGTCCTGCTCGATGGCGGCACGGGCGCCGTCCAGTTCGGATCCTACGGCTTCGAAGTAGTCGAGGACCTGTTGCCTGGTGAGTGGTCTGATGTGCACAGCGCCGTACAGGCTGAGCTGGTTGGGCAGGAGCTTGTAGTCCTGGGTCCGGCAGGTCACTGCGATCTTGCCGACGAGGTAGCGGCGGCGGAGCTCTTCCAGCACGGGTGCAAGCTTGTCGCGGTGTGGCTTGGCGATCTCGTCGAGGCCGTCGAGCAGGAGCGCCAGTCGGCCGCGGCGCAACCAGGTGCGGCCCACTGCGGGCGGGATGCCGTACCTGGTGTTGAGCTCGATGAAGAGCCAGCGGACGAAGCCGGCGAGGTACGGGCTGTCGAGTGGGTCGTCGTCGTTGCTGCGGGACGGGTGGGCCGACCAGCCGGCCAGGTCGATCAGCACCGGGATCGGCTTGTTCTCGTCCGCGTGGGCCTGCTCGGAGAGAGTGCCGGCCAGGTCGAGGAGCAGTGTCGTCTTGCCGGCTCCTGGTGCGCCCAGGATCAGCATGGAGTCCTGGAGCTGGTCGAAGACTGTGGCGATGTCTTGGTCGTCGGGGACCTGCTGGGGTGTGCTGTCGAGTGGCTGGACCAGCAGGTCGTACGGGCGGACGACTGCTTCGGGGCGTTCGTCGACGGCTAGTGCGATGCGGGTGCGGGAGGCGAGTGAGCCTGCTACTCGTTGGGAGAGGTAGCGGTCGACGCGGGCCAGGGCGTTCGGGCGGTTGCGGGGCTGGTCGGCGGAGCGGCCGGAGACAGTCGGCAGGCGGCGGCTGCGGAACTCGATCAGCGCGGTGACGATCGCGATCACCCAGAGCGCGCCGATGAGTGGCCAGGTCCAGTCGGCGTACGGGGCGAGGAAGCCGGGGGCGGTGCCGCCGGTGCCGACGTTGATCGCGATCGGCAGCAGCACCAGGGTCAGCGACACGGTCACCACGAGCACGACAGCCCGCACCACACCGTCCCGCATCCTCACCAAACGGAGCGTAACGGTCACCAGGCCCACCGTGCCCACCCTCCGCGCGCCGCGCCGGCTATCGGGACATGGGACAGGAAGCGGTGGGCGGGCACAGGTCATTTCCTGTCCCAGCACCCCAGAAGCTGTCTCGGGCATGGCAATCCCGCCCTCGACCCGGCGGCGGTCCACTTGGCGGTCAGGGGCTCGGGAATCGTTTGCTCATGACGTAAGTTGCTTGATGCGATGACTACTGAGGGGATCGACCGAGCAGCGGGGGTGGGGCTTCGGTCGGAGCGCGGGCCGATCCTGCTCGCGGTGATGCTGAGCATCGGGTTGGTCGCCATCGACGCGACCATCCTCGCCACCGCCGTACCCTCCGTTGTCGACGATCTCGGCGGCTTCACCCAGTTCCCCTGGCTGTTCTCGATCTACCTGCTCGCCCAGGCCGTCTCGGTGCCGATCTACGGCAAGCTCGCCGACCTGCGCGGCCGCAAGCCGATCATGCTGCTCGGTGTCGGCCTGTTCGTGCTCGGCTCGGTGCTGTGCGGGTTCGCCTGGAGCATGCCGGCGCTGATCGCGTTCCGGCTGATCCAGGGGCTGGGCGCCGGCGCGATCCAGCCGATCGGGATGACGATCGTCGGCGACATCTACACGATGGCCGAGCGGGCCAAGGTGCAGGGCTACATCGCGAGCGTGTGGGGGATCGCGTCGTTCGTCGGCCCCACCCTGGGCGGAGTGTTCTCCGACTACATCTCCTGGCGCTGGATCTTCTTCGTGAACATCCCGCTCGGGCTCGCGGCCGCCTGGGTGCTGACCCGCCGCTTCCAGGAGAACATGACCACGCCGGCCCGTCACCAGATCGACTACGCCGGCGCGATCCTGCTCGCGGTCGGCGGCTCGCTGCTGCTGCTGGGCCTGCTCGAGGGCGGCGTGATGTGGGCCTGGGACGCACCCGCGAGCATCACGATCCTGGTCGCGGCCGCCGTACTGCTGACCGCGTTCATCCTGGTCGAGCGTCGCGCGGCAGAACCGATCCTGCCGCTCTGGGTCCTCGGCCAGCGCGTCCTGAACTCCGCCAACTCGTCTGCACTGCTGATCGGCGTACTGATGATCGGCCTGTCGACGTACGTGCCGCTGTTCGCCCAGGGAGTGCTGGGTACGTCGGCTCTCGTCGCCGGCTTCGCGTTGGCGGCGATGACCCTGGGCTGGCCGATCGCGGCCTCACTGGCCGGTCGGATCTACCTGCGAGTCGGATTCCGTACGACGATGCTGTTCGGCTCGGTGATCGTCGTAATCGGAGCCGCGTTGCTGCTCACGGTCGACTCCGGTAGCGCCATACTGCATCTGGCTGCGGCCTGTTTCGTGATCGGCCTCGGACTCGGCTTCTCGGCATCGCCGTCGGTAGTGGCCGCACAGTCGTCGGTCGCCTGGCAGACGCGTGGTGTGGTGACCGGTGCCAACATGTTCTCCCGCTCGGTCGGCAGTGCGGTCGGTGTGGCCGTCTTCGGCGCGGTGGCGAACGGTGTGGTCGCCGCACGGCTCGGTGACAGTCACGCGGACTTGGAGCAGCTACCGAGCGACGTGCTCGCTCCTGCCATCCACGACGTGTACTACGGAGCCGCAGCAGCGGCCGTCCTACTGGTGGTCGCCGTGTCCTTCATGCCCAACCGGATCACCGAGCATGGCCGCCGCGCCTGAGTCGACCAGACCCACCTCAGCGCGCCAGGCGGCGTGCAGGTCGCGGAGGCGCAGCGCGACAGCCGCCTCGTCGTCGATGCGGTTGTGCTGTTCGCCCACGTCCTCGGTCAGGTTGGCCAGATGCCAGCCATCGCCCATCGGAGCATGTTCGTAGCGACTGAGGTGCTGGACCTGCTGATCGGTGCCGTCGACCCAGCTCAGCTTCCAGTCGCCCGAGCGCACAGCCCATTGGAAGCCGCAGTCCCAGTGCAGAGCGGTGTGGGCTGAGTCTGTGTCGCCATTCATCACCGGCAGCAGGTTCACGCCGTCCGACTCCACCTCATCACCAGCAGCAGCCAGCAGAGTCGGCACGAGATCGAGAGTGCTCACCAGAGCATCCGTCTGGTGCGCCGACGGCAGACGGGCGGGCCAGCGCCACAGCATCGGGACCCGGATGCCTCCCTCCCAGACTGTGTACTTCGTCCCGCGGAGTGGCGCGTTGTCGCCGAAGTTGCAGGTCGAGCCGCCGTTGTCGGTGGTGTAGACGACCACCGTGTCGTCGGCTTGCCCGGTCGCGTCGAGCAGGTCGAGCAGCTTGCCGATCTCCGCGTCCATCAACTCCAGTTGAGCCAGGTAGTACTCGCGCCCGTGCGGCAGGTTCGGCACGATCACGTCGTCGTACCACTCGCCGTACGACGCTCCGCTGTCCGGCTTCCAGTCGTCGTACGTCGGCAGGCCGCGGCGGGCCAACTCGTCCGGTGGGAGCTGCCAACAGAAGTTGTGGACCGCGTTGAAGGCGACCATGCAGAAGTACGGCCGCTCGTCCTCCGCCTGGATGAAGTCCGCGGCCCGTCGGCCCAACTCACTGGTCAGGAAGCCCTCGTGCTCGACTGGCTCGTCGCCGGACAGCAGTGGCTGCACTGCCATGTAGCGCGCGGCATCTGCGCCGTACTCGCTCTTCGCCTGCTCTGAGTGATGCAGGTAGTTCAGCCTGCCGAGTGACTGGCCGGCCAAGCCGTACAGCGTCGTCTCGAACCCGTGGTGTGGCGGGCAGGCGCGGTCACCGACCGACTCATCGCCGTAGTGAACCTTGCCGAAGTACCCCGTCCGGTACCCGCGGTCGCCAAGCAACTCCGCGAGACTCGGTACGTCGTCCGGCGCGAAGCTCGCCGAGTCGAACCACTGACCACCCCAGCGCTGCTGGTAGCGCCCGGAGATGATCGCCGCCCGTGACGGACTGCAGATCGGCGCGGTCACGTACGCACTCGTGCAACTGACCCCACCAGCGGCCAGCCGGTCCAACGCCGGCGTCTGTACCTCGGCATGCAGTCCGAGCGCACTGCGATCCGCGTAGCCGTGGTCGTCCGAAACGATGAGGAGGATGTTCGTCATGGCATCGGTCCGATCAGTGCGGCGACCAGTCCGGCCGCGGTAAGGACCACCCAGATTGCGGTGAGGACTCGGTTGAGTGTCTGCAGGTGCCGTTTGGTGATGCTGCCGAGGAGTTTCTTGAACAGAATCAGGGCGATCGCGACGAGCAGGACTGTGGCCGCTGTCGAGAGGAAGCCACAGGCCCAGCCGAAGCTGAGTGGGCGGGCGTCCGGGTAAGCGGTGCCGAAGCGCTCTTCGAGGGTGCTGTACCGGCCGGGGATCAGTAGCGCGGCGCTGCCGATCCACACCGCGAGCAGATAGGGGAGTGCCAGCTTGACGTTGCGGGTCAGCTTCGCTCGGCCGACAAGGGCCGCCGTGATCACCACGTACGGCAGTCCACCCCAGCACCAGCCGAGCGCACGCAGGACAAGCTCACGGTGGTCCACCGCCCTACCGAGCGCACCGACCACGCTCTCACCGACAACCGCCCCACCAAGGCCGCAGCCAACCGCAACGACCACGACAACCAGCGCCACCGACCGCACCATCCACCGCGGCCCCAGCTGAGCTTGAGCTTGGAGTGACACGGCTCAGCACTCTGCCACAGCACCGGTCTAGGTTGGGAGTATGCGCCCGGTCGACTGTGTAGGTGCCCTGATCATGGACGAGCACCATCGCGTGTACGTCCAGCGTCGTGCGGCGGAACGGCGGCTGCTGCCCGGGATCTGGGACATCGTCGGCGGACACCTGGAGCCGGGCGAGACGCCCGAGGAGGCGCTGGCGCGGGAGGTCGAGGAGGAGACCGGCTGGAAGGTCCGCGACATCGTCTGGGCGGTCACCGACTGGGAGTGGGAGTACGAAGGCCGGGTACGGCGTGAGCTCGACTACCTCATCACCATCGACGGAGACCTCACCCGGCCCCGGCTCGAAGAAGGCAAGCATGACGCCGGCAGCTGGGTCGGACCGGACGACCTTGACCTGCTGATGGTGAACCGCGCCGACGGCGACCGGCGGCTGCGCGACATCGTGGCGTACGTCGTCCGCACCCGCTTCACCGACCGCCTCCGCCTCGAACCGCTGACGGGTCCAGGTGAGGTCCTGCCCGGACATGCGGCGGACCTGGTGACTCTGCACGCCGACCCGTGGGTCGCCCACTGGTACGCCGAGACCTTGTCCGAGCAGGACGCCGTACGTCGTGCAACTGAGGCGCACGCCCGTTGGGAAGCTGACGGGGTCAACAAGTGGATGGCGTACGAGCGCGACGGCGGAGCGCTGGCCGGACGGGGTGGACTGTCCCGCCTGCCGGCCGACGCACCAGTGACTCCGGCGCTCAGCGAGCTGGTGGGACCGGAGTGGGCCACGGAGCGGCTGGAGCTGGGGTGGGCACTGACCGAGTCGGCTCGCGGGCGAGGTTTCGCGACAGAGATCGGCCGGGCCGGGTTGGAGTTCGCCTTCGTGACGCTGAAAGCGAAGGCGGTGATCTCGTTCACCGAGCGAATCAACCGGGCGTCGCGAGCGGTGATGGAGCGCCTCGGCATGACCTACGCGGGTGAGATCACCGCCGAGGGCCTGGTCGAAGGCTCGACCGAGGTGCGGCCGGACGCACCCTTTGCCGTCTACGTCGCGACGCGGAAGCCGGGCACCTCCGCCGGACCTGAAGCGGACATCTAACGGTCCAGGGCGGTCACGAAGCGGGCCAGGAGGTCCGCGAATGTCTGCCGCTCGGCGTCAGTCCAGTCGTCCATCGCCGCGGCGAAGCGGTCCCGGCGATAGTCGTGGACCCACTCGAGCTGCCGCCTGCCGTCCGCGGTGAGAACCAGGTTCGTACGACGGCCATCCGCCTGGTCGGCCTCACGCCGTACCAGGCCTGCCGAGACCGCCGCGGCGACCAGCTTGCTTGCCCGGGGCTGGTCCACCCCCAGCGCGGCCGCGACTCCGTTGACGCCGATCGGGTCCGGTCCGGCCGCCTCGAGCGCGTCGAGGACCTCCTGGACCGGATCCGGACCACCGGCTTCCGCGGCGATGGTACGACGGGTCTGCCGCCGGCGGACGGCGATCATCGCCGTCTCCACCACAGCCACCGGATCGGACTTGTCCACAGCTCCTCCGATATATATGTTTGTTGACATGTATATGTCGGATGACAACAAGCCTATCGGGTGGTGGCTGAAAGAGCTCGACCGGCTGCTGGAGTCGTCGTTCGAGCAGGTCCTCGCGGCGGACGGGCTGACCAGGCGGCAGTGGCAGGCGCTGAACGCGGCCGCCGGCCCGGAGTCGATCGCGGTGGCACTCGCACCGTTCGTGAGCGGCGATCCGGGCGAGCTGAGCGCTGCCGTCGACCCGTTGACGGCACGGGGCTGGCTGGTGGACGAGCAACTCACCGCCGCAGGCCGCGCCGCGCTGGAGGAGTTGGCGACGAAGGTCCGGGCCCAGCGTGAGCGGGTCACGGCGGGCATCACCGGGGCCGAGTACGTCGCGACGATCGCCGTACTCAGGAAGATGGCGGACAACCTAAAGGGCTCCGCTGTGTGACCGCCCAGGCGCGGCGGTCACACAGCGGAGCCGGCCACCTCGGGGAGTTGGCTCGTGGTGAGGTGTCACGAGCCACACGGTGTCCTACCGCCCAGGACACTCCCCGCCTGGCCCGAGGTGTCGGCCAGGGGTGGTTGGAACGGCTGGGCGGCGGCGATACAGGGGGTCAACCGCCAGGCCCAGCCGGGCCGGGAGGGCGGTGCGGTCCGGAGCTGAGGAGTGCTCCGGACCGCACCTGGGTTTCGTCCGGGACTGAGGAGTGCCCCGGACCTTCAGGTGTGCTGCTCCTGGACGTGAGGAGACCCCAGGGCGCAGCGACCGGGTCTGAGGAGGACCCGGAAGGTCGGATTTTCAGTTAGTGGCTGTCGAGTGGACCGAGTACGTCATTGGTGACCCGGAGGCCGGCGAAACGCCTCCGCATCGCCTGCTCGTAGCGGGCCGCCAAGGGCGCTTCCGCGACGTACTGCGCGATCACATGCTCGCCGAACCAGACCCGCACCCTGCGCCGGTGCTGCCTCGACGTCATCTCCGCGATGGTCACTACCTCTCACCCCGTAACTCTCAGGCCTTGCAACCAGTTGGACTTACTGGTTGTCATGGCAGTAATGGTGCACGAGCCCAACGTGACCGCTCTAGGACCTGGACCGGACCTTTGCCGGACCTCTTCCGGACCTCTCGCGGACATCTGGGGGACAGCACCTTGTCGTGGGGCAAGAGTCGAGACAACGTCTGATCTGACGTGAACGGGAGGAACGATGGCGGGTAGGTATACGCCAAAGACGGTCCTGGCGCACCTGATCCAGCGCCGGAACCAGACCTACTCCGAGATCGTCGCCGAGTTCGTCGAGCTGGGTGGAACCATCACCGAGCGGCACCTGCGGCGCCTCGCATCGGGCGAGCGTGCAGGCACCACTCCTCAGACCCGGCGCACCCTGCAACGCATGTTCGGCAAGCCGGTCGAGGAGCTCCTCGCCCCGTACGTCCCCGAGCAGGCCGCCCAGGTGGTGCCGGCACCTGCCGCGAGTGGACGGATCACGACAGGTAATGAGATGGAGGTTCTCGACATGGCTGCCAGCCGAGCGAGGGCGTTTGCCCTCGCGGCCCAGTCCGGTCTCGGAAGCGAGGCCATGGAACAGGTGTACGACGATGTGCGCCACGTCGCGAAGGCCTACCCGCAGCGCCCGCTGCCGGAGATCCTCGGCCAGCTGGTCGAGACGCAGGATCTGGTTTTCGCCCTGCTGGAGAGCCGGCAACGTCCGGAGCACCTGCGGCAGCTGTACTTCCTCGGCGGTGTCACCGGCGGCCTCCTCGCCAAGGCATCCCACGATCTCGGGAACCCGCATGCGGCGCTGACGCAGGCGCGGACCGCGTTCCTCTGCGCCGACAACGCCGACCACCACGGCCTGCGCGCCTGGGTGCGCGGCCTGCAGTCGCTGGTCTCCTACTGGGCCGGCAACCCGCACGACTCGGTCCGGTACGCACAGCTCGGCGCCGGGTACGCCGAGCAGGCCAACAGCACCACCAGCGTCTGGCTGCCGGTCAGCGAGGCCCGCGCCTGGGCGGCGCTGGGCAACCCCGAGGCCACCCGCGCCGCGCTCGAGCGGGCCGAGCAGGCCTGGAACACGGTGCGCAACGACGACCTGGACGACATGGGCGGCCTGTGCACCTTCGGCCGCAACCGGCAGCTGTACTACGCCGCCGACGCGCTCGCGTGGCTGCCCGGCGAGGTCGAGCAGGCCGAGCGGTACTCCCGCCAGGCCGTCGACGCCTACACCGACCCGAACCACCCGGAGTGGGCCTTCGGCGACGCCGCCGGCAGCCAGGCCGCGATGGCCATCACCCGGATCGCGAGCGGTGAGCTCGACGGCGCCGCGGACGCGATCGCGCCGGTGCTGGGCCTGCCCGCCGAGCGCCGGATCAACGGCGTGGTGCACTCGGCCCGCCGGGTCCACCAGGCGCTGCGGCAGTCCGGTCGCGCGGAAGACGCCCGCGAGCTGCAGGAGGAGATCGAGATGTTCACCCGGACCCCGATGCAGAGTTTCCCCCGGTAGTTTGCCCAGATGGATCCTCTGATCGGTGACCTGACCGCGCTGCGCGAGTTCCGGACATCAGATCTCGAGAACTATCTGGCCATCGTCAGCGACGACCGGGTGACGTCGTGGCTGTCGTTCGACAGCCGGGACCGCACCGCCGCCGAGAAGGCGCTGACCGCGATCATCGAGCGGGCAGCGCAGGAGGACCGGCCGGACTACCTGCTCGCCGTCACCCGCCGAGACGACGACAGTGTGGTCGGCTTCGCCCGCCTCGGGCCGACCGGGGTGAAGGCCGCTCACCTCGGCTACGCGATCCACGCGGACCACTGGGGTCATGGCTACGCCACCGACGCGTCCCGCGTGTTGCTGCGGCTCGCCTTCGGCCCGCTCGACCTGCACCGGGTCAGCGCCGCGATCGGCCCCGAGAACGAGGCCTCGATCGCCGTGGTCAAGCGGCTCGGCTTCACCTACGAGGGCCGGATCAGGGACCACGTCTTCACCAACGGAGACTGGCGGGACTCGCTGCTCTACTCCTTACTCGAGTCGGAGTTCCCCAAGCGGTAGCTGTGCCGTTCACCCACGCGTCATTCGAGCCCTTGACAGTGCCTTGTCAGCACAAGGAGGGTGCCCGTCATGTCGATGCAGCAGGTGCCGGAGTGGGCCGATCCGGAGGTGCCGGAAGAGGCACTGGACGCGCAGGGTGTGTCTCGGCGGAATCTGATCCGTGGGGCCGGGCTACTGGGAGCCGGCTTCGCCGCAACCGCGGTCGGCGCTTCCGACGCCGTGGCAGCAGGCAGTGCGTCGTACTCGAGTGATCCTGAGCTGGTCTATCTGGTCGGGGATCACCATGTTCACAGCCGGTACAGCCATGACGCGAAGTACGACTTCACTCAGCTGGCGCAGCGGGGAGCGCAGTTCGGGCTGGACTGGATGGCGTTCACCGAGCACAGCAACTTCGGGCACGCCGACAAGGGCGCAGCGGCCGAGAACGTCGAGGTGCTGAAGGCCCGGGCCGAGAACCCGCGGATGCTCATCTTCCAAGGCCTGGAGTGGTACATCCCCGCGGCCGAGCACGGCACTGTCCTGGTCGCACCCGGTCCGAACAACGTGGCTCTGCTGCAGCAGTTCGAGCGCGAGTACGACGGCAAGCTGACCGGGCGAGCGGACAGCAGCCCGGCGAACGAGCAGCACGCCATCAAGGCGCTGCAGTGGCTCGCGGCGCAGAAGCAGAGCGGGTACGTCGACGACGTACTGGTGCTCGCCAACCACCCGCTGCGGCTGGGCATCGACGCACCGTACGAGCTGCGCGGCTGGCGGGACACCGGTGTCTGCATCGGCATGGAAGGCGCACCCGGCTCACAGGGTGAAGCCGACCCGGCGTGGGTTGCGTACCGCGGGTCCACCAACGCGCAGCGTGGCGAGTACGTCAACGCCCCGAGCGCCAACAGCTTCCCGGGCTACCCGGCGGACGCCTACCGCACGTACGGCGGCTTCGACTGGGCTACCGCGACGGTCGGCGGGCTGTGGGACTCCATGCTGGCCGAGGGCCGGCTGTTCTCGATCACCTCGAACAGTGACAACCACCGGACCATCTGGGACACCTGGAAGGACGGGGAGTTCCCGCCCGGACAGACCTTCGACAGCCTCGGCTGGAAGCCGTCGCCGACGGACTCCGGCGTGCCGCAGCCCGGTAGCGACTTCTGGCCCGGTCAGTTCAGCCGGACCCACGTCGGCGTCACCCGGTACGGGTACCTCGAGGTGATGGCTGCCCTGCGGGCCGGACGCGTCTGGGTCGACCACGGTCAGTTGGTGGATGGTATCGACGTACGACTTGCTCCTGTCGGCTCATCGCAGCGCGGGGTGACTCTCGGCGGGCGGCTGCGCGTGCACAGGGGCCAGCGGTTGGAACTGCGAGTCACCGTGACCAGTGCGACCCGGCCGAACTTTCACGGACTGCTCCCGAAGCTGGCGCACGTGGACGTGATCCGCGGGGCTGTGACCGGTCCAGCCACCACGAAAGACAGCTGGAAGGCACCCGACACCCGGGTGATCGAGCAGGTCGACGTACGGCGGAAGTCCGGGACGTACTCGTTGCGCATCCCGCTGGGGAAGGCGGAGCGGTCGCAGTACGTGCGGGTGCGGGGCAGTGACGGCCGGCGGAACGGGCCTGGGTACCTGGGCAGCCGCATCGACCCGGCCGGTCCGATCCAGCACCCGACCAACGACGGCGACCCGTGGCTGGACACCTGGCTCTACACCAACCCGATCTTCGTCGACGTGCTCTAGGAGGCTGGGGGCACACTGGCCCCATGACCGGCACCATCGCAGGACCGCTGAACCCATTGAGGGACGGGCTGGCGCGGATGATCATGACCAAGGTGGCGGGGCCTGACCCACGCGCTGAACGGAACCGGGTGCACAACACACCCGGACCGCGCTGGTTCGAACCGGACCGCCCCATTCGGCGCGTCCACGGTGACGCGTCGATGTTCGCCGGTGGACTACGGGCGCTGCTGCTCCAGTCACTGCACCCACTGGCGATGGCAGCGGTGTCGGCGCACTCCGGCTACCGCGGCGACCCCTGGGGACGCCTGCGTCGTACCAGCTACTACCTGGCCATCACGACGTACGGCGCTATCCCGGACGCCGAGGAGGCCATCGCGCGCGTCCAAGGGGTGCACGAGCGGGTGCGCGGGACCAGCCCGGACGGTGTGAAGTACAGGGCCTCCGACCCGCACCTACTCAAGTGGGTCCATGTCGCCGAGGTGGACAGTTTCCTGGCCGCACACCAGCGGTACGGCGTAAAGCCGCTCAACGCCTCAGAGCAGGACCTGTACGTCGAGGACGCGGCATTGGTGGCCCGCAAGATGGGTGTGGTCGACCCACCGACCACAGTGGCCGAGCTGCGTCAGCAGCTGGACGAGTACCGGCCGGAACTGCGTGGGACGACTGAGGCTCGGCAGGCCGCGCGCTTCATGCTCGTGCACCCGCCGGTGCCGTGGGCCGCGCGACCGGCGTACGGCGTACTGACCGCTGCCGCTGTCGGCCTCCTGCCGTGGTGGACCCGGTGGCCGCTGCGGCTGCCGTACCTGCCGCTGGCCGAGGCGACCGTCGTCCGCGCGGCCGGCGAAGGCCTCACCCGGACGATTCGTTGGGCGCTGGCGTCGCCCATCCTTGGGAATATCGAGGCTTAACGACGGACTCGCCGGTAGGTTGTTCTCGTGCCGCTGCGTCCGCATCGATCACTCCCGCTGGCCACGCCGGCGGGAGTTGAAGTGCTGACCAGGATTCTGACCCAGGGACCGATCCCGCGGGTGGAGATCGCGCGCCGGACCGGGCTGTCCCAGGCGGCGGTCACCAAGGCGGTCGCGCCGCTGATCGAAGCCGGGTTCGTCACCGATCAGCCGGCCGTACCGGCGGAGGCGGACAACCAGCTCGGCATCGGCCGGCCGGTCAGCCCGCTGACGGTGATCCGGAACAGCGTCTCGGTGATCGGGCTCAAGGTCACCCCGACCGCCCTGATCGGCGTGACCACGGACTTCACCGCCGGGATCCTGACGGTCCGCCACCAGAAGCTGGACGACACCACACCCGATACGGTCATCGAGCGGCTCACGGACCTGGCCAAGGAGCTGATCAAGTCGGCAGAGGTCACGGCCGGCCCGTTGATCGGCATCGGCGTCGCGGTGTCCGGTGACGTCGACGCCCGGCGCGGCCTGGTCCGGCACTCGCCGTTGATGGGCTGGCGGGACGTCGCGGTCGCCGACCTGATGGCCAAGCGGCTCAAGGTGCCGGTCGTGGTGACGAACGACGTCCGCGCGCTGACCGTGGCCGAGCACTGGTTCGGGGTCGGCGTGGACGCGGACTCGTTCGCGGTCGTCACGATCGGCTCCGGGATCGGGTGTGGGCTCTACATCAACGGCGAGGTTGTGTCCGGGGCGTACGGCGTCTCGGGTGAGCTCGGTCATCTGCCGCTGGCGCCCGGGGAGCTGGTCTGCACCTGCGGGCGGCGGGGTTGTGTGGAGACGGTCGCCTCGTCGGACGCGATCCTGACCCGGACCCGGGAGACGACCGGGCGGCCGCGCTTGGACCTGGCCGGCGCGATCAAGCTGGCGCACGAGGGCGACGAGCACGCGCGGGAGGCGTTCGACCGGGCCGGTGAGGTGATCGGTTCGGCGCTGGCCGCGATGGTGAACTTGGTCGGGCCGGAGCTGGTGGTGATCGCGGGCGAGGGCGTGGCGGAGTACGACCTGTACGAGGAGCGGATGCGACAGGCGTTCGCGGACCACGCCTTCGGTGCCGCCGGGAACTGCCGGCTGATGCTCCGCTCGCATACCTTCGACGATTGGGCGCGCGGCGCCGCCGCGACGGTGATCCGCTCGTACGTCCGCGGCGAACCGCCTCTACAGCGCTGACAGACGACATGCTGACGGGTTGGGTCCGCGAGCGAGTGCACGGACCCAACCCGACGCGGGCGGTCAGGTGCGGGCGGCGGCCAGGATCTTGCGCCAGACCTTCTTGTACGACTCCAGGCCGTCGGCCGCGAGCGGTCCGGCCGGCCCGGCGGTGATGGACACGCGCTCCGGGATGGTGCCCCAGACGGGGATGCCTTCCTCGGCGTACTGCTGCATCGCTTCCTGGTAGCTGCGGGTGTACGTCCGCGCCGAGCAGATCACCAGGCCGACCGGGACGTGGTCGGGCACCAGCTCGAGCACCGCCTTGACCCGTGGTGTCTCCACACCGCCGATGCGGGTCGGCAGGACGACGATCCGGGCCCGCTCGAGTGCCTTGTTCAGCAGCCGTTCGTGCGACGGCGGCATATCCACTATGCCGATACCTTCCGGCGGCACCTTGTCCAGTGCCTTGTTCAGCAGACGCTCGGTCGGCGCCTCCGCGATCTCGACCCTGGCCAGGTGTTCGTCCTCGGAATCCGCGACCCAGTCGGCGGCGCTACCTTGCGGATCGGCGTCGACCAGAGTGGCTGTGCGACGGTTGGAAGATGCCAGCGCAGCCAAGTACACCGACGTGGTTGTCTTCCCGACCCCGCCCTTCAGTGCAGCTGTCACGATGATCATGGGAGTGAACTTACCCGGTTTTGTCCGAATTCCGGCGTGTCGTCGGCGTTGCCCTTCCACATCGTGATAGTTGCCCCCGGCCCGCGTGAACAAGCTCAAGCCCGCTTCAGAGTGCCTGAATCCTTCCGGCCGGTGCACGCCTCTTATCCCTGGACCGGCACCCCGCCGGTCCAGGAGCCGGAGGTTGTCATGACCGTGTTCGTTGCCCTCGCCATCGCTGCCGGAGTGCTGCTGCTCGGCACCTGCAGCTTCGTCGTACTGCGCCGCCGCGGGCGGGCCCGTGGCTGACCCGGCCTGGCCTGACGACCAGCTGATCCTCGCCGCGCAGGACGGAGACGTCGACGCGCTCACCGCGTTGGTCGCGGGCTCACACCCAACGGTACGGCGCTTCGCCCGGTCCCTGTGCGCCACACCAGAGGACGCCGAGGACGCGGCGCAGGAGGCCTTGATCATCCTGTATCGCAAGATCGGGATGCTCCGGGCCACCGGCGCCCTGGCGTCGTGGATGTTTCGGATCGTCCGCAACGAGTGCCTGCGGCGCGCCCGGGCGATGCTGCGGGACCGACCAGTGACCCGGGATATCGCCACGCTGTCGGCCGAGGACGAGGTGCTGCAGCAACTGGAAGCAGCGGCAGTGGCGGCGGCGATCGCCGCCCTGCCGACGGACCAGCGCCGCGTGCTGATCCTGCGCGACGTCCAGGGCTACAGCGGACCCATGGTCGCCGACGCTTTGAGTCTCAGCACAGCCGCGATGAAGTCACGTCTGCACCGGGCCCGGACCGCGATCCGCGAGAGCTTGAACCCCATCGGAGGACAACCATGACGCGAAGCACCACCTTCGCGAGTGCGTCGCTGACCCGTCATCTGGTGCGCGGCGTGATCGGATTCGGCGGGCTGATCGGGGCGTTCGCATTCCTTCCGGTGGTCGGGCTGTACAGCCTGCTGCTCCTGCCGCTCGGCGTCCTCGCACTGCGTGGATGCCCGATGTGCTGGACGATCGGCCTCCTCGAGACCATCTCGAACGGCCGACTGCGGCGTGCCTGCGACGACGGCCGGTGCAGTGTGGCGGTCGCCGCTCGTGAATAGCGGCTCAGGTCGCCGGCTTGCGGATCACCTCGATCAGGGCGGTGAGACCCGAGAGGCCGTGTCCGGCCGCGTCGGCGCGGGCGAACAGGGTGGCCAGGGCACGCGGCATTCCGGTGTCCAGGCCGACCTGTTCGAAGGCGTGGACGACGTGTTCGCTGCCGACTGCCTGCATGTGCAGGTTGTTCTCCGCGCCGGGATAGACGCCCCGCTCGATCTCCACGGTAAGGATCTTCAGGAACCCCATCGGCCCTTCGTCGGTGAGGTCGGAGAGCAACGCGGCGGCGTACGGACGCAGGTCCTCCGCACTGATGCCCGCGGTGCCGACCAGGGCGGCCGAGTAGAAGTAGCTGACCAGCGTGGTCCAGAACATGTTCAGCATGGCTTGGTAGTAGAGCATCGCCAGCCCCGGGTCCGCGCCCATGAAGTCGGCTCGGCCGAGCACCTCCAGGGTCTCCCGATGCGCCCCGACGACCTCCTGAGAACCGCTGTAGAAGACGTACGCGCTCGGCTGACCGATGCCCTGCGGCGGGACCATGATCCCGCCGGTGACCAGCATGCCACCGCGCTCGGCGACCGACTGGCTCGCCGAACGCAGGCGGTCCGGGCTGTCCGAGCTCAGGTTGACCAGCACCCGCCCGGTGAGGTCCACACCGGCGAGCGACTGATCCATCGCGGCGTAGTCGACCTGGCTGATCACCACCAGGTTGCTCGCGGCCACTGCTTCGGCGGCCGTCGCCGCCTCGACCGCACCGGCGGCAACGAGCTTGCCCGCCTTGCCAGGAGTCCGGTTCCAGACGGTGGTCGGGTGGCCGGCGGCAAGGAAGACCTCGGCCATGGTGGATCCCATCGCGCCGAGGCCGATCACTGTGACTGCTTCTCGAGAACTCATGCGCCGATCGTGCGAAAGCCCGCTACGGGTTTACTACGGCTATGTACTTCGGCGTGCTGGGTCCACTGGTGGTCCGGACGGACGCCGGTGCGCCGGTCTCCGTACCGGACACCAAGGTCCGCACGCTGCTGCTCGATCTGCTGGTCCATCGCGGTCACCCGGTCTCGGCCGACCGGCTGATCGAGGACCTCTGGGGCGACCGCCCACCGCGCAACGCCACCGGCACGCTGCAGGCCCGGATCTCCCAGCTCCGTACGGCGCTCGACCGGGCCGAAGCGGGCAGTCGCGCCCTCGTCGCCCATGGCCCGGCCGGCTACACCCTCACGGCGGACGTTGTCGACAGCAACATCTTCGAGCAGTTGGTCAGCGCGGGCCGGCTGCGCGAGGCGCTCGACCTGTGGCGTGGTCCGGCGTACGCCGACGTACCCGACCACGAGTTCGCCCGCGCGACCCGCGACCGCTTGGAGGAGGCCCGACTCACCGCGACAGAAGCCTTGCTGGAGCAGACCGACGACGCGCTCCCGGAGCTGACCGAGCTGGTTCGGCGTCACCCGTTGCGCGAACGACTTCGCGCGCTGCACATGCGCGCTCTGTACCGAACAGGCCGCCACGACGAGGCCCTGCGCTCGTACGACGAGCTCCGCCGCATGCTGGCCGACGAGCTCGGCGTCGATCCCGGACCGGAGCTCGTCGACCTACATGCGGCGGTTCTCCGCCACGACCCATCCCTGCAACCGTCCCGACTTCCCGCTCCGCTCAACGACCTGATCGGCCGCACCGAGGCAGTCCACGAAGCGCAGCGACTGCTGACCACCAACCGCCTGCTCACCCTCGTAGGGCCAGGAGGCGTCGGCAAGACCCGTCTGGCGTTGGAACTCGGTCGCAACCACGCCGGCGACGTACGCCTGGTCGAACTCGCTCCGCTCAAGCAGGACGACGTACTCGAAGCACTGGCCGCCGCGCTGGATCTGCGGGACGAGTCGACCAACCTCTTGCCCCGGCTGGTCGAATCACTGAGCACCAGGCAGCTCCTGCTCATCCTCGACAACTGCGAGCACCTGGACATCGCAGACCTGGTACGACGCTTGCTCGCGGCCGCACCCGGGTTGCGTGTACTCGCGACCAGCCGGGAACCGTTGGGACTACCCGGTGAGCGGCTGCTCGACGTACCGCCACTCGAGCTGCACGCGGCAGCCGACCTGTTCGCTGCGCGGGCCGGGGTGAATGACTCTGAAGCGGTCAAAGCGATCTGTCGGCGGTTGGACGGCATACCGCTCGCGCTGGAGCTTGCGGCGACCCGAGTGCGGGCGCTCGGTGTGCAGGGGTTGGCGGACCGGCTCCACGACCGGTTCCGGCTGCTGTCCGGTGGGCGCGGCGTACCCGAGCGGCAGCGGACGCTACGGGCGACCATCGACTGGAGCTGGGACCTGCTGGACCCGGAGGAGCGGGCCATGCTTCGCCGGCTGGCCGTGCACGCCGGCACCTTCTCACTAGAGGCTGCTACCGAGGTCAGCCGGCTGCCGGACGCCGTGCTCCTGGCACTTGTCGACAAATCCCTAGTTGCCGTCAGCGCCGAGCGCTACCGCTTGCTGGAGTCGGTAGCGGCGTACAGCCTCGAGCGGCTCGCAGAGGCCGGTGAGGAGGCCGAGACCAGGCAGCACCATGCGGAGTACTACCTCGAGTTGGCCCAGCGAGCCGAAGAACAACTGCGCGGGCCGGAGCAGCGCACCTGGCTCCGCCGCCTCGACCAGGAGGCGGCGAACTTCCGCACTGCGCTCGACGCCGCTCCACAGCTCTCACTGAAGCTGGTCAACGCGCTGGCCTGGTACTGGTACCTCCGAGGCCGCCTGGGTGAGGCGCGTCGGTCGATTGCGGCGGCACTCGCCGTACCCGGTCAAGACCCTGCAGACCGCGCGGCCGCAACGGTCTGGCAGGTCGGGATGACTGCCACCGATGCCAAGGGCACCAACCTCACCGAGACGACCGAGGAGACGCTGGCGCAGTACGACGTACCGGCGCGAGCACTGTGGTTCCTGACCACCACGCAATGGGCGTACGGCGACCGGGACGTGCTGATGGGTCGGATCGACCGAGCGATCGAGGCGTTCACCGCGGACGGCGACCGTTGGGGACTGGCCGCGGCGCTGAGCACCCGGGCACAGCTCAACATCGTGCACGCGGACCTCGACGCGATGCGGCGGGACGGTCATCGCAGTCTGGAGCTGTTCGACGAGCTCGGCGACGACTGGGGCCGGCTTCAGGCGACGTACTCGCTGATCGTGGCCGCTGAGGTCAGCGGCGACTATCCGACCGCCGAGGGCTACCTGTCGGAAGCCGTGCAGCAGGCGGAGGAGCTCGGGCTGTGGACCGAGGTCTCGTTCCGCACCTCCGGACTGGGCCGGCTCGCGTTCCTCACCGGCGACTACGCCCGCGCCGACGCCTTGCACGAGCGGGCGCGACGGCTGGCGATCGAGCAGTCCAACAAGTCCGCCGAGGAGTACGCCGAGGTCGGTCTCGGCCTGTCCGCCCGCCACCAGGGCCGCCTCGACGACGCCGAGGCCCACTTCACCAAGTGGCTCGCCTGGCTTGCTCAGGTCGGCGGCACCCCCGGCATCGCCTTCATCCTGGCCCAACTCGGCTTCATCGCCGAGCAACGCGGCGACTTCACGAGAGCACAAGCCCTCCACCAACAAGGCTATGAAGCAGCGCAGCAAGTCGGCGACGAGCGGGCGATCGCGCTCGCGTTGGAGGGCCTGGCCGGCGCGGCCGAGGATCCTGACCGCGCCCGCCGGCTACTCGCGGAAGCCGAAGCGCTCCGGGCGAAAGTGGGTGCACCACTTCCGCCGGCGGAGCGCTTCGACGTCGAAAGGATTACTTCCCGAGCCAGGCGTCGACCTTCGACTGGTTCTCCTTGACCCACTTCTCCGCGGCCGCGTCCGGGGTCAGCTTGTCGACCGCGATCGAGCGGGCGACGGCGTTCTGGTCCTCGTTGGTCCACTGGAACTTCTTGACCAGGTCGTACGCCGGGCTGCCCGAGTCGGCGAACTTCTTCGAGACGACCTTGTCCAGGTCGTACGGCGGGTAGTCGCAGGCGACCTTGGCCGGGTCGGCGTCGCAGCCGGCCTTGTACGCCGGCAGGTCGACCTTGACCAGCTTGAGCTCGTTGAAGAACCACTGCGGCTCGTAGAAGTAGGCGAGCAGCGGCTTCTTGTTCTTCTCCGCGTCCCGGAACGCCTGGATCAGCGCGGTCTCGCTACCGCTCTGCACCACCTTGTAGTTCAGCCCGAGGTTCTTCACCAGCGCCTCGTCGTTCGTCACGTACGACGGGTCGCCGTCGAGCAACTGGCCCTTGCCGCCGGACTCCGAGGTCTTGAACAGCGCGGCGTGCTTGTTCAGGTTCTTCCAGTCGGTGATGTCGGGGTACTGCTGCGCCATCCACGGCGGCACGTACCAGCCGATCACACCTTTGACCCCGGTGGAGCCGGCCGCGACCGCGACCTTCTGGTCGGTGATGTACTTCTTCTTCAGGTCCTCGTGACCCCAGTTCTCCAGCACGGCGTCCACCTCACCGGTGCCGAACCCCTGCCAGGAGATCTCCTCCTTGAGGTTCTTCTTCACCACCTTGCAGCCGAGGTCCTTGGTCGCCACGTACGCGACCACGGCCGCGTTCGCCTCGTACCCGACCCACGGGTTGACGGCCAGGTTGAACGTGCCGCACTCCTTGCCGCCGGTGGCGACCGGCTGCTCTGCGCCAACCTTCTCGCCACCGCACCCGGCCAGCGCGAGCGCCACCGCTGTCAGCACACCGGCGTACCGGAGCTTCTTCACCGCTTGTCTCCTCTACTTTGGAAATTCTGGGTACGGCGAGCCGCCGCCTGCGTGACGCGGTCGAGCATGACGCCCAGCAGGACGATAGCCAGCCCGGCGGCCAACCCCTTGCCGTACAGCTCGCTCTGCGCGAAGCCCGCGGCCACGTCGTACCCGAGTGCACCCGCACCGACCAGACCGCCGACGACCACCATCGAGAGCACGTAGATCAGGCCCTGGTTCACCGCCAGCGTGATGGCCCGGCGGGCGACCGGCAACTGCACCTTGCTGATCACCTGCCAGCTGCTCGACCCGACCGAGTTCGCCGCCTCCACGGTCGCCACCGGCACCGCCTTGATGCCATCAGCAACGATCTTCGTGGTTACCGGTACGGCGAACACGACCGCGGCCGCGATCGCGGTGAACCGACTCGTGCCGAACAACGCCAGGAACGGCACCAGGTACACGAACGGAGGCATCGTCTGCCCCGCGTCGAGGACCGGCCGGATCCAGGTGTCGATCCGATGGTTGCGTCCGGCCCACACACCGAGTGCGAGACCGACCGCGACCACGACGACCGTCGCCAGCAGCGTCGACGCCAGCGTGACCATGCTGTCGTGCCAGACCCCGGTCGCGACCAGCAACAGCAAGCACACCGCGGCGGGCACAGCTCCACGCCAGCTTCCGAGTACGGCGGCCAGCGCAACGACGACCGCGGCGACGAGCCACCACGGTGAGCCGGTCAGCAACGCCTCCAGTGGGTTCAACAGCCCATTGGTGACGGCGTCGCGCACGCCGTACGTGAAACCGCCGAAGACGTCCTGGACCCAGGCGGTCACGTCCGAGGCGATCACCGCGATCGTCGATCCGATGTTCACCGACGACGGGAACTCGGCCGCCCACACGTAGGTCCGGGAGAACCAGATCGCGACCAGGACACCAACGGCTCCCGCGCCGAGCAGGACCTTCCGGCGGACGCTCGCCGTACGCCAGGGCCGGTCGCCGGCCGCGGTCGTGACGCGGTCGAGCACGATCGCGATCACCACGATCGCCAGGCCGGCGTTGAACGCGACCCCGACGTCCAGCGTCTGCAGGGCTTTGAGCACTGTCTGGCCGAGGCCGGGCGCGTCGATCAGCGCGGCCACCGTCACCATCGACAGCGCGGCCATGATGGTCTGGTTGATACCGACGACGACCGTACTGCGAGACATCGGCAGCAGCACCTTGGTCAGCGTCTGGCCCCGGGTGGATCCGAGCGACCGGGACGCCTCGACGCTCTCCGGCGGGACCGAGCGGATCGCGTGCGCGGTGAGCCGGACGGCGGGCGGCGCCGCATAGATCAGGGTCGCGATCGTGGCCGCGGCCGGTCCGATCGCGAAGAACAACGCGAGCGGCGCGAGGTAGACGAACGTCGGCAACGTCTGCATCAGATCGAGGATGAGCGTCGCCACCCGGAAGGCACGGTTCGACAGCCCGGCCCAGATGCCCAGCGGGATCGCGATCAGCAACGACAGCAGCACGGCCGCGATCGTCAGCGCGAGCGTGTCCATGCTCTCCTGCCACAACCCCTGCAGCCCGACGAACACGAGCCCGCCGGCGGTCAGCAGCGCGACCTTCCAGTTGCCGAACGCCCACGCCAGGTACGCCGCCACCGCGACCACCCCGAGCCAGCCGATGACCGGGACGGGCCGACCGTACGACGCCTGCGACAGGACGTTCTGGAGCAGTACGACGAACTGGTCGACGACCACCCGGATCCCGTCGAAGACCACGTTGCCCTGGCCGACGTCGTCGCGGTGATCGGTCAGCCAGCGGTGGAACGCGGTCGTCTCCTGACCGCCGAGTGTGAGCGTGTCGATCCCGCGCAGCACGAAGTACGCGGCGACCCAGGCGACGAGCAGGACGCCGACGACCACGCTGCGCCGAGGTCGTCGTACCTCGACCTCCACGTCGCTCGTGATGGCTGCCATCAGACGTGCTTTTTGTGTGACGGCGCGACGACGGCGAGGATCTCCTCGTCATCGATCACACCGAGCAGCGTGCCGTTCGACACGACCTTGACCGGCCGGTCCGCCTCCAGCACCAGCCGGGTCGCTTCCCGGACCAGGACGTCCGGGCCGAGCTCGGGTCCGTCCAGCGGCTCGTCCGGTCGTGGTGCGCGAGCGATCCAGCGCAGGGTCAGTACGTCGGCCCGCTGGACGTCGCGGACGAACTCGCGGACGTAGTCGTCGGCCGGTGCGCCGACCAGCTCGTCGCCGGTACCGAGCTGGACCGCGGCACCGTCGCGCATCAGCAGGATCCGGTCGCCCAGCTTGAGCGCCTCGGACAGGTCGTGAGTGACGAACACCATCGTCTTGCCGACCTCGCGGTGCAGGCGGACGACCTCTGTCTGCATCTCGCGGCGGATCAGCGGGTCGAGCGCGGAGAACGGCTCGTCGAAGAGCAGGACGTCGGGGTCGTTGGCGAGCGCGCGGGCCAGGCCGACGCGCTGCTGCATGCCGCCGGACAACTGCTCGGGGTAGAGGTGCTCGTTACCGGCCAGACCGACCAGGTCGATGACCTCCTGGGCGCGACGCCGGCGATCGGGCCGGCTCTCCCCGCGGATCTCCAGACCGTACGAGACGTTGTCGATCACCTTGCGGTGCGGCAGCAGACCGAAGTGCTGGAACACCATCGAGAACTTGCTCCGGCGCAGCGCCCGGAGCCGCTTCTCGTCGGCGGCGCGGAGATCCTCGCCCTCGAAGATCAGGCTGCCGGCGGTCGGTTCGATCAAACGCGTGAGGCAGCGGACCAGCGTCGACTTGCCCGAACCGGACAGGCCCATCACGACGAACACCTCACCGGGTGCGACGTCGAAGCTGAGGTCGCGGACGGCCGCCGTACAGCCGGTCCGGGAGTAGAGGGCGGCGCGGTCCAGTGCGGCGAGGTCGGGGCGGCGGGGTACTCGCTGGGACTTCGGGCCGAACACTTTCCACAGGCCCTGGATCGACAACAGTGCGTTGCTGTCCTGTACCTCGGGATACTCGAGCTGAGCGGTCACTGGAGTTGTCGCGGGGAAGCCTCAAGCCTGGGGATGAACCGCGACTCCCTCCCTTCCGGGATCGGGGATTGTCGGTCCCGTTTGATTGGGTGGATGGCGTGTCCCGATTCCGGATGTACCCCACGCCCGTGCAGCAAGCTGCGTTGCTGGAGCAGTGTCGGCAGGCCCGGTACGTATGGAACCTGGCGCTCGAGCAGTGGTCGATGTGGCGCCGCGACAGAGGTCCGACGCCTGGATACGTCCAGCAGTGCCGACAGTTGACCGAAGCGCGGACCGCGTTCGGCTGGCTGCGGGCGGGGTCGCAGACCGTCCAGCAGCAGGCGCTGCGGGACTTCGACCAGGCCGTCAAGAACCTCCATGCAGGCACCCATAGGCGGCCGACCTGGCGCAAAACCGGGCTGCATGAGGGCCTCCGCATCGTCGGCTCCCAGGCGACCCGGCTCGTCAAGCTGAACCGGAAGTGGGCGCGGGTGCTCGTGCCGAAAGTCGGCTGGGTACGGTTCCGACTCTCCCGACCTGTTCCCGACGCGAAGTCCTACCGGGTCACCCGCGACCGGGCGGGTCGTTGGCATGTTGCGTTCGCCGTCGTTCCTCCGCCGATTCCTGCGCCGGGGGCGGGTGAGGTGGTCGGCGTGGATCGCGGCGTCACCGTCTCGGCAGCACTGTCCACCGGAGAACTCCTGACCTGCCCCGCCCTGTCGGACCGCGAACAAGCGCGGCTCAAGCACCTGCAGCGCCGTCTGGCCCGCTGCCGGCCCGGCTCCAACCGGCGCCGTCGGGCGAAGACTGCGATCGCCACGCTGCTGGCCCGGGCAGGGGACCGTCGCAAGGACTGGGTGGAGAAGACCAGCACCGACCTCGCGCGGCGGTTCGACGTGATCCGGGTGGAGGACTTGCGTGTCGCTCAGATGACCAGACGCCCCAAGCCTAGACCTGACCCCGAACGACTGGGCCGCTATCTGCCGAACCGGCGCCGCGCCAAAGCCGGACTCAACCGCGGCATCCTCGCCAACGGCTGGGGCCTCCTCGTCCAGCGCCTGGAGCACAAGGCCGCCGGACGGGTCGAGAAGGTCAGCGCTGCGTACACGTCGCAGACCTGTAGCGCCTGCGGGCATCGCGAATCGGGAAATCGCGAGAACCAAGCGATCTTCCGGTGCGTGGCCTGCGGACATCGGGCAAACGCGGATGTGAACGCAGCAGTCAACATCGCGGCCGGACGGGCCGTCAGTGCACGCCGAGAGACGCCCGTACGGGTCTCGTCGAAGCGTGAACCTCAACACGCTACCTCCGCGTAGTGGGTTGGAAATCCCCGTCCCGCAGGACGGGGAGGACGTCAACCTCGCATCCCCGCAGGATTTCTCGTCGTGAACCGCGACTGTATCCAACCCACGGGCCCCCAGCGCGCCCGCGGGGTGTCTGTCGCGTCAACTATGGCTGGTACGGCGGCGCCTCGCCCCAACCCCAGTGCGGAACCGGCGCCTGCGGCGGAGGTGTGGCGCCAAGCTGCGAGTTGGCGAGCGCGATCCGGGTGCCCCATTCGACGTACGCGACGAAGGCGGATCGGAACTCCGGATCGTCCGGCAGGCCGGCCGGATCCGCGCTCGCCGCGATCAGCGCGGCCCACCGCGATCGCTGCTCCTCCGTCAGCGCGAGGCCGATGTGGTGCGACAGCATGGCCGGGTAGCCGCCGAGCTCGTCGGTGTACCGGCTGTGGCCACGGAAGACCTCACCCAGCCAGATCGCCACGTGCTCCCGATGCTTGTCACTCATGTGCGCGAACACCGGCGCGAGCAGCGGATCCGCCAGCACCTTGTCGTAGAACACCTCGGTCAGGCGCAGCAGCGCCTCGTGCCCACCGGCCCACTCGTACAGCGTCGGAGTCGTCATGTAATGATGTAATCACAACTGCAGGGCCGCGGCGATCGCGGCCTGCTCCGACTCGATCGCCGTCTGACCGCTCCCGGTGTCCCACAGCACGTTCTGGAGGATCCGGCCGGCCGTCCAGCCGAGCGCGCGATCGCGGTCGATGCCGGTCACGTCGAGCATCAGGTCGAACCGTTCCCGGATCGCTCGGGACAGATCGCCGGTCTCGACCAGGTCGTCCCATCGGTTCCCCAATGCCGGCAGGATTTCGAACCCGGGATCGCCGGCCAGCGGCTTCGGGTCGATGACCAGCCACGGCTGCCGCTGGGCCGCCATCACGTTGTCGTAGTGCAGGTCCCAGTGCAGCAACCGGTCGCCGGACTCCGGCAGCAGCTCGGTGACCTGCGCGACGAAGCGCCGTACCAACGCTCGCTCGGACGGATCGCTCAACAGCGGGATCATCCCGGGCGCATCCTCGACCATGGCGCCGGCGACATCTGCGAGCCGACGGATCTCAGGTGGTGCCGGTACGGCGATCAGGCGGACGAGTAGCTCGGCCAGGATCCGCGTCGCCTCGGTGTGATCCGGTACGTCGTTCAGAGTCCGCGGCTCGAGTCGCTCGAGCAGAATCGTCGATGTCGCCGGGTCGTCCTCGAGCACCTCGACGACGTCGTCGCGGCTCCACGTCCGCAGTGCGAGCGCCTCGCCCTCACTCTCGTCGTTGACCGGCTGGAGCTTGAGCATCGCCTGGGTGCCATCTCGCCGTGCGACCGGCAGGATCAACGACGCCATGCCGTTCAGCGGCTCACTGACGACCGTCAGGTCCCAGCGGGCGGCGTACTCGGCGGCCATCTTCGGCAACGCCGCCAGCCATTCCGCGTTGTCCTCTCCATGCGACTCGATCAACCGGGCGGGGATCTCCAACTCCATCACTCTCGGCACAGTAGGTGGTTCAGCGCCGATGTGCTTGGGTTTTGCCGTGAGCGAGATAGAGAGCAGGCATCGGCGGGTGCAGCGGGTTGTGGTGGGCATCTATCTGGGGATCCCGCTGGTGCTGCTGGTGGTCGTCGCGTGGATCAGTACGGCCGGGTCGCCGGTGGCCTGGGTGGCGTGTGTGGTGCCGGCCGGGATGCTGGTGTTCGGGTGGGTTCTGCGCCGGCGCCATCGGTATCTGCCGCAGTCGTGGGCGGGGATCGGTGTGGGGTTCGGTGCGCTCAGCGGGTTGTACGTGACGCTGTGTCCGTTGGCGGTCGGGGTCTGGTGGCCAGTGTGGCTGGCGTTGCCCGGACTGTTGCTGGGGATCGTGGCCGGTGGTTCGCTCGCCCGGTACGCCGAGCGCGTCTTGCTGGTGCCCGTCCTGCCTGAGCTCGCGGATACGCCGTACGAGTTGATCTTCCGGCTGCGCGGGCTGCAACTGACCGCGGTCCTGCTCGGTGCGGACAGCGTCACGATCCAGAGCCGGCGGGTACTGCGCTCACAGGCCGTGGCCGACCTGGCCAGGACCTACCCGCTGAGCGCCATCACCGGTGTCTTCGAGGTCGCGTTGAGTGGCGTCGAGCGGCTCAGGTTTCCGATCGCGATGCCGCATCCGCCGGTGGTGACCGAAGGTCCGGCCGTGATCGTCCAGGCGTCGGGTGACGACTGGGTCCTTCCGACCAACCAGGCCTCGACGCTGATCGAGATGCTCAACCGTCGCAGGTCCATCGCATAGCCAACGCGAACCCGAGGTCCGTGTACTGCGCGCCGGGGAACACGTCGTCGTACAACTTGCGGAACTGCGCGCGGGACAGATAGCGGTCGCTCGCCAGATGGTCGAGCCACGGTTTGCTGAGCCAGAACCGGAACTCGAACCACGCATCCCGCCAGCCGAGCCGGGAGATCTGTCGCGGAAACCCTCGGCAAGCTCCGACGACATACAAGGCCCGCGGCGGCGTCGGGTAGAGATCACAGACGTTGTCCACAATCGCCACCGTTCCACCCGGTCGCGCCAACGACCTCAGGTGCTCGAGGCCGGCGCGGTAGTCCGGCAGGTGATGCATCATCGTGTGGCTGTAGACCAGGTCGAAGCCGTCCTCGTCGATCGCGAAGACATCAGCCGCCCGGTACTCGACGTTCGGCCGCACCCGCTTCTGCCGGGCCAGCGAGATCATCGGCTCACTGAGATCCACGCCGAGCACCTGCTCGTACTGCTCCGCCAACCGCTCGGCCGCGTGCCCCGACCCGCACCCCACCTCCAACGCCCGCTCACCACGCAACCCGAGTCCGAGCACCCACTCGACGTGCTGCCCTGGTTGCAAGCTCACGAACCGGTCATAGTCCGCCGCAAATCGATCGAATGATGCAGGATCAGCCATGCTGCGTACGACGTACGTCGCGCTGGGTTGGTTGGAAACGTCGTACTCAGGAAGCTGCGCGTTCCTTGGCGGCGGTCTCGGCCTTCTCGGCCTGCCAGCCGTCCTCGTTCTTGCCGAGGCGCCAGTAGCCGGACAGCGAGACGCGGTCGCGGGGGAGGCCGCGCTCCTGGAACAGGTTCTTGCGGATGCGGAACACGAAGCCGGCCTCGCCGTGCACGAAGGCCTGCACGTCACCGGCCGGCAACTGGAGCGCCTCGACCGCCGCGACCAGCCCGTCGCCGCGTCCGCCGGTGCTGCCCGCACGGTGGAACCAGGTCACGTCGAGGTCGCCCGAGCCGCCGAACTTCTGCTCCTCGGTCTCGTCCTGCACCTCGACCAGCACGGTCGCTCGCGCTCCCGGCGGCAACTGCTCGACCGCGGCACTGATAGCCGGCAGCGCACTCTCGTCGCCCACCAGCAGATGCCAGTCGGCCGCCTCGTCCGGCGCGTAGGCACCACCCGGCCCGTTGAACCACAGCACGTCACCCGGCTGCGCCGCCGCGGCCCACGGCCCGGCCACTCCCTCGTCGCCATGGTGGACGAAGTCGATGGTCAGCTCGCGGCTGTCCTCATCCCAGTTCCGCACCGTATAGGTCCGCATCGTCGGCCACTGCTCGGACGGGTACGTCTCCCGGACCACGCCCATGTCCAGCGGCTCCGGGTACTCGACACCGGGCTGGCCGAACAGCAGCTTCACGTAGTGGTCGCTGGTGCCGTTGTCCACGAAATCGTCGGAGCTGAACACGACCCGGATCATGTGCGGGGTGATTCGCTCGGTACGACGGACGACCGCGCGCTTACAGGCGCGGCTACGGCGGGGTGCGGGGCTCGTCACGAGACCACGGTCCTCTCGGAGACATCGGGCGGCCCGGTCAGGCCTGAGTTAGGTCTACCTAACTCAGGCTAGCTCACCTGATCCAGGCCGCCCCAGCGATGTCTCAGAGACCGCGGATGTAGAACACCTTGCTGACGCCGGCCTGGATGCGATAGCAGGTCGGGAGGTACACCCGGTACGGGATCAGGCCCTTGTACGCCGGCTGGGCGTTCACCGTGAACCGCCCGCTCGTCCGGATCCCCGCGGAACCCACCGAGCGCCACTGCGTCGCGCCGTACAGCCGCTGCAGCCACACCTTGCAGTTGGACGGCGCACCCGCCACCGAACCGTTGACCGGCACGAGGGTCCCGACCGGAGCACTCGTCTTCGACGGCACGGCCGACACGATGCCCGGCCGTGCCACGGCCAGTCCCTTCCCGGCGATGTCGGTCGGGGCACCGAAGATCCGCAGGCAGTTGCCGCCGTCGCCCTCGGCCGCCGTGTACGACTTGGTCGCGATCCCGTTCGTGTCGGTCCGGACCATCGATCCGGGCCCGGGCTCGACACACCCGTTGTCGATGCCGAGGAACACGGTGATCCGGGTCCCGTACGGCTTGCCGGTCGCGGCGTCCGTCACCGCCCAGCGGATCGAGTACGGCGAGCCGAACGGCACCACCTTCGGCGACACCGCGGCGGTGATCTTCGGCAGGTGGAGCCCGGTCACCGCCAGCGACGGACCGTTGAACGGGGTCGGGTCGGTCATGTCACCGCTGCTGGGGAAGTACGACCCAGCGAAGACACCCGTGACCTTGAAGGTGCCGTTGGCCGTCGAGGGCACCTTGACCGGCCCAGTCCAGGTGCCGTTCTGCACTGTGCCGGCCGTCCGCGGCAGGTCGGTCGACACCAGGTACGTCAGCGGCCCGGAACCACCCGTGCGCTGCAGGACGACGTACAAGGTGATGTTCGCGTCCATCGGATCGGTCGAGTCGTAGCCGCCCTTGACTGTCACCGTCACCGGCGCGAGGTTCAGCCCCGAGACCGCGACACTCGGTTTGGCGAAGCTGACAGCGGTGACCGTCAGCTTGGGGTTCGGCGCGGCCTGGGCGATCGGCAACGCACCCATCAACAGCACTGGCACTGCGAGGAGCGCCGTCATGACTCGCCTTGTCCACATGCTTGGCAGCGTGACAGCGGCCCGTCACGCTGCCAAGCACTCCCCGTGATCACTGCACGATCGGGCGGGGACGATAGACCGGTTCAACCGGCGAGCGGCCAGTGTTCACCTGTGGGACACGTACAGCCCGGCTCGGCGACCGCTACGGTCCGCACGCTGGGGGGATGAGCCAGGTCTTCGGTACGCCGCGGAACCCGGCCCACACCGTCACGCGCACCGATCGGTTCGGCCGGCCGATCTCACTCGACCTGCGCACCCCCGAGGGCAACTCGGTGCTGTTCACCGGACCGCCCGGGATGGGCAAGACCCTCGAGCTCGACCGGGCCGAGGCGCTGGCCAAGCGGCAGGGCTGGGTCGGCATCCGGGTCGACGCCTCGCCGCGGGAACCGCTGGAGAACCGGTTCGTCCGCAAGGTCACCGAGGACCTCGGCACGATCCGCAAGCGGTACGGGATGCTCGGCGCACGGCGGCTGAACAAGCTGGTGAAGGACCTGGGCCAGCGCACCCGCAATCGGCAGAACGGCGCGGAGATCAGGGTCATGCCGGTTCCGTTCGTGCAAGGTGTGGCGAAGACTCAATGGGACGCCAACGCCCAGGACAGCGCCGGTACCACGCTGAACGAACTCGCCGACCAGCTCGGCGAACTCGCGGCCAACCGCAAGCCGCCCGAGCCCGTGCTGCTGATGGTCGACAACCTCGACGTCGCCTCGGAGCGCGACCTGGCGGCGCTGACCGAGCTGTCCGCGCATCTGGAGCAGCAGCGCAGGCCGGTGTTCCTGATCGCGGCCGGCGGCGAGCTGGCGGCGACCCGGCTGATGGCGGCCTCCGGCGGGCTGTCCAAGATCGCCACCGCGGTGACCGGCCGGTTCGATGTTCGCGAGGTCGGCGCGATGACGGACGACGAACTCAAGCCCGCGCTCACCGAGCCGCTGCGCCAGGCGGGGATCGCGTACCAGCCCAGGGCGGTGGACCGGCTCGTCCGGTCGGCGAACGGCGATCCGACCCGGCTGCGCGATCTGGCCGAGACCGTGCTTCCGATGGCGTTGCAGAGTGGCGGGGTGACCGTCGACGTGGCGAAGGTCGCGACGGCACAGGTGAACGACAAGTCGAGGGTGCTGTACCAGGCCGCCTGGAACAACTGCTCCGACACGGAGAAGGACCTGCTGGCGAAGGTCGCCGCCCACGGACCGCACGGACTGGCTCTGCCGGGCGATACCGGCATCGCCGCTCTGGGTCGCTGGCAGGAGCTGGACGCCGACCGGCAGAACCTCGTTGCCCGAGGCATGCTTCGGGAGGGTGGGGACCGGATCACCGTCGCCGATCCGGGACTGCAGGAATGGGTCCAGACCCGGGTCGGCCAGTCCGCCGCCCACCTCGGCATTGCGCCGCCGACGGGCCCGGCTCACGCAGCAGTCACCGAGTCCACCCGGCCGACGACCACCCGCGAATACAAAGGCATGACGTTCCACCTCAACACCTAGAACAGTCGCCGCCTACTGTCGTGCGGCGCGTTCCGGGCGGGTGGGCTTGGGCAGGCGGAGGGCGGGGTTGCCGCGGTGGCGGCCGGTCGGGGGTTGGGTTCGCACCCCGCGGAGCATCCAGAGGGCGAGCAGTGCCGCGGCGATCAAGCCGGCGATACCGGCGTAGTCGGTCAGACTCATCGATGTTCTCTTTCATGGGCGGTTGGCTCGGCGGCGGCGAGTTCCGCGAACTTCTGACCGGAAGTGACGCTTCCTCACCAACTTCGTGATGGCACCCCGGTGTCAGCCGCTGGGCTGACACAGCTGTGCCATTGGCCAACCGGCTCGCTTCCACGTTGGAATGGCTGATTAGGTGTGGGCTGACGAGCAGGCAGGGGGCCACGATGCAGGACGGCGTGTTACTCGATGCGCGCGAGGAGCAGGCGTACAGGATGCTGGTCGGGCTGTCTGTTGCCCGGTCGTCGGAGCTGGCCGAGGTTGCCGAGTTGCCGCAGCAGGAGGCGGACGAGGTGCTGCAGCGACTGCAGGCGAAGGGCCTCGTCGCGGTGCATCACGCCGACGGTCCGGTGTTCCGTCCGCTCCCACCGGACGTTGCACTCGGTACGACGCTGCTGCGCCGACAGGAGTCGTTAGAGGCGGCCCGCAAGACCGTGGCCGCGTTGAGCGAGGAGTTCCGTGCCAGTGCGAGCCGTCGAGACGCCCACCACCTGGTCGAGGTGATCGTCGGGGCCGATGCGCTTCGTGAGCGTCTGCGAGACCTGCAGGAGTCGGCACGGGAGGAGATCCTGTGGTTCTGCCGCGCCAACCCACTCGCGATGCAGGGCGCGGACAACACCGAGGAGTACGGCGCTCTGAGCCGTGGCGTCCGGTATCGCGCGATCTACGAGCGGGCCCTGCTGGAGCAACCCGGCGAGCTCGACACCATCGCTGAGGGTGTCAGCTGGGGAGAGGAGGCCCGTTCGCTTCCAACACTCCCGGTCCGGTTGGCGATTGTGGACAGATCGACCGCAGTCTGCCCACTGGTCCGTGATGACGAGCTGGGCATCGGTGAGCCCACAGCGGCGATCATCGGCCGTGGCCAGTTGCTGGACGCACTCCTGGCCCTTTTCGAGAGCCACTGGGAGCAGGCGACCCCGGTGAAGCTCTACTCGGATGACAAGGACGACCCCGAGGGCCTCGACGACTCCGAACGTTTCCTGCTGTCCCTGCTGGTGGCCGGTGTACCCGACAAGTCGATCGCCTCCCAGCTGGGCATCAGCCGCCGTACCGTCCAGCGCCGCCTCGACCGGATGATGGCCCTGGCCGGTGTCGACACCCGGACCGGGCTGGCGTTCCAGGCCGCCAAACGCGGTTGGATCTGAGCTGGGGCGGCCCCCGCCGCCCCAGCTCGGTCTGCTACTTCACGCCGTACGCGCGGATCACGGTCTGCGTCACCGCGGCACCGGTGTTGTCAGTCGCACGCACCTTCAGCGACACGGTGTCGTGCGCGGACGGGACCACCGCCAGGTAGTGGCCGAGGGCACCTACTACGGCGAGCTTCTTCCAGCTCTTGCCCTCGTCGTACGACGCCCAGGCCTGCAGCGTGGTCGAGCGAGCCGCACCGACCTGCTGCTGGACGTTGAAGCCGACCACATGAGTGCTGGCGGCGACACGACCGGTGAGGTCGGTCGGAACCGTGTAGCCGACCTGCAGCAGCGATAGCGGAGCCGGCTTGTCCACCGGTGCGTTCTTCGACCGGAACTCCCACGAGGTCTGCGTCCGCGTAGCCCAGTTCCACTCGCCTTGGGAGTCGATGCGCTCGGTGGAGAGGTCCAGCTTGTACGCCGCGTCGTCGCTGGACGTCATCACGTCCTCCCACGCATCCGGCAGTTCGGCGACGACCTGTCCGTTGCGCGACAGCACCGCAGAGGCCTTGGTGGTCTCGCCGACCGTGTAGTGCCCGGCAGCGTCCACGAACGACGGGATCCGCAGCGACAACCGGTCACCGGTACGGCTCGACAGCACACCGGGTGCGGCCGCCGGGCGGACGACCGGACCGAACCAGGTCTCCGACGACGGACCGCTCTTGTAGCTGCGCGGCACCGAGGTCATCCCGCCCTGGAGCGGCATCATGACGTCCCAGGTGTAGAGGTGGTGCACCCGGTGCTGCCAGAGCGAGTCACCCGAGGTCACCCACTCCTCGCGCACCTTCGGCGTCTCGACGAACCGCTGCGAGTCGTTCCAGGAGTACTCCTGCCACGGCCGCCAGCCGAACCGCTGCTCCTTGGCCCAGTTGAACCCACCGTTGTCGGCGTACCGGGTGGTGATCCGCGCGCTGTTCGCCGGCGTCACCGTGTAGTTGATCTTCGCCGGGATGTACCCGGTCGAGACCTGGTTGACGTCGTACAGGTACGGGCTCGACGTCGTGAGTGTCAGGTCGATCGTGGCGTTGCCGCGCTTGGCCCGGTCGATCAGCTTCTTACCGTCCGCATCGGTGGTGACCATCGCCGGGATCGGCTCCCGGTCGCCGGTCGGCCGCCACACGGTCCACGCCGACCAGTCCGCCGGCCGGACCAGGATCACGGCCTTGGCGCCCGCCTGAGCGGCTGCGGCGATCTGGTCCTGCTCACTGCCGTTCCCCCAGCCGTCCTCACTCGAGTCGAGCACGGCCAGCGCGCCCGTCACACCCTTCAGCGAGGAGTCGGCGTACACGAGCGGGAACCGCTTCTTGCCCTCGTACGACGGCGACCGGTGCAGCAGGTTGATGTCCAGCGGCCCTGTGACACCTTGGACCGCGGCCTGGACCATCGGCGCGACCAGTTGCCAGCGGGAGGAGAACTCGAAGGAGCCGTCCTGCACCGGCTTGGTCGCTGTGACGTTGACCTGCTTGACCGTGCTGAAGTGCATCACACCGTGGCTGATGGACCGGCCGTTTCCGTACACCCGGTGCACGTAGTAGCTAAGCACCGCCTGCTGCTCCGACGGCTTCGGTGTCTCGATGGTGATCGGAGCCGCCTTGCGGGCATCGATGACGACCTCGGTGTCCTTGCTGACGACGATGTTCGGGTCGGTGAACAGCGTGGCCTGCTCGTCCTGCGGGTTGCTGTTGTCGACCAGCCCGTGCAGCAGGTAGGTGCCCTCCTCGACCTCGGCCGTGATGCTCTCGCCGTCCGGGATCCAGGCGAGGACGTCGGAGCGCGAGTTGTCGCCGAACAGCGAGACGACCGGGACCGCCGTCGGCCGGCCGTCCAGACCGACGCCGCGCAGCGTGATCTTGTGCTTCAGGCCCTGCCGGAGCGCGCCGACCGCGGTGTGGGTGACAACGCCATCGGTGCCGGTGGCAACGATCCATCCGCTGTGCAGACCACGATCGAGGTTCGCCGCGGCCAGGTTCACCGGTACGTCGACGGTGTCGTTGGCCGGGACCGTGACACTGGCCGGGACACCGAACGCGTCGGTCTCCGGCTTGGCGTTGTCAAGGTTGGTGACAGCAACGGACAGGGTCAGCGTGACCGGGGCGTCCGACTCGTTCCGGTAGGTGATGGTCCGGCTGCTCGCGTCGGTCGAGGTCTGCAGGCCGAAGTCCGCGACACCGGTCGCGAACACCTTCTGCGAGACCGCGCGGCTGAGGTCCACCCGGCCGGCGCCGTGTGCGTAGACGGACTGGTTCGGCTGGGTCTTGGCGGTACTGACCAGAGCGTTCTTCAGCTGGTCGGCCTTCCAGTCCGGGTGCTGCTGCGCGAGCAGGGCAGCCGCTCCGGCCACGTGCGGCGCGGCCATCGACGTACCCGAGGCTGCCGTGTAGAGGTCGTCCACCGGCCCGCCCATAGCGGTACCGGCCGCCCGCGCGGCGACGATGTCCACGCCGGGCGCGGAGATCTCCGGCTTGAGGCCGGCGTCGCCAAGCCGCGGTCCGCGGCTGGAGAAGTCCGCCAGCGCGTCGTTCCGGTCCACGGCTGCCACGGTCAGCGCGGACGCCGCTGCGCCTGGCGTACCGACCGACTCGTCCCGGCCCTCGTTGCCGGCCGAGACGACGAACAGCGTGCCGGTCTGGGCGGTGATGTCGTTGACGGCCTGGCTGAGCGGGTCGGTCCCGTCGGTCGCTCCACCGCCGAGGCTCATGTTGATCACCTTGGCCCCGTCGGCGGCGGCCCACTCCATCCCGGCGATGATCCAGGAGTCGTAGCCCCACCCGTCGTCGGCGAGCACCTTGCCGACGAGCAGGTCGGCCTTCGGCGCGACACCCTTCCGGGTGCCACCGGCGCCCGCTCCGGTGCCGGCGATCGTGGCGGCGACGTGCGTGCCGTGACCGAAGTGGTCCTCCGGCCCGGTCGCACTGCCGGAGAAGTCCCGGGCTTCCTTGACCTTGCCGACGAGGTCCGGGTGCTCGGCGTCGACACCGGTGTCCAGTACGGCGACCTTGACGCCGGAACCCTCATAGCCGGCCTGCCACGCGGACGGCGCGCCGATCTGCGGGACGCTCTTGTCCAGCACCGCGCGCACCTTGCCGTCGAGCCAGATCTTGCTGACGCCGCTGTTCAGCGCCCGAGCGCCGACGGCCGGCTTCAGCGACTTCCACAGCTCGGGCAGCTGGTCCTTGGCCGCGTCCACGGCCTTGCCGCCGATCGAGTTCAGCTCACGCGTGGTCGTCGTACCGGCCAACTCCTGCGAGCCTCGCAGGCCATGGTCGTACTTGACGATCAGCGGGAGCTGCTTGGCGGCGGAGTCGCCATACCCGTCGGCAACGAGCTCCTCGACGTCGAACAGGTCGGCGTCCAGCACGCCGGTGGAGATGTACGGTACGGCGTCGCTCGGCAGGACTCGCAGTCCGCCGTCGACCTCGATGGTGTGGAAGGTGACGCGCTCGCGTCCAGCGGCCGGGCGGACGGTAGCCGCCTTCTTCCCGGCACCCGCGTCGGTCACCTCGACGACGTCGCCGGTGATCAGGGTGACCGCGGTACTGGTGACGCCGGCGGTCCCGGCGGGTGTCGGTGGCGGTGCGGCGGCGGCCGGGGTCGCCGAGACCGCGCCGAGGGTCAGCATCGCCGCAAGGGTGGCGGCGGTGATCCGGTGGGGGGACATTGATCTCCTTAGAGGCTGGGGGCAGGCGCACCTCTTCCGACCGAGTCTGCAATCCCGGCACCCCGATCCGCGCTGTCCACAGCTGCCGTAGCTGCGACATGGCGCAATCGCGCCACCACTCGTTGTCAGTCGCGTGGATCAGCTGCGACGGCGTTCGGCTCCACCGTCACCGTATAGACATCACGTCCACTGTGGACATATTGTCCAGGTATGAAGCCCGAACAGCTGGCACCGATCGGTGACGCGCTGGCCCGGTTGCTGTCGCCGCACGCCGAGGTCGTCCTGCACGATCCGACGACCGACGAGGTCGTCGCGATCTGGAACCCGCTGTCCGGCCGCGAGCCGGGCGAACCCTCGCTCCTCGGTGAGCTGGACGAACTGTCCACCAGTGGTCCGGATGTGTACGGGCCGCACCCGAAGGTCCTGTCGGACGGTCGGCGGCTGTCGAGTATCAGCGCGGTGGTCCGGGACGACGACGGCCAGCCGGCGTACGTCTTCTGCGTGAACGTGGACCGGACCGCCTTCGAGGAAGCGAGTCGCCTGCTGGCTGCCTTCGCCGCGCCGGCGGCCGGGCAGCCGCGCGTGCTGTTCGAGCGCGACTGGCTCGAGACCCTCAATGAGAACGTCGCCGAGTACGTCCGCGAGCGCGGTGTCACGGTCGAGCGGCTGAGCCGGGAGGACCGGGTGGAACTGCTCGGCAGGCTGGACGCTGCGGGTGTGCTGAGCCAGCGGCGGTCCGTGCCGGCGGTCGCGCGGGCGCTGCGGATCTCCCGGTCCGCCCTCTACCAGCATCTCGGAGAAGCCCGAAAGGAGTCTCATGCCGACCCTGCCTGACTTCCGGTTGGAGACGTACTTCGCGCAGTGGGAGTTCAGCGCCCGCTACCACCTGACTGCATCGGACGCGCAGACACACAGCTTGAGCGAACTGCTCGCGTTGGCCGACGACGACGGTCGGGAGCGCTGGGAGTCGCTGGCACTCGGCTACACCGAGACCCGTGGACTGCCGGCGCTGCGGGAGGAGATCGCGGCGACCTACACGAACGCCTCCGCGGACGACGTCCTGTGCTTCGCCGGTGCCGAAGAGGCGATCTACCTCGCCATGCGGACCCTCCTCGAGCCCACCGACCACCTCGTCGTACTGACCCCGAACTACCAGGCGGCCGAGACGGTCCCACTGGCCGTGTGCGAGGTCACCGGGGTCGCACTGCAGGCCGACTCCGGTTGGGCGCTCGACGTCGACGCCGTGGAACGCGCACTGCGGCCCAACACCCGGATGGTGTCGGTCAACTTCCCGAACAACCCGACCGGCGCGGTGCCCACTCCTGAAGCCTGGCAGGCGTTGGTGCAGCTCTGCGACGACCGTGGCATCACCCTGTTCAGTGACGAGGTCTACCGCGGCCTGGAGCTGACCCGCTCACCGTTGCCACAAGCAACAGATCTCTCCGGTACGGTGCTGTCCCTCAACGTGATGTCGAAGGCGTACGGCCTGCCGGGACTGCGGATCGGCTGGATCGTCTGCCGGGATCGTGACGTCCTCGACAAGCTGGAACGCGCCAAGCACTACACGACCATCTGCAACTCCGCGACGAGCGAGGTGCTGGCGCTGATCGCCCTGCGCGCCCGGGAGCACCTGCTCGACCGGAACCGCCGGATCGTCGCGGAGAACCTGCCGGTCTTCACCGACTTCTTCGCGCGCTATCCGGACCTGTTCGAGTTCACGCCGCCCGATGGAGGCTGCGTCTGCTTCCCGCGCTACCTCGGCGCCGACGGGGTCGAGACGATGTGCAGCGAGCTCGTCGAACAGGCCGGCGTACTGCTGCTGCCGTCGAGCATCTACAGCTCCGCGCTGACCGAGACCCCGACCGACCGCTTCCGCGTCGGCGTCGGTCGTCGCGACCCGTCGGAGGCGCTGGCCGCGTGGTCCGACTGGCTGGAGAAGCGCCGATGACGCTGCCTGTCATCGGGCTCGCGGAGATCAGCCGAGTCGCCACACCGTCGCTCGTCTTCACTGCGGTCCGCCACGCGCTGATCGCCCACGCCGAGGGTCGTACGTCGGTCCCGGCGCCGATGGTGCTCGACTTCCCGGCCCACGCCGGTGACTGCCACGTGAAGGCCGGGTACGTCGAGGGATCGCCGTACTTCGTGGTCAAGGTCGCCAGCACGTTCGCGTCGGTCAACAACGGGCTGATGCTCGTCGTCGACGCAACCAACGGCACTCCGGCCGCAGTGCTCGCCGACGAGGGCAAGCTGACGGCCTGGCGTACGGCGGCCGCGGGGGCGCTGATCACCGACGCGATGACACCGGTCGACGTGGACGAGGTCGCCGTACTCGGGACTGGTGAGCAGGCGCTGATGCAGGTGCAGTGGTTGCGGGAGTTGCGACCGCTGCGTCGGGTCAAGGTGTGGGGCCGACGACCATCGGCTGTGGACGGACTCTGTGCGGCGTTGGCGGCGGACGGCCTCGATGCGCGGCCCGATGCGCTGGCCGGCGCGAAATGTGTGATCGCGACGACGGCCGCTCGGGAAGCCTTGCCGTCCGCGGCGTTCCGGTCGGCTGTGCACGTGACCGGGATCGGTACCGATATGCCCGGGAAGGGCGAGCTTCCGGTCGAGGTGTTCGCCGGGGCTGTGGTCGCGACCGACGATCACGAGCAGTGCCTCGACCACGGTGACTTCGGCAACGCCGTACGGGCCGGGGTCGTGGCCGATGACGTGGACCTTGCGATCGGCGCCGTACTGCGGGACGGGATGGAGCGGGGTCGTCGCTCGGTGGCCGATCTGACCGGGATCGGTGCGGCCGATGCGGCGGTGGCGGCCGCCGTACTGGCGCAACTGGTTCGTTGATCGCTGCAGGGCCGGTGCTGTCAAGAGGGTGGCCGCTGCTTGTTCAGTGACCCGTCAGTAGGGTGAGACGGCTGCTCGGACCTGTGGACAACGCGTGCCGGACTGAGTACGGTCCGTTAACGGCGTCCGCACCACGCCACCGCTTCGGAGGGGCTGATCCCTCCCCTTGTCGGTGAGGTGCTGCCCGCCAGTAGCGCCTCACTGGTGGATGGGCAGAGCAGCCCGCGGCAGCTCGTCGCGGCCTGATGGGGGCCCATACACCTAGGTGGGGCGGCGAGCGTCACTCACACGCTCCCCGCCCCACCGACTCAACTCTTCACTCCTCGTTTCCCGCCTCGTTTCCCGCGCGGATGTTCGGTGGCCCGTTCGGCGGGGCAGACTGACCCCGACGCAGTGGTCCCCAACCGCCCCTGGGAGATGCCGTGCTTCGTTCCCGCGCATTCCGGCCCGTACTGATCGTCAGCGTCGTCCTCACGCTGCTCGGCTTCGGCGTGACGCCGACGTCGGCGGCCACCCCCATCTCCGTGAGTACGGCGATCGGCCGGCAGGACGGGTCCACCGCGACGGTCTCGGGTTACGTGGTCGGTCAGCCGACCGCCACCAGCACCGTTGTACGGAGCAACTTCCCGAACGACTACGCGCTCGCACTGGCGGACTCGGCGTCGCAGACCAGTACGTCGTCCATGCTGTACGTCCAGATCACGTCGGCGTTCAGGTCGTCGTACGGGCTGCGGAGCAACCCTGGACTGGTCGGGCAGAAGATCACCGTGACCGGCACGCTGGGCGCGTACTTCTCGCACGCCGGGCTGACGAACACGACGGCGTTCAGCGGCGGCGGTTCGTCGGATCCGGGGCCTGATCCGGGTGATTACTACGCCGGGACCGAGGGCAAGACCGGTTCTGCCCTGAAGGCGGCGCTGCACACGATCATCTCGGACCAGACCAAGCTCAGCTACGACCAGGTGTGGAACGCGCTCAAGGACACTGACCAGGACCCGGCGAACACGAACAACGTCATCCTGCTGTACTCCGGCCGGTCCCAGAGCAAGAGCACCAACGGCGGCGACCCGAACGACTGGAACCGCGAGCACGTCTGGGCCAAGTCCCACGGCGACTTCGGTACGGCGACCGGCCCCGGCACCGACATCCACCACCTCCGCCCGGAGGACGTCTCGGTGAACGCGGCCCGCGGCAACCTCGACTTCGACAACGGCGGCTCAGCCGTCTCCGAATGCTCCGGCTGCACCGTCGACTCCGACTCCTTCGCCCCGCGTGCCGCCGTCCGCGGTGACGTCGCCCGGATGATCCTCTACATGGCCGTCCGCTACGAAGGTGACGACGGCTTCGCCAACCTCGAGCCCAACAACTCGGTCAACAACGGCAGCGCCCCCTACATCGGCAAACTCTCCGTCCTGAAGGCCTGGGCCGCCGCCGACCCACCCGACACCTTCGAAAAACGCCGCAACGAAGTCATCTACACCACCTACCAACACAACCGAAACCCCTTCATCGACCACCCCGAATGGATCACGTCCATCTGGCCGTGACCTTGGCGTTGATGCGTCAAGTGCCTGGGGTTCCTTCGCGTCCGCCGTGCGCCTACCGCTCCCGGACGGCGTAGGTCAGGTGCGTCACCCTCGGGGAGGACTCCGCGCGGACTGGCTCCAGGGCCACGCGGCCCGCGTCCACGCCCTCGAACAGGCGGATTCCGGAGCCGAACAGCACTGGCGACAGCGCGATCGTGAACTCGTCGATCAGGCCGGCGTTCACGTATTCCAGGATCGTTGCGCCGCCGCCCGCGATGCGGACGTCCCGGTCGCCGGCGGCCTCGCGGGCCTGGTCGAGCGCGGTCTCGATGCCGTCGTTGACGAAGTGGAACGTGGTCCCACCCGGCCGCTCCCAGGGGTCCCGCTTCTCGTGCGTCACGACGAAGACCGGCGTGTGGAACGGCGCCTCCTCCGGCCACATCTGCTCGCCGGCGTCGAACATGCGCTTGCCCATCACGCTAGCGCCGGTGCGCTCGAACGTCTCCCGCGCGATGTCGTTGTCACGCCCTTCCTCGCCGCCCTCGCCGAGCTTCAGGTTCTCCCGGAAGAACCGCAGCGGGAAGACCCATGCCTGCAGTTCCATCCACTGCTGCCCCATCAAGTCCCCGAGGGATTCGGGCGCGATGTAGCCGTCCAGCGACATCGACACGCCGAAGAACACCTTTCCGGCCATCAGTCCTCCGCTCCCAACCGAGAGATCTCGGTGACGTAGGCAGCCAGGTTGCTCAGGGTCTGCCGGCCGCCCTCGATCGCGTGGTACTTCTCGACCGCCTCGTCGCGCAGTTCCTTGGTGGGGAACACCGTGCGCATCTCGATCCGGGTCGCCGTACCGTCGGGCGCGAACGTCAGGACCGACTCGAAGGCGTTCGGGTCGTCGCGGGATTCACCGTGCAGCAGCGCGATCCGCTCCGGCGGGGCGATCTCGGTCCAGGAGATCCACTCCTGATAGTCCGTCCCGTCCGGCCCGTGCAGCACGAAATCCCACTCCCCGCCGACGCGGAACTCGAAGGACCACGTGGTGGTGGTGAACCCCTCCGGTCCCCACCATCGCGACAGGTGCCGGACTTCGGTGAACGCCTCGAACACCAGCTCCCGTGGGGCACTGATGACCCGGGAGATCACGATCTCGCGGTCAGCCGTCGCCGGCTCCGCCCGCGCTTCTTGCCTTGCTCCTGTCATCGGTCAGTCCTCCTGCCGTGTCTGCTTGAGGTCCTGCACGTAGGTGTCCAGCCGGTCGAAACTCTCGTTCCAGAACCGCTCGAACCCGCCGGTCCACTCGTGGACCGGCCGCAGCCCGCGGGCGTCAAGGCCGTACAGGCGCTGCTTGCCTGCCTTGCGGTCCCGCACCAGCCCGACCTCCCGGAGCACCCGCAGGTGTTTGGACGCCCCCGGTTGGGTCATCCCCAGCTCCTGGGCCAACTCGGTCACCGGCCGCTCACCCGCCCGCAGCAGCACCAGGATCTCCCGGCGCTGCGGCTCGGCGATCGCGTTGAAGACGTCCGACGTCGTCGCTGCTCGTGCCATGACCGCAATCATATGCCCATATCGGCATGCGTCAAGTCGAGCTGGCCGCGACCTTCTTCTTGGCGTTGAGGTAGGTGAGGCCTCCGTAGGTGTACATGGACAGGCCTAGTACGGCCATGGCGATGATGACGGGCCAGTGCCATTGGGGTTCCAGGTGGAGGGCCAGGAACCAGGACTTGGTGTCGGTGTTGTTGGTGAGGATGAAGACGGCGGGGACTACGGCTTGGGGGAAGAGGGGGATGGCGCCGAAGCCTAGGCAGTAGTTGGCGAGGGTACGGCGCCAGCGGGGGAGCTGGTCGAGAACGGCAGCCTTCTTGGCCTGCTCGGTGGTGGAGCGGCCGTGCCTGAGGAGGGTGAGTAGCTCCGGGCCGCGCTGGTCCAGGCGGACGGCTGCTAGTCGGCCGAGGTACCACCACGCCAGTACGCCGGATGCCACGCCGACCGCGACGCCCCACCAGGACCAGGCCAGGGCTGCCCCGAGTGCTGGGCCGGCCGTGAGCGACACCAGGATGAGCATCACCCAGACGATGCCCATGGTCTCGCTCTCGTTCTCACCTGAGTTGAGCGGGTTGCCGGACCGCTTGTGCGCGTCCGTCGTCGGCACAGCCGCGAACACCGAGCAGGCGACGACCAGACCGGCCGCACCGCCCAGAAGCGCCGGCAGCACGCTCAGCACGAGCGGCCACGCACTCGAGGAGCCCGACCACCAGGTGAGGAGGAGAGTGATCAGCAGGGTCGGCGGCCCGAACACCAGCAGGAACGCGCGCTGCCGAGCTCTGACATCCGGCCCGGCCGAGCCAGGAGTCATGAGGGTCGTCCAGAGCGCCGTACCGTCCGAGCCGTACAGGTTGGACGCCATCGACCCGGCCATCACCAGAGCGGCCGGACCGGCCCACGGCAGCATGCCCTTCCAGCCGATAGCGAGCGGCATCAGGCAGAAGAAGAGGCCGTAGCTGATCGCGAACACGGCACGGTGCCCGTAGAGCAGGTCACGCGTCCAGGACCGGATCTCCTTGGCTGCAGCCGCGTCACGTGGACCAGTGGCAGTCAGCAGCCGCCGTGGTTTGCGGCCGGTGCGGCTGGCCGTCGTACGTCGTACCAGGAGAGCGGACCAGCCGACGAACATCACCACAGCAAGTACTGCAAGACCTGCAAGGGCCAGGAGCACCCGCAACCAGTCGCCACGCCCAGCAGCCTCTACTGCGACCAGACCCCAGCCGGACGGCGCAACACGTGCACCGCTCGCCATGGTGCCCTGCACGTCCGTGGACACGAAGGCAACGATCAGAGCCCACCCCTGCGCAGTGAACGCCAGGATGAACGCGTTGACGATTGCAGCGAGTACAGCGCCGGACCGCACCTGCAGGAGTACGCCGTACACCGCAACAGCGAGCCTGGACGCCAGCACGAAGCACAGGAGCTGCAGAACCACAGCAGGTAAGGCGATCAGGGTCGCGGCGACGGACAGCTGAGTGCCGAGGACTACGAGGCTCAGCAGCGCCAGCAGACTGATGATTGGCGCGACACCGGCCAGTGCGGCGGTGAGAAGTCCGGCAGAGAGTGTGCGGGGAGTGAGCGGGAGCATGCTGAAGTACTCCGGCTTGAGCGTCTCGTCACCGCCACCGGCGAACATCGGGCCGACGATCCAGCCGAGCATCCAGACCGCCAGAGCGACGACGAGCACATCCAGATCGCCCTTGGCGGCCACCCAGATCGTCCCGCCGGCGAGCACCACGCCGGCGAACGCGCCGGTGCCGATCCAGCTCAGCCGGTTCTGGTCCTTCAGCGCGTGCCGGAACGCGGCCAGCCGCATCCGGACCAGCGTCTGCGAGGTGGCGTAGGTCAGGCCGACAGCCATGACAACCCTTCCGCGCCACGGGTCGAGGCACCGACCAGCGACACGAACGCGTCCTCCAGGGTGCCGCCCGCCTGCACCTCGGAAACGGTGCCCGAGGCAACAACCTTCCCGTGCGCGATGACCGCCACCCGGTCACACAACTGCTCGACCAGCGCCATCACGTGACTCGACATCACCACCGAGCCGCCGCCGGCGATGAACCTGTTCAGGATGGTCCGGATCGTTGCCGCCGACACGGGATCGACCGCCTCGAACGGTTCGTCCAGCACCAGCAGCCGCGGCGCGTGCAGCAACGCGACAGCCAAGCCGAGCTTCTTCCGCATCCCGGTCGAGTACCCGATCACCTGCTTCCCGTCCTCGTGATCGAGCTCGAGCACTTCGAGCAGTTCCGTCGTACGCCGCTCGACCTCGTCCGCCGGCAGACCGCGCAGCAGCCCGAGATAGGTGAGCACCTCGCGCCCGGTCAACCGCTCAGGCATCCCGAGCCCGTCCGGCAGTACGCCGACCAACGCCTTCGCCCGGGTGGGATCGGCCCACACGTCCACCCCGAAGATCCTCGCCGTACCCGCGTCCGGCCGCAGCAGCCCGACCGCCATCGACAACGAGGTCGTCTTCCCGGCCCCGTTGGGTCCCAGCATCCCGAAGAACGACCCCTTCGGCACCGCAAGACTCAGATCGTCAACCGCCGTCTCCGACCCGAAGACCTTGGTCAAACCGTCCAGTTCGAACGCCGCACTCTCCATACCGCCGGCTTCCTTCCAGGTCACACCCTTGGATGCCAACTCTGTCATCCGGTGCTGACCTCGTCGTCAATCCAGCGGCCGACCTCGGCTGTCCCCCGACCGGGCTACGTCAGCCGTTCGAGCGCCCGGCCGACCTGACCGCGCCACGCCTGGTAGGCAGCCGGTTCGCGGACGTAGTTCCTCTGGTTCGTGACAACCTGCCGGGAGGTCAGCAGGTCCTCGGCGTGGGCGATGATGCGCGGGTCGCTACCCGGTGGCGCGTGGTCGACGGCCTGCCGGAGTGCCGCGAGCAGGTTGTGGTCCTCCATGCCGTCGCGGAAGTTCTCGATCCGGATCGACGGCAGGCCCTACGGAGAGCGATCAGAGCGTGGTGCGGTCGCTGGAGCGGGGGTCGGCGACGGCTCGGGTGCGGTAGATATCGCCTTTGAGAGCGGTGGCGCGCCAGGGCCGGGCGTGGGCGAGGGGGACCTTCAGGGCCGGGTCGTCGCGGTCGATGGTGGTGATGGTGAGCTCGGACTTGCCGGCGAGTTGGGCGGCGTAGGTGCCGTCCGGGGTGATCAGACCGGACGGCATCAGGTCCACGGTCTGGGCGGGCAGCGACATGGCGACCCAGTAGCAGTTGATCGCGGCGTGCGCGCGGGCCTTCACCTCGAAGACCGCGTCGACCGGGTACGCCGACAGCAGCAGGCACTCGACGCCGAGCCGCTCGTACTGACTGAACAGGTGCGGGAAGTTGATCTCGACACAGATCACGCAGCCGAACCGGTAGCCGTCGACGTCGAATACGACCGGGTCGAAACCGGGCGAGTAGAAGTGGTTGAGCTCGGTGTTCGACAAGAACCGCTTGTCGTACCGGTCGACGAGCTCGCCGGCGTCGGAGATGACGTACAGACTGTTGTGCGGCCGGTGCGGCGGCGTCAGCGGATGCGCCGAGCCGAGCACGACCCAGAGCTTCAGCTCCGCGGCCAGCGCCATGATCTGCTCGAGCTCGTCGCAGACCGCGTCCCAGTCAACGTCCGACCAGTCGGCGATCTGCTCCTTCGCGTACCCGCTCAGCAGGCCCTCGGGGAACTGCACCAGCCGAGCCCGCCCGCCGGCTGCCTTCCGCATCAGCGAACGAACCGTCTTCCCGTTCGCCCGAGCGTCCGCCGTGATGGTGGGCTGAGCAATAGCAATCCGAATCCCCGTCATCGCCCTACAGTCTCAGCCCGTGCCGACAGAACGCCCCAACGCCACGAACACAAGCTCGGTCCCACCCGGAACCCGGCGTACCACCCGCTGACCGGGTGACAGTCGCCACACCGGAGGCAACGCTCGGAATGCAAAAAGTCCCGGTCGTCGACCGGGACTTGTTGTGCGCGAGGGGGGAGTTGAACCCCCACGCCCTTTCGGGCACACGGACCTGAACCGTGCGCGTCTGCCTATTCCGCCACCCGCGCGCTTGATCGCATCTGACAGTGTCTTCTGCAACCGAGAAGGAACAGTAGCACGGGTCCTACGGAACGTTCACATTGCGGGTTGGGTCGAACCTCCCGATACGATCGATCGTCGTACCCGGTGTGTCCGCCCACGACCGGCGGACGACGTACGGCGTGCCTGCTGAGGGCGCCGGACGGCAAGCAGGATCGTTGGCACCAACCGGCGACCGGACCGTGGAGGAGGAGGCGTGCGACCGCTGCAGCGCTTCGAGCGACGTCTGGAGGGCATTGTGAGCGGTGTCTTCGCGCGTGCGTTCAAGGGCGACGTCGAGCCGATCGAGCTGGCGGCGGCGCTCAAGCGTGAGATCGACAACACCGCGCGGATCCTGTCCAGGGACCGCCGGCTGGTGCCGAATCACTTCACCATCGAACTCGGGCCAGGCGACTTCGAGCGCCTGGACGCCTACGGCCAGACCCTGAACCACGAACTGGCGAACGAGTTGCGTGACCATGCCGACATCCAGCGGTACACGTTCTCCGGTCCGATCGAGATCGCGCTGACCCGGCAGGACGACCTGCCGACGGGTAAGTTCCGTGTGGTCAGTGCCACGGTCGGGACCCAACGGCCCCGTCCGCAGCCCCAGCCCTACCAGCAGGAGCCCTACGTGCCGCCGAACGACGGCCAGACAGTGATGCAGAGCGCCCCACCGCCGCCCCAGCAACAGCCTCCGCGCCGCGGCCACCCGCAGGTGATGCTCGAGGTGAACGGCCGCCGCCGGCCGGTCAACCCCCCGGGTGTCGTGCTCGGCCGCGGTACCGACGCGGACATCCAGATCAACGACCCGGGTGTGTCCCGGCGGCATGCGGAGATCCGGCTGATGCCAGAGGGTCCTGGCGGTGTCCGGGTGGTCCTGGTCGACCTGGGTTCCACCAACGGGACGCTGGTGAACGGACGGCGGAGCACCGAGGCCGAGCTGGTCGACGGCTCGACCGTGCGGATCGGGAACACGACGATGACGCTGCGTCTGGCGGACGAGCCGATCGCCCAGCCGCCGAGCAGCGGGTGGTGACTGACCGTCCATGTCGGAACTGACCCTGACCCTGATCAAACTGGGGTTCCTAGCCCTGTTGTGGATGTTCGTCCTCGCGGTGCTCTCCGTGATCAGGTCCGACCTGTTCGGTGCGAAGGTCGACAGTCGTGCGGCGGCCGCCGTCGTACCCCAGAACAGCCGGACGCCGAAACCGGTCAAGCCGGTGAAGAAGCGCAAGGGCCTGCCCGGGTCGGTGACGATCGCGGACGGGCCCCAGGCCGGGGTCGGTGCCACCCTGGTGGACCAACCGGTGATCATCGGCCGCGGCTCGGACTGCCAGATCCGGCTGGACGACGACTACTCTTCCACCCGGCACTCCCGGCTGTTCCTCTCCGAGGGCCAGTGGTGGGTCGAGGACCTCGGCTCCACCAACGGCACGTACCTGGACGGCCAGCGGGTGACCCGCCCGGTGCCGGCCGAGATCGGCGGATCGATCCGGATCGGCCGGACGACGCTGAACATCGCGAAGTAGGCCTGCCTCAATGACCCTGTCGCTCGACTATGCCGCACTGTCCGACGTCGGACGGGTGCGCCGCAACAACGAGGACTCGGCGTACGCCGGTCCGCACCTCCTGCTGCTCGCCGACGGAATGGGCGGCGCGGCGGCCGGTGAGGTGGCCAGTGCGGCCGCGGTCCAGGTGATCCGGAAGCTGGACAAGTCGGGGATCAGCGGCGAGGACATGATCGAGGCGCTGGCCGGTGCGGTGCACCGGGCGAACGAGCGGCTGTCCGAACTGGTCGAGGAGGACCCGGAGCGCGAGGGGATGGGTTCGACCGTCACCGCGCTGATGTTCGACGGGCAACAACTCGGACTGGCCCACCTGGGCGACTCCCGTGCGTACCGGATGCGCGACGGGCTGCTGTACCAGTTGAGCCACGACCACACTTTTGTGCAGTCGCTGGTGGACGAGGGCCGGATCTCCAAGGAGGAGGCCTTCACCCACCCGCACCGCAATCTGATCCTGCGCGTGCTCGACGGCCGGCCGGACTCCGATCCGGACCTGGAGATCCTCGACGTCCGCGCCGGCGACCGGCTGATGCTGTGCAGTGACGGCCTGCCCGACTACGTGAGTGACGAGGTGATCGCGGCCTCGATGGCCGACGGTACGCCGGACTCCGTGGTGGTGGAGCTCATCACGCACGCCCTGGAAGCCGGGTCGAACGATAACGTCACGTGCGTCGTCGCGGACGTGGTCGAGACGCAGCCGTCGAGCGGGTCCAACGCGCAGCTCGTCGGCGCGGCCGCTGAGCTGGCGCAGGGCGGGACAGGTCGCGGCGAGCCGACAGTCGTCGTACCCGGTCATGGCAGCGGTGGCGGTGCCGGCGGCGCGGTCCTCGATCCGGAGGAGCTGCGGTACGCCCCGCGGCCGCCCAAGCGTTTCCCGTGGTTGCGGCGGATCGCCGTACTGGTCGTCATCCTCGGCCTGATCGGTGGCGTGGGCTGGTTCGCGTACAGGTGGACACAGAACCAGTACTACGTCGGCACCGACGGCGACTACGTGGCGATCTTCAAGGGGGTGGAAGGGGACATCCCCGGCCTGACGCTGTCGAGCGTGTACGAGAAGCAGAACCTGCAGGTGGACAAGCTGCCGACGTACAGCCGCGAGCAGGTGGAGAACAACATCCAGGCCGACGACCTCCCCGGCGCGCGGACAATCGTGAGCGAGTTGCAGCGCACCGCCGACGAGTGCGCCGCCAAGGCGAAGCCGACCCCGAGTCCCACGCCGAAGCCGAGTACGCCGAAGCCCAGTACGACGGTTCCTGCACCGACGGTCACGGTCAAGCCGCCGGCCACGACACCGTCCACCACGCCGACCACCGGGACGGTCAACCCCGACGACTGTGACGGCGTCCGATGAGTATCGCGTCGACATCCGTCATCCAGATCATCCCGCGCAGCCGGCGTGGGGTGGAGTTGCTGCTGCTCATCATCGCGATCATCGTCTCGGTCGGCGCGTACGTGAACATCGGCATCACCGTCCAGGACAAGGTCCCGGCCAGTACCGGGTACTACGCCGCCGGCATCGGGCTGCTCGCGCTGATCGCCCACTTCGCGCTGCGCTACCGCGCGCCGTACGCCGATCCGGTGCTGCTGCCGTGCGCCGTCGTACTCAACGGGCTCGGTGTGGCGATGATCCACCGGGTCGACCTCGGCCTGGCCGCGGCCGCGGAGGCGGCCGGACGGGAGCCGCGGGCAGCCGCCGCGCCGCAGCAGATCACCTGGACCGCGGTCGGCGTCGTCTTGTTCCTGGCCGTCATCGTGCTGATCCGCGACCACCGGCGGCTGCAGGCGCTGACCTACACCGCGGGACTGGCCGGTCTGATCCTGCTGGTGCTGCCGCTCATCCCGGGTCTCGGTGTGGACATCAACGGCGCGCAGATCTGGGTCCGGTTCCTCGGGATGTCGTTCCAGCCCGGTGAGTTCGCGAAGCTCTGTCTGGTGATCTTCTTCGCCGGCTACCTGGTGGTCAAACGGGACGTGCTGACCCTGGCCGGGCACCGCTTCCTCGGTCTCGACCTGCCCCGGGCCCGCGACCTCGGCCCGATCCTGATCGCCTGGGCGGTCAGCCTGGGCGTGCTGGTCTTCGAGAAGGACCTTGGCTCGTCGCTGCTGTTCTTCGGCCTGTTCCTGATCCTGCTGTACGTGTCCACCGAGCGGGCCGGCTGGCTGATCATCGGTGGCCTGCTGTTCGCCGGCGGCGCGTTCTTCGCGTCCCAGACCTTCGGCCATGTGCAGAAGCGGGTGGACGACTGGCTGCACCCGTTCAACGAGGTCGGCGGCCAGGTCGCCACCGCCCTGATGGGCCAGGCCTGGGGCGGTGTGCTCGGCCGCGGCCTGGGCCAGGGCCGCCCCGAACTGCTCGGCTTCTACGGCCAGAGCGACTTCATCATCTCCTCGTTCGGCGAGGAGCTCGGCCTGACCGGGCTGATGGCGATCATCCTGATCTACACGCTGATCGTGGAGCGCGGCCTGCGAACCGCGCTCGGTTGCCGGGACATCTTCGGCAAGCTGGTCGCGACCGGTCTGGCCATGTCGTTCGCGCTGCAGGTGTTCGTCATCGTCGGCGGTGTCACCGGTCTGATCCCACTGACCGGTCTGGCCACCCCGTTCATGGCGCTGGGCGGTACGTCGCTGGTCGCGAACTGGGCGATCATCGCGCTGCTGCTGCGGATCAGTGACCAGGCGCGCCGGCCGCAGACCCCGGCCGCTCCAGTGTCCGACGAAACGATCGCGATGGCGGTGCAGAAGCAGTGAACTCAGCGATCCGGCGACTGGCGATGGCGGCGATCATCCTGATGCTCGCGCTGATGGCGAACGCGACGTACCTGCAGGCCTTCCGGGCCGGCGACCTGAACGCGCGCAACGACAACCGGCGAGTGCGCGACTCGCAGTTCTCGGTCGACCGCGGCCCGATCCTGATCGGCAGTACGCCGATCGCGCAGAGCAAGCCGTCGAACGACCGGTTCCAGTTCCAGCGCACGTACGCGTCCGGTCCGGTCTACGCACCAGTGACCGGGTACTACTCCTACCTGTACGGCCGGGCCGGCATCGAGCTGACCCAGAACGCCGAGCTGAACGGGTCCGACCCGTCGATGGCCTTCCGCCGGGTGATCGACGTGATCACCAACCGCCGCCAGCAGGGCGCCAGCGTGACGCTGACGCTGAACGCCGCGGCGCAGCAGGCGGCGTACGCCGGACTGGCCGGCAAGACCGGCGCGGTGGTGGCGATCGAGCCGAAGACCGGCCGGGTGCTCGCGCTCGTGAGCCGGCCGTCGTACGACCCGAACCAGCTCGCCTCGCACAACCTCGAGGACGTCAGCGCAGCGTGGAAGAGGCTGAACGAGGCCGAGAGCAAGCCGATGTCGAACCGGGCGGTCAAGGAGCTCTACCCGCCGGGCTCGACGTTCAAGCTGGTCACTGCCGCCGCAGCCCTGTCCAGTGGCAAGTTCACGCCAGAGACCAAGGTGCGCTCGCCGGCCGAGCTGCCGCTGCCGCAGACCACCGAACCGTTGCGCAACGAGAACCTCCAGAACTGCGGCGGCAGCGACAACGCGACGCTGACGGTCGCGCTGCGCAACTCCTGCAACACCGCGTTCGGCGCCATCGGCATGGAGCTGGGCGCGGACGCGCTGGCCGAGCAGTCCGCCAAGTTCGGCTTCGGCGAGCGGCACCTGCCCGAGCTGGGCGCGGTTGCCAGCCAGTTCCCGGGTGACCCGAACCAGCCGCAGACCGCGCAGTCCGCGATCGGCCAGTTCGACGTGCGGGCCACCCCGCTGCAGATGGCGATGGTGGCGGCCGGGATCGCGAACAAGGGCGACGTGATGAAGCCCTACCTGGTGCAGAACGTGAAGACCGCGGACCTGAAGACGGTGTCGGAGACCAAGCCGGAGTCGCTGCACCAGGCGGTCACGCCGGATGTCGCGGCTGAGCTCACCACGATGATGGTCGACGTGGTGGAAAACGGCACCGGCAAGCCCGGCCGGATCAGCAATGTCCAGGTGGCCGGCAAGACCGGTACGGCGCAGACGTCGAAGGACCGGCCGCCGTTCGCCTGGTTCACCGCATTCGCCCCGGCCGACGACCCGAAGGTCGCGGTGGCGGTGATGATCGAGGACGCGAACATCCCGCGCAACGACATCGCCGGCGGCACCCTGGCGGCACCGATCGCCAAACGGGTGATGGAGGCGGTGCTGGGCCAATGACCACGATACGGAATGATGCCGTGACAGCGCGTCTTTCCAACGGGGATCCACGTGTGGCGGCCGCTACCGTGGGCAAGTTGAGTGTGTTCCGGACAGGTTGGAAGGCAGAGTCATGACATCGCAGGCACGTCTCGTCGGCGGCCGGTACGAAGAAGGCGAACCGCTCGGCCGCGGCGGCATGGCCGATGTGCGCAGGGGCGTCGACAACCGGCTCGGCCGAAGCGTCGCGATCAAGCGACTGCGGGTCGATCTGGCCAGCGACGCGACCTTCCAAGCCAGATTCCGTCGGGAGGCCCAGTCGGCTGCCTCTCTGAACCACCCGACCATCGTGTCGGTGTACGACACCGGCGAGGAGCCGGACCCGAACGGCTCCGGCATCACCATTCCGTACATCGTGATGGAACTCGTGACCGGCAAGACGCTGCGGGACCTGATCCGCGAGGGCCGCAAGATCATGCCGGAGCGGGCGCTGGAGATCACCTCCGGCGTACTCGAAGCACTCGACTACAGCCACCGGGCCGGCATCGTGCACCGCGACATCAAGCCCGGGAACGTGATGCTGACCCCGCAGGGTCAGGTCAAGGTGATGGACTTCGGCATCGCCCGCGCGGTCGCCGACACCTCGTCCACGATGACCCAGACCGCGGCCGTCATCGGTACGGCGCAGTACCTGTCACCGGAGCAGGCTCGCGGCGAGACCGTCGACGCCCGCTCGGACCTGTACTCGACCGGCTGCCTGCTGTACGAACTGCTGACCGGCCGGCCGCCGTTCGTCGGTGAGTCGCCGGTGTCGGTGGCCTATCAGCACGTCCGGGAGCAGGCGCTGCCGCCGTCGTCGTTCGACCCCGACATCCCGCCGGAGGTCGACGCGGTCGTCCTCAAGGCGCTGGCGAAGAACCGCGAGGAGCGGTACCAGAGCGCTGCCGAGATGCGGCAGGACATCCACCGGGTGCTGGCCGGGCAGCAGGTGACCGCGCCGATGGCCGCGTTCGGCGAGACCCGCGCGATTCCGGCGGTGGCCCCGGCCGCGGCGACCCAGGCCTACCGGCAGACCGCTGCCGACGACCTGCTGCCGCCGGACGGCGACGATCTGGACGAGGCCCAAGCAGCCAGGGCCCGCCGCAACCGCGGTCTCGCCTACTTCCTGCTCGGTCTGGCCATCGTGGCCGTGGCGGTCGGCGCCTATGCCCTGTTCACGAGCATGAACAAGGACAACGGCGGCGGCACGGCGGCCCCGCCGGCGAAGGTCCAGGTGCCGGACGTGAGCGGCAAGTCGGTGGCCGAGGCGACCGCCCTGCTGACCGAGCAGGGCTTGAAGTTCGCTCAGGGCCCGTCCCAGCCGAGTGACACGGTCGGCCGCGGACTGGCGCTCTCGCAGACCCCGCAGCCGAACACCGAGGCCGAGAAGGACTCGACCGTCACCGTGGTGTTCTCGGCGGGCCGCAGCGCCTTCCCGGTGCCGGACGTGATCGGCAAGTCCGAATCCTCGGCACGGAAGGCTCTCGAGGGCACCGCGGCGAACTTCAAGGTCAAGGACAAGACAGTCGAACAGGACAGCGGTGAGAAGGCCGGCACCGTGCTGGCTGTCAGCCCGGACCCGACCGGTCAGTACCCGTCCGGCACCGAGTTCACCCTGACCGTGTCCTCCGGCAAGGAGATGATCGAGGTTCCGAACGTCGTCACCGTGCCGCAGGACGACGCGACCAAGCAGCTGAAGGATCTCGGCTTCCAGGTCGGCTACGCGACCGGCACCGACCCGAACGCGGTCGACCAGACCGTGATCCAGCAGAGCGTGAAGGCGAACACCAAGGCCCCCAAGGGCTCGTTGATCACGCTCACCATCAACGACCTGCCGGAGAGCACCCCGAGCACCACACCGAGTCCAACGCCGTCGGAGACTCCGGAGGATCCGACCACGCCACCGATCATCGGCGGCTGACCAACGACGAACCCGCCCAGTGCGGGGGGCTTCTTCGTTGGTTCAGCTGACGACGGGAGCCAGACCGACCGAGCGGGCGACGGCATCCGGGTCGCCGCACATCGCCAGCCAGTTGGCGAGCATCCGGTGGCCGCCCTCGGTGAGCACCGACTCCGGGTGGAACTGGACGCCCTCGACCGGGAGGTCGCGGTGCCTGGCCGCCATGATCACGCCGGCCTCGGTCCGGGCCGTCACCTGCAGCTCGTCGGGCACGGTGCCCTCGGCGATCGCCAGCGAGTGGTACCGGGTCGCGGTGAACGGCGACGGCAACCCGGCAAGCACACCGGCGCCCTCGTGGAAGACTTGGCTCGTCTTGCCGTGCAGCAGCTCGTCGGCCCGTCCGACCACCCCGCCGTACGCGACGCCGATGGCCTGCAGGCCAAGGCAGACGCCGAAGATCGGGACCTGGCCGCCCGTCTCCTTGATGATGTCCACACACGCGCCGGCCTCTTCCGGCGTACCGGGGCCGGGGGAGAGCAGGACACCGTCGTACTCGGTGACCTGGTCAGGGGTGACCTCGTCGTTGCGCAGCACGGTGGTCTCGGCCTGCAACTGCTGCAGGTACTGGACCAGGTTGTAGACGAAGGAGTCGTAGTTGTCGACGACAAGGATCCGCGGCATGCGGTCCATTGTGACAGCTAGGCCTACCGGCCGCTGGCCGTCGGGCTGACCGAAGGAGTGCGTTCGAAGCCCGGCACGGTCGCGCTCTGCAGATCGAGGGTGCCCTCGTAGGCCGGCATCGCGATCGACGACTCGTTCTTCACCTCGTACCCGAGCTGGAACTTCACCACGTAGTCCTGCAGGTTCTCGATGTACTGCGAGTCGTCCAGCGCCTTCTGCAGCTTCCGCCGGTCCCCGATCGCGGTGATCTTGTACGGCGGCAGGTACGGCACACCGTGCAGGACGACGGAGTTGCCGACGCACTTGATCCCGGTGGTGGAGATGACTCGGTGGTTCTGGATCGAGAGCGCGTCAGCGCCGCCGGCCCAGAGCGCGTTCACCACGGCCTGGATGTCCTGCTGGTGGATCACCAACCAGTCGGCGTCGACATCCGGGTTGTCCTTGACCACCTCACGCGGCGCGTCCTTCAGGGTGACGGTCAGTCCTGGACCGGTGACGGGCGTCGTGCCGACCTGATCGGACAGTTCCTTGAGCTGGTCGGACAGCTTCGGGTCGATCGAGCCTTGTTGCGCCTGCAGCTTCTCGATGTCCTGGGTCAGCGCCGCGTGCTGACGGACCAGGCTCGCGCTACGGCGGCTCTGTTCCTCCACCAGCCCGGCGAGCGTAGTGTTGCGGCTAGGGCGCAGGTCGGTGCCCCGGGCGTTGGTGGCGCTGGTCGCGAACAGCAGACCGGCGCACAACAGCGCCAGCGGTGCCCCCGCTCGCCACAGCGAAATACGCCTCAACCTACGCACCCGTGATCTCCATGTTGCTCTCTGCACTACGCTAACCCGGGACCGGACCCAGAACAGACACCGTCCGGCGCCTCAGCGCTCAGCTTATGCGTCCTTACAAGGAGTTCAGTCGTGCCCGAGTCGAGCAGTCGCAACAAGAAGAAGACCGACAAGGTCAAGGCGGAGAAGACGCCGAAGAAGCCGCGCACCACCAGCCGCGTCTGGGTGGCGCCGCTGATGCTGGCCTGCTGGCTGCTCGGACTCGCCTGGCTGGTCGTCTTCTACGTGGCCGGCCAGGACATCCCGGTGATGAACGACCTGGGCAACTGGAACCTGCTGATCGGCATGGGCCTGATCGCCGTCGGCTTCGTCGTCTCCACCCAGTGGATCTAGTCCGCCGCTGAGCCCCGCTGGCCTCAGCGGGGCGACTGTGCCAAGGCCTCAGCCGGTGATCGGGCGCACCCGGCTCAGGTCCGTGGTCAACTGCCGCAGCGCGGGCGCGAACTGGGCCCAGCTGGTCGACGTCTCCGGGTTCCAACCGAACACCTGGTTCGCCTGCACGGCGGGCAGCTTGGCGACCGCAGGCGCCGGGAATCACAGGCGTGAAGTTATCCACACCCGTATCCCCAGCTGTGCACAGCTTTCCGGCGATTTGTCCCCAGGTTGTCCCCGGCTTCTCCACGATCTCCGGCGAGAATTCCCAGAAATCTGTGGATAAGCGAGGTTTGAGCCGATCGGTTTCCACAGCGTTCACGTCGGCAACGGCCGGTTGTCCACCACCCGCATCATCACGATGGTGGACGTCATCCGCTGCACCCCCGGCAGCCGGGCGAGCTTCTCGTCCCGCAACTTCTGGAACGCGGCAATGTCCGCGGTCGCCACCCGGATCAGGTAGTCCGGCTCACCGAACAGCCGCTCCGCGTGCACCACGTCCTCGATCTCGGCCAGGCCGGCCTCGAACGCGGCGACCGATTCCTCCCGATCCATCGTCACCGCGACCAGCACCTCGAACCCGCGACCCACCACGGCCGGATCGAGCACGGCCCGATATCCACCGATCACCCCGGACCGCTCCAGCTCCCGCATCCTTCGATGACACGGCGCCGCACTCAGCCCGACCCGCTGGGCCAGTTCCGTCACCGTCAGCCGCCCCTCGGCCTGCAGCACCGCAAGGATCTTGCGATCGATCGCATCCATAGAAGGAATCCTATCGCTGTGGGCGTCGATCGAGCATGAATTAGCACGATATCGTCGCCGGATCAGACGTAATTTTGCGACATGCTCGACCTTCTGCCCATCGCCGCCGCCGTCTTCGGCATCCCGCAGTACCTGCCGCAGATCGTCAAGCTGCGCGCGACCGGCGACACAGCCGGGGTGTCCTGGTCCTGGGCGACGCTGACCAGCCTCAACAACGCGGCCTGGTTCGTGTACTTCATGCTGTCGGGCTACTGGACCGCGAGTCTGCCGTCGACCGCCGCGAGCCTGCTGGCCGGCACGGTCGCGGTGATGCTGGTACGACGTGGCGCCCTGAACCGACGTGCAGTCGGCTGGATCGGCGGATGGGCCGGCCTGCTCGTCATCGCCGGTGTGGTCGGCGGTCGGGTCGGCCTGGGTACGCTGCTCGCCGCCGCCTCGATCGTCCAGGTCGCGCCCTCGCTCTGGACGGCGTACCGGACCGCTCACCCGACCGGGATCTCGCAGCTGACCTGGGCGCTGGTGTTCGGCGAACTGTCCTGCTGGCTGGCCTTCGGCCTGTGGAAAACCGACGCCCGGCTGATCACACTCGGCGCGACCGGGGTCCTCGCCAGCGTGCTGATGCTCGCGCGCGCCCGCCGTACCGCCGTGAATCTTGCGGGCATCGACGGGGCGGGGAGCCGGGCGTAACGTCGAGGTGCCGACCAACGGCTTGAGAGACGGGGAGGGTCACCATGTTCGTTCAGGTCATTCAGGGACAGGTAACAGACGCAGCTCAGGCGCACGCCGCGCTCGACCGGTGGGTGGAGGAACTGGCACCCGAGGCGACCGGCTGGCTGGGGACCACCGCCGGTGTCACCGAGGACGGGCGGTTCATCGCGCTGGCGCGGTTCGAGTCCGCCGAAGCCGCCCGCCGGAACAGCGAATCACCCGCTCAGGACAAGTGGTGGCACGAGTTCTCGTCGGTGCTCAGCGGTGACGCCAGCTTCCACGACAGCGACGACGTAGTGGTCGACGTCCAGGGCGAGCCCGACGCGGCCGGCTTCGTGCAGGTCATGCAGGGTGCGGGCAACAACCCGGAGCGTGCTCGCGAGCTGATGGGCCAGGACTCGGAGCTGTGGGCGGACTTCCGGCCCGACGTCATCGGCAGTGTGGCCGCGATGTACGGCGAGGGCGACTACACGATGGCCATGTACTTCACCAGCGAGGCCGAGGCCCGCGAGGGCGAGCAGAAGACGCCGCCACCGGAGCTGCAGGCGCAGATGGACGAGATGCAGTCGCTGTCCTCCGGCCCGCCCACGTTCTTCGACCTCAAGCAGCCCTGGCTCTACTCACCCAGCTGAGGCCACGTCTACGTAGAGATATATGTAGACATCTTCGCTCCTCCTACGTATAGTTCTACGTAGGAGGAGACAAGACGATGCCCAACAAGACGATCTACGTGTCGGACGACGACCTGCCGCTGTACAAGAAGGCGCAGGAGCTCGCCGGGAACCTGTCCTCGGCGATCTCCATCGCGCTGCGCAAGTACGTCGAGCTGGAGGAAGGCCGACTCGAGGGGTACGACGAGATCACCGTGCGGGTTGGCCGGGGGACCGGCCGCAAGCAGCGGTTCTCCGGCGTACTGCTCGCCGAAGGCGGCCGCTCCAGTAAGCACGGGTACGAAGCGTTCAAGATCTACCGCAGCCGCAGCGGAAAGTTCGTCCTGCACGCGGACCGCCGTAACCAGTACGTCCAGGGTGCCAGCGAGGAGGAGTACCTCAGCGGCTGGCGCAGCTGGATCGGCAACTGGAGCACCGACCAGTCCTGGAGCATGGCGCAGGGCGAGGCGACCCTGCAGGTCGTGGACTCGGTCGAGGAAATGCGTGACCTGATCCCGGAGGACCTCTACGGACTGGTCGAGGAAGCCGACAAACAGCCCGCGGTGGAGGACCTCGACATCTGATCCACCACCACCGCTAACAGCACAGCCCTGATCCACCGACCGCGCCGGCGGCTCGGCTGGATCAGCACGCCCTGAATCTCTCCTCCCCAACCCATTAGGCCACCTGGGCCAGGTTCACCCTGCCCGAAAACAAGCGAGGAACCCATGTCATCAGCAATTGACGTGCGCGGTCTGCACAAGTCGTACGGCGACAAGCTCGTACTCGACGGCATCGACCTGAACGTTGCCGAAGGCACCATCTTTGCGCTGCTCGGCCCGAACGGCGCCGGCAAGACCACCGCGGTGCAGATCCTGTCCACCCTGATCACCGCCGACGCCGGCGAGATCCGGGTGGCCGGCCACGACCTGAACCAGGACCCGGAGGCGGTGCGCGCCGCGATCGGCGTCACCGGCCAGTTCTCCGCGGTCGACGGCCTGCTCACCGGCCAGGAGAACCTAATCATGATGGCCGACCTCTACCACCTCGGCCGGAGCGAAGGACGCCGCCGGGCAGCCGAGCTGCTGGAGCAGTTCGACCTGGTCGAGGCCGGCAAGAAGATGGCCATGACGTACTCCGGCGGGATGAAGCGCCGGCTCGACCTGGCCATGACGTTGGTCGGCAGCCCGCGGATCATCTTCCTGGACGAGCCGACCACTGGTCTGGACCCGCGGAGCCGGCACAGCATGTGGCAGCTCATCCGCGAACTGGTGGCCGGCGGTGTCACCGTCCTCCTCACCACGCAGTACCTGGAGGAGGCGGACCAGCTCGCCGATCAGATCGCCGTACTGGATCAGGGCCGATTGGTTGCCCAAGGCACCCCGGAGCAGCTGAAACGGAGGGTGCCAGGCGGGCACATCCGGCTTCGGTTCACCGCGCCGGAGGAGTTCGCATTGGCCGGCCAGGTCCTGCCGTCCGCGTCCCGGGACGAGGACGCCCTGGTCCTCCAGGTGCCGAGCGACGGCAGCGTGCACACGCTGCGAGCGCTGCTGTCCCGGATCGACGACGCCTCCCTCGAAGTGGACGAGTTGACCGTCCACACCCCCGACCTGGACGACGTGTTCTTCGCCGTCACCGGCCAGCCCACCACCCACGAGAACGCAGAAGAGAAAGTGACGAACAAATGAGCACCGTGAGCTACCCGATGGCCGACACCGCCACGATGTTGCGCCGCAACCTGCGGCACGCCCTGCGCTACCCCGGACTGTCGCTCGGCGCCATCGGGATGCCGGTCATCATGATGCTGCTGTTCGGCGTGGTCTTCGGCAAGACCTTCTCGGCCGGTCTCGGCGGGGGCAACGGCTTCGAGTACATCGACTTCCTCACCCCGGGCATCCTGCTGATGTCCATCGCGTCCGGGACGATGTCCCCCGCGGTCGGCGCCGCCATGGACATGACCGAGGGCATCGTCGCCAGGTTCCGGACGATGGCGATCTTCCGGCCGGCCGTGCTGACCGGGCACGTGCTGGGCAACACGATCCTGACGGTCGTCAGCCTGGTCCTGGTGGTCGGCTTCGCCATCCTGATCGGGTTCCGGCCGAACGCGTCGCTCGGCGACTGGCTGCTGGCGAGCGGGTTGCTGATCGCGCTGACCGTCGCACTGACCTGGTTCGCGATCGCGCTGGGCCTGACCAGCAAGACCGCGGAAGGGGCGAGCAACATCGTCCTGCCGATCAGCTTGCTGCTGCCCTTCCTGAGCAACACCTTCATCCCGCTGGAGTCGATGCCGAGCGGCATCCGCTGGTTCGCCGAGTACCAGCCGTTCACCGCGATCATCGACACCCTGCGCCACCTGCTGCTGGGGGCGCCGATGGACAGCGGCACCGGCTGGCTCGCCATCGCCTGGTGCGTGGCCATCGCCCTGGTCGGCTACTTCTGGGCCCAGAAGACCTACAACAAGGGCACGGCCGCCTGACCCAGCGCGCTTTCCGGAAGATCGGTGCCGCTCTGTGCAACTTATGTTCCGAAGATCGAACCTCCTTGGCTCGGGGCGCCAAGGAGGTTCGCTCGTGTCCGCACGTGGGCGGGCACGAGGAGGTCGCAGTCGGAGTTGGTGACGGGCTCGTCGGCGACGACGCGGAGCGGCAGGACGCCTGTCCAGTAGGGCAGATCGACGTCCTCGGGCTCGTCGTTGGCCTCGCCGGCGCGGGTCTTGACGGAGGCTTCGGTCAGCGAAAGCGCGAGCACCGACGTCTTGGCGAGCTCCTTGCGGTTGGGTGGGCGGACCGCGGTGGAGCGGCCGGGGACCAGGTGGTCGACGATGCGGTTGAGCCCGTGGAGCTCCTCGTCCGGGTCAGTCACCAGGCGGGGTACGCCGAAGATCACCGCGGAGCGGTAGTTCACCGAGTGGTGGAAGGCCGAGCGAGCCAGGACCAGTCCGTCCGTGTGGGTGATGGTCACACAGATGGTCTGCTCCGGTGCCGCGACCACACTGCGGGCGGCGACCGAGCCGTGCAGGTACAGGGTGCCGTCAGTCCCTCGATTGAGGTCCACGCCGTACGCCGTGGGCAGCACGAGCGGTGCGCCGTCGACGACGACACCCAGGTGGCAGAACATGCCGTCGAGGAGTACGTCGTACAGCGCCTGGCGATCGGTGGCGGCACGCTCCTTCGAACGGCGCAGGGACGTCCGGTCGGTCGGCTGGAGCGGTGTAGTCATGGGGCCTCCCGGCCTGGACTGAGGAGCGGAGGGAGCGAAGCGACTGGAGTGACGAGGGAAGGCCGGGAGCCGATGCCCCATGACCCCGCCGGCGCCGAAGGCCCGGCCAAAAGCACTGTCATATGACCAAGGTTGGGGGATTCAGTGGCATGCTGGCACGGTCCATTCCCGATCGAATCAGGTAGTCCATTCGTGGAGAGTTCGCTGCCGCTGATCCTCGATCGCGCCGCCGGGCTGCCGCTGCACCTGCAGTTGGCCGAGCAGTTCCGGGCCGCGATCCGGGACGGGCGTCTCCAGGCCGGCCACCGGCTGCCGTCCACGCGGGACCTGGCGAAGGATCTCTCCGTCTCGCGGTCTGTTGCGCAGGCGGCGTACGACCAACTCCATGCCGAAGGCTGGATCGAGGGTCGCCCCGGCGCCGGGACCTTCGTGACGGACGTCGTACCGCTGCAGCCCGCCGTACGGCGTAGTCCTGCACCCAGGCCGGATCCGACGGCCGACCTCCTCACGCTGCGGCCCGGCATCCCGTACATCGGCCCGACGCCCGACCCCGGTTGGCGGCGGGCCTGGCGTGAGGTGTCGGCCCAGTCACCGCCGCGTGGGTACGACGACGCGGCCGGACTGCCCGTGCTCCGGGAGGCACTCGCCGAGCACGTCGGCCGGGTCCGCGGGATCGCGTGCGGACCGGAGAACCTGCTCATCACCAACGGCACCGTCCACGGTCTCCGCCTTCTGCTCGCGGTCGCCATGCAGCCGGGCGAGCGGATCGCGATCGAGGATCCCGGCTACCTGAACGCGGTCGTCGCCGCTCGGGACCATTGGCTCGAGATCGTCGACGTACCTGTGGACGAGGACGGCCTGCGGGTCGGGGCCCTCACCGATGATGTCCCGGCGGCGTACGTCACGCCGTCGCACCAGTACCCGCTCGGCGGCCGGCTACCCGTTGCCCGGCGCAACGAACTGATCCGGTGGGCGCGCCGGACCGGGGCGATGCTGATCGAGGACGACTACGACAGCGAGTTCCGGTACGACGTCGCGCCGCTGCCCGCCCTCGCACAACTGGACCTGGATCGGGTCGTCCATCTCGGCACGTTGTCGAAGACACTCAGCCCGTCCCTCCGGCTCGGCTGGCTGGTCGCCTCCGACACGATGATCGACCGGCTCGCCACCTTCCGCGCCGAGTCGGGCGATTGGCCGGGCTGGCCGATGCAGGCGGCCCTGCTCGCGATGCTCCGCGACGGCTACCTCGACCAGGCCGTCCGCCGCGGTCGGCGCCTGTACGCCGACCGCCGCATCCACACTTGCTCGGTGCTGGCGCCGTACGGCCAAGTCATCGGCCAAGACGCCGGCCTGCACATCACCCTGCTGCTGCCGGAGTACGTCGACGACCGGCAGGTGACCGCGGACGCGCTGGCGGCCGGAGTGGTGATCGCCCCGCTGTCGGAGTACCGCCGCTCAACCCCCGGCCCACCCGGCCTCGTCATCGGCTACGCGACCCCATCGACCGAGGACCTGCACACAGCACTCGGCCTACTGACCGAGGTCCTCGACCGTCACTCGCCGTTGAGGGGGTCGACGGAGGCGACGCCGGCCCAACGGAAGTAGACCGGGTCGGGGTACGTGCCCTGGACCTTGCCGAGGCCTTGGATCACCGTGGACAGTCCGTTCGCGTGCCCGACGGCGTACAGGTAGCCCGCCTTCGTGTCCTTGTCGATGCCGAGGAGCCACGTGCCGTACTGGCCGCACTTGCTGGCGATCAGCTTCTCGAAGCCCTGCCAGGTCCTGCTGCGCACCACCTTGACCACCGGCTTCATCGGCGAGGTGGTCGGGACGTGGATGGTGTAGAGCGCACCACCGCGCGTGCTGGCCAGGAACGTGTCGTATGTGCGGGTCTTACTGATCAGCGCCATCGACTTGACCGAGGCGAACCCGGGGGTGGAGCCGGTGCGACTCCACGTTCCCTGGCGGACGTTCCACCTGAACAGCATGCCGTCGTTCCGCAGGCCGTACGCCGTCGTGCGCGCGGGCGATCCGGCTGCCTCGTACTGCGAGACCTCCAGGGCGGTGAAGTTCGTCCAGCCCCCGCCGATCCGCTGCAGGTCGTTCGGCCAGCCCGGGTCGATCGAGCCCTCGGTGGTGATCGAGTACTTCCGCTGGTACAGCGAGTCGCCCTGCAGCACCCAGCCCGCGATGTCGGCGCCCACGACGTTCGGGTTGGTGGTGAAGGTGGTGCTGATCCGCACCGTGCCCGGTGCGAAGACGCCGGGGGTGGTCCCGCCGGGCGTGTTCGGGGTCGGCCCACCGGTGTGCGCACCGTCGGCCGTGACGGATCCGGCGTACACCCGACAGGTCGCGGCCGATCCCTCCACAGCCGCGTGCGCGGGCCCGCCGAACCCCGCAGCAGCCAGCACGGCCGCCGCAGCAATGCTGATGCTTCGTCTCATGGTCGTTCCCGGTGTGAGGTCTGAGACTTCCAAAGAGCTCGATGCGCACCGGACCCGAAAAGTTACGTCACTCGCCGTCGAGCCCATGCCACACCCCAAGCACGGCGAAGGAAAGATCAGGACCGGGTGGTTCTAGGCCGAGCGAGGCTCGCGGAACTGGTCGAGGTCGAGTTCGACCTCCATGCCGTTGAGGATTGCCACGATGCGGGGATGTTCCGCTCCCGTCGCATGCAGATAGTCCGCGAGGGTCGACAGCAGCATGTCGCTCCGACGCTCGAGCCGGGAGACAACCGCTTGGCCGACACCAAGTCTTTCTGCGACTTCTACCTGAGTCAGGTCCCCGGCACGACGGATCATGGCGAGGTTCTCGGCATAGACCCGGTCCATCTCCCGAGCCTCGGCTTCGACCTCGGCGACCCCGGCCGCGATGTCGGGGCGGGCCAGCAACTGGTCGAGTCGCGCGTTGCCGCGAACGAAGGTCGTTCGCTCGGACTTCTTCCTGCTCATGACCGTCCTCTCAACGCTTCTCGTTTCCACTGGTCGATGAGACCGTCAGCGCGAGCGCCGACGGAGTTGTAGAACACGTCGCCGATCCGCGCCTTGTCGCCCGCGAACAGTGCGACGACCACGGTGTCGGACTCCGGCGGAAACCAGCAGATGAGCCGCACGGCCACGCCAGGTCGATACGGATGTGAGACCCGCCAGAGCTGATGGCGCTTCGACTGGCGGATCCACCGGAGCGTCGCGGTCTCGGTGTCACGCGTGGGTGGTTCTTTGAGCTCCTGCAGGTGTTTGAGCGCCGCCGTAACCAGGATGAGGACTGCTTCGCATGCGCCTCTCCCTTCTCGACTCGCGCCTCGAGGTCATCGAGCCAAGCACTGAAGTCAGCCGGCCAGTCGATCTGCACCGATCAACTATGACACCCAGGACATATGACTTCAAAATCATATCCACTGGTGTATGGGCAGGCAACGAGTATGCGAGAACCGTTATCTTCAAAGCTTCGGCGGGTGGATCGCCGGGCGATTGCGCGCGCGTCGACCTGGGGGTCTAGGGGTGGTTGGGGTTGTCTTTTTGGGGTGGTTGTACGGCGGGGGTGTCGGCGGACCAGGTGAGTTCGGAGAGCCACATGGTGCGGCCGGGTGGGTCTAGTCCTACGGCGGCGGGGTCCCAGGCGTGGTAGATGAACCAGTAGCGGTTGTCCTTGAGCAGGACCATGTTGTGGCCTGGGCCGGCGGCATCATCTGTGCTGGTGAGGATGGGGTCACCGGACTTGGCGCAGGGGCCGGTGGGGGTGGTGCAGAGGGCGTGGCCGACGGCGTACGTTTCCTTGTCGTAGGCGTTGGCGGAGTAGAAGAGATGGAACTTGCCGTTGCGTTCCACCATGTACGGCGCCTCGACCAGGTTGCCTTCCCACTCGAGATCCTGCTTGATCATTCGGTGGGTGGGACCGACCAGCGTGAGGCCGTCGGGGGAGAGTTCGGAGACGTAGATCCAGGTGTCGACGCCGATCGCGTTACCGTCGTTCTTCCAGTAGAGCCAGCGCTTCCCGGACGAGTCCTGGAACGGCGACGCGTCGATCGAACCACCCTCGGCTTCCTGACAGACCAAGGGCTTGGACGATTTGTCGACATATGGACCCGTGGCCGCAGACGCCACCGCGACACCGATGCACTGACGCCCGGACGCGTCATCGGACGTCGTGTAGTACATGACGTACCGATCAGCAGCATGTACGGCGACCTCCGGCGCCCACACCTTGCCCGGTGTCGTCCACGTGGGCAGCGACGGCAACGCGTCACCGACCTGTTCCCACGACACCAGGTCGCCCGACTTCAGCGTCTGCACGTTGCCGAGCGGACCGTTCGTCGCGAACGCGACGTAACCGTTGTCCACGGCAATCACCTGTGGATCGGCGAAGTTGGTGTCGTAGACCGGATTGGTAAAGCCCATCGTCGTCTCCTCCGACTCCGACTCCGACGCACGGCTGGGGTCGCTGCAGCCACCCAATGCGAACAGCAGCAGCAACAACCCCAGCCGACGTCTCATCTCACTTGCTCTCGTAGAACCGCAGGTACTCGAACGTGGCTACCGGCGGAACCGCAGTACCGGTGAACTCACCATGCGCATACAACCCGAGCTTCGCCGGAGCGGGCAGCACCCACGACGCGCCCCAGGTCCAGTTCTTCCCATCGACCGAGGTCGCGGCGCGGTAGACGTGCTCACCCGCGGCGTTCTTGCTGTACGCGAGCCGCATCCACAACGTCGGCGCCGATCGCCCGATCGCGGCCGCACCGTAGTTGGTCGCACCGTCCGACGGCCGTACCACCAGTTCACGCCCGAACTCGGTCTGCCGGGTCCGCCAGATCGCGACGTTCCCGAGCCGCGCGAAGTCGCTGTCGTTCAGGTACGCGATCATCCCGGCCTGCTGGTAGTTGCGGATGTCGCCCTCACCGAGGTCGAGGTTCAGCTTGGTCTCCGCGATCCAACTGTCCGTCGAAGGCGTGGTGTGGAAGAGCAATCCGGCAGTGTTCCCGCCACCGACCAGATCAGCGTTCTCCAGCGGCCACGACAACTTGCCGTCAGCAACAACCGCCTTGTCGTCCGGCCGCACCCACGACCACGCCGGGCCCAGGTCACCATCAAAGTCGTCGCCCGCCAGCAAGTTCCCCGTCTGCGGTACGTCGGCCAACCGTCGTACCGGAGCAGCGACCGGCCGCACCGTCAGGTTGTCCACCTCGGCCGACCCGAGCCACGCCACCGGCGCCGACTTGACCACCAATCCGGGTACGACGAGCTGCGCCTCGGCGTACACGTCACCCAGACCGGCGTCGTTGAGCCGCGCTGTCACCGTCGAGCCGGACACCTGGACGATGAGCTTGTTCCACGCAGACCGATCGAAGTCGGCCGGCAAGGTAGCAGATGCGGTACGACGACCAGCCACGACAGTCACCTTCGAGCCCGACACCGACGCGACGACCGCGCCACCGCCAAGCACCGTGGTGAAGTTCTTCCCCAGCCGTACGTCGGCCTCGACCCGCAGCGACCCACCAGGAGCCGACTGTCGCGTCCGCGCCGCACCGGAGATCGAAGCACTCGGACCACCAAGCGCATCACCAGGCTGCCGCGACGCACCAAGCAGTCCGCCGGCCGGATCGGTCGAGGAGATGCCCATCCCCGATCCGGTCGTCGGTGCCGGTACCGGACCCTCGGATGGGCCGAGGCCGGCCCGGGTCCGCGGCCAGCCGTCGATCCAGTCGATCCGGTCGATCAGCATCGGGCGCCGGTTGATCCCGAACGGGTCGGTCAGCCACGGCGTACCGCGGGCGATCGCGTGGTAGACGATGTGGTCCTGCCCAGCCGCGTCGGTCATGAACGCGTGGTGGCCGGGCCCGATCCACTTGTTGCCGTTCTGCGTGATGACCGTCGTACCGCCGACGCGCGACTCGTTCAGCGAAGCGCCGTCGGCGTCGAGGAACGGCCCGCGCGGCGACTTCGAGCGGCCGGCGAAGACCGAGTAGCCGGTGGTCGGGCCGGCGCAGCAGTTCATCGACGAGCCCATCAGGTAGTACCAGCCGTCGCGGTAGACGGCGTACGCACCTTCGTAGCGGTCGCCGATCGTCACCTGGGTGGGCTCTCCGACCGCGTGCAGGCCGTCCTCGGTCACTTCGGTGACGGAGATGCCGCCGTAGAAGCCGCCGTAGTACAGGTACCGCTTGCCGTCGGCGGCGGTGAGCAGGGCCGGGTCGATGGTGCCGAAGTAGCCGCCGTTCCCGTCCGGCTTGGGGGTGACGACCGGGCCGTCGGTGGCGGTCCACGGTCCCGCCGGGGTCGGGGCGGTGGCCACGCCGATCGCAGGATCGCCACCGGGGTTGGCCGCGGTGTCGGTGACGGTGAAGTACATGACGTACTTGCCGTCGAAGTAGCGGATGTCGGGCGCCCAGAAGAAGGAGCCGGGCGCCGCCCAGGCGGGCTTGGTCTGGTCGTTGAAGACGGTGCCGAGGTACTCCCAGGAGCTGAAGTCCTTGGTCCGGGCCATGTGCATCAGGCCGAACGGGCCGTTCGCGACCAGCGGGTCGGAGGTGGCGTACGCATACCAGTAGCCGTCCCGGCCCTGGATGATCGACGGATCGGCGAACGTGTCGGCGAAGCTCGACGAGATGGCGTTGGTGGTCGTGCCAGGTGGTGCGGCGGTGGCTGCCGACGTACCGGCAGCCACTGCGGCCACAGCAAGCGCTGCGGCCAGTAGTCGTCTCTTGGAAGGCACAGGCGGGTCCCCTCTCAGAACAGATGTCAACCTTTGATGCCGCTGCGCGCGACACCTTCGATCACGTACCGCTGGACGAAGACGTAGAGGATCAGCACCGGTACGGCGGCGACCGTCGCGCCGGCCATGATCACCGGATAGTCGGTCGTATAGGCCCCCTGCAGCAGGGACAGACCGGCGGGCAGGGTGAGCCGCTCGGGGCTGAACAGCACGAACAGCGGCCAGATGAAGTCGTTCCAGTTCGTCAGGAACGACAGCACGGTGAGGGTGGCCAGGGCCGGTTTGGCGTTCGGCAGGATGATCCGGGTGAAGATGGTCCAGGCGTTCGCGCCGTCGATCAGCGCGGTCTCCTCGAGCTCCTTCGGGATCGCCAGGAAGAACTGCCGCATGAAGAAGACGCCGAAGGCCCCGGCGGCACCGGGCACGATCAGCGCCCACAGCGTGTCCAGCCACGCGAACTGATCCATCAGCAGGTAGTTGGGCATCAGGAAAACGAACCCCGGCACGAACAGCGTCAGCAGGATCACGCTGAAGATCGCGTTCTTGAACCGGAAGTTCATCCGGGCCAGCGCGTAGCCGGCCATCGAGGCGACCGCGACCACCAGCAGCGCGTGCAGAGCGGCCGCGGCGAAGCTGTTCATCGCCCACCGCAGCACGGGGTTCTGCCCGCCGGTGGTGAGGACCTCGCCGTACGCCCGGGCGGTCGGATCCTGCGGGACCAGCGTCGGCGGATCGGTTTGCGACTCCCCGATGGTCTTGAAGGAGGTGATCACCATCCACAGCAGCGGAAGGATCACCAGCAGGGTCAGCAGGATGACCAGGATCCAGAACGCGGCCGACGGTCGGCGTCTCATGATTTGCGCTCCCTGATCAAGGCGAGGACGACCAGCGAGACGATCGCGAGCGCGGCGGTCAGCAGGTAGCTCATCGCGGTCGCCTGACCCATCCGGAACTGGCCGAAGCCGGTGTCGGTGATCACCATCAGCGCGGTGGTGGTCGAGTCACCGGGACCGCCCTGAGTGATCAGCAAGGACTGGCCGAACATGTTCGCGCTGGCCAGCAGGGTGATCGTGACGATGAAGACGGTGACCGGCCGCAGTCCGGGCAGTGTCACGTTGCGGAACTGCTGCCAGGTACTGGCGCCGTCCAGCTCGGCCGCCTCGTACTGCTCGGCCGGGATGTCCTGCAACCCGGCCAGATAGATGATCGAGTTGAAGCCGGCTGTCCACCACACGGTAACGGCGACGAGCGATATCCACGCCCATGGCTGGTCGTTCGTCCAGCCGATCTCGGGCAGGCCGAACAGTTCGAGGAACGCGTTCAGGATGCCGAAGTTGGTGTCCAGGATGTAGCGGAACATCAGGCCGATGACCGCGACGCCGAGGACGAAGGGCGCGAAGTACACGGCCCGGAAGAAGGTCCGGCCGGGGAACTTCCGGTTCAGCAGCACGGCCAGGCCGAGCGGGACCGCCACCAGGAACGGCACCGAGGCGACCGTGAAGATCCCGGTCGCCCGCATGCTGTGCCAGAACGGCTCGGCCGTGGCCGACAGCGGGTCGAACAGGTCCTTGTAGTTCTGCAGGCCGACGAACGGCTTGCGCGGAAGCTGGAAGTCCCAGTCGTGCAGACTCATCCAGAACCCGAACAGGGCCGGCCCGACCACGAACAGCAGGAACAGCAGGAGATAGGGCGCGAGGAACAGGTACGGCGTCGCGCGGCCGTGCCCCCGGACCGCGGTCGAGGCGCGGGTGCGACGCCTGCGGATCGCACCCGCGTTTGCCTGCACGGCCATCGCTACGCGCCGTACTTCTTGCGGTTCGCCTCCAGGATCTTGTCAGCTCGCGCCGCCGCGTCGCCGAGCGCCTTGGCCGGCTCGGTCTTCAGCAGCACCGCCTCGTTGACGGCCTTGTTCAGCTCGTTCAGCGCGTCACCGATGCCGGGCACCGACGGCGGGAAGTGCAGGTCGTCGATCTGGGTGGCCAGCGCCGCCTGCTCCGGCAGTGCCTTGAATTCGGCCGACTCGCGAACCTGCTTGCGGGCCGGGACCTGACCGCCTTTGGCCCACTCCAGCGACTTCTGGCTGATGTAGTTGACGAACACCCGGGCGGCGGTCGACTTGTTCTGGTCCGCCGTCTTCAGCTTCGGCAGGACGAACTGGTGGGAGCCGGCCCAGGCGGCCTTGGTCCCGCCGATGTTCGGCAGCGGAGCGACGCCCCACTCCAGGCCCTTCTTCTCCTTGAACGTGTTGATGTTCCAGATGCCGTTCCAGACGAAGGCGTTCTTGCCGTTCATCACCGCGATGTTGTCCGCGTCCTGGGCGACGTTCTTCGGGCTGTGCCCGTTCTTCACCAGGTCGGAGAACCAGGTCAGCGCCTTCACGCCGCCCTCCTCGTGCCAGGTCGCCTTCGAGGAGTCGTCGTTGAACAGGTCGCCGCCGAACTGCCAGAGCAGCGCCTGCACGGTGAGCACGCCGGTGAACGGGAACGGGGTGGCCCAGTGACCCTGGATCCCCTTGCCCTTCAGCGCGTCGAGGGCCGCGGCGTACTCGTCGGCGTTGGTCGGCGGCTTGGCCGGGTCGAGGCCGGCCTGGCTCATCACGGTCTTGTTGTAGAAGAAGCCCAAGGGGTGCACGTCCAGCGGAATGCCGTAGCGCTTGCCGTTGAACTCCCCGGCCTTCCACACCACCTCGGAGAAGTCCTCCTGCTTGAGCTCGAGCGCTTTGGCGACGTCGTCGAGCGGCTCGATCACGTTCCGGGCGGCGTTCGTGGCGAGCGAGTCGACGTGCATGATCGCGACCGCGGGACCACGCCCGCTGCCGACCGCGGTGGGCAGCTTGGTGTAGTAGTCGGCCCACTGCATCACGGTCATCTTGACCTTGATGTTGGCGTTCTCGGAGTTGAACTGGTCGACCAGTTTCCGCATGTACGGGCCGTCACCGCCGGTGAAGCCGTTCCAGAAGTCGAGTTCGACGTTCGGGCCGTCGTACCCCTTCGCGCCGCCGTCGCCGGTCGCGGGCGCGGCGCCGGGCTTACCGGCCGAGCCTTCGCCGCAACCGGCCAGGATGCCGGCCGCACCGGCCGCACCGATACCGCCCAGAACAAGGCGTCGGCTGATGGTGTTCATGGTGTTCCTCCAGGGGAGAGGCGAATCAGGTGCCACGAGGCCGGGGGCAACGTGGCGGTGCAGCTGCCGTTGACGATTCCGGTGTCGTCGACGGGCCGGGGCACCACCCGGTCCGGGTTGTCGACGGTGTTCACCGCGGCCCGGTCGTCGTCGTGGAGAGCCAGGTGTTCGACCACCCGGTACCCAGGCGCCAACGGAACCTCGAGATCGACCTTGTCCGTCTCGCTCCGATTCACGACGAACACGGACAGTTCGCCGGTGCTTTCGTCGTACGTCGCTGTGCTCCACAGCGCGGGGATGCGGCCGAACGCGGCGGTGTCCACGTCCGGACCGCCGGTCACCGCGGTCCGCAGGACGGTCGGTCCGGCGTACTTCGCGGTCAGGGCGAACGGATGGAAGATGGTCTGCCGCCAGGCCCGGCCGTCCGGTTCGGTCCGGATCGGGCCGATCACGTTGACCAGTTGCGCGAGGCAAGCGATCTTGACCCGGTCGGCGTGCCGGAGCAGGGTGATCAGCAGGCTGCCGACCACCACCGCGTCGTCGACGGTGTAGGTGTCCTCGATCAGTGGGCCGACCTCGCGGATGTCGAGACCGAGCTCACCGGGGAAGTGCTGCTGGTACCAGACGTTCCACTCGTCGAACGACAAGCTCATCTCCTTGTCGCTGCGCTTGAGCGCCTTCACGTGGTCGGCGGTCGCGACGACGGAGCTGATGAACCGGTCCATCTCCTCGGACGCGGCCAGGAAGCTCGCCTGGTCGCCGTTCTTCGGTTCGTAGTACGCGTGCAGGCTGATGTGGTCGACCAGGTCGTAGGTGCGCTCGAGGACGACCCGCTCCCACTCGCCGAAGGTCGCCATCCCGGCGTTGCTCGAACCGCAGGCGACCAGCTCGAGACCGGGGTCGACCCGGCGCATAGCGTTCGCTGTCTCCTCGGCCAGCCGGGCGTACTCCTCAGCCGTTTTGTGGCCGATCTGCCAAGGGCCGTCCATTTCGTTGCCAAGGCACCACACCCTGATGTCGTGCGGCTCCGCGGTCCCGTTGGCCACCCGGCGGTCGGGCAGCTCCATGCCGGCCGGGAGGTTGCAGTACTCGAGCAGCTCGACGGCTTCCTTGATGCCGCGGGTGCCGAGGTTCACCGCCCAGATCGGCTCGACCTCCGCCTTGCGCGACCAGGCGACGAACTCGTCGGTGCCGAACTGGTTCGGCTCGATCGCCCGCCAGGCCAGGTCCAGGCGGCGCGGCCGCTGCTCCTTCGGCCCGACGCCGTCCTCCCAGTCGTAGTTGGAGACGAAGTTGCCGCCGGGGTAGCGGATCGTGGTGACCCCGAGCTCGCGGACCAGCTCCAGTACGTCCTGACGGAAGCCGTCCGGATCGGCCGTCGCGTGCCCGGGTTCGTAGATGCCGGTGTAGACGCAGCGTCCCATGTGCTCGACGAACGAGCCGAACAACCGCCGGTCGAGCGCCCCGACGACGAACGCAGGGTCCACCACAAGCCGTGCCACGAAGCCTCCCGGCGGCCTTTACAACGTTTAACGTGAAGTTCTACAACGATTGACATCACCTGTAAAGGGCTCGCCGCCCGCACACTGGTGGACATGCCGAGAATCCAGTCCGTCGTGATCCACTGTCACGACCCCTACCTGCTCGCGCCGTTCTGGAGCCTGGCCACCGGCCTGCCCGTGCACCCGGACGACGTCAAGGCGCTGGCCTCGCACTCCCTGGACGAGGACGAGTCCGTCCTGCTCGGGGCTCGCGACGGGTTCCACGTCTGGATCACGCCGGCCGCCGAGCTCAAGCCGGTAGGCCGGATTCACCTCGACGTCACCGGCGAGGACGGCGCCCTCAGGTCGCTGCTCAAGGCCGGCGCGTCCGTCGTCCGGGAGCTGCCGCACTGGACCGTGCTGTCCGATCCGGAAGGCAACGAGTTCTGTTTCGTGCCGGCCGTGGCACACTCAGGAAACGCGAGTGTCCCGTAAGCGATGTGGCTTGAACGATAGCGGTGTCCAGGTGCGTGCCTGGGCGCCGATAGCGTCAAGCCACATCGCTTACGGGACACTAGGTGAGACGGAGGTACGGATGACGACCAGGCTGAGTGATGTGGCGGCGCGCGCCGGTGTGTCGGTGAAGACGGTGTCGAACGTCATCAACGACTATCCACACATCACCTCGCAGACCCGGGCGAAGGTCGAGGCGGCGATCGCGGCGCTGGACTACCGGCCGAACGTGAGCGCCCGTTCGCTACGCAAGGGCCGGTCGGACTTCATCGCACTCGCCATCCCGGAGATGGCCTCGCCGTACTTCGCCGAGCTCGGCGCCGCGATCAGCCGGGCCGCGAAGAAGCGTGGCATCACCGTGCTGATCGACCAGACCGAGGGCGAGTCCGCGGCCGAGAAGCTGGTCCTGGATGGGATGCGCGGGCAACTGATCGACGGCATCATCTTCTCGCCGATCACCACCGCACCGACGAAGATCGACTCAGCCGGTACGGCGAAACCCCTGCTCCTACTGGGCGAACGGCCCGCCGCCGGCACCTTCGACCACGTCGCGGTCGACTCGGTCAAAGCGTCCTTCGACGCGACGACGCACCTCATCTCGATCGGCAGACGCCGGATCGCCGCCATCGGTGTCGGCGGTGGCGCGGGCACTGGCGCCGTACGACGGAAGGGCTATCGGAAGGCTCTGAAAGCGGCCGGTCTGCCGCATGATCCTGCGCTGGAGCTGGCCGGGACGGGATACCACCGACCGGACGGCGCGGCCTCGATGCGGGAGTTGCTGGCGTTGCCCGAGCCGCCGGATGCCGTGTTCTGCTTCAACGATCTGCTCGCCTTGGGTGCATTGCGGACGCTGGCCGATGCCGGGTTGTCGGTGCCGGACGACGTCGCAGTGGTGGGCTTCGACGACATCGAGGACGGCCGCTTCCACTCGCCCTCGCTGACCACGATCTCACCGGACAAGGAGTGGCTGGCCGAGAACGCGGTCGACCTGTTGCTCGAGCGCATCTCCGGGAACGCTGAGGCCGCTCGTCGCGACCTCAGCGTCCCGTACACGTTGGAGATCCGGGAGTCGACGGCCGGTTAGAACGCGGCCTTGCAACCGATGGTCAGTTCACCCGACGGCCACTCCCTTGCATGGTGCAGTCCGACCATCAGGAACACCGGCTTGCCGTCGCTGGTGTTGACGTCTCGGCTGATCTCGAGGCCGCGGATCGTCCGGTTCTCCAGCGAGGTCTCCTTCAGCGTGAACAGCTTCGCCTTGGTCGGATACTGCTGCGCGAGACTGGCCAGGTCGTTGTTGTAGTCGGCAGCTGCCGGTACGCCGTACGCCCACTGGGCAAGGTGGCGGCGACCTTCTTCGAGGCGACGGCTCAGGCGTACTCGGCGTCGGCCTTCTCCCGCTCACGGTCGGCGCCGGCCAGGTCGTCCTCGATCACCGACCAGCTGAACCCCGGCCAGCCGTAGCAGCCGGAGGTCGCTGTTGCCGTAGGCAACCAGGTCGGTGTAACCCGGCCCGGACTTAGCGCTCCGGGATGGCGGCCAGTTGCTTGGCCAGCCCGCCCTGTGTCTTCCGCAGCTTGCCGGCGAGTCCGAGTACGGCGTTGCGCAGCGGGCGGACCGGTCGCGGCACATTCGCGAGGCGGGTCAGCCGGTGAGCGAGCCCAACCACGCGGATGGCCTCGGCGCGACTGTTGGTCGCGTAGGTGTCGAGCTCCGACTCGTTGCCCTGGTTCAGCGCTGTGGACAGCGCGTCGGCCAGAGTGATCGCGTCACGCAGACCCAGGTTCATGCCCTGGCCGCCGGCCGGGCTGTGGGTGTGCGCGGCGTCGCCGGCCAACAGCACACGACCGTCGCGATAGGTGTCCGCGACCCGCTCGTGGATCCGGAACCGCGACCCCCAGATCACCTCGGTCACCTTCGGCGAGTTCTTCTTCGGCCCGCGCGCCGTGAGCAACCGCTGGGCGTACGCGACATCCGGATCCTCGGGCGCCTTGTCCACCGACGCGACCAACCGGAACGATCCGTCCGGCAGCGGCGCGATCACCAGCAGCCCTGCGGTCGCGAACGACAGTGAGACCTCCTCCGCCGGCAACCCTTCGGCCCGGACGTCCACCAGGCTGAACGACAGCTGCAAGGTGTTGCCCGGCATCTTCAGCCCGGCGAGCTCCCGGATCGTGCTGTTCATACCGTCGGCGGCCACGACGTACTGCGCCTTGATCACGTCACCGCTGTCCAGCGTCACCTCGGCGCCGTCCGCGGACTGGGTCAGGCCGGTAGCGGCGTACGGGCGCAGCACTGTCCCGCCGAGCTCCTCGAGCCGCTCGAGCAGGATCTGCTCGGTCTGCCACTGCGGAATCATCAGCGTGAACGGGTAGTCGGTGGGCAGGTCGCGGAAGCTGACCGGGACGAGCCGGCGGTCGCCGTCGCGGATCGCGAAGTCCTGCAACTCCAGGCCGAGCTCGACCAGGCGCTTGGTGACGCCGATCCGATCGAGCATCTCCAGCGTCCGGGCGTGGATGACGGAAGCCCGCGAGGTGTTCGACCCCTCGGCCTGCTTGTCGACCACCGCCACGGAGTGTCCGTGCAGCCGTAGCCCGACCGCCACCGCGAGCCCGACCGGACCCGCACCCACCACCACGACATCTGCCTGCTTCGGAGTCATCATCGCTCCCCCTTCTCAGATTTATCAACGGTTGTTGACTTTTACTGTAGGCAGGCCAGGATGAAAAGTCAACAAGTGTTGGCATATGCTCTGGGCATGGCAGAACGGAAGTCCGATCGGACCCGGGCGGCGATCCTCGCGGCAGCCCGGGAGCGGTTCGGCGCGGACGGGTACGAGCGGGCCACGATCCGGGCAATCGCGGCGGACGCGGCGATCGACCCGGCGATGGTGATGCGGTACTACGGCAACAAGGAGAAGTTGTTCGCCGCGGCGGCCGAGTTCGATCTGCGGTTGCCCGACCTCAGCGGCGTACCTCGGGAGCAGTTGGGGGAGGCGCTGATCCGGCACTTCCTGACCCGGTGGGAGGGGGACGACACGCTGCGGGCGCTCCTGCGGGCAGCGGTCACCAACGAGACTGCGGCCGAGCGGATGCGGCAACTGTTCGCCGCACAGCTCGGACCGACGCTGCGGGAACTCGCGGTCGACGCGCCGGCCGTCCGGGCCGGCTTGGTCGCCAGTCAGGCGCTCGGGCTGGCGCTGTGCCGCTACATCCTCGAGATCGGACCTGTCGCGACGCTCTCGCATGACGACGTCGTCGCCTGGCTCGGCCCGACCCTGACCCGGTATCTCACCGCGCCGCTGCCCTGAAGCTCAGGCCGTAGCCCAGGCACGAGCGGCCGGCAGCGTCTCCTCCAGCGGCGGGAGGTGCGGGTGCCACTTGAGCTCCCACTCGAGGGAGAGCGGGTAGTCGGTGCCCTTGAGCGTCTCGAGCAGGTCCTGGATCGGGTAGTCGCCAGTGCCGATGGCGACCGGGCGGTACTTCTGCCGGGAGTCCGTCTCCTTGATCTGGACGAACTCGATCCAGGGCTTCAGCAGCTCGAAGGCCTCCGCCGGGGTCTCGCCGTGGCTCCAGGTGTGCGCGCTGTCCCAGACGACCTTGGCGTTGTGGCCGGGGACGTCGGTGTCGAGCAGGGTGCAGAGCGCGGCCATCTTCCGGCCGGCCGAGTGCGAGTCATGGGTTTCCAACAGGATGTGGACATCCCTGGGGGCGGTCGTGACCCGGTCGAGAGCCCGGATCTCACCGGCGCTAGGCCCCTCCGTCGTACCCGGGTCCGTGGCTGTGCCGGTACCGGTGCCGGCGCCCATGCCCGTGTCCGGGTCAGGGTCGCCGGGGAAGACGCGGACGCCGCGGGCGCCGAGGTCGGCGGCGAGCTCGAGGTGGGCCTCGAGCGGTTGCTCCTCGACGGCGCAGAGCTTGACGTAGCTGCTGACGGCAAGGACCTCCAGACCGGCGTCCTCGATCCGGGTTCGCAGCTCACGCCGCTGTGCCGCGGTCAGGCCGGTGTTGGTGAACTCGTCGTCCGCGGCCCGCAGTTCCAGGCCGGAGATATCGTTGCCTTTGGCAAGTTCCAGGACATGGTCGAGGGACGCTCCGGGGCAGCCGAGCGTGGAAAAGGCGAGGCTCATAGGTCCTATTCGATCAGACCCAGCGCCGACGCGGGTGAGTGCGCGGTGTGGTGTTGGTCTGGTCACCCTGCTCCGGAGCCTGCTGCTGCTCGTAGCTGTACGGCGCCTGCTGCTGGTACTCCGGCTGCTGCTGCGGCTCTTCCGGCGAGTAGTAGCTGTTGTTGCTGCTGTAGTCGGCGGAGGGGCTGTAGGACTCGGTCGCGTAGTTCGGGCTGTAGCTCTCGTACGTCGGCTCGACGCTGTTGTACTCCGACCCGCTGTAGGAGGTCGGGCTGTAGGAGTCGTACGACGTCGAGTCGTAGTTGTACTCCGAGGAGGAGGAGGTCGAGCTGCCGTAGCTGTAGTCCGTGGACTCGTAGTTCGCGGTGCTCGAGTGGTCCGACTGCCCGTACGACGTGTACTCCGGGCTGGAGTCGTACGACGGCTGGTAGCTCGAGGACGAGTCTTCGTACGAGCTGTACGTCGGCTCCGACGAGTAGCTGTTGTCGGTGTACGACGGCTCCGGGCCGTACGACGGGACCGTCGGCAGCGGCTTCGACGGCGTCAGGAAGTCGTCCTGCTGCGGGATGACCGGAGCCGGCTCGTAGTAGCCGGACGACGCCGACACCGGCGACGACGGCGTCGTGTGCTCGGTCGGCGCATACACGGTGTGCTCCGACGGTGCGTACACCGTGTGCTCCGACGCCGTGTGCTCCGACGCCGCCTGCGAGGAGACCACCGGCTGGATCGCCGAAGGGCTGTCCACCGCGACCCGAGCGGCCCGGCGGCCAGCGCGCGCAACGGGCGCGGGCTCAGGCTCGGGTGCGGGTTCGACCTCCGCGGGGGTGGGCGCCGAGGTCAGGTAGTCGGGGGTCTCGTAGGAGTAGGACTCGGAGTAGCTGCTCGCCCAGGACGGCGCCTCGGCGGCGGGCTGGGACGGTTGGTACGAGGCGGCCGGCTGGGTCGGCTGATAGGAGGCGGCCGGCTGCGACGGCTGGTACGGGGCGGCCGGCTGGGACGGCTGGTACGGGGCGGCCGGCTGGGACGGCTGGTACGGGGCGGCCGGCTGGGACGGCTGGTAGGAGTACGGCTCTGGCTCGACGACGGTCAGCGGCGGCGTCTCGTCCAGCCAGTTGCTCGACGACGGGGCCTGGGTCGACAGCAGGTCGTCGTTCCCGGAGCCGAGGTAGTCGCTCCAGCTCGTCTTCTCGTAGCTGGTGCCCTCCTCGACCGGCTGCTTCTCTTCCTGCCATGCGGCGACGGCGTCGAACTGCTCGGTCGAGGGGCCGTTGTCCTTGTCGTCCTGCCAGCTCTCCACGACCGGTGCGAACGGGCTCCACTTCGGCGGCTCCTCGACGGGGCTGTCACCACCGAAGGCGGCGGGTGCGCCACCGAAGCCGGCGGGTGCTCCGCCGAACGCCACGGGCGCCTGGCCGGCGCCGAACGGGCTGCCACCGCCGGGGAACCCGCCGGCGGCTGCGCCGTCACCCGGGAAGCCGGCACCGGCGGCCGGTGCCGAAGCGAACGGGCTCGGAGCCGGACCGCCACCGGCCATCTGCAGCTCCGGCTGACGCTCCAACTGCCGTACGGGCGCGGCGATCGGCTCGCTGATCGCGGCCTGCTCGTCGGTGTCGTCGTTGGCGTACGACGGAACCTGGTGGACCTCGTACGACGGAACGGCGGTGAGCTTCGGCCCGCTCTGGTCCCACCACGGAATCCACTCGCGGCTGGTCTGCATCGCGTTGATCTTGCGGATCACGAGTGTCGCGGCGACCGCCGAGGCGGCGGTCAGCACCAGGGACGCCGAACCGGCGAGGGCGATACCGCGCAGCGACCCGACGGTCGCGTCCATCCACATCAGGAACCGGCGGACCACGACGTCGAACGCGAGAGCGCCGACCCAGGCCACCCACCACACGGAGGTGAGGGCGGGAGTCCTGAATCGGCGCAGGTCGTCGGCGTACACCGGGGTCTTCGGATCGCTGGCCAGCCAGACGTCGTCGACAATCTGCTTCGGGTACCAGAGGTTGGGGCCGGGGCAGAACCAACTGGCCAGCACCCAGCCATGGCTGCGGCGATGGTCGGCCTGGCAGAAGACCTCGGAGTTGACCCGGGCCCGCCAGAGCCAGATGACGAAGACCACAGCGGCGGCGACCGAGATGACGACGTTCGGGACGGCGGTGACCTTGGCGATGGCGTCGGCGCGGTTCAGGTCCGCGTCATCGACGTTCGGCATCCCGCCGAGGTAGCTGTTGACGACCGAATAGGTGTTCCAGTCGGACCAGGTGGAGAGCAGATGGGTGAGCGTCGACGCTCCGAGCAGTCCGATGGCGATCTTTCCGACCGTCCCGACCTGCTGGAACTCCTCAGCTGCGTGTGGTTGCCACTCTTCTTCATGGTCTTGGACAGCAGTCAACACTGCTGGCTGCGGGTGGCTCACGTCTCGCGTCCCTCGCGTTGCTGGAACTCCGTCTGTTCGGCGTTTCGGCCAAATCCTGCCCCCGCATGACCGAGCCACATTGATACCACGAAGTAAGTACCCGTGTGGAGTCGGGTCCAGCACGGAGGGTGTCGACTTAACGTGTTCTTTTCGTACGCCCATCACCTCTTGTAACGACCGATGAGACAGTCCGTGACGGATTGGTTTACCTCGCAGGAGGTTGGAATCCGGGCTGCGACTGATCCACGTCCCACCACGGCACCCAGGCCCGCTTCGTCTGCAGCTCGTCGATCCGCTCGATCAGGATCACCGCCAGGACGGCGGCCGCGGTGGTGAACAGCGCGGAGATCGTGGACAGTACGACGTTCGTCCGCAGCTGACCCGGCTCGGTCGCGGCGACCAGGATGCCGCGTTGCACCACGTTGCCCGACACCAGGCCGGCGACCCAGGTCAGCCACCAGGCCCAGACCAGCCGGGTGCCCGGGATGTCGCGCAGGGTCGGCGTCTGCGGCGGTGTCCGCGGATCGCTGGCGGCGACGATGTCGTCGACGACCTGCTTGGGGTACCAGAGGTTCACCACCGGGCAGATCCAGCTGCCGAGCACCCAGCCGCGGGTGAACCGGTGCTCGCCGCGGCAGAACATCTCCGCGTTCCACCGGACCCGCCACAACCAGACGATGAACACCACCGCGGCCGCGAGCAACGCCAGCGCGGCGCCGATGCCGAGTGAGCCGGAGATCAGGTCGGCCTCGGCCAAGTGGTCCTGGTCGTCGGCGTACTTCTTGACGGTCTGGTACGAGTACCAATCGGACCAGGCGGTCGCCCAGGTGGTCACGGTGACGACCCCGACCAGGATCGATGCGGTCAGGCCCATTCCTCGCTCGGAGCTGAACCAGCGGTCCAGCGGCGGCTGGGTCGGCATGTGTCAGAAATAGCACAACACCGCGTGACCAGGCGAGGACAACAGGTGGTGGGGCAGTTGGTGTCGGCCTCGGTTGGTGTCGCGAAACCGCGAGAAACTGTCCATGGCGGGCGCGAGGATAGGGGTATGCGCTGGTCCGTGATCGACTCACCCATCGGTGACTTGTCCCTGGCTGTGGACGACGCCGGACTGTGCCGGCTGAACTTCGGCCGGGTCGACCAGCACCTGGAGCAGGACCCGCTGCTGACCGAGACGCAGGAGCAGTTGAAGGCCTACTTCGCCGGCGAACTGAAGGAGTTCACCGTCCCACTGTCGGTCCGCGGCGGCTCCGAGTTCGAGCGTGCGGTCTGGGCCCAGCTGAGCCGGATCCCGTACGGCGAGATGCAGACGTACGGCGAGGTCGCCAAGATCGTCGGGGACGCGGGCGCCGCCCGGGCTGTCGGTGTCGCCTGCAACCGGAACCCGATCGCCGTCGTGGTGCCCTGTCACCGGGTCGTCGGCGCAGGCGGCAAGATGGTCGGCTTCGGTGGCGGCATCCCGCTCAAACGCCACCTCCTCGAACTCGAGGCCCGGATCACGCTCGAGACGCTGTGGACCTGAAGCGAAAAGGTGTCCCCGTCAGCACGCTGTGAAACCTGACGAAGATCTGACACCGGGCGACGCGTGCGAAAGCGCGGCGTGGGCTACTGGGCGACTAAGGTCGCTAACAGCGATCGGATCGTCACGTTTGAAGCGGACGCTTCAGTCAGGACGATCGGCCCGCACCCCCACCCTGCCCCGGAAGACACATAGATGAATAAAGCCCGCTCGACCGCACACCTCCACCCCGACCTGAGCGCACTGATGGACAAGAGCGCCGAGGACTGGTCCGCACCCGAGATCCAGAGTGCCGCCCGCTCGGCCCTGAAACTGCACGCCCCCGACCGCGAGCCGCTGACCTGGGTCAAGCGGTTCGGCATCCTCCCCTGGCTGCACCGCAACGATGCCGTCTGCCAGCACTGCGGCGGCACCTACCCCTGCATCACGCACCGCTACGCCACTCAACTGTTGTCGGCCGGCCGCTACACCATCGCCAAGCCGCACCACGACGGTGACGACGACCACGACGGTGAGATCCCCGAGCCGAACCCGAACTGAAGCGCTACGGCCCCACCCCGCCGCCCCGGTCAGGCGCCGTACGCGCAAGGCGACGCCATCACCTAAAGAACGCAGCACAAACGAAGGCCGCGAACCCCAGTCCAGGGATCGCGGCCTTCGCCGTTGCGGTGGTCAGGTCAGGAGTCGGACGGCTTCGGGCTGCTCGACTTCCTGGCGGTCGTACTCTTCTTCGCGGTGCCGTAGGCCGTCGCGTTCACCTCGGTGTCGGCGCCGTCCTGCTTGGCATCGGCCTTCGCCGACTCCGCATCGGTCTTCGCCGACTCCGCCTTCGGGGCGTCGGTCTTACCGTTCGACGACGCCGGCTCCGGCTTCGTGTCCGGCTTCGTATCGGGCTTGGTGTCGGGCTTGGTCTCGGTCGCCGCCGGGCGGGACGTCGTACCGGCCGGGGCGGAGCTGTAGTCGCGGCCGCTGGTCGGGGTCGACTGCCAGGCCGGCTCCGGCGGGGTCAGCAACTTCTTCACGGCCGCCGCGGCCAGGGCACCGAAGCCCAGGAACAGGACGACCTTGCGGAGCTTGTGGCTCTTCTTCTTCGGCACGTCGATCTCACCCTTGAGCGCGGCCTTGGTGGCCTTGCCCCGGCGTGAGGTCTCCTCGACGACCGGCTCGGCGGCGGCCGCCAGCGACGCCAGTGCGGCGGTCACCTTCGGCAGCACGTCGTCGTTGAACCGCTCGCGCGCCTTCTCGGCGGCCTGCTCAGTGGCCGGGCCGACCTTGGCCAGCGCGTCGTCGATCACCGGACCGGCCTTCTCGACCGCCACATTGGCATAGTGGGCGCCGCGCTCGACGGCCTTCTCGGCGTACGGCGACACCTTCTCCCGTGCGGTGCCCACAGCCGGCCCGATCTTCTCCGACGCGGACTCGGCCAGTGGCCGGACCCGGCCTTTCGTGGTCTCGACCCGGCCCTTGGACTTCGACAAACCCACGGTTCCCTCCTCGGTGCCGCCCGCCTCGGTGGGCAGCCATCTGGCCCATCGGCGGTATGGACGCTACTGGTACGACTTTCTGGACAAATCCGGCCTCGTTTGCATCGTACGACGTACCCAGCCGACAAACCCGTGTCCCGGCTCCCGACTGGCGCGCTTGTATCGATCCATCGCCTCCCCGCCCAGTGCCCAGCACCGCTCCCGCGCAACCATCCCGGCCGGTCGATGCTGGACGACTTGGCCCGGCGTGACAGGATCGAAGCGAGTAAGCCGTAATCGATGAGGAGTGAACACCCGTGGCCGAAGAGCTGTACGCGACCCTGCAGACGACGAAGGGTGACGTCGTCATCAGGCTGTTCCCCAACCACGCGCCGAAGACGGTGAGCAACTTCGTCGGACTGGCCGAGGGCACCAAGGAGTGGACCGACCCGCAGACCGGTCAGCCCAGCACCGCCAAGTTCTACGACGGTCTGACCTTCCACCGGGTGATCGACGGCTTCATGATCCAGGGCGGCTGCCCGCTCGGCACCGGCACCGGTTCGCCGGGCTACGCCTTCGACGACGAGATCCACCCCGAGCTGACGTTCGACCGCCCGTACCTGCTGGCGATGGCGAACGCCGGCATCCAGTTCGGCCGCGGCACCAACGGCTCGCAGTTCTTCGTCACCGTGGTGCCGACCCCGCACCTGAACCGCAAGCACACCATCTTCGGTGAGGTCGCCGACGACGAGTCGAAGAAGGTCGTGGACGCGATCGCGACCGCCAAGACCGCTCCGGGCGACCGGCCGATCGACGCGATCGTGATCAACAACGTCGTCATCGAGCGCAAGAACGCCTGATTCTTCGTCGCGGGCCGGGCAGGTGCCCGGCCCGCGTTCTCTCTCATCGGGGAAGGACCCGCCCTCCGTGACCGAGACCGTCTGCTACCGGCACCCGGATCGGCCCGCCGGGGTGCGCTGTCAGCGCTGCGACCGGCCGATCTGCCCGTCCTGCATGAAGAGTGCCTCGGTCGGCTTCCAGTGCCCGAGCTGCTTCAACGAGGGCGTGAAGTCGGTGCCGCGGACCCGGACGTCTTTCGGCGGAATCCAGCGCGGCAACCCGCAGGTCGTCACGATGGTTCTGCTGGCGATCAACGTGCTGGTGTTCATCGCGGTGCGCACAGGCAGCAGCCGGCTCGTGAACGACCTGGTGCTGGTCCCGGTGCTGGTGGACTCCGAGCCGTGGCGGTTGTTCACCTCGGCCTTCACCCACCTGCAGATCTTCCACATCCTCGCGAACCTGTTCATGCTCTACCAGCTCGGTCCGCCGCTGGAGCAGATGCTCGGCCGGCTCAGGTTCCTGACCCTCTACCTGCTGTCCGCACTCGGCGGCAGCGTCGCGGTCTGGTTCTTGTCGTCGCCGGTGTCGGCGACCCTCGGTGCCTCCGGTGCCGTCCTCGGCCTGGTCGGCGGGCTGCTGGTGATCAGCCGGGCCCGCGGCATGGACGTCACCTGGATCCTCGGCTACGTCGCGGCCACCGCCGTCATCTCGTTCCTGATCCCGAACATCTCCTGGCAGGGCCACCTCGGCGGTTTCGTCACCGGCGCGGCCGTCGCCTGGGTCTTCGTCCAAGACACCAAGCGCCGCCGCAAGAAGGCAGCCCGCACCTGAGTCAGCCGGCGTGCACAGTCCGGGTCGGGGCGAAGCTGTCCTCGTCGTGGGTGGCGGGGCGGCCGTCCAGGTGCCAACTCCAACTGGTCGTGGCCGGCGCGGACGTTGCGGACCTTGCGGGTGTTGGCGGGGTCGACCCCGCCGACGTAGAAGTACGTGCCGTCGTACTCGAAGCCAACCGGGACGACGTCCGGTTGCCCGTCCGGGCCGACCGTTGCCAGCCGGGCCAGCGGTTGTGATTTCAGATAGCCGAGCTCTTCATCGGTGAATGCCATGTACGCTAAAGTACAACGATCGTTGTAACTACGCCAGGAGGTCCGGTGCCACGGGCAGGAAAACGGCAGGAGGTGCTGGCCGGCGCGCTGACCGTGTTCGCCCGGGACGGTTACGCGCGGGCGAGTATCGACGTGATCGCCGCGGCGGCCGGGGTCTCCACCCGGACGCTGTACAACCACTTCGGCGACAAGGCCGGACTGTTCCGCGCGGTGATCCAGGAGAGCACGACGAAGGTCGCGGCCGCGCAACTCGCGATCATCGAGGCACAGCTGACCGAGGTCACCGACCTCGAGGCCGACTTGGTCGCGTTCGGGATCGCCTGGCGTACGCCGATGCCGGACTACGCCGAGCACTCCGCGCTGGTGCGCCAGGTGAACGCCGAGGCCGGCCACATCCCACAGGAGGCGATCGACGCCTGGCAGGAGGCCGGGCCGATCGCCGTACGGCGGGCTCTCGCCGACCGGCTGGCCGCGTTCGCCGCGGACGGGCTGCTGCGGATCGACGACCCGATGCGCGCCGCCCTGCACTTCTCCCTGCTCATCTCCGGAGCCAACCCGTCCTACCGAGGAGGATCCATGACCCCCGACGAGATCAAGGACGCCATCACCACCGGCGTCCACGCCTTCCTGCACGGGTACGCCGGCTGATGCGCTATCGACTGTTCGGCCCCACCGGCCTGCGCGTCTCCGAACTCTTCCTCGGCGCGATGCGGTTCCGGTCCGTCCAGCAGGCCCGGCCGATCGTCGACCGATACGCCGAGGCGGGCGGAAACATGATCGACACCGCCGACGCGTACGGCGCGAGCGAGGACATCCTCGGGGAGATACTGTCCGGCCGGCGGGACCGGTTCGTCCTCGCGTCGAAGTACACGCTGCCCCGGGACAAGACCGACATCAATGCCACCGGCAACCACCGGAAGAACCTCCGGCTCGCGCTCGAGTCCAGCCTGCGCCGGCTGGGGACCGACTACCTCGACATCTACTGGGTGCACTACTGGGAGCGGCACACCCCGATCGAGGAGACGTTGCGCGCCCTCGACGACGCGGTCCGGGCAGGGAAGATCCTGTACGCCGGGATCTCCGACGCGCCGGCCTGGCTCGTTGCTCGCGGCAACACCCTGGCCGAGTGGCGGGACTGGTCCGGATTCGCCGGCCTGCAGGTGCCGTACAGCCTGCTCCAGCGCGATATCGAGCGGGAGCTGCTGCCGATGGCCGAGGCGTTCGGCATGACCGTGGCCGCCTGGGCACCTCTTGCCCACGGCAAGCTCACGAAACCGGTGGAGACGGCCGGCAACGACCACGAGCGCGCCGTGCTGACCGTCGTACACGAGGTCGCCACCGAGCTCGATGCCACGCCGGCCCAGGTGGCGCTGGCGTGGACGCGGGTGCATTCGCGGGCGGTCCATCCGCTGGCCGGTGCGAGTTCGCCGGAGCAACTGGCGGACAACCTCGCCGCGATCGAGCTCGCTCTGCCGGACGACGCCGTACGTCGGCTCGACGCGGCGACCGGATTCACCCTCGGCTTCCCGCACGACTTCATCACGCCGGATCTGCTCGACCCGGACCGGATCGAGGGCCGTTCAATCTGAAACTAATCGGCCTAGGCCACAATTTCCGATCGGTTTGAGTCAACGCATGACATCGGGTACCGGCCGCTCGTCTAATCGAGTGACGTCCCGACGGGGGACCTGGAGATGTAAGGACATTCAGGATGATCTTCTGTGTGCCTGTGGGGTGGACGCGGTGAGCCCGCGCGCGATCGACAAACGGGCCCGCCCCGGAAACGAAGACCACCGGACAACCGTCCCGCCAGGTGACCTCACCGCACTTGCAGAGGCGACCGCGGAGCCGGCGAGCGATCCGAAGCCGTCTGACCACCTCGAGCCCGCGGACCAGGGCTGATCCACCGCAGCGGTGGCCGGTGTCTTCCTAGCGCCGGCGCCCCGGGCGCGGGCCCGAAGACCTTCGGTCGTCATGCACTGAGTGTATTGACTGTCACAGAGAGCACTGAGTCGCACCGAGTGCCACTTTTGACATCGGGAACCTATCGCAGCAGCAGGCAGCTGTCGCCGAACTCGTGCCAGAGGTAGCCCTCGTGCAGAGCGGCGTCGTAGGCACGTTGGACAGTGTCACCACCGACGACGGACTCGAGCAGCAGCAGGTGGGAGGCCTCCGGGGCGTGCATGCCGGTGATGAGGCCGTCGACGACGCGGACCGGGCGGTCCGGGCCGAGGACAAGGTCGGTCCAGCCGTGAGACGCAGTGACTGAGCCGTCCGCCGCGACAGCTGACTCGACGGCTCGCACAGCGGTCGTGCCCACTGCGATCACCCGACCGCCGTTGGCCTTCACCCAGTTCACCAACCGAGCCGTGTGCGCCGGTACGTCGTACCGCTCGGGCAAGGGTGGTTCGTGGCTCTCCAGTGAGGACACACCGCAGTGCAGCATGATCGGCGCGATCAGAACGCCCTGCGACGCGAGATGACTCACCAGCTCGAAGCTGAACGGTCGCGCCGCACTGGGCATCTCCGCGCTACCCGGCTCGCGTGCGAAGACGGTCTGGTACGACGCGAGCGGCCAACGCCGGCCGACGTACTTGTAGGTGATCGGCCGACCGTGACGCTGCAGATAGCCCAGCACGTCAGACACTGGCGGCTTGGCTCGCCACAGTCGGTTCGAGTCCGACTGGTACGGCGCCAGCAGCGTCAGCACGCCTTCAGGCAGCTCCACTTGGTCGCCCGTCGTACCGCCGAACATCGGTGAACCACCATTGCGCAGTTCGACGACCCAGGTGCCGTCGTCGAGTGCGGTGGAGAAGTGGACGACGACAGGTGCCACACCGGAGCCGGTGATCCACGAGCCGTCTACTGCAGCGGGCATGGTGCCGGACGTGTTCACCAGCAGCAGGTCTCCAGGTCGCAGGTGCTCACCGATCCGGTCGAAGCGGGTGTGCGTGGTGGTCGACCCCTCCGCGACCAGCAGCTTCACCTGATCGCGCGACAGCCCTCTAGCCTCAGGTGGTTCGGTGGCGTTCAGCGAGTCGGGCAGGACGAACCTCGTGTGGGGGTGCACCCTCACGACGTCACCGCCGGCGCGAACTCCGCCGCACGGTACCGACCGCTCTTGGGGCGGCTGTCCAGCAGTTGCAGGAACGCCGGTACGACGGTCGACGGCTCCGGCCGGTCCGAGATGTCCTCACCGGGGAACGCCGCCTGGTGCATCGCCGTACGAAGGTCACCGGGGTCGACGGCGTAGACGGCGAGCGACGGGTGTTCGGCGGCCAGTACTGCGGTTGCGTGATCCAGAGCAGCCTTGGCGGAGCCGTAGCCACCCCAGCCTTCGTACGCCTCGACTGCGGCGTCGGAGCTGATATTGAGGACCACACCGGATGCTGTGGTGAGTTCTGGGAGCAGTGCCTGGGTGAGAGCGATCGGTGCGACCACATCGACTTCGTAGACGCGTCGCAGCTCGTCCAGGTCGGCCACGCCCAGCGGCTGCAGCGGACTCGGGCCGAGGTAGCTCGCGTTGTTCACCAGGAGGTCGAGGCGGCCGAGCTCAGTCACGGCGTCCAGCAGGTCCGCGCGGTGCTCGGGGTCGGTGACGTCGCCGGCGAGCGGGACCACATCGGTGCGGCCGGCGAGTGCGTCGGCCGCGTCCTTGAGTGCGTCGGCGCCGCGGGCGTCGATCACCAGCGTCCAGCCGCGATCGGCCAACCCGTGGGCGAGCGCCAGCCCGAGCCCGGCGGACGCACCGGTGATGAGAGCGACAGGACGGTTGGAGGATTCAGGAGTCATGCCCGTCACTGTCCAACTTCAAGTTAACTTGAGGTCAAGAGGATCCCTGGATTCATCACGCCGTCGGGGTCGAGTGCCTTCTTGACCGCCTGCAAGGCCTCGACAGCGAGTGGACCGATCTCCGCCGCGTAGGCATCCCGGTGGTCGGTGCCGACACCGTGATGGTGGCTGATCGTCCCGCCCGCCGCCGCGATCGCTGCACTGGCCGCGGCTTTCGCCATACGCCACTGGGCGACCGGATCGTCCGTCTGGGCGCAGATCGCGGTGAAGTACAGGGATGCGCCGGTCTCGTAGACGTGCGAGACGTGGCAGAGAACAAGAGGTGGCGTGCCCTGGTCGGTGAGTGACTTCACCACAGCCTCTGTCACCGCAGCCTTCAACTGCGGCAGTTTCGACCAGAAGCCGGCCGTCTCCAGCGTCTCGACCAACGCACCCTCGTCGAGCAAGGGATCCCGCAGGTACGGCGCTCGATACCGCCCGACCCGCCACAGCTCTCCGGGACCTTCACCCAGGTTCTGTCCACCCGTCGCGGTCAGCACGTCAGCCGTCTTCGCGTTGTACGGCCCGTCGAAACCGACGATCGCCAGTACGCCGCCCGATCCGCCACCCAACACGTCCGGGTCGGCCAGGTTCACCGCGGTCTCGGCCTCGTCGGACAACCGCAGCACCGTCGGCAGCGGACCGTTCTGGGCCAGCCGCCGGATCGCGGTCAGCCCGGACGAGAAGTCCTCGAACCGCCAGCCCTCGAAGTGCCGCTCGGCCGGCCGCGGCCGGATCCGGACGACGACCGACGTGATGATCCCGAACGCGCCTTCGGACCCGAGCACCAACTGCCGCAGATCCGGGCCGGCCGCGGACATCGGCGCGCGTCCCGTCTCGATCGTCCCGCGCGGCGTCGCCAGCGTCAGCCCGACCACCATCTGATCGAACCGCCCATAGCCGGCCGACGACTGCCCGCTCGACCGCGCGGCGGCGTACCCACCGATCGAGGCACCCTCATAAGACTGGGGAAAATGCCCGAGCGTGTACCCGCGCTCCGCCAGCAACGCCTCGGCCGCCGGACCGCGTACGCCGGCCTGCAACGTCGCCGTCCGCGAGACCTCGTCGATCGCCACCAACTGATCGAGCCGTTGCACGTCGACCGTGATGAAGCGCCGTTCCGCGGCGAGGCCGCCGACGACCGACGTACCTCCCGAGTAGGGGACCACGGCCAGGTGATGCGACGAGCAGGCGGCCAGCAAGGCCTGCACCTCGGCGTGCGAACCGGGGTAGACCACAGCGTCAGGCATGTCGGTCGTGTCACCTGCCCGATGCCTGAGCAGGTCTGGAGTCGAGTAGCCGCGGGTGTGTCCCCACCGCGTCTCGAGGTCGGTCTTCACGTGGTCGGCGCCGACCACCTCGGTCAGGAAGCCGAGCTGCTCGTCGGTCAGCCCGGGCCGATCCACCGGGTCCACCGGACCTGTGGCAGGTCGTCGTACGCCGAGATGCTGCAGCGCGCCGACAGCCGCGGCGGGTAGCTCGACCGGGTGCGCGGGATCGCCCCAGCGGCCCGGCGTGAGATGCACCACCGACAGGTCCGACTCGGTCATTCTGGGCTCCCGATCGCTGGTCTGGAGAGGTAGCGTCCGTGGGAGGTGAGACCCCCTGGCTCTCACCTCCCGCGGACAGTTCCCGGACGCCAAAGTCGCTGATACACTCTGACGTGTGATGTCTCAGCGTAGCAGCGAGTCCGCGCAGGAAACAGGGCCCGAGACCAGCACGCGTCCCACGCCCGCGAACGCCATCGGCGAGGAGCGGATCCTGGACGCGGCCTATGAGTTGCTGCTCGCGATCGGGATGCGCCGGATGACGATGGCCGATATCGCCCGGCACGCGGAGGTGTCCCGCGCGACCCTCTACCGGCGCTGGCCGAACGTGCAGGCGGTGGTCGCCGCACTGATGACCCGGGAGTGGACCACGGCGTTGATGTCCGCGTTCCAGCCGGACGCGGTGGACGGGCGCTCCCGGCTGGTCGAGGGCGTGGTCGAGGTGGTCGCGACGACCCGGGTGCACCCGTTGATGCGGAAGATCATCGAGCTCGATCCGGAGTTCCTCACGCCGTACCTGCTCGAGCGCCGCGGCAGCAGCACGGTCGCGCATCTCGCGCTGGTCGAGGAGGGCATCAAGGCGGGTCAGGGCGACGGTTCGATCCGGGACGGTGACCCGGTCTGGCTGGCCCGGCAGATCATCCTCGTCTCACTGGCCTCGGCGGTGTCCGGCCCGGTGATGGGAACGCCTGCCGAGTATCCGAAGCTCGACGAGGAGCTGCGGGTGATGCTCACCAGATACCTGACGCCATGATCAGCGTGGGCAACGCCAGCCTGAACGCGGCCCGCCGGACCCGCGAGCTGGAGTGGCTGGACACGGTCGGCAAGATCGACGTCCTGGTCATCGGCGGCGGGGTCACCGGCGCCGGCGTTGCCCTGGACGCGGCCGCCCGGGGCCTGACCGTTGCCCTGGTGGAGAAGCACGACCTGGCCTTCGGCACCAGCCGGTGGAGCTCCAAGCTGGTGCACGGCGGGCTGCGCTACCTCATCTCCGGTCACGTCGGCATCGCGTACGAGAGTGCGGTCGAACGCGGCATCCTGATGAAGACGACGGCGCCACACCTGGTCCATCCGGTGCCGCAGATCGCTCCGTGGTTGCCGCAGGCACGCTACGCGCAGGCCGCGTTGCTGCGGGGCGCGTTCCTCGGCGGCGACGTCCTGCGCACGTTCGCGCGGACCAGCGACGACTACCTGCCACACTCCCGCCGGGTCAGCTCGGCCGAGATCCTCCGGTACGCGCCGACGCTGCGTCCGGAGGGGATGCGCGGCGGCTTCCTGACCTGGGACGGGCAGCTGTACGACGACGCCCGGTTGGTGGTCGCGATCGCGCGGACCGCGGCGCTGTACGGCGCTCGTGTGCTGACCCGCGTCGCAGCCACCGAGGTCACCGGGCGAGGCGCCGTACTGGTCGACCAACTGACCGGGCAGCGGCTGCAGGTCGACGCTTCGGTGGTGATCAACGCGGCCGGGATCTGGGCTGATCAGGTGGCCTCGGGAATCAAACTCCGGCCGAGCCGCGGGACGCATCTGGTGCTGCCGCAGTCGGCCTTCGGCGGATTGTCCGCCGTACTGACCGTGCCGGTGCCGGGGGAGCTGCGGCGCGTGGTGATGGCGATCCCCGCACCGGACGACCGGGTGTACGTCGGGCTGACCGACGAAGAGGCGCCTGGTCCGGTGAGCGACGTACCGCATGCGACCGATGCCGAGATCGACTACCTGCTCTCGACCATCAGCACGGCCGTTCAGGTGCCGTTGACCCGGTCCGATCTGCTCGGGACGTACGCCGGTCTGCGGCCGCTGCTCGACACCGGCCATCGCAAGGGTGAGCACAAGACCACCGACATCTCCCGGCGGCACGCGGTGATCACGAGCCCGGACGGGCTGGTGACGATCGTGGGCGGGAAGCTGACGACGTACCGGCGGATGGCGCAGGATGCGCTCGACACGGCGCTGCAGCAGTCCGCTCTGGAGGTACGCCGACCATGCCTGACGCACCGGATCCCGCTCGTCGGGGCGGCGGATCGGGGGCAGTTGGCGGCTGTGCGGGCGCCGTCGCGGTTCGTGCAGCGGTACGGCGTGGAGGCGCCGGACGTGATCGCGGGGCCGCCGTCGTTGCTGGAGCCGATCGCGCCGGGGTTGCGGACGACGTACGCCGAGCTGCGGTTCGCCGTCCGGCACGAAGGGGCGCTGACGGAGGACGACGTACTGGACCGGCGGACGCGGATCGGGTTGTCGGCGGCGGATCGTTCGCTGGCGCTGCCCGCGGTCCGTGAAGCCTTCGCCGGCGTGTGAGGGTTGCAGCTTTCACCTGTGGATAACAGGTTGAACGCTCCCAGGGCTGGGATAACTTGGCTGCTAGGGGGTGAAAGAGGTGACGCAGCCGTACCCGGGACCTGGTGGCCCACAGCCGTTCCGGCAGCCGTATCCGGTGCCGCATCGGCCGGGTCCGTATCAGCCGGTGCCTTACCAGCCGGTGCCGCCGCGGTACCGGCCGTTGCGGAAGATCGCGCTGGTCAGCATCGTGCTGATGGGGCTGACCGCGGTCGCCGCGGTGGTCCAGTCCGCGCTGATGTGGAGCTCGTACGACGAGGTCAAGCGGTTCGTGTACGGGCTGCTCTCCGAGGAGGAGGTCGACCGGGCCGTCGGGTCGATCGCGGGCACCGGACCGCTGCTCAACCTGGTCAGCTACCTGCTGATGGGGACGGCGATCGCGTTCCTGATCTGGCTGTGGCAGGCGCGGGAGAACACCGAGTTCCTCAGGTCGCCGCTGGCACCCCGGCCGATCGTTCAGGACGGGCAGCCGCATCGGCATGGAACCGGCTGGATCGTCGGATCGTGGTTCGTTCCGATCCTGCAGTTCTGGTACCCGCTGCAGATCGTGCAAGACGTGACGGCCGCGAGCGAGCCGCCGGAGCAACCGGGTGCGGCCAGACACGGTCCGGTCCGGACGCTGCTGTACGGCTGGTGGGCGACGTGGACCGGGTTCTGGGTGATCCTGGTCGGCGGCGGCGTGCTCGCGTTCCTCGCCTTCATCGTCTGGATCGTCCGCCTGGTCGACGCGGCCGACACCGCGGACGCGACCGGCGACTACGTCGACATCTACGACCTGCAGGACTTCATGGTCCGGGTCGCGCTGGCGGTCAACATCGGCTTCACCGTGGCGACCCTGCTGCTGATCGCGGCCGGCGTCACCGCCTCCCTGCTGCTTCTCCGAGTCACCCGGTGGCAACACGACCAGGCGACGACACCGCCGGCCGCTGCCGTGGCACCACCACCCGAGCCACCGCAGTACGCACCCCGGTACAACAACCCGGGCCCGACGTTCCCGTCGTACGGTCCGGATCAGAGATAGGCGAGTACGGCGGTGGCGTCGTCGTACCGCTTCCCGAGGAAGCTGTCGGGGTGCGCGGCCTCGTCGTACGCCCAGACCCGGTCGACGAGTTCGCGCGGGCCGTCCGCGGTGAGCACGTCGAGCAGTTCGTCCCAGCTGTGTCCGTAGTGCTCGACATACCGCGCGGCGCCATCGGACAGTAGGGCGACCAACTCGACCTCCGCGCGATCCGTCGTACCCCTGACCGCCTCGTACGCCGCCTTGGGTTCGGTGCTCGCCACCCAGAATCCGCCTGGCTGGTTGCGCAGCCGGCGGACCGCCTCGAAGGTGTACTCGGGCAGCAGGTCGATCCGATCGTCGCTGTGCACCGACACCGCACCTGCCGGTGATCTCATCACGATCGGCGAGTCGGCGAGGACGAGGTGCTCGACGCTGTCCGATCCCACCCGGATCATCGCGACGGTGGAGGACGGGCTGTCCGGGTTGGTGAGGTCACACGTGTCGGCGTGCTCGGTGCCGACTGCGGCGATCGCGTCGGCCAGCAGATCCGCGAGTGGAGCGGTCGAGCCGGTCAGGAGCGGCAGTGCGAGCTCGCGGCCGAGCCGCTGGACCAGCCAGGCGACCGTGTGCCGGCAACCGGAGTCGAGGCCCTTCCCAGCAGTGGCTCCGTCGAGGACGAAGACGAAGTCGGGCCCGCTGAGCACGAGGTCCTCGTTCACTGCGGGCGGTCGCCGGTCGGGCGCGGGCTGACTGATCGAGCGGATCTCCACGCACCCAGTCTCCTACCCGCGGGCGGCCCAACTGTCGGCGAGGGACTGTTCGAGGGAGATCTTCGGGGACCAGCCGAGCGTCTTGCCGATCAGCGCTGTGTCGGCCTGCTGCCAGGTCGCGCCGGGCACGGTGTCCGGTTGAGCCTCTTCGACGATCCTGGCCGGCTGACCGCTCAGCTCGAACAGCTGACCGGCGACGTCCCTGGCCAGACTCGCCCGCCCGGTCCCGACGTTCAGAACCGCAGGCAGCTTGGTGTCGGCGAGCGCCACCGCCAGGACCGCCTCGGCGACATCCCGTACGTCGACGAAGTCCCGCCAGACGTCGAGCGAACCGGCCTCGACCGTGTGCCTCGACCGGAGGTCACGGATGACCCGGCCGGTCAGCGTGCTCTCGGGTGCGTCGGGGCCGATCACGTCGAAGACGCGCAGGACGACCGCGTCGGCGCCGTTGCGCTGGGCGCGGAGGACCAGTTCCGAGCCGGCCAGCTTGGTGATGCCGTACGGTCCGGCCGGGAAGGGTTCGGTCTGTTCGTCCTGGCTGGTTCCCTGCGGCGCACCGCCGTACTCGGCTGCCGAACCGAGTTGGACGAAGCGCGCGTGGCTGGCGTTGTCGTGGGTCGAGGCCAGCAGGGCCTCGACGGCGATCACGTTGGCCCGGACCAATGTGGCCGCGTCGCCCAGCGTGGCGCCGGCCGCGTTGATGATGACGGTCTGTTTGTACATGCCGATCTGGGTGTCCAGCGCGTACGGATGCATGGCGGCCAGGTCGCACAACCGGTACGGCTCACCCCGGCTCCGGCTCAGACCGCGGTACTCCACCCCGCGGTCGGCGAGCAGTGCGCAGATCCTGGCGCCGAGGAAGCCTCCCGCGCCGAACACCATCACCCGCTCAGTTCCGGTCACTCCTCCATCGTGCGGCCCGTAGTTGTCGGTCCGCCGAAGGTTGTCCGTCGTCACGATCACAAATGCACCAACCTGCGCCCTACGGCACCGTGTCGGTACGGCGTGACAGGGTGGGCAGCTCAGGACACCTGAGCGACAGGGGAGACCGATGGCAGCACAGGGGCGACCGGCGACGCCGACCGAGTCGACGATCCGCGACTGGGACGACGCGGACCCGTCGGGCGAGACCTACAGCAAGGTGCTGTTCATCGACTCCGACCTGACCGAGGTGGAGAACCGCGGCGGGGTCTTCGAGGAGTGCACCTTCCGCGGCGTCCGGTTCAACGCCTCCACGCACACCGACGCCGCGTTCGTGAACTGCACCTTCGTCCGGTGCTCCTTCTTCGACACCACGTTCACCCGGTGCAAGCTGGTCGGCAGTTTCTTCGACGACTGCACTTACAACCTGATGAAGGTGTCCGGCGGCGACTGGTCGTTCACCGGCCTCGCGGGCGCGGACCTGCGAGGCACCGAGCTGACCGGTCTGAAGCTCCGCGAGGCGGACCTCACCGGCGTCCGGGCGGCCAAGGCGGTGCTGCGCGATCTCGATCTGTCCGGCGCGTCCCTCCAACGCGCCGACTTCACCGCCGCCGACCTCCGTGGCTCCGACCTCTCCACCCTCGATCCACTCACGGTCGAACTGAAGGACGCCCGGGTCGACGTCACCCAGGCGATGGTCATCGCCACGTCACTGGGCCTGGATGTCAGGCCCTGACCTGTGGATATCTCCGAGTAGTCGTGTCGGCATCCCCCGTTTCATCCACAACCTGTGGATAACTATCCGGATAACTTCGTTTCCGCTCCGTGAGAATCTCACCGTGCCCGGGGCGATCTGACGGAGTCCGTTCGCCGGTTTCGTGACCGGTAGCGGCCGCGCGACCAGCTCGCCGCGGCGGTGGCGGGCCGGGGACCGACCGCGTACGACGAGCATCGCCCCGTGCTCGACGACGTACGGGCCGGTCACCACCAGGCGACGCCCGCGGGTCAGCAGCTGCAGACCGGCGGCCAACCCGACGCCGGCGAAGGCGCCGAGGGTGTTCGCGATCAGGTCGTGCAGCTGGCAGGACCGCCCGAGCTGCGGGATCAGCGCCTGGATCGCCTCGACCGCCGAGGACATCCCGACTCCGGCGGCGATCCCGTCGACCGGGCGGCCGCTGGCCAGCGTGAGCATTCCGGCGGCCGGGACGAACAGCAGGACGTTGAGCAGACCCTGGATCGAGTTCAGCCCGCCGGTGGTGGTCAGGTAGGTGCCGCACTGGCCGATCTGGCCGATCTGGAGCGCGGTGGGGCTGAGCGTGGCCGCCAGCACCAGCGCGAACGCGCCGGGCAGGCAGAACGCCGCCAGTCGGGGGACCAGGTCACCCGGCTGCCGTAGCGACGAGATGGCGATCGGTAGGGCCATTCCGCTCAGGACGAGCCAGGTGTCCAGCAGATGTGGGATGCCGCGATAGGTCTCGAGCACGCGTCCGGAGCCTCCCGTGGTCGACCGGCTGACTCGATGTCTTCGTCGTCGATGTCGCTTCCTGACAACGACGATCTGCTGACCGGTCCCGCGCTCGCCAGGCTTGTCCGGACATCTGCACGCACCCGCAAACTCTCCGTGACATTCCGTGCACAAACTGTCACTGAAGACGAGTGCTCAGGGCAACGATCATTTGCATCGGGTGCCCCGGTCCGCGGCCCTTGGGATCACTGGCGCCGGTGCTGGGCGACCGCGTCCGCGCTCCGATCGTCGCCGTACGCGCGGAGGCCGTCGATCACCCCGTCGATGTCGGCGTCCGGTCGGTTCTGGCTGAGTTTGAACTTCGCCTCGACCCGCGTGATCGCGATCTCCACCCCGACGATCGCGCGCAACTGCCCGGCCACGAACTTCTCCGGCGCGTCGTCCACCGACCACGGCTCCGCCCGACCGGCTTCGTGGTGATCCGACAGGCGCCGTACGACGTCCCCGACCCAGGCCGGGTCGTCGTGCACGGTCATCGTCCCGTGGACGTGCGCGGTCAGGTAGTTCCACGTCGGCACGACCCGGCCGTGCTCGCGTTTGGATGCGTACCAGGCCGGCGAGATGTACGAGTCCGGACCGCGCATGATCACCAGCGCGTCCCCGATGACGGTCTGCCGCCAGTGCTCGTTGTTGCGGGCGAAGTGCCCGAGCAGGACGTTCCTCGAACGGTCGTAGACGAACGGCAGCAGGGTCGCCACCAGCCCGTCGGGCGTCATCGTCACCAGGTCGGCGGCCCCGTGGTGGGCCAGCAGTTCGTGGACCGCCTCGTCATCGGCGGCGAAGTGCGCGGGAACATACATCGGCGATCCTCGTCAGTTGCGAACAGCAACAAGTCTCGCCCGGATGCACCCTCGCCCGACAGGTCCAATCCACACAGGCTTCGTCAGTCCACTCAGAAGCTGCGCTCGTGCTCCCACTGGTCGCGCGGCTGGGCGTGGAGTCGCCAGTAGTGCTCGGCGATGTCGTCAGGGTCGTACGCCGTACCGGGAGCGACCGCACCGCCGACGGTGACACTGGCCGCGTGGACGCCCGAAGCGCTGTACTGCTGGTCCAGCAGGGTCACCAGCGTCCGTACGCCGGCCTTGCCCAGCGACAGACTGGCGTAGTCGGGCTTCGGCTCGGGCATCCCACCGGTGACGATGAACGATCCACTGCCACGCTCAGCCATCGCGGGTACGACGTGCGCCGCAGTGGTGATCGCACCGACGACGTTCACCGCCCACGCGTCCAGGTGCTGCTGAGCGGTCAGGTCCCCGACCGCATCCGGCTGGATGATCGCCGCGTTGTAGACCACCACATCCGGTACGCCGTACTCCTCGACCACCCGGTCGAGCTCGGCCCGCAGACCGACCTCGTCCGTACTGTCCGCAGTCAGCGCGAGGACGTCACCGGTGATCCCGTCCGCCACCGCCTTCACCGTCGACTCCGACCGCGCGATCAGCCCGACACCCAGCCCGGCCCGCGCAAACCTCCTGGCCACGGCCGCGCCAATCCCCGGCCCGGCCCCGACAATCACAGCTCCTGACATGCCCAGACCGTAAAGCCTCACACCAATGTCAGAGTCAAGTCACCTGCGGGGGGGCATTGAGTGGCTAGGACTGGGTGGCGCGGAGTCTGGCTGCGTTTTCGTAGTCGCGGCGCCAGTCGCCGGAGGGCGGCAGGATCACACGGGCCGTGCCCGCCTCTTCGTAGGCCGTCAGTTGCTCGGCGGCGCGCTGCGGATCAGTGTCCAGTTGCGGCGCGACGACCGTTGCCTTGAGCGCCGGCCGGTCGTGCTGCTGGTTGATCTGCTCGAGGCTCGCCTTGACCTCGTTGGGCGACATCGCGATCGTCGCCCAGCCGTCGCCGTACCTGGCCGCCCGCCGGAAGGCCGCCTTCCCGTTGCCTGCGACAACGATCGGGGGAACTTCGGAGCCCGGGGAGAGCGTCGCCTCCACACCGTCGTCGAGGATCGTCGGCTTGCCGGCGATCAGATCCGGAAGGACGGCGAGCGCCTCGTCGGTCAACCGACCGCGGTCCGCGAACGACACACCGGCGGCACGCCAGCCGATGTCGCCGTGGGCAGGGTTGCCGGTGCCGACACCGAGCACGAGCCGGTTGCCGGACACGAACTGCAGCGTGTTCACCTGCTTCGCCGCCCACGCGACCGGCCGCAACGCCAGCAGCATCACGTTGAACCCGACCGTGATCCGCTCCGTCACCGCCGCCGCGGTCGCCAGCACCACCGAGCTCTCCAGCATCGGCGCACTCGCGATCAGATGATCGGTCGACCAGACCGAATCCAGCCCGACCTCCTCGGCGAACCGTGCACTGTCGCGGACATCTCCCAAGATCGGCTGCCCCGGATCAGGCGTCGACGTCGGAAGAATCACCCCGATCTCAACCGTCATACCCAGCCCCAACACGACTGCCGGACGAGTTGTTCCTCTGCAGACGACCGATTCTGGCCGGCTGCTGGCCTTCACCCACCCGTCAACGGCGCACAGCAATCGCGTCGAGTTCCTCCCATTCGAGAACGCGCGCGCGAACAGACTCCAGCCTGTCGAGGTGTGCCCGGAGGAGGCGATGGACCCCGTCGAGGATGGTGATGCGGCCGTCGGGTCGTCGTACGACGTCCAGCGGATAGCGCAGGTCCGCCGCCATCGTCCGGGCGTACTGCTCCGCGTAGACCTCGGGTTCGGCGGCCACCTCCAGCGGAGTGACCTGGAACGGCCGCCCGTCCCACGCCCAGAACGGCAACCGCAACTGCCAGGCCAACTCCGCGACCCGCAACTCAACGACCGGAAGCTCCAGCCTGTGCAGCAACGCCACGTCCCAGTGGAAATCGAGAATGACGTTCTTCAGCTCTGGCGGCAGCTCGCTCAGCAGCGGGAACGGCTCACGGCGCATACATACGTCCTAGACAGCCTCGATACCTGAGGTGAACGATAGATCGCCCTGGTGCCTTTAAGGCTGGAGGCTGCAGTGGTGCATCTGCTTCGGGACAGCGACGCGATGACGATCTACATCGGATGTCCAGAGGATCGGTCTCGGGCGATGGCCGAGTTCTATCGGGACCTGCTCGAGCTGCAGCTGTACGAGCCGTACGGAAACCTCTGCCTGCAACGGCGGCCCCCGGACGCCGACTACATCGCGGGAAAGTCGACCGACGGCGGCAGCAAGCTCCGGCTCGGCATCGGGTTGGACGGCTGGTCGGACGACCGTCCGCCACGCTGGCCCGATCCGGAGTATCCACAGCAGCTGCACTTCGACATCGTCGTACCGGATGCCGAAGCGGCCGGCGAGCTCGTGCTGAGCAGAGGTGCAACACTGCTGCGGGATCAGGGCGACTTCCGGACGTACGCCGATCCCGTCGGGCACCCGTTTTGTCTGTACCCCGGCACGGTGGACAGGCCGGAGCTGCAGCGGGTGGTGTTCGACTGCTACAGCCCGCGCTCGCTGGCCGGCTTCTACGAAGGCTTCCTCGGTGTGCAGAAGCGGCTCGAGGACTCACCCGCCTGGGTCGAACTCGACCTGGACGATGACGACGATCTGCCGAACCTCGCGTTCCAGCACGCCCAGTTCCGGGCCACGCGATTCCCCGACCCGGCGTACCCGGCGCAACTGCACATCGACTACCGCTTCCCGGACGGCGCCCAGGCCGCGATCCACCGAGCCGAACGACTTGGAGCCATTCACATGCCACCCAACGAGGTCACGTCCCAGTGCTACGCCGACCCGGCCGGCCATCCCTTCTGCCTGTGATGGAGCTCTGATGGACAGTCCACCGCGGATCCGGGTCGGGGCGCTCACGATCATGGCCGCCCGGCCCCGAGAGCTGGGCAGGTTCTACTCCAAGCTGCTCAACTGGCCCTACATCCGGGAGGAGGAACCACGGCCGGGAGAGCCACCCGAGGCCGGCTATGCGCTGGTCTGCCCACCAGAGGGTGTCGCCGAACCAGCGTTGAACTTCGACTACGAGACTAACTACCGCCGACCACAATGGCCGGCCGTCGAAGGCGAGCAGACCTCGACCATGCACCTCGACGTCGGCGTCGACGACCTGGACGCCGCGGTCGCCTGGGCGATCGAATGCGGCGCCACCCTCGCCGCCGTCCAACCACGGCCCACCGAACACCGCGTCATGATCGACCCGGAAGGCCACCCCTTCTGCCTCTGCCTAGGTTGACCCGGGCTCACTGCCTAGGTTGACGCGAACGAGCTGATACGGCGCTGGATGCGGGAAACCCTCGCGCGCGAAGGCATCGTGATCGACGAGCTCGTGTCGTGACACCGCGCCGCCACTCCTGCCCCCCGGGATCGCATAGTCACAGGAAGCGGTTCCGTTCGTTGGACCGGCGCGGACGGCGCCCCAGCGCGCCGCCCGCAGTCCGGTCCGCGCTCCGAGGGCGCGCCTTGATCCATAAAGCCAAACTCGGCAGAGAGCCCGCGGAGCTGGTGTCCTGTGCCGGGTGATGCTTGACAGTCGTGTGTCAGCTGATGGTTGTCATCGGCATGACCGCGCGGACCGCGGCATGAGCGCGCGTTTGATCTGAGACCCGTGCGATCATCGCGCCATGCTCTACGTGTCTGAGGACGGCTCGACGGTCACTCTGCGATGGAGCGACGGGGATCGAGAGGCGCGGATCGAGTTCGCATCCCAACGGTTCCGCTATCGCGACCCCTCGGATCCCTACGTGGCAGCGGATGACATCGTCGAGTACACAGTCCGTCTGTCGGGCAACGGGCTGACAGCAGAGGCGTTGGTACTGAGTCTCGACACCGCTGGTAGCGGATTGCCTGCGTTCATTGAGTATCTGGCCGAGGACTTCCGCGGCTGGGACGGCACCCGCACCTGGGAGAACGTGGATCATGACCTCTGCGTTGAGGCCACGTGGACCACACGCGGACACGTCGACCTCCTCTGGTGGCTCACGCCCAGCATCTACGACAAGTGGAGGGCCTCGGTTGTCGTCGAGGTCGAGCCTGGTGCCGAGATGTCAGCCCTTGCTCGCGAACTGTCGGCGTTCTTCGCAATCTGAACTCCTTCCCGTAGGGCACGCACATCGGCTGAGCGGACGAGGTCGGCGAGCTGGCCGCGCCGGCCCGACGTACGTCGATGTATCCACAGGGTTCGTCACAGTCGTGGAGAACCAAGCCCAACTGAGCAACGGTGAGCTATACCTGAAGGACCTGGAGAGGATGGTCGGCATGACGGAGTGGATCGTGCGCGACTACGCCTCGGCGGATGAGACACGCTGGTTGCGTTGCCGCGTTCTCGCCTTTCTTGACACGAACTACTACGACGACGTCGCGACGGTCAAAGCACGGATTGCGGCAGTTGAGGATGCACGTGGGGATAGCGACCATCGGCGGCACCTGACGACGAACGTCAAGAAACGTCGCCGTTGTACTTGATCATCGCGCAGCGACGAGAAGCATCTATTCCGGGCAGCGACGCTTCGTGTTGCATCGCGGCTGCCAGCTCGCGTCCGATCTCCGCGCCGTGTAGCTCTCGGTACCCAAGTTTCCGGTAGTAGGGGCCGTTCCACGGCACATCGCGAAACGTCGTCAGGGTCGTCGCCGGCCGATCGTTGTGCCTGCCCCACATCTCGAGGTGCGATATGAGCCGGCGGCCGATGCCCCGCCGAGCGTGAGTGGGAGCTACCGATACCTGCTCTATATGGGCATTACCGTCCAGCACTCGTGCCACGATGTAGCCGGCGATCTTCCCGTCTTCCTCGGCAACCCATATCAGCCCTTGCCGCTGACTCCGACTCAGGGCCTGCTGATCGGGGACATGGTCGGCCACATCTGACATGCCAACCGAGTGGAAGCGCTCGCCAGCCTGGACCTCGAGCAGGGCCAAGTCATCGAGCTCCGACTGTCTTGCCGAACGGATCAGCGGGGAAGCCATATCCTCACCTTTTCATAGAGGCAAGACGTCCTGTCACCGGCATGTGCGTGCGTTGGCCGGCGTCCCAGCTGGTCGCCAGGGCTTCTAGCCTGTCGCAAATCAGCTGGCGGACATATGTCGCGGATCTATTGGCGGATCACGGCCCGCGGAGCTGGTGCCGACCGCCCTAGTTGGCGCGGATCGCCTCGGTGAGTTCGTGGATGTGGGCGATGACGGCATCGGCACTGGTGGCGGACAGGTCGTCGGCCTTGCCGGGCTTGTTGGCGTAGCCGATGCTTGCAGCTCCGATCGCGCGGGCTTCCTGCATGTCGTTGGTCTGGTCGCCGATCAGGGTGCAGGCGTCAGGCTCCACCGGGAGGGTCTCGGCGGCCTTCTCGATCAGGTGAGGGCTCGGCTTCGAGTGCACTCGGATGGCAGGAGGCCGCCGGCGGGCCGTCCCTGACCACGGTTTCTCACGGGTCAGGTGCAGGCGACGGCACGGGGTCGTCGAGCTCGGGCGACGAAGGAGCACGCAATCAGTGCCCTGGCGCGCAGCAGGGTGGGTGGGTGGGAGCGGCCGGCCGGAGGAGCGGGCGTAGCGGACGCGTGGGTCGACCACATGTGCACGCGAAAGGCCGGTCGCCCTGGGGGGACCGGCCTTTGTTGGTGGAGACGAGGGGACTTGAACCCCTAACCCCTGCCTTGCAAAGGCAGTGCTCTGCCAGTTGAGCTACGCCCCCGTGGGGGATTTGGTCAGCGGCCCGGGGTGACCGGGTCGACGGCCTCGGCCCAGAGGTCCTTCTCGGCGCGGGACTGCTGGGTCTTCTTGTACGCGAAGTATCCACCGATGCTGGCTACCAGCACCAGCAGGATCTTCTTCAGCACCGGGACTCCTCGGATCGGGGTTCGCGATCGTGATGGTGGGCCTAACTGGACTTGAACCAGTGACCTCTGCCTTATCAGGGCAGCGCTCTAACCGTCTGAGCTATAGGCCCGCAATGCGGGGTCGAACCCGGGAGAGATTACCGCACTCGGTGCCCTACTCCCAAACCGGTTCCGGCCAGGCCCTCACCGGGCCCGACCGGAGACCGGACAAGCTGTCAGTCCTCCGATGCCAGTGTGACTTCCAGGCCGCCGAGCAGCGTGGCGGCGATGTTGTAGAGGAACGATCCGAGTGTTGCCAGTGCGGTGATGATGAGCACGTCCGCGCAGGCCAGCAGCGTGGTGAAACCCATCACCTTGCCGGTGTTGATGTAGTTCTCGATCCGGAACGGCTCGGCCGCCGGCGTACCCAGCACCTCGGTGACGGTGTTGTTGATGTTGTCGAACACACCGGCCGCACCGATCGCGGACCAGACGATGAACACCGCGACCCAGGTGACGATGCCGAACGCGATCGAGAGCAGGAACGACGTCTTCATCACCGACCACGGGTCGATCCGCGACATCCGCAGCCGTGCCTTGCGGGTCTGCGGCCGGCTCGAGGTCTTCGGCGCCTTCTCGGCCTTGGAGACTGCCTTGTGCTCCGCCTTCTCGTGCTTGTCCGGCTTCGTCGTCTTGACCGTGGCGGCCTTGTCCAGCACCGCCTGCCGGGCCGCGCTGACTCGGTCGCCGATGCTCTCGGTGGTCGACTTCGCCGAGTTCTTCCCGGTCAGCCCGTACGACGAGGCACCTGCGGCGGCCGCCGTACCAGCGGACGGAGCACCCGGCGACCACGGCTCAGGGCGTCCCGGCGTACTCGGAGTGAGCGGAGCAGGACTGGCCGGGCGCGAGCTCGGCTGAGCAGGCGGCCGAACCGGCGGCTGCTGAGGCGGCCGCACCGGCCCGGACTGCGACGCACCGGACTGACCCGGCCTCGGCGAAGGCTGCGCACCGCCCGAAGGCTGCGCACCCCCAGCGGGCTGAGCGCCTCCAGCAGGCCGCGGTTGCGGGCGGTAGTCGCCTGATCGCTGCTGGCCGTTGCCGCTGGAACGACCGTTGGAGGCCGGGGTGGCCGGTGGAGTGGACTGCTTGTTCCCGCCCGGCGATGGCCGCTGGGTCTTGGGATTGTCCGCCGCACCATCGGGCCATGTCGGCCTCGCGCGGTTGGTCATCAGTTACCCCTCCTGGCCGGCTTCGTCGTCTTCGACGGTAGCCGCGCCGTCGACGTCCGTCGAACGCTGGTCATCAGTCTGGACGCTCGCAGGGGTGGATTCGGTTGTCGATCCGTCCACATCCTGGGCATTCTCGGAGGTACCCGCTTCGTCGCCGTTGGATTCGTCGCCGTTGCCGTTCAGGCTCAGATCGGTGTTCCGGGCGATCGCGACGACCGCGTCGGACTCGCCGACACCGGCGAACCGGACGCCCATCGTGTCGCGACCCTTCACCGGCACGGAGTCCACCCGGCTGCGGACGACCTGGCCGCTGGCCTTGATCGCCAGCACCTGGTCCCCGTCGACCACGATCAGCGCGCCGACCAGCGAACCGCGCTCGTCGTTCAGCTTGACCGCCTTGATGCCGAGACCGCCACGGCCCTGCTGCCGGTACTCCGACACCCGGCTGCGCTTGGCGTACCCGGCGTCGGTCACGGTGAAGACGAACTGGGTGTCCTCCTCCGAACCGGCCCGGATCACCGACATCGACAGCAGTTCGTCGCCGGGGCGGAACTTCATCCCGGTGACGCCGGAGGTGGCCCGGCCCATCGGGCGGAGCTGCTCGTCGTTCGCAGTGAAGCGGATCGACTGGCCCTTCCGGGACACCAGCAGCAGGTCGTCCTCGGCGGTGGCCAGGTCGGCGCCGATCAGCTCGTCGTCGTCCTCGCGGAAGTTGACCGCGATGATGCCGCTCTGCCGGGCCGAGTCGTAGTCGGTCAGCGCCGTCTTCTTGACCAGGCCTCGCTTGGTCGCCAGCACCAGGTAGTCGGCCTGCTCGTAGTCGCGCAGCGTCAGAACCTGGGCGATGTCCTCGTCCGGCTGGAACGAGAGCAGGCCGGCCACGTGCGAGCCCTTCGCGTCCCGGGCGGACTCGGGCAGCTGCCACACCTTGGCGCGGTAGACCCGGCCCTTGGTGGTGAAGAACAGCATCCAGTGGTGGTTCGTGGTGGCGAAGAAGTGGCTGATCTCGTCCTCGGCCCGCAGCTGGGCACCGCGGACACCCTTGCCGCCGCGGTTCTGCGTCCGGTACAGGTCGGTCTTGGTCCGCTTGGCGTAGCCGCCGCGGGTGATGGTGACGACGACGTCCTCGTCCGGCACCAGGTCCTGGACGGACAGGTCGCCGTCGGCCGCGATGATCGTCGTACGGCGGTCGTCGCCGTACTTCTCGACGATCTCGGCCAGCTCGTCCTTGACGATGGTGCGCTGCCGCTCCGGGCTGGCCAGGATGTCCTCGAGGTCGGCGATGACGGCCTCGAGCTCGTTCAGCCGGTCGATGATCTTCTGGCGTTCCAGGGCGGCCAGCCGGCGCAGCTGCATGTCCAGGATCGCCTGGGCCTGCACCTCGTCGATGTCCAGCAGGCTGATCAGGCCCTGGCGCGCGTCGTCCACGTCGGGGCTGCGGCGGATCAGCGCGATGACCTCGTCCAGCGCGTCCAGCGCCTTCACGTAGCCGCGGTAGATGTGGGCCTGCTTCTCGGCCTCGCGGAGGCGGTAGCGGGTCCGGCGCTGGATGACCTCGATCTGGTGGTCGATCCAGTGCGTGATGAACAGGTCCACGCTGAGCGTGCGCGGTACGCCGTCGACCAGGGCCAGCATGTTGCAGCCGAAGGTGTCCTGCAGCTGCGTGTGCTTGTAGAGGTTGTTCAGTACGACGCGCGGCTGCGCGTCACGCTTCAGCACGATCACCAGGCGCTGGCCGGTCCGGGACGAGGTGTCGTCGCGGATGTCGGCGATGCCGGTCATCTTGCCGGTGTTCACCAGCTCGGCGATCTTCTGGGCCAGGTTGTCCGGGTTGACCATGTACGGCAGTTCGCTGACGACCAGGCTGGTCCGGCCCTTGGCGTCTTCCTCGATGTCGACCACCGCGCGCATCGTGACCGAGCCACGCCCGGTGCGGTAGGCGTCATCGATGCCCTTGTAGCCGACGATCAGCGCGCCGTTCGGGAAGTCCGGGCCCTTGATGTGCTCCATGCACTTGGCCAGGACCTCCTCCTGGGTGGCTTCCGGGTTCTCCAGGCACCAGTTCGCGGCCGCGGCGACCTCGCGCAGGTTGTGCGGCGGGATCTGGGTGGCCATGCCGACGGCGATACCGGCGGAGCCGTTCACCAGCAGGTTCGGGAACCGGGCGGGCAGGATCACCGGCTCCTGCGAGCGACCGTCGTAGTTGGGGCGGAAGTCGACCGTCTCCTGGTCGATGTCGCGCACCATCTCCATCGCCAGCGGAGCCAGCCGGCACTCGGTGTACCGCATCGCGGCCGCCGGGTCGTTACCCGGCGACCCGAAGTTGCCCTGGCCCTGGATCATCGGCGCCCGCATCACCCACGGCTGCGCCAGTCGCACCAAGGTGTCGTAGATCGCCGAGTCGCCGTGCGGGTGGTACTGACCCATCACGTCACCGACGATGCGGGAACACTTCGAGAAACCACGGTCCGGCCGGTAACCGCCGTCGTACATCGCATAGAGGATGCGGCGGTGCACCGGCTTCAGGCCGTCGCGGACCTCGGGCAGCGCCCGGCCGACGATGACAGCCATCGCATAGTCGAGGTACGACTGCTGCATCTCGGTCTGCAGATCGAGGGGCTCGATCCGGTCGTGGCCCGGCGTTGTGGGGGTCTCGGTCATGAAAAGCTCGTCCCGTTCAAATCAGTACGTCGGTCAAGTGAGGCGGGCGGAGCACGGCCCGGGAGCGGGCCGCGGATCCGTCAGATATCGAGGAAACGGACGTCCTTGGCGTTGCGCTGGATGAAGTTCCGGCGGGCCTCGATGTCGTCGCCCATCAGGGTCTGGAACGTCTCGTCGGCGCGGACCGCATCGTCCAGGGTGATCTGCAGCAGGACCCGGTTGGCCGGGTCCATCGTCGTCTCCCACAGCTCCTGGGCGTTCATCTCACCCAGACCCTTGTACCGCTGGATCGCGTTCTCCTTCGGCAACTTCTTGCCGGCCTCGGCGCCGGCCCCGACCAGACCGTCCTTCTCCCGCTCGGTGTAGGCGAGCTCGTGCGTCGCGTTGCTCCAGCGGATCTTGTACAGCGGCGGTTGGGCCGCGTACACATGCCCGCGCTCGATCAGCGGCCGCATGAACCGGAACAGCAGCGTGAGCAGCAGGGTCCGGATGTGCTGGCCGTCGACGTCGGCGTCTGCCATCAGCACGATCTTGTGGTACCGGAGCTTCTCCTCGTCGAAGTCCTCGTGGATCCCGGTGCCGAGGGCGGAGATGATCGCCTGGACCTCGTTGTTCTGCAGGACCTTGTCGATCCGGGCCTTCTCGACGTTCAGGATCTTGCCGCGGATCGGCAGGATGGCCTGGAACTTCGGGTCCCGGCCGCCCTTCGCGGAGCCACCCGCCGAGTCACCCTCGACGATGTAGACCTCGCACTCCTCCGGGTTGGTCGACTGGCAGTCGGACAACTTGCCCGGCAGGCCGCCGCCACCCAGCAGGCCCTTGCGGTTTCGGGCCAGGTCGCGGGCCTTGCGGGCCGCGATCCGGGCGCTCGCCGCGGCGGTCGCCTTGCGGATGATCTCGCGGCCCTCGGCCGGGTTCTGCTCGAACCAGGCGCCCAACCTGTCGTTCACCAGGCGCTGGACGAATCCCTTGACCTCGGTGTTGCCGAGCTTGGTCTTGGTCTGGCCCTCGAACTGCGGCTCGGCCAGCTTGACCGAGATGATCGCGGTCAGGCCCTCCCGGATGTCGTCACCGGTGAGCCTGTCCTCCTTCTTCTTGATCATGCCCTGGTCCTCGCCGAAGGAGTTGACCAGCGAGGTGAGTGCGGCCCGGAAGCCTTCCTCGTGGGTGCCACCCTCGTGGGTGTTGATCGCGTTCGCGAAGGTGTGCACCGACTCCTGGAACGAGCCGCTCCACTGCAGCGCGACCTCGAGGCTCATCGGGTTCTCGCCCTGCGCCGCCTCGAACGAGATCACGTCGCGGTGCACGGTCTCGCGGATGCCGGTCAGGTACTTCACGTAGTCGACCAGGCCGTTGTCGTACTTGAACGACTGCTCGACCGGGTTGCCGTCCTCGGTGTGGTCCGGCCGCTCGTCCCGGATGACGATCTCCAGGCCCTTGTTCAGGAACGCCATCTCGCGGAACCGGGTGGACAGCGTCTCGTACGAGTACGTCGTGGTCTCGAAGATGTCCGGGTTCGCCCAGAAGGTGATCGTCGTACCGTGCTCGTCGGACGGGCCGACCTCGGCCAGCTCCTCGTCCGGGACACCCATGCTGAAGGACTGGGTGTACTCCTTGCCGTTCTGCTTGACGTCGACCTTCAGCCGGGTGGACAGCGCGTTCACCACGGACACACCGACACCGTGCAGACCGCCGGACACCTTGTACCCACCGCCGCCGAACTTGCCGCCGGCGTGCAGCACGGTCAGTACGACGGTGACGGCCGGCTTGCCCTCGGACTCGACGATGCCGACCGGGATACCGCGGCCGTTGTCTTCGACCCGGATGCCGCCGTCCTGCATCATGGTGACGACGATCCGGTCACACACCCCGGCCATCGCCTCGTCCACCGCGTTGTCGACCACCTCGGTGACCAGGTGGTGCAGGCCACGCTCACCGGTCGACCCGATGTACATACCCGGCCGTTTCCGGACCGCGTCGAGGCCCTCGAGGACCTGGATCGCGCTCGCGTCGTACTCCCGCTCCACGGTGTTGGAGGGCATCTCAACGTCTTCTGCGACGGTGCCGATGGGGTCGGCGGACTGGTTGGCGTCGATCTCGGTCGGCTCGTCGGTCACCGGCTGTTGTCCTCCTCGGACCTCGCGTTAACGAGGCATCGCGGCACAGTGGAAGCCGCCCCCTACAGTATTGATAGAGGTGCGGCTCGTCCTACACCGTCCATCTTACCTGTCGACTGAAGTAGAACCGGCCACCAGGCGGCTGAAACTGTGGACAGGGCGTCTTTTCTCCCTCGTCGCCATGTCCCCTCTCGCGGGTGGGGGGCCAGAAAGCGCTCACGGGCGCTCAGCGGCCTCCGAGGATCTCGCGACCGACGGTCTGAGCACCGAGACCCGGCCGACCGGTCCAGACCACTCACGATGCGGGCCGACAGGTGGCCGTCGCGCACCCACGGACCCTTAGGATCGCTGCCGTGGAAAGTCTCGACGACGTCATCGACGCCATGATCGCCGACCGGGTGATTCACCGGCACCGGCGCAAATGGCTGATCGCGATCGCCCTCGTCGTCGTGCTCGCCCTGGTGATCCTGGCCACCGGCGGCTGGAAGGAGAAGGTCGGCCGGTCGGTTCCGACGCTGACCGCGCCCGCGACCGTCGAGTCCGGCAAGTGGGAGTACAACTTCACCAAGGCCGAGATCAGGGTCCGGAAGAAGTCGGAGTACCGCGAGGCCGAGGCCGAACTGCGGGTCTACTTCGATCTCAAGAACATCGACAGCGAAGAGCAGACCAGCGACTCCCTGCAAGGCAAACTGCTGGTCTTCGTACCGGGCGGCGGCCAGGACTACGTCGACTCCAACGGCGCCAACTGCCGCGGGGAGCTGAACTGGGTCATCGTCTACGGGCTTCCGCCGGAGAACTGTTACACCACGTTCAAGGTGCCGGCCGACTTCACCTCCGACCTGGTCGAGATCGGCGTCCAAGGTGAGCGCTACGAGTCCGACAACGGCCTGCTCGGTGCGGACGAGGATCCGTACTGGCACAACGAGCGCCCGGATGCCGTCGTACAGCTGAAGCCCGCGGTCGTCGACGTCACGGAGGAGGACGACAAGTGAAGCTCTATCGTCCTGCGACGATCCTCGTCGGCGTCCTCTTCGTCCTGCTCGGCGGCCTGACCCGGCTCGCCACACCGGAGCAGGTGTTCGAGGAACAGAACCTGGAGGTCGTGCACGGCACCATCGGCGAGGCGCTCAAGTACGGCGACTCGACGGTGACCATCACCCGGATGAAGTTCGCCAAGGGCGTGCTCGAGGAGTCCGGCAGCGACGACGACAAGCCGATCGAGACCAACGGCGTGTACGTCGCCCTCGAATGGGACACCGTCCGAGGCATCCAGAAGCCGAGCAACACCGGCGCCAAACTGGTCGCCGACGGCGGCACCGTGTACGAGCCGATCGGCGGACTGACCGACTCCGGTATCGACTTCCCCGAGGCGGGCTTCGCCAAGACCGGCGCCGTCGTCTTCGAGGTGAACCCGACCGACCTGAAGGGGCTCACACTGCAACTCCGGCCGAGCATGTTCTACAACGTGCTGAACTCGTACGTCGAAGTCGACCTCGGCATCCCGAGCGAAGACATCGCACAGCAGCTCGTCGACGGCGCCGAGGCGCAGTACGTGCTGCAGAACCCGGTGGTTCGGGTGGCGTCGTCATGAGGGGCCTGAACCGCGCGGCCCGGCTGGCCGCCCAGATCTCGTTGCTGCTGGCACTGATCGCCACCAGCGCGTACCTGCTGACCAGCGTCTACCTCGGCGACGAGGAGCAGGTCTGGAACCAGGGCAATGTCAACGAGAGGGTCGACAACGGCGGCCCGGTGACGATCGGCGACGTCGAGTGGAAGCTGGACTCGCTGCAGCCGTACACGCGGATCGTCGACGACGAGCAGGAGGAGATCGGCGGGATGAACGCGCCGGCCGGCAGCATCCTGATGATCGCCAAGCTGACGGCGACCCCGCGGCCGGGCCTCTACCTCAAGGACGGCGGCTTCAGCTGCAGCGCGAACCTGCGAGACGACCGCGGAAACGTCTGGGCACCGGCGACCAGCACCTCCGACTGGGAACTGCCGACCAGCTGTTTCAGTGACGAGAAGGTCAAGTTCGAGATCGACAAGCCTGCCCAGGTCGCACAGATCTACGTCGTCCCGGTCTCAGCCGTACCGCACGTCATCGGTGTCAGCATCGAGACCCGCGAGGGCTTCCGCCGGGTCCTGATCACTCCCTGATCCGCCCGCCGCTGAAACTCAGGCGGGAGTTGTTGCTTCCGCCTTCTTGGCCTCGGCTTCGGCCGCGGCGGCCTCGGCCCTGCGCTCGCTGCTGACGGAGATGCAGAGGTCGAAGGCGGCCGCCAGGATCGCGATCCGCAGCGACTCGAAGATCACGTCCCGGATCAGCGCCGCGATCTCGTGGTTCATCAGCCCCCAGCGTTCGCCGTGGATGCCGATCAGCCGCTGGATCCCGACGAACGCCCAGTCGGACCCGAGCAGCCAGAACGTGTAGACCATGCACACCACGCCCAGGAACACCGGCCCGACCCGCACCAGCAGCCGGAACGCGTTCAGCGTCGGGTAGAACTTCTCCCGCAGCCCGCCGAGCACCAGGTTCGGCGCCTGGTTGGTGAGCGCGGCGATCCGGTTCTTCGGCGCCTCGATCTCGACCTGACCGCCGAACCGGCGCTCCAGCCGGGTGCCCCGGACGACGCCGCCGCCGGACAGCACCCGGTGGCCGAACACCACGGTGGTGATCGCCAGCCAGGTCAGCGGCTCGGCGACGCCGAGCTTGAACAGCGGCCAGAGGGTCTCCCAGAAGAAGCCCCAGAGGAACTCGAGACCGGCCGGGATCGGGATGTGGATACCGGCGAAGAAGTCCTTCAGGCCGCTCCACCAGTCGACCGACCAGTACCAGAAGCTGCGCTCCTGGAACCAGTCCTTGGCGTCGTCGATCGCGAACGGCGTGACGACGACGGTGATCAGCAGGAAGAACGCCTCGGCCCAGACCTGGGCGAACTTGGCCGGCCGGCTCGGCCAGCGGTCGTCGATCGCCTCGATCACCCGGCGCAGCACCAGCAGGATGACGATCGCCGGCAGGTACTTGTGCCAGGCGCCGCCGCCGAGGTCGAAGAACCCGGAGCCTGGCTGCAGGCCGCGCTGCACCAGGTTGCTGACGGTGAGCTGCGACACCTGACCTTCGAGGTACCCCCAGGCCGACCACACCGCGACCAGCGGCAGCAGGGTGACGGCCAGCAGTTCCATCAGGCCCTGCTGGGTCGGGTCCGAGGTCTCCTCCGCCTTGTTGCTCGCCGCGTCCCGCCAGCGGTACAGCGACGTCGCACAGGCCCGGATCATCCCGACGTACGCGGCGATCTGCATCAGTACGCCGGTGGCGAACACGCCGACGCCGATGCTGGAGTGCGAGTGCTCGGCCAGCCAGATCGCGCTGCTCATGCTCAGTTTGAAGCCGACGTACCCGGCCAGGAACCAGGTCGTCATGGGCAGCAGGTTGCGCCACCAGAGCCGGAAGGAGTCTCCGATCAGGTGGACCATCTCACGGAAGCCATCGACGATCGTGCGCATCGCGCCCGATCCTAGGGGAGCGTCGGGTCGCTCTCGCAATTCGCTCTCACCACGTGGCCGAGTTGGTCAGCCGTAGGTGTCGCGGGGGCCACGGCCGCCGCGGACCGTGCGCGGGCCCTTGCGCCAACTGGGGGCGTGCGGGCCTTGCACGTTGACCCGGGTGACGGTGCCGTCGCCGAGTTCCGCGTTGAGGCGTCGGACCAGGTCCGGGGCGAGCATCTTGAGCTGCGTGGCCCAGGCGGTGGAGTCGGTGCGGACAGTGAGCTCGGTGTCCTGGTAGCTCTCCGGCTTGCAGTGCTCGGCCATCTCCGGGCCGACGATCGACGGCCAGCGGGCCATCACGCCGTGTACGGCGACGTCGACCTCCCAGCCCTGGTCGCGCATCAGCCGGCCGAGGGTGTTGGTCAGCTTCTGCGGATCCCGGTCGTCCGGGCGGGCGCTGCTGATCTGCGCGCCGTCGATCCGCGGCCGCTTGCGTCGCTTGACCGGCTTGACCGGGCTCATGCCCTTCAGCCGTCCGGCGAGGGATTTCGCCAGGTCCAGCCCTTGCTTGTCGTGCTCAGGTTCACCCGGACGATCCGGAGCCGCCTCGCTCTCGAAGCCGCTCTCAGAGGAATTCCGGGGTTCAGGCACGGGTGACGGCCCCATCGCCGACGTCGAAGCGCGCTCCACTGAGTTCAGCGGGCACGTCAGCGCCCACCGCCGCGGTCACCAGCACCTGCTCGGCCGGAGCGACCAGCTCGGCCAGCCGGTTGCGGCGCTGGGAGTCCAGCTCCGCGAACACGTCGTCCAGGATCAGCACCGGCTCACCCCCATCCGCTCTGAGCAGTTCGTACGACGCCAGCCGCAGCGCGAGCGCGAACGACCACGACTCACCGTGACTCGCATACCCCTTCGCAGGCAAGTCCCCGAGCCCGAGTACGACGTCGTCGCGGTGCGGACCGACCAGCGACACCCCGCGCTCCAGCTCGTCCTGCCGCTTCTCCTGCACCGCGTTCAGGATCACCTCGGACAGCTGGTCCCTCGACACCACGCCGGGCTCGAGGGCGATCGACGACTTGTACTCCAGCCGCGCATCACCCTTGCCTCGGGCAACAGCGTCGTACGAGCTGGAAACCAACGGGCGAAGGGATTCCAGCAACTCGAGCCTGGTCGCGAGGAGTTCGGACCCGGCCCGGGCGAGGTGCGAGTTCCACACCTCCAACGTGCGCAGTTGGCCCTCGGCCGCGCTCGAACGGTTCTGCCGACGGGCCATCGACGCGCTGCGCAGCAACGAGTTCCGCTGCTTGAGCACCCGGTCGTAGTCCTGCCGTACGCCGGCCATCCGCGGCGACCGGAGGGTGAGCAACTCGTCCAGGAACCGGCGCCGTTCGGACGGATCGCCCTTCACCAGGGCGAGGTCCTCGGGGGCGAACAGCACCGTGCGGAGCAGTCCGAGCACTTCCCGCGGCCGCGGCACCGGCGATCGGTTCACCCGGGCCCGATTTGCCTTCCCAGGATTGATTTCCAGCTCGACGACCACGTCCCGGTCGTACTGGCTACGGATCTCCGTGCGCACGATCGCTCTGCTGGCACCGGCTCGCACCAGCGGTGCGTCGTTCGCCACCCGGTGCGAACCGAGGGTCGCGGTGTAGTGGATCGCCTCGACCAGGTTGGTCTTGCCGTGGCCGTTCGGTCCGACGAAGGCCGTCACGCCCGGGGTGAGCTGGACCTCCGCCTGTGGGTAGGACCGGAAGTCGACCAGACCCAGGGCGGTGACATACACCTCAGTGCTTGATCGGCGGTGTGGCGTACGACGGGTCCTCGGCACCCTTCACCGCGTGCCCGCCGAACTGGTTGCGCATCGCGGCGATCGCCTTCATCGCCGGCGAGTCCTCCTGCCGGGACGCGAACCGGGCGAACAGCGACGCGGCGATGGCCGGCACCGGTACGGCGTGGTCGATCGCGGCCTCGACGGTCCACCGGCCCTCGCCGGAGTCCTCGGCGTACCCGCGGATCTTGTCCAGGTGGGTGTCTTCCTGGAGGGCGTTCACCATCAGGTCCAGCAGCCAGGACCGGATCACGGTGCCCTCGCGCCAGGACTCGAACGTCTCCGGCACGTTGTCCACGATGTCCGCGGCCTCGAGCAGCTCGAAACCCTCGGCGTACGCCTGCATGATCGCGTACTCGATGCCGTTGTGAACCATCTTGCTGAAGTGCCCGGCGCCGACCTTGCCGGCGTGCACGAACCCGAAGTCACCCTCGGGCTTGAGCGCGGTGAAGATCGGCATCAGCGTCGCGATCGTGTCGTTGTCGCCGCCGCACATCAGCGCGTAGCCGTTCTCGAGACCCCAGACACCGCCGGAGACACCGCAGTCGACGAACTTGATGTCCTTCTCGGCGAGCTGTGCACCGCGACGGGTGTCATCGGTCCAGCGGCTGTTGCCGCCGTCGATCACGATGTCGCCGGGGGAGAGCAACTCGGCCAGCTCGGTGATGACCGGATCGATGGCCTGCACCGGCACCATCACCCAGACGACCTTCGGCTGGTCGGAGGCGGTGAGCTTGCCGACCATGTCGGCCAGGTCCTTGGCGTCGGAGATGTCCGGGTTGTGATCGAACCCGACCACGGTATGGCCGGCGTTGCGGATCCGCTGGCGCATGTTGCCGCCCATCTTGCCGAGACCGACAAGGCCGAGCTCCATCGTGAAATCCCCTTGTTCTGTTGGCTTTCAGCTGTTCAGGCGGACCGGCATCAGCACGTACCGGAACTCGCTGATCGGGTCGCCGTCGAAGTCCCGCACACCGGTCAGCTCGGCCGGCTTCGTCGCCTGCGTGAAGGCCAGGTGCGCGACCGGCGTACCGATCGCGTTCAGCCCGTCGAGCAGGTACGTCGGGTTGAAGCCGACAGTAACCGGATCACCCAAGACCCGGGCCTCGATCGACTCGGATGCTTGCGCCTCGTCACCGCTGCCGGCGTCGAGGGTCACGCCGTCCTCGCTGAAGGTCAACCGCACCGGCGCGTTCCGCTCCGCGACCAGGGCGACCCGCTTCACCGCCTCGACCAGCGTCGCGGTGTCGATCCGCACCCTTGTCGCGATCGCCGAGTCGGTCGGGATGATGCCGCGCACCTTCGGGAACTCGCCGTCCAGCAGCCGGGTGGTGGCGCGCCGGTTGCCACCGGACACCTCGCCCTCGAAGCCGACGATGCCGTCGCCGGTACCCGGCGCGGCCAGCGAGACGATCACGTCCGACCCGGTCATCGCCTTCGCGGTCTCGGACAGCACCCGGGCCGGCACCAGAGCCGCCGCGGACGCGTCGGGGGACTGCGGGTTCCACTCGAGTTCACGGATCGCCAGCCGGTAGCGGTCGGTGGCGAGCAGCGAGATCGTGGATCCCTCGATCTCGACCCGGACGCCGGTCAGCACCGGCAGGGTGTCCTCGCGACCAGCCGCGGTCACCACCTGGGCGACTGCCTGGGCGAAAACGTCAGCCTTCACGGTCCCGCTCGCGGCCGGAAGCTCCGGCAGAGCCGGATATTCCTCTGTGGGAAGCGTTTGGAGCGTGAACCGCGAACTGCCGCAGGTCAGTTGCGCCTTCGCGCCGTCCACGGCGATGTCCACGGGCTGGTTCGGAAGACTCTTCGAGATGTCGGCGACGAGCCGGCCAGAGATCAGGCACTTACCGCTGTCGGCCACCTGCGCGGGCACGGTGACCCGGACCGAGGTCTCGTAGTCGAAGCCGGACAGGGTGATCTGCCCGTCCTCGGCCTCGACCAGAAGGCCGGCAAGGATCGGGACGCTGGGACGACTGGGCAAACTGCGCGCGGCCCAGGCCACCGACTCGGCCAGTACGTCGCGCTCGACGCGAAACTTCACCGCTGGGTGCCTCCTGATTCGGCTGTGTGCCAGGCAGATCCTGCCACGGACAAGTGTGATGTGCGCCAACCGGGCGTGACGTGGCGCTTCGGGCGGGTCGCGTCGGCGTCGTTCCTGGTGTCTGCGTCTCGTGCTCTGAGGACAGCCTGACAGGTCCTGCCAGCCGGCGCGAGAGTGGGGTTTTCCCCAGGTTGGGCCGCTCGATCGTTTTGTGGACTGGGAACTCTCTACAGATTCCATAGGGTTCTTAGCACCGGTGGATACTGTGGAAAAGCGACGACTTCGCAGGTCAGGTGCCATTTCGGCCTGGGGACGGTGTGTGGACGAATCTCGCTTGGGCTTGGGACGCCTGGTGATGACGGATTCTGTCCCCACAGCGAATCCACAGCACACACCGATGTGTCCACCGCAATACCCACAGTTATCCACAGACGTATCCCCAGCCTGTGTGGTTCGTGTGACCGCGTCGTAGCGCTCGGAGTACAAAGCACTTCGACGCGATCCACGACCGCGAGGCTCATTGCTGCTTGGCCTGGTGCTTGATCCGGTTGGTCAGTTCGGTCACCTGGTTGAACACGCTGCGCCGCTCCGACATGAGCTGACGGATCTTCCGCTCGGCGTGCATCACGGTGGTGTGGTCGCGGCCGCCGAACTGCTGGCCGATCTTCGGCAGCGACAGATCGGTCAGCTCGCGGCACAGGTACATGGCGATCTGCCGGGCGGTCACCAGTACGCGGCTCCGGCTGGAACCACACAGGTCGTCGATCGACAGACCGAAGTACGAGGCGGTCTGGCCCATGATCATGCTCGCCGTCACCTCGGGCTTGCTGCCTTCCGGGATCAGGTCCTTCAGCACGATCTCGGCCAGGCTCAGGTCGACCGGCTGCCGGTTCAGGCTGGCGAACGCGGTGACCCGGATCAGTGCGCCCTCGAGCTCACGGATGTTCGTCTGCACCTTGCTGGCAATGAACTCCAGCACCTCCGGCGGCGCGGTCAGCCGCTCGGTGGCCGCCTTCTTCCGCAGGATCGCGATCCGGGTCTCCAGGTCGGGCGGCTGGATGTCGGTGATGAGACCCCACTCGAACCGGTTCCGCAGCCGGTCCTCCAGCGCCTCCAGGCGTTTCGGCGCCCGGTCGGAGCTGATCACGATCTGCTTGTTCGCGTTGTGCAGCGTGTTGAAGGTGTGGAAGAACTCCTCCTGGGTCTGGATCTTGCCCTCGAGGAACTGGATGTCGTCGATCAGCAGGACGTCGACATCGCGGTACCGGCGCTGGAACTGGGACGCCTTGTCGTCGCGGATCGCGTTGATGAAGTCGTTGGTGAACTCTTCGCTGGAGACGTACCGAACCCGGGCCCCGGTGTAGAGACTGCGGACGTAGTGCCCGATCGCGTGCAGCAGGTGGGTCTTGCCCAGACCGGAGTCGCCGTAGATCAGCTGCGGGTTGTAGGCCTTGCCCGGCGCCTCGGCGACCGCGACCGCGGCGGCGTGGGCGAAGCGGTTCGAGCTGCCGATGACGAAGGTCTCGAAGGTGTACTTCGGATTCAGCCGGGCCTCACCCTGTGCTTCGGTAGCCGGTTGGGTCGGGACCGATCCGTTCGGCGGCGGTGCGACCGAGCCGAGTGGGTGGCCGAACGGCCGCTGAGGTGCACCGAGCTGAGGCGCGTGACCGGTCTGCTGGTCGAAGTGTTGGGTTGGCTCCTGGCGCTGCGGGGCGGGCTGACCGTACTGCTGCCCGGCGTCGGGCTCGGTCAGCGCGGACTGGATCGTCGGCTGGTACGCGCCGTCGGTCCGCAGCGGCTCGCGGACGACGGGCTGCGGCTGCGACTGTTGAAGCGGCTGCTGCGGTGCTTGCTGCTGGGACTGCTGTTCGCGCAGCTCGGGGTCGAGCGACGGGTCGACGGTCACTGCGATCCGGATGTCACGGCCGAAGCTCTCGGTCAGTATCCGTTCGAGGTCCGGGCGGAGCCGGGTCTCGAGCTGACCGCGGGTGAAGTCGTCGGGCACCGCGACGATGGCGGTGCTCTCGTGCAGCGTGACCGGCCGCGAGTTGGTCAGCCAGGCGCGTTGGTTCGGCGGGAGGCCCGCGAGCACGCGGGTCCAGGCGTCACCGAGATCCATCACCGGTCCGGCCGCTTCCACCTGTTGGTCCGTAGTGCTCCTGTTGTCCACACGCTCATCACCCTCATTCCGCACCGCTCCGGCCGGTTCCCCACTCGCGAACCCCGGCGCCTGGCGCTCACCGCCGTGCTGAGGAGGCTGGGGGGCGCCGCTGTACTGAGCCGCCGGCTGGTCGCCGCCGTACCCGGCGGCCTGGTGGTCGCCAACGTTGTATTGAGGTGCCTGGTGCTGCTCGCCACCAAAGGTGGGTTGCCGGTCGCTGCCGAAGCCGGCTGCGCTCTCGCTCGCGGGACGACGGTCCGGCGCAGCGCCGAAGCGCTCTGCCCTAGGGAGGTCGACCGAGTACTTGTCGTTCTGTACGTCGGCGTACCTCAGGTTGTCGGCGACCGCCGGTGCGGCACCGAAGTACGGCGTACCCGCGGCCGGCTCGGGCGTCGCGCCAGGGAGACCCGTGGCCGCGCGCTCGAGATCGGAGCGATAGCCGTCAGAGCGGTACCCGTCGAGACGGGGCGCCGGGTAGCCGAGGTCCTCCTGTGCTGGGAGGTTCGGACGTGATGGGGTTGGATCGGCGACGGGTTCGGCCCGTGGCACCGGACCTGGCTCCGGGGTGACCCCCGGCCTGAATTCCGCTGCGCCGTCGCCTGTGAGCTCAGCTCCTGTGAATTCCGCACTGGCGGAATGGTCCTCGACCACGCGTGCTCCCCGAATTCCATCGCTGCGGTGGCCGGCGCGTTTCCGGTGACCCGGGCGGCGCGACCGTTAGACCCGACACCGTGCGGCCGTTTCCTTGGCCGGTTGTCCGGCGCGGCTGCACTTGTCCGCAGTCGGTCGCCGTACTGTCCACACGGTTGTCCACAGTTGTGAACGACGGGTGGAGCAGGTTGGTTACCGTTTGCGGGATGTGGGACCTCTGGTGTGAGGGGCTGACGCTAACAAGTCCGCCCACGCTGCTTCAAGCCGTCATCCACAGGCTATGAACCCAAAATTGGGGGCAACCTGCGGCGTGTCGGGTAGACGCCGGAGCGTAGTCATGTTGAGAGAGCCGACGGTGACGACCACCTGACCGATCGTGGGACGACTATTCTGTCCACAAGCCTGTGGAAAACCCTGGGGATGACTGGTTTGACCTGTCCACAGGCGGCCACGTACCGTGGATCAGTCGGTGTTGAGCCGGCCCTTTCGTGCTGCGCTCCCTGCGGGACCACAATCGGTTCTTGAGTGGTGTGCAGGACTACACCAGCGGCAGATCTATCAGTGGATTTGTCGACAATTGTGATCTCGAGTAACCGGAGTCATTCCAGTGAGCAAGCGGACGTTCCAGCCGAACAACCGTCGTCGGCACAAGAAGCACGGCTTCCGTCTTCGGATGCGTACCCGTGCGGGTCGCGCGATCATCGCCGCCCGCCGTGGCAAGGGTCGCCAGCGCCTCGCGGCCTGAGCGTCCTCCTCGACGGTGACCACCCCGTGTTACCTGCGTCGAACCGGTTGCGCCGGTCCGACGACTTCCGGCGCGCTGTCCGATCCGGACGGCGGGCAGGCAGGCGCGCGGTGGTGGTCCATCTGTTCCGGCGGGACGAGGCCATGGCCGAGCCCGCTCGTATTGGATTCGTGGTGAACAAGGCGGTGGGCAACGCGGTTCTGCGGAACCGGGTCCACCGCCGTCTGCGTGCCGTGATGGCCACGCGGCTCCCTGATCTGCCGGCTGGCAGCCTGACCGTCGTCCGAGCCCTGCCGTCGTCCGCTTCGGCGTCGTACGACGAATTGGTCGCGGATGTGGACGGCGCGCTGAGCCGGCTGCTGGGGCCACGATGAGGATCAATCCCGTGAAGAGCGGGATCATCGGTTTCCTGAAGCTCTACCGGACCTTCGTCAGCCCGATGTACGGGCAGGTGTGCAGGTTCTACCCGAGTTGTTCGGCGTACGCCCTGGAGGCGGTCGAACGCCACGGTGCGGTGCGCGGTTGCTGGCTGGCGGCGAGAAGGCTCGTCCGCTGCCACCCGTGGAACCCCGGCGGCTACGACCCCGTTCCACCCAAAGATGTCAACCAGAGCGGAGACTCGATCTCCGCCAACCAGCCCGGGCCGTCACCCGACGCCGGGCCCGTGCAGCGAGGTGCTTGAGTGACTCTTCTGGCCATCCCCCAGCTCGCGTTGTGGGACGGGATCGTAGACCTGTTCAACGCCGTCATGACGCCGCTGTACTGGGCCGTCTCGGCCCTGCTCGTCGGATGGCACTGGCTGCTGAGCCTGGTGCTGGATCCGAACGGCGGCTGGGCCTGGGCGTTGTCGATCGCCGGTCTGACCATCGTCATCCGGACCCTGCTGATCCCGCTGTTCGTGCGGCAGATCCGCTCCAGCCGGAACATGCAGCTGCTGCAGCCGAAGATGAAGGAGCTGCAGAAGAAGTACGGCCACGACCGGGAGAAGCTCGGTCAGGAAATGATGAAGCTGTACAAGGAGACGGGCACCAACCCGTTCTCCTCGTGCCTTCCGCTGCTGCTCCAGTCGCCGGTCTTCCTCGCGCTGTTCCGGGTGCTCGACGGCGCCTCGAAGGGTGAGGCTCACAGCAGCATCATCGAGCCGCACGTCGAGTCGCTGCGGCACGCCAAGATCTTCGGCGCCGAGATCTCGCAGACCTTCCTGCGGGCCAGCGGTGAAGGCGCCCTGAACGTCAAGATCGTCGCGATGGTCCTGATCATCCTGATGACCTCGACGATGTTCATCACGCAACTCCAGTTGATGCGCAAGAACATGCCGAAGGAGGCCCTCGAGGGCCAGGCCGCGCAGATGCAGAAGATCATGCTCTACGTCTTCCCGATCTTCTTCCTCATCGGTGGCTTCAACTTCCCGATCGGTGTCCTCATCTACTGGTTCGTCTCGAACGTGTGGACGATGGGACAGCAGTTCTACGTGATCCGCCGCAACCCGGCTCCCGGCACCCCGGCGTACGACGCCATGGAGGCCCGCAAGCGCGAGCACAACCTGCGCGCCGGCCGGCCCGCCGACGAGGGCCTGGCGGGCGCCGAGGGTGACACGGACACCGTGACGGACCGTCGTCCGGCGCAGCGGCAGCAGCCGAAGCGACAGTCCCGCAGTAACCGCAAGGGCGGCGGTCCGCAGCCCGCGACCACGGGTCCGGCCGACGACCAGCCCGCCGCGAGCAACGGTCAGGCGTCCTCGAACGCCAAGCCGGAAGCGGCCAAGAAGACTCAGGCCGGTGCTGCCAAGAAACAGCCGGCCGGCAAGAAGGGTTCGACGGCGAAGCGCCAGCCCGCGGCGAAGTCAGCCGCGCAGAAGAAGGCTGCGCAGAAGAAGCCCGGCGGTTCCCGCTGACCGGCCTGCGCCGGTAACCCTGCCTGCTTGTACACCTGGGTCCCCGTGGGGCGGATCTCGAGATTGTGAAGGAGTTGGCCGTGACCGACGGCATGCAGAACACCGAGGCGGCGGAGCAGTCCGACGTCAAGACGAGCACCCCGGACGAGCGTCTGAAGGCACTCGAGGCGGAGAGCGACATCGCGGCCGACTACCTCGAGGAGTTGCTGGACATCGCCGATCTCGACGGCGACATCGACATGGACATCGACGGCGACCGGGCGGCGGTCTCGATCGTCGGCGCGGAGCTGAACAACCTCGTCGGTGAGAACGGCAAGGTGCTGGAGGCGCTGCAGGAGCTGACCCGGCTGGCGGTGTACCGGGAGACCGGCGAGCGGTCCCGGCTGATGCTGGACGTGTCGAACTACCGGGCGAACCGGAAGGCCGAACTCGAGGAGGTCGGTCGCAAGGCCGTCGAGGAGGCGAAGGCCACTGGCGAGCCCGTGCGCCTCGACGCGATGACGCCCTTCGAGCGGAAGGTCGTCCACGACGTCGTTGCGGCCGCCGGCCTGACGAGTGAGTCCGAGGGCGAGGAGCCCCGCCGCCGCGTCGTGGTTCAGCCGTCCTGAACCCATGCTGTGTATGGCCACGCCACTTCGAGGCCGGGTCCGGCAATCCTCCGCACGGAGGGCCGGGCCCGTTCTTGTCTTGCGTCGGCCATGCTGGGACGCCGTACCTTCGACGGCTGACAGAGCCTTGGGCTCGGGAGTGGTTGGCTTGTGACCGAACACGTTTCACGTGAAACGCCGCCGCTCGTGGAGAAGCTCTTTCCGCGGGCGGCGGACCGGCTTGCGGCGTACGCCGAGCTACTCGCAACCGAGGGAACGGTGCGCGGCCTGATCGGCCCGCGCGAGGTGCCGCGACTGTGGGATCGGCATCTACTCAACTGCGCCGTCCTCGAGCGGTTGATTCCGGAGGAGTCGACGGTTGCCGACATCGGTACCGGCGCCGGCCTGCCCGGGATCGTGCTCGCCCTGGTCCGTCCAGATCTCCAGGTGTCGCTCGTCGAGCCGTTGCTCCGGCGCATCACCTTCCTCCAGGAGGCGGTCGAGCAACTCGACCTCGGCAACGCCACCGTCGTCCGTTCCCGGGCCGAGGATCTTCCGCGTGCGTCGTACGACGTGGTGACTTCGCGAGCCGTTGCTCCGTTGGGCAAACTGGCCGGGTGGTGCCTGCCGTTGTGTGCCGAAGGGGGACTGATGCTGGCGATGAAGGGTTCGTCCGCTGAGGAGGAACTGGACGCATCCGAGCACGAACTGGAGTCCCTCGGGGCCGAGGTTTGGCACATTCATCAACTCGGTGTGGATGAACTGGCCCAGCCGACGACTGTCGTGAGTATTGTGGCCGGACGTGCTGCAGGGGGATCCCGGCACGGAAGACGCGGGAGGTGAGCTGGTTGGTGAGTCGTGCCCTCGGATGGCCAGAAAAGAGCACCGGTGAGCCGAAGACAGCGCAGGGCATCGGCTGGCCATCAGACCCTCAGACAGCCATCCGCCTGATCACCTCCGACCCGTCCACAGACACTCCTCCCACTGCCCCTGCCGCTGCCCCTGCCGCCGCTTCATCTGCTGCGCCGACCATCACCCACGAACCGGTCCCGGACGCGACCCGTGCCCCCGGCGCCCCGGCTTCCGCGCCGTCCAACGCCCTACCCAGCGCACCGGCCCCCGCGCCCTCCGCGCCGTCGGCTCACTCTGCTTCTGAGTCCTCCGCCCCAGCGGTGTCGACCGCTGCGACCTCGGCCCCTGATGACCGGCCTGCGGTGGACAGCTCTGCTCTTCGGGCGGCTGCGGTGACCGGTTTGGACCTCACCCCACCCACCGACGCGGCACCCGTTTCACGTGAAACGGAGCAGTCGCGAGATGATGGTGATCGGGGTGAATCGGCGTCGCTCGTGGACGCCGACCATGACTTCGACGAGTCTCCACGACCTGTGGATGACGACCCCCCGAAACTGCCCTCGCACACGGGAATTCGTCCACAGAGGCCTGTGGACGAAGCTGGGGGCAGACCCGCCCCGACCCCCACTGACATCCTCTTCGGGCCAAGTCCCGCACCTATCGGAATGGGCGCTATGACTGCCGCACAGATCGCCGCGCGGGCCACCTCGGACGAGCTTCAGCGACGACTTCTCGAGACTCCGATCGCCGCCGCCACCGAACGGACCCTGCTGGTGAATGAAGGACGCACGATGGGCCGGGAGTTCCCGCTGCCCGCCGAAACCCGAGTCTTCGTGGTCGCCAACCAGAAAGGTGGCGTCGGGAAGACGACGACGACCGTGAACGTCGCCGCCGGCCTTGCGCTGTACGGCGCCCGGATCCTGGTGATCGATCTGGACCCGCAGGGCAACGCGTCGACCGCGCTGGGGATCGACCACTCGGAAGGCACCCCGGGTGTCTACGAGGCGATCATCGAGGGGGAGTCGCTGGGCAAACTGCTCCAGCCATGCGCCGAGCACCCCGGCATCCAGGTCGTCCCGGCCACCATCGACCTGGCCGGTGCCGAGATCGAACTGGTCAGCATCGTGGCCCGCGAGAGCCGGCTGAAGCGATCCCTCGACGCGCACCTCGAGGAGACCGAAGCCGCCGGCGAGAAGTACGACTACGTCTTCATCGACTGCCCGCCGTCGCTCGGCCTCCTCACCGTGAACGCGCTGACCGCGGCCCGTGAGGTACTGGTCCCGATCCAGAGCGAGTACTACGCACTCGAGGGTCTGTCCCAGTTGCTCCGCCACATCGACATGGTGAAGTCGCACCTGAACCCCGGCCTCGACGTCTCCACGATCCTCCTCACCATGTACGACGCCCGCACCAAGCTGGCCGGTGAGGTCGCAGCCGAGGTACGTGGTCACTTCCAGGACGCCGTACTGCGCACCGCCGTACCGCGCTCGGTCCGGATCTCGGAGGCTCCGAGCCACGGGCAGACGGTGCTGGCGTACGACCCGGCATCCGCTGGAGCCCTCTCCTACTTGGAGGCCTCCCGTGAGATTGCCATGCGCAACAACGCCTGACCCGAACCGACCGCGCGCCGGCCGAGTACCTCTCGGCCGGCGCGTTGCATGTAGGCCTCGTGGACGTCTGTGTCTGGTAGGTCCACCTGAAACTCCGCCGACCACGTTTCACGTGAAACGGGGCGTGCGTCGAAGTGGCGGTCGTGACCAGTTACGGTTGCTCAGGCAGCTAGTGCTGTTCAGGTGTCGGCGCGGCGTTTCACGTGAAACGAGCAGGGTCGGTGGTTGGCGGCACAAGCAGTACTTGGAAGAACTTCAGCAGGTTGTCGAACTCGAGGGAGCGCGATGAACACCCGACTCGGACGCGGACTTGGTGCGCTGATCCCCAGCACGCCCGCTCCCGGTAGCACGACGACACTCGGAAGCAAGTCCAGTTCGATTCCCGGTGCTCCGCCGATCAAGGCGGGTCCTGAGTTGGCCGCCGTGCCGGGGGCGTCGTTCGCGGAGATCGAGGTCGACAAGATCACCCCGAACCCGAAGCAGCCGCGCACCGTCTTCGACGAGGACGCGATGGACGAGCTGGTCCACTCGGTGAAGGAGATCGGCCTGCTGCAGCCGATCGTCGTACGGCGGCTGGAGCAGGACAAGTACGAGCTGGTGATGGGCGAGCGTCGTTGGCGCGCGACCCAGCAGGCCGGGCTGGCCACGATCCCGGCCATCGTGCGCGACACCTCGGACGACGTGATGCTCCGGGACGCGCTGCTGGAGAACCTGCACCGCAGCCAGCTGAACCCGCTCGAAGAGGCGGCCGCCTACCAGCAGATGCTCGACGACTTCGGCTGCACGCAGGAAGTCCTCGCGACTCGCATCGGCCGGTCGCGTCCGCAGATCTCCAACACGCTCCGGCTGCTGAAGCTTCCGGCCTCGGTCCAGCGCCGAGTCGCCGCCGGCGTGCTGTCCGCGGGGCACGCCCGAGCACTCCTCGGCCTGCCGAGCGGCGACGCGATCGAACGCCTCGCCCAGCGCATCGTCGCCGAGGGCCTTTCGGTCCGCACCGTCGAAGAGATCGTCGCCCTGGGCGACATGAACTCCGACGACGCGACCCCCGCCCAGCGCCGCCGCAACAAGCCGGTCGCCCCGCGCCTCGTCGACCTGGCCGACCGTCTGTCCGACCGCTTCGAAACCCGAGTCAAGGTCGACCTCGGCAAGACCAAGGGCAAGATCACTGTCGAGTTCGCCTCCCTGGACGACCTGGAACGAATCGTCACCCTCATGGACCCGAACAAGCCCACCCCCTAACCCAGCCCTTCCCAGCGGCCCCGAACCCTCCCGGTTCGGGGCCGCTTGCATGGACCCCAAGCCACGCCGCCCCCAGCACAGCCGCCGCGGAGAGTTGCGCCTGACGCAGGAGGCCGGAGCCAGCACCCGCCGGGAGTCTGGCGTCGAGCCGTCGCCGCCCGGAGTGTGGCGGGTGCACCGTCCGGAGCGTGGGTAGGCCGTCCGGCACCCCGACCCCGATCCCAACCGCACCGGCGCGTGCGGCGGGCCGTCCGGAGCGTGGGCAGGCCGTCCGGCACCCCGACCCCGATCCCAACCGCACCGGCGCGTGCGGCGGGCCGTCCGGAGCGTGGGCAGGCCGTCCGGCACCCCGACCCCGAT
>NZ_SLWN01000008.1:0-233471 GCF_004342025.1 Kribbella steppae | reverse complement strand
GATCCCAACCGCACCGGCGCGTGCGGCGGGCCGTCCGGAGTGTGTGGGTGGGCCGGCGCCGTCCGGCTCGGCTCTGCTCCGAGCCGCGCTAGTTCGGTGCCCGGCAGCAACGAGGGCAGCCGCTTGCCATGAGTTGCGGACTCAGTGTGGGCCCGTGCCGCAAGCCCACCCCGAACTCCTCACTACTCCGAGATCGCGCCGCGGCTGCACTACTCGCCAAGAACCCACGAACCGGATCCCGCCGGCCCTGTCCCCGTCCGCCACCGGGCGCCGCTCCTCGTGCCGATCACGGTTGAGTCGGTGGGCCTCCTTCGTGCTGCTCACCGACGCGGGCATCCGGCACCTCCCGCTGCGCGCCATCCGGCACTTCGTACCGCGCACCAGACAGCAGCTCGCGGCATCAGACAGCAGCTCGCGTGCCGCGCCCCGTGCCGGGCACCAGACCACACCACTCGTGCCGCGCAACCAGGGCGCCCTCGGCACGCGTCGACGTACGGGCACGTACCGGGCCGCGGGCTCCCGCCCATCACAACTAGGCGCGGCACTTGCTGGCCTTGCGGACGGGATCGGCGAGGGAACACGCGGGCACCCGAACGGCCGCACCGACGCCAGGTCCGCGCCCTGGAGTTTCGCCTTCCAGCATCGCGGCGGCAGGTCGGCACGTGATCCCGGCTCGGCCCAGTGAGCGAGGTCGCCCTTGCTGGCACGCCTGCACTCGGACACGCCTGCGCCAGGACGTGCGGCATGCGTCGGCCGGCTCAGGCTCGGGACTGCTCCCTGAGCGGGAGGGTGAGCTTGGCCGCTCTTCCGGTGCCGAGCTGCAGACCCGGGGGCCTCGTTCGGGGCGGTACACCCCATCAGTGGGGCCTGAGGTGGGGGTGCTAGCCCGTTCCGATGCTGAGGGGTCTGGCGGGTGAAGCGCGCTGAGATGCGGGAATTCGTCCGTGAGCGGGATTGTGAGCGTCAGAGGTTGCGGGGTCGAGCTGCTCGCATCGGGGCGCCGCGCTTGAGCTCGCTCACCGGAGGAGGTCGGCGGCGCGGGCCGGATCCGGTGGTGAGGGGCCCGGGCAGGTGGGCGGGGCGGGTGCGTCGGTTGGCTGGACGCGGAATCGCTCTGTCAGCGGGATTCTGAGCGTCCGAGCTTGTGGGACAACCTGCGCGCTGTTGGTGGCGTCGCTTGAAGGCGGCCTCGCTGGGCGAGGGCTTCTCGCGGGGGTGCGGCGGATGCGTGGCGAGAGTTTGGGGCTGAGGGCGCTCAGGATCGCGTTGTCAGAGGAATTCTGGGGTTCTGAGGGCGGTCAGCTGGTGGCCGGGGCCGCGGTTCGGCCGGGGCTCTTGCGGTCGACAGATTGGAGAATTTGTCGACAAAGAGACTTGGGGACTTGCGGTAGATGTTTCATGTGAAACATCGGGCTGCTCGACGACCGACGGGGCGGGTCGGCCAACACCGTGGTTAGGGGTGAACGAGTTCGTGGGTGGTTTTGCGTTCGGCGTAGAAGGAGAGGAAGGGGATGGTGCCGGCCAGGGCGGTGAGGACCAGGCGGGTGAAGGACCAGCGGGCGCGGCGGTAGAGGTCGAACGTGGCGAGGAGGTAGACCACGTAGAGGAAGCCGTGCATCGGGCCGATGATGTCCATGGCGCTCGGGTCGTCGGCCAGGTACTTCAGCGGCATCGCCACGAAGAGCAGGAGCAGGAGCATCACGCCGACGACGTACGCGATCACGCGGTAGCGGGTGAGGGCGCCGCGGACGGCCGGGGTGAGCGGCTGCGGGGTGGCGGAGGTGGCGGGGTCGGCTGGTGAAGTCACGCTGAAACGGTACCGCTTGACTGCACAGGCTCCTCCGCCTGGTCAGCACGCTCGGCTGAGGCAGGGTCCGCCGTCGAGGTCGACGCCGGGACGCGCGCCGAGTCCGGATCCGGGTCTGGGGTTGGGTCCGGGTTTGAGGGCTCGGAATCGTCGGGGGATTCGGGGCGGCGGGCGTCTTGGACCATGCGGGTCCACATCCAGAGGGTGAAGGCGGCGAAGATCCACCACTGGAAGGCGTAGGCGACGTTGCGGAGGCCGGCGTGGTCGGTTGGGGGAGCGGGTGCTGGTACGACGGCCGGCGCGGGCTGGGGCGCCGTACCGGAGTCGATGGAGGACTGTACGACGAAGGCGTCGTAGATCCGGTAGTCGACCATGTGGACGATCGTGGGGATCCGGAGGGACTGCAGAACTCGGCCGTTGGCGGCGTCGCCGGAGGAGTCCTGGGCCTCTGAGGCGGCAACTGCGCCCGAGAGTTCCACGGGTCCGGAAGGTGGGCGGGCCGCCGGGTCCGAGACCGAGGAAACCCAGCCTCGAACGACCATCACCGCGCCGGGGTGAGGAGCGCCGGCAGTGGGCGTGCCAGGGGACGACGTGTCGGTCAGCAAGAGTGGGGTGACGACCCAGAAGCCGTCTTCAGAGCCCTGACGTCGATCGGAGATGAACAGCTGGTCCTTGGCCGGACCCCACTCACCAGACACCGTGACGCGTCGCCCGACTGCCTTCGCCGGCAGACCTTCGTCAATCGAGAACAACGACTGCAGCGCGACCGGAGCACCCTCGGCTCGCTTGGCGGTCGCGGCCGCGGTCTTCGACTGGTACACCTCGAGCTGCCACACGCCCATCACCGACATCACCGCAGCGATCGCCAGCGCCAGTACGAGAAGTCCGACCCACCGTGGCGTCAGCGCCGTCCGCCAGAAGGACCGCTCAGGCATCAGGACCTCAACGTGCCGCGGCGGCTGCCAGCAGGTCGCGGCACAGCACACCAAGCTCGATCCCGGCGGCCTCCGCGGCCAGCGGCACCAGCGACGTCTCCGTCATGCCAGGCGCCACGTTCACCTCCAGGAACCACGGCACACCGTCCGCGTCGATGACCAGGTCCGACCTTGACAGGTCCCGCAGCCCCAGCGCCTCATGCGCGGTGACAGCCGCCTTGGCGCACGCCTCCGCCACATCGGCACTGACACCAGCAGGTACGACGAATTGCGTCGCGCCGGCCGTGTACCGCGCCTCGTAGTCGTAGAACCCGGAGTCCGGCCGGATCTCCACCGCCGGCAATGCCCGCGGCCCGTCGCCGGTGTCCACCACGGTCACCGCGACCTCGGTCCCGTCGATGTACTGCTCGATCAGCGCGACCGGCCCGTAGGCGTAGCAGTTCACCATCGCCGAGGGCAGCTCATCCACCGACCGCACGATCGACGCGCCCAGAGCCGAACCGCCGCGAGCCGGCTTCACCACCAGCGGCAGGCCGACCTGGCGTATCACCGCCTCCATCAGCGAGGTAGCGCCGAGCTCACGGAACGTGTCGTGCCCGAGCACCACCGATGTAGGCGTGTTCAGCCCGGCCGCTCCGACCATCGTGGACGCCACCGGCTTGTCGAAGGCGGTCCGGCAGGCTGCCGCGGCGGCGCCGACGTACGGGACGCCGTACAGGTCGAGGACCTGGCGGAGAGCGCCGTCCTCGCCGGTGACGCCGTGCAGGACGGGGAAGACCGCGTCCGGCGGATCGTCGCGCAGCCGTTCGACCAGGTTGGCGTCGACGTCGCGCTGCTCGACTTCTACGCCGACGCTGCGCAGGGCGTCGGCGACCCGCCGGCCGGACCGGAGCGAGACGTCCCGCTCGTGTGACAGTCCACCGGCTAGTACCAGCACTCGACCCAGATCACTCATCACAAATATCCCGATCACTCGTGGGCGACTCCGGCTCGGTCCGCCGGTCCCGAGGCCCACAGGAACGGTACCGCTACCGCGTCAGAGACCCCCGGGCACCCGTAGATCCATTGCGCAACCTTTGCGCAGCAGACCAGGGCAAACTCAGCTCAGCTCCGGACCAGGAGCGTCGTAGTCGCGTCCCGGACCCGGTGTCAGCGGCCCGAACGTCTGCCGCAACTCGAGCTCCTCATGAATCACCGCAGACAGTCGGCCGACTCCCTCGATGATCCGCGAAGGGGTCGGATGACAGTACGACAGCCGCATGCACTGAGAGCCGAAACCGTCCGCGAAGAAGGCGGTCCCGGGCACATAGGCCACCCGCGCGGTCACCGCTCGCGGCAGCATCGCCTTCGCGTCCAGACCGTCCGGCAGGGTGAGCCAGACATAGAACCCGCCGCCCGGCCTGGTCCAGGTCGTTGCCGCAGGCATCTTTTCGGTCAGCGCCGCCAGCATCGCGTCGCGACGTTCCCGGTACATCTCCCGGAACTGCTTCACCTGGCCGAGCCAGTCGTGCCGGGCCAGGTACGACGAGATGGCCAGTTGGCTGAACACCGGGGGACACAAAGTGGCCGATTCCTGTGCCAGCACAAGCTTTTCGCGGACGGCGTGTGGCGCGACTGCCCAGCCGACGCGGAATCCCGGGGCGAATGTCTTCGAGAACGAGCCGAGGTAGATCACGCCCTCACGATCGTCGGCCCGCAGCGCCCGATACGGATCGCCGTCGAACCCGAGCAGCCCGTACGGATTGTCTTCGAGCACCAGCAGATCGGCCCGCTGACAGATCTCCAGCACTCGCCGCCGCCGCTCGTTCGACAGCGAGACACCGGCCGGGTTGTGGAAGTTCGGGATCGTGTAGAAGAACTTGATCCGCTTCCCCGCCGCCCGGACCGTCGCGATCGCCTGCTCCAGCGCCTCCGGTACGACGCCGTCGTCGTCCATCGCGACGTGGACGACCTCGCACTGGTACGCGCGGAACACGCCGAGCGCACCGACGTACGACGGCGCCTCGCAGATCACCACATCGCCCGGGTCGCAGAACACCCGGGTGACCAGGTCCACCGCCTGCTGGCTGCCGACCGTCACGACGACGTCGTCCGGGTGAGCGTCGATCCCCTCCAGCCGCATCACGTCGCAGATCTGGTCCCGCAAGGTGGGATCGCCCTGGCCGGAGCCGTACTGCATCGCGGTCGCCCCGTTGTCGATCACCAGGTCGCGGACCGCGCTGCCGACCACGTCCAGCGGCAGGCCGCCGATATTCGGCATCCCGCCCGCCAGCGAGACCACCTCGGGCCGGCTGGCGACGGCGAACAGGGCGCGGATCTCCGAGGCCGTCATGCCCTTGGTCCGTGCTGCGTACCGATCGACGTAGTTGTCGAGACGGGTCTGCCGGACATCGGGCAGGTCAGCACTCACGGAGCCACTCCAACAGGTGATCGGGGGGAAGTCACCAGGTTACGACAGACAACCCAAGCGTGCCTGGGCTGTGGATCGGCGCGACCTCTCACTACCATGCCTTATAGGGGCAGGTTCGACCATGCCGTGATCTGGCTGCTGAGACAGCCGGGGCGGCCGGGTGCGGCCTGAGAGGTGGATGCGGAAGGCGGATCGGATGAGCGTGGGCAAGGCAGCCGGCTGGACGCTCGGCGGACTGTTGCTGGGCGTGCTGGCCGGGTTCGCCGGCGAGCTGTTCCGGCGGCAACCAGCCGCGAAGATACAACAGCGGTACGTCGCCCCGGAGGCGGCGGAGACCCCGGATGCGCGGAAGCCGGCACCGGCGCCCGCCCCGGCGGCACGATGAGCGACCCGACGGTACCCAGGGCGACACACACCGTGATGGAAGTAACAACCCGGATCAGAGACAAAGCCTGCTGATGGCTCGACGGCTCGAACCGCTCACGCTCGCCAATCTCGACGAGCTCCCGGTGCCGTGCCGTGACTGCGTGTTCTGGGAGCTGGACCCGGTCGCCGCCAAGCAGGCCGCCCGGACCGGCGACACCGGCCTGGAGAAGGAAGCCTGGCTGTCCCAGTTGCTGCTCGACTGGGGTAGTGCGGGCGTCGTCCTGTACGTCGACGACGAGCCGGCCGGGTTCGCGGTGTACGCACCGGCGACCTACCTGCCCCGGATCCAGGCGTTCCCGACCGCGCCGGTCAGCCCGGATGCCGTCGTCCTGGCGACCGGGCGGATCCTGCCGCGCTACCTGGGTCTCGGGCTGGGCAAGATCCTCGTCCAGGCGGTCGCCAAGGACGTGCTGAAGCGGGGGTTCCGGGCGGTCGAGGCGTTCGGCGACTCGCGCTGGGACGGGCCGGGGTGCGTCTGGCCGACCGAATTCCTCGTGGCCGTCGGGTTCGGCGTCGTCCGGGAACATCCGCGGAATCCGCGGCTGCGACTGGACCTGCGGTCCGCGATCACCTGGCGCAGTGAGATGGAGGCGGCGGTGGAACGGCTGATGGGGGCGATTCGTCCCGAGCACACCCCACCGGCACCGGTCACGGTCCGGGACGCCCTCACCCGCACACCGACAGGCTGACGACGATGATCTGGCGCTTCCTCGGCGACGTGATGATGATCCTGCACGCCGCCTTCCTGCTGTTCTTCGTGTTCGGCGCCTTCCTGGCCTGGAAGTGGCCGAAGTTGATCTGGGTGAATCTCGGCATCGTGGTCTGGAACCTGGCCATCGTGCTGATCGACTACGACTGCCCGCTGACCGGCTCGGAGAAGTACTTCCGCCGCCGTGGCGGCGAGTCCGTCTACGACGCCGGCTACATCAACCACTACCTGGATGGCCGGATCTGGCCCGAGGGAGCGACACCGACCGCCGAGAAGGTCGGCTTCGCGTTGGTGATCATCGGGTACGTCGGCTTCTTCGTCCTGCGCCACCGTCGTCGCAAAGCCGCCGCCGAAGGCAAGGTCAGGGGCGACTCAGTGGGACCCCGGACGTGATCCGAGCCATCCGTCCCCATACTGGTAGGCGTGTCCAGCCGTGGAAGCACCCTCACGCCGGTCGACGACTACCTGACCGGCCTGAGTCGCGCACTGCCCGGCCCGCGCCGGCGGAAGGCCGACCTGCTGGCCGAGGCGCGGGACCACCTGGTCGACGCCACCGAGGCCTTCGAGGCCGACGGTCTCGACCGGGACAGCGCCGAGCGGGAAGCCGTCGCCGACTTCGGTGAACTCGACGAGGTCGTGCCCGGCTATCGCGCGGAGCTCGCGGTCAGCCAAACCCGCCGGACTGCGATGCTGCTCTTCCTGGTGCTGATCCTGCAGCCGATCGTCTGGCAGGAAGGCGCCTGGAGCTGGAACCAGGACCCGGCGTCGGACTCTGCGCTGAACGACTTCCTCCAGACCCTGGTCCGGAGCATCGGCACGGTGACGATCGCCGGTGCGGTGCTGGCGGTGATCGCCGCGGGCGTCGGCATGCGCTACCCGATCGTCCGGCAGCACGTGACTCGCGCCACCGCACTCTTCGCGATCACGAGCTCGGTGATCATCAGCGCGATCGGGGTCGGGATGGCGTCGACCAGCACCCACCCGGCCGCACTGCTCGACTACGCGGTCGTGGCGAGTTTCGTCGTACTGCCGCTCGTTGTCGTGGGTCTTCAGGCCGGCCGCTGCCTACGCCTGGCCCGGGCGTAGGACCCCTTCCACCACAGCCCGGAAGGTCAGCCACTCCTGCTTGCCTGAGGCAAGCATCTTCTGACCGGCGCTGGTGAGCTGGTACGTACGGCGTTTCCGTCCGCCGACCGTGCTCCACTCGCTGGACAGGTAGCCCGCTCGCTCGAGTCGCCGGAGCGCCGGGTACAGCGTCCCGGTCGGCAGATCCAGCTCGCCGCCACTGCGCTCCAGCAACGCCTCCATGATCGCGTAGCCGTGCAGCGGCTCGTTCTCGACGACGGCCAGGATCATCGGGTCGAGGTGTCCACGCAGCGCATCCGCCTTCATGTAGCCAGTCTACTCATATCTCTGTTACTGTCGAGAGGCAACATGTAGCGAATCTACTTATTAAGGGAGGCGCAAGCCATGACCGTGGACACTCCAGTACGACGACCGCCCGGGAAGGACGGTGGACGAGCCGGGCTGCTGCACCGGGTGTCCGGCTGGTCGATGCGGCACGCCGGGCTCGCCCTGGTGCTCTGGGTGGTCGCCCTCGTCGCCGTCACCGCGGCCTCGGCCGTCATCGGCGACAACTACCGCAACGACACCTCGCTCCCCGGCACCGACTCCCAGCGGGTCACCGACGTCTTCCGCGAGCACCAGCCGCAGGGCGACACCGCGTCGGTCCAGATCGTCCTGCACGCGGACGGCGGTCTCCAGCCCGAGAAGCAGCGGATCGCCTCGATGCTGGCCGTCGTCGGGGACCTCCCGCACGTGGCCTCCGTCGCGGACCCCTTCACCGCTCCGGGCTCACTGTCCGAGGACGGACGTACGGCGTACGCGACGGTCGGCTTGGACACCACCGTCGAGGACATGCCGGTCGAGGACGTCCGGACGATCATCCACCGGGCGCAGGAGTTCGCCGTACCCGGCCTGCAGGTCGAGGTCGGTGGTGACCTGGCCCGATCGGCGGCCGAGAGCGAGGGTGGTGCGGCCGAGGGAGCGGGCATCCTGGCCGCGCTGGTGATCCTGGTGTTCCTGTTCGGATCGTTGCTCGCGGCAACTCTTCCCCTGCTGACCGCGGTGTTCGCCGTCGGCAGCACGCTCGGCCTGCTGGTGCTGGCCTCACATCTGTTCACCGTGCCCGACTACACCGCGCCGGTGATGATGCTGGTCGGTCTGGGGGTTGGAATCGACTATGCGTTGCTGATCTTCTCCCGCTACCGCCACGAGTTGCTGAAGGACGGCATCGACCGCGCAACGGCCTCGATGGTTGCCCTCGACACCGCCGGCCGCGCGGTGATGTTCGCCGGCTGCACTGTGGTGATCGCCCTGCTCGGTCTGCTCGCGCTCGGACTTGGTGCACTGCAGGGTGTTGCGCTCGGAGTCACCCTGACCGTCCTGATGACGATGCTGGCCGCGGTGAGTCTGCTGCCGGCTCTGCTCACGTTGTTCGGCAAGCGGATCGAGAAGAGTGTCCGCAAGCACGCGGCGAAGAAGCGTCGTACGCCCGGGGACGGCTGGCGGAAGCTGGCGGCTTTGGTGCAGCGGGGTCCGTGGGTGCCGCTGGTGCTCGGGACGGTCGCGCTGATCGCGCTGTCGTTGCCGGCGCTGGACATGCGGCTCGGGTTTGCGGACGCGGGGACGGATGACCCGGCCAAGACCAGCCGGAAGGCGTACGACCTGCTGGCACAGGGATTCGGGCCCGGTTTCAACGGTCCGTTGGTGGTTGTGTCCGAAGGAAACGCGGCCGCGGCGCAGGCACTCGGCCAGACCCTGCAAGCGGATCCGAACATCGCCGCGGTCACGCCACCGCAGCTGACACCCGACGGCAAGATCGCCACGGTACTGGCGTTCCCGAAGTCGGCACCGCAGGATGCGGCCACCAGCGAGCTCGTCGAGCGGCTGCGCGACGACACGTTGCCGGCCCTCGAATCGCGGACCCAGGCGAACTACCTGGTCGGTGGCGCCACAGCGGCTGCCGACGACTTCGCCTCCGCGGTCAGCAAGCGGCTGCCGATCTTCGTCCTGGTCGTGGTTGGACTGTCGGCACTGCTGCTGATGGCGGTATTTCGGTCGATCCTGATCCCGTTGAAGGCGGCGGTGCTCAACCTGCTCAGCATCGGGGCTTCGCTCGGTGTCATCACGCTGGTCTTCCAGCAGGGCTGGTTCGGTGCGCAGCCTGGTCCGATCGAGGCGTTCGTGCCGGTGATGATCTTCGCGATCGTCTTCGGCCTGTCGATGGACTACGAGGTGTTCCTGGTCTCCCGGATCCACGAGGAATGGCGGCGTACCAAGGATGCCGGCGAAGCCGTCCGGGAAGGGCTGGCGAACACCGGTAGCGTGATCACCGCGGCGGCCGCGATCATGATCGTGGTGTTCGGCGCCTTCCTGCTCAGTCCGGACCGGATGCTGAAGCAGTTCGGCCTCGGCCTGGCCACCGCCGTACTGCTGGACGCCGTACTGATCCGCTGCATCATCGTTCCGGCGATCATGCGGCTGTTCGGGGACCGCGCCTGGTGGCTGCCGCGCGGACTCGATCGCGCTGTCCCGACGATCGCGCTCGAGAAGGACTATTCGTAGCGCGAGCTCCAGACGCGGGCCTTGTAGATCTGGGCATCGGACAAGGTCCGCGTCGCCGTCGGCACGGCGAAGCGTGTCAGACGGTCAGTTGGCCGAAGCGGAGCATGCCGGTGGCGGCGTCCTGGTCCGGCGGGAGGTAGACGCGCTGGATCGCGACCACGATCGCCTCGGCGACCACGTCGCGGAAGGCCGGATCGGCCAGGCGGGCCGAGTCGTGCGGGTTGGTGACGTACCCGATCTCCAGCCGGACCGCGGGCATCTTGGTCCGCCGCAGCAGGTCCCAGGTCTTGGCGTGCGTCCGGCAGTTCAGCAGGTCGGTCCGCGCCACGATCTCGCGCTGCACCAGCCCGGCGAACTGCTCACCCACGCTGGACGACGCACCATGCAGATCGTTGCCGTAGAAGTACGTCGCGACGCCCTGCGCCTCCGGGTTCATCGACCCGTCGGTGTGCAGCGACACACAGAGGTTGGCGTCCGTCTCGTTCGCGAACGCGGCCCGCGCCAGCTCGTCCGGCCCCTGGTCACGTCCCCGGGACAGATACGCCCGTACGCCGGTCGCACCCAACCGACCCTCGATCCGGGCAGCCAGGTCGTACGCGATATCGGACTCGCGCAGGCCGAAGCCCTCCCAGCCGTAGTCGAAGCCACCGTGGCCCGGGTCGATCACCACGGTCTTGCCGGACAGTCGCGGACCCGCGGCCCGGACCTGCTCGGAAGCACGCAATGCGTCCGGGCGACCGCCGGTCGCCATCGGCTTGATCCGCTGCAACGCCTTGAAAGTGGACGGGCCGCAGGTGCCATCGGCCGGCAGGCCCATGTTCCGCTGGAACTCGGTCACCGCGCGCTGGGTGTCCGGGCCGAAGATGCCGTCGATCCGGGCCACCGCGAAACCGAGCTCCTGCAGCTTCGCCTGCAGTGCGAGGACGTCGTCACCGGTCAGCGGGTGCGAGACGACGTACGTCAGCAGCCGGTCGCCCAGCCGCCAGCGCGCGTCGTCGATCGCCCGGTACGTCTGCGGGCCGACGATCCCGTCGATCATCAGCCCGCGTTGCTGCTGGAATCCCCGGACAGCGTGCGCGGTCGCCTCGTCGTAGACGTCGTGACCGCCTGCCAGCAGGCCGAGCCGCTGGAGTTTGCCGATGATCTCGGCGACTGCCTCACCGGTGTCGCCGATCCGGTACACGCCGTGCGGGCCGCTGAACGGGGTGCCAGCCATCAAACTGCTCCTTGCCGTGTGGCGGACGGGTGGTCCAGACCTCGATCGTCTAGGAGGTGAAGTCCGCCAGTTCCTTCAGCAGCGCCGCCTTCGGCTTCGCGCCGACGATGGACTTGGCCAGTTCACCGTTCACGTAGACGTTGATGGTAGGGATACCCGTAACACGGTAGTTGCTCGGGGTGACCGGGTTCTCGTCCACGTTCATCTTCAGGAAGGTGAGCTTGTCGCTGTGGTCCTGGTTCAGCTCCTCGAGGATCGGGGAGACCTGGCGGCACGGCCCGCACCACTCGGCCCAGAAGTCCACCAGTACCGGCTTGTCGCTCTTCAGCACGGTCTGGTCGAACTCGGCGTCGGTGACGGCCTTCATCTTCTCGCCCACGGGCGCATCTCCTTCAGTGATTGTCAGGTTCAGACGGTGACAGGCTCGGTGGCCGTGGCGGCGGCCGCCGTCGCCTCGTGCTCGAGGGTGGCCAGGAAGCGCTCGGCGTCCAGGGCGGCCGCACAGCCGGTGCCGGCGGCGGTGATCGCCTGCCGGTAGGTGTGGTCCACCAGGTCGCCGGCGGCGAAGACGCCGGGCAGGTTGGTCTCGGTGCTGCCCTCGCGGACCAGGACGTAGCCCTCCTCGTCCAGGCGCACCTGACCCTTGACCAGCTCCGACCGCGGGTCGTGCCCGATCGCGATGAACAGACCGGTCACCGGCAGCTCCCGGGTCTCACCGGTCACGGTGTCCCGCAGGGTGATGCCGGTCAGCTTGTCCTGGCCGTGGATCTCGGCCACCTCAGAGTTCCAGGCGAACTCGATCTTGTCGTTCGCGAAGGCCCGGTCGGCCATGATCTTCGAAGCTCGCAGCTCCTCGCGGCGGTGCACCAGCGTGACCTTCTTCGCGAACCGGGTCAGGAAGGTGGCCTCCTCGACGGCCGAGTCACCGCCGCCGACGACCGCGATCTCCTGGTCACGGAAGAAGAACCCGTCACAGGTCGCACACCAGGACACGCCGTGGCCGGACATCCGGTCCTCGTCCGGTAGGCCGAGCTTGCGGTAGCCCGAACCCATCGACAGGATCACGGTCTTGGCCCGGTGCTCGGTGCCGGCGGAGTCGGTGACCGACTTGATCTCACCGGTCAGGTCCATCGCGACGATGTCGTCCGGCACCAGCTCGGCGCCGAAGCGCTCGGCCTGGCTGCGCATCTCGTCCATCAGCGCCGGCCCCATGATGCCCTCGGAGAAGCCAGGGAAGTTCTCCACCTCGGTGGTGGTCATCAGCGCACCACCGGCGGTGACGGAGCCCTCGAACACGAGCGGCTCGAGCCGGGCACGCGCGGCGTACACGGCAGCCGTGTAACCGGCCGGGCCGGAGCCGACGATGATGACGTTGCGGACTCCTGCGTCGCTCATAAAGGCGTTCCTCGTGTCGTCGAGTTGCGGTACGTCGTACTCAACGGATCCTAGAGGCCGACCATTCCCACGGTACCCACCGCCAGGCCGGGACAATGCACTGGCGTCTCAGCGATTGCGCAGGGTGATATTGGTGTCGTAGAACGGGGTCGCCACGCTGCCTTCGCTACACCCGGTGACCGCGAAGATCTGGATGTCCCGGGGCGAACCGCCCTGCAGCCCGATCAGCAGCGCGCGCTTGCCGTCGACCTTGGCCGGCTGCACCAGCCGGACCACGGGATTCGGCCGGCCGGAGGCGAAGACCCGGGCACAGGCCTTCTCAGTCTCGGTGCCGTTCAGCAAGGGTCCGTTGGTGCTCTCGAGCCACTGCTGCGAGTCCGGGCCGACATCCTTGGTCGTCAGCGACGGGATGCCGCTGGGCAGGACGGACGGACCGATCCCGGCCGAGCTGTCGGCGGCCTGGTCCTTGGTGGCGAACACCACACCGACGCCGATCCCCGCGACCACTACGACCGCCGCAGCCGCGCTGAGCAGCTTCGGCAGGTGCCGGTGCGGCTGCTCGCGGATCTGGACCAGCGAGTGCACGCCAACGGTGGACGCGCGCAGCACCGACTCCGACACGATGACCTGGTCGAGGTGCTCGGCGATGTCGGCCGGCATCGGGATGTCCGCCCGGCCCTCCTCGGCGAGGTCCGCGGACAGTTGCGTCAGCGCGTCGAACGTCTGCTGACACTCGGGGCATGCCTTCACGTGTTCACGAGCCCGATGCGCCTCGGGCGCGGGCAGCAGGTTCTCGATCAGGTCGGCGATCGTGTCCGGGTCCAGGTGCTCGAGGTGCTCACTGGTCGGCAGACCGGAATCGGTCATCAGGAACTCGCCTCCTTGCAGGAGGTGCCCAGGATCGGGCGCAGAGTGGTCATCGGAATACTCCGGGTCGAGGCATGAAGGTCGGGTCGCAGGTAGGCGACTTCGCTTCGACGGGGTACCCACTCATTCGGTTCCCACCGCTTCCGTCGCGGTTCTCGCCGGTACGTCGGACTCCTCGGAGCCACCCCGCGTCGTCTGCCAGTGCCGGAGCAACGGCAGCAGCCGGGCCCGGCCGCGGGCGCAGCGGCTTTTCACCGTACCCGGCGCACAGCCCAGGATGGCGGCGGCTTCCTCGATCGAGTAGCCCTCCATGTCGACCAGGACGAGGGCGCTGCGCTGGTCGGAGTTGATCTGCTTGAGCGCGTTCAGCACGTCCAGCCGGCGCTCGCGGACCTCGGCCGGGTCGTCCTCGGACGGACCGGCCAGCTCGGCGGCGCGGTCCTCGTCCTCCGGCAGAGGGTCGGCGGCGCGCACCTGGCGGCGGCGGATCCGGTCCAGGCAGGCGTTCACCACGATCCGGTGCAGCCAGGTGGTCACCTTCGCGTCGCCGCGGAACGAGTCGGCCCGGCGGAACGCCGAGATGAACGCCTCCTGCAGCGCGTCGGCGGCCTCCTCCGGCTCACCCAGGGTGCGGATCGCGACCGCCCACATCCGGTCCCGGTGCCGCTTGACCAGGATCCCGAACGTGTCCGGGTTGCCGGCCACGTGCAGCCGCAGCAGCTCGTGGTCGTCCATCTGGTCGTAGCTCACCGGCCCAGCATGCTCCGCAGACTGGGCAACGGCATCAGCCGCGCCGATCCGAGTGATATCCGACGAGGTCATTTCTGGATCGTGACCTCCGAGATCTCGCCCCGGTACTTGCTGCTGTCCTTCTCCTTCGGCAGTTCGGTCAGCCAGACCAGGACGTACTGCGTCTGGGTCGGCTGCGACGGCGTCAGGTTCGCCGTACCTTCGGGTGCGTCCTCCTGCGTCGCGACCGGGGTCCAGCCGCTCACGGCGCCCGGGGACTGGGCGGTGTCGCCCTTCGGGATGAGCACCTGCAGGCTCGTGCCTTCACCCTGGAGTGCGACCGACACCTTGGACACCGACGTGGGCGAGCCCAGGTTGTAGATGATGCCCACGCCCGGCTTCTGATTGCCCAGCTTCGGCCGGCTGTACGACTGGGTGGTCCAGGTCGTCGTCGGCTTGCTGTCGTAGGTGTTGCCCACGTCCTCCGGGTGCTCGCTGCCGTTGCCGTCCGGCTTCGGGTCGAAGTCCTTGGCGCTGACGATCTTGGCCGCTCCGCCGGTGGCCGACGGCGTCGTACTGGTCTGCGGCGCGGTCTTGTCGCCGCCGGCGTCATCGGTGCCCTGGTCGTTGTTCATCGCGCCCTTGAGCAGGAACTGGGCCATCGCGATCACCGACAGCAGGGCCAGGACGGCGAGCAGGATCAGGATCCGGCCGCCCCACCCGCCCTTCGGCTTCGGCTCGTCGGGCCGGCGACGGTGACCGTTGCCGTTCGACGGTGGTGGCGCCTGGCGGCGGACCGGACGGGTCTCGGCCGGGGCGGAGTACGCCGAGTGCTGCTCCTGCCCGTTGGACTGGTACGCCGGGGGCGTCGGGTCCAGCGCGGGCGGCGGTGTCGGCGGGACGACCTGGGTGGCGTCGTCGACGCTGCCATTCTGCCGGGCGATCGCGACGGTCTCGTCCATCTGGCTCGGCGGCTCGTGCGAGCTGCCGACAACCCCGGACAGCGCGGCGGACAGGCCGGCCGCGCTCGTGATCGGGGGTGCGTGGTGCCGCGGCGGGTTGCTGAGCAGCCGGTCGCTGATGTCGTCCAGTGAACGCGGCACACCGGCGCGCACCTGACGCGGGCTCAGGAGCCGGCCGTGCTCCACCGGAGCGGGCTGCAGCCCCCACGCCGGCGCCGGGCCGGGCCACCGGGCGGTCAGCGAGGCGTAGAGCAGCTCACCGAGCGCGCGGACGTCCTGCTCGGGGGAACCCGGGCCGGTCGAGCGCAGTGCCGCCTCGGTGGAGAGACCGACGACCTTGATCGCTCCGGCGTCGGTGACCACGACGGTGGCCGGGCTGATGGAGCCGTGGGCGTGGCCGGTGCGGTGCAGGTTCTCCAGCGCTTCGGACACCTCGCGGGCCAGCCAGCCGGCCTGCTGCCCGGTGAGCGGGCCGTTGCTGAGCATCCGCTCGAGCGGGCGGCCTCCGGCCCACTCGCGGACGCAGTACGTGACGCCGTCGTGCATGTCGCAGTCGAGCACGCGGAGGAAGCGGGGGTCGGCCGCCGCGGCAGCGCGCCGGGCGGCGTCGAACAGCAGGTTGGTCCGCGGGTCGCCGACCGGCAGGACATCCACGACGACGGCCCGGCTGAGTACCTCGTCCACTGCTCGCCACACCCGCGCACCGTCGATCTCCGCGAGTAACTCGGCGATCCGGTAGCGGCCGGCAAGCAGGGCACCAGGACTGACAGTCTGGTTCGACACGGTGTCTCTCGCCCTCCTCGATGCACTGGTCGGACTGCGTCTGGCGCTCCGGACCCGGTCGGCGGGGATCCGGCGCGATCAGCTGGCGGCCCGATCGCAGCCCCCATGCTAGTGCCTCGTCAAGAGACGCCCAGCACGTCTAGCGGCGCCCCAGCCGCCCGCTGGCGGCGTTGTCGTCGTCGCGAGATGCTCCGCATCTCTCTCCTCCTCCGCCTTGCCAGCGAACGCCTGGACCACCGCTAGCCGCACTCGGCGTCTCTCGACGAGACACAGTGCCCCGTCAGCATCTACAGATCTGCACGAGTGCACAAGCGGATCGGTTCAGCGGCGACCGGGGAGCTTCGATGTGACCAGCGACACCACGTCGTTGACCTCGTGGATCCGGAGTACCCGCGCGATCCCGGCGTACACGGGCAACATCACGACCGCCGCGACCGCGAGTTGGAGGATGGCGCCCAGCGGTCCGGACCAGTCGACGGCGAGGCCCAGGAGCCAGAGCGCACCCCGGCCGGCCCCGACCGCGAACACCGCGGCGATCACCATCGCGAGCAGCGGCAGCCCGATACCCGCACCGTGCACCCGGGGGACCTTCCGTCCGAGGACCGGGCGGGACATCAGGACGGCGACCAGGTACGCCAGCGCGTACGCCGCACCCAGCACAACACCGCTGAACCGCAGGTGCTCCGCGTCCAGCAGCACCCGGACCCCGATCACGGCGGCCGCGATGTTGGTCGCCGCGATCACGCACTGCAGGAAGAACGGCGTACGGGTGTCCTCGAACGCGTAGAACGTGCGCAGCTGGAAGTACTGCACGGTGAACGGCACGAGGCCCAGCGCCAGCGTCATCAGCGTGTACGACATCAGCGTCAGGTTGTCCTTACCGGAGCCGTAGCCGGCGATCACCGTGACGATCGGATAGGCGAACGCGATCATCGCGGCCGCGGCGGGTACGACGATCGCCAGCGCCTGCCGGATCGACCGGGCCGACAGCCGGGCCACCTCGGTCACGTCGCCGTCGGCAGCGAGCGCCGACATCTGTGGGAGCGCGGCCGTCGCCAGCGACACGGAGACGATGCCGTGCGGCACCAGAATGATCAGCATGGCGGTGCTGTAGGCGAACAGACCGGCCTTCGCACCGGGAGTGTCCGAGGCGCTACCCGCGATCGCGAGCTTCGTGACGACCACCAGGGTCACCTGGTTCACCGCCACGAACAGCATGGTCCAGATACCCAGCCGGGCGGTGTGGCCCAACCCGGTGCCGCGCAGACCGAACTTCGGCCGGTACATGTGCCCGCTCGCCCGCAGATAGGGCAGCAGCACCAGCAGTTGTACGGCGATACCAGCCGTGTGCCCGAGCCCGAGCAGCAACTCCTCGCCGTGGCTGTACGTGGCCGGGGGGTCGCCGGTGCGGTAGATCAGCAGGAACACCACGATCGACGCGCACGCGACGATGTTGTTCGCGATCGGCGCCCACATCATCGGGCCGAACCGGCGCCGCGCGTTCAGCACCTGGCCGACCAGCACGAACGCGCCGTAGAAGAAGATCTGCGGCAGGCAGAGCCGGACGAACACCACCATCGATTCCCGCTCGGCCGCCCGGGACGGGTCCTTCAGCTCCTTCGGCAGGTACAGCTCGGCGATCTGCGGCGCCAGCATCACGCAGCCGACCGTGACCACGGCGAGTACGACGAAGCCGAAGGTGAGCAACCGGTTGGTGAAGTCCCGGCCGCCGTCGTCGTGGTTCTTGATCGCCCGGACCAACTGCGGCACCAGCACGGTGTTGAACACCCCGCCGGCCAGCAGGATGTACAGACTGTTCGGGATGGTGTTCGCGGCGGTGAAGATGTCGCCGCGCAGCGCGGTACCGATGGCGGCCGCCAGCAGGGCGATCCGGACGAATCCGAGCAGGCGGGACAGCACCGTTCCGGCTGCCATCACCCCCGCGGATCGCAGGGTGCGGTCAGCCATCCTTCGAACCGACTCCTTCTTTCAGGGACGCGTCCACCGGCGCATCGGGGGCGGATTCCGGTACGCCGTCGGCGGCGGAGTTCACGGGGCCGGTACCGGGCTCCGGATCGATCGGCGCGGGGTGCAGCGGATCGGTGGCCGGCTCGGTCGGTTCCGGGTTGCGCCGCTCGGTCCGGACCCGCCGGTAGATGCGGACGAACGACGTACCGAACAGGAGCGCGCAGGCCGCGCCGACCAGGATCCAGCCGACACTGCCGTACTGCGCGGCCTCGATCACCAACTCCTGGGACCGGCCGACCGGACGGCCCGAGGCGGTGATCACCTGGGCGTTCGCCCTGATCAGACCGTTCTGCTCCGCACTCGCCTCGATCAGGTACGTCGCCTTGCCCCGCGGCGGCAGCACCTTCGTCTGCAGCGCCTTGATCCGCAGGTCGGTCCGGTTCGCCGGGGTCACCGCGATGCCGACCCGGATGGACTCGTCCAGCTCGTTCGAGATGGTCAGCGGGAAGGTGCCCTTGCTACCGGCCAGGTTCACCTTGATCACGCCGTGTTGGCCCTGCTCGACACTCGAGTTGACCAGCGACACCTTGGCCAGTTGCTGGTTCACCGAGCCGGTCTCGATCGCGGTGAACTGCCTCGCCTCGTCGGCGAACCCGCGCCAGCCGTTGGACGCCGAGCGCAGCCGTGCGCGCTGGATGTTCTCGTCCAGGTTCTCCTGCACGGCCAGCAGGTTGCGGTAGGTCAGGGTGGCGTCGTTGAGTCGCTTGACGGCGTCGAGCTGTCCGCCGGTGAGCGCCGGGTTCGACCGCGGCGCGTTGGGTGCCTTGGTGGTCAGCGGCCTCGGTGTGGCGGCGACGATCTGGTTGACGTCGGTGGGTGCGATCCACGGCAGCGCCAGGTCGCCGGCGATCGCCGCGGTGGCGCTGCCCTCGGCGTCCCAGCCCCGCGGCGGTAGCGCGACCACGGACACGGGAGTCGTCCCGCCCGTGGCCAGCAATGCGGTCTCGGCGGCGAACCGCTGCCGGACCTGCAGTGGGTTCTCCGCGGTGTCCGGGTCCGGACCGCCGGTGGTGAGGGCCGAGTTCGCGATGACGGTGCGGACCTGGGTCTTCGGACCCTCGGGGGTGAGCACGTTGTAGACCGGCGACGGAGTCAGGGTCGGCCGTTCGGCGGTCACCCACGCCGCGCTGTTGACCAGGTTCAGGTCCTGGTCGGTCGAACCGGGGAAGCCGGACGAGGCCGCGGCGAGGTAGCGGCCGCGGGCCGAGCCGTTCTCCAGCCACAAGCCGTTGGTGAAGATGGCCGGGGCGGTCGAACCGGGCGCCAGGATGTACTCCTCGCTGGTGGCCCGGGCATCGCCGACGATCTTGCTGACCGGATCCTTGCTCAACGGGTCGCTGGCGTCGATCAGGCTGGCCACGTCCGGATCGCCGTACGGGAGCAGGACCACTTGGTTGCCCCGGGCCCGGCTGTCGTCGAACTCCTTCAGCCAGGCGGTGACGACCTTCTGCCCGCTGCCCGGCGTCGTCTGGTTGTCGTCGCCGACGACGACGTACCCGTCCTTGATCCGGCGTGCCTCGTCGAGCATCGCGGGATCGACGAGCCAGGTGACCTTGCGGGTCGTGCCGAGTGCGAGCAACCGGCCGAGCGGACCGTTGGGCGCCATCGACTGGGCCAGCGAGTCGTTCGCGAACCGCGTCCCGCCCAGTTGGGTCGGCCGATGGCGCAACGGGATGACGAGGGCGGTGTTCACCTTGCGGGTCGGCGGATCGGAGCCGATCACCGGCATCAGGGTGCGGGCCCGGCCGGCGGTGACCCGCGCCCTGCTGTCCTCGGTCGGCTGCCCGCGGAACATCACGCCGACCACGTACACGCCGGTGTTGCCTTTGAGCTGCCACTCGTTCCAGGGCACGGTCAGGGTGAACTGCACCGACGCCTTCGGAGCCAGCGGGGCGCCGAACTGCTGGAACGTGCCGCTTTCGAAGGTGGTCAGCCCGCTGCAGCTGTCCCGCTCGCTCATCGGCACGTCCTGCTCGGCGGAGACGGCGGCGATGTCGGCGTTGGTGGCCAGGTGCTTGCGATCGATACACGCCAGCGCCTGCGGGGCCCGGAAGGTGATGTCACTGGTATTCGTGACCCGGCCGGTGATCCGGACCGAGTCACCCGGCTTCGGCGCGACCGGGGCGAAGGAGTCGATGGTGACGTCGACGACCGGGTCCTCCACCGGCGCCGCGGACGTCGGCGCCGTACCGAGAACCGCTGCCGACGCAGCGATCAGCAGGCCCACAACCGCCGCAGCGGAGAGCCTCAGTCGCCGTCTCAACACGCCGTCACCGTAACCTAGTTTCCCGTGTCACCTTTCGCCGACCAGTCAGCCTCCGCCGGATCGTTGTCCGCCGTCCAGCGGCGGGCGGTCCAGACATTGCTGCAGATCGCACCGGTGGTCGACGAGCTCGGTGCCCGGTTCGCCGACGCCGGGCACGAGATCGCCCTGGTCGGGGGTCCCGTCCGGGACATTCTCCTCGGCCGGGGGAGCAAGGACCTGGACTTCGCCACCTCCGCGCACCCCGACGTAGTCGAGCGGTTACTGCAGGGCTGGGCCAACCACATCTGGGACATCGGAAAAGCCTTCGGAACGATCGGTTGTCGCAAGGGCGACTGGGTTCTGGAGATCACGACGTACAGGTCGGAGTCCTACGATCCCACCTCACGCAAACCGGAGGTCTCGTACGGCGACAGCCTCGAGGGCGATCTGTCCCGGCGCGACTTCGCCATGAACGCGATGGCGGTCCGGCTGCCGTCGCGGACGTTCGTCGACCCGTACGGCGGGCTCGAGGACGTCGCCCACCAGACGATCCGTACGCCGGGCAGGCCGGAGGACTCGTTCTCCGACGACCCGCTGCGGATGATGCGGGCGGCAAGGTTCGCCGCGCAGCTCGGGTTCACCCCGGATCCCGCGGTGGTGGCGGCGATGACCGCGATGGCCGAGCGGATCACGATCGTGTCGGCCGAGCGGGTCCGCGACGAGCTGATCAAGCTGGTCTGCTCCGACCACCCGCGGATCGGCCTGGACCTGCTGGTGTCCACCGGCCTGGCCAAACACGTGCTGCCCGAGCTGCCCGCGCTCCAGCTGGAGCGGGACGAGCACCACCGGCACAAGGATGTGTACGAGCACTCGCTCACCGTGCTCGACCAGGCGATCGACCTCGAGTCCCGCTTGCCGGTCCCCACGCCGGACTTCATCTCCCGGTTCGCCGCGCTGATCCACGACATCGGCAAGCCGAAGACCCGCCGCTTCGAGGGCGCCGGCAAGGTGACGTTCCACCACCACGACGTGGTCGGCGCGAAGCTGGCCCGGAAGCGGATGAAGGCACTGCGGTTCAGCAACGAGCAGATCGAGCAGGTCGGCAAGCTGGTCGAACTGCATCTGCGCTTCCACGGCTACGGCACCGGCGAGTGGACCGATTCCGCCGTACGGCGCTATGTCCGCGACGCCGGCGATCAGCTCGAACGACTGCACGTCCTGACCCGGGCCGACTGCACCACCCGGAACAAGCGCAAGGCCGATGCGCTCCGGGCCGCGTACGACGACCTCGAGGCCCGGATCGAGCGGCTCAAGGAACAAGAGGAACTCGATGCCCTCCGCCCCGATCTGGACGGCAACCAGATCATGCAGATCCTCGGCATCCCGCCGGGCCGCGAGGTCGGCCAGGCCTACAAGTTCCTGATGGAGCTCCGGCTCGACCGGGGCCCGCTGGGCGAGGACGAGGCCCGCGCGGAACTCCTCCGCTGGTGGTCCGAGCGCGCCTAGATCTCCTGCGCCGGCACGTCTTTGTAGGCCTTGCCGATCACGTCGGCTGACGGCGGATGCTCGTCGTACGTCGTGGTGCCGTTGCCGGTCGTGATCGCGCGGACCGGAAGCGCCGGGTCGATGGAGTTGGTCAGGTAGGCGGCGTCGTACGTCGGCAGGTCGGTGAGCGTGACGACGGTCGTCGTGTACGTGTCGAGACCGCGCTGGAGGGTTTGTTGCCGGATGCCCGGGAGGACCGGGGCGGACGGGAAGACGACGCTGGTGCCGCGGGCGAACCAGATGTTCCAGATGGAGGCCTCGGAGATCTCGCCGGTGGCGGTGTGGAAGAGGGCGTCGTCGTACCCCTCGAGTTCGGCCCGCCGGCCGTAGTACACGAGGTCGAAGGTGCCGGTGTGTTTGAGGTGCGGGACGGCCCGCTCGTGCTGGAAGGCGAGCAGGTTCAGAGGTCGTACGCCGGGATCGATCGGTGGGCCGACGCGGATGAGCAGGTTGGGCTCGGCGTCGTCGGAGGCGAACGCGTTGACGCGGATCGAGAGATCGCCGGAGCCGGCGGTCTCGAGGGCAGCGCGCAGGTAGGCACGGACTCGGTCGGCGGAGACTCCTTGGCCGAACACCTCCCGGGAGCTGCGGTCGAGCCGGTCGAAATGCAGGTCGAGACCGTCCACCCGGCCGTCGCGGACCTGCATCGACGTGAAGTGCCCGTAGCTCGTTGCTCTCAGCAACCCGGGGTCGACGGTCCGCAGGGGTACGCCGTTCAGCAGCAGCGACTCGATCACAGTCCTAGTCTCCGACGTGATCAGTCCACCCGGCGTTCTGGTCTACCCTCGCGCTGTGGACGTCTTGAGCATCATCGGGTGGGGCGGCTCCGCGCTGGTCGTGCTGTCACTGCTGCAGACCCGCATCCTGCGACTGCGCGTGCTGAACCTGGTCGGTTGCGTGATCCTGGTCGGCTTCAACCTCGCGATCGAGGTCTGGCCGATGGTCGGGATGAACGCCGTCCTCGGCGTCATCAACGTGGCCCATCTCTGGCGGCTGCTCCGGCACCGGCACGACCAGGCCGAGTACGAGGTCCTCGAGGTCAACGGCGACGACGCGTACCTCGGCCACGTGCTCGCGTCACATCAGAAGGACATCAGCCGCTTCAACCCCGGCTTCGCCGCGAACGACAGCCCGTACGCCTTCCTGGTCCAGCACGGTGACCGGACCGTCGGTGTCGTCCTCGCCCACGACGCCGGCGACGGCCGGGCCCAGATCGATCTCGACTACGTCCTGCCCAAGTACCGCGACTTCACCCCCGGCGAGTTCGTCTACCGCCGCAGCGACGTCTTCACCGGCCACGGCTTCCACCAAGTGCTCGCCCCACCCCGCATGCGCGACTCCACGCCCTACCTCACCAAACTGGGCTTCCACCCGTCCGGCGACGCCCTCGTCCTCGACCTCCCGAAAGCCTGACACCGCACGCAAGTTGTATAAGCACACTTATTAGAAACGTACTTATACAACTCGGCGGTCAGAGGTCCTTGGCGTAGCAGAGGGAGGCTGCTTCGTTCTCGAAGGGCGGGTACGGCGGGGTCGGGAGGTAGCCGTGGTTGGTGTAGAGGGCTATGGCTTCTACCTGGCGGGTGCCGGTTTCCAGGCGGAGGCGGGTCAGGCCGGTGGTGCGGGCCTGGGACTCGACCGCGTTCAGGAGGATGCGGGACAGACCCCAGCCGCGGGAGGACGGGTCGACGTACATGCGCTTGATCTCGCCGAGGCCCGGGGAGACCGGCTGCAGGCCGACGCAGCCGACCGGGGTGCCGTTGAGGGTGAGCAGGATGAACGCGATGTCGGGATGTAGTGCGACCAGCGGCTGGTCGTCGCCGTACATCGCGGCGAGTTCGGCCTGCTGTGCCGACGCCAGTGCCAGGACGTCAGGGTCCGTGCTCGGCACCGTCCGCAGTTCCATTCCTTCGATCAGCTCCGCCGTCATGCGTCGAGACGGTAGCAATCTGGCATGACGCTCCTGTTTCGCAGATCTCTCCGGCGAGCGGGATGACCGTGAGGCAACCCACCGCAACCACCTGGTCGCGCTGAGCTCTTCCGCAGCGACGCCGACCTCCGGGCGATGCACGCACAGCACGCGTTCCTGCCGCTGTGGGACGACCACGAGTTCCGCAACAACTACAGCAAGGACAACTGGACGCTGCCCGAACTGTTCTTCAAGGAGAAGCGCAGTGCCGCGTGGCACACCTGGTTCGAGCGGATGCCGGTCCCGCGGTACGCCGGTGACATGACCCGGACCTACCGGTCACTCCGGCTCGGCCGGACCGTCGAGTTGTTTGCCATCGACAACCGGCAGTACAAGGACGACCAGCCGTGCGACGACGGCGGCAGCATCGTCTGCGAGGCCGCTGACGTACCCGGCCGGAGCATGCTCGGCCCGGCGCAGAAGACCTGGCTGGACAACGGCCTGCGCGGCTCGGGCGCCCGCTGGAAGGTGCTCGCCAACCCGAACATGATGATGGGCATGATCACCGGAGCCGCCGGTGAGCGCGCCTTCATGGACACCTGGGACGGGTACGGCGCCGAGCGGACCGAACTGCTGTCACTCGCGGCCGACCGGGTCTCCGACCTGGTCGTCGTCACCGGTGACGACCACGACACCTTCGCCGGCGAACTGTGGAACACCGGCTTCGCTCCGGGCAGCCCCGGCAACCCGGCCGGCACCAAGCGGTCCGGCGTGGAGTTCGTCGTACCGTCCGTCTCCTCCACCAACACCGGCGACCTCAAGGGGACGGCCGGCGCTCGCGCCGAAGAGCAGAAGCGGTTGCAGTACAACCCGCATCTGAAGCTGATCGACATGAGGCAGCACGGGTACGGCGTCCTCGAGGTGACCGGCGACGAGGCGAAGCTGTCCTACCGCGCGGTGGACAAGCTCCGCCCCGACGCCCCGGTGACCACCAGCTACGAGGCCCGGACGGCTCGCGGCAGCTCCCGGATCGAGGTCGGCTGAGTCACCGGTACAACCGCAGATCGGCGAGGCTCCACCAGTGGTCGCTGGTCGCCGTCGCCGTCACCCGCAGGTATCTCGCCTTGGTCTGACCGAGCTCCACGGTCGTGACTTGGCCGGTGGACGACCCGGTCACCGGCGTCGACCAGTGCATGCCATCGTTGCTCGTGGCAACTTGCCAGGTCGCGGCGTAGTCGCCGATCTGACCGCCACTGTCCAGGGCAAGGTCGCGGAAGTGACGGGCCGACCCGAGGTCCACCTGCAACCACTGACCGGGCGCCTGCGCCTGCTTGCTCTGCCAGACCGTCGAGCCGTCGGCATCGATCGCCAGGCCGGCCTCCGCACCGTTCACCGATGCCGTCGCCGTCGCACCCTCCAACGAGACGGGCTGCGGCACGTGCGCCGACAGTCCTCCCCAAGTGAAGGTCGCGATCGCACCACCCGGCAACTCGTACTCGAAGTGCTTGTCGCCGACCGCGACCGCGAACGATCGCGGATCGTCGTTCTCGTTGTGTACGACGAGCGCCGTCGAGCCATCGGTGTTGCGGAAGGCAACGGACATCAGCTGCCCGTTCCACCCGGTTGTGCCGTACGACGTACTCCCGATCCGGACCGCGCCGGTTTTCACGAACTTCGACAGGTGGCCGATCGTGTAGTACTCGGCGTCGGTGCTGACCGTTCCGTCCGGCTGCAGCGTGACCAGGCCGGTGCAGGTGTCGCAGCCGCCGAGGTGCGGGCCGCCGGTCGAGTCGAGCGCGATGTTCCAGTTCACCACCGACTTCGCCCAGTTGCGGGTGGTGCCGATCATCAGGTTGCGGGCGTGCCAGGTGAGGGTGCCGCGGAAGATCTGCGGCGGGGTGTCGTCCGGCCCGTGCGAGCCGGAGCACTCGGTGAACCAGATGCCCTTCGTCGGAAACGCCTTGTGCAACGCGGTCTGCGCCGACGCGTCGCCGGAGTAGCAGTGGTACGCCGTACCCGCGATCCAGCGCGCGGCTGATGAGTCGAGCAGTTTGTACGGGTAGTCGGTCTCCGGATCCTCGCCGGGCGGGGTGGAGGCGATGTCGCCCGGGTGCGTGGTCCAGTTGTGGTCGTAGCCGAGGATCTTGGTCCGCGGGCTCGCCATCCGCAGCAGCGGGCCGAGACGCTCGATCACCGCGGCCGCCTGGCGGACCGGCATGTCTGTGCCCGGGTAGGCGCTCGGCTTGCGGTTCTGCGGCTCGTTCTGGATCGAGAGGAAGTCGATCGGCACGCCGGCCTTGGTGTACGCCTGCACGAACTTCACCAGGTAGCGCGCGTAGGCGTCGTACACGGCCGGATCGTCCTTGAGTCGGCCGCCGACCAGTGAGTCACCGGTCTTCATCCAGGCCGGCGGACTCCACGGTGTCGCCATCACCTTCAGCGCCGGGTTGAGCTGCTTGGCGCGCCGAAGCAGCGGGAGGATCTGCTGCTGGTCGTGCGCGATGCTGAAGTGCTTCAGCCCGAAGTCGGTCTGCCCGGCCGGTACGTCGTCGTACGTGTAGTGCTCGGCCTCGGCGGTGAAGTCGGACGAGCCGACCGGTTGGCGCAGGAAGCTGACCCCGATGCCCTGCTGCGGATCGAACAGCGACCGCACTGTCTTCTCCCGGTCTGCCGGGCTGAGTCGGTAGAGCACGTTCGCGGACGAGTCGGTGATCGAGGCGCCGAAGCCGTCGACACTCTGGTACGACGTCCGCGGGTCGACCGTGATCGTCGTACGGTCACTCGCTCCCGGCTGGAAGCTGACCGGCGCCCGCTCGTGCAGCAGCTCGGCCCGGTCGGGCGTCGTCACCCACACCCGGGCCTGGGTGGCTTGGGCCGGGGACTGTGCATTCGATTGATGGGCCTCGGCGGCGGGAACGGTCACCGAGCCCACGGCCAGCGCCAGAGCCGCTCCTATTGCCTGTGTTCTCATCGCACTCCTCAGGTCAGCCCCCGATGAAACACACTGCAACAAACGGCCTCAGGAAACGCTTCTGCTCAGGCTCTGTCAAGGCGTGGGAGCGGTGGTCTAGAGTGCTGAGCGTGAAACAGAGCGATGTAACAAATGCCTAGCCGGGATCGGGCCACGGTCCGCGACGTGGCGGCGGCGACCGGGGTGTCGATCGCGACCGTTTCACGAGTGCTCAACCAGCAGGGGAGTGTGGCGCCGGAGACGCGGCGGCTGGTCGAGCAGGCGGTCGAGGAGCTCGGGTTGCGGGCGCCGAGTCCACGCGGAGGTACGGCGAAACCCGTCGACGGTGCCGTCTATGTCCGGTGCCCGTACGTGCTGACCGACTACTTCGGCCTGATCGTCTCCTCGATCGCGGAGACGCTGGACCGGCACGGGCGGCAGGTCATCCTGAACGCGGGCGAGGCGACGCAGACAGAGCAGGTGCTGTCGCGGTTGCCGGCCCAACGTGGTGTCGGCGGCGCGATCCTGATCCTGCCGCCGGAGCCGGCCGAGGAGGTGGTCCGGCTGAGCGCACGGCGGTTCCCGTTCGTGGTGGTCGATCCCCGGACCACGCTGCCGCGTGACGTCGCTTCAGTCTCGGCGGCGCATCACTCCGGCGCCCGGCAGGTGACCGCGCATCTCACCTCACTCGGCCACACCCGCATCGGCGTCATCGCGGGCCCGCGCGAATGGCTCGCCGCCGGTGCCAGGTTGAGCGGCCACTCGGCCGCACTCGCAGACGTCGGCATCCTCCCGGATCCCACACTGGTCCGCCACGTCGAGCCGACCACCGCGCACGGTTACGGAGCCGCCGCCGAATTGCTCGACCAGCGCCCGACCGCGTTGGTCGCCTTCAACGACAAGACCGCCCTCGGCGCCATGCAGGCAGCCGCGGATCGCGGCCTCTCCGTCCCTGGCGATTTGTCGATAGCAGGCTTCGACGACATCGACCTCAGCCGCGCCACCACCCCGCAACTCACCACAGTCCGCCAGCCCCTCCAGGAGATGGGCCGGATGGCAGTCAGCCTGCTCATCCGCCTCCTGGACCGCCACGACCTAGAAGCCCTCCACGTCGAGCTCGCCACCGAACTAGTAGTCCGCGCCTCCACCGCCCGCCCCCGTCTGGTGGGCTGACCCGTCAGAGGGGGTTAGAGCTTGCGGAGGGCTTCTAGGGCGGCGATGGCGTGGTCGACCAGTTCCTCGTCGGTGGTGGGGCGGTCTTTCTCCGGCAGGCCGGACCATTCGATGGCGAGGTCTTCGATGTACGCGAGCCACGCGTGGACCGTCAACCGCTCGAGGGACGCCGGCTGGTCGACGACGTCGGGGGAGCCGATGAGGTTCAGCACGCGGGTGGCCAGGCCGGCGCGGGTTTCGGCGTACACCTTGACCACGTAGTCGTCGCCGCCGGCCGCGCCGCGGACGAAGGAGATGTAGGCAGCCCGCCGCCGGGTGATGAACGCGACGAAGGACAGCAGCATCTGCCGCAGCTGCTCCGGCGGTGCCAGTGATTCGTCCGGCTTGGTGACTCGCAGCAGCCGGCGCCCGGCGGCCGAGATGACCGCGACGTAGTAGTCCCGCTTGCTCGGGAAGTAGTGGAACAGCAGGCCGCGCGAGATCCCGGCCTGACCGGCGACCGCGTCGATCGACAGTTCGTGGATCGGCTGGGTCCGCAGCATCATCAGGCCGATCCGGACCAGTTGTTTGCGGCGATCATCCGCCGTCCAACGCTGCTGACTCACGCTATTGAGCATTGCTTAGCCGCTGCGCTACGGTCAAGGCAACCGAGGGGAGTCTGATGGAGTTCGAACATTCGGGCCGCGCGAATGAGCTCATCGGCCGGGTCGGGGAGTTCATCCGGACCGAGATCGAGCCGGTCGAGGCGGAGCTGCACGCCGCGACCCGGACCGCCGCCGACCCGTGGCAGCCACAGCCGATGGTCAAGGACCTGCAGGCGAAAGCGCGCGCACAAGGTCTGTGGAACCTCTTCCTCCCGTTGGCCGAGCCGGGCAACGAGCAGTACGGCGACGGCCTGTCGAACCTGGACTACGCCCCGATCGCCGAACTCACCGGCCGCTCGTTCCTCGCGCCGTACGTGTTCAACTGCAACGCGCCGGACACCGGCAACATGGAGGTTCTGCTCCGGTACGGCACTCCCGAGCAGAAGAAGCAGTGGCTGGAACCGCTGCTCGACGGCGCCATCCGGTCCGCGTTCTGCATGACCGAGCCGGACGTCGCCTCGTCGGACGCGACCAACATGGCCGCGACCGCGATCCTCGACGGCGACGACGTCGTGATCAACGGCCGCAAGTGGTGGAGCACCGGCATCGGTCACCCCGACTGCGAGTTGCTGATCTTCATGGGCCGCACCGACCCCGATGCGCATCGGTACGCGCGCCACACGATGGTGCTCGTCCCGCGCGACACCCCCGGCGTGAAGGTGGAGCGCCTGCTCCCCGCGATGCACCGGTACGACGAGCCGCACGGCCACGGCGAGGTGTCGTTCACCGACGTCCGCGTGCCGGCGAGCAACATCCTGGTCGGACTGGGGCGCGCCTTCGAGATCGCGCAGGGCCGGCTGGGTCCGGGGCGGGTACACCACTGCATGCGGCTGATCGGGCTGGCCGAGAAGTCGCTCGAGCTCGCGCTCCAGCGTGGCGCCAGCCGGACCGCGTTCGGCAAGCCGCTGGTGAACCTCGGCGGCAACCGCGAGCGGATCGCGGACGCCAGGATCGCGATCAACCAGGCCCGGTTGCTGGTGCTGCAGACGGCGTACCTGCTGGACACGAAGGGGCTGGCCGGTGCGTTGAGCGAGGTGAGCCAGATCAAGGTCGCCGTACCGCGGATGGCGCAGGACGTGATCGACATGGCGATCCAGTTGCACGGCGGCGGCGGACTGTCGGACGACTTCCCGCTGGCTGCGGCGTGGACGAGTGCGCGGGCGCTGCGGCTGGCGGACGGGCCTGACGAGGTGCACCGTGGAGTGATTGCCAAGCTGGAGTTGGCTCCATACCTGGCTCAGTATCAGGAGGCCAAGTGAGCCGTGTACTCGTCACCGGTGGTGCCAGCGGACTAGGCGCCGCGCTGGTCGCCCAGTTCGTTGCCGAAGGCCACCAGGTGCTCAGCACCGATGTGTCGGTGGACGGTCCCGACGATGGGGCGTCGTACCTGAAACTCGACGTGCGCAGCCCGGAGGACTGGGCGAAGGCGGTCGAGTGGTGTGAGCAGAACTGGGGCGGGCTCGACATCCTGATCAACAACGCCGGGGTCGCGACCGGCGGCCGGATCGACGTCGAGTCGCTGGAAGAGTGGGACCGCGTCGTCGACATCAACCTGATGGGTGTGGTCCGCGGTTGCCGTGCGTTCACGCCGGTGTTCAAGCGGCAGCGGTCCGGCCACCTCGTCAACACCGCCTCCGCGGCCGGGCTCGTGCATCCGCCGATGATGAGTTCGTACAACACGGTCAAGGCCGGTGTCGTCGCGCTCTCGGAGACGCTGTCGCACGAGCTTCATCCGTACGACGTGACGGTCTCGGTGCTGTGCCCGTCGTTCTTCCGGACCAATCTCGGCGACTCGATCCAGGGCGACGACACCCAGATGGGTGCGACCGCGCGGCAGTTGATCGAGAAGTCGCCGCGCTCGGCCGAGGACGTCGCGGCCGGGGTGATCGCGGGGATCAAGAAGAAGCAGTTCCTGATCATCCCGGACCGGCCGGCCCTGATGGCGTGGCGGACCAAGCGGTTCGCCCGTCCGCTGTACGACCGGCAGATGCGCAAGATCGCCGCCCGGGCACGGGAGCGTGCCGAGTCCGGCAATGGGTGATGGCGCGCGTGCGGTCCGCGAGGAGGACGCCTTCGACGTGCCGGTGGTGGACAGCTGGCTCAGGCAGCGGACCGAACTGCCGGCCGGGTTGCCGGAGGTCAAGCAGTTCTCCGGCGGCGCGTCCAACCTGACCTATCTACTGCGGTACGACGGCCATGACCTGATCCTGCGTCGCCCGCCGGCCGGGACGAAGGCCAAGGGCGCCCACGACATGTCCCGCGAGTACCGGATCCAGGCGAGCCTGAAACCGGTCTTCCCGTACGTGCCCGAGATGGTTGCCCACTGCAATGACACCGGGCTGATCGGCTCCGAGTTCTACGTGATGGAGCGGATCGTCGGCTCCATCCCGGGCCACTCCGAACTCGGTGTCGACCTCACCCCCGAGCAGACCCGGCAGCTGTGCTTCACGCTGATCGACACTCTCGTCGACCTCCACCAGGTCGATGCGGCGCAGGCCGGCCTGACCGACCTCGGCCGCGGCGAAGGCTACGTCGAACGCCAGGTCACCGGCTGGAGCGACCGCTACCGCAAGGCCAAGACGTGGAACGTGCCGAGCTACGAGCGCGTGATGGCCTGGCTCGCCGCCAACCAGCCCAAGGACGTCCGGACCTGCGTCATCCACAACGACTTCCGCCTCGACAACGTCGTACTCGCGCCGGATGATCCGCTCGAGGTGGTCGGCGTACTCGACTGGGAGCTGGCGACCCTCGGCGATCCGCTGATGGACCTCGGCGGCGCCCTCGCCTACTGGGTGCAGGCCGACGACGACTGGGCCTTCCGCCGCTTCCGGCTGCAGCCGTCGGACGCACCGGGCATGATCACGCGCGACGAGATCGTGCAGTACTACGCCGAGCGGTCCGGACTGAAACCGGAGAGCTGGGCCTTCTACGAGGTGTTCGGTCTCTTCCGACTGGCCGTGATCGCGCAGCAGATCTATTACCGCTACCACCACAAGCAGACCCGGAACCCGCGGTTCAAGGGGTTCTGGGTCCCGGTCAACCTGCTCGAGCGGCGCTGTCGCCGGATCATGAGGGGCTGAATGCCGACCATCTACCTGATCCGGCACGCGCAGGCGTCGTTCGGCAAGAGTGACTACGACCGGCTCTCACCGACAGGTGAGCAGCAGGCGGCTGTGCTGGGCAAGGCGCTGGTCGCGCGCGGGGTGACGCCGGAGCTGGTGGTGTCTGGATCGATGCGGCGGCACGCTCAGACGGCAGCACTCTCCGGGTTCACGCCTGAGGTCGACAAGGGCTTCGACGAGTTCGATCACGAAGAGATCATCGTGGCGCACAAACCCGCCTATCGGCGCCGCGCGGTCATGTTGGCCGACCTCGCCCGGACCGGTCATCCCGGGCGAGCCTTCCAGCAGATGTTCACGGCAGCCACCGAACGCTGGACGCTCGGCGGCGACGGGTACACCGAGAGCTTCACCGCTTTCTGCGACCGGTCCGAGGCAGCGGTACGACGTACGGCAGGGCGACTCGGCAAGGGCGAGACGGCCGTGGTGTTCACTTCGGGCGGACCGATCGCGGCGGTGGTGAGCCGGCTGCTGTCCGGTGGCGACGGCCTGTGGTCGCGGCTGAACCCGGTCACGATCAACACTGCGATCACGAAGGTCGTGTCCGGTCGCAGCGGTCTGACCATGGTCAGCTACAACGAGCACGCACACCTCGACGGCACCGAATTGCTTTCCTACAGATAGGGACAGTGATGCGACGCAACATCCTGATCACCGGCGCGAGTTCCGGGCTGGGTGCGGAGATGGCCCGGCAGTTCGCCGCGAAGGGCCACAACCTGGTGCTGACCGCTCGGCGCGAGGACAAGTTGCAGGCGCTCCGAGAGGAACTGACTGAGCGGCATCCGGACCTGACCGTGGTTGTCCACCGGCTCGACGTGAACGATCACGAGCAGGTCTTCGAGGTCTTCCGCAAGGCCGACGCCGAGCTGACTCTGGACCGGATCATCGTGAACGCCGGCCTCGGCAAGGGTGCGCCGCTCGGCACCGGCCGGTTCGACGCGAATCTGCAGACCGCGATGACGAACTTCGTCGGTGCGCTCGCACAGGCCGAGGCCGCGCTGGAGCTGTTCCGGGCCCGGAACGCCGGCCACCTCGTCTTCATCTCGTCCGTCTCCGCGCTGCGCGGGCTGCCGAAGACGGTGACGACGTACGCCGCGACCAAGGCCGGGCTGGCGTCGTTGGCCGAGGGCCTCCGGCTGGAGCTGCTGAACAAGCCGATCAAGGTCAGCACGATCTTCCCCGGCTACATCCGGTCCGAGATGAACGAACACGTCGCGAACACCCCGCTGATCGTCGACACCGTTCCCGGCGTCCGCGCGATGGTGGCCGCGATCGAGGCCGAGAAGGCGACGGCGTATGTTCCACCGTGGCCGTGGATCCCTCTCGCCCGGGTGATGCGGTACGCACCACTGCCGCTGCTGAAGAGGATGATCTGATGCGCTGGGGCCTGACTGTTCCACTGACCGGGGTGCCGCTGCGGGACCACCGGTCGTTGATCGCCGACCTGTCGCTGCTGGGCTACACGGATCTGTGGTCGGCCGAGGTGGCCGGGGCGGATGCCTTCACTCCGTTGGTGCTCGCGTCCGAGTGGGACGACCGGTTGCGGCTCGGGACGGCCGTCGTACCGGTGCACACGCGGGGGCCGGCCGCGCTGGCGATGAGTGCCGCGGCGCTGGCGGATCTCGCGCCGGGGCGGTTCGTGCTCGGGATCGGGGCGTCGTCGGAGACGATCGTGACCGGGTGGAACGGGATCGCGTACGACCCGCCGTTGGCCCGGACCCGCGACGTACTCAGATTTCTCCGCCTGGCGTTCGCCGGGGAGAAGGTGGACGGGGAGTTCGACAGCTTCACCATCCGGCGGTTCCGGCTGGAGAAGGCACCGGACGTACCGCCGTCGATCATGCTGGCCGCGCTCCGACCCCAGATGCTGAAGCTGGCGGCGCGGGAGGCGGACGGCGCGATCACCAACTGGCTGTCCGCGGACGACGTACGGCAGGTGCGGGCCGAGCTCGGGCCGGACAAGGAGCTGGCCGCGCGGATCTTCGTCTGTGTCACCGAGGACGCCGAGATGGCCCGCAACATCGGCCGCTTCCTGATCGCCACCTACCTGACCGTCCCCGGGTACGCCGCCTTCCACGACTGGCTGGGTCGTGGTGCCGCGATGAAGGAGATGCGCGAGGCGTGGGCCGCCGGCGACCGCAATGCCGCGATGGCCGCCGTACCCGTCGAGGTCATCGACGACCTCGTCGTCCACGGCACCCCGGCGGAATGCCGCGAGCACATCAACCGGTACGTCGCCAACGGCCTGGACACTCCCATCATCGCGACGCTGCCGACCGGTACCGACCTGCTGGACACCGCTCGCGCCCTCGCCCCAGCTAAGACGATGGATCGAGAAAGGACGCCGCTTCGCGACGGCTGACCTTCTGGCCGCCTTCGGCGGCGCGCAGACCGCGTTCGGGGGAGACCGTGATCTGTGCGGATGGACTGGGATGACGCAACCTAGCGCGGAGCGCAGTCAGCTCAAGCGATGCTCGTTCATCCAGGTGGTCGCGCGGCGGTTGGCTCGGGAGAGCCAGGCGTCCTGGATCACTTCGATCGGTTCCTGCTTGGTGGAGATGCCTCTGCCGTGTACGCTGTGTACACAGCAGAGAGATGGAGAAGGTCATGAGCTCGCAGGTCGAGTACCGCAGCGCGCGCGAGGCGCGTGAGCATTTCAAGGACATCCTTGATGCTGCCGACGACGGTCGCCCGGCCACGGTCACCCGGGACGCGCGCCGTGTTGCGGCCGTTGACGCAGACCGGCTGGTTCATTTCCTCGCCCGTGTCCGCCCCTCCGGCGCTGAGGCGGTCGCCGAGAACGACGGCTGGTCGCTCTTCATCCCGGGACTCCCTGTCGCTGCTGACGGGGCCACGCTCGACGAGGCCGTAGAGGAGATGATCGACGCGCTCCGCGACTACGCGGAGGAGTGGGCCGACCACCTGCGTCTAGCGCCCAACCACGCCGAGAACTGGGGTCTGGTACAGATCGTCGCCCTCTCCTCAGACCAGCAACTGCGCGACTGGCTGCTTGCCTGACGCGCGTGGTGAGCGAACAACGCCGTCCAGCCACCCGGACGGACCATCAGAGATTCTGCGTCACCGAAGGCTGGACCGAACGCAAACGCGCGACGGGTAAGCGAGGAACCCACCACGTCAACTACGAGTTCGCGCTGCCAGACGGACGCATTCTGTACACGAGGATCAGCCATCCGGTCGATCGCACCGACTACGGCCCGTCCATCTGGTCACATATCCTCCGTGACCAGCTCGCCGTGACCGCCGGAGAGTTCTGGGCCTGCGTCGAAGACAAGATTCTCCCGGATCGACAGGGACCAAACGCTCCCGCCGAGACGATCCCGGCGGGAGTGGTCCGAGCACTCGTTGCCGAGGCACACATCCCGGAAGCCGAGGTGCGAGCCATGACAAAGGTAGAGGCCGTCCAACGACTCGCAGAGTTCTATACGACGGGCCGCTAACGCTTAAGCCGGTGTTCTTCGAGCCAGGTCGTGGCGCGTCGCTTGGACGCTCGGCAGAGCCAGGCGTCCTGGATGACTTCGGTGAGCTCCTGCTTGGTCAGGCGACCGATCTGGCTACCGCGGACGAGGACGGAGGGGTGGCCGTCGAAGTGTGGGGTGGAGAAGAACGGGTTCGACTCGTCCGACACCAGGGCCAGTTTCTCCTCCTCGGACTCGACCCAGATCACGATCACGTCGTCGTACCGCTCACCGGTGTCCGGGTCGAACGCGTCCGGTCGTGCGGTCCGGAAGAACACGAACGACTTCCCGCCGACCTGGTAGACCGGACGCCCGCTGCCGTCCTTCTGCCAGACGGTGACGTGCGGCATCCCCGACGCCACCTCATGCACGTCCGCGACCCGAGCCTTAGCCACGACCCTGAGTTAACCAGCCGGGATCCAGATCGTGAAGGTAGAGCCGGAGCCGAGGCGGCTGGTCACCGTGATGCGACCGCCGTGGGCTTCGGCCAGATGCTTGGTGATCGCCAGGCCCAGTCCGCTGCCACCCGTCGTACGGCTCCGGGACTGTTCGGCGCGGTAGAAGCGGTCGAAGAGGTGAGGGAGGTGCTCGTCGGCGATGCCGGTGCCGTTGTCGGTGACGGTGAGGTTGTAGCCGTCGGCACCTCGTCGTACGCCGACCACGACGTGCCCGTCGGACGGGGTGAAGCGGATGGCGTTCGAGACCAGGTTGCCGAGGGCCTGGCGGATCCGGGCGCTGTCGACGGGTGCGATCGCGGCGTCCTTCACGTCGGCCGTCAGCGACACCCCGGCCGTGTCGGCCGCGTGCCGATGCGCCGACACCACCTGTTGCGCGAGCTCGGACAGGTCACGCGGAGCCTTGTGGAGCCGGAGCATGCCGGCGTCCGCGAGCGCCAGGTCCTGCAGGTCGGCCACCAGGTGCTCGAGCAGTCCGGTTTCCTCCAGCAGCGAGGTGACGAGCTCACTATCCAGCGGTACGACGCCATCCTCGGACGCGACCAGATAGCCCTTGATATTGGCCAGCGGGGTCCGCAACTCATGCGCGACATCGCTCACCATCGCCTTCCGCTGGTGGTCGTGCCGCTGGATCGACTCCGCCATCGCGTTGAACGCGTGCCCGAGCCGGGACACCTCGTCCTTCCCGGTCACCGGTACGCGGGCCGCATGGTCGCCGTTCCGCATCCGCTGGGCCGCGCCGGTCAGCGCCACGATCGGCCGGACCAGCCGCCGCCCGGCGAACACCATCACCAGCGCTGCGATCAGCAGCACCCCGAGCGCGGTCGCCGCGGTCCGCAGCAGGCCCGCACCGGAGAACACGTTGAACGTGCTCTTCGCACCCAGGTAGAGCTTGGCCGACGGGGCGACGTACGGCGTCAACGCCTGCGATCGGGCCTCCGAGGTGCAGGTGAAGAACGCTTCGGAGAGCTCGGCCTTGTCCTTCGGCTCGACCGCGCGCAACCCGTCGAACTCGGTGATCGTGTAGTCCTGCCCGGCGGCGTCGAGACAGCCGGTCGCGCGACGGATCTCGTCGTCGTTCACCAGTTTGGCCTTCGCGCTCGGAGCGTTGAGACCAGGCGGCATGCACTTGTCGTCGCGCGCCCCCGGTTTGGAGATCTGCATCATGCTCGCACCGTCAGCGGTCTGGCCGTTCTCCACCATCACCACCGGCAGGTCGGCACCGCCAGCGCCGGACACCGTGGACACGGTTGCGGCCTTCCCCTCGGCGCGGTAGCACCCTGCGGCCTGCTCGGCGAGCCGGTCGCGCTCCTGTCGCTCCGCGTCGGTGAGTCCCCAGCCCGGGTAGCCCGGATAGAGCCCCGGCATGGCAGCGGCGCTGACCACCTCGTTCGCGCTGCCTGCCAGAGCGGTCTTGCGGGCGGTGAACACGCTCACCGCTCCGGAAAACTTCGTCATGCCCTGGCTGCGTGCGTCGACCGTTGCCGCCGGCACCGATGGGAGCGCCGGCCCGGCGCCGAGCATCCGGGCCGAGTCCGCGATCACGGTGCCGTCGGGATCGGTCAGGGCGATCCGCCGGCCGAGTTCGTCGGACAGGTCGTGGACGAGCTTGTCCACACCCGACCAGGTCGAGTGATCGGCGGCGTACTTCGACAGCTCCGAGTAGATCCGGCCGTCCACCTGCAATTGGCCCGTGTTCGCGTCGATCTCACCTTGCAACTGCTCCGAGGTGCTGTACGTCGCGATCACCGCGGTCGCGATCACCGCACCGAGGGCCACCGCGAGGGACAGCCCGAGGAACCGGACCAGCACGCTACGACGCATCGGACGTCACCACCTTGTCGGCCAGCTTGTAGCCCACGCCGTACACGGTCTTCAGGTACGCCGGGGTGCCCGCGGACGGCTCGATCTTCTTCCGGAGATTCATCACGTGGACGTCGATGGTCCGGTCGAACACGTAGTGGTCGAAGCCGAACGCGTGCTCGAGCAACTGCTGCCGGGAGAAGGCCCGCCCGGGTGAGGCCGCCAGGCAGGCCAGGATCTTGAACTCGGCCGGGGTCACCTCGACCAGGCGGTCGGCCAGCCGGACCTCGTGCCGGACCGGGTCGATCTCCAGTTCGCCGACCCGGTACACCTCGCCCTCGGACCGGCTCCGGGTGCGCCGCAGTACGGTCCGGACCCGGGCCACCAGCTCGCGCGGGTTGTACGGCTTGGTCAGGTAGTCGTCCGCGCCCAAGTCGAGGCCGAGCAGCAGGTCGTCCTCGGTGGAGCGGGCGGTCAGCATGATGATCGGTACGTCGCCATCGGCCCGGAGCACCCGGCAGACGTCCAGGCCGTCGACCTTGGGCATCATCACGTCGAGTACCAGCAGGTCGGGGCTGCGCCGGCGGGCCTCGTCGATCGCGGCGCGACCGTCGTGCACCACGACGGTGAGATGCCCCTCCCGCTCGAGATACCGCCGGATCAGCTCCGCCTGCTTCAGATCGTCTTCGGCGACGAGGATCCGGGCTGGCATCTAGCGCCCCGAGCCGGGTGATCGTCGGCACTGGAGGCGCCCAGGCAAGCGCCTCGCTGCGTTGGAAGAGCAGACACAATACAACCACATCGAGTCAGCTCTTCCGCCTTGCGATGCACTCACCTGGACACCTCCAGCACTCGACGATCACCCGGCTCGGGGCGCTACCTCAATGTGACCGAACATCATGAGAATCCGATGAAGATCGGCTGAGAGCACCGGGTGCATATCGCTCCTTCACAGGTTCTTCATGGCCCGGGCGGCACGCTCCACAGCCATGAGAACCTCACGGAAAGCACTCGCCCTGGTGGCGGTCCTGGCATTGGCCGGGTGTGGAAACTCCAATGACCCGGGTGCGGCGACCGGTGATCAGAAAAGTGACAAGAGCCCGCTCGCGGAGTACATGGGTGAGGGTTTCGTCAGCTCGGCCGGCGGCGGGATGCGGATGGCGGTCCGGGCCGGCGGTGGGGCCGGGTCGTCCGAGGAGGAGCTGGCCAAGCAGCGCAAGGTCGAGGACGCCACCGCCGCCTGTATGAAGGCGGCCGGGTTCGAGTACGTGCCGGTCCCGCCGGAGTCCCAGCCGAAGGGCAAGTTCGACGACGCGTTCAACCTGCCGCCGGACAAGTTCGCCGAGCAGTACGGCTACGGCGTCAGCACCATCGACTGGTCCAAGGCCGGTGCCGACGACGACAACAACCCGAACACCAAGATCCGCAACGCGCTCTCGCCGACCGCGCAGAAGGCGTACGACAAGGCCCTGAACGGGCCGAACGCGACCGGCAACGGCAACATCGTGATCGCCCCGAAGGAGGGTGAGGGCCCGGCCGACAGCGGCAAGATGGACCTCGGCTGCCGGGGCAAGGCGGCCGAGGAGGTCTACGGCAAGGGCCAGGACCGCGAGGCCGAGTTCAAGAAATACGACAGCCTGTTCAAGGACATCCAGGCGCTCGCGAAGCGGATCGAGGACGACCAGCGCGTGGTCGACGCGACCACCGCCTGGGCCGACTGCCTGGCCGAGGCCGGTCAGTCCGGCTACAAGAAGGTCGACGAGCCGCGGCAGAAGGTCAGCCAGAAACTCGACGAGCTGACCGGCAACAAGCCCGGCGGCAGCACCCCGGGCAAGACCGTGATGGGCCCGCCGTCCTTCGACAAGGTGGACGCGACCAAGCTCGCCGAGCTGCGCAAGTTCGAGATCGACCTCGCCGTGGCCGACCAGAAGTGCCGGGCCAAGGTGTACGACGAGGCGTACAAGACGGTGCAGTACGAGCAGGAGAAGGAGTTCGTCGAGCAGCACAAGGCCGAGCTCGAGGCGTACCGCGACGGAATGGCGAACCGGTGACCGCTTCGCCCAAGTCCCGCCGCCGGGTGCTGGTCGGGGTGTCCGCGGTGGCGACGGTCTCGCTCGGGGTGGGTGTCGCCGCCGGCAGCCGGATCACCTCCCCGGAGGACGCGGCCGCCAAGACCGCGGCCCCGAAGGCGTCCCAGATCACCGTGCCGGTGGAGAAGAAGGCACTGTCCAGCAAGGTCGTCGGCCGGGGCGACGCCTCGTTCGACGGCGCGGTGAACATCCGGGTCGAGACCAGCGGGCTGACCACACCGGCGATCGTGACCGGGAAGGTCCCGACTGTCGGGTCGACCATCACCGAGGGCAAGGCGCTGCTGGAGATCACCGGCCGCCCGGTCATCGGCCTGGCCGGCGTACTCCCGATGTACCGGACGCTTTCGCCGGGGAGCAGAGGCCCGGACGTGCTCCAACTCGAGCAGACGCTGGACCGGCTCGGCCTGGACCCGGGCGACGTCGACGACGAGTACGACACGGACACATCGCAAGCGGTCGAGCGGCTCTACGAGGAGGCGGGGTACGAGGCTCCCGAGCCGGACAAGCAGCTCACTCAGGCCGTCGACGGGGCGGAGAAGAGCGTCGACCAGATGAAGAACGCGCTTCGGCAGGCGCAGGCCCAGCTGAAGCAGGCCAAGGCCGCGAAGGCAAAGGACACCTCCGTCCAGCAGGGCGCCGTCGACGACGCGGAGGAGAACCTGGCCGACGCGCAGGAGGCCCTGAACGAGGCCGAGTTCAAGGCCGGTACGCCGCTGCCGGTATCGGAGATCGTCTACGTCAAGACGCTGCCGCGCCGGGTCGACGACGTGAAGGTCGAGCGCGGCGGCACGGTGAACGGCGTGGTCATGTCGGCCAGCGGCGCCTCGCTCGTCGTCACGGTCAAGGTCGACGCCGCGACCGCCGAGCGGCTGAAGGCCGGGATGGCCGCGAGCCTCGACCTCGGCGAAGGTACGGCGGTGGCCGGCAAGGTCCGCCGGGTCACGAAGAACGGCGACCAGTACGACGTCGTGGTCGCGCCGAACACGCTGACGGCGAAGCAACTGGCGCTGTTCCGCGATGCGAATGTCCGGGTGACGATCCCGGTCAAGAGCACCGCCGGGAAGGTGCTCGCCGTACCGGTGGCCGCGCTGTCGTCCGGACCGGACGGCGGGTCGCGGATCGAGGTGCTGCGGGACGGGAAGGTCGAGCTCATCCCGGTGACGGTCGGGCTGTCGGCCGACGGTTATGCGCAGGTCACGCCGAGCGGCGACACCAAGCTGTCCGAGGGCGACCAAGTGGTGGTCGGACGATGACCGCGACCGCAGTAGCCATCCCGGCGCCGGTGGTGGAGATGATCGGCGTACGGCGGTTCTTCCCGGGACCGCCCGAGGTGCAGGCGATCCGCGAGGTCGACCTGACCATCGGGCAAGGGGAGTACCTGTCGATCGTCGGGCCGTCCGGATCGGGGAAGTCGACGCTGCTGCATCTGCTCGGGCTGCTGGACAACCCGACCGGCGGTGTCTACCGGCTGGACGGCGTCGACACGATGAGCCTGCGGGAGCGGCGTCGCGCCGTACTGCGGGGTGAGCGGATCGGGTTCGTGTTCCAGTCGTTCCACCTACTCGACCACCGGACCGTACTGGAGAACGTCGCGCTCTCGATGGTGTACGTCGGGGTGCCCCGGCGCGAGCGGTTGGCCCGGGCCAGGGTGGCTCTGGAGCGGGTCGGGCTCGCGCACCGGACGGACTTCGCGCCGACCACGCTGTCCGGCGGTGAGCGGCAGCGGGTCGCGATCGCCCGGGCGCTGGTCGCGGAGCCGAGCCTGCTGCTCGCGGACGAACCGACCGGCAACCTGGACAGCGCCAACGCGGAGGCGATCCTCGAAGTGTTCGACGAGTTGCACCACGAGGGGATGACGCTGGCCGTCATCACCCACGACGCCCACGTCAGCAGCCGGGCCCAGCGCCAGGTCCGCATCGTCGACGGAACCCTCCAGTGGTGACCCCCGAAGCAGGCCTCCCGGATCCCGCCGGCGGGCCGTCCACCTCGCGCCGCACCCGTCGGCGCCTCAGATCCAGACCCGCGGTGCGGGATCTCCTGGACGAGGCGTTGGCGGGTGTGGCCGCCAGGCCTACCCGATTGATCCTCACGACACTCGGGACGGTGCTCGGGATCGCCGCCCTGGTAGGAACAGTAGGACTCGGGCAGACCGCGTCCGGGCAGATCACGCAGCGGTTCGACCTGGCCGCCGCGACGCGGGTCGTCGTACAGCCCGAGGAGAAGGGCGGTCAGGAAGGCGAGGCAGCCACTCAGTTGCCGTGGGATGCGCCGGAGCGGGTCGAGCGCCTCAACGGTGTGGAAGCTGCCGGCACCGTGAGTGCTCTCGACGTCGGCGACGATCTCGTGCGCAGTGTGGTGGGTCTCGACGGGCAGCGGAACGGTCATGCCCTACAGGTGATGGCCGGCTCGGCCGGGCTGTGGGAAGCCGTCCGTGCTGTTCTCTCGACCGGCCGGTTCTTCGACGCCGGGCACGACCAGCGTGCTGACAAGGTGGTTGTCCTCGGCAAACATGCGGCCGAGCGGCTCGGCATCAACCGGGTCGACTCACAGCCCGCGGTGTTCATCGGTGACGAGCCGTACACGGTGATCGGCATCCTCGACTCCGTCACCGGCCGGGCCGAACTGAACGACGCCGTGATCATGCCGAACGGTGCGGCCAAGACGGCGTACGACCTGGAATCGCCGGACGCGGTCGAGATCCGGACCCAGGTCGGCGCGGCCCAACTGATCGCCGGTCAGGCACCGGTCGCGATCCAGCCGAACGACCCGAGCACGCTGGCCGTCGACGCTCCGCCGAAGCAGGGCGCCGTACGCAAGGGCGTCGAATCCGACCTGAACGCGTTGTTCCTGCTGCTCGGGGCGGTCGCGTTGCTCGTGGGCGGTCTGGGTATCGCGAACGTCACCCTGCTGTCGGTGCTCGAACGCATCTCCGAGATCGGTCTGCGTCGAGCCCTGGGCGCTGCCCGAAGACACGTGGCCGTGCAGTTCCTGGTGGAGAGCGTGATCGTCGGATTCCTCGGTGGCTTGCTCGGTACGGCGGTCGGCGTACTGCTCACCGTGGGGGTGTCGTGGATGCGGGACTGGACACCGATCCTGGACAACCGGCTCGCGTTCGGGTCACCCCTGCTGGGTGCGTTCATCGGCCTGGCCGCCGGTACGTACCCCGCGTGGAAGGCCTCCGCCATCCAGCCCATCACCGCGCTCCGCGGCACATAAGGCTTGTCGTGTGATCTCCTCCTGCGTGCTGCGCGGCACTCGGGACTGCAGGAGATCACACGACAAGCCTTGAGCCGTCCCGGCTGAGTCGTGAGTAGACCAGCGCGGTGACGACGAAGCCGAGGACGATGAAGGCGAGGACCAGGTACGACTTGCCGTCGTCGGGCAGGATCAGCGCGCCGAGTGCGGCCGCGGACACCTGCCCGACGTTGAAGATCATGTCGTAGAGGGAGAACACCCGGCCGCGGTAGACGTCGTCGACCTGCGTCTGGACGAGGGTGTCGACACTGATCTTCACGCCCTGTGCGCAGAAGCCGGTGAGGAAGCCGGTGACGATCATCGCGGGCTGGGTGTAGAGCCCGCCGGGTATCGCGGTCACAACCGCGGCGGCGAAGAACAGCAGCGTGATCCACTGCCGCAACGCCATCACCCGGGTCGCCCACGGGGTGACCAGCGCGGCGAGGAACAGACCGGCTCCGACCGCACCGGTCGCGACGGCGAGTGCGCCGAAGGCTTCGTCGAGGCGGTCGGGGCCGTAGAAGTAGTTGCGGTAGAGCAGGATCATCGAGACCGTGAGGAGGCCGAAGAAGAACCGCAGCGAGCCGATCGCGGCGAGTCCGAGCGCGGCCTGCTTGCGCTCCTTCAGGTGCCGACAGCCATCGATCAGGCCCGTTGCGATGGTTCGGATTGCCTCGACGAAACCGGGCTCGTCACCGTTGAGATCCGGGCCGAGCTGGTTGCGCCCGAGTCTGAGGGCGAGCAGGGCCGCCGCGGTGTAGACGAGGACGGTCAGCCCGAGGACGGCGAGGTCGGAGTCGGCGATCAGCTTGAGCCCGGCACCGATACCGCCGCCGACGAGGAAGGACGCCGTACCCGAGGTCGGGGTGACCGCGTTCGCCATCACCAGCTCGTCCCGGTCGACCACGTGCGGCAGGCCGGCGGACAGCCCGGACAGCAGGAACCGGTTGACCCCGAGTGTCAGCAGTACGGCGAGGTAGAACGGAACTCCCGCGTTGCCGATCGCAACGATCACGCCGACCCCGATGACGAGGGCGGCCCGGGTGAGGTTGGCCCCGAACAGGATCTGCCGCCGCGACCACCGGTCCAGCAGTACGCCGGTGAACGGCCCGAGGATCGAGTACGGCAGCAACGCGACCGCGAACAGCCCCGCGATCGCCGCCGCATCCGGTGCCCGCTCCGGCGAGAACAGCACGTACGACGCCAACGCGACCTGGAACACCCCGTCGCCGAACTGCGACGTCAACCGCACCGCGAACAACCGCCGGAAATCCCCACGCTTCAGCAGCGTCGCCAGATCCCGGATGAACCGCACGCTCGCAGCCTAGGTCAACCCACGCCTCCGCCCGAGTACTGGGCTGACGGCGTCAGGCACTCGTGCGGGCGGCCTGGCGGGCTCGGAGGCGGTCGCGTTGCTCGACGAAGCGGGTGGCCTGCGCGTCGAGGGCGGTCATGAACTCGGCGAGTTCGTCGCGTGCCTTGGCGCCGTCGCCGGAGAGGTCCTCGCGGTCGAAGACCTTCCACTTCCGCAAGATCGGAGCGACCACCTCGTCGTGGTGCAGGCGCAGGTCGTAGATGCCGGCCTTGGCGATCGTCACGGAGTTGCGGGCGAACCCCTCCATCGTGGCGCCCGGCATCGAGAAGTCCTTCACCTCGTTGGTGACCGCTCGCATGGTCTCGTTCGGCGCGGTCTCGAAGGCCGCGGAGACCAGGTTCCGGTAGAAGATCATGTGCAGGTTCTCGTCGGTCGCGATCCGGGCCAGCAGTTGGTCGGCGATCGGGCAGCCGGTGGCCTTACCGGTGTTGCGGTGCGAGACACGGGTGGCGAGCTCCTGGAAGCTGACGTACGCGACCGCCTCGAGCATGTTCTTCTCGACGACGTGACCGGCGGTCATGTGCGCCATCCGGGCGTTCTCGAGCTCGACCGGGTCCACCCCGCGGGTGACCACGAGGTAGTCGCGCAGCGCGATCCCGTGCCTGCCCTCCTCGGCGGTCCACCGGCCGACCCAGGTGCCCCAGGGGCCGTCGAGGCCGAACTGGGTCGCGATCTCCCGGTGATACGAGGGCAGGTTGTCCTCGGTCAGCAGGTTGGTGATCATCGCGACCTTGGCGACCGGGTCCAGCCGGGACTGCTCCGGCGACCAGTCCTCACCACCCAGGAAGGCGAAGTCGCGGCCCTCGCTCCACGGCACGTAGTCGTGCGGATTCCAGTCCTTGGTGATGGCCAGGTGTCGCTCGAGATTCTGCTCGACGACGGGCTCCAGTTCGTGCAGCAGATTCGTCACCAGCTTGTCGGGCACCGGAATCTCCTTCCTCGGGGATTCCGACCCACCCTACGGCACCGTAAGTTACGCTACCGTAGGTTACGGGATGTCGACAGCCGCGACGATCAATCCTCCGTCGAGCGGTGCAGCCGCTCGGCCGCCGTGTCCCCACGCTGGCTGACCGGTACGACGCCGGCGACCTTGCCCAGCCCGATCAGCGGCATGTTGCCGTAGATGGTCTCGGTGTTGCCGGCCGGTACGACGTACGTCTCGTGCCAGATCCCGGCGGCACCGCTCTTGAACGACTGCCGGAAGTAGTCGAGCCAGGCCGGTCGGTGGTTCCGGTTGTCGTCGCTCGCGAACGCCTGCAGCTTCTCCACCGACCCCCAGTACTGGATCAGCGTGATCCCGCGCCACGTCGGCAGCAGCCGGTACCCGAGCAACCCGCTGTCCGGATCCTTCGACAGCTCCCGCAGCATCGGGCCCATCGCCCGCGCCACCGGACGCCACGCCCGCACCGCCCGCAGCGAGTTGATCCGCATCCCGATCAGGAACACCACGAGGTCCCCGTCGTACGACGCCGTGTGCCGCCCCTCGATCACACTCATCAGCCCCACCCCTCAGTCCGTCAGATAGTCCGGGATCAGGACAAATCTCATGCCGATCACCTTATGGTGGGCCGATGGACCGGAGTTCCTTTCCGCATTTTCTGGGGATCACGTTGCGGTGGAAGGACAACGACGTCTACGGGCACGTGAACAACGTGGAGTACTACAGCTTCTTCGACACCGTGATCAACGACTTCCTGATCCGGGTCGGCGGGCTCGACATCCACCGCGGTGAGGTGATCGGGCTCTGTGTGGACTCGCAGTGCACCTTCAAGGACTCGCTCGAGTTCCCGGGGACGGTCGACGCGGGGTTGCGGGCCGGGCAGCTGGGGAACTCGAGTGTGCGCTACGAGATCGGCCTGTTCCGCGAGGGTTCCGACCAGCCCGCCGCGACCGGCCGGTTCGTGCACGTGTTCGTCGGCCGGGAGGACCGCCGCCCGGTTCCGGTTCCGGATCGCATCCGCGAGGCACTCGAAGGGATCACAGGATGATCGTGCGCGGCGCCGTACTGCGGGAGATGGGTTTGCCCGGCCCGTCTGCCGAGTCACGCCCGCTGCAGATCGAGGAAGTCGAGCTGGCACCGCCCGGACCGGGTGAGCTGCTGGTCCGGATCCGCGCCGCCGGACTGTGTCACTCCGACCTGTCCGTCATCGACGGTTCGCGGCCGCGCGTGATGCCGATGCTGCTCGGCCACGAGGCCACCGGCGAGGTCGTCGCGTCGGAAGCGCCTGGGTTCGGCCCTGGTGACACGGTCGCTTTCGCCTTCGTCCCCGCCTGCGGCGAGTGCGGCCCGTGTGCCGAGGGCCGGGCCGCGTTGTGCGAGCCGGGCGCCGCCGCCAACACGGCCGGCACGCTGCTGAACGGCGTACGACGTCTGGACGGGGTGCATCACCATCTCGGGGTGTCCGGGTTCGCTGACCATGCGGTGGTGTCGGCGCGGTCGGCGGTGAAGATCGACCCGTCGCTGCCGCCGGAGATCGCGGCGCTGTTCGGCTGCGCGGTGATGACCGGCGTCGGTGCGGTGGTCAACACCGCCCAGGTCCGGGCCGGGCGGAGTGCTGTCGTCTTCGGGCTCGGTGGGGTCGGGTTGTCAGCACTCCTCGGCGCGGTCCTGGTCGGTGCGCATCCGGTCGTCGCGGTGGACGTCGTACCGTCGAAGCTGGAGCTGGCCAGGTCCCTCGGCGCGACCCACGCCATCGATGCCCGCGACAACGACGCGGTGGATCAGGTGCGGGAGGCAACGTCAGGGGGCGCCGACTACGCCTTCGAGACGGTCGGGAGTGGGAAGGTGCTCGCGCAGGCGTACGCCGCCACCCGCCGCGGCGGCACCACGGTGACTGTCGGGCTGCCGCATCCGTCGCAGGCGTTCAGCATCCCCGCGGTCAGCCTGGTCGCCGAGGAGCGCACGGTGAAGGGCTCGTACCTGGGATCGTCGATCCCCAGCCGGGACATCCCGCGCTACATCGCGCTCTACCGGGCCGGCCGACTCCCGGTCGACCGGCTGCTGACCTCAACCGTTGCCCTCGACGACCTCAACGAGGCGTTCGACCGGCTGGCCGCCGGTACGTCGATCCGTCAGGTGTTGCTCCTCTGACGGTTCTCGGCGGCCTTGACGAAGGTCGCCTCCTCGCGGGCGCGCGCCTCGGCTGTGAACTCGTCCCCGAAGTCGTCCGCGGTCGCAACCTGCCGGATCTCCAGACGGCCGGTGTTGCCGTCGTCGGCGGCCAGGCAGCGCCAGCCCCACTCGACCGCCTCCTCGCGGGAGGCGACCTCGATCAGGCAGAAGCCGGCGATCAGCTCCTTGGTCTCGGCGAACGGCCCGTCGACGACTCGTTGCTTGCCGGAGTTCAGCTCCAGCCGGAAGCCCTCCGAGCTCGGCAGCAGCCCCTCGCCCGCGAGCAGGACCCCCTTCTCGGCCATCTCCGACATGACCTGTGTCATCTCGGTCAGGCTCTTCTCGCTCGCCTTCTCCCAGGCCTCGGACTGGTCGCTGGCCTTGAACATCATCATGAACCGCACCGGATCTCCCCTCGTCCCGTCCGGGCCATCATGGCCCAGCGGCGGTCCTCCGGTCTGCGTCTGTGGCCGCCGCAGACGCAGGTTAATTCCGCGGAAAAGTATTCCCAGCCGGGCAAACCATCGGGCAGGCTACGCACAGTGCGGAACCGCCCACCGCACGTGAGGCATGTCACATGTGAGGCGTAGGAGTCCGAGGAGGACCCCCTAATGCACACCCGTTTCCGCCGCACCGCTGCGCTCGTCGGCGCCGGAGCCGTTGTCTTCGGTGCGCTGGCCGTGGTGGCCGGCAACCAGGCCGACGCCCAACAGCCCGTCCCCACCCCGATCGACCAGCTCCTCGGTCAGGAGCTCCAGGGTAAGAGTGCGCTCGGCAGGGTCCAGTCGCGACTCGCCGAGCTGTCCGAGCGCAACGGCATCCCCGCCGCGAAGCTGCAGCAGATCCTGGCCACCGACAAGACCAGCTGGCTGGACAAGGACGGCAAGCTCTTCTATCGCGAGCCGGTCTCCGGAACCAAGCAGGCCGCGGCGCCGTCCCCGCGCTGGGCCACCAAGGCGGTCGCCGCCGCTACCGGCCCGGCCTTTGAGCTGCACAGCAAGCCGGGCTCCAACCGGGTCATCTACCTGGACTTCGACGGCCACACCATCACCGGTACGGCGTGGAACACCAACGGCAAGCCCGCCACCGTGAACGTCACCCCGTACGACACCAACGGCAACACCAGCACGTGGAGCACTGCCGAGCAGGACGTCGTACGCGATGTGTGGGCCCGCGTGGCCGAGGACTACGCGCCGTTCGACGTGGACGTCACCACGCAGGCGCCGGCGCAGGCTGCGATCACCCGGTCCGGAGGGTCCGACCAGCAGTACGGCACCCGGGTGCTGATCGACCCGACCACCTGGTACCAGTCCGGCTGTGGCTGCGGCGGTGTCGCGTACGTCGGTGTGTACGACAACATCAGCAACCACGCGTACTACCAGCCGGCCCTCGTCTTCACCAAGGGCGTCGGCACCGGCGCGAAGAACATCGCCGAGGCCGCGTCGCACGAGGCCGGCCACAACATCGGACTCAGCCACGACGGTACGGCGTCCGTCGGCTACTACCAGGGTCACGGCGCCTGGGCCCCGATCATGGGCGTCGGTTACTCCAAGGCGATCAGCCAATGGAGCAAGGGCGAGTACACCGGTGCCAACAACAAGGAAGACGACTTCGCGGTGGCCGGCCAGAACGGTCTGGCGCTGCGGGCTGACGACCACGGCAACGGCACGAGCGACGCCACCGCCCTCACCCTCGGCACCAGCGTGAGCGGTGTCTACGCGAGTGACTCAGACGTCGACACGTTCCGGATCGACCTGTCGGCCGGCACCTTCACCTTCGCGGCCAACGCGGCCGCGTCCGGCGCCGACCTGGACATCAAGCTCCAATTGCTGAACTCCTCCGGCACTGTCGTCGCGACCGCTGACCCGGCCGCGGGCCAGTCGAACTCGTCGACCCCGACCGGTCTGAGCGCGAGCATCAGCAGTCAGGTCGCCGCCGGGCGGTACTACCTCCGGGTCGAGAACACCGGCTACGGCAACCCGCTGAACACCGGCTACTCCACCTACGGCAGCCGCGGCGCCTACACGGTCCGCGTCAGCTGACACCCCTGAACTGCCCGGGGCCGTCGTTCCCACCGAGATCGACGGCCCCGGGCCTTTGGGGGGACATGCCGCGGGGGGACAGACCGCGGGGGGAACCGCCCAACCCCCAGGAGGACTCCTGTGAACAGACTCCGCCGCACCGGTGCACTGACCTGCGCCGGAGCTGTCGTCTTCGGTGCGCTGGCCGTGGTGGCCGGCAACCAGGCCGACGCCCAGCAGACGCCGATCGACGAACTACTCGCCGAAGCCACACCAGGTAACGCGGCGCTGGGAAAGGTCCAGTCCAGGCTCGCCGAGATTGCTGCGAGCAACGGACTCCCCGAGCAGCAGCTGCAGCAGATTCTGGCCACCGACAAGACCAGTTGGCTGGATGCCGACAGCCGCCTCTTCTACCGCGAGCCGGCTCTGACTCCCTCGGAGAAGACCGACGAGGCGTCACCGCGCTGGGCCACGGAAGCCGTCGCCGCCGCTGCGGGTCCGGCCTTCGACCTGCACAGCAAGCCCGGCTCGAACCGCGTGATCTACCTGGACTTCGACGGCCACACCATCACCGGTACGGCGTGGAACGCGTCCAAGGGTGTCGACCCGGTCAACGTGTCGGCGTACGACACCGACGGCGATCCGGCGACGTTCGGTACCGCGGAGCAGGACGTCTTACATGAAGTGTGGGCGAGGGTTGCGGAGGACTACGCCGCCTTCGATGTGGACGTCACCACGCAGGAGCCGCCGCAGGAGGCGATCGACCGGGCCGGTGCGTCCGATGAGCAGTACGGAACGCGCGTGCTGATCGACCCGGACACCTGGTACCAGTCCGGCTGTGGCTGCGGCGGTGTCGCGTACGTCGGTGTCTACGACCGGACCACCCAGCACGACTACTACCAGCCGGCTCTCGTGTTCACCAAGGGCGTCGGCACCGGTGCGAAGAACCTCGCCGAAGCCGCCTCCCACGAAGCCGGCCACAACGTCGGCCTCGGTCACGACGGCACCGCGTCGGTCGGCTACTACCAGGGCCACGGGGCCTGGGCTCCGATCATGGGCGTCGGCTACTACCGCGGTATCAGCCAGTGGAGCAAGGGCGAGTACTCCGGCGCCAACAACACCGAGGACGACTACGCCGTCATCGGCTCCCACGGTGTCGCGCTCCGCACCGACGACGTCGGTGACACGACCGACGCGGCGGCTGCACTGGTTGTCGGTACGGCGGCCAACGGGGTGATCGCGGCCGAGACCGACACCGACGTCTACCGTGTCGACGTCGGTGCTGCCGGCAACTACACCGCGACCGCGAGCGCCGCGGCGACCGGTGGCAACCTCGACATCAAGCTGGACCTGCTGGACAGCTCGGGCGCGGTCGTAGCCTCGGCCGACCCGGCCTCGGGCCAGAGCGACGCCGGTACGCCGACCGGCCTGGGGGCGAGTGTTACCAGCGCTCTCCAGCCGGGTACGTACTACCTGCGGGTAGACAACGTCGGCTACGGCGACCCGCTGAACACCGGCTACTCCACCTACGGCAGCCGCGGGGCCTACAGCCTCACCGTCGCGCCGTCCTGATCCCTGTGGCTGGCCGGCCTCTGGCGGGCCGGCCAGTCACAGGCCCTCACCCAGAGCTCAGCCGCGGGCTCAGGCGGGGATCAGGTGAGATGTCGCCAGCTGGGCGAGGGCTGCGGCCTGGTCGCCGAGGACGGCGTCGTCGAAGCGAACCACGCTCGAGTGGTTGGACGGTCCGTCCTCGCCGACGTCGTCAGGGCGCGCGCCCAGCATCACGAACGTCCCGGGCACCTGCTCCAGCACCATCGAGAAGTCCTCGGACCCCATCAGTGGGTTGTCGAACGGCGGCACCCGCTCCGCGCCGAACACCTCGCCCAGTAGTGCCGAGGTCTCCGCCGTCCGCGCCGCATCGTTGATCGTCACCGGGTACTGCTTGCTGAAGTCCGCCTCGACCGTGCAGCCGTGCGCCGTCGCGATCCCCTCAGCCAACGCCGGCAGTTCCCGCGACAACTGGTCGAAGGTCGCGTTCGACAGCGTGCGCACGGTGGCGCCGAGCCGGGCCGTGTTCGGGATGACGTTGACCGCGACCCCGGCCGCGAGTTGCGTCACCGTGATCACCACCGGGTCGAACACGTCCACCCTCCGAGTCGCGTACGTCTGCAACGCCAGCACCAGCTCAGCCACCACCGGCACCGGGTCCACCGTCGTGTACGGCGACGAGCCGTGCCCGCCCTTGCCGTGCACGGTGATGTGCAACTGGTTCGAGCCGGCCATCATCGTCCCCGGCCGGGTCTGGAACAGTCCCTTGGCGGCGTGCGACCAGACATGGATCGCGTACGCGGCGATCGGCTTGTCACCGGTCGCCTGCAGCAGACCCTCCCGGATCATGTAGCCCGCGCCGCCCAGACCTTCCTCACCCGGCTGGAACATGAAGAGCACATTGCCCTGCAACTCCTCGCGATGCGCACTGAGCAGCCGTGCCGCACCGACCAGTCCGGCCGTGTGCAGGTCGTGGCCGCAGGCATGCATGTTCCCGTTGGTGGACACGTACTCGAGATCGGTCTCCTCGACCACCGGCAGCGCATCCATGTCACCCCGCAGCAGCACCGTCGGCCCAGGCTGCCCACCCCGCAGTACGCCGATCACCGAGGTCAGATCCTTGCCGGTACTGATCTCCAACGGCAGCCCCGCCACCGCATCCAGCACCATCGCCTGAGTCTTCGGCAGATCGAGCCCCACCTCGGGAATCTGATGCAGTACCCGCCGCAGATCGATCAGCCCGGGTGCGATGGCGGCGGCTTCCTCGACCAGGTTCATCAATCAGCTCCTTCGAATGCGTGGACGTTTCGCCACCGTACCCGGGTCAGGTCACCCGCCGAGGACGGGCCGGCTCATCGGTCGGAGTCGCGGGAGGCGGTGATCTGCAGGGACACCGCTCAGCGAGCAAGGTCCTTTGCAGGTGCTGCTCTGCGGTCGGGTGACCTGGCACTGCCAGGTGCCGCGGAACCCGAGTGGTTGGTGGGGGGAGCTAGGCCGGAGAGGGCCGTGTGGTGCGGACTTGGGATCAGGCGAGATGCGGTGGTTGGGGCGGGAGCGGGCAGGGCGCAAGCGGTGGGATGGGGAAAGCGGTCGGACTCGGCGGCTTTGAGCTCGGTGTGCAGGCGGTCCAATAGGGCTCCGGTCGTGGAGCGGGAGCGAGCGGCGGCGAAGCCGGGCGGGAGGAGTTCGAAGGCGTCGAGTTGGGGGAGGCCGTCGCGGAGGAGGGTTTCGAGGCGACCGCGGACTTCGGCCGCTTCGGCGGGTGAATCCAGCTCGGGCAGGCGGCTGGAGTTGTAGTGGAGGGTGACCAGCAGTGGCAGCTGGCCTTCGGCGGTTTGGCGGTTCAGGGCGTTGAGGACCTCGCCGCGGTTGAGACCGGCCCGGTTCTCGAGGTCGGTGGTGAGGATGCGGACGGCAGGGACGAACGCGGGGTAATAGCCGCCGCCCTTGACGTCGTTGATGCCAGGGGCAACTTTGTCCACGCCGAGGCGGGTCAGGAAGTCGTTCAGGTGGTCCTGGGCCCACGCTTCGGCGACGCCTTCCTCGAGTTGCCGGCCGCCGGGCCGGGTGAAGGCGCCCCGAGCCGCCTCCTGGGTCGCGCCGGCGGGGCCGAGGAAGTGTGCCTGTTCGTGCAGGATCGTGGCGAGGGATTCGCGGTACCGCACAAGATCCGGCATCGGCTGCTTCTCGCCGGAGCGTTCGTACATCTGCCGCAGTGGATCGAGGATGCTGTCACCGAGGTACAGCGTGCCGTCCCAGTGGGCGAGGCCGAGCACCTCGCCGGTGGCCTCGATGACCTGACCGTTCCAGGCGGACTGGGCCGCGCCGGAGAGCGCGACCGCCTCCGGGCCACTGCGGGTCAGCAGGTCTTCCAGTGAGGTGGCCGCCGGCGCGGCGACCAACGTCGCGGTCACGGCTGGTACGCCGTGGCCAGGCGGACGAGCGAGTCCGCGGAGCGGAGCAGGTTCGCTTCTTCACGGGGATCGTCGCAGGCGGCCGCACGTCGGCGGAACTCGGCGATGAGCCACTCGGCTCGCGCCTGCCGCTCCTCCGCGGTGGCCCGCACTCCCGTCGAACCGGCCTGATCTGCAAGGGTTTCGTGCTCCATGTCTGTCCTCCCGAGGTGTGATCTCGGCGGAGAACATATGGAGATTCGCCCTCGTCCGGACGACGAGTTGCCCAGCTGTGGAAAACCCCGGAACAGCTAGGGCGGCTAGGGCCGAGGCTCTGCGTCAGCCCGGGGTGAGGACGCAGAACTCGTTGCCCTCTGAGTCGGCGAGGCACTTCCATGGCACGTCGCCCTGGCCGACGTCGGCGTCAGTGGCGCCCAGAGCGCGCAGCCGGGCCACCTCTGCCGATTGATCGTCACCGGGGTACGGCATCAGGTCCAGATGGACACGGTTCCAGAAGGTCTGCACGTCGGGCGTGCGAATGAACTCCAGGTACGGCCCGACACCCTTGGCCGACCGCAGCCTCGCATGATCGTCGGTCACCTCGTGCACGGTCCAGTCCATCGCCTCGCCCCAGAACCGCGCCATGGCCCGCGGATCCGCACAGTTCACCACCACCGCGGCAATCGGCCCGGTGTCCCGGTAGATCTCCCGAGGCTCCAGCACGCAGAACACATTGCCCTCCGGGTCAGCCAGGACCGTCCACGGCACCTCACCCTGACCCACATCGGCGGGCGTCGCACCGAGCTCCTCCAGGCGCGCGACCAACTCGGCCTGATGGGCCTGGGAGGTGGTGGCGAGATCGAGGTGCACGCGGTACTTCACCGTTTCGGGGTCCGGGACGGCGACGACATCGACGCAGACGGCGGAAGGGCCCGGCCAGACGAAGCCCACGGGCTCAACGTTGGTCACCCCGGGTCCCTCGCTGGAAACACCCCAGCCGAGCGCGTCCGCCCAGAACCGACCGAGCGCCGAGTCATCCCGAGCCTTGAAATTCACCTGAACAAGTCGCAGCGCCATGCGGCCCGACCCTATGCCCGACAAGGGCGACGCGCCCTAGAACAGCGTGGGAGGGTCGACCTCGACGGGCTCAGGGAGTGGGGCCAACGCAGGCACGCGTGAGCGGACGTCGGAGTGGAACCGGCGGGCGAGCCCGAGCGCCTCGACGTTGTCCGGTGTGTGCAGGAAGACGGTGGGCGAGCGACCCTCGCCAAGCCAGTTCACGACCGAGTCGACGAGGTAGGCCCACCCGTCCACGGTCTGCTGTACGTCGTCCCGGCCGATGTAGCGGACGATCGGATGCGCGGTCAGCGCGCGAGTACGTCGTACCACTCGGGGCTTCTTCATCCAGGCATCACGTTCGGCAAGGCTCGTCGGTCGATGCTGGAAGAGCGTGACTGTGTCGAAGGGGACCCACTCCGCGTCGACCCTGGCCAGGACCCGCTCGAGCAACTCGGCCGTCCGCGGCTCGTCGAAGAACGCGGGGTGGCGGACTTCGACGGCGTACCGATAGCCGCGCGGTGCCTGGTGGAGGAATGCGGCGAGACTGCCGAGGTCGGTCGGTGAGAACGAGGCGGGCAGCTGGATCCACAACGCGTGGTTGCGGTCGGCCAGTGGTTCGATCGCGGAGAGGAAGGCGCGAAGTTCCACCTCCACCCCACTCAACCGACGCTCGTGGCTGATGAGCTGCGGGAGCTTCACCACGAAGCGGAAGTCGGCTGGAGTCTGCGCCGCCCAGCCGGCGACAGTGGTCTGGGAGGGAGTGGCATAGAAGGTCGTGTTGCTCTCGACCGCGTTGCACCACGACGCGTACGAGCGGAGCTTCTCCCGGGACGGCTGCGGCCAGGCGGCATGCGTCCACTGCGCACACCCCACATGCAGTCGCATGACGACAAACCTATAAAACAGTCCCGCAGCCGGCCGAAACCGACTGCGGGACCATCAAGCGGCTGTCAACAGATCAGCGCTCGACCTCGCCGCGGATGAACTTCTCCACCAGGTCGCGGCAGACGTCGTCGGCGTACTGCTCCGGCGGCGACTTCATGAAGTACGACGACGCCGACAGGATCGGGCCGCCGACGCCACGGTCCTTGGCGATCTTCGCGGCCCGGATGGCGTCGATGATGATGCCGGCCGAGTTCGGCGAGTCCCAGACCTCGAGCTTGTACTCCAGCGACAGCGGGACGTCGCCGAAGTTGCGGCCCTCGAGCCGGATGAACGCCCACTTGCGGTCGTCCAGCCAGGCCACGTAGTCGGACGGGCCGATGTGCACGTTGCGCTCGTCGATCTCGTCGCGCAGCTGGGAGGTGACGGACTGGGTCTTGCTGATCTTCTTGGACTCCAGCCGCTCCCGCTCGAGCATGTTCTTGAAGTCCATGTTGCCGCCGACGTTCAGCTGGTAGGTCCGGTCGACGGTGACGCCGCGGTCCTCGAACAGCTTGGTCAGCACCCGGTGCGTGATGGTCGCGCCGATCTGCGACTTGATGTCGTCACCGACGATCGGCACGCCGGCCGCGGTGAACTTGTCGGCCCACTCCTTGGTGCCGGCGATGAACACCGGCAGCGCGTTCACGAACGCGACACCCGCGTCGATCGCGCACTGGGCGTAGAACTTCGCCGCCTGCTCCGAACCCACCGGCAGGTAGCAGACCAGGACGTCGACCTGCGCCTCACGCAGCGTGGAGACCACGTCGACCGGCTCGGCGTCGGACTCGGTGATGGTCTCGCGGTAGTACTTGCCGAGGCCGTCGAGGGTGTGACCGCGCTGCACGGTGATACCGCTCGGCGGCACGTCGCAGATCTTGATCGTGTTGTTCTCGCTGGCGCCGATCGCGTCGGCGAGGTCCAGGCCGACCTTCTTGCCGTCGACGTCGAAGGCGGCGACGAACTGCACGTCCCGGACGTGGTAGTCGCCGAACTGGACGTGCATCAGGCCGGGTACGCGTTCGTCGGGCTTCGCGTCCCGGTAGTAGTGCACGCCCTGGACGAGCGAGCTGGCGCAGTTGCCGACGCCGACGATCGCTACGCGGATCGAGGTCATCTGGGATCTCCTTGGGTAGGCGGTTGATGCTGGTCAGGGGGCCGCTGTTGCCGCCGCTCGCCGTCGATCAGTTCGTTCAGCCAGCGGACCTCGCGCTCGGCCGACTCCAGGCCGTGCCGTTGCAGCTCGAGGGTGTAGGCGTCCATCCGCTCCGCGGTCCGGCTCATCGCTGCCCGGAAGTTGGCCAGCCGCTCCTCCATCCGGGCCCGACGGCCCTCGAGGATGCGCAACCGGGTGGCCGGATCGGTCCGGCCGAAGAACGAGAACCGGACGCCGAACGTGTCGTCCTCCCACGCCGACGGACCTGCGTCGTGCATCGCGTGCGCGAAGAAGTCCTTGCCGTCGGCAGTGATCGTGTAGACGATCTTGGGCCTGCGACCGGACTCCGGCGTACCGGAGTCGGCCGTGATCAGGCCGTTGCGGAGCATCGCCTTCAGACACGGGTAGAGCGAACCGAACGACAGCACGCGTCCCCAGCCGAACTGGGCGTTGACGCGCTTGCGGAGCTCGTAGCCGTGCATCGGCGCTTCATGCAGCAGACCGAGTACGGCGAGCTCCAGGACCCCACTGCGGTTTCCCATGACCCACCTCCCTCGGTCTAGTTTGTCATGACCTGATGTATCGGTTCGATACATCGTGCCGCCACTGTAAGCAGACCGGGGAGCTGTGGACAAGACCTAACAAAGTCGCCGTATGTCACCTTGCTCCCGCGGACGCGCCAGGAAACCTGTTACGTCAGTCGCCGTGCTGCGTTAATCAGTCGACACGCAGAGTCGTGGTCCAAGAGCGGAGGGTCATGGCAGTACTCATGCCGCGCGACACCCATGGGAAGCACGCGAAGCACGGTGCTGACGGTGACGGCCCGCTGGCCCGGATCGCGCTGCGGTTCACCGCGTTCACCGAGAAGTGGTTGCCCGACGCGTTCGGGTTCGTCCTGGTCGGCACCTTCGTGGTGCTGGTCTTCGGACTCGTCACCGGTGAACCGCTGCTGAAACGCCCGGACGACCCGGCCGCGACCAAGGGCTTCGGCCTGGTCGATGCCTGGGGCATCGGTTTCTGGTCGCTGATCACCTTCACCCTGCAGATGGCGATGATCATCATCGGTGGGTACGCCGTTGCGACGAGTCGGCCGGTCGCCCGGCTGATCGCGCGGTTGGCGCGCATCCCCAAGACGCCGCGGGCCGCCGTCGCCTTTGTGGCCGCGGTCGCGATGCTGGCGTCGTACCTGAACTGGGCCTTCAGTCTGGTGTTCGCCGCGATCCTGGCGCGTGAGGTGGCCCGCAACGTGCCGAAGGCGGACTACCGCGCGTTGGGCGCGATGGCGTTCCTCGGTCTGGGCACTGTGTGGGCGCAAGGCCTGTCGGGCTCGGCCGCGTTGCAGGTCGCCAGTGCGAGCAGTAGCCCGGCGCCGGTGCAGGAGGTCATCATGGCCGGCGGTCACGCCAGTGGGCTGATCCCACTCAGCGACACCATCTTCACCTGGCAGGCGCTCGTCGCCACGCTCCTCGTGTACGTCGTGGGCTTAGTGATGGCCTGGTTCGTCGCACCGGGTGAGGACAACTCGAAGACCGCAGAACACCTCGGCATCGAGCTACGGCCGCTCATCGGCCGCGGCTCGGCGTACAACGGCCGGCGTGAGGAAGGTGAGACGCGTAGACCGGGGGACTGGATCGAGCACTCGCCGCTGTTCAGTCTGCTGATCGTCCTGCTCGGCGTGGTGTATCTGGTCCGCTACTTCAGCGGGAAGAGCTTCTTCAACGCGCTCGACCTGAACACGGTCAACCTGATCCTGTTCCTGCTCGCGTTGCTGTTGCACTGGCGGCCGTGGCGGATGGCCCGGGCCGTGCGCGACGGTGCTCCGGCGGTGGCCGGCGTACTGCTGCAGTTCCCGTTGTACGGCGGCATCTTCGGGATGATCGCGTACACCGGTATCTCCGCCCGGCTGGCCGGATGGTTGGTGCAGGCAAGCAACCAGTTCCTGTTCCCGCCGCTGGTGGCGATCTACTCGTGCATCCTCGGCATCTTCGTGCCCAGTGGCGGCAGCAAGTGGGTGATCGAGGCGCCGTATGTGCTGCAGGCCGCCAACGAGCTGAAGGTGGACGCGGGCTGGATGGTGGTCGTCTACGACCTGGGCGAGGCCGGCGCGAACCTGCTGCAGCCGTTCTGGATGCTGCCGACGCTGGCCATCCTCGGGCTCAAGGCGCGCGACATCATGGGCTACACGTTCACGATGTTCCTCGCCTGCTTCCCGGCCGCCCTGATCGCCGTGACATTGCTCGCACCCCACCTCACGGGGTAATCGCTTGCCGACCCCCTGGGAAAGATCTGGGTAAGGCTAGTTCCAGGCGAATCGCGGGGTGACCGGCCGACTTGTTAGCATCCGGAGCGGATTCGGGGCCGTTACCACACCCACCGTAGTCTGTGGGGCAATGACTTCCGCGAGATCGTCGAGGATTGCACAGTGAGTGAAGCTCGTAGAAAGGCCGTACCCGTCCGGCGCAAGAAGCACTGGGCGCTCCGGGTCCTCGGCTGGCTCCTCGCTCTGTTCTTCGTCGGGGTGATCGGCGCGGTCGCCACCTTCTTCATCGTCTACCAGACGACCGAGATCCCGGACACGAACAAGCAGTTCCAGACCAACACCACCACGGTGTACTTCGCCGACGGCAAGAACGAGATCGGCCAGCTCTACGATCAGAACCGCCGGTCGGTGCCGCTGGCACAGATCCCGAAGCACGTCCAGGACTCGGTGATCGCGGCCGAGGACCGGACGTTCTGGACCAACCCGGGGATCTCGCCGTCCGGTATGGCCCGGGCGGCCTTCAACATCGCCCAGGGTGAGCAGCTCCAGGGCGGTTCGACGCTGACCCAGCAGTACGTGAAGATCATGTACCTGACCCAGGAGCGAACGGCGGCCCGGAAGTTCAAGGAACTGTTCATCGCCACCAAGCTGAGCCGGTCCGAGGACAAGCAGAAGATCCTGGAGGGCTACCTCAACACCATCTACTACGGTGAGGGTGCCTACGGCATCGCGGCCGCTGGTGATGCGTACTTCCAGGTCCCGAATCCGAAGGACCTGTCCGTTCCGCAGGCCGCGCTGCTCGCCACGGTGCTGAACAACCCGACCGTCTTCGACCCCGACGACACCTCCGCGGCGACCAAGACGCGAATCCTCGGGCGGTATCAGTACGTCCTGGACGGCATGCGTCAGATGGGGACGATCACGGACGCGCAGTACGCCCAGTACAGCAAGGCCCCTCCGCCGCTGAAGAAGAAGGCCAGGAGCAGCCGGTTCAAGGGGTCGAAGGGCTTCCTGCTGGACATGGTCCGCAAGGAGCTGGTCAAGCAGGGGTTCACCGACGACGAGATCGTCGGCGGCGGCCTCAAGGTCTACACGACGATCGACCGGAACCTGCAGAACGCGGCCAACAAGGCGGTCTTCAACAAGAAGCAGCCCGGTAGCGCGAAGGACCTGCACATCGGCCTCGCCTCGGTTCGTCCGCAGACCGGTGAGTTGGTCGCGGTGGTCGGCGGACCGGACTACCTGACGAGTCAGATCAACTGGGCGACGGCCAAGGCCAGACCCGGTTCGGCCTTCAAGCCGTTCGCGGTGGCGGCGGCGCTGAAGGACGGGAAGACGCTCGAGGACACGTTCGAGGGCAACGGGCCGATCGAGATCCGCGGCGGCAAGTACGACAACGAGTTCGGCGAGAACTACGGCCGGGTGAGCCTGCTGTCCGCGACCGAGCAGTCGGTCAACACCGCGTTCTACGACCTGGTCGACCAGCAGATGGAGGACGGTCCGGAGAAGGTCAGCGATATGGCCGAGGCCGCGGGCATTCCGACCATCCCGAAGGCGGACCGGGACGCGCCTGCCCTGGTGCTCGGCCCGAACGCCTACGCGTCGCCGGTCGATATGGCGGGTGCCTACTCGGTCTTCGCGAACGAGGGCAAGCGGACCCCGGTGCACATCATCAAGGAAGTCCGCGACCTGAAGAACGTGGTCAAGTTCTCGGCCAAGACGAAGTACAAGCAGGTGCCGGCCATCGATGCCGACATCGCCAACACGACGAGCTACGCGCTGCAGCAGGTCGTGGAGGACCGCAAGGGCACCGGCCGCAAGGCGCAGGCGATCGACCGGCCGGCCGCCGGCAAGACCGGCACCGCGGGTGGTATGTCCATCGACCACCGCCGGGCGAACGCCAAGTGCAAGTGCGAGAAGTTCGAGGAAGGCGACGACACCCTGACCTCGTGGTGGGTCGGGTACACGCCACAGCTGTCGACGGCCGTGCTCTACCGCGCCGGCAAGGAGGGTGAGTCCGACCTCGACGACTACACCGAGGAGAACGCCTTCTTCGGTGGTGACTATCCGGCGCAGACCTGGGTCGACTTCATGAAGCCTGCGCTCGACGGCCAGCCGGTGGAGGACTTCCCCGAGCCGTCCGACGACAACATGGGTACGCCGACGCCGACGATCACGCCGTCGAAGACTCCGTCGCAGACGCCGACCCCGACGCAGACGCCGACCCAGACCCCCACGCAGACGCCGTCGCAGAAGCCGACCAGGACACCACCGACGAGGACCAAGCCGACCAAGCCGAGCTCACCAGGCTGGCCGTCCTTGCCCACCGGGGCCCCGACAACTGAACCAAGTCAGACGCCGGAGACACCCGGCGGCGGGCAATAGCTTTGACCGGCGGCACCCACCCGGGTGCCGCCGGTTGCTTTTGGCATGGGGCACCATGGGGGGCGTGAGTTGGCCTCGGGTGGGTTCGGTGAGCGGCGGGTGCGCCGGTGTTTGAGCGGACGGCTGCTGAGGAACCCACGCCTGGAAAGGCCAAGCGGGCTCGGGTTGACGGAGCGCGCCTGCAGCGGTGGATGCCGAGTGCGATGACGCGGGAGGTGCTCGGGTGGTGGTTGGTCACCCGGGCCGGGTTGTTCCTGTTGTCGATCTCGGCGCCGTTGCTGTTCAACCGGGGGAGCGACTACCCGAACGTCTGGCGGGCCTGGTTGCAGTGGGACGTCTGGCACCTGAAGGCGGTCGCGGAGTTCGGGTACGCCAACGGTGAGCCGTCCGGGGCACCGCTGGCGGCGTTCTTCCCCGGGTTCCCGGCGCTCGTCCGCGTCGTCAGCTGGACCGGGATCGGATACGTTGCCGCGGGCATCGTCGTGTCGGCGGTCGCCAGTGCTGTCGCCGGGGTGTACCTCGCGCGACTGGCGCAGTACGAGTTCCCGCAACTCAAGAACTTCGGCCCCAACGCCGCGGTGGTCTGGTTCACCGCGCCGGTCGGTGTCTTCCTGGCCGCCGGCTACACCGAGGCGCTGTTCTGCGCGTTCGCGTTCCCGGCCTGGCTGGCCGCGCGGCAGGGCCGGTGGGCACGGGCCGCGGTCCTGGTCGCGCTGGCGTCGACCGTGCGGGTGTCCGGGATCTTCCTCGCGTTCGCGCTGATCGTGGAGTTCGTCACCTCGAAGAAGCGGGACTGGCTGTCGCTGCCGTGGCTGGCGCTGCCGGCCGTCCCGGTGCTCGGCTTCATGGCCTACCTGAAGCAGATCCACGGCTCCTGGTTCGCCTGGCAGGCCGCCCAGGAGAAGGGCTGGGCGCGCGAGTTCACCTGGCCGTGGGTCTCGATCCAGCACACGATCGATGCCGCCACCAAGGGCCATTTCGCCGCCGACCGCAGCGACTGGACCTGGATGTTCCGGGCCGAGCTGGTCGCGCTGGTGATCGGCATACTCCTGCTCGCCTGGCTGTTCTGGCGCCGATCCTGGGGTGAGGCCGCCTGGGTGGCTGCCACCATCGGCGCGTTCTGTACGTCGTTCTGGATCTACTCGCTGACCCGCGCGACCCTGCTCTGGTGGCCGCTCTGGATCGGCCTCGCGGTCCTCGTCCAGCGAAAACCATGGCTCGGCCGCCTCTACCTGGCCGTAGCCATACCCCTCGCCGCGATCTGGGCGGCAGGATTCTTCACCGGCCGCTGGACCGGCTGAGTAGTTTTGCTCAGGTACGGCGTCCGCCGCGCGCTTAGCGTGATCGTATGGACACCCGGTTGTTCGGTAGGAGTCTGCTCCAGGCGGCGCTGACCGGCCTGGCCGCGGCGCTCGCGTACGACGTGATGGTCCGGACCGGCGCGCCGCTGTGTGCCCCCTCGGCGGAGCATTGCGTGGCCGACCTGTTGGGCGTGCTGTTCACCGTGCAGCTCGGTGGTCTGGCGATGGCGCTCGCGCTGCCCGTGTTCGCCCGGCGAGCCGGTCTCGGCTGGGTGCCGACCGTGGCGGCGGGTACGGCGCTGGTGGCACTGAATCTCGCCTGGTTCGCGGTCGTCACCAGCTGATCGTGTCCGGCATGTGGACTCTTTGGCACCCCAGGCAACGTCTCGGACGACTCGGACGTCGATAAGGGTGAAGGGGTGGCAGTCCGGGCGGGGACCGCCACCCCTCCTCATCTCTTCCGGCGGAACCTTTCAGGGGCAGGCTCCGCCGGAGAAACGTCCAGCGGGGGCGGTGGCCTGAGGCCGCCGCCCCCGCTGACTGTTACCCGTAGTTCCGGTCGATCGACTGCGACGGCGTCGGGCTGGGCTTGGTCTCGGCCACCCGCTTGTCCGTCGGGTGCGTCCCGGCCTCGACACCCTTCAGCGTCCCGAGCAGCTCGATCTCGGACAGCGTCACGCCGTCGGTCCCAGCGGGCGTCAGTACCAGCCGGTACTGCGTGTAGGCCCTCGGCGAGGCGATGCTGAAGGACCGGGTGTACGACGCCCAGGCCCACTTCTCGCCGGTACGGCGGTCAACCGGGGACCACGTCGTACCGTCGTTCGACCCCTCCAGCACCCACGCCGACGGTGCAGCACCGGTGGTGCCACTGGTCAGCGTGTACATCCCGACCGGCCGGCCCTGCGGCAGCGCCACCGTGATCGTCGGGTTCGCCCCGGTCAGCGTGACCTGGGTCTTCGCGTCGTCGTCGGTCAGCGCGGTCACGTCCTGACCACCGGCGCCGACCACCGCACCCTCGTCCGAGGTCGAGTCCTGCCACGTCTTCGGGTCCTCGCCCGGGGTGGTGATCGACGGCGGCGCGTCGTTACGGCCGGTGCCCCATGACGACGGCTGGTCGGTCATCTCGAACTCGATCTTGCCGCCGCTCGCGATCAGGTTGTGCGGCAGCGCGGTCGAGGTCCACTTCTTCCCGTTCACCCGGACGCTCTTGACGTAGACGTTCCGCGCACTGTTGGCCGGTGCACTGATCACCAGCTTCTTGCCGCCGGGCAGCCGCACTGTCGCCTTGGTGAACAGCGGCGAGCCGATCGCGTACGTCGGCGAGCCCATCTGCAGCGGGTAGAACCCGAGCATGCTGAACAGGTACCACGCGGACATCTCCCCGTTGTCCTCGTCACCGGGGTACCCCTGCCCGATCTCCGAGCCCAGGTAGAGCCGCGACAACGACTCGCGCACCAGCGCCTGCGTCTTCCACGGCTGACCCGCGAAGTCGTACATGTACGTGATGTGGTGCGACGGCTGGTTGCTGTGCCCGTACTGACCCATCCGTACGTCGCGCGCCTCGAGCATCTCGTGGATCGTGCCGCCGTACCCGCCGGTGTGCAGCGCGTCCTCCGGCGTACTGAAGAACTCGTCGAGCTTCTTGGCCAGGCCGTCGCGGCCGCCGTAGATGGCGGCCAGGCCGGCGCCGTCCTGCGGGGTCGAGAACGCCATGTTCCACGCGTTCGTCTCGGTGTAGTCGTGACCCCAGTCGCGCGGGTCGAAGGTGCTGGGCGAGTAGCCCCAGACACCGTCGGGGTCCTTGCCCTGGAAGAAGTCGATCGCCGGGTCGAACAGCGTCACGTAGTTGCGGGCCCGGTTCAGGTAGTACTTGTAGTTGTCCAGGTACTCCTGCTTGCGCGGGTCGTTCTTCTTCGCAGTGTCGTACAGCTGCTTCGACATGTTCGCGATGCCGAAGTCGTTGATGTAGCCGTCCATCGACCAGCTGAAGCCCTCACCGGTGGTGTTGGCCGTGTAGCCGTTGAAGGTGGACAGGTCGAGGCCCTTGCGGCCGACGTTCTGCGACGGTGGTACGACGGCCGCGTTCTTCAGCGCGGCGTCGTACGTCGCCTGGACGTCAATCCCCTTGATGCCCTTCAGGTAGGCGTCGGCGAAGGCGACGTCGGAGCTGGTGCCGACCATCAGGTTCGCGTAGCCCGGGGACGACCAGCGGGAGATCCAGCCGCCGTCCTTGTACTGCTGGACGAACCCGTTCACCAGGTCGGCGGCCGAGTCCTGGGCGAACAGCGAGTACGCCGGCCACACGGTGCGATAGGTGTCCCAGAAGCCGTTGTTCACGTAGGTCTGGCCGGCCACGATCTTCGAGCCGGTCGTGGTCGGGGTGTCCGTACCGACCTTCGGTGACGTCGGTGAGGCGTACTTGATGACCGGCTTGGACGACGTCCCGGTGTTCTCCGAGCCGTTGTTCGGGTAGAGGAACAGCCGGTAGAGGTTCGAGTAGAGCGTGCTGAGCTGGTCGGCCGTCGCGCCCTCGACCTCGATGGTGCGCAGCTTCGCGTCCCACTGCTCCTGGGCCGCGTCCTTGACCTTGCCGAACTTCGACCCGGCCGGGAGCTCGAGCTCCAGGTTCTTCTTCGCCTGTGCGGTGCCGATCAGCGAGGTTGCCATCCGCAGCTGGACCTGGGTCTCCTTCGGGTCGAAGGAGAAGTAGCCGCCGACATTCGCGCCGCCGCCGTTCGACAGTTTGCCGGAGGCAACCACCTTCTGGTCGACCACGCCGTACACGAAGAGCCGGCCGGCGCCGGTGGACAGGCCGCTCTTGACGTCGCTGAAACCGGTGACGACACCGGTCTCGGGATCCAAGGTCAGACCGCCGTTGTTGTTGACGTTGTCGAACACCAGCGACGGGTTGCCGGCCGGGAACGAGAACCGCAGTATCGCCGCGTGGTCGGTCGGCGCGATCTCGGCCGCGTTGCCGTTGTCGAAGGTGACGCCGTAGTAGTACGGCCGGGCGATCTCGTTGTCGTGGCTGAACGACCAGGCCCGCGCCTTCCGGTCAGCGGTCGGCGTCGCGGCTGTCGAAGGCATCACCTGGAAGGTCTGCCGGTCACCCATCCACGGGCTGGGCTCGTGGCTGATCGACAGCGCCTGCAGGGTCGGCTTGTTGGCCTCGTTGTTGCCCTTGGCGTAGTCGTACAGCCAGGACGTCGAGCCCGCGTTCGTGACCGGCGTCCAGAAGTTGAAGCCGTGCGGTACGGCGGTCGCCGGGAAGTTGTTGCCGCGGGAGAACCCACCGGTCGAGTTCGTACCGCGGGTGGTGAGGGCCAGGTCCGACGGGTGCTTGGCCGCGGTCTTCTGGGCGGCGCGATCGGGGTTGATCGCGGCGGCGATCCGGATGTCGTCGATCCAGCCGCGGAAGTCGGCCGGGCCGGACGGCTTGTCGTAGCCGACCAGGATCCGCTCGATCGTCTTGCCGGCGGCGACCTTCCCGAGGTCAGCGTCGATGTTGTTCCACTGGTTCGTGGACAGACCCTTGGTGTCGCCCTGGCCGCGCGGGCTGAGCTCGAAGCCGCGGTGGTCCTTGGCCTTCAAATCGCTCAGATACGTGCCGTCCGAGAACGCGAGGTCGAGTGCGGCGAAGGTGCTCGGGTAGCTGAGATCGCCTTCGGTGTGCTCGGGGAAGATCTTGTACGACAGCCGGGTGTCCTTGCCGACCAACAGAGCGACGTCGGCGATCTTGTTCCAGGTGTAGCCACGGCCCTCGGCCGTCTGATGACCGGCGTACCGGAACGACTTGACGCCGGTGAATCCGACCCGGGCGCGGGCGTTGTAGGCGCTGGTCGGGCCGGAGTCCAGCCGCGACTCCGCGGTCGGGCCGGGCGGCGGCAGCGGGGCGCCGTTGGACAGGTACCAGTCGGCGAGCTGGACGATGTTCTCACCGTGGTTCAGCGTGATGTCCAGCTTGAAGAACTTGTACGCCGTCTCGTTGGTGAAGCTGTACTCCTTGGTCTGGAACCGGGTCTCGAAGTTCTCGCCGGTCCGGGTGTCCAGCGTGGTCCATGTGGTCCCGTCGTTCGAGCCCTGCACGGTCCAGTTCTGCGGGTCGCGGCCGTCGGCGTCGTTGGCCGAGGTGAGCGCGTACTTGCGGATCACCACCGGGACCGAGGTCTCGTAGACCAGCCAGCCGGTCGGCTCGAACACCAGCCACTTGGTGAACTTGTCACCGTCGGCCACATTGGTGGCGATCTCGCCGCCACCGGTGTTCTCACCGTTCGCAGTCACCGTGGTGACCTTGTCCATCTCGCTGCCGCCGATGCCGGTCGGCGTCGGCCCGCGGACCCCTTCGGTGCGCGGTTTCCCGTCCGGGCCGGTCTCGACGGCATCGGTGTATCCGGGCTGCGGCTGCCCCGGCTCGAACGAGGTGAAGAACGACGAACCGCTCACCACCGGCTGCTCCGCTGTGGAGGCTGGTGGGACGGCATTCGCTGGCGTCATAGCAGAGGACATTGTCATAACCAGTCCGAGAGACGCGACGAGCCCCAGTGGGCGGCGGAGATTCATCTACGCTCCTTGCACGGCCGGACCGGCACACGGCCGCCGCCGCGGGAACCACACAGCCTCCCCGCGACACCAGCCGCCCGCCAGTGGGTTCTACGCGGCCCCGATGACAAGGTTGTCAGCCCGCGTCCGAAAGTGATCCTGCCCATCATGATCACCTGGGGTCAAGGGTTCGTCGCAGACCGTTCGCCTGTGTCCCGGGATTGGTCGGCCGACGGTAAGTTGATGGGCATGGACGAACGAGTGCTGGTGACCGGAGCGGCCGGATTCATCGGGCGGGCCGTGGTGGCCGGCCTGCGGCAGCGAGGTGTCCCGGTGACAGCGGTGGATCGTGAGCCGCCGGACGCGTCCTGGGACGAGGGCGTGCACGTCGTGACCGGCGATCTGGCCGACCAGGAGGTCTGCATCTCGGCCTTCGAGACCCGGCCGACCGCTGTGGTCCACCTGGCCGCGCTGACCTCGGTACTGCGCTCGGTCGACGCGCCGATGCAGACCTTCGCCCAGAACGTGACGATCACCCAGGTCCTGCTGGAGCTGTCCCGCGGCAGCGGTGTGGACCGCTTCATCCTCGCGTCGACCAACGCCGTCGTCGGCAACGTGGGTACGTCGACCATCACCGCGGACCTCCCGCTCAGGCCACTGACGCCGTACGGCGCGACCAAGGCAGCGTGCGAGATGCTGCTGTCGGCGTACTCGGGCAGCTACGGTCTCGCGACTGCCGCACTGCGGTTCACCAACGTCTACGGGCCGGGGATGTCACACAAGGACAGCTTCGTGCCGCGGATGATGCGGGCGGCACTCAAGGATGAGGGCGTCCGGATCTACGGCGACGGCAAGCAGCGACGCGATCTCGTCTATATCGACGACGTCGTCGCGGGCATCCTGCTCGCGCTCGACAAGGGGTACGACGGCCGGGCGATCATCGGATCCGGTCGGTCCGTGTCCGTGCTGGAGATGGTCGAGACCGTGCGCGGCGTGACCGGCCGTCCGGTCCCGGCCGAGCACATCGAGGCACCGGCCGGGGAGATGCCGGCGGTCGTCGTCGACATCACCAACGACCTCGGCTACGAGCCGACGGTGTCGCTGGAGGACGGGCTCGCCCGAACGTGGCAGTGGCAGTACTTCAGCGCCCAGTGAGGCGCATCCTCAGGACGCATTGGCTGCTCGCCCTCTTCTTGCTGGCGGGCACCGTCCTGCGCGTGCTCGCCACCATCGCCTACCGGCCGGCGATCATCTACACCGACTCGGTGCAGTACCTGAACAACATGAAGGAGCTCAAGCCGGACGCGCTCAACCCGATCGGCTACGAGTTCGTACTACGCCCTCTCGAGGCGCTCGGCGGCCTCACCTTCGTCGTGATCGTGCAGCACCTGGTTGGACTGCTGCTGGGTATCGCCATCTATGCACTGGCCCGCCGGCTCAACGTTTACCGCTGGCTGGCCGCCGTAGCGGCCGCACCGCTCCTGCTCGACGCCTACCAGGTGCAGATCGAGCAGAACATCATGGCCGAGACCACCTTCGACGTACTGCTGGTCGCCACCCTCTGGCTCCTCCTCGGCTGGGGTGTCCCAGGCTGGAAGCGTGCCCTCGCAGTAGGTCTGCTCTTGGGTGCGGCCTTCGCGGTCCGCACCATCGGCCTGACCCTGCTGATCGCAGTCGTGCTCTACCTGGTCGTGGTGGGCAATGCCTGGCGTCGGCGCCGTCTTGAGCTGGTACGACGTACTGCTGCAGCCATAGCTGGATTCGCAGTGGTCTTCAGCGCCTATGCGATCTATTTTCACGCGGAGACCGGCCGGGGGGGATTCACCGGTGCTGAGAACCAGGTGCTCTACGGCCGGACCGCTGTGGTCGCGGACTGCGCCAAGCTGCCGCTCAACGAGGGCACCAAGCTGTTCTGCCCCAAGGAGCCACTCGGCCAGCGCCTCGGCGTCGACAAGTACGCACACAACCACTACGGCGACCCCAACTGGCCTGGACCGCTACCACCCGGCACCACCAAGCAGGAGCTGGCCACGGAGTTCGCGCGGTTGGTGATCCGGCACCAGCCACTCGACGTCACCGGGGCTGCGCTGAAGGACTTCTTCAAGGGTTTCGCGGCGACGCGGACCACGTCGCCGGACGACGTACCGCTGGAGCGCTGGCAGTTCCAGACCACGTATCCCAACCTGGAGGACCCCAACACCGTCCAGGCCGCGGTGAAATGGGGCGGGTCGGAGCCGCACGTGTCGCACGTGCCTGCTGTCATCCTGCGCGCCTACCAGCTGAACGGCGGCTACACGTCCGGCCTCGCGCTCGGAATCTGTGTGCTGATCGCACTGGCCGCGGTCGCCGGTCTCGGTCGTGCCAAGACCTCAGGGCTCAGGTCTGCGGCTCTATTGCCCGCTGCGGCGGGCGTGATCCTGCTGCTGGGGTCCGCGGCATTCGAGTTCTCCTGGCGCTACCAGCTGCCCGGCCTGGTGCTCTTCCCGCTGGCCGGGGCGATCGGGTTGCGGGCGTTGCTCGGCAGGGACCAGGCGCGGCCGGCGATGGCGGACTACCCGGACGACGTGGATTCCCTCGCGGTGAAGGACTTCGGCAAGCCGTCGTTCGCGCCGATCGTCGTGGTGATTGCCGCCTACAACGAAGCCGCCGGGATCGGCCCGGTGCTGACGAACATGCCGCGCACCTGTGCAGGCCAACCGGTCGACGTCCTGGTCGTTGTCGACGGCGCGACCGACGATACCGCCGACGTTGCCCGTGAGCACGAGGCCATCGTTTGTGTTGCCCCGAGCAACCGTGGTCAGGGGGCCGCGCTCCGGCTGGGCTACCACCTCGCTGCCGAGGGCGGAGCGCAGTACGTCGTGACGACCGATGCGGACGGGCAGTACGACAACGACGAGCTCGACGTACTGCTGCAGCCGATCCTGGACGACCGCGCCGACTTCGTCACCGGGTCGCGCCGGCTCGGGGCCGAGGACGCCGACAGTCGGCTGCGCTGGGTCGGGGTGCGGGTTTTCGCTGTCCTGGCGTCGATTCTGACCCAGCGGAAGCTGACCGACACGTCCTTCGGGTTCCGCGCGATGCGGGCCGAGCTGGCGACCGCGGTGACGTTGCGCGAGCCGCAGTACCAGTCCTCGGAATTGTTGCTCGGGGCACTCGCCCTGGGCGCGCGGGTCGTCGAGCTGCCGATGACGATGCGGCGCCGCGGCGACGGGACCAGCAAGAAGGGTCCCGGCCTGGTGTACGGCGCGAACTACGCGCGGGTGATGACGACTACGTGGCTACGGGAGTATGTTCTGCGGCGGGTTCGGCGGAAGGCTCGGCCCGCTTGGCGAACACGTAGCGATCGAACAGCACGAACTTCAGGATGAACAGCACGCCGTAGGTGGCCAGGTAGGAACCGCTGACCAGAACCGTCTGCCAGGCGTGCGAGTCGATCCGGTCCTGGACCAGGCGGTCGGTGACCGTCGTGACGATCGCTGCCAGGATCGCGGACGTCACCACGATGATTGCGTAGGGCAACAGATCCCGGCCGCCCGGGTTGCGGTGGCCCCAGGTCCAGCGGCGGTTGATCAGGTAGCTCGGCACGGTCCCGGTCACCCAGGCGACCAGCGAGGCCACCAGCGCCGCCGTACCGAACCAGTAACAGAGCGCGAACGCCGCCTGACTGATCACAGTGGCGACTACCGAGGCCGCCGAATACTTCGCCCACAGCAACAATCGGGTCCGGCGCAGGCCGGATCCGCTGGTTACCTTGGTCAGAATCCCCATTGCCCTTATTGTGCACCTCCGCACCCAACAGTGCCTCACCCGCGCAGATTCATAGCCAATTCCCAGCTTGTGAGTGGGGCCGATCACGTTAGTGGAGCGGGTACTCGGGATAGGAAGGAAGGTGAAAGCCAACATCCCCAAAGGAAGGCGGCCGAGCCGTGCGCGTACTCGTCCTGGGCGGTGACGGTTACTTAGGGTGGCCGACAGCACTGCATCTGTCAGACCGCGGCCACGACACGGCCGTCCTCGACAACTTCGCCCGTCGGGGCTACGACCGCGAGCTGGGGGTGCAGAGCCTGGTACCGATCCAGGACCTCGACACCAGGGTCGCGGCCTGGGAGGAAGTGTCCGGCCGGCGGATCGCGTCGTACACCGGTGATCTGCTGGATGCCGACTTCATCTACCGGGTGCTGCAGGAGTTCGAGCCGGACGCGATCGTGCACTTCGCCGAGCAGCGGGCGGCGCCGTACTCGATGATCGACCGCGCGCATGCGGTGTACACGCAGCACAACAACGTGGTCGGCACGCTGAACCTGATGTACGCCGTCGCCGAGACCAACCCGGACATCCACCTGGTCAAGCTCGGCACGATGGGCGAGTACGGCACGCCGAACATCGACATCGAGGAAGGCTGGCTGGAGGTCGAGCACAACGGGCGCAAGGACCGGATGCTCTACCCGAAGAAGCCGGGCTCGTTCTACCACCTGAGCAAGGTGCACGACTCACACAACCTCGAGTTCGGCTGCCGGGTCTGGGGCCTGCGGGTCACCGACCTGAACCAGGGCGTGGTCTACGGGCAGCAGACGCCGCAGACCGTGCAGGACCCGCGGCTGGCCACGCGGTTCGACTACGACGCCGTCTTCGGCACCGTGCTCAACCGGTTCGTCATCCAGGCCGTGCTCGGCGAGCCGTTGACGGTGTACGGCACCGGCGGGCAGACCCGGGGGCTGCTCGACATCCGGGACACCGTCGAGTGCATCCGGCTCGCGGCGGAGAACCCGGCCGACGCCGGTGAGTTCCGGGTCTTCAACCAGATGACCGAGAGCTACTCGGTCAGCGAGATCGCGGACAAGGTCGCGGAGTGCTTCCCCGGCCCGGTCCAGGTCGAGCACCTGGAGAACCCGCGGGTGGAGCAGGCCGAGCACTACTACAACGTGAAGCACACCGGCCTGGTCGGCCTCGGTCTGCAGCCGCACCTGCTGTCCGACACGCTGATCGACTCGATGTTCGACATCGTTGCCGCCAACAAGGATCGGGTCGACCACGCCGCCCTCCTCCCCACCGTCCGGTGGAAAGGTCATCTCAAGCAGCGCTAGACGGGCCCTAGACGAAGAAGCAGAAGATGTGGCCGACCGGGTCGGCGTACACCCGGACGTCGGGCTGCGGCTGGAAGTCCTGCAGCCGGGCGCCCAAGGAGGTCGCGTGCTGGTGCGCGGCCTCCAGATCGTCCACCCTGAAGTCGAGGTGCAACTGCATCTGTGGCTTCTCGGTCTCACTCGGCCAGGTCGGCGTCCGGTAGTTCGGCTCCAGCTGGAACGACAGCTTGGTGCCGCCGTCCGGGCTCAGGGCGGTCGCCCACGTCTCCTCGTCCGCGTCCAACTCCCAGCCGAGCAGTTCGCAGTAGAACCGCGCGAGCTTCTGCGGGTCAGGCGCGTCCAGTACTACACCCACCAGAGGAATCATTCTCCGCACGCTAGCGGCCACCACCGACACGCTCAGCTCAACGCGTGGCGGCCACCAACAGGGTTGGAAGTACGGCGAGGAAGCGGTCGCGCCGACCACGATCAGCCTGCTCGGCGAGCCAGCCGTCGGCGTCCTCCTGGGTGATGAGCGCCTTGTCGACCGCCGCGGCGGCGGCAGCCTCGAGCTGTCGCGCCATCAGGCGGTGATCGGTGACCACCTCGTTGTGGACGACGACCTGCGCATCGCGGAAGCCCGCGTCGAGCAGGAGATCGCGCAGACTCCGGGCCGCGCGTGGAGCGACCGACCGGGACTCCAGTCCGAGCAGGACGACGTCGGTCAGGTCCTGGTCGGAACTGTCGATCAGCAGGAACCCGTAGTCCTGGCCGCCCAGCACGATGTGTCCGCCCGGCCGGATCACCCGTTTGGCCTCGGCCACGGTCGGGACCGAGTCCTCGAGCAGGTGGAAGAGCCGGACGGCCCGGTAGCCGTCCACCGACGCGTTCTCCAGCGGCAGGTCGTCGGACTGTGCCACGTGAAACATCGCCTCGGGCGCCCGCGTCCGGGCCGCCTCTATCGCCTCCGGATCCGCGTCCACTCCGGTGACCTTCACGCCGGCCGCTGTCAGGTCGGCGACCGCATGTCCGGCTCCGCACCCGACATCGACGCAGGTCGCGCCCCGGGTCAGGTGCAGCAGCCGGTACGACTCCGCCCGGAGCTCCGCTGCTCCGGGCCGTTCCTCGATCCGTTCCAGAAAGCTCATGGTCCCAGGCTGAAACTTCAGGTCCACCTGAAGTCAACTGTCACACTTCCCGGCCGGATGACGTCAGGCTGGTGGCGGGACGGTCCTGCCGCTGAATCGACCTAGGAGACCTGTGATGAAGTTCGCGAAGACCATCGTGTACGTCGAGGACGCGAAGGCCTCGATCGAGTTCTTCGAGCGTGCGTTCGGGTGGAAGGGGACGTACTGGGACCAGGGCGCCGGCGAGGTGGACGCCGGAGACACCAAGATCGTCTTCGCCACCTACGCGGTCGGCCAGAGCCACCTGTCCGAGGTCGGCGCACCCGGCGCGGTCGGCTTCGAGCTCGGGATCACCAGCGACGACGTCGAAGGCGACTTCCAGCGCGCCATCGAGGCCGGCGCGGAACCGCTGAAGGAGCCGGAGAAGTCGCCGTGGGGGCAGGTCACGTCCTACCTGCGCTGCCCCGACGGCACCGTCATCGACCTCGCCTCACCGGCGTGAGCCGGAACTAGCTAGGGCACGTCTCTCAGACGCACCCTAGTCCATCGACACCTTGTCGAACGTCGTGGTGGTGTAGCGGACGTCGACGCCGACCTCGTCGCCGACCGCGGGGGGCGCCACCGACGACGGCAGGAACAGCATGCTGGCCTGCATGTGCGGCGGCTCGGCGAACCAGCGCTGCTTGCCCTCGATGGTGAACGGCGACAGCGCCATCCCGGCCGCGTCCAGGCTGCCTTTCGCCATCGCGATCGCGCGCTGACGCACGCTGGCCGCCGCGGTCGGTGCCTCCAGGCCGACGCCGTGCGCGGTACCGCCCGACACCACCAGGACGTGGCCGTCACCGCTGACCCGGCGTTGCCGGTAGCCGACCCGCTCACCGCGACGGACCGAGTGCACGTCGAGCACCGTAGCCCGCACGGTCAGCGCGCCGCGGTCGCCGAGCCAGAGTCCGGTGCCCATCCGGAGCTTGACGTTCTCGCCGATGTCGGTCAGCTTCTGCGCCGGTACGTGCGACACCCAGAGCGGTCCACGCCGGACCGCCTGGGCGGCCTTCCCCAGCTCGGCGGCTTCGCGGACGTTGGCCGACGTACCGCCGGCGCCCATCGGGAAGTGCAGTGACCAGCCCTCGAACCGGATCCGGTCGAGCGCGTTCAGCAGCATCGTGTGCCGCAGTTCGCGGGCGCCGATCCCGTGCCGCCGCATCGAGGTCATCACCTCAATCAGCACCCGGCTGCCCGCCGGGATCGAGACCAGGTCGGCCAGCCGGCTGACCGTGTGGATCACGTTCTTGCTCTGCGGGATGTCGAGGAACGGGCGCCACGGCGACAACACGACGATGTCCTCACGCGGGTCCGGCGGCACCTCGAAGTACGTGCCGACCGCGACCGTGCGCGCCCCGAGGGCGCGCGCCTCGGCCAGCAGCCGCTGGTTGCCGAAGCCGTAGCCGTTGCCCTTGGCGACCGGGACGATGTCGGGGTTCCACGTGGAACGCAGATGTTCGCGCCATCGATCGGAATCGACGTGCAGGACTAGGGGCATGGTGTCAACGCCGTCTCATGTAGAGGTCGAATGCGGTGTAGAGCGCCTTGTTCAACGGCAGATCCCACTCACCGACGTACTCGACGGCCTCGCCGCCGGTGCCGACCTTGAACTGGATCAGCCCGACGTGCGGGTCGTTCGGGTCCAAGGTGTCGGTGATGCCCCGTAGGTCGTACACGGACGCACCCGCCGCGAGTGCGTCCGACATCATGCGCCACTGGATCGCGTTCGATCCGCGCACGTCCCGCTTGGCGGTCGAGCTGGCTCCGTAGGAGTACCACGAATGACCGCCCACCCGGACCCAGATGGTCGACGCGACCAGATCGCCTTGGTGGTAGGCGTTGTAGATCCGGAAGTCACAGCACTCGGCTGGCTGGTTGGCCATCGCCGCCTGCATCTTCATGAAGTACGGCAGCGGCCGCGGGGTGAAGTGGTCCCGCTCGGCCGTCTCGACGTACAGCGCATGGAAGGCCTTCAGGTCCTCGGCGCCGCCCTGCGTCACCTCGACGCCGGCCTTCTCCGCCTTCTTGATGTTGCGCCGCCAGAGCTGGTTCATGCCCTTGAGCAGGTCGTCCTGGCTGCGGCCGGCCAGCGGCACCTGGAACACGTACTGCGGCTGTCCCGCAGCGAAGCCGTCACCGACGCGCGGCGCCTTCCACCCGAGGGTGCGCAGCTGGGTGGCCACGGTCGCACCGGACGGCTCGATCACGTCGGCCCGGACATCGCCGAGCTTCGGCTGCTGACCGCCCGCGATCGCGTCCTTGATCGTCTTCGCACCCCAGCGCCGGGTCGCCACCGGCGGACCCATCCGGACGCCGAACGCCCCGTGCTCCTGCAGATGCGCCGCGAGCGGGCGTAGGTAGCGGCCGAGGTCGACGGCGTCCCAGTCGATCACCGGACCCTCCGGCAGATAGGCCAGGTACCGCTTCACCTTCGGCATCTGCCGATAGAGCACCAGGCCGGCGCCGAGCAGTTCGGCCGGGTTGGCCGGGTCGAACCAGCCAAGTGACTCCGCCTTCCATTCACTCTTCACCGCCGCCCACCCAGGGGTCTGCAGGAAGCTCGCCGACGGTTGCGACGCGATGTAGGCAGCGTGCTCGTCGGCCGAGATGGTCCGGATGCTCAAGTCACTCACGGTCGGTCAGGTTACCGGCCCGGAGCCTCAGACCGTAGCCGAGCCGGTGTCCTGATCAAACTCCTCCACCGCCTCCAGGCGAAGCGAGGGGCGCCTGTGGATTACTGGGCCAGCAGTTCTTCCGAGGCATCCCACAACCGAGTGGCGGACTCCGGATCGAGTGCGTACGCCGCGACACCGCTGTATTCGCTGTCACCGCGAGGCAGGGCCTCGTTGTTGTCCTCGAAGTACCGGCCGGTCACGCCGTCGACGAGCGGCGAGGCGGCCAGCAGGACCGAGGTCGACGCACCTTGCTCGGTGGTCTTCCACGGGAATTCCTCCCAGGCCTTCAGCTGGTCCGCGGAGACGTGCCGCTGCAACGGACGCCGGCGATCACCTGGGCGGCGGTGGAGTCGTGGTCGAAGGGGGTGGTGATTCTGCTCATCAGGTCAGTTCCTGTTCTGCGAGCTAGGCTCTAACCGGAGGAACCTCCGGTAAAACCCAGTTAACTGGAGGAGCCTCCGGTTATCAAGTCCGCTAGGTTCTGGGGTCAGAAGGGAGGGGGAGATGGGCACTGGCGAGCGCCCCCTGCGGGCGGACGCACAGCGGAACCGGGACCAGATTCTGGCCGCCGCGGCGCGCGCGTTCTCGACCTGTGGCCTCGAGGCGACGCTGGAGGGAATCGCGAAGGACGCCGGTGTCGGCATCGGCACCCTCTACCGGCACTTCCCGACCCGCGAGGTGCTGATCGAGGCGGCGTACCGGAATGAGCTGGCCTCCATCTGCGACGCCGCACCCGAACTGCTCGACTCGATGCCGCCCGCCGAGGCTTTGCGCGCCTGGATGGACCGCTACATCGACTACATGACCCGCAAGCTCGGGATGGCCGACGCGCTGCGTGCGGTGATCGCGTCCGGCGCGAACCCGTACGCCCAGAGCTTCGAACTCCTGGTCGGCGCGATCCAACCGTTGTTGGCCGCCGGCGCCGCCACCGGAGACCTCCGATCGGACGTCTCCGCGGACGACGTGCTCATCAGCATCAGCGGCGTCGCCCTGGCCACCGGCAAGAATCGCGACCAGGCGGACCGGGCCCTCAACCTCCTCATGGACGGCCTCCGCTACCGCGCTCCGTAGGCTGTCGCCCGTGCAGAAGGTGGCGTTGGTGACGGGGTCGGTTTCGGGGATCGGGGCAGCGACTGCTCGGCGGTTGGCGGCCGAGGGGATGACGGTCGCAGTGCATTCGCGGTCGAGCCGGGACGCCGGGGTCGCGTTGGCCGCCGAGCTCGGCGGGACCTATCACCAGGCCGACCTGGCCGATGACGCGGCGGCAACGGACCTGGTCCCCAGCGTGCTCGCCGAGCATGGGCGGCTCGACGTACTGGTGAACAACGCCGGGATCAGTTGGCCGGTGCCACATGCGGAGCTCTCGTCGTTGACCGCCGACGACTGGCGGCGGCTGCTCGACGTCAATCTGATCGCGCCGTGGTTGCTGTGTACGGCGGCCTTGCCCGCGCTCCGGGAATCGGGCGGGTGCATCGTGAACGTCACCAGTCATGCCGGCGTCCGGCCGAAGGGGAGCTCGATCGGGTACGCCGCCAGCAAGGCTGCGCTCAATCACGTGACCAAGTTGCTGGCCGCGGCTCTCGGGCCTGACGTCCGCGTGAACGCGGTCGCGCCCGGGCTGGTTGACACACCGATGACCGCCGACTGGACCGCCGCCCAGGAGCTGTGGAAAACCTCGAGTCCGATGCGCCGCGCTGCTCAACCTTCGGACGTCGCCGATCTGATCTCAGCGGTTATCCACAACTCGTATCTCACCGGTGAGGTGATCCTGCTCGACGGCGGTCTCAACCTGCGCTGATCTTGTCGGTGCCGATCCCTACGATCGCGGGATGTCTTTGGGTCGAGACTTCCGGCGGTTGTGGACCGCGTTCACCGTCAGTGCCGTCGGAACCGCCGTCGGCTCCGGCGCCCTCCCGTTCGTCGCGATCCTCGCGCTCGACGTCAGCACGTTCCAGGTCTCGCTGCTCGCCGCGATCTCCGCGCTGGCCGGTGCTGCGCTCGCGCTGCCGATGGGCGACTTCATCGAGCAGCGCCACAAACGCCCGGTGATGATCGGCGCGGACCTCGTCCGGTTCGTGGCCCTGCTGAGTGTCCCGGTCGCGGCGGCGGTCGGCGTACTGACCTATTCGCAGTTGTGTGTCGTCGGCGTCGTGCAGGCGGCGGCGCTGATCGCGTTCACGGCCGCGAGCGGTGCGCATCTGAAGGCGCTGATTCCGGTCGAGGGGAGGGCCGAGGCGAACAGCAAGTTCGAGCAGACGACCTGGCTGGCGATGAGCGTCGGTCCGCCGATCGGCGGTGCGCTGGTGAGTCTGATCGGTGCGACCGTGACACTGGCGGTCGACGCGGTGTCGTTCCTGCTGTCGGCGATCGGCATCCACCGGATCCGGCAGCCGGAGCCGGCACCTGTCCGCCGGACGGAGAAGGCTGACATCACGGCTGGGTGGAAGTACATCCTGCGGCACCGCGGTCTGGCCGTGCTGTTCTGGAACTCGCAGATCTTCGGCGGTCCGGTGATGATGACATCCCCGCTGCTCACCGTGCTCATGCTGCGCGACCTGGGACTCGCGCCGTGGAGCTACGGCCTGTCGCTCGGAGTGTCCTGTCTCGGCGCAGTGCTGGGTGCGCGGCTGGCACCGCGGCTCACCCTCCGGTACGGACTGCATCGGATGCTGCTGGTGTTCGGCGTACTGCGGGCGCCTTGGCTGCTGTTGTTGCCGTTGGCGCCAGCCGGGATCGCCGGACTGGTCGTGATCACCGTCGCCGAGACCGGCATGCTGGTGGCGGCCGGTGCGTTCAACCCGTCGTTCGCGACGTACCGGATGGAGGCGACGGAGGACGGCTACATGGCGCGGGTGTTCACCTCGTGGTCGATCACGTCGCGGTGCGTGCAGCCGTTGTTCATGGCGCTGGGCGGTGTGCTCGCCGCGCTGATCGGGATCCGTGGCGCGATGTACGTCGCCGGTGCGTGCTGCCTGGTCAGTGCCGCCGTACTGCCGTGGAAGGCGGCTAGACCAGCTCCATTGCCTGAGCCAGTCTGACCACGTTGCCCATGATCCCGTCGGGCTGCGCGTCCAGATACGCGATCGCCTTGTCCGGCGGCAGCACCAGCACCTCGACCACCTGCTCGCCGTCGTCAGGGTTGGTCGGCTCCTGCTCGATCACGACATCCGCGACGACGTTGGCCCAGTACGAGATCGGGTGCGGGAGGTGCGGACGATACGGCCCCGGGCGGCGGTGCTCGGCGCGGTGCGCACCGAGCCAGGTCATCGGACCGGTCAGCCGGGCGCCGGCCTCCTCGAGCAGTTCGCGGTGGACGATCTGCTCGATCGTCTCGCCGGGCTCACGGGTTCCGCCGGGGAGGAAGCGCCAGCCGAGGTCGTTGCCGCAGACAACGATTCCGCCCTCGGTCCGGCAGATCACGTGCACGTTGCTGATCAGCTCGTCCGGCGGCTCCTCGGTCTGGAACCGGACGTCGAGATCACCCCAGGCCCAGTAGTCCGCCGCGAAGAGGTCAGGAAACCGCTCGGCCCAGGTCTGCATACCGGCCATTGTTCCGACTGCGCTACCGTCCCCCACATGGCGGCCCCAACACCTGACCCTGCGCCGGATCCGGACCGCGCCCGCCGTACGGCCGGGCGCCTGCTCGGGGGTTGTGCCGCGCTGACCGCGATGGTCGGCCTCTTCCTGCTTGCCGACGTACTCCGTGAGGGGGTCGATCAGTACGGCGTTGCGGCCTGGCTCGGTGTGGTCGTCACCGGGCTCTGCGTCCTCGCCCTGATCGCGCTGTACGGCGCGTGCACGCTGAACCGGGCGACAGTGCACACTCGCGTGATCGGCCGACTCGACCTCTTCCAGGTGTCGACCGTGGTGGTACTCGTCGCCATCACGGCCGGGATCATCATCCCCACCCGCAACACCACTGCGCTGGCGCTGCTCCTGCCGTGGGGCATCACCTACTGGGTCCACGGCTTGGGCGCAGTTACGTCAGATGAGCCCTGAGGTAGTCGATGTCGGCCTTCTGACCGTGATCGGCGTTCGGCGTCTCGACGACCACCGGGGCGCCGGCGGCCTGCACCACCGCGACGATGTCGGCGGGGTCGATGTGCCCCTCTTCGAAGTTGCTGTGCCGGTCGGCGCCGGAGCCGAACTCGTCGCGTGAACCGTTCGCGTGCACCAGATCGATCCGCCCGGTGATCGCCAGCACCTTCTCCACGATCGTCGGCAAGTCCTCGCCGGCCGCATGGAAGTGACAGGTGTCGAGGCAGAAGCCGACGTTCTCCAGCCGGTCGTTACCCGAGGACTGCACCGCGTCCCACAGCCGGGCGATCCGGTCCAGCTGACGTGCCATCGCGTTCTCGCCGCCGGCCGTGTTCTCGATCAGCAGCGGGACCGGCAGCTCCGCCCGCTCGATGCACTTGCGCCAGTTGTCGAACCCGGCCTCCGGGTCATCGTCGTCACCGACGTGCCCGCCGTGCACGATCACGCCCTTGACCGCGATCTCGGCCGCCTTGTCCAGGGTCTGCTGGAGCAGTTTGCGGCTCGGGATCCGGATCCGGTTGTTCGTGTTCGCCACGTTCAGCCGGTACGGCGCGTGCACGTACAGATCCACGCCCGCCGCGGCGGACCGTTCGCGCAGTGCTTGTTCTCCGTCGGCGTACGCGAGCTTCGGCGCCTTGTAGTCCTGCGGGTTACCCAGGAAGAACTGCACCAGATCGGCGCCGCGATCAGCCGCCTCGGCCAACGGGTCGACCTGGTCCACATGCGCACCCAGCTTCAAGCTCATGAACCCACCCTAAGACCGGCCACCGACATGACTTGATTCCTCCCCGCCCTCAGGAACCCCATCCTGCCGAGCGGGTGACCGGGCGCGGGTTGTGGGTCGGGGGCTGGACCGGGCGGCCTTCGAATTCGGTGGAGAGGACGACGTGGGTGTTCATCTCGCCGTGCTCGCCGAGGCGTTCGAATAGGCCCTCGAGGTGGCGCATCGAGGTGACGCGGACGCGGAGCATCGAGCACGAGTTGCCGCTGAGCTTGTGGATCTCGAGCACCTCGGGGAAGTCCTCGGCGCGCGTGGTCTTCAGCAGGCAGCGTCCGGTCGTGCAGCGCATCTGGACGAACGCGGACAGCGGCTGGCCGGCCAGGACCGGGTCGACCTGGGCCCGGTAGCCGACGATCACGCCGGAGTCCTCCAACCGTCGTACCCGGTCCGCCACCGCGGGCGGTGACAGGTTGACCCGCTTGCCCAGTTGGTTGAACGACAGCCGCCCGTCAGCCTGCAGTTCGTGGAGGATCTGCCAGTCGGTGGCGTCCAGAGTTCGCTCTTGAAAGGTCATCTTCCCAGAACACCTTCGGCATCGGCGCTGCACAAGGCCGAACACCTTCTTTCATGCCTTCACCGACGGAGGTCATCTTCCTAGCGTTGTAGACATGCTGATCCCCATCGTTCTGGCCGCCGCCCTGATGAACGCTGCCATGATCGCGGCCAGCGCGATGAGCACCATCCTGATCGCCGACAAGCTGAGCTCCGGCGTGGCCGGTCTGCCCAACACAGCCGGCGTGCTGGGCACAGCGGCCGGCGCACTGGCCGTCGGCAGGTGGACTGCCCGCCACGGCCGCGCTCAGGCACTCCGCACCGGGTACGGCTTCGGTGTCGTCGGCGGAGCACTGATGGTGCTGACCGCAGTGGGTGCTCACGTGGGCCTGCTCTTCGTGGGCATGTTCCTCCTTGGTGCCGGCAACGCAGCGAGCCTGCTGTCCCGGTACGCGGCGGCTGACGCCGTACCTGCCGCCCGGCGCGCGTCGGCGATGAGCACAGTCGTCTGGGCCAGTACGGCGGGTGCCGTCGGCGGACCGTTCCTCATGGCCCCGTCGCAGTCGTTCGCCACAGCTCTTGGCCTACCGGCGTCGGCCGGACCGTTCCTGCTCGCCCTGGCCACTGTGTTCGGCGCCCTGGTCGCGTCCACCTACATTCGGGGTGCTCGCGCCACGGACGAGCCGCTACCGAAACTCCCGGCGCGCACTGGTGGGTCTGCTCGTACGTCGCTGGTCCTCGCCGCCGGTGTGATGATCGTGGGGCACTTGGTGATGGTTGCGCTGATGAGCTCAGTACCTGTCCACACGCATCAGCATGGCCAGGGACTCGCTCTGCTGGGGATCATGTTGTCGGCCCACACGCTGGGCATGTTCGCACTGGCTCCTCTGACCGGCTGGTGGATCGACCGGTCCGGGGCTCGGCCGGTGACGATCGCCGGGCTCGCTCTGCTGCTCATGTCCGCCGTCCTGGTCACCCAGACCGGTCTGGTCTTCACACCGGCACTCTTCCTGCTCGGCTACGCCTGGAACCTGTGCTACCTCGGCGGCAGTGCGCAGTTGGTCTCCGCAGACGAGGAGAGCAAGGTCGAGTCGTCCATCTGGGCCGTCTCCGCGCTGGCCACCGCCACCTCGCCCTGGCTGTTCACCCTTGGTGGCTTCCCGCTCCTCGCCACCGCCTCGGCGGTCCTGACGATCCCGCTCCTGGTGCTCGTCCTCCGCCGTACGCCGGATCGACACCGCGCCGCGAGTGCGTGACGGAGAGTCACCAGAACTGCCCTGTGGATATGGTCAAGATGGCGTCCGGACGCTGGTATTCTCTTCGGTGTGGCCCGGTCCATCGACCGGGCTCGTTGCTTGGCGTCGGCGGCAAGTGCCGGCGCGGAGCCAATCGCATCGCCCTCCTGCCACGGAGAGACCGTGGCCGCCAAGTCCGAAGGAGGTGGAGTTCGCGCATGCGTCGTTACGAAGTCATGGTGATCCTCGACCCTGAGCTCGATGAGCGCACCGTAGAGCCTTCCATCGACCAGTACCTGAACATCGTCCGCAAGGAAGGTGGCACGGTCGAGAAGCTCGACATCTGGGGTCGGCGCAAGCTTGCCTATGACGTGAAGAAGAAGGCCGAAGGCATCTACGCCGTCATCGACCTGACCGCGGAGCCCGCGGTGGTGAAGGAGCTCGACCGTCAGCTCACGCTGAACGAGTCGATCCTCCGGACCAAGGTCATCCGGCCGGACCAGCACTGACCCTGGGGTCGTCAGCAGCCATCGGTACTGTCGGCACCAGCCGGTACTACTGACAGCTGAAGACACAGTCACACCCGAAAGCAGGAGGAACGGCAATGGCAGGCGAAACCGTCGTCACACTGGTCGGCAACCTTGTCGACGATCCTGAGCTCCGGTTCACCCCGTCCGGCGCCGCCGTCGCGAACTTCCGGATCGCGTCGACGCCGCGGACGTACGACCGGCAGACAGGTGAATGGAAGGACGGCGAGTCGCTGTTCCTCAGTTGTTCCGTCTGGCGCCAGGCCGCGGAGAACGTGGCCGAATCGCTGCAGCGCGGGATGCGCGTGATCGTGCAGGGCCGGCTCAAGTCCCGCTCGTACGACGACCGTGAGGGCAACAAGCGCACGGTCTTCGAGATCGACGTGGACGAGGTCGGACCGAGCCTGCGCAGCGCCACCGCGAAGGTGACCCGGGCGATGCGCTCCGGTCCCGGCGGCGAAGGCGGCGGCGGTGGCTTCGGCGGTGGTGGCGGTGGTAGCCAGGGTGGAAACTTCGGCGGCGGCCAGGGCGGCGCCCCGCAGAACGATCCCTGGGCGACCCCTCAGCAGCAAGGCGGCGGCGGACAGCCCGCTCCGCAGAACGACCCCTGGGCCAGCCAGGGCGGCAGCGGCTCGATGGAGGAGCCTCCGTTCTGATCCGGTCCGGGTCGTGACCACGAGACAAGAGTGACCATTCCGGCACACGTGCCGGGCTCTGGAAGGAAGAGAGCACCACAATGGCCAAGATCATTCGGAAGCCGAAGAAGAAGGTCTGCGGCTTCTGCAAGGACAAGGCGACGTACGTCGATTACAAGGACACCGCGCTGCTGCGCAAGTTCATCTCGGACCGCGGCAAGATCCGCGCCCGCCGGGTGACCGGGAACTGCGTGCAGCACCAGCGTGACGTGGCCACCGCTATCAAGAACGCTCGTGAGGTGGCCCTGCTGCCGTACACGAGCACGGCTCGCTGAGGGAGGTCCGGCACATGAAGCTCATCCTGGCGCAGGAGGTCGAGGGCCTCGGAGCCCCCGGCGACATCGTCGAGGTGAAGGACGGCTACGGCCGCAACTACCTGGTCCCGCGCGGCCTGGCCATCGGCTGGACCCGCGGCGCCGAGAAGCAGATCCAGTCGATCAAGCGGGCGCGTGACGCCCGGGCGATCCAGGGCAAGGAGCACGCGAGCGAGGTCAGGAACCAGCTCGAGCAGCTCACCGTCAAGCTGGACGTCAAGGCGGGTGAGACCGGTCGGCTGTTCGGCTCGGTCACCCCGGCCGACATCGCCGGTGCGATCAAGTCCGCCGGCGGGCCGCTGGTCGAGAAGCGGTCGATCGCGATCGACTCGCCGATCAAGACCACCGGCAAGCACCAGGTCTCGGTCCAGCTGCACCCTGAGGTGGCCGCCACGGTCCGCCTCGAGGTCGCCGCAGGCTGACCTCAGCAGTTCCGGCAAGGCCCGCTCTCCCACTCGGGGGCGCGGGCCTTGCTCATTCCCGGCTGATACCGCGCGTTCCCAGGCTGATGCCGCGCGGTGGTGCAGGCCGGTCAGGCTGGTTGCGGGGCCGGCCATTGCTGCGGCGCGGGATCGATGCCGTTGCCGCTGCTCTCCGGTGGGGTGACGACCGGCCAGCCGGTCGGCGCCGGGTCGACCAGGTTGCCGCCGGTGTCAGGCTTGTCGACCGCCGGCCACGGCACCGGAACCGGATCCTCGGCCGCCACCGCGACCCCCGAAGACATCAGCAGCATCACCGCCGCCAGCACACCCCCGAGTGCCCGGGCTCCAGCGCCCGGCCGGGTCCAACGGGTCGTGATCATTTCTTCTTGTCCAAAGCGAAGACGACGGAATCGTGGACGACGATCGCGTGACTGCCGGCCAGGCCCCACGGGCGGGCAGTGGCCTGGGGGAGGGGATACGAACCGCGGCCCGGTGTGGTGGCGATCAGGCCTTCGCGGGCGGTTCCGTAGATCGTCGTGCCGGCGATCGACTGCGGCTTGAAACCCTCGTGGTAGAACGTCTTCCCGTTGCTGAGGTCGATCAGGCACTCACCCCAGGCCGCGACCTTGCGGGCGGTGTCCGGGACCCAGTCCCAGGTGTCCAGAGCGCCTTTGGACGCCGGCAGGCAGGTGGCGACGGGGGAGCCGTCGGCGGTCGAGTGCACCGCCGGGATCAGGTCGGTCGTCTTCGCTGACTTCCACAGCACCAGCGCGCGGCCGGGGCTCGCGGCGACAACATGATCGATCTCCTTGGCCCCCGTGGGTGGCTTGAGGTCAAGCGTGACCAGGTCCTTGCCCGGCTGGCTCCAGTACAGCGGACCCTGGTAGCGGGCCATCAGTGCCTTGTCGCCCTCGGCGAGAAGCATGGTGGACGACCGCGGCTGGTTCGGCACCGTCTTGAGCTCGCCGCCGGACACCACGCTGGCTCCGGCCGAACCCATCTGCACCAGTGGCGACGTACCGAAGAACTGCACCTTCGCCGAGTCCGGCAACTCGATCTCGGTGGCCTCTGCGCCGTCGCCGGCCCAGTAGTACAAGGTGTCGGAGGAGACCACGGCGAGCACCGGCTTGGAGTCGATCGTGGTGTAGACCGGGCTCTCGGCGTCGTTCGGCACCTTGTCCTGCCAGAGCACCTTGCCGTTGCTGTCGAACACCGCGATCTTGTCGTCCGGCGTCAGTACGGCGACCTCCGTGCCGTTCGGCGACACCGCGGGAACCGTCCGCTCCGCGATGTCGACCGTCCAGCTCGCGTTGGACGTCCAGCCGAGCGGCACCGGCCGGGCGGAGAACTGATCCGGCACGACCTTCGGCTCGGGCAGCGACGGCAGCTTCGGTGACGCGGTCGGCTTGGCCACGCCGTCGCCGCCGCTGAACACGGTCAGGTAGAGCGCCGTCCCGGCGATCAGTACGCCGGCCACGACGAACGCGACGATGATCGGCCAGATCGGCTTCTCCTCGCCCTTCTTCTTCCCGCGGGCGTCCGTGTCGATCGCCTCGACCTGGCCGTCCGGGTGGATGATCAGCGGCCAGGAGGCGCCATCGGACTCCACCGCCGTCGCCTTCACCGGCCGGCCCAGCTGGCCGGCCCGTTCGCTCACCAGGGCGATCGCGGCCTGCCGGGGGTCGTGGTGGTTGACCGGATGACTACGCCCGGCGATCTTCACCTCGGCGTTGTGGTCGTCGTACAGCCGGATCGTCACCTTGGGCCAGGACGGGATCTTCTCAGCCACGCCGACCTCTCATCCCCGCCACCAGACTCCTCACTCGTCCGACTCCGACTCTGACATCGCCGTCACCAGTGGTCCAGACCGCTACGTCGCCGAGCCACCACCCGAGCCACCGGCAAAGTAGACCATTAGCATGTCCTGCGCACCAACGGCATGTCTGGAGCCCGGGCAGGCCCGACGACGCGAGCCCACGGCTCGACTGACCCCGACAAGGGGGTAGAAACATCCTCGCCTGTGGATGGGTCACGAAAGTACACCTGGGAAGCGCGAGAATACTGTGGGCGACAGCCTGTGACACACCGCGAGAGGAGGGGCCATGACGCAGAATCCGTGGACTCGGCAGCAGTCGTCGACCCAGGGTCCGCAGCAGCCGCCACCAGGCCCCTCACCGCAGTCGCCGGACCAGCCTCCGCGCGGCCCGTCCGCACCACAGCACGGCGTCCCCGCGCCGGCCGAGGACGAGCGACTTCCCAAGTTCGCCATCCCCGCGGCGGACACGCTCTGGTGGGTCGGTGTGCACGGCGGCGCCGGCGAGACGACCATGTCGCAGTTGCTCCCGGGCACCAGGGCGGCGAACCATCGCTGGCCGATCCCGCCGCCGCCGGTGCCGACCCCGGTGATCCTGGTCGCCCGGACCAACGGGTCGGGTCTGCGGGCCGCCCAGCGGGCCGCGATCGAATGGGCCTCCGGAGTGGTGCAGGGGGTCGCCGTACTCGGTCTGGTGCTGATCGCGGACGCACCCGGCCGGCTGCCCCGCGTCCTCGACGACTTCGCCGACATCGTCGGCGGTGGTGTGCCGAGAGTGTGGGACATTCCGTGGATCGAGGAGTGGCGTCGAGGGGAGGCACCGACTCCTGACAACACCCCGGACGAGGTTTTCGAAGTCCTTGAATCCATCTACGCTCTTCGCGCGTCAAACCCTGCGGATTACCCCGCCCCATACTGAAAGGCATTCACCGCGATGATGTTGGTACACCTGATCTCCGAGGCCGCGAACCTGATCCCGATGATCGACGACGAGCCGCCCGGCATGGACAAGCTCGAAGGCGTCGTCAACTGGGTGAAGGTGATCGCGTATGTGATCTGTGGTCTCGGCATCCTGATCGCCGGAGCCATGATGGCCGTCGGCCAGCGCCGCGGTGAAGGTGGCGAGCACGCGGCCCGGCTGGGCTGGGTCCTGGCGGCCTGCATCGTGATCGGCTCGGCGACGGCCCTCGTCGACCAGCTGAAGTGATCGCCCGCACCTTCGGCGGAGTCTGATCGGCTGTGGGACTGTTCACCAGGGATTCCGGCTCCGGTTCTGCGGGAGACGACGCCGACGGCGATGCGACCGGCGTCTTCTGGCAGGAACGCGGTTTCATCGCCTCGGCGATCGTGGTCGGAGCTGTCGTCGTCTGCCTGCTGGTGTGGTTCTTCGCCCGGGACACGGGTACGCCGACCACGCAGCCGACGACCTCGCCGACTGCCGTCGTACCGACCGAACAGCCCACCGACGAACCGTCCGTGCCGCCCGCCACGCCCACGGACGAACCCACGTCAACCTCCACGCCGACACCGTCCGGGCCGCCCACGCCCGGCTCCGGTGGATGCAAGCTCAAGAACCCGAACCAGAAGATCCCGCGGGTGGCACCGACGGCGGTCAGCTGGCAGTTCGAGGCCGACATGCTGATTCCGCTCCAGCAGGAGGGCGGTCCGGCCGTGATGGACCGGACCGGTGTGCGCTCCTGCTTCGCCCATTCCCCGACCGGCGCCGTCCTCGCGGCGATGGTCACCCTGGGCCAGATCCGCAACCCTGCGCTCACCGACGACGTGCTGGCGACGCGGATCGCGCCCGGACCGGGCCGGAACCTGGCGATCAGCGAGGCCCGGGTCAGCCGGACGCCGCGCAACGAGGGTGACGTGGCGCAGTTCACCGCCTTCAAGGTGATCGACTACACGACCGACCGGGCGATCGTCTACATCGCCGTCCAGCTCGACGACCGGAAGGTCGCGGCGTTGCCGGTCACGCTGACCTGGCTCCGAGGGGACTGGAAGGTCGTCCTGCAGGAGGACGGGAGCTTCAACGGCAGCGTCCAGCCTGATCTGCTGCAGTCGCTGGACGGCTACGTCGGCTTCAGGGGGGCGTGATGATCGTCCTGGGCTGTTCCTGGGCTCCCTGGGACTGGGACGACTGCGTCGAGCAGTACCTCGGCGACGCTGTCGAGGCGGCCTTCGGTCCCTTCTTCAACCTGCTCTTCGACGCCATCAAGGACGTCGTGGTGGCGGCCGTCGTGGCGGTGATGAAGGCGGTCGGCTTCCTCTGGGTCTGGATCGACACCCCGGAGGTCAACAACAGCGGCGCGGCCGGTTTCATCCAGGTCCACACCAACTACATCCTGGCCACGGTGGCGGCCATCGCCGTGATCGCCTCCGCGATCCAGATGGCGGTGTCGCACCGCGGTGAACCGGTGCGCGACATCCTCAGGTCGCTGCTCACCATGGTGGTCGTCTCCAGTTCGGGCGCGGCGTTCGCGGCGATCCTGATCTCGGCCGCGGACCAGTTCTCCTCCTGGATCATCAGTCAGGCGCTCGAGGCGGACGATCGCGGCTTCGCCAACAAACTGGCCGAGCTGATGACCGATCCGCTCAAGGACACCGGTGAGGCGCTCGGGATGGCGCTGGTGATCTTCGTCGGCATCATGATGGTGATCACCGCGATCGTCCAGTTGGCGCTGATGATCGTCCGGTACGGCATGCTCGTGCTGCTGGTCGGCATCCTCCCGTTGACCGCCGCGGCCACGAACACCGAGATGGGCATGATGTGGTTCAAGCGTGCCCTGGCCTGGCTGGCCGGGTTCATCATCTACAAACCGGTGGCGGCGTTGATCTACGCCACCGCGATCAAGCTGATGGCGAGCCCGGAGCTGCCCGAAGGCGCTCCGGAGGGAACGCCGCAGACCCTCAAGGTCATCATGGGCGTGACGATGATGATCATCGCGGTGGTTTCGCTCCCCGCCATCCTCCGCTTCGTCTCGCCGAGGACGTCCTGACATGATCGCGCTCGGATGCAGTGACGGCTGGAAAGAGTGCCTGCAAGCGATCGTCAGTACCGTTCTCGCGCCCGTGATCGAAGGATTGATCGACTTGATCTTCCAGCCGATTCTCGATGCCGTCTCCAAGGCAGTCACGCTGGTGATGGGCACCATCGGCACCTTCTGGGTGTACGTCGACACACCGGACGTCGGCAATGGGAACGGGACGCCGGCCAACGACACGGTCGGCTGGATCTGGGACCACACCCAGTACATCGCCGTCTTCATCGCCGTGATCGGCCTGCTGATCGGCGCGATGCAGATGGCGTGGAGCCAGCGCGGTGACGGAGCCCGGGACATCCTCCGGTCGCTGGTCACGCTGGCGATCGCGTCGGCGCTGGCGGTCGGGGTCGCACAGGCACTGATCGAGTTCGGCGACAAGTTCTCCGACTGCATCGTCACCACCGCGCTGAGCGACTCCGGCGAAGGCTGGCGCTGCGGGATAGGCAACGGCGGCGGCACGAGTTTCGGCGAGACGATGACCGCGATGCTCGGCCTGTCCGCGACCGTCGGTCCGATCGGCATCGGCCTCGCGATCACCATCGGCATCCTCACCATCGTCGCCGGCGTGATCCAGATCGTGCTGATGGTGGTGCGCAGCGCGATGCTGATCCTGCTGCTCGGCGTGCTGCCGATCGCGGCCGCGGCGACCAACACCGAGATGGGCCGGACCTGGTTCAAGCGGATCCTGTCCTGGCTGCTCGCCTTCATCCTCTACAAACCGGTGGCCGCGATCGTCTACGCGACCGCGATCAGACTCACCTCGAACAACGGCCAGGGGCTGGACTTCAACAACACCGACGAGCCGGTGGCGACGCAGGTGATGAACATGGTCACCGGCCTCACCATGCTGGTGCTCGCCCTGTTCGCGCTGCCCGCGCTGATGCGGTTCCTGGTCCCGATGGTCGGCGCGACCGCGGGTTCGGCCGGGGCCGGCATGATCGCGGCCAAGATGGTCGGCATGGACAAGCTCGCCGACAAGGCTCAGCAAGGGGCCGACCAGGGCGGCGGTGACGGCGGCGGCCAAGGCCCGAGCGGCGCCCAGAACGTAGGGCGCGCCACTCAGCAGAGCGGTAGTGGCGGTGGCGGCGGCGGTGCTGGTGGCGGCGGCCAAGGCGCGGCAGGCGCAGGTGGTGGCGGTGGTGGTGGCGGTGCCGCGGCAGCCGGTGGCGGTGGTGGCGGTGGTGCCGCGGCGGCGGCCGGTGGTGGCGGAGGTGCCGCTGCCGGCGGTGGTGCGGCTGCCGGCGGTGGTGCTGCGGCTGGTGGTGGTGCGGCGGCGGCCGGTGGTGCCGCGGCGGCCGGGCCGGCTGCTGCTGTGGTGGTCGGGGCCAAGATGGCTTACGACGCGACCAAGCAGGCCGCCCAGACTGTTACGTCCGAGACCATCGGCGACGGCTCCGACGACGGCTCCGGCGGTGGCGGTGGCGGAGGCGGCGGAGGCGGAGGCGGCCCGTCCGGCAGTGGCGGCTCGGCCCGCGATACGAGCCGCGACAACGATCGAGCACGAGCACAGCAACGGCAGAACTTGCAGTACCAGGACGACCAGTCCCGCCGGGACAACCAACGAGACTCGGACGGACCACGTGGCAGCGGCTGACAACGTACGAAGCGCCCCGCGCACCTACGGCAACTGGCGACAGCCCGCGTCAGCGGGGCTCGCGGGCCTGGGCACCCTCGGCACCGCGATCATGATGGGCGGTCTGTTCATCACCGTCCTGGCCACGATGGCGGGCGGCCTGATGGCCTCGGTCGTCACCCTGCTGATCGTCGGCGCCTGCCTGCTGATGCTGATGACGAAGGACAAACACGGGCAGTCCGCGCTGCAACGGCTATCGACCCGCATTGGATGGCAACGAGCAAAGATGGCGAAGCACAACATCTACCGTTCCGGTCCGCTCGGACGGACCGCCTGGGGCAAGTTCCAGCTCCCCGGCCTGGCCGCCGCGTCCCAGCTGAGCGAGTTCAAGGACTCGTACGGCCGGCCCTTCGCGCTGCTGTACTACCCGAGCACCCGGCACTTCACCGTGGTCATCAACGCCGAGCCCGACGGCGCCTCGCTGGTCGACGAGGAGCAGGTGGACGTGTGGGTCGCGCACTGGGGTCAGTGGCTCGCGTCGCTCGGCCACGAGCCCGGGATCGTGGCCGCCTCGGTGACGGTCGAGAGCGCGCCCGACACCGGCATCCGGCTGCGCCGTGAGGTCGGCAACAACATGCAGGACGGTACGCCGGCGATCGCCCGGGCGATGCTGACCGAGGTCGTGCAGACGTACCCGGAGGGCTCGGCCCTCGTCGCGGCCCGCGTCGCGCTGACCTTCAAGGGCACCGACCGCAACGGCAAGCGACGTAAGGAAGAGGACATGGGCCGCGAGCTCGCGTCCCGCCTGCCCGCGCTCACGCAGAGCCTGAACGCGACCGGTGCGGGTGCGGCCCGGCCGGTCACCGCACAGGAGCTCTGCGAGACCGTGCGCATCGCGTACGACCCGGCGTCGGCCGTACTGATCGACGAGGCACGCAGCCAGGGGATGGCGCCGGAGCTGCAGTGGACCGATGTCGGTCCGGCCGGCGCGCAGTCGTTCTGGGACAAGTACCGGCACGACTCCGCATGGTCCGTGACGTGGCAGATGAGCCAGGCGCCGCGTGGTGAGGTGTTCTCCTCGGTGCTGTCCCAGCTGGTCGCGCCGCACGCCGACGTCGACCGCAAGCGGGTCACGTTGCTCTACCGTCCGCTGGACGCGGCGACCTCGGCCCGGATGGTGGAGGCCGACAAGCGCAACGCGTCCTTCCGCGCCACCACGTCGAGCCGTCCGACGGCCCGGACGATGGCCGAGGCCCGAGCTGCCGACCGGACCGCCCAGGAGGAAGCCCGGGGCGCCGGCCTGGTCAACTTCGGCATGGTGGTCACCGGCACGGTGATGTCGGTCGAGCAACTCCCGGACATGATCGCCGCCATCGACAACCTGGGCGCGACCGCACGCATCCTGCTCCGTCCGGCGTACGGATCGCAGGACTCCGCGTTCGTGGCCGCGCTGCCGCTGGGCGTCGTACTGCAGAGCCACCTGTCGGTGCCGGCGGGTCTGCGGGAAGCGCTATGACCGCTGGGGAGTCCCGATGAGCAAGAAGAAGAAGCCGGTCGACCCGAGCCGCGGTGGCAAGCGGCCGATGCCGCGCGGCTGGCCGGGGATGGGTGGCGGCTACTCGACGTACGTCCAGGCGCCGGCCGAATGGCGCGGTACGACGGTCCAGGTCTGCGGGATGTGGCCGTTCGCGGCCGGCACCGGCAGCCCGATGGTCGGCGTACCTATCGGCCGCAACATCCTGTCCGGCGCGACCATGTGCTGCGATCCGATCAGCTGGTTCATGCGCGCGAAGCTGATCTCCAACCCGTCGATGTTCGTCCTCGGCAAGCCCGGTCTGGGCAAGTCGACGATCACCCGGCGGATGGCGCTCGGCCTGGCCGGGTACGGCATCCAGCCGCTGGTGCTCGGCGACCTCAAGCCTGACTACAAGGACCTGATCGAGGCGCTCGGCGGCCAGGTCATCCAGCTCGGCCGCGGCCGCGGGCACCTGAACGTGCTCGACCCTGGCGAGTCGCGGCAGGCCGCGCTCCGGCTCACCGGCAGCGCCCGGCAGGCGATCCAGGCGGACGCGCACGGCCGCCGGCAGACGATGGTTTCCGCGCTGATCTCGATCATGCGCTCGGCCCCGCCGACGGACCGCGAGGAGACCATCATCGACGAGGCCCTCAAGGTCCTCGACGAGAGACACAGCGGTACGCCGGTACTGCGCGACCTGCTCCGGGTCGTCCAGGACGCGCCGGACCGGGTCCGCAACGTGGCGCTGGACCGCGGCAGCCTGGAGCGGTACCGGCAGATCACCGAAGGACTCGAGGCCTCGCTGATCGGTCTGGTCGGCGGTGGCCGGCTGGGCGAGATCTTCTCCGAGCAGACCGACAACCCGATGCAGATGGACCGTCCGGTCGTGTTCGACGTGTCCAACATCGACGACTCCGAGACCAACCTGCAGGCCGCCGTACTGCTGGCCTGCTGGTCGTACGGCTTCGGCGCGGTCGCCGTCTCGCAGGCGCTCGCGGACGCCGGCCTGGAGCCGCGGCGGCACTACTTCGTCATCCTCGACGAGCTGTGGCGGGTGCTGCGCGCCGGTCGTGGTCTGGTCGACCGCGTCGACGCGCTGACCCGGCTGAACCGTCAGCGTGGTGTCGGCATGGCGATGATCTCGCACACCATGTCCGACCTGCTGGCGCTCGAGCACCCCGAGGACCGGATGAAGGCCAAGGGCTTCGTCGAGCGCTCCGGCATGGTCATCTGCGGCGGCCTGCCGCGGGCCGAGATGGAGAACCTGAGCGAGGTCGTGCCGATGTCCGAGGAGGAGCAGAACATGCTCATCGGCTGGCAGGACCCGCCCGCCTGGGACCCGGCCACCGGCGAGGAGGCCGCGCCACCCGGCCGGGGCAACTTCCTGGTCAAGGTCGGTGGTCGCCCGGGGATCCCGGTGCATGTCGGGCTCACCTCGGTCGAGCGCGAGATCAACGACACGAACAAGCTGTGGAAGACCGGTGTCGACGGCACGCCGCTGAAGGTCGAGGTGGCCGCCGACGGATCGGAGGAGGTGGTCGAGGAGTACAGCCTCGACGACCCGACCATGTTGCCGCCGCCCGACCCGACCACCCGGGTGGTCGCCCGAACGGGAGTTGACGAGTAATGGCCCAGGGGAGAAAGAGCACCGGTCCCGGCGGGCTGTCCGCCGAGACGGTCATGGTCTTCATCGGCATCGGACTGCTCACGCTGATCGTCGGCGGCATCTGGGGCGCGCTCAAGGCCGCTGCCGCGATCAACGACACCCGCGCGGTGCCGGGCCCGATCGCCGCGTTCGCCGACCTGATCAGCGGCCGGATCCGCTGGTCCGCCGCGGCGAGCGGTGTGTTCATCCTCGAGCTCGTCGTCCTGGCGCTGATCGTGGGTGGCGGCTGGTTCCTGCTCCGCAAGCAGCAGAAGAGCGTCGGCCGGGTGGACCGGTCCGCGCAGTTGATGTCGAAGCGGTCGGAGATCCACAAGCTCACCCGCCAGGGTGCCCAGGAGATCGCCAACCGGCTCGGCGCCGGGCATGCCGGTCCCGGCATCATGATCGGCCGGACGGTCCGCGACAACCTGGACGTGTTCGGGTCCTGGGAGGACATGCACGTCGACATCTGGGGTCCGCGAACCGGTAAGACCACGTCGCGCGCCGTACCGGCGATCCTGGACGCGCCCGGCGCGGTGGTCGCGACCTCGAACAAGCGGGACATCGTCGACGCCACCCGCGGTCCGCGCACCGAACGCGGCCCGGTCTGGGTCTTCGACCCGCAGGAGGTCTGCGAGGAGCCGCCGAACTGGTGGTGGAACCCGCTCACCTACATCACCGACGAGACGAAGGCGCGCGAGCTGGCCGAGCACTTCGTCGCCTCGCAGCGCAACGTGAACGCCCAGACCGACGCGTTCTTCGACGCCGCCGGCACCGACCTGCTGGCCGGCCTACTGCTCGCGGCCGCGGTCGCGAAGCGCCCGATCACCCAGGTCTACAGCTGGCTCGCGGACCAGCGCAACGACGAGCCCGAGCGGATCCTGCGCAACACCCCGGGCCTGCACCTGTCCGCTGACGCGTTGTCCGGTGTCATCAACGCGCCGGACAAGCAGCGCGCCGGTGTGTACGGAACCGCGCAGCAGAGCGCCCAGTTCCTGGTCAACCGCAAGGTCACCCGCTGGGTCATCCCGCAGGGACCGAACGACACCCGCCCGCAGTTCAACCCGCACGAGTTCGTCCGCCAGGGCGGCACGCTCTACAGCCTGTCCAAGGAAGGCGCCGGTACGGCGGGACCACTCGTCACCGCGTTGACGGTCGCCGTCGTGGAGGCGGCCGAGGAGTACGCCAAGGGCTGCCCGATGGGCCGGATGCCGAACCCGCTGGTCGGGGTCCTGGACGAGGCGGCGAACGTGTGCCGCTGGAAGAACCTGCCCGACCTGTACAGCCACTTCGGCTCCCGCGGCATCGTCTTGATGACGATCCTGCAGTCCTGGGCGCAGGGACAGGAGTGCTGGGGCGAGCACGGGATGGAGAAGCTCTGGTCGGCCGCCAACATCCGGGTGTACGGCGGTGGCGCATCGGACGCGAACTTCCTCGAGCGGCTGAGCAAGCTGATCGGCGACTACGACATCATTTCCAGCTCGGTGTCGTACAACAAGGGCGAGCGCGGCACCAGCAGGCAGACCCAGCGGCACAACATCATGGAGGTGTCCGACCTCGCCTCGATGCCGCCGGGACGGGCTGTGGTGTTCCCGTCCGGTATCCCGGCGACGATGGTCAAGACGGTGCCCTGGTTCACCCGGCCGGACGCGGGTGCGGTGAAGGCGTCGCTGACGAAGTACGATCCGGGCGCGAGCGGTTCGACGGCTCCGCAGAGCGGGAACCCGTGGGTCGCGGCCGGTACGTCGCAGCCGTCGGAGCCACCCGCGCGGCCGACGGGTGTGCCGGTCTGGGAGCAGAGTGAGGAGCAGCGCCGTGGATGGTGAACAGCAAGAACTCTTCTATCCGCATGTCGCGGCCTTCGTCGAGGACCGGCTGGTCTACCTCTACACGCGGCGGATCGGGCAGCAGTTCATCTGGTGCCCGGAGTGGTACCGCCACGCGGAGGCGCTGAGCCGGCTGGACTCGATCTGGCGCGCCTGGGAACACCTCCGGCTCGATCCGGCCACCGGCATGTCGGTCTGGTGGCGTGACCACGCGGACCCGCACATGATGGCGCTGCTCGATCCCGACGGCCCGTTCGCGGCCTGCCGTGGTGCGCACACCGACTACCCGATCCCGCCGTTGCCCGTGGAGGAACCGCCGGCCGGCCTGTTCTTCGACCAGCGTCAGCCCAACCTGCGCGGCATCTAGATGTGGCGCTGGGGCAACCTGCTCCTCGCCTTCCTCGCCGAGTTGGTTGCCCTAGGCATCTTCGCCTGGTGGGGCTGGGAGGTTGACGGTACGACGCCGGTCCGGTTGCTGCTCGCGATCGGTCTGCCCGTGGTGACCGCGGTGGTGTGGGGACTCTTCGCCGCGCCCACGGCCAAGCGCGGCACGCCCGTCGTACGGACGATCGTCAAGGTCCTGGTGTTCGGCCTGGCCGGTGCCGCGCTCTGGAGCCTGGGACACCCGGTCCTGGCCGTCGTATTCGTCGTACTGGTCGCGGCGAATCTGCTGATCATCGACCGGCAGAAGCTCGCGCCCTAGCCGTCGCCCAGGCCGATGTCGCGGAGCGCCCCGGGGTCGCGCTCCCGCTGCTGCTTGAGGTGCTTGCGCTTGATGAACTTGCGGGCGATCGGGGTCTCGTCCGGTGGGTTGCGGACGGCCTCTTCGGCGGGCGGCTGGCCGGGTTGCTGGGCCGCTTCGCTGCGCTTGTCGCGTGCTTCCGCGTCGTACCGGTCTGCAGCGCCCTCGTTGTACCTGGCGGCCCTGTCTTCGCGCTCGGCGGCGCGCTGATACCGCCGCCCAGCGGCCGCGGTCGCGTCCGCACCGGGCTCGTCGGGGCGGGCGGCTGCTTCGTCCAGGAGGTGGTGGCCGTGGGCCCGGTCGCTGCGACCCTGCCGGCGTTGGACGGCGGCGTCGTCGCGATGGCGATCACGCTGGGTCTCGGCCACGTCGGCCAGCCGCATCGCCTCGGTGGTCTCCGCGGTGGCGTCGAGGACCTCGCGTCGGCGGCGGGTCTCGATCAGCTCACGCTCGTCCTTGGCGGCGAGCTCGATCTCCTCCTCGTGGACCTGCTCGAGTTCCTCCTCGCGGCGGGCCTCCTCCGGCGTCAGATCCCCGACCGGGCGCTCAGCGTCGCGCACCCATTTGCCGGCGCCGCGCCGCTCGCTCAGCGCCTCAGGGCTGTCGTCGTCGCCCTGCTCGCGCTGGTCGGGCTCCAGCGCAACGGTCTGCTCGTCGTCGGCCATGCCGTTCCCTTTCGTCCTGCCAAACGATGCCGCACCTGCGGGGTCAGCGGACCGCCCCTGTCACCAGCCAGGCATCTCGGCGCTCACGGGTGACCAGAGTGATCAGCCGCAACAGCATGAACCCACCGAACGCCCACCACAAGGCGACGACGCCACCGTCGAGCCACAACACGCTCAACGCCAGCGGTACGTACAGCACGAGGGCGATGAGTCCTGCCACCGCCAGGTACGGTCCATCACCCGCTCCGATCAGTACGCCGTCCAGCACGAACACCACGCCGTTCACCGGTTGCCAGAGCGCTGCCACGATCAGTACGGCGGCCAGCGTCCGTCGTACCTCCGGATCAGAGGTGAACCACGGCACGTAGACGTCCCGCAGACCCCACAGGACCAGTCCGCCGAGCAGTCCGGAGAACAGACCCCACCACATCATCCGGCGGGTGATAGCCCGGGTTCCGGCCACGTCACCGGCGCCCAGGGAGCGGCCGGTCAGCGCCTGGCCTGCGATGGCGATCGCGTCGAGTGCGAGGGCCAGGAACGACCACAGGGTGAAGGCCACCTGGTGTGCCGCCAGCGACGTCGTACCCAGGCCGGTGGCGACGAAGGTGAGCAGGATGATTGCCACCCGCAACGTCAGGGTGCGGACGATCAGCGGCCCACCCATCTGCGCCGACGCGATGATGCCGGGGCGGTCCGGTCGCAGCTTGGCTCCGTCTCGTCTGGCGCCTTTGACGACCACCACGGCAAGCGCGACGCCGGCGGCTGTCTGGGCGAGCGCCGTACCCAGTGCGGAGCCTGCGATGTCCAGGTCGAGGCCGTAGACGAGCAGGAAGTTCAGACCGATGTTCACGAGGTTGGCGCTGATCGCGACGACCATGGGGGTCTTGGTGTCCTGCAGGCCGCGCAGTACGCCGGTCGCCGCCAGCAGCAGGAGCATGGACGGGATGCCGAAGCAGGAGATGCGCAGATAGATCACCGCATGGTCGGCGACGTCCGGCGACGGGTCGAACGCTGCTACCGCGACTGGGGCGAGGATGAGGCCGGCCACGGCCAGTACGACGCCCAGCAGCAGAGCCAGCCAGAGTCCGTCGATGCCCTGGGCGAGCGCACCGCGGTGGTCACCGGCGCCGATCCGCCGGGCGACGGCCGAGGTGGTGCCGTACGCGAGGAAGATGCAGACACCGACCAGCGACTGCAGGATCACGCCGGCCACACCGAGTGCCGCGAGTTGCGGCGTCCCGAGATGTCCGACGATCGCCGAGTCGGCCAGCAACATCAGCGGCTCGGATACCAGGGCGAAGAAGGCCGGAACGGCGAGTCGCAGAATCTCCTGGTCTTGCTCCCCGAGGAGACGTCGCAGCCCGGCCCTCACGGGTGGCCTGTCATGAGCATGAGGGACATTGTGCCTGACTCAGGCTGTGCACAGCCCACCGGACCGGGGAGTCCGGAAGAAGGTTTGAATCTTTTTCTTCTCCACAGTTGTGCATTGGTGAAACTGCAGGTCAGGGGCCTGTTGTGGATCGTTGTCCCCAGATATCCACAGGTATATGCCCAACCTGTGCACACCTGCTCACGGGGTTTCCCACAGCTCGTCCACACCCCCTGTGGACGACCGGCTACCACCCGGTGCCAGGACCGGCGTACGGTCGCGTGACTGACGCCGTCCGCCCGCAGTCTCGGGGGCGAGTCCGCCTGCGGACGGCGCCGGCGAATCCTTGTCCGGCCGGGTGGTCGGGTGGGGGGAGGAAATTGTCGGCGGGTTCGGTTACGGTTCGATCAGGTGTTCGATTCTGGGCCGGGCGGAGTGTTTCGGCCTGGCGTGATGCGGTGGGCGGACGAGGAGGTCGGACGAAGTGAGTGTGGCGGAGTTCCGCGGGGGTCCGGGCGGCGGTCAGGAAGAGCGCAACCCGGAGATGGGCTTCGACCGCACCCCGCCACAGGACCTGGCGGCCGAGCAGTGCGTGCTCGGCGCGATGATGCTGAGCAAGGACGCGATCGCCGACGTCATCGAGACCCTGCGCGGCACCGACTTCTACCGCCCGGCGCACGAGATCGTCTTCGACGCCGTCACCGATCTGTACGCGCGGGGTGAGCCGGCCGACGCGATCACGGTCGCGGCCGAGCTGAACCGCCGGGGCGAGATGGCCCGGATCGGCGGCGCGCCGTACGTGCACACCCTGGTCGCCTCCGTCCCGCTCGCCGCGAACGCCGGCTACTACGCGCACATCGTCCGGGAGAAGGCGATCCTGCGCCGCCTGGTCGAGGCCGGCACCAAGATCGTCCAGCTCGGGTACGCCGGTGAGGGTGAGGTCGACGACGTCGTCGACGAGGCGCAGGCCGAGATCTACTCGGTCACCGAGAAGCGGACCACCGAGGACTACGCGCCGCTGAAGGACATCATGGAGGGCGCCCTCGACGAGATCGAGGCGATCGACTCCCGTGGTGACGCGATGGTCGGCGTACCGACCGGGTTCACCGACCTCGACGAGCTGACCAACGGCCTGCACCCCGGCCAGATGATCATCGTCGCCGCACGTCCCGCGATGGGGAAGGCGCTCGCGCTCGACACCCCACTGCCGACGCCGACCGGCTGGACCACGATGGCCGAGGTCGCCGTCGGTGACCAGCTCCTCGACGCCGACGGCCTGCCGACCACGGTGGTCGCGGCGACCGAGGTGATGGTGGACCGGCCCTGTTTCCGGCTGTTCTTCTCCGATGGCAGCACGATCGTCGCCGACGCCGAGCACCAGTGGCGGGTCGAGGACGGCGGCCGCCCGGTGGTCTGCACGACCGCCGACCTGCACACGGCGATGTCCGCGAGTCCCGGACTGACACCGCCGATCCCCGGGTCGGCGCCACGGCAGATCACCGGGCACGGTTTCCCGGCCGCGCTGGTCGGCGAGGGTGAGCGCCGGCTCGAGTGGCTCGAGCGGGTCGAGAGCGTGCCGGTGCGGTGCGTCGAGGTCGACAACCCCGACCACCTGTACCTGGCCGGCAAGACGATGATCCCGACCCACAACTCCACCCTCGGGCTGGACTTCGCCCGGTCGGCATCGATCAGGCATGGCCTGACCTCGTGCATCTTCTCGCTCGAGATGAGCCGCAACGAGATCACCATGCGTCTGCTCTCGGCCGAGGCGAAGGTGCCGCTGCACCACATGCGCAACGGCAAGATGACCGACGAGGACTGGGCCCGGTTGGCCCGCAAGATGGGCGAGGTCTCCGAGGCCCCGCTCTTCATCGACGACTCGCCCAACCTCACCATGATGGAGATCCGGGCCAAGGCCCGCCGGCTCAAACAGCGCCACGACCTCCGGCTGATCGTGATCGACTACCTCCAGCTGATGACGTCTGGCAAGAAGGTCGAGTCCCGCCAGCTCGAGGTCTCCGAGTTCTCCCGCTCCATCAAGCTCCTCGCCAAAGAACTAGAGCTCCCCGTCGTAGCCATCTGCCAGCTCAACCGAGGCTCCGAACAACGCTCCGACAAACGCCCCATGGCCTCCGACCTCCGCGAATCCGGTTGCCTGACCGCGGACACCCGGCTGCTGCGCGCAGACACCGGCGCCGAAATCTCCCTGGGCGAGCTGCTCGCCACGGACGCGCGAGACATCCCGGTCTGGTCGCTGGATGATCGGCTGAAGCTGGTGCCACGGACGTTGACGCACGCCTTCCCGAGCGGTGTGAAGGAGGTCTTCCGGCTGAAGCTTGCATCCGGCCGGGAGATCAAGGCAACCGCGAACCATCCGTTCCTCACGTACGACGGCTGGAAGCCGCTGGGCGACCTGGTTCCGGGAGCACGGTTGGGGTCGCTCCGGCACGTGCCCGCGCCGCTGGACGTCACCCCCTGGGACGAGGACGAGATCACCATCCTCGCCCATCTGCTCGGCGACGGCTCGTTCGTCAAGCGCCAGTCGATCCGGTACGCGAGCATCGACGAGGCCAACCTGACCGCCGTTGCCGAAGCCGCACACAGACGCTTCGGGATCACCGCGATCCGCGACGAGTACGCCGCGGCCCGGGTCACCAGTCTCCGCCTCCCAGCGCCGTACCGGCTCGCCCGCGGTAAGCGGAACCCGATCGCCGCCTGGCTCGACGAGCTGGGCCTCTTCGGTCTCCGCAGCCACGAGAAGTTCATCCCGGCCGGCGTTTTCGCCCTGCCCAAGGATCAGGTCGGGCGCTTCATCCGCCACCTGTGGGCCACCGACGGATCCGTCCGCTGGGACGCGAAGGCCGGCCAGGGACGCATCTACTACGCCTCCACCAGCCGCCGACTCGTCGACGACCTGGCCCGGCTACTCCTTCGCCACAACATCTTCAGCCGCATCAAGACCGTCAAGAAGAGCGGCTACCGCGACGGCTACCACCTGTACATCTACGGCGCCGAGAACCAGTTGCGCTTCTGCGACGAGATTGGCGTCCACGGCCTGCGCGGGCTCAACGTCCTCGAGGTTGCCGCGGCCCTGCGCGACGTCAAGAGCAACACCAACCTCGACACCATCCCCAAGGAGGTCTGGACTGACGTCCGCGAGGTGCTCGCCGACCGCAAGGTCACCCATCGCGAGTTCGCCACGGCCATGGGCACGCAGTTCTCCGGTTCGACGATGTGGAAGCACGCGCCGAGCCGGCAGCGCCTCGCCAAGGTCGCCGACATCCTCGACAACGCCGACCTCGAAGTCCTCGCCACCAACGACATCTTCTGGGACACCATCACCTCAATCGAGTCCCTCGGCGAGCAGGAGGTGTACGACGCCACCGTCCTAGGCACCCACAACTTCGTCGCCAACGGAATTGCTCTCCATAACAGCCTTGAGCAAGATGCCGACGTCGTGATCCTGCTTCACCGGGAGGATGCGTATGAGCGTGAGTCGACGCGTCCTGGTGAGGCTGACTTCATCGTCGCCAAGCACCGCAACGGCCCCACCGCCGACGTCGTCGTAGCCTTCCAAGGCCACTACTCGCGCTTCGTGGACATGGCGCACGACGGCTGACCGAGTCGGCACCTAGGTTCGTTGAGGGGTGGCGAGGGGTTGTAGGCCGCAGGCTGTGGAGAACTCCTGTGAGGTGATGCCGAGGGCGACGTTGGTGCGGCTCGCCAGGTTCGCGGCGGCGATGAATGCCGTGAGCTCGACCAGGCCGGCCGGGCCGAGCGGCTTCAGCAGTCGCGCCGACAGTTCGTCGGTCACGGTCGGGGGCGTCTGAGTCATCGCCTCGGCGTACTCCATCACGTCCCGCTCGAGCGGAGTGAACAGGTCGGACTCCCGCCACCGCGGTACTTCGCGGGCCTTGGCCAGATCGAGGTCCTGGTTTTTCGCCTGGAAGTAGCCCAGGTCCAGACAGAAGCTGCAGCCCACCAGGGCCGCCGTGGCCATATGGGCGAAGGACTTCAGTTGCGGGTCGCAGATGTCCCACTTCTCGGCCTTGCCACTGAAGCCGAAGAACGCCTTGAGCACGCGCTGGTTGTGCCACATCACCCCGAGCGGTTCGGGGACCTCGCCGAGCAGTTTCTTGCTCATCCGCTTCGCGACCATCCCGAAGAGGCCGGTGATCTCAGCCGGCGGAATCCTGGTGGTGCTGGTCATCGTCGTCTCCTCGCCATCGGTGCTTCGACACGTCGGCATAAGACGCCAGGTGGCCGGGTTCTGTGACACCTGCAAGCGGCGGGCGGGTTACGTCTTCCATCGCTGGGCGGAGATGGATTCTTGGGCCAGTAGGCGGAGGGAGGAGATGAGGGTTTCGCCGAGGATGGTGCCGATGACGACGGATTCGGCGAGTTGGTCTCGGGTGGGGTTGGTGGAGACGGCATCGATCTCGAGTTCGGTGAAGCGTTCGACGGCTTCGGCATAGGCGTCGAGGAAGCCGACCAGGTTGTCCTGGCCGAGGGTGCGGAGGGCGGCGACGGTTTCGATCAGGGTGGCCAGGGCGGGGGCCTCGGGCTCGACGGACCAGCCGCGCCGACTGATGAGGTCGGTCACTTGAGCGGTGGCCTCGGCGCGGGCCTCGTCGGAGGCGGCCGGTTTGCGGCGAGGGGTGAGTGCGCGGTGGGCGCGGCCGATCTGGTCGTGCAGGGGTACGTCGTCGGCGTCGAGCGACTCGAGGATCTCTTTGACCTGCGCCACCGGGACCTGGGCCAGCTCGACCAGGGCACGGATCAACCGCAGCCGGCGGACGTGTGGTTCGCCGTACGACGCCTGGTTCGGGCTGCTCAGCTCACCCTGTGGTAGCAGGCCCTCACGCAGGTAGTACTTGATCGTCGGCACCGGTACGCCGGTAGCCCGGCTCAGTTCCCCGATTCGCATCTCACTTGCCTTCCTCGCGGTCCTGATGGATAGTAGCAGTATCCATTAACGGATAGCGCAACTATCCATAGAAGGAGGTAAGCGAATGATCCCCCTCGTACTGGTGCTGGCGACGCTGGCGTTCCGGGCGCTGGGTGCGCTCGGAGTCCGGCGGTTCGCGAGTTGGCCGGTCACTGCAGCGCACGGGATGGCGGTGATGCTGCTGTTCACCGCGAGCGCGCATTTCGTCCCGGCGAGTGTGACGGCGATGCCGAACCACGCCGACCTGGCCCGGATGGTGCCGTCGTTCCTGCCGTTCGCGGACGCGCTGGTGTACGTGAGCGGCGTACTGGAGTTCCTCGGCGCGGCCGGGCTCGTCCTGACCGCGACTCGTTGGCCGGCCGCGCTCGGGCTGGCCGCGCTGTACGTGATGTTGCTTCCGGCAAACATCTACGCCGCGACCGCGGACGTCGCGTTCAACGGCGAGCCGGCGACGCCGCTGTGGCAGCGCATTCCCGAGCAGATTCTCTACATCGCGGTGGCGCTTTGGGTCGCCCGGTCGTCCGACAGTACGCCGACCCGCCAACTGCTCAACCACACCAGCAAGGAGAAGGTGCACGCATGACGGAGGCTTCGCGGATCATCGCCGGGGCGATCCTGCTCACCATCGTGACGATCCAGTTCGGTGGCTACTTCATGACCAAGATCGTCCGCGGCCAGGTGCCGATGACGGACTTCCAGAAGTCGTTCGCCCGGGCCGGTCACGCGCACGCCGGCGTGCTGGTCATCCTGAGTCTGGTCGGGCTCCTGTACGTCGACCAGACCGGGCTGACCGGTGTCCTGCTCTGGGTCGCGCGACTGGCGATCCCGGTCGCGGCGATCCTGATGTCCGCCGGCTTCTTCGCCTCGTCCGCCGGCAAGGGCCGGACGCAGCCGAACCAGTTCCTCTGGGTCCTCTGGCTCGGCGCCGCGTCCCTCGCCCTCGGCGTCCTGACCCTGGGCATCGGCCTGATCGTCGCCTAGTGCGCAGGGACGGCCTGCTTCAGTCGATCGCCCACCCGGCAAGGGCGACGTGACCGACCTGCACCGCGCGATCCTCGAACCGTGGGCCGGCGCAACGATCGGCCGATCCCTCAACTTCAGCTTCGCCCCACTGACCTCCGACGAGGTCTGCGAAGCCTTTGACGACTACGACCGCCTCACCGAACTCAAGCACCGGTACGACCCCGACCGCCGACTGGCTCCTCACCACGAGATCGGCTGACACCCAGGACCGGGGGTGGGACGATGAGGCGTGCGGTTGGCGTGGCGCCCTGGTGTGGTTCTGGTCGGATGTGCGGCGATTCTGCTGCTGCCGCTTCCCGCGACGAGTTCCGATCCGCCCGAGGTGATCTATCACAACGGGGTCGTGCTCACCATGGAGGACGGGCTGCCGCGAGCCGAGGCTGTTGCGGTCCGCAACGGACGGATTCTGGCGGTCGGCGCCGACGAAGAGGTCTTGGCGTTGCGGAAAGGCCCCACCCGCGTCGTGGATCTCGGTGGGCGGACGTTGCTGCCGGGCTTCATCGATTCGCACGCGCACTGGATCGGCGACGGGAGCATGGTCGGCTACAACGCCGATCTAGCGGTCGATGCGGCGCTGAGCCGGGGCTGGACCAGCATCAACGAGCAGTTCGTCAACCAGGACCGATTGGAGGCACTGCGTGCGCTCGACGCGGCTGGTCGGCTCCGGGTGCGGGTCAATGCCTACCTGCCGATGAACTTCGAGGACGAGAAGTTCGGCCACTGGTTCCGCGGCTTCGAGCCGCGCCACGCGTACAGCACGCACCTTCGGCTGGGTGGCATCAAGCTGTTCCTCGACCACGACTGGGGCACCAAGTTCCACTGGGACCAGGCCGAGCTGGACGAGTATGTGCTGTCAGCGCACCGCATCGGCTGGCAGGTGACGGCGCACGCGATCAGTGCCGAGGCGCATGACCAATATCTGACGGCGGTGGCGCGGGCACAGGCCGCGCACCCCAACCCGGACGCACGCCACCGCGTCGAGCACGTCATCCAACTCCGCGACGATCAGCTGACCAGGATGGGCGAGTTGGGGATGATCGCATCCATCCAGCCCGGGATGCCGGGGGATCTGGCGGCGGAGGCGGGATTCCCGGAACTGGTGGCTCGCGGCCAGATCCGTTGGATCGCCCGCTGGCGAGATCTCGTGGAAAGCAATTTTCGCACCATCGGCAGCACCGACACACCGTGGCTGGTGCTTGCCGTGGGCAACCAGATGCCCCACGGATCGCCTCTGGAGGCGATCCACCAGGCGGTGACCCGGCAGAGCTACCTCGGCCGTCCGCCGGAGGACTGGCAGCTGGCGCAGCGTCTGACGGTCGATCAGGCGCTGCGATTGTTCACGATCGACGGCGCGTACGGCACGTTCGAGGAGGACGTGAAGGGCAGCCTGGCCCGCGGCAAGTAGCCGACATCGTGATCCTCTCGGACGACCCGACTACCGTCGCGGTGGATTCGTTGCCGGACATCCGGGTGCTCGCAACCGTTGTCGGCGGACGGGTGGAGCACTGTGCCGACACCGCAGTGTGTTAGCAGCCAACCCGTTCAGAGTGCGGCGGTGACGTCGATCTCGACCAGTTGGCCGGGGAAGCCGAGTTGGGCGACGCCGAGAAGGGTGCTGGCCGAGGTGAACGCGGGGGCGAGTGGTGAAGTATTGAGTTGCGTCCAGACCGCGGCCAGCTCCTCGCGGTCCGGGCTGGCGACGTAGATGACCGTGCGTACGACGTCCCCCGGCGTGGCACCCGCGGCTTCGAGTGCGACGAGGATGTTCCGGATCACCTGCTCGGTCTGACCTTCGAGTCCACCGTCGGCCAGGTCACCGGACGGTTGGAGCGGGCACTGGCCGGCGAGGTAGATCAGGGTGTCGGCCTGGACCCGCGTCACGTGGTGGTAGCCAGGCGTCGGGTGCAGGCCATCGGGGTTGGTGCGCTCGATCGTCACGCAGTCGAGCAAACGCGATCGTGCGGTCCTTGGTCAAAGCATTAAGCAGCCTCCCGCGCACTGCGGGAGGCTGCTGCGAAGAACCGATCAAGCGGTCAGGCGCTCCTCGGTCGAGGTCGAGAAGAGGTGCAGCTTGTCCGGGTTCGGGGCGAGATGGACGAGCGTGCCCTTCTCGTTGTGCAGGCGGGTGCCGATGCGGGCGATGATCTGCTGGTTCGTGGTGTGCTCGGCGGTCCCGTACAGGAACGCGTCCGAGCCGAGCTCCTCGATCACCGCGACCTTCACCGGCAGGCCCTCGTCGGCGAGGCGGAACGCCTCCGGCCGGATCCCCAGCGTCAGCGTCTTGTCGGCACCGGCCTTGGCCAGCAGTTTGCGTTCGATCGGTACGACGTAGTCGCCGATCTTCGCACCACCGTCGGTGATCTCGGCCTCGATCAGGTTCATCGCCGGCGAGCCGATGAAGCCGGCCACGAACTTGTTCTTCGGGTTGTCGTACAGGTTCAGCGGGGTGTCGACCTGCTGCAACAGGCCGTCCTTCAGTACGGCGACCCGATCGCCCATCGTCATGGCCTCGACCTGGTCGTGGGTGACGTAGACCGTGGTCACGCCCAGCCGATGCTGGAGTTCCGCGATCTGGGTGCGGGTCTGCACGCGAAGCTTGGCGTCGAGGTTCGACAGCGGCTCGTCCATCAGGAAGACCTGCGGGTTCCGGACGATCGCGCGACCCATCGCGACGCGCTGGCGCTGACCACCGGACAGCGCCTTCGGCTTGCGGTCCAGGTACTCCTCCAGGCCGAGCAGCTTGGCGGCCTCCATGACGCGCCTGGCCCGCTCGTCCTTGTGGATGCCCTGCATCTTGAGCGCGAAGCCCATGTTGTCCCCGACCGTCATGTGCGGGTACAACGCGTAGTTCTGGAACACCATCGCGATGTCGCGCTCCTTCGGCGGACGGTCGGTCACGTCCCGGTCGCCGATGTAGATGGAACCTTCGTTGACCTCTTCGAGGCCGGCCAGCATCCGCAGCGCGGTCGACTTACCCGACCCCGACGGTCCGACCAGCACCATGAACTCGCCGTCCTGGATGTCCAGGTCGAGCTTGTCCACGGCCGGGGTGTCGGTGCCCGGGTAGACCCGGCTGGCTCCCTTGAACGAGACAGTTGCCATGTCGCGCTTCCTTCCTTCGCCGGCAGGAACGTGCCGGACGGTCCGTAGCAAAGGCCCCCAGGAGTGTGGGGTGTCTTGCTTCGGTGATGTATCACCAAAGCACTGGTCACAACGACCGGGCGGCCATTTACATTCCCGGCCAATGGATCCGGCAGACCGCCGGTCCGTGCTGTCGGCTGCCGTCGTACTGTTCATTGACAAAGGAGATTTTTACGTACAAACTTTTTTGTGTGATGAGAGACGTGATGCACCTGGAGCAGCTCGAGCAAGCTGAGGCGCTGTTCAAGCCGCAGCGCATCGAGGTGCTGCGGCGGCTGGCCGAGCCGCACACCTGCGGCGAGGTGGCCGAACAGCTCGGGCAGACTCCGCAGCGTGTCTACTACCACGTCAAGCGCCTCGTCGAGGCCGGTCTGGTGACCCTGGTGGAGGAGCGCAAGGTGCGCGGCATCCGCGAGGGCATCTACCAGGCGACGGCCCGCTCGTACTGGCTGTCGCCCCGGCTCGTCGGCCGGATCGGCGGACTGCGCCGGACTCAGGACGAGCTGAGCCTCGGCTACCTGCTGGACCTGATGGAAGAGGTCCAGACAGACATCGCCGCGCTGGACCGGGCAGCTCCGGAGCTGCCGTCCATCGGGGTGTCCGGTGAGATCCGGGTCCCACCGGACCGGCGGCGGGAGTTCTTCCAAGACCTGCAGAGCACGCTGCAAGACCTTTTCGAGCGCTACGGCGGCTCCGAGGGCGACGCCTTCAAGCTGGCCGTGGCCTGCTATCCCAAGGGAGACCAAGACCATGACTGAACCTCTGATCCTCCAGGCCCGGGCGAAGACCGGCATCGACGACGTCCGCCTGGCGTTGACCGACCCCAAGGCACTCAACCTCTGGCTCGGCGAGCACTCGAACGTCGACCTGCCCGGGACCTTCGAGTTCTGGGGCCGCTACATCCCCGAGGGCGACGCTCCGCACCAGCGAGTCCTCCAGTACGACGACCACACGCTGAAGTTGGCGTGGTTGCTCGGCGGCGAGGAGACCACCACCGAGATCACGCTGATCGAGGAGAGCGACGACTCCACGGTCATCAAGCTGTCGCAGAGCCACTTCAAGTGGGCGGAGGCGGTCACCAATTCGAACATCCGCGGCGTACTCCAGACGTTCTGGTCGCTCGCGCTCGCCAACCTGGTCGACCACCTGGAAGGCCGTGAGCTCACCACCCGGCCGGACTTCACCTCGTCGACGTTGGCCGGCGAGGCACTGATCGACGCGCCGGCGGCTCAGGTCTACGCGTCGCTCACCGAGTCCGCGAAGGCGTCCGAGTGGTTCGGGTACCCGGTGGACATCGACGCGCGGGTCGGCGGCCGGTTCGCGATGGGTGGGTTCGAGGCCGGGCCCGGGATGGAGATCATCGATCTGGTCGAGGGACAGAAGATGTCCATCGACTGGGGACTGGCCGGGATCAGCACCTGGGAGCTGGCCGAGTCCGGCGGGAAGACCCGGCTCACGTTCGTGATGAGTGGGTTCGAGGGCAAGCCGCCGTACGGGGCGTGGCTCGGCTGGCTCAGTGGCGTCGCCTCGCTCCGCCGCTACAACGAGCAGAAGGACTGGCAGTCCATCTGGGTCGCCTAGAAGTACGGCCCACCTGGGCGGAGCGAGTCAGCCATCAGATCGAGCAGGGCGGTCACCGCTCTGCTCGGTCGTCTGCCGCTGACCGTCACCACCGACAACGTCCAGCTCAGGTCGGAGCCCGCGATCGGGAGCTGAGCCACGCCGGGCGCCGCGGCCGGCTCCAACTGCGGTACGACGGCGATGCCGAGACCGACCCGGACGTAGTCGGGGATCGTGGTCAGTTCCGGCACCTCGACCTGGATCCGCCGCGGGATGCCGGCGTTGTCGAAGGCCCTGTCGACCATGCTGCGGTTGCCGAACCCGCGCGGCATGTCGACGAACCGTTCCGTGCTGAGCTCGTCGAGTGCGACCTCCGGCTTGCCGGCCAGCGGATGGGACGACGGCAGCAGGACGACGAACGGCACCGTGGCGAGGTCGCGGATCTCCAGTCCGTGCAGCTCGGACCTGGACAGCCCGACCAGCGCCACATCGAGTCGGCCGTGACGTACGTCGTCCGCCAGTCCGCTCGACCCGGTCGGCGACGTCGCCACCTGTACGTCGACCAACGGGTACTTCCGGTGGAACGCGCCGAGCAACTCGGCCAGATTGACCAGACCGAGCCGCGCCAACGTGCCGATCCGGATGTTGCCGCGCAACCCCGCCGACGCCTCCTCGACCGCGGCCCGGGCCCGGTCCAGCGCCTCCAGCGCGGCCTTTGCCTCGGGCAACAACGCTTGACCGGCCGCGGACAGGGTCACCCGGCGGGTCGAGCGGTCGAACAGGGTCGTCTTGAGATCCGTCTCCAGCGCCCGTACGGCGGCCGACACTGTGGACTGGACGGTGAACAGCCGCTGGGCCGCGCGGGTGAAGCTCAGCTCCTCGGCGACGGCGACGAAGTATTCGAGTTGGCGACTGTCCACAGGCTGAATTATCGGACTTGTCGATAAGAGCGTGCAAGAACTTTCGTTGGACTCGATAGATCAGGCGAGCGAACCTGGAGACATGTCTGCCTTGACTGGTTCCGGTGCGCTCGAGTCCACCGGCTCACGCGTCCGGTTCCGCCACGGTCCGGGGTTCTGGGTGATCGCCGCGGCCTTCCTGACCACGATGGCGTTCTCCACGGTCCCGACACCGCTCTACGCCATCTACCAGCAGCGCGACGGCTTCCCGACGTACGTCATCACCGTCATCTTCGCGAGCTACGCGGTTGGCGTGATGGCCAGCCTCTACCTCGCCGGCCATGTCAGCGACTGGTTCGGCCGGCGTCGGGTCGCCCTGCTCGCCGTACTCGCCGAGGTCTTGTCCGCCGTTGTCTTCCTGGTCTGGCAGGACGTCCCCGGGTTGCTGGTCGCCCGGTTCATCTGCGGTGTCGGTGTCGGCATCCTGACCGCGACGGCCACCGCACATCTGTCCGAACTGCGACAGGTCGCCCGGCCGGACGAGGACCCGAGTCGCTCGGCGCTGATCTCGAGCATGGTGAACCTCGGCGGGCTGGCGTTCGGTCCATTGGTGGGTGGTCTGCTCGCGCAGTACGTGTCGTCACCGCTCGAGCGCCCGTACGAGATCTTCCTGGTGTTGCTGGTGCTCAGTGCGGTGGGGATTGCGCTGGTTCCAGAGACGGTGGAGCGGCTGGAGGAGCGGCCGGCCTATCGACCGCAGCGAGTCGCGCTTCCGTCGTCCGCGAAGCCGTTGTTCTTCGCGACCGCGGTCGGAGCCTTCGCGGCGTTCGCGATCTTCGGGCTCTTCACGTCGCTGGCGCCGACGTTCCTGGCCGGGACGTTGCACCAGACCTCGCGGCTGCTTGCGGGCGTGGTGACGTTCGCCGTCTTTATCGCGGGAGCCGGCAGTCAGGTTGTCTTCGTTCGGATGAGTCGCCCGCACCAACTCCGCCTCGGCCTCATCCTCATGTCGGTGGGTCTCGTCGGCGTCGCCGTCGGCGGCCTGCTCCCCAGCCTCGCGCTCTTCATCGTCGGCGGAGTTGTGGCCGGCGCCGGCGTAGGCCTCGTCTTCCGCGGTGCCGTGGCCACCGCCGCCTCCCTCGCCGACCCGACCTCCCGCGGCGAAGTCCTCGCCGCCCTCTTCCTTATCGCCTACGCCGGCCTGGTCATTCCAGTCCTGGCCATCGGCCTGGGCATAGCCCTGCTCCCAGCCGAGCTGGCCCTCCTGATCTTCTCCGCCATCATCCTCATCCTCGTCAACACCGCCGTCCTCCGCATGCTCGCCGCACACCGCAGCCAGCCGGCTGTCTAGGATTCGCGTATGGGTGTGACTGTGAGGGTTGGGGAGCAGGACGCTTACCTGGCTCGGGTGGGGCGGGCTGGGATGTTGTTGTTGCCGATGATCACCGGGATCGGGGAGCAGGTCCGGGAGTGGGCCGACGAGCTGGCCGGCGAGGGGATCACGGCGTTGGTGTGGGACCCGTTCAAGGGGCGGAGTACCGACAACTCGACCCGGGAGGAACTCAGCGCGCTCCTGCGTGAGATGGACGACGACAAGGCGCTGGCCGAGCAGACCGAGTTGCTGGACTACCTGACGGATGAGCTCGGGTGCAGCACTGTCGGCGTGATCGGGTGGTGCCTCGGCGGGCGGTTCGCCTTCTTGCTGGCGGCACGGGATCACCGGGTCGCCAACGTCGTCGCGTTCCACCCGACGGTGCCGTCGAAGCTCCCGCCGCATCATTCGTACGACGCGATCGCCGAAGCCGGTGCGATCACGGCGCCGGTGCTGGTCAGCTACCCGAGTGCGGACACCGCCGTACCGAATGCTGACTTCGAGGCCCTGCAGACCGTCCTCCAGGCACGGTCGACCGGCGCGACATTCACGCAGTACTTCCCGGGTGCGGACCATGGCTTCTCCGACAAGTCCCGCCACGACAAGGACGTCAACGCGAACGCGTTCCGCCTGGCCTGGCCGCAAGCCCTCGCCTTCATGAGGGCCACCACCGCCGGCCACTAGGTCCCGATCCTGAGAAAGTCATGGCGGAGGGTTAGGCGGCGGCGGTTGCTCGGCGGTGGGCGGTCGGGGTGGTGCCGCGGACTCGTTTGAAGGCGACGCTGAGGGCGAAGGCGTTGGCGTAGCCGACGCGGCGGGCGATGGTTTCTACGGTGTCGCGAGTGCCTCGGAGGAGGTCGGCGGCCAGGGCGATGCGCCAGCCGGTCAGGTAGGTCATCGGGGCTTCGCCGACGAGGGCGGTGAAGCGGCGGGCCAGGCTGGCGCGGGAGACGCCGACGCGGGCGGCCAGTTCGGTGACGCTCCACGGGTGGGCCGGGTTCTCGTGGATCAGTCGCAAGGCCAGCCCGGCGACGGGATCGCTCTGCGCCTGATACCAGCCCGGTGCGTGCGACTCCGGCCGGGCGAACCACGCCCGCAGCGTAGTGATGAGTGCCAGGTCCAGCCATCGATCCAGCACACTCTGCTGACCGGGTTCGTCGCGCTGGATCTCGCTGAGCACGATGTCCATCACAGAACCGGCGACGTCGGCGGCCGGTACGACGAGCACCGAGGGAAGGGCCGCGAGCAGTCGCCGACTCACATCGCCGGCCAGCTGATAGGTGCCACTGACAACCATCGCCTCGCCCTCGACGCGACCGCCGTACGTGCGGACGCCGAGCCGGGCACTGTAGTCGGTCGGTGCCCCAGGCAACGGTTCACATACCCCGCCCGGATGGATGCGGAGTTGGGGCGCGGTTGCCAGTGCGTCACCCACGATGTACGGCGCCGGGCCGGTGAACACCGCGACGTCGCCCTGCTCCATCCGCGCCGGCTCGGTGCCGTCCCGTCGTACCCAGGCCGAGCCGCGGACCAGGGTGGCGAGGGAGAGCGCGGCCTCGTCGCGGATGTCGAGTGCCCAGGGCGGATCCATGATCGTCAGGTTGAACACGCCGCCCCGTGCGCGGGTGCCGGCCAGTAGATCGTCGAGGACATCCATGCAGCCCACAGTACGTTAGGTTGAGCGCTTCGAACATCGAATTGCGCTGAACAACCATGGTTTGTCTCACCGAACCGCGATGAACTGAAGCCATGACAACGACACCGATTCTGATCCTGAGTGGTAAAGGCAAGACCGGCCGCCGCGTCGTCGAGCAACTCGAGGCCCGTGGGGTGCCGTACCGGCTGGCCTCGCGGTCGAGTGCACAGCGCTTCGACTGGTACGACGACAGCACCTGGTCACCCACGATCGCCGGCGCCGAGACGGCGTACCTGGCACCGCCCGTGGGCCCGACCGGGCTGGCCCAGGCGTGCCGGTTCATCAAGCAGGCCGCCTCCGAAGGTCTCCGCCGGGTCGTGCTGCTGTCCGGCCGCGGGGTCGGCAGCCCGGGTCGCGACTTCGCCGTGTACGACGGTGGGCTCGAGCTCGAGGATGCGGTGAAGGCCAGCGGCGCCGACTGGACGATCATTCAGCCGTCCTGGTTCGCGCAGGGCTTCAGCGAGGACTTCCTGCGCTACCACGTGCTCGCCGGTGAGATCCGGCTTTCGGCCGGCGACGGTGGTGAGGCCTGGATCGACACGAACGACGTCGGTGACGTGATGACCGCCGTACTGCTCGACGAGGCCCACACCGGCGCGACGTACACGATCTCCGGACCGCGCTACCTGAACATGACCGAGGTGGCCGCCGAGCTGTCGGTCGCCACGGGACGGCCGATCGGTTACGTCGACCTCGAGCCGCAGGCGCACGTCACCGAACTGGTCGACCAGGGCCTCGAGCTCGAGGACGCCGAAGCCGTTCGCGACCTGTTCGCGGTGATCCGCAACCACCGATCGGAGTACGTCTCCGACGGAGTCCAGCAGGTCCTCGGCCGCCCGCCGCGCGACTTCACCGACTGGGCCCGCGATACCGCCGCGACAGGCCTGTGGTCTGCCGAGTAGTAGAAACGCAGAGGCCCCCGCACCCACCTAAAGGTGCGGGGGCCTTGCAGGCGATCAGCGGTGGCTGTGCTGCAACTTGACGTACTCGGAGTGCGTCATCTCCTGGAGCTCGGAGCCTGCGGTCTTGGCCCGAACGTTGCTGCCTTGGCCGACGGCGCCGCCGCCGAAGACGATGCTCGCCCAGTTGTTCTGCGCGGTCAGCGTCGTGTTGGTGTTGTCGTCGTTGATGTCCGCCGCGGTCGTGTCGGTGGCGTCACCGTCGCAGTTCCAGTCGATCGGCGAGCTGGCCGCACCGGCTGTCGTCCGGGTGGTGCCGTTCGGGCACTTCCACTTGGTCTTGTACGCCGAGGCCGAGCCGCCGAGACCGACCGACTCCTTCAGGCTGGTCTCGTTCAGGGCCGCCGGCGCGATGTTCGAGTAGCCCCAGTACAGGGTGCCGTTGGACTTCAGCACACCGCCGAGCTGGAAGAAGTAGTTCATCACGCTCAGGTAGTTGGGCTTGTAGTTCCCGTGGTCGGTGCCACCGTGCCGCAGGCCCAGGTTGTGCCCGAGTTCGTGGATGAAGGTGCCGACCTCCTGGTCGTCAGTGCCGGCCCAGCCGCACTTGGGGCCGACCGTGACGATGAAGGTGTCGTTCGGGATCGCGAAGGCCTGACCGCTGCTGCAGCCGCCGTCGTAGCTGTCGGCCCAGAGCATGTAGTGGAAGACAGCCTTGCGGACACTGGCGAAGTTCGCGTTCTTGATCGCCGTGGTCTGCGAAGCGGACGGCTGCAGGTTGTTGTCGTACGTCACCTGGTTGCCGCCGCCGAGGTTGTACGCCGATCCGGCGGCCGCGCCGGCGTCGAGGTGGATCTTGATCCCGGTGGTGCCGTCGGGGTTGCTGACGGGTGCGCTGGCGAAGACCTGGACGATCCGGTCCAGCCCGGCGGTGCTGGTCAGCCGGCCGGACATGTAGTCCATCTCGACGAACAGATCCTTCTTGGTCGGCGACGCGCCCATCGCGGGCAGGTTGACGTCGATGGTGCCGTCGCCGTTGGCGTCGTACCCGTTCGTCTCCCAGGTGTCGGGCAACGTGTCGCCGTCGGTGTCGGTCGCAAGGGGCGCGGCCACGGTTCGCGGTCCGTCAACGGACGGAGGTACGGCGGCCGCCGCGCTCGTGGCGGCGAGCGCGGCGACAGCCAGGGAACCGAGCATGGACAGAAGCGCAGGGCGGGGCTTCATCAGATCTCCTAGTGGGCGGTGGGTGATCTGTCCGACACCGTAGGTGATCTGGTTCACTTTGCGCGGCTCAGCAGAGCCAATGGCCCAATTGGGTCAGTTCGCCGAGCGCAGCATCATCCTGATGCCGACGGTCAGGCCGAGGGCCGCGGTCACGATCGCGGCGACCCAGCCCCACAGCGCCGCGCTGGAGAACACGTCACCGGAGAACAGGGTCCGTTCGGCGTCGACGACGTACGACAGCGGGTTGAACTTCGCCGCAACCTTCATCCAGCCCGGGCCGGTCTCCAAGGGGAGGAGCATCCCGGACAGGATCATCAGCGGGAACAGGAAGGTCTGCTGCACCATCCAGAACATCCAGTCCTGTTTGCGGACCGCGATCGCCAGCGCGTAGCTGAACGCACCGAGTCCGATCCCGAACACCGCCAGCAGGGCCATTCCGACCAGCGCGCCGCCGAGATGCAGGTCGAACGTGAACGGCGTCATCACCGTGATCACGACGACCGCCTGCCCGAACAGCGGCACCATCTCCTTCAGCGCCCGGCCGACCAGCAGCGACGACCGCGACAGCGGCGTCACCAGCATCCGCTCGTGCGCACCGGTCTGGAACTCGAACAGCAGGTTCGCGCCGGTGGTCGACGTACCGAACAGCGTCGTCATCACCAGGATCGACGGCACGAACCACTGCCAGACGCCGTCGCCGAACGTGCCGCCCATCGACCCGGCCAGCAACGGCCCGAACAGAGCGAGGAACACCAGCGGCTGGATCATCCCGAACAGCAGCGAGAACGGATCCCGCAGCACCGGCTTCAGTTCCCGGGTCATCACGATCCGGATGTCGCGCACCAGACTCCGCCGGGGTTGTGCGGAGAGCATGGTCGATGTCTTGGACACGGTGATGGTGGTCATGGGGCCTCCCGGCCTGGACTGAGGAGTGGAGAGCGAAGCGACTGGAGTGACGAGGGAAGGCCGGGAGCCAAGGCCCCATGACCGCGCCGGCGCCGGAGGCCCGGCCAAAGGCAGAGTCATCAGGCTGCCTTTCCATTGGTCTCGGATTCGCGGAGGCTGCGGCCGGTGAGGTTGAGGAACACGTCGTCGAGGGTCGGGCGATGGACCTGCGCCGCCGCGACCGGTACGCCGTACTGCTGCGCCGCCGTGATCAAGGCGGGAAGGGCCGCCGGTCCGTCCGCGACCCGGACGCTGAGCTCGTCGCCGACGGCAACCACCTCGCGGGCCCCAGGCAACTTCTCGGCCAGCTCGGCGAGTTTCGGCAGGTTGCTCGGAGCAACCGTCATCGCGAGCCGATCGCCGGCCAGCTTGGTTTTCAGCGCGTCGGCGGTGTCGTCCGCGATCACCTGGCCGTGGTCCACCACAACCACCCGCTCGGCCATCGAGTCGGCCTCGTCCAGGTAGTGCGTGGTCAGCACGATCGTCATCGCGTACTGCTCGCGCATCCGCAGGATGTGGTCCCACAGGTTCGCCCGGTTCTGCGGGTCGAGCCCGGTCGACGGTTCGTCCAGGAACAGCAGGTTCGGCGCGTGCACGAGTCCCATCGCGACATCGAGCCGGCGACGCTGACCGCCGGACAACTCGGACACCTTCCGGCCGGCGAGCTCGGTCAGTTCGAGCGCTTCCATCAGTTCGCCGGTACGACGCTTCGCCGCGTGCCGGTCGAGTCCGTAGATGACGCCCTGGCCGACCAGTTCGTCACCGGCCCGCTGGTTGTGGCCCGCGCCGTTGCCCTGGCCGACGTACCCGATCCGGCGCCGTACCTGGCTGGGGTGTGCGGTCACGTCGTACCCGGCGACCGTCGCCGTCCCCGACGTGGGCGCGATGAGCGTGGTGAGCATCCGCAGTGTGGTGGTCTTGCCGGCGCCGTTCGGGCCGAGGACGGCGACCAGCTCGCCGGGTTCGACGTCGAGGCTGATGCCGCGGACGGCGTGCACGGTCTCGGTGCGGCTTACCACGAAGTCCCTGGTGAGCTCTCGGGTGCTGATCACGATGTCTCCTTCGGTGTTGGCTTGATGCCTCAGACATTTCCAGCAGAAGAGGACAGGTTCTGGCCGTTACTCGTGGCAATCTGAACTCATGTCCGAAACCTCGGCTCGACTTCTCTCGCTGCTGTCCCTGCTCCAGGCCCGCCGCGACTGGCCGGGCGCGCTGCTGGCCGATCGACTCGAGGTCAGCCCGCGCACCGTCCGCCGCGACGTCGACCGGTTGCGCGACCTCGGCTACCCCGTGCGCGCGACCAAGGGACCGGACGGCGGCTACCGCCTCGACGCGGGCGCGGACCTGCCCCCGCTGCTGTTCGACGACGACCAGGCCATCGCGGTCGCGGTCGCCCTGCAGACCGCGACCACCACGGTCACCGGGATCGAGGAGGGTGCGCTGCGCGCGCTCGCCACGGTCCGCCAGGTGATGCCGGCCCGGCTGCGGCAGCGGGTCGACGCACTCCAGGTGACGACGGTCGACCGGTACGCCGACAGGCGTCGTACGACCGTGGACTCGGACCAGCTGATCGCGATCGGGATGGCGGTCCGGGCACGCGAGGTACTGCGGTTCGACTACGCGTCACCGCGGGCGTCGGAGGAGGAGTGGCTGCCGCCGCGGAAGGTCGAGCCGCATCACCTGGTGACCTGGGGCGGCCGGTGGTACCTGGTCGGCTGGGATCTCGACCGGAAGGACTGGCGCACGTTCCGGGTGGACCGGATGACGCCGAAGACGCCGACCGGTCCGCGGTTCACACCGCGCGAACTGCCCGCGCCCGACGTCGCGTCGTACATCTCCAAGCAGTTCAGTCGCCAGAGTCAGTGGCCGTGCCAGGGCGAGGCGATCCTGCAGGCGAAGGCCTCCGACATCGCCCAGTGGGCCGGCCGCGACGCCATCGTGGAAGAGGTCACTGCGGACAGTTGCCGCCTCATCCTCTCCGGCTGGTCCTGGACCGGCCTGGCCGCGACGTTCGGCATGTTCGAGTGCGACCTCGAGTTCGTCGGCCCCCAGGAACTGAAAGACGCCGCGGCCCACCTCGCCGAGCGCTACACCGCGGCCGCCTCATGAGCGCCGAGGTCATCGTGGCCGACGCCCACGCCTGGCACACGTGGCTCAGCGAGCATCACCAGGCCAACGACGGGATCTGGCTGGTGCTCGCCAAGAAGGCCGTGACGACGCCGACGAGTCTCACCTACGACCAGGCCCTCGAAGAAGCGCTGTGTCACGGCTGGATCGACGGTCAGCGGAAGGGGCGCGACGACCGCACCTTCGTGCAGCGCTTCACGCCGCGGCGCGCCCGCAGTCTGTGGTCGAAACGGAACGTCGGAATCGTCGCGCGGATGGAGAGCGAGGGCCGCATGGTGGCCGCCGGCCGCGAACAGGTCGAACGGGCCAAGGCGGACGGCCGGTGGGAGACGGCGTACGGCGGCTCCAGTGAGCTCGAGGTCCCCACCGACCTGGCCGAGGCACTCGCCGCCGCACCGCGGGCGCAGGCGATGTTCGACATCCTGACCAGCGCGAACCGGTTCGCGGTCGTGTACCGGGTGACGTCGCCGAAACGAGCGGAGACCAGGGCGCGGCGGATCGCGCAGACCGTCGAGCAACTCGCTCGCGGCGAGACGATCTACCCGCAGAAGCGGACGCTCTGATCAGTACAGGACGGGATTCATCGGCGAGGAGATCTGGTCGCCGGGCTGGTTGCCGGGCATCCAGGCGGCGAGGTCGGCCTCCTGGAACTTGTTGACCGGCGCGGAGATCTCCATCGCGGCGTCGACGTAGATGATCGTCATCACCCGGCGCGGTACGTCGGTCTGGTTCGGCGGCGCGTGGTGGAACGTCCAGCCGAGGTGGTAGCTGACCTCGCCGAGTTCGTACGGCTCGGAGACCTCGGTGAAGTCCTGCTCGGCCAGCGCCTGCTGCAGGACCTGCTCCGACTCGTCGCTGATCGGCAGGTCCCGGCCGTGCTCGAAGACGTGACTGCCCGCGGCGAACGACAGCGGACCCATCTCCATCGGCGTCTCCTGCAGTGGCACCCACACCGTCACACACCGGTCGGTCGCGAACGGCCAGTAGTACTGGTCCGCGTGCCACGGCGTGACTCCGCCGCCGGACTCCTTGTAGAGCGCCTGGTCGTGGTACAGCCTCACCGACTGCACGCCCAGCAGTTGCGCCGCGATCCGGGCCAGTCGCGGGGACGACACGAAGTCGAGCACCTGCTCGCTGTCCTGCCACAGGTTCATCACCTGCAGGAACGCCTTCCCGTAGGTGTCGCGCTCCTCCAGCGGCAGGTGCTGGGTGTTCAGCTCGATCACCTTGCCGGTGATCTCGGGCTCGTACGCCGCGATGGTCTCCGGGCTCAGCACGTTCCTCAGCTTGACGAATCCGTGCTCGGCGAAATGGGAGACGGCGGACCGACTGAGGGTGTAGTCGGTCACGAGCTCAGGGCGGGTCAACGTCATGCCACCCTAGGGTTCCGGCGCGCTTTATCGATGTAAAGATCAGTGATCAAATCTTTGCGGTTTGTGCGAACCGGTCCAGCGCGGCCAGGATCAGCTTCGTCGTCGAAGTTCCACCGGCTCCGTGACCCTCCTGCTCGACCAGATGCAACTCCGCATCCGGCCAGACCTGGGCCATCCGCCAGGCGATGTCCGGCGGGCTGCTGATGTCCAGCCGGCCGTGGATCAGCACACCCGGGATCCCGGCCAGTCTGCCCGCTTCGCGTTCCAGGACACCTTCGTCCAGCCAGGCCGCGTGACCCCAGTAGTGCGTGACGAGCCGGGCCAATCGCAGCCGGAAGACCGGGTCGTCGTACCTGGAGTCCGGCTTCCAGCCCGGATGTGTCCGGACATGGGTGTCCTCCCAGTCGCACCAGTCCCGCGCCGCCTTCTCGCGGACGGCCGGATCCGGGTCGTGCAGGAGTCGGCTGTAGGCGAGCGGCAGGTTCCCGTCCCGCTGGTCTTCCGGTACGCCGTCGCGGAAGCGGGCCCATTCCTCCGGGAAGATGCGGCCCATGTCCCGGGTGATCCACTCGACCTCACGCCGGGTCGTGTTGGTGACGCTGAACAGAACGATCTCCGAGATCGCCTCCGGATGCTGCTCGGCGTACGCGAGTCCGAGGGTTGCGCCGTGGGATGCGCCCAGAATCAGCCACTTCTCGATACCGAGCATGCCGCGGAGTTGCTCGAAATCCGCGATCAGGTGGGCGGTGGTGTTGGTGCTCAGGTCCACGTCCGGTTCGGCGGCGTCCGGCGTACTGCGGCCGCAGTTGCGCTGGTCGACCAGCACCACTTTGTACGCCGACGGGTCGAAGTACCGTCGCCACGAGGCACCGGCCCCGGAACCCGGTCCGCCGTGGATCACCACGGCCGGCTTGCCGTCCGGGTTGCCGCAGACCTCCCAGTAGACGCGGTGGCCATCACCGACGTCGAGCAGGCCGTGGTCGTAAGGCTCGATCTCGGGGTACACGGGCGACTCCTCTGATCTAACAGCACTGTTATATCCAATGTAACAGCACTGTTAGAACTACAGCACGCCGGTATAGGTCAGCGCGAACGTGCCACAGGGGAAGAGGAACAGCGAGGCCAGCACGATGATCCCCTTGAACGACTGCCGCGGCCCGATCAACCGCCGGTAGGCGACGATCAGCACCGGCACCATCACCACCTCGAGGACCAGCATGCTGCGCGGGATGATCGTGCCGGTCGCGGCCAGCACTACCGACAACGCCGCCGCCGCGATCCAGGCACCGAACCCGATCCGGTACGTCGTCCGCGCCCCGAACCGGACCGCGATGGTCTGGTAGCCGGCGGCCCGGTCGGCCTCGAGATCGGCCAAGGTCGTCGGCAAGTACAGACCGACTGCCGCCAGCGTGCCCTGGAGGCCCATCAGCCACGGGAAGTCGCCGAGATCGGGATTGACCGCCGCCCATCCGGCGAGGGGGCCGAACGCGCCGAGCGCCAGCGCGTTCACCGCGACGTCGAAACCGGCCCGCGTCTTCAACCGCACCGGCGGCACGCTGTAGGCGTAGCCGAGAAGAACGGCGAGCAGCACCCCGAAGGCGAACACGACTCCGACATGCAGGCTGATCCCGACCGCAGCGACCGCGGCGGCGAAGGCCAGCCGCTTCACCGCTCGCAGCGTGATGCGGCCGTCGAGCAGTGGAGACTTCGCCTTGCGCGGATTCAGCCGGTCACTCGGAAGGTCGTACGCATCGTTGATCGCCAGCACCGCGAGCCAGACCAGCGGACCCATCACGACGGCGCCGATGATGAGTCGCGGCCAGTCCTCGAGCGGTGGAACGAGCTGCCGCGTCGCGAGCAGGATGCCGACGTAGTACGGCACGATCGACACGACCCAGAAGGCAGGCCGTCCGACTGCCAGCACATCCCGAACTCGCGGTGCCGCTGTCCGAAGTCCCACCGTCGTGGTCACAGCACCACTCTGCTCCTGGCTGCCGGGACCGATCCTCCTTCCGGAGAGTGAACCCCCTCACTCTCACGGTTGAATGTGAGCAACGGAACCCTTCTCCAACGCGACCCAGACCGATCCGTCGGTGTCCAGTGCCAGCCCATGCGGCTCGGAACCCGCCCCGAGGCCGATCTGTTCGATCAGGTTGCCCGCGGCATCCAATCGGGCCACGGCGGCCGCGCCCCACAAGGTGATCCAGCACCCGCCGTCGTCCGTCGCCACCACCGCATGCGGCTTCGAATCGGGTGGCAGCGGGAACTCCACGATCGTGCCGTCGGGTGTGATCCGGCCCGCCTGCCCGGCAAGGATCTCGACGAACCACACCGCGTCGACCCCGGCGCTGATCCCGACCGGCCCGGCTCCCTCGATGGGCAGCGGGTACGTCGTGACGCTGCCGGTCGTGGTCATCCGCCCGATCGCGTTGCCCTGGTTGAGCGTGAACCACAGGTCGTCGGTCGCGGTGATTATCGCCGGGAACGCCCCGGTCGTCCCGATCGGGTACGTCGACACCTCGCCATCCACTGTCAGGCGACCGATCTGGTCCGTGTTCATCAGCGTGAACCACACCGCATCATCGGGTCCGACGCAGATCCCGTACGGCGAACCGCCGCCCGGAACCTTGATGGCCGCCACCTCAGGACTCCCTGTTGCGATGCGTCCGATCCGGTCGTCACCGCTGCGGGTGAACCACACCGCGTCATCCGGGCCCGGCACGATCACGCTCGGGCGCGAATCCGCTGCCCCAAGGTCGAAGCGTTGCCCGGACAGTCGAGCGACCACGCCGGCGTGGACGAGCGTCGTCCACACCTCGCCCCTGGCGACGGCAACGCCGTACGGACCCTCGTTCGGTCCAGCGACGGTGAACTCAGTGACAGACAAGGCTGGCCTCCTTCAGTTCAAGCACCGCACCGCGCCAGCGGGAGTTGAACCGGCGGTCGTGGCTGACCGCGACGAGCGCACCGGCGTACTCGTCGAGCGCAGCCTCCAGTTCCTCCACCAGCGCGAGCGACAGGTGGTTCGTGGGTTCGTCGAGTAACAGGACGTCGTACGGCGTGGACAGCAGGCGGGCCGACTCGACGCCGGCCGCGATTCGCAGCAGGGTCGACTTGCCGGAGCCGTTCTCGCCGATCAGGCCGCTGACCTGTCCCGGTGGGAAGGCGCAGGTGATCTGGTCGAGGACGAGGCGGTGGTCGTGGGACTTGGTGAGGTCGTGCAAGGACAGTTGGGTAGGCATAGGGATCCTCCTGACGCGCGCGGGGTTCGTGTTCGGAACGGCCGGGGTCAGAAGATCACTGCTGCCTCCACTAATGCGACGATTGTTGCGTTAAGATCATGCCATGACGACGGGTGAGCGCGCAAGCAGGCCGGGTGGGCGAACCGCTCGGGTGCGGGCCGACGTACTGGCGGCGGTCGAGGCCGAGTTGGCCGAGCACGGGTACGACGGGCTGACGATCGACGGGGTCGCGGCGCGGTCCGGCGTACATCGGACGACGGTGTATCGGCGGTGGAAGACGGTCGCCGGGCTGCTCGTCGACCTGCTCCGGGCCGGGCTCGACGACTCGTGGGAGCCGGCTGACACGGGGTCGCTCGAGGGGGACCTGCTCAAACTCAACCGCGAGGTGCATACCGCGCTCACCGAGCGTCCGTCGATCACGCAGGCGGTGATCGCGGCGTCGTTCCGTACGCCGGAGGCCGCGGAGGCGCTGACCGCGTTCTGGGCCGACCGGTATCGCCGGAGTGCGGTCGTCGTACGGCGGGCCGTCGTACGGGGTGAGGTGGACCCGTCGATCGATCCGCATCAGGTGGTGATGACCGCGACCGCGCCGCTCTACCACCAACTCGTCCTGCTCCGGCAGCCATTGTCGCGAGCCTCCGCTGACCGCTACGCGAGAGCGGCCGCTCTCTCAGCGCAGTCGGGCATAGGCTCCAGTCACGCCTAAGTTGAGGAGAGAGCTTTGACTGGACGTCTGACGAACGAGGTCGTGCTGGTGACCGGGGCCGCGCGGGGCATCGGGCGGGCGGTGGCAGCGAAGGCCGCGGAAGAAGGTGCCGCTGTCGCACTGATCGACGTACTGGCCGATCAGCTCACCGCGACGACCGCGGAACTCCAGGAGACCGGTGCCAAGGTCGCGGCCGCGGTCGGCGACATCACCGACGAGACCTCCGTCCGCCAGGCCGTCGAGAAGCTGACCGACGACCTCGGCCGGCCGATCACGGTGCTGGTCAACAACGCCGGCAAGAACGCGTACGCCGACGCGACCAAGATGACCGTGCAGGAGTGGGACAGCGTCTTCGACGTGGACCTCAAGGGCGCCTGGCTGATGGCCCGCCAGGTGCTGCCGGCGATGATCGAGAACCGGCACGGCTCGATCGTCAACATCGCCTCGATCCACTCCAGTCTGACCACCGCCGGCATGTTCCCGTACGCCGCAGCCAAGTCCGGACTCGTCGGGATGACCCGCAGCCTCGCCCTGGACGTCGCCCCGCACCAGGTCCGCGTCAACGCCGTCAGTCCCGGCTACATCGGCACCGACCTGCTCGAGGAGTTCTTCGACACCATCCCCGGCGAACGCGAGAAGGCGCTCAGCGTCCACCCCCTCGGCCGCATCGGCACCCCCGAGAACGTCGCCGAAGTCGTCTGCTTCCTCGCCTCCCCCGCCGCCGCCTTCGTCACCGGCGCCAACTGGTCCGTAGACGGCGGCCTCGGCGTCCGCTACGCCTGACGCCGCGCCCGGCCCGCCTGTTCAGTTGGGTGGGCCGGGGGTGTAGGCGCAGGCTTCGGTGAGGTTTGTCGGGGTGGTTGGGTTCGCGGTTGGTTTGGTGGTGGTGGGGCGGCGGGTTGGGGTGGTGGTGGGGCTGGGGTTGGGCCTGGGGGTGGGTGGGTTGAGGGCGTTGGCGATGAGGATGCGCATCGCGGCGTAGTTGGGGTTGCGGCCGTTGGGGTAGTTGCGTTTCTTGTCCAGGTCGATGTTGGTGATCTTGGCGGACTTGACCTTCTGGCCGAGGGTGATGAGGTGGGGGAGGATGTCCGGCGGGACGTCGGTGCGGATGAGTTGTTCGCCGGCCTTGGCGATGGACTGGTAGTTGGCGAGGACGTTCTGCGGAGTCGCGCGTTCCACGATCGCCTTGATCGTGCAGCGTTGGCGCGCCTGGCGGGCCACGTCGGCGCCTGGGACCCGGTAGCGGCCGCGGGCGAACCAGAGGGCGTCGGTGCCGTTCAGCTTCCGGTTCGGGCCCGGTTCGAGATAGCGGCTCGGCGGGATCTTCTTGTCGTCGTTCCCACCGACCGGGACCGGGTAGTTGATGTTCACCGTGATCCCGCCCAGCGCCTCCACCATCTGCTCGAACCCGGCCAGGTTGATCTGCACGTAGTAGTGCAGTTGCAGCCCGAGCGCCTCCCCGACCGACAGCTTGAGTACATCGGCGCCCTCGTTGTCCGACGGCCCGAGGATGCCGCGATGCAGTTCCGGCACCTTCCGGTACATCGCGTCCAGGTAGAAGTCCGACTGCTCCTTCGGGCCGTTCGGATCCCAGAAGCCGGTCGGGTAGATCTTGTACAGCGGCGAGTCCTTCGGGAACGGCATCCGCATCCAGTTCCGGGTCAGCGAGATCAGCGCGGTGTCCCCGGTCTTGGTGTCGATACTCGCGACCATCACCGTGTCGGTCCGCGTCCCGTCCCGGCCCTCGCCGTCGTCCGCGCCGAGCAGCAGCAGGTTCAGCCGCGGCAACTGCGCCCACACGTCCTTGGTGTTGGTGATCGTCGGCCGCGTCTGGCTCTTCGACTTGTCGTTCCCGAACACCTTCCGCACCAGACTGCGTTGCGCCATCAGCGTCTGCGCGCCGAGCGCCGTACTCGACGCCATGGCGAAGCACACGAGTCCGATCACCACCGCACCGAACAGCCGCGACGCCGGCCCCACTGCCAGCGGCCGGAGCATCTTGTACGACGTCACGAGTACGACGACCCAGCACAGTGCGACCGCACCCAGCCCAGCGACCATCCACAGCAACAAGTCCGGATCGAGAGCCCAAGCGATCACGTCGTCCCGGCGCTTCAGTCCGACGTACGCCGCGGCGCCGTACAGCGCGAGGCTGATCGTCGTCACCAGGCAGCCGAGCCGGAACCGCCGCGCGGCCAGGTACGCCGTACCGGGAAGGAGCACACCGAGGACCGCGAGCGCCAGCGCGCCGAACGAGGACCGTTGCCGAGGCTTCGGCCGCCGGGCTCGACCGGGTCGGGCGGCGCGACGGGCTCTACTGCTCGGGGACACGGCGCTCCACTCGGCGGTCGGCGGCATGACAGGTGGACGCCTCCCCGGTGCGCGTCCACTTGTTCGATTCACTGACCGGACAAAAAGTTCGGTAGTGATTTCCGGCTGGCAGGATGTGGTGGTGACCGACATTCAGGTACGGCGGGCCAAGCCGGACGACGCCGAGGCGCTGGTCCGGCTCCGGGGACTCATGCTCGCGGCGATGGGCGCCGACATCGGCGGACCGGACGCTCCGTGGCGTGAGGTCGCGCGGCAGTGGTTCGCCGGGCAACTCGCATCGCCGGAGACGTTCGCGGCGTACGTCGTCGACGACCCAGCCGTCGGCGTGGTCGCGGGCGCGGCCGGCAACGTGTACGTCCACCCGCCGGGCCCGAAGGACATCACCACGCTGCGCGGCCACCTGTACAACGTCAGCACCGAGCCCGACTTCCGTCGCCGTGGTCTGGCCCGGGCCTGCGTGGTCGCGCTGATGGACTGGTTCCGTGACGAGACCGCCGTCGGTCAGATCGAACTGCACGCCACTCCGGACGGTATCGACCTCTACCGAGCGCTCGGATTCATCGAGGCGAGCCACCCCACGCTGCGTCTGCATCTGGCCTGACCCACCAGGTCCACGTGAGTGGAGAAGGGTAAGTGGGCACACGGGCAAGAAGTGGGTGAGGATGCGCCCAGAGGGGCGCTGTGAGGAGCTCACCAGATGCGCCGTTGGAGTGTTGTCAGGATGACCGGGTTGGCGATCGCCGTCGTGGTCGCGATCGGTGCGTTGTACCAGCTACCGGCCAGCCCGTTCGCGCGCCACGGCTACCCCGACCGCCCGGCCCCATCCACGAAGGCAGTTGCGGCCGACCAAGGCGTCCAGCGGCCCGTCAAACCCGTCGAGCCCGCCGACCGGTCCGCGTCGAGGCCCGTGCGACCCCAGCCGGCGATCACCTACCCGGCCCGCGGCACCGTCTCGTACGCCGTCCTGCCCGGGGATTCCGCGGTCATCGGCCGCTCCGGCCGCCTGATCACGTTCCAGATCGCGATCGAGGGCGGCATCAACGGCATCGACCGGACCGCCTTGGCGGAGTTCGTCCGGGCGACGTACAGCGCACCGCAGGGCTGGGCGTCCGGCGGGCTGTGGCGCTTCCAGCAGGTCGGTCCGGGGCAGGACGCCGACTTCAAGCTGATGCTGGTGACGCCGGCGACGCGCGACATCATCTGCGGCGGCGGGTACGACCGCTACACCAGTTGCCGGATCGGCGATCGCGTCGTCCTCAACATCGCGCGCTGGGTGCACGGGATACCGAACCACGGTGCATCGTTGGCGGCGTACCGGCAGTACATGATCAACCACGAGACCGGCCACCGGCTCGGCCGCGCCCACGAGCTGTGCCCGGGTCCCGGCCAGCCGGCGCCGGTCATGCAGCAGCAGACGCTCGGCCTGCACGGCTGTACGCCGTACTCCTGGCCCTACGTCAACGGCGTCCGCTACAATGGTCGCCTAGGTCAGTACGACGACCCGATCCCTCACTCCTGAATGATCGACAGGGTGTTCCCCGCCGGGTCCTTGAACCAGGCGATCGCTGGTCCTTCGGTGCGGTAGACCCCGAGCTCGTCGTGGTCGTCGAAGTACCGCTCGAACGTGATCCCCCGGCCGGCCAGTTCGCGGGCCGACGCGTCGATGTCGGTGACCGGGAAGTTCAGCACGGTGTGCTCGGCCGGCACGTGGTTCGGCTTCGGGTAGATCATCACCGGGTTGCCGCCGGCAACGTTCACCCGGAGCAACTCGTTCTCCTCCCTCACGTCGAGCCCGAGCGTGTCGCCGTAGAACTCCTTCGCCACCCCGAGATCGTCGACGGAGAACGAACTGAAGGCCTTGGTGTCCTTGAACATGACATACCTCCCTCGATCGGATTCTGACACCGGTACGTCGAGGCAGGAATGGATGGTTCGACACGGTGACGCGCCGCGCAGAGGTGGTCGCGCGGCGCGCCGATGCGGGTCAGTTGTGCAGAGCGGTCTGGGGGAAGGACTGGGTGACGGTCTCGGTGACGGCGGCGGACTCGAGGCCGTCGGCGACGGTGTGCAGCAGCCGGACCAGGTGAGCGGCGTCGGTCGGGCCGAGAATGCCGGTGACGACGTCGAGCACGCGGACGGTCAGACCGTCCAGCTGCGACAGGCGGGCCTGCCCCAGTGAGGTGACGACCAGGCGTGGGCTGGTCCGGACCATGCCGAGCCCCTCCAACTCGGCGATCGCGAGCTCGGCCTCGCCTGTCGTCGTACCGACCTGGTCGGCGACCTCCGCGGCGGTGGTCCGGCCGTTCGCGATCGCGCTCAGCGTCAGCGCCGCCGGCATCTTCATCCCGACCGCGTCCTGCAGGCCGAGGACGAGTGGATGGGCGTGGCCGCGGACGCGTTCGACCGCGTCCAGCAGGCGGAGCGCGTCGCCGACGTCGCTGATCAGCTGCTCGGTCTGAACGGCGGCGAGGCCGGTGGGTTGGACCCGATCGGGTGCTTGCACGACCCCGTTGGTCACCCGTTCGGGCACCGCCAAGGACTTCGTTCCAGCGTCTTCGATGGTCACGTAATCCAGCGTACGGAGTCCCGCCGACAGCCCGGCGTGTCGTTCCTGAGGAAACGCTGTGAATTGGTAATCGAACACAACCTCGAAGCGATGAACGATCGTCTACGCTCCGGATCATGCGACTGACCGGGAAACGAGCGCTGGTGATCGGCGGAGGTGGCGCCGGGATCGGACGGGCTGTCACCGACGCCTTCGGGGTCGAGGGAGCGGTGGTGGTGGCGGATATCGACGCTGCCCGGGCCGAAGAGGCGGTGGCCGGCCTGCAGGAGCGAGGTGCCACGGCGTACCCGGTGAGCGGCGACGTCCGCTCGCGGGACGACGTCGAGGCGATGGTCGCCGGGGCGGTGGAGAAGTTGGGCGGACTCGACGTCCTGGTCACCGTGGTCGGCGGGCAGGTCGCCTTCGTTCCAGCAGTCAAGCTGCACGAGATGGCCGACGAGGATTGGGACACCATCTACGAGGTCAATCTCCGCTACGTGATGCGCGCGGTCCGCGCGGCGCTCCGCGTCTTCCTCGACCAGGATGGCGGCGGCACGATCGTCAGTGTCGGTTCGGTGACCGGCTTCATGGCCGCGCCGCAGCAGGCGGCGTACGGGGTGATGAAAGCCGGCCTGCTCAGTCTGGCCCGGACCGTGTCCGCCGAGTACGCCGCCGACGGGATCCGGATGAACGTCGCGGCGGGCGGTGCGATCGCGACGGCGGTGGCAAACACGGCCCCTGACGCCGGCGGTGAGTGGGTCGGCGAGATCCCGGTGGGCCGGCTCGGCCGGTCGGAGGAGGTGGCCGAGGCGGTCGTCTACCTCGCCTCGGACGTTTCGGCGTACATCTGCGGCCAGCAGATCGTCCTGGACGGCGGCGTCTCGACCCGCGGCCCCTTCAGCTGAATTTCCGTATTCGAACAAAAGCTCGAAGAATTCGGTTCTGGATGGTCTCGAAAAAGTTGCCCGAATCGCGATCGGCGCGTGACTTAGGGTCTGCGTCCTCCGTTGGATCTGACGTGACGGTGAACACACGGCGCACCGACACCGCGCTCGCTCCGCGCTTCCAGGCCGACCACCCTTTGAGCAACAGCCAGGAGGAAAAGTGACAACCGCCACCGCCACCCAGACGTCTGAGCGCCGACGCGTCCGAGTCTGGTTCGGTGAGCACGTGATCGCCGACTACAACGCCGAGCCGGCGTTGGCCGAGCGGTACGCACACGCCATGAGCCGTCGGTTCGCAGGCCTCCGGGTCACCAACGACCCGATGCCTGCCGTCGACCGGCTCCCCGACCCCCTGCCCGGCGAGCGCATGTGGGACGTAGCACCCCGCTGAGAAGCAACCGGTACCTTTCGCGTTCCGTATCTCACCAGACAACCCACCCGGAAACGTGACCGGTCGAGAACCTCACCTCGATCACCAAAGGTGCCGTTGGCGGCAAGCGGGCGTTGGCGCTCTGCTCCCCGCTTGCCGCCCATCTCCCCTGAATGCGCCTGATTGCACGAACTGAACAGAAGACCCCGTCCGCACCGGTTCCCCAAGGCCGGTGCGGACGTTTCTGTTCAGAGGCCGGCGTAGTACTCCGGCTTCATCTGGATGAGTTGGACATAGTTGCCGTCCGGGTCGACCAGGGTGGCGAACCAGCCGACCCCGCGGTCCTCCGGGTGCACCAGCCACTCGACGTCGAGGGTGCGCAGGTGCGCGGCCGCCGCCTCGATGTCGTCGACGGCGAAGTTCACCACGAACCGGCCGGGTTCCGCGGTCTTCGCGGCGACGTCGTCACGCTGTTCGATCACCAGGCCGAAGCCGCCGAGGTTCAGATTGCCGTAGCCGTCGACCTCCGCGTGGAAGCCGTCGCGGTACCAGGATTTCAACCGCTCCGGGTCGGTGCTGCCGAGCAACATACTGTTCAGAACGGGCTGTCCCATGCGTACGTCCTTCGTCCGGAGAGCTGCCGATCAGCTCACACATCCGGTACGTCGGAACTACTCGGGCCGGCTCGACATGGTCTCGGCGACGAAGGCCTCGACGATCGGACCGAGGACATCGGGCTCGACGTCGTGCGGGTGACCGTCCATGGTCAGCCGGCGGCCGTCCGGGAGCAGATCGGCGACCACCTGCGCGGTGTTGCGACGCCAGTCCCGGCTCTCGCCGCCGTCGATCACCAGCGTGGGCACGGTGATCGCGGTCGCCCAATGGTCCGGAATGGTGAAGTCGCCCATCACGATGACGTCGTACGCCAAGGTCGGTGCCAGTGCCTCCAGGTCCTTCCACAGTGGGGCGGACCGCATCGGTGCGAGGACCTCGGCCGGCATCTCGACCGCCTGGACCAGGAACAGTTCGGTCGCGTCGCCGTACCGGTCCTGTTCGACCAACTCCTGCAGCCGATCCGCGAAGTCGGCCGCGAGCCGCGGCCGGGTGTCGTCGATGATGAACGGCGGCTCGATCAGCAGCAGCCCGAGGATCGGTACGCCGTACACAGCCGCCTCGGCCGCGAGCACCGCGCCGGACGAGACACCCAACGCGTACGCCGAACCACCGACCGCGTCCACGACCGCGGCCAGGTCCTCGAACTCCCGCTCGACCGCCCACGGCAGCACCTCGCCGCTGTCTCCGCGACCGCGCCGGTCGTAGGTCACCACGGTGAACTGCCCGGCCAGCCGCTTCGCCAGCGGGATGAACGTCCGCCGGTCGTTCAGCGCGCCGCCGACGAGGACGATCGCCGGACCGCCATCGCCGTAGCTCTCGAGCACGATCGGCGTGCCGTCGGCCGAGGTCACGGTCGTTGTCCGAGGCAACATTGTCGGCGGTCCGGAGCTGCGCGGAAGCGCGTCGCCGTACAAGCCACCGAGGTAGGCGAACAGCTCGCTGTGCCCGTAGAGCCGAGGCTCGGTGTGCCGCGCCAACCCTTCGAAGTACCGCTCGTACCGTCGCCGGGTCGTCTCCAGCTCGCCCGCTTCCTCCAGTCGCTGCAGGCAGAACGCGCGCACTGTCTCCAACAGGCGATACCGCGACCCGGACGTCCCGTCCACGCGTACGACGAGCGACCGATCGACCAACCGGCTCAGCAACTCCGCGACATCAGCCACCGGTACGTCGTCGCCGGCACACACAGCCTCGGCCGCGGCCAGCGTGCAGCCGCCGGGATGTGGAGCGAGCCGGCGCAGCACCGCGCGTTCCGGTTCGCCGAGAAGATCCCAACTCCACTCGACCATGGCCGACAACGTCTGCTGCCGATCGGGCAGACCGCGCTGGCGATAACGATCGTCGAAGCGGTCGACCAGGTCGCGGACGTCCATCGCCGCCACCCGGCTCGCGGCCAGCTCCAGTGCGAGCGGAAGCCCGTCGAGCCGACGGCACAACGCAACCACCGCTGCGGTGTTGTGCGCAGTGAGGCTGAAGCGCGGATCCGCCGCTGACGCGCGCGCAACGAAGAGCTGAACGGCCGGACTCGCGGCTGCGTCGGCCTCAGCTGCCGGTAGATCCAGAGGAGGCACCGGCCAACGGTGTTCGCCGGCGACCGCGAGTGGTTCTCGGCTCGTGGCGAGGATCCGCAGGCCCGGCGACTCGCGCAACAACCGGGCAGCCACCTCCGCGGCTGCCTCGATCACGTGCTCACAGTTGTCGAGGACCAGCAGCCCGGTCGTTGCATCGAGCAATGCCGATACCTCGTCCGCGCCGGCCCCAGCGCCCAGCGCGGCGAGCTCGACCAGCCAGGCCTCGTCGCCTGTACGACGAGCGGCCGCAAGCGCGAGGCTCGTCTTGCCGACACCGCCCGCTCCGGTCAACGTCACCAGTCGCGCCGACGCCAGCCTTTCGACCACCTCATCTACAGCGGCGTCCCGGCCGATCAACTCGATCTCGGCCGGCAGATTGGTCCTCTCGGGCTCCCTGGCTGCCGGTGCCTCGGTGAGGACCTCATGCTGCAGCGCGACTAGGTCCGGACCGGGATCGAGCCCGAGCTCATCGGCCAGCCGATGCCGCAGGTCGGCGTAGCTCTCCAACGCCTCAGCCTGCCGGCCCGCTTGATGCAGCGCCCTCATCTGTACGGCGCGCAGCCGCTGCCGCAACGGATTCCGGGCCACGAGCTCGGCCAGCTCGGCCACGAGTTCGTCGTACTCACCGAGCACCAACCGCGCCTCGGCGTACGCCTCCTGCACGGCCAGGCGCTCCTCATCGAGCCGGTCGATGGTCGCCCGGGCGAACGCGTCCTGCGCGACATCGGCGTACGCCGGACCACGCCAGAGCGTGAGGGCGTCGGCCAGTGTCGCGGCGCGCATGCGCGCGTTGCCGGTCTGCCGGGCCCGGGCGGCGAGTGCTCGGAACCGACCGGAGTCGACGGCCTCCGCGGCAACGGTGATGAGGTAGCCGGCGGGCGTCGTCTGAACGAGCTCGCGTGCACCCGGCTCGGCCTCGTCGAGCGCCTTGCGCAGCTGGGAGACCCGGGTTTGGAGCGTCGCAGTCGGATTGACCGGCAACTCGTCGCCCCACAGATCGTCGATGATCGTGGCCGCGGCGACCGGCCGGCCCGCGTGCAGCAGAAGATCGGCCAGCAGCGCCCGCACCTTGCGATCCGGGATCCGCACCGCTTGGCCGTCGTCGGTCCACGCGGTGACCGGCCCCAGCACGCCAAATCGCATGCGGCTCAGCCTAGAACTTCCAAAGTCTTTCTGAAGGAGTCCGACCGAGGCTGTTCAGCATGACAACCACAACGAAGCAATCGGCACCACCGCTCCTGCTCGCCGGCGCACTCGCCGGCCCGCTCTACGTCGGCATCGGCACGCTCGAAGCGATCGTTCGCGACGGCTTCGACATCCGCAAGCACTCCCTGAGCCTGCTCGCGAACGGCACCGGCGGCTGGATCCACTCCACGATGATGGTCGTCACCGGCCTGCTCACCGTCATCGGCGTACTCGGCCTGCGGCGGGCGGGACTCCGATCCCGGTGGGCGATCGGCGGTCTCGTCGCGTACGGCGCCGGCGTCGCCGCGGCTGGTCTGATGCGAGCCGATCCTGCCCTCGGCTTCCCGCCCGGTACGCCGGACGCGATGCCGGAGACCATCAGCTGGCACGGGGTCGGGCACGTGATCGCCGGGTTCCTCGGCTTCATCGGCCTGATCGTCGCCTGCTTCGTGCTGAGCCGGTGGTTCGGGCGACGGGGCTCGACCGGCTGGTCGCGGTTCTCGCTGGTGACCGGTGTCGTCTACCTCCTCGGCCTCGTCGGCCTCGGCGCCGGCAGCGGCACCGCCGCCGTCAATCTCGGATTCACCGTCGCTGTCATCCTGGGCTGGACCTGGATCACCCTGCTGATGCTGCGCGCTCGCGCGGAGGGAGTCTCTGATGAAGTTCAAGGCTGAGCTCGAGTCCAGTGGCAAGAACACGGCTGGGTTCGAGGTTCCCGCCGAGATCGTCGACGGGCTCGGCGGCGGTGGACACCCGAAGGTCAGCGTGACGGTGAACGGGTACACCTTTCGCACCTCGATCGCCCGGATGGGTGGGCGCTTCATGCTCGGCGTCAGCGCGGAACGTCGTACCGCTGCCGGGGTCTCGGCCGGAGACGTGCTGGACGTCGACGTCGAACTCGACACGGCTCCGCGTGAGGTCGACGTACCCGAGGAGTTGGCCGCGGCGCTCGCGGCGGATGCCAAGGCGAAGGAGTTCTGGGACACGCTGAGCTACAGCAAGCAGCAGTGGCACACGCTGCAGGTGACGTCGGCGAAGACCGAGGAGACCCGGGACCGGCGGGTCGAGAAGTCGATCGGGATGTTGCGCGAAGGGCGGGCACGGTAATGCGATTCATCGCCGTACTGCGCACCTCCGAGTCTCACGGCTTCCCGCCGCCCGCGCTGCACGAAGGCATCGCCGCCCTCGGCGCGGAGGCCGCCCGAAGCGGTGTCCTCGTCGACACGGCCGGCCTGCTCCCGATCGCGACCGCCACCCGCGTCGGTGTGTCCGCCGGCCGCCTCACCATCACCGACGGCCCCTTCGACGACCCGGCCCCACTCGGCGCCTACGCCGTGTACGACGTCGCCACCCGCGACGAGGTCGTCCACTGGACCAAGCGCTTCATGGACCTGCACCGCCGCACCTGGCCCGGCTGGGAAGGCGAATCCGAAATCCGCCAAATCTTCGGCCCCGAATCCTGACCACCTACCGTTGCGCCCATGGCGGTGAACACGGGACCTCTGCGGCCTTCGCAGACGGCGGCCGCGGTGGAGTTGGCCAACGCGATCGCCGCCGCGGAACAGAGCGGCGAGTACGTCGACCTCGCCGACCTCACCGCCGTCCTCGGTGCACCAGGACTCGACCCGGCCGTGGACTCGCTGGCCGTCTGGCTCGACGACAGGCTGGTCGGCTACGGTCTCGTCCCTTCGCCGGACGTCATTGATGGTCGGACGATCGTCAAGGTGAAGGGCGGTATCCATCCTGACGCGCGCCGCCGGGGTCTTGGTGGTCCGCTGCTCGACTGGCAACTCCGTCGAGGTCGGGAACGAGCCGACGTGATTGATGTCGAGGTCCAAGCCGTCAACGCGGGCGGCATCGCCCTGCTGGGGACTCGCGGCTTCCGGCCGGTGCGGTACTTCAGCGTGATGCAGCGGTCGCTGAGCGACCCGGTCGCTGCGGTGCCGCTTCCGGATGGTTTGACGGCGATCCTGTTCGATCCGCAGTACGACGAGGCACTGCGGCTGGCCCACAACGAGATCTTCCGGGACCACTGGGGCGTGACGACGAAGGACGAGGACGACTGGAGAACGTGGTTCACCGGGAACCGTGCGTTCCGGGCAGCCTCGTCGTACCTCGTCCTCGACGGTGACCGGATCGCGGCGTACGCGCTGGCGTACGAGCACCCGGTCGACACCGAGAAGACCGGCATACGCGAGGTGTGGATCGGCCAGGTCGGCGCCCGGCGGGAGTACCGCGGTCGCGGCGTGGCGCGCGCCGCGATGAGCGCCGTACTGCGAGCTGGTCAGACGAACGGCTATCAGCGAGCTGGTCTCGGCGTAGACGCAGACAACCCGACCGGCGCCTCCCGCCTCTACGAGTCACTCGGCTTCTCATCCGTGTCGACCAAGATCCTGCAGCGAGCCGCGCGCGAACTGACGCCCTTCGCCCAGGAGGAATAGCAAGTAAAGTTGCGATGCTGATACTATAGTTGTGATATAGAAGCTATAGTTGGGATTCTGATGGATCTGTCACGGCCGATCAGCACCGTTGTCCCGTCGCTCGACGGCCCGGTCCTGGCCGTGCTGGCTCGGACCACTGAGCCGCTCACCGGCCGGCGGGTCCAGCAGTTGGCCGGAGTGGGCAGCGAGCCTGGCGTGCGGAAGGTGCTGCAGCGGTTGACGTCGACCGGCTTGGTCGGCGCGTCACAGGCCGGCGCAAGTATTTTGTACACGCTCAACAGGCAGCACCTCGCCGCCGCCGCGGTAGAGCAGTTGACCACCATGCGGCAACGACTGGTCGATCGGATCCGCGCTGCTATCGACGACTGGGCGATCGTGCCGGTACACGCGAGCCTGTTCGGCTCGGTCGCTCGTGGCGATGGAGGACTCGACAGTGATATCGACATCCTCTTGATTCACCGGGATTTCCCTGGCTCACCGCCTGCCGAGTGGGCGGACCTGGTCGGTGACCTCGCCGACCAGGTGTTCCGCTGGACTGGGAACCATGCACAGCTGTACGAGCTCAGCCTTTCGCAGTTGGACGAGCACCTCGCTGCCGAAGAGCCGATCGTCCAGGAGTGGTACCGCGATGCCGTCACGGTGGCCGGCGTCGAGTTCCGTCACCTCCGGAGCGCGCGCAGGACCGCCCGATGACGCCGCGAGCTCTAGGCCGGACCCAGCCGTGCGGTCGGGAGCAGGCGCGAGTCCGTATCACCCAAGCCCGTGCATTTCTCGAGGTCGCCGCGCTCGTCGAAGGCGAGGAGGACGACCTCGCGCATCCTGGTGTGGCGGCCTCCCTGGCCGTCCTGGCCGGAATTGCTGCGGCCGACGCTGCCTGCTGCGTCGCCCTGGGGGAGCGTTCACGAGGCAAGGACCACCGGCAGGCGGTCGAACTGGTTCGGAAGCTCGCCGGCGACGGCAACGCAATGGCAAGGGCATTGGACCGGCTGCTGGACATCAAGGACGGCGCGCACTACGGCATGGTGTACGTCGGATCGCAGAAAGCCAAAGCCGCGGTCAAACAGGCGCAGGTCCTGGTGGACGGTGCCGAAACCGTGCTCAGGAGTTGAGCGGCTCTTGTGACCCACTGACGTTCGAAGTTTGGGCGGTCGTTAGCAATAAGAGCGGCAGCCGTGGTCGGTGCCGTAGGTGCGGCGGGCTTTGGCGACTGCGGGGACAGGTGAGAGTTGCTGTTCGTGCCGCCACGCGTTCAGGTACGCCTGCGGCGATACCGACCCGCGGCGGATCCACCACTTGCCTGCCGGGGTCGGCCAGCTGATGCCGAAATGGAGATGAGACGGCGTGACGCGGGCGCTGCCGGTGTTCCCGATCGACCCGAGCACCTGTCCGGCCCGAACGCGCAGTCCCGGCCTGACTCCGTTGCCGATCGCCGACAAGTGCGAGCCGTAGTACCGCACCCCATCAACCCCGACCACCGAGACCGACAGCCCGCCACGATCCCGTCCGACATTGGTCTTCGGGGCCCAACTGTCCACCCGAATCACCTCGTCCACCCGACCGTCCACCGGAGAGACGAAGCTGCATCCCTTGTCCGCGAAGATGTCCGACGCCGGATAGTCATGATGACTCTGCGACGCGGACGCCTTGCAACCGCGGATCGGAAACACGTACACAGTCCTTGCCGTCGGCGACACGGTGGACGGACTTGGCGTCCTGGACGGTTCAGTCGTGACGGTGGCAGTTCTGGTAGCTGGCGACGTACTCATGACCGGCGCGTCCGACTCAGTCTTGTCGAACGTGCCGGCCGACGAGAGTGCGATCAGACCACCGACTGTGACCACAGCCGCAACTGCGAGGAACACCGCCAGGACAGACCGCCTCACGAGAACCAGAAGGCATTCACGGTCGCGGTCGAGTACACCGTCTCGCAGGGGATACCGTTGTTGTCGGCATCCATCCGGGCCGGCAGGTTGTAGTACCACCAGTAGGCAACGGCTTCTCCGTACGTCGCTCCGCGAGCAGCCAGATCGCGACAGAACAGCCCCGCCGCCAGTGGCGTGGTGCCCGAGATCTCACGCCCGTGCCAGTAGAGCGCGACATCGCTGCGCGAATAGACGGTCTCGCACGGGATTCCGTTGCGATCGGCATCCATCTGGTTCGTCTGACCGTGCAGTCGCCAGTAGTCGATCGCCGCCACGTAGCTGAATCCCTTGGCCTTGAGATCCCGGCAGAACAGCCCAGCCGGCAGCGCCCGGACGTCACCGACAGCCTTCGGTGCCGTGGCGGTGCCCTTGACCGACGGCGCGACCGTCACCGTCTTCACCGGCGCCGGAGCCGTCGCCGGAGCCGAAGCTGTGGCCGGCGCTGCGGTCGGTGTGTTGGCCGCACGGTCGGCCGGATCAGTCCGGTTGAGCAGCACGACCAGCCAGGTGAGCAGGACGAGCAAGACCCCGACCGCGACTCCGGCCAGGGCCGCCAGGGTCGCGTTGCCGCGATCCGATCCGGTGAGCTTGCGATGGTTTGTGACAGAGCGTAGTTCTCCATTCATGGTTTCCCCCCGCGCCCATTGAAGCGTCGTCGCTCTGCGTTGTCCATGGGTGGCGTTCACCGGGACAACATCTGGTGGTCATGGAAAAGGGTGATGATCGCGGCGGATTCCGCCATCCGAGAGGACACACGATGGGCCACACCCACGGCCACGGGCATGACCACGGCCATGACCACGCGCACGGGCACGATCATCACCACCCGAACACCGAGCTGGACGCGGCCACCTTGGCCGCGTTGGACGAGTCGGTGCCGGACAGCGATCTCTCGCCGAGTGAGGTGTCCCGGCGGGCGCTGCTGCGGTCGGCCGGCATCCTCGGCGGTACGGCGGCTCTGGCGGCCACCGGAGCCCAGGTCGCCGCGGCCACGACCCCAGCGACCGCCGCCGCCAAGGACGGCTGGATCTTCCGGCCGGGCAACCGCCCGAACGTCTGGCTGGCCGGCGACCACCACATCCACACGCAGCTGAGCTCCGACGGCATGTACCGGGTGATCGACCAGGCTCGGCATGCGGCGGCGTTCGGGCTGGACTGGCTGGTCATCACCGACCACGGTGGCGCGACGCACGCCCGGATCGGTGTCGACCTGGTCAACCCACAGATCAAGGCGGCCCGCTCGGAGCTGCGCAACACGCTGATCTTCCAGGGGCTGGAGTGGAACATCCCGGCCGCCGAGCACGGCACGGTCTTCGTTGCGCCGGGCAGCCGTGAGGTCGACGTACTCAAGCAGTTCGAGAACAGCTACGACGGCAGCGTGAAGGGCGCCGGGGCGAACACGCCCGTCAACGAGGCGCTCGCGGTGTCCGGCATCCAGTGGCTCGGTCAGCAGGTGGACCAGCGCCGGGTCGCGGACGCGCTGTTCCTGGCCAACCACCCGGCGCGCAACGGCATCGACAGCCCGCACGAGATCCGCAGCTGGCGTGACGCCGACCCGCGGATCGCGGTCGGTTTCGAGGGGGCACCGGGTCACCAGGCGGCCGGCCTACCGCAGGGGATCGGCGGTGCGAGCGCCCGCGGCTTCTACGGCAACTCGCCGAACGCGAACTCCTTCCCCGGCTACCCGGCCGAGAGCTACCGGACCTGGGGCGGCTTCGACTGGATGACGGCGACCGTCGGCGGCCTCTGGGACAGCCTGCTCGCCGAGGGCAAGCCGTGGTGGATCAGCGCCAACTCTGACTCGCACGTGAACTGGAACGAGACCGCCCGCCGCCCCGACGGGTCGAGCCAGGCGCAGTTCGACCGCGACGGCCGCTACATGGACCCGGTCTACGGCAACACGCTCAACTCCACCGCGGGCGACTTCTGGCCCGGCTTCTACAGCCGCACGCACGTCGGCGCAGACCGGCGCGACTACCTCGCGGTGATGGAGGGCCTGCGCAACGGTCGCGTCTGGGTCGACCACGGCGCGCTGGTCAAGGGTGTCGAGGTCGAGGTCCGTGAGGTCGGCAAGCGGTACGGCGAACCACTCGGCGGCGCCCTCATCACCCGCAAGGGCCGCGCGCTCGAGCTCGTCGTACGGATCACCGCACAGACGATGCCGAACTGGGCGAACTTCGTGCCCACCCTCAATCGCGTCGACGTCATCCAGGGCGCGGTGACGGGACCGGTCGCGGACCGCGACACGTTCACGACCCCGAACACGAAGGTCGTCCGGCAGTGGGACACCTCGGGTCGCCGCGGCACGTTCGAGCTGGTGTACCCGCTGGGCAAGGCGGAGGCGCCGTTCTACGTCCGCGTCCGCGGCACCGACGGGAACCGCAGCCAGCCCGGGTACCTGGGCGCCTCGATCGACCCGGTCGGCCCGCAGCTCGACGTGGTCGGCGACGCGGACCCGTGGGTCGACCTGTGGTTCTACACGAACCCGATCTGGGTGCTCCCGAAGTAAGCCGACCATGATCATCGCGATCGATGCGGACAGCCGGGACACGGCCGAGGCCGATCACCTGCTGTACGACCTGTTCGACGTCGTGGACCAGCCGGTCGTCGCCTGCACCCACATGGTGTCAGGCGGCGACCGCCCGCACGTCGCCGTCTCGCTCATGAGTGCGGCGGATCTGGCCGACGACATCCGCGACCACTTCGCAGACCACACCGTCGGCCTCGCGATCACCCGCCCGGGCGCATCCGAGCCCGAACTCGCCGGCCCGAGCCACCTCGTCCGCGGTGCGTACGTCGCCGCCGTCGAAGCAGCCCTGGGTACGGCGGGACGCGCGGTCCGCTGGCCTGGACACGAACAGGCCCACGGCGTCCTGCCCGCAGCAGAACTCCGCACCCGCTGCGGAATCGACCAGCTCGAAGCCGTCGGTGGCCTCGCCGTCACCGACGACTCACTGATCGACACGCGAGACTTCCTCCGACCGCTCCGCCGCGGCAGCCGTCTGGTCCTCCAGGTCCAGCCCGCCGCCGGCAACGTGCTGGTCCCGTTCGAGCTCCAACATCAACAGAAGTGCTGCGCGGACCACTAACGCCGGTCGTCCCACGCAACGGAGGACCGCAGTACGTCGGGAAGCGGACCGACCACCCCGAGTCGTTGAGTACACCGGGTCAAAGCGACGTACAGATCGCGGAGACCGCGGGGGGACTCGATCAGGATCCCGTCGGGGTCGACGACCAGGACTGAGTCGAACTCGAGACCCTTGGCGCCGGCGGCGTTCAGCACCGTGACGTCACTCAGGTGAGCCACAGCCTCCTGCACCAGCTCCAGGCGGCTGCGTGACGTGATGACGCCGACCTGCCCGTGCTGCATCTCCTCCGCAGCGACCTTCTGGACGTACGCCGCCTGATCGGCAGCCCCGATGTCCGCGTGCCAAGGCTTCACCCCGGTCGACCGAACCGAGCGCGGTGCCTTCGCCCGTGGGTCGACCTCGCGGAGTACGTCGCCGGCGAGCTCCATCACCTCGGCCGGTGTGCGGTAGTTGAGCGTCAGCTCGGCTAACCGCCACCGATCGCCGAAGGTGGAGCCCAGCGCGCCGTCCCAGCTCGTCCCGCCACCGACTGCACCGGTCTGCGCCACATCCCCGACCACAGTCATCGAACGCAGCGGGCACCGCCGCGCGATCGCACGCCACGCCATCGGGGTCAGCTCCTGCGCCTCGTCAACGATCACGTGCCCATAGGTCCACCGGCGATCCACTGCGGCCCGGTCCGCCAGCGTCCGATCGTCCTCGGCCTGGTACCGCTCCGCGAGCATCTCGGCATCGAGAAGGTCCTTTGCGGTCAGGACTTCCGACTCGTCGTCCTCGTCGAAGTCCGTCGACGCCGAGCCGGTCAACACGTCCAGCGAGCCCTGGGCATACGCGATCGCCCGCGCCCGCGCCGCCTTCTCCCGCGCCGCCTCACGACCGTCGTCACCGAGCAACTCGGCCGCTTCGTCGAGCAGCGGTACGTCGGACGGGCTCCAGTCATCGCCGTACCGCAGCAGGTGTTCGCGATCGAGGACGCTCAACTGCGGCGCGGCCAGGGCCAGCCGGTCCTCGTCGCCGTACAGATCCTCGAGGAGTTTCTGCGGACTGAGCAGCGGCCAGAGTTGGTCGAGCAGAGCCTGGACGGCCGGCTCGGCGAGGACCTCCTTACGCAGTTCCGCGAGGTCGTACTCGTCGAGCAGGTTCTCGCCGCCGAGCGGGTCGGCGCCGATGATGTCGGCGTACTGGTTCGTCAGGAAATCGACGATCTCGGTCAGGAAGAACGGCCGGGCCTGGTTGTGGGTGAGCTGCCGGCGCCTCGCCCGCTCGCGTGCGTCGACACAGATCTCACGGTCGACGCGGAGCACGGTCTGTTCGACGGTGACGTGGAGCGAGCGGTCGGGGACCCACTGCCGGTCGGCGACCGCCTTGGCGATCACCTCGGCCATCACCGCACGGCCCTTCACCTCAGCGCTCTCCGCGTCCTCCGGCCGGGTCGCGGTCAGGCCCGGGAACAGCTCGGCGACGGTGACGAGCCGGACACCGTCCTCACCGAGTGACGGCAGCACCTCACCGATGAACCGCAGGAACGCCGGATTCGGCCCGACGACCAGAATTCCGCGCTTTTCCAGCTGTTCACGGTGCGTATAAAGCAAATAGGCGGCGCGGTGCAGTGCGATCGCGGTCTTACCGGTCCCCGGGCCGCCCTGGACGACCAGGATTCCGGGCAGGTCCGCGCGGATGATCCGGTCCTGGTCGGCCTGGATCGTCTGCACGATCGACTCCATCCGGCCGGTCCGGCGCGCGTCGAGCGCCTTCAGCAGGACGGCCTGGCCCATCACGCCGGTGCCGGGCTTGGACGCGTCCGGCGCGTCCCGCTCCAGGTCGAGCTGCTCGTCCTGGACATCGATCACCTTGCGCAACCGGCTCTGGATGTGGCGACGCCGAACCACACCCTCGTTGGCGACCGCGGTCGCGATGTAGAACGGGCGAGCCGCGGGCGCGCGCCAGTCGACCAGCAACGGTTCGTAGTCGGCGTCGTGCAGTCCGATCCGGCCGAGGTGCAGGGTCTCGCCGTCGGCAGCGTCCAGGCGGCCGAAGTACAGACCTTCCTCGGCGGAGTTGAGCCGGGCCAACCGGACGTTAAGCTCGCGGATCCGGCCGTCGCGCTGGTGCAGGGCCTGAGCGTTGCGGGTCTGGACCTGCTGCTCGTCCTGCTTGCGGGCCTCGGCGCGCTCGCGCTCGGCGTCGAGCGCGGCGTAGAAAGTCGTCAGGTGAAGCTGCTCAGCCTGGACCGGATTCGGCAATTCAAACCCCTTGTGATAAAATGTGCCGCGTTGGTTCCCAGAGACCATTTCTGCATTTCCTCTGGTGGCAGCCACAAATCGTTGAGTTTATCCCCATCCCCAGTTTTTCTGAACTGCGTCCTGTTATCCGGACGACCCGATTGGGCAGGCTGTCCGCATGGCCTTCCACTCCATCGTCCCGCCGTACCTGCTCGAGCACCTCGAGCAGACCGTGGACGACCCGAGCCTGCGAGCGCGGTTTCGCCAGTCGCTGCAGCACGACGCCGTACTGCGAACCCGCCCGGCCGCGGGGCTTGCCAGGGCGACCGAAGCCGGTGGACTGCAGCGAGCCGTGTACGACGCCGAGAACAGGACCGCACTGCCCGGTCGTCCGGCGCGTGCCGAGGGTGAGGACGCCGTCCAGGACGAGGCGGTGAATCAGGCGTACGACGGAACCGGCGCGACCTGGACCATGTTCAGCGAGTGCTTCGGTCGTGACTCGATCGACGGTGCGGGCCTGATCCTGACGTCGTCGGTGCACTACGACCGCGGCTACGCGAACGCGTTCTGGGACGGCGCGCAGATGGTGTTCGGCGACGGTGACGGCGAGATCTTCGGCCCGCTCACCGGTGCGAGCGACGTGACCGGACACGAGTTGGCCCACGGCGTCACGCAGTACACCGCGAACCTTGCCTACGAAGGCCAGTCGGGTGCACTGAACGAGAGCCTCGCCGACGTGTTCGGCTCGCTCGCCAAACAGCACCACCTCGGCCAGAGCACCGCCGAGGCCGACTGGCTGATCGGCGCCGGCCTGTTCCGCCCCGGCGTCCAGGGCGTCGCGCTGCGCTCGATGAAGGAGCCGGGGACGGCGTACGACGACCCGCGGCTCGGCCGTGATCCGCAACCGGCCCACATGGACGGCTACATCGAGACCGAGGACGACAACGGCGGCGTCCACCTCAACTCGGGCATCCCGAATCGCGCCTTCTACCTGGCCGCGGCCGAGCTCGGCGGCAATGCGTACGACGAACCGGGCCGGATCTGGTATGCGACCCTCACCTCCGGCACCCTCTCCGGAACTGCCACCTTCACCGACTTCGCTAATGCCACCCAGACAGCGGCGAGCGACCTCTTCGGCCCCGACTCGACCCAACTCGCCGCCGTCACCAAGGCCTGGCAGACCGTCGGCGTCCTGGCGACCGCGAATGGCGATCTGCTGCGCGCGGCCAAGTCCGAGCTCGAACCCTCCAGTCCACCGCCGCCGATCGACGCTTGACCTCAAGTCGAGTTGAGGTAATAGCGTCCTCCGCGTGACCGTTCATCCGCTGCGGCTGGCCTTGCTCACCCGCAACGTCGACGCCGGTCGCTTCGGCACTCTGGTCACCCACTGGTTCGCTCGTGAGGTCGAGCGGTCCGACGACTTCAAACTCGATCTGATCGATCTGAGCGCCGTACCGCTGAATGCTCTCCCGGCCCGGATCGACGAGGCCGACGCCGCGGTGATCGTCACGGCCGAGTACAACCACGCCTACCCGGGCGACCTCAAGACCGCGATCGATGCGGTACGGCGGCCCTGGTACGGAAAGCCGATCGGCTTCGTCGTGTACGGCGGCCGATCCGGCGGACTGCGTGCCGCCGAGCAACTCCGGTTGGTCTTCGGCGAGCTCCACGCGGTCACGATCCGCGACACCCTCGGCTTCCATGAGACCGACTTCACGGTGGACGGTGAGCCGACCGATCCGACGACCCCGGCCGCCGCGTCCGCACTCCTCGGCCAACTCGCCTGGTGGGCCCGGCCACTACGTGACGCCCGCACCCAAACGACATACCCGGAATAGCCTGCGGTCGGTCGCGGTTGCTGGTTGGACGTGAGCGCTGAAGCGATGCCCCTGTCCGTGCTCGACCTCTCGCCGGTGCCGACGGGCTCGCGTCCGTCCCAGGCGCTGCACGAGACGCTCGAACTGGCCCGGACCGCCGAGGCTGCCGGGTACCACCGCTACTGGCTGGCGGAGCATCACAACATCCCGAGCGTGGTCAGCTCGAGTCCCGAGGTGATGATCGCGGCCGTTGCCGCCGCCACCTCGAGCATCCGCATCGGCTCCGGCGGCATCATGCTGCCGAACCACTCACCGCTGAAGGTCGCCGAGACGTTCCGCGTGCTGGCCGGTCTGCACCCCGACCGCATCGACCTCGGCATCGGTCGCGCACCCGGCACCGACCAGCGGACCGCGCTCGCTCTGCGCCGCAGCCGTGAGGCACTCGGTGCCGACGACTTCCCCGAGCAGTACGCCGAGCTCCGCGCATACGCCGAAGGCTTCCCGGCCGGCCACCCGTTCGCGCCGATCTCTGCCCAACCGGACGACGTACCGCTGCCGCCGGTCTGGATCCTCGGTTCCAGCACGTACGGCGGTCAGGCCGCAGCCGCACTGGGGACGGGTTTCGCGTACGCCGGTCACTTCGGAACGCTGGACCCGGCGGGCGTGATCGCGTCGTACCGGGAGAACTTCCAGCCGTCGGACCACCAGTCGGAGCCGCACGTCATCCTCGCGCTGGCCGCGATCATCGGCGACACCGAGGAACGTGCGCAGGAGTTGGCCCAGGCCAACGCCCTCTCCATGCTTCGCCTCCGCTCCGGCCGCCCCGGCCCACTTCCGTCACCTGAGGAAGCGGCCGCCTACCCCTGGAGTGACGCCGAACGCGCCGCCGTCGAAGAGTGGTCCGGCCTGGTGTCCGTCGGCACCGCCGACCAGGTAGTCGCCGACCTGTCCCACCGAGCCAAAGCCGCGGACGCCGACGAACTGATCATCACCACCAACATCCACAACCCCACCGAACGCCGCCACTCCTTCACCCAGCTGGCAGCCACCTGGGGTCTCAACCCTCGCTAGCCGGCCCGCCGCGGACGTGTTCGAAGATCAGGCTCGTCTCTGCATGGACGACCGCCGGGTCGGCGGTCAGGTGATCCAGCACGAACTCTCGCAGCGCGTCCGGCGACGCCGCTGACACATGCAGCAAGTAGTCGTTGGCGCCGCTGACGTGGAAGAGCGACAACACCCCAGGTAGCCCCGGCACCTTGGTCCGGAAGCGGTTGATCTCGTCGCGCGAGTGCGCCCCGATCCGCACCGCCACCAGCGCCTGCAACGGTTGCCCCAGCGCGCCCAGGTCCACATCGGCGTGGAAGCCCTTGATCACGCCGCGGTCCCGCAGCGACCGGACCCGCATCAGGCACGTCGACGGGGCGATCCCGGTCGCCTCCGCGAGCGCGTTGTTCGGCATCCGGCCATCGGCCGTCAGCAGCCGGACCAGCTCCCGATCGACCTCGTCGAGCCCGCCGGCCGGTGTGCCCGGCGCTGCCCGCGGAGCCGGTCCAGGCGTCCGACGATCCTTCGGCATGACACCACTGTAGATCTCCTCCACAGAATCCACAGCATGTGGATGAGCCTGTGGATGAATTTTCTTCGGAACTATTGCGGTCAATCCGCAGAACATTCCATCCTCGTCGCCGAGCAGCCATGAGCAGGCATAAGCAGCCCCGTGTGGCCCCGAGGAGGCAGGCATGACCCAGCTCGACACCCGGTCGGTGCACGCCGGACGCGACGACCTGACCGCGCTCGGCGTGCACGTCCCGCCGATCGACCTGTCCACCACCTACCCGCTGCCCGGTGTGGCCGCCGGTGGGACGTCGTACGACGAACTGACCCAGGGCAATGGCCCAGACGGCGGCAGCCTCGTCTACCAGCGCTTGTGGAACCCGACTGTCGCCCGGTTCGAGGACGCCCTCGCGGAGCTCGAGCTCACGGACGGCGCGGTCGCGTTCGGCTCCGGTATGGCCGCGCTCACCGCCTGCCTGCTCGCCACCGTCGCCGCCGGCCGCCCCCACGTGGTCGCCGTACGGCCCCTGTACGGAGGCTCGGACCACCTGTTGTCCACAGGCCTCCTGGGGACGACGGTCAGCTGGGCGAAGGCAACCGAGGTCGCGACGGCGATCCGGCCGGAGACCGGGCTGGTGATCGTGGAGACGCCGGCCAACCCGACCGTGCAACTGGTGGACATCGCGGCGGTGGCTCGGCAGGCAAGTGACGTACCGGTGCTTGTGGACAACACGTTCGCGACGCCGGTCCTGCAGCAGCCGGCTCGTCACGGGGCGAGCCTGGTGCTGCACTCGGCAACCAAGTACCTCGGCGGCCACGGCGACGTCATGGGCGGCGTCGTCGCGGCCGGCGTGGAATGGATCGCCCGGCTCCGCCAGATCCGGGCTGTGACTGGTGGCCTGCTGCACCCGTTGGCGGCGTACGAACTGCACAGGGGACTGCAGACGCTGCCGGTGCGAGTGCGGGCGCAGCAGGCGACCGCAATGAAGGTGGCGGACTGGCTGAGTGCCCAGCCCGCTGTGGAGGCCGTCTACTACCCAGGTCTGTCAGATCCGCAGGAGCTGATCGGCCGCCAGCAGGCCGGACCGGGCGCGGTACTCGCTTTCACCGTCGCCGGCGGGCACGACGCCGCCGCCCGGGTCGCCGGTGGGCTGAAGCTCGTCACGCACGCGGTGTCGCTCGGCGGTGTGGACACCCTGATCCAGCACCCCGCCGCACTCACTCACCGCCTGGTCGCGCCCGAAGCCAAGCCCGTCGCCGGTCTACTCCGCCTCAGTCTCGGCCTGGAAGACCCCGAAGACCTCACCGCAGACCTGGCCCAGGCCCTCGCCACGCTCTGACCTGTCAGGCCGCCACCGGGGTGGGACGGGTGAGCACGCGGTCGACGATGCCGTAGTCCAGTGCCGCTTCAGCGGTGAACCAGCGGTCGCGATCGAAGTCGGTCTCGATCCGGTCCACCGACTGACCGGTGCGCTGGCTGATCAACTGCGCCAGGTCCGCCCGCGCCTTGATCGCCTGCTCCGCCTGCGTCTTGATGTCGGACGCCGTACCGCCCATGCCGCCGGTCGGCTGGTGCATCATGATCCGCGCGTGCGGCAGCGCGTACCGCTTACCGGGTGCGCCAGAGGTCAGCAGCACCTGGCCCATCGACGCGACCATGCCCATCGCGTACGTCGCCACGTCGTTGCTGATGAAGCTCATCGTGTCGTAGATCGCCAGCCCGGCCGACACCGAGCCGCCGGGGGAGTTGATGTAGAGCGAGATGTCCGCCTTCGGGTCCTCGGCGTTCAGCAGGATCAGCTGGGCGCACAGGGCGTTGGCGTTCTCGTCCTTGATCTCGTCGCCGAGGACGAGGATGCGCTGCCAGAGCAGGCGCTGGTAGATGTGGCCGTCGAGGTTGTTCGGAAGCTGAAACTCACTCATACGATCCAGCCTGCGCGCCACCGCCCGGGAGCACCCGGGAATCTGCCCGTGGCAGATCTGCCCACCGCAGACCTCGGCGGGATGGCACACTCGGTACAGGACATCCGGAGGCGAGGAGGGCCAGACGTGTTGCTACGCCAGGTGATCGGGAACGTCTTCCGCCGGCTGCGGCGCGAGCGGGGGATCACCCTGCGCGAGCTCGCCGAGCTGGCGCAAGTGTCGGTTCCCTACCTGTCCGAGATCGAGCGCGGCCGCAAGGAACCGTCGTCCGAGATCCTCGCCGCGATCTGCCGCGCGCTGGACCTCGAGCTGACCGACCTGCTGACCGAGGTGCAGTTCGACCTGGCCACCGCGGTCCGGTCCACGCTGCCGATCCGCCTCCAGACCGCCGCGATCCGCGTCGAGGAGTCGGCGTCGCAGCGGATCGCCTCCTCCCCGCGCGCGTACTCCGGCTCGGCTCAGGCTTTCTGCCTCGTCGCCTAGCTGGTGCGTTGGTATAACAACCCGGCCGCACGGGCCTGGCGTACGACGCCTGCACCGGAGGAGGTGCTGGCGTTCCACCAGAGCCTGCCCGGCTACCGCCCGACGCCGCTGACACCTGTCCCGTCATTGGCGGCGGAGTTGGGTGTCGGCCGGGTCCTGGTGAAGGACGAGTCGCAGCGACTCGGCCTGCCCGCCTTCAAGGCGCTCGGCGCGTGGTGGGCCATCCACCGCACGCTGCAGGACCACCCGGGACCGGTTGAGCTCGTCACCGCCACCGATGGCAACCACGGCCGGGCCGTCGCTCGCCGGGCCGCCATGCTCGGTCTGCCGTCTCACGTGTTCGTGCCGGACGTCGTGAGCGACGCGGCGATCGACGCGATCCGCTCGGAGGGTGCGACGGTGACCGTCGTACCGGACTCGTACGACGCCGCAGTCGCCGAGGCCGCGTCGTACGCCGTGGACAACCGGTTGCTGATCCAGGACTCCGCGTGGCCTGGGTACGAGGAGGTGCCACAGCACATCGTCGACGGCTACTCCACGCTGTTCCGGGAGATCGACGTACAGCCTGACCTGGTCGTCGTACCGATGGGAGTGGGCTCGATAGCCCAGGCTGCCGTCACCCACTACCGCAGCGGCTCGTCCGCACCCGCTCTACTCGGCGTAGAGCCCGCGAGCGCCTCCTGCGTCACCACAAGCCTCCTGGCCGGTGAGCTAGTCACAGTCCCCACCGGCAAGACAGTCATGGCCGGCCTGAACTGCGGTACGGCGTCCACCCTCGCCTGGCCCGTACTGCGCTCAGGCCTCGACTACTCCGTGACAGTCGAAGACGACGCAGCCCTGCAAGCGACGGCTGATCTCAGGGCTCTTGGGATCTCGTCAGGACCGAGCGGCGCCGCCACCCTCGCCGGCCTCCGCGCGGCCAGGGACCGCCTCGACCTCACCCCTGACAGCACGGTCATCCTCATCAGCACTGAGGCTGCGCAGACCTAAAAGCAGACGACTAGACAGCGACTGCGTCCTAGCCTGACCGGATGCAGCATCACGTGAAGCGCCGCCTCGTCGAGGTCATGCCGTCGACGATGGTCCAGGGGTACCTCAGCATGTCGGACTGGCCGCAGGACTCCGACGAGGCCGCGGGCTGGAACGGCCGCCTCGCGGCAGCGGCGGTGATGCTGTGATGCCGGTCGAGCTCGTGGTGCGGTTCCCGGTTGATGACCGGGAGCTGTCGACGCTGCACGCGCTGGCCTTCGGTGGTGAGGTCGAGGTGCAGGCGTGGGGGGAGCGGTTGGGGCGGTGGGCGCTGACGTGGGTGGGGGCCTTCAGCAACGATCAGTTGGTCGGGTTCGTGCAGGTCTGCTGGGACGGTGGCGCGCATGCGTTCGTGCTGGACACCGCCGTCCATCCGGACCATGGCCGGCAGGGCATCGGGAAGCGGCTGGTGCTGGCCGCGGCGGACGAGGCGAAGGCGGCCGGGTGTGAGTGGTTGCATGTCGACTTCGAGCCACACCTGACCGCCTTCTACCTCGACGCCTGTGGATTCCGACCGACCGACGCGGGGCTCATCAAACTGAGATAGCCGTCAGCCGTTCGGTCGATATGCACGAGATCAGGCAGCGTTCCTTGGCGTCGCCGAGCAGGTCCGCGGTCCACTGGGTGAAGCCGCCGTCGCCCAGCCCTGCCCCACCACAGCCGATGCCCAGCGCCGTACCTGAGTAGTAGTTCATGCCTTGGGTGCGGTCGACGTCCTCGGTGAAGGCGACCTTCAGCGCCGGGCGAACCGTGTCGTCGATCCGTTCCCGCACGGCCGTCGGTGTGAACGTGGTGAAGGTGAGCTCGGCCGCGTCACCCAGTACGTCGTGCCAGTAGCGCAGGTGATCGGTCAGCAGCTCGGCCTCGGTCCGGCCTGAGCCGGTGTCCCGTGCACTCGAGACCAGCACGAACAGCTGGAAATGCGCGAACATCCCCGGACCGTCGACCGCCTGCGCACGGACGACCCGCTGGCATGCGGCCAGGTCCACCCTCGGCTGGCCGGCACGACGTCGTACGGCGGCCTCGATCGCGAGCTCGTTCGTCGGATCGCTGGCGACCTCGGTGCTGCGGGTGGTGCTGAGCACCTGGTTCTGGTTGATCGTGGCAACGGCCGAACACGTGCCGAGCGGCGTCACCGGCGACAACTCCACCCCCGCGAACTGCTCCGGCAGCAGCTCCCACAGCCGCTGCTGGGTCTTCACGAGCTGCCGCGGATCGGTCGTCGACGGCTGCACGAACCGGTCCTGCTTCCAGCGCTGCAGCAGCCGCGCCGGCGTCACCTTGGCGGCCCGCCCGCGGCTCACGTCCAGCAGCACGGACTGCAGATCGGTCGGGCTCAGCCCGTCGATCAGCGCCTCCCGGCTGCCCGCCGGCAACTTCGACCAGATTCGCTCGCTCACATCGCCCATCGCTCTACTCTGACCGAATCGCGGTCGAGCCCGCTCCTCATTTAGTCTGTACCTACTAGTATGTTCGGCAATCGACGAGAGGGTGAGCCGTGGACGCGATGCAGTACGAGATCACGTTGCCGACGGACTACGACATGGGGATCATCCGGCGGCGGGTGGAGACCACCGGGCACCGGCTGGACGACTTCGACGGGCTGGGGATCAAGGCGTACCTGATCCAGGACCGGGCCAACGGCGCGATGGTCAATCAGTACGCGCCCTTCTACCTGTGGAACGACTCGGCGGGGATGGGCCGCTTCCTGTGGGGCGGCGGGTTCTTCACCGCGATCTGTACGTCGTTCGGCCGTCCGCCGGTCCGGCACTGGACCGGGGTGGAGGCGCTGGCCGGTCTGGACGTCGACCAGCCGGCGCTGAGCGCGACCAAGCAGACCTGGCAGCTGTCATCCGATGTGGATCCGGCCGATCCGGTCGCCGAGGCGGTCGAGACCTTGCGGAAGACCGCGGCCGGCGCGGATGTCCACAGCTCCGCGATCGCTGTGGATCCCACGCGCTGGGAGATTGTGCACTTCACCTTGTGGTCGTCGCCGGAGCCGGGTGCGGTGCCGGGCACGCGGTATCAGGTCCTGCACTTGTCCACAGCTGGAACAAAAGAGCTGCTCGGGCACTGATTTCCCCGGTATCTTTCAAGACATGAGGTACACGAGCCCGCACCTTTGACGCCCTGACCGCCTGCCGAAGAGCCTGTCCAGCCGCATCGTCGCGTACGAGGCGCTGCAGGACTTCATCCCGCTGTATCCGCTGTACCAGTTGCTGTTCACCGACCACGGGTTGTCGCCCGCCCAGATCTCGATCCTGTTCGTCATCTGGTCGACGACCGCGTTCGTCCTCGAGGTGCCGTCAGGTGCCTGGGCCGACACGTACTCGCGGCGCAAGCTGCTGGTCCTCGGCGCGCTGCTCAGCGGGCTCGGGTACGCGGCCTGGATCACCGTGCCGTCGTTCGCCGGCTTCGCGATCGGCTTCGTCCTGTGGGGTACGTCGTCCGCGCTGATCTCCGGCACGTTCGAGGCCTTCGTGTACGACGAGTTGGCCGCGCGCGACTGCACCGACAAGTACGCCGGACTGCTCGGCCGGGCCAGGTCTGCCGGCCTGGTCGCCAACCTGGCCGCGACCGCGTTGGCCGCGCCGCTGTTCGACCTCGGCGGCTACATTCTGGCGGGTGTCGTCAGCGTCCTCAGCTGTTTGGTCCAGGCCGCTGTCGCGCTGACTCTCCCGGAAGCTCCACCGGTGGAGCCTGCACAGCCCGAGGAGGACGAGCCGCAACCGACCTCCACCCGGGTCGCGCTTGCGGAGTACTGGTCGATGCTGCGGGCCGGTGTGACCGAAGCCCTGACCAGCCGTCCGGTCCGACGAGCCGTGGCGCTGGTTGCCTTGCTCGGCGGTTTCCTGGCGTTCGACGAGTATTTCCCGTTGCTCGCCAGAGATGCCGGCGCGTCCACAACCTGGGTGCCGTTGCTGATCGCCGGAACCGTCGCCGCACAGGCGATCGGCGGTGCGCTGGCCGGACCGGCGTACAGGTTGCCAGCAGCATCATTCGCGGTCGGTCTCGGAGCGACGGCGGGCCTGATCGCCTGGGGAGCGTTGAGCGGAACGGCCTGGGGCTTCGCCCCGATCGCGATCGGGTACGGCGTGATGCAGCTGGTGATCGTCGTCGCGGAGGCGCGGCTGCAGGATTCGATCACCGGTCCGGCCCGGGCGACCGTGACGTCGGTGTCCGGCTTCTTCGCCGAGGTCTTCGCCGTCGCGGTCTACGCGGGGTTCGCACTCGGGTCGCTCTGGTTCAGCATGTCGATCCTGGTCGCCGCCCTGACGATTCCGGTCCTGTTGACGGCACTCGTCGTACCGTTCGCGCTGCCGCCGGCGAAGAATTCGGTGTCCACCGAAGTATCGGAGGCCTAGCCTCACGGGCATGAGGAAACAGGGCGTGCTGGCAGCGGGCGCGGCGGCTGTGACGGTTGTGCTGTGGGCCTCGGCCTTCGTCGCGATCCGTCATGTCGGCCAGGAGTTCTCGGCCGGTGCGCTGTCGCTGGGCAGGCTGCTGGTCGGCAGCGTGCTGCTGGGGGTGTTCGTGTTCACCCGGCCGCGCCGTTGGCCGGCGAAGAGTGACTGGAAGTTCCTGCTGCTCTGCGGTCTGTTGTGGTTCGGCGTCTACAACCTCGCGTTGAACGAGGCCGAGCAGCGCCTCGACGCCGGCACGACCGCGATGCTGGTCAACATCGGCCCTCTGCTGATCGCAGTGTTGGCAGGGCTGCTTCTGCACGAGGGCTTCCCGCGTCAGCTCGTGTTCGGCAGTATCGCCGCGTTCGGCGGGGTCGTCCTGATCGGGCTGTCGTCGTCCGAAGGGCGGGCCGAGACGTGGGGCGTCGTACTCTGCCTGGTCGCCGCAGCGGCGTACGCGATCGGGGTCGTCTCGCAGAAGCCGCTGCTCGCCAGGCTGCCCGCGCTGGAGGTCACCTGGCTGGCCTGTGTGATCGGCACGGTCAGCTGTCTGCAGTTCGCTCCCGCGCTGGTCCGGGAGTCCGCTGACGCGCGGCCGTCGACGATCTGGTGGATCGTGTTCCTCGGTGCGTTCCCGACCGCGATCGCCTTCACGACCTGGGCCTACGCCTTGGCGCGGACGACGGCCGGCCGGATGGGCGCCACGACGTACCTGGTCCCGCCGCTGACGATCTTTCTCGGCTGGCTTCTCCTCGACGAGAGCCCCGCGCCGCTGGCCTACCTCGGTGGTGTGCTCTGCCTGATCGGTGTCGCGATCTCGCGCTATCGGTCGCGCCGGACCCAGGCGCCGATACCGGCCGTCAGCACGGTCAGCCCGGACTCGAACCCGCTGTCGAAGTCGTAGGCGAGACCCTCCGGTCCCAACTCGCCGACCACGCGGGCGAGGGTCGGCGCCTTGCCCTCGGGCAGTGCCTGCACCCGGGTCATCAGATCGGGAGCCAGGTCGAAACTCTCCGCGCGCACCGAGGTCTCACCGAGCGCGAAGCCGTGAAGGAAGTCGACCAGCGTGTTCACCGACTCGAAGATCTGTCGCGGCGACAACCCGGCCCGGTCGAGTGCGCGGTAGAACGGCTCCACGACGACGACCACGACCTCGGACACCGCCGACGTGTCGGACAGCACCTGCAGCGCCAGGTTCGGATGCGCCCGCAACGCGTTGCGATAGGCCCGCGCGGCGTGCTTCAACTGCTCCTGCCACGGCACCGCCTCGCCCGGATCGGGCTGCTCCAGTCCGGCGAACACCAGCTCCGCGAGCCCGGCCAGTACGGCGGCCTTGTTCGGCAGGTGGTGGTAGAGCGACATCGGGTTGACCCCGAGCGTCGAGGCGAGCCGGCGCATGGTCAGCGCGTCGATGCCCTCGTCGTCGACGATCCGCAGCGCCGCCGTCAGGATCGCCTCCCGACTCAGCCGCTCCTCGCCGGCGCGAGGCCGACCGGACCGCTTGCCAGCATTAATCATACGACGTATGGTACATAACCATACAACGTATGGAAAGGAACTCAGCATGAAGCCGTTGGCGGGGAAGGTGGCGTTGGTGACGGGGGCGACCCGGGCCGCCGGGCGGGGAATCGCGGTCCAGCTCGGCGCCGCCGGTGCGACCGTTTACGTGACCGGGCGCAGCACGCAGGCGCGACGGTCGGAGATGAACCGGCCGGAGACGATCGAGGAGACCGCGGCACTGGTCGACCAGGCCGGCGGTCACGGCATCGCCGTACCGGTGGACCATCTGGATGCCGAGCAGGTCCGCACTCTGATCGACCGGATCGAGCGGGAGCAGGGCGCGCTGCACATCCTGGTGAACGACATCTGGGGTCAGTTCGGCGAACCCGAGTGGGACAAGACCGTCTGGGAGAGCGACCTCGACAACGGTCTGCGACTGCTCCGCCTCGGCATCGACACCCACGTGATCACCAGCCACTTCGCGTTGCCGCTGCTGATCAAGTCACCCGGCGGCCTCGTCATCGAGATGACCGACGGCACGAACGAGTACAACGCGGACAACTACCGCGTCTCGTTCTTCTACGACCTCGCCAAGGGCGCGGTCAGCCGGATGGCGTTCGCGCTCGCGCACGAACTCGACAAGTACGACGCGACCGCCGTACTGCTCACGCCCGGTTGGCTGCGGTCCGAGTCGATGCTCGACGGATTCGGCGTGACCGAGGCCAACTGGCAGGACGCGACCGAGCGGATCCCGCACTTCGCGATCTCCGAGAGTCCGTCGTACGTCGGCCGCGCGGTGGCAGCCCTGGCCGCGGACCCCGACGTACGGCGCTGGAACGGCAAATCCACCTCGAGCGGCGAACTCGCGCACCTCTACGACTTCACCGACCTGGACGGCAGCCGGCCAGACGCGTGGCGCTACATGGTCGAGGTCCAGGACCCCGGCAAGCCGGCCGACACGAGCGGCTACCGCTAGAGCCTGTACGGCGGGCAGAGCTCATCGCCTGGCCCGGGCGTCGCCAGCGGACGTGCGTCGCTCTGCAATGCCGCATGCGGATGCGCGGCCGCGATCGGGATCCCCGACGCGGCCGCCAACGCGAGGACTTCCCGTCGCGACGTCACGGCCCGCGCAGGATCCCGCTCGTACACGTAAGTGAGCTCAGGCCACCGAGCCTGCGCCGGATGCACCAGCACATCACCGCCGAGCACCGCCCGCTCGGTCACCACCGACTGATGCCCAGGCGTATGCCCTGGCGTCGGCAGCAACCGCATCCCGCGCAACCCGGCCTCACCCTCCACCACCCTGAGCTGCCCGGCCTCGACGATCGGCCGGATCATCCGCTCGTACGTCGCCCCGCCGCGCACATGCTCGAGTTCATCCCGCTGTACGACGTACTCGGCGTTCTCGAACCGCGGCCGCTCACCCTCCGCACTCCACCCCACGTGATCCAGGTGCACATGTGTCAGCACCACGGTGTCGATGTCGCTCTCCCGAACCCCCACCTTCTCCAGCAATGCCGGCAACCGCCCACTCACCCCCAACCACTCAGCCGCCTCCCCACCCGCCGGCCCCACCCCCGCATCGACCAGCACAACCCCCGCATCCCCAATCACCAAGTAGCTATGGAAATGCAGCCACCACCCACCACACCGCACGTTCCCCGGCGCCACCTCAGCAGTCCACTCCGCCTGCTCGGCACCCCACCTCGGCAACGCCTCCTCAACCCCCTCCGGAAACACCGCCACCGCATCACACAACACCGTCACATCCATTCAGATCTCCTCGGTCGTCCTCAGGCTGTCCATGGTCGGTGTGCCGTCCAGTCGGCTGGAAACCCCAGTTCGTCAAGGTCGCGTCCGCAGGCGGGAATCTCTTCGCCGACGAAGTGTCGGATGTTCCTCGCCCAGCCAGGTCCGTGCCCGATCCGAGTCAGCAGGAACGCAAGAATGCACAGCGTCGAGTAGATCCGGAAGTGCGAGACTCCTCCGCTGCGCAGGTGCCGGAGGTCGGGAATTGCGCCGAGGTGACTCGGTGCGATCTGGTTGGCCAGGTTTCGGTTCCACAGCCGCGAATGATGGGCGCAGATGTTGCGAACATAGTTGAGCACCCGCAGCCAGTTGGCCAGCGCTGCGCCGTTGCCACCGCCCTGGTGGGCGAGGACGCCCAGCCGTCGGGCGATGACGTTCCGGTCGGCAGCCTTCAGCCCCTGGAACAAGTAGCTCATCGAACCGAAGTCGAGGATCTCGGTGACGACCCAGACCGGGAGTCGGCCGTCGTACTTGCGCTGGAAGTGGAGCACGAAGTCTTCGGACGACCTTGTCTGCGCGGCCAAGACCGTGCCCAGCCACCGGTCGTACGTGCTCGGCTGCGGGCTCCTCGATCGGGTGAACTGGCCGTCGAGGTTGCCTGGGCTCAGGTGGGCGTAGGGGCCTCGCCGTCCCAGGGTGAAGCCGATCTGGACGCGGACCGCGATCTCGATGCGTCCGATCGCATCAAGCACGGCGAGTTTCAGGCGGCGGTCCGCGTTGTACAGCCGGACCACTTGCCGAAAGCTGGCGCCCTCGGCAAACAGATCGTCGCGCTGCGCGCCACCGAGTTGGCGGCGGTAGGAGTACCAGTAGCCGCTCAACCGGTAGTAGCCGATGACGCTCAGCAGGTGCTCCGCCTCAGCTTCGTCATCGATGATCAGCCCCCTGCTCTTCAGCAGGCTGACTTGGTCGGCGAAGGAAAGGTGGGGCTTGGTGTACCTAGTCACAAGAGTCCCCCAGGGAAAAGAAAACCAGCCCGTGCCCTGCGGGGCAGAGGGGCTGGCCGTGTTGTGAATAGCTTACACCGATCACCCCGACCGATGGCAGGCAAGTTGCTGCCTGTGGATGGCGCAAACCTCTGCAAACAAAGAAGTCCGGGGCCAGCGGGGCCGTCATGCGTTGCGGAGTCTTCGAAACCTGCCGGTGAGTCAGGGGAGGAGCATCCAGGTGGCTAGGGCGGCCATGAGGATGGCGATGGTGGAGTCGAGGAATTGCCAGGCGCGGGGGCGGGCGAAGAGTGGGGTGAGCTTGCGGGCGAAGAAGCCGAGGGCGAAGAACCAGGTGAAGGAGGCGGTGACGGCGCCGAGGCCGTAGATCCAGCGGCCGTCGGTGCCGCGCTGGTTGGCGAGCGAGCCGAGCAGGACGACGGTGTCGAGGTAGACGTGCGGGTTGAGGTAGGTGAAGCCGAGGCAGGTGAGGAGGACGCTGCGGAGCGCCGCCGGGGCGTGGTCGGCCGGGTTGATCGAGCCGGGGTTCAGCGCACGCCGGAAGGCGAAGGCGGCGTACACGTAGAGGAAGGCGGCACCGCCGTACTTCGTGATGTCGAGAGCTAGCTCGCTGCGGGTGAGCAGGGCACCGAGGCCGGCGATACCGCTGGAGATGAGGAGGGCGTCGGACAGTCCACAGACCAGGACCACCGGCAGGACGTGCTCGCGTCGCAGGCCCTGGCGCAGGACGAAGGCGTTCTGCGCTCCGATCGCGACGATCAGGGACAGCGTCGTGGCAAAGCCGGCAAGAAGGGGCATGCGTACGACGGTAGGCAAGGCCGGCGCCGTCAGACCAGCTAAAGATTCTGGGGTGCCATTAGCATTGCTTCATTATGCAGATCGACTCCGCACAGCTCGACACGTTCGCGGCCGTGGTCGACGAAGGCAGTTTCGACGCGGCCGCACGACGCCTGAACATCACTCCGTCGGCGGTCAGCCAACGGATCAAGGCATTGGAGAGCCGGCTCGGTCAGGTCGTGGTGATGCGAGGCAAGCCCGCGCGGCCCACGGAGGCGGGCGAGGCGCTCCGAAGGCTCGCGCGTCAGGTCTCGCTGCTGGAGCTGGAGGCGATCGCCGCGGTGCGCGGCCGGGCGGACACGCTCCGGCTGCCGATCGCGGTGAACGCGGACTCGCTCAACAACTGGTTCCTGCCCGCGATGCTCGACCTGTCCGAGCGCCACGCGGCGCGGTTCGTCGTCCATCAGGAGGACGAGGAGCACTCCGCCGAGTTCCTGCGCAACGGCACCGTGCTCGCCGCGGTGACCGGGGATCCACGGCCGGTTCAAGGCTGTCGCGTCGTACCGCTGGGCGAGATGCGGTATCTGCCGGTCGCGACACCTGAGTACGCCGACCGCTGGCTGACCGGGAAGCCGTTGCCGGAGGCACTGGCCGAGGCGCCGATGATGGTGTTCAACGGCAAGGACCAGCTCCAGCATCGGTTGATGCGCAAGGTGACCCGGCGCAAGCTCGACCCGCCGTCGCACGCGGTGCCCGCGCCGGGCGCGTTCCATCAAGCGGTCCGGATCGGCCTCGGCTGGGGCATGATCGAGGACGAGGTCGCCCAGCCCGAGCTGGCCGCCGGCCGGCTGGTAGAGGTTGCCCCAGGCAAATACATCGACGTGCCGCTCTACTGGCAGCACTGGAAGCTGCAGTCGACGGTCCTCGACGCCCTCACCGAGGCGGTACTGCGAGCAGCGTCGAAGGGCCTCCGCCAACCCTGAACTCAGTCCCAGCGCATGGCCATCGGATTGTCGGGTGGGATCAGACCCGACGACATCAGGGTCGCGCTCAACGGATGGACGAGGTCGTGGAGCTCCGCGGTCAGCTCCTCACCGAGGGCGCGCCAACCCTGGTCGGCCAACGCGTCCGTCGTCGCCTCGACCTGCTGCCGGAGTTCCTGCCCGGCGATCGTGAGCGCACCGGCTGCGTCGAGCAGCCCACGGCTCCGGAGATCGTCCGAAGCGGCGGCCCAGTCGTCGTCGGACCAGCGGCGATTGACCTGAAACACCTCCTTCGACGGTCCTCCCGCGGCTGAGATCGTCACGCAGGCCTGACACGGGCTCAGCCCCGCACCGACGAGTGCGGCGACATGCCCGTCACCTCGCGACTCCCGGAGGATCGTCGTTGCCTGCCACAGCACGAGATGCGGTTCGTCCGGCCACTCCAACTCCGCGTTGGCCGCCGCGATCGGCCTCCCCGCGACTGGCGCCAACTCGGCAGCGCGACGAGCCACTTCAGCCGTACGGCCAAGGGTGGCATCAGGGAAGAGCCGTCGTACGGCGGAATCGACCGCGCGCAACCTGGCGTCGAGCAATTGCGCGGGCGAGGCATGACTCCAGGCCTCCGGAAGAGCACGAGCCACCATCGCCGGATGGAAGTTGTAGAACACGGCCGCCACCAGTGACGGACCGACCGGGCCGAGTGGAGCGGCCCGGCAGCCGAAGTAGCTCATCCAGCCGCCGCGCAGGCCCAACGCGTCGGTCTCCCGCCTGGTGTCCGGGGAGAAGTACGTGATCGCGTGGTACGGCTCGAGGGTCTTCCACATCCGCCGCGCGCGGTTGTCGGTCATCAGAGCGGCCGATGCATCACGTGGAGGCCGACGTACCCGTGCTTGGGGTGGTTGAAGGCCTCCGGGACCGTGCCGATGATCGCGAAGCCCAGCTCCTGCCAGAGATGGACAGCCGCCTCGTTCGTCTCGACCACGGCGTTGAACTGGATCGCGCGGAAGCCCTCGCGCCTGGCCCAGTCGATCATGTCCTCGCAGAGCAGCCGCCCGACGCCCTTCCCACGGGCCGCCGAGCCGACCATGAAGCTCGCGCTGGCCACATGCGATCCGGGACCCGGCCGGTTCGGATACATGTTGGCGCTCCCCAGCACCGTGCCGTCGTCATCGACCGCCACCGTGGTCCGGCTGAGCGGATCCGCCGACGGCGACATCCAGAGCGCGCGCCCCTCCTCCTCGGTCAGGTCCGGATCGTAGGCATAAGTCTCACGCGCGGTAACGATGTCACGGAAGAACGGCCAGATCGCCGCCCAGTCGGTCCCTACCGCGTTCCTGATCTGCACTGTCATCGTGCGAGAAGCATCACCTGTTCGGTGGAGGATGCCAAGCGCATATCGGCGGAACGAATAGACTTGCTGGGGATGACAAACACGGTGGTCCATGGGTTGCCGCGCTGGAGTCTGGCCGTCCCCCCGCTCGCTCTCGTCGTCCTGGTGCTGTCCTGGGGTCGTGATCTGGGCACAGTCCTGCTGATCCTGGTCTGCGCCGGTCTCGGCGCCGCCGTGATCGCGGCCGTCCACCACGCGGAAGTGGTCGCCCACCGGGTCGGGGAGCCGTTCGGCACGCTGATCCTCGCGCTCGCCGTGACCATCATCGAGGTCGCCCTGATCGTGACGCTGATGGCGTCCGGCGGGGCCAAGGCGTCGACCTTGGCGCGGGACACCGTGTTCGCCGCGGTGATGATCACCTGCAACGGCATCCTCGGGTTGTCTCTCGTCGTCGGCTCGTTGCGGCATCACGTGCAAGAGTTCCGCGTCCGGGCCTCCAACAGCGCCCTGACCGTGATGATCGCGCTCGTCACGCTCAGCCTGGTGCTGCCGACGTTCACGACCAGCGCTCCCGGTCCGCAGTTCAGCTCGGCCCAACTGGCCTTCGCCGGTGTCGTCTCCCTGGTGATGTACGGCGTCTTCGTCTTCGTCCAGACCGTCCGCCACCGCGACTACTTCCTGCCGGTTTCCCCCGAGCAGCCGTCCGTGCAGCGGCACGGCGATGTCGACGAACCGGTCGCGACCGTCGACGAGGACGACGAGGAGCACGCCGCCGCGCCGAGCGGGAAGGTCGCGCTGCTCAGCCTCGGACTGCTGTTCGTCTGCCTGGTCTCGGTCGTCGGCTTGGCCAAGACCGTCTCGCCGAAACTCGAGTCCGCGGTGGAATCGGCCGGCGCCCCGCTGGGCGTGGTCGGCGTCGCCATCGCGCTGCTGGTCCTGCTGCCGGAGACGGTTGCCGCAGTCCGTGCCGCACTCCGGAACCGCCTCCAGACCAGCGTCAACCTCGCGCTCGGGTCGGCGCTGGCCAGCATCGGCCTGACCATCCCGGCCATCGCGATCGCATCCATCTGGCTCAGCGGACCGCTGGTGCTCGGCCTCGGCGGCACGGAGATGGTGCTGTTCGCGCTGACCGTGGTGACCAGCATGCTGACGCTGGCCACCGGTCGGGCCACGCTGCTGCAGGGCGCCGTACACCTGATGGTGTTCAGCGCGTTCCTGTTCCTTGCTGTAAGCCCTTGAGGTAGGCGATCACTTCCTGCTGGTGGTTGTGCTCGGCCCAGCCCAGCGCATTCCCGCCGTACGACGGATCACGCAGTTCGGGGTCGGCGCCGAGCTCGATGAGCTTCTTCACTGTGTCGAGGTGACCGTAGAGCGCGGCCTGGTGGATCGGCGCGGACCAACCCATGAGGTTGAGGTCGAAGCCCAAGTTCTTCAACGGTTCCAGCGCCTCGGTCCGGCCGATCTCGCCGGCCCGGAACGGCAGATGCGGTTCGCGGGCGACGGCCCGGGCGGCGAGCTCGGGGCTGATGTCCGGGGTCTCACCCCGCATGATCGCTGCGAAGACCTCGTGCACCTCGTCCAGCGGCGCTGCTCCGCGAGCGCGGAGCAGCTCGGCGATCTCGGTGTGTCCCTGGACCGCGGCCAACTCGTAGGCCCGATGGCCACCGAACCCCGGATGCTCGGTCCCGCGGCCCTCCGGATCAGTGCCTTGGGCAAGCACCAGTTCGACCCGGTGGAGCAGGCCTTCCGATGACGCGAAGACCAGCTCGTCCTCCAGGAGTTGCTGCGGTGTCGGGTGTGCCGTCGTCATCCGCTCGTGCCACGGACCACCGTCGCCACGGCCGAGCCCGTACTCGAGCAGCAGCTCCAGGTGTACGTCGTCGTACGGCGGGGGAGCGCCGGGACCGCAGTTGTACATGGTCTGGCTGTCGTTCGGGTCGGCGCCGGCGTCCAGCAGCACACGGGCAAGCTCGACGCGCTCGCGATGCGGTGGTTGATCGCCTTCACCGCGGCCGAAGACCCCGGTCAACGCGGTGAACGGCGACGGCAGGCCCTGCCACAGATAGCCCGCGTTCGGATCCGCGCCGTGCTCGAGCAGCAAGCTAGCGATCTGCACCTGATGAGGTGCGTCGAGGCGACTGTAGGTGAGGTAGAGCAACGGTTCCCACCGATACGGTCCGCCCTCTTCGTTCGCACGCAGCGGCAGCTCTTCCCGTACGGCGTCCAGCTCGCCGGCCACCACCTTGGTGTAAATGTTGCTCAGGGCAATCTCCGGGAACCGGTCGAGCAGTTGCCGCGCCGAGCGTTGCCGAGCGGGATCGTCCTGCCCGTAGTGCAGGGTCGCCAGCCGGAGGAACTCGTCGGCACGCTGCTCAGGAGTGTCGAGTGGCCCGCCGATCTCCTGGCGATGCGGTGAACGGCTGTAGCGGTCGACCAGCTCCAGATGCCGCACGATCCGCGGCCAGCTGGGGAATCCGTAGCTCCGGGCGATCACCAACTGCGCATCGGCCAGGGATTGCACCGGACGGAACTCGTCCGCCAGCGCGAGGGCCTCGGGATCGTCGGCACGGACCTGTTTGAGCAAGGCCTTGGCCTGCTTGCGCAGGTGGTCCAGGTGCGGGTCGTTCGGGAGATTCCGGGTCGGCATCGCGACCTCCTCTCTACGAGCCTGCTGTCCGCATCGTCAGGCGAGAAAGGAGGTGAACACGTGCACTACATCTCCGTGATCAGGTGGGCTGAGCCCTTCCCGCGGACCGGTGGCACCCTGTGCCTACCGAAACCGTAGCCCATCAAGGCTTCTCCATCCACCACTCGACGAACTCGTGCGCGCGGTCCTTGTCGAGCCGGATCACCCACAGGTTGCTGAACTCGCCCGGTGGTTGGGTCAGGTACGTCGTCCAGCCGCGGACGAACCCGACGCCGTCACCGAACCCGAGTACCTCGTACTCGAACGTCGTCTCTCCCGGCGCGTCCGAGACCTCCAGCCAAGCAGTCACGATCGCGTCCCGGCCGAGGACCGGCTCCTCGTCCGGGCGGCGGTACCACGCGGCATCCTCGGTCCACAGCACCGCGATGTCCGCCGGATCGTTCGACTCCCACGCCTTCCGGTATTTGGCCACCCATCGGTCCAGCTCCTTCTCCTTCACGGTCGCCATCCTGCCGCAGCACGAGACCCAGCTCACGTCACCGGTGACTTGAACATGTTCAAAAGTCGGTCGTAGGCTCAAGCCGTGACTGATTCTGAACGTGTTCAAATTGTGAGGACGTGGTGAGCATGACGGTGACGACGTACCTGATCTACCTGCTGATCGCCGTGCCGCTGACGATCTGGGTCGCCCGGACGCTGAGCCGGAACGGCCGGATCTTCCTGGTCGACGTGTTCCACGGCAACGAGGACTTCGCCGACGCGGTGAACCGGCTGCTCGTGGTGGGGTTCTACCTGGTCAACCTCGGCTTCGTGACACTGTTCCTGCGCAGCGACGCCGCCGTCCTGGACGCTCGTGGGGTGTTCGAGCAGCTGAGCGTGAAGCTCGGCATCGTGATGCTGGTGCTCGGTGTGCTGCACCTGATGAACGTGTGGATCTTCAACGCCATCCGCCGGCGCAGCCGGATCGAGGAGATGACCGCCCCGCCGGTCCCGCCGAACACTGTGCTGGCGACAGGTACCGAGCCCGGCTACTGATCATGCGCGAGTTGACCGTCCTGTACGACGCGGAGTGTGGCCTGTGCCGCCGGTTCAAGGAGTGGCTGGCGGCGCAGCGGCCGGCGCCGAACGGGCAGGGAGGGGTAGTGCGCCTGAGGTTCGTCGCGGCGCCGACGTGGTCCCGTCGGCGGGCCGGCGACCTTCAACGCCCGGCGGGGTCGACGTACGCGAAGGCGCTCTACCCCGAGCTGGACCACGCGGCCACGCTGCGCGAGGTGACGGTGGTCGCCGACGACGGGTCCGTGTACGTCGGCGACCGGGCGTGGATCGTCTGCCTGTGGACAACTTGGGAGCACCGGCACACCGCCGTACGGCTGGCGAGCCCGGCGATGCGGCCGGTGGCGCGGGCGATGGTCCAGGCGGCGGCCGGGTTGCGCAGTTGGACCAGCGTGGGGGGTGGAGGTGACTACGCTGACCGATGTGACGGAAAGTGCGACGTCGAAGGGTGAGCAGACCCGCGAGCTGATCCTGTCCACCGCCCTGCGGCTGTTCCGCGAGCAGGGGTACGGCAAGACCACGATGCGCGCGATCGCCACCGAGGCAGGCGTCTCGGTCGGCAACGCGTACTACTACTACAGCTCGAAAGAGCATCTGATGCAGGCGTACTACGACCACCTACAGGAGCAGCACCGGGAGGCCGTGGAGTCGATCCTGACGGCGGAGAAGGCGTTCGTTCCGCGGTTGACCGGCGTACTGCGGACCTGGCTCGAGGTGTCGGCGCCGTACCACGAGTTCGCCGGAACGCTCTTCAAGACCGCGGCAGAACCGAAGAGCCCGCTGTCGCCGTTCAGCGAGCAGTCCCGGCCGGCGCGGGAGGCGAGTGTCGAGACTTTCCGCCGGGTGATCGACGGCTCGGACCTCAAGCTGCCGGCCGATCTGAAGGCGGAACTGCCGGAGCTGCTGTGGTTGATGCAGATGGGGATCGTGCTGTTCTGGGTGCACGACGACAGCGAGGATCTGCGCCGGACCAAGGCGCTGATCGATCGCTCGGTGCCGCTGGTCGACCGGCTGCTCCGGCTGACCCGGATCCCGGGTGTGCATGGCGTGGTCAACGACATCGTCGGCCTGATCCGCTCGATCAAGCCCTGACTACTCGCCGGTGAGGCCGTCGATCCGCTCGCGGAGGAGGTCGGCGTGCCCGTTGTGGCGGGCGTACTCCTCGATCATGTGGATGTAGAGGTAGCGCACCGAGTAGTCGCCCTCGTATCCCGGTCGCGGGAACGTGTCGTCGAGGTCGTAGCGAGCGGCGATCTCGTCGGAGGCCTTGACGATTTGCCGGAAGTCCTTGAGGTCCTGCTCGGCCTGCGCCGCGTCGGCGAGGTCGAAGTCGCCGTCGGGGTGTTCCGCGGTCCAGTACTTCGGCTCGGCCGGGAGCTGGCCGAGGGCGCGATGGAACCAGTACTTCTCGACCTCGGTCAGGTGCCGGACCAGACCGATCAACGACATGCTGGACGGCTCGACGCTGCGCTGAACCAGCTGCCCGGCGGTCAGGCCGGAGATCTTCCACAGCAGCGTGCCGCGGTGGAAGTCCAGAAAGCCTTGGAGGAGTTCGCGTTCACTGCCGGCCGTGGGTGGATCCACCCGGGATTCCGTCGTAGTCACGCACTGAACCTAGCGGTGTGACGTGTCTCCTGTGCACAACCGGCGAGGGTTCGGCCCCCGGTACCGTAGACTGTCTGTGACGGCCCGCCCAGTTCTGCCTCGGGCCGGTGAGCGCAAACACACTGCGCCAGCAGTCGACTACCACGCGCCGCGGCCGGAGCCGCGCCGGGCAGGACGACCACCCGACATTTGGAGTACCACATGGCGGCCCGCCGCCCTACGTCCACATCCCCCCAATCCGCCCAATCCCCTTCCACTTCCCGGTCGCGCCCACGCCGCCGTCGCGGCGCAGCCGCCGGCCAGCCGAAAGTTGCTGAGAGCAACAACGCTGTGACGGCCTCGTACGCCGACGTCGCGCCGATGGTTGTCCCCGACAACCTGACGTTCGCCGATCTCGGTGTACCGGCTCCGTTGGTGTCGGCGCTGTCCGTTGCCGGAGTGACCAAGCCGTTCCCGATCCAGGCGGCGACGCTGCCGGATTCGCTGGCCGGCAAGGATGTTCTCGGTCGCGGCCGGACCGGCTCCGGTAAGACCTACGCGTTCGTACTGCCTGTGCTCGCCCGGCTCGCCGCGAGCCGTTCGAAGCGCCGGCCGAACCACCCACGGGCGCTGATCCTGGCCCCGACCCGCGAGCTGGCGACCCAGATCCAGGCGTCGATCACCCCGCTGACCGACGCGCTCGACCTGCGCACGATGACGATCTTCGGCGGTGTCGGCCACGGCCCGCAGATCACCGGTCTGCGCAAGGGCGCCGACATCGTGGTCGCCTGCCCGGGCCGGCTCGAGGACCACCTCAAGGCCGGTCACGTGAAACTCGACGCGGTCGAGATCACCGTGCTCGACGAGGCCGACCACATGGCCGATCTCGGCTTCCTGCCCGCGGTACGCCGGATCCTCGAGGCGACTCCGGGTAATGCCCAGCGGCTGCTGTTCTCGGCCACGCTGGACGCCGGTGTCGACGTCCTCGTGCAGCGCTTCATGACCGATCCCGTCACGCACAGCGTCGACTCGGCCCAGTCGCCGGTCGCGAAGATGACTCACCACGTGCTGCACGTCCAGGCCGACAGCCGGTTGCCGGTGCTGGTCGACCTGACCGCGGCGCCTGGCCGGGCGCTCGTCTTCACCCGGACGAAGTACGGCGCCAAGGCGCTCACGAAGAAGCTGATCGCCCAGGGCGTCCCAGCCGTCGAGCTGCACGGCAACCTGTCACAGGGCGCCCGGACCCGGAACCTCGAGGCCTTCGGCAACGGTACGGCGAAGACGCTGGTGGCCACCGACATCGCGGCGCGCGGTATCCACGTCGACGACATCGCGCTGGTGATCCACGCGGACCCGCCGATCGAGCACAAGGCGTACCTGCACCGCTCCGGCCGCACCGCTCGCGCGGGCGCCGAGGGCACCGTCGTCACCCTGATGACCGACGACCAGGTCCGCGACGTCCGTGACCTCACTCGTAAGGCCGGCATCGCCCCGAAGGTCACCAAGCTCACGACTGGCGACCCGCTGCTGACCAAGCTGGCTCCAGGCGAACGCATCTTCGTCGAGCCACCGGCCAGGGCTGCGCAACCGGAGCGCGACACGGTGTCCGCCGGTCGCGGATCGGGCCGCGGCAGCCGCCGTCGCGGCGGCTCTCAGCCGACCAAGCAACGGTCCGGCGGTCAAGGAACAGGCGGTCAGCGGTCCGGCGAGGGTGGTGCCGCCAAGGCGGGCCGCCCGGCGCGCGGCGGCGGCCGCTCCAAGTCCGCAAGCACGCCGAAGACCTACAGCACGAGCACGCCGGGTTCTGCCACCCGCACGGCTGGAGCGGCAGCGTTCTCGGCCGGCTCTCGCGCCGGCAGCTCCCGCCGAGGTCGCTGATCTGTTGAAAGGCCCAGTCAGTCCGACTGGGCCTTTCGCGCGCGATGGGCGCGGACCCGGCCACGGGTGGCACAGGCCAGGTTGGGGCACCAGCGCCGACGGCCCGAGGGGTCGCTGAACACGCCTCGGCGCCGGCGTGGCGAAGGCTGTCTTCGAGGCGAACCCGGCGCGTGCTTTCGCGGCGGAGTGGCGAGCCTGACGCGGCTCACCCCGGCGGTACCGTGCGGCCATGAGTGTGATCGCGCAGGTGTTCGTCGTGGTGGCTGGGGTTTTCCATCTGGCGGTGTTCGCGATGGAGAGCCTGTTGTTCCGGAAGCCGAGAACGTACAGGCGGTTCCTGGTCAAGGACGACGCGGAGGCTGCGATCGCGCGGCCGTGGGCGTTCAACCAGGGCTTCTACAACCTGTTCCTCGCCCTAGGCGCACTCGGCGGGCTGATCTGGGGTGGCGACAAGGGCGAGGCGATCAGTCTCTTCGCCTGCGCCTGTATGGCTGGTGCCGGCCTCGTGCTGGTCGCCTCCGACCGCCGGATGGTTCAGGCCGCTGCCTCGCAGGCCGGTCCGCCGATCATCGCGCTGGTGCTGGCCGCCGTGCTGTGAGGGTTGACTTCAAGTCCACTTGATGTCCGAAGGTTCTCGGCATGACCACGACAGCCGAGCCCTCGATCGAGCAGGGCACCACGTCCGGCGGCGTACTGGCGCCGGAGTACCGCGCTCTGACGATCGGGATGGTCGCGCTGATCACCCTGGTCGCGTTCGAGTCCCTGGCGGTCACCACCGCGATGCCGACCGTCGCCCAGGCGCTCGACGGGCTGTACCTGTACGCCCTCGCGTTCGGCGGACCACTCGCCTCCGGTGTGGTGGCGATGGTTGTCTCCGGCACCTGGAGCGACCTCAAAGGCCCGACCCGGCCGCTCTGGCACGGGACCGCCTGGTTCCTGGCCGGCCTGATCATCGCCGGCCTCGCGCCGACGATGGAGGTCCTGGTCGTCGGCCGCATCATCCAGGGCTTCGGGTCCGGCCTGCTCACGGTCGCGCTGTACGTCGTGGTCGGCCAGCTGTACCCGGCCAGGCTGCGGCCTCGCATCTTCGCCGCGTTCGCCACCGGATGGGTCGTCCCCTCTTTGGTCGGCCCCGCGATCGCCGGTCTGATCGTCGAGCACGCCAACTGGCGGATCGTGTTCCTCGCCGTACCGGCCATCGCGATCCCGGCGGCGCTCGTGATGCGGCCGGGCCTGGCCCGCGCCAATGCGCATGAGGCCCGGCAGGGTCGACTCTGGGACAAGCGGGCGCTCTGGGCGGTAGCGGCCGCGGTTGGTGTCGGCCTGCTCCACTACGGCGGCCAGCAGCACGGCGTACTCCAGCTCGTTCTGCTCGCCATCGGTCTGGCCGGTGTTGTCGCGTTCGCTCCGAAGCTCCTGCCCAGCGGCACCTTTGGCTTCAAGCCCGGCCTGCCCTCGGTCGTCGCACTCCGAGGCCTCGTCGCTGCGGCCGGATTCGGTGCCGAGGTGTTCCTGCCGCTGATGCTCACCCGGGAGCGTGGCCTGTCCCCGGCGTACGCCGGCCTGGTGCTGACCGTCAGCGCGCTGAGCTGGACCGCCGCCTCCTGGTACCGCGGCCGGCCGAACCAGCCGTTCTCCCACGCGGTCTTCCTGCAGGCGGGCATGGTCGCAATCCTGCTCGGCATCGTCACGGCGGCCCTGACCCTGAACGAGAACATCCCGGTTGTCGTCGGCATCCTCGGCTGGAGCCTCACCGGCCTGGGGATGGGCACGGTCTTCCCGACCCTGTCGGTGCTGGTGCTCGAGTACTCCGAGCGGGACGAGCAAGGCGCCAACAGCTCCGCGCTGCAGCTGAGCGACTCGTTGTCCACAGCAACAGTCTTGGCCGTCGGCGGCTCCCTCTTCGCCGCACTCGAGCCGCACTCCGCCGTGACGGCGTACCTGGTCGCCTTCGGTCTCCCCGCTCTGCTCGCGTTGCTCGGCGTACGGGCTGGTCGGCGTACTACTCCTTCGAGCCTGTGACCGCGATGCTCGCACCCAGGCCGATGATCATCAGGCCGCCGGTGCCGCCGACCAGCTCCAGCCGGCGCGGTGAGCGGGCGAACCACTCGCGGGCGGTGCCGGCGACGAGGGCCCAGACACTGTCCGAGACGAGCGCGATCAGGATGAAGATCAGGCCGAGCAGCAGGATCTGAAGCCACGCCGGGCTGCTCGCGCTCTTGTCCACGAACTGCGGCAGGGCGGCGGCGAAGAAGACCGCCGTCTTGGCGTTGGTGACCCCGACCAGGAACCCCTGACGCATCGTCCGGCGGCTGTTGCCCGGCTTCACCTCGCTGGTCATCGCCGCGACCAGGGACTTGCGGGTGCGGAAGGCGTGCACGCCGAGATAGATGAGGTACGCCGCCCCGGCCAGCTTCACCACGGTCAGGGCGACCGCGCTGGCGGCGATCAGAGTGCCGAGGCCGAGGGCCACCGCGATGAGCATCACCGCGGCGCCGATGGTGTTGCCGACCATCGTCAGGACCGCCTCACGCCGCCCGACGGCCAGTGCGCGGCCGACGATGAACAGCACGCTCGGACCTGGTACGACGATGATGATGAACGCGGTGATCGCGAACGCGAGGAGGTGCTGAGCGGACGGCATCTCCTCAGAGTAGGTGCCCGGTCGCCCGGGCGCAGCGGAGAATCCGGCGGGTGGGATACGTCACCGGCGCGCCGTAGCGCGTTGACCCCTGCGGAAGCCCACCGCTACGGTGCGGGAGACAACCTGCGGTGCCAAGAGGGAAGCCGGTGTAAATCCGGCACGGCCGCGCCACTGTGAGCGAGCTCAGCTCGTGAGTCAGGACGCTCGGGCACCGCAGCCTTTCGAAGGGGACGCGCACTTCCCCAGGAGGTTCAGATGGCAGCTCCTGCCCGCACTCTCGCCGTACCGGCCGTTTCACCCCGTCTGCTCGCCGTGGCGCTGCTCAGCGTCGGTCTGATGCTCATGCTCGGCTATCTGGTCGCCTTCGACCAGGGCGCCGTGTCTCAGTCGGGCATGTACCTGCACGAGCTGATGCACGACGGCCGCCACCTGCTCGGCGTCCCCTGCCACTAGACGCGTGCGCACCTTCGGATCGCTCCTGGTGCGCGGACTGATCGTCGGACTTTTCGCCGGCCTGCTGGCTGGAGCCTTCGCGTACACGATGGGCGAACCGCACATCGATGCCGCGATCGCGATCGAGGAAGCCGGTGCCGCGCACACCCACGACCACGGCGACGCTGCTGCCTCGTCTGAAGAGGAAGAACCGCTCGTCAGCCGCAACGGCCAGCGAGCCGGACTCTTCCTCGCCACCACCCTGTACGGCGTCGCCCTCGGTGGCATCTTCGCCGTCGGTTTCACCCTGCTTCGGCGCAAGCTGCGGACCGGCAACGACTCGTACGCCGCGCTCGGCCTGGCCGCGGCCGGATTCATCGGCATCGTGCTCGTGCCGTTCCTGAAATACCCGCCGAACCCACCGGCGGTCGGTGACCCCGAGACGATCACTCGTCGCACGGTCACCTACCTGCTGACCCTGGTGATCGGCCTGCTCGCGGTCTGGGCCGGTGTCGCCGCCTCCCGGTGGGCAGCCCGGTACGGCGACATCGCCCGGCCGGCCGGTGGGGTCGCCGCCTTCCTCGTGACGATCGTGGCGGCGTACCTGATCCTGCCGTCGATCAACGAGGTTCCGGGGTCGTTCCCCGCTACGCTGCTGTGGCAGTTCCGGTTCGCCTCACTCGGCACGCAGGCGACCCTGTGGCTCCTACTCGGGTTCGGGTACGCCGTCGCAGTGGACCGCCGGCTGTCCCGACAGAAGGTGGTAGCCGCTTGACTGTATTGACGCTGGTCGCCCACGCTCTGACTCCCGCGTTGCGCGGCCTCGTCCTCGGTGGTGACGCCGCGCCGGACCAGGCCGGTCTGGCGGCGGCCAGTGAGCTCGAACTCGAGGCCGATGCCGCGTACGCCGGACCGGAGCACGCCGCCGTACGCACGGCCGAAGCGCTCGGCCTGACCCCGGTGGTCGAGCCGGCGCTCCGGGACCGGGAGTACGGCGAATGGGCCGGCCGCGAGCTCGAGGAACTGCTGGCCGCCGAGCCGGAGCGGGCTGCCGCCTGGCTCGAGCGGCCGCACACAGCCACCCCCGGCGGCGAGACCGAGAACGACGTACTGATCCGGGTCGCGGACTGGCTCGGCGACCTCGCTCAGCGGTACGACGACCGCCGTAGAGTCGTGGCCGTCGTCCACCCGTCGGTGGTCCGGGCGATCGTCCTGTACGTCCTCGACGCACCGGCCGAGTCCCTCCGCCACGTGGACGTCCGCCCACTCGCCAGACTCAGCCTCACCCACCACGACGGCTCCTGGTCACTGGTGATCCACTGACCCTGGGCGGCGATACGCCGGAGATCGTGGAGTAGGACTCGCGGCGCGACGTCGCGGGGAGTCGTGCTCAAGGTGTATGACGGGTGGTGTCAACGAAAGGACCCACGCGTATGACGCTCACGCAGGCCCGGAACTTCCTCCGCTCGGAACTGGTCGCGGTCGCGGAAATCGTCGTACCGGCCCAGACACCCGCGGTGACACAGGATGTCGGGCCGGCGAGCCAGGGTGCGTTGTCCGACGACCGTGGTCTGGAGTCCGTGTGCACGATCACGGTCGAGACCGGCGATCCGACCTCACCGGATCCGGAGGCGCTGATCAGCTTCGCCGCCGAGACCCTGGAGGCTCGCGGCTGGAAGGTCGAGACCGAGCCGGCCGACGACGGCAAGTACCGCGTGATCGCCCGCCGCGACGGCTACGATCTCGCCGTCGAAGCCCGCAGTACCGACTGGCGCATCACTTTCACCGGCCAGACGCCGTACGTCGACGACCTCTGATCAACCGGCAGCGGCCCGCTCGGCGGCGCTGCGCAGTACGCAGAACTCGTTGCCTTCGGGATCGAGCATGACGACCCAGCCGCTGCCGTCAGGCTCGCGCCGGTCGTGGGCGATGGTGGCGCCGAGGGTGAGCAGCCACTCCACCTCCTCGTCCCGCGGCCCGTCCGGCTCGAGGTCCAGGTGGGTCCGGTTCTTGACCGCCTTCTCGTCGTTGTTCTGCTCGAACAGCAAGGTCACCGAGTCCGTCACGACGGCGGCGTACGGGTCGCCCGGCTCGTCGTCGTCAGGTCGGGGAGCCTTCAGCACCTGCAGCCAGAAGCCGGCCAGCTCGTAGGGGTCGTGGGCGTCGAAGGTCACGGTACGCACGCGCGAAGTCATGCGCCCGAGCCTACTTTCGGAAGCACAGCCGGTCCTCCGGAATGATCGGGTCGAGGTACGGCGTGAAGCCGGCGGCCTCCGCCATCGCGGTGAGGGCCTCGGGAGTCCAGCGGTGGACGTGAATGTTCATCGGATGGCCGCCGTACCCGGAGGTCTTGTGGGTGGACTCCTCCCCGAGATGGAAGCCGAGCATGAGGACGCCACCAGGGGCGAGCACCCGATGGAACTCGGCGAACGCCTGGGGGACCACGTCGCGCGGAAGGTGGATGATCGACCACCAGGAGAGGACGCCGGCCACCTCGCCGTCGGGGAGATCCAGCTCCGTCATCGACCCGACCCGGAAGTCGAGCTCCGGGTGGTCACGCCGGGCGATCTCGATCATCCCCGGCGACAGATCGATCCCGATGACCTCGAGGCCGCGTTCGTGCAGCAGTCCGGTCGTTCGCCCCGGCCCGCAGCCGACGTCGATGACCGGGCCGGACGCCAGTTTCGCGAACAGGTCGAAGGTCTCGGGCTCGACGGCCGCGCCGTCTTGCACGAGCTCGGCGTACGAGGGTGCGACGGTGTCGTACGAGGTCCGGATGTCGTCGAGAAAGTCTGTCACCCGGCCGACCCTAGGACCGGCCGGGGACAGTTTTGATTCAGGCCTTGCCGAGGGACTGCTTCTGCTTGCCGAGACCCTGGATCTCCAGCTCCATCGTGTCGCCGGGGGCCAGGTACGGGAAACGCCCGGACAACGCGACGCCTTCCGGGGTGCCGGTGTTCACGATGTCGCCCGGGCTCAGTGTCATGTACTGCGACAGGTCGCGAATCAGCGCCGCCACGGAGAAGATCATGTCCCGGGTGTTCGAGGCCTGGCGCGGCTCGCCGTTCACCCAGGACTTCAGGTCGAGGTTCTGGACGTCGCCGACCTCGTCCGCCGGGACCAGCGCCGGGCCGAGCGGGTTGAAGGTCTCGCAGCACTTGCCCTTCGACCACTGCCCGCCGGACTGCTCGATCTGGAAGGCGCGCTCGGACACGTCGTTCGAGACGGCGTACCCGGCGACGCAGGCCAGCGCTTCCTCGTCGGAGTCGACGTACCGGGCCTCCTTGCCGATGACGACGGCGAGCTCGACCTCCCAGTCGGTCTTGGTCGCCCCACGCGGCACGAGCACCTCGTCGTACGGGCCGACGACGGTGTTCGGGTGCTTGAAGAAGACGATCGGCTGCTTCGGCGGCTCGGCACCGGACTCGGCCGCGTGGGCGGCGTAGTTCTGGCCGATGCAGACGACCGCAGTCGGCCGGGCGATCGGAGCACCGATCCGCAGCCCCTCGACGTCGACGGCCGGGAGGTCACCGGACTCCAGAGCTGCCCGGGCGCGGGCGATGCCGTCGGATGCGAGGAAGGTGCCGTCGATATCAGCGGTGATGGAGCTCAGATCGTGAACGGTGCCGTCGGCGGCGCGCACGTACGGGCGCTCCTCGCCGACCGCGCCGAGGCGCAGCAGTTCCACAGGTATCTCCCTGGATGAGGACGGATCACTCTTTGTCGAACATCGGCCGCAACCTGGCCCTGGAGGCCTCGATATGCGCCCGCATCGCGGCGGCCGCTTCACTCGGGTCGCCCTTGCGGACCGCGGTCACCACCGTCTTGTGCTCACGCAATGCCTTCGTCGCGATGCCGCCACCGTAGTACAGCCGGAACAGGTGCAGGTGGCAGTGTGTCCGGGCAAAGGACAGCCGGGCCGTCTCGTTCCCGGCCAGCTCCAGAACCAGGTCGTGGAACCGCTGGTCGTGCGCCGCCATCGCCTTGTAGCTCTCGTACGCCGGCCGGTCCGGTACGTCGGTGTAGCTCAGCATCTCGGCCTTGAGCCGGGCCAGGTCCTCGGTGCCGGCCCGCTCGGCGGCGCGACCGGCCGCCCACGGCTCGATGTGCAACCGGTACTCGAACAGGTCCTCGAACTCGGCCGGTGTGAGCCGGGATGACACCCGGTAACCGCGCAGCGGCTCCTTGATCACCAGGCCGTCGGACTCGAGCCGGGCCAGCGACTCCCGGATCGGGGTCTGCGAGATGCCGAGTTCGCGGGTCAGCGCGTCGATGTTCAGCCGGGTGCCCGGCTCGACCACGCTGTCCATGATCAGGCCCTTGACCGTCTCGTAGACGTCATCGCTCAGTACCTGTCGCTGGGGCAGGCGCGTGAGCTGCCCCGCCAGACCCACATGCGCATCCGTCACAATCGCTCCTCCCGGGAAGCCCTCATTGTGCCCCACTCTTGACGGCTCCAGTGTGAAGCGGCAGCATCAGCTTCGCAATATCCTATAGGATCTGGGAGGCACAACGGTGAGTACGGCGATCGTCCGGGCCGAGGCGTTCCTGGTCGACCTCGAGGTCGAGACGGTCCGGACCGACGCGGTGCAGTCGTTCCTCAAACAGGAGACGATCTTCGTCTCGCTGGAGACGGCCGACGGGCTCGGCGGACTGGGGTACTCCTACACGATCGGCACCGGCGGCACCGCCGTACTCGCACTGCTGCGGGACCATCTGCTGCCGCGCCTGGTCGGCGAGGACGCGCGCAACGTCGAGGCGGTCTGGTCGGACCTGTTCTGGTCGACCCATGCGACCACGGTCGGGGCGATCACCTCGCTCGCTCTCGCGGCCGTCGACACCGCGCTGTGGGATCTGCGCTGCCTACGGGCCGGCGAGCCGTTGTGGCGGCTGGCCGGCGGCTACCGGCAACGAGTTCCGCTGTACGACACCGAGGGCGGATGGTTGCACCTGAGCACCGACCAACTGGTCGCGGGCGCGCTGGCGTCGCAGAAGGCGCGCTGGCCCGGCGTCAAGCTGAAGGTGGGCAAGCCCCGGGTGCACGAGGACCTCGAGCGGCTGATGGCCGTGCGGGACGCGGTCGGACCTGGGCTGGACATCATGGTCGACGCCAATCAGTCGATGACCTATCCCGAGGCTCGCCGTCGCGCCGCGGCGTTCGAGGCGGTGGACCTGACCTGGTTCGAGGAGCCGTTGCCGGCCGACGACGTGACCGGACACGTGCGACTCGCGTCGTCCACGTCGATCCCGATCGCAGTCGGTGAGTCGCTGTACTCCGTCTCGCAGTTCCGGGAGTACGTCGCTGCCGGTGGAGCCGGGATCGTCCAGGTCGACGTGGCCCGGGTCGGCGGGATCACACCGTGGCTGAAGGTCGCGCATCTGGCCGAGACGTTCAACCTCGAGGTCTGCCCGCACTTCCTGATGGAACTGCATGTCAGCCTGACGGCTGCCATCCCGAACGGCCGGTATGTCGAGCACATCCCCCAGTTGCGGGCGATCACGCGGTCCGAGATGGCCGTGGCCGACGGTCATGCGGTGGCTCCGGACACACCGGGACTCGGCATCGAGTGGGACCGGGACGCGATCGACGACCGGCGCGTCGGATGACTGTCGGCCGACGACTACGGTGTCAGGTGATCTCGGAAAGGACCACAGTCGCATGAGCAGAGTCGATGCGCACCATCACATCTGGGACCTGACCGTTCGCGAGCAGAGCTGGATGGTCGGGCCGGAGCTGGATCCGATCCGGCGCAACTTCTCCATCGGCGACCTGGCTCCACAGGCCGCGGCCGCCGATATCACCGCGACGGTCCTGGTCCAGACCGTCGGCCTGGTCGACGAGACCGTCGAGTTCCTGGAGGTTGCTGCCAGCAACGACCTTGTAGCGGGCGTGGTGGGCTGGGTGGACCTGACCGCTCCCGACGTGGCCGACGCGCTGGCCGGCTTGCTGGCGCGCCCGGATGGCACGTATCTGAAGGGAATCCGCCACCAGGTCCACGACGAGCCAGACGTCAACTGGCTCCTGCGCCCCGACGTTCAGCGCGGCCTGGCCGCCGTAGCCGACGCCGGTCTCGTCTACGACCTCCTCACCAAGTCCCCACACCTCCCCGCCGCGATAGAAACCGCGCGGTCCCTCCCGGACCTGACGTTCGTCGTCGACCACATCTCCAAACCGGTCATCGGCGACCCCTTGGACCCCTGGGCCACCGACCTCCGCCAACTGGCCGCCCTCCCCAATGTCACCTGCAAACTCTCCGGCATGGTCACCGAAGCGTCCTGGACCGACTGGAAACCGTCCGACCTCCAGCCGTACGCCGACGTGGTCCTCGACGCCTTCGGCCCCGACCGAGTCATGTTCGGCTCCGACTGGCCCGTCTGCCTTCTGGCCGCCACCTACCCCGACGTAGTCCAAACCGCCGAAACCCTCACCGCCACCCTCACCCCCACCGACCGCGAAGCAGTCTTCGCCAACACAGCCACCCGCACCTACAACCTGTGAGACTGCTCGGCCTCCTCGGTCGACGGCGCGCTGTCGCTGGTCGCACCCCAGCTGGCCAGGAGGTTCAGGGCATCTTGTGACGAGGAGGTGGGCTCGGCGGTGTAGGTGAGGAGGCTCTGGCTCGGATCCGACGCTATCGGGAAAGACTCGAAGGAGAGCTCGAGGTCGCCGACGACCGGGTGATGGAGGCGTTTGACGCCGGTGGTGTGGATGCGGACGTTGTGGGCGGCCCAGCGCCCACGGAACTCGTCGCTGCGGGTGGACAACTCTCCGACCAGGTCGGAGGTCTGCCGGTCGTACATGTCCCGGCCGACCTCGGCCCGGAGCAGCGCCACGGTGTCGTCGGCGACCGTGTCCCAGTCACGGAAGAACTCGGTCGCGTGCGGGTCGAGGAAGACGAACCGGGCGTTGTTGGGCGGCCTGACCGGAGCGGCGTACGCCGGCGAGTAAAGCGCGGAGCCGAGTGCGTTGGCGGCCAGGATGTCGAGCCGTCCGCTCAGCACGAGCGCGGGTGTGCCGGCCATCGAGTCCATCACCCGCTGTACGGTCGGCCGAACTCGCTGCACCGTGGGGCGCCGACGCGGCCGGCGACTCGGTCCGGCAGTGCGGAGGAGATCGAGCAGGTGCATCCGCTCGGCCTCGTCGAGCTGGAGCGCGTGCGCGATCCCGGCGATCACGCTGTCTGAAGCGCCGACGGCGTTGCCGCGCTCGAGCCGGGTGTAGTACTCGGTCGAGATGCCGGCGAGGAGGGCGACCTCCTCGCGGCGGAGGCCGGAGACCCGCCGTTGGGCTCCGCCGTAGACGGGCAGTCCGGCCTGTTCGGGACTGATGCGTGCCCGTCGGGTGCTGAGGAACTCGCGGATGTCCGTGCGGACGTTGCCCCGGATGTCGCGCTGGCCGTTCCCGCCTGCCATGCCTTCCACGATACGAGCGTTCCCGACGCGGTGGGGGTCCCTCTCAGTACCCCTCAGGCAGAGTCTCCCGCAGGCTCGCGCCCACTGGTTCCCTGGACGTGTCACCGCGACTGGGCGGTACTCGACACAGCTGACAAGGAATGTGCATCGCATGACTGACAAGAAGGTTTGGCTCATCACCGGCGCCGGGCGCGGTCTGGGCGTCGACATCGCCACGGCAGCACTGGCCTCCGGCCACGCCGTCGTCGCCACCGGACGCGACCCCGAAAGAGTGCGAGCCGCGGTCGGCGCCCACGACGATCTCCTGGTGCTCGAGCTCGACGTGACCGATCCGGCGAGTGTCAGGGACGCCGTGCGCGACGCGGTCGACCGGTTCGGCCGGATCGACGTACTGGTGAACAACGCCGGGAACTTCAACGCGGGGTTCTTCGAGGAGCTCAGCCCGGAGGAGTTCCGGGCACAGCTCGAGACCACTCTGTTCGGTCCGGTGGACGTCACCCGCGCCGTCCTGCCTGTCCTGCGTCGGCAGCGTTCGGGGCTCGTGATCACGATCTCCTCGACCGCCGGGATCGCCGGCCAGGAGTTCTGCACCGCGTACGCCGCCTCGAAGTTCGGCGTCGAGGGATGGATGGAGTCGCTGAGCCCCGAGGTCGCACCGTTCGGGATCCGCACGATGGTCGTCGAGCCCGGCTTCTTCCGTACCGAGCTGCTCAGCCCGGAGTCGACGCAGTACGCCGAGGCAACCCTGGACGACTACGCGGAGCGCACCGAGCAGACCATCGCCGGGTGGAAGAGCATGAACGGCCGGCAGGGCGGAGACCCCGCCAAACTCGCTGCTGCGATGGTCCGGCTGGCAACCCAGGACGAGCCGCCACGGCGCTTCGTCGCCGGTGCCGACGCGATCGCCACCGTCGAGCAGAAGGCACAGGATCTCCTCGCCCAGGCTGGTGCCTACCGCGACCTGTCCAGCAACCTCGCCCACACCGACGCCTGACCACCACCTCGCCGAACATGCCCACCGACCAGGTCTGACGCCTACGCCGGCCCGGTGGGGTCCGGCGGGGCGAATTCCACGCGGACGCCCAGGAGGCGGACCGGTCTGCGGAGTTCGAACTTCTCCAGGAGAGCGAGGGCTGTGGTGGCTATGACTTCGGGGTCTTGGGTGATTTCGGGGAGTTTGCGGCTCTTGACGGGGGTGTAGAAGGTGGTGAAGCGGACCTTTACCCAGATGCGCTGGATGCTGCGGCCCTCGGCGACCACGTCGCGGGTGACCTCGACTGCGATCCGGCGGAGTTGTTCCTCGACCTCCGCGCGTTCGACCAAGTCCTGAGGGAAGGTCTCCTCGCGGCTGCGTGACACCGGCTCGCGAGGTACGTCGGTGACCTCGGTGTCGCCGAGTCCGCGGCCGAGGGCGGCGTACCAGGTGCCCATGTTCGGGCCGAAGCGTTTGCGGAGTACGTCGAGGTCCGCGGCGGCGAGGTCGGCCACGGTGAAGACGCCGAGTTCGTTCAGGTTGCGTTCCATCCGGCTGCCGATACCCCAGAGTTCGCGCACGGCCCGGTGGTCCATCACCTCGCGCCAGTTGTCACCGGTCAGCCGGTAGACGCCTTCGACGTCGCGCCGGCCGGGCGTACCTGCCTCCTCGAAGGGGACGGCGTGCGATCGCGCCTGCTTCGCGAACGTGGTCGCTAGCTTGGCCCGGACCTTGTTGTCGCCGATGCCGACCGAGCAGGTGAGCGTCGTACGCTCGAACACCGCCGCGCGCAGGTCGGCGGCGAGTTGTTCGGGGTCGTCGGTCTCCGCCCCGACGAAACACTCGTCCCAGCCCCAGACCTCGACCACCACGGGGAACGACCGCAGGGTGTCCATCACCTCGGTCGACGCCGCCTCATAAGCGGCCGGATCAGACGGCAGGTAGATCGCTTGCGGACACCGCTTGTACGCCGCCCGCACTGGCATCCCCGAGTGCACACCGAACTCCCGGGCCTCGTACGACGCGGTGGCAACGACCTGCCGTGGTTGCGTCGGATCGCCCGACCCACCGACCACGACCGGCAGGCCCTTCAGCTCCGGCCGGCGCCGGATCTCCACAGCCGCGATGAACTGATCCATGTCCAGATGCAGGACCCACCAGCTCATCGCGTCCCTCCGACGTTCGGTATCCCACAGCTATCACAGCCGTCCGACAACGCCGTCAGAGTTCTTTGCGCATCTGCTGGGAGGTGACGGTGTAGCCGAGGGAGGTGTACAGGTTGATGGCGGTGGTGTTGTTGCCGAACACGTTCAGATCCAGTTGGCTGTGGCCGCGGCGGCGGCACTCCTCCTCGCCGGCGAGCATGATCGAGCGGCCGTAGCCCTTGCCGCGATGCTTCTCGTCGACCTCGAGGCCATAGATGAACGGGATCCGCGGCTTGGTGGTGATCCACAGGCTGCCGACCGGCTCGTCACCGTCGCAGGCCATCCAGATCACGTGGTTCTCGGTGTCCCGGCCGTCGGGCAGCAACTTCTCCACCTCACGGTGAGCGACCTCGATGGCCTCCTCGGGGCTCAGCCCGCGCGTCGGCCCCATCCCGGCGGCGAACGACTCGGCGTTGCGGTGCCTCCAGACCTCGAACTCTGTCTCGGTCATCGGGCGGAGCGTCACGGGCGGCGTGGTCATCTGCCGACCATAGTCCTCGGGTTTGCGCGGCGGGTACCAGAACACGTGATGACGTCACGGTCGAGGAATTCGACATGAGACGGCGCAAACCGCCAGCTGGGGCGGTCGCGAAGGCGCCGGTCGGCCTGCCGTACCCACTGATCGAGAACTGGGAGTGGCAGGACCGGGCCGCCTGCCGCGACGTCGACCCTGAACTGTTCTTCGCCGCCGAGTCCGAGCGCGGCCTGCGCAAACACGCCCGCGAGGTCCTCGCGAAGTCGCTCTGTGGGACCTGTCCGGTACGGCGCGAGTGCCGCGAGCACGCCTTGGTCGTCGGGGAGGCGTACGGCGTCTGGGGCGGCACCACCGAGGAAGAACGCGAACCCGTCCTGCACACCCGCCACCACTGAGCCTTCGCGGCGGGTTCGGCGCTCGGCCCCGAGGTGCTGACCGGCGGATTCACGATCAGCTACCTGCGCCCGGGTGAGGGCGTCGTACTGCGGGCCGAGGCGAAGGTTGCGCACGCGGGCAGCCGGCAGGCGACCTGCACCTGCGAGTTGTCGACGATCGACGGCGACGGCACCGCCACGCTGTGCGCCGTCGCGCAGGGCACTGTGATCGCCGCGCGTCGCTGACGGGCGATCACAGCGCCGGGCTGACGATCAGTCGAAGAGTTCCTCCAGGAAGGACTTCTTCTTCTTGCGCGGGTACTGCTGGTTGCCGTACCGCGGGTCGTAACGACGGTTGTCGTCCTTGTCGTAGCGGCGGTCGTTGTCGTACCGGCGATCGTTGTCGTAGCGCCGGTCGTCGTCGCGCCGCTTCTCCTCGTAGCGAGGCTGCTGCTGCGGCGGCGGAGGCGCGTTGTACTCGAGCTCGGCATCGACGAGCCGCTCCAGTTCACCGCGGTCGAGGAAGATTCCGCGGCACTCGGTGCACTGGTCGACGGTGACGCCGCTGCGTTCGTAGGTGCGCATCGCGCCTCGGCACTTGGGACAGGTCAGGCTCTCCATCCAGCCACCCTAAGTGACGAAATCCCCGAAATGACGGGACTTCAGGGAACTCTCAGGTTGTTCGCGGCGGAACTCTCAGGGTGCCTCGCCGCAATGGTTGGGCCTTGCAACCGACCCACCGGCAAAGCTCGTTGTTGTGATGCAGGTCACAGGATGGGGATCTCACATCTGGGCGGTCCGCCTCGTCAGTGCTGTGTATAGATGCGGATTCTCCCTGTGGAAGGACGTCATGAGGTCAGCGCTTGAAACCCTTCGCCGTGACTTCGGCGGCGACATCATCGAACCGGGCGGAGCGGAGTACGAGTCGGCCAGTCGCTCGGTGTTGGTCGAGGGCAGTCCGGCCTGTGTTCTCCGGCCCAAGAGCGTCGGGGACGTGCAAGCAGCGGTCAGATTCGCTGCCGGCGCAGGGCTGGCGCTGTCCGTGCGAGGCGGCGGTCACGCGTTCCCCGGCTTCGGCACCAACGACGGCGGCGTCGTGATCGACCTCGGCCAGCTCGCGACCGTGGAGGTGATCGACGACGAACGTCATCTGGTGCGGATCGGCGGCGGCGCCATCTGGGGTGACGTCGCGGCCGCGTTGGCCCCACACGGTCTGGCGATCTCCTCGGGTGACACCAAGAGCGTCGGTGTCGGCGGGCTGACGTTGACCGGCGGCATCGGCTGGAAGGTCAGGAAGTACGGTCTGGCCCTCGACAACCTGGTCGCCGCCGAGGTGGTCACTGCCGCCGGAGAGGTCGTGCGGGCCGACGCAGCGGAGAACCCGGAGCTGTTCTGGGCGCTTCGCGGTGGCGGCGGCAACTTCGGGATCGTGACCGCCTTCGATTTCGCGGCACACCCGACAACGGATGTGTTCCACGGCAAGCTCGCCTTCCCGGCAGCGGAGGCGGCCACTGTGCTCCAGGGGTGGGCGGACTACGTTCGCACAGCTCCCGAGGAACTCACCTCGATCGCGAACTTCGCCAACCCCTTCCTCGGCGGACCCGAGGCGCCGGTCGAGATTCACATCGTGTTCGACAGCGATGACCCGGAACTGGCCAAGAAGGCGCTCGACCCGATCCGCCGGCTCGGCACGGTGATCGACGATGATGTCGCGCCGGCATCCGCTGCGGACCTGCTCGTGGACGGGATGATCCCGCCGCCTGGCATCCAGCTGGTCACCCGAAGTGCCTTTGTGGACAGGGAATCGGTGTCCGAGGTGCTCCAGATCCTGGCCGAGGTCGGGACCTCACAAGGGTCGCCGGTCATCTCCGTACGCAGCGTCGGCGGTGCGGTGTCCCGAGTTCCCGACGACGCGACCGCCTACGCACATCGCCGAGCGGAACTGATGTTCGTGACGACCACCGTGGGTCCGAAGCCGGTTCTCGACGCTGCCCGGCCGGGTCTGGACGCGATCTGGGGGAGGCTCGCACCGCACGTCAACGGCGCGTACGCGAACTTCCTCTCCACCGCCACCGAGGAGGACGTCGCCGCGGCCTATCCAGCGGAGACGTATCGGCGGCTCGCCGCGGTCAAGCGTCGGTACGACCCCGGCAACCTGTTCGCCGGCAACCACAACGTCCGGCCGCACTAAGCAGGACGGCGGCCCCGACACGGGGCCGCCGTTCTCTGTGACTACTTGAAGCGACCCAGGAAGTTCGTCAGAACCGGGCCGGCGGCCTTGGCGCCGGAGGCACCGCCTTCGACGATGACGGCGAAGGCCACGTCGCCGCGGTAGCCGACCATCCAGCCGTTGGTGACGACCTTGCCGTTCTGGACCACCTCGGCGGTGCCGGTCTTGGCGGCGACGGCGCCGTTGGCTGCCAGCACATGCGCGGTGCCGCCGGTGACGGTAGTGCGCATAAAGGTGCGGAGCGCAGCGGCAGTTGCCGGGGGCAACGGAGAGGCGGCCGGTCCGGCGGCGTCCTTGGCCGGCACCAGCACCGGCTTCATCGCCGTGCCCTTGGCGACCGCCGCACCGATCATCGCGACCCCGAGCGGGCTCGCGGTGACCGTACCCTGGCCGATCATCGACGCGGCCTCGGCGACGTCGTCCTTCGGCGCCGGCACCGCACCGCCGTACGCCGGGATCGACAGCTTCAGGTCCGGTCCGAGGCCGAACATCGCGGCCGCCTTCGTCATCCCGTCCTTCGGGAGCCGCCCGTGCTGGGAGATGAACGCGGTGTTGCAGGACTCGTTGAACGCCTTCTGCATCGTCCCCGCGCCGTACGCCGCGAGTCCGTCGTAGTTCTTGAACGACTTGCCGAACACGGTGATCGTGTTCGTGCACGGCAGCGCGGTCGCCGCGGTCTCACCGCTGCCCAGCAGCGCCGCCGAGGTGACGATCTTGAACGTCGACCCCGGTGCGTAGCGACCCTGGAAGGCGCGGTTGTAGTTGGTCGGCGTCGGCCCGTTCGCCGCCGCCAGGATCTGACCGGTCGATGCCTGTACGGCGACCAGCGACGCAGGCAACTTGCTCGTCGCCAGCGCGGCCTCGGCGGCACGCTGGAGGTTCACGTCGAGGGTGGTCTTCACCGGCTTCCCGGCGGTGCCCTTCTGGCTGAAAACCGTCTTGATCGTCAGCTTGGTCTTGCCGTCCCGCAGCGTCACCGTGCCACCCGGCGTACCGGCGAGCTGCTGCTGGAAGGCGTACTGCAGACCCGTTGTCCCGACCTCGTCCTGCGCGGACGCGGTCGGTCCCGCGTTCTTCAAGGTGTCCTCGGTCGCGGTCTTCATCGTTCCGAGCACCGACCGCGCGAACGCCGACGTCTCCGGCAGCGACTGGGTGCCGCCCATCGTCAGCACGCCGGGCAGTTTGCCCATCGTCGGCCGCAGCTTGTCCCACTCCTCGGCGCGGATGGTGATCGCGTCGACGAACTGGCCGGCCGGTGCGGCCTTCGCCCGGGCGGCGAGTTTCGCGCCGTCCACCTCGAGATTCTTCGTGAACGCCGCGTACGTCGCTGCCGTCGCCTTGGTGCCCGCGGCGACACCGACGATCACGACCGGGCGGTTCGTGGTCAGCGCGACGTTGTTGCGGTCCGTGATCGAGGCGCGCGCGGGGAGGGCACGGACCCGCTTGAGGTAGTTCGCGTCGCCGAGGCCGGGGTAGATCGTGTCGCCGGAGGCCTTGATCTTCCAGGCGTCGCCGACCTTCGTCGCGGTCGCCGTACTGGTCCACTTCATCGTGCCGATCCCGCGCAGGTCGGCCTCGACCGCGAGGTCCTGCGTGCAGGTGTTGCCGTCGCTGCAGTCCGGTTCGTCCTGCGGCGTCACCTTCACGGTGCTCGCGACCAGGGCGGAGTCGGTGTCGTCCAGCCGCTTGGCGAACACCGTCGGGTTGTCGGTCAGCGCCCCGGCCGCGTCCGGCTTTCCCTCGGGCGCCCAGGCGGCGACCCAGGCGGCGGCGAACTGTTTCACCACCTCGGCGGACGCTTCCTTCTCGTCGTTCGGATCCGGTTTGCCGTCGGTGCCGGCCTTGCTGTCGGAGCAACCGGCGGTGATCAGCAGGCTACTCAGGCAGACGATCGCAGTGGTGGTTCGCTTCACGTTCCCAACTCTCGCATGATGACGGATGGAGACCTGGCACAGTCTTCGGCGTGTGGCTCCAAGCCCACGAGGGCGAAACTACTCAAGCCACTCAAGGTACGACGCGCGCTGAGCCGCCTGAGTTGGCAGTCATCGGCGGAATCGCCTGATCAGGCAGGTACTGATCGCCGCGATGAATCACCGCCAAGACGCAGGACGAATCGACAGCTCAGCCCAGCTGAATGACCGAGAACGGCGCGGACTCGGCATCACGAAGGATCGCCATCCGGCCGAAGTCGGTGTCGAACGGCTCGCAAACCACCCCATCGCCCGCGTCCGTCGACCGATCCAGCCAGCGGACTGCGTAACGGTTCGGTCACCCCGACCACCACATCACCGGCGTATTCTGCTCCCTTGTGACGAACCGCCTAGCTCTCCACAGCCGCTTGATCCCGGGGACCGAAGAGGCCTACGAGATCGAGCACGCCCGCGTCTGGCCCGAACTGATCACCGTGATGCGCGCCGCCGGTATCACCGACTGGTCCATCTGGCGCAGTGGCCGCGACCTCTTCCACGTGGTCGAGTGCGACGACTTCGAGGCCGCCGTTGCGAAACTCAAGGACGACGCCGTCGACCAGCGCTGGCAGCAGCACATGAGCCAGTTCGTCGAGGGTTTCGCCCAGAACCCGGACGGTGTGGCGGGCCAGTCGCTCCGCCACGTCTGGACGATGAGCGAGCAGCCGGACTAGTCGTACATCTCCCACACGAGCAGCTCAGCGCCGTCAGGCCCCGCGGTCACACGCGGTCCGTCGACCCCGGTCAGCCGGACGGCGTCCGCCGTACCGAGCTCGCCGGCGTCCTCGAGGCTCACGGTGCCTTGGGCAACGAAGAGATGGACGTACGGCGCTGACGGCAGATCCACCGTACGTCGCGGAGCCAGCCGGGCCACCGACATGCCCGCGGACCGCTGGTTGATGTAGATCGCGGTGCTGCTCGCGTGCTTCGGCAGACCGGATGCGATCGGAACCAGCTCGCCCGACGACAGATCAACCGAAGCCTGCTGGTACGACGGCTCGAGGTCGAACTTCTCCGGGCGGACCCACATCTGCACGTAGTGCACCGGCTCACCGCCGTCGTTCCACTCGGAATGCCGGATGCCCGAGCCGGCGCTCATCCGCTGTGCGAGGCCCGGGTGGACGACGCCACTGTGGCCTTCCGAATCCCGGTGCGCCAGGGCACCACGCAGTACCCAGGTGACGATCTCCAGATCCTGGTGCGGGTGGGTGTCGAAGCCGGTGCCAGGGGCAACGGTCTCGTCGTTGTGCGCGAGCAGGAACCCGAACCCGACGTTCGCCGGGTCGTAGTGCGGCCCGAACGAGAACGAATGCCGCGAGTCCAGCCACTCACTCGCTGTCTGGAACCGCTCGTCCGCCCGCCGGATCTCCACACTCATGACACCTAGTACTACCCCTTCTCGCTGTCCAGGACCTCGCGCCGGGTGTCCAGGTCGCCGACGTGGCCGGCGGTCTCCTCGACCATGTAGATCAGCATCCAGCGCAGCGTCGCCTGGGCCGAGCCGAAATCGGGATGCTTGCCGACCTCGTCCAGCGAGTGCGTCGCGATCACCTCCTTCACGCTGACAATTGAACTCGCTATCCTATCCGCCAAGTCAGCATGTGGTGGGGCGCTGCTTCGGTGAAATCAGAGAATCAGCAAGGCAGAGTATTGGGGTGGGTATGGATGCATTAGGGCAGACCGTCGATGGCGGGGAGCTTGACAAAGAAGACATCGATGAGTGGTTTGAAGACGAGGATTCAGACACAGAATGGTCGGATGATTCCGATCGACCGATCGATCCGGCAGAGAAGTACGCAATCAGTCAGTTACGGGTCGTCCGGGAAACCAAAGATTATCAGTTGGACTACTTGCAGCACGCGCTTCAGCCTGGCCGGGAGATCATCGATATCTCGCCGACTTATCAACGGCGGCTTCGCTGGCCGAATAGGAAGCGATCGTTGCTTATAGAGTCCTTGCTCTTGAATATTCCGGTTCCGCCGATCTTCCTATTCGAGCGAGACTATAACGAATACGAAGTAATTGATGGACGGCAGCGTTTGGATGCGATTAGCTCCTTCCTCTCGAATGATTATGCTCTGAGCGGGCTGGAATACTGGCCCGAATTGAATCGCAAGAGGTTTCGTGATCTGCCAACAGTTCTGCAGAAGGGCCTCTATCGCCGAAGTCTTCCGGCCATAGTTCTCCTGGCGGAGACTGAACGCGCTAGCCGTGGCACTCTTGATGTACGGCGCGTCTTGTTTGATCGTCTGAACACTGGCGGTATTCGGCTGAATCCGCAGGAATTGAGAAACGCTCTCTACCCGGGTAGGTTCAACGCGCTCCTCATCCGACTCGCGCGGTCGCAGCCCTTTACTGATATCTGGGGTATCCCGCCATACAGCGAGGGTGAAGAATCGAGTCCACCGGACTCACTGGCGCGAAATGTGCTGTACGCGTCATTGGCCGACGCTGAGTTGGTCTTAAGGTTCTTCGCACTGCGCGACGCGATTCTTCACGATAAGCAAGGTTCCTTGCGGGTCATACTTGATCGCTATATGGCGGCGCAAGCAGACATTGAGCGAGCCGAATTGAAGAGGATGGAAGGCCTCTTCACCAGGAACCTATCTCGACTCAATGATGTCTTCGGCGCGGAAACCTTCCGCCTGAAGGCGAACGGTCGCCTAAGTAGGCCCCTCTACGACGCGCTGATGGTCGCCCTGAGTTCTAATCAGAGTCTGAACATCGAGGTGAACTCGAAAGCGGTGCGTCAGGCGCTCGACCGCGCTTTGGGCGATGATGACTCATATGAGGTGCTCGTTGGTCGTGGTAACACGATAGGTTCTGTGCATGAGCGTGTCGAGCTTGCGGTCTCGATACTCTCTGCCGGAAGCAAGTGATCGGGCATGGCCCAATTAGAACAGGTCCTGCACCAATTCCACGAAGACCTGGAGCGAGCCGGTCACCTTTTGCGACTGATTAAGGAGTTTCGACGGTTTGCCGGGAGTAAGCCACCTGTCGAAGTTACTGACGGCACTGTCGCCTGGCTCGAGGCGAGTGACCTTGCTGATGTGGCGCCTGCCGTACGGACAGACCTACCTATACTAGCTGGCTCGATCCTCTTGTACGTATGCGGACGTTTTGAGTATTTCGCTCGTGAGATCGTCGTAGCATTGGCTGACGAGGCAGCTGCTCAAGTGAGCGAATATGCGGATCTGCCTGACAAGCTGCGAGCTGAACTGAAGCATAAGACGCTGGAGGTAGCTCAGAGTCCAAGCCGTTTTGGTTTCACATCCCCCGATGCAGAGCAGATGTTGATAGCTCTTGGGCAGAATCTGGGCGGAGCTGGATCCGTGGGCGCGGTCACCATTTCCTCGCGGGTGCTTTCGATAACAGAGTCCAACATGAATTCAAATACGTTGGTTGAGGTTCTCAAGAGGGTTGGAGTCATTGATGTTTGGACTGATCTCGGAAAGCAGGCTCCGCTGAAGAGCTACTTATCAATCGGAAATGATAAGGAAAGTATGTTGGAGGCCAAAGTTAGGCTGGATTCAATGATGAAAGATCGGAATGGTGTCGCGCATCCGACAGGTGCGAATACTTTTCCCGATCCAGATCAAGTTCTTGAGTCGGTGGCCTTTCTAAGGGTGCTCTCGCAGGTCATAATCGACGTTGTCCGCGTTCCTCGTCAGTGATCAGCGCGGTCGCGATTTGGACAGATGAAAAAGGGACTGCGGCCGCTCGGTGGGCGGCCGCAGTCCCAACCAGGGAGGAACGAGTGGATCAGCCGGTCGGGTTCCCGTTGTCCGAGCCGAGGGTTGCCGTCACGGTCTGGGTCTTGCCGTCGCGGGTCAGCGTGATCTTCACGTCGTCGCCCGGGCGGTGCGAACGGACTGCGGCGACCAACGCGTCCCCTGACGCGATCGCCTTGCCGTCTACAGCGGTCACCACATCACCCGCTTGCAGACCGGCCTTGTCCGCCGCACCGCCGGACGTCACCTCGCCGAGGCGTGCTCCACTCGAGAGCCCGCCGGAAGACTGCGCGTCGCCGACCTGCACTCCGAGCCGCGCATGCGTGGCCTTGCCCTTGGCCACCAGCTCGTCGATGATCGGCTTGGCCTGGTCGATCGGGATTGCGAAGCCCAGGCCGATGTTGCCGCCTTCGGATTGTCCCGATCCTCCGGCGGTCTTGATCGCGCTGTTGATTCCGACCACCTGGCCGGCGAGGTCGATCAGGGCGCCGCCCGAGTTACCGGGGTTGATCGCGGCGTCCGTCTGAACTGCTGGGAAAACCGTCGTGCTGTCCTGCTGCTCGTCGCCCGACGTCACCGGGCGGTTCAGGGCCGAGACGATGCCGCTGGTCACGGTCGCCTCCAGGCCGAACGGCGAGCCGATCGCGACCACACCCTGGCCGACGGCGAGGTCGCCGCTGCTGCCGAGGGTGGCCGGGGTCAGGTCGGTCGCGTCCGCCTTGATCACGGCGAGGTCGGTGAGTGGGTCGGTGCCCTTGACGGTGGCCGAAACCGTCCGGCCGTCGTTCAGGATCACCGAGATGTTGCCGCCGCTGCCGGCGCCCGCCACCACGTGGTTGTTGGTGACGATCAGGCCGTCCTTGCTGATCACGATGCCCGAGCCGGTCCCCGCACCCTGCGATGTCGCGACCGCGATCTTCACCGTGCTCGGCAGCACCTTCGCGGCGGCGCTCTGCACCGAGCCGTCCGGTGCCGCGGCGGGCGCGGCCTGGTTGCCGTTCAGCGGGGCCGTCACCGACGGGCTGTTGCCGCCGGAGTCGTTCGTCGCCGAGTAGACAGCCGCACCGCCCACACCGCCGGCGGTGCCGACGAGCAGGGCCGTGGCGGCCACCAGAGCCAGACCAAGCCGCTTGGGCTTGGCCGGTGCGGCGGCCTGCGCAGGCTGCGGACCGAAGGGCCAGCTCGGGCCCGGAGACGTCCCCTGATGCGCCCCCGGCGCCCCGAACTGGGGGTATGTGCCCCCACCTGAAGGGTGCTGACCCGGCCGCTGCTGCCCACCTTGCGGTGCGAACTGCTGCTGCTGGTGCTGGCCGTAGCCACCCATCGGCAGTTGCTGCGTCCGCTCCTGCGGGTTGGCGCCGTACGACGGCTGCCCGCCCTGGGGCTGGCTGGGCGTCGTCGAACCCTGCGCGGGGGTGTCGGACCCGGGCTGGTTCTGCGGCTGGTGCGGCTGGTTCTCGGTCATGGCCAATACTCTGCGGGCTGGACCTGAGAAGCCCCTGAAGATCCCGTCAGAGCTACCGAAGAACTCTATGAAGATCCCCTGAAGGTCCAGTCAGCTCGTCTTCAGATTGCTTGGGGTACGGCGAATCGCGCGCTAGGACATCAGCGGGTCTGGGTCGCGGCGTGCGGCAGCCACAGCGTGAACTGGGCGCCGGCACCAGGCGCGTTGCGGGCGTAGATCATCCCGCCGTGCTGCTCGGCCGCGTGTTTCACGATCGCGAGACCCAGCCCGGAACCGGGCCGGCCGCGCGCCTCGCTGGAACGGTAGAACCGCTCGAAGACATGCGGCAGATCCGCGTCGGAAATACCCGGCCCAGAGTCCGTCACCGTCAGTACGCCGTCCAGCAGCCGCACCGTGACACGGCCGATCGGCTGACCGTCCGCACGCACCGACACGTCCTCCGGGACGCTGTACTTCGCGGCGTTGTCGAGCAGGTTCGTTACCGCCCGCCCGAGCAGCCGTTCGTCACCCCACACCGGGAACGGAGCGAGCTGGACGTCCCACTCCAGTCCCGGCGCGCGGCGTCGTACCTTGATCACCGCGTCCTCGACCACGTTCGACAGCTCGATCAGCTCGGCGTTGCGCACCTGCGGGGTGTCCCGCGCCAGCTCGGTCAGGTCACCGATCAACGTGGTCAGCTCGTCCATCTGAGCACGTACGTCGTCCAGCAGTTGCTGCCGGTCCTCCGGCCGGAGGCCACCACGCTTGTCCGCCTGGGCAAGCAGGTCGAGGTTGGTCCGGATGCTGGTGAGCGGCGTACGCAACTCGTGCCCGGCGTCGCCGACCAGCCGTCGCTGCCGGTCCTGCGACCGCGCCAGCGCCGCCAGCATCGCGTTGAACGCCTGCGCCAGCCGGGAGATCTCGTCGGACCCGGTGACCGGAATCGGCTGCAGGTCCTCCGTCCGGGCCACATGCTCAGCGGCCTCGGTCAATCGCGCCAAGGGTCTGAGGCCGGACGCGGCGACGGTGTTGCCCGCTATCGCGGCACCGATCACGCCGAGCAGCCCCACCGCCCACAACACGATGCCGAGGTTGTGCAGCGTGTGGTCGATCGGGGCGAGCGACTGAGCCACGACGAGTGCGGTGTCATCACCCAGTGGGACGGCGACGACCCGGTAGTGCTGGTTGTTCGGCGAGCCCGCCGTGCGGATGTTGGGCTCGGTCCCGAGATCGGATCGTGCCACTGCCAGCTCTTCGGGGCCGATGGGCGGCAGATACGACTTGGGGCTACCCGCGGTCCGGCCGTTCGCGGCCAGCAGGCCCATCCGGATGTCGACCAGCCCCAACGCCTCCGGTGGCAAGCCCTGCATGATCTCCGGATCGGTCAGGACGGGGCCTTTGGCGGCGAGTGTGGTGCGCTGGATCAGGCTGTCGTCCAGGTTCCGGTACATCTGCTGCCGGACGGTCAGGTACGCCGCCACGCTCACGAACGCGACCGCCAGGCCGACCGCGACCGCGGCCAGCAAGGTCACCCGGGCATGCAGGCTCAGGTGGTGCAGCTTCTGCTGCGCCCAGCTCTGCGTCCGGGCCGCCGTCGCGGTCACCCGGTTTCCGTTGCCATTGGCAAGAGGTTGCCCACCGGCCGGAGAGGGGTGCCGGCCGGGGGGATCGGGGTGCTGCGGGCCGGCCGGCTGGTTCGCGCGGTCGGCGTACGACGGGAAGTCGGGGTCGGACGAACTCACGGTGGGGTGTCTCTCAGGACGTAGCCGATGCCGCGGACGGTGTGGATCAGCCGCGGCAGGTCGTTCACCTCGGTCTTGCGGCGCAGGTAGCCGATGTAGACCTCGAGGGAGTTGGCGGTGGTCGGGAAGTCGTAACCCCAGACTGCGTCCAGGATCACCGCGCGTTCGAGCACCCGGCGCGGGTTGCGGATCAGCAGCTCGAGCAGCGAGAACTCGGTCCGGGTGAGCGGGATCGGGGTGTCACCGCGGTGCACCTCGTGGGCGTCCACGTCGACCACGAGGTCGGCGTACTGGAGCACCTCGCCGCGCTGGCCGCCCTCGCCGGGCACGGTGCTGCGCCGGAGCAGGGCGCGCAGCCGGGCGAGCAGCTCCTCCAGCGCGAACGGTTTGGTCAGGTAGTCGTCGCCGCCGGCGTCCAGGCCGTCCACCCGGTCGGCCACCGCGTCCCGCGCGGTCAGCACCAGGATCGGCACGTTGTTGCCCGCGGCCCGCAGGGCCTTGGTGGTCTCCAGCCCGTCCAGCCGCGGCATCATCACGTCCATCACCACGACGTCCGGTTCGACGTTGCCGATCACCGCGAGCGCCTCGGCGCCGTCGGACGCGGTCACCACCTCGAAGTCGTTGAACTCCAGCGAACGGCGCAGCGAGTCCCGGACGGCCCGGTCGTCGTCCACCACCAATACGCGCATTCTCGTTCCCCGCTCCGCTCGAAGGTCCGTCACCGCCGAAAGTTCCACTACCCGCGAGATTAGGCCGTCCGCTTGAGAATCGCCTGAGAACCCGCTGATCGCTCGCCGAACACCTCCTGGACACCTTAGGTTTCTGACCTGTGGACATCCTCGAATTCATGCCTGAGCCCAACGAGTACACCTGGACCTTCGGCGGTGCTGCTCCGCTCCGCCGGATCAAGCCCGGAACGGCCCTGCGGCTGTGGACCGAGGACGCATTCTGCGGCACCTTGCGCAGTACGGCGGACCTGGCCAGCGCATCGCTGACGATGCCGTTCGTCAACCCGCAGACCGGCCCGTTCTACGTCGAGGGAGCCGAGCCGGGGGACACCCTGGTGCTGCATTTCGTCGAGGTCACCCCGGCCCGGAGCTGGGGTGCGTCCGCGACCATCCCGTTCTTCGGCGGCCTGACCAGCACCGATCGGACCGCCACGCTGCAGGATCCGCTGCCCGAGCGGACCTGGATCTACGAGGTGGACACCGACAAGCAGACCGTCGGGTTCCAGGCGCAGGGCAGCGACCTGGAGATCGCGCTGCCGATCGAGCCGATGCTGGGCACGGTCGGTCTCGCCCCGGCCGCCGGCGAGGTCCGCTCGTCGCTGGTGCCGGACACGTTCGGTGGCAACATGGACACGCCGGAGATGCGGGCCGGTGCGACCTGCTTCCTCAACGTGAACGTCGAGGGTGCGCTGTTCTCGGTCGGAGACGGTCACTATCGCCAGGGCGAGGGCGAGTCCTGTGGGACCGCGGTCGAGGGCGCGATGAACGTCGTACTGATCGTGGAGCTGGTGAAGACGCCTGGACCCGCCTGGCCGCGGATCGAGAATGACGACTACCTGGCGGTGGTCGGGTCGAGCCGGCCGCTCGAGGACGCGTGGCGTGCCGGTCAGGTCGACATGGTCGGCTGGCTCGGCTCGCTCTACGGCCTCGACAAGCTGGACGCGTACCAGTTGCTCAGTCAGGTCAGCGAAGTACCGCTGGCCAACGTGGTCGACGCCAACTACAGCGTGGTCACCAAGGTCCCGAAGCGCCTGCTACCCGCGGCCGACGTCTACAGCGGCATCCACCGCCACCTCCGCGACCTTGCGGCGACGCTCTGACCTGCTGACCGCAACGCCCACCAGGCACAGCGCTCCACCGACCAGGGCAAGGCCCGCAGGAGTCTCGCCGAGGAACACCCACGCCAGCAGGATCGCCACCATCGGCACCAGGTACGTCGTCGCTCCCATCCGACCCGCAGTGGTCCGGGACAACGCGTACGCCCAAGTGGTGAAGCCCAGCGCGGTCGGGAACGCACCGAGGTAGAAGACCCACCAGAGCGTCGCCGGACGAGCCGCACCGATCTCCTGGATCAAACCGGACGTGTAGGGCAGGCAGACGACGGTGCCGATGACGCAGGCTAGCCAGGTGACCTGTGCAGCGGGCAGTCGGCTCAGGAGTGGTTTCTGAGTGACCACACCAACCGCGTAGGAGATGGCGGCCGTCACGCAGAGGATCACACCCCAGGTCTCGGCCCGACCGGTCGAGGTCGACAGACCAATCAACAGCACGCCGCCGAATGCGACGAAGCTGCCGATGAGTACCTGCCGCGGGAAACCCTCGCCGAGGGTCAGTCCGGCCAGCAGAGCGACCAGCAGCGGTGCGATGTGTACGAGCATGGCCGCCGTACCTGCGTCGAGGCGCCGCTCGGCCGAGTTGAGCGCGACGTTGTACACGCCGAACCACAGCAGACCGCAGGCCAGCAGCAGCGGCCAGTCCCGTCGCTGCGCCATCCGGAACCGCTCTCGCTTGACCAGCAGCAGCAACCCCAGCAGCACGCTGCCGACCAGCAGCCGGGCGAGGGACAGCGGACCGGCCGACAACTCGGTCCCGAGGTGCCGGATCGCCACGAAGGCCGAGGCCCATAGGACGACGGTCACGCCGGCGGCGACGAGGGCGGTGGGTTTCATGACGACAACGGTAGAAAGCTTCGGCCTGCGCTACCATGTCGGAACGGAGCCTGGGAGGTCGAAATGCTTACCGAAACGACAAGCCCATTGCTGGATGAGCTGAACATCCGGATCCTCGAGGAGCTCACCGCCGACCCCCGGCTGCGGACCACCGAGCTGGCGCGCCGGCTGGGCGTCTCCACGCCGACCGTGCGCGAGCGGATCACCCGGCTCGATGAGTCCGGGGTCATCCGCGGCTACCGGCTCGACATCGATCCGGCCGCGCTCGGCCGGCCGGTGGCCGCATGGGTCCGGCTCCAGCCGGGGCCCGGTCAGGTCTCCCGGATCGCCGAGATGGCCCGGAGCACGCCGGAAGTCGTCGAATGCCACCGCATCTCCGGCGAGGACTGCTTCCTGATGCGGGTCCAGGTCCCGGCTATCGACAAACTCGAAGCACTCCTCGACCGCTTCGCGCCGTACGGCCGGACCAACAGTTCCTTCGTCGTCTCCACCCCGGTCCCGCCCCGCTCGGTCCCGCTCGGATAAATGGCGGTCCGCCAGCCCATCACAATCGTGCCCTCGTGGCCTCGGCCGGCGTGATCGGCCGCTCCGGCCGCGGTTGTGATGGCGTGGCGGTCCGCGACCCCAACCACTCCTGAGGGTGGTCTGCATCACTAGTCTGGTGGCGACTTCAGCGACGTTCGGAAGGACCCCGACCCATGGCTGCCGACAAGTCTGTCCGCAGAGTTGCCCTGCTCACCGCCGGCGGGCTCGCGCCCTGCCTGTCGTCCGCCGTCGGCGGGCTGATCGAGCGCTACACCGAGGTGGCTCCCGACGTGGAGATCATCGCCTACCTGAACGGTTACCACGGCCTGCTCAGCGGCCGGCACCTAGAGGTGACACCCGAGGTGCGGGAGAAGGCCGCACTGCTGCACAAGTTCGGTGGCAGCCCGATCGGGAACAGCCGGGTGAAGCTGACCAACACCGCGGACCTGGTGAAGCGTGGCCTGATCTCCGACGGCCAGAACGCACTGCAGGTCGCGGCCGAGCGGCTGGTCGCCGACGGTGTCGACGTACTGCACACGATTGGTGGCGATGACACCAACACCACCGCCGCGGACCTGGCGGCGTACCTGCATGAGCACGACTATGACCTGACCGTGGTCGGCCTGCCGAAGACGATCGACAACGACGTGATCCCGATCCGGCAGAGCCTGGGCGCCTGGACCGCGGCCGAGCAGGGTGCGCTGTACGCCCGCAACATCATCGCCGAGCACTCGTCGAACCCGCGGATGCTGATCGTCCACGAGGTGATGGGCCGCAACTGCGGATGGTTGACCGCGGCAACGGCACAGGCCTACCAGCAGTGGGTCGACGAGCAGGAGTGGAACCCGGGGATCGGGCTGACCAAGGCCGGCTGGGACGTGCACGCGGTGTACGTGCCGGAGGCAACGATCGACCTGGACGCCGAGGCGGACCGGCTGCGCAAGGTGATGGACGAGACCGACTGCGTCAACATCTTCCTGTCCGAGGGTGCCGGGGTGGAGTCGATCGTCGCCGAGCTGGAGGCCCGCGGCGAGGAGGTCGGCCGGGACCCGTTCGGTCACGTGAAGCTGGACACCATCAACCCGGGTGCCTGGTTCGCCAAGCAGTTCGGCGAGCGGATCGGCGCGGAGAAGACGATGGTGCAGAAGAGCGGCTACTTCAGCCGCTCGGCCGCGGCCAACGACCGCGACCTCGCGCTGATCAAGGAGTGCACCGACCACGCGGTCGACGCCGCGCTGCGGGGTGAGAGCGGCGTGGTCGGCCACGACGAGGAGCGCGGCGACGAGCTGCGCGCGATCGAGTTCCCGCGGATCGCCGGCGGCAAGGAGTTCGACCCGGGCGTCGACTGGTTCACCAGGCTGAAGGCCGACATCGGCCAGGCGTAGTACCTCAGTCGCGAAGGCGGTCGACCCACTCGTCGGCCGCCTTCTCGATCTGGTCGAGGACGTCGTCGAAGCCTTCGTCCTCGCCGTAGTACGGGTCCGGTACGTCGACCTCGGCGAACAACTGGACGGCTCCGCCCCGCCGGGTCAGCTCCGACAGGTGACCCGAGTCCATCGCCAGCACCAGGTCCCGCTCGGCGAACCAGCCGGTCCGGAACTGCTGCGCCCGGTGCGCGCTGCCGTCGTACCCGCGCCGGCGCAACGCCGCCGCGGCCCGCGGATCCATCGGGTCGCCCAGATGCCACCCGCCGGTCCCTGAGCTGGTCACGACCACGTCGTCGATCCCGGCGTCGGCCAGCTTCGCGCGCAGTACCACCTCGCCGATCGGCGACCGGCAGATGTTGCCCGAGCAGACAATCTCGACGCGCCTCACGTCACTTGATCTCCGCCTTGTCCGGGAGTACGGCGTTCAGCAGCATGCCGACGACCGTGATCACCAGCGATCCGAGCAGTGCGGACGGCCAGAAGTCCTCGACATGGAACTGGACGTCCAGCTGCCCGGTGATCCACGAGGTGAGCAGCAGCATCACGGCGTTGATGACGAAGATCAGCAGCCCCAGCGTCAGGATGATGAAGGGCAGCGACAGCAGCTTCACGATCGGCTTCACCACCGCGTTCACCAGGCCGAAGATCGCCGCCACGATCAGCAGGGTGAGGATCCGCCGGCCGGTGGTCGCGCCCTGGATGGTGATGCCGCTGATGAGCCAGGCCGCGGCCGCCAGCGCGACCGCGTTGGCGAGCAACTTGATGATCAAGTTCTTCATGCCGTCGATCCTGCCATCCCACCGGTAGCGCCGTGGCCCCGCACGCGCCCTGAACGAACCCTGAGTCTTGACACGCTAATGACCAAGTGATCTGATCATTTTCATTCGTGAGGTCAATGATTGCCGAGGGGGCAACCGTGGGAGCCAAAAAGTCACGACCGGTCACAAGACGACTCTGGATCGCAGCGACCGCACTCACTCTGGTCGCCACCGGAGTCCCAGCCGCCCAGGCGGCCGAGCCGGGTGCTGCTGCCGGCGCGGCCGAGTGTGACGCGGTGCGGACCAACTGGACGGCTCAGGCGCGGCCGCAGGCCGACCCGGAGCGTCTGCTCAACGCCTACAGCAACACCGGCAAGGGCTGGACCGGCGGGGACAGCACCTACTCGGTCAAGCTCTCCGGCGGCCGGACCGTGTGGATCTTCTCCGACACGTTCCTCGGCCCGGTGAACCCTGACGGCAGCCGTCCGACCACCACGCCGTTCATCAACAACTCCTTCGTCGTCCAGCGCGGCAACTCCGTGAAGACCGTCACCGGAGGTACGCCGGCGAACCCGACCGCACTCGTCCCGCCGCCGGCCAACGGCTGGTACTGGTTCGGTGCGGCACAGACCAGCAACGCGGGCCGGAACCTCGATGTGGTCGCACTGCGATTCGAGAAGACCGGGACGGGTCAGTGGGACTGGCGCTGGGCCAGCAACTACATCGCCAGGTTCGACAGCAAGACCCTCAAGCTGAAGAAGCTCATCGCGATCCCCTCGGCCGCGAACGTGCAGTGGTCGGGGTGGCTGCAGCGGGACGGCGGTTACACCTACATCTACGGCGTCGAGGACCTGGGTGCTTCGAAGTACCAGCACGTGGCTCGCGTCCGCGGTGACGACCTGACCGCGAAGCCGTGGGAGTACTGGACCGGCAACGGCTGGTCAGCGAACGAGACGGCCTCGGCACGTGTGCTGGAGGGTGTCGCCAACGAGCACAGCGTGAGCCGCTGGCGTGACGGCTATCTGCTGGTCACGCACGACACCACCGAGCTGTTCAGCAAGCGGGTCCTCGGGTACTTCTCCTGCTCGCCGACCGGCCCGTGGGTCAAGCCGGTCGAGCTCTATCAGACTCCGGAGACCGGGGCGGACGGCAGCTACGGGAACGCCAACATCATCACGTACAACTCCCACGACCACCCGGACCAGCGCCGTGGCAACCAGCTCCTGGTCAGCTACAACGTCAACAGCCTCGACGCCAACACCGACCTGTACGCCGACGTGAGCATCTACCGCCCCCGCTTCGTCGCCGTCACCCTGGTGGCAGCTCGATGAGTACGTCCGGTGGCGTCGTACGGCGGAGTCTCCTCGACGACCTCGCCACCTCGATGCTGGCGCTGATCGCCGACCGCAAGCTGTCCTCGGGCGACCAGTTCGAGTCCGTGCGGTCGTTGGCCGACCGGTTCAAGGTCGCCGTACCGACGGTGCGGGAAGCGTTGCGCCGCCTGGAGGCCACCGGTGCCGTGGAGCTGCGGCACGGGTCCGGTGTGTACGTCGGTCAGCACATCGGCCGGCTGATACTCGCCAACCCGTTGGCACCGACGCCGTCATCCGACCGCCTGATCGAGCTGCTCCAGGCGCGAGCCCTGATCGAGCCGCCGGTCGCCGCCCTGGCCGCGCGTGTTCGCACCGAGGCGGCACTGGAACGGATGGCCGGCGACCTGGCCGCCGCGGCCGAGCTGGTCACATCCGGCGACCACGCCCAGCTGGCGGAGGTCAACATGGACTTCCACCGCTCCCTCGCGCAGGCGTCCGGGAACGCGACGCTGGCTGAGGTCGTCGAGTCCGTCACCGTCGTCAACGTCCGTGAACAGCTGGAGATCCTGCACATCCACGGCGACCGGCAGACCGACCTGGACGAACACCGGGCCATCTACGCGGCGGTGCTGGCCGGCGACCCGGAGCTGGCCGAACGCCTCACCCACGAACACCTCGACGGAGTCCTTGCCGTCATCAACAACCGACTTCAGCACCCCTGAAGCTGAGAGGACGCACCATGCAACGCATCACCAACCGGAAAGCACTGACCGCTCTGGCGGTGGCCGGCGCGCTCGTGCTGACCGCCTGCGGGGGCGGCGGCGGTGGCGGCTCGGAGGCCGCCAAGGGCGAGGACAAGCCGGTCGACTCGCTGAAGTTCTACAACGACAAGGGCGGCTGGAAGGACGCCTTCGTCCAGGTCGGCGCGGCCAGCAAGAAGGACATCGGGGTCGGGATGGAGCCGGTCGGGTACTCCGACTCCAACACCTACACCGCATTCATCCGGTCGTCGTTCCGGACCAAGGAGAAGGCGGACCTGTTCACCTGGCACACCGGCAAGGAGCTGGAGGACCTGGTCGACCAGAAGCTGGTCGCCGAGACCACCGACCAGTGGACCAAGGCGGTTGCCGACGGCAACGTGCCGGAGCAGCTCAAGCAGTACTTCACCTACGACGACAAGCAGTACTGCGTACCGCTGAACGCCGGCTACTGGGTGATGTACTACAACAAGGCCGTCTTCAAGAAGGCCGGGATCACCCAGACCCCGAAGACCTGGCCGGAGCTGCTCGCGGTCGCCGACAAGGTCAAGGCGGCCGGCGTGAAGCCGTTCTACCAGACCAACATCCTGTTCAGCTTCGTCTGGTTCGAGACACTGCTGGCCGGCAAGGACCCGGACCTGTACGACGCCCTCGCCGCGGGGAAGGCGAAGTACACCGACCCGGGCGTGGTCGAGGTGATGAACGAGTGGAAGATGATGATCGACGCCGGCTACTTCAGCGACCCGGGCTCGAAGACCGAGCCGCAGGCGCAGCTGAAGAACGGTGACGTCGCGATGATCAACTTCGGCACCTGGTTCAGCGGCAACCTCAACTCGCTGAAGATGAAGGCCGGGACCGACTACGACTTCTTCATCATCCCGAACGTGAACGCCGGTCTGCCGAAGACCTCGATGATCTTCGAGACCGGCCCGGTGTGCTCGGCGGCTCAGAGTGAGCACACCTCCACGGTGAAGAAGTGGACCGAGTGGTGGGTCACCCCGCAGGCGCAGACCGCCTGGGCCAACTCCCGCGGCGACCTGTCCTTCAACCCCAAGGCCGAGGTCAAGGACCCGAGCCTGGCCTCCCTGAACAAGGATGTCGGCGGTGACGGCTACCGGCTGATCAACCGCTGGTTCGAGGCGACGCCCGTACCGGTCGCGAACAAGGCGCTCGAGGTGTTCGGTGCGTTCGTGACCAAGCCGGGTGACCCGATGCCGGGCCTGCAGAAGATCCAGGCCGAGGCGGACGCGTACTGGGCCAAGCAGAAGTGACCTCCTCCACTCTCCAGCGACCGGCGCCTGTGAAGCGGGCGCCGGTCCGCGGGCGTTCGTTGCAGACCGGTGGCCGGTCGGCACCGCTGTTCGGGCTGCCGGCCGCGGCCGTGGTTGCACTGCTGCTCTACCTGCCGTTCCTGTGGACGACGTACGTCAGCTTCACCGACTACGACGGCCTCGCGTCGCCGGTGTGGTCCGGGCTGGCCAACTACAAGGCGATGTTCAGCGACCCGGACCTGGTGGGGGCGCTGGTCAACACGCTGCTGTGGGTCGTCGGCATGGTGACGCTCCCGGTGGTGCTCGGGCTGCTGGTCGCCGTACTGACCTATGGGCACAAGTGGGGCACGTGGCTGCGGTTGCCGTTCCTGCTGCCGTACGCGATCTCCGGTGTGGCCGTTGGCGTCATCTGGGGGTTCGTGCTGCAGCCGGACGGCGCGCTCGGCCAGGCACTCGGCTTCTTCGGGCTGCCGGGTGAGCACACCGGCTGGCTGCAGGCCGGTCCGGGCAACACGCTGATGATGATCGTGGCGGTGACCTGGCAGGCGGCCGGTGTGAACGCACTGCTGTTCGTGGTCGGGTTGCAGTCCATTCCGGCCGAGCCGCTGGAGGCTGCCCGGCTGGACGGCGCGGAGGGTTTCCGGCTGTTCCTGCACCACCTCTGGCCGCAGCTCCGGCCGATCACCACTGTGGTGATCGGGCTGTCGATCGTCGGCAGCCTCAAGACGTTCGACGTGGTCTGGGTGATGACGCAGGGCGGTCCCGGTACGTCGTCGGAGACGCTCGCTCTCTCCATGTACAAGGAGACCTTCGTGCTGAACGACTACGGCCAGGGCTCCGCGATCGCCCTGTTCCTCAGCCTGGTCACATTCGCCGCGTCGATCCTCTACCTGCGCTACCAGCTCTCGGACGGAGACTCGCGATGAACAAGACCTCCTCCGGCCCGATCCGTACGGCGGTGCTCGTCGTCCTCGGACTGATCTGGCTCGCACCCGTCTACCTGCTGATCGTGAACGCGTCCAAGTCCGTCGACGGGTACGACGCGGCGTCGGTGTGGAAGCCGGCCGGGTTCTCGCTGTTCGGCAACTTCGCGGAGGCCTGGGACAAGGCCGCGCTCGGCGACACCCTGGTGGCGACGACGCTGTACAGCGTGGTGTCTCCGGTGCTCGCGGTGCTGATCGGCGCCGCGGCCGGGTACGCGATCGTGGTGCTGCGGCTGCGCTACGGCTTCCTGTGGTTCATCTTCATCTTCGGCGGCACGATCTTCCCGCTGCAGATGGTGCTGATGCCGCTGTTCTCCGGGTACGCCGACTCAGGCCTCTACGACACCCGGGTCGGCATGATCATCGTCTACACCGCGATCAGTGTGCCGTTCTCGGCCTTCGTGATGCGCAACTTCTTCACCGGGATCGCGCGCAGCGTCTTCGAGGCGGCGATCGTCGACGGTGGTGGCATGTTCCGGATCTTCCGCAGCATCTACCTGCCGATGGCCGGGTCGGCGCTGGCCGCGATCTTCATCCTGCAGGCCACCTTCGTCTGGAACGACCTGCTGCTCGGCCTGACGCTGAGCCAGTCCGAGTCGGTCCGCCCGATCATGCCGGCCCTGACCGGTCTCCAGAGCACGTACGGCGGCGCCGCACTGCCCACGGTGTTGGCGGGCGGCCTCCTGGTCTCGCTTCCGACCGTGGTCCTGTTCCTGGCTGCACAACGCTTCTTCTCCCGAGGCTTGGCCCTCGGTCAGTTCTGAAAGGCGGATATGAGTCGCACAGTTGTTGTCACCGGGGGAGCCGCCGGCATCGGCCGCGGTGCGGTGGAGCGGTTCGTTGCCGGGGGCGACCAAGTCGTCGCTCTCGACCGGGACGCGGACGCGCTGGCCGCGCTGTCGGACGAGCTGGATGTTCGTGGCATCACCGTGGATGTGGGCGACCGGGAGGCGTTGTCCGCTGCCGCACAGGAAGTCGACCAGGTCGACGCGCTCGTGTGTGCCGCAGGCGTCCAGCGCTACGGGACCGTGGTGGACACGTCCTACTCCGTCTACGACGAGGTGATGGCGGTCAACGTCGGCGGGGTGTTCTTCGCCTGCCAGGCGTTCGTGCCGAAGCTCCCGCGGGGTGGGAGCGTCGTGGTGGTCGCGTCGGTGCAGGCGTATGCGGCTCAGAAGAGTGTGGCGGCGTACTCGATGGGGAAGGGTGCGCTGTTGTCGCTGGTCCGGGCGATGGCGGTGGATCATGCTCCCGATGGGGTTCGCGTGAACGCGGTCTGCCCGGGTTCGGTGGACACGCCGATGCTGCGGACGTCGGCCGCCGAGTTCGGTGGCGGGCGGTCGACTGACGAGGTGGTCGCCGAATGGGGTCGGTCGCATCCGCTCGGCCGGGTGGCGACCCCGGGAGAAGTTGCCGAGGTCATCCATTTCCTGGCGTCTCCGGCTGCGGCTTTCGTCACCGGGGCGGACGTGAAGGTCGATGGTGGGCTGACCGCTGGGTTGGCCGTCGTACTGCCGGAGGATCAGAAGTGAAAATCGTTGACATCCGGGCGACGACCGTGACGATGCCGCTCGAGGCACCGCTGCGGCACAGCAACGGCGCGCACTGGGGCCGCTTCGTGCGGACCGTGGTCGAGATCGAGGCCGACAACGGGCTGATCGGACTGGGGGAGATGGGTGGCGGCGGCCAGAGTGCCGAGGCTGCCGTGACCGGTCTGAAGCAGTATCTGGTCGGCCATGATCCGGCCCGCACCGAGGCGTTGCGCTGGATGCTCGCCAACCCGACCGCGAGCCTCTACAACAACCGGACCCAGCTGCTGGCCGCGGTCGAATTCGCCTGTCTCGACCTGCAGGGCAAGAATCTCGGCGTCCCTGTGCACGAGCTTCTCGGCGGAAAGGTCCGCTCCCGGGTGCCGTTCGCGAGCTACTTGTTCTTCCGCCATCCAGCTGACGACGGGACCGGTGAGATCCGGACGGCCGAGCAGTTGGTGAAGCACGCGCGAGACCTCGTCGACGAGCATGGGTTCAGCGTGCACAAGCTGAAGGGCGGCGTCTTCCCGCCGGACTACGAGCGTGAGTGCTTCCGCGCGCTGGCCGAGGCGTTCCCCGGGCACCGGGTGAGGTTCGACCCGAACGGCGCCTTCGGTGTCGAGGAGGCGATCCGGTTCGCCCGCGGGATCGAGGACCTCGACAACGACTACCTCGAGGACCCGACCTGGGGCCTGAACGGGATGCGCCGGGTCCGCGAGAAGACCTCGATCCCGCTCGCCACCAACACCGTGGTGGTGAACTTCGAACAGCTCGCCGCGAACATCCGCGACCCCGCCGTCGACGTGATCCTGCTCGACACCACGTTCTGGGGCGGCATCCGGCCGTGTATCAAGGCCGCCGGCGTCTGCGAGACCTTCCAGCTCGGCGTCGCCGTGCACTCCTCCGGCGAGCTCGGCATCCAGCTGGCGACGATGCTGCACCTGGGCGCCGTCGTACCGAACCTGTCCTTCGCCGCCGACGCGCATTACCACCACCTGCGCGACGACATCATTGCCGGCGGCAAGATTCCGTACGACGGCGGCGCGATCGCCGTACCGGACGGACCCGGGCTCGGTGTCGAACTGGACCGCGACAAACTCGCCGAGTACGCCGAACTATTCCGCGAACTCGGCCCCTATCCCTACGACCGGGACCCGGCCAGACCGGACTGGTACCCCCTGCTCCCGAACACCGATTGGGCCGACCCCTCATGAGCATCCCTCGTTCCGCCGATCTGGCGAGCGACGTCCTGACCCACACGTACGACGACATGTTCAACCCGCCCGGGTTGACCAATTTCCTGGGCACCGCGCAGGTCGACCTCGACGTGTTCGCGATTCGCTCGGTGAACTTCCCGCCGTACTCGCACGGCGACTGCATCACCGGACAGCTGTACGTCGACGGGCGGCTGGCCCGCTCGTACGGCGGCTCGGTCGACGTCGTCTGGCGTCCGGACCACGTGGTGCGGTCGACGGTCGTCGACGGGTTGACGCTGCGGTCGGTGACCGCGTGTGCGCCGGGCCGGCCGGCTGTCGTCGTACAACTGGAGGTTTCCGGCGCACCGGGTCGCTCGGTGCGGCTGGGTTTTGCGTTGGACAGTACGGCGACTCGCTCGCCGAGTGGGTGGTTGAAGCCTGAGCCGCCGTCGGAGCCGAACACACTGACCACGGTCGATGATCGCGTGGTCGGTACCGGGGAGTCCGGATCCGCGGTGAGCTTGCAGGGTCTCGACGTACCGGCGTCTGTCGATCGCTCGATGCTTGAGGCAACAGTTGTGCTGGATGGCTCGGGGCGTGCGCGCGTTGGCTATGTGCACGTGCTGACTGGGGACCTGGCTGAGGCGACGACCCACTACGACGCGTGTGTGGCCGACGTACCGGCTGTCTTTGCTGGGGCCGAGGAGGCTTGGGACAAGGCGCTGGCGGATGCGTTCGATCCGGCGGGTGACGGGTTCAGTGGGTCGCTGCCGATTCTGGAGACGTCGAACGAGGCGTTGCGGAAGCTGTACTGGTGGGGCGTTCTCGGTGTGGTGTGGTTCCGGCGGGACAACCCGGCGAGTGTGATCGGGCGGACGTACGACACGTTGATGCCGCGGTACTGGCAGACCACCACGTTCATCTGGGACTACAGCCTGTCCTCGCTGACCCATGCGCTGCTCGACCCGGAGCCGATGCGCAAGCACATCGAGCACTGGGTCGGCCTCGATACCCACAAGCACTTCGGGACCGAGTGGTTGACCGGCGGACCGGTCGGCTACTGGTACTCGGTCAACGACTTCGCCATGACGCGGCTGGTGCGCGACTACGTCCGCTTCACCGGAGATACCCCGTTCCTGGACGCGCCAGTGGGTGCGAAGCCGATGTCGGAGCACGTGCACGATTGGGCGACCGCCTGGCGTGGGCTGCGTGGTGAGCATGCGCTGGCGGACTACGGCGGTATCGACAACCTGATGGAGTGCGTGAGCAGCTACGTGCACGAGGTGGCCAGCTTCAATGCCGCCAACGTGTGGTGCATGCGGGTCGCAGCCGAGGTCGCTTCGCGGTCGGGCGACGACGACCGGGCCTCGCTGTTGCTCAAAGAGGCTGACGAGCAGGCGGGTCATGTCAACGAGCTCTACGTCGAGGGCGAAGGCTTCTGGCACGCGCGGCAGCCGGACGGCTCACTGGTCCCGGTGCGGCACTGCTACGACTTCAACATCGTGGGTACGACGTTCGCGTCGGACCTCTCCGCGGAGCAGCGGACGGAGATGGTCTCGTTCTTCCAGCGGGAGCTGCAGACACCCACTTGGATGCGCGCGCTCTCGCCGTACGACGCGGATGCTGCTTTCAGCCTGCGGCCGGATCACCAGTGGAACGGTGCCTACCCGGCCTGGCCGGCGGACGCTGGGCGGGCGTTGTTCGCGCTCGGGCGTGGCGACGTCGTACTGGACTGGCTGCCGGGGTTGGCACGCTCGGCCAACCAAGGGCCGTGCGGTCAGGCGCACTTCGTCGAGGAGGCGGTGCCTGCGATGGCCGGCGGCGCGCGGAAGTCGCCGCCGCAGTTCCCTTACCTGATCGACTGGTCCTGCTCGTCGTCCGGCTCCTGGGTCAGCCTGATCCTGGAGGGTGTCTTCGGCATCGAGGTCGCCCTGGACGGCACCGTCACCGCAAACCCCCAGGTCAGCGCCCTGGATCCGGACGCCCGCCTGACCGGCCTCCGCGTCGGCCCCGCGACCTACACCATCACCGCAACCGGCGTCACCCCCACCTGACTCCCCCCGCGTCGGAGGTCCGTGGATCAGGTGTGGGGCATGGCGATGGCTTCGAGGAGGGACTCCTTGGCGCCGGCCAGGTGGCGGCGGAGCTCGTCGACGCACTCGTCGAGCTCGCCGCGCTCCAGCAGGCGTACCAGCTTGCGGTGGGAGGCGACCTGCTGGCGGGCGTCCTGGCGCAGCGCGTCCACGCGGGCCAGCGCCAGCCGGGCCTCACCGGTGACCGAGTCGGCGGTCGCGATCAGCCGCTCGCTGCCGGTCAGGGCGACCAGGCTGCGGTGGATGGCGAGGTGCGTCTCGGTCATCGCCTCGGGATCCGCGCCGTCCTTGGCGGTCGCGGCGAACGTCCGCATCGCCTCCCGGACCCGTTCCCGGGCGGCCTCGTCGGCGTCGAACCAGGCCCGGATGCCGGCCGACTCCAGCACGAACCGCGCCCGGCAGATGTCCGCCACCGCGTCGGGGTGCAGGATCGCGACACTGACACCCTTGTTCGGCTCCCGGATCGCGAGACCCTCGGTGACCAGCATGGTCATCGCCTCGCGAACGGTGCTCCGGGCGACCCCCAGCGCCTCGGCGAGTGGCTGTTCGCGTAACGGCGTACCGGGTTCGAGGTCGCCGGCGAACAGGGCGGCACGCAGTGCGTCGACCACCCGGTCCACCGTGGTCGAGCGGTCCACCCGCAGCCGTTCGTACATGGGAGGATTCTCGTCCAGTCAAGGTCCGTTGTCGCGCGCGACCCGGTGTTGACACCCCATTGGCCGCCCGGCCTGTGGATAACTCCCGACATGATGACCCGGGTTTCGGGCAGCATTTCCCCAGTGGCCGCCCCTCTCCACGATCCGCCGTTGGAGGGCCGCTGAACCAGCGAGGAGCCGATCGTGGGTGACAGCAAAGCTCTGCCGATCCTCGGCGGCGTCATGCTGGTGCTGTTCCTTCCGCTGCTGATCGTGCTCGCGCTGATCATCGGCGGCCTGGCCGGCACGGACTCCGCCGCGGCCGGCTGTGTGCCCACCCAGAGCGAGGGCAAGGCCCTCGCCTGGCCGACCGACCGGCACGAAATCGACCAGGACTGGTCGGAGGGTGGCGGCCGCGGGCAGAGCCCGCACCGCGGCATCGACTTCGACGTCGACGAGGGCAGCAAGGTCTACGCGGCCGAGGACGGCAAGGTCGTCTCGATCTCGGACAACCAGATCCGGATCCAGCACGACGAGGGCGTGGAGACCCGCTACAAGTTCTTCAAGGACATCTCCGTCCGGGTCGACCAAGAGGTCAAGCGCGGTGACCAGATCGGCACGTCCGGATCGGGCTCCGAGGCCAGCCCCGGGCTGGGCGGCGAGCATCTGCACTTCGAGCTGTGGGTCAAGAAGGACGAGGGCGGCGACCTCGAGGCCGTCGACCCCGATCCCGACGACGACACCTTCGGCGAGGAGGCCCAGGACGACCCGGGCAGCTGTGGCTGCAGCACCCTGGTCGGGTCGAACAACCAGCAGAAGGCGTTCAACTACTTCGCCTCGAACGGGTACTCCAAGGAGCAGGCCGCCGGGATCGTCGGCAACATGATCCACGAGTCCGGCGTCGAGCCGGGCCGGCTGCAGAACACCCCGCCCGGCCACGTCACCAACCCGTCCGACGCGGTCGCGAGCCCGCTCGGCTGGGGCATCGTCCAGTGGACCCCGGCCGGCAAGATGATCAGCCCGTCCCGCGCCGCCGGCATCGACGACGCGGTCATCGGGTCGCTGGAGTACCAGCTGGAGTTCCTGAAGAAACAGCTGGCCGGGGAGACGGCGATCGCCGAGGGGCACGCCGGCGACATGCTCAAGCGGGCCACCACCGCCGAGGACGCCGCGGTCGCCTTCGGCCGGTACTTCGAACGCTTCGCCGGCTCCGAGGACCTCAGCAACCCGCGCTACACCCAGCGCAAGACCGCTGCCCGCGAGGTGCTGGCCACCTTCGGCGGGGGCGCCGGGGGCGAGGACGGCGGCGGTGGGTGCGGCGGCGGCACCATCGTCGAGACCGCGCTCCAGCTGGCCTGGGACACCCCCGGGCACGGTCACGATCCCAAGCCGATCAATCCGACGTACGCGCAGGCCGTGAGCGAGCACAACGGCTCCTCCGGCCAGGACGAGCTGACCGACTGCGGTGTGTTCGTGGCGACGGTGATGAGGATGAGCGGTGCCGACCCGGAGTACGCCCCCCGCGGGACGAGTGTCCAGATGGACTACCTGCGGAGTTCAGGGAAGTACGACCTGTTCGACAACCTGAACAACGAGGGACAGCTGCAGCCCGGGGACATCTTCATCATCGACGGTCACACCTACCTCTACACCGGCAACTACGAAGGTAGTGACGGGCGGACCTACAACGCGGCGTCGGCGTCGTGGCGCGGCCACGTGCCGGAGGCGACGCGGGTGTACTTCACCGACTACCGCGGCCACTACACGGTGGCCCGGCTCAAGCAATCTGGGAGTTCCGACTGATGGATGAGAACCGGCGGCTGTTCATGCTCAGCGGCACCGTCGTGGTGATCGCGCTGGTCGTGCTGGGTGGGTACCTGGTCTTCCGCGGCAACCCCGAGCACACGCTGACGGTGAAGTCGATCCCGAACGACCTCACGCTGACCCTGGACGGCCGGCAGGTTCCGGCCAACGGTGAGATCAAGGTGAAGGAAGGCAAGCACACGCTGACCGGTGAGCGGAGCGGCTTCGAGAGCTACACCCAGACCGTCCAGGTGACGGAGGACTCGCAGTACAAGATGTTCCTGTTCTCCAACAGCGCCGAGGGCCGTGCCTGGGAGAAGTCGCACCCGGAGGAGCAGCTCGAGGCCGAGGGGGAGGCGGGCCGCCGCTTCGACGAGCTCAATGCCCGGCTCACCGCGAAGTACCCGATCCTCCAGGAGCTTCCGTACATCGGCCCCGGCTTCACCGTGAACCAGGGCGTCTCCCAGGCCCACCCCGGCGACCCCGAGTTCCTCGCCTTCTACATCAAGGTCACCGACTCCGAGGGCAGGAAGAAGTCGCTGGAGTGGCTGACCGGCCACGGCTACAAACCGGAAACCCTCGAACTCATCTACACCAAGTAGCGCTCAGGTGGGGAGGATGACCTCGCCGCCCGGTGCGGTGATGGCGGTGAGGTCGAAGTCCAGCGGGTTGGTGAGACAGCGGGCGGAGCCGCCGGCCTTGTGGAACTCGGTGAGGTCGAGGACGACGACGCGGAGGCCGAGGCCGGTGAGGATCTCGTGCAGGCGTGGGGAGCAGGCCGGCATGATGATCGTCTCGTTCACCACGATCGAGTTGGCGCTGAACGCGAACGCCTCGTCGTCGGTGAGCACGATCGGATCCGGCACGATGCCGAACAGCTCGGCCTGACTGGCCGCGTCGAACGCCGCCGGGTAGACCAGCGCGTGGGTGCTGTCGACCGGGCAGAACGGCAGGTCGAGGTGGTACATCCCCTCGTGCGTGATCCGCAGCCCGCGGACCCGGATACCCCACTCGATCGCCAGGTGCTTGAGCGCCTCCGCCTCGGTGCGCGGCCCGTATCCGACGACCAGGCTGTCGCCGAACACGAACGCGTCGCCGGACTCGAAGTGCGGCCCCACCCCGTCCGACCCTGGCCGCCCGAGCGCGAACCCGTGCCCGGTGAACCAGTCGGCCGCCGTGAGCGACTCCTTCCGGCGCGGCTCGAACCGCATGTGCGACAGCATCGCCCGGCCGTCCGCGGTCGCGAACCCGAGGTTCATCGCGTACACCATGTCCGGCGAGTCCGGCCGCTGCGCGAGCACCTCGACCTCACCGCCGGCGTCGACGATCGCCTGCCGTAGCGAGTCCCACTGCTTCAGCGTCAGCTCGGGGTCCGGCTGGTCCTGGGTCGACATGTACGGGTTGATCACGTAGTCGATCCGGAAGTGGTCCGGGCGGACCATCAGATACCGGCGACCCCACTCCAGCGGCTGACTCATGAACACCCCTTACTGACCGTTGAGACCTATTGCCAGATCCCCTGATTGTCCGACAATCAGTCAGTTTGCAGCCCACAATGGCCGGAGTCAAACGATCCGGTCCACCGCGGTTTCGAGTGATCGAGGTCGCTCGGGGGAGGGTGGTTCGGGGGTGGGGTTGGGGTTAGCCTGCGGGCATGAGCGCAGAGGATGAGGTTCGGTTCCGCGCGTGCCTGGACGATGTGGCGGCTTACAAGCCCGGTCGTCCACCCGCGCGCACCGACGGCCGGCCGACGTACAAGTTGTCCAGCAACGAGAACCCGTACCCGCCGCTGCCGGGCGTCCTCGCCGCCGCCACCGAGGCCGCGGCGCAGATGAACCGCTACCCGGACATGGGCGCGGTCGACCTGCTCGAGGCGCTGTCGGCGCGGTTCGGCGTCCCGGCGAGCAATCTCGCCGTCGCGACCGGGTCCGTCGCGCTGCTCTACCACCTGCTGCAGGCCTCGTGCACCGAAGGTGACGAGGTCGTCTACGCGTGGCGCTCGTTCGAGGCGTACCCGATCGCGGTCCAGCTGACCGGCGCGACGTCGGTCCAGGTGCCGCTGACCGATGACGCGCGCCACGACTTCAAGGCGATGGAGGCCGCGCTGACCGAGCGGACCAAGGTCGTCCTCGTGTGTACGCCGAACAACCCCACCGGCCCGGTGGTACGCCGTGACGAGTTGCTGGCGTTCCTGGACGTCGTACCGCGGAACGTGCTGGTCGTGATCGACGAGGCGTACCGCGAGTTCATTCGCGAGCCCGACGTCATCGATGGGATCGACGTGTACCGGGACCGGTCGAACGTTGTCGTACTGCGGACCTTCTCCAAGGCGTACGGGCTGGCCGGCTTCCGGGTCGGATACGCCGTCGGCCACGAGCCGGTGGTAGCGGCGATCCGCAAGTGCGCGTTGCCGTTCGGGGTCAGCCACGTCGCGCAGGCAGCCGCAATCGCGTCGCTCGCCGCCGAGGAGGAGCTGCTCGAGCGGGTCGACGCGCTGGTGACCGAGCGGACGCGCGTGGTCGATGAGCTGCGCGCGGCCGGCTGGGACGTACCGGAAACGCAGGCGAACTTCGTCTGGATGCCGCTCGGCGACGACACCGTCGCGTTCGCCGAGGCGGTGCAGGCGGAGGGTGTGTCGATCCGCCCGTTCCCGGGTGACGGTGCCCGGGTCAGCATCGGCGAGCGCGAGGCGAACGACGTCTTCCTGTCCGTCGCTCGCGCCTGGCACCAGTGAGTACGGCGGCCAAGTCGCTGATCTGGATCTCCGGAGCATCGGCCGGGATCGGGGCGGCCCTGGCTGCGACGGCGCCGTACGGCGATGCCCGCGTGATCGACCTGTCGCGGCGAGGCGGCGGGCCGGCCGAACACTTCAAGGCCGACCTGTCAGACCCGGCGGACTGGGTACGCGTGGAGCAGCACTTCCGCGAGGAGACGGCCGGGTACGACGGTGAGCGGGTGGTGTTCATCCACAACGCCGGCACGATCACGCCGATCGGTCCGGCGGACAGGGTCGACGGGGACGCGTACACCCGCGCGGTGCTGTTGAACTCCGCGGCGCCACAGGTACTCGGGCGAGCCTTCCTTCAGGCGACCGCCGAGCTCACGTGCGAGCGTCACCTGGTGATGCTGTCGTCCGGTGCGGCCAAGACCGCGTACGCCGGTTGGTCGTCGTACAACGCCGGAAAGGCTGCCGTCGAGCACTGGGTCCGCTCAGTCGGCGCCGAGCAGGACGAGCGCTCGGGCGGGGGATGCCGGGTGATCGCGGTCGCGCCCGGGGTCGTCGACACCGCGATGCAGACCGAGATCCGCGCCACCGATGAGCAGGACTTCCCCGCGGTCGGGCGCTTCCATGAGCTCAAGAAGACCGGCGCTCTCAGCACCCCGGCCGACGCTGCCGCCGGCATCTGGTCACTCTTCGACCGCCCCTTCCCCAACGGCTCCTGCGTCGACCTTCGTCAGCTCTAGCCGGGGGACAGCGAAAACGCCCGGCCCGCGCTGGGACGGGGCCGGGCGTGATGCGGCGCCGGGAGGAGTGAGGCTTTCTCCCGGCGCCGCGGGTGGTGCTGCCGAATCAGTCACCCCACCGAGGTGACTCTTTCGGGTCCTGCATCACTGACCAGGGAGGGGTCAGTTGTCCTGCTCGGAGTCCAGCTCGCAGGTCTTCAGAACGTCGACCGAGTTGGCGTCGTTGCCGAGGCCCAGGATGCCGGCCAGGTCGCTGACCGGAACCTGCCCGCCGACGGCGTTCACCGGAACGTCGTTGTGGCAAGCCTGGAACGGGCCGACGTTGTTGCGGCTGACCGAGACCAGCCCGTCGTCGCCGACCTTGTACCACTTGTGGCCGTGGTTCGTCTGCTCCGAGTCGAGCTCGCAGGTCTTGACGGCGGTCGCGCTGTTGCCGTCGTTGTCCAGGCCGACGATGCCGGTGATGTCCGTGACGGGCACCTGGCCGCCGACCGCGTTGACCGGGATGAAGTTGTGGCAGGCCTGGAACGGGCCGACGTTGTTCTGGTCCACGGAGACCAAGGAGCCGTTGCCCTTGACCCAGTACCAGTGCTTGCCGCCCTTCTCGTAGCCCTTGCTGGCCAGCGACGCGGCGTCGGCCAGGCCGGTGCCCGCAGCCTTCTTCTGGGTGTCGTCGAGAACGTTCGCGCTCACGACGGTGGCCAGGCCCAGCGTGGCGACGGTCGCCACGGCCGCGGCAGCGGCGATCTTGCGAGTTACCTGCATTATGCCAGGTTTCCTTTCGGGTTTGACGGATTCGTCTTAGTGGTAACGACACCTGGAGGGGCCGGTTACAAACTTTTTCGTCAACTATTTGATCCACGCGGGCCCTCATAGCCGACGCGTGATGACTTTGCTGACGGAGCAACGAATCCGCCCTGACCAGGCAACTTGCCGGTAACCAGGCGGTCTTGGAGCGATCCTCACTTTTGCCGGCAGCGGCCCGTAACCGATGCCGGAGTTCGTCGTTGAGTCTGCGCGGGTGACGGATGAACCCGGTGATTCGGAAGATTGTTTTCGGTGGGCTCGGTGGTCGCCGAATTGGCAATACCATGATGAATCGGAATATCGTTGGAACCATTGCCGGAGTTTCGCGCCGTGTTTTTTCGGGGCAGGGCGCGCACAGGCAACAAGGTCCCGCTGCCGCGCGCATCGGCAGCGGTGGGAGACCCGGGTCCTCAGGGGCCCGGGTTCTTCCTTTCCGCTCTAGGGAGTCCGCCGTCGGCGCTCGGCGGACACCACCACGGCCACGCCGAGGATGATCACGGTGCCGCCGAACAGGATCTGCCACGTCACGTGCTCGTCCAGGATCAGCCATCCCAGCAGTACGGCGACCGCCGGGTTCACGTACGCGTAGGTGCTGATCAGCGAGATCGGCGCGTTCGCCAGCAGATAGCTGTACGCCGAATACGCGAGCAGCGACCCGAAGACGATCAGATACGCGAGCGCGATCCACCCTGACGTGTCGATCCGGTCGAGGTGCAGTCGCGCGGGCTCTCCCCGCAGTACGCCGATCAGCACCATCGCCGTACCGCCGAAGAGCATCTCGTAGAGCGCCGCGACCAGGGGATCGCGCGGCAGGCCCAGCCGCGGGGAGAAGCGCGAACCGGTCGCCCAGCAGATCGTGCCCACCACCAGGATCGCCACCGACAACGGCTTCGCGCTCGTGTTGCCGCCGGACAGGGCGAGCAGCGCCACACCGGCGAATCCGATCAGTACGCCGACCCACGTGAGCGCGCGCGGTCGATCGCCGCCGCCGACGCGCAGCAGCATCACCCACAGCGGGATCGCGGCGACCAGCAGCGCGGCCAGTCCGGACGGCACGGTCTGCTCCGCGATCGCGACCGCACCGTTGCCGAAGGCAAGCAGCAGCAGACCGACGACGGCCGCGCCGAGCGCCTCCTGCCGGGTGATCCGCAGCCGCCGCCAGCCCGACTTCAGCGCCAGGAAGGCAGCCAGCAGTACGCCGGCCGCGAGGAACCGGGCCGACATGCCGAGCATCGGCGGGATCTCCGCCTCGACGACGACCCGGATACCGAGGTACGTCGAACCCCAGACGACGTACACGACCGCCAGCGCGGACCAGATCATCGCCGTAGACGCCTCACGGCCACCGGCCTCGGGCAGTACGGCGGGGGAAGCGGCGGCCATCCTCGTCCTCACTGTCAGGGGTGTAATGCAAGAACAGTAATTACGCTAAGCCCACGGCGGGACCGGCGCAAGGTGATATCCGGCCAGGGAGCCGCGCGATCCAGCCACCACGCCGGCCGCCACAGCCGGAGCGTGGGATTCACCGTGCGGACCGGTGAGCGCTGACGCCGGGAAGCACCTCAGCGCCGACGCCGAAGGACTCACGATCGCCTACAAGAACGGCGTACGGACGCTGTACGCGTCCAGCCAGGGTGACTCGACGTTCGCGAGCTACCTGATCAACGGGGCCAGCTGATCTACCGCGCCGGGTTCCAGGTGGCCGACGGTCCCGTGGACGGCGTACAGCACAGTGACGGTGCGGCGGTGACGACCCAGCCACTCGGGCCGCTGTTCCCGCACGGTCTGTTCGCTGTGCATGACGGTGAGAACACGCCTGGTGACGGCGACCGGGAGGGCACCAACTTCAAGCTGGTCCGGCTCGAGAAACTGCCGTAATCGGTACCCAGTTGTGACACTTGTCGCACGACTCAGCGATTGCCTGTCACATGAGCGGGACGGTATGACCACTGCATGGACTGGTGTCTCAGCCGAGGACCGGTTTCGGTACCGCCGTACCCGCGAGCGTCCAGACAGTTAGCGGATCAGGCAACTGCTGGGTACGGTGTCCGGCAAGTAGTACAGCCAGTGAGGCCGGTGAGGAGGTCTACTGGTACTGAGCCAGTGCATCAACCCCTGGATCCACGCGGTCCTGCCTGCGAAGCCTCACCCGGCTGAAGGGCCGGCCCCCGTGCAACGTTGCGGTCGCGGCGATCCCGCGCTCGAACCCGAGGAGTGCATGTGAGTGAGTCGGTGCCGGGCATTGCCCCGGAAGTGTTCGCGCCCGTCGAGGCGCCGGTCAGTCCCTCCCAGGCCTCCGAGGAGGTTGAGTTCGTCCAGCTGCTGACGCCCGAAGGCGAGCGCGTCGAGCATCCGGACTACTCGTTCGACCTCGACGACGAGGCGGTCAAGGGCCTCTACCGGGACATGGTCCTGGTTCGCCGGATCGACACCGAGGCGACCGCCCTGCAGCGGCAGGGTGAACTCGGCATCTGGGCGTCGTTGCTCGGCCAGGAGGCCGCGCAGATCGGCTCCGGCCGCGCCCTCAACAGCAAGGACATGGTCTTCCCGACCTACCGCGAGCACGGCGTCGCCTGGTGCCAGGGCGTCGACCCGCTGCGGCTGCTCGGTCTGTTCCGCGGTGTCGACCAGGGTGCCTGGGACCCGCGCGACAACAACTTCCACCTGTACACGATCGTGATCGGCGCGCAGACGCTGCACGCGACCGGTTACGCGATGGGCCAGCAGCGCGACCACGCGATCGGCGACGCCGAGGACAGCGAGGCGACGATCGCGTACTTCGGCGACGGCGCCAGCAGCCAGGGCGACGTGAACGAGGCGTTCATCTGGGCCTCGGTCTTCAACGCGCCGGTCGTGTTCTTCTGCCAGAACAACCAGTGGGCCATTTCCGAGCCGATCGACCGGCAGACCCGGATCCCGCTCTACCAGCGCGCGGCCGGCTTCGGCTTCCCCGGCGTCCGGGTCGACGGCAACGACGTCCTCGCGACGTACGCCGTCACCCAGCAGGCCCTCAAGCGGGCTCGCGAGGGCAGCGGCCCGACCCTGGTCGAGGCGTACACGTACCGGATGGGTGCGCACACCACCTCCGACGACCCGACCAAGTACCGGCTGAACGAGGACCTCGAGCACTGGAAGCTCAAGGACCCGATCGAACGGGTCCGGGCCTATCTGACCCGCTCGGCCGGAGTGGAGCACGACTTCTTCGACCAGCTCGAGGCCGAGGCGGACAAGATCGCCGCCGAGCTGCGGGCCGGCTGCCTGTCCATGCCGGACCCGACCCTGACCGACTTCTTCGACCACGTGTACGTCGAGCAGACCGCACAGCTGGCCGAGCAGAAGCAGCAGTACGCCGCGTACGCCGCCTCGTTCGAAGGGGAGGCTCACTGATGGCGAAGATCAGCCTCGGCAAGGGCATCAACATGGGCCTGCGGGCGGCGATGGAGGCCGACCCGAAGGTCGTCGTGATGGGTGAGGACATCGGCAAGCTCGGTGGTGTCTTCCGGGTCACCGAGGGTCTGCAGAAGGACTTCGGCGAGGACCGGGTGATCGACACCCCGCTGGCCGAGTCCGGCATCATCGGCACCGCGGTCGGCCTGGCGCTGCGCGGATACCGGCCGGTCTGCGAGATCCAGTTCGACGGCTTCGTCTTCCCGGCGTACGACCAGATCATCAACCAGGTCGCGAAGATGCACTACCGGTCGCTCGGCAAGATCCGGATGCCGATCGTGATCCGGATCCCGTTCGGCGGCGGCATCGGCGCGGTCGAGCACCACTCCGAGTCGCCGGAGGCGCTGTTCGCGCATGTCCCCGGCCTCAAGGTGGTCTCGTGCGGCGACCCGGTCGACGCCTACTGGATGATCCAGCAGGCGATCGCCTCGGACGACCCGGTGGTGTTCTTCGAGCCGAAGCGCCGGTACCACGAGAAGGCCGAGCTGGACGAGTCCGTGCCGCCGGCGTTCCCGCTGCACCAGGCGAAGGTGCTCCGCGAGGGCACCGACGCCACGCTGTTCTGCTACGGCCCGATGGTGAAGACCTGCCTGCAGGCCGCCGAGGCCGCGGTCGAGGACGGTCGGCAGCTCGAGGTCATCGACCTGCGCACGATCGCGCCGCTGGACCTGGCGGCGATCTTCGCGTCGGTGAAGAAGACCCGGCGGGCGGTCGTCGTGCACGAGGCGCCGTTCTCGCTCGGCCCTGGCGCGGAGATCGCGGCCCGGGTCACCGAGGAGTGCTTCTACCACCTCGAGGCGCCCGTGCTGCGAGTGGCCGGGTACGACACCCCCTATCCGCCGTCGCGGATGGAGGAGGAGTACCTGCCCGACCTGGACCGGGTGCTCGACGGTGTCGACCGGGTGATGGGGTACTGATGGGCATCCAGCAGTTCAGGCTCCCTGACGTCGGTGAAGGTCTGGTCGAGGCCGAGATCGTCAGCTGGAAGGTCAAGCCGGGCGACACGGTCAAGCTGAACGACACCGTGGTGGAGATCGAGACGGCGAAGTCGCTGGTCGAGCTGCCGGTGCCGTTCGCCGGAACGGTCACCGAGTTGCTGGTGCCCGAAGGCGAGACGGTCCCGGTCGGTACGCCGATCATCGCCGTCGAAACCGAGGCCGCCGCCGGAAACGAAACAGTGCTGACCGAGGACCTGGTCCCGACCATCCCCGACGAGCCCGAAGCGGGCAAGATCGGCGGCGAAGCCCCGGGCGGCCGCACCGCCGTCCTCGTCGGCTACGGCCCCCGCACCACCGAAGCCAAGCGTCGCCCCCGCAAGGGCGGTCCCGCGGCTGCTCCGGCTGCTTCCGCAGCACCCTCGGCGCCCGCAGCCGTGGCTGCGCCTGCCGCCCACGCCGAGCCCGCTTCGCTCCCCACCTCCGTTGCCGAAGGCAACGGAGCGGCGGCGCACGTGCTGGCCAAGCCGCCGGTGCGGAAGCTGGCCAAGGATCTGGGCATCGACCTGGCAACGGTGACGGCCACCGGGCCAGGTGGAGTCATCACGCGGGCTGATGTCGAGGCGCATACGACGGCTCCGGCTGAGGCCGCGCCGGTTGCTCCTGTGGTTGAGGCGGCGCCGGTCGTCAGCGGGCAGGGTGACACCCGGGTGCCGATCAAGGGTGTGCAGAAGGTGATGGCGCAGGCGATGGTGGCCAGCGCGTTCACCGCACCGCATGTGACCGAGTGGATCACCGTCGACGTCAGCGAGACGATGGACCTGGTCGACCGGTTGAAGGGCGACAAGGCGTTCCGGGATCTCAGGGTGTCCCCGCTGCTGATCGTCGCCAAGGCGGTCACCCTGGCAGCCCGTCGTACGCCGATCGTCAACGCGGCCTGGGACGAGCAGGCGCAGGAGATCGTCTACAAGGGTTCGATGAACCTCGGCATCGCCGCGGCCACCCCGCGGGGCCTGATCGTGCCGAACATCAAGAACGCCGACTCGCTCACGCTGCCCGACCTCTGCGCGGCGCTGAACGGGCTGGTCGCGACCGCCCGCGAGGGTAAGACGCAGCCGGCCGACCAGGCAGGCGGTTCGTTCACGATCACCAATGTGGGCGTATTCGGGGTCGACGCCGGGACGCCGATCATCAACCCGGGTGAGGCCGCGATCCTCGCCTTCGGTGCGGTCCGCAAGCAGCCGTGGGTGGTGGACGACGAGATCGTGCCGCGCTGGATCACCACGCTCGCGCTCTCCTTCGACCACCGGATGATCGACGGCGAGAAGGGCTCCATCTTCCTCGCCGACGTCGCCGGCATCCTCGAGGACCCGGCCCGCGCGCTGATGTTCTAGGCAGTACGACGTAGGTGAAGGCCCGGGCGGGATGTCGCCCGGGCCTTCGTCTGCCCGGTGGTGAAAACCGCCTGACCGCCTCGCGCCCCGGTGAGAGGGTGTAGCCGTGCTGGTCCTGATGGTGGTGCTCGGTGCGGCTGTGTTGCATGCGACCTGGAACGCGATGGCGCATGGGGTGCCGGACCGGCTGGCCGGGTTTGCGCTGCTCGGCCTGTCATCGGGCGTCGTCGGGCTCGTCGCTGTTGTCATCAGCGGTCCACCACCGGCCGGAACGTGGCCGTACATCGCCGCCTCGATCGTCCTGCACTGTGTGTACTACACCGGCCTGCTCGCGTCGTACCAGCTCGGTCAGTTCAGTCAGATGTATCCACTCGCCCGCGGTACGTCGCCGTGGGTGGTGGCCGTGGTGTCGATCGTCGTACTGCACCAAAGCCTGGCCGCGGCCGAGTTGGCCGGCGTACTGCTTATCTCGGCCGGACTGATCGGGCTGGTGTTCATCGGACGGACGGCCGGGCGTACGCAGACTGTGGCTCTGCTCGCCGCCGTCGGGACCGGTCTGGCGATCGCGGCCTACACCGTGGTCGACGGGATCGCGGTCCACAAGATGCCGGTGACGACGTATATGGGCTGGGTCTTCATGATCCAGGGGTTCCTCGTGCCCGTGGCGACGCTGTGCTGGCGCGGTCCGAGTGTCTTCCCGCAGCCGCGATCCGCGGTGCTCACCGGTCTCGGCGGCGGGATCGTGTCGATGGCGGCGTACGGGCTGGTGCTGTGGGCGCAGACGCGCGGGACGCTCGCGGCGATCGCGGCGCTGCGGGAGACCAGCATCATCTTCGGCGCGATCATCGGGGCGATCTTCTTCGGTGAGCGCTTCGGCCCGCGCCGGGCGATCGCCGCGGCGGTCGTGGTGGCCGGGATCGTGCTGATCAGTACGAGTTGAGGAGAGGGGGTCCCGGGCGGAGGACCCCCTCTCAGTCTGTGATCAGCGACGCTGGACCGCGTCCAGGGCGTCGGTGTTGCCTTCGCCGAAGAAGGAGTTGTCCGCCGTCGTTCCGGTGCAACGGGCGTCCGGGGTGGTGGTCGGGCAGGCGACATCGTCGGCCTGCGCGCGCAGCGCCGCCTCCAGTTGGCGCGGCCCCCACCACGGGTGGACGGACTTCATCAGTGCGGCGACACCGGTGACGTGCGGCGACGCCATCGACGTGCCACTCGAGAGGCCGTAGGCGTTGTTCGGCAGCGTCGACAGAATGCGCCGGCCCGGTGCGGCCACATCGATCTTGTTCAGCCCGAAGTTCGAGAAGCTGCTCCTCGCGCCGCCCTGATCGGTGCTCGCCACAGTGATCACGCCCGGGAGCTCGGTCGGCATGTCCAGGCAGTCGTTGTTGATGGTCCGCGTCACCGGCGTCGAGTCGTTCGGGCTGTTCGCGTCGGTGGTCTTGTTGGCCAGGTCGTAGTTCGAGTTACCCGCCGCGGCGACGGACAATACGCCGCGCCCCGTCGCGTAGTCGACTGCGCGGCGTACGGCTTCCTGCACGGCGCCCTGGTCACCGTTGTCCTTGCACCAGAACTCGAACGGGTCGATGAAGTAGCTGTGGTTGGTGACGTCCATGTGGTGCTGCGCGGCCCAGACGAAGCCGCAGATCGCGTACTCCGGGTAGATGAAGCCGTCGTCGTTCACGACCTTCACCGAGGCGATCCGGACGCCGGGAGCCACACCCACGATGCCGACGCCGTTGCGGGCAGCCGCGACGGTCCCGGCGACGTGCGTGCCGTGCGAGCTCGTGGTCGGTCGCCAGGCGCCTTCGGTCTGGTCCGGTACGCCGTTGTCCACGCAGCTGACCGAGTTGGCCTTGTCGAAGTTCGGCGCGAGGTCGGGGTGGGCGTCGTCGACACCGCTGTCGTTGATGCCGACCAGGACCTGGCGGGAGCCGTCGGTGACCGCGTGCGCCTGGTCCGCCTTGATCTGGACCATGTCCCACTGCTCGCCCTCACGCGGATCCGGCACCGGCGCCGCCTCCACCACCCCGAGCGACTTCAGCCCGGACGCAGCCGGGCCTTCGCTGACCGCGGCCGTCCTGGTGGCGCCGACGGACTGCACCTCACGCCCGTACCGACCGGCGCGAACGTCCGCCCGGAAGTCCGCGTTGGTCGACTGCGCGACCACCACCCCGAGCTGGGCGTACGACTGGAGCACCTTGCCGCCGGCCGCCGTCACCGCCTGCTCGACCTTGCGGACGTGTCCGGGCGAGGCCTTGCTGTTGACGACGTAGTTCATCAGCGGCCCAGGCGTGGCCGCCGTGCTTTGGTCGGCGGCCGGTACGGCGTTCGCCGTGGCGGCACCGAGTGTCGTCAGGGCCAGAGCGGCGGCGGCCAGGCCTGCCGACAGCCGGTAGGTGCGGGAGCGTCGGATCACGCTGACTCCTCCAGGGCGGGGGCCGGGTAGGCCCAAGAGCTTGATCACCCCGGACTCTAGGCCGGTTTCCGGACCCGCGTGATTCTTCATCCACAAGACAGGGGAAACCCTCCTCCGGTCACTACGGAGGGTCCGGTTGTTCACAGTGAGTTGCCCACATCTGTGGATTGGCCTGTGGATAACTGGTGGACAAGATGGGGACGACCGGTGGATTGCCTGTGTGTGTAAGATAGATACAACAGAGATACCAGTCGTATGTGAGGAGTTCAGTGGTAAGCGGGGTGCCGGAGCATCGGCCGGCGAGTGTAGATATCCAGCTGGGGGACGCGACCGCGGAGATCGCCCGGGTAGTGGTCGAGGCGGCGCCGGGGGTGGAGAAGATCCCGGCCGCCGAGCGCGTCTACGCCTACGTGAAGGCCGCGATCCTGGAGCGGACGTACCCGGGCGGCGAGCTGCTCACCGAGGGTGAGCTGGCCACAGCCGTCGGAGTGTCCCGCACCCCGGTGCGCGAGGCGCTGCTCCGGCTGGAGGAGTCCGGCCTGGTGAAGCTGTACCCGAAGAAGGGCGCCCTCGTCCTGCCGGTGCTGCCGCAGGAGATCGACGACGTCCTCGAGGCCCGCGAGCTGATCGAGGCACACGCGGCCGCCAAGGTCTGGCCGCGGCGCAAGCAGCTGGTCGAGACGCTCACCCAGCGCGTCGAGGAGATGCGCGCACACCGCCAGGCCGGTGACGCGAAGACGTTCCTGGAGGCGGACCGCGCCTTCCACGAGGCCATCGTCGGTGCCGCGGGCAACGAGATCCTGGCCAAGCTCTACAACAGTCTGCGCGACCGCCAGGTCCGGATGGGCGTACCGGGGATCGAGGTGCAGCCGGCCCGGATGGACAAGTCCATCGCCGCGCACCAGGAGATGATCGACGCGCTCGGCGGCAACAGCGTCAAGCGCTTCCGCGAGTTGGTCGTCACGCATATCAACGAAGCCGCGACGGATCTGCGGAGTACGCGTTGACCGAACTACTCTTCCCCCTGGGCGGTCGTCGTGCCTGGGCGGTGTGGGCCGCTGCTGTCTTCACCTACCTCGTGACGGTTCTGCACCGCGGTTCGATGAGCGTGGCAGGCCTTCAGGCCGCCGAGCGCTTCGACATCTCCGCATCCGCGCTGGCCAGTTTCACCGTCGTACAGCTGACTGTGTACGCCGTCATGCAGGTGCCGGTCGGCGTACTGCTGGACAGGTACGGCTCCAAGCGGCTTCTGATCGCTGCGTCCGTGCTGCTCTTCGGAGCACAGTCTGCGTTCAGTCTGGTCGATTCATATCCGGCTGCCCTCGCTGCACGTGCGGTGTTGGGTGTTGGTGACGCACTGGTGTTCATCAGCGTGCTGCGCGTCGTCATGTCGTGGTTCCCCGCGCTGCGGCAGCCGGTGATGTCGCAGGCCACCGGAATGCTCGGTGGTGTCGGTGCGATCGTCTCGACCGTGCCGATGGCTGCCGCGTTCCACGCTTTCGGCTGGACCAGCACGTTCGCCGGTGCCAGTGTGCTTAGTCTGCTGACTGGCGTCGCCGTACTGTTCCTGATCAAGGACACGCCGTACGACGAGCCGTTGCGGCGGACCAAGCAGTCGCTCGGCGAGGTGCGGAACAACCTGCGTCGCGCCTGGCAGGAGCCGGGGACTCGGCTCGGGCTGTGGACACACTTCACCACCAGCTTCGCCGGAGGCACGTTCGGTCTGCTGTGGGGCTATCCGTTCCTCGTCCAGGGTCAAGGGGTCGCTCCGACCACGGCTGCGGCGATGCTGATCCTGCCGGTGCTGGCCGGCCTCTGCTACGGGCCTCTCGTCGGCAGGTACGCCGCTCGGTTCCCGTTCTACCGGTCCTGGATCGTGCTGGCTGTGATCGGCGGCTCGGTGCTGATGTGGACCGTCGTACTGCTCTGGCCTGGTCAGGCGCCGATGCCGGTGCTTCTACTGCTGATCGTCGTACAGGCGGCCGGTGGGCCGGGCTCGATGCTCGGGCTGGACTACGCCCGGACGTTCAACCCGTCGACCCGGTTCGGCGCGGCCAACGGGATGGTCAACACCGGCGGGTTCATCGCCATGCTGATCTGCATCGGCATGGTCGGCATCCTGCTCGACGCGTCGTCGGGCGGTGCGCCGCAGACCATCACCGACTTCAAGTGGGCGCTGGCCTTCCAGTACGTGCTGTGGGCGATCGGCACCCGCCAGATCCTCAAGTACCGCCGCAAGGCCCGCGGCAACCTGGCCCGCTACAACCCCGAGGCTTATCAAGCCCTCCTGGCCAACCAGGTCGTCCCGCTGAAAGGCTGACGCCAGCGGGCTGGCACGCGCTGCCAGGTGAGTGCCAGGGCGGTGCCAGCAGGTCGTTGGACGGTAATCCCAGTGAAGTGAGTCCACTGGGAGGAACCGATGACTACAACGAACCAGGTCGCCATCGACGCTGTTGGTCTGGTCAAGAAATATGGCAACACCACGGCCCTGGACGGTGTCGACCTGAGTGTGCCGACCGGCACGGTCCTCGGGGTCCTCGGCCCGAACGGCGCCGGCAAGACCACCGCGGTCCGCATCCTCGGCACCCTGCTCCGCCCGGACGCCGGGCACGCCACGGTCGGCGGGTACGACGTCGTCCGCGAGGCCGGCCGGGTGCGCGAGATCATCGGCCTGACCGGGCAGTACGCCTCGGTCGACGAGGACATGTCCGGCCGCCGGAACCTGATCATGATCGGCCGGCTGCTCGGGTACTCGCGGGAGCAGTCCAGGGCCAAGGCGGACCAACTGCTGGAGCGGTTCGAGCTCACCGACGCCGGTGAGCGGATCGCCAAGACGTACTCCGGCGGTATGCGCCGGCGTCTCGACCTCGCCGCCAGCCTGGTCGGCGACCCGAGCATCCTCTACCTCGACGAGCCCACCACCGGTCTCGACCCGCATGCCCGCAACGGTGTCTGGGAGACGATCCGCAACCTGGTGCTCGACGGGACCACGGTGCTGCTCACCACGCAGTACCTGGAGGAGGCCGACGCGCTGGCCGACTCGATCATGGTGTTCGACAAGGGCCGGGTGGTCGCCTCCGGGCGGCCGGCCGAGCTCAAGGCGCAGGCCGGCAAGCAGTCGCTGGACGTTCGTCCGTCCGAGCCCGCGCACCTCGAGCGCGTCGCCGCGATCGTTGCCGAGGCCGTCGGCGTACGCCCGAGTGTCGATGTGGTGAACACGCTGGTCAGCGCGCCGGTGAGCGACGGTACGCCGATGCCGGTGGTGGTCCGCCGCCTCGACGAGGAAGGCATTGCCGTCACCGAACTGTCCCTGCGGCTGCCCAGCCTGGACGAGGTGTTCCTCGCCCTGACCGGGCACACCGCCGAACAGAAGAAGCAGGACGCAGTCCTGGAAGGAGTGGGTCGATGAGCATCGCGACTCTTGACCGGCCGGCGCATGCGGCCCGCCGGAGCCGGCCGTTCGCCTGGGTCGAGCAGAGCCTGACGCTTGCCTGGCGCAACATCGTCCGGATCCGGCAGAACCCGGAAGCGCTGGCGGACGTGACGTTCCAGCCGATCATCTTCCTGGTGCTGTTCCTGTTCGTGTTCGGCGGCGCGATCGCCCAGGGCGGGACCTGGCACGACTACCTGCCGTACCTGCTGCCGGGGCTGTTGGTGCAGACCGTGGTGTTCTCCACGATGGGCACCGGGGTGGCACTGAACGACGACTTCGCCAAGGGGGTCTTCGACCGGTTCCGCAGCCTGCCGATCGCGCGGATCTCACCGCTGATCGGTGCTGTTCTCGGTGACGCGGTCCGGTACTCGCTGTCGATCGTGATCCTGATGGGGACCGGGTTCGCGCTCGGGTTCCGGTTCCAGAACCGGGTCGGCTACGGCCTGCTCGCGCTGGTGATCGTGCTGCTGTTCGCGCTGGCGATGTGCTGGATCTGGGTCTGGCTCGGGCTGAAGTTGCGCACCGCCCAGGGTGTCCAGGGCATCGCGTTCCTGGTGATGTTCCCGCTCACCTTCGGCAGCAACGTGTTCGTCCAGACCGACACCCTGCCGGGCTTCCTGCAGGCGTTCGTGAACGTGAACCCGGTCAAGTATCTGGTCGACACGATGCGAGGCCTGATGCTCGGCGGCGACATCCAGAAGCCGCTCCTGATCACCCTCGCCTGGATGGTCGGCCTGGTCGCGGTCTTCGCTCCCCTAGCCATCCGCGCCTACCGCCGCCGTACCTGATCCAAGTTGAAGGGGCCGGGGATGTCCCCGGCCCCTTTGCCGACTCAGCGAAGGTGCTCGCCGAAGGCGAGGGGGTCGCGGGTGCAGAGGTAGGTTGCCCAGTGCAACTTTGTGGGGGTGCCGTTCGGGTCGCGGGTGATGCGGAGGAGTTCGCCGGTCTCGCGGCCGGAGACGGTGCGGTACACATCCGCGGAGACGCGCTCGAAGACCGCCGGGGCCAGATGTTCGGCCGCGGCCGGAGACTTGGCCTGGAGGGTGCCGTTCTTGACGGAGAAGACGAACGGGGAACCCTCGGTGAACCAGGTGCCGAGGACTCCCTCGAGTTCCGGCGGGACCGGCGTTCCGGGGACCCAGGGCTGGTAGGGGAGCGGGTCTTCCTCGAGGACCTTGATGATGAGGTCGGTGGCCAGCAGACCCGGTGCCCCGGCGGAGGTGGAGTTCTGCAGCGCGATGCCCGCCGTACCCGAGGGCCGGTGGACGAAGGTCGACGTGATGTGGCCCGGCATACCGCCGTCGTGGCCGACGAAGACGCGGTCGCCGCGTCGCAGCAGCATGAAGCCGAGACCGAAGGCGAGCTGCCAGCGGTCCACATCGGCCATGATCTGGACCTGGCACATCTCGTCCAGGGTGTCTTTTGACAGCACCTCGTCGACCGGGTCGGCGACGAACATCGCCCACTTCGCCAGGTCCTCCGCCGTACTCGCGAGACCGCCACAGGCGTCCATAGAGCCGATGTCGAAATACTCCTCCTTCACCGGTACGTCGGAGAACGGCGGCACGTAGTACCCGGTCGCGGCCGGTCCGCCGTCCATGCCGACCGTCGTACGGCGCATCTCCAGCGGATCGAGGATGCGGGCCTTGATCGCGTCGTACCAGGGCCGTCCGTCGACCCGGGCGACGATCTCGCCGAGCATCGAGAAGACCAGGTTCGAGTAGTGGAACCGGTGATGCGGCTTGCCGATCCGCTCCGCGTCGTTCCAGCCGGCCACCAGTTCCTCACGGTCCGGGAACTTCATCAGGTCCCAGACGTCGCCGACCGGTTCGCGCTGCATACCGCTGGCGTGGCTGAGCATCTGCCGCACGGTGATGCCCGCGTGCTTGCTCTCCTTGATCAGCTGCTCGACCGTGTCGTCGAGGTTGAGCTTGCCCTCGTCGCGCAGCGCCATGATCGCGACCGCGGTCAGCGTCTTGCTCTGCGAGGCGATCAGGAACTGCGAATCGGCGGTCGGTGGTGCGCCGGCAACCTCCAGATCGGCCGAGCCGACACCGGTCGACCAGGCCAGCGACCCGGCGCGGGCGACGGCGCCCACCACTCCGGGGACACGTGCCTTGGTCTGACGTTCGGCGACGATGCGGGTGAGAGCTGTCTGCGTCTGTGCGGCGATGTCAGTCACGACCGCTGACCTTAAGTCAAGACGATGACAAAAGGCACGGGTTTTGGACGGGACGATGTGCGAGGCTGGACCAGTGCGCATAGCGGTGCTTGGGCCTCTCGCGATGTGGGCGGCCGACGGGACTCCGCTGGACGCCCGGGGCGTCCGGCTGCGCGGACTGCTCGCCAGACTCGCGTTGAGCGCGGGCCGGCCGGTGAGTGTCGAGACCCTGGTGGACGGCCTCTGGGGCAGTGAGGCCCCGAGTGCGAACGCTCTGCAGTCCCTCGTCTCCCGCCTGCGCGCCAGCCTTCCGGCCACCGAGTCGAGCATCTCGGTCCAGTCCGGACCGGCCGGCTACACGCTGACCATCGGCCCGGACTGTGTCGACGCTCTCCAGTTCGAGGAGCTGGTACGGCGGGGACGCGGGCTGATCGGCTCCGATCCGGTGAAGGCGTGGACCCTGCTCACCCAGGCCGACAAACTGTGGCGTGGCGACGCCCTCGCCGACCTCCGCGACCTGCCGTTCGCCGCCATCGAGGCCGACCGCCTGGCCGAGCTCAGACTCGCCGCGACCGAGCACCTCGCCGAGGCCGCGGTCAGCTGCGGTCACGCCCGCGAACTCATCGTCGAGCTCGAACGCCTCGCCGCCGTACACCCGCTCCGCGAGCGACTGCACGAGCTCCTGATCAGAGCCCTGAACGCCGATGGCCGCCAAGCTGAGGCATTGGCGGCGTACGAGCGAGTCCGCGGCACCCTTGCCGACGAGCTCGGCGCGGATCCGGGGACGCGGCTTCGTGATCTGCATATCGCCGTACTGCGGGGTGACTCGGTGGATCCGCCCGCGGCCACGACCGTCGTGTCGGCCCCGGCCGCCCCGATGCCGCGGAGCAACCTGCGTGCCCCGATGACCAGCTTCGTCGGGCGGCGGGAGGACGTGACCGAGCTCGCGCGGCAGCTGACCAACGGGACCCGCCTGGTGACGATGGTCGGCCCGGGCGGCGCCGGGAAGACTCGGCTGGCGACCGAGACCGGACGGTCGTTGGTGGAGCAGAGCGGCGACGGGATCTGGTTCGTCGAGCTCGCACCACTCGGTGACGCGGCCGATGTGGCGCCCGCGGTGCTGTCGGCGCTGGGCGCGAGTGAGTACGTCGGCCTGCCGGCGACGACAATCGCCAAGCACTTCCCGACCAGCCGGGCCGCGACCGAGCGCCTGGTCGAGGTGATCGCGGACCGCCGGGTCCTGCTCGTCCTCGACAACTGCGAGCACCTGGTCCACGAGGTCGCCGGCCTGGTCGACTCGATGCTCGCGGCCTGCCCGCGGCTGCGGGTGCTGACGACCAGCCGCGAGCCGCTGAGCATTCCCGGCGAGCACCTGCATCCGGTCGGGCCGCTGGGGTTGCCGCCCGAGGACAGCATCGACGACGAGTACCCCGCGATGCAGCTGTTCGTCGACCGGGCGCGCGCCGTACGACCGGACTTCAAACTCACCGACGCCAACCGCGATGCGGTCGCCGAGATCTGCCGGCGACTGGACGGGATGCCGCTGGCGATCGAGCTGGCGGCCGCTCGCCTGCGGGCGCTCACACCGTTGCAGATCGTCGACCGGCTGGCGGACCGGTTCCGCTTGCTGACCAGCGGTTCGCGGACCGCGTTGCCCCGGCACCAGACCCTGCGGGCGGTCGTGGAGTGGAGCTGGGAGCTGCTCGATCCGGAGGAGCAGGCGGTCGCCCGGCGGTTGTCGCTGTTCTCCGGCGGCGCCACGCTCGAAGCCGCCGAGCAGGTCTGCAGTGACGACAACCTTCCGTCCGAGTCCGTGCTCGGCGTACTGGCGTCCCTTGTCGACAAATCGCTCGTCGAGGCCGCGGCCGACGACCGGTCGGTGCGCTATCGCATGCTCGAGACGGTCCGGGCGTACGGCGCTGAGCAGCTGAAGGAGTCTGGTGAGTACGAGCGCTTCCGGCACGCGCACACGATGTACTTCAGCCGACTGCTCCGGCAGGCCCGGCCGAAGCTGCGCACCGGCGAGCAGATCCAGTGGATCGCCCGGCTGACCGCGGACAACGAGAACCTGCTCGACGCCTTGCGTACGGCGATCGACACCGGCTCGGCCCGGACCGCGGTGCAGCTCGTCTCGGTGCTCGGCGAGTACTGGAACATGAGCGGCCGTCCCGCCGAGGCGGTCGGGTGGATGCAGGCGGCGCTCGACGTACCGGGACCGAGTGCTCCGCTCGACCGGGCCTCGTCGCTGATGCTGCTCTCGCTCGGCAGGTTGTCCAGCGGCGACGACCCGACCGAGAGCTTCGCCCGCGCGGCCCGCGGCCTGGCGCAGGTCCGCTGGCTGAGCCGGCGTCACACGCAGGTGGCGGAGTCCGGCGTCGGCCTGTTCACGAACGCGGTCTGGGCGGCGATCCGACGGGACAAGGCCGCCTGCTTCCGCGAACTCGGGACGGCCCGCCGGCACCCCGATCCGTGGGTCCGGAACCTGGGCGTGTTGATGACCGCGATGTTCCGCGAGAACGAAGGCGAGGTCGAGCAGATGGCGGCCGACCTGGCGGTCGCGATCGACGGCTTCCGGACGATCGGCGACCGCTGGGGTACGTCGATGGCGCTGCGCGGACTGTCCAGCTACCAGGCCAACCGGGGCGATCACGAGGGCGCGCTGGCCTCACTGGAGGAGGCTCTCAGCCTGCTCGAGGAGCTCGGCACCACCGAGGGCCTGTCGCAGTTGCTCGGCGGGGGTGCGCTCAGCCGGATCGAGCTGGGCGACTTCGACGGTGCCCGCGCGGACCTGCAGCGGGCGTTGCGGCTGGCCGAGGAGACCGGGTCACGCGACGGCCAGGCGATGGCGCACATGGGACTGGCGAAGGTCGCCCTTCGGACCGGACGGCTCGACGAAGCAAAGGAACTGGCTGAGCTCGCGTACTCGATGCTCGACCTCAGGGTCGAGCGGATGGCGCCGCACGGTCAGGCGATGATGCTGTCCCACCTGAGCCGGGTGAGCGTCGCCCGGGGTGAGCTCGACGAGGCGGTGGGCCAGAGCCGGCAAGCGATGGAGCTCGGCCTGAGCACCGAGGACATGCCGCTGGCCTCGATCATCGTCGAGGCCGCGGCGGACGTCGACCTGCTGTCCGGTGACACCGAGCTGGCCGCGCGGACACTGGGACTCGCAGCGGCCATGCGCGGGATGCGCAGTGTCGCGGACGCCGATGTCCGCAAGACCTACGAGCGGCTGCGCGAAGTACTGGGCGAGGACGCGTTCGAGACGACGTACGGCGCTGGTGCGGCGCTGACCCGGGACGAGGCGGTCGCCGAACTGCGTAAGCGGTTCAGCTCGTCATGAGCTGGACGGCCAGCTCGCGCAACGCCTGCTGGACGGTCTCTTCCGGCGGCCGTGGATCGGCCAGCATCCAGTCGTAGACGACGGTGTTGACGGCGCCGAAGAAGCACAACCCGAGGAACCGGAAGTCCTTGGTCTTGATCTCACCGCGCTCGACCGCGGTGTCGCCGAGGTCCTTCACACTGCCGATCAGCAGCTCCCGGAACGCGATCCGCTGTTCCTCGACCGCGGGACTGGTACCGACCACTTCGACGAACGAGATCCGGGCCCGGCGCAGGTCCGCCATGATCGTGCGCAGATAGCTGTCGACCGCCGCGTCGATCCGCTCCCGCACCGGCCGGTCGGCGGTCCGGCGCAGCGCGTCGCCGGTGCTGCGGACGCCCAGCTCGATCACCTGCGCGTGCACCGCGAGCAACACGGCTTCCTTGTTCTGGAACTCGTGGTAGAAGTGCCGGGTGGACACTTTCGCCTGTGTACACAGGCGTTCCACCGATGTCGCCGGATAGCCCTCGGTCCCGAACAACTCGAGCGCGGCAGCCAGCAACCGTTCGCGTCGCGCAGCCTTCCACTCCTCGACTGACCGCCCGGAATAACGGCGTACAGAGGGTTCCCTCATCGCACCTCTTGTCGCTACCCCGTGCCAGATGTCGGACATCCTATCCACCACTCGGCGTTACTGTCGCCGGGTCTTAGCGCCGTCTTTACGTACCGGATGGTCTCCGCAGCGCGAAGACCATCCGGTACGAGTGAGGCTCAGTCTCCGGTGGCTCCGTCGAGGAGTTCCCGGATGATGTCGAGGTGCCCCAGGTGGCGTGCGGTTTCCTCGATCATGTGACAGAGGATGTAGCGCACCGAGGCCGCACCGGCGTCCCGGACGACCGCACGTTCCACGTCGTCCAGGGAGAATCCGGCAACGATCTCGTTCGACCTCGCGCACTCGGCGTCGTACTCGTCGAGGAGTTGGGCCAGCGGTACGTCGTCGACGAACATCTCGGCGTCCACGTGCCCGTCCTTCGTCCACGGAGTCTGACCGGTGTCGGGGACGCCGGCCAGGTTGAAGTGGAACCACGAGTACTCGACCCAGCGCAGATGTGCGACCAGACCGGCCACCGTCGTCAGTGGTGAGGTGGGCAACAACTTGCGGTGGGCATCGATCTCGCTGAGCCCCTCGCACTTCGGCCGGACCAGCGAGCGTTGGTGATCGAGCCAGCCGATCAACTGGGTCCGCTCGTCGGCGGTCAACGGCGGCCTCATGCGGGGTCCTCCATGCGTTCGTAGCCGGTCCTGCCGTCGACGATCTCCCGGATGATGTCCAGATGACCGACATGGCGCGCGGTCTCCTCGATCATGTGGCAGAGGACATAGCGCAGTGAGGCCGCTTCGCCTTTGGCGGCGTACGGTCCCTGCTCCACGACGTCGAGCGACAACGGGGCGATCGTCTCGTTGGATCTGGCGCACTCGGCGTCGTACTCGTCGAGCAGTCGGGCCAGCGGTACGTCGTCGACGAACATCTCGGCGTCCGGATGCCCGCCCTCGGTCCACGAGGTCTGACCGGTGTCAGGGACGCCGAGCAGGTTGAGCTGGAACCACGCGTACTCGTTCCAGCGCAGATGCGCCACCAGCCCCGCCATCGTCATCAGCGGCGAGGTCGGCAGAACCTTGCGGTGGGCATCTTCTTCGGAGAGTCCCGCGCACTTCATCCGGACGAAGGAACGTTGCAGGTCAAGCCATCCGGTCAGCTGGGTGCGCTCGTCGGCGGTCAGCGGCGGACGGTGTACTTCGGTCATCTCTCAAGCTCCTGTGAATGCTGGAGCCACCCGGTCTCAGCCGCGGGTACGGCGGACGGGCAGCACGACTGTCGGACTCGACATCGCGCTCACCTCCTCTCCGCCGCCGGGGGTGTCGATCCGCCCGGCATCCAGAACCCTACACGCACAACACCCACCGGACAGCCGATTTTGCGACCCTCGGAATGGCATGCTCGTGGTCAGCACAGCGCCCGCACCGCGCGAAGAGGTGAGACGTGGATCCACGGTTCGACCTGCCGTTGTACACGCGTGCCGACGTAGCCCTTCACCTTGGGCTACCCGCCACCACGCTCGGCGACTGGCTCCGGTCGGGTGCACTCGAGGCCAGCAGCGGAGGCCGTGGTGAGCCGACCATCACCTTCGCCGGCCTGGTCGAGACGCACATGCTCCGCCAACTGCGGTACGCCGGTCTGTCGCTGCAAGCGATCGGCGAAGCCGCGGTGGCACTGCGATCCCGCGCTGGTCGGCATTACCCGCTCGCCTGGTCCGGGTTAGCCCATGACGGGCGCGACCTGCTCGTCGAGATCGCCGCCGAGGGCCGAGAGCAGGGCTGGGAACGTATCCGCGACAGCCAAGGCGGTCTGCCCGGCGTACTGCGCCGCGGCTCGGCCGCGATCGGCTGGTCCGACGACGGCTACGCCGCGACCCTTCGCCTTGTCATCTACCACGACATCGACGTGATCGTGGATCCTTCACGCTCCTCCGGCCAACCTCTCGTCGACGGCTCCGACGTACGCGTCGAGGACGTGGTGGACGGGGTCCGCTCAGGCACGTCGTACCGCGAACTCGCCACCAAGTTCGCCCTCGAGGACTTCGAGGTAGAAGCCTTGGTCCGCCCCCACATCCGCCCCCCAGCCTTCCGCCGAACCCGCCACCCCCAAACCCACTCCGAACCCCTGCCCCAGGACTAGCCAGGCGACCCCACAGCCAGCTACGCCCGCCCCGCCGTCGCGAGCTCGCCCGCCAGCCCCACCCACCGCCGCGTAACCGCCATGCACCAGCGGACGGTCGACATTGCCGAGCACCCACACCAGCAACCAACCTGCATCGCGCCAGCACGCGCTGAGTCCCGACCCTGGCCGCCCACACCGGGCCTATCGCTGATCGAGCATCCCCGTCAGGGAGTGGCTTGCATGCCGATCCCAGATCCGACATCCCGGAGAGCCGGGAGGAGCGCTCGGCCGCCTCGGAAGGCCCACAGGTAGCCGTGCACCCCGACGACGGTCCGCTGCGCCTACCATCCAACGCATGCAGTCCTTGTGTGACGTTTCCCCTTGTGGATAAGGGATTCTGCGACCTCACGGAGTTGGGCGATCCCTCGGAATGACCTAAGATAGAACACGTGTTCGAAGGA
>NZ_SLWN01000007.1:277708-555880 GCF_004342025.1 Kribbella steppae | reverse complement strand
TCGGATGCGAAGAACGTCGCGATGTACTCGGCCTGCAAGAACCGCGGTACCGCGTGGGAGGTGCTGAAGTTCGCCACCAGCAAGGAGCAGGACGGGAAGTTGCTGGACACGACCGGACAGATGCCGCTGCGTAAGGACGTGGCGACGACGTACGCCGACTACTTCGCCAAGAACCCGGCGTACAAGACGTTCGCGGACCAGGCGGCGCGGACGGTCGAGGTGCCGAACGTGGCGAACTCGATCACCATCTGGCAGACCTTCCGGGATGCGTACTCCAAGTCCGTCATCTTCGGCCAAGAGGATCCCGGTGCGGCCCTCGACGGCGCCGCGCAGAAGGTCGATCAGCTCGCCGCACAGTCATGAGCCGATTGGCCTCGTCCGGCACCGCGGGACGGCGTGGCATTCTGGCGAAGGTGCTGGGTGACCAGCCGATCGGTTCCGCCTTCGTCACGCCGTACCTGGTCTTCCTGGCGGCGGTGTTCGCCTACCCGCTCGGGTTCGCCGTCTACATGTCGTTCCACGACTACTTCTTCACCGCGCCCGGCGCGATCGTGGATCGGCCGTTCGTGGGATTCGAGAACTACGCCACCGTGTTGTCGGATCCCGCGGTACGGCGGGCCTTCGGGAACGTGCTCGTGTTCCTGGTGATCAACGTGCCGCTGACGGTGGTGCTGTCGCTCGGTCTAGCGAACGCGCTGAACGCGGCGATCCGCTGGCGGACGTTCTTCCGGGTCAGCTACTACGTGCCATACGTGACCGCGAGCGTCGCGGTGGTCGGGGTCTGGCTGTTCCTGTTCAACTCGAACGGGCTGGTCAACTCCATCCTCGGCCCGCTCGCCCCCGACCCGTCCTGGCTGGTGAACTCGAAGCTGGCGATGCCGACGATCGCGATCTACGTGACCTGGAAACAGCTCGGGTTCTTCATCCTGCTGTATCTGGCCGCGCTGCAGAACGTCTCGAAGGATCTGTACGAAGCGGCCTCGATGGACGGTGCCGGCCGCTGGAAGTCGTTCCTGAACGTGACCGTGCCCGGCGTCCGGCCGGTGACGGCGCTCGTCGTCCTGCTCGCGACGGTGACCGGGGCGAACCTGTTCACCGAGCCTTATCTGCTGACCGGTGGTGGCGGTCCGGACGGAGCGTCGGCGTCGCCGGTGCTGGTGATGTACCAGAAAGCCATCGAGCAGGGGAACCCGGACATCGGATCCGCGATCGGAGTGCTGCTGGTGATCGGCGTACTGCTTCTCACGCTGATCGAACGACGCTTCGTGGGGAGGGATGAGTGATGTGGCGTCGATTCGTCGTCTTGCTGCTGGGCGCTTTCGTGTTCCTGTTCCCCTTCTACTACATGCTGATCGGGAGCTTGCAGACCGAGCCGGATCCGTCGGTGCGTGGTGCGTTCCCGGAGCCCGGGAACCTGACGCTGCACAACTACGGCGAGATCAACGCGGCGATCAGCCTCGGCCGGTCGCTGGTCAACTCGGGGATCTTCACCGGCGGTGTCATCCTCGGGACGCTGGTGTTCGGCGTCCTCGCGGGCTATGCCTTGGCCCGGCTGCAGTTCCGCGGTCGCGGGGCCGTGTTCAACCTGATGCTGCTGGTCCAGGTGATCCCGTTCCAGCTGCTGACCATTCCGTTGTACGTGATGATCGTGCGCAGTTACGGACTGGCCGACTCGTATCTCGGGATGATCCTGCCGTTCGCGATCAACTCGACCGCGGTCTTCGTGTTCCGGCAGTACTTCCTGCAGCTACCGCAGGAGCTGTTCGACGCGGCCCGGATCGACGGTGCGTCGGAGCTGAGCATCCTGTGGCGGGTCGCGGTCCCGTTGGTGCGGCCTGCGTTGCTGACCGGCGTACTGCTGACGTTCATCGGGCCGTGGAACGAGTTCCTCTGGCCGTTCCTGATCACCAAGCAGCAGGATCTGCAGCCGCTCGCGGTGTCGCTGTCGAACTACCTGACCACCGTGTCGGCCCGGGCGGCGAACCCGTTCGGCGCCGTCCTCGCCGGGGCGTGTGTGCTGGCCGCGCCCGCCGTGACGTTGTTCCTGATCTTCCAGCGCCGCTTCATCGCCTCGAACCTCGAATCCGGGGTCAAGGGCTAATTCGTCTTTCTGGAAAGGCTTTCGTTGTGACTGTTCCTTATGCGCTCACCCGTGTCGGCGTGATGATGACGCCCGAGCCGGGCAACGAACTCGAGGCCGAGGGGGTCCTGAACCCGGCCACCGGGCACACGCCGGACGGTCAGCTCTACCTGCTCCCGCGACTGGTTGCTACGGGCAACGTATCGCGCGTCGGTCTGGCCGCGGTGGAGTTGAAGGACGGTGTGCCGGTCGGCGTACGACGGGAGGGCGTCGTACTGGCGCCGGACGAGGGCTGGGAGCGCGGGCTGAACAACGCCGGCGTCGAGGACCCGCGGGTGACCTGGATTCCGTCGCTGAACACGCACGTGATGACGTACGTCGCCTACGGCCCGCTCGGCCCGAAGCCCGCGCTCGCCGTGTCGCACGATCTGCGGAACTGGGAGCGGCTGGGACCGCTGCACTTCGAGTACCAGGCGGCGTTGGACACCGATCTGAACCTGTTCCCGAACAAGGACACGGTGTTCTTCCCCGAGCCGGTGACCGATCCGGACGGCGAGCCGTCGTACGCGATGCTGCACCGGCCGATGTGGGATCTCGGCTGGTTCCGCGAGGGGGAGGGCGTGCACCTGCCGGCGGGCGTGACCGACGATCGGCCGGGGATCTGGGTGTCGTTCGTGCCGGTCGCCGACGTCGAACGTGATGTGCGGAATCTGGTGCACCTGCGCAACCACCGGCTGGTGGCGATGTCGGAGTACCCCTTCGAAGAACTGAAGATCGGGGCCGGTCCGGCGCCACTGCGGGTGCCAGAGGGCTGGCTGGTGATCCACCACGGGGTGACGGGTGAGCAGCCGCAGGGCTTCGACCCGACGACACAGAAGGTCAGCTATGCGGCGGGGGCGCTGCTGCTGGACGCGTCCGATGTGACCCGGGTTCTCGCCCGGTCGACGGAACCGCTTCTCGTGCCGGAGACGGAGGAGGAGCGGGTCGGAACGGTCGGGAACGTGGTGTTCCCGACTGCCATCGAGGTGGTCGAAGGGGTGCGGTACGTCTTCTACGGAATGGCCGACGCCGCCATCGGTGTCGCCAGATTGGACCGGCTGACATGACTGTCACCCGCCGAACCGTCCTCGGTGGAGCTGTAGCTCTGGGCGCCGCTTCTGCTGTCACTTTGCCGGCTTCTGCTTCTGGTCGTCTGAGCAACCTCGCCCATCTCGACTACCTGCGTACGTCGGTCACACCACCCACGGCCGCCGGCCACAGCACCTACGGCTCCGGACCTCTGGGTGTGCTCTGGACGTACGCCGACCGGCAGGCCGACGGCTCCTACAAGCGCATCGGCGGCGGGACGTACGACCCGGTCACCGACACCTACGGCCAGGGCGCCTACAACGCGGACGACATCTCCCGCGCTGCCGTGGTCTACCTACGGCATTGGGGCCAGTTTCGTGACCGCTCCTCGCTGACAGCAGCCTTTGAACTCCTGCGTGGGTTGACGTTCCTCCAGTCGCCCAACGGCAACGTGGTCCTGTGGATGCAGCCAGACGGCACGCTCAACCCCAGCGCCGATCCAGTGGAGCTTCCCGACCCGTCCGACTCCGGGCCGTCGTACTGGCTGGCCCGGACGGTGTGGGCGCTGGGGGAGGGCTACGACGCCTTCCGCCTGGTGGACAGTCGCTTTGCCGACTTCTTGAAGGCTCGGCTCGAGTTGGCTCTCGCTGCGCTGGAGCGCCAGGTGCTGGTCCGCTACGGCCAGTGGAACATCGTCGACGGCCGCCGCGTACCCGCTTGGCTCATCGTGAACGGCGCCGACGCGACATCCGAGGCAGTACTCGGCCTGGCGGCGTACGCCCGTGCCGGCGGGTCCACGCGGGCTCGACGCGCACTGACCCAGTTCGCCGACGGCATCTCTCACATGAGTGCCGGGTCGACTCGGCAATGGCCGTTCCGCGCCCTGCTGCCGTGGGGCGAGTCGATCTCGGTCTGGCACGCGTGGGGCGCGCAGATGCCGTCCGCACTCGCTGCTGCTGCGTCGGTAGTGCGTACTCCACTCGGACCTGCCATTGGAGACACGGCCGGCTTCACACCACTGCTCATGACCGCCGGCGGACCCGACAATGGCTGGCTGCCGGCACCGATCGACCGTACTCAGATCGCGTACGGCGTCGACGCCCGGCTGCAGGGTCTACTGGCAGTCGGACTGCCCGGGCTGAAGCAGGTCGCCGCCTTCGTCGCCGCCTGGTACTTCGGCGCGAACCGGGCCGGCTCACCCATGTACGACCCGTCCACCGGCCGCACGTACGACGGCATCTCCGGCGACGGCGTCATCAACCGCAACTCCGGCGCCGAATCCACCATCCACGGCCAACTCTCCATGCTCGCGCTGGACGCCGACCCGGGCCTTGCCAGGCTGAGTGGGGGTCCATTGACGCACTCCGGCTTGCAGGTGGTTGAAGGTGAGGCTGCGGTAGGCGGCCAAGTCGTGACCCCGCCGTCCGCCTGGACCGGCGAATCCCAATGGAGCAACGGTTCCTACGTCTCGTTGGCTAATGGCGGCAGCGCGGCGTGGACTCTGCCCTCCGCATCTTTGCCGCGCCTGGTCCTGCCGGTCGTCAATCTCGTGAGCCCCGGCCGTTCCAGGTGGACCACGGGCTCTCTGTCACTCGGATCCATTGACCACGATGCGCTTGGCCCTCAAGGCATCTCTGCGGCCCCGGGCGCCCTCCAGCCAATCACGCTGCCCACACCGCTACCGCCGTACGCCACAACCCTCAAAGCGACAGCCGTATCCGGCCAGGACCTCCAAGTCGACGCACTCCTCCTGCTCCCCACCATCAGCACCCTCCGCCTGGGCCCAGCCGTTCTGTTGGCCAGCGTCGACCCACATCCCCGAACCCACAGCCTCAAGACCACCCCAGGCACCACCGCCTACACGTACACCGCCTCGGGCGTTCTCCACTCCCGCCGTCGTCTGACCGGGACAACCTCCCAGGCCCTGATTCAGCCAGGCGGCTTCACCGTGGTCCTGTAGCGAAGGCCTTATCGCCGGGGCGATTCGAGCGCCTGCTTGCACCAGTTGGCGACGAAGGTGAGGGCTTGGCCGCGTTGGTGGAAGAGGTGGTGGCTGTCGGCTTGCTGGTGATAGGCGTTGTGGGAGGTGTCGGACGCGCGGCCGAGTAGGCCGGGGAGGAGCCAGGCGTACTTGACGCCGGACGCCATCACGGCGAGTCGTACGTCGTCGGGACTGCCTCGCCAGCCGGCTTCGCGCAGGCCGTCGAGGTAGTTGTCGATGCACGTCTCGGCGAGCCCGGGCAACCGCTCGGCCGGCCAGAAGAGATCGAACACGGCGTCGGGGATGTGGTTGCCGAGGTCCTCACCGAGCGCACCGTCGCCGGTGAACGCCCAGTCGAGCAGCGCGAGTTCGCCGGTCGGCCGCTGGATCACGTTCGACACCCACAGATCGAGATGGCACCGAGCCCGCGGCAGCCGCGCCACCAGGTCGAGCAGCTCGTTGCGATGGGCAACCAATTGACGCCACGCTTGTCGCAACCCGGCCGGCCAGTTCTCAGCCACCAGCGGCTGCCGCCAGGCTGCATCGTCGTCAACCAGCTGCCACGGCACGTCCCGAGACGTCGAGTAGTCGCGCAGGAACCCGATCGACGTCCACGGACGATCGCCCGCCGGCCGCGCCTGCCACCGACCGCACGCCCGAGCAAACGCCGCATGCTCAGCCAGCGAGAACTCGGTCCCGTGCGTGCCCTCGATATCCTCCATCATCAGTACGGCGCCGTCCGTGTGCTCCGCGACGTCGGCCTCCGGCAGCACCAGCCCCGCAACGGCCAGCTGCTTGCGAAGCTCGTCGTCGTGATAGACCTCGACCTCGCGGCGCCAGTAGTTCCAATGCCGCGGATCCTCGGAGCGGCCCACGGCCCGGTCGAGGTCGCCGGCTTCCGCAGCGCTTTCCGGATCAGCGTGCGACCGTCGGCGTACGTCACTCGCTCGACGGTCGCAGTCACCGCGTTGAGCGGGTTGTGCCGCAATATCGCCGTACCGATCTCAGCACTCACAAACAGCAATGGTGGCACGCGCACCGGTCGGTCTCAGCCGGTTTCCAGATTGCTGATCAGCCGTGCGGTCACCTCGACTCGCGCTCAACCCCGCCGAGTGCGCGACCATCACCGCGATGCACGAGTGCACGTGGCGCTAGCTCAGGAGGATTCGGGGTGGGAGGCCGGTGAGGGCTTTGACGTCTCGGGTTAGGTGCGCTTGGTCGGCGTACCCGGTCAGGACAGCGACGTCGGCCAGCGCGACGCCGGTGCGGGCGTGGTCGAGGGCGACGTTCATCCGCAGGACGCGGTCGAGCATCTTCGGCCCGTAGCCGAACGCGTTCAGGCACCTTCTGTGCAACTGCCGCTCACTCAACCCGACGCTCCCCGCCAGCGACAGCACACCTGCACCACCCCGAAGCATTCCACTCCGAACAGCACGCAGCACGTGGGTGATCAGCCGGTCAGGCGGCTCCTCAGCCAACCCCGCTACCACCTGCTCCAATGCCAACGCCGGCACGGGCGCCGACCGCACCTGATCGGCCAGTCGCCGGCTCCGCGCGGGCGACCAGAGATCGCTCAGCGAGACGCGTTCGTTCAGCAGTTCCCGCGCCGGTACGCCGAGGAACCGTGGCGCCGTCCCCGGTGCGAATCGGATTCCGGCGTACTTCGTCCCCGCCTCAGCCGACCCGACCCACGCACGGCTGTCCGGCCCGGCGATGATCAATTCGTCGTCCATCAGCAGCAGGTCCATGCAGCCGTCCGGGAGGATCCGGTACTCCCCGCCCTCTGCGGTTCGCGTCCAGAGCGCGGCACCGGGCACCCGGGCGGGGCGCTCGCGATACGGCTCGAACTCACTCACCCCACCAGTCTGCAACGCCCCACCGACAATTCCAGTCGAGCGCTCCCGCAGCACCAGGCTCCGCAACCCCACCCGCCAAGGCACTCCACCCACCCGCCCGGCACGGCGCTCCACGGCGCGCCCACAACCGCACGCACGCCGCTCGCCCCGGCAATCTCCTGCGCGGAGCCAGCCTCAAGGCGTCCGCCTACCTGCCCGGCGGCGTTCTCCACGGAGTCCACTTCCGCAACCGCATCCACAGCGCTCGCCCCGGGCGCCGGACTGTTCCAGCCATCTCCCGTACGGCGCCAGCCTGAAGGCCTCCGCCTACCTGCCCGGCGGCGCGCTCCACGGAGCTCGCATCTGTGGCCGGTCGTCCGGCACTCGACCCTGCGGCCACGTGCCGAGGATGCTGATCCACAGCCTGATGCACAGTGCTCCACTCAGCGAAGGCTGGCTCATCCGCGTCCGCCCATAGGTCGCGCGCTCCCACCGTTGGTTGGGTATCGCTTGCCTTGGGCATCGTTTCTGTGCTGTGTCTTGCCGGTGGCTGTGCAGGTGGCGGAGTCAGCGGGTGCGTGGTGGTGTGTGCTGCGGCTCGTTGGCCGGCGGCGGCTAGCTCTGCTGCTGCCTGCTGGGCGATCGTCTGGCCGACTGAACGGCGTACATCCATCACCCGAAGTCGTGCCGGCGAGACAGGATTCAGGCGGTGCAGAGCCGGCTGATCCGGCGCCACCCCAGTGGACGCCGGCCAGCCGGTTGTCATGGGCGTGGTGATTGAGCGGGCCGAGTTCACCGCATTGCTGAGCGTGCTGTCAGGCATTCGTTCCCCCGAACGACGAAGACCGATCCATCGACCGATCCGGCTACCGTACGCCGACCCTGCCGCAGCTACATGACAACAACCACACGATCCGATTGCGCTCCCCAACACGGCCCCACCACTGTCAGGAGCGTTAGACCGAAAGCCCAGCCAGCTGGCAAGAGGCCGCGGCTCTGCGTGGCCGGGGCCTCGCCTGATCCCGGGCCGGACGGTCGACCACCTCGGAACAGGCGATGGGCCAGCTCTGACAGTGCCCGCGCGGCGGCGAGTTCGTCGCCGCTCGACTCAGTCGGCTGTCGCTTCGGCAATCGACCTGGGCGGCTGCACCTTGGTGAACTGGAGGTTGCCCGCAGGCATCATCCACGTCATGACGTTGACCGCCAATCGGCCGGCCCGCACCGCCGGATCGGCTTCGGCATGCTGACGGGCGGTCTCCGCGTCGACCGACCAGATGGAGAACCCGCGGAAGCGCTCGTCGTCCTGCTCCGTCAACGGTCCGCGAGCCAGGACCAGCCCGCGATCCTGCATATCGGCACCGTGCGCTAGATGCCGGTCCTGAAGCTCTGCGGCCTCATCGTCCGTCATCGCGGGCGCATCCGATCGCAACGTCAACAAAATCACGGTGTACCGGTCGAACTGCATACCCCGAAACTACTCCCGCTGCCACGGCTCCTCCGATACCTCGAGGCGCCACACACAACCGAGTCCCACCACACCACGGCCCTTGTCGCCACAGCACACAGACCACATCCGCGATGGCTGGCACGTCGCCGCCGCAGAGCGGGCTGCCTCGGTTGTCCACGGCACCTCGGCTGACCAGCTCGTCACGGCAGGGCATGGCGCGATGACGGATACGCCGCCGCGGCAGATCAGCGTGCTCGGCTGATCGGCTTGTGCGCCGTCGCGGGTGGTCGAAGGTGGGGCGCGGGGATGCGTGGGGTCGGGTGGAGTGGGGGACGTATGGGGGTCAGCCGAGTTCGAGGGCGGTGCAGATCCAGCGGTTGCGGCGGATCTCCAGGCGGAGGGCGATGGCGCGGGAACGGTCGCCGTGGCGGACGTGGGCGGCGATTTCTGCGATCTCCTCTGCCGGGGTGCAGATGCGGACCGAACACACGGAGCTGCGTTCCTTGGCGCCGCGAGCGGTGGCGGTTGTGGTCAGGCCAAGGAGCCGGACCCGGCGGTTGAGGTCGGCGAATACCGCCTCGTCCGTGAAGCGCACCAACTGCGAGATCGGCCGGTCGCCTGCCAGGACCTCGGACACTGCCTGCGCCAATCGCCCACCCCAAGCGCGAGCATCCGGCAAGCCAGGCCCCGCAGCAGTAACTCGCTTCGGGGCATCCGTCGACTCGGTGGCGGTCGCCACGCCGTCAGCATGCCCTGGGACCACGGCAAGCGCTCGACGCGAACCTGCAGTCCGCTCGCGAACCGCGCTCTGATCGGACCCGAGCCCCGGAGCCGACGCAGGTATACCTGGGGACGCGGCCGGTGCTGATGCAGAAGTAGCTGAAGGCTCGGTCCCGGCAGTTGTAGAAACAACAGCGTGCTCGGCCGAGGCTGCTGCAGGAGCAGCCGAGTCGGCCGGAGCAGACCCAGGAGCAACTGAGCGTTCGGTCGGGGCAGCGCCAGCCGGGCGTTCGCTTGGCATAGGCGTGGCCAGGGACGCGGCTGGGACAGCTGCAAGAGCGGCGGAGGGCTCGCTCACGGCTACTGCGGGAGTGGTCGAGGGCTCGGGTTGGCAGGGGGTGATGCCTAGGTGGGGTAGGGCTTGGTGGCGGAGGGCTAGGGCCGCGGTGGGCATGGTGCCGGCGTGGCGGACGGTGGCGGGGATCGTGTGGTGGGTCGGGTGGGGGTTGGCTGCGCGGAGGCGGGGTGCGGCTACTGCGGTCAGGTCGGGCTGGGTGTGTGCCAGGTCGCGCATGGCGGTTGGGGTGTTGGGGAGTGGTGGGACCGGGGCCAGGGTGCGGCTCGGGGTGGGGTGCTGGGACGGGACCGCGGGCAGGTTCTGGCTCATGTCACTTCTCCTGTTGGGTGGGCGGCACGGGGTTGCCGGTCGCGGATGCCGGGATTCGCAGCACCTGGCCGGGAAGAATCAGGTCGGGCCGGGCCCGATCAGTTGGCGGTTGGCGGCGTACCAGGCCGGCCAGCGGGCGGCGATGTCCTCGGCGGTCGCGTTCGGGCCGAGGTCTTTCGCGGCGATGCTCCAGAGGGTGTCGCCGGGCTTGACGACGACACGTGCAGGAACCCGCACCGGCTGACCCGACCGCACGTCTGTGTACCGGGTGGCCGCACCCGCGGTCGGCCGGTCCGGCACACCAACCCGCACCCGAGCCCCACCAGGCACCTCACCCCGCGTCGCGGAGTCTGTTGGCACGCCAGGCTGCGTACGAGCCTCGGAGGGCACACCACGCCGTGTACGGGCGTCAGCCGGCACGTCAGTCCGAGCACTGTCGGCGGATCGCTCAGCTGGTTGGCCGGATCGCGTGCCGGCGGTGCCGCGCTGCGAGGTCGTCCGCTGCTGCGCTGTCGGTACGGCGTCCTGCGGGCGAGTGCCCTCACGCAGAACATCCTGCGGGCGGCTGGCGCTGGTGTCCGTGGCTGGCGTGGGACCGGTGAGGCGGACGGTTGACGGGGGCTCGGTGGTGGGCCGGTTCGTGGAGGCCGGCGTACCGGAGGAAACGGTGCCACCAAAGGGGCGCGCGTACGGCGCGGGGCCGGACAGCTGGACGGTTGACGGCGGCTCCGTCGTACGCCACGGGGTGCTGGTGGGTTGGACGGTGGAGCGGGGCTCTAGCTGGGTCCATGGGCGGGCGATCGTGCCGTCGCCTGGGGTGGCTTGGGCTACGCCGACGGTCAGGGGAGTGACGGCGGCCAACCCGAGGGCAGAGCGGAGCAGGGTGCGGGAGGTCTGTGAGGTGATCCGCCCAGTCACCGCGGAGGCGGCCGCGCCGATCACGCCCGGGATCTGCTCCAGGACGGTCGCCAGCACGGCCAGGACGAGCCAGCCGTAGGCCATCCACGCCACAGTCCCGACCGCGAGCACGGCCATCGAGTCGAGGTCGTGGCTGTTCGCCGCGCCGATCGAACCTGCCGTCATCCAGCGCAGACCGACGCCCAGGCCGGCCAGCGCCACCAGCGCGAGGATGCCCTTCAGCCCTCGGATCATCGCGTTCACCCCGCTTCCTGTCTGATCTATGAATTTGCTTTAGTTTGCTTTGGCTTGATCACTATAGACCCGTACTGAGGGCGGTTTGCAAGCGGAATGTCACGCAGCGTCGGCTTGCCGCACGGAAGGTGAGCGCGATCGGGTAGGTTCGCGGCCATGCGGTGGGATGCGTTGTTCGCGGATCTGGAGTCGCAGTTCGACGCGCTCCAGGAGGGGGATCTGTACGGCGAGGTGGCGGACCGGATCCGCACCGAGGTCGGCAAGATCACCGTGCTCGACCGGCTTCGCGGTGCGGTCGACACCGTCGTACGGGTGGAACTGAGGAACGCGGAGCCGGTCCAGGGGCTGCTCACCCGGGTCGGGAAGGACTGCCTGCTGATCGAGGCCGAGCGCTACGAGGAGTGGCTGATCCCGGTCGCCGCGCTGGTCGCCGTCCATCGACTCGGGCCGTGGGCCGAACCGGCCGTCGGGGCGGTGGCGGGGAAGCTGGGTCTTGCTCACCTGCTGCGCGGGATCGCGCGGGATCGTTCACCGGTAACGCTGTTCTGCGGCGGAGTGCCGGTCACTGGGACGATCGATCGGGTCGGGGCGGACTTCCTGGAGATCGCGGAGCATCCGCTGGATGCGCCGCGGCGGCGGACCGAGGTCTACAACGTGCGCCTGGTGCCGACCCAGGCACTGTGCGCCCTACGCCGCCGTTAGTTGTGCACGTCCTCCGACTGCTCGGCCTCCTCGCCGAACGGGTGGGCGTCGATGAAGTCCCGGGTCTCGGTGTAGAGACGCTCGATGTACTTCTCCAGCTCGGTGGCCTCGACCCGCCACTGGCCGCGGCCGCCGATCTTGACCGCGGGGATGTCACCGCGGCGGACCAGGGCATACACCTGGTTCGCGGAGATGTTGAGCACCTCGGCGACGTCGGCGAGCTGGAGGAATCGCGGAGCCGGCATCCGTTCTGCTCCTTCACGTAGTGGCTGGTTCCTTCAGTTTGCCACGGTTGGCGATCGGACGATCCCGTTTGTCCCCAGGCTGACAGCCTGTGGATAGCCGTTCACGCGGAGGTGCCTCGACACGGCAGAATGTCGGCTTCGAGAGCGATCGATTGACTGGGGAGTTCGACGTGGTCGACACAGCAGTACGCGGTACCGCGTTCGGGGCACCGTCCGTCCCGGCGCAGCGCAACCGGCGAGCCCGGTGGAAAGACGGCCGCTTGGTGCTCGGCGTACTACTCGTCGCCGTCACCGCGCTGGCCGGCGCCAAGTTGCTCTCGACTGCCGACGACACCACCACGATCTGGGCGGCCAAACACGACCTGCGCGCCGGGACCAAGCTGACCGGCGACGACCTCACCACCGCGCGGGTGCGCTTCACCAACAGCGAGGACGCGGGGCGGTACGTCGCTGCCGACTCGGACCTCAACGGGCTCGTCGTCACCCGGGCTGTCGACGCGGGTGAGTTCGTACCGCAGGACGCTGCCGTCCCCGAGTCGGACAACGACCGCACCGAGTTGCCGCTGTCGATCGCCACCGGACGCCTGCCGTCGGACACCGCGGCGGGGGACCAGGTCGACATCTGGGTGGTGCCGAAGGACGCGGACCAGCCGGCGATGAAGTTCTGGATGGGGGTTCGGGTGCTCCAGATCGACGCGGTGAAAGGGGTTGCGGGTGGGTCGGCCCGTCGACAGGTCCTGGTCGGGTTGGAGCGGCAGTCAGACCTGCAACGACTCCAGTCCGCGTTGTCCGCGTTGAGTACGGGCGAGCCGGTTCTCGTCAGGCGAGGCAGCTGATGTCGATACCAGTCCTCCTGGCGGTGACCGGGGCTCCGTGGGAGGCGGACGTCGTACGGCGGGCCGAGCGCGCGCCCGGAATCCGGGTGGTACGGCGTTGCGTCGACATCGCCGATGTGATGGCTGCGGCCGCGAGCGGGCAGGCACGGGCGGTGCTACTCGCCGACGATCTGCCCAGGCTCACCTCCGACGCGGTGGCCGCGCTGCACGCCCGCGGGATCGCAGTGGTCGCGCTGGTCGACCCCTCCGAGAGCGGCGAACCGTTCGGCACCGAGGACCGGCTCAGCCGGATGGGGATCGAGCGGATCCTGCCGGCCGACGTCAGTCCGGAGGATCTCGGCCGGGCCGTCACCGACGCGGTCGAGGCCGGTCCGCCGATGTCGGTCTCCCACTTCGCCGGCGGATTCGTACCGATGACGCCCGATACGACCGGTCAGCCGCCGCCGGTCTACAACCAGGGCAGCGGGCGGATGGTCGCGGTCTGGGGTCCGACAGGTGCGCCGGGGCGTACGACGGTCGCGGTCGGGCTGGCGTGCGAGCTCGCGGTGAAAGGCGTGCCGACCCTGTTGGCCGATGCTGATGTGTACGGCGGGACGGTCGCGCAGCAACTCGGCATGCTCGACGAGACGTCGGGGTTGGCGGCCGCGGCGCGGTCGGCGGGGAGCGGCTCGCTCGACATGGCGATGCTCGCCAAGCACGCGCGGCAGGTCGAGCCGCATCTACTCGTGCTGACTGGGCTCAGCCGGGCAGACCGGTGGACTGAGCTGCGGCCCGCGGCGATCGAGTCGATCTGGTCGACGGCGCGGATGCTCGCGCCGTTGACGGTGGTCGATGTCGGGTTCTGCATCGAGACCGACGAGGAGATCTCGTTCGACTCGCTGGCGCCGCGGCGCAACGGTGCGACCCTGGCGACGCTCGAGGAGGCCGACGAGGTGATCGTCGTCGGGACGGCGGACCCGGTTGGCCTAACCCGGCTGATCCGTGCGATCCACGAGCTCCGGGCGGTGGTGCCGTCGGTCAGCACCAGGGTGGTGGTGAACCGGATCCGCTCGGGGTCGCTAGGGAGCTCTCCCGCTGACGCGATCGCGGAGGCGCTCGGGCGGTACGCCGGGGTCGAGGCCGCTGCGCTGCTCCCGTTCGACCAGAGCGCGGTCGACGCCGCCATGTCGCACGGGCGGAGCCTCGCCGAGTCCGCCAAGTCCAGCAAGCTCCGCAAATCCCTCCAGCAGTTCGCCACCACAATCACCAAAGACCTCGCCACCTGAGTCTCTTGACCCCCTGGAGGTCGGTGGACGGCGGGGGTTGGGGTGCGGTGGGTGGTTCAGGGGTTCGCCTCGTGAGGTCAGGGTTGGGTCGGTGGGGATACGGGGGAAAACCCCACCGACAGGGGGCCGGGGATGTGCCAGGGTTGACAGGTAGTCACCGCACCCCAGGGGGAAGCATGTCCGAGGTTCAGAGCCGGCCGGCGAGCACGATGAGCACGGAGCGGCGGTACGGCATCGCCATCTCCGTCGCGCTCATCCTCGGCGGGGTGTACTGGGCGCTGACCGGGCTGACCGAGGACACCAAGGTCAGTCAGGACACCTACCCGGTGGAGGGGCAGGCGCTGACGATCGAGGCTCGCTCGGCGGATGTCGAAGTACGGTCCGGGGACGGGTCGGAGGTCAAGATCGAGCGGCAGTTCGAGCGCAACGTGTTCGGCTCCGACCCGAAGGAGAAGTACGAGGACGGGACGCTGAAGCTGCGCGACACCGGCTGCGGCTTCCTGTCGTTCGGGTGCGACACGAACTACATCCTGACCGTGCCCGAGGGCGTGAAGGTGACGCTCGAGAGCAGCAGCGGGGATCTGAAGGTGTCGGGGCTGCAGGCCGGCGCGGATCTGAAGTCGAGCTCGGGCAGCATCGAGGCCCACAACATCGCCGGGGCGCTGCAGATGGAGTCCAGCTCGGGTGATCTCGAGGCCCAGGATCTGAGAGCGACGACGGTGAGCACGCAGAGCAGTTCGGGCAGCGTCGACCTCGACTTCTCCGTCGAACCGCAGCTGGTTGACTCCGAGTCGAGTTCGGGGGACGTGACGATCCGGATCCCGACCGGGACCAAGCCGTACAAGGTCGACACCGAGACGTCGTCGGGTGACGACACCACCAGCATCCTGCACGATCCGACGGCCGGCCGCAGCATCACCGCCAAGACCTCGTCCGGCGACGTCACCATCGAATACGACCGCTGATCAGTCCTCCCCTGGGGAGGAGATGTACACGCGGTCGGGGTATGGGAGCAGCCCCAGGAGGTTGCCGGGGCGCTTACGGGGAGTTAGGGGGAGGACCGCCACGGTTAGGGTGGTTTTGTTCTGAGTAGGCTTGCGCGCATGTCTCTGGAGTCGGGTGTTCCGCGTGGGTTGCTGGTCGACTGGGGCGGTGTGCTGACTTCCGGGCTCGAGGACGCGCTGCGGCGGTGGGCCGAGCTGGACGGGTTCGACTTCGATTCGTACGTGAAGGCCGTGATGGCCTGGCTGCCGGCCGAGACGCCCGCCGATGCGGCTGCGGAGGCCGAGCTGAACCCGATCCACGCCCTCGAACGCGGCCAGATCGCCGTACCCGACTTCGAGCGCAAGCTCGCCTCGATCCTGCTCCGCCGCGACGGTACGCCGGTGCCCGCGGAAGGGCTGATCGAGCGGATGTTCGCGCATTTCGAGCACCAGCCGGCGATGGGCGCGCTGGTCCGCCGGGCCCGCTCGCACGGGATCAGGACCGCACTGCTGTCGAACTCGTGGGGCAACACCTACCCGCGGGACACCTGGGAGGGGATGTTCGACGACATCGTGATCTCCGGTGAGGTCGGGCTGCGCAAACCCGAGCCGGAGATCTTCCTGCTGGCCGCCCGCCGGCTGGAGCTGAAGGCCGAGGAGTGTGTCTTCATCGACGATCTCGCGTTGAACGTCGAGGGCGCGAACGCGCTCGGCATGACCGGCATCCTGCACACCTCGTACGACGAGACCCGGCGCGCGCTGGAAACCCTGTTCGGAGTCGACCTGACGTGACCGTGATGACCACCACCTCCCCTGCCTCCCGCCCCGTCGTCAACCGCCGGCTCCTCATCGGGATCGTCGCCTGCGCGGCGCTGGTCGCTCTCGGCGCATGGGCCTACGGACTGTTCGCCGGGATGATCGATCTGCGCGTCTACCGGATGGGCGGCTCCGTGCTGCTCGACGGCGGTTCGCTGTACGACGCCAAGCTGCCGGGATCCGATCTGCCGTTCACCTATCCGCCGTTCGCCGCGATCGCGATGGTGCCGCTGGCCGCCGTACCGTGGGGTGTCGCGCTGGTCGTCTGGACGACGATCTCGGTGCTCAGCGTCGCGGCGATCTGGCGGACGAGCCTGCCGGAGACCGCCTGGTCGTACTTCAGCCAGCGCAAGCGCACCGTCCTGCTGGTCGCCCTCACCGTGCTGTCGCTGCTGCTCGAGCCGGTCTGGCAGACGATCCAGTTCGGCCAGATCAACCTGTTGCTGACGGCAATGATTCTGCTGGATCTGGTCCGGCCGCAGAACGCGCGGCTGCGCGGCTTCTGGCTCGGTGTGACGATCGGCGTCAAGCTGACTCCGCTGCCGTTCCTGGCGCTGCTCGTGGTCACCAAGCAGTGGCGGGCGCTGCGCAACGCCGTACTGGGTCTGCTGACGACGATGGCGGTCGGGTTCGCGATCGTGCCGAACCAGTCCTGGCGGTACTGGACCGAGGTCATCCTCGACGCCAACCGCGTCGGCGGGCTCGCCTACACCGGCAACCAGTCGTTCAACGGTTTCCTGCACCGGCTCGGCAACGAAGCGGGCTGGGTGCAGCCGACCTGGTTCGTGCTCTCGGCCGTCTTCGGCCTCCTGGTGCTGTGGATTGCTCGGCGGTACTGGCTGGCGGACGAGCGGGTTACCGCGATCTCGGTGATGGCATTGGCCGTCCTGTACGCGTCGCCGGTGACGTGGAGCCACCACTGGGTGTGGATCATCCCGCTCGGTGTGAGCCTGATCCGCGCGGTCAACCGCGTGTGGGGCCTCAATCCGGCGGTGGCGACAGGTGTGCTCTTCTACGGCCTCTTCGTACTGCGCTCGATCTGGTGGGTGCCCTTCCGCGACGACCGTGAGCTGGACTGGACCTTCTGGCAGTCCATTCCCGGCAACTCGCACCTGATCCTCGGCATGATCGCCTTCATCATCCTGGCGGTCACCAGCCGCAGCCTGCCTAAACCAGCTCCCGCAACGGCCGATCAAGCCTGACAGCCAGCTCAGCGTCGACGTGCGCGATCTCCGTCAGCAGTACGTCGACACTGGCGCGGAACGCCCGTTGTAGCTCAGCGGGCTCCAGTGACCGCACCAGCGTCGCCTCCACGGGGGCTGTGGTGGCCTCAGGCAACAGGTGGAGGCCGCGACCCTGCGAGTGCGGGACACCATGCCGCAAGCAGGCCAGCATCAGTACGTGATCACGCACTCCGCTGATCATGTACTCGGCCTGCCACACCTTGCCCCGCGCGATGCTGGACCGCGCATGCAACGCATACAGCCACCCCATGCCGACCAAGCTCAACGGATCCGCGGCAGCCCAGGCAGGTTGCTCAACAGCCTCGCCGAACAGCAGCCGGAAGGTAGGACCCAGTGCACCGAACTCAGCCGCCGGTGCAAAGGCAATGTCCACCTGCAACGTCGAAGCCAGCAGGAACACCCGGTACACCGTCCCGCGCGACCACACGTCGGTGTGGTGCACAGCGCCGTACCGCCCATACATGGATGCGGTCCAGTCGGCCAGTACGGCGTTCTCATCGGCACCCGGCGCCAGACCGAGGGCCAGATCGACGTCGGACCACTCGTCCTCGGCATCCACTGCGGCCGAGCCAGTCAGTGCAGCACCAGCAACACGTTCGTCCGCCCGGGCCGCGTGCACCAGCGCGTCCCGCAGGCTCTCCCGCTCCGCGACCGTGTACATCACGAAGAGAACAGCAGGAGCAGGCCGCCCATGGTGTAGCCGACCATGACGACCAGCAGCGGCACCTGACCAACCAGAGCCCTCTGCCGCGGGAAGAGCGCGACAGCACGGTCGTGAGCCGAGATGACACCGAGCAAGTGGCCACCGACGACGGCCAGCACCTGGATGACCGCGATCGTCCCGCTGTGGTTGGTGATGCCGGTGTTCACTGCGAGCAGCCCTGTGCCGAAGACGTTGGCACCGTTGCTGAGCGGGTCACTCAGGTAGATGAGTGTCCGCTGCCCCTCGAGAATGAACAGAGTCATGTAGTGCGCAACGACGTACCCAAGGACAATGGGTACGACGGAGTGCGCGAACAACCCGGGCAGCGCCCGACGCGACGTGTGTGAGAGGCGGCCGGCCAGCAGCGTGGCACCCGAGTACGTCACTAGCACGAAAAGGATGAACGCGATCAGTGCACACGTGCCGAGCAGCGTCATCGAGTAGTCGGTGTTCTGCGCCCAGCCGATCCACGCCGACGAGTTCGAGAAGCCGTCGTACGCCGTGGAGCCGAGCAGCGCGGCCACCATGCCGACGAGACCCGGCTGCGCCTTGAGGCCGTCGAGGTTCTCCAGCGGCCGGCGGACCACCAGCGCTCCGTCGGTACGACGGCCCCACGGCGACAGCCGCGCCATCAGTGAGGCGTAGACCTCGAACGGGTCGCCGGTCGAGAACCACCGGTCGCCGAACAGGATCGCTCCGAAGAGCGTGATGACGACGTACAGAGCCATCCAGGCCTGGAGGACCGGGATGGTCGCCCGGTCCGGCGCGACGAGCTCGAGCCAGGTGAAGGCGAAGATGCCCAGCGTCGCGGGCCACAGGCCGAGCCAGGAAGGTAGTTCCAGCAGGCCCTTCGACGGGGGCTGCCGGAGCGCCTTGCAGAGCAGCAGGTGGATGGTCCGCAGCGGGTTCAGCGTCCGCCAGACCGGGCCGAGCGCGATCGAGATCGGCACCAGGCCGACCCAGACCAGGATGTAGATGAAGCCGAAGATCGGGTTGGTCAGCCGGTCCACGCCGAACAGCAGCGAGACCATCGCGTAGAGGAAGGTCGCCAGACCGACCAGCCGGACGATCCAGCGGAACCAGCCGGCGTCGACCGTCCGGGTGATTGCGGCCGGCAACGGCTTTCCGGACGCGTTGCCGCGGTACTTCGGACTCCGCCAGGCCAGGGCGAGGATGACGAACGACAGCGCGATCGCAACCGCGGCACCGCCGACGGCCAGGCTGAACGGGATCGGCAGATCCTGCCGGCCACCGATCCCATGTAACGGAAGCAGGAGCGGCCTCACGAGACGACGAGCTTGGCGACCAGTTTGCCGCTCTCGTGGGTCTCGATCTCGAAGGTGCCCTTCATGTTCGCGGTGAACTTGACCGACGCGGTCTTGCCCGGGGTCAGCGGCAGTTCCTTGTCGTAGCCGTGGATGTGCACCTCGTCCGCCGCATCGCTGACCGCGGTCACCAGGACGGTCTGGCCGGCCTGCACCTTGATGCTCGCGCCGCTCGGGTTGACCTTGCCATTGGCAACGGTGATGTTGATGGTCACGTCGGCCTGCTCACCGGACGGGTCGGCGGTGTTCGACGGGCTGCTGGAGTTCGGCTTGCCCGGCGTCGGCGTCATCGTCGGCACGGCGGTCGGGCTCCCGGTCGGCTGAACGGGGGTCGACGACGGGGTCGTGCTCGGACTCGCGCCGCCGTCGGATTCGCTCCCGCAACCGGCCAGGACCAGCATGGCGAGTGCGGGGAGGAGAGCGGTGGCGGTGCCGCGAGTGAGCGTCGAACGCATGGGTCGAGGGGCCTTTCAAGGGTCTGATGCGGTTCTCGGGGCGTGGAACACACCCTCTTGCCTGACGAACACCAATAGCTCAGTGTTCCCGTACAGCCAGTGTCGCAGCCCACTGTCCGCGCGGGCCGCTAGGGTGACGAGACAAGCTGATCGACTGAGAGGAAGGTGCCCGATGCCGGACCGGTTGACGTCGCTGGACCTCACCTTCCTCAAGGCCGAGTCGCCGGCCACTCCGATGCATGTCGGGACGGTCGACATCTTCGAGCCGCCGGTGCACGGTGACGACGGGTTCGACTACGAGAGCCTGGTGGCTCTGATCCGGGATCGGATCGCCTTCGTGCCGCGGTACCGGCAGCGGGTCCAGCAGGTGCCCGGCCGGTTCGCCGGCCCGGTCTGGGTGGACGACGAAGAGTTCGACATCACCTTCCACGTACGGCGCTCGGCCCTGCCCCGGCCGGGGACGCACGCCCAGTTGCTGGAGCTGGTCGCCCGGATCATGTCCCGGCGGCTGGACCGGGCCCGGCCGCTGTGGGAGATGTATCTGGTCGAGGGCCTGCAGGGCGACCGGTTCGCGATCATCGCCAAGTCCCACCAGGCCCTTGTCGACGGCAACAGTACGGTCGACATCGGCCAGGTCGTGCTGGACGCGACCGCGCACCCGCGGGACACCCCGACCGACACCTGGCAGCCGGACCACCCGCCGTCCGCGCTGGAGCTGCTCGCCGGGGTGTTCGCGGACGCCACCCGCCACCCGACCGCCGTGCTGGAGCTGGCCCGGGCCGAGATGGCCAGCCTGACCGGCTCCACCTCGGTCCGCGAGGTGCTCGGCGGCGTAGTCGGCTCACTGGCCGCGCAGCGGCACGTACAAGAGAGCTCACTGCACGTGAAGACGTCCGGTCAGCGCCGGTTCACCACGGTGCAGACCGAGCTGGAGGACTACCGGACCGTCCGGGCGATGCACGGCGGCACCGTGAACGACGTGATCCTGGCCGTGGTCGCGGGTGCGTTCCGGGCCTGGATGATGACGCGCGGTGAGGGCGTCGGGCCGACCCGTAGCGTGCGGGCGGTGGTCCCGGTCAGCATCCGTGACGACGAGGAGGAGGAGCCGACCTCGCTCGGTTCCAGTGTGATCGCGTCGACCGTGACGCTCCCGGTGGGGGAGAACTCGCCGGTCATGCGCCTGCACCAGATCTCGTACCAGACCAAGGTGCACAAGGACACCGGTCGCGCGGTCAGTGCCCGCTCGCTGGTCGGCATCGCCGGGTTCGCGCCGACCACGCTGCACGCGCTGGCCGCCCGGGTCGCGACCACGACGGTCCGGCCGATCGACGACGTGGTGATCACGAACGTGCCCGGTCCGCAGTTCCCGCTGTACGCCCAGGGTGCGCCGATGCTGGCGTCGTACCCGGTGGTGCCGCTGATGCCGGGACAAGGGTTGTCCGTCGGCGTCACGTCGTACGACGGGAAGGTGTCCTTCGGGCTGAACGCGGACCGCACCGCGATGCCCGACCTGGCTGTTTTCGCCCAATGTGTGACGGATGCGCTGGACGAGTTGCTCGACACCACCAGGGGCAGCCGGAACCGGGCCTCCCGGGGCCGGAAGAATCCCCGCGGTACGACGAAGAAGGCGGACTCATGAGGGTCTACATCCCATCCACGCTGCGGCGGCTCGACGACGCCTGCCGCGTCGGCGAGTTCGGTCCGCCCCCGCTGACGGCGTACGCGGTGACGCCGGCGCTGCGGGAGTGGTACGCCCAGGGCGACGACGAGGAGCTCGAGTACGCCGCGATGGCGCAGGCGGCCCGGGCCTCGGTCGGACTGCTCGCGGCCGATCCGGGGACAGCACGGAGACGCCTGGTCGTCGCCTGCGAGGTGGGCGCGGTGCCGCCCGCGGACGGCACCGTCGAGCTGGGCGACGCGCGGCTCGAGCTGAACGTGGTGGTGCCGTGGTCCACGGTGGCCGCGGTGCACATGGACGCGGCCGAGGCGGTGGCGGTGGTCGGGAAGGCCGCCGACCTCTGGGACGCGGCTCAGAATGGGGATGACGACGCCCTTTTCGCCCTGGATTCGTGCGAGGGTGAAGACCTGATGTGGTACGCGACGCAAGAGATTCCCGATCTGCTGGCGGCGGAGGGGCCGCGCGGCGGGATGAACGGCTTGAGCTGACAGGGAGCTGGTGGCGATGCAGGCGATCTGGAAGGGGGCCATCTCGTTCGGGATGGTCACGATCCCCATCAAGGTGTTCTCGGCGACCGAGGAGAAGGACATCTCGTTCCGCCAGGTGCACGTCGCCGACGGGGGCAGGATCCGGTACAAGCGGATCTGCGCCGAATGCGGCGAGGAAGTCCCGTACTCCGACATCGGTAAGGGCTACGAGATGGCCGACGGCCGGATGATCGTGCTCGAGCCGGACGACTTCGCCGACCTGCCGCTGTCCAGCAAGAAGGTGATCGACGTCCTGGAGTTCGTGCCCGCGGACCAGGTGGACCCCCTGTACCTGGGCAAGTCCTACTACCTGGCGGCCGACGGTGGTCCTGGCGCCAAGCCGTACGTGCTGCTGCGTGACGCCCTCGACGGCTCCGAGCTGTACGCGCTGGTGAAGGTCGCGCTGCGGTCCCGGGAGAGCCTCGGCCTGCTCCGGACGTACGGCGACATCCTGGTGATGCAGGTGATGCTGTGGCCGGACGAAGTACGGGACGCGTCGTTCGCGGCGCCGGCCGAGGACGTGGAGATCCGCTCGCAGGAGAAGGCGATGGCGGCGTCGTACATCGACACCCTGCGTGGTGAGTTCGACCCGGATCAGTACCACGACGAGTACCGGCACGCGCTCGAGCAGGTGGTCGAGGCGAAGGCGGCCGGCGTGCCGATGCCGGAGGCCGAGGAGGAAGAGCAGGAGGGCGCCGAGGTCGTCGACCTGGTCGCCGCGCTGCGGGCCTCGGTCGAAGCCGCCAAGGCTCGCAGGTCCGGCGGCGGTGAGACCGCTCCGGCGAAGAAGGCGGAGGCGAAGACACCTGCCAAGAAGGCCGCGCCGGCCAAGAAGGCAGCCGCGAAGAAGACCGCGAAGACCGCGGCGAAGAAGACGGCTAAGAAGAGCACGAGGAAGTCGGCATGAGCGAGCGTAGCGAGGTAGAGGCGTGACCGAGCGGCCCCCGACCACGACCGAGGTCCCGAAGGATGCTTCGGAGATCCCGGCGGATCCGACCGCACCGCTCGTAAAGCCGGGCGACTTCCTGCTCGAGCTCATCCCGGTGCCGGTGACAGACATCGACCGGGCGAAGCGGTTCTACTCCGTGCAGTGTGGGTTCCATGTCGACGTGGACGTCTCGCCGGCGGACGGCGTCCGCGTGGTGCAGCTGACGCCGCCTGGTTCGTTCTGCTCGATCAGTCTGCTCCAGGGCCTGCCCATGGCGGACATGGAGCCGGGTTCGCTGCGTGCTCTGCACCTGGTCGTGAAGGACATCGAGGCCGCTCGGCAGGAGCTGATCGGCCGCGGTATCGACGTCGGTGAGACTGAGGACCTCGGCGGTGTCTTCTACGCGTGGTTCAAGGACCCGGACGGCAACACCTGGGCGCTGCAGCACATGCCCTGGCGGCCCTAAGGCTGTCCGCCGAGGAACTCGAGCAGTCGCGTATTGAACTGCTCGGGGAACTCGGCGGGCAGGCCGTGCCCAGCCTCCGGCCAGAGCTCGGTCTGGTTGTCGGGCAGGAACGACTGTGCCCGATGCGCCGCTTTGAGCGGATCATGGACGACGCTGCGCCCACCGAGCAGCGCCAGCGTCGGCACCTGAACGCTCCGCAGTGCGTCATCGGTCCCGTACGACGGCATCGGCAGCTTCATCCGGTAGTCGCGCAACCCCGCCATCACCAGGCGCCCGGCCGGCTGCTGGATCGGCACGCCTCCGGCGACCCACTGCAGATACCGCGCGCCGACGCCATCCGGCAGACCGGGCACCAGTGCGAACCCGCCGAGCAGGAACCGCCAGTCGAACCGCGCGAACACATTCGCCGGCTCGACCAGGGCGAGTGACGCGATCCGCTCGGGTGCATGCAACGCCAGGTTGAACGCGAGCCAGGCACCGCCGGAGACCCCGGAGACATGTGCCTTCGCCAGGCCGAGCTCGGCCAGCGTCTCGTTCAGCCACACCGCCTGCTCTTCGGATGACCGGATCGGCAGTGTCTGCACGCTGCGCCCTGGTTCCCCGAGTACGTCGATCGCATAGACCGGGTGCTTTTCGGCGAGCCCCGGGATGTTCTGCTCCCACATCACCGACGTCCCGGCCCGACCGTGCAGCAACACGATCGGCACCCCGTCGTCGGCGCCGTACCGATACACCCGCACCTGCCCGTACGTCGTACTGACGTCGACCGACTCGCGTTGCCCCGGGATGCCCATCAGCGTCACGTCGTACAGCCGCAGGTACACCGCCTGCGCCTCAGCGCTCACGAAATGCCCGACACCAGCCATGCCCGCGAACCTACCGTCCCGCGAACTACCTGCCGAGTGGGCGCCGCCTGGCGAGCACCGTTCGGCGGTGGATGCGCCAGCCGTCGTCTGTTCGCACGATCAGGTCGTTGTAGGTGACGCTGCCGCACGCGCCGTCGGACATGACGCCGAGGCCCTTGGAGCGGGCGGTGACCTCGTCCGGGCCGGCCTCCGTCAGGACGATGTTGGTGACGTGGTGGCCGACCGGGTTGTTGTCGCCGAGGGCCTCGGCTGCCTCCTGCAGCGCGGCCGGGCCGACGATCACGCCGCCGCCGAGGTCGGTGACGTCGTACTCGATGTCGGGAGTGAAGAGGGTGTCGGTGGGTTCGCCGGCGTCGACGAGGTGGCCGTGCAGCGAGATGAGGTCGGTGATCGCGATCCGGTCGGCGGGATCCATGGCCGAGCTCCTAACTGGGGGAATCCCCGGTTGTCCAGGAGAGTAGTGTAACCAGGGATGTCCCCAGTTAAGTTGCGTGCTGACGCCAGGCGGAACCGCGAGCAGTTGATCGAGGCTGCGCGGGAGGTGTTCGCCGAGTTCGGAACGCAGGCGCCGCTCGACGAGATCGCCCGGCGTGCGCGGATCGGCAACGCGACGCTGTACCGGCACTTCCCGACGCGCGACGACCTGCTCGTCGCCGTGTACGCCGAGGAGGTGCAGGCACTGTGCGCGGCAGGTCTGGACGCGGCCGGGCTGGACACGGTCGGCCGGGCAAGGGGTGGCGCGGTCGCGGCGGGTGAGGCCGAAGCCCTCGTCGACCGGCTCTTCGAGTGGCTGGCCGCCTTCGTGCGCCACGTCGCGGAGAAGGGTGATCTCGCCCGGAGTCTGGAGCCGTCAACGCGACGGTCGCAGCTGCACGAGGAGTGGCATGCGGCGATGGTGGCGGCGGTCAGCGGGCTGGTCGAACGGGCGCAGGAAGCCGGCGCGCTGCGGGCCGATGTCGACCCGGTCGACCTGCTCGTCCTGGCGGCTGGAATGGCCACTGCGGAGCCTGTCCGAGTGAAACGTATGCTACAAATGGTCCGGCGTGGGGTGGTCAGTTCCTGACCGGACCAGTCGGCCTCGTGGTCACTTTCTGGTCAGGTTCGTTTCCGGTGGTGAGTCATGGCAACATGCTCGTATCACCAGCGAGTCGCGCCGCCACCCGCACCGGCGTACCAGCACGATCCACACCACGATCGAGGAGCACCGCACGATGGATGCCGTCACCGCCGTACCCACGCCCGCCAACGAACCCGTCAAGGGATACGCGCCCGGATCGTCGGAGCGGGCGAGCCTGGAGGCGAAGCTCAAGGAGTTCACCGCGGCCGGTGCGATCGATCTGACCTGCACCATCGGTGGTGAGCAGCGGCTCGGTGGCGGTGCTCCGATCCAGGTGGTCCAGCCACACAAGCACGCGCACGTACTCGGCACCCTCGGCAATGCGACCGAGGCGGACGGCCGGGAGGCTGTGATCGCCGCGCTCGGTGCCGCCAAGTCCTGGCGTTCGCTGTCCTTCGACGACCGCGCGGCCATCTTCCTGAAGGCGGCCGACCTGCTCGCCGGCCCGTGGCGCGACACCCTGAACGCGGCGACCATGCTCGGCCAGTCGAAGACGGTGCAGCAGGCCGAGATCGACGCCGCCTGTGAGCTGATCGACTTCCTCCGGTTCAACGTGGCGTTCGCACGGCAGATCGTCAGCGACCAGCCGATCTCGTCCCCCGGCGTCTGGAACCGGGTCGACTACCGGCCGCTGGAAGGGTTCGTCTACGCGATCACGCCGTTCAACTTCACCGCGATCGCCGGCAACCTGCCGACCGCGCCGGCGCTGATGGGCAACACGGTGGTCTGGAAGCCGTCGCCGACGCAGCAGTTCGCGGCGCACTGGACGATGCGGCTGCTCGAGGCCGCGGGCCTGCCGGCCGGCGTGATCAACCTGGTCACCGGCGACGGCCTCGAGGTGAGCAAAGCCGCGCTGACCCACCCGGACCTGGCCGGCATCCACTTCACCGGCTCCACCAAGACGTTCCAGTCGCTGTGGTCGACGGTCGGCACGAACATCGCGTCGTACAAGACCTACCCGCGGCTCGTCGGTGAAACCGGCGGCAAGGACTTCATCCTCGCGCACCCGTCCGCCGACCCGGCCGTGCTGAAGACCGCGATGGTGCGCGGCGCGTTCGAGTACCAGGGCCAGAAGTGCTCCGCGGCCAGCCGTGCGTACGTCGCTCGTTCGGTGTGGGAGCGGATGCGCGACGACCTGGTCGCCGAGACCGAGTCGCTCACCATGGGCGACGTCACCGACCTGTCGAACTTCATCGGCGCGGTGATCGACGACCGGGCGTTCGCCAAGCACAAGGCGGCGCTGGACCGGGCCCGGCAGACCGACGCGCTCGAGGTCGTTGCCGGTGGCACCTATGACGACAGCGAGGGGTACTTCGTCCGGCCGACGCTGGTGGTCTCCGACGACCCGACCGACGAGATCTTCACCACCGAGTACTTCGGACCGATCCTCGGCGTGCACGTGTACGACGACGCCGACTACGACACCGTGCTGCGGCAGATGGAGAGCGCCGCGCCGTACGGTCTGACCGGTGCGATCATCGCGCAGGACCGCCACGCGGTCGCCGCGGCAGCCGCCGATCTGCGCTTCGCCGCCGGCAACTTCTACATCAACGACAAGCCCACCGGCGCGGTCGTCGGGCAGCAGCCGTTCGGCGGTGCGCGCGCCTCCGGCACCAACGACAAGGCCGGCTCGATGTGGAACCTGATCCGCTGGGCCAGCCCTCGCTCGATGAAGGAAACCTTCGCCCCGCCGACTGACTACCGCTACCCCCACCAGGGCTGACGGTCCCTCAGCCGTAATCAGGGGTGGTCGGGGTTTACCCGGGAATCGGTGGGATCGGGAGTAGATCGAGCCCGCTGCGTCGTTTCCCGGGTATGCATGAGACCGATCTGCACCTGGAGCCCAACGAAGCCTCCGACCTGTGCCGCGTGTTCGGGCCGGATGTCCTCAGCCGCCACGGCTGGGACCGGGCCTTCGTCACGGTGCTCGACGAGGCCACCGCCGAGGACTCGCTGGCTCTACTCGTCCACACCGCCGGTGCGCCACTCGACGACGAGTGGGCGGCGCTGCGGGTGTTCGCGGACGCCGGCCTGAACGCAGGCAAGACTGAGGACGCCGAGGCCTGCGCGTCCCGGGACGGCTACGTCTACCTCGTCGGTTCGCAGTTCGGGAAGAAGGCCGGCCCACTCGCGGCCAAGCGGTCCTGGATCGCCCGCGTCAGCGAGCAGTCGATCGCGGACGCCATCGAGAGCGGTGGCCGAGCGACCCTCGAGATCGTGCGGCTGCGCTTCGGCCTGCATCGGGCGATCAACGACGCCCTGGCCGGCGTCGAACTGCTGCCCATGGGTGCGCTGCTGCAGCAGGCGTACGTCGACGCCACCATCGCGGCCGGCCGGCAGAAGGCCAAGCGCTGGGACGGTACCGTCCATCCGGCGGATCACCCGATCAACATCGAGGCCGCCGAGTTCCGTGCGAACGGCAACCTGCTGCTCGGCATCCGGTACCCGGTGACCGCCGACGGGCATCCGCTGCTGGTCGAGCTCGAGAACGTGTCGGAGCTGTTCGACGACCCGAACGCCGTACCGCGGTGTGGCAACGTCTGGGTGCTCGGCGACGTCGGCGGTGTCGAGGCGCCGGCCGGACTGCGTGGCCTGGATACCAGAGGCGGCGACCGGTTCGATGCCGTCATCGGTGACCTCGACGCCTCCGGCAAATCGGCGACGGTACTCGCGGACCACCCGGAAGGCGCACGCGCGGCGTCCGAACACGTCCGCTTCGAACTCCCGTCAGACACCGACGGCGGTGTCGTCTCCGCCAAGGTCGTGCACCACTTCGGCGATATCCGCCGCGTCGAAGGTGTCGCCGTCGACCACGAGGGCCACGCCCACTACGTCATCGACGAGGAAGGCCACGTAGCCCTCAGAACCCTCGTCTTCGACTGAAGCTGAAGCTGAAGCTGACGCTGACGCTGACGCAAGGTCAGGTCAGGAGGCCTCGTCGGACGACGATGTAGTAGGTCGTCATGTCGTCGATCAGGGTCTCGATCTGGTCCGGTTTCGTCGGATCGGCGTCCAGGAACCAGTCGGAGATGAGGTCGAAGAGGCCGCCGACCAGGCCGATGGCCACGCTGTGCCGCACCGCCCGCTGGTCTGCGGCATCCCGGCCGCGGGGCGGTCCGTCGTACCGGTCCCAGAGCTGCTCGAGGAATCCCGCCGCCCAGCGGCGGTTGGTCCGGCGCTGCCGCTCGACCAGGGGTGAGATGCCGGCCGCCATCCCGAAGGTGACCCTGGCGACCCGCGGGTCGTCGAGCAGGGCGTGGGCGAACACCTGGATCAGCTTCGGCGCCACCTCGCGCTCGTTCCCGACCGCCTGCGCCGCCAGTCCCGCGACCTGCTCCTGCAGGCGTTCCGAGGTCCGCTGCAGCAGCGCGACGTAGCAGTCCTCCCGGTTCGTGAAGACTTCGTAGAAACTCTTCGTGCCGATGTACGCCGTACTGCAGATCTGCTCGATCGACGTGTTGATGTACCCGTTCGCGGCGAAGAGTTTGAGCGCGGCGTCGAGCAACTGCTCACGGCGCTCGGCCCGGCGTTGTTCGGCGTCGAGCCCTCGGATGGTCCGTCCCATGCGCTGCACGTTACCCCGGGTGGCGGAACTGTAACCAAGTGATCTGGTTCTGAACACGAACTCTTGTTCATAACCCGACTTCATGCTGCACTGTCGGTGATCTGCTCGTCACCGAGAAGATACAGCAAGAGAACATCGCCTGCGCCGGCGGCTGTTCTGAAGAGGGGTACTGCCATGCCACACCTGATCCGCCGCGCCGCCGTCGCCCTGGTCGCCGCCGCGCTGCTCACCACCACCGCGACCGCCGCGACCGCCGCAACCGCCGCGACCGCCGCGACCGCCGCAACCACTGCGACCGCGGCCCCGTCCTCCGGTTTCGACAACTGGTCCTGCAAACCGTCGGCCGCGCACCCGAACCCGCTCGTCCTCCTACACGGCCTGGGCGGCAACGGACCGGGCAACTACTCGTACCTCGGCCCGTTCCTCGCCTCGAAGGGCTACTGCGCCTTCTCCATCACGTACGGCCAGGCAGCGCCGACGATCCCGGTCGGCGGCACCGTCTCCATCACCCAGTCGTCGGCCGAGATCGCGGCGTTCGTGCAGCAGGTCCGGCAGGCGACCGGCGCTGCGAAGGTGGATATCGTCGGGCACTCCGAGGGCGCCTTCCAGAGCATCTACGGCCCGAAGATCCGCGGGTACGCCGGTCAGGTCGGCAAGGTGGTCGCGCTGGCACCCCCGACTCACGGTACGACGTTCGGCGGGCTGGTGAGCGTGGGCGACTACCTCGGTCTGCGACCGTTGGTGGATCAGGTACTACGGGAGTTCGGCTGCCCGGCCTGTGACGAGCTGATCGTCGGCGGCTCGGCCGTGGACCAGTTGACCGCCGGCCCGATCGCGCAGCCAGGGGTCAACTACACGGTGATCGAGTCCCGGTTCGACGCGCTGGTGACGCCGCACGAGACGTCGTTCATCCGCGAGCCCGGCGTCACGAACAAGTTCGTCCAGGACGTCTGCCCGCTCGATCCGGTCGGCCATGTCGGTCTGGCCTTCGACCCGACGGTCGCGCAGTTGGTCTCCAACGCGCTCGACCCCGCGCACGCCAAGTCAGTGGTCTGCGGCTTCGGCCCACCACTGTAGAGATCAGGCGGTGCGGTTGAGCTGCTGCAGGGGCGGATCGACGAGAAGTGCGGAACCGCACTTGACGCAGATCCACTCGTCCGGCTCGTCGACCAGGTGATCGGCGGCCTCGATCCGTTCGAACGGCATCACGGTGGCGCAGAAGACGCAGTACTGCGAATCCTCGCCGGCCTGCTCGGCCCGTCGGCCCTTCTTTCGCACGACTGGCTCACCTCCGGGTGGCAACTCGTCAGCTTTCAGGTTGCCACCGGAGGTGAGCCGGTCACCGTAACGACACTCGGGCTCAGTGGGTCCAATCCCGGCCGAGTTCGTGTTCCTTCTGCAGGCCGGAGCGGATCGCGTCGACCACGAACGGCTCGATCTTCCTGCCGATCAGCGGGACCGCGACCTTCACGTCGAGCTCGATCGCCTGGACCGTGCTCGCCCCGGTGGCGGTGATCTCGGCGGTGCCCTTCAGAGTGACCGGGGTGTTGCTGATCTCGCCGCGCACGTCGGCCTCGCGCGACCCGTCCGCCTTGGCCGGGTGCCAGGTCTCGGTCTGGACGATGGTCAGCGTCTGGCCGACGAACTTCCGGGCGATATCTGGTACGTCGTCCGACGGCATCTCGCGCTGGACCTTGACGATGGTGTCACCGCCGGACTCGGTCACCTCGACGGAGTACGACAGCGCCTTGGTCTTCTGACACGCCTGCTCGCGGAAGGTGGCGTCCGTGACGATCGCGAACACTTCCTCGGGTGTGGCGTCGTACGACGCCGACAGCTTCAGCTCCATGGCGGACATCATGGCATTACCGCTCGGTCACAACACCAGGTCACCGCGAGTGCGGTGTCAGGACGAGGCTGACGGTACGGTCGTGTGCCGCCGTACGGAACGGAGCGACCCGCTGCTCGGCCTCGCGGCTCACGTCGTACTCCGAACGTCCCGCGCTGAGCTGACCTGGCGTGGGTTGGGAAGCGCTTGCCCGTAGGGTGGATGGGGTGAGGCTCAAGGAGCGGTGGGCGGCGGTTGAGGGGCGCGAGCAGGCGATCAAGGCGGCTCGCGGGCGGGTGAGTGTTCCGGATCTGACCCGGCGAGACGTCTGGGGTCGTCGCGATCCCGATGCGGTTCGGGCGATCCTCGCCGAGGCGGAGGCGGATCGCGCTCAGCCGTGGCCGCGGACGCTGTTGTCCGACTACGCCCGCTACTGGCGTGACGGAGTCCGCACGGCGTACGAGGGCCCGGCCGGTGAACTGCGGCGTCGTACCTCGACTGCTGTTCTCGCGGCCGCGCTGACAGCTGATCAGGCGTACGTCGATGAGGCTGCCGACGGACTGATGTTGTTGTGCGAGCAGACCACGTGGTGCTGGGCGGCGCATGAGTCGTTCGTGACCGCTCGGGGTGAGGTGGCCGGCGATCCCGACGAGCCCTATCTGGACCTCGGTGCGGCGGAGACGGCGGAGATCCTCGCCTGGGCGGACCTCGTCCTCGGGCCCGTGTTCGACGAGCGGGTGCCGGGGCTGCGGCGGCGGATGCGGCGCGAGGTCAGCCAGCGGGTCATCCAGCCGTTCCGCACCGATCGCCGCTGGCACTGGCTGGGGCTCGACGGCCACCTGCACAACTGGAACCCGTGGATCCACGGTCACGTGCTCGCTGCCGCGCTGTTCCTCGAGGACGACCCGCAGGTTCAGCTGGAGGTCACCGACCTCGTGGTCGACGGCCTCAGCCGCTACCTCGACGCACTGCCCGACGACGGCGGCTGCGACGAGGGCTACGCGTACTGGTGGAACGGTCCGGCCCGGCTGGCCCTGGCACTCGACGTACTCGACCGCGTCACCGCCGGCGCCTTCGCACCTTGGTCTTGTACGCCGCTCGCCGAGTTGGCCCGTTATCCGCAGCGGGTCGCGCTCGGCGACGGCTGGTACGTGAACGTCGCCGACGGTTCTGCCCGCCCGGACGCGAACCAGCCGTGGCACGTCCTGCACCGCTGGGGCCGCAGTCATCACGATCCCGAGGTGATGGCTCAAGCCGCCGCCCACCGGGACCTGCCGATCGCCCCGGCCGCCGGCCTCGGACGCGCGGCGCTGGGCCTGACCGACGACGCCTGGTGGGACGCGGCCAAGGCCGACCTCCCACTTCCGAAGTCGACTTGGTTGCCGGACGTCCAGCTGTTCGTCGCCCGTGACGATCAACTGGCGCTTGCGATCAAGGGTGGTCACAACGACGAGAACCACAATCACAACGATGTCGGCTCGTTCATCGCTGCGCTCGATTCCACCCCGGTGCTCATCGACCTCGGGCAGCCGACGTACACCGCCCTGTCCTTCTCCGATCGCCGCTACACGCAGTGGGTGGTCCAGAGCGCCTGGCACAACGTCCCGATGATCAACGGCCACGAGCAGCAGCACGGCCCGCAGTACAAAGCGACCGACCTCGTCGTCCAGGACAACTCGCTGGCTCTCGAGCTGTCGCAGGCGTATCCCGATGCGCCCCGCTATCGGCGGGTGGCGACGCTCGAGGACAACGCGATCACGATCGCCGACGAGTGGGAAGGTGCGGCAACCCAGCACTTCATCATCGCCGGTACGCCGACCAGCCAAGGACCGCACGAGGTCGTGGTCGAGACCCTGGCTGGCGCGCACGCGCACCTCAGCTGGGACGCGGGTATCGGACGACTGGAGGAACGAACCGTCGACGACGCCCTGCTGGAAGGTGTCTGGGGCCCGACCGTGCATCGGCTCGTCATCCAGTGCACCGGCAACTCTTTCCGCCTGACCGTCCGCAGAGGAGAGCGACCGTGACTGACGCGCCGTACACCGGCCTGAACCGGGAAACCTGGGCGGCGACCGCTGACGGGCTGTTGCTGTCGCTGCGCCCGTGGGCGTCGCCGGACCACGCCCGTATCGACCTGCCCGGTCTGCCGAGCGCGTACGGTCCGGACAGCGACTCGCTGGAGGCGTTCGCGCGCTCCTTCCTGCTGGCCGGGATCCGGTTGCACGGTGACGATGGCAACGATCCGCACGGCCTGGCCGAGTGGTACGCCGACGGCCTCCGCGCCGGCACGGATCCGGCCTCCCCGCACGCCTGGCCGCGCCCTGATCAGCTTGGCCAGGCGAAGGTGGAAGCCTGCTCGATCGCCCTCGGCCTGCACCTCAGCCGTCGTTGGCTCTGGGATCGTCTCGACGACGCCGACCGCGAGCGGATCGTCGCGTGGCTGGCGACTGTGGTCGGTGAGGAGTACCCGCCGATCAACTGGGTGTGGTTCCAGATCGTCGTCGAGACGTTCCTCAAATCGGTCGGCGGTCTGTGGTCGTCGGCCGACCTCGAGAGCGGCCTGGCCGTGCATGAGTCGCTCTACCGCGACCACGGCTGGTACGCCGACGGGCCTGAGCGCGCGTTCGACCACTACAACGGCTGGGCGCTGCACGTGTACCCGTTGCTGTGGGCAACCATGGATCCTGAGCTGGTCGATCCCAAGCTGGTGATGGCCTGGCGTGAACGGCTCTCGCAGTACCTCCGGACCGCCGTCCACCTGATCGGCGGAAACGGCTCGCCGCTGGTCCAGGGTCGCAGTCTCACCTATCGATTCGCCGCCGCCGCACCACTGTGGATGGGCGCTCTCACCGGTGCGACCGACGTACCGCCAGGCCTACTCCGGCGCGGTGCGTCCGGCATGCTCGCGCACTTCCTCGACCACGACGTGCCCGACGACCGCGGTCTGCTGAACCTCGGCTGGTACGGCGAATGGCCGCGGATCGCGCAGTCGTACTCCGGTCCCGGATCGCCGTACTGGGCGGTGAAAGGCATGCTCGGCCTGATGCTGCCGGCCGATCATCCGGTGTGGACCGCGACGGAGGAACCGCTGCCGGTGGAGACCGGGGACTTCACGCTGGAGGTGCCTGAGCCGGGCTGGATCGTCAGCGGTACCAAGGCCGACGGCGTCGTCCGGATCGTCAACCACGGCACGGATCACTCGGTGCCGGGCGACAAGCGGGCCGACTCGCCGCTGTACGCGCGGCTCGGATACTCGACGCACACCATGCCGCCGCTCGATCAGACCGCGTGGTCAGAGGCGATCGAGAACAGTGTGGCGATCGTGCATCCGGAGTACGGCCCGAGTCATCGCAACGGGTTTGAGGTTGTGCGCGCTGGCGTCTCGGTGACATCGGCTCACTGGGTGCGGACTGATGAGGACAAGGGTGCCGAGCACGGGTCCGGTCGTGGTGGGAGTGTCCTCGAGGGTCCGCGCCTGGTCGTGGGCTCGGTGCTGCATGGCAGTCACGAGGTGCGGGCCGTGGTGATCGAGGGTGAGATCGATCCGTCCTGGCAGCTGGAGTTCAGCGGCTGGCCGCTGTCGGCGGCCGAACCGCCGGCGGAGACCGTCGAGGGGTTCAAGTCGAAGGTCGCGGCGAACGGGCTCGTCTCGTTCGTCGCCGGCGGCACCGCTTTCGAGTACGACGTACGCCGTCTGACCGATGCGAGTCCGGTGGGCAACCACACCGCGATCCCCTGTGCCAGAACGCATCCCGAGGCCGGTGAGGTGTACACGGCCATCGTCACGCTGGGCGGTTCGCCCGAGCTGCCGCCGACTGTCTCCGACGAGGGCCGCACGGTCCGGGTCGAGTGGTCGGACGGCCGGGTGGACGACCTACACCTAGACACCGCCTGACGCTTCGGCTTGGACACCGCCTGACGTGCGCTACGGCTGGACGCGTGACGCGAGTGGGATCGACGAGTCGCGGATCATCAGCTCCGGGGTGATCAGGATCCGCTGCGACGGACGCCGCCTGCCCTCGACCAGCCGGGCCACCATCAGCTCGACCGCCGTCCGCCCGACCATCGGTTTCGGCGGCCGGATCGCGGTCATGGCGGGCTCGGCCAGCCGCGCGACTTCGTCGTCGTACGCAACGATTGCGAGATCCTCCGGGATCGCGATCCCGCGTTCGGCGCAGTACTGCGCGACCGACATCGCGTCCGGATCCGAGTGGACGACGAGAGCCGTCGTACGGGTCGCGCGGCAGCGTTCGAGGAGTTGGCCGATCGTCTCGCGGTAGCCGGGTTCCTCCATCCGGACCGACTCGCGCACGACCAGGTCGGGCGAGAGTCCGAGGTCCGCGCAGACCAGTTCCCAGCCGCGTTCGAGGTGCGCTGAGGTCGGGCTGCCCTTGGACAGCACCAGGCCGATGCTGCGATGACCGTGCTGGTGCAGATGCCGGACGGCGATCTCCAGACCGAGAGCGTGGTCGCTGCGAACCCATTCCAGCTGGTTCTTGGTCGGCGTCCAGCGCGGTGGTTGCCGCTCGATCAGGATCACCGGGACGGGGAGGTCGCCGATCCACTGGATCATCTCGGGGACATCGTCGCCGTCCAGGTTCGGTGCGAGCAGCAGACCCTGCACCTGCTGGGCCTCGATCAGCCGGGTGATCTGCCGCTGGTCCTCAGCCCAGTCGTACGTCGACCCGCGCAGCTGGATCTGGACGTCCTGGGCAACGGCCGCCGAGCGGGCACCGCCCACGATCGCCGGCCAGTAGTAGTCCAGCGACGGGACGACCATCCCGATGGTGAACCGTGGCGGCCCGGTGCCACGACGGCGGATGTGTGCGGCCGGGCCGAGGTCGGTGGGCAGGGTCGCGCCGCCGTGGACCTTGGTGAGCAGGTTCTGGGAGGCGAGGGCCGCGATGTCCCGGCGGACGGTGAGTTCGCTGACGCCGAGCAGTGCGGCGAACTCCCGCACCCGAATCGACCCGTGCCGCCTCAACTCGTCCATCAACCGTTCCTGCCGCTGCGGCCCGAACAACCGCTCCTCACTCACCGCTCGTCACCTCCGGGTCTGTACGAGTCTGAATGTTTGCGTGTGTATCTGAACGACCAGTAGATGCAGTGAACGAAAACGACATCTCATGTTCACATGACCGCTACGGTAACCGCTTGCCGCGGGCTTGTCGTGATGAGCGACGAGTCTTTTCGGGCGCACTTCGACCAGGAGCGCCTGGATCGGCTGGCCAGCCTGGTCGGAGACCCGGTCTGGGTGGACGAGCTCGACTCCCCGGCGGTCCGAGAGCGGCTGGCCGATGCCGAGGTGCTGATCACGTCCTGGGGTGTTCCGCGCCTGTCCGCTGAGCGGCTGGCCGCCGCACCCGGGCTGCGGGCGGTCTTCCATGCGGCCGGCAGCGTGCGCGGGTTCGCCGCTGACGAGCTGTGGGACCGCGACATCGTCGTCACCAGTGCGGCCGACGCCAACGCGATCCCGGTCGCCGAGTACACGCTGGCCGCGATCATCTTCGCCGGCAAGAAGGCGCCGTTCCTGGCTGCCGACGCGAGTACGGCGTACCGCGGCTGGGGGCACCTGACCGGCTTCGGCGACCTGTCGAACTTCCGCCGGTCGATCGGCATCGTCGGTTTCTCCCGGACCGGCCGACGGGTGGTCGAGATGCTGCGGACCCTCGACGGTCCGACCGTCCTGGTGGCCGACCCGTACGCCGACCCGGCCGCTGTCGCCGCGGCCGGCGCCACGCTGATCGACCTTGAGGAGTTGCTGCCGCAGGTCGACGTACTGTCGCTGCACGCGCCGGCCCTGCCCAGCACCTACCGGATGATCGGCGCGGCCGAACTCGCCCAACTGCCCGACCACGCGACCGTGGTGAACACGGCCCGGGGGAGCCTGATCGACTCGGCCGCACTGGCCGAGGAATGCCGGTCCGGGCGGCTGTTCGCGATTCTCGATGTCACCGACCCGGAGCCCCTGCCGGCCGATTCGATCCTGCGCTCGGTGCCGAACGTGATGATCACCCCGCATATCGCCGGTTCGCTCGGTTCCGAGATCCACCGGCTCACCGACCACGCCCTGGACGAGCTCACCCGCTGGCTGGCTGGCGAGCCCCTCCTCGGACGGATCACCGCAGAAACCTTTCCCCTCACTGCCTGACAAGGGCAGTCCGCCTGAAGGAGATCGTCGTGAAGCGACGCCTTGTAGCAACAATCGCCGCCACCGCCGCGGCACTGGCCCTGACCGCCTGTGGTGGAGGCTCGTCCGACGAGCCGGCCGCCGGCGGCAGGACGACCGTCAAACTCGCCCTCTGGAACTACGCCACCACACCGGAGTTCAAGGCACTCATCGACGGTTTCGAGAAGGCCAACCCGGACATCGACGTCGAGCCGGTCGACATCCTGTCCGACGACTACAACGAGAAGCTGACCACCATGCTCGCCGGTGGTGACAGCACCGACATCCTGACCATGAAGAACGTCATCGGCTACGCGCAGTACGCCAACCGCGGTCAGCTCCTCCCGCTCACCGACGAGGCGGGCAAGCTGGACGCGGCCAAGCAGTCCGGTCTCGATGCCTACAAGATCGACGACAAGTACTTCGCGCTGCCGTACCGCCAGGACTTCTGGGTCCTCTACTACAACAAGGCCCTGCTGAAGGCGGCCGGCGTACCCGAGTCGAAGCTCGAGAACCTGACCTGGTCCGACTACGCCACCCTCGCCAAGAACCTGAGCAAGGGTGACGGCGGGACCAAGGTGTACGGCGCCTATCAGCACACCTGGCGGTCCGTCGTCCAGGCCACCGCCGCAGCTCAGAGCGGCGGAGACCTGCTCGGTGGCGACTACGGGTTCTTCAAGGACCAGTACGCGATGACGCTCGACCTGCAGCAGGCCGGTGCCCTGTTGCCTTGGGCAACTGCTTCCAGCCAGAAGGTCAGCTACAACTCGATGTTCTCCACCGGCAAGGCCGCCCTGATGCCGATGGGCACCTGGTACGCCGCTCAGTTGCTGGCCGACACCAAGTCCGGCAAGACCAAGATCGACTGGGGTGTCGCCCCGCTGCCGCAGCGCGAGGCCGGCAAGGTGACCACGTTCGGTTCGCCGACCGCGTTCGCGGTGAACAAGAACTCCAAGCACGCCGACGCCGCGAAGAAGTTCGTCACCTGGGCGGCTGGTGAGGAAGGCGCTACCGCGATCGCCAAGGCTGGTGTCACGCCGTCGCTGCAGAGCCAGGCGATTCTCGACACGTACTTCGCGCTGCCCGGCGTACCGCAGGACGCGCTGGCGAAGAAGGCGTTCAAGCCCGACCAGGTGGTGCTGGAGATGCCGGTCAGTGACACGACCGCCGACGTCGACACGATCCTGACCGAGGAGCACGAGCTGATCATGACCGGCGAGAAGTCGCTCGACGCCGGGCTGGCCGAGATGTCCAAGCGCGTCAAGAACGAGGTCGGCTGATCCCTGTGACCAGCACAACCGTCGCCCCGGCGCAGGCCCCGACACAGGGCCCCTCGCAGGCGAGCAGAAGGTGGCGAAGCATCCGGCTCGGCTGGAGCTTCATCCTGCCGAACTTCCTCGGCTTCGCCACCTTGACCCTGGTCCCGGTGCTCGCGTCGCTGGCGCTGTCCTTCCTGGACTGGGATTCCTACAGCACGCCGAAGTGGGTCGGCCTGGCCAACTTCGAGCGGATGATCCACAACGAGACGTTCTGGACCGCCCTGCGCAACACCGCGTACTACGCGATCGGCCACGTGCCGTTGACGTTGTGCGCGGCGCTCGGCTTCGCCGTACTGCTGAACCAGAAACTGCGCGGGGTCCGGTTCTTCCGGACCGCGCTGTTCTTCCCCTACATCACCTCGCTGGTCGCGGTCGCGGTGGTGTGGAACATGCTGCTCAGCCCGGAACTCGGCCCGGTGAACCAGTTGCTGCGGGCGATCGGGATCGACAACCCGCCGGGCTGGACCACGTCGACGACGTGGGCGATGCCGGCGGTGATCCTGGCCAGCGTGTGGCGGGATCTCGGGTACTACATGATCCTCTACCTGGCCGGATTGCAGACGATCCCGGGCGAGCTGTACGAGGCGGCCCAGGTGGACGGTGCGAGCGCGTGGCAGCGGTTCTGGAGTATCACGGTGCCGTCGTTGCGGCCGACCACGTTCTTCGTGTTGATCATGCTGACCATCTCGAGTTTCAAGGTGTTCGACCTGGTCCAGGTGATGACCGAGGGCGGTCCGGGCCGCTCGACGCTGGTGCTGTCCCAGGTGATCTTCCGCGAGGGCATCACCCAGGGCCGGTTCGGCTACTCGTCGGCGGTGTCGATGGTGCTGTTCGTCATCGTGCTGACGATCACGCTGGTGCAGTTCCAGCTGCAGCGAAGGAGTGAGCGATGACCATCACGACGACCCGGCCGACGCTGCCGGAGCTCGAGCCGCCGGCCGCCCCGAAGCCCCGTGGACGTGGGGTTGCGAGCGTACGGCGGGGGTTCGCCTATCTGCTGCTGGTCGTCCTGTCGGTCGCCGTACTGGTGCCGTTCGCCTGGATGGTGTCGTCGTCGCTGAAGCTGGACAACGAGGTGTTCAGCGTGCCGATCCGGTGGATCCCGGCCGAGTTCCACTGGGAGAACTTCACCACCATCTGGTCGCGCATCCCGCTGCTCACCTACCTGCGCAACTCGGTGTTCCTCAGTCTCACCATCACCGTGTTGCAGGTGCTGACCGGGAGCTTCGCGGCGTACGGGTTCGCCAAGGTGCGGTTCCCCGGCCGGGACGCGTTGTTCCTGGCGTACATCGCCACGATCGCAGTGCCGTGGCAGGCGTACATGGTGCCGCAGTACATCATCATGCAGAAGGCTGGACTGGTGAACACGCACCTGTCGCTGATCCTGCTCCAGGCGTTCAGCGCGTTCGGCGTCTTCCTGATGCGCCAGTACTACCTGACCATCCCGGACGAGCTGAGCGAGGCAGCCAGGCTGGACGGCCTGAGCGAGTACGGCATCTGGGCGCGGATCATCCTGCCACTGTCGAAGCCGGCGTTGGCCAGCCTCGCGCTGCTGACCTTCGTGAACACCTGGAACGACTACATGGGGCCGTTCATCTACCTGACCGACAACAAGCTGTGGACGATCCAGCTCGGCCTGCGCTCGTTCATCGGCCTGTACGACGCGGAGTTCGCGATGATCATGACCGGCTCGGTGCTGTCCGTGCTGCCGATCCTGGTGATCTTCCTGCTCGGCCAGAAGTACTTCGTCCGCGGTATCGCCACCAGTGGGCTGAAGTGATGGGCTCGCCACTGGCCCGCGTCAACGTCCGCGCGGACGCCTGGGACCTGATCTGGTCCTTCGCCCACCGGGTGCTCGTGGTGAACGCGGGACTGGCGCTTGGTTGTGCTCCGCTGTTGTTCGCGTCGGCCGTGGTCGCCGATCCCTTGAGCTATCCGCTCTTCTTCGGCGTCCTGGCGCTCTGCCTGGGGCCGGCCCTCTCGGCCTCCTTCTCCTACCTCCAGGCCGACGATCCGTCGCTGCGCAGCTTGTTCCGTTCGTACCGGCGGGTCATCCGCCGCAGCTTGCTGCCCTGGGCGCTCACGCTGGCCGTGCTCGGCATCCTGGTGACCGACATCGTCGCCCTCCATGACGCCACCCCCGGGGCCGCTCTCGTCCCGCTGCTGGCCGTCGTGGGAGTCCTTGCCCTCGGCACCGGTCTCTTGCTCCTGGTGGATCTCTCGGTACCGCTCCGCGCCGCCCTGTACGCGATCGTCCGCACACCACATCTGACTCTGCTGAGCTTCGTCGTACTGGCGGCGGCGGTCCTCATCGTCAACCAGGTCCCACTCGCGGGCATCGCGACCGTGCCGGGCTGCGCGTTGTGGGTCGTCCAGCTCAACTCCCGGCTCCAGTTGGCCGGATCCGGCGCTTGATCAGCGCGACGACCAGGCCGACGCCGATCAGCGACAGGCTCACGACGGAGGCGTACTTGTCGACGAGCAGCACGACGTCCACGGCCCGCTGGCCGCTCCAGTAGCCGAGTCCCGCGATCAGACCGGTCATGATCGCGGCGCCGGCGAGGTCCAGCAGGAGGAAGACGGTCAGCCGCATCCCGGCCCAGCCGGCCATTGCGTACATCACCGCGGTAGGAACACCCGGAAGTACGGCGCAGAGGACGGCGAGCCGGAGAATCCAGGGAGCGAGCTCAGTGGCCCGGCCGGCGAAGCGCAGCACACGCTCGCTGGTGGTGAACATCCTGATGATGCCTTCGCCCCATTGCCGGCCCGTCCACCAGGTGAGCCAGTCGAACTTCACCATGCCGATCGCACCGGCGAGAACGACAAGCCACAGCGGAACATCGCCGATCCGGGCGAACGCCGCCGCGGCGCCGATCGGCACGAGGTCGCCGGTCAGGAATTCCAGGGCCACCGGATGCGACGCGAGCAGGAACGGCTTGACCGGCCGCAACGCCAGCCCTAAGGCGACCACCCCGACGATCGCTCCCAGCAGCGCCAGATCGACGCGGGTGGCGCGGCCTTCCCAGGGCACGAAGCGACGCCAGGCAGGGGCCGCCGGCCGGCGAGCCCCGGCTGGGTCGCTCACCGGCTCACGTCCCCACCAACGAGTCGCCTATCGCCGTACGGCGATAGACCACTCTGTTGCCACGTCGGCTTCGCTCGACAAGCCCTGCCCGCAGGAGCACCTGAAGGTGATACGACACGGTGGGAGCGCTCCAGGGCAGTTGGCTGCTCAGCTCCTTCGTCGACTGGTGTTCGGCGAGCTCGGTCAGCAGCACCGCGCGCGTGTCGCCCAGCAGGTCGGCCAGTGCACGGTTGGGAACCTGGCTGTCGCGCTGCCAGAGGCGTGCGATGCCGTTCGACCGGTACACGACGGCTGGTTGCTCTGGGCACTTCACCGTGAACTGCACCGGCCCGACATGCGTCGACGCCGGGATCAGCAGTACGCCGTCGTCCGCCCAGTCGACGGTGACGTCGTACGGCCGATCCAGGACGAGTCCGCTGCCGTCCCAGACCATTCCGCGGCCGAGGTCGTTCAGCATGGCGACGGCCCCACGGGAGGCGAGGAGATCGCTCTTCCGACGGATATCGTCGTCAAGGACCACTGTGGTCCGGCCCCAGTCCGGTTCGATGGCGAGCTCGAAGAAGAGCTGCAGAGCCTTGGCGGCGGCAACGGCCACGGCTTCCGGACCGTCGGCCATCACTCGCTCGAGCGCCTCGGGCGCCGGACGACGCCACCTCCGGTAGGTCTCCTCGTCGCCGAACAGTGCCACGACATCGTCTCGGACCGGCCGCCCGCGCAGACCGATGTCGAGTTGACGCTCGATGTCGTCGGGGGACGTCCGGGCGATGATCCCCGCCTGGTCCGCGATCGTCGCCACAGAACGCGCCGGCGGCGGAGTCAGGAAGTCCGGGGCGTAGTTGTGATCAGCCGGTACCAGCGCCTCCAGCAGGCCCAGCTCGCCGGCCGGCATCAACGCCTGCGCACGCGCGTACCAAGTCCGTGCATGACGCGCGGGATGGTCGGCGCGGAGGCGAACCGTGCTCACCACTTCCTGTGCGGGCGAGATGGCGAAGCGCGATCGACCGAGCTGGTCCGCGGTCATCGTGATGTGAATCGCCACCACTGCAGTATGCCCAGCGGCGACCGAACAAGAAGCAGATTCGAAGAGGTTCGAATCCCAGCGCTGGAGTCACCCCGGGTCGGGGACGCCATTCAGGAGGTCCAGGGCGGATTGCTGGCGGGCGGCGTCCAGTGTGTCGATCGGGCCGTACCAGCGCAGGCCGTACTGGTCCATCGCCGTACGGTCCGAGGCGAAGGCACGGTCGGCCTGGCGTTGTAGGTAGGTCGTGTAGGGGTGGTCGGAGAGGGCCGCGTTGAGTTTGGCCAGGCCGCGGACGTGGGCGCCCTTGAAGGACGGTCCGTCGCCGCCGCAGTCGCCGGACTCGCACGGTTCGCGGAGGATGCCGTCGGCGGTGTGCAGCGAGCTCGCCGTCGTCGCCGCGTCGGCGAGTTGCCGGGCGGTGGTCAGGTGGGCCGAGTTGTTCGTTGCCGTGGACAACTCGGTGAGTGCGCCGAGCAGCACGCCCTGGTTGTAGGTCCATGCGGTGTCGCCGTTGTTCCTGCAGGTGGACAGGTCGATTCCGTCGTTGACCAGGTACGAGCTGTTGACCATCCCGGTCTGCTGGAACCAGGTCCAGCCGCTCTGCGCTCGTTGCAGATAGGCGGTGTCGCCGGTGATCCGGTTGTGCAGGGCCGCGTTCAGGTGGATGTAGAGCGAGTTCGAGATGGCGTTCTTGTACGTCTTCGCCTCACTCCACCACACCCCGCCGCCGCACGTGTTGTCCCAGTACGCCGCCATGTGGTCGGCGTCGGCCCGAGCGGTCTGCAGGTAGCGGGTCTCGCCGGTCAGGTCGTACGCCGCGATCCAGGCGAGACCCCACCAGCCGGTGTCGTCGATGTAGTCGTTGCGGAACTGGCCTTGTGCGGCGTTGAGGTTGAGGTCGTAGGTCCGGGCGATCGCGTACTGGTAGCTGGCCATTCCGCTGACCCGGATGTTGTCGATCACCGCGTTGAGCGCGTTGGCGGAGTTCCACCAGCCGGTGGTGTCGAACAGTCCGGTCGCGTAGTTGTAGAACTGCATCTGCGCGGTGGCGGCCGCCGTACGACGGTCTCCCGCGTTCCAGGTGGTCCGGGCCCACGCCGTACAGGCGATGTCGGGACGGTCGCCGGCCTTGCCGCAGGCCCGGAGTGCGCCGACACCGTGGTTGTTCCAGTCGTCGACGTTGTACATCTGCGTGCGCCAGCCGCTCTGGCCGGACGGGATCGCGGTGTTGCCGAGGCGGCTGCCGTCGGTCCAGGTCCGGCCGCCGTCCATCGAACGGTCCAGCCAGATCTCGTCGCCGGGGTTGCCGTTCTCGATCGACGCCCAGCCCATCGCGTCGGCGTCGTCGAAGTGCAGGGTGATCGTCCGGCCGAAGAGCGTCGCCGACACCGGGGCCCGGTCGCCGGGGGACAGGGCGGGATCGCGGGCGTCGCAGTACTTGTTACAGATCGTTGCTTGGGTGGCTCTGTCAACTGGCATGGTGACCGCCGGGGTCGAGGGTGCGGGCGGTGGCGCGCCGAGCGGTGATACGAGCAAGCTGAGGCTGGAAACGATTCCAACGAACATCACAGATCTCCCCGGGGCGGTAGGAAGAGAGCGGTTTCACCGAAGGTAGGCGGACCGCTTCACTGCGTCAAGACATCAGCAGCGACGCGAGGATGCCGACCGCGGTGAGAACGGTGATGGTGCTGGCCACCCGGCGACCACGCCTGGTCCGCTGCTGGACGGCCGCCGAGTCGAGATCCCTGGCACACGGGGTGAAGTCAGCCGCGTCGGACGGCGCGAACAGGCCACCCAACCGGCACAACGCCGTACGCCGGGATGCCTGCCGGGCAGCCTCTTGTACGACGCTCCGCCGGATGAACTCGTGTGGGTAGCCCTCTGCCGGCGACAGCACACGCTGTACGACGCCGTGCGCCGCAGCCACCCGTCGTGGCCGGCTGATCGAAGGAGGGAGGATCAGATAGGCCAGGTGGACCAGTGAGGCATAGTCGTCAGGCAGCAACGCCTCGATCTGTGGTTCCTCACGCGTGGGTCCCTGGATGGGACCCGGGACGAGCGGGGTCTGGACCGTGGCGGACATGCAACTCCTTGTATCGGCGTACCTCAGTCCCAACGAGCCAATCGCTGACCGGTCACGGAAGGCGTCGGATACCCTCGGCCTCATGAGTACTGGTGACGGGGTGGCCGGGCGGTGGGACGGGGTCGACATCCACTTCGGTGAGGAGGGCGGTCGGCTCACCTACGGCAGTTACCTGCGGCTGGCCGAGCTGCTCGATCAGCAGCGGCTGGAGTCGGATCCGCCGGCGCATGACGAGCTGCTGTTCATCACGATTCACCAGGTGTACGAGCTGTGGTTCAAGCAGGTCTTGCACGAGCTGACCGCGTCCCGTGACGCGATGCTGTCCGGTGAGCTCTGGCTGGCCGAGCACCTGCTCCGGAGGGTGCACACGATCGAGCGGACGCTCACGCAGCAGGTCGACATCCTGGAGACGATGACACCGCAGGACTTCGGCGAGTTCCGGCATCGGTTGTCACCGGCAAGCGGCTTCCAGTCGGTGCAGTTCCGGGAGATCGAGTTCCTGTCCGGCGCGAAGGATCCGTCGTTCGTGAAGCGGTTCCGCGGCCTGACCGAGACCGAGAAGGCTCGCCTCGGGCAACGGCTGGAGGCCCCGACTCTGTGGGACGCGTTCCTCGTCGTCCTCGGGAAGGCAGGCTTCGCCACCGACACCGAGGACGACGTTCGCGACGCTCTCCGCAAGGTCGCCGGCGACCGCGGCCACTACGGCGCCGTCTGGGAACTCGCCGAAGCCCTGGTCCAGCACGACGAACTGGCCGCTGCCTGGCGCGCCCGCCATGTCGTCATGGTCGAACGCATGATCGGCACCAAGCCGGGCACCGGCGGCTCCTCCGGCGCCGGCTACCTCCGCAGCCGCTTGGACCTCCGCTACTACCCGCTCCTCTGGGACCTGCGCTCGAGCCTCTGACCGTCCACCCGGCCGGCCTTGTGGTTGCTGACAGCAACGAAATGTCGTTGTGTGCAGCCTCGGTGGGAGACCAGCAGACCACACCGGCTGCTCCGGTCAGCAGTAACGTCACCGGCCTGGGGGACAAGAGCATGTTCAGACTACGGCGCGCCGGGGAAGACGTCCCGATGAGAACTGGATGAGAATCCGTTCATCAGCCCGAGCCGCGGTGAAGGAGACAGGTTTGTGAAGCTCTATTCCGACGTGGGGTCGCAGCGGTTCGGGCAGGTGGTCGGCGATCTGATGCTGGTGGGGTGGATCTGGCTGTGTGTGGAGCTCGGGCAGCTGGTCTTTCGGATCACCAATGCCTTGGGAGCTCCGGGGCGAAAGGCCGCCGAGGCAGGGGACGGGTTGGCGGGGGATCTGCGCCGGATGTCGGAACCGATCGGGAAGGTCCCGGTGGTGGGGGATCAGTTGCGGTCGCCCGTAGACGGGGCCGCGGGGGCTGCGGGGAAGCTGGCGGAGGCTGGACGCGACCAGGCGCATGCGGTGGAGCAATTGGCCTACCTGCTGGCCGGGGTGACGATCGGGCTGCCGGTGCTGTTCGCGTTGCTGATCTGGATGCCGCGGCGGATCCGGTTCTCGCGCCGGGCGTCGGCCGCGCGGAAGTTCATCGACAGCGACGCGGACCTGGACCTGTTCGCGCTCCGGGCGATGGCGAACCAGCCGATGCACCGGCTGGCCAAGATCTCCGACGACCCGGTCGCGGCCTGGCGCGAAGGCGACACCGAGATCATCACCAGACTCGCCGACCTGGAGCTGCGGAGCACCGGCCTGAAAGCGCCCTCGTAACGGGCGCACAGCTACCCTCATCGCATGGCGAGGGTGCTGCTGGTCGAGGACGATGACGCGATCCGGACGTCGCTGGGCAAGTCCCTGACGGCGGCCGGCCATGTCGTCACGGCCGTTGCCGCCGGCGCCGACGGGGTCGCCATGGTCGCGCGCGATCGTCCCGACGTACTGCTGCTCGATCTCGGCCTGCCCGATCTGGACGGCCGGGACGTGCTCGCGATGGTTCGTGCCGTCAGCGACGTACCGGTGATCGTGGCAACGGCTCGCGACGACGACGCCAGCGTGGTCAAGCTGCTCGACGCCGGTGCGGACGACTACGTGATCAAGCCGTTCAGCTCGGCCCAGATCGACGCCCGGATCCGCGCCGTACTGCGGCGGCTCGGTCAGGACCAGCAAGGCGAGTCGACGGTCGACCTGGGCGCGTTGCGGATCGACCCACGCAGTCGCGAGGTCACCGTCGACGGTGCGCCGGTCGACCTGACCCGCAAGGAGTTCGATCTCCTGCTCGCGCTGTCCCGTCGCCCCGGCGCCGTGGTCAGCAAGCGTGAGTTGCTCGCCGAGGTGTGGGGCCTGCCCTGGGGTGGCGGTGACCGTACGGTCGACGTCCACCTCTCCTGGTTGCGCCGCAAGCTGGGCGAAACGGCGGCCGAGCCGCGATTCCTGCACTCCGTTCGCGGGGTCGGCGTCAAGCTGTCGGGTGGCTGACCATGCGCCGGAGGATCCTGCTGCTGTCGGTCGGCATGACCACGCTGGTCGTGCTGGCGTTCGCCGTACCGCTGATCATCCTGCTGCGAAGCGCGACCGTGTCGGAGTCGAAGGAGGAGGCGCGGTACCTGGCCGAGTCGGTCGCGTACTACGTCGGCGACAAGGATCACACGGCCGACGACATCACGGCGTACATCGACGGCCTTGCGGACAAGCCCGGGACGATCTCGGTCCGGCTCGCCGACGGTACGACGCTGGGCGACCCGCCGCCGGGTGGTGTTTCGACGCCGAAGCCGCTGCCGAGCGACTACGGCGACGGTGATGACGATGACAAGAAGGGTCCGCCGAAGATCAGTGACGCCGACTACCGCGACGTCGGCGGCGGCATGGCGGTCGAGGTCGGCGTGGGCACCGAGACCGGGCCGGCGTCGGTCTGCCTGTTCCTGACCGCGGACGAGTTGTACGACGGCATCGTCCCGCGCATGCTCTTCCTGGTCGGCGGCAGCCTGCTCGTCCTGCTGCTCAGCATCATCGGCGCCGAACTCGTCTCCCGCCGGCTCGCGCGCCCGCTGGAAGAGACGGCCAGTACGGCGGAACGCCTGGCGCGCGGCGACATGGACGCCCGGGCCCCGACGACCGGCCCGGCCGAGGTCGCCAAGGTCGGTGCTGCCCTCAACGGTCTCGCCGACCGGATCGACGAGGTGATCGCGGTCGAACGCGAAGCCGTCGCCGACCTGTCCCATCGACTCCGTACGCCGCTGACCGCACTCCGGCTGCAGGTCGAGGCGTTGCCGGATCGCGAGCGCGCCGAGGAGCTCAACACCCAGGTGAACAGCCTGGAGCGGACCCTGACCGCGGTCATCAGCGCGGCCAGACGCCCCCAGCGAGAGGGACGCGTAGCGCATTGCGACGCGGTCGAGGTGACACGCAATCGCGCCGCCTTCTGGGAACCGCTCTTCGAGGACCAGGGACGTGTGCTGGCGCTCGACCTGCCGGCCCCGCCGGCGATGGTCCGCTCGTCAGCCGAGGATCTCGGTGCTGCGCTGGATGCGTTGGTCGAGAACGTCGTCGCCCATACGCCCGACGGCACACCGGCCCGGATCACGTTGACGCGCGAGGCGCACGGCGTACGCATCGTTGTCGCCGACAAGGGGCCCGGCATCCCGCTCGGCGCCGGCGAACGCGGCCGGAGCGACCGCGGCTCGACAGGGCTCGGCCTCGACATCGCCCGCCGTTGCGCCGAGGCCGCCGGCGGCCACCTGACCATCGGCAAGAACGAAGTGGTCCTCACCCTCGCAGCGTCTTAGTAACCGCCGTCGTCCACGCCGGCCCGCGCTCAGGGTCGTGTCATTGGGTGGCGGCGGATTGCAGGGAGAGGGTGATGCCGTTGGGTTCTTCGTGGAGGTAGACGTCGAGGCGTGTTCCTTCGTTGATGGCTACGCTGCCGCGGCCGGTGGCCTTCGTGACCTGCTCGGTGCCGGTGTCGTCGTACCACCTGATCACGGCGTCGAGCACGTAGCTGTAGTTCCCGGCCTTCGTCGTGGTGACCCGCTTGCTCACCACGGGCTGCTCGCGGGTGGCGTGCAACCTGGCGACCTGCGCTCCTTCGAGAGAGATCACGATGATCTCCTCCTCCGCGCCCTCGGTGAGCTGGTCCGAGACGGTGAGGTTGATCGGATCGGGCCGTTCGGTCGGCGGGGGTGACGATTTCGGCGGCTCGTGGGGCGTCGTCACCACCTGGATCGGCGGCGGCGTCGGGCCGTCGGCCTGACCCGGGAGTCCTGTTTTCACGAGGACAGGCACCAACGCGGCAACCAGGCCGATCACGGCGGTCAAGGTCTGGCCCATCGTTCCGATGCGGGTCCACCAGTTCTCCCGGCTCACCGGGCCGGAGGGCTCCGGCCGCAGCCCGTTCGATGTGCTCATTGCTCCTCCTCGCGCAATTTCACCTTTCTTCAGGTCGGAGGTCCGGGCGTGGCCGGAAATACCTTTCGGCGCCGGTCAAGAAAGGACGCTTCGCTCAAACGCATGTTCATACCCGGCGGCCGTCGGTATCAGATGCCGATCACCCGCCTCTTGTCGGCATCACGTCGATCGGAAGGAGGTTCGAGATGGCCGTCGCGAACAGTTGTCGCGCACAGCGCCTGCGGACTTCGGGCTGTGGACTGCGTAGTTGTTGTCGGCGAGAATGCCGATGGGGGCGGTGGGCCGACTCCGACACAGCGGTCGAGCACTTTTCGCCGAGGCATCGTCGTGGTCTCGCCCGAAAGGCTGCCGACAGTCCGGAGAGATGCGCGATGGACAAGCAACGGCAGCTCGAGAATCTCGCGCTCGTCGCGAAGATGCGATCCGACGACCCGGCGGCGTGGGCGGCAGTGACGGATCGCTACACGAACCTGCTGTGGTACATCGCCCGAGGCATGCGGCTGAACCAGGAGGACGCGGCCGACGCCATCCAGACCACCTGGCTTCGTCTGGTGGAGCGGATCGATACCGTCCGGCAGCCGGAGAGCATCGGAAGTTGGCTGGCCACGACTATGAGGCGCGAGTGCCTCGCGGCCTTGCGGCGCCGGTCCAAGGTGGTTGTCTCCGAGACCTGGGACGACGTACCGGACGATGCCGACCCGCTGGACGACGCGCTGCTGCGGAGAGAGCAGGACTCGGCCTTGTGGCGGGCGTTCCGCTCCTTGAAGCCGCGCTGTCAAACACTGTTGCGGGTCTTGATGGCAGATCCGCCGCCCAGCTATACAGAGGTCGCGGCAGCGCTGGACATGCGCGTCGGGAGTGTCGGCCCGACCCGGCAGCGTTGTCTGGCGTCACTTCGGGAGACCATGGCGGCCGGCCCGTATCCGTTCGATCCCAGCGCGACGGGACCAGGCGGTGAGGTCAGATGACCTCCGACCGTGACGACGATGCGCTGCTGGAGTGGTTGAGACAAGTCGCCGCAGAAGCTGACCCGCTGCCCGAAGACATCGGCATGGCTGCGCGTGAGGCGATCACGCTGCACGATCTCGACGGCGAGCTGGCCGAGCTGATCGCCGACTCCGCCGGCACCACCCCGGACCTCGAGTACGAAACGGTACGACGGGCAGCGGCCGACACCACCGCGGATCGCCTGCTGTCGTTCGAAGGCGGGGACGTCAGAGTCGAGCTGGAGATCGTGCCCGGTGACGACGGCCTGACCGTTGTCGGCGAACTCGTCGGCGCGTCGCCGGACGGGTGTGAACTCGAGTACGGCGACGGCCGCCGGGAGACTGTGCAACTGGATGAACTCGGGCGCTTCCTGCTCGACCGGAAGCGAGGTGGTCCGGTGCGGATTCGGTGCCGGTCCGTCCATGGGAGCCCGGTCGTCACCGCCTGGGTCAACCTGTGACCTCGTCATCGGCCGAGAGCCACGAACGACAAGGCAGTCGCGACCGCGACCGGGTCGTCGCCGACACCGGTGCGGGCCTCGTGGAGTGCGACGCCGAACGACGCTCGAGCGCGCAAGCGCTGGTGGAAGTCGACCATCAGCGCGGCGGTCGTGGTGTCGTTGACCGGTACGACGGTGGCCAGGAGGGACGCCGTACCGAGTGGGACGAGGGCGGACACCGCGCCGAGGAGCTCGTCCGTACCGATCGGAGCCGCGACGCCGGACTCGCAACTGGACAACACGAGTCGCTGCGGTGCCCGGCGGAGTCTGCCGAGGTCGTAGAGAGTCAGCGGGCCGTCGTCCAGCTCGATCGCCGAGAACAACGGGTTGTCGCGGCGGAACAACCCATGCGCCGCGATGTGCGCGGTCCAGGCGCCGTCCAGTGCGGCCAGGGTGTTGTCGGCGGTCGCCGCACCATCGGTGAGGACGACAGCATCCGGATAGACCCTCCCGATCCGCCTCGTCTCGTCCTTGCCGCCGTCGAGGCCAGGTCCGACGACCAGAGCTACGCGGCGGTGCCGGGGCGCTGGCATGCGGCCGGCCCGCAACCAGATGGACGCCGACGGCGCGACCACGACCGGGACCGATCTCAACGCCGGCAACATCGCCCACGGCACCGCGTGCAACGCCGCGGGCGGCACGATCAGGACCGGCGCATCGTCGAGATCGGCAGCGGCAGGCCCCAGCAGGACCTCTTGCAAACGGAGACCGGCCGCATCCAGTCGCTCGAGAGCCCCGGCGGGTGCTCGGCCGTGCGCCAGTCTGCGCAGCATGAAGAGCGCGAGCTCGAGTTCCCGTACGGCGGCCCCGACCGGGCCGATCGGATACATACGCACCCTGCGCCCGACGACCGTGATCGCGTAGAGCACGTCATCGAGGGCAGTGATCTCGACCAGCCGATGCTCGCCCAGACCGTCGATCACTGTGCTGACGTCATCGCGGCGATGCGGGTCAGCCGCGTCGCCGGAGCCCTGGCTGCCGTGCCGTCTGGTCCGTGCGCGGATGGACGACTCGAGCCGGCTGCGCTCGACCTGCAGCCGATCGGTGTCCCGATCCGCGACCAGCGTCGCGTCCAGGCGTCGTACCACGTTGCGCAGCGCCGCGAGGTCCGCCGCCAGCTCGGGATCGTCCGGCGGCCGGACCGGTGGCAAGGCCAGCGCGCTGGCTCGCCATTGCTCGCTCCAGTGCAACAGCATGCGCGCGTCGTTGCGTCGTACGGCGTGACGCTGGGCCAGCGCGGCGAGCTCGACGCCGTACCCGGCGGCGTGTGCGCGCAACTCCGGCGCGGCCAGCGATCGTTGGTGGTCGGCGGCGGCCTCGAGCCCGCGCCGGCAGGCGATGAGAGTCGCGGCCGTGGCTCCGCGCCCCTCGGCCCGCAGCGCGTGAGCCAGCCAGCCGGCCGCATGACCGAAGGTGGGACCCCGGTGGCGGAAGCGGGCCGCACGGGCGAGATGCCGGTCGGTGGCGTCCTTGCGCCCATCGGCGGCCAAGAGATGGCCGGCGAGGAGATGCGCCGCGGGCGCGTCCGAGGAGTTCAGCTCATCGAGTTGGTCGGCGAGTCGCGCGGCCGTGGTGCTGAGTCGGGCACCACGCCGGCCGGCGTCGTACTGCGCTTGGACCATGACGTACATCGCGCGGGCGAGCCAGCCGTGCCTGCCGTGCCGCCGGAAGAGTTCACCGGCAGCAGCGGCGCGTTCCTCGGCCAAGTCCGACCGGCCCGCGGCCAGGGCGGCCTGCGCTGCGGCGAACAGCAGTTCAGCTGTCTCGGTCCCCTTGCTGCCGCGACGCAGGTGGTCCTGCAGGACCTGCTCGGTCGTCGTGACCGCTTCGGTCGCGAGGCCGGCGGCGAGCAGTACGGCGCAGCGGTCGATCGCCAAACTCGGCCACTCCGTCTGCAGTGCTGCGTAGCGAGCGGCCGCCGCGTCGAGGAAGCCGAGCGCCGCGGGCAGATCGCCGGCCTGGAAGGCGACATCCGCCCGGTTGTGCACGAGCATCGCCGACTCCAGAACCTGCCCGGTGGCTGCCGACAACCGCTCTGCCACCACCAGATCACGGTCGGCATGGGCCGCCTGTCCGAGGGCCGAGTAGACGAGAAATCGGTGGGTGCGGGCGCGAGCCTCCCAGATCTGGTCGTGGCCACGATGCAGCAGCGTGATGGCCTGACGCAGGTCCGCGAGTGCGTCGTCGTACCGTCCAAGCACTCGAAGCAGATAGCCACGTCGGGTCAGGACTCTCCCGGCGGCGACCCCTCTGCTGTTGCCGACCGCCTGATCGAGCGCACTGAGTCCCTCCTTCGGCCGGCCTCCGAGGCCGAGGGTCAGACCGAGGGTGGCCTGGACATCAGCGACGCGCCTCAGCTCCGCGGAGCTCTTGGCGAGCCGCAACGCAAGGCGGAGTTCGGTGACTGCCTCGGCCTGGTGGCCGGAGTCGCGCAACACGATGGCCCGGGCCTGATGAGCAATCGACGCGCTCCGCGGATCAGGCGTCCCTTCGAGCAGAGCGCCGGCCGCCGCGAACGCCTCCGACGGCCGCGACACCGCCAACGGCAGCAGGTATTCGGGACCTTCCTGTCGTCGGCCATCTGACATTCAAAGAGTCTAGGTAAATCATTGCGGAACTGGGAGGGGCAATGACATCGGACGACGCGAACGAGCAGCCGGGGACTGGCGACGGCGAGAACACACCACCAGAGACCCAGAATCAGAACACCGAGCCAGTGGAGGACACGTTTCCCGAGACGCCAGAGCAGGCTCAGCGAGAGCTCATCCTCAGCTACTACGGTCCGGACACCAGAAACGAGCTGAAGTTCGAGCCAGGGAGAACTGTCGGCTCCGCCAACGAGGCGGACTTCCTGTACGAGGCCGGCGCCATTCTCGTCCGCGAAGAGCATTTCGAGCAGGTACGCGGCATTCTCGATCGCCTGAATCTGCTGTACGCCGATGACGGCGGTCGGCCTGCCACCGAGCCCGTCCTGGCCGGTCTCCGGCTGGTGCGACTCAATCTGGGCGGGAATCCGCAGTTGGACACGCTCGGAACGCTGAGAGTCATCCGCGATGGCGGTCTGGTCCCCATCACTCTGCCGGGCGGGGGCACCCAGGAGATTCTCGTCACCGCGGCCGGTCCGGATGCGGCGGCACCGAACCATGTCCTCGTTGTGTCCGGCAACGGTGCTGGTTGCCCGGCCGACGAGCCCGAACCGGTGCCGGCGAGTAGTGCGCCGTACCCGGGTTACACCGCCAACCGTGCGGCCGGTGAGGGTGTGCGCGTGGTCGTCGTGGACACCGGTCTCGATCAGACGGCGACGCAACGCACCAGTTGGCTGACCGGAGTGACCGGAGATCCCGACTACGCCATCAACGGCACGGACCTCACCGACTACGCCGGCCACGGAACGTTCATCGCGGGAGTCATCAGATGCGTCGCGCCGCTGGCGGAGGTCCTGGTACGCCGGGGGTTCGGCCCCGGCGGCACAGTCACGGAAGCCAGGCTCGTCAAGACGCTCGATCGGGTCCTCGAGCACGACTATCCGGACGTCATCAGCATGTCAGCCGGGACCTACTGCTTCGACGCGACCCGGCTGCTCAGCTTCACGGTCTTCAACGAGCGACGACTGCGGCACCACAAGGGCGTCGTCATGGTTGTGGCCGCAGGCAACGATGGTGACCGCGAAGCGTTCTGGCCGGCCGCGGCGCCGTACACGGTGTCCGTCGGGGCGCTCGGCACGCAGTGGCGAGGGAAGGCCGGCTTCAGCAATTACGGCGGTTGGGTGGACGTCTATGCGCCGGGCCAGGAGCTGGTCAACGCGTTCCCCGTGGGAACGTACACGTACCGCGAGCCACCCCACGTCAACTCCGGGCGGGTGGAGGAGTTCTATGGGATGGCGCGGTGGAGTGGTACGTCGTTCAGTACGCCGATTGTCGCGGGGTTGATCGCGGCCCGGATGTCTCGAACCGGTGAGAACGGCCGGGACGCGGCCGCCGCGCTCATCGCCGAGGCTCAGGAGGCGGCACAGCCCGGGGTCGGTGCGGTGCTGCTCCCCGAGTAGCGGTCATCGCTGGTCCTCGACCGGGTTCGTTTCCTTGTCGGGGACCTGGGTGTCCTCGGGCGGCGTCGCGCCGAGCATCGGACGGAGGCGCCGCATCGCCTGGTCGGTGAAGAGGCCGGCCAGGCAGCCCATCATCACCAGGACCGTCACCCCGGCCGTGGAGGTCGTCTCGTCGCCGATGCTGATCAGTCCCGTGTTGACGGCGACCACGACGACCGAGCCGAGCAGGGCGGACCAGACCGGACGCAACAGATACCACCAGACGAAGCCCCGCTCGAGGGTTTCCAGGCCGGCGCGCTGGGCGAAGACCATGCTCTGATGGATGACGCTGCCGACGGCGCCGGCGGCTGCCCCGACGATCAGCAGGGACATATTCAGCGTGGTGGTGAAGTCCGGTCCCCACCACCGGACCGTCCTGGTCACGACATCGCCAGGCCCGACGACCTCCTGGGCTGACACGAGTCGCTCGGCGATTCCGTACGCCGCGACCAGACCCACCAACGCAAGGACGGCCTCGGCGAAGTTGATCGTGCCGATCACCCGTCGGGTGAGGGGCTTCATGGCGGCGCCTTTGCGCGGCGGGCGCATGCCGGCTGGACGTGCTGTGGTGGTCACTGGGTTCCCTCCGCTTCGGTTCGTTCCGTGCACCGAGCAGAGTCGCCAGGCAGCTTCTGAATACATCCCGTCGGCCGGCTCGTATCGCGAGAGGCCACGGTGTGGTCAGCGCGCAGGCTGACGCGGTGCGGGGTCGCCTCGTCACTGGTGTGACCAAGGTTCCACGCGCACCGCGTCAGCTCCCTCTCCCCCCGGAGCACTGAGCAGAGTCACGAGTACGCCGCCTGATACATCCGGTCTGATCGAGTGTTCGGTCGTATCAGATCGGGAGCTCCGGCCTCCGATCGCTGATGGCTACTTCGGGGGAGGAAACAGACATGACGACGACCCAGACCTGGTTCGGGTGACGAACCATGGGACCGCAGCAGAACCGCCCCATCAGTCGGCAGCTCAAAGACACGCATGCCTTCAGCGGGACGTCTCTGTTCTTCGGCGTCCTTGCGTCCGCGGTGTGCGCGGCGATCATTCCGGCGCTGGGTGCGGGGCGGCTCGCGACGGTGGCCGGGGCGGCGTTGAGCCCGGTGCTGGTGGCGGTGATCACCACGCACGGTCGAGGGCTGGTGCGCAGTATCGGGATTGCGGGGCTGAGCGCCTTCGCACTCGTGATCACCATCGGCGGATTCACCGTGCCGGAGGCGATCGCCGGCCAGGGATCCCTGACGGGAAAGGGCTCCGGCACCTTCGTGAGCACCAAGCGGCTCCCGACGCCGACACCGCCGGCGGTGTGGCCGACGAAACCCCGGGTGGTCCCGTCCACGAAACCGCCGGCGAAACCGGTGCCGTCGACACCGCCGACCTCGCCGTCCGGGATGAAGGTCGCGATCCCGGAGGTCCGGAGATGTCCCGAGGTGGAGGTCGGTGGAAACGAGGTCTGCAAACAGATCGTCATCCGCAACGTCGGCTCGACCACCGTCAAGGTCGCCACCGGGGATATCGAGGGCGACCAGTCCAGTGACTTCATCCTGACCAAGGTGTGCGACGGGACCTTGAAGCCGAAGAAGTCCTGCTCGATCCGGCTGAGGTTCTGGCCCACTGTCGCCGGAGCTCGCGAAGCCTTCCTGGTCGTCCACCTGCAACCCGGCGACGTCGAGCACCGCGTCACGATCACCGGCAACGCCGTAGCCAAGAACGGCGACGACGACGGCGGCACCGAGCCCACCGGTTGCCGGGAGGGGTTCGTGCCACGTGTTGCCGGCCCAGGCGACTCGGTCTGCGTCACACCAGAGGAACGCGCCACCGTCCGGCAACAGAACCACGCCCATGTCGACGGCCACCGCGCCAATCCCAACGGCACCTGCGTCGACGGGTTCGTCTGGCGGGAAGCCGTCCCCCAGGACCACACCTGTGTCACCCCGCCCGAGCGAGCCGCGACCCAACACCAGAACCAACTGAACTCCGAACGAGTAATCACCTGATTCGAACCCCGCCCCACCAGTGCCCGTACGGCGTTGTGACGGCGGTCAGGGGTGTTCGACGTACCAAGGTGGCAGTGGGTCGGGGCTGAGGTTTGTGGTGTCGCCGGGGCGAGTGAGGGTGAGGACGGCGCGTTCGATCTCGGGGCGGGCGTGGAGGGCGTCCTCGACGGAGTTGAGTCGCGCCGCGACATCGGACTCGGGGGCGTTGCCGGCCACGTCGACCGCGGCAACCAGGAAGATCCGGTCGGCACCAACCCACTCCATGTGTAGGAAGCTCACCCGCTCGATCTCCTCGTGGTCCAGCAATGCCCGGAGCGCGCGGTTACGAGCAAGCGGAGTCACTGCCTCACCGGTGAGGAAGTCCATGTTCCTTCCGATCAGGAACAGCGCGACGCAGCCGAGCAGGACACCGACTACGATCGAGCCGATCGCGTCCCAGACGGGATCTCCGGTGAGCTGATGCAGTGCGATCGCGATCGCCGCGATCGTGAGGCCGATCAGCGCCGCCAGGTCCTCGGCGAACACCGCGCGCAGCATCGGGTTCGAGGTGACCCGGATGTAGCGCAACGGCGTGAGGCGCCGTTGGGTCGCGCCGGTCCTCGTCTGCCGCAGCGCCTGCAGGAACGAGATGCCTTCCAGGACGAAGGCGATCGCGAGTACGGCGTACGCCCACCCGTACGACGTACCGTCGGCCTCGCCACCGCGCAGCGACTGGATCCCGTGCCAGACGGAGACGGCCGCGCCCACCGTGAACAATCCGAACGCGGCGAACATCGACCAGATGTAGCCGACTCGCCCGTATCCGAGCGGGTGAGCCGGGTCGGCGGGCTTCCTGGCCTTGCGTTCACCGACGAGGAGGAAGATCTCGTTTCCGGTGTCCGCCCAGGAGTGTGCCGCCTCCGCCATCATCGAGGCGGAGCCGGTGATCACGGCGACAATCGTCTTGGCAACGGCGATCAAGAAGTTCGCACTCAACGCGACGACGACAGTCAGCAGACTCTCGCCTCCGGTCGCCGCAGCGGTGTCGTTGCGTGTGCTCACCCCACGACACTAAGCCTCGATCCACCGTGAGCTCAGGAGCAGATCACCAAGATCTGTCGTGCGTCGCCAGGGCGGCACCGACCTGGTCCGCCAGGGCGACCGCGACCTGTCTCTGTGCGACGGACGGACGGGCCACCCGGGTCGATGCGACGAGCAGGAAACGGCCGCGGGTGATGCCGTCGTGGTGCACTCGCAGTTCGATCTCGCAGTCGGTGGGCAGCCCGAACCGCTCGACCTCGAGATCGCGGCCGCGGCGTACGACGGTGCCGTCGCGGACGATCGCGGCCGGGGCAGCGTCGCGAGTGTCGCTGTCGAAGTAGCAGTCGTCGATGCCGAGCAACTCGACGAGTTGGTCCGCGACGTGCTCGATCACGCCCTCGGTGTGTGAGCTACCGGCGGCGACGATGCCCGCGGTCCGGAGGACGCCGCCGAGGTAATCCTGTTGCTGGCTGGCGCGGGCCTGGTGACGCCGCCCCCAGAGAATCTCCGCGACCGCGAGGGTGACCAACGTGAGCAGCACTGCAGTCTCGATGTCGGCGCGGTCGGTGATGGTCATCTGCTGGTACGGCTGAGTGAGGAAGAAGGCCCAGCACACCGTGCCGGACAAGGCCGCGACGATGCCTGCCCAGCGCACGCCGGTCGCCGCCGCCGCGATGACGACCAGGACCAGCGCCAAGGCGGCGTTCGTGTTCTCGATCCGCATCCGGAACGGCACGATGGCCGCGCACACCAGAGCGGGAACGGCCGCGGCCCCCACGACCACCGCCGTACGGGCTCGCTCGGAGAGGTGAACTCGCATCCCCCCATCATGAATCGTCCCGGCGAAGCCCGCCGCCGAGGGTCCACTCCCCGCAACGGTTGGTCGAACCAAGTGGCGAGGTCCTGCGTAACTACTGCTGCTGAATCCCGATCTTGTCACCGATCTTGTGGAGGACACATGAGCATCGCAGTACGCGTGGGGAGTGGCCTGGCCGCCGCCGTGATGGCGGGTGGTGGCGCGCTGATCCAGGCTGCGCCGAGCGCCCAGGCGAACGACATCATTCCCTGTGGGACTTACCACTTCGCCGGCGACGGCTTGGTGTACTGGGGGAACTGCACCTCCCAGGACACGCTGATCTCAGTCGCGCAACCGGGTATCGAGGCCGTTCTCCAGTGTGTCCCCGCGAAGAGCGCGGTGCTCTTGGGCGCACCCGCTCAGTGGATCGTCAAAGACCTCCACCGGGACTGTTGATCCACACCCACAGGGACCGACAGAACCGGCCGTCTCGGCGGCCGGTTCTGGCCCGCCCTACACACCCCACGGAACGAGCGTTCTCCACCCGGTGGTCCAGCGACCGCTGGCCCTGGGCGGTACCAGACCAGCCAACGAAGCAGCTCTCCTGCAGGGCTGGACGAAGACGCTGGACCTCCTGAAGACGCTCTGACCTCCAGAGCGGCGCGTGGGGCAAGCCGACCGTCGAGCGGCGACCCTCAAGCCCTCCCCGTGATGACAGGCGAATCCGTACCAGCTCACCCTCACCTGCGCTGATGGCATCGAGACTCCCATCGTTGCTCCGGCAAGCCGGTGTCTGCATCCGACCCGTCGGCGGCGGCGATCCCACCCGGAGACTCAGCGCTTAGTCCGGTCAACAGGCTGCTGCCGCCGTTCTGGGCGAAGGACATCAAGGTCGGCGCGAAGATTCTCTGCACTAATCAAGGGGCGCGGTGCTTCCCTCGGCGGCGCTGCCGAGACGAGACAGCGACTGAGGATGCCGTTGATCCGGTCGGCGTCGTTGTCGTCGGGGTCGAGACCGTTCATGATCAGTCCTCATGCCACGTTGTACTCGCGGACGTTGCCGTGGCACTCCATGATCAACAGCTGCCCGCAAGAGGATCCACCGCCGGACAGACGGGTAAATCGTTCCGCTGGGATGCCTTCGGGTCAGTTGGCGAGCGGCCTGGCAACGAACGCCGAGCTCGGCCTGCCATACGTTAAGACCAACCGCGTCCAATTCCCGGCGCTGCCACCCAGAACCATCACGGAAGGATCAACGCCTAGATGTCCGTGGACGAAGCACAGTTCTACCCCGACCTCGACGCTGACGAGCGAACCACCCTCAGCCAGTTTCTTGATCAGTATCGTCATCGGGTGCTCACCCGATTCGGGAGGCTGACGGACGAGCAGGCCCGAACCAAGTCCCTGCCGGCAACCAATCTGACACCAGGCGCTGTGGTGAAGCATCTCGCGCACATGGAGGACCACTGGTTCATCGCGCGCGTCGGCGGCGGTGATCTGCCTGAGCCCTGGGCGTCCGCGCCGTTCGACACGCAGCCGGAGTGGGACCTCAAGTCCGCGGCCGACGACACCGTCGGGGAGATCGTCGAGCTCTACCGTGCCGCGTGCTCGCGCAGCCGCGGCGTCGCAAGTCAACTTCCTAGCCTCGACACGGCCGCGCCCCGGCCATCATTCGGCAAGGGTCCCGTGACGCTTCGCTGGGTGATGGTGCACATGCTGGAAGAGACCGCATGCCATGTCGGCCATTTGGACCTCTTAACCGATCCGCTATCCGTACGCAGCGCCCGATAGGCGTTCCCAAACTGGACACGACCCGCCGGACGGCCGCGAGATGTCCTTGGCCCACGGCCAGCCAGCACCGTCTCAGACAAGTGGCTCGGTGAAAGGCTCGCTTGTCGGAGGCTAACCCCGCCCCAGTGGCCTGCAGTTCTGGAGGATTCGGCGACGACCGCATCCAGCCGACCAGGACGGCGACCTGGGAGGACGTCGCCTGGTCCCAACCGACCCTCAGTTCCCACAGCTGGCGGAACCACCGCAACAGGTCGAAGCCGTAGCTACGACAGGTCAACGGGCCGACGTCACTTAGGGCCAGAGGAGCCATCGAGGCAGTCTCCCGCACCCGTCCCGCAGGCGCCACGTTCGGCGACTAACGATCGTTATCTTGAGGCGCTGGCGTGGGCGCTCCTGTGACCTGGGAGTTTCGTCATGGACGAGGTCCCCATCGAGGCGGTCATGGTGCGTGGGGCCGACGTCAGCAAGGCTCGATCGTTATCCAAGTGGGTCCCGCCGGTCCGAGGGCCGTTTTGACAGTCCACGCGGGTCGGCCGGCCGCCGGCTCGGCCGAGTTGCCGGATCACGCGACGCGATGAGCAGCACGATCGTCGCGGCGACCGCGATGCCGACCCACCACACCCGGCGGTGGGGATCGCCCGGGCCACTCATGAACAGTGTGATATTCAGCGCTGGTTGAGCGATCAGTGCGCCGACCCCCAGCAGCACGATCGCAGGCGCCACCAGATTCCCCGGCTCCGGCTCACCCCTGCGGGCAGCCACGGCGGCCGCCGCCACGGCCACCGAGACCAGCGCCGCGACCTCGATCGTGAGGGCCGAGGTTGATGGTGTCGGAGACTGCTGGTTCAGCAGTACGACAATGACCGTCCAAGCCGCTCCGACCACTGCCAGTCCGGCAAACAGGGTGGGCGCCCGTCGGCGCCAGAGCCTCTGAGGCGTGGCGGCCGTGACCGCGATCGCAGCGTCGTCAAGCAGGTACGCCGCTCCCGAGGCGAGCGCCACTGCCGCCAGATGAACCACGAAGAGCGGAACGGCGCTCGACGGACGTGCTATCGACAGCAGGGCCACCAATCCGGCCGACATCACGGCGAGCAGAACCATCGGCCAGGGCGTCTGCAGCAACACACGGGGCAGCGTGGTTGCGTGCCGTCGTACCAAGCTGGTCATCGGACAGCGAGCAACAGCGCGCCGGCCGCCGCGACTGTGAGCGCGGCCGAGACAGCAAGCAGTTGCCGCCGACCGGTACCGTCCCGCAGCAGCGCCGCGACGACCGCGAGGCCGCAGAGGCACAGGGAATACGCCAGGTGCCAGCGAGGTGATAGCCACTCCGCCAACCAGGAAGACCGTAGCTGTCCGTCGACGACCAATGAGTCACTGAAGACCTGGTAGGGCGCGATGGCTGCCCAGCCGGAGGTCCACCCATCGGCCACTGCGGTACCCACCACGAGCACCACAAGCGCGAGCAGCGCAGAACCGCGGAACGGCGCCCACCGGGCCACGGCCACACCGAGCAGCGATCCGCCTAGCGCGGCCACCGGGCCGCCCTCCACAAGTGCGGCCAAGATGTCGACTGCCGGCTCGTGACCGAACCACGACACCGGGTCTCCTGCCGGGATCGCGACCGGCGGCCAGACGGCGGCGGCGACGAGCGACCCCGCCATCATCGCCACTGCAACACCCGTTGGCACCAGGCAGGCCAGGCAGAGCGAGATAGTGCGTCTGCGCTCGTCGACCGGCGCAATCTCGGCGAGGTCAGGGGTGCGACGCAGGGAAGTCGTCAGCCGATGGGCTACGACGAACCCGAACACTCCGAGGAAGAACGCGGGCGCGACAGTGCTCTCGAGCGGCGCCGGATCGCCACCGATGGCGACGGATGCCAGAAGGAGAAGGCACACCGCGACACCGAACAGAAACAGTGGGTGCCGGGCAAACCGGCGGGCGTCGGCACGCGCAAGGGCCGCCAGGGTTGACCTCGGCGGCGCGGCCGGCTCGGTGGTCAGCGGAACCATCGTGGAGCTCATGCGACTGCCTCCTTCTCCGTCGCCCGCGCACGGTCGCCGACCAGCAGCAGGTATGCGTCCTCGAGCGTCGGGTCGACCACCTCGCATCCCGCCGGTGGATCACCGACGTTGCGCCACCGACCGCTTCCGATCCGCCATGCGTGCTGGGCGTCCGGATGCCTGTCGGTTGCCAGCCAGACCCGTCCGGAGGCCGAGCTGATCAGGCCCTCGACGGAGCCGTCGAAATGCACACGGCCCCGGTCAAGCACGATCACCCGCTCGCACAAGGCCGCAACGTCCTCGGTTTGATGGGTCGAGATCACCAGGGTGGCGGTCTCCCCGGCCGTCGACAGGATGTCGCGCAATCGGGCGCGCTGCGCGGGATCGAGTCCGGTGGTCGGCTCGTCGAGCACCAGCAGATCCGGCTGGCCGATCAGCGCCTGGGCCAGCAGCACGCGACGGCGCTGCCCACCCGACAGCGCGTGCACCCGTTTGGTGGCGACGGCCGACAGATCGGCGAGACCGACGACCCGCCGTACCTCGGCGTGCCGGGCTGCGCGATCGCCCCATTCCTTGAGAATGGCCATGTAGTCGACGAACCCGAATGCGGTGAAGCCGCGCGGGAAGCCCGACTCCTGCGGCAGGTAGCCGAGCCGCCGCCGGATCGCGAGACGCCCGGCGGTGTCGGCCGGATTCTGGCCGAGCACCCGAACCTGTCCCTCATCCGCGGCAAGCGCGGTCGCGAGGATCCGTAGCAGCGTGGTCTTGCCCGCCCCATTCGGTCCGAGCAGCCCGGTCACGCCCGACGACAGCCGGAGATCAACACCCGTCAGCGCCGGAGCACGTCCGTACCGTTTGCCAAGTCCGGTGAGAATGACTGAACTCATGTCTGCCCCCTTGGCAGATCGAAGAGCCGAAAGTGCGTGAGTATGGTCGTGACGGCGGCAGCGCAGAGCACCAGCGAACCGACCTGAACTGCTGGGCCGGCGAGATCCATCGGATCGCCGATCTTCGATACCGCGATCGCGATGACGGACCAGGTGGCCGCGACCGCCCCACTGGAGAACGTCGCACCGACGAACGGTGCCGCCGCCAACGACAACGACACGAACGCAAGGCCAGGGATCAGCCAGGCGACCGCCAACCAGGCCGGACCCGGCAATGCCAATCCGACCAGCGCAGCGACCGGGAGTGACGTGGCCAGGACTGCAGCGGTCCGCAGCAACAGCAGCCGACCGGCCGAGTACGGCGTCGTCACGACCAGCTCGTGGGACGGGTCCGCGTCACCGCCGTACGCGGCCGCCACACCCATCACCGGTACCAGCGGAGCAACCAGCAAGAACAGGGCGAGCCCGAAACCGCTGGCGAACAGCGCGGCGCCGCCGGCGAAGAGCAGCGCCGCCGTCGCGCCGATCAGCCATGCGCCCCGCATGGCAGGCACCGCCACCAGCAGGCGACCGGACTCGGCCGAGACGCCAAACCTCCGTAGTAGGCGCTCTACCACGCTCGGCTTAGGCGCTTCGACGGTCTCCCTGATCGCCGTCCACACCGAGTCCAAAAGGTCGCCGTCAACGAGGTCGTTCATCCGCGCACGGCAGATTCCGCACCGCATCAGGTGGGACTCGACAGATGCGCCGAGTGCTGGTCCAGCGACTCCGTCTGCCAGTGCTCGCAGTTCTGCTTCGTCGGCGTGCCAGGTCCTTGGTCGCTGGGTCATGCGAGCTCCTCCCGCAGCCTCGTGCGCGCTCGTACCAGCCGCGTCTTGACGGTTCCTTGCGGAATGTTGAGCGCCCGCGCCGCCTCCCGGGTGGTCAGACCGTCCAACACCGTTGCCTGCAGTACCACGCGTAGCTCGGGCGACAGCCGTGCCAGCGCGGTGCCCAGATCGGAGTACTCGACAGTGAGCAGCGCAGTTTCCTCCGCGGAGACATCGACAGCGTCGTACAGCTTCCACGTCGGGGCCTTCGCGGCACGGCCGTCGGCCAGCCGGAGGCGGCTGATCAGCCGACGAATGGCTATCCCCCACAACCAGGCGGCGACATCCCCATCGCCGCGGAACTTGCCGGCGCCGTTCCAAGCCGCGACGAAGGTGTCTTGCAGGACGTCCGCGACTACGTCGGTGTCAGCGCACCGCCGCCTCAGCCGCGCGGAGACCCAAGCGGCGTGGCGGCCGTAGAGCAGCCGAAGCGCGGCCTCGTCGTGCTCGGACATCGAGTTGATGAGGTCGGCGTCTGTGGAATCACAGTCAGCCATACCCTCACTGTCGCCCCTTGCGACCAGATCGGTTCGGCAACGGGGAAACTTTCTTCGGCCGCAGCGTCGTCACCCAGTGTTCGGGTAGGCATCACCGGATCCTTCAAGCGGGCGGTACGTTGGCCAATCGCAGATCGACGGTGGCAGGGTGAGGAACCAGCGGGGCCGACAGCTATGACGGTGTGGGCCGCGGGGTGGCGGGTAGGACGGAGGTCCGTTGTCGCTTGACTCGACGGCCCGGCTCCAGCCCAGGCCCCTCTGGCCCGTTGATGTCGAGCTGAAATGACGCTTACCGGCGGTCGAGGTTGAAGAGGCGGGACTCGACTCGGTCGAGGGCTAGGCGGACGGCGCCCAAGGCGGCGGCCTCGGGGCCGAGCTTGGACGATCGCACCTCGAGCGGGAACACGCAGACGGACTTGAGATGGGCCTCCAACGGTGCGGTCAGTGTCTCGCCGACGCCGGACAGCTCGCCTGCGATGACGACGCAGTCGGGGTCGAACGCGAGGACCAGGGCAGCGAGGCCTGGAGCGAGGTGGCGAGTGAAGTTTTGGGTCGCGGCCAGGGCTCGTCTGTCACCCTCGGCCGCCCTCCTGAACAGTTCTGCACCGCCCTCGTTGCCCAGAGCGTCGACGGCCTGCTGCCACCCGGACTCGGCGAGTACGCCGATCTCCCCGGAGGCACCGTGGCGGCCGTGATAGACCTCGCCGTCGATGACGACACCTGCGGCCGTCGTGGCCCCGGCCAGGACGTTGACGAAGGTGGACACATCAGTCGCCGCCCCGAGCCAGTGCTCGGCCAGTGCCGCCAGCCGAGCATCGTTGCCGACGACAACGTCAGCGCGTCCGATGCCGCGAAGGGCCGTCGCGACATCGGTGCCGGCCCAGTCCGCGAGTCTCGTGCTTTTCGTGACGCGGCCTGCAGGGTCGATGACACCGGTGGTGGCGACGCCGATCGTCCACAGATCGGACTTGCGGATCTCGGCCTCGAGCAGGGCGTCCTTCAGGGCACGACGCGCTACGTCCAGCCGGTCCGCGGCCGGCAGACCTGGATCGATCGTCGTCTCGGATGTGGCGAGCAGGGCGCCTCGCAGGTCTGCCGTCAGTACCCGGATGCTGCGCACGCTGATGTCGGCACCCAGCACATAGCCGGCATCGGTGCGGAACTGGTACCGCTTGGCCGGGCGCCCGACCGGCCGTCGGCCGTCCGTGGCGGGGGAGATTTCGACCGCGAGACCCTCCTCGATCAGGTCGGCCATCGCATCCTCGACCGTCGGGCGGGACAGCGACGTGGACGCCGTCAGGTCCGCGAACGTCATCGATTCGGCCCCGTGGAGAGCCCGGAGCACGGCGACCCCGTTGAGCCGACGGAGCACCTGGGCGTTGCCGCTGACTGCTGGCATGGCTTTCCCTTCCGTTCGCGTTGCCGTCTCGAGGCAATTATTCACCCCATCTCATGAAATCCCTGCATCTGCCCTCCGAAGCGGTCCGCCGAGCGCCTAGGTGGGTAGACAATTCGCCCGGCTCAGAGTCTTGACCGGACCCGAGCCGCGGTGCTTCAGTTGGCGAAACCTATTTTATAGGCGGCCTGAAAAATTAGCTGCAGGCCTGGTCGCACAGCGAGGAGCTGAGCCATGCTGAGGAGACTTGCCGTACTCACGGCCGCCGCGGTGGTCGCGGTGACGGGCTGCACGGTCGGTGGTGACAACGCCGGGCGTGGCGGGGCCCAGGGCGACAGTGTCACGTTGACGTTCTTGACGTTCGAGACGCCGAACCTGGATGCGAAGTATTGGGATGCGGCGATCGCTCGTGCCTCGGCGAAGGTTCCGGGCGTTTCGATCAAGAAGCTGGTCGCGCCGAGCGCCGACCGGACGGCATACGCCAAGCAGTTGTCGGCGTCAGGTCAGCTGCCGGACGTGATGATCGCTGTGAACCCAGACGGGTTCGCGCAGTCGGGGCAGCTCGCACCGTGGACGGTGGAGGAGCTGAAGAACTACGAGTTCCCCGAGTCCAACCCGATCGGCGGCAAGGTCTACCAGCTGCCTTACAACACCCAGCCGACGCCGCTCGTTTACTACAACAAGAGCCTCTTCGCCAAGGCCGGGATTCCGGCGCCGCCGAAGACCTATCCGGACCTCCTCACCGTCAGCGCGAAGCTCAAGGCGGCGGGCATCAACCCGGTCGTGGTAGGCGGTGGGGGGAAGGACACCTTCGCCGCCGGCTACCCCTGGATCGCGGCCGTCGGCGCCGACCTCTATCGCAGGCATCCCGACTGGTTGTCGAAACGTGCGGCGGGTCAGTTGACCTTCGCCGATCCGGCGTTCGTCGCCGCGGCGGACAAGGTCGCCGATCTGGCTCGTCGTGGCTACATCGACAAGGCCGGGCTGAGCCGGTCCTATGCCGACACCGAGCAGGCGTTCCGCGATGGCAAGGGTGCGATGTACCCGATGGGCTCGTGGTTCGCCGCCTCGGCAGACCAGAAGAAGCCCGGCTTCGAGGTCGGGGTGTTCCCGTGGCCGACCGCCGGCGGTGAGGGGGTCGTCCCGGCGTACACCGGCGGCGGGATGAGCGTCAGCACTGAGGCGCCGGACGTAGACAAGGCGAAGAAGTGGGCGCTCGCCTTCATGGAGGACAAGGAGAACCTCGATGCCGGCGTCAAGGCGGACGGTTCGATCATCGCGATCAAGGGCTATCAGCCGCCGACAGACATGGGACCGGTGTACCAGCAGACGGTCGCCGTATACGAGCGCGCGGTGCGCAGCGGTGGCGTGGTGAACGCGTTCACGGTCGAGACCGGCGACGGCGCCCTGCCGCCTGGGATGCCGGACCAGGTCTTCGCGGCCGCGGCAGACCTGATCAGTGGCCGGAAGTCCGCAACCGACGTCGCGAAGTTCCTGGACACCCAGTACGTCAAGGCGACGCGGTGATGACCGACCTGACGATCCGGGGCCGGAGTGGGAGCCTGGGCTGGTGGCGGTTCGGCGTCTTCGCAGCTCCCGGACTGCTGGTGTACGGCACGCTGGTGGCCGTCCCGGTCGCGCTGAGTCTCGGTTACAGCCTGACCGACCGGAACCCGTTTCGGCCACCGGCCACTTGGGTTGCCTTCGACAACTATCGGTTGCTGCTGACGGACCCGGACTTCCTGCGGACGTTGGGGAACACCGCGATCCTTACGCTGATCGTCACGATCGTGCCGAACGTCCTCGGCCTGGCCGTCGCGCTGCTGCTGGACCGTCCCGCACGGCTCTACCGGTGGCTGCGGACGGTCTTCTTCGCGCCGGTCGTCCTCAGCTCTGTCGTGGTCAGCGTCATCTGGCAGGCCCTGCTCAATGACGGCGGGCTGCTGAACCGCGCTCTGGGCGAGGCTGGCGTCGGCTCCCCGCCGGGCTGGCTTTCCGACCCCGATCTCGCGCTGTACTCGGTGGGCTGGATCATCTCGTGGCAGATGCTCGGGTTCTGCACGGTGGTCTACCTCGCCGGCCTGCAGGGTGTGCCGCAATCGCTGCGGGAGGCCGCGGCGCTCGACGGTGCGGGGCCGTTGCGGCAGTTCCGGGCCGTGACCTGGCCGTTGCTGGCACCTGCGGTGACCATCAACACGGTGATGCTGATGATCACCGGCTTCAAGGTGTACGACCACGTCCAGGTCATCACCAATGGTGGTCCCGGCAGCGGTACGACGGCCACCATCGCCTTCGACATCATCCGGACCGGCTTCACCGGCAACCGGGTCGGGTACGCGTCGGCAATGGCGACCGTGATGCTGATCGTCATCGCTGTGGTCTCGGCCATCGCCCTGCGCCTGCTCCAGCGCCGGGAGGTCTCGCTGTGACAGAGGCAAGTCTGTCGTCGGTCCGGGCTTCACGGACGACCGGGGATCCGAGGCTGCTCGCGGTCCCGTGGCTCCGGCCACTGCTGACGGTGTTCGTGGCCGCCTGCTTCTGCCTGCCGCTCTATCTGGTGCTGGTCAACGTGTTCAAGCCGGGCGCGGACATCGTCACAGACCCGGCCGGACTGCCTGTACACCTGACGCTGGAGAACCTTCGTGAGGTGCTGGGCAGGCAGGATCGGCTGTTCTGGTTCGGACTCGTCAACAGCATCCAGGTGACCGCGCTGTCGGTGACGGTGCTGGTCGTCCTGTCCGCCATGCTCGGTCACTATCTCGCCAGGTCGCAGGCTCGTTCGGCGAAGGCTGTGCTCGTCCTGCTGCTGTGCGGATTGATGGTCCCGCAGGCGGTGATTCTGGCCCCGGTGACCGAGGTACTCCGCGCGCTCGGCCTGATGACCTCGGTGCCGGGTCTCGTGATCGCCAACGTCGGTTACTACCTACCGTTCGGGGTGTTCGTCTTCGCGGGATTCCTGAAGGCGATCCCGGTCGAGCTGGAGGAGGCGGCCGCGCTGGACGGCGCGGGTCCGTTGCGAGCTTTCTGGCAGGTCGTCTTTCCCCTGCTGCGACCGGCCAGCGCCAGCGTGTTCATCTTTCTCGGCGTCTGGATCTGGAACGACTTCCTGAATCCGCTGATCATCCTCGGTCCGGCCGAAGGCACGACCGTGACCGTCGGCATCTACCGGGCCATCGGGGAGCACCAGACGGATCTCGGTGCCGTCTTCGCCTTCATGTTTCTGGCCTCGCTGCCGGTGATCGTTCTCTACCTGCTGTTCCAGAAGCACTTCGTCAAAGGTTTGACGGGAGGGGCAACGAAGGGATGACCATCATCGACACGGAGCCGACGCGACACGGCACACCGCTCCGCCGTCCGCTGACGTTGGCGGTGGCCGGGGCAGGCGCCCGCGGCACGGCGTACGCCGACCTGGCCGCGCGACGCCCGGACAGCTGCACCGTTGTGGCGGTCGCGGAACCGCGGGAGCGGGCCCGCCGGTCCTTCGCGGAACGGCATCGGATCGATCCGGCGAAGGTGTTCGACTCCTGGCGCGATCTCGCCGAGGCTCCACGCATCGCCGACGCCGTCGTCGTCGCGTTGCTCGACGAACAACACGTCGAGGCGGCCCTCGCCTTCATCGAGCGTGGTTACGACCTTCTGCTGGAGAAGCCGATGGCAACCACCGAGGAGGGCTGCCGGCGGATCAGCGAGGCAGCCGAGCTCGCCGGGGTCGCCGTACAGATCTGTCACGTGATGCGCCACACCACGTACACCCGGGCTCTGAAGGCCGAGCTGGCGCGGGACGCAATCGGCGAGATCATCAGTGTCGAGCACCTCGAACCGGTCGGCTACTACCACTTCGCGCACTCGTTCGTCCGGGGCAACTGGCGCCGCCAGGACGAGACCAGCTCCGTACTGCTGACCAAGTCGTGTCACGACCTCGACTGGCTGAACCACGTGATCTCCCGTGCGCCGCGGCGGGTCGCGTCGTTCGGGTCGCTGACACATTTCCGGCCCGAGAACCGTCCCCCTGGCGCGGCAGACCGCTGCCTGGACTGTGCCGTGGAGAGCAGCTGCCCCTTCTCGGCAGAGCGGCTCTACCGCACCGGTTTGCGCGAGGGCGGCACCAAGCAGTACTTCGCCAACGTCATAACCGGCGGTGTGCTGACCGAAGACGCGGTGACCGAGGCGCTCGCGACCGGGCCTTACGGGCGTTGCGTGTACGCCTGCGACAACGACGTCGCCGATCACCAGGTCGTCAGCATCGAGTACGACGGCGGCGTCACCGCGTCGTTCACGCTGTCGGCCTTCACCCCACTGGAGAACCGCCACACCAAGATCTTCGGTACTCGCGGCCAGCTCACCGGCGACGGACGCTTCCTCGAGATATACGACTTCCGCACCGAGCGACGGACCGTCATCGACACATCCAGGGACGGATCTGCGGCCGCCGAAGGACACGCGGGCGGCGACCAAGCCCTGATGGACGACTTCATCGACGCCCTGACCGCCGGCCGGCCCGACCGGATCACCGCCCACCTCCAAGACACCCTCGACGGACACCGCCTCGTCTTCGCCGCCGAACACTCCCGCCGCGAGGGCGGTGTCGTCGAGGTCCGCACCCAGAGCCCGGCCAACCAGGCCCGAACCCAACCAGGAGGATGACATGCCGAGACTCCCCGACCGATTGTTCAGACATCCGTTCCGCAGCCCGCCGGCCCGCCGGGTCGGCGCCGCCGTCGCGGCCGGGGTACTGATGATGAGCTTCTGCGCGGTGACGACCGCCGCGGCCGGCAGCGCTGAGGAGGCGACCATCCGCGCGGCGAGCGCCGGGCTGGAGGTCTCAGCCGGGTACCTGACCATCGAACTGGACGGCACCGGCACCGTCACCGGGCTCGACGACTCGCGGACCGCACGAGACTACGCGGCGGCGGGCAAGCCCGCGTCGCTGGTCAGCCTGGTCATCGGTGGCGAGCAGGTGAGGCCGACCAAGGTGGCCAAAGATCGTGACCTGCTGGTCTTCACCAACGACACCGTCGGCTTCGAGGTCGACGTGCGGGTCGAAGACAAGGCCGGCTACGCCAGCTTCGAGGCGGTCAAGGTCGAAGGGCCGGACGGTGCGGACGTGCAGACGCTGCTCTGGGGTCCGCTGGCGACGTCCATCACGCAGACCATCGGTGAAACCGTCGGCGTGGTCCGGGACAGTGGGTTCGCCATCGGACTGCGGCCGCTGACCGACCGTACGGAAGGTGCCTGGCCGCAGGAGTACCAGCAGTTCGGCTGGGAGAGCGAGGTCGACGACAACCCCTCAAAGCTCGAGGTGGCTCCTCACGAGGAGTTCAGTGCCGCGGGGAAGACCGCGTGGGGTTCGGTACTGCGTGCCTTCACCTTCGACTACACCAAGGAGCGGGCACGGCAGAACCGCAACGGTTACCGACTCCCGGTCGGCCCGTTGCCCGGGGACAGTGGTCAGGTGACGGGGTCGAAGATCGCGCTGTTCGGTGCCTCGCCGGAGCTGACCCCGACCGTGCTGTCGAACATCGCCCGCGGGGAGAACCTGCCGTACCCGACACAGGACGGCCAATGGCAGAAGACCGCCCAAGCAAGTAGCCAGTCCTTCCTCGTGCTCGGCGATCTGCGCACCACGAACATCCCGACGGCAGCCAATTACGCGACCGCCGCCGGGATCGACTACATCTACTCGCTGCCCAACGCAGTCGGGCCGTGGCAATCCACCGGGCACTACCAGTTCAACTCCAGCCTGGGCGGCAACGATGCAGGCGCACGAGCGGCCGTGGACCTCGCCAAGGCCAACGGCGTACGGATCGGTGTCCACACGATCTCGGATTTCATCAGCACCAACGACCAGTACCTCTCGCCGCCGGCCGACGACCGGCTCGCCACGGGCGGCCGAGCGTTCCTGACCCGTCCACTTGGCGCCGGCGACACCACGCTGTACCTCGACTCCGCCTCGCTGCTCGCCCCTGGGCTTCCCGGGCGCGTCCTGCGTATCGGTGACGAGTTCGTCACCTACGCAGCGGCGGCGCAGGTCGGGACCGAGTGGCAACTGACCGGGCTACAGCGAGCCCAGTGGAGATCTGTCGCAGCGAGCCACGCTGCCGGCGATCAGGCCGCTCGGATGGTCGTCAACCAGTACGGCGGGGCGATCGGCGGCCACGCGATCATCGACGAGATCAGCACCAGGCTGTCCACGGCCTGGAACAGCACCGGCATCATGTCCAACTCGTACGACGGCGTCGAGTCGGCCTCAGAGTCCGGCTGGGGCCCCTATGGGCAAGCCCTGCTGGTGAACGGGACCTACGCCAAGACCCAGGCGAAGGACGGCTACGTCACCGAGACGAGCCGGATGACCTCGAACACGTGGGACGCGATCACCCGGGCGAGCTGGGGCGAGGTCGCCTCGACGTCCATGGCCCAGGTCTTCATCAACAACGAGTTCTACCGGGCCAACTTCCTGCCCGGCATGCTGGGCTGGATCAGCCTGTCAGGTTCGGAGAGCCTACTCAGCGTCGAGAGCAAGCTGGCCCGAGGCGCCGGGCTGAACGCCGGCGCCGGATTCCAGACCTCCGTGGCCAGCCTCGCCGCCGGCGGAGACAACGGCCAGAAGGTGCTCGACGCGATCAAACAGTGGGAGACCGCGCGCAACCTCGGCGCCTTCACCGACGCGCAGCGAGCCCGGCTGCGCGACCGGTCCACCAACTGGCACCTCACCGTCGTCGAGCCGGGCAAAAAGTGGTCCCTACAGGAGCTCGACGCTGCCGGGACAGCCATCGGCGCGGCACAAGAGGTCGTCGTACCGACACCCCGGCTGAACGCGGTGGCGTTGCCACCGGCAACCACCCATGCGCTGTACGAGGCAAAGGTCGATACGAACACGCCGGCCACGATCCGCTACGAGGTGACCGGCGGTGCTTTGCCCGAGGGCCTCCGCTTGAACCCGGACACGGGCGGCATCGTCGGGAAGCCGATCCGGAGCAAGATCGCGCGCTTCACCATCACCGCCCACCAGACTGGTGGATTGCCCGACGCGCGGGCGGACTACGAGGTCAACGTCCGGACCGGCCCGCCTCAGCCGGTCCCTCAGCTGGCCGTCACAGCAGGCGGGACGACACTGCCCGGCGTCGGCGGCGAGGCCGTCACGGAGTTCATCAATGGAGGAGCGCAGCCGGTTCACGGTGTCGAGATGACGCTGGCCGCACCCACTGGCTGGAAGGTGGAAGCGGCCACTCCCGCGACCTTCGATGCCGTACCGGCCGGCGGCTCAGTCTCAACCAAGTGGACGGTTACCCCGGCGCAGGATGCACAAGGCGGGTGGTACCCGCTGACGGCGGGCGCGAGCTACCAGGGCACAGGTGGCTCCCAAACTGCCGAGGCTGAAGGCCAGGTCACCGTCGCAGCCGTCCAGCCCACGCTCAAGTCCGCGTTCAACAACGTCGGCATCACCGCCGACAGCAACCCAGGCCCCGGCAACTACGACGGAGGCGGCAACAGTTGGTCCGAGCAAGCACTCGCCGAGGTCGGCCTGACCCCAGGCGCTGCAGTCACGCACCAGGGCGTGAACTACACATGGCCCGACGTTGCTCGCGGGTCAGCCGACAATGCCGCGGGCGGTGCAGCCACCATCCGGCTGGACGGCCAAGGGGACCGGCTGGGCGTGCTCGGCTCCGGTGTCGGACAAGCCACCGGGACATTCACCGTTCACTACGCGGACGGGACGAGCACCGCAGCTTCCGTTACCTTCCCCAACTGGTGCTGCACCGGCGACGCGATCAGCGGTGGCGCAAGCCTCGTGGCGACAGCGCGCTACCGCAACACCCAGAACGGACCTGCCAACTTCGGCGCCGGGTATCGAGTCTTCGCCCAGACCATCCCCGTTGACCCCAGCAAGCACGTGGTCGCACTGACCCTGCCGACTGAGAGTTCGATCCACGTCTTCGCGGTCGGGCTCGGCCACTGACACCTTGGGTGATCAACCGGCGGCGCGGTGACCTTAGTCTCCGGCGCGCTCGCTTTAGTTGTCGGGTTGGCCGCCACCATGTTGGTGGCGGCCAACCTGGCAGCCGCGCAGGGCGCGTCGAATCCCAAGCGTCGCGGATCCAGCCGTCGAGCTCGCCGTTCTGCCACTGGGCCCGCTGGACCGGCTGGGCCGGGTCCACCTTGCGTACGGCGTCGGCCGGTCGCGGGCCGTGAGCGTCGTACTGGACGTCGAGATCGCTGGCTGTCCGGTGGGCCTCCATCTCGTTGTCGATGTCTGTCGCTCGCCACCCGTTGACCGCGCCGTCCCGGACGCCGAATCTGTTCGATCCGTCGTCGGAAGGCCGCACCGTGAACCGACCAAGCATGGGCCCAGATTAGCAACAGTCGAAGATATGTTCGAGAGGCTGGAAAACTCTTGGCTGACGGGGTGGGTGGGCTGGTACGGTGCCGAGGTCCGTGACGTCACGCTTGGAGGTGAGAACCCATGAAGGCTGTAGCGCAGTGGGTGCTCCCCCTCTCGTGGTCACGGGCGGGCGATTGACGTAGGTGTCGCCGGGAGCGCCTCGAGAAGTCGGCACTCCCGAAAGGAACACCTATGAACCCTTTGCCTAACAGTGCGGGCCTCGGCGCCCACGAGGTGACGATCTCACGCGTCGCGGACAATCAGTGGCACGCGATCGAGAACGATCTGGTTGTCGGCCGTGGTCACGCTTCACGGCGGCTCGACGGCCGGACCTTCCTCAGCATCGACACGTGGCGCGACGCTGTCTTCGACCAGCTCGCCGCCGCGATGCTGGCCGACCAGCCGGCACCGCGGTACACGGTGGTCGACGAGACCGACCGCGAGCTCACGGCCAGTTGGGTACGCGCGGGTTTCGCGACGTGGCGCCGCGAGTCGGAGTTCGCCGTACCCACGGGTCTCACTGCGGCGGCTGCACCTGCTGGGGTGGTGATCTCCACCGCCGATGAAGTGGCCGAGGCTCCGTTGCGTGAGTTGGACCGGACGATTCGCGCCGAGGTCGAGTCCACCGTCGGTTGGCAGACGATGCCCGCGGAGGTGCTGCCCTGGCAAGGCGGGACGAGGCCGATCGACCCGTCGAAGTACACTCTCGCGGTGCGAGACGATCGCTACGTCGGACTGGTCCGGGTAGCGACGATGACCCGGCGCCCGCGGATCGGGTTGGTCGCGGTGCTGGCCGCCGAGCAACGGCAGGGCATCGCCCGGGCGTTGCTGAGTCAGGTGCTGGGCGAGCTGTACCGTTCCGGTTTCGAGGCAGCCACGGCGGAGGTCGACGAGACGAACACGGCTGCGATGGCGCTGTTCGAGGGGCTTGGCGGCCGCCGTACGGGCAGCAGTCTGGAACTGGTCAGGCGGCCGGGAAAGGTCTGACGATGTCCAGAACAGCAGGCGGTATCGAGGTCGAGGGCACCGTCATCGAGTGCCTCCGCAACGCCAACTTCCGGGTCGAGCTCACCAATGGCCACCAGGTCCTCGCCCACATCAGCGGGAAGATCCGGAAGAACTACATCAAGATCCTCCCCGAGGACCGCGTTCTCGTGGAGCTAAGCCCCTATGACCTGGACCGAGGCCGGATCATCTTCCGCTACCGGACCTGACCCCATCGCGCCCGCGCTCGGCAGTCTGCAGCTGCCGGGCGCGGACGCGCTTCCACCGCGCTGCAGGTCCACTGCCCTAACGTGCGATGACAAAGGGTGGTGGGGCTTGGTCAGCTGACGGTGTCGATGGCGCCGAGAGTGTCCAGGAGTTGCCGTATGGACGCTGTGCCAGCCCCCAGCGGAGTGAGGCATGGTCGCTACTGGCGCGTCAGCCGTGATGAGGCAGGGCTGGCCGGCCCGGCGGACCGTTGCACGGTTGACGGAGATCAGACAGGCCTCGCCGCTGCGGCGCCTCATCGTCAGCTTCCGGCGCTGGTCAGCAAAGCCGCGAAGCAAGACGCCTGGCACCGTGTGGTGGTGACGTTTCAGATCCTTCACGGTTGCCAAGTATGCGCTCGTCTCTCCCGCCGAACGTAGTGGCTTCTTGGCGCGCCAAGAGGTGCCACCGCGAGCTTGCCGACGTTGCGTCCAGAGGCGTGATCCTGCTCCGTCCCTGCTCCGTGGATTGCTGCCAAACGATGGTCAATGGCGCGAGCGGACGAGTGACTGTCGGGGAATGAGGGCGGACCGGACACGAGTCCGGTCCGCCGTCGATTACACCGTGGGGATGGCGTCCTTGTGCTTGGACAGCCAGTCGGTGAAGGACTGGAGGGCCGGGTTCAACTCCCGCACCTTGTCGAGGTTGCGGTCGCCGGTGGAGCGTTCGTGGTCTTCGGCGTAGAACTGGAACATGTTGCTGAACTCGGTGGCCAGGGGGAAGGGGAGGGCTCGGTACTCGTCCCAGGGCAGCGGGCGATAGGCGACCTTCTCGCCGAGGGCCCCGGTCAGGGCGGCGGCGTACTCCGAGCCGGTCAAGTGGTCGCCGGCGATGCTGATCGTGGTGCCGATCAGGTCAGGCCGGGTGAAGACGGCGAGGGCGGTCCGGCCGATGTCGTCGGAGGCGATGCCGGACAGCGGCTTGTCGGCCATCGGCATGGTGATGGCGAGGGTGCCGTCGGTGTCGCGCGTCGGCTCCATCCCACCGATGAAGGCGTCGAAGTAGAACGTCGTACGGAGGTTGGTCGTCGGTACGCCGTACTGCGTGAAGAGGGCATCGGCTTCGCCCTTGGCGTCGAAGTGGGGGACCTTGTAGCGGCCGTCGTCCAGGCTGGGTACGTCGTCCCGGTCGCCGAAGAACGGGCGGGTGTCCTCGAGGGTCGACCAGATCAGGTGCTGGACGCCGGCGTCGCGAGCGGCCCGGGCGGCGGTCTCGGCCTGGGCCAGTTCCATCTCCGCGGCTGTCCGCGCGGCCTCTTCCTCGGGGGTCCGCGGCGCCCAGTAGTTCGTCACCACGAAAGCGCCGTACACGCCCTCGAAGGCGGCCCGCACACTCGCCTCGTCGTCCAGGTCGGCCGCGACCACCTCGGCACCAGCCGCCGCGAGTGCCTGGGACTTGGCGGACTCCGGGCTCCGGGTCAGCGCGCGGACGGCGAACGCCTCGGACGGATCCTCCAGGATTGCCCGGACCAGCCCACCGCCCTGCGCTCCGGTGGCTCCGACGACCGCGATCAGCTTCTTCTCACTCATATCCGCGAACTCCTTGGGTTGATGTGTCAACTCCGCCGATCGTAGCTCGCTAGGTTGATGTGTCAACCCCGTCCGGTAGGATGGGGGCGTGGCAAAGGGACCGTGGCTCGACGACGACGAGCAGACCGCGTGGCGCAGCTATCTGCTGATGAACAAAACGCTGACGACGCACCTGGAGCGTCACCTGCAGCGTGAGTTCGGCATGTCCAACTCGGATTTCGAGATCCTGGTCAACCTGTCCGAGTCGGAGTCCGGCCGGATGCGCGCGTTCGAGCTCGGCCGGGCGACGCAGTGGGAGAAGAGCCGGATGTCGCACCACCTGAGCCGGATGGAGAAGCGCGGCCTCATCCGCAAGGAAGCCTGCGACTCCCGCTACCCCGAGATCGTCATCACCGACGAGGGGCTGGCCGCGATCAAGGCCTGCGCGCCGGCGCACGCCGCCAGGGTCCGCGAGTTCTTCGTCGACGTCCTCGGCCCGGATCGGATGGTCGCCCTCGGTGAGGCGTCCGACGAGATCGTCGACACCATCGGCAAACACTGCGAGTCCAACTGCCCCCCAGAGGTCAGCGGCCTGCTGACCTGAGAGGACCTCTCAGAGAGCTCTCAGCAGAACTTGATGGTGGCTTGAGGTTCTCTTGGAGTGCGGCTGAGGAGCCTCCCGGGAGGCTTACGGCCATGGTCACCACAGATGCGTTCGACGAGTCCCACTCTCCCCGCCGGCGCTGGTTGCGCCGGGCCTCGGCGGCTGCGATCGCGACGGCGATCCTCGGCATCGGCGGCACCGGCCTGTCCGTCGCCGTCGTGTCCGCCCGTCAGTCCGACTCCGGCAGCACCGGTACGACGGCCAGCTCCACCAGCTCCGACGACTCGGGCTCCAGCAGCAGCTCCGGCAACTCGAGCAGTTCGAGCAGCTCAGGCAGCAGCGGCTCCAGCTCGGACGACTCGAGCAGCAGCGGACTCGGGTCGGCGTCGTCGGGCTCCACGTCGCAGGGTGGGAGCAACGGATCATGACCGCATCCCGCACCTGGACCGCGTGGAGCTGCACGGTCCGGCTGACGGTCGACGACCCGGCCGTCCTCGGCGCCGCCTGCGGTGAGCTGAAGGCGTTGATGGACCGGGTCGACAAGGCCGCCAGCCGGTTCCGGCCGGACTCCGAGCTGTCGGTCGTGAACTCCCGGGCAGATGCGATGGTCCCGGTGTCGCGGCTGCTGGTCGACCTGGTCGACGTCAGCCTGGTGGCCGCGTCCATGAGCGGCGGCGCGGTCGACCCGACGGTCGGCGCCGCGGTGATCGCGGCCGGCTACAACGACGACATCGAGCGGGTACGACGGCGCTTCCCGCAGCCGGCCGAGGAGCTGAAGCCGATCCCGGGCTGGGAGCAGGTCCGACTCAACCGGAAGCTCGCGCTGCTCGGCGTACCGCAGGACTCTGCTCTCGACCTCGGGGCGATCGCCAAGGCGTGGACCGCGGACCGGGCCGCCCTGGTGCTCAGCAAGCGGTACGGCTGTGCTGTGCTCGTCGAGATCGGCGGCGACCTGCGCGCTGCCGGTGAGCCGGCCGAGCCATGGATCATCACGGTCGCTGAACGCGCCGGCGATCCCGGAGTGCTCGTCACCCTGGCTCACGGTGGCCTGACTACGTCGACGAGGACAGTACGGCGTTGGGAGACTCCGGACGGCTCCGCTCACCACCTGATCGACCCGCGGACCGGTAAGCCCGCGGACGGGCCTTGGCGGACCGCATCGGTCTGGGCGCCGACCGCCGTACGAGCGAACACCTTCAGTACGGCGCTCGTCGCGACAGGCGAAGCGGCGGTCGGGCGGCTGACGCTGGCCGGCCACCCGGCCAGGCTGGTGGCGGACGACGGTGAGGTCACTGAGCTGGCGGGCTGGCCCGCTGCGAGCAGGGCCGCCTGATGACGCTGTGGTACCTGGCCCGCGCGGCCGGAGTCGTCGCCATGGTCATGTTCACGGTGTCGGCCTCGCTCGGCATCCTCACGTCGGGCAGTCGCAAGCCCGAGCGGCGCTTCTGGCTGCAGTACGTCCACCGCTCGGCTGCTGCCACCGGTCTGGTCCTGCTGATCACCCATGTAGTCGCGGTGATCTCTGACAGCTATGTAGCCATCAGTCCGACGGTTCTGGTCTGGCCATTCGGCGCGGGCTATCGACCCGTCGCCATGGCGGTCGGCACGCTCGCCCTCTACGGGCTCGTCCTGGCCGCTGTCGTCGGAGCCGCCCGCGGTCGGCTGGCCACGTCCGAAGCCTTCACCAAGCACTGGCGCACGATCCACATCGCCGCCTCGGCCGGCTGGCTGCTGTCCATCGGGCACGCGCTGCTGGCCGGTACGGACCGCGGTACGCCGTGGATGCTCGCCATCACCATCGGCTGCCTGGCCGCAGTCGCCGCAGCGGGTGCCTACCGGGTCCGCAGTCAGGCAGCACGCGCCAGTACGCCGCTCAACCTCGCACGAGCCGGGAGGACCCGATGACGATGTTGCAAGCGGCCAGAGTCGAGCTGAGGGTCATCGGTGAGCCGAGGCTGCTGGCCGGACTCGACCAAGGCCGGGCTGACCGGCAGCGACACCTCTTTACTCATGGAGCCCAGCCGGACCTGACCCGGGCGGACTACACCAAGCTGACCGAGGCCGTGGGATTGAGAGGACGCGGTGGCGCGGCCTTCCCGGTCGCACTCAAGCTTGCCGACCTGCCGGCCAAGGGCATCGAAGCCGTGGTCGTCAACGGGTCCGAAAGCGAGCCGGTGAGCCGCAAGGATCGACTGCTCCTCACGCTCGCGCCACACCTCGTCCTGGACGGTGCCACCGGGCTGGCCCGGGCGCTTGGCGCTCCGCACGTGCTGATCGCCGTACATGATGCCGAAGCCGCCACGTCCATCCGTGAGGCGCTGATGGAGCGGGACGACGGTCTGGCGATCGAGGTCAGTGACACTCCCGGCCGTTTCGTCGCCGGCGAGGCTCGTGCGGTGTTGAGCGTGCTCGAAGGTGGTCCCGCCGTACCGCCGGGTCGGAGGGTGTTGCCGACGCGGAAGGGGTATCACCGGCGCCCGACGTTCCTGTCGAATGTGGAGACGTTCGCGCAGCTCGCCGTACTGGCTCGGCTGGGGTCGAAGCGGTTCAGCAGTACCGGACTGATCAGTGAGCCAGGGACGCAGTTGCTGACCGTCGATGGCGCGGTGCAGCGGCCCGGTGTGATCGAGACGCCGATCGGCGTACCGCTGGAGGCTGTCATGCAGTTCTCCGGGGCTGAGGCCGGTCCGGTGCTGCTCGGTGGGTACCACGGCCGGTGGCTGCCGCACAGCGGCGGCGTGGTCCTGAAGCGACCGGATGTGTCCGCGGGGATCATCCTGGCGCTCGGTACGGAGACCTGCCCGCTTGGTGAGGTGCACCGGGTCTCGCAGTGGCTGGCAAGCCAGTCGGCTGGGCAGTGCGGACCATGCGTGTTCGGACTCGCCTCACTGGTCGACGACTTCGACAGGCTCGTGAAGGGCGACCCGTCCGGCTGGCACGACGCCGAGCGGCATCTGGGACTGGTCCCAGGGCGGGGAGCGTGCGCACACCCCGACGGCTCGGCGCGGTTCCTCGCATCGGCGCTGGAGGTGTTCGGCGAGGACGTCCGGCTGCACCTCGCCGGCAGTGGCTGCGGGCGCCAGGTCAAGGGCGTCCTACCGGTACCCGGAGGTGCATGGTGAATACAGCAAACAAGGTGGAGATCGACTGGACCCGGTGTGATGGGCACGGTCTGTGCGCGACTCTGTTGCCGGACGACGTGGCCCTTGACGAGTGGGGTTTTCCCGTCCTCCGGGGCCGTGAGATCACCGCCGGTGAGCTACCGCATGCGCGCCGCGCAGTGCTGGCTTGCCCCGCCCTGGCATTGCGTCTTGATCCACCTGTTGAACGTGATTGATCAGGCTCCGGACAGGCTCGTCCCGACATCACACCAGTGACCGAGGTGGACTAGTCTCTGAGTGACGGCACAATGTCGTGCGGTCCGGTGCGAACGGCGCCGATGTCACGCGTTGGAGACGGTGGGGAATGCAGAGCAAGCTGGACGTCCAGAAGGCGGAAGTGCTCGCCAAGGCGGTGGCTGCGGGATCACATGGGCACGACAAGTCGATCGATCCGGCCAAGCTGAGAACGTTCCTCGAGCGGTACTACCGCCATGTCGCCGCCGAGGACGTCGCCGAGCGGGAGCCGACCGACTGCCTGGGCGCCGCGAAGCACCACTACAAGTCCGCGACGTCGCGGCCGCAGGGCACCGCGAAGGTGCACGTCTTCACCCCGACCCCGGAGGACCACGGCTGGTCGGCGAACGGCCGGACCGTGGTGGAGATCGTCGTCGACGACATGCCGTTCCTGGTGGACAGCGCGTCGATGGTGATCAACGAGCACAACCTCGAGCTGCAGCTGCTGGTGCACCCGCAGTTCGTTGTCCGGCGGGACGTCGCCGGCACGCTCCAGGAGGTCCTGGACGACACCGCCACCTCGGACGAGCACGACCTGGTCCGGGAGAGCTGGATGCACCTGGAGATCGAGCGGATCTCCGACGTCGCCGAGCAGCGCGCTCTGGAGGAGGAGCTGCAGCGGGTGCTGCACGACGTGCGGGTGGCGGTCGAGGACTGGCCGAAGATGCACGAGCGAGCCGTCACCATCGCCGACGGGCTGGACGCCTCCAAGCTGCCGGTGAGCGAGCACGAGGTCGAGGAGGCCCGCGAGCTGCTCGAGTGGCTCGCCGACGAGCACTTCACCTTCCTCGGCTACCGCGAGTACGACTTCACCATGGAGGGCGAGCAGGGCATCCTCCGCGGCCGGCCGGGGTCCGGCCTGGGCATTCTCCGGGCCGACCCGAAGCCGAACTCGGGCAAGCTGCCGCCTGAGGTGAGCGCGAAGGCGCAGGAGCGCAAGCTGCTCATCCTGACCAAGGCGAACTCGCGCTCCACCGTGCACCGGTCGGCGTACCTGGACTACGTCGGCATCAAGCAGTTCGACGAGAACGGCGAGCCGATCGCGGAGTCCCGCTTCATCGGTCTGTTGTCGTCGACGGCGTACACCGAGAGCGTCATGCAGGTGCCGGTGCTGCGGCGCAAGGCGCTGGAGCTGTTCCGGCTGACCGGCTTCGACCCGAACAGCCACAGTGGCAAGGGCCTGCTCGACGTACTGGAGACCTACCCGCGCGACGAGCTGCTGCAGGCGCCGGTGGAGGACCTGCTGCCGATCGTGCAGTCCGTGCTGCACATGCAGGAGCGTCGCGCCGTCAAGCTGTTCGTACGACGTGACGTCTACAACCGCTACCTGTCGTGCCTGGTGTATCTGCCGCGTGACCGCTACACCACCGCGGTCCGGTTGAAGATGCAGCAGATCCTCAAGGACGCCATCGGCGCCGAGACCGTCACCTACGCCGCCTACGTGACCGAGTCCGTGCTCGCCCGCGTCCACTTCGTCGTCCGGATGAAGCAGGGCGAGACCGTCGGTGAGTACGACGCCGAGCTGCTCGAGCAGAAGGTGGTCGAGGCGACCCGGGCCTGGGCCGACGACTTCACCGCCGCACTGCACGCCAAGGGCGGCGACGGCGCGGTCACACAGCTGGCCCGCAAGTACGCCGACGCGTTCCCGGAGGCGTACAAAGAGGACTTCGACGCCCGCGTCGCGGTCAACGACGTCAACGTGCTGGAGAGCCTGCCGCCGGAGAACGGCCTGGCCATGTCGCTCTACAGCCCGATCGACGAGGAGTGGGAGGGCGAGCGGCGCTTCAAGGTCTACCGGACCGGTTCCGCGCTGTCGCTGTCGCAGGTGCTGCCGCACCTGACCCACATGGGCGTCGAGGTGATCGACGAGCGCCCGTACGAGATCCGGTCCGGCGACGCGACGGCGTACATCTACGACTTCGGGCTCAAGGTGCCGACCGACACCGAGGAACGTCCCGAGCTGCGCAAGCTGTTCTCGGACACGTTCCAGGCGGTCTGGGAGGGCCGGGCCGAGTCCGACAAGCTGAACGCGCTGGTCCTGCGTGGCAACCTCAGCTGGCGGCAGGTGTCGATCCTGCGCGCCTACCGGAAGTACATCCGACAGGGCGGTACTCCGTTCAGCCAGAACTACATCGAGAACACCTTCCTGAACCACGTGGACGTGGCCGGCCTGCTGGTCCAGTTGTTCGAGACCAGCTTCGACCCGGCCCGCGGTGCCGCGGACGATCCGGACCGGCGGACGCTGGCGGGCCAACTGGAGAAGGAGATCCTGGCCGCGCTGGACACGGTGAAGAGCCTGGACGAGGACCGGATCCTGCGGTCCTACCTGACCGTGATCAAGGCGACGCTGCGGACGAACTACTTCCAGCCGGCCGTCGCCGACGGTTCGCCGCGGCCGTACATCTCGTTGAAGCTGGAGCCGAAGGCGATCCCGGATCTGCCGCAGCCGCGGCCGGCGTACGAGATCTTCGTGTACTCGCCGCAGGTCGAAGGTGTGCACCTGCGCTTCGGTGCGGTCGCCCGCGGTGGTCTGCGCTGGTCGGACCGGCGGGAGGACTTCCGGACGGAGGTGCTCGGCCTGGTCAAGGCGCAGATGGTGAAGAACTCGGTGATCGTGCCGGTGGGTGCCAAGGGCGGGTTCTACGCCAAGCAGCTGCCAGATCCGGCGGTCGATCGGGACGCATGGATGGCCGAAGGCATCGCGTCGTACAAGACCTTCATCTCCGGGCTGCTCGACATCACCGACAACATTGTTGCCGGCGAGATCGTCGCGCCGCGGGACGTGGTCCGGTACGACGGTGACGACGCCTATCTGGTGGTGGCCGCGGACAAGGGCACCGCGACGTTCTCGGACATCGCGAACGGCGTAGCCAAGGAGTACGGGTTCTGGCTGGGTGACGCGTTCGCCTCGGGTGGCTCGGTCGGGTACGACCACAAGGCGATGGGGATCACCGCGCGCGGTGCCTGGGAGTCGGTCAAGCGGCACTTCCGCGAACTGGGGCACGACTGCCAGAACCAGGACTTCACCGTCGTCGGTGTCGGTGACATGTCCGGTGACGTGTTCGGCAACGGGATGCTGTTGTCGGAGCACATCCGGCTGGTCGCGGCGTTCGACCACCGGCACATCTTCCTCGACCCATCGCCGGATGCGGCCAAGAGCTTCGCGGAACGGCGTCGGCTGTTCGAGCTCCCGCGGTCGTCCTGGGCGGACTACGACGCGTCGCTGATCTCGGCCGGCGGCGGGGTGTTCCCGCGCACCGACAAGGCGATCCCGATCTCGGCCGAGGTGCGCGAGGCGCTCGGGATCGAGGGCGCGCCGGCGACGCTGACACCGGCCGAATTGATGAACGCGATCCTGAAGGCACCGGTCGACCTGTTCTGGAACGGCGGGATCGGCACCTATGTGAAGTCGTCGGGCGAGACGAACGCCGACGTCGGCGACAAGGCGAACGACGCGATCCGGATCAACGGCTCGGAACTGCGTGCCCGCGCGGTCGGCGAGGGCGGCAACCTCGGGTTCACCCAGCTGGGCCGGATCGAGTACGCGATGCAGGGCGGCCGGATCAACACCGATTTCATCGACAACGTGGCCGGCGTGGACACCTCCGACCACGAGGTGAACATCAAGATCCTGCTGGACAAGGTGGTCGCCGACGGCGACCTGACCGAGAAGCAGCGCAACGACATCATCGCGTCGATGACCGATGAGGTGGCCGGGCTGGTGCTGAAGAGCAACTACCGGCAGAACCTCGCGCTGGCGAACGGGACCGCGCAGGCGCCGGCTCTGATGCACGTCCATCAGGACTGGGTACGGCGGCTGGAGAAGCAAGGACTGCTGGACCGCGAGCTGGAGTTCCTGCCCAGTGTGGCGGAGTTCAAGCGACGCAAGGCCGAGGGGCGTGGGCTGAGCTCGCCTGAGCTGTCGGTGCTGCTCGCCTACACCAAGATCGTGATGGAGGCGGAGCTGCTGAAGACGTCGCTGCCGGACGACCAGTTCCTGGCGCACAAGCTGGCCAGCTACTTCCCGAAGCCGATCCAGCAACGGTTCGCCGACCAGATCCAGAGCCACCAGCTGCGCCGCGAGATCATCACCACCCAGGTCGTGAACGAGTTCGTGAACACGTCCGGGATCACGGCGTACCACCGGCTGTCGCTGGAGACCGGCGGTTCGGTCGAGGACGTCGTCCGGGCGAACCTGGCCGCCAGCAGGATCTTCCAGCAGCCCGAGTTGCTGGCTCGCAACGCCGAGCTGGACAACGTGGTCGACGCGGCGACGCAGACGCACATGCGGCTGGAGACCCGCACGCTGGTCGAGCGGGCGACCCGGTGGCTGGTCAGCAACCGACGCTCGCCGATCGACATCGAGGAACTGATCGAGTTCTTCGCACCGGGGATCGCCAAGCTCACCGCCGCGCTGCCCGACGTACTGCGGGGACGCGAGCTGGCGTTGTTCGAGCAGCGCCGGGAAACCCTGGTGAACAAGGGGGTTCCGGCCGACTTCGCGAGCCGGATCGCCGTGCTGCCACCGGCGTACGGCGGCCTCGGGATCGTCGAGACGGCGTCCCGCGACGACCTCGACATCATGGAGGTCGCCAAGGTCCACTTCGCCCTCGGCGAGCGGCTCCAGCTCGGTGCCTTCCTGGAACGCATCATCGGCTTGCCGCGGACCGACCGCTGGCAGACGATGGCCCGCGCGGCGCTGCGCGACGACCTGCACGCCGTCCACGCTCGCCTCACCGCGCAGGTGCTGGAAACCACCGACGCCTCGGCCGAGCCCGAGCAGCGCGTCATCGCCTGGCAGGACCAGAACGAGACCGCGCTGTCGCGGGCCGCGACCATGCTCGAGGAGATCGTCGAGACCGAAGGACCGGAGCTCGCGCACCTATCGGTCGGACTTCGACTCGTGCGTACCTTGCTGGCAAACCAAGCGTGAATTAACGCCTGTCCCGGGTGCGGAGGGTCTGGTCCAGCACCCATCGCTCTACCTCGCTGAGTTGCCGCCGGCCACGGCTGTCACGGTGAAGACGTACGGCGGGAGCGCTGCCGAGGTGGTTGCGGACGGTGTCCCGGAAGTCGTTTCCTGCAAGGGTTCCTGGGCATCCGTGACCAGCCAGGGTCTGGGACCTGCTCGACCCGTCGTTGCGGGTCGGGTTGTTCGTCGTACCGCTGGACGCGTCGGACTTTGCGGACGCGGTGGTTCGCTGATCAGCGTTCGGAGACGATGACGTCGACGGAGTACTGGTCGGCGCGGTAGCAGTGGTCGCCGAACTCGACCGGGGAGCCGTCGGCGGCGTACGCGGAGCGGGTCATGGTGACGAGCGGCTCGGCCTTGGACATGTGCAGGGTACGGCGCTCGTCAGCGGTCGCGTTGCGGGCGCCGATGCGCTGCCGGGCCACGGTGGGCCGGATCCCGCGCGCCCGGAGTACGGCGTACAGGCCGGTGCTGGTGAGCTCCTCCAGGCTCAGGTCGTTGAGTGCCGGAGGCAACCAGTTGCGCATGATCGCGAGCGGCATGTCGTCGGCGTACCGGAGCCGGACGATCGCGACCAGCGGGGTCCCGGGCGGCAGCTCGAGAACGGCGGCGGCGCGGTCGTCCTGGGCGTCGCAGTCGAGTGAGAGCACCTCGGTCCGCGGTGTCCGGCCTTCGCGTTCGAGGTCGTCGTACAGGCTGGTCAGCTCGGCCTTGCGATGCACCATCTGGTTCGCGACCGTGGTCCCGATCCCGCGGCGGCGGACCAGCAGGCCCTGGTTGACCAGCTCGGAGATGGCCCGGCGGACGGTCGGCCGGGACAGGTTGAGCCGGTCCGACATGCCGATCTCGTTCTCGAACGGGTCACCTGGGCGCAGTGTGCCCTCGGTGATGGCAGCGGTCAGCTGCTCGGCGAGCTGGTGGTATAGCGGTACCGGGCTCGACCGATCGAGCTGGATCGGCAAGGCGGCGGTCATGGGGCCTCCCGGCCTGGACTGAGGAGCGCAGGGAGCGAAGCGACTGTAGTGACGAGGGAAGGGCCGGAGTCAGGGCCGCATGACCCACCGCGCCGGAGGCGTGGCATCAGTGCGGTCATGAGCGGATGTTACAACAGCGAGGTATGTATGTCTCTACGTGAAAATGTGTTAACAAACTCTTGACACCTCTTCCGCGGCCCGGAAGGCTGGCGGACAACCAGCGCGCCGCCTCCGGGACCCGGCGCGCCTGTCCGGTGATCGAGGAGAGGGCTGCGGATGCGGATCGGGTTGGTCGGGGTCGGGCGGATCGGGGCGTTCCATGCCGCGACCTTGAAGGGGTTGCCGGCGGTGGACCAGGTGGTGGTCGCGGATGCCGACGCGAGCCGCGCCGAACTGGTCGCCAAGGACCTCGGGCTGGAGTACGCGCCGGACGTGGACGCGTTGCTGGCCAGCGGGCTCGACGGGTTCGTCATCGCGGCCGCGACCTCGGCGCACGCGGACCTGATCGCGGCTGGTGTCGCTGCCCGGATCCCGACGTTCTGTGAGAAGCCGGTCGCGATCGACCTGGCCGACACCCTGCGCGTGGTCGAGCTGGTCGAAGGCTCGGACGTGCCGGTGCACATCGGATTCCAGCGCCGGTTCGACGCCGGGTACCAGACGGCCGCAGCGGCGGTCCGCTCCGGCGAGCTCGGGTTCGTCCACCACATCCGGGCGAACACGAACGACGCGTTCCCGCCGGCGCAGGAGTACATCCCGACCAGCGGCGGCTTCTTCCGCGACTGCACCGTGCACGACTTCGACATCATTCGGTACGTCACCGGCCGCGAGGTCGTCAGCGTGTTCGCCACCGGCGCGAACCGCGGTGAGCGTTTCTTCGGCGAGTACGGCGACGTCGACGCGGCGGCCGCGTTGCTCACCCTGGACGACAACACGTTCGTCTCGGTCAGCGGCACTCGGTACAACGCCGCCGGCCACGACGTCCGGATGGAGCTGCTCGGCAGCCTCGGCTCGATCGCGGTCGGCCTGGACGAGCACACCGCATTGCGGTCGGCCGAAGCTGGTGTCACCTTCCCCGGCGGGCAGCCGCACACCACCTTCATGGACCGCTTCCGGCCGGCGTACGTCGCCGAACTGACCGCCTTCACCGAGGTCGTCGCCGGAACCCGCGAGGTCCCCTGCACGGTCCGGGACGCCTACCAGGCCTTCCGGATCGCCGACGCCTGCGAACTCTCCCGCCGCGAAAACCGCCTCGTCCAGCTAGGCCGTGTCTGATGGCCTCGACGAGCCGGCATGAACCCCTTCGACCACAGAGGAGACCGGCCGATGACTGACCTTGCACTCCGGATCGCGGGCGCCCCGATCTCGTGGGGTGTCTGCGAGGTCCCCGGGTGGGGCTGGCAGTACGACCCGGAGACGGTGCTCGCCGAGATGCGCGAGGTCGGTATCGCAGCGACCGAGTTCGGTCCGGACGGCTTCCTGCCCGACGACCCGGCGGAGAAGGCGAAGACCCTCGCCGACCTCGGCCTCCGCGCCGTCGGCGGTTTCGTCCCGGTCGTCCTGCACGACCCGTCGCACGACCCGGCTCCCGAGGTCGCGGCGGCCCTCGAAGGTTTCGTCGCCGCCGGTGCGACCACGTTGGTGCTCGCCGCGGCGACCGGCCAGGACGGGTACGACGACCGCCCGGTGCTCGACGAGACCGGTTGGAGCACGCTGCTCGGCAACCTGGACAAGCTGTCCGCACTGGCGGCCGAGCGCGGGGTGCTGGCCACGATCCACCCGCACGTCGGGACCATGGTGGAGAACGCCGACGACGTCGATCGGGTACTGCGGGGATCGTCGATCGGCCTCACCTTGGACACCGGCCACCTGGTGATCGGCGGTGTCGATCCGGTCGCGCTGACCGTCGAGCACACCGGCCGGATCAAGCACACGCACCTCAAGGACGTCGACGCCGAGTGGGCCGCGAAGGTCCAAGCCGGTGAGGTCTCCTACACGGACGCCGTACGCCAAGGCATGTATCGGCCGTTGGGTGCCGGTGACATCGACCTCAGCACGATCGTCGCCACCCTGGAGAACTCCGGCTACCGCGGCTGGTACGTCCTCGAGCAGGACACCGTGCTCCAGTCCCGACCCGCTGACGAAGGCCCCGTCACCGACGTCCGCACCAGCATCACCCACCTCCACACCATCGCGGAGACCCTCGTATGACCCCCGACAGCCAAACACCCCAACCGACGCCACCGGCAGCTGCTGAGAAACTCCGGCACACCCCTGTCGACGCGCCACCCGGCGGCCCCGAGGCTGTAGCCGGCAGCGCCCAGGCGGGTGCTTCGCAGGCTGGGGCGGACGAGGTTCTGACGATCGGGCGGATCGGGGTGGATCTGTATCCGTTGCAGGTGGGGACTCACCTGGAGGATGTGGAGAGCTTCGGGAAGTTCCTGGGTGGCAGCGCCACGAACGTCGCGGTGGCGGCGGCCCGGCACGGTCGGCGGTCGGCGGTGATCAGCCGGACCGGCAACGACCCGTTCGGCACCTTCATCCACCGCAGCCTGCGCGAGCTCGGTGTCGACGACCGGTTCGTGACACCGGTCGACAAGCTGCCGACGCCGATCACCTTCTGCGAGATCTTCCCGCCGGACAACTTCCCGCTGTACTTCTACCGGTTCCCCAAGGCCCCGGACCTCGAGATCTACCCGTCCGAGCTCGACCTGACCGCGATCCACGACGCGAGCATCTACTGGTCCACCGTCACCGGCCTGTCCGCCGAACCCAGCCGCTCGGCCCACTTCGTCGCCTGGGAAGCCCGCGAACGCCGCCCGCTCACCGTCCTCGACCTCGACTACCGGCCGATGTTCTGGGCTGACCCGAGTGAGGCGCACGAGCAGGTCAGCCGCGCTCTCGGGTTCTGCACGGTTGCCGTGGGCAACCGTGAGGAGTGCGAGGTGGCGGTCGGCGAGACCGATCCGGACAAGGCGGCGCAGGCGCTGCTCGACCGTGGCCTCGACCTGGCGATTGTCAAACAAGGCCCGAAGGGCACCCTGGCCCGCACCCGCGACGAGCGTGTCGAGGTCCCGCCGTTCCCGGTCGACGTGGTCAACGGCCTCGGCGCCGGCGACGGCTTCGGCGGCGCGCTCTGCCACGGACTGCTCGCGGGCTGGCCGTTGGAGAAGGTGATCCGGTTCGCCAACACCGCCGGCGCGATCGTCGCCTCCCGGCTCGAATGCTCGACCGCGATGCCTTCCGAGGCCGAGGTCCTGAGCCTGCTGGGTGAGGAAGCATGAGCGACAAGACCATCGATCTGACCGAGTTGCGGGTGCGGCAGCCGGAGCGGATCACCGAGGCCTGGCAGCAGCGGCGTCGCCGTGAACTCGTCGGTGCCGACGGTCGCCTGCTGATCGTCGCGGCCGACCACCCGGCCCGAGGTGCGCTCGGCGTGCGCGGTGACCGGATGGCGATGGCCAGCCGTCCGGCGCTGATCGACCGGCTGACGACCGCGTTGGAGCGGCCCGGCGTAGACGGCGTTCTGGCGACTCCCGACGTACTGGAAGACCTGCTGCTGCTCGGCGCGCTCGAGGGCAAGGTCGTCATCGGCTCGATGAACCGCGGCGGCCTGCAGGGCTCGGCCTTCGAACTGGACGACCGCTTCACCGCCTATCGCTCGGCCGACGAGATCGCCGCCCGCCGGCTCGACGGCGGCAAGATGCTGACCAGGATCGACCTTGCCGATCCGGGCACGGTGGCGACGCTGGAGAGCAGTGCCGCCGCGGTCACCGGGCTGGCCGAGCACAAGCTGATGGCGATGGTCGAGCCGTTCTGGTCGACGCGTACGGACGGACGGGTGACGAACCTGCTCGACCCGGACTCGGTGATCAAGTCGATCCACATCGCCGCCGGCCTCGGCGCGACCAGCGCGTACACCTGGCTCAAGCTACCGGTCGTCGACGACCTCGAGCGGGTGATGGAAGCAACCACACTGCCGACGCTGCTGCTCGGCGGTGACCCGACCGTCTCGCCCGAGGAGACGTACGCCTCGTGGGGTAAGGCGCTCAGCCTTCCGTCCGTCCGTGGTCTCGTCGTCGGCCGTGCGCTGCTCTTCCCACCCGATGGCGACGTCGCCGCAGCCGTCGACCAGGCTGCCGCTCTCGTGCACGGGGGTGTCGCATGACCCAGTGGTTCAGGCCTGCCGGTACGACGGCACGCGACGGGTTCGAGTTGATGGTGAGCCCGGGGGAGCAGGACTGGCATCACACCGGCCTGTCGATCCGCACGCTGCTGCCGGGACAGTCGGTCGAGTTCGACACAGGCGACTGCGAGTACCTGGTCCTGCCGTTGAGCGGCTCGGCCGAGGTGATCGTCGAGGGTGAAACCCTCCCGCTGGGCGGTCGCGCCGACGTGTTCGCCGGACCGACCGACCTCGCGTACGTGCCGCGTGGCACAACCGTCGCAGTCACCAGCGCCGGCGGTGCCCGCATCGCCTTCCCGCATGCGAAGGCCGCGAGCGACTACCCGTATCACCGGATCGGCGTCGAACAGGTGGAGACCGAACTCCGCGGCGCCGGCGTGTCATCCCGCCAGGTCCGCAACTTCGGTACGCCGTCCGTACTCGAGGCCGACTCGATCATCGCCTGCGAGGTTCTCACCCCGGCAGGGAACTGGTCGTCGTACCCGCCGCACAAGCACGACGAGCACAAGCCTGGTAAGGAGAGTGAGCTCGAGGAGATCTACTACTTCGAGCTGCAGCTCTCCGACGCCGCCCCGGAAGATGTCAAGGGCAACGACCCGATCGGGTACCAGCGGGTCTACGGCACCGAGGACCGCCCCATCGACGTCCTCGCGGAGGTCCGCAGTGGGGATCTGGTGCTGGTGCCTCATGGTTGGCATGGTCCGGCGATGGCGCCTCCTGGTTATGACATGTACTACCTGAACGTGATGGCCGGCCCCGGTGCCGAGCGCGAGTGGCTGATCACCGACGACCCGCAGCACGGCTGGGTCCGCGAACTCTGGTCCACCCAGGCGATCGACCCCCGCCTCCCGTTCGGAGCACCCCGATGACCGCCCCGACCGGAACACGACCGGCAGGCCCACGAGTGCGGACGAGAACGACTACAGGGATGAAGTCTCAGTTGATGGTTTGTGGAGGAGGACAGCGATGACGGTGCGTCTCACGGTCGCGCAGGCGTTGGTGCGATTCCTGAGCGTCCAGTACTCGGAGCGCGACGGCCGGCGACAGCGGCTGTTCGCCGGATGCCTGGGCATCTTCGGACACGGCAACGTGGCCGGTGTCGGCCAGGCGCTGCTGCAGGCCGAGCTCGAGGACCCGGACGCGCTGCCGTACATCCTGGCCCGCAACGAGCAGGCCATGGTGCACACCGCGTCCGCGTTCGCCCGCACCCGCGACCGGCTCCAGACCTATGCCTGCACGGCAAGCATCGGCCCGGGCTCGACCAACATGGTGACCGGCGCGGCCCTCGCCACGGTCAATCGGCTGCCTGTTCTCATCCTCCCTTCGGATGTGTTCGCGACCCGGGTGGCAACACCCGTGCTGCAGGAGCTGGAGAGCTTCGGCGCCGGCGACGTCTCCGTCAACGACGCGTTCCGCCCGGTGTCCAAGTACTTCGACCGCGTCTGGCGCCCCGAACAGTTGCCCTCGGCACTGCTCAACGCCATGCGCGTGCTGACCGACCCCGTCGAGACCGGAGCGGTGACACTGGCCCTGCCGCAGGACGTCCAGGCCGAGGCCTACGACTGGCCCGAGGAGCTCTTCACCGAGCGCACCTGGTACGTAGGAAGGCCGTTGCCCGAAGCATCAATTGTCGACAAGGCGGTAGATCTCCTACGGTCCGCGCAGCGGCCGCTGATCGTCGCCGGCGGTGGTGTGCACTACTCCGGCGCGGAGGAGGCGCTCCGCGAGTTCGCCGAGGCGACCGGCGTACCGGTCGCGGAATCCCAGGCAGGCAAGGGATCGCTGCGTTACGACCACCCGCAGTCGGTCGGTGCCGTCGGCTCGACCGGGACCACGGCAGCCAACGCCCTGGCCCGTGACGCCGACCTGGTGATCGGCATCGGCACCCGGTACGCCGACTTCACGACGGCCTCGCGGACCGCCTTCCAGAACCCTGACGTGCGGTTCGTCAATATCAACGTGGCGCGTTTCGACGGTGGCAAACATGCCGGCCTTCCTCTCGTCGCGGATGCCAGGGAAGCCCTTGTTTCGTTGCGATCCGCGGTTGGTGACTGGTCTGTGAGCGACCAGTACAGATCCTTGACCGCCATGCTCGCAACCCAGTGGGACGCGATTGTGGAAAACACCTACAACCCGCCCGCCGAGGTGACCGCGAAACTGGCCGAAGGTCTGCTGACACAGGGCGAAGTGCTCGGTGCCGTGAACGAATTGTCGGCGCCGTCTGATGTGGTGGTCTGCGCAGCCGGTTCGATGCCGGGTGACCTGCACAAACTGTGGCGGACGCGCGACCCGAAGGGATACCACGTCGAGTATGGCTACTCCTGCATGGGCTACGAGATCGCCGGCGGTATCGGCGTCCGCCTCGGCGCGCCGGACCGCGACGTGTTCGTCATGGTCGGCGACGGGTCGTACCTGATGATGTCGACCGAGCTCGTCACCGCGGTCCAGGAGAACGTGAAGGTCGTCGTCGTCCTGGTCCAGAACCACGGCTTCGCTTCGATCGGCGCGCTGTCGGAGTCGCTGGGTTCGCAGCGGTTCGGTACGGCGTACCGGCGCCGCAGCAGCGACGGACGCCTCGACGGCGACTACCTGCCGGTCGACCTGGCCGCGAATGTCCGCAGCCTCGGGGTCGACGTGATCGAGGTGCACGACCGCGCCGAGCTGGAGAAGGCGATCGGTACGGCGAAGGCCGCGGACGGACCGATCGCGATCCACGTGACGACGGACCCGTTGATCGGCGCACCGGACAGCGAGTCCTGGTGGGACGTGCCGGTCAGCGAGGTGTCTGCGCTCGACTCCACGCAGGCCGCGTCGGCGTCGTACCAGGAATCCAAGCAGAGCCAGCGGCCGTACCTGACGCCCACTGAGGGAGATCGCTGATATGGGCAAGGTCAATGTCGGCAGCGCGCCGGACTCGTGGGGCGTGTGGTTCGCCGATGATCCGCAGCAGACGCCGTGGGAGAGGTTCCTCGACGAGGTCGCAGCGGCCGGGTACACCCGGATCGAGCTCGGGCCGTACGGCTACCTGCCGACCGACCCGTCGGTGTTGAAGGAGGAGCTGGACAAGCGCGGCCTGACCATGACGGCCGGCACGATCTTCGAGCACCTGCATCGGCCGGACTCGTGGGAGTCGACCTGGCGTGACGTGTCCAAGGCCGCCGAGCTGACCGCGGCGATGGGCGCCAAGCACCTGGTCGTGATTCCGTCGATGTGGCGCGACGGGGTCACCGGCGAGATCACCGAGCCCCGGCTCGACCGCGAGGGCCAGGCCCGGCACGGCCGTCAGGTCACCGAGCTCGGCCGCCGGATCGCCGAGGAGTTCGGGTTGAAGACGCAGTACCACCCGCATGCGGACGGCCATGTGGACACCCATGAGACCGTCGAGCACTTCCTCGAGGACACCGACAGCGCGTACGTCAACCTCTGCCTCGACACGGGTCACATCAGCTACTGCGGCGGCGACAACCTGAAGCTGATCCAGGACCATCCTGACCGGATCGGGTACGTCCACCTCAAGCAGGTCGACCCCGAGATCCTGGCCGCGGTGGAGGCCGACGGGGTCGGCTTCGGCGAGGCGGTCAAGCGTGGCGTGATGTGCGAGCCGCCGACCGGAATTCCCGAGCTCCCGCCGCTCCTGGACGCGCTGGCGGGGCTCGACGTGGACCTGTTCGCGATCGTCGAACAGGACCTGTATCCGTGCCCGCCCGACGTCCCGCTGCCGATCGCGGAGCGGACGTTGGCCTATCTGAGATCCCACGGGGGTGGCGTATCGATCTGACGGCCAGCAGAGTGTGCACTCTCTGGTCCCATGCAACACCGCGGAGTAATCCCGCGGATCGTCTGAAAGGCTGGTTGTAGTCATGGTTCGGTGGCAGAAGAAGTCGGCGGCGGTGGGGGCTGCGCTCGTGCTGGTCACGGCGTTGGTCGCCTGCAGTTCGTCCGGTGGCAAGCAGGAAGAGGAGCAGAGCTCCGGCGGCTCCGGGGGCAGCGTGGCGGACACGCCGCGCATGAAGGTCGCGTTCATCACGCACGCGGCGCCTGGTGACACCTTCTGGGACCTGGTCCGCAGAGGTGCCGAGGCCGCGGCGAAGAAGGACAACGTCGAACTGCAGTACACCGGCGCGCCCGAGGGGGCGGACCAGGCCAACCTGGTGCAGACCGCGATCGACTCGAAGGTCGACGGGATCGCCGTCACCCTGGCGAAGGCCGACGCGATGCAGGCGAACGTGAAGAAAGCCGCGGACGGCGGCATTCCGGTGGTGGCGCTGAACGGCGGTATCGAAGCGTGGAAGCAGGCCGGTGCGCTCGGGTACTTCGGCCAGGACGAGCGGATCGCGGGCCAGGCGGCCGGTGACAAGCTGACCCAGCTGGGTGCGAAGAAGGCTGTCTGCGTGATCCAGGAACAGGGCCACGTCGGGCTCGAGGCCCGGTGCCAGGGTGTGAAGGACAAGTTCCCGAACTCCGAGAAGATCTACATCACCGGCACCGACATGCCGGGCAGCACCACGACCATGACGTCGAAGCTGCAGCAGGACAAGAGCATCGACTACGTCGTCACCCTGGGCGCTCCGTTCGCGCTGGCCGCGGTCCAGTCGGTCAAGGACTCGGGTTCGAGTGCCAAGGTCGGCACCTTCGACACCAACAAGGACCTGGTCGGTGCGATCAAGGACGGCCGCGTGCAATGGGCCGTCGACCAGCAGCCGTACCTGCAGGGCTACCTGGCCGTTGACAGCCTGTGGCTCTACAAGACCAACGGCAACACCATCGGCGGTGGACAGGCGACCCTGACCGGGCCGGCGTTCATCGACAAGAGCAATGTGGCCTCGGTGGAGAAGTTCGCCGCCGCCGGGACGCGCTGAGGTCCGATCATGGCTTCCACACTGACGGCGCCGACGTCGGTTGACGACCGCGTCTCGCGCCGCTCGCTCGCAGCCCGCCTGCTCAGCCGGCCCGAGGTCGGATCGTTGGTCGGCGCCGCGGTCATCCTGGTGTTCTTCCTGATCGTGGCCGAGCCGTTCCGAAGCCCGGCCAACATCGGGACAGTCCTCTACCAGGCCGCACTGATCGGCGTCATGGCCGTACCGGTCGCCCTGTTGATGATCGGCGGCGAGTTCGACCTGTCCGCCGGTGTCGCGGTGACGACGTCCGGGCTGTTCGCCGGTCTGTTCGCCTACCAGTTCAGCGTCAACGTCTGGGTGGGCATCCTGGTCGCGCTGGTGGCGGCCCTGGCTGTCGGTGCCTTCAACGGCTGGCTGCTGATGCGGACCGGGCTGCCGAGCTTCCTGGTGACGCTGGGCACCTTCTTCATCCTGCAGGGCCTGAACCTCGCGATCACCCGGCTGCTGTCCGGCCAGGTCTCCTCGAACTCGATCAGCGACATGGACGGGTTCGAGTCGGCGAAGGCGGTGTTCGCGTCGGAGTTCTCGATCGGCTCGGTCACCGTCAAGATCCTCGTCGTCTGGTGGATCCTGTTCGTGATCGCCGGCAGCTGGGTGCTGCTCAAGACGAAGATCGGCAACTGGATCTTCGCCGTCGGCGGTGACGCGGCCGCGGCCCGGGCCGTCGGTGTCCCGGTGAAGCGGGTCAAGATCGGGCTGTTCATGACGGTCGGTGCCTTCGCGTGGTTCTCCGGGATGCACCTGCTCTTCACCCAGAGCAGCGTGCAGTCCGGTGAGGGCGTCGGCAAGGAGTTCATCTACATCATCGCGGCGGTGGTCGGTGGTTGCCTGCTGACCGGCGGCTACGGGTCCGTGGTCGGATCGGCGATCGGTGCACTGATCTTCGCCATGACCCAGCTCGGTGTCGTGTACGCCGGCTGGAACGCGGACTGGTTCAAGGCGTTCCTGGGCGTGATGTTGCTCCTCGCAACGATCGTGAACCTGATGGTGAAGAGAAGGGCGGATCTGCGATGACCACCACCGACAAGTTCGCGGAAGAGGCCAGCACCAGCCCGAACACACCGGTGGTGCACCTGGAAGAGGTCGGCAAGAGCTACGGCAACGTGCATGCGTTGCGCGGGGTCTCGCTGGCCGTCCGGCAAGGTGAGATCACCTGCGTGCTGGGTGACAACGGTGCGGGCAAGTCGACGCTGATCAAGATCATCGCCGGCTTGCACGAGCACACCGACGGGGTCCTGTCGGTGAACGGCGAGGAGCGCCGGTTCAGCTCACCGCGCGAGTCGCTGGACAGCGGGATCGCCACGGTCTACCAGGACCTGGCACTGGCCCCGCTGATGTCGGTGTGGCGGAACTTCTTCCTCGGCAACGAGATCACCAAGCGCCCGTTCGGCCGGCTGGACGACCGCAAGATGAAGCGGGTCGCCGACGAGGAACTGACCAAGATGGGGATCTCGATCCCCAACCTGGAACAGCCGGTCGGCATGCTGTCGGGCGGCCAGCGGCAGTGCATCGCGATCGCCCGGGCGATCTACTTCGGCGCCAAGGTACTGATCCTGGACGAGCCGACCGCCGCACTCGGCGTGAAGCAGTCCGGGGTGGTGCTGAAGTACATCGTCAAGGCCCGCGACGCCGGCCTGGGGGTCGTGTTCATCACCCACAACCCGCACCACGCGTACCTGGTCGGCAACCACTTCGTGGTGCTCAAGCTGGGCCGGGTCGCGCTCGACACCCATCGCGCCGACATCACGCTGGCCCAGCTGACCAACGAGATGGCCGGTGGTTCGGAGCTCGAGTCGCTCAGCCACGAGTTGCGCGGTATCGACCCTGAGCTGGTTGTCGAGCCCCAAGACCGTCCAGGAGCTATTTAGTACGCCGGCGAGCGCGGGCCGGCAATCGGAGAGTCCGGCCCGCGCACACCGTCGTACGGAAGGCACGCAGAGCAGAGAGAAGGTGGAGATGCGGGACCTGAGGATCGGGATCGTCGGGGTCGGGATGATGGGTGCGGACCATGCCGAGCGGGTGGCGCGCCGGATCTCCGGTGCCCGCCTGGTCGCGGTATCCGATCCGGACACGGATCGGGCCGCCGCGCTCGCAACGAAATTCGACGAGGTCCGGGCGATCGACGACCCGCTGGCGCTGGTCGGCGCCGCCGACGTGGACGCGGTGATCATCGCGTCGCCGGGGTTCGCTCACGCCGAGCAGTTGACGGCCTGTCTCGAACACGCCAAGCCGGTGTTGTGCGAGAAACCGCTGACCATGGACGCGGAGTCGTCGTTGCGAGTGGTCGAGGCGGAGCACAAGCTCGGCAAGCAGCTGATCCAGGTCGGCTTCATGCGCCGCTTCGACCCGGAGTACGCGGCGCTGAAAGAGCTGCTCGACTCCGGTGAGCTCGGCCGGACGCTGCTGCTGCACAACGTGCATCGCAACAAGACGGTCCCGGCGACGTTCCGCAGCGAGATGATCGTGCGCGACTCGCTGGTCCACGAGGTCGACGTGGCCCGCTGGCTGTACGGCGACGAGATCGCCCGGATCACCGTGCACGCGCCGAAGCCGAGCGGCCTGGTCGGCGAGGACGTGCTGGATCCGCAGTTCGCGGTGTTCGAGATGGCGAGCGGCGCGATGGCCGACGTCGAGGTGTTCGTGAACTGCCAGGTCGGGTACGAGGTCCGGTGTGAGGCGGTCGGCGAGAAGGGCAGCGCGACCATCGGCCTGGGGGTCGACGTGCTGACCAAGCGGGCCGGACACTGGGGTGGTGCGGTGCCGGACGACTTCCGGGTCCGGTTCGCGCTCGCGTACGACCTGGAGATCCAGCGCTGGGTGAACGCGGTCGCGAAGGGCACGATCGACGGACCGGGGGCGTGGGACGGGTACGCCGCCGCCGCGGTCTGCACCGCCGGCGTGCGGTCGCTGCAGGAGGGACGTCCGGTGGAGGTGGAGATGGTTCCGAGGAGTGAGGTGCTCGGGTGAAACTCAGCCTCGACCCGTACATGTTCCGCGGTACGCCGCTGCCGGAGTTGCCGGCGTTGGTCGCCGAGCTCGGCTACGCGTGGATGGAGTTGTCGCCACGCGACGACTTCCTGCCGTTCTTCAACCACCCGAGGGTGAACGACGCGGGGGGCGCCGCCCTCAAGCGCGAGCTCGCCGCCGCGGGGGTCGGGGTCTCGTCGGTGCTGCCGCTGTACAAGTGGTCGGGGCCGGACGAGGACGAGCGGCAGGCGGCCGTCCGCTACTGGAAGCGGGCGATCCGGATCACCGCCGATCTCGGCGTCGACGTGATGAACTCCGAGTTCAACGGCCGCCCCGAGCAGGCGGCCCGGAGCGAGGCGCAGTTCTGGCGGTCGCTGGAGGAGTTGCTGCCGGTCTTCGAGGCCGAGGGGGTCCGGCTGGTGCTGGAACCGCATCCGGACGACTTCGAGGAGGACGGCAAGGCAGCGGTCGACCTGATCCGCGGGATCAACCATCCGCTGGTGAGTTTCCTGTACTGCGCGCCGCACACGTTCCACATGGGCAACGACGCCCCTGGCATCATCAGCCACGCCGGTGACCTGCTCACCAACGTGCACGTGGCCGACTCGTTCGACCACACCGGGTCGTCGGGGCTGCGCTACATCGTCAACCCGCCCGGGTCGACGGTCCGGGTGCATCAGCACCTGGACATCGGCCAGGGCGAGGTCGATTTCGACGAGCTGTTCGCCGAGCTGGCCGCGGCCGGCTTCGACGGCACCATCACCACCTGTGTCTTCGCCTGGGAGGAGCGTGCTCGGGAGTCGAGCACGTTCATGCGGGAGAAGATCACCGAGCTACTGACCAAACAAGGGATGCAGTTGTGAGTACTGAGCGAATCACCCATCTGATCGGTGGGGCCCCGTGGACCGGGGTCTCGGAGCGCACCAGCAAGGTGTACAACCCGGCGACAGGTGAGGTCACCGGCGAGCTGGACCTGGCCTCGGCGGCGACGGTCGACGAGGTGGTCAAGGTCGCCCACGACGCCTCGAAGGCGTGGGCGCAGACCTCGCTCAGCAAGCGCACCCAGGTGCTGTTCGCGTTCCGGGAGCTGGTGAACCAGCGCAAGGAGCAGATCGCCGCCCTGATCACCGCCGAGCACGGCAAGGTGCTGTCGGACGCGGTCGGTGAGGTGACCCGCGGCCTCGAGGTGATCGAGTTCGCCTGCGGCATCCCGCACCTGCTCAAGGGCGGCTTCAGCGAGGGCGTCTCGACGAAGGTCGATGTGTACTCGATTCGTCAGCCGCTCGGTGTCTGCGCGGTGATCTCGCCGTTCAACTTCCCGGCCATGGTGCCGATGTGGTTCGTCCCGATCGCCGTCGCGTGTGGCAACAGCGTGGTGATCAAGCCGTCCGAGAAGGACCCGTCCGCCGCGAACGCGATGGCCGAGCTGTGGAAGGAGGCCGGCCTGCCGGACGGTGTGGTCAACGTCGTCCACGGCGACAAGGAGGCCGTCGACCGGCTGCTGGAGCACCCTGACATCAAGTCGGTGTCGTTCGTCGGCTCGACCCCGATCGCGAAGTACGTCTACGAGAACGGCACCAAGAACGGCAAGCGCGTGCAAGCGCTCGGCGGCGCGAAGAACCACATGGTCGTGCTGCCCGACGCCGATCTGGACCTGGCCGCCGACGCCGCGGTGAACGCCGGCTTCGGCTCGGCGGGCGAGCGGTGCATGGCCATCTCCGCGCTGGTGGCGGTAGAGCCGATCGCCGACGAGCTGGTGGGCAAGATCAAGGAGCGGATGGCGACGCTGAAGACCGGCGACGGGACTCGGGGTTGCGACATGGGCCCGCTCGTCACGGGACCCCACCGTGACAAGGTCACCGGGTACGTCGCGGCCGGGGTCGAGTCCGGTGCGGAGCTTGTCGTGGACGGACGGGACGGCGAGTTCGACGGCGCCGCTGACGGGTTCTGGCTCGGGCCGACGCTGTTCGACAAGGTGACGCCGGAGATGTCGATCTACACCGACGAGATCTTCGGTCCGGTGCTGTCCGTCGTACGACTTCCCTCGTACGACGCCGCACTCGACCTGGTGAACTCCAACCCGTACGGCAACGGCACCGCGATCTTCACCAACGACGGTGGCGCGGCACGCCGGTTCCAGAACGAGGTCGAGGTCGGGATGGTCGGCATCAATGTGCCGATCCCGGTCCCGATGGCGTACTACTCGTTCGGCGGCTGGAAGAACTCCTTGTTCGGCGACACCCACGCCCACGGCATGGAAGGCGTCCACTTCTTCACCCGCGGCAAGGTGGTCACGTCCCGCTGGCTCGACCCGTCTCACGGCGGCCTGAACCTGGGCTTCCCCACCCACGACTAACCCGGGCTATTGGGGCTGCCGGGGTGTAGCGTCGAGGACAACCCCCGGGGCATGAGGAGTACCGCGGCGTACGAAGGCCGTTGGCCTGTCCGTAGTCGTCGAGCTGGTCACCGAGCCAGCCACCAGCCCCAGGAGTGCGTCGTGTCCAAGAACAAGGGTGGACGTGAAGTCCGCAAGCCCAAGCAACCCAAGAAGCCGAAGGCCGTTCCCGCCGACAGCGCCATCATCCCGCCCACCAAACAGGCGCGGAAGTAACCGCCGGCCGCCCCGGCCATCGTCGTACCCGATGTCAGTTGGTACGACGGATGGCCGGGGCGGTGAGTGCGGCGACGAGATCGGTGGCCTGAGGTTCGTCGAGGTGGCCGTACAGGAGTTCCGTGCGGTGCACGAGGCGCGGTGCGTGGACCGGCACCGCGGCGACGTCGGCCGGTAGGTCCAGTGATGCCGGGAGTACGGCGAGACCGTGACCGGCGGCAACCAACGCCAGCAGACAGAGGATGTCGGTACCGGAGTAGGTCAGGGCCGCACGGATGCCGTCGGTCTCGGTTGCGGCGCGGAGGTCCGGCAGTGGCGCGGCGACATCGGGTGCGTCGATCCATCGTGCATCGACCAATGCCGGCAGCCCGAGCCGTTTGCGCCGGGCCAGCGGGTGGTCGTCCGGGAGCACAACGACGAGCTTGTCCTGTGCGACCGCAGAGGTGCGGACCGCTCCGACGTCCGGGAGCTTCAACGGATCGCTGGGCGCGGCGATGCCGTCGACCAGACCGAGGTGGTACGCGCCGGACGCGACGCCACGCGCCACCTCGTCCCGGCGAGCCACCTCGAAGGTCACCGCGATCCCGGGCCTCGTCTGCCTGAGTTGGGTCAGTGCCCGCGCGACGCGGGTCGCCCCGGCCAGGGGAGTCGCGGCGAAGACGATCTCGCCGGGCGGTTCGCCGACCACCCGTCGTACGTCGGCCCGGGCGGCCTCGATCCGGAGGAGGATCGCGCCGGCGTGCTCGAGCAGGCGCTCGCCCGCCGGGGTCGGCGCCACCGGGCGACGGGTCAGGAGCGCGGTTCCGAGGGAGTTCTCGAGGGCGGCGATGTGCTGCGAGACGGCCGACTGGGTGTAGCCGAGCTCGGCTGCCGCGGCCGAGAAGGAACCAGTCGTCGCCACCGCGATGAAGGTGCGGAGCAGATGCGGATCCACGCCGATCAGTATCGCTTATCGACCATGCAGAGATCATCGTTGGTACTGATCCGGGCCTGCGGCGCAGGATGGGGGACATGACCGTACTTACGCACGCGTATTCCGCCCGGATTGCCCTGGTCGGCGACCGGTCCCCGCACGTCCGTTCACACCAGCGGGTGCCGCAGGTGCTCGACCGCCTGCGCGAGCGGGAGGGGCTCGACCTGGACGTGTACTGGGTCGCCACCGACGAGGTGGATGCGATGGACGCTTTCGACGGGATCTGGGTCCTGCCGGGGAGTCCGTACCGGAGCGAGGCCGGCGCGATCAGCGCGATCCAGACGGCGCGGGAGCGGGGGATCCCGTTCCTCGGTACGTGTGGCGGGTTCCAGCACACGATGCTCGAGTATGCGCGCAACGTCTGCGGTGCTACCGGCGTACAGCATGCTGAGAACACTCCGGACGGCGACGACCTGCTGATCGTCCCGCTGGCGTGCTCACTCGACGGTCACGAGGCCACGGTCGAGGTGCGGCCCGGCACGCTGGCCGGGCGGCTGCTCGGCGCGGAGCGGTCCACCGAGCGCTACCACTGCTCATACGGACTCGACCCTGCGCGGCAGAGTCTGCTCGAGGAGCGCGGTCTGGTCTTCAGTGCGTACGACGCCGAAGGCGCGCCGCGGGTCGCCGAGCTACCCGAGCATCCGTTCTTCCTGGTGACATTGTTCCAGCCCGAGCTGTCCGGCGACGGCACCCGGCCGCACCCGTTCATCCAGGCGTTCGCCCATGCGGCCGCCGGACAGGCCGGCCAGCATGCGGCCGCAGGGCAGGCCGGCCAGCATCCGGCCGCCGGAGACGCCGGCCAGCACGCGGCCGCCGGACAGGCTGGTCAGATCGTGGAGGCCGGGCGCGGGGCCATCCCGGCGTCGCGGTAGCAGGCGTCGATCAGCTCCATTGTCGCCAGCGCGTCGTCGGCGTCGGTGAGCACAGGTGCGCCGTTGCGAACCGCCCCGGCGAACGCCTCCAGTTGGTACGTGTACGACGACCGAGTGCCGAGGTGCTCGACCCAGGTGTCCTCCTTGGTCGTCACGATCACCCTGTCGTCGTTCTGCGGCAGCACGAAGAACGGCGCGAACGCCTCACCGCGCGTGCCGACCACCTTGAGGCTGAAGTCGACGCTCTCGGCGGCCATGCTGGTCCGGATCGCGCCGGTCGCACCGCTCGGGAACTCGAGATCCGCGTTCAGCCACTCGTCCACCCCGGGCAGCCGCTTGCGCTCACCGGCCCGTGCGCTGATCAGCTTCGGCGCACCACCGGCGTACTGCGCCAGCATCCGCTGCGCGTGGATCGCGTAGCAGCCGACGTCCATCACCGCGCCACCGGCGAGCGGCAGCGACCAGCGTGGGTCGGCGTCCGGCGGCGGGGGCATCACCATGGTCGCCTCGACGTGCTGCAGGTCGCCCAGCTCACCCTTGGCGAGCAGCTCCTGCAGCCGCCGCATCACCGGGTGGTACGCGTAGTGGAACGCCTCCATGAAGACCACGCCGTGCTCGCGGACGGCGTCGCGGACCCGGACTGCTTCCTCGGCGTTGCTGGCCGACGGCTTCTCGGTCAGCACATGTTTGCCCGCGGCAATCGCCCGCAGGTTCCACGGTCCGTGCAGGCCGTTGGCCAGCGGGTTGTAGATCGCCTCGACCTCGGGGTCGTCCAGCACGTCCTGGTACGACGCGTGCACTCTCATCACCTGATGTTCCGCCGCGAACGCCTCGGCCCGTTCGGTCTCCCGGGCCGCCACCGCGACCAGCCGGGCGCCGGTCAGCCGGGCCGGCTCGACGATCGCCCGGCCGGCGATCCGGGCGGCCCCGAGAATCCCGATACGCAGCGGTTCCATGCCTTCTCCTTCGATGGGCGGCGTACAGCAGCTCGGCTGAGTGGCGCGTTCCGCCGGTAAGAGTATTCCTCCGCCCCGACGGCGAACGCGCCATCCTGCCTGACGATCACCCCTCGGGGACACCACCTGCCCGTGATCCGGACCAGGTTCACCCAAGGTTCACCGATTTGGTATCGGCTCAGTGCGTCAGCCGCCGATTGTTGCCCTCGGTAAGGGCTTGGTCCAGCTGGTCGGGCGCCCAGGTCTCGGCGACGGCCTGGCGGAGCAGGTCGGCCTGCGACTGGGGTGCGAGGCCGCCGATCGGCTGGTCCCGGTCGAGGTTGGTGGGGAAGGCATAACCCTCGGCGCTGGCGGCGATGACGTTGGCGACACCGGCCGGATCGTCCTTCGCCTGCCGGAGCAGGACCGGGTAGAGGGCCGTTGCCATCCGGGTCCGGTCGACGCTCTCCATCGCGCGGCCGAACGCGGACGAGACCTGCAACAGGTTCGCCATCCGCTTGATGTCCGCGGAGTGGTTGCTGCCGGCTGCGTGGAAGAGCGCGGGGTTGAAGAAGACGGCGTCGCCCTTCTCCAGTGGGAGTTGGACGTGGTTCGCCACGAAGTACTCCGAGAACTCACGTCGCCGATAGGCCAGATACCCGAGCTCGTACTTCTGCGAGTGTGGCAGGTACAGCGTCGGCCCCGACTCGACCGGCATGTCGCAGTGCGCGACCGCGCCCTGCAAAGTCAGGACGGACGACAACCGGTGCACGTGGGCCGGGTACTGCGCCGCCACCTCATCGGACTGGAAACCGAGGTGGTAGTCGCGATGGACCGTCTGTCCCTCACCGCCCGGGTTCACGACGTTCACCTGCGAGGTCACCTGGTACGCCGGACCGAGCCAAGCCGTCGCGACGAGGGCGAGCAGGTCGTTGGCGTAGTACGCGGCGAACACCTCGGGCGCGCCGACGGCCAGCTTCTCCAGGGCGTTCCAGACCCGATCGTTCGCGCCCGGCTTGGCAAAGTGGTCGCCGGCCGCGGTTCCGGATCGGTGCTGCTCCTCGATCAGCCGGTTGAACTCGGCCGTCGTCGCGTCGACGAGTGCGTTGCCGAAGGCACCCTTCAGGACGACGATGCCTGGGCCCGGTCCGAACGCGGTGGCGAACTCGGCCTGCACAACCCGAGGATCCGCGGTCCGGAGCCGGGCGGCGTCGTACACCGGGACCTGTTGCTCGATCAGTTCGGCGTGTGGGTAGTCGGCGGCGTCGGTCTGCTCCTTGAGGACGGTCAGCAGGTCGTCCAAGCGGCCATCGTCGGGGTTCAGCCAGTTCATCGGGGTAGCTCCTTGTCTCCTGGTTGTTCTAGCGTGGGGGTTTCCTGATGGGTTCGGAATCCCCTGGATCCGTCAAAAACCCGTCATTCCAGGCCGGAGGAGTGCAATGGGGCGTGAGCACCGGGTCCGCGACATCGCGGTCCAGGCCGGGCTGAGCGAGACGACGGTCGACCGGGTGCTCAGCGGTCGCGCCGGTGTCAGTGCCCGCGCCCGCCGTCAGGTCGAGCAGGCGATGCTCGACCTGGACCGGCAGGCCACCCAGGTCCGTCTCGGCGGCCGCACGCTGGTGATCGACCTCGTCATGCAGGCACCCAGCCGGTTCTCCTGGGCGGTGCGTACAGCCCTCGAGGCGGCTCTGCCCGGCCTTCGTCCAGCGGTCCTGCGGGCTCGGTTCGACCTCAGCGAGACGGCGTCCGCCGCTGAGCTGATCGCGACCCTGGAGAAGGTGCGCAAACGCGGCTCACAGGGCTTGATCCTCAAGGCACCGGACGAGCCCGAGGTCGTCGAGGCCGTCGACAAGTTAGTTGCCGCCGGCATCCCGGTCGTCACCCTCGTCACCGATCTGCCCGGCAGCAGGCGGCTCGCGTACGTCGGCATCGACAATCGGTCCGCTGGTGCGACAGCGGCGTACTTCCTCACCCAATGGCTGGGCGACGATCCGGGCAGTGTGCTCGTCACGCTGAGCCGTGGATCGTTCCGCGGCGAGGAGGAACGCGAGATGGGTTTCCGCTCGACCCTCCGCAAGCTTTCACCGGGTCGTGCGGTCGTGGAGCTGGCCGAGACGGACGGCCTCGACACCACGATCCACGGGCAGGCGCTGGCGGCACTGACTGCCGACCCGACCATCAACGCGGTCTACTCCATCGGGGGTGGCAACCGTGCCATCGTCCAGGCGTTCGCCGATCTTGAGCGACCGTACCGCTGCTTCGTTGCCCACGACCTCGATGCCGACAACCTCGCCCTGCTGCGTTCCGGTGCTCTCTCGGTGGTGCTGAACCACGACCTGCCCACCGACCTTCACCGCGCGTGCCAGCACCTCCTGCACGCACACCGGCTCCTGCCCAACGTCCCGGGTACGCCGAGCAACCTGCACCCGATCACGCCGTACAACGTCCCTTAGGCGGTCGTCTTGCGCGGCAGCAGGTCCGGACTGGTGATGACCTCCTGGGGCGACTCGCGGTCCTGACAGGTCGCGAGGCTGAGAGCGGCGGACGCCAGGCGGTCGGCGTTCTGGGCGATGGTCGACAGCTGGATGTGATCCAGGCGGGACGGCGTGGAGTCGTCGTACCCGATGATCGAGACGTCTTCCGGGACCCGGCGGCCGCCGGCCCGGAGGGTGTGCAGCAGGCCGATCGCACACGCATCGTTGAAGGCGGCAACGGCTGTGACGTCCGGGGGGAGTCGGTGCGCCGCCTCAGTGCCCGCTGCCTCGGTCAAGCCGCCGGGAATGACCACAGGGGTGAGTCCTGCGCGCCGCATGGTGTGGACATACGCAGTACGGCGTTCTGCTGCGCCAGGCGCACGGGCGCCGTCGACGTGGGCGATGCGCGTGTGTCCAAGAGACAGCAGGTATTCCACAGCTAGGCGTGACCCAGACGCGTCATCTGTGCGTACGACGTGCACACCGGCCGCTCGCACCTTGCGGGCGATGACAACGGTCGGTTGGGACTCGGCGAGAGCTGTCAGCGCGGATGATGGTGACGTAGGCCCAATCAGGACCAGTGACTCGCAGCGGTAGTCCAGCAGGGACTGGACGGCGGCTGCCTCGCGACGGCTACCGGTGACGGCGCTCAGAGTGAGGCTGTAGCCGAGGGACTCGGCAGCCGGGTACAGCGCCTCGACCAGGTCGCCGTGGAAGGGGTAGCGCACGTCGAAGGCCACGCCGATAAGACGAGTGCGTTGCCTGCTGCCGAGCAGCCGGGCCCGATGGTCCGGGCGGTAGCCGAGCTCGTCGCCGACCGCGAACACGCGCGCCCGCGTCTCGTCGCTCGCCCCCGGCACGTTGCGGTAGACGATCGACACGAGGGCACGGGACACGCCGGCCCGGGCGGCGACGTCCTCCATCGTCGGTCGGGGGTTCATCTCACCTGCTCTCGTGGGTCTTGACCGAGACCATCAAAGCAGTGTTCGCTAGCTCCTGACTAGAGCGCTCTAGTCCGAGCGGGCAGGTGGAGGGGTGGAGAATGCGGAACGACCATGGACTGCGGGTGGTACGGCTGGGGTTGATCGGGGCCGGGCGGATCGGGACGATGCATGCCCGGAACATCGCCCGCCACGTCCCCGGTGCCGAGCTCGCCGTCGTCGCCGATACCAGGGCGGAAGCCGCCCAACAGCTTGCGGGCAGGTACGACGCCGACGCGCGCGACGTCGAAGGACTGCTCAAGGACCCCGAGATCGACGGTGTCGTGATCACCTCGATCGCGGCCGTGCACGAGGAGCTGATCGTGCGCGCGGCCGAGGCCGGCAAGCAGGTGTGGTGCGAGAAGCCGGCGTCGCTGACGTTGGCGGAGATGGACCGGGCGATCGCCGCCACCGAGCGGGCCGGTGTCGCTTTCCAAGTCGGCTTCAACCGCAGGTTCGCCCGCGACTTCGCCGCCGCGCGCACGACGATCGAGGCTGGCGGAATCGGTACGCCGCAACTGATGCGATCGATCACCCGGGATCCGGGCCGGCCGGAGGGCATGGGGTCCGCAGCCGCCGGGATCCGGCCGTGGACGATCTTCCGCGAGACGCTCATTCACGACTTCGATACGCTGCTCTGGCTCAATCCAGGCGCGCAGCCGGTCGAGGTCTACACGAAGGCGGACGCGCTGGTCGCCCCCGAGTACAAGGAGAACGGGCTCCTTGACACCGCGGTTGTGATGATCACGTTCGACAACGGTGCAATCGCGACCGCCGAGGCGAACTTCTCCGCGCTGTACGGGTACGACGTACGCGGCGAAGTCTTCGGTAGCAAGGGCATGGTCGTGGCCGGCCGGTTGGCGAGTAGTCCGATGGTGCATTACGACGTGAGCGGATCGCATCAGCACACCTTGCGCAGTGACGAGGAGATGTTCCGCGACGCCTATGTCCAGGAACTTGCCGAGTTCACCGAAGTTGTCCGCGGCAACATCGCGGCGCCGGTCACCGGTCAGGACGCCCGGAATGCGCTGCAGGTCGCACTTGCAGCGATGAAGTCGCACGAGGAAAGCCGTCCGGTGAAGGTCGAGGAGATCTGATGAGGCTCGCCGTCTGTGCCGAAATGGTGTTCACCGAGCTGCCTTTCCTGGACCGGGTGGAGCGCATTCATGCGGCCGGATTCGACGTCGTGATCTGGAACTGGCCCACGAAGGACATCGCCGGGCTGAAGAAGACCGGTGCCGCTTTCTCGTCGATGACCGGATACGTCAGCGGGTCGCTCACCCATGACCAGGACCGGCTGCTGGCAACCGCGGAACAGTCCATCCAGGTCGCGCTCGAGCTCGGCTGCCCGCGGCTCAACCTGCACGGCACCGAGCTCGACGATCACGGGCTGCCCGTCGTACCGCAGTACCAGGTCACCGGCGAGATGTGGCTGACGGCCGCCCGGACGCTGGAAAAGCTGGCCAAACTCGCGGAGCGGTACGACGTGATGTTCGTCCTGGAGAATCTCAACACCGAGGTCGACCATCCCGGCGTACCGTTCGGGAAAGCCGCCGACACCCTCGCGTTGGTCAAAGCCGTCGATCATCCGCGGCTGCGGATGATGCTCGACCTGTATCACGCGCAGATCGGCGAGGGGAATCTGATCGAGTTGATCGGCACGGCGTTCCCGTATCTCGGCGAGATCCAGGTCGCCGACGTCCCCGGCCGCTGCGAACCCGGTACTGGTGAGATCAACTACCCGGCGATCGCGGCCGTGTTGCGACAGCACGGATATGACGGGACCGTCGACCTGGAGGCGTTCGCTTCGAGCGACAGCGAGCTCGCGTTGCGCCGTTTCCGGGCGGCGTTCACAAACGCAGAGATCTGATCAAATCAGGGTGGTGGGTCGACGGATCAGGGTGAAGGCTTCAGGATGTGCGCATGAGTACCGTGCAGGTCCGGGTTGATCGGAACAGCCGTACGCCGTTGCATGTGCAGTTGGCACAGCAACTGGAGGCGGCGATTCAGGGTGGGGAGTTGCCGGTCGGGTCGCGGCTGAGCAACGAGGTGGACCTGGCGGAGGCGTACGGGTTGAGCCGGCCGACAGTGCGGCAGGCGATCGCACGGCTGGTCGACCAAGGACTGCTCGTGCGCAAGCGCGGCGTCGGCACGCAGGTAGTGGGGAACTCAGGTCAGGTACGACGCTCGCTGGAGCTCACCAGCCTGTACGACGACCTGGCCGCAGCCCACCGCAAGCCGGAGACCGACGTACTGCGGTTCGGAGTCGCTCCTGCGACCGCGGAGGTCGCTACTGCCCTGCAGCTCGAGCAGGGCGACCGAGTGCTCAGGCTGGAGCGCTTGCGCCGGGCGGACGGCGAGCCGCTCGCACTGATGCGCAATTGGCTGCCGCCGGACCTGCTGGACACTGACCCCGCCACACTGGCCGAGCGCGGGCTGTACGCACTGCTGCGCGCGGAGGGGGTGCGACTGAAGGTCGCGCATCAGACCATCTCCGCACTGCCCGCTACACCGGAGCAGGCTCGGCTGCTGTCCGAGGAGCCGGGCGTTCCGTTGCTGGCGACCACACGGATCACGTACGACGACCACGGTCAGCCGGTCGAGTACGGCTCGCACCTGTTCCGGGCGAGCCGGTACGCGTTCGAGCACACGCTCGTCCACCGCTGACCTCTGGCGGCTGACCGCTTGGACCTTGCCGTGAGGGTGCAGATACCCTCGGTGAGCCTTTGGCGTGTCACGGTTATCCACAGGCTGCCGGGATCAGGTGGCGCGGCCTGCTCCGCGGTTGAAAGGATGGTCGCGCATGGTGACCGAGCGGTCGCCAGACGGGACATACACGGGGAGACCGATGACAGCCGACAGACTCGCCGCGCGCCGGTCCGGCTGGGACGGTGGTGCCGTCGAACTGATCGATGCCCAGGTCCGCGACGTCGTACGCCGGGAAGGCATCGATCCACTCCGTGACCCGGCCGCAGTCAACGCGATCGTCGCCACGGTCGTCCGGGAGTACGACGAACGCAGTCTGACCGGTGTGGTGCCGCCGATCGGCGATCTCGAGGCGGTCAGCCGGGAGGTGCACGACCGGGTCGCCGGATTCGGGCCGCTGCAGCGATACCTCGATGACCCGGCGGTCGAGGAGATCTGGATCAACGAGCCGAGCCGGGTGTTCATCGCCCGCGACGGCCGGCACGAGCTGACCACGACCGTGCTGATCGAGGAGGAGGTCAGCGATCTGGTCGAGCGGATGCTGAAGACGACCGGCCGGCGGATCGATGTGTCGCAGCCGTTCACGGATGCGCGCCTGCCGGACGGCAGCCGGGTGCACATCGTGCTGGGCGGCATCACTCAACGCCATGCCGCGATCAACATCAGGAAATTCACCGTGCGCGCGACCCGGTTGAGCGATCTCGTCGCGCTCGGATCGCTGACACCGCACGCGGCCGCGGTCCTGGATGCCGCTGTCGCGGTCGGGCTGAACGTCCTGGTCTCCGGCGGGACGCAGGCCGGCAAGACCACGATGCTGAACGCGTTGGCCGGGTCGATCCCGGGCAGCGAGCGCGTGATCAGCTGTGAAGAGGTTTTCGAGATCAAGCTGCCGATTCCCGATTGGGTGTCGATGCAGACCCGGCAGGCCGGTCTGGAGGGCACTGGCGAGGTCCGCCTGCGCGACCTGGTCAAGGAGTCGCTGCGGATGCGGCCGTCGCGAGTGATCGTCGGTGAGGTGCGCGGCGAGGAGTGCCTGGATCTCCTGCTGGCGTTGAACAGTGGGCTTCCCGGCATGTGCACGATCCACGCGAACTCGGCGCGTGAGGCGCTGACGAAGATGTGCACGTTGCCACTTCTTGCGGGGGAGAACATCGGCTCCCGCTTCGTGCTGCCGACCGTGGCCGGGTGTGTGGATCTCGTCGTACACCTCGGCATCGGGGCCGACGGGCAGCGGCGGGTGCGGGAGATCGTCGCGGTGAGCGGGCGGATCGAGGAGCACGCGATCGAGACCGAGACCGTGTTCGGCACGTACGACGGGCAGCTGCGACGGGCCGAGGGGCACCTGCCGCATCCGGAGCGGTTCCAGCAGGCCGGGTACTCCGTGGCGGGTCTGCTCACCGAGTTGCCGCGAGGGGGGAGCTGATGGGGCTGCTGCTGGGACTGTTCTTCGGGATCGGCGTACTGCTGATCATCTGGACGTTCGTCACGCCCGCCGAGGAGCGGTCGGCCGGTGATGGGCGGTTGGTCTCACGCAGCCGCGACCTGCTCGCGAGCGCGGGAGTCGAGGGTGTGACGCCGGGTGCGTTCATCGGGGTCTGTGTGATCACGGGTGTGGTCGGGTTCGTGCTGATGTTCGTGGTGTCGGGTGCTTGGCCGGTCGGTGCGGTGTTCGGGCTGATGGCCGGTGGGATGCCGGTTGCACTGTTGCGGAGCCGGGCCCGGAAGCGGCTCGCGGAGTTCCGTGAGTTGTGGCCGGACGTGGTGGACAACATCGCGTCGGCCGTGCGCGCCGGATTGTCGTTGTCGGAGGCGTTGGCTCAGGTGGGTGAGCGCGGTCCGTTGCCGTTGCGCGAGCCGTTCCGCCGGTTCGGTGCGGACTATGCGTCGACCGGGCGGTTCGCGGAGTCGCTGGACCGGTTGAAGGCACGGCTCGCGGACCCCGTCGGCGACCGGGTCGTCGAGGCGTTGCGGATCGCGCGCGAGGTCGGTGGTGGGGATCTCGGCCGGTTGCTCCGTTCGCTGTCGACGTTCCTGCGCGACGACGGCCGGACCAGATCCGAGCTCGAGTCCCGCCAGTCCTGGTCCGTCAACGGCGCCCGCGTCGCCGTCGCCGCCCCCTGGCTCGTCCTCGCCCTGCTGTCCTTCCAAGGCGACGTCATCCAGCGCTACAACTCCCCGATGGGCGCCCTCATCATCGCCATCGGCGCCATCGTCTGCGTCATCGCCTACCGCCTGATGCTCCGCATCGGCCGCCTCCCCGAACCCGAGCGGGTGCTGCGATGAGTCCTGTGGTGTTGGGTGCCGTGCTTGGTGGGGTGTTCGGGGCTGGGCTGTTGTTGGTGGTTCGCCGGTTGCCGTTCTTGCGGCGGCCGTCGGTTGATGACCGGGTTGCGCCGTACCTGCGGGATCTCGGTGGCGCGGATGTGTTTCTTGGTGTGGTCGACTCCAACTCGCCGTTCTACGCGATCGTGCGGCTGTTCGGGCCGTCGCTGCGGGCGGGTGCGACGCGGTTGGAGCGGTTGCTCGGCGGTGCTGGTTCGATCCGCCGCCGGTTGTCACGTGCCGGGATCGAGCGAACGGTCGAAGAGTTCCGGATCGAGCAGTTGCTGTGGGGAACGGCCTGCTTCGGGTTCGCACTTGTGGTCTCGATCGTCGCGTTGTCCTTCGGCGTCGGGAACCCGGTCGGCATGCTGCTGTTCTGCGGCCTGCTCGGCGTACTCGGAGTGCTTGCCCGCGACACCTATCTGACCACGCAGGTACGACGTCGCGAGCGAAGACTGCTCGCGGAGTTGCCGACCGTCGCGGAGTTGCTGGCCTTGTCGGTCGCGGCCGGCGAGGGACCGGCCGCGGCGCTCGATCGGGTGGCTCGGTCGTGTCGAGGAGAGCTCGCCGAGGAACTGAAGCGGGTGCTGGGCGAGACCCGCGCGGGTGAGACGCTCGTCCGCGCGCTCGACGGGCTGGCGGACCGGACCGGTCTGCTGGCGTTGTCGCGGTTCGCGGACGGACTGGCGGTCGCACTCGAACGCGGTACCCCGCTGGCCGACGTACTGCGGGCTCAAGCGGGTGACATTCGTGAGGCCGGGCGGCGTGAGTTGATCGAGTCCGGCGCGCGCCGGGAAGTCGCCATGATGATCCCGGTGGTGTTCCTCGTGCTGCCGGTGACCATCGCTTTCGCCTTCTATCCAGGCGCTGTCGGAATCCGGTTGATCGCCGGATGAACTGAGGAGAGGTCATGCCGTTACTGCTGACGAAACTGTTCGTGGCGCTGGTCCTGGCGCCACGCCCCGCACGAAAGGAGCGCGGCGACGTCCCCGGCTGGGTACTCATCACCGTGATGACTGCCGGCCTGGTCGTCGGCATCTGGGCCATCGCCGGCCCACAACTGTCGAGAATGCTCCAAGAAGCTCTGAACTCAGTCACCAACAAGTAATGCAGCTTGCCCGCCGTCGTTCGCCAACGGGTGGCCGCGCCGTGCCCAGAGTCGCTGCTGTGCGGGACGAGCGTGGATCCGCAGTGGTGGACTTTGTGCTGGTTTCGATGCTTGTGGTGCCTTTGTTTCTGGGGATCTTGCAGGTCGGGTTGTACCTGTACGTGCGGAACACCATCGTGGCTGCGGCGTCGGAGGGGGCGCATTATGCGGCGGTGCTGAACCGGGAGCCGGCGGATGGTGAGGCGCGGACGCGGGAGCTGGTCGACGGGGTGGTGAACGACCAGTTGATCGACTCGGTGGTGGCTGAGGAAACCGACGTTGCCGGCCAGCCGGGTGTACGGGTCGTCGTGAAGGCGCACATGCCCCCGCTCGGTCTGTGGGGACCCGGTATCGACTTCAGCATCGAGGGCCATGCGGTAAAGGAGACCGGCGAGTGAGCTGGATCTTTCGGCCGCGGTTCCGGCGGGGTGAGCGGGGGAGCGCAGTGGTCGAGTTCTCCTGGTTGGCGTTGTTGTTGATGGTGCCGTTGGTCTACGTGATGTTGGCGGTGTTCGACGTCCAGCGGGCGTCGTACGGCGCGACGGCGGCGACCCGGGCGGCCGGGCGCGCGTTCATCATCGTGCCGGCCGGACTGTCGGAGGATGAGGCGCGCGCGCGAGCGTTCGAGGCGGCGCGGCTGTCGATGCAGGACCAGGGGATGGAGCTCAGCTCCGACCAGTTGTCCATCAGTTGCAATCCCGCGTGTCTGGAGCCGGGCTCGACCGTCACCGTCACGCTGAACACCGACGTGCGGCTGCCGCTCATCCCCGATGCACTCGGCGGTGAGCCTCCGGCTGTGCACATCAGCGCGTCGCACACCGAGCCGTACGGCGATTACCGCGAAGCCAAGGGCACGGGATGAACTCGCTGCCGGATTGCCGGAGGTTTGTGCGGCGGCGGGAAGCCGATGAGCGCGGACAGATGACTGTTCTGATCATCGGGTTCATGGCGATCGTGTTGTTGATGATCGTCGTGGTGACGGACATCTCGAAGGTGTTCTTGGTACGGCGAGATCTGGATGCGACCGCCGATGGCGCCGTACTGGCGGCGGCGAACGGTCTGGCGGCGATCTACGCGCAACCAGCGGCAGACGGCACCGCGGAGATCGATCCGGACGAGGCCCGCCGGCTGACCGCGGAGTACCTGGACCAAGTTGCTGCTAGCAACAGGTTTGACGGGCTGGACTGGTCGGCGGACGTCGCCGGTACGACGGTGACCGTACGCCTGACCTCGACCGTCGACTTGCCGTTCGAACCGCCCGGCTGGCAAGGCTCCGCCGACATCGCCTCCGAAGCCGCCGCTGTCGTCCCCATCCGCTGACCCACGCGCGGGTTAGGCGAAGGCGGTGGGGTTGTCCTTGAGCCAGGTGGTGAAGGGGCGGGCGGGGTGGGTGGTGAGGAGTTCTACCGTGGGCTCGATGGGGTGGGGGACGCCTACGCGGGAGGCCCAGTAGGACATCAGGTGTTCGAGTTGGGCCGGGTTGCGCATGGTGGCGGCCAGTTCGATGCGGGCCTGGTCGGGGGTGAGGTCGATCGCGTGGATGGGGTTGCCGGTGACGTCGGTGATGAGCTGGATCTGGCGCCGGCGCGTCATCGATTCGGGGCCGGTGAGGGCGTAGGCGCGGCCGTCGTGGCCGTTGCCGGGGCCGTCGAGGAGGACGCGGAGCGCGGCGTCGGCGATGTCCTGCTCGTGGATCGGTGCTTCCTCGGCGTCGAGGTACGGCAGGCGGATCTGACCGGTCGCGCGGACCTGGTACGACCAGAACCTCGCGTTGCTCATGAACGTGCCCGGCTGGAGGAAGGTCGTGGCGTACGCGCCGCTGCCGATGATGCGTTCGGTCTCGGCGTGCGGGTCGCCGGGATTGTCGGCGTGCGACGCCAACGAGGAGAGCAGTACGACCTGCTTCACCCCGGCGGCCTCGGCTGCCGCGACGAACGCCGGCGCTGAGGACGGATCGGCATACAGGAAGACCTGGCTGATGTCGCGCAGCGCCGGTCCGGGATCGCTGGGGTCGTACACAACAGCATCGGGTACGGCGGATGGCTCGCGGCTCGCGATGCGGACGGGGTGGCCGGCGGCGCTGAGCGCGGTGATGACGGCGCGGGCGATCGTGCCGCGGGCACCGGTGACCAGAATCGTCATTGGATTAGCTCCAAAAGTGTAGTGACTACAAGATTGGATGAAGTAAAGCAGCTGCTCTACGATCTGTCGAATGGAAGGCCGGCGGGAGCGGAAGAAGCAGCAGACGCGGCAGGCGATCTCGGACGTGGCGACCGCGCTGTTCCTGGAGCGTGGGTTCGACGCGGTGACGGTCGCGGAGGTGGCGCGCACGGCGGACGTCGCCGTACAGACGGTGTTCAACCACTTCCCGACCAAGGAGGACCTGTTCTTCGACGAGCAGGGGTGGTGGCAGGGCCCGGCGCGGGCGATCCGGGCGGCGAGTGACGGGGCGGATCCGGTGGATCTACTGGAGGCGCACTACCTGGCTGAGATCCGCGAGCGGCTGGAGGCCGGCCACCTGGCCACCTGGAAGCAGTTCGTCCGCACCATCGAGGACAGCCCGGCGCTGCTGGCGCGTCGCCGGTTGAACGCCGCCGAGATGGAGACGTTGCTGACCGAGGCGCTCGAGGAGCGGAATCCCAGCCACCTGACCAGCAGGTTGATCGCCGCGCAGTTCGTGGCTGCCCAGAAGGTGCTGGAAGAAGAGCTGATGCGACTGTTGCCCGACAACGCGACGGCAGGTCAGCTACAGCAGGTGCAGCGAGAGTTGGAGCACGCGACCGCACAGGTCTTCGGCGTTCTACGTCACGGCTTGTTAACGGCAACCACCGACTAGCGGGTAGTCTGCTTGGTTGTGGCTGGACTGGATTTTGACGCCGAGCTCAAGCAGCTCGACGCGACGCTGACCTCGATCGAGAAGGTGCTCGATCTCGACGCCCTGCGCTCCGAGATCGCCGACCTCGGCGAGCAGGTCGCCGCGCCCGACCTGTGGGACGACCAGGCGAACGCGCAGAAGGTGACGTCGCGGCTGTCCAGCCTGCAGGCCGATGTGGACCGGGTGACCGCGTTGCGCAGCCGGATCGACGACCTCGGCGTCCTGGTCGAGCTCGCCCGCGAGGAGAACGACGCGGACGCCCTGGCCGAGACGGAGAAGGAGATCGCCTCGCTGGCCAAGGCGATCCAGTCGCTCGAGGTCCGCACGCTGCTGTCCGGTGAGTACGACGAACGTGAGGCACTCGTCACGATCCGCTCCGGCGCCGGTGGTGTCGACGCCGCGGACTTCGCCGAGATGCTGCAGCGGATGTACCTGCGCTGGGCCGAGCGGCACGGGTACGGCACCGAGGTGTACGACACGTCGTACGCCGAAGAGGCCGGGCTCAAGTCGACCACGTTCGGGGTCAAGGCGCCGTACGCGTACGGGACGTTGAGTGTCGAGTCGGGCACGCACCGGCTGGTCCGGATCTCGCCGTTCGACAACCAGGGCCGCCGGCAGACGTCGTTCGCCGCGGTCGAGGTCGTTCCGGTGCTGGAGCAGACCGACGAGATCGACGTCCCCGAGGAAGAGCTGCGGATCGACGTGTACCGGTCGTCCGGCCCAGGTGGTCAGAGCGTCAACACGACCGACTCCGCGGTCCGGATCACGCACATCCCGACCGGCACCGTGGTGTCCTGCCAGAACGAGAAGTCGCAGCTGCAGAACAAGGCCAGCGCGATGGTGATCCTGAAGGCGAAGCTGCTCGCGCTGAAGAAGGCCGAGGAGCGGGCCCAGATCGACGCACTGCGCGGTGACGTCCAGGGCTCGTGGGGCGACCAGATGCGTTCTTACGTGCTGCACCCGTACCAGATGGTGAAGGACCTGCGCACGCAGTACGAGTCCGGCAACACCTCCGGCGTCTTCGACGGTGAGATCGACGACTTCATCGAGGCCGGCATCCGCTGGCGCCGCACCGGCCACACGGTTGCTGAGCAGAACTGACCTCCGCGCGGACTGCGGCAGCTGCTTCGGCCTCTGCTGTGTCGCGCTGACGTTCAGTAAGTCGGCGGACTTCGCGATCGACAAGGCCGCCGGCGAGCCGTGCCCCAATCTCGACGACACCTTCCGCTGCTCGATCCACAGCAAGCTACGGCCGAAGGGCTTCCAGGGCTGCACGGTGTACGACTGCTTCGGTGCCGGGCAGGAGATCTCGCGGCGGGCCGGTCAGAGTTGGCGCGAGCAGCCGGGGCAGCAGATGTTCGAGGCGCTGCCGATCCTGCGTCAGCTGCACGAGCTGTTGTGGTACCTCGCGGAAGCCCTGGAAAACAAGGCGTCTCAGCCGATCCGTGCCGAGCTCCGTACGGCGGCCGATCGGGTCGAGCAGGTCAGTCGTACGGCGGACCTGACCACGGTCGACGTGGTCGCGGAGCGGGCAGTGGTCAACGAGTTGCTGCTGAAGACCAGCCACCTCGTCCGCGGCAAGCAGACCAAGAAGAAGGACCGCCGCGGCGCCGACCTGATCGGGGCCCGCCTCCGCGGTGCCGATCTGCAGAAGGCCAACCTCCGCGGCGCCTACCTGATCGGCGCGGACCTCCGCGATGCTGACCTCCGCCAGGCGGACCTGATCGGCGCCGACCTCCGCGACGCCAACCTGGAAGGCGCCGACCTCACTGGCGCTCTCTTCCTCACCCAGGCCCAGCTCAACGCCGCTCGCGGCAACCGTGCCACCAAGCTGCCCCCAGCCTTCACCCGCCCATCGCACTGGCCCTAACCGTTGTGTCCGAAGAACGGAGGGCAGTTCTTCGGACACAACGAGGTGGCTAGGCGCGTGAGCGGAGTTGGTGCGTGACTGGGGTCATCAGCAGTGAGACGGCGGTGATGGCCAGTGCGACCGCTGCTAGTGCCCCGCCCTGTCCCCATGACGTGCCTGCCAGCGCCAGGTACGCCGTACCGACGGTGGCGGCACCCAGTGCGAGGCAGGTTTGCTGACTGGTGAGCAGGATGCCGCTGCCCAGTCCGGCTTGAGCCGGCGGGACCTGGCCGACCACGACGCCCATGAGTGGCACCATGACCAGGCCGCTGCCGAACCCGGCGATCAGCATCGGTACTGCGAGCTTCCAGGGGTTCACGTCCGGCCACAGGGTGAGGGCGACGACGGCGAGTACGGCGTACCCGACCGCCTGGACGAGCCAGCCGCGCAGGATCAGGCTGGCGCCGTACCGCTGCTGCAGCCGTGGCCCGTAGATGGACGTGATCAGGAACCCGACCGCCATCGGCAGCAGGCTCAGACCGCCTTCCAGTGGGGACATGTGCGCCTCGCCCTGCGTCGCGAGGGCGAACACGAACATAAAGCCGCCGAAGGTGGTGAAGAACGCGACCGCGAGCAGCAGACCGATCCGCATTGCGCGGAGTCGCAGTACCGTCGGCGGGATCAGTGGTGCCTGTCCAGACTGCTCTGCGCGGTGCTGGTGTAAGCCGAGCACTGCAACGGCTGGGATGGTTGCGGCGAGGCAGAGCCACGTCCAGAGCGGCCAGCCGAGTGGGCGGCCCTCTGTGAGGGGCAGGAGCAGCAGTACGAGCGTCAAGGCGAGTAGCGCGGCGCCGACGAGGTCCACTCGATGTGTCTGGTTGGCTTTGGTCTCTGGGAGCAGCCGGATCGCGGCAGCCAAGGCCAGAACGCCCACCGGGACGTTGACGAGGAACACAGCACGCCAGCCCAGCCCGAAGACATCAGCCTCGACCAGTACGCCACCGAGGATCTGACCGAGGGCTGCTGCGGCTCCACCGGCCACACCGAACATAGCCATCGCGCGAGCGCGGTGTTCGCCGGTCAGCAGGCTGGTGATGGATGCCAGCACCTGTGGGGTCATGGCGGCCGCGGCTGCACCCTGTACGACGCGAGCGGCCAGCAGGACGCCGATAGTCGGGGCGATGGCGCAGATGAGGGACATGACGGTGAAACCGGTCAGCCCGATCAGGAACAGGCGTTTGCGGCCGAAACCGTCGCCCAGCCGGCCGCCGACCACCAGCAGGGTGGCGTTGGCGATGCCGTAGCTGCCGACGACGAGCTGGAGCTCGCCGGAGCTGGCGTGCAGATCCGAGCCGATCGCGGGCAGGGCGACGTTGATGATGAAGAAGGAGAGCATCGGCAGGAAGGCGCCGAAGAGGAGGGTCGTGAGTGCCACCGGTCCCAGCGGCGACGCGGTGGCGCGTGGCCGGGCGGCGACCTGAGTGGCGTGGAGCTCTGTCATGCGAACTATCCTGCGCCCGTCCGGAGCCTGGTAGTGAGAGTCTGCTTATCCTGGTATTCACAGCACCTGGAACCAGTCTCTACTCCGGTCCACCATAGGACGGTGAGCACCATGAACACCCTCCCACCCACCACCGACACTTCTCCCACCGTCACAGAGGTGGTCAAGGACGTACAGCGGCGGGAGCTCGGGGTATTCCTGCGGAGCAGGCGGGAGCGGATTCGGCCGGAGGAGGTCGGGTTCGCGCCGGGCGGGCGGCGACGGACGCCAGGGCTGCGACGCGAAGAGGTCGCGCTGCTCGCCGGTGTGGGCGTCACCTGGTACACGTGGCTCGAGCAGGGGCGGGACATCAACGTGTCGGTGCAGGTGCTCGAGGCGGTCTCGAACACGCTGCGGCTCGACCGTCAGGAGCGCAACCACCTGTACACGTTGGCCGGGGTCCAGCTCGGCCCGACGCGCGGTGAGTGCGCGGCCCTGCCCGCGTCGATCCAGAAGATGCTCGACGCCGTCTCGCCGTACCCGGCGGTGGTTGTCAACTCGCGCTACGACGTACTGGCGTTCAACGACGCCTACTGCAAGGTCGTCCTGGACCTGCGGGAGGTCCCGGTCGAGGAACGCAACATGCTGTGGCTCACCTTCGTGTCGAGGGAGTGGCGGTGCAGCTTCGTCGACTCCGTGTCGATGAGGGTGCACATGGTCGCCGGCTACCGGGCCGCGCTGGCGGATCATCTGGGTGAGCCGGAGTGGCAGGATCTGACCCAGCGGCTGCTGGCCGGTTCATCGCTGTTCGCCGAGCTCTGGGAGCGGTACGAAGTGGCTGAGCCGAGCACCCGGATCAAGGTGCTGGAGCACCCGAAGGCCGGCCTGCTGCGGGTCGAGCCCGCAATCTTGTGGCTGTCGCAGCTCGGCCATCTCCGCGCCAACGTCTACACAGCCGCCGACGAGGACACGGAGGCGAAGCTCCGTGCCCTCGTCGGGGTCAACAGCTGAGGGCGGTCAGCTGAAGCCTTTCCGGCTCAGCTGACCGGGATCCCAGGGTTGGTCAGTCCGCGTCCGCCGGTGACGGTGTTGCTGCGGTCGATGGTGACCTTGCAGCTGGACGCGTTGTAGTTGGTGATGTTGAACGCGTACCGGCCACTCCCGGTCGCGCCGTTCAGGTCGGAGGTGTTCCCGCGGAACACCGTCCCGCAGCCCCAGCCGGGCTGCTGGGTGTGCGTCTCGAACCCGTTGTTCGTGGTGTTCTTCCCGGTGTTGTTCTCGATCACATAGTTGTTGCCTTTGACATCGATCCAGCTGTCGTCGTAGTTCGCGCCGGTGAGTCCGCGGCCGTCGAAGGTGTTCCCGGCCACCCGTCCGCCGGTGGTGCCCTCCTTCAGGTCGATCGGCTCGCCGCCGACGTCCGGCCCGATCCGGTTGTCCAGGATCTGCACGTGGTCCGACTTGTCCGAGGTGCCGCCCGCACTGCCGACGTACACCCCTTCGCCCATCCCGCGGGCGTCGTTGCCGGTGTCGTAGATGCGCGAGTTGCGGATCACGCCGTACGTGCTGCTGTTGCGGAAGTGCACACCCTCCATGGCGAGTCCGTGCACGGTGACCCCGTCGATCGTGACCCGCGTGGCGCTGTCGATCATCATGCCCTTCTGGCCACCCGTCACGGTGACCCCGCGCACGTTCCAGTACGACGAGCCGTTGAGGTGCAGGCCGTAGCCGCCACTGGACTTCAGTACGGCGTTCGCCGAACCCGTCAGCGTGATCGGTGCGGACGAGGTGCCGGAGACCGTGGTCTTGAAGTTGCCGGTGTAGGTGCCGTCGGCAAGCTTGATCGTGTCACCGGGCTTGGCGCTCGTCAGCGCCGACTTCAGTTGAGCCGCCGTACTGACGTTGATGGTGGCCTCCGGAGCCGAACCGTCGGTCGGGAAGTCGTCAGCGGTGCGGATCCGGTCGCGGACCCAGATGCCGGCCTCCTTCAGGACCGACGTACCGGTGAAGGTGTTGCCCGAGCAGATGTTCTCCTTGAAGACCGCGCCGCTGCGGAAGTCGTCGGAGAAGTTCCAGTTGGTCCAACCGATCTTCTTGCTGGCCAGGAAGTCCAGGTACTTCTGCGACCAGGTGAAGTCGTTGCCGCCGTCACCGGTGTAGGTCTGGGTGCCGAACTCGGTGACGAACAGCGGGATCTTGTCCGCGGCCCGCGACAGTGCGTCGAGGTACTCCTGTTTGTGCGAGGCCGCGTAGAAGTGGAACGTGTACATCAGGTTCGACGCGTTCACCGGATCGTTGACGATGTCGGATTCGCTCCGGCCGTCGGAGACGCCGAGTGAGGCCCAGCCGTGGGTGCCGACGAAGATGACGCCGTCGGGGTCCTTGGCCCGGATCACCGGCACCATCTGCTCGGCGTACGACTTGATGCCGGCCCAGCTGACGTTGTTCGGCTCGTTGGCGATGTCGTAGATGATGTTGTTCTTGTCCTTGTGCCGGTCGGCGATCTCGGTGAAGAACGTCTTGGCCCGGGACAGGTTGTAGTTCGGGTCGCCGGGGTCGAGTTGGTGCCAGTCGACCAGCGCGTACATGCCACGCCGGGTCGCCTCCTCGATGTAGTTGTGCACCATGTCGGTGAACCTGCGCGGGTCGGTCTCGTAGCCGCCTTCCTGCACGTACAGCGAGATGCGCAGGATGTCGGCGTTCCAGTCGGTGGCCAGCGCGTCGAGCGAGGCGGTCTTGATGCACTGGGAGTACCACTGGATGCCGTGCGTACTCATCCCGCGTAGCTGGATCGGCTGGTTGTACTGGTTGCAGAGCTTGGTGCCGCAGACGTGCAGCTGCCCGTTGATCGAGACCGGGGTGTCGGCGGCGGTGGCATCCGGCACGACCGGGGCCGCGGATGCTTGGGTGGGGACGAGGGTGGCCGCGGCCAGCAGAATGCCGGCCGCCAGGGAGCGGATCATGAACTGCCTCCTACTGCGTCGGGGCGGGGACGAAGTTGGGGACTGCCTGTGATGGTTAGGAAGGTTTCCTAATAGTTCATCGGAACTTAGCGACCGTGCGGAACGCTGTCAACCGGTCGCGTGATGTGATCACACTCGATCATGCCGTATCGCGATCCGACCAGGCCGACTTGAGTGTCGACAGCGTTACGGCGATCGCCGGCCGGCGTGCGGTTGTCGTCCGCCAGACGGCGTACAGGCGACGACTCGGCGCCGGCTGCAGCGGTACGACGACCACCTCGTCGGGAACCGGTCCACGGCCCAGCCGGGGTAGCAGTCCGATGCCGATGCCTCGGGCAAGCATCGCCAGCTGGGTCTGGTACTCGGCGACCGAGTAGGCGACGTCCGGCTCGACACCGGCCCGGCGCATGGTCCGGATCAGCCACTCGTGACAGATCGAGCCGGCCGGCTGGCAGATCCAGCGTTCGCCGACCAGGTCCTCGGCGCGGACGAACTCCTTGCCGGCCAGGCGATGTGTCGCCGGGACGAGGACGTCGGCCGGATCGGAGCCGAGCTTCACCCGGGACAGTCCCTCGGGCAGGCTGAGCGGTGTGTTGTGCCAGTCGTGAACGACCGCGACATGGACCTCGCCACGATTGACCGCGGCAACCGCTTCGAACGGATCGATCTCGGTGACGCGGACGTCGAGTCCAGGATTCTCGTCGATCAGGCGCGACAGCACGCTCGGCAGCAGACCTCGGGCCGCGGTCGGGAAAGCGGCCACCACCAAGGTCCCGATTGCTCGGCCGCGCTGTTCCTCAAGTGTCAGTTCGGCGTCCTCGACCAGCTCCAGGACCCGGGATGCCGTCGCTGCCAACTGCTGCGCGGCGTCGGTCAGCACGATCCCGCGCCCACGCCGCTCGACCAGGACTGTGCGGGTCTCGCGCTCCAGCTTGGCCAGCTGCTGCGACACCGCCGACGGCGTGTAGCCGAGCACTTCGGCGGCGCGGTTCACCGACCCGTAGAGCGAGACGGCGTGCAGGGCGCGGAGCCGGCCGAGATCGATCATGTAGCACTCCTACATCGAAGACGGTAGCAATCAGTGCTGGTCCTTAAGTGTAGCCCCGCCCAGACTGGACCGTATGAAGCCTCGTGACCTGTTGCTCGCGCTCGCTGTCGTCGTCGCCTGGGGCGTGAACTTCGTCGTCATCGAGGTCGGCCTGGAGGACTTCCCGCCGCTGCTGTTCTCCGCGCTGCGATTCCTCCTCGCCGCGGTTCCGGCGATCTTCATCCTCGGCCGGCCGCGGGTCGCCTGGCGGTACGTGATCGCGGTCGGGCTGGCGCTCGGGGTGGCCAAGTTCGGCCTGCTGTTCATCGCGATGGATCGTGGCGTCCCGGCCGGCCTGTCCTCGCTGGTGCTGCAGAGTCAGGTGGTCTTCACGGTCCTGTTCGCGATCGTCGTACTGCGCGAGCGGCCGCGCAGCACCCAGGTGATCGGCATCCTGATCGCCTGCGCCGGGATGGTGCTCATCATGCTGGATCGCGGCCTCTCGGCCCCGCTCGGCGCACTGTCCCTGGTCATCGCCGCGGGCGCGTTCTGGGGCGTATCGAACACTGTGACCCGGCACGCGAAACCGCAGGACACGTTGCGCTTCATGATCTGGGTCAGCGCGGTGGCCGTCGTACCGCTGCTGCTTCTGTCGCTGCTCATCGAAGGACCGCGAGCGGGCCTGGAGGCACTGCGCGGGATCGACCTGACCGGGGTCGGCGCCCTCGGTTACCTGGCGTTCGTCGCGACGCTGTTCGGTTTCGGCGTGTGGGGTTACCTGCTGCGTCAGTACGACGCCAGCACCGTGGCACCCTTCTCGCTGCTGGTCCCCGTCGTCGGCATGGGTGCGGCCTGGCTGCTGCGCGGCGAGACGATCGGCCTTCAGCAGGCCATTGCCGCGGTCCTGATCATCGGCGGGATGGCCTGCACGGTGATCCGTCGCCGGACCCCGCGTACAACGGAGTCCGGCGAGCAGATCCTCAGCAAGTCAGCTGTCTGACCCGACCGGCAGCGGCATCGGCGGCATCTGCCAGCCACGGGCCAGCGAGGACGCGTACGCCGGTGCGCCGCCGGCGAAGTACTCGGTGAACTTCATGATCAGCGGATCCCACTGCAGCGGATCGATGTAGCGGTCGTTGCTCATCAGCAGGTCCTCACGGACGTGCACCCGCGAGACCTTCATCTCCAACGCGCACAGGTGGGAATCCGGTCCGCCGATGTCGTGGATCGCCTCGATCCGGCCCTCGAGGTTGATCGGGCTCTCCTGGACCGCGTCGACGTCGACCAGTTCACCCGGCTCGCGGGTCAGTCCGGCGGCGGCGAACTTGTCCGGCTCGTAGCGGTAGCCGCGGGCGCGCTTGGAGTCGGACATCTCCTCCGACCCGGTCAATAGGGCGATCCGGTCGAGTGCGGCGACAATGGCGGGATCGACCAGGTTGAGGATGCAGTCCGGGCGCTCGGTGAGGTTCTTGACCGTCTGGGCGCTGGTGCCCATCCCGAGCATCGCGGTGTATCCGAGCCACCAGGCGGACGACATCGGGCCGAGGTTCGTGCTGCCGTCCGGATTGCGGGAGCTGATCAGGACGACCGGCGTACCGAAATAGAGGACCTTGGGTTCAACAGTTCGCTTCACGGTGATTGAACGGCGATAGGCGAGGATGTGTGAGTGGACGCTCACCAAGTCAGTCGGCTGACCGCTCGCTGGATCGAGAACCTCTCCGGCGAGGACACCACTGTCGTCTCCGGACTCGGGGTCCGGCCGCTGCTCGCACTCCTCGCGGTGCTGGCCGACGGCCCGGCGCGTACCGAGCTCACCGAAGCAGCCGGAGGCCCGTACGACGGACTCCTGCAGACGCCCGAACTCCGGATGGCCCTCGGACTGTGGACCAGCCCGGAAGTCCCGCTGCAACCCGGTGTGGACCGGTTGTTGCCGCCGGAGGTCCGCGGACAGCTGACGGATCAGGCGGCCCTCGATGCCTGGGTGGTCGAGCAGACCGACGGTCTAATCAAGCGGATGCCGATCACCCTGAACGACGACGTGCAGCTGGTACTCGCGTCCGCGTTGGCGCTGAAGACCAAGTGGGCGCTGCCCTTCAACGAGTACCCGCGTGGTGAGCGGCGTTGGCTCAGTCGTGCCGACCACGACCTCGAGAGCGTGCGTGTGTACGACGGTCCGACCGGTCCGCTGACTGTGGTGACAGTCGTCGGCACAGGGGAGTTCGACGTACGCCTGATCGCGGGTGAGCCCGGTCAGGGGCGTGGCGCCGTACTGGCTGCTGCTCTTGAGTTGGGTGGTGACGGGGTGACCGGTGCCGAACTGCTTGCCGGTGCCTCGTCCTCACGGTGGAAGCGGTTGTTCTCGAGTGAGAAGCCGGCACCAGCCGTCGAGGTGATCGAGTCGATGTCGCCGGTGCCGACGGTGATGTTGTCGATGCCGTACTTCGAGATCGACGCGGAACACGACCTGCTCGAGCATCCCGAGGTGTTCGGGCTGGACTCGGCGACGGACAAGAGTCGTGGGCACTTCCCCGGTCTGAGTCCGTTCCCGCTCGCGGTGGGTCAGGCCAAGCAGGCGGTGATGGCGCGGTTCTCCGCGACCGGGTTCGAGGCGGCCGCGGTGACCGCGATGGCGATGGTGGCCGGGTCCGCGCCGATGCCGGGCGGGAAGGCGCTGAAGGTCTCGCTGGACCAGCCCTTCGGCTTCATCGCCGTCCATCGGCCGACCGGCATTCCTGTGGTCGCCGGCTGGGTGAACTACTCGTAGGGGTTCGCGGGCGCGGGGACCGGCTTGACCGTTTCGACGGTGAGGGCGGCGACGTCGCCGTCGGTGCGCTTGGTCGGCTCTGCCCATTGGCCGGTGACGGTGACCCACTGGTTCTTCGGCGGGGCGGCCTGGCCGCGGGCCTCGACCATGAACGCCGTACCGTCGGCGACGCAGCAGGTCAGGCCGATGCGGGTCACGTACCAGGTGCCGTTCTTCGCCGGCGTGACGAAGCCGGTCAGCTGGAATGCGCGGCCCTTCATGCTCTCCTTCTCCCAGACTGCCCAGACGGAGTAGTCCCGGACGGCCAGCGCCACCGGGGCGTCGCCCTGAGAGTTGTTGGAGAGCCAGGAGTTGCTCTTCGGATCGGCCGGTTTGGCCGCCACCGGGGACTGCCTCTGCGCCGCGTCGGCGCCGAGCGCGGGCGGGTCGACGACGAGCAGCGCGAAGATCGGGATCAGCAGCAGCCACGCGGCCCGCGGTAGACCGTGGTGTCCGTGGCCGTCGTCCGCATGCTCAGCGGCCGGCTTCTTGCGCGTGTCCGCGAGTACGTCGAAGACCGCGAGCGCGATCAGGATCAGCCCGGCCGCGAGCAGCATCCAGCGCATCCCGGGTTTCACGTACCGCAGATAGGTGTTCGAGGTCGCGAGCTGCACCACCGCGGCCCCGACGAACACAACCACCAGACCAGCGACGTTGCGCCTCACAACAACCACCATCCGACGAGGAGACTGGCCAGGATCGCGACCACGAAGGTGGCCGGTGCGAATCGGACAGCGAACTTCGGACCGAACGTCCCGGTCTGCAGCGCGATCAGCTTCACGTCCACAATCGGCCCGACCACCATGAACGCGAGCCGTGCGGTCAGCGAGAACTGGGTCAGGCTGGCCGCCACGAACGCGTCCGCCTCGGAACAGATCGCCAGCAGTACGGCGAGCAGCCCCAGAATCAGTACCGAAAGGAGCAGGTTGCCGGCCACGTGGTCGAGCCAACTGCGCGGTACGACGACGTTCAGCGTGGCTGCCGCAGCTGCGCCGATGACCAGGAACCCGCCGGCGTGCAGGAAGTCGTGCAGCATCGAGGACCGGAACACGTCGAACTTGCCGGCGCCCTCCGCGTGCCGGTTCTTCGGCATCCGCAGCCACGAAGCGCCCTTGCCGGTCGCCAGGAACAACCAGCCGAGGACCATCGACACCCCGAGCGAGGTGACAGCCCGGGCGACCACCACCTTCGGTTGCCCCGGGAACGCGACCGCGGTCGACGCTAGGACGACCGGGTTGATCGCCGGCGCGGACAGCAGGAACGCGAGCGCCGCGGCCGGGGTGACACCGCGGTTCATCAAAGCAGCCGACACGGGCACCGACGCGCACTCACAGCCGGGCAGGATGACGCCTGAGGCGCTGGCGACCGGTACGGCGAGGGCCGGGTGCTTGGGCAGCGCCTTCGCGAAGAAGGACGCCGGGATGAACGCGGTGAGCGCGGCCGACAGCAGTACGCCGAGGACCAGGAACGGCATCGCCTGGACCGTGACGCCGACGAACATCGTCGCCCAGGTCCGGATCCCGTCGTCGGTGAACGCACCGGCGAAGATCCTCCGCCCGAACAGCGCCAGCCCGACCAGCAGGATCAGGGTCGCGGTGAACGCGATCGACGATCCGGCCGACTCCTTCTCCTCCGCGTCGGGTGGCGGGGAATCGACAGGTGGTGGGGCGGTCGGGTTGGCCGTCATGGGCGGCATCCTGACACAACGCAGAGCGTCTGAACGAGGACTCACCGCACCCGTGAAATGAAAATCAGCGTCATTCCGGCGAATATTCGCGGACCGCCAGGCCATCACAATCGACGGCCCGCGAATATTCGCGGACTGCCAGACCATCACAATCGACGGTCCGCCGCGGGCGCAGGCGGGGGCGCTCCGCCCTCGGGTGATTGTGATGGCCTGGGCGTCCGCACCCCGCTCGGCTCGACCAGCGACGTGGCAGGGTGGACGTATGGATGCCGACGTGGTGCGCGCAGTCAACGACCTCACCGCCCGCTGGGCCCGCAGCCTGCCGGCGGGCAACACCGTGGTGTCGGGACTCGGCCTCTGGCCGCTGCTCGCGATCCTCGCTACGGCCGCTGACGAACCCGGTCGAGCCGAGCTCGCGGAGGCTGCCGCAGTCACCGCGGACAAGGGGGCTGGACAGGCGCTCGCGCTGATCCAGGCGATCGACGGTTCGGACGATCTGCACGCGGCGCTGGGCGTCTGGGTGAGCGAGCAGTTGAAGCTGGCCGAGTCGTTCGACAGCGTGATGCCGGCGCCGCTGGTCGGCAAGCTGACCGGTGACGCGTCCGTCGACAAGCCGAAACTCGATGCCTGGGCCGCCGAGCACACCAACGACCTAATCCGCGAGATGCCGATCGAGGTCACCCCCGACCTGATGCTGGTGCTCGCGTCAGCGCTGTCGCTGCGAACGACCTGGGTCACGCCGTTCAAGGAACTGGTCCGGCGCTTCTACGACGGTCCGTGGTCCGGCGGCTCGTGGCACTGGCTGGAGCGGGTCGACGGCGAGTTGGACGCTGTACGGCGGTACGACGACCTGACCGTGATCACCGTGGCCGGCGATGCGGATGTCGACGTACTGCTTGGCATCGGGCGGCCCGAGGCAGCCCAGGCCGACGTACTGACTGCTCTTCTGGGGGCGCAGGGCGAAGGCGTCCCGGGGAGTCGGCTGATCGATCAGGGGGAGCCCGGGGTCGAGGTGGCGCCTGGGGTGACGATCGGGCAGACCACGGCGCCGAGGCCGGACCTGAAGCTGTCGCTGCCGTCGTTCAACGTGGAGGCCGAGCACGACCTGATGGCCTCGCCTGACCTGTTCGGGTTGAGTGCTGTGAGCAGGGACCCCGGCGCGCACGGTCACTTCAGCGCGATCAGCCCGGCGACGCTCGCCGTCGGGCAGGCGAAGCAAAAGGTGCTGGCTCGGTTCTTCGCGACCGGGTTCGAGGCCGCGGCGGTGACTGCGGTGGGGCTGATGCGCACCGCGATGCCGACCCAGCAGGCCAGGCGGCTCGAGGTGACGCTGGACCGGCCGTTCGGGTTCGTCGCCGTACTGCGGGAATCGCGGTTGCCGATCGTGGCCGGCTGGGTCGAGACGCCTACCGAGCCGGGAGACTGAACAGCCGGTTGAGCAGCGCGGACGCCTCGTCGATCGCGTCGCGGTCGCCGGTCAGGAGCAGGTCGAACAGGAGGCCGCGGGAGGCGGCGAGACCGAGGCGGGCGTACGACGGTGCCGCCTCGGGATCGATGCCGGCCCGGATACAGAGGTCGATCAGCGGTGGGAGCCAGACGTTGATCAGATCTGCCTTGAGAGCCTCGGTGTGCGGCAGGTCCTGCATCGCGTGGGCCGAGAGTTCGAAGAACAGTGGGCCGTAGATCAGCGTCGCCTCGGTGACGCGCCGCCAGAACTCCTCGGCCTGTTCGGCGATCGGCAGGTCGGTCTGGGTGAGCGTCGCGAGCAGGTCGCGCTGCTGTTGTTCGACCGTACGGACCACTTCGGCGAGTAGCCCCTCGCGGGAGCCGAAGTGGTAGATCAGCATCCGGTGGCTGGTACCGATGGAGGTCGCGATACTGCGCAGGCTGGCATCGCCGATCCCGTTCTTCGCGAAATGCTCGACTGCGTCGCCGAGCAAAGACTCACGACTCATCCGCGTCCTCGCTTCGCTGCGGGCGCGGATGAGTCGTCTGCGACGCTGTGCTTGACGGTGAACTCGCTACGCTCGTTCACTGACCTGCTTCAGCTTCTCGGTTTCGGTGGCGATGTAGCGCCGGGTGAGGCCGGCGTACAGCTTGCCGAACAGCCAGCCGAGCGGGCCCTCCTGGATGATCGTGGCCGTCGCGACCGTGCCTTCCGGCGTACTCACCACCCGGTGAACGCCGGTCGTCTTGATCCCGGGAGCCTTCGAGACCCACTCGAAGTACTCGCCTTCCTTGAGCTCGGTCACCTCCCAGATCGCGACCGGGAGCTTCGGCTGACGGATCCGGGTCCGGGCGCCGATGTGGATGCGGCCCTCGTCGAGCCGCTCGACCGAGTCGACCGTCGGCGTCCACTCGGGCCACCGCTCGACGTCGCTGAAAACCTCCCAGACCCGCTCGGGCGGGGCCTGGATCGTGCTGGAGTGATCGAAGCGCATGTACCAAATGGTACATCAGGTCTTCGTGAGGTTCCACGGGCGGTCTGCGGTCCTCGCCGGGGCGCCAGGTAGGGTCTTGGCCCATGGCTGAGCAGAACGTCCCGCAGAACGTCGAGAACGAGCAGGACCCGGGCGCGAACACCCAGATGTTCCGCGCTTTCGTCAACGAGGGCCAGGCCGAGGTGACCGCCGAACCGAAGCTCAACGGTCGCGTCCTCGCCTTCGTCGGCGCCGCCGTGGTGCTGATCGCGGTCGTCGCCGCGATCGTCGTCTTCTGAGCTGACCGCGGTTCACTGGCTTGACCGCGGTACAGGTCGAGGTCGTCCGGGTCTTCACCGACCCCGATGGCCGATTCGGCAACCCCCTGGGCATCATCGACGGCACCGCCGTACCGCCCGCTGATCGGCAGCGCGTGGCCGCCGAGCTCGGCTTCAGCGAGACCGTGTATGTCGACGATGCCGCGACCGGCACGATCCGGATCTTCTCCGCCACCGGCGAAATGGCCTTCGCCGGCCACCCCACGGTCGGCGTCGCCTGGTGGCTCCATTCCCAGGGCGTAGACACCCCTGTGTTGCGCGTCCCCGCCGGCGACATCCAGGTCACCCGCGACGGCGACCTCGTCGCCGTCCGCGCCGACTCCACATGGGGCAGCCCGTGGGACTGGCGCCAACTCGACTCCCCGGACGCTGTCCTGGCCGCCGACCCCGCGTCGTAGACAGCCGGTCACACGTTCATCTGGTCCTGGATCGACGAGCCCGCCGGCACCATCCGCGCCCGGGCCTTCGCCCCAGCGATGAACATCCCGGAAGACGAGGCCACCGGCTCCGCGGTCACCCAGCTGACCGCTCAACTAACCCGGGACCTCCTGGTCGTCCAAGGCGCCGGCTCCCACCTCCACACCACCTGGCACCCCCCGACCCACGCCACCGTCGGCGGCCGGGTCCTCCCCGCCGAACCCCGCACCATCACGATCTGACTGCCCGTTCACGCCGGGATTTCGACATCCGTTGACGGGTGTGGGGGATCGGATGGAGCATGAGTGCTCGGCTAGTGGTGGGAGGGTTGATGGCGGAGGTTGTCAGGGCTGCGTTGGTGCAGACGTCGTGGACTGGGGACAAGGAGTCCATGATCAAGGCGCACGAGGAGTATGCGCGGCAGGCTGCCGCGGCCGGTGCGCGCGTGATCTGCTTCCAGGAGTTGTTCTACGGGCCGTATTTCTGCCAGCTCCAGGACACCGAGTACTACGAGTACGCCGAGTCCGTGCCCGGGCCGACGACCGAGCGGTTCGCCGCCCTGGCCAAGGAACTCGGCATGGTGATGGTGCTGCCGATGTACGAGCAGGAGCAGCCCGGCGTGCTGTACAACACGGCCGCCGTGATCGATGCTGACGGCAAGTACCTGGGCAAGTACCGGAAGAACCACATCCCGCAGGTGAAGGGGTTCTGGGAGAAGTTCTACTTCCGGCCGGGCAACCTCGGGTATCCGATCTTCGACACCGCGGTCGGCCGGATCGGGGTGTACATCTGCTACGACCGGCACTTCCCGGAGGGCTGGCGCGCACTCGGGCTGGCCGGGGCGAAGATCGTGTTCAACCCGTCCGCGACCAGTCGCGGCCTGTCGGCGTACCTGTGGAAACTCGAGCAGCCGGCCTCGGCGGTGGCGAACGAGTACTTCATCGGCGCGATCAACCGGGTCGGGATCGAGTCCGACTTCGGTGACAACGACTTCTACGGTACGTCGTACTTCGTCGACCCCGAGGGCAAGTTCGTCGGCGACGTCGGGCACGACCACGATCCGGAACTGATCGTCCGGGATCTGGACCTGAGTCTGCTGGACACGGTCCGGGATCGCTGGCAGTTCTACCGCGACCGCCGCCCCGACGCGTACGGCGACCTGACCAAACCGTAAGAGCTGCACAGGCCGTCTCAAAGGAGAGCACGGGTATGTTGCTGGTCAAGGGTGGAACCGTCGTCGGTCCGACCGGGACGCAGGTCGCCGACGTCCTGGTCCAGGGCGAGAAGATCGTCGCACTCCTGGATCCGTCGTTCAGTCAGGCGATCACGCCGGACGAGGTGATCGATGCCACCGGCAAGTATGTGATCCCGGGCGGGATCGACGCGCACACGCATATGGAGCTGCCCTTCGGCGGCACCGCGGCGAGTGACACGTTCGACACCGGGACGCGGGCCGCGGCCTGGGGTGGTACGACGACCATCATCGACTTCGCCGTCCAGCGGACCGGTGAGGTCGTCCAGGACGGGCTGGCCGCCTGGCATGCGAAGGCCGACGGCAACTGTCACATCGACTACGCGTTCCACATGATCCTGGGCGGGGTCGACGACGACTCGCTGAAGGCGATGGACCAGCTGGTCTCGGACGAGGGCGTGACCAGTTTCAAGCTGTTCATGGCCTATCCGGGCGTCTTCTACTCCGACGACGGCCAGGTCCTGCGGGCGATGCAGACCGCGCGGGAGAACGGCGCGATGATCATGATGCACGCGGAGAACGGCATCGCGATCGACGTCCTGGTGCAGCAGGCGCTGGCCCGCGGCGAGACCGACCCGATCTACCACGGCATCACCCGGCCGGCCGCGCTGGAGGCGGAGGCGACGAACCGGGCGATCGCGCTCGCCGAGGTCGCGCAGGACTGCCCGCTCTACATCGTCCATCTGTCGGCCAGTCAGGCGCTGGAGCACGTCGCCGAGGCGCGTGACGCCGGGCGGAACGTGTTCGCCGAGACCTGCCCGCAGTACCTGTACCTGACGCTCGAGGACCAGCTCGGCGCACCGGGGTTCGAGGGTGCGAAATGGGTCTGCTCGACGCCGCTGCGGAGTAAGCACGAGTCGCACGCGAAGGACCTGTGGAAGGGCTTGCGGAGCAACGATCTGGCGATCGTGTCGACCGACCACTGCCCGTTCTGCATGAAGGACCAGAAGGAGCTCGGCGTCGGCGACTTCTCCAAGATCCCGAACGGGATCGGCGGCGTCGAGCACCGCGTCGACCTGATCTACCAAGGTGTGGTGGACGGGCAGCTGTCGCTGGAGCGCTGGGTGGAGACGATCGCGACCACGCCGGCCCGGATGTTCGGGCTCTACCCGCAGAAGGGGATCGTTGCCCCCGGCTCCGATGCCGACCTGGTCGTGTACGACCCGAACGCGACCACCCGGATCAGTGTCGATACCCACCACATGAACATGGACTACTCGGCGTACGAAGGGGTCGAGATCCAGGGCCGGGTGGGCACGGTGATCTCGCGCGGCGAGGTGATCGTGGCTGACGGCAACTACCATGGCCGCAAGGGCCGGGGGAAGTTCCTGAAGCGCGGCCTCTCGTCGTACCTGGTCTAGGTCGACCATCAGAATCGATCTAAGGGGGAACCGTGGACTTCGGAGTGGTGTTCCAGTGTGATCCGCCCGCGTCCACAGTCGTGGACCTGGCCGGTAAGGCGGAGGTCGCGGGGTTCGACTACGTCTGGACGTTCGACTCGCATCTGCTCTGGCAGGAGCCGTTCGTCATCTACAGCCAGATCCTGGCGACCACCGAGCGGGTCATCGTCGGCCCGATGGTGACGAACCCGGGCACCCGGGACTGGACCGTGATCGCGTCCCAGTTCGCCACCCTGAACGAGATGTTCGGGAATCGGACGATCTGCGGGATCGGGCGAGGCGACTCCGCGCTGCGCACGCTCGGCGCCAAGCCGGGCACCATCGACGAGATGAAGCAGTGCGTCGACGTGGTCCGGTCGCTGGCGCGCGGTGAGACGGTCGAGTACCGCGGCCAGCAGCTCAAGTTCGCCTGGGTCGAGAACGGCGCGCTGGACGTCTGGGTCGCCGCGTACGGCCCGAAGGCACTCGCCGCGACCGGCCAGGTCGGCGACGGGTACATCCTGCAACTCGCCGACCCGGACATCGCCGCATGGATGATCGCGGCGGTACGACGATCCGCCGAGGAGGCCGGCCGTGATCCGGCGGCGATCAAGTTCTGCGTCGCGGCACCGGCGTACGTCGGGGACGACCTGGACCACCAGCGGGAGCAGACCCGGTGGTTCGGTGGGATGGTCGGCAACCATGTGGCCGACATCGTGGCCCGCTACGGCGCGTCCGGGGCAGTGCCGCAAGCGCTGACCGACTACATCGAGGGTCGCAAGGGCTACGACTACGCCGAGCACGGCCGCGCCGGCAACACGCACACCGACTTCGTCCCGGACGAGGTCGTGGACCGGTTCTGCATCCTCGGCCCGGTCGAGAACCACCTCTCCCGGTTGGCCGAGCTGAAGTCGCTGGGCGTCGATCAGTTCGCGGTCTACCTCCAGCACGACGCCAAGGAAGAGACCCTCCAGGCGTACGGGAAAGACATCATTCCGCACGCACATTGAGTCGGTCCGCGGCCCGCGCCAGAGGTGCTGCGGTTGGTGTCACGCCATAGAGCGTGGCCGGTGGGTAGTCGGTGGTGACTGTTCTGGTGACCAGGCCGGCTGACTCGAGGTCTTTGAGTGCCAGCGCGAGCGCGCGGTTCGTCGTACCCGGGAGGCTGTTGCCCAGCTCGGAGAAGCGCCGGGGCTGGTCGCCGAGGGCGATGAGGATCGGCAGTGACCACTTGCGGAGGCCGACGTCGGCCGCGTCGAGCTCGTGCAGGACGTCAGTCAGGGCGGCTGCGGGTTCGCCGAGGAGCTCGCCTGCGTCGGTGAGCAGGTACTCGGGTCGGAGCGGGTGGCCGTGGCCGGGGTTGCGGTGGATCAGGCCGTCGGCCTCCAGGAAGGCGATGGTGCGGCGGAGGGACTCGCGGCTGACACCGAGGCCGTGGACCAGGTTGACGAAGCGGCCGCCGCGGCCGCGGTGCAGCTCGGCGATCACCGGGACGTTCCACCGGAGGTGGACCAGGCGGGCGAGCGTTGACACGAAAGTAAGCTTAGTATAAAAACAGGAGCGGAGCTTCAGAGGTGTCGGCCGCTATCGAGTACGACGGCCGAGCCGTCTGCGCCCTGGAAGTCGCCGACCTGGAGAGCTCGCTGGGGTGGTACCAGCAGGCCCTGGAGTTCGAGGTGGTGCATCGACTGGAGAGCTGGGGCTGGGCCGAGCTGTCGACGCCGTTGCCCGGCATCTCCATCGGGCTCGGGCAGGTCGAGAAGCCACAGACCGAGGGCGGGGTGGTCGTCACCTTCGGGGTGCGCGACATCGATGCCGCTCGCCGGCACCTGGAATCGCTCGGCACCCGCTTCGACGGCGAGACCCGCATGGTCGGCGACGAGGTCAGACTGGCCACGTTCTACGACCCGGACGGCAACACGTTCATGCTGTCGCAGCGGCTGGAGGCGCGGTGAGCACGCCGCCGAGGCCGGGGATGGAGAGCTTGACGCTCATCCTGCTCCGGCGCCCGGCGGATCCGCCCGACCTGCCGGAGGACGAGGCGGACGAGATCCAGCAGGCTCATCTCGACTTCCTGGACCGGCTGCGGAAGTCCGGGGTGATGGGGGCGGCCGGCCCGTTCCGCGACCATGACGACGAGAAGCTGCGCGGTCTGTGCGTCTACCGGGTCGGCATCGACGAGGCCCGCCGCCACGCGGCCGACGACCCCGCCGTACAAGCAGGCATCCTCGTGGCCGAACCCATCACCTGGTGGTTCCGCGAAGGAGAGATCCGGCTGGCTTAGCCGGCCGCCGCGCCCCAATCCGCCTCGGCTCGGCCAGTTGGTGTGGCTTGGGACAAGATCCGGTGGGCTGAGACAGGTTATTTCCTGTCTCAGCCCACCGGATCAGGTCTCAGCCCACCCCTCAGTGCGGGTGGCGAGCCACCACTCACTGCGCGGGGGCGAGCGGCTACGGGTTGGGGGTCCAGCGGTAGGACTCCGGTAGCAGGTCGGTGGCGAGGACCGAGCCGACTCCTTCCGCGGTCGGCAGGATGACCCGGATCCCCGGGTGGTAGTCGACCAGGATCTGACGGTCGCGACCGCAAGGTCCGACGACACCTCGTCCTTCGTTGCCCACAGCCACGATTGTGGTCAGCTCGCGGGCACCTTCAGCCCGGGCGCGGCCGAGGGCAACCAGTTCCGCACACGGTCCGCCCGTGAAGTGGTAGAGGTTGATCCCGGCGTACATCCGCCCATCCACACCTCGCACGGCAGCACCCATCGTGTAGACGCCGTCCGGCCCGTCCGTGTTCGCGTCGACGGTACGCCGGGCCAGCTCGATCAGCTCCCGGTCCTCGTCGGTCAATCCCTGCACCATCATTCGCTGATACCCGACCTTTCCACGCCCTGCACGATCCACCGCTGCAGGATCATCCGGTGATGCGCTTGAGCTCGGCCTCCACCACGGCCTTGACCGACTTGATCTCGGTGGCCGGGTCGCTGCCACTGCGGATGATCCGGTTGAGCGCGTCGGAGTACGCCGTACTGGACTTCGGCGACCACAGGATCGGCGTCTGCGCATGCCCGTTCTCGTTGACGAACTTCACCGCGTCGGCGGCCGGCCCGGACTTCAGCTTGTCCGCCTTCGCCGCCAGGCTCTTGCGGGCCGGGATGTGGAAGCCGTACGACTGCGCCCAGTCGAGCTGCTTGCCGGTCTGGTCGACCCACAGCCACTTGACGAACTTCTTCGCCGCGTCGATGTTCTTCGACTTCGCGTTCACGATCGACGAGAAGGCGCCGACCGGGACACTCGGGGCGCCGGTGGTCGCGTTGAGCTTCGGCCAGGGGAGTACGCCGAAGTCGTCCGGGAACGCCTTCTGGATCGCCGGAATGGTCCACAGACCGGTGAACTGCATCGCGGTCAGCCCCTGGGTGAACGCGGACGGGTCGGACCAGTCGGTCGGTGCCCCGAGCAACAGACTCTTCGAGGTGAACAGCTCGCGCAGCTTGCGCAGCGACTCCACCGCGGCCGGGTCGTCGAAACCGAACTGGTTGTCCTCGGTCAGGTAGTCCAGGCCGGCCGACCAGAGCGCGGGGCCGCCGAGGATGCCGACACCACCGTCGTTGCCGACGAACAGGCCCTTCACCTTGTCGGTGGTCAGCTTCTGTGCGGCGGCGAGCAGCTCGTCGACAGTCTGCGGGGGCTGGACGCCGGCCGCAGCGAGCAGGCTCTTGCGGTAGACGAGCAGCTGCATGTCGGTGACCTGCGGGATCGCGTACAGCTTGTCCTGGTACGTCACCCGCTTGATCAGCGACGGCGTGAAGTCGGCCTTGGCGGTGTCGTCGAGCAGGTCGGTCAGGTCGACCACCTGACCGCCCTTGATCATGTCGATGGTGGGGCCGTTGACGTACTCGAACACGTCCGGACCCTTGTTGTCAGCAGGGCCGCCGAGGTCTTCTTGTCGTAGTCGCCGGGCGACCACTGCACGGTCACGGTCGCGTCCGGGTACTCCTTCGCGTACCGCTCGACCGCCTGCTGCGTACCGGCCTCGCCGTACTGGTGATACCACTGCGACAACGCGGGCTTGGCCCCACTCGACCCGCCCGAGCTGGTGTCCCGCCCGGTGTTCGATCCACACCCGGCGACCGGCATCGCCGCCAGTCCACCACCAACCGCGAGAAACTTCCGCCTGGTGACCCCAGCACCCACCATCTCGCCGTACCTCCACACTCCGGTGCGGTCCCACAGCCCGCACTCCGGCCCTCGACCCTACGACTCCCGGCTCTGTCGATCACGTATGCTCTCGGGCATGTTCCGCTCCTGTGACTAGAGACGGCTCCCGCGCCTGCTTGCGCGGTTGAGCCCAGGTTCGTTGCACGGCGTCCCGATGGGCGTCGTGAGTCTCTAGGAGCGTTTTCTCTTGTCCGGCACAGTTCGTGTCGGGAGCTACCGCGATGTGCTGCTGTTGCCGTCTGCGCTGCGCACGTTCGTGCCGGCGCTGCTCGGGCGGCTGTCATACGGTCTGCTCCCGTTGTCTTTGCTTTTCACTGTCCAGCAGTCCACTGCCTCGTTCGCCGCAGCTGGTGCGGCGGTCGCGTTGTTCGGTCTGGCGTCGCTGTCGATGCCCTACAAGGCCCGGCTCGTCGACCGCTTCAGTCAGCGGCGCGTGCTTCCAGTCCTCGCGCTCGGTTGTTCCGCCGCTCTGGTTGTCATCGCCTTATGGACCAGCAACCTCGTGGCGGTTGGTGCGGCGGGACTCCTCGCGCCACCACTGGGACCGTCGATGCGGTCGAACTGGCGGCTGCTCACGGAGGGGTCGGCCCTGAAGGAACGGGCCTATGCGTTGGACGCGGTCTGCGAGGAGTCCCTCTTCCTCGGCGGTCCGCTGTTTGTCGGCGTACTGATCAGCGTCGTGTCCGCACCTGCAGCCCTCGTCTGCTCCGCGGGCCTGATGCTCGTCGGCACGCTCGCCATGGTGACCAGTCCGGTCGCCAAGCACACCACGGTGGCACCCGCGACTCGCCATCCGCTCGGGCCGCTGGTCATCCCGGGCCTGCGTCGGATCCTGGTGGTCATCCTGGTCACGGCGTCGGGGATCAGCGTCGCCTACCTCTGCGTGGCCGGAGTCGCCCAGCGTGCCGGCAGTCCCGGTGCGGCCGGGTACGTCGAAGCCGCGATCGGACTCGGCAGCGTCGTCGGCGGGCTCCTGTGGGCTCGGCGGAACCACACACGGCCGTGGTCGGCTCATCTCGGCCTGCTGATCGCCGTACTGGCAGTCGGACTGCTTGCGGCGTCGTTCGCGACCAACCTGGTCGTACTCGGGGTCGTGATGGCAGCCGCGGGTATGGCCGTGGCACCGCTCTTCGTGGTGTCCTACCTGGCCGCCGACACAGTCACGCCGCCGTACCAGCGCACCGAGGCGAGCACCTGGATCAACACGGCCAACAACCTCGGCAGCTCGGCCGGAGCGGCACTCGCCGGGCTGGCGATCGACCGGACCACTCCGTCACACGGGTTCCTGGCGGGCGGCGTACTGCTTGCGCTCGTCGCCGCGACCGTCGGGCTGTCAGGCGTCCGACAGGCGCGCAATGGTGGCGGAGGCCCGGCGGACGATGGGGACCGGGCCTTCGGGGAGGACGTCGCCGACGAAGCTGTAGTGCGCGAGCACCTCGGGGTCGATGCCGCCGGGGCGGTGCCGACTGTGGTCGCGGACCCAGTCGATGATGTCGCCCCAGCCCGGAGCGGCGAGCGAGCCGCCGAAGTGCTGCACGGACAAGCCCGCGCACAGGTTGCCGAAGGCAAGGCGGTGGGCCAGCGGCCAGCCGCGGAGGGTTCCGAGCACGAGTGAGGCGAGGAAGACGTCGCCGGCCCCGGTCGGGTCGTACGAGCGCACCGGCAGCGCCGGGACCTGCTCCTCCTCGCCAGTGGTCGAGTCGATCGCCAGTACGCCGTCGGCCCCGTTGGTCACCACCGCCAGCGGGACCCGCTCGGCCAGCTTGTGCAGCGCGGCCTTCGGGGTGTCGGTCCGGGTGTACGCCATCGCCTCGCCCGCGTTCGGCGTGAACGCGTGGAAGCCCTCCAGTACGTCGAGTACGGCGGGCGACCACTGATCGGTCGGGTCCCAGCCGACGTCGCCGAACAGCAGCGCGCCGGACTGCATCGCCTCGAGCGTCCAGCCGGGCAGTTCGTCCTCGACCGGGACGATCGCGGACCGCGTCTTCAGGCCCGGGCCGACCAGCTTGCTCGGATCGCCGGGCGCCTCGTGGGCGTGCGTCACCATCGCCCGGTCCCGGTCGAGCGACATCGAGACGGTGACCGGGGAGTGCCAGTGGCCGATCCGGCGGGAGTGGGACAGGTCCACGCCCTCCTGGTCGACCAGGGTCCGCCAGCAGAAGTCGGCGTACACGTCGTCGCCGAACACCGAGGCCAGTCCGGTCTTCAGGCCGAGCCGACTGGCGGCGATCGCGAAGTTTGCGACCCCGCCGGGGCACGACCCCATCCCCTCCGCGAAGATCTCGGTGCCGGTGGCCGGGGCGGACTCCAGTCCGGTCAGCACGATGTCGAGGAACACGGTCCCCTGTACGAACACGTCGTAGCCGTCGTCCTCCATACGGTGACACTGCTCCTTGTCAGACTGGGCTGGCTCTGTCGGTGGCGGGTGGAATGGTTCCCTTCGTAACATCTTCGACCGGTCATCACCATGGAATTGGGAGGACGTGTATGCGCGCCGGGGTGTGTCTGTGATTCCGACCTGGATCTCGGTGGTCGGTGTGGTCGTGACCGTGCTGAGCCCGTTCCTGGCCCTCGGCGGTGTCGCGCTGGGGTCGTACCTGACCCGCAAGTCCGACCGGGAGCTGGATGTCTGGCGGCACCGCGAGGAGACGATGCGGATGGTCCGGTGGGCGGTCGAGCAGATTCTCGAGGGCGAGGAGGCGGCGACGGACGCCGGTGTCGTCACGCTCCGCTCACTGATGCGGTCGGAACTGTTACAGCCGGAGGACTACGATCTGGTCGCCGCGCTGACCGCCTCCGTCGCGATCGACCGCGTCGGTCAGGCCGCCTATGCTGATATTGCTGAGGCAGATACTGAGGTCGTCGAGGGAGACGGTGCGCATGGCTGAGAAGAAGACCGTGAAGGTCTCCCGCCAGGCCGTCGAGTTGGCCCGGCTGCACGTCGAGGCAGCCCGCCGGGCCGGCCGCAAACCCGAGCCGGGCCTCGCCCGAATCGCCGACGCCCGCCCCGACAACGGCAACGGAGCCACGCCTGCCCCAGCCTGACCTGTGGATAACTCCACCGGCTGACCGGCGAAAACGGATACGCTCAAGCAGGAAGAACAGGGGCGGGGCAGCGTCGGCCGTGCACCGATCACACGTCTCGGCAGTCTCGGTGCACGCCGGGTATCGGACGCCGCCGTACGGTGCGGCACGCCTGGTCGGCGGCACGCCCGGGAGCACCTACACTGATCGACGGCCGCTCCGGTGGCGTACGGTCTCCTCGTGGTTACCGTTGCGTCGCTCCCTGTTCCCGACCACGGCCGGATGATCCCGTGATCCGCTTCGAGAATGTGTCCAAGACGTACGAGGGCCAGTCCAAGGCCGCTCTGCTGAACGTCAACGTCGAGATCGAGAAAGGCGAGTTCGTCTTCCTGGTCGGCACCTCCGGGTCCGGCAAGTCGACGTTCCTTCGTCTGGTCCTGCGTGAGCACCGGACGTCCAAGGGTCACATCATGGTGGCCGGCAAGGACCTGAACCGGCTGGCCAGCTGGCGGATCCCGCAGATGCGCCGCCAGATCGGCACCGTCTTCCAGGACTTCCGGCTGCTGCCGAACAAGACCGTCGCCGAGAACGTGGCATTCGCCCTGCAGGTGATCGGCAAGCCCCGCTCGCACATCCGCAAGACGGTGCCCGAGGTGCTGGAACTGGTCGGCCTGGACGGCAAGGAGGACCGGCTCCCCGACGAGCTGTCCGGCGGTGAGCAGCAGCGGGTCGCGATCGCCCGGGCGTTCGTGAACCGGCCGATGATCCTGATCGCCGACGAGCCGACCGGAAACCTGGACCCCGGGACGTCGGTCGGCATCATGAAGCTGCTCGACCGGATCAACCGCACCGGGACGACAGTCGTGATGGCCACCCACGACGTGTCGATCGTCGACCAGATGCGCAAGCGCGTGATCGAGCTGGAGAACGGTCATGTCGTCCGCGACGAGTCGCGCGGCGTCTACGGCTACCAGCACTGAGACCAGGGACTACTGACTGATGCGCTTGAACTACATCCTTTCCGACCTCGGGATCGGTCTGAAGCGGAACCTCTCGATGACGATCGCGGTCGTCGTCACCATCTGGGTCTCGCTGTCGCTGTTCGGCAGCGCACTGCTCGCCCGCGAGCAGGTCGAGCTGATGAAGGGGAACTGGTACGACAAGATCCAGATCTCGGTCTTCCTCTGCACCAAGGACTCCGGCGGCCGCGGCTGCGCGGGCACCGAGGTGACCCAGGAGCAGAAGAACCGGATCCGCCAGGTGATCGAGTCGAACCCGGACACCGCGCCGGACGGCGTCTTCGGCGAGACCAAGAAGGAAGCGTTCGAGCAGTTCAAGAAGCTGTACAAGGACTCGCCGATCGTCAGCACGGTCACCGAGGACCAGATGCAGGAGTCCTACCGGGTCAAACTGAAGGATCCACAGCGCTACCAGAACCTGGTCAGCGCGGTCGCCGGCCTGCCGGGTGTCGACACCGTCCAGGACCTCAGACAGTATCTGGATCCGTTGTTCAAGGCCCTCAACGGTTTGCAAGTCGGCGCCCTGGTCGCGGCCGCACTCCTGCTGGTCGCCGCCCTGATGCAGATCTCGAACACGATCCGGCTGGCGGCGTACGCGCGCAGACGAGAGATTGGCATCATGCGCCTGGTCGGTGCGTCGAACTTCTATATCCAGCTGCCGTTCCTGCTCGAAGCGGTCCTGGCAGCACTCATCGGCGCGGTTCTTGCCTGCGGCACCTTGTGGGTCGGGGTGTACTTCGTCGTCATGCAGCGGGCCCAGGAGACGTTCCGGGTCTGGCAGTGGGTCGGCGCCACCGAAACCTTCCGTGCCACGCTCATCATGGTCGTGGTCGGCCTGGTGCTCGCCGTGGTCCCGACATTCCTGACAACGCGGAAATACCTCAAAGTCTGACCCGGGTGACTTATCGTGCTGTAGCAGTCTCAACGCACGACAACTAAACCCAGAGCAAGGGGTCGACCTGTGGTCCCGCACTTCCCCGGTGCGAACCCGCGTCAGCGGGGGAGCATCAAGCGAGACGACAGCACCGGCACCTCCGCGAAGCCGCGCCCGCGATCACGCACGAGACCGCCGGGCTGGCAGACGGTCGTCGCCGCATGCTGCCTTGTCCTGTCCCTGTCCGCCGGAGTCCTGGCGGTGGTGTCGCCTGCCCAGGCGGACCCACCGGATCCAGCCGCCAAGAAGAAGCAACTCGACTCGCAGATCGACCAGTCCAAGGCCGATCTCGCCGCCGCGTCCGACCAGCTCGGCAAGTCCGCCGCCGTCTACAACGCGGCCGAGGCGAAGTACAAGGTCGTCCAGGTCCGGTACGCCGTTGCCCAGGGCAAACTGGCGGCCGCGAAGGCGGCCGATGCGGTTGCCGCGGGCAAGCTCCGTGCCGCCGAACAGGCGCTGCGGTCGGCGGTCGCCGACGTGGAGGAGGGCGAGAAGCTGATCGCCGAGAAGCGGGCGCTGGCGGGTCGGGCGGTCAGGTCGGCGTACCAGCAACAGAACAGCCTGGTCGGGCTGTCGATCGCACTGCGCGGTGCATCGCCGGCGGATATCGCCACCGGTATGCAGGTCCAGCGCAACGTGTTCGGCATCCAGGGCAACGCGATCACCAACCTCAACAACGCGCAGGCGCAACTGGTGAGCAAGCGGGCCAAGGTCGCGCAGGCCGAGAAGGCCGCTGAGGCGGCGCGGGCCGAGGCTGCCCGGACGGTGCGGCAGGTGACCGAGCTGACCAAGCAGGTGGCCGCGGACAAGGCCGAGGCCGCCGTGGTCGCGCAGGCCAAGCTGGTCGCCTACAAAGCCGCCGAGAAGGAGAAGAACTCCGAGCTGGCGCAGTACAACGCGCTGCTCCGGGAGCGGAACCGGGTCGAGCAGCTCCTGATCGCCCGCGCCCGCGCCGAGAAGGCCGCCGCGGCCCGCCGCAAGGCGGCTCGCGAGAAGGCCGAGCGGGCGAAGGCCCGGAAGGAAGGCCGCCCGCCGCGGCCGGTTCCGAACGACCCCGACGACAACGGACGGTTGAGCTACCCGATCAACAGCTACGTCACATCACCGTTCGGAATGCGGTTCCACCCGGTCCTGCACTACTGGAAGCTGCACGACGGGACCGACTTCGGCGGCGGCTGCGGTACGCCGATCCGCGCGGCGGCCAGCGGGGTCGTCACGGACCGGTACTACAACGGCGGCTACGGAAACCGGGTGTTCATCTCGCACGGCGTGATCGACGGCTCCTCCATCACCACCGTCTACAACCACCTGTCCCGCTACAAGGCCAGGGTCGGCGAGCGCGTCAGCCGGGGCGAGATCATCGGGTACGTCGGCACCACCGGGTACTCCACCGGCTGCCACCTGCACTTCATGGTCTACCAGGACGGCCGGGTGGTTAATCCGATGAAGTGGCTCTAAAGCGGTCGGTGTTGCCATTTCCTTCGCTCCAGCGGCGTCCAGGCGGGCACCTCGCGGCGTTGGAGGGAAGGCCACGATGAAACCCGCATCGAGGCCTTCCCTCCGCCTTGCGATGCACCCGCCTGGACGCCGCTGGAGCTGAAGTAAATGGCAACACCGACCGCTTGCTGTCTGAGATACTGGTCGGATGGTGAAAGAGACCGGCCGGAAACCGATCGCGCAGAACCGTAAGGCGCGACACGACTACCACATCGAGGACGTGGTGGAGGCCGGACTCGTGCTGACCGGGACCGAGGTGAAGTCCCTGCGGCAGGGCCGGGCCTCGCTGGTCGACGCGTTCGCGGCGGTCCGGGGCAACGAGCTGTGGCTGCAGGGCATGCACATCCCCGAGTACAAGCACGGCACCTGGACGAACCACGAGCCGCGCCGTACCCGCAAGCTGCTGCTGCACAAGGACGAGCTGCAGAAGCTGATCCGCGCCGTCGAGCAGCAGGGTGTGTCGGTGATCCCGCTGTCGCTGTACTTCAAGGACGGGTACGCGAAGGTCGAGCTCGGCACCGGGCGCGGTAAGAAGGACTACGACAAGCGGCAGGCCCTCGCCGAGCGCCAGGCGAGCCGCGAGGCCCAGCGGGCCCTCTCCGATCGCCGCCGCGGCGGCCGCTGAGGTAGTGCCTGGGGTCGGCTCAGGGGTGGCTGGGGGCTGCACCCGATGGGGTGAGCGGCTCTCGGCGCGCACAGTGGAGGTATGTCCACTTCAGACCTGCTGGTGACGCCGGCCCAACGGGACCGAGCCGTCGAGATCCTCAAAGAAATGTACGCCGACGGCCGGCTGGAGCACGGCGAGTTCGACACTCGGCTGGAACTGGCGCTCAAGGCCCGCACCCGGGCCGAGCTGAACAGCACGTTCAACGGCCTGGTTTCGCGGCCTGTTCCGACGTACGCCCCCGCCGCCTTCACGCGGCCGGCCCAGGTCCAGCGGTACACCGGCGACGGACGCGGCATGGGAACGGTCGCCCACTGGCTCGGGTACCCGACCTTCTTCGTCGGCCCGGCGATCGTGGTCGCGACGACCGGTCAGAAGAACCCGGCGGTCCGCAAGCACGCGGTCGAGGCGCTGAACTTCCAGCTGAGCGCGTTCGGAGCGTTCGCGCTGCTGGGGATCATCACCGGGGTGACGGAGGGGTTCACCTCATTCCTCTTCCCGCTGCTCGGCGTCCTGTGGTTCGTCCTCACCGGCATCGGCGGCCTCGCCACCGCGGTCGGCGCCAACTTCCGCTACCCGTTCACACTCCGCCTGATCAAGTAACCCTTGGTAGTCAGCTGTGGGGAATCCCAGGTGCGGGTGGCTTGTTGGACTTGATAGTGTGGATCTTCTACGACCCCTCGGGGCTGGTGGGAGTTTGAAAACTCAACAGGGGGTGAACGGTTTCGACTTTGGACGTTAGTTCCAAGGGAAGCGGGCCGAGGATCCAGGGTTATCTCGTTAACGATCTCTGGAAACCAATAACTGCCAACGCTAAGCGCAGTAGCTTCGCTCTCGCCGCCTGACGGCCTGAGCACATAAAGAAGCGGTCAGCCCGGGGATGCTTCCGACCCGGTTCCTGGCCTCAGCTAGGGAGCTTGCTGCACTAGCCCGGTCACGGGGCTGGTGTGGGACATTAACAGTGACTGAGCCTGTCAGCGACGTGTCTGTGAGAGTGCTGGGGCTGAGAAAACGACTAACAGACTGCGCCCGGAGAAGCCTTGAAGCAACGCCGAAGGACGCGGGTTCGATTCCCGCCACCTCCACCCCTAGACAAGTGCCTGGTCACAGCAACACCGACCAGGCACTTCGTCGTTTCACGACCACTTACCGCCTCCCTGAGCAGCGCTTGGGTCGCCGCGGCAGCTCCTCGGAGTGCCTTGCCGTCGTGGCGACGGCATCCGGACCCTCGTCCCCGGTCACAAGTTGGCGGGGATCGCCACTCAGACCTCGACCCCAGGGCCGATCCGACGCCAGGCCGCTCGGGTGGCGTCGTCGGCGGGGAAGAACGCCTCCACCCGCAACTCCTGGGCGGTGACGTCGATCGGCGTACCGATCGTGGACACCACCGAGAACAGGTCGAGCGTGACATCGTCGACCGCGAACCGTACGTCGACAACCGGCACGGTCGGCACGCCCGCTGCCGCCCCGGCCATGACGGCGGCGATATCCGGTCGCGCACGCAGTTGCTCGACGAGGTCCGCGGTGGCACGGTCGAAGACGCCGCCGACTGCTTCCCGGGCGGCGCGCTCAAGCAGTGCGGGTGCGACGACGTCCCAGTTCAGCACGCTGCTACGGACGGGGCCAGGTTCGAGCATGAGTCGCAGCACGTTGACCGCGCCCGGCATCTGGTCGGGCGCGAACAGTCGCGCGAACAGCAGGCCGGCACCGCGATTCGCGCGCAGCACGTTCCAACCGCGGTCCAGCACTACGGCCGGGTAGGGCTCGTGCTGCTCGAGCATGGAGGTCAGCGCGGTCTCCACCCGACCGAGTTGCGTGCTGCCCAGCGGGGCCACCGGATACAGCGGCGCGAACCCCGCGGCCAACAGCAGGCCGTTCCGCTCCCGCAGCGGCACGTCCAGTGCGCGTGCCAACCGGAGCACCATCTCGCGGCTCGGGCGGGCCCGGCCGGTCTCCACAAAGCTCACGTACCGCGGCGTGGACCCGGCGGCCGATGCCAGGCCGAGCTGGCTGACCCGACGGACGGCACGCCAGTGCCGCAACAAGTCGCCGAACTCCGCCGACCGGTCGGACTCCGGCAATGCACTCCACATGGCAGTCAGCCTAAGCCGCGCGGCCTTCCGGATCCCTTCCCTGCCGGGGAATCGTGCAGCACCGTGCCGGGTCCGCAAGCTGGCCAACAGCCGGCGACCGTCGGCGAACGACGAGACAGATGAGGAACGATGGAGCTAACGATTCACGCACCCGCAATGGCGCCGACGGGGTCCAAGGCACTGCTGGACGGCATCGCCGAGGATCTCGGCTTCGTGCCGAACCTGGCTGCGACGGTTGCCGCATCACCGGCGCTGCTGGCGGCCTTCGACGGCCTCCGGCGCGCTGTCGGCTCGGGTGAGCTGGACCCGGCGCTGCGCGAGACAGCAGGCGTCGCTGTCGGCGTCGCGGTCGACAACGCGTACGGTGTGGCCTTCCACTCCACGGTGCTGTCACGACTCGGCACCGGCGACGACGAGATCGACCGGATGCGCGCCGGTGACGAACCCACGGACCTGCGCGGCGCCGCCGTGTACGCGCTCGCCCGCGAGTTGGTGCTCACCCGCGGGAAGGTTGCCGACGACACCGTACGACGTGCGACCGACGCCGGGTTGTCCACCGCCGACATCCTGGAGGTCGTTGCCGAGTGCACCTTCGCCGGCCTGGTCGGCGTGATCGACAACCTGGCCCGGCGGGTCGAACTCGACGAGTTCCTCCAGCCGCGCGCCTGGACGGCCGCCGTTGGAACCCGCTGAACCTCATTCGCCGCTCGAGGTGCGGCTGCAGAGCTGGCTGACCCCCTCGAGTACTACGGGCGGGCTGCGACGGCTCGGCACGCGCGAGCCAGGCCGTCGACCAGTTCGCCGAGTACTTGTTCGTCCGAGCCGAACGTGAGGCGGACGTGTGTGTCGGGGGCGTGCATGTCCGCGCCGCGGATCGTCGCAATGCCGTGACGCAGCAGAGTGCGGTCGATGTCGGCCGGCGAGTCGCCGAGGCGAGAGCAGTCGACGAGCAGGAAGGCGCCGGCCGCGGGGCGCACTGGCTCGGTGAGGCCGCTCGCGGCGATGCCATCGCAGACGAGGTCGCGCTTGGCCTGGTACGTGGAAAGCGCATGGTCGAGCCAGTCGCGTGGCCCGGTGAGGGCAGCGACCGCGGCCCGTTGCGGAACCACTCCGCAGCACACCGCCTCCCATTGGAGGCGGCGCTCGAGCGCGTCGACGATCGGCGGCGGCGCAAGGACGTAGCCGAGCCGCCAGCTCGCGAGCGCGTAGTACTTGCTGAGGCTCGTGATGGTGACCAGGTGCGGCCAGCGATCGGCGAAGGCCTCCACCGGCTGGTAGCTACGGCCGTCGAACGTGAAGTGCTGCCATGAGTCGTCGGAGATCACGAGGAGCCGGTGACGCGCCGCGATGTCGACCACCGCTGCGATGGTCGCAGCGTCGGGCAGGTAGCCCGTCGGGTTGTTCGGATTGCACAGGAGGATCGCGCGGCTGCGTGGCGTGACGGCGGCCTCCAGCCTGGCGGGGTCGAGCGCCCAGCCGTCGCCCTCGCGGGACGGAACGTAGGTGGGCGTCGCACCGGACTCGCGGATGAGGCCGTCGAAAGAGAAGGTAGGCGTTGGGACGATGACCTCGTCGCCCGGAGTGAGCACGGTGCGCAGGACGAGGGAGAGGCCGTGCATCGCTCCGTGGGTGATGAGCAGGCGGCGATCGGGATCGATGCGTAGGCCGTGCTCGCGCTGGAGTTCGGCGGCGATCGCCGTCCGGAGCTATGTCCCGCGGATTCGCGAGTGCCCTTTCGGGTGTCAGCGGCCGTGTCAGCGCGGTGGCGGCCCAGTGTCAGGGCAGTCGGTGACGCTGGATGCCATGAACGGTTCAGCGACCCGGTCGCAAGAACCTCGCAGAGTTCTGGAGGACCTGGAGCTTCCTCTCGGAACGGCTCGAACAGCTCCGCACAGGAGGTCAGTAGAAATGGCTGCACGATGGATCGAGAAGGTCACCGGGCCGCTCGAGGAGAAGAAGCGCTTCCGGCAGTACCGGGAGCGCACACGGCGGCTTCCCGCGAGCTATCGCACGACGGTCGAGGCACTCGAGCGGTACCTGATGCACCTCGGTGGAGGGGACGGCGACGACGCGGCTTCGATGTACGAGGACCTCGTCGACCTGTTCGAGCAGAGGGCGGCGAACAACACCCCGGTCCGCGAGATCGTCGGCGCGGACCCCGTGGAGTTCATCGAGACGTTCGTCTCGAACTACCCGGACGGGCAGTGGAGAGTGCGCGAGCGCGACCGGCTGAACAGCGCCATCGCGCGCGCCGCCGGAGAAGACACCGGAAACGACGAGAGGTCCGTCTGATGACGACACAGCAGGTCATCCAGGTACAGGGTCTGGAGAAGTCGTACGACGAGCTGCAGGTGCTGCGCGGGGTGGACTTCGAGGTGGAGCGCGGCAGCATCTTCGCCTTGCTCGGCTCCAACGGGGCGGGCAAGACCACCGTCGTGAGAATCCTGTCCACGCTGCTGAAGGCCGACGCGGGGACGGCCGGCGTCAATGGCTTCGACGTCGCCACGCAACCTGCACAGGTGCGGGAATCCATCAGCCTCACGGGTCAGTTCGCGGCTGTCGACGGGATTCTCAGCGGCCGGGAGAATCTGGTGCTGATCGCCAAGCTGCGGCACCTCGAGGACCCGGGCAAGATCGCCGACGACCTGCTCGCCCGTTTCTCGCTGACGGACGCGGGCGGGCGGAGGGCTGCGACGTACTCCGGCGGTATGCGTCGCCGCCTGGACATCGCGATGAGCCTGATCGGGAGTCCTCCGGTCGTCTTTCTCGACGAACCGACGACCGGGCTCGACCCACAGGCGCGCATCGAGGTGTGGAACAGCGTCAAGGAGCTCGCCGACCACGGCACGACTGTACTGCTCACGACGCAGTACCTGGACGAGGCCGAGAAGCTCGCCGACCGGATCGCGATCCTCCACCAGGGCCGGATCATCGTGAACGGCACCCTCGCCGAACTCAAGCAACTCCTCCCGCCGGCCAAGGTCGAGTACGTCGAGAAACAGCCGACCCTCGAGGACGTCTTCCTCACCCTCGTCGGTGACAACGGCACGGACGCTGCCGCCGAGACTGCCCGCACCGGCACGGAAAAGTAAGGAACAACCATGGCCACGCACCTCATCGGCGACACCGCCGCCCTCACCGGGCGCTCCCTGCGCCACATCAGCCGCAGCCCGGACACCATCATCACGACCGCGATCATGCCGATCGCGATGATGCTGCTGTTCGTCTACGTGTTCGGTGGCGCGATCGACACCGGGTCGAGCTCGTATGTGAACTACATGCTGCCCGGCATCCTGCTCATCACGATCGCGTCCGGTGTCGCCTACACCGCCTTCCGGCTCTTCACGGATCTGGACGGCGGGATCTTCGAACGCTTCCAGTCCCTGCCGATCGCCCGGTCGGGCGTGTTGTGGGCCCACGTGCTGACCTCGGTGCTCGCCAACCTGATCTCGCTCGTCATCGTCGTGGGCGTTGCCTTCATCATGGGCTTCCGGACCGGCGCCGGAGTGCTGGCCTGGCTCGCGATCGCCGGAATCCTGGTCCTGTTCACCCTCGCGGTGACCTGGCTCGCCGTGATCGCGGGCCTGTCCGCGAAGTCCGTCGACGGCGCGAGCGCGTTCTCCTACCCACTCATCTTCCTGCCGTTCCTCAGCTCGGCGTTCGTCCCCACCGAAACCATGCCCGGCCCGGTGCGTGCCTTCGCCGAGCACCAGCCGGTGACGTCCATCGTCAACACGATCCGCGCACTGTTCGCCCAGCAACCGGTCGGCAACGACATCTGGATCGCGCTTGCCTGGTGCGTCGGCCTGCTGGTCGTCGCCTACGCCTTCGCGATGGTGATCTACCGGCGCAAGATCAGCTAGCCGGCTGAGGAGCATGGTGGGCGGTGAGGGCTTGCGGGTGTGCTGGCAGCGGACGACTATGCAGGGAGGAAAGGGAGGCGTCATGGTCAGCCTGGCTAGCTTCAGGACGCTGTACGTCACTGCAGTCCGCAAGGGGGGCACCGGCCAACTGAAGGACATCACCGCGATCCGCTTCGACGGCGGCTACACGGGCGAGGAAGAGGCTTCCGTCGGCGACTTCGTTCGCTGGCTCCAGCGGAGCGATGTCAGGGCCTATGTCCGACTGGCTGACGGAAGCAGAGGACCACAGGTTCAGGTGGAGCGTGACAGGACCGCGGTCCACCTCAGCAGCAGTTTCGATGACAGCGCGGGGTGTGATGCGTTGCTGAACCTGCCACCCTGGGAAGGAAGCGGGTTCGGTCACAAAGCTGCGCATCGACGCCAGCCGATCTGATGTGGTGGTGTCAGGTGTAGCGCAGTAGTTGCGGTGACCGTACGGCGAGGGTGAACACCAGCCCGACCAGCAGGAGCGCGCTCACGAAGGTGGTGGGGCCGACACCGAAGTGCTCTGCGAACGCGCCGAGTGCGAGTGAAGCGACCGGCATGATGCCGATGGCAAGCTCCTGCAATCCGAGGGCGCGGCCGTGGAGGTGCGTCTCGGTGGTCATCAGGAGAAGCGTCGTCTGCAGTACGCCGAACGCCGCGCTCATCACGCCGATCGCGGCCATCAGCAGAAACGCCGCGATCGTGTTCCTGGACAGGGCGAACAGCGACCACAGCGCACCCCACATCGCAGTGCCGAACACGAACACCGCGCCTTTGAAACGGAAGTCGCCCAGTCCGGCCAGCGCGAGCGACCCGATCAGGCCGCCGATGCCGCTGCAGGTCAACAGCCAGCCCAAGCCTGCGGCGTCGAGGCTGAGCGACTCCTGTGCGAACACCGGCATGAACGCCTGCGCGATCGGCCACAACAGGGTGTTTGCGGCCAGCGTGACCAGGAGAACTGTGGTGGCCAGCTGATTCCGGCTGATGGCGCGCAGCCCGCTGGTGACCATCCGGACCGCCGCCTCGGTGTGCTCGTGGCTCACCTGGCCATGGCCGCGGAGCGGCAGCAGTATGACGAGCGAGATTGCGTGCGGGTGGTCTTGTAGACGAGCCAGCCGAGCACCAGCGTCTGGGTCCACACCCCGCCGAAGAAGAACAGGTTGGAGAACCACAACAGCCGGAACGGCCGGTTCCCGCGCAACGAACCGAGGGTCCTCCCCACCACGGTGGCCGTCTGACTCACACGAGGAGTTCGGCGTTGTGTACGACGACCCGTCCGCCGGCGACGACCGTGTCCCGGCGCGGTGCCCGGACCAGCGCATCCGGCACGTTCTCGGCGTCGAGCAGTACGACGTCCGCGCGCGAACCGGGGGTGAGGGTGTGGCCGTCGCGGTGCACGAACGGCGCACCCGCGGTGGTCGCGAGCTCGACGGCGTACCCGAGTTCCTCGTCGGTGCGCAGTCCGTGCAGCCGGGCGAAGCCGCGGGCGACCTGCAACAGGTCGCCGTCGCCATACGGCGACCACAGGTCGCGAATGCCGTCGGTTCCGAGTCCGACAGCGACGCCGGCATCCCGCATCGCACGCCACGGCAGCGGCGCCGATCGGACGGGCGACACCGTCGTCCAGGAGATCCCGGCCGCTCCGAGTTGCTCGACGAGCTGAGCCTGCCGCGTTGGGGACAGCTCGCCGAGGGCGAACCCGTGCGACACGTTCACCTTGCCCGCGAGACCAGTGCCCTGGGTCCGCTCGATGATCAGCTCGTACTGGAACGCGCCGAGCTCGCCGCCGTCGTGCAAGTGGATGTCGATCCCGACACCACGCCGTACGGCGATCTCGAAGAGCGCGTCCAGCTGGCCGACCGGGTCACGGTCGATCGACGCCGGGTCGAGACCGCCGATGCTCGTCGCTCCTTCAGCCGCGGCCTGGTCCAGCAGATCGAGTACGCCGGGGCGCCGGAGTACGCCGTCCTGCGGGAACGCGACGATCTCGACCTGCACCGCATCGTCAAGGGTCGCGGCGGCCTCGCGCACGTTCTCGATACCGCGCAGTCCGACGCCGAGATCCACGTCGACGTGGGTCCGCGTCGCAGTCGTACCGTGCCGCAGGAACTCGCGGAGCACCGCGATCGTGCCGGCCGTGCTCGGGATGCCGTACCTGTCCCGCTCGGCCCGCTCGTGCGCGATCCGACCCTGGGTCGTCGGCTCCCCGCCGTACGAGACCCACGGCTGTCCCCACCAGCTCTTGTCCACGTGTGCGTGCGCGTTCACGAAGCCTGGCAGCGCGAGCAGGCCGCGCCCGTCGATGCGTTGGCCGTCCGCGACCGCGGTGCCGGCCGGGACGACGTCCGCGATCACGCCGTCGACGATCACCAGATCAACCGGCGCGCCACCCCATGGACGCACGTTGGCAAGGAGCAAGGAGGTCATGCAGTAATGGTATACCAAGCTGACGGATGGCCGGCCTGCGCTACCCCACCGGCCTCTGTGTGTTGAAGATCCGTCCCAAAGAGCTGGTATACCCCTAGCTGCTCCGAGTGTGGCGCTGCAGCGCGTGCGAGAGAGCTAGGTGCTCAGCGACCAGGCGCTCGGCCTCGGCGACATCCCGGTTCGCGATGGCGGCGTACAACCCTTCGTGCTGATCCGCGACCGCCATCAGGTCGTCGTGCTGGGCCAGCAGCCAGCGCATCCGGCTGCGCAGCGGCCGTTCGACCTCGACGAGCAATTCGTTCGACGCAAGTTCCGTCACGATCTCGTGGAAGTCCGCGGCCTTGCGCCGGGCCAGCACCGCGTCGTTCGCGCGCGCCGCCGCGAGATGTTCATCCAGGGCTCGTCGGAGCCGATCCAGTCCCTCACGAGTACGCCGCTCGGCGGCCAGTCGGAATGTCAGCGGTTCGAACGCTGCGCGCACCTCGTTCAGATCGGCGATGTCGGAGTCGGTGAACTCACGAACCACGGCCCATGACCGGGGTCGCAGCGTCACCAGCCCCTCGGCGACCAGCGCCTTGAGAGCGTCACGCACCGGCACCCGGCTCACGCCCAGTCCGTCGGCCACGTCACGTTCCACCAGCCGCTCGCCCGGGGCTCGCACTCCGTCGAGGATCTCGTCCCGCAGAAGGCGCGTGACCCGCTCCGACTCCGACTCCAGGCTCCTGCTCATGAGACTCCACTACGCTCGCCACCGGTTTGGTATACCGACCCCAGGATGCCTGAACGTCGCCGTACCCGGTGGTCCGCCTCTCCGTTGTCCGGGAGTTGCACATCTGTGCCGCGTAGCCGACCGTGCACTTCTGGGGCATCACCTAGCTGTGTGCAACTGGTTGAATGCCGATCGTGAGAATTCCCCGGTGGCAAGTGAATCGGAAGATCCTGGCCGTTCTCGCTGTGTTGGCAGTGCTGCCGGTGGCCGTGCCGGCCGCGGCGGTGCCGCCAGGACAGCGTGATGTCATCGTCCAGTTGTTCGAGTGGAACTGGACCTCGGTCGCGCGGGAGTGCGGCGAAGTTCTCGGCCCGAAGGGGTACGGAGCGGTCCAGATCTCGCCGCCGCAGGAACACGTGGTTCTGCCCGGGGCCGGTTATCCGTGGTGGCAGGACTACCAGCCGGTGAGCTACAAGCTGGACAGCACGCGGCGCGGCACCCGTAGCGAGTTCGTCGCCATGGTGAACAGCTGTCACGCCGCCGGCGTCAAGGTGTACGTCGATGCCGTGATCAACCACATGACCGGTGGCTCGTCGGGTGGTGTGGGGAGCGCGGGGTCGTCGTACAGCCACTACGACTACCCGGGGACCTATCAGACCCAGGACTTTCACCACTGCGGGCGGAACGGGAACGACGACATCGTCAACTACGGTGACCGCTACGAGGTGCAGAACTGCGAGCTCGTCGATCTGGCCGACCTGGCGACCGGGACCGACTACGTGCGCGGCCGGATCGCGGCGTACCTGAATGATCTGCTCGCGATCGGGGTGGACGGTTTCCGGCTCGACGCCTCCAAGCACATGGCCTCGGAAGACATCGCCGCGATCAAGTCCCGGCTCTCGCGGCCGGCGTACCTGTATCAGGAAGTTATCTACGGCGCGGGCGAACCGGTCACTCCGGACGAGTACGTCGGCAACGGTGATGTCCTCGAGTTCCGGTACGGGAAGGATCTCGCCAAGATCTTCAACACCGAGCGACTCGCGTACCTGCGGACCTTCGCCTCGCCGCTGGCGTCGGATCGTGCGGTCGTGTTCACCGACAACCACGACACCCAGCGGGGGAGCGGAGTCCTGACCTTCCGGGACAACGGTCGCTACGCGATGGCGAACGCTTTCATGCTGGCGTGGACGTATGGGACGCCGAAGTTGATGTCGAGCTACGAATACAGTTCCAATGATCAGGGTCCGCCGTCGACGAGTGGTGGGCAGACGGTCGACACGACCTGTTTCACCAATCGGTGGCGGTGCGAGCATCAATGGCGAGTGTGATCGCCAACATGGTCGGCTTCCACAACAGCGTCGGCGGTACGTCGGTCACCGACTGGTGGGACAACGGCAACGACGCGATCGCCTTCGGACGCGGAGACAAGGGGTACCTGATCCTGAACGACGAAGGCTCGGCGCTTTCCGGCCGGAGCTTCCACACCAGCCTCCCGGCCGGTGTCTACTGCGACGTCTTTCACGGCGACTACTCACCAGGCGGGTGTACGGGACCGACGTACACGGTCGACTCGTCCGGCTGGTTCCGGGCAGATGTAGCCCCTCAGGACGGGCTCGCCCTTCACGCGGGCGCCAAGGTCTCCTGAGCCTTTCACGTCAGTTGATCGAGGCAACAGCCTTGATGACACGCTCGACCTCGTCCGGCGTGTTGACGATGCCCGGTCCGAACCGGAGATAGGGATCGTCGTACGGCGTCACGCTGGCGACGACGGCGTGATCACGACGAAGAGTGGCCGCTGCCTGGTGTGGTGCGACTCCCTCGATCGAGCACATGACAAGACCAGCCGACATCTCGGCCTGCCGGGGTGTGATCAGCGTGACCGAAGGGATGCTGGCCAAACCGTCCTTCAGTCGGGTGGCGTGCTCGGTGATGCGTGCCGCGATCCTGGATCTGCCGATCGCGGCATGGAAGTCGAAGGCTTCTGCCAGCGCCCAGCGGTGCTCGGCCGTGTGATAGCCCCCAGGGGTCGCCAGTCGGCCAGGGGTCGCCAGTCGGCCAGGGGCGTCGGGCCGGGAGAAGCTGGGGATCACCGGCGAGATCGCGTCCCAGGCCTGTGCCCACAGCACACCGGTGCCGCGCGGACCGTGAAGCCATTTGTGCGTCCCGGTGGTGAAGAAGTCACAGCCGAGATCGGCCACTCTCGTGTCCACGGCACCGAAGCCGTGCACTCCGTCGACGAGGAGAAGCGCCCGGTCGGCCGGTGCGCGGGTGGAGTTCACGGTGCGCACCATGGCGGCGATGTCGGCAACCGGGAGCCGGACTCCGGTGGACGAGTGCACCCAGGTGATGACGATCAGCCGTGTGTGCGGCCCGATCGCCGCCTTCAGTCTCGCGACCACGTCACCCGCGGTCGCTGCCGCGGGAGCGTCGTACAGCCGCACCCGGCGTACTCGGGCGCTGGTTCGGGAGCTCAGCTTCTGTAGCGCGTCGTAGGTGCCGAAGAAGTCGTGCTCGGTGGTGACGACGTCCTGTCCGGGCTTGAGCTTGATCCCGGCACACACCAGCCCAGTTCCCATCGTGGTGCTGTCGGTCAGCGCGATGTCGCCGGGATCGGCGCCGAGGTACGCACCGGCGGCCGTGCGGACCTTCTCCTCCAGCTCGATGTCGTGCTCGAGGTAGCCGGCCGGATCGAGATCGAGGCCCGCGCGATGACGGTCGATCGCCTCCCGCACCGGTGCCGGGTGTGATGCGAACAGGAACGACGCGAAATGAGCCAGCTTCGGGTCGAGCGCGAACTGCGCCCGCACCGACTCCCAGTCAGCCGGATCGAACTGTCGTGACGGCGTGGGGGTATCTGCATCTGCCGAACACCCGGCCAGCGCGACGCCGTACGCCACCCCTGCGCCGAGCACCGCCCGCCTGCGAAATCATCTCCTGTTGATACACCAGCGGCAGGCTCCTCGGCGACCGCCTGGTGGCAGCCCGAGGTCATCGGGTCAGGGAAGCCGGGCGGCGCGGGTGCGGAGGTAGCGCTGCTCAAGCCCGTCCGGAAATCCCGGAAGGTTTCCCGGCTGGGGCAAAGGCCGTCACGAAACCAGCTTGGCCGGGCCGACGGGTGTCCTGGCGCCTGATGCTCCCGACACCGCGATCGAGGCGCCGACAGCGTCGGGCTGGTCGACTGCATCCGCGAGCACCCGGGCGACCGCCGTACGGGCCACTTTGAACTGGGCGACCTCGCCGGCTGCGGAGCTGAAGGCTTCGCCGTCGATGAGGTCGTCGGTCAGGTGCACGGGCTGGACGATGGTCCAGTGGAGCCCGCTCGCCCGGACCGCACGCTCCTGCTCGGCGTGGTCGGCCATCTGCTGGTTGATCAGCAGCCAGCAGAAGAGCTTGTCGCGCAGTCGGAGTTGGCCGGCGGTCGCACCGATCCCGAACACGCTCTGGACGACGAGCCGGCTCACGCCGTGCCGCTGCATCGCGGCGATGACGTTGCTGGTTCCGCGGTAACGGATGTCGGGCACGGTGTGCGCGGGGCCGCGCAGGCGCACCCGCACGGCGTTCTCGCTGATCCCGAGTGCGACCACGACGACGTCCTGATCGGCGACGGCGGTGTCGACGGCGTGCGGGTCCGCGGCGTCGCCGTCGATCGTGTGCAGGTCTCCGTACAGATCTCCGGACAGATCTCCGGACAGATCTCCGGGTACGCCGGCTCGGTGCCGGAGCTTGCCGGCGGAGCGGGCGAATGCGGTGACACTGTGGCCGCGCCGGAGCAGTTCGGCCGTCGCCGCCCGGCCGCTCCCACCTGTCGCACCCATGACCAGAACCTTCATGACAATCCTCCCAGTTCGGCCGGCGTCCGCGGTGATCCGCTGCCGGTTCGGACGATCTCCCTACGTCCACGCTAGGGAGGGTTGGCAGGACAATCTATGGCGATTAATCTGCAAAGCATGTCGATTCGTCCAGACGGGCTGGATCCGTGGGCGCCACGAGATGCCCTCGGCGAGGCGCTCTACCAGGTTCGGATGCGCGGGGTGTTCTACTCCCAGACAGAGGCGGGGGCGCCCTGGGCGCTGGAGCTGCCGCCGTTCGGGAACTGTGTGACATTCCACTTGGTGACCCGTGGCGGGGGCTGGCTCGAGGTAGCTGATAACGCACCGGTCTACCTACGGGCCGGCGACATCGCGCTCGTCCCGCACGGGCGTGGCCACTGGATGCGGAGCCATCCGGACGCACCGGTGACCGGTCGCGCCGACGAGTTGCCGCAGCAGATGGTGAACGAGCACTTCTCGGTGCTGCGATGCGGCGGAGACGGCGCGCGGTCGACGCTGATCTGCGGGGTGGTCAGTTTCGACCAGCCGGGGGTCAGGCGGCTGCTCGACCTGCTTCCGCCGATCATGCACCTCGAGGACACCGGCGAGGGGGAGTCGCGGATCCGTGACGCGATCCACATGATGACCGCCGAGCTGCGGCGGCCGCGGCCCGGCGGTGAGGCAGTGACGACGCGGCTCGCCGACATCCTGATGATCGAGGCGATCCGGACCTGGCTGGCCCGCGATCCGGCGGCGCAGAGCGGCTGGCTCGGTGCGCTGCAGGATCCCCAGCTCGGGCGGGCGATCGCGGCGGTGCACAGATCGCCCGGCCACGACTGGACTGTCGAATCCCTGGCGCGCGAGGCGGCCATGTCACGATCGGCTTTCGCCGCCCGGTTCACCGAACTGGTCGGGGAGCCGGCGATGCGCTACGTGACCCGCTGCCGGATGGAGCTGGCTCACTCCCGGTTGGAACACGGCGACACGACGGTGGCCGCGGTCGCCGCTGACCTCGGCTACCAGTCCGAGGCATCCTTCAGCCGGGCGTTCGCCAGGATCGCCGGCACCTCACCCGGCGCGGTCCGCCGGGGACACGGGAACAAATCGCTGCGATAGGACCACGCGGAGCGCAGGTGAGGTTGCCAACGACAACCGGGGACGCCGCGTGTGCGGCGTCCCCGGTTGGGTGTGTCCTGCGTGTGTCTCCTGCTTGGAACCCTTGGGCTACTCGCCGACCAGCTGGTCGTAGTGCGACGTGAAGGACACGTGGTTGATCCCGTTGAAGACCGCCGGGATCTTGCCGTACGACGTGATGGCGGTGGCGGTGCCGTTGGCCTTGGACATGGCGTACAGGTAACCGGAGTCGGTCTCGTGGTCGACACCGACGACCAGCGAACCGCCACGAGTCCCGCAGCCCTGGACGACGAGCGACTCGAAGGCCGACCAGCCGGAGCTGCGGATCAGCTTCACGACCGGCTTCGCCGTCGCGGTGACCGGGATCCGGATGGTGTAGAGAGCGCCGGCGTTCGTCGTCATCAGCAGCGTGTCGTACGTCGCCGTCTCGCTGATCACCGTCATCGCCTTGAAGCCACGGAACCCGGCGAACGAGCCGAGCGACCGGAAGCCGCCGCTGACCTGCGCGTAGCGGTACAGGCTGCCGTTGGTGTTCAGGCCGTACAGGTACGCGTGCCGGGGCAGCGCGACGCTGTAGTTCGAGGTCGCAATGGACTTGAAGTTCGTCCAGCCGGACCCGATCCGGGTGAAGGTCGGCCGCGGCGCAGCGGTGTCCGACAGGTAGGTCGTGTGCCGGTACAGGTTCCCACTCTGCAGGAACAGACCGTAGAAGTAGAACTGGGTAGCTGAGGCATTCTGCGCCGCATACCAGGTCGCGGAGTACCGGGTGGAGACGAAGTTGAACGGCTCGTAAGCGGCGGCCTGCGGCGGCCTGCCGGCGGTGACGTCCACCGCTTCCACGGTGTTCGTGGCAGTCGGCCACCCGACCCAGTTGATGCAGGCCGCGGCCGTGGACGTGGCCTTCACTCCCGCCTGCTGCTTCAGGTTGGCGGCCTTGGCCGACCACGACGGTTTCGGATCGGCCTGACCGGCGGCGACGGCCGGACCGGAAGCGGCGACGGTCGCGGCGAGCATGCCGACGCCGGCCATTGCGAGCGCAAGGCGCTGCAGTTTCATCAAGGAGTTCCCCCTCCAGGGCAAAGAAAAGTCGTCTCGGTCAGCCCGAGACCGAGGTCACCCTACCTGCCACCGCCGACATCCACGTGACTTTTGCACCTTCGTGCAACAGCCGCCATACCGGATCTCTCAGCGCTGTAACGACGCTCCCACTCCCAGCGATGAAGAGGGCGCCTCGACGCTGCGAGCGACCTCGGCTCATCTGGTGCAAGAGGCGTCAGCTGGGGTACTGCGCCGCCCACGGTTCGTTGGCCAGGTGTACGGCGTTGGCGACGTAGCTGATGGTGTGGTACCAGCCGGCCAGGACGAGGATCTCCAGTAGTTGCTGGGTGTTGCAGTGGCTGCTGAGGGCTCGCCAGGTCTCGTCAGTTAGGTGGGCGGTGGCGTGGAGTTCGTCTAGTGCTTGGAGCAGGGCTTCGTGGTTTGGGGGCCAGTCGGTGGCGCCGGTGACGGTTGCTTGGAGTTGGTCAGGTGTGAGTCCTACCTGGTCGGCGAAGACGGTGGCGTGGACGGTCCACTCGTAGGGGCAGTTGGACAGGGCGCAGACGCGGGCGATGACGATTTCGCGGTCCAGGGCGGGGAGTTCGCCGTGGGCCAGGAGGCCGGCGCCGAGGACCCGCATGCGGGACGCCAGGTCGGGGTGGTGTTGGAGTAGGCGGAACAGGGCCAGGGGTTCCTGGGTCACGCCGGGTGGCATCCATTTGCGGAGGGCCTCGGCGACGTCCGCGGGGTACGGCGGGGTGAGTGGTTCGATGCGGGGCATGGTCACCTCGTGAGCGCTTCGGATTTCGAACCACTATGATGCTTCGGAAAGAGAAGCGCAAGGAGGTGGCGATGCCGGATCAGCCTCGTCCGGGTGTACCGGTTCGTGGATCGACGACCGGGCGGCCGCTGATGGCGGCGCTCGACCTGCTCGGGCAGCGGTGGACGTTGCGGGTGATCTGGGAACTGCGCTCCGGCGCGCTGGGTTTCCGCGAACTCCAGCGCCGCTGCGAACGCATGTCCTCGAGCGTCCTGAGCACCCGCCTCGCCACCCTGACAGAAGCCGCCATCGTCCGGCTCGACGATGACGGCTACCGCCTGACGCCACTCGGCAAGGACCTCATCACCGCCATCCGCCCGCTCCAGTCCTGGGCCGACGATTGGGAGAAAGGCCTGCCGAAGAAGGCCTGACAGGTCAGGCGAGACCAGTGAAGAACGCCTGGAGATCCTCGGCGTAGTCGGCAGGGTTGCTCATGGCAATGAAGTGGTGTCCGGCCGGGTTGGTCTCCGGCCAGTGAGTGATGGTGTTGGTGCGAGCGGCGAGCCGGCGGATACCGGGTGCGTCGCTGTACACGCCGGTGGGGACGAGTTTCTGCCCTTCGGGCCACAGTGGGCCGACGGCGTCGTAGTACGGCAGTGCCGAGGATCCGAACGTTCCGGTGAACCAGTACACACTCAGGTTGGTCAGGAACAGATCGCGGTCGATCGCCTGCTCGAGCGGTTCGCCGCTGGCGTTGAACTCGTGGAACTTCTGCGTCAGCCACGCCAGCGCGGCCACCGGTGAGTCGTTCCACCCGTAGGCGAAGGTCTGCGGTGCCGTCCTCAACAGAGCGTGGTGGTCGACGCCGTGCATCCAGTCCGCGTTCATCAGCTCGGCGAACGCGGTCTGCTCCTCCTCGTTCAGTTCGGGTAGATCAGCTTCGGTCGGAAATCCCAGCCCGCCGGTGATGTACACGCCGACCACGTGCGAAGGATCTGCCTTGGCCACTTCCGGTGCGACGTACGCGCCGAAGTCCCCACCTTGTACGCCGTACCGCTCATAGCCGAGGCGACGCATCAGCTCGGCCCAGACCTGCCCCACTCGTGCGGCACTCCAGCCGGTCTCACGCGGCGCCGCCGAGAATCCGAACCCCGGAACGGACGGCACCACGACGTCGAATCCCCGCCTAGTGAGCGGCTCGATCAGCTCGGTGAACTCGACGAACGAGTTCGGCCAGCCATGGGTGAGGAGCAGAGGCAGCGCATCCGGCTGCGCGGAGCGAACGTGCAGGAAGTGAATGTCCAGACCGTCGATCTCGGTCAGGTACTGAGGGAACTCGTTCAACCGTGTCTCGGCAGCCCGCCAGTTGTACCCGGTCTGCCAATAGCTGGCCAGCTCCCGGAGTTCGCTCACCGGAACCCCGCGGCTCCATCCGTCGCCGGGGAGCTGCGGGGTCCAGCGAGTGTTCCGCAACCGGGCGGTCAGGTCGTCCAACGAGGCCTGCGGGATGTCGATGCGAAAAGGTCTCATGGATACGACGCTACGGACAGTAGAGGACAGGCTATGTCCGCTTCACAGCATGCCGGCGATTGCGGGCTGGACGACGTCCCAGTGCTCGACGATCTGATTGTCTACAAACCGCCAGATGTCGACCACGACCTCGCCTTCGGGGTGGTCCGATGTGGTCATGAGGTAATGCATCACGACGTACTCGTCGTCGGCGATCACACGACGCAGGTCGAGCTGGGCACCGGCGACCGGGGCCTGGGCGATGAACTCGATGAACGCGTCGCGTCCGGACGGATTGCCGGGACTGTGTTCGACGAAGTCCTCGCGGAGCAGCGGCCGCAGTACGTCGATGTTGCCGTTGGCAAATTCCTGGAACGCGTGCAGGGCGAGTTGCTTCTTCTCCAAAGCTGTCATGGCACCGACGGTCTCCGACGACGGGTCATGCTGTCGATTACAAGGGTGGTAATGGCGACGCCGATTGAGCCCGGAGATACTCGACACCATGTCCCACGACAGGCCGGTCGGCGTACTGCTCAGAGAGTGGCGTCACCGTAGGAAGCTGAGCCAGCTCGACCTCGCGATCCAGGCCGACGTATCCGCCCGCCACGTCAGCTTCGTCGAGACCGGCCGCACCATCCCGAGCAGCGCAATGGTCATTCACCTGGCCGAGCACCTGGGTGTCCCTCTCCGCGAGCGCAACCGCCTGCTCGTCGCCGCCGGCCACGCACCGCTCTACCAGCAACGCCCGTTGGACGATCCGGACCTGGATCGCGTCCGGGAAGCGCTCGAACGGTTCGTCCGCGCCCACGAGCCGTACCCGGCCCTGGCCGTCGATCGCCGCTGGAACCTGATCCTCGCCAACGACGCACTCGACGTCTTCCTCGACGGCGTCGATCCCGCACTGCTGAAGCCGCCGATCAACATGATGCGCCTCGGCCTGCACCCCGATGGGTTCGCGAAGAGGGTCCGCAACCTCGCCCAGGTCCGCGGCTACCTGCTGCCGCGCCTCGCCCGCCAGGCCGCGACCACCGGCGACGCCGAGCTGCACACCCTGTACGACGAACTGATTGCCTACGGCCCCGATCACGACAACTCACCACCCGACTCCGCCGACATCGCGCTCCCGATCCGCATCCACCACCGGGGCGCCGACCTCTGCTTCATCAACGCCATCACCACCTTCGGCACCCCGTTCGACATCACCCTCGAAGAGATCGCGGTCGAGACCTACCTCCCCGCCGACACGCGAACGGCCGACTTCCTCAAACGCTGAGCGGGATCCGCCCCCGGACGCGGCCACGACGATCAGCGCGCCGATCGTCCGGTTCCCGGCCGGATCGATCCACTGGCCAAGGCCCTCGCCGCGACCGCGCCGGTCGCGACCTGCCGTCAGGTCTCGGCTGAGCGGTTGCGGAAGGTACGGCGGAGGTCGTCGGTCCACTCGGTGGGGCGCTCCCAGGGGATGAAGTGCCCGCCGGTGGGGTGGGCGGTGAGGTTGACGTGGTTGTACCAGGAGGCGCGGTCGCTGGACAGGAAGTGCTGGATGCGTTGCTCGGGTGTGGTGACGCCGGGTGGGTTCTCGTAGCCGACGAAGGTGATGCCGGTCGGTGCCTCGATGACCGGTTGGCGGTCGTGCGACGGCGTCCAGGGGTAGCGGTTGTTGTTGGCGTACGTGCGGATCGAGGTGTCGATCGCGTTGCCGGCCCAGTAGATCGTGGCGTGCGTGAGCACGTCGTCCTTGGTGAATGCGTCTCCGTCCGACCAGCTCGTCCATCGCTCGAGCATCCAGGCGAGCAGGCCGGCCGGTGAATCGGCCAGGCCGAATCCGAGCGTGCTGGGATCAAGGACGTGTGTCGCCAGGTGGGCGGCGAACCGGCGGTCGAGCTCGACAATCCGATTGTGGACAATCGGCGGCAGATCGGGCGGGATCGGGTTGCCGCCGCTGAAGTCCCAGGCCCGGTCGCCGTTGAAGAACGTGAGCTTCAGCCCCGAGCCGATGTGGATCCCGTACAGCTCGTCGGCGTACTTGTGGCCGAGCTGCCCGGTGACGAGCGCGCCGACGTCACAGCCGCCGGCGGCGTACCGCTCGTACCCGAGAACCTCGGTCATCAGCTCGTGCCAGACGTCGGCCATCTTCCAGAAGTTCATGTCCGGCTGGTTCGTCAGCGGCGTGGAGAACCCGAACCCGGGCAGCGACGGCACGATCACGTCGAACGCATCGGCCGGATCACCGCCGTACGACGCGGGGTCGGCGAGCGGATCGATCACCTTCGACCAGTGCCAGAACGTCCACGGCCAGCCGTGACTCAGGATCAGCGGGATCGGATCGGGACCGACCCCGGCCTTGCGCATGAAGTGCACCGGTACGCCGCCGACGTCGACGCGATACTGCTCGTATTCGTTCATCGCCCGCTCGGCCCGACGCCAGTCGAACCCGTCGGCCCAGTACTCGACCAGTTCTTGCAGGTCGGTACGACGTACGCCGTAGAAGCCGTCGTCGTTCCCTACGTCGAGCGGCCATTTGGTGAGGGTCAGCCGGCGACGCAGGTCTTCGAGTACCTCGTCGGGTACGTGGATCGGGGTCTGCTTCAAGTTCTTCATGGTTGTCTCAGGCATCTTCGGCGGCGATCTCGGTCAGGCGGGTCAGGACGTGCATCGAGGAGGCGAGTACGGCGCGCTCGTCGTCGGTCAACTGGTCGACCAGGTGGGTCAGCTTCGTGACACGGTTCGCGTGCCGGGAGCGGACGATCTGTCGGCCCTCGCGGGTGAGCGACAGCAACATCGCGCGGCCGTCGGTCGGGTCCGGGCGACGGTTGATCAAACCGTCCTGCTCGAGTCTGGCGACCAGGCTGGTCAACGCGGGTTGTTTGAGTTGCTCGGTCTTGAGCAGATCCGTCAACCGCATCGGCCCGCCGCGCGCCAGCGTGTGCAGCACCGACAGCGTCGAGAAGTTGAACCTCCGCACCGACGGCAATCGGATGAAGATCGTGTTGAAGTCCTCGATCACCGTCGTCAATCGATCCACATCCAGCGTCACCTGGGGAACTATATCAAAATTCGATCTAACTCGGCAGATGACGGCCGACGCCCGCAGGTTGTGCGGCGAGTTAGTTGCTGAGGGCCAGGCCGGGAACGGCGATCGGTGCGTCGCCTGATTTGAGGGTGAGGGTGGCGACGGTGAGGCCTTCGGGGAGGTGACCCTTGAAGGTGATGGTGCCGCGTTCGACGCTGCCGGCCGCGATCGAGTCCTTCCACTGGCTGCGGAACCCGTCGGCCTTCAGCGAGTTCCCGTCCTCGCCGGTGAAGGCGGCCTGACCGTCGAGCGGGAGGGACAGTGACTGGTCGCCGCCGTTGCTCACCGCAACCTCGACCCGGGTGAAGTGGCTGGTGTACGTGACGTTCTCGACGGTGACGGTGAGGCCGGCGGTGGTCTTGGCGACGGGTTTGAGCAAACGGTCCTCGCCCGACTCCTTGCCGGTGATGTAGCCGGCGGCGTACTCGACTCCCGCGGTGAGCGCGAACCCGCCGACCCCGACGCCCAGCAGTACGACGACGATCGCGACGATCACCGGTACGTCGAGTCGACCGCCGGCCGGCCGATCCTCGGAAGAGACCGCGTCGATGAGAGCGACGACCATCGCGGCGATCAGCGCGATCGCCGGCGGTACCAACCACCGCAGCGTGCCACCGGCGCCGTCGGCGAAGAACGTCGCGACCAGGTTGATCACCAGGCCGAGGCCCAGTACGGCGGCGGCGACCAGCAGGACGCGAACCAGTCGGACGTAGCCCGCCGGTGCTGGCTCAGTTGTTGGCGGCTTACGCCGTACCGGCTCCGGCTCACGGGCCGGCGGACTCTGCTGCTCCTGCTGCTCGAAGGCCGAATCCGGCCACCCGGCCGACTCGGCCCAGTTGGCTTGCCCACCATCGGGCTGACTCAGAGCAGGTCGCTTCGGCGTCGACCACGGGGATCGCGCCGGCTCCGGATTGTCCGCCGACGGATAAGCAGCCCAAGCCGCCCCACCCGCCGAGCCGCCATCCTCATCCACCCATCCAATCCGAGCCCCACCAACCCACTCGCCGCGCGGGTCGTCGGGGCTGCCTGCGGGCTGACCGGCGTCGGGGTCCCATTCCGGGCGCCCACCCTTAGGCACGCCAATCCACTCGTCACGCGCACCCTTGGGCACGCCAATCCACTCCTCACGCACACCCTCGGGCACGCCACCCCACTCCCGACGCGCACCTTCGGGACTGCGAGCGGCCCGACCGATGTCGGGGGTGTCGGCCCGCTCTGCGTGCCCACTCTCTGGGCCGACTGGCCCAGCCTGAGCCGGCGTGCCGGGGCTGCCGGCTGGTTCGGCCTGAGCCGGGTGAGCGGTGGGCGGGCTCTGCGAGGGTCTCGGCGTGGGTGACGTGCCGTGTGCAAAGCCAGCGTCGGACGGTGTGCCGGCGTCCGCAGGGCTCACGCCGGGGCGGTCTGCCCGGCCCGGCGCGGGTGGAGCAGAGGATGAACCCACCCCCCGACCTCCGGCGTCCGCGGGATCTGCGCGGCGTGGCGCAGGCGCAGGAGGCGGTGCGGAAGATGGCCCGCCGGCCGCAAGGCCAGCCGCGGACGCGGTGCCGGCAGCGTCCGCGCGGTTCGGGTCGTCTGCTTGGCGCTGTGTGGGCGAACTGGGTGGCGCGGAGGCTGGGCCGCCACCCGCGAGACCTCGCCCGGACACGGCGCCAGCGGAGTCCGCGGGGTTCGGGGTGGAGTGGTCCGTCCGGCTCGGCACAGGCGGTGCGGAGGATGCACCGCCAGCCGCAGGGCCGGCGGCGTCCGCGGGGTTTGGGACGGAACCGTCTGCTTGGCGGGCCGCGGAGGAGGGGCCGCCAGCCGCAGGCACCGCAGCGCCGGCGGCGTCCGCGGGGTTCGGGACGGAACCGTCTGCTTGGCGGGCCGCGGAGGAGGGGCCGCCGGCTGCGAGGCCTGCGGCGGAGGCGGTGCCGGCTGCGAGGCCCGCTGCGGCGCCCGTGGCGTTCGCGGGGCCTGGACCATCCGGTCGGCTCGATGGGGGAGCAGCGGGTGGGCGGGGCTGGTTGGGGTTGGGCGGGGGTGGTGGGGTTGCGGCGGTTGGTTCGTGGAAGGTGAGGACTGAGCGGCCGATCTGGATGCGGTCGCTGTCCGTCAGAGCGGTCGGGGCGGTGAGGCGGCGGCCGTTGAGGGCGGTGCCGTTGCGGGACTCGTCGACGAGGGTCCACGTCGTACCGGAGCGGTTCAGCCGGGCGTGGATGCGGGAGATCTGGTCGTCCGACGGCAGCCTGATGTCGGCGTTCGAGCCGCGGCCAATGGTGAACGTGTCCCTGTCGGCAGGCAGCGTCCAGCGCTGCGAACCGAGCGACACCGCGAATTCGGTTTCCACTCACACTCCACCCGGCAGCCAACCCGTCTGCGCGATTGTGCCTGCCCGACCCACACCCGGTCCAGAGCGCCCCGCCCCCATGAGCCTCGTCACACTCGATCCCACCGTACCGACGGCCCCGCGAGATCCCGCCGTACGGGCGGCCCGCGACATCCCGCCGTACGGGCGGCCCCGCGAGATCCCGCCGTACGGGCGGCCCGCGACATCCCGCCGTACGGGCGGCCCCGCGAGATCCCGCCGTACGGGCGGCCCCGCGAGATTCCGCCGTACGGGCGCCCGCGACGTCCCGCCGTACGGCGGCCCCGGGCGAGGCCGCCGTACGTGAGCTGTCAGTTGAGGGTCATGCGGGGTTCGCCGTTGAGGAGGCCTGCGCCGGAGATGGTGCAGGTGCCGCCGCGGTTCTGGGTGTAGGCCTGGCGTACGCAGGAGCGGGTGGCCAGTTGGCCCCAGTAGTTGGGGTGGAGGGATTCCTGGAGGTAGTAGTTGGAGCCGACCGTCGTCACCGTGCGGATCTGGTTGATCCACTCGGTCTTGTCGACGGCGGTCGATTGGGTCCAGGAGCTCAGGCCGACCTCTTCGTACAGCCCAACCGTCTTCTCACACAGCCGCCTGCCGTTGAAGGCTGACTGCAGTTCGAGCAGTCGCGCGTTGGGCAGCCCCGACTGGCCGATCGCCGCGCGGACTGTGGTGTTGATGGTGGTGAGCGCGGTGCTGTTCGCCCAGTCGGCGTCCGCGTTCCAGAAGCCGCAGCCGCCGACGCTCTGCCGGGAGTAACCGCTCTGGCCGTACCGGATCCCGCTGCCGGGCGGCAGCGGCGACGGATAGGTCTGCACGAGCAGCGTCCACCCGCCGTCGGAGTAGCCGGCGTTCTGCATGGCGGTACGGATGTTCTGGAAGGCGGTCGCGATCCGGCCTCGTACGGCGGTCACGTTGGCGGAGGTGAAGTTCGCAACCACCGAGGAGTCGTCCTTGCAGTAATCCGGGTTCCACGACGGCGACAGCAGGAAGTCCGTCACGCATTGCGTCACGATCGAGGCGAAGTTGAAGTCGTTGCCGCCGATCGACACGACCACCTGTTTCACGTTGTGGGTCGTGGCGAACTGCTGCAGCATCTTCGCCTGACCGAGATGCCCGGCGCCGTCGTCGTAGAAGTCGATCCCGGGCTTGAAGTAGTCGCCGGTGCTCGTCGTGGTGCGGGCACCCGAGCAGGCCAGGTTCAGTCCGCCGACCCCGCCGCCGATGTACCCCTCGGCGGAGCGGCTGCGGTGGCACCTCGGGATCAGCTCGGCGGTACCGCTCGCGTTGTCGTGATACGCGTGCGCACCGAGCGCGTCGGCCGGGGCTTCGGAGTTGTTCGAGCTGCCGGCCCAGCGACCGGCCTCACCCGAGATGTACGAGTCGCCGACCGTCACGACGTACGGCGTACCGGACCCGGGGCCATCGGCCTGCGCCGGGGTTGCGACCAGGCCGAGCCCAGTCATGGAGAGCACGAGAACTGCGGTTACCGAAAAAGAGCGGGGCGGAATCTTCACCGGAAGGCCTCTCTCGCCGGAGATCGGTGACCGCCCGGACCCCCGTGCCGGTCACCGTGGCGAGAATGTACTCCCGGGTAACCACGAAAGGTAGACCGAGAGTGCTGGCACCTTTGCGCCCTGTCACCGGGGCGTCAGGGAACCGAAGGACAGGAGGTAGTGGCCCCAGGACCCAACGTGCCGCCGAAACGGAGCGTGAACTGAGCGCGAGACGGGAGACACCTCCTGTCCTTCGGTCCCTGTCAGTCAGCCACCGAGGTCGAGCGGGGCTGGGTAGCGGGACTCCCACCAGGTCTTCCAGCGCTGGTCAAGAGAGTCGCGGTCGACGTCGCCGTACATGCTCAGGATCGCCATCGAGGCGCCGTCCGGCTTCTTCTCCGACGGCGGGACGTGGCTGAGGACGAGTAGGCCGTTGCCCCAGCCGTCGACGGTCAGGCCGACCTGGTGCTCGGACGTGAACCACACCTCGCCCTTCGCCGGCTCACCGATCAGCTCCAGCTCGTACGGCGTACCTCCCGGCTGCAGGTCCACCCCAAGTTCCACGATCGGCGAGCGAGCGCCGGAGCCCGAGTAGAACAGCGTCCGCCGCGGCTCTCCCGGGTGAAGCTCCATCGCGAACCGCAACTGGTGCAGGAACGTGATCCAGCCCTCGGTGACGTCGTCGTAGTACGCGTCCCACTCGGGGTTGGCGCCGTACGGCGCTCGCGTCAAGGTGATCCGCGATCCGCCCTCGACCGCCTCGACCACGAACTCGTCGCCGTTCCCGAGGGTGAGGATCCCACTCGCCTCGTCGGCCGTGACCTGGGTGAAGTAGATCAGGTCGATCTCCTCCTCCAGGCCGGCGCCGCCCTCGGTGCCCTCGTACTCCCAGCCGTGCCAGTGCCGGATCTTCTCCTTGTTCCGCATCGCGTCCCACACCGCCTCGACCGGCGCGGCCACGGTCACCGCGATCCGCGGTCTGTCCTCGCTCATGCCTGCACTCCCGTGTCTTCGGTACGGCGGGCAGCCGGATGGCCGCCCGCGATCAGCCGGTACGGGCGACCGCCCTCGGCGTCGAACTCCTCGACGGTCCGTCGGATCGCCGCGGTCAGCGCGTCGGTGAACCGGTGCACGTCGGCCGGCTCGGCGAACCGCACCTCGGCCTCGAGCGTGAACGTGAGCAGTCGCTTGCCCGCGGCGTCGGCCTTGGTCTGCATCCGGGCCACGTCCCGAACGGTGCCGGCGGCAACGTCCACCAGGTGCTCGGCGGCGTACTGGTCCTGGATCGTGCTGAACGCGCGGCCCATCACCGCCGGATCGACCACCAGGGTCGCGGCGGACGCGCGCAGGATCCGCTCGGTGAACCCGCGCCGCTGCCGCTCCTCGACCAGTTCGATCAGCCCGACCTTCTCCAGCTCGCGCAGGTGGTAGTTCACCCGTTGCCGGGGCAGCTCCAGCGCGGCCGCGAGCTGGGTCGCCGACGAGGGCTCCCGGAGGAGGTCGAGCAGTTGCCGCCGGATCGGCGACAGCGCCATCCGGACCTTCTCCGGCTCCTCCACATATCCCAGCACACCCTCAGATTCCACTTGACAGAAAAATTTGTCAATAGAGCGCGGACCGCAGGGCCATTCCAATCGACCGCCATTGCCGGCCGGCACGCTCGGGGCGCGCAGTGGGCGGTAATTGTGATGGCCTGGGCGTCCGCCGATGACAGCATGTGCGGCATGTCAGTCCGAGGGCCGCAGTTGCCGGTGGGGACCCAGGTGGTGATCCGCGTCGCCACGCCCGACGATCAGGGCGGTACGGTGCAACGCGGGGCAACCGGCCGTGTCGCCGGCGTAACCCCGGACGGCCGCTACACGGTGCGGCTCGTCGACGGCCGGGAGACGGTGGCGCGTCGCGATCAGCTCAGCCTGCGTACGGCGTACCAGGACGAAGCGATCGAACTGGACCAGCCCGACGGCGACCGGTTGGTCCGAGAGCACACGATCTACGCCGCGGTCGTCGGATCGCGGGCGTTCGGCCTGGACACCGACGCCTCGGACACCGACACCCGCGGCGTCTACGTCGCGCCGACCGAGTCCTTCTGGTCGCTGGCCAAGCCGCCGACGCATGTGGACGGTCCGGAGCCGGAGTGGTTCTCGTGGGAGGTCGAGCGGTTCTGCGAACTCGCGCTGAAGGCCAACCCGAACCTTCTCGAGGTGCTGCACTCGCCGCTCGTCGTCCGGCAGACGCCGCTCGGCGAGGAACTGATCGGACTGCGCGAGGCCTTCCTCTCTCAGTTGGCCTACCAGACGTACTCCGGCTATGTCCTCAGCCAGTTCAAGAAGCTGGAGGCGGACTTCCGTCGCGACGGTGCACCGAAGTGGAAGCACGTCATGCATCTGATCCGGCTGCTGCTCGCGGCCCGCAGCCTGCTGCTGGAGGCCAGGCTCGTCGTTGACGTCGGCCCTCAGCGGGAGCGTCTGCTCGCGGTCAAGCGTGGCGAGCTCTCGTGGGACGAGGTCGAGAGCTGGCGACTCGGTCTGCACGAGGAGCTCGACAGCGCCTTGCGGAGGACGGTTCTCCCGGCGACACCGGATGTCGCGCGCGTCGATGCCTGGCTCAGATCGGTCCGGAAGAGGAGCGCGAGCCTCTCCAGCTGAGTGCGGAGAGCGGTTGCCAGAGCTCTGGGCAGGAAGCCTGCCCAGGCTTAAGGTATTTACTTAACTTCGTGAAGCATTGACATCCGGGCTGACGGGGTAAATAGTTCCGTCCTGAAATCAATCAGAAAGCAGAGTGAATCAACAGTGTCGAACATCGAGGTGCTGCAGCTCCGGGCTGCCGGGGTCAGTCTGGTGCTGGACTGCTCTGGTCCCGCCCTTCCGTCCGTCCTGCACTGGGGCGCGGATCTCGGCGAGCTGACCGGGAAAGCTCTGCTGGAACTGAGGCGTGGGGCCGGTGCGGTTCAGTACGGCAACGGTCTCGACGACAACCTTCCGGTCGCGATCGTGCCGGAGTACGCGGCCGGCTGGTTCGGCCTGCCGGGCCTGAGCGGCCACCGCGACGGCCAGAACTTCTCCGCGAGCTTCCGGCTGACCAGCGTCGCGCAGACCGGCAACACCGTGCAGGTCGACGCCGAGGACGTCGAGGCCGCGCTGACAATCCGCCTCACCATCGAGCTGACCGACTCCGGTCTGGTCCGGGCCAAGGCGGACCTGACCAACACCGGCGGGACGCCGTACACGGTGGACGGGCTGGTGCTCGCGCTGCCGGTCCCGACCGAGGCGACCGAGCTGCTCGACATGACCGGCCGGCACATCGGTGAGCGGCACCCGCAGCGGCACGAGTTCACGCAGGGCGCGCACATCCGCGACAACCGCCGCGGCCGCACCGGCGCCGACGCCACTCTGCTGCTGATCGCGGGAACGCCCGGCTTCGACTTCGGCACCGGCGAGATCTGGGCCGTGCACACCGCCTGGAGTGGTAACCACCGGTCCTACGCCGAGCGCGGCATGAGCGGGTACGGCGTGATCGGCGGCGGCGAACTGCTGTTGCCCGGCGAGGGCCGGCTGGAAGCACAGGGCACCTACAGCACGCCGTGGATCTACGGTTCGTACGGCGTCGGCCTCGACCGGCTGTCGACTCGCTTCCACGAGTTCCTGCGGGCTCGGGACAACCACCCGCAGACCGAGCGTCCCGTCGTACTGAACACCTGGGAAGCCGTCTACTTCAACCTCGATCTGGACAAGCTGAAGGCGCTCGCGGACGCGGCCGCCGAGGTCGGCGCCGAGCGGTTCGTGCTGGACGACGGCTGGTTCCGTGGCCGGCGTGACGACCACGCCGGGCTCGGCGACTGGTACGTCGACGAGGAGATCTGGCCGAAGGGTCTGCACCCGCTGGTCGACCACGTGAAGGGGCTCGGCCTACAGTTCGGGCTCTGGGTCGAGCCGGAGATGGTGAACCCGGACTCCGACCTGGCCCGGGAGCACCCCGACTGGATTCTTGCCACCGGCAACCGGATGCCACCGACAGCGCGGCACCAGCAAGGCCTCAACCTCGGCGTGCCGGCGGCGTACGACTACATCCTCGAGCGGCTCGACGCGCTGCTGAACGAGTACGACATCGCGTACCTGAAGTGGGACCACAACCGCGACTTCGTCGACGGCGGAAACCAACTGACCGGGACGGCCGGCATCCACGCGCAGACGCTCGCGGTGTACCGGCTGATCGACGAGCTCAAGCGGCGGCACCCGGGGCTGGAGATCGAGTCCTGCTCGTCCGGCGGCGCCCGCGTCGACCTCGGTATCCTGGAGCGCACCGACCGGGTCTGGGGCAGCGACAGCAACGACGCGCTCGAGCGCCAGAAGATCCAGCGCTACACCCAACTGCTGCTGCCGCCGGAGCTGATCGGCTGCCACGTCGGTCCGCCGCGGGCACACACCACCGGCCGCACCCAGGCGCTGTCGTTCCGCGCGATCACCGCCCTGTTCGGCCACTTCGGTATCGAGTGGGACATCGCGTCCGCAAGCGCGGAGGAGCGCGCAGAACTGGCCGGCTGGGTTGCCTTGCACAAGGAACTCCGGCCGCTGCTGCACACCGGCCGCGTGGTCCGCGCCGACCGCGGTCCGAACGACTTCCTGCTGCACGGCGTGGTCGCGCAGGACGGTTCGCGCGCTGTGTACGCCGCCGTACAGCTGACCCAACCGATCACGTCGGCCGTCGGCCGGGTCCGGCTCCCGGGTCTCGACCCGAACCGGACGTACCGGGTGAACAAGACGGCGACACCCGGACCGGAGTCGCGCTCGGTGTCCTGGTGGACCGACGGTGGTCAGTTGGAACTGAACGGTGCAGCACTCGCCACGGTCGGGGTGCAGATCCCGGCCCAGTGGCCTGAGAACGCGATCTTGCTGGATGTGACTGCGATCGACTAGCCGTCCAGGCGCTAGCCGGATCGCCGACCGAGAAGGAGATCCCCGTGACCGTGACCACCAACGCACCACCCGACAAAAGACGAAGTCACGGGGATGTGGCAGCGCCGCCCATCAGGCGGCGAAGCCTCGGAGACCTGAAGGTCGCGATGATCTTCCTGGCTCCGGCCACCCTCGGCTTCGTCGTGTTCTACATCTGGCCGACGCTCCGCGGTGCCTACCTGAGCTTCACCGAGTACAGCCTGTTGTCCGCACCGAACTTCAACGGGCTGGCCAACTACGAACGGATGATCCAGGACAGCTTCTTCTGGAACGCGCTGGTCGTCACGGTCGAGTACGTCGTACTCAACATCGGGATCCAGACGATCCTGGCGGTCGGTATCGCGATGCTGATGTACCGGCTGACCCAGTCGATCACGGTCCGGGCGGTGATCCTGCTGCCATACCTGATCGCGAACGTGGTGGTGGCGCTGGTCTGGTACTGGATGCTCGACTTCCAGGTCGGCATCGTGAACCAGGGCCTGACGTACCTCGGGATCGATCCGGTCGCCTTCTTCGGTGAGTCCCAGTGGGCGATCCCGACCATCGCCGGGATCAACGTCTGGCGGCACATGGGCTACACCGCGCTGCTGGTGTTCGCCGGGCTGCAGATGATTCCGAAGTACGTCTACGAGGCCGCCGAGGTGGACGGGGCGTCCGAGTGGAAGTCGTTCTGGCGGATCACGCTGCCGCTGCTGCGGCCCGTTCTGGTGATGGTCCTGGTGGTCACCATGATCGGGTCGTTCCAGATCTTCGACACGGTCGCCGTGACCACGCAGGGCGGTCCGATCAACGCGACCCGGGTCATCTACTACTACATCTACGAGCGGGCGTTCACCCGGTTCGACTTCGGGTACGCCTCGGCCATGGCGATGGTGCTGTTCGCGATCCTCGCGGTGGTCTCGCTGGTGCAGTTGCGGCTGCTGCGGGCGAAGGAGAGTGACCTGGCATGACGAAGCAATTCAACGTCGGCCGCGCGGTCGCGTGGGCCTGCCTGATCGTGCTGATGCTGGTCACGATCTTCCCGTTCTACTGGATGTTGCGAACGGCGCTGTCCGACAACACCCAGCTCCCCGGTCACCCGAACTCGCTGCTCCCGGTGGAGACCACGCTAGGCGCGTTCAAGCGGGTACTGGGACTGTCGACGCTCGAGGAGGCGCAGGCCCAAGGGGGCTCCGGTGCGGCCGTCAACTTCTGGCTGTACCTGCGCAACTCGTTGATCGTGGCAACGGTCACGACGGTCTGCCAGGTGTTCTTCAGCGCGATGGCGGCGTACGCGTTCGCCCGGCTGCGCTGGCCCGGCCGGGACAAGGTGTTCGCACTGTTCCTGGCCGCGCTGATGGTGCCGCCGATCTTCACCACGCTGCCGAACTTCGCGCTGATCAAGAACCTCGGGCTGCTGAACAGCTTCGCCGGCATCATCCTGCCGGGCGCCTTCATGACGCCGTTCGCGATCTTCTTCCTGCGCCAGTTCTTCCTCGGTATCAGCCGGGAACTGGAGGAGGCGGCGATGATCGACGGCGCCGGGCACCGGCTGATCTTCTTCCGGCTGATCATCCCGATGAGTGGGGCGCCGATCGCCACGCTGGCGATCCTGACCTACATCAACTCCTGGAACGACTACTTCTGGCCGTTGCTGGTCGGCCAGCAGGAGAACGTCCGGGTGCTCACGGTCGCCCTCGGCGTGTTCCGGTCGCAGACTCCGCAGGGCGGGCCGGACTGGGCCGGGTTGATGGCCGCCGCCCTGATCGCGGCCCTGCCGATGATCATCTTGTTCTGCGCGTTCGCCAAGAAGATCACCAACTCCATCGGTTTCTCCGGGATCAAGTGAGGTGCCTCCAATGACCATGACGAGACGCACTTTGCTGAAGGCGGGACTGGCCGGACTGGCTGCGTCGGCGGTTGCCGGATGCAACAACGGCGCGGCCGCCCGCGGAGAGGGCGAAGTCATCTACTGGCTGTGGGACTCCGCTCAGCTGCCGATGTACACCGAATGCGCGAAGGTGTTCCACGAGCAGAATCCGCAGTACACCGTGAAGATCGAGCAGTACGGCTGGAACGACTACTGGTCCAAGCTGGTGACCGGCTTCATCTCCGACACCGCGCCGGACGTGTTCACCGGGCACTCGTCGAAGTACCCGCTGTTCGCGGACAAGGGCCAGGTGCTGCCGATCGACGACTTCGTCGCCAAGGACAACGTTGACCTGAGCATCTACCAGAAGGGCCTGGCGGATCGCTGGATCGGGGCCGACGGCAAGCGGTACGGCCTGCCGAAGGACTGGGACACCGAGGTCTACTTCTACAACAGCGCGTTCACCGAGGCGGCCGGGATCAGCACCGAGCAGCTGAACTCGATGACCTGGAACCCACAGGACGGCGGCACGCTCGAGCAGATCATCCGCCGGCTGACGGTGGACTCCAAGGGGCGCCGCGGCGACCAGCCCGGGTTCGACAAGAACGACGTCAAGGTCTACGGACTCGGGTACGCCGACGCCGGCGGTGGTGACGGTCAGACCAGCTGGAGCTGGTACGCCGCGATCAACGGCTGGAAGTACTCCGAGGGCGAGCCGTGGGGAACGAAGTTCTTCTACGGCGACCCGAAGTTCACCGACACGATCGGCTGGTGGCGCGGCCTCATCACCAAGGGGTACATGCCGACGTACGCGCAGGCGAAGTCCGGGGTGGACGTCACCACGAGCTTCGGTGCGGGCAAGTACGGGATGACCCCGAACGGTTCCTGGATGCTCGGGACGTACGGCGGGCTGAAGCAGGTGAAGACCAAACTGGCCCGGCTGCCGATCGGCCCGGTCGGGAAGCGGATGTCGATGATGAACGGGCTCGCGGACACGATCTGGGCGGGCACCACCCGCCGGGACGCGTCCTGGGCCTGGGTGAAGTTCCTCGGCTCGCAGACCGCACAGGACATCGTCGCCAAGGCGGGTGTGGTGTTCCCGGCGGTGGCGGCGAGCATGCCGGCGGCGAAGGCGGCGTTCGCCAAGAGCGGCTGGGACGTCACGCCGTTCCTGGAGCCGGTCGAGGCGGGCGACGTGTTCCCGTACCCGGCCAACCCGAACGCGGCCGACGTGACCGCGGTGATGACACCGGCGATGGACGCGGTGATGTCGTTCGAGGCCGAACCGGCGTCGCTGGCCCAGGCCAACGACGACGTGAACCAGATTCTGTCCGCGAACGACTGAGGGTTACCCCGGGGTCCGCCTACGCCCGGGGGAGTACGTCGTACTGCGTCCGACGGCGCAGTGTGCTCCCCCGGGGGTAGGTGAGGTGTCGCCGCCGAGGCGACGCGGAGAAGGGGGTCCGGACGACACGATCGGTGCAGTCGAAGATTGCGACCACCGAGGAGTGTCATGAGCGAGGAGAAGCCGGGCGGACCGATCCGCATCGGCGACAAGGAACGCGAGGACGCGATCAAGCGTCTGGGCGAGCACTACGAAGCCGGCCGGCTCACCGCCGAGGAGCACACCGAGCGGATCGGCCGCGCACTGGAAGCCAAGACCGAGGCCGACCTGGCCGCGCTGTTCTCGGACCTGCCGGGTGCACACCGGGCCGGGCCTGAGTCCGGTGAGTCCTGGGGCGGGCCGTGGGGCTGGACCAAGCCACCGTGGACCGCACCGGAGAACGCGGCCGGCACGGCAGGACGCGGTGGACCTGGGCGGCCGCCATGGGCTGCGCGAGGGCCGCTGGGGAAGGTCCCGTTCCCGCTGCTGATCGCGTTGGCTGCGATCGCGCTGATCATGTCGATCGGCTGCGTGGTGGGTGGCGGGCACCCGCCGATCCTGCCGCTGCTGCTGATCGTGGCCGCAGTGGTCATCGTGCGTAAGCGCCGGCAGGAGCGTCGGGCATGAGGACGGTCTACCGGGTCCTCAGCATGGCCATCGCGATCGCCGTCGTACTCCAGGTCGCGGCGATCGCGCTGGCCGGGTTCACCGTGTCGAAGGACGCCGGTGACGGCGTCACGATCGGGGCGGACTACAGCAACTTCGGCCAGAGCTACCACAGCATCGCCGGTACGGCGATCGGGCTGCTCGCGCTGGTCCTGCTGATCGTGTCCTTCCTGACCAACGTTCCCCGCGGGCGGTCGCTGGCCGGGATCATCGTCGGCCTGGTCGCCATCCAGTTCGTCCTCGCGGTGGTGTCGTTCGGCATCCCGGCGCTCGGCGTCCTGCACGGTATCAACGGCCTGGCCATTGCCGGCGTCGCGGGAGCAGCGGCCCGTCGCTCGACCGAGACACCGGCACAGCAGACGGCCAATGTCTGATCCGAGACCGCGGCTGCGTGGGCGCCTGATCGCCCTGGGGGTGACCCTGGCGGTGTTGATACCGCTGGGGTACCTCTGGGCGACCAGCCTCGTGCCCAACGACTACTCGGCCGCGGAGATGGGGTTCGCCGACTACGGCGGCGGACCGGTGTCGGCCGGGCACGAACACCATCACGGTGGGATGAGCGTCGCCGATCTCACCGGACCGAAGACCGGTACGCCGGATGTCGACGTCACGTTGACCGCGCGGAAGTCGAAGTACCAACTGGCCAGCGGTGAGACCGTCGACGGCTACGCCCTCAACGGGACCTCGCCGGGCCCGCTGATCCGCGCGAAGCTGGGAGACCTGGTCCAGGTGACGCTGGTGAACGACAACGTCCCCGACGGTGCGACGCTGCACTGGCATGGCATCGACGTACCGAATGCCGAGGACGGTGTCGCCGGCGTGACGCAGGACGCCGTACCGATCGGTGGGAAGCATGTCTACCGCTTCAAGGCCGATCAGGCGGGAACGTACTGGTACCACTCGCATCAGGTGTCCAGCGAGGAGGTGAGGGGCGGCCTCTTCGGCACGATCGTGATCGCACCCGAACAGCCTGGTGAGGTCATCGCGGCTATTCACACGTACGACGGGAAGCGCACGATCAACGGGCGGACAGGGACGCAGCAGGTGGGGATGGCCGCTGGTACGACGGCCCGGGTGCGGGTGATCAACACGGACAACGCGATCCTGCGGGTCGGGCTGATCGGTACGCCGTACAAGGTGGTGGCTGTCGACGGGCGCGATGTGCACGCGCCGACGCCGGTGACCGCGGCGTTCCCGTTGGCGGCCGGGGCTCGGGTGGATCTCGAGGCTGTCGTGCCGGCGAACGGGATGCGGCTGGTGGCCGGTGCTTCAACGGTGTCGCTGGGGATCGGTGCGAACCCGCCGACGGGAGAGTTGCCGGGGGAGACGGTTGATCTGCTGTCGTACGGAACTCCGACTGCGCTGAGCTTCGACCCGGCGAAGGCGGATCGGAACTTCGAGTACCGGATCGGCCGGCGGCCCGGGTTCCTCGACGGTATGCCGGGGTTGTGGTGGACGATCAACGGGCACAAGTTTCCCGACGTACCGATGTACATGGTTGCCGAGGGCGACGTAGTACTGATGACGATCTCGAACACCAGCGGTCAGGCACATCCGATGCATCTCCACGGGCATCACGCGGTCGTGTTGTCGCGCAACGGTGTCGCGGCGACCGGGTCACCCTGGTGGGTCGACACGCTCGAGGTCGGCAATGACGAGACCTACGAGATCGCCTTTCTCGCCGACAATCCCGGGCTCTGGATGGACCACTGTCACAATCTCCCGCACGCGTCCGAGGGTCTGATGACGCACCTCATGTACGAGGGCGTCAGTACGCCGTACCGCATCGGTGGACCGTCGAACAACGAGCCGGAGTGACGGCTCAGGACGCTTGCTCCTCGAGTTGGGTCGCGTGGGCCAGGTGCAGTGCCGCGATCCGCGCGCATGCCGCGTCGATCGCGGCACGCTGGGATGCGTAGGAACCGCACCAGAAGGGGTTGTCCGGCTGCGGATCGAGTTCGTCGTCGACATCGGCGTACCACTCGTCCGCCGTACGGAACACCCGTGCGTGCAGATGTACCTCAATGCCCAGCTCGTTCACCGCACCACTCCTGGAGTGAGACCGTGTACGTCTCCAGGATGTAACCGGCGAAGCCCGGATCCGCCGAACGACACGCGGGTGCGATCAGGTGACCAGGACGGTGATCCGCTGGGCGGTGTTGTTGGCGAAGCCGCCGCGGTTCCACTCCGCCTCGATCGGTTGCTCGCGGCCGCTCGCGTCGTGGGCGCGGACGGTGAGGACATGCTCGCCGGGCGTGGCGTGCCAGTCGTAGCTGAAGGCCCGCCAGGCGAGCTCGTCGTTGCCGACCGCATCTAGTTTGGCAGGGTGCCAGGTGACGCCGGCGTCGACGCTGATCTCGACCCGTTCGATCGGCGCCCAGCCGGACCAGGCCCGGCCCTGCAACGTAACGGTGCCAGCGGCAACGAAACGATGACGGCTCATGAAGTCCGGATAGCCGGGCGGGATCAGCAGCGCCCGCGGCTGGATCCGGGTGACCGGCTCGCCGGGGTCCTCGGCGTTCTTGCGGATCCGGTACGCCACCGCGTTCTGGAACCCGTCGAACTCGTGGTCGATCAGCTCGATCGACCGCAACCACTTCACACTCGCCATCCCGTACCACCCGGGTACGACGAGGCGCAGCGGATAACCGTGTTGCGGCGGCAACGGCTGACCGTTCATCTCCCAGGCGACGATCGCACCGGAGTCGATCGCCTCGGTCACCGACATTCCCCGCTGGTAGTCCTGCTCGACACCGCGCTCGACCCCGTGGTCCGCGCCGGTGAACACGACGTCCACCGCGTCTTCGCGAATCCCCGCTGACCGCAACAGGTCCGACAACAGCACTCCGGTCCATTCCGCCGTACCGACGGCTTCGTTCAGCCACGGCTGGCTGATCGGTCGCGGCTGCAACGCGGCCCGTCCGTTGCCTGCGCACTCCAAGGTGACACGCACAGTACGACGGCCCATCGCCCGCAACTCGGTCAGTCCGAACGACGACGGTTGCTCGACGCATCCGTCGATCGTGAGCCACCAGTTGGACGCGTTGGTGGCCGGAATGTCGTAGTGGACCAGTACGTAGTGCAGTCCGGGCGGCGTTACGTCGTACCGCAGCCCCTCCAGCGGCATGCCGTGATTCCGCGCCGCCAGCTGCAGCTCGTCCCCGGTGATCCCCTCACCGGTGTCCGCCAATCGCCCCCGCACGCTGAATTGCTCGATCGACATCGTGATCCCCTCCCCTCGTCCAACCCTAGTGGGCCAGCGGGCTAGAGAACACTGTTAGGTCGTGTCTGGTCGGACACGACCTAGAGCCAGCCGTTGTCCAGGGCAATCCTGGCGGCTTCGGCGCGGGTGCGGGCGCCGGTCTTGCCGATGGCGGCGGAGAGATGGTTGCGGACGGTGCCTTCGGAGAGGTGGAGCTCCTTGGCGATGTCAGCGACGGTGCCGCCCACTCGGGCAGCCCGCAGTACGTCGGACTCCCGGGCTGTGAGCGGGCTCGTACCGGCGACCAGCGTCTCAGCGGCCAGCGAGGGGTCGACCACGCGGAGTCCCTGGTGCACCCGTCGTACGGCGTCTGCCAGCTGAGCCGCGGGGGTGTCCTTGACGACGAAACCGGCCGCACCCGCCTCCATTGCCCGCCGCAGGTACCCGGGCCGGCCGAACGTGGTGACCATCAGGATCCGCACCCCGGGTACGGCGACCCGCAGCGCGGCGGCCGCCTCGATCCCGTCCAGTCCCGGCATCTCGACGTCGAGGAGAGCGACGTCGGGCTTGGAGGCCTGAGCGGCCGCGATCACCTCGTCGCCGCGACCGACCTCGGACACCACCTCGAGGTCGGGTTCGAGGTCCAGCAACGCGGCCAGCGCTCCACGAACCAGCGCCTGATCGTCCGCGATCAGCAGTCGGATACTCACGGTCCTACCTTTACAGCCAGGCGGAAACCGCCTTCAGGTGACTGGCCGACCTGGACGCTCGCGCCGCCCTGATCCGCCCGTTCCCGCAGCCCCATCAGCCCATGACCGGACGCGCCACCACCTGGTGTCGGTCCTTTCCCGTCATCCAGCACTTCGATCTGCGCGGCGCTCAGCCGGATCGTGCACCGCTTGGCCCCTGAATGCCGTACGACGTTCGTCACGCCCTCTCGCACCACCCAGGCGAACAGCTCACGGTTCTCCTCCGGCACCTCGTCCACCGTGGTCGGCAGGTCGGCCTTGATCTCGGCCGCCTTCAACGCGGCCCGCGCGGACACCAGCTCACCGGCGAGACTCAGCTCGCGATATCCCGCGACCGCAGCCCGTACGTCGGCCAGCGCCGCCCGGGCCAGACTCTCCACATCGGCGACCTCCGCGCTCGCCCGCTCCGGGTTGGCTGCGATCAGGCGGCCGGCCAGTTCGGCTTTGACCGTGATGACGGTCAGCGAGTGCCCGAGGATGTCGTGCAGGTCCCGGGCGAACCGGTTCCGCTCCTCCTGGACGGCCAGTTCGGCCATGTCCGCCCGCGTCTTGGCGAGCTCGATGCTGCGCTGGATCGCCCGCCGCATCCCGAAGACGGCCAGCGTGCCGAGGAAGATCGCGAACCCGTAGCTGTTGTCGTCGGTCCAGCCGGGGACGACCCGCATCGACAGTTCGGCCCCGGCCAGCAGCGCGGCCGCGATCCCCAAGGCCAGCTTGAGGTCCAGGTACATCATCGCGACCGCCGCGATGTACACCAGGCACGTCAGCGCCTGTTGCCCGGCCGACGGGAACATCAGGAACATCAGGCCGAGCATCCCGGCCAGGTAGACCAGGCGCTGCCAGGTTGGATGCCCGCCGGCCTGCATGCCGGCCCAGCGGAGCCAGCCGAAGAAGCCGAGGTAGCTGATCGCGAAGAGGAACAGCGCGGCGAAGCCGACCACCTGGGCGATCCCGGTGCCGTGCTTGAGGATCGCCTGGAACACGTTGACCAGGTAGAACAGCCAGATCCCGGCCGCCAGCCAACCCCACCGCCGCGGCCCGGCGGAGCCACGCTCCGCCAGGCCGTCGAACAGAGTCGGTGTCCTCGTCACGCTCGTCACGCTAGTGCACAGACTTCAGGCGCGGGCCGTGTCGGCCCGGAACCGACGCAGGCCGATGATGCCGAGTACGACGGTCCACCCGAGAACCACCATCAGCGCGTGTGTGTCCAGACCGCTCTGCGTCAGCGCACTGCGGGAGGTCTGACCGGTCCAGTACGCCGGGGTGAGCTGAGCGATGTGCTTCATCAGGGACGGCATCTGGTCCACCGGCAGCCACAGTCCGCCGAAGGCGGCGATCAGCATTGTCGACAGTCCGGTGATCGGCTGCACGCTGTCCGGCTTGGCGACGTACCCGATGACGAGGCCGAGAGCGGCGAAGGGGAGCGCCCCGAGCCAGGACACCAGCGCGACCGAGGCCCACTGGTCGGCGCTCAGGTGCACGTGGCCGAAGACGATCCCGGACACGAACACCACGAGCAACGGCGGCAGTGCGAGCAGCAGCGACAGGATCACCTTCGTGGTCACGTAGGCCTGCGGCTTCAGCGGGGTGAGCCGGAGAGTGCGGTTCCAGCCGCCGTCGCGCTCGGCCGCGATCACGCCGCCGCTGCTCATCGCGGCGGACATCGAGCCGAAGATCGCCATACTCACCATCACGTAGGCGACCGCCGAGATCCCGCCCTCGCTGGCGTCCTTCGGCAGTGTCACGCCGAAGATCACGAACAGCACCAGGGGCATCAGGATCGAGAAGATCAGCACCCGCCGGTTCCGCAGGGTGCGACGGATATCAAAGATCAGATAGTCGCGGTTCATGCCAGAGTCTCCTGTTCTGCACCGATCGCCAGGACGGCGTCCTCGAGATCGGCAGAAGTCACTTCGATGTCATGGGCTCGGGTGTTGCCCAGCAGGTAGCGCAGGGTGTCGTCGGAGTCCGCACACTGCAGCAGCACCACGTCGCCGCGGGTCTCGACATTGCGTACGCCGGGCAGCGACGCAAGGGTCGCCAGGTCGGCACCGGGTACGGTCGCCCGGATGGTGCGGCCGGACACGCTCGCCTTGATCTGCGCAGCGGTGCCGTCGGCAACGACCTTGCCGTTGCGCATCAGCACGACGCGATCGGCGTACGCGTCGGCCTCCTCCAGGTAGTGGGTGGCGAACAGGACGGTCCGGCCGCGCGCGGTCTCGGCGTGCATCGACGCCCAGAAGTCGCGCCGGGCCTCGACATCCATCCCGGTGGTCGGCTCGTCCAGCACGATCAGGTCGGGCTGCGGGATGATCGCCATCGCGAACCGCACCCGCTGCTTCTGCCCGCCGGACAGCCCCTTCATCTTCCGGTCCGCCAGGTCGCCGATCCCGGCCCGGTCGAGCGCCTCGGCGACCGGCATCGGGTCGTTGTGCAGCCCGGCGACCAGGTTGACCAGCTCGCCGACCTTGGCGTCCTCGATGATGCCGCCGCTCTGCAGCATCACCCCGACCTGGCCCTGTGCGATCGCGTCGACGGGCGTACCGCCGTACACCTGGACGCTGCCCTGGTCCGGCCGGACCAGGCCGAGCAGCATCTCGATCGTGGTCGACTTGCCGGCCCCGTTCGGACCCAGCAACGCCACTACCTCGCCGGTCCGGATGCTCAGATCCACCCCGGCGACCGCCAGCACCGCCCCGTATTTCTTGGTCACGCCCTTCAGGCTGACCGCAGTCTGTGTCGTCATACCGAAAAGGTTCGCCGAGTACGGCGCTCCGCCCCTGGATCGGCCGTCACGACGTACCCATGACATCCGTCAGCCGGGATTCAGGGTCGGTTCTCGGGGTTGTGGTTGCGGTGGGCTGGGCACGGCGGGGGTATGGGTGTGCTGCGGGTGATGACGTGGAACGTGTGGTGGCGGTTCGGTCCGATGTGGGTCGCGCGGCACGAGGTGATCGGGCAGACCCTGCGTGCAGTGGCGCCGGATGTCGTTGCCTTACAGGAGGTTTGGGGGACCAGGGCAACGAATCAGGTGGTTGCGCTCGGCGCGGAACTCGGCCTGCACGGTGCGTACGCCGGGCCGTCGTACCCGCCGGCCACGGACGTGGCGCGGGACCCGCGGGACGCCGGGGTGGAGATGGGGATCGGGTTGCTGAGCCGGTGGGAGATCACCGGCTGGCGCGTGGTGCAGATGCCTGCTCGGCATCGTGCGTTCGACCCGGTGGCCGTCGTGGCGACGATTGCGCATCCGGTCGCTTCGTTGCATGTCGTGGTGGGTTGCCTCGAGTACGACCCGGCGTACAACGACGATCGGCTCGCCCAGGCCGCGTTGCTAGCTTCGCTGGCGACGGATCCGGCGTTGGACGGTCCGCTGCCGGTTGTCGTCGCGGGCGATCTGAACGCCCCGCCGGATAGCCCGTTGTTGCGGCCGTTGTCCGACGTACTGACCGATGCGTGGGTGGCCGGGGACGGGGATCCGGCCGTGGTGACCGCGCCCGCCGAAGCGGGGCCTGAGTTGCTGGGGCAACGGATCGACCATGTGTACTTCCGGCCCGGGATGTTCAACCGCCCGGTCACGGTCACCGAAGCCTCGACAGCCGGCGACTCGGTCAACGGCATCACGCCGTCGGACCACCGCGCAGTGGTCTGTTCGCTGGGGTTCTGACGTCTTGCACTTAGTTCAAACGGTTGGTTGTCGTCCCGCAACCGCCACCACCATGCTCGACCAGGCCGACACCGCCCTCGACCAACTAGGCACACTCCTGCCATCTAGCTCAGCCAAGTAACGCCTAGTCCAGTGAACCGCGGGGGGCGACCCAGAGGTGGGGCTGTCCAGTGACGGCGGCGATGTGCTCGAAGTCGGCGTCGTAATGCAGCACCACCGCGCCGTGCTGCTCGGCGACGGCGGCGGTCAGGACGTCGACCACTCCAGCAGCCCGGTGCTTCCCACGCGCCGCCATCCGGAGCTGCACCTCGCGCGCCCGCTCGGCAACCGACTCCGTCATCGGCAGGTTCACGTACAGCGATCGTCTCCGCTCGGCGATCGTCTTGACGTCCTGCTGGTTCCGTCCCGAGTAGCCGGCCTCCAGATCGACGGTGACACAGGTGGCGGCGGCCCGGTCCACGATCAGCCCGGCGATGACAGAGCGAACCGCCGGGTGCTTGCTTCGCGCATGTGCCGACGTGTCGACCAGGTAGAGCTTGCCGACTGGGGCCGTGCTCAACGGCGCGCCCCGCGCATGACCTCCGGGTCGTCGATGTCCGGACCGACACCGAACGCGTACGGGTCGTCCAACAGCGCCTCGATCCGTTGGCGCCGTCTGGCCACGAACTCGAGGGCAGCGTTCACCGTGTCCTTCTTCGTCACTGTCCCCAACTCCTTCGCCGCCAGCGCCAGCGCCTCGTCATCCACGTCGATCACCGTTTTCATGCGTACGACGATATCTGGGCGTATATATACGCCCACAGAGGTGGATATACAGATTCATCGAATCGTTGCCGAGGGGCCCCGACGTGTCAGCGCGGTCTATGTGGGGGAGCTCAGGCGTCTATGAGGTCGGGGAGGCGTGCTCCGATCTCGGTTGGGTGGATGCGGTGTGCTTCAAGGGCGTGCAGATCAGCCCAGAGCAGTTCAAAGCTGTTGTCCTGACAGTTGGCAGCTGCTTCGTCGCCGGACAGCTCGGCCGTACCTTGCACGTCCGCCATCAGGAAGTAGTGGGCGGGCCTCCCGTTGTGCGAGCCGGTCCAGAGCAGTCGATCGATCTTGGCCGAGAGAGTCGTCTCTTCGTCGAGCTCGCGTAGAGCGGCCTCCTCCGCAGTCTCGCCTGGCTCGACATGCCCACCGGGCAGGACCGCGTAGTGATGACCTCTGCAGTCGGGCCCAACCTCGCCGGCGGCCTCACACATCACGCAGTCGATGGCCTGACGGTGTCGCAGGTACCGCTTGATGACGAGTACCTTCCCGGTATCGAGGACGACTGCGACGGCTCTGGGAATCGACATGGGCCCGAGCATGCCGGTAAGCATCGACAGTTTGCTCGGGGTCTGAGCGTCGCGGGTGGCCGGTGGTGGGTGCGGGTGGGCGGCGTACGGCGCGACGCCGGAGCAGGACACGGCAGGCGCGCGCGAACGAGGGTGGGTGGGGGGACGACGAAGGAGGCCCCCAGACGAGTGCGGCGAGTGGCGCGAGTAGGCCCTCGATCGCCATCGCGGTGTCACGTTGATACCGGCCCGACGAGCCTCGCACCGGAGCTGGTCGGCTTCGGCTTCGCGACTGTGCGATAGCCGGGCGTGTGGGCTGGGTGGGTTAGGTGTTGCGGAGGGTTTGGAGGCCTTGCCAGAGGAGGTCTTGGAGGGTTCTGGCGACCTTCTCGGGGGAGGGTGGTGCGGGGATGCGGCTGCGCCAGATGGCCAGGCGTTCGGTGGCGCCGGAGATGGATTGGGCGACGATCTGGATCTCGTCCTCGTCGGCGGTGCGGCCGGGTGGCAGGTTCATCCGGACCATGGCGGCGATGAGTTCGATGAAGGCGGCGCGGACCTCGTCGGTGGCCGCGGCGGCGGGGCCGGCGGCTGGGCTCATGCCGAGCATGCCCTCGTCGATCAGGACCGACCACGCCTGCGGGTGGTCGTCGAGGAACTCGAACCACGCGACGAAGCCGGCGTACAGCGCGTCCTCCGCGTCCGGCGCGGCCATTACCGCGTCGGACACCGTGTCGAGCAACTGGATGCGGAGCCGAGCGAGGCAGGCGAGGAACAGCCCGTCCTTGGAGCCGTAGTACTGGTAGATCAGCGGCTTCGACACCCCGACCTGGGCAGCCACGTCGTCCATCGACGTGCCCTGATACCCACGCTCCCCGAAGATCCGCTCCGCCGCCTCCAAGATCTCCCGTTCCCGCGCGCGCCGATCCCGCCGCCGCTTCACCGGCACACCCCCACCCGCCACACCCTCCCCAGGTCCGACGCCCGCCGCCGCCGCTGCCTCCCCAGGTGTGGCGCCTGCCTCCGTAGGTGTGGCGCCCGCCGAGGCTGCCTCCGCGGGTGTGGCTCCCGCCGGCGTGCCTTCGCTCGGCGCTCCACCTACAGGCGCGACGCCACCCGCCGGTACACCCGCCCCGGGTGCGGCGTTGGCCCGCGCACCCTCGCCCGCGCTCGCGCCCGTTGCAGAGGACACGCCAGCCTGTCCGGGTGCCTCTGGGGTCGGCTTCGGAGGGGCGGTTTCTGTGGTTGGGCGTGCGTTGTGCGTGGGGGAGGTCACCTTGCAGAGCCTAACTGACTCCGAGTAACTTACTCCGAGTAAGTTCCGCTCGGCAGGCTGGAGGACCGCGATGACGCAGGAGAGCAGTCACCACCGGATCGTCGTGGTCGGCACCGGTTTTGCCGGGATCGGGATGGCCATCCGGCTCAAACAGGCCGGGTACGACGACTTCGTCGTACTGGAGCGGGCGCACGACGTCGGCGGGACCTGGCGGGACAACACCTACCCGGGCTGCCGCTGTGATGTGCCGTCGCACCTGTACTCGTTCTCCTTCGCGCCGAACCCGGAGTGGTCGTCGACGTTCTCGCCGCAACCCGAGATCGAGGACTACCTCCGCAACGTCACCGACCGGTTCGGGATCCGCCGGCACATCCGCTTCGGCCACGCGGTCGAGAAGGCGGACTGGGAGGACGGCCAGTGGCGGATCCGCACCAGCCAGGGTGAGTTCACCGCCCAGTTGCTGCTCTCCGGGATGGGCCCGCTCGCGGAACCGTCGTATCCGAAGCTGCAAGGGATCGAATCGTTCGAGGGTGACGTCTTCCACTCGGCGCAGTGGGACCACGACGTCGACCTCAGTGGTCGCAAGGTGGCGGTGATCGGGACGGGTGCGTCGGCGATCCAGTTCGTGCCCGCGATCCAGCCCGAGGTCGAGGAACTGCACCTGTTCCAGCGCACCCCGCCATGGGTGATGCCTCGGCCGGACCGCAAAATCACCGAGGTGGAGAAGGCGGTCTTCCGCCGTTTTCCCCTGGCTCAGAAGGCGATCCGGGCCGGTATCTACTGGGGTCGTGAGTCGATGGTCCTTGGCTTCGCCAAGTTGCCGGCGATCATGAAGCAAGCGCAGAAGGTTGCCGAGAAGCACCTCGAGCGGCAGATCCGCGACCCGCTGCTGCGGGCCAAGCTGACGCCGGACTTCACCCTCGGCTGCAAGCGCGTGCTGATCTCCGACGACTACTACCCGGCGATCGCGCAGCCCAATGTCGATGTGATCACTGATCGGATCGCGGAGGTGACCCCGACCGGGATCGTCACCGAGGACGGCGTGAAGCACGAGGTCGACACGATCATCTACGGCACCGGGTTCCGGGTCACCGACCTGCCGGTGATGGACATGGTCCACGGTCGGGACGGCGTCTCCCTGCGCGAGGCCTGGTCGGACGGGATGGAGGCACATCTCGGTACGGCGGTCTCCGGCTTCCCGAACTTCTTCATGCTGATTGGCCCGAACACCGGGCTCGGGCACAGCTCGATGGTGTTCATGATCGAGTCGCAGATCGCCTACATCCTGGATGCGCTGAAGACGATGGACGCTGACGGGCTGCGGCAGGTCGAGGTCCGGCCGGAGGTGCAGCGCGCGTTCGTCGACGGCGTCCGGTCGTCGATGCGGAACACGGTCTGGACCCGCGGCGGCTGCACCAGTTGGTACCTGGACTCAGAGGGCCGCAACACCACCATCTGGCCGTCGTTCACCTTCCGGTTCCGGCAGCTGACCAGGCAGTTCGATCCCGAGGAGTATCAGACTCTCGCTATGTGACATCGAGCGTGTTACATTCGATCGGTCAGATAGTCGGCGATCGGAGGCGGTGCCGTGGTGGAACTGCTGATTCCGCTGCACGGGATCGGTGGTCGCGGCGACCTGCCGGTACCGCTGTGGCTGGCGATCTACTCCGCTGGTGCCGCGGTGGCTGTCTCGTTCTTCGCACTGGCGGCGTTCTGGTCGCGGCCGCGGTTCGAAGTTACTGCCGGTAAGTCACTGCGCCGGCTGACTCGGGTTGTCGACAATCGACTGACCCGATCCGTGCTCAAGCTGGCCGGGTTGGCGGCGCTTGCGCTGATGCTCGGTGCAGCGTGGTTCGGCAGCAGTTCACCGGCACTCAACCCGGCACCAACCTGGCTGTACGTGTGGATCTGGGTCGGCATCATCCCGCTCTCGCTGCTCTGCGGCCCGATCTGGCGACTCGCCAACCCGTTCCGCACGATCGCCGGGCTCGTGCACAGGACGTCGTACCGGAAGCTGCCCGACGGGATCGCCTACTGGCCGGCCGTCGCCGGGCTAGCTGGCTTCCTCTGGCTGGAGCTCGCGTACCCGGAGGGCTCCGAACCGCTCGTCGTCGCGATCTTCGTCACCGGCTACGCTCTGGCAAATGTTGCCGCAGGCATCGTCTATGGACCGGCCTGGTTCCGCATCGGTGACAGCTTCGAGGTGTACGCCGAAGTCCTCGCGCGACTGAGTCCGCTGGGCCGGCGTGCCGACGGGCAGCTGGTACTGCGGAACCCGCTTGCCGGTCTGGCGACGATCCCGCAGGAACCAGCCATCGTCGGCTTGCTGTGTTTGTTGCTCGGATCAACGGCTTTCGATGGGATCTCTCGTTGGTCGGCGTGGACGCAGCTGACCGGCGACCTCAGTAGGACGCAGCATATCGTCGTACACACGCTCGGTCTGATCACATCGGTCGCGATCGTGTCGGTGCTCTTCGTACTCGCGGCGCGGACAACCGGGGTGGCGCGAGTACGACCCGGCGCCGTCGGGCGGGCCGGGCTGCCGGGCGCGTTCGTGCATTCGCTGGTGCCGATCGCGATCGGGTACGCCGTGGCGCACTACTTCTCGTTCGCGATGTTCCAGGGCCAGGAGGGCGTGCTGCTCGCGACCGATCCATTTGGACGCGGGTGGGATCTGCTCGGGATCGGCGGGACGCGGATCGACTACGCGTTCCTCGGCACCGGTGTGATCGCGGGGGTCCAGATCGGTGCGATCGTGCTCGGACACGTACTTGGGGTCGTGTCCGCGCACGATCGCGCTGCCGAGCTGTTCCGGCGCCGGCAGTTGCGGCGGGCGCAGTACCCGATGCTGGCCGCGATGGTCGCCTTCACCGCCGGCGGGATCGCGTTGGTGACGGCATCATGATCGCCTTGCACATGGGCGGGATCCCCGAGACCGCGATGGTGCTCGGCCCGATCCTGCTGATCATCGCCTTCATCCGCATCGCCCGCCGCAACGAGGCAACTCTCCTGGACGACGAGCACGACGACTGGGACGCAGACCTTGGTGACCTCCCCAGTCGCGACGCGCAGACCGGGGAACGCGCCGAGGTCTGACCTGCCGCTGGCGACTCTGTTACGACTCGATCTCTGCCCAACCAAACGGTGCGAGCCAGCATCTCTCAGATCGTTGGAATCGTTGATCACAGGGGGAGTCGTCATGAAGCGACGCGCAGTATTGGCAGCGGCGATCGGTGCCGGGGGACTGCTGCTGGCAGGCATCCTGCCCAGCATGGCAAGCACGACCACGAGCCAGCAGTCGAGCGGGCACACCGTTGCCGCGAGCACCCAGTCGGGGCAAGATCACCTTCGTCCGGCGCAACTTCGACTGCTTCGGCCAGGACGGCTGCCAGCCAGCGCCGAGCTGCCGAAGACGTGGCGTCACGTTGCCTTGGGCATCGGTAAGGCCCGGTTCCTGGACCCGGCCCGGAACCGGATGGTCCGATTCGACCTGACGACCGGCGGCAAGGTCAGTACGGCGACCGCGCTCAGGAAGAAGCAGGCCGCGCTGAAGGGCACCCGCGGACTGAAGGTCGTCGGTACCTCGACCGTGGTGATGAAGTCGACCAGCGGACAGGGCCGGCTGACGGTCAGCACGATCGTCTACACCTACCGCAGCGGCAACACCACCCGCTGGGTCGCCACCCGGTACATCGGCTTCTGGGGTAACAAGACCGCGAACATCGAGATCACCGTCGCCGGCACCACCAAGGACCGCAAGGACCTCGGCGCCGTCATCAACCGCGCCACCCAGTCGATCTACCTGGCCGGCTGAGCGAACGCCGGCAGACACGACACGGCCGACACATCGTCGGCCGACGCAAGGGCGGCTGACGCAAGCCCGGCTGAGGCGAGGGCGGCTGAGGTGGGCGGCTGACGCAAGGGCGGCTGAGGTGGGGCGGCTGACGCAAGCCCGGCTGACGCGAGGGCGGCTGACGCGAGGGCGGCTGAGGCGAGGGCGGCTGAGGTGGGCGGCTGACGCAAGGGCGGCTGAGGTGGGGCGGCTGACGCAAGCCCGGCTGACGCGAGGGCGGCTGAGGCGAGGGCGGCTGGCGCAAGCCCGGCAGACGTAAGGGTGGCTTGGGTCAGACGGCTGGCGCGAGGGCGGTGAGGTGAGGCGGCTGGACGCGAGGGCGGCGGACGCATGCCCGGCTTGACGTAAGTCCGGCTGAGGTGAGGCGGCTGGCGCAACGTCGGCCGGCGGCAGTTCGGGGGACAGCGGGTTGGTCGGCGGTTGCCGGCTGACCTGTTCGCTGATGCGGTCTGGCGCTGGGCGGTACGCCGTACCGCTTAGCGGACTCTCAAGCGGCCTGGAGGGTGTACTGCTCGTCGACGCGGGCCAGGTGGTGGCTGGTGGCGAACTCGGCGAGTTGGGTGCAGCCGGCGGTGATGGCGTCGTGGAGGGTCGGCCACTGGTCGACACACCAGTACGGGTTGTCGGGCTGGCGGTCGTTGTCGTCGTCGATGTCGGCGCACCAGCCGCCGGTGAAGGCGCGGTGGACGTGCAGTCTGAGCTTCATGGTCGTGCGGGTTTCTCGGGGGGACTGGGCGGGTGGTGCCCTCAGAACGGCAGGGGCCGGCCTGACGGGGTGCGAAGGTCGATGGTCTTCGTGGTGCGGCGCGTACGCAGTGGTCTGCGGCGAAGCTGGATCTGTCGGTTCATCGTTCCGGTCCTGCCTGTGAGGGGTCAGCTGGTTTGGTAGGTACAAACATCCCAACTCCCGCGCCCGCGCACATGCGGAAAACTACCGATATCCCTACCTACGTAGCCCTTAGCTGCCCCTTGGGGACCACTGAGGGTTGGGGGAGGGTCCTTAGTCGGCCGTATCGCCAGGACGAGTCGAGGGACGCTGCCGCCGGGACCTGACCGAGTTGTCAGGCCGCTCACCGGCTACCGCCTGTGAGCGGCCGGGTGCACGTCGGGGGCGGGAGGTGGCGGCGGGAGGTGCCGGGGAGATGTGGTGCCAGCGGTTGCGGATCGAGCTGGCCAGCGCCGCTCACCCCACCTCCCCCAGCCACTCAAGTTGCCGTCGCCGGGCCGGCGGGGCCGGCGACGTGGGCGTCGGAGGCGGGGGTGGCCGGCGCGGCCGATGGGTCGGCCTCTGAGATTGGGGGTTGCCCACCGAGATTCTGAGTGGGCAACCCCCCAGGTTGGTGGTTAACCCCTCGGGTTGGGGTTTCCCGAATGCCGGGGATGTGGGTGCCGGGGATGCGTGGGTGGGGCGCCTGGGGATGGGCGGGGATGAGTGCCGGGCGATGATGCGTAAGTGCCAGGGGACGCAGGTGAGGGATGTATGGGCGCCGGGGGATCCGGGCGGCCGGGGACGAGGCAGCGGTGGCCGGGATGTGGTGCAGGGGTGCCGGGGGTTGAGGCGTGAGTGCCCGGGGATGCGGGTGAGGGATGTGTGGGCGTCGGGGCGGCCGGGGAAGAGGCGGCGGTGGGCCGGAATGTGCGTGGGCGGTGCAGGGGCGCCGGCGAGGGCGCTGGGTGCGTGGGTGCCGGGGATGACGCGATGTGGTGCTGGCGGCTGCGGATGTGGTGCTGGCGATGCGCGCGCTGGGAGATGGCTTCAGCTGGCGACGGCGGCACCCGCGGCGCGCTGCTTTCCGGAGTGGGTGGTGGGGTGTGGGGCGATGGGTGGGGCGGGGGAGGATGTGGGGGTGGAGGAGTTGCTGGGGGCGTGGGGGGTTGGGGTGGGGGATGTTCGGGTGGTTGGGGAGGGGACTAACAACGCGAGTTACTTCGTGGGGGACGAGTTTGTGTTGCGGGTGCATCGGAATTCGGCGGCGCCGGATTATGAGCATGCGGTGTTGCGGGCGTTAGGTGGGTTGTCGTTTGCGGTGCCGGTGCCGTTGGTTGCCGAGGATGGCTCGACTGTGGTGCGGCGTGTGGTTGGCGGGGAGATGGTTACGGCCAGCTTGAGTCGGCGGATTCCAGGGGAGCATCCGCGGCGGGGCGACGTCGTACGGGCTGAGTTTTGTGGGGACGCGCTGGCGGAGCTTGATGAGGCTCTCGTCGAGCTCGACCCCGCGACGTTGCCCCCGCGGCACGTCTGGGACGGCGATCTGACCAAGGTGCATCCGCGCGTCGCCGACCTCGACGAGTTGGTCGCGAGCCTCGAGGGCGCGGAGCGGCGCGAGCAGGTCGCCCGGATCTTCGCCGTCGTACAGCCGGCTCGCGACCTTCCGCAGAGCATCATCCACGCGGACTTCGGCCCGACCAACGTGCTGATGGAAGGTACGCGCGTCACGGCCATCCTCGACTTCGAGGCTGCCGGTCCCGGCTACCGCGCGATGGACCTCGCCGCCGGTCTCTGGTCGTTCGGGCACCACGCATGGCCCGGTGCGACCGACGCGTTCCGTCATGGGTACCTCGCGCGGCTGCCGCTGACCGACGCCGAGCAGCACGCCGTACCCGATCTCCAGTTGTTGCGTGAGGCAACGAGCCTCACGCACTGGTACGGGCGCCACCTCGAGGGACTCACCACCGCCGCGGACATCACCGCCCGAGCCGATCGCCTGCTGGAACTGGAGCGCGGACTACAAAACGACGCGAGAGAATCGTGATCACAAGCGACAGACCGGCCAAGAGCGTGATCGTCACTGCAGTCGTCAACACCTGAGCGAGACCGCCGGCGATCGCGGCGCCGATGCCCTGCCAGGTCATGCGGCCGGCCGATTCGACGCCCTGGACCTGACCGCGGACCGAGTCGGGTGTGAGTTGCAGCAGTTGTTCCTGGAGCGGCAGCGTGGCGGCGTACCCGGCGCTGGCAACGAACACGGCCACTGCCGTCACGATGATCGGCGGCTGTACGGCGAACAACAGGTAAGGCGCCGCGAGAAGGAGCCGAAGCGCGAACGCGCTGCGCCGTCGCTGATCGGCTGCGAGCAGCCGCCCGACGGTCAGATCGCCGAGGAGCATGCCGGCCGATCCGGCGGCCAGCAGGATGCCGGCCTGGTCCGGGACGTACGAGATGAAGAGAGCGACGCAGCCGACGATCAACCCATTCGGGACCCAGAGGTTCAGCAGCAGTGCCCGGCGGCCGGGCTGCGAGAACAGTACGACGTTCGTCGACCAGGTCTGCCGCAGTCCGGGGCGAGGCGTCAGCCGGATCGACTGCTCACGAACGGTCCCGGCCACGACCACCAATCCGATCGCGGTCAGGACCGTGGCGACGACGAGCACGCCCGATGGGTTCAGGTAGCGCAGGAGCACGGCGCCGACGGCGTACCCGAGGATCGCCATACCGCCGGAGGTGATGTTCATCAGCGAACGCGCCAGCGCGTAGGAGGTGGTCGGGATGACCTCGGCGAGCAGGCCCATGCGCGTGCCTGTTCCGAGCGACTGGAAGAAGCCCACCACAAGCAGCAACAAGAACCTGAAAGCCAACGGCAGCCCAGGGACTGCCTGGGCGGCGACTCCGAGCAGCGAGATCCCTTGCAGTACGACGAGAGTGCGGCGCGGATGGCGGCCGTCGGCAACCGACATCAGGGTGAGTGCTCCGAGCACGGTCGCGAACGTGGCGCCGTACATGCTGATGGCGGTCAGGAACGGTGATCGGGTCTGATCATTGATCAGAGTGGCGAGGGCAAAGCCTGACAGTGTGGTGGCGGCGACCAGGAGCGTGAAGCTGACGTACAGCCCGGCGAACTCCCGATGGCTGAGCAATGAGCGGTAGGAAGGCATGAAAAAAGCCTCCGAACGCACGCGCGCACAGCTGCGAGGTCCGAAGGCCGACATCGTCATTCTAGCAGGCGGCAGCTTCAGGACAGGCGACCGGCCGAAGCCCTAAAGACGAGCCGAAGCCCTAAGGCGAGCTCAGCCGAAGCCCTAAGGCGAACAGACCGAACCGGACAGGTCAGGTGAGCAGCTGGGCCAAGGCTGCGCGGCGCTCGGCGTCGGGCGGGTCGATCGCCATCCGGCAGCGGCCGCCGGGAAGACCCTGCAGGTCCAGCAGGTGCTTGATGTTGGCGATGCTGCCGTCGACCGTCTTCACCGCGGACTGGACAGTCGGCTGGGCGTTGTAGCCACTGAGGAGCTGCGCGAAGAGACCAGGCAGCGCCCCGGCGTTGCCGGAGACGATTCCGGTGCCACCGGCAAGCATCACGTCGGGAAGTTCCGCGTCGTTGCCGGACCAGACCTCGAAGCCTGGCGGGGTCGCTTCGGCATACGCCCGTACGACGTCCGTCCCGGCGCCGCTGACCTTCACGCCGACGATGCCGTCGATCGTGGCGAGCTTGCCCAGCAGCGAAGGCGGTACGACGGTGCCGGCGAGCGCGGTGAACACGTAGACGTAGACCGCCGCGCCATCCGCGGCCGCGGCACAACGCTCGAAGTGTTCGACGACGCGCTGAGGCCCGGCCGGGACGAAGTACGGCGTGATGACAGCCAGCCGCTCGGCACCACGCCGCCCGGCCTCGGCCGTCAGCCGGACAGCCTGCCGAGTCGTCGCAGCGCCGACATGAGCGATCACCCTGGCAGGTCCGGCCGTCTCGAGCGCGGTCGAGATCACGTCGAGCCGCTCGCCGTCGTCGAGCGCCGGGAACTCACCGTTGGTACCGGCGACGAACACCGCTGGGATCCCGCCCCCGATCGCGTGCTCGACCACCGCGCGAACTCCGCCGAGGTCGACCTCGGCGGAGCGGTCGAACGGCGTGGTCAGCGCGGCGGCGATCATGGCAGGTCCTTTCGGAGGGCGGACCGCCTATGATAGTGCAATCGATTGCAGTCAGTCAGAAGCCACTGATGGCGAGGTCGTCCAGGTCGTAACCGAGGTTGTTGCGGACGGCAACTACGCCGGAGATGTGCGCGACGGCGTACGTGGCGTGTTCGGTCCGGCTGCGGAACGTGAGGGTGCCGGTCAGCGTCACGACGCCGTGGTCGACGCGCACGGTGACGGTGTCCGGGGGACAATCGATCAGGACGTGGACCTCGGCCTCGATGCTGTCGTCGGAGCGCTGGTAGGCGCTGAGGAGGTCGTGCGGCGTGAGTATGCCGATCAGCCGCATCGCCCGGTCGACGACGCAGAGCAGCGGTTGCGACGACTCGGCCAGTCGTGCCGCCGCCCGGCCGACGCGCGTATCGCCGTACACCGTCGTAGGTGGTCCGATCATCAGTTCACCCGCGGTCCGGGCCGCCGACTGACGCCACCGGGCGCGCGCCTTGGCCCCGCCCAGAATCGGTCGCGGATCGTGACCGCCGTGGAACTCCAGGTTCGTCAGCAGTGCATCACTCGCGACGATGCCGACCGGCCGCTCCTCGTCATCCACGACCGGCACCGCACCCGCGTCAGCCGCCAGCAGGGCGCAGACAACGTCCTTGAACGCAGTCTCCCGCCGCACCGCCACCGCGGTGCGATCCATAACCTCTGAAACCCGAAGTTCCCCCATACTGCCCACACCCCTCAAGCACTTCGAGAGTACCGCCAGACGGACCCGCGCAGGAGGGACTTTGGACCCTGTCGCCGTCATCGTCCGCCGGGGTTCCATGGAGGAGATGAAGATCGAACCGGGTCCGCTGGACCCCTCTGTAACGCTGACAGGCCTGCGTCATCTCGCTGAGCAACTGTCACTCGAGTACGCCGGCGCCGTCGCGCCCGGCCGTGTCCTCAGCCTCGTCCTCACCACCGGCCGCCGCCTCCGCCGCCAGGGCTACTGCCGAGACGACCTCCTCCGCCTCACCAAAGCCACCGTCCGCGCCAACCTCACCACCCACATCGGCACGACGCTTGCCTCCCGAACCCTCACCCCCGTCTGACCTCGGTGGCAGCAGCGCGGGCTGGCTGCGTGGGGTCGGTTCAGCCGGTTGAGGGCAGGGTCTTGGGGTCCAGGCCCAGTTCTTCGTAGGCGACGACCTCTATCTCCCGGGCCATGGCTTCGCGGAAGGCTGCGACCAGGGCTTGGCCGGCCAGCGGGATGATGTGTTCCAGGGTGCGCTGGATCTCGGGCCAGCCCTCGGCGGGGAGGCCGGCGTCGGCGAACTCGCGCCAGACCGTGCTGCGGAACAGTTCGACGTAGATCTTGGCGACCGCGTCGGCCTGGGTGAAGAGCTTCGGCAGCATCTCGAAGATCGCCTGCATCGGGACGCCGAGTTTGATCACCTCGAGGCCGGTGCGGAGCAGATCGGGGTTGGAGATCCGCAATAACCCGTCGTCCTGCCGTTCAGCGATTCCGAGCTCGACCAGCTGAGCGATCACCGACGGATCGTGCGGTACGCCGGCCCGCTCGGCCAACTGGTGTTCGTCCAGGACCTCCGGCTCGGACGGCGTCCACGGGTTCACCAGGGTCTCGAAGACGCCGAGCGCCATCGCGCCGTCCGGTAACTCGCTCATCATCCGCTCGACCGCGGCCAGCGTGTAGCCCTTGCCGAGCAGCTCCTGGACCAGCGTGAGCCTCGCCACGTGGTCGGCGCCGTAGTACCCGGTCCGGCCGACCAGCCGTGGCGGTGGGATCAGGCCGCGCCCGGCGTACGCCCGCACGTTGCGGACCGTCATGCCCACCTTGGCGGCGAGCTGATCGACGGTGAGCTCCTCGTCCGGCCTCTGTGCTTCCACGCTTGACAGTCTTCCAGACTCCACGTTACATAGAGAATGTAACATCAGCCATGGCGCAAGCGTGCCGTCGTGAACACAGAGCCTGAACACAGAGCCCGAATACAAGGTCGCGAAGGAGCACCCCCGATGGCGGTTCCGTTGGCAACCACCGGTACGGCGACGTTCGACCAGATCGCGATCGTCACCGGGCTCGTCACGCTGCTGTACGTCGCACTCGCCGTGCTCCTGTGGCGGGAACGGACCGGGCGCGTCACGCTGGTAGGACGGCTTGCGGACACCATCGGGAGACTGGACGGAGTCCCCCGATGGGCCGCGCTGACGCCGTACCTGCACGCGGTCTCTCTGCTGGCCTGCGCCTTCGGCGTCTGGTGGGACATCGCGGTGCACATCGCCCGCGGCCGTGACACCGGCCCGTTCGGGACGCCGGCGCACTACCCGATCTTCTTCGGCATCCTCGGTGTGATCGTGTCCGGCGTCCTGCCGATCGCGCTCGCCCGCAAGCCGCTTCCCGCCCGCACGATCAGGCTGACGAAAGGTTGGCGGATCCCGTGCAGCGCCGCGCTCGTCACGGTCTGCGGCACGTTCGCGCTCGTCGGCTTCCCGCTGGACGACGTGTGGCACCGACTCTTCGGTGAGGACGTCACGCTGTGGGGTCCGACCCACCTGCTGATGATCGGCGGTGTGGTGTTCTCGATCTTCGCGCGATTGCTGGCGCTCGCCGAGGTGGAGCAACTCCTCGGCATCAACAAGCGCCGCCTCTTCCAGGAGATCGTCGCGGTCGGCGCGTTGCTGATCGCGTGGGACCTGTTCAGCACCGAGTTCAACTACGGCGTACCGCAGTTCCCGCTGGTCCTGCACCCGATCCTGATCGCGTTCGGCGCCGCGCTGGCCTTCACCGTCCTACGCGCCCGGCGTGGGCCGGGGACGACGTTCGCCGCGCTGACCGTCTACCTCGTCATCCGCGGAGGGATCGCCTGGGCGGTGGACCAGCCGCTCGGTGGGATCCTCGGCCATTTCCCGCTGCTGATCGTCGAGGCGGTCCTGGTCGAGGCTGTCGCACTTGCCCTGGGCAACAAGAACCGCTTCCGCCTCGGCATCGTCGCCGGCGCGCTGATCGGTACCGTCGGGGTGGTCGCGGAGTACGCCTGGAGCCAGGTCTGGATGCCGATCCCGTGGCCGTCGTCGATGCTCCCGTCGGCTCTCGGGTACGGCGTCGTGACCGGGATCGGAGCCGGGATGGTCGGTGCCTGGCTCGCCACCCGGTACGCCGAGGTCGCCGGTGAGGAATGGGCCATAGGCATCCGGCACGTGCGTCCGGTAGCGGTCCGTCGAACGCATCAACTCGGAGCCGTCGGACTGGCCGTCGTCCTCGGGACTGTGTTCTTCTGTGTGCCGCGGTCGGCTGAGGCGGGTGTGTCCGCGACGGTGTCGTTGGAGCGGGTGGCCACAGGGGCCGAGCCGACTGCGTACGTGACGGTCAAGCTGCAGCCGGACGATGCGGCCGAGGGCGCGCGGTGGTTCGAGGCGATGAGTTGGCAGGGCGGCGGGTTCCTGACCCACCGGATGGTCAAGGTTGCTGACGGCACCTATCGGTCGGCGGACGCGTTGCCGATGTTCGGCAAGTGGAAGTCGATGATCCGGCTGCACACTGGGCAGCGGGACCTGGTGTCGATGTGGGTGTACGCCCCGGAGGACGCCGCGATCGAGAAGCCGGCCGTACAGGTGTCGGACGGCCAGACGGTCGAGTTCATCGACGAACAGCAGGTGCTGCGGCGCGAGGAGCGGACGGACGTGCCACGATGGATGTGGAACGGCGGCTACGCCCTGCTCGGCGTGGTCGGCCTACTGGAGATCGCCGGGATCGCCTGGCTGGTCGGACGCGGTGCCCGCGGTGGGCGCCTGCGTGCCGCCCACCTGGAGGCCGGCGAGCGTGAACGGGAGACTGCGTGACGATCCAGGCGGGGCGGTCGGATGTGACCACGACCGATGGTGTACGTCTGAATGTGGAGACCGTTGGGCCTGACGACGCGCCCGTGACGGTGCTGCTCGTGCACGGGTGGACGTGTTCGACGCGGTCGTGGCACAACCAGGTCGAAGGTCTGCCACGGATCCTCGGCGAGGACGCCGTACGCATCGTCACCTACGACCACCGCGGTCACGGCCGGTCGGGCGCCGGGCCGTCGGGATCGCAGCGGATCGAGCAGTTGGCGGACGACCTGGCCACGGTGCTGGACGCGGTGGGCGGTGACGGTCCGATCGTGTACGCCGGTCATTCGATGGGCGGGATGACGTTGATGGCGCTCGCCGACGAGCGGCCGGAGCTGTTCGGCTCCCGGATCGCCGCCGCGGCCTTGGTCAGTACGACGTCCGGCCAGGCCAGCTCGGGAGCCTTCGGGATCCCCAACCGGTTCGACTCCGCGGCGGCGGCCTTCGCGCCGCGCGCGGTGAACCTCGTGGGGGCGCGGATCGAGCGCAAAGCCCAGCGCGTTGCACTTAGAGGCCGGCGGGGACTAGGGCTGGCAGCTGCCCGTCTGCAGCGGCCGGCGCTACGCCAGGCGGTGTTCGGGAAGAAGGTGGATCCCGCCGAGGTGGATCTCTTCCTGGAAGACCTCGCGGTCGTACCGGGCCCGTCGTACGGCGGCTTCTTCGAGGCGATCCTGCAGCACGATCGCGGTCACGCGCTGAAGGTCCTCGACCAACTCCCGGTCGAGATCATGCACGGCACCCGCGACCGCCTCCTCCCACCCCGGCACGCCAACCGCATGGCGGCCGAACTCCCCAGCGCCCGCCTCTGGATGTACCCGGGCGCCGGCCACATGCTCATGCAGGAACGCCCCCGAGACGTGACCCACCGCCTCGCCTCTCTGGCCCGCAAGGTCCGCGGCTAGAAGCGGTCCGGCGTCGCGTTAGTCTGCGCTGTGCTCAAGCGGACGACGATCGTGATGCTGGCTCTTGCCCTGACGCTGCTCGGTTGCGCCGCTGAGGAGCAAACGCCGCCAAGCACCGGCGAGCCGGTGCCTTCGACAGCCTCGTCGACTCATGTGCCGCCGTCATCGGGCGCGGGTGTCGACGTTCGGTCGGCCAGATTCCAGGCGACGTGGTGGACTTGGGCGACGTCGCGTGAGGAGATCAACCCGGTAGTGGACCCGACCGGCGAGCAGTGCGCGAAGGGGCAACCCGACGGCGTCTGGCTCGTGGCCGGGACCTTCAGCGGGACAGTCCGTCGGCGCTGCACGGTCCCGGCCGGTGTGCCGATCGCGGGACCGCTGATCAACCTGGCCTCGACCGACGCGGACGACTGCGACGGGTTCGTCGCCGCTGCCGAAGGGACGGTGTCGACCGACGCGTCACCAGAGGTGACGGCGGTCGACACCGCGCGGTTCGAGTTCGTCGCCGAGCGGGGGAATCCGGCCGGCTTCCCAGCGGGCCGGAACGAGGTGTTCGGCTGCGGGATCTGGTTCAGTGCCGGGCCGTTCTCCCCCGGTCGGCAGCTGCTGGTGCTCAAAGGACGCCACGGCGACTTCTCCGTCGAGGCGACGTACGACCTGACCATCAAGGCCACCCGCCGCCGGCAGGGCGGCTGACCTACCGCCTACTTCAGCTGACCGCGGATGGCGCCGGCCTGGAACGTCGCGTTGTGCACGTTGACGTAGTAGTCGCCCGGGTCCGCGCTGATTCCGGCCGCGAGCTCGGCGGAGATGGTGGTGCACCCGGATCCCGGGTTTGCGGCCACGGACAACGGGATGACGACCGGTCCGGCGACGTTGCGGGGGCCGACGTGGACGTGGGCGGCCGTCGGGCTCTCGATGTCCTGCCAGCTGAGGGTCCAGCAGAACATGGTGCCTTCGAGTGTGTAGGTGAAGAACCCGTGGCCGTCCGGATCGGCGGCCGCGGCCTCCTGGCCGCCGTTCAACGGGATGGCGGGCGCCGCGGTCGCGGCCGGCAAGCCGAACGCGGTCGTTGCGAGAATGGTGGCTGCTGCGGCCATGCTGGTACGTGCTGACATGATTCGCCTCCTAGCCGTGAGGTCGATCCTCACTTAGTGACACGTATGACAGCCCGGATTGGTTCAGCTGTTCCAGGTCGCTTTGTCCGCCCACCCGCCTCGCGAAGCCAGTGTTGAGCACCTGCGTGAGAATCACGTCACGGCTGGGATGGTGGATCTCGCCTAGGGTGACGGGGTGCAGAATCTGCTGTCGGATGTTGTTGTCGTCGACCTGACCAGGGCGCTGGCCGGTCCCCATGCCGCGATGATGCTGGGGGATCTCGGCGCGCGGGTGATCAAGGTGGAGACACCCGAGGGCGGCGACGACAGCCGGGGCTGGGGGCCGCCGTTCGTCGAGGGCGAGTCGACGTACTACCTGTCGGCCAACCGGAACAAGGAGTCGGTGACGGCCGATCTGAAGTCGGCGGACGGCAAGGAGTTCCTGACCAAGCTGGTACGACGGGCGGACGTGCTGATCGAGAACTTCCGGCCCGGTGTGCTGGACCGGCTCGGGTTCTCCACCGAGCGGCTGCACGAGCTCAACCCAGGTCTCGTCATCCTGTCGATCACCGGATTCGGGCACGACGGGCCGGACGGCGGACGGGCCGGGTACGACCAGATCGCGCAGGGCGAGGGCGGTCTGATGAGCATCACCGGCGCGGTCGAGCCGACGAAGGTCGGCGTACCGATCGCCGATCTGCTGGCCGGGATGTATGGCGCTTACGGAGCGGTGGCTGCTCTGCATGAGCGATCGATCACCGGGAAGGGCCGCGTCGTGCGGACGAGTCTGCTGGCGTCGGTGGTCGGCGTGCACGCGTTCCATGGGACGAAGTGGACGGTCGCAGGTGAGTTGCCCGAGCGCGTCGGCAACCACCATGCGCAGATCGCGCCGTACGGGCTGTACCGGACGCAGGACGACATCGTGCAGGTCGCGGTCGGGAGTGAAGGCCAGTGGCGGACCTTCGCGCCGATCGTGGGGCTGGACCCGGCCGACGAACGGTTCGCGGTCAACTCGGCCCGGGTGGCGCATCGGTCGGCCTTAACGGCAGCCATAGAGGCCGCGTTTGCGGATCACAAGGCTGATGTGTGGCTGGAAAGGCTTGCGGAGAAGGGGATTCCGGCCGGGAAGGTGCGTGACTTCCAGCAGGTCTACGAGTGGGAGCAGACGCTGTCCCAGGGACTCCTGATCGACGTCGAGCACCCGACACTCGGCACGATCCAGCTGCCCGGTCCGCCGCTGCGCTTCGACGATCAGCCGTACGCCGGTGCGCGCGAGACCAACCTGGCACCGCCGCGTCTGGGCGAGCACAACGAGTCGGTGCGGGCGTGGTTGGAGGAGTAGGCGGACCGCCAGGCCATCACACTTGGCCGGTATCACCCGCCGCCACGCTCAGCTCGCCCGGCAGCCGCTGATTGTGATGGCCTGGCGGTCCGGCTCGACGCCCGGACCACAAGCTCCGGGCGGATCAACGTCTTCCGGGGACGCTCGGTCACGGTGCTCCGGAGTCGTTGGAGCAGGAGATCGACAGCCGTCGTGCCGACCTCGGCAGCTGGGAGCCGGACCGTGGTGAGTGGTGTCTGCAGGTAGCCGGCGTACGGATGATCGCCGTACCCGGTGACCGCGACATCACCCGGAACCTCGAGCCCGAGCTCGGCCAGCACGCGCAGGAGCCCCAGGGCGAAGTAGTCGTTCCCGGTCACGATCCCGTCGGGATGGTTGCCCTCGCTCACCAGCGTCCGGGCGAACCGGTACGCCTCCTCCGGCTGCCACGGCAGCGCGAGCGAGTCGTAGCGTTTCGTCGGTACGGCGCGGATGGAGTCGTCGGAGACTTTCAGGCCGGCGTCCGACATCGCGCGGCGGAAGCCGGCCACACGGTCGGCCGTGGTCGTGATCGGCAGGTCCTCTTCGAGCACGAGTAGACGCCGCGCGCCGCCGGCGATCAGGTGGCTGGTCGCCTCGTAGCTGCCGCGTTCGTTGTCGACCCCGACCATGTCGCAGTCGAGTTCGGGCACGTCACGGTTGACGAACACCAGCGGGATGCCGGCGTCGCGGACCCGGCGCCAGTGGTCCCACTCGGCTTGCACCGGTACGACCACGGCGCCGTCCACCGCGGACCGCAGCAACGCCTCGGTGGCGCGCTGCTCGTTCTCCGCGCTCTCGTCGGTGACGAGCAGCAGCAGCGAGTACCCCTGGGCGCGGACCCGGAGCTCGATGCTGCTGATCAGCTGCGCATAGAACGGGTTGGAGGGGTTGGTGATGACGAGGCCCAGCGTCATCGCCGAGCCGAGCACGAGCGACCGCGCCAGCGTGTTCGGCACGTAGCCGATCCGGGCCGCCTCGGCCTGCACGGCCGCGCGCGTCTTCGGACTCACACTGTCCTTGTCGCCGAGCGCCCGCGACACCGTGTTCACCGACAGCCCGAGCGCCGTCGCGATGTCGCGCAACGTCGCGCGCCGCGCCTCTGTCATCTCGAACCCCCTAGGGCAGTTTAAGCCTTCACAGCCAGGTGGATCCGCACCTGGACCGAGCCGTCGACCTTAGCGCGCAGCCGGAGCCAGTGCCCGAACCCGGCGACCGGCCAGCTGATCAGCTTGCCCGGCTCGGCGACGTGCTCGACGTCGTCGAGGTCGCACCAGGTGATGCCGTCGGGGGAGACCTGGGTGATGTAGGTGGCCGTACCGTCGCCGCCGACGTGCTGGACGAACCAGCGTGCCTCACCGGCCCAGGCGACCTCGTACGGCTCGGTGGCGAAGCGGGCGTCGAACGTGGTGTCGCGTTCCAGCACCGCGGTCATGGACTGTCGCATGGGCCTACCAATCAACCGAGATGAGGACGGAGTCGAGGAAGAGGAAGTTCCGCACCGAGGAGTGGGTGCGCACGGAGAAGTAGAAGTTCAGCAAGTTCTCCAGCGTCTCGTAGCGTTCCTCGTACGGCGGAACCGGTACGTCGCGCATGTCCATCACCCGGTCGTTGACCTGGAGCTCGACGTTCTTGCGCGCGTCGGTGTCGACCAGCCAGCGCAGGTAGTGCCAGTTCACCTTGGTCGGGACCTCGTTGTAGCAGAGCTCCTGCGGTTCGCCGAAGGCCTGCCAGTCCTCGGGGTTCGGTGCGGTGAAGTCGGCGGCGTACTCGAGTTTGACCTTGCCCTCGAAATGCTCGCGCGGGGTCGGCTCGGGCACGGTCGGGGCCATCCAGCGCCGGGTGAAACGGTTGTCCAGATCGGTGTTCTGGTACCGCGCGACTGTGTGGTACCGCAGGCCGCCGTCACCACACAGGTCGGTGGCGACGGTGAACGCGCCGAACTGCGCCTCGGACGGGTGGGTGTTGCCGTCCCACTGCACGTCGCCGAAGTTGTCCAGCTCCGCGCCGCCGCCCAGTGTCGCCTCGGACTTGAACGCGAAGTAGGTCTCCAGTTGCACGAGGCCGCGGCCGCTCATCGTGAGCCGGCGGATGGCCACCGCGGTGTGGCCCTTGTACGGCCGGGTGGCGAGTTTGAGCGCATAGGTACCGCTGAGGGCACCGTGGGTGCCGATGTCGAAGAAGTTGCAGGCCGACAGCTGTGGCGGCCGGAAGTCGCGCATGTGGTCGTCGACTGTGCTGAGGTCGCCGCGGCCGTTGTAGTTGCCGAGCAACTCGCACCAGCCGTGCGTCCCGCTGTCGAACTCGTCGAACGCCAGGATGCGTGGCAGCGGCGAGAACTTGGACAGACGCGGATCGGCGGCCAGCAGCGCGGCGCGCACATCGGATGTCGTCACGCAAAGCCTCCCAGGGCGGATCAGGTGGATGGTTGGTGACGTTAACGTTCACGGGAATTGGCCGTCAATCAGCCGTTTCGCCCTGAGCAACGCTGGTCTATTGACACTCAAATATCACGCTTCTACGGTGCATTAACGCTACCGTTAACGTTCACGGTGCGCACCTCCCATCCGCTCGAAAGAGGTCGCCATGCAGTCGCTGAGCCGCGCCTTAACCGTGCTCGCCGAGCTGAACCGCGAAGACCGGGCGTACGGCGTGACCGAGCTGGCCGTCAGCGTCGGCCTGCACAAGAGCACCGTGCATCGCATCCTCGCGACGTTCTGCGAGCACGGCCTGGCCAACCGGGTCGATGACCATCGCTACACGGCGCAGGACGGCCTGGCCGCACTGCGTCGAACAGCGCAGCGTCGAGCCGGGCCGGAGCAGTCGCTGACCGACCTGGGTGATCGGCTCGGCCGGCTCGTCGTCCTGGCGAAGCCGCTGCCGAAGACCGCGGGGACCGTGCTTCAGGTCGCGGCTGTTGCCGGAGCCGGCGTCTCGCTGGGCGACCCGGTCCAGCCGGGGCATGCGGTTTCGCTGCGCCGCAGCGCACTCGGCCGTGCGTATCTGTCGGCCCTGCCGGCTGGCGAGGTGACCGGCACGCCTGACCTGCTCGACACGTTGCAGCGCGTCCGGCTGAGCGGCTTCGCGCACAACTCGCGTCCGGTGGCGTCGCTGCCGCGGATGGTCGCCGTACCCGTGCGGGACAACGCCGGGCGGTGTGCGGGTGCGCTGGGTGCGGAGCTGATCCAGGCCGGTTCGATCGAGGAGGTACGACGCGTGGTGTCGGTACTGCGGAGCGGCGTCTGATGGGGGCGTACGTCGTCCGGCGGTTGTTCTTCTCGCTGTTCGTGCTGTGGGGCGCGGTGACGATCATCTTCGTCGTACTGCGGCTGGTCCCCGGCGACCCGGCGTACATCATGCTCGGGCCCGATGCGGATCAGGCGCAGGTCGACGCACTGCGGGCGCAGCTCGGGCTCGACCACTCGTTGATCCAGCAATATGCGACGTACCTGGCGAACGTCGTGCACCTGGACTTCGGGCAGTCGTTCCGGCTGAACGCGGACTCGATGAGCCTTGTCCTGCAACGGGTTCCGGCCACCATCCAGCTCGCCTCGACCGCACTGCTGCTGTCGTTGCTGATCGGGTTGCCGCTCGGGGTGATCGCGGCCCTGCGGGCGAACAGCTGGGTGGATCGGTCTATCTCGGTGTTCTCGCTGATGGGGCAGTCGACACCGTCGTTCTGGCTCGGGATCGTGCTCATCCTGGTGTTCGCGCGCGGCCTACAGGTGTTGCCGAGTGCCGGCTCAGGGACGTGGTCGCATCTTGTGTTGCCGACGATCACGCTCGCCCTGCCGTTCCTGGCGATCCTCGTTCGGCTGACCCGCAGCGGTCTGCTCGAGGTCGTGCACGAGGGGTATGTGCAAACGGCCCGGGCGAAAGGGCTCGGCGAGGGGATCGTGATCCTCGTCCACGCCCTGCGGAACGCGCTGATCCCGATCGTCACCGTGGTCGGCCTGCAGTTCGGGGCACTGCTCGGCGGCACCGTGATCGTCGAGACCGTGTTCGCCTGGCCGGGTGTCGGCCGCCTGCTGATCGACTCGATCGGCCGCCGCGACTACGGCGTCGTCCAGGCGTCGATCTTGCTGGTGGCAACCATCTTCGTCTTCATCAATCTGCTCGTGGACCTGCTCTACGGCTTCCTGGACCCGCGGGTCCGCCTGGCTGGTGACTGAAGTGGCAGTGGATGTGAGAACAGCAACGCTCCCGATCGCGCGCAGCCGGCGCCGGGCCAGGGCCGGTTCGGCCCGGATCCGCTTCGGCTTCGCCGTGATCTCCGTGTACGTCGTGGCCGCGATCTTCGGACCGTGGCTGGTCCGGTACAACCCGGTCGACACTCGGACGGCGGACCGGCTCCAACCGCCGTTCAGCCGGTTGTCCGACGGGTCGTTCGCGATCTTCGGCACCGACCAGGTCGGCCAGGACCTGCTCGCCCAGATGTTGCAGGGGGCAAGGATCTCGATCGCGGTCGGGCTGGCGACACTGGTACTGGCCGGGACGATCGGGGTCACGATCGGACTGGCCGCCGGCTACTTCGGCGGCTGGCTGGACGGCGTACTGATGCGCCTGGCCGACATCCAGTTGGCGTTTCCCTCGATCCTGCTGGCGATCTTCATCGCCGCGTTGCTCGGTCCCTCGGTGGTGAACGTGGTGATCGTGCTGGCGGTATCGAACTGGGTCACGTTCGCCCGCGTCGCGCGCGGTCAGGCCTTGTCGACGCGGCGGCGTGAGTTCGTCGACGCGTCCCGGACGCTGGGCGCGGGCACGTGGCGGTTGATCTCGCGCTGTGTGTTGCCGGCGTGTGTGGCCCCGGTGCTGGTGGTGGCGACCGTGGAGATCGGGCACGTCATTCTGGCCGAGGCGTCGTTGAGCTTCCTCGGGCTTGGTACGCCGGCCAGCACGCCGAGCTGGGGCGTGACGATCGCGAACGGGCGCAACTACCTCGCCGACGCGTGGTGGATCTCGACCGTGCCGGGGATCGCGCTGGCCTTCCTGGTGGTCTCGCTCGGCGTCCTCGGCGACGCGTTGCGCGACCGCTACGACCCGCGGCTGAGGAGTCTGTGAATGAGTGCCCTCTTGAGTGTCCGCGACCTCCGGGTCGAGTTCGCCACGTCCGCCGGCACAGTGACCGCGGTCGACGGCGCGTCCTTCGAGGTCGCTCCGGGCGAGACCGTTGCCTTGCTTGGCGAATCGGGCAGCGGCAAGAGCGTCACCGCCCAGGCCGTGATGGGCATCGTGCCCAAGCCGGCGGGCCGGATCACTGACGGGTCCATCGAGTACGACGGCCGCGACCTGCTGGCACCCGGTACGGCGAAGGGCCTGCGCGGACGTGAGATCGCGATGGTGTTCCAGGACCCGTTGAGCTCGCTGAATCCGGTGTTCCGGGTCGGTGCGCAGATCGGGGAGATGTTCCGGCGGCACCGGGGTGCGTCGCGGAAGGAGGCTCGTGCTGCTGCGCTGGAGTTGATGCAACGGGTCGGGATTCCGGCGGCATCGAAGCGGTTGGACGACTATCCGCATCAGTTCTCCGGCGGGATGCGGCAGCGGGTGATGATCGCGATGGCGCTCGCGTTGTCGCCGCGACTGTTGATCGCGGACGAGCCGACGACCGCGCTCGACGTCACCGTGCAGGCGCAGATCATGGACCTGCTCAGCCGGTTGCAGGCCGAGGAGGGCATGTCGCTCGTGCTCATCACGCATGACCTCGGCGTGGTCGCTGACGTCGCCGACCGCGTCGTACTGATGTACGCCGGTCGCGTCGTCGAGACCGGGCCGATCCGTGAGGTCTACGAACACAGCGGCCATCCGTACACCGCGGGCCTGATGGGCTCGGTCCCCATCCTCGGCGGTGAGCGCGAACGCCTCACCCCGATCCAAGGCGCACCGCCAGATCTGCTCGACCTCCCATCCGGCTGCTCCTTCCGCCCCCGCTGCCGCTACGCCGACACCCTCTGCGCCGAAGAGGAACCCGCGCTCTTGGCGCTCCCCGGTCGCCCCGACCTCCACCGCGCGGCCTGCCACCACCCGGAAGGAGTCCTGACGGATGCGCACTGAGCTGCCACCCTCCGCCGGTCCCGAACCTCTCCTTTCCGTGCGCGATCTGCACACCTCCTTTCCGCTGCGGTCCGCTGTGCTTCGCCGGACAGTCGGGCAGATCCAGGCCGTCGCGGGGGTGTCCTTCGACATCCCGGCGGGTGGGACGCTCGGATTGGTGGGGGAGTCCGGGTCGGGCAAGTCGACCGTGGCACGGACCATCATCGGGCTGGAGAAGGCTCGCTCGGGCAGCATCCTGTTCGAGGGCGAGGAACTGACTTCGTTGCCCAAGGCCTCCATGCGGCGGGTGCGCCGGCAGCTGCAGATGATCTTCCAGGATCCGTACGCGTCGTTGAACCCGCGCGCGACCGTCGAGCAGATCATCAGCGAGGCCTGGGAGATCCACCCGGACGTCGTACCGCGCAACCGCTTCCGGGTCGAGGTGCGTGAACTGCTCGAGCGGGTCGGCCTGAACCCGGACCACGCGCAGCGGTACCCACATCAGTTCTCCGGCGGTCAACGGCAGCGGATCGGGATCGCCCGGGCCCTCGCGTTGCGGCCGAAGCTGGTGATCTGCGACGAGGCTGTATCGGCGCTCGACGTGTCCGTGCAGGCGCAGGTGCTCAACCTGCTCGCGGATCTGCGCCGCGATCTCGGCCTGGCGTACCTGTTCATCGCGCACGACCTGTCCGTCGTACGGCATATCTCTGATCAGGTCGCGGTGATGTACCTCGGCCGGGTGGTGGAGACTGCGACGCAGGACGAGTTGTTCAACCGGCCGTTGCATCCGTATACGCAGGCGTTGCTGTCCGCCGTTCCGGATCCGAAGCCGTGGGACAAGCCGGTCCGCGAGCCGATCATCATCGGCGGCGATGTGCCCTCACCGGCTGATCCGCCATCCGGCTGCCGCTTCCGCACCCGCTGCTGGAAGGCCGAGGACATCTGTGCACGGAAAGAGCCGCCGCTGGAGACGCGACTCGACCTCCACCCAGCCGCGTGTCACTTCGCCGTCGAGCTTGCGGGGGCAGGCCGATGACCGAACTTGTGATGCTCCGGCACGGCGAGTCGCTATGGAACGCGGAGGACAGATACCAAGGCCAGCAGGGCACGGGCCTGAGCCCACTCGGACACCAGCAGGCCAAGCAGGCCGCGGAGTACCTGCTGGCCACCGGACCGTTCGATCAGATCGTCGCGAGCGACCTGCAACGGGTGACCGAGACCCTCCAGCCGTACGTCGACAGCCAAGACCGACCGCAGGTGCTAATCGACAAACGGTGGCGGGAGATCGACGTCGGGACCTGGGGCGGGCGGACGTTTGCCGACGTACTGGCCGAGGAGCCCGATGTCGTCGCGGCGTTCGCACGCGGCGAAGATGTCGCGCGGGGCGGTGGCGAAACCTTTGCCCAGTTGCGAGAACGCGTGTGGGACGCGATCCGCGACATCGCCGGCGCTGGTGCTCACCGAGTCCTCGTTGTGACGCATGGTGGGCCGATCCGGGTCGCGACCGCTTCGACGTTGCGGCTGCCGCCGGGCGGTGAAGTGACGCTGGACCCGCCGGTGAACTGCTCGCTGACGACCCTCCAGGTCGACGACTTACTCGCGGTAACAACGCTGACTGCCTACAACGCGCCGACGTCGACGGGCGCCGGATCCGGAGAAGCCTCATGACGATTGCCCTGAGCAACTTCAGTTTCGTGGCCATGACCTACAACCTGTGGGCCGACTTCCACCTCGACAACCGGCGGGACGCGCTGACCGCGCTGTTCACGACCCGTCCGCCGGATTTGCTCGCCGTACAGGAACTCCGCCCGAGTACCCGCAAGCTGCTCGACGACGCGCTGCCGGCCCACGATCGCGTCGATGGGCCGGCAGGCTGGGAGACTCAGAGCAACCTGTGGTGGCGGCGCGACCTGTTCACGCCGATCGAGTCCGGCGCCGAGGATGTCGGCATCCTCTCGCCCGACGCGCGCCTGTTCTGGGTCCGGCTTCGCTCGGCCGACGGGCACGAACTGACGTTCAGTACGGCGCACCTGACCTGGCCCGGGCATGCGGACGAGCGGGCCGATCTCGGCAACCGCCGGGTCGGTCAGGCCCGGGCTGTCGCGGACGCACTGGAACGGCTGGCCGGCGACGGTGCGTGCCTGTTCACCGTCGACATCAACGACATCGGCCCACCGCAGTGGGAGCTCGGCAACGCCGGGTTCCTGGACAGTTTCACCGCACTCGGCCGGCACTCCCCCGTGACCCATCCGGTGGTGCCGACAGTGGCGACCGGTCCGATCGGGACCAGGTTGTCACCGCTCGCCTCACCACCGAAGGCGATCGACTGGATCTTCGCCCGCGGCCCGCTCGCCGCGCGGACCAGCGAGGTCGTCGAGTTCTTCCACGACGGCCGCGCCCCCTCCGATCACTACCCGGTCGCCGCCACCTACACCTTCACCTGAGAGCCCTGCCCTGCAAAGGAGAACCCCTGTGTTGAGGAAGCGAATCGTCGGGGCGCTGGCCGCCCTGACCACCGTGGCGGCCGGGCTGAGCGCCTGCTCGCCGGCGAGTGAACCGAGCAGTGGTGAACAGGTCCTGCGGTACGCACCGGCGATGTTCCCGGTGTCGCTCGACACCCACAAGTTCGCCGGTGAGGAGGCCGTGCAGACCGCGATCCAGCAGATCATGGAACCGCTCGTCCGGGTCGACGACGGCAAGATCGTCCCGGTACTCGCCACCTCCTGGGAGAACCCGGACCCGACCACGTGGGTGTTCAAGCTGCGCACCGAGGTGAAGTTCTCCGACGGTACGCCGTTCACCGCGAAGGACGTCGTGGCGTCGTACGAACGGCACACGAAGCTCGACGGTCCGCTCGTCCCGCTCTACGCGACGGTGACGTCGTTCGCCGCGACCGACGACCAGACCGTCACGGTGAAGACGAGCAAGCCGCTCGGCACGCTGCTGAGTTCGCTGACGCTGCTGTTCATCGGGCCGGCCGGCAAGATCAACGCCGACGGGTTCTTCAACAAGCCGATCGGGAGCGGGCCGTTCACGGTCGCGGCGTTTCAGCCCGACGAGAAGCTCGAGCTCGCGGCCAATCCGTCGTACTGGGATGGTGCGCCGCAGCTGAGCAAGCTGGAGTTCGTGAACATCCCGGAGGTCGCCGGGCGGATCACCGCGCTGGAGAACGGCGAGGTCGACGTCCTCACCCAGATTCCGCCGGACCAGATCGGGTCGGTCAAGAGCAGTGACGGGATCAGCTACTCGACGACGCCGAGCTGGACGTACTACTTCGACTGGTTCAACTCCAACCGCAAGCCGTTCGACGACAAGCGGGTCCGGCAGGCGATGTGGCACGCGCTCAACCTGGAGAGCACGGTCAAGGATCTGTTCGGCGATCTCGCCACCCCGGCGCAGGCGCCGCTCGCGCAGGGCGTGATCGGTGCGCCGAAGCTGTCGCCGTACCCCTATGACCCGGCGAAGGCGAAGCAGTTGCTGGCCGAGGCGGGGCTCCCGAACGGGTTCAGTACGTCGATGCAGTGGCCGCTGGAAGGTGGTCCGAACATCCGGGCGCTGGCGCAGGCGATGATCTCGGACTGGGCCAAGATCGGCGTCACCGTGAAGCCGCTGGAGAAGGAACGCGCCCAGTGGCTGGAGGACTTCGGCAAGCTCAACTGGGACATGAACCTGCAGACCAACGTCACCGGCACCGGCGACGCCGACTACACGCTCGCCCGCCTGTACGTCTGCACCGCCAAGCGCAACGGCTACTGCAACCCGGCCCTGGACAAGCTCCTCCTCGACGCCCGCTCGTCCGTCGACCAGGCCCAGCGCCCGAAGCTCTACCAGGAGGCCGGCCAGATCCTGTGGTCTGACGCGGTCGGCATCTTCCCCGCCGACCTGGCCTCCAACTCCGCAGTCCGCTCCCGAGTCCAGGACTTCGTGATGCCGCCGAGTGGGCGACCGTTGTTCGCGAAGGTCACCGTTTCCGGGAGCTGAGGGGCGGACCGCCAGGCCATCACAACGGACGCCGCCCGCGCGAGTTCACGCTCGTGCGGGCGGCGTCGTGCTGATTGTGGTGGCCTGGCGGTCCGCACCCCGAGGAGCTGCCGTCGGCGGCCGGCATCCAGTCACGGTTCGGGCCGGTCGGGTGGTGAGGGGTTGACGGGCAGCCAGGGGGCGGTCTAGCGTCCGGGAAATCGATTACTCGGGTGGCGGAGGTGTTATGGCCGAGGGCGCCGGCCTGGTCCGAATGTCCGGGATCGGGAAGCGGTACGGCGGGGTGCAAGCGTGCCGGGAGGTCGACTTCTCCCTAGGCGCGGGCGAGGTGCACGCGTTGCTGGGGGAGAACGGCGCCGGCAAGAGCACGTTGATGAAGATCCTGTCCGGAGACGTCACCGACTACGACGGCACGATCGAGATCAACGGCGAGCCCGTCCACTTCGGTGGACCGACCGACGCGCAGGCGGCCGGCATCGCGATGATCCACCAGGAACTCGACCTCGTCCCCGGCCTGTCGGTCGCCGACAACGTCTTCCTCGGCCGCGAACTCCGCACCAAGCTGCACACCGTCGACCGCCGCCGGATGGACCGCGAGTCCCGCGCCCTCCTCGAACGCAGCGGCGTCAAACTCGACCCGCGCCGGCCGGTCGGTGAGCTGAGGGTCGGCGAGCAGCAACTCGTCACCATCGCGAAGGCGATCTCCCTCGACGCCCGCGTACTGATCATGGACGAGCCGACCTCCGCCCTCACCACCTCGGAGGTCGAGCGCCTCTTCGACGTCATCCGCGAACTCCGCAGGTCCGGTGTCGGCATCGTCTACATCTCGCACCGGATGGAGGAGATCGCCAAGGTCGCCGACCGCGCGACCGTGCTCCGCAACGGCCAGATCGTGACCAGCTTCGACCCGCGCAAGCTGAGCACCGCCGAAGTGGTCGAGGCGATGGTCGGCCGTCCGGTGCAGACCATGTTCACCACCCCCGACGCCGACACCGGCGACGAACTCCTCCGGGTCGACAACCTCGCCGTGAAAGCCCGTCGCCCGCGCCCGGGCCGCCGCGACCCCGAAGGCATCTCGCTGACCGTCCGCTCCGGCGAGATCGTCGGCCTGGCCGGCCTGCTCGGCGCCGGCCGCACCGAACTTCTCGAGACCCTGTACGGCGTTGCGCCCGCAGGCACCCAGACCGGCCGGATCGTCCTGCAGGGCAAGGAGATCCGCCCTCGCCGACCACGCCAGGCACTCGCCCACGGCATCGGTTTCGTCCCCGAGGACCGTCGTACGTCCGGTCTGGTCCTGTTCCACTCGATCCTCGCGAACACGGTCGTCTCAAGCCTGCCGTCGTACGGGCGGCTGGGCGTGATCGCGCGGCGGATGGAACGGACCGCGTCGGTGCGGATGGCGGGCCGGCTGCGGCTGAAGTTCGGCCGGCTGCAGGACGAAGTCGGCACGCTGTCCGGTGGCAACCAGCAGAAGGTCGTGTTCGGCCGGATGCTGCTGACCGAGCCGAAGCTCCTGCTGCTCGACGAACCGACCCGCGGTGTCGACGTCGGCGCCAAGGCCGAGATCTACCGGCTGCTCGGCGAGCTCGCCGGCCAGGGCCTCGGCGTACTGCTCGCGTCGTCGGAGCTGCCGGAGTTGATCGGCGTCTGCGATCGGGTCGTCGTACTGCGGGACGGGCGCGACGTCGCGTCGTTCAGTACGGCGGACTCCGGCGAAGGGGATCTGCTCGCTGCCGCGATGGGAGAAGGCGCAACCTTCGAGAAATTGTTCACAGCTGAGGAAGTCGGAGGGGCGCAGTGACCGATCTACAGGACAAGACCGTCGCGGCGACACCGGTGGAGAAGTCCGCGGGCGGCGTGGTCGCCACGCTGTTCCGGTTCCAGAGTGTGTTCGGGCTGCTGGCGGTCTTCATCGCGGCGATCATCTTCTCGCCACGCAAGGACGGCGAGATCCTGTTCATCAGCGCGGACAACCTGGCCAACGTGGTCCGGGCGGTGTCCGAGATCGGCATCATCGCGATCGGGATGACGTTCGTGATCCTGATCGGCGGGATCGACCTGTCGGTCGGCGCGGTCCTCGGACTGGCCGCGGTGGGGTCCGCCGTCCTCATGGTCGAGAACGACTGGGGTTTCCTGCCGGCGGTCCTGCTGGTACTCGCGATCGGCCTGGTCTTCGGTGCGCTGCAAGGTGTCGCCACCGCGATGATCGGCATCCAGTCGTTCATCGTGACCTTGGCCGGCCTCCAGATAGCGCGTGGACTGGCGCGGATCTGGTCGGGCGGGCAGGGCGTCGCGATCGCGTACGGCGACGGGCCGAACGAGGCTCCGGAGTCGTTCGCGATCCTCGGTGAACGCACCTTCGGCGGACTGGTCCCGATCCCGGTGCTGATCTTCGCCGTGGTCGCGATCGCGGCCGTCGTGTTCCTCCGGGTCAGCGCGTTCTCCCGGCATCTGTACGCCGTCGGCGGCAACGAGAAGGCGGCTCGGCTGTCCGGCGTACCGGTGGTGCGGGTGAAGATCGCGGTCTTCGCCATCTGCGGGCTGCTCGCGTCACTGGCCGGCATCGTGCACGCCGTCCAGCTGAACCAGGGCAGCCCGAACGACGGGATCGGCTACGAGCTCGACGCGATCGCCGCCGTAGTGATCGGCGGGACCAGCCTGGCCGGCGGCCGCGGCTCGGTGGCCGGAACGGTCGCGGGTGCGCTGCTGCTCGGCGTACTGAACAACATCCTTGCCCTGAACAACATCGACTCCAACATCCAGCTGCTGATCAAGGGACTCGTGATCGTTGCCGCGGCCGCGCTGCAGCGACTCCGTCCCGCCTCGTGAGGAAGGTTCCCGATGCGCTCTCTCAAGATTCCCCTCGCCGCCGCGGCCGTTGCCGCGCTGGTACTCGCCGGCTGTGGGACGACCAGCGAACGGACCGCGGACACGCCCGCCGGTGACTCGTCCAAGTCGTGTAAGGGTGCCGACGGCAAGTACACGATCGGGATGAGCCAGGCGAACGTGGCCGAGCCGTACCGGCAGCGGATGGACGACGACATCCGGGCGGCAGCCGTGGAGGTGCCGCAGTTCGACGTGAAATTCGCCGACGCCGCGCAGGACAACGCCAAGCAGGTCGCGGACGTGGAGAACTACATCACCCAGCAGATCGACCTGCTGATCATCAGCCCGAACGAGGCCAAGCCGCTGACCGCGGTGGTGAAGAAGGCCTATGACAAGGGCATCCCGGTGATCGTGCTGGACCGCAAGGTCGAGGGTGACGCGTTCACCGGCTTCATCGGCGGCGACAACGTGCAGATCGGTTCCGAGGCCGGCAAGTACGTCGCCGAGAAGCTGCTGCCGCAAGGTGGAAACATCGTGGAGCTGAAGGGTCTGGCCGGTGCGACCCCGCAGGCCGAGCGGCACCAGGGCTTCGTGGACGCGATCAAGGCGAACCCGAAGATCAAGATCGTCGCCGACGCCAGCGGTGACTGGCTGCGGGAGAAGGGCCAGGCGCAGATGGACGCGCTGCTGAAGGCCACCCCGAAGATCGACGTGGTCTACGCGCACAACGACCCGATGGCCGAGGGTGCGTACCTGGCGGCCAAGGCGGTCGGCCGGGAGAAGGAGATGAAGTTCCTCGGCATCGACGCGTTGCCGATCCCGTCCGGCGGGATCAAGGCGGTCGAGCAGGGCCGGCTGAGCGCCACCTTCACCTACCCGACCAACGGTAAGGAAGCCATCGCCGCCGCGAAGAAGATCCTGGTCGACTGCGGCACGATCGAGAAGTCGCAGATCCTCCCCACCCGCCTGATCGACAAGGAGAACGCCGCCAAGATCTACGCCGAGGAGAACCCGACCGGCTGACCTACCGCCCGGCGCCTGGGGTGCTGCGGTGCGAGGTGGTGGGGGTGGGGGAGCGCCAGGCTCCCACCCTCACCGCCTACTTCCTGTGCGAGCTTCCGCGCTCCAGCAGGCGGGCACCGAGGGTCGTGGTGGTCGGCGCTCGGGTGCTGTCGGCGATTCTCGCCAGCAGCAGCCGCGCCGCCACCGTTCCGATCTCGTACGCCGGTTGGGCGACGACCGAGAGTGGTGGGTCGACCAGTTCGGCCCACGGTGCATCGTCGAAGGCGACCAACCCGACATCACGGCCCGGCCGGATCTTCAGCTCCTGTAATGCCTGCAGCACACCCACCGCCATCGCGCTGTTCGCGATCAGCAGCGCATCCGGCGGCTCCGGCTGCCGCAGCAACTCTTGCGCGGCTCGGCGTGCACCGGCGGCCTTGTACTCGGTCCGTCGTACCAGCCTTGGACTGCTCCGGTGCTTCGCCGCTTTCAACGCCTCCCGATAGCCCGCGAGCCGGTCGTCCGCAGTCCGTACGCCGGCCGGCCCGGTGATGCAGCCGATACGGTCGTAGCCTTGGGCAACTAAATGCGTGGTCGCCTGCTTCGCGGCCAGGCGGGTGTCGACCAGGACCACGTCGCTGTCCTGTCCGGGCAGCGGACGGTCCACCGCGACGTACGCCGTACCGCGGCTTGCCAGCTTTGCCACGCTGCTCGTCGTACCGCTGGGGGACAGGATCACGCCGGCGACGCGCTCCTGGATGGCGATGTCGATGTAGCGATTCTCCTTTTCGGCGTTCTCGTCGGAGTTGCACAGGACGACCGAGTAGCCCACCTCGTGGGCGACGTCCTCGACGCCGCGGGCGATCGCGGTGAAGAACGGGTTCTCCACGTCGGAGATGATCAGCGCGACCACGGCGGCCTCCTGGCGGCGCAGGTTCCGCGCCGGGCCGTTCGGCTGGTAGCCGAGCTCCTCGGCGGCCTTCCGGACCCGGGCGACCAGGTCGCGATCGACCGTCGACTTCCCGTTCAGCGCCCGGGAAACGGTCGCGGTGGACACCCCGGCCCGCGCCGCCACATCACTGATCGTCGCCACCAGGTCTCCCTTCGCTGAGGGAACAGTAACCGCCCGAGTAATGGATTACCCAGCTTCCTTCCGTGCCAGAACATCCCTGGAGGCTCTGTTCTTTACGAACACAACCTTCGGGCTTTACCAGTGGCGTGAGAGGATCACCCGCGTGACTGCCTTGCCGAGTGTTTCGTACTCCATCACCGTTCGCCTCGAGGTGCCCGCGGGTGGCTCGACGGTGAGCAAGCTGACGACCGCGGTCGAGCAGGCCGGCGGTCTGGTCACCGCGCTCGACGTGACCGCGTCCGGTCACGAGCGGCTGCGGATCGACGTCACCTGCGCCGCGGCCGATACCGAGCACGCCGGCCGGCTGGTCGAGGCGATGCGCGCCGTACCGGGCGTCGAGATCGACCGGGTGTCGGACCGGACGTTCCTGATGCACCTCGGCGGCAAGATCTCGATGGAGGCCAAGCACCCGATCCGCAACCGTGACGACCTGTCGATGATCTACACGCCAGGTGTCGCCCGGGTCTGCCTGGCGATCGCGGCCAACCCCGACGACGCGCGCCGGCTGACCATCAAGCGCAACAGCGTCGCGGTCGTCACCGACGGTTCCGCCGTCCTCGGCCTGGGCAACATCGGCCCGAAGGCCGCGCTGCCGGTGATGGAGGGCAAGGCGGCGCTGTTCAAGCGGTTCGCCGGGATCGACGCCTGGCCGCTGTGCCTGGACACCCAGGACCCGGACGCGATCGTCCAGATCGTCAAGGCGATCGCCCCTGGGTTCGCGGGGATCAACCTGGAGGACATCTCCGCGCCGCGCTGTTTCGAGATCGAGGCCAGGCTGCGCGAGGAGCTGGACATCCCGGTCTTCCACGACGACCAGCACGGTACGGCGGTCGTCGTACTGGGTGCGCTCTACAACGCGCTGCGCGTGGTCAGCAAGGACATCAGCAACGTGCGGGTGGTGCTGTCCGGTGCGGGTGCGGCCGGTACGGCGATCCTGAAGCTGCTGCTCGCGGCCGGGGTGAAGGACACGATCGTGGCCGACGTCGCCGGGGTCATCCACCTGGACCGCGAAGGCCTGTCGCCGGAGCTGCGCTGGATCGCGGAGAACACCAACGCGGCGCGGTACAGCGGCGACCTGAAGGGCGCGCTGGCCGGGGCGGATGTGTTCATCGGGGTGTCGGCGCCGAACATCCTGACCGGTGCGGACATCGCCACCATGAACGACGACTCGATCGTGTTCGCGCTGGCCAACCCGGTGCCGGAGGTCGACCCCGCGGAAGCCGGCGAGCATGCGGCGGTGGTGGCCACCGGCCGGAGCGACTTCCCGAACCAGATCAACAACGTGCTGGTCTTCCCGGGCGTCTTCCGCGGCCTGCTGGACGCACAGTCGTCGAAGGTGTCGATCGAGATGGAGCTGGCCGCCGCGAAGGCGCTGGCCGGTGTCGTCACCGACGACGAGCTGAACGCGACCTACATCGTGCCGAGCGTCTTCCACCCGGAGGTGCACAACTCGGTGGCGCACGCGGTCCGGGACGCCGCGGGCGGCAAGGCCCCGGCGCACGAGACCTACCCGGACGACGCACCGGCGTGACGGTTTCCGTGGCGGGGGCGACGACCAGGTCGGGAGTGAAGGTCTGGTTGTGGCGGATCGGGTTCGTCGCGGCCTGCCTGCTGCAGTTGTACGGCGTCTACTCGCCGCGGCAGGCCGGCCCGGACGTCGGGCTGCCGCTGGCCGACAAGGTCGCGCACCTGTTCCTGTTCGGGTCGGTGGCGTTCCTCGGGCTGAAGGCCGCCGTACCGGCGCGGTGGTTGCTGGTGGCACTGGTCAGCAATGCGGTGATCAGTGAACTCGTCCAGCATTTCGTCCTGCCGCAGCGCAGTGGCGATCCGTTCGACGTGGTGGCCGATCTGGTCGGCATCGCGGTCGGTGCGTGGCTCGGGTTCAAGGTTGTCCGTAGTACAAACGTTGCCGGGCACGACATGATGGGGGCATGACGGCCTCGACCCTGACCGGTTCGCTGTTGGTGGCGACCCCGCTGCTCGACGAGCCGCCCTTCCGCCGGTCAGTGATCCTGCTGCTCGATCACGACGACGATGGCGCCCTCGGGGTGGTGGTGAACCGCGCGGCCGACTTGGCTGTCGACAGAGTGCTCCCGGACTGGTCCACCACCGTGAACGAACCCGGTGTGCTCTTCATGGGCGGTCCGGTCGGCACCGACAGCGCACTCGCTGTCGCCGAGGTGATCGAGTCGGCCGACCCACCGGGATGGCGCGAGTGCTTCGGCCGGATCGGGCTGATCGACCTCGACGTACCGCCGGCGCTGCTGGAGGGCGCGATCCAGCGGATGCGCATCTTCGCCGGGTACGCCGGTTGGTCCAGCGGGCAACTCGAGGGCGAGATCACCGAGGGTGCCTGGTACGTCGTCGAGTCCGAACCCGACGACGTGTTCAGCCTGCACCCGGACGGGCTGTGGCGCCGGGTGCTCCGGCGCCAGAACGATCAGATGGCGTATCTGGCGACGTACCCGGACGACCCGACCCAGAACTGACCGGGCGGCGATCCGCTCGGCCTACCACCGGCTGGGGCGCTACTCGTCGTCGCCGCCCTTGTCGTCGCCGGGGTTGAGCGAATCCCAGATCTCTTTGCACTCCGGGCAGACCGGGAATCGCTGCGGATCCCGGCTCGGCACCCACACCTTTCCGCACAGCGCGACCACCGGCGTGCCCATCACCATCGCCTCGGTCAGCTTGTCCTTCGGCACGTAGTGCGAGAACCGCTCGTGATCGCCGGGCTCTGCCGGCGCCGGCTGCGTCCGCTCGTCGACGACCGTCTCGGCCCCAGGGGTCAGCTGAGTACTCATGCCCACGAGTGTAGGCCGACACACCAGCGGACACGGGAACTTTCTCCACAGACAGCTCGTACTGCGACACGCCGGTCGGGGTTTGTCGCCGACGTCAGGTAACGTTCCTGCCCGGCCGACAGTCGACTATCGGGGGAGTATGCCGTCCGTGGATTCGCACGCGCCAGTGACACCAGCCGTGCTACCTCCGGCCTACCCGGACCGCGCTGCGTGGGGTACCGCGAGCAAGCTGCGGGCCTGGCAGGCGGAGGCGCTCAAGCTCTATCTCGACAGCCTGCCCAGGGACTTCCTCGCGGTCGCGACACCGGGAGCCGGTAAGACCACCTTCGCGCTCACCGTCGCCGCCGAGCTGCTGCATCGGCGGCTGATCGAGCGGATCACCGTGGTGACGCCGACCGAGCACCTCAAGGTCCAGTGGGCCGAGGCGGCCGACAAGGCCGGGATCGCGATCGACCCGGCGTTCGCCGGCCGGCGCGGGAAGACCAACAAGGACTTCCAGGGCGTCGCGGTCACCTACGCGGGCATCGCGGTCAACCCGCTGGCCTTCCGGGTCCGGACCGAGCGGTTCAAGACGCTGGTGATCCTGGACGAGGTGCACCACGGCGGCGACGCGCTGAGCTGGGGCGACGGCGTCCGGGAGGCGTTCGAGCCCGCGGCCAGGCGGTTGTGCCTGACCGGTACGCCGTTCCGCAGCGACGACAACCCGATCCCGTTCGTCACCTACGAGCACGGACCGGACGGTGCCGCGCGGAGCAAGGCCGACTACACCTACGGCTACGGTCACGCTCTGCGCGATCACGTCGTACGCCCGGTGATCTTCATGTCGTACTCCGGTGAGATGCGCTGGCGGACCAAGGCTGGTGACGAGGTGGCGGCGCGGCTGGGTGAGCCGCTGACCAAGGACCTGACCGCCCAGGCGCTGCGTACGGCGCTCGACCCGGCCGGCGAGTGGATGCCGGCCGTGCTGGCGGCTGCCGACAAGCGGCTGACCGAGGTACGACGGCACATGCCGGACGCGGGCGCCCTGGTCATCTCCGGTGACCAGAACACGGCCCGCGCGTACGCGAAGACGCTGCGCGAGCTGACCGGCGAAGCGCCGACCGTCGTCCTGTCCGACGAGAAGTCGGCCAGCAAGAAGATCGCGAAGTTCTCCGAGGGTGATTCGCGCTGGATGGTCGCGGTCCGGATGGTGAGCGAGGGCGTGGACGTGCCGCGGCTCGCGGTCGGTGTGTACGCCACACCGACGTCGACGCCGCTGTTCTTCGCGCAGGCGGTCGGCCGGTTCGTGCGAGCGCGCAAGCGGGGCGAGACGGCGTCGGTGTTCGTGCCGTCGGTGACCCGGCTGCTGAGTTTCGCCGCCGAGATGGAGGTCGAGCGCGACCACGTGCTCGGCCGGAAGAACGCAGGCGACGACGGCGACATCTTCGCGCTCGAGGACGACCTGCTCGCGAAGGCGAACCAGACCGAGGGCGCCAGTGACGAACTGGAGGCGAAGTTCGAGGCGCTCGGCTCGGACGCGAGCTTCGACCGGGTGGTGTTCGACGGCGGCGACTACGGGACCGGCGGCGACATGGCCTCCGACGAGGAGCTGGACTTCCTCGGCCTGCCGGGGCTGCTGGAGCCGGACCAGGTCCGCGACTTGCTCCGCAAGCGGCAGGCCAAGTCGGTCGCGGCGCAGAAGCGGTCCCAGCGCGGGTCGTCGGAGCGTGAGGACCCGACGCCGACCGAGCTGGCGACGCACGAGCAGATCGCGCTGCTGAGACGGGAGCTGAACGGTCTGGTCGCCGCCTGGCACCACCGCACCGGCCAGCCGCACGGCGTCATCCACAACGACCTGCGCCGCAAGCTCGGCGGCCCTGCCGCGGCCCACGCGTCCTCCACCCAGCTCAAGGAACGCATCGAGCTCATCCGCGACTGGGCCACCCAGCGCCGCGCCTGACCCCGTCGCCGGCAGCACCCCACCCCGAGTTCCAGGGGTGGGGTGTTTTCGCGTGCGGCCGCGGCGAACTGTTGACGAACCTCTCAGGGCAGTGCAATCTCTGACTACCGCCCCGCAAGAAGTTAGCAAGATCCCGCAATTTCAATAGACCTCTTGTCGGTGCGGCACCCGTCCGTCCCCCCGCCCCGAACGACGGAGGACTACCGCATGCCTCGGAAGAACCAGCCCGCCTGGCGGCTCCTGGTCGGTCTGCTCGCGGCCGCGCTCATCGTGGCCGGCCTGCTGCCCGGATCCGCAAAAGCAGCTGTGACCGCCAATCTCGCCAAGACTCTGTCGGCTTCCAGTTCGCTCGGTGCGTACCCGAGCGGCAACGCCGCCGACGCCAACCAGAACTCCTACTGGGAGAGCTCCAACAGCACCCTCCCACAGTGGATCCAGGCCGATCTCGGCGCCGTCACCGACGTCAACCAGGTGACCCTGAAGCTGCCCGCTTCCTGGGGCGCCCGAACGCAGACCCTCACCGTCCAGAGCAGCGCGAACGGATCCTCGTTCAGCACTGTCGTCGGCAGTACGGCGTACAACTTCGCGCCGGCCGCGAACAACACCGTCACCATCGACTTCGCCACCACGTCGGCCCGCTACGTCCGGCTGACCGTCACGGCGAACACCGGTTGGCCGGCCGCACAACTGTCGGAGTTCGACCTGGCCGGGCCTGGTGGCGGGCCGGTGGAGCCTCCGACCGGTACGAATCTCGCCGCCGGGAAGCCGATCGAGGCGTCGTCTTCTGCGTTCGACTTCGTCGCCACGAACGCGAACGACAGCAGCATCAGTACGTACTGGGAGTCCAACGGCTACCCGGCCACGCTGACCGTCAAGCTCGGCGCGAACGCCGACCTCAGCTCGATCGTGGTGAAGCTCAATCCCGACCCGGTCTGGGGGCCGCGGACGCAGAGCATCCAGGTGCTCGGCCGGGAGCAATCCGCCACCGGCTTCACGTCGCTGGTGGCGCGGACCGACTACCAGTTCAGCTCGTCCGGCAACCAGAACTCGATCACCATCCCGGTGACCGGCCAGTACGCCGACGTCCGGCTGCAGTTCTTCAGCAACACCGGCGCGCCCGGCGGCCAGGTCGCCGACTTCCAGGTCTTCGGTACGGCGGCGCCGAACCCGGACCTCGTGGTCACCTCGGTCACCTGGAGCCCGGCCAACCCGACCGAGACCACGCCGATCACCTTGTCGGCCACGGTCAAGAACTCCGGCACCGCGGCCGCACCGGCGAGCAGTCTGAACTTCCTCCTCGGCGTCTCGGTCGCCGGCACGGCCTCCGTCGGCGCGCTCGCGGCCGGCGCCTCGGCCACTGTCACAGCCAGCGCCGGAACCCGTGCCCAAGGCAACTACACGGTCGCCGCGGTGGCCGATCCCACCAACGCCGTCGTCGAGCAGAACGACACCAACAACACCCTCGAGTCATCGACCCAGTTGACTGTCGGCCAGGCAGCCGGCCCGGATCTCCAAGTCACCGCGATCACCTCCAACCCGGCCAACCCGTTACCCGGCGCCCAGGTCTCCTTCACCGTCGCGGTGAACAACCGCGGTACGGCGGCCTCCGGGGCCACCAGCGTCACCCGGCTCACCGTCGGCACCACCACGCTCAACACGAACACCGCCTCGATCGCGGCCGGTGCGACCGTGACTGTCGCGATGACCGGCACCTGGACGGCGACCAACGGCGGCGCCACCCTGACCGCTGTCGCCGACGCGACCAACACCGTTGCTGAGACCAACGAGACCAACAACTCGCTCAGCCGGTCGATCGTGGTCGGCCGCGGGGCCGCGCTGCCGTACACGTCGTACGAGGCGGAAGCAGCCGACTACAACGGCGCGCTGCTCACTGCGGATGCGTTGCGGACCTTCGGGCACACCAACTTCGCCACCGAGTCGTCCGGCCGGCAGTCGATCCGGCTGAACTCGACCGGCCAGTTCGTCGAGTTCACCTCGACCGTGCCGACCAACTCGATCGTGGTCCGCAACTCGATCCCCGACTCGGCCAACGGGCAGGGCCTCGAGGCGACCATCAGCCTGTACGTCAACGGGGTCTACAAGCAGAAGCTGAACCTGTCGTCGCGTCACAGCTGGCTCTACGGCAACAGCGACGGACCCGAGGCGCTCACCAACACCCCCGGCGGTGACGCGCGCCGTCTCTTCGACGAATCACATGCGCTTCTCGGGACGTCGTACCCGGTCGGCACCAAGTTCAAGTTGCAACGCGACTCCGGCGACGACGCCGGGTTCTACATCATCGACACGATCGACCTGGAGCAGGTCGCCCCGGCGCTCACCCAGCCGTCCGGCTGTACGTCGATCACCCAGTACGGCGCGGTGCCGAACGACGGGGTCGACGACGCGGACGCGATCCAGCGGGCCGTCACCGACGACCAGAACGGCGTGATCAGCTGTGTCTGGATCCCGGCCGGCCAGTGGCGGCAGGAGAAGAAGATCCTCACCGACGACCCGCTGAACCGGGGTCAGTACAACCAGGTCGGGATCAGCAACACCACCATCCGCGGCGCTGGCATGTGGCACTCCCAGCTCTACTCGACCATCGAGCCGCAGAACGCCGGCGGGATCAACCATCCGCACGAGGGCAACTTCGGTTTCGACATCGACAAGAATGTGCAGTTGTCGGATATCGCGATCTTCGGATCCGGCCGGATCCGCGGCGGTGACGGCAATGCCGAGGGTGGTGTGGCGCTGAACGGCCGGTTCGGTACCGGGACCAAGGTCAGCAACGTCTGGATCGAACACGCCAATGTCGGGGTCTGGGTCGGCCGCGACTACGACAACATCCAGGAGTTGTGGGGACCCGGCGACGGGCTGGAGTTCAGCGGGATGCGGATCCGCGACACCTACGCCGACGGGATCAACTTCGCCAACGGCACCCGCAACTCGAAGGTGTTCAACTCGTCCTTCCGTACCACCGGCGATGACGCGCTGGCGGTCTGGGCCAGCAAGTACGTCAAGGACCAGTCGGTCGACATCGGCCACGACAACGCGTTCACCAACAACACGATCCAGCTGCCGTGGCGCGCCAACGGCATCGCGATCTACGGCGGCTACGGCAACAAGATCGAGAACAACCTGATCTACGACACGATGAACTACTCCGGCATCATGCTGGCGACCGACCACGACCCGTTGCCGTTCTCCGGGACGACGCTGATCGCCAACAACGCGCTGTATCGCTGTGGCGGGGTGTTCTGGAACGAGGACCAGGAGTTCGGTGCGATCACGCTGTTCCCGTCGAACCTGCCGATCACCGGGGTGACGATCCGCGACACCGAGATCCACGACTCGACGTACGACGGGATCCAGTTCAAGACCGGCGGCGGTGAGATGCCGAACGTGGCCCTCACCAATATCCGGATCGACAAGTCGAACAACGGCTCCGGCATCCTTGCGATGGGCGGCGCGCGGGGCAACGCGGTGCTGAGCAATGTCACCGTCACGAACTCGCGCGACGGCGACATCGTGAAGGAACCCGGCTCCACGTTCACCTTCACCGGCCAGTAGCCCCGGCAACGTCACTGGGCAACGTCACTGGGCAACGTCACTGGGCAACGTCACTGGGCGGCGGCCCCGGCGCGGTGGCTTCCCGAGCCCCCGCACCCCGTCCGAGGGTGCGGGGGCGCTCACCCCCGGTCGCGTTCGTTGCGCCGGGCGGTAGACGCGGACGTGGTCGAGCTACATCGACTCGGTGGTCACGTCAGGCGGGATCTTCGCGTAGACGAAGAGATCGAGGATGAGGGCGTCGCCGGTACTGGAGTACGCGCCCTGGCAGAATCTTCCGTCAGAATTTGACGGTCAAACGGTCGCTTGAGTGCTGCTCGGTTGTCAAGCCTCGGACATCGTCTGGGTGCCGATCACGCTGAGCAGGCGCAGCGATTGCTCGGAGGGTGAGCCGGGTTCGGTGGTGTAGAGGATGACGCGCTGGTCGCGCTCGGGGACGACGAGCACTTCGCAGATCACGTCGATCCGGCCGACGGTGGGGTGGTAGATCGTCTGGCACATGCTGTGCTGCCGGGACACGTCGTGGAACGACCAGATCGTGGCGAACTCCTCGCTCCCCGCGCACAGGTCCGCGACCAGCTCGGCGATCGCGGGGTCGTTCGGATACCTGCCGGTCGCCGCTCGCAGGTCCGCCGCGGCCTCGAAGGCGAAGTCGTGGGTCGCCCGCTCGCCGAACCGCTCGGCCTGCCGATCGCCGGACAGGAACCGCAGCCGGAGCAGGTTGCGCTGTTTCACCGGCAACGCGGAGAAGTCCGTGATCAGGGCGGCGGACAGCGGGTTCCAGGCGAGGACGTCGTACTTCGCGTCGAGGACCAGGCCGGGGACGTCGAGCCGCGCCAGCATCCGCAGGATGCCGATCCGCACGTCACTCGGTGGGCCGGGCGGCGGGCCAGGCTGCTCACCCGCGAGGCGGAACAGGTGGTCGCGCTGGTCGTCGTTCAGCCGCAGCGCGCGGGCGAGACCGGTCAGCACCGGCCGGGAGGGGCGTGGACCGCGACCCTGCTCGAGCCGGGTGTAGTAGTCGGTCGACATGGTGGCCAGGCTCGCGACCTCCTCCCGGCGCAGCCCGGGCGTCCGCCGCCGCAGGCCTGCGGGCAGGCCGACCTCGGCGGGCTTCAGCGCCTCCCGCCGTACCCGTAAGAACTCCGCGAGCTGTCCCCGATCCATGACCCAAGGATTCCAGCCGCGGCAAACCTCAACCAGGGACTGTCGATCCCAGGTTCAGCTCGCTCTGCCTGAGTACGCCGGACGGCCGCAGCCTGGACCGCATGGACACGAACAAGATCGCCCTCGTCACGGGCGCCAACACAGGCATCGGCAAGGAGATCGCACGGCAGCTCGGGCAGGCCGGGTTCACCGTGCTGGCCGGATCCCGGGATCTGGCCCGAGGTGAGCTCGCGGCGAAGGAGTTGGTTGCCGAGGGCTACGAAGCGGCAGCAGTGAAACTGGAGGTGACGGACGAGGAATCGGTGCGGGCGGCGGCCGGCTGGATCGAGGAGAAGTACGGGCGGCTCGACGTACTGGTGAACAACGCAGCCATCATCCCGCCGGGCGACGACGCGGTGTCGCGGGTGGCGGGCGACGTACTGCGGGAGGCGTTCGAGACGAATGTGATCGGGCTGGTCGGGGTGACCCAGGCGATGCTGCCGTTGCTGCGGACGGCGGAGCGAGCGCGGATCGTGAACCTGTCGACCGCACTGGCGTCGTTCGAGCTGGTCGGGGATCCGGAGTCGCGGATGTCGACGATCCTGACCTTGGGCTACAACGCGTCGAAGGCGGCGGTGAACATGGTGACCGTGATGCTCGCCAACGAGTTGCGCGGGACCGGGATCCTGGTGAACGCGGCCGATCCCGGCAACTGCGCAACCGACATGGGTGGGTGGGATGCGCCGCGCACACCACAACAGGGCGCGGCTGTTGCGGTGCGGTTCGCGACGCTCGGCGCTGACGGTCCAACCGGCGAGGTGCACGCCGAGGAAGGACGGTTGCCTTGGTGATCAGACCAGAGCGCCGGACCAAGCGAGTGCCTGCTTGAGCAGCTGTCCGCGGCCACCTTCGAGGTCGGCCAGCAGGCTCGGCTCGAGGGCCTCTTTCGGGGTCAGCCAGGTGAGTTCGAGCGCGTCCTGGCGCGGGTTGCATTCGCCGGTCACCGGTACGACGTACACGAGGGCGACGGCGTGCTGACGCGGGTCGTGCAGCGGGGTGACACCGGGCAGCGGGAAGTACTCGGCGACGGTGAACGGGACCGGGCTGACCGGCAGCCGTGGGAACGCGGCCGGGCCGAGATCCTTCTCGATGTTGCGCTGCAGGGCGTCACGGATCGACTCTCCGTGGAAGACGCGACCCGACACCAGGGTCCGGGTGATCTGGCCGGTCGCGGCCGATCCGCGCAGCAGCACCCCGACGTGCTCGATCTGCCCGGCGGCATCGACGCGGGTCGGGACGGCCTCGACGTACAGGATCGGCACCCGTGAGCGTGTCTCTTCGAGCGCGAACTCGGACAGCCAACCGGGGTTCGGGTCAGGGGTGCGAAGGGAACTCATGGTGACATCTTTGCCCACCGCCCCGAACGCCCGCTCGGCCAGCCCCACGTCCGCGCGTCGCCGCTCCACCGCCGGCCGCGGTCGACAGGTCGGCCGCGGCCGATCGGTCAGTCGCGGTCGACCCGCTGGCCACGGTCGAACCGTCAGCCGTGGTCGAACCGTCAGCCGCGCTTGTCCCGCCGGCCGCGGCCGCTCTGCCGGTTGCCCTGGTCGGGCGCCTCGCCGGTGCAGTGCTACGGGCGGAAGGTCGAGCGGTAGCGGGATGGGCTGAGACCGAAGACGGCGTGGAAGCGTCGGCTGGCATGACTGGGGTCGTGCCAGCCGACCATCGCGCCGATCGTCGCGATCGGCAGATCCGTCTCGATCAGCAGACCGGCGGCGCGCTCGGCGCGGATCCGGTTGAGGTAGGCCATCGGTGAGATCCCGGCGGTCCGCCCGAACAGGCGGATCAGGTAGCTGGGAGCGAGGTTCACCGCAGCGGCCAGCCGGTCGAGCGTCCACGGTTCGTCGATACTTGCCTCCAGCAATCTCATCGCGTGCTGGACGGCCGGGTGCGCCGGGTACGGCGCTGTGTCGCCGGGGATCAGCGCTCCGGACAGGAAGGCGAAGATGTCCGCTCCGAGATAGGCGTTGCGCACCACCAGCCCGTCACAGCCGGTGTACCCGTGCCACTCGCCCGGCCGGAGGACGACGACCGAGTCGCGCTGGAGCGGTACCTCGCCGGCGGCCGAGAGATGGATGCCCCGCCCGGCGAGGACGACGGCGATCTCGAAGAACGCGTGACTGTGCGGAGCCACGTCGGCCACGAGTTCGATACGGTCGCCGGCGACCGGCAGGCGCTGGTCGGGGAAGACCTCGCTGCTGAGGATCTCGTGCACATCGACCACCTGTCAGGTCAAGATCAGTCAAGTATCGGTCAACGGTTGCCTGTCTCCGGGAGGCGATCCGGGCGAGGCTGGAACTACCAACCTGGCCACGGATTCCGAGGAGCCTACCGATGACCACCACCGACCCTACGACAGCCGTCACCCTGGACGAAGAGACCATTTCGGCCTATCGCCGCGACGGCGTCGTCCGGATCCGGAACATCATCACCGCCGACGAGGCGGCCCGCTTCCGGGACGCGGCCACGGCTGCGACCAGAGTCGCTGAGGACAACTTCACCGGCTCGGCGATCTTCAACCAGTACGTCAACATCTGGCGACAGGACGACGTACTCCGCGAACTCACCCTGGACTCGCGACTCGCCGCCGCGGCGACCGCGCTGGCCGGGGTGCCGCTGCGGTTGTGGCACGACCAGTTGCTGATCAAGCCTCCGCACAACGGCGCGGCGACCGAGTTCCACCAGGACGCGCCGTACTGGCCGCATGGTGGTTCGCGGCACTCGTTGTCGGTGTGGGTGGCGCTGGTCGACGTACCGGTGGAGCGCGGATGCATGACCTTCATCCCGGGGTCGCACGACCACAAGGATCTGCGCCGACAGGATCTGTCCGATCGGGACGACCTGTTCCGGGCGTCGCCCGATCTGCGCTGGGAGGAGCGCACGACGATCCCGCTGCGGGCCGGTGACTGCACCTTCCACAACGCGTACCTGGCGCACTCCGCGACGCCCAACCTGACCGACGACCCACGGATCGCGCACGTGGCGATCTACATCGACGCCGAGGCGACGTACACGGGTGCGGCCCATGTCGTCACCGACGGGCTCGGGCTGACCGTCGGCGAGCCGCTCGAGCACGAACTCTTCCCTCGGGTCTGAATATTTTCACGTCGTGACATAAGTTGTCAGGGTGCGTCTGCTCACTGACATCCGGCCGCTGCGCGAGTCCGCCGACTTCCGCAGGTTGTGGATCGGATCGACGGTGTCGCAGCTCGGCCAGCAGATGACCGCGGTAACCGTGTCGATCCAGGTGTACGCGCTGACGCACTCCACCTTCGCGGTCGGGCTGGTCGGGCTGTGCTCACTGGTCCCGCTGATCGTGTTCGGGCTGTACGGCGGGGCGATGGCCGATGCGATCGATCGTCGTACCCTCGCCCTCGCCTCGTCGACCGGGCTCTGGCTGCTGTCGATGGTCCTGGTGGTGCAGTCCCAGCTGAACTGGAACCAGGTGTGGGTCCTGTACGCCGTCGTCGCCTGCCAGTCGGCGTGCTTCGCGGTGAACAACCCGGCGCGGTCGGCGATCATCCCGCGGCTGATCCGGCCGGCGTTGCTGCCGGCCGCGAACACGCTCAGCCAGGCCGCGTTCAACCTGGGCTTCACCGCCGGGCCGCTCCTGGGTGCGGCGGTGATCGCCTGGCACGGGTTCGCGGCGGCGTACCTGATCGACGTACTGACCTTCACCGCGGCGCTCTACGCGTTGTTCCGGTTGCCGTCGGTGCCGCCGACGGGTGACGTCCGCCGGGCTGGGTTGCGGTCGGTGCTCGAAGGGTTCACCTTCCTGCGGGCGGCGCCTGCGCTGCTGGCGACGTTCCTGGCGGACATCCTGGCGATGGTGTTCGCCCAGCCCCGGGCGCTGTTCCCAGCGGTCGCGGGTGCGTTCTTCGGCGGGGGAGTCCGGACGGTCGGCCTGCTGCAGGCGGCTCCGGCGATCGGGGCGCTGGTCGGCGTGCTCTTCTCCGGCTGGGTGAGCAGGGTACGACGTCAAGGCGTGGCGATCGTGGTCGCGATCACGGTCTATGCCGCGGCGGTCGGACTGTTCGGGCTGTCCCGGACGATCTGGCTGGGGGTCGCGCTGCTCGCGTTGTCCGGGGCGGCCGACATGGTCAGCTCGGCGTACCGGAACACGATCCTGCAGTCGGCCGCGCCGGACGCGATGCGCGGCCGGCTCCAGGGTGTCTTCATCGTGGTCGTGGCCGGCGGCCCACGCCTGGGTGACTTCGTCGCGGGGACGACGGCATCCCTGACCACCCCGACGATCGCGCTCCTCGGCGGCGCGGCCGTCTGCATCGCCGGACTGATGCTGCTCCTCGCCCGGAACCGGCCGTTCCGGGTGTACGACTCGAAGACCCGCGCGCTCAGCTAGGAGACTCAGCCGCCGGTGATGAGCTTCTTCACCACGGTCGGCCAGGAGTCCACGTCCGGGTTGATCCGCTCCATCGGCTTGTCGTCGACGGTGACCACCTGCCGGTCGCCCAGCGGCTTCTTGAGCTTGAACGCCGTCAGCGAGACGTTGTCCTCGTTCGGGCAGGGCTGGTTGGCGTCGACCAGAACGACGACCTTGTCCTCTTCCTCCATGATCCGCAGGTCGAGGTTGCAGCTCAGGCCGGTCCCGACCAGCAGGTCGGCCTCGTCGTACTTGGGTGCGTTCTGGATCCAGCGCAGGTACGTCGGCTTCTTCTTGTGCACCACCTGGTACGCCTTGACCGGTTGCTGCGTGTCCTCGTTCGCCTCGCCCTGGCCGTCGCCGAAGAAGCTGCCGTAGATCATGTTGATGCACGGGTCCTCGGCCGGCTTGCCGTCGCTCGCGCCCCAGGCCTTGGCCGCCTGGTAGCAGGCGTTCGCCTCCCGGTTGAGGGAGACGTTGAAACCGAACAGGCCGACCGCGGCCGCCACCAGGACGCCGGCAAGCATCCGCCGCGACTTGATCTGCTGCGGGCCGAGGATGCCGGCCGGTCGCTGGGCCTGCTCACCCTGCTGCTGAGCCTGGCCCGGGGCCTGGCTCTGCGCCTGATGCTGGGCCTGATTCTGCGCCTGATTCTGGGCCTGACCTTGGGCCTGACCGTGGGCCTGATCAGGGGCCGGTTCCGCGTCCTCCGGGAACTGCCGGAACAGGGCCAGGATCGAGCTGGTCCACTGCGGATTGATCAGCGTGGGGATCGCGTAGAGCAGGATCAGCCCGATGATGACGGCGATGGCGGGGAGGAGCGCCCAGTAATTTCGCACGGCAGCAAGATACGGGGCCATCGGGCCGTGCCCGAAAAACGGATACGCTTCGGAGGTGCCCGCAGAGACGTCCCAGACCCTCGACCGGGGACTTACTGTCCTCGAGTTGCTCGCGGATGCCCCGGACGGCCTGTCGATTACGGAGCTGGCCGCCGCTCTGGGGGTCAGCCGGACCGTGGTCTACCGCCTGGTGAACACGCTGGAGCTGCATCGGCTGGTCCGGCGCGACAGCGAAGGCCGGGCCCGCCTCGGTCTCGCCGTCCTGCACTACAGCCGTCGCGTTCAGCCCACGCTTCGTGACGCTGCGTTGCCGGTACTGCGCTCGCTCGCGGAGGACACCGGTGCCACCGCCCACCTGACGGTGGCGGATGGTGACGAAGCTCTCGCCATCGCGGTCATCGAGCCGAGCTGGACCGACTTCCACGTGTCGTACCGGATGGGGTCCCGGCACGCGCTCGACCAGGGCGCCGCCGGGAAGGCGATCCTGGCCGGCCGCCGCAAGCCCGACCCGGCCGGCCGCCCGTTCGTCGTCACCTCCGGCGAACTCCAGGCCGGCGCCCAAGGCGTGTCCTCACCGGTTCTCGGCGTTCCCGGCGTCGAAGCGTCCATCGGCGTCGTAGTCCTCGGCAAACTCGACCGCGACTTCGTCGGCCCCCGAGTAGCCCGAGCCGCAGTAGAAGTAGCCAAACGCCTCGCCTGACCCACCCCACCTCCGCTACCGCCGGTCTCCCCGCTACCCGCCGGTCTCGCCACACCCCGCCGGTCTGCCCGCACCGCTGCCGGTCTCCGCGCACCCGCGCCGGTCTGCCCACACCCCGCCCGGGGCGCGCGGCGCGCCGGGCGGGTCAGCTTCTTGTTGCGGCTTCCACCAGCGGTAACACCCGGTGCTGGATCTGTTCGGCCAGGGCGATCACCGTTGAGGCTCTTTGGATGCCGCGGACGATGACCACCTGGTCGATGACGCGTTGGAGGTCGGCGTTCGAGCGGGCCACGATGCGGCACCAGAGGTCTTCGGCGCCGGTGATGGTGTGGACCTCGAGGACCTCGGGGATGCGGGCCAGGGCCTCGGCGACCGTCGTATGACCTGAGCCCTGCTCGATCTGCAGCGTCGCGAACGCCGTCACCGGGTAGCCGATCGCCGTGGTGTCGATGTCCGGCCCCCACCCGCGCACCACCCCGTCGCGCTGCAACCGGTCCAGCCGTGCCTGCACCGTCCCCCGCGCGACCCCCAGCCGCCGCGACGCCTCCAGCACACCGACCCGCGGCTCGGCCGCGAACAACCCCAGGATCCGGGCGTCCAGCGCATCCACCGACATACCAAACCTCCCGAGGTGGTCAGCCTGACCAAATGGTCCAGCAACAACCGCACAATACTGCACAACCTGCCCACTGAAACAAGGAACTGTTGCGCAACCTGCCTCCCTCCGACCAGGCTCAGCGGCACGAACCCGAACCGGGAGGACCACGATGACCAGCACCGACCTCACCCCCGCAGAGCTCGACGCCGATCTCGACCTCGACCAGTTGAAGCAGCTCGTCGGCCTGGTGCCGTACGACGAGAGCACCGACCCGTTCCCCGTTACCGCGATGGACGCCGTGGTGTTCGTGGTCGGCAACGCCACCCAGACCGCGAAGTACTACCAGCTCGCCTTCGGGATGGACCTGGTCGCGTACTCCGGCCCCGAGACGGGCAACAAGGACAACAAGGCATTCGTGCTCAAGGCCGGTTCGGCCCGCTTCGTCATCACCGGCGGGGTCAGCCCGAAGAGCCCGCTGCTCGACCACCACCGCCGGCACGGCGACGGCGTGGCCGACCTCGCGCTCGAGGTCCCGGACGTGGACAAGTGCATCAAGCACGCCCGCACGCAGGGCGCCGTCGTCCTCGAGGAGCCGAACGACGTCACCGACGAGCACGGCACCATCCGGCGGGCCGCGATCGCGGCGTACGGCGACACCCGGCACACGCTGATCGACCGGAGCAGGTACGACGGCCCGTACCTGCCAGGGTTCGTTGCCGCGACCACCCAGGTGACCCGGCCAGAAGGACACCCGAAGCGGCTGTTCCAGGCGGTCGACCACGTGGTCGGCAACGTCGAGCTCGGCAAGATGGACGAGTGGGTCGGCTTCTACAACAAGGTGATGGGCTTCGTGAACATGGCGGAGTTCATCGGCGACGACATCGCCACCGACTACTCGGCGCTGATGAGCAAGGTGGTGGCCAACGGCAATCACCGGGTCAAGTTCCCGCTGAACGAGCCGGCCATCGCGAAGAAGAAGTCGCAGATCGACGAGTTCCTGGAGTTCTACGACGGCGCCGGCGCCCAGCACATCGCGCTGGCGACGAACGACATCCTGCGCACCGTCGACATCATGCGGGCCAACGGTGTGGAGTTCCTCAACACACCCGACTCGTACTACGACGACCCGGAACTGCGGGCCCGGATCGGCCAGGTGCGGGTGTCGATCGAGGAGCTGAAGACGCGCGGCATCCTGGTCGACCGGGACGAGGACGGCTACCTGCTGCAGATCTTCACCAAGCCGATCGGCGACCGGCCGACGGTGTTCTACGAACTGATCGAGCGGCACGGCTCGCTCGGCTTCGGCAAGGGCAACTTCAAGGCCCTGTTCGAGGCCATCGAGCGCGAACAAGAGCGCCGCGGCAACCTTTAACTCTCCCCAGTTCGTTCGTGGGTTGCCCCCGAAGATGAGGGGTTGCCCGCTCGGAATCTGAGGGGGCAACCCCCCATCTCAAGGGACATCCCCTGAGATGGGGGGTTCGCCGACGGGGTGGTTAAGCGGTTACCGAGCGGAGGAACCTTGCCGGGAGCAACTGGATACGGCGTGTCGCCGTCCGATTACCGTAATGACTGTTGGGGCAGGGGCTGTTCGCGTAGTGTGCCCGGTGAATGTGCGTCGGGGCGTACATTCAGGAAGGGTTTCGTCATGAAGACACTGGGCATTCTGCTCAGCACCGCGGGCCTGGCCGGGGTGGGCGCGTTCGCCCTCGCCGCGACGCCGGCCCAGGCGGCCGAAGCCGCCACCTGCTCTGGCGCGAAGTCCATCTCGTCGGCGCCGATGCTGCGCGATCACAGACCACCCAGCTGGGGCACCGTCCGCCTGGTCCGGGACAGCTGTTTCCAGTACTGGGCCGAGGTCAGCATGGCCTCACCGATGCCGGCGAACGCGAAGGCCAACGCCTACCTGGTCCAGTACGGCGGCGCCAACAACGGCCGCGTGCTCAGCTGTGACAGCAGCGGCGGCAACGGCTCGGTGGTCAGGGGCCAGCGGACCTGCCGGACACCGAAGGTGAAGGCGACCGCCGGCCGTATCACCTTCGCCGCGATCGGCCGCGAGTTCCACAACTACGGCGGTGGCTACGAGGAGATCTCGGAGAACGCCACCTCCCGCACCCGCTGACAACCTGTCCTGATCCGGACACCCAGCCCGTGCGCACAACTGCTCGGTAATCACTAGGCTCGACCGTATGAGTGACGTTGTCGACCAGTTGCGGCAGGCGTTGCCACCGGAAGCGTTGGTGACGGACCCGGATCGGATGGAGAGTTTCCGGTACGACCGGGCGATGTTCTGCCCGGCCGGGATGCCGCTCGCCGTCGTGCTCGCCCGGGAGACCGCGCACGTGCAGGCGGCAGTGCGGATCGCGGCCGAGGCGGGTGTGCCCGTCGTACCGCAGGGGGCCCGGTCCGGGCTGTCCGGTGCGGCGAACGCGCTTGACGGGTGCATCGTGATCTCGCTGGAGAAGATGGACCGGATCCTGGCGATCGAGCCGGTCGACCGGTACGTCGTCACCCAGCCCGGCGTGTTCAACGCCGTCCTGTCCCGCGCGGTCGCCGAGCAGGGACTGTTCTACCCGCCGGACCCGTCCAGCTGGGAGTTCTGCTCGATCGGCGGCAACCTGTCCACGAACTCCGGCGGCCTGTGCTGCGTGAAGTACGGCGTGACGACCGACTACGTCCTCGGGCTGGAAGTGGTCCTCGCGGACGGCCGGGTGATGCGCACCGGTCGTCGTACCGTCAAAGGCGTCGCCGGCTACGACCTGACCAAGCTGATCGTCGGCAGCGAGGGCACGCTTGGCATCATCACCGAGGCGACGCTGGCGCTGCGCCCGCAGACGGCCCGGCCGCGGACGATGGCAGCCCTGTTCGACACGAGTGTCGCGGCCGGTCAGGCGATCACCGAGATCATCCGCAGCGGCGTATCGCTGAGCCTGCTGGAGATCATGGACCGGACCACGATCGCCGCCGTGAACCAGTACAAGCGGATGGACCTGCCGACCGAGGCAGCCGCGATGCTGCTGGCCCAGTCGGACGCGGGTGGCGAGGCGGGCGCGGCCGATGTCGCGACGGTGGCCAAGCTGTGCCGCGACCACGGCGCGATCGAGTGCATCGAGGCAGAGGACCCGGCCGAGGGTGAGCTGTTGCTGGAGGCCCGGCGGGCGGCGCTGATCGCGCTCGACCAGTTGGGTACGACGATGATCGACGACGTCTGCGTGCCACGGTCCCGGCTGGCGGAGTTCATCGGACTGATCGAGGGGGTCGCGACCGAGCTCGACATCACTGTCGGTGTGCTCGGGCATGCTGGTGACGGCAACATGCATCCGACGGTGGTCTTCGACGCGACCGACCCGGACCAGGCCGAGCGGGCGCAGCAGGCGTTCGACCGGATCATGGAGGTGGGGCTCGAGCTCGGCGGCACGATCACCGGTGAGCACGGCGTCGGCGTCCTGAAGCGGACCTGGCTGGCCGAGGAGATCGGCCCGGTCGCGATCGACGTCCACCGGGCGATCAAGACCGCGCTGGACCCGAAGAACATCCTCAATCCGGGCAAGGTGGTGGCGGACGAAGGGCTGTGATCGGAGGAAAGCCGTCGCCGATCGGCCGCTGTGACCCAACCGCAACGGAACTGCCGAGGCCATACGACGTCCATGGCCGTCGAATGTGACGTCCGGCCAGCACTATGGAAGGTAGTTGTCTGAATCTCTCGGGGGAATCGATGAGGCAGGGTAGGAGGCGCCCTATGCGCATGTGGCGATCCGCCTCCCCTGCGGCGGTACGTCGTACCACGCTGCCCGCCTTCGTCACGCTGATCGCACTGGTCGGCCTGTCCGCCTGCGCGAACGGCAGCGGCCTGCGGGTCGAGGGCGCCGAGGCGTCGCCGAGCAGCGGTACGTCGTCAACCCCGCCGTCGGTGATGGGCACCACCGAAGGGGTCGCGCCAGAGCCGAAGCGGACGCCCGCGGTGGCCGTCGATCTGCACCAGGTCCGCCTGAAACTGCTCGCCGACAAGCACCTGCCGCCGTACTGGCGGGACGTGCTCGCGAAATGCACGGTGATTTCGCGTTGCCTCAGCAGGGGTACGACCGTTGATGTATTGCACAGCGGTACACCCCAGCAGATTGTCCTGATCCACACCCTGGAGAATTTCGTCTTCGGCTTCTCTGTGATCGCCGTCGAGCCCTCGGGCCTGCGGCCGATCTGGAATCAGAGTGCCGATCTGCCGACGGTCAACGCCAGCCCGCAAGGTGACCTGGTGGTCGAGTCGAAGATCTTCACGATCGAGGACAAGCCCTGTTGCCCGTCGGGACGGCGGGTCGAGGTCTACCGTTGGAACGGCCGGCAGATGACCAAGGTGAGCTCGACGGACAACAAGGGAGACTGAAGTTCGGTGGTACCGGAAGAACCGGCAGCGCGCATCCTGATGGTCGAGGACGACGCGGTGATCCGTGAGGCAACCCAGTTGACCCTCGAGCGGCACGGCTACGACGTGACCACGGCCGAAGACGGCCTGGAGGCGATCGAACGCTTCGAGAAGATCCATCCGGATGTGGTGATGCTCGACATCATGCTGCCCGGACTGGACGGCATCTCGGTGTGTCGCCGGATCCGCGAGACCAGCACGGTCCCGATCGTGATGGTGTCCGCCCGCGGCGATGCGCTCGACGTCGTACTCGGGCTGGAAGCGGGCGCCGACGACTATGTGACCAAACCCTTCGACACCCAGGTCCTGGTGGCCCGGCTGCGCGCGGTGATGCGGCGCGCGGTGGCCGACCCGGAGCGACCGGCTCCCGCGGCCGGCTCGGGCGTGGAGTCGTTCGGCGATCTGGAGCTGGATCGGGAGGCATTGGAGGTACGACGCAGTGGTACGACCGTCCAGCTCACGCCGACCGAGCTCAAGCTGCTGATCGAGTTCGCAAACAACCCAGGTGTCGTGCTCAGCCGCTCCACCTTGCTGCAGCGGGTCTGGGACTACGAGTGGGGCGGCGACGGTCGGCTCGTCGACGTTCATCTGCAGCGGCTGCGGACCAAGATCGGCGCGGACCGGATCGAAACGGTCCGCGGGTTCGGATACAAGCTTCGGGCATAGTGTCCTCCGGAGAAGTAGCACCGACTGCTGACGGAAGGCACTGACGTGGGACTGCGCGGGAAGCTCGGTCTCATCATCCTGCTGGTCTCCTCGCTCGCGATCCTCGTCCTCTGTGTTGCCGTCTACACCCAGGCGCAGTCGGCCCGGCTGGACCGGACGCGGAGTTTCGCCGACGAGCGAATCCAGCTGGCCGCGGCCGCCTACGACCGCGACGGCATACCGGTGTTCGGGTCGAAGCTCGACGACCCGGACCTGCCGCCGCAGTTGCGGGAGGCGGTGCTGCAGGGCAAGCGGGCGACGTTCAAGACGGGGTCGCCGAACGCGAAGATGTGGGCCGCGGTCGGGGTCAAGGACGGCAAGATCCTGTCGATCGTGCAGGACTACGACACCAGCGACGACTCGATGAACGCGCTCCGGCAGGCGCTCATGCTCGGCGGGATCGGGACCGTCGGGCTGGTCGCCCTGGTCAGCGTGATCCTGGCCGGCAGCCTGTCCAAACGAATCGTCGCGGTCGCGGGTACGGCGCGCCGGATCGCGGCCGGCGACCTGGACGCGTCGGCCGCCGAGGCGATCGGCAAGGGCAAGGACGAGGTGCAGTCGCTCGCGAACGCCCTGGACACGATGGCCAGTTCGCTACGCGGTCAGTTGGAAGCCGAGCGCCGGTTCACCGCGGACGTCGCGCACGACCTGCGTACGCCGGTGACCGGGCTGACCACTGCGGCCGAGCTGCTGCCACCCGGCCGCCCGAGCGAACTGGTCCGCGACCGGGCCAAGGTGCTGCGACGACTGGTCGAGGACTTGCTCGAGATCGCCCGGTTCGACTCGGGTGTGGAGCAGGCGGATCTCGAGCTGGTCGGGCTGGGCGCCTTCGTCGGCTCGGCGGTCGGCCGGTTGCGGATGCAGCAGTCGCTCGCTCCGGACAGTGTGGTAGTCCATCAGATCGGGCCGGACGTGACGGTGTCCACCGACTCGCGCCGGATCGAGCGGATCCTGGCCAACCTGATCGTCAACGGGTTGCGCCACGGCAAGCCGCCGATCGAGGTCACGGTCTCCGGCCGGACCGTCGAGGTGGTTGACCACGGCAACGGTTATCCGGAGGAGTTGATTGCCGAGGGCCCGCGCCGGTTCCGGTCCGGGATGGCCGAGCGCGGCGTCGGGCATGGCCTCGGCCTGACCATCGCGGCCGGTCACGCGAAGGTTCTCGGCGCCGAACTCACCTTCGGGGAAGCCCCCGGTCGCGGCGCCCTGGCCCGGCTGACTCTCCCGTCGGAGCCTGAGACGGAGTCGTAACACAACTTATCGTTGCCTGGTCGCGTCTTCTCTCACGTCGGGTTCACCAGAGCCCAGCAAAACGAGGGGAAACCACAGATCATGCGTTCTCAGTTCGTACGTCGTTCCGCCGCTGTCGTCGCGGGTGTCGCCCTGGCCGCCGGAGGGGTGGGCATTGCCGGCGCCCTGCAGGCCAACGCGGCCGAGAGCAGGACCACCGCCGCGAGTGCGCCGGTTGCGGCGAAGTCGATCACGATCAAGTCGGACAAGGCCGGCGCGAAGGCGTGGACCAAGGTCTCGTTCACCGGCAGGACGACCGGGATCGCCAGGAACACCGTCGTCCAGGTGCAGCGGCTCGAGAACGGCAAGTGGGTCAACTTCCCGGCCACCACCAAGGTGACCAGCAAGGCGACGTACTCGGTCTGGGTGAAGAGCGGCCGGGTCGGCGTGAACAAGTTCCGCGTCGTGTCCGCGAAGACCGCCAGCGCCGCGGTGAACGTCTCCATCACCAAGTGAATCGCCCTTGAGGGATGGCGGGAACAGGAACTCGGGGCCTGCCACAGGGTATTTCCTGTGGCAGGCCCCGATGTGGTGTCTCAGCCTTTACCTGGTCCCGTAGACGTTCAGCTCGGCAGCCGATCCGAAGACCGCGCCGTTCAGTGAACTCGTGCCGACGAACTTCACGTAGCGGGCGGACTTCGCGGTGAAGTTGACTCGCTGCGTGGCCGTCGAGTTCGGGAACTCACCGGTCGCCACCGGCGTACCCCACGACTGCCCATCGGCGCTGACGTAGATCTCGTAGCCCTTGAACATCCCGTTCGTCCCGCTCTGCCGCGGCAGGTAGCTGAACCCGTCCACCTGGTACGTCGATCCGAGATCGAGCGTGATGTGATGCGGGAACCCGGCCGGCTGCGACACCTCGGACCAGGCGGAATGCCAGAGTGTGCTGGGGTTTCCGTCCAGCGCCTCGGTCGCGGCACCGCCGGTGGCGGTGTCCTCACTGCTCACATCGGCCACGGTGATCCGGGACTGCGGCACGATCCCCGGCGGCAGTACGGTCGCCTCCGCGGTGATCGTCGCCTGACCACCCGTTGCCGTCAGCACGTACTTGCCTTCCGGCGTACCGGGCGGCGGTGTCACGTCCCAGCTCGTCGTCACACTGGCGCCTGGGGCAACCGTGGCGTGCGTGGCCGGTGTCGCTGCCGCGACGGTCCATCCGTCCGGAGCATCCAGGGCGAGCGTGATGTTGTTGACGGCAACGACGTCGTTGTTGGTGAAGGTGGTGACGAGGGTGTTCGCCTCGCCGGAGACCAGACCGTTCACGCCGGAGACCGCGATCGACGTACAGTCGGCCGGCTCGGACGTCGTCCCGAGGTCGGTGACGGCGAAGTCGTCCATGATGAAGTCGGCCTGGTCGCCGCCGCCGGACAGCTTGCGGAGGCCGACCCAGTAGTCGCCGCCGCAACCGGCCACGAACTCCTGGCTGAACGTCGCCTTGGTCCGCTGCTCACCGATCGGTGTGGACTTCACGTCGACGGAGTCGGGACGGTCGACGCCCTGCACCCACGCGTACTGCCCTGCCCGACCACTCGAGTAGTCGAAGGTGACCTTGTACTTGTGGCCAGGCTGGAAGTTCACCGTCCACGGCGCGGTGCGGTAGACGAGGCCCTCGTTCTCCTCGTGAGACTTCAGCGACCAGTCGCCGTCGAGGACGTCGTCGACCAGCTTGCCGTTCCAGCCGGCCTGCGTGTACGGCGCGTGCTTCTTCGCCAGGCTGGTCCGCGGGTCGGTGACTCCACCGGCATCACCCTTCACGAACGGGCCCCAGCCCTGGTCCACATTCTCGAAGTCCTCGACAAGACCGGCGCCCGCGGGCTTGGTCTCGACCACGCGGACGTCGTCGATCCGGACCTTGGCGTTCCCCGTGGCTGCTCCGATGACCAGGTCCGCGTTGTCGCCCTTGGCAGTGAAGATGGTGCGGACCCGCTGGTAGTAGGCGTCGTGTTTGTCGTCCGAGGCCACCAGATTCTGTGCGGTCGACCGGGCGATGGTGTTGCTCACCCCGTCGACGGACACCGTGGTCTTGCGGGTCTTGCCGGGCTCGACCTCGATCCACGCGGAGGCGCTGTAGATGCGCCCCGCAGTGAGACCGGTGATGCGCTGGCGGAGTGCGGACTGCTGGGTGCCCAGCGATGCGACGTGCTGGCCGTTCTCGAGGGTGTCGATCTTGGCGGAGCCGCTGACGTTCCAGGCGTTGAGGTTGCCGGCGTTGAAGCCGGGGTCCTGCAGGTGGGTGCCTTCACCCCAGTTCGCCGCTCGCGGTGCCGGCGCGCTGATCGGGTAGAGCACGTACGGCTGACCGGCGACCGCGTCCAGCGCGACCGCTCCCCGTCGTACCGGAGCCGTGGCGACCTTCACCCGGCCGGTGTCGGTCAGCTTGTAGACGGCGAACTGGGACGCGCCGGCGAACGCGCACGGGACCTGCCAGGTGCTCCGGCCGCCCGCAGGGTTGTAGTGGTAGAGCTTCTTGTTGTTGTCCCACGGCAGCAGATACTTGTCGCCGTCGAGCACCTTCGCGGTGCCGGCGTACACGGTCCGCTTGCCGTTCTCGACCGTGCCGCGGACGCCGCCGGTGAAGCTGATGTCGGTGCTGTTCCAGTCGGTGATCTGCTGCTGCTGAAGGAACTTGGCCGGCAGGTTCTTCTGCCAGATGTTGGCGTAGAACGCGTTCCAGTCGGTCTCTCCGGTCCAACCCTCGAACTCGACCAGGCTGGTCTGGCCGAGGATCGGGTCGTTGTTCCAGACGTCCTTCTCGTGGTTGCGGACGAACCGAATGATCGTGCTGTTGAGGCCCTTGTTGGTCGCGCCGCCGTAGTCGAGGTCGTTCGCCCAGTGCGACCACAGCGAGGTGCGCTCGTGCCGGTCGGCCCACTCGGTCGCGATCTGCCAGCCCTGGTCGGCGAGCTGCCGGGTCAGGCCGTCGGCGAGCCAACCGGACTGGTAGTACACGTCGATGTACAGCTCCTGCAGGTTCTTGTCGGTCTCGTCGCGGAGCTGCTGGAACCGCTTGACGATGTTGCCGGAGGCAAGGTCAGGACGCTGCTTGATGTAGTAGCTCTGGTTGAGCCAGTTCCAGCCCTTGGCGTTCTTGTCGACCAGGTCCTCGCTGAAGGCGTTCGCCTCCGGGTACGACTCGGTCGCGTTCACGTGCACCCCGAACGCGGCGTTCCAGCTCTTACCCTTCGCCAGCAGGGTGTTCAGGTCGGCGAGTCCGCCGGCGCGGATGTTGTAGTTGCCGCCGTAGTCCGGGTGCGCCGAGTCGTGGCCCTCGCTGCCGTAGCCCTTGAGGACCGCCAGTTGGCCGAGGCCGTCGGTGGACAGTGAGATCCGCTTGACGTCGTCGAGGGTGCGCAGGAACGGGTGTGTCGCCTGGCTGGCGAAGTTGAACGGGATGTGCGTAACGACGCGGTCCTTGACCTGGTCGCCACCCTTCGGCTCGGTCATGATCGAGCGGAACGCGATCGCACCGTCCTGCCAGTCGACGGTCTGGTCCTTGTTCGCGTCCGGGGTGACCACGACCTTCGCCCAGGGGAGCGGTTCGGTGTACGGCGAGGTGTCGGCTCGGTAGGTCCATTGGCCGCTCCACAAGCCGACGCGCGTACTGCCGTCGGCATCCTTGCGGGCGCGGTGCCAGAACCGGGCGCCGTCGTCGATGGATTGGCCGGACGGCTTGTCGTACACCGAGTTCGACTCGATGCCCGCGGCGAGCCCGCTGGTGTTCACGAACGCGTACGCCGCTCCGGTCGCCGACGGCTCGGCCGGTGTCGCGGAGGTGATCGGCGTGATCTTGTCCGCAGTCCGCGTCGAGTCAGGGTCCAGCGTGGTGAACGCGGTCGTCGCCCCGGCGTCGCTGCTGGCGACCGACACGAGATCGTGGTCGGGGATGTCGATCGTGTGCACCCGGGACGTCTCGGTGTCGCGAACGGCGTCGATCTTGAACGTCGTCACCCGCCCAGCCACGCTCAGACTGGCGTCCAGTTCCACGCCGGGCAGCGCGTCGAAGGCCAGTTTGTACGACGCCGTGCCGCCACTCACCGTGGGCGGCGCAGCCAGCTGAGCCGACCGTGCGACGCCGTCGATGGTGACGGTCGAGATCGACGCCGGTTGCCCGCCGAGCGATTGTCCGGACGCGTTGTCGACGTACTTGATCACCCGCGGGAAATCGGCTCCCACGGTGACGGTCAACTCGTTCGACCGCAGCGTCAGGTCGTCGGCGGCGTGCGCGCCCACAGGCACGCTCAGCACGCCGGCAGCCAACGCTACAGTCAGCAATCCACACCCCACTGAACGTTTCATGCGGAGAAAGTTCGCACGTAACCGCTAGCAGGTCAAGAGAAACGAACAGTTATGAACAAGATCGGTCTCGCCTTCAGCCCGGCGGGGCTACCGGTGGGCCGCGGATCAGGCGGGTCTGATCGTTCCCACGACCTCGCCGAGACCCAGTCGGCTGCCGTCGCTCCCCGTCGCCCAGGCGGTGATGGTGATCTCGTCGCCGTCTTCGAGGAAGGTGTGTTCCTTGCCGTCGACGAGGAGAGGTTCGCGGCCGCCCCAGGTGAGTTCGATGAAGGAGCCGCGCTGGTCCTTGCCGGGGCCGCTGATGGTGCCGGAGGCGTAGAGGTCGCCGGTGCGGACCGAGGCGCCGTTGACGGTCATGTGCGCGAGCATCTGCGCGGGTGACCAGTAGGTCTCCTTGTACTGCGGGCTGCTCACCCGATGGCCGTTCAGCAGCACCTCGAAGGTGATGTCGTAGTTCTGCAGCTTCTGGCCGGCCAGGTAGGGGAGGACCGGCGGGTCCTGAGGCGGCAGAGGTACGGCGGACGCCGAGAGGGCATCCAGGGAGATCACCCACGGGGAGATCGATGTGGCGAAGGACTTGCCGAGGAAGGGTCCGAGGGGGACGTACTCCCAGGCCTGCAGGTCGCGGGCGGACCAGTCGTTCACCAGCACCACGCCGTACACGTGTTCCTCGAACGCGTCGACCGGGATCGGGGTGCCCAGGGTGGATGGCGTACCGACGACGTACCCGAGCTCGACCTCGATGTCGAGGCGTTGCGACGGGCCGTACGTCGGCGCGGTCGCGTCGGGCGCCTTCCGCTGACCCGACGGGCGGACGATATCGGTGCCGCTGGCAACGATCGTGCCGGCTCGGCCGTGGTAGCCGACCGGGAGGTGTTTCCAGTTCGGCAGCAGAGGTTCGGAGTCGGGACGGAAGAGCCGGCCGAGGTTGGTCGCGTGGTGTTCGGAGGCGTAGAAGTCCACGTAGTCGCCGACCGTGAATGGGAGTTGCATCGTCACCGCGGACTGCGGGATGAGGTGTGGTTCGACCGCGTCGCGGTCGTTCGGGTTGCGGACCAGGTCGAACAGCCAGTCCCGCGTGGCCCGCCAGGCCGGGCGGCCGAGGGCGAGGAAGTCGTTCAGCGACGGCCGGGCGAACAGTTGGGAGCCGTTCAGCATCTGTGCGGACGCGACCGGGGCGAGATCGATGATGTGGTCGCCGATCGCGGCGCCCACCCGCGGCTCCTCGTCGTCGAGCCGGAACACGCCGAGTGGCAGGTTGTCCGGTCCGAACGGGGAGTTCGCGGGGATGTCGATCCAGGTCACTGCGCTGCTCACACAGCCTCCATCAGCTTCAGCGTGGTCAGGTCGTGGCGAGGTTCGTCGATACTGCAGGAGCCGAACGAGGTGAACCACCGGCGGACCCCGGCCGCCTGATCCTCGGTCAGTTCACCAGCTCGCGCGGCCAGTGCGTCACCGTCTCGCGAGGCCAGGAGGGCGGCCAACTCGTCCTGCGCGGCACCGTCGAGGGACGCCCGGGTGGCGAGCAGGACGTTGAGGAACCCGTGGTGCTCGAAACCGGTGTCCGTCGCCGTGTGACGGACAGCGTTGTGCAGACCGGCCGTGCACTTGAAGGCAACCTCGCGGTCCAGGCATGCAGTGATGAACGCCGCGACCTGGCCCTCTGTCGGGAACAACGAGGCATCGAGCCCGCCGGTACGCAGTTTGGCGGCGTACCCGGCATCGGCGACGACGTCGAGTGCGCGCTCCCACGCGCCGTCCAGGCCGATCTCGACGAACGCGTTCTCCTCGTCGAGGCAGTCGTCGCAGGTCCTGACCACCCGGAGTGCGTTGCGGGACAGATCGTCCTCGTTCCGCAGCCGGACTTCGACCGCTTTCACCTCGACGTCGGTGGACCGGTCGCCGTACCGGACCGCGGGCTCGATCCCGCCGGCGCCGCCGGTGATGACGACCGTGACCTCGAGCGGGCCGGGCCCGGTGCGGGCGGCCTCGGCGGCGACCTTCATCAGGTCTTCGTCGGTGCAGACGAACACTCCGACCAGGTCGGCGTACGCCGACTGACGGTGCACCCGGTGCGCGGCGACGGCCTCGGTCAGGGGCAGGTCCCCGGGCGGGAACATCGCGGCGTCGTCGACCAGGTGCCGGAACAGGGCAGGGACGGTTGACATGGGTCCGAGCCTAACGGATGCTTTCGGTAAGCGGACGCATGCGTCCGAATACCGTACACCTGGAGCAAGAGCAATGACGTTCTACCGGCAGGTCGGGCAGGTTCCGCCGAAGCGGCACACGCAGTTCCGGAAACCGGACGGCGGGCTGTACTACGAGGAGCTGATGGGGGAGGAGGGGTTCTCATCGGACTCGTCGCTGCTGTACCACGCCGGCGTACCGTCCGCGATCGTCGATTCGCAGGTGTGGGAGCTGCCCGACCTCGCTACCGTCGCGAACCACCCGCTCACTCCGCGGCACCTGAAGCTGCACGACCTCTTCGCCGACACGTCGAAGAGCAACGCTGTCGAGGACCGGCGGCTGGTGCTGGGCAACGGCGACGTCCGGATCTCGTACGTCGTCGCCGAGCAGCCGTCGCCGTACTACCGCAACGCCATCGGTGACGAGTGTGTGTACGTCGAGAAGGGGACGGCCACCGTCGAGACAGTGTTCGGCGTACTGAACGCGGTCGAGGGCGACTACGTGATCATCCCGCGGGCGACCACGCATCGCTGGCTGCCGGGGGAGAACGGCGTCCACGCCTACTGCATCGAGGCCAACTCGCACATCGCGCCGCCGAAGCGGTACCTGTCCCGGTACGGGCAGTTCCTGGAGCACTCGCCGTACTGCGAACGGGACCTGCACGCCGCCGCCGAGCCGTTGGTTGTGGAGGGCAATGACGTCGAGGTGCTGGTGAAGCATCGCGGCAGCGGCCCCAGCGGCATCGTCGGCAGCAGGATGACCTACGCGACGCATCCGTTCGACGTGGTCGGCTGGGACGGGTGCCTGTACCCGTACACGTTCAACGTGAGCGACTACGAGCCGATCACCGGGCGGATCCACCAGCCGCCACCGGTGCACCAGGTGTTCGAGGGCAACAACTTCGTCGTCTGCAACTTCGTGCCGCGCAAGGTGGACTATCACCCGCTGTCGGTGCCGGTGCCGTACTACCACTCGAACGTCGACTCCGACGAGGTGATGTTCTACTGCGGCGGCGACTACGAGGCGCGCAAGGGTTCCGGGATCGGCCTCGGCTCGATCTCGCTGCACCCCGGCGGCTACGCCCACGGTCCGCAACCGTCCGCGATCGAGGCCTCCCTCGGCGCCGAGCGGTTCGAGGAACTCGCGGTGATGGTCGACACGTTCCGCCCACTGGAACTCGGCGAGGGTGGCAGGGCGGTCGACGACGGCGTCTACGCCTGGACCTGGGCCGGCCGCCGCCGCGACTGACCCGACGCGGGACGGGATCCTGTGGGATTCTGGGGCGGTGAGTGAGGACGGGGCATTTGTCGTGGGCCTTGATCGTGATGCGGTGCTGCGGCGACGGGAGGTTGTCCGGAAGGTCGAGCGGCGGAGCGCGTGGGTGACCCTGGCGATTGGTGCCGTGGGCATCGTTGCCGCGGTGTATGCGCTGATCGCGTTCCGGGGTTCGGGCATGTGGCCGTTCGCGCTGTTGCTGATCGTGGCCATGGTCCCGCTGGTGCTGAGCACGGTCCTGGCGCTGCGACTCCAGACCGAGCGGCAGCGCTGGTACGCCGGTAACGAGCTGCAACCGGTCGCCATGCGGATGACCCCGAAGGCACTCGAGCTGGCTTGCGAGGGTGCGGCGTACCCGGTCGTGCTCCCGTGGCAGGCGGTGAAGGGGTTCCGGCAGGAGAAGCTGTTCGGCCAGTACGCGCTGGAGTTGGAGCTCGCCTCGGGCGTAGGTGCCACGACAGCCGGCGTACGCGGACTGGACCAGCCCGCCGTCCGCACCGTGGTCAAGCCGAACCCACTACTCCGCCCAACCGGTCTGTTCCTGGTCAAGGCCCTCGACCAGCCGGTGCACGTCATCGACCAGGCTCTGAAACACTTCTCCGGCGGCCGCGCCGGCGTGACTCAGTGACAGGTTACGAGGCGCTGTCCGCGAGGTACGCGTTCAGGATGTTTCGGGCCACCCGGCGTACGTCGTCCGACGGGTCGTGCTCGGCCAGCTGGTCGAGCAGTTGAATGAACTGCGTCCAGATCATGTAGGACGTGGCCCACGCAGCTGCCTTGCGCATTTCCTCCTGCGGATGTTCGGCGGCCTCCGCGATGCGGGTGGCGAACCGTTCGTCGAACGACTCCGGGCTGCCGAGGCCCAAGCGCAGTACGGCGAGAGCGAAATCCGCCGGGATGTGCCGCAGGGCGTCCGCGGCTTCCAGGAGGTCATCGAGGGTGGCGGGCTTGAGTCGAGCCTCCACCAGCCGTGCCGCGGTGTGTACCTGACGTTCGTCGGCTCCGGTCACGAAGGCGCAGGGGCTCTTCGTCAGGAAGTCTTCGCGGTAGTGCAGCGTCAGAGCTGCGCTCTTGCCCCAGATGACCTCGTAGGGATCCAGCCCGGCCGGATTCTCTTGGAGAACCCCGAGCAGGCCCCAGCCGAGCTTGTCCGCCACGACTGCGACTTCCGACTCGTGACTCTGCAGCTCGAGGAGGAGCTTGCGTGAGGCGAAGTAGTCCGGCACCCGCCTCAAGGTAGCCGCGCCCCGGCTCAGACTCGCTGACCTCTTGGGCTGCCAGGCTCGGGTGTCATGAACGAGAGCTTCGTGGTCGGTCTCAATCGGGCTGAGGTGCTGAGGCGGCGTGCGATCGTCCGCCGCACCCGGCAGATCGGCGGCGCCGTGACGCTGTTCCTGTCGGCGATCTGTGTCGGCCTGGCGATCGGGCTGGCCGCGGGCTTCCCGGAGTACTGGCCGTTCGCGGTGCTGATCGCCGTTTCGATGCTCCCGGTGGCGCTGCCCACACTCAAGTCGCTGAACGCGAGTGCTCAACTGAAGCGCTGGTACGACGCCAACGACCTGCCGCCGTTCGCCTTCCGGATGACGCCGGCGGCTCTGGAGCTAGGCGTCGAGGGCGCACCCGCACCGGTGGTCCTGCCGTGGCCGGCGGTCATCGGACTCAGGCAACAGCGCAAGTTCGGCCAGCCGATCCTCGAGGTCGTCCTGCAACAAGGCGTCACCCCGACCAGCCCAGGTGTCAGCGGCCTCGACCAGCCCGCCGCCCGCGCCACCCTCCAGCCCAGCAAGTGGATTAAAACCGCCGGCTTCTACGGCGTCGCCTCCCTAGACCAACCAGTCGAAGCGATGGACCAGGCCCTCCGCCATTTCTCCCAGGGCCAAGCAGCGCTCGGATGACCATCGCCCAGAGGCCGTAACCGCGGGTGACAGTGTCCGGGTGCTGGAGTGCTTCGAGGAAGGCCAGCGACGACCCGGCGCGCCGGGCTGTCGCTCTCCCTGGGCGGCCCGAACTGTCGTACTCTCAGTGATCAACGTGTGTCGGATCCTGGGGGGATATCGATCGCGGACTGATCGCACTGCGAAGGATTGGCGACTACGTCGTGAAGCTTGGGCCCACACGCGCGACCGTCACGGCGGCGACCCTCAAGGCGCCGTCCTGCCCCATCGCGCGACCTGGCGACCTGGTCATCTGGTATCAGAACACGCTGCGCCAGCGCGGGACGCTGTTAGGGCACACCCCGTACGGCACAGGCCTCGTCGCGCCCGACGACGGAGGGGCCCATAGCAAGGTGCCGTACGACTCGTTTCGCCTGGCCGAACCGGAGGCCGCGGTCGGTCCGATCTGGGCTGGGCTCTCCCATCCGGGCGCGATCCTCCAGGCAACCGAAGAGGACCTCAAGGCCGTTCAAGCCCTGATGGGCAGCATGGTTCCGCCGGGGATCCGGCACAGCGATCTGACGACAGAAATCTGGCTCCATGGCTTCGAGGTCTTCCTGAGTGGGGCCGCCCTCAGGAATGTGCTGACCGGGGAGACAACGCTCGACGCTGAGCTCGTCACCACGATGCCCTACGACCGGCTCGAGCGCCTGGTACTCAGCATGTACGGAGAGCAGAACGTCGCCAGTGGTGACTTGCTCGCCCGTGCCGGGCGACTCCGCGTGGGTGGCCGAACGGGGACGGCTGACCCGGCCGCGGACATCCGGATGTTTCGCTTCGACAAGCCAGGCTCCCCGACCGCGCTCTTCGGTGCGGACTTCAGAAGAGACATGGACTACGGCGACTTCACCTGCCATTCGGTCTACTACGAACCGTCCAACGCGGTGTTCATCGATCCCTGCGGCACGGCTCTGGAGGACGTGGAGCAGCGCTGTCTGACCCCCAACTTCGAGCCGAAGCGGCTCTCCCCGCGGGAACAGGCGGTGATCGGTCTGAGGGCGCTTTCCCTGAAGCTGTCCGGCTACTCGCTGTCTGAGAAGGGCGAAGCCTTCTTTGCCGAGCTCGACGAGTCGCTGGCGGCGCTGTCGCATGTGGATCGCGCGGCCGAGATCAAAGAAGCGCTCGGCGGTGGCGGGCGCGTGCTGAGTGATGAGGTCTGGCAAGGCGTCCGGGAAGTCTTCGTCGATCTCGGGCATGAGCATGTTTGGCACAAGTACTTTGCCCCTTGCCGGGACATGTTGTCATGAGCGGCCCAGGTTCAGCACTGAACGCGGTCTTCCTTGCGTTGCAGGCCGAGAACGGCAGGTTCAGATATGTCGACAATCGCAGCCCGACGATGACCGCCGGCAAACATGCCGCGATGAAGATCCTGGTGAGGCAGCTGTGCGACGACGTCACCGAGACGGTTGAAATATCCGGCCGGCTCTACGTCTCGAAAATACATCTCCTCAAGTCGGACCCGTCGACAGCTTATGTCGAAACAGACTGCGATGGCGTACCGCTGGACGCGGAATCAGTTCCGATACGTGAGATCCAGGATGACTTCAAGCATCGACTGCTGATCTCCTGCCGGACCTCTGATTCCTTGACACCGGATACCAGAATCGAAATAGGTTCGTCCTTCGTCGCCCCCACTTTCGAGCTTTCGAGCGATAGCGCTGATCCGTCCACTTTGGCGTGGGAAGATCTCAGGGAATATGCGCGGCTGGTGATCACCGGTGGCCCTGGGTCGGGTAAGACGACCTGCCTGCGGCGCATGGCGGTCGAAGAGATTCAAGCCCGCAATCAGACAATACCGCTGTACATTCAACTACGGGACGTCGATGCGGACTTGCTGACGGTATCCGGCCTCTCGCGACTGCTGGCGATCGAGGGTGCGGGGGATCTGGTGTCCGAGTTCGCCGACCCGCTCAATGGCGGCCGGCTGTTACTTCTGCTTGACGGCCTCGACGAGTTGCCGTCAGATGCGGAGCGCATGGGGCTGATCGAAAGACTGGATGCACTCTGCCTCGCGGCGCCGCGCCTGCGGGTGGTATTGAGTTCGCGCACTGGTTATGAGGAAGTCAGCCCTTCGGGATTCACCATCGCCGCGATCCGTCCCTTCGACATGGCGCATCGGATCCAGTGGCTGTCGCTGTACTTCGCGCAGATGGGGAGGATCGACCTGCGGGCCAGGTTGGCCGCGGTGATTTTCGAGGACCCGGACCTGCAGGATCTTTCCCGATCCCCATTGATGCTGGGCCTGATTGCCTCCCTGTATCAGCAGTATCCGAGTGACTTGAATGACCGTGCCCTCCTGTTACGGAAATGTACAGACGTGCTGGTTCACGACTGGGACGCATCCCGGAACATTGCGCGATGGAGAGGGTCATCCGTCACGCCGCGGCAGATAACCACCTTGCTTGGGCAGTTGGCGGCGAGACTATTGCAAGAGCATCGAACGGAGTTCACTACCGACGATGTTCTTCGCGTGACGGAGTCCAACGCAAGTTATCATGATGCGCCGCTGTCGATTCTGAGGGCCTGCAGATCAACCGGGTTCATCGAGGCTTCGAATGACGACCATTGGACATTTACGCATGAGTCGCTGAGGAGTTATCTGGCCGCCAACTACATTGTCGCCCGGCCGCAGGTGTCAGAAAATACCCTTGTCACTTACTTTGGTGATCTGTCCACGCGGCATACGTTCGCCCTCTCCTGTGGACTGGCCACCGATGCCGACGGTCTGCTGGCGACGGCGCTGGCCAGGAAAGATTCCCCGCATCATCCAGGTACCTTGATGATCGCCGATGTCCTCGATCAGCAACTGTCGGCGTCCCCCGACCTGCTTCGTCAGTGTTGCAGCCGGGTGGTTTCCGATCTCGAGAACGAGTTGAGTCGCTCCCGGTTGGTGGTGAGCGATCAACCTGACCCGTCCGAGTCGTTGATTGTCGGCGCGCTCGCGCTGGCCAGCAGAGAAGACTCCACGGATGCCTTGGCGTTCCTGGCTGAGACTCTCCCCATGCTGCATCGCGCACGGTATGGCCAGGTGGCCGATCTCCTCAAAGACGGTCTCGACCAGTCGACGGATCCTGCTGTGAAAGCAGTGCGGCAGCTACTGAACCTTGACGGACGGTGTGAGGTGGAACCGGCGACCTTCGATGGATCGCCAGGTATCCGGTTGGTAGTGAAGAGCGCACAGGGCGCGGGTGACGGGTGACGGATGACGGGTGACGGGTGACGGGTGACGGTACGAGCTTTACCAGGGGAGCGGGGGCGTGAATGGGCTTCTTCTCGGACGATCCGGTGGATGGTGCCGACGGCAGTTCGGACGAGCTCGAGCGACGTGAGTACTCGGGACATCTCGTCCGGCTGCTCGGAAAGGTGTCAGCAGAAAGCGACTCCAGTGTCCTGGCGATCATCGGGCCGTGGGGCTCAGGTAAGTCATCGATCCTCGCCACCTGCCTGACCCTGCTCCGCGAGGACGAGAACTGGAGCGTGGCGGAGTTCAACCCGTGGGCGTACTCCGACCTGGATTCGATGCTCCTCGGCTTCTTCTCGGAGCTGTCGGCGGCGTTGCCGGAATCCGAGCAGCCAAAGGAGATTCGCAAGAAGATCGGCGGGTTTGTCGAGCGGATCAGCCCGGTGGGCAAGCTCGGAGGTCTGGTCGGTATCGATGCGGAGTCAGCGCTGTCGGCGGTCGCCCAATGGGTTACAGGAGACGGCAGCGCGAGCGCTGAACGGCGTAAGTTGGAGGAGACGCTCCGGTCCACGGCCCAGCCGATCCTGGTGGTACTCGATGACTTGGACAGGCTGTCGCCGGCCGAGCTCCTCCTCGTTTTCAAGCTGGTGAGATTCCTTGGCCGCCTTCCGTACGTCTATTACCTACTGGCCTATGACGAGAAGACTCTCATCGACGTACTGTCACTCACCGAACTGTGTGGTGGCAGCGCGGATCGTGCGCGCGACTATCTGGAGAAGATGGTCCAGGTCCGACTGGACATCCCTCCGCTCCGGGCCGTGCAGGCCAAGAGGTTTCTCCTCTCGAGATTGGAGCAACTGGCCGACGATCTTGGTCTGACCGTTGATCTCGGCCCCGACTCACGCTTCGTCGGAGCCTACGAGAACGGGCTGTCGAGCAGGCTGGTGACGCCACGATCGATCAATCGCTATCTCGCGCAGGTCGATGCGCTGTATTCCGCGGTGCGCGATGAGGTCGATTTCGTTGATTTCTGTGTTCTGACCTACTTGCGGACGTTCGAAACGCCGCTGTACTCCATGTTGTTTCGGCTGCGGTCGGAGGTTGCCATCGACACCGTGCGCGTGCCGATGCACGGCGTCGAGTTCGATGGGTCACGCTGGGCCGATGTGGTGGCCGGGACGAGGCCGGATTCGGAGCCGGCCGACGTCGAGGGGCTGGTTGCGGTGCTGGCGACCCTCTTTCCCGTCGTGGCGTCCATGAAGTCGGAAGGGCGTGTCGACAGCCGGATGCTGGCGGAGGTGGCGGCGCGGAGAGGGGTCGGTCACTCGGACTACTTCGATCGGTACTTCTCCTTCGGTGTCCCCGGTGACGACCTGGCCGACTCGGAGATCTCCGAAACGTTGAGCCAACTGGGTGACCTGGACCCGTCCGATCCTTCGGTGCGGCGGCTGAAGGTCTACCTCTACGTCGATCGGGCGCGTGCCGCACGGAAGATCTGGCTTCGCCGCTCAGCCGATCCGGACAACATGTCGGCGCTGGTCACGTTGCTGGGCGGCATGTACGTCGAAGGGTCCGACGAGTCGTCGGAGGGCGCCGGCCGGCGCCGGACCTACTGCGATCTGGCCAGCCGATTTACCGCGGAGCTGTCCGAGGGAGATCTGCTGTCCCTGGTCTCCGGTCTCGACGACGCGGTCGGATGGCTGCTTTTTGGTTGCCAGATGGGATTGCGCGATGCTTCTCCTCGTTCCGTGCTGGCCGACAAGATCAACCGGTTCAGCTCGCAGCTGCTGGGCCAGGGTTTTCTGGAGACGCCACTGGATGTCAAGCATCTGGTCATGGCCTGGGCCCACCTCGATGCGCCCGCTTGCCGGAGCTGGGTCCGGTCGGCGACGTCCGATGGGGGATGGGATGACCTGGATATTGCCGGTTGGTGGATCACGACCAAAGAGCGTGGATCCGAGACCGTCCTCGACTCCTTCCCCGAGGAAGACGTGGAGCGACTTCTGGGAATTGACTACCTGATCGAGAAGTATGCGGAGCCGCTGAACGATGCCGGTCTGGAGCAGCGGGACTTCGCGAACACAGCGGAGGGTCGACGGGCCGCTGTTCTGTATTCCTTGCGAACTTTGCGCGACAGGAGGCTGAGGCGTGAGGAGGAGCCACCGCCCGTGTAGTCAGCACGGGAGGGCGTGGAAGGTGTATCCCTGGCGGGTCAGTTGGGTGAGGGCGCTGTCCAGGGCCGCGACGGTTTCGGAGCGGTTGCCGCCGCCGTCGTGCATCAGGATGATCGCGCCCGGGCGGGCTCCCTGCAGGATCGCTCGCTCGATCTTCGCCGTACCGGGCTTGGACCAGTCCAACGTGTCGACGTCCCACAGCACCTGGCGCTGGTGGTACGACGCCGCCACCGCCGCGACTTGCGCGTTCGTCTCCCGGAACGGTGGCCGGAAGCACTTCGACCGCACCCCGGTCAGGATCTCCTGCCGCATCTTGGCCGCCGGGAGCGTGGTCAGCATCTTGTGGTCCCAGGTGTGGTTGCCGATCCGGTGACCGGCGGCCCGGGTGAGCGCGACCAGGTCGGGATGCGCGGCCGCCTCCCGGCCGAGGACGAAGAACGTCGCCTTGGCCTGGTGTTTCGCCAGCACCTGCAGGACCTTCGGTGTCCATTCCTTCTGCGGACCGTCGTCGAAGGTCAGGTAGAGGACCTTGCCGTGTTTGGTCAGGTTCCAGTCGTCCGGCGTGGCCGTGGTCGACGTACGGTGCTGCCGCGGGCGCTGCTGTTGTTGTTGCTTGCGCGGCCCGGCCGGAGCCGGCTGATGGACGGCCGGAAGGGCCAACGGCGCATGCGCCGATGCCTTGACGGCAGGGGCTGCACTGGTGATCGGGTCTTCGGCCGGTTCGGCGGCCTGGGCGAGGACGGCACCGCAGAGGAGGGCGGCGACCAACGGCAGAAGCTTGCCGGGCGGCTTGGTCATGAGCGGCATCTTCTCGTGTCCTGCGGTTCAACCTGGGCATCGGGTCGGGGTGTGTCGGCCGTATCGTGTGCGGTCCAGGCCGGTGATCCCGGCCGCGACGACCCGGTGAGGCGGACGAATGAGCGGTGAGCGGACGACGATGACGAGACGAACAGTGATCGGCGGCGCGGCGGCGCTGGCCGCGGCCGGCTTCCAGACAGTTCCCGCGTACGCCGGACGCGAGAAGACCGTCCGGCTGACCGTGATGGGCACCACCGACCTGCACGGCAACGTCTTCAACTGGGACTACTTCAAGAACGCCGAGTACGACGACGCCGCGCACAACGACATCGGGTTGGCAAAGATCTCCACCCTGGTCACCGCGGTCCGGGACCGGATCGCCGCCGACCAGCGCGCCCTGCGGCCACTGCTGCTGGACGCCGGCGACACTATCCAGGGCACCCCGCTGTCGTACTACTTCGCCAGGATCGAGCCCATCACCGGTGAGAACGGTACGGGCGGCCACCTGCACCCGATGGCCGCCGCGATGAATGAGATCGGGTACGACGCCGCAGCCCTGGGCAACCACGAGTTCAACTACGGCCTCGACATCCTGCGGAAGTTCCAGCGGCAACTGGATTTCCCGCTGCTCGGGGCGAACGCCGAGGACTGGACGACCGGTCTGCCGGTCTTCCCGCCGTACGTGCTGAAGCGGGTGCACGTGCCGGGCGAGAAGCCGATCACCGTCGGCATCCTCGGGCTGACCAACCCGGGCATCGCGATCTGGGACAAGGCCGTGGTCGAGAACAAGATCAAGTTCGGCGGCGTCGTCGAGTTGGCGAAGGTCTGGGTACCGCGGGTCCGCAAGGCCGGTGCCGACGTGGTGATCGTCTCCGTGCACTCCGGGATGGACCTGTCCTCGTCGTACGGCGACGCCCTGCCGGTGCCCGAGAACGCTTCGGCCCTGATGGTCGAGACCGTCCCCGGGATCGACGCCGTCCTGGTCGGACACGCGCACCAGGAGATCCCCGAGCGGTTGGTGACGAACAAGGAGACCGGCCAGCAGGCCGTGCTGACCGAGCCGCTCAAGTGGGGGATGCGGCTCTCGCTGATCGACCTCGACCTGCGCAAGGAGCACGGCCAGTGGAAGGTCGTCGGCCGGCATGCCCAGGTGCTGAACGCCAACACCGTCGACGCCGACCCGAAGGTGGTCGCCGTACTGCAGCAGGACCACGACACGGTGATCGAGTACGTCAACTCCAAGATCGGCACCTGCACGGAGGCGATGTCGGCCGCGACCGCTCCCTGGGAGGACACGGCCGCGCTGGACTTCGTCAACTTCATCCAGGCCGACGCAGTCGCGAAGGCCGTGGTCGGTACGCCGCAGGCCTCGCTGCCGGTGCTGGCGATCGCGGCGCCGTTCAACCGGGCGGCCGCGATCCCGGCCGGTGACGTCTCGATCCGCGACGTCGCCGGGCTGTACGTCTTCGACAACACGCTGCTCGCGGTGACGATGACGGGTACGCAGATCCGCGAGTACCTGGAGTTCTCCGCGCAGTACTTCAAGCAGATCACCGGCACCGGGCCGTTCACCTCCGACCAGGTCACCAACGCGCCGACGCCGACCGCGCCGATCGGGACGCCGGACTACAACTACGACATCCTCGGTGGGCTGACGAAGCCGCTCACGTACAAGATCGACATCGCGAAGCCGGTCGGTTCGCGGATCACCGACCTCGCGTACGACGGGGTCGCGGTGGCTGCGGACCAGCAGTTCGTCGTGGCCGTCAACAACTATCGCCAGTCCGGCGGCGGCAACTTCCCGCACATCAAGACGGCCCCGGTCGTCTACAACCGGCAGGTCGAGATCCGGCAGTTGATGATCGATTACGTGATCGCGACCGGTTCGGTCGACCCGTCCGCCTTCCACACCGGCGACTGGTCCCTGGTTTCCGGCGGTGCCCCCATCATCGTGAACCCCTGATGTAATCGAACGCCGTACCCGGACACAAACCGGGGTATGACGCGATCACTCACGATGACCCGCTCGGGGTCGGGGGAGGTCAGACCGATGTCCGAATCTCCCCCGGACCGTCTGGTCCGCTTCGAGAACCTGTTCACCTGCCACCACGACCCCGTCCTGCGGTACGTCGTCCGGCGCCTCGACCTCCGCGAGGACGCGGCCGACCTGGTGGCCGAGACGTTCCTGGTCGCCTGGCGACGGCTGGACGACGTACCGAAGGACCAGGCGCTGCCTTGGCTGTACGGCGTCGCGCGGCGCGTGCTGGCCAACCACCGTCGAGGTGAAACGCGGCGGCACGGACTGGCGGACAAGTTGCGTGACGACCTGCGGGCGACGCCGGCGGTATCCGAGCCGACCTTTGAGTTGCAGTACGTCGCCGAGGCGTTCCGGCAGCTGTCCGACGCCGACCGGGAGTTGCTGTCGCTGGTCGCGTGGGAGGGCCTCGACACAGCGCAGCTCGCCACGACACTCGGGTGTTCCCGCGGCACGGCCGCCGTACGCCTGCACCGTGCTCGCCGCCGCCTCGAACGGCTGATCGACCGCTCCACCTCCGGCCGAGTGACGGCCGTTCCAGCGCGAGGAGAACACTCATGAGCAAGCCAGACACTCTTGACCTGCTCCGGCAGCTCGACCCCGCCGCCGGTGACGATCCGGCCGCTGCAGTCGGTGAGACGACTCGCACGGAGCTGCTCGGCAGCATCACAGCGTCCGATCCATTTCGCGCCGGTGCTCAGGCTCGGCGGGCCCGCGGGGCAGTCCGGCGGCTGGTGCCGGTACTCGCTGCCGCCGCTGTCATCGCAGCCGTCGCGGTCACCGTCGTCCGGCTGCCGGGCGACTCACGGCAGGAGGCGCTCGGGCCGGCGCTGTCCTTCACCACCGAAGGCAAGTTCCTGAAGGTCCGCGTCGTCGATCCCGAGGCCGACTCGGCCCGCTTCAACAAGGAGTTCAAGGAGCACGGCCTCGACATCAAGCTCAAGCTGGTCCCGTCGTCGCCGTCCATCGTCGGTCAGCACACCGCGGCCGGCTTCGGTGCCGGCTCGGGGAACATCAAGACGACCGTCTACCCGGCAGGTTGTGACAACCCGCCGAGCTACCCGTGCGTGCCCGAGTTCACCATCCCGGTCAACTACAAGGGTCAGGCCGAGCTGTACATCGGACGGGCCGCCAAGCCGGGCGAGCGACTCGTCCAGAGTGGCCCGATCGACGGCCGCGGTGAGCCGCTGCAGGGGGTCAGGTACGTCGGCCAGACGGTGGCCACCGTGCTGCAAGTACTCGAGAAGCGCGGCTACACGGCCGAGTACCGCGTGACGGTCGGCGGCGTGAGCCAGTCGCGCAAGGCTGTCCCGCCGGGCTGGTTCGTCCGGAGCGGCTCCCTGGTCACGACCAATCACGCCATCCTGTTCGTGTCATCCACCAACCGCTGACAGCGCGTTGCCCGAGCTGATCATCAGCTCGGGCAAGTTCGGCAGAGTCCGCGGCCAGCGGCCAGGCGGATCGCGGCTCGAGGGAGCGAGCGATCTGCTCGGCTCTCGCGTCGTGCATCCGCTGGGCGGCAGCGCCGCCGTACGTCTCGGACCTGACGTAGGCCCACTGGCGTTCGTCCGCGTGGACGAAGTACCGGGACTCGCCGTTCGCACCACGGGCCTGCCACAGGTTCGGTTCGAGCTCCGCGCACTGCCTGACGGCGCCCTCGGTCAGATCATCGAAGCCGGTGCATGGCGTTTGGTCGGGCGCGAGGGTGCGGACGCTGACCTCGATGTCCGCGATCCGGGAACCGCCGGAGGTCGGCTCGAACACGGAGTAGTCGATGCCGGTGCTGGAGTAGCGCACGCTGTACGGCCACGTGCCGTCCAGGTCGGTCTGCAGCGGTCGCTCGAAGACGGCTTCGATCCGCTGCTGCTCCGACCACACCGTGCTCAGCTTCGAACCGGCGGGAAGCCCGGCGATCACCACAGCGCAGACCGCGATCAGGACGGAGGCGAGCGTCGGCCGACTCCACTGCCGGGGCTCGCCGCCGGCCGGCTGGTCAGCGAGCTGGGACGGCGCAGGCCGGTAGCAGCTGTTGACGACGGCGGCGCCGGCGAACACGACCGCGGCCAGGAAGACGAGCAGTTGAGCCTGCCCCAGCCCCAGCCCCCAAGCCGCCCGAACCAGCAACAGCAGCGCTGCCGCGGCACCGATACCGAAGATCGCTCCGACCTGCAGGCGGATCGACAGGACGAGAACGGTGATCGCCGCGGCGATCCCACCCACGACCACGCCGTACCCCAGGCCTGTCAGGAACGCCAGGCAATCCTCGTCGGCCAAGCACTCCCGCGACGACACGGCTGTCGCGATCACTCCGGTCACCACGCCGACCCCGATGCCGACTGCGAGGGCGGTGACGACGCTGAGGGCGGCCGCCGCTGGCCGACTGCGTTGCTTCACGGCAGCACGCTATTGGCCGCTGCGGGCCACCTGCCTGAGCAGAACTACTCGCCTGAGGTCTTGACCTCGGGAAAGGCTAAGTGATTTAGTCAGTTTGTGAGTTACTCAATTGGCGGGGCGCCACCCAGCCTGTCCGATCGGTTGACCGAGTCGATTCTCGAGATCATCCGGGCCGGCGGACTGGGTCCTGGGGACGCGATTCCGTCGGCCCGGGAGTTGGCCAAGCGGTTCGCGATCACGACGCCGACGGTGCGGGAGGCGCTGCGCAAGCTGGAGGCGACCGGGGCGGTGGAGTTCCGGCACGGCTCCGGGACGTACGTCGGGCCGACGATCAACAACGTCGTCCTGGCGAACCCGCACCGCCCGCCGATCACCAAGGAGTCGGTGCTGCAGCTGATCAGCGCCCGCCTGGTGCTCGAGCCGGCCATCGCCGCTCAGTCCGCCACCGCTCGGCAGCCGGAGAACCTGGAGCGGCTCGAGGCGGCGGTCACCAACGCGCTGGTCCCACCGGGCGGCCCCGCGTTCGCGCTGAACTTCCACATCGAGCTGGCCGCCGCCTCTGGCAATCCGTTGCTAGAAGAGGTGCTGGCCTCGCTGCTGAAGGTGCGGGTCCGCGAGCAGCAGCAGATCCGTGCGCTCTACGACAACCGCGAGCGCGATCACACCGAGCATCAGGCGATCACGGCGGCCGTCCGGGCACAGGACCCGGAGCGGGCCGAACGCCTGACCCGGGAGCATCTGGACAACATCCGCCGGGCTGTCGAGGCCGCCGACTTCCCGGAGCTCCCGTGAACAGCCGCTCTCCGGAAGAAGAGCGTCACCAGGTGGCGAAAAGTTTCCGCAGACTCGCGGAGCTGACGACCGACGAGGCGGCCGAGGCCGTCCTGCGGTCGCCGCTGGTGATCATTCCGGTCGGAGCGCAGGAACAGCATGGCGGCGGGATGGCGATGTCCACCGACACCGTGCGGGCCGTCGGGGTCGCCGAGCTGGTGGCCGAGCGGCTGGACGGTTCCGCCGTCGTCGCACCGGTCGTCCCGTACGGCGTCTCGCCGCACCACATGGCCTTCGCCGGGACCGTGACGTTGTCCCCGGCAACTTTCATGCACGTGATCCGGGACGTGGTCGCCAGCCTGCGGGAGCACGGCTGGCGGCAGTTCCTGGTCATCACCGGGCACGGCGGCAACAACGCCGCGCTGTCCGTGCTCGCGCAGGAGTACGTGCGCGAGGATCTCACCTTCGCCTGGACACCGATCACCTCCGTGGTGTCCGACCTGATCGTGGATGTCAGTGAGGTCCACGGGCACGCCGGCGAGGCCGAGACCGCCCAGATGCTGTATCTGGCCCCGGAACTCGTCCAGGCCGACGGCCTGGAACCCGGCGCCACCAGGCTCGACGAACTGACCACACCGGCCCGGCTGTCCCGGCAGGCGCGTGGACCGCGCCTGTCCGTCGGGTTCGACGCGTATCACAAGCGTGGCGTGCTGGGAGACCCCCGCCGTGCCACTGCCGAGGACGGCCGACTCCTGGTCGAGACGGCCGCCGACCGCATAGCCGCCTTCGCCGACGAACTGCTCTCGGCCTGACACATCCCCTTCACACTGGACCCCGCCCGGTCCAGGCGCGAGCCTGCCCGCCCGCAGGCCGCCTGCCCCTGAGGAGGCACCCTGATGAACCTCGCACGCCCGAGAACCCTCGGCGCACTCTTCATCACGGCCGGCCTGCTGACGATCGGGTTGCCGTCGGCAACCGCGGTCGCTCCGGCCGCCCGCAGTACCGGTTGCGGTAAGCAAGCACTCTCCACCGGCGACTACGAGGTGGTCAGCGGTGGTCTCACCCGCACCTACCGGCTGCATGTCCCGGATCGGTACGACGTGCGAACGGCGTACCCGCTGATCGTCGTGTACCACGGTCGTGGCAAGACCGGGGCGCAGACGGAAGCCTTCTCGGACCTGTCGAAGCTCGACGCGATCGTTGCCTACCCCAACGGTGTGATCGGTGACGAGAACAAGCAGGCGTGGCAGGGAGCGCCGTACTCGGCCGAGGGGGTCGACGACGTCAAGTTCACCTCGGATCTGCTCGACACCCTGGAAGGTTCGCTGTGCGTCGACACGAAGGCTGTCTACGCGACCGGCAAGTCGAACGGGGCCGGGTTCACCGCGATCCTCGCCTGTGAAATGGCCGACCGGATCGCCGCGATCGCTCCGGTGGCGGGTGCGTTCTACCAGCAGGGCAAGCGGTGCGCGCCGAGCCGGCCGGTGCCCGTGCTCGACATTCACGGCACCGGCGACACCACGATCCCGTACGGCGGTGACGGTCAGCGCGACCTGCCGAGTGTGCAGACCTGGGTCCGGGACTGGTCGGTCCGCAACCACTGCAAGCCGGACCCAGTGGTGTCGCAGCAGGGCGACGACGTACTGAAGTACTTCTACAAGGGTTGCGAGGCGGATGTCGTCCATGTTGCCGTCACTGATGGCGGGCACTCGTGGCCCGGGTCCGATGCGTCATCCGGGCCGGGCTACGTCACCCAGACGTTCGAGGCGCACGAGTTGATCGGTGCGTTCTTCCGGTCGCACAAGCTGAGGACCTGACATGACTACGACGACCGACACGAAGGAACTGCCACGCCTGGTCCGGGCGATGGCGGTGATCGAGCGGGTCGGCAACGCGCTGCCGCATCCGTTCTGGTTGTTCTGGATCCTGTCCGCGATCCTCGCCGTGGTGAGTGCGATCCTGGCCGCGCTGGACGTGTCCGTGGTGTCACCGAAGGACGGCAAGACGGTCGCGGTGCAGAACCTGCTGTCCGGCGACGGCCTGCAGATGGCGGTGTCGACCGCGATCTCGAACTTCGCCGAGTTCCCGCCGATGGCGACGATCGTGGTCGTGATCATGGGGGTCGCGCTGGCCGAGCGGACCGGGTTCCTGCAGGCACTGATGCGGGTGAGCGTGTCCCGGGTGCCGCAGTCGATGGTGGTGTTCGCGGTCGCGTTCGCCGGCACGATGGCGCACGTCGCGTCGGCCGCGGCGTACATCATCCTGGTGCCACTCGGCGGGCTCGCCTTCCGCGCGGTCGGCCGGTCGCCGATCCTCGGCATCGTGGTCGCGTACACCGCGATCGCCTCCGGGTACGACGCCAGCCCGATCCCGACCCCGAACGACGCGATCTTCGCCGGGATCACCACGGCGGCGGCCCGGACGGTCGACCCGGACGCCTACGTCTCGCCGCTGTCGAACTGGTTCTTCAACATCGCCTCGTCGGTGCTGCTCGCGCTGGTGATCACTCTGGTGACCAGGCTGGTGCTGAGCAAGCGGACCGACCTCGACGCCGATCCGGACGCGCCTGGTGACGATCCGGACCAGCTGAAGCTGTCGGAGGCCGAGCGCACCGGTCTGCGCCGTGCCGGGATCGTGTTCCTGCTCGCGGCCGTCGCCATCGTCGCCGTACTCGTGCCGCAGAATTCACCACTGCGCGGAGAGAACGGCAGCATCGTCGAGTCGCCGTTCCTCGACGGTATCGCGATGGTGGTCGCCGTACTGTTCGGGTTGGTCGGGATCACGTACGGCGTGACCGTGAAGGCGATCGAGACGGCGGCCGACGTACCGAGGCTGATGGCCGAAGGCATCAAGCAGATGGCGCCGGTGCTGGTGCTGTTCTTCGCGATCGCGCAGTTCCTGGCGTACTTCTCCTGGAGCCGGATCGGGGACCTGCTGTCGGCGGAGTCGGCCCGGGTGCTCGGTGACCTCGGCGCGCCGACGATCGTGATCTTCCTCGGCATCCTGGTGCTGCTGACGCTGATCAACGTGCTGGTGACGAGCGGGTCGGCGATGTGGTCACTGACCGCGCCGATCCTGGTGCCGATGATGCTGCTGCTGAGCGTCCCGGCCGAGACCACCCAGGCCTTGTTCCGGATCGCCGACTCGGGCTCGACCGCGATCACGCCGATGAGCCCGTACTTCGTGATGGCGCTCGGGTTCCTGCAGCGTTACCGCAAGGACGCCGGCGTGGGGACGCTGGCGTCGTACACGGTCCCGTTGGCGGTGTCGATGACGATCGCCTGGACGCTGCTGTTCCTGGCCTGGTGGGCGCTGGGGATCCCGCTCGGCCCGGGGGCTCCGGTCAGGTGACGGTGACCCCGGCGGCGCGCAGCTCGGACAGGGCCTGCTCGGTGGTCCCCTGGGCGACACCCGCGGTCAGCCCGGTCAGGACCGTCGTACCGAAGCCTGCCTCCCGGGCGTCGAGGGCGGTCGCGCGGACGCAGTAGTCGGTGGCGATACCGCACACGTCGACGTCGGTGACACCGTTCTCGCGCAACCAGTCGGCGAGCGTGCGGCCGTCCCCGTGGGACTTGCCTTCGAAGCCCGAGTAGGCGGCCGCGTACTCGCCCTTGTCGAAGATCGCGTCGAACGGCTGGGGGTCCATGTTCGGGTGGAAGCTGACGCCGTCGGTGCCGGCGACACAGTGCCGCGGCCAGGAGTGGACGAAGTCGGGCTCGACGGAGAAGTGGTCGCCCGGGTCGATGTGGTGGTCCCGGGTGGCCACGACGTACTCGTACTGCTTGTCCGCCGGGTCGGCCTCGTACCACTTGTGCAGCAGTTCGCCGATCCGGAACGCCACGTCCGCTCCACCGCTGACGGCCAGGCTTCCGCCCTCGCAGAAGTCGTTCTGCACGTCCACCACGATCAGTGCCCGGGCCATCGCGACGCTCCTTCTCCCAGTGTCCCTGTGCCCACGGTACAAGCGTGACCGCTTGTGCACGCCGAGCGCGCGCGGCGGGGTCCGCTTTCGACTCGGCCTGAGCTGACAGTTATCGTGTGGTGGCACATAGTCACAGCGCTTGAAATCACGGGTGGCGAGGCGGGGGATTGTTGATGAAGAAGGCAGTTCTGGCGGTGGTCACCGCCGCGGCCGTGGTCGCGGCGGCGCTGGTGCCATCCGGCCGGCCGGTCGAGGCGGCAACGCCCGGATTCGGCTCGGCCGTGTCCGCGGTCAAGCAGGTGTCGTGGCAGACCAACGACAGCGTGAATGCGGTCGCGGTGGCCGGAAACACCGTGTTCGCCGGCGGTCTGTTCACCCGGATCCGGCCGCCCGGCAATGCGGTGGGTCAGGGCGACGCGGCCCGGACCTACCTTGCGGCGTTCAACCGGAGCACCGGTGCGCCGACGAGGTTCGCGCCGAAGCTCAACGGCTCCGTCTGGAGTATCGCCACCAGCCCGGACGGCAAGTGGGTCGTGATCGGTGGAGACTTCACCAGCGTCAACGGCCAGTCGCGCAAGCGCGTCGCGCTGTTCAGTGTCGCCACCGGCGGCCTCGTGGCCGGCTGGGATCCCGCGGTCAACTTCCGGGTCGCGGCGCTGGCGATCACCGGCAACACCGTCTACCTGGGCGGCTCGTTCGGCAAGGTGGACAGGGCGGTCCGCAACCGCCTGGCCGCGGTCACCCTGAACACCGGGGTACTCCTGCCCTGGGACCCGGACGCGGACGACGACGTGCACGCGATCGACGTGTCGGACGACAGCAAGCGCGTCTTCGTCGGCGGCGGCTTCGAGACCTTGCAGGGCGAGCCGCATCATGCACTGGCGATGGTGAACACCACGACCGGCGCCGCCTACGCGATGCCGGCCGCCGCGGTCATCCCGGCGAAGACACCCGACTGTGACAGCCGGGTCAAGGATATCGACACGCTCGGCAACAAGGTCTTCGCCGGCAACGCGGGCTCCGGTTCCGGCTGCTACGACGGCATGATCGCCGCCGATGCGACGACCGGCAAGTTGTTGTGGCAGAGCAAGTGCCTGGGCGCGACCGAGGCGGTCAAGGCGATGGGCAACTGGGTCTACAAGGGTTCGCACGCGCACGACTGCAGCCGGGACGGCGGCTTCCCCGACAAGACCGGTATGCACCATCTGCTGGTCCACAGCGCGCTCAACGGCAAGCTGGGCCCGTGGTACCCGAACACCGATGCGGGCGGCGAGACCCTGGTCGGTCCGCTGGCATTCGCGTCCGGCGGCAACGACCTGTGGGCGGGCGGTGACTTCACCGAGGTGAACGGCGTACCGCAGCAAGGCCTGACCCGGTTCACCAACGCTCCCGGCGGTGCCCGGCCGGGTCTGCCCGCGGCACCGAAGGTGTCCAGCACGCGGGTTCACCGGGCGACGGTCAGCTTCCCGACGGTCGTCGACGTGGACAACATCTCGTTGACCTACACGTTGTACCGCGGCAAGACGAAGGTCGGGAGCTGGACCCGCTACTCCTACTCCTGGACGAAGCCGACCGTGACGACGTTCGCCGACTCCGGCCTGACGAGCGGCCAGTCGGTCGCCTATCGCGTCGAGGTGACCGATGGCCGCAACGTCAGGAAGAGCGCGGTCGCCGCGGTCCGGATCCGTTAGGCCGGGAGCAGGTGGCCGCCGGTGACGCGGAGGATCTCACCCTGGATCGCGGTGGTCCGGGGTGAGGTGAGGAACAGGATCGCGGCGGCGACATCGGTCGTGTCCGGCAGTTTGCGCGCGCTGAACGTCGTCGCGATCTGATCGAGCGCGGCCTTCGGGATCACGTGGTGCTCGCCGTTCTGCAGCGTGATCCCGGGCATCACGACGTTGACCAGCACGCCGTCCTGGCCCAGATCGTGCTGGAGACTCGCGACCAGGCCGTGCAGCCCGGCCTTCGCGGCGGCGTACGGCCAGGCACCGGCCATGCCGCGCTCGGCCAGGTCGGTCGAGATCAAGACCAGCCGGCCGTGCTCCGACTGCCGCAATGCCGGCGCCGCCTGCTGCACCAGGTGGTAGTTGCCCTCGAGGTTGGCCCGCATCACCGGCACCCACCAGTCGGTGGTCCCGTCCTCGATCTTCACCGGCCGCTCGTGGAACCCGGCGTTGCCCCAGTTGACCGCGTTCCCCACCACCACATCCAGCCCGCCCCACCAGCTGATCACGGCGGCCACGGCGGCCGCGATCGTCTCCGGCTCGTTCAGATCCATCGGTACGACGTACGCCGTACCGCCGGCCGCCTCGATCTCCTCGGCCACCCCCTCGGCCACGTCCTTCTGCGAGTTGTACGTGATCGCGACCTTCGCGCCCTCGCGTCCGTAGCCGATCGCCGCCTCGCGCCCGATTCCCGACGACCCGCCGGTCACCAGCACCGCCGCATCTCTCAACCCCAGTTCCATGGCGTACCCTTCATGTAGTTAGTCGGCTAATCACAAAACTTAGCCGCCTAACTAACTCCAGGCAAGTGAACTTTTCTCCTGCCGGTCGGATCCACCTGGTGAGCGGACTATTACCGGGGTTGGGCCGCTACCGCCGCCGCGGTTGGACCAGGCCTGATTCGTAGGCTGCGATGACCAACTGGGCGCGGTCGCGGGCCTGGACTTTGGCGAGCAGGTGGCCGATGTGGGTCTTCACAGTGCCGTGGCCGACGTGCAGGTGGTCGCAGATCTCCTTGTTGGACAGGCCGCGCGCGATCAGCGACAGCACGTCGCGCTCCCGCTCGGTCACTCCATCGAGCCCGTGCAGCGGCGACTGGCCGGGCTCGGCCAAGCGGGCGAACTCCGCGATCAGCCGGCGGGTGATGGACGGGGCGAGCAGCCCTTCGCCGGCCGCGACGACTTTGATTGCCTGGAGCAACTCCGCGGGCGGTACGTCCTTCAGCAGGAATCCACTCGCGCCGGCCCGCAGAGCGGCGTACACGGAATCGTCCAGATCGAACATCGTCAGGATCAGCACGCGTACGCCATCCGTCTCGGGTGATGCGCACAGTTGCCGGGTCGCCTCGATCCCGTCGAGCCGCGGCATCCGGACATCCATCAGTACGACGTCCGGCCGGTCCCGCCGCGCGAGTTCGACCGCCTCCACCCCGTCCGCGGCCTCGCCGACCGTGACGAGGCCGGGGGTCGTGTCGATCAGCACCCGGAAGCTGCCGCGCAACAACGCCTGATCGTCTGCCACCAGGACGCGGATGTCGCTCACGCACTCACTCCGGCCCGCTGGTACGGCAGTCGTACGACGACCTCGAACCCGCGGCCAGATCGCGGCCCGGCCCGGAACGAACCGTCGTACATGCTCACCCTCTCCCTGATCCCGATCAACCCATGCCCTTCGGTGACGGCCCCACCCACCCCGTCGTCGGTCACTTCCACCTGGACGGCGTACGCGTCGCCAGAAACGTGCACTCGGCAACGACTCGCTCGAGCGTGTCTGGTGACGTTGGTCAGACACTCCTGGACGATGCGGTGGACTGTCAGCCCGACCGCCTCCGGTATGGGCTCGGTCACCTCCACGACGAACTCGACCTGGACGCCGGTGGACTCGATGCGCGCGGCCAACTCGGGGAGTGCGGACAGTCCGGCGGTCGGCGGTTCGTCCATCGTACGCAGGAGGCTGAGCATGTGGCGTAGCTCGACCAGTGCGTCGCGGCTCGTGGTCTCGATCACCGACAATGCGTCGGAAACCTCTTCCGGCCGGACGTGCAGGACGTGGTTGGCGACGCCGGCCTTGACCGCGATCAGGCCCATGCTGTGGGCAACGATGTCGTGCAGTTCCCGGGCGATCCGCAGCCTTTCGTCCGATACGGCCTGCTTGGCCAGGGCCCGCGCCGCCTGAATCGCGGCCGCTCGCCGGTCCCTCACTACGCGACCGAGCATCCAGGCGCCGTACATCCCGGCCATGCCGGACAGCACGAGCACGACCTCCGTCGAGCCCTCCGTCGAGCCTCCGGTGGTGACGGCGAAGAGGAGTACGACGAGACCAGTCGCGCCGGCCGTGCTGATCAGGCGACTGGTTGCCGGGGGAGGTGATGGCGCACGCGTGAGGCCGACGACGTACAGGACGTATGAAGCGGCGAGTAGTGGGTCGCGGAGTGCGTGGATGGCGACGGCCGCCACTGAGAGGACGAGCACGGCCGCGAGGGCGGGCAGTGGCCAGATCCGTCGTACGGCGACCGGTATGGCGAGGGCTACTGTCAGGAGGACGGTCCACGGTGGCAGGTCCGAGGGGGTCATGAACGCGAGCAGGACGGCGTACACGACAGCTACTAGGCAGTCGGCGGCGATCAACTGCCGCCGGGTCAACGCGGACTCCGTCACCCACCGAACCTAACCGACCGGCCACCTCGTCACATCGGACCCAGGTCTGTCGGCCTGCCGTCCGATGTGCACCTCGCTGATCCGCGACAGCGTGGGCGGCATGCTCAAACTACTCACGATCGGCGCGCTCGCGCTGAACGCGATCACAGTGCCCGCCTCGGCTGCGCCGAGTCTGGATTGGGGTGAGTGCCCCGGCGGTCCCGGCACGGTCGGCATCGAATGCGCGTCGCTGCAGGTCCCGGTCGACTGGGGTAAGCCAGGCGGTCGGCAGATCACGCTGATGCTCGGCCGGTTGCGGTCAACTGCCGCCAAGGCGCAGGGCTCGGTGACGGTCAACTTCGGTGGTCCGACCGGTAACAGCATCGACCTCATGCGCTCGTACGGCGGCGGTCAGGCGTTCGCGGGCCTGCGGCAGAAGATGGACATCGTCACGTGGGATCTGCGCGGCGGGCCGAACACGCCTGGGCTGAGTACGAACCTGCCGTGCGAGTGGAAGGGTGTCCGCCTGCCGCGGCTGCCGCGCGATCAGGCCTCCTTCGATCGGCTCGCGGCTGCGAACCGGGCGGCGGCGGTGCAGTGTCAGGCCAAGGATCCAGAGCTGTTCGCGTCGATGGACTCGGCCAGTCACGCCCGGGATCTGGAGGCGATCCGGAAGGCCCTCGGCGAATCACAGGTCAACTTCTACGGAGCGTCGTACGGGGGCTTCCTGGCGCAGGCGTACGCCAGGCTCTTTCCGCAGCGAGTCCGCACGATTGTCCTCGACGGCACCTGGAACCACAGCGCGGCCGACTGGGATCGCGAGCTGAACCAGCTGGCCCGTGACGTCGACACCTTCATGGTCCGCTTCTTCAACTGGTGCCGCACCGAGGCTTCCTGTTCGGTTGACCCGGCAACTTGGAAACGCGTGGTGGCTCGGGCGAACCGCGATCCGCTTCCGGCGGGCAGTACGACGTACGACGGGAACGAGATCCGCAAGCTCGGGCTATACCTCGCGCGTGGCGGGCCGGCGTCGTACGGGCGACTGGCTGAAGCGATCAAGAAGGCCGCGGCTGGCGACGCTTCCGGGTTCACGCCTGCGCCGCCCAACCAGCCGTTTCCGGCCGCGCCCTCGCCTGGCGTCGTCGAGTGCACCGACTGGCCCCACCCGGCCAACCAGCGTGAGCTTCAGCGGCAGGTACGGCGGATGGAGGCGGCAGCGCCGTACACGGGCCTCGCTGGGACGATCGCGTACGCCATGCTGTCATGCGTCGGCTGGCCGATCCCGGTGCAGAACCAGCCGGCCGCACTGCCGATGGGTCTGCCGCCGTTGGTGATGGCGGGCAATTGGAGCGAGTTCGACTCGGCGTCGCGGGTGATCGCGCAGGTGCCCGGCAGCGGCTCGATCTACCACGACGGGCCGGGGCACACGCTCTACCTGTCGAACGAGTGCGCCCGGACGAAGATCGACGCCTATCTGGCCGACGGCGTGGTGGTCCCGGCTCCCGGCACTCGCTGCTGACCATGGGTGCGCGAGTTCCGCCTCCACGGCGAGCGCCGAACCTGACACCAGCCTCAGGAATCGAGTCGACCCGCCCCGGAGGCCCAACCGCGCTCGACCAGAGACCGCCCAAGGCTCTGCGCAGTCGCCAGACTCTCCACCGGAAATGAAACCAGCACCGCAACACTCACCCCGAACCCCTTCCTGCACCACCGAAACACGCTGGTTCGTTTTCCACGGGCGGCTGCCACTGGCGGAGCAGGGCAGCAAGGCTTCCGGGATGTGGTGGTCGAACAATCCGCTTGGCCGGATTGGGCCGGTGTAGTTATGGTGCGGGGGAGTCGAGACCTTGTAGGAGTTGGGGATGCCCGGTCAATCGGGCACGCGCTGACCTGAACTGTCATCGCGTGCTGCTTTCGGTGTAGCGGCACGGTTTCTCCTGCCCGGATTCGGGCTGTCTCGAAGGACTCCTCGTGTCGCTGTCGTCGCGCGCGCCCAGCCTGTGGGCGGATCGTGATTTCCTCATGCTCTGGATCGGTCAGAGCGCCTCGTTGCTCGCCACTCATGCCAGCCAGGTGACGTTGCCGCTGGTCGCGGTCGTCTCGCTCGGTGCCGGCGCCGCGCAGCTGGGTGGACTCCGGGCCGCGCAGCAATTACCGATCCTGTTGTTCTCACTGTTCGTCGGCGTACTGGTCGACCGCTGGCGAGCCCGCACCATGATGGTGTACGCCGACTTCGGCCGAGCCGTCCTGCTCGGGCTCGTCCCGATCGCGTGGACGCTCGGACTGCCCTTCCTGTACGTCGTTGCCTTCGTCAGCGGAGTGTTCAGCGTGTGCTTCGACGTCGCGTACCAGGCATCGTTCCCGCGACTCGTCCGACGCGATCAGCTTGCGCAAGGCAACAGCATCCTGGAGAGCAGCAAGTCGGCCGCACAGATCTCCGGACCCGCGCTCGGCGGCGGCCTCGTGTCGTTGCTGACAGCACCTTTCGCCGTACTGGCCAGTGCCTTCTTCTTCGTGATCTCGTTCCTGTCGATCTGGCGCATCCGCGGCCTCGACACGGCTCCGGTCGCTCCGTCCGGCGGCGTACTGCGACAGATCCGGGATGGGCTGAAGGTGGTGGTGGACGATGGTTCGCTCCGGGCGGTGGCGATCGCGACCTGCGTCTACCAGTTCTTCTTCACCGCCCTGATGACCGTGTATCTCCTGTTCCTGTCCCGCTCGCTGGAGTTGCCTGGCGCTGCCATGGGTATCGTCCTGGCCGCGTTCGGGCCGGGTGCGTTGGTCGGCTCACTGCTCTCCGGCTGGATGCCCCGCTGGTTCGGCTACGGCCGCGTGGTCGTGTTCGCCGCACTCATCTCCGACCTGGTGATGCTCTGCACGTCGTTCCTCCACGGCTCCGGTGCCGCGACGATCGCCGCGCTGATCGCGATCAACTTCCTGTACGGCGTCTTCAGCCAGACCGTCGACGTCGCCGTCATGGCCATCCGCCAGGCGGTCACACCGCAGGCGATCCAAGGCAGAGTCGTTGCCACCATCAACTTCCTGGGCCTGGGCCTGACGCCTCTCGGCGCCTTGCTCGGGGGACTTGCTGCCGGACTCATGGGGATCCGTCTCGCCCTGACCGTCGCCATCGCAGGTCTGTTCCTCTCTCCGCTGAGCCTGTCTCTCTCCCCGCTGCGGCGGTTGGGCAGTCGCCTCCCCTCGTGCTCCTGACGCCCCGGGTGTCTCCTTCTGCCGGCCTACATCAATCGGCACCAGTTGCGCACGGATCTTGTGTTCTGTGGACAACCTGGGGACAGTATCTGTGGACAGAAATCCCTTAAAAATAACGGGATTCCTGGTTTGAGAACTGTCGGTGGGGATGCCTAGGGTGGTCGCCATGGAGATCCTCGGCGAACGACCCGCCTGGTCGATGACCGGCAGCGAGAAGCTGTCGCGCCTCGACGCGGCCGTCGCCGAGATCAACAGGTTGAAGACCTACTACCTCCACCTCGTCGGCGACCTCGACGCCTCCGGCTACGCCAACGACATCGGCGCCGGCGACACCGCCCGGTTCCTGTCCACGCGCTACCGCGTCGACGCAGTCGAGGCACGCCGCGACCTTCGCCTCGCCAAATCCCTGGCCAAGTACCAGGCCATCGCCGCCGCCCTCCCCGACCCCGCCACCCCATTCCCCGGGCCGCCCACCGCCGACGTACCCGCCAACCCCGACCCCGACGACACCGACCAGAGCGATGATCCCGGCCAGGCCGATGACGCCGACCGTGCCGATGGCACCGACCAGGCCGTTGACGCCGACCAGGCCGTTGACGCCGACCAGGACGATGACGGCGGCACGGTCGATGGGGCCGACAGCAACAAGCAGACCGAACGGGGTCGCCCGATGCACCCCGCCCAGGCGGCTGCCATCGTGTCCGCCCTGGAACGGGTCCCCGACACTGTCCCGGTGGAGAACCTTGACGCCGCCGAACGCCAACTCATCAACCTGGCCCGCACCTTCACCCCCAGCCAACTCCGCCACGCCGCCCACCGCATGCGCAACATCCTCGACCCCGACGGCCCCGAACCCGACGAAAACCGCGCCTACCACCGCGAATCCCTGACCCTCAAACCCGCCGACAACGGCGTCAAGTTCGGCGGCTACCTGGCCAACGAAAACGCCGAACTCCTCCGCACCCTCATCCACAGCGGCGCCAAACCCCACAAAACCATCGACGGCCACCCCGACCCCCGCCCCCGCGACAAACGCCAAGCCGACGCCCTAACCACCCTCCTCAACACCGCAGCCACCATCACCCACACCACCGCGACCAGCACGACAACCAGCACCGCTGGCCGCGGTACGACGACCAGCACCGGCGGCAACCACAGCACGACCGGCACCACCGCCAACCGCAGTGCCGCGGCCCCCGGTGACCGCAGCACGGCGAATGCCGCCGGCGACCGCGGCACGGGAAATACCTTCCCCGCCGACCGCCCTACAGTCGGCGAGCCGAGGGACGATCACGACTCGGCCAGCCACCTCGGCGAACCCATCCGCCCCAGCACCTCGACCGGCGCAAACGCCCGCACGGATGGACCTCCTGGACATCGCGACAGCTCCAGCACCGCTGGCAACTCCGACCAGCGCGCCCGTGGAGACCTGCCACCGGTCGACAGCCCTGCCGCTCACGATGCGCCCGCTCACGATGCGCCCAGTCACGAAGCGCCCAGTCACGAAGCGCCCAGTCACGAAGCGCCCAGTCACGAAGCGCCCAGTCACGAGGCATCGACTCACGACGGGTCGAGTCGAGATGCGTCAAGTCAAGACAGGTTCGGCCAATACATTCCCGGGCACGGCCCGAAAGCCCACCTCACCATCACCATCGACTACCACGCCCTCAAAGCCGCCACCGCCGACGCGACCGGCCAGACCGTCTTCGGCGACGACCTGTCCGCAGCCGCCGTCCGCCGCCTGGCCTGCGACGCCCAAGCCATCCCCGTCGTCCTCGGCACCAAATCCCAACCCCTCGACGTCGGCACCACCAAACGCCTCATCACCGCACCCATGCGACTCGCACTCAACGCCCGCGACCGCGGCTGCGTCGTCTGCGGCGCCCCACCCATCCAATGCGAAGCCCACCACCTCGTGCACTGGATCGACGGCGGGACCACCTGCGTCTCCAACCTCGTCCTACTCTGCAAACGCCACCACATCGACCTCCACACCGGCCACTGGCACATCCAAATCATCGACCACGTCGTCCACGTCACCCGCCCCGGCTGGGCCAACCCCGACCCCATCCCACCCAACAAATACAGACCACCTCACCACCACGACCCAACCAACAACTCCCCAGACACCGCCGCACGCCCCTGGACGCCCACCACCACCCGACACCGCGAAACCACACCAGACGCCGCCCGCCAGGCAATCTGGGGCGACCCCACCCCACCCACCGAACCTGGCCCCAGTCCGCTGTGATCCCCTCCATACAACCCCTGGAGCGACGAGCCCCTCTCCAAGCCCTCAACCGATCAAGTCGTCCGGACCACCACCGGCGGAGGGTGAACCCTGGCTCCGTATCGCCCAGCCGGGAAGCTCTCAGCCGATCGGGCCGTGTGGATCGCCAGCGGCTGTCGGTGACTCCAGGCTTGGTATCGCTGGCCGGTAAGCCGTCAGCCGGTCGGGTCGTGTGGACCGCCAACGGCAGCCGGTGACCCCTCGCCCCGTACCGCCCAGCCGCCAAGCCCTCAGCCGATCAGGTCGTGTGGACCACTACCGGCGGCGGGTGACTCCTCGCCTCGTATCGGTGGCCGGTTAGCCCTCAGCCGATCGGGTGGTGCGGACCGCTGGCGGCAGTCGGTGAGCCCTGGCTCTGTGTCGCTGGCCGGTGCGCCGTCGACCGGTCAGGTCGTGTGGACCGCCAGCGGCTGCCGCTGAGCCCTCGCCTCGTACTGCTCGTCGGCAAGACTTCAGCCGGTCGGGTCGTGTGGACCATCAGCGGCAGTCGGTGAGCCCTGGCTCCGTATCGCTGGCCGGTAAGCCCTCAGCCGATCGGGTGTGTGGACCGCCAGCGGCGCTGGTGACCGCTCGCTCCGTGTCGTTGGCCGGTGAGTCGTCAGCGGATCGGGTCGTGTGGACTGCCAGCGGCTGTCGGTGAGCCCTCGGCCCGTGTCGCTCAGCCGGCGAGGTCTCAGCTGATTGGTGGGTCCCACTCGGTCTCGCTGGGGCTGTCTTCGTTGGCACGGTTGGGTCGTAGCCTGGCGCGATGAGGCGAATCCTGGTGACGGGCGTATCAGGCGTTGGCAAGTCGACGGCGGTGGAACGGCTGGCCGGGTCGGGCTATCGGGCGGTCGATCTCGATTCGTCTGAGTGGTCGGAGTGGGTGGACAGCGCGGATGGTGAAGGCCCGTCGCCACTGCAGCCGGGGAAGGACTGGGTATGGCGGGAGGATCGGGTCCGGGAGTTGCTGGCCGAGGACGGGCACGGGGTGCTGTTCGTTAGCGGATGTGCGTCGAATCTGGGGAAGTTCAGGGACCGCTTCGACGGCGTCGTGCTGCTGAGTGTGGCGGCCGATGTGATGGCCGAACGCCTCGCTCATCGAACAACGAACAGCTACGGCAAGCATCCGGAGGAGCTGGCCCGAAGCCTCGAGTTCAAGGAGACGGTCGAGCCACTGCTCCGAGCCACCGCGGATCTCGAGCTCGACGGGGCCGCCCCACTCGACCAGGTGGCCGCGGCGATCGTCCAGTTCGCCGGCGTCATCCGCTGACCCCCGCGTCATCCGCTGAGCCCGGCGTCGTCCGCTGAGCCCGGCGTCGTCCGTT